>NZ_CP104173.1:0-4800000 GCF_025200905.1 Bradyrhizobium yuanmingense | reverse complement strand
CTGCACGGCGTTTATCGATGCGGGCGAGGGGAGCGCAAACGGCTTCGCTGTCGCCCATAACAACAGGGGCAATGCCCGTAGCGCCAAAGCCGACTACGGAGGCGCGATCAAGGATTTCCTTGAAGCGATCCGGCTCAACCCGAATTATGCGAAAGCCTTCAACAACCTCGGCGTGGCTTATCTGAGGACGGGCTCTTACGACCTTGCTCTTAGCGCTTTTCAGGAGGCGCTGAAGCTCAACCCCAACTATGCCACTGCCTTTGCCAACCGTGCGGCAGCGTTCTTGAAGAGGAATACGTACGACCGTGCAGCGCAGGACTATGACGAAGCAATTCGCCTTGACCCGAAGCTGGAGGCGGCCTGGAGCGGACGCTGTTGGGCCCGAGCCGTCCTCGGCGCCTTGCAAGCTGCGATGGAGGACTGCGACATGGTGCTTCGATCGGGAGCAGGCAACGCTGCAACATACGATTCGCGAGCCCTGATAAACCTGAAAATAGGACACCTCTCCGCGGCTATCGACGACTACAACGCGGCGCTGCGGTACGCGCCCAAGCTGGCGAGCGCGCTGTACGGTCGCGGGGTCGCCAGATTCAAGCTCGGCGACACCGATGGCGGCAATAGGGATATCTTAGAGGCCAGAAGAATCGAGGCTGGAATCGCCGAAGACTTTGTCCGCTATGGGGTGCCGCAAAGGGACTGACCAGCCGCGACGGCACCGTCGTGCAGCCGTTAACAACTGCTTAACCGCCTGCGTCTCAAATTCAAACTGACGGATCGGCCCCCCGCTCGATCGGCGCGGCGTGCTGTTCCCGACGCAAATCAAGAGATAGCATTAACAAGTCCTTAATTGGCGAGACCTACAGTCGACGGCACGGGCCGGCGCCAGTGCCGGCATGCCCGCCGAACCGGAAGAAATGCCGCCAATGGCGCGAGAGGCTGCCGCTGGATTTGTGTCGCGAGCCCGCGCATCGGCGCGGGGCTTGTCGCGTCACGCCCGCGCCGCGGCCTTGCTGGCGGCCTGTCTCCTGCTTGGCCTTGCGGCGCCCGGCCGGGCGGCCGATCCGATCAGGGGCGAGGCGACGTTTTCAGCCGGTGGCGGCTTTGCCCGTCTCGTCATCAAGCTCGGCGAGGACGTTCCCTCCGAGGTGACGACCGCGGGCTCGATCCTCGTCATCCGCTTCGACCGGCCCGTCGATGTTCCCGTCGAGCGCATTCCAGAAGGCGCGCCCGATTACGTCAATTCCGCCCGCCGCGACCCTGACGGCGGCGCCATCCGCCTGTCGCTGGCGCGGCGCGTCACCGTGAACACCATGAACGCCGGCGAGCGCACCTTCATCGACCTGCTGCCCGAGGGTTGGAAGGGGCCGCCGCCGAGCCTGCCCATGGACGTGGTCAAGGAGCTTGCCGAGCGGGCACGCGCGGCCGAGCGTGCGCTGCGCGCCCAGCGTGCCGCCGCGGAGTCCAGGAAGCGTCCGCCGATCCGCGTGCGCGCCTCGGTGCAGCCGACCTTCGTGCGCTTCGTGTTCGAGATGCCCGACGGGGTCGGCGTCTCCTCCGTGCTCAACGAGCAGAAGCTGACGCTCGTCTTCAACGCCAATCTCAATTTCGACCTGGCGGACGCGGTCCTCGCCGCGCCGCCGAACGTCGCCTCGATCAAGCAGAAGTCCGATATCGACCAGACCAATGTCGAGATCGCGCTGATCGGCGATGCCGACGTGCATTCGTTCCGCGACGAGAAGAACTACGTCGTCGACGTCTCCTTCCAGCCCGACAAGGGGAAGTTGGCGGCAACGCCCGAGGCGACGATCGCGCAGATGATGCCGGTCGGTCGCGGGCCGGCGGCTGCCGCTGCACCTGCACCGGAAAAGCCCGCCGCCGAGAAGAAGGACGCCCATCGCGAGATCCCACCGCCGACCTCCGAGACGATCGCGCGCGAGGCCAGGATCGACATCAAGCCCGAGGTGAAGGTGGAAGCGCCCGCCGCGCTGCCGCCCGCCGAAACGCCGAAACCGGCAGCCTCTCCCGCGGCCGAAGCGGCCCAACCGCCCAAGGAAGCTGCGAAGCCGGCGGCTGCGCCTGCGCCCGTCGAAGCGCCCAGGGAGGTCGCGAAGGAACCGGTCAAGGATGCCGCCAAGGATGCTGGCAAGGATGCTGGCAAGGATGCTGCCAAGGCTGGGCCGGGGGAGGTGCCGGTCGCGCCCGCGATTGCCAGCGTCGATGCGCGCCGCGACAGCGACGGCTTGCGCGTGACGTTCCCGTTTCAGGTCGCAACGCCGGCGGCGGCGTTCCGCCGCGGCGACACCGTGTGGCTGGTGTTCGATACGCCGAAGCTCGTCGATGTCGAGGCGATCCGCACCAAGGGCGGCGCGATGATCGGCGAGGTCGGCCGCGTCCCGCTCGACAAGGCGCAGGCGGTGCGCATCCGTCTCACCCGTCCGCTGGTCTATTCGCTGACGAGCGAGGAGGTCGGCAAGGAGACCAACTGGATGTTGACGCTCGCCGACAAGATCCAGGCGACGCCGCTGCCGCTGATGATGTCGCGCAACATCACCGATCCCGCGCTCGCCAATATCGCGATCCCCTTCGCCAATCCGGGCCAGCTGCACAAGCTCACCGATCCCGATGCCGGCGACACGCTCTATGTCGTCACCGCGCTGCGGCCGGTGCGCGGCTTCATCAAGCGGCAGGACCTCGTCGATCTCTCGCTGCTGGAATCCGCGCACGGCATCGCGATCCGGCCGAACTCCGACGAGATCGGCGTCGAGGTCGGCTCCGACAAGGTCATTCTCGGCAAGAAGGGCGGCTTGACCCTGTCGCCGGTCGACATCTCGGCCGAGCGGGCGCCGACCGCCGTGCGCCCGATCTTCAGTCCCGAAGGCTGGCGCAAGGGCCAGTCGGAAAACTTCATGGCGCGCCAGGGCGAACTGATGACGGCGATCTCGGCGGTCGAGCCGGCGCTGCGTTCGCTGCCGCGGCTCGATCTTGCGCAATTCTACATGTCGCGCGCCATGTATCACGAGGCCAAGGCCGTGACCGACGTGATGCTGAGCGATCCGCTCAACAAGGAGGAGAGCGGCGCGCTGATCATGCATGCGATCGCCAACATCCTGATCGGCCGGCCGGCGCAGGGCCTGAAGGATCTCGCCAATCCTGCGATCGGCAATAGCCACGATTCCCAGCTTTGGAAGGCGCTCGCCTATGCGCGCCAGGGCAAATGGGCCGATGCGCGCGAAAAGTTCAAGAACGTCGAATTCGCCATCGCCTCGCTGCCGCTCGACATCCAGCGCATCGTGACGATGGACGCGATGCGCGCATCCCTCGAGGTGAAGGACTATGCCGGCGCCTCCAAGCGCCGCAACGAGCTCGAGGTGGTCGGTGTCCCGCCCGAGGCCGCGCCAGGCTTCGCCGTGCTGCGCGGCCGGCTCGCCGAGGCGCTCGGCCACGACAAGGATGCGCTCGACGATTACAAGCTCGCGGTCGCCTCGAATGACCGTCCGGCTGCGGCCGAGGCCAAGCAGCTCGAGATCGCGCTGCGTCAGAAGCGCGACGAGATCGGCAAGGACGAGGCGCTGCGCGAGCTCGAGACGCTGTCGATGACCTGGCGCGGCGATGCGATCGAGGTGAAGACGCTGCAGATGCTGTCGCGCCTCTATGCCGAGAACGGGCGCTACCGAGATGCGCTCACCGCCGCGCGCACCGCGACGCGGCTGCAGCCGAACGCCGAAGCCTCGCGTCAGGCGCAGGATCTCGCCTCCGAGCTGTTCACGCAGCTCTTCCTCGGGCCGAAGGGCGACGAGCTGCCGCCGGTCGAGGCGCTCGGGATGTTCTACGAGTTCCGCGAGCTGACGCCGATCGGCCGCCGCGGCGACGAGCTGATCCGCCGTCTCGCCGACCGTCTCGCCTCGATCGATCTGCTCGATCAGGCTGCCGAGCTCCTGCAATACCAGATCGATCATCGCCTCGAAGGCGCCGCGCGCGCCCAGGTCGCCGCGCGCCTCGCCATGATCTATCTCGCCAACCGCAAGCCCGATTTGGCCATCACCGCGCTGCGCGCGAGCCGCATCAGCGATCTCTCCGGGGAGCTCCGGCAGCAGCGCCTGCTGCTGGAGGCGCGTGCGCAGAGCGACGTCGGCCGTCACGATCTTGCGCTCGACATCGTCTCCAACGTCGCCGGGCGGGAAGTGCTCCGCCTGCGTTCCGACATCTTCTGGGCGGCGCGGCGCTGGCGCGAATCCGCCGAGCAGATCGAGCTCTATTACGGAGACCGCTTCCGCGACTTCAAGCCGCTCAATACGGTCGAGAAGAGCGACATCATCCGCGCCGCCGTCGGCTACGCCCTCGCCGACGACTCGATCGGCCTGTCGCGCTTCCGCGAGAAATACGCCCCGCTGATGAGCGAGAGCGCCGACCGTCTCGCCTTCGACATTGCGAGCAAGCCGGCCGCAGCCTCCAGCGCCGAATTCGCCGAGATCGCCAAGCTCGCTGCCAGCGTCGACACGCTCGACGGCTTCCTGCGCGAGATGAAGCAGCGCTTCCCCGACGCCACCGCCCGCGCGCCCGGCGCGCCGCAGGCCAAAGATACGAGCGACCACACCGGCTCGCTGCCCACGATCCCGGTCGTGCGGCAGATCAAGATGACGCGGTAGGACTGTCTCCGCGCGAAGCGCGGCCCGCGACCGCGCCACAAGCTCGTCATTGCGAGCGCAGCGAAGCAATCCAGACTCTTTCCGCGGCGGCAGTCTGGATTGCTTCGTCGCAAGAGCTCCTCGCAATGACGAGGAGGGAGCGGGGGCTGTCGCTGAGAGCGGAAAGGACGCAGCAGCGAACGAAGCCTTACCCCCCGTAACTCTGCACCAGGCTCCCCGCCACCAGCGACCAGCCGTCGACCAGCACGAAGAAGATCAGCTTGAACGGCAGCGAGATCGTCGCCGGCGGCAGCATCATCATGCCCATCGACATCAGCACGGAGGCGACGACGAGGTCTATGATCAGGAACGGCAGGAACAACAGGAAGCCGATCTCGAAGGCGCGCTTCAGCTCGGAGATCATGAAGGCGGGGACGAGGATGCGTAAGGCGAGATCGTCGGGCGTGGCCGGCGGCGCCTCGCCGGAGAGATCCAGGAACAGCTTCAGGTCCTTTTCGCGCACGTTCTTCTGCATGAAGCCGCGCAGCGGCACGGAGGCGCGCTGGAACGCGTCCTCGACGCCGATCTGGTTGGCGACGAGCGGGCGGATGCCCTCGTCGTAGGATTTCTGCAGCACCGGGCCCATCACGAAGAAGGTGAGGAACATCGCGAGCGCGATGATCACCGAGTTCGGCGGGGCGGTCGCAGTGCCCATCGCGGTGCGCAGCAGCGACAGCACCACCACGATGCGGGTGAACGACGTCATCATGATCAGGATCGACGGGGCGATCGAGAGCACCGTGAGCAGCGCGATCAGCTGGATCGCGCGCTCGGTGACGCCGCCGCCACCGGCGCCGCCGCCGAGATTGATGCTGATGTCCTGGGCATGCGACGGCATTGCGAGCGAAGCCGCGCCGACCAGGACAGAAAGGAAAAGAACTCTACGCGGGAGGGCGGGCAACCTCACGAAGACGGCTTCGGACGGCCGAGCAGGGAGGCCATCTCGTCTTCGAGATTTTCAAAGCTGGTCTTTTCCGCAGCCGGCTTCGCCGGCGCAGCGGGCGGTGCCGGCGGCTCGCTGCGGGCGGCGCGCGCCGGAGCGGGCGGCGGCTCCGGCGCAACCGGAGGCGCGACCGTTTCCCCGGCCGGGCGGCGCAGGGCAGCCTCGAGCCGCTGCGCCATTTCGGCGAGATTCTGCTCGGCGCTCGAGGGCGCGGCAGCGGGTGCCGGCGGCGGAACGGGCGCAGCCTGCGGCACGGGCGGAGGAGGCGGTGGTGCCGCGGCGCGCTCGGCTCGCACCGGCGGCATCTTCATCGGCTCACTGCCGCGCGGCGGACGCGGCATCAGCGGCGGCTCGCCGCGGGCGATGCGCGGCGGCAGCGGCTCGGGCCGCGGTTCGCGCTCGGGACGTGGCGCGATCGGCTCCGGCGTAAAGCCGCCCAGAGCCGGCTCGCTGCGGCGTTCGGCCAGTGCAGGCGCAGGCCGACGCACTTCGTCGGCGAAGGATGGCCGCGCGGGCCGCGGCGGCGGCTCGGGCATTTGCGGCTCGGGATGATCGAGCAGCTCGGGCCGCGGCGCGTCGTCGGCCCAGCCGCCGGCATCGGGCAGGGGGGCAAGGCGCGGCGGTTCGGCGGCACTCGGACGTTGCGGAATCTGGTCGCGGCTGGGCGCGGCGCGAACGATGTTGGGCTCGACGACGATGTCGGTCGGGCCGCCGATCATCAGCAGATGCTCGACATTGTCGCGCCGGACCAGCACCAGGCGGCGCCGGCCGTCGACCGCGGCGGCGTCGATCACGGCGAGGCGGGGCATCCGGCCGCGCTGGGTGTTGGCGCCGATGCGGCTTCCGGCGAATCGGCGAACCAGCCATGCAGCGACGCCGATCAACGCCAGAACGACGATGAACGCGACGATGAAGGTGATAGGGCTGCCTTGCATACTTGTCCCCGACAAATGGCGCTTTTCTCGTGCCCATGGTCAGTCGAGCCGACCACCGGCGGACGATGCCCCAAACTGCGATTTCTTAACGTTCCACGGCAAGTTTTGCCGTCCCCAACTCTTAATAACCCATGAATCGCCCGATCCAAAACGACTTCTTGCCCTGTGCACGTCTCGCCAAACGGTTGGGTTAATGCCACTTTTCGCGCCGTCGAATCGCGGGGGCGCAAGAATCAGTTTCGGCTGGGGACATGCATCACGACCGGTCCTTAACCAGCTGTTAACCATACAGGCGGCAAATTCTGCCTAGCGGCGGTCCCTGGGGTCCGTCGGGGCGGGGGGAGCCGCGACGATGTCCATCAACGATATTCCGGAACTGTCGGTGCTTCGCACCAAGATGCAGTGGCATCAGGAGCGCCAGCGCGTCCTGTCCGAGAACGTCTCCAATTCCGACACGCCGAAATTCCGGCCGCGCGACCTGGTCGAGCCCAAGTTCGACAAGGCCGGCGCCGTCACGGGGTCCATGGGGCCCTTGGTCCTGACCCGGACCAGCGCCTCGCATTTGGCGCCGTCGGGGGCCCCTTCCGCCTTCGACCAGAACAAGAACGCGGGTTTCGAGACCCGCCCCGCCGGCAATGCCGTCAATCTCGAGGAGGAGATGATGAAGGCCGCCAGTAACCAGATGGACTACGCCGCGGTGACCTCGCTCTATTCGAAGAGCCTGCGCCTGCTCAAGACCGCGATCGGCAAAGGTTAGGCCCTAAAGGAGGCGGATCATGGCAAATGACAGCAGCGACTTCGCCCGCTCCATGGCAATCGCGACCTCGGGCCTGCGCGCGCAGGCCGGCCGCATGCGGGTGATCTCGGAGAACATCGCGAATGCGGACTCGACGGCGCAGACCGCCGGCGGCGATCCCTACCGGCGCAAGGTGCCGACCTTCTCATCCGCGCTCGACCGCACGCTCGACGCGCAGGTCGTCACCCTCGGCAGGATCAAGCCCGACCAGTCCGCCTTCCGCGTCCGATACGAGCCGAACAATCCGGCTGCGGATGCCAGCGGCAACGTCAAATATCCCAACGTGAACTCGGTGGTCGAGATGACCGACATGCGCGACGCGCAGCGGTCCTACGAGGCCAACCTCAACATCATCAGTGCGACGCGCCGGATGATCCAGCGCACGCTCGACATCCTCAAGAGCTGAACAGGACATTTGAGCCATGGCATCACCGACAATTGCCGCCAATGCTTACGCCAGCCTCGCCCGCGTGCTGGAGAACACCGGCACCGGCGCCGGCAAGGGCAGCGAACCGAACGGGCAATCCTTCGCCGCGCTGCTGAAGGACGCCGTCGGCAGCGTCGTGGAATCCGGTCGCAAGTCCGACGCGCAGACGGTCGCAATGGCCGCCGGCAAGGCCAACGTGATGGACGTGGTTACGGCGGTCGCAGACACCGATGTCGCGGTGTCCACGCTGGTCTCGGTCCGCGACCGCGTCATCGCGGCCTATGAAGACATCATGAAGATGCCGATCTGATGCGCGCCGTCATTCCGGGGCGCGACGAAGTCGCGAGCCCGGAGTCCATGGTGCGACCAACGCTGCGGCTAAAATCGATTCCGGGTTCTCGCTTCGCGAGCCCCGAATGACGACAAACAATTTCAGAGTGAGAACTCCCAAATGACCGGACCCGAGACCCTCGACGTCGCGCGCGATGCGATCTGGACCATCGTGATCGTGTCGTCGCCGCTGATGGTGGTCGGCCTCGTGGTCGGCGTCATCGTGTCGCTGTTCCAGGCGCTGACGCAGATCCAGGAGCAGACGCTGATCTACGTGCCGAAGATCCTCGCGATCTTTGCCACGATGCTGTTGGCGCTGCCGTTCATGGCCGATTCGATGCACGCCCACATGCTGCGGATATCGTCGCGAATCATAGGCGGCTGAGGCACTATGCGTGAATTATGCGCATCGACGTCTCGCTGCTGCCGGCGCTCGCCGCTTCCTTCATGCTCGCCTTCGCCCGGGTCGGCGCGATGGTGATGCTGCTGCCCGGCCTCGGCGAGACCAACATCCCGACGCGGATCAAGCTGTCGATCGCGCTGCTGCTCACGCTGATCATCCTGCCGCTGCATCGCAACGCCTATCAGGTCGACATGGGCTCGCTGGCGCCGCTGCTGGTGCTGATGCTGCATGAGATCGCGATCGGCATCGTGCTCGGCGCGACCGCGCGCGTGACTTTGTCGGCGCTCCAGGTTGCGGGATCCGTGATCGCGCAGCAGATGGGGCTCGGCTTCGTCACCTCGGTCGATCCGACGCAGGGCCAGCAGGGCGTGCTGGTCGGCAACTTCCTGACCATGCTGGGCGTGACGCTGCTGTTTGCCACCGACAGCCATCATCTGGTGATCGCGGCGCTGAACGACAGCTACACGATCTTCTCGCCGGGCGAGACCGTGTCGAGCGGCGACGTCGCCTCGCTTGCGACGCGTGCCTTCGCCGCCGCGTTCCGCCTCGGCTTGCAGCTCTCCGGGCCGTTCCTGGTGTTCGGCCTCGTCTTCAATATCGGACTGGGCGTGCTGGCGCGGCTGATGCCGCAGATGCAGGTCTATTTCGTCGGCGTGCCGCTGTCGATCTTCGCGGGCTTCCTGGTGCTTGCCGTGGTGCTCACCGCGATGATGGGCACCTTTCTCGACTACTTCATCGGTGTCATGCACCAGATGATGCCGCTCAGGTGAGGGGGATCGATCGGTGGCCGAAGACAACGATCCCGAAAGTCAAACAGAAGACCCGACGCAAAAGCGCCTCGACGATGCGCTCGAACGCGGCGACGTCGCCAAGAGCCAGGAGATCAACACCTGGTTCATGATGGCAGGCGGCACGCTCGTCGTCTCCACCTTCTCGGGCTCGGTCGGCAGCGGGCTGCTGACGCCGATGCGCAACCTGCTTGCCAATTCCTGGATGATCAAGACCGACGGCAAGGCCCTGCTCGCGCTGATGGAGCAGATCGAGCTCGCCGTGCTTGCCGCGATCGGCGTGCCCCTGTTGATGCTGGTGCTGGCGGCCATCGCCGGCAACATGCTGCAGCACCGGCTGGTTTGGTCGGCCGAATCCCTGAAACCCAAGTTCAACAAGATTTCGCCGGGCGCCGGCTTCAAACGCATCTTCGGCAAACAGGCGGCGGCCAATTTTCTCAAGGGCATCGGCAAGCTGGTCGCCTTGGCCGTGGTCATGACCATGATCCTGTGGCCGGAGCGGCACCGCATGGAGGCGATGGTCAGGCTCGATCCGGCCGCCATGCTCGGCGCCAGCACCAGCATGACCATCCAACTGCTCGGCGCGGTCGTCGCCGCGCTCGCGATCGTCGCCATCGCCGACTATTTCTTCCAGTACCGAAGTTGGTTCCAGCGGCAGAAGATGTCGCTCCAGGAGATCAAGGAAGAGTACAAGCAGTCCGAAGGCGACCCCCACATCAAAGGCAAGATCAGGCAGCTGCGGCAGCAGCGCGCCAAGAAACGCATGATGGCGGCGGTTCCCAAGGCCTCCGTGATCATCACCAACCCAACCCACTATTCGGTAGCGCTGTCCTACGAGCGCGGCATGACCGCGCCGATCTGCGTCGCCAAGGGCGTCGACAATCTCGCCTTCAAGATCCGGGAGATCGCGCGCCAGCACGACATCCCGATCGTGGAGAACGTGCCGCTGGCCCGCGCGCTCTACGCCACGGTGGACATCGACCAGGAGATCCCGACCGAGCACTACCATGCCGTCGCCGAAGTCATCGGCTACGTCATGCGCCTGAAGCGCGGATTCAGCGCCGGGCGGGGATAAGATGCCCGAAAAGTACCGGAAATGGCCGTAATCTGGGAATCAGCGTACCTTTTGCCGCTGCTGCCCTTGCACCTCAGGGTCCGATTCAGGCAGGGAGGACCCCACGCGCCCGGTGGCGCGTTGATTCTCTGCCGACAGGCTGCGCCAGCTCGAGAATGACCGCCGAGACCGACCACGACCTCACACGCGAGCCCGTTGCGGCGCACGAGCCGTCGCCGCGCTCGGGCAGCATTGCGCTGGTGCTGCTGGTGGCCGCCGGCCTCGTCGCCGTGGCCGTCGGGCTGATGACGCTCGGGCGCGCGCAGGCGCAGCCCTATATCCTCGGTATCCTCGCCGTGCTGGCGATGGTCGGCCTGTTCAACCTGTTCGCCTTCGCCGCCGGCATCATCCGCTTCGCCGACCGCAATCTCGACGATCCCATCATCGGCCGCATCTCCGATCACGCCTTCGACGGGCTCGCGGTCACCGACGCGCGCGGACACGTGGTCTATTCCAATGCTGCCTATCTGACGCTGACCGGCGCCACCGGCCCGCAGGACGTGCGCCCGGTCGAGCGCGTCTTCATCGGCAATCCCGACGTCTCGGAAGCCGTGTTCCGGCTGCTCAAGGCCGCCCGCGAGGGCAAGCGGCAGCAGGAAGAGGTGCGCATCTCCGGCCATGACGGCAATCAGGGCCGCTGGCTGCGCATGCGCGTGCGCCCGCTCGGCACCGGCAAGCGCGAGGCGAAATACGCGGTGTGGTCGATCGCCGACATCACGCGCGACCGCGAACGCCAGGAGGACGTGTTCCAGGAGCTCCAGCACGCGATCGAATATCTCGATCACGCCCCGTGCGGCTTCTTCTCGGTCAATCCGGCCGGCGAGCTCGCCTATGTCAACGCGACATTGGCGAACTGGCTCGACTACGACCTCGCCGAGATCGGCTCCGGCGGCCTGAAGCTTACCGATATCGTCTCCGGCGACGGCGCTTCGCTCTTGACCTCGATCGTGGCGGTGCCGGGCGAGGTGAAGACCGAGGTGTTCGACATCGACCTGCGCATGCGCACCGGCAAGACCATGCCGGTGCGGCTCTATCACAAGCTCGCCTTCGGCGCCGACGGCGCGCCGGGGCCCTCGCGCACGCTCGTGATCAGCCGCGCCCGCGACGAGCGCAGCGACCCTGATCGTGCCGCCGAAGTGCGCTTCATGCGCTTCTTCGACCACACGCCGATGGCGATCGCGACCGTCGATCGCGCCGGCAACGTGGTGCGCGCCAATGCGCGCTACGCCAAGCTCAGTCAGGCGCTGGGGCTCGACACCTCCTCCAAGTCGATCTTCCGCGCGGTCAATTCGCGCGACCGGCACCTCCTGATCGCGGCCATCAACCAGGCCGCCGAAGGCAAGGCCGATATCGCGCCGGTCGAGGTGGCGCTGGAAGGGGCCAAGGAACGCTGGGGCCAGTTCTTCGTGACGCCGGTCGATTCGGCCGAGACCGAGGCGGAAGCCGCCATCGTGCACATGCTCGAGACCACCGAGCGGCGCGCGCTGGAAAACCAGATCAACCAGTCGCAGAAGATGGAGACGGTCGGCCAGCTCGCCGGCGGCATCGCCCACGACTTCAACAACGTGCTGTCCGCCATCATGATGGCGAACGACTTCCTGCTGAACGCGCACAAGCCGACCGACCCGTCGTTCCAGGACATCATGCAGATCAAGCAGAACGCAACGCGCGCCGCCACCCTGGTGCGGCAGTTGCTGGCGTTCTCGCGGCGGCAGACGCTGCGGCCGCAGGTGCTCGATCTCGGCGACGCGCTGTCCGATCTCACCATGCTGCTGCGCCGGCTGATCGGCGAGAAGGTCAAGCTCGACCTCGTCCACGGCCGCGACCTCTGGCCGGTGAAGGTCGACGTCTCCCAGTTCGAGCAGGTGATCGTCAACCTCGCGGTGAACGCGCGCGACGCCATGCCTGACGGCGGCAAGCTGATCATCCGCACCGCCAACGTCACCAGCGACGATTCGGGCAAGCTCGCCTACAAGGGTATGCCCGCCGCGGATTATGTCCGCATCGAGGTCGCCGACACCGGCACCGGCATCCCCGCCGACATCCGCGACAAGATCTTCGAGCCGTTCTTCTCGACGAAAGAGGTCGGCAAGGGCACGGGCCTCGGGCTCTCCACCGTCTACGGCATCGTCAAGCAGACCGGCGGCTTCATCTACGTCGATTCCGAGCCGGGGCAGGGCACCTCGTTCCACATCTTCCTGCCGCGCCACATCGCCGAACCGGAGGTGCAGGTCGAGCAGCCCGCAGCCGCAATCGGCGCGACCAGCGACGCCGCGAAGGAAGCCGCGCCCCCCGCGGCGGCAGAGGCGAAGCCGCGTACCGACCTCACCGGGCAGGGCACCATCCTGCTGGTCGAGGACGAGGAGGGCCTGCGCGCGCTCAATGCCCGCGGCCTGCGCTCGCGTGGCTACACCGTGGTCGAGGCCGAGAACGGCGTCGAGGCCATGGAGGTGCTGGACGAGCAAAGTGGCGCGATCGATCTCGTCGTCTCCGACGTCGTCATGCCGGAGATGGACGGCCCGACGCTGTTGAAGGCAATGCGCGAGAAGAACCCCGACATCAAGTTCATCTTCGTCTCCGGCTATGCCGAGGATGCCTTCGAGAAGAGCCTGCCCGAAGGCCAGCAGTTCGACTTCCTGCCAAAGCCCTTCACGCTCAGCCAGCTGGTCGCGGCGGTGAAGGAGACGATGACGAAGCAGGGGTGAGACCTGCCGCTCTCCTCGCAATGACGGCTGCTGGGCCAGCTCGGCTCGCGGACCCGGGGAAAAGCGGAAATCGGGTCGTAAACCCGGCGGTAAGCATCCTCCAATGGTTCCCGTAAAACCCCTGTCATATATGGGCTTTTGCCACATCCCCGCGACTGAGGGCCGCAGCCGCAAGTTCCGAAACCGGCTTCACTTTTCGGGAAGTCTGACCATCTTAGGGGCACGTCCCCATGCCGGGGATTTGGGAAACGCACATGACTTTCTCGCTTCGCTCCCGGAAATTCTTCAACACGATCGCCGTCGTGCTGGCGCTTGCGCTGCCGACCGCGCTGACGATCTCGTCGGCCGACGCCCGCGCGGGTGGCGGCATGTCGTCCGGTTCGCGCGGTACGCGCTCCTATTCGGCGCCGCCGCCGACCACGACCGCACCCGGCTCGGCCTCGCAGTTCAACCGCACCTACACCCAGCCGGGCGCAGGCATGAACTCGGCCGCGACCGCGCCGGCGCGCGGCGGCCTGTTTGGCCGCGCCGGCGGCTTCATGGGCGGCCTTGCGGCCGGCTTCCTCGGCGCCGGCCTGCTCGGCATGCTGTTCGGTGGCGGCCTGTTCGGCGGCCTCGGCGGCCTGTCCTCGATCATCGGCCTGATCATCCAGATCGCGCTGGTGGTGCTCGTGGTCCGGCTGGCAATGTCCTGGTGGCAGCGCCGTCACACTCCGCGGGCGGCTTACGCCAATGTTGAGGCCGGCGCAGCGCCCGGACCGCAGACGAACTATCGCAGCGGTCTCGGTGGTGGCCTTGGTGGCGGCCTCGGTGGCTTCGGCTTCGGCGCCAACAACGCGCCGCTCGAGATCAAGCCGGACGACTATGAGGCGTTCGAGCGCCTGCTCGGCGACGTCCAGGCCGCCTGGTCGAACGAGGACGTGGCCAAGCTGCACACGCTCGCGACGCCGGAAATGGTCTCCTATTTCGAGCAGGACCTCGCCCAGAACCGCGCCCGCAACGTGGTCAACAAGGTCACGGAAGTGAAGCTGTTGCAGGGCGACCTCGCGGAAGCCTGGCGCGAAGGCGAGACCGACTATGCCACGGTGGCGCTGCGCTTCGCGCTCACCGACAAGACGGTGGATCGCAACACCGGCGCAATCGTCGCCGGCAGCGAGCAGCCGGGCGAGGCGACCGAGATCTGGACCTTCGCCCGCCGGCCGGGCACAGGCTGGGAATTGTCAGCGATTCAGCAGACCAACTGATCGCGGACGAGATGAGGAACCAGGGCGTCGTGCTTCGGCACGGCGCCCTTTTCTTTTGGGCCTCTCGCAGCACGGCATCGGAATAAGCGGGGGCGCCTCGGGTTGAAGTCAGGCGGCGAACAAAAACAACGTTGGGAGGACAGGATGATCCGTATCGAGAAATCCATGACGATTTCCGGTGTTGCGCTGGCCATGGTCTTGCTTGCTGCCCCATCGGCGCAAGCGCAGTCGGCCGACATGACCTTCTTCGTGACCTCCAACGGCCCCGGCAAGGGCGCCGATCTCGGCGGTCTCGAAGGAGCCGACGCGCAATGCCAGAAGCTTGCACAAGCCGCTGGCGCCGGCACAAAGACCTGGCGCGCCTATCTGTCGACGCAGGCCGCCGACGGCAAACTTGCCGTCAACGCTAAGGATCGCATCGGCAAGGGGCCGTGGCAGAACGCCAAGGGCACGGTGATCGCCAAGGACGTCGCCGAGCTGCACGGCGCGACGAACAATCTCACCAAGCAGACCGCGCTCAGCGAAAAGGGTGAGGTCATCAATGGTGCCGGCGACCAGCCGAACCGGCACGACATCCTCACGGGATCGCAACCGGACGGCACCGCGTTCGCCGGGCCGGACGATCGCACCTGCAAGAACTGGACGTCGAGCACGCAAGGCGCCGCGATGGTCGGCCATTTCGATCGCCGGGGTCTGCGCGACGACGAACCCTCGAAATCCTGGAATAGCTCTCACCCCTCGCGCGGTCCCGACGGCGGCTGCTCGCAGGCCGATTTGAAGACCACCGGCGGCGACGGGCTGCTGTACTGCTTCGCGGCGAATTGAGGCGCTGAGTTCTCTCCACCGTCGCGGAGCTCTCTCCATTCGTCATTGCGAGGAGCTCTTGCGACGAAGCAATCCAGAGTGTCTCCGCGGAGGCATTTCAGGATTGCTTCCGCCTTCGCCAAGGCTTCGGCGGACAAGTCGCTTGCGCTCGCAATGACGGCGTATGTTGAACCGCCGTTCCGCCTCATTCTGACGGAACCTTCAGCCACGTGCTACATTGGTCCGATCGCCTCCACGCTCACGGACCTCCCCCATGAAATACGAGCTCTACTACTGGCCCGAGATCCAGGGCCGCGGCGAATATGTGCGGCTGGCGCTGGAGGAGGCGGGCGCCGCTTACGTCGATGTCGCGCGCGGTCCGCGCGGATCGGCTGTGATGATGAAGATGATGGACGCGCAGAAGGGCACGCCGCCCTTTGCGCCGCCGTTCCTGAAAGCGGGCAAGCTCGTCATCGGCCAGACCGCCAACATCCTGTTCTATCTCGGTTCCCGCCATGGGCTTGCGCCGAAGACGGAAGCCGGCAGGCTCTGGGTGCACCAGCTTCAGCTCACGATCACGGACTTCGTCGTCGAGATCCACGACACCCATCATCCGCTCGGACCCTCGCTCTATTATGAGGACCAGAAGGCGCCGGCGAAGAAGCGCACGGCCGACTTCTGGGACGAGCGCGTGCCGAAATATCTCGGCTATTTCGAGCGGCTTCTCGCCGGGAGCGGCGGCACTTACGTGACGGGCCGGCGCCTGACCTATGTCGACCTCTCGCTGTTCCAGCTCGTCGATGGGCTGCGTTATGCTTTCCCCAAGCGCATGAAGGCGTTCGAGAAGGATGTCCCGGGCCTCGTCGGCCTGCACGACCGCATCGCCGCACGGCCCAATATCCAGGCCTATCTCGCAAGCGAGCGCCGCATTCCCTTCAACGAGCAGGGCATCTTCCGCCGCTATCGCGAGCTGGACCGATAGCGGCTTCGTGCAGTTGGCGCGTTCACCAGACGCCGGGGATGAGGCGATGGCGCACCCGCGCCGTGTAATCGGTGTAGCCGGGCAGACCCTCGCGCAGCGTGCGCTCCTCGATCGGAATGCGGACCGCGAGCAAGGCGAGGAGGAGCGGCATCATCGCAAGTCCCCACCACGATCCCAGCAGCAACGGCACGCCGGTGAAGAACAGGATCATGCCGCTGTACATGGGATGACGGACATAGGCATAGGGTCCGGTCGAGATCACGTGCTGCGCGCGCTCGGCTTGCAGCTTCACCACGGGCGCGGCGAACGAGTTCTCGCGGAACACCCACATGGTGAACAGTGTCGAGCCCAGGAACAGCCCGAGTCCGAGCACCTGCAACGCCGTCGACATGTCAGAGGATCGAACACGCCGGTCGAGCCCCATCAGGACAAGCCAGGCCAGGATGGCGACGATGAACAGCGCCATGAACATCTTGTCGGCGGCGGGCTGATCCTTTTGCAGCACCGGCCGCAGGCGTTCGGCGAGCAGCGCCGGATCGGTCCGGTAGAGCCACCAGCCGCAGAGTGGGCCGAGCAGGGCGGAGGTTGCGAGGAAGGCCCAGGCCGACGGCCAATGCAGCGTCCCCGCGCACGCGAACAGCAGCGCGCCCATGCCGACGACGAACACCGTGTTCCGCAATAGCAGCCGTGCGAACATGCGCAGGTCCCGAGTGAACGGCGCATGATCCTCGTGCAGCTATCCGGCAAAGATGCGGCCGGACACGCCAAAAGCCCGATCGACCGGATCGGGCGCTTCGGTCTCGGGACGCCTGATCAGGCGAGCTGATCGATCCGCGTGCCCTGACCCGGCGGCAGCGGCGCCGGCGGCTGCGGCTTGAAGGTCGGATTCTCGTCCTTGACCTTTGTCTGATCGTCCTGCGGCTTGGTCGTGTCGTAGTTCGGAACCACGATCGCGATCGGCGGGGGCGCAACGGTAGAAACCTTCATCCGCAAATCCTCACACATGGAAACAATCAAGCCTGCCCTGCGAGGAGCGAAATTTCCTTCAAGCCAATCGTTAAAATGTGAGGGAATTGGCGCGGTGAAGGCTGTGCACGCGTGGCATCCGCGCGGTGCAAACGGAGACGACGAGGCCTCTCCCCGTCATTGCGAGGAGCCCTTGCGACGAAGCAATCCAGACTCTCTCCGCGGCGACAGACTTGATTGCTTCGCTGCGCTCGCAACGACGGAGTACGTGGCGACCCGTCGCGGCCCAACTGCGCCCCTATTCGTCCTTGCCGCGCGTGATGGCGATGGACGCCTCTGTCTTGGTGCGAGTGCATTCCATGTTGAGCCGGCGGTAGCGCATGGTGACCTTGTCGCCGCGCAATAGACCCATCCGCTTCAGGCAGCGCGTCGCTCCCGTCGTGGTGTCGTCCTTGGTCACGGTGAAGACGATCGCCGCCATCGAGCCGACCAGCGCGTAGAATTCCGGCTTCGGCTTGCGATCACCCTTGGCGTAGAGCTCGATGGAATATTTGTCGCCGCGGCAACCCACGGACAGCTCCTTGGCCGCCGGGTGCGTCAGGTAAACGACATTGGCGGCGCGAAAATTCACCTTGAGGCGATCGACCTGGCTCGCCAGCTCCTTGGCGCTGTCGTCGCAGCGATCGGCGCGGGCAGGCGAAGCCAGAGCCACAAGGCCGGTGAAGGCGGCGGCGACCAGGATCGCGCCGCGGACGTTCAGTTTCAATGTCATGATGAAAAGCCCCTTAGGGCACGCATTCAAGCGTCGGCGGACGCGAATCGCAAGGGTGGGCAGAGGCATTTCCACGAGCTGTGCCAATGCCTTCCCGTGCCGAACCTACCCCTCCCATGCGCACCGCTCCCTTTCTTTTCTGGCTAGAATGCGCTTAGAACGCTTCTATGCTGAGAGGCCCGCCACGGCCCCAAAACCCCGAGATTTGCCCCATGAACGCTCCCACCGCCTTCCCCGACCAGTCCAAGCCCGTTCCGCCCTACAAGCACACCCCGCTGTTCCCGCTGGGCAAGGACGAGACGCCCTACAAGAAGATTTCGTCCGAGGGCGTCAGGGTCGAGAAGGTGCTCGGCAAGGACATGCTGGTGGTGTCGCGCGAGGCGCTGCGGGCGCTGTCGGAGGCGGCCTTTGGCGACATCAACCACTATCTGCGCCCCGGCCATCTGAAGCAGCTCCGCGCGATCCTGGAGGACGGCGAGGCGAGCCCGAACGACAAGTTTGTCGCGCTGGACTTCTTGAAGAACGCCAATATCGCGGCTGGCGGCGTGCTGCCGATGTGCCAGGACACCGGCACCGCGATCATCATGGGCAAGAAGGGCTGCAACGTCATCACCGACGGTGACGACGAGGCGGCGCTGTCCGAAGGCGCGCGTGACGCCTACCTGCGCCGCAATTTGCGCTACTCGCAGGTCGCGCCGCTCTCGATGTACGAGGAGAAGAACACCGCCAACAACATGCCGGCGCAGTGCGAGATCTACGCCGAGGGCGATGACGCCTACAAGTTCATGTTCATGGCCAAGGGCGGCGGCTCCGCCAACAAGAGCTTCCTGTTCCAGGCCACGCCCTCGGTGCTGACCAAGGACCGGCTGCTCGCGTTCCTGAAGGAAAAGATCCTCACCCTCGGCACCGCCGCGTGCCCGCCTTATCACCTCGCCATCGTGATCGGCGGTACCTCGGCCGAGCTGTGCATGAAGACGGTGAAGCTCGCTTCGGCGCGCTATCTCGATGCGTTGCCGACGCACGGCTCGCCCGACGGCAACGCCTTCCGCGACGTCGAGATGGAGAAGGAAATCCACAAGATGACGCAGTCACTCGGCGTCGGGGCGCAGTTCGGCGGCAAGTATTTCTGCCACGACGTGCGGGTGATCCGCATGCCGCGCCACGGCGCCTCGCTGCCGATCGGGCTTGGCGTGTCCTGCTCGGCCGACCGCCAGGTGCTCGGCAAGATCACCAGGGACGGCGTCTATCTTGAGGAGCTCGAGCACAATCCCGCGCAATACCTGCCGCAGGTCGAAGAGTCGCTCGGCGGCGAGGTCGTCAAGATCGACCTCAACCAGCCGATGAAGGACATTCTGGCGACGTTCTCGAAATATCCGATCAAGACGCGGGTCTCGATGACGGGCACCATGATCGTCGCGCGCGATAGCGCCCACGCCAAGCTGCGCGAACGGCTGGAGAAGGGCGAGCCGCTGCCGGACTATTTCAAGAACCATCCGGTCTATTATGCCGGTCCCGCCAAGACGCCCGAGGGCTACGCCTCCGGCGCGTTCGGTCCGACCACCGCGGGCCGCATGGATTCCTTCGTCGACCAGTTCCAGGCTGCCGGCGGCTCGATGGTGATGGTCGCCAAGGGCAACCGCGCCCCTAGCGTGCGGGAGGCCTGCAAGAAATACGGCGGCTTCTATCTCGGCTCGATCGGCGGCGCCGCGGCGAACCTCGCCGAGCACTGCATCAAGAAGGTCGAGGTGCTCGAATATCCCGAGCTCGGCATGGAAGCGATCTGGCGCATCGAGGTCGTCGATTTTCCGGCGTTCATCATCATCGACGACAAGGGCAACGACTTCTTCAAGGAGTTGAATTTGGGCTAGTTGCTTCACCCGCACGCGCGCGGGGGAAGATGCTCGTGCCGTAACAATGATCGTCATGCCCGGGCTTGTCCCGCCTGCGCGGCCGAAGCCGCTTCGGCGAGGCGAAGGCCCGGGCATCCACGTTCTTAGTGCCGCAAAGAAGCCGTGGATGGCTGAACAACAAGCCCGGCCATGACGAAGCCAATGCTTCAGCGCCTCAACTGCAATTCGTGACCTGGTTGGAGCACAGCGCGCGCCACCAGCCGCGGACGCCGTCGTGGCTCTCGACCAGACCCCAGAGCCCACTGCAGGCGAAGATGCGCTTCGGGCCGCCGTCGGTGTCGAGCGGCCCGCCGAGCTCGCGCTGGGCCGGCATCCATTTGGCATCGATGAAGGGCGCCTGAAACAGCCCGCCCATGCGCGTGGTGCCACTGGCATAGTTCGCGCCGACCTTGTTCGAGGCGACCCAGCCGCGCCCGGCATAGGGCCTCGGCGCGCTGCGCGGATATCGCGTCTCGTCCTCATAGTCCTTGCCCGGCGGCCTCGCGTCTTCGATCAGGAACCAGCCGTCCCTGAAGCCGATGATGCGGAATTCGGTCAGCCAGCCGCCCTCGGGCGTGTTCTCGGCGCCGCCGAGCCTCAGCCGGTAGGGCGGCGGCAATGTGCCAAGCACGCGCGCCTTGATCGACGGCTCGGCGCGCACGTTGAGGCCGCTGGAATCCTTGTCGATGGACCAGGCGCCGAGATCGCAGGGCTCGGTGCCAGCAGGCAGCTTTGCGCGCTTGGCGGCGAGCTCGGCGTGCATCCCGGCGAAATCATTGTCGTCGTTATCAGGGGCCGGCCCGGTGCGCGGCTTCAGCTCGGCTGACGTCGCCCGCGTCGCGTCCGCAGTCAGCGTGACGACCAGAACCTGGCGCGCCGCAAAGACGCTCCCCGGTGTCTTCGGATCGTTCGATGTCGCGGGATAGACCGCGAGATAACCGGTCGACCCCTCGGTTCGATAAGCGGTGCCGGCAACATAGCCTGCCGGCACCAGAGCGAGCGCGCTCGCGCGCCACGCCGGTTCGCTGTCACCTGCGCGCGCGGCCTGTGCTACGGCAGACAGGACTGCCGCCGCGATGAGGAGGAGCGCACGCATCGGTGCAGCGCGCGGTTTACGCCCGCGCGCCCGTGAACGGGAAGCTGCCCATCGGGCCGATGCCCATCTCGCCACTGATGCTGTCGCCGGAGACCGTGCCGGTGAATTCGAGCGTGAGCGGCATCGGCTTGTCGATCGAGACCTTCCAGGAGACGTTGTCGCCGGAGACGGTGCCGTCGAAGATCTCGGTGGTATTGCCTTCCGCGCCCTGCGTGCCCGTGAGCGTGCCGCCAGCAGCCTTCAGGCTCAGCGTCGCCTGGCGCTCGCCCATCGGCGTCGTCATGGTCAGATTCCAGTTGCCGTCTACGGCCATTCCCGTCTCCCGAACAGATTGCGGCGGTCCGCGACGATCCGCGGCCGTCCCTGGCCGAGCCTATAGCCCAACTCGCAGCTCCTGCCTAACGCTCCGGTAGGGCATTTAGGCGCGGGCAGCGGCGCGTCGGCGGTTGGTTACGATCAGCCGCAGAACGAAGTACTGCACGGCAAAAGCCAGGATCTTGGCGCCGCCTGCGACCACCATAAGATAGAACGCCCAGAGCTTCAGATCGCCGGTGGCGGCGACTGCCATCATGCCGGCGCCGATCACGAACATCAGCGCCGCCCAAGCATAGCCCGCGATGGTGACATATTCCGGGACGGTCTCGACGATGACGGGCGGCATGTAGCGCAGCATCCAGCCGCGCTTGAGCATGATCGCGCCGATCGCGAAATGTGCGATCGAGGGTTTTGCCAGCATGAAGCGCGGATCATTGGTCAGCAGCGTGATACCGCCGAGCACGATGACCAGAGCGAGGCTCGCATAGGTCATGTAGTGGAGCGGCTGTCCCTTGAGGCGCGCATAGAGCACCTGCGCGAACGCGCCGGCAATCGCCACCGCCGTTGCGAGGATCACGTTGTCGGTGAGGAGATAGACGGCCAGGAAGATGATAACGGAGAGGAGGTCGGAGGCGAGGCGGGCGAATACGTCCTTCATCGTCATTCCTGTTTCGCGGTCGTGGGCAGGGCGCAGACTGCCGCACCCTACTTGATCCGGCGATGCCCGGCATATCACTTTGTGAAGACAACCGCGTACGAGATAGCGCATGGCAGCCCCCGACCAGAATGCCAGGCCGGGACCAGCAGCGCGGGATTCGGAACCGCAACAAGCAGAGCGCGATGCGCGAGACAGGGAGCCGCGCCGGACCACCCGTCTCTTACAATGTCAAGACGACGTAAACGACCTCCAGAAAATGAAGTGCTGCAACGAGCTGGCTGGTCATCTCGTCGACCAACCCCGTCCAGGGCAGGCGCGACACCATCGGGAGTGCGGCCGCGAGTAGAAGGCCGGCAGCGAGCAGGACGCCGCCTTCGAAGAACGTGAGGCTTCGCCGGCGCAGCCGTATCGCCAAGCATGCAAGTACGGCGCCGGCCGGGGCGATGACAGCGGTGGAATACGCGGTGATCGAGAGCATGTGCATCGGGCTTTCTTTGACCACGCAATATCCACGTGGATTCCGGGATCGCGATCTCCTCGCGCCCGTTGACGAGGGCTACGCCGCGCCGACCCAATTGCCGTGGAAGCCGTCGGGGACGCGATGTCCGAGCTGCACCAGGGCGGCAGGACCCGCCTCGATATCGGTGGCGTTGAACACGGCGAGATCGCTGCGGTTCTCCCGCGCACGCCAGACCACCGCGAGCAGCCAGCCGTCGCCTTCGGCGGCATCCCTGGATCGCTCGACGAAAACAGGCTCGGAGATGGTGTCGCCGGCCGGCAGCAGATATTGGCCGAGCCGCCTGCCGTTGCCGTCGACATGGACGATGCCCGACAGCGCGCCGAACATCGGCAGTTTCGGATTGGCGCAGGCGTACCAGCCGTGACGGCTCTTCAGCCCGGCGCGGCGATCGTCGATGCGCGGGAATTCTCCGGTGAGGTCGTCCAGGTAGGTCTGCTGGAAGCGGTCGGTATTGCCTGCGAGATCGAAGGTCCAGCGGCAATGGCGGGCGCGCGATTTCTCGGGATCGGTGGGGCGGCCGTCCGGATGCGGAAACAGCGGCGCTTCCTCGAACTGCATGACGTCGGCGACGATGCGGTTTTCGTCCTCCCACGCATTCATGACATGGAAGACGTAGCACGCTTCGGCACGAAACCAGACAATGTCCTTGGCCGTGCCGCTGCGCTTCATCACCCCGACATAGGCGCCCTTGTCCGGCTCCCAGGCATAAGGCGGCCGTCCGCTCATCGCGCGCTCCATGCTGCCCGTGATCGGCAGGATCGGAAACAGCACATGGTTCGCGGTGACGATGAAGTCGTGCACCATGCTGGCATAGGGCGCCTCAAACCGCTCGAACCGCGTCGCCTTGCCTGTTGCGTCGATCGATCCGTAGGAGAGGGCAGGCGTCAGCGGGCCCGCAGCGTTGTAGCCGAAGAACACCAGCTCGCCGGTGACGGGATCGATCTTGGGATGCGCGGTGAAACTGCCGGCGACGCGGCCCTGGTAGTTGTGATAGCCGCGCGTCGCCAGCGTGCCCGGCTCGATCTCCGTCGGCAGGTGCGCTTCTTCCAGCGCCAGCAGCTTGCCGGCGTGGAAGACGATGTTGGTGTTGGCGACGCCGCCATCGGTCAGGTTTGCCGGCGCATCCGGCAGCTTGCGGCCGAAGCCGCCGAACAGCGCGCGGCCGGCGTCGTGCTCGGCGAGCCATTTCGGCGTGCGGACCCAGCGGTTGCGGTAGCTGGCGCGCCCGTTCTCGAGATGGAAGGCGTGCAGCATCCCATCGCCGACGAACCAGTGCGCGCCGGGCGAATCGAACTGCGGATTGGGGCCGTTGCGATAGAGCGTGCCGTTCAGCTCGCGCGGCAATTCGCCGACGATCTTCAGGAAGGGCGCGTCGGCCTCGAATGGGATCGGCGCGATATTGTTGCTGCGCTCGGCCATGGCGTCGTGCTGCACGGCGAATCCTCCCTTATCTTTACATCGTAAAGATTGAGTAGACCCGATCGCAGCTTTCGTCAAGCGAAATCTTTACACTGTCAATATTGCGTCATATAGCTTGCAAATGGCCAAGACAGACACCAAGGGCGACGCGGCGCGCAGCCCGCGTGCCCTAAGAAAAACCACCTCGACCGCGGCATCGCGCGCCTCGCGGCGCGCCAGAACCGCCAAGACCGAGACGCCGTATCATCACGGCGCGCTCCGCGAGGCGCTGCTCCAGGCCGCCGAACGGGTGCTGGAGCGCGACGGGCTCGCTGGCCTGACGTTGCGCGCGGTGGCGCGCGAGGCCGGCGTCTCGCATGCCGCTCCCACCCATCATTTCGGCGACCTGACGGGCCTGCTCAGCGAGCTCGCGGCCGTCGGCTTCCGCCAGTTCAACGCGGTCATGAACGCTTCGTGCGATGCCGCCACCACGCCGCTCGAAGCCGCGCTGGCGCGGCCGAAAGCCTACATCGCCTATGCGCAGGCCCATCCTGGCATGTACGGCATCATGTTCCGCACCGAGCGGCTGGATTATTCGAGGCCGTCGCTGCACGAGGCGGCCGAGGCATCCTTCGCGGGCCTTACCAATGCGATCGGCATGATGCGGCAGGAGCAGATCAGCGGCGACGCGCTGACGCTGAACCAGGGCGCCGCGATCGCGCGAGCCTGGTCGCTGGTTCACGGCTTCACCATGCTGCTGCTCGACGGACGGCTGAAGGACATTCTCGCGCGGCTGCCGGAGGGAACGACGGCCGAGCGGCTGCTCGAGACGATGCTGACCGCTCCAGTGACCGATAAGCTGCCCGGCTCCTGATCACCAGGTGTGACGCAACTCTTGCTTTATTCAAGCGTTGATGCGCCATGGCAAAGGCATCGCGCTCTCCCTGGAAACGTGCCAACCCCCGTAAACGCGCGGGTAAGGCATCCAAGCATCTCAGTCCTGCACAGAAATCGGCGGCGAAGGCACGCGCCCGCCGCGCCGGGCGACGCTATCCCAACCTCGTGGACAACATGCGCGTGGCAGCGAAGAAGACCTCCAAGAGGAAGACGCCTTCCAAGTCGAAATCCTCCAAGGCAAAGTCTGCGAAGAAATCTGTCAGGAAAACCGGCAAGCGTAACGCAAAGAAGACCTCAAAGTCCTCGCGCAAGCGCGTCGCCTCCGCGCGCGAAAAGGATCCGCGGGGCGGGCTGACAGCAGCTGGCAGAAAGGCTTTCGCCCGCAAGCAGGGTTCCCATCTGCGACCAGGCGTCACCAAGAAACAATCCGAGATGACCCCGCAGGAAATGCGCCGGAAGGGAAGCTGGGCGGTTCGCTTCTACGGCCGCGCCAAAGTGCCACCGCTGGTCGATGCCAAGGGTCAGCCGACCCGGCACGCATTGTCGGCACATGCCTGGGGCGAGCCTGTTCCGAGGACGGTGGCAGCGGCCAGGCGCATTGCCGCGAAGGGCGAGCGCCTGCTGGCGCGCTACCGCCGCATCAAGGACAATGCCTAGCGCATTGTCGCGAGCTCGACGGCGCGGCCGCGCGCGCCGATGATCTTGACCTCGTCCTTGCCGCAAGCGAAACCGCGGGCGAGATCGTCGGCGGCCTTGCGCGCGAGCTCGTTGGCGTTCGGGTTGGCGATCCCATCGACATAGGCGACGTGGCAGACCGGACCCGGCGGCAGCCGGGTCACGACCAGCATGGCCTTGGTGTTCGGCCGACCCTGCTTGTCGGGATCGGAATTGTCGGCGATGTGCCAGCGCTGGATGATCGCGAACGGCCTTGCGCCGGCCGCGCGCCATTCGATGGTCGTCTCCGATGAATTGAACGGCCCGAACCAGACGTTGGCTGCCGGTTCCTCGGCTGCTGCCTTGCGGCTGCGCCCGACCGAGACGATCTCGCGAAGATCGTCCTCGGCGATCAGCACGATCAGGCCGTCCTTGCCCGGACAAACCCGCGTGCTGCTGCCGTCGAGCGCGCCGGGCTTGCCGATCTGCCGGCAATCTTTTGGAGCCGTCGAGGTGTAGCTGCTGCCCAGGGATTGGGCGTCGGCGCGGCTCAGACCGATGCAAGCCATCAGGACGGCGAAGCCTATTGCGGTGACACGGTTCATGTGAAGCTTTGATGGACTGGGAACTTCGTCCCATCAGACGTCTTGATTGTGGGCAAGGTTCAAACAGCGACGCGATATACCTGACAGCGGCGCGGAATCGTTCTACAAGAGCGGCTTCGCTTAAGCCGTGCGGGCCTCGTTCGCGTTCTCATTCTCCTGATCATGCCACCCACCTCGAACAAACCTTATCGCGTCGGCCGCTCCAAGACCGGGCTCGGCCTCTTCGCCACCAAGCCGATCAAGAAGGGGACCCGGATCATCCGCTATTTCGGACCGATCCTGGACTCGCGCATTCCCGAGCAGGACGAAATCGAGAACAAATATCTGTTCGAGCTCAACGGGCGCTGGACCATCGACGGATCGGTGCGCAAGAACCTCGCGCGCTACATCAACCATTCCTGCCGCCCCAACGCGGAATCGGACGTCCGCCCGCGCGAGCGCAAGGTCTATATCCGCGCCATCAGGAACATCGAGCCGGGCGACGAGATCAACTACGATTACGGCACCGACTATTTCAAAGCCTATCTGAAGCCGATCGGCTGCAAGTGCGATTCCTGCGAGAAGAAGCGCAAGAAGCTGCGCGCCGAGGCGAGGGCGGAAGCCGCCAAGGTGAAGGCGCGGGCCGAGCGCAAGGCGCAGAAGGCGGGCGCGAAAAGCACGGCTACGAAAAAGAAGAAGCTGAACGGCAAGCACTTCCCCGGCAAGGTCGGTCGCGCCAAGGCGTAGCCTCGCGCAGCACCCACCGGCTTTCACGAGTCCCCCTGATTGATCCTCAGGCTGCCGGCTGAAATGCAGCGGAGTCTCCACCACTCCATCATTGCGAGCGAAAGCGACTTGTCCGCCGAAGCCTTGGCGAAGGCGGAAGCAATCCAGAATCCAACCGCGGAAAGACTCTGGATTGCTTCGCTACGCTCGCAATGACGCTGTTGATACAGCGCGTTCAGATGTCTGACCGTCACCCTGAGGCGGCCCGCCTCTTCGGCGGCCCTCGAAGGGGGCGGCCCGCTTGCATCGAGGTCGTTCATACTTCGAGGCTCGCTGCGCGAGCGCCTCTGGCCCCGTAGGTTGAATTGAGCCCTTGCGAAACCCATCGCTTTTCCGCGCCACTCGCCGTACTCGCTGCCTACCGGCGAGGCGTCGGGCAAAACACCCAAAATCTGTCAATCTCGGCGCGCAGAAATATATCGCTTTTCCGAATTTCGGATTTGTGGCATGTGTTGCCTATCCCGGCCCTGCCAGAGGGGCGCTTCGCGATCGTCACGAGATGCGGGCCGGGGTGCGGTGGACGCGGTAGCGCCGGCGCGATTGGCTTGAGGACAGGGCGGGCAACCGTGAGTCTCAGGCGATGCGCATACGACACGGCGCGGTCACAGCGGTTTGGTCGATGGTCTGGGGTGCGCACACCAAGCCCCGGGCGCTGAGGCCAAATCGTCCGCGGACGGAGAAGTCGTGTGGTCCTGACGCCCGGGGTCTGTGCGTCAAGGCTTGCGGTGATGCGGCGGCCCGACCGGGTGCGCGCATCAGAGAAGCCGCAAGGCGACGGGGGCAATAGTGCAACGCTCCCCGAGGAGAGCACGAAGGACACCGTTAAAACCATCCGCGCAGGGAAGGCCGGGCGACCGGCAACACCTGTGGTCCACCCCGTGTGCATGTCCTTGTACACGGACTCGGGTGCCACCGGCGCCCGGCCTTCCCTGCGCCCTCCGGCAACCGAAGGGCGCAAGCAACGAAGCAAAGCTCGGGCGAAATCCGCTGCGAGAACGCGAGGTCATGCATGCATCCGGATACGATCCGATATGACGAAGCCGTCGCGTTCCCCGGTTTGCGCCGCGGAGCCGCCACGAAGCGATCACGCCGCGACGGCGCGCCCGCTCCTCTTCAAACCCACATATTGCAGCTCGGCGAATACGCCGGTGGCGATGGCTTGCGCGACGACCATGAGCTCGCCGGCGAGGTTCGGCGACACCGCGCCCGAGAGCAGCAGCGCGATGCTGCCGACGGTCCAAGCGGCATTGCCGATCACGACCAGCAGCACCAGCGACTTCGCGACCGTGGCCCGCGAGGCGAGCCAGCCGACCAGGGCGGTGTAGGCAATCAGGAACAGGCCGCTCTCGCGCAGCAGCGCTTCGGGCAGGTTGAACAGCGCAGCGAAAGCGCTCGCGCCGAAGGTGAAGCCGAGCGCGGCG
This sequence comes from Bradyrhizobium yuanmingense, assembly GCF_025200905.1. Classification (NCBI taxonomy): domain Bacteria; kingdom Pseudomonadati; phylum Pseudomonadota; class Alphaproteobacteria; order Hyphomicrobiales; family Nitrobacteraceae; genus Bradyrhizobium; species Bradyrhizobium yuanmingense. Next base: position 4,771,888 of record NZ_CP104173.1, on the reverse strand, counting down.
ACGCCGCTGAAGAGGGCGTCGGCGAAGAGGGCGCGGCGCAGGAAGGTGGATGCATCGATCATCTCAGGTCTCCTTGGTTGGGCTGGGGTGGAACTTTAGCGCCGACCGCGCCACCAGGCGCGGAGCAGACGGGCGAGCCGGAACGGGCAGAGGCTCCTGCCGACGCCGTGCTCGAAGGCGATGACCTGCGCGACCACATAGTCGCCGGTCGAATGCAGCAGCGGCTCCGGCATGTTGAGGCTGCGCGCCAGCATCCGGGTTGCGAACGCCATGGCCCAGGGCAAGACGTGGTCTGCGACGGTCCGGTAGAGCAGCAACGCGATCATGGTCATCTCCTGTTGCGACCAAAGATGCGCGTGCTCGTCCCCCATTTCGATTACCTCGGTGGTAATGGAAGCGCCTAAATTCGCGTGCTAGTTTTTGATCATGAACGCACATGCATCCACCGTACGTACCGAACGCAGCCAGCCGGTCCATATCGGCGACCATTTGCGGGAATGGCGGCAGCGCCGCCGCATGAGCCAGCTCGATCTTGCCGGCGAAGCCGAAATCTCGGCGCGGCATTTGAGCTTCGTCGAGACCGGTCGCGCCGCGCCCTCGCGCGACATGGTGCTCAGGCTCGCCGAGCGGCTCGACGTGCCCTTGCGCGAACGCAACGTGCTGCTGGTCGCAGCCGGTTTCGCTCCGGCCTTTCCGCAGCGCCCGCTGGAGGATCCCGCCTTGAAATCAGCCCGTGCGGCGATCGACCTCGTCTTGAAAGCACATGAGCCCAATCCGGCGCTCGCGGTGGACCGGCACTGGAACCTGGTCTCCGCCAACCGCATGGTGGCGCCGCTGCTCGACGGCATCCCGCAGCATCTGCTCGGCCAGCCCGTCAACGTGCTGAGGCTGGCTTTCCATCCCGAGGCGCTGGCACCGCGCACGGTCAATCTCGCCGAGTGGTGCGGGCATCTCCTGGAACGGCTGCACCGGCAGTGCGAGGCGACGGCCGATCCGGAGCTGATCAAGCTGTACAACGATCTGAAGAGCTATCCGATTCCGGCGCGCTCGGCGCCGCTGCCAGCCGACAACGTCGCGATCCCCTTCAAGCTGAGGCATGGCGGGGAGATCCTCAGCTTCTTCTCCACCACCATGGTGTTCGGCACGCCGGTCGACATAACCCTGTCGGAGTTGGCGCTGGAGACGTTCTTTCCGGCGGACGAGCGCACCGCCGAACGGCTGAAGCAGATGGCGGCCGGGCTGCGCTAGCGCCGTTTACAGGACGGAGCAGCGCTCGCATAATCGGCGGATGGACACACGCTCCTTCCGGCGATTGCGGCCGGCCAATCCCATCGGCGATCTCCTGCGCGGCTGGCGCACCCGTCGTGCATTGAGCCAGGCGGAGCTGGCGTTCGAGGCCGGCATTTCGGTCAAGCATCTGAGCTATGTCGAGACCGGAAAGGCGGCGGCCAGCCGGGACATCCTGCTGCAGCTCGCGTCCGCGCTCGATCTGTCGTTGCGCGATCGCAATGCGCTGCTCGAGGCCGGCGGCTTCGCGCGGCAATATGGCGAGCGCGATCTGTCGGCGCCGGAGCTTGCCGAGGCGCGGCGTGCCATCGACCTGCTGCTCAGCCGTCACGAGCCGTTCCCGGCGATCGTCACCGACCGGCGCTGGAACGTGATGCAGGCCAATCGCGCCGCCGCGCGCCTGATGACCATGCTGCTTGGCCCTCTCCGCATGCAGCGCCCGCTCAACCACATGCGCATGTTCCTCGCTGCCGACGAACTCAAGCCTTTCGTCGAGAACTGGTCGATTGTCGCAGCCGCGCTGCTGGCGCGGGCGCGGCATGAGGCGATGGCCGCGCCGCTCGATGAGGCCCTGCAATCGACCTGGCGCGAATTGATGCGGCTGCCGCAGCTGCCTGAGGCGACCGAGGACAACGCGGCCCCGGGGCCGCTCTGCGAGGTGCGCCTGCGCAAGGGCGATATCGGCGTTGGTTTGATCGGTGCGGTGCTGACGCTCGGCACCCCGCAGGACGTCACGCTGCAGGAGCTTCGCGTCGAGATGTTCATGCCTGTTGATGCCGCCTCCGAGGCCGCCTTGGTCGCGCTTGCAGATCAGGACGCTTGAGCCTGCACGGCTTCGCGCCGCTCGAAGCTCATGGCCTGCATCACCTCCGCGAACGGCCCGTTGCGGTCACTCAGTGTCGCCGTGGTGAGGCCCGCGCCATGGGCGCCGACGCGCGTCGCGGCGCGGATCAGGATCCATTCGCCCTCGGGCGGACGGAAGAAATAGAGGCTGATCTCCGGGTTGATGAAGGTCCATTGGCGCATGTCGACGATCTGCGCGACGCCGCTGGAGAAGTCCGCGGCCTGCACCGCCTGGAGCAACGGCGTGTTGGGTTCGCCCTCGACCAGCGGCGCATCGAGCCGCATCCAGGCTGCCGCCGGGCCCGGCTTCTCCAGGGCGCCCTCGATGAGGCGCACCGACACATTCTGGAAATAGCGGCTCCATTTCTGCGCAAAGGCGGGCGGCGGGCTGCCGGCCTCGGGACCACTGTCGGGGGCCAAGGGCCTCGCGAATGGATCGATGGGCGACTCGCCGCTCGGCGCCGTCAGCAGCGCCGTGCAGCGGCCGATCTCGGTCTCGCCGTCCATCAGCCGCACCTGCAGGGTCTTGGCCTTGCGACCGTCGCGCAGCAGCTCGCTGACCGCCCTGAACAGGCGCAGGCCCGCCGGCCGCCACAGATCGAAGGTCAGACGCCGCACCGCAAAGCCGGATTTGGCGGCGAGGCGCTCGACCTCGCGGGTCATCAGCGCGGTGGTGGCGCTTCCCTGCAGCATGTCCGGCGACCACGGCCCGCCGGCATGCTCGGTGGCCCGGAACAGATCGCCTTCCGGCTCGAAAATGGCGTTCATCGCGGTCTCCTCTTTGGGCTTGATCGTGGCCGTGAGTATCGGGGCGGGGAGAACCGGTCACAATAACCGCAGAGGTGAAGTCGTGAGCCATGCAGGACGGGTGCCTTGCGCCGCCTCCGGTTCGGCCTATGTTCGGGCGGACCCTCGAAGTGCCCGAAGGAGGCGCCTGACATGAGCACGCTGAAACCGCTCCAGATCGACGTCGTCTCTGATGTGGTCTGCCCCTGGTGCTATATCGGCAAGCATCGCATCGAGAGCGCGCTGGCGCTGGTGCCTGACGTTCCGGTCAAGCTCAATTTCCGTCCCTTCTTCCTCAATCCCTGGGTGCCGCGCGAGGGCATCAGCCGCGAGGCCTATCTCACCCAGAAGTTCGGCTCGGTCGAAGCCTATAAGGGCATTGCGGGACGCGTCGTCGCGGCCGCGAGCGAGGAGGGGCTCCTCTACAAGCCCGAGCTCGTCGCGCGCCAGCCCAACACGACCGACTGCCACCGCCTGATCCTCTGGGCGGACGCGATCGGCAAGGCGCCCGAGATGAAGCAGCGCCTGATGGAGCTGTATTTCCGCGACGGCGGCGATCTCACCGACGTGAACGTGCTGGTGCAGGCAGCGGCCGACATCGGCCTCGATGCCGACGACGTGCGCAAGCGCCTCGCCACCGACGAGGACGTCGCGCGCGTCTCGGCAGATGCGCAGGAAGCCGCCGACAAGGGCATCTCCGGCGTGCCAACCTATGTCTTTGCGCAGAAGTACGCCGTCTCCGGCGCGCAGGATCCAAACCTGCTTGCCCGCGCCATCCGCCAGGTCTCCGAGGAGATCAACGCGCAGGCGGCGGAGTAGCTTTCTATTTTCGGAGCCGGCGAACCACGCCGCGCGCGGCCTCGTGCGCGGCGTTGAGGCCGACCAGCGCGCCGTGAATGAGCGCCACGACCGGGTCGTGCCGCCGTAGCGGGATCAGCACATCGCCGATCGCGAGGCGTCCGCGCCAGATCGGGTTGATCATGGGGTGATCGGCATTCGCCGTCGAGTCCGCGCTGGCGACGGCGGGGTCGGCGCAGAGATGGCGGGTGAGGTCGAGCGTGAGCTGCACGCCCGGCGAATATTTTGCAAAGCGCTCGTCGATCCCGAGCTTGAAGAAGAAGGCACGATCCTGATGGCGCAACACGATGCCGGCGGCAATCGGCGTCGCGCCGGCGCGAAGGGTGACGATCTCGCACTGCGCGGTCTCTGCCAGCGCGGGCACTGCGCGGCGGATGAAGGTTGCGTCGCCCGCGTGCTGAACCAGCGCGGTGCCCCGCTTGCCCTTCCAGCCGCTCGCTTCGAGCTGCAGAAAGGTTTCGAGCGCACGTCCGATCTGGTCGGTGCTGCGCGCAACCTCGAACACGACGGGGCCGTGCTCCTCGAGACGGTGACGCTGGCGCCGCAGCTCCTTGAGCTTCTTGGCGCCGAGCGCCTCGCGCAACAGTGCGTCTCCATCCTGCGTCGCATCGAGGCTGGCGCGGATGTAGGAGCTGAGGATTCTCGGCTTCAGGCGGTCGCGCTTCAGCACCTGCTTGAGTGATGCCATGGCTGCGCCGTCGAGCGCGACGTCGGTCAGCACGAGCGCATGCGCGCCGGCCTCGCGCGCCTGCTGCAGCAGACGCGCAGCGGCTTCGAGCGGAGCGTCGCGGTCGAGCAGCGGGCTGCACAGCGTGCCATAGGGATGCGCGCTCACCAGGGCGGGCAGGGGAATCTTCAAAGCGCGCCAGAGTGAGACCACCGGCATCAGGCCGATCAGCCGGGCCGAAGTGCCGTCAAATGCGGCTAGCGCCAAGGCATCCGTGCGACCGCGCGCAGTTGCGCTGACGGCGAGCTCCCAGGCGGGCAGGTAATATCCGTTCGGCTCGATCGCCCGCTGCGCCAGCGCGCGCCATTGGCCGGTGTCGACGGCCGCAAGCGGAACAGGCGCGCGCGCCATCGCGGCATCCCTTGCCGATGCCGGATTGATCGCAGCCTGATGCGCGATGTCGACCACGTCCCGTCGTCCCCGTTCACGCGAGCTGAGCCCGTGCCACCGGTCATGCTTAGCGCAAAGATTGGAAAATACCGTTGGCACGCCGCCGCAATTCGAGCGGTAGTGTTAACATTCCATTCAGCATCCGGCCGGGGGTGACCCTGAGGAATCGTGGCTAGTCTCCCGGCACGAAATGATCGCGGGTGCTCGCGCGGCCGCCGCTGGCGGTATCGGTGATGGTGATCTCGATGTCGCGGGAGGTCTTCGGCAGGTCGCTGGGCCCGATCTGTACCGACAGCCTGACCTCGCGGGTCTGATCCTGCCCGACCTCGATGATGGGCTTGCCGCCAGGTTCCGCCTCGATGCCGGCGACGCGAATGGTCGCGCCCGGCAGACCGGAGACTTCGAGCGCAAACGATCGCTGTGCACTCTTGTTGAGGATACGCACGGTGTAGTCGTTGCGCACGCCGCCGTCCGAAAGCTGGACGAAGAGGGGATTGCGCTCGTGCAGCACGTTGACGTCCATCGTCGCGCGAGTGGCGAGAGTGTACAGCATGATGCTGCCCACAATGGCGATGGCCGCGGCATAGATCAGCGTGCGCGGACGGATGATGCGGTAGATCGCCGGCTTGCCCTCGCGTCGGCGCTGCATGTTGATGTCGGTGTCGTAGCCGATCAGGCCCTGGGGCCGGCCGATCTCGCGCATGACGTTGTCGCAGGCGTCGATGCACAGGCCGCACTGGATGCAGCCGAGCTGGATGCCGTGGCGGATGTCGACGCCGGTCGGGCAGACATTGATGCACTGATGGCAGTCGACGCAATCGCCGGCGGGATCGCCATGGGCGCGCGCGGCATCCGCCTTCTTCACCGACATGCGCGGCTCGCCGCGGTCACGCCGATAGGTGACGTTGAGCGCCCATTCGTCGGTCAGCGCCGCCTGGATCCGCGGCCACGGGCACATGTAGATGCACATCTGCTCCCGGGCGTGACCGGCAAAGACATAGGTCGTGGCGGTGAGGATGCCGATCCAGAGATAGGCGATGAACGGGGCCTGGAAGGTCGCGAGCTCCTTCACCAGCGTCGGCGCGTCGGAAAAGTAGAGCACCCAGGCGCCGCCGGTCCACCAGGCGATCATGATCCAGAGGAAGTGCTTGAGCGCGACCTTGCGAAGATGGTCGAACGTCCAGTAGCGCTTGTCGCCCTGCATGCGTTCGCGCCGGTCGCCCTCGACCCAACGCTCGACCGCGTAGAACAGGTCGGTCCACACCGTCTGCGGGCACATGTAGCCGCACCACAGCCGTCCCGCGACCGCGTTCATCAGGAACAGAATCATCGCCGCGATGATGAGGAGACCGGTGAAATAATAGACCTCCTGCGGCCACAGCTCGATGAAGTAGAAGTAAAAGCGCCGATGCGGGAAGTCGATCAGCACGGCCTGGTCGGGCAGGCCGGGTCCGCGATTCCAGCGCACGAACGGCAGCAGATAATAGGTCCCGAGCGTGACGCACAGGATCGCCCATTTGATGCGGCGGAAAGGGCCACGCACCGATTGCGGATAGACCTTCCTCCGCTTCTCGTAGAGAGGTCCCTCGATGAAGGTGTCGTCGGTCATCCCATGCTCCCCGCGTTTTGCGAAGGCGAGAGTCCGACTTGCCGGCGCAGAAGAGCCGGCAAAGAATCTCCAGCACTGCGCGGACTTTCGGGCTCGCGATGTTGTAGTATATCGTTTGGCCGTCACGCTTTGGTTTGACCAAGCTCAATGCGCGCATCTTTCCGAGATGCTGGGATAGCGCGGCCATGGTATTTGCGCCCTACGCAAGGGCGCTCTCGCTCAGGAGAGGTCATGGTCACGACGTCTTTTACGCCGATCGCGTCGCTCGTTGGCGGGGCGATGATTGGCCTCGCGGCCGTTCTGCTGATGTGGGCAACGGGTCGGATCGCCGGCGTCAGCGGCATCGCGGCGCGGCTGTTTCCGCCCTATGAGGACAGCGAACTCGCTGGGCGCCTTGCCTTCGTCGCCGGTCTTGCTGCTGCGCCCGTGCTGGTCCGGCTCGTCACCGGAGGTCTGCCGGAGCAGACGATCGCGGCGGGGCCGGCCCTCCTGATCATCGGCGGATTGCTCACGGGTTTCGGTTCGGTGTGGGGCAGCGGCTGCACCTCGGGCCACGGCGTTTGCGGCCTGTCGCGGCTGTCGGTGCGCTCGCTGGTTGCGACCATCACCTTCATGGCCGCCGGCATGGCGACCGTGTTCTTGATGCGGCACTGGAACTGACGGCGATGGCAATCCTGGTTCAATTCGCGATTGGACTGATCTTCGGCCTCGGCCTCATCGTCTCCGGCATGTCGAACCCCGCAAAGGTGCTGAACTTCCTGGACGTCGCCGGCATTCAGGCAGGGACATGGGATGCAAGCCTCGCCTTCGTGATGGCGGGCGCGGTGGCCGTGACCTTCGTCGGCTTCAGCCGCGTTCTCAAGCTTCCGCGTCCATTCTTCGCTGATCGATTCTATTTGCCGACGCGGCGAGACATCGATCCCAGGATCGTCGCAGGTCCGGCGATCTTCGGCATCGGCTGGGGGCTGGTAGGCTTTTGCCCGGGGCCGGCGCTGACCGCGCTCGGATTTGGCTCGCTCTCCGCCGTCATCTTTGTCGTGGCGATGTGCGCCGGCATGGTGCTCGCCCGCTTCATCGCTCAGCTGCCGTCATCGACGCGCTACATCACGCCGGCCGATCCACTCGAAACCTGAGGTCACGGGACCGGGCGAATAGTCTCGCCCGGTCTCCGACCATCAAGCCTTCATCGCTCACCAGCTACCGACGCCGACGCTGACGCCGGGCGCGCGAATGCCGACGCCGGCGCGCGGGCCGTCATCGTAGTGGCGATGATAGCTCCGGCGCTCATAGTAGCGGTCGCGCGGCATGTAATTGTAGGAATCGCGCACGATCACGCGCGACCCGCCGCGCGTGCGATAGCAGCGACCATCCTCGTCGCAGACGAGTCGCACCTGCTGCACGAGATCCGGATTGGTGTATTCGCTGGTCGTATAGATATCGGAAGCCTTGGCCCCCGAGGCGGCGGCCAAGGCCCCCACGCCTGCCAGCAGCGCAATAGTCAACGTCCTCATCATGTCCTCCTCGAAACTGCCCTCGGCGGTAACAAGAAGGGGAGGCGGTGATCGTTCCGGGTCATCTACAGGTTTTTCCCGGAACCTGTCGTCAGGGGCGGGTTCCTAGATCGGCTCGTAAGTCTCCGTGCCGCAGATGTCGTCGGCGTCGGCGCGCCGGCGGTCCACGACCCTGCCGTCGTTGATCGTCACGATGTAGGTCTGGGCGCCGAGCGACGTACCGGTCGCCGAGGTGAGCTGCGCGCGGACGCACGCGGTCCAGCCCGGTCCTCGCAGCTCACGATGCGGCGGGGCGACGTGAACCTCGCGCGGATAGGACGTTGCGAGAAAGACGACGTCGATCTGCTCGCGCACCACGCGCTTGACGTCGGGCGGCGCTTCCGGCGGCTGCTCGGGCTCCTTCATGCGCATGAATTCCGGCACCGGTGCGCGGCTGTCGGCAAAGCCGCAGGCACCGAGCGCAAGCGCGCCAATGAGCAGCGCCGCATGAGCAATGATCCGCAACATCCGTGAAAGGTCCCCTGCGGGCCGACAGATAGGCACGAATGCGATCGGACGAAGTCAAGGCCGATCAAGATTTGCTGAGGTCCCGGAACCCGGACATCGCTATTCCGCGATTGGGGGCTGGCTTGTACCCCAGAGGTGGGGGATTGCGGTAATGCGGATTCTGGTCATCACGCCGCCGTGCTGGCGCTGAGGGCCGCCTCAGCGCAGGCGCAGTGCCCGCCCAATGACCGCGTCGAGTCGATCGACGTTGCGGGGCTCATCATCGCTCGCGGGTGTTACGCGCGTGATTGCGAGCCAGTCATGATGGTGGTGTGCACGCGATGCGAACCTTCGTTCACATCGCGCCCGCTATTGCACGAAAGCGAGGCCGACGCGCTTGTCGCTGCGCCAAACTGTGCGACAATGCCGTACGAAATGGTCACAGGCGATCGAGAGCGTGACCGATTGCGGCACCATGACGGGAGTGTCGAGGTCGATCGCCGCGCCGCCCGCCGACATGTTTCGCACCGTGCAAGGAATGCCGCTGTTTTCGAACGTGATCTTTCCGCCCTTGAAAACACGGTGACGTTGCGATGTGCGCTTCTCAATCATCCGCGTTAGTCCTGCCGATGAGTATGAAGTAGTGCATAGAAATTACGTTGAACTAAACTCAATACTGGCGCTACTTGCACGGCGTTTCAGACTTTGTTTACGACGTTAGAGCGGCGAGCCGCTCCCACGAACCTGCCCAAAGAGCCTACCCAAAGAGCCTACACAAGTGCCTTTCCTTTATGGCGCGACGCGCCGATGGAGATATTGATGAAGACTTCGCTTTCGATTTTGTTCGCCGCAGCGCTCTCGCTGGCCTCGATGCCCGCCCACGCCGTCAAGTGGGACCTCTCGACCATGACCTGCAAGCAGTTCCTCGAGAGCGGCGAGGACAACATCGGCGTCGTGCTGACCTGGATGGACGGCTGGTACAAGGGCGACGAGGACAATGCGATCATCGACACCGACGTCTTCATCGAGAATGCCAAGAAGTTCGGCGCCTATTGCGGAAAGAATCCGACCGTCAGCGTCGTCACCGCGGCCGACGAGATCCTCGGCAAGTGACATTGCCGGCGCAATGACGGCAAGCGCGATCGCGCTTGCTGTCCCGACACGATTTCCATCGAGAGCCGCCTCGAGCCTTGCGCTTCGCGCGGCTCTCTTGTTTTCAGGGCGCGTTCACCCCGGCAGCATCGCGAACGCGCTCGACACCATCGCGGCCGGCTTGCCGTCGGCGGCCGAGAGCAGCGTGACGCGGCCAAAGCTCATGGTGCGCCCGAGCCGCACCACGCGCGCATCCGCCAGCACGTCGGACGCGGCGATCGCGCGCATGAAATGCGTGGTCTGATCGACCGTGGTCATGGGACGGTAGCCGCGATTGGCCGCGAGGATCGCGATCACCATCGCGGTATCGGCGAGCGCCATCAGGGCCTGGCCGCAGACCACGCCGCCGTTGCGGCACAGCCGCTCCGAAAACGGCATGCGCAGCAGCGCGCCGGGCTGCCAGTCCGGGTCGTCCGCGGGCTGTACATGCTCGATGCGCTCGACCGCGAGGTTGAGATCCTGGACCCAGGGCGCAAAGACCTCGCCGAGGATGCGACTGGCGTCGGCGGGGCCGAACTCGGCTTCTGGCTGCGTTTGCATTGCTGTCGCGCTCTCCTGTGTTGCCGGATGTTTCACCGCATTGTGCGCGCATCCGCGAGGCAAAGTCACCCGGTCTGGCGCCGGCCGCCTCGGCTTGAAAATGCCTGACTTGGCCCGATATGATGCCTGGCTTGGGTAGGGGTGGATGATGGTGCGTCGCTGTATCCTCGTCTTTTGCATGGGCCTGCTCGGTCTCGCGCTGAGCGGGTGCACCAAATGCGGTCCGATCTGGGACGATTGGCTGCAGACGCCCAAATCATGCCGATCGGATCGGCACTAGCGGCCACCGGTCGTGACCGGGCTGACGAGGATGACAGGGCACGGGGCGATCCGCGCCTCATGGAAGACTTAAGGAGTGAATGATGAAGCTTTTCCGTTTGGCCGCGGTGCTGGCCGTGCTGGCGGGACCTGCCTACGCGCAAATGCCCAACATCAACTTGATGCAGGATGCCCCGAGCAAGTCGCCGGAGGAGAAGGCCATCGAGGCCGAACGTGAGAAGGCCTACAAGGAAACACTGAAGAAGATTCCGGATACCAAGGCGTCCAGCGATCCCTGGGGTGGCATGCGTGCCGAACAGCCGAAGCAGCCGGCGGCGCCGAAGGCGTCGTCGGCCGCAACCAGTGCGCCGAAGAAGGCCAAGAGCGGGACGGCCGCCAATTGACCCGTTCCGGGGAGGCACAATGCTCCTCGGAAGGACTCCTCTTGATCCGGCCCGCGCCCTACATTGTCGGTAGCGTAGTGCGCAGAGGAAGGCAGGACATGGCCGATCGTCCGCGGGATCTCGCCGAGCGGATGGCGCGCCGGCGCAAGGCGGCCGGCAAGCCCGGCCAGTCCGCCGGCGATGGCTATCTGCGCGAGACCTTCACGCTGCCGCGGGCGGCGGCACGGGAGCGGGCGCAGGCCTTCTTCGCCCGCTACCCCAAGGCCGGCTATATGAGCGAGGTCGAGACCTGGCGCGAATTGCCCGGCGGCGATATCGAGTTCACCATGCGTCGGCTGCCCAGCGCCGATTGACGCGCGCTATGACGCAGAAGGCGAAACGGTTCAGGCCGTCTTTCGCCCGATCGCCTTCAGCTCGCGGTCGATGCGCAACTGCACGCGCCGGATCGCCAGCAGGTCGAGCCTGGTCTCGGTCTTGCCGGTCCTGATCCGGTCGCCGATGCGGAACTGCCACTGCCAGACTGCGGGAATCGCCGTCTTGGCGATGGTGAACTCGACGCCCCTGTGATTCATGGTCACCTCCCACGATTCACCCTTGTGCCTGCAAACATGTTGGTCGTCGCAATATTCCGCAGGCAAGAAAAATGTCGCCCGCGGCCTCCGTGGTTCTCCGACCATGAACAAAGTTCCTGGAGCCCGGCCGGGGTGCACCGGCGGTCCCGCATCGCGGTTCCAATCGAAGCGCCGGATCCGCTCGACGGCATGTGCCTTGCTTGCCGATCACGGGCAAGCAACCATGGGCGCCTCATGCTCGGCATTCCCCGCCGCTACTCGCATTTCGTCTTCGGCATCATCCAGTCCGGGCTGACCTCGCTGATCGCGGCGGGGATCGCCAGCTTTCCCGCCGGCAGCCCGATGCTCTTCGTGCGGCACTGGATGGTGTCCTGGCTGATCGCATGGGCCGCGATGCTGCCGGTCGTGCTGCTGGCGGCGCCCGCGATCCGCGCCTTCTCGCTGCGCCTGACGCAGGAGGAGCAGGAGCCCCGCGCCGGCCGGTAGCCGGGCGACCCTAGCCGGCTGGCTGACGACAGCCTGACAGGCGGACCGCCGGCAGGTGCGCGATCGAAAGGCCGCACACTGGCCCCGTACCGGTCCCAATTTCGACATCCGTCCGCACCACTGCGGACACACCCGTCGGCAAGATTTTATCCGTTCGGCGCAGCCATGGGGGAAACGTGGCGCGCCGGAAACGGGGTGGCATCATATGGATAACGTAGAGCGGTCATTCGCCGTCGCGACGGCGGCTGGCTTCGTCGTGCTGGTGATAGGTCTGGTTCTGCTGGCGGTGCTCTAGCAGGCGCTGCTGCAGACGGAACTGACGTGCTGGGCCGTCCTATCGAAGGCGCCGGCGCGCCTTGCCTCTCAAAAGTGGCAAAACAACCCCATCCACAGTAGGGGTCCTGGCGATTTCATCGCTTCGCCAATGGGTTGCTGGTAGTATTTAGCTACCTGGTGCATCGCCGGTCGCGGCGCCCCGACCGGCGATGCCGATCGGAGGTTCCGGGCAAGGAACAGAGCGGAGTGCCGCATCGCGGGCGGGCCTGGCCCGCTCCGGACGGCGGTCCTGGCAGTGTCTAATGAACCTTGATCTCGTTCAGCGGCAGACGGAGCTCGGCGGCGCGCTCTTCGCGGTCCTTCTTGCGGAACTCGTTTTCCTTGCGCTCGAACTTCACCATCTCCTCGTGGGCGGCGTCCAGCAGCGGCTTTCGCCTCAGCGTATCGTGCTGCGTGTCGTTGTTCGTCATGACCAGAGATCCCCAAAAGTTGCGGTCCCATCCCCACAGAAGGCCCGAGACCGCGAAAAGGTTCGGTGCCGTAGGATTACGGAAACATGACGGCGCCCAGTCGCGCGTCGTTGATCCCGGTCATGGTCGCTTCGAGGAACCCGGCGTAGGCGGCTATTCCGGCGGCTGCAGCCCCGGCGATTTGACCCAATCGTTCAGATGATTGGCAACGTCGGCCTGGCGCGCCTTCTTGAGCAGCGCGTCCCGCTCCGGCCCGGGAGGTAGCTTGGACGCCTGCTCGCGGACCTGCTTCACCCATGCCGACAGCCGGTCCTGAAGGGTCAGTTGCTGCTTGAAACGTCGTCGCTTCAACATGGCGCGCTCTTTCCGTGCGAGGAGGCGGGAGCGCGAGTCAGCGGTCTCATCACCGATAGTGGCCACGGTCCGCGCGGTGATGATGCATTAGGATCCAGAAGTGGATCCGCGTCTGTTCAGTTGTGCACGCAGTGCCGACGGCGTGACGATCCAGCATGGCCGGTTCGACCAGCTCCGTTGTCTCCTGGTCCAGTCAGAAAGACAAAATCCGCAAAAGAACATATTGCGAACCTAGAACAAATGGGGTACATTGCTTTTATCGCCGAGCTGCCTCGCAACCGTTTGTCCCTCACGCGAATCCTCGCCATAAGGAGCACGACCCAATGTCCGCAACTGCCCTGCGTATCGTCGAAGGATCCTCCATGGACAAGAGTAAAGCTCTGGCTGCCGCGCTCTCTCAGATCGAGCGCCAGTTCGGCAAGGGCTCGGTGATGAAGCTCGGCAAGAACGACCGCTCCATGGACATCGAGGCGGTGTCCTCCGGCTCGCTCGGGCTCGATATCGCGCTCGGCATCGGCGGCCTGCCCAAGGGGCGCATCGTCGAGATCTACGGGCCGGAATCGTCCGGCAAGACCACGCTGGCGCTGCATACGGTGGCGGAAGCGCAGAAGAAGGGTGGCATCTGCGCCTTCATCGATGCCGAGCACGCGCTCGATCCGGTCTATGCCCGCAAGCTCGGCGTCAACATCGACGAGCTCCTGATCTCGCAGCCCGACACCGGCGAGCAGGCGCTGGAGATCTGCGACACCCTGGTGCGCTCGGGCGCGGTCGATGTTCTCGTGGTCGATTCGGTGGCGGCGCTGGTGCCGAAGGCCGAGCTCGAGGGCGAGATGGGCGATGCGCTGCCGGGACTTCAAGCACGGTTGATGAGCCAGGCGCTGCGCAAGCTCACGGCCTCCATCAACAAATCCAACACGATGGTGATCTTCATCAACCAGATCCGCATGAAGATCGGTGTGATGTACGGCTCGCCGGAAACCACCACCGGCGGCAATGCGCTGAAATTCTACGCCTCCGTCCGCCTCGACATCCGCCGCATCGGCGCGATCAAGGAGCGCGACGAGGTGGTCGGCAACACCACGCGCGTCAAGGTGGTCAAGAACAAGCTGGCCCCGCCGTTCAAGCAGGTCGAGTTCGACATCATGTACGGCGAGGGCGTCTCCAAGATGGGCGAGATCCTCGATCTCGGCGTCAAGGCCGGCATCGTCGAGAAGTCCGGCGCCTGGTTCTCCTATGACAGCCAGCGCCTCGGCCAGGGCCGCGAGAACGCCAAGGCGTTTCTGAAGGGCAACCCCGACATCACCGCCAAGATCGAGACCGCGATCCGCCAGAATTCCGGCCTGATCGCCGAGCAGATTCTCGCCGGCACGCCGGAGCGCGACGCCGACGGCGAGGAGCCGGCGGACGAGTAAGACCTAACGCGAAAATTTTTCGCGAGGAGCGGGCACTGAGGACGTTGAGTTGCCGACGTCTTCGGTGCCCGTTTCGTGTTGCGTGAGGGCGCGTCGACGATGAAGCGTGTGATTCTGACTAGTTCGTCCGGCGTTGGTCTCACCTATGCCGGTCGTGCTGACATGGTCGTCCCGTTGATCTTTCGGTTCGTTTGGGGGCCGTTGCCTACGTCGCACCACCTCGAGGACTATCTTACGGGAGGCTATTACAGGGGCGATCCGGAGGTGCGGTGGTCCGATCTTGTTGGCCGGTTGCCTCAGACCGGTCTCGCACACAAGGAGACTGGCCTGGTTTGGTTTTGCGAGACCTATGGCGTCGAGTTCATCGAGCTGTGGTTCGACCCTGAGCCTAACAGTCAATTGCAACTGATCTGGATCCTGGACTATTTGCGGTCCCATCCATCGATCACCCATTGTCTGAGACTGCGACGGGTCAATTTCGATCTGCGCGAAGCGGACGGCCCGCAACTTCGCGATCGTACGGTGCGGGAATCGGAGATCGCAGAGTGCGACTTCGAGATAGCCAACATGGCCTGGGAGGCGTATCGGGCGCCGACGCCTGAACTTTGCTTCGGGTTGCTGACAAGGGATTTACCCAGGCTACCTTTCCTGAAGCCGGCTCTGGAAGCGTTGCTAGCTGAACTGCCGTCACCAATCACCGGATTGGGCGCGACGGAGGCGCGGCTTATCGAGCTGATTGCAAGGGGGCACAACCGTACAAAAGAACTGTTTCAGCCGGGCGGGCTGCTCGAAACGCGCGTGTTCGACCAGTGGGAGCTGGGTCCGTTGCTCGAAGGGCTTGCGTCGGGCCCGATGCCGGCGGTCGCAGGTCTCGATCCGAAACTCGCGACGCTCGCCCCGCACGATGCGCGAGGTCGCAACGCCGCCTATCGTCGGAGCCGGTTGTCGCTGACCGAATTTGGCAAAGCGGTTCTGGAAGGCCGCGAAGATTTCCGTCGCCACAATCCGATTCGACGTTGGTGGGGCGGCACGCTGCTCACCAATGAACGGCTTTGGCGGTGGGATGGCGAGCGCCGGTTGTTGATTGCGCCCTAGCGGCGCACGCAGTGCCGTAGGGCCGAAGGCGTAATCCACCACCGTTCGGTTCAGCGGACGCAGAAGTGGTGGGTTACGCGTCGCGGACTGCGCTTTGCGCAGCCGCGAGGCTAACCCACCCTACACATCCTACTCCGCAGCTTCTGCGTAATCGCTCACCGGCGGGCAGGAGCACACGAGGTTGCGGTCGCCATAGACGTTGTCGACGCGGCCGACGGGGCACCAATATTTGTCGGAGCGCGAGACGCCGTCGGGGAAGCAACCCTCCGTGCGGGTGTAGGCGCGCTTCCAATCGTCGTCGGCGATGTCGTGCACTGTGTGCGGAGCGTGGCGCAGGGGCGAGGCTGCGATCTCAAAGCGACCGGCCTCGACCTCGGCGATTTCCTTGCGGATCGCGATCATGGCGTCGCAAAAACGATCCAGCTCGGCCTTGGATTCCGATTCGGTCGGCTCGATCATCAGCGTGCCCGGTACCGGGAAGCTCATGGTCGGGGCGTGGAAGCCGTAATCGATCAGGCGCTTTGCGATGTCGTCGACGGTGACGCCACTCGTCGTCTTCAGCGGACGCGGATCGACGATGCACTCATGCGCGACGCGTCCCTTCTCGTTCTTGTAGAGCACCGGGAAATGCGGATCGAGGCGCGCTGCGATGTAATTGGCGTTGAGGATCGCGATCTCGGTGGCGCGCTTCAGGCCTTCACCGCCCATCATCAGGATGTAGATGTAGGAGATGGTAAGGATCGACGCCGAACCGAACGGCGCGGCCGAGACCGGACCGACCGGCGCGTCTGCCTTCGTCGCGGGGTGGCCGGGGAGGAACGGGGCGAGATGCGCCTTGACGCCGATCGGGCCCATGCCGGGGCCGCCGCCGCCATGCGGGATGCAGAAGGTCTTGTGCAGGTTGAGATGGCTGACGTCGGCGCCGTAATCGCCGGGCCTGGAAAGGCCGACCTGCGCATTGAGGTTGGCGCCGTCGAGATACACCTGGCCGCCATGGCCGTGCACGATGTCGCAGATCTCGCGGATGTGCTCCTCGAACACGCCGTGGGTCGAGGGATAGGTGATCATGACAGCTGCGAGGTCGTTCGCGTGCTTCTCCGCCTTGGCGCGGAGATCATTGACGTCGACGTCGCCGTTCTTCTCGCAAGACACCACCACCACGTCCATGCCGACCATCGCGGCCGAGGCCGGATTGGTGCCGTGGGCGGAGGAGGGGATCAGGCAGATCTTGCGATGGCCCTGTCCGCGCGCGGCATGATAGCCGCGGATCGCGAGCAGCCCGGCATATTCGCCCTGCGCGCCCGAGTTCGGCTGCAGCGAGATCGCGTCATAGCCGGTGATGTCGCAGAGCCATTTCTCCAGGCGTGCGAACAGCGCGTGATAGCCTTGAGCTTGTTCGGGCGGGGCGAACGGATGCAGCGAGCCGAATTCCGGCCAGGTCAGCGGCATCATCTCGGTGGTCGCGTTCAGCTTCATGGTGCAGGATCCAAGCGGGATCATGGCGCGGTCGAGCGCGAGGTCGCGATCACTGAGCTTGCGCATGTAGCGCAGCATCTCGGTCTCCGAGCGGTGCGCATGGAACACCGGATGGGTCAGGAACGCGGTGCCGCGCTTCAAGTCGTCCGGCAGCGCCTCGCGCGTCTCGGCGTCGATCTCGGCATAGGCAAGCTTGCCGCCGAAGGCGCGCCAGACGGCTTCGACCGTCGCGGGCGTCGTGGTCTCGTCGAGCGCGATGCGAAGGGCGGTATCACTGATGCCGAGATTGATCTTCTCGGCCAAAGCGCGCGCGACGATCTCCTCGCGCTTGCTGCTGCAATCGACGCTGAGCGTGTCGAAGAAGCTTTCGCTGGCAGGCGCAAAGCCGAGCTTGCGCAAGCCGGTCGCGAGCACGGCGGCGCGGCGATGCACGTTGCGTGCGATCTGGGCCAGGCCCTCGGGACCGTGATAGACCGCATACATCGAGGCGATCACGGCGAGCAGCACCTGCGCGGTGCAGATGTTGGAGGTCGCCTTCTCGCGGCGGATGTGCTGCTCGCGGGTCTGCAGCGCGAGCCGATAGGCCGGCGCACCGCGGGAATCGACGGAGAGGCCGACGATGCGGCCGGGCAGCGAACGCTTCAGCGCATCGCGCACCGCCATATAGGCGGCGTGCGGCCCGCCATAGCCCATCGGCACGCCGAAGCGCTGGGCCGAGCCGATGGCGATGTCGGCCCCGAGCTCGCCGGGCGAGGCGAGCAGCGTCAGCGCGAGGAGGTCGGCGGCTAGAATCGCGAGTGCGCCCTTGGCCTTCAGCGCGGCGATCGCGGGCCTGAGGTCGCGCAACGCGCCCGAAGAACCGGGGTATTGCAGCAGCGCACCGAGCACGTCCGCTTTGTCGAGATCGGTGAGGGGATCGCCGACGACCAGAGTCCACCCCAGCGGCTCGGCGCGGGTGCGCATCACGGCCAGCGTCTGCGGATGCACGTCCTTGTCGACGAAGAAGGCCCTTGCCTTGACCTGCGAGTGGCGCTCGGCGAGCGCCATGGCTTCGGCCGCCGCGGTGGCTTCATCGAGCAGCGAGGCGTTGGCGACGTCGAGCCCGGTGAGGTCGCAGATCATGGTCTGGAAGTTGAGCAGCGCTTCCAGCCGGCCCTGGCTGATCTCCGGCTGGTAGGGCGTATAGGCCGTGTACCAGGCCGGGTTCTCCAGGATGTTGCGCTGGATCACCGCAGGCAGGATGGTGCCTGAATAGCCCTGGCCGATCAGCGAGGTGAAGACCTGGTTCTGACGCGCAAGCTCGGTCATGTGCGCGATCGCCTCGGTCTCGCTCAAGGGCTTGCCGAGGTCGAGCGGGCCGGCCTGCCGGATCGAGGCCGGCAGCGTTTCCGCGATCAGCGCATCGACGCTCTTGGCACTGACTGTTTCAAGCATGGCGGTGACATCGCGCGCCGATGGGCCGATGTGGCGGCGGACGAAACTGGCGGTGTCGCCGTTGGATTTGCGGTGCGCGGTCATCATGGGTCCTCGCTTCAGATTTCGCTGTCAGTGTCATGCCCCGCGAAGGCGGGGCATCCAGTACTCTCCAGCAGCGCGGATTGAACCGAGGGGCCGCGGCGTACTGGATCACTTGCCTTCGCGGGTGATGACACTGAGCATGAGGTTAGACTTCGCTTCATCTCACGCCGTATGCGCCTTGTAGGCGGCTTCATCCATGAGGCCGCCGAGCTCGCTTCTGTCGGCCATCTTGATCTTGAAGAACCAGGCCTTGCCTTGCGCATCCGAGTTCACCAGCGCCGGCTCGGATGCGAGCTCGGCATTGGCCTCGAGCACTTCACCCGAGATTGGTGCGTAGACGTCGGAGGCCGCCTTGACGGACTCGACGACGGCGGCGGCTTCGGCCTTCTTCAGCGCGCGGCCGACCTTGGGCAGCTCGACGAACACGACGTCGCCGAGTTGCTGCTGGGCGTAATCGGTGATGCCGACCGTGGCGACATCGCCGTCGATGGCGAGCCATTCATGGTCGGAAGTGTACAGCGTCGTGGTCATGTCTCGTCCTCAGCGTTTGTAGGTGTTTTTCACGAAGGGCATGGCGGCGACCTGTAAGGGCAGTCGCTGGCCGCGCACCTCGGCGAAGAGCTTTGTGCCAAGCGCGCTCAGATTCGTGGGCACGTAGCCCATCGCAACCGGCGCATTCAGGCTCGGGCCGAAACCGCCCGAGGTGACTTGTCCGATCGGCTCGCCGCCCGCGTCATTCGCAAACAGCAGCGCGCCCTCGCGCACCGGCGCGCGGCCTTCGGCGCGCAAGCCGACGCGGCGGCGGGATGCGCCGCCATCGAAATGGGCGAGGATCTTCGCAGCGCCGGGAAAGCCGCCGGTGCGCGCACCGCCGCTGCGGCGGCTTTTCTGCACCGACCATTCCAGCGCGGCCTCGACCGGCGTGGTCGTGGTGTCGATGTCGTGGCCGTACAGGCAGAGCCCGGCTTCCAGCCGCAGGCTGTCGCGGGCCCCGAGGCCAATCGGCAGCACGTCGGGATTTTCAAGCAGCACCTTTGCGAGGCGTTCGGCATCGCCTGCTGGAACCGAGATCTCGAAGCCGTCCTCGCCGGTGTAGCCGGAGCGCGAGACGAAGCACTTGATGCCGGCAACCTCGTGCGGGCCGGCGTCCATGAACTTCATGCCTGATACCTCTGCACAGAATTTCGCCAGCGCCGCTTCCGCCTTCGGGCCCTGCAACGCGATCAGCGCGCGGTCGGCAAGCGGCTCGATCACGCAGGCGTCGGACAGTTTCGCGCGCAGATGCGCCTCGTCCTGGGCTTTGCAGGCGGCGTTGACGACCAGGAACAGGTGATCGCCGAAATTGGCGACCATCAGATCGTCGAGAATGCCGCCGTCGTCATTGGTGAACTGGGCGTAGCGCTGCCGCCCTGCGGCGATCGCCACGATGTCCTGCGGCACCAGCCGCTCCAGCGCGCGGGCGGCGTCCTCCACATTGCCGGATTTCGGCCGGAGCGCGAGCTGGCCCATGTGGGAGACGTCGAACAGGCCCGCTTTGGTGCGGGTATGGAGGTGCTCTTTCAAGACGCCCGCGGGGTACTGCACGGGCATGTCATAGCCCGCGAACGGCACCATCTTGCCCCCTAGGGACACATGAAGGTCGTAGAGGGGGGTGCGTTTCAGGGAGTCTTGGTCGTGCGCTAGCATCTTGAGGGCCCTCGGCGGTTCCCCCGGGGAGGATTCCCCGATGGACACCAGTCGAAGCCCCATCTGTCGCTGTGCCTGAGAGTATTATCCCGTCGGCGGACGCTGTCCGGGCCTACACCCGTCGGCGCCTCTTTCCAGATGCTGTCAAAGCCACGCGGTCCTTTTGCCTGAGAGTTTCCGGGGCGGTTGCTCCTTCGGCGCCGGCTACCAGGTGCCGGTCTCTCCCGACGTGGCCGTACGATACAGATGGGTAGAGACCACAGGGGAGCCAAGCCTGTCAACGCGTCCGCGCGCCCTATCCAACGGGATTGCAAGGGGATTGAGCGCCTGCGGCAACCCTCTGATCTCTCTGCACAGTTTCTGGACAGCGAAGCTGGCCTTGTCTAAAAGCGCTTTGGCCCGCAGATATCAGCCTTAACGGTCCGGTTTGGACCGCGAAAAGCGGGCCCAAGCATACCCGATTGGATGAACATGAGCGGCGTCAACGAGATCAGGTCGACCTTTCTGAACTTCTTTGCCGAGAACGGCCACGAGATCGTGCCGTCCTCGCCACTCGTGCCGCGCAACGACCCGACGTTGATGTTCACCAATGCCGGCATGGTGCAGTTCAAGAACGTCTTCACCGGCGTCGAGAAGCGGCCCTATCAGCGCGCCACCACCTCGCAGAAATGCGTGCGCGCCGGCGGCAAGCACAACGACCTCGACAATGTCGGCTACACCGCGCGCCATCTCACCTTCTTCGAGATGCTCGGCAATTTCTCGTTCGGCGATTACTTCAAGGAGCGCGCGATCGAGCTCGCCTGGAAGCTGATCACGAGCGAGTTCGGGCTGAAGAAGGACAAGCTGCTCGTCACCGTCTACCACACCGACGACGAGGCGGCCGGCCTGTGGAAGAAGATCGCCGGCTTCTCCGACGACCGCATCATCCGCATCCCGACCTCGGACAATTTCTGGGCGATGGGCGACACCGGGCCGTGCGGCCCGTGCTCGGAGATCTTCATCGACCGCGGCGAGCACATCTGGGGCGGTCCTCCGGGATCGCCGGAAGAGGACGGCGACCGCTTCCTCGAATTCTGGAATCTCGTGTTCATGCAATACGAGCAGGTGACGAAGGAGGAGCGCGTTAATCTGCCGCGTCCCTCGATCGACACCGGCATGGGCCTGGAGCGCATGGCCTGCATCCTCCAGGGCGTCGAGAGCGTGTTCGAGACCGACCTGTTCAAGAACCTGATCGACGCGACCTCGTCCGCGCTCGGCAGCGGACCGAACGAGCAGAACGTCGGCTCGTTCCGCGTCATCGCCGATCACTTGCGCTCGTCCGCCTTCCTGGTCTCCGACGGCGTGCTGCCCTCGAACGAGGGCCGCGGCTATGTGCTGCGCCGGATCATGCGCCGGGCGATGCGCCATGCCCAGCTCTTGGGTGCCAAGGAGCCTTTGATGCACCGCCTCGTCTGGGCGCTGGTGCGCGAGATGGGCCAGGCCTATCCGGAATTGATGCGCGCGGAAAAACTGATCGAGGAAACGCTGCGGCTGGAAGAGACCCGCTTCCGCAAGACTCTCTCGCGCGGCTTGGCCATCCTCGACGAGAAGAGCGCGTCCTTAAAGAAGGGCGACATGTTCGACGGCGACGTCGCCTTCACGCTCTACGACACCTACGGCTTCCCGCTCGACCTGACGCAGGACGCGCTGAAGTCGCGCGGCATCGGCGTCGACCAGGCGGCGTTCACTGACGCGATGGAGCGTCAGAAGGCCAAGGCGCGCGAGTCCTGGAAGGGCTCGGGTGAGGCGGCCTCCGAGGCGATCTGGTTCCCGCTGCGCGAGAAGCTCGGCGCCACCGAATTCCTGGGTTACGAGACCGAGAGCGCCGAGGGCGTGGTCTCGGCGCTGGTCAAGGACGGCGCCGAGGTGACGAGCCTCAAGGCCGGCGAGACCGGCGCGATCGTGCTGAACCAGACGCCGTTCTATGCGGAGTCCGGCGGCCAGGTCGGCGACACCGGTGTGCTCTCGGGCGAGGGCGGCATCAAGGTTCGCGTCACCGATACGCAGAAGAAGCTCGGCGATCTCTTCGTCCATATCGGCACGGTCGAGAGTGGCGAAGTGAAGCTCGGCACGGCGCTGCAGCTCGAGGTGGATCACGCACGCCGCTCGACCATCCGCGCCCATCACTCGGCGACTCACATTATCCACGAGGCGCTGCGCCAGGTGCTCGGCGATCACATCGCCCAGCGCGGCTCGATGGTCGCGCCGGATCGGCTGCGCTTCGACTTCGTGCATCCGAAGCCGATCACGGCTGAGGAGCTCGCCCGGGTCGAGGACATCGCCAACGACGTGGTGTTGGAGAACGACGAGGTCACCACGCGCGTCATGGGCGTCGACGAGGCCCGCGAGGCTGGCGCGCGCGCGCTGTTCGGCGAGAAATATGGCGACGAGGTCCGCGTCGTCTCGATGGGCAGGACCGCGCGCGAGCGCGGCGCCAACGCGCTCGGCTGGTCGGTCGAGCTCTGCGGCGGCACCCATGTGAAGCGCACCGGCGATATCGGCCTGATCACGGTCACGAGCGAGAGCGCGGTCGCCTCCGGCGTGCGCCGGATCGAGGCGCTGACGGGCAACTACGCGCGAAAACATGCCAACGACACCATGGCGCTGGCGAAGATCGCGGCGAACGAGCTGCGCACCTCGCTCGACGACGTGCCGGCGCGCATCTCGGCGCTGATGGAGGAGCGCAAGAAGCTCGAGCGCGAACTCTCCGATGCCCGCAAGAAGCTGGCGATGGGCGGCGGCGCCGCAGCCGGCAACAACGGCGCAGCGTCGGGCGTGCGCGAGGCCGGCGGCGTCAAGCTGATGGCGCGTGCGGTCGAAGGCATCGAGATGAAGGATCTCAAGAGTCTCGCCGACGACGGCAAGAAGCAGATCGGCTCGGGCGTCGTCGCCATCGTCGGCGTCACCGGGGACGGCAAGGCCGGAATCGTGGTTGGCGTCACGCAGGACCTCACCGCGCGCTTCAACGCGGTCAATCTGGTCCGCATCGCCTCCGAGGCGCTCGGCGGCAAGGGCGGCGGCGGCCGGCCAGACATGGCCCAGGCCGGCGGCCCCGATGGCGCCAAGGCGTCCGAGGCCCTGAGCGCGATCGAAAAAGCGATGGCGGGCGCGTAAGGCGCGCGTCGCCAGGGTCGTCTCACCGGCTTCAATGGCATCGGCGTGGCACCTTGATCGCGCCGCGCGGTTCGGCCCGTAAAGCGATCAGCCCTTCTTCAGGAAGACGTAGTCGGCGGAGTAGGGCACGCTCCTGAATTCGCCGGCCTTGTCGCAGGCGCCGTCGAGCTTGCCGCCCTGGGTGTTGATGCGCTGGACCGTGGTGACAGGCGCAAGCACGCCGCTGCCGCGGTGAGTGGTGACGTCCAGCTTCAGCCAGGGGATGTCGGCTGCGGTCGCGCCCGGCGCATTGCCGACGGCTTTACCAGTCACGGCGCTGCCGTCGGCAAGCTCCCAGTTCGGGCCGGCATAATGGCGGCCGATGGTCTTGCTTTCGGACAGCAGCGTCGCGATCGGCTCGCGAAAAGCCCACGCGAGCTTGCCGTCGAGGCCAGCCTTGCACTCATAGACCTGCGCACCTTCGGCGTGGACGCTGAGCACGACGGTCTCGCCGGGGGCGGCGATCGCGTTGGGGAGTGGGTCGGCGGCGACAGCGAGCCCGGCCATTGCGGCGAGCAGGAGCAGGCAGGGGGTGGCAAGCTTGATGAACATGGCGGTCTCCGCGAATGCTCTCAAAAAAACGGGCCGCGCTGGTCGCGCGGCCCGTGATGATGTCTGGCTCCGTCGGGCGAAATTGCGGTCGACTTACGCCGCCAGCTCTTTCGTGAGGTTCTCGGCGACCTTGTCGAGGAAGCCGGTGGTCGAGAGCCAGCGCTGGTCGGCGCCGACCAGCAGCGCGAGGTCCTTGGTCATATAGCCGGCCTCGACTGTGTCGACGCAGACCTTCTCCAGCGTGGCCGCGAACTTGGCGAGCTCGGGGTTGTTGTCGAGCTTGGCGCGGTGCGACAGGCCTCTCGTCCAGGCGAAGATCGAGGCGATCGAGTTGGTCGAGGTCTCCTTGCCCTTCTGGTGCTCGCGGTAATGGCGGGTCACCGTGCCGTGGGCAGCTTCCGCCTCGACGGTCTTGCCGTCGGGGGTGAGCAGCACCGAGGTCATCAGGCCGAGCGAGCCGTAGCCCTGCGCGACCGTGTCGGACTGCACGTCGCCGTCGTAGTTCTTACAGGCCCAGACATAGCCGCCGGACCATTTCAGCGCCGAGGCCACCATGTCATCGATCAGGCGGTGCTCGTAGGTCAGGCCCTTGGCGTCGAACTCCTTCTTGAACTCGCGGTCGAAGATGTCCTGGAAGATGTCCTTGAAGCGCCCGTCATAGACCTTGAGGATCGTGTTCTTGGTCGACAGGTACACCGGGTAATTGCGCAGCAGGCCGTAATTGAAGGAGGCGCGGGCGAAGTCGATGATGGAATCGTCGAGATTGTACATCTCCATGGCGACGCCGGCGCCGGGCGCCTTGAACACTTCCTTCTCGATCACGGTGCCGTCCTCGCCGACGAACTTCAGCGAGAGGGTGCCCTTGCCGGGGAACTTGATGTCGGTGGCGCGGTACTGGTCGCCATAGGCGTGGCGGCCGATGATGATCGGCTTGGTCCAGCCGGGAACCAGGCGCGGCACGTTCTTGCAGATGATCGGCTCGCGGAAGATCACCCCGCCGAGAATGTTGCGGATGGTGCCGTTCGGCGACTTCCACATCTGCTTGAGATTGAACTCCTTCACCCGGGCTTCATCCGGGGTGATGGTGGCGCATTTGACGCCGACGCCGACCTTCTTGATCGCCTCGGCGGCGTCGATCGTCACCTGATCGTTGGTGTGGTCGCGGTATTCCATGCCCAGGTCGAAATAGAGCAGCTCGACATCGAGGAACGGGGTGATCAGCTTGTCCTTGATGTACTGCCAGATGATCCGGGTCATCTCGTCGCCATCGAGCTCGACGACGGGATTGGATACCTTGATTTTTGCCATGATCGGGGAAGCCTCTTGGGAACGGCGCTTTCGGCGCGCCACGGGAATATCCGCCGCCTCTTAGCACCTGATAGCAGCGGGCGAAAGCCAAGGGATTATGCACTTTTAGCTCATCCAGCTTGCGCAGGCGGGAAGCGGCCGGCCGGCCCTCGGCCCGGCCTTCGGGCCCGTTTCGGGCGAGATTCAAAGTCGAATCCAAGTCGTTATTTCCCTTGAGAATTTTGTCAGGACAGGCAAACGACAGACCGCGAGGCGGCCCGGTCGTGGGGGCCGCTTGAATCAATTCCTAAGGCGGCCTTGCCAAGGCCTTGAGACGAAGAGTGGAAGCGAAAGCAGATGTCGGGGACTGACAAGAGCAAAGCGGGCCTTTCCCTCGACGGTCCCATCGTGATCCTGGTCGAGCCGCAGCTCGGCGAGAATATCGGCATGGCCGCGCGCGCCATGGGCAACTTCGCCCTCGACCGGATGCGCATCGTCAATCCCCGGGACGGCTGGCCCAACATCGCGGCCCAGCGCGCCGCGGCCGGTGCGGACCATATCCTGGAGAAGGCGCAGCTGTTCGACACGGTCGAGCAGGCGGTTGCCGATCTCGACCTCCTGTTCGCCACCACCGCACGCCCCCACGACCAGGCCAAGCCCGTGGTGGGGCCGGAGGCGGCTGCCGCCGAGATCGCGGGGCACGTCGCGACGGGCGGCAGGGCCGGCATCCTCTTCGGCCGCGAGCGCTGGGGGCTGACCAACGAGGAGGTCGGGCTCTCCAACCGCATCATCACCTTCCCGGTCAATCCGGGCTTTGCCTCGCTCAACCTCGCCCAGGCCGTGCTCTTGGTCGGCTATGAATGGTTCAAGCGCGCGACGTCGGGCGAACTGCCGCACGCCATGCCTGAAAGATCCGAGCGCGCCTCGCAGCACCAGATGCAGGCCTTCTTCGACAATCTCGTGCGCGAGCTCGACAAGGTCGAGTTCCTGCGGCCCGCCGAGAAGCGCGACACGATGCTGGTGAACCTGCGCAACATCTTCACCCGGATGGAGCCGACCAAGCAGGACATGCACACGCTGCACGGCGTGATCATGGCGATCGCCGAGGGGCGCAAGGGTCCGGCCAAGGGCGGTGTACTCGACGGCGAGCAGGCCACGCGCCTGCGCGCGCTGCTGGCCGAGCACGGGCAGGGCGGCGGCGTGCCGGACAGCGGCTCGACCGTGCGGGGCCTTGCCCGCCTGCTCCGCCGCAACCCGACCGACGCCGAACGCCTGCTCTGGCAGGCGCTGACGCGTGATCGCCGCTTCGCAGGTGGGTTCAAGCGGCAGACTCCCGTGGGGCGCCACATCCCCGACTTCGTCTCATTCCCGCACCGGATCGCGATCGAGCTGGTGAACCCGGGCGAGGGGGAGGCGATTGCAGCCGATCGCGCGTCGCGGCGGGCGTGGCTGGAGGCGCGGGATTATCGCGTGCTCGACATTCGGGCCGTGGATGTGGAGCGCGATCTCGAGGCGGAGCTGGTGCGGCTTGCCGAGATGTTGGGACAGTAGGGTCAGTGGGCCGCGCTGTCATCGAAGCGGGCGGATGCGGCGATGATGGCGGCAAGCAGCGCGGCGATCAGGATGATGGCCAGTGCGGCTGTCCACCCATAGGCCTCAACGGCACTTCCGACCGCGACAGGTCCGGCCACTTGGCCGAGATTGCTGCCCTGCATCACCAGTCCGGTGACCACAGGAATGAGTGCGGCGGATGGCGCGAGCAAGGGGATCGATGAGATCAGGACGGCCGGCATCAGGCCACCGACCGCAGCGAACAGGATGCACAGCAGAAGCGTGGGCGTATCGCCGAAGATCTGCAGGAAGATGCCAGGAGCTGAAAAGCCCATGGCCAGACAGGCCGCGAAGACCAGCACTGAACGCCGGGCACCGCGCGCGAGCAGGTAGCCGGCAGCGACATTGCCGATGATGTTGCTTGCGGTGGCGAGGGCACTGAGCATGCCGGCCGTGCCATGGGGGATGTTCATCCGTTCCATCAGCAGCACCGGGAGGAAGCTGAACAGCGCGAAGAACATCAGGCTGTAGAGGACAAAACATCCGGCCAGCAGAAGCGGGCCTTTGCTTGCCGCCACGTACACGGCATCGGACATCGTCCGTCGCCACGATGCCGGGGTGCGCTTCGGAGCGGCCGGAATACTCATCCACGCGGCCACGATGGCGATCGCTGCAGGACCGGCGCTGCCCCACCACAGTGCGCGCCAGTCGCTGAAGAACGTCCCGACGAGCATCGCGAGCGCAATGCCGGCCGGCATGAAGCAGCTCCACAGGGCAAGCGGAACGTCCTGTTGCCCGGACGGGACTGCTCTGTTCAGGATCGCCGGACCCGCAACAATGATCAGAAGAAATCCTGAGCCTTCTACGATGCGCGATGCGAGAAGCACCGCATAGTCGGTTGCGAGCGCGCCGATGATGGCGCCAAGGATGAGCAGCCCGAGGCCGACAATGAGACTTCGCCGATCTCCGGCGCGGGCGACGAGGGAGCCGGCAGGGATACCGCCCAACAGGCCGAGAACAGCGATGATCCCGGTCAGCCAGCCGGCAGAGGCGAGGTCAAGGCCCAGATCCTTTTGCAGCATGGGCGTGGCGATCGCAGCCTTCCCCACCTGGATCGCGGCGACGACGCCGGAGCCCACGACGATGCTCACCACATGCCAATGTCGATCTCGCAAGGACGAGGCAGGTGCTGCCGCCGCCATCAGGCCGCCTCCGTGAGCCGCCCAGCGGCCAGGGCGCGAGCGATCTCGGCGACATGGCGTCCCTGAAAGCGTGCCCCGGCCAGTTCGTTGGCGCTTGGACGACGATCCCCGCCGCTGCCGTCGTCGGCGAGGGTCGATGCGCCGTAGGGCGAGCATCCGGTGACCTCGTCCATGCGCATCTGTCCCTTGAATGTGTAGGGCAGCCCGACCACGACCATGCCGAGGTGCAGCAGCACGCTGTGCACGGACAGAATGGTGCTTTCCTGGCCGCCATGCTGGCTGCCCGTCGATGTGAAGACGCTGCCGACTTTGCCCACGAGCTTGTTCTCGAACCACAGGCCGCCGCACTGGTCGAGGAAGTTCTTCATCTGCGCGGCCATGTTCCCGAAACGCGTCGGGGTGCCAAGGATGATCGCGTCGTAGTCCGGCAATTCGGCCACGGCGGCGGTGTCGGCGCGTTGATCGACCTTGTATCCGGCCCTCTGCGCGACGTGGTCGGGAACAATTTCCGGCACGCGCTTGATGGCGACTTCGGCTTCGGCCTCCCGTGCACCCCGGGCCATCTCTTCAGCCATCGTCTCGATGTGACCGTAGGACGAGTAGTACAGCACCAGGACCTTCGTCATTTTGCTTCCTCGCTCTTAGGTGGGGGCTAGCAGCCAAAATAGGTCTGTGCTTGATCAGCGGTAGCGCGATAAGATCGATGAGTTCGATCGATTGGATAGATCATGCTGGACGTGCTGACGCTAGATCAGTTGCGAACATTCGTGACGGTGGCGGAATGCGGGAGCTTCCGGGCGGCCGCGGCTCGGCTGTCCCGTGTTCAGTCCGCCATCAGCCATGCCATCGCCAATCTGGAGGCCGAACTGGGTGTTGCGCTGTTCGATCGCACGGGTCATCGGCCGGTCCTGACGCCCGAGGGGCAGTCACTGCTCGCCAACGCGCGTGACATTCTCCTCAGGGTCGATGCGATGCGGGCGCGGGCCCGGGGCCTTGGCGAGGGAGTCGAACTCGAGCTTTCCCTGACAATCGACACGTTGTTTCCGATCGGCATGGTCGGCGCGGCATTGACGAAGATGCGCGCTGCCTATCCCTCGGTTTCAATCAGGCTTGCGGTCGAGCCGCTGGGTGGACCGATCGCCTCGCTGATCGACAAGCGCAGTTCGCTTGCGATCGTGGTCGGCGAGGATTTTCGCGATCCGCGGATCGCACTCGAGGCGATCTCGTCGGTCGAGCAGGTTGCCGTCGTTTCCGTCGATCACCCATTGGCGAGGCGGCAATCGCGCAACAGGATCAGCCTTCAGGATCTGGCCGATCATCTGCAGATCGTTCTGTCCGATCCGACGCCGCTGACGGAAGGGCGCATGTTCGGTGTGCTTTCGCCCCAGACCTGCCGGGTCACCAATCAGGACACCAAGCATGCGATGATTCTCGCCGGTCTCGGCTGGGGCCGCCTGCCGTTCTGGCTGGTGGAGCGCGATCTGAGGGAAAGGCGCCTCGTGCGCCTTGCCACCACCGCCCTCGGACGGCGCAGCCAGGTTGCCGCAGAAGCCTATCTCGCGCACCGGCTGGACCAGCCGCTCGGACCAGCCGCGCTGGCTTTTCGCGAGGCCTTGTTGCAGATCGCCGAGGCGTAGGCGGACACGGCTCGAGGCGCGTCGCGTGCTCGACATTAGGGCAGTGGATGTGGAGCGGTGATCTGGAGGCGGAACTGGTGCGGCTTCAGGGGATGATGGCCAAGTCGGCCTGAGCATCGGGCCGCACGGACCCGTCGCCTGCAAGTGCGCAACCAAGGGCTGTGCATAGACAAGATTGGTTGCTATGAAGTCTCTGGAAATTGAGTGGGGACTGCATGTTTGGAAGGATCGGCCGCGCAGGAGTTCGTGCGGCAGCAAGCTTCGGTGTTGTGGCGCTGACGGCCTTGCTCGAAATGTCAGGCGCTCGCGCGGAAATGCCGTTGGCTTCCAAGT
The DNA here is from genome assembly GCF_025200905.1 of Bradyrhizobium yuanmingense. Classification (NCBI taxonomy): domain Bacteria; kingdom Pseudomonadati; phylum Pseudomonadota; class Alphaproteobacteria; order Hyphomicrobiales; family Nitrobacteraceae; genus Bradyrhizobium; species Bradyrhizobium yuanmingense. The sequence continues at coordinate 4,741,938 of NZ_CP104173.1, read as the reverse complement.
GTAACGCGGTCGGCAATTTCAGCCTCGATGACAGGATCGCAGGCTGCACCGCCATCATTCAGGCGGCGGGGACGGGCATGCAGCAAGGTGTGGTCATGGCGCGCTTCCGCCGCGCCATGTTCTACCGCCAGAAGGGCGAGATCGACCTTGCGATAGCGGACTACAACGAGATCATTGAGCGCGATCCGGGCAATCTGAACTCCCGCATCGCGAGGGCTTCTGCGCTGATCCAAAAGCGAGAGCCCGAGGCTGCGCTGCTTGATTATGCCAAGGTGATCGAGCTCGATCCGAAGAATACCTACGCCTATATCGGACGTGCTCACGTCTATTCGGCGAGACGCGACTTCGTCCGTGCCATCGCCGATTATGATCAGGCCCTTCTGATTCATCCGGACAATGTCATAGCGCATGTCGAACGAGGCCTCTCTTACGTCCGGAATGGGGATCCCGATCGGGCCATGGCTGACTGCGATCGTGCGGTCGAGATCAGCCCGCAAAACGGTGGAGGCCAATTGTGCCGCGGTCGAGTTTACTTCGCAAAGGGTAAGAGAGAGCTCGCGTTGGCCGCACTGGATCAAACCATCCAGATCAAACCCAGAAGCGAGAATTTTTACTACTTCCGAGCCGAATCCTTTTCTCAACTGGGTGAACTCGACCGCGCGATCGCCGACTATGACCGGATCATCGAGCTAAACCCACAGAGCCGGTCTGCCTATGGTTGCCGGGGCGTCGCCTATTTTCAAAAGGGTGATTACGATCGCGCCATTGCCGATTACAATCAGGTGATCCAGCTGGCACATAAGGGTCAAGGAAACACCGGCGATCGGCAGAGTCAGCTTCAAGGTCAGGATGCAGATCCCATTTCTGCGTCCGTCGCAGGTGAATCGATTGCGCTCGCGTCCACGGATGGCCCCGTGCTCCGCGCTCGGGGTGGGGCCTACCACGCGAAAGGGGAGCTTGACCGCGCTATCGCAGACTTCGATGATGCGATACGCCTCAACCCCAAGGATAAGGATGCATTCGGGCTCCGCGCCAACGCGTACAAGGCCAAGGGGGACTTCGGCCGCTCGCTCGAGGACTACGATCAACTCGTGCAGCTCGATCCCAAGGATGCGCGCGCCTACTTTCATCGTGCGAGGCTCTATTGGCAGACCGCTTCCTTCGCCCAATCGTTGACCGATCTGGATCAGGCGATCGAGCTCGATCCGAAAGGTGCCTATCCAGTCATCTGGCGCGAAATTGTTGCAAGGCGCAGCGACCAACCGAGCCGGCTGAGCGAGGCTGCAAAGCGGCTCGACGCGACGAAATGGCCCGCGCCGGTCGTCAACCTCTTCCTGGGTACGACGACGCCGGAGCAAGTGCGCAGCGCAGCGGACGATGCCGACCCGGCGAAGAAGAAGGGGCAGGTCTGCGAGGCGAATTTCTATATTGCCGAGCGAGCCCTGCAGAGCGGCTCCAGGGAAGAGGCGTTAAAACTGTTCGAGCAGGCGGCTGCCGATTGCCCGAGGACCTTTATCGAGAAGTCGGCCGCCGACGTCGAGCTTGCCGCGCTGCGAGCGAGCCGCTGATCGAGCGGACGGGTCCGTAGGCGGGCAAATCAAAGCTTACAGTTGAGACGGAATGGTGGGCACGGCGCGTCGCGCCTTTGCCCACCCTACGAAGTCATCGTAGCCCGGATGGAGCGCAGCGCGATCCGGGACAGTGTCCCCTTTACGAAGCAAGAACCGTCACACGGCCTCCAACTGCTCCGCCGCGCGCTTCTTCTTCGCCTTGGCCTGGCCGAGCAGGGGGCCTGCCGTAAGCGCCGCGGTATCCGCGACGGCCGGGTCGCGCGAGATCATGGCGGCGACGATGGCGCCGTCGATGATGAGGCCGAGCTGATGCGCCAGCACAGCGGGCTCGGCTGAGCCGAGCTCGCCGGCGAGCTTCTCGATGTGGCCGAGCACGATCTTCTTGTGCTTCAGCGCGATGTTGCGGAATTGCTTGGCATCCTTGTCGTGCTCGCCGACGGCGTTGATGAAGGGGCAGCCGTAGAAGCGCTCTTCGGCGAACCAGCTCTTCAGCGCGGGGAAGATGCGCGTGAGTTTCGCCTGCGCATCGCCGCCGCCTTGCTCCATGGCGCCGATGAACCATTCGCGCCATTGCTTGCCTTCGCTCTCCAGCACCGCGTTGACGAGGTTGGTCTTGGAGCCGAACAATTTGTAGAGCGTGGTCTTGGCGGTGCCGGCCTCTTCGATGATCGCATCGATGCCGGTAGCGTTGATGCCGTTCTTGCAGAACAGATGCGTTGCGGCGCTGAGCAGGCGCCCGCGTGCGGATTCGTCGTCGCCGGCAGCGGCGTGGGGCGGATTCTTCTTCGATGACGGCTTTGCCATGAGCGACAACTTAATCGCAGCCGCCTCGCATCAGCAAGCCGCATCTGTTCGGCGCCGAAAAGATTCGCATCCGCGCGCGCGTCTGCTCCGCCTTTGAGCAGGAGTGGGCTGACCAATCTGCAGGCAGCGACGCTTAAGCGGCTCCAAAGCCTCGCCTTTTGTTTTTCGCGAGATCTGGCACGCTCCATGCAAGGAAACAGACCGTTCGGTATCCTGCCGATTTCCACTTCTGCCAGGGAGAAGATTGATGACTGCCGTCGTTCAGAAGACAGTGCTGACGGGGTGCCTCGCGCCCATCGACAAGAACGGGCTCGAGCAACTGATTGCCAACGGCAAGGCAAACCCGAAGGTCATCAAGACCTTGAAGTGCAAGACGGTCGCGGAGGGCAAATTCCGCCACGCCAATTACATCCGCAACCTGCAGCCCTACATCGTCGACGAGCCGCCGGGTCTCTTAGGTGACGACACCGCGCCCAATCCGTCGGAAGCCTCGCTGGCCGCGCTCGGCTCGTGCCTCGCGGTCGGCCTGCATGCCAACGCCGTGCACCGCGGCTGGATCGTCAACAAGCTCGAGCTCGAGCTCGAAGGCGATCTCAACATCACCGCGGTCTGGGGCACCGGCGACACCTCCGACAAGCCGGTCGGCTTCACCGATGTCCGCGTCAAGGTCGACATGGAATGCGAGGGCATCTCGCCGGACGAGATCAACGCGCTGGTCGCCCATGTGAAGAAATGGTCGCCGGTCGCCAACACCTTCACCCGGCCGGTCAATCTCGAGGTCGGCATCTAGCAGACGGCAATCAGGACAGGGTGCGGGAGACGATCATGGGTTCACTGGCTTTATCGCAGGCCGACGTTCTGGATCAGCCCGCACCGTCCATTGCGGACGAGGTGGCGCGGATCGCACGCCAAGAGCTCGCGCCGCTCGCGGCGGGCATCGACGACGGATCGGTCTATCCGGCCGAGGTGCTGCGCAAGTTCGGCGCAGTCGGGGCGTGGGGCAGCCACGTGCCGCACGGCGGCCCCGCCGATTTGCGCTGCGCGATCGAGGCGATGGCGGCGGTCGGCGAGGTCTGCGGTGCGACGGCCTTCATGGCCTGGTGCCAGAATACGCTGGTCTGGTACGCGGCGAATTCCACCAATGTGAAGCTCGCCAAGCGCTTCGGCGATGCGTTCTCGACCGGCCGCGTGCTCGGCGGCACCGGGCTCTCCAATCCCATGAAGAGCTTTTTCGGCATCGAAAAGCTGAAGCTGAAGGGCCGCAAGGTCGAGGGCGGCTACATCGTGCGCGGTGCGTTGCCCTGGGTCTCCAATCTCGGCCCCGACCATTATTTCGGCACGATCTTCGAGCGGGAGGACGACGAGGGGACTGTCATGTTCCTCGCCGATTGCTCCGACCCCGCGATCACGCTGACGCCGTGCAAGCCGTTTCTCGCGATGGACGGCACCGGCACCTATGGCGTGCAGTTCCGCGACGCCTTCGTGCCTGATGAGCTGATCCTCGCCGATCCCGCCGCGCCTTTCGTCAAGAAGATCCGGGCCGGCTTCATCCTGCTCCAGGCTGGCATGGCGCTTGGGGTGATCAAGGATTGCATCAACATCATGGACGAGGTCGACAATCCCCTCGGCCATATCAACCGCTATCTGCCGCAGCAGCCGGTGCAGTTCCGCGAGCTCGCCGCCGAGCTCGAGGCTGAGACCATGGCGCTGGCGCGCGATCCCTACAACGAGGAGGAGACCTATTGGCGCAAGGTGATCGCGCTCCGGCTTCGCGCCGGCGAGGCCAGCGTCGCGGCGGCGCATGCGGCGATGCTGCATTGTGGCGCGCGAGGTTACCTCAAGAGCCACCGCGCGCAGCGGCGCCTGCGCGAGGCTTATTTCGTCGCGATCGTCACGCCTGCTACCAAGCAGCTGCGCAAGATGCTCGCCGATTTCTGAGTTTTGCGAGTCCACCCGAAGACCCACCACCTCAACGGAGAGGCTGCCATGACTGACGTTCTGATCACTGCCGTCGAACTCGCCGATCTCTTGAAGCTAGAACCCTGTGTCGTCATCGACACCCGCAATCCCGATGCTTACGCCGCCGGGCATCTGCCGGGCGCCGTGAACGTGCACGAGATCTTTACGTTCCTCGCAACCTCGACGCCGGAAGGCATGGCCGAGCTCAAGACGAAATTCGCCGATGCGTTCGGCGCTGCCGGCCTTTCCGGCAAGGAGACGGCAGTGGTCTACGAACAGTCGATGAACTCCGGCTTCGGCCAGTCCTGCCGCGGCTATTACCTGCTCACCATGCTCGGCTATCCCAAGGTGAAGGTGCTGCATGGCGGCTTCGACGCCTGGTCGGCTGCAGGCTTCCCGGTGACCAAGGAGGTGCCGATGCCGGTGAAGGCCTCATTCCCGATCGTGCCCGAAGCCGGCGAGATCCTGATCGATGCCAAGACCATGCTGGCCGCCGTCGGCAAGCCGGGCTTCGCGATCCTCGATGTCCGCGACGTCGACGAGTGGATCGGCGACAGCTCGTCCCCGTATGGCAAGGATTTCTGCCCGCGCAAGGGCCGCATTCCCGGCGCCGTGTGGCTGGAATGGTATCGGATGATGAAGCCGACCGCCGAAGGCCCGCGCTTCAAATCCAAGGACGAGATTCTGGCCGAATGCGCCACCGTCGGCATCTCGCAGACCACGCCGGTCTATCTCTATTGCTTCAAGGGGGCGCGCGCCTCGAACACCTTCCTGGCGCTGAAGAACGCCGGCGTGAAGGACGTGCGGATGTATTTCGGCTCCTGGAACGAATGGTCGCGCGATCCGTCGTTGCCGATCGAGCAGGGTCTGCCGATCGCATCGGACGTCACCACCAAGGCAGCCTGAGCGCGCGATCACATGGCCCGCGGACGAGGCGCGATTCCCAGCGCCTTGATCCGCGAGGCCAGCGTGGTCGGCTTGATGTCGAGAATCTCGGCGGCTCCGCCGGGGCCGAAGACTTTTCCGGAAGAGGCCTCGAGCGCGGCCTGGATGTTGGCGCGCTCGTGGTCGCGCATTTCGGACGACGTCATGATCGCTGGGCGCGCGTCGGGCTTCTGACGGGCGGCGCCGGGAGGCGCTTGTGCGCCTGAGGCATCGGGCAGATCGATGCGCAGGCGGCCGTGCTGCGACAGGATCGCCGCGCGCTCGATCACGTTCTGCAGTTCGCGGACATTGCCGGGCCAGTCGTAGCGGGTCAGACGCCGCGCATCGCCCTCCGACAAACGCAGGTTCGATTTCAGCGCCTTGCTCTCGCGCGTCAGGAAATGCTGGGCCAGCAGGGGAATGTCCTCGCGCCGCTCGCGCAACGGGACGGTCTCGATCGGAAACACGTTGAGGCGGAAATAGAGGTCCTCGCGAAAGCGGCCGCGCTGCACCTCCTGCTTGAGATCGCGGTTGGTCGCGGCGATGACGCGGACGTCGACCGCGCGGGTGCGCGCCTCGCCGACGCGCTCGAAATGGCCTTCCTGCAGCACGCGCAGCAGCTTGCCTTGCAGCTCGAGCGGGATCTCGCCGACCTCGTCCAGGAACAGCGTGCCGCCGTCGGCGAGCTCGAAGCGGCCGATGCGGTCGCGCGTCGCACCGGTGAAGGCGCCGCGGACATGGCCGAAGAACTCGCTCTCGAACAATTCGCGCGGGATCGCCGCGCAATTGACGCGGATCAGCGGCCGGTCGCTGCGCGTGGAATCCTCGTGGATGGCGCGCGCGATCAGCTCCTTGCCGGTGCCGGACTCGCCGGTGATCATCACCGCCGCGGTGGTCGGCGCCACCAGCTTGACCTGGCGCAGCGTCTTCTGGATCGCCTCGCTTCCCCCGATGATGCCGCGCGGGTTGGTCTCGATGCGGATTTCCTCCTGGAGATAGGCGTTCTCCAGCTCGAGCCGCTCGCGCAAGCGGTCGACCTCGGCAAGGGCCGCGTGCAGCTTCTCGGCGGCCTCGCGGCGCTGGCTGACATCGCGAAACACCACGACGGCGCCGACCACGACGCCGCGGTCGCGGATCGGTGTCGAGGTGTACTCGACCCAGGCCGGCGAGCCGTCCTTGCGCCAAAACACCTCGCCGTCGACCTGGTGCACGGCGCCGTCGCGGAACGCCGCATAGATCGGGCAGTCGTGGTTGTGATAGTGCCGGCCGTCGTGATGGGTGTGGTGGACGATCGGGTGGATCTCCTTGCCGACCAGCTCCTCGGCGGTCCAGCCCAGCATGCGCTCGGCCGCGGGATTGACGAAGGTGGTCTTGCCTTCGGCGTTGACGCCATAGATGCCTTCGCCGGCGGCGCGCAGGATCAGCTGGTTCTCGCGCTCGATGTCCTGGAACACGCGCTCGACCCGCTGCCAGGTCGAGATGCCGCCGCGCATGTGGTCTTCGGCGGCAGCATCGACATTGCGCCGGCGGCGGGCTTCGAGGTCGGTCAGCGTCAGCAGCAGCAGCGTGCGGCCGTCATGCGGCAGCAGGCAGCCGGCATATTCGAGCTTGAGATCTTGCCCGGTGGCGTGACGGGGATTGAGCGCGGTGGTCCAGTAGGCGCCCTTGTGCAGCACGGCCTGGGTGAAGACAGTGAGGGCGGCAAGCTCGCCGGCGTGGAGCGTGCTGGCCCTGGTCTGCCGCAGCAAAGCGCGGTCATAACCGAGCAGGGCGCAGGCGGCGGGATTGGCATCGACGATCTGGTCGCCGTAGGGATCGACCAGCAGCATCGCCTCGACCGAGGATTCGAACGCCGCGATGCGGGGGTCGATGACGGGGGCCACCTCGTCGTGGACGGGCATTGGCGTCGTTGCCATTGCGAAATCTCGTAATTGAACTACGAAATCTCGTTTATCACGAGTTTTCGTAGCGGCCAAGCGCGGGTGAAAATGCTGCGTCATCAAGGCAATGTCCGCTTCTTCGTCGGTGGCATGCTCCTTGCGTAATTCCTTCTCGCATTGACGCGCAGGAGGGCCGATGTCCACGTTCGACAATCCGTTTGATCCCGATCGCAAGCTTCGAGCCGGCTGTGTTTGCGGCCAGCATCGTTCCGCAGCTGAGCATGAGCAGGCGACGGCGCTGCATTGCGAGCCGGTCGCAAGCGAAGAGCAGCGCTACGAGGGCGTGGTCGCCTCCGCATTGATGCGCGCGATGTTTCCGCAGGACGTGGCGCGGCGTGCGTTCTTGAAGTCGGTCGGAGCATCGACCGCGCTCGCGGCGCTGTCGCAATTCTTCCCGATGAAGACGGCGACCGAGGTGTTCGCGCAAGCCGGCGCGCCCGAGAAGAAGGACCTCAAGGTCGGCTTCATCCCGATCACCTGCGCGACGCCGATCATCATGGCAGCGCCAATGGGCTTCTATGCCAAGCACGGCCTCAACGTCGAAGTGGTGAAGACCGCCGGCTGGGCCGTGATCCGCGACAAGACCATCAACAAGGAATACGACGCCGCGCACATGCTGGCACCGATGCCGATCGCGATCTCGCTCGGGCTCGGCGCCAACGCGATTCCCTTCACCGTCCCGGCCATCGAGAACATCAACGGGCAGGGCATCGTGCTGGCGAGCAAGCACAAGGACAAGCGCGATCCGAAGGACTGGAAGGGGCTGAAATTCGCCATCCCCTTCGACTACTCCATGCACAATTACCTCTTGCGCTATTACCTCGCCGAGCACGGTCTCGATCCCGATACCGACGTGCAGCTGCGCTCGGTGCCGCCGCCGGAGATGGTCGCGAACCTGCGTGCCGACAACATCGACGGCTTCCTCGCGCCCGACAACATCTGCCAGCGCGCGATCTATGACGGCGTCGGCTTCATGCATCTGCTCTCCAAGGAGATCTGGGATGGCCATCCCTGCTGCAGCTTTGCTGCGAGCCGCGAGTTCATCACGTCAGCGCCGAACAGCTTCGCGGCGCTGACGCGGGCGATCGTCGATGCCACCGCCTTCGCCTCGAAGGCCGAGAACCGCAAGCAGATCGCCGAGGCGATCGCGCCTGCGAACTACATCAACGCGCCTGTCACCGTGCTGGAGCAGGTCCTGACCGGCACCTATGCCGACGGCCTCGGCGGGGTGAAGACCGATCCCAAGCGCGTCGATTTCGATCCATTCCCCTGGCAGTCCTTTGCGGTTTGGATGCTGACGCAGATGAAGCGCTGGGGCCAGATCAAGGGCGACGTCGACTACAAGGCGGTGGCCGAGCAGGTGTATCTGGCAACCGATACCAAGAAGCTGATGACCGAGATGGGCCTCACACCGCCGGCGAGTGCCTACAAGTCGTTCGCGGTGATGGGCAAGAATTTCGATCCGGCCAAGCCGGAGGACTATCTGGCGAGCTTCAAGATCAGGAAGGCGTCGTGATGGCCCGCGCTCTATCTTCACATCGCCCAGCTTGCGGGGAGAGGTCGGGGGTACAGGTGCCTCGACAATCTCACGTGTCGAGGGAGGCCCCTCACCCCGACCCTCTCAGCGCGAGCGAAGCTCGTCGCGCCCCCGTAAGAACGGGGAGAGGGAGATGACCGCCTCCCTCCGCCTCCGCGCCGGCCTCGTCTCCCTCGTGCTGCTCGCCGCCTTCCTCGGCATCTGGCATCTCGCCACACGCTCGACCGGCACGACGGCGACGATGAGCCCGGAATACGCCAAGCTGATGGGCCTCACGGCGACGCAGGGCAAATCGGCGATGCCCGGGCCGCTCGATGTCGGCGCAAAGCTCTGGGAGCATCTGAAGCGGCCGTTCTACGACAACGGGCCGAACGACAAGGGGCTCGGCATCCAGCTCGGCTATTCCATTGCGCGCGTCGGCACCGGCTATCTGCTGGCCGTGCTGGTGGCGATCCCGCTCGGCTTTCTGATCGGCATGTCGCCGCTGCTGAGCAAGGCGCTCGATCCGTTCATCCAGGTCTTGAAGCCGATCTCGCCTTTGGCCTGGATGCCGCTCGCGCTCTACACAATTAAGGATTCCTCGGTCTCCGCGATCTTCGTCATCTTCATCTGCTCGATTTGGCCGATGCTGCTCAACACGGTGTTCGGCGTCGCGAGCGTGCGCAAGGAATGGATCAACGTCGCGCGCACGCTCGAGGTCGGCACCGTCAGGCGGGCCTTCACCGTGATCCTGCCGGCAGCGGCCCCAACCATCCTGACGGGCATGCGCATCTCGATCGGCATCGCCTGGCTCGTGATCGTCGCTGCCGAGATGCTCGTCGGCGGCACCGGCATCGGCTACTTCGTCTGGAACGAGTGGAATAATTTGTCGATCACCAACGTCATCATCGCGATCCTCCTGATCGGGATCGTCGGCATGCTGCTCGACCAGATCCTGGCGCGCTTCACGCGCATGGTCACGTTTCCGGAGTAGAGGCGATGACCGACAAGTTCATCTCGATCGAAGGCATCGCCAAGCGCTATCCAGGTGCGGGCGGCGCGACGACCACCATCTTCGAGAACCTCTGGCTCTCGATGGCGCGCGGCGAGTTTTGTTGCGTGATCGGCCATTCCGGATGCGGCAAGACCACGGTGCTCAACATCCTCGCCGGGCTCGATGCGCCGAGCGAGGGCGCGGTCATCGTCGACGGTCAGGCGATCTCGGGCACCAGCCTCGACCGCGCCGTGATCTTCCAGAGCCATGCGCTGCTGCCCTGGCGCACGGTGCTCGGCAACGTCGCATATGCCGTCAGCTCGAAATGGCGCAGCTGGGACCGCGCCAAGGTCAAGGCGCATGCGCAAAAGTTCATCGATCTGGTCGGCCTCTCCGGCGCCGAGCACAAGCGTCCCTCGGAGCTGTCGGGCGGCATGAAGCAGCGCGTTGGCATCGCACGGGCGCTGTCGATCACGCCGAAGATGATGCTGATGGACGAGCCGTTCTCGGCGCTGGACGCGCTGACGCGCGGCACGCTGCAGGACGAGGTGCGGCGGATTTGCCTGGAGACCGGGCAGACCGCGTTCATGATCACCCACGACGTCGACGAGGCGATCTATCTCGCCGACAAGATCTTCCTGATGACCAACGGTCCCGGCGCGGTGCTGGCGGAGGTGGTCGAGAACCCGCTGCCGCGCGACCGCGGCCGCACCGACCTGCACCGCCATCCGCTGTACTACGCGCTGCGCAACCACATCATCGATTTCCTGGTGACGCGCAGCAAGACTTTTACCACTGAAAAGCCGGATCACGATCCGCGCAACGTGCCGACGGTGCAGATCGGCAAGCCCGGGCTCTCGATCGCATCAAGCGGCGAAGAGCCGCGACAGACCAGGATGCCGGGGACAAACCCCGGATTGAGCGCCTGATTTCTGTAGACGCATGATCCACGGAAAAACCGCTTCACACTTTTCCGGATCATGCTTTTGAAAGGAGACCCCGACATGAAACGCGAAGACCTCACCGAAAAACTGCTCGACATCAAGCGCGAGAAGGGCTGGAGCTGGAAGCACATCTGCGAAAAGATCGGCGGCTATTCCGAGGTGCTGATCGTCGGTGCGATCATGGGCCAGATGAAGCTGACGAAGCCGCAGGCTGCCAATGCCGGCGAGCTGTTCGGCCTGTCGAAGGCGGAAGTTGCCATGCTCAACGAGGTGCCGATGCGCGGCACCGGCACGCCGATGCCGCCGACCGACCCGCTGATCTACCGCTTCTACGAGATGGTGATGGTGAACGGTCCGGCCTGGAAGGCGCTGATCGAGGAGGAGTTCGGCGACGGCATCATGTCGGCGATCGACTTCGACATGGGCATCGAACGCGTCGCCAACCCCAAGGGCGACCGCGTCAAGATCACCATGAGCGGCAAGTTCCTGCCGTATAAATATTACGGCGCCAGCGGCAACGTGCCGGAGTATGGCTTCAAGGAGGAGTGACCGCGGCGAAGGCGGCGCGCAGCTCGCCGACCGGCGCCATCTCGCGGATGTAGGTGAAGGACCCCTTGTCCTTCATCTCGCGCGCGCAGTTCAGGAACGCTGCGAGCGCGTAGCGCGACATGGCTCCGCCGACGCTGATGCGCTTGACGCCAGCGGCGGACAATTGCTCGACGGTTAGCGTCGGGTCGGCAAAGCCCATCACGTGGTTGAAGGGCTTGCCCACCGAGGACGCCACCGTCCTGATCGTGGCGAGATCGTACAGGCCCGGCGCGTAGAGGACGTCGGCGCCGGCGGCCTCGAAGGCCTGCAGGCGGCGGATCGTATCGTCGATGTCCTTGCGGCCGTGCAGGAAGTTCTCGGCCCGCGCCGTCAGCGTGAACGGAATGGGCAGCGCGCGTGCCACCTCCACCGCGGCCTGGACGCGCTCGACGGCGTGGGAGAAGTCGTAGATCGGGCGATCGCGATCGCCGCTGAAATCCTCGATCGAGCCGCCCACCGCGCCAGTGTCTGCGGCACGCCGAATAGCTTCGGCGGCGCGTCTCGGCTCATGTGCGCCGCAATTCTCGAGATCGACGCTGACGGGCAGGTCGGTGGCTTCGACGATCGTGCGTGCGTTGGCGAGGATGACGTCGAGGCTGACGCCGCTGCTGCCGAGCATGTTGGCGACCCCGAGGCTCGTAGTGGCCAGGGCTTCGAAGCCCATCGCCGCGAGCAGCTTCGCGGTGCCGGCATCCCATGGATTGGGAATGATGAAGGCACCGGGCCGCTCGTGCAACGCGCGAAACGCTCTCGCCTTGTCCAACTGGCTCGTCATGGCTCGTCTCCATTGTCTGTCCCAACGAGCTTTAGGCGCACTTCCGTCATCCGCCAAATTTGTTATTCTGTGAGATATCATCAGCTTTTTGCATGAGGTCGCGATGGACAGTGACGCCCTCAACACCTTCCTGGCGGTTCATCGCAGAGGCGGGATTTCGCATGCCGCGAAATTCCTGCACCGCTCGCAGCCGGCGATTTCGCGCCGTATCGCTCTATTGGAGCAGGAGCTCGGCGTTCCCCTGTTCGAGCGGGTGGCAGGCCGCACCCGGCTGAGCGATGCCGGGCGCGTGCTGATCCCCTATGCCGAGCGCGCAGTGGCCGCGGCGCAGGATGGCGAACAGGCGATCCGCGCACTGACCAAGCAGAATGCAGGGCCGGTTTCGCTGGCCGTGACCGGGACGCTCGCTGACAGCCGCCTCTCGACCATCATGAAGCGATTTGCCAAGGAGCATCCCGCCGTCGTGCTGAGCTTGCGGACGGCGACCAGCGCGGAGGTCAGCGATCTCATCCGGCGCGGCGAGGCCACGATTGGCCTGCGCTACAACGCCGACCGCTCCGGCGATCTCGCCTGCGAGCAGATCCTGCGCGAATCGTTGCAAGTGGTCTGTGCGCCCGACCATCCTCGCGCCGGACAGCGGGTGAAACGCCTCGCCGAGCTTGGTGGCGAGCGCTGGATCGCATTCCCCGAGATTCGCGGCCGCCGCGAGATTGCCGCGGCTCACGTGTTCGCGGTGTTTCTGACGCGGGGACTTGGCGAGGTGGAATGGACGGCCGTGGACAGCCTCACTGCGCAGAAGCGGCTGGTGGAATCGGGCTTCGGTCTTGCACTGCTGGCAAAAAGCCACGTGGCTGAGGAGCTGCGTGCGGGCTCGATCGCGACGGTCGCCGTGGGCGACCTTGATGCGCACCAGGATATCGTCCTCGTCACGCGTCGTGGCGGGTTTTTGAGCGCTGCCGCAGAGCGCCTGCTCGAAACCATCCGCCGCAACTATGCCGGGCCGAATGTCTCGACCACGCGGGAAGGCAGAAGAAGAACGCCGGCGCGCAAGGCTATTGCGCGCCAGCGGGTCGGTTGACTCGATTATTTCCCCGCCTTCACCTCGGCGGCGGCAACTGCGAGCAACTCGCTCATCTTGGCGCGAATCGCCTGCTCGGTGACGGTGACGTTCTTGGCGGCGAAATCGGCCGTCAGCTTGCGCACGACGTCGGCATCGCCGGCCTCCTCGAAATCGGCCGCGACGACCTCCTTGGCATAGGCGATGGCGGCATCACCCGTGATTCCGAGCTTCTCGGCTGCCCACAGGCCGAGCAGCCGGTTGCGGCGGGCCTCCGCCTTGAACTTCTGCTCCTCGTCGAGGGCGTACTTCTTCTCAAAGCCTTCCTGGCGTTTGTCGAACTCGCTCATGCCTGTTCCAAATCCTCGCTGAATGGAGCGGGAGCCTTCCGTTGCGGCGACCCGGCTGCATGCCTACATAGATAGCACGAATCGGCAAAACAACGGGCCGTTAAGCCGCAGGCAAGACGGTATAAGTTGGTGCCGGACGGCCGGATCGATTGTGCTCGGACAGCCAATCGGATAGGTTGCCTAAGGCTTGGTTCCCGTTCTGTTTCCAACGGGTTATAGATGGGTTCCTGGCCGTTCACGGCAGCTCCGCTGTGGGTCGTAATCCTAGTCAACCGGAGCACACCAAATTCATGGATTTCAACAAAACACGGTACATCCCCATGAGCCGTCGGCGTCGCATTTATGAAGGCAAGGCAAAGGTTCTTTACGAAGGCCCCGAGCCCGGTACCCTGATCCAGCACTTCAAGGACGACGCCACCGCGTTCAATGCGAAAAAGCATCAGGTGATCGAGGGCAAGGGCGTCCTCAACAACCGGATCTCGGAGTACCTGTTTCAGCACCTCAACGACATCGGGGTGCCGACCCATTTCATCCGCCGCCTCAACATGCGCGAGCAGTTGATTCGCGAGGTCGAGATCGTGCCGCTCGAGGTGGTGGTGCGGAACGTCGCCGCCGGCTCGCTGTCGCAGCGCCTCGGCATCGAGGAGGGCACGCAGCTGCCGCGCTCGATCATCGAGTTCTATTACAAGAACGACCAGCTCAACGACCCCATGGTGTCGGAAGAGCACATCACAGCCTTCGGCTGGGCGACGCCGCAGGAGATCGACGACATCATGGCGCTGGCCATCCGCGTCAACGACTTCCTCACCGGCCTCTTCCTCGGCATCGGCATCCGCCTCGTCGACTTCAAGATGGAGTGCGGGCGCCTGTTCGAGAACGAGATGATGCGCATCATCGTCGCCGACGAGATCTCGCCGGACAGCTGCCGGCTGTGGGACATCAAGTCGAACGAGAAGCTCGACAAGGATCGTTTCCGCAGGGATCTCGGCGGCCTGCTCGAGGCCTACACCGAAGTTGCAAAGCGTCTCGGCATCCTCATGGAGAACGAGCGTCCCCAGGGCACCGGCCCGGTGCTGGTGAAGAGCTGAAGAGGACTTTTGACGTGAAGGCACGTGTCACCGTTACCCTGAAGACGGGCATCCTCGACCCGCAGGGCAAGGCCATCGAAGGCGCGTTGAAGTCGCTCGGCGTCGACGGCGTCGCCAGCGTCCGCCAGGGCAAGGTGTTCGACATCGAGCTCGCCGGCGCCGACAAGGCCAAGGCGGAGGCGGCGCTGAAGGAAGCCGCGGACAAGCTCTTGGCGAACACCGTGATCGAGAATTATGCGATCGAGATGAAAGCCTGAGCGGAGTGGCGGATATCGGCAAAGAGCTGATTTTCGAGTTGCTGAAGCAGGTCGAGCAAACGCTCGGTGATGTCGAATACAAGATCGACGAAATCAGGTCTGAGCTGAGCGCCTGTCGAGAAGAGCAGCTTCTCATGCTGCACGACCTTCAGATGGCGCAGAGCACGTGGTCTGGCAGACGAGGCATGTAACCAGTCTGAGCGTCTGGACTCACAGCCACCCGGCCCGCCGAAAACGCCAGTACAGCGAGCCGCATGCCGTCAGCATCACGCCCAGCAGTATGAAATAGCCGTACTCCCATTCCAGCTCCGGCATGTGCTTGAAGTTCATGCCGTAGATGCCGGCGAGCGCGGTCGGGACCGCGATGATGGCGAGCCAGGATGCGAGCTTCTTGGACACCGCCGTCTCCTGGGCCTGGCCGACCAAAAGGCTCGCCTCGAAGGCGAACGCCAGCACCTCGCGCATGGAATCGATGCGCTCCTGGATGTTGCGGACGTGGTCGGTGACGTCGCGGAACAGCGGCTGCATGGCCTGCCGCACCATCGACAGGTCGTCATGCTCCAGCCGGCGGCAGACCTCCACCAGCGGGCCGATCGCGGTCCTGAGCCGCAACAGGTCGCGGCGCAGCATGTAGAGCCGCTCGATCTGCGCCTTGCTGATCTGCTTGGAGAGCACGTCATCCTCGATGCTCTCGATCTCGTCGTGGATGCTCTCCAGCACGGGCGAGTAATTGTCGACGATGAAATCGAGGATGGCATAGAGGATGTAGTCCTCGCCGCGCGCGAGCGCCCGCGGGCAGCTCTCGCAGCGTTCGCGCACCGGCGTGTAGGAGGTCGAAGCGCCGTGGCGCACCGAGACCAGATAGCCTTCGCCGACGAAGATGTGGGTCTCGCCAAAGGCAATGCGCCCCTCGATCAATTGCGCGGTGCGCGCGACGATGAACAGGGCCTCGCCATATTGCTCGATCTTCGGCCGTTGATGGGCGTGGTTGGCGTCCTCGATCGCGAGGTCGTGCAGGTCGAACTGCTTCTGCACCGCGCCGAGCAGCGCCATGTCGGGCTCGTGCAGCCCGATCCACACGACATGGCCGGGCTTGGCTCGCCAGCTCGAGGCCTCGCTGATGGCGATATTGGCGACCCGGCGGCCGTCGACATAAGCGCCGGCGGCGACCACGCCCTCGGCGGATACTGCTTCGGCGAGAGATGCGGGCAGCGACGGGACGTTCATGGCTTCAATCCCGGGCAAATCGAGCGGCCAAAGGCGCGTGGCTATGGCCTGTGTACAAGGGCGCTCCGCAACGCTAGCACTGGTAAAATCTCCGTCAAATGGTTATGTCTGTTCACGAATTGGCCCGTTGGCCAGCCTCGATTCCCAGCCGCGTCGGAACCCTGCCATGAAAGCCGCCATCCTCGTCTTTCCCGGAATCAACCGCGAGCGCGACATGGCGCGCGCGTTGAGGCTGATCTCCGGCAGCGAGCCCGCGATGGTCTGGCACGCCGAGACCGCGCTGCCTGCGGGCACCGATCTCGTCGTCGTGCCCGGCGGCTTCTCCTACGGCGATTACCTGCGCTGCGGCGCGATTGCGGCGCGTGCACCGGTGATGGATGCGGTGCGCGACTATGCGGCCAAGGGCGGCCTCGTGCTCGGCGTCTGCAACGGCTTTCAGATCCTGTGCGAGTCCGGTCTCTTGCCGGGCGTGTTGATGCGCAACGCGCGGCTGAAATTCATCTGCCGCGACGTGCATCTGCGCGTCGAGCGTTCCGACACGCCGTTCACGCGCGGTTACAATGCCGGCCAGGTGATCCGCGTGCCGGTCGCCCATGGCGAGGGCAATTACGAGGCGGACGAAGAGACCATCAAGCGGCTCGAAGGCGAGGGGCGGGTGCTCTATCGCTACTGCTCCGCTGCCGGCGAAGTCGACGATTTCAACAACATCAACGGCGCCGCGCATTCGATCGCCGGCATCGTCAACGACCGGGGCAACGTGCTCGGCATGATGCCGCATCCGGAAAACCACGTCGAAGACATCATGGGCTGCACCGATGGTCGCGGCTTGTTCGCCGGTCTCGCCCAGCATCTGGAAAAAGCCGCGTGATCTCGTTCGTGGTGAAGCGTGCGCTCGCCGCGATCGCGGCGCTGGCGTTCGCGACATTTTCGATCGCCACTTGCGCATCCGCGCAGGATTATCCCAAGCGTCCCATCACCATGATCGTGCCGTTCGCGGCCGGCGGCACCTCGGACGTGATCGCGCGCGCGGTGGCCGAGCAGATGGGCATCGCGCTCGGCCAGACCATCGTGATCGAGAATGTTGCGGGGGCCGGCGGCTCGACCGCGCTGGCGCGGGCCTCCCGCGCCGAGCCGGATGGTTATACGATTGCGATCGGCAATGCCGGCACCAATGCCGCGACCTACACGATCTATCCAAAACTGCCGTTCACGCCTGATTCCTTCGTGCCGATCGCGATGGTGGCGAAGACGTTCGGCATCATCGCGCTGCGCAAGGACTTTCCGGCGAAGGACCTGAAAGAGTTCATCGCCTATGCCAAGGCCAATCCGGGCAAGATCAATCTCGGCCATGCCGGCGTCGGCTCCTCGAACTATCTGATCTGCAAAAGCTTCGTCACAGCAGCCGGGATCGACGCGACGCTGATCGGCTATCGCGGCGCCGCGCCCGCGCTGACCGACGCGGTCGGCGGCCAGATCGACGGCGTCTGCGACGCGGCCGCCTCGGTGTCGCAGTCGATCAACGACAAGCTGGTGAAGGGCCTCGTGGTCGGCTCGACCGTTCGGCTCTCAACGCTGCCGGATCTGCCGACCTCGGCGGAAGCGGGCCTGCCCGAGTTCGAGGCGCAGGGCTGGAACGGCCTGTTCGCGCCCAAGGGCACGCCGCAGGCCGTGCTCGCCAAGCTGAATGCCGCGGCGCGCACAGCCGTCGAGACCGAAGCGGTGAAGAAGCGCTTCGCCGACCTGTCGACCGTCGCGCCCGATGCCGACGAGCACGCGCCCGACGTGCTGCAAAAGCTCGTGACGCGCGACGTCGAAAAGTACCGCAAGATGCTAGCGGACGACGCCAACAAGTAGCCCGGCCAAGTTGTCTGCTGGCGGCCGGCGTATGGCCGCCCGGAAGCTTACTGGAGCACAGGAATGCGGGCGATGACCTTGATCTCGAAGTCGAAGCCGGCAAGCCAGTTCACGCCGACAGCCGTCCAGTTCGGATAGGGAGGATCGCCGATCTCCTCGGCGCGAACGGCCATCACCGTCTCGATCTGGCTCGCCGGATCGGTGTGGAACGTGGTGACATCGACGACATCGTCCAGCGTGCATCCACCAGCGGCGAGCACGGCACGCAAATTGGCGAACGCGCGCCGGACCTGGTCCTCGAATACCGGTTCGGGCGAGCCGTCCTCGCGGCTGCCGACCTGTCCCGACACGAACAGCAGGTCACCGGAGCGGATCGCCGCGGAGTACCGATGCACTTGATAGAGCGCGTGGCGGTTCGCGGGGAAGATTGCCTCTCGCTGGGGCATGGCAGGGCCTTTCGGTTGATGGGCGTGAGCGGATCGTGGGTGTTCCATGGCTGGCGCGTCACGGCAATTTCAGATACGTTTCGTATGTGAGATATCACTCACATACGAGGCGTATGTCAAGGGGCAGGGCATGGCAAAGGGGAAGCGCGCTGCGGCCATGGCGGAAAACCGGGCCAGGCTCATCCGCGCCGCACGCGCGGCATTTGCCACGCAGGGCTATGCAGACGCGTCGATGGACGAGCTCACTGCGGCCGTCGGTCTGACGCGGGGCGCGCTGTATCACAACTTCGAAGACAAGAAGGGGCTGCTCTGGGCCGTCGTCGAGCAGATCGACGGTGAAATGGCGGAGCGGCTCCGCATCGCTCGGGAGCAAGCGCCCAGTCCGTGGCTGGGCCTGCTGGCGGAGGGAAGTGCTTATATCGAGATGGCGCTCGAACCCGAGATCCAGCGCATCATGCTTCTGGATGGACCTGCGGTGCTCGGCGATCCCTCCAAATGGCCCGGCGAGAACGCCTGTCTCGATATCACCATGCGAACGATCCGTGCGCTGATCGAGCAGGGAATCGTGAAGCCGGTCGACGTCGAAGCGGCGGGGCGGTTGCTGAACGGGGCTGCGCTCAGCGCCGCCTTGTGGGTCGCGGCCGCCGACGATCCCAAGAGCGTGCTGAGCAAGGCTGTTGATGCGTTTCGAGTGCTGGCGAGTGGATTGCTACGCGAGGCGCGTGAACCTGCATAGGTTTTGCGGCGACTGACTCCTCGTCACCATTAAGGCGCGCGTCCGGGTTCGCTGATTTCTTGCCGGTTGACGCAACTCAAAGTTGTTTCATCGGTTCGATTGCATTATCAGGAGGCCGGCTGTCGTTGTGCTTTCCGGATGTCACATGCCCGTTGCTTTGGTCGTTCTGCTGCTCGATATCACGCTGATCTATCACGCCTCGCGAACCGGACGGTTGCGGCCCTGGGCCTTCATCATCCTGCTGGTGCCGATGATGGGCGCGCTCGCCTATATCGCGGTCGAGCTCATTCCCGAATGGTTTTCCAGCCCCGGTGCCCGGCAGGCGCGCCAGCGTGTCGCCAATCGCCTCGATCCCGAGAAGCGCTATCGCGAGCTGTCCGACCAACTCGCCGGCACCGACACCATCGCCAACCGTGCGGCGCTGGCGGAAGAGTGCGCGAATATCGGCCGGTTCGGCGAAGCTGAAGCGCATTATGATCACATCCTGAAGCTGCCGATGGGCCACGATCCCGCCTATGCGCTGCGCAGGGCGCAGGCGCAATTTGCCGCCAGCCGCCCGGCCGATGCGCTGGCGACGCTGGACGATCTGCAGAAGCAATGGCCCGATTTCGATTCCGCCGACGCGCATCTGCTCTATGCCCACGCGCTCGCCGAGGTCGGACGTGTCGACGAGGCGCTGGAGGAATATCACGCGCTCGCCGGCTACTTCCCCGGCGCCGAGGCGCGGGTGCGCTACGGCATGCTGCTGCAAACGGTCGGCCGCACCGCAGAGGCGCGCATGGTCTTCAACGAGCTCCTGATCCAGATGCGGCGCGCGCCGAAATATCTGCGCAAGGCGCAGGCCGAGTGGCTGTCGATCGCGGAGAAGCAGTTGTCGGCGTGAGGAGTCCGGCCCGCGTGAGTTGTTTTGATGCCTTGGGCGATTCCTTTTGATTGTTCGGCCCACATTTGAGAGAACGTTCCTGCCCGCTGACGTCGCCGAGCGGCGTCGTCATTCGCAGCAACGCCAGGAAGCATGCAGCATGGTGAGTGATACAAACGTCCGGGCTGGTCAGTGCCATTGCGGGGCGGTGCGTTTCGAGGCGTCGCTGAGTGACGGTTTCAATTCGATCCGCCGCTGCACCTGCTCTTACTGCCGGATGCGCGGTGCGGTCGTCGTCATGGCGGAGATGGGCGGCATCAAGTTCCTGAAGGGCGAGGATGCGCTGACGAGCTACCGCTTCCATACCGGAACAGCGCAGCATTTCTTCTGTTCCCGCTGCGGAATCTACACGCATCATCAGCGTCGATCGGACCAGAATCTGTATGCTGTCAACGTGGCTTGCCTCGACGGGGTAAGTCCGTTCGATTTTCCTGAGGTGCCCGTCATGGACGGTGTCAATCACACCAACGACACAGGAAAACTGACGCGCCGTGCAGGTACCCTCCGCTTTATTTCGGCGGATTGACCATCGCCGTCGGCTACCGCCACTTCAACCGCTCCGCCGGCACCGTCATCGCCGCAACACCGGCCATCACCAGCAATAACCCCAGTGCGAGGTTCGACGGCACGCTCTCGCCGAGCAGCAGCACCGAGAGGCCGACGCCGATCGGGATGCGCAAATAGCCTTGGGCGTTGGTCGTCAGCGTGCCGAGCCGGCCGAGGCAGACATAGAACAACATCAGGCCCAATGCGCTGGAGACGATGCCCATGACGATGGTGGCGACGATCGCGGTCGGAGTCGGTTGCAGCGTCCAGGGCTGGTCGATGATCAGCGCGGGCGGCAGCAGCACGAGACCGCCGAACAGCAGAGAGCCGGTTGCCACCACCATCGGATCGTACTCGGAGAGACGGAGGCCGAAGATGGTCGCGCAGGCAAAGGAAATGGTGGCAAGCAGGATCGCGATCTCCGCTACGATCTCGCTGCCAAGGCCATGCAAAGCATCGAGCCCGACGATCGCGACGGTGCCGGCCAGTCCCAGGATCGCGCCCGCGAGCTTGAGCAGCGTCGCCGGCTCGTGCCGCGTGATCAGCGAGGTGATCAGGAAGGCGAAGATCGGCGTCGTCGAAGCCAGCACCACCGTGTTCGACGCCGGCACGTATTGCTGCGACCAGGTGATGACCAGAAACGGAAAGGTCGAGTTGATCAGCTGCTGGGTCGCAAACAGCTTCCACGCCTTCACGTCGGTCGGCAGCTTGACGCCGCGCATCCGCAGGATCGCGAACAGAAAGAGGAACGCGATCAGCGAGCGCGCCGAGATGAAGGTGATCGGCGGAATGGTGGGAAGCGCGAGCTTGGTCAGCGGATAGGTCGAGCTCCAGCAGCAGGCGAGCGCGAGCAGCAACGCATAGTCGCGCCAGTTTCGCACGCCGGTAGCGGCTGTGGACGGCAACGGCGTCGATGCGGCCGCCGTCGCGCGACCCGCCTCGGATGTGCTCTGCGGCACCTTGTTCTTGCTCCCCGGCGCCAAAGCGCTTGGTGGGAAGTCTGGGCGAGTGGGCGCGAAAAGGGAAGGCGTCGAGCTATGCGTTTGGCTGAGGGAGTGCCTTCCGCTTCATCCGCTTGATCGTTCCGGAAAAGGTCAGCAGCAGTCGCTCGCCGGACATCATCTTGCCGCGCAGGAAGATCAGCGAGCCGCCGGCGCGGGTGACCTCGCCGGTGCATTCGATCAGTTCGCCCTCGCGTGCCGCATCGAGGAATTCGCAGGCGAAGTTGGTCGTCACCGCCCGGCTGTCCAGGACATGGGTGGCGATCGCAAACAGGGAGTAGTCGGCAAAGGCCATGTAGCAGCCGCCATGGACGTTGCCGGAGCCATTGAGGTGCTTCTTCTCGACGCGGAAGGCGCTGCGGACGCTCCCGTCCGCTTCGATCCGGTGCCAGAAGGGGCCGACATGGGACTCAAAACTGTCGCGAATCCAGGTCCGCCAGCCCACAAATTCGCCCTCGGTGGCGACATGGAGGTCGGGGCGGCGCGGCGGGGGCGCTTTGGTCAATTCGTGCAAGGAAATAGGCCTTCAATTGCGGGTCTTTAGACCTTAAATCCGATCCGACCGCGCCGTGCAATTCCCGTTCCCGCCGGCCCTGCCGGCGCAAAACGTGGGACAGCGGGAAAATGCGCCATAAAGGGCTTTTCGAAGCCGTCCGATGTTCCTAAGAACGGCCAAACCGCCGCCGAAAGCCTCGAATCCATGAAGAACGAACCCAAGATCACCCCGGAACTGGTTGCCGCCCACGGGCTCAAGCCCGACGAGTATGAGCGCATCCTGAAGCTGATCGGGCGGGAGCCGACCTTCACCGAGCTCGGCATCTTCTCGGCGATGTGGAACGAGCATTGCTCGTACAAGTCCTCGCGCATCCATCTGCGCGGCCTGCCGACCAAGGCGCCCTGGGTGATCCAGGGCCCCGGCGAGAACGCCGGCGTGATCGACATTGGCGACGGCCAGGCTGTGGTCTTCAAGATGGAGAGCCACAACCACCCGAGCTATATCGAGCCATACCAGGGTGCGACCACCGGCGTCGGCGGCATTTTGCGCGATGTCTTCACTATGGGCGCGCGCCCGATCGCCTGCCTCAATGCACTGAGCTTCGGCGCGCCCGAGCATCCGAAGACGCGGCATCTCGTCTCCGGCGTCGTGGCGGGCGTCGGCGGCTACGGCAATTCCTTCGGCGTGCCGACGGTGGGCGGCCAGGTGCGCTTCCACACCCGCTACGACGGCAACATCCTCGTCAATGCCATGGCGGTGGGCCTCGCCGATGCCGACAAGATCTTCTATGCGGCAGCCTCCGGCGTGAACATGCCGATCGTCTATTTGGGCTCCAAGACCGGCCGCGACGGCATCCACGGCGCCTCGATGGCCTCGGCCGAGTTCGACGACAAGTCCGAGGAGAAGCGCCCGACGGTGCAGGTCGGCGATCCCTTCGCCGAGAAGCTGCTGTTAGAGGCCTGCCTCGAGATCATGGAGAAGGGCTGCGTCATCGCGATCCAGGACATGGGCGCGGCGGGCCTGACCTGCTCGGCGGTGGAGATGGGCGCCAAGGGCGACCTCGGCGTCGACCTCGACCTCGATGCGGTGCCGACCCGCGAGGCCGGCATGAGCGCCTACGAGATGATGCTCTCGGAGAGCCAGGAGCGCATGCTCATGGTGCTCAAGCCCGAGAAGGAGAAGGAAGCCGAGGCGATCTTCACGAAGTGGGGGCTCGATTTTGCGATTGTCGGCTACACCACGCCGAGCAAGCGCTTCGTGGTCAAGCATGGCGGCGACGTCATGGCCGATTTGCCGATCAAGGAGCTCGGCGACGAGGCGCCGGTCTATGATCGCCCGCACGTTCCGTCCACAGCGCTGCCGGTCGTGCATGCCCGCGACGTGCCGGCGCCGATGGGCCTTGGAGCTGCGCTGGAGAAGCTGATCGGCACGCCGGACATGTGCTCGAAGCGCTGGGTCTGGGAGCAGTACGATCACGTCATCCTCGGCAACACCATGCAGCGTCCCGGCGGCGACGCCGCCGTCGTGCGCGTGCAGGACGGGCCGAAGGGCCTCGCGCTCACTGTCGACGTCACGCCGCGCTATTGCGAGGCCGATCCTTATCAAGGCGGGATGCAGGCGGTCGCGGAAGCCTGGCGCAACATCACCGCGGTCGGCGGCAAGCCGCTCGCGATCACCGACAATCTCAACTTCGGCAACCCTGAAAGGCCCGAGATCATGGGCCAGTTCGTCGGCTGCCTCAAGGGCATCTCGGAAGCCTGCCGCACGCTGGACTTCCCGGTCGTGTCCGGCAACGTCTCGCTCTACAACGAGACCAACGGCCGCGCGATCCTGCCGACGCCCTCGATCGGCGGTGTCGGCCTGCTCGACGATTTCACCAAGTCGGCGTCGCTCGCCTTCAAGGCAGAGGGCGAGGCGATCCTCCTGATCGGCGAGACCCATGGCTGGCTCGGCCAGTCCGTCTATCTGCGCGACGTCTGCGGCCGCGAGGAGGGTGCGCCGCCGCCGGTCGATCTTGCGGCCGAGAAGCGCAACGGCGATTGCGTGCGCGGCATGATCCATGCGGGCACCGCGACCGCCGTGCATGATTTGTCGGACGGCGGCCTCCTGATCGCGCTGGCCGAGATGGCGATGGCGGGCGGCATCGGCGCCAAGCTGCTGGCGGCACCGACTGCGCTGGTGCCGCAGGCCTACTGGTTCGGCGAGGACCAGGCGCGCTATCTCGTCACCGTGCCGGAAACCGAAGCCGGCCGCGTGCTCGCCAAGATGCGCGGCTGCGAGGTGCCCTGCGTGCGGATCGGCACCACCGGCGGCGATGCCATCGCGATCGCGGGCGAGACGCCGGTTACGATCGACAGCTTGCGCAAGTCGTTCGAGCGCTGGCTGCCGGAATATATGAGCGGCAAGGCGGCGTAAGGCGCTGCCACAAATCAGATCTGTAGCCCGGATGGAGCGTAAGCGTAATCCGGGACCGCTATCACTTGTGGCGAGGTCCCGGATTGCGCTGCGCTCCATCCGGGCCACGGACCGAGAGACCGTGCCTCACAACACGCGTGACGCGCCCGGGATCTGCCGCAACGCGCGCGTCAGCGCCCAGCTCGCCGCGACAGTCAGTACAAAGCCGATCGTAGCCTTGACGATCGCCGGCAGGTCATAGTCGAACAGCCAGTATTGCAGCCACAGCGCGATCGGATAGTGCACCAGGAACATGCCGAACGCGTCGCCCTGCATTGGATCGAGCAGCCTGGCTGAGCCTGATTGCTTGAATCTCTGGAAAAGGGCCAGGATCAGAAACATGATGGCCACGCTGAAGACGGTGAAGCAGATGGCATAAAGCGCTTCATACCAGTCCGGCAACGGCGACGGGTTGCCCAGTATTTCGCGCTTGATGAAGATCAGCCCCCACAACAGGCAATACGGAACGATCGCCAGGACCATCCAGTCCCAGCTGACCTTCGCCATGCGGCCGTCGACAGAGAGCAGCCCACGATCCATTTGCGCAACGCCGATGCCGGCACCGAAAAAGAAATAGGTCGCGTACAGCATCACGCGCCCGTGCTGGACCGAGAACGGCCCGAACTCGAACCAGCTGCTGTGTCCGTAGTGAACCAGCCCGGGAATGTAGAACGCGGCGGTGACCGCCAGCATGACCGCAAAGAACACGGCGGGCCGGCGGCGACCATGTAGCGAGAGGCGATTGATCGGATCGAGCAGGTTGGGTGACAGCCGGTACAAAAGGCAGGCAACCAGGTCGAAGGCAAACAAGACCCAAAGGAACCAGATCGGCCCGCTCGGCCACGGGCCCTTCGTGACCATATTCCACCAGAATTCCGCAAAACCGATCTCGGGATGGTGCCGCAGGGAGATCGCGTAATAGGCGAGCGGAATGACTGTAAAGGCGCAGATCGCGAAGGGTAGGCCAAGCCGAAGCAGGCGATCTGCCAAATAGCTCCGGACTCCCTTCCGGGCGATGCCAGACCAGGCGAACAGTCCCGACAGGAAGAAGAACATCGCCATGAAGAAGCTGTCGGTGGCGAGCACGATCATGTCGAAGCCGAAGAAATAACTCGGATCGGTATGCCCGAAATAGGTATAGGGGATCACCGCGTGATGCAGCAGCACCACCAGAGTGAGGAAGGTGCGGGCGCGATCGATCGCCAGATTGCGCACCTTGCTCGTGGGCGCGGCATGCACCTCCGCGCCGATCGTCGCTGAATGTGACATCGTCATCGTGGCCGCCCCGATCCTGACCTCGGCTGGACTGTGCCGCCGGGAACTCGATTCAGCAAGGGCCGTTTGTTTCGGAGGTCGCCCCCGACTACCTCTAGGAACCAGTTCCTCGCAGCAATGTTAGCGTTCGCCGAAAACAGCGTAGGCCGTGAGACGCGGCAGTTCGGAGCTGGCGATGTCGATCCTGAAATGGGCCCTGATCTTCCTACTTGTCTCGATCGTGGCCGGCGTGCTCGGCTTCACCGGAATCTCGGCCGCCTCCGCCGATATCGCGCGCTTCCTGTTCTACGTCTTCGTGGCGATCTTCCTGGTGCTGCTGATACTGGGACTCACGATCTTCAGGACGTAGCTGATTCAGCCCTCTCCGCCGTCATGGCCAGGCTTGACCCGGCCATCCACGCCTTACCGCGTACAGAACGTGGTTGCCCGGGCCTTCGCCTCGCCGGAGCGGCTTCGACCGCGCAGGCGGGACAAGCCCGGGCATGACGGTCGTGGGTTGCGGCGCCTATCCCACTTCCTCGATCTTCACCTTGTCCGGATAGAACGCGAGATGGCCTGAAATCTCCGTCATCGCGGGGAAGGGTGTCTCGTAGGTCCAGATCGCGTTGTCCAGCGTCTTGCCGTCGGCCTTGACGCTGTAATAGTTCGCGTCCCCCTTGTAGGGGCAATGGGTGACGCGGTCGGTACGCTCCAACAGGGCCATGTTGGCGTCCTCCCGCGGTACATATTGCACTGCCGGATATCTGGCCTCCTTCAAGGTCAGCGCCTTGCTGGTCTCGGCGATCACGATGTCGCCCGCCGTGACGCGGACGCGCCGGGGATTTGGGGTGATGGTGATCGGGTGGTCGGGCCCTGGAAGCTTCATG
The DNA here is from genome assembly GCF_025200905.1 of Bradyrhizobium yuanmingense. NCBI lineage: Bacteria > Pseudomonadati > Pseudomonadota > Alphaproteobacteria > Hyphomicrobiales > Nitrobacteraceae > Bradyrhizobium > Bradyrhizobium yuanmingense. The sequence continues at coordinate 4,715,348 of NZ_CP104173.1, read as the reverse complement.
ATTTCACGCCTTTTCGATCAATCTGCCGCGCGCGGCACTTTGTCGTGCCTTTGTCCTGATGGGATCAGGGATATAGTGCCGGAAAGCGTGACGTAGAAGGCCGTTCACGCTAAGTTTGACCTTGCCGGCGAGGGGACCCCCGGCAGCGATTCGATGATGAGGCTGCTTTGCAGCCGAGATAAGGAGCAAGACCCGAATGCCCATGGACGCCCACGATATCGAGGCGATGATCAAGGCAGCGATCCCCGATGCCGAGGTGACCATCCGTGACCTCGCCGGCGACGGCGACCACTATGCCGCGACCGTGATCTCGGAATCCTTCCGTGGCAAATCGCGCGTCCAGCAGCACCAGATCGTCTACCAGTCCCTGCGTGGCCAGATGGGCGGCGTGCTGCACGCGCTGGCGCTGCAAACCGGCGTGCCAGGTACTTGACGAAGCTGCACCTGACCTGACCAGCGCCACGAGGGGACGATGATGGCTGCGGACAATCCGCACGGCGCGATGTTCCGCGTCATTGTGCCGAACCAGCACAGCCGCGTCACTTTCGTCGAGCTGTTCTTCGACCTTGTCTTCGTCTTCGCCGTCACGCAGATATCGCACACGCTGCTGCACCATTTCACGCCGCTCGGCGCCGTGCACGTCGCGGTGCTGTTTCTCGCGGTGTGGTGGCTGTGGGTTTTCACCGCCTGGGTTACCAACTGGCTCAATCCCGAGCTGACCCCGGTCCGGCTCCTGCTCTTTGCGATGATGTTGGGCGGCCTCGTGCTGTCGACCACGATCCCGACCGCCTTCGAGGGCCGTGGCCTGTGGTTCGCGATTGCCTATGCGGCCATGCAGGTGGGGCGTACCGCGTTCTGGCTGCTCGCAACGCCGCTGCATCGAACAGCGGTGCGGCATAACGCAATCCGCATCCTGACCTGGCTGTCGATCTCCGCGGCGTTGTGGATCGCGGGCGGCCTGGCCGAGGGCGAGAGGCGGCTATGGCTGTGGATCGCGGCGGTTACCTGGGAATACATCTCGCCGGCCGCGCGGTTCTGGGTGCCGAAGCTGGGCTTTTCTTCCGTTGAGGCCTGGGCGGTCGAAGGCGGCCATATGGCCGAGCGTTGCGGTCTATTCGTCATCATCGCGCTCGGCGAGGCCATTATCGTCAACGGCGCGACCTTCGCTGAACTGGAGTGGACCGCGAGCAACATTCTCGCCTTCGTCTCAGCGCTGGTCGGCGCCATCGCGATGTGGTGGATCTATTTCCACAAGGGCGCGGAGGCCGGCTTGGAGCGGATCTCGAAGTCAAGCGAGTCCGGCCGCCTGGCGCGGCTCGCCTACACCTATCTGCATATGCCGATCATCGCCGGCATCATCCTGACCGCGGTCTCAAACGAACTGGTGCTGAAGCATCCGTCCGGCCATTCCGACGCCCGCACGGTTCTGAGCACGATCGGCGGCCCGCTGGTGTTTCTGATCGGCACCATCCTGTTCAAGCACGCGGTCCGCGGCTTCCTCCAGCTCTCGCACGGCATCGGCATCATCCTGCTGCTGGTGCTGTGGTGGTTCGCGTCGGAACTGTCGCCGCTGTGGCTGTCAATGGCGACGAGCGCCATCTTAATCGTGGTGGCGGTGTGGGAGTCGGTGTCGCTGGGGTCGAAGGTGGAGGAGGCCGGGGAGCATTGAAGCCCGGCCTTACTCCGCGACCTCCAGCGCGTGCACCGAGAACATCTTCGCCGCATCCGTCCAGCTCTCGCGGACCCGCCAGCCCGCGCCCTGGGCCAGCGCGGCAAAACGCGCGATGCTGTATTTGTAGCTGTTCTCTGTGTGGATGCTTTCGCCCGGGCGGAACGAGAAGCTGGTGCCCAGCAGGCGCACGGTCTGGCTCTTCCGGCTGATCAGGTGCATCTCGATGCGGTGCCGCTCGCGGTTGTAGATCGCGCGATGGGTGAAGGCGGACAGGTCGAAATTGCCGCCGAGCTCGCGGTTGATGCGCACCAGCACATTGAGGTTGAAGCGCGCGGTGACGCCGGCCGCATCGTTATAGGCGTCGAAGAGGATCCGCTCGTCCTTCTCGAGATCGGCGCCGATGATCATCTGCGCGCCCTTGCCGAGGATCTTGCGCGCGCTTTTCAGGAAGGCCTGCGCTTCCTGCGGCTCGAAATTGCCGATGGTCGAGCCGGGGAAGAAGCCGACCTTCGGCATGGATGCAACCTGCTTGGGCAGCTCGAACGGCGTCGTGAAATCGGCCGCCACCGGATAGATGCCGAGCGCCGGGAAATCCCGCTTCAGGCCGCTCGCCTGTGCCTTCAGGAAGTCGCCGGAGATGTCGACGGGGACATAGGCTGCGAATTTGCAATGATCGAGCAGCAGGCGCACCTTCGTGGTCGCGCCGGCGCCGAACTCGACCAGCGCGGCGTGCTCCGGGATGATGCTTGCGATCTCGCTTCCGCGCTCCTTCAGGATCGATAGCTCGGTGCGCGTCGGATAATATTCCGGCAGCTTGGTGATCGCCTCGAACAGCTCCGATCCGGTCGCGTCGTAGAAGTATTTCGGCGACAGCTTTTTCGGCTGCTGCGAGAGGTCCTCGATGGCCTCGCGGGCAAAGGCGGTGGTCTGCTCGTCGGGAAGATGGGCCTCGGCCAAAGCGCTGGCGTGCACATTCATGATACTCTCCTGAACGCGCTGTCCGGCGCGCATCTGTCGTCGGAATACTTAGTCGTAATCGGCAAGCCGCAGCCCGGTGAACTGCCAGCGGTGGTGCGGATAGAAGAAGTTGCGATAGGTGGTACGGCTGTGGCCTTGCGGAGTTGCAAGCGAGGAGCCGCGCAGCACCAGCTGGTTGACCATGAACTTGCCGTTGTACTCGCCGAGCGCGCCTTCGACGGCGCGATAGCCGGGGTAGGGCGCGTAGGAGCTGCGGGTCCATTGCCAGACGAGGCCGAAGGCGTCGTTGAGCTGGCCAGCGCGGGCCGCGACCTCCCATTCCATCTCGGTCGGCAGGTGTTTTCCGGACCAGCGCGCGAACGCATCCGCTTCGTAATAGCTGATGTGGCAGACCGGCGCGTCCGGATCGACCGGCTTGAGGCCGGCCAGCGTCATCACCTGCCATGCGCCGTCGACCTCGCGCCAATAGCCGGGGGCTTGCCAGTCTTCCTTGCTGGCCGCGGCAAAGCCGTCCATCAGCCACAGGGTTGCGGTCCGGTAGCCGCCGTCCTGCATGAAGGCGAGCCACTCGGCATTGGTGACCAGATTGCGGGCGATCCTGACCGGGCCGACCAGGGCGCGGTGCGCCGGCTTCTCGTTGTCGAAATGAAAGCCGTCGTCGACATGGCCGACGGTGTGGATGCCTTCGTTCAGCGTCAGCCAGTCATCGCCGCCGCGCGTTGCGGCCGGGAAGCGCCAGGCCGGGTCATACGCCGGATAGATCGGGTTCTGCGCAAAGGCATGCAGGATGTCGGTGAACATCAGCTCCTGATGCTGCTGCTCGTGATTGAGCCCGACCTCGACCAGCGGCGCGATTGCGCGGAGCTTGTCCGCGCCCGCCTCGCGGAAGAATTTGCTGACCGCCGTATCGACGTATTTGCGATAGGCGCCGACCTCGTCGGCGCTGGGGCGGGTGATGTCGCCGCGATGATTGCGAGCATGTCGCGGGCCGGCGCTGACGTAGTAGGAATTGAACAGGAACGCGAAATCGGGGTGGAAGGGCCGGTAGCCCGCAGCATGCTCGCCGAGCAGGAATTGCTCCCAGAACCAGGTCGTATGGGCCCGGTGCCATTTGGTCGGGCTGGCATCCGGCATGGACTGGATCTGCTGGTCCTCGGGCGACAGCGGTGCGGCCCGGCGTTCGGTCTCATTGCGGACAGTCGAGAACGCCGCTTCCAGCCGCTGGGCGAGTTCGTCCTCGCGGGAGGACGGTGACGAACGCAGGGAGGCCGTGGCTGAGGCTTGTTTCGTCACGTTTTTCTCCAGACAGGACAAGAGAACGTTGTTCGCACGACCCGGTTCCATGAACAGGGTTCGTCCTAGATAGGGGCTCCGTTACGGTATGAAAGTCCTCTGCGGCGATGATATTGATGTCATCAGCCTATGGACCCGGCTGGGGTCAATCCGGCCGCGGGGACCCGTCGCCGCCATTTTACTTTGGATGCACAACGGTTTGGGCTACATATATGGGCAGGTATCGGGTTAAATCGGCTGAGCCGGCCCGAAGCAATTGGTGAGGGCTCTGCCCCAGAAGGACACGGATATGAGCATCGCGGAATTCATCGACAATGAAGTGAAGTCGAACGACGTGGTTCTGTTCATGAAGGGGACGCCGCAATTTCCGCAGTGCGGTTTCTCCGGCCAGGTGGTCCAGATCCTCGACCATATCGGTGTCGGCTATAAGGGGCTCAACGTTCTCGAATCCGCCGAGCTGCGCAACGGCATCAAGGAATATTCGAACTGGCCGACCATCCCGCAGCTCTATGTGAAGGGCGAGTTCATCGGCGGCTGCGACATCGTCCGCGAGATGTTCCAGGCCGGCGAATTGCAGCAGCTCTTCTCCGAGAAGGGCGTCGTCGTCGCGGCCTGACACGTGACCGTGCTGACGCGCCGGATTGGCGGCGCGGAGCTCGAGGTCATCGTCGCCGATATCACCACACTCGGCGTTGACGCCATCGTCAACGCCGCGAACACGTCGCTCCTTGGGGGGGGCGGCGTGGATGGCGCGATCCATGACGCCGCTGGTCCCGAGCTTCTCGCCGAATGTCAGACGCTCGGGGGATGCCCGACCGGCGATGCCAAGATCACGAAGGGCTATCGTCTGCCCGCCCGATACGTGATCCATGCCGTCGGTCCGGTCTGGCACGGCGGCACTCGCGGCGAGGCGGCGGCACTTCGTTCCTGTTACCGCCGTGCGCTGGAGCTCTCCCAGGCCAATGGGCTGACTTCGCTGGCGTTCTCCGCGATCTCGACCGGCGTATATCGTTTTCCTGCCGACCAGGCGGCAAAGATCGCGGTCCATGCCGCCATCGAAGCCCTGCCTGCTGCGCCGCTGGTTGCGCACGTCATATTTTGTTGTTTCTCGGAGGCAAGCGCCGCCCTCCATTCGGATGTCTTGGCGCGGTACGGCAGCCCTTGTGCCTGATGACGCGGTCGGTACACTCCGAGGCGCCATGTTCCGGGGAGGGGATATGATTTCACAATTTGGACTGCGTGCGCTCGCCTGCGGCGCGTTGGTGTCGCTTGCCGCGATCTCGCCGGCGCGCGCGGAGGGCACTTACGAGATTCCGGCCGGCGCACGTTTCAACCAGGAGAAGCTCGGCAGGATCACCGAGTTCTTCAAGAACGAGGTTGCGACGGGCAAGATCGCCGGTGCAAACGTGCTGATCCAGCAGCATGGCAAGCCGGTCTATCACGAAGTCTTCGGCGTTCAGGACGTGGTCAGCAAGGCTCCGATCACGGACAAGACCATCTTCCGCCTGTTCTCGATGACCAAGGCGATCACTGCGGTGGTCTCGATGCAATTGGTCGAGGAGGGCAAGATCAAGCTGGACGATCCCGTCTCGAAATACATTCCCTCCTTCGCCAATGTGAAGGTCGGTGTCGAGAAGAAGGCGGAGGACGGCACGAAATCGCTCGAGCTGGTGCCGCCGAAGCGGCCGATGACCGTGCACGATCTGATGACGCACACCTCGGGCATCACCTACGGCTTCTACGGCGACAGCCTGGTCCGCAAGGCCTATCGCGAGGCCAACATCTATGCCGGCGACTTCGATCTGGCCGAGTTCGCCGAACGCATCGCCAAGCTGCCGTTGCACAACCAGCCGGGCGCGCTCTGGCAATACGGCCACTCGACCGACGTGCTGGCGCGTGTGATGGAGGTCGCCGCCGGCAAGCCGCTGATCGACATCATGCGCGAGAAGCTGCTCGATCCTCTCGGCATGGTCGATACCGGCTTCTTGGTCACGGACCCCGCGAAGCAGAAGCTTCTGGCCCAGCCCGTGCCGAACGATGCCGATTTCCGCGTCGGCCGCATCAATGATCCGACGGTCGTCAAGAAGATCCAGTTCGCCAGCGGCGGCATGGTCACGACCATGGCGGATTACAGGCGCTTTTCGCAGATGCTGCTCAATGGCGGCAGTCTCGACGGCAAGACCATCCTCAAGCCCGAGACGTTCAAGCTGATGACCACTGATCAGGTCGGCCCCGGCTCCGGCGTCGAGCGCGACTATTTCTATTTCCCCGGCGACGGCTTTGGCTTCGGCCTTGGGCTTGCGGTCCGTACCGAGCCCGGCAACGCCAAGCCGCCGCCGCCCGGAAACCTCGGCGAACTGAAGTGGGACGGCGCCTCCGGCTGCTATTTCGTAATCGACCCCAAGCAGGACATGTTCTTCGTGCTGCTGGAGCAGACCCCGAGCGAGCGCCAGCGCGTGCAGCGGACATTGAAGCAGCTGGTTTATGAAGCCATGGAGAAGTGACATGAACGGGCGCCGCGCGCTGTTCGCGGCGCTCGTTCTTTTGTTCGGCGCCGTAAGTGCGCGGGCGGGCTCGGAGGGCCGCGCGCACAGATTCATGCCCGAAGGCCTGGCAAAAGTCTCCGACTACATCAGGAATGAGATCGCGACCGGCAAATTTCCGGGAGCGATTCTGCTGCTCCAGCAACACGGCAAGCCGGTCTACTGCGAGAATTTCGGCGTCCGCGACGTCGCGACCCAACTTTCGATGAGTGCGGACACGATCTTCCGCCTCTATTCGATGACCAAGCCGATCACCTCGGTCCTGGCGATGATGCTGGTCGAGGAGGGTAAGCTTGCGATCAGCGATCCCGTCTCGAAATACATTCCGGCCTTTGCCGGCATGAAGGTCGGCGTCGAGAAGAAGGCCGAGGACGACAAGGTCTCGCTGGAGCTGGAGCCGCTCAAACGCCCGGTGACGATCGAGGATTTGATGCGGCATACCGCCGGGATCCCTTATGGCTATTATGGCGGGGACCTGGTGAACAAGCTCTACGCCGACGCCGGACTGTTCGACAGGAATTCGACCAATGCCGAATTCGTCGCGAAGATCACCGCGCTTCCGCTCGCCGAACAGCCCGGCACGATCTGGGACTACGGCCACTCCACCGACGTGCTCGGGCGCATCATCGAGGTGATCTCGGGGACATCGCTGCTCGAGTTCGCGAAGACGCGGCTGCTCGACCCACTCGGGATGAAGGACACGGAATTCTACCTCGCCGATCCCGCCAAATGGCCGCGTATCGCCGAGCCGATGCCGCAGGATCGGGCGATCAGCCCGATCACGCAGGTTCGCGATATCAGGAAACCGCTGCGATGGGAGTCGGGCGGCGGCGGCCTCGTCGGCACGGTCGGCGATTATGCCCGCTTCTCGCAAATGCTGCTCAACGGCGGCACGCTTGAAGGTCGACGTTATCTGAAGCGGGAAACCATCGCCTTGATGGCGAGGGATCATATCGGTCCCGAAACCCGCGTCGAGCGCGACAAGCACTACTATCCGGGTGAGACCAGCGGCTACGGCCTCGGCTTCGCCGTACGTACCGCAGTGCCGCCGGGCACGAACTGGCCGCTTGGCGAATATCGCTGGGACGGCGTTGGCGGCACCTTCTTCTTCATCGATCCCGAAGACGACCTGTTCGGAATCTTCATGGTGCAGACCCCCTCGCAGCGCGGCCGGATCCAGCTCGAGCTGAAGACGCTGATCTATCAGGCGATGGGGCGGTGAGACCTCTCCCCCTTTGCGTAGCCGGATGGAGCGAAGCGCAATCCGGGACGTCCTCACCGCGTGGATAGATCCCGGATTTCGCTGCGCTCCATCCGGGCTACGGGGCTGAGCTTTACGCCCCGCGCACGATCTCGCGCACGTACCCGATCGTCTCCTCGATCTGGCTCGCATTGACGTCCAGATGGGTGCAGGCGCGGATGCGGCCGTCCATCATCGCGAGCGTCACGCCGCGCTGACGGAGGGCCGAGACCATCTTGTCGCCGGGAATGCCGGCGCCGTCGGGCTTGAAGAACACGAGATTGGTCTCGGGCTCCTGCACCTCCATGCCCGAGATCTGCGACAGGCCGCGGGCGAGCGCGCGCGCATTGGCGTGGTCGTCGGCCAGGCGCTCGACGTGGTGGTCGAGAGCATAGATGCACGCTGCGGCGCAGATGCCGGCCTGCCGCATCGAGCCGCCGAGCCGCTGCTTCCACTGCCAGACCGCGTCGATGAAGGCGCGCGAGCCTGCGAGCACGCCGCCGATCGGTGCGCCCAGGCCCTTGGAGAAGTCGATCCAGGCCGAGTCCCAGCCCGCGGTCATGTCGCGCGGCGAGATGCCGCTCGCAACCGTGGCGTTGAGCAGGCGCGCGCCGTCCATGTGGGTGACGAGGCCGTGCTGCCTGGCGATCGCGACGATCTCATCGAGCACCGCCTTCTTCCAGATCGTGCCGCCGCCGATATTGGCGGTCTGCTCGACACTGACGACGGTCTGCGGCGGCTGGTAGCGGGTGCGCGGATGCAGCGCCTTGCGAAGAGTCTCCGGCGTGAACTGGCCATCGGGGCCCTTGAGCTGGGTGACCTGGAAACCGCCGATCGCGGCATGCGCGCCGCCTTCGCGCGCGATGATATGCGCGGTCTCATGGGCGAGGATCTCGTCGCCGGGGCGGCAATGCACCAGCGTCGCGGTGACGTTGCACATCGTGCCCGAGGGCATGTAGACCGCAGCTTCCTTGCCGAGCAGATCGGCCACGCGCTCGCACAGCGCGTTCACGGTCGGATCGTCGCCGACCTGTTCGTCGCCGACTTCCGCCCGCGCCATCGCCTCCCGCATCCCTGCCGTCGGCTTGGTCTGCGTGTCCGAGAGCAGATTGATGCGCACCGGCGGCGCCTTGGGATCGACGGGGGGAGGGGTGTAGAGCATGGCGTGTCTCATCTCTAGTCGAACAATTGCGACGTATTGCGTGCGTGCCCCGATGACCTGTACTAGCCACGAGAGCGTTGAGCGACGCGCTGTCGCGCGGCAAGGAGGCTGTCGTCTGGCGTGTCTGCTGTGAAGATATTGCAATCGGGCAGAGCGAACAGCCCCTGATATCGGCAGATCTGCTCGGCGCGGGAGAGGGCCTCCCACGCGCGAAGCGCCGCTTCAGTCGGCGTTGCAGAAGGCAGAGTGTTGGCGAACTGGTCGGCCGCGCGAGACATCGATGACATGCTACCAAACAAAAAGGCCCCGGAGAACCGGAGCCTTTTGAATGTCGATCTGCCGAAACTTATCAGCGCGAATAGAATTCGACGACCAGATGCGGCTCCATCTGCACCGGGAACGGCACGTCGGAGAGGCCGGGGATGCGGGCGTACTTCGCGGTCATCTTGCCGTGGTCGACTTCGAGATAGTCCGGGACCTCGCGCTCGGGAAGCTGGCTGGCTTCGAGCACGTGGGCGAGCTGCTTGGAGGCTTCCTTGACCTCGACCACGTCGCCGACCTTGAGCTGATAGCTCGAAATGTTGACCTTGCGGCCGTTCACCTTGATGTGGCCGTGGTTGATGAACTGGCGTGCGGCGAAGATCGTGGAGACGAACTTGGCGCGGTACACGACCGCGTCGAGACGACGCTCCAGCAGGCCGATCAGGTTCTCGCCGGTGTCACCCTTGAGGCGGCTGGCCTCGACATAGATGCCGTGGAACTGGCGCTCGCTGATGTTGGCGTAATAGCCCTTCAGCTTCTGCTTGGCGCGCAGCTGCACGCCGAAGTCGGAGAGCTTGCCCTTGCGGCGCTGGCCATGCTGGCCGGGGCCGTATTCGCGGCGGTTGACGGGACTCTTCGGGCGGCCCCAGATGTTCTGGCCCATACGGCGATCGATCTTGTACTTCGCCTCACTGCGCTTAGTCATCGCGTCCTCTTCAGGTCATGGTTTGAGGAAACGCGCCCTCCTGTGTGACGGGATGATCCCGGCACCGACAGGTCCGATCCCCAAAGCTTAAGGGAGAGGACCACGGGTCGCGAAACGCTTCGCGGGCCGAAATCGGCCCGCGAGCAGGCGGCTTTTAGGGGAGTTTGGGGTTGGCTGTCAATTCTTTAGCCTGTCATTCCGGGACCTGCGACGACGGTATTCTTATGTCCTGACCGCCCGGACCGGCTTTGACCCCGCCGCCCGCAATTCGGCAGCAATTTCAGTGTTCAGGACCTGTTCCAGCCGGGTCAGGACCCGCGCGATCGGGGCGGCGTCGGTGACGCGGTGGTCCCAGCGGATCACGACATGGATGGTCTGATCTGGCTCGACCAGCCCATAGCTCAGGACAAAGGGGCCCGGCGTGATCGGGTGGAGCTCGCCGCCGCCGTAGGCGGCGACCGAGCTTACCGCAAAGCTGCCGAACCAGTTACCGCGCTGACGGCCGAAATTCAGACCGATGGCCAAGGACAGGCGCCGCAATGGCAACGGCAGGCGGGTCGCCCGCATGATCTTGCGGTACATCGGAACATCCTCGATCGGGGCCGTCTTGCCGCGTCGGATTTCCGCATCGACTTCTGCCAGCGAAAGAGCCTCGGGACCCGCGATTCGCTGCAGCAGCACGCATTCCTCGCCATCCTCGACCCGCGCGATCGCGACCGTCGCCACGCTCTTTGGAAGCTCATACAGAGCCGGCCAGGGCCATTTAACGTAAAGGGTGCGCAGGATCGGCTCGTCCTTTGCAACCAGGGCGAAAGCCTTGACGAACATCGCGGCCCAGCCGGCGGGCGCGGCCGCGTCCGCGCGGGCCTCCAGCAGGGGGCGGATATTGAGCGAACGGGCCAATGAAACGAAAGGTACGCCCTTCGAGGCGTGCATGAGGTCGCAGATCACACGACGACGCAGCGAAATGGTCTTGGGCGTCCCGCGCATAGGCCTCCGGTTCCAAATCAAAAGATCAAAATATGTGCAACGAGCGGGGCCCGCCTGCTCGCTCTAGCACGAACCAACCCGCTTGGGGCCGGTCGGTTCGCCGCACCGAGCAGCGCCAAAGATGGACCCCCTTTAGACCAAAAAATCATCCATTTTCAATGATTTATATCTCGATCAGGCGCTCTTGGTCGCGTCGGTCGGTCATGCGTCGATCGGCCCGATCAGCGCCTGACCCCCTCGTAGGCCGCCATGATGCCGCGCTGGAACAGCGACCAGTCGAAGCCCAGCGCAATCGCGCGGTAGCCGCGGTCGATCAGCGCATTGGCCTGATCGGCGGTGCGCGCCACCCCGCCGATCGGCACCCCGCTCTTGAGGATGCCCGCCTCGGCGCGCGCGATCAGGTCCAGCAATTGCCGATCATCCATCTGGCCGCGCTTGTTGATGGAGGTGGCGAGATCGCCGGGACCGATGACCGCGACGTCGATACCGGGCGTTGCCATGATCTCGTCGATGCGATCGACCGCATCGACGTGCTCGATCGTGATCATGCAGATCATCTCGTCGTCGGCAGAGGCCATGTAATCAGGCATCGACTGGCCCCAGCGGAACGGCGCGTGGAAGGGACCCCAGAGCCGATCGCCGCGCGGCGGGTAACGCACGCTGCGCACCGCTTTCTCGGCATCCGCGCGGCTCGTGATCATCGGGAAGTTGATGCCGAAGGCACCGATGTCCATCGGCGCTTTCGCCAGCCACGGCTCGTTGGCGGCGATCCGCACCAGAGGCGTGCACGGCGTGCCCGTGGTCGCGGCGATCATCGCGTGGGCTTCGGTCAATCCGATCGGGCCGTGCTCGAGATCGACGATGATCCAGTCGAGCGAGCGCGCCATGATCTGCACCATCTGCACGCTCGGGATGGTCGCGATCGCACCGAAGGCGGGGCGACCCTCGCGCCAGAGCTGGCGGAGGCGGTTCAGCGGCTTTGCGGGGACCGACATGGAAAATCCTGCGGGACGATGGCGACGGCAAAGCCTAGCAGCGCGCCGCCAGTGCGCAAGCTCAGGCCACCGCGCGTCCGCCGAAGAACGGCGTCAGCGTGGCGCTGAGACCATGCACGCGGTTCGATGTAAAAATCATCTCGGCGCCGGACTGCGCGATGCCGCCGGTCGGCGGGCCGAGCAGGTCGGAGACGCGACGGGCGATCGCGGGCGCCGGATCGATCCAGTCGACCGGCCAGGGCGCGAGCTTCTTCATCCGGTCCAGCAGAAGCGGGTAGTGCGTGCAGGCGAGCACCACAGTGTCGGTGCGCGCGCTCGCATCCGAGGCGTCGCCGACGAAGCAGGGAGCGAGCTCGGCGAGGATGGCTTCGTCGCTGATCGGGCTACCGCCGAGCGCGGCTTCGGCCAGCGAAGCGAGCTCGGGCGAGCCGACCAGCGTCACCTCGCATCCTTGTGCGAAATCGCGGATCAGCGCCTTGGTGTACTCGCGCTTCACCGTGCCCTTGGTGCCGAGCACCGAAACGCGGCGGGTCCTGGACTGCGCACAGGCCGGCTTGATCGCCGGCACCGTGCCGACGAAGGCTACGGAATAGGCGGCGCGCAAGTGAGACAGGACCAGGGTGGACGCCGTGTTGCAGGCGATGACGACGAGGTCTGGACTATGCCGGCCGATCAGCTCCCCCATCAGCGGCACGACGCGGGCGATGATCTCGTCCTCGCTGTGGTGGCCATAGGGGAAGAAGGCGTCGTCGGCGACGTAGACGTAATGCGCGTCGGGCCGCGCCGCCACGACCTCGCGGAGCACCGTGAGCCCGCCAAGGCCGGAATCGAACACCAGGATCGTCGGAGAATTGGTCACGTCGCCACCCTAGCCCGGCATGGTTACCATTCGGTTTTTAGGGCGATTTTGCGGCGATCCCGCAAAGACCGGGGGGCGTCTCGTGTCACGGACGCGCTGCGTCGTCATCCCCGGCGTCAGATCGGCCGCGCGGCGCTCACGCGATCCTGTTGGTGGTGGTCCCGCGCTCGGTTGCCAGCTGCTTCTGCAGGCGATCGATGTTCTGCAACAGGCGCTGGCTGGTCAGCACCAGGAAGTAATAGCCGAATTGCGGATCCTGGAAGTAGATCTCGAGCAGCCGGTCATAGGTGATGGTCAGCACCTGGCCGTCCTCGATGCATTCGACCGTCCCCGTGCGCCGGTTGTCCGGCGTGAGGAAGCCGAGCTCGCCCATCAGCGCCCCGGGGCCGATCTCGACGTTGATCTCCTTGACCAGGAACTTGCCGGTGACGGTGAGGAACATTTCGTTGGCTGGGTCACGCATCTTGAAGAGGATGTCGCCGCGCCGGTATCTGCGCTCGGTCATGAATGGCTTGAGCCATTCGATCGACATGTCCCCTTCGGCCGCATGGCGCGCCTTCTTGACCAGCTTCAGCATCTGCCGCAGGCGCAGCGCGTTGATCGGAAGCATCAGGAGATAGAGCAGGAACGTCGCGACGTTGGCGGAGAGCGCGCCGAAAAGAGCGAAGAACGCGCAGCCGATCATGTTGGCGACGCGCAGCGGCACCATTGTCCGCATCAAGAGGGTGGCGACGAAGAAGACCGCCCCGACCACGGCGAACAGATTGGCGAGCGTGATGTTGTGGACGAAGATCTCCAGGAGCCGGTTGAAGATCGCCTCGTAGGTGACGCTGTCGGGATCGAGCCCCATCTGGACCAGGATTTTCGCGATCCTGAGGTTGTCCGTGGCCGCTTCGAGGATGCGGTCGAGGATCGACGAAACGTCTGCGCTGCCGGACGGCATGGTACTAACCCCACGTAAGGCATTCAGTCCTGGTCGGCACCCGTATAGCCGAAATCGAATGACGACCGCTTGAATGACGCTTCCGGCCATCGTGCCGCAAGGGGCAAATTTTAGCCTGATCGGGCGTTTCGGCAATTGCCCGTTGGTTGCGCGTCCGGCCGCGCAGGCCCGTGATTCGGGCCAGCCGTGCGGGCTTGGGCGTCGCTGACGGGCCCGAAGCGACCTTCGTTTACGGCTTGGCGGCGGGTTGCACGACCCGCTGCTCGACGAGGCCGAGCCGCCCCGGCAGAGAGCCGGCGCGCAGCAGCATGGCGACGCTGTTGGCCTCTTCCAGGGTGAAATTGCCGGAAATCTGGCCGGAGCCGCCGGTGATGGGCTCGCGGATCACGGGCGCGGAGATCACCTTGTCGTCGAGCACGATGGCAAAAGGCTTTCCGACATTCTCTGCCGTGATATGGGCGAAGCGCCGCGTGCCGCGGCCGTTGAAGCGGAACGATGCGATCGGCTCCTTGCTGTCGCCGGTAAATCCCGGGCCGGCATAGCTGATCTCGCCGCCCTCGAGCGCGCTGTCCTTGGCGACGAGATAAGGAAGCTTGTCCTTGAAGCCGAGCAGGACTTCCGTGCCCGCCGGCGGCGTGCCCGATTGCGCCTGCTCTGCGGACATCGAGAGGTCGATCAGGCGGAAGCCGACCTTGACCTTCCTGGCGAAGATCGCGGTGATTTGCTCGGGCTCCATCAATCCGGGCAGCAAGATGCGGATACGGTCCATTCCCTCGGGCTGGACGCTGGCGAGCTTGACGCCGGCGTCCTTGAGGCGCTGCTCGATCATGGCGATGGAATCTTCGACGAGATCGCGCAGCCGCGCGGCGGATGCGGCATCGGTCGGCGCGAGCCTGAGCAGCCCGTCGCCGGCGTCGGTGACGTTGAGCGCGTGTGTCGGCAACCCCTCCGCCGCCGCGACGAGCTTGCGCGTGAACTGTTCGCGGCCTTTGCCGTCAGCGATCTTCACGTCGACGCCGCCGTCGCGGATCGCAAGTCCGGAGAACGCGATGCGGCCCTCGCGCAGGATCTTGTAAACGTCGTCGCGCAAATCCGTGACGACCGCCTCCCGCAAGGCATCGGTGTCGACCCTGTAGACGATCCGCGATCCGCCCAGCTTCTCCATCTTGTCGGCGATGAAGGCGGCAACCTTGACCCGCACCTTGTCGAGCTGGCTGTCGGCAAGCGCGGCGCCGGGCAGGGCGATCGCGGATACCATTGTGAACGCAGCGACCAGCCGTGCGATCCGGTTCCGCAGGGGCGTCGTCATGATGACCTCGAGTCTTGCGGCAGGGCGCTGGCGAGTGAATTCAGTGGCAGTTCTTGGTCCCTCGATCAGGCGCAGAGGTTCAAGTGGCGCAGCCGGTAGGCAATGGACGAACGGCAAATCATCCATCATTCTGGTCCGGCTCGGCCGAACACGGCCGAGACCTCGCCGAACCAAACTGTCAAAAGATACGGCGGCGGGGACATGCATCTGAGGGAGGACGGAATTCATGGCGGGCATCCACGCGCTCGATCGGTTGATCGGCAACGACTATCCGGAACTGTTGACGGACGAGGAGGTCCGGGCGTTCGAGCAGGTCCCCTACGCCGACCGCGTCACGGCCGAGAGCACCTATGACGCCATCAGGCTTGGTGCCGAGCGCAATCCCGACGGGGCGGCGATCCAGTTCCTGCAAAATGCCGATCCCGCCGACGCGCCGCTGGTCGTCACGCACCGCGATTTCATCGCGCGCGTCACCCAGGCCGCCAACATGTTTCACGCGCTCGGCGCCGAGAAGGGCGACGTCATCAGCTTCATGCTGCCCTTGGTGCCGGATGCGTTCGTCACTCTGTTCGGCGCCGAGGCCGCCGGCATCGCCAATCCCGTCAATCCGCTGCTCGAGCCGCACCAGCTCGCCGAAATCCTGGAAGCTGCGAACACCAAGATCCTGGTGGCGCTCGGGCCGATGCCGGGCACCGACATCTGGCAGAAGGTCGAGCAGATCCGCCCGCATCTGAAGCATCTGAAAGCCATCGTGCAGGTGTTCGGCGGCGGCGATCCGGCCGATGGCATCTTCGCCTTCAGCGACCTGATCAAGCAGCAGCCGTCGGATCGGCTGGTCAGCGGGCGCAAGATTCGCGGCAGCGACATCGCAGCCTATTTCCACACCGGCGGCACCACGGGTACGCCCAAGCTGGTGCGGCATACCCATGCCAACCAGGTCTATCAGGCCTGGGCACTCAATCTGCTGTTGAAGGGCAAGCCCGGCGCCAACCTGCTGTTCGGCATGCCGCTGTTTCACGTCGGTGGATCGCTGACCCAGGTGCTGACGACGCTGTCGGGCGGGGGCTCGCTGGTCGTGCTGTCGCCGAGCGGCTGGCGCAACCCGAATGCGGTGAAGAACATCTGGCAGCTCGTCGAGCGCTTCAAGCCCGAAGCGCTGTCGAGCGTGCCGACCGTGCTCGCCGCGACGCTCGCGGTGCCGCCGGGGAATGCGGATATCTCGAGCCTGAAATATGCGGCCGGCGGCGGCTCGGCGATTCCGGTCGCGGTCGGCTCGGCGATTCAGGAGACGCTGAAGCTGCCGGTGGTCGAGGTCTACGGCATGACCGAGACCTCGAGCGTGCACACGCTCGCTTATCCGGGCCGGCCGATCCGGCTCGGCTCGGTTGGCCTTCCCATGCCCTATGCGCGCGTGCGCATCGTGCAGCTCGACGCCGACGGCCGCCTGATCCGCGACTGCAAGCCGGACGAGATTGGTGTCGTCATCATGGCCGGGCCCGGCGTGTTCGGCGGCTATCTCAACGACGAGCACAACAAGGGTGCCTTCATTGACGGGGTCTGGGTCAATTCCGGCGATCTCGGGCGGCTCGATGCCGACGGCTATCTGTGGATCACCGGCCGCGCCAAGGATCTCGTGATCCGCGGCGGCCACAACATCGATCCGGCGCCGATCGAGGAGATCATGTTCCGCCATCCCGCCGTCGGCTTCGCCGCGGTGGTTGGCCAGCCCGACGCTTACGCCGGCGAATTGCCGGTAGGCTACGTGCAGTTGAAGCCCGGCGCAAAGGTTGAGCCGGGCGAGCTGGAAGCCTGGGTGCGCGAGCGCACGCCGGAGCGCGCCGCCGTTCCTGTGCAGGTCATTCCGATCGATCCAATGCCGGTGACGGGCGTCGGCAAGGTGTTCAAGCCGCAGCTGCGCTGGGACGCGGCCGAACGCGTGTTCACCAAGGTGCTGGCGCCGCTGGTCGAGCGCGGCATCGATTGCAAGGTGAAGGTCGGTCCGCACGGCAGCCACGGCTCGATCGCGACCGTCACGCTGACGGGCCTGCCGGCTGGGCAGCGCGAAGCGGTGGAGGGGGAGGTGCACGCACTGCTCGCACCCTTCGTGATGCGCCACGAGGTGGTGCAGGCGTAGGTCCGCGCCTGCGGGGCGAGGGCTGACTGCATTAGCTATAAGCCGCGATCGAGGCGTTTATGTGATGGGCCTCACATAGAAAAATTTGGCTTTCGTCGGCGCTCCGAATAGTCTCAGGAAATTGCATCCGAGGGGGCTGCAGTGATTCCGTTTCGGCTATTTGGTTTATTGATTTTTGCGACCTTACTGGCCTGCGGATCGGCACACGCCGATCGGCGGGTCGCGCTCGTCATCGGCAATTCCGCTTACAAGAGCGCGCCCAAGCTCACCAATCCCGCGAACGATGCCACGCTGATCGGCGGCATGTTCAAGAAGGCCGGCTTCGATTCCGTCGATGTCAGGCTGGATCTCAGTGCGAGCGAGATGCGGCGCATGTTGCGCGAGTTCGCCGGCAGGTCACGCGATGCGGACATGGCGGTGATCTACTATGCCGGCCACGGCATCGAGCTCGACGGCAACAATTATCTCATTCCGACCGACGCGACGCTGGAGACGGATGGCGACGTTCTCGACGAAACCATTCCTGTCGAGCGCGCATTGTTCGCGGTCGAGCCGGCCAAACAGCTGCGCCTGATCATCCTCGATGCCTGCCGCGATAACCCCTTTGCGAAGACGATGAAGCGCACGCTGGCCTCGCGGGCGATCGGACGCGGCCTCGCTAAGGTCGAGCCAACCAGCCCGAACACGATGATCGCCTTCGCCGCGAAGGCCGGCTCGACCGCATCCGACGGCGATTCTCGCAACAGTCCGTTTGCTGCCGCGCTGGTCGAGCACCTGCCGAAGCCGGGCCTCGATCTGCGCAAGGCGTTCGGCTTCGTGCGCGACGACGTGCTCAAGAGCACCGGCTACAAGCAAGAGCCCTATGTCTATGGCTCGCTCGGCGGCGACGACGTGCCGCTCGTAATGAAGCCGGCCGCAACCGGTCCGCAGGCAAATCCCCAGGACGCGGTTCGCAGGGACTACGAGCTCGCGCTCCAGCTTGCGACGCGCGATGCCTGGGAAGCCTTTTTGGCGACCTATCCGGACGGCTTCTATGCCAGCCTCGCCAAGGGGCAGTTGAACAAGATCGGTGCCGAAGAGACGCGTCTGGCTGCCGAGCAAAAGGCCAAGGCGGCCGAGCAGGAAAAGGCAAGGCTTATCGCCGAGCGCGCCCAGAAAGCCGAGCAGGAGAAGGCGGCTGCTGCTGCGAAGGCCGCTGAAGAGGCGCGAATCGCTGCGGAGAAGCAAAAGCAGATTGAACAGGCCAGGGCGGAAGCGGCCGAGCAGCAGCGCAAAGCTGCCGAGGCGGCGGCCGCGAAAGCGCTGGCCGAGAAACAGGCGGCAGAGAGGGCCAAGGCCGAGCTGGCGGCCAAGCAGGCCGCCGAGAAAGCGGAGCAGGCCGCCAAGCCGGCCGCCGATCGGCAGATGCCCGAAGTCGAGAACCAGAAAGTGGCTGCGCTCTCGCCCGGACCCACATCCACATTATCGGCGGCCGAGCTTTCCAAATCGGTACAAAGCGAACTGCGCCGCGTCGGTTGCCTGACCTCGTCTGCGGAAAGCGAGTGGAGCTCGGCCGCGCAGCGCTCGCTGACGCTGTTCAACAAATATTCCGGCACCAAGTTCGACGTGAAGCTGGCCAGCGTCGACGCACTCGATGCTTTGAAGGCCAAGCCGGGACGGGTTTGTCCGCTGGTGTGCAATTTCGGATTCAAGGCCGACGGCGACCAATGCGTGAAGATCACCTGCCGGGCCGGTTATCGTGTCAACGACGATAACGAATGCGAAAAGGTGCAGGAGAAGAAGCCGGTTGCGACGCGCGAGAATTCCAGACCGCGAGACCATGAGCGGAAGGCAAGCGAGTCCGCGCCGTCAAAACCGCAGGCGACCGGTCAGGTCTTTTGCAACAGTGCAGGGTGCCGGCCGGTCCGGCAGGGTTGTCGGCTCGAGACGTGGGGCAATAGGACTGCCGGCCAAACGGCCGGCGGCGGCACCAGCATGGTCGAAGTCTGCAACTGAGCTGGTGATTGCCCGCCTGCTACCCCGCAGGCATTCGTGTTTCCACCAGCCGCGCCCAGAACGAGGCGCCGTGACCCAGAATGTTGTCGTTGAAGACGTAAGCCGGGTGGTGACACTCGTTGCCGTCGCCCATGCCGACCAGCACCATCGCGCCGGGGCGTGCTTCCAGCATGAACGAAAAGTCCTCGGCGCCCATCATCGGGACGAACTTGTCGTTGACGCGCTCAGTGCCGACGATGTCGCGCGCGACGTCGGCGGCGAGTGCGGCCTCGCGGGCATGGTTCATCGTCACCGGATACATCCGCGTGTATTTCGTTTCGGCCGAGCCACCATAGGCGCGGGCGATGCTGTCGGCGACTTCGCCGATGCGGCGTTCGACGAGATCGCGCACTTCGGGGTCGAGCGTGCGCACGGTGCCGGCGAGCTCGGCGACCTCCGGGATGATGTTGAAGGCGGTGCCGGAGTGGAATTGTGTGATCGAGATCACCGCCGATTTCAGCGGATCGACGTTGCGCGCCACGATCGATTGCAGCGCGTTCACGATTTGCGAGCCGATCAGCACGCTGTCGACAGATTTGTGCGGACCGGCGCCGGCGTGGCCACCCTTGCCGCGGACCGTGATCTGGATGTTGTCGGAGGAGGCGAGCATCGCACCCGGCGTGGTGGCGAAATGGCCCTCGGGCAGGTTCGGCATGTTGTGCATGCCGTAGACCTCCTGGATGTTCCAGCGCGTCATCAGTCCGTCCTCGACCATCGCCTTGCCGCCGCCACCGCCTTCCTCGGCGGGCTGGAAGATCATCACGGCCGTGCCGTCGAAATTGCGCGTCTCGGCGAGATATTTGGCCGCGCCCAGCAGCATCGCGGTGTGGCCGTCATGGCCGCAGGCGTGCATCTTGCCGGGGACCTTCGAGGCATAAGACACGCCCGACGTCTCCATGATCGGCAGCGCGTCCATGTCGGCGCGCAGGCCGATGGTCTTGCCGGAGGCCGACTTGCGGCCGCGGATCACGCCGACCACGCCGGTGCGGCCGATGCCCGTCACCACCTCGTCGCAGCCGAATTCGCGCAAGCGATCGGCGACGATGCCGGCGGTGCGGTGGACTTCGTAGAGCAGCTCGGGGTTCTCGTGGAAGTCATGGCGCCAGGCGGCCATTTCGTCGGAGAGGGCGGCGACGCGGTTGACGATGGGCATGAGGGAATCCGCTTTCTGGTTGTCGTTTGTAGGGTGGGTTAGCCCCGTGGATGCGCAAGCGCATCCACTTGGCGTAACCCACCACGGTTTCCGTGGGAGCGAAAGAGGTGGGTTACGCCCAGCGGACTGCGCTTCGCGCAGGCCGCACGGCTAACCCACCCTACGATCCTACGCTTCCCCGAACACGCGCTTGAAGATCGTGTCGACGTGCTTGAGGTGATAGCCGAGGTCGAACTGCTCCTCGATCTCGGCGTCGGTGAGATATGTCTTCACCTCACTGTCCTTCTTCAGCAGCTGAAGGAAGTCGCCTTCGCCGCGCCAGACCGGCATGGCGTTGCGCTGCACGAGCTTGTAGGCGTCCTCGCGGCTGGCGCCCTTCTGCGTCAGCGCCAGCAGCACGCGCTGCGAATGCACGAGGCCGCCGAGGCGGTCGAGGTTCTTTTGCATGTTGGCGGGATAGACCAGCAGCTTGTCGATCAGGCCGGCGAGGCGCACCAGCGCGAAGTCGAGCGTCACGGTGGCGTCCGGGCCCATCATGCGTTCGGCCGAGGAGTGCGAGATGTCGCGCTCGTGCCAGAGCACGACGTTCTCCAGTGCCGGCGTCACATAGGCGCGCACCATGCGGGAGAGGCCGGTGAGGTTCTCCGACAGCACCGGGTTGCGCTTGTGCGGCATGGCAGAGGAGCCCTTTTGTCCCTCCGAGAAGAACTCTTCGGCCTCGAGCACCTCGGTGCGCTGCATGTGGCGGATCTCCACGGCAATGCGCTCGATCGAGGAGGCGATCACGCCGAGGGTCGAGAAATACATCGCGTGACGGTCGCGCGGGATCACCTGGGTCGAGATCGGCTCCGGCACGAGTCCCATGGCCTTGGCGACATGCTCTTCGACGCGCGGATCGATCTGCGCGAAGGTGCCGACGGCGCCGGAGATCGCGCAGGTCGCGACCTCCTTGCGCGCCGCGATCAGACGGTCCTTGGCACGGGTGAATTCGGCATAGGCATAAGCGAGCTTGAGGCCGAAGGTGACGGGCTCGGCATGGATGCCGTGGCTGCGGCCGATAGTCGGCGTCATCTTGTGCTCGAAGGCGCGCTTCTTCAGCGCGGCCAGCACCTTGTCGAGGTCGGCGAGCAGCAGGTCGGCGGCGCGGGTGAGCTGGACGTTGAGGCAGGTATCGAGCACGTCGGAGGAGGTCATGCCCTGGTGCACGAAGCGCGCCTCGGGGCCGACGATCTCGGCGAGGTGGGTGAGGAAGGCGATGACGTCGTGCTTGGTCTCGCGCTCGATCTCGTCGATGCGGGCGACGTCGAAGATGGCGTCCTTGGCCTTGGCCCAGACCGTCCGGGCGGCCTCCTTGGGGATGGTCCCGAGCTCGGCGAGGGCGTCCGCCGCATGCGCCTCGATCTCGAACCAGATCTTGAACCGGGTCTGCGGCTCCCAGATCGAGGCCATTTCCGGGCGGGTGTAGCGGGGGATCATGGGGCGGCTCCAGGAAGGTGGGCGGGCGGTCCCGAGAACGGCGGCGCCGGCCAAAATGCTTTTTACGCCGTGATGTAACAGAGCAGGCAGGGCGAAACAAACGGTCTGGGCCCCGGAAGAAGGGCATCGCCGACCTTTCCACCGGACCGGCCGGCCGGGATGGCGGCGCTTGGCCGCAGATATTAACTGTCAATCACGGATCATTGACTGACAGATATTGAAATCTGTCAGCGAGACGTGTATATCCGTTCTCGGACGCTCCGATTGGGCGTCCCGCGACAAGCCCCGGGGAGCCCGACATCCGAGCCACGCTCGGATCGGAGGGCGGATTGAAGAGCGGGGACCGCGGACGAATGGAGACTTAGACAATGACGACCGAAATCCTCAATTTCACTGGCGTGATTGGGCATTGGCTCAATTTGCTGGTGGCGCGCCAGATCGCGGCGCAGGCTGCAAAACTGCCGCATTAAGGCATAGGCTTTCCGAAACGACCGGCCAGGGCGCTTCGGAAGCAGCCCTACTGCCGGAGTAAACTGAGCCCTGAACGGGAACATGGTGCTGGCATGAATGAAGCCGTTGTCTTGACGCCGGAGCGGATCCTCGAAGTCACCGAGGACGTGCTCAGGCGTTACGGACTTGCCAAGGCCACCGTGGTCGACGTTGCCCGTGCGCTCGATGTGAGCCACGGCAGCGTCTACCGTCATTTCCCCAGCAAGGCCTCGCTGCGCGAGGCCGTTGCCAAGCGCTGGCTGGACCGCATCGACGCGCCGCTCCGCGCGATCGCGGAGGAGAAAGGGCCGGCTCCCGTGCGGCTCGACCGCTGGCTGCGGACGCTGTTTGCCGCCAAGCGTTCGCGCGTCCTCGACGACCCCGAGATGTTCGAGACCTATCTGACCTTGGCACGCGAGGCCTGTGCGGCGGTCAAGTGTCACAAGGACACCATGATCGACCAGATCGCGGCGATCCTGACCGATGGCGTCAGGAAGGGCGAATTTGCCGTAGGCGACGTCAAGGCGACCGCGCGCGCGATCTTCGATGCGACCGTCCGCTTCCACCATCCCGCCCATGCCGACGAGTGGAAGGACGCCGATCTCTCCGCGCGCGTCGATGCGACGCTGGCGCTGCTGCTGCGCGGGTTGAAGGCGGCCTGAGGCCCCAAGGACTGAGCCGCGTGCCGCCGATCAGCCTCTTGCCTTGTGAAGAAGGGCGCCGTCGCGCAGCGACGGCGAGTGCCTTCGCGCGTTGAGCGCCGGGTCGGACGACGGCACCACCGGCGGACTATCCGGATAGGCGTTGACTGCGATTTCGACGGCGTCCTTCGACCGCTTTCGAAGCCGGTAGAATGTCAGCTCCTGATCGAACATCGGGCAGCGAAAGTGGACGACGGCCGTGTCGGGCAGGCGGCAAAGTTCGTCGATGAGCTCGCCTACCGTGATGATTGGGGGATGGTCGACTGCTTTGTGGTGACCCTTACTCATGACCCTTTACTCCTTCTCTGCCGTACCAACCGGCGCCGGATCGGAACCGTTCCTATTTCGCCAGCAGATTGAGGAGCGTCGAGGGATCGGGTAGTGCGGCAGCTTTGCTGCTAGATCCTCGTCAGCCCGCAGGTCGCGGCGAGCCGCACCAGCTGCGCATCGGTGCGCGCGCCGGTCTTCGACTTGATCAGGTAGTGATAGTTTTGCACGGTCTTGACGCTGAGATTGAGATGCGCCGCGATCTCTTCGGTGGTGGCGCCGCCGGCGAACTGGCGCAAAATCTCGATCTCGCGCTCGCCCAACTGGTCCAGCACCGAGCCGGTCGGCGACAGGCTGTCCTCCGCCAGCACATGTGCGATGTCATCGCTCATGGCGCGCTCGCCGCGGGCGACGCTGCGAATGGCGTTCACGACCGCGGACGGCTCGCTGCTCTTGGTGACGAAGCCGGAGGCGCCAGCGCCGAAGGCCGCCTTCACCAGCACGGCCTCATTGTGCATGGTGAAGACGAGAATGCGCGCCCGCGGGCTGCGGGCGCGGATGTTGCGGATCGCCTCCAGCCCGCTCGCGCCGGGCATCGAAATGTCGAGCACCACCACGTCGGGGTCATGCGCCTTGAACGCGCCGTAGGCGTCGGCGGCGTTGTCGGCTTCCGCCACGACATGCAAATCGCCCTGGCTCTCCAGCACGCGCCGATAGCCTTGCCGCACGATCGGATGGTCGTCGACCAGCAGCACGGAGATGCCTGTTGCCGCCACCTCGTTCATTCCGGCCTCATGCAGCGAGCGGAATGGTGGCGGCGATGCTGAGGCCGCGGTTCGCGGGCAGGATCGACAGCGATCCGCCGGCGGCCGTGACGCGCTCGCGGATTCCGGTGAGGCCGAAGCCGGCCGATTGCGCGACGCGCTCCGCATCGCCGCCGCCGTCGTCCTCGACGCGGATCAGCAGCGCATCGTCCTCGCCGGCGCGCCGCTCGACGCGGAGCGAGATCTCGCGCGCTGCACTGTGGCGCAGCGCGTTGGTCAGGCATTCCTGTGCGACCCGATAGGCGGTGGTGGCGGCCGGGCCGCTGATGTCGGTGAGGTCGCCCCTGAGATCGAGCTGGATCGCCGGCCGCGCGGCGCTGTGCGAGCGCCAGCTGTCGACGAGATTGACCAGGCTCGCCTCGAGCCCGAGCTCCTCCGGCAGCGGATTGCGCAGCCGGTTCAGCGCGTCGCGCAGCGAGGCCATCAGATGGTGCGTCGCCTGCGAGATCATGCGCGCGTCCTGCGCGATCCCATCATCCTTGTGCTGCTTCGTACTCGCCGTCTCGATCGTGTTGGCGAAGGCGAGAATGGCGGATAGATTCTGCCCGAACTCGTCGTGCAGCTCGCGGGCGAGCGCGCGGCGCTCGTCGTCGCGGATCTCGATCAGGCGGCGCGTCAGCGCGGCGCGCTGCTCGGTCGCTTCCTCCAGCCGGCCGCCGAGCTCGCCGACGGCGCTGCCGATCATCGCCAGCTCCATCGAGCGGAAACGCGGCAGCCTGGTGCGATATTGGCCGCGCGCCATGCGCTGAAGCGCGGTGACGATCGCGCGCGCCGGCGCCAGCGCGTGCGCGATGGCAAGCGAAGCAAGCAGGGCGATCGCCGCCGCCATCAGCAGCGCGACGTCGATGACGTTGAGGACGTAGTCCCAGGCGAGCGCGATCGCGGCGGCCGCATGGGGCGTCGCAACGACGGCGCCGGCGGCTGCGGCGCGGGGACTGACGGGCCGCACCACCTCGGCGTGGCTGCCGAGGAAGCTCGGCACGATGGCGGCGAACCAGCGCGGCGGCGTCTTGCCCAGCCCCTCGCTCTGGCCGCAGAGCGGCTTCTCGAAGGCCGCGGCCGGCTGGAACTCGACGCAGACACCGGGCGAGATCAGCTTCATCGTCTCCAGCGTGCGCCACTCCGGAACCGGCAGGAGATGCTCGCGCGCCCTGCTGCTGCGCAACAACAGCTCGCGCCAATACAGCGCCTGAAGCGCCTGCGCGACCCGCTGCGCCGACGCCGCCGTCGCCCGATCGACGCTGCGATAGGCATCGAACGTGGCCCATACGGTCGCGGCTCCCAGGCACAGCGCTACGATTAGAAGCAGGCGGGCTACAAGCTGAAGCACGAGGCGCATGCGATCACCCCCGACGTTTGCTAAGGTCAGCCTAACAACGCCGTCGTGCCTTGCCAATCGCAGAACGCTAGGGATTGCAGCTCGGGCAAATTTCCCAAGCCGGATTGGGCATGGGTCTTTGGACCTGAAGCGGCGGCTTTGATCTAATCGGTGAGGACAAGTTGCAGGCCGGCGCCTGCAAGCCAGGAGCGGTGCAGCATGAGTTCGATGACGATTGGACCAATCGCAAGCCAGGCTGCCGATCCATCCGAGCGCAGCGCGCTGCTGTTCTGGATGATCTTCACCGGGCTGTCGATCTTCGCTGTCGTGCTGCTGTGGCGCTTCGGCCTGATTCACCTGATGCTGACCTCGGATCGCACCTACATTTCAGCGGTGATCGCGGCGCTCTACGTCCTCACCTGCGGCCACTGCTTCCTGCGGACCCGGGCCATCGCGCGGGAAGGGGCGGCGACGCGGCGCTGCCGTGCGGTGCTGTCGGCAGCGGGCGGCAGCAAGGCGCTCGATGCGAGCGCCGTGGCGCTGCCGCGCGGTCTGGTGCGCGACCACATCGAAAGCCTGGTTACCAAGGCCGCGGCGCAGGACTACCGGCCGGTCGACCAGACGCTGCTGCTACGTAATCTCGCCGATCGCTTGCGCGGCTCCAACGGGTTCGGCGCCTTCGTCTCCGATACGCTGATGAAGCTCGGTCTGCTCGGCACCATCATCGGCTTCATCATCATGCTGGCGCCGATCGCGGGGCTGGACGCCGCCGACAAGGTCGCGATGCGCTCCTCGATGGGCTTGATGAGCGACGGCATGGCGATCGCGATGTACACGACGCTGGCCGGCCTTGTCGGCTCGATCCTGATCCGCATCCAGTACTACATGCTCGACGCCGCGACCCAGCGGGTGTTCTCGGACGCGGTGGTGCTGACCGAGACCTATGTGACGCCGGTGCTGGAGCGCAAGGGTTCGGGAACGCCGTCATGATGGATGATTTCGGTCTCTATCCGCGCGAGGAGCCGTTCGACCCGCTGGGCGTGATGCTGTTCAAGGCGCTCCAGGTGATCGCCTTCCTGTTCTTCCTGGCGCTGCTGGCGGTCTCCCCCGACGCCAAGGACGGCAAGATCGATTCCAAGGCGGAGTTCATGATCACGCTGGACTGGCCGGACAACCACCCCGACGATCTCGACCTGTTCGTGCAGGATCCCGCCGGCAACATCGCCTGGTATCGCCACCGCGAGGCCGGCTTCCTCACGCTCGACCGCGACGACCGCGGCGGGGCCAACAATTTCATCATCGTCAACGGCAAGAAGATCGCCTCGCCGATCCGCGAGGAGATCGTCACCGTGCGTGGCATCCTCGCCGGCGAGTACGTCGTGAACGTCTCGCATTTCGTCGCCACCACGGGCGAGCCTGTGACGGCCGGTGTGAAGGTGCAGAAGCTCAATCCGACCGCGCAGGTGATCTTCGACAACAAGTTCACGCTCGACCACACCGGCGACGAGAAGACCGCGGTCCGATTCCGGATCGATGCGGAAGGCAAGGTCGTCGATGTCGATCAGCGGCCGAAATCGCTGTTGGAGACGTTCCGCAGCAGCTGGCGCAATGGCGGCGATCTCGATGCCAGGACCGGTGTGAGCAGGAACGCTACGAGGGTACGCCGTGAGTAACCTGCAAACGGTCATCCTGACGCTATCGGTCGCGTATGCCGTCATCGGCGCGCTGCTGCTGGTCGTTCTGGTCTATGCGCGGCTGCACTGGTCGCTGAAGGCGGTCGCCGTGGTCGTGACCAGCACCTTCTACATCGTCAGCTTCACCGAAATGCGCGGCCTGCTCGGTTGGGCCAGCACGGAGCGGCTGCCGACCACCTTCAAGCTGCTGAAGGCCCGCATCGTCGAGCCGCATTCGCTTGAGGGCGATCCCGGCTCGATCTATCTCTGGGTCGAGGCGCTGGACGAGGACAATCGCCCGAGCGGCATCCCGCGCGCTTTTCGTGTGCCGTACAATGACCGGCTGGCCGACAAGACCCACGCCGCCGAGAACGAGATCGCGGCCGGACATCCGCAAGGAGGGCGCGCGGCGGATTTCGGCGGCGGCGACGGCAGCCTGATCGACCTGGTTCGAGAATATGTGACGCCGAAGACCATCCTGGAGACCAGCGGCGGCGATTCCTCGACCGGCGAGTTCACTGCGCCGCCGGCCGGTGCCCAGGACGCGGTATTCACGCCGATTCCGCCGCCCCGGATGCCGCCCAAGGACGAGCAATAGGCCCATCACCATCACCGCAGAGCAGCGCTGGCAAACGGCCCAGTGCTGGCGCATCCTGTTGACCTCCCTCAATTTGGCCTCATCGGCCCCGAATAAGAATTTGAGGGGTGGAGGGTGCGTGCTTCTCGCTGTCTTCTCGGATATCCATGGCAACAGGCAGGCGTTCGAGGCCTGCCTGAAGATCGCGCATGCGAAGGGCGCAGAGGGCTTCGTCCTGCTCGGCGACTTCGTCGGCTATGGCGCCGATCCGGAATGGGTGGTGGACACCGCGATGGAGCTGGTCGCGCAGGGCGCCGTCGCGGTGCGCGGCAATCATGACCAGGCGATCAATTCCACGGCCGAGACGATGAACGCCGAGGCGCAGATCGCGATCGAATGGACCCGCGGCCGCCTCGACACGGCGCAGCGGCGGTTTCTGGCCGAATTGCCGATGCAGGTGGAGGACGATGGCCGCCTGTTCGTGCATGCGGAAGCCTCGCATCCCCAGCGCTGGCACTATGTCCGCTCGACCGTGGACGCCGCCAAGAGCCTGATTGCGACACGGGCCCACGTCACCTTTTGCGGCCACATCCACAGGCCGGCGCTCTATTCGATGTCGGTGACGGCGAAGATGACGAGCTTCGTGCCGAAGACCGACGTCCCCGTGCAGCTCCTGCGCGGACGGCAATGGCTCGCCGTGCTCGGTTCGGTCGGCCAGCCCCGCGACGGCGATCCGTCGGCGGCCTTCGTGCTGTTCGACACCGAGTCGTGCCAGATCACCTATTGCCGCGCGCCCTATGACGTCGAGACCGCAGCGAGCAGGATCCGCGACAACGGCCTGCCGCCTTGGCTTGCCGACCGCTTGTTGCAGGGGCGCTGACGGATGCCCAAACCCCTGGTCAAGTCAGGCGCGGAGATCGACGGTTTTACGATCGGCGAATGCGTTCATGCCGGCGGCATGGCGACGCTGTGGACCGTCACCCATCCCGGCATCGACGTGCCCTTGCTGATGAAGATCCCGCGGGTGTCGGAGGGCGAGGACGCCGCCGCGATCGTTTCCTTCGAGATGGAGATGATGATCCTGCAGCGGCTGGCGGGGCCGCACGTGCCGGCCTGCTTCGGCACCGGTGATTTCGCCCGCCAAGCCTATGTCGTGATCGAGCGCATTCCAGGTGCCACGCTGTACAAGCGGCTCCCCGACCTGCCGCTGCCCTATGACGAGGCGCGGCAGCTCGTCGCCAGAATCGCCACGGCGCTTGCGGATCTGCACCGGCAGAACGTGATCCACCACGACATCAAGCCGAGCAGCATCATGTTCCGCGAGAGCGGCGAAGCGGTGCTGATCGACTACGGCCTGTCGCATCACAACCACCTGCCGGACCTGTTGCAGGAGGAATTCCGCCTGCCTTACGGCACCGCGCCCTATATGGCACCCGAGCGGCTGCTCGGGGTGCGCGACGATCCGCGCAGCGATGTGTTTTCGCTCGGCGTGCTGCTCTATTTCTTCACCACCGGCGAGCGGCCGTTCGGCGAGGGCGAGACGCTGCGGGCGATGCGGCGCCGGCTGTGGCGCGATCCGCATCCGCCGCGGAAGCTTCGTGCGGATTATCCGCCCTGGCTTCAGGAGGTGGTGTTGCGCTGTCTGGAGATCGAGCCGGTGTGGCGCTATCCGACCGCGGCCCAGCTTGCCTTCGATCTCGCTTATCCGGACCAGGTCAAGCTCACCGCGCGCTCGGAGCGGGTGAAGCGCGATTCCCTCGGCATCGCCTGGCGCCGGCGCTTCAACCAGGGTGTCATGGCGCCGCGCGCGAAATCGGATGTCGCAGCCCAGATCGCATCGAGCCCGATCCTCGCCGTTGCGCTCGACACGGCGGAGGGCGCTCCGGAGCTGAACGAGGCGCTGCGCGTGACCACCCAGCGCATCCTCGCCACCTTGCCCTCGGCGCGGCTTGCCTGCGTCAACGTGCTCAAGCTGAACCGGATTGCGATCGATCGGACGTTGGACGAGCAGGGCTCCAACAAGCATATCGATCGTCTGGTCGCGCTCAGGCATTGGGCAACGCCGCTCAAGCTGGACGAGAGCCGGCTGTCGGCTCATGTGCTGGAGGCGGTCGATCCCGCCGCCGCGATCCTGGAGTTTGCCAAGGCCAACCAGGTCGACCACGTCATCATCGGCGCGCGACAGAGCTCGTTCCGGCGCATGCTGCTCGGCAGCGTGTCGGCCAAGGTGGCCTCGGAGGCGAGCTGCACCGTCACCGTGGTGCGGCCGCCGCGATTGGCGGGGGACGGCGGCGGGCCGGAGGCCGGCGAAGGTTAGGCCGGCCGGGGCGATTTGCGGGCCGGATCAGGCCGCGTGGACGGCAAACGCGCGCTTGCGGCGGATCGGCCAGGAGAATTGCGGTCCCGGCTCGCCGTGATCGGCGCTGCCGCCGAAATACTGGATGATCTCGCGGCAGGGCTCGCAATTGAACAGGTTACGCGACGCGGACGCCTTGGTCATTTCCTTCAGGCAGTTCGGGCAATGCGGTTTCATGGGTGGTCCGGAAAAGAGGTCTTAGTGTCGGCGCGGCGAGCCAAGCGAACGGTCGAGGTCCGAATTGTCGAGCCCGGCATCGTCGTCCAGCGTGCCATCGGCGTGCTCGAGGCGGCCGAAGAAATAATCGAGGCTCGGATGCGGGCGCCGTGGAATCCGGCACCGGCGCTTCGGCTGACGCCTCACGAGTGCGATCTGCATGGACGTCAGCCCCTGGTGCGGTCGCGACGGATGTTGCGGGCCGGACGTGCCGGGGCCTCGACCGGTCCGGCCGAGGGACCGAACACCACAAACGCACTGAAACCAATCCACAACGCCACGCCAGTCCAAACCAGGGTCGTCGTCATGATGTGCTCCCGCGAAACAGGCAGGAATCACTTGCAGTGATTTGCGCGAATCAGGGAAGTCCGGATGAGTACGGACCAAGGCTACAATTTTAAGCTTTGCGCCTTGCAGAACCCGTGGAAGCCGCAGTTCTTCCCGCGTGCGACCGACGTACTTTGCCGGTGCGCGCATGATCGAGGATATCCCGGATGCGCCTTGCGTCTCGAACACAGCGAAACCCATAGCGCCCGGTGTAGTCGGTATCGGGCGAACGGGTCGAGCGCCCTGACGCAAAGTTCAGGTGGCCGACGCCGCCGCCGATGTCGAGGATTTCGAACACTTCATCCATGGCGTCGAACGAAGTAGCGGTCACGCTGCGTCTGCTCCAGGCCGTGCGCACGATCAGCGCGCGGCGGTCGGTGATCACATAAAGCGTCTGCAGGTCTTGCAGCAGCATCACGAACGGAGCTGCAATCATCCCAACTCCAATCATTGCCAGAGGTTGGGTCGCTTGGTCGATCCAATCCTTGCTGACGGCGATGACGGTCAGCAACAACCAGGGAAATCCGATCCACCAGAGAAATCGCCACATTGTCGCGTTGGCGATGGCGTCGGGCTGCCCCTGCCAGACCACTTGCTCTCCATCATGAAGGGACTCGGCGAGAAGACGAAGCAGGCCGGCAGTAAACGGAGTGGCGCGGAGTTTATCCATTCCACTTGGTCGTAGCGGCCGCGGCTCCGGTTCGGATAGCGATGGTCTCAGATCGCCTCGCCGCGTGCCCCAAGTGCCGCGTTGCGGATCGCGGCGATGTTGGTCTTGTAGGCCTCCTGCGTGCCGCCTTTGAACACCGAGGTGCCCGCGACGAAAGCGTTGGCGCCGGCCGCGGCGAGCGCACCCGCGACATCGGGGCCGACGCCGCCGTCGACCTCGATGTCGATCGGGCGGCCCGCAACCATCGCGCGGATGTCCCGGATCTTGTTGATCGCGGAGGGGATGAAGGCCTGGCCGCCGAAGCCGGGATTGACCGACATCACCAGCACGAGGTCGACGAGGTCGAGGACGTATTCGAGCGCGCTGATCGGCGTCGCCGGATTGAGCGAGACGCCGGCCTTCTTGCCGAGCGCGCGGATGGCCTGGAGCGAGCGGTGCAAATGGGGACCTGCCTCCGCGTGCACGGTGACGTGGTCGCAGCCGGCCTTCGCGAAGGCCTCGAGATAGGGATCGCAGGGCGAGATCATCAGATGCGCGTCGAAGATCTTCTTGGTGTGCGGGCGCATCGCCCTGATGACGTCAGGACCGTAGGAGATGTTCGGAACGAAGTGCCCGTCCATCACGTCGAGATGGATCCAGTCGGCGCCGGCGGCGTCGACGCTGCGCACCTCCTCGCCGAGCTTCGAGAAATCCGAGGCCAGGATCGAGGGCGCGATGGCCAGGGGGCGGGGGGCGAAAGCTTGGGTCATGGCGCGTTTTCCCGGGGGCGGACGGACGACGAATGGCCTCGCCTAACATGGGCTCTTGTGGCGGGCAATGCAGGAGGGGCGCGCTTCCTGTGGGCGGAAATTTCTGCCGCCGGCGGCATGAATTGCCGATGTTCCCGCGGCCTGCACGACCCGACGGATGCGGAATTCGTTGAGCTTCTCGCGATGGCACGGCGCTTGCTGAGTTCAGCCGCAGAACATTGGTCGCGGCATGCCGCATCCTGTTGGAGTTGTGCAATGTTGTTCGCCCTTGGTGCGGTATCGAGCGCGCTCGACGCGATCCAGTCGCTGACGAACGCGAAATCGTCGTCGGCGGCGCACAAGACCGGCTCCTCGCAGAGCGCGCCGACCAATCCGTTCGCAATCGACAGCGGCAGCAGCAGCACGACCGGCGCGACCTCGTCGGTCAATGCAGGTAAATATCCGCAGATCTCGGCGGAGACGATGAATGCGCTGTTCGCGGCGCAGGGCCAGTCGGCCAACGGCACATCCTCGACGTCGAAGGGCCGGGAGGCTGCGCTGAAGGATCTGTTCTCGCAGATCGACGTGGATGGCGACGGCAAAATCACCAAGTCCGAGTTCGAGGACGCGCTCGGCGCGGGCGGCACCAACCTGGCCCAGGCCGACGACGTGTTTTCGAAGATGGACGCGAATGCGGATGGCAGCGTCAATCTCGGCGAGATGACGAAGGCGCTGAGGGGCGGTCACGGCCGTGATCACGCGGAAGGCGCGGGCGATGGCTCGGATTCCTCGTCGCAACCCAGCCGCGGTTCGACGTCGACCACGACGACCAATGCCGACGGCTCGACCACCACCATCGTCACCTATGCCGACGGCTTCAAGATGTCGACCACGGTGCCGGGCGCCGCCGGCTCGTCGAATGCGAAAAGTGGCGGCAATTCGCCTTATGATTGGTTCGGGCAGATGATGCAGCGCCAGGCGCAGGCCACTGCGGGATCAGCAGCTTCATCGATGTCGATCAGCGTGTGAGCGCGTCCCGAAGTTACCCGGCAAGTTCGTGGGTGATGTCACGACAGGCATAGCGGTCGCGGATCTCGCGATTGAAGAACGTTCCTTTTGCGCGCGCATCCCTGAACGCAGCAGCGATCTCGGGCGGAACATCCTCATAGACATAGAGGCGCCCGCTGACGAACGTCACCTTCAGTTCGCGTCTCTCTGGCGCATAGCGAAAAAAGCGGATCACGGAAGAGGGCATGGCCGCACACCTTGTCCGCCGGGTAACGCTTGGGTGACGGTTTCGTTTCTAGCCGAACCGGTCCTTCCAAGCCGCCTGCGCGCCCGGAAACGGTAGGGCCGTCGCGCTGTAGACGCCGCGGGCGATCGCGCGGGCGACCACGTTGGCGGCGATCGTGCCGAGCTCGGTGAGGCCAACCAGCGGCTCGATCGGCGTTTCACAGGTGGCGGCGGCGAACAGCACGTCGCCGTCGGTCGGCGCATGCACCGGATAGATCGCGCGGGCGAAGCCGGTATGCGCGATCATCGCCAGCCGCTTGGCCTGGGGCTTGGTCAGCACCGCGTTGGTCACGACGGCGCCGATGGTGGTGTTCTCGCGCGCGCTCGCGGCAGGACCGCCCTTGATGCGCATGCGGAGCATGTCCTCGGTGAACTTGTCCGGCAGGCCGCGTCCACCGAATTCGCTGTCCACCTCGAACGGCGCCGCCCAGAACCACGGGCCATTGCCGACGGTGACGCTGCCCACGGCGTTGACGGCGACGATCGCCGCGACCTTGATTCCGCTCGCCGTCACGGCCGATGCCGAGCCAAGCCCGCCCTTGAACGTCGCGGTGGTGGCGCCGAAGCCGGCGCCGGCGCTGCCAAGCGCGAAATCCGCGCTGGTGGCGGCAGTCGCCGCGGCATAGCCGAGGTCGCGATACGGCGAGAAGCGTCCCCAGGCCTTGTCGCCGCCATTGAGCAGGTCGAACAGGATCGCCCCCGGCACGATCGGGATCAGCGCTTCGCGAACCCGGTGGCCGCGGCCCTGCTCGGCGAGCCAGGCCTGCACGCCGCCGCCGGTGTCGAGGCCGAAGGCCGAGCCGCCCGACAGCGCGATAGCGTCGACGCGCTCGACCGTGTTGGCGAGATCGAGCAGTGCATCCTCGCGCGTGCCGGGGCCGCCGCCGCGCACGTCGATCGCGGCGATCGCAGGAGAATCGAAGATGATCGCGGTCGCGCCGGAACCGACTTTCGGATCTTCGGCGTGGCCGACCCGGACGCCGGCGATATCGGTGAGAAGGTTCTTCAAGGCGGCCTCGTGTTTGAGAATTCACGATCTGCGATAGCGCAGCAATGCCGCAGGCTCAACCGGCGAGCGCGGTCCTCAGCATCTTGGCGAGCTCGGACTTGCGGTAGGGCTTGGCCAGCAGCAGCACGCCGGAATCGAGCCGGCCGTGATGGACGATGGCGTTCTCGGTGTAGCCCGAGGTGAACAGCGTCTTCAGGTCGGGGCGGCGCTTGTGGGCTTCGTCGGCCAGCTGGCGGCCATTCATGTTGCCGGGCATGATGATGTCGGTGAACAGCAGGTCGATGGTCTCGTCGCTGTCGATGATATTGAGCGCCTCGGCGCCGTTGGCGGCCTCGAGCGCGGTATAGCCGAGGCTCTTGACCTGCGTCACGACATATTGCCGCACCAAGGCATCGTCTTCGACGATCAGGATCTTCTCGTTACCGCCGGTGATTGGCGCATTCTGGAGCGATTCGAACTCGGTCTCCTGCACACCGGTCGAGCGCGGCAGGTAGATCTTCACGCTCGTGCCGTGGCCTTCCTCACTGTAGATCTTGATGTGCCCGCCCGATTGCTTGACGAAGCCAAACACCATGCTGAGGCCGAGGCCAGTGCCCTTGCCAACCTCCTTGGTCGTGAAGAAGGGATCGAATACCCGGTCGATCAGCTCGGCAGGAATTCCGGTGCCGGTGTCGCTGACCGCGATCATCACGTAATTGCCGGCAACGACGTCGGGGTTCATGCTGGCATAGCCGTCGTCGAGGAAGATGTTGCGGGTCTCCAGCACCAGGGTGCCGCCCTCGGGCATGGCGTCGCGCGCGTTCAGCGCGAGATTGAGGATCGCGGTGGAGAGCTGGCCCGGGTCGACCAGTGTCGGCCAGGCATCCTCGGTGAGCTGCGGCATGATGGTGATCTGCTCGCCGAGCGTCGGATGCAAGAGCTTGGCGGCTTCGAGCGCCAGTGCGTTGACGTCGATCTCGCGCGGCTGCAGCGGCTGCTTGCGGGCGAAGGCGAGCAGGTGCTTGGTCAGCTGCGCGCCGCGCTCTGCGGCGTCGTCGATCAGCTTGGTGATCGCGGCAAGATCGGGCCGGTCGGCGACCGCGTCGCTGAGAATGCCGATCGTGCCCGTGATCACGGTCAGCACGTTGTTGAAGTCGTGGGCGACGCCGCCGGTCAATTGGCCGATCGAGTCCATTTTCTGGACCTGCCGGAGCTGGGCTTCGGCGGCCTGCTTGTCGGTGAGGTCGCGGCCGATGAAGAAGTGGCGTTTCACCGGCTCGGACCAGGTGCCCATCCAGTTCAGCGTGACCTCGTGACCGTCGTAATGGTAGTAGCGCGCCTCGAAGCTGCGCTTGACCGCGCCGCGACGGGCCGCGCGCATCTCGCTCCGCGTCTTCTCGAGATCGTCGGGATGGATGAACTCGATCGCGCTGTGCCCGACCATGTCCTCGGGGCTGTAGCCGAGAATGTTCTGCACGCTCGGGCTGACCTGGACGAAATTGCCGTAGCCGTCGGTGACCAGGATCAGGTCCTGCGATGTCTCGAAAATCCGCTGGCGTTCCTCGGTCTCGCGGCGCAGCTTCTCTCTAGCCTGCTTTTCTTCCGTGATGTCATGGGCGATCTTGGAAGCGCCGATGATCTCTCCATCGTCGGTCCGCAGCGGCGAGACGTTCAGGACGACGTCGAGCGGGCGGCCGTCTTTGCGGATTCGGACCGTCTCGTGCTGGGCGATCGATTCATTGCTGGCGATCTGGTTGAGGGTGCTTCTGATCTCGCCCTTGCGATCCGGCGGCACGATGATGTCGATCGGCTTGCCGACGGCCTCGGCGGCGGAGTAGCCGAATAGGTTTTCGGCGGCCTTGTTCCAGCTGGTGATGATGCCGTCGAGCGACTTGGTGATGATCGCGTCATTGGAGGATTCGACCACGGCGCCGTACAGCGCGAGGCGCTTGCCGAAATAGTCGCGTTGCGAGGCCGATTGCTGGCGCAGCTTTCCGACGAGGCCCACTGTATGCGCCTGGAGGCGGACATTCTCGATCAGAAGCACCGCGAGCACGAAGGTCGCCGCGGCGAGGCCGTAGAGCCGGCCGGCATAGAATCCGAGATCGAAGCGCGCGACGTTGACGATCGCCGACAGGGCGATGTCGAACAGCCAGGCGCACATGACCACCATCAGCCAGATGTCAATCACCGTATGCGGCCTGCGGAACCAGAGCGAGACCAGCGCGGCAAAGCTCAGCGACCACACGAAGGACACGACGCCGATCATGGTCGCCGTGTAGCGGCCCTCGCTCAACAGGACCGGCAACAGATCGTGCTGCGCGGTGACGATCCAGGCGAAGACCGCCATCGCGCCGACGACGCCGAGCCCGCAGGCATAAATCGCGGTGCTTACCGCGCCGCGGATCCGGGGCCCACCGTCTTTCTCCTTCAGCCAGGCATATGCCATCACGCAGAGCGGAAAGCCGGCGTGCCAGATCATGTAGAGCCACACCGTGGTCTGTCGGCCCGCGCCCAGGAGTCCGGTCGGGGTGAACAGCCCTGGGAAGGTGAGGGCATGAACCAGCGCCGCCGCGGCGGTGAAGAGATAGCCGCTGGCGAGCCACAGCAGCGCGCGGGTGCGCAGGATCGCAAATTGCGACAGCAGCAGCACTGCCGTGACGATGTCGCTCACGGCCAGCGCGGATTGATAGCTGGCGACGAAGGCTGGCACCGGCAACAGCGGGATACCGGCGAAGGGCATGGCTGCGGCGAACAGGAGCGAGGACACACCGACAATCGTCAATGCTGCAGTGCGGTCGGCCGACGTGGCCGGCAGGGTCGACAGAAATGTGCTTCGGTCGATCGGCGCAGGCACGTCCATTTCGCGCGAGTCGATGGGCTTGAGCATCTCCGCTAGTCTCATTCGCCGGCAGTCCGTTCATCGTAGCGGGTTCTGGGCGCAGGTGGTCACGGAACCGGTTTACGACTCAACCGAGGGTTACAGCTTACCTAATTTCGGTGAGAGCACGGAACAGGGATTGGTAAGGGGCACTTTACTGGGCGGTGTCATAATGCCCTGCCGCTGCGGCCGGTTCCAGGCTTGAAACAGGCGATTTTGATTTCGAGATCGGGAGTTTGCCCCCATGCCCCGCGTTCTCATCATCGACGACCAGAAGGACGTCCGCGCGATGGTGGCGATCGTGCTTCGGGTCAACCATTTCGAGGTCGTGGAGGCCGAAACCGGCGCGGCGGGGCTGAAGGCCTTTGCGGAAAGCCGCTTTGACGCGGCGATTGTGGACATCTTCCTCGGTGATACCAGCGGCGTCGACGTCATCACCGCCTTGCGCGAACGCGCGCCGGCGCTGCCGGTGATTGCGGTATCCGGGATGACGGCACTCGATTTCATGGACCAATCGCCCCACCTCGCCAACGTGGTCGGCCTGCAAAAGCCGTTTCGGCCGAACGATCTGCTGCAGGCCCTACGGAAGGCCCAGGCCGCGGCCGGCGGCGAGATTTCGGCCGCGGTCTGACCGGCAAAAGAACGCCCCGGCAAGCCGGGGCGTGGTCGCGATGGCGGGAGCTTTCGGGGGATCGCTGATCGGGATCCCCGAAGAGCATTCTCGATCAAGAGCCCTTGGCGCCGAGCTCGGCGTAATTGCCCTTGGCGTCCCACTTGTAGACGACATAGTCGATCTGCTTGAGGTCGCCCTTGGCGTCAATTTCGATCGGGCCGAGCACCGTGTCCCACTTGCCGGCCTTGATGGTCTCCATGACCTTCTTGGCGTCGGTGGTGCCGGCCTTCTTGACCGCCTGCGTCCAGACCTGCAGCGCAGCGTAGGTATAGAGCGTATAGCCTTCCGGATCGATGCCCTTGGCCTTGAACGCCTCGACGATCTTCTTCGCGGTCGGCTTGTTGCGCGGGTCGGGACCGAAGGTGAACAGCGTGCCTTCGCCGGCGGGACCGGTGATGGAGGCGTACTCCTTGTCCGCGAGCGCGTCGCCCGACATCAGCACCGTCTTCATGCCCTGATCGCGCATCTGGCGGAGGATGAGGCCGGCTTCCTGATGGTAACCGCCGACATAGACGAGCTCGACATTGTCCTTCTTCAGGCGCGAGACGATCGCGTTGAAGTCCTTGTCGCCCTTGTTGTAGGATTCGTACATCTTCTCGGTGATGCCGGCCTTGTTGAGCGCCTTCTTTGTCTCGTCGGCAAGACCCTTGCCGTAAGTGGTCTTGTCGTTGAGGATCGCGATGTTCTTGCCCTTGTAGTTCTTGGCGATGTACTGCGCGGCGATCAGGCCCTGCTGGTCGTCGCGGCCGCAGACTCGCGCCACGTTCCACAGCTTGCGCTCGGTGAAGAGCGGGTTGGTCGAAGCCGGGGTGATTTGCAGGACGTTGCCGTCCGCATAGGCTTCAGAGGCCGGGATCGAAGACGACGAGCAGAAATGGCCGGCGACGAACGGGATCTTGGCGCCGGCGATCTTTTCCGCGATCGAGCGGGCCTGTTTCGGATCGCAGGCGTCGTCCTCGGCGTTGAGCGCGAGCTTCTTGCCGTTGACGCCACCGGCGGCGTTGATGTCGGCGACGGCCATCTCGGCGCCGTTCTTCATCTGGCGGCCGAAGGCGGACTCGCCGCCGGTCATCGGGCCTGCGACTGCGACGGTGACATCCTGCGCGAATGCCGCGCTCGATAGCGCGAGCGATGCGCCGAATGCCAGACCGATGAGCTTCAGTGATTTCATGAGATACCTCGCGGGTGGTCGCCTGTGGAAGTTGCCGGGCATGCCCGGTTCAAACCGGCGCCATTCTTGAATGAATTCGAGGAGAAGTCACCGGCAAAATACGGGCATACGCCAAGATATCTAGCCGCATTCTCGCGCAGGCGGGGCCGGTCAGTGCCGGCCGCCTTCCAGATAAGCGGCGCGGATTTCGGGGCGCTGCAGCAATTCGGCGCCGCTGCCGGCCAGCGTGATCAGGCCGTTGACCATGACATAGCCGCGATGGGCCAGCTTGAGGGCGTGGTTGGCGTTCTGCTCGACGATCAGCACGGTCAGGCCGTCCTGCCGGTTCAGCGTGCGGATGGCGTCGAAAATCTGCCGCGCGATCAGCGGGGCGAGCCCCAGCGAGGGTTCATCGAGCAGGAGCAGGCGAGGGCGGCTCATCAAGGCGCGGCCGATGGCCAGCATCTGCTGCTCGCCGCCGGACAGGGTTCCGCCGCGCTGGGCGAAACGTTCCTTCAGGCGGGGAAACAGGGCGAACACGCGCTCGAGTGTGCTCTCCCGTTCCGCCGGCGTGCTCTCGGTGACGTCGGCCCCCATCTGGAGGTTCTCGGCGACGCTCATGCGCGGGAAGATGCGGCGGCCTTCGGGCGACTGCGCGATGCGCAAATGGGCGATCTCGTGGGTCGGGACGGCCGTGATGTCCTTGCCCTCGTACAGGATCTGCCCGGCGCGGGCGCGCGGCTTGCCGAAGATGGTCATCATCAGCGTCGACTTGCCGGCGCCGTTGGCGCCGATCAGCGCCACGATCTCGCCGGAATTGATGTCGACGTCGACGCCCTTCAAGGCCTCGATCTTGCCGTAGGCCGCGCGCAGGCCCCGGATCGCGAGCAGGGGGGATGCCGCCGTCACGATCCGCTCTCCATGACGGCCACGGCCTCTTCCTCGTCGGTGCCGAGATAGGCGGCGATCACCTTGGGATCGTCGCGCACCTCGCGCGGCGTGCCTTGTGCGATCTTCACGCCGTGATCCATCACCACGATGTGGTCGGAGATCTCCATCACCACCGACATGTCATGCTCGATCAGGAGGATCGACGTTCCCAGGTCGTTGCGGATCGAAAGCAGGAGCTCGTTCAACGCGGCGCTCTCTCGCGCGTTGAGGCCGGCAGCCGGTTCGTCGAGGCACAGCAGTGCGGGCTCGGTGCACATCGCGCGCGCGATCTCGAGGCGGCGCTGATCGCCATAGGCGAGATTGCCGGCCGCGTCGTCGGCGCGGTCCAGCAGGTTGACCCGCTTCAGCCAGTCGGAGGCGAGATCAATCGCGCGCTTTTCTGCGTCGCGATAGGCGGGCGCGCCGACAAGGCCGAGCAAGGTGAAGCCCGAGGCGCGCATCAGCATGTTGTGCTGCGCCACCATCAGGTTTTCGAGCACGGTCATCCCGGGAAACAGGCGGATGTTCTGGAACGTGCGCGCGACCTTGGCCTGCTTGGCGATACGGAAGTCGTTGAGCCGCTGGAGCGCGATTTCCTTGCCGTCATCGTGGGTGAGGCGGATGGCGCCGCCGGTCGGCTTGTAGAAGCCGGTGATGCAGTTGAACACCGTGGTCTTGCCGGCGCCGTTCGGCCCGATCAGCGCGGTGATCTTCTTCCGCTCCGCGGCGAACGAGAGATCCTGCACGGCGACGATGCCGCCGAAGCGCATGGTTAGCCGGTCGACGCTGAGGATCTTGTCGCCGCTCATCCGTGTCCTTCCTTGACGAGGTCGGAGGAGATGGCCTGCGCCTTCTTCAGATAAACGGTCGGCGCGCGATGGCCGACCAGGCCGCGTGGCCGCCAGATCATGATCAGCACCATGGCCCAGCCGAACACCAGCATACGATAGGTCTCGAGGCCGCGGAACAGCTCGAAGCCGCCGATCATCGCCAGCGCGGCGAGCGCGACGCCCAGCTGCGAGCCCATGCCGCCGAGCACGACGATGGCGAGCACCAGCGCCGATTCCTGGAAGGTAAAGGATTCCGGGCTGATGAAGCCCTGGCGGGTGGCGAAGAACGCACCGGCGAAGCCGCCGAACATGGCGCCGGTCGCAAATGCCGTGAGCTTGGTCGTCGTGGTGTTGATGCCGAGCGCGCGGCAGGCGACCTCGTCCTCGCGCAAGGCTTCCCAGGCACGCCCGATCGGCAGCCGGCGCAGGCGGATCGTCGCCCAATTGGTGAGCAGCGCCAGCGCCAGGATCAGATAGAACAGGAAGACGATACGGTGGGTCGCCGAGTACTCGATGCCGAGCTTGTTGGCCAGCCCATCGTCAGTGTTGCTCAGCGGAATGCCGAACAGGGTCGGACGCGGAATACCGGACACGCCGTTCGGTCCCCCGGTCAGATCCTGCCAGTTGATCAGGACGAGGCGGATGATCTCGCCGAAGGCGAGCGTCACGATGGCGAGGTAGTCGCCGCGCAGGCGCAGCACGGGGAAGCCGAGCAGCACGCCCCAGAACGCGGCGAGGATGCCGGCGAGCGGCAGGCAAATCCAGAACGACCAGCCGAAATTGGTGGCGAGCAGCGCGTAGGAATAGGCGCCGACGGCATAGAACGCGACGTAGCCGAGATCGAGCAGGCCGGCGAGCCCGACCACGACGTTGAGGCCCCAGCCGAGCATCACATAAGTGAGCACGAGAATGGCGAGGTCGAGGATGTAGCGCTGGTTATAGAAGATCACGGGCACCAGCAGCGTGAAGATCAGCAGCGCGGGCGCAAGGTAGCGGCCGACCAGCGACACGCCCTTCTGCAACGCTGGCGGCACCAGCTTCTCCGTGCCGGCCGGGCCGATCCATTGTCTGAGCAGCTCGATCACGATCGAGCCGCCGAACACGGCGGCGACGAGGGAAGCGAGCTCGCCGAAACGCGTCCAGTAGGTGAGCTGGCCGTCGGAGCCCGCCTCGGTGCGGACGCCGACCATCAGCGAAAACAGCACCAGCGCGATCACTGCGTTGATGACGGCGGTCTTGAGGAGAGCGGGGAGGCTCGTTGCAGGTTTGGTCGTGTGGGTGGAGGGTGCTGTCACGCGGCCGGTCCGTCAGACTTTCTCGACTTCGGGACGGCCGAGCAGGCCGGTCGGCATGAAGATCAGCACGACGATCAGGATCGAGAACGCCGCGACGTCCTTGTATTCGACCGAGAAATAGGCCGACCAGAGCGTCTCGATCAGGCCGATCAAAAGCCCCCCGAGCATGGCGCCTGGCAGCGAGCCGATGCCGCCGAGCACGGCGGCGGTGAAGGCCTTGATGCCGGCGACGAAGCCCATGAAGAAGTCGACCAGGCCGTAATAGAGCAGGTACATCAGGCCCGCCACGGCGGCGAGCGCCGCGCCGATCACGAAAGTCATGGAGATGGTGCGGTCGACGTCGACGCCGAGCAGCGCCGCCATGGTCTGATCCTGCTCGCAGGCGCGCATGTCGCGGCCGAGCCGGGTGCTCGACACCAGCCAGGTGAAGATCGCCAGCAGCACGATGGTGGTAATGACCACCATGATCTGAATGTTGGAGAGCTGGATCACGAAGCCCTCCTGGCTCTCGTGCAGCGTGTAGCCGCCGGTGATGAAGGGCGGGATCGGCTTGACGCGAGCGCCTTGCGCCACTTGCGAATAGTTCGTCAGCACGAACGACATGCCGATGGCCGACAGCATCGGGGCGAGGCGGAAGGAATGGCGGAGCGGCCGGTAGGCGATACGCTCGATGGTCCAGCCATAGAGCGCCGTGATCGCCATCGACACCAGCAGCACTACGAGCAGGATCAGGGGAATGGCCGTGAGGCCGAGCGAGATCAGGATCAGGAAGGTGATGAGGGCGATGAAGCCTCCGATCATGAAGACGTCGCCATGGGCGAAGTTGATCATGCCGACGATGCCGTAGACCATCGTGTAGCCGATCGCGATCAGGCCGTAGATTGAGCCGAGCACGAGACCGTTGATGAGCTGCTGGGCGAAATAATCCATAAGCTGCCGTACCCAAACTTGACGCGGCTCAAAGGGAGCTCTTGCAGAGAGTTCTTGGGCCCCGGCAGCCCTTGAGCGTTCGGCAGGTTTTGTAACAGGAGGGAACTGGCGGCTGCAACTGGCCAAGCCTCGTCAATAAGGCTTGTACAGAATGATTTCGCACTCGGGTTCCCGCAGCTGCGAGGAACCGGGTTCCGCAGGGCAACTAAAGTGGATGCTGTCCGTTATCTCGTCCCTGACGTCCAACAAGGGAGTTTCCCGAATGACGAAGCAGCAGAACCAGAATCCGGGCCAGCAGAGTCAGAACCCCGGCCAGCAGCGCCCCGGGCAGCAGCAGGGCGGTGGTCAGAAACCCGGACAGCAGCAGCAGGATCCGCGCCAGGGCGATCGGCCCGGCCAACAGCAGGGCGGCCAGCGCGACCAGGAATAGCGAGTTTGGGAGCCCAGGAGTGAGGAGAGGCCCCGCCGGAAGGCGGGGCCTTTTTTCTTGGGGCAATCGTTTGCCCGTCATTCCGGGATGGTGCGTCAGCAGCAGGCCCGGAATCTCGAGATTCTCAGGTGCGCAATTGCGCACCATAGTTCGGCTCCTGCAAGCCGCCCCGGAATGACGAAGGCGGGCGGGCAGTTAAGGTAAACAAAGGGTTTAAATTGCCGCCACAGTCTGATGCGAGTTAGCTCCGGCATGGCCGCCGCCTTCCATCGAAGGCTCGGCAACCAGGCGGGAAGCGGCATGTTCAGGAATTGGCGGATCGGCTCGGTCAACGGCGCGCTGCTGGCGGCCTATTTCATTCCTGTCTGGAGCCTCATAGCCTTCAGCATCATCGTCGCGCCCGTGCGCGGCCTCTACGAGCGGCCGAGCGTCGCGGTGGCGCTGTATCTGAGCGACCATCTGCAGATGGCGGGCATGGACACGGTGCGTGCCGCCTGGCTGCTGGCGCTCGGACGGCTGACCGTGGTGGCGTTCTTTGCGATCTACCTCGTGCTGCTCTGCATTCCCCGCACCCGGAAGGGCGGCGGCAGCGACGAGGCGCTCGGTATTGCGCTCGCGATCGGCAGCCTGATCTCCTTTGCCAGCATGGTGATGGCCTCGAAGGTCGGCGAGATGGCCGCGCTTCGGCTCCACGCCACCGAGCTCCTGATGCTGCTCGGTGCCGCCGTCGTGCTCGTGATCGAGAAGCCGGAGGCAGCGTCGAAGGCGGCCAAGGTCGCCGCGCCGCCGAATCTTCAGCCTCTAGGTCTTGAGCAGGCCGAGCTCCTGCACAATCGCTGAGGCTTCCTTGACGGCGTGGTTCGCCGCCGGCACGCCGCAATAGATCGCCTGCTGCAGCAGGATCTCCTTGATGTCGTCGGGCGTGAAGCCGCCCTCGGCCAGCGCCGCACGCACGTGCAGGCGGAATTCGTCCCATTGCCCGAGCGCGACCATGGTGCCGATCACCAGCACGCGCCGCGTGCGCTCGTCGAAATGCGGCCGCGTCCAGATCTCGCCCCAGGCGTAGCGGGTGATCAGGTCCTGGAAGTCGGTGTTGAAGGCATT
This sequence comes from Bradyrhizobium yuanmingense, assembly GCF_025200905.1. Lineage (NCBI taxonomy): Bacteria > Pseudomonadati > Pseudomonadota > Alphaproteobacteria > Hyphomicrobiales > Nitrobacteraceae > Bradyrhizobium > Bradyrhizobium yuanmingense. The sequence goes on along the minus strand of NZ_CP104173.1, from coordinate 4,670,950 downwards.
GCGGTTCGCGATCGACTTGTCGACCCAGGCATTGCCCAGCACCTTGCGGCGCACATTCATGCCGGCATCGCGGCGCTTCTGGTCGTCCATTCTGTTCCTCCTCTTTCGTCATTGCGAGCGCAGCGAAGCAATCCAGAAATGTGTCCGCGGAGACGGACTGGATTGCTTCGTCGCTACGCTCCTCGCAATGACGGTTGTTGCTAGCGCTGCGTCAGGAACCCCACCACCGCATCCGTGAACGCATGCGGCTGCTCGACGTTCGAAATGTGCGCGGCGTCGATGATCGTCATGCTGGCGCCGGGAATGCTGGAGCGGATCAATTCGGCCGCCGAGATCGGCGTCGCCACGTCGTGGCGGCCGGCGATCACGAGCGTCGGGCTCTTGATTTTCGGCAGCAGCGCGCGCTGGTCGAGCGTCGACAGCGCCTCGCAGCAGGCGAGATAGCCCTCGACAGGCGAGGCGAGCAGCATCGACTTCATCTTCGCGGTGATCGCAGGCTCGCGCTCGCGGAAATCCTGGGTGAGCCAGCCCGCGATCACGGCATCGGCGACGGCGGCGATGCCGCCCTCCTTTACCGCCTTGATGCGGTTGTGCCAGTTAGTTGGATCGGGATAGTAGCAGGACGTGTTGGCGAGGATCAGCTTGCCGAACCTTTCGGGCGCATTGGCGCCGAGCCATTGCCCGACCATGCCGCCCATCGACAGGCCGCACCAATGCACCTTCTCGATGTTGAGGTCGTCGAGGATCGCGAGCACGTCGCGGCCGAACCGCTCCATCGTGTAGGGGCCAGGCGGGACGTTCGACTTGCCGTGGCCGCGGCGATCGTAGCGGATGACACGGAACACCTGCGTCAGCGCCTTCATCTGCGGCTCCCACATCTGCAGCGTGCAGCCGAGCGAGTTCGACAGCATCAAGGTCGGCCCGCCGTCGCGGCCCTCGACGGAGACGTTGAGCAGGCATCCGTCGGCATCGATCATGGGCATGCGGCGTCTCCGTTCTTAATCTTGATCGAGGTTGTCGAGCAGCCGGTCGATCAGCGCCTGTGACGCCCCTTGATAGGCCATCGGCTCGAACAATGCCGCAATTTTTTCCGGCGAAAGGTGCGCGATGACTTGCGAATCGGCCGACAGCACCTCGCGCAGATGCTTCTTCTCGGCGACGGCACGCTTGCTCGCGGCCTCGACGAGATGATGCGCGTTGCTCTTGCCGATGGCTTCGGCGAGCGCGAAGGTGACGGCCTCGGCCATGATCAAGCCATGCGTCGCATCGAGATTGCGGAGCATGCGCGCTGCATCGACCTCGAGACCCTCGGCGATGTCGACGACGGCAGCCAGCGCGCCTGATGTGACCAGCATCAATTGCGGCAGCGTCGGCCATTCCGCGTGCCAGGGACCGGCACTGCGTTCGTGGTCCTGCACCTGGGCGGCGAAGATCGTCGCGGCGAGCTGCGGGGCCATGGTGGCAGAGCCCAGCGCGCTTGCGGCGGCGACCGGGTTGCGCTTGTGCGGCATGGTCGAGGAGCCGCCGCGGCCTTCGCCGGCGGGCTCGAACGCTTCGGCGACGTCGGTCTGCATCAGCAGCGAGACGTCGCGCGCGATCTTGCCGCAGCTGCCGGCGAGAATGGCGAAGCAGGATGCGGCCTCGGCGATGCGGTCGCGATGGGTATGCCAGGGCGCCTCGGGCAGCGGCAGGTCGAGCTCCTGCGCCAGCCGTTCGGCCACCGCGAGCCCCTTGTCGCCGAGCGCAGCGAGCGTGCCGGCAGCGCCACCGAATTGCAGCGCGAGGCCCTCGCGGGAGAGCCGCCGCAGGCGGCAGCGGGCGCGGGCAAGGCTCGAGGCGTATTCGGCGGCCTTCAGCCCGAACGGCATCGGCAGCGCATGCTGGAGCCAGGTCCGCGCCACCATCGGGGTGTTGCGATGGCTGCGCGCCAGCGCGGCAAAGCCCTTGATGGCACGGCTGAGGTCGGCATCCAGCGCCGCGATGCCGGCGCGAAGCATAAGCATGGTCGCGGTGTCGATGACGTCCTGGCTGGTCGCGCCCCAATGCACGTAGCGCGCGGCCTCCGCGTCATTCTTGCCAACATTGGCGGTCAGCATCTTGACCAGGGGAATCGCGAGATTGCCCGACCGCGTCGCGGCCTCGGCCAGTGCGGCCATGTCGAAGCCATCGGCCTTGCACGCCGCCTCGATTGGTCCGATGGCGGATGCGGGAATCACCGCACTGGCCGCCTCGGCCCGTGCCAAGGCTGCCTCGAAATCGAGCATGTTCTGCAAGGTCGACCGATCGTCGCAGACCACGCGCATGGCGGCGCTCGACAGCATCGGTGCGAGCAGGGGGGAGATGGATGTGCTCATGTTGCGCGCGACCTAATCATCATGGCCCGGCCGTGCCAATCCCCCACCGCCCGCACACGTCATTTTGCAGTTGCGAATATGCATTGCACGTGACCGGGCGCCGGCCTTTTCTTTGCCGCGCCGCTGCGTTACTTGATCAGCACTATAGTTACGCGATCCGGGAGGCACCCTCATGGCCATGACGATGAACGGCGAAGTCCAGCTTGCAGCGCCGCGCGAGGCCGTGTGGGCCAAGCTCAACGATCCCGAGGTGCTGAAGGCCTGCATCCCCGGCTGCGAGGAGCTGGAGAAGACCGACGACGGCGGCTTCCGCGCGACGGCGAAGATGAAGGTCGGGCCGGTGTCGGCGCGCTTCAAGGGCAAGGTCACGCTGTCCGATCTCGACCCGCCGAACGGCTACAAGATCTCCGGTGAGGGCGAGGGCGGGGTGGCCGGATTCGCCAAGGGCGGCGCGACCGTCAAGCTCGCCGAGAAGGACGGCGGCACGCTGCTCTCCTACGACGTCGAGGCGCAGATCGGCGGCAAGTTGGCGCAGCTCGGCCAGCGCCTCATCAACGGCGCCGCCAAGAAGCTTGCCGATGAGTTTTTCGCGAACTTCGCCAAGGCCGTACAGGGCTGAAGGTCCAATACCTTTAGGGTAGCGCCTTCGGCATGGCGCCTTGCGCCCGGGGCGATGTTGCCCCGGGGCATAATGGCCCATATGATGGGTTGGAATAATTATAAGAACCGCTTCGACGGGACCCGTCGGGGTGCTGACAGAGAGTGCTTATGGCAAAAATCTCCCTCATCGTGAACGGCAATCCAGTCACCGCCAATGTCGATCCCCGCACGCTCCTGGTGCAATTCCTGCGCGAGAATCTGCGGCTGACCGGCACCCATGTCGGCTGCGACACCTCGCAGTGCGGCGCCTGCGTCGTGCATCTCGACGGCAAGGCCGTGAAGTCCTGCACCACGCTTGCGGTGATGGCCGATGGCCACGAGGTCAAGACGATCGAGGGGCTGGCTGCGGACGGCGCGCCGCTGCATCCGATGCAGGAGGCCTTCCGCGAGCACCATGGCCTGCAGTGCGGCTTCTGCACGCCCGGCATGATCATGACTGCGATCGACATCGTGCACCGCAAGGGCCACGAGCTCGACGACCACACCATTCGCGAGGAGCTCGAAGGCAATCTCTGCCGCTGCACGGGCTACCAGAACATCGTCGCCTCGATCTCCGCCGGCGCGAAGGCGATGGCCAAATCCGACCTCGCGTAACGCGCCTCCCGCGATCAGGACATACAGATGTACGAATTCAAATATCATCGCCCTGGGACCGTTCGCCAGGCGGCCAACCTCCTGGTGAAGAACGAGGACGCCAAGGTGATCGCCGGCGGCCACACGCTGATTCCCGTCATGAAGCAGCGCCTCGCCAGTCCCCCGCATCTGGTCGACCTCTCCCACATCGAGGGGCTCAATGCGATCGAGATGAAGGGCCGCTCGCTCGTGATCGGCGCCACCGCCAAGCATGCCGAGGTCGCGACCTCCGCCATCGTCGGTGAAGCCATTCCGGCGCTGGCGAATCTCGCCGGCGGCATTGGCGATCCCGCCGTGCGTCACAAGGGCACGATCGGCGGCTCGCTCGCCAACAACGATCCGACTGCCGATTATCCGGCCGCGGTGCTCGCGCTCGGGGCCACCATCGTCACCAACAAGCGCCGCCTCAAGGCGGAAGAGTTCTTCCAGGGCCTGTTCACGACCGCGCTCGAAGCGGATGAGATCATCACCAAGGTGATGTTCCCGCTGCCGAAGAAGGCCGCTTACGTCAAGTTCCGCAACCAGGCCTCGCGCTATGCGCTTGTCGGGGTGTTCGTGGCGCGGCGTCCTTCGGACGTGCGCGTTGCGGTCACCGGTGCGGGCTCCGAAGGCGTGTTCCGCGTCACCGCATTCGAGGAAGCCTTGAAGAAGCGCTTCGCCTCGAAGGCGCTGGAGGGCATCGCGGTACCGGCAGAAGGCCTCAACAGCGACATCCACGGCAGCGCCGAATACCGCGCGCATCTCATCGGCGTGCTGACGCGGCGCGCCGTCGATGCCGCCAATGCCAAGGAATGAGCTGACCTCATTCCTCGGTCCAGACCTGTCCCCGGTGAGGGCGTAGCGAGACTGGCTTTTCCATGACTTCAGCGGCCACTTCTTCCGGTGCTTTGCCGGCATCGGTCGATGCGATGCTCGAACTCCTGACGTCGCGCGGCTATCTCGCTGAGCGCTCGCTGGCGACGGTGACGTATCTGTCGCTGCGTATGGGCCGACCGCTGTTCCTGGAAGGTGAGGCCGGCGTCGGCAAGACCGAGATCGCTAAGGTGCTCTCGGCGGCGCTGGGGCGGAAGCTGATCCGCCTGCAGTGCTATGAAGGCCTCGACGTTTCCTCCGCGGTGTATGAGTGGAACAGCGCGTCGCAGATGATCGCGATCCGGATGGCGGAAGCCGCGGGCGACACTGATCGCGATCAGCTTTCGAGCGACATCTTCGCCGACCGCTACATGATCAAGCGGCCGCTGCTCCAGGCGCTGGAGCCTGATGTCGCCGGTCCGCCGGTGCTGCTGATCGACGAGCTCGACCGTGCCGACGAGGCGTTCGAAGCCTACCTGCTCGAGATCCTCAGTGACTTCCAGGTGACCATCCCCGAATTCGGCACCGTGAAGGCGCCGCACCCGCCGATCGTCATCATCACCTCCAACCGCACCCGCGAGATCCACGACGCGCTGAAACGGCGCTGCCTCTATCACTGGGTCGATTATCCCGCCGCCGAGCGCGAGCTCGCGATCGTCAAGACACGTGTACCCGGCATCTCCGCCAAGCTGTCGCAGCAGGTCGTGCGTTTCGTGCAGGCGCTGCGCAACCAGGACTTCTACAAGTCGCCGGGCGTTGCCGAGACCATCGACTGGGCTACCGCGCTGTCGGAGCTCGATGCCCGCTCGCTGACCCCGCAAGTGGTCGGCGACACGCTGGGCGCGCTGCTCAAGTACCAGGACGACATCACCCGGATGCAGGGCGACACGCTGCAGAAGGTGCTGAAGGACGCGACGAGCGAGAATTGACGCGTCGTAACTAGCTCGTCATTCCGGGGCGCGACGAAGTCGCGAGCCCGGAATCCATCGGGCAGCGGCGACGGTGGATGAATGGATTCCGGGCTCGCGCCAAGTGGCGCGCCCCGGAATGACGGTGCGAGGATAGACCATGGCCATCAACCACCTTGCCCCCGAAAAGAGCGAGCAATTCGCCGACAACATCGTCGGCTTCGCCCGCGCGCTGCGTGCGGCCGGCCTGCCGGTCGGGCCGGGCGCTGTCATCGATGCCATGAGCGCGCTGCAAGTGATCGACATCGGCAGCCGATCCGACGTCTTCACCACGCTGGAGGCGATCTTCGTCAAGCGCCATGAGCATGCGCTGATCTTCAAGCAGGCTTTCAACCTGTTCTTCCGCGCCTCGGAAGAATGGAAGCACATGCTGGATTCGGTGCCGCTGCCGGACGAGGCCAAGAAGAAGCCCCAGGCCGGCGCCCGCCGCGTCCAGGAGGCGATGGCGCAGCCTCGCATGACCGAGACGCCGCAGCACCAGGAGCAGGATCTGCGCCTGTCGGTCTCCGACAAGGAGATCCTGCAGAAGAAGGATTTTGCGCAGATGAGCGCGGCGGAGATCGCCGAGGCGCTCCGTGCCATCGAGCGGATGAGGTTGCCGCAGGCCGAGCTCTTGACGCGCCGGCGCCGGCCCGATGCGCGCGGCCTGCGCCTCGACCTCCGCCGCACGCTGCGCGCCTCCTTGCGCACCGGCGGTGACATCATCGACATTCATCGCCTCGGACGGATCGAGAAGCCGGCGCCGATCGTGGCACTGCTCGACATCTCGGGCTCGATGAGCGAATACACCCGCCTGTTCCTGCATTTCCTGCATGCCATCACGGATGCCCGCAAGCGCGTCTCGGTGTTCCTGTTCGGCACGCGCCTCACCAATGTCAGCCGCGCGCTGCGCCAGCGCGACCCGGACGAGGCGCTGGCGAGCTGCTCGGCCTCGGTCGAGGACTGGGCCGGCGGCACCCGTATCTCGGCCTCGCTGCACAACTTCAACAAATTGTGGGCGCGCCGGGTGCTGAGCCAGGGCGCCATCGTGCTCCTGATCTCCGACGGGCTGGAGCGGGAGGCCGATTCCAAGCTCGCCTTCGAGATGGACCGGCTGCACCGGTCCTGCCGGCGGCTGATCTGGCTGAACCCGCTGCTGCGGTTTGGCGGCTTCGAGGCCAAGGCGCAGGGCATCAAAATGATGCTCCCCCACGTTGACGAATTCCGCCCGGTACATAATTTGAGTTCGATCCAGGAGCTGATCACGACGCTCTCCCAGCCGCTGCCGCCGCATCACCGCAGCCTGATCCGCTCCGCAGCTTGAGAGGCCAGCCATGCTCGATCGCGACGAGGACATCCTGAAGGCGGCGGAGGACTGGCAGAAGGCCGGCCGTGGCGTTGCGCTCGCGACGGTTGTCGAAACCTGGGGCTCGGCGCCGCGCCCGGCGGGCTCCAGCCTCGTCATCAACGACGAAGGCACGTTCCTGGGGTCCGTCTCCGGCGGCTGCGTCGAGGGCGCAGTGGTTACGGAGGCCATGGATGTGATCCAGAGCGGCAAGCCGAAGATGCTGGAATTCGGCGTCGCCGACGAGACCGCCTGGAACGTGGGGCTGTCCTGCGGCGGCACCATCCGCGTCTTCGTCGAGAAGGTCGGCTAGCCGTGAAGCTCCAGATCCTGCACGAACTCAATGCCGAGCGCGCCGCGCGCCGGCCGGTCATTCTGGTGACGGACACCGAGAGCGGCGAGCAGCGGCTGGTGAAGGCGAAGGATTTCGCCGGGGATCCGCTGCGCTCCGAGCTGGAGAAGCAGCTTCGCATGGGCAAGAGCGCCAGCGTCGAGGCCGGCGGCAAGAAGCTGTTTCTCAACGTCTACGCCCCGACGGCAAAGCTCGTCATCATCGGCGCGGTCCATATCAGCCAGGCGCTCGCGCCGCTGGCGCGCTCGCTCGGCTATGACGTCACCGTGGTCGATCCGCGCACGGCCTTTGCAAGCCCCGAGCGCTTCCCCGACATTCCGCTGATCGCCGAATGGCCCGATACTGCGCTGCCGCCGCTCAATGTCGATGCCTACACCGCGTTCGTGGCGGTGACGCACGATCCCAAGATCGACGACCCCGCGCTGCTGCACGCCTTCGAGCGCAACTGCTTCTATATCGGCGCGCTCGGCTCGCGAAAGACGCATGCCAAGCGTGGCGACCGGTTGCGGGCGCAGGGCGCCAAGGAAAGCGACATCGCGCGCATCCACGCGCCCATCGGGCTAGCGATCGGCGCGGTCTCGCCGTCCGAGATCGCGGTGGCGATCATGGCCGAGATCACGGCCGTGCTTCGGCTGCCTCCCAAGGAAAAAGAAGAAGCGGCATGAAGTTCGGCCCGGCGAGCCCCAGGGATGCAATTGGCGGGGTGACCGTCCACACCCTGCGCCAGGGATCGCTGGTGCTGAAGAAGGGCACGACGATCGGACCTGCCGAGGTCGAGGCGCTGGAGCGCGCCGGCATCAAGGACATCGTCGTGGTGCGCATGGAGGCGGGCGACGTCTCCGAGGACGTTGCCGCCGCCAGCATCGCGCTCGCCATCGGCGGCGAGGGCATCCATGTCGAGCGCGCTTTCACCGGCCGTGCCAATCTGTTCGCCGCGCGAGCGGGCGTGCTGGTGATCGATCGCGCCGCGGTCGACCGCATCAACAACATCGACGAAGCCATCACCTTTGCCACGCTCGCCGCCTACAAGCCGGTGGTCGAGGGCGAGATGGTCGGAACCGTCAAGATCATCCCGTTCGGCGTCGAGGCGAGTTTGCGCGATGCCGCGGTGAAGGCGGCGGGCAAGGACGTGCTGAAGGTCGCGCCTTACGTGATCAAGCGCGTCGGCGTGGTCTCGACGCTGCTGCCGGGCCTGTCCACCAAGGTGATCGACAAGACCCTGCGCGTCACTGCCGAACGGCTGGCGCCAGCCGGCGCCAGCATCATCGCCGAGCGCCGGGTCCCGCACGAGGAGCAGGCGCTGTCGGCTGCGATCAAGGAATTGCTCGGCCTGGGCGCCGAGCTCGTGATCGTGTTCGGTGCATCCGCGATCGCTGACCGCCGCGACGTGATTCCGGCGGCCGTCACCGGAATCGGCGGCGAGATCGAGCATTTCGGCATGCCGGTCGACCCCGGAAATCTCCTGCTGATCGCCCGCGCCGGCGAGGTGCCGGTGCTGGGCGCGCCGGGCTGCGCGCGCTCGCCGGTCGAGAACGGTTTTGACTGGGTCGTAATGCGGCTTCTCGCCGGCATCAAGGTGACCCGCTCCGAGCTGATGGGCATGGGCGTCGGCGGCCTCTTGATGGAGATCGTGACGCGGCCGCAGCCGCGCGCCAAGCCGGAGACCGAGGGCAACCGCCAGGTCGCGGCCATCGTGCTCGCGGCGGGACGCTCGACCCGGATGGGCGGGCCGAACAAGCTGCTCGCCGAGCTCGACGGCAAGAAGCTGGTGCGCCTCGCGACCGAGCAGGCGCTGGCCTCTAGGGCATCCGAGGTGATCGTCGTCACCGGCCATCAGGCCGAGCTCGTCGAGCAGGCGCTACAAGGCCTGAAGGTGACATTCGTCCGCAATCCGGACTTCGCCGGCGGCATCGCCAGTTCGGTGAAGGCCGGCATCGCCGCCGTTCCCGAGACCTGCGATGGCGCCGTCGTGTGTCTCGGCGACATGCCGCTGATCGACGCCGGCCTGATCGACAGGCTGATCGACAGTTTCGCGCCCGACCGCGGCAATCTCATCGTCGTTCCCGTCAGCGAGGGCCGCCGCGGCAACCCGGTGCTGTGGTCGCGCCGCTTCTTCAAGGAGTTGATGACGCTCGACGGCGACATCGGCGCGCGGCATCTGATCGCCAAGCACACCGAGGCGGTCGCCGAAGTGCCCGTCGACGGCGAGAGCGCCTTCCTCGACATCGACACGCCGCAGGCGCTGGAGGCGGCACGGCGGGGCTGAAGGTGCGTAGGGCGGATTAGCCGAAGGCGTAATCCGCCGCTGTGTTTCTCCGCGGAAACAAAAGAGGCGGATTACGCTTCGCTAATCCGCCCTACGGGACTACGGCATCCTCCAAGCCTGCCGATTTCAACCACCCGTTCACCATCTGGAAACGACCGCCGCTTAGACTCGCCTCCACCTGCCTTGGGGGGAGGGGTTTTCCATGGCTTCGAACATCGTCGCGCGCCGTTGCGCGATGTTTTTCCTTGCGCTGTCCGTCTTTGCATCCGGCGCGCGCCATACGACAGAAGCCGAGGCCGCCGGCGCCATCGCGGTCGGCAAATGCGGCGCTTATGGCCAGGCCTATGATTATGGCCACGAGCACGAGGCCCGCGCCGCCGCGCAGAAGCAGTGCAAGGGCGATTGCACCACCGTGACGATGAAGCGCGCCTGTGCCGCGATGTCGGTCGATATGACAAATCCCTGCGGCGCCTACGGCTATGCCGTCAAGCCGAACATTTCCGCCTCGCTCAACGCCGCCACGCGTGAATGCTACAAATACGGCGGCAAGGAATGCGTGATCCGCGCCTGGGCCTGTGACGCCAAGGGGTGATTTTCTCTTGCTGTCGTGATCGGGCGTTGCGTAGCATCGCCTCGGGAATGACAGCGGAAGGCATACATGCAGTTCGACACCAAGATCGCGGTCGTGATCCGTACCGATCTTCAGGCCTGGCAGAAGCTGAACGTAGCCTCCTTCCTCACCAGCGGCATCGCCGCGGCCTTTCCGGAATGCATCGGCGAAGCCTATGAGGACGCCTCGGGCACGAAGTATCATGCACTGATCGGCCAACCGATCCTGATCTATGGCGCCGACGGTCCGGCGCTGTCGCGCGCGCTGGACCGCGCGCTCGCCCGCAACGTCAAGGCGGCGGTCTATACCGAAGACATGTTCAAGACGACACATGATGGCGCCAACCGCGAGGCGGTGAGGGCGGTTGCGCGTAGCGACCTCAATCTCGTCGGCATTGCGATGCGCGCCGAGCGGAAGGTGATCGACAAGATCGTCGACGGTCTCAAGTTCCATAGCTGACAGATCGAGAGCACCGCGCGGCGTCATCGGGGTGTCATGATGGACCCGCCATTGCGCAAACATTGTGCTTTTTGACTCTCCTCAAGGGTGCGCCAGGCGGCGTCGCTATTCTGCTTCACAAAGCACAAGGAGCAGACCGATGCCGACCATGAAAGCCGCAATCGTCAAGCAATTCGGCAAGCCGCTGGTGATCGAGGACGTGCCGGTGCCGCAGCCCGGTCCGGGCGAGGTTCTGGTCAAGGTCAAGGCCTGCGGCGTCTGTCACACCGATCTGCACGCCGCCTCCGGCGACTGGCCGGTGAAGCCGGTGCCGCCCTTCATCCCCGGCCATGAAGCCGCCGGCATCGTCGCCGCGCTCGGGCCCGGCGTGAAGAATCTGAAAGTCGGCGATGCCGTCGGCGTCGCCTGGCTGCACGACGCCTGCATGTCGTGCGAATATTGCGAGACCGGCTGGGAGACGCTGTGCGAGCACCAGCACAACACCGGCTACAGCGTCAACGGCGGCTTTGCCGAATATGTCATCGCTTCGGCCGCGTTCGCCGCCAAGCTGCCGGCGACGATCGATTTCGCGGCCATCGCGCCGATCCTCTGCGCTGGGGTCACCACCTACAAGGGATTGAAGGAAACCGAGGCCAAGCCCGGCGAGTGGGTCGTGATCTCCGGAATCGGCGGGCTCGGCCATGTCGCGATCCAATACGCCAAGGCGATGGGGCTGAAGGTCGCCGCGGTTGATATCGCCGAGGACAAGTTGGAGCTGGCGCGTGAAACCGGTGCCGATCTCGCGGTCAACGCGCTGGCGGATGGTGCAGTGGAGAAGGTGCTGACGGCGAGTGGGGGAGGCGCGCATGGCGTGCTGGTGACGGCGGTGTCGACTGCTGCATTCGCTCAGGCGCTCAAGATGGTGCGTCGCAAGGGCACTGTCAGCCTCGTCGGCCTGCCGCCGGGCGAATTCCCGACACCGATCTTCGACGTCGTGCTCAAGCGCATCACCGTGCGCGGCTCCATCGTCGGCACGAGGCGTGACCTCGACGAAGCCATCGCGTTCGCCGCCGACGGCAAGGTCAAGGCCGAGGTGACCAAGGTGCCGCTCGCAGCGATCAACGACGTCTTCGACCGGATGAGGGCCGGCAAGATCGACGGTCGCATGGTGCTGGATTTTGGCTAAAGCGTTTTCGAGCGAAGTGGACACCGGTTCGCGTTAAGAAAACGCGTCAAAACAAGAATCTGGCGCTTTACCCTGGCGGCATGCCGTCGAACTTCACCAGGCCAGGGTCGAGAGGATCCCACTCATGGCCGCGCGCGGCGAAGGTCACCGCCTGCGGCCTGTAACGGGCGGGCTCGTCGAGGCTTGCCGCCCGGATCGTGAACACGTCAGGCTGCGCCGCGAAGGTCATGTAGACAGCTACGCCGCATTGTGTGCAGAAGCCGCGGGTCTTCACCTTGCCGTTGTCGGCGACCATGTCCCAGTGCCTGGCATCGCCCGTCAGCGTGACGCCGGCGCGCGCGAAGGTCGCGTACGAGCCATGGCCGCTGCCGCTTTCCCGCTGGCAGTCGCGGCATTGGCAGTGATTGCTGAAGAGGGGCTCCCCTTCAATCGAATAGCGGATCGCGCCGCAGGCGCAGCCGCCGGTATAGGGCTTCTCCATCGCAATATCTCCCACTCAACCTTCGCCGCTGATCTCGTCGAGCTTGCGAACGACCTTCTTCCAGCCGCCGCTCATCACCGTGTAGGCCGACTCGTTCCTGGGCAGGACGAAGCCCGCATGCACGAGGCGGATCCGCGTGCCGGCTTCGACCGGGGTGAGGGACCAGGTCACGACGGTGTCGAGCGGGGCGCCATAGCCGGTGTTGCGCTCGTCGCCGCCTTTCCAGGCGTAGACGAGGCGGCTGAAAGCCACGACCTCCAGAACCCGGCAATGGATCACGCCGTCCCAGTTGCCCCCCGGGGTGGTCTGGAAGGTGAAGGCCTTGCCTTCGACGGCTTCGAAGCCGGTCGGCTGCATCAGCCAGCGCCCGATCAGCTGTCCGCTGGTCAGCGCCTTCCAGATCGTCTGGGCTGTGTGAGGGAAGACCTCGTCGATGACGATGTCTCTTGTGTCGGCTTTCAACGCGGCAGCACTCACGGGTCGATCTCCTTCAAGAGGTCACGCAGGTTCCGGAAACGCTCGCGCCAGAAGACGCCGTAATGGTCCATCCAGGTGACCAGCGGCTCGAGTCCCTGCGGCGCGGCGCGGTAATAGACGTTGCGGCCCTCGGCGCGCTCGGCGACGAGGCCCGCTTGCTTCAACGATTTCAGGTGTTGCGAGACGGCTCCTTGCGTGACGCCGCTGCCGCGCGTCAGCTCGGCGACGCTGATCTCTTTGCTCTCGAACACACGCTCGAACACGGCGCGGCGGGTCGGATCGGCAAGGGCGCGCATCACGGTGGTGACGGGGTTTGGGGTGGCTTCGATCATGCCATCAAATTAGCGGATACTAATGCATTAGTCAACACTAATCCGTCTGGACAGTCGCCGCCCCCGCGCGCTCTTGACTATGACTGACCAGTCAGTCATATATATCGAATGACGAAGAAGCCGACCAAAGCCGCCTTACCCTCCGCCGCTCCCACCGGAGCGAACGACCCTGGGACTGCTGGCCCCGATGCAGCGCCTGCCTCGAACCGCGCCTCGCGTGCGGCGGAGCGGCGTGCGGCGATCGTGGAGGCGGCGATGGAGGAGTTCATCGCGCGCGGCTTTGCCGCCACCAGGCTCGACGACATCGCCAAGCGCGCCGGCGTCGCCAAGGGCACGATCTACCTGCACTTCAAGGACAAGGAATCGATGTTCGAGGAGCTGGTGCGCATCGTCATCGTTCCCGTGGTCGCACGGCTGACCACGCTGCCGCCGCCGGCAGGCTCGGTGCGCGACCTCATCGAGACGTTCGCCGGCAACTTCCTGAAGGAGGTGATCGGCACGAGACGGGGCGATCTGGTGCGTCTGATCGTGGCGGAGGGGCCGCGCTTTCCGTCCGTCGCCGACTTCTACTACCGCGAGGTGGTCTCGCGCGGGATCACTGCCATGCGCGCGCTGATCGAGCTCGGCATCGCCCGCGGCGAGATCCGGCAGAAGGACCTCGCGCGCTATCCACAGATCCTGGTCGCGCCCGCGATGATCGCCGTGATCTGGCAGAGCCTGTTTGCGCGGCATGCGCCGCTCGACGCGCAGGAGATGCTGCGCGTTCATCTCGATTTGATTTTTGGCGAACGGAGGACGACATGAGGTCGTCGCAAGTGATTTCTTTCTTGGCATTGGTCCTTGTGCTCGCAACCGGGCTTGCCGGGTGCAAGGAGAAGCGCGATCCCGGCTTCCAGGGCTGGGTCGAGGCCGACATGATCTTCGTCAGTCCGGACGAAGCCGGGCGCGTCACCAAGCTCAATGTCCGCGAAGGCGACGAGGTCAAGGTCGGCGATCACCTCTATTCCGTCGATGACGATCTCCAGCTTGCCGACCTCAACCAGCAGAAGGCGACGCTTGCGAATGCGCAGCAGACCTATGACCGTGCGGCCTCGCTGAACAAGACCGGTTCGGGCACGCAGGCCAATCTCGATTCCGCCGTGTCCGCCTTGCGCGTCGCGGAGGCGCGGGTGGCGACCTCGGAGACGCGGATGGCGCGGCGCAAGGGCTTTGCGCCAGTCGCCGGCACCATCCAGCAGATCTATTTCCGCGAAGGCGAGATGGTGGCGGCGCAGCGGCCGGTGCTCTCGATCATGCCGCCCGGCAACATGAAGCTGCGCTTCTTCGTGCCGGAGACCGAGCTGCCGAAGCTCGCGATTGGCGACACGGTGCGTGTCTCCTGTGACAATTGCGCCGCCGACCTCACCGCGAAGATCTACTTCATCGCGACCTCGGCCGAATACACGCCGCCCGTCATCTACAGCCTCGAAGAGCGCAACAAGCTGGTCTATCTGATCCAGGCGCGACCCTCGCGGCCCGATGCCTTGCGCGTCGGACAGCCGATCGACATCCACCTCAATCCCAAAACTCCTGAGACCAAGACACCGGTGGCGGACAAGCGATGAGCAACGGCAACGGCATCGCAATCGACGTCAAGGGCCTGACCAAGTCATTCGGCGGCCGCGAGGTCGTGCACGATCTGTCGATGCAGGTGAAGCGCGGCTCGATCTACGGCTTCCTCGGTCCCAACGGCTCGGGCAAGACCACCACCATCCGCATCCTCTGCGGCCTGCTGACGCCCGACAGCGGCGAGGGCACCTGCCTCGGCTACGACATCCGCCGCGATGCCGAGAAGATCAAGCGCCAGGTCGGCTACATGACCCAGCGCTTCAGCCTGTACCAGGACCTCTCGGTGCGCGAGAACCTCGAATTCGTGGCGCGGCTCTATGGCCTCGCTGACGCGCGCGGCGCCGCGCGCGACATGATCAAGCGGCTCGGGCTCTCGGGGCGGGAGGAGCAGCTCGCCGGCGAGCTCTCGGGCGGCTGGAAGCAGCGGCTGGCGCTCGGGGCCTGCACGCTGCCCAATCCACAATTGTTGCTGCTGGACGAGCCGACCGCCGGCGTCGATCCCAAGGCGCGGCGCGATTTCTGGAACGAGATCCATGCGCTGGCCGCCGAGGGCCTCACGGTGCTGGTCTCGACCCATTACATGGACGAGGCCGAGCGCTGCCACGAGATCGCCTACATCGCATACGGCTATCTGCTGGCGCACGGCACGGTGGAGGAGGTCATCGCGAAATCCGCGCTGACGACCTACACCGTCACGGGCGACGACCTGAACGAGCTTGGCGCGGCGCTCACGGGCAAGCCCGGCATCGACATGGTGGCGCCGTTCGGCACCTCGCTGCATGTTTCCGGCCGCGACGTCCCGGCGCTCGAAGCCAGCATCGCGCCCTGGCGCGAGAGAGGCGGCCTGCACTGGCAGAAGTCCAAGCCCTCGCTCGAAGACGTGTTCATCGAGCTGATGGGACGCTCCAAGGACAATTTCCAATGAGCGCGGTAGAACATCCCGAACCACGGCGCGAAATCCGCGAGCGTTTCGGTTTCCTGCGGCGCTCCTACGCGATGCTGGTCAAGGAGTTCATCCAGCTGAGGCGCGACCGCGTCTCGTTCGCGATGATCGTGATGCTGCCGGTGATGCAGCTGATGCTGTTCGGCTATGCCATCAACACCACGCCGCGTCATCTGCCGAGCGCGGTGCTGCTCCAGGAGGATTCCGATCTCGCCCGCTCGGTGCTGAAGGCGCTGGAGAACACCAAATATTTCCGCTTCCTCTACGAGGTTCACGACGTCGACGATTTCGACAACCTCCTGAAGTCCGGCAAGGTGCTGTTCGGGGTCGAGATCCCGCGCGGCTTCGAGCGGGCGGTGCGGCGCGGCGACAGGCCGGCGCTGCTGGTCGCGGCCGACGCCACCGATCCGGTCGCCGCAAGCGCTGCGCTCGGCTCGCTCGGCATGATCGTGCAGACCGCGCTCGCGCACGATCTCTATATCGGCGAGCCCCCGGAGATGCCGTTCGAGATCCGCGCCCACGCCCGCTACAATCCGGCCGCGAATTCCAGCCTCAATATCGTGCCAGGCCTCGTCGGCACCATCCTCACCATGACCATGCTGATCTTCACCGCGCTCTCGGTCACGCGCGAGGTCGAACGCGGCACCATGGAGAGCCTGTTGTCGATGCCGATCAAGCCGATCGAGGTGATGTTCGGCAAGATCGTGCCCTACGTGCTGGTCGGCTTCGTCCAGGCCTTCCTGATCATCAGCATCGGTGTCGGCCTGTTCGGCGTGCCCGTGCTCGGCAATCTCGTCCTGCTGGCGCTGCTGTCGACGCTGTTCATCACCACCAATCTGGCGGTCGGCTACACCATCTCGACGCTGGTTCAGAACCAGCTCCAGGCCATGCAGATGTCGATGATGTTCTTCCTGCCGAGCATTCTGCTCTCCGGCTTCATGTTCCCGTTCGCAGGCATGCCGGCCTGGGCGCAATATCTCGGCGAATGCCTGCCGCTGACCCATTATTTGCGGATCGTCCGCGCCATCATGCTGAAGGGCGCGACCATGGAGAATTTGCGCTTCGATACGCTGGCTCTGGCGGCCCTGATGCTGCTCGCCATGACCGTCGCGGTGACGCGCTTCCGCCGCACGCTGGATTGAGGCACAATACCCCGGAATCGAGGGGCGGGATGGCCAAGTTTGCGAGCAGGAAAGCGCGGCAGCATGCCGTCTTGTCGGAGGACTTCGAGCGCGAGCTGACGCGGGAGGTGCTGCGCACCGAGCTGTTGCGGGTCCGGGCGCTGATCGCGACCGGCTGCGTCATGACCCTGTTCCTCACCGCAATCTATCTGATCGACCCCGCCGTGGTGAACCGGGTCTGGCGCGGCACCGAAGGGTTCGCCGAAGTCTACGGCCTGCTCGTCGGGTTCATTTTGTTCGAGGTCTGGGTCCACACCCAGATCAGGAAGAACCTCCGCCTCGATCGCGACGTGCCGGTGGCCAGGCGCTATATCGGCACGCTGATCGAGACGTCGCTGCCAACCGTGATCCTCATCCTGCAGATCCGGACCATGGGCGCGACCCAGGCCCTCGGCTTTGCCGTGCCGCTGATGTATTTCATTTTCGTCATCCTCTCGACGCTGCGGCTCGATTTCTGGCTCTCGACCTTCACCGGCTTCGTCGCTGCTGCCGAGCTGTTCGTGGTCGCACTGGTCTACGATCCCTCGAGCAGCGTCGGCGAGCCCCAGCTCTATTTTCACGCGGTCCGCAGCGCCATCATCCTGATCTGCGGCGTGCTCGCCGGCGCCGTCGGCGCGCAATTGCGCCGGCAGTTCGCCGCGAGCATCGCGGCCGCCACCGCGCGTGACCGGGTCACCAATCTGTTCGGCCAGCATGTCTCGCCGCAGGTGGTGGAGCGGCTGATGACGGCGGGAACGGGCGCTAGCGGCGACGTCCGCCGCGTCGCGGTGATGTTCGTCGATTTCCGCGGCTTCACGGCCGGTGCGCAGTCGCGCAGTCCGCAGGAGGTGGTCGACCGGCTCGACGGCGCCTTCGCCGTCCTGGTCGACATTCTCGACCGCCAGGGCGGCATCGTGAACAAGTTTCTCGGTGACGGTTTCCTCGCGCTGTTCGGCGCGCCGCTGGAAGCATCCGACGCCGCGCACCGCGCGGTCGCCGCCGGCCGCGAGATGCTCCGGGCAATGGACCGCATCAACGCAGAGAGCAGCTGGCCGCTGCGGATCGGCATTGGCATCCATTTCGGCGAGGTCGTCGCCGGCAATATCGGCTCGCCCCGGCGCAAGGAATACACGGTCATCGGCGACACCGTGAACTTCGCTTCGCGACTCGAGGCGCTGAACAAGGATTTCGGCTCGCAGCTCTTGATCTCGGCGTCCGTGCGCGAGGCGCTGGGAGCCGACGGCAGCGATGCCGTCGCGCTCGGCGAGGTCGAAGTGCGCGGCTACGAGCAGAAAGTACCGGTGTTTCAGCTGGGATAATGTGCATCACACATCGGTGCGCGCAGTTCTCTTTCATCCAAGCGATTGCTCCGATTGCACTCAATTTTGGGGCATGACGAGCGATGTTTTCGGCTTGTAGAGTGCTGCGCGATGCGGCCGGTCGCGGCCGCGACTTGCATGAGGAAGTGACGATGCAGCGCCGCTACATCACCGTCGACGTGTTCACCGACCGCGCCTTCGGCGGCAACCAGCTCGCGGTGGTGCTCGATGCCGGCGGGCTGACGACGCAGCAGATGCAGGCGATCGCGACCGAGTTCAATTATTCCGAGACCACTTTCGTGCTGCCGCCGCGCGACAGGGCCAACGACGCCGAGGTGCGCATCTTCACGCCGGTGCAGGAGATCGCCTTTGCGGGCCATCCCAATGTCGGCACCGCCTTCGTGCTGGCCTCGATGGCGAAGGAGCCGAAGCTACGCCTGCTGTTCGAGGAGAAGGCCGGGTTGGTCCCGGTCGAGATCGTGCGAGAGCAGGGCAGGGTGATCAGAACCGAGCTCACCGCGCCGCAGCCGCTGCAGCGGCTCTCAACGCTGTCAACAGCGGAAGCCGCGAGCTGCATCTCGCTCGTTGCCGACGACATCAAGACCGACAATCACGAGCCGCAGATTGTCACCGTCGGAAACGCGTTTCTGGTGATGGAGCTGCATTCGCGCGAGGCGCTGAAGCGGGCCCGGCCCGATGCTGCGGCCTTTGGCAAGGTCTTGCCGCGCGATGGTGCCCGCGCGGTGTGGTTCTATACGCGCGATGTGCCGGCGGCGGAGGCGCCTTGCGAGCGACAGGCGCGCATGTTCATGCGCGGTGCCAGCGGCCTCGTCGAGGATCCCGCCACCGGCAGCGCCACGGTTGCCGCCGCCGCGCTGTTCGCCGATCTCGATCCCGCGAGCGACGGCGAGCTGAAGCTGACCGTCGGGCAGGGTTTTGACATGGGTCGTCCAAGCATCCTCTCGACCCGCGTACGCAAGCAGGACGGCAAGATTGTATCCGCTCACATCGGCGGCGCTTGCGTGCAGATGATGGAGGGGACGTTCCGGCTGGCGGGGGAGGGGTAACTTGTCATTCCGGGGCGCGCGTAGCGCGAACCCGGAATCCATCTAGCCGCAGTGTTGGTGGAGGAATGGATTCTCAGGTGCGCAATTGCGCACCCTAGCGCGCGCTGCGCGCGCCCGGGAATGACGGCTGTGGCTACACCTACCGCCCCGCCAAATTCTTCACCGCAACCCCATCGCGCTCCTCGATGATCTCCGCGATCATCTGGCGGTGGCAGTGGGTGTGGTCGCGCTCGTAGCAGAGCAGGCACACCGGGCCGGCCTTTTTCACCAGCGCAGAAAGCTCGTCCATCTCTTCCCTCGCCTGCGGCGTCTTCAGGTGCTTGGAGAAGATCATCTCCAGCACGTCGTATTGACCGCTGCGGGCGGCGAGGCGGCCTTCCTTCGGCGTGCCGAGCGCGGCGAGATGGACATAGCCGATGCCGCGCTCGTCGAGGCCCGCCGAAAGCTGCTTCTTGGAAAAGCCCGGCCGACGCGACGACGTCACCGCGCGCACGTCGACCACGAGCTTGACGCCGGCCTGTTCCAGCTCGTCCAGCACGGCCTTCGGCGGCGTCTGCTCATAGCCGATGGTGAAGAGCTTCTTCGCCTTTGCCATGGGACCCTCAACTCACCCGTGCGATCAGTTCCATGGCGCCGTGCGGTGCGCGTACCTTGCCCTCGTGGATGACGTAAGCGAACACGTCGCGCGGCTCCTTCTTCGGCTTGGCCTTGTCAACCTTCGGGAGATCGTCGGGTTCACCGCCCGAAGCCCAATCCTGGAAGCGCTGGGCCCAGGCATCGAGCTGCTTCGGCGGATAGCAGGTCTTGATCTCGTCATTGCCCTTCTGCAGCCGCGCATAGACGAAATCGCCGGCGACATCTGCGATGGCGGGATATTTGCCGTGCTCGGCGAAAACCACGGGCGTCTCGAACTCGCGGATCAGCGCCACGAAGTCCGGCGTGCAGAAGCTGTCATGGCGCACTTCCACGACATGGCGCAGCGCGCGCCCCTCGAGCTTGCGCGGCAACAGCTCCAGGAACTTGCCGAAATCGGCGCCATCGAACTTCTTCGTCGGCGCAAACTGCCACAGCACCGGCCCGAGATGATCGCCGAGTTCCAGCACGCCGGAATCGTAGAACCGCTTGATGGAATCACCGGCCTCGGCGAGCACGCGGCGGTTGGTCGCAAAGCGCGGTCCCTTCACCGAGAACACGAAACCGTCAGGCACCTCGCTCGCCCATTTGCGAAAGCTCTCCGGCTTCTGCGAGCCGTAATAGGTGCCGTTGATCTCGATCGAGGTCAGCTTCGAAGCGGCATAGGACAGCTCCTTCGCCTGCGCGAGCTTCTCCGGATAGAACACGCCGCGCCAGGGCTCGAAGGTCCAGCCGCCGATACCGATGAAGATGTTGCCGGAGTTTTTGGACGCAGTTTTTACTTTGGCCACGGGAGGATCTCGCATCGACGGGGAGGGATCTCATCCTAATCAAACCAGATGTGATTGGCCAGTTGGCCGGTCCGGTCTAAGCTCGCGACGGGCCCGCAAAGAAGGAGAACAAGATGCGGATGCTGCTGGTGGGGGGCGCGCTCGTCATGATGACATCTGCTGCCATGACAAGTTCTGCCGTGGCGGATGACGACGACACGAAGGGCGCGCAGAAGCTCGCTCAGCAGGGCCGCGACGACTATTGGCATTGCCTCGCGCGGGAATATTCGCGCGAGTCCAATCAGGGCCTGTCGGAGCAGGATTTCGGCCGCTCGGTTGCCGGAGCCTGTCCGTCGGAGCGGCAATATTACCGGGTCACGCTGCTCGATTATCTCACCACGCAATATCCTGATATCGATGCCGGCGCTCATCTCGCCACCGCGAACAGAGCGGTGGAGGCGGCGCAGAAGGACATCGTGATGGCCTTCGTCAAGCACCGGCCGCCCCAGAAGTAGGGGAGTGGCGAATCGCGAATAGGGCGACAAGGCATGCCATGCTCATTCGCCACTCGCCATTCGCGATTCGCCCTGGGCCTTCCAGTCGCGCGCTCATCCATGGTATCACTGAGCCCGTCTGGAGCAGGAACTTGCATGTCGTCTGAGTCGGTGGGTGGCATTCTGGGGGCGATCGTCGCGGCGGTCGTCCTTGCGGTTGCCGTCGTGTTCGGGCCGATCGGCCAGTACGGCAAGCCGCCCAAGCCGGCGAAGGCCGAGCCGGCGGCGGCGGCACCCGCAGCCCCGGTCGCGCCCGCGCCGCGCGGGCCGGTCATCCGGGAAGTGCCCAACCAATAGGGTTTGAAAATCGGATTTCCGCCCCCTTGCGGAACGCTTTTGCCATTCCCATCTAGCTTCTAACGGCGACGTTGAGCGTAAAGACCTCCGTCGCTGGAACGACCTTGGAATTGCTTAAGGCTTGCGCCGGATGTACGCGCGGCCCGCCGTTCCGGGGTCGTTGGCATTTTAGGCCCCTTTTCGGCCCTTCCCCAGACCCCCGGCTTGGCAGCGCAGGATGCGGCGGATATACGCTGCCGTCATGAACGAAGCGATCAGACCGGGCATCGACAACCAAGCCCACGAGGGGCCGGAACTGTCGGTTATCGTCCCAACTTTCAACGAGCGCGACAACGTCACCGTGCTGTACCGGCGCCTCGAGGCGACGCTCGCCAACGTCGTCTGGGAAGTCGTGTTCGTCGATGACAATTCGCCCGACGGCACCTGGGATGTCGTGCGCGAGTTGGCGCAGCGCGACAGCCGGGTGCGCTGCGTCCGCCGCATCGGCCGCCGCGGCCTGTCGGGCGCCTGCATCGAGGGCATCCTTGCCTCCAGCGCGCCCTATGTGGCCGTGATCGATGCCGACCTCCAGCACGACGAGACGCAGTTGCCCAAGATGCTGCTCTTGCTCGCGAGCGATCAGGCCGACCTCGTCGTCGGCAGCCGCTACATCGAGGGCTACAAGAGCGAAGGCTTCAACAGGCAGCGCGCCGGCGCCAGCGCGCTCGCGACCGAGGTCGCCAAGAAGATGCTGCGGGTCGAGATTGCCGACCCCATGAGCGGCTTCTTCATGATCCGCCGCGACCGCTTCGAGCAGCTCGCGCCAAAACTCTCCGTGCACGGCTTCAAGATCCTGCTCGACATCGTCGCGACCGCGCATGGCAGCTTGCGGGCGGTCGAGATTCCCTACACGTTCGGCGCCCGCCAGCACGGCGAGAGCAAGCTCGATTCCATGGTCGCGCTCGACTTCCTCGGCCTCGTCTTCGCCAAGCTGACCAACGACATCGTCTCGCTGCGCTTCATCCTGTTCGCGATGGTCGGCGGCATCGGCCTCGTCGTGCACCTGACCACGCTGTTCATCGCGCTTCGCCTGTTCAACGCGCCGTTCCCGGAGGCGCAGGCCGCGGGCGCCATCGTCGCCATGACCAGCAATTTCATCCTCAACAACTTTCTCACCTATCGCGACCAGCGGCTGAAGGGCTTTGCGCTGCTGCGCGGGCTGATCGCCTTCTACATCGTGTGCAGCGTCGGCCTGCTCGCCAATGTCGGCGTCGCCTTCTCGGTCTACGACCAGGAGCCGATCTGGTGGCTGGCCGGCCTGGCCGGCGCGTTGATGGGCGTGGTGTGGAACTACGCGATGTCCGGACTGTTCGTCTGGCGCAAGAAATAGCGCGTGATGGGCGGGGCCGACGCGCGGATCGTCCGCAACACCGCGCTGCTGATTGTCGCGCTGGTGGGATTGCGGCTCGTCGCAGCCGCCTTCACGCCGATCACGTTCGACGAAGCCTATTACTGGATGTGGTCGAAGAGCCTCGCCGGGGGCTATTACGACCACCCGCCCATGGTCGCCTATGTGATCCGCGCCGGCACCATGATCGCGGGCGATACCGAGCTCGGCGTCCGCCTCGTCTCGATCCTGCTCGCGCTGCCGATGAGCTATGCGGTCTATCGCTCCGCCGCAATTCTGTTCGGCGGGGTGCGTGTGGCCGCGACCAGCGCCATCCTGCTCAACGTGACGCTGCTGGCTTCCGTCGGCACGCTGATCGTCACGCCCGATGCGCCGCTGCTGGTCGCCTCCAGCTTCGTGCTGTTCTTTCTCGCCAAGGTGCTGGAGACCGGACGCGGCGCCTGGTGGCTCGCGGTCGGCGCCGCCGTCGGCGCGGCGCTATTGTCGAAATACACCGCGATGTTCTTTGGCGCCGCGATCCTGATCTGGCTCGCTTGCGTGCCGAAGCTGCGGCGCTGGTTCCTCTCGCCCTGGCCCTATCTCGGCGGCCTCGTCGCGCTGGCGCTGTTCTCGCCGGTGATCCTCTGGAATGCCGACCATCAATGGGTCTCGTTCGCAAAGCAGCTCGGCCGCGCCAGGATCGAGGACTTCCGCCCCGTCTTCATCGCCGAGCTGATCCCGACCCAGATCGCGTTCGCAACCCCGCTGGTCTTTATCCTCGGCGCCATGGGCCTGCATGCGCTGACCTGGCAGCGCGCCGGCGCGCTGGCCTCGCGCGTGCTGATCGAGACGATGTTCTGGACCATCGTCGCCTATTTCGTCTGGCATTCGCTGCATGCGCGCGTCGAGGCCAACTGGTTCGCGCCGGTGTATCCGCCGTTCGTCATTGCCGCGGCCGCCGCGGCCAATCTTGCGCAATGGAAGCCGCGTCAGCGGCGCCTCGTCGACGTTTGCCAGCGCTGGGCCGCGCCTGTGGGCATCGTCATGTTTGCCGCCTTGATCGTGCAGGCCAATACCGGCTGGTTGTCCGGATATCGCCGCGATGCCACCGTGCGCAGTGTCGGTGTCGGCTGGCGCGAGCTCGCGGCCGGAATCGAAGCGGTGCGCGCGCGCAGTGGCGCCACCTGCGTGCTGGCGCAGGATTACGGCACCACGAGCTGGCTCGCATTCTATCTGCCGCGCGGCACCTGCGTCGCGCAGCAAAATCAGCGCATCCGCTGGGTCAACATGGCCGAACCCGATCCCAAGCTGCTCGCCGGCAAGCTGCTCTATGTCGACGAGCTGCGCGCCGACGGTCATCCTGCCCTCAATGCTCTCTTTGCAAAGGTGACGCAGGTGGCGCAATTGCAGCGCAAGCGCGGGCCGCTCGTGATCGAGACCTACGGCATCGACCTGCTGGAAGTCGCCAAGGGCGAGGTGCTGGACCGCTCGCCGCCGCCGGAAGCGCGGTAGCGCCTTAATCAATCATCTCGGCCTTGTCAGCATCCTGCCCCGGCCCATCGCGATCGCGCCAGAACCAGACGGTCACGACGCCGGAACGGCCGCGGACCCGGGCGAGCAGGGGGCCGGACAGAACACCGTCGGGCGCGCCCTGGAAGTCGGCCGCATCCAGCAGCGTGTCGCTCAGCGCAAGGCGCGCATCGTTCTGGGCGGCAATCTCCATCAGCCGGCTTGCGACGTTGACGGTGTCGCCCGTCGCCGTGATGTGCTGATGGCTTTCGCCGAGTCGCGAGGCGACGATCGGGCCGCAATGCGCGCCGATCTTGTAGCCGAGCTGACCCGCGATCGCCGGCGGAAGCGAGGCGATCCAGCGTGCGAGGCCGCGATGCAGATCGACCGCGCATTTCAGCGCGCGCGCCGAATCGTCGGGCATGGCGCGCGGCAGCCCGAACAGGATCATGGCGCCGTCGCCGAGAAAGCCCGTGATCATGCCGCCGCAATCGATCGCGATCCGGTCGATCAGCGCATGAAACGCCTTCAGAATATCCGTGAGCTCGTCCGGATCGATCCGCTCACTCAAACCGGTGAAACCGGAGAGATCGACGAACACCACGGCTGCATCCTGCCGCACCGGCTTCGACAGGAAGTTCGGATCTCGCGAGAGCCAATCCCGCAGCGCCGGAGCCTGGAATTGCGCAAGCGACCTGCTCTTAGCGGCGAAATATTGCGTGCGGCGGCCTCCGGCCCACAGCTGCACGCCGGCAAAGACCGCAACCGGCGGCACGGCGGCGGCGAGCGTGGTCGCGGCGTTCAGCCAGACGCCGTGCGTGAACGCGAACAGGTTGAGCCCGGCCCAGGCAATCATCACCGCGGCCGCCGCCATGGTGCCGAGCGCGATGCGCCGCCAGGCGAGCAGGCCGACCAGCAGCACCGGCAGCAGGATCGCCGTGAGCGCGTCGGCAATGCGGACCCGGTGGTCACGCAGGATGGCGTCGCCGGCGACGAGATGCGTGATTGCGGTCGAGACCACCTCGACGCCGGGCATGAGGGAATCGAACGGCGTCGGATAGAAGTCGCCGCCGCCGGCGACGGAGGCGCCGATCACGACGATCCGGTTCTCGATGGCCGCGCGATCGAGCGTGCCATCGAAGATGCTCTGTGCGCTGACGGTACGGATGGTGCGGCGCGGGCCGTAATAGGTGATCGGCAATGCCAGATTGCTGTCGGTCGGCACCACGCGATCGCCGAGCATGAGATGGCCCGGCGCGACGGTCAGCGGCTCGTCGAGCGCGCGCGCCGCAACGCGCAACGGAAACGACAGCTCGACCTTGTCGCGGGTCCGGAACAGCATCGGCACCGAGAGCGGCGAGCCCGATTGCCCGGTCGCGACGTTGACGATGCCGACCTCGGCGTGATCGGCGAATGCGGGCAATGGCTGCAGGAAGCGCTCGGCCTCCGGCAGCACGGCCAGCGGACCTTCGCTGCTGGGTGACACGGTTTCGCTGGCCGAGGGGAAGATCGCGGCGGCGGCGAGCACCATGCGGCCGGTGGCCAATGTGTTGGCCAGCGTCGCATCGCCGATCGCGGCGCTGCGGTCGACCAGCAGCAGGTCGATCGCCACGACCTTCGGCTTAAACTGCACGATGGTATCGACCACGCGGGCAAGATCGGCGCGCGGCAGTGGATAGGTGCCGCCGCGCTTCACCACCGTGTCGTCGATCGCAACGATGGTGACGAAATCCGGCGGACGCCGCACGCCGCGCGCCTGCGTCCGCCAATCCGTCAACGTGGCTTCGAGGCGGTCCAGGAAGCGCAGATGGCCGTGGGCGTGCGTGGCATAGATGCCCGCGCCCCACAGCGCGGTGAGGACGAGTGCCACCAGGATCTGAACGCGTCGGCTGCGCATGCGGTCTTGCAATCGTATAATCCAAATCTCATGGGCCGGGCCTTGCCGGCCCCGGCTCATTGCCCGAGTCTGGCCATGAGCGCGTCGACGCGCGGCTGGCCCCAGGTCTTGACGGTCAACGGACCGGTTGGCTCGACATCGACGCCTTCGCCGGGGCCGAGCACGACGCCGCGTCCACGAGCCCTGCGGCTCACGCCGACCCGGCCGTCTGCGACGAACACGGAAGTCTTGGCGTCGGCGGCATCGACCGCCCATTTCGTGCCGCGCACTGCGGCGATCGCTTGCGGCGTCAGCACCTTGAAGGGATTGCCGCGCGGCTTCTTGGGCACCTCGATCAGCAGCGCTTTGCTGCTCAACTCCACGGAGTCTATATGTCCGTCGCGGTTGGCGTCCTTAAGTTCAAATCTGGCGCCGTTTTCCGCAACGATGGTGATGCCGTTGTCGCAGCGCCAGGTCTGCGTCCCGGCAGCCGACGGCGATGCCGTGCAGCCCGCATTCGCCGCAGGCTGCGCAGTCGCAGATCCGATCAACAGAAACGACCCCGCCAGGGCGAAAAACCCCGCGCGCGCAATCCCTCTCATGCCAGCCTCCGTTTGCGTGCTCGGCACAGCTCAGGGCAGGATGATACGGTACCGTATCACGCGCAGAGGCTGCTGAAAAGTGCCGAAGTGGGAGCTATTTTCTCGCACCCGCGATGTCCAGAACCGAGGCGATCAACTTTCAATCACGGCGCCGTGCCGCGGTGCCCGGCGCGTCATGAGCATGCACCGTTGTCGCGCGGCCGACGAGGCCCAATCCGACGCGTCGTCCACCAGCCTCGCGCAACGCTGGCGCGTTACGTTCGGGGGCAGTGGAGGGCCACGAAAATGACGTTCTCAAGTGCGTCATGGATGTGGCCGCAGACGTCCGCAGAGCCTGCTGAACCGGCCGAGAATTATAGTTAACAGACCCGACTAAGTCCGTAGTTCTGCGGGCGTTTTTCTCAAAACGGGACAGCGTTAACGAGTCGCCGCAGATCCGCCCGAACTTAATCCGCATTTAACTAAAAGTCGCCTTAATGACGCTCCGACCCTCTGCGAGATGCTGTTCCCGGATCGTGACCAGCGGCACTTCGAAGGGGGACAGAGTGACACCGTCCTGGACGCAAGGCGAATGAGTACGAGTATCGCTGCGCAGAGTAACGCGGCACGGAAGTCCAAGAATTTCTCGAAGACCAATTCGCGGAAATCTTCCCGGAAAATGACCACGACCAATTGGCTTGGCGCCGCGGCGATCGGCTGCGCCGTGATGGGCGCCGGCTGGACCATCCACAGCAACATCTTCGGCGCGAGCGTCTATCCCTCCGTCGGCAGCGTCGGCTACGACGAGCCGGTGATCAAGCGCGCGCCCAGGGTGGTGCTGCGCGAGGCCGGCGAGGCCATCAAGGAAACCTTCGCGCTGCTGCCCGACCGCCTCCAGGTCGCAGCTCCAATCTCGCGCGAGATGTTCAACGAGCGCTTTGCCGCGGCCGCAACGCAGGGCGTGCCATCGAATGCCACAAGCGCCGCACCCCCGGCGCAGGTCGTTGCGGTGGCCAAAGACGCCCCGAAGCAGGGCGTGATCGCGAAGGTCGCGGAAGCGCTGAAGCCGGCAGCCAAGGGCGCCGACAACGCCGCGGACAAGACCAAGCGCGCGCCGGCTGCCCAGCTGCAACTCGCCTCGGCCGACCCGGCCGAGATCGTGCCGGCGCCCGAAGCCAAGCAAAAATCCTTCGCCGACCGTGCCAAGGCCGCGGTGATGTCGATCACCGCTCCGCGCCAGGCGATGGTGGAAAAGCTGTGGGGCAAGCGCGAAGCGTCCGGCGGGCTGCTCGCCTACGCCTCGGCCGATGCCAGCATCACTGCGTCCATCGCCCCGAAGGAGCAGAACCCGATGTTCGGCGGCGCTCCGCCTTATGAGCGGGACACCGCGGTCTACGACATCACGGCCAAGATGGTGTATCTGCCTGACGGCACCAGGCTCGAGGCGCATTCCGGCCTTGGCGCCAACCGCGACGATCCGGACTCGCGCCGCCTGCGCATGCGCGGCGTGACGCCGCCGCACATCTATACGCTGAAACCGCGCGAGGCGCTGTTCCACGGCGTGCCGGCGCTGCGCCTCACCCCGATCGGCGGCGAGAGCGCGATCTACGGCCGCGACGGCCTGCTCGCCCACACCTTCATGCTCGGGCCGGGCGGCGATTCCAACGGCTGCGTGTCGTTCAAGGATTACTACGCGTTCCTCGACGCCTACCGCAACAAGGGCATCCGCAAGCTCGCGGTGCTGGCGCGGGTGGAGTGAGGCGAGCTCAGGCCGCAACGGTCTTGCGCAGCGCCATCTCGGTCGCGATCGCGCGCCGGACCGCGGGGCGGGCCTGCATGCGTTCGAGATAGGCCGCGAGCGGTGGCCATTGCGCGATGTCGATCCCTGCCGGACGGAGCAGAAGCAAGGTCCAGGTGAGATGGGCATCGGCCACGGTGAAGGCGTCGCCGACGAGGAATTCGCGGCCCGCCAGATGCGCTGCCGGCACCGACAATGTCTGCATGATCCTCGCGCGCGGCTTGGCCAGCGAGCCGTCGTCCTTGTACCAGAAGGTTGGAAACAGGAACGCCTTGTGGATCTCGGCGCCGACGAAGCTCAGCCATTCCTGCAGGCGATAACGATCGATGTCGCCGGGCCGCGGCGCAAGGCGTGCCTCCGGCTTCACATCGGCGATGTATTGCAGCACCGCTGCGCTTTCCGTCAGCCGCTCGCCGTTCTCCAGCACCAGGACCGGCACCGCGCCCTTCGGTGACACCTCACGGAAGTCGCGGCCGTCGTCCACGAGCCGCTTGGTCCAGATATGGGCGAGGTGATACTGCGCCTCGATTCCGGCCTCCAGCAACGCGATGTGGCTCGAGAGCGAGCAGGCCATCGGAAAGAAATAGAGCTGCAGCATCGGGAAGGTCTCCTCAGGTCAGCACGTCGCTCTGCGCGATGATCGCGAACCGGTCGGACAATTCGGCCAGAGCGACCTCGTGAACAATTCTCGCCGGCAGCGTGCCGCCGCGCCCATCGGGAAGATCGCGCGTGGCGCAGGCATCCGCCGCGATCGTCGTGCGCAGGCCGAGATCGAGCGCGGCGCGCGCGGTCGAAGACACGCACATATGCGTCATGAACCCCGCGAGCACGATGTTCTTGCGTCCGGTCGCGGCCAGCCGGGCCTGCAGGTCGGTGCCGGCGAAGGCATTCGGCAGCGCCTTCTCGATCACGGGCTCGGTCGCGAGTGGCGTCAGGCGTTCGACGATCGCGCCGCGCGCCGCCTCGCGGTCGAACAGGCCGCCGGCGCGGCCCTTGTGCGCGACGTGGAAGATCGCAGCTCCGCTCTCCCGTGCGCGCGCGAGCAGGCGCGCAGCCGCGGCGATCGCCGCTTGCGCCTCGGGCAGGGCGATGGGGCCGGCGCAATATTCGTTCTGGATGTCGATCAGAACGAGGCATGTCTCGTTGAGCTTGGGCGGATCGAGATCGGCGCCGGCGAGTTCGAGCAGCGTCTTTGGAGCGGTCATGCCGTCAGGCTTTCGTGAATTCGGATGCTTCGACACTAGCGCAGCAGCAGCCTGCCATTGTGCAGGACTATTGCAGCTGATGGCTGCGAATTTGCAGGTAGCGGCGGCGCCTGCTAGGCTCGCCCCGATGAATTGGGACGATCTGCGCATCATCGCCGCGGTCAGGGACGAGGGCACCTATGCCGGCGCCAGCGCGCGGCTGCGCATCGACGAGACCACCGTCGGCCGCAGGCTTGCGCGCATCCAGCGCGATCTCGGCGTGAAGCTGTTCGATGCGGTGGACGGCGTGCGGCGGCCGACGCGCCAGTGCGAGGCGGTGCTCGCGCATGTCGGTGCGATGGCCGCGCATGCGGCGGCGATCGACCGCATCAAGGAGGGCCAGGCCGGCCCGGTCGGGCGGCTGCGCATCGCCTCGACAAATGCGGTCGCCGAGGAGCTGCTGGCGCCGCATGCGAGCAGCTTCCTGCGCGATCATCCGGGGCTGACGCTGCAATTCCTCACCGCGAGCGGCAACGTCAAGTTCTCGCGCTGGCAGGCCGATCTCGCCATCCGCCTGCGCAAGCCGGAGAAGGGGGACTTCACCATCTCCAAGCTCGGCGACGTCAGGCTGTACTTCTTCGAGCCCGCGGACCGCGGCGGCCGCGAGCCCGTTGCGTGCGTCTATCCGGACGAGCTCGACGCGATCCCGGAAGCGCAGTTCTTACGTGCGAAGCGGCTGACCAACATGCGCTGCATCACCGACAATATCCGCATCATCCGCACCATGATCCAGTCGCATCTGGCCATCGGCGTGCTGCCCGAGCACAGCTGCGCACCCCTGCTCGCCGACCGCAGCCTGCGCGCCACCCTGCTGCCGAAGCGCCGCGACGTCTGGCTGCTCGTGCAGAACCACCTCAAGCGCGATCCGGCGACACGCGTGACGATCGCGTGGGTGAGGGCGTGCTTCCAGGACATCTCGCGCAATTGATGTCGCATATCGCCGCAATCATCGCGCCACGCGCGCACGCTGCGACGAAAAAACTTCAGCCGCCCCCTTGCAACCCGAACGTGCCTGGTCTATTAGCGCCGTCCTTCGCTAGGCCATGGGTTCGGGCTCGCTGAGATTCCGACTGGCGCGGGCCGGGCTTGCCGGTTTCGTGTTCCGCCGAATGAAGGAGAAACGCAGGACGTAGCTCATGGAGAGCGTCGGGCTGAACACCCGAAGGCATCGGTTCGATTCCGGTCTCTTGCACAAAGGATAGCTCAGTTTGGTAGAGCAGATGATTGTGACTCATCCTGTCGCGGGTTCGAATCCCGCTCCAGCGCTCCGTTTCAGCCTGAAACGCTGATACCTCTGACGAGGACCGGACGCGCGCTTCAGTCGCGGTCCGGCCGTTTTGCCGCAAGGCTTTCCGTCCGAACCTAGACACTGTGAGACCGGCTTTGCGCCGCGGGTAGATACCGCTTGCGCTGATGCCGGGTGGCTCCGCACGGCCGCGCGACACGTCTCGCGCGATCGCGCGCGTGCGCCCGTCGTCATGCAAGCTCAAGCCCCGGCCCGCCGATTTCGCGGGAAGCGTCGTCCGCGTCCTCACGTCCTTTGCAGGTGTAACCCGCTATCCGGCCGCGCTCGGCCGGAGGCAACTGAAGGAGGCGTGCCATGACTTTGAACAAGACCTGGCATTTGCTGATGCTGAACGTGACGGTGAAGGATGGCGAGCGTGCGTTGCTGGCGCGCAACGGGCAGCTCGTGCGCGTGCTCGCGCCCGGCAAGCATCGCCTGTTCGATCCCCTGCACGAGCTGAAGGCCGAGGTGCTCGACGTGGTCCGCAGCGAATTTCCTGCGGAGCGCTACGCAGTGCTGAAGGCCGCGCGGCCTGATCTTGCCGCCGAGCTGTTCGAGGCGGTCGAGACCAAGGCGGACGAGATCGCCATCGTCAGCCACGACGGCCGGCCCGTGCATCTGATGACGCCTTGGCAGGTGCGCGTCTACTGGAATGTCGCAACGCGCATCGATGTCGAGCGCATCGATGTGTCCAGCGACGTCAGGGTCGACGCGCGGCACCTCACCATGATCGAGCGCAGCCGCTCGACCGTCATGAGCGAGACTGTGGTCGAGAACCACGAAGCGGGCCTGCTCTATGTCGAGGGCCGGCTCGTGGAGCGGCTCGCGCCCGGCCGGCACGCCTTCTGGACCGTCGGCCGCAAGATCGAGGTGAAGCGCCTCGACCTGCGGCCCCAGGCGGTCGAGATCACCGCGCAGGAGATGCTGACCAAGGATCGCATCGCGCTGCGGGTGACGCTGACGGCGTTCCGCCGCATCGTCGATCCCGAGCGCACGGTGGCGACCGTGCCCGACGTGGATGCGTGGCTGTACCGCCTGGTGCAGTTCGCGATCCGCGAGGCAGTGGCGGGCCGGACGCTGGACGAGGTGCTGTCTGCGAAGGCGGCGCTGGATGCGGAGCTGCGCGACTATGTGCGTGCACGCGTCGCAGAGTCCGGCGTGGAGGTGACCGAGCTCGGCGTCAAGGACGTGATCCTGCCCGGCGAGATCCGGGAGCTGGTGAACAAGGTGGTGGAGGCGGAGCGAGTCGCGAAGGCGAACCTGATCCGCCGGCAGGAGGAGACCGCGGCGACGCGTTCGCTCCTGAACACTGCCCGCCTGATGGAGGAGAACCCCCTGCTGCTTCGGCTCAAGGAGCTGGAGTCGCTGGAGCGGCTGGTCGAGAAGGTCGGCCGCATCGACCTCCATGCCGGTGAAGGCCAGGGCCTCGATGCCCTCCTGACCCGGCTCGTGCGTCTGAAGGCGCACGAGAGCGCATGAACCGAAGGGCCGCCCACGGGCGGCCCTTCACATCGGCGTTGCCGCCGTCTGCGATGAACGCGATCGGCGCGAGGCGCGACCAAATTTGAGCTCGTCGGGGATTGAGCGCGCTCGCAGGTTGCGTCATCTTGGGGCCGCAACGTCTTGATCAGGGAAGGCCCATGACCGTTCTTCAGGAATCGATCCGCCCCGCGGCACGATCCAGCGACTGGAAGGCGATCGTCGTCCTGATCCTCATGATCCCGGTGCTGTGGTCGCCGGTGATCCTGCTTCGCTTCGTCCTGTATCAGCCGTTCAACATTCCGTCCGGTTCGATGACACCGGCGCTGATGGTCGGCGACTACGTCTTCGCCGCGAAATATCCCTACGGGTATGGCCGCTATTCCCTCCCATTCGCGTCGTCCTGGATCTCGGGCCGCGTCCTCGCCGCCGATCCCGAATACGGGGATATCGTGGTATTCCGGACGGCGAAGGACAGTTCTGCCGACTACGTCAAACGCGTCGTCGGCCTGCCCGGAGACCGCATCCAGATGCGGCAGGGCCGGCTCATCCTCAACGGCCGCCCGGTGACCCGCGTCGCCCTGGAGGCGACATTTGCCGGCGACGCCTGCGGTGTCGACGACCGCGCCGCCGTCAAGCGCTGGCGCGAGACGCTGCCGAGCGGCGCGTCCTATGTGACCTACGACTGCCTCGACAACGGCTATCTCGACAACACAGACGTCTTCACCGTGCCGCCGGGCCACATCTTCGTGCTCGGCGACAACCGCGACAATTCCACCGACAGCCGCATGTCGACATTCGGCTTCGTGCCGATGGACAATCTCATCGGCAAGGTGACGCGGATCTTCTGGTCGCTGGATGAAGACGGCGAGCCGCGTTTCGAGCGGCTCGGGAAGGTGGAGTAAGGCTTGCTCCGTCATTCCGGGGCGGCGCGCAGCGCCGAGCCCGGAATCCATAACCACAGCCAGATGGAATGGCCCGCTATGCCTGTCGCCCGTAAGAAGGGGTGCAAGAAGTGGCAGTGGGACTGGAAGACTCAGTAGTCGAGGATCGGAATTTGGACTGCGCTGATCTCCATTCCGGGACAACCAACTGAATTTCGTGGTTATGGATTCCGGGCTCGCGCCCAAGAGGGGCGCGCCCCGGAATGACGTGCTCCCCAAAAAAACAAAAACCCCGGCATCGCTGCCGGGGTTTCGCATTCGTATCGTGCCTGAGAGGCTGGATCAGAAGTCCATGCCGCCCATGCCGCCGCCCGGGGGCATCGCCGGGCCGGCGCCGCCCTTCTTCGGCAGCTCGGCGACCATGGCTTCCGTGGTGATCAGGAGCGCGGCCACCGAGGCAGCGTTCTGGATCGCGGTACGGACCACCTTGGTCGGGTCGATGATGCCCTTCTTGACGAGGTCGGCATATTCGCCGGTCTGGGAGTCGAAGCCGTAATTGTAGGCCTTGTTCTCCAGGATCTTGCCGACGATCACCGAGCCGTCTTCACCGGCGTTGATCGCGATCTGGCGAGCGGGGGCCGACAGCGCCTTGCGCACGATCTCGACGCCGGTCTTCTGGTCGTCGTTCTTGGTGCGCAGACCCTTGAGCTGCTCGGAGGCACGGAGCAGGGCAACGCCGCCGCCCGGAACGATGCCTTCTTCCACGGCCGCGCGGGTCGCATGCATCGCGTCATCAACGCGATCCTTGCGCTCCTTCACCTCGACCTCGGTCGCGCCGCCGACGCGGATCACCGCGACGCCGCCCGCGAGCTTGGCAAGACGCTCCTGGAGCTTCTCACGGTCGTAGTCCGAGGTGGTCTCCTCGATCTGCGCCTTGATCTGCGCCACGCGCGCCTCGATGTCGGCCTTCTTGCCGGCGCCGTTGACGATCGTGGTGTTCTCCTTGTCGATCATCACCTTCTTGGCGCGACCGAGCATGTTGAGCGTGACGTTCTCGAGCTTGATGCCGAGGTCTTCCGAGATAGCCTGGCCGCCGGTCAGGATCGCGATGTCCTGCAGCATGGCCTTGCGGCGATCGCCGAAGCCCGGAGCCTTGACGGCCGCGACCTTGAGGCCGCCGCGCAGGCGGTTCACGACGAGGGTCGCAAGCGCTTCGCCTTCGACGTCCTCGGCGACGATGACCAGCGGCTTGCCGGTCTGCACCACGGCCTCGAGCAGCGGCAGCAGCTCGTTCAGCGAGGAGAGCTTCTTCTCGTTGATGAGGATGTAGGCGTCGTCCATCTCAACGCGCATCTTGTCGGCGTTGGTGACGAAGTAGGGCGAGATGTAGCCGCGGTCGAACTGCATGCCCTCGACCACGTCGAGCTCGGTCTCGAGCGACTTGGCTTCCTCGACGGTGATGACGCCCTCGTTGCCGACCTTCTTCATGGCGTCGGCGAGGAACTTGCCGATTTCGGCATCGCCGTTGGCCGAGATGGTGCCGACCTGGGCGATCTCGTCGTTCGAGGTGACCTTCTTCGAGTTCTTCTCGAGGTCGGCCACGACGGCTTCGACCGCGAGGTCGATGCCGCGCTTGAGGTCCATCGGGTTCATGCCGGCGGCGACCGACTTGGCGCCTTCCTTCACGATCGCCTGGGCGAGCACGGTGGCGGTGGTGGTGCCGTCGCCGGCCGCGTCAGCGGACTTGGAGGCGACTTCGCGCACCATCTGCGCGCCCATGTTCTCGAACTTGTCGTCGAGCTCGATCTCCTTGGCGACGGTGACGCCGTCCTTGGTGATGCGGGGAGCGCCGAACGACTTGTCGAGCACAACGTTGCGGCCCTTCGGACCGAGCGTGACCTTCACCGCATTGGCGAGAACGTCGACGCCGCGCAGCATCTTGTCGCGCGCTTCAACCGAGAATTTGACTTCTTTGGCTGCCATCTGGAGTTTTCCTTAGGTGAGTTTGACTGGAGGGGAGGAGAGGGGCTCTTAAGCCGCCTTCTTCTTGGACTCGCTGACTTCGAGAACGCCCATCACGTCGCTCTCCTTCATGATCAGCAGGTCCTGGCCGTCGATCTTGACCTCGGTGCCGGACCACTTGCCGAACAGCACGCGGTCGCCGACCTTCAGGTCGATCGGAATCAGCTTGCCAGCTTCGTCGCGGCCACCGGGACCAACGGCGACGACTTCGCCCTGGGAGGGCTTTTCCTTGGCAGTGTCGGGAATGATGATGCCGCCAGCGGTCTTCTCTTCTGCGTCGATGCGCTTGACCACGACGCGGTCGTGAAGCGGACGGAATTTCATGCAGTCCTCCTAAGCAATTGCACGTGTTGAGGATTTGGGGATTGTTAGCAGTCGTTGCCCGTGAGTGCTAGCACAGGCGAGCCTGAAATAGGACAGGAATTTTGCGGGAGCAAGGGTTTGTAGCAGAAAAATTAGCAGCCGAAAGCGCGGACTGCCAGAAACCCCTCGCCATCGTTAACCGGGCAGCCGTGACCGTATTAGCACGGAGTCGTCTCTGCTGCTAAAGCATTGAATTTCAACAGCTTGTTAAACTTTTGGGCTTGAGATGAGTTGTCAGTTTGCGTCACATTTCTCGTCTGTGAGCGCATCGTTTCCGGGTGGCTCCCCGGGGCACGGACCAAGCCACTCGCCGAATGCGCTCCTGCAAAGGAGGTTTGGCATGGGACTGCGCGTTGGGGGCGTTTCCGAGGAATTCCGGAAACAGATGCTGGGCTACGGGCTGACGACGGCACAAATTCTCTATCGGATGCCGGATCATCCCTCGCTGCTCCAGACCTATGTCTGGCAGAACTACGACATGTTTCCGAAATTCCCCGCGCTCACCGATTTCCTGGCGTTCTGGCAGGAGAAGCTCGACGGTCCCCTCCATTCGGTGACGGTGGCGCATTCCAAGCTGATCAAGCCGGCCGAGCTCCGCGCCGTTGACGGCGTGTTCCGCCTGCATTGAGGCCGCGTAGGGTGGATTAGCCTGCGGCGGCGCGACGCGCTGCCGCTGGCGTAATCCACTTCGTTTCTCTCCGCGTGCCGAAACAGAAACGGTGGATTACGCCTTCGGCTAATCCACCCTACGAGATCACGCAATCAGACGCCGCCGCTGCAATAACGCGTCCACATCGCGCGATAGGCCGCGTCCACCGCGCGTGCATATGAGACGGGGTTGCCCGCGGCCGCGGCGTTGATCGTTGCGGGCAACTCGCGGCGCAACTTGTCGAGCTCGCCGATCTCGGCCGCGCGGCTGGCCGCGATCTCGACATAGGCCTCCTCGCTGTCGGCGACCCAGTCCGGCAGGCCAAGTGCGGTGAGGATGGCGCCGGCAGCGCGGCCGGGCAGGCTGTTGCCGAGCTTCGCCACCACGGGCACGCCCATCTGCAGGGCTTCCCATGTGCTGACGCCGCCGTTCTGCGGAAACGGATCGAGGGCAATATCGATGCGATTGAACGATGCCAGATGCTCGTCCCGCAACGTGGCCCCGAGCAGATCGACGCGTTCGGCCGGCAATCGGCAAGCCGCAAATCGCGCCAGCAGCTCGTCGCGGACCAGCTGGTCGTCGAGAGCCACGTCCTTGATCAACAGTCGCGAGCCCGGCACCCGCTCGAGGATCCTGGACCAGACTGCCGCCGCCTCGTCCGAGATCTTGCTGATGCGGTTGAAGACACCGAACGTGACGAAGCCGTTCGAGAGTGCCGGCGTCTTGCCCTGCGCAATCCCGGCCGGCAGCGGCGCCAGCGTCACGAAGCACGGCAGGTCGACCACCGTCTCTGCAAACAGATGCCGAACGTCGTGCGGAATCCCGACCGGATCCGAGAACAGATAGTCGATCGTCGGCAGCCCGGTGCCGGTGCCGTGGCCCCAGCCGTGCGCCTGGATCGGCGCCGGCTTGCGCGCAAATACGCCGAGGCGATTTCCTCTGGTATGGCCGGACAGATCGATCAGGATATCGATGCGATCGTCGCGAATCTGGGCGGCGAGGCGATCGTCGCTCCATTGCGAGGCGTCACGCCAGCGATCGGCGATGCCTTGAAATTCGCGTGTCGTCGCGTCCTCCTTCGCCGAGCACGAGTAGCACACGATCTCGAACTGGGCGCGGTCATGGTGTTGCAGGACGGGCTTGAAGATGAACGCAGCCGAATGCGCGTTGAAGTCCGACGAGACGTAGCCAAGCACCAGGCGGCGATCCGGATCGCGGCCGTTGTCATGCGGTGCCGCCGCTTCTGAAGCGATTCTCGCGCCGATCCGCTCCCACCATACGCGTCGCGCCTGCTGATGCCGCTCGACGCTGGCGTCCGGCACAAAATCGAGCGTGAAGATCTTGCTCGAGATCGCGCTCTCGAGATCGGGCCTGATATCGAGGGCTCTGTCGAAACTGGCGAGGGCTTCGTCGACCCGGCCTAGTCCGGCAAGACAAAGGCCCAGCACCAGATGAGCCTGATCGGAATCGGGCGCGATCGCGAGCGCCTTCTCGCAATCGGATAGTGCCTGGGCCACCTGCCGGGTCTGAAGCAAGACATTGGCGCGCCAAAGCCATCCGTTCACGTCGTCAGGGGCGAGGGCGATTGCCCGGTTGCAATCCGCCATGGCCTCGTCGAATCGCTGCAGCTCCCGGAGTGCCACGGCGCGGTTCGCCAGCGCCGCCGCATAGTCGGGCTTGATCGCGAGCGCGCGGTTCAGGCTTGCAAGAGCCTTGTCGTAGTTGCGCAGACGGCAGAGCGTGGAGCCGCGGCCGTTGTGGGCTTCGGCGAGGTTTGCGTCGACGGCGAGCGCCCGATCGTAGCTGTCGAGCGCTTCCTGGTAGCGATCCAGGGCCGCGCTCGCGTTCCCGAGATTGGAGAGAGCGAGGGCGTAGTTGGGCCGCAAGGCGAGCGCCTTGCGATAGCTCTCGCGGGCATCATTGTGACGTTTCAGCCCGTTCAGCGCGACGCCCAGGCTCATATGGGCTTCGGCCGATCGCGGATCGACGACAACCGCCCGGCTCAGCAGGCTCTCGGCCTGCTGATAATTCCCGGCATCGGACTCCAACGCGCCGAGCATATGCAGCGCGATGAATTGATTGGGCGCGATCTGCAGGAGCTGGCGATAGGCAGCCTTGGCCTCGAGCAGGCGGCCCTTCTTGTGCAATTCGAGCGCTTGCCCGAGCAAGGGCAGCACGTCGGCCTTTTGCCGCTTCTGAAGCCGGGCATTTTGAAATGCACGCTGACCGACATTGCTGCCCATGAATCAATTCCCCGGATGTCCCGGGCGAGACTAGTTCAGCGCGAGAACGAAGACGAGACGACCCCCGCCCGCCACGCCAGCTTGGGGCAAGCTACGAAGCGATGCGGTGATCGCGTGATTGGCCTCAGCCTCTTACCCTCCAGGGGAGGGTCCTGGAGGGGGAGGGTGACAGCGCGGATGCGGCACTACTCAACACGACCAGGTCTGCGATTGCTGCCTCGCCCACGACTGGATAAGCTGACCTTCAAGCCATACCGCGCGACGGCGGCTCAGAAACAGGGAGGCAGACAATGGCCAAGCAAAAGGCATCGAGGCCCGCATTGAAGACCGCGGTGAAGAAGCGGAGTGGCGCCAAGGCGGCGGCGCGATCCTCGGCACGCAAGGCCGTGAAGGCGAAGGCGCGCACTGCCGCTGCGAAAAAGCCCGCACGTCCGAAGCAGCGCATCGCCGTCAGCCATCACCGCGAGGAAGACTTCAAGGCCGACGGCCTGCGCGCCTACGCGAAGTATCGCGATCTCGGCATCGGCGAGGCGACCCATGGCCTCGCGCAGGCGCATGTGATCCGCCTGCAAGGTCCCTGCAACCGGGCCGAGGTGTCCAAGCTCCACTATCACGACGTCGAATTCCAGATGGTCTACGTGCTCAAGGGCTGGGTGAAGACCTATATGGACGGGCAGGGCGAGACCTTGATGCAGCAAGGCAGCGCCTGGACCCAGCCGCCGAAGATCAGACACATGATCCTGGACTATTCGGACGACGTGGAGCTGCTGGAGGTGATCCTCCCCGCTGAGTTCAAGACGGTGGAGCTGAAGGCGTAAGCGCAACTCTCGATCGCTAAAATGCGGTCGATCCGAGAAACCGGGCGGTCAGCAATCGGGATGATTTCGGCCGCCCCGCAAGCCTGGTGCTAACCAGTCGAAAATACCTCTCGCGTCAACTCAAGGCTGTGTCAACGCGGGAAATGCTTTCATGGCGACCAACACTTTTGGCCGACGCGGCACCGTAGCGCCAGCTCCAAGAGCATCGTTTCAAGCCGCCGCCGCGCCGATCGCCATAGAG
Organism: Bradyrhizobium yuanmingense; assembly: GCF_025200905.1. Taxonomy (NCBI): domain Bacteria; kingdom Pseudomonadati; phylum Pseudomonadota; class Alphaproteobacteria; order Hyphomicrobiales; family Nitrobacteraceae; genus Bradyrhizobium; species Bradyrhizobium yuanmingense. The sequence continues at coordinate 4,631,308 of NZ_CP104173.1, read as the reverse complement.
AAGCCCTCTTCCAGCGAGGAGACGCTTTTTGCCGACAACAAGCTTCTGGCCGACATCCCCTTCCTCACCATCGGCCTGATCTTCGGTCTGCTCCTGATCTTCGTTCTGCAGCGTAGTCTCGCCATCGACATCGCGCGGGACGGCGATCTCGATGTCCGCTCGCTGATCGCTCAGGGGGCGTCCGGCTACGATCTCGTCGTCGGGAGGGGAGAGTGGTGGCGAATCGGCCTTGCGCCGCTTCTGCATGGCAGCGGGTGGCACCTCGTGAGCAACTGCGTGGCGCTGTTCATCGTCGGCGTCAGGCTGGAGTCGCTGATCGGCCGCGGCTGGTTTGCTTTGATCTTCGTTGCCAGTGCATTGGCCGGAGAGGCCGGCTCGCTGCTGGGCAACGGCCCCGGCACGGTCGGCGTCGGTGCGTCCGGCGCCATCACCGGGCTGATCGCCGCGCTGTTCGTGGCGAGCTTCGATCCCGAAGCGGACGCCGATCAGACCATATCGAGGCTGAAGACGTCGCTGTTCTTCGGTGTTCCCGCACTGCTGCCAATGGCCTTTGGCGCTTCCGGCAACGTCAACTATTACGCCCACGCAGGCGGTGCGGTGGCCGGCGCCGCGCTCGCCGTCACGCCGTGGCTCGCCTTCTGGTCCTATGACAGCCTGCCGCGGAGCGCGAGCATGACCTTGCTGGCAGGATCCATCGGATCTCTCATCTGCGCCGGCTTCGCCGCCGCGCATTATTCGGCCTACATGGCCGATGCCGCGCACTATATCCGCGCCTCGGAAGTGCCGATGAAGGGCGACGAGATGGCCAGCCGGTCGCTCGATCTCGTTAGCCGCTACCCGAAAGACGCGCGGGCTCACGTCTACCGTGCTGTCTTCTTCCTGGAACAAGCGGATATCAATGCCGCCGAGAGGGAAGCGCAAACCGCCATGTCGCTCGCAGCTTCGGACGTAGCGGGTGGGCCGGTGCGCTCCGGGGCGCAGGGCTTGATAGCGGTGTTGCTGTGGGTGCAGGGGCGAACCAGCGAGGCAAAGGCCATGGCGGCCGAGCCGTGCCGTTCCAAGGTGCCTGAGGTGCGTCGCATCCTGCAGAAGTCGAAATTGTGCGGTTGAGGCAAAGATTCTCGCCGCCGTCATTGCGAGGAGCTCTTGCGACGAAGCAATCCAGACTGTCTCCGCGGACGCATGTCTGGATTGCTTCGCTTCGCTCGCAATGACGCGTGGAAAGAGAGCCTACGCCAACACCCCCACCACCGCTCCCATCAGGCACGTCGTGAGCGTCCCCGACACGATCGACTTCAGCCCCAGCGCATTGATCTCCTCGCGCCGCTCCGGTGCCATCACCCCTAAGCCGCCGATCATGATGCCGAGGCTGGCGAAATTGGCGAAGCCGCACATTGCATAGAGCATGATCAGGCGCGAGCGCGGATCGAGCGTATCGGGCGGCAGCTTCGAGAAGTCGACATAGGCGATCAATTCGTTCAGCACCGTCTTGGTGCCCATCAGGCTGCCGGCGGTGATCGCCTGATCCCACGGCAACCCCATCAGCCAGCACACCGGCGCCATGACGAGGCCGAGCAGCCGCTGCAGCGAGATCGCGGCGCCGCCGACGTGCGGGAGCAGGCCGAGGATTGCGTTGACGAGATAGACCAGCGCCACCAGCACCAGCAGCATCGCGACGATGTTGATCAGCAGCTCGATGCCCGCGCTGGTGCCTTTCACGATCGCGTCCATCGTGCTGGCGACCTCCATTTGCGGATCCTCCAGCGCGCCGCCGGTGCGCTTGTCGGAGGTTTCAGGGACCATGATCAGGCTGACCAGGATCGCCGCCGGTGCGCCGAGCACCGAGGCGATGACGAAATGCGCGGCGGCGTCGGGAATGAGAGGCGCCAGCAGCGTCGCATAGAGCACCAGCACGGTGCCGGCGATGCCCGCCATGCCGCCGGTCATGACCAGGAACAACTCGCTGCGCGTCATCTGTGCCAGATACGGCCGCACGAACAGCGGTGCCTCGACCATGCCGAGGAAGATGTTGGCGGCGGTCGAAAGCCCGACGGCGCCGCCGACGCCGAGGGTGCGCTCCAAGAGCCAGGCCATGCCGCGGACGATCGGCGGCAGCACGCGCCAATAGAACAACAGCGTCGTGAGCACGCTCATGACCAGCACGATCGGCAGTGCCTGGAACGCCAGGATGAAGTCCGCGCCTGGCGCCTTCAGGTCGAAGGGCAGGGGTCCGCCGCCGATATAGCCGAACACGAAGGCGGAGCCGGCCCGCGAGGCCGCCGAGATCGCGCCGACCGCCTCGTTGATGGCGCCGAAGGCATGGGCGACGACCGGCAGCTTCAGCAGCACGAGGGCGGTGACGAAGGTCGCGGCAAGGCCGATCGCCGCCTGGCGCAGCGACACCGCGCGACGATTTTCCGCCAGCGCGAAGGCGATCAGCAGCAATGCGAAAATGCCGAGTGCAGATTGCAGGCGCAGCATGATGTCTCAAGCCCCTCGATGATTATGGCCGCCCATGCGTTGCAAAGGCAATGCCGGGAGCAGCCGGGAACGACCAGTGTTGACAAGCGGGGCCACCTCGGCCACCCCGGGGGCCTTCGATATCGAGGGAAAGAGCGGTCCGAGCGTGACCGAAGAGGCGATGCCAGAGCAGCCAATATCCGGACATCGACCGGTCACCGCCGGTGAGCTCCTCCGCCATCCCGCTTTCCTGTTCTTCCTGCTCTCGCGCAGCCTGTCGCGCTTCTCCAGCCAGATCGCGGCCGTCGCGATCGGCTGGCAGATCTACGATCTCACCGGCTCGGCGTTCGACCTCGGGATGGTTGGTCTCGTCCAGTTCCTGCCCACCGCGCTTCTGGTGTTCGTCGCCGGCCACGCCGCCGATCGCTACGAGCGCAAGCGCGTCGTCCAGCTCTGCCAGCTGGTGGAGGCCGCGACCGCGCTCTATCTCGGGGCCATCACCTATCTCGGCGCGGTCAGCGAAGTGCAGATCTTCATCGCGACTTTCCTGCTCGGAATCGCCGGCGCGTTCGAGAGCCCGACCACGGCGGCGCTGCTGCCGCTGATCGCGCCGCAGGGCTCGCTCCAGCGCGCCACTGCCGTCTCCAGCGGGGCGGCGCAGCTCGCGACCATCACGGGCCCCGCGCTCGGCGGCATCGCCTATGCGGTCGCCCCGCACCTTGCCTATGCCGTGATGGTCCTGTTCTGGGTCTTGGGGATGATCTTGACCGGCTTCATCCGGCCGCGCCCGCAGGCGATCGCGAGGGAGGGGATGGACTCGGACAACATCTTCGCCGGCGTCCGCTTCATTCGCAGCAACCCGGCGATCCTCGGGACCATCTCGCTCGATTTGTTCGCCGTGCTGTTCGGCGGCGTCACGGCGCTGCTGCCGATCTATGCCCGCGACATCCTCCAGACCGGCCCGGTCGGGTTAGGCGTGCTGCGCGCCGCGCCTGCGGTCGGTGCCTTGCTGATGACCATGGTGCTGGCGCGCCACGCGATCTCCCGGCATGTGGGCCTCCGCATGTTCCAGGCCGTGATCGTGTTCGGCCTCGCCACCATCGTGTTCGCGCTGTCGTCCTGGATGTGGCTGTCGGTGCTGTCGCTTGCAATCCTCGGTGCGGCCGACACGATCAGCGTCGTGATCCGCTTCTCGCTGGTGCAGCTGTCGACGCCCGATGAGATGCGCGGCCGCGTCGGCGCGGTGAACTTCCTGTTCATCAACGCCTCGAACCAGCTCGGCCAGTTCGAGAGCGGAGTGGCAGCCGCGCTGCTCGGCGCCATGCCCGCCGCTGTGCTCGGCGGCGTCGCCACCGTCGCAGTGGCGCTGCTCTGGATGAAGCTGTTTCCAGCCCTGCGCAAGGTGGAGAGCCTGGAGTAGGCGCTCCGCTCTCTCAACGTCATTGCGAGGAGCTCGCGACAAAATTGCGTAGCAATTTTGCGCTGATGCGACGAAGCAATCCAGAATCTCACCGCGGCGGCAGCCTGGATTGCTTCGCTGCGCTCGCAATGACGATTATTGAGATGGCGTGGGGACTTAACTCGCGGGACGCCCGCAGCCCGGCAGCAGCAGGCGCCTCTTGACGCCTACTGTGCATGGGGTTGTTTTCGCGCTTTTTTGTTCAGCCCCGCCCGACGAACGGCATCTTGGTCGCCATCACCGTCATGGTCAGCACGTTGGCATCGAGCGGCAGGCTGGCCATGTAGGCCACGGCATCGCCGACTGCTTTCGCGTCCATGCGCGGCTCGTGCTTGGTGGTGCCGTCGGGCTGCAGCACGCCGGGGCCGTTGACCATGCGGTCGGTCATCGGGGTTGCGGCATTGCCGATGTCGACCTGGCCGACGGCGATGTCGTACATGCGGCCGTCGAGATTGCTGGCCTTGGTGAGGCCGGTGATGGCGTGCTTGGTCGAGGTGTAGGCCGCCGAGAATGGCCGCGGCGCGTGCGCCGAGATCGAGCCGTTGTTGATGATGCGGCCGCCGCGCGGGGTCTGATCCTTCATGATGCGGAAGGCGTGCTGGGTGCACAGGAACGGGCCGGTGAGGTTGGTGTTCACCACGGCCTGCCATTGCTCGAGGCTGAGATCCTCGAATTTGACGGCCGGCGCGCCCATGCCGGCATTGTTGAAGAGCACGTCGAGCCGGCCGTAGGTCGCCTTCACCTTGTCGAACAGCGCGGCGATGGAGTCCGGCTTGGTCATGTCGGCGGTGACGCAGAGGCTTTTTCCCGCGGGACCGAGCTTTGCCGTCTCCTCGAGCATGTCGAGCCGGCGGCCTGTGAGCACCACGGTGAAGCCGGTGTTCATCAGCGCCAGCGACGCCGCGCGCCCGACGCCGGTGCCGGCGCCCGTCACCAATGCGATCTTTTTCGCTTCACTCATCGTTTCCTGCCTTTTCTCTTCTGCTGTCAGGTTTTGGGTTCTTTGTCGTTCTTGTAGGGCGGGCGCGGAATGTTCTGATGCGCCGCGCGCAAGGCCGCCGACCAGCGCGAGCGCAGGTCGTGGAAATAGGGCTCGCCTGCCTCGATGCGGTGGTTGAGATCGGCCTCGCAGGCATCGTTGCGCACCACCAGCACGTCGATCGGCAGGCCGACGCCGAGATTCGAGCGCATCGTCGAATCCATCGAGATCAGGCCCGTCTTCAGCGCCTCGTAGAGCTCGACGTCGTAATGCATGGCACGGTCGAGCACCGGCTTGCCGTATTTGTGCTCGCCGATCTGCAGGTAGGGCGTGTCGGTGGTGCACTCGATGAAATTGCCGGCGGTGTAGACCATGAACAGGCGCATCCGCGCGCCCTTGATCTGGCCGCCGAACAGAAAGGAGACGTCGAAGGACACGTCCTCGGATTTCAGCGCCGGCCCTTCGGTGGCATGCACCGCCCGGATCGCCCGGCCGATGCGCTGGGCGGCCTGGAACATGGTCGGCGCGTTCATCAGCGTCTCGATCTCGCCCGTATTGGGATCTTCGAGGCCCTCGGTCAGCGTCGACAGCACCGACTGGCTGATGGCGAGGTTGCCGGCACTGGCGATCGCCATGATGCGCTCGCCGGGCTTGGAGAAGATGTGCAGCTTGCGGAAGGTTGAGACATTGTCGAGGCCGGCATTGGTGCGGGTATCGGCGATCATCACCAGACCGTCCCGAACCAGGATTCCGCAGCAATAGGTCATTTCCAGTCCCCGAACGCGTTTGCGCGGAATTACTAGCCAATTTCAAGGGCCACTCCAACCCCCGATTAAGCCCGTCATTCCGGGGCGCGACGAAGTCGCGAGCCCGGAATCCATTCCTCCACCAACTCTGCGACCAGATGGATTCCGGGTTCGCGCTACGCGCGCCCCGGAATGACGGTGCGAGACGGCAAGCTAGTCAGCTGCGTCGACCAGAAACGCCTCATCAACCGGCACGCCGAGCGCCGTCACCAGCCGGTTGGTCTCCGCGGCCATGCCGATGATGGCGAGCAGCTCGCCATATTCGGCCTCACTCATGCCCTTGGCCCGTGCCGCGGCCGTGTGGGAGTGGATGCAATAGCTGCAGCCATGCGCGATCGACACCGCGACGTAGAGCATTTCCTTGACCTTGGGATCGAGCGCGCCGGGAGCCATCACCTCCTTGATGCTCTCCCAGGTCCGCCGCAGCGTCTTCGGATCATGCGCCAGCGCGCGCCAGAAATTGTTGACGAAGTCCGATTTCCGCACCCTGCGGATGTCGTCGAAAACGGCGCGCGCTTCAGTCGAGAGTTCATCGTCTGAAAGCATTTTCACTGTCGCCATGGCTACCTCGCGGGTCTGATTTGACGCCGCAAATGTAGCACGCCGAAATGTGTTCGGCTGGCGACTCCTAGCTCTGCCGCTGGGACTGCGATTGCGACTGCCCGCCGCGGCCGGCCTGTTCGACCTTCACCGCCACCGTCAGCGTTTCCGTGCCGCCGCCGTAGCGCGTGCCGCGCACCGGGGCCGCGCCGAGATAGTCGAGCCCGATCGCGAGGCGGACATGCGCGTCGGTGGCGCAGATGCTGTTGGCGGGATCGAAGCCGACCCAGCCGAGATCGGGCACGTAGGCCTCTGCCCAGGCATGGCCGGCGTCCTGGTGCACCGTGTCGTCCGCACGCAGGAAATGTCCGGAGACGAAGCGCGCCGGCACGCCGCCGGCGCGGGCGCAGGCGATGAAGATGTGCGCGTAATCCTGGCAGACCCCGCGCTTGAGCGTGAACGCCTCCGCTGCGGACGTGCCGCTGTTGGTCGGGTCCTCGTCGAACGTCATGTGATCGGCCACCTGCGTCATCAGCGTGTGCAGGAAGCCCAGCGTGTCGCTCTCGGCCTCGCTGCGCAACTGGCGCGCGACCGCCGTCATCGCCGGATTGACCGAGGTGAGGTCGGTGACGCGCAGGAACATGCCGGGGGGAAAACGCTCGTCGCTGCCGCGCAGCACGCCGCCGGTGTCGTGAGTCTCGATCAGCCCTTCGGCAATGATCTGGATGTCGCCGACCGGCCCGCAGGACAGCACGTGGGTGACGTTGCCGAACGCGTCCTCATGCATGTCGAGCTTGGTGTCGGTGGAGACGTCGATCTGCCATTCCGCGACGTATTGCCCGTCATGGCTGCCCGGCGTCATGCGCAGGATCTGGATCACGCTGGTGGCCGGCGGCTCGTAGCGATAGGTCGTGGTGTGCTGGATTCGCAGGCGCATGGTGGACCGTGTCGTTTGTTGTAAGGCGTGACTGCCGTCGCAAAGAAGCTCGTCATGCCCGGGCTTGTCCCGGGGCATCCACGTTCTTCCTCGTCGCGCAAAAGCAAGAACGTGGATGGCCGGGACATCTAGCGCGAAGACGCGCTTCGCGCTCTTGCCCGGCCATGACAATATCCCCTGTCGTCAGTCGAGCGACATTAGATCAAATACTGCTTCGTGATGATTTCGCCCAGCCTGGAATTGTCCGCGATGAATTCCTGAATGAATTCATGCACGCCATGCTGGAAAATGTCGTTCATGTTGCTGTGTTCCAGCCGGTTGCGGATGCCGCGGGCGTGGCGCTGGGCCGGGCCCTGGCGGCCATAGGCGACGCCGATCTGGTCGAGGTTGCGCACGAGGTTGCCGTAGCAGCTGGCGAGCGAGCGCGGCAGCGTGTCGTTGAGGATCAACAGGTCCGCGATCAGCCAGGGCTTCAGCGTCTCGCGATAGACCCAGTGATAAGCCGTCAGCGCCGAGACCGAGCGCAGGATCGAGCTCCACTGGTAGAAATCGAGGGGCCCACCGACATGCTCCTCCTCGGGCAGCAGCACGTGATACTTCACGTCGAGGATGCGCGCGGTGTTGTCCGCCCGCTCCAGGTGCACGCCCATGCGCGAGAACCAATAGGCGTCGTTGCGCAGCATGGTCCGATAGGCCGAGCCGTCGAAGCGCAGCGAGGTCTCCTGCACGAAGCGCAGGAATTTTGCGAGGTCCTCGCGTGTCGAGGTGCCCTTGCTCCACACAGCCTGAAGCTCGATCCAGGCCGAGTTGATGGTGTCCCACATCTCGCTGGTGAGCGCCGTGCGCACCGAGCGCGAGTTCAGCCGCGCCGCTTCGATGCAGTTTCGGATCGAGGACGGGTTGTTCTGGGAGAAGGAGAGATACTCGACGACGTTGTGCTCGTTGGCTTCCTCATAGGCCTGATAGAAGCTCGCGGCGACGCCAGCGGTGAGCAGCGCCGAATCCCATTCATTGGTCTTGCCGATATAGGCGGCGGGAAGCGCGGTGACGCGCAAGGTCGCATCGATGGTGCGCGCCAGATATTCGGCCCGTTCGACGTAGCGGGCGAGCCAGTAGAGGTTTTCGGCGGTACGCGACAGCATCTCTCTACTCGTCCAGAATCCAGGTGTCCTTGGTGCCGCCGCCCTGGCTCGAATTCACCACCAGGGAGCCTTCCTTGAGCGCGACGCGGGTGAGCCCGCCCGGCACGATGGTCGTGCTCTTGCTGCCCGTGAGCACGAAGGGGCGAAGATCGACGTGACGTGGAGCGAGGCCGGACGCCGTGCAGGTCGGGCAGGTCGAAAGCGCCAGCGTCGGCTGGGCGATGAAACCTTCCGGCTCGCGCTTGAGCTTGTCGCGGAACGCTTCGATCGTCGCCTTGGTCGCGGCGGGGCCGATCAGCATGCCGTAGCCGCCGGAGCCGTGCACTTCCTTGACGACGAGCTCGCTTAGATTGTCCAGCACATAAGCGAGGTCCTTTGGCTCGCGGCAGCGCCAGGTCGGCACGTTCTTCAGGATCGGCTCCTCGCCGAGATAGAATTTCACGATGTCGGGCATGTAGGAGTAGATCGCCTTGTCGTCGGCGATGCCGGTGCCGACGGCGTTGGCGAGCGTGATGTTACCGGCCGCGTAGGCCGACATCAGTCCGGGCACGCCGAGCACCGAATCGGGACGGAAGGTGAGGGGATCGAGGAAGTCGTCGTCGACGCGCCGATAGATCACGTCGACCCGCTTCAGCCCTTCCGTCGTCCGCATGAACACTTCGTTGTTCTTGACGACAAGGTCGCGGCCTTCGACCAGCTCGATGCCGAGCTTGTCGGCGAGGAAGGAGTGCTCGTAATAGGCCGAATTGTAGACGCCCGGGGTGAGCAGGGCGACCGTCGGCTCGCCGGAGGCGCTTTGCGGCGCGACCGAGCGGAGCGCTGCGAGCAGCTCGTCCGGATAGCGCTCGACCGGCGCCACCCGGTGGCGGGCGAACAGATCCGGAAACAGCCGCATCATGATCTCGCGGTTTTCCAGCATGTAGGACACGCCCGACGGCGTGCGGGCGTTGTCCTCCAGCACGATGAAGTCCTCGGCGTCGACCCGGACGATGTCGATGCCGGCGATGTGCACGTAGACGTCGTGCGGCACCTGCTGGCCGTTCATCTCGGGCCGGAACACCGGGTTCTGGAAGATCAGATCGTCGGGCACGATGTCGGCGCGGAGGATGTCGCGGCCGTGATAGATGTCGCGCAGGAACATGTTGAGCGCGCGCACGCGCTGCTTCAGGCCCTTCTCCAGCAGCGCCCATTCCTTGCCGGACATGATCCGCGGAATCACATCGAAGGGGATCAGGCGCTCGGTGGACTCGGAATCGCCGTAGACTGCGAAGGTGATGCCGATCCGGCGGAACAGGAGCTCGGCCTCCTGGCGGCGATATTCGAGCGCCTCGGGAGGCGTCTCCTTGAGCCAGCGCGCCAGCTCCTGATAGGCGGGGCGGAGGTCCCCGCCGGGAATGTTCATTTCGTCAAACGCGACTGCCATAGATCCCGACTTGTCTCCCCAGGCGTTGCGCCATGCGCCAGGTCGCGTCAGCCTTGATGAGACCGCAACGTCCTGTGGCCATGCGTCAACAGTGCATGACTTTCATGTGGTAGCAAGGGCCGGGCCAGCGCGATAAGCATGGAGAGGGGGCATTTGCCGGCGACGGCCGGCGGCGTGCCTGAAAAAATGGCTGAAGACTGCTTATTTCAGAAGCAAAACCGCGTGACTTCAACGCGTTACCTCGGCAAAGTCGGCGTCACAGGTGAGGGACTTAAGGCATGAGCGAGATCGTCACGGCGGGCATTCTGGTCATCGGAGACGAAATCCTGTCCGGCCGGACCAAGGACAAGAATATCGGCTTCATCGCCGAATACCTGACCAATATCGGCATCGACCTGAAGGAGGTCCGCATCGTCTCCGACGACGAGCCGGATATCATCGCTGCACTGGATGCATTGCGGCATCGCTACACCTACGTCTTCACCACGGGCGGCATCGGGCCGACCCATGACGATATCACCGCAGATGCCGTCGCCAAGGCGTTCGGCGTCGGGATCGACCATCATCCGGAAGTGGTCGCCCGCTTTCGCGAGCGCTGGAGCGAGCAGGACCTCAACGAGGCCCGACTACGCATGGCCCGCATTCCCGAGGGCGCCGAGCTGATCCAGAGCGCGACCATCCTCGCCCCCGGCTTCAAGATCGGCAACGTCATCGTCATGGCCGGCGTGCCCTCGATCATGCAAGCGATGATGGACATCGTCTCGCCCAAGCTGAAGTCGGGCGTGCGCATGCTGTCGGACTCCGTCCGTGCCAATGCGCGCGAGGGCGACATCGGCGGGCCGCTGCGGGCGATCGCTGCCGCCCATCCCGACACCATCATCGGCAGCTATCCCTTCATGGACGAGGAGCAGAAGCCCAACACCAATCTGGTGGTGCGCTCGCGCGATCCCGAGAAGCTCGCGGCGGCAATGGCCGCGGTGAAGGAAATGCTGGCGGGATTGAACGTCAACCGCTAGCAGGGAATTGCCGGACGAGATTGCAGGAGACAGGCGATGGCTGGTGAAGCACCGGAACTGAGTGCGCAGGAGCGGGCAGGCAAGGCCTTCCCCGTCTCGTGGGACCAGTTCCACCGGGATTGCCGGGCGCTGACCTGGCGGCTCAACGAGGTCGGTCCGTTCCATGCGGTGATTGCGATCACCCGCGGCGGCCTGGTGCCCGCCGCGATCGTGGCGCGCGAGTTAGGGGTGCGCGTCATCGATACGGTCTGCGTCGCCAGCTACGACCACAACAAGCAGGGCGAGCTCCAGGTGCTCAAGGGCATTTCCGAGGCGACAATGACGCTCGGCGGCGGCACCGGCAAGGGCCTGTTGATCGTCGATGACCTCGTCGATACCGGCAAGACCGGCAGGATGGTGCGCGAGATGCTGCCCGATGCGCATTTCGCCACCGTCTACGCCAAGCCGATGGGACGCCCGCTGGTCGACACTTTCATCACCGAAGTCTCGCAGGACACCTGGATCTTCTTCCCCTGGGACACAGCACTGTCCTACCACCCGCCGCTGCGCGACGGCGCGGCGTGACCAGAGCGAATGGCGAGTAGCGAATGGCGAGTAACACCGACCCCATTCGCCATTCGCCATTCGCCACTCGCCCCCTCCAGAACCGAGTCACGCCCACCGGCGACATCATCGCCACCCCACACCGCGGCCTGTTCACCGGCAATCGCGGCATCATCCACGATCCCGCGACGAAGACGCTGTTGAAGAAGCGCTGGTCGACGCCGGCCTGGATCACATGCCTGTGCGAATTCCGCGGCTGGCGGCGGCCGGTGATGGCGCGGCGGAGCTGGACCGAGCTGTTCTTCCTCGACGAAGCCACCGCCTTTGCTGCCGGACATCGCCCATGCTTCTTCTGCCGGCGTGACGATGCCAACCGGTTTCGCGCGGCATGGGAGAGGGGAAACGGCGCAAGCAAGGTGAGCGCAAAGTCGATGGACGCAAAGCTGCACCTGGAGCGTCTGGATCACGGCCGTAAGCGCCTGCACCCACTGCGAGGGCCGCTCGCAGACTTACCCGATGGCGTGATGGTGCAGCAGGGCGAGCAGAGCTATCTTGTGACGAAAGGCCGGCCGCTGCTTTGGTCGCCAGCCGGCTATGCCCGTACCGAGCACGAACTGTCGAGTGCGATGCTGCTGACGCCTCCATCCACATTACGGGCGTTCAGCGCCGGATATCGACCGGCGTTGCATCCGACCGCTCCGGACTAGCCGAGCGACCTGCGGATCACCGCCATCACCCCAGCCTCTCGCGCGCCAGCGCCGCGCCGGCGCCAAGCGCCACCAGCTTGGCTTCGGCGATCTCGCGCCGCATCGGCGCCATGCCGCAATTGGTGGTGGCGATGATGTTGCTCTTGGGCACGAATTGCGACACCGCCTCGATCACCTTCACGACGTCCTCGGCCGTCTCCACCGTGTCGCTGGCGACGTCGATGACACCGGCCTGCACGATCTTGTTCTTCAGCAGCGCGAGCAGGTCGAGCGGCACCTTGGAATTGCGGCACTCGATCGCGACCTGCTGGATCGGGCTTGCGTCGATGGCCGGAAAGATCTGCTCGTATTGCCGCCATTGGCTGCCGAGCGTCTCCTTCCAGTCCGTATTGGCCTTGATGCCGTAGCCATAGCAGATGTGCACGGCGGTGGCGCAGGTGAGGCCCTCCGCGGCGCGCTCCAGCGCCTTGATGCCCCAATCGTTGACCTCGTCCATGTAGACGTTGAAGGCGGGCTCGTCGAACTGCACGAGGTCGACGCCGTCGGCCTGCAAGGCCTTGGCTTCCTCGTTCAAGAGCTCGGCGAAGGCAAAGGCCATCTTGACCCTGTCGCCATAATAGCGGTCGGCAATGGTGTCGATGATCGTCATCGGGCCGGGCAGGGTGAATTTCAGCTGCTTCCTGGTGTGCGTGCGCGCGACGCGCGCCTCGAAGGCATGGACGCGGTCCTTCAGCCGCAGCGGCGCGACCACCTGCGGCACCATCGCCTTGTAGCGGTCTTTCCGGATGCCCATCTCGACCTTGTGGGCGAAATCGATGCCCTCGATCTTCTCCAGAAAGCCGTGCACGAAGTGCTGCCGGGCCTGTTCGCCTTCGGTGACGATGTCGATGCCGGCGTCCTCCTGGATCTTCAGCCAGATCAGCGTCGCATCGCGCTTGGCGCGGGCGAGCTCGTCGCCTTCGGACTTCCAGGGCGCCCAGAGCATGTTCGGCTCGGCGAGCCATTCCGGCTTCGGCAAGGAGCCGGCGATCGTGGTTGGAAACAGCATGGCGGCCCTCCCGGCGGGTTGTTGCGCCCCTTCCTGCCATGTCCTAACGTCGAGGTACAGAACAACAAAAGTCGTCATTGGCTGGCGGCAGCGATAGGGACGGCGCAAGGGAAGGCCCATGATCGACCTCTATTACGCGCCGACGCCGAACGGCTGGAAAATCTCGATCATGCTGGAGGAGCTCGGGCTTCCCTATCGGGTGATCCCCGTGAACATCCGCGCCGGCGAGCAGTTCAATCCTGAGTTCCTGGCGATCTCTCCGAACAACCGCATTCCCGCGATCGTTGATCACGCGCCCGCTGATGGCGGCGCGCCGTTCTCCGCGTTCGAGACCGGCGCGATCCTGATCTATCTCGCGGAGAAGACCGGCCGCTTCCTGCCCGCCGATTGGCGCGGCCGCTCCAGCACGATCCAGTGGGTGATGTGGCAGATGGCGGGCCTCGGGCCGATGCTCGGCCAGCACGGCCATTTCGCGCTCTATGCGGCCGAGAAGATCCCTTACGCGATCGAGCGCTATCGCGACGAGGCGGCGCGGCTCTACGGCGTGCTCGATCGCCAATTGGCCAGGACCGGCGCCCATGTCGCCGGTGACTATTCCATCGCCGACATCGCCTGCTTCCCCTGGACCATGACCCACAAGGCGCAGGGTTTTACGCTCGACGACTATCCCAATGTGAAACGCTGGTATGCCGAGGTCCGGGCAAGGCCGCAGGTGCAGGCGGGGCTTGCGATCGGAAAATTCGTGAAGGAGCCGTTCGACGAGGAATCACGCAAGATCATGTTCGGGCAACGGGCTAAGGAAGTGCTGGGAAGGAAGTGACGGCCACGCCGTCATTCCGGGGCGCGACGAAGTCGCGAGACCGGAATCCATCAGGCAGCGTAACGAGAGGCGAAATGGATTCCGGGCTCGCGCCCAAAGGCGGCGCGCCCCGGAATGACAGCAAAAAGGAACCCCCATGATCGAATTCTTCTTCGACTGTTCCAGCCCCTGGACCTATCTCGCCTTCCACAACATCCAACCGCTCGCCAAGGAGTTCGGGGCCGACATCACCTGGCGTCCGATCCTGGTCGGCGGCATCTTCAACACCGTCAATCCGAGCGTCTATGCCCAGCGCGAGAAGCCGGTGCCGCTGAAGGCGCGCTACATGAAGAAGGACCTCGCCGACTGGGCACGTTCGGCGGGTCTTGCCATCAAGATGCCACCGACGGTGTTCCCGGTGAACAGCGTCAAGGTGATGCGCGGCTGCCTCTGGCTCGGTCAGGACATGGTGCCGTTCGCGACATCAGTGTTCGAGGCCTATTGGGGCGAGGACAAGGACATCTCGCAGGACGCGGTGCTTGCGGAGATCTGCAGGAGGGTCGGCATCGACGAGCAGAAGTTCTTCGCCGGTATTGCCGAGCAGGGCATCAAGGACCAGCTCAAGGCCAATACCGAGGAGGTCATCGCGCGCGGCGGCTTCGGCTCGCCGACGATCTTCGTGAACAAGACCGACATGTATTTCGGCAATGACCGCCTGCCGCTGATCCGCGAAGCGCTTTTGCGCAGCAAGGCGAGCGCGGCCTGATGGTGCGCGCCGTCGTCTGCCGCGAACTCGGCGCGCCCGAGCGTTTGCTGTTGGAGGAGTTTCCGTCGCGCGCGCTGAGGCCGGGCGAGGTGCGCGTCGCCATCCGCGCCGCCGGGCTGAACTTCCCCGACGTGCTGATGGCCGCCGGCGAATACCAGCTCAAGCCGGAGCTGCCGTTCACGCCGGGCATGGAAGCGGCCGGCGACGTCACCGAGGTGGCATCGGAGGCAAGCGGCGTTGCCGTCGGCGACAAGGTCATCGTGAAGATGCGCTTTGGTGCCTTCACGGATGAAGCGGTGGTGATGCCGTCGCAGCTCACTCCCATGCCGTCCACCTTCGACTATGCGGAGGCTGCCACCTATCTCGCCGGCCACGGCACGGCCTATCACGCGCTGATCGATCGCGGCCGGGTCGCGCCGGGCGAGGTGCTGCTGGTCCACGGTGCCGGCGGCGGCGTCGGCCTTGCCGCCGTCGAGATCGGCAAGATGCTGGGCGCGACCGTGATCGCGACCGCCTCCAGCGACGAGAAGCTCGGAATCGCGAAATCGCGCGGCGCCGATCATCTCATCCGCTACGACCGCGAGCCGTTCCGCGATGCCGTCAAGCGCATCACCGACGGCCGCGGCGCCGACGTCGTGTTCGACCCCGTCGGTGGCGAGGTCTTTGAAGACTCGATGCGCTGCATCGCCTGGGGCGCGCGGCTCCTGGTGATCGGCTTCACCGGCGGCATCGGCTCGGCCAAGACCAATCTGTTGCTGATCAAGGGCGCCAGCGTGCTCGGCGTACGCGCCGGCGAAGCGGTGCGGAAGAATCCTGCGCTCGGCGAGGTCCGCCTGAAGGCGCTTTTGCAATGGGCGGAGGAGGGCAAGCTGCGCCCCAACGTCTCGCACCGCCTGCCGCTTAAGGACTATGCGAAGGCGATGCGGTTGTTGCTCGACCGCAAGGCGATCGGACGCGTCGCGCTACTGATGTGACGTCCGCGCGACGGTGTCGCGGCCGCCCGGCGCATAGCCGAGGCAGGTCCGCACGATCTGGCCGCAGACGGCGTCACGCGCATTTCCGATGTCGGTATTCCCGGCATATTGCACCTCGGTGACCTTGCCGCGAGCAAAGCGCAACTGCACGCGACAATAGCCCGACGGCGCCTGGCCTCCGATATTCAGGCCGGGCGGAAGCGTGAGCGTGGGCGGCGCGATGCCGCCGGGAGGGCTCGCCGCGTGCTCGTACATCCAGATCTCGCCCGAACCGTCCTTGGCGGTTCCGGCCGGCAGGCCGGCGCACATGCGGATCGCCGACTGGTCGAGACCGATCAAGCTGGCTCGTCCGCGCTGCGCCCACTCGGCGTCCTGCTCGGCACAGCCGGCAAGGACGAGTGGCGCGAGAGCCGCCATTCGCAGGCAAAGTTGCATCGGCATCGCTTCCCTGTGCGATGCGAACGATAGCGCAAGGTGGTTTTGCGATGCAGCAGGCCTGTCGACCGACTGTCCATGCGCACTTGGCATGGATCAAACAGCCGAGTTGCGCGTTAAGGCGCGCTACGCGCTCGTCACTTGTACTCGCGCTCCGTCCACCACGGGAAGTAATCCGGCATGTCGGTGGACACCTTGTTCTTGAAGTGCGCGGGACGCTTCTCCAGGAACGACACCACGCCTTCCTTGACGTCGTCCGAGCGGCCGCGGGCGTAGATGCCGCGGCTGTCGACCTTGTGGGCTTCCATTGGATCGTCGGCGCCCATCATGCGCCACATCATCTGGCGGATCAGCGCGACCGACACCGGCGCGGTCTTTGCCGCAAACTCCTTGGCGAGCGCTCGGGCGGTCGGCAGCAGATCATCGGGGGCCACGACCTTGCTGACGAGGCGGCCCGCAAGCGCTTCCTGCGCCGGGAAGACACGGCCCGAATAGCACCATTCCAGCGCCTGCGAGATGCCGACGATGCGCGGCAGGAACCAGCTCGAGGCCGCCTCGGGCACGATGCCGCGCTGGGAGAACACGAAGCCGAAGCGCGCGGCCTCTGAGGCGATGCGGATGTCCATCGCGAGCTGCATGGTGACGCCGATGCCGACGGCCGGGCCGTTCACCGCCGCGATCACGGGCTTGAGGCATTTGAAGATGCGCAACGTCACTTGGCCGCCGCCGTCACGCACCTGCGGGTCGCTATAGTCGACCTTGCCGTCGGCAAAACGCTTGACCGGCCCGCGCCGCGCGTCGCGATCGAACGTGTCGGCACCGGAGGAGAGATCGGCGCCCGCGCAAAAGCCGCGGCCGGCGCCGGTGACGATGATGGCGCGGACGTTATCATCCTTGTCGGCGGTGTCGAACGCGTCGATCAGTTCGGCTTGCATCTGCGCGTTGAAGGCGTTGAGCTTGTCGGGCCGGTTCAACGTGATGGTGAGGATCTGATCGGCGACCTCGTACTTGATGGTCTCATACGCCATGGTGGTTTCCTCTTCCTTGGTTCTTTGTCCGTCTGTCTAGCACGTCATTCCGGGGCGCGCGAAGCGCGAGCCCGGAATCCATTTCTCCACACTCCTTGCGGATGAATGGATTCCGGGCTTGCGCCAAGAGGGCGCAACCCGGAATGACGACGGTGCGTTATTGGGCCGGCGGCTTCGGCCAGGGCCGCTGCGGGCCGCGCAGACCTTCGAAGGCCTTGGCCATGCCGAGCACGCCGATGTCGTCGAAGCGGCGGCCGACGATCTGCACGCCGATGGGGAAACCCTTGGCGTCGAAGCCGCCGTTGAGGGAGATCGCCGGGTTCTCCGACATATTCCACGGCACGGTATAGGCGATGTGCTCGAACGGCTTCATGGGATCGTTGGTCGGCGACGCCCATTCCGCCGGAAAGTTCACGTTCGGCGCGGTCGGCGAGATCACATAGTCCAGCTCGCAAAAGAGCTTCGCCGCAGCCGCGCGGATCGCCATGGTCTGGTTGAAGCCGCGGATGACGTCGACGCCCGAGAGCTTGGCCCCGGACTCGCCCCACTTGAAGATATAGGGCAGCACCTTGGCCTGCTCGGCCTGCGTCAGCTTGGACAGATCGTCCCACATCCGCGCGCGCCAGAAATTGTCGAGACCGTCGAGCATCTCGCGCGTGAGGATGCCGTCGACCTCGGTGACGACGCTGCCTGCGGACTCGAATGCCTTCGCGGCCTTCACTGCGACCTCGCGCACCGGCTTCTCCAGCGCCAGGCCGCAGCCGGGATCGAGCATCAACCCGATGCGTAGTTTTCGCGGAGATTTCTCCAGCCCCTTCCAGTTCAGCAGCTCGGCCGGCAGGCTCATGCCGTCGCGGCGGTCGGGCTTTGCGATCGCGCTCATCATCAGCGCGCAATCGTCGACCGTGCGGGTCATCGGGCCTGCGACACGGCCGACATAAGTGGGGTCGATCGGCACGCGGCCAAAACTCGGCTTCAGGCCGACGAGGCCGCACCAGCCGGCGGGCAGGCGAACCGAGCCGCCGATATCGGTGCCGAGATGCAAGGGCCCGTAGCCGGCCGCGGCGGCGGCGCCTGCGCCGGCGCTGGAGCCGCCCGGGTTCTTGCTGAGATCCCACGGGTTGCGCGCGAGCGCATGGAACGAGGAGAGCCCGGAGGACAGCATGCCGTAATCGGGCATGGTGGTCTTGGCGAAGATGATGCTGCCGGCCTCACGCAGCCGCGCAGCGGGCGGCGCGTCCTTCTCGGCCGGCACGAGCTTGACGCTGGCTGCCCCCAGCGGCACCGGCACGCCCTTGGTCGCGATGTTGTCCTTCACCGTCACGGGCACGCCGTCGAGCGGCCCGGAGGGCTCGCCGCCGGTCCAGCGCGCGGTCGAGGCCTTTGCGGCCTCGCGCGCGCCATCGGGGTCGAACGCATAGAGCGCCTTCAGATGCGGTTCCCACGCCGCGACATGCGCGAGCACGTCCTCCAGCACCTCGCTCGGCGAGAACTGCTTGGCACGATAACCCGCGATCAGGTCGACCGCGGACAGATCGTGCAGCGAGGTGACCGCTTCCTCGACGCTCTTTTTATGCATTGCCACCCACCGGCATGCGCGTCTCGACGATGCGGGCGAACATGCTGGCACCGATCGGCAGGATCTTGTCGTCGAGCACGAAGCCGGGATTGTGCACGGGCACCGAGCCGTCATGGCCGACCCAGAAGTAAGCGCCGGGAATCGTCTCCAGCATGTCGGCGAAATCCTCGCTGCCCATCTTCGGCTGGATGCGGGTGATCACGTTGGCGGGATCGACGATGGTGCGCGCGACCTCCTCGACCACCTTGGACTGCTCGACCTGGTTGACCAGAACGCCGAACGTGTCGCGGATGTCGGCTTCGATCGTGCACTGATAGGCGGCGGCGATGCCGGCGCAGATGGTGCGGATGCGCTCGGCGATCAGGGCGCGGACTTCGTTCGAGAAGGTGCGGATGGTGCCGCACAGATGCGCATCGCCCGGAATGACGTTGTAAGCCGAGCCGGCATGGATCTGGGTGATCGAGATCACCGCGGCTTGCAGCGGGTCGACGTTGCGGCTGACGATGGTCTGGATCGCCTGCGCCAGTGTGGTCGCAATGACAACCGCGTCCTTGGAGCGCTCGGGCATCGCGCCATGCGCGCCGTAGCCGGTGATGCGCAGGTCGAAGAAGTCGGCACTGGCCATGGCCGGGCCCGGCAGGATCGCGATCTCGCCATGGTTGAGGTCGGGCGCGTTGTGCAGGCCGTAGAGCTCGTCGCAGGGAAATTTCTCGAACAGCCCGTCCTTGATCATGGCGCGGGCGCCGCCGAGACCTTCCTCGGCCGGCTGGAAGATCAGATGCACGGTGCCGTCGAAATTCCGAGTCTCGGCGAGATAGCGCGCGGTGCCGAGCAGCATGGTGGTGTGGCCGTCATGGCCGCAGCCGTGGAAGCGGCCGGGGATCTTCGAGCTCCACTTCAGATTGGTGTTCTCTTCCATCGGCAGCGCGTCCATGTCGGCGCGCAGCCCGATGCGCTTGCTGCCGGTGCCCTTGCCCTTGATGACGCCGATCACGCCGGTGCCGCCGAGGCCGCGATGCACCTCGATGCCCCAGCTCTTCAGCTTGTCGGCGACGATGCCGGAGGTGCGCACTTCCTCGAAGCCGATCTCGGGATGGGCGTGGAGGTCGCGCCTGATTGCGGTGAGCTCGTCGGCGTAGCCGTCGATGCGATCGATCGTGGGCATGTGGTCCTGTCCGGTTAGCGTGAGGGAGGCGTGAATACGGGGCCGTTCGGCTTGATGCGGATGCCCGGGCGCAGGCGCGTCCAGGGTAGCGAAGCGGTGTCGGCCGGCATCGCACCGGGCGCGGCACAGATCATCAGCTTCTCGGCGATCGGCTCGAAATCGGCGCGGAAATGCACCGAGCTCTTGTTGACCAGGATTTTCTGTTCGGTCGGCTCGATGCCGACATAGCGGTACATCGCCTGGTCGGCGAGCTGGGCCTTGTGCGAAGAGACGACGATGCGGACATCGCCGATGCGCAAGGCTGCGGACGGGCCCATCTCCATCTCGCGGCCGCCGTAATAGGGACCGGGCGCGATGAAGCGGCCGTCCGAGAGCTGCTCGACCACGAAGGTCTCGCGATAGGGCTCGTCGCCGGGGATGCCGGACTTGCCGCCGAGCGACAGCGTCACGGTGGCGCCGACGCCGGCTGCGTGCGCGGCCTTGGCCGATTCCGGATCGTAGATCGCGCCGGTTGCGGCACTCGCCTTGTTGCGCACCAGCGCGCGCAGCATGCCCGTGGTGTCGGAATCGCCGCCGGCGCCCGGATTGTCCTGGGTGTCGGCGATGATGATCGGCTTGCGCGCGCCCTTGGCAAGTTCCATGGCGTGGCGCACGCCGTCGTCGGGCGTCCAGATCTTGCCGTCGAAATCGTTCTCGTGGCTTTCGATCAGCTTCAGAAGCGCGTCGGCCGCACGATCGGCGTCGTGTTGCGTCTTGCCGTAGGCGAACACGCTGGGGCCGCAGTCGCGGAAATCGGCGGCGGGAAAGCCGGGCGCGAAAGAGAGGGTGGGAACGGCATCGCTCTCCAGCGCGGCGAGTCTTTCGTAGATGCCTTTGGTGGGCTGGTCGTTGGTGCATTGCCAGCTGATCGGGATCAGGAATGGCAATTGCCGGAAGGCCTTTGCGAAGCGCTGCTTCGTCTGCAGCAGCAGCGCGAGATGGCGCGCGCAGGCGCGGCCGGTCTCGGCCATGTCGACATGCGGATAGGTGCGGTAGGCGATCAGCGCGTCGGCATGCTCCATCATCTCGGGCGTGACGTTGGCGTGGAGATCGAGGCTGGTGACCAGCGGAACATCCTTACCGATGACGCGGCGCACGCGCGCCAAGATCTCGCCTTCGCCGTCGTCGAGATGCTCGGTCACCATCGCGCCGTGCAGGTCGAGATAGACGGCGTCGATCGGGCCGGCGGCGGCGATGCCGTCGACCATGACCTTCACGATGCGCTCGAATGCGTCTTCGGTGACATGCGCCGACGGGCTCGCGCCGCAGGCGATGGTCGGAATGAGTTCCCAGCGGTTCGCCTCGGCGCTGTCGACGAAACCGGCGAGCCCGACATTGATGCGGCGCATCACCTTCAACACGTCGGCACCTTCAGTCATCGCCGGCCAGCCGCCGCCATGCTGGAAGTCGGCGAATGTCGCCTTCGTCGGAGCGAAGGTGTTGGTCTCGTGCAGGAAGCCGCCGACGGCAATACGTGTCATTCAGTTCAGGTCCAGCGTTGAAAAGTGCGCGACGTTAGCCTTGGCTCTGAGGAGAGGGCAAGGTGAGAGGCCATCGTGCCACGCATAGGGTCAGATCGATTTGGGAATGCTGCTCCGCCGTCATTCCGGGGCGCGCGTAGCGCGAGCCCGGAATCCATCGTGCGACAGAGTTCGCAGCCTGATGAATTCCGGGCTCATCGCTTCGCGATGCCCCGGAATGACGAGTGGAGAGACCTAGGCCGTCGCCCCCACGCCCTCGGCCACCGGCCTGAAGTTCGCAAAATCCCAACCCCGCCCGGGCGCCGCATCCAGCAGCGCCTTGGTGTAGGCCTCCTTAGGATGCGTCAGCACTTCGGCGGCCGGTCCCTGTTCGACGACGCGGCCGTGCTGCATCACCACGACCTCGTCGCAGATCTGGGCTGCGACGCGGAGGTCGTGGGTGATGAACAGGATGGCGATGCCGAGCCGCTTCTGGATCTCGTCGAGCAGCTCCAGCACCTGCGCCTGCACCGAGACGTCGAGCGCGGAGACCGCTTCATCCGCGACCAGCACGTCCGGATCGAGCGCGAGCGCCCGGGCGATCGCGATGCGCTGGCGCTGGCCGCCGGAGAATTGGTGCGGATAGCGCGACACCGCATCCGGCGGCAGGCCGACCAGCTCGAGCAACTCGCGCGCCCGCTTCATCGCGTCGGCGTGCGCCACGCCGTAATTGACCGGGCCTTCGGCGATGCTCTCGCCGACGGTGACGCGCGGATTGAGCGAACGATAGGGATCCTGGAATACGATCTGGATCTTCTGCCGATGCGGCTGCAACAGGCGGCGCGAGATGTCGGCGATCTCGCGGCCGGCGAGGCGCACGCCGCCGGAAGTCGGATCGATCAGGCGCACGATGCAGCGCGCAACCGTCGACTTGCCCGAGCCGCTTTCGCCGACGATGCCGAGCGTGCGGCCCTTGCGCAGGGTCAACGTGACCTTGTCGGCAGCGACGACCTCGCGGCCTTTGCCGAAGAAGGCGCGCTCCTTGTAGACCTTGCCGAGCTCGTTGGCCTCCAGCACCACGGGCTCGCGGGTTTCCTCGCGCGGCGGGCGCGGCACCAGGCTCGGCACCGAGGAGAGCAGGTTGCGGGTGTATTCCATGGTCGGATTGCGCAGCACGGTCTCGAGCGGACCGGTCTCGACCAGGCGGCCCTGCCGCATCACCGCGACGCGATCGGCAATCTCGGCCACCACGCCCATGTCGTGCGTGATGAACAGCACGGCGGTGCCGTGATCGCGCTGGAGCTCGCGGATCAGGGACAGGATCTGCTTCTGCGTGGTGACGTCGAGCGCGGTGGTCGGCTCGTCGGCAATGAGCAGCTTCGGCTCCAGCACCAGCGCCATCGCGATCATGATGCGCTGGCGCTGGCCGCCGGAGAGACGGTGCGGGTAGGAGGCGAAGATGCGCTCGACCTGGGGCAGGTGGACCTGCTCCATCATGTCGAGAATGCGCTTCCTGCGCGCTTTGGCATCGAGTTTGGTGTGGGCGCGGAGCACCTCGTCGATCTGGCGGCCGACCGGAACCACCGGATTGAGCGCGGTCATCGGCTCCTGGAAGATCATCGCCATCTTGGTCGCGCGCAGCTGGCGCAGGCGGCGGTCGGTGGCGGTGAGCAGCTCCTCGCCGACCAGCTTCACGCTGCCGCCGGTTGGCACCAGGGTGCCCTTCGGCAACAGGCCCATCGTGGTGAGCGAGGTCACCGACTTGCCCGAGCCGCTCTCGCCAACGAGGCACAGCGTCTCGCGCTCGCGCACCTGGATCGAGATGCCGTCGATGATGTTGGCGCCTTTCGGCTGCTTGCCGATGGAGACGACGAGATTGTTGATGTCGAGGATGGTGTCGGTCACGTCAATTCTCTCCGTCATTCCGGGGCGCGACAAAGTCGCGAGCCCGGAATCCATCGGGCCGCAGCACGCGTGGTGAAATGGATTCCGGGCTCGCGCTACGCGCGCCCCGGAATGACAACGCTACTCGCATCACTTCCCCTCCCGCTGCTTCATGCGCGGATCGAGGGCGTCGCGGGCGGCGTCGCCGATCAGGTTGATGCTGAGGATGGCGATGGAGAGCAGCAGGCCCGGCCAGAAGATCAGCGATGGCTTGATCTGGAAGTACTGGCGGCCCTCGGCCATGATGTTGCCCCAGGTCGGCGTCTCCGGCGAGATGCCGGCGCCGAGGAAGGAGAGGATCGCCTCGGTCAGGATGGCGCTGGCGCAGATATAGGTGCCCTGGACGATTAGCGGCGCGATCGTGTTCGGCATCAGGTGGCGCCACATGATCTTCGGCAGGCTCGAGCCGACCGAGATCGCGGCCTCGACGTAAGGCTCCTCGCGCGCCGACAGCACGACCGAGCGGACCAGGCGTGCAACGCGCGGAATCTCGGGGATCGTGATCGCGATCAGCACGGTCCAGAGGCTGGCGCCGGACAGCGACACCACGGCGATCGCGAGCAGGATGCTCGGCATTGCCATCAGGCCGTCCATGACGCGCATCATCACGGAATCGACCAGCTTGAAGAAGCCGGAGACGAGGCCGATCGCCAGCCCGATGGCGATCGACAGGATCGCCGCACCGATGCCGATCAGAAGCGAGATGCGGCCGCCATAGATCACGCGCGACAACACGTCGCGGCCGTAGGCGTCGGTGCCGAGCAGGAACTGTGCGGAAGATGGCTTGAGCCGCTGCGACGGGGCGAGCTGGATCGGATCATGCGGCGCGATCAGCGGCGCGAGGATCGAGACCACCACGATCAAGGCGAGCAGGCACGTCGCGGTGGCGATGATCGGGGTCGAGGTGAGGAATCCGAATCGCGGCCGCAGCGGCGACGTGATCGGAATGGAGGACTGGGGAAGGGTATCGACCGACATTTTGTTCTTGTCCTTGCCTCAGTACCGGATCCGGGGATCGAGCAGGGTGTAGGCGACGTCGATGAGAAGATTGACGACGACGTAGATCAGCGAGGTCAGCAGGATCATCGCCTGGATCACCGGATAGTCGCGCGCCAGCACCGCATCGACGGTGAGACGCCCGATGCCGGGGATGTTGAACACGCTCTCGGTGACGACGACGCCGGAGATCAAGAGCGCAAAGCCGGTGCCGATCACGGTGATCACGGGCACGGCGGCGTTGCGCAGAGCATGGCGCATCATCACCGCAACCTCGTTGATGCCCTTCGCGCGCGCCGTTCGCACGTAGTCTTCGCCGAGCACGTCGAGCATCGCCGCACGCGTCATGCGCGCGATCAGTGCGACGTAGATGAAGGACAGCGCGCAGGTCGGCAGGATCATGCGCTCGAAGAACGGACCGAAGCCGTTGAAGATGCTACGGAAGCCCTGCACCGGCACCCAGCGCAGCTCGATCGCGAAGACCTGGATGAGGACATAGCCGACCACGAAAACCGGCACCGAGAAGCCGAGCACGGACAGACCCATCACGAAACGGTCGATCCAGGTGCCGTGCTTCCACGCCGCGATCACCCCCAAGGGAACTGCGACGATGACGGCGAGGATGATGGTGCACAGCGCGATCGAGATCGACGGCTCGACGCGCTGGCCGATCATCTTCATCACCGGCAAATTGGAGATCAGCGACGTCCCGAGGTCGCCGTGCAGCAGCTTGTTCACCCAGGTGACGAACTGCACGATCAGCGGCTCGTTGAGGCCGAGCGATTCGCGGATGCGCTCCAGCCGTTCCGGGGTCGCGTTGTCGCCGGCGAGGATCGCGGCGGGATCGCCGGGGGTGAGGCGGAGCAGGAGGAAAACGAACAGCGCGACCACGCCCATCACGGGCACGGCGGCGAGAATTCGGCGAAGGAGATATCCGAGCAAGTTGGATCCGTCAGTTTAGAGTCAAATTGGGCAGGGCTCTTCGGCCAGCCTGCCATCAGCCTAACATTTCAGCAATTCCCGTGCCACGAGGGCCACAGTTTTTGCGGTGCAGCCAATCTTCGTAGGGTGGGCAAAGCGGAGCGTGCCCACCTGCTTTCGGTCGGGAAAACGGTGGGCACGGCGCTTTGCGCCTTTTGCCCACCTACGGGATCGCTTCGCGATCACTCCAGCGTCGCCAGCAGCCCCGCCATCAGCCGTCCTCGCTCAGCGAGACTCTCGACTTCGATATACTCTTCGAGCGTGTGGACATTGCCGCCGCGCACACCGAGGCCGTCGAGCGTGGGGATTCCCATCGCGCCGGTGAAGTTGCCGTCCGAGCCGCCGCCGGAGCTTGCATGCGGTAATTCCATGCCGAGAGATTTGGCAATGCCGTGGGCCTTCTCGTACAGTGCCATGGTGCCGGCATTGGGCTCCCAGACCGGCCGCGTCACGCCGCGCGTGACCTTGAAGCTGACGTCGTTGCTGGTGCCGGACAACGCCAGCATCCGCTCGACGCCGCGGTCGAGATCGGCCTGGCGCTTGGCCATGGAGAGCGCCTCGCCCGTCGCCGTGGTAGCAACGCAATTGACCCATTGGCCGCCATGCACGACGCCGACCGAGAAGGTGCAGTCCTCCGTCGTCATGGCGTCGATCGCGAGGATCTGTCGCGCCATCTCGCGGATCGCCGAGCGTCCCGAGGACAGCGTCGCGCCGGCGTGGCTCGGCCGGCCCGTCGCTTCGAGGTTGAAGCGTGCGATGGCGTAACGTCCGGTGGTGACGCCGTTGTCGGCGCGGCCGGGCTCCGGCACCAGCACGTATTTGTTGCGCGCGGCCTCGGCCTCGATGATGTCGCGTGTCGAGGGCGTGCCGACTTCCTCGTCCGGCGTGAACAGCACGGTAATCGGCAGCGGCGTGGTGAACGATGCGCGCGCCAGCTGCCGGATCGCTTCCAGCGAGAGGTAATTGCCGCCCTTCATGTCGTAGATGCCGGGGCCGTAGCACTTGTTGCCTTCGCGCCGCCATTTCAGCTTCTCGATGGTGCCGACCGGGTGGACGGTATCCATGTGTCCGGCGATCAGGATGCCCGGCTCGCCCTGCTTCGGGTGGGGAAAGCGCGCGCGGATGACCCCGCCGAAGCCCTGGCGGCCGGCGATGCGCTCGATCGTCGCACCCATGATCGCCATATCTCGCGCTGCGATATCGAGCATGCGGTCCACGGCACCGGCATCCCAGGTGGGGCTTTCGCATTCGATCCAGCCGCGCAGGCCTTCGAGCATGGCCTCGGAATCAAAGGGAAGATTGGCAGGATTCATCTCAATGTCTCTCAAGCTTGGAAAGATGGAACGCGCATTGCATTGGCGCGGACGGGACAAGCGGAGGGTGTTGTAGAGCCAAACCGATCTTTGTGGAGCCCGTGCGCGCGCCGCAAGGGCTTGCACCGAAACCGGATTGACGCGCTTCACCCTGTCTGCAAGTCTCGAAAGACGAAGGCATTGCATGAGGTTAGTTCGCCCAACGAACGAACCTCATGCTCAATCAATAACCTGCCTTTGAACAGTTTCACGTCAGGAGAACTTTCTATGTTCCACTTCATGCGCCGGGGGCCTCGCGCGTTCGCCTCCACACTTGCGCTGTCGGTCGTCGCGCTTTCGACCGCGCTGGCCTCGCCGGTGCTCGCGGCCGGCAAGACTCTCACGGCGGTGCTGCATTCGGATTTGCGCATCATCGATCCGATCTTCACCACGGCCTACATCACGCGTGACCACGGCTACATGGTTTACGACACGCTGGTGGCCACCGACTCGAATTTCAAGGTCCAGCCGCAGATGGCGGACTGGAAGGTCTCCGACGACAAGCTCACCTACACGTTCACGCTGCGCGACGGCCTGAAGTGGCATGACGGTGCGCCGGTGACGGCGGAGGACTGCGTCGCTTCGCTGAAGCGCTGGGCTGCGGTCGACGGCATGGGACAGAAGCTCATGGACTTCACCGCCAGCATCGAGGCGACCGACCCCAAGACCATCACGCTGAAGCTGAAGGAGCCCTACGGCCTGGTGCTCGACTCCATCGGCAAGCCGTCCTCGCGCGTCGCCTTCATGATGCCGAAGCGCCTTGCGGAGACGCCGCCGGACAAGCAGATCCCCGAGCAGATCGGCTCTGGTCCGTTCAAGTTCGTGCAGGGCGAATTCCAGCCCGGCGTGAAGGCGGTCTACGTCAAGAACACTGACTACGTGCCGCGCAAGGAGCCGGCGAGCTGGACCTCCGGCGGCAAGGTGGTGAAGGTGGACCGCGTCGAGTGGATCACCATGCCGGACTCGCAGACCGCGGTGAACGCGCTGCAGTCGGGCGACATCGATTTCATGGAGAACCTGCCGTTCGACATGCTGCCGGTGCTGGAAGGCAACAAGGAGCTCACCATCGAGGTTCTGAACAAGTTCGGCTTCCAGACGCTCGGCCGGATGAACTTTCTGCATCCGCCGTTCGACAACGTGAAGGTGCGGCGTGCTGCCTTGCTGGCCCTGAACCAGAAGGACGTGCTCGACGCGCTGGTCGGCAACGCCAAATATCAGAAGATCTGCGGCGCGTTCTTCATTTGCGACACGCCGCTCGCAACCGATGCGGGCTCCGAGACCCTGGTCAAGGGGAACGGCATGGCGCAAGCCAAGAAGGCGCTCGCCGAGTCCGGCTATGACGGCACGCCGATCGTCATCATGGCCCCTGGCGACGTCACGACGCTGAAGGCGCAGCCGATCGTTTCGGCCCAGCTGCTGCGCGAGGCCGGCTTCAAGGTCGACCTTCAGGCGACCGACTGGCAGACGGTGGTGAGCCGCCGCGCCAGCCAGAAGCCGCCGAAGGAAGGTGGCTGGAACATGTTCTTCACCAACTGGGTCGCGGCCGACGTGTCCAACCCGATCGCCAATCTCTCGATCGGCGGCCAGGGCAAGAAGGGCTGGTTCGGCTGGGCGGAGGACGCCAAGATCGAGCAGCTCAAGGACGCTTTCGTCCGCGCGGCCTCGGTCGACGATCAGAAGAAGATCGCCGCCGATATCCAGAAGCAGGCCTATGAGCAGGTGATCTACATTCCGCTGGGGCAGTATCTCATCCCGAGCGGCTGGCGCAAATCGCTGACGGGCGTGCTCGACGGCCCCGCGACGCCGGTGTTCTGGAACATCGACAAGAAGGAATAAAGCATGATCCGGAAAAGTGCGAAGCGGTTTTCCGGAAAGATCACGCGCAAACAACAACCTAAAGCGCGATGACGATCGTCCGAATCTCATCGCGCTTTACGCGCCGCGCGCCTGCATGTGAATACGAACGGCGCCGCAGTTTCCTGCGGCGCCGTTTTCTATGAGGCGGTCTGTGATCGCGCTCGTCTAGCAGTGGCTGTCGCGCAGCTGCTCGAGCCCTTCACTCACGAATGCCAAGCTCGAGTCCATTCGTTCATCGGAACGAGGCTGCGAAATCGGCCGTTCGATCTCGGACGCGGGCTGATCCGATCTGTTCTCTTGTTCCATCTCGCCAATCCTCTGAATTGCTGCAGTACAACATCGCGAGGGGCGGGAAGTTCCTAGCTGATCGGGCGATGATGCGGCCTGAACAGCCGCCCTTTCTCCACCACCAGCACGATCGCGAGCGCGGCGAGCGTCGACAGGAAGAAGCCGATCGAGAACGGCAGCAGCGTGCCGTCGAAGCTCTGCCCGATTGCCATGCCGACCACGATCCCGATCAGCGTGGTGATCGAGCCGTACAGCGAGGAGGCGGTGCCGGCGATGTGGCCCTGCGGCTCCATCGCCAGCGCGGTGAAGTTGGCGACCATCATGCCGAACGAGAACATCATCAGGGCGGAGAGCGCCATGAACAAGGCGAGCGGCAGCACGCCGAGGCTTTCCGTCAGCAGCATCACGCCGGCCACGGCCGTGTAGAGCGTCAGCGCGCCGTGCGAGATCACGCGCATGCCGAGCCGGCCGACCAGCCTCGCATTGAGGAAGCCGGCGATGGCTGTGCCGGCGGCAATCGCGGCGAAAGCCAGCGGGAAATATTGGCCGAGATGATAGATGCCGGTGAAGACCTGCTGGGCGCAGAAGACATAGGCGAACAGCGCGCCGATGACGCTGCCGGCGGCGGTGGCATAGCCGACGGTCTGGCGATGGGTCAGGGTCTGCCGGAATGCCGAGAGCACGTCGGAGGGCGCCAGCGACCTGCGCTTCGACTCGGGAAGCGTCTCGGGCAGCCGCAGCACGCACCATGCGAGCGCGAGCAGGCCGTAGAGCATCAGCACCACGAAGATGCCGCGCCACGCCGTCACCAGCAGCACCGCCTGTCCGAACGAGGGCGCGACCACGGGCACCGCGATGAAGATCATCATGGCGAGCGACATCACGCTCGCCATGCGGCGGCCGACATAGCAGTCGCGCACGATCGAGGTCGCGATCACGCGCGTCGCCGCGGTGCCGAGCCCCTGGAGCGCACGCGCCAGCAGCAGCGTCTCGAACGAGGGGGCAATGACCGCCAGCACGCTCGCCACCGCATAGACCGCCATGCCGCCGAGCAGCACCGGTCGGCGCCCAAAACGGTCCGACAGCGGACCCATGACGAACTGACCGGCGCCGAAGCCGATCAGGAAGGTCGACAGCACCAGTTGCAGGTGGTTCTCGACGGGAATCTTGAAGGCGGCGCCGATATTGGGCAGCGCCGGCAGCATCATGTCCATCGCGAGCGGGTTCAGCGCCATGATGGACGCGATCACGATGACGAACTCCGGAAAACCCATTGGGCGGTGTCCCGCGGACACCCAACCGTCGGCATTGACGTCGGACAAGAAGCTTACCCCTGCAATCAAGCGACTTATCTAGCCCTGGTGCTGCGTTGCACAACCCATGTTTCGGGATGGCTGGCAGGCGGGGCAGGAGCGTCAAAAACGGGTGAGGGCCCATCGCCGGCCTGATGGCCATCCGCGACCGCGTCGCCGCGCACATCGAAGAGTTTTCGGAAGCCGCATCGCCGGAGGGTTGGGCCTGCAACCAGGGATTCACCATAAGATCGGCGCGGCACGCCGGGGAGATGAATCGGCAACCCGTCCTGTCCATTGTGGTCGGACCGGCTGCCGCAACGGCGCCGCGAGAAGCCAAACAGGGTATCGCCCGTGTCCGACATATCAGGTGCAGCACGATGGTTGGCGCCTGCGGCCAAGGCTGCCAGGCGCAACGTCTGGCTTGCCGGCGTGGTCACGCTGACCGCGCTGCTGGTGCTCGGTAATCTCGCCAACGATGCCTCGCTCGACCTGCCGTATGGCTGGGACGTCCGGGTCAATTGCGCGGCGGTCGATGCGCATGCCGACGGGCTCGATCCCTACTTCGTCAAGAACCTGAAGGGCACCACCTATTCTTATCCCTATCTGCCGGTGACGCTGGACGTCTTCCGTCCCCTCTGCGCGGGCGGCGTTCTGCTCGATCATTACCGAAGCATCTTTCTCGTCCTCGCCGTGCTCTGCGCGCTGCTTCTGCCCGGCCTTGGCCGGACGCGTGCCAGCGCGCGCGATGCTGGCTTGAAGGTGCTCTGCGCGCTCGGCGCGTTCGTCGGTTTCGAATTCGTGGTGGCGTCGGGGAATTTTGCGCTGCTGAGCGGAGTGCTGACCGCGATCGCGCTGAAGCTCCTGCTACGCCCGCTCGCATCCGAACAGAATTCGAACTTTTCCTGGCGCATCGCCGGCGCTGCGCTGCTCGGCCTCGTGACCTCGTTCAAGCTGGTGTTCGTCCCGGTGCTGGCGGCGCTCTATTTCCTGCCGCTGCCGCGTGGCCGCAAGCTGGCCTTGATCGCGGTGGCCGTGTTCGCCTTCGCGTTGCCGCTCGCGCTGTCGCGGTTACTCTATCCAGATCTGTTCGCGAGCTGGCTGCTCGCGATCGCAGGACAAATTCCCGGCCAGCATGCCGTCGGTCTCGTGGAGACCAATCCGTCGCTGTTGCTGCTGGCGCGCGACCTCATGGCCCAGGCCGGCTTCGGTGACGGCAAGCCGGCGATGTTGGCGGCCTATGCGTTCGCGGCACTCGCGCTCGTGCTCGTGCCGTTCGCGCTGTCCGTCCTGCGCGCGGCCGCGAGCGGACCGGTGCGCGACGGGGCATCGCTCCTGACGCAGCTCGATCGCTGGCTGATGGATCACCCGCGCACGGGCATGCGCATCACGGTGCTCGCCATGTTCGCGCTCTATCTCAGCTCGCCGCGTCTGAAGGAATATGCCTTCTTCGAGCTCGCGCTTCTTGCCGCGATCCTCATCGTCGATCTTCCGTCCCTGGCGCTCGCCGCCATCCTCGGCATCGGCCTCGCCTTTCCGGCACTGGTCTCGCTTCTGGGCGCGCCGATCGAGGGCACCTTCATCCTCCTCGTCACCGCGCTGATCTGCTTCTGGATCGTGCTGCTCGATTTCCGCGCAGAGCCCGAGCGCCTCGAGCGGGGGTGATACAAGCTAGTGGTGCGGGCAGCCGGGGTCGAACCGGCACAGCGCTTGCGCACCGAGGGATTTTAAGTCCCTTGCGTCTACCAATTCCGCCATGCCCGCTTGATCCAACGAGATCAAACACTTAAGTCCGTTCCGGCGGTCTGGAATTGGCGCGTTCGTTGCCGGAGGACCGGTTCTTCCTTAAGCGAGCCGGGGGCGCAAGGCAAAGCCTCAATCCGGACATCTGTTGCTGCTTTAGGCATTCTCAATCCACGGGGGCTATTCATCCGGCATGGCTGCTTCGTTTTCCTTTTGGCTGCGCGGCTTTGGCGCGCTGTTCGCGCTGCTTGCGGCTGGCCTCGCGCTGTCCGGCTGCGCCGGCGTGAGCGAGACGATCGCACCGGCCTTTGCCGATCCCGCCAAATACGAATTGTACGATTGCAAGCAGCTCGAGACCGAGCGCAAGGACCTCGCCAAGCGCACCGCCGATCTGCAGAGGCTGATGGAGAAGGCCGAGACCGGGGCCGGCGGCGCCGTCGTGTCCGAACTCGCTTATCGCAACGATTATATCGCCGTGCGCGGGCAGGTCCAATTGGCCGAGGATGCCTGGCGCCGCAACAGATGCCGGGAGACGCCGCCCGAGGCGCCGCCGCCTCCGGCATCGCCCGCGGCCAGCGCCAAATCCGCATCGAAATCCGGCAAAGCCGCCCGCTGAGGCGCCGCGCCGGCGGCGCTCTGCATCAGGGCCGCCAGCCGTAGATCCAGTCCTGTCGCGCCAGCATGCGCTGCGGGCCGAGCGCGCGGATCGCAAGATCGCGTGCGAGCGCGAGCGGCCCATTGAGATGATAGATGCGGCCCTGCTGCCGCGCGGTCCGCTGCACCCGCCGCACCCGCGCCTGGCGGGCACGGCCGTATTGCGTCAGCGCGGCGGCAACCGCTTTGCTGCTCTCGGCGGCCTCCGGGCTCAAATGCCGGGCGAGCACGGCGGCATCCTCGATCGCCATGCCGGCCCCTTGCGCTGCGAACGGCAGCATCGCGTGCACGGCATCGCCGAGCAGCGCCACCGAACCCTTGCTCCAGGGGCAGCCGTCCGGCACGCCAAACAGCGCCCATTTGCGCCAGCTGTCGACCGCGGCGAGCAGCATCCGCGCCGCCGGCGGCCAGCGCGGGCCGGCAAAGGCGTCCATCACCTCGCTGATATCGCCGGGCGTGCTCCAGCCCGGCCGGTTCCAGGTGCCCGGCAGCACCGCGACCACGTTGATCTGGCGCCCGCCCGCAATGGGATAGGCGACCAGATGGGCGTTCGGCCCCATCCAGAGCTGCACCCGGCGCGCGGTATAGTCCTTCGGCAATTGCGTGGCATCGAGCGTGCCGCGCCAGGCGATCAGGCCGGAAAAGCGCGGCTGCACCTCGGGAAACAGATGCTGG
The DNA here is from genome assembly GCF_025200905.1 of Bradyrhizobium yuanmingense. NCBI lineage: Bacteria > Pseudomonadati > Pseudomonadota > Alphaproteobacteria > Hyphomicrobiales > Nitrobacteraceae > Bradyrhizobium > Bradyrhizobium yuanmingense. The sequence continues at coordinate 4,598,221 of NZ_CP104173.1, read as the reverse complement.
CGCACCGTCGACCAGATGCCGTCGGCGCCGATCAGCGCGCTGGCGAGATCGCTGCGGCGGATCGTGCCGCTGCGATGGACCACGGTCAGGCCCTTGGCGTGAGGCGCGACGTCCTCGAAGGTCGCGCCCAGCTTCAGGTCGATGTCGGGATGGTCGGCGACGGCGCCGGCGAGGGCCGCTTGCAGGTCGGCACGGTGCACCACCCAATAGGGCGCTCCGGCGCGCAGCGAGGCGGCTTCGCCGAGCGGCATGCGCAGCAGTTCGCCGCCGACGCGCGCGCTCATGATCGAGAGCGCTTCCGGGGTGACGGCGCGCAGCTTGAGGCGTTCGGTGAGGCCGAGCTCGACCAGCACGCGACTGGCATTGGGCGAGAGCTGCAGGCCGGCGCCGACCTCCTCGAGGCGTTCGGCCTTCTCCAGCATGACGATGCGGAAGCCGCGGGCGGCGAGCGCGAGCGCGGCCGTCAGGCCACCGATGCCGGCACCGGCGACGACGATCGTTCGGGAGAGCGCCACCCCTTAACCGATGGACGCGGTCAGGCCACCTTGTCCTTCAGCACACATTCCGGCGGGCGGGCTTCGCCGGGCTTCAGGTCGGCCGCGAAGCGGTACAGCGTCGAGCAATAGGGGCAGATGATCTCGTTGTCGTTGCCGAGGTCGAGGAAGACGTGCGGATGGTCGAACGGAGGATTGGCGCCCACGCACATGAACTCTTGCGAGCCGATCTCGATGACGGGGACACCGGCATCGTTATGGAAGTGCGGGACGACATGGTCGGACATCGAAGTTCATCCTGGAGTGGCAATGGCGGCAGATACAATCACGAACTTACGCGGCATCTTTGAGGCGCTGCGGACCATACTGGCGGGTACAGGTGATTGCTAGTCCAGCGGAACCGAAAAGCTTCGCAAGCGCCCCATGCTCATTTGCTCATGCAAATTCGACACAATCTTGCGCCCCTAGAGAAGCCCTTCTTTCGTCGGGGACGTTGTGTCGCAATTTTGGCATACTATCTCTGTGGTTGCGTGAAACCGGGACGAAAGACGTAGTGTTCCGCGCAAGCGATCTCAGGGCATCCGGGCTTTCCACATGAAGTGGCTGCGAATCAGTACGGCGTTGGCGGGAATGGCCGTGTGCGGCTTCGTGCTCGCGCAGGTGGCGCCGCATGCCCGCGAGGCCGGCGCGATCCTGGCTGCCCAGGACGATCCGGTCGCGCTCTCCGAGCTGAAGCTCGATGCACTGCTCCGGCACAACGACCGCCTGGTTCAGGACAATATCGAGGCCGCGCTCGCCGCCGGCGATGCCGATCTCGCCGACAGTTTCGTCACGCTGGCGCGCGAGCGCAACATCGCGCTTCCCGACGACCTCTTGAGCCGCGTCGCCGACGCGGTGAAAGCGGAGAATTCCACCGCGCATTTCGCCAAGCGCTTCGCCACCGGTCTCGTCACCGGCAACGCGGACGACGTCGCCAGCCTGTCCGGGACCGTGGCCGGCGATCTCTTCGTGTTCGGCGACATCAGGGACGTGGTGCGCGAAGGCAAGCACCTCGCCATGGGCGAGGACACCGACCGCCTCGTGCTCTCCCTTGCGGCGGCCGGCCTTGCGGTGACGGCGGCAACCTACATCTCCGTCGGCGGTGCCGCGCCGGTGCGCGCAGGACTGACGCTGGTGAAGGATGCGCGCAAGCTCGGACGGCTCGGCGAGGGGCTCGCCGCATGGGCCGGCCGGTCCGCGCGCGAGGTCGTCGACGCGCCGATGCTGCGGAACGCGGTGGCATCGGGCTCGGTGCTGCGCCCAGGCCAGACCGTGAGCGCGATCAAGGCCGCGTTCCGGGCCGAGAAGGCCGGTGCGCTGGTCCGGCTCGGCAAGGACGTCACGCGCGTCGCCGGAAAGACCGGCACGCGCGGGGCCATGGATACGCTCCGCATCGCCGAGGGCCCCAAGGACGTCGCGCGCGCCGTGCGGCTTGCGGAAGCGCAAGGCGGCAAGACGCGCGCGATCATCAAGCTGCTCGGCCGCGGCGCGCTGCTGCTCGTCGGCGGCGCGTTCGATCTGGCGATGTGGCTGTTTGGCGCGGTCGTGACGCTGTTCGGCCTGCTCTCCTCCATCAAGGCGACCACCGAGCGCCTGACCCAGGCCTGGTGCGATCGCAGGCGAGCGCGGCGGCTGCGCCGCGCGCAGATGGCGGCCGACGCGGCGTTAGCCAACGCGGCCGCGACGGTCTGAGGCGCGATCCGCTTCGGGCTATTGTTTGAGCATGATGTTGCCGGAAAACCGCTGCACACTTTGCCGGATAGTGCTCTAAGATCGCGTCATTCCCCTCAACACCTCACGGAACTGCTGATGCCGAGCTTTCACAACGGCGCCGTTGAAATTGCCTATCTCGACGAAGGCGAGGGCGATCCGATCATCCTGGTGCACGGCTTTGCCTCCAGCAAGAACGTGAACTGGGTCTATCCGACCTGGGTGTCGGAGCTGCGCAAGAACGGACGCCGCGTCATCGCGCTCGACAATCGCGGCCATGGCGAGAGCGCAAAGCTCTACGAGCCCGCGCAATATTCTATACCCGTAATGGCCGGCGACGTGCTCGCACTGATGGATCACCTCGCCATCCCGCAGGCCGACATCATGGGCTATTCGATGGGCGGGCGGATGACGGCCTGGCTCTCCCTCAACGAGCCGCAGCGCCTGCGCTCGGCGATCCTCGGCGGCATCGGCATCGGCGGCCTGATCGAGGGCAGCGGCCCCGGCGAGAACGTCGCCAAAGCGCTGGAGGCGCCCGCGCTCGACGACGTCACCGATCCCGTCGGCCGCACCTTCCGAGCCTTTGCCGATCAGACCCGCTCCGACCGCCGCGCGCTCGCCGCGTGCCTGCGCGGCACGCGCGATCTCATGACGAGGCAAGAGGCCGCGCGCATCGAGGTGCCCGTGCTGATCGCAGTCGGCTCGACCGACGACGTCGCAGGAAGCGCCAGCGCGCTCGGCGCCATCATCCCCGGCGCGGAAGTGCTCGACATTCCCAACCGCGACCACATGCGCGCCGTCGGCGACAAGGTCTACAAATCAGGCGTTCTGGATTTCCTCTCACGCCGCGGCTGAGGCGATCAGGTCGCAGACGATGAGGTCGGTGTTCAGCTGTCCTGAAAGTCCCATCACGACAGGCCATCCACTCCTTCGGCGAATGAATGATGGTGACGCCTCCAGATCGACTTTCGTAGGCTCGCCTGCGTCCGTGAAAATCCCTAGGATCGACAGGCTATAGGCTTAGCTTCGTCTTGCCCGGTGGAACTGGAGGGGCAATGCCAGCTGGGGGCACAGGTGCCGGGATCGACCGTGAATCCGACCGGGACTTCCCTGTCGCGATTGCGATAACCCCGGCTTCCCACGAACAGCGTCGATTGGCTGTCTATGTCGTCGCCGTTCTGGCAACGGTCGCAATCATTGTCGCGCCATTCGCGGCAACGCCACTGCCGCGGATCGACAACTTCGTTCCTGTCCTTCAAACAGTTCTGGCCGTCGCGGATCTCATCACGGCCATTCTGTTGTTAGCCCAATATCGCGTCCTGCCACAACGTGCCCTCCTTGCCGTGGCGAGCGCGTATCTGTGCAGTGCATCATATGCGTTCTTGCAGACGCTTACGTTCCCGGGCGCGTACGGGCCTCAGGGTCTGTTCGGAGACGGACCGAACACACCGGCCTGGCTCTTCGTGCTCTGGCACGCAACGTTCCCGCTCGGCATCCTCGTCTATGCTCTCATGAAGGAGCGTCGCGAGCCGACGAATCCATCCGTGGGAACGGCTGCGACAGCAATGATGCTGACCGTTGTTGCCGTGTTCATCGCGGTCAGCGTGACCACGTGGTTCGTCAGCGCGTATGTCGGAAGCCTGCCTGCGTTCTATGAAGACGGCATCATCAGGCAAACCAACCTGGGAAATCAGGCCAATGTCGGCTTGCTGCTCTGGTACTGCATTGCTCTTGCAGTCCTCGTGGCGCGAGGACGCACGATGCTCGACATCTGGCTCATTGTGGTCCTGATGGCATGGTTGCCGAATTTTCTGGTGGCTGCGCTCGCCAGCTCGGTACGATTTTCCCTGGGGTGGTATGCGGGCCGTGGCTTCGCACTCATCGCAAGCTTCATGCTTCTCTGCGTGCTTCTGACCGAAATGACAGTGCTGTATTCCCGTATCGCGAACGCGTTCTCGCTGTTGCGTCGCGAGCGCGCCAACCGCCTGATGAGCGTGGATGCAGCAACGGCTGCGATCGCCCATGAAGTGCGCGGTCCGCTCGGCGCGATCACGCTCAACGCAAGTGCCGCCCTCACGCAACTTCGAACACCATCGCCGCGGCTTGAGGAGATCGAGGCCATCCTTAGCGACATCGAAGCCGACAGCCTCCGGGTGGATGACGTCATTGCTGGCACGCGCTCCCTGTTCAAGATGACCACCGGGAGCCGCGGAGCGGCCGAGTTGGGAGACATTGCCCGTCGATCTCTCGCTCTTTCAGAGCCGGATCTTCTGAACAGTGCGGTATCTGTCGTGACCGATTTCCAGGACGATCACGTGCCGGTCTATGCCGATCAGATCCAGCTGCAGCAAGTCATTCTGAACCTCATTCGGAATGCGATTGATGCGATGAGCTCGGTTGCATCCGACGCTCGCTTGCTGCGATTGACGACCCGCGTCAGCGGTTCGACCGTATTGCTTTCGGTGGCCGATACCGGTGTGGGCATTGCGGCCGGCGATAATGACCTCATCTTCGAGGCATTCTTCACGACAAAGCGCTCCGGCCTCGGACTAGGTCTGGCGATCAGTCGAACCATTGTGGAAAGCCATGGAGGATCTCTGCGGCTCGCCAGATCGGGGCCGGATGGATCCGTCTTTGAAATCTCTTTGAGACGATACGGGGATTGAGCTCGTGCGCTTGGCGACCAAATGTCGGTGACGCGCGCCGCTTCACACCGCCTTGTCGCTGAAGGCGGCGGGAAGCGTGTTGAGGAACGACATGACGCGCTGCGTGCGCAGGGGCGGGCGGCGGCCCGAGGTGCGCACCATCCATAGCGGCTCTCCGGACACGCGCCAGGGCGCAAGCACCTCGACCAGCCGGCCGGCGCGAAGGTCTTCGCCAACGAGCCACGCTGGCCCCCAGCCGATCCCAAACCCATTCGCGATCAGAGCCAGCGAAGCGTGCGCGTCGTCGCAAATGTGCTTGGGCTTGGGCGTGACGCGAATGGGTCCTTTGCCGCGCGGATCGGCGAAGCGCCATGTCAGGATCTGACCGCTCGCGGGATTGCGGAAGCCGACGTGCTCGTGCGCGGAAAGCTCGAAGGGAGTGGCCGGCGCGCCGCGCGCTTTCAGATAGGCAGGCGAGGCGCAAGCGATCCAGGAGAAGGTGCAAAGCCGCCGCGCCTGATGACCGGGCGCGCGATCGAGCGGCCCTGTGCGGATCGCGATGTCGACGCCTTCCGCCGCGAGATCGAGAATCTCGTTGCGGAATTTGATCTCGATCTCGATTTCCGGCCGTTCCCGCAGGAACGCGGGCAGCCGTGGCAGGATGCAGGCGCGCGCGAACGAGGCGGGGGCAGTCACGCGCACCCGTCCGCCATCGTCGCGCGCGACTTCGCCGAGCGCGGATTGGACACGAGCGAGGCTTTCGGCCAACGCGCGTCCCGCCGACATCAGCCGGTCGCCCTCTGCGGTCAGCGCCAACGAATGGGTGGAGCGATGCAAAAGTCGCAATCCGTGAGCCTGTTCGAAGCGGGCGACCGCCTTGGACATCGCCGATGTGGTCGTCCCCGCCCGCCGCGCGGCTTCGGCGAAGGAGCCTGCCTCGACGACGCGGACGAAGGCGAGGAGGCGCGAAAGGTCGGGAGGCAAAGTCGTTGTGGACATGAAGTCCACATAGCCATGGCCAGACGGTCACTACAAGACCCATTCGAGAACGGCTAATCGGGGAGTATCAGCACGCATTCTGCGGCGCTGGAAACGCGGGACGTCCGATGAACCCTATCGAAATTACGCTGCAAGCCCTCGACGCCGCCGAGCGGGCGATTCCATCCGGCCAGCCGGTTTATATGCTCAATCTGCTGCGCTACCGCGCGCAGGCGCGTTACGAGGACGGCTTTGACGCCGCGCCCTGCTCGGGCCGCGAAGCCTTTCATGAACGCTACAGGCCGGCATTCCGGCGCCTTGCGGCCGGCAAGCCGATCGCGCCGATGTTTTCCGGGCCGATCCTCGCGAGCCTCGTCGGCTCGCCAAGCGAACGCTGGGACGAAGCGGCGCTTAATGAGTACGGTGACTTTGCCACCTTCCGCTCGATCGTCGACACCGAGACTTACAGGCGCGAAGTGGCGCCCCACCGGCACGCGGCGCTTGAGGATTTCCGGCTGTTCGCGCTCGCCAAGGCGATGTGAAACTATGGCGACAGTGCCAGGCGCCGTCGCTCAACGGCGTCACCGATCTCGGGCCCTATTGTTTTCGGTGCTCTGATTTCCCGGACGGTGATTTCGGCCAGAGCGACAGCGTCAGTCACGCCGCGCATGTGAATGTCGATCATCCTCTTGGCGAGAAGATCACAGATCGGATCGCTTCGATCCACCAGGTCGAGCTTGCGCAAGGCATGGTTGAAGGCGAGTTCAAGAACATGTTCCTGTTCGCGGGTGAGATCGACATTCGCAATCAGCCGTAGAATGGGCATGACGCTGCTCCCTGTTGGAGTAGGGCGGGAGCACAACCGGTCTCTCTGTCACCGATTGAAGCCACGGACCGGGCGGTGATGGAACACACTGTTCCTCAACGGCTTGGCAGTCAATGCCGTCAGAGTGCCAAGCAAGCGATATTGCAACTTAATCAGCAGGGCTGCGCTTTTGAGCTTCGAGGTAGTCGGCGCGCAAACGGTATTCTTCGGCGATCTCTAGCAGCGCAGCCTTGGTGCGCCCGTCAGCCGACAGTGCCGCTTGCTCGCGGGCGGCATGTTCGAGGCGGCGGAATTCTCGGTCCATGCGAACAGCCTACCTGACCGAGACGGCTGCCGCATTAAACTGTGCAAATGTGTACACATCGTCCACTCCCTCAGGAGATTGGGAGCGATGAGGCTTCACCCCGATCTCATCCTGCTTGCCGTCCTCGCCCAGCCGCCGCCCCACGGCCATCAGCACCACGAACGTCGCGACCCACACCATGCGCGCGCCGTAGCGGTCGTGGGGCCCTGAGATCACGCCGCAGATGAAGGCGTTGCCGAGCAGCGCCAGCGTCACCGTCCCAGCCAGCAGCGTCAGATCGTCCAGCCGGCGCCTTGCCAGCGCATGGCCGAGCAGCGCGAGCAGCGCCAGCATCGAGGCCAGCGCGACGGGGACATGCAGCCAGTTCACGACATCGAAATTGACGCCCCAGTTCTGCTGCCGCGCCGCGCGCATGGCTGCGGCCTGCGCGGGGATGTAGCGCTCGATGATGCCGCGGGTGTGCGGGATCCAGCCGTTGGTGCCTTCGCCGGTCGCCACGTGCAGCAATTGCTGTCCCATCGCGCGGAGCGCCGCGCCTGCCTGCCAGGCCGGATAATCCTTCAGTGACTGCACGACGATGGTGCCCATCTCCTCATTCATGCCTGCGAAACGGCCGAGCGTGTTGAACACGCTCTTGCCCCACAGGAATTCGTCGGCGCTCGCCGGCAGCTCGTTGCGGTAGGGACAAAGCTTGTAATGTTCGCGTGGGCAACGGTCATTGAGATATTGCGCAACGATGCCGTCCTGCATCATGCGGCCGAAGGCGACGCCGTAGCCGCCGGGCGTCCAGGCCAGCTTGCCGGACAGCGCATAATTCGCCGACACCAGCATCAAGCCGCCCGCGACGATGGTGAGGCTCGCCTGCAGTAGTCCGGCCAGCGGCAGGCGCGCGCCCAGAAACGGCCGCGCCATCCAGCCCGCGGCGCACAGTCCGAGCAGCACGCCGAGCGTGGCGCTGTGGGTCGCCGCGGCAAAGGCGGTGAAGACAAACAGCGAGATCTTCTCGATCGCCGAGGTGCGGTTTGCGCCGACCACCAGGAGGAACAGCGACAGCACCGCGAGCCCGGCAAAGATGTCGGTGAGCAGCATGCTCGCAAGCCAGGGCAGCGCGGTCGACAGCATCAGGGAGAGGCTGATTGCGACGAAGCGGAAGGTCTGCATCAAACTCAACACGCGAAGAGTGAGCTGTAGCAGCCATAGCGTCGCCAGCGACTGGGCGGCGAGGTTGATCCAGAAGCCGAAACCCTCGCCATAGTGCAAATAGAGGCCGAACACCGTGGAGCGGCTGGGGACGAGATAGCCCTCGTACCAGCGCGCGAGATAGCCGCCGGTATCCCATTGCAACAGCGGATAGCCGTTCCAGACCGCCGGCGCGATCATCAGGAGGGGCAGGGCCATTGCGGCCAGCCGCAGCCAAAAAGAGCCCGCGGCGCGCGCGCGCAGTTGATCGGTGGTGATGGTCAAATCGGCTCTGCCCCCGCTCGGATCATGCCCGCAATAACGGTTGGAGGCGAATTCACCAATAGTTTGACGCCGCCCGGCTTGAATTTGGCGAAACTCTGACCACCTTGAGCCGACCTTGCCGCTCGGGGCGTCAGAAGAAAGTCTTGTTTATCAATGGTTTGGCTTGATCTCCGAGGCAGGGCACTGTTCACTCTCAGGCAAGCCCGTCAGGACTTTGTCGCCTAGACTGTGCTATAGAGCCAACAAAATCAGCCAATTCGAAAGAGCAGATCCCATGGCAGTGCATCAGGTCAATCCGGGAGGAAAGCTCGCATCGCTCGATCCGATCTGGGACCGGATCCGCAGCGAAGCGGAGGACATCGTCCGCCGCGAGCCGGAGCTTGCGACCTTCATCTATTCGGCGGTGCTGCATCACGGCCGGCTGGAGGATTCGGTGGTCCACCGCGTCGCCGACCGGCTCGATCATTCCGCGCTGTCGGGCGACCTCGTGCGCCAGGCCTATATCGAGGCGCTGCGCGACGACCCCGATCTCGGCAACGCCTTCCGCGCCGACCTCGTTGCCGTTTACGACCGCGATCCCGCGACCTCGCGCTTCATCGATCCCTTGCTCTACTTCAAGGGCTTTCATGCCATCCAGACCCATCGCCTCGCGCACTGGCTCTATCTGAGGGGCCGCAAGGATTTCGCCTATTACCTTCAGAGCCGATCCTCGGCGGTGTTCCAGACCGACATCAATCCCGCCGCGCGCATCGGCCGCGGCATCTTCCTCGACCACGCCACCGGCTTCGTCTGCGGCGAGACGGCTGTGATCGAGGACGACGTCTCGATCCTGCACGGCGTCACGCTCGGCGGTACCGGCAAGGAGAACGAGGATCGTCACCCCAAGATCCGCCACGGTGTGCTGATCGGTGCCGGCGCAAAAATTCTCGGCAATATCGAGATCGGCCATTGCGCGCGCATCGCCGCCGGCTCAGTCGTGGTCAAGCCCGTGCCGCACAACGTCACGGTTGCGGGCGTTCCGGCCAAGATCGTCGGCGAGGCCGGCTGCGCCGAGCCGTCGCGCACCATGGATCAGATGATCAACGCGATGGGGCTCTGAGCGGGCCCTTGATGCTGCGAAGGGCCGGATTTTCCGGCCCTTTTCTTCGCTAAATTCTTTGACAATTCTTGCTGGCGGTTCGCCGCATCTCGTCCTAAAACCCGCCGACCATTTTCGATCGGAGACTTGCCGTGGACGTCAAAGAAGTCAGAAAGTTAGATGCGTATCTGAAGCGCGTATTCGGCAATCCCAAGATCCGCGTCGTGCCGCGGCCGAAGAAGGACGATTCCGCCGAGGTCTATATCGGCGAGGAATTCATCGGCGTGCTCTTCGTCGACGACGAGGACGACGATCGCTCGTTCCAATTCCAGATGGCGATCCTCGAGGACGACCTGGTCGATCAGGAGTAGTTGGTCGCGAGCGAAGCGGAGTCTTCGCTCGCGCGCGGCGTTCTCCGTGTCCCGGACGCACTGCAACGCTCCATAAGCGCGTTCACGCGCGTCTTCGACACGCTGTGGCGTTGCAGTGCAGAGCCGGGACCCAGATAGCCACGCAGCGCATCTCGGACATGGGCCCTGGCTCAGCAGCGCACCGTCGAAGAGACGCTGCGCTGCCTCCGGGGCACGCAGCGAAGATCGCGGTGCAATTTCTCCACGCCGTCATTGCGAGCCCAGCACAGCGGCGCCAGCATTGCTTGGGCAACACCCTGACGGCCTTTACGTGCTCAATTGCAGACCTCGACGTTGCTTGAATTCTTTTGTTCAAGCCGACAGCCGGGGCGAACAGGGCGGCAACCACCAATTCCCACGCCGCAAACTATCTGCCCACTCGTCTGAGGCTTCGCAGGCCTGGATTCAACTTGCTTCCGTTCGGCGTCTCGGTTCGTGGCATCCTCGCGGGTCGCGACCGGCTTCTTGTCCTGCACCTTCTCGCATTCATTGTCGTCGTTGACGCGATAGCCGGCGCGGCACGCGATCTTGACGCAGGTATCGCCGTCCGCCTTGAAGCCCCGATTGCACACCAGCGGGCAGACCCGGCCCGGCTTGGACTTGATCATGTCGAGCGCCTCGAAGCTCGCGAGCTTGGGGTCGAGCTTCGTTCCCGCATATTGGTTGAACAGCGTCAGTGAGCGCTGTGATGACGCATTCCAGTCGCCGTCGGCGGCGACGGCCAGACAACCGACGCGACGGAGCTCCGACTGAACCAGCTTGGCGGTTTCCAGCGGCGAGAGCGAGGGCGCCGATTGAGCAGGGGCCACGGCCGCGACCTTCTGCTCAGCGTCACGCTGAGCCTTCTCTTTGGCGGCTAGCTCAGCCGCTGCCTTTTCGCTGGCGATCTTTTCGGCCAGCGCCTTCTCGGCAGCCTGCTTGTCGGCCAGTGCCTTGGCAGCTGCTTCTGCATCTTTCCTGCGCTGCTCGGCGGCCGCCGCCTTGGCCTCTTCGATCCGTTTGGCCTTCTCCGCGGCGATCCGAGCATCTTCGGCAGCCTTGGCCGCTGCTGCGGCTTTCTCCTGCTCGGCCTTCTTGGCCCGTTCGGCGGCAAGCTTTGCCTTCTCCTCCTCGGCCGCCCGCGCCTTCTCGGCCGCTGCAGCGCGGGCGTCTTCGGCAGAAATCCGGTTGAGTTGAGCCTTGGCGAGATCGGTATAGAAGCCGCTGGGATAACGATTGAGGAATGCGGTCCAAACGTCGCGCGTGCCGAGCTGGAGCGCCAGTTCGTAGTCGCGCCGGATTTCGCTGTCCGGGTTCGCCTGCGGTCCGGTCGCGACCGGCTTGGCCGGAACTAGGGCCACGTCGTCGCCGCCGAGCGAGCCGTACACAAACGGCTCCTGCTTGTAGCCGGTATTCTTGAGCACGTCGTCGCGCACGAAGCCGAACGCCTTGCGCAGATCGAGCCCGGGCGTCGGCAGACGTTCGACGAGAGCCGCCGCGAACGGGCTGTTCTTGGAGTCGCCGTCGGACGCCGTCGAGCCCGCTTTCGCGGCGAACGCGATCATCGTATTCGGGCTGGTTGGCTCGACCTTTGCGAGGCCGCGGCCGATGGCACGCGAGGCGATGGTACGCTTCATCGTCTTGGCAAACGGGTTGTCGCGACATGCATCGAGGATGATCAGGCGCAGCTGCTTTGCAGGTTCGACCGCGAACAGCGCGCGGTCCAGCGCGATCGTTTCGTCCAGCACGTCGCTGTCGGTCTCCAGCGTCGCGTCTGTCGGGATCAGATAGTTGACGCCGTCCAGTTCAATGCCATGACCGGCGTAATAAACCACCGCGACCCCAGCATCCCGCGCCTTGCCGCCGAAGTCACGCAGCGCCCGGCGCATCTCCGAACCGTTGAGGTCGAGCTTGATGTCGACGGTATCGAACCCGGCCTTCCTGAACATGCCGCCGACCAGGGTGGCATCGTTCGCGGGGTTCGCCAGCCGCGCCACGTTCTTGTAGGCCGAGTTGCCCATCACCAGCGCGACGCGCTTCTCAGCCAGCGCCGGGCCCGCTCCCACGCAGATCGCAAACATCAACAAAACAAACAGCCGAAGCCGCATTCCAGCCCCCGAATGCAATAGCGTCAGATTATTCGCAGCATGGCCAATCGCAATCTATGCTCAGTGATATCAGTCACACATCCATGCGCCATCCGGGCAACCCCGTGCCACGCATCACGGCCATCATGCCCTGTTTTGGCCCGATGGGTCAATCGTTATTCGAAAAAAACGAAAAGACTCGATGCTGCCAACGCTTGGCTACTGTGCATGGGGTTGTTTTCGATTTTTTGGTTTGGAGGCTCCAGCCTACAGTAAGCCGACCGCCCTTAGCCACGCGGCCCGCGCAGCTGCGCGGTCAGCCTCTCCATCGCCTCCGCCACTTCGCGCCACTGCGACAGCCAGCTGCGTGGAAAGCGGAAGGTGAGGTCGGCGCCGCCGACGCGGCGCTCGGAGAGGCACATGCCGGGGGTGGCGGCATCGCGCGTGCAGCGCGCGGTGAGCGCGGGGCTCGCAGCCGAATAGAGGTCCTCGCTGCCGTAGGGCGTGTCGGTGCGGAACATGCGCATCGTCAGGCCGTCCGCTGGGCTTGCCGCGGCCGGGTCGAGATAGCGCGGATAGATCGTGGCCGTGCGCTGCTCGGGCGAGAGCGCATCGTGATGGGCGGCGATCGACAGGAAGATGCGGTCGATCGACTGCAGCGCCGCCTCCGCCGTGTCGGAGGTGACGTGCTTGGGCGCGCCGGGCGGCTCCAGCGAGGGATAGAGGAAGTCGAGATCGATGCGCTCCTGCGGCCCCGAGTGCCGCTGGATCTTCATCCGGATCGCGGTCACCGGCAGGTTGAACAACGTGCCGCCGACGCTCACCGGCAGCTTGTCCGGCGCGTTCGCGCCCCGGCTGCCCCAGGTCGGCCACAGCAGATAGGCGACGAGCGCGACAGCTGCGACCGCCGCCGCGCCGCCGAGCACGATCGGCACGACATGCGCCCGGGTGCGCGTGCGGGGGGACCTGAGGGGAGCTGCCGAGAACAATGCCATGAATTGTGCGAGGTCGACCGGAGGTCGGCCGATGGCCGACGAATCAGCGGCGAATATGCCATGCGACGGCGCTTTCGCGCAGCGTTCCCGGCCGCTTGGATCGGGACGGCCCCTGCATGGGACTGCCGGCCGCGTTAACCTTTCCTTAAGGATAATGTAGCGTTAACGGGCTCTGTTTGTCACAGGAAGGCACGCGCGTTGTGTAAGGGCGGAGCACTTCCGATGACACCTGAAGCTCTCAACACCTTCTTCTCGATCGGCATCGGTTTCGCGCTCGCGGGCGCGCTCGTGAACGGATACCAGGCGCTGGCGCAGCGGCCCGCCGGCTTCGGCCTGCTGCAGGACGGCGTGGCCCCGAAAACCTTCGCGGCAGTTCCCTTCCTGGTGTTCGCCGCGCCCTTCATCATCATGCGCAACACGCTGCGCGGCGTGCGGGTGGAAAGCCGCCGCATGGAATTCGTGATGATGGCGACCGTCATCGCTGCCTTTTGGAGCATGATGAGCGGCACCTTTTTCCTGATGACGCTGCGCGCCGCCGGCCTTCTGGTCTGATCCGAAGTGCCTCGAGCGCGGCCGGCCCTTTGCGTCGCGGCTGCCGTTTGGCTATGCCAATCGTCAACGCGACAGGAGACAGCCAATGGCCATCTACGAGCTCGACGGGCAGGCGCCCGACCTTCCCGCCGACGGCAATTATTTCATCGCCGAGACCGCGACCGTGATCGGCCGGGTGCGCTTGAAGCCGGGCGCGAGCGTCTGGTTCGGCGCGGTGCTGCGCGGCGACAATGAGTGGATCGAGGTCGGCGAGGGCGCCAATGTGCAGGACGGCTCGACCTGCCACACCGATCTCGGCTTTCCGCTTGTCATCAGCAGGAATTGCACGGTCGGCCACAACGTCATCCTGCACGGCTGCACCATCGAGGAGGGCGCGCTGATCGGCATGGGCTCGATCGTGATGAACGGGGCAAAGATCGGCCGCAACAGCATCGTCGGCGCGGGCTCCGTCATCACCGAGGGCAAGGAGTTCCCCGAGCGCTCGCTGATCATCGGCTCGCCGGCCCGCGTGATTCGCACGCTCGACGACGCCCAGGTGCAGAAGATGGGGAGCGCGGCCCGGTTCTACGTAGCCAACGGTCCGCGCTTCAAGCAGGGCCTGAAACGGATCGGCTGACCGGCCCGCCCGGCCGCGCTTCGCCTCAGCCGTGCCACGGCTCCATACCGTAAAAATACAGGTTGGCGCTTTAATCCTCTGCTAGCGCGATCACGCTTATCATCCAGCGTTTTCAACCAGGAGGAGCAGCGCCATGGGAGCTGCGGCGCTGGAATCCGGCTTCAGTGCCGGAACCAAATTCTTGAAGAAATTGGTCCGTTTCGTGCGCGGCGCCGACACGCTGACGGTCGCGGAGAAGGTCTACAGCATCGCCGCCTTTCTCGCGATCGTCACCACTTTCCTGCTGGTGATGTCGGTCCAGTCAGTGCGCCTGCAGACGACGTATCGCCACCTGCATGCCACCTCCGCCGACGCGGCGGTCGGCGTCGGGCGCATCAACGCCCTGATCTACGCCGTCGTGATGGAATCGCGCGGCATCTACATGTCCGCCGATCGTGCCGCGATGAAGCAGTTCGCGGACGGGCTGGTGCGGCGCAACCGCGAGCTCGCCGAGGCCGTGAAGAGCATGGAGCGCACGGTGGGCGACGACGACGCCGAGCTGTTCTCTTCCTTCCGCCAGCGCATCCAGCAATTCATCGACTTCCGCCAGGAGCTGGTGCGCCGCGGCGTCGGGATCAGCCCGGCCGCGGCCCGCGAGTGGGGCGACAACGACGCCAATCGCACCCTGCGCAGCAAGCTCAACAGCGATCTCGAAGCGCTCGAGCGCATCTACGAACAGCGCGCCCGCGAGGCGGACGAACTCGCCGACAGCCACCGCTACGCAGCCGCCTATCTGTTCGCGCTGGGGCTCGTGGCGCTGATGCTCGCGGCGTTGAACGTCGTCGTCATGCGGAACTCGGTGATCGGCGCGCTCGCCGATATCACGCAGGCGACCGACCGGATCGCGCAGGGCGACGTCAAGAGCGAGGTGCCGCATCTGCGCCGTCACGACGAGATCGGGCGCCTTGCGCGCGCGGTGCAGAATTTCCGTGACGCGGTGGCGCGCATCTTCGAGCTCGAGGAGCTCGAGCTCGGCACTGCGCAGGCGCGCGACGCGGCGATGACCGAGCGCGACAAGTTCAACGACAAGTACCAGGCCAAGAAGTGGCAGCTTTCGGCAGCGATCAACAACATGCCGCAGGGGCTGATCATGCTCGACGGCAAGGCCAATGTGGTCGCGATGAACGCCAATTACCGCAGGATCTACAATCTGCCTGAGACGATCCAGACCGGGTCGAGTCTCGAGGAGATCCTCCAGCACAGGGTCGAGAGCGGATTGTTCAGCGGCGACGTCACGAAATACGTCGCGGCGGTGCTCGACCGCATCGCCAAACGCCAGCCGACGTCGTACGAGATCGCGCTGAACGACGGCCGCATCATCAAGATCTACGAGCGCCCGATGGACGGCGGCGGCTGGGTGTCGGTGCAGGAGGACGTCACGGAACAGCGCCACCGCGAACGCATTCTCGAACGGATGGAGCGCTTTCTCGCCACTATCATCGAGAACGTGGCCGAGGGCATCATCGCCAAGGACGCGCGCAATCTGCGCTACGTCTTCGTCAACAAGGCCGCCGAGAAGATGATCGGCATGTCGCGCGGCGAGATCATCGGCAAGACGGCGCGGGAATTGTTCTCCGTGGAGGCTGCCGAATTGATCGAGCGGCGCGACCAGCAGTTGCTCGCACAGCGGCAGCAGCTCGAGCCGATCATCGATACCATCGACAATCCCGTCCGCGGGCGCCGCGTCATCTGCGCCCGCCGCATCCAGGTTGGGGGCGCCGGTGAGGAGTCCCACATGTTCGTAACCATGGTTGAGGATCGGACCGAACGGCCGGCAGCGGCGGCATAGCGGCCGGCGGCAGCTCGCATCTGCCGCGGGCTGCCGATGCTCGCGCGGAAGTGAGACAGTGTGGCTGTCACGAATGACCGACTGACGGTAGCTTGGTCCTGCTTTGAAGCGTGGAGCAACCTCCACGCGGAGGATCGAGTGATGTTACGCAGGATGATGATGACGGCGCTGGCCGTGGCGGCGGTCGGGCTGTCGGCGCCCCAAAAGGCCGAGGCGGGCGGCGGTTTCGGACGTGGTGGAGGTTTTCACGGCGGTGGTTTCCATGGTGGCGGCTTCCATGGCTGGGGGCACCGTCATTGGCATGGCGGCGGCTTCTGGCCAGGGGTCGGGATCGGGGTAGGTCTCGCCGGCGCCGGCTACTACGGCGGTTATTACGGCTACGGCTACCCCTATTACGGCGGCCCCACCTATTATGGCGTCGGCTACAACGACGGTTATGGCGGCTGCTACGTCGTGCGCAAGCGCGTCATGACCCCGTCGGGATGGCGCTACCGCCAAGTCGACGTCTGCGAGTGAGGCGAAATAGCTGTTAAAAAACAAGGTCGTTGACGCAGTATACCGTCAACGACCTTGCCAGCCCCGGATATTGAAATCGGCTCACGCCATCCGGTAACGGCGAGCATCGCGCGGAATCATACCGGCGAATGTGATCCAGTTCACAAGTGGCGAAAATAAAGTTCCCGCACCGTGCCCGGCTCAGCCGCCCGAGCGCTTGCGGGCGCTGGCGTGGACGCGCCGCGCTGGTTTCCTGCGGGTAACCGATGGAGTCTCGACCTCGGTCGCCCGTGCACTGGCAAAGGACTGCCGCAAGCCGTCGATGGATTCGTTCAAGGCCGTAACCTGCTCCGACAGGCGCTTGGTGTCGGCCTGTTGCGCCGCCAGCAGCCGCTTCATCGTCTGAAGCTGGTCCTGCACCACCTGGAGCTGGTCGATCGATTCCTGCTGGGTCGCCTCCAGCCCCTTGGTCTTCTCGACCAGCTGCTCGGAGGCCTGGGCGGTGCGGGCCTGAAGCTGCCGCGAGGCCACCACCCGGTCGCTCTCGGGGGCGGCACCGGTATAGGCCCGCCAGATTGCGATCGACGTCACGCCCGCGATCAGCAGCAGGAGGGCTGCAGCAGTCAGCGCGATCGGCTGGGCGCCAAGGCGAAGGAGGGTGTTGGACGGCCTGTCCTGGGCGAGATCGATCATCGCTGACAAAACCCAAATTGAAACTTGGTGAGTGGCGAAGACCGGCAACCCAGAGGGGTCACCGGGGCGTCCCGAAAGCCTTACGTTTCGGCAAGGAATGGGACCAAAAAGAGGCTGAGCGGCAAAAAACCAGTGATCAGCGGCTCTTGCAGCCCGGGAGCGCCGCGCAGCGGGCAGGGATCAAGGCTGAAATTGCGAGAACGGCCCGGAATAGCTCTTTGCGCGCGGTGCCGCATAGGGCCCGAGCCGGGAGGTCTTCAGTCCAAGTCGCACCAGTGATTCCGCCAGCGTCACCGCGGCCGCGACGCCGTCGATCACGGGCAGGCCGTGCGCGGCGGCGAGCTCGCCTGCGAGATCGGCCATGCCGGCGCAGCCGAGCACGATCGCTTCTGCCCGGTCGTCACGGACGGCGGCGGTGATCTCCGCTGAGATCTTGCCGAGCGCATCAATGTTGCGCTCTTCCAGCGCCAGCACCGGGACCTCGGCGGCACGGACGCGGGCGCAGCGTTCGGCCAGGCCGTACTTCCGCAGATTGTGCTCGAGCGGCACGATGGAGACGCCGAGCGTGGTCACCACGGCAAAGCGCGCCGCGATCAGGCTCGCGAGGTGGAAGCCGGCCTCGCCGATGCCGATCACCGGCGCCTTGGCGGCGGCACGCGCGGCATCCAGGCCGGTGTCGTCGAAGCAGGCGATGATGTGTGCGTCCGCGCCGTCGCGATCGGCCTCGCGGATGCAGCCGAGCATGCCGGGCACCGCGAAAGCTTCGTCGTAAAACCCCTCGATCGAGACCGGGCCCATCGCCGGCTGACGCGCATCGATCACGGTGCCCGCGAGGGCAACGCTGCGCGCGGCAGCGGCGATCTTCGCCGTCATCGACGCGGTTGTGTTGGGATTGACGACGTGAAGCCGCATCAGAACAGACGAGTCCTTATCTCACACGAGTCCCTTGCCGGCGTCCGAGCCCTTGGCCGCCTGCCGCTTGTTGAGCACGTGAATGGTGCCGAGCGCAAGCGTGATGACCGTGAACGAGACCGCCGAGATCACGGTGCCGAGCGCGTAGATGTCGGGGTTGGTCACGGTGGTGGTGAGGCCTTGAAGATCCAGCGGCAACGTGTTCACGGCGCCGATCGCCTGGCTGGAGCGTGCGAGCTCGTCCCAGGACAGCGTGAAGCCGAACAGGCCGATGCCGATCACCGAGGGCAGGATGATCGGCAGCACGACATGACGAAAGGTCTGCCACGGTGTCGCGCCGAGATCGCGCGCGGCCTCTTCCAGCCGCGGATCGAAGCGGTTGAAGATCGCGAACATGATGAGCAGCCCGAACGGCAGCGTCCAGGTCAGGTGCGCGCCGAGCCCGGACGTCAGCAGGCCCATCGAGGTCTCGAAATTCTCGTTCCAATGCGCCTTGATCAGGTCGTCGATGATGCGGAACTCGAGCGAGATGCCGAGCGAGGTGATGATCGAGGGCACGATGAGGCTGGCGATCGCCGAGTAGAACAGGATGCTCTGCGCCTTGAACTTGCGCCGGAACGCCATGCCGGCGGCGACCGACAGCACGACGGTGACGATCATCACGACGATGCCGAGCAGCAGCGAGCGGCGGAAGGCGGCACCGAGATCGACGATGCCGGTGCCCTGGAACAATTTTGCGATCCAGAAGGTCGATACGCCGTTCATAGGGAAGGTGAGGCCGCCCTGCGGCCCCTGGAACGACAGCACGTAGATCGCGATCATCGGCCCATAGAGAAACAGCACATAGGCCGCGAAGAAGATCGCGAGCACGTAGAACGAGCGCGGGCGTCCTTCCTTCATGCTCTAGAGCTCCTTCTTGATGTCTACGATGCGCGACATCATGGTGATGATCAGGAAGGTGATTGCGAGGAGGATCACGGCATTGGCCGCGGCGGCGGGGAATTGCAGCGCGTTGACCCGCGTCTCGATGATCTTGCCGGCGGCGGCGATCTGCTGGCCGCCCATCACGCCGATGGTGATGAAGTCGCCCATCACGATGGTGATGACGAAGATCGAGCCGATCACGATGCCAGGCTTGGCCAGCGGAATGATGACGTTGACGAGGGTCTGGAAACCGCTGGCGCCGGCATCATAGGCGGCCTCGATCAGCGACTTGTCGATGCGCACCATCGAGTTGAAGATCGGCACCACCATGAAGAAGGTGAAGAGGTGCACCAGTGCCAGCACCACGGAGAATTCGGAGAACAGCAGCCATTCCACGGGATGGTTTATCAGGCCCGTCTTCATCAGGCCGGTGTTCACGAGGCCGTTGCGGCCGAGCAGCGGGATCCAGGCGATCATGCGGATCACGTTGGAGGTCCAGAACGGGATCGTGCAGAGCAGCGACAAGCCCATCTGCCAGGTCTTGGACTTGACGTGGAAGGCGAGGAAGTAGGCGACCCAGAAGCCGACGAAGAGGGTGATGGCCCAGACCAGGAAGCAGAGCTTCAGCGTCTTCAGATAGGTCTTGGCGATGGTGCAGAGCTCAGGGAGCTGCGCGATGCAGCCTTCGAACGTGTCGGTGTAGCCGCGGCCGGAGAAAGCCGGCAGCAGCTGGTATTCGTTGTAGTCCCAGAACGAGACGATGACGACGAAGACGAGCGGAATGAGGAAGAACGCGAGAAACACCAGCATCATCGGCCCGGCCTGGAGCCAGGAGATGAAGGACGGCGACAGGCGCGTCGGCTTTGCGGCGCGCGCTGTGCCCGACCCCGGGATCAAGCCCGGGGCTGCCTGTTGCAGGACCTCTTCCGACATGTCCGTTACGCCGCGATGAACTCGTTCCACTTGCGGACCATGTAGTCGTTCTCGTCCATCACGGCGTTCCAGCACGCGACCCCGCCCATGCGATCCTCGTAGGAGCCGCCGTCACGCACCGCGCCGGCCTTTTCAAGCAGCGAGCCGTCGGGCGCCTTGATGTCCTTCTCGGCCGGCTTGCCTTCCATCCAGTAGGCCCATTCGTAGGGCTCCATGTGGGCCTTCGCGGTAGAGAGCACGGCGGAGTAATAGCCCTGGCGGTTGAGATAGGCGCCGGCAAAGCCCGACAGGAACCAGTTCACGAATTCATAGGCCCATTCGAGCTTGGCACCCGAGACGCCCTTCGACACGCAGAAGCCGGAAGCCCAGGACCGGTAGCCTTCCTTCAGCGGCTGGAAGGTGCAGGGGATGCCCATCGAGCGCACCTTGGTGACCGCCGGTGACCACATCGACTGAATCACGGTCTCGCCCGAGGCCATCAGGTTGACGCTCTCGTTGAAGTCCTTCCAGAAGGCGCGGAACTGGCCGGCCTTCTTGGCCTCGGTCATCACCTTCATGGTGAGATCGATCTCTTCCTTGGTCATGTTGCCCTTGTCGGCATATTTGTACTTGCCGGAGGCTTCCACGACCATGGCGGCATCCATGATGCCGATCGAGGGGATGTTGAGGATTGAAGCCTTGCCCTTGAATTCGGGGTTGAGCAGCTCGGCCCAGGTGGTGATCGGACGCTTGATCAGGTCGGGGCGGATGCCGAGCGTGTCGGCGTTGTAGACGGTCGGGATCAGCGTGACGAATTCGGTCGCCGACGTCGCGAACTTCTTGGAGTCCTTGCCTTCGAGATAGAGCACCTTCCAGGGCGCGGTGCCCTGGCCGCCGATCTTCTTGCCGCCGGGCGTCTCGCCCTTGGTGAAGACGGGCGTGATGTTGCCGAACTCCTTGATCTTCTTGGCGTCGAGCGCAAGGATGTTGCCCGACGGCACCAGCTTCTTCAGCGAGAAATATTCGGTATCAAGCACGTCGAAGGAATTCGGCTGGGTCATCACGCGCTTGGTGACGTCGTCCGTGGTTGCGGTGATGTATTCGATCTTGATACCAGTGTCCTTCAGGCATTGCTTGGCGATGTCGTCGCCCTCGTTCACGGCCGTGCCGAGATAGCGCAGCACCTTCGCATCGGCCGACTTCACGTAAGGAAAGCCGGTGATCGCGCCGGAGCCGGCGGCGAGGCCGGCGAGACCCGCGGTGCCCTTCAATAGCGTGCGGCGGCTGACGCCGGTCTTCCTGGTCGTCTCGGTCATTTCGCTCACTCCTCTGTGTTGCGCATTCCGTGGTGAAGGGTGCTATTGCAGGCGTTGCGCCTTGGCGGGATCCCAGGTCGCCAGCACGCGATCGCCCGGGCGGAACGGATGCACGTCGAAGGTGGCCTCGGGAACGTGGGAGAACAGGGCGGTGCCGTCGTCGAGCGTGAGCGAGACGGCGATGTAGGAGCCCTGGTACTCGGTCTGGGTCAGCAGCGCCGGCGCGCCGAAGGCGCCGTCGACGAACGGCACGATGCCGAGCTGATCGGCGCGAACGGCGATGAGATTCCCGGCGTCGCTGAGCACGTTGTGTCCGCCGATGAATCGGGCCACGAATTCGGTGCGGGGACGATGGAAGATGTCGCGCGCCGTGCCCTGCTGCTCGATCCTGCCGTGGTTCATCACCACGATGTGGTCGGCGAGGGCCATCGCCTCTTCCTGGCCGTGGGTAACCTGGATGAAGCTGATGCCGAGCTCGCGCTGCAGCCGCTTCAGCTCGCCGCGCATCTTGACGCGCAGGAACGGATCGAGCGCCGAGAGCGGCTCGTCGAGCAGGAGGATCTGCGGCTCGGTGATCAGCGCGCGCGCGAGCGCGACGCGCTGCTGCTGGCCGCCGGAGAGTTGCGCCGGAAGACGGCCTGCATATTGGCTCATCGCGACCAGCTCGAGCAATTCGCCGGCGCGCTTGTGCCGCGTCGGCTTGTCGATGCCGCGCATCTTCAGGGCGAAGGCGACGTTGTCGAGCACGGAGAGGTGCGGAAACAGAGCGTAGGACTGGAACATCATCGCGGTGCCGCGCTTGGCGGGCTCGAGGTCGGTGACGTTCTGCGCGCCGAGGATGATGTCGCCTTCGCTAACCGCCTCGTGACCTGCGATCATGCGCAGCGTCGAGGTCTTGCCGCAGCCGGAGGGGCCGAGCAGGCAGCAATAGGTGCCGGCCGGGATCTTCAGGTTGACGTTGTCAACGGCCAGCGTGGCGTCGTAGCGCTTGGTGACGGCGACCAGTTCGAGAGCGGCGGGAATGGCCATGGCGTGTCCGAGGAGGGGCGTTGCGTCCCGCCTCTCTCCGCAAGGTCCGTGCCAACAGCCCGCGACGATGCGAATTTCAAAAACTGTGCAGCGGAGTCAGATCGTTAGATCGATTCCGTCCCAATTTGTCGGGCCGTCACCCGTGCAGCCAGCTGCACACAAAACGGGCGAAGATTGTATAAAGTTTCGCCTGTGATTGGATACAGCTCGTCGACTAACATTGCAGGCCGAACGTTCGTCGATCGAGCCCTCACAATCATGGCCGCCAAGACCCGCCAGAAATCCGATGCGCCAGACGCGAGCGATCGCGTCAGCCGTATCCGGGAGGGTGTGACCGCCGCGATCCTCGAGCATCGCCTGCTGCCGGGCACCAAGCTCGGGGAGGACGAGATCGGCGACATCTACGGCGCGAGCCGGACGCTGGTGCGCTCAGCGCTGCAGCAGCTTGCGCATGAGGGCATCGTCAACATCGAGAAGAATCGCGGCGCTTTCGTTGCGCGCCCGACGCCGGCTGATGCCCGTGAGGTGTTCGAGGCGCGGCGCCTGATCGAGCCCAGCATCGTGGACCGCGCCATTGACGCGATCTCGCCGGCCTGGCTTGATCGCCTGCAGCACCATCTCACAGAAGAACGCGAGGCCGAGTTGCGCGGCGATGCCCGCGCCTCGGTGCGGCTCTCCGGCGAGTTTCATCGTCTCGTCGCCGAGATGAGCGGCCACAGCATCTATCTCGGCTTCCTGAAGGAGCTGATCGCGCGCTCCTCGCTCATCATCCTGCTCTACCGCCGTCACGACACGCCCGCGTGCGGCACCGATCATCACGCCGAGATCGTCGCCGCGATCCGCAAGCGCGACAAGGCGCGCGCGAGCGCCTTGATGCTGTCGCACCTGAACGAGATCGAGGCGGAGCTGTTCCTGAAGGATCCCGCCGCCGACGAACTGCGGCTGGCGGACGTGCTGGGGGCGTGAGAAGGGCGTCGCCAGCGCACGGGATCGGCGGGTCCGGACGCTATTGTGGCTCCAATCCGAGATTCTTGATCGATTCCAGCCAGACCGGCCCTTCTTTTTCGTAGAGGGCGACCGAGGATGCGCGGTCCATTGCCGGCGCATCGACCCCGAAGGCCTCCAGCAGCTTCTGGACACGCTCGGTCTTGCCGCCTTCGACCATCAGCTTGGCGAGCAGCTCGATCCGGTCGGTCGGCGTCGCAGCGGGCGCCACCAGGGTCGTGAAGCTGGTCAGCTGGAAGACCTTGCCGGTGACCCCCTGCTCGGTGAACGTCTTGGTGTCCGGCAGCTTCTTCATGCGAACCAGTGACGGAACAGCGATCGCGCGGCCGACGCCGGTATCAAGGACCGGAAGCGCGGCTTGGTAGCTGCCGGTCGCGGCCTGGATGACGCCGGCCGCCAAGTCCTGCCACATCGGCGCTTCGCCGCGGTAATGCACGATGGGGATGTCGAGGCCGTATTGGCGATTGAGCTCGGCGATCGCGATGTGCGCGAACGAACCGATCCCATACGAGCCGGCCGTGACCTTGTTGCGGCGCGCATAGGCGACGAAATCTTCGATGGACTTTGCACCGGTGGCGGAATGGACGACCAGCGGCAGATGACCCGATGGCGTCATCGCGACGATCGTGAAATCCTTGTCCGGATCGTAGGCGAGCGACTTCAGCAGCAGCCGGTTTCCGAGCAGCGTGGACGAGATCGTGTACATCAGCGTATGGCCGTCCGCCGGCGAATCCTTGACCGATTGGGCTGCCAGCGCGCCGCTCGCTCCCGTCTTGTTTTCGACGACGACCGGCTGTCCGAGCTTCTGAGAGATGTAATCGCCATAGGCGCGGGCGAACGCATCGGTGATGCCGCCGGCGGGCGTCGACACGACGATCTTGATTGCTTTGGTCGGCCAGGCTTCGGCCGCAGCCCCATCAGCCGTGGCCAGCACCAGGCCTGCAATCGCAGCGCCCAGCATTGCGACGAATGTCCTCACTTGCCCCTCCCGTTTTGTTGCGTCTTTGGGCGCCCTTTGGCCGCCGGGCAGAGATGTCACACGAGCAGAGCCAAATAGAAACAACATTTCATTGTGTGAAATGGCTAGCTCTTGGCGGCCGCGGACGGGCCGGCCGCAGCAAGCCTGGCGCTGAGCGTCTCGGCCAGTGCGGAGGCGACTTTCTTCATCTGAGGCACGAAGCGCCTGAGACCTTCCTCGGTGCTGACGGCCTCGCGCAGCATCATCACGTTCATGCTTGCGAACAGGCGGTTCGGAACAGCGACGGGAACGCCGATCGCCCAGACGGCGCCGCCGAAGATGCGGCGGCTGTAGCTCTCGTCCATCACTGCGAATCCGGCTTTCCGGATCGCGCGCAGCACCTTGGTGAGTTTGGCGGGATTGCGGGCGAGGTCGTTCCAGGGCTCCGGGCTGAGGGCAAGGCGCGCCGCGATGCGCTCCTGCTCGGCCGGTTCGCAAAACGCCAAATAGGCGCGCCCCATCGAGGTGCCCAGCACGGGAAAGCGAAAACCCGGCGGACGGTAGAAGAGCAGCGAACCGCCGATCCGGGTCGTATGTGCGATCACCATGGATTCCTCGTCGAGCACGGCCACGTCCGAGGGCCACTGAATCTGTTGGCGAAACTTGTTGAGCATCGGTTCGGCGATACCGCCGATCCAATTGGGTTCGTCGTAGCCGGCGCTGAGCAGGAGCGCCCGTCCGGTCGGGGCATAGCTGGGCGGCTCGGCGCGCCGCACCACATATCCTTCATGCTCCAGCGTTTCGAGCATGCGGACGATTGTTGCCTTGTTGAGGCCCGTCGCCTTATGCAGCGAGCCTACAGTCGATTGCCGTTCCTGGTTGATGACGCGCAGGACCTCGAGGCCTCTCGACAACGCGATAACGGGACGGAACGAGGGCATGGCAGCTCTTTGTGAGGACCGTTCCGCTAGTCAATGATGTAATCGCCGGATCAGTCAACAGGCCCGACTCCCGGCCGGGAATTGGACGGTGCCGCATCGGCTCCTCAGCGACCGAGTTCGCTTTCGGCGGCAAGCTGCCCCTCTGCCGTGATCTCGTATTCGCCGTCGTGCTTGGTCATCCATCCTGACCTGACCATCTCTCGTGCAAGCTGTATCGAGCAGATCGGATGATTGCCGCCCGGGTGATACAGCCTGTCGTTGCGGACGAGCAGGTGCCCGTACAATCGCGCCTGGCGCAGCGCCCTGCGCATCCCCGGTGATGGACTTTTCATGCCGGTTCAAGCGCGAGCACGATGAAGGTTCCTAATGAATGCGGCCATCTCATCGGCGTTTCGTTCGATAGCGCACATAGGAACCGTCATTCTGCTGCATCGTTTGTTCTTCCGAGGAGTAGCGCCATGAATGTACGGGATGAGCACACGTGGTCCCTCTGGATGGACGTATCTGTCGCCGAAGCTCCGGTGCTGTCGAGTACGGTCGGCGTGGACGTTGCCGTGGTCGGCTCCGGAATAGCCGGGCTTTCGGTCGCATATGAACTTGCTTGCCATGGACGTTCGGTCGCAGTGATCGATCGCGGCCGCATCGGCAGCGGGATGACGGCGCGCACCACGGCGCATCTGGCGACCGCGCTTGATGATGGTTATGATGCGTTTGTGCGAGTCCGCGGCCCTGACTGTGCGCGGCGTTACTATCAGAGCGTCGCTGCCGCGATCGATCGCGTCGAGGCCATCCAAGGCGCCGAGCACATCGATTGCGGTTTTAAGCGCGTCGATGGCTATTGGGTACTGGCATCCGGAACGTCCGCATCCGAGCTGGATAGTGAATTGGACTGCTGTCGCAAGCTGCAGATTCCTGTCGAAAATTGCATTAATCCGACACCATTCCATGACAGGGGTCAGACGCGTTCGCTGCGCTTTCCGCGCCAGGCGCGCCTGCATCCGACTAAATATCTCGCCGGTCTGGCGAGCGCACTGCAGCGCCGGGGCGCCCAGCTCTATGCTGACACCTGCGTCGAGAGCATCCAGCAACGCCAGGGTAGCATGGTCGTCACCACCGCCTCAGGCTACGAGGTTCACGCCGCCGACGTGGTGGTTGCGACCAACTCGCCCGTCAATGTTCAGGTGGCGATCCACACCAAGCAGGCGCCTTACCGCACATATGCGCTCGCCGCGAAGATTGCCGCGGGCGCCATGGAGGATGCGCTCTATTGGGATACGCTCGATCCTTATCATTATGTCCGCCTCCAACCGTTGTCAGCCGACGAGGACATCGTGATCATCGGCGGCGAAGATCACAAGTCGGGTGAGGCGAATGATGGCGCACAGCGCCTTGACGCGCTTGAGCGCTGGGCGCGCGAGCGATTGCCGGATTTGCGCGAGGTCACCCATCGGTGGTCGGGTCAGGTGCTGGAGCCGGTCGATTTCGCCGGCTTCATCGGCCGCAGCCCCGGCGAGGAGCATGTATTCGTTGTCAGCGGCGACTCCGGGCAGGGGATCACCAACGGGCTCGTGGCCGGCATGCTGATCGCGGATCTCATCACCAGCGGCGCAAGTGCCTGGGAGGACGTCTACGCTCCGTCGCGGAAGATTCAAAGGAACATCGGCGAGTTCATCAGCGAGAACATCACCCCTATCAAGAATTTCGCGGAGTATCTCACCGCAAGTGAAATCGCGAGCGCTGAACAACTGCGGCCCGGCGAGGGGCGCCTCTTCCGAAGCGGTCTGAAGAAGATCGCGGCGTGCCGGGACCGAAGCGGACATTTGCATTTGCATTCGGCGAGCTGCACCCATTTGGGCTGCGTCGTGCACTGGAACTCACTCGAACAGTGCTGGGACTGCCCATGTCACGGATCGCAGTTTGCACCCGATGGCACCGCGCTCAACGGCCCGGCGGTTTCCCCGCTCGGCGAGGCTGAAAAGCCGGCCAATCTTGAAGCGGCAGAATGAGCGGCATCTCTCGGCGTGTCGTGGTCAGGCTTTAAGGGGGCTTGGGCCGGCTGCTGCAGCTTTTACCTGGCGAGCTACATGTGAATCATGATGCGCGCCGATCTGATGTGACTATTCCTCGCAGGCTGTACAGGCTATATCCCTGTCGCCTGTCATTGAACTGTCATGTTACCGCAAATGCTAAAGTCAGATGCTGCGCCGGCTCGCAAGACTCCGGGCGCGCCGGAAGCCAATCCTTCTGTTGGGAACACCAAGAGAACGCAGCTCCTCACTGGCTTGCCGGGGCAACGCGAGGACGTCAGCGTGGAACCCGCGACGGTCGAGGAGCGCACTGCCATTGAGCAGACGCCATCGCAGGACGTGACGCCCGCGCCGAGCCCAACCCAGCCCGCATCTCCCGTTGGCGAAATCGAGCTCAAGCTGCTCGTCGGTGCCGATCGCATGGCGCATTTCGGCGCAGCGCCCGTGATCGCGGCGAACGCACGCAACAAGGGCACGCGCAAACGTCTCAAGTCCGTCTACTACGACACGCCCGAGCGGGCGCTTCGTCGTGCCGGCCTGAGCTTGCGCGTCCGCCAGAGCGGCACGCGTTTCGTGCAGACCGTGAAGACCGAGGTTGCGGACGATCCGTTGCGTCGCGGCGAATGGGAAGCAAGCGTGCCTTCGCTTGCGCCCGATCTCGCTTTGGCGATGCCGTTCATTCCGGAGAAGCTTCGCGAGCGACTCAAAGCGCAGCCGCTCGAAGCGGTGTTCACGGCCGATGTGCATCGTCACACGCGCATCATCGACCTGCCATCCGGCACGGTCGAGGTCGCCTGCGACCAGGGCGAGCTGACGGCCGGCGACCGGTCGGTTCCTGTCAGCGAAATCGAGCTGGAGCTGAAGAGCGGCAGCGCGAGCGCGATCTACGAGATCGCTCTGCGCGTTGCGGAGCACGGAACGGTGAAGCCGTCCATCCGCAGCAAGTCTGCGCGCGGCTTCGACCTTGCCGCGGACCTGCCGCCGTCGGCACGCCGGCCGCGCAAGCTTCGCCTCGATCCCTCCGTGACGCTCGACGAAGCCTTCGCGACCATCCTGCGCACCTGCTTCCTTCACCTGCTGCAATCGCTGCCGGCGGCCGAGGACGGCCGCAATCCGGAAGGCGTGCATCAGCTGCGCGTCTCGCTGCGCCGGCTGCGATCCGCGCTCGACCTGATGCGTTCGGTCGGCGCGCTCAGCAATCTCGAGGCGCTGCGTTCGGAGGCCAAATGGCTGGCGCAAGGCCTGTCCGCCGCGCGCGACTGGGACGTGTTCCAGCTCGACACCTTGCCGGCGATCGCAAGAGCCTGTCCTTCGGTCGCGGGCTTCGATGCGCTTGGGCGGGCCGCGGCTCAGCGTCAGGCGGAAGCCTATCGCAGCGCCCGCCACGCGCTCGATGATCGCCGCTGCGCGCTCTTCCTGATCGGCCTCGGCGGCTGGATCGAGGCGCGCGGCTGGCGCAACGGCGTCGCGCCCGAGGATCTCGGCCGGCTCGCCGAGCCCGCCGTCAATTTCGCGCAGCGCGTCCTGTCGGAACAGCACGCGAAGGTGCTCAAGCGCGGCCGCCGCTTCAAGTCGCTGACGGTCGACGAGCTGCACCGCGTGCGGCTCGCCACCAAGCGGCTGCGCTATCTCAGCGAGTTCCTGCTGCCGCTGTACGAGGATCGCAAGTCCGCACGAAAATTCGCACGCCGGCTCGCCGGCTTGCAGGAGGAGCTCGGCGTCTTCAATGACATGGCGGTGACGGCCTCGTTGCTCGATGGGCTCGGCGCTGACGATCGCGACAGCGCCATTGCGGCGGCCGCGATCGCCGGCTGGCAGGCGCGGGCATCGATCGGCATGCAGCAGGGCTTGCAGGATAGCTGGCGGGATTTTGCCGCCGCACGCGTACCCTGGTCGCGCCAAGGCCAGCAGAGCTGATCGCGCTTTCCCAAAAAGTTGCGGCCAGCCATTGGGGGATGGCTGGCCGCGCGCGAACCGGTCTGGGACGGGGAGGGGTGGGGATGTGACCGGGTCGCGTAACCTGTTGTCTCGTTCCTACTAATCTTTCGCGCTGGCGGTGGAGACCGCCGGCTTGGTATCGCCCAGCGAGACCCAGACGTTGGGATCGCTCTGCGACTGGCGCTTGACGAAGCGGTAGCCGGTCTCCGTCCAGGCGAGGACGTTCTCGTTCTGATTGTCGAGAATGAACTCGCCCTTGTCGGTCTTCACCGTCAGCACCGCGTGGCCTTCGCCCTTTTTGTCGCGCACCACGGTGATGAGCAGGGCCTGGCGCGGCCAGCCGGCATCCATCAGCATCTTGCGCTTCAACAGCACGTAGTCTTCACAGTCGCCGTAACCGTCTGACGGCAGCGACCACTTCTCGATCACGCCCCAGTGCTCCTGGTCGGTCAGAGGCTTGACGGTCTCGTTGACCCAGCGATTGACCTTGACGAGGTCGCGCCATGCGGCCTGCGACATCACGATGTCGCGCGGCTGCAGCGGTGCGCCCTGGCACTGGGCAGTATTGTCCGCGCAGAACTCGACCCAGCCGATCGGCGCACGCGTGGTGTCGCCGAGGCTCGCGTAGAGCAGACGGCCTTCGCCGGCCTGCGCTGCCGCGCTGATCCCGAAGAGCATGGCGGCCAGCGCCAGTCCCTTCCCCCGTCCCCTGAAGTCAAACATTGCGGCCCCCGTTTCTTGTTGGGACCACATTTCGCACGGAGCTTTTGAGTTGCCGCTAAGTCGACCAAGTCAAGTCGAGACGAATGCAAGTAAAAGGCGCGGCGAATTCGATCTATACTTGAATAGAATTCGCGTAAAATTGGATATGACTGCAATTGATTCAAATTTTATCTATTAACGCGGAAACGCTGGGAGGAGCGTTGTTTGCGCTCATCTGCGGCCCCTCCGTTAACCGCTGGCCATTCACCGCGGGACATGAAAAAGGCGGCGTCCGCATCGCGGAAGCCGCCTTCGAGCCTGGAAATATGGAGGTTTTCGCGTCCTTGCGCTTTACCGCGCGGTAACGCTCTCTTCGAGTGTCTCCGCCGGCTGCTCGTGCATGAACTCCAGCGCGAAGCCGTCCTCGAGGTTTCGGACCACGCGGCCCTGGACCCGGCCGAGCAGAACCGTCGATTTTAGCGGTGGCCGGTTCTCGGCAGCGATCGCCGCGCCCGACAGCGAGAGGTCGATGATGCGACAGGTCATCTTGGTGCCGTCCTCGAGCGTCAGCACCGCGATCGGGTTGCGCGGCACGATACGGTCGTGGCGGCGGTCCTCCGGCAGATTGAGGATGTCGCGGTTGGCGAGCCAGGTCAGCTGCGCGGCGAGCTTGTCGCGCTTGCGCGGCGTCGCACCGATGGTCATGGCGAAGCCGTTGTCGATGATCCGGGTGATCTTGCCCTCGACGCGGCCGATATGGTCAAGATAGGCGACCACGCGGTCGCCGACATTGCCGATGCCGGGGGCGAGCAAAGCGAGGCCGCCCGGCGACATGTTGATCACCTGGCAGGGGAATTCCCGGCGGTCCGGCAGCATGTAGCGGCCGAGCAGGTGCACCTTCACCCGCTGGAAGCGCCTGCGCTCCTCGGCGGCCGGAAGAAATTTTTTGTTCGCCAACGCCATTTCCAACACCCGACCCCCCGCCCGGGCGGAGTCCTTGCGACCCTAAGGTGCACAGGGTTAATGCCGCGTTAGGATCGGGCGCGCTGGACACGGACAGACACGATGCGCTCGAAAAGCCACACCTTCAGGCGGGGCTCGGCTTCCTCGCGGCGCGCCCATAAAGCAGGCACAGCAGCGCCAGCAGCACGGCGGCTGACAATCCAAGCGACCAGTGAATGCCGATCGCCGCGCCTGCTACTCCGACCGTGATGCCGCTGAAGGCCCGCATGCCGAGGCCGGCCATGTTGTAGAGGCCGACGACGCGGCCGCGGATGTCGTGCGGCGCGTTCAGCTGCACCAGCGCCTGCGCCATGGTGTTGAACGAGAGCTCGAAGAAGCCCGCGAAGAACAATAGCGCGATCGCGACCGGATAGACCGGCACCAGCGCGAAGCCGAGCAGCGCCACGCTCCACAGCATTGCCAGCGTGATCGCGGTGCGCGGGGTGCCCTTCAGCCGTCCCCAGGATTCCAGCGCGATGCCGGCCAGCACTGCGCCGGCCGCGTCCGCGGCGAGCAGCACGCTGTAGGAGACGCCGGGATCGCCATGGCCGAGATCGCCGGCATAGCCCGGCATCTGGGCGTGATAGGCGTTGCCGATCATGAAGGAGGTGAGGCCGGCGAGCCACGTCATCGCCGACAACACGGGCTGGGTGCCGATCGCGCGGATGGTGAGCACGATGTCGGCAAGGCCGCGCACGGCAAAACGCCTTGCCGCCACGCTCTTATCCCTGATCGGGGCCCAGAACAGCCACAGCAGCATCGGCAGATAGAACAGCGTGTTGAAGATGATGCCGTGCGAGGGACCGAGCGTCAGCATGATGAGCCCGCCCACCGCAGGTCCGACCAGGATGCCGAGATAGCGCGCCATCGCGTTCAGCCGCACCGCGCTCGGCAGGTCGGCCGGGCCGACCAGGTCGTAGAGCAAGAGCTGGTTCGGCGTCTGCCAGAGCACGCCGGCGCAGCCATGGATCACCAGAAGCAGCATCGCGTGCCACATCTGGATCGTATCGGTCAGGAAGAAGAAGCCCCAACCGGCGGAGGCGACGATGAACAGCAGCATGCCGCACTGGATGATGCGGCGCGGATCGAACCGGTCGGCGAGGCCGCCGACCGCGACGGAGAACAGCAGGAACGGCAGCCAGTGCGACAGCACGGCAAACCCGCCCAGCGTCGGCGAATGGAATTTCTGGAACACCACCCAATAGCTGATCACATGCTCGATGTTGTCCGCCATCATCGCCAGCACGTAAGAGGCGAACTGGAGACGGTAGGGCACGGACCTCATCGCCGCGAACGATCCGGACGCGGCCACGGGATTTTGGGGAAGGGGATTCACGGGATGACCTGAGGTGAGACTCGTGGCGAGTTACACGCTCGCCGGCCGGCGCTCAAGACAATTGGGCGTGCTGGAACAGCAGCCATGCACTCTTGCCACGAGGCTCCGTGATCTCAGGTGCAAGCCTTGCGAGCTCCGGCCCGCTCTCGTCGAGCCGGAGCAGCGACGCAATCCAGACTGCCCTGTTGAGGGATTCTGGATTGCTTCGTCGCAAGAGCTCCTCGCAATGACGGCGCCTGTAGTGCATCGACGTCACCATCGCGATCATCATGCAGCATCGGGGACCCCATCGTCCCGTTTCGCCTCGGTCAATCGCCGCAAGCCGGGCCGCTCCGGTAGTTGTGCGGCGTCCTGACATTCCAGACCAACCCGATCGCTTCGAGTGATCGGATCAGCCACCAGCCGGGATCGACCTGTCCCGGCAAAAGTCCGAGCTTCGCCGAGCCCGGATAGGCGTGATGGTTGTTGTGCCAGTTCTCGCCCATGCTGATCAGCGCGGCGAGGCGGACATTGTAGCCTTGGGCCGCGACGCCATCGACGCTCCAGATCTGATCGCCGCTTGTGTGGGAGAAGTGGCCGACCAGCCAGTGGCCGGTGACGCAGACGCTGACGCGCACGCAAATGCCCCAGACCA
This sequence comes from Bradyrhizobium yuanmingense, assembly GCF_025200905.1. Lineage (NCBI taxonomy): Bacteria > Pseudomonadati > Pseudomonadota > Alphaproteobacteria > Hyphomicrobiales > Nitrobacteraceae > Bradyrhizobium > Bradyrhizobium yuanmingense. The sequence goes on along the minus strand of NZ_CP104173.1, from coordinate 4,565,392 downwards.
GCCAGTCCAGCCCGCCGATTGCAAAGAAGAGGAGGGCCCAGGGCAATTGCTGCAACATCCATGTGCGTTCGATGAAGGCATAGAACCGGTCACTGGCAAGCGGCGGCTCGAGCCGGAATCTTGGCGGATGGCGCAGCACCAGCCGGCAATGCAATTGCCACCAGGCATCGCGCCAGAAGCCGGCGCCGTGGCGGGAATATTCATGGCACGCGGGCTGGCGCTGCGCCCAGTCGCGGAAATCGTGCAGGCGGATCATGCCGAACGGCCCGGCCATGCCGACGAGCGTGCCGAGATAGACGAAGAGATGTTCCAGCCAGAGTGGGCAGTCGTAGCTCGCATGGATCAGCTTGCGGTGCATGCCGACGGAGTGCCCTGCGCAGAGCGTGACGGCGCTCGCTGCGAGGAAGAGTGCGAATGCCGACCAGGAGAAGCAGAGCGGCGCGAGCGCGATGGCGGCCGTCGTCATGCCCGCGAGCCACAGCGACTTCTGCGGCGCCCATTGCACATATCCGTCTACCGGATCGGTGTCAGAGGCGACAAAAATTCGTTCCGAACCCGGTCGCAAATCCATCTGATGATCCCGGCTGACCGCGGCGCGAGGAGCCGCGCAGGTCCGAAGCAGGCATCGCTCCGGCACACGCAGCCTGCTCACACAACTGCGGCGTGTCAACGCGCCGCGTTGGTATTTCCAATGTCGCAGGGCTGTCATAGGTTGATCGCAGGCCCGCACGATCAAAACACAACAAGCGGGCAGCGAGGAAACAGCCATGCAACAAATCCGCGTCTGCACCCACGCAGGTCCCGGCTCGGAGCCCGTGATCCGCACCGTGCCGTGGCCGAAGGTCGGCCGCAAGGCTGCGCTGATCAAGGTCGGCGCCTGCGGGGTTTGCGGCACCGATCTCCATATCCTCAAGGGGCACTGGCCGAAGCCGCTGCCCTGGCCGTTCACGCTGGGACACGAGCTCGGCGGCGTCATCGTCGAATGCGGCGACGAGTTCACCGAAGATTTCATGAGCAAGCCGCTCAAAGTTGGATCGAAAGTGATGATCCCGCCCTTGATGCCGTGCGGCCGCTGCTACTATTGCATCCACTATCCGCAAACCGCGAACAAATGCCTGACGCCGGTCTATTACGGCCGCTATCTCGGCTTCGACAAGGCGCCGCATTTGTGGGGCGGCTGGGCCGAATATGTCTATGTCGATCTCGACATGCTGCCGGGCACCAAGATCTACAAGCTGCCGGACGACATGTCGTTGCGCCTGGGTGCGCTGTCGGAGCCGCTGACCTCCTGCATTCGGGCCTTCAATCGTGCGACCCGCGCCGGCGGATTCAGTTGGGGCGACACCGTGGTGATCCAGGGCTCCGGCCCGATCGGCATTCTGGCGGTCGCGGCCGCCAGGGAGATGGGGGCGGGGCGCATCATCTGCGTCGGCGCGCCGGAGGAGCCGCGGCTCAAGCTGGCGCGTGAGTTCGGCGCCGAGACGACCGTGAACATCGAGGAGCTGAAATCACCGCAGGATCGCATTGCGCGCGTCCGCGAGATCGTCGGCGGCTTCGGCGCCGATCTCGTGATGGACTGCTCGGGTCATCCAACCGCCGGCCCCGAGGGCATCGAGATGCTGCGCGACGGCGGCACCTATGTCGAGATGGGCCAGTTCACCGACGCCGGCTCGATCGACACCTCCTGGCACCGCATCTGCACCAAGGACCTCAACGTGCTGGGATCCTGGGGCTTCACCGGCAATGACCTCCCGCTCGGCGTCGACATGCTCTACCGCACCCGTGACAAATACCCGTGGCTGAAAATGCAGACGATCTACCCGTTCACGGAAGCGGGCGTCGCGCAGGCCGTGCAGGACGCAATGGCGATGAAGACGGTGAAGTCGACGATCGTGCCGTGGCCGGAGCTGGTGGAGTAAGAACGTAGCCGAGATGAGCGACCAAATGAAAAACGAAGAGACGGCCGACCCAAACCGGAGCTCCCCCTTCAACGCCATCCGCGCGATCGACTACACCGTCATCTTCGTGCGCGACCTGACAGCGATGCGGCGCTTCTACGAGGACGTCCTCGCCTTTCCACTCTCGCGCGAGCTGTCGCCGAATTGGATCGAGTACGGCCTCGGCAGCAACACGTTGGTGCTGGCAAGGCCGAGCCGCACCGCCAGCGATGCACCGACGCCAGCGGGCAGCGCCTCGCTGCAGCTGGCCTTCAAGGTCTCTGCTGCAGAGGTCGACGCGTGCGCCGATGAACTCGTGCGGCAAGGCGTGGCGCTGCTGTCACCGCCGACCAACCAGCCCTTCGGCCATCGCACGCTGTTCTTCCGCGATCCCGACGGGAATCTGCTGGAGGTGTACGCCGAGATCTGAGAAATTCTATTTGACGTATCCCGACAACATGGCGTGCGCCCAGTCCGGACGGTTGTTGGCGAGCGCGCGCGCCGAGGCGGCCTCCCAGTCGTATTCGAGGGCCAGCAGCTCGACCTGCCAGCCCCTTTTGCCCTTGGTGAGGATCGCGTAGCGGGCGTGAGGCGAGCGGTGTTCCAGTTTCGCGGCAAAGGGAATGTCAGCGAAAACAGGGCATCCGACGCTGCCGGGATTGAGGACCAGACATTCGCGCGGCCCGTGAACGACGGCCGGGCGGTGGCTATGGCCACACAGCACCACGCGCGCCGCCGGCTCGCTCGCAAGGCGTGCTTCCAGCACGTCGCGGCGTGCCGGCACGAAGCGGCCGTCGTCGAGTGCGTCCTCCAGCAGGCACGCCGTATCGCTCTCGGGCGTGCCATGGCAGGCCAGGATGCCGTCGTCCAGTCGCAGCTGGGAGGGCAGGTTGTGAAGTGCACGACGCTGCTCTGCAGTCAGTGCGTTTCGCGCAAACAGACCTGCCGGCGAGAGCTTGTCGTCCGGAAACTCCTCGATCCAGCGATCATGATTTCCGCGCACGGTCGGCAACGACAGCGATTGGAGGAATTCGAACGTTTCCCTCGGCCACAACGGGCTGGTGACGCAGTCGCCGAGGTTGACTATCCGATCGACGCCCCGCGTCTTGATATCCGCCAGCACCGCCTCCAGCGCGGCGAGATTGCCGTGGATGTCGGAAATGACCGCCAATCGCATCTTTATTCCCCATATCGCCAGACGTGAGCGTGGCTCGGCTATAGGCCGATCCCGCCGCGCCAAGGTTAATCGAGCTGGCCGCAAAAATCCGCTGCAAGCTTCAGGCGCGGCTCGCCGTCAAGCCATGCATCACGGCTATGGTGATTTCCGGGCGCTTGGCGTAAAGAGCGCCCAGATCAAATCAGCGTGCGGTCGGGCCGTTTGCCGCGCACGCAGCTCGGGGCGCCGGTTCACCGTTTGCGCGCCTGAATCAAACAAGGTTTCCCATCTCGTGTCTCTTCCGGCCCTGACCCCGCCGCTCGCCCGCGCTTTGGCCGAGCGGAACTATGATTCACTGACGCCCGTCCAGCTCGCGGTGCTCGCCCATGAAGCCACCAGCCGCGACCTCCTGGTCTCGGCCCAGACCGGTTCCGGCAAGACCGTCGCTTACGGCTTGGCCATCGCAAAGAACATCCTCGATGACGCCGAGCAGTTCGCACCAGCGGCCGCGCCGCTCGCCTTGATCGTGGCGCCGACCCGCGAACTCGCGCTCCAGGTTCAGCGCGAGCTGGCCTGGCTCTATGGGCATGCCGGCGGGCGTGTCGTCTCTTGCGTTGGCGGCATGGATCCGCGGCGCGAGCAGCGCGAGCTCGCCGCCGGCGCGCATATCGTCGTCGGCACCCCCGGGCGTCTGTGCGATCATCTGCGGCGCGGCCGTCTCGACATTTCCGAGCTCGCCGCGGTTGTGCTCGACGAAGCCGACGAGATGCTCAATCTCGGCTTTCGCGAGGACATGGAATTCATCCTCGAGACCACGCCGCAGACGCGCCGCACCCTGTTGTTCTCGGCGACGTTTCCCCGTGGCATCGTCGCGCTGGCGCGGCAATATCAGCGCGACGCCTTCCGGATCGAGGTCGCCGGCGACGAGGGCGGCCACGCCGATATCGAATACCGCGCGATCCGCATCGCGCCCGCCGACGTCGAGCATGCCGTCGTCAACGTGCTGCGCTTCTACGAGGCGCCGAGCGCGCTGGTGTTCTGCAGCACGCGCGATGCCGTCAGGCATTTGCAAGCCGCGCTCCTGGAGCGCGGCTTCTCTGTGGTCGCGCTGTCGGGTGAATTGACGCAGAACGAACGCACCCTGGCGCTGCAGTCGCTACGCGACGGCCGCGCCCGCGTCTGCGTCGCGACCGACGTTGCCGCCCGCGGCATCGACCTGCCGAGCCTCGACCTCGTCATTCATGCCGATTTGCCCAACGACGCCGAGGTCCTGCAGCATCGCTCGGGCCGCACCGGGCGCGCGGGCCGGAAGGGGACGAGCGTCCTGCTGGTGCCGCCCGCGCGGCGGCGGCGCGCCGAGCTGCTGCTCGATCTCGCAGGGGTCGACGCGGTCTGGGGCACGGCGCCGCAGGCGGAAGACATCCGCAAGCTCGATCATGCGCGCATGAAGGACGTGCTGTTCACGGAGGAGACTGGTCCCGACGATCTGGCTTTGGCGCAATCGCTATTGGCCGAGCGCTCGGCCGAGGACATCGCCGCCGCGCTCGCGCGGCTTTATCGCGCGCGCCTGCCGTCGCCAGAGGACATCATCGATCCCGGCGAGCGAAGCGGCAGGCCGGAACGCGGGCGTGATAGGTCCGAACAGGGCGAGGACCGCGCCAAGCCGCGGTCGAAGGCTGGGAAATCCTCGAAGCACGCCATGGCGGATGGCAGCGTCTGGTTCCGCGCCGCCATCGGGCGCCGCAAGAACGCGGAAGCGCGCTGGCTGCTGCCGATGATCTGTCGCCGCGGCGGCATCGACAAGCGCGACATCGGCGCCATCAGGATCATGGAGACCACCACCGAGTTCGAGATCTCCCAGCGGGTCGCCGAATCCTTTGCGGCGAAGATCAAGCGTCCCGACAAGGAAGACAGCATCCGGATCGAGCCGATGACGGATGCGCCTCACCGGCAAGACGCTCCTCAGGAGCGCCCCCGCGCGCCGCAGCGCGAGGCCGGCGCTCATCATGAACGGCGCGAGAATCGCCCGCGCGAGGCGAGTGGATTCAAGTCGCGCAGCAAGCCTCAGGGCGAGCGCGCGTCGAAATTCGGTGATGCGCGTTCTTTCGCAAAGAAAAAGAAGCACAAGAACAAGCCCGGCCATGCAGAGCCTTCGGTCACGCCGTGGCCTGCGAGGGGCGCGCCCGAGAAAAACGCGAAGAAGAAGCGTCGGGGCTGATCTGCCGCTTTCCGGCCCCGGCCAGACTAACGCCGCCGAAGGCTCGCGCGGTGCGCTATGGCGCAATCAATCAGTAACATGGTGCCATCCGGACGCGCCTGCGAGCCCGCGCCTTCTCGAGTTGGCAGAATCCTTTTCGGCAAACTCAAAGCGGCAAGAGCGGCGCCTGCGGCGAGGCGTCGCTTGAATCGAATTTAATCAAGTCGAGAGTCTGAAAGCGAACTGAAGGTCCGATCCTGGTTGGTCATAGTTGGCATCGGCAGGGGGGCGAGAGCAGCTCATCAGCAGCATCCCTCCATTTTGAGAGTAGGGGCACTGGTTTCCCGGTGCGGCCCGCACCCGGGAGCTTCTGAGAGTCTTCAATCCAACATCTGGTTTCGCGTGAAAGGATGGAATGACGATGCATGATGCCAATGTGAAAGCCGAGACGAATGCCACTCCCGCGGGTGGGAATGGTGGTGCAAGGCTCAAGTTCGACGTGCCGTTTTTCAATATCCAGGAGATCTTCGGTGATCTTGCCGAGCAGGGCGCCGCGCGGGCCAAGGCAAATCTCGAGCAGATGAAGGCGGCTTCCGAGGAGATCACCGACGCTTTCCGCGAAGTCTGTGCGACCAATGCCACGCGTGCCGCCGACTACGGCACCAAGGTCATCGAAATATCGAAAATCAATACCAGCTCCACCCTGGAATTCCTGTCCCAACTGGCCGATGCGAGGTCGTTTGCGGATGTCGTGAACCTCTCCACCACCCACAGCCGCAGGACCTTTGAAATGGCTTCCGGGCATAACCGGGAGCTTTGGGACCTTGCTCAGAAGGTTGCGACCGAGACGGCCGAGCCGATCAAGAAGAGCTTCAACCGGGTTCTGCACAGGGCAGCTTGAATCGAGGCTATCGGCCGCGTGAATCGGCGGACGAGCGTCTTCGCCAGAAGAGACGCCGTCCGGCTGATGGCGGCGACGCCCTTCCGTGAAGGGATGCCGAGCTGGAGGAAATCAGATGGGTATGGTGATGATCAAGTGCCCGGAAACGGGCCGAGCCATTTCGACCGGCATCGAGATGGACCGCGAACGATTTCGGTGCAGTGCAGTGTTCTTCTCTCGCACCTATTGCGAGATGTGTGCGGCAACGCACGAGTGGTTTGCCAAGGAGGCCTGGGTCTACGAAACGGGAAGTCCGGGGGTAGGCAGTCGTTCCGCGCGGGGGCGGCGTGAAGAAGCAGCCTGACGGCGTCCTGCGAAGCAATCCGATCAATTTGCCCGGGGACGGGCATTACGTCGCGGCGAGGTCGCGCAGCATGTAGGTCGCGCCGTCGCCGTAGGATGCGAGCTTTGCGTGCAACTCGGCGTCCGCCGTCACGGTCCGAAAGCCGACGCGTTCCCATAACGGCGGCGTGCCGTAGACCGAGACCAGCGCGAGCGTTCTGATGCGTGATGCACGCGCCAGCTTCTCGATATCACCGACATAAGCGCGCACGCCGCCGCCGCGGAACTCCGGCAATACGGCGACGTCGTGGATGTAGAGACAGTCGGCGCGATCGGGCAATGCTTGCAGAAAGCCGTCGAGCGGCGGAATTCGGTACCGCATCCAGGGATGTGCCAGTCCGTAGCCGATGATGCCCTGGTCCGTATCGAGCACGCCGCAGCCCTCCGGGCAAAGCCTGATCTTCTCCGCCAGCACCTCTTCGCGTTCGGGCAACGCCGGATGGATGCGTGCCGCAATCGCGCTTATCGCAGGAAGGTCGGAGGCGCGCGCGGGACGCCAATGCGGCTTGCTCATGTCGATCCGTCGTTCCGTGGTGTCCTTACAATCTATTCCGCCGCGGCGCTGCGCGCAGCGGGAAAGATCCTGGCGGTCGTTATCGCGGATATTCCAGCTGCATCGCCACGAAGTCGGCCGTGCGTGCTCCATAGCGCGTCTCGATCGCGCGCAGCGTTTCGTCCAGCGCCCGCGCCGGCGGCGAGGCGCCGGAATCCGGCACAGCCTGCTCCGCCGGCCAGCTCCCGGCAATGCGGTCCGGCAGGATGCGAAGACCGCTGCGGCTGGTCCGCGCCTCTGCCGTGGCGGCGAAGGTGAGGGCGCGCGAGCGGTAGGTGCGCGACCACGCATCGGCGATCAGGGCGAGCGAGACCTCGTCGACATCAGGCGTCAACGCGATGCCGAGTTGCTCGCGCTTCCAGAATGCGAGCGTGTTTGCGATCGCCGTCAGCGCGAAGGGGCGTGTGAAGCTGAACGCGTCGCTGCGGTGGCGTGCGTCCCATCGCGCAAGGCCGATGTCGCCGGCGACCGCCTCGGCCTTGGCGCGGCCGGCGATCGCCTCGATCAAGGTGAGGGCCATCGGCATGGATGCGGTGATGCCAGTGGTCGTCGCGACGCCCTGGTCGACGACCAGCCTGCGGTCCGCCGCGTAGCGGATCGTCGAATGCTTCTTCAGATCGCCCACGGAATACCAATGCGTCGTGGCCCGCTTGCCGTCGAGCAGCCCGGTGTTGGCAACAACCGTGGCACCGACGCACACGCCGATCACAATCGCGCCCTTGCCGGCTTGGCTCCTGATCCAGTGCAAGACCGTTGCGTCGTCGTCGCGGCTCATCGCCGGCACGATGACGTAGTCGGCGCCATCGGGGTGCGCGGCATCGAACTCGGCGATGGTCGCATGCGGCTGCACCTTGAGGGCGGGATAGAGCGTGACGGGCCCTGGCTGCGTCGACAAGGTGAGGACGTCGGCAATGTCGGCGCGGGCGAGAATGCCGTAGGGCATCAGGTAATCGGTGGTCTCGCTCATGTCGTTGATGCCGACGATGGCGATCAAGGGTCGCTTGCGTTTCGGCGGTTTCAGCGCCGCCAGGGTCGATTCGGTTTCGTCTCTGGAAATCGCAGGCGCGGTTCCCGAGGCTGGCGCGGCTGGCAGCAGGAGCAGCCAGGTCGCGCCGATCCCTGCCAGCAATGTCATGCCGCCGAGGGCAGTCCACGCCAGATTGCGCCAGCTCATCATGATGTCACCCGCTCGTCTCACGCGGCGCGGAAGCTATCCGGTCGCATCGACGTCAGGAATGACGCAAATCCGGCAAAAACGGTCACGCTGCGCGACGATCCATCGCAGGATCGCCGCACGTCTGCAGGGGCTCTATCGCAGCCCCTCATACACCATCAGCCCGCGCGCGATCTGCAATTTGCGGATGGCGCGCGGCAGGAGTTTCTCCGGCTGGTGCAGGTAGCGCCAGGAAGTGAGGGTGAAGGCGGACAACGTGCCGCATTCGTCGTCGAACGGCGCGAGCACGCCGGTGACGCTGACCGGCGTATGCGGGCGGGCGTTGAAGGGCAGCAGCAGGAGCTCCAGATGCGCCTTGCTGCCGTCCTCGCGCGCGGCGGTGACGCCGGCGATCGCGCCCAGCGTCTCGTCGGCGACGATCGTCGTGATCTCCTCGATCTCGCTGCGGCTTGCTTCTGTGAACAGCGCCGCAAAGCTGCGGTCCTTGAGGTCGGTTCCTGCGAGCGCGCAGACGCGCGTGCCGGCGACGCGGAACGGGAAGCCGAGGTTCGGCTCGCAGGACAACACGAAGATGTCGCCGAGCAGGCCGCGGACCGCGGCCGGGTCGATGTCGGCCCGGTCAGGAGCCCGTGCAGTGCCGCGCTTCTTGTCCCAATACGCGAAGAACGCGCGGCTCGACGGATGTTTCATGACTGAACGCTCGCCCCGGGGTGCAACCTCGAAGGGACAGACTTGTCCCGCTTCAGTGCACCCGCGATCCCTTCTGTTGTTGTGCAGGAGGGGATTTGCAGCGTCCATGCCGCCGGCGCGTTTTCAGGCTTCTTGGGCCGGCCTTTACGTCGTTAACGTTAAATTAACTATGCGCTTCGTGCCGGCCGCGCGCCTGCTATGGTGACCGCGGTCGCAAGCCTCGCCGCTTTTCTCCAGGTTCTCGGCGGGGCCTGTACAGGGCGTCAAACAGTTTGGTCACGGGCCGCGGGGAGGGGTGGGGATACGCCTTGTCTCTCCGGCCACCGGAAGACCGACACGGACAGGCAGGGCTTCGGCCCTGCCTTTTCCTTTTGTGCACTTGCGCAGGGACGGCAAAGGCGCCTATCTCCAAGTCTGTCGCCCCGATGTCGCCCGAAAGCGAAGCTGCCTTGGATTCCCCGCAAGATTCGTCGCCGCAAGGTCCTGAGCCGGGCCCGCCGGCCGTCGTGGAGGCTCCGCGCGAGCCGATCCTGACGCTGCCTCCGGCGCTGACCGCCTATATCCTGCTGCTGGCGGTGATCCATCTGCACGTGCTGCTACCGCCCGAGCTCGAGAACTGGACCATCGACGTCTTCGGCTTCATCCCGAAGCGCTACGATTCCTCGCTGCTCAATCTCCAGATCCCGGGCGGGGCGGGGGCGAAGGTCTGGACCTTCGTCACCTATTCGCTGCTGCACGCCAATCTCACCCATCTCGGCTTCAACGTGCTGTGGCTCTTGCCGTTCGGCAGCGCGTTGGCGCGGCGTTTCGGCACCGTCAGGTTCTTCGTCTTCCTGGCCGTGACGGCGGCGGCCGGCGCGCTCGCCCATCTCATCACCCATGAGCATGCGGTGGCGCCGATGATCGGCGCCTCGGCCTCAGTGTCGGGCGCGATGGCAGCCGCAATCCGCTTTGCCTTCGTCCGCGGCAGCTTCCTGTCGTTCAGCCGATCGGATGCCGATACCGCCGCGAAAGTTCCGGCGCTGCCGCTGTCCCGCGCGCTCCGCGACGGGCGGGTGGTCGGCTTCCTCGCCGTCTGGTTCGGCATCAACATCATCTTCGGCGTGGGCGCGATCGGGGTCGATGCGGAAACCACGAGCGTGGCCTGGCAGGCGCATATCGGCGGCTTCTTCGCCGGCCTGTTGCTGTTCGCGCTGTTCGATCCCGTGCCGCGCGTGCGAAGCGATGCTGCGGATGCGTCATCACGGGACGTTTCAGACCGTATCTGAAGCGGCGCTTGCGACGCGGCCCGAATTCATCCATCATTCCCGCGAAGAATGTTCCGAAGCGACACGTCCTTAGCGACGATGCTTCGCAAAGCGCACGAGCGTGAAACCGGCGCTGTAACTGTTAGTTGAAGACTCGCGAACAAGTCCGAACCGCCAAAGGCGGACGGCTCGGATTCAGGGAGGCGACGATGACGGTACGTTCCATTCTGAACACCAAGGGCCACCAGATCATGAGCGTCGAGCCCGATGCCAAGCTGGCGGACGCGATCAAGCTGCTCGGCGAGAAGAAGATCGGCGCGGTGCTGGTGATGAGCCAGAGCCGGCTCGAGGGCATCCTGTCGGAGCGCGACATTGTGCGCGTGCTCGGCGAGCGCGGCGCCGGCGTGCTGGAGGCGCCCGTCTCGGAGGTGATGACCCGCAAGGTCGTGACCTGCAAGGAGACCGACACCGTCGCCGAGCTCATGGAGATGATGACGACCGGCAAGTTCCGTCATCTGCCCGTGATCGACAACGGCAAGGTGGTCGGCCTGATCTCGATCGGCGACATCGTCAAGCGCCGCGTCCAGGAATACGAGAGCGAGCAGGAAGCCCTGCGCGACTACATCAAGACTGCCTGATCAGGCCAAGTCTCCCGCTTTCGGCTCGTCCGCTTTCGGCGCGATGCCCGCGGGCGCCGGCGCCAGCACGTGGATCGCCTCCTGGATGGACTCCAGTGCACGCTCCGCAGCGCGCGTGCCATGTGCGATCAGGTCTTCGGAGCGGTGGAAGTCGAACCAGCCGAACTGACCGACCCGCGGCGTGATCAGCATGTCGGGCGGATCGCCGGCGAGACGGGCGCGGGTGATGCGGTCCTGCATGATGTTGAAGGCGTCCACCATCACCGAGGAGATGCCGGGCCGGCCGTTACCGCCGAAGAACTCGCGCTTCATCGTCTTCTCGGGCGAGAACAGGCGCGGGAAGCGCCGCTTCGCCGTCGGCTCCTCGGCCACCGGTACGACCGGGGCGGGCACTGCGCCGTGCGAATAGATCGTGGTGGAATGGGTGAAGATGTCGCTGGAAAGATTTGCGGCGATGACGATTTCGGCGCCGAGCGCGCGGGCGGCCGAGACCGGCACCGGGTTCACCAGCGCGCCGTCGACCAGCCAGCGGTCGCCGATCAGCACGGGCGCGAAGATGCCGGGCAGGGCGTAGGAGGCTCGCATGGCATCGACCACGCGGCCGCGCGTCAGCCAGATCTCGTGGCCGGTGCGAACCTCGGTCGCGACGCTCGCGAACTTGATGGGCAGGTCCTCGATTAGGATCTGCCCGATCGCCTCCTCGAGCCGGGTCGCGAGCTTCTCGCCACCGAGCAGGCCGGAGCCGTTGAGACGGATATCGAGATAGCCGAGAATGTTGCGCATTCCTTGCAGGCTGCGCCCCCATTCCTCGAACGTATCGAGCCGGCCGGCCGCGTGGAGGCCGCCGACCACGGCGCCGATGGACGTGCCGACCACGACATCGGGCACGATTCCATTGGCAATCAGGGTCCTCAGGATTCCGATATGGGCAAAGCCGCGGGCCGCGCCGCCGCCGAGAGCAAGGCCGATCACCGGCCGGCGGATGCTGCCCAGGCCAACTTTTTCGCCGACTTTTTCGCCCACTTTCTCGCCGTTCGAGCCGTTCGCGCCCCGGCCTTTCAATCTGTCCAGCACCGAAACTCTCCTACGCCGGGCCAGCCCGCATCGTCAGACTAGGCATCGCACTTGCGCTTCGCCATATCAGGCGCGAAGCATGGTTTATGCCGCTTTGGAAAGGGCACGGGGCAGGAATATGGCGAGGGCCGGTTGCCACGGGACTAATCACGCAGCCGTCAAGCCGGTTCCACCGAAGGTCCAGGGCCGTATTTCCTGGGGTTTCAGAGGCTTGAATTTGCCGCGTTTTCGGTGAAAAGCAGGGACCATGACACGCGGGGGTGACGGCATCAGCGGATGGCGGCGCAGCGGCAGGCTGCTGCCGGCGCTGATCCTTGCCGTATGCCTCTTGACTTCCGGCCGAAATGCCGCCCAGGCGCAACTTTTCTCGGATCGTCCGCCGCCGGTACCGCCGGCCTCGGTGCCCGACCCAGGCAACGCTGTCAGCCTGGCGCCGCCCTCCGGGCTGGGCGCGGGACCGCCAAGCCTGCCGCCGACCCTGATGCAGCCGGCGACCCCGAGCATGCCACCGCCCGCTGTCTCGACCGTGCCGCCCGCCGCCCCGCTGAATGCGACCGTGCCCGGACAGGGCGTGCTGTCGCTGACGGCGAAGTACGGCAAGGACTCGGCCCCGATCACCAGCGGCCTGGTCTGGCGCGTGTTTGCCGACCGGCCCGACGAGAACGGCACCTTCAAGCTGATCCGCGAGGACCGCAGCGGGACGCCGAACATCGTGCTGCCGCCCGGCAATTATGTCGTCCACGTCGCCTTCGGCCTCGTCAGCGCGGTGCGCACCGTCAGCCTGAAGTCCGAGACCAATCGCGAATCCTTCGTGCTGCCGGCCGGCGGCCTGCGCATCGAGGGCCGCGTCGGCACCAGCCGCATTCCGCAGAACCAGATCTCATTCGCGATCTACAAGGGCAGCCAGTTCGAATCCGGCGAGCGCGCTTCCCTGGTGCCGAACGTCGCCGCCGGCGACGTCGTGCTGATCCCGGAGGGCACCTATTACATCGTCTCCAACTACGGCGATGCCAATTCGGTGGTGCGCTCGGACATCCGCGTCCAGGCCGGCAAGCTCACCGACGTCACCATCACCCACCGCGCCGCCGTCATCACGCTCAAGCTGGTCAGCGACAGGGGCGGCGAGGCGCTCGCCAACACCGCCTGGTCGGTGCTGACCCCCGGCGGCGACGTCATCAAGGAATCGATCGGCGCGTTCCCGCGCGTCGTGCTGTCCGAAGGCGAGTACCGCGCCATCGCCAAGAACGAGGGCAAGGTCTACGAGCGCGGATTCAACGTCGTCAACGGCGTCGACGGCGAAGTCGAGGTCATCGCGCGCTAAGGGCAGCCGGCGGCGAGAGGCTCCGGCACGACGATTCTCATCGCGCGCACGGATGTGCATCTTCTGTTACCGTCACCGTCAGTGGGTTTCTGCCAGGTAACCTCGGACCCCTCTCTGTGTTCTGTTGTGAACACTGGTAGCGTCATCATTACGTGCAGGGGCCAGCAAACACCGGCGGCATCGGCTTATTCCAGCAGCAGCGCGTCTTGCTTACGATCGTGGACGGTACGTATTTCCGATAATCAATTTTATTCTCTTTCCATCCTGCTGCGCTATATGTCTGGCGTCCGTCCAACGGGGGAAGCCGGAGCAGGCTCATGCCTTGCAGGACCGGCATGGAGCAGGGGACCAGGCTTGTCGACATGTTCGAAGTGATCCTCACCAGGCGCAAGCGGTTCGGCTGGCGGTGGCAGGTGTGCGACCAGTCCGGCAAGATATTTGCCGACGGCTTCGCGCGCACGCGCCCGTCCGCCAAATATCAGGGCGAACGCGCGTTGTTCTTCCTGCTGTCCCAGGCCTATTTGCGCAACCGCTCGGCGGCCTCCAGCGAGGATTAGCGGGGTAGGCCACCATCCCTTGCGTTGCCCGACGGGCAAAACACGCGAGCGCTAGGTCAACGCACACGGCCCAAAATATTCCGCTTTACCGAAATTCGGAAATCGCGTATGTCTCGCGCAACCCGGCCCAAGGAAGAGGGGCGTATCGCGATCGTCACGAACGCGGGCCGAGGGGCGGTGGACGCTGATGGCGTTGGCGCGAAAGGCTTTGCAGGGCGGAGAGCCGTGAGCAAAGACCTCGCGCATACGACCGGTGTCATCGGCGTACGGCAAAATCGTGTGGTCCTGGCGCCCGGGGTCTGTGCGCCAAGTCTTGTGATGATGTGAGCGGCCCAACCGGGCCCACGCGTCAGCCATCCGCGGGGCGACGGGGGCAATAGTGCATCGCTCCCCGGGGAGAGCACGACATAAGCCGTAAAGCCACTGCGCAGGGAAGGCCGGATGTTTGGCTTCACCTGTATGCCGCTGTGCAAATTCTTCGTTGCCACCTTTCGCACAGTGGACCGTGGGTGCCCGGCCGGCACCCGGTCTTCCCTGCGCCCTCTTTCAATTGAGGGTCGGACGACAGGCAAAGCTCGGGCGAAATGAGCCGCGAGGATGCGGAAGCGTGTCCGCGAGCGAAATGCGAATTGAAGAACGGCGCTGCCCACCACACACTCCGTCATTGCGAGCGCAGCGAAGCAATCCAGAAATGTATCCGCGGAGGGATTCTGGATTGCTTCGCTGCGCTCGCAATGAAGGTGTTGAGGCAGGTGCGCGCCAAAGCTCCGCTCTCGTGCCCCGGCTCTGCGCCGCACCGCTTACGCGTCGCGTCCGGGACACGAGAGCATCGCCTTCGCGCAACCGTCACAGTCTCTAACGCCCACTAACCAACACCTGACTTAAAACTGTCATAATCACCGAATGGAACCCACGCCTGCGCGCTTTTTACACGTCGTTAAGCGCGCCTGCATTGGATGCGGCGGGAAAGTGCGTTGGGGACTGCAATGACTGCCGCGAAGAAGATGCCGGGCAAACCGGCCGCCGAAATGTTCGACGACATCCCGGTGCTTCAGCGCAAATGGCGTGCGGCGTTGAAGCCGGGTGAGCGGTTGCCGCGTTACGAGGACGTCATGCTCGGCAGTCTCGGACGGCTCGCCGACCACATCGCGCTCTTGAAGAACGATGGCGTGCTCGAACTGTCGCGCAGCGGACGCTACGTGCAGAAATGGCTCGGCGAGGAGCGCTGGGACATTCCCCTAGCCGAGCTGTCGCCCGATTGCGCCACGGCGCTGTCGGAAGCGGCGGCGAGCGCGCTGGCGGCCGGACGGCCGCACCGGGCGAGCGCGCATTGCGTGCGCGACGGCATGGTCAGGACCTACGACGTGCTGGCGCTGCCGACGTCCTCGCGCTGGGGCGCGACGCTGATCGGCGCCTATGTCAACGAGCGCGGCGCGCAATACAATCTCCTCGACGCCATCTTTTCCGCGACCGACGACGCGGTGGTCTTCCTGGCGACGCTGCGCGATGCCGCCGGCAAGCCGTTCGACCTTCAGGTCGTGCACCACAACAAGAGCGCGGGTGAGCTGCTGAAGGTTGCAGGCGCAAGCCTGTTGTGGCGGCGGATCGGCGAAGGCGGCACGCTGCTGGCTTTCCCCGAGGTGATGGAATTCCTGCTCAAGGCCGTTTCGGGCAGCCGCTGCGAGCAGCTCGAGCTGGAGAGCGAGGGACGCTACCTCAGGCTCAGCGCCACGGCCTTTGCCGACGTGGTCTCGCTGACCATCTCCGATGTCACCGTCCTGAAGCGGCGCGATGCCTCGTTCCGCCTCCTGTTCGACAACAATCCAATGCCGATGTGGGTGTTCGACGCAGAGACCAAGGAGTTCCTCAGCGTCAACGACGCCGCGGTCCAGCATTACGGCTACAGCCGCGCGACCTTCCTGCGCATGAAGCTGCACGAGATATGGCCGGAGGACGAGTGGGACAGCCACGCCGCGGCGCTGGAGCGCCTCGGCGACGCCTACCACTCCTCGCGCAATTGGCGACACCTGCGCGCCGACGGCAGCGAGATCGAGGTGCTCACCTTCGGCCGTCGCGTCGCCTTCGACGAGCGCGACGGCTATCTGGTGGCGGTGGTCGACATCACCGAACGACGCAAGGCCGAAGCGCGCATCGCCTATATGGCCCATCATGACGGGCTCACCGACCTGCCGAACCGCGAGCACTTCCAGGAGCGCCTGAAGCAGGCGCTGGACCAGGCCGCGGGAAAACGGGTCGGCGTGCTCTACATCGATCTTGACCTGTTCAAGAACATCAACGATTCCTTCGGTCATCCGGTGGGCGATCGCCTGTTGAAGCAGGTCGCCGAGCGCCTGACCATAGCGGTCCGCGGCACCAATCTCGCCGCGCGGCTCGGCGGCGATGAGTTCGCCGTCATCTTGGCTGCCGACGTCTCGCCGAACGAGGCCAGCGCCTGTGCCTCCCTGCTGATCGACATGCTCAAGGCGCCTTACGACGTCGACGGACAGGAGATGGTGATCGGCGCCAGCGTTGGCATCGCGCTGTCGCCGGGCGATGGCACCACGCCGGAAGAGTTGATGCGCAATGCCGACATGGCGCTGTACCGGGCCAAGGCCGACGGCGGCGGCGTGCACCACTTCTTCGAGCGTGAGATGGACCTCCAGGCGCAGAGGCGCCGCGACATGGAGCTGGATCTGCGCCGGGCGTTCGCCAACGGCGAGTTCGAGCTGCACTATCAGCCGCTGGTGTCGATCGCCTCTGACCGCATCTCCGGCTTCGAGTCGCTGCTGCGCTGGCGTCATCCGGACAAGGGCATGATCTCGCCTGCGGAGTTCATCCCCGTCGCCGAAGACATCGGCCTGATCACCCAGCTCGGCGAATGGGTGCTGCGCGAAGCCTGCACCGAGGCGGTAAAATGGCCCGTCGACGTCAAGGTCGCCGTCAACCTGTCGCCGGCACAATTCCGCAGCCGCAACCTGGTCCAGGTCGTGATCTCGGCCCTAGCGCAGTCCGGCCTGTCGCCGAAGCGGCTCGAGCTCGAGATCACTGAGTCGATTTTCCTGGCCGAGACCGACGCCAATGTCGCCACCTTGCACCAGTTGCGCGAGCTCGGCGTCGGCATTTCCATGGACGATTTCGGCACCGGCTATTCCAGCCTGAGCTATCTCCGCAGCTTTCCGTTCGACAAGATCAAGATCGACCGCTCCTTCGTCAAGGATCTGGCTGAGCGGCCCGACTGCGGTGCGATCGTGCGCGCGATCTCGGGTTTGGGGCGCAGCCTCAACATCACCACGACCGCGGAGGGCGTGGAGACCGAGGATCAGCTCGACTGGCTGCGCGCCGAAGGCTGCAACGAGGTGCAGGGATTTCTGTTCAGCGCCGCGCGGCCGGCGGCCGAGCTCGGAAAGCTCCTCGCCGATTTCGGCCAGCGCACCTCACGGGCGGCGTAACGCGGGCGGATAGCAATCGTAGACCAGCGCCTTGAACGCGGGGGTGATGCGGCCGCGCTCGTTCTGGGTCTGCTGCATCATGACGTAGACCATGTCGAGCTTGGGATCGACGCCGAAATAGGTGCCGCTCCCCGAGTCCCATTTCAATTCGCCGAGCGAGCCCGGCGGCGGCGGTTTTGCATTGCCGGGATCGGTGCGCACCGCAAGGCCGTAGCCGTAGCCGAAGCCGTCGCCTGGAAAATAGAAATAGTCGCGTCCGACGCCGGAGCCCGGCCCGATCTGATCGGTCGTCATGGCCTTGAACGCGGCGGGGCTGAGATAGCGCCTGCCCTCGAGCTCGCCGCCGTTGAGCAGCATCTGCGAGAAGCGCTGATAGTCGGTGATGGTCGAGAGGAGGCCGCCGCCGCCCGACTGCCATTCTGGATGGTCCAGGCGGTCGCGCTCGCCGGCGAGCAGGATTGAGTCGCTCGGCAGCGGCCGCGCCATCCGCGCCAGCTCGTCCTCGGTCGCGAGCGTAAATTTGGTGCTGTTCATGCCGAGCGGATCGAAGATGCGGGCTTTCAGGAAGTCGTACAGCGTCTGGCCCGAGATGATCTCGATGACGCTGCCGAGCACGTCGGTGGAATGGCCGTAGCGCCACAGCGTTCCGGGCTGCCGCGCCAGCGGCAGCTTGGCGATGCGATCGGCGAATTCCCTGTTGTCGAAATGGCCCGCGAAAATGTTGGCCATCTTGTAGGCGTGCTCGACCCATTCGCTGCCGATGTAATCGTAGCTGATGCCCGAAGTATGCCGCAGCAGATCCTCGATGTTGACGGGGCGGTCCGGTGGGTCGAGGTCCAGCTCGACCGTGCCGCCGGGCAGGGTCACCTCGCGGCCCACCTTGGTCCCGGCGAACAGCGGGACGTATTTCGATACGGGGTCGGTCAGCGCAAGCTTGCCGTCGTCGATCAGCATCATCGCGCCAAGGCACGTGATCGGCTTGGTCATGGAGTGGATGGCAAAGATCGTGTCCGGCGTCATCGCGACGCCGCTCCTGGTGTCGCGCACGCCGAAGCACTTCAGGTAGACCGGCTTGCCGTGCTGCTGAACGAGGATCACCGCGCCCGGCAGCCGGCCGCTTGCCACCTCATTGTCGAAGTACGCGGTGATGCGGTCGAGCCCGTCGGGCGAGGGGGCGGGGATGTCCGCGGCCCGGCTTCGCGCCATCGTGCCGGCGAGCATCGCGGCCCCGACCAGAAATTCACGGCGTCTCATCCGCACCTTCCTCCCTCGGCGGGATCAAAGCCGCAAGAGGCTCGATGCGTCAACACAACATCGATTAAAATCGCGTCACGATGTCCGAAAGTGACGGGCGCGGACGGTCCTCGTTCGGCTTGGTCGGCGTGCCGATATGAATGAAGCCGGCGAGCTTCTCATCCGGCTTGAGGCCGAGGCCGTCGAGCACGTCGCGGTCGAAAGAGAACCAGCCGGTCAGCCAGCAGGCGCCGTAGCCGAGTGCGGTGGCGGCGGTGACGATGTTCATGGCGCTGGCGCCCGCCGACAATTCCTGCTCGAACGCCGGCACCTTCGGATGCGGCTTGGTGAAGCTGACGATGCCGATCACCAGCGGTGCGTCCATTAGGCGCTTGCGCTCGGTCTCGACGTCGGCCGCCGGCGCCCCCGGATTCTTCCTGGCGAAGACCCGCGCGATCACCTCGCCGGCACGTAGCCGGGCCTCGCCCTCGAAGATGATGAAGCGCCAGGGCGCGAGCTTGCCGTGATCGGGCACGCGCGCCCCGATGGTGAGGATGGTCTCGAGCTCGGCCGCCGACGGGCCGGGCCCCGTCATCTCGCGCGGCTTGACCGAGCGGCGGGTCTTCAGGAGTTCGATGGCATCGGGCACTGCGATATCCTCTTCAAATGGTCGGCGGGCGTGCCATGCCGAGATAAGCATGCACGCCCGCAACCGGAAGCGAATTTAGATCGATTTCAGGATCAAGCGGCGCCGCGCATTCGCTTCACATCCGGCGGCGTCGCCTCGTCGACCAGGGCGGCGATCGCCTCGGCCGTGGTCATCACCTTCTGGCCGTCGCTGCCGAGCCGGCGGACCGAGACCGAATGCGTCTCAGCCTCTTTCTTGCCGACCACGAGCAGGGCCGGGATCTTGGCCAGCGAGTGCTCACGGACCTTGTAGTTGATCTTTTCGTTGCGCAGGTCGATCTCGGCCCGAAGCCCGGCGCGCCGCGCCTGCTCCAGCACCACCTTGGCGTATTCGTCGCCTTCCGAGGTGATGGTGGTGACAACCGCCTGCACCGGCGAGAGCCAGAGCGGGAAGTTGCCGGCATAGTGCTCGATCAGGATGCCGATATAGCGCTCCATCGAGCCGCAGATCGCGCGGTGCACCATCACCGGCGGTTTCTTGCCGCCGTCATGGTCGATGTAGAAGGCGCCGAACCGCTCCGGCAGGTTGAAGTCGACCTGCGTGGTGCCGCACTGCCAGTCGCGGCCGATGGCATCGCGCAGAACGTATTCGAACTTCGGCCCATAGAACGCGCCTTCGCCCGGATTGATCTCGGTCTTGATGTGATTGTTCTGCGACTGGATCTCGCGCAGCACCGTCGCCATTACGCGCTCGGCGTGATCCCACATCGCATCGGTGCCGACGCGTTTCTCCGGCCGGGTCGAGAGCTTCACCGTGAGGTCGCCGGTGAAGCCGAAATCGGCATAGGTCGACAGGATCAGATCGTTGATCTTCAGGCACTCCTCGGCGAGCTGATCCTCGGTGCAGAAGATGTGCGCGTCGTCCTGGGTGAAGCCGCGCACGCGCATCAGGCCGTGCATGGCGCCGGAGGGCTCGTAGCGATGCACCACGCCGAACTCGGCGAGGCGCAAGGGCAGGTCCCGATAGCTCTTCAGGCCGTGCTTGAAGATCTGGACGTG
Source organism: Bradyrhizobium yuanmingense (assembly GCF_025200905.1). Classification (NCBI taxonomy): domain Bacteria; kingdom Pseudomonadati; phylum Pseudomonadota; class Alphaproteobacteria; order Hyphomicrobiales; family Nitrobacteraceae; genus Bradyrhizobium; species Bradyrhizobium yuanmingense. The sequence continues at coordinate 4,545,198 of NZ_CP104173.1, read as the reverse complement.
ACCGGGGCAGTTCATCGGCTTGAGCGCAAACCAGCGCTTGTCCTCGGCCTCGTCGCCGGCCGATTGCGCCGCGAACATGTTCTCGCGATACCAGCCCCAATGGCCCGAGGTCTCCCACAACACCTTGTCGAGGATCTGCGGCGCGTTGACTTCGCTGTAATCGCCGGTCAGGCGACGGCGCATATAGGCGATCAGCTGCTGGAAGATGGTCCAGCCCTTCGGATGCCAGAACACGACGCCCGGACCTTCCTCCTGGAAGTGGAAGAGGTCGAGCTCGCGCCCGAGCTTGCGATGGTCGCGCTTCTCGGCTTCCTCGATCTGCTTCAGGTAAGCGTCGAGGTCCTCCTGCTTGGCGAAGGCTGTGCCGTAAATGCGCGTCAGCATCGGGTTGTTGGAATCGCCGCGCCAATAAGCGCCGGCCACCTTCATCAGCTTGAAGGCGCCTCCGACCTTGCCGGTCGAGGTCATGTGCGGGCCGCGGCAGAGGTCGAACCAGTCGCCCTGGTAGTAGATCTTGATCGGCTCGGTGCCGGGAATCGCGTCGACCAGCTCGACCTTGAAGGCCTCGCCCTTGTCGCGGAACACCTGCTTGGTCTTTTCGCGGTCCCAGACTTCCTTGGTGAAAGGCTTGTCGCGCGCGATGATCTCGCGCATCTTCTTCTCGATCGCGGCAAAGTCTTCCGGCGTGAACGGCTCGTTGCGGAAGAAGTCGTAATAGAAGCCGTTCTCGATCACAGGGCCGATCGTGACCTGGGTTCCCGGCCACAGCGTCTGCACCGCTTCGGCCAGCACGTGTGCGCAGTCGTGCCGGATCAATTCGAGCGCGCGCGGGTCGTCGCGATTGACGAATTCGATTCTAGCGTCGGCCTCGATCGGATCGTTGAGATCGGCAAGCGCGCCGTCGAGCGCCATGGCGACCGTGCGCTTGGCCAGCGACGGCGAGATGCCCTTGGCGATATCGAGGCCGGTGATGCCCTTGTCGAACTGGCGCTTGGCGCCGTCGGGGAAGGTGAGGGTGACTTTGGCGGCGGGGGTCACGGGCTTCAAATTGGAGAGGCTGTACTGGAAGCCGGACTCGGATTTGGGCTGGTCGGACATTGCTTTTCTCCTGGGGCTCACTCCTGCGAACGAGCGCAGGTAAGCGGGAACGAGCGATATATCAGGCGATTCGGCCTGCGCAATCCGGCATTTCCAAGAAAGTGGCGCGCAAATCCGGGGGCGGAGCCCGCAACTATTTGACGTTGTACCCTTTAACCGGTCGCAGGCCGCCGCTACATGCGTTTGCATGAAAAGCGCCCCAGCCGCCGGCCGTTTCGCGCCAACCGCCCTGATGCTCGGCAATCTCGTGACCGGCTGCTCGGTCTTGGCACCGGCGGGCATGCTGCCGGAATTGTCGGCGGGGCTCGGGATCAGCATCCACGCGGCCGGGCTCCTGATCACCTTCGGCGCGGTGACGCTGTGCGTCGGCTCGCCGCTGACGGCGTGGCTGACCAGCCGCATCGAACGGCGGATCCTGCTCGCCACGACGCTGGCGGTGCTCGCACTCGGCAATCTCGCCTCCGCGCTTGCGCCCGATTACACCAGCCTGCTGATCATTCGGCTCGCCATGCTCGCAGTCGGCTCGCTCTATACGCCGCAGGCGGCCGGCACGGCTGCGCTGATCGTGCCGGCGGAACGGCGCGGCAGCACCATTGCGTACCTCTTCCTCGGCTGGTCGCTCGCAGCCGCCGTCGGCCTGCCGCTCATCACCTTTATCGCCAGCCGCTACGGCTGGCGCGCGGCCTATGGCGGGGTCGGCGCGCTCAGCTGCGTCAGCTTGCTGCTGTTGCTGCTGCGTCTGCCGGCGGGCCTGCAGGGCGCACCGGTCGATCTGAAGACATGGGCCGCCGTCGGCCGAAGCAGGACGATCCTGCTGCTGCTCGCGATCACGATGCTGCAAATGTCGGGGCAGTTCGTCGTGTTCACCTATATGGGCCCGCTGCTCAACAAGCTCACTGGCGCCGGCCCCGATGCGATCGGCTTGGTCTTCGCGCTGTACGGGATCTGCGGCTTCCTCGGCGTCGTCGTCGCCACCCGCATCGTCGACACTGCGGGGCCCTATCGCACCTCGTTGCTGTTCACCTGCCTGCTGCTTGCCGGGATGAGCGGGTGGGCCCTCGGCGCCGGCTCGCTCGTCATGATGGCGGGCGCGGTGACGATCTGGGGCCTTGGCTTCGCCTCGACCAATTCGATGCAGCAGGTGCGGCTGGTCGCGGCTGCGCCGCCGCTGGCGTCGGCCACCGTCGCCCTCAACACATCCGTCCTCTATATCGGCCAGGCGGTCGGCTCCGCGGTCGGCGGCTTGCTGTTCGCCCGCGAGCTCCTGCACACGCTCGGCTTCGTCGCGGTCGGTTTCGTCGTGCTGGCACTGATCCTGGTGGTCGTGACCCGGCCCAGGCGGGCGGCTGCCGCCACCGCCTGAACGCAGCAGGTCGTGCGCGCAAGGCGCTTGGCAAACCTCGCGCGGGAGCGGTAGAAGGCCGGCGTGGGGATCAAAGAGAGTTGACTGAGATGAGGATGATTCTGGCGGTTGCCGCGGTGCTCTATTCAGCCTCCGCATTTGCGCAGACCGAGAAGCCACCCATGGTGGGGGACAAGCCGCTGGTGCAGGTCAAGCCGAAAGGCGCCAAGGAGGCTGTCGCCGCTCCAAAGGGCAAGCCGCAATCGATCGCGGTCCGCCTCCAGACCTGCCTCGAAATCGACGACGGCACCAAGGATCGCCTCAACTGCTACGACGCCGTGATCCCGCCGGCGCCGAAGCCGAAGCCGGCCAAGGCCAAGGGCTATGCCGACTGCCGCTTCGTCAAGGAAGAGGACGAGCGGCTGGCCTGCTTCAACGGCTTTGCCGAGAGCATTCCGAAGCTGCCCAGGAACTGATATTGGGAACTGATATCCCGGTTAGGGATTTGTGGAGGCGACGCGCGTCAGCGCGAGCGACGGCGTCGCCGCCATCTTCACCAGCACGTCCTTGAGCGGATCGCGCGTCCAAGCGCGCGTGACGTAGTCGCGATGGGTGATGCCCTCGCCGGTCTCCACGAACACCACGCTGCCGGGTCGTAGCGGCCCGTCCATGTCCTCGGCGACGCTGATGCCCTTCTGGCGGAGCATGCTCATCAGCTCGCGGTCGCGCCGCGCGGTGTGGCGGGTGTAGGCGCTGACGAAGAAGCCGGAACGGTGGTTCTCGATCCAGGACGCGAATTTGTCCATCTCGCCATAGACCGCATCGAGCAGCACCACGCCGCGCACGCGGTCGCTGATGCCGCCGACCTCGAGGCTCCACGCCGTCGGCAGGAAGCCGCCGCTATAGCCGACGATCACGATCGGCATGTTGGCGAAGGCGCGCGCGCTGTTGGGATCGCCGGTGAGGCGCGCAAGATGGTCGGCCGATTCCGCCATGAAGCGCTTGAAGCCGCCCGGCTGCCAGAATTTTCCGGCGCTGGAATCGGCGGCGTCGACCGCCATCTGCGGCGCGAGCAGGATCGCATTGGCGCCGGAATCGGTGACCTGTTTCGGCACCATCTGCCGGTCGCGGACGTCGCGCTCGAGCGTTGCGCCATTGCCGTGGAAGAACACCACGATCACGCCCGGCTTGCGCAGGTCGAAATGCTCGGGCACGTGCACCAGCACGCGGCTGTCGCTGTAGGTCTCGTCCTGCCAGTAGACGCGGCCGGAATAGCTGCGGTGGCCGCGGCGGTCGCCCTTGGAGATGTTGAGGAAGGGCGCGTCGGAGGCGGGGTTGTTGCCGAAGTAGGGAAAGGCCGACGACTTCATGCTGACGAGTGTCGTCAGATCCTCGCGGGCGGGGCGCTTGTACGGCACTTGCGGCTCGAGCGAGGCCACCTTGTAGGACGCCTGCTCCGGCTGAGACTGCACGGCGCGCTTGGGCGAGAAGTCCGACATCTGCCGCTGCAGGAAGCTCTCACTCGCCGAGGGAAAGCGCTCCTTAAACTGCGGGGCAGGGAAGCGATCCTCGAACCTGTCGCCGCTTGCCACGCGCGCGTTCGAGCTCTGCGAATTGGTCTTGGCGACCACCTGGACATTCGCCTGGGAGTTCGCCGCCAGCGCCGCCGGATCCGGCGCCTTGCCGCATTGAACCAGCGTCAGCGACAACGGCACCATGACTGAGATTAGACCGGCCCGGAGCGCACGATCATGCCGACCGGACATTGTCCGATCGGCACGATCATCAGCTCTCAGTTTAGGAGCGGCCCCGGCCATCCACCCATGACCCCAAAGTCACGACCCAAGTCTTACGTCCCAGGTCACACGTCCAAGTCACACGTCCATCGGCAAACTTGAAACAATTGAGCCGACTGGCGTTTAGGCGACGTTAAGCGTCCGGAGAAACTTCCCCACATCCGGAACGCTCGAAAGGACCATGCAATCGTGTCCTGATTGTGGGGGAGCGGAACGGACAATCCCGGGTGCATCCAGAGACATCGTCCAAAGAAGCGCCTAGGCGGTGGTCAGGTACCTACCTCCGTTGCCTCATTTAACCCTTGTTAACCCTGCTTGAATTGACTGGGCCAAAGTGCACGATCGGCCATTAGGCGAAGCGCCTGAGGTTAAGGACCCCGATGACGGCATCAGATGCGGGTACCCCGCCCTGGACGGACCGGCTGACCGGGAGGGGGGCCGGGGTCTCCGTTCCGGTCGCCACCGCCATCGTCGTCGCCGACATGATCGGGGTCGGCGTCTTCACCAGCCTCGGCTTCCAGGTCAAGGACATCCCGTCCGGCTTCTCGATCCTGCTGCTCTGGACGGTCGGCGGCGTCGTCGCGCTGTGCGGTGTGTTCGCGTACAGCGAGTTGGGCGCGATGTTTCCGCGCTCGAGCGGCGAGTACAATTTCCTCGGCCGTGCCTATCACCCGGCCTTCGGCTTCCTCGCCGGCTGGGTGTCGGCCACGGTCGGCTTCGCGGCGCCGGTCGCGCTCGCCGCGATGGCGTTCGGGGAATATGCCAAGTCGGTCGTACCCGATCTGCCGGCGATTCCGCTCGCCATCGGCGTGGTGTGGCTGGTTTCGCTGGTGCAACTGACCGGCGTCAGGCACTCATCCACGTTCCAGTTGATCTCGACCGTCCTCAAGGTCGTGCTGATCGTCGGCTTCCTGGTCGCCGGCTTCGTCATCGCCGTGCCGCAGCCGATCAGCTTCACGCCGCAGCCCGGCGATATCGCTCACATCGTCAGCGCGCCGTTCGCCATCGGGCTCGTCTTCGTGATGTATTCGTTCTCGGGCTGGAATGCCGCCACCTACATCATCGGCGAGATGAAGACGCCGCAACGGAACCTGCCGCGCGCGCTGCTCGCGGGCACGCTGATCGTGCTCGTGCTGTATGTCGCGCTGAACGCGGTATTTCTCCATTCGGCGCCGGTCAGCGCGCTCGCCGGCCAGCTCGACGTCGCCAGTGTCGCCGGCACGGCGATCTTCGGCACCCTCGGCGGTCGGATCGTCGGCGCCATGATTTGCTTCGGTCTGATCTCTTCGATCAGCGCGATGATGTGGATCGGCCCGCGCGTGATGATGACGATGGGGGAGGACATTCCCGCCTTGCGCGTTTTCTCCAAGCGGTCCGTGAGCGGCGCGCCGGCCTATGCCATCCTGTTCCAACTGGCCATCGCCAATCTTCTGTTGTTCACGCGCAGCTTCGAGGCGGTGCTCGATTTCATCCAGTTCGCGCTGTTGTTCTGCTCGTTCTTCACGGTCGCCGGCGTCATCAAGCTGCGGATCACCGATCCCGATCTGCCGCGGCCCTATCGCACCTGGGGATACCCGTTCACGCCGCTCGTGTTTCTGCTCGTGACCGCGTTCATGATGTACTACCTTCTGACGGAGCGGCCGCTTCAGTCGCTGTCGGGAATGCTCGTCATGCTCTCCGGCCTTTTGATTTACGCTGTTTTCCGCAGGCGGCCCGTCGTCGCTGCCGCATCACCGCATCGCGAATAGACATGCTCCGCCCCCTGAGAATTGCGGCCGTTGCTTTCGTCCTCCTGGCTGCGGCCGTCTCGTCCGCGCGTGCCGCAGACGTCACCTTCGATGACACGGCGCGCTTCCTTGCGGGCATGCAGCCTTCGGCGGACTCGCCGCTGGTGCCGCTCACCAGGGACCCGGCCTGGCAGCGTCACGCCAAATTCTTCGACGGCGCCTTCGCTCAGCTCGAGCAGCGTCAGCTCTCGAAGATCCGCAGCTGGGCCGACCTCAATCTGGCCGCGCCCCGACCGACCATGTTCTATTTGTTCAGCGGCCCCGATTTCCTCTACGCCAACACCTTCTATCCCAAAGCCAGCACCTACGTGCTCGGCGCGCTGGAGCCGGTCGGCGCGGTCCCCGATTTGACGCGGCTGCCGCGCGGTTCGGTCGGCGCTGCGCTCTATAACGTCGAACGCTCGCTTGGCTCGATCCTGAGCTTCTCGTTCTTCATCACCAAGCAGATGAAGGTCGACCTGAGCGCCAACCAGGTCAACGGCACCCTGCCGATCCTCTATGTCTTCCTCGCCCGCTCCGGCAAGACCATCCGCAACGTCGAGATGGTCGCGCTCGACGACAAGGGCGGGCTACATGTCGGCGGCGACAATCCCGGACGGAACGCGACGCGCGGCGTCCGCATCAGCTTTGCCGGCAGCGACGGGGAAGCGCGTACGCTGTATTATTTCGCGACCGACCTCTCAAATTCCGGCGCACGTGCCACGGGCTTCCTGAAATTCTGCGAGACGCTCGGGCCCGGCAACAGCCTGCTCAAGAGTGCGTCCTACCTGTTGCACTCCGGCAATTTCACCGTCGCACGCGACTGGTTGCTCGCCAACAGCGCCACCATCATCCAGGACGATTCCGGCATTCCGCTTGCGAACTACAATGCACGGCAATGGCGGTTCTTCCCGTTCGGCCGCTATCTTGGTCCCATCGACGAATTCCCCGGCCGCTACCAGGAGCGCTACGCCGAGCTGTTCACGCGCGCCCAGCCGATCGATTTCGGCGTCGGCTATCGCTGGCGCATGCGTGAATCGAATTTGCTGCTGGCGGTGAAGGTGCCGGGCAGCGAGACCGCACCGGCTGCAGAGACCACTTCGGCCGCCGAGCCGGCGCCAAAGCCGCCGCGCCCGAAGCGGCTACGACCGCCGGAGTCGATCCCTCCATCACAGGGACGGTTCTACTGGTTCCGGTGACTACCAATGCACGCTCTGGCTCGGCACGATGAACGTCGTCGTGCTCGGCTGTGTCGCAAGGCTCCTCTCAAGATACCAGCCTGAGCCGAGGACGAGCGCAAGCAAAGCGATGATGGCGAGCAGGTCGATGGTTCTTGGATCGTGCGCCCTGTGATCGAGATTCGGACGGGGCTTAGCGTGAAAATGCGGGCTGATTTTCCAGCGCATTGTTGTTTCCTCCCGTGGGGAGCATCAAGACAACGCGGGCGGAAAGTCTAAGGTTCCGGTCAGGGCGGCGCTGTTCAGAGCACCGCAGGTCAGGACGCGTTAACTCCGCGCCAGCGGCCATAGCGCCAGGGGAGATACCAGCGTGCGCCTTTGGGCGCCGTGAGAGGCACGTTGTCGATGCCGGACGTGCCGAAGGGATGGCAACGGAGCAGGCGCGCGAGCGTCATCCAGCCGCCGGCCCACAGCCCGAACCGTTCGATTGCCTCATCGCCATAGACGGAGCAGGTCGGCAGGTGCCGGCAATTGTAACCGACCAGAGGTGACAGCGTGTGGCGATACAGCCAGATCAGTGCACGGCCGAATCTGCGCGGCAGCCGGAGCACACCATCGACGGAACTGGAACAATGCTCGCAAGCTGAATGCTTCATGTGCGTTGTGCTGCGATGTTGAGCGAAGCTTTGCCCGGTTCCGGTGCAGGGAACCATAAGTTGTTGTTTCCACGCCATATTTTGCGTGTTTTTTGGGAGCAGTGCAGCAAGTATCTGTGGACGATCTGTATTCGCCCGGATACCATTTTTATGACGGTCGTGTGTAGAAACATACGCCTGTATGATGGACTCAGGTAGCGCCACCGGGGATTGTTTGGGGACCTTGGGGCTTTGGGGCTTGGGGAAGGAACCAGATTGAGACTTCTGAACTCCCTTAAACTTCGCGGCTGGTTGCTGGTGGGAACCGCCGTCTGCGGAGTCGCGCTGGCTGGCGCTGTCGCAACATTCGGATCGTCGGCCCGCGCCGGCGCTGCCCTCGAAGAGCGCAAGCTGCCGATGAAGTTCAGCTGGGTCGCCTGCGAGCCGAACTGCCGCGGCTGGATCAGCGCGGTCGGCATCATCACCGCCGATACGCCCAAAGAATTCGAAGAGTTTTCGCGCGGCCGCCAGCTCGGCGGCGCCACCGTAGTGCTCGATTCCAGCGGCGGCTCCGTCAATGACGCGATCACGCTCGGCCGGCGCTTCCGCAATCTCGGGCTTTTGACCACGGTCGGCGTGAGCCTCCGCGGCGGGCCGTCGACACGGCCGGCCGTCGCGCCGGAAGCGTATTGCGAATCCATGTGCGCCTTCCTGCTGCTGGCCGGCAAGAAGCGTTACGTGCCGGAAGCCGCTCATGTTCGGGTTCACCAGATCTGGATGGGCGACCGCGCCGATGATGCCAAGGCGGCGAGCTATAGCGCGCAGGACCTGATGATCGTGGAGCGCGACATCGGGCGCCTCGCCAAATACACCTTCGATATGGGTGGCGCCGGGGATCTGTTGTCGCTTGCGCTCAGCGTCCCGCCTTGGGAGGACCTGCACGAGCTCGATGCCGGCGAGCTCAAGCTCACCAATCTGGTTACGACCGATCTCGTGGCTGACGTGCTCCCGCACGTGGATATCTCGGCGCCGGCAATGGCGGAGCTTGCACCGAAGACGCAGGCGAGGTTCGGCGCGGAACCGGAGCAGGCTTCCAAGTCGACCAAGACGGCGGAAGCCCTGGTGCCGACCGGTAGTGTTGCCACACCGGCTGCTGCGGCGGCGCCGAAGTAAGCTCTTAAATCTCGGTAGTCATCCCGGGGCGCGCGTCAGCGCGAACCTTGGTGAGCAAGTGCGTACCTGGGGTGCGCAAGTTCGCCCGGAATGACGGAGAGGGGGTCAGCCTTGCGCTGCGGCCGGCTGCTTGGTTCTGGCCTCGATCTGGCCGATGGCATCAACCACGGCATCGAAGGTGAGAAGCGTCGAGGCATGGCGCGCCTTGTAGTCGCGGACCGGCTCGAGGAACTTGATCTCCTCCCATTTTCCTTGAGGAGGCGCACCATTGTCCTTCAGCATCTTGCGAACGGTTTCGCGTAACTCACGGAGTTCGCTCGCAGTCGAGCCGACCACGTGACTTGCCATGATGGATGAAGAGGCCTGGCCCAAAGCGCAGGCCTTCACGTCATGGGCGAAGTCGGTGACGGTATCCCCGTTCATCTTAAGATCGACCTTCACGGTCGAGCCGCACAGCTTGGAATGGGCGGTGGCGGAGGCATCGGGGTCCGCCAACCGTCCGAGCCGCGGAATATTCCCGGCCAGCTCGATGATCCGCTTGTTGTAAATGTCGTTCAGCATGTGATGGAGTCCAACGCGTCCACACCCGCTTCCAAGCCGGATCGGCCTTGGCGGGCGCCGCCCACGGTCCTATATAGGGGCGGAACTGGTGGAAAAACAGTCCAGCGGAGCGGTGGCGGTGATCCAGATCTGCGCTGCCGGCTTTGTGACCTTGGGACTTTTGCACCGAAACTGTTCTGTTCAGGCGTCCGGCGGCTTGGCCGCCCCGTCTGCCGGTGACACTCCGGCCGTTAGGCCGTCGAACGGAGAAGATATGGACGCTGCAATCAAATCCATCCGCCCGGGTAAGCCCTCCGACCGGCAGCCCGAGAACCGCCCGGCCGAGCTTGATCCTGCCGAATTCCTCGCGGCCGCCGTCCGCGCCGACCAGCCGCGTCCCGCGCGCGCCGAGGCGGAAGCGGCGGTGAAGACGCTGCTCGCCTATATCGGCGAGAACACCGAGCGCGAGGGCCTGCTCGACACGCCGCGCCGCGTCGTCGAGGCTTTCGACGAGCTCTATCAGGGCTACCACCAGTGCCCGGCCGAGGTGCTCGACCGCACCTTCGGCGAGACGGCGGGCTATGACGATTTCGTCCTGGTGCGCGACATCGAGTTCACCTCGCAATGCGAGCACCACATGATGCCGTTCTACGGCAAGGCGCACATCGCCTATACGCCGGTGGAGCGCGTCGTCGGCCTGTCCAAGCTGGCCCGCTTGACCGACATCTTCGCCCGCCGGCTCCAGACCCAGGAGCACCTGACCGCGCAGATCGCCGCCGCGATCGACGAGGTCCTCAAGCCTCGCGGCGTTGCCGTGCTGATCGAGGCCGAGCATACCTGCATGTCGGTGCGCGGCGTCGCCAAGCATGGCGCCTCTACTTTCACCAGCCGCTTCACCGGCATGTTCCGCGACAATCCGGCGGAGCAGGCCCGTTTCCTGTCCCTGGTGCGAGGCACGACGCGCTGACCTCGCGACAAACCGGCGAGAGTTGCTGTGTCCGCTCATTCCCATGAGATCGAGGAGGGCCTCGCCTTCCTGCCCAGATTTGATGCCGCTGGCCTCGTGACGGTCGTCGCCACCGACGTCGCCACCGGCGACGTGCTGATGGTCGCGCACATGAACGACGAGGCGCTGCGCAAGACCATTGCGACCGGCGAAGCCTGGTATTTCAGCCGCTCGCGCAATGCGTTGTGGCGAAAAGGTGAGACGTCGGGTCAGATCCAGCGCGTGGTCGAGATGCGCACCGATTGCGATCAGGATGCGGTCTGGATCCGCATCGAGCAGATCGGCGCGGCCTGCCATACCGGCCGGCGGTCGTGCTTCTACCGCAAGGTCGAGGCCGAGGGCGGGGGAGCGAGATTGGTCTTCACTGAGGCGGACCGGCTGTTCGATCCGAACGACGTTTACAGGAAGTAGCAGCCTGTCATTCCGGGTTCGCGCTGTCGCATGCCCCGGAATGACGCGGAGCGTCAGTTAACCCCGCCTTAACCATACCTGCCCCACGGTGAGACGATGGGCGCCGAATTGCCGGCGTCGCTCAGCGCCGCGCGGGGCGGGCCCTCCACCATGTCGATCGACAGTTTCAGTGCCACGCAGACGGCCGGCCTTGATCCGTCGCGCGCGCGTGTCGCCGGTGCGATCAAGCAGGCCTCGAACGTCACAGGCGTCAGCTTCCAGTACATGCTGACCACGGCCAAGATGGAATCGGACTTCAATCCGACGGCCACCGCCACCACCTCGTCCGCGCAGGGGCTCTACCAGTTCATCGACCAGACCTGGCTCGGCACGGTGAAGGAAGCGGGTGCCCAGCTCGGCTATGGCAGCTACGCCGACGCCATCACCAGGACGTCATCGGGGACCTACACCGTCGACGATCCCGTCAAGAAGCGGTCGATCATGAAGCTGCGCGACGATCCCGAAGCCGCTTCCGCCATGGCCGCGGCGCTGACGCAGTCGAACAGCTTCAAGCTCACGGGCCTGCTCGGGCGCAGGCCGAGCGACAGCGAACTCTACATGGCCCATTTCATGGGCGTCCGCGGCGCGGCGAAATTGATCGCCAATGCCGAGGACAATCCGCAAGCCGTCGGCGCGCGGCTGTTTCCCAACGCGGCGGCCGCCAACCGCCCGATCTTCTACGCCAAGGACGGCCGCGCCCGCAGCGTCTCCGAGGTCTATTCGGTCCTGGACAGCCGCTATGCCAGCGCGGCCAATTCAAAGGTAACCCGCAGCGCGATGGCGATGTATGGCGCCACGCCTTCGACCACGCAGGTCGCGAGTGCCAATGCAGTGGTGCCCACTGCGCCTGTCGTGGACAACGCCGCCTATCTCCAGACCTTCCCGAATGCCCGCACAGTGACGCCCGTCAGCGCGACGTCGTCGACACATGTCGCGGACAATCCGACGGGCACGCCGGTGTTTCGTTCGATCTATCAACCCGGCGATGCCACGCAGCCGGTCTCGACCACGGTGCAGAAACTATGGGGCAACAATGCCTCGCTCACCTCGGTCGCAGCGGCGACGCCGGACGTGCGGCCGCCGCAACCGCTCGATCTCTTCAGTGATCGCAGCGGCACGTTCTCGAGCTAGCTTCGCTCTTGCTCCGGACGCCGCGTTACGTCCGTGCACAAGATCGAGACTGTGTGCGCAGCTGCGTCAACACCGTCATTGCGAGCGCAGCGAAGCAATCCAGAATCTCTCCGCGGATACAGTCCTGGATTGCTTCGCTGCGCTCGCAATGACGGAGGATCAGCGAGAGCTCGTCGCGTGTGCCGCACGTGGCGGCTTTGTTCCCTTAACAAATCATCAACAAAACCAGCCAGTTATGGTGAACGCTTTGTTAAGCGTCGTGGTTTATTTTGTGTTGCAGGTGACGAGCGTCATCGTTTTTCGTTTGTTGTGTAAGCCGGAAGCAGCATGATTGTTCGGCAGTTCATTCATTGGATCAGGACGGCGCCCGCAGGCGAGCGGGCCGAGGCAACACGGGCGCTGGCCCGGGCCTGGCTGATCTCGGACCTTTCTGCAGACGATCGCATCGCCGCCGAAGGCGCGCTTCTGATGCTGCTCGACGATGCCTCGCCGCTGGTCCGGCAGGCGATGGCCGAAGCCTTTGCCCGCAGCCTCGACGCGCCGGCCTCAATTGTGCGGGCGCTGTCGGCCGATCAGCCGACAGTCGCACTGCCGGTGCTCGAACATTCCCCGCTCTTGATCGACGCCGATCTCGTCGACATCGTCGCGACCGGCGGCGAGGAGGTGCAATGCGCAGTCGCCCGCCGCATCGCATTGCCGGTGTCGGTGTGCGCCGCGATCGCCGAAGTCGGCTGCGCGGCTGCCGCGCTGGAGCTGATCGAGAATCCCCATGCCGAGCTCGCCCCGTTCTCCTGGGACCGGATCGTCGAGCGTCACGGTCATCTCGCCGCGATCCGCGAGGCGATGCTGGTGCTGGAGGATCTGCCGGCCGCAACGCGTGCTGCGCTGGTGGCAAAGCTCTCCGAGACGCTGGCGCAATTCGTCGTGGCGCGGAACTGGCTGAGCGCCGAGCGCGCGGACCGCATCACCATCGAGGCGCGCGATCGCTCCACCATGAACATCGCGGCGCGCTCGCGCGGCGATGACATGCAGGGCCTGGTCCGGCATTTGCGCGTCACCGGCCAGCTGACCGCGGGCCTGATCCTGCGCGCACTACTGTCCGGCAATCTGGGCTTGTTCGATGCGGCACTCGCCGAGCTCGCCGATCTGCCGCTGGCGCGCGTCTCGGCGCTGCTGCACGAGCGCGGCGGCAACAGCGTGCACGCGCTGCTCCGTCGCGCCGGGCTTCCGGAGGCGACGTTTGCGGCGTTCCAGGTCGCGCTCGATGCCTGCCACGAGCAGGGCTTCGTCGATAGCGACGACGGCGCGGCGCGGCTGCGCCGGCGCATGGTCGAGCGCGTGCTCACCCATTGCGAGTCCGATCGCGGCGCCACCGAGCCGCTGATGGTCCTGCTGCGCCGCTTCGCCACTGAATCCGCGCGCGAAGAGGCACGGCTGTTCTGCGACGAGATTGTCGCGGATGATGTGGTCGATCCGCTCTATGACGATCTGATTGCGGCGTAGTTCGAAGCTCGCGACAAGGCGGGCCGGAAGAGAGACAGGCTCCGTCATTGCGAGCGCAGCGAAGCAATCGAGAATCCCTCCGCGGGGACAGTCTGGATTGCTTCGCTGCGCTCGCAATGACGAGAGGAGAGAGTTCGGCCTTATTCCGCCGGCGCGATGCTCGGCGCCAGGATCACCTCGAGATGCTCGGGGCGGTCGCGGTTGACGTAGGCAAGATAATCATCGGCGACCTTGCGCAGGCGGCGGCTGAGCTCGGCCGAGACGCTGATCCTGTCCAGCCTGGTGTTCTCGTGCACGATGGCGAGAATGGCGTTGATGTGGTGCGTGAACAGCTCGGCCGGCACCTTTTCCAGGTCAGGCGCGTGCTCGATGACGCGGCACAGGCTTTCGGCGATGCCTGCGGCTGAAGGAAAGCCGAATGTCGCCGCATCCCCCTTGATGTCATGCGCGGCGTGAAACAGCTCGTCGCGCAGTTTCTTCGTGAAGCCGTCGTTCTGCACGGCCGTCCAGGCGGCGGACAGTCGCTGGGCCTCGATCGCCATCCAGTCCTTGAACTCGCCGGAGAGGCTCGCGAGCGCCTGCTCGGCGCGGGCGACCGGGTCGTCGAGGTCTTTTTCTTCGACGCGGCGCAGGACCTTGCGCAGCGGATTGGGCTGCGTGATGACCTGGTGCGTGGCGAAGGCCTTGACCTCGATGTCCTTTGCGCTGTTCTTCGCCATGATGCCTGCCTCGTCTGAAGCGGTTGCGCTAGATGGTGGAGCGGGCCTTGTCGAGCAGCGAGGGCTGCTGCAGCACCTCGTGCTTTTCGCCGACGCGGCGCTCCGGGCCCATATAGGCGGAGTTGGTGTTGCGGCGCCGGTCGGGGCCGAAATAGGTCTTGGTCTTGATGAAGGGGCGGGGATTGGCGACGACGTTGAGGATACGCTGATAGAGCCCCTTGGCCGAGATCGGCTTGGCCAGAAATTCGGTGACGCCGGCATCGCGCGCGACCGTGACGCGACGTTTCTCCGAATGTCCGGTCAGCATGATGATCGGTGCGTAGGGATTGCCCTTGGATTCCGGCTGCCGGATCATCTGCGCGAGCTCGAGCCCGTCGAAGATCGGCATGGCCCAGTCGGTGATGACGATGTCGGGCACGTAATGGCTGTACATTTCGAGCGCCGTGGCGCCGTCCTCGGCCTCATAGACCTCGCGCGCGCCGAACGAATGCAGCAGCGTCCGCAGGATGCGGCGCATGTGCGGATTGTCGTCGCAGACGAGGAAGCGCAGCTTGTTGAAGTCGATACGGAACATGACGCCCGGGCCAAAAGCGGGTCAACCTTCGTTAACCATATCGTGCCGGGAGTTAACGAAGGGTTGCGGCCAGGGTTGGGGCGGCAGGACACTCAGTAGCCGAACTGCTCCCGCAGGATGCGCTCTTCCAGGCTGTGGCCAGGGTCGAACAGCATCCGCATCGAGATGCTCTTGTCCGAAAGCACTTCGACGCGCCGGACCCTGCGCACCTCCTCGTGGTCGGCGACCGCTGCGACGGGGCGCTTGTCGTCTTCCAGCACCTCGATCACGACATAGGCGGTATTGGGCAGGAGGGCGCCGCGCCAGCGCCGCGGCCGGAAGGCGCTGATTGGCGTCAGCGCCAGCAGGGCGGCGTTGATTGGGAGGATGGGTCCCTGGGCGGAGAGGTTATAGGCCGTTGAGCCTGCCGGCGTCGCGACGATAATGCCATCGGCGATCAGCTCCGGCATGCGTTCGCGCTCGTCGATAAGTATCCGCAAGCGCGCCGCCTGGGAGGTCTGGCGGAATAAGTAGACCTCGTTGATGGCGTGGTGCAGGTGAACGCGGTCGTTGACGTCGGTCGCGCGCATCAAGAGCGGATTGATCTCGGATTCATGCGCCGTCTCGAGCCGTTGGCGCAGATCATGCGTCGAGTACTCGTTCATCAGGAAGCCGACCGTGCCGCGGTGCATGCCGTAGATCGGCTTTCCCGTACGCATATGGTGGTGCAGCGTCTGCAGCATCAGCCCATCGCCGCCGAGTGCGACGACCACGTCGGCCTCATCGGGATCGCAATTGCCATAGTCCCTGGTCAGCTGGCCAAAGGCGGCTTGCGCCTCGTTGCTCGGGCTGGCGACGAAGGCGATCCGGTCGTATCGCGCAGGCTTGGTCATGGCTTCTCGGCAGGGCCGCTGGGTCGAGGAAGGTTCCGCCGGGCTCGTCTATACGAGGTAGGCCCGTATTGTCGAGGATGACCGCCCACCAAAGCTAATGGGGACGGTCCAACCGGACTTAAGCACAGAACCGGGCAATTTGAACCCGGCCGGCCGCTTCAGGGCCCGCACCGCCAATGTTTCCCCAAACCGTCGTAATTTGGCGCTACCTTTCTGACTCCCCGGCGGTCACGGCCGGACACGGAGGATGATCATGGTCACGACTTTGCCGGCGCTCCGCCGCGCGGGCCTGGTGTTGGCGGTGTCGGCTTTCGCGTTCGCCGGCCTTGCACACGCAGATGATGCGCCGCAGCCGCGCTCCGAGGCGGCCGCGCCGGCCGGACAGAAGGGTGGGCGCGGCGGTGCCGCGCAAGGCGCGCCGCAGACGTCGTCGTCCGCGGCCGAGCCGCACCGTCTGCCGCCGGATTCGACCACGAAGCAGACGCTCGATCTGCCCGGCCGGACCCTCAACTTCACGGCCACCGCCGGGTCGATCCGCGTGTTCGATGGCAAAGGCGAGCCGTTGGCCGACATCGCCTATACGTCCTACCAGCTCGACGGTGCCGAGCGCGCCACGCGTCCGGTGACGTTCCTGTTCAACGGCGGGCCCGGTGCGTCCTCGGCCTGGCTTCAGTTCGGCGCGGCCGGGCCGTGGCGCTTGCCGCTCGATGGCGAGGCCTTGTCGCCGTCGGCCTCGCCCGAGGTGAAGCCGAACGCGGAGACCTGGCTTGATTTCACCGATCTCGTCTTCATCGACCCCGTCAGCACCGGCTACAGCCGCTTCGTGGCGAGCGGCGAGGATGCCCGCAAATCGTTCTACTCCGTCGACGGCGACGCCAACTCGATCGCGCTTGTGATCCGACGCTGGCTCGAAAAGCACGAGCGGCTGACTTCGCCGAAATACGTCGCCGGCGAAAGCTATGGCGGCATTCGCGGCCCCAAGGTCTTGCGCCAGTTGCAGCTCCAGCACGGCGTCGGCGTCAGGGGCTTGATCCTGGTCTCGCCGCTCTTGGATTTCCGCGAGTTCACCGGCACGAGCCTCCTGCAATATGTCGCGACGCTGCCGAGCTACGTGGCAGTGGCGCGCGAAGCCAAACGTCCGGTCAAGCGCGCCGACCTCGCCGACGTCGAAGCTTACGCGCGCGGCGAATTCCTGACCGACCTCGTCAAAGGCGAGGCGGACAAGGAGGCAACCACGCGTCTGGCCGACAAGGTCGCCGAACTCACCGGCATCGACCAGGCGGTGAGCCGCCGCCTCGCCGGCCGCTTCGACGTCGGTGAATTCCGCCGCGAATTCGACCGCAAGAACGGCAAGGTGACCGGACGCTACGATGCCTCGGTGCGCGGCTTCGATCCCTATCCGGACTCGAGCAGCTCGCGCTTCGGCGATCCCTCCGGCGATGCGCTCCAGGCACCGCTGACGAGCGCCGCGGTCGACGTGCTCTCGCGCAAGCTCAACTGGCGGCCCGGCGGCTCATATGAAGTCCTGAACGGTGCTGTCGAAGGGCAATGGGATTTCGGCCGCGGCATCAACCCGCCGCAATCGGTCTCCGAGCTGCGCCAGATCCTCGCCACCGATGCGAAGCTGAACGTGCTGGTCACGCACGGCCTGTTCGATCTCGCCACGCCCTATTTCGCAACGAGGCGGGTGCTCGACCAGTTGCCGGCCTTCGTGACGCAGCGCGTGAAGTTCGTGGTCTATCCCGGCGGCCACATGTTCTATTCGCGCGACGGATCGCGGCAGGCGTTCCGAAGCGAGGTCGAGGCGCTCATTCGGGAGTAGGCCGGCGCTTGCGCGGCGGATACCGGCGCGCGATCTCGCGTGCGACGACTTTTTTTGGCTTCACGTTCGCGCCGGCAATCCAGATGTCGCTGATCTTGCCGCGCTTGTCACGGACCCGGCGCACCGGCTCGCCGTGGCTGGAATAGCCGGCAGCCCAGGCGAGCTTGCCGGTGTCGCGGCCGGTCACTTCGATTTCGGCGGCATCCATAAACGGGTTGTTGAACTGCGGGTTGGCGACGAGCACGCGGTTGCCGGCGGGGACGAGATCGGTCGCGCCCCAGATCGTCCACCAGCGCCCGGTCCAGTCGCGCACGCGCCGGTCGGGGGCGCCGCGGGTCTGGAAGACGCGCAGGATCTGCATCGCGCCGTCCATCCAGAACGGCGCCGCGCCGTCGATCGAGTTGCTGAGGATGCTGATTGCAAGCTCGCAAGCGGGAATGGAGCAGGTCCGCGAGATATAGCCCTGGAAACCGCCGCCATGGCCGAACCAGTCCCAGCCGTCGGTCTTGCCGGCATTGACTCCCAAGCCGTAATAGGCCTCGACGCTCTGCGGGATGCGCCAATGATTTCGCGTCATCTCACGGCGGCTCGCGATCGACAGCACGCTCTTCTTCGCGTTGGGCGCCAGCTGCGCGAAGAAGCGTGCGGTGTCGGCGGAGGTGGCGACGAAGCCTGCGGCAGATGCCATTGCATGTGCGGGATTGTCGCCGGGGATCACGCAGCGCTCGCCAAACGGCACTCTTCGCGTGTGGCCGCGCGCGAAGGCTGCGCCCTTGGGAAGCGGTGCGTCCGGTTCGGTCTCGCGCAGGCCGGCCGGCGCAATGATCTCGCGCTTGATCCAGACGGAGTAGGGCTCCTTCGCAACAGCCTCGATCACGAGGCCGAGCAGGCCAAAGCCGTGATTAGAATATTTGAAGCGTGTGCCGGGGTCGATCGCGGTCGGCAGCTTCAATTCTGCAAGCAGCTCCTTGGCATCGAGATAGGGGCGGCTGTCGATGAACTGGCCGGAATCGGCGCCGTCGCGCGTCAGCCCCGCGCTGTGCGATAGCACTTGCGCGATCGTGGTCTCGGCGACGCGCGGATCGAGGCCGCCGACATATCGGCCGACATGGTCGTCGAGCCGGAGCTTGCCCCGCTCGCGCAGCTTCATGATGCCGGCCGAGGTGAAGCTCTTGGAGTGCGAGGCGATGCGGAAGCGATGGCGCGGGGTGAGCTTCTCGCCGGTGTCGAGATTGGCGAGGCCGAACGCATGCTCGGCGACGACCTCGCCGCGATGGGCGAAAGCCACGATGACGCCCGGCTGCTGGATCGTCGTCAGCTGGTATTCGATCCAGGAGCCGATGTAGTCGATCGCGGATCGCAGCCACGTGTCCATTGCGCTACCGGTTTGCGAGGGAGGTCGGTGCGAAAGGCTAGCCGAGAAAGCAGAACGGGCACAACCTGAAAGGTTGTGCCCGTTTGCGTCGTTCGGAGATGCGATGTCTCCAGTCTATGCCTTCAGTAGACGAGCGTCGCGCCGGTCGGCTTGTCGAGCGCTTCGGCCAGCGAGCGATATTCCGAGCTGCCGGTGCCGGCGAGCGAGGCGATCTTGTCGAGGTGGTATTGCGCCTGCTCGCGGTTGCCCTGCTCGAGCTGCCAGAGGCCGTAATATTGCCAGGTGCGGACGTGGTTCGGATCGTCCTTCAGCGCCAGCTCATAATAGGCCTTCGACGACTGGTAGTCGCCGAGCTTGCGATAGGAGTAGCCGATCAGGTTGGCGACGTCCGCGACGTCGTTGCGCTTGAGCGACTTCAGCTGGTCGATCGCGCCCCTGTAATCGTGCTTGTCGTAGATCGCGGCGTAGGCGGTGCGGTAGGCCGCGAGGAATTTGGGGTCGCTGACGGAAGAGCTCTTCTTCTTGCCCTTCTTGGTCGAGGTGTCCGATTTCGGCGGCGACGAAGGGTCGTCGCCGGCGGCGGCATACGCGCTGGACAGCACCGGCGCGGCCGCCAGTGTCATAGCGACGAGTCCCGGCACAACGAGCATTGAGAGTTTGCGCATCTAAGTTCTCCGGTATGGAACGTGGCGATCCTACACGATTGCCCGAAGACCGGAACACCTCTCGGGCAAAAACATTCCCGCGTCGCACGATCTATTCGCCCGGCCGTGGATGACAAACGTGTCATCGAGATGAACGGAAGCCTGCAAGGGGCTTCAGATTGGGTTCAGTGCACCCCGCTTATGTTCCTTCCCACGATCGATGGGGGCGAGAGGGCGCCGCCTGATGATCCTTCCAAGAGGAGACCACCATGTTGAAGACCATTTCTGCAGCCTTGCTCGCAACCTCCGTGATCGCAGCCCCGGCGTTCGCCGCCGAGGCCGGCAAGACCACCACAGCCGCGCCGGTGATCAAGGCCGACCAGAGCCAGACCAAGGCGGCGACCACTGCCGCAAAACCGGAAGCCGGCGTCAAGGCCGACGCCAAGACGGACGTGAAGACGACGGACGCGAAGGCTTCCGATGTCAAGACGGACGCCAAGGTGGATGGCAAGAAGGCAATGGACGCCAATGCCGCGGTCACCACCGACCAGCACAAGAGCGTGAGCAAGCATCGCCATCACGACAAGCAGGTCACGGCCAAGGAGTCGCAGAAGGCGCAGCCGGATGTGACCAAGCCCGCGACGTCTGACAAGCGCAACTGACGACTGATCGCGCGCGGCGGCATCCTGGCATTGCCCGCCGCCGCGCGCGGACGTCAGGCCTGGCCCGTTGCCACGCCTCGGGCGGAAGCCCGAGATGTCGGCGGCTGGCCGGTGCGCTGTTTGCGCCGCTGCAAGCGAATTCCCTTCATCCCGGCTTGGGGCTAGAACGTCTCCTGATCTGTTCGAGCGGAGAGCGGGGCCTGTGGGGCGATTGGCGAGATGTGCGGTGATCCTGGCGTTGCCGCTGGCGCTTGCGGCATGTTTCGGCAGCGACAGTGACCGTCCGACTTTCTTGGGCGGGACCCAGGCCGGCGGGCCGCAGCCGTTTCCCGACAATTTCCGGAACGACACGGTGGCGTTGATGCGGGCCTACCTCAACAATCCGGTCGGCGTGCGCAATGCCGCCATGGCCGAGCCGGTGCAGCGCGAGGTCGGCGGTCGGCAGTTCTATGTGAGCTGCCTGCACTTCACCCCGCGCGAGACGGATGGGAGCTACAAGGGCATGCGCGAGCGGGCCGTGATCTTCGTCAACGGCCGGGCGGACCGCGTGGTCGACCAGACCAGCGATCTCTGCGCCGGTGCGGTTTACGCACCGTTTCCGGAACTGGAAAAGATGACGCGGTAGCGCAAAGGCGCGTTTATTCGCCCGGTGTTAGACAGAAGGAGCCGGAGCCGCTGGATCACATTTCGGCGAGCTTTGAACGGGGTGGTTTCGTCTTGCGACAAATCGTGGCGGCGGCCTTGCGCAGCCGAATTGACGGAACAAATTCGTGTTGTTGCCACGCCGTCACAGTCACGAACGATCAACGTTCCGGCATTGCCGCGAAGCAACCCAATTCACGCCACGTTGTTTCCCGAGTGTCGTAATGAAAGAACGGGGATGATCATGAAGTCGATCTTGCTGGGTGCAGCAGCTCTGCTGGCGCTGGTTGCGCCGGCCGTAGCGGCCGACATGCAGCCGCGCGCCTATACCAAGGCTCCGGTCACGCCGCCGCAGGTGATCTATAACTGGACCGGTTTCTATATCGGTGGCCATCTCGGCGGCGCGTTTGCCGGCGACAACAGCTTCCAGTCGAGCGACGCGCGTTTCCTGGGCGGCGTGCAGGGCGGCTTCGACTACCAGTTCGCGCCCAACTGGGTGGTGGGTATCGAGGCCCAGTATTCCTGGCTGCCGACCAACAACAATGGCGCCATCTTCCCGCTGGGCACGCAGGTGACATCCAACACCGACCAGATCGGGTCGGTGACCGGTCGCATCGGTTACACCTGGGGACCGACGCTGCTTTACGCCAAGGGCGGTTATGCCTGGCGGAATAACGGCCTTGGCGTGAACATCGCCGGGGTGCCGCAGGCCTTCACCACCACCGGCAACAACAAGGACGGCTATACGGTCGGCGCCGGCCTCGAATACATGTTCGCGCCGAACTGGTCGGCCAAGGCCGAGTATCAATATTACAATTTCGGCAGCACGACCTTCACCTCCGGCCCGGCTGACATCGTCGGCGTTCGTGGCCGGGAGGACGAGCATACCGTCAAGGCCGGGGTGAACTATCGCTTCGGCTGGGGCGGCCCGGCCGCCTCGCGGTACTGACGGTCAGCGCCGACCCAAGATCTGAAGATCGAAGACCTGAAGATCCAAGACCTGACAAAGGCCGGCTCCGCCGGTCTTTCGTTTGCCGGCCTGCCGCCTCCGGCGCCTGCTTTCTTTGCATTCCGTGAACCATTTGGCGCGTCATTTGCTTGCAAACGATGCTGGCGCGCCTTCTCCCGCGCGTCATGGGGCTGGCGTAAAGCAAAAATAATTTTTGCGGTTTACGGAACTCGCGCTCCGGAACGCGTTATATGACAATTACCGGGCAGGTGGGACGACGGACATGCGTATCTTGGTGTCGGCAGTGGTGCTCTCGTTCTTCGGCTGCCTGCCGTGCTCTGCACAGACAATCCTCAGATCCGAGCCTCTGATGTTGGCACCGTACGAAGTTGCCTTCGTCAAGGACGCTTCATGTCCGTCGGGCAAGGTCATGAAGGTCACCGGCGCCATCCGCGGGCTGCACCGCCGCAAGGCCTGCGTGACTATGCCGGGCGAGCAAGCCTCGCTTGTGGCGGCCACCCCCTGAGCTTTCGCTCCGGCTCCGTGCCGGAACTCAGGAATTCAGCTCGAGCTCCATTCTGGACTGCCGATCGGCCTCCGCCTTGTTCTTGGCGGGGTCCTCGCCTTGAGCCGCCTGGCACGGCTCGATCTTGTAATCATTGTCGAGCACCCGGTGCGGTCCCGGCCGCTCGTCGTCCGCCGTCACGTCCACGACGAGACCACTCCGCTCAGCGAGCTTCCAGACGTCGGCCTCGCTCGGATAGGCCTTGCTGATTTGGGCGTCATTGCAGAAGAGGGCGTAGGGCATGCATCCCGACTCCAGGAATGCCCGTTAACGAGCTTACGGGGGAGGGGTTCCGGCCACCGCCCGATCACGCGCCCGTGATCGTCGCGGACGGCCCTTGAGTCCCTTAACGAGTCCTGAATCCCGGAAAAAAGAATCCCTGGGACTCGTCGGCCGGAATCAGCGGATGTTTTCCGCCATGACGAGCGACCTGAACACATCCTGCGGGCACATGCTCCTGCCGCTCACGCTGGCGCTGCTCGGCGCCTGCGCGGCCAATCTCTGGCTGGTCTGGTCGTGGTTGTAGGGGCCTGGCTGTAGACCCCTGGCCGGGCCCTATTTTTCGGCCGGTGGACTGGAGGCGTCGAGGATGGCGGCACGCAATTTGGTCAGGGTTGCCACACAATATTCCTCACGTTCGCGCTCGAAGCGCTCCTGGTGCTTGCGGAAATTGGCGATGCGGGCCTGCATCTCGGCGCGGAAATCGCCGCTCGTCCGCGGCGGCAGAGGCGCGGGCCGCGGCGCAAGGGGGGCTTGCGGCGGTTCGATCTCGACGGTGACCGCCTGCATGGTGACGATCTCCATCGCGACGGCCGGGCCAGATGCGGGCGCCTCCGGCTGAAGAACGTCATCCTTCCTGCCGGTCACCGACTGGACGAAAGCCAGCGTCTGCGCGATCAGTGCGTCGCGCTCCCTGATCCATTTCATGATCCACCTCAGCCGCGCGTATTCCAGCAAAGCGGCTGCTTCGAATCAAGGCTGTTTGCAAGGGTTGCATATTTTTCCCGGTAGCCCGACACTGGGCAGATGGATGCATCGAAAGAAAGACCGAACGAGGCGGAGGGCCTGAGGCTCATCCGCGCGTTCCTGACGCTGCCGCCCGACAAGCGGGCGGAGGTGATCGCGTTTGTCGAGGAATTGGCGCGTGTCCACGGCCGACCCGAGGAGGGCGCCAAGGCCTCGCCGAGGTAAGCAAGACCTCGTCGAGGTAATCGCTACCGCTCGCGCGGATTGACGTTGGGCTCGAACGGCGCGCCGACCACCCGAACCGGGATCTGAGCTGGCGTGCGCGGAGTGGGCTCGATCACGGCCCTATCGGCGACCAGCTTATCGGGCGTCCGTACAGGCGCCGGCTCGAACAGCGCCAACATCCCGGCCACGGCGATACAGCACAGCGTCACCGTCGCCAGCAGAATCATGTTTCGGTTTTCTTCCCGGATCCGCATGCGCTGACAACGGCTGGCGCCGGAGCCGGTTCCGGGCCGGCGATTTTCGATGCGAAAACGGGGGGCTTTAGATCGCGCCTAGTGCGACAGCACCAAGCCGAGCGCGAGCACGAACAGCATGGCCGTCGCGACGACGGCCGTAAGCGCGCCGGCGACGATCTTGGCCTTCTCTTTGGGAGTGGTGGAGCGCATGGTCTCGACGAGACGAATGACGTGCGTAGGTTCGCTGCCAGGGAATTTCGAACAGTTCGGCCGGATTGTATAGTGTACCCGCGCCGCAAAAGGCTCGCCCAATGACCGTCGGTCGTCCTCCCGTGCTTGCGCACGAACGCTTCGTTGCCGACCGTGACAATTTCTCAGGGCTGGATCTCGCCGCGCGGTTCGCGCGGATTGAGCGCACCAACCTCTGGGGCGCAACCACTTCGGTGTCCGGCCTCGGCTCCGAGGATGTCGCCACAGCCGCGATCCAGCAGGCGCTGCCTGCATTGCTGCTACGGCTCGGCGTTCGCTCGCTGCTCGATGCGCCCTGCGGCGATGCAGGTTGGATCGGCCGGCTCAAGCTCGATGTCGATTACACCGGCATCGACATCGTACCGTCGCTGATCGATGCAAACCGCCGGCGTGTCGCAGCCGACGGTTCGTCCGGTCGGTTTCTCGTCGCTGACATCACGCGCGATGCGCTGCCGCACGCCGACGTCATTCTCTGCCGGGATTGCCTGGTGCATCTGAGCTTTGCGAACATCTATCGCGCGCTCGCGCAATTTCGGATGAGCGGCGCGCGCTTCCTGCTCGTCACGACCTTTCCGGAGTGGGACGACAATCACGATTGCGAGGATGGCGACTGGCGCGCGCTCAACATGGAGAAAGCGCCGTTCGGCTGGCCGGCACCGCAGGCAGTGATCGACGAGCGTTGCGAGGAGGGCGGTGGCGGCTGGCGCGACAAGAGCCTCGGGCTCTGGCGGCTGGATGAGCTGCCGGAGAATAGCTTCGCGTCAGAAGCTGGTGCCGGCTGAGGGGATTGAACCCCCGACCTTCGGTTTACAAAACCGCTGCTCTACCGCTGAGCTAAGCCGGCGATGCCTCAAGAGGCAGGGCAGAGCTCGGCTCGCGCCGGGCCCCGTCTACCCGTGCGCGCCGCCATACCAGACTTGATCGGAAAGTGCCAGAACCGGGAGGTCGTCGTCGCAGGACGTGAAGCGGGCGGCCGCGCGGGCCGCCCGATGTGTCGCGTTCGGCTCAAGCCGGCTTACTGGCAGAGCTGCCGGCGGCCGTCTGCGCCCTTGAAGTACGTGCCGGGCGTACAGACGAAGCCGTTGCGCTGGGCATAGGTGCGCCTGTCCCAGCTACGATTGTCCCAGCCGCGGTCCCACGAATTGTCATAGGCGTAGGAATTGTCCCAACCTCGGAATGGGGCGGTGGCAATCGCGCCGGCGGTGCCGATCGCGGCGCCCGCGACGCCGGCCGCCGTCCCGACAGCGCCCGCCGCAACGTCGGTCGGCCAGAAGCCAGTGGGGCTTCTGTTCCAGTCGTTATTCCAGTCGCGGTTGGTCTGGCGATAGGCCGCGCGGCGGTGGCGGTAGCCGCTCTCGGTGGTGGCCTGTCCCGGTCCGAAGGTCTGGCAATTGGCGTTCGGGAATTGCGCCGAGCAGCGGCCCTGATTGGTGACGACGGTCTGCGCCATGGCAGAGCCTGCCAGCATGGTCGCTGCGATCGCCGTGGCCCCGAGAAGCTTGATGGTCATGGTTGTTCGCTCCCATTTTGTGGACAGGAGCTAAACGCTGACGGCGCAGGACGTTCCGATGCAACCTTGGGATTTTTCGGAGGCGAGCCGTCAAACCGATCTGAGCAGCATGCGCTGTTCCAGTCGCGCGGTTCCGCGCCGTTAACGCTTCGCTAGCTCGCCGTGCAACATTTGAGCGGCGCGCAATCCTTGCACGTTAGGCTTACCGGAATTTGGTGAGCAGGCCTTAACTCTCTCTGCGTCGCGATCGGATAGGTTGCGCCCGGATAACCGGGGTCTCCTCATGCGTGCCGTGGCGCTCGCCGCCTTTCTGATCGGACTGCCTGCAACCGCGTTTGCAGCCGGCTTCGAGATCGTCGTTCCCGGCCGTCCCGGCGTGCCTGTAATCATCAACAACATCGATGCGTCCTATGCCGTCGTCGAGGGCACCTGGGGCCTCGGCAAGGGCCAGCAGGTGCAGCCCACGATCTATGGCGGACGCTATATCGCCGAGCGGCAGCCCGACAACGTCGGCCATTATTATCCGACGCTGGGCCTGCGGCCAGGCTACGGCCGGCTCGAGGTCGAGCCGCCGGCGAACCGCAAATTGCCCAAGCCCGCCGAGAGCTACCACCAGAGCTGGGGTGCCTCGTCCGCGCCGCTGCCGGCGCAGATGGATCCGCCCGTCGATCCGCCGCCGGTGATCTACGCGCCCGAGATCAACGACCGTCCTCGGCCCCCGCGGCCGCGGCCGCGCACAGAGATACCCGGCAGGCCGCCGGGTTGAGAAACGTGAAAACCAAAAACGGAAATCAACAGGAGAGAGTAATGCGTCAAATGATTTCGGGACTGGTCGCGGCAACTGCCGTGATGTTCGCCGCCACCGTGCCGGCCGCGGCCTGCGGCTTCAGCACATGCGCGCCCGTTGCGCCGGTCTATGCCGGCTGCAACACCGGATGCGGCGGATATGGTTATGGCTACGGCTACGGCGCCTATGAGCGTCTCGCCGAGCCGACCACGCAGTATTATTACGTCAACCAGGGTCCGACCTATACCGGTCCGGGCGCCTTCGCGCCGTACCCGACCTATCGCGAGGACGCGGTCGTCGCGCCCGCCAATTACGGCTATGGCTATGGCTATCGTGCCGCTGCGGTCGCGCCGCCGGCCGCTTATCCCTATCGCCGCCCGTACTTCCGTCCCTATCGCTACGGCTACGGTCCCCGCTACGGCTATCTGCCGCGCGTTCACTACGGCCATGCTCACCGCTACGGCTACGCCCACCGCCATGCGCCGCGCTATTATGGCGGTCACCGCGTGCTGCGCCGCTATTACTGATCTCTGATCGGTTGAGATTTGCGAAGCGCCCGTTCGCGTGATGCGGACGGGCGTTTTGCTTTCTCTTCAAAACAACCCCATGCACAGTAGCCGGGAACAGTGAAATCAAGGACTTGAAGCGCAATGTGCCCGAGATGAGCGAGCATCGCTCATTAGCTCATTGTTCGAACCCCAAATTTCGGAAAAACAGAGACTTAGATTGATCCGTCGGGCAAAACAGGCGTAGTCTAGCATCGTCCGGATATGCGCGGCGCCTAAAGCGCTAGCGCTTCATCAGCCCCAGCCGGCTCGCGCCGACATAGAGCGAGAGTACGGCCGCATTCGAGACGTTGAGGCTCTTGATCTCGCCGGGCATGTCGAGCCGCGCCACGACGCTGCAGGTCTCGCGCGTCAATTGCCGCAAGCCTTTGCCTTCGGCGCCGAGCACCAGCGCGAGCGGCTCGCGCAGTGTGACGTTCGAGAGGTCCTCGGTACCTTCGCTGTCGAGACCGACGGTCTGGAAGCCGCGCTCGTTCAACGCCGTTAAGGCGCGGGCGAGATTTTGCACCGTGACGACAGGCACAAGCTCCAGCGCGCCGGAGGCGGCCTTGGCGAGCACGCCCGTCGCCTCGGGGCTGTGACGCGCGGTGGTCACGATCGCCTTCACCGCGAAGGCCGCTGCAGAGCGCAGAATGGCGCCGACATTGTGCGGATCGGTGATCTGGTCGAGCACCAGCACCATGCCTTCCTGCTTGAGCGTCTCGATGTCCGGCGAGGGCAGGGGATCGGCCTCGGCGAGCAGGCCCTGATGCACGGCGTCGGGCGAGAGCAGGCGGTCGATCTCATGGGGACGGACGATCTCGGGCGCGATGCGGGTCGCGATGTTTTCGTCCGCCAGCCGCCGCGCGGCGTTCTCGGTCAGCGTCAGCTTGCGGATCCGCCGCTGCGGATTGGCGAGGGCCATGGTGACGGTGTGCCAGCCATAGAGAATGACCGGGCCGTCGCCTTGCGAATCACGGTCGCGCCAAGCCGGCCGGCCGGCCGATTTTCCGGGTCTGTTGAAGGGCTTAGCCCCGCCGCGAGCCCCCTTGGGGCCGAATTTTCGATCCTTCATGGGCTCGCTTCTGTCATGGGTTCCGGAATATGGCAATTTCGGTGCCTGCGAGGGCGATTTTAGCTGCTTGCCTCGGTTGACTTTGCCCCACCGCTTCGCCCATAAACGCGCCCGGTCGCGCCCCGATCCGGGTTGCCGCGGCCTTCACGTTCCATGGCCGTCTTCGGTCCGCCGGCAAGGTCCGGCCCGATTGTGCTGCCGTCGAGCGGGGGAGTGTCCCGAGTGGCAAAGGGAGCTGACTGTAAATCAGCCGCCTCATGGCTTCGCAGGTTCGAGTCCTGCCTCCCCCACCAGCCTTCGCTCGCTTCGCGAGCTACGGCTAGGCAAGCCAGCATAAGTGCTCGTGGCGCGAAGTGAGCGAAGGCTGTCGCGCCGTAGCCCGCAGGGCGTAGGCGGACTGGGACTGTTTCTCAAGCCCGCTACCCCATCATCTCCCGCACCATCGGCACCACCTTCCGCCCGTAGAGCTCGATGCTCCGCATCAGCTTCTCGTTCGGCAACGGCCCCGCCGAATACTTCAACTGAAACCGCGAAATGCCGAGCGCCTTTGCGGTCTTCGCGATCTTGCGCGCCACCGTTTCCGGCGAGCCGACATAGAGCGACCCGTGCTCGGCCTCGCTGACAAACTCCTCGCGGCCCATCGGCGGCCAGCCGCGCTCCTTGCCGATGCGGTCGCGCATCGCCTTGTAGTCGGGCCAGAGCTCCTCGCGCGCCTGCGCGTCGGTCTCGGCGACGTAGCCCGGCGAATGCACGCCGATCGGCTGGGCCGGGCGACCGAACTCCCTGAAGGCCCGATGATAGAGCTCGACATAGGGCGCAAAGCGCGCTGGATCGCCGCCGATGATCGCCAGCATCAAGGGCAGATCGTAATGCGCGGCGCGCACCACCGATTGCGGACTGCCGCCGACGCCGATCCAGGTTTTCAGCTTACCGTTCTCGACCGGCGGATAGACCAGCTGATCTTTCAGCGGCGGACGCAGCTTGCCTTGCCAGGTGACCGGCTGCTGCGACAAGAGCGCGGCGAACAGATCGAGCTTCTCCTCGAACAGCTCCTCATATTTGCGCAGGTCGAAGCCGAACAGCGGGAAGGATTCGGTGAACGAGCCGCGGCCGAGGATCACCTCGGCGCGTCCGTTCGAGACCGCATCCAGCGTGGCAAAGCGCTGGAACACGCGGATGGGATCGTCCGAAGACAGCACCGTCACGGCCGAGCCGAGATGGATGCGCCTGGTGCGCGATGCGATCGCCGCGAGCACGGTCTCCGGCGAGGAGATCGCGAAATCGGCGCGGTGATGCTCGCCGAGACCGATGAAATCGAGACCGAGCTCGTCCGCCAGCACCGCTTCGTCGACCACGTTGCGGATCACCTGCGCATGCGGAATCATGTCGCCGGACGCATCTCTTGTGACGTCGCCAAAGGTATCCAGTCCGAATTCGAGCGGTGGGGTCATCGATCAGGTCTCTGTGGGAGGATCGGCCACATCTAAGAGACCGCAGCCCGGTCACAAGCGCACGTGCGGAAATGCTCGGTTTCCGTTTGTGGATCTTATCGCCCGATGCGCACCACCATCTTGCCGAGCGCAGCGCGCGTCTGCATCGTCTTGAATGCCGCGCGGAAATCCTCGAAGGCGAAGACTTGGCCGACCACGGGCTTCAACTGGCCATCGGCAAGCCAGTCCGTCAATTGTGACATCAGGCGCTTCTGCACATCGGGCTCGCGCGTTGGAATCTGCGCAAGATCGACACCGAGTAAGGCGCCGCCTTTCAGAAGCGGCAGATTGAACGGCAGCGCGGGAATGGCGCCGGCGGCAAAGCCGACCACGAGATGGCGTCCGCGCCAGGCGATGGATCGAAATGCCTGCACCGAGATTTCGCCGCCAACGGGATCGAAGATCACGTCCGCGCCACGTCCTGCCGTCAACTCCTTGAGCGTGTCGCGCCAGCCGGCCTGCGTATAGTCGATCACCGCATCGGCGCCATGCGCCTGCGCAAACTCGCGCTTCTCTGGTGTTGATGCAGCCGCGATGACGCGAGCGCCGAGCAGCTTTCCAATCTGGACGGCCGCAATCCCAGTGCCGCCGGCGGCACCCAGCACGAGAAGCTGCTCGCCTGCGGCCAGCGAAGCGCGCGCGCCCAGCGCATAAAGGGCCGTCAGGTAATTGGCGCGAAACGAGGCGGCGACCTCGGCTGCGACGCCATCCGGCAGGGGATGGACCGCTTCAGGCCTAACGACGATCTCTTCGGCCAGTGCGCCCGATCGCGTCATGCCCATCACGCGCATGCCGGGTTGGTAACCGCCCGATGCGCCGGGCGCGTCCGTCATCACTCCCGCGAACTCCGTCCCGGGAATGAAGGGCAGGGGGTCCTTGGTCTGGTAGCGTCCCTCGATCTTCAGCCCATCGACGAAGCCAATCCCGGCAGCTTCCACCCGGATGCGCAGCTGTCCCGCCTCCATGGACGGAGGCGGTACGTCCTTCAGCTCGATCTGATCGATGGGGGCGTATTGCTCGACGACAACGGCTTTCATGTCGGACCTCTGTTGTTCCAGTTATCCTGACAGGTCTCGACACTAGCCTCTTGTGTCTACCGCCACATCCCGCGCATCCTTGCCCCGATGTCGATCTTCGGCCCCTGCGCCGCGGTGCGCGCGGCACCGCTTGCTGCCTTCGGCCAGGCGGTGCGCTCGAACAGGTAGACCAATTGCTCCGGGATGAACCGGGTGCGCGAGGCGTAGACGTGGCGGTCGCCCCTGGCGGCCTGACCGTGCACGAAGAAGCGCTGCGGCACGACGAGATGCAGATCGTCCTTGGCGCGCGTCATCGCGACATAGAGCAGGCGGCGCTCCTCCTCGATCTCGGCGCTGGTGCCGGCGCCGAGATCGGACGGCATGCAGCCGTCGACGACGTTGAGCACGAACACCGATTTCCACTCCTGGCCCTTGGCGGAGTGGATGGTGGAGAGGATCAGGTAGTCCTCGTCGCGCAGGGGTGGCCCTGATTTGTCGCTGGTCGCATCCGGCGGATCGAGCGTGAGCTCGGTCAGGAATTTCTCGCGAGAGGCATAGCCGCTCGCGATCTGCTCGAGTTGCATCAGATCGGCGCGGCGCGTCTCGGCATCCTCGTGCATGCGGTCGAGATGCGGCTCGTACCAGAGCCGCACCCGTTCGAGATCGACGGGCCATTCCGAATAGCGCAAGTTTTCGACCGTGCGGACGAAACAGGTCCAGTCCTCGCCGGTGCGCGCCGGCCCCGGCAGCCGGCCGAGCGCGGCAAGCGGGTCGGTGCTCTCCGCCATCTGGTCCAGCACGCGCTGTGCGGTCGCAGGCCCGATACCCGGCAGCAGGTGCAGGATGCGAAAGCCGGCGACGCGGTCGCGCGGATTCTCGGCGAAGCGCAACACGGCCAGCACGTCCTTGACATGCGCGGCATCCAGGAATTTCAGGCCGCCGAACTTGACGAAGGGGATGTTGCGGCGGGTCAGCTCGATCTCCAGCGGACCCGAATGCGAGGAGGTGCGGAACAGCACCGCCTGGTGCTTGAGCAGCGCGCCTTGCTCGCGGTTCGCCAGCACCGCCTCGACGATGTAGCGCGCCTGGTCGGCCTCGTCGTGCACGGTGACGAGCTGCGGCTTCTGACCTGAGGTGCGGTCGGTCCAGAGGTTCTTGGTGAAGCGCTCGCGGGCGAGGCCGATCACGCCGTTCGCCGCCGACAGCACCGCCTGCGTCGAGCGGTAATTGCGGTCGAGCGTGATCATCTCCGCGCGCGGCGAGAAGCTCTGCGGAAAGTCCAGGATGTTGCGCACGGTGGCGGCGCGAAACGAATAGATCGACTGCGCGTCGTCGCCGACCACGGTGAGGCCGCGGCCGTCGGGCTTGAGCGCCAAGAGGATCGAGGATTGCAGACGGTTGGTGTCCTGATATTCGTCGACCAGCACGTGGTCGAAGCGGCCGCCGATCTCCTGAGCGATCAGCGCATCGCCCATCATCTGCGACCAATACAGCAGCAGATCGTCGTAATCGAGCACGTGCTGGGCCTGCTTGGCCTCGACATAGGCGGCGAACAGACCCTTCAGCTCGGCGGCCCAGCCCGCGCACCAGGGAAAATGCTGGGCGAGCACCTTCTCGATCTCCATCTCGGCATTGACGCAGCGGGAATAGATCGACAGGCAGGTGCCCTTGGCCGGAAAGCGGCTCTCGGTCTTCGACAGGCCGCGCTCGTGCCGGACCAGGTTCATCAGGTCGGCAGAATCCTCGCGGTCATGGATGGTGAAGGCGGGATCGACGCCGATCCGCTCGGCATATTCGCGCAGGAGCCGCGCGCCGATGCCGTGGAAGGTGCCGGCCCAGGTCAGCGCATCGCGCATGATTGCGGCGTTGTTCTCGCCCAGCACCTTGCGCGCGATGCGCTCGACCCTTCCGGCCATTTCCGCCGCGGCGCGGCGGGAGAACGTCATCAGCAGGATGCGGCGGGGATCGGCGCCTGCGACGATCAGATGCGCGACGCGGTGGGCGAGCGTGTTGGTCTTGCCGGAGCCGGCACCGGCGATGACGAGCAGGGGGCCGCCCACGGTTGCGCCGTCGGCCACGCCATGCTCGACGGCGCGGCGCTGCTCCGCATTGAGCGTGTCCAGATATGTCGCCACGAATCGCCCCGGTGAAAGGATCAGACTCGGCGATCCCGGCGCGAATCGCAATGCGGCTGGACGGAACTGGAATTAGGATTTAGGGGGATGACGGCCCTTTGGTTCCAGCACCCCATGGCGAGATGACCGAGCTCAAGCCCGAACAATTCGAGATGCGGCGGCTGGAGTCGCTCAGCAACACCATTTTCGGCGTCGCCATGACGCTGCTGGCCTACGACCTGCCGAAGGCGGCAGTGTTCAGTGGCGCACCCGACTGGAACGATCTCGCGCGGGTGTATTCCGGCAAGCTTGCCGGCTTCGCGCTCAGCTTCATCATCGCCGGGGTGTTCTGGATCAGCCATCACCGCCGGCTGGCACGTCAGCCCGTCGGCAGCCGCGGCATGGTGGTCCTCAACCTTTTCTTCCTGCTCTCGATCGTGCTGCTGCCGGTCACCAATGGGCTCTACACCAACTACGCCATGAGCAGCGCGGTGGCGGTGCTCTACGGCCTGCACCTGACCACGATCGGCGGCCTCAATGCCTTGCTGTGGTGGACCATCCTGCGCGGCTGCGGCCGCGAGATCATGGCTTCGCTGTTTCCGGTCGCCGTGTTCATCCCGGGCACCATCGTTGCGGCGTTTGCGCCGCATATCGCGCCCTACATCTGGTGTTTTGCCTTTGGCGGCCTCCTGATCCAGCGCTTCTATGTCGCGCCGAACCCATCGGCCGGCACGTAAAGCTTGACCGGGCGGATCTCGTACACCGCCGTCGGATTGACCGCGCGCAGCTTCCGCGCCGCTTCGATCGCCTCCTCCTCGGTGGCGCATTGCATCAAGTGGAAGCCGAGAAGCTGCTCCTTGGTCTCGGCAAACGGCCCGTCCAGCACCATTCCCGCGCCGGGGCCGCGCAAGGTCCGGGCCTTACGGGTCTCATCCAGCCGGGCCGCCGGACCAAACTGCCCGCTGGCCCGCAGCGGCGCCTG
This sequence comes from Bradyrhizobium yuanmingense, assembly GCF_025200905.1. NCBI lineage: Bacteria > Pseudomonadati > Pseudomonadota > Alphaproteobacteria > Hyphomicrobiales > Nitrobacteraceae > Bradyrhizobium > Bradyrhizobium yuanmingense. The sequence continues at coordinate 4,511,561 of NZ_CP104173.1, read as the reverse complement.
AACCTCGATGACCTTGGCGACGACCGCGGCGTCCTGCTCCGCCGTCCAGGACAGGACCTCGTCTTCCACGTGATAGGCCAGGATGGCGTACAGCATCGTCACCTCGTTCTTTTCTGCTTTTGTTTCTGCGCAAGTCCTGAGGACGTGGCACGGCGGCCCATGCCGACACTTCCGAAGCAAAATATTGCGTGGCCCGCAAGCGGCGAAACCGTCCTGAAACCCGATTGCGTCCTCGCCCATGTGAACGCCGCCGGAACTGGTCGCGACTGATGGACCATAAACAACAAGTTCTTTGCTGGAGGCGGCAATGTCGGGTCATACCATCAAGATCATCTGCGACGCGCGGCGGGCAGGGCAGTCGGAGCCGGCCGATCTGCACGACCAGGCCGGCCATCACCGCTATTACGGCAGCTCGGCTGAGAACGGCGGTGAGCGGATCGTCGAGAGCCGGCGCGGCAAACTGCGGCGCGCGTTCAACTTCTTCGGCTTCTGAAGCCTTGCGGCGAGGCGGGCGTTCGAGATGGACGTTCCGCAGATATCGATCGCGGCGATGCCGTTCCTGCTCGCGCTGATGATCCGGACCTCCAAGGCCATCGTCCCGTGCCTTCTGACGAGAGGTTATGTTTGAGCATGATCTTTTCGGAAAACCGCTACACACTTTCCGGATCATGCTCTGGTCACGGTGCTGCTCGGCGAGGAGCCGAACCGCGCGGTCGTGGCCTGGTGCGTCGGCATGCTGATCGCCGCCGTCGCGCTGCGCGAGCGGCTTCGCGCTGGCTGACGCAGCATTCGTCATTGCCCGCTCAAGACCGGCTTGACCAGGGCCTCGCGCAGCGAGGCCAGCTTGCCGCTCGCCTGCATCTGGGCGATGACCTTGCCGACCTCAGGCACCAGATCGCGATGACGTTCATGCAGGTAGTGGTTGCAGGCGATGCGCGCCAGCCGGATCGTGTCCTGCGCCAACGCAGGGTCAGTGGCGAGCAGCGACAGGCAGGCGACGGCTAGCCGCCAAAGTTGGCGCCTGCACACCCGGTCGCAACGATCATTGCGCGCTCGTCCCGCGAGCCATACCGGACTTTCACCGATGACATTTTAGCACGAGCAGTGATAATTTGCCCAGCAGTGCCGCTGCGGGGGCGGAAGACGTGACTTGCCGACTTCGAGCTCGCGGGCCGACGGGACGTCGCTTGCATCGGGTGACGAGACGGGCGCGTCTCAGCCCATGGATTGCTCGAGACTGCAACCGCTCGACCGCAGCAGCGAGCCGCCATTTCGGGAACATGGTGCATGGCCAACGCAGCTGACGAGGACGCCAAGCGCAGCCACGCCATCGCGCCGACGGCGGCGAAGCCTGGTCTGACCGACATCGAGACGCTTGCGGCCATCGCCGAGTACGTCAGCAAATACAGCCTGACCCGGCCCCCACCGCCGTTACGCCTGGAGCGCCGGCCGCCCTCCGATGCCGACGAGCTGGACAAGGTGATCGAGGCTTTCAACGCGATGTGCGCGAACCTCCAGCAGGCCTATGGCGAGCTGCGCGAGGCCAATGCCAATCTCGAGCGCGATTTGACCATCCGCCGGCGCGCCGAAGCGGAGGCGCGGGCGAGCGAAGAGCGTTTCCGCGACTATGCCGAAACCGCGTCCGACTGGTTCTGGGAAACCGGGCCGGACCACTGCTTCACCTATCTCTCTGACCGGGTGATTGCCTTCGGAATGGATCCCAAAGTGCGGATCGGCACGCGTCGCATCGATACTGCGCTCGATCGGGATACCGAGGCCGAGAAATGGCGCGCGCATCTGGCGACGCTGGACCGTCACGAGCCGTTCCGCAAATTCGAATATCGCGGACGCGACACGCGCGGGCGGATGCATCATTTCAGCGTCAATGGCAAGCCGGTTTTCGACGACGATGGACGCTTCCTCGGCTACCGCGGCTCCGCGACCGACCTCACCGCGCAGCACGAGATCGAGGAGCGGCTGCGTCAGTCCCAGAAGATGGACGCGATCGGCCAGCTCACAGGCGGCGTGGCGCACGATTTCAACAACGTGCTCACGGTTATCACCGGTACGATCGAGATCATTCAGGAGGGGCTTGCGGACAAGCCCGAGCTGGCCGCGATCGCGCAATTGATCGATGATGCGGCCGCGCGCGGGGCGGAGATCACCTCGCAACTCCTGACCTTCGCGCGCCGCCAGCCGCTGGAGCCGCGCGAGATCGACGTTAACGCGCTCGTGGTCGAGACCGCGAAGCTGCTGAGGCCGATGCTCGGCGAGCAAATCGAGATCGAGACGCGGCTCGCCGACGAGGCCTGGTCCGCGATGGTGGATCCGTCGCAGCTGTCCTCCGCGATCGTCAACCTCGCCGTCAATGCGCGCGACGCGATGCCGGGCGGCGGCAAGCTCACCCTCGAAACCGCGAACCGCGAGCTCGACGGCACGGGGACCGCTGGTGAGGGCGTGCGCGGCGCCTTCGTGATGGTTGCAGTCGGCGACACCGGTCACGGCATTCCGGCCGATATCCGCGAGCGTGTTTTCGAGCCGTTCTTCACCACCAAGGGGGTCGGCCGCGGCACCGGTCTGGGGCTGAGCATGGTCTACGGCTTTGCCCGCCAGAGCGGCGGCACTGTTGCGATCGAAAGCGAGGAGGGGCGCGGCACCGTGATGCGGCTGTTCCTGCCGCGGGCAAAGGGCGAGGCTGTGGCCAGGACGGCGCCGGTTCAAGCGCCGGCCACGGCGCGCGGGCGGGAGACGATACTCGTGGTGGAGGACGATCCGCTGGTCCAGGGCTATGTCATCGCGCAACTCGGCGGCCTCGGCTACCGCACGCTCGCTGCGAGCGACGGCGCGTCCGCGCTGGCGTTGGTCGACCAGGGTGCCCGATTCGATCTGCTGTTCACGGACATCATCATGCCCGGCGGCATGAACGGGCATGAATTGGCCGAAGCCGTCAGGCTCCGCCGGCCGGGCGTGAGGGTGCTCTACACCTCCGGCTATACCGACAACACCATCGTCCACGACGGACATCTCGATCCCGGCGTGGCGCTGCTGTTCAAGCCATACCGCAAGGCGGAGCTGTCGCAGAAGATTCGCGAGGTGCTTGCCGGCGAGCCGCCCGCCTGAGCCGCGGCGACAGACGAAAAAGGCGCGGCGGGGAAGCCCCGTCGCGCCCGATTTCTTGCTCGCTGGTCCAGGGCTGAGAGCGCCCCGATGCCAAGCCCTACTCGAAGCTTAGCGGGCGATCCCAGCGAGGTGACAGCGCTTGAGATAAGACACTGGATCACCTCCTTTCGTTGGTTTCGGAAGTCTTCAATATAGGCGGCGATCCCGCCGCTGTTAAGGGGCGGCGGGTCCGCAGGAACCCGGGTGGTTCGCAAGGCCGCCGAAGACGCCGGAAAGCGACCTCCTGGGCAGTTGAGACCGCAGCCCGGCCGTGTTAGGGAGCCCCCAACGCGGGTGTAGCTCAATGGTAGAGCAGCAGCCTTCCAAGCTGAATACGAGGGTTCGATTCCCTTCACCCGCTCCAGAACCTGCTGGACGCGATATCCCAGCAGGGCATTTCCTCGATAGCCCCCCGTGGCTTGACGGCCGATCAGCTATTCCTCGTCCCGTCGCTCCGATCCTTCCGTGCGCGATCGAGCGCGCCGCCTTGAGGCTGTCCGCTGACCTTCACGCCGGGGAGATGATCGACCTTGTTCTTGTCGGCCTCGTCGCCGCGCTGAAGTTCGCGATCAATGATGTCGCGTGATCCTTCGGCCGGTTCCTGTCGAATGGGCTCTTGCTCTCGATGCTCATGAATGATCCTGCTTGACCGCGTTGATTGCTAGGGCAAACCCAGCTCTGCGCTATCGTTCCTGTCCAAAGCAGCCGCTTCGTGCAGGCTCTATCCCCTGTGGTTATCGATTTCGGCGGCGACCTGTCCGTAGTTCAGCAGCGCAACCAGGGTCGTTCCGCCGATAATATTGCCGTGTAGCGTGGGTATGAAGAAGTCGGAGGCATATTGGCTGAACGAGGCCAGGCCGCTCTGCACCAGAAAGGCGCACTCGATCGAACCCGCGACGATGTGCAAGAACTGGCCGAGTGCGACCACATAGGTCATCACTACGATGATGTGTGCGCGCGAGCCTTTGGCAGCCGGAAGAAGCCAGGCCATCGAGGCGATCAGCCAGCCGGCGAAGATGGCCCTGACGAAGGTGCTTGAGAACGTCCCCTCGATCGTCGGTCGGCTGAGATCGATGAAGGCGTCCACGATGCGAGGTTCGAAGATGCTGGTGCGAGCGAGCACGGAGGCGGCCGCCCAGGTCCCTGCGATATTCGAGGCGAGAACCAGGATCCAGAGCTTGAGCACGCTTGCCAAGGTGCCGAGATCCCTGTTGTGCAACAGCGGCAGGATCGGTGTCAGCGTGTTCTCGGTGAAGAGCTGTTGTCGTCCCAGCACGACGACCAGGAAGCCGACGGTGTAGCCGAGCGGAGCAACCAGGCGGCGGGTCGCCTCATCCGAGATCAGCGCATGCAACTCGCCCTGAACGATCAGCGACAGGCTTATCGAAAGGCCGGCGGCAAAACCGGACAGCACGATGGCCCACCATCGCCGCTCCAGCTCCTGCTCGCCTTCGGCGCGGATCGTCTCATGGATCAGCGCGGCGCTTGGCCTGCTCTGGGATTCGATCTGCCTGGTCTGGCGCCGCGACACGCCGTCGAGCTTGGATGCTGGGTTGAATGAGGCGCCGTCGCCAGACTGATCCACGCTGCGGTCTCCGAAAGGCTGATCCAGTCAAGACTTCCGGATGTCCCATTCAGTTCCCCTTGCGCGGTGCAGCCTCGCTCCAGGCGCGATGCAGCACGCGGAGGAACCTTCGTCATGAGCGGAAGTTCGCCGTACGGGCAAGGCTAAAAGTCACGAGGCCAACCGTGCAAGGCGACGTGCGCGTGCGTTCCACCGCGCAGATCGCGGGTCATCCGATTCATCCGATGCTGGTGCCGATCCCGATTACGTGTTTCGTCGGGGCGCTGCTGACCGACATCGCCTATGTCGCCAGTGCCGAGATCATGTGGGCGAATTTTTCGGCCTGGCTGCTGCTCGCCGGAATCGTCTTCGGCGTGCTGGCGGCGATCGCGGGCCTGATCGACTTCCTCGGCAATCGGCTGGTGCGGGCGCAGGCGCCGGCCTGGCCGCATCTGATCGGCAATGCCGTGGTGCTGATCCTTTCGATCGTCAATCTGATGATCCACATGCGCGATGGCTGGACTTCCGTGTGGCCGAGCGGGCTCGCCTTGTCCGCGCTCACAGTGCTGATCCTGCCGATCACGGGGTGGCTCGGCTGGGCTCTCGTCTATCGCCACGGCGTGGGAGTTGCACGATGACGTCTGCGATGATCCGCGCGCTGTTGTGCGCGTCGCTGCTGGGGCTGGCCGGCTGCAATGACGGCAGCGGCGATCCCAACGCGCAGGTCGGCGCCAATCCGGCACTTCCCGAAATCCAGCAATATCTGCTGCCGCCGGTCCACATTGCCCGCATCGTCGGCTGGAAGAAGGACGAGACGCCGACGGTCGCGCAGGGCCTGCAGGCCAAGGCCTTCGCCACCGGCCTGCAGCACCCGCGCTCGCTCTACGTTCTCCCCAATGGCGACGTGCTGGTGGTGGAATCCAAGGCGCCGAAAGGCGCTCCGATCAAGCTGCCCAAGGAACTCGTGATGGGCGTCATCCAGTCCTGGGCGACCTCCGGCGGCGACAGCGGCGCGAGCAACCGCATCACGCTGCTGCGCGACAGCAACGGGGATGGCGTGCCGGAGACGCAAAGCGTCTTCCTCGACCATCTCAACTCGCCGTTCGGCGTCGCGCTGGTCGGCAACGATCTCTATGTCGCCAACACCGACGCCATCCTCAGATATCCCTACACCGAAGGGGACACGAAGATCACCGCGCCGGGCACGGTGCTGACGCCGCTGCCGGGCGGTCCGATCAACCATCACTGGACCAAGAGCCTGGTCGCCAGCCCCGACGGCTCGAAGCTCTACGCCGGCGTCGGCTCCAACAGCAACGCCGCCGAGAGGGGCATGGAGGCCGAGCACAATCGCGCCGCCATCCTCGAGGTCGATCGCGCCAGCGGCCGCTGGCGCGTGTTCGCAAGCGGCCTGCGCAATCCCAACGGCCTTAGCTTCGAGCCGCAGACCGGCGCATTGTGGACGGTGGTCAACGAGCGCGACGAGCTCGGTCCCGATCTCGTGCCTGATTACATGACCTCGGTGAAGGACGGCGGCTTCTACGGCTGGCCCTACAGCTATTTCGGCCAGCACGTCGATCCCCGCGTCAAGCCGGAGCGGCCGGATCTCGTCGCCAGGGCGATCGTGCCGGATTATGCGCTGAGCTCGCATGTCGCCCCGCTCGGGCTCGCCTTCAACACCGGCACCAGCCTGCCGGCCGCCTATCGCGGCGGCGCCTTCGTTGGCGAGCACGGCAGTTGGAACAGGCAGGTGCTGAGCGGCTACAAGGTCGTGTTCGTGCCGTTCAAAGACGGCAAGCCGAGCGGCCCGCCGCAGGACGTCGTCACCGGGTTCCTCAACAGCGACAATAAGGCGCGCGGCCGCCCCGTTGGTGTTGCCATCGACAAGACCGGCGCGCTTCTGGTTGCGGACGACAGCGGCAACACGGTCTGGCGAGTGAGCGCGACCCATCCGCAGCTGACGCAACGTTAAGCGCGCAGGCGCGTTGTCGTGCAGACTTTTTTCTGAAATCTAGAGCCAGGAGTTTGGACAATGGGCCTTGCGCAATATGCCATCGTGCCGGTGCGGGACGAATGGGGCGTGCTGCACGACGGCGACGTCAAGAACACCTACGCCACCAAGGAAGCCGCGTTCGAGTCCGCAGTCGCCGCCGCATCCCTCGCGCTGCGTGAGGGACATGAAGTTCAGGTCAGCGTGCCCGGCCGCGAGGCGGGAGGCAACGCGCTCGGCGTCCGGGACAACGCTTGAGAAGACGCGATGACCAAGCCCCGTGAGCCCAACGGCGTCGAGCCATCCCGCTCCGAGGACGACATCCAGCGCGACCAGCTCGGCCCGCGCGGCGTGCCGGGCGCGCCCGATCCGGCCAAGATGACGCCGCAGCGCGAGAAGAAGACGCCGAAGCACGTGGATCCCGGCCACACCGCGTGAGGGGCTCCGCTGCGGCCAACCGACCAGACGATCAATCGCCCGCGGCGGGCGGCACTCCTCCGTCATTTCCGTAGCGGCCTTTGAATCGAGGTAGTCGCCTCATCGAGGTAGTCGCCTCGAGGTCATCGCGCGCGCCGCCGCCAGCCGCACGGCTACAGCAGGCCGGGCGACCGCAGTTCCGACCTGATTCAGACGAAAAGGCCCTGTCGCTGCGATCGACGAATGTTGCCGCGACAGGGTTTCACTTGTAGCAAGACTGGCCGAACGTTATGCGCGCGAGCGCAAAGATCATGAGGTCGCTGGATGAACCCCGCTGTCATTGCCGTCGCCATCACCGGCTCCGTTCCGCGCAAGAAGGACAATCCGGCGGTGCCGATCCTGCCCTCCGAGCAGATCGAATCGACGCACCAGGCCTTCGAGGCGGGCGCCACGCTTGCGCATATCCACGTCCGCAACGACGACGAGACGCCGTCCTCCGATCCCGAGCGTTTTGCCCAGGTGCAGGAGGGGATCAAAAAGCATTGTCCTGATATGATCGTCCAGTTCTCGACCGGCGGGCGTGGCCGCGATCCCTCGGCGCGCGGATCGGCGCTCTACCTCAAGCCCGACATGGCCTCGCTCTCCACGGGATCGGTGAACTTTCCGACCATCGTCTACGAGAACAGCGCCGCGCTGGTCGAGACGCTCGCCACTAGCATGAAGACGAACGGCATCCGGCCGGAAATCGAGATCTTCGATCTGTCGCATCTGCATGGCGCCCGCCGCCTGATCGATGCGGGCCTCATCGACGCGCGTCCGCACGTGCAGTTCGTCATGGGCGTCAAGAACGCGATGCCGGCGGACGAGCATGTGCTCGACATTCTCCTGGGCGAGCTCAGGCGGCTGATCCCGAAGGCAACCTGGACCGCAGCCGGAATCGGCCGTCATCAGGCCGAGGTCATGGGGTGGGCGCTCGCCCGAGGGGCGGACGCGGTCCGCACCGGGCTCGAGGACAATATCCGCATCGACAAGACGCGCCTTGCTGCCAGCAACGCCGAGCTCGTGACCTTGGCCTGCGAGGCGGTCGCGCGCCACGGCCGGCGCGTTGCGACCGCGGCTGAGGCGCGATCGCTGCTCGCCATGGCAGGGTAGGGCGACTTCCTCGTCCTCACATGCTCCCGGCTGCCGCCTGCCATTCGGCGGCCGGCGTTCCCGTGCGCCGTTTCTCCGAGTAGACAGGTGCTACAGGCGCAATCTGCGCCTGCCGGGCAGGCGACGTTTGGAATGCAGTTCTTGAAATATGACGGCAGGCTCATCGGGGTCCTGCTGATGCTCGCCACCACGCAGCTGGTCGGATGGGGCACGATCGGGCTTCCCGCCATCGTCGGGCGCGATCTCGCCGCCGATCTCGGCATGAGCCTGCCGGCGGTGTTCGCCGGCACGTCCGTTCTCTACGTCTCGATGGGGCTGTGCGGTCCGTTGCTCGCCAAGTCCTTTGCGCGGCATGGCGCGCGGACGGTGATGATGGTCGGCACGATCGTCACGGCGCCAGGCTTCGTGCTGCTGTCGCTGGCGCGCGAGCCGATGCTCTATTTCGCCGCGTGGATCGTGCTTGGCATCGCCGGCAGCGCCACGCTGTCGACCGGCGCCTATATCATGCTGAACGAGATCGCGGGGCGGCAGGCCAAGAACGCGATCGGCGCGCTGATGCTGGTGACGGGCCTGTCCAGCAGCATCTTCTGGCCGACGACCTCGTTCCTGAGCGGTCACCTCGGCTGGCGGGGGACGTGCCTGGTCTACGCCGCGATGATGCTCCTCGTCAGCCTCCCGCTCTATGCGTTCGGCGCGCCGCGCCGAAAGATCGCACAGGACGAGGGCACCGCGCCGGCGAAGCGGTCGCCGCCGCCTGCCATTGCACGGAGCACGTTCGGCCTCGTCGTTGCCGCGATCACGCTGAACGCCTTCGTCAATTTCGGCGTCAGTGCGATCCTGATCGAGCTGTTGCGGGCGGAGGGGCTGGCGCCGGCTCAGGCGCTGGTGTTCGGCTCGATGCTGGGCGTGATCCAGGTCAGCGCCCGCGGGCTGGATTTTCTCGGCGGCGGACGATGGGACGGCATCACGACCGGGCTCGTCGCGGGCAGCGCATTGCCGGTCGCCATGCTGCTGCTGATGTCGAGCGAGGGCGCCACGTGGGCGGTCGCGGTCTTCATCCTGCTCTATGGCGCCGGCAGCGGCGCAATGGCGGTGGCGCGGGCGACCATCCCGCTGGTGTTCTATGACCAGGCCGAGTTCGCCAAGGCGATGTCGATGATCTCGCTGCCGCTCAACCTCGCCTCCGCGATCTCACCGCCGCTGCTCGCGGGCCTGCTGACGGAGTTCGGCAGCCGTGCTGCGCTCGGTCTCACGCTGGTGTTCTCCTGCGCGACGGTGCTGATCCTCGTTCTGCTCGCTCGCCGCCGGCCGCGGCTGCCGGTTGTTGTGACCTGAGCCGATCACGCAATCTTCGCCGCGCGGAAAGTTGCTGACGGCGACGACCTCCGGTCCGGCCGGAGATAGCCGTATGCCGCCAGTGCAGTGCTCAGGGCGCGAAAATGGTGGTATCGGCAGGGAGCGCGGCCTCGCGATCCCGCCGCCGCGCCAAGATCCAGTTCTCCGGAGGAAATCGACATGTCTGCCCTGCCGCTCTCAGGCATCAAGATCCTTGATCTCACCCGCGTGCTGGCCGGGCCGCTGTCGGCCCAGATGCTGGGCGATCTCGGCGCCGAGGTGATCAAGATCGAGCGGCCCGGCACCGGCGACGACGCGCGCGCCTTCGGCCCGCCTTACCTGACCGACCCCGAGGGCAAGGCCAACAACAACAATTCGTTCTACCTCTGCGCCAATCGCAACAAGAAGTCGGTCACCGTCAACATCGCCAAGCCCGAAGGGCAGGCGATCGTCCGCGAGCTCGCCAAGGATGCCGACGTCTTCTTGGAGAATTACAAGGTCGGCGACCTCAAGCGTTACGGCCTCGACTACGAGACCATCAAGGCGATCAATCCCGGCATCATCTATTGCTCGGTGACCGGCTTCGGCCAGACCGGCCCCTATGCGCCGCGCGCCGGCTACGACGCCATCCTGCAGGCGATGGGCGGCCTGATGAGCGTCACCGGCCATATCGACGGCGAGCCGGGCGAGGGCCCGATGAAGGTCGGCCCGTCGATCGTCGACTACATGACCGGCATGAACGCCTCGATCGGCATTCTCTCGGCGCTCTACCATCGCGACGCCAGGGGCGGGCAGGGACAGCACATCGACGTCTGCCTATTCGATACGGTGATCGCATCGCTGTCGCACTGGCTGCAAATCTATCTCGTCAACGGCAAGATCCCGCCGCGCCGCGGCACCTGGGGCAATGGCGGCATGCCGGCCGGCGTGTTCCGCTGCACCGACGGCGAGCTGATGGTCGTGGTCGGCAATGACGGCCAGTTTCAGCGCACCTGCGCCGTGCTCGGCGCGCCCGAGCTCGCAAGCGATCCGCGCTTCGTCAAGAACAACGACCGCGTCGTGCACGGCAAGGAGATCATGGCGATCTTCGCCGGCCTGTTCCTGAAGCAAAAGGTAGCCTACTGGCTGGAGAAGCTGGAGGAGGCGGGGGTGCCCTCAGGGCCGATCAACAATTTCGAGCAGGTGTTCTCCGACCCGCACGTCCAGTCGCGCGGCATGCGCGTGAAGGTCAACCATCCCTTCGAGCCCGATCTGTCGCTGGTCCGCAACGCGCTGACGCTCTCGGAGACCCCGATCAAGGACTACCGCGCCCCGCCGCTTCTGGGCGAGCACACCCAGGAGGTCCTCGGCGGCAAGCTCGGCTATGATGCCGGCAAGATCGAGCAGCTGAAGCAGCAGGGCATCATCTAGATTCGACGAAGCGGCGCCGGCTTTCCCTCTCCCCTTGTGGGAGAGGGTGGCTCGCCGCAAAGCGGCGAGACGGGTGAGGGTTCTCTCCGCGTGCAAAGCTGCAGTCGAGTTCGTCGAGAGAACCCCTCATCCGGCGCTTCGCGCCACCTTCTCCCACAAGGGGAGAAGGGAAGAGGGCCGCGCTTGTGGAAACGGCGAGAAAAATCGGGGCGCCATGCCGGGGCTTGCGTGAAGCTTGCCCGCAATCCCCAGCTAATCCCGGTCCGTAGTCGCACAGGCTTCCGCTTTGCCTCCGACTCTGATTCGATCTCTCCACTTGAGTTCGGGGAGGGAAGTGAATGTCCTACACGATCGGGTTCCAGGCCAAGGACCAGAAGGCCATTCTGGCGACCGAGGCGGCCACCGCCAATCAGGCCGTCGCCATCATTGCCGCGCTGCGGCAGAGCGCTGACGAGATCAAGTTCATCCGCTCGCCGCAGGAAGGCGAAATGGGCATCGAGATGCTGCTGCTGCTCGCCAAGGAAGAGGCCGAGGAGATGCCGCAGCGGGCGTAGTCCCGCCCACCAATCATTCTTCGACCAGATCGACTGCATCGCCTGTTGTGAGGTGAATGGCGCTGACTTCACCTCTCCCCGCTTGCGGGGAGAGGTCGGATCGCCTCGGCGATGCGAAGGCATCGTCCGGTGCGATCCGGGTGAGGGGGTACAGGTCTCCCCGAAGACCGCACGTGTGGAGAGAGGCCCCTCACCCCAACCCCTCTCAGCGCGAGCAAAGCTCGTCGCGGCCCCGTAAGAACGGGGCGAGGGAGCGCACCGCGAATGCAGCTTCCAGCTCCGTACCGTCAACGCCCATCCGCGCTAACGCGCCGCCACCTTTGAAGAGACCTTCGGCTCCATCCGTCCCGCCGTCAGCGCCATCGTCGCCACGCTGACGACGCGCGTGACCACATCCTCGACGTCGTCGAGGTCGCATTTGCCCTCCGAAAGCTTGGTCAGCCGCTCGCTCTCACGGATGGTGTGATGCGCCATGGCGAGCGCGAAGTTGAGGCCCCAATAGATATCGACGTCACTGCGGTCGGGCAGGGACCGCCGCATCGCGCCGACGAATTTGCGCAAATGGTCGATCTCGCGGTTTTTGATGCGCCGGATCGGCGGCACGGATTCGATCGAGGCGCGGATCATGAAGCGCGCCGCGGTCGAGCGCTGGTTCTCCGGCCCCAGGCAGCCGCGCAAGGTCGGCCCGACCAACGCGCGCAGGATGACCTCGATCGGCGCGCGGCCGCCGCCTTGCTCCTCCGCCGCCTTCAACTCGTGCAGGCGCTCGCGGTTGGTGGCGATCGAGCGTGTGACGAATAGTTCCGCGATCAGCTCGTCCTTTGAGCCGAAATGATAGTTCACCGCGGCGAGGTTGACGCCCGCCTCCGCGACGATGTCGCGCAGCGTCACGTCGCCGAAGCCGCGATCGGCATAGAGCCGCTCGGCGGCGGCGAGAATGGCAGACCTCGTATGATCGCTGGCCATGGATGCCCTCGGGGAGGGGAGTTGCAATTCAAACAGTTGTATGAAACTATCGTTTGAAGGTCGGGAAAAGTCAATCCGCAATCGGGACTCGTTCGCAACTGCAGCCGGGTTTCGACAGGTCCGCAAGGACGCGCATTCGCGCTTGCGGGCCGCGCAAAGCGGGAGGACAGTCCGGCGCAAAAGGACCAGTGAGAGAGAGGAGCGTCGCATGGACTTCGATATGTCGCCCAAGCAAAAGGAATGGCTCGACCGCGTGCGGTCCTTCATGGCCAAGCACGTGCGCCCGGCGGTGCCGATCTACGATCAGCAGGACAAGAGCGGCGACCGCTGGAAGGTGATCCCTGTTCTCGAGGACCTCAAGAAGAAGGCGAAGGCCGAAGGCCTCTGGAACATGTTCATGCCGCCGTCCGAGCATGAGGACGATGAATTCCGCGGCGCGGGACTGACCAATCTCGAATACGCGCTTTTGTCGGAAGAAATGGGCCGCATCACCTGGGCCTCGGAAGTGTTCAATTGTTCCGCGCCCGACACCGGCAACATGGAAGTGTTCATCCGCTACGGCACCAAGGAGCAGAAGCGGAAATGGCTGCGGCCGCTGATGGACGGTGAGATCCGCTCCGCCTTCCTGATGACGGAGCCGGCGGTGGCCTCGTCCGACGCCACCAACATCGAGACCCGCATCGAGCGCGACGGCGACCATTACGTCATCAACGGCCGCAAATGGTGGTCGTCCGGCGTCGGCGATCCCCGCTGCAAGATCGCGATCCTGATGGGCAAGACCGATTTCAAGGCCGCCAAGCACCAGCAGCAGTCGCAGATCCTGGTTCCGCTCGACACGCCCGGCATCAAGGTCGAGAAGATGCTGCCGGTGTTCGGCTTCGACGACGCCCCGCACGGCCATGCCCAGGTGCTGCTCGAGAACGTGCGCGTGCCGAAGGAGAACATCCTGCTCGGCGAAGGCCGCGGCTTCGAGATCGCGCAGGGCCGCCTCGGCCCGGGCCGTATCCATCACTGCATGCGAACCATCGGCAAGGCCGAGGAGGCGCTGGAGAAAATGGTGAAGCGGCTCGCCTCGCGCACCGCGTTCGGCAAGAAAATCGTCGAGCACAGCGTGTGGGAGCAGCGCATCGGCGAGGCCCGCACCAACATCGAGATGACGCGTCTTCTGTGTCTCAAGGCGGCCGACATGATGGACAAGGTCGGCAACAAGACCGCGCAGGCCGAGATCGCCATGATCAAGGTCGCTGCGCCCAACATGGCGCTGAAGATCATCGACGAGGCGATCCAGGCGTTCGGCGGCGGCGGTGTGTCGGACGAGGCTGGCCTTGCCAAGGACTACGCCCACATCCGCACGCTGCGGCTCGCCGACGGCCCGGACGAGGTGCACAATCGCGCCATTGCCAGGCTCGAACTTCGGAAGTATGCAAACTCTCCCAATCACTAAGCGGGGGAGCCCTGCGGCGCTCCCGACTTGAAGAAACGACGGGACATGATCCAATTGCGGTAACCGCTTGACGCAAGTGCGTCAGCGGTTACCGATTAGGATCATGTTCGGACTGAAGAGGGAGCGTGACCGTGGCTGACGGCGTCAGGAAAGACGAGGAGTTTTCGGGCACCAAGCCGGTCGAGGAGCGGCATCGCTTCGACGAGATGCGGCTCGAGGCCTGGATGCGCGAGCACGTCGAAGGCTTCGAAGGCCCGCTTGTGGTGCTGCAGTTCAAGGGCGGGCAGTCCAACCCGACCTATCGCCTCAACACACCGAACCGCTCCTACGTGATGCGCCGCAAGCCGTTCGGCAAGCTGCTGCCCTCGGCGCATGCAGTCGACCGCGAGTATCGCGTCATCGCGGCGCTTGGCAAGCAGGGCTTTCCGGTCGCGCGCGCCTATGCGCTGTGCCAGGACGACGGCGTCATCGGCGCGGCCTTCTACATCATGTCGATGGAGGAGGGGCGCGTGTTCTGGGATCCGACGCTGCCGAGCCAGGACAACGATGCACGCCGAAAGATCTTCACCAGCAAGATCGAGACGCTGGCGAAACTCCACATGTTCGATCCTGTTACCATCGGGCTCGGCGATTTTGGCAAGCCCGGCAACTATTTTGCCCGGCAGATCGACCGCTGGACCAAGCAATATCGCGCGTCCGAGACCCAGCACATTCCGGAGTTTGAGAAGGTGGCCGAATGGTTGCCGAAGACGGTGCCGGAGCAGGCGCGCGTCTCGATCGTCCATGGCGACTATCGTCTCGACAACATGATTTTCCACGCGACGGAACCGCGCGTGCAGGCGGTGCTGGACTGGGAGCTGTCGACGCTCGGCGATCCCATGGCCGACTTCACCTATCTCTTGATGCAATGGATCATGCCGGGCCTCGACGGTGCCGACCTCAAGGCGCTCAATATCCCGAGCCTCGAAGAGGCCGCGCAGATCTATTGCAACGTCACAGAGATGACGGTGCCCGATCTCAACTGGTACTTCGCCTACAATTTGTTCCGTCTCGCCGGCATCACCCAGGGCATCGCCGGCCGCGTCCGCGACGGCACTGCCGCCAACGCCAAGGCGCTCGAATCCGCCAAGCGCACCGTGCCGCTGTCGAAGGCTTCCTGGGAATACGCGCAGAAGGCGGGGGCGGTGTAGGAAGAACAAAGGCGCGGCTGATGGCCGCGCCCTTTTTTGTTTTGGTAAGGCGCTGCTCCACACGCGCCGTCATTGCGAGCGCAGCGAAGCAATCCAGATTCTTTCCGCGGTGGCCCCCTGGATTGCTTCGCTGCGCTCGCAATGACGAGGAGGCGGAATCCAAGACTCGCAATTCACACCGCGCAAGTGCCTTTCGCAGCGACCGAGTCCTTGTATCCCTTTGCCCAATCCGCCCCGGGAGACCCGCGCATGATCGACCACACTACTCTCATCACCTACGTCCTCATCGTGCTCGGTTTCGTCTTCATCCCGGGACCAGCGACGCTGCTCACGATGGCGCGGGCGGCAAGCTCGGGAACGAAGGTCGGCATCGCCACGGGTGCGGGAATCGCCGCTGGAGACCTGGTACATACGGGGATGGCGATCGTCGGACTCTCGGCGATCATCGCGACCTCGGCGCTGCTGTTCAGCATCGTCAAATATGCCGGCGCTGGCTTCCTGATCTATCTCGGCATTCGGGCCATGCTGGACAAGGCGCCGATCGCGCTGAACGGCGGCGCCCCTCCGATCGGCGCGGGCCGTGCCTTTCGCGAGGCCGTGCTGACCGAGGTGCTCAATCCCAAGACCGCACTGTTCTTCCTGGCGTTCCTGCCACAATTCGTGAAGCCGGAGCACGGTGCGCCTGCACTTCAGCTTGCCATTCTCGGTGTCGTCTTCGTGCTGCTCGGTCTCGTCAGCACTGTCGTGTTCGCCGTCGGCGCGGGTCGTCTCGGCAACCTGCTGCGCCGCCATCCGGCGGTGGTGAAGTGGCAGGGCAAGGTGGTCGGCGCCATCTACTGCGCCGTCGGCGTGCGGCTGGCCCTGCAGGAGCGCTGAGGCGCGGTGAGGCCGTAGCGGCAATGAGTACAGGCTGACTCTCGTAGGGTGGGCAAAGGCGCGCAGCGCCGTGCCCACCATCTCTCAACTACACGAAAACGGTGGGCACGCTTCCGCCGTCGCTTTGCGAGCTGCGGCGGACAAGTCGCTTTGCCCACCCTACGGCAGCGCCGCCTGAGAGGCGCCCTTCGCACAATGCGCGATCAGCCTTTCCACGAACCCCGCGCATTTCTCCAGCTCCGCCATCTCCACGAACTCATCGGGCGTATGCGCTTGTGCGATCGAGCCCGGGCCGATCACCACGGAGGGAATGTCGGCGATGTCGGCGAACAAGCTCGCCTCGGTGCCGAACGCGACCTTGGCGTGGTCGTTGCGCCCTGCGAGGCTCTTGGCCAGCGTGACGATGGCGGCGTCGGCGGCGGTGTCGAGCGCGGGATAGTCGAGGATCTCCTCGAAATCGATGCCGCAATCGGGATGTCTCGCCTCCATCGCCGGCTCGATCTCGGCCTTGGCCCAGGCGACGATCGCATCGGTCACCTCCTTGGACTCGGTGATCCCGATGCCGCGGCATTCGAAATCCACGGTGCAGGTATCAGGCACGATGTTCAGCGCTGCGCCGCCGTGCACGATGCTGGTGAGCAGCGTCGAATGCGGGACGTCGTAGAGGCTGTCCGTCGACCGCACGGCCGCCAGCGCCACGGCGCGGCGGCGGATCTCGACGATCAGCTCGGCGGCATATTCGATCGCATTGACGCCGTCGGGCGCGATCGAGGAATGACGCGCGAGCCCATGGAACGTGGCGCGTACACCGTGCTTGCCCTTGTGGCCGATGATGACCTGCATCTGGGTGGGCTCGCCGATGAATGCGCCGAGCGGCCGGACCCTCTTCTTCGCGACCTCGTGCAGCATCGGCCGCACGCCGACGCAGCCGATCTCCTCGTCATAGGAGATCGCCAGATGAATCGGCGTCTTGAGTCTCGCCTCCACCATCTCCGGCACCATGGCGAGGCACACCGCCACATAGCCCTTCATGTCCGTGGTGCCGCGGCCGTACAGCTTGCCGTCACGCTCCACCAGCTTGAACGGATCATGGCTCCAGTCCTGGCCCACGACAGGCACCACATCGGTATGGCCCGACAGCACGAAGCCCGGCCGATCCTCCGGCCCGATCGTGACCCAGAGCGAAGCCTTCTCGCCGGTCTCGTCGACGATGCGCTCGCCCTTGATCCCGAACGCGGCGAGATAGCTCTCGATATGGGCAATCAGGGGCAGGTTAGTGCGGTCGCTGACGGTGTCGAACGAGACGAGGTCGGCGAGGAGTTTTCGGATGCGGTCGGGTCTTGAGCTTGGCATTGTCTCGGTCTTGTCAGGGAATGGAGGCTGAGTTGCCTGCAGGAACCATACCAACGTGAGCCCCGGTCGAGCAAATCAACACAGCCCCGCAGCCCGGATGCTGCCCACCACACGACCGTCATTGCGAGCGCAGCGAAGCAATCCATAGTCTTTCCGCGGAGGGATTCTGGATTGCTTCGCTGCGCTCGCAATGACGGGTTGAGGCAGCTGTGTACCTGAAACTCACGTCTCGTGGCCCGGACGCTGCGCAGCGTCTCCCCGGCGATGCGAAGCATCGTCCGGTTCGACGATGCGCTGCAGAGCCGGGGCCCGTGCAGCAGCGAGCGACGTAGCCTGCTGGGTCCCGGCTCTGCGCCGCACCGCTTGCGCGCTGCGTCGCGTCCGGGACACGACCTGCGAACTAAACCGGCTTGCCCGTATACGGCATCGATGCCGTCAAGCCGCCGTCGACCGGGAACGCCTGGCCGTTCACATACGAAGCCTCGTCGCTCGCCAGGAACAGTCCCATCGCCGCGAGCTCGTGCGGCTGTCCCGGCCGCTTGAGCGGGTTGAGCTGGCCGATCTTGTCTTGGGTGCCGCGCTCCTTGGCGCGGTCGAAGATCGGCTTGGTCATGCCTGTTTCGATCAGGCCGGGGCAGACCGCATTGATGCGCACGCCGGTGCCGGTGAGCGAATACGCCGTGGTCTGCACCAGGCTGATCACGCCGGCCTTGCTCGCGGCATAGGGATGCCCGCTCGCGCCGGCCTTGAGGCCGGCGACAGAGGCGGTCAGCACGATCGCGCCGGACTGCTGCTTGACCATGTGCGGCATTGCGTACTTCACCGCGAGGAACGGCCCGATCAGGTTGACGCGCAGGATTTCCTGCCAATGCTCGACGGTCTGCTCGGCGAGCGGAACGAGTCCGCCGGAGACGCCGGCATTGGCCCAGATCACGTCGAGCCGGCCGTGCGTCTTCACCGCCTTGTCGATCACAGCGATGACGTCTTGTTCGGAGCCGGCATCCGCAACCATCGCTTCCGCGACGCCGCCGGCCTTCTTGATCTCCTCGACCGTCTCCTTCACCGCCTCGGTGCGATCGACCGCGATCAACTTGCCGCCCTCCTTGGTGAACAGCAGCGCAGCCGCGCGGCCGATGCCGCTGCCGGCGCCGGTGATGATGACGGATTTGCCTTGCAGGCGACCCATGCGTTTCTCCCTTTTGCTCGTGCACGACGCTTGCCGCGCGACGGAATTTCAAACAAGATTTCAAACGGCAAAGTGTCTTGAGACGCGTTCACTACTCACGTACAGCGACAATAGACGGGATGGAAGGGTTTCGATGGCAGGTGCAGACAAGCCGAACGTGGTCATCACGCGGTGGTGGTGGGTCCGTCACGCGCCGGTGCGCAACGACGGCGGCAACATCTACGGGCAGAGCGACATCGCCTGTGACACCAGCGATACTTATGTGTTCAATGCTGTTGCCAAGGTGCTGCCACGCCAGGCGGTCTGGTATTCGAGCAATCTGATGCGCACCCATCAGACCGCCGAGGCGATCTGGGCCGCGGGTTTTCCAAGGCCGGCAGCGCTGAAATGGGAGGCGGATCTCGCCGAGCAGAACCTCGGCCGCTGGCAGGGCATGAACCGCGCCCAGTTCATTGCCAGCCGCCCCGTCGGTGCGAGCTGGTTCGCCGACATCAACGAGCCCGCGCCCGGCGGTGAAAGCTTCATGGACCTGTACAACCGCACGCGCCGCACCATCGAGCGGATCAACGCCGAGGCGGCCGGGAAGGACATCATCGCAGTCGCGCATGGCGGCACTATCAGGGCGGCAGTGGGGTTCGCGCTCGGCGGGCAGCCGGAACGCGGGCTGTCGTTCGACATCGACAATTGCTCGGTGACGCGGCTGGATTATTTTGCGAGTCCCGATCGCACGGTCTGGCGGCTGCCGATGGTCAATCAGCAGCCTTGGATCGCCGATCCAGCGCACGCGGCGATGCATCAGCCGGCGGGACCGGAAGTCAAGAAGCTGGCCTGATAATGAATACGAAAATCAAATCTGGGAGAGAAACATGACCTTGTTCGACATGAAGGGGAAAGTCGCCGTCATCACGGGCTCGACGCGCGGCATCGGGCTTGCGATCGCCGAGCGCATGGCCGAGCACGGCGCCAAGGTGGTGATCTCCTCGCGCAAGGCCGACGTGTGCGAGCAGGTGGCGAAAGGCATCAACGACAGATTCGGCAAGGGCACCGCGGTCGCGGTCGCCGCCAACATCTCCTCGAAAGAGAATCTGCAGAACCTCGTCGACGAGAGCAACCGCGCCTTCGGCAAGATCGACGTGCTGGTCTGCAACGCCGCATCGAATCCGTATTACGGCCCGCTCGCCGGCATCTCCGACGATCAGTTCAGGAAGATCCTCGACAACAACATCGTCGCCAACAATTGGCTGATCTCGATGGTGGTGCCCCAGATGATCGAGCGCAAGGACGGATCGATCATCATCGTCTCCTCGATCGGCGGCCTCAAGGGCTCGACCATCCTCGGCGCTTACGCCATCTCGAAAGCCGCCGACATGCAGCTCGCGCGCAACCTCGCCTGCGAATACGGCCCGCACAACATTCGCGTGAACTGCATCGCGCCGGGCCTGATCAAGACCGATTTTGCCAAGGCGCTGTGGGACAATCCGGAGAACCTGAAAGCCTCGACCTCGCGCTCGCCGCTCTTGCGCATCGGCATCCCCGACGAGATCGCCGGCGCGGCGGTGTTCCTGGGCTCGAAGGCCGGCGACTTCATGACCGGCCAGACCATGGTGATCGACGGCGGCGCGACGATCAGTTGATGCGTTTGTCGGAAGGGAAAGGGCACGTAGTCCACCCATACACAGCGGTCATCGCCCGCGAAGGCGGACGATCCAGTACCCGCAGCCGCAGTTGTGTGAACGAATGACCGCCGCGGCGTACTGGATGCCCCGCCTTCGCGGGGGCATGACAGTGCGGATGATGATACGGCGTCGCGCGTAAGCGCAGGGCCTCACTCCACCGCCGCGTAAACCAGATCTCGCACCAGGGTCCGCGTGTGGTCGCGCTGTCCCGGCCCCTGGCTCATGAACACTGCGAACAGATCCTCCTTCGGATCGATCCAGAAGAACGTGCCGGCAATGCCGCTCCAGAAATACTGGCCGACGCTGCCTGGGAAGGGCGCGATGCCGGCCTCGCGGCGCACGGCAAAGCCGAGGCCGAAGCCATGACCCGGCGATAGCAGCGTGCCGTTGGTCGGCACGCCTGGCCCGAGGTGATCGGAGGCCATCAGCTCCAGGGTCTTGCGGCCGATGATCCTGTTGCCGTCGAGCGTGCCGCCATTGCGCAGCATGAGGCAGAAGCGGGCGTAGTCCATCGTGGTAGAGACCAGGCCGCCGCCGCCGGACTCCATCACGGGCTGCTCGAGCATGTTGAACAGCGCGACCTTGTCGCCGGTCCACGGGTCGGCCGCGAACGGCTCGGCAAGGCGGCCGGCATTGGCTTGGCTTGTCGAGAAGCCGGTTTCGGCCATCTGGAGCGGCGCAAGCACGCGCTCGGTAAGGAACGCGCCGAGCGATTTGCCGCTGACGACTTCGATGATGCGGCCCAAAATATCTGTGGAGCGGCTGTAGTTGAACTCCGCGCCGGGCTGGCAGACGAGCGGGAAGCTCGCCACCAGCGCGGCATGTTCGGCGTTGGTGATCTTGCGGCTGCGGACGCGGGACTCCTGGTAGAGCTTGTGCACGGGGCCGTCGCCCTGGTGCTCGTAGGTGAGGCCGGAGGTGTGGCGGAGCAGGTCCTGCACGGTCATGGGCCGCGCCGGCGGTACCAGCTCCAACCGGCCGTCCTTGACGGCGCCGACCTGCTGGCTCGCGAACTCCGGTATGAACTTTGCGACGGCATCGCTGAGCAGGAGCTGTCCGTCCTCGACCAACGTCATGATGCCGACCGAGACGATCGGCTTGGTCATCGAGAAGATGCGGAAGATCGAATCGCGCGCCATGGGCGCCGCGCCTGCCGGGCTCTGCTTGCCGAGCGCCTCGAACCAGCCGATTTGGCCGCGCCTCGCCACCAGCACGGTGACCCCGGGAACGGTTCCCTTGTCGATTTCGCGCTTGAAGGTGTCCGACATGGCCTGGAGCCGCGGCCGCGACAGCCCGAGCGTCTCTGGGCGCGCTTCCGGCAAAGCTGGGGTGTGGGGCGCGTTTGCGGCCTGCGGGGCGGCAGTGGCGGTCGCTGTAGCGGTCATGGGCACTCCCGATTGTTTTTCGTTATGGCCGATGGACTGTGGCCCAGAACCCCCGGCACAAACAAGCGAAGCCGGCGCGGTTCACCCTTGCAAACCGGCCGCTCTCTGTGCTTGAAAGCGCCCCTGATCCGCGGCGACGCGGGTTCGTAGGAGTGTAGCTCAATTGGTAGAGCACCGGTCTCCAAAACCGGGGGTCGCAGGTTCGAGCCCTGCCACTCCTGCCAGCCAAATCAATCACTTAGACTAGATTGCGGCGGGAGGGCGTCCCGCGCGCGCCCGTGCTCTCGCAGCCGCTGTGCTGGAGGTGCCGTGTCGTGGTCCGGCGAGGCCTAGCGCGCCGGGGTCCGTTCCGCGTCGGCGGGAATCTGCCTGAGGTTGACGTTCCGGATGGGAACGCGGCGCAGCAGGGAAAGGATGGTCCCGCCGAGCTCGAGATAGGTGCGCAGCCGCAGCGCGCGCGACGAGCCCTTCAGCTCCGCGTTCAGGCTCACCGGAACCTGGACGTAGGTGAGGCCGAGCTGGAGCAGGGAGATCAGCGCACAGATCTGGTAGCCGTAGCCGTCGGCCTTGACCGCGATCTGGCGCAGCCATTTCACGGGATAGACGATCATGCTGTGATAGTCGGACAGCCAGAAGCCGAACAGGCAGTTCAGGATGAACCGCAACGAATGCGACTGCAGCGAGCGGTTGACGGAGCGGTCCGACTGGTTGTCGCGATAGGTGATGACGAGGTCGGCGGCGCCCGCCGCTTTGAACATCCGGGCAACACCCTCGTTCTGGAAGGCGTGATCGCCGGGGATGAGCGTGATGGCATCGAATTTCGCGCGCGATAGCGCATATTCGAAGCCGGCACCGACACCCCGCGGTTCGGCATTGTGATGCACGATGATGCGCGGCTCGCCGGCTGCGAACTCGTCCATGATCGCGCCGGTGGCATCGGTGCTGCCGTCGTCGATCAGGAAGATCTCGAAATCGTCGAGCAGGTCGCGGGCGAGCGGCAGCACGCCGTCGATCGTGTCGGCGATCTTGTCCTGCTCGTTCAGTGCAGGAATGACGATCGTAAGCCTTTTTGCCGCCCTGGAAGGTGTCATTGTATGCGCCCGTTGGCGGGGCCACTCTGTCCCGGTGACCCCATGCAAGTCTAGGTCATCTGAACCGGGCGAACAATGCGGCTCGCCGGTATGCCCACAAGACCGGCGCGAAACCTATGATGTGTGTGTTCCGCGCAACTAGTCGGAAAAATCATAGAGGCTGGTGTCGCCAATGCCGAAGGCGCGGCGCAGCCGTCCGACGTGGCCTGCCATATTCCGGCCCGCCGCCGTCGCCGCGAAGTGCGAATCGGTCCGTTCCACCAAGCCGCCATCGACCAAGTTCCCAATTCGTCCGCGGAACAGATCTGGAACCTGCCCGTCAGCGATCTCCGATAGCGGTGCCCTGCGATCGGGGCGATCGACGAGGCTGAGCAGGATGCCCAGCGAAACCGATTTATACACGGCGCCAAAGGCGAACACGTAAGCCATGACGCAAAATCCGAAAATCGATGCGGCGTCCCAGTACTGAAGCTGCGGGACGAAGAGAATTCCGAGCATCACCCCGAGACCGTGCGAGACAACCGTGGCAATCGCCAGCAGGGTCACGGGTCCGAGCGGCCAAGCGCGTGCGCGGGCCATGAATTGCAGGGCAGGCGCCAGCAGGGCGAACACGGCGACGGCGGCAAGTCCGACAGCAAAGGACATCGACTCACCCAAGGCCTGTCGACAGACGAACGAGCTTGACGAGATGCGCTACCGCAACCCCCTTGGAGGTGGGGGCAAGCCGGCCGTCCGCCGTGATGACCATCCCGGCCCCGATCAGGAGCTTCAGGCGGTTGTGCGTGAAGGTGCCGAGATCTCCACCTTGCATGTAGGCTGTCGCCCATTGCTCCAGGGTGAGAGGATGTCCAGCCTGAACGAGTGCGGTGAGCAGCGTCAGCGTGAAGCCCCAGGCCAGCAGGCTGAACAGGATGTAGCAGAGCATCATTGCGGTCCCGAGCAGGAAGAGACCGCCAAGCACATCGCCGACGTGGCGCTGACCTGGAAGGGCGATACAGGCGACGGCGTAAAGGATGACGACGCTGATGCAGCCCAGCCGGAAGCGACGGCCGGCTCCGCCGGTGGCGGCGATGCGCGCGTAAAGCAGCAACAACAGTGGAAAGGCGAGGCTGACACCAATCGCAGCAGCTTGCGCCGGGCCCGGTAGCAGGTTCATTGCGGAAAATCGTCCCGGACGCCTCTCAGGCCAGTCAGAGCGAAAGTCTATAGGGGGTCGTATTTTTCAGGTCAAGGCAGCCCGGCGCCTTTGACTGGCGATTGTCACGCGGACTCGCGTGTGTCGCGATGGAAACGGCTGGCTGCGCAAACTTCCGCATCATGCGATGCCGTCAGCCCGCCGCTTGTAGACCATCTCCGCCAGTGAGATGTCGGTCACCGAGTCCTTGCCGGAGGCGAGGGGGGTGCGTCCCTCGGCGATATCGGAAACGAAGGCGTCGGCCTGGCGCCGAAATGCCCAGCTCTTTTCACCCGTCAGATGCGTGCTTTGACCATCGTGCTCGACGATGACCTCCGCCTCTTGCTCGGCAAAGGGCGGGGGCAGTTTCAAGGTCACCGCGCCGCGCTCGAAATCGATCGTCAGACCCTCGCGCCAGGCTCCCTCGGACCCGTTCACGAGATCCAGCGTACAAGCGATGCTGTCGAAGTCGAGGGTGATGCGCGCGGCTCCCGAAGTTTCGACGGAGCTGTCGGCGACCGTTGGCGATGATCCGAGCAGGTAGCGCGTCAGATTGATGATATGGCTGAAGACGTTCAGAAAGTTGTCGTAGCCGGCCCGCATCGTGCTCGGCATCCAGTCGGGACCGTCCTTCCAGAGTTCGATCCCGTCCGGCCGTGTTTCGCCGGTCATCACGAAATTGTCGCGCGACCGGCCGGTGTCGCCGCCGAAGCACCAGCCCTTGGCGCGGACCACGCGTCCGAGCGATCGGTCGTTGTGCAAGCGCGTCAGCACATCGAGCGCGCGCGCCACACCGGCATCGTGACGCTTCATGTAGCCGACGCTGTAGACGAGGTTTCGCTGCCGCGCCGCTTCGACCAGCAACGTCGCCTGAGCCGTCGTATAGGCCATCGGTTTCTCCGACAGCACGTGGCGGCCGCTGTTCAACGCGTCCAGCACGATCGGACCGGTGGCTCGCCGCTTTGTCACGACCACGACAGCGGACACCGCAGCGTCCGCGAGCAGCTCCCGATGCGTGCCGTAGACCTGCGAGATGCCGAACTTCTGCGCTGCGGCGGCAGCGAGATCCGGCCGGAGATCGGCGATGGCGACGACGCGGCAGGCGGGATTGGCGACGAAATTGGCGAGGTGGCACATCTGGCCGACCATCCCCGTTCCGATGATGCCAATGCCTGGCCTCACTGGCTATGATCCCTTGAAGCGCTTCCGGATGACGAGGAAATGCGCCGGCTGTCCCCAGGTGTTGATAAATGCCGGATCTGTCTGGGTCAGGGCCGTGACCGCAGGCGCATCGCGTCGCCCGATCGCGGCGAAGATGCGGTGGAAACTGTCGAGCGTCGCAACGATGGTTTCGATTTCGGAAGCATCGTCCGCGAGAATGTCCGTCGTTCGGATCGCCTCGCGTAAGGACGCAAGGCTCGCGATCACGCGTGGCAGGCTCTCGCCGAAGGGGGCGTCGATCATCGCGTCGACGTCGAGAACCAGCGTCTCGATCGATGCCGAAATCGCCGCCACGGCATCGGCCTTGCCGACCAGGTAGAGCTTGCGTCCGCCGAGGAAGCTGAGGCGGCTGCGGTGGAGATGGCGCGCCGCACGCCGCAGCTTCTCGTCGGCGGAGAGAACCTTCTTGTGCCAGTAGACGTCCAGGCTGTCGCGATAGGCTGGCCACGCCGAATGGATGTCGAATCCCTGCTCATGCGCTGCCGTGCACAAGGCGGCTGCGTCGAGGAAGTACCGATGCCGGACGAACGGGTTCTCGAGTACGTCCATCAGCCAGGATTCGAAGCTGCGGGTGTGCGGAATGCTGTTCCATTTCGCGTCGAAAAGCGTCTTCGCGGTTTCGAGTGCGGGACGGCCTGACAAAGCCTTGCCGGCGGCATGGATTGCCTTGAGCGCGAGCTCGAAGAAGCCGCCATAGCGCTCGTAATAGGACACGACGGCGAAACCGTCCGGATTGAGCAGCCGATGGAAGACGCCGAGCCAATTTTCGGTCGGCTGCACGGTGTAAATGAAACCTTCGGCATCGATGATGTCGTAGCGGCGCTCGCTGCGAAATCCCTCGACATCGGCCAACGCGAGTTCGCGCAGGCGCTCGCTCAGGCCAAAATGCGCGAAATAGGCCTCAATTTTCGGATGCGCATGCCGGTTCGGTTCGGCGAGCGCCATGTTCGCGCCCCAGCCGGCAAACACCAGCGCATTCTCACCGGAATCTGGACCGAATTCGAGCACCTCCGCATCGCGGAACAGCCGCGGCGGCAGCACGAGCTTGTCTGAAAACAGCTCGCGCCGCTGGCTGGCATATGCATCGAGTTCGGCGGCCGATTTGAAATTCCCGAACGTCGGTAGGACGTCCTGACGTTCGTAGTAATTGAAGAGCTTCTCGTCAGCCATGCCGCGTCCCTAACCCAAGGCCGCCTCGAGCCGATCGAGCTCGCTCCAGATGTCGGAGGGCGCGAAAATCGAAACGATGTGCAGCGGCCGCTTCACGTTCTCGCGCAGCCGGCTGCTGACCTTGGCTTCGTTTTCCTG
This sequence comes from Bradyrhizobium yuanmingense, assembly GCF_025200905.1. Classification (NCBI taxonomy): domain Bacteria; kingdom Pseudomonadati; phylum Pseudomonadota; class Alphaproteobacteria; order Hyphomicrobiales; family Nitrobacteraceae; genus Bradyrhizobium; species Bradyrhizobium yuanmingense. Next base: position 4,485,113 of record NZ_CP104173.1, on the reverse strand, counting down.
GTTCACGGCGAGAAGGCAGACGAGCGGCTCCGACTTGCCGGCGAGTTCGTCCGGCGAACGGATCGGTATGCCGGTGCCGGGCAGGAACAGCCCCTGGCGCTCCTTCTGGTCGTCGACGGAGAGATCGACGAGCTCCGCCAGCTCATGCGCGTTGGTGAAGGTGCAGGCGCGGCAGCCCGCGCCGTAGATGGCAATCTCGGCGCCGTTCGCACGGGCCTTGGCGAGGATCGGCCGCAGGCGCGCGCCGTACTCCCTTGCGCGCTGGCCGAATTTCTCGCCGACGCCGGAGGGCGCAGGCGGCGGCGTCACGTCGCGGGTTGCACGACGGGCGGCGATCGCGAGGCTGCCGCCGCTGAAATTGTATTTCTTCACCGAGACGGCCTCGAAGCCGTGGCGGACCAAGAGCGCGAGTAGCGTCGGCTCGGTGAAGTAGCTGACGTGCTCCTCCCACAGCACGGAGAGGTCGCCCGCCGTCGAACCGGGATCAAAGTCGGGCACGTCGATGAACAGCAGTCCGTCGTCGCTGAGCGCGATCTTCACGCAGTCGAAGAAGTTCTCGAAATCGACGATGTGCTCCAGCACCTGGCGCGAGACCACGAGATCGAACTTGCCGGACTGGGCGACCGCGTCGTGACACAGGGCCGGGCTGATCATGTCGGAATAGACCTTGATGCCGCGTTCGCGGGCAATCTTGCCCGACACGGGGTTGGGCTCCACACCCACCAAGACCTTCGCGCCGCGTTCGCGCAACTTATCCATGAACAGGCCGTCGTTGCATCCAATCTCGAACACGGATTGGTGCTTCGAGAATTTCGCGATGGTGTCGAGCTCGTCGACCTGGTGCGGCTCCGGCTTCCAGCTGCTGAAATTGTAGTTGAACTGGCGATAGAGGATGTCTGGATCAATCGGCTTGACGATCTGCGGCAGGCCGCAGTCGCCGCAGGCGAGGACCTCGAACGGATACCGCTCCTCCTGCTCGTTCCGGCTGCGCCGAAGTCGATGCGCGATTGGCATTTGCCCGAGGTCGATGACCGGTCGCAGGTTGGTCGAATGGCAGAGGCGGCAATGATCGGTCACTGATTATTCTCGCATTTGAGCAGGTCTGACGAGGCGACCTTCAATGGAAACCGGCGTGGCCGGCAACGAGACGCTCCCGGATACATCATAACCGGGTTACGCGGGGCATTCCTCCGGCCTGTGCGTTCTCGGCCAAAGCAGGTAGCAGCCGTGGATAGGTCTTGCAAGACGTGCCGCCGTCCCTCAATTGGAGGTGGATGCGGCCGGCCATGTACGCGCGCGACGGCTGCGAGCACGGTCGACGTCAAGGCCGCCGCCGCTCGTAGAGTGTCAAATTACCCCGGGTCTCCACGGCCACGAAATCCCGCTTGATCCGCTTCATGACCTCTTGAACATGGTGGTACTCCGGCCTGCGCTCAACCATGCTGTCGTAGAACAGCCGGTCCGCCGGGTTCATCGAGCGATCCAGGAACCGCGCGTCAAAGGACACCAGGAACGGCATGAAATAGGCCATCGGCGCCCGATGGGCCTGGGCCAGATAGGCCCAATCCCTGAGGGCGATGACCAGAACCCTCTCGTCTGGCCTGGTTTTATCCTGGATGAACTTCGCATCGGCCTCGGTGATCTGATCCAGGTCCTCCTGCCACGTGACCGCCGGGCTCGAGACGAACGGCCACCGCAGAAGGCTGGGATAAGTTGCATACGATCTCAGGCCGTAGAGGTGGGGATTGTTCTTGTCCTGGACGAACAGCAGCGCAAGAACGGTCGCAGCGGCCGTTATGGCGCCGGCGGTTCTTCGGAACGACGGTTGCCACCCCGTTGAAAACTGGCGGATCCACCAGGCCGAGACCATCACCAGCGGCAACGCGTTCTGGTGCCAGACAGCGTCCAGCGTCCGGTTGACCCATTTGATCATCAGCGCCATGCCAATCATCGACAGCGTCAGCAGAATCCCGGTCACGAACCGGTCATGCCAGGAATCGGAGGGCCGTGACAGCCGGATCGCGGCCCAGCCGACGGTGATGCATCCGACGATCTGGAGCGGCAGATTGTAGATGATGCCCCAGCCCAAGTCCCATTTGATGGGCGTGCTTCCCCACCCGGTCCCGTAGAGTACGAGCGGGCGAAAGCATTCGATCAGAAACTCCAGGGAGAAGGCTCTCGTGCCGAACAGCACCAGGCACATCAGGATTGCGGCACCTATCGATGTGACTGCGAACACGAGGGCATTGCGATAGTTCGGCAACCCTCCGGCGATCGCCGCGACGAAGGTACCCGTCACAAGGAAGAACAGCCCGATCTCGGTCTGCCAGAGCAGCGAGACGGCGCACATGATGGCCGATAGGATTAGCCATGTCAGGCGCCCGGGAGCGGTGCAGTGCAGGCTGATCGCGAGCGCAAAGACGATCAAGAGCGGAAATCGCGTCGGGTAGGCAGATGGCGAGTAGAACTGGCCGGTCGTAGAGAAAGCCAGCACGGCGAGCGCCGTGATGACGGCGATCGCGGCAAGCTTCGAGCGGATCAAGTAATACAGAAGAAAGTAGGCCTGGACGTAGGTCGCGAGCGTGACCGCGATGTTCAATCCGACCGCTCGCATCGCCGCCGATTTCCAGCCATCTCCCATGATGAGATGAAAGAACCAGCCGAGCGCAGGGCCGTAATGCGAATGGAAGTCCAATCCGGGAACGAGCCCGGGGGCGTAGCCATAAAGCGCGGGACCGATGAAGTAACTTACCTTGTGCGCTTCGTCCCTCACGGCCGCGGTCAGGCCTTCGAGGTCGGAGGGGATCAGCAGCAGAGCGAGGAATATGATCGCGAGCAGATCGCCGGCCCCCACGCTGAACCGGGTGTCGGTCGAGGGTTTTGCAGCAGGAAGGTAATTGTTGGCGTCTCGATTGAGCGCGACGGTGATAGCGGCGACCGCCAGCAGGGCGATCGCGATCCCGGGGCTCCTCCAATCGTTGGCAGCGCCGAGGGCAAGATAGACGAAGCTCGCCGTGATGGCGCTCAGTGCGAGCGAGCCCGATGATCGATACGTCGCGTACAATGCCGCTGCTGCCGCAATCGGCCCGGACAGGAAGAACGAGCCGTAGAACGCCTTCTTGCAGAAATCGCAATTCCTGTCTGCCAAGGCCATGTCGAAGCCTTCGACGAAATTTGATTGAAATGACGGAAGGTGATTTTTCACCAGCAGCAGCACCACGTAGGCGACGGCGCATCCCAGCAGGGCGGCCACAACAGCTCTGGCGGCGATCGAGAATTCCCTTGTGTACTCCACTAGGAGGTCTCGAGGCTAGCTACGATCGAAGTCGGGGAGGAGGCTGCGTCGAACACAGCGGAAAATCTAACTTTCTCTGAAATCACGTCCAGTCCCCAATTGCCTGAACTTCCCGTTGCGAGGCGCTTCTACCACCACAGCGTTCCCTGAACAATCCCGCGAAGCCCGTGGTTGCCTCCGGCATGGCAATGTTTGTGTCTGGATGACGGGCGCTGGAACCCTCCATGGATGACGCATGCTCTAGCGAACTCCAGAGGCAGCACCTTCACATGCCGGGGCCGGCAGCGCCAGCAACCAGGCTGCGCCTCGGACGCCAGGCCGATTGCAAGGCGGCCGATACTCGGCTCTCGCCACAGGGGCCGGCTCTCCATCCTTCAACTGCATCAGTTCACCGCGGCCCTCCGTGGCCGAGGAGTTATTTCCGAGGGTCGCCGTCAGAAGCTCGATGAATCCAATGTCGTCGGGTCGTGGAATTCCCGGGGCGGCGCGATAGCGCCAGGTCTCGCGACGGGGTGGGCACGGAAAGGTCTCGAGGTAGGAAACCGGGCAGTTGCCGTTCACAACGAAATGAGGATCAGTAAAATCCCCGCAGTAGTCCGTGTAGATAAACGACCGCTCGCGATTTTCATCCCGCAGGATCGTCTGTGCCACGTTCATGTCATTGCCACCGAGGCATCGTGAGCGGAACGAGAAGACGTGCGAGTTCTCGAATTGGAGCTTAACGACCTTTGGCTCGGGGTCCGCGAGCAAGGCTGCTCGGACTTGCCGCAGCATGTCGCTGCTGAGCAACCCGTCGTAGAGCAGCCATTTGGAATCGTGAGCCGACGACAAGGCGAAGATCGCGACCAAGCCCCCCGCGACGGCTGCGCGGACGCGCGATCCCGGAATCGCCTGCACAACGGTCGCCATCAGGATCAAGACGCCGAACTGCGAGGGAAAGAGTAGCCTGGACTCGCCCCGCGTCACGTCGCCATAAATTCCGGTAAGAGCGTAGGGCAGCGCGCCGATGAGGGCAATCGCGGCTCCCAGCACCAGCAGCAGAAGCATCGCATTCGTGGTCGAGCGGCCGTTCAGCAGCCAGGGCGTCCACAATGCTGTCGATGAGAACCGGGCAAAGACGGCGATCGTGGCCAATGTCACTGCCGCGGAAACAGGAAGCCCCAGCAGCGCAACCCCGTGAGAATATGCGTAGCTCAGGCCGCTCGGGAAGGCCATGAGGTGCGCATAGAGCGCATTGGCTATGATCGAGAAATCGTTCGCGAAACTGTATTGTCCGGCGTAGTGGCCGCTCTTCCCCAGAATTGTCAGTCGCAGAACGATCATGGCTGCAACGGCCAGCCAGAACGGTACAAGACGCGCGAGTTTCTGCCTCCACCGCTCGGGACCAGACCAGGTGAGCACGACGCGAACCGGTTCGAGGGCGATCAGAGTCTCGAGCGACAACGCGAATAACAGACAAAAAGGTGCGCTCCATCGAAGCGCCCGCACCTTCGAATAGGACAGCTCGTAGGACAGCAGATAGAAGAGCAGGAAGAAGTCGTAGACCGCGTTGAGTGTCAGGCGAATTGCATAGAACGGGCTGAGCAGGAACAGAGCCGTGACAAGACCGGCGATCCGTCTCGTATAGGATGATCGCGACAGGACGGAGTGAAGCAACACGCCGTTGACCAGATGGCAGGCTAGTCCCGCGAGCCGCGCAGAGACATCGGGAGTATCGTTCAAAAGCGCCACAAACAGCGTCATCGGGATTGCGAAGCCGGCGTGTGCCGACTCCCACAGCACGCGAGCGACGCCAGCGGCACCTTGAGTCCAATAGATGTAGTACACAGTCCAATCGTCGCCGAAGACCTCACGCGCGAACAGCGCGGGCACGGCCGTAACAAAGGCGAGAACCAGAGCGACGTAGACGTATCCAATGCCCGCCCGCTCCCGTTGTCGGAGAGCCGCAGCTTTCGGATCTACATTCGTGCGAGCATCGTCGAAACCGACGGGGGTGACCATGGTCCTAGGCTTTGCCTCGTTTGTTCAGATGCTCCGCGGCGAGCCTACCAATTCTTGTGACGTAGTCCTGCACCGCGGCAGCGTCGCTGCCATCAGGCGCCCAGTCGGGAAATGCCGTGCGCGAAGGATCGAACGGGCCGGCGGTGGTTTCGTGAAATACCAGCCATTCCGAGGTGATCAGGATCGAGTGGAAGACCTGTTCCGGCATGCGATAATAGCAGCGTTTGCCCTGACCGTAGGGCGCCATCTCGAGCACCTCGCGAATGCCGCCGTCGTCCTCGAAGATCACGACCTGCGCGGTCCCCTCGATCACGTGGAACGATTCAGGTTTGCCAAGGTGCTTGTGCGGCCGCACATAGGCTTCGCGATGGTGCACGATCAGCATCTCGTGCAGTCCGGACGAAGGATCGGGATGCGTGCACAGCCGGCTGCGCAGGCGCGGGTTGCCGGCGGCGATGCGCTTCAGCTCCGCGATCGTGGCGTCATCCGCGGTGACGATGGCATCGTCCGAATAGTACACTTCCGGATTTTGCGCGCGCAACGAGGTCGGCCGGTGCAGGCCTGCCTCATTCGAAGAAGATGAACCCATGGTCGCCCCGATACCCGCATTTGTCGTAGATCCAGGCCCATGTGTGCGGGCCGTGGAAGCTCAGGCAGGTGAGCTGCCAGTAAAGCAGATTGGCCTTCTCGCGCTCGTTGCGGAAGGATTCGACCATCAGATATTTCGAGGTGCCGCGTCCGACGCGCTCGATCTCGGGCACCGCGCGGAACACGTCCTCGAGCGGAAGGTTGTGCAGCACGCCGAGCGAGACGACGAGGTCGAAGCTGTGGTCGGGGTAGGGGAGCTCGACGGCGCTGCCGACCTTCAAATGCGGCCGCACCTCCTCCTTGGCGTTGGCGATGCCATACTCGGAGATGTCGATGCCGGCGATCCTGAGATCGGGGACGAGCTGGGTGAACTCATAGAGCAGGTAGCCCTTGCCGCAGCCGACGTCGAGTACGCTCATGCCCGGTTTGATGCCGTAGCGATCGATCAGGGTCTGGGCGAGCGGGCGCCACCGTCCGTCATAGCGATAGCCGCCGTAGCCGTAGCGCCGGTCGCCGTCCCAATAGTCGCGTCCCCATTGCCGCGCCACAGTGGCGGATTCCGCCTTGTCGTGCTCGACCACGCGCTGGACGTAGTCCCGCCTCGTCGATGCGTGCATCGGCTGGAGCAGGTTGATCTCGGTCATGGGGGCCAACCGGTCCGCGGCATCATCACAGGATAGTCGCGAACCTGTTGACGAGCAGGATGTCCTCGATGGCCTGGATGTCCTTCTGAGACGCCAGCGTGATCTCCTCGACCGCTGCATGGAGATCGCAGCCCTCGCGCAGCACGCGGTCGTAGATCTGCCGCCGCCGACCCTCGTCGGGCGGCAGCATAAAAATGCTGTAGAGGATCAGCCCACGCAGCTGCGGCAGCTCGTCCAGAATGTCTTCCAGCACCATGTAGCTGCCGGGCATGGTGTGCTCGGCGGCGCTCAACAGATAGTGCAGGTTCTTGCGCCGCGCATAGTCGCGGATCACGATGTTCTGGACGTGCTGCGGGGTGCGGCTGCCGTTCAGCGGCCTGGCGCCGATATAGCCGCGGTGGCCGGCTCGCTCAGCCATGGAAGCCTCCCGGCAGCTTGTACTGCATCCCGACACGGGTTGCGGGGCGCAGCAGGATCGGCTCGAAGAACTCGCCGAAGCGCTTGTCCGCGTAGGGCGACATGATGCTCTTGAAGCGGCAGTTCATGCTCCAGCGCGTGCCGGCTTCCTCGTTGACGCGATTGCCGTGCATCAGGGTCTGGTTGAACAGCATGACGTGACCGTAGGGAATCTCGATGAAGGTCGCGTGCGGCTTGATGGTCTTGTAGAGCTCTTCGGCGCTGCGCAAGGCCGCCATCCGGTCCTGCATCTCGCCGTTCAGGGACGGCGGCAGCAGATACATCGACTTGGTGCGGTGGACATCGACCAGCGGCACCCACACCACGACCTCGAACGGCGAGTCGCCCGACCAGACGTCGGAATGGGTGGCGAGCAGCGAGGAGCTGTCGCCGGGAAGCTGGATGCTGAGATTGACGCGGCGCTGCATGCAGAGCTCGTTGCCGACGATGGTCTCGATCGTCGAGCGCGCCAGGCGGAAATAGGTCGGCCGGAACCAGGGCTCGGCGTTGAGGCCGTTGAAGACGTGCAGCCGCAGGCCGTTGAGATCATCCACGCTCACCCGCGTGTGGATGGTGTCGAGCATCGCGTAGGGATCGTTGCTGTGCGGCAGCTTCAGATAGTCCGCCGCGAGCTCGGCAGCACGGCGCTGGATCCGGTCGAGCCCGGCGCGATCGTCGGCCGGGGTGGTGACGAAGCCATCGTCGATGAAACGCTGCGCCAGCGCCTGCTCGTCGGCGTGCAGGAAGTCCGTGTCCGTCATGCAAAATACTCCCGGGCGGTCGCGCAAATATAGCTGATGTCGGCGGCCGACAGGAACTGGTTGATGGGAAGCGTGAGGATCTGGTCCGCCTGCCGTTCCGTCACCGGGAACGCGCCGCGGCCATGGCCGAGATGCGCTGCTGCCGGCTGCAGGTGGATCGGGACCGGATAATGGATCGCGGTCTCGATGCCTTTGTCGGCAAGATATTTCTGGAAGTCGTTGCGACGCTCGGTCTGCACCACGAAAGTGTGGAAGGTGTTGAACTCGATGTTCCGGCAGGGCGGAATGAACAGGGGCAGGCCGGCGAGCTCGGCGCGGTATTGCGCGGCGTTGCGCCGCCGGCGTTCGATCACGGAAGGAAGGTGGCGCAGGCGGATGCGCAGCACCTCGGCCTGGAGCGTGTCGAGCCGCGACACGATCCCCCATTCCTGGACGTCGCTGCGGTTGATCAGGCCGTGATTGCGCAGCCGTCGGATTCTTGCGGCAAGCTCGGCGTTGGCAGTGACGAGGAAGCCGGCATCTCCGGCGGCATTGAGATTCTTCAAGGGGTGGGCGGAGAAGCAGCCGAAGGTGCCGATCGTGCCGCTCATCCGGCCGTCATAGGTCGAGCCGACCGCCTGGGCGCTGTCCTCGATCACGGCGAGCGCGTGCTTCGCAGCGATCGCCATCAGCGGAGCCATGTCGGCCATGCGTCCGGTCAGATGCACCGGCATGATCGCCTTGGTCCGCGGCGTGACGGCGGCCTCGACCGCGGCCGGATCGATGTTCTGGTCCGGCAGCACGTCCGCAAACACCGGCGTGGCGCCGACCGCGATGATCGCGGCGGTCGATGCCACGAACGAATTCGGCGGCGTGATCACCTCGTCGCCGGGACCGATGTCGAGCGCCCGCATGGCGAGGATCAGCGCGTCGGTGCCCGAATTCAGCGTCACCACATGCGGCGAGCCGAGATAGGCGGATAATTCCTCCTCGAGCCTTCCGACCGCCGCCCCGCCGATGAAGTCGCCGCGCTGGAACACGCCCTCGACCGCCTGCATGATCTCGGCGCGCTCTTCCTCGAACTGCTCGGGAAGATTGACGTAGCCGATGCGCCGGCGGCCGGTGTCAGCGTCCATGGCAGAACTTCCTGACGGTCTCAATGACGCGGTCCTGCTGGGCGCGCGTCAGGTGCTGGTCGACCGGGAAGCTGATGACTTCCTTGGCATGGCGGTCGGTGACCGGGAACGTGCCCGGCGCGTAGCCGAGATGCTTCAGGCCTTCCTGCTGATACAGCGGGATGGGATAGTGGATCTTGGCCTCGATGCCGTTATCCAGGCAATATTTGTAGAGCTCGTCGCGACGTTCGGCGAACACCATGTAGAGATGGTAGACGTGCTTCACGTTGGGACGGCGCGGCGGGACGCGCAGGCCGGGCAGGCCGGCGAGACCCGCATCGTAATAGGCCGCATTTTCGATTCTGCGGCGCGTGATCTCGCTGGTCTGGCCGATCAGCCAGTTGCCGACCACGGCCTGCAGGGAATCGAGCCGCGAGTTGCAGCCGAGGATCGCGATCTCGTCGCGGGTCTTCATGCCGTGGTTGCGGATCAGGCGGAGCTTTTCGTTCATGCCGTCGTCATTGGTGACGACGACGCCGGCATCGCCCCAGACGTTGAGGTTCTTGAGCGGATGCAGCGAGAAGCCGGCCGCGATGCCGTGGGTGCCGGAGCGTTTTCCCGCGAACTCCGACAGGATGCCCTGGCAGGCGTCCTCGACCACAGGCAGGTTGTGGCGCTGCGCGATCGGCATCAGCTTGCCCATGTCGGTGACCTCGCCGGTCAACTGGACCGGCATGATCGCCTTGGTCTTCCCGGTGATGGCAGCCTCGACCTGGTCCACGTTCATGCAAAAGGAATCGTCGCAATCGACAAGAACCGGCGTCGCGCCGGTTTCCGCGATCGCGCCGACCGTGGCGATGAAGGTGTTCGCGGCGGTGATGACCTCGTCGCCATGACCGATGCCGAGCGCCTTGAGCGGCAGCTTGAGCGCGTCGGTGCCGGATCCGACGCCGATGGCGTGCCGGACGCCGATCAATTCGGCGAAGCGCTTCTCGAACTCGGCGACGGGCTTGCCAAGGGTGAAGTCACCGGTCGCAACCAGCCGGCCGATCTCGGCGAGGATCGGTGCGGGATCCGCGAATTGCTCGAGCAGATAGGAATATCGAACGTCGTACATGTGACCCGTCAGGTGGAATGAAGTTGAGGTGAGGGGGTGTGCGACGCCGCGAGCGCATGCTCGATCGAGGTCGCAATGGCGCCGGCGGAGAGCCCGTGCTTCTTCAGCAGCGAGTCCTGAGAGCCGTAATTGTGCATGAAGCGGTCGGGCAGCGACAGCCGCAGCATCGCAGGGAAACCGGAGCCGAGCTTGTCGATCAGCGCCTCCGCGACCGCGCTGCCGAGGCCGCCGGAGGGCACGTGCTCCTCCAGCGTTGCCACGAGCCGGGTGCCGCGGATCGCCTGCAGCAGCGCTGCGGTATCGAGCGGCTTCACGGTATGCATGTGCAGGATGCCGGCGCGAATGCCTTGCGCGGCCAGCAGGTCGGCTGCGGCGAGGGCGCGCTGGAGCATGATGCCGGTGGTCACCATGAGGACGTCGCCGGGCGGCCGCATCAGGATGGCTTTGCCGATCTCGAAGCCGTGCTCGGCCTTGGACACGATGGCATCGCCGCCCTTGCCGAGCCGGATGTAGATCGGGCCCTTCCAATCCAGCGTCTGCTCCATCATGCGCGCAGCCTCGTCGGCGTCGCACGGGCAGATCACCGTCATGTTGGGCAGCGCCCGCATGATGGCGATGTCCTCGATCGCCTGGTGCGTGGGACCGAGCGGCGCATAGACGAGGCCGCCGCCATTGGCGATCAGCCGTACCGGCAGATTGTGCAGGCAGAGATCGACCGCGACCTGCTCGTAGCAGCGGCGGGTGAGGAAGGTCGCGATGGTGTTGACGTAAGGCACGAAGCCCTCCATCGCGAGACCGGCCGACATGCCGATGATATGCGCTTCCGAGATGCCCTCGATCAGGTGGCGCTTGGGAAACTCCTTGCTCATCGCGCGCAGCGTGCCGGCACCCGGATCGGAGCCGATGTAAAGCACACGCTCGTCGCGCGCGGCGAGCTTGTGGACCATGTTCATCGCGGTGTTGCGCATGGGGAGCCGATCAAAAATCGCCGACGGCGACGCGAATGGCGTCGAGCTCGCTGTCGGTCAGCTTGTTCTTGTGATGCCAATCGGCATTGGATTCCGCAGCCGGAAGACCCTTGCCCTTGACGGTATGGCAGACGATGGCGGTGGGCTTGCCGGCAACGGCCGGGAGCTGCTTCAGGACCATGCGCAGTGCGCCGACGTCGTGGCCGTTGACCTCCTGCACCGCGAAGCCGAAGCTGCGCCACTTGTCCGCGAGCGGCTCCAGCGGCAGCACGTAGTCGGTGGGGCCGTAGCTCTGCAGCTTGTTGTAGTCGATCAGCGCGACGAGGTTGTCGAGGCCGTGCTTGGTCGCGCCCATCGCCGCTTCCCACACCGATCCCTCGTTGATCTCGCCGTCGCCGAGCAGCACGAAGGTGCGGTAGCTGCGCTCGCGCATGCGGGCGGCGAGCGCAAGGCCGACGCCGATCGAGAGGCCATGTCCGAGCGCGCCGGTCGAGGCCTCGACGCCGGGCACCATGCCGTATTCGGGATGTCCGCCCAGAATGCTGTCGGGACCGCAAAAGCCGTCCAGCTCCGACAGCGGGAAGAAGCCGCGATCGGCCAAAAGCGCATAGAGCGCCAGACATCCGTGTCCCTTGCTGAGGATGGCGCGGTCGCGATCGGGATCGCCCGGGTTCTTCGGGTCGATCCGCAGCACGTCGTCGTAAAGCACGCGGACCATCTCGATCAGCGACAGGGCAGGCCCGACATGGCCGCGTCCCGCGGAGCGGACAGAACCGAGGACCAGGCGGCGCAAATAGAGGCTCCGCTCGTCCAGCGTGCAGGTGAGAGCAGCTTCAGCGTGGGGTGAGATCTGGATCACGTTGGCAAATCGTTTGGTGGAGCCGACGGGCTTTGTCGAGCTGGCCGGCAAGGCGGACCGTCAGATCGCCACCTTGCGCAGCCAGGGCACGCCGGGAGCGGCTTTCCGGCAAATAGGCATTCAGGACAATCAGGCACCAAATCGCCCCGAACACAGGATACAGTACGTCAAGGCGGACCGCAAACGCGTCATCCCCAGCCGCGAAAGCGCGCGAGAGCCGCTCGATCAATCGGTTCGCATCCGCCACGGGCAGACCGCTGCCGGGGTGAATCGCGGTGTCGGACACGAGCTTGACCGGGTCGTCCCAGCCGAAATACTCGAAGTCGATGAAGCGCAATTTGCCGTCGTCGGTGCGCAGTGCGTTGTGTAGTCCGCAATCCGACGGGCTCAATGCACGTTGGGCGGGCGCAAGGTCCGCGGCGGGATCCAGGCCCCGTTCCGCATAGCGCCGACGGAGTTGCCGGATCGCGACGGCAGCGGTGGGAACCAGGCTGCCGTCCATGAACGCGCGCAGATCCGGATGATCATCCGAAGTCCGCCTCAGGTCGTCGAGGCGTTGCTCGTACTGGGCGATGGCCGCCTCGGCCGAGAAGATGCTGGCCGACGCATTCCGCAGAGTCTGCGCGCCTTCAGCGTCGTGCAGCTTTTGCAGCTCGATCAGGAAATCGGCCAACTGGTCGGCGTCGTCGGGCTGCGGATGCAGGACCGCGGGTTCACCGTCTAACCATTGATACAGCGCACAGAACGCGGCCGGATCCTTCGCGATCGGCCGCGGCGTCGCATTGATACCGTGGCGCGAGAGAAACGAGAGCGCGTCATATTCCTGTCCCAGCCGATCGCGCCCGTCGGACGGATAGTGCTTGAGGGCGAGCGGCGGGCCTTCCGCCATCTCCAGCCGAAACACCCGGTTGTTGCCGCCGGCCCGCGCCGGTTGCGCCGCCGCGACCCGCGCCCCGGAGAGGCGGCTGCCGATCGAGACCGCATCCTGTGCGCTGAGGTCCGACTGGCTCATGCTCCGAACACTCCGCGGTGGATATCGGCCCAGGTCGCGAGCGGCTCGCAATGCGCGGGATGCGGCGGCCGCGACTGCGTGAACAGGATCGATCGCGTCGCCTTCGGAAAATGCGGCTGCTCGAAGACGTCGACGAGATCGTCAATGAAGATGTCGAGCTGCAGGCTTGCCAACCGCTCGACCTTGGCCGCCAGCGTGTCCTCGAAATAGACATTGCCCGCCGAGATCGCCGCGTCGGCGGTGTCGATGAGACCCGCGCTCTTCAGCCAGCCACGCGCAGCCTCGCGCAAGTCGACCCGATCGGGATCCTGATGGCCGAACTGCGTCTTGTGGCTGACGATATGGACACTCGCGCCGGCCTTGCGGCACGCGGCAAGGAACTCGCGGACGCCAGGGTTGATCTCGGCGCCGCCGATTCCCTTGCCGTAGACGAAGCCCTGCAGTCCCTGCCAGGCAAGCTCGCCGCCGGCGCGGGATCGCAAGAAATCCCGCACGTCGGTCTTCAGCCCGTCCCAGCCCTCCGGCACCAGCCCGCGCTGGCGCGCGGCCGCGGCAAAGACCTTGTCGTAGCAGATGATCGTGTTGTCGAAATCGATGCCGATCCGCACGCCGCTCACTTCAGGCTGATGTTCTGCATCATCTTGATGTTGAAATACCTGGGATCGTTGAGTGAGTTCGGCAGGCGGCCCGCCCTGAAGGCGTCCACGAGCCCTGACACGGCCTGCTCGATCGTGTGCGTCGGCGCAAAGCCGAGCTCGCGGCGGATCTTCTCCGACGACACGTGGTAGGAACGGAGATCGTCGGTCGGCTCGACGGCCACGTCGACATTGTTGCCGACCACCGATTTGACGATGTCGGCGATCTTCATCAGCGAGTGGTTTTCGTAGCCGATGTTGTAGGTCTTGCCGTCGATCTTCGCATCATCCTGCTGCAGCAGGAACAGATAGGCCGCCGTCATGTCCTGGATGTGCAGATTGGGCCGCTTCTGCGTTCCGCCGAACACGCGGATGCGGCCGGTGTTGACGGCCAGATTGGTCAGGATGTTGACGACGACGTCGAGCCGCTGCCGCGGAGCGTAGCCGCAGACGGTGGCGGGGCGAACCGTGCAGGTGACGAAGCCGGACGCGGCCTCGTCGGCAAGATCGGTCTCGCACATCGCCTTGAACTTGGAGTAGTCGGTGAGCGGCTCGCAGGACAGCTCCTCGGTCACCTCGGCCTCATCCTTGATGCCGTAGACGCTCGAGGAGGAGGCGTAGATGAAGCGCTTGATACCCGCCTTCTTCGCGGCGCGTACCATCGGACGGAAGCAGTCGTAGTTGATGGACTTGCCGAGTGCCGGGTCCAGCTCGAACGAGGGATCGTTGGAGATGCAGGCGAGGTGGATCACCGCGTTGTTGCCGCGCAGGGCCTCGTTGACCGCGGCCTCATCGCGGATGTCGCCCTTGATCAGGCGGAGGTTCGGATTGTCACGAACGGCGTCGAAGACGTCCTCGCCATACATGAACAAGTCGAGCACGGTGACCTTGTGGCCCGCGGCAAGCAATTGCGGAACCAGCACGCTGCCGACATAGCCGGCGCCACCGGTGACCATCACATTCCATTTCCGATCAATCACTGTCGTTCTCCGGATTCTTCGATCGCGCTACTTCAACAACGCGGTGACGAACTTGACCAACGGCGCTTTCTCGACCGAGTTGCGGTGGCCGACGATGCCGACCTTGATCGCGCCCGCCGCATTGCCGATGAAGGCGACGTCCTCGATGTTGCCGCCGGCCGCCACCAGCGGCGCCGTGATTGTCAGGAAGGCATCGCCCGCACCGACGGTGTCGACGACGGTCTTGGTGAAAGCAGGGACGCGCGCAACGCCGGTCTTCGACGAGAAGGGGTAGCAGCCGAAGGAGCCGTGCGTGATGATCATGTTGTCGCAATCGATCTTGCGATGCAGGCCGCCCTCGATCACCGATGCGATGTCGTTGAACTTGTCGGTGGCGGCCAGGCGCGCTTCCGGTGCGTCGATGCAGATGTAATCGGCCCGCGGATACTTCGTGATCAGGTTGTAGCCGTGGTTGCCGCTGTTACTCTGGGCGTTGACGGCCAGGAACTTGGAATTCGCGATCAAGGCGTCGATCGTGCTGGATGCGATCATGCCGTGACCGAAATCGGTGACGATGACGACGTCGGCCCCGCGGACGCGCTCGGCGGTGACGCGGTCGATCTCCGTGCGCGCGGCCTCATCGAGCGGCGTGTCGTCCATCGTATAGACTTCGAACAGCTTGTGCAGATAGCCCATCTCGACGTACCGCAGCTTGCGGGTGGTCGGACGGCCCTGAACGCGGATCGGCGTGAGCTTTACGTTCGGGCGGACATGCGCCCGAATGAACTCTTCGGGGTAGTCGTTGCCACCCAGCGTCGTGACGATCTCGACCGACTTGCAGAAGCTCGCGACGTGATTTGCCGCGGCAATGACGCCGCCGGCAAACTGCTCGCCGTTCTTGAGCAGGGTCGCGACGATGTTCTCCTTGGAGGCCTTCCCGAGCGCCGTGACGTATTGGTATTCGTCGATGATGGTGTCGCCGACCAGCACGACGTGCATGTCCTGGATCTTGTCGATCAGCTTCAGCAGGCGTTCGGCGCCGCCGCCATCGCGCACCTTCTGGAGGTAGTCGCGCAGCGGCGGATCGTAGATGTCGAAATAACGGTTCAGCAGCGACGACGAGCTGAACGTCACGTCCCGCGTGAAGACGATGCGCCCGCCGTGACGCTCGACCGCCTCGCGCTCCACTGCGATCTTGCCGGTCACGTCATCCTCGGGATTCTCGTAGTCCGAGCCCTTCACGTAGATGTCGGGGCGCACGGTATCGAGGACCGGCTCGGCGCTGGAGGTCTGATTGATGCCGACCCAGTCGACCGTGCCGAGCGCGGCCAGCATCTCGGCGCGCATGTTCTCCGGAAAGATCGGCCGTCCCGGGCCCTTGTTGACGTAACGGTCCGCGGTGATGGTCACCACGACGACGTCGGCCTCGTTGCGGGCTGCCAGGATGTGCCGGACGTGACCGAGATGCACCAGATCGAACACGCCGTGGCAGAGCGCAACGGTCAGGCCCTCAGCCTGCGCGGCGCGCGCAATCTCGCCGAGCTCCTCGATCGTCTTGATCTTCTCGTGCGGTGCCGGATGGCCGGCCGGCCTGTCTGTCGCAGCATTACCCATGTGAATGACCCAAGGCGCCGGTCGGTCTCAGTTGGCCGGCCCGGACGTGATCGGCTGGCGGCAAAATTGGGGGGGGAACGAATCTGCTCAACGGCTTGCCTTCTGCGGGGTGACCTTGTCGTCACCGAGATATTTGAACCAGTCCTTGGTGGCGTCGGCGATCTTGTCCACCGTCCAGAGCGGAGCGTCCTTGTACTGGTCCATCGACCTCAACATCGTCGCAACGCCGTCCTCGAACTTCACCTTCGGCGCCCATTTCAGGACCCGCTTGATCTTGCTGATGTCGGCGTAGGTGCAATCGGGCTCGCCCGGGCGCTTGGGAATGTGGACCTTGTCGCCGCCGAGGAGCTCGACCAGGCGGTTCACGCTGTAGGTGTTGTCCGAGCCGACATTGAAGATCTCGTGCGAGACGTCGGAGCGCGCGGCGGTCACGAAGGCATCGGCGACGTCGCTGACGAAGGTGAAGTCGCGCGTCTGCTCGCCGTCGCCGACCACCGTGAAGGGCTTGCCCGCCAGCTTCTGTGCCATGAACACGCCGAACACGGCGCCGTAGGTGCCGGTGGTGCGATGGCGCGGTCCGAACACGTTGAACAGGCGCAGCGCCACGGCGGGCAGCTTGTAGACCTGGCACCAGTGCATGACGCATTGCTCACCGAGATTCTTGGTGAGCGCGTAGGGATACATCGGCCGGATCTCGGAACTCTCCGGCGTGGGATAGACATCCGGAATGCCGTAGCAGGAGGAGGAAGCCGCATAGATGAAGCGGCTGGCGCCCGCGTGCCGCGCCGCTTCGAGAACGTTGACCGTGCCGTCGACATTGGCGCGATGATAGGGGATCGGCGATTCGATCGAGGGTACGATGTCCGCCAGCGCGGCGAGATGGAAGACCCAATCCACCCCGTGGAAATACGGTTTGATCGCGTCGATGTCGGTGACGTCAGCCCGCACGACCTTCAACTGGCTCGAACCGGCGCGTGCGGCGAGGTTTTCAGCGCGTCCGATCACGAAATTATCGAGCGCAATGACCTCATGGCCGTCATCGAGCAGGCGATCGACGAGGTGACTTCCAATGAACCCGGCGCCGCCAGTAACAATGCATTTCATAGGGAACATCCGTGACGCGAATGCCCAGCGAAATAGGCTCGCCAATGTTGAGTGAAACCCGAAAAGCCGACTATCAGCCGCCCGCAAACTTTGCAAGTATTATACCTTTGCAATCCTTGGTAATAGCCGGTATCACCCGGTAATGTTGCAATCGAGCCGTCAGCCCATGCCTGCCGAATCCGTCGATCCCGACCACAAGGCTTTCCTCGACGATTACGTGGGGCGCCTGCATCGCGCGACGGCGGTCGACGACGGTATTTTTGCGAGGATCTCCGCGACGCGCGCGTCCTGGTTACGCACGCGCGAGCAGGGCGGTCGCGTCATCTTCATCGGCAACGGCGGGTCGGCCGGCATCGCTTCGCATTTGGCGATCGATCTGGCGAAGAATGCGTCAGTGCCCGCTCTCTGCTTCAGCGATGCGAGCATGATGTCGTGCCTTGCCAACGATTACGGGTTCGAGGACTGGATCGCGCACGCCGTGCGGCTGAATGCGCGCGCCGGCGATTGCCTCGTCGCGATCAGCTCGTCGGGGCGTTCGAAGAACATCCTCAACGCGGTCACGCAGGCGCGCAAGATGAAGCTCGACGTGATCACGTTGTCGGGCATGAACGCGGACAATCCGCTGCGCAATCTCGGCGACGTCAATTTCTGGGTCGACAGCCGCAGCTACAACATTGTCGAGACCACGCACCAGTTCTGGATGATGGCCGCAATCGACCTCGTCATCGGTCGTGCGGAATATCCGGCGTCCTGAGGCGGCATCCGATGCAGTCGCGATTCAAGCATGCGGCCCTGTTTTCGGTGAAGCTGCTGCTGTCGATCGCCGTGCTGGTCTACATCGCGCGCGGTCTCGACCTGCGCCAGCTGCGCGACCATCTCGTCTCGGTCGATCCGGTCCTGTTCGTCGTCGCGCTTGCGCTGATCTTCGTCCAGACCTTCGTGCTCAACGGCCGGTGGGAGCTGATCATGCGCGCGCTCGGCGTGTCGCTGGATTGGCTCGCCGGCTGGCGGATACTGATGACCAGCCTCTGGTTCAATCAGGTGTTGCCGTCATCGGTCGGCGGTGACGCGGTGCGGATCTGGCTGCTGCGTCAACGCAGCGTGCAGTGGCCGGAGGCGGTCAAGGGCGTTGCAGCCGACCGCTTCACGGCATTGATCGGACTGGTCGTGCTGATGGTGGCCGGATTGCCGTTTCTGTTGTCGCGCGTGTCGAATCACGCTGCGATCCTGGCGATCGGCGGACTGACGGTGGCCGGCGTCGCCGGCACGCTGGTCCTGTTGACGCTCGACCGTCTGCCGAAACGCTTCACTGCGCTTCCCGCGATCGCGAGCTTCGTGCGGTTCGGAACGCTGGTCAGGTTTTTGCTCCTGCAGTCCGAGCGCCGTGCGCTGCTGTTCGGATCGGCGCTCCTCATCCATCTCGTCACCGCCGCGGCCTGCTACACCTTGGCGCGCGGCGTCGGAGCGCATCTCTCTGTCCTCGACGCCGGCATTCTGATTCCGCCGGTGGTGCTGTTGACGGCGGTCCCCATCTCGATCAGCGGCTGGGGCGTTCGCGAGGGAGCGATGGTCGCCTGCCTGGGTCTGGCGGGTGTGTCGTCCGAGCAGGCGCTGTCGGTATCGCTCCTGCTGGGCGCCATTAGCGTGATCATCGGGCTCGTCGGTGGCGTAATCTGGCTGGCAAGTCCGGAGCGCGGCTCGTATTCGGCCGACAAGGTGGCCAAGGCAGCGGAGGACGCGCCCGGCTACGGGCTGGGCAACGAGGCCTCGAGCCACCCATGACCCGCTTGAGCCCGTTGCCGATCTGGTCTTCACAGGGTGGGACTATCCCACTCGCGCGCGTATCTCATTCTTCGGTTGCACGATGAAAAACCTGTTCTACGTCCGCAATACTTGCCGCCTCTGTCATTCCGACAAGCAAGAGCTGGTCGTCCCGATGGCAGGCATGCCGATCGGCACGCCGAACTTCCAGGTGCCGAACGCCAGCGTCGACGATCCCGTGTTCCGCGCTGCGGTGCCGATGGCGCTGCATCTGTGCCGGGACTGCGGCCACCTCCAGATCCTCCATGTCGGCAATCCGGAGATCCAGTACCGAAACTATGTCTATACCACCTCGCTCTCACTCGGCCTGCGCGAGCATTTCGCTACCTATGCCGACGACGTCGTCAGCCGTTTCGGCATTGCGTCGGGTTCGCTGGTGGTCGAGCTCGGCAGCAATGACGGATCGCTGCTCGGCTTCTTCAAGGAGCGGGGGATGCGGGTGCTGGGTGTTGATCCCGCCGTCGACATCGCGCGGCGCGCCACGGAGGCGGGCATCGAGACCATCGGCGATTTCTTCACCGATGCCGTCGGTCGCCGCATCCTGCAGAGCCATGGCGCGGCGAGCGTCGTGATCGCCAACAACATGATCGCCAATGTCGACAATCTGGATCCGCTGGTGATCGGGGTTCGCGACGTGCTCGCGCCGGACGGATTGTTCGTCTTCGAAACGCAATACGGCGTCGACGTCACCGAGAAGAACCTGCTCGATACCGTCTATCACGAGCATCTGTCGTATTTTAACATCAAGCCGCTGATCCGTTTCTTCGCCCGGCTGGGCATGGAGCTGATCGACGTCCAGCACATCTGGACCAAGGGCGGTTCGATCCGCGTGACCGTGCAGCGCGCCGGCGGCGCCAAGAAACCGTCGGCCGAGGTCGCGCGTTTCGTTGCCGAGGAAGACCGGCTCGGCGTCGATCAGCCGGCCTATTATGTGCCGTACGTGAAGAGGATCGCCGCCATCCGTGACGAATTGGTCGCGATGGCAGATGCCGCCCATGCGCGCGGTGAGCTGGTCGCCGGCTATGGCGTCTCGGTGGGCACCACGACGCTGCTGCCGCAGTTCGGCCTGGAGAACAAGATCGACTTCCTGGTGGACGACGATCCCAACAAGGGGAAGGTGATGGCGGGCCCCGGCTATGACATCCCGATCCTGCCGCCTGCCGCTCTCTACGAGCGCAAACCCGCGTTCGTCGTGGTCTTCGCCTGGCGCTATGTCGACCCGATCCGGGCCAAGCACGCCCGCTATTTCGCCGAAGGCGGGAAGTTCGTGGTGCCGCTGCCGGGGATTTCCATGGTCGACCGGGCCGACTGACGGCTCCCGATAGCCTTGCCGGGGATGGGATGGCGCGTTCCGGGCGGTCGACAAGTCCTTGATCCACATGGCCTCTGCACGACCCTCGGGGGGAGGGCGGCCTGCCCGGGCGAACTCTCTCTACCTTGACCTTTGGCCGCATCCGCAGTAGATACCCGGCACTCGCAGCCGGCCCGTTAGACGCGGATTTCCGGCGCGGCCTTGAAATCCCCGAACAATCGAGCCCGGTTTCCGGCTCATCCTTCGAGACAGAGGGCTGGGCCAACGGCGGCTGTTCGGATCCCTGAAATTCATTTGCGTCTGTCGACGGACGCTGGACCTCAAGCGATGGCAGTCAGCCCGTTCAAGTTCTTGCAGGAAGTGCGCTCGGAGACTGCCAAGGTCACCTGGCCGACCCGCCGTGAGACCACGATCACCACCATCATGGTGTTCGTCATGGTCGCGGTGGCTTCGATCTTCTTCTTCGCCGCCGACCTGATCATTCGCTACCTCGTCACCTTCCTCCTGGGCATTCAATGATGGCAACAGCAACCGCTCAAGTGTCCGACAAGCGCTGGTACATCGTCCACGCCTATTCGAACTTCGAGAAGAAGGTCGCCGAATCGATCCGCGAGCAGGCCAAGCAGCGCGGGCTCGAGGAGCTGTTCGAGCTGGTGCTGGTTCCGACCGAGAAGGTCACGGAAGTGCGCCGCGGCCGCAAGATCGACGCCGAGCGCAAGTTCTTCCCCGGCTACGTGCTGGTGAAGATGAAGCTGACCGACGAGGCGTTCCATCTGATCAAGAACACGCCGAAGGTCACGGGCTTCCTCGGCGCCGAGAACAAGCCGATGCCGATCTCGGAAGCCGAGGCCATGCGCATCCTGCACCAGGTGCAGGAGGGCGTGGAACGGCCGAAGGCGTCGGTGTCGTTCGAGATCGGCGAGAACGTGCGCGTGGCCGACGGCCCGTTCGCCTCGTTCTCGGGTGTGGTCGAGGAGATCGATGAGGCGCGCTCGCGCGTGAAGGTCGCCGTGTCGATCTTCGGCCGCGCGACGCCGGTCGAGCTGGAATTCGGTCAGGTCGAGAAGGTCTGATCGGGTAACGCGGGAGGCTTCGGTCTCGCGCAACAAGAGGCCGTGGGAGGGAGGGGCGGTTGCCAGCCGCATCCGACCCAGACCACGAACCTGAAACCGCCGGTCCTGCCGGCACAACAGGAGTGATACATGGCAAAGAAAGTGACCGGATACCTGAAGCTTCAGGTCCCGGCCGGCGCGGCGAATCCCTCGCCCCCGATCGGTCCCGCGCTCGGTCAGCGCGGTCTCAACATCATGGAGTTCTGCAAGGCGTTCAACGCCCAGACCCAGAAGGAAGAGAAGAACACCCCGATCCCGGTGATCATCACCATCTATGCGGACCGTTCCTTCACCTTCGAGATGAAGACGCCGCCGATGTCCTACTTCCTCAAGCAGGCTGCAAAAATCCAGTCCGGCTCGAAGGCGCCGGGCCGCGACAAGGCCGGCAAGGTGACCAAGGCGCAGGTGCGCGAGATCGCCGAGAAGAAGATGAAGGACTTGAATTGCGACACCATCGAATCGGCCATGAAGATGGTCGAGGGCTCGGCCCGTTCGATGGGTCTGGAAGTTGCGGGGTAAGCGGCCATGGCAATCGGAAAGCGTTTGAACAAAGCCCGCGAAGGCATTGACCGCGAAAAGCTTTACCCGCTCGCGGACGCCATCAAGATGGTCAAGGAACGCGCGAAAGCGAAGTTCGACGAGACCATCGAGGTCGCGATCAATCTCGGCGTCGATCCGCGCCACGCCGACCAGATGGTCCGCGGTGTCGTGACCCTGCCAAACGGCACCGGCCGTACGCTCCGCGTCGGCGTGTTCGCCCGCGGCGCCAAGGCCGATGAAGCCAAGGCCGCCGGTGCGGACGTCGTCGGCGCCGAGGACCTGGTCGAGAAGGTGCAGAACGGCACGATCGATTTCGACCGCTGTATCGCCACCCCCGACATGATGCCGCTGGTCGGCCGCCTCGGTAAGGTGCTCGGCCCGCGCGGCCTGATGCCGAACCCGAAGATCGGTACCGTGACCATGGACGTCACCGGTGCGGTGAAGGGCGCCAAGGGCGGCTCGGTCGAGTTCCGCGTCGAGAAGGCCGGCATCCTGCAGGCCGGCGTCGGCAAGGCCTCGTTCTCCGAGGAGAAGCTGGTCGAGAACATCAAGGCTCTGGCTGACGCGGTCTCCAAGGCGAAGCCGGCCGGTTCCAAGGGCACCTACATCCAGCGCGTTGCGGTGTCCTCGACGATGGGCCCCGGCGTGAAGGTCGAGCCGGGCACCATTCTCGGCTGAGGTTTGGAAATTGCATGAGGCGAGGGGCGGGATCGGGCGACCGATTCCGCCCCTCGTCGTTTGTGGCGGCGCTCTTCGGAAACAACAACAATGGCTGACAAGGTCCTGATCTACTCGCGCTTTCCCAAGTCGATGATGGCGCGCTTCGCCGAGCGGTTCGAGCTGCTCGACACCGGCGGCAAGCCCGTGCGGGAGGTGTTTCCGGCGGAGGAGCTGGGCGGCATCCGCGCACTGCTGACTGCTGGCGGCTCGCCACTCGGTGCGGAGGCGATGGACCTGTTTCCGAAGCTCGGCGCCATCGTCTGCTATGGGACTGGCTATGATGGCGTCGACTTGAAGGCGGCGGCCAGCCGGAACATCGCGGTCGGTCACAGCCCAGGTGCCAATGCGGCTTCTGTCGCCGACATCGCGATGACCTTGATGCTGGCGACGACGCGGCGGATTTTGGTGGCCGACCAATATGTCCGCAGCGGCGATTGGGCGGCCTCGAAACAGTCGCCGATGATGCGTCCCCAGGCCGGCATGCCCGGCCGCCGCATCGGCATCTACGGCATGGGTGAGATCGGCCGCAAAATCGCCGCGCGCTGTGCTGCTTTCGAGAGCGAGGTCGGCTATTTCAGCCGCACCCGGTATGATCTGCCCTATCAGTACTTTCAGACCCTGGAGGCGCTCGCCGATTGGTGCAGCGTCCTGATGATCGCGGTGCGGGCAGGGGCCGAGACCCAACATGCCGTCAACGCCGATATCCTCAGGCGCCTCGGGGCGGAGGGCTACGTCGTCAACATCTCCCGCGGCTCCGTCATCGACGAGAAGGCGCTGGTCGCGGCGCTCACCGACAAGACGATCGCGGGGGCGGGCCTCGACGTCTTCGAGAAGAAACGCACGCGCCTGACGCCCTGACCGAACTCCCCAACGTGGTGTTCGCCCCGCATATCGGCGGCCACACCCTGGATTCGCACGTCGCGATGCAGAACTGCGTGCTGGCCAACCTGACCGCGTTCTTCGAGGGCAAACCGCTGCCGTATCGGGTCAAATCGGCCTGAATCGGCCCTTGTTGGGCCATCTCAAGCCCAACCGCCAATCGATTGGAACTGGTGTGAATTTTGCTCTTGGCAAGCAGGCTCCGAGCGGTTAAAGAACCGCCTCCGGACGTGCCGGCCTCGGCTGGCGCGTTCGTGCACGCATTCCGAAAACCCGACACGACAGGAGATCATTCCTTTTCAGGACGTCCGTGAGGATTTGCCCGAAAAGGAAGGAAGATCCGTCTTTTGGCAGGGATGCGGGCAGAGGTCGGGCGGTTCGCCGGCTGACCTCGTCCTGTCCAAGACTGCAGGCGCCCGCGGGGAATCTCGATTCCTCAACGGCTTAATCGCATGGCCTGCATAGACGGGTGAAGACCGGATTTCACTTCGCATCCAGCTTTAAGGGCTGGTTTTGCGAAACGGGTCTGGTTCGGACCTCGACACGCCGTGGGCCCTTGGGCTCCCGGAGGGCAGGCTTTGAATTGTCGTCTTGCCCGGCGTGTCCGATGGGTTTTTGACCCGGAGGTTCAGGTTTGGGCGGGACGATGGGTGCAACCCGGCGGTCCCGCTTCTCGCGATGACCGCCAACCGGAGAGAGCTTGCTGTGGAACGAGCGGCAAAAAAAGAAGCGGTCGAACAGCTCAACGAGGTCTTCAAGACCACGAGCGTCGCGATCGTTGCTCAATATTCCGGCCTCACCGTCGCCCAGATGCAGAAGCTGCGCCAGCAGATGAAGCAGGCGGGTGCCGCGGTGAAGGTCTCGAAGAACCGTCTCGCCAAAATTGCTCTTGAAGGCACTGACGTCGTTGCCATCGGCCCCATGCTGAAGGGGCCGACCGTGATCGCGACTTCGAACGATCCGGTAGCGGCGCCAAAGGTCGCCATCGAATTCGCCAAGGCGAACGAAAAGTTCGTCATCGTCGGCGGATCGATGGGGAAGACCGTCCTGAATGTCGACGGTGTGAAGGCGCTTGCCTCGCTGCCGTCGCTTGACGAACTGCGCGGCAAGATCGTCGGCCTCATCGTGGCCCCGGCGACCAAGCTGGCCCAGCTCGCCAACGCGCCCGCGGGCAAGCTCGCGCGCGTCATCCAGGCTCATGCCTCAAAGGGCGAAGCGGCCTGACGCCCTTCGCAAAACTCAAACCCGAACCAGACTTACAGTTAAGGAAACTGAACAATGGCTGACCTGCAGAAGATCGTTGACGACCTCTCGAGCCTGACCGTGCTCGAAGCTGCCGAACTCGCGAAGCTCCTCGAAGAGAAGTGGGGCGTTTCGGCTGCCGCGGCTGTCGCCGTGGCCGGCCCGGCCGCTGGCGGCGGCGGTGCTGCCGCTCCGGCGGAAGAGAAGACCGAGTTCACGGTCGTTCTCGCCAGCGCCGGCGACAAGAAGATCGAGGTCATCAAGGAAGTCCGCGCCATCACCGGTCTCGGCCTGAAGGAAGCAAAGGACCTCGTCGAGGGTGCTCCGAAGCCGCTGAAGGAAGGCGTGAACAAGGACGAAGCCGACAAGATCAAGGCCCAGCTCGAGAAGGCTGGCGCCAAGGTCGAGCTCAAGTAAGCACTGCTTACTGGCGGGATCCCGGGCGGGCAACGGCTCTGCCCGGGATCCTGGTCCCCCTTCGAGAGGGTGGACCGGAATGCAAAAGGCGTGCGACGGAACGATCCGACGCAGGCCAAACACGAAAAAGTGTGGGGATTTGAGGGTTTGACCCTCGAATCTGCACTATTGTCGCCCCATATCGGGTCGGCAGCACGAAAGCGCGGTGGGCAGGGATGCCGGATTTCCCTGTAAGCCGTTGGGAGAGCAGGCTATTTCGGGCTTTTGCAGTCCGTGAAGATGATCGTTGTGACGGGCGGGCGCGCATCTGCGCCCCGCGCGTCGTTTTGCGTTTTGAAGGTCTGAAGAACAGATTCAGGACATCGGCGCCTGAAACTGCGTCTCCGGCCCCCCAAGACGGGTTCGAAAATTCAACCCGGAAAGCGGTGGCAGCCGCGGTCCGGACGGTGCGCCCAGGGCGGGCGACGAAAATGAGAGGCCACGATGGCGCAGCAGACATTCACCGGTCGCAAACGCGTTCGCAAGTTCTTCGGACACATCAAGGAAGTCGCCGAGATGCCGAACCTCATCGAGGTTCAGAAGGCGTCCTATGACCAGTTCCTGATGGTGGACGAACCCCAGGGCGGACGTCTCGACGAGGGTCTGCAGGCGGTGTTCCGCTCGGTGTTTCCGATCTCCGACTTCTCCGGCACCTCGATGCTGGAATTCGTCCGCTACGAGTTCGAGCAGCCGAAATACGACGTCGACGAGTGCCGCCAGCGCGGCATGACCTTCGCTGCGCCCCTCAAGGTGACGCTGCGCCTCATCGTGTTCGATATCGACGAGGAAACCGGCGCGAAGTCGGTGAAGGACATCAAGGAGCAGGACGTCTACATGGGCGACATCCCGCTCATGACGATGAACGGCACCTTCATCGTCAACGGCACCGAGCGCGTCATCGTCTCGCAGATGCACCGTTCGCCCGGCGTGTTCTTCGACCACGACAAGGGCAAGACCCATTCCTCGGGCAAGCTGCTGTTCGCCGCCCGCGTCATCCCGTATCGCGGCTCCTGGCTCGACATCGAGTTCGACGCCAAGGACATCGTCTATGCGCGTATCGACCGTCGCCGCAAGATTCCGGTGACGTCGCTGATGTTCGCCCTCGGCCTCGACGGCGAGGCGATCCTCTCAACGTTCTACAAGAAGATTCTCTACAAGCGGACCAAGGAAGGCTGGCGCGTTCCGTTCGACGCCAACCGCTTCCGCGGCTACTCCACGGTCAACGACCTGATCGATGCCGACACCGGCAAGGTTGTGCTCGAGGCCGGCAAGAAGCTCACCGTCCGCGCCGCCCGCCAGCTCCAGGAGAAGGGGCTGAAGGCGCTGCGCATGGCCGACGAGGAGCTGGTCGGCAACTACGTCGCCGAGGATCTCGTCAACCCCAAGACCGGTGAGATCCACGCCGAGGCCGGTGAGGAGATCACCGACAAGCTGATGAAGGCGCTCAACGAGCAGGGCTACAAAGAGCTGCCGCTGCTCGACATCGACCACGTCAATGTCGGCCCCTACATCCGCAACACGCTCTCGGCCGACAAGAACATGACGCGCGAGGACGCGCTGTTCGACATCTACCGCGTGATGCGTCCGGGCGAGCCGCCGACGCTGGAATCGGCGCAGGCCATGTTCCAGTCGCTGTTCTTCGACGCCGAGCGCTACGACCTCTCCGCGGTCGGCCGCGTCAAGATGAACATGCGCCTCGACCTCGATGCGCCCGACACCCAGCGCACGCTGCGCAAGGAGGACATCCTCTCCGTCATCAAGACGCTGGTGGATCTGCGCGACGGCAAGGGCGAGATCGACGACATCGACCATCTCGGCAACCGCCGCGTGCGTTCGGTCGGCGAGCTCATGGAGAACCAGTACCGCATCGGCCTGTTGCGCATGGAGCGCGCGATCAAGGAGCGCATGTCCTCGGTCGACATCGACACGGTCATGCCGCAGGACCTGATCAACGCCAAGCCGGCCGCCGCCGCGGTGCGCGAGTTCTTCGGCTCCTCGCAGCTCTCGCAGTTCATGGACCAGACCAACCCGCTCAGCGAGATCACCCACAAGCGCCGTCTCTCGGCGCTCGGACCGGGCGGTCTCACCCGCGAGCGCGCTGGCTTCGAGGTGCGCGACGTGCACCCGACGCATTACGGCCGCATCTGCCCGATCGAGACGCCGGAAGGTCCGAACATCGGCCTGATCAACTCGCTCGCGACCTTCGCGCGCGTGAACAAGTACGGCTTCGTCGAGACGCCGTATCGCAAGGTCAAGGATGGCCGTGTCACCGACGAGGTCGTGTACCTGTCGGCGATGGAGGAAGGGCGCTATTCCGTGGCCCAGGCCAACGTGCCGGTCGACGCCAAGGGCCGCTTCACCGAAGACCTCGTGGTCTGCCGTTCGAGCGGCACCCGCGACGTCGTGCCGATGACGCCCGACAAGGTCGACTACATGGACGTGTCGCCGAAGCAGCTCGTTTCGGTCGCCGCGGCGCTGATCCCGTTCCTCGAGAACGACGACGCCAACCGCGCGCTGATGGGCTCGAACATGCAGCGCCAGGCGGTGCCGCTGGTTCGCGCCGAGGCGCCGTTCGTCGGCACCGGCATGGAGGGCGTGGTTGCCCGTGACTCGGGCGCTGCGATCGCGGCGCGCCGTTCGGGCGTGATCGACCAGATCGATGCGACCCGCGTCGTCATCCGCGCCACGGAAGATCTCGATCCGACCAAGTCGGGCGTCGATATCTACCGCCTGATGAAGTACCAGCGCTCGAACCAGTCGACCTGCATCAACCAGCGTCCGCTGGTGAAGGTCGGCGACGTCGTCAGGAAGGGCGACATCATCGCCGACGGTCCTTCGACCGATCTCGGCGAGCTCGCGCTCGGCCGCAACGTGCTGGTCGCGTTCATGCCGTGGAACGGCTACAACTTCGAAGACTCGATCCTGCTCTCCGAGCGGATCGTGAAGGAGGACGTCTTCACCTCGATCCACATCGAGGAGTTCGAGGTGATGGCCCGCGACACCAAGCTCGGACCTGAGGAAATCACCCGCGACATTCCGAACGTCTCGGAAGAAGCGCTGAAGAACCTCGACGAAGCCGGTATCGTCTACATCGGCGCGGAAGTGCGCGCCGGCGACATCCTGGTCGGCAAGATCACGCCGAAGGGCGAAAGCCCGATGACGCCGGAAGAGAAGCTGCTGCGCGCCATCTTCGGCGAGAAGGCCTCCGACGTCCGCGACACCTCGCTGCGCGTTCCCCCGGGCGTGCAGGGCACCATCGTCGAAGTGCGCGTGTTCAACCGCCACGGCGTCGACAAGGACGAGCGTGCGCTGGCGATCGAGCGGGAGGAGATCGAGCGCCTCGCCAAGGACCGCGACGACGAGCAGGCGATCCTGGACCGCAACGTCTACAACCGTCTTGCCGAGCTGCTCGAGGGGCGGCAGGGCATTGCAGGTCCCAAGGGCTTCAAGAAGGACACCAAGATCACCCGTGCGGTGCTCGAGGAGTATCCGAAGTCGCAATGGTGGCTGTTCGCTTCGCCGAACGACAAGCTGATGGCCGAGATCGAGGCCATGCGGAAGCAGTACGACGAGTCGAAGAAGGGACTGGAACAGCGCTTCCTCGACAAGGTCGAGAAGCTTCAGCGCGGTGACGAATTGCCGCCCGGCGTGATGAAGATGGTCAAGGTCTTCGTCGCGGTGAAGCGCAAGATCCAGCCCGGCGACAAGATGGCCGGCCGCCACGGCAACAAGGGCGTGGTGTCGAAGATCGTGCCGATCGAGGACATGCCGTTCCTCGAAGACGGCACGCATGCCGACATCGTGCTCAATCCGCTCGGCGTGCCTTCGCGCATGAACGTCGGACAGATCCTCGAGACCCATCTCGGCTGGGCCTGCGCCGGCCTCGGCAAGCGTATCGGCCAGACCGTCGATGCGTACCTGTCGAAGCAGGACATCAAGCCGCTGAAGGAGACCTTGAAGAAGGTCTACGGCGAAGACGAGACGATCAAGTCGCTCAACGACAACGAGCTGCTCGAACTCGGCCATAACCTCAGCCGCGGCGTGCCGATCGCAACCCCGGTGTTCGACGGCGCCAAGGAAGCCGATATCGAGGAGATGCTGAAGCTTGCCGGTCTCGACGCTTCGGGTCAGTCGACCGTCTATGACGGCCGCACCGGCGATCCGTTCGATCGCAAGGTGACGGTGGGCTACATCTACATGCTCAAGCTGCACCATCTGGTCGACGACAAGATCCATGCGCGTTCGATCGGTCCGTACTCGCTCGTCACCCAGCAGCCGCTGGGCGGCAAGGCGCAGTTCGGCGGCCAGCGCTTCGGCGAAATGGAGGTGTGGGCGCTCGAGGCTTACGGCGCGGCGTACACGCTCCAGGAGATGCTGACGGTGAAGTCGGACGACGTCGCCGGCCGTACCAAGGTGTACGAGGCGATCGTGCGCGGCGACGACACGTTCGAGGCCGGTATTCCGGAATCGTTCAACGTGCTGGTCAAGGAAATGCGCTCGCTCGGCCTCAACGTCGACCTGCACAACTCCAAGATGGGACCGGCGCCGACGTCGGAAGCGGCCGAGTAATTCGACCTGTCATGCCTGGCCTTCGCGGCCGGGCATCGGCGCCCCGCCCGAGGCCTTGAGGGCAGGGCGCCATGCAGAAGTGATTTTCGAATTTGCGGCCGGAGGCGACCGGCACGCGAGGAGAAGACGATGAACCAAGAAATTATGAATCTCTTCAACCCGACGACGCCGGCTCAGGTCTTCGACCAGATCCGGATCTCGATCGCGTCTCCAGAGAAGATTCTGTCCTGGTCCTACGGCGAGATCAAGAAGCCGGAGACCATCAACTATCGTACCTTCAAGCCCGAGCGCGACGGCCTGTTCTGCGCCCGCATCTTCGGGCCGATCAAGGACTACGAGTGCTTGTGCGGCAAGTACAAGCGCATGAAGTACAAGGGCATCATCTGCGAGAAGTGCTCGGTCGAGGTCACGCTGTCGCGCGTCCGGCGCGAGCGCATGGGTCATATCGAACTCGCAGCCCCCGTCGCGCACATCTGGTTCCTGAAGTCGCTGCCCTCGCGCATCGGCCTCCTGCTCGACATGACGCTGAAGGATCTCGAGCGGATCCTCTACTTCGAATATTACGTCGTGCTCGAGCCGGGCCTCACCGCGCTGAAGGACCGTCAGCTGCTGTCGGAAGACGAGTATCTGAAGGCGCAGGACGAGTACGGCCAGGACAGCTTCACCGCCATGATCGGCGCCGAGGCGATCCGCGAGCTGCTCAAGGGCATGGACCTCGAGAAGCTCGAGGCCTCGCTGCGTGCCGAGATGCAGGAGACCGACTCCGACATCAAGCACAAGAAGCTCGCCAAGCGTCTGAAGATCGTGGAAGCGTTCCGCCATTCCGGCAACAAGCCGGAATGGATGATCATGACCGTGATCCCGGTGATTCCGCCGGACCTGCGTCCGCTGGTGCCGCTGGACGGCGGCCGTTTCGCGACCTCTGATCTCAACGACCTCTATCGCCGCGTCATCAACCGCAACAACCGCTTGAAGCGGCTGATGGAGCTGCGCGCGCCCGACATCATCATCCGCAACGAGAAGCGCATGCTTCAGGAAGCGGTCGATGCGCTGTTCGACAACGGCCGCCGCGGCCGCGTCATCACCGGCGCCAACAAGCGTCCGCTGAAGTCGCTCGCCGACATGCTCAAGGGCAAGCAGGGCCGCTTCCGCCAGAACCTGCTCGGCAAGCGCGTCGACTATTCGGGCCGTTCGGTGATCGTGGTCGGTCCCGAGCTGCGCCTGCATCAGTGCGGCCTGCCGAAGAAGATGGCGCTCGAGCTGTTCAAGCCGTTCATCTATTCGCGGCTCGACGCCAAGGGCCTGTCCACCACCGTGAAGCAGGCCAAGAAGCTGGTCGAGAAGGAACGGCCCGAGGTCTGGGACATCCTGGACGAGGTGATCCGCGAGCATCCGGTGCTGCTCAACCGCGCACCGACGCTGCACCGCCTCGGCATTCAGGCGTTCGAGCCCGTGCTGATCGAGGGCAAGGCGATCCAGCTTCACCCGCTGGTCTGCTCCGCGTTCAACGCCGATTTCGACGGCGACCAGATGGCCGTGCACGTTCCGCTGTCGCTCGAAGCGCAGCTGGAAGCGCGCGTCCTGATGATGTCGACCAACAACATCCTGCATCCGGCGAACGGCCAGCCGATCATCGTGCCGTCGCAGGACATCGTGCTCGGTCTGTACTACGTCTCGATCATGCGTGAAGGCCTGCCCGGCGAGGGCAAGGTGTTCGGCGACATGGCCGAGCTCGAGCACGCGCTGCACGCGAAGGTCATCCACCTCCACACCAAGATCAAGTATCGGTGGGAAGGCATGGACGAGACCGGCAAGGTCTCCAAGCGCTGGATCGAAACCACCGCCGGCCGCGTCATGCTCGGCAATCTGCTGCCGAAGAACCCGCGCATCTCCTACGAGATCATCAACAAGCTGATGACCAAGCGCGAGATCTCCGGCGTCATCGACCAGGTCTACCGCCACTGCGGCCAGAAGGAGACGGTGATCTTCTGCGATCGCATCATGGCGCTCGGCTTCTACAACGCGTTCAAGGCCGGCATCTCGTTCGGCAAGGACGACATGGTCGTGCCGCACGGCAAGTGGAAGATCGTCGACACCACCCGTACGCTGGCGAAGGATTTCGAGCAGCAGTACAACGACGGCCTGATCACCCACGGCGAGAAGTACAACAAGGTGGTCGACGCCTGGTCGAAGGCGACGGAAGAAATCGCCAAGGCGATGATGAAGGAGATCTCCGCCACCAAGAAGACGGCGAGCGGGGCCGATGCCGACATCAACTCGATCTACATGATGGCTCACTCCGGTGCCCGCGGTTCGCCGGCCCAGATGCGCCAGCTCGCCGGCATGCGCGGCCTGATGGCCAAGCCGTCGGGCGAGATCATCGAGACGCCGATCATCTCGAACTTCAAGGAAGGCCTCTCGGTGCTTGAGTACTTCAACTCGACCCACGGCGCCCGCAAGGGCCTCGCGGACACCGCGTTGAAGACCGCGAACTCCGGCTACCTGACCCGTCGTCTCGTCGACGTGGCGCAGGACTGCATCATCACGCAGAGCGACTGCGGCACCAAGCTCGGCATCAAGATGCGCGCCATCGTCGACGCCGGTACCGTGGTCGCCTCGCTCGGCTCGCGCATCCTCGGACGCACGGCCTGCGAAGACGTGCGTGACAGCTCGGGCCAGGTGATCGTCAAGCGCGATACGCTGATGGAAGAGAGCCACGTGGATGCCATCCATCAGGCCGGCATCCAGGAGGTGAAGATCCGCTCGGCGCTGACCTGCGAGCTCGTCAACGGCATCTGCGGCAAGTGCTACGGCCGCGACCTCGCCCGCGGCACGCCGGTCAACCATGGCGAAGCGGTTGGCGTCATCGCGGCGCAGTCGATCGGCGAGCCGGGCACCCAGCTCACCATGCGCACCTTCCACATCGGCGGTGCGGCGCAGCTCAACGAGCAGTCCTTCGTCGAAGCCAACTTCGACGGCAAGATCGTGATCAGGAACAAGGCCATCGCCCGCAACAGCGAAGGTCACCTTATCGCGATGGTGCGCAACATGGTTGTCGCGATCGTCGATGCCGACGGCACCGAGCGTGCGACGCACCGTATCCAGTACGGTTCGCGTCTGCACGTCGACGAGGGCGACATGGTCAAGCGCGGCCAGCGCATCGTCGAATGGGATCCCTACACCCGTCCGCTGCTCACCGAGGTCGAAGGAACCATCGGCTTCGAGGATCTGGTCGAGGGGCAGTCGATCTCGGAAACGCTCGACGAGGCCACCGGTATCGCCAAGCGCGTGGTCATCGACTGGCGTTCGACGCGCGGCGGCTCGGACCTGCGTCCGGCCATCGTGGTGAAGGGCAAGGACGGCAAGGTGCTCAAGCTCGCCCGTGGCGGCGATGCCCGCTACATGCTGTCGGTCGACGCCATTCTCTCGGTCGACATCGGAGCCAAGGTCCAGCCGGGCGACATCCTCGCCCGTGTCTCGACCGAAAGCGCCAAGACGCGTGACATCACCGGCGGTCTGCCGCGGGTGGCGGAACTGTTCGAGGCTCGGCGCCCGAAGGATGCGGCGATCATCGCCGAAATCGCGGGCACCATCCGGTTCGGGCGCGACTACAAGAACAAGCGTCGCATCTCGATCGAGCCGATGGACAAGACCGACGAGCCGCGCGAGTACCTGATCCCGAAGGGCAAGCACATCCACCTTCAGGACGGCGACGTCGTCGAAAAGGGCGACTTCATCGTGGAAGGCAACCCGGCGCCGCACGACATCCTCGCGGTCAAGGGCATCGAGGAGCTCGCTGCCTATCTGGTCAACGAGATCCAGGAGGTCTACCGGCTGCAGGGCGTGCTCATCAACGACAAGCACATCGAGGTGATTGTCCGTCAGATGCTCCAGAAGGTGGAAATCACCGACCAGGGCGACACGGACATGATCTCCGGCGAGCAGGTCGACAAGATCGAGTTCGACGCGCTGAACGTGAAGGCCAAGGAAGAGGGCAAGAAGCCCGCCACGGGAACGCCGGTTCTGCTCGGCATCACCAAGGCGAGCCTCCAGACCCGCTCCTTCTTCTCGGCGGCATCGTTCCAGGAGACCACCCGCGTCCTCACCGAGGCGGCGGTCAACGGCAAGATCGATCCGCTCGAAGGCCTCAAGGAGAACGTCATCGTCGGCCGGCTGATCCCGGCGGGCACCGGCGCCTCCATGGCCAAGATCCGCGAAGTCGCCATGAAGCGCGACAAGCTGATCCTGGACGAGCGGGAGAAGCAGGCCGCCGTCGTGTCGCCGGCGCCGGAAGCCGAGCTTCCTGCGCTGCCGCCCGCGGAATGATCGTTCATCCGTAGGAATACCGAGGACAATGAAAAGGCCGGCTTTTGCCGGCCTTTTTGCTGCTTTGTTGCGATGCGGGATCAACCTTTGTTCATCTTTCCTTCAGCCGCAAAAGCGCTTGTGCT
Source organism: Bradyrhizobium yuanmingense (assembly GCF_025200905.1). Taxonomy (NCBI): domain Bacteria; kingdom Pseudomonadati; phylum Pseudomonadota; class Alphaproteobacteria; order Hyphomicrobiales; family Nitrobacteraceae; genus Bradyrhizobium; species Bradyrhizobium yuanmingense. The sequence continues at coordinate 4,450,904 of NZ_CP104173.1, read as the reverse complement.
ATGGCGCCTTAGACCGGTGGTCCCGCCAAGGGGGCAGGGCCGGAAGACCACGGAACTCTCATGCTTGATCTCGCAATCGTAGGCGGCGGCCCCGGCGGGCTGATGAGCGCCTGGTACCTGAAGCGCAAGCTCGGCGACCTCTGCCGCGTCACCATCTACGAGGCCTCCGACAGGCTCGGCGGCAAGATCGTCACCCGCAAGTTCGATTCGGCGCCCGCGATGTACGAGGCCGGCGTTGCCGAGATCTACGACTACTCCATGACAGGCCCGGACCCGCTGCGCGAGCTGATCCAGCATTTCGGCCTTCAGACCATTCCGATGGATGCCGAACAGGTGCAGTTCGGCGGTGAGCTGCTCAACGACGTTCCCGGCATGCGCCGCAAATACGGCGCCAGGACTGCCGCCGCGATCGAAGCCTTCCGCAAGCGCTGCGCCGAGGTGATGTCGCCGGTGGAATATTACGAGGGCGTCGGCGCGCACGACAACGAACATCCCTGGGCCTACAAGACCGCCGAGCAGGTGCTCGACGAGGAGGTCGAGGACGTCACCGCAAAGCGCTTCTTCAAGGTGATGGCGCGTTCCGACATCGCGACCGAGAGCCACAACACCAACGGGCTCAACGCGCTCAAGAACTATCTGATGGACGTCGACGGCTATATCGGCCTCTATTCCATCCAGAACGGCAACGAGCAGCTGATCGAATGCCTGCAGTCGGAGGTCAATGCCGACATCCAGCTCAATCACCGCGTGCTCACCGTCGGCAAGGCGCCGACCGGCCGGTATCAGCTCAAGATGATGAACGGCAAGGGGCCGGAGACCCGTGACTTCGATCTCGTGCTGGTCTGCCTGCCGCATTCCTGGCTCGCCACTCTCGGCTGGGAGGGCGAGCAGCTGCGCAGGTCGATGGTCAAGCACGTGGCCTATTTCGACCGGCCCGCGCACTATCTGCGCGTCTCGATCCTGTTCGACGAGCCGTTCTGGGGCGACAAGATTCCGGGCGCCTGGTTCATGTCGGAAGCCTTCGGCGGCTGCTGCGTCTACAACGAGGGCGCACGTCACGACGTCGGCAAGCATGGTGTTCTGAACTGGCTCATTCCCGGCTCTGACGCGCTGGCTTTTGCCAATCTGTCGGACCAGGAGCTGATCGAGACCGCCCTGAAATCGCTGCCGGCTTCTCTCGGCGATGCGCGTCTGCATTTCATGGAAGGCAAGATCCACCGCTGGCTGTCCTCGGTGAACGCGCTGCCTGGTGGTTTGCCCGCGCGCGACGTCATGACCAATCACCGGCCCGAGCCGAAGGAGCACCCCGGCATCGTGGTGGTCGGCGACTATCTGTTCGATTCGACGCTGAACGGCCTGCTGGATTCCTCGGACGCGGCGACCGACATCATCCTGACCGAGATGATGCGCCTGCGCCGCCAGCGCGCGCAGGACGACAAGCCGCTCTCGGACAAGATCGATCGCAAATATTTCGAGAATTATCGCGGTCTCGGCCCCTATCATCAGGCGTGGCGGCACTTCACCGATCCCGACTACCTGACGAAGCTGATCGGCATCGTCTGGGGCAGGGCGGCGGACGCCAAGCTGCTGGTCGCGGGCTCCGCCAGCGGCGAACTGGTCGGCGCCCTGCGCGATCGCGGCATCGATGCATGGGGAATCGAGAACAACCGCGCGATCCACGCCAGGACGCCGAAATCGCTGAAGAAGTACAACAAGCTCGGCACGATCACCGACATGCCGTTCAAGGACGGCACGTTCGACTTCGTGTTCGAGACCAGCCTCTGCCACGTTTCCCCCAAGCAAGTGGTCCGCGCGATCCGCGAGCTCAACCGCGTGGTCAGGACCGGCCTCGTGTTCGGCTCCATCACCTCCGACATGGCGCCGGCATTGATTGACCGCTACGACCTCTTGCGCGGAGTCAAGAAGCTCGGCACCTGGTGGGAATGGTCCGAGCTCTTCTTCGGCAACGGCTTCGACCTATCGATGCACCGCAAGGATTGCACCGATGCGCTGTGGGAGGCGACGCTCGCCGCCAACAAGGGGCCGGGGCAGTGGTACGCCGACGCGGACAGCTTGCGCTATTCCTTCTTCGACAAGGTCGAGGACGAGGACTAGCCCGGGGGACGCCAACCGAATTCGCCAATTGTTTTGCCGAATTCATCTTGATCGCATAGAATCGGTGCAATAGCGGTTGCCGCTATTTCCTGCGTTCTCTGCGGTCATGCCGGCCGTCAGCATCGGTTGGTTTCATGGCATCCAAGCCTTTCTTGCCTGGCGACAAGCCTCTATCTCCCGATCAACAGAAGCTCGCCGCGGAGGAGGCGGCCGGGCTCGATGGCAAGCTCGCCGACGCTGCCAAGCCGGATCTCAAGGACGACGAGGACGCCGAAGACGAGGGGGATGACGAGCTGGAGCTCGACGAGGACGATGAGGACGAGGACCTCGTCGTCTTTACCGCGCGCGAAGCCGCCGGGGCCCTTGCGACCATTGTCGGGTTCGTCAAGCCCTATCTCTCCAACTACAAGCGGATGCTGTCATTCGTGGCATTCGGCGTCGTGGTCGAGACGTTGTTCAACGTCATCATGCCGCTCAGCCTCAAGTTCCTGATCGACGATGCGCTCGGCGAGGAGGATTTTCAGGCGCTCTACAAGATCCTCGGCGTGCTCGCCGTCGCCGGCATTTTCACCTCGATCGTTGCAGTCTGGTACGAACGCTGGGACGCGCGACTTGCCGCTTGCATCATCTCCGATGTCCGCACACGCCTGTTCGAGCACGTCCAGGACCTGCCCGCCGCCTATTTCGGCCGCACCAGGCGCGGCGAGATCCTGTCGCGCTTCTCGGTCGATCTCTCGGCCTTCGAAGGCTCGGTCAAGACGTTCGCCAACAGTGCCGCGCTGCCGTTCCTGGAGCTGATCGCCGGCATCATCCTGATGCTGTTCCTCAACTGGCAGCTCGCCGTCGTCGCGCTGCTGGTGTTCCCGATCACGCTGATCGGCCCGCGGATCCTGACGCCGAAGGCGGTGCAGGCCAATTACGAACAGAAGCTCAATGAATCGGCGTTGCTGGGCCAAGTCCAGGAGAACGTGGCCGCCCAGGCGGTCATCAAGGCGTTCAGCCTGCAACGCAAGATGTTCGGCTTCTTCCGGTTGCGCAACGACGAGACCCGCAACAAGATGGCCTCGGCCACATTCCTCTCGACCATGGTGGAGCGGACAGTCACCATCTCGGTGCTCCTCCTGCACCTTGTGGTGCTCGCGATCGGCGCGTATCTGGCGACCAAGGGCCATATCACCATCGGCACCTTCGTCACTTTCGAGAGCGCGTTCTGGGAGGTCTCCTACAACATCGCCCATGTGATGCATTTCATCCCGGTGTCGATCTCCTCGGCCGCCGCGATCCGCCACATTCAGGAATTGCTCGACGAGCCGACCCGCAGCGCCGATCGCCCGGGCGCACCCGATCTGCCGCGCATCACCCACGACATTACATTCGATCACGTCACCTTCCAGTACGAGGGTGGTCAGACGCCGGTGCTGGACAATCTCAGCCTCAAGCTCGACGCCGGCAAGCGCATCGCGATCGTCGGTCCGAGCGGCTCCGGCAAGAGCACGCTGCTCAATCTGATCCTGCGGCTCTACGTGCCCGACGAAGGCCGCGTCACCATCGACGGCGTCGACGTCCGCAAGGTGACGCTGGACTCGCTGCGCCGGAGCATGGCGGTGGTGTTCCAGGAGAACATGCTGTTCAACATGTCGATCCGCGAGAACATCCGGCTCGGCAAGGAGGGCGCAACCGACGAGGAGGTGGAGGAGGCGGCCAAGAAGGCCGAGATCCACCGCTACATCATGAGCCTGCCGCAGCGCTACGACACGCCGGTCGGCGAGCGCGGCGACACGCTGTCGGGCGGCCAACGCCAGCGCATTGCGATCGCGCGCGCGATCATACGCAACCCTTCCGTGCTGCTGCTGGACGAAGCAACTTCGGCGCTGGACCAGACCACCGAGGCCGCAATCAACCGCACGCTGCTCAGGGTCGCCAAGGGTCGCACCATGATCTGGTCGACCCACCGCCTGACCTCGGTGGTCGAGATGGACGAGATCATCGTGATTTCAGGGGGCAGGGCGATCGAGCGCGGTTCCCATGCCGAGTTGCTCGCCAAGAATGGCACCTATCGCAAGCTGTGGAACGACCAGATCCACCAGCCCCATGGCGCGGCAGCTCATGCCGACGCCGACCGCGACGATGACGACGAGGACGAAGACCTCGATGACGATGAGGACGACGAGGAGGAGTAACCGCGGGCGGTGAGCTTCGAGCGGCCGCGTCTGATCGTCTCGTCTCACGGCAACGCGCGGTTCAGCGTCGACTCGTCGATTCTCTGATGCAAGGCGTTCGGCCGCCGCGCGCCGCGTTTTTTCGCACGCATGGTTTGGGGCAAGAGCCATTCGCGGATCGACCAGTCCGGGCTGAAGCCCCGTCACACCGGGCATCGCGGCGGGCCGGGAAAAGCTGGTAGACCGGCCACCAGCCAGCAAACCGAGCGCAGGCAGGTGAAAAGCCCCTCAGCTTGGTAATAAAACTACATTAGACCCGGGTATAATTGTTTCAGATCTGGCAGGTCAGTCGCGTCGCTCCTATATCAGGCAGGCGCGGGGAGGCGGCGAAGAGGCGATTTTTTGCAGGCGCATGAAGCGCTTTGTGACTGTCGTTTCACCTTGACTTGACCGATTCCCACTTATAGAAAGCGCCTCACTTAACGACAGGCGGTGAGCATCGCCAGCGTCGGAACGGGCCACCCGTTGATCCCCAAAGACTAGATCTGCCAGGGGTCGCAAAGACGGGCACCAACCTCGACGAATGCCGCTCAAACGCTGTCGATCATAGCTAGGCAATGCCAGTGCGACTTTAGTTCTCTCGAGCACGTTCTCTTGAGATCGAATTCGGATGCATGACCTCAGTGCGCGGGCCGCGGCGTTACGCTGAACGGCTTCGAGACTGCGGTCCTCTGTGGCGTCGAAGCGCTTTCCGCTCGTTGATGGAGCGGTTGGCGCAATTTCGCTTTGCGCGGGTCTTTCGCGCCAGGCGGCCCGTTCGGGCGGGTAGCTCGAGCAGAATTTGCGGACCCGGTGACGGGCCGCGGCAAGACAGCGGACCCGAGAGGGGCCGCGGCAGAAAAAGGGTGAAGGCCAGTATGCCGACGATCAACCAGCTGATCGCTCAACCGCGGGAAGTGCAGAAGTCGCGCAAGAAGGTGCCGGCGCTGCAGCAGTCGCCGCAGAAGCGTGGTGTTTGCACGCGCGTCTACACCACGACCCCGAAGAAGCCGAACTCGGCGCTTCGTAAGGTTGCCAAGGTGCGCCTGACCAACGGCTTCGAGGTGATCGGCTACATCCCCGGCGAGGGCCATAACCTCCAGGAGCACTCGGTGGTCATGATCCGCGGCGGCCGCGTTAAGGACTTGCCGGGCGTGCGCTATCACATCCTCCGCGGCGTTCTGGACACCCAGGGCGTCAAGAACCGTAAGCAGCGTCGTTCGAAGTACGGCGCCAAGCGTCCGAAGTAAGCGGGAACCAAGCCTATGTCTCGTCGCCACTCTGCGGAAAAGCGCGAAGTTCTTCCGGATCCGAAGTTCGGGAACATCATCGTCACGAAGTTCATGAACTCGGTGATGTACGCCGGCAAGAAGTCGGTTGCGGAAGGCATCGTCTATGGTGCGTTCGGCATCATCGAATCCAAGACCAAGCAGAACCCGCTCGGCGTGTTCGAGCAGGCGCTCGAGAACGTCATGCCGACCATCGAGGTCCGCTCCCGCCGCGTCGGCGGCGCGACCTACCAGGTTCCGGTCGAGGTCCGCTCGACCCGCCGGCAGGCGCTCGGCATTCGCTGGCTGATCGCGGCTGCGCGCGAGCGCAACGAGAAGACCATGACCGAGCGGCTCTCGGCGGAGCTCTTGGACGCATCGAACAACCGGGGGAACGCCGTCAAGAAGCGCGAAGACGTGCACCGCATGGCGGAAGCCAACCGCGCCTTCTCGCACTACCGCTGGTAACGGCGACACACTCGGACTCGCAAGGAACGACCCATGCCCCGCCAACATGCCATCGAGGACTACCGTAACTTCGGTATCATGGCGCATATCGACGCCGGCAAGACCACGACGACCGAGCGCATCCTCTATTACACCGGCAAGAGCCACAAGATCGGCGAAGTGCACGAAGGTGCCGCGACGATGGACTGGATGGAGCAGGAGCAGGAGCGTGGCATCACGATCACCTCGGCTGCGACCACCGCGTTCTGGAACGGCAAGCGCCTGAACATCATCGACACGCCCGGTCACGTCGACTTCACCATCGAAGTCGAGCGTTCGCTCCGCGTGCTCGACGGCGCCGTCTGCGTGCTCGACTCCAACCAGGGCGTCGAGCCCCAGACCGAGACCGTCTGGCGCCAGGGCGACAAGTACAAGGTTCCGCGCATCGTCTTCGCCAACAAGATGGACAAGATCGGTGCCGACTTCTTCAAGTGTCTGGCGGACATTGTCGACCGTCTGGGCGCCAAGCCCGTCGCGATCCAGCTTCCGATCGGTGCCGAGAACAACTTCAAGGGTCTCGTCGACCTCGTGAAGATGAAGGGCGTCGTCTGGAACGATGAATCGCTCGGCGCCAAGTTCGATTATGTCGATATTCCGGAAGACCTTGCCGACCAGGCCAAGGAATACCGCGAGAAGATGGTGGAAGCCGCCGTCGAGCTCGACGACGATGCCATGGCCGCCTATCTCGATGGCAAGGAGCCGGACGAGGCGACCCTGAAGCGCCTGATCCGCAAGGCGGTGCTGACCGGCGCGTTTTATCCCGTGCTGTGCGGCTCGGCCTTCAAGAACAAGGGCGTGCAGCCGCTGCTCGACGCCGTGGTCGACTATCTGCCGTCGCCGCTCGACGTGCCCGCGATCAAGGGCACCGACGACAAGGGCAACGAGGTCGTGCGCAAGGCGGACGACAAGGAGCCGCTGGCGCTGCTCGCGTTCAAGATCATGGACGACCCGTTCGTCGGCACCATCACCTTCTGCCGCATCTATTCCGGCATCCTGCAGAGCGGCACCGGCGTCGTGAACTCGACCCGCGAGAAGAAGGAGCGGATCGGGCGCATGCTGTTGATGCATGCGAACAACCGCGAGGACATCAAGGAAGCCTATGCCGGCGACATCGTCGCGCTGGCCGGTCTGAAGGAAGCGCGCACCGGTGACACGCTGTGCGATCCCGACAAGCAGGTGATCCTGGAGAAGATGGAGTTCCCCGAGCCGGTCATCGAGATCGCGATCGAGCCGAAGTCCAAGGCCGACCAGGAGAAGCTGGGCGTGGCGCTGGCCAAGCTCGCCGCGGAGGATCCGTCCTTCCGCGTGTCGACCGACCACGAGTCCGGCCAGACCATCCTCAAGGGCATGGGCGAACTCCACCTCGACATCAAGGTCGACATCCTCAAGCGCACCTACAAGGTCGACGCCAACATCGGCGCGCCGCAGGTGGCGTTCCGTGAGCGCATCACCAAGCGGGTGGAGCACAGCTATACCCACAAGAAGCAGACCGGCGGTACCGGCCAGTTCGCGGCCGTGTCGTTCATCGTCGAGCCGAACGAAGCCGGCAAGGGCTTCGAGTTCGAATCGAAGATCGTCGGTGGCGCGGTGCCGAAGGAATACATCCCGGGCGTCGAGAAGGGCCTGGAGAGCGTGCTGTCGTCCGGCGTGGTCGCGGGCTTCCCCGTGGTCGACGTCAAGGTGCAGCTCGTCGACGGCAAGTATCACGACGTCGACTCGTCGGCGCTCGCCTTCGAAATCGCCTCGCGCGCCTGCTTCCGCGAAGCGCTGCAGATGGGCAAGTCGGTCCTGCTCGAGCCGATCATGAAGGTCGAGGTGGTGACCCCGGAAGACTACACCGGCTCGGTCATCGGCGACCTGAATTCCCGGCGCGGTCAGATCCAGGGGCAGGACATGCGCGGCAACGCCAACGTCATCAACGCGATGGTGCCGCTCATGAACATGTTCGGTTACGTGAACAATCTGCGCTCGATGAGCCAGGGTCGCGCGACCTTCACCATGCAGTTCGATCACTACGCAGAAGCGCCGGCCAACGTGTCGGCAGAAGTCCAGAAGAAGTTTGCCTGATTGTCGTCGGTTGAAAGCTGACGATTGAACGGAGAGTCAAATGGCCAAAGCAAAGTTTGAACGTACCAAGCCGCACTGCAACATCGGCACCATCGGTCACGTCGACCATGGCAAGACGTCGCTGACCGCGGCGATCACCAAGGTTCTCGCCGAAGCCGGCGGTGCGACGTTCACCGCGTACGACCAGATCGACAAGGCGCCGGAAGAGAAGGCCCGCGGCATCACCATCTCGACCGCGCACGTCGAGTACGAGACGCCGAACCGCCACTACGCCCACGTCGACTGCCCCGGCCACGCCGACTACGTCAAGAACATGATCACCGGCGCTGCCCAGATGGACGGCGCGATCCTGGTCGTGTCGGCCGCTGACGGCCCGATGCCGCAGACCCGCGAGCACATCCTGCTCGCCCGCCAGGTCGGCGTGCCCGCGCTCGTCGTGTTCCTCAACAAGTGCGACATGGTCGACGATCCGGAGCTGCTCGAACTCGTCGAGCTCGAAGTCCGCGAGCTGCTCTCCAAGTACGAATTCCCCGGTGACAAGATCCCGATTATCAAGGGTTCGGCGCTCGCCGCTCTCGAAGACTCCGACAAGAAGCTCGGCCACGACGCCATCCTCGAGCTGATGAAGAACGTCGACGAGTACATCCCGCAGCCGGAGCGTCCGATCGACCAGCCGTTCCTGATGCCGGTTGAAGACGTGTTCTCGATCTCGGGCCGCGGCACCGTCGTGACCGGCCGTGTCGAGCGCGGCGTCGTCAAGGTCGGCGAGGAAATCGAGATCGTCGGTCTCCGCGCCACCCAGAAGACCACCGTCACCGGCGTCGAAATGTTCCGCAAGCTGCTCGATCAGGGCCAGGCCGGCGACAACATCGGCGCGCTGCTCCGCGGCACCAAGCGCGAAGACGTCGAGCGCGGCCAGGTTCTGGCCAAGCCGGGTTCGGTCAAGCCGCACACCAAGTTCAAGGCCGAGGCCTACATCCTCACCAAGGAAGAGGGCGGTCGCCACACCCCGTTCTTCACCAACTACCGTCCGCAGTTCTACTTCCGCACCACCGACGTGACCGGTGTCGTGCACCTGCCGGAAGGCACCGAGATGGTGATGCCGGGCGACAACATCGCGATGGAAGTGCACCTGATCGTGCCGATCGCGATGGAAGAGAAGCTCCGCTTCGCGATCCGCGAAGGCGGCCGCACTGTCGGCGCCGGCGTCGTCGCCTCGATCATCGAGTAACAACGCGAATAGGGAATGGCGAGTGGCGAATAGTTTCTATTCGCTATTCGCTACTCGCCACTCACTAAGAAAGATTCGGCAATGAACGGCCAAAACATTCGTATCCGTCTCAAGGCGTTCGACCATCGTATCCTCGATACGTCGACCCGTGAGATCGTGAACACGGCGAAGCGCACCGGCGCGCAGGTCCGCGGACCCATTCCGCTGCCCACCCGCATCGAGAAGTTCACCGTCAACCGTTCGCCCCACGTCGACAAGAAGAGCCGCGAACAGTTCGAGATGCGCACTCACAAGCGCCTGCTCGACATCGTCGATCCGACCCCGCAAACCGTCGATGCTTTGATGAAGCTCGACCTGGCCGCCGGTGTCGACGTCGAGATCAAGCTCTAAGATTTTGGATCCCGTTCGCCAAAAGCGGACAAAGAGAACAGGAAGCAAGCCGATGCGCTCCGGAGTGATCGCACAAAAGGTCGGGATGACGCGGGTCTTCACGGAGGCCGGCGAACATATCCCCGTGACCGTGCTGAAGCTCGGCAATTGCCAGGTCGTAGGCCACCGCACCGAAGAGAAGAACGGTTACGTCGCGCTCCAGCTCGGTTCGGGCAGCCGCAAGACCGTCTACATGCCGAAGGCCGAGCGCGGCCAGTTCGCGGTCGCCAAGGTCGAGCCGAAGCGCCGGGTCGAGGAATTCCGCGTGACCGCGGACGCCATGATCCCGGTCGGCGCCGAGATCCAGGCCGACCACTTCGTCGTCGGCCAGTTCGTCGACGTCACCGGCACCTCGGTCGGTAAGGGCTTCGCCGGCGGCATGAAGCGCTGGAACTTCGGCGGTCTGCGCGCCACGCACGGTGTGTCGATCTCGCACCGCTCGATCGGTTCGACCGGTGGCCGTCAGGACCCCGGCAAGACCTGGAAGAACAAGAAGATGCCCGGCCACATGGGCGTCGACCGCATCACCACGCTCAACCTTCGCGTCGTCCAGACCGATGTCGAGCGCGGCCTGATCCTCGTCGAAGGCGCCGTTCCCGGCTCCAAGGGCGGCTGGATCCGCGTGCGCGACGCCGTCAAGAAGCCGCTGCCGAAGGAAGCCCCGAAGCCCGGCAAGTTCAAGGTTGCTGGCGACGCGGAAGCCGCTCCGGCTGCGCAGGAGGCGTGAGATGGAATTGAAGGTCACCACCCTCGAAGGTAAGGAAGCCGGCTCCGTCCAGCTGTCCGACGCCATTTTCGGCCTCGAGCCGCGCGAGGACATCATCGCGCGCTGCGTGCAGTGGCAGCTCAACAAGCGCCAGGCCGGCACGCACAAGGCCAAGGGCCGCGCCGAGATTTGGCGCACCGGCAAGAAGATGTACAAGCAGAAGGGCACCGGCGGTGCTCGTCACGGCTCGGCCCGCGTGCCGCAGTTCCGCGGCGGCGGTCGTGCCTTCGGTCCGGTGGTGCGTTCGCACGCCACCGACCTGCCGAAGAAGGTCCGTGCGCTCGCTCTGAAGCATGCGCTCTCGGCCAAGGCCAAGGACGGCGATCTCGTCGTGATCGAGAAGGCCGCGCTGGAAGCCGCCAAGACCAAGGCGCTGCTCGGCCACTTCTCGGGCCTCGGCCTCACCAACGCGCTGATCATCGACGGTGCCGAGCTCAACAACGGCTTCGCCGCTGCGGCTCGCAACATCCCGAACATGGACGTGCTGCCGATCCAGGGCATCAACGTCTATGACATCCTGCGCCGTCAGAAGCTCGTTCTGACCAAGGCCGCCATCGATGCGCTGGAGGCGCGCTTCAAATGAGCAAGAACATCGAGCCTCGCCACTACGACGTGATCCTGTCGCCGGTCGTGACCGAAAAGGCGACGATCGCCTCGGAGCACAACAAGGTGCTGTTCAAGGTGGCCGCCAAGGCGACCAAGCCGCAGATCAAGGAAGCGATCGAGAAGCTGTTCGACGTCAAGGTCAAGAGCGTCAACACGCTGGTCCGCAAGGGCAAGGTCAAGGCCTTCCGCGGCACCATCGGCTCGCAGTCGAACAGCAAACGCGCGATCGTGACCCTCGAAGAGGGTCACCGGATCGACGTCACCACCGGTCTGTAAGGTCGTACGACGATGGCACTGAAGACATTCAATCCCACGACGCCGGGCCAGCGCCAGCTGGTCATGGTCGATCGTTCGGCCCTCTACAAGGGCAAGCCGGTCAAGGCGCTCACCGAAGGCAAGAAGTCCTCGGGCGGCCGCAACAACACCGGCCGCATCACCGTGCGCTTCCGCGGCGGTGGTCACAAGCAGACGCTGCGTACGGTCGACTTCAAGCGTGAGAAGATCGACGTGCCCGCGACCGTCGAGCGTCTCGAGTATGATCCCAATCGCACCGGTTTCATCGCCCTGATCAAGTATCAGGACGGCGAGCAGGCCTACATCCTGGCGCCGCAGCGCCTGGCGGTGGGTGACACGATCATCGCCGGCAATTACGTCGACGTGAAGCCGGGCAACGTCATGCCGCTCGGCAACATGCCGGTCGGCACGATCATCCACAACATCGAGGTCAAGATCGGCAAGGGCGGCCAGCTGGCGCGTTCCGCCGGCACCTACGCCCAGCTCGTCGGCCGCGACCAGGACTACGTCATCATCCGCCTGAATTCGGGCGAGCAGCGCCTGGTGCACGGTCGTTGCCGCGGCACGATCGGCGCGGTGTCGAACCCGGATCACATGAACACCTCGATCGGCAAGGCCGGTCGCAAGCGTTGGATGGGCCGCAGGCCGCACAACCGCGGTGTCGCGATGAACCCGATCGACCATCCGCACGGCGGTGGTGAAGGTCGTACCTCGGGCGGCCGCCACCCGGTCACCCCGTGGGGCAAGCCGACCAAGGGCAAGAAGACCCGCACCAACAAGTCGACCAACAAATTCATTCTCCTAAGCCGCCACAAGCGGAAGAAGTAAGGAACGCCGGACATGGTTCGTTCAGTCTGGAAGGGCCCGTTCGTCGAGGGTTCTCTGCTCAAGAAGGCAGATGCCGCGCGCGCGTCCGGCCGTCACGACGTCATCAAGATCTGGAGCCGTCGCTCGACGATCCTGCCGCAATTCGTCGGCCTGACCTTCGGCGTCTACAACGGTCAGAAGCACGTGCCGGTGGCCGTGAACGAGGAAATGGTCGGTCACAAGTTCGGCGAGTTCTCGCCGACCCGGACCTTCCATGGCCACTCCGGCGACAAGAAAGCCAAGAAGGCTTGAGGATTAAACGATGAGCAAACCTAAGCGCGAACGGAGCCTCGCCGACAACGAGGCCAAGGCGGTCGCCCGGATGCTGCGGGTGAGCCCGCAGAAGCTCAACCTGGTCGCCCAGCTCATTCGCGGCCGGAAGGCGTCTGCCGCGCTCGCCGACCTGCAGTTTTCGCGCAAGCGGATCGCGGTCGACGTGAAGAAGTGCCTGGAATCGGCGATCGCCAACGCCGAGAACAACCACGACCTCGACGTCGACGATCTCGTCGTGGCGCAGGCCTTCGTCGGCAATGGCCTCGTGATGAAGCGCTTCGCCGCCCGCGGCCGCGGCCGCTCGGGCCGTGTCTACAAACCGTTTTCGCAGCTGACGATCATCGTTCGTCAGGTCGAAGCTGAAGCCGCCGCTTAAGGGCGCAGGAGAACACGATGGGTCAAAAGATCAATCCGATCGGTCTGCGTCTCGGCATCAACCGGACCTGGGATTCCCGCTGGTTCGCCGGCAAGCAGGAATATGGCAAGCTGCTGCACGAGGACGTCAAGATCCGCGAGATCCTGCACAAGGAGCTCAAGCAGGCGGCCGTCGCCCGCATCGTGATCGAGCGTCCGCACAAGAAGTGCCGCGTCACCATCCACTCGGCCCGTCCGGGCGTGGTGATCGGCAAGAAGGGCGCCGACATCGACAAGCTGCGCAAGAGGGTCGCGGACATCACCTCGTCCGACGTCGTCATCAACATCGTCGAGATCCGCAAGCCGGAGCTCGATGCGACGCTGGTGGCCGAATCGATCGCGCAGCAGCTCGAGCGCCGCGTGGCGTTCCGCCGTGCCATGAAGCGCGCCGTGCAGTCGGCAATGCGTCTCGGCGCGGAGGGCATCCGCATCAACTGCTCGGGACGTCTGGGCGGTGCGGAAATCGCGCGCATGGAGTGGTACCGCGAAGGCCGCGTGCCGCTGCACACGCTGCGTGCCGACATCGACTACGGCGTTGCGACCGCGTTCACGACCTTCGGCACCTGCGGCGTCAAGGTCTGGATCTTCAAGGGCGAGATCCTCGAGCACGATCCGATGGCCCAGGACAAGAGAATGGCCGAAGGCGAGACCGGCGGCAGTGGCGACCGCGGTGGCCGTCAGCGCCGCGAGACGGCCGCTGCCTAAGGCCAGACAGGAATTTGAGGGCTTAAAGCCATGATGCAACCTAAGAAAACGAAGTTCCGGAAGGCGCATAAGGGCCGCATCCACGGCGTTGCGTCTTCGGGCGCGACGTTGGCGTTCGGCCAGTTCGGCCTGAAGGCGACCGAGCCTGAGCGCGTCACCGCGCGCCAGATCGAAGCCGCCCGCCGCGCGCTGACCCGCCACATGAAGCGCGCCGGCCGCGTCTGGATCCGCGTGTTCCCCGACGTTCCGGTGTCGAAGAAGCCGGCCGAAGTCCGCATGGGCTCCGGCAAGGGTTCGCCGGAATTGTGGGTCGCGCGCGTCAAGCCGGGCCGGGTGCTGTTCGAGATCGATGGCGTCAACACCCAGACGGCGCGTGAGGCGCTGACCCTGGCGGCCGCCAAGCTGCCGATCAAGACGCGCTTCGTCGAGCGCATTGCGGAGTAATGGCCATGGCACAGATGAAGATCGAAGACATCCGCGCGATGAGCCCCGACCAGCAGGATGAGGCCATCCTGAACCTGAAGAAGGAGCGCTTCAACCTGCGCTTCCAGCGCGCCACCGGGCAGCTCGAGAACACCTCGCGCCTGCGCGAGGCCCGCCGCGACATCGCCCGGATCAAGACCATCGCCGCGCAGACGCGCGCGAAGAAGAAGTAAGAGGCTTACGAAGATGCCGAAACGTACTTTGCAGGGCGTGGTCGTCAGCGACAAGCAAGCCAAGACCATCGTGGTGCGCGTCGACCGCCGCTTCACGCACCCGATCTACAAGAAGACGATCCGCCGTTCGAAGAACTACCACGCGCACGACGAGAGCAACCAGTTCAAGCCGGGCGACATGGTGTGGATCGAGGAAACGAAGCCGATTTCGAAGTTGAAGCGCTGGGTCGTGATCCGGGGCGAACACAAGAAAAGCGCCTGATCTGTTGGCTTTAGCCGACTGACTTCAGGGAAATGTTGAGCGCCGGCTGGGCTGGCGCAAAGAGAAAGAGGACGAGGTGCATCAATGATTCAGATGCAGACCAACCTCGACGTGGCCGACAATTCTGGCGCACGCCGTGTCATGTGTATCAAGGTGCTCGGAGGCTCCAAGCGCCGCTACGCCACGATCGGCGACATCATCGTCGTGTCGATCAAGGAAGCCATTCCGCGTGGCAAGGTGAAGAAGGGCGACGTGATGAAGGCCGTCGTGGTGCGCGTCCGCAAGGACATCCGCCGCGCCGACGGCTCGGTCATCCGTTTCGACCGCAACGCCGCCGTGCTGATCAACAACCAGTCCGAGCCGGTCGGCACCCGTATCTTCGGGCCCGTGCCGCGCGAGCTGCGCGCCAAGAACCACATGAAGATCATCTCGCTCGCGCCGGAGGTGCTGTGATGGCTGCGAAGATCCGCAAGGGCGACAAGGTCGTCGTGCTGACCGGCCGCGACAAGGGCCGCACCGGCGAAGTGTTCGAGGTTCGCCCCGACGCCGGCACCGCGCTGGTGCGCGGCATCAACATGGTCAAGCGTCACCAGAAGCAGACGCAGGCCCAGGAGGGCGGCATCATCTCGAAAGAGGCGCCGATCCAACTGTCCAACATCGCGTATGTCGGCAAGGACGGAAAGCCGACCCGCGTCGGATTCAAGATTCTGGCGGACGGCAAGAAGGTCCGCATCGCCAAGAGCTCGGGAGCTGAGATCGATGGCTGAGGCCGCTTACACGCCGCGCCTGCGCGCGGAATATGACGCGAAGATCCGCACGGCTCTGACCGAGAAGTTCGGTTACGAGAATGTCATGCAGGTTCCGCGCCTGGACAAGGTCGTGCTGAACATGGGCGTTGGCGATTCCGTCAACGACCGCAAGAAGGCCGAGACCGCCGCTGCCGAATTGACCCAGATCGCCGGCCAGAAGGCGATCGTCACCTATTCGCGCATTGCGATCGCGACCTTCAAACTGCGTGAGAACCAGCCGATCGGCTGCAAGGTCACGCTGCGCAAGGCCCGCATGTACGAGTTCATCGATCGCCTGGTGAACGTCGCGCTGCCGCGCGTGCGCGACTTCCGCGGCCTGAACCCGAAGAGCTTCGACGGCCGCGGCAACTACTCGCTCGGCATCAAGGAGCACATCATTTTCCCCGAGATCGACTTCGACAAGGTCACGGAAGCCCGCGGTATGGACATCACCGTCTGCACCACGGCCAAGACCGACGAAGAGGCGAGGGCCTTGTTGACCGCTTTCAATTTCCCGTTCCGGCAGTGAGACGCTGACTTAGAGCCTCTCAAACGCGGATACCCAGGAGCCAAGCATGGCAAAGAAGAGTTCAGTCGAGAAGAACAACCGGCGCAAGCGGATGGTGAAGAACGCCGCCGCCAAGCGCGAGCGGTTGAAGGCGATCATCGCCGACAAGACGCTGCCGATGGAGGAGCGGTTCGCCGCGACACTGAAGCTGGCGGAAATGCCGCGCAACTCGTCGGCGACCCGCATCCGCCTGCGTTGCGAGCTGTCGGGCCGTCCGCGCTCGAACTATCGCAAGAACAAGCTGTCCCGTATCGCGCTGCGCGAACTTGGCTCCAAGGGCATGGTCCCGGGCCTCGTGAAGTCCAGCTGGTAAGGAGGGTCGTTTAGATGTCTACGCACGATCCAATCAGCGATCTGATCACCCGTATCCGCAACGCGCAGATGCGTTCGAAGACCAAGGTCTCCACGCCCGGCTCGAAGATGCGCGAGAACGTGCTCGAGGTTCTGAAGGCTGAGGGCTACATCCGCGGTTACGCCACGCTCGAGCACTCCTCGGGCCGCAGCGAGATCGAGATCGAGCTGAAGTATTTCGACGGCGAGCCCGTCATTCGCGAGATTGAGCGGGTTTCCAAGCCCGGGCGCAGAGTCTACGCCTCGGTGAAGAACCTGCCGCGGGTGAACAACGGTCTCGGCATTTCGGTGTTGTCGACGCCGAAGGGGATCATGGCCGACCACAGCGCGCGCGACGCGAATGTGGGCGGTGAAGTCCTCTTCACGGTGTTCTGAGAAGGATTTTTCATCCATGTCACGAGTTGGCAAAAGGCCTGTGGCGGTTCCGTCGGGTGTGACCGCGACCGTCGATGGGCAGACCGTCAAGATGAAGGGGCCGAAGGGCCAGCTTCAGTTCGTCGTCCACGACGACGTCGAGGTGAAGCTCGAGAACGGCCAGGTCAAGGTCAAGCCGCGGACCGAGACCAACCGCGCGCGGGCCCTCTACGGCACCGCTCGCGCCCAAGTCGCGAATCTGGTCGAAGGCGTCACCAAGGGTTTCGAGAAGAAGCTCGAGATCACCGGCGTCGGCTATCGCGCCGCGATGCAGGGCAAGAACCTGCAGCTCGCGCTCGGCTACAGCCATGACGTGATCTACCCGATCCCCGAGGGGATCACGATCACCGTGCCGAAGCCGACCGAGATCACGGTGGCGGGCAGCGACGTCCAGCGCGTCGGCCAGGTCGCCGCCGAGATCCGCTCCTATCGTCCGCCGGAGCCCTACAAGGGCAAGGGCGTGAAGTATGTGGGCGAATTCATCTTCCGCAAGGAAGGCAAGAAGAAGTAACGGAGCCGGTCATGTCGAAAGCCAAGGTTACGAATGCCCGGCGCAAGCGGAGTGTGCGGCTGAAGCTGCGCCGTTCCGCCGGCGGCCGTCCGCGCCTGTCGGTGTTCCGCTCTTCCAAGCACATCTACGCCCAGGTCATCGATGACCTGAAGGGCGAGACGCTGGCCTCTGCTTCGTCGCTCGAGAAGTCGATGCGCGACGGCGGCAAGACCGGCGCCGACATCGATGCGGCGAAGGCGGTCGGCAAGCTGCTGGCTGAGCGCGCTGCAGAGAAGGGTGTCAAGGAAGTCGTGTTCGATCGCGGCAGCTATCTCTATCACGGGCGCGTCAAGGCTCTTGCCGATGCAGCGCGTGAGAGTGGGCTGAGCTTCTAACAGAATTTGAGGATTGAGGCGTAAGTCTCTGAAGGATTAGAAAAATGGCAGAACGCGAACAACGTGGTGGACGCGATCAACGCGGCGGCGGACGTGAACGCAGGGAGCGCGAGGAGCGCGACAGCGAGTTCGTCGACAAGCTCGTCCACATCAACCGCGTGGCCAAGGTCGTCAAGGGCGGCAAGCGCTTCGGTTTCGCAGCGCTGGTCGTGATCGGCGACCAGAAGGGCCGCGCCGGCTTCGGTCACGGCAAGGCGCGCGAAGTGCCTGAGGCGATCCGCAAGGCGACCGAGTCCGCCAAGCGCAACCTGACGCGGGTGTCGCTGCGCGAGGGCCGCACGCTCCATCACGACATCGCCGGCCGTCATGGCGCGGGCCGTGTCTATCTGCGTGCAGCTCCGGCCGGTACCGGCATCATCGCCGGTGGCCCGATGCGCGCCGTGTTCGAGACGCTCGGCGTCCAGGACGTGGTGGCGAAGTCGATCGGCTCGTCGAACCCGTACAACATGGTGCGCGCGACCTTCGACGCGCTCAAGCACCAGGATTCGCCGCGTTCGGTCGCAGCCCGCCGCAACATCAAGGTGTCCACCCTCCAGTCCCGTCGTATCGGCGGCGATGCCGAGGCGGCCGCCGACTAACGGAAGCTTTTCGGAGTAGACTCCCATGGCCAAGACCGCAAAGACGATCAAGGTCGAGCAGACCGGCAGCGCGATCCGCCGCCATCACTCGCAGCGTTCGACCCTGATCGGGCTCAAGCTCAACAAGATCGGCCGCACCAGCGAACTGCCGGATACCCCGGCGGTCCGCGGCATGATCGAGAAGGTTCACCATCTCGTCCGCATCATCGACGAGAAGTAAGCAAAGGCGCACGGTCCCGGAGAGCGGGAAGCGGTTTTCGGTGAAGATCGTGCGCAAGACACAAGGAGAAGGGCGATGAAGCTCAGCGATATCGCCGACAACGCCGGCTCGCGCAAGAAGCGTATGCGCGTCGGCCGCGGCATCGGTTCCGGCAAGGGCAAGCAGTCCGGCCGCGGCGGCAAGGGCCAGACCGCGCGTTCGGGCGTGCGCATCAAGGGTTTCGAAGGCGGCCAGATGCCGATGCATCGCCGTCTGCCCAAGCGCGGCTTCAACAACATCTTCCGCGTCGAGTTCGCCGAGATCAATCTCGACCGGCTCCAGGAAGCGGTCGACGCCAAGAAGATCGACGCCGGCAGCGTCGTCAATGTCGAGGCCCTGGTGAAAGGCGGCGTGCTGCGCCGCGCCAAGGGCGGCCTGCGGCTGCTCGGCCGAGGCGAGCTCAAGTCCAAGCTCAACATCGAAGTGCACGGCGCCAGCAAGACCGCGATCGCTGCGGTCGAGAAGGCCGGCGGCTCGGTGAAGATCCTCGCCCAGCCCAAGGAAGAAGGCGAGGCGGCGTAACAACTGCGTCATTGGCCCGCGGCGCGCGGGCCTTTACGCATGCGGGACGTGGACTTATCGAAGCCGAGCCCCAGATAATGTCCGGCGTCCGCTAATTCAGCCCGGCCGCGGGCATCAACGGCGCAATAGGCGGCGGGAGAAAGTCCAAGATGGTCTCTG
The DNA here is from genome assembly GCF_025200905.1 of Bradyrhizobium yuanmingense. Taxonomy (NCBI): domain Bacteria; kingdom Pseudomonadati; phylum Pseudomonadota; class Alphaproteobacteria; order Hyphomicrobiales; family Nitrobacteraceae; genus Bradyrhizobium; species Bradyrhizobium yuanmingense. The sequence continues at coordinate 4,431,662 of NZ_CP104173.1, read as the reverse complement.
CAGCGGAACAACTGGCAGCCAATCTCAATTTCGGCGCGTTTGCCAAGGCCGACGAACTGAAGAAGCGCATCTGGTTCACCCTGGGTGCGCTGCTCGTTTATCGGCTCGGGACCTACATTCCGCTGCCCGGCATCGACCCGAGCGCCTGGGAACAGGTGTTCCGCTCGCAGGCCGGCGGCATCCTCGGCATGTTCAACATGTTCGCCGGCGGCGGCATCAACCGCATGGCGATCTTCGCGCTGAACATCATGCCGTATATCTCGGCCTCCATCATCATCCAGCTGTTGACCACGGTGTCGCCGCAGCTCGAAGCGCTGAAAAAGGAAGGCGAAGCCGGCCGCAAGACGCTGAATCAGTATACCCGCTATCTCACGGTGATCCTGGCCGCGTTCCAGTCCTACGGCATCGCGGTAGGACTTCAGGGCGCCGGCAATGTCGTCAGCGAACCTGGACTGTTTTTCCTGCTCTCGACCTCTATCACGCTGACCGGCGGCACCATGTTCCTGATGTGGCTCGGCGAGCAGATCACCTCGCGCGGCATCGGCAACGGCATTTCGCTGATCATTCTGGCCGGCATCGTCGCCGAGTTGCCCGCGGCACTCGCCGGCATGCTCGAGCTCGGCCGTCAGGGCGCGATGTCGACCGGCCTGATCCTGGTCGTCATCATCATGGCCGTCGTCGTGATCGCCTTCATCGTCTTCATGGAGCGCGCCCAGCGCCGCCTCTTGATCCAGTATCCGAAGCGCCAGGTCGGCAACAAGATGTTCGAGGGCCAGTCCTCGCATCTGCCGCTCAAGCTCAACACCTCCGGCGTGATCCCGCCGATCTTCGCATCCTCGCTGCTCCTCTTGCCGACGACGGTTGCGAACTTCAACACGGGTAGCGGGCCGGAATGGTTCCAGTGGATCACGACACAGCTCGGCCATGGCCGTCCGCTGTTCCTGATCATGTATCTGGCGCTGATCGTGTTCTTCGCCTTCTTCTACACCGCGATCGTGTTCAACCCGACCGAGACGGCGGACAATCTGAAGAAGCACGGCGGTTTCATTCCCGGCATTCGCCCGGGCGAACGCACCGCGGAATACATCGACTATGTGCTGTCGCGCATCACCGTGCTGGGTGCGATTTATCTCGCCATCGTCTGCTTGATCCCGGAAATCCTGATCTCCTACGCTTCGGTGCCGTTCTATTTCGGCGGCACCTCGCTGCTGATCGTCGTCAGCGTCACCATGGACACGGTGGCGCAGGTCCAGGGCTATCTGCTGGCGCACCAGTATGAAGGTCTGATCCGCAAGTCCAAGCTGCGGGGCCGCCGTAGATGAGCAGGGAGCTCGCGCGCCGAATCGCTTTCACGATCGGCGCGCTGCTCCTTTTCAGGCTCGGCACGCAGATCCCGATTGCGGGACTGAATCTCTCCGACGTCTCGCCGGCGCTGGATCTCGTCTCCCGGCTTTCGATCTTTGCGCTCGGCCTCATTCCCTATCTGACTGCGGCAATCTTGATCCGGCTGCTGTCCATGGTGTGGCGCGGCCTGAGTTCGCTCGAACGATCCGGCGAGGGCGGACGGCGTAAGATCGCACGTGCCACGCTCGGGCTCACACTCGGAATTGCGGCCTTTCAGGCCTACGGCATCGCCTCGGCACTGACGTCGATCCCGGGCCTCGTCAAAAATCCCGACGGCTGGTTCGTGACGACGGCTACGGCCTCGATGGTCGGCGGCGTCGTCGTGCTGGTGTGGCTCAGCGAACAGATGACCCGCTACGGCATCGGCAATGGCTTGGCGCTGATCTTGAGTGCCGGCTTCATCGTCGCCGTTCCGCAAAACATTGCCGGTATCGCGGATCTCGTGAGGAGCGGGACGATCTCGGGCAATCTTGTGCTCGGCCATGTCGTGTTTTGGATCGCGATCGTCGTCGTGATCGTGCTTGTCGAAGGTGCGCGGCGAAATATCCGGGTCCAGTTCGCAGCACAAAGCGTCGGTACGCGGCAACTGCCTGTGCGCGATGCAGTACTGCCGATCAAGCTCAACAGCGCCGGGTTCGTGATTCCCGTCACCGTGGCGCCGTGGATATTCTATCTGCCGCTTGCCTTTGCGGGCTTCATCCTGGGAGGCGATCATCCCCTGGTTGCCGCAACCTACGGCATCTCCAGCTGGGGCAGCCGGCGCACCTCATTCTCGTGTCGATCGCCGTGTTCGTGCTCGCCTTCGTCTACACTGCTTATGTGATCGATCCCGAATACACCGCCAAATCCCTGACCCGCCATGAGGGCGCAATTCCCGGTGTCGCTCCCGGCGAGGCCACCGCGGACTATCTCGATCGCGTCGTGTCATTGACGACAGTCGTCGGAGCCGTCTACCTGACGGCGTTGCAGTTGATTCCAGAGGTGTTCGAGCTTTACGGGATCGGGCTGCCTTATAGTATGGTCGTCAATGGTGGTGCAGTGCTGGTTGTGGTTTGCACCGTTCTTGATATCAAAACGCAGGTGCGCGAGGTGTCGCTCACCAATCCGGGGGGCGTACGCCGATGAGAATTATACTTCTGGGACCGCCGGGGTCGGGCAAGGGGACCCAGGCCCAGCTCCTGGTGCAGCGCTATGGCATCGTCCAGCTCTCGACTGGCGAGATGCTGCGTGCCGCGGTTGCGGCCGGCACCCCGGTCGGGTTGAAGGCCAAGGAGATCATGGCGAGCGGCGGCCTCGTGCCCGATGACGTCGTGGTGGGAATCATTTCCGACCGCATCGAGCAGCCGGACGCCAAGAGCGGTTTCATCCTCGACGGTTTCCCCCGCACCGTGCCGCAGGCCGAGGCGCTGGATGAGCTGCTCAAGCGCAAGCACCTCAAGCTGGACGCCGTGATCGAGCTCCGGGTCAATGAGAGCGCGCTCCTGAGCCGCGTCGAGACCCGCGTCGCCCAGATGCGGGAGCGCGGCGAGGAGGTCCGGCTCGACGATACCCCGGAGGTCCTGACCAAGCGGCTGGCCAGCTATCGCAGCCAGACGGAACCGCTGATTCACTATTATTCCGAGCGGCGGAAGCTCTCGACCATCGACGGCATGATGACCATCGACGAGGTCACCCGCGCCATCCACCGCCAGCTGCTGGCTCTGGGGGCGGTCGAGCCCAAGACGCATGCCCGGAGCGCCGCCAAGGCGGCGCCGGCTAAAAAGGCCCAGGCGGGGAAGAAGGCGGCGGCAAGGCCGGCAAAAACGGCCAAAAAGGGCGTCAAATCGGCTAAAAAGGCCGCCAAATCGGCGGTGAAAGGCCCAAAGAAGGCGGCCAAGAAAGCCTCCAAGAAAGCCACCAAGAAAACCGTCAAGAAAGCAGCCAAGAAGTCGGTCAAAAAGGGTGCCAAAAAGGCCGCAAAAAAGGTCACGAAAAAGCGAGCCAAGCGCTAGCAGCGGTTGACGAAAGCCCCCGGAATCCCCTAATAAGCCCCGCATCCAAGTCGGATAGTTTCAGACGATGCCGGGCCCCAGGAAGACCGGGGGTGGGCGTCGTGTTCGCGTTTGTGAACACCTGCCCGAGAAAGCAAGCACTTAAAGCCCGAGCCCTGACGAGGGATCGGCAACAGGAGAGAAGGCCGTGGCCCGTATTGCCGGCGTGAACATTCCCACCAACAAGCGCGTGCTGATCGCGCTCCAGTACATCCATGGCATCGGCCAGAAGATCGCTGGTGAGATCCTCGAGAAGGTGAAGATCCCCGTGGATCGTCGCGTCAATCAGCTCAGCGACGCCGAAGTGCTCCAGATCCGCGAAGTGATCGACCGCGACTATCTCGTCGAGGGCGACCTGCGTCGCGAGGTCGGCATCAACATCAAGCGTCTGATGGACCTCGGCTGCTATCGCGGCCTGCGTCATCGTCGCGGTCTGCCGGTGCGCGGTCAGCGGACCCACACCAATGCGCGCACGCGCAAGGGCCCGGCCAAGGCCATCGCCGGCAAGAAGAAGTAAACTGGCGAATTGGACGTGGCGAGTGGCGAGTAGGGGGCTTCCCTATTCGCCACTCGCTACTCGCTATTCGCTTCCATAGGTGTAGCCGCTGGCATTACGGCGGCGTTTGAGATCTTCAGGAAAGGGACTCAATGGGCAAGGAAGCCACCCGCGTTCGTCGTCGTGAGCGCAAGAACATCGCCTCCGGCGTCGCGCATGTGAACTCGTCGTTCAACAACACGACCATCACCATCACCGACGCGCAGGGCAATACGATCGCCTGGTCCTCGGCCGGCACGATGGGCTTCAAGGGCTCGCGCAAGTCGACCCCGTATGCCGCGCAGGTTGCCGCCGAGGACGTATCCAAGAAGGCGCAGGAGCACGGCATGCGCACGCTGGAAGTCGAGGTCGCCGGTCCCGGTTCGGGCCGCGAATCGGCGCTCCGCGCGCTCCAGGCTGCCGGCTTCACCGTCACCTCGATCCGCGACGTGACCACGATCCCGCACAACGGCTGCCGTCCCCGCAAGCGTCGGCGCGTTTGATTTTGACGAGCTGCGGGCGCGTCGGCGCCCGCGGCGACTTTGCAAGAAGCCGCGGGAATGATCTGCGGCCTTTCTCCAACGCCAGTATTTGCACCGTCAAATTGACTGGCCTGTATGGGTGAAACAGTGACGATCCAGAAAAATTGGCAAGAACTGATTCGGCCGAACAAGCTCCAGGTCACGCCCGGCAGCGATTCCTCGCGTTTCGCGACCATCGTCGCCGAGCCGCTCGAGCGTGGCTTCGGCCAGACCCTCGGCAATGCGCTGCGCCGCATCCTGCTCTCCTCGCTCCAGGGCGCGGCGGTGCAGTCGGTGCACATCGACGGCGTGCTGCACGAGTTCTCCTCGATCGCGGGCGTCCGTGAGGACGTCACCGACATCGTGCTCAACATCAAGGACATCTCGATCAAGATGCAGGGCGAGGGCCCCAAGCGCATGGTCGTGAAGAAGCAGGGCCCGGGTGTCGTCACCGCGGGCGACATTCAGACGGTCGGCGATGTGGTCGTGCTCAACCCCGATCTGCAGATCTGCACGCTCGACGAGGGCGCCGAGATCCGCATGGAGTTCACGGTCTCGACCGGCAAGGGCTACGTGCCCGCCGAGCGCAACCGTCCCGAGGATGCGCCGATCGGCCTGATCCCGGTCGACAGCCTGTACTCGCCGGTCCGCAAGGTCTCCTACAAGGTCGAGAACACCCGCGAGGGCCAGATCCTCGACTACGACAAGCTGACCATGACGATCGAGACCAACGGCGCGATCACGCCGGATGACTCGGTGGCCTACGCCGCCCGCATCCTGCAGGATCAGCTCAACGTGTTCGTCAACTTCGAAGAGCCGCGCAAGGAAGTCGCCCAGGAGATCATCCCGGACCTCGCCTTCAACCCGGCCTTCCTCAAGAAGGTGGACGAGCTCGAGCTGTCGGTGCGTTCGGCCAACTGCCTGAAGAACGACAACATCGTCTACATCGGCGACCTCGTGCAGAAGAGCGAGGCGGAAATGCTCCGCACCCCGAACTTCGGCCGCAAGTCGCTGAACGAGATCAAGGAAGTGCTGGCCCAGATGGGTCTGCACCTCGGCATGGAAGTGCCGGGCTGGCCGCCGGAGAACATCGACGAGCTCGCCAAGCGCTTCGAGGATCATTACTGAGCGAATGGCGAGTAGGGAGTGGCGAGTAGGGGAAGAAGATCTATTCGCTACTCACCATTCGCCACTCGCAGCCTAGGGCGAACGCAGGAAGCCCACCTGAAAACCAGTCGCTGAACCACCGCGACACAATCGAAGAAGGACTACACACATGCGTCACGGCAAGGTTCATCGGAAGCTCAACCGCACGGCCGAGCACCGCAAGGCGATGTTCGCCAACATGGCGGCCGCGCTGATCAAGCACGAGCAGATCGTCACCACGCTGCCCAAGGCCAAGGAGCTTCGCCCGATCGTCGAGAAGCTCGTCACCCTCGGCAAGAAGGGCGGCCTGTCGCTGCGCCGTCAGGCCATCTCCGAGCTGCGCGACGTCGACATGGTCAAGAAGCTATTCGACACGCTGGCGACCCGCTACAAGGACCGCCAGGGCGGCTACACCCGCATCATCAAGGCCGGCTTCCGCTACGGCGACAACGCCGCGATGGCCGTGATCGAGTTCGTCGATCGCGACGTCGACGCCAAGGGCCAGGATTCCGGCCCGGTGCAGGAGAAGGAAGCCGAGGCGGCGTAAAGCCCGATCGGCATGACGTTTCAAGAGCGGCGCCTTTGGCGCCGCTTTTTTGTTGGAACGGTCGGGTGGACAAAGGCGCTCTCTTGGCGCGCCGTGCCCCCCATTCACGCTCCTCACGCGTCGGTGAGCCCCGATTGCAGCTAAGGGAGCCGCTTCCGATATCTCCATCCGCATCCATGGAGATATCGCATGAAGATCGACCTTTCCGGAAAAACCGCCCTCGTCACCGGCTCGACCGCCGGCATCGGCCACGCCATCGCCAGGGGGCTCGCCGGCTCCGGCGCCAGCGTCGTGATCAACGGCCGCGGCCAGGACAAGGTCGATGCGGCGGTGCGCAGGCTGGAAGGGACGGGCGCCAAGGTCCGCGGCATCGCGGCCGACGTCTCGACCGCGGCAGGCTGCAAGGCACTCGTTGCGGCGCTGCCCGAGGTCGACATCCTCATCAACAATGCCGGCATCTTCGAGCCCAAGGATTTCTTCGACATCCCCGACGAGGACTGGAGCCGATTCTTCGAGGTGAATGTGATGAGCGGCGTGCGCCTGTCGCGCGCCTACATGAAGGGCATGCTCGCGCGCAACTGGGGCCGCATCGTCTTCATCTCCTCGGAATCCGGGCTCAACATTCCCGTCGAGATGATCCACTACGGCATGACCAAGACGGCCCAGCTTTCGGTCGCGCGCGGCCTGGCGCAGCTCACCGCTGGCACCGGCGTCACCGTCAATTCCGTGCTGCCGGGCCCGACCATGTCGGAAGGCGTCGAGACGTTCGTCAAGGATCTCGCGAAGCAGAACGGCCAGTCCGTGGATGAAGCCGCCGCCAACTTCGTCAAGCAGCATCGCCCGAGCTCGCTGCTGCAGCGCTTCGCCAGCGTCGACGAGATCGCCAATATGGTGGTCTATGTCGCCTCGAAGGAGGCATCCGCCACCAACGGCGCAGCGCTGCGCGCCGAGGGCGGCATCGTCAACACCATCGCCTGAGGCGAGGCGCATGGCGGCCTATGTGATCTCCGAGGTCGAGGTGCGCGACCCCGAGGACTTCAAAACCTATCGCGCACTTGCCGCCAGGACGGTCGCGCAGTACGGCGGGCGCTATCTCGTCCGCGGCGGCAAGGCCGAGCTTGCCGAAGGCAATTTGCCGCCGAAGGCCATTATCATCGTCGAATTCGCGTCGATGGCGCGGCTGAAGGAATGGTACGCCTCGCCGGAATATGCCGAAGCGCTCAAGTTGCGGCAGACGGCGCTGGAGCGGCGGCTGTTGTTCGTTGAAGGGACACCGGTGCCGTAGGGTGGGCAAAGCGAAGCGTGCCACCATTGTCGCGACTAGAGAGAGATGGTGGGCACTGCGCAAGCGCGCCTTGCCCACCCGACGAAGCCTTAGCCTACCACCCCTCCAGCACGATCTTGCCTCGCGACTTGCCGCTCTCGAGCAGCGTGTGCGCGCGCTTCAGGTTGGCTGCGTTGATCGTGCCGAAGGTCTGGTCGAGTGTGGTGCGCAACACGCCCTTGTCGATGAGGTCGGCGACATCATTGAGCAGATGATGCTGCGCGATCATGTCAGGCGTCTGGAACGAGGAGCGCGTGAACATCGATTCCCAATGCACCGAGATTGCCTTGCCCTTGAATGCGGCAATCGTGAACTCCGGGGGATCGTCGATCAGGCCGAACTTGCCCTGTGGTGCCATGAATTCCGCGATCGCCTTGTAGTGCTGGTCGGTAAAGGTGAGGCTGGCCACCAGCGCAACCGGCGGCAGCTTCAATTTCTCGATCTGCTCCTTCATCGGCTTGCCATGGTCGATCACCGCATGCGCGCCGAGATCGAGGCACCATTTCTGCGACTCCGGCCGTGTCGCGGTGGCGAGCACCGTCAGCCCGGTGAGGCGGCGGGCGAGCTGGATCAGGATCGAGCCGACGCCGCCGGCGCCGCCGGTGATCAACAGCGTGCGCGGATCGACGCTCTTGCCCGGCACCGCACCGAGCCGGTCGAACAGCAGCTCCCAGGCGGTGATCGAGGTGAGGGGAAGAGCGGCGGCTTGGGCGAACGACAGGCTCTTCGGTTTGGCGCCGACGATGCGCTCGTCGACCAGATGGAATTCGGCGTTGGTGCCCTGGCGCAGGATCGAGCCCGCGTAGAACACCTCGTCCCCTGGCTTGAACAGCGTGACCTCAGACCCGACCGCATCGACCACGCCGGCCGCGTCGTAGCCGAGGATTTTCGTCTCGCCCTCGGGCGGGGCGGCGCGCTTGCGCACTTTGTAGTCGACCGGATTGGCCGAGATCGCTTTCACCGCGACGCGGATGTCGCGCCCTTTGGGGTCGGGTTTAGCGGTCTCGAAATCGAACAGTGATTCCGCGTCCTCGATCGGAAGCGATTTCTTGTAGCCGACGGCTTTCATGGCGTGTCTCCATCAGATGGCTTTGTTCGCCCGCTGCCCTAACTGTCGCTCTAGCTCCGATTTGGCAAGTACTGTAAATTTGGGGATATAGTCCCTGTTTGGATACTATTGGGAAAAAGCCGCATGAAACGCCGTAACTTCGCCCGCCGTCCAGGCTGCTCGGTCGAGGCGACGCTGGACCTGATCGACGGCAAGTGGAAGGGCGTGATCCTCTACCACCTGCAGAGCGGCACCCAGCGCTTCGGCGAATTGCGCCGCCGGATGCCTGGCATCACCCAGCGCATGCTGACGAAGCAGCTGCGCGCGCTGGAGGAAGACCGGCTCGTCATCCGCAAGGTCTATGCCGAGGTGCCGCCGCGCGTGGAGTATTGCCTGTCCGAGCTGGGCGAGAGCCTGAGGCCCGTGATCGACATCCTGAAGGCCTGGGGCGAGAGCCACCAGGAGCGGTTGTCCTGCGCGCCGCCGCCCGTGGTCGTCAAGAAGAAGCGCGCGGCGTGATCGTTCGGGAGCGGACGCTGCCGCTCCCGAACGAGCGCGTTCTAAAGCGCGATCGCGCTTTAGGTTTTTGTTTGAGCATGATCTTTTCGGAAAACCGCTTCACACTTTTCCGGATCATGCTCTAGAACGCGAACTGCGTGCGCATCGCGACCGCGTCGAACTTCGAGCCGACGTCGGCGGTCGAGATCGGCGAGGCCTGTCGCGACACCGTGCCGTGCAGATAATCGAGCATGAAGCGCACGTTGCCGTTGACGTACCAGTTGAGCGCGAGCGTATAGACGGTCTGCCGGCCGCCTGCGACGCCGCTCGCGGTCGCGAGCTGATCGTTGAGGTCGATCGTCGAGAACCGTCCTGCGATCTCCCACGCGCCCCAGCCGCCGCCGTCGAGCGAGAACGGATGTGCCGGCTTGACGCCACTATAGGCCGCGTTCGCCGCATTGTAGGAGCGGCCTTCGCCGGTCAGCACATAGCCGGCCTGCGCGTAGCCGCCTTGGAATTTCAGGCTCGGTGCACCCGTCAGCGGCACGGCGGTGTTGGCGGTGCGATCGACATTGTACCAGAAATACTCGCCCTGGACGATGAACGGACCGTAGGTCGCCGCCGCCTCGACGCTGTAGACCTGCGCGCCCGAGGCATTGGCGATAGCGCCGGTCGAGATCAGCGTGGTCGGGTCGAGCCGCAATTCCGGACGATCGCTGAGCGTGACCGTCTGGGTGTTGGCGATCAGATTGCGCGGCGGTTGGATCAGCCATTGCGCATTGGCGCCGATATGCACCGAGTAGTCCTTGGTGCTGATCGGATTGCCGGCTACGCGCGCCACGGCACCATATTGCTCGCTGGTGCCGGGCGGCGCCGCGCTCGAGGCGGAATGGATCGCACCGGTCGTCGGCCCCGTGACATAGCCGCCGATCCAGAGCTGGTCGTTGAACCAGCGCGCACCGGCTGCGGAACGGAAGTCACCGGCAGCGATGTTGGTCGCGATCACGCCGGGCGAGGCGCGCTCCATGAACATGATGTCGTTGGAGCTCGTGGCTTCATCCATGGTGTAGGGCAGGTCCATGATGCCGGCCTCGATCGCCATCTTGCCGCCGAACGGCTTCAGGCCGGTATAACTGATATAGGCGTTCTCGACGCCGGAGACGCCGCCGCCGGGCAGCGATCCCGGCGCGGCGCCGCCAAATCCGTCGGACGAGCCGCCGAAATCGTAGACCAGTGCGAAATTCCAATCGTGGAAGAACTTGCCGGTGACACCGATGCGCGCGCGGCGGACGTTCTGGCCGCTATCGAGCTTTTGCGGCACGGTGGCCGCGGTGTTGGGACGATAGTCATAGCCGCCGACATCCCAATGCAGGCGGCTGGTGATGGCGACGCAGTTGGCTTGGTCGGCGGTGCAGATCGTCGGCCGGTTGTTCGGCATCGTCACGACGACGCCGGACGCCGGCGCCGGCCCCTTGACGGGGATTGCCGCGTTGGCATTGGCCACCGCGGCCTTTGCCTCCGCGCGCGCCTCGGCCTTTGCCTCTGCCTTGGCCTCGACTTTCGCCTTTGCTGTGGCCGCCGTGTTCGCCGCGGTCTGGCTCTGCAGCTTGTCGAGCTTCTGCTCGAGCATCTTCAACTGCTGCTTCAACAGCGCGATCTCCTGCTCGCTGCTGCTTGCCGACTGGGCCTGGGCCTGCGAGGCCGCCAGCGCGCCGGCGAGACCAATCGCGGTGGCCGCAATTCTTGTTCTGCTCACGTTACGCTCCATCATCTGACTGTTTTCCCCAAGTCGCGAACGGAGAGCCTAGGTGTGATCGATGACTGCCCCGCGACGCTGCGAGCGGTTGCGTGGGTTCCCACTGATGCAAATTCGCCGCAACCGAATCCGCCTCACACCACCATGCAAGATGACGCACATCATGCCAATCCGCCGCCGGGCAAATGGCCGATTCGCACGGCACCCTTGCATGCCGGACACGGCTGCGAAGGGACCGAATATTGCCCGCCGGCGGCCTTCTATTGGGAGGCGAACGCGCCTATATTCCGGCGTCTTTTCCAAGAGGTAGGAATGTTTCGAGCGACCTGGACTGCCGCCCTTACGGCGCTGTGCGTAGCCTTTTCGGCCACCTTCAATCCGACTGCTGCGCAGGACCGTCGGGTCCCGTCGTCGCCGGCCGAGCTGCGGATGTCCTATGCGCCGATCGTGCAGCGGGTGCAGCCGGCGGTCGTCAACGTCTATGCCGCCAAGGTGGTGCAGAACCGCAATCCGCTACTGGACGATCCGATCTTCCGCCGCTTCTTCGGCGTGCCGGGCCAGCAGCCCGAGCAGATGCAGCGCTCGCTCGGCTCCGGCGTCATCGTCGATGCCTCCGGCCTCGTCGTCACCAACGTCCACGTCATCGAGGGCGCCGACCAGGTGAAGGTGTCGCTGTCGGACAAGCGCGAGTTCGAGGCCGAGATCCTGCTCAAGGATTCCCGGACCGATCTCGCCGTGCTGCGCCTGAAGGACAGCAAGGAGAAGTTCCCGACGCTGGACTTCACCAATTCCGATGAGCTCTTGGTCGGCGACGTCGTGCTCGCGATCGGCAATCCGTTCGGCGTCGGCCAGACCGTGACCCAGGGTATCATTTCGGCGCTGGCGCGCACGCAAGTGGGCATCACCGACTATCAGTTCTTCATTCAGACCGATGCGGCGATCAACCCGGGCAATTCCGGCGGCGCGCTGGTCGACATGGGTGGCAAGCTCGCCGGCATCAATACCGCGATCTATTCGCGCTCCGGCGGCTCGCAAGGCATCGGCTTTGCGATTCCCGCCAACATGGTGCGCGTCGTCGTCGCCTCCGCCAAGAGCGGCGGCAAGGCGGTGAAGCGGCCCTGGTTAGGAGCAAAATTGCAGGCGGTGACGCCCGACATCGCCGAGAGCCTCGGCTTGCGCTCGCCGACCGGTGCGCTGGTCGCGAGCGTGGTGTCGAACGGTCCGGCGGCGAAAGCCGGCCTGAAATCCTCCGACCTCATCACCGGGATCGACGGCCAGATCGTGGATGATCCCAACGCCTTCGACTATCGCTTCGCAACCCGTCCGCTCGGCGGCACCGCGCAGCTCGACGTGCAGCGCGGCGGCAAGTCGGTGAAGCTCACGGTAGCGCTGGAGACCGCGCCCGACACCGGGCGCAACGAGCTCGTCGTCACCGCGCGTTCGCCGTTCCAGGGCGCGAAGGTTTCGACCATCACGCCGGCCGTCGCCGATGAGCTGCGTCTGGATGCCGACACCGAAGGCGTCGTGATCACCGATATCGGCGGCGATACCGCGGCTGCGAGTGTCGGCTTCCAGAAGGGCGACATCATCCTGGCCGTCAACAATCAGAAGATCAGCAAGACCGGCGACCTCGAGAAGGCTGCAGGTGAACGGGCACGGATCTGGCGCATCACGCTGGTGCGTGGTGGCCAGCAGATCAACGTCACGCTGGGCGGATGAGTCCGAAGCGACCAACGGAGACACCGACTCTCTTTGCTGCGGCGGGGCTCGATCACGATGCTCCGCATCCGCTGCCGGACCGGCTGCGCCCGCGTGCGCTGTCGGAGGTCGTCGGCCAGGATCACATCCTCGGCCCCGATGGTGCGCTGACGCGCATGCTGGAAACGCGCACGCTCGGCTCGCTGGTGTTCTGGGGCCCGCCCGGCACCGGCAAGACCACGGTGGCGCGGCTCCTGGCTGACGCGACGGATCTGCATTTTGAGCAGATCTCCGCGGTGTTCTCTGGCGTCGCCGACCTCAAGAAAGCGTTCGATGCCGCGCGCGCCCGTCGCGAGATGGGCAAGGGCACGCTGCTGTTCGTCGATGAGGTGCACAGATTCAACCGCGCCCAGCAGGACTCCTTTCTGCCGGTGATGGAAGACGGCACTGTCGTCATGGTCGGCGCCACCACCGAGAACCCGTCCTTTGAGCTCAATGCGGCGTTGCTCTCGCGTGCGCGCGTGCTGGTGTTTCGCTCGCTCGATGCCGCCGCGATCGATAAGCTGTTCGTGCATGCCGAAGCCGTCGAGGGCAGGAAGCTGCCACTCGATGCGGAGGCGCGCGCGGTGCTGGTGCGCATGGCCGACGGCGATGGCCGTGCGTCGTTGACGCTCGCCGAAGAAGTCTGGCGTTCGGCGCGGGCGGACGAGATTTTCAATGCCGCGCAGCTGCAGGAGATCCTGCAGCGCCGCGCGCCGATCTACGACAAATCGGCCGACGGCCACTACAATCTCATCTCGGCGCTGCATAAATCGGTGCGCGGCTCCGATCCCGATGCCGCGCTGTATTACCTCGCGCGCATGCTGGACGCTGGCGAGGACCCGCTGTTCCTGGCCCGCCGCGTCGTGCGCATGGCGGTCGAGGACATCGGGCTGGCCGATCCGCAGGCGCTCGTCATCGCCAATGCCGCCAAGGACGCCTTCGACTTCCTCGGCCATCCCGAGGGCGAGCTCGCCATCGCCCAGGCCGTGGTCTATCTCGCCACCGCGCCGAAATCGAACGCGGTCTACACCGCCTTCGGCACCGCGATGCAGGTCGCCAAGCAGGCCGGCTCGCTGCTGCCGCCAAAGCACATCCTCAATTCCCCGACCAAGCTGATGAAGTCCGAAGGCTACGGCTCCGGCTACGCATACGACCATGATGCGCCGGACGCCTTCTCCGGCCAGGACTACTTCCCGGAGGCCCTGGGCCGCCAGACCTTCTACGACCCGCCCGAGCGCGGTTTTGAACGCGAGATCAGGAAGCGGCTGGATTACTGGGCCAAGCTGCGCAAGGAGCGGGGCGGGACTTAGGGCTACAGGGCGTATATTTACGGTTTACGTAACGCGTAAATCTTGCTACTCGCCGGGGAAACTCCCATGGCTCATACACCAACACATCCCGGTGAGCATCTCGCCGAAGAACTGCGCGAACTCGGCATTTCGGCCGCAGAGCTGTCGCGTCAGATCGACGTACCTGTGAATCGCATCACCGGCATCATCAACGGGCAGCGCGGCATCACCGCCGACACGGCGTTGCGCCTGGGTCACTGGTTCGGCACCAGCCCGCAATTCTGGATGAACCTGCAACAGCAATATGAGCTGCGGCTGGCGGAGAAGGAGGTGGGCGCGCAGGTTGCGTCGCTGCCCCGCCGCGCCAATGCGCAGTCGACGCGAAAGCTTGGAAAAACCGCATGAGTCGCCGCATCAAGAGAATGAACCCAAAGCCGCGTTCGCGTGACGAGCGCGACGACTCGCGGGCGCATCAGGCGCGTAGCGCGAAGAAGGCCGGGCCGCGTCCGGGCGGCAAGCCCGGCGGGAAGCCGCCGCGCTTTGTCGGCGATCGCGCCGAGCGGCGTCCGCCAAAAGCAGTCCAGGAGAGGCCTGCGCCTGCAAAGTCCATCGAGGCGCTGCTGCCGACCAAGGTGCAAACCGTCACGGTCACGGCCGACGAGAACAACATGCGCGTTGACCGTTTCCTGGAAGCGCGCTTTCCCGGCCTGTCGTTCTCCCACATCCAGCGCGTCGTGCGCAAAGGCGAGCTGCGTGTCGACGGCAAGCGCGTCGACAGCAAAGACCGGCTGGAGGAGGGACAGAGCGTCCGCATCCCGCCGCTCAAGCTCGATGCGCCTAAGGTCGTCGGCGAGCTCTCGGAGGCCGCGCAGAAGACGCTGAAGGCGCTGAAGGAGATGACGATCTGGGAGGACGACGACGTCCTCGTCCTGAACAAGCCGGCCGGCCTTGCCGTGCAGGGCGGCTCGGGCATGACGCGGCACATCGATCAGATGCTGGAGGTGATGCGTGATGCCAAGGGCCAGAAGCCGCGTCTCGTCCACCGTATCGATCGCGAGACCTCAGGGTGTCTGCTGATCGCCAAGACGCGCTTTGCCGCCTCGCATCTGACCGGTGCATTCCGCTCGCGCTCGGCACGAAAGGTCTATTGGGCCCTGGTGCCGGGCCTGCCGAAGCCGAAGCAGGGGCGCATCTCGACCTTCCTTGCGAAGGAGGAGGGCGAGGACGACACCATCATGCGCATCGCCCAGCATGGCGATGAGGGCGCCAGCCACGCGGTGACGTACTACGCCGTGGTCGAGACCGCCGGTAACAAGCTGACCTGGGTGTCGCTGAAGCCGGTGACGGGCCGCACCCACCAGCTGCGCGCCCACATGGCCCATATCGGCCATCCCATCGTCGGCGATCCCAAATATTTCAACATCGAGAACTGGCAGCTGCCCGGCGGCTTGCAGAACCGGCTGCATCTGCTCGCACGCCGGATCGTCATCCCGCATCCGCGCGGCGGCGTGATCGACGCCACCGCGCCGTTGCCGCCGCACATGCAGCAGTCGTGGAACCTGCTGGGTCTGGACGCAACCAGATTTGATCCGATCGAGAACGCGCCTGAAGAATAGTGAGGTTGAATAGGGGCGCCTGGCGCACGACATGTTCCTCCATGAGACGATTGTCGATCTGCTTTGCGCTCTTGGCTACTCTGTTGGTAGAGCCGGCCGCCCGCGCGCAATATGTCTCGCCGGACGCCGCGCGGCTCGCTCCACCGCTGCCTGCGCCGCCACCGCCGCCGAAGATCGAGGTGCCCAAGGTTCCGCAATTTGACGCGCCGCCGCGCTACAATTACCAGCCGCTCCCGCGCAATTCGTTCAGCGATCGCGTCACGAAATGTCTTCACGACGGCGCAGCCGCAGGACTGGGGCCGGCCGATCGCGGCACGTACGCGCGCATGTGTGCGAACTAGCAGCACTCCTGGTCCTACTGGCGAGGTCGTGACGACACTGGTAATTCGACTGACGACAGGAACAAAAAAACGACATGCGCGAATTGTTCGAAGAAGCTGCGGGGCAGCCCCCGCCTGATCCCCGGGAATCGGCGCGCGCGTCCGCGCGCACGCCGCTGCGCAAGCGCTTCTACAAGGAGGCCGGCGTCGTCGACGCCGAGGGCGGCTTCGCCATCACTCTCGACGGCAAGCCGATCCGTACGCCCTCCGGCCGCCAATTGGTGATCCCGACGCGCGCGCTCGCAGATAGTGTCGCCGCAGAATGGTCCGCCCAAGGCGAGGCGATCGATCCCGTGACCATGCCGTTGACGCGCATCGCCAACAGCGTGGTCGAGGGCGTTATCGATCGCGTCGAGCTCGTCAGCGACGACCTCGCCAAATATTTCGAGTCTGACCTGCTGTTCTATCGTGCCGGCCATCCTGAGGGACTGGTCGCCCGGGAGGCCGCGCATTGGGATCCTGTGCTGTCCTGGGCGGCGCAGACGCTGGGTGCGCATTTCATCCTGTCCGAAGGCGTCATGCACGTGAAGCAGCCGGAGGAGGCGGTGAAGGCCGCACGGGCCGCGCTGCCCGGCGATCCCTGGTCGGTCGCCGCGCTCCACATGGTGACCACCCTGACCGGATCGGCGCTGCTCGCGCTGGCGCTGGACCAGGACGTGCGCGATGCCGACCAGGTCTGGGCCGCCGCCCATGTCGACGAGGACTGGAACGTCGAGCAATGGGGCTTGGACGAGGAGGCGGCCGCCCGCCGCGCCGCCCGCCTGAAGGATTTCCAGGCCGCTGCGACGGTTCTGGCGGCGGTGAAGCCGCCGGCCGTGCCAGGTTAACGAGAGGTTTACGAGGCAGCGGTTACGGTAGCCAGCATTCCCCTAGGGCTGCCGAGATGCCGACGCCGGTCACCCCCATCGCTCCCGTCAACGCTGCCAGCCGCCCGGCTGATGCGGCGACGCCGGATCTCGTGCTGCAAGCCGGCAGTGTCGTCGATGCCAGGGTGGTCAGCGTGCTCGCCGACAATCTGGTGCGGATCGCGATCGCTAACCTCTCGATGGACGTGATGTCGGAGGTGGCGTTGACGCCGGGGCAGAATCTCCAGCTCGCGGTCTCGCAGAGCAACGGCACCATTCGCCTCGCGGTCATGGGTGGGGCAGGCGAGGCGGCGGGAGATCAGGTCACGCTGACGCCGCGCGCGGCCTCGCTGGTGGACAGCCCGCCGCTGGCGCCGTCGGTGGCCACGGCACGGAACACCCTCACTCCGTCCGAGCAGGTCGCCGTTCAGACGGCCTCTGCCGACGCCGCGACCAAACAGGGCAGCCAGGCAGCGCTGTTCGCCAACCTGGCCTCCGTCGTGACGAACAGCAAACTGCCCGCAGGGCTGAAGCAGGCGGTGCTCGATGTGCTGGCGCAGCAGACGCCGCTCAACACCGCCCTCGACGGCGGCGATATCGAATCCGCGTTCCAGAAGTCAGGGCTGTTTCTCGAGGCGTCATTGGCCGCAGGCACAACGCCGTCCTCCGGCACGATCCCGGACTTGAAGGCCGCTCTGCTGGTGTTGCGCCAGACCCTGGCATCGACCTCCGGCGCGCCGCAAGCAACTGCGCCAGGTGTGGCGCTGCCGGCGAGTGCTGCGGCAACGACGCAGACCGCAGCCTCCGCGCTGGCGGGCGAAACGGCCCAAGCGGCGTTGCCGGAACTCGCCCAACCGGCGCAAGCGTCGCGCGGTGCGCTCGCTGTCGCCGTGCTGGCCCATGCGGCGGGGAACAATCCGCAAGCCTTGGTGTCGCGCACCATGTCCGGGGGCCTTGCCGCGAGGCTGCTGCAGGAGGTCACGGAAAACCTGCCGCGCCTGACCGGCAACGTGCCGGGCTCCAACAAGTCCGTGCCGGACGCCCATATCTTCGAGGCGGCCGCACACCCGACACCTCCACCGGTCCGCGGTGCGCTGCCGGCGCCTCAGTCCATCGCCGCGCCGTCGCTCGCACCGGATACGCCGCTGGCTGCGACCGTGCATCGTCTGCTCGATGACACCGATGCCGCGATCGCGCGGCAGACGCTGTTGCAAATTGCCTCGCTTCCCGATCGCACCGACGCCAGCGGCCACCGCATCGATCCGGCCGTGCCGCAGTGGAATTTCGAGATTCCGTTCGCGACCCCGCAAGGTACCGCGATGGCGCAGTTCGAGATCTCGCGCGACGGCGGCAATGAGTCGGACGATCCCGCCAAGCGCGCCTGGCGCGCGCGCTTCTCGCTCGATGTCGAGCCGGCCGGACCCGTGCATGCGCTGATCACGCTGAACGGCGACAAGACCTTCGTTCGGATGTGGGCGGAGCGGCCGGTCACGGCGCAGCAGCTCCGCGCCGGCATCGGTGAGCTCAGCCAGGCATTGACGAAGGCCGAGCTCAAGCCCGGCGATATCGTGGTCCGCGACGGCACGCCGCCGGCTCCGGCGCCCGCTCGCGCCGGCCACTTCCTGGATCGCGCCACATGAGCAATCCCTCCAAGCTCGCGATCGCGCTGCATTACGAGAAGGGATCTGGCGCGCCCGTCGTCGTCGCCAAGGGCAAGGGCACGATCGGCGAGAAGATCGTCGAGATCGCCAAGGCCCACGACATTCCGATCGAGGAGAACGAGGTTCTGGCCGGCGCGCTGTCGAAGGTCGAGCTCGGCGACGAGATCCCGCCAGATCTCTACAAGGCCGTCGCCGAGGTGCTGGTGTTCGTGCTGCGGCTGTCGGGCCGGGGGCGGTAAACACAACCTGTCATCGTTTCAACACTTAGCGGCTGCATGGTCGCGCTGGTTTTCGCTGCTCACGGATATCGCTTTTGCTGACCCGCCGTTCCACCCTCGGCCTCCTCGCCGCAACCGCGATCCTGCCTCGACGCGCGCGCGCCCATGTCGCGCCGCCGCGCAATGAAATCCGCGACGCTCTTGCAAAGCGCTTCACCGACCTCGGCACGTCGGGCACCTTCGTCGGCTACAAGGTCGAGGACTATCTGATCGTCGCCAGCGACAAGGAGCGCTCGGGCGAGGGCAAGTTGCCGGCCTCGACCTTCAAGATTCCCAACTCGCTGATTGCGCTCGAGGCCGGTGTCGTCACTGACCCCGACAAGGACGTGTTTGCCTGGGACGGCGTCAAGCGGCCGATCGAGACCTGGAACAAGGATCACACGCTGCGCAGCGCGATTCTCGTGAGCGCGGTGCCGGTCTATCAGGAGATCGCGCGCCGCATCGGCGAGGTGCGTATGCAGCAATATGTCGACGCGTTCGACTATGGCAATCGCGACATCGGCGGCGGCATCGACCAGTTCTGGCTCACCGGGGCCTTGCGCATCGATCCGGTCGAGCAAGTCGATTTCGTCGACCGGCTGCGCCGCCGCGCGCTGCCGATCTCGAAGCGCAGCCAGGATCTCGTCGCCGACATCCTGCCGGCGACCAAGGTCGGCGACGCCGTCATCCGCGCCAAATCTGGTCTCCTGGGCGCCGAGCGCGGCGAGCCGTCGCTCGGCTGGATGGTCGGCTGGGCCGAGAAGGGCGAGGCACATACCGTGTTCGCGCTCAACATGGATTGCAAAGAGCCACGGCACATCGAGGCTCGCATGACGCTGACGCAAGCCTGCCTTGCCGAGATCGGCGCGATCTAGCGCGACCGTGTGGTTGATGGAGAAGCAACCCGATCCCATACGGTCAGCTTAAGCGCGCGGTTGCAGATCAGCCGGCACCTGAACCTCGGTCGTCGCAATCAGGCGCCAATCGGCGAGCGCGGCCAAACGGTGGGGCTCGGCCTCACGCCGGTAATCGGAGCTCAAGACGATCGCTCGAAAGGTCGCGAAGTCAGGGTAACGGACGATTGCGGCGTCGTGCCAGGCTTCGCCTTGCGCGGCCACCAGCAGAGCTCCGACAGATCCAAGCCAAGTTGGCCTGACCCCTTGCGGAGTCGCGATCTTGCGAAATGCGGGGACATAGCGCGTAAAATAGGCTTCGCGGCCGCAACAGGCCGGAAGCTCGGACTTGTCCCGGTACAAGGCCTCATTCCGATAACGGAGAAGATTGATCATGAAGATAGGTTGATCTCCGGGCAGGCTCGAGCCTGCCATCGCGAGTGATGCATTATCGATATCGACGAACATTGTTCTCTCCGGTCGTGGGTTCTTGCTGCGCTGATATCGCTTTCGAACGCCCGGCCTTGTAGTGGTTTCGGTGTCACCGCTATGATGACGTCATGGCAACACCACGCAGCCATCGGCAACTCCTCGGCAATTCTGAGCGCCAACCCGGCGGTCCAGCTCGAGCTGAAAGTCGACGATTTCGGGGACGGAGTTCAGGCGTTGTCGGGTTTTGCCGTGAGCGCCCGGTCAATCGCAAAGCCGCCGATCTCGCTCATGGCCTGCGAGATCGGATCGCCGCGCCGGGCAAAGCCGCTGGAGAGATAATCGAACTGCGTCCGCGCCAGCCGCAGCACCTCGATCGGCACCGAGACCGCGGTTTCGTTGAAGCTGTCGACGGAGGCGCGCAAGCTGTCCAGCTCCGTCGTGAGCTTGCCAATATGCTGCTCGGCATGCTGCATCAGCGCGAGCAGCTTGCCGCGCTCGGCATCGAAGGCGGCGCGCTCGGCTGCGGTCGCGGCGGTGAGCTCGGCGAGCTGTGCCCGCAGCGCCGCGATCTGGCCGACCATGGCGTCGGAGGCGAGTTCGGCGGACTCGCGCAGCTCGGCGTTCCGCGTGCTCTCTTCCTGCGCCTGATGATAGAGCCGCTCGGCCGACATCGCCCGCTGGCCGAGCTGTTCGATCATGCTGGCTGCGCGCAGCAGCATCTCGCCGTTCCGCCCCGACACCATGCCGGCCATGCGGCGCAGGAAGTCGATCGTTTCGGACGCTGGGTTCGGCGGCAAGGGGACGACCGTCGCGGACATCTCGGTGATGCCAGTAGGTAGACGCTGGAGCCAGGGCAGATGATCACCGCCGTACCGACTGGGCTCACGCAACATTCGGCGCCTGATCTGACTCGGAGCAAGCCTGAATCGGTCGGCCCGGTCAACCTGCCGGGCTGCCAAATGTGAGGTCAGGAATCCTTCTGCCGCCCAATCCGCCCCAGGTGGGTGAAGCCGAACCCGGCGGAATATTTCAGGCCGTAGCCGAGCGCCCGGTCGATGCCGATATGGGCAAGCCAGATCAAGGCGATGGAGAGGATGAGGGGCGAGGCGAGGGCGAAGCCCAGCGTCAGCAGCGCCACCGGCACCAAGTAGCTGTGGGCGGCGTTGTAGACCATCGCGCCGAACCTGGCGTCGGACAGGTAGGCCAGGAAGCTCAGATCGGGTACGAAGAACAGCAGCGCAAACACCAGCCACGACCCGTCCCAGGCCGCATAGAGCGTCACCATCCCTGCAAACAGGGTGAGGCCCTCCAGCCGCAGCAGGATGTTGACGCCGCCTGTCGCAGCGCCCGTCTCGGCCGTTCCTTCGCTCACGCTCGCCTCCTGGGCAAAACTTTGTAATTCCTTGCGCTTTCCCGCTGCGGCAGGGCAGCCCTGCGACGGCGAAAGCGGCTTTCCGGGCCGCAAAATGCCGTGTTAGAACCCGCCCATCACTTAAGAACTGGCGGGAGCAAATGAAACACATCCTGGACGCCCTTGAAGATCGTCGTGCCGGCGCAAAGCTCGGCGGCGGGGAGAAGCGCATCGAGGCGCAGCACGCCCGCGGCAAGCTGACGGCCCGCGAGCGCATCGAGCTTCTGCTCGACAAGGGATCGTTCGAGGAGTTCGACATGTTCGTCGAGCACCGCTCCACCGAGTTCGGCATGGAGAAGAGCAAGGTGCCGGGCGACGGCGTCGTCACCGGCTGGGGCACCGTCAACGGCCGCAAGACTTTTGTGTTTGCCAAAGACTTCACGGTGTTCGGCGGCTCACTCTCGGAAACGCATGCGCTGAAGATCACGAAGCTCCAGGACATGGCGATGAAGGCGAGGGCGCCCATCATCGGCCTCTATGACGCCGGCGGCGCCCGCATCCAGGAAGGCGTCGCCGCGCTCGCCGGCTATTCCTACGTCTTCCGCCGCAACGTGCTTGCCTCGGGCGTGATCCCGCAGATCTCCGTCATCATGGGCCCCTGCGCCGGCGGCGACGTCTATTCGCCTGCGATGACCGACTTCATCTTCATGGTGAAGAACACCAGCTACATGTTCGTCACCGGCCCGGACGTCGTGAAGACCGTGACCAACGAGGTCGTCACCGCCGAAGAGCTCGGCGGCGCCTCGGTGCACGCCACGCGCTCCTCAATCGCCGACGGCGCCTTCGAGAACGACGTCGAGACCCTCTTGCAGATGCGTCGCCTGATCGACTTCCTGCCCTCCAACAACACCGACGGCGTGCCGGAATGGCCGAGCTTCGATGACATCGAGAGGGTCGACATGTCGCTCGACACGCTGATCCCCGACAATCCGAACAAGCCCTATGACATGAAGGAGCTGATCCTGAAGGTCGTGGACGAGGGCGACTTCTTCGAGATCGCCGAAGCCTTCGCCAAGAACATCGTCACCGGCTTTGGTCGCATTGCCGGGCGCACGGTCGGCTTCGTCGCCAACCAGCCGATGGTGCTGGCCGGCGTGCTCGACAGCGACGCATCGCGCAAGGCGGCACGCTTCGTCCGCTTCTGCGACGCCTTCAACATCCCGATCGTCACCTTCGTCGACGTGCCGGGCTTCCTGCCCGGCACCGCGCAGGAATATGGCGGCCTGATCAAGCACGGCGCGAAGCTCCTGTTCGCCTATTCGCAGTGCACCGTGCCGCTC
Organism: Bradyrhizobium yuanmingense; assembly: GCF_025200905.1. NCBI lineage: Bacteria > Pseudomonadati > Pseudomonadota > Alphaproteobacteria > Hyphomicrobiales > Nitrobacteraceae > Bradyrhizobium > Bradyrhizobium yuanmingense. Next base: position 4,409,049 of record NZ_CP104173.1, on the reverse strand, counting down.
GTCACCATCATCACCCGCAAGGCCTATGGCGGCGCCTTCGACGTCATGGCCTCCAAGGAGATCGGCGCCGACATGAACTACGCCTGGCCGACCGCCCAGATCGCCGTGATGGGCGCCAAGGGCGCGGTCGAGATCATCTTCCGCAGCGATATCGGCGACCCCGACAAGATCGCCGCCCGGACCAAGGAATACGAGGACCGCTTCCTGTCGCCGTTCATCGCCGCCGAGCGCGGCTATATCGACGACGTCATCATGCCGCACTCGACAAGAAAGCGCATCGCGCGGGCGCTGGCGATGCTGAAGGACAAGAAGACGGAAATGCCGGCGAAGAAGCACGACAATTTGCCGTTGTAATAGGAGGTAGCCCGGATGAGCGCAGCGAAATCCGGCCCTTTGCCGAGGTCCCGCATGTCGCTTTGCTCATGCGGGCGACAGGCTCCTTCTGATTTGGCACGCTCGATCCAATGACCGAAGACGATCCTTCCGACGAAATCTCCGACATCGAAGATCGGATCGAAGAGCTCGCCGAGATCGCTGAGCGGTGCCGCAAGTACATCCTGGCGTCCAAGATCGCGATCGGTGGCGGGGCGGCGCTGCTGCTGGTGACGATCCTCGGTCTGTTCGGATTTGGTCAGACTGCCGCGCTCGGATCGATTGCGCTGGTGCTCGGCGGGATCGTCTCGCTCGGCTCGAATGTCTCGACGTTGCGGCAGACGGACGAGGCCATCAGTGCTGCGGAGGCGCGGCGTGCGGCGTTGATCGGCAGCATTGACCTCAGGGTCGTTGCCGATGCGCCGCTGAAGCTGGTGTGAGGTGTAGGGTGGATTAGCGAAGCGTAATCCACCAAGGTGTGCGTCATCGGATGGAGAAGTGGCGGATTACGCTATCGCTAGTCCGCCCTACGCATCAGACGCCTCCAGCGCCAGCAAGCCTCACGCGGCCTGCTTGACTGTCAGCTCCGACAATTCGGCGCGGCATTCGGCGGCGTAGGCCTGGAGCCGGTCGGCGGTCTGCCGGTCGAGGATGGCCTTGGCCAACCGCTCGGCGCGGGCGATCTGTCGCTTGAGATATTCGATGCGGACCATGGGTCACCTGTCGAATTGAATCGTTCCGATGCCGGCGACTCTATGCCAAGCACAGCATCGATTATGTGAGGTGCATCACGCCCCGCGCGCCTTATCCGCCGCGGCGAAATGCGCCAGCTGGTCGGCGTGGGCCTTGGCGAACGCCGGACGTCCGGTGGCGCGCGCGACGTAAGCGCGGCAGGCAGGACTATCCGTCAGCCCGTTGAAACCATCGACGACGCGCAGCACGTCCGCCATCAGGATGTCGGCGACGGAGAAGGAGCCCGCCAACCATTCGCGGCTGGCCAGCACCGCCTCGAGATGCTTGAGCCGAAGCTTGAGGAAGTCGTCCACGAATTTCCATGCTGCCGTGTCGGTCGGATGTCCCATGAATTTGGACATGCCCCAGGGCAGGCTGGCCATCTCCACCGAATTGAGCGCCGCGAACACCCACTCCGCCGCTTCAGTGCGGCCGCGCGGGTCCTTTGGCATCAGCCTCTCGCTGAGGCCGCCGAGATGCAGCAGGATCGCGCCGGTCTCGAAGATCGAGAGGTCGCCGTCGGTCAGCCACGGAACCTGGCCGAACGGCTGGTGGGCGAAGTGCGCGGGCCCGCGGTCGTCGAATGGCACGCTGGCGACGCGATAGGGCAAGGCGGCTTCTTCGAGGGCCCAGCGCACGCGGAAGTCGCGCACGAAGCCTCGCGGCGCTGCGGGAACCCAATCGAAGGTGGTCAGGGTGAGGTCGGCCATTTGCTGTCTCCGTGTGCCGGTTCAACGCAAAGGACGAACGAAGGGCGCCCATTCCGACACCGGCGGCGACTCCTTTTGTCGCCGGCGGCTTAACCGGCTAGGCTCGCCCCAAACAACAGGAGGAAATCCGATGCCAGCAGCCTTCTTCGTCGTTCGCGCCGTCGTGTCCGACGCCGCCAAGCGCGCTGCTTTCGACCGTTGGTACGAGACGGAACATTTGCCCGACGCGGTGCAGGCCTTCGGCGTGAGCAAGGCGTGGCGATTCTGGAGCCTCGACGATCCCTCGCTGCACCAGGCGATGTATCAGTTCGATGACGAGGCCAAGCTGAACGCGATGCTGAAAGGTGATGCGCTGAAAAAGCTCGTCACCGACTTCAACCGCGACTGGCCCGACGTGAAGCGCTCGCGCGAGACGCTGGTGCTGGCGCAGGAGTTCGCGACGTAGCGAGGTTCTGTAACCCGGACGGAGTTACGAATTCTTCATCTCGGCTCGCATGAATCTGAACGCCGGCTTCAGCTTCGGTTCATGGCGTTGCAGCGACATTCCTTCTGCATCACGTGCACGATGATCCAAGAAGGAAGAAACGATGGAGCGCCGGAACTTTTTGAAACTTGCCTTGGGATTGACGGCGGGCGCCGCTGCCTTCGCCGCGACCGCGGCACAGGCCGCGCCGCTGTCACCGCAGCCGCTCGCTGATCCCACTCACGCGCCGCAAGGCAATCCCGACGCTCATCCCGCTGTCACGACCAGTGAGGAAGCTGCGCAACTCGCTCCTGAGCAGGTTCACTGGCGTGGGCGTGGCCGCCACTGGGGCTGGCACCGCCGTCATTGGCGCCGGCACCGTCGGCGCTGGCGCCGCCGCCATTATTGGTAAGCTCGCGACCATTCGCGGACTCAACGGGGATCGCCGCTGGCGGTCCCCGTTTCTTTTCTGGAGACGCCCGGCTCCGTGGGCGAAAGTCAGAGCCCCAAAAGAAAATGGCCGCAGCGGATGCCGCGCGGCCATTCTGGAGTGCGAAGAAGATCAGTAAGGACGGCAGCGGCCGGCGTACCAGCGGAAGCCGTAGGGGCAGACGCGCGCGCGGGGCACCACGACGACCGGCGGGGCGACCACCACGGGGGCGGGGCGCACGACGACTGCGCCACGCATCGGGCGGCACTGACCATAGGGGCCGCGATAAAACCCTCGGCCGCAGCCCTCGGCGGCGCTGGCCGCCTCGCTGAAACCGACGACGGCCGCGCTGGCGAGCATGACGGCGGCTAACAGGTATTTCATTTTTGATCTTCCTTCTCGTCCTGGGGGCAGGCTTAGGGGGATGGCGCTTGTGGCGCACAATGAATCAACAGACACGATTCGACACGTTAAAATTGGAGAAACGTGCCGGCACGTCGCGATCCAAACCTGCCAATCATGACCTGAATGCGGCATGAACGTTCCCCGCATCTGGTCCCGGACGACACGCTGGTGTCGCTAGCGGCCGAGAAAGCCGAGCACCAGTTCCTTGTACGTCTCCGGCGCCTCCAGGAACACGAGATGGCCGGTGCCGGGGATCACCTCGGCCCGCGCGTTCGGCATCTTCGCGGCGAGCTGCTTCGCAAGCTCTGCGTTCTGCCCCATCTTGGCCCGCAGCGCCTCCGGCGCGAGCGGCCGGCCCGGCGCGTTGTGGTCGTCCGCGCCCATGATGAACAGAGTCGGTGTCGCGATCAGCGGGATCTCGTGCGCCACCGGTTCACGATAGATCATCTGGCCGGAAGAGACGAAGGCGCGCAGCCAGCGCGGATAGTCCGGGCTGCCCTTGATATTGAAGCGGGCCTCGATGAACGGCGTGATCGCCTCGGCCGGCAGCTTGATTGCGTAATTGGTCTGGAGCTGCTTGCGATAGCCGTCGGCGGTGAGCTTGTCCTCGGTCTCGATCATCTTCTCGGTCGGCGTCGGCGGCACGTAGAGGCGGTAGTCCTCGAGCCCGATCGGCGCGGTCAGCACCAGATGGACGAGGCGGTCGGGATAGGCCCGGGCGATGCGCACGCCGAGCATGCCGCCGAGCGAATGCGCGACGATCTCGGCCTTGTCGATTTTGAGGTGATCGAGCAGCGCAATGGTGTTGCGCGCCAGATTGTCGAAATGCAGCTCGCCCGCCGGCTTGGAAGACTTGCCGAAACCGACCTGGTCCGGCACCACGACACGAAAGCCGGCCTCGCTCAGCATCTTGATCACGGGCGCCCAATAGCTCGACGGAAAATTGCGCCCGTGCAGCAGCACGACGGTGCGGCCGTTCGGCCGTGCCGCGGCGACATCCATATAGGCCATGCTGAGCTGCTCGCCGTCGTTGACGACGGGGAGCAAGTGCACGGGGTAAGGATAAGCAAAGCCTTCGAGCGCGATGCCATAGGGCTCGCGGGGCGCAGTGTCGGCGGCGCGGGTCGATGTCAGTTGGGAAACGAGAAGGGCGGCGGCAAGCGCGGCCAGGAAGATGCGGTTCATCACGGTCTCCGTCATGCCCCGGGCTTGTCCCGCCTGCGCGGCCGAAGCCGCTTCGGCGAGGCGAAGGCCCGGGCATCCACGTGCCAGCCGCAATAAAGACGTGGATGGCCGGGTCAAGCCCGGCCATGACGAGAGTGCACATTCACACGCAAACGTGCGATCTCACAGAGCTTGTGTGATCAGTCCTTCCCATTCGCGAACAGCGCAGCGAACTGCTTCTCGCCGGTACGGGTGAAATTCACGATACGGCTGCCGGGCGTGGGATCGCGCGCGGCCCATTTCAACTCGGCGAACCGTTGCATCATGGCCGCGCCCAACGTGCCGGCGAGATGGTGCCGCCGCTCGCTCCAGTCGAGGCAGGCCTTGCAGACCGGGCGGCGCGGATGGCTGAGCATGTCGGGCGAGATCTGCAGGTGCTTCACAAGAAAGCGCTCGCCCTCGGCGGTCAGCTCGATCTCCTGCTTCCTCTGCCTGACCAGATGCCGCTCGCGCAAGGAGTCCAGCATCTGCACGCCGAGGTCGCCGGCGAGATGGTCGTAGCAGATCCGCGCGCGCCGCAGCGCAGGGTCCTTCGGCCCGGTGCGCACGCGCATATGGCCGGTCCGCGCGGCAAGGCCGGCGAGCCCCTCGAGCACGCCGGCGACGTCGTCGTCGGTGAGGCGGTAATAGCGGTGGCGGCCCTGTTTCTCCGGCTCGATCAGGCCGCCGGCCTCGAGCTTCGACAGATGCGAGCTTGCGGTCTGCGGCGTGATGCCGGCCTCCTGAGCCAGCTCGCTCGCCGTGAGCGCACGGCCGTTCATCAGCGCAGTGAGCATGTTGGCGCGGGCGGGATCACCGACCAGCGAGGCGACCATGGCGATGTCGGGTCCTGATTTCATGCTTCGATGGTAACCGAAGCGTTGGTGTCGGGCAAGGGCGTAGCGTGTTGTCACGAACACGTCATTGCGAGCGAAGCGAAGCAATCCAGACTGCGTCCGCGGAGGGACTCCTGGATTGCTTCGCTACGCTCGCAATGACGGCGAAAACAAAGGAGCCCATCATGTCCGTCACCGTCTTCATCCGCTATCAGCTCGATCCCTTCAAGCGCGCGCAGTTCGAGGAATATTCGAAGCGCTGGCTCACCATCATCCCGAGATGTGGCGGCGAGTTGATTGGCTACTTCATGCCGCATGAGGGTACCAACAACATTGCGTCCGCCCTGATCTCGTTCGAGAGCCTGGCCGCCTATGAAGCCTATCGCAAACGGCTGCGCGCCGATCTCGACGGTATGGCAAACTTCAACTTTGCCGAGGCGGAGAAATTCATCCTCGCCGAAGAACGCACCTTCCTGCGCAAGGTGGTATTGTAGGCCCACCAACAGCAGGAGACGCCCATGATCGCCGTGATCTTCGAGGTCTGGCCCAAGCCGGAACACCGCCAGACCTATTTCGACCTTGCAGCCGATCTGAAGCCGCTGCTGCAGACCATCGACGGCTTCATCTCGGTCGAGCGATTCGAGAGCCTGACTGAGAAGGGCAAGATCCTGTCGGTGTCGTTCTGGCGGGATGAAGCGGCCGTCCAGGCCTGGCGCAACACGATGGAGCACCGCCGCACCCAGGCCAGGGGCAGGGCGCAGATCTTCGCCGACTATCACTTGCGCATCGCCAGCGTCATCCGCGACTACGGCATGAACGATCGCGACGAGGCGCCGAAGGACAGCCGCGCCGTGCATGACCAGGCCGCGCGGTAGCGGCCACGAAAGCCTCAGAGCCGCGGATCGACCGGCTCGCTCTCAAGTGCCAGCACGGCGAATACGCACTCGTGAATCCGCCGGAGCGGCTCGCGGGCGACAAAGCGCTTCAACGCCTCATGGCCGAGAGCGAATTCGCGCAGGGCGAGGTTGCGCTTGCCGCCGAGATTGCGCTGGCGCAGCCGGATAATGTGTTCGGGCGCATCGTATTCGGGACCGTAGATCAGGCGAAGATACTCGCGCCCGCGCACCTTCAGCGCGGGCTGAATGAGGCCCTTCTTGCCGCGAGCAATGAAGTCGCGTGGCTTGACCACCATCCCTTCACCGCCCTGGTTCGTCATGGCTTCCCACCAGGCAATGGTATCGCCGATGGCGGGCTCGTCGTCGAGAGCAACCGTGCGCCACTGCGTTTTCCTGATGACCGCGTCGGAGGCGGCGGCCAGCCGGTCGGCGAGCTTCATGTGCCAGACGTGATCATGGTCGAACCAGACGCGTCCCTCGCTTGCGAGCAGATGGAACGGCGCAACCCTGAGATCGGCAACGCCGCTCACCGGCCAGATATAGGGCGCCCAAACCTTGCCATAGCGCTCCGCGCGCAGAAGGCGGTCGGCGAAGCGATCGCGAAGGCCGGCGATGTCGAGACCGCGCTTGGTGGCACGCGTCAGTGCGTCCGCCGCCGCGGACAGTCCCGCCGCGGACGAGGCGGCAACCGGTGCGTACTGGCTTTCGATCAGGCTACCGGCCTTGGCCGACCAGGGCATGATCTCGGCGTCGAGCAGCAGCCAGTTACTGCCAAGCTCCTCCCACAGGCGCGCGCCGTCCACCGCGTGCCGTAATTGTGCCAAAAGCGCCTCGGTCGTCGCGGCGTCATTGAAGAAGCCGCGCCCGGTCCGGGTCCAGATCGCGCCAGTCTCGCCGATGGGCACGCCGAACCGGGCAGCGGCCGCGCTCGCCGTCCGGCACAGCGCGATGATCGCGCGGGAGCCCATGTGCTTCTCCTCGCACACCACCTCGCTGACGCCGCGTTCGCGAAAATGCGCAAAAGCCTCTTCGGGCCGCTCCAGCCAACCCTCGCGCGCGCTGGTTTCCGAAGGCGACATCGTCGGTGGCAAATAAGCGAGCCATTGCGGTGCGAGCGCGAACCGGCTCATCACCTCCAGTGCCGCAGTCGCATTCTCCTCCGCGACCACGATTCGGCCGCGCAGCTCGGTCTCGATCCAGCGCCGTCCGACGACGTCTTCGATGTCAAGCACCTGATCGGCGTCGGCTTGGGCCGAAGCTGGGTCGGCAGGGCTTGCCAGCGGCCGCACCGGTTCGGACCAAACGCGTTCCGCCACAACCTCGACGATCTCCTTCTCGGGCCAGCGCAAGGCCGTCAGCTTGCCGCCGAAGACGCAGGCTGTGTCGATGCAGAGCGTATTGTTGACCCAGTCGGCCCGGACCACCGGCGTGTGACCGTAGACGACGGTCGTCGATCCCCGGTACTTGGCCGCCCAGTCGGCGCGGACCGGCAGGCCGTAGGAGTCGATCTCGCCAGTGGTCTCGCCGAACAGCGCAAATTCCCGGACCGCGCCCGAGCCGCGGCCGATCATGTCTTCTTTCAGCCCGGCATGCGCAACTGCAAGCCGTCCGCCGTCGAGCCAGACATGGCTGCGGAGCCCGTCGAGGAAGGTGGCGACGCCGTCGCGGAAGCCGCGGTCCTCATGGGCGAGTTGATCGATCGATTGTTGCAAGCCATGCGCAACCGTGACCTTGCGGCCGGCAAGCCAGCGCTGGAGCTTGCGGTCGTGATTGCCCTGGACGACATACGCGGTGCCGGCCGCCGTCATGCTCATTGCGATGCGCAGCACATCCGGCGTGTTGGGGCCGCGATCGACGAGATCGCCGACGAAGACTAGCTTCCGTCCCTCGGGTGGCGTCACGGTGACGCTACGGTCAGCCGACCATTGCACGCCGTAGCCGAGCAGCGCGAGCAGCGCCTGCAATTCGTCTGCGCAGCCGTGAACGTCGCCGATGATGTCGAACGGGCCGTGATCTCCGCGTTTATCGGTCCAGAGCGGCTGGCGCGCGATGGTGGCGGCGTCGATGGCCTCGACATCCGAGAGCTTCCACACCTGACGAAAGCCTTCGCGCTGGAGGCCGCCGAAGCCGCGCCGGATCTCCGAGACCATGCGTTGCACGACCTGTCCGCCGAACGCGCGGTCGGGACGCTCCTTGTTGCGCGCGATGCAGACGTCGATGCCTGGATCGAACACGATGGCGATCGGTAGGGCGTGCCATTTGCGCGCCAGCTCGACCCAGCCCTTGCGCTCGGCAGGGCGGACGTTGGTTGCGTCGATGACCGCAAGCCGGCGATGCTTCAGGCGCTTGCCGGCGATTTCGCGCACGAGGTCGAAGGCGTCCGCACTGATGCTCTGGTTGGTCTCGTCGTCCGCCACCAGGCCGCGGCAATAATCCGACGAGATCACCTCGGTCGGCAGAAAATGCTTTGCCGCGAAGGTGGATTTGCCGGATCCGGTCGAGCCGATCAGCACGACCAGCGAGAAGTCGGGAATCTCGAGTTTCATCGTTTGAAGCTATCGCGTGAAGACGGCCATTTGGGTGGGTGATCCGAGCGCCGGGTCGCTCGCGCCGATGTCGCTGAATTCGGCGCGGTAGCCGTACGCCGTGCCGATCCTGTCCGCCCAGTCGCGAAACTCGGTGCGGGTCCATTCGAACCGATGGTCGCGATGGCGGAAGCTGCCCGCCGCGAGCGTCGGAAACAGCACGTTGTATTCGGCGTTGGGCGTGGTGACGACGACCGCGCGCGGCCGCGCCGCGCCGAACAGGACACGTTCGACGAGCGGAAGGCGGTCGGGATCGAGGTGCTCGATGACCTCGACCAGCGCTGCGGCATCCGCCTCGGCCCAGCGCTTGTCGTAGTAGGTCAGGGAGCCGTGCAGCAGCGACACGCGGCCTTCCGGCGGGCCGCCGGGCAGGTTCAGCTTGAGGCGCCGTACGGCCCGCTGCAATTCGTTCACGGCAGGGTCGAGGCCGATCAGCCGGTCGGCCCAGCGTTCGCGGAGGAGGTGCTGCAAGAGCTTGCCTTCGCCGCAGCCGAGGTCGGCCACGGTCTTGGCGCCGGTCGCACGCAGCGCCTCGACGACCGCGGCCATCCGCTGGTCGTTGAGCCGGATCGGCGTCTCGAGCGTGTCCTCGTCGCCGCTGCGCTCGTCGGGCTCGGTAGGATCGTCCTTGGTCTCGGGGGCAAGGCGTTCCAGCGCAACGCGTGCCAGCGTGCCGCGATGACGGAGATAGCGACGGACGATCAGCTCCTTGGCTGGATGCTGTTCAAGCCAGCCTTCGCCGCGCTTGAGCAGCTTGTCGATCTCATCGTCGCCCACCCAATAATGCTTGGCGTCGTCCATGACCGGGATGAGCACGTAGAGATGATTGAGGAGGGCGCTGAGCCGGGCCGTCCCGCTCAGGCGCAGGCGTGCATAGGCCTTGCCGGCCGTGTCGACGTTCGGGCTCGGGACCGGCTCGAGGTCGACGAGCCAGCCGAGCGGTTCGAACAGCTGCCGCACCACGCGCTCGCCGCCGCGCATCGGCAGCGGGGTGACCACGGCCTCCAGCGGAAGATCGCTGTCGGCGAGCTCCTGCCGCGCGCTGCTCACGCCATTCATGGCGGTCCGGAACGTCTTGTTCAGCGCTACCGAGAGAAACGAGGAGGCCGCGTACGGACGGTCGTTGACGTATTGATCGAGCAACCCTTCGCCCTGTCCCTTGCCCCTGACGAGGCCGACTGGATCGACGTCGAGCACCAGCGCCGCCTCGCAGCGCGACTCGCGGGCTTCGGGATAGAATACAAGGACCTTGCCGTAGGTCAGCTCGAGCTCATGCATCCGCTCGGGATGCTTGTTGAGCAGGTAGCCGAGGTCGGTGGCCGGTTGATGGGTGGTCGCAATCGATAGGAACATGCCGTCAGATAGCCGATGGCAGCATTTACTTCCAGTGGTCTTGATTGCTCCGCTCGCCTTTGAGGGCGGAGACACTGGCGCGGCCGGGCACGCAGCCTTATCTCTGCGCGGCTAACAAGGGAGAGAAACATGCACGTGACGACCGCTGACAAGCGCGCGACGTTCAGGAAGATGCACGAGAGCGGCTGCTTCATCCTGCCCAATCCGGTCGATGTCGGCAGCGCGAAAGCCTTGCAGCATCTCGGCTTCAAGGCGATCGCGTCATCGAGCGCGGGCTTTGCCTGGACCATCGGCAAGGCCGACAACCACGTCACCGTCGAGGACGTCTGTCAGCATCTGGCAGCATTGAGCTCGGCTGTCGACATCCCCGTGAACGCCGATTTCGAGGGTGGCTTTGCGGTCGAGCCCGACAAGGTCGCGGACAATGTCGAGCGCGGTGTGCGCACCGGCGTTGCGGGCCTCTCGATCGAGGATTCCACCGGCGACAAGGACAAGCCGCTCTACGATCGCGCGCTGGCCGTCGAGCGCATCAAGGCCTCGCGCAAGGCGATCGGCGACAGCGGCACGCTGCTGGTCGGCCGCTGCGAGGCCTATCTGTGGGGCGTGACCGATCTCAAGCTCGTCATCGACCGGCTCACCGCCTATGCCGATGCCGGCGCCGACTGCCTCTATGCGCCGGGTCTGAAGAGCCGCGAGGACATCGCCGCGGTGGTCAAGGCGGTCGCACCGAAGCCGTTCAATCTTCTGATCGGCGGCTCCGGCCTGTCGCTGCAGGAAGCCCAGGATCTTGGCGTGCGCCGCATCAGCGTCGGCGGCTCGCTCGCCCGCGCCGCCTGGGGCGGCTTCATGCGCGCGGCCAAGGAGATGGCGGAGAAGGGGACCTTCACCGAGCTCGGCGGCGGCTATCCCGGCGGCGAGCTCAACAAGATGTTCGGGTAGAGCATGATCCGGAAAAGTGCGTGGCGGTTTTCCGAGAAGATCATGCTCAAACAATAACCTAAAGCGCGATGACGATTCATCCTAATCCCATCGCGCTTTAGCCAAACGAAGAGCGGCGGGATGTTGCATCCCGCCGCTCTCGCGCATCATTACGAAATGTTACTTCGCGCCGTCGGACGGAGCTGGCGTATTCGGGGCCGGCCTGTTCGGCGCTGCACCCGTGGTCACGCCCGGCTCGGTGTTGCTGCGCGGCGTCACGTCACGCATGCCGGGAGGTGCGGCCGGATTGGTCGGCTGCGTCTGCGCAGTCTGCGAGGCCGGTGTGTTGCTGGCCTCGTTGGTGGTGCTGGAATTGTTCAAGCCGTAGAACACTGCGCCCAGCACCAGGGCGACAGCGACCGCAAACAGCGCGATCTTGCCGCTGGAGGCGGGGCCTTCCCCGAGCTCGGGATCGGCCTGCAGGTCGGCATCCCGGCGCGCCGCGCGAGAGTACTCATCGTCGGCGAGGTTCGGGCGGTACGGATCGTTGGGAAAACGGTCGTCTGCCATCGATTTGGTCTCCTCGGTTATGACCCCGGGACAACCCTCAGGTGCGAGATTCTGTTCCGCCGCCTTGGTGCTTTCGTCGCATGTTGCCTCGGTGTGGGGAATCGGGAACCTGTTCCATGGGAACCCACGCCTGAGTTCGAGGGCCATGGAGGAGGGAACACGCGATGTGGAGCCTGCCGCCTACCGATAGCGTGCTGCATTTCCTGTCCTTGGCCGCGGTGGCGGCGCAGGGCATGACGGCTGCGCTCGCTGCCGGACGCCGCAGCATGGATTGGCTGGGCGTCTGCTTCCTCGGCTGCATCACCGCGCTCGGCGGCGGCACGTTGCGCGATCTCTTCCTCGGACATTATCCGCTGGCCTGGGTGCAGAACCCGATCTATCTCGCGCTCGCCGGCGGCGCCGCCTTCCTCACCATCCTGTTTGCGCGCCTCGTGCACCGGCTGAAGGTCGCCTTCATCGTGCTCGATGCCATCGGTCTCGTCGTCTTCACCATGGCCGGCTGCGACGTAGCCTGGCAGATGGATGCTTCGCTGCCGATCGTCATCGTCTCGGGCATGGTGACGGGCTGCGCCGGCGGCGTGCTGCGCGACGTGCTCTGCAACGACGTGCCGCTGCTGTTTCGCTCCGAGCTCTATGCCAGCGTCTCGGTGGTGACGGGGTTGTTCTATGCGACCGCGTTCGGTCTCAAGCTCAACGCGGAGCTCTGGACCATTTTGACATTTGTCCTCGGCATCAGCTTCCGCCTGCTTGCGGTGCGCTACAAATGGGAGATGCCGAAATTCGTGTTCACGGGGGATGAAGAGCGGTGAGCGCTGTCGCGCGCGAATGGCGAATAGCGAATGGTTCTGGGCCATTCGCCACTCGCTATTCCCCATTCGCCTCTCGCTTCCTTGCTTTTGCCACCTGTGCCGGTGTCACCAGCGGGCCGGCATTGCCCCAGGAATTGCGGATGTAGTTCGTCACCGCGGCGATCTCGGCGTCGGACAGCTGCTTGGCGTAAGCCGGCATCTCGCCGGTGTTCGGCGCGCGCGGCGTCGTCACGGTGTGGGCACCGTCGAGGATGATGCGCAAGGTCGAGGACGGATTGTTCGATTGCAGCAGCGCATTGCCCGGCAGCGGCGGATAGATCCGTGGCGCTCCCGTGCCGTCGGCCTCGTGGCAGGCGATGCAGAGCTTTGCGTAGACCGCCTGGCCGGCCTTCATCTCGGCTGCGTCCGGCGGCGTCACAATGGTCTCGCGCCGGGCCGGCGGCAGGCTCTTCAGATAGGTCGCGATCGCGCGCACGTCGGCATCGCTCATCTTCGAGGTCGAGTTGACGACGACCTCCGCCATCGGCCCGCCGGCGTGGCTTTTGGCGTTGCGCCCGCTTTGCAGGTACTCCGTGATATCGGCCTCGCTCCAGGATTTCAGCCCGGTGCGGGCGGCGCCATCGAGCCGCGGTGCGAACCAGCCGCCGACCGCGTTGCCGGACAGCGCCTGCGCATCCCGGTCGGCGCCGAAATAATTCTTGGGCGTGTGGCAGGCGCCGCAATGGCCGAGCCCGGTGACCAGGTAGCCGCCTCTGTTCCAGGCCGCGCTCTTGGTCTGGTCCGGCTCGAACAGGCCGGGCTTGAAATACATCGCGTTCCAAAGCCGCATCAGGCCGCGATAGCCGAACGGCCAGCGCAGCTCCGGCGGCTTGTTGCGGCTGGTGACGGGCGCCAGCGTGCCGAGATAGGCGCGGATCGCCAGCGTGTCGTCCTTCGTCATCTTCGTGAAGTAGGGGTAGGGGAACGCCGGGTAATAGTTCGAGCCGTCGGGCGCGACGCCGGTGCGCAAGGCGCGGGTGAAATCGGCATCCGTCCAGCCGCCGATGCCAGTGTCACGGTCCGGCGTCAGGTTCGGCGCATAGATCGCGCCAAAGGGCGTGTCGATGCGCTTGCCGCCCGCGAACGGTTTGGCCGGATCGGCGGTGTGGCAGCCCGCGCAGTCGCCGGCCTCGGCCAGCGCCTTGCCATAGGCGATCAGCTCGGGCGATGGTCCGGCGGCGCCGGCCGCGCTTGTGACCGTACTTGCAACCGCACTGCACAATGCCAAGCCCACAAGCGCCAGGCCCGTCAGAATCGTCCGCATCGACAGCCTCCCCTGCGACCCATCGACCCTACCTGCGTGAAGGGAAGCGTCGATTCATTTCGCCGCGATGGGGGTATGGTGACACAAACTGAAAATCGCCAACGTGTTTCAGGCCACGAAATTGCGATTTTTACCCGGGGCCTCCTTTGGTCCAGAATTGTGATGCGGAGCATGAAATATCCGACATAGAGTGGCGGAGTTAGTCGGCGCGCCCTAGCTAAAACCAATGGGCAGGCAACGACTTAAGTCAGCAAGACCTGAACAGGGCGCAAGCGAGGACAGCATGGGCATCAACCAGGGTCCGATCAGTCTCGATCAAAAGTACACCCAGCAGACCGGACACGTCTTCACCACGGGCATCCAGGCCCTGGTCCGCTTGCCGATGGCCCAGATCCGGCGCGACCGCGCCAACGGCCTCAACACCGCGGGCTTCATCTCCGGTTATCGCGGCTCGCCGCTCGGCGGCTACGACCAGCAGCTGTTCGCCGCGCGCAAGCATCTCGAGCAGTACAATATCAAGTTCCAACCCGGCGTGAACGAGGACCTCGCCGCGACCGCGGTGTGGGGCTCGCAGCAGCTCAACCTCTCGCCCGGCGCCAAATACGATGGCGTGGTCGGCATCTGGTACGGCAAGGGCCCGGGCGTCGACCGCTGCGGCGACGTGTTCCGTCACGGCAATGCCGCGGGCTCGGCCAAGAACGGCGGCGTGCTGTGCCTTGCCGGCGACGACCACGGCGCGAAATCCTCCACCGTCCCGCATCAGTCCGACCATGCTTTCATGTCGGCACTGATGCCGTATCTCTACCCGTCGAGCATCCACGAGATGATCGAGATGGGCCTGCTCGGCATCGCGATGTCGCGCTATTCCGGCTGCTGGGTCGGCATGAAGGTGATCACGGAGACGGTGGAGACCACCGCCGAGATCGACCTCACCGACGAGATGAAGCCGTTCATCATTCCCACCGATTTCGAGCTGCCACCCGGCGGCCTCAACCTGCGCTGGCCCGACGACCGCTTCGAGCAGGACCGGCGCCTGCAGGACTACAAGGGCTTTGCCGCCATCGCCTTTGCCCGCGCCAATAAGGTCAACCGCGTCACCATGGATTCGCCGACCGCCCGTTTCGGCATCATGGCCTCTGGCAAGAGCTACGAGGACGTTCGTCAGGCGCTGCGCGAGCTCGGCATCACCGAGGAGGTCGCCGCCAAAATCGGCCTTCGTCTCTACAAGATCGGCATGCCCTGGCCGCTCGAGCCCGAAGGCGTGCATGAATTCGCCGTCGGCCTGGAGGAGATCTTCATCGTCGAGGAGCGGCGCGAGATCGTCGAGAACCAGGTCAAGCAGGTGTTGTTCAACTGGCGCGACGATGTGCGCCCGCGCATCGTCGGCAAGATGGACGAGCACGACAAGCGCTTCCTGACCTTCGCCGCCGAGCTCAGCGTCGCCTCGCTCGCGACCTCGCTGACCGAACGCCTGCTTCGACTTGATCTCAACCCCGAAATCGCGGAGATGCTCCGCGCCAAGGCCGACTGGTTCAACGGCCGCCAGGCGACCCAGATGCAGGCGGTCGCCCCTGTCTCCCGAACCCCGTATTTTTGCTCCGGCTGCCCCCACAACACGTCGACGAAAGTCCCCGAAGGCAGCCGCGCGCTTGCCGGCATCGGCTGCCACTTCATGGCGCTGTGGATGGACCGCTCGACCGAGACGTTCACGCATATGGGCGGCGAGGGCGTGCCCTGGGTCGGCATCGCGCCCTTCACCAACGAGAACCACATCTTCGCCAATCTCGGCGACGGCACCTACTTCCACTCCGGCATTCTCGCCATCCGCCAGGCGATCGCCTCCAAGGCCAACATCACCTACAAGATCCTCTACAACGATGCGGTAGCCATGACCGGCGGCCAGCGTCATGACGGCGATCTCTCGCCGCAGCAGATCACCCAGCAGCTTTACGCCGAAGGCATCCGCGAGCTCTATCTGGTCTCGGAAAACCCCGACGCTTACCCGGCCGATACCATCGCGCCCGGCGTGAAGAAGTATCACCGCGACGAGCTCGACAACGTCATGAAGATGTGCCGCGAGTTCAAGGGCACCTCGGCGATCGTCTTCGTGCAGACCTGCGCCGCCGAGAAGCGCCGTCGCCGCAAGCGCGGCCTGATGGAGGACCCGGCGCGCCGCGTCATGATCAATCCGACCGTCTGCGAAGGCTGCGGCGATTGCTCGGTGCAGTCGAACTGCATCTCGGTCGAGCCGCTGGAGACCGAGTTCGGCCGCAAGCGCGCTATCAACCAGTCATCCTGCAACAAGGACTATTCCTGCCTGAAAGGATTCTGTCCGTCCTTCGTCACCATCGACGGCGGCGCGCCGCGCCACCGTGCACCAGCCGAGCTCGCCGAAATCGGCGCGCTGCCCGAGCCGGCCTCGCGCCCGACGCTCGACAAGCCCTATA
The DNA here is from genome assembly GCF_025200905.1 of Bradyrhizobium yuanmingense. Classification (NCBI taxonomy): domain Bacteria; kingdom Pseudomonadati; phylum Pseudomonadota; class Alphaproteobacteria; order Hyphomicrobiales; family Nitrobacteraceae; genus Bradyrhizobium; species Bradyrhizobium yuanmingense. The sequence continues at coordinate 4,393,017 of NZ_CP104173.1, read as the reverse complement.
ACATCGCCGTCGGCGGCGTCGGCGGCACCGGCGTGCTCACCATCGGCGCGCTGCTCGGCATGGCCGCCCATATCGAGGGCAAGGCCTCGATGATCCTGGATATGTCGGGCCTCGCGCAAAAGGGCGGGGCGGTGCTCAGCCATGTGCGGCTATCAGATCATCCGGCCGAGGTGACCTGCTCGCGCATCGTCACCGGCACGGCCGATCTCGTGCTCGCCGCCGACGAAGTCGTCGCAGTCGCCAAGGACACGATCACCCTTTGTGACACCAGCCGCACCCACGGCATCATCAACAGCCACGTCATTCCCACTGCCGATTTCATCCTCAACCGCGATTTCAATTTCCAGACCCGCAAGCTGAACGGGCTCCTGGAAACGGCGCTGCACAAGGATTCGGTGTTCTTCGACTTCACCAAGCCTGCCGAGCAGCTGCTCGGCGATGCCATCGCCACCAACATGATGATGATGGGCTATGCCTATCAGAAGGGTCTGTTGCCGCTCTCCGCGGAAGCGATCGAGCAGGCGATCGAGGTCAATGGCGTCTCGATCAAGATGAACAAGGAAGCCTTCCGCCTCGGCCGCCTCGCAGTCGCCGACCCCAAGCGCCTTGCCGACATGCTGAAGGGCGGGGACGAAGTGGTCGCGCCGAAGGCGCTGGATGCCATGACGCTGGACGAGGTCGTCGAGCACCGCGCCAAGCATCTGACCGCCTACCAGAACGCTCGTCTCGCCAGGCGCTATCGCAAGCTGGTCGACCAGGTCCGCGACGCCGCGGCGAAGGGCGGCTATGGCGATGCGCTGCCGCGCGCGGTCGCCGTGAATTATGCAAAGCTCCTGGCCTACAAGGACGAATACGAAGTGGCGCGCCTCTACACCGACGGCGCCTTCGAGCAGCAGCTCCGCGACCAGTTCGAGGGCGACTTCAAGTTCAACTTCAATCTCGCGCCGCCGATCCTCAGCAGCGGTGTCGATGCACTTGGGCGCCCGAAGAAGCGCGCCTTCGGCCCGTGGATGCTGAAGGTCTTCCGAGTGCTGGCCAAGTTCAAGTTCCTGCGCGGCACGCCGTTCGACATCTTCGGCCGCAGCGCCGACCGCAAGCTCGAGCGCGATCTCATCGCCAGCTACGAGAAGGACGTCGCCACCGTGCTCGGCCTGTTGTCGCCGCTCACGATTGACACCGCGGTCGAGCTGCTCTCACTGCCCGACCGCATCCGCGGCTACGGCCCCGTGAAGGAGAAGGCCGTACACGACGCCAAGGCCCGCTACGCCCAGCTCGCCGCGGATTTGGCCAACCCGCCGCCGGCGCCCCGGCAGATCGCGGCGGAGTAGGCGTAGTAGCCCGGATGGAGCGCAGCGTAATCCGGGACGAGTGCCTCCGCGGGTGACGGCCCCGGATTGCGCTGCGCTCCATCCGGGCTACGACACCATCCGTTGCGTTGCCCGCCGGGCAAAACACCCAAGCCATGGTCAATCCGCGCGCGCAAAAACATTCCGCTTTACCGAAATTCGGAATTATCGTATCTCTCCGCCACCTCATCCCTCTCAGAGGGGCGTATCGCGATCGTCACGAAACGCGGGGTGAGCGGCGGTGGACGCGGGCTGCGTCGCGCGAGTCTTTCGCGCGCACGACGGGCGCGGTCTCGCGTACGGCAAAATCGTGTGGTCCTGACGCCCGGGGTCTGTGCGTCAAGTCGTGCGGGTCTCTCTCGCAAGGCGACGGGGGCAATAGTGCATCGCTCCCCGGGGAGAGCGCGACATAAGCCGTAAAGCCACTGCGCAGGGAAGGCCGGATGTTGGGCTTCACCTGTATGCCGCTGTGCATCTGTTTTTCGCGCAATTCGCGCACAGCGGACCGTGGGTGCCCAGCCGGCACCCGGTCTTCCCTGCGCCCTCTGTCTTCGGAGGGAGCAAGACGGGAGCAAAACTCGGGCGAGATGTGCCGCGAGGATGCGGGCGTGTGTCTGCGAGCGAGTCTTGAGTTGAAGCAGCGCCATCAGTGGCAACAAACTCCGTCATTGCGAGCGTAGCGAAGCAATCCAGAATTCCTCAATGGAGGGGGCTCTGGATTGCTTCGTCGCAAGGGCTCCTCGCAATGACGACGCGGCGGGCAGGTTCGCTTGCTATCTGGGGCGGATTTTCGGATGTGCTCCCCTTGCGCCAATCCGCTACCCTCTCGCGGGGCGGAATATTTCCGCGCTTGCCAATCAGCCCGGTGCGGTTCAGAAAAAAGAGCCAAAAAAAGAGCCACGAACGAGACGCGAGCGGAGACTGAAGTTTTGACCATCAAGGGCAAGGCCTACATTGCCGGGATCTACGAACACCCGACCCGGCATGCGCCGGACAAATCCACCGCCCAGCTCCACGCCGAGGTCGCCAAGGGCGCGATCGAGGATGCCGGGATCAGCAAGGATGATATCGACGGCTATTTCTGTGCGGGCGACGCGCCCGGCGGCGCCTGGCCGATGGTCGATTATCTCGGCCTGAACACCAAGAAGCTTCGCCACATTGATTCCACCGAGACCGGTGGTTGCTCCTACATCATCCATCTCGGCCATGCCGCCGAGGCGATCGCCGCGGGCAAATGCTCGATCGCGCTCGTGACGCTCGCCGGCAAGCCGCGCACCGGCGCGATGCCGCCGCGCGCAGCCGGCGCCGAGGTCGATTTCGAAACCGCTTACGGGGCGACAACGCACAATGCCTATGGCATGTGTGCCATGCGCCATATGCACGACTACGGTACCACCAGCGAGCAACTCGCCTGGATCAAGGTCGCGGCCTCGCATCACGCGCAATACAATCCGCATGCGATGCTCAAGGACGTCGTCACCGTCGAGGACGTCCTGAACTCGCCGATGATCTCCGATCCCCTGCATCGCATGGATTGCTGCGTCGTCTCCGACGGCGGCGGCGCGCTGATCGTGACGACGCCCGAGATCGCCAAGAGCCTGAAGAAGCCGCTGGTGCGCCTGATCGGCCATGGCGAGGCTATGAAGGGCCCGCGCGGCGGCAAGGATCTCGATCTCACGTACTCCGCCGGCGTCTGGTCCGGCCCGCGTGCGTTCGAGGAAGCCGGCATCACGCCGAAGGACATCAAATACGCCTCGATCTATGACAGCTTCACCATCACCGTGCTGATGCAGCTCGAAGACCTCGGTTTCTGCAAGAAGGGCGAGGGCGGCAAGTTCGTCGCCGACGGCAACCTGATCTCGGGCGTCGGCAAGCTGCCGTTCAACACCGATGGTGGCGGCCTCTGCAGCAACCACCCCGTCAACCGCGGCGGCATGACCAAGATCCTCGAGGCCGTCAGGCAGCTGCGCGGCGAGGCGCATCCGAAGGTGCAGGTCAAGAACTGCGATCTCGCCATCGCCCACGGCACCGGCGGCCTGCTCGGCGTCCGCCACGCCGCCTCGACCGCCATTCTGGAGCGCGTGTGATGAGCGAAGTGAAAAAGTATCCGGCCCCGGTGACGAATCCCGAGACATCAGCGTTCTGGGACGCCGCGAAAGAGGGCAAGTTCATGATCAAGCGCTGCACCGCCTGCGGCGAAGCGCATTACTTCCCGCGCTCGATCTGCCCGTTCTGCTACTCCGACAAGACGGTGTGGGAGCAGGCCTCGGGCGAGGGCACGATCTACACCTACAGCTTGATGCGGAAATCGCCGACCGGCCCTTACGCCATCGGCTACGTCACGCTGAAGGAGGGGCCGTCGGTGCAGACCAACTTCGTCGACTGCGATCTCGAGAAGCTCAAGATCGGCCAGAAGGTGAAGGTGGTGTTCAAGCCGACCGACGGCGCCCCGCTGCCGTTCTTCACGGTGGCTTGATTGCTTTCTTCCTTCCCCCCCCCTTGCGGGGGAAGGTGGCGCGAAGCGCCGGATGAGGGGTTCTCTCCACGGAGAGAATCTTCAACGTGGAAGCAACCCCTCACCCAAACGCGTATGTGGCCGGCACCTCGGAGCCCTCTCCCGCAAGGGGAGAGGGCGCATCAGTAAGCGCCGGTGAAATCCCGGGAGAAACCAGAAGAATGTCCGCCAGATACGAAGAGCTCAAAGGCCTGAAAAATCTCGGCCAGAAATACGCCTACACCGATCGCGAGGTCATGCTCTACGCCTACGGCATCGGCCTCGGCGCCGATCCCATGGACGAGAACGAGCTCGCCTTCGTCAACGAGGGCACGTTCACGCCGCGGCCGCTGAAGGTGGTGCCGACCTTTGCTTCAGTCGCGGCCTGGGGCTCGGGCCCGGGCGAGATGAATCTCAACCGCGTCATGGTGGTCGACGGCGAACGGGACATCACCTTCCACCAGCCGCTGCCGGTCGCCGCCAACATCACCGCCGACTCCTCGGTGCTCGAAGTCTACGACAAGGGCAAGGACAAGGGCGTGGTCATCGTTCACCAGACCGTGCTGAAGAACGAGAAGGGCGAGAAGCTGGCAACGCTGGTCGCCTCGCGCTTTGCCCGCGGCGATGGCGGCTTCGGCGGGCCGAACCTGACCCAGCCCGATCCGCACAAGATCCCATCGCGCGAGCCGGACAAGACCATCGACATCACCACGCGCCCCGACCAGGCGCTGGTCTATCGCCTCTGCGGCGACCGCAACCCGCTGCACTCCGATCCCGAGTTCGCCAAGAAAGCCGGCTTCCCGCGTCCGATCCTGCACGGCATGTGCACCTACGGCATCACCTGCCGCGGCGTGCTCCAGACCTATGCCGACTACGATGCGAGCGCCTTCCGTCAGCACGTCGCGCGGTTCTCCTCGCCGGTCTATCCCGGCGAGACCGTGACCATGGACCTCTGGAAGGACGGCAACGTGATCGCGTTCGAAGCCAAGGTGAAGTCGCGCGGGGTGACGGTGATCAAGAACGGCAAGACGGTGCTGGGTTAGTGGGCACCGGCGTTTCACTCCCTCGCCCCGCTTGCGGGGAGAGGGTGGGGTGAGGGGCTCTCACCACGAGTCGGGCCGGTATTGAGACCTGTACCCCCTCACCCGGATCGCAAGAGCGATCCGACCTCTCCCCGCAGGCGGGGAGAGGTTAGAAAGAAAACAAACAGGGAGACGCCACCATGGGACTACTCGACGGCAAGGTCGCGCTGATCACCGGCGCGGGCGGTGGGCTCGGTGAGGCCTATGCAAAGCTGTTTGCGCGGGAGGGGGCCTCGGTCGTGGTCAACGATCTCGGCGGTCCCCGCGACGGCTCCGGCGCCGACAAGTCCATGGCGCAGCAGGTCGTGGACGCGATCAGGGCCCAGGGCGGCAAGGCGGTCGCGAACGGTGCCGACATCTCCACCATGGAAGGCGGCCAGTCGGTGTTCGACGACGCCATCAAGCATTTCGGCCGGGCCGACATCCTGGTCAACAATGCCGGCATTTTGCGCGACCAGACCTTTCACAAGGCCAGCGAGGCCGACTGGGACAAGGTCATCAAGGTCCATCTGAAGGGTACCTTTTGTTGCACCATGCCGGTGTTTCGCTGGATGCGGGAAAACGGCGGCGGCGTCATCGTCAACACCTCCTCGACGTCAGGGCTGATCGGCAATTTCGGCCAGACCAATTACGGCGCGGCCAAGGGCGGCATCTGGGGCCTGTCCAACGTGCTCGCGATCGAGGGCCGCAAGTACAACATCCGGATCTGGACGCTGGCCCCGGGCGCCCTGACCCGCATGACCGCAGACCTGCCCCGCTATAAGGAGAACCCCGGCGCCGCGCTCGGGCCGGACGGCATCGCGCCGGCCGTGCTATACATGGTCAGCGACTTGTCGGGCGACCAGACCGGCAAGGTGCTGGGCGTGTCCGGGCCCCGCGGCGTGCGCGAGATGCGGATGATGGAAATGGAAGGCTGGAAGCCGCCGCACTCGGGCTGGAACGCCCAGGACATTGTCGATCATGCCAAGGAGATCTTCTTCTCCGAGGAGCAGATCAAGATGGGGGCACGGCGGTTTTAGAAGGCCGTCATCTCGGGGCACGCGAAGCGTGAGCCCGGGATCCATACTCCGGATCGTGGTTATGGATTCCGGGCTCGCGACTGCGTCGCGCCCCGGAATGACAGATTAGAGAAAGACGAGGACCGATGAAACTCACCGCCGACGCCAAGGGCACTTTCGCAATCGCGCCGACGCCGTTCCACGACGACGGCCGGATCGACGAGCGCTCGATCGACCGCCTGACCGATTTCTACGAGGAGGTCGGCTGCGACGGCGTCACGGTGCTGGGCATTCTTGGTGAAGCCCCCAAGCTTGATGCCGTCGAGGCCGAGCAGGTCGCGGTGCGCTACGTCAAGCGCGCCAAGAAGATGCAGGTGATCGTCGGCGTCTCCGCGCCGGGCTTTGCCACCATGCGTTCGCTGGCCAAGGCTTCGATGGATGCGGGCGCGGCCGGCGTCATGATCGCGCCGCCGCCCTCGCTTCGCACCGACGACCAGATCATCGGCTATTTCAAGCAGGCGGCGGAAGCCATCGGCCCTGATGTGCCCTGGGTGCTGCAGGACTATCCGCTGACCTTGCAGGTGGTGTTCACCCCCGCCGTGATCCGCAAGATCGTCATGGACAATCCGAACTGCGTGATGCTCAAGCACGAGGACTGGCCGGGCCTGGAGAAGATCTCGACACTACGCGGCTTCCAGAAGGACGGCTCGCTCCGTCCGCTCTCGATCCTCTGCGGCAATGGCGGCACCTTCCTGGACTTCGAGATGGAGCGCGGCGCCGACGGCGCCATGACCGGCTACGCCTTCCCGGAGCTCCTGATCGACGTCGTGGACCTCTCCAAGGCCGGCAAGCGCGACGCTGCGCATGACATCTTCGACGCGCATCTGCCGCTGATCCGTTACGAGCAGCAGCCCGGCGTCGGCCTCACCGTGCGCAAATACGTGCTGCAGAAGCGCGGCATCATCGCCTCCAGCGCGCAGCGCAAGCCCGGTGCGACGATGACGGCGACGGCGAAGGCCGAGGTCGACTATCTCTTGTCGCGGGTCGCCCGTTTCGACAAGCGCGCCAATCTCGGCCCGCAATCCAGCGCCGCAGGCTAGTTGCATGGCCGAGACATCAGCATCACGCCCGGCCTCGACGATCCTCCTGCTGCGCGACGGCGCTAAGGAAATCGAAGTCTTCATGATGGTCCGCCATCATCAGATCGAGTTCAACTCGGGCGCGCTGGTGTTTCCCGGTGGCAGCGTCGATGCCGGCGACAACGAGATCGTCGCCCGCGCCGACCTCTATTCGGGCGGCAAAAGCCTCAGCGAAGCGGACCGCGGCTTCCGGATCGCCGCGATCCGCGAGACCTTCGAGGAGAGCGGGATCCTGCTGGCGCGGTCGAAGGACACGGGTACGCCAATCGATGCCGGGCGAGCAGGGGAGATCGCCGACAAGCATCGCGTTGCGCTGAACGAGCACAAGATCAGCTTCCTCAGCATTCTCGCCGACAACAATCTCCAGCTCGCGCTCGACACGCTCGTGCCCTATGCGCACTGGATCACGCCCGAGGGCATGCCGAAGCGGTTCGACACCTGGTTCTTCCTGGCCGCGGCACCGCCCGACCAGCTCGGTGCCCATGACGGACGGGAATCCACCGATTCGATCTGGGTGTCGCCGCGCGAGGCGGTGGAGGGCGGGGAGAGCGGCCGTTTCAAGCTGCCGTTCCCGACCACACGCAACCTGATCCGGCTCGCCAAGCAGGGAAGCGTGAGCGCGGCGCTGGAGCACGCCCGCGGCCTCTCGATCGTTACGGTGATGCCGGTGATGACCAAAACCGAAACCGGCCGTCAGCTCCGCATCCCCAGCGAGGCCGGCTATGACGGCGAGGTGTTCGAGGTCGGGGCCGTCGGCTAGTACACTTCGACACGCAACGAAGTATCGACGAATCCCGGGCCGCAGGGGCAGCCATCGTCAAACTGTCGTAAAGCTGAAGCGGGCGCCAAGTCCCGATATTAACGATATTCCGCGTCCCGAGGCATGTTCCCCCCGGGCAGCATTACGTCGTATATTGGACCTCCAGCAGTCCGGTCCTCAAACCACCAATGTCCGCCGAATTGAAGCCGTCCCCTGAGAAAAGGCGAACTTTCTCGCTCTCCATCGGCCAGCTCACCTTCGGTAGCTTCCTGTTGGTGCTGGCGGTGATCATTGTCACCTCGACTGCGAGCGTGATTGCGATCCGGCACATCGATTCGACCTTCGCCGAGCTGCAGCGGCTGCAGAGCGTCGGTGACCTCGCCGAGGACATCGATCGCCGCATGAACGAACTGCGTCTTGCCGCGCGCGACTTCGTCACAGATCCCGGTGCCGGCATCCAGTTCCAGCAGGTCGGCGAGGCGGCCTCGACGCTCAGCGACATCCTGAAGAAGACCCGCATCGAGCTCGCGCCCGAGCAGCAGGACATGCTCGACGGGGTCACCGAGCGGCTCGCAACCTATCGCTCCGGCCTCGAGCGGATCTCCACGCTGATCGACCGCCGCGCCCAGCTGCTCGCCGGACTGCCGCCGCTGCGCGAACAATTCGACGCAGCGGTTGAAGGCACCGCGGACCGCGAGCTGGCGTCCCGCCTGTCCGAGGCACAGGGCCGGATCGCGATCGGGCTGCTCGCGCGCAACCCGTCCGCAGCCGAGCAGGCTGCACAGGGAATGCGGGGGCTCGATATTGCCGATGCCAAGCTGAAGTCGGCGGTGAACGACTATGCCGAGGCGATCATGGCCGTCGCCGTCCGCGAGCGGCAGATCGCCGACATCGATCGCGAGGTGCTGGGAACGGAAGGACGGCTGATCGGCCGCGTCACCGAATTGCTGCGCGAGGTCAGCTCCCGACGCGGTCACGTGCTGTCGCGCGACTTCGCCCGGACACTGACCGAGGCGCGATGGCAGAGCATCGTGCTCGGCACGGTCGGCGTGCTGATCGGCATCGGCGCTGCCTGGTTCGTGGTTCGCAGGACGGTGCGTCCGCTCGCCCAGATCGCGCGATCCATTCGCGCGCTTGCCGCCGGCCGGAAAGATGTCTCAATTCCGTCCGCCGACCTCGGCAACGAGATCGGCGACATTGCGCGGGCGGCCGAAGTGTTTCGCCGCGCGCTGGAGGAGGCCGACACCGCGCGCGAGGCGGCGGTGCGCGCGCTCACCGAGCAGCGGCTCGCCGAGGAGAGCTATCGAAAACTGTTCGAAGGCTCCATCGACGGCATCTACGTGACGACCCCGGCCGGTGACCTCCTCAACGCCAATCCCGCGCTGGCGCGCATGATGGGCTACGACAGCCCGCAGCAGCTGATCGACAGCATCAGCGACATCGCCCACACGATCTACGTCCACCCCGAGGCGCGCGCCGAATACCAGCGGTTGATGGCGCGCGACGGCATGGTGCGCGAGTTCGAGTATCAGGTGCGCCAGCGCAGCGGCGACATCCTCTGGCTCTCCGACAGCGCCACGGGCGTGCGAGACGAAGCGGGCAACATCATCCGCTACGAGGGCACGCTGCGCGACATCACCGACCAGAAGCGGGCGGAGGAAGCCATCGCCGAAGGCCGGCGCCTGCTCCAGCAGGTCATCGACACCGTGCCGGCGGTGATCAACGTCAAGGATCGCAATCTGCGCTACGTGCTGATGAACCGCTACATGGCCGGCATCTTCGGCATCGAGCCCGGCGAGGCGCTCGGCCGCACCACGGCCGACCTGATGTCGCGCTACGGCGCATCCAAGTCGGACGAGAGCGACAAGCGGGTGCTCAAGCTTCGAAAAGGTCTCGGTTTCTACGAGGAGGAGTATCAGGACGCCTCCGGCAACATGCGGCAATGGCTGGTCAACAAGTTGCCGCTGCTCGACGCCGAGGGCGAGATCGAGCGGATCGTGACCGTTGCGCTCGATATCGGCGAGCGCAAGCGCGGCGAGCAGGAGATGCGCAAGGCCAAGGAAGCCGCCGAAACCGCGCTGCGCAATCTCCGCGAGACCCAGGCCTCCCTGATCGAGGCCGAGAAGCTGGCCGCGCTCGGGCGCCTCGTCGCCGGCGTCGCCCACGAGGTCAACAATCCCGTCGGCATCAGTCTCACCGTCGCCTCCGCGCTGGAGCGCAAGACCGCCATGTTCACCGCCGAAGTCGAGCGCGGCGAGCTGCGCCGCTCCACGCTCAACGACTTCCTCAGCACCAGCCGCGATGCGTCCTCGCAGCTCGTCTCCAATCTCAACCGCGCCGCCGAGCTGATCCAGTCGTTCAAGCAGGTCGCCGCCGACCGCAATTATTCGGATCAGCGTACTTTCGATCTCGGTGACCTCACCGAGCAGGTGGTGATGAGCCTGCGGCCGGGCCTGCGTAAGCACAATCTGACGCTCAACGTCGAGTGTCAGCCGGACCTGACCATGAACAGCTATCCCGGCCCGTACGGCCAGGTGCTGACCAATCTGTTTCTGAACTCGGTGGCGCACGCCTTCCCGGACGGCCGGCCCGGGACGATCGAGATCCAGGTGCGCGAGTCCGGCAAGGACAACGTCGAGATCATCTTCTCCGACAATGGCTGCGGCATGTCGCTCGACGTCCGTCGCCGCGCCTTCGATCCGTTTTTCACCACGCGGCGCGACCAAGGCGGCACCGGCCTCGGGCTGCACATCGTCTACAGCATCGTCACCAACCGGCTCGGTGGCCGGCTCGATCTCGATTCCGAACCGGGTGGCGGTACGCGCATCCAGATGATCCTGCCGCGTGTGGCGCCGCTCGAACAGGCCGCGGAATAGCTAATCGACGTCTGCAAGCTTGTGCAGCGTCGCGCCGAAGATCTGGCTGGCCTTGCCGACCAGCGCGGTGCCGGTCATCTGTCCGCGCGTGTCCGTGAACGTGCCGGTGACGCCGATGCCGACAGGGGCAGGGCCGCCGAACAGCGGATTGTCATCGCCTCGAGGCGAGGTGTGCCGTTGCACCAGCACCTCGCCCTTGAAGCTGTTGTTGTCCTTCACCGTGTAGCTGCCGGTGTAATACAGGTAGGCATCGCCGCCGAGAATCTTGCCGTCGCGGAAGAGAATCACGCCGCTGCCCTTGCCGACTCGACCATCGAGCAGGGTGACGTGAATTGAATAGAGGCCGTTTTTCATAACGTCCCGTAGGCCGGCCGCCATCGCCCAATGGCGCAACCGGTCCCGCTTTTATGCCAAAGCCCATCCCTGCGCGCAACGAGGCAGTTTGCCGGCCGGTCGCGGCGGCTGCGAGCCGTCGTTGTTCCGGTTTGTCCATGACACCGTCGTGACGCTCTGATGGTGAGGCGAGGCCCGACGTTGCGAATCAGAGTTGGCCCGCGAAATGCATAACCATTGTTGCACTGGCCGCGGGGTGCTGGAGCAAGACGAACGTGACCAACTGGATCGATTCCGGCGGCGATGAGCCGCGTCTGTACGGTGCGCGTCCCACGAATTGCAAAAGCGAACAACGGCGGATTGGCGATGCGATACGCCGGGCAAACCTCACGAGGCTGGCGCCCGCGTTGGCTTTGATCGCGCTCGCAGCCCCCTCGGGGCACGCGCGCGACCGCGGGCAGTTCGCCAACACCAATCCCGAATTGAAGGCTTGGTTCGACAGTCTGCGCAGCGGCGAGGGGCCCTGCTGTTCCGATGCCGACGGTTCGGCGCTCTCGGACTCCGACTGGGACAGCAAGGACGGGCATTATCGCGTCCGCGTCCCGCGCTATGGCTATGCGCTCGATGGCCAGCAGCAGGAGCTCGTCTGGGTCGACGTGCCCGCGGAGGCCGTGATCTCGGAGCCGAACCGGGTGGGACGCACCATGGTCTGGCCGATCTACGGCTACATGGGTGTCACCATCCGCTGCTTTATGCCCGGTAGCATGACTTAGCCTTCGGGCGTGACGTCGTCGCCGGCTCGGTGCCTGGACGGCGGGGCGCCCCGTCGCGTCAGGTATATTTCTTGTCGCGCTCGAGCAGCTCGATCGAGATGCCTTCGGGCCCGCGGATGAAGCAGATGCGTACGCCGGGACGAATGGTCGTCGGCTCGCGCGTGAACGTGACACCCTTGGCCTTGATCTCGGCGGCGACCGCGTCGATGTCCTTCACCGTCAAGCCGAAATGGTCGAGGCCCTGATGCGGGTGCGGAGGTGGCGGGCTGACGGCGCTGTCGCCCTCGAGTGGCGCGATGAAGATCCTGGCTCCGCCGAGGTTCACGTCGATTCGTCCCGGCGCGCGCACGATCTCGCCACCAAGGATGTCCTGCAGCCAGGCCGCGGTGGCCTCCGGATCGGGGCTGCGCAGATGGACGTGATCCCAAGCGACGGCGAACGGCATTTCATAATCTCCCAACGGGTCTTTTCGATGCTATGGCGCATGCTAGCAGTATCGCCGGTGGCCACCACCGCCGTTGCCGACTCGCATGACGTTGGGGGAACCTTAGTTCGTCGCCCGAATTAAGGTAAGCTGTGACTAAATCCATCTTCGATGGTGCTGCGGTCGCGATCGGTGTGCAACCATGAATGCGAGGCTCGACCGACTCGGATTGGGGCGCTTGGCCGGCACCGGCGAACGACTGGCGCGGGCGGTGACGATTGCGAGCGTCTCATTTGGCCGAAGCCTTCTATGGCTGCTGGCGGCAATCATCGTCGGTTGCGGCATTTGGATGCTGCTACCTCTCTCCAAGGGCAACAGTGCTGAGCCGGTGAGGCCTGAGCTGGCGGCTGTTGAAGCGCCTCCCTCCGGCGATGCGTCCAAAGTAGCCTCGCCAGTGTCCGAAGCTCAGGTGCCGGCGACAGCAGAACTTGGTCGTCTCAGGATTTCATCACAGACCTGGCGTCGCGGCGGCCTCGGCTCCAAAGCCCTGGTGACGTTCACGCTGCGAAACGACAACGACTATGCCGTAAAGGATGTCGAGATCGTCTGCGCCTTCACGCGGCGCGATGGAAGTCATCTGACCGACCGCAGCCGCGTGCTGGCGGATCCGGTCAGCATGAAGAGCCGCAAGACCTTTGTGCGTATCCCGATCGGCTTCGTTAACGTGAATGCCGATCAGGCAAAATGTTCCCCGGTTGCAGCACGCCGTGCTTGAAGGCGACTTGTCCCGGTAGCTGAAAAGTTACCTTCTGCGGTCCTTGGCCGAAAACTATGCATCACCATTTGAACCGAACGGCTGGGCCAGGAACCAATTGGAAGATCGCCTGTTGAGGCGAGCAGAGCCCACGCGGGGATGCGGGGGGCGGAGCGCGGCCAATGCCCATCTTTAGGTATTTCATCTTTGTCGGTGGAGCTTTGCTCACACTGCTGTTCGCGGCGGATTTCGTTTTCCCGGCGACGCCCGTAGCGCAGGCCGTCGCGACCGCAAGCAACGACCAGCCGCTGATCCGAATCCGGTCCGACCGCCATCTGCCTGAGCGCGTCGTCCTCGACACCAGCCAGCCGACGATTGTCGCACCCGCGGTTCAGACTGCCGCAGTTGCGGCTCCCCAGCCACCGGTACAGGAGAGCCTGTCGCCGGCTTTGGCCGAGATGTCTGCCAAGACGCGGGTGCGCGAGACCTTCGCCCAGTTCACGCCAGAGCCGAGGGCCGGGACCGCCGCAGCGAGGAAGTCCGACGCGGGCCAGCCCCAGACGTTCCAGGCCCAAGCGTCTCCTGTCCAGGCTCAGCCCAAGCGTAAGATCGTCAGGACGCAACCGGCGCATCAGCCGGGCCGCCCCATGATGCTGGTCGCTCAGCAGCCGCATTTCGGCCTCTTCAACACGACCTGGTAACAGCGCCTTCGGCTGCCTCGATCGAGGTGGGAAGGGCTTTTTATTGGCCGGCCTCTCTGCTAATTCGAACCAATCCGACCGCCGTCGGGTGTACTGGCTCCTCGCCAGTGCCGGCCGGCGGATCTCGGTGGCCCGCTACTCGGGCCAGGGCGCTCGTAGCTCAGCTGGATAGAGCATCGGATTTCGATTCCGAGGGTCGGAGGTTCGAATCCTTCCGAGCGCGCCAGTCCTCTTTGTTCCATATATGTTCTAAAGCGGCGAGGATGCCGGGTCACCGCCGCGAGGGCCTGCGGCGTCCATCAGCCTGCCGGGACACCGCTTTGCCGGCCGCGTGCCAGCGTGTCGGAGGGCGCCTCGTGGAAGATCGCGCGGTAGGCTGCGGCAAATTCGCCGAGATGATGGAAGCCTTGGGCACGTGCGCAGGTGGCCACGGTGACGCCACCCTTGAGGAGGCGGGCGCGGGTCGCCCACAGCCTCTTCAGGCGAATGTACTGGTGCAGGCTCATGCCCCGCACCTTGCTGACGGCGCCGCCGAGCGTACGGATCGAGACGTCGAACTCGCGGGCGAGATCGGCTGTATAGATCGGCGCGGTCGGATAGGTAGCGACGTAGTCGTCGATGCGCTGCACGAGCTTGATCGCCCGCTCGCTGTGGACCGAGGTGCTCCGATCCGACGTCGAATCGATTCGAAACAAATCGTCGAGCGCGAGCAGCAGGCCTTCCTGCAGATGGGCCGCAACCTCGGTCGTCTCGAACAGGTCTGGCTGCACTGACGCGGTGCGCAGGATGTCGAGCAGGAGCTGTCGGGTGTGGAGCAGGGCGGGCCGGTTCGCGACATGGGCGCGCAAATGGTCGGCGCGGTCGAACCAGCCCCGGTCTCTCAGCTCGGGGGAGAAGATGATCATGGCGTGATGATTGGTCCGGGGCTCGACGAAATGGCACTCATCGTTGCCGTGGAGGGCAGCGAAGAAGCGGGCGTCGAGATCCACACCTTTGAAGTTGACCTGAAGATCGTCGCTCATCGACAGGATCACCATCCCGCTCGACATGCGATAAGCGGTATCTAGGATCCGCGCGAACGATCTCATCACGATGATGCGGCACGCCGGCAGGGAGACGATGGCTCGGGCCGCCGCGAAGTTCGGGATGTCGAGCGGAATGCTCCTCGCATCCTCCATCGTCTCAATCGGCCGAAACGCATCGACATCGGAGAAGCCGATCAGTTGAAGGGCAGAGGAGGGAGCGAGGTCGTCGAACAACATGATTCTGGCCGGCCGCTGAAATGAGACAATCAAAGGAACATCGCTGCATCATCAATGGCGAAGCATCGAGTTTCAGTAAACCGAATTTCAGGGCCGTAGTATTGCGGACATCATGCCATGAGGTACGTTGGCTCATCGCCGTTCCTCAACGCTCTGCACCTTCATGTTGACAGCACCGAAACACGATCGGTTAAATCGTCATAAGTGACCTTTTCGGCTGATCTCATCTTTGATCTAGATCAAACATGAACGGCTTGGGGCCAGTGATCCACTGCGCAAGACATGATCTCGCAAAAGCGAAGGGGCCCGAAGGCCCCTTCAAACGTCACCAGCGGCGATAGCCGTAGTACCCATAATGGCGCGGCCCGTAATAGCGCGGCGGCCCATAGTACCGCGGGCCGTAATAATATGGCCGCGGCCTGTAGTAGTAGCCATAATAGTTCGGCCGCCACCAGCACCGTCCCCAGGCGTCGCAGACCATGCGGACCTGCTCGACGCCGGAGACCTGCGGTGTCGCAGGTGCAGGCGCGATGGGCATGGCGGATGCCGTCGACGATGCAACGAGGGCGCCGAACAGGAACGCGGCCAATCGGCCAGTCGTGAGGTTCATGATGTCTTCCTTCGCTTACGCGATGCAGGATATCGAGGTTGTTCTGATCAAATTGTGGCCGAACCGAAATGTAATACAGATGAACAGGCGAGCTGACCCTTACGTCACGGCTCGGCAGCGGGCCGTAGGCCGGGCAGGCCGTGTCGTGACTTGAGCTTGATCCTGCGCAATTCGCAAGTTTGCCTTGGCTCTTACTGTCGCCGTCATGGCAGCGGCGTGGTGCCTGCTGCCGGGCAAGGTGAGCTGAATGCGAGTCATTCCAGATCTGTCGATCTCGCCGGAGAAGGTGTTCTTCGTCATCTCGAAATCGCGCCGGTCCGACAGCGAAGCGGGAGGGGGTGGCGTCATCCTGGACTTCGGCGACGACGACATGAGCTACGGCCGCGGTGGGCGCGGCGAAAGCACCGACCGTGCCGAGCTCGCGGGCTTCATCCGCGCTCTCAATGTTGACGAGCAGATCGATCTCGTGGCGCTGACCTGGCTTGGCCGCGGCGACGGTGATCTCTCCGATTGGCGTCAACTGCGCGCCCAGGCCGCCCAGGCGCACAACCAGCGTACCGCCTCATACCTGATCGGTACGCCAATGCTCGCCGACTATCTGGAGGAGGCGATGACGCAATTCGGCAAGTCCTTCGAGGAATTCGAAGAACAGCTCTGATGCCGGATGCGGCGTCTGCAAGTGAAGGAGAAGTTGCGATGGACAAGATGAGAATGGACAAGGGTGACTGGCTGGTCGTGTGCGACGGGCGCAAGGCGCTCATTCTGGAAAACCTCGGCGACGAGATGTTTCCGAACCTCCACACCAGGGAGGTGCACGAGCAGCCCAATCCCGCGACCGCCGCTCAGGGGGCCGACGCGCCGGGCCGGTTGCATGGCGCGGTCGGCGGCGCACGCAGCTCGGTCGAGCAGACCGATTGGCACGACGAGGCCGAGCGCGCCTTTCTGCGGAGCCTAGCCGGCCGGCTCGATGCCGCCGTCAGCTCCGGTGAGACGACGGCCCTGACCATGGTGGCCTCGCCACGTGCGCTCGGCATGATCCGCGCCGACTATTCGGACGGGCTGCGCAAGGCGCTTCAGGGGGAGGTCGGCAAGGACCTCGTCAAGCTGCCGGTCTACGAGATCGAGAAGCAATTGCTGCGGTCGGGCGCCGCCAAATAGAGGAGCCGCAGCGGCCGCGGCGCCTCAGTAGCAGGGGTGCCGCCGGCCGTCCTGACCAATATAAGCGGCCGCGCTGCGGTAGCAGTGGTTGGTCGCCGGGCCGTCATAGTAGGCGAAGGTGCCGGGGGTGATACCCGGGCCGTAATTGTGCAGGTAGCTGATCGGGTAGGGCAGCGGGCTCGCGTAGGAGCGGTGGTACCGGTGGCGGCCGTTCGCCTCCGCGAGGGCGGGGGCCAGGACCGCAGCCGTCAAGGCCGCAACCGCGGCGACACGCGTCAACTTGCTCATCTCGATTCTCCGGAACCCGCTCGAATGGGTCAGCCTGTTATAGCAATTTCGAGCGGCCAAGCATCGCTCCGGAGGCCAGAAATCAAGGCCAATCCCGCAGATTTCCGGGTGGGTGTGACAGAATTGCCGGACATGCGGCCAAAGCTGCCCATTTTTGGCCTTTTCGGGATGCTTAACGAATTCCCCACACAAGTATGACCAAAGACTATTCGGTTCAGAATTCTTCCGCCGGCCCGGGGGCATTTGCCGGCCCCTCGAGTCCGGTACATTCCTGAAGGCCTTCGCCGTCATCTCGCCATGCGCATCACGCTTCCGAGTCTGCTGTTGCTCTGCCTCGCCGCCGCCACGCCGGCGCGCGCCGAGCTGCACATCACGCGCGACCACGGCGGCTATGTCGAGGAGTACAAGGCCAAGTACAAGCGGGTGCGCGAAAAGGGCGAGCGGGTCATCATCGACGGCATCTGCAATTCGGCCTGCACGCTCGTGCTCGGCATCGTGCCGATGAACAAGATCTGCGTGACGCCGCGCGCGAGCCTCGGCTTCCACCAGGCCTATTACGACAAGGCGTTCACCTTCGGCATCAAGGTCACCAGCGCTGAGGGTACCTCCGATCTCATGTCCTACTACCCCGACACGGTGAAGGACTGGATTCGCCGCAATGGCGGGCTCACCACGGACATGAAGAAGATCAAGAACGGGGTCGAGCTCTGGAAGATCGTCAATCCCTGCCCGGACGAATGGTGAGCGGCTGAGACGGACCGCGATCCTCCGTCGCAGCGCAGCATATCGTCACCACGAAATTCGCATTGCCGCATGGCCGAGGGTCGGGCAATGAGGGCGGCAATGAATCATAATCAAGAAGCCCTGGCCGCCCGCGCCGCGCCGATCCTGTTCGTGCTGCTCTGGAGCACCGGATTCATCGGCACCAAATACGTCGTCAACAATGCCGATCCCTTGACCTATCTCGCCATCCGCATGGCGATCGTGGTCGGGCTGATGGCAATCATCGCGGGAATCGCCCGGCCGAAATGGCCTGATAGCGCCGGCATCGCGCACAGCGCCGTCGCCGGCATCCTCGTCCACGGCTTCTATCTCGGCGGCACCGCGATTGCGATCGCGCATTCGATTCCGGCCGGCCTGTCGGCGCTGATTCCAGGTCTGCAGCCGATCCTGACCTCGACCATCGCCAATCGCTGGCTCGGCGAACGGGTCACGCCGCTGCAATGGGCCGGGCTCGTGCTCGGCCTCGGGGGGGTGGTGCTGATCCTGCACAACCGTCCGATGACCGGCGAAGCCGGGCTCGGCTGGCTCGCCTCGGTGGTCTCGCTGGTCAGCATCACGCTCGGCACGCTCTATCAGCGCCGCTATTGCAATCACATCGACTGGCGCGCCGGCAATCTCGTACAGTACGTGGCGGTCACCATCTTCTTCGCGGTCGGCGCCTTCCTGTTCGAGGATCGCGTGGTGCACTGGACACGGGAGTTTGTGCTTGCGCTCGCCTGGCTCGCGGTCGCGCTCTCGATCGGATCGATCGGGCTGTTGTACTGGCTGATCCGCCACGCCGCGGCGACCTCGGTCGCGAGCCTGTTCTATTTGGTTCCGGCCGTCACGGCCCTGATGGCCTATCTGCTGTTCGGAGAAAAGCTGGATGCGATTGCCATTGCTGGCATGGCGCTCTGCGCCGCGGCGGTCTTTGTGGTCAATTGGCGGTCCTGACGGCACGCAGTTCGGCTCGCCGGAAACGCGGAAGTGCTTCAACGCCGAGCAAGCGGCGAGGATAGATGCGGGCTGTCTCCGGGCGCGCCCGCACCCGGAGACGTCTTCCGGTGCGATCAGCGCTTGGCCTTCTTGGCCTTCTTCTTCGACTTGCCGGCTTTCTTGGTCGCCTTTTTCGCAGACTTTTTCGCGGCCTTCTTGGACGACTTCTTTGCGGCCTTCTTCGTCGTCTTCTTCGCAGCCTTCTTGGCTTTCTTCTTGGCCGCCTTCTTCGGCGCTACTTTCTTCGCGACCTTCTTGGCGGCTTTCTTCACCTGCTTGACTGCGGTGACTGCCGCGTCCTTGGTCGTTTCCACGGCAGTGGTGATCGTCTCCATCGCCTGTTCGGTGATCGGTTTCTCGTCGTCCATATCGTCCCCCACGGTTTGCATGGAGCGATGACGATAGCGGGTTTCGAAATCGTGTCAAAGCGACGCTCAACCTTTGCGGATCTTTGCGTAGGCGGCGAGCGCGCGTTCGCGTGCCCTGGCATGATCGACGATCGGCTGCGGATAGGTCTTGCCGATCGTGATGCCCGCGCTCGCAAGCTCGATCGGCGTTGCCTGCCAGGGCCGGTGGATCAGCTTGGCGGGCAGGGCCTTCAGCTCCGGAACCCAGCGTCGAACATAGGCTCCATCAGGATCGAACTTCTCGCCCTGAAGCTGCGGATTGAACACGCGGAAATAGGGCGCAGCGTCCGCGCCGCAGCCGGCGACCCATTGCCAGTTGGCAGGATTGCTGCCGGCGTCCGCGTCGACCAGCGTGTCCCAGAACCAGGCCTCCCCCTCGCGCCAGTCGATCAGGAGGTGCTTGACCAGGAAGGAGGCCACCACCATCCGCACCCGGTTGTGCATCACGCCGGTGTGCCAGAGCTCGCGCAGGCCGGCATCGACGATGGGGTATCCGGTGCGCCCGCGCTGCCAGGCGGTGAGCGCTTCTTTGTCGGGCTGCCAAGGGAAGGCATCGAAGTTCGTCTGCAGGTTTTCGGCGGCAAGGTTGGGGTGATCGTGGAGGAGGTGGCGGCAGAATTCGCGCCAGCCGAGCTCGCTCAACAATTTTTCGACGCCTTGCCCGCGTGCCGGATCTTCCGCCGCGGCAAACCGGGCGGCGTGCCAGACCTGACGGGGGCTGATCTCGCCGAAGCGCAGATGCGGCGACAGCCGTGAGGTCCCGTCTCGGTCCGGACGGTCACGATCGCCGGAATACGTTCGAACAATGTGCTTGAGGAAGTCGCGCAGGCGCAGATGGGCGGAGGCGGCACCGGGGCTCCATGCCTCGCGCAGGCCGCCCGCCCAATCGGGCGTGGTCGGCTCGAGCTTCCAGCTCTCCAGTCCATCGCTCGCGATGCTCGGTGCAGGGCGCAGCTGCTTCGGCGCGGGCAGGGGCTTTGGCGGGTCGCCGAGGGCCAGTACGCGGCGCCAGAACGGGGTGAACACGCGCAGGCCCCGGCCGTCCTTGGTGCGGATCGCCGCGGGCGGGACCAGCAAGTCGCCCGGAAAGCTTTGCGCGTGCATGCCGAGCTTCGCAAGGGCCGCTTGGAGCTGTCGCTCAACCGCCTGATGAGGCGCCTGCGCGATCTCGTTCCAGTAGACGGCGCGGGCACCGCTCTGTCGCACCACCTCAGGGATCACCTTGGCCGCCGGTCCTCTGCGCAGGACGAGCGAGCCGCCGCGCGCGGCGATCTCGGCTCCGAGCGCCCGCAGCGACTGCGCCAGCCACCAGCGTGCCGCGCCGCCCGGCGCTCGCCCCGCCGCCTCGTCCAGTACGTAGAGGCAAAGCACCGGCGCTCCGGACTTGGCGGCGGCGTGGAGGGCGGGGTGGTCGGACAGGCGGAGATCGTCGCGAAACCAGACGATGACGGGCGGGGTCAGGGAAGGCCTCGTTTACCAATTGGAAACCGTACGGCGTGCGGCGGTGGGAACCCGTCGTTAATGCGGCTGTAAGTCAATTGCACCAATATGCAGGAATTACGGGGGTCATTCCATCCATGTCCAATCTTCTAACGGCGAAGTTCCTGCCGCGGTTTAAGCTCGGCACCAAAGCGGTCCTGTGCGCGGTGCTGCTGATCGCAATGAACACGGCGCTCGTGGTCGGCGCCGGCTATTGGTCACTGACATCCGCCTTCAACGACCGCGCCCTGCGCGACATCGAGGTCAATCTGCGCACGCTGGGGCTGGCCTTTGCGGAGACCGTTCCCGAAGCCAAGATCACGATCCGAGACGGCGCGGTGGTCCGCGCCGAGATCCCCAAAATGCCCGACTTCAGGGATCACGCCATCGTCGACCGGGCGGTGTCCTATGTCGGCGGCAACGCGACCCTGTTCGTGTTCGACGCGGCGAGCGGACAGTTCATCCGCCGCTCGACCAACGTGAAAAAGGAAAACGGCGACCGCGCCGTCGGGACCCAGCTGGCCGCCGATCATCCGGGGCAGGCCCCGCTGCGCCGTGGCGAGGCCTATAAGGGGCCGGCCACGCTGTTCGGCAAGACGTTCATGACCGCCTATTTCCCGATCGCCGATGGCACCGGCAAGGTCGCCGGCATTCTCTATGTCGGCATCCCCATGGTGCAGTTCGAGGGCATGCTGTCCCAGGCGATGGAGAGCATGGCGGCCGCTGCCGGGCTTGCCGCGCTTCTGGTGCTGGTCCTGACCCTGCTGGTCGTCCGGCGCATCACCCGGCCCCTGACCTCGGTGACGCATTCGCTCACCGCGCTTGCCAACGGTCAGAGCGACGTCGCGATCGAATGCGAGGACCGTGCCGACGAGATCGGCGAAATCGCCCGCACGGTCGCGGTGTTCAAGAGCAACTCGCAGGAACGGGCGCGCCTGCGCACTGAGCAGGCAGTGGCAACCGCTGCCGCAGCCGAGCAGCGCAAGGCCGAGCTGCGCAACTTCGTCGAGGGGTTCCGCGGCAGCGTCGGCGGCATTCTCGACAAAGTGCTGGCATCGTCCGGCGAGTTCGAGCGCGCCGCGCGACAACTCACCGACGCCGCGCGCTCCACGGCCGATCTGTCGGCGCAGTCGGCAGGAGCATCCGAAAGCGCCTCCGAGCATGTGCGTTCGGCGGCGTCCGCTTCCGACGAGCTGTCTCAATCCATCTCCGAGATCACCCGCCGGGTGCAGGAATCGAACGAGATCTCCGCCGAGGCGGTGCGGCAGGCCGAAGCGACGGACCAGCGCATCGCGCAGCTCTCGGAGGCCGGCTCGCGCATCGGCGACGTCGTCAAGCTGATCACCTCGATCGCCGAGCAGACCAATCTGCTGGCGCTGAATGCGACGATCGAGGCTGCACGCGCGGGCGATGCCGGCCGCGGCTTCGCGGTGGTGGCTCAGGAGGTCAAGACGCTCGCCGGCCAGACCGCGAAGGCGACCGACGAGATCTCGAACCAGATCGAGAGCATGCAGCTTGCGACCGAGGAATCGGTCGCAGCCATCAAGGCGATCAGCCAGACCATCGAGCGCATCAGCGGCATCGCAGGCTCGATCTCGGCGGCGGTCGAGCAACAGAAAAGCGCGACGCACAACATCGTGGCCAGCGTGCGCGCCGCGGTGTCAGGCACGGCCGATGTCGCGGTCAATGTCCGTCACGCCGCCAAGGGCGCCAGCGAGACGGGCGAAACGTCGAGCCGGATGTTTGCTTCCGCCCAGGCGCTGTCGGGCGAGAGCCTGCATCTGAAGGCCGAGGTCGAGAGCTTCCTCGACCGCGTGCACGCGGCGTGATTCTGGGTCTTCATCCCGGGATGGTCCTAAGGACCAGCCCCGGGATCTCGAGATCCCGGGTTCGATGCTGACGCATCGCCCCGGGATGACTTTTTGGGGCCGCTATCCGCGACCGCCAAAAGTCATCTGGGCTGCGGGACGATGCGGATGTAGGGCTTCGGCTCCTTCCAGCCCTGCGGATAGATCGTCTTGGCCTCGTCGTTGGAGACCGAGCCCGCGATGATGACGTCGTCGCCCTGCGACCAGTCGGCCGGGGTGGCGACGCGATGCTTGGCGGTGAGCTGGAGCGAGTCGATGACGCGCAGGATCTCCTGGAAGTTCCGGCCCGTCGTCATCGGATAGACCAGCACCAGCTTGATCTTCTTGTCCGGGCCGATGATGAAGACGTTGCGGACGGTTTGGTTGTCGGCCGGCGTGCGGGTGAGGGGATCGCCAGAGGTCGAGGCTGGCAGCATGCCGTAGAGCTTGGAGACGTTGAAATCGGTGTCGCCGATCATCGGGTAGTTCGGCGCGGCGCCTTGGGTCTCCATGATGTCTTCCGACCATTTGGCATGACGGTCGACCGGATCGACCGAGAGGCCCATCAACTTGACCCCGCGCTTGTCGAATTCCGGCTTCAGCTTGGCGAGGGCGCCGAGTTCGGTGGTGCAAACCGGCGTGAAATCCTTCGGGTGTGAGAACAAGAGGGCCCAGCTGTTGCCGATCCAGTCGTGGAATTTGATCTTCCCTTCGGTGGTTTCGGCTTCAAAGTCAGGGGCGGTGGCGCCGATCGGAAGTGTCATGATCTTACCTCATCTCATTGAATCTAATCGAGAATTCGTCTCCGGCCGTCACATCCATTATAAGGGCTTCGCCGGCCTAAGTGAACGCCAACTGAACCGGCTCAAGTAAAATGTGAATTCCTTCTTTGAAGAGCCGATTTTCTAGCAACTTATTGTTACAGCGGCAGCTGCGGCGAAACAGCTCCACCCGGGGTCACACGGTCTCGCTCGCCCCGATAATGCCTTTTATGACTTTCATCACGCTCGCCCGGCGCGTTCTAGAACCAGATTGGTCCTGATAGCGACCAATTGGCAACCATCTAGAAAAGTCGCGATCCCCGTATCGAATCGTTAACCACCCCTTTACGCCGGCATGGAAATGCTGGTCGATCAGAAGAAGTCTGGAAGTGAACTATGTCCGCCGCTGCGCCTAAGCCCACCGAGCCGTCGTCCCTCGTGCCGTCCTGCCGCGATACTGCAGCTCATGCCCTTTCCGTCGTGCGGGACGGCGTGATCACGGGCGAAGGCCCGACCACCAAGGGACGGGTGCATTTCTCCCGCTCGCTCGACGCCGATGACACCGCCTGGTGCGTGCGCATCCTCACCGCCACCGCCGTCAACGACCAGCCGGTCAGCCGCGCCGAGGCCGAAGTTCTGTTCGAGATCAACGAGGCCGCGACGGAGCGCACCGATGGCGGCCGGTTCGACGACCTGCTTGCCAAGGCGGTCGCCCATTATGCCGCGAGCGCCTCGGGCCTGAAGGTGCCGCCGCGCAGCGTCGCGCTGTCGGCCGACACCGAGATCGAGAGCTGGGCGCCGTCCTATGCCTCCAAGGTCAACAGCGAGATGCTGGAGTGGATCGCCGGCCAGATGCGTGGCAAGCGCCAGAACAACCGTCGCCTGATGGCGATGGTGGCGACCTTCCTCGGCGCCACCGCACTGCCTCTGGCGGGCCAATTGCCGAACGTGTTCGACATCGGGATGTAAGGCAAATGGGCCGCGGTCGCGGCTCGCAACTCGTGTCACGCTTGCGTCCGGGGCACGAGACTACCGTATTGTGACACCGCTGTCTCAACAGCGTCATTGCGAGCGCAGCGAAGCAATCCAGAATCTTTCCGCGGATACATTTCTGGATTGTTTCGCTGCGCTCGCAATGACGGAGCAAGTTGCGACACCGCGTCTCTCCAATTCGCGTGACTCGCAGGCACGCTGGCGCATCCTCGCGGCTCATTTCGCCCGAGCTTTGCCTGTCGTCCCACCCTCAATCGAAAGAGGGCGCAGGGAAGACCGGGTGCCGGCCGGGCACCCACGGTCCACTGTGCGAAAGGTGGCAACGAAGAATTTGCACAGCGGCATACAGGTGAAGCCAAACATCCGGCCTTCCCTGCGCAGTGGCTTTACGGCTTATGTCGTGCTCTCCCCGGGGAGCGATGCACTATTGCCCCCGTCGCCTTGCGGATGGCTGACGCGTGGGCCCGGTTGGGCAACCACATCACCGCAAGACTTGACGCACAGACCCCGGGCGTCAGGACCACACGATTTTGCCGTACGCCGATGACACCGGTCGTATGCGCGAGGTCTTTGCTCACGGCTCTCCGCCCTGCAAACCCCTTTCGCGCCAACGCCATCAGCGTCCACCGCCCCCCGGCCCGCGTTCGTGACGATCGCGATACGCCCCTCTTCCTTGGGCCGGGTTGCGCGACACATAGGCGATTTCCGAATTTCGGTAAAGCGGAATATTTTGGGCCGCGTGCGTTGACCCATAGATTGGATGTTTTGCCCGTCGGGCAACGCAAGGGATGGTGGCTGCAACCATTCAATCCGGCGCGGTCTGCGCCGTCGGTGGATTCCGTGCAAGCGCCTGCGCCGGCTTCGTCGCGGCCGGATAGAGCTCGGTCTTGGCGAGATCGCGCCGGAGCGACGATGGCGCCGCGTGCAGGGCAAAGGCGATCGCGATCTGCGTTCTGTTCTGAAGCCGGTACTTGCGCATGATGTTGCCGACATGCGCCCGCACCGTGTTCTCCGAGATGTTGAGCTCGTAGGCGATGTTCTTGTTCTGCATTCCCCGCGCGATCAGCGTCATCAGCTCCCGTTCGCGCGGCGTCGGTGCGATCAAGTCCTTCGGATCCGAGCTCATGGCTGATGCCTCCCTGGCCTTTGCGAACATCCCGGCATGCTCTCACTCCGTCTTGAGCGCCTCGATCGGGCTCAGCTTGGACGCCTTGTGGGCTGGATAGAAACCAAAGACGAGGCCGGTCGCGATCGAGAAGACGAGAGACAGGCCGATCGCCTGGCCGTCGATCGAGGTGACCCAACCGGCCATGCGGGCGACCGTCATCGAGAGCGTGATGCCGCCGGCGACGCCGATGGCGCCGCCGAGCAGGCAGAGGACGAGCGCTTCGCAGAGAAACTGCAGACGGATGTCGCGCATTCGCCCGCCGAGCGCCCCGGGCGACGGTCACACCACCGTGGTCCAGGACGAGAACGGCACCTCGGTGATCACGCAGAGCGGTGATCCGGCGGAGGCCGAGGTCACGATCGAGAAGGAGCCCGGGCGCACGACGGTCACCCGCCGCAGCGGCGGCAACACCGCGATTGTGACACAGGGCAGCGCAAGCCCGCAGGACATGCTCGACTGGCTGCGCAAGCTGCAGGGCCACTGACGCGTGAAGCCATTGAAATAAGAGAGGAATTCCGGGCGTTCTGCCGCACCTTGTTCCCGGTTATTCGCGTGCCTTAACCAATAATTAATTATACGTTTGCGGGTGGGCGACAGCCCGGCCTAGCCTCCTTTCGGGGAGCCGCTATCGCGAAGCCAAACGAGTGTGGTGCGTATCATGATTGCCAGATCATATGGGGCGTTGTTCGCCTCGCTCAGCGCAGCTGCGCTGCTGCTTAGCTCCAGTGACAGTCTTGCCGGACCCGCCGGCGCCACTGCGTCAGGCGTCGCAACTGCCGCCGCGCCGCCGGCTGCGGCACGTCCGGCGATCGGGCCGGGCGCCAGGTTCCACCGCCGCAGCGCTCCCTGGGTCTATTGGCCGGGCGGCGGCAGCTACTTCTACGACGGCGCCGGCTACAGCCAGCCCTTCGCCGATGTGAACCAATCGCTCTCCGCCGATGTGCGCTACACCTACACCTATGATGTGCCCTGGGACTGGACGCATCGCTATCCGCCGAACGTCGTGCCGTCCAATCGGCCCTACGTGCCGAGCTGCCCGACGGAGCAGGTGACGGTGCCCGGCCGTGGCGGCAGCGAGCACACCGTCAACATCATGCGCTGCTACTGAGTTAGCCCAACTCGAAGCTGGTGACGCCGAAGACGCGGTCGAGCCGCAGCGGCGCGATCTGCCCCGTATACATCCGCGCCGTCTCGAACACCGGCTCGAGGCCGAGCTCCTCGGCGAGCGCGATCGCGACGGGATTGACGGCGGGGACGTCGAGGAAGACCTCGCCGGCGCCCGCGCTTCCGAGCAGCGCCTGCACGACTTGATCCGCGGCGTCGCGGTCGTCGGCGACGAGCGGGCCGATCTTGTAGCCCGTCCGGCAGGGCCGGATCACACCCCATGCAGCGAGCCTACCCTCGCGCAGCAACGCGCGGCCGACATGACCTCGCGTGTTGATCCAGGCGCGCAGGAAGGCGCTGCGCGCGGCGGGGAATACACGGGCGTCATCGGCGTCCACCAGCGCAAACGGGACCTTGTCGAGCGCCACGACATCGGCCGGCGGCTTGACGGATCCCGCAACGGTGCCGCCATAGCGGATGTTGGCGTAGGCGAGCCGGAATCCCGACTTCTTGTAATTCTCCTGCTGCGCCACCACGCCGTCGAGGCCGATCACGCGCGCGCCTGCATGCGCAATCGCGGCATTCCAGATGCGTAGGCCATGGCCCGCGCCGCGAAAGCGCTCGCGCACGATGTAGAAGCCAAGGAAGGCGAAGCGGTCGTCGTAATTGACGCAGGAGACGGTCGCGACCGGCTCGCCGTCGATCTCGCCGACGAAGAAGCCTCGGGCATCGGGGATCGCGAAGCAGGCGGCATCCGCCAGCCCCGGATTCCAGCCCTCCGCCGCGGCCCAGTCGACGGCGAGGGCGATTTCGTCGGGGCGCAAATTGCGGATCTGCAGATCACTCATTTCAAGCGCCTCATGATGGATGCCTTCGCCATGGACCTGCCGACGGGTCTGGCTGTAGAAGGCCTCATGATAGGCCGAGCCTGCGGCTCGCCTCAACTGAAGGGATCATCGGATCATGGCAGTAGAGAAGGTTGCGCTCGTCACCGCCGGCGGCAGCGGCATGGGGGCGGGGGCTGCGCGGCGGCTGGCGGCGGACGGGTTTGGCGTCGCGATCCTGTCGTCCTCGGGCAAGGGCGAGGCGCTGGCGGCCGAGCTCGGCGGGCTCGGCGTTACCGGCTCGAACCAGTCGAACGACGACCTGAAGCGCCTCGTCGAGGCTGCGATGGCGAAGTGGGGACGGATCGACGTTCTCGTCAACAGCGCCGGGCACGGGCCGCGTGCCCCCATCACCGAGATCACCGACGAGCAGTGGCACACCGGCCTCGACACTTATCTCTTGAACGTGATCCGTCCGACCCGGCTGGTGACGCCGCTGATGCAGGCGCAGAAGGGCGGCGCCATCATCAACATCTCGACCGCCTGGGCGTTCGAGCCCAGCGCGATGTTCCCGACCTCGGCGGTGTTCCGCGCAGGGCTCGCCGCCTTCACCAAGATCTTCACCGACGCTTACGCGGCCGACAATGTCCGCATGAACAACGTGCTGCCGGGCTGGATCGACAGCCTGCCGCAACAGGACGCGCGGCGCGACAGCGTGCCGATGAAGCGCTACGGCAAGGTCGAAGAGGTCGCGGCGACAATCTCGTTCCTGGCCTCCGACGGCGCCGCCTACATCACCGGCCAGAACATCCGCGTCGACGGCGGGCTGATGCGCTCGGTCTGAGCGGCGGCCTCAATGTGAGGCGATGAGCCGCGCCAGCTCCGGCAGGATCTTGTAGCGGGCGATCTCGTGCGGATACTCGCCGCGATTGGCCAGCAGGACGATGCCGATCCGCCGCGCCGGCACCAGGCCGATATAGCCGGAGGCGTTGTTGAGTCCGCCGGGCTTGTCGACGATGGTGACGCCTGGAACGCGCACGGTCTCCCAGGCCAGGCCCTGTCCGAATCTTTCGTCGACGCGGAAGGCCTCGCGCTGCGTCAGCCGCAACGCCTCGCGCAAATGCGGGTCGATCGCGCGGCCGTCGACGCAGGCGGCCGCGAAGGCGGCAAGGTCGCGGGCGGAGGCGAACATCTGGCCCGTGCCGGGAAAATCGAAGTAGCTCTGCTGGTTGCCGATCGGCCCGATCGCCATGCCCTGGTCGGAATAGCCCTGGACCACGCGCTGCATCGCCGCCGCGTCCATGACGGCGCGATGGTCCGGACCGCGCTCGGGGAGGAAGGTGGAGCCCATGGCGAGGGGGCGGAGAATGCGGTGCTGGATCAGCGCATGGATCGGCTTGCCGTAGCAACGCTCGAGCACGAGCTGAAGCAGCACATAGCCGGCATGGGTGTAGACGCGTTGCCGGCCAGGTGCGATGCCGGGTGTCGGCGTGAAGGCGTTCAGCAGGGCGATGAACTGCTCGCGCGTAAACTCTTCGTTCGGCCAGGGCGGATGGTCGGTCGGCAGCAGCAGGCCCGACGTGTGCGTCGCCAACTGGCCCACAGTGACGTTGCGGATGTACTTGCCGCTCAGCTCGGGCAGGTATTTCGGCAGACGATCGTCGAGCCGCAGCTCGCCGCGCAGCACGCCGAGCGCCACGAGCGTGGCCTCGAACGGCTTTCGCAACGAGGCGAGGTTGAACAGCGTGTCGGGCGTCACCTTCCGTCCGGTCGCATCGTCGGCGAACCCGTAGCTGAAGAACTCGACATGGCGGCCGGCATAGAGCGCTGCGGCGAGGCCGCCCGCATGGTCCGCCGTCGCGGTCGGCGCCAGCGCGCCGGCGACGATGTCGCGCATTTGCGCAATCATATCGGAATCGGCCGAGGCGCGGCGCTGGCAAAGCGCCATCGCCATCGCAATGGACGCGGCCTGGGCGAAGACTCGCCGGGTGATCGGGGATGAGATGACAACGGGCGCCACGTGCTCTGATCGATCATGCTGATGCGCCCCCGGGATGGTTTTAGTGAGGAGGGCGCGAGGTCCCAACTCACGATTGCGCGTTGTGGGTTCCCGCCAATCCAGATCACAAAACTGAGCCGTTCGGCTAACAATTGTTGACGTCCGCGATCCTGCGTGTATAGTTAGCTTCATGGCTAACCAATTATCCAACCTCGACCAGATCTTCGCCGCGCTCGCCGATCCGACGCGGCGGGCGATCGTGATGCGGCTGTGCGCGGGCGAGGCGTCGGTCGGCGAACTCGCCGGTCCCTTCGAGATGGCGCTGCCGAGCTTCATGAAGCACATCCATGTGCTGGAGACGAGCGGGCTCGTTCAGTCCGAGAAATCGGGACGCGTGCGCACCTGCCGTCTCAGCGCGGATGCGCTGGTCGGCGCCGAGGATTGGTTCCAGCAGCAGCGCGCGGTCTGGGAAGCGCGGCTCGACCGGTTCGAGGCCTATGTGATGAAGCTCAAGAAAGAGAAGGAAAGGGCGGCCGCCAAGCGGCCGTCCCGAACAACCGAACGGAAAGGTTCCTGACAATGACGAGTTCTGCCAACCCCGCTCTGTCGCAATGGTCGCTCGACCGCGAGATCGTGATGTCGCGCGTGATCGACGCGCCGCGCGATCTGGTGTTCGAGGCATGGTCCGACCCGAAGCATCTGCCGCAATGGTTCGGCCCGAAGGGCTTCAAGGTCGAGACCTTCGAGATCGACGTGCGCGTCGGCGGCGTCTGGCGCTTCAACATGATCGGGCCCGACGGTACGGTCTATCCGAACCGGATGCGCTTCCGCCGCATCGAGCGGCCCTCGCTGATGGAGATGGATCACGGTACCGACCAGGATGACGATCCCCGCATGTTCCGCTTCACCGTCACCTTTGCCGAGCAGAGCAACGGCAAGACCGTGCTGATGATGCGGCAGCTGGCCTCGAGCACCGAGCAGCGCGATGGCATGATCGGCTTCGGCGCCGTCGAATACGGCTACCAGACGCTCGACAAGCTGGCGGCCTATGTGGCGGGCATGAAGCGGTGAAGGCAGCCTCGTCATTCCCGGGCGCCTGAGATGGCGAGCCGGGAATGATGGAGTGCGCGAACACATTTTGATCAAGCCGCCGTCGAAATGGCGGCTTGCCTTGTACAGGTCAGGTCAGCGCGTTGGTGACCGGCGGCTCCTGCATCTGCTCCACTTGCGCGGCGCTGTCGGGACGTGCGGGTCCAAGCACGGGCTCGTCGCCGAGCGGCTCGAAGGCGGGGCGGAAGCTGAATTCGCCGCGGCCGTCGAGCGACGGACCTTCGTTGTAGCGGCCTGGCTCGAGCGGCGCTCCGCTGCGCTCGGTACCCATGAACATGTAGCTGAACTCGGTCGCTTCCTTGCTCCGGTCGAAGCTGTTCGGAATCGGCAGCGCGGCATCTCCGCCCAACTCCTCGATCACGGCGAGCCATTGCTCCTGATGCATGGTGTCGCGCGCGATCAGGTAGCCGAGCATGTCCTGCATGCCCGGATCGCTCGTGGAGTTGAAGAGGCGCACCGCCAGCGTTCGGCCGGTGGCTTCGGCGGCCACGTTGCAATACATATCGGCGGCGAGATTGCCGCTGGCGTAGATGTGCGAACAATCGAACGGGACGCCGTCGGCGTTGGCCGGGAAGGCCGCCATGCCCGTCGACAGGATATGCCGATGCAGCATGCCCTCGATCACGTGTCGCGGCCGCTCGCCGCCGGACATCACCGCGCCGACGATCGGATTGCCCTGCATGCTGCTCTCCTGCATCGTCGCCGGTGCATTTTCCAGGTTCAGGGCGACCGCGGTCGAAAGCATCTCGATGTGGCTGATCTCCTCGGTTGCGGTGTTGAGCAACACGTCGCGATATTTGGCCGGACCGCGCGCGCCCCAGGCCTGGAAGAAATATTGCAGGCAGACGCGGATCTCGCCCTCCACGCCGCCGATCGCCTGCTGCAGCTGGCGGGCGAAGATCGGATCGGGCTTCTCGACCCTGACCGGGTATTGCAGTCGCTTGTCGAAATAGTACATGCGCAACTCCTTTTTGTTCTGTCGATATTGGCGCAATGAAGCCCGTGGGGTTGCGTTCCTAATCATCTGCAATCGCAGTTCAGAACTCGCCGACCGCAGAGCCGAAACGGACGCGGCCCCCGCGACCGTTCCTATGCGCGTCGATGGGAAGGCTCGGCGACCTCGTCGAACGATCCGGCGATGCCCGCGTCGACCAGCACCGCGACATCAGATGGTCATTGTCGTTTGGGTGAGGGCGCAACTTCGCGCTGTGACCACGCGCTGCTGTGAACGGCGGGGCGCAGCCGGCGTTCCCGCGGTCGAAGACCACGTTTGCGTTTGGCTATCGCAGGTTAGCGCTGGGTCCGTCGGCCGGAACAGGCAACGAAGACATGGTCTCTCCTGCGGCAATCAGCGCGGCCGTGTTAGGAACAATCGCCCGTGCTTCCCGGTTGCGCGAACGACGCCAGTCAAATGGAGAACAGGAAAATGGCCAATGCAGCCCGCGATACGTTCGTGGTGGGACTACGCAATGCGCATGCGATGGAAGTGCAGGCGCGAGAGTTGATGGAGCGCCAGTCGGAGCGGCTGGACGAATATCCCGAGGTCAAGGCGAAGATCACGGCGCACCTTCAGGAGACCAATGAGCAGCTGCGTCGCCTCGAAAAGTGCCTGGAAGCCTGTGGCGAGAGCACGTCGAGCCTGAAGGATACGGCGCAGTCGGTGATGGCCAACATGATGGCCATGGCGCATTCGGTTGCCAGCGACGAGATTCTGAAGAACACTTTCGCGAACAACGCCTTCGAGAATTTCGAGATCGCCGCCTACAAGTCGCTGCTCGCGCTGTGCGGCGCGGCCGGCATGCCGGAGGCGAAGGAGCCGCTCGAGACGTCATTGAAGGAGGAGCAGCGCATGGCGGCCTGGATCGATTCCAATGTCGAGAAGGTCACCATGGAGTACCTCACGCATCAGCGCCAGGCCGCGTAGTTCTTCGCGTTCCTCGCTGACAGCGAACCACCGGCGCGCCCCGCGGCCGGTGGTTTTTTCGCGCCGCCGGGTTCCCTGCCATCTGCGCGTGAGCCTAGGAACGATCGCTGCGATCAGGCTTTGGCAGTGATGACGCACATCATCTTCAGCGATTACCGCAATCCGGCGGCGGAGCAGGCCTACGAGATCGCCTGGGACTTTCTTACGCGAACGGGCGCCATCAGCGACGAATTCGACGCCTGCGTGTTCCTGGCGCAGCGCATCACCGTGATGGTCGAGGAGGGACACACGAATCGGATCCGCATGGCCAACCGCGCGATCTCCGAATACCAGCGCCATGCCGCGGAACGCGACGATCTCATCCGTGGCGGCGGCCGTTACGCCGAAAGGCGTTGAGCGCCGGCGAAGCGGGTTCACTCCCTGGCTTCGTCCGTGACGATGTCGCCGAGCTTCTGCCAGCGCTGGCCGTCGAACTGCACCATCTGGAACTGCTTGTTGACGCGATAGTCCGTCGGCGTGGTCGTGACCGAGATCCCCGGGAGCGTCAGGTCGAGCTCGACGTTCTTGAGGTTGGCCGCCTGTCGCATCACGTTCTCGCGGGTCAGATCGTCGCCGCATTGCTTCAGCACTTGCACCAGGAGCTGCGCGGTGATGTAGCCGTAGACGTTCAGGTTCGAATCCTTGTCGCCCTCAGGATAGTACTTGGCCATGAAGGCGAGGTAGCGCTTCATGCCCGGGTCGTCCTTCCATTCGGGATCCGCGGCATCCTTGACGTATCCGACGCTGATGATGCCCTTGGAATTGTCGAGCCCGGCGGGCTTGAGCACGGCGCTGAGCGAGGAGGCGTTGATGTCGATGATGTGCAGCGCCTTCCAGCCGATCTCGGCGACCTTCTTGATGGCCTGCGCGGCCTGCTTCGGCGTGGTCGCGCTGAACAGCACGTCGGCGCCCGCATCCTTCAACCGCAGGATCTGCGAGTCGATCGTCGGCTCGTTGATCTCGTAGGAGGTCTCGGCGACGACCATGCTCGCCTTGTTGCCGAGGCCCGTCTTGAGGCCGGCGAGATAATCCTTGCCGAGATCGTCGTTCTGGTAGAGCACGCCGATTTTGGCGTTCGGATGGTTCTTCAGGAGGTATTGCGCATAGATCCGGCCCTCGACGAGGTAAGAGGGGTTGAAGCCCATGGTCCAGGGGAAGTTCTTTGGATCGGTGAAGCGTGCGGCGCCGGTGGCGGCGAAGAGCTGCGGGATCTTCTTGGCGTTGAGATATTTCTGAACGGCGACGTTCGGGGCGGTGCCGATGATCTGGAAGGTCAAAAGCACTTCGTCGCTTTCGACGAGCTTGCGGACCTGCTCCACCGTCTTCGGCGGCGAATAGGCATCGTCATACTGGATCAGCTCGACCTTGCGGCCGTTCACGCCGCCCTGGTCGTTGATCATCCTCAGATAGGCGGCCTGGGTCTTGCCGATCACCGCGTAGGCCGAGGCCGGGCCGCTGAGCGGCACGGTCTGGCCCACCTTGATCGCGGTGTCGGACGCGCCGGGATCGTATTTCTTTTGTGCCTGCGCTGCCGCGACCGAGAGGAGAAGGGCGGAGGCTGCGATGAATTTGGTGACGACGTTTTTCATGTCGGTTTCCTCCAGCAATCCTCATTCGCCCTTGAGGCCGGCGTCGCGGATCAGCTTGGTCCATTTCTGCGTTTCGGCGTCGATGAACTTGCTGAACTCGGCGGCGGTGCCTGGGCGCACTTCGAGGCCCTGCGCGGTCAGCTTGTCCTTGATCGCAGGCTCGGCGAGCGCCCGCAGAACCTCGGCCTGGAATTTGTCCACGATGGCGCGCGGCGTCGTGGACGGCACCATGAAGCCGTACCAGCCGGCCGCAGCCACATTGGGAAAGCCCTGCTCGCGCAGCGTCGGTGCCTGCGGATACAGCGCGCTGCGCTCGGCCGAGGCGACGCCGAGCACGGTGAACTTGCCGCTCTGGATGTAGGGCAAGGCCGTCGGCAGCGCGGTCAGTGTGGCGTCGACGCGTCCGGCGAGCAGCTCGGTGTAGGAGGCCGCATCGCCCCGGAACGGGATGTTCAAACCCTTGACGCCCGCGTCGCGGAACAGGAGCTCTCCGGCAAGATGCGGCTGCGAGCCGGCGCCTGGGGAGGCGAAGGTGAGGCCGTCGGGCTTGGATTTGCCGTAGGCGATCAGGTCGGGAAGCGTCTTGAACGGCGCGTCGGCGCTGATGATGAGGAACAGCGGCGCGATCACCACCATCGCCACCGGCGCCAGATCCTTGCGCTCATAGGTCAGCTTGCCGAACAGCGCCTCGGCGGTGGCGTAGGGCGCCGCGACATAGAGGATGGTGTAGCCGTCGCCCGGCGCATGGGCGACCATGTCGTTGGCGATGCGCGTGCCGGCGCCCGGCTTGTTCTCGACAATAAACTGCTGACGCAGGCTGCGGCCGAACTCTTCGGCGAGCAGACGCAGCGAGATGTCGTTGGACCCGCCGGGCCCGTAAGGCGAGATCAGACGGACCATGCGCGAGGGCCAGGCGTCCTCGGCATGTGCCCTCATGCCTGAGCCGGCCGCGAGCCCGCCCGCGATCGTGCCCAGCAGAGCTCGCCGCGTCACCTTGAACGATGCCACTGTTGTCTTCCTCCCTGTATTTGTTTCTCTTTTATCTGCCGCTCTTACGACCTCAGATCACCTTTCGTTGGGTGAGCTGCTCGATCCTGGCGTCCGAGAGCCCGAGCCAATCCCGGTAGACCTCGTCATTGTCCTGGCCGACGTCGCCCGCGGCATGGCGCAGGCGCGCGGGATCGACGGTGAAACGCGGCACGACATTGGTCATGGCGACCGTGCCGAAATCCCGGTCGGCAACGCGCGTGATCACCTCGCGCGCCTTCACCTGCGGGTCGTCGGCGATCTGATCTATCGAATAGATCGGGGCGAGCGTTCCCTGCGCGGCGTTGAAGCTCGCGAGGACCTCGTCGAGGGGATGCGCGGCGCACCAGGCCGCGAAGATGTCGTTGAGTTCGACGGCGTGCTTGACGCGCTGCTCATTGCCGGCAAAGCGCGGATCCGCGATCAGATCGGGGCGGCCGATCGCCCGGCAGTTCGCTGCAAAGAGCGCGTTGGTCGAACCTGCGAGCGTGACCCAGTGACCGTCGCGGGTGCGAAACACCGCGGCCGGTGCTGAATAACCATTGGCGTTGCCGATGCGGCTGCGAACGGTGCCGAGCTGGTCGTGCTCGATGGCGAGGACGTCGAGCAGGCGGAAAGTGGCTTCGGTCAGCGCGAGATCGATCTCCTCGCCCGGCGCATCCGGGTCGCGCGCCCGCTTCCACAGCGCTGCCAGCACGCCGACGGCGCCGAACAGGCCGCCGATCGAATCCCCGATCGGGTATCCGGGATGGGTCGGTTCGCCGCCGCTCTCGCCGGTGATGTAAGTCAGTCCGCCCATGGCCTCGAAGATGCGGGCGAAGCCGGGGCGCTCCCGATAGGGACCATCCTGCCCGAAGGCGGTGGCGCGCAGAATCACGAGACGCGGCTGGATCGACCACAGCACCTCCTTGGGAAGCCCCCAGCGATCCAGCGTTCCCGGACGAAAATTCTCGATCAGCACGTCGAAGCGTGGAAGCAGCTGCTTGAACAGCGCAAGCCCTTCCGGCGTGCGCAGATCGAGCGTGGCAAACTTCTTGTTGCGGTTGGCGGCCTTCCACCACAGCGGCTTGCCGTTCTTGAACGGCGGAAACGACCGCACGCCGTCGCCGTGCCCGGGCATCTCGATCTTGAGCACGTCCGCGCCGTAGTCGGCCAGCAGCGTGGCGGCGAACGGCGCGGCGATGATCGTCGCGATGTCGAGAACCTTCAATCCTTCGAGCGGTCCAGCCATATCATGTTCCGGCGCTTGTGATTTTCTTGGTTTTGCGCGGCGGCGGCTTGAGCTCGGCCTGCCCGACCATGGCGCGGATGCTATCGGCGAGCGCCGCGATGCGCGGACCGATTTCGCCCTCGAGCTGCCCGGGCTGCAGCCGGAAGGCGGGGATGCCGCAATTGATCGAGAATGATTGTTTCGCTTCGCCGATATGAAACAGCGGCGCGGCGACGGCATGGATCGAGGCCATGTACTCGCCCCAGCAGGTGCAGAAGCCGCGGCTTTTGCATTGCGCGATGCCGGCGCGGTATTTGTCGCGGAGCGCCGACCACAATCCGGCATCCTCGGCGGCGAGATTGCGTTCCAGCCGGTCTGCATCGGCCGGCGGCAAGGTCGCCGCCGCGGCGCGGCCCATGGCGGTCATCACGACGGGAATGGGCATGCCGATGTCGGGCACGTGCGGGCCGACATCGCCGGAGCGCGCGGTCTCGACATAGATCATCGACGTCGCATCGAGCAGGCCGATCGACACCGTGCCGCGGACGCTGTGCGCCAGCTCCTGCATCATCGGCCGCGCCACCTGGCGGAATTGCATTCCGGCGAGCAGGGGATGCGCCATCCGCAGCGCCCGTGCACCGACGCGGTACTTCGACCGCTCGGCGTCGTAGCGGAGATAGCCGAGCTCGGCCAAGGTATGGGTCAGCCTCGCCACCGTCGGGCGCGGGATGCCGGTCAGCGTCGACAGCTCCATGTTGCCCAGCAGCGTGCTCCCGGCCTTGAACGCCTCGAGCACGACGAGCCCCTTGGCCAGAGTGGTGGCGAAAGCGGCGTCATCAGCGCTCTCGGCCAGCACGGCTGCGGCAGAGGAGAGCGGGCGCTGCGGCTTGGGTGAGTCAGTCGGAGCCATCCGGGCATATCAGACGGACGGATTTCGAATGTCCAATAGATTCGCCATCCATAAGAAAATTGTCCGATATGTGGACACTCGGCTCGCAGCGCTTCTTGCGCCTTCCGAGCACCGCTGGAACGACCGGGCACACAGATTTTTGTCGTGATTGCGTGTCGTTCTGTGACAGGATTATTACGACGACGTGTCAGATCGATAATTTTTGCGGAGCGGTTCATGTTGCAGTGGCAGGCGCGGTCAAATCCCCTGGCGTGGTGGTGGGGATCCCTCACGCTTGTGAGCAGCGCCAATATCCTCGTCTGGTTCATGCTCTATCGTGAGTTCTATCCGACGCCTTCGGCCAGCCTCGGTGGCGGCTCGGACATCGGGTTGATGTTCCTGCTGTGCGCCGGCTATGTGTTCGGCTGCGCCTTCCGTTCGGTGCTGCCGCGCGCCGACGTGCAGCGCATCTGCCTGTTCGACACCTGGCTCTCCAGCGTCGCCGTCGGCCGGACGGTGGCGACGGTGGCCGAGCTCTGCTTCGCCGCGCAATGGGCCATCATCCTGCATCAGCTCGGCAAGATGACGGGCGCGGAGACCGCGGTGAACATCGCGCTCGTGATCGTGCCGATCATCGTCATCGCGGAATGCTTCTCCTGGTACGCGGTGGTGACGACCAACTTCCTCTACAACGCGATCGAGAATTCGCTGTGGGCTGTGACCTTCTTCCTGGCCGGCATCGCGCTATGCCGTCTGATGCCGGAATTCCAGGGCGTAGTGCGCTGGGCGCTGATGTCAGGCATCGTCGGCATCGCCTGCTTCCTTGCCTTCCTCATCACCGTCGATGTGCCGATGTATCTCAGCCGCTGGCGGGCAGGGCATGAAGAGGGCAACACATTCCTCGGCTTCCTCGAAGGACTGCATGACGTCTCGACGCGCTGGGTGGTGACCCATGACATCGCGCACTGGAAGGGCGAGCTGACCTGGATGTTCCTGTATTTCAGCGCCGCGGTGTGGTCGAGCCTCGCGCTCTGCGCGCTCTACGCGATGGAAGGCTATCTGACGCGCTATCTCGCCTGACGGTCAGATTCCAACTTGACGCGTTCTCTGAAGCGAAGCGGTATCCACTTCGCTTCAGAGGCTTTATTTGCCGACCAGGCTGCATTTGCTGCGATCGAGCGGGCGGAAGGCCTGGTCGGGCGGGATCGTCGCGACCAGCTTGACGAAGTCCCACGGGCCCTTGGATTCCTCCGGTGTCTTGACCTGCACCAGATAGAGATCGTGCACCATGCGTTGGTCCTCGCGAATGCGGCCGTTGGGGGTGTAGGCGTCCGACACCGGCGTCGCCTTCATTTTGGCCATCACGACGGCGCCCTCATCGGAACCGGTGTCCTTCACGGCCTGCAGATAGTGGCGCACGGCGGAATAGACGCCGGCCTGAATCTGCGAGGGCATCGCCTTGCGGCGAGCATAGAAGGCATCGGAGAATTTCCGGGCTGCCGGCGAGACATCCTCGAAGAAGGAGGTGACGATGAGATCACCGCGCGTCGCTTTGAGCCCAACCGCCTCGATGTCGACGTTCTGGAACGACATCGGCACGATCTTCATGCCTTGGCTGGCGAGGCCGAACTCCTCGGCCTGCTTGATCGCGGTCGCGTTGTCGCCGGCAACGTTGATGGCCAGGATCTTGGCGCCCGACGACTGCGCCTGGAGCAGGAATGAGCTGTAATCGGGCGTGCCGAGCTGCGCCTTGACGCTGCCGGCGACCTTGCCGCCGAGTGCGGCGATGCGCTCGCGTGCGGTCACCTCGATCGAATGGCCGAAGGCGTAGTCGCCGGTGATGAAGAACCAGGGCTCCTTGCTGGTCTGCATGATGCCGGAGACCACGGCGGTCGCGGTGGAATAGGCGTCCTGGGTCCATTGCACGCTGGTTGGCGCGCACGCTTCATCGGTCAGCTGGTTCGCGCCGGCGCCGGAGATGAGGAATATCTTGCCGTTGCCGCGCACCAGCTCCTGCACCGCCAGCGCTGCGCCGGAGCTGCCGCCATCGGCGACGGCCTGGACGCCGTCGCTGAACCATTTTCGCGCCAGCGATGCGGCGAGATCCGGCTTGTTCTGGTGATCGGCCTGCAAGATCTCGATCGGCTTGCCGTTGATCTTGCCGCCGAACTCCTCGGCGGCCATTCGCGCCGCTTCGACCGAGCCCGGACCCATGGCGGTTGCAAACACGCCGTTCATGTCCGTGAGGACGCCGATGCGGATGGCCTCGCCCTTGATCTCGGCCCGCGCGGGGAGGGGCGCGAGCGCAAGTGCGATCAGGAGGGTGGCGACGGAGTTGGTGCGGGTCGTGCCCATGGCGTTTCCTTGATGTTATCGTTGATTGATCGGTGTTGACGGTCAGGCCTGTTCGGCGATCACCGAGTTGCGCAAGGTGCCGATGCCGGAAATCTCGACCTCGACGGTGTCGCCGGGGCGCATCCACAGCGGCGGCGTGCGCTTGGCGCCGACACCGCCCGGCGTGCCCGTGACGATGACGTCGCCGGGCACGAGCGGGCAGATGGTGGAGATGTAGGCGATCAGCTCGGGGATGGCTGTGATCAGGAGATCCGTCGTGGTGTTCTGCACGACGTTGCCGTTGAGCCTTGTCTGCAAGGTGAGCTTCGACGGATCCGGAATCTCGTCGGTCGTCACCAGCCACGGACCGAAACTGCCGCTCTCGGCAAAGGTCTTCCCGGCGAGGAATTGGCTGGTGTGGCGCTGCCAGTCGCGGATGCTGCCTTCGTTGTAGCAGGAATAGCCGGCGACGTGGTCGAGCGCGCGGCCAGGGGGGATGTGACGGCCCGCCTTGCCGATGACGAGCGCGAGCTCGCCTTCGTAGTCGAAGTCGTCGCTCACCCCAGGTTTGACGATGGGCTGGAGATGGCCAACCTGGCTACAGGCGAAGCGCGCAAACAGCGCCGGCTTTTCGGTGACGGTGCGGCCGGTCTCGGCGACGTGATCGCGATAGTTGAGGCCGACGCAGATGATCTTGCCGGGATCGGGAATCACGGGCGCGAAGTTGATCTTGTCGAGCGGATGATCAGGGGCCGCGGAGGCGGCCAGCCTTGCCGCCTCGGCGAGCTGACCGGCTTCGAGCAGCTCCCGCAGCGTGGTGCACCCCGCTATCCGCGCGCCGAGATCGACGACACCGTTGTCCTTGACGGCGCCGAAGGTGGGGCGTCCGTCGGCGAGGAAAGAAAGCAGCTTCATGAAATGTCCTTGACAGGGTTCGGTCAGGCCGCGGAGGGCGCTTGGGCTGAAGGAATTCGGGTTGGAGGCGCGATGGCGGCGATGAGGCGGTCGAGCTCGGCCTCGTAGCGGGCGGAGCCGCGGATGTAACGGTCGGGACGAACCAGTGCGGCGATGATGCCGTGCTCGCGCAGCCAGGGCCCAAGATCGTTGGCATCGTCGCTGGTCAGGATCTTGATCCCCGTCTGCGACAGCGCGAGA
This sequence comes from Bradyrhizobium yuanmingense, assembly GCF_025200905.1. Lineage (NCBI taxonomy): Bacteria > Pseudomonadati > Pseudomonadota > Alphaproteobacteria > Hyphomicrobiales > Nitrobacteraceae > Bradyrhizobium > Bradyrhizobium yuanmingense. The sequence continues at coordinate 4,352,403 of NZ_CP104173.1, read as the reverse complement.
CGCGATGAGAGTGCCGCCGCCGTCTCGACGAGCAGCACGTGGTTGTAGCCGGTCCGGTCATCGCTGCGGCTGGCGTCGGTCAACGTGAACTGCGGCGCGAGATGTCCGGCGAGCGGCAGGTCGCCGAACACTAGTCCGGGGCCGAGCAGGGGCTTCTTCACGTCCAGTTTGACCGGCGCGTTCTCGCGCGCTTCGCCGGCGGCAAGGCCGGCCTCGATCGCCTTGGTGTTGATGACACCGCCGAGGCGAATGGCGAGCTCGATGAACGCGCGCACATGCGGCAGCCGTTCGCTCTGATAGGTGTCGAGCAGATCGGGCGCGGCGCCTTCGCGGATCACGCTCGCCAGCTTCCAGGCGAGGTTGGCGGCATCGCGAATGCCGGCGCACATGCCCTGGCCGAGGAACGGCGGGGTCTGGTGCGCAGAATCGCCCGCGAGCAGCAATCGCCCGTTCCGCCATTGCTGCGCGATGACCGAATGGAACGTGTAGACCGCGGCGCGCTCGATCTCGGCATCGGCGGGCGTGATCCAGCGCGACAGCAGCTCCCAGACCTTCGCGGATTGCGCAACGTCCTGCGAATCCTCGTCCGGGAGAACCGTGATCTCCCAGCGGCGCCGCATGCCGGTGCCGCGTACATAAGTTGCCGGCCGCCTGGGATCGCAATGCTGGAGGCTGTAGTCACCGAGGTCGTCGCGCGCGCGATTGAGCAGGACGTCGATCACGAGCCAGCGCTCGTGGAAGCCGAGGTCGTCCATGCCCGAACCGATGAAGCGGCGCACTAGGGAGCGGGCGCCGTCGCAGCCGATCACGTAGGCGGTTCGGACCTCGCTGAGCCTCCCGTTGGAGAGGTCTTCGCAGCGGACGCGCACGCCGTGCTCGTCCTGATCGAGCGCGAACACCTCGCAGCGGTTGCGCAAGGTGACGTGCGGCCAGCGGGCGAGGCCGCCGATCAACACATCCTCCAGATCCGGCTGGTGGAAGCGGTAGCTGAGATGCCAGCCCATCGGGGTCAGCGTCTGCGGACGGGACCAGTCCAGCAGCATGCGGCCGGCTGCATCGAGAAACAGCATGCCGGGACTGAGAATGACGTGCGGCAGGATCGCCTCGGCAAGCCCGATGGTCTGGAACACGCGCATGCATTCATCGTCGAAATGCACCGCGCGCGGCAGATGATAGGTCCGCGCCTCGCGCTCCAGCACCAGAGTCCGCACGCCGCACAGGCCGAGCAGGTTGGCGAGCGTGGCGCCCACCGGCCCGCGGCCGACGATCACGACGTCAAACTCTTCCGGGGTGGATTTATCTTGCATGGGGTATCTCTTCCCCAAGCAGGGCCGGCGCATCAACGCCGGCGCGGCAAGTGTCCGCCCAGCGGACGGCTTCTATTCCGCAACAGGAATGGCCGACGCCGTTTCCAGCAGCTGGCTCGCAAACTGCGCGACCGCTTCCTCGATCCCCAGCGCCGAGCGGATCCAGATGATCGAGATGCAGCCGAATACGGCGCCGTCCCGCACGATGGCAACGGCAATCGAAGCCGTCTTGGGATTGTATTCGCCCTCGGTTCGGATCGCGTAACCTCGCGCCGCGGTCTCGGCGATCATGCGGTCGAGCCGGCCCTGGTCGAGGAAGGGGCGGTCGTCGGCCTCATCGATGCGGCGGAGATGATTGATGATGAGATCGCGTTCGCGCGCTGGGCAGGCGGCGAGATAGGCGCGGCCCGCAGACGTGCGCAGCATCGGCAGGCGCTTGCCGATCATGCCGCGATCGATCGAAAGGGGGCTGCGAGAGTGCGTGGTCTCCTGCACCACCATCGCCGCGTTCTCGTAAGTCGAGAGATCGACCGGCCAGACCAGCTTCTTGCTGAGATCGGCGAGAAAAGGCGCCGCCGCCTGGCAGATCACCACGCCGGGATCATAGCCGTCGCCGAGGCTTAGGGCACGCCGGGTGACCCGAAACCGGTCGTCGCTGGCGCTGCGGGCGATATAGCCGAGCTCCTCCAGGGTTTCGAGGAGGCGGTAGACGGTGGGTCGAGGCAGGTCGAGCGCGCGGGCAACGTCGCCGGCGCGGATGCCGCCGGAGCGGTTGACCTCCTGCAGCACGTCGAGTCCGCGCTTGAAGGCGCGGACGCCCTCAGACTGCCGGGGCTGGCCGTTCCGCGTCCGCTCCTTGGACACTTCCTATTTCCTCCCTTGTGGCACATCGCGGCGCGCTTATTGTCGCCTGCGAACGCGAGGCGATTGCGGAACGCCACCGTAGGATCGCGCGCGGCCGGTATCAAGCTCGCCGCAACACGGCGACCGCGATGCCTTCGGGAGGAGTTCGATGGAAATCGCAGCGCTCGGCTATATCGGAATCAGCTCATCACAGCTCGAGCAGTGGAGCCGGATGGCGACCGGGCTGCTCGGCATGCAGCAGGTCGATCGCGGCGGCAAGATGCGGGCCTTCCGCATGGACGACCGCAAGCAGCGGCTGATCGTCGACGGCGGCAGCGATGCTGGCCTTGCGGTGATGGGATGGGAAGTTCCTTCGACCGTCGAACTGGATAAGCTGGCAGGACGGCTCGAAAGCCATGGCATCAGGGTGGCGAGGGGCTCGCGCGCACTCGCTGACGAGCGGCATGTCGCCGAGCTGATCGCGTTCACTGACCCCGCCGGCAACCGGCTGGAGGCTTTTTGCAAGCCGGAGCTTGCGAGCGAGCCGTTCAGGCCGGGTCGCCCGATCTCGGGCTTCCGCACCGGCGCGCTCGGCATGGGGCATGTCGTGCTCAATGTGGAGGACGTGGAGCCGCTGTTGCCGTTCTATCGCGACGTGCTCGGCTTTCACGTCTCCGATTTCGGGCTGAAGCCTTACAGGCTTTATTTCTTCCACGTCAACGGCCGCCACCACTCCTTTGCGATGGTCGGCTCGGGGCGAAAGGCGATGCATCACTTCATGGTCGAGCTCGGCTGCCTCGATGATGTTGGGCAGGGCTACGACCTCGCGCAGATGGACGAGGGGCGCATCGCCTACACGCTGGGCCGGCACACCAATGACCACATGACCTCGTTCTACGTGAATACGCCGTCCGGCTTCTTCATCGAATATGGCTGGGGCGGACGCGTCATCGATCCCGAGACCTGGCAGCCGCACGAGACCTTTGATGGGCCCTCGCTGTGGGGCCACGAGCGGCTGCATATGCCGGAAGAGCAGCGCAAGCGGTTGCGCGAGATGCGGCTGGATGCGGCTGCCCGCGGCGTGCGCGTCGCCGATCCGCGCGTGCCGCCACTCAACTGCGCGTGGCTGGACTCGGTGGTCGCGCGTGAGTGACCTGCGGCGACGTCGCGATCAGGCTTCGCCGAGATCGACCTCGGTCAAGATGCCCTGGCGCAGCGCCAGCCGGACCAGCTCGATGTCGGAGCCGACGCCGAGCTTGTCCTTGATCAGCGAGTGCAGGTTCGCCACCGTCTTCGGGCTGACATGCAGCGTCTCGGCGATCTCCTCCGTCGTGTTCTCGGCGAGCAGCAGCCGCAGCACCTCGAATTCGCGTGGCGTCAGCACGTCGGCAGCGGAGGTTTCGCCGCTGATGCGACTGAGCGCAAGCTCGTGGTCGATGTCGGGGCTGATGGCAATCTTGCCGGCGAGCACGTCCTTGACCGCGCGCACCAAGGTCTCGGGCGGGCTGGTCTTGGTGACGTAACCCCGTGCACCGGCGCGGATCGCCTGCACGGCAAATCCGGCGTTCTCGTGCATGGTGAAAACGAGAATCCGTGCCGCCTTGTCCCACTGCCTGATCCGCCTGACGGCCTCGATGCCGCCTATGCCGGGCATGCTGAGGTCCATGATGACGAGGTCGGGCGTCTCGGATTTGTAGAGGCGATAGGCTTCCGCTCCGTCGGCCGCCTCGGCGACAACGCGCAGGCCCGGCTGCTTCTGCAGCACCGAGCGATAGCCCTCACGGACGACGGAATGGTCGTCGACCAGCAGGATGGTTGCATCCGCTGTGCTCATGCCGCATGCTCCAGGGCCTCAGAGGCGGCAGCCGGGAGCGGAATGAATACGCGCAGCGAGGAGCCCTGAAGGCCGGTCTCGAAGCTGAGCCGGCCGCGAAGCGCGGCGACGCGCTCGCGCATGCCTAGCAGGCCCATTCCGGACTTAGCGGCAGCTTCGTTCGGCCGGCCATCGTCCTCGATCGCGAGCGCGATCTCGCTGTCGGCCATGGTCAGATGCAGGCTAACCTTCGTTGCACCGGCATGCTTGGCCGCGTTGGTGAGTGCCTCCTGCACGATGCGGTACAGGTTGGCACTGACAGAGGCGGGCACGCTGTCGAAGGCGCCGTCGAACCGGATATCGAAGCGCGGCTGGCCGCGGCTGCGGCCGTTCCACCCCGAGACCAGGCCTTCGAGGCTGGCGACCAGGCCGAGCTCCTCGACATCGGGCGGCCGCAGCCGGAACAGCGCACCGCGCAGCGTCTCCATCATGCCGGTCGCGGTGCGGGCAATGCTGTCGCATTCGCCGAGCAGGTCGGGACAGTCCTGCGCCGCAGTCTGGCGGGCGGATGCGGCCAGCGCGCGGATCGCGGCGAGGGACTGGCCGAATTCGTCGTGCAGTTCGCGGGCGAGATGGCGGCGTTCCTCGTCCTGGAGCGCGATCAGCTTCCGCGTCAGCTCGTTGCGCTCGGCAAGCGCAGTGTCGAGGCTTTCGGCGAGATGGTTGAAGACGTCGCGGATGGCGGAGAGCTCGGCGAGGTCGAACGGCGGCAACCGCGTGGTGAGGTCGCCGGCGGCGATGCGTTCGAGGCCGCTGCCGATCATGCGGGTGGGACGCAGGGCGCGGGCCAGCGCGGCATAGACCAGCGCGCAGAGCAACGGCAGCGCGATCGCAAGCGCGATCATCAGGCGGCCGGCCTCATGCCAGGCCTCTACCGTCTGCACCGCCGGGTCGATCGAGACCACGGTCTCGCCGAGTTTGGTTCCGCGCACGATCACGGGCCGCGCCGCCTCGCGGCCGGGGTCGAACAGGCTGCGATAGAAGGCGGAGAAGGCTTGCGGCGGCGGGCTCGCCGGGGCAGGCGCGCCGCTACAAAAGCGCTGCAGCATGTCGCCGCTCGCGCTGCGGAAGCCGAGGCAGAGGCCGGGCGTCATCACATGGGCCGACACCGGGTCGAGGTCCGGAAAGTCCGAGCGGGGGCTCGCCGCCCACTGCACCTTGCCTTGCTGCAGCTCGAGCGTCTTGGCCACGATGGCGGCGATCCCGTCGATCCGCGCATGCGCGGCGCTATCGGCGGCGACGAGGAAATAGGTCGAGATCACGGCGAAGCAGGCAGCCGAGATCGCGGCCACGCGCAGCGTCAGACGGACCTTGAGATCGAATCTCGGGCGATTCCACATCGGCTTGCACCTGGTGCGAACGGGCTTGTCGCGCCTCATTAAAGGGCAGAACGCCGGCGGCGGGAAGCGTTCCCGACTTGCCGCACCGCAATGTCGTGAAAATTTCCCGGCATTGGTCGGGATAGTGGCGGCTGCGGGGCCTGAGGCGGCCCGTCCAGATTTTCGTTCCATCCACGAGGTTCGTTCATGCACCGCTGCCGCCTTGTTCTCTCCGCCTGTCTCCTCCTCGTCGTCTCTTGCTCGCCCCTCGCTGCGCAGGCCGCCATCGGCGTCGCCATGGACGATTTCAGCTACACCGACACTTCGGGCGAGCCGACCGACCAGACCGCGGCCCACGAGCGGCGGCTGGCGGCGTTCATGGCCGCGCTTCGAAGGGACATCGAGGCAGACCAGCGCTATCGCTTGGTGCGATCCGTCCAAGACGGAGCGGTGTTCAAGGTGGTCGGCGGCATTCAGAAGACGAGCACGCTGGTGCAATGGGCCAAGGTCGCCGTGATCGACGTCGCCGCCAAGACGCTCGTGCTGGACAAGCTCTACAGCTTTCGCGGCGACAATGACGAAGCATGGGAGCGCGCGCAGATGTTCGTGTCTCGCGAGGTCATGGCCGCGCTCGGCACGCCTGCGCCGGTCGCGCTTGCCGTGTTCGATTTCGAGCTCGAGGACATGACGGCCGCCTCAGCGGGGACGTTCGGTGCGTCGGATGCGTCATATCTCGCGGAGGTCACTGGCGGTGTGCGCGAGGCGCTCGGCCAATCCGGCCGTTACCGCATCGTCGAGGTCGGCGCAGAGGCGGGGAAGGCCGGCGCTTTGCGGGATTGCGGCGGCTGCGAGGTCTCCATTGCGCGCAAGCTCGGCGCGGACCAATCACTGATCGGCGTGGTGCGCCGCGTCAGCCGCACCGAATACACGCTCGGCTTCCAGGTGCGCGATGCCAGGACCGGCGCGGTGCTGGCGCGTGGCGACAGCGGACTACGCATGGGCGCCGACTATTCCTGGAAGCGCGGGGCCGTGCGGCTGGTCACCGACCGGCTGATCGAGGGCCAACAGGCCAACGACGCGCCTAGAAGGTAAGCTGGACCTTCATCGACTGCGCGCGGTCGCTGGCGAGCTCGAAGGCCGCGGCCGCATTCTCGAACGGCATGGTGGCCGTGATCAACGGCTTGACGTCGATCAGGCCGTCGCCCATCAGGCGCACCGCGAGCTCGAATTCGGGATCGAAGCGGAACGTGCCGCGCAGCTGCAATTCCTTAGCGACGATCGTGTTGATCGGCAGCGTCATCTCGCCGCCCAGGCCGAGTTGCACCAGCGTCGCGCCGGGCCTCAGCACGTCGAGCGCGGTGCGGAGCGCGGCCTGGTTGCCGGAGGCCTCGAACAGCGTGTCGAACACGCCCTTGCCGGCGCGCCAGGGATCGAGCGCAGTGGCATTGGTCGCGACGTTGATGGCATGCGTGGCGCCGAGCTTTTTCGCGACCGCGAGCGGGGCGTCGGCCACATCGGTGACAACGATCTCCGACGCGCCGCCGAAGCGCGAGACCAAAATCATCAGCGCGCCGATCGGACCGCAGCCGGTGATCAGCACGCGCTTGCCGAGCAGGGGACCGGCCTGCTTGCCGGCATGCAGGCACACCGCAAGCGGCTCGGCGACCGCGGCTTCCGCCAGCGACAGCTTGTCTGAGATCGGCACGGCCTGCGTCGCGTCGACCGTGATGAACTCGCGAAAGCCGCCCTGCACATGGGGAAAGCGCATCGCGCTGCCGAGGAAGCGCATGTCGAGGCACTGGTTGCGCATGCCTTCCTGGCAATGCAGGCAAGCCCCGCACGGTTTGCTCGGGTTGACCGCGACGCGCGTGCCCGGCCTGACATTGGCGACGCCGTCACCGACGTCAGCGACGACGCCGGCGATCTCGTGACCCAGGGCCATCGGTTGCTGAATCCGCACGACACCGAAGCCGCCGTGATGATAGTAGTGCAGATCGGAGCCGCAGATTCCGCCATTGGCGATCTTGACGCGGACCTCGCCAGGGCCGGCGGCGGGATCGGCATAGTTGTCGATCCGCAGGTCCTTCGGGGCGTGGATGACGACGGCGCGCATGGCTTGCTCCTTCGTAGTCTTGACGGTCACATCGCGGCGATCATGCCGCCATCGACATAGATGATCTGTCCGTTGACGTAGGTCGACGCATCCGAGGCGAGGAAGATCGCGGCGCCCACCAGCTCATCCGGCTTGCCCCAGCGCTTGGAGGGAATGCGGCCCATCAGCCAATTGTTGAAATCGGCGTTGTTGACCAGTGCCTCGTTCATGTCGGTGAGCATGTAGCCGGGGCCGATCGCATTGGCCTGGATGCCGTGCTGGGCCCATTCCACCGCCATCGATCGGGTCAGGTTCTTGATGCCGCCCTTGGCCGCGGTGTAGGGCGCAATGGTGGGGCGGGCGAGCTCGCTGCCGAGCGAGCCGATATTGATGATCTTGCCGTGCCTGCGCAGGATCATGCGCTTGGCCGCCTCGCGGCCGATCACGAAGGCGCTGGTGAGGTTAGTCTCGATCACCTTGCGCCATTCGTCGGTGGTGAACTCGACCAGCGGCTTGCGGTGCTGGATGCCGGCATTGTTGACGAGGATGTCGACGGCGAGGCCTTGTCTGTCGAACTCGTTGAAGGCGGCGACGATTGCGGGCTCATCGGTGACGTTGAAGGCGGCGCCTTCGGCCTGGTGGCCGGCGGCGCGAAACTCGGCGACGGCCTGCTCGACGCGCTTGGGATCGACGCCGTTGATGATGATCTTCGCGCCGGCCTTGGCCATGCCCTCAGCAATGGCGCGACCGAGGCCGCGGGAGGAGCCGGTGACGAGCGCGGTGCGGCCGGAGAGATCGAAGAGGGAAGTGCTCATCTCAAGAATTCCTCAGACGTTGGAGCGGCGCACGGTGAGATCGGTGCGCTCGAAGACGGCAGGCAGGAGGTCGACGCCCAGGCCGGGGCCTTCCATCGGAAAGACATAGCCGTCCTTGATGGTGGGCATCGTGGTGACGAGCTCATTGTACCAGCCCTTGTAGAAGGCGCGCACTGATTCCTGGATCAGGGTGTTGGGCTGGCTGAACGACATGTGGATGGCCGCGATGAAGCCGATCGGGCCAATACAGTCATGAGGAGCAAAAGGCCGATGATAGGTCTCGGCCATGGCCGCGATCTTGCGGCCTTCGGTGAGACCCCCGGTCCAGCACAGATCGGCCATCACCACGTGCATGGCATCGCGGTCGAGCATGTCCTTGTAAGGGAAGCGCGAGCCCAGCGTCTCGCTGGCGCAGACCCAGACGTCGGTCGAACGGGCATATTCGGCCAACGCCTGCGGCGAGTTCATCCGGATCGGGTCTTCATACCAGGTCGGCTTATAGGGCTCGAGCGCACGGGCGATCTGCTTGGCGGTCGGCAGATTCCAGAGCGAATGGAGCTCGACCATGATCTCCATCTTGTCGCCAACGGCTTTGCGGATCTTCTCGAACGGCTCGATCGCCTGCTTCATCTGTGCGGCAGTGATGTAGAGGCCCTTGTTCTCCTGCGCGGCGGGATCGAACGGCCAGATCTTCATCGCCGAGATGCCGCTTTCGAGCAGGCTTTCGGCGAGCGCATCGGCATGGTTCATGAAGCCGTCGAGATCTTCATAGGGCCCCTTGGAGGCGCCGAGATTCCAATTGGCCACCGGGCTGATATTGGTCGAGCGCACATATTGCGTGCCGGCGCAGGTGTTGTAGATGCGCTGCTTGTCGCGGCAGAGGCCGCCCAGCATCTGGTGCACCGGCTGGCCGCAGACCTTGCCGAACAGATCCCACAGCGCGATGTCGATCGCTGATGCCGCGCGGTATTCGACGCCGGTCGAGGACTGCGCCATCGGCAGGTTCAGCATGTCGCGATGGATCGCTTCGATGTGCAGGGGATTGCGGCCGAGCAGGCGGCCGGCAAAGGTGTCGTGGATCTGCGCTTCGACCGCGCCGGCGCCATAGAAGGTTTCGCCGAGACCGATCAGACCAGTGTCGGTGTGGATGCGGACCCAGATGACGTTGGAAAATTCCTCGGTGCGCAATGTCTCGATCGACGTGATCTTCACGGCAAGTATCCTCCCATCGAGCGGCGCTTCGCACCTGACGTCTCATTTTGCGCTGCAGCATGCTGCAGGTCGTGCCGACGTCTTACGCTTGCTTGTAATATATCACAACATGTTTTAAGGGTGCCACAACAAGGCGCCACCCAGCAACGAGAGCGCGGGCTGACGGGAGAGGACGGCATGGCACGGCGCAAGCGCGCACTCGCGGTGGTGAGACACGGCGACGGGGAGGGCAGGCCCTCCCGGCGCAACCGTCTCAACTTCTTCGAGCTGGCTTATCAGAGGATCGAGGAGCTGCTCGTTCATTGCGAGCTCAAGCCCGGACAATTCATGACGATGCTGGAATTGCAGCAAATCACCGGTTTCGGCCGCACGCCGGTGCATCACGCCGTCAATCGTCTCTCCGCCGACACTCTCATCGTCATCCGGCCGCGTCACGGCCTGCACATCGCGCCGATCGATCTGGCGCGCGAGCGCATGCTGCTGGCCTTACGCCGCGACATGGAGCGCTTCGTGATCCGCCTCGCGGCCGATCGTGCCAGCCTGTCGCATCGCAATCAGGCGCTGCACATCGAGCGCCTGCTGCGCGAGCGCCGCGCCAGCCTGACGCTCGACGAATTCAATCATATCGACCGCCGCATCGATGCGCTGGTGCTGGAGGCCGCCGGCGAACCTTTCCTGGTGCATACGCTGCGGCCGCTGCACACGCTGTATCGGCGCATCGGCTACATCCATCATCGCTTCATGCCGGGGCAGGCGGATCTGTCAGGCACGATCGATCATCATCTCGCCATTCTTGCAGCCGTTGCCAACCGCCGCGTCGAGGAGGCGGTGAAGGCGAGCGACGCGTTGATCGACTACATGGGCGAGATGTTTACGGGCATGGAGGCGGGGATCGATCCGCGCCTGCTCGATTGCAGCATCGAGCCGCTGCTCGGCGCGTAGGGCTTGATCCGGAAAAATGTGAGGCGGTTCTCCGAAGAGATCATGCGCAAGACAACAAGCTAAAGCGCGAGGAGATCCTGATCTCATCGCGCTTCAGAGAGTTGTGACGAAAGGAAGAAGAATGTCAACGATGGCGATGCCACAGGCGACCGCGAGCGAAGCCGCGGTCCGCTACCTCATCACGAACTACAGTCCCAAAGGCAACAAGGTCGGTTGGCTGATGATGGCCTCGATCCTGGTCGAGGCCTGGGACCTCTATTCGATCGCCTTCGTGCTGATCTTCATCAAGGAGCAGTACAATCCCGATCCGCTGATGCTCGGCCTCGCCGCCGCGGGCACGCAGGGCGGTGCCTTGATCGGCGCGCTGCTCGGCGGCTGGCTGTCCGACAAGATCGGCCGCCGCGTGATGTTCCTGGTGACGATGGTGCTGTTCATCGTACTGGCGCTGGCGCAGGCCTTCGTACCCAGCGTCGGCTGGCTTGTCGTGATCCGCTTCCTGCTCGGCATTCCGCTCGGCTCCGACATCTCGACCGGCTACACCTACATCATGGAATCCATGGCCAAGGGCGAGCGCGAGGTCATGGGCAATCGCTGGCAGTTCATGTTCGCCGTCGGTGAAGTTCTCACCATCGGCGTCATCGTGATCTTCCTGCTGGTCGACATGAACCACGAGATGCTGTGGCGCGTGACGCTCGGTCTCGGTGCGGTGCCGGCACTGATCATCCTGATCATGCGTCACGACGTGCCGGAGACGGCGGTGTGGCTGGTGCAAAAGGGGCGCTACCGCGAGGCCAAGCAGGTCGCGCGCGAGATGTTCAACGACAATCTCGATATGCTGCCGGATCGGGACGTCGAGGTTCCCAAGACCAGCACGCGCGCATTCCTCGCTGACCTCAGGAAGGATCCGATTCGCTGGCGTGCCACCCTTTATGGCTGGATCGCCTGTTTCGCCCAGGCGAGCGAGTTCTCGACCTTCGCATTCTATCTGCCGGTGCTGTTTGTGATGGTCGGCGTATCGAGCGTGCTTGGCATCAATGTGGTGACGATGGCGCTGTTCTCTTTCGCCGCCCTGTCGGGCTGGGTCGGACCCTTGCTGACGCCGAAGATCGGCCATCGTGGCATCGCCATCGCCGGCTTCGGCATCGTGCTGGTTTCGCTGCTGGTCGCGGCCTTCGCGCTCTACACCGACAACAAGATCCTGCTGCCGTTCGCCGCCGCCGGCATGCTCTGGGGCCATTATTGGGATGCGTCGAACTGCATGACGATCCCGACCATGGTCGCCCGTCCGCGATATCGGGGCACCGCAAGCGGCTTCGCCTACATGTTCGTGAAGCTGCCGTCGTTCCTGGCGATCTTCCTGTTCCCAACGGTGTTTGCCGCGATCGGGCAGGCGAACGCCACGCTGATGGTCGCGATCTTCCCGCTGGTAGGCCTGCTTGCCGCGATCTTCATCCTGCCGGAAGTCTACGGCTACGAGAACGACTGACGATGAGCGCTATCTGATCGCGGCGGCTAACGCCGCGATCAGGGCCGGCGGCGTCACCAGCAGGCCGAGCTTGAGGAACGGCCAGGCGCCGACCTCGATCTTCTCGCGGCGGAGCGCGACCAGCCAGAGGATGGTGGCGAGCGAGCCGGTGACCGACAGATTGGGGCCGAGGTCGACGCCGATCAGGATCGCGCTGAGGACGGGCACCGGCAGATGATCGCCGGCGGCAACCGAGCCGGCGACGAGGCCGACCGGAAGATTGTTGGCGATGTTGTCGGCGAGCGCGGTGGCAATGCCCACGCTCCAGGCCGCCTGCGGGACCGATTGAGCTACCGCCTGGTGCAGCAACGCATTGAGCTGCGCGATCACGCCGGTCTTGATCAACGCCTCCACCATGACGAAGAGCCCGCCGACGAGCGGCAACACGCTCCAGGACACCCCGCGCAGCACGGGCAAGGGTGATTGCCGGCTGAGCAGCAGCACGATCGCGGCCGTCACGCCGCCGCAGATAAAGGTCGGCAGGCCGAGCTGCTTGTCGAGCGCTGACGCCGTGACCAGCACGATGCCGATCGCGACGATGCCTATTGCGGTGAGCTTGCCGCCGCGGCCGAGCTTGGGATGCGGCACGCTGCGCGCGATCGTCTCTTCCTTCAGCGCGTGGTGCTGGGTCAGGCGCAGCACGATGTAGGTCAGCAGGATCGACGCCGCCGAGGGCAAGGCGAACAGGCGTAGCCATTCCGTCAGGTGCGGCATGCGCGCGCCGAACACGACGAGGTTGGCGGGGTTGGAGATCGGCAGGACGAAACTCGCGGCATTGGCGATGAAGGCGCAGACGAACAGATAAGGCAGCGGCTTCGCGCCGGCCGCGCGCGTCGCGGCATAGACGGCCGGCGTCAGCACGATCGCGGTAGCATCGTTGGAAAGCAGCACGGTCACGAGCGTGCCGACGAGATAGATCAGCAGGAACAGCCGCTGCGGCGAGCCGCGTGCGTATTCCACCGCGAGCGCGGCGAGATAATCGAACAGGCCTTCGAGCCGCGCCAGCTCGGCGATCAGCATCATGCCGATCAGGAAGAGATAGACGTCGAGGCCTTTCTCGATGCCCGTCAGCGCCTCCTGCCAGGGCAGCAAGCCTGATAGCACCAGGGCGCTCGCGCCGATCGCGGCCCAAATCGCCTCGGGCAGGCGAAACGGCCGGATGATGACGCAGGCGGTCGCGACGAAGATGATGCTCCAGGCCCAGATGGCGTCAGACGGCACGTTCAGTCCTTGAGGTTCGGTCAGTCATTCGGCATCGATAACCGATGCGGGAAGGGCTGTCTTCCCCTAGAGTCTTGCCGCGGCAACAGACTGGAATTCGTGGCTGCTTCTCGCGAATGTGACACTCACCTTGCGACTGACAGCTTCTCCATGATCGCCTTGCGCAGGATGCGCGAGAGCGACTCGACGGAATAGGGCTTCTGGATCAGCTCGAAGCCGCGATGGGCGTTTTCGGCGAGCACGTTGCTGTAGCCGGACGTGAGCACCACGGGCAGGCCCGGATAGCGCTCGCGGACGATGCCGGCGAGCTCGACCCCGTTCATGCCGGGCATGATGACGTCGGAGAACACGAGGTCGACGGCAAATTCGTTCTCGCCCAGGATCGCCAGCGCCGCGTTGGCATTGGCGACGCGGCGCACGACATAGCCGAGATCCTCCAGGAGCTCGGTGGAGAAGCGGCCGACCTCGTCGTCGTCCTCGACCACGAGCACGCGATAACCACGCCCGGTCGTGGCCGCCTCGTGGCTCACGGCCGCTGCTTCCTTCTCCGTGGTGGGGCTTTGCGCCTGCGGCAGGTAGATGGTGAAGGTGGCACCTTCACCTTGCGTGCTCGTCACCGCAATGTCGCCCTCGGACTGCTTTGCGAAGCCGAAGGCCTGGCTGAGCCCGAGGCCGGTGCCCTTGCCGACCTCCTTGGTGGTGAAGAACGGCTCGAAGATCTGTTCGAGATGTTCCGGCGCGATGCCGCTGCCGGTGTCGGTAACGGAGATCGCGACATAGTCGCCGCGGCGCGCCGATTGTGCGCGCAGGCTCGGTATTCCCGAGACCTTGCGCACGGCGATGGTGAGGCGGCCTTCGCCGTCCATGGCATCGCGGGCGTTGATGGCGAGATTGATCAGCGCGGTCTCGAACTGGGCGATGTCAGCCACCGTGAAGCAACCGGTGTCCCGAACCTCCACGGCGATCTCGATGCGGGCGCCGACCAGCGGCCGCACCAGCTGCGCCACGCCCTCGACCTGGCTGCCGACGTTGAAGATCTGCGGCTTCAGCGGTTGCCGGCGCGCGAAGGCCAGAAGCTGCGCGGTCAGCTTGGAGGCGCGCTCGACCGTGTCTGAGATGGCATCGACGTAGCGTCGGCGGCGCTCCTCCGGCAGCTCGCGGCGGCGCAGGAAATCGGTCGCAGAGCGGATGATGGTGAGAAGATTGTTGAAGTCGTGAGCGACGCCACCGGTGAGCTGGCCGATCGCCTCCATCTTCTGCGACTGCCGCAGCGCTTCCTCGCCGCGGCGCCGCTCGGTGATGTCCACCGCCTCGGGCACGGCGCCGGTGATGTTGCCCTGGCGGTCGAGCACGGGACGCATGCCGAAGTCGAAATCGCGTTCGCCGATCGGAAGGCGCAGGCGCATCTCCAGCCGCACGGGTTCGCCCTTGAGCACGGTGTCGAAGGCCTCGCGCACGGCGGCACTCATGCCCTCCGTGCCGGTGAACCAGGGTGTGTCCCAGAACGGCTTTCCGACCACGTCCGCGGAATTCGCCTTGATGCCGGCGAGCGCGGTCTTGTTGGCGTAGACCAGCTGGCCCTCGAGATTGACCAGGCCCTGATACTGATTGCTGGTCTCCAGGATCGCGCGCAGCCGCGCCTCGTTGGCTTCGAGCTCGGCGGTGCGCTCGGCGATGCGCTCTTCCAGCGTCTCGTTCAGCCGCCGGAGCTCGATCTCGGCCTGCTTGGCGACGGTGACGTCGTGGGCGACGCCGATGAAGCCGATATGCTTGCCGGTCGCATCCCAGCGCGGCTGCGATTCCGAGCGCAGCCAGCGCCATTCGCCGCTGGCGTTCTTGTAGCGCGCTTCCAGCACGAAGGGTTTGAGGGACGCTTCACCCTGGACGGATTGCTGCAGCACGTGCGGCAGGTCGTCGGGATGCAGCACCTTGCGCCAGTCGAAGTCGATGGCCTGGTCGTAGGGCAGGCCGACGAAATCGACATAGGCCTGGTTGGCGAAGGACCGCTTGCGGTCGAGCTTGGTGACCCAGATCGGCACCGGCGCGCTGTCGGCGATCAGCCGGAAGCGCTCCTCGCTTTCGCGCAGCGTCTCGCGCGCCAGCGCCTGATCGGTCATGTCAATATGAGCGCCGACGAGCCGGATGGCGCGGCCGTCCTTGTCGCGCTCGATCTTTGCGACGACACGGATCCAGCGGGTCTCGCTGTCGCTGGGGCGGATGATGCGGTATTCGGCGCTATAGTCCTCGCTCGCTCCGGCGAGCGCTTCGAAGAAATGCTTGACAGTGGCGTCGCGGTCGTCGGGATGGATACGGTTGACCCAATCCTCGTGCGACTCCTCGGCGGCTTCCGGCGGAAGGCCGTGGATCATCAGATATTCGGGCGAACGCCGGTTCTTGAAGCCTTCGCGGAAATCGACCTCGACGCCGCCGACCTTGCCGATGCGCTGGATGCGCGCCAGCTCGGCCTCGCGCTCCTGCAGCGCGCGATAGGCATTGTCGCGCTCGCGCGCGACGTCTTCGAGGTGCTGGCGCAGCCTTTCGGCGGCGATGGTCTCGGGCAAGGGTTCGTTCAAGGCATCGGCCGTTGTCATGCAGGTGCGCACGTGCCGGACCGATATTCACACAGACGGAGCGTGATGGCCATTGTTTAGAGGGCAGGTGGTGCCGGGAAATGGGGGCGCGCGCCTGAACGCAGAGAAGTACGCGGTGGTAACGTCCGGTCTGGCAATTTGTTCCGAATACTGGAACGATCGGCGGATTGAGGCGTCGTCGCGAGGTGCCAGCGCGCTCATAGGCTTTCCTTTCCCACGAGGCTAAATCTTGAAGCTCTTTATCTGCCAGGCCTGCGGCAACGTCCTCTATTTCGAGAACCGCGCCTGCGAACGCTGCGGCCATCGGATCGCCTTCCTGCCAGAGAAGGAGACGATGTCGGCGATCGAGGCCGACGGAGACGCCTGGACCATCCTCGCCGACAAGAGTGAGAGCCGGATGCTGTGCCGGAATGCCGAGTACGACGCCTGCAACTGGCTGACCGACGCAGGCGATAGCACCGGCTATTGCCGCGCCTGCCGCCACAACGGGACCGTGCCGAACCTTTCGGATCCGGCGCAGCTCGCCGGCTGGCGCGAGCTGGAGATGGCCAAGCACCGGCTGTTCTATTCCCTGATCCGCTGGAAGCTGCCGCTCCAGACCCGCCAGGACAATCCCGAACATGGCCTGATCTTCAACTTCCTCGCCGACGATCCGCACAGCGGCGAGAAGGTCATGACCGGCCATGACAACGGCCTGATCACGATCGCGCTGACCGAGGCCGACGACATTGAGCGCGAGCGGCGCCGGCTCGAGATGGGCGAGCCCTATCGGACGCTGCTCGGGCATTTCCGCCACGAGGTCGGACATTACTTCTGGGATGTGCTGGTGCGCGATGGCGGCAAGCTCGACCAGTGCCGCGCCGTCTTCGGCGACGATAGCGCCGATTACGGCCAAGCCCTGCAGCGCCATTATGCCGAGGGCGCGCCGCCGGACTGGCAGCAGAACTACGTCTCGGCCTATGCCACGACCCACCCTTGGGAGGATTTCGCCGAAACCTGGGCGCACTACCTCCACATCGTCGATGCCCTGGAAATGGCCGCCGAGTTCGGCATGGAGGTGCGTCCCAAGGTCGACCGCGACGGGGAGCTGACGGCGCGCATCCGCTTCAACCCGTACGAGGCCAGGGATGTCGAGGTGCTGGTCAACGCATGGCTGCCCTTCACCTTCGCCATGAACAGCGTCAACCGCGCCATGGGCCTGCGCGACCTCTATCCCTTCATCCTGTCGCCCGCGGTGGTCGGCAAGCTGGGCTTCATTCATGACCTGGTCCGGGACGCGGCCAAGGCCGGAAACTCCTAGGGATGCCGCACGGCAGGCGCGCCGGGCCCATTTCGGTCTTGCGCTGGTACGCCAAAGGCGGCCCGATTTAGACCGTTGCCTCCGGCCCATTTTGATGTACCACGGGAGCCACACGGCCCCTCCCAAAGGCCCCAACGGCCAGGGAAGGGTCCCGCCCAAGGTCGAGACTCAAGAAAAGCATGTTCAAACGCATTCTGATCGCCAATCGCGGCGAAATCGCCTGCCGGGTCATCAAGACTGCCCGCAAGATGGGAATTCAGACGGTCGCGGTCTATTCCGAGGCCGACCGCGATGCCCTCCACGTCGAGATGGCCGATGAGGCGGTGCTGATCGGCCCGCCGGCCGCGGCCGAGAGCTACCTGGTGATCGAGAAGATCGTGGAGGCCTGCCGGAAGACGGGTGCCGAGGCTGTGCATCCCGGCTACGGCTTCCTGTCCGAGCGCGAGGCGTTTCCGCGCGCGCTGGAAGCCGCAGGAATCGTTTTCATCGGCCCGAATCCCGGCGCGATCGCCGCAATGGGCGACAAGATCGAGTCCAAGAAGGCCGCCGCAAAAGCAAAAGTCTCGACCGTGCCGGGCTATCTCGGCGTCATCGAGGACGACAAGCACGCGGTGCGGATCGCCGACGAGATCGGCTACCCCGTCATGATCAAGGCCTCCGCCGGCGGCGGCGGCAAGGGCATGCGCATCGCCCATTCCAAAGCCGAGGTCGCCGAAGGCTTCAACCTCGCCAAGGCCGAGGCGAAGGCCTCGTTCGGCGACGACCGCGTCTTCGTCGAGAAGTTCATCGTCGATCCCCGCCACATCGAGATCCAGGTGCTCGGCGACAAGCACGGCAACGTGATCTATCTCGGCGAACGCGAATGCTCGATCCAGCGCCGCAACCAGAAGGTCATCGAGGAAGCGCCGTCGCCGCTTCTGGACGAGGCGACCCGCCGCAAGATGGGCGAGCAGGCGGTCGCGCTGGCCAAGGCCGTGAACTACGATTCCGCCGGCACGGTCGAGTTCGTCGCAGGCCAGGACAAGAGCTTCTACTTTCTGGAGATGAACACGCGCCTCCAGGTCGAGCATCCCGTCACGGAGCTCGTCACCGGCATCGATCTCGTCGAGCAGATGATCCGCGTCGCGAGCGGCGAGAAGCTCGCCATCGCGCAGAAGGACGTCACGCTGACCGGCTGGGCGGTGGAATCGCGCCTCTATGCGGAAGATCCGTTCCGCAACTTCCTGCCCTCGATCGGACGCCTCGTGAAGTATCGTCCGCCGGCGGAGGCCAGCAAGGACGGCGTCACCATCCGCAACGATACCGGCGTGCAGGAGGGCGGCGAGATCTCGATCCATTACGATCCGATGATCGCCAAGCTCGTCACCCATGCGCCCTCGCGCGCGGCGGCGATCGAGGCGCAGGCGACTGCACTGGACTCGTTCTATGTCGATGGCATCCGCCACAACATCCCGTTCCTGTCGGCCTTGATGCATCATCCGCGTTGGCGCGAGGGACGGCTCTCGACCGGCTTCATCGCCGAGGAATTCCCCAAGGGTTTTGCGGTGCGTGTGCCCGAGGGTGAGGTCGCGCGTCGCATCGCCGCGGTCGGCGCCGCGATCGATCACGTGCTCGGAGCGCGCAAGCGGCAGATTTCCGGCCAGATGGGCGGCCGCGTCGTGCAGCGCGAGCGGCGTCGCGCGGTCTGGCTCGAGCGCCAGGAGATCCTGCTCGAGGTCGCGCGCGAAGGCGAGGCGATAGCGATCCGCTTCATCGACGCCGACGGCAAGGCCGGCAACACGCATCTGTTGCAGTCGCCGTGGAAGCCGGGCGATCCGGTCTGGCAGGGCACAATCGACGGTCAGTTCGTGGCCGTGCAGGCGCGGCCGATTCCGAACGGCGTTCGTCTCGCGCATCAGGGCGTCGAGGTGCCGGTCTATGTCTGGACCGAGGCCGAGGCGGCCTCCGCGCGGCTGATGCCGGTGACCACGGCCTCCGACAGCGGCAAGAAGCTGCTCTGCCCGATGCCGGGCCTCGTCGTCTCGATCGCGGTCAGCGAGGGGCAGGAGGTCAAGGCCGGCGAGACCTTGGCGGTGGTCGAAGCCATGAAGATGCAGAACGTGCTGCGCGCCGAACAGGACGGAACCGTGAAGAAGATCCACGCCAGCGCCGGCGCGACACTCGCGGTGGACGCGCTGATCCTGGAGTTTGCGTAAGATAAAAGATGTGAGTGGGGGTCTTGCCTGGCCCCAAGCTCACCGTCATTGCGAGCGCAGCGAAGCAATCCAGACTGCCTCTGCGGAAAGACACTGGATTGCTTCGCTGCGCTCGCAATGACGGAGTACGTTGCGGCTGCGTCGCAATATTGGGAGGGCAACCATGGCCTTTCGTTCCCGCCGCGAGAAACTGCGATCGATCCTGTCGGGCGGGACGTGCGTCCATCCCGGCTCGGTCTATGACGCGATCTCGATCCGGATTGCCGAGGATCTCGGCTTTCCGCTTGGCATGTTCGGCGGATCGGTGGCTTCGCTCGCCGTGCTCGGCGATCCCGATGTCACGCTGATCACGCTCACCGAGCTTGCCGAGCAGATGCGGCGGATGTCGCGGGCCTCGGCGCTGCCTGTGCTCGTCGACGCCGATCACGGCTATGGCAATGCGCTGAACGTGCGCCGCACGGTGCAGGAGCTGGAGACGTCGGGCGCGGCCGGCCTCACCATCGAGGACACGCTGTTGCCGGCCGCATTCGGTGCGACGAAGGCGCAGCTGATCTCGCTGGAGGAGGGCGTCGGCAAGATGGAGGCGGCGCTTGGCGGTCGCGGCGATCCCTCGCTGGTCATCATGGGCCGCACCGGCGCAGCCGCGATCACCTCGATCGAGGATGCGGTGCGGCGCGCCCAGGCTTATGAGGCGGCCGGCGTCGATGCGCTGTTTTTCACCGGCATCAAGTCGCGCGCCGAGCTCGAGACCCTCGCCGCCGCCACGCGTCTGCCGATCGTGCTCGGCGGCGCGTCGGAGGAATTGAGCGGGCTCGATTATCTCGGGGGTCAGCGCGTGCGTATCGCGCTGCAGGGCCATGCGCCGATCGCCGCCGCGACGCAAGCCGTCTACGAGACGCAGAAGGCGTTGCGCGAGGGCATGGCGCCAAAAAGCCTCAAGGGCCTGGCATCGTCGGAGCTGATGGCCCGCGTGACGCGCGAGGCGGCGGTCAAGGCGCGCAGCGCCGATTGGCTGGGATCGAAGACATGAGCCGGGCGATTCTTCAGGTCATGATCCGCGGCCGCGTGCAGGGCGTCGGTTATCGAGCCTGGGTGGAGTCGCAGGCCATCGCGTATGGCCTCGAAGGCTGGGTCCGCAACCGCCGCGACGGCAGCGTGGAAGCGCTGTTCGCTGGCGCGCCGACGCACGTTGCCGACATGGTCGCACTGTGCCGCCACGGCCCGCCGTCCTCGCGCGTCGACGCTGTCACCAGCGAGACGGCAAGCGCGGATGAGCTGAATTTGCGCAGGGCAGGGGAAGCGTTTTCGGTGCTGCCGACGGTGTGATGTGCATCGACTCCCGCGCCCGCACGCGGGGAGAGGCGAAGAGAAGCCGTCACTTCGGCAATTTCGCGATTGCCTCGCTCAGCTCGTGGATCTCGTAGGGCTTGCGCAGGATCGGGAAATCACCGCGCACGCCGGCGGCGACCTCGCTGTAGCCGGTGGCGAGCAGGATCGGCAGGCCGGGACGGATCTGACGCAGGTGATGGGCGAGGCTGAGGCCGTCCATCTTGCCGGGCATGACGATGTCCGAGAACACGAAGTCGACGCCGTCGCTCTCGATCTCGCGCAATGCCGCTTCGGCATCGGCGACACGGCGCACCTGATAGCCGAGCTGCTCCAGAAGACCGATGCTGACCAGCGCGACGTCGGGATTGTCCTCGACCAGCAGCACCGTGCCGCTGCCGCGGAACGTCGCTCCCGGCGTCTCCCGCGACGGCATATCTGTGCCGCGCGGCAGGACGATGGTGAATGTCGTGCCCTTGCCGAGCTCGCTCGCGACCTTCACCGTGCCGCCGGCCTGGTGGGCGAAGCCGTGCACCTGCGAAAGGCCGAGGCCGGTGCCTTTTCCGATCGGCTTGGTCGTGAAGAACGGCTCGAAGATCTTATCGAGGACGTCGGAAGGAATTCCGAGCCCGGTATCGCGGACGTCGATTGCGACGAAATCGCCGACGAGGGGCGTCTCGTTCAGCACGACGTTGCGTGCGCCGATCGTCACCGTGCCGCCGTCCGGCATCGCGTCGCGGGCATTGATGACGAGGTTGAGCAGCGCGGTCTCGAGCTCGGAGACGTCGGCCCTGATCGGCCAGGTGTCGGAGTGGATGTCGAAAGCGAGGCGCACGGAGCTGCCGACGCCCGCGTCGAGCACCTCGCGGATCGCCGCGATACGGTCGGCAAAATCGATCGCCTGCGGGTTGACGCTTTGCCGACGCGCGAAGGTGAGAAGCTGGTTGGTCAGCGCTGCGCCGCGCTTGGTCGCGGTGTCGATCGCCGAGATGGCGCGCTCGAGCTTGGGGTCGTCGGCGGCGCCTTTCTTCAGGATGTGAAGGCTGCCGCTGATGATCATCAGAAGATTGTTGAAGTCGTGGGCGACACCGCCGGTGAGCTGCCCCAGCGCATCGAATTTCTGCGACTCGGCCAACTGCTTCTGCATCGCCTCGAGCTTGAGCTGCGCATTGCGGCGCTCTGTGATGTCGCGTGTGATCTTGGCGAAGCCGATCAGCCTGCCGTCCTCGTAGATCGGGTCGATCACGACGCTCGCCCAGAAGAACGTGCCGTCCTTGCGGACACGCCAGCCTTCCTCCTCGTATCGGCCTTTTTCCCGCGCGATGCCGAGCGCCCGGGCTGGCTTGCCATTGGCGCGGTCGGTCTCGGTGTAGAAACGGGAAAAATGCTGGCCGAGGATCTCCTCTGGGGGGTAGCCCTTGATGCGTTCGCCGCCGATGTTCCAGCTGGTGATGATCCCGTTGGGGTCGAGCATGTACAGCGCGTAGTCGGCAACCCCCTCAACCAACAGCCGGAAACTGCGCTCGCTCTCGAACAGGTCTCTCTGTTGACTGAACTTTTCGACCATTCCCGGACCCCGCCTCGACGGGAACAAACGCGGCATCCGCGAGATGGTTCCCGCCCTGTGGGACATTTCTAGGCAAGCTTTACGGACCGTATGCAAGGCGGGTCCTTGACAAGAAAGCAAGTTCGTCAGATATTTCTGTCATGACAGAAATAACCGGAAAAAAGAAACTCCCCGCCGCCGTCGAGCGCTTCATCCTGCACTGGGGCGACATGGGCGACGAGTGGGGCGTGAACCGCTCGGTAAGCCAGATTCACGGGCTGCTTTATCTCGCCGAGGCGCCGATGACCGCCGAGGACATCGCCGACACGCTCGGCATGGCGCGGTCCAACGTCTCCAACTCGCTGAAGGAGCTGCTCGCCTGGAACCTGATCCGGCGGGTCCCGATCCTGGGCGATCGCCGCGACCATTACGAGGCCGAGACCGACATCTGGGAGATCGCCGCGAGGATCGCGGCGCGGCGCAAGGAGCGGGAGATCGACCCGGCGATCGCGGCCCTTCGCGCCTGCGTGTCCGATGCCACGGACGATCCCGGCATCAGTCCCGTCGCAGCCAAGCGCCTGAAGGAGATGCTGGCGTTCACCGAGCTCGCCGACCACTGGTTCATGCAGATGCTGAAAGTGCCGCGGCCGCGTCTGGTCGCCTTGATGCGGCTTGGCGAGAAGATCGCCAACCTGCTGCCGATCGGCAAGGTCAAATAGCATCGAGGAGGTTGCGATGACGTCGGCAAGACTATCGGGCTCCAACGCATCGACCTCCGCTCACGTAAGACTGCTCGACGACCGGCGTTTCCGCGCGCTGCTGTCGGACGAGGATTGGGGCCGCCTGCCGCTCGCGACATGGCGGCGCTTCTCGAAACGCGTCGCCGACGGCGACAGTATCGTCTATGTCGGCGTGGTCGACGAGATCGCCTTCAGCGATTTCGGCTGGTGGTTTGCGCAGGCCGCACGCCTGATCGGCGGACCATTGCCGACCGGCCGCGACATCGGCGTGCCCATGATCGTCACGGTCACCGAGGACGGCGCGACCGGCGGCCAGACCTGGACGCGCATCTGCGCGCGCAAGCGCGGTTTTCCGCAGGTGATCCATTCCGCCAAGCGTTTTGCCGGTCCGACCGGGCTCGAGGAATATGTCGGCTTCGGCGTGTCGATGGCGCTGCGCATCGCGGTCGAGGATCATGTGCTGACCTTTCGCAGCGCCGGCTACGGCCTCCAGCTTGGACGGCTGTGGCTTCCGCTGCCGGGCTGGCTGACGCCGGGCGAGCTCACCGTGACGCACCGAGATCTCGGCGAGGGCGCTTTCCGCTTCACCCTCGATGTCACTCACCCGCGTCGCGGCGCGCTGATCCATCAATCCGTCCTGTTCAGGGAGGCCGTATCATGACGCCGCTGTTGTGGACGCTCATCGCCATCCAGATCGTGATGGGCGTGTTCGACACCTTATATCACCACGAATTCACCGAGCGCCTGGCCTGGCGACCGTCGCAGCGCTTCGAGCTGAAGCTGCACGGCATCCGCAAGATGCTCTATGCGCTGCTGTTCCTGGTGCTCGGCTGGCTCGAGGTTCACGGCGTGCTGGCGCTGTTGATCGTCGCGGTGCTGGTCGCCGAGATCGTCATCACCTTGATGGATTTCATCGAGGAGGACCTCAGCCGCAAGCTGCCGCCGAGCGAGCGCATCAATCACACGCTGCTTGCGATCAATTACGGCGCCATTCTGGTGCTGTTGATACCCGTGCTAATCGCCTGGGCGATGCAGCCCGTCAGCGTGATCGTCGTCTATCAGGGCCTGCTCAGCATCGCCGCGACCGCCTGCGCATTTGGCGCGGCACTGTGCGGCCTCAGGGATTTCGCGGCGGTGCGGCGGCTCGGTCGCATGAAGAGCGTGCCCGCAGCCGGGCTTGTCGAGAAGCTACCCGGCCGCAAGACCGTGCTAGTCACTGGCGCCACCGGCTTCATCGGCAGCCGGCTTGCGGCAGGCCTTAGCGGGGCAGGGCATCACGTCATCGCGCTGATCCGCAATCCCGCGAAAGCCGAGATGCTGCCGCCGCCGGTGACGCTGATCACCAGCCTCGACCAGCTCGCCGCGGACACGCCAATCGACGCCATCGTCAATCTCGCGGGTGAGCCGATCGGCAACGGCCTCTGGACCGAAGCGAAGCGTGCGAAGATCATCGGCTCACGCATCGACACGACCGGCGAGGTCGTCAAGCTGATCGCGCGGCTCGCGCGCAAGCCAGAGGTGCTGATCAGCGGCTCGGCGATCGGCTGGTACGGCCTTTGGGCCGACCAGGTGCTGACGGAATCGGCAAAGTCGCATGCCTGCTTCAGCCACGAGCTGTGCGCGGCCTGGGAGACAGCGGCGCGGCCGGCGGAGGAGCTCGGCGTGCGCGTGGTTTATTTGCGCATCGGCCTCGTGCTCGGCACCGAAGGCGGCTTCGTCACGCGCATGCTGACGCCGTTCGAGTTCGGCCTCGGCGGCCCGCTCGGCACCGGGCGACAATGGATGTCCTGGATCGAGCGCGACGATCTGATCCGCCTGATCGCCTATGTGATCGCGACGCCGGACCTGTCGGGTCCCGTCAACGCCACCGCACCGATCCCGGTCACCAATGCAAAGTTCACGGAAGAGCTCGGCCGCCGCCTGCACCGGCCCGTCCTGTTCCGCATTCCCGGCCGCCTGCTCCGCCGGATCGGCGGCGGCTTTGCCGACGAGCTCCTGCTCGGCGGCCAGCGCGTGCTGCCGAACAAGGCGCTGAGCCGCGGTTTTGTCTTTCGGCACGAGACGCTGCGCAGCGCGTTCGAGGCGATCTTGTGAGACTTCAGGCGGCCGCCACGCTCCGGAACGTCGCGGCCACCGCACGCAGCGCGGCGAGTTTCGCGGGATCGCTGACCTTCGAATGCAGCATTACCTTCGAGCTGCCGAGCTTCGGCAGCTTGTGCGCAGGACCGATGTCCATCAGCCCGGGCGGCGCGATACGCCGCGCCAGCGGCGCGATCGCAAGCCCCGCTAGCGCGGCCGCGACCACCGCGGTGACGCCGCCGCCGACGAAGCGCTCGCGCCAGGAGATGCCGGCCTTGTCGAGCGCGCGCACGGCGACGGCGCGGACGCCACAGGGCGGGGCGAGCGTTGCGAGCGGCAACGGCTCCCCTTTCGGCAGGGTGAAGCGGCGTGCGGCGAACCAGCCGAACTCGTCCTCGGCCAATTTTTCGCCGCCGCGGCGGCTGCCTTCCTGGCGCACGATCACCGCATCGAGCTCGCCCGCATCGTAGGCATCCTGCATCTCGCGCGAGAAGCCGATGGTGACGGCGAGGGTGAGGTTGGACGACATGGCGTGCAGGCGCTCAAGTAGCGGCACCAATTCGGGGCCAGCGGCGTGATCGGAGATGCCGAGCGAGAGCGACTGCGCGGCCGGCGCGTCGCCCGACAGCGCGAGATCGTGTGCCGTCATCAACGCGCGGGCGCGATCGAGGAACGCGGCGCCATCGGCGGTAAGGCGGACTGCGCGCGGCGAGCGCTCGACGAGGCGCTTGTCCAGCAATGTCTCCAGCCGCTGCAGCTTGAGACTGACGGCGGCCTGCGTCGTGCCGAGCGCTTCGGCGGCGCGGGTGAAGCTCTGAAGGTCGGCGACCAGAAGGAAGGCCTGGACGGTGGCGATGTCGAGTGTGGCTGTCATTACAAATCGTTATCATTGGTATCAGTCGTGATAAGATACCAAAATGATGGCGGCAGGTCTAGTTTCTTACCGACGCCGCACACATTGCGCGGCATATCGAGGAGAACGACGATGCCCCTGATCACCGTGTCCTACACCACGTCTCGCCAGTCCCCCTCGCTGAAGGCCGATATCGCGAGCGCGGTGTCCGAGCTGACCGCAAGTATCCTGCACAAGGACCCCAAGGTCACCGCCATCATCGTGAAGTCCTTGGATGCGGGCGACTGGTTCGCCGGCGGCGAGTCGCTCGCCGAGCAGAAGCTCGCCAGCTACTGGATCGACATCCACGTCACCGAGGGCACGAACACCAAGGACGAGAAGGCGGCCTATCTCGCCGCCATGTTCAAGCGCATGGCCGA
Source organism: Bradyrhizobium yuanmingense (assembly GCF_025200905.1). Classification (NCBI taxonomy): domain Bacteria; kingdom Pseudomonadati; phylum Pseudomonadota; class Alphaproteobacteria; order Hyphomicrobiales; family Nitrobacteraceae; genus Bradyrhizobium; species Bradyrhizobium yuanmingense. The sequence continues at coordinate 4,326,205 of NZ_CP104173.1, read as the reverse complement.
GATCCTGGGGCCGCTGCATCCCGAGACCTACCTGCATGTCGACGAGGTCAAGGGCGATGCCTACGGCTTTGGCGGCCTGTCTCAGGAGCGGCGCTACATCGCCGGCAAGCTCGAGGTCTCGCTGCAGGCGGCGTGATGCGAGAGGCCGCGGGTGAGCCATCTCACCCGCGGCCCGAAGCCATCAGCTCGCTGCGCGGAACTGCACTTCGGCGTTGTTGATGAAGCATGTCTTGTCGAACAGCTTCAGGTCCAGCGGGTTCGGCAAGCGGACATCGCTGAGATCGGGGCAGGGCTTGGCTGCGGGATCATAGGATCGATCGATCTGCGAGATGAAGACGACGATCAGCCCCGTGTCGCGCGCGAACGATTTCAGCGCGCGCACCTGCACCGTCAGGTCGGGGTTTTCCCGCCTCTGATCGAGCAACTGCAGGTAGTCGATCACGACGAAGGTGCCGCGCGGCGCCGCTGCCATCTGCTTGACGACGTAATCGGCGCTGATCCCGTCGGAGCAATCCACCTCGAACAGCTTGTCGAACTGTGCCGGCTCCACGCCGATGACCCGCAGACGCTCCAGCACATCCTTCTCGGTATATTCGAGCGAGAAGAATGCGGCGCGATGGCCGGACTTCATGGCTTCGACGGCAAGTCCGAGGCTCATCAACGTCTTGCCCTGGCCGGGACGCGCCCCGACCAGCACCAAATCGCCCGGACGGAATTGCGCGAACAGTTTGCTCGCGGGACTCAGTGCGGCTGCTTTGGCCGCAAGCATGCTCCAGGCGGAAAACCCTTCCCTCGCAGCGACGCGGTCAAGCGCGTCGTGGAGCGGAAGGCCGGCCTCGCGAGACAGGCGCCTGGCCTTGCGCTTCAGATGGTAGATGGGCGCAGACAGTTTCATCGTCAAAACGTCCCATTGCGAGCATGGATCGCAACCCCTCCTTATGCCTGGCGCTCGAACAGTCGGCCGATGATCAACTCGCCCGGCATGAAGTCTGCTTTCCCGGCGGAGGGGGGAGGCGTGGGCGGCACCGAAATGAAGCGTAGCTGATTCCGCGACGGGCGGAGAGCGGCGCGGTCGGCTCAAACAGAAAAAGTATTAGACTGCCGCTTCCGGCAGCAGTGCGCGGGTCGGCCCGAACAGCTCCTCGAACGCCTGCCGGAGCGCAATATCGACATCGGCCATGGTCACGAGCTGGCCGAGATCGACCAGCGAGGTGACGCCGTAGCGGGGATCGACGACACCGCAGGGCACGATGCCGGCGAAATGCGACAGCTCCGGCTCGACATTGATGGCGATGCCGTGAAACGAGACCCAGCGCTTCAGCCGGACGCCGATCGCCGCGATCTTGTCTTCGTGCTCGGGTCCCTTGTCGGGCCGCCTGACCCAGACGCCGACCCGGTCCTCGCGCCGCTCGCCGCGGACGTTGAAGGCGGCGAGCGTCTTCAGGATCAGCTCCTCCAGGCTCGCGACATAGGCCCGCACGTCCGGCCGGCGGCGCTTGAGATCCAGCATGATGTAGGCCACGCGCTGGCCGGGCCCGTGATAGGTGAGCTGCCCGCCGCGCCCCGTCGCGAAGGTCGGGAATCGGGAATCGAGCAGGTCCGATTCCTTGCCCGAGGTGCCGGAGGTGTAGAGCGGGGGATGTTCCAGCAGCCAGACCAGTTCAGGGGCCTCGCCCGCGGCGATCGCCGCGACACGCGCCTCCATGGCGGCCACGGCCTCCGGATAGGGCACCGGGGCATCCGAAATCCGCCATTCGACGACTTCGCCGCCTGCGGCGGAAAACGACGTCAAATCGAGGTCTTGGCGGTGGCTTTCAGGGGAATTAACCATTGGCTAACCATAACGTGGTGATCATCTCTGGAGCAAATGAAGAGTCCCAAGTCTCAAGTTGCGGCGGTCCTGACAGTGCCCACTCTCGACAAAGTCACCGTGGATCTCATGGTCGTCCTCGGGACGACCACGATGCCGATCCATCAAGTATTACGTCTTTCCCGCGGCGCCATCATCGAGCTGGACGCAACTGAGGCCGACGAAGTCAAGGTGCTCGCCAATAATCTGCCGGTCGCCTCCGGCGTTGTGCTGGTCGACCGCAACAGAATCGCGGTCGAGGTCAAGCAGATGCTGCCGCGCTCGCCGGGGACGCGGTAGGCTCCCGGTCACACGGGACCGGGCAAGCGGTAGCGGCCTGGGTATCCTATAAGGCCGATCTCCTGGAGGAGGGCGGCGTTTTTCCTGCCAAGCTTGTGGAATTCAGGGCTTTTGCAGGCTTGTATCCCCCTGATGGATTTGTTAGATCGGCGCCGCTGATCCGGCCGCCCGAACGACCTCAGGCCGGCATCTCCTAGCGCTCGTGGCGGAACTGGTAGACGCGCTGCCTTGAGGTGGCAGTGGGTAACACCGTGGGGGTTCGAGTCCCTCCGAGCGCACCACAATTTGCAAATCGCTGGCGGGTTGCCCACCGTGGCGGTGAATACGAGTGTGCAAGAGCCGTCGAAAGTGAACGCAAGCTCACTGTGTGGCTTGCTCGTTGCCCTCAAGATTTCACCCCCCATCCTAAGTAATGATGAGTTTCAGCGGAGAGCCGGCCGCAATGATCCCACGCCTGTCGGGCACGTTGCGGACGATTGGGGGCGGGGTAATCCGGGAAAATGCCTGGCATGCTCAGTTGCCGACGCTGCTGTTGAGCTCGCCAAACAAAGCGGCGGATCGCGTCCACGTTCTTCGTCATCGAGTAGAGGTTGCACACGTTCAGGTCTCGGGAGGTGCCTGGCGAGGACGGTTGTCAGTTGCGGGTTTGGCATGCGCCAGCTCGCGGGTCGGTCAGACATACCCAGCTAGAACATAATGGGAACGAAAGAGGCGATACGGTCGCTCGTTATCGTTCTCCTCGCCCGTTGGGCATCGATGAAGCGGTCCTACACTAACGGGGATCCAGAAGAGCGCTTGCAATTCCATGCTGGCCTTCAACTCCAGGGAGCATAGTCGTCACAATTGCCCCTGAACTGCGGATGCCTTGCGTGCGATGTCTCATGCTCGGCGGCCTCGGGCGCGCGATGCCGACGATGATCGTCGTCTTTGTCCCGAGCGCCGTGCTTCCGCCCTTCTTACTCTCTCGCGGAGCCGCCTCAATTGGGCCAGCAGGCTGACGAGCTCGATTCTTGTGTCACGCAGAACAGCCAGGCTGGAAATCCCACTACTCACTACAACACCCCCAAACAGGCCTTTGCCGAATTCGTGCTCGGATTTGTGGCGACGTGCCAACAACGTCTAAGCGATGGCCACCGGGGGCGTCGGTTCGTTTTACGACAATGCGCGAAAATATTCTAAATGGTTGCAATGCATTGCAACAGCAACGCGCTATCGGAAGGGGAATATCAACACACTCTCCGAAGCGCGCGCGTCATTTGCATCAGCACGTTGGCGCTGTACGAGCTACCTCTACTGTTCTGACGATCGGCTCCTCGACCCAGGCCTCGCGGGCAAACCAGTTGTGATTGGCCCGACAGTCCGGACAAAGAGTATTGCCGAAAAACACGATGCTTCGCAGGAAAGTCTCACGATCGGATTTGATGCCGGTCGGAATCGCGCGGCCGGATTGCGGACACTTGACCATGATCATGCCCATACGAGCCTCCCTGAAACACGTATTTGTCGAGAAAAAGGGCCGGCCGGCTGGAGTGCGCTCTCGTCGGTGCGGGTGACTTGGGGGGCATCGCACCTGGGGTCGTTGTTCGAGCAAAAGGGCAGCTTGCTCGTGACGACGCTTCTCCAACCGACCGGATTCCTGCTTGGCGAATTCTTGGGATAGCTGCGGGCTTTCGCCGCAACTCTGAATAATGTCCGACCTCAACCGAACGCTTCTGGGAGGCGCCTAATAACCGTCATGTCGAAATACCCGCGACTTCGTGCCGAACGTTCCCCCTGCGACAAAACCATCAATTTCCTCTCGACGGACAGATCAGCCAACCGCATCACTGGTGTCACTCCCCTCGGTGCAGTCCATTAACTATTCTCTTTTTTATTATTTGTGCAAATTAAAACTCGCCTTGTCGGTCTGATTTACGACTCTCGGCTGATTTATTTTTTTGCGCGGCGCGATGCATTACCGAAAAACGTCAGTCCCTTTTCTCGTAGGCTTCTGCAGGCCACCATTCTCAAGTCGGTTCGGCACGTGGTTGCGCTTTGTCACGGTATTGAATGCTCGCCCGAGGTTCAAATATGAAACAAATTTTGATTATAAGCAAAATCTGCAAATCTCGTTGGTTAATTGCTGCCGATCACGTAAGGTACACTCGTCCAGGTTTCTTCGGCTGGAGGAGACAATGTGGGAATTAATTCTTAACGAGTACAACCTCACCTCGGAGACGCTGCAGCTGGCTCAGATGCGCGCAGAATTGGTCAGCATTGGCGAGAAGGAACGCATTCTAAGAGAACGGAGTGCCGATCGCGAAGCTTATCGGTACCTATTGGATGCTCATCGGTCGATCGCCAGGCCGAGCCTCATGGGAGAGCAGGGGTTGAACATCTCTCCTCAAGACGGGGGCAAGGACGGTCAGCTCGCGGCATGACCAGCCGGATTGACATGTCCAAACGAGCCGGACCGGTGGCGTGTGTTCGGGTGAACGAAATCGCAGGCGCCGCAGACCGGGCTAGATTGAGTCTCGCAGGTGGCGGCGGGTCCGCTTGTCCGGTGCCGCGACAACATCGCATCCCGGAGGCTGTCGCCGCCTCGCCGGTACAGGCGAGGCAGAATGGTTCACATTGGTGGAAGCCGTGCTGGAAAGATCGTCGGCAGAGATAGTATTGAGACCGGCTCCGGATGCAGTATTCGCGCTGTTGGATGGTCGACCAATGATCTTCAGCGAAGCGGGGCAGAAGATTTTTGAACTCGACCGAGTAGGGGCATTCATCTGGTGCAAGTTAGGGGAAGGCTCCTCGCTTGGAGACATTTATCGGGGGCTTGCGGCGCAAGGCATTGACGAGCACACGGCACGCCAGTTCACGCGACAGGTCGTAGATGTCTGGGTCGATCGAGCGTTGCTCGAAGTCGATTGGCGAATGCCGACCGATTGCGCCTTCTCAGCTCATTTGGGTCGCCACAGAATAGACATCCGGGCTGCAAATCCGGACCTCTTGAGGCGGCTGCTGTCGCCATTCAGTGTGTCGGACCAGAGTGCCGGCGGCGACGGCGACATCGCGATCGAGGCAATGATGCTGGATGAACAAGTGTTCTTGCGCGCAGAAGATTCCAGCATTTCCAGATGCGAAGTCGATGCACTAGCCCCTACGATCAAAGCTCACGTCACCGAGCGGCTTATTCGAAACATTCGCTGGGTGTTCTCCCTTCATGCCGCTTCTCTCGTGAACGACGGCATGGGCCTGTTGTTATGCGGCCATCCGGGAGCAGGAAAGTCTACCCTCACATTGCAGCTGGTGGACGCCGGATTTCGGTACGCTGGCGATGACGTCGCGCTGGTTGGCGGTGACGGAACGATCTGCGGAGTACCGTTTGCGCTCACCCTCAAGGAAGGATCGTGGGACTTGCTCTCGCGACTACATGGCGACCGCTACGATGCGACGCATTGCCGCTCCGACGGCGTTCGGGTGCGGTACGTACCCATTCCTGATGCGCAGAACGAAAGCTTCTCCGCAGGCTGGATCATCTTCTTGAACCGGGTCGCGAGCGGTCCGACCGAACTAACCGAAATAGATCGTCTGGCTTCGATGAAGCGGCTCATCGAGCACGCATTCGCCAGCGATGGTAGACTGTCGCAGACTGGCTTTCTTGCTTTAAGGCGCATTGTCGCGGGTGCGCAATCGCTTCAACTCACCTACTGCGAGGCCGGAGAGGCTCGGCGCCTGCTTGTGGATCTGTGCAATGGCAAGGCATAGCAGCGCGGTCAGGAGCCTCTGCAATTGCTTGCGAGGCATGCCGCCTGTCGACATGGAGTGGACCTCAGTCATCGGGCTCGCAAATCAGACCCTGACGACGCCGGCGCTCATCGACTTTGTCGACAAATTCGCGTCGGTGCTGCCGGAGGACGTCTGCGCCTATATTCGCCATATCCACCGCCGAAACGGGCTGCGCAATAACCGCCTCGTCGCTCAACTCGAAGAGGCCGTCGTTGCGCTGAACGGTCATGGCATTACGCCGGTCCTACTCAAGGGGGCTTCGACACTGGCGACCGCGCCCGAGGCGCGAAGAGGTGTTCGGATAATGTCCGATCTGGATATCATGGTCATGCCGGACGAGGCCAGAACGGCTGTCGCCGCGCTATCTGGAATTGGTTACGATATCCATTACCAGACCCCTCCCGAAAGCCATAGATGGTATGCCGATCTGAATCGCGCCCAGGATGTCGGGTCCATCGACCTGCAGCAGGCAGCTCCAGGTCCTGCGTACCTCTACCAGAACTTCGGGCATGCGCCGAACCATTGTATTCCTGCGCCGCTCGGACGGGCGCGCGTATATATCCCCACGCCAACCTTCCAAGCGCTGATGTTGATCATCCATGACCAGTTTCAAGACTATGGTTATTGGCTCGGCGACCTCGACCTGCGGCACCTTGTTGAATTGCGCGACCTAAGCCATTCAGCCGAGCCTGTCGACTGGGAGAAGCTTGCCTCTCGTGTCTCGGGCGACTTGATGAAGAACGCGGTTGAAACCCAGCTGATCGCCGTTGCCGAGCTACTTGGCGTCGATATTCCACACGCGTTGCGCTCCCGACTGATTCCTCGCCTGCAGTTCATGCGTCAGTTGATGCAAGCACGCTTTCCGGCTACGCGCGTGCCTCTCCTGGCGATGAGCCTTCTGGACTTCAGAAACTACCGCAGAGAGGCAACTATCGTCTCGACAAAAACAGGGGCGAACCGACGGGGATTGTGGACTGTGCCAAGAGCTAGCACCTTACGACTTCTTTTGAACGCGACGACCGCAGCTCGTGCGGGCAAGGTCTAAGGCCAGCGAACGTCATCGCTTTCGCGATTGAGGCGTCGGTTGGCCAAGCGGGTTTTCGATCCGCCGCCTGTTCGAGGTGGAATTCGCCGCTCGGGACGCACGGTGGAAATTCCCAGCTCAATGCGGTGTGTCCGACTTTCGCGCATCTAGGAATGCTCTCGACCACCAGCATTCCGTTCGGACGATTCACCGTTCTCGGGGATCTTGAACTCCTCGAGCGTGTGGCCCGATTGCAGGGCGGCAACGAGCCAGCGGGGCTGCTTACCACGTCCGGACCAAGTCTCTGTTGGCTGAAGCGGATTGAAGTATTTCGGCACGACCTTCGGGTATTTGCGACGAGGCGGCTGGCCTGTTCCCGCCTCAGTCGCCCCGCTTTCAGCTCCGCCGAGTTGATCCGGCTGGTTGAGCTGCGCAAGACGCTTTTCTAGCTCTCGCTTTTCGGCGGTGATCTTTTCGGCGAGAATCTTTGTCAGCTCCTCGTGAAGGAGCCAAAGTTCCTCAAAATCCATGGCTTCGAGATCTTGCCTTCGCATTAGCATTTCTCGACACCGTTCGACTGACCCGTCGTCATCCAGCCATTCTTCGTCCGAGTGACAAATGAATGTTTGACCAAATCAGTGCTCAAATTGACCATGCAATAAATCTATTATATATTATTTAATAATTAATGCGACGATTATTTTATTAATTGATCTTGGTGGCAAAGAATCTTGCGAAGATGCGTAGAGGAGGCATGGTTTGATCGAGTATCCTCTTGAACGTCTTCAGGATTCAGTCGGCCGGTTTGCGGCTCCGTCGACCGTGTTGTCCGATATCCGGGCCCTGAGCTTCCAAATCGAGCTCAGACGGCGCGCGCTGAAGGATATTGGGATTATTAGCTGCCGTTTGCGTCTCTGGGGAGGCCGCAAGGCGGGTAGGCCAACCGAGGCTTAACAAAAGCAGTCCGGCGCGTCAGCATCTAATGCTGCGGCGTGGCAGGTCCCTGACGGGATCGGCTCATATGCCATCTCTGATGGGGCGTGAGCAGTTCCCGCCCGGTGATTAAGCAAATAGATGTGCGCATCTCCTGTACGCGGTTAAATTGTGCGGATCGCTCATTTTCCCGGCTTGATTATTAACGTGGACCCAGTTATCTGGAGCGCCAGTTCCAGTTCGGTTCCAAACATTCTTCTGGGATAATCGGGCTCTCTGTCTTGATTAATATATCGACAGAGGCAATATTGGGTTGGGCGCAACTACACGGTGAGATCATGGCGGCTAAGAAACTTGAGTTAGAAGCGATGTCCCTTGACGATCTCTGGTCGCTTCATGAGGAAATCAGCGGGATCCTGTCTGACCGGATCAAGGCGGAAAAGAACGAGCTGGAAAAGCGCTTAGCGGCACTTGGGGGCGGGATGGCTGTTTTGGCGGATTCGAGCCCGGCAGGCGCGTCTTCGACCGGCAAGCCGAGACGCAAATATCCTCGGGTGCTGCCGAAATATCGGAATCCGCAGACGGCCGAGACCTGGTCGGGACGTGGTAAGCGGCCGCGCTGGTTGGTTGCCGCAATGAAGTCTGGCCGGAGAATTGAAGAGTTTCGCATTGGCGAAGCAAGTCCGAAGCTTCGCCAGCGCGCGTGACTAATCGGTAATTGGCAGGAGTGTAAGGGCCAATAAGAGGCGCTACTCGCATGATCTGTGCTCTAGTAGGCATTGCGCCCTCGCAAGACCTCTACCGGAGTTCGCAGGAGGATTGCGAGATCCAACCCAAGACTCCAGTTGTCGATGTACCAGAGATCATATTGGACACGTGTTTCGACCATGACTGCTGTGGGAGTGGCGCCCCGGCAGCCATGGACTTGAGCCCAGCCAGTCAATCCCGGCCTGACCCGGTGCCGAAGCGCGTAGTTTCGCACAAGCTTGTCAAATTCACTGTCGTGAGCCACGGCGTGAGGACGCGGGCCCACGAGCGACATGCTGCCATCGAGAACGTTTAGCAGTTGCGGCAATTCATCGAAGCTCATTCGGCGCAGCCATTTGCCGATGCGGGTAACGCGTCGATCGGCGCGGTTGGCCTGAAGGATTACGGGCCCGTCCTCGAGCACACGCATGGTCCGGAATTTACGGATCAAGAAGATTCGGCCGTTAAAGCCACAGCGTTGCTGCCGAAAGAATACAGGACCCGGGGAATCTAACTTGATCGCCACCGCGGTGAGCGCAAGCAGCGGGGCGAGCATCACCAATGCGAGGCCCGCACCGATAACGTCAATCGTCCGCTTGATCGCGCACTCCAGCGGTGTGAGGGGGCCACGCTGGAGCTCTACACAAACGGCGCTTCCAAGACTCCGCTTGGGGTGTCGAAGCAATTCGGATGTCGTGCCAACGGGCACGAATATAATCGGGAAGGGCAAAACGCGCAGATCGGCAACAAAGGCTCGCAGTTCGGGCCATCGCTCCGGTTCAGCTTCCACCACCACCTGATCAAGATGGCAAGTGCGGATGTAGTCGATGACGCGCGTCGTGAGCCGCCTTCGGCAGGCAGGACCGAAGCCTAACGGAGGCAAGCTGAACCGTTTCTTCACGAGATACCCGTGCATCGACAAGGTCTCGGACAATCCCACGTTCTTCGCCAATGGTTGATCGCTGATCAGAACAATGTTTGTAGTGGCGAACCTCCTGCCGCTCAGGGCCCTTCCGAGAAGCACCTTGACTCCCCACCGTTCGCCCAAAAGTAAGCTCAGGCTCAAGACCGCGAAGAGCAGGCCTGGGTGCTGAGATGTCTCCGGGCGAATTGCGAAGCCGTACACCGCCAAGATGAAAAGTACTGAAGACATCCAAGCTAAACAGACCGCGCGCATCTGGTTTCGGAGGACGAGGAGCTCAACCGGCTGATAAAGGCCGTAGGTCTTCAGCAGGCAAACGAGACAAGCTGCGCTAACCAGCGCCAAGCCAAGGGCGTTGGCCAAGTTGGCCGCGGCTTGCCCATACTGAGCTTGGTAAAGCAATGTAGAGACGAGACTGGCGAACAGAATAGTCGCAACATCAGCACCGAGCACCACGTGCTCGATCGCGTCATAACGGAGGGGCCATTTGGGCTCGCGGAATACCGTCGGTTCGGGACTGAGGCGATCCGTAACCTCCCGATCGGGGAAATGTCGGTTCACGAAATTCATGTGCCGGGGGCTCTGCGATTTAATATTTAATTATTTATTAATTAATCGCGCTTATCAAGCAAAAACCCGGGTTCCGCAAATTTAATGGAGTGCGCCCCTTTGTCGCCGATCTGCGATCGTGGCGTGGGCTGAGGCGCGGCTCTTGAGGTTATCGAGAACCCCTTTGCGAACTCTGCGCGTGCACCTGGTCGAGGAACGTCGGATCGAGTTCCGAAATCAGGCCTTCGAAATAGATCTTACCATCAGCCGAGGCTGACCGGTACGCGGTCACAAGGGCTGGCTTGAGGGCAGGGCGATGCCTAACGACGAGGCTGACGTCCCGTTTGATCAATTCCCGCAGGTCGGGCTCCCGCACCATGACATCTGCGGCGAGTGCGACCGATACGCGCAACGGAAGCAGGTCCAAATCATTCGGCGCAGTATAGTATGACATTCTGAGCATCGCTGCCGTGTTGGGCTGGGGCGAACTGTGCTTCGACGTCGCCGCGAGCAAGAGCCAAATGTCGCCGCGGAGTGGCGAAGAGCGCAATGCACGGGCAAACTCGTCCGAAGTCATGGGAGGAGCTGTCCTTTGTTCGTCGGCAGCCAGAGCTGAATCCCGGTTGAATGTTGATTCCCCTCGGATCAACAAATCTTTGCGCGCTGCCGCAAGGGAAATCGTCTTCGACATCGCGCTCGGCCCTGCTGCTGCAGTCGACAGAACTGCCGGCAAAGACGATCTTGCACCGAGATACCGCTCAGGAAGGGCCATCCACGCTGCCTCCACGATCAGCACAATACCAAGTACCATCAGGCTAACGCGGGGCCAAATGGCGACTACCGTTGGGGTCAACGTTCGGCGAGGCGCAGGTGCTTGAACTGCAATTTGGTCAGACGTCGCTTTCGGCTCAGAAGATATGGCGTCACGTCCTGCGTCGGAGAGGCTTTGACCGAACGCCAGCCCAAAAAGCGCAGCGACCAGAAGCGATGCTCCTAAACCCAGAATACCATGATCGGAAAACGCGAGTATCGTCACTGCAATCAATGCACCGGCGCCCAGCGCTGGGAAGACGTAATCGTAAGCACGCGACAGAGCACGTCTGATCAGCACAGAAGCGCAGAGCAAGGCAGCAACCACGACCGCGCAGAGAAAAGCCCACCCCATGTCTATAACGATCGTGGCGGCGGCGGTTGGTCTTTCCGGCGAGTCGCCAACTCCGGCGTCCTGATAAATCGGCAAAAGTACCGTCGAAGCACCCGCACCGGATCCTGCCGGCGCGACGTCCTGCAGCATCCGTTCTGTCGCGGCCTGACTGCTCATTGACAAGACGATCGTCAGATCGGTGTTCGTTCTGAAGGGAATGACCGTAGCCGTGGCAATGAAGACAATCGTGGCAGTCGCAAGGACGCCAGCGGTACCCCACAATCCCGGGAACCACCTGCGAACCGCGAACACCGAGAGCAAGATTTCTGAGCCGAGGAGGGCCGAGACGAGTGCAGTTGAGTTGCCCCGAATGAGCAGCGCCGCCATACAGACAATCAATGCGATGGTCGCGACGGACAACGCAGGGAGAGGGCCTAGCGCAATTGTTCCTGGCCGACTGCGTCGGAGTATTTGATCGACCGCACGAATTGCCGTTGCGCAGGAGAGCAACACACCGAGCACCGCGACGGTTGAGCCATCGGGCCCAGCCACACCGGTTATTTCCCTGCCGAACCACAAGGCGGTAACGATTGTGGCTATCGACAGCAGAATATGTAGCAGTCGCGCTGCGCGATGTCGGTCAAGCGCGATGACTGCTGCAGTGAGACCTGCAGCAAGCACGGCGCAATACTGCACGAGCGAGAACATGGTCGCCGTGGTGTCGACTGTGATTTTTTCGGCGAGGGGCTCGTTTAAGGTCGCCGATGCAGTAGCCCAAATGGGATTGCCGAGTTTGCCAATCGGCATCGGCACCGCCTGCAAAGCCATCCAGAGCGCCGGAGCCGCGAGTACAACGACGAGACTAGGACGGAGCAGTTTAGCAAGCCCGAGGGAGGAGGGAGGTAGAAAGATCGCGACCGTTAGCGCCGCTGTTGCGAGTACCACCGATATCAATACCCAGGCCTGCAGGCTTTCTGGCATTGCAAGCGCCGCGGCAATCGCCACCAACTCGGCCAATATGACAAGCCGGACCATCATGTGAACACCCGTGGTGTTGTGCGGTCACTCCGCTGGTCCCTCAGGCCAGCTAAAGGGGCAGGCCGCTATGAGCGAGCCTCAAGAGCCAGAAAGACCATAACGGATGTAATGGCTATCATGGTAATAGTAGCTCCGATGACCGTCATATCGAGCCATCGCCTTGGTATCGGTCTTGCTGAGAACTGCCCCAATCAGAGATTCGTGAACGTTTGGTGCCGTGTGCAGTGCGTGTTGCACGACATCAATCTTGGTCCGGCCCCATTCAACAACGAGAATGTAGCAGTCAATCAGGGATGAAGTGGCTCGAACATCCACCAACGGCGTCAAGGGCGGAAGGTCGACGATGATGTAGTCATACTCGGCTCGTAAACGGTCGAAGAGTTTGCTTATCGAGTCCGCGCAAAGAATTTCGCTGGTGTGGAGCAAAGGTCCGCGACGCACGGCGGGCAGAAATGCAAGATTGGTCGTCGGGTCCCTCCAGACAACTTCGGCGAGCGACCGGCTACCGTTTGCTACTTCGATGATCCCGCAGGCCGCCTTGGGCGCGAAGATGCCGGTTAGTGACGGATTCCTGAGGTCGCAATCGACGATGATAGCTCTTTTGCCGGTGTGCCCGATCAACTGTGCGAGCGAGGCTGCAATCGTTGTCTTCCCCTCATTCGGTAACGCAGAGGTAATGCCGACGACCTGGGAAGAGATTTTCGCCGGGTTGTGGTCGATCGCTAGCTTGATGGAACGAATGGCCTCCGTATATCGAGATAGTGGCATCCCGACCACGGTCTGATGAATTGCGGTTGGAGACGAGGCTATCCGTCGCTGAACATCATCATCGGTCTTCTGAAGGCGGATTGGTGGTTTGGGAGATTTGCGGGCCGGCAACAACGGGACCAAAGATAGACAAGGCAACTCCAGTACGGTTTCCACCTGTGAAGAGGTCCGAAAGACGCGGTCCATGAGGTCTCTGAGGAGCGCCAAGCCGATGCCCAGCGCGAGACCGCCGAGAATGCCAAACGCCAGGATCAACCTTGCTTTCGGCTTGCTCTTGCTCGCCGGCGGCGAAGCCGGAAAAAGTACCCGCGTATCCGAGGTGGGAAACGTCTCCTGCTGTGTAGAGCCCATGTAGCGCTGAAGGAAGGTCTCGTACAAGCTATGCAGGCCCTTTGCCTTGCTTTCCAAGTCCTTGATGGTCAGCTCAGCAGAATTGACCGAACGGGATTGCGAAACGGCTTTGGATAATTGCTTTTCGATCTCTTCCTGGCGCTGTTTGGCCAGTTCGAATTCGCTTCGGCTGACCTCGGCAAGTCTCTTGACCTCGTCAAAAATGGAGACGCGGAACTCTCGCGCGCGGTTTCGGATATTGACGACTGCCAAGTGGTCACGACCGACCCTCGCGGCCAACTCGGCCTCCCGTCTGGTGAGCTCCAGATATTGCTGGCGTAGCCCGGTAATAATCTGGCTGTTAAGCGCATCCGTTCCAATAGCATCCAGATTGTCTATCGAGGACGGCTTTTTCGGGTCGACGGCAAGGAGAGTTTCATAACGAGCCAACTTGGCGGTGGCTTCAGATGTCTGAGCACGTGCGGCGGCCAATCGATTGTTGATCTCCGTGATCTGCTGCTCGTCGATGGGCTTTCCACCCAGAGAAACAATGTTGTTCTGAGCCTTGTAGACGTCGACGGCACGTTGCGCGGCGAGGGCTTGGTCCCCCAGATCACGTAGCCTCTCCTGCAGCCAACTGGTTGCCTTGCGATTGGCGTCGAATTTTGCATTGAGCTGGTCTGCAACATAAGTGTCGGCTATCGCATTCACGATCTCCGCGGCCCGAGCTGCGTTGCTCGAGCTGTAGCTGATCTCAATGACCCGGCTGTACCCGACACGTCCAGCGGAAAGCCGACTGAGAAATGAGTCTACGAGAGTGTCCGATGGTTCGCCATTCGTCTCGGGTGGCGCATCCTTCTTCGATCTAGTCGAGGGCCATGGCCAAATTCGTTGCCAGAGCGCCTGCAAAGAGAGGCCGGATGCACTAAAGTCCGGATCCTCGGCCAATTTCAACTTGTCAATTACTGCAACCGCATTGGCCTTTGATCTCAGGAGCTGAAGCTGTGTCTCGATTTGACTGAGATCGAAGGCCGGCTCGGCGAGGAGTGATTGCTGCTGGACAAATTGAGGCCTGGGATTGGCCAAAAGGATCTGAACCTGCGCCGTATAGGTTGGGGAAGCCACACGGAGATAGAGCAAGCTGGCCGCAGTGGCGAGTACGGCGGTAACAAGGATTACGAGATACTGACGCCGTAGAAGCCCGATGCCGAAATTGATGACGTCGGTGATCCCTCCACCGTCCGCCTGGGCGGGTTGCGCCGGTCCGTTCACCGGCAGCCGCATTCTATCCGCATGTTGAAGATTGTTCTGAAGCATCACGTACCTGTCCGACGATTGGTCACATTGCGCCCGCCCGCCCGCAGGCGGCATTTAAAGCGATCTGCGAGATGGTATGAAATTATATACCTTATAAAAACCTGCTTGCCAAATTAAATAGACAATATATTAATCGAAGCGGAGATGAAAAATGCAGGTGTGGCGGCTTTGCTCAAAGGGGCGTTTGCTAATGCCCTGAGATTTCCGTGACTTGCAGGCTGATCTAACGGCTTTCGCCGAAATCGTGCGACGGTTTCGTGGTTGATTGTGAGCGTGAAGATTAATCTCGACGGGGATTATGGTCCGCCTCAACGAATTGAGAGCGGACAGAAGGGTACCCAATGTTGGAGCTGCGATCCTTGGCGATCCCTGATGTCAAAGTCATTCGCACAGATCGGTTTTCCGACGCCCGCGGTTACTTCTCTGAGACCTTCCAGCGATCAGCGTTTGCAGAGAAGGGAATTCTCCATGACTTTGTTCAAGACAATCAGTCCAGCTCGGATCAGATCGGCACGGTGCGCGGCCTGCACTTCCAGCGGCCGCCGTTCGCCCAGGCGAAGTTGATACGGGTGTTGAGCGGGGCGATTCTCGATATTGCAGTTGACCTCCGGCGTTCGTCGCCCAGCTTCGGCAAGCACATCGCGATACAGCTGGATAGTGAAACCGGCGAGCAGGTGTTCATCCCGAAGGGCTTTGCGCACGGCTTCTGTACGCTGCAGCCCAAGACCGTCGTCTTATACAAAGTCGACCAGGTCTATGCCCCAAGTCATGACGGTGGCGTTTATTGGGCTGATCCAAGGTTAGCGATCGAGTGGCCCGTGACGTCCTCAGAAGCCCATGTGTCGCCAAAGGATCAGACTCTTCCTACGCTCAGCCAGCTCGGTTGCGTTTTCGACTAGTGGAGACGAGTAGAATGCGTATCTTGGTGACCGGCGGAGCGGGCTTTATCGGTTCTGCGGTCTGTCGCCGTTTGGTGCTACAGACCGGTGCCGCAGTGATCAACATAGACAAGTTGACGTATGCAGCCAATCTGGCTTCGCTCGCGAGCATCGAGAAGCTGGAGACTTATGCGTTCCTGCAATCCGACATCTGCCATCGCGCGGCCATGGATCTTGCGTTCGCTGACTATGAGCCTGACGCGATCATACATCTGGCCGCCGAAAGCCACGTCGACCGCTCCATCAACGGACCCGACGCCTTCGTCAATACCAATGTGGTTGGCACCTACACGCTCTTGGAGACGGCCAGAGCCTACTACGAACGTCTACCGGCTTCGAGGCGGAGGCACTTCCGATTCATCCATGTGTCGACAGACGAAGTCTACGGCTCGTTGGGACCAGATGATCTATTTCGCGAGGATACGCCCTACAGGCCGAGCTCGCCCTATTCGGCGAGCAAGGCCGCCGCGGACCACCTCGCACTCGCGTGGTTTCGGACCTACGGCCTGCCGGTGATGGTGTCGAACTGCTCGAACAATTACGGGCCGTATCAGTTTCCGGAAAAGCTCATCCCGCTGACGATTCTCAATGCGATCGACCGGAAGCCTCTGCCGGTCTATGGCGACGGAAGGAATATCCGCGACTGGCTTCACGTCGATGATCATGCCGCGGGCTTGATACGACTTTTGCACGAAGGAAGGCCCGGCGAGAAGTACAACTTCGGCGGAGATGCCCAGCGATCCAACCTGGAGGTCGTCACCCGGATCTGTGACGTTGTGGATCGCTTATCTCCGGGCGCGGGGTGCAGACGTTCTCTCATTACGTTCGTGCCGGATCGTCCCGGGCATGATGCCCGCTATGCAATAGACGCATCGAAAGCACATCGCGAGCTCGGCTGGAAACCGATCAGAACCTTCGAACACGGCCTGTTCGAAACCGTCGGATGGTATCTCAAGAACCGCGCCTGGTGGGAGCGTGCTCGTAGTGGGGTCTATGACGGCTCGCGTCTGGGTCTCCTGGCCGCCCAAAACTGAGGTGGAGATGACAGATCGACCAATCCTCTTTGCCGGACGGAATGGTCAGCTGGCAATGTGCCTTCGTGATCTTGCCACAACGCGCGGTTTGCCTGCGGTGGCTCTCGGGCGCCCAGAACTCGATCTAGAGAATCGGGAAGGTATCGACAAGCTCATTGCGTCGATCGGGCCGTCTGCGATCATCAACACGGCCGCCTATACGGCGGTAGATCAGGCCGAAGCTGAAGCGGCGAGGGCCTTCAGCATCAATCGCGATGGCGCGGCCGCGCTGGCGGATGTCGCGTGGCAAATGAACATTCCGCTCATCCATCTCTCGACCGACTATGTATTCGACGGTGCGAAACCCGAGGCGTACGACGAAAGCGACATTCCGGCGCCGTTGAACGTCTACGGCGCATCCAAGCTTGCCGGGGAGGCTGCTGTATTGGCAGCGCACCCGCTCGCGACCGTGATCAGATGCTCCTGGCTTTACAGTCCCTATGGCAGCAACTTCGTCCGAACGATGCTGCGGCTATGCGAGACGCAGCAGGTCGTAAGGGTTGTCAGCGACCAACATGGTAACCCGACTTACGCGTTCGACCTCGCAGAAGCCGTCCTTCGGATCGCTCAGCAATCACTAACCGACGATCGCAGGGCCACGGCCGGCATTTTTCATCTCGGTGGCCAAGGCGAGGCAAGCTGGTACGATTTTGCGCAGGCAATCTTTCACGAGTGTTCCCATCGTGGAGCGCGGATTCGGGCGCTCGAGGCGATCACGACTGAGGAGTTTCCGACCGCTGCGCGCCGGCCTCTGAACTCGCGTCTGGACTCATCCAAGGCCGAACGCGTGTTCGGGATCCGCTTGGCGCCTTGGCGCCATTCACTCCAAGCTTGTCTGGACCAGCTGGTCGGAGAAGGAGAAACCGATGCTGAAGGGAATCGTGCTGGCTGGCGGCAGCGGAACGCGCCTCTATCCGATCACACGAGTGGTCAGCAAGCAGTTGCTTCCGATCTATGACAAGCCCATGATCTACTATCCCCTGTCGACGCTGATGCTGGCAGGGATCCGCGAAATTCTGATCATCACCACGCCGTCGGATCGGTGTCAGTTCGAGGGATTGCTAGGCGACGGCAGCCAATGGGGGATCAAGCTTAGCTATGCCGAACAAACCCGCCCCGCTGGTCTGGCAGACGCGTTCATTGTCGGGGCCGATTTCATCGGAAGCGATCGCGTGGCGATGGTGCTTGGGGATAATATTTTCTTCGGCGATGGCCTGAGCGAGTTGCTTGCCAGGGCGGCAGGTCGCGCGGAAGGCGCAACCGTCTTTGCCTATCACGTGCGAGACCCAGAACGGTACGGCGTGGTCGCGTTTGATGAAGCGGACCGCCCCGTGTCGATCGAAGAGAAACCCAAACGGCCGGCTTCGAACTGGGCAATCACGGGGCTGTATTTTTTCGACAACCGCGTCGTCCGCTACGCTCGCCGTGTCGAGCCATCGGCGCGCGGCGAGCTCGAGATTACCGATCTTCAGATGCGTTACCTTTCGGCCAATGCGCTCCACGTTGAACGCATGGGGCGGGGATTTGCGTGGTTGGATACCGGCACGGTCGAATCTCTCATCGACGCAGGAACGTTCGTCCAGACCCTGGAGAAGCGGCAGGGAATGAAGATTGCGTGCCTCGAGGAGGTCGCGTTCAGACTTGGCTTCATTGATCGCGATCAACTTCTAGCGTTGGCTCAACCATTGGAGAAGAGCGGCTACGGCAAATATCTGAGCGAAATCACGCGACTGCCGCAGTTTGCCTCGCGTTAGCACCACTCGGCCGATATCGAATCTGAGTTAAATTAATGTATTGAATTGACCGCAGTTTAAAAGACAATTAAAATATTGAGAGGCGATTATTTATTTAATCGGTATGCTCATGCTGGTTCAAAAGGCGAACGCCTTCGGCCGGGGAACTCGGCACGTTCTTTGGGAGCAGGATGTTCCAGCCCTTTGGCAGGAATTGCCGGTCGCGAGCGCTTTCGCGGGTTTCGACGCACTTGGCCTCTGGGCTCCGCGGGGTGTTGATCGGTCAGTAAGCGGGGCATTCGCTCCAGGGGGGGACGTCTCGTTCTTCGAACGGACGTCTCGGGCCGACTCGGCGGGCTTGCGCGGCGTTTTGCCCGCTCTCTTCGCTGCACCTTCCCGGTCGCGATTGCCTGCGCTGCTATCTTCGACGTCTTTGACGAGCGGTCATAATGGCCTGACGCCAACGCTCTCATTTGTGGCGAGCGAAGCGGCGCGGAAATCACAATCGACTTCCACCCCAGGCGCCACTCACTGGGTGCATCCGATTGACGGAGCCTGGAATGTCGCAGCGAACTGGAGCGCCGGGCTCCCAGGCACCATCGACGCTGCGTTCCTCGATGCAGCCGGAACGTATGTCGTCACGAGCTCGGGCGGTGTTGATATTGGGAGTCTAATCCTCGATGCAGGTGCGACGCTTTCGTTGGATGCCGGCTCGCCATTTATCGTCGAACGCGATGTGCTGAACAATGGGACAGTCGAGGTTGGAGCGTTCCTCGGCAATCGCATTCCGACCGGGGAGTTCAGGGGTGACGTCAGCGGTACTGGATCTTTCGAGATTGCAGACAAGGCGATCTTGGAGATCGGAGGTTCGGTTTCCGGCCAGTTCTTGAATGGATCGTTCTCCGGCATAACGGTGTCGTTCGAAACGGGAACTGGCACGCTTGTCCTCGATCAGTCGGCCAACTTCCACGGCTTGATCGCGGGTTCGTCGCCGGGAGCGCCGCTTGCGCCAGGCAACCTCATCGACTTGAAGGATCTCCCCTTTACATCGTCGATGTCGGCGACCGTCCAATACGACAATAGCTCGAATATCAGCACGGTCGATTTCAGCAACGGTGCGGCCAATGTCTCCTTGCTGTTCTCGGGGATGGACTTGAATTGGAATTTTGAAAGCGATGGGCAGGGAGGCACCATTGTTTCCGATCCGCCCACGAATCCCATTGTACTGGAAAACCAGAAGCCAGGTACGCCGAAGAGTGTCTGGCAGATTCAGCCGGGCGAGAATTCAACTCTGACAGAAGGATTTGCGACAGCAATCAGCACCAATGTCGGAGGGACGGTCCAATTCAAGATCAACAACCTGACCGGCAACCCGAACTATCGCGTCGATGTCTACCGGCTCGGCTATTACGGCGGCGATGGTGCCAGGCTGGTTACGAGCCTGCAGCATCAGGCCGCAACGGCGGTCGTCCAACCCGATCCATTGCGCGATCCGTCGACCGGGCTCGTCGATGCCGGCAATTGGAGCGTGACCGATTCCTGGAGCGTACCGGCCGATGCGGTCTCGGGCGTCTACATAGCCAGCGTCGTCAACGGCACCGAGATTTTCCAGATCCCATTCATCATAAGGAACGACGCTTCGCACAGCGACATCGTCCTCCAGACAAGTGATCAGGACTGGCAAGCCTACAATGGCTGGGGAGGGGCCAACCTATATTTCGGGAATGGTCCGGGCGTCCGTGGATCAGCCTACGCGGTCAGTTACAATCGCCCCCTCATAACGCGTGACGGCGAGGGAACTTTTTCCGAGGGGGGAGACTCCCCGTTCACGGCTGAGTTTGCGGCCATTCAGTGGCTCGAGCAAAACGGGTACGACGTTTCTTACATTTCGGGAATCGATGCTGCGACGAACGGCTCGTTGTTGCTCAATCACAAAATCTTCATGGACGCGGGGCATGACGAGTATTGGACCGAAGCTCAGCGTGCCAACGTACAGGCCGCAGCGCATGCTGGCGTGAACCTTGCATTTCTCACAGGCAACGAGATCTATTGGAAAACAAGGTTGGCACCCAGCATCGATGGCAGCGGATCAGCCAATCGCACACTCATTAGCTACAAGGATACGCACGCAAATGCGTTGATTGATCCAACAGGACAGGCGACCGGCAATTTCTCTGACCCGCGGTTCGGTCCGCCTCTCCCCTCGAACGAGTTGACCGGTACATTGTTCGCGGTCAACGCATTCCGGTACGATACGATCACGATACCGTATCCAATGACCCAGTTGCGCTTCTGGCGCAATACGGCCGTCGCGCAAACGTCACCCGGGCAGACCGCCTCGCTCGTACCTGGCCTGTTAGGCGTTGAATGGGACACGGCGCCGGACAACGGATTTCGCCCAGCGGGGTTGATGAGTGTCTCCTCTACCACATTGCAGGTGAATGGACAGCTTCTCCTCGATTATGGCAACACGTTCGCAAACGGCACGGCAACCCACAATCTCGTGCTGCATCGGGATCCCGTCAGTGGCGCACTGATATTCTCGGCCGGTTCGATCAACTGGCCCTGGGCGCTCGCAAGCGACCACGACGGACCTGCGACTCCGGTAGACCCAAATGTCCAGCAGGCGATGGTCAACCTTTTCGCTGATATGGGCGTTCAGCCGGCGACGCTGCAAGCAAACCTGACGGCCGCGATTCGGTCGACCGACACTACGGCGCCGACGTCTAGTATCGGCAATCTCTCGGCTGCCAGCGTTGTCGAGGGGCAATCGATCACGGTGACGGGGACGGCCAATGACGCGGGCGGAAAGATTGCCGGCGTCGAAATTTCCACAGATGGTGGAAACACCTGGCACCCAACCAACAGCAATGTCGGCGCGGCGACCGCGACCTGGTCATACACGTTCGTCACAGGGGCCAAAGGGACCTATAATCTCAGAACCAGGGCGGTCGACGACAGCCTGAACCTGGAAACATCCGGTGCGGGCGCAACCTACACGGTCACACCATCTTCCAACCTGACACTCTTCAGTAGTACCGATACGCCTGCGTTGCTCTCAGACAGCGACTCCGCCTCGGTTGAGCTCGGCGTCAGATTCGTCCCGGCCGTGTCGGGGAAGATCACCGGCATTCGCTTCTACAAAGGGCCTCAGAATACTGGCACCCACATCGGAGATCTCTGGACCGCAAACGGCACGCTGCTTGCGAGCGCCACCTTCACCAACGAAACCGCGAGCGGCTGGCAGCAGGTCAATTTCGCCACGCCTGTGAGCGTGAACGCTGGCACGACGTATGTTGCTTCCTACCACGCGAACACCGGTCACTATTCGTCGACCGACTTCTACTTCATCGGTTATGGAGGCGTTACGAAAGGTGCGCTCACCGCGCCGGGTAGCAGTCTCAACGGTGTCTATGCCTATGGCAGCGGCCCGACCTTCCCCGGCACCGTTTCCTCCACGAAGGCCCCGAATTACTGGGTAGACGTCGTTTTCGATGATTCAGGCGTGGCGTCGCCACAAGCTAATGGCGACAGTGGCTTCACAGTTACCCAGAATGGCTTGCTGAATATTGCGGCATCGACGTTGCTTGCGAACGACACCAACCCGTCCGGGCTGGCTTTCTCGCTTACCAGCGTCGGTAACCCGGTCAACGGAAGCGTAAGCTACAACTCGCAGAACCAGACGGTGACCTTTGCTCCTACCGATGGCTATGCCGGCGCGGCAAGTTTCACGTACACGATCACAGACACGAGCGGCCAAAGTGGTTCCGGCCAAGTGTCCCTCAAGGTCAACTATCCGGTCTCCTCGCAGAGCCTGTTCGGCACCAATGATGCGCCAAGCGTCCCCAATTCCGGGGATACCAGCCCCGTCGAAGTCGGAGTCAAGTTCACCGCATCGGTGAACGGGACGATAACCGGCCTGCGCTTCTACAAGGGATCGTTGAATACGGGTCCCCATATTGCGGATCTCTGGAGCTCGACCGGAACTCTGCTCGCAACTGCGACGTTCACGAACGAGACAGCCAGCGGCTGGCAGCAGGTCAACTTCTCTACGCCTGTGGCGATTACGGCAGGCACCATTTATGTCGCGTCTTACCATACCAACGGCAATTATTCCGGTACCCAGAACTATTTCACGACATCGCTTGCCAACGGGCAGCTAACAGCTCCGGCTGGCAGCAACGGAGTCTATGCCTACGGATCCGGAAACACGTTCCCGACGAATACCTTCAAATCGTCGAACTACTGGGTCGACGTCGTCTTCAACGGCTCCTCTAGTCCCAACAATACGGCGCCAACTGCGGTCGCCGACACCGGTGATGCCACCGAAAAGGGCGGCGTGAGCAACAGCGTCGGTGGCACGGCGGCGACTGGCAACGTGCTGACCAACGATACCGATCCCGACGCGGGCGATACCAAGACGGTCACCGCCGTCAGCTTCGGCTCGACCGGCGGCACACTCGGTTCAGCACTGTCTGGAGCCCACGGCAGCCTCGTGCTCAATGCCTCGGGCGGCTTCACATATACGGTCAACGAGACCGATGCGGCCGTGCAGGCCTTGCGGCAATCGACCGACACGCTCAGCGATATCTTCAATTACACGATGCGCGACGCCGCCGACGCCACGGCATCGTCCACACTCACCGTCACAATCCATGGCGCCAACGACGCGCCGGTGCTGGCCGCCCAGACCGGCAATCAGACCGCAACGGTCGGTACGCCATTCTCGTTGACGCTGCCTGGGGGTACCTTCACCGACGTCGATTCCGGGGATTCGCTCGCCTACACGGCGACAGCCGCCGACGGCACGGCACTTCCCGCATGGCTGACCTTCAATGCCTCGACGCGGACCTTCAGCGGTACACCAACGTCCAGCAATGTTGGCACCCTCAGCATCAAGGCCTCGGCCACCGATCTCGGCGGCCTGTCAGCCAGCGAGACGTTTGATCTCACGGTGACGACAACGCCCTCAACCGTGAGCCTGTTCTCGAGCTCGGACATGCCGGCCATCCTGTCGGATTCCGATGCGTCGCAAGTCAATCTTGGCGTGAAATTTACGTCCTCCGTGGCCGGCACGATCACTGGCGTCAAGTACTACAAGAGTGCAAACGACCCCGGGACTCATACGGGCTCGTTGTGGAGCAGTACCGGCACGCTGCTGGCGAGTGCGACGTTCACCAACGAGGGCAGCAGTGGCTGGCAGACCGTCACATTCAGCAATCCCGTGTCCATCTCGGCTGGCACGACCTATGTGGCGAGCTTTCACAGCAATGGTCATTATGCGTCCACCACCAACTACTTCACCACCGCGCGCACCAGCGGTCCACTCACGGCTCCTGCGAGCATCAACGGCGTCTACACCTACGGCGCCGGCAATCTGTTCCCGACCAGCACGTACAACGCCAGCAATTACTGGGTCGACGTCGTCTTCAACGGCTCCTCCAGTCCCAACAATACGGCGCCAACTGCGGTCGCCGACACCGGTGATGCCACCGAAAAGGGCGGCGTGAGCAACAGCGTCGGTGGCACGGCGGCGACTGGCAACGTGCTGACCAACGATACCGATCCCGACGCGGGCGATACCAAGACGGTCACCGCCGTCAGCTTCGGCTCGACCGGCGGCACACTCGGTTCAGCACTGTCTGGAGCCCACGGCAGCCTCGTGCTCAATGCCTCGGGCGGCTTCACATATACGGTCAACGAGACCGATGCGGCCGTGCAGGCCTTGCGGCAATCGACCGACACGCTCAGCGATATCTTCAATTACACGATGCGCGACGCCGCCGGCGCCACGGCATCGTCCACACTCACCGTCACAATCCATGGCGCCAACGACGCGCCGGTGCTGGCCGCCCAGACCGGCAATCAGACCGCAACGGTCGGTACGCCATTCTCGTTGACGCTGCCTGGGGGTACCTTCACCGACGTCGATTCCGGGGATTCGCTCGCCTACACGGCGACAGCCGCCGACGGCACGGCACTTCCCGCATGGCTGACCTTCAATGCCTCGACGCGGACCTTCAGCGGTACACCAACGTCCAGCAATGTTGGCACCCTCAGCATCAAGGCCTCGGCCACCGATCTCGGCGGCCTGTCAGCCAGCGAGACGTTTGATCTCACGGTGACGACAACGCCCTCAACCGTGAGCCTGTTCTCGAGCTCGGACATGCCGGCCATCCTGTCGGATTCCGATGCGTCGCAAGTCAATCTTGGCGTGAAATTTACGTCCTCCGTGGCCGGCACGATCACTGGCGTCAAGTACTACAAGAGTGCAAACGACCCCGGGACTCATACGGGCTCGTTGTGGAGCAGTACCGGCACGCTGCTGGCGAGTGCGACGTTCACCAACGAGGGCAGCAGTGGCTGGCAGACCGTCACATTCAGCAATCCCGTGTCCATCTCGGCTGGCACGACCTACGTGGCGAGCTTTCACAGCAATGGCCATTATGCGTCCACCACCAACTACTTCACCACCGCGCGCACCAGCGGTCCACTCACGGCTCCTGCGAGCATCAACGGCGTCTACACCTACGGCACCGCTAACCTGTTCCCGACCAGCACGTA
This sequence comes from Bradyrhizobium yuanmingense, assembly GCF_025200905.1. Taxonomy (NCBI): domain Bacteria; kingdom Pseudomonadati; phylum Pseudomonadota; class Alphaproteobacteria; order Hyphomicrobiales; family Nitrobacteraceae; genus Bradyrhizobium; species Bradyrhizobium yuanmingense. The sequence goes on along the minus strand of NZ_CP104173.1, from coordinate 4,301,211 downwards.
CAACGCCAGCAATTACTGGGTCGACGTCGTCTTCAACGGAACCAGCGGCAGCAACCAGCAACCGGTGGCTACGACTGACAGCGGCTTCCACGCCACTCAAGGCGTCCCTCTCACTATCGACGGGGCGGCACTGCTTGCCAACGATACCGATCCGAACGGAGACGCTCTGACGATCACTGGCGTGAGCGGTGCCGCTAATGGGACCGCCAGCTTCAACGCCCAGAACAATTCGGTGACGTTTACGTCAGCGAGCGGCTTTACCGGGCCGACTTCTTTCGACTACTCCATCTCAGACGGCCGTGGCGGCACTGCAAGCGCCTCCGTCAACGTGACGGTGCATGCCCCATCGTCCAACGTCGTTAGCCTGTTCAGCTCCAATCCCACGCCGAGTGTTGTATCGGCCAACGATGGCCAGGCGATCGAGGTTGGTATGAAATTCCAGGCCTCCGCCCCAGGTGATATCATCGGGCTACGCTTCTACAAGGGACCGTCCAACACGGGTACGCACGTTGCCGATCTGTGGAGCAGTACCGGCACGCTTCTGGCGACGGCCACGTTCACCAACGAAACGGCGAGTGGCTGGCAGCAGGTCAGCTTTAGCACTCCGGTGACGATCACGGCGGGGACCACGTATATTGCGTCTTACCACAGTGCGGGGGGCTATTCTGCGGATCCAAACCTCTTCGCCAGCTCCCTCACGAGTGGACCGCTAACGGCTCCGTCGTCGTCGTCGAGCGGCGGCAACGGCGTTTACGCGTATGGGACCGATAGTTTGTTCCCGACGAGCAGTTTCAACGCGACGAGTTACGCCGTAGACGTCCTGTTCAGACCTCAGCTAGCAGCATAGGAGACGTAAGATGCACGCCGAACTTTATACCGATGGAATCGAAGAAATTACCGTCAGTGGAACCATCGTCCGCGTCGATCTGGTCAGTCTTTCACCGACAGAGCGTGACGCCAACAACGCTCCGAAGCGCGTATTTTCTCAGCGGCTGATCTTTTCGGTCGAATCTTTCGCTAACTCGGTCGACGTAATGCAGAAGGCGCTTCAGGGCCTGGTCGATGCGGGCGTCGTCCGGCGGAACCAGCCAGCTCAATCGCACAACGGTGCGTCGGGAGTACGTGATGCGCTGGCGCCCAACACACGGTCTCTGAATGTCTCTTCGAACTTCCGCTGACATCGATGCCGCTGGCGGCGCGAAGGACCGGGTTGCGGACGCGCCCGCGCCCGGATTGTCGACCCAGACGGCATTGGAATGCCTGTCCAAGGTTTCCAGTCACCATGGCATAGATCTGCCGGTCGAACGCTTGAAGCATGCGTATGCGGTAGCCGGCCCGCTCTCGTTGAATCTCCTGCTGCGCATGGCGAAGGATGCAGGCCTGCGCGCGAGGAGCACAAAGCTGGATTGGGGCGCGCTGATTCATCTTGGAGAGGCCTATCCGGCGCTGGCGAGGCTCGCCAATGGCAACTGGATCGCCGTTCTTGGTGCGGGACGGCGAACTGATGGCACCGAGGTCGTCAGCATCTTCGACCCGCTCGCCGACCGCAAGCACGAGGTCTTGGTTGTCGAGCGCGATCGATTCTGTGCGCAGTGGGCCGGTGACACGATCCTGATCAAGCGCGAGCAGTTGACACAGGATGGCCGAGGGAGTTTCGGCCTCCGGTGGTTTGTGCCGGAACTGCTTCTTCAATGGCGGCTGTTCAGGGACGTCGCCATTGCCGCCATCCTGCTCTATGCGTTGGGCCTCGTCATCCCGATATTTTTCCAGCTCGTCATCGACAAGGTTTTGGTTCACGAAAGCTTCACCACTCTGTACGTACTCGCGGTAGGAGCGGCCGTAGCGCTCGTCTTTGACGCGATATTCGGCTTTCTGCGGCGCTACTTGTTGCTATATGCGACCAACAGGGTCGACATTCGCGTCGCTACGAAGACGTTCGGTCATCTCCTCGGGCTACCGGTTACGTTTTTCGAGCACATGGCCGCCGGAGTCCTGGTCAAGCACATGCAGCAGGCGGCGAGGATCCGTGAGTTTCTGACCGGGCGCTTGTTTCTGACGACCCTCGATGCGCTTTCGCTGTTCGTCTTCCTGCCGGTCCTTGCGCTTTATAGCGTCAAATTGACTTTGATGGTCCTGGCCTTCACCGCCGCGAGCGGCGCCGTCGTCGGCCTGCTCATGGGTCCATTTCGACGACGACTGTACGATCTATATCAAGCGGAAGGTGCGCGGCAGGCTCTCCTCGTCGAAACAGTTCACGGCATGCGCACCGTGAAATCGCTGGGGATGGAGCCAGTGCAGAGCAGGGTGTGGGATAGCCGCTGCGCGCAGTCCGTGACCATGCGATTCGGTGTCGAGAAGATCTCCGCAGGCGCCCAGGCGCTTACCGGATTTCTCGAGAAGATCATGACGCTCGGAATCATTTCCGTCGGGGCACTCGATGTCTTCGCCGGCGAAATGACAATCGGCGCGTTGGTCGCCTTCAATATGCTGGCCGGCAGGGTCTCCGGACCGCTGGTCCAGCTCGTGACCATGGTGCACGAATACCAGGAAGTGGCTCTTGCCGTGAAAATGCTCGGCGAGGTGATGAATCAGAGGCCTGAGCGCGACGGTCGGAAAGATGGGCTGCGGCCCGACCTTGCCGGCAAAATCGAGTTCGAAAGTGTCTCTTTTCGCTACGGATCCGAGGGATCGCCGGCGCTTGATGATGTCTCCTTTACCGTCGAGCCAGGATCGATCTTCGGGATCGTGGGACGGAGCGGCTCAGGCAAGACGACTCTCACCAGGCTGATTTCGGGCATGTATCCGGTGCAGCAGGGGCTGCTGCGCATCGACGGATATGACTCGAGGGAGCTCGACCTCGCGCATCTGCGCCGAAACCTTGGGATCGTCCTGCAAGACAATTTCCTGTTTCGCGGGACGATTCGCGACAATATCGCCTGCGTGAAACGTGATGCCACCTTTGCCGAGGTCGTCGCTGCAGCTCAGCTCGCAGGCGCCGACGAGTTCATCGAACGGTTGCCGCGTGGCTTCGACACCATGCTTGAGGAGGATGCATCGAACCTGTCCGGCGGGCAGAAGCAGCGGCTCGCGATTGCGAGAGCTCTGATCGTCAATCCAAGGATCTTGATTTTCGATGAAGCGACGAGTGCCCTCGATGCCGAAAGCGAAATGATCATCAGGCGCAATCTCCGCCGTTTGGCGGCAGGACGTACCGTTATCGTCGTCTCGCATCGGTTGTCGATGCTGACCGAAGCAAGCCAGATCCTGGTGATGGACCGCGGCCGAATCGTCGATATGGATCGCCACGACCACCTCCTGTCGAAATGCACTATCTACAGGCATTTGTGGAATCAACAGATGAAGCAGATTGCATGAGGGAGACAGGTCCATCACGGGCGGATGTGAATCCGAACGGTCTCGTTCCGGCCAGATCGGTCGAGCGCCGCCGCAAGTTATTCAGGCCAGTACCGAGGCGAGCGCCAGTCATCGCCGAATTCCAGTCCGATGCGACCGAACTCGAGCAGCAAGCGCCACCGCGGTTCGCGCGCTTCACCCTTTACGGCGTACTTGCACTAATTGCTTTCGTGGTCATCTGGGCTTCCGTTTCGCAGGTGGAGATGATCGTCACGGCGCAGGGAAAACTTACCACGACGCGTCCCAACCTGGTCGTGCAGCCGTTGGAAACGTCGGTCATACGCGAGATCCACGTCAAGGCCGGTGATCGCGTCAACCGCGGCGACGTTCTGGCGACGCTCGATCCGACGTTTTCGCAGGCGGATTTCGACCAACTGCGCGGCAGAGTGGCTGGATTCGATGCGTCGATCGATCGTCTGAGCGCTGAATTGAACGGAATCGAGTATGCCGTCAAAGAGCTGACGAACGCGGATCAGATCCTGCAAGGCAAGTTGTTCTTGCAGAGGAGAGCCGCCTACGAGGCGCAGATTCAGAACTACGACGCACAGATCGCATCCGCGCAAGCCAATCTCAAGACGGCACAGAATGAAGAGGCGGTTCTCCTTCAACGGCTCGACACGATGCGTTCGATTGAAACGATGCGGACCACGCTGATGGATAAGGAGGTCGGTTCGAGGCTGAACTTCCTGCTGTCTCGCGATGCTCGGCTCGAGGTCGAAAGCAATCTGGCGCGTGTTCGCGGCAGTATCGCCGATAGTACCCATCGGCTGGAGAAGGCCCGCGCTGATCAGAAAGTGTTCGCCGAGGAGTTTCGTCGCACCACCTATCAGGAACTGGTGGATACGCTGCCGAAGCGCAATAGTGCAGCAGAGGAATTGAAGAAGGCCGAGCTTCGTCGACAGTTGATCATCCTGCAGGCGCCGGCAGATGCCGTGGTGCTGGATATCGCGAACCGAACAGTCGGCTCGGTGGTTCGCGAGGCCGAAACGTTGTTTGTTCTGGTTCCGCGCGACGTGCCGCTTCAGGCGGAGGTCAACGTCGAGGGGCGGGATATCGGTCAGGTGGCGCTCGGACAGTCGGTTCGGATCAAGTTCGAAGCGTTTCCCTTCCAGAAGTATGGAACTGCAACGGGAGAAGTCCGCGTCATCAGTCAGGATACGTTCTCCCCGGATACGAAGGCCGAAGGTGCGCGCCGCGCGCCAGCTCCCTATTACCGCGTACTGGTCGATTTGTCGGACACGCACCTTCGGCTGCCGGCTGAACGCATTCAACTGATTCCGGGTATGGCGGTGACGGCCGAACTGAAAGTCGGCAAGCGCACCGTGATCTCCTACTTCCTCTATCCATTGCTACGCGGACTGGATGAAAGCATCCGGGAGTACTAGGTAATTCAGCGTAGATGCCGGTTCAGGTAGATCAGTCCTCATCCGGAGAGGGCGCGCGCTCGCGAGAGTCGAACTACGCCCTTTGAGGCTTGGTGCTGCAGCCCGAACATGGCCGCCGGGCGCACACCCATCGTCTGGATGGATCTTTCCCGACCAGTAAAATCGCTCGCAGGAGGCGTGATCTCCAAACGCTCAATGTGTTGCTTGTCTGTCCACCTGCCGCCTGAGAGCACTAGGCCTTAGCAGATACTTCGTCCAACGTCCCTCAGCTGACTGCACTTCAGGGCCGAAGTATGCCTTCGGGGTGGCATTACAGGCGATTGTCGAAGAGTGCTGCGCGCGCTGTCGGGTGCGCGTGTCGGCACTTGCATCGAACTGACGGAGGAAGTCGCGGCGGTGGAGGGCAAGAGCGCCGCACGCTGTTTCATTCCATATCGTCAACCGCGGGGCCGAAAGCTTCAAAGTCGCGAACAAATACCGCGAGAAAATAGGGACGGATCTAAAATTTTAATTTATTTATTTTCTTGAAAATAACCGCCCGGACGGTATTATAGAATAATAATTAAATGCTGTTTCGATTGAATAATACATTGTTCTGCAGAGGGTTGCGGTGCGTGCGTGAGTTTGCGATGGTCCTTCGATACTCAAGGTATGGCCGACACCGTCGATCTCGCGAGCGCGGTTGTGGGCTGGCCGGCGTTCGACATCTTCGCATGCGCAGTGGGCGTCGCCTCGTATGTAATTCCACCGCGAATGGCCGGACCGCATTTGTCAGGAGCCAAGTCGCGTGTGGTGGCGGTACGTCACCTTGTTCGCATGTCAAACGCATCTATGAAGGACTCGCGTTATGATTTTCGTAACAGTCGGAACGCAAGTGCAATTCGACCGTCTGATCCGAACGGTCGACGAATGGGCCGGTGCACGCGCAAGGAGCGATGTTTTCGCTCAGATCGGGCCATCAAACTATCCATTCAAGCACATCCGTACCGAGCGGTTCATTGACCCAAGTCGATTCAAAAGTTGCGTCGAGGCGGCAAGCGTGGTGATCGCTCATGCAGGCATGGGCTCCATTATCACCGCCCTCGAGCTCGGAAAACGAATTATCGTCATGCCACGCCGTGCGAGCCTGGGTGAACACCGAAACGATCATCAGATCGCAACGGCAAAACAGTTCGCCGCGCAAGGCCGTATTGAGGTCGCTTTCGAAGAACGGGAATTAACGGACAAATTGGATCAGTTGGACATCGTCAATCGATGCGAACGCCTCGGTGGTGAAGCATCGCCGCAGCTGATCATGGCAATTCGGAGTTTCATCGAAACGGGACATGTTCGTTCCGGACCTAACAGCGCTTCAGCTTAGGCGGTGGATATGAAAATACAATACGGCCGAGCCTCTTCTCCTGTCCAGTCGTGCCGTAACGATGACGGAGACCTCCGCCTAAGCCAGCAACGAAGATTGCCAAAAGCGCACCGCCCTGCTCGACGTCGCCATGGCAACCGTGAGCTGGAATGTCCTAGACACACTGCGCGTCTGTCCGTGTTCACTTGGCCGCGGAGGTCAGCGGTGTGGCCATCGCCAGGACTGTCGAACTAACCTAGCAAGTTGAAAACCTCACGCGAGTTTTGATCACTGGTGCAGTTATGTCGAACGATACAGTTGGCATTGGGGTTGTCGGATACGGCTATTGGGGACCGAACCTGGTCCGCAATTTCGCTGCTCATCCTTCGGTACGTCTAGTTGGTATAAGCGACCTTGATCCGGAGAAGCTCGCGACCAGCAAGCGTCTTTATCCGGGAGCGATAACGACGTCCTGTTACGACGAATTGTTCAAGAACCCGGCCATCGATGCCGTGGCCATCGCTACGCCGGTTCATACACATTATGAATTGGCGCTATCCGCGCTCAAGGCGGGAAAGCACGTTCTGGTTGAAAAGCCGCTGGCACAAAGTTCAGATCTGGCCCGACGCCTGATCGATGAGGCAGCTCGGCGCGGTCTAATACTGAGCGTGGATCACACTTTCGTCTATACGCCGGCCGTGCGGAAAATCCGCGAGCTCTTGCTTAAGAAGGAGCTCGGTGAAGTCTATTACTACGACAGCACGCGGGCCAGCCTTGGCCTGTTCCAGAGCGACGTCAACGTGATCTGGGACTTAGCGGTGCACGACATTTCGATTATCCACCATATCTTGGATGAGAGGCCTGTTGCAGTTTCGGCGACGGGATCGTGCCATGTGGCCGGCTCGCCGGAAAGCATGGCCCATATCACATTGTTCTTCGATAGCACATGCGTTGCCCATATCAGCGTCAACTGGCTCTCGCCAATCAAGGTCCGCCAGACGTTCATTGGAGGCAGCAAGAAGATGATCGTCTATGACGATCTTGAACCGACGGAAAAGATCAAGGTGTATGACAAGGGTATCACCGTGGACGGCCCCTCCGATCACGCCCATCAATTCCGGATCGGTTATCGGGCTGGAGATATGTGGGCGCCCCACGTCGCTCCTAAGGAAGCGCTGCAGGTCGAGGTCGAGCATTTCATCGCTTGTGTGCGCAATGGGACGCCACCGATCTCGAGTGGCATGTCCGGACTGCGGGTGATCGAGGTCCTGGAGGCTGCATCTCGGTCGATCGCCGAACACGGCAAGCCGGTCCTACTGAAACGGCAGGAGTACAGGAGTCCGGAACGTGCGACGGCGACGGTTTGAAGCATTGGCGGGCGACACGGTATCCGCGAACAGCGCGACGGTCTCGCGATGAATTCGGTAGAACGTTCCATCCTGTTTTCAGCGGCCGACCGCTATGGCAGCCTTATCCTGGTCTTCGTTGCCACCGCTATCCTCGCTCGTCTGCTTTCGCCGGCAGAATTCGGGGTCTATGCAGTCGTCACTGCCATCACGACGGTGATTGGCGCATCCTTTTTTGAGTTCGGGGGCGGAAACTATCTGATTCAGAAGCGTGAATTATCCACGGCGGACGTTCGCTCCGCGTTCACCATCACGCTCGGAATATCGGTAGCAATTGCGCTTCTGCTGTTCGTGCTTGCGGGCCCGCTCTCGGAGCTCTTTGCCCAGGACAGTCTCAGAAAGGGCATCCAGGTGGCGGCGCTGAATTTTGTTCTAGTCCCGTTTCACGGGACAACATCCGCTCTGCTCCGCCGCGACATGAAATTCGGCACGCTGGCCGTGTGCAACCTGGCAACCGGAGCGGCGACGGCCGTCGCATCGATCGTGCTTGCGATGGCGGGATTCAGCTACATGGCGCCAATCTGGGGCGGATTGGCGGGGAGCATTGTATTCACCGTGATGCTGCTTGCCAATCATCGGGACTGGGGCGTCTTGCGTCCATCGCTGCTCGGGCATCGCGAGGTAGTCAACTTCGGTCTTTACTCCAGCGCGGTCAGCGTCATCAATCTCGTCTACAATCTGGCGCCGCAGCTGCTGCTCGCCAAGATCCTGGATTTTGGATCTGTCGGTCTGTACACCCGGGCTACCAATCTGACACAAATGTTCGACCGGCTCGTCGCGCAGGCTCTAAATCCTGTCATTATGCCGGCGATTGTCGCACAACGCAGGGCAGGGGCGGATCTGAAGGCCGTCTATCTCGAGGCAGTTGAACTCCTTTCGGCTGTGCAGTGGCCGTTCTTGATTTTTGTCGCGCTCATGGCTCAGCCGATCGTTCTGATTTGGCTCGGGCAGACGTGGCTGGAAATAGTTCCCTTGGTCCGCATTCTCTGCATTGCAAATCTTGCGCTATTCGCGGCTTGCCTTACCTATCCCGTGTTCCTCGCTGTTGGAAGCGTACGCGACGCCTTGGTGTCTTCGCTCATCTCGCTACCACCTTCGCTTCTGGTCGTTCTGGGCGCATCGTTTTTCGGCGTAGAGGCTGTCGCAAGCGCGGCCCTCGCAACACTGCCGTTCCAGACCGCCGTGGTGATATATTTCCTCAAACGTCATCTGGCCTTCAGTTCAGGGGAGTTTTTCCGCGCCTCTCTGAAGAGCGGCCTGGTGACGTTCGCTATGGCCCCCGGTGTACTGGCTTGCGCCGCATTGATCGAAGCGGGCATGCTTACTTCCCTGACCGGCCTGATACTGTCGTTCCCCATTGCCGGCCTCGGCTGGTGGTGCGGATTGACAATGACCGGCCATCCGCTGCTGCATCAGCTTCGCCACGTTGCAGACGGGCTCTTCCGGAGTGCGCCGAGGCTGCGTCGATCACGTCCGGCATAATCTGGAGGACAACCATGCCTATAACGAAGGATGTGAAGCTAGGCCGTGACGTCAGGATATTTCATCCCGAGCTGGTCAACCTGTATGGTTGCACCGTTGGCGATGAGAGCAAGATTGGAGCCTTCGTCGAGATTCAGGCGGGGGCAAAGATAGGTGCGCGTTGTAAGATTTCGTCGCATACCTTCGTCTGCGAGGGCGTCACGATCGAAGACGAAGTTTTCATCGGCCACGGTGTGATGTTCACGAACGACAAATATCCGAAGGCGACAACCGCAAATGGTCGTCCTCAGCTGGCTTCGGACTGGACACTTCAGCGCACTCACGTCGGTAGGAGAGCCTCCATCGGCTCGAATGCGACCATTCTATGCGGCGTGACGATCGGAGAGGGGGCCTCCGTAGGTGCGGGAGCGGTGGTGACAAAGGACATTCCCCCCGGCGCAGTCGTGGCCGGCGTGCCTGCTCGGATTCTGGCCGCCGCTGACGACGGGGTGCCAAGCGGTCGTAGCTCAGCAGAGCCGCTTCAGAAAGACTATCACCGGTAATATATATTCTGCTTGAATTTAACGCTTGATTAAATTTAATAGTGGGATTTAAATAGCCGATATAATGTCGATCAAATCAAGGCTTTGAATCTTGATACCCTTCCTGGACCTGAAAGCGCAATACAGCCAGATCAAGCCGGAAATCGACGCCGCAGTGGCGAGGGTCGTCAGTAGCGGGCACTTTGTGCTCGGACCCGAGGTCACAGCCTTCGAGGAACGCTTTGCAAACTATTGCAGGACCACCGCTTGTCGCGCGGTGAACAGTGGCACCTCGGCGCTTCACCTTGCCTTGCTGGCGGCCGGCGTCGGATCCGGTGACGAAGTCATCACGGTCTCCATGACGTTCGTCGCAACAACCGCAGCTATTCTCTACAGCGGCGCCAGGCCGGTATTTGTCGACGTTGACCCGGTAACATGGACGATGGATCCCAGCTTGATCGAAGCTGCGATCACACCGCGAACCAAGGCGATTCTGCCAGTTCACCTCCACGGGCTGATGGCCGACATGGATCCGATAATGGCCATAGCGCGTCGTCACGGGCTGGTCGTCATTGAGGACGCCGCGCAGGCGCACGGCGCGGAATATCGCGGACGTCGCGCAGGCTCGATCGGCGATCTGGGATGTTTCAGCTTTTATCCGGGCAAGAACCTCGGAGCGTTTGGCGAGGGTGGGGCGGTCGTCACCGACCGGCCTGAATTCGCACGCCGCGTGTCCCTGTTGCGGGATTGGGGGCAGGAGGCGAAGTACGACCACGTCATTGCCGGATACAACTATCGCATGGACGAAATCCAGAGCGCGGTACTGAATGTCAAGCTGGACTATATTGAGCATTGGACGGACGCACGTCGGTCGCTGGCTGAGCGATACAATGCGCTGCTTTCTGGTCTTCCATTCGCGCGTCCCCAGCCTCCCCAGTACGCCCGCCACGTGTATCACGTCTATGCGGTCAGATCGGAGTGCCGCGACGACGCGCTGAACCGGTTGCGTGATGCCGGGATTGGCGCCGGGATTCACTATCCCGTCCCAGTGCATCTGCAGAGGGCATATGCAGAACTCGGCTATCGGGCCGGTGATCTCCCCGTCACTGAGATGCTCGCGAACGACTTCCTCTCTCTTCCCATCTATCCCGAGTTGCGGCCGGAACGGACGGCCGAGGTTGTCGGAATATTGAGGAGTGCGGCGCTGCGGCCTAGCGCAGACATCAGCACCCGGTCGGAGCATCCACAAAGCTTCATGACATGGTCGCACAACAGGAGAGCGTCTTGATCGATATCAAGGGTAAACGCGTTCTGGTCACCGGCGGGGCAGGATTTATCGGCTCCCACATCGTTGATCTGCTCTGCGACGAGGGCTGCATCGAGATTGTTGCCCTCGACAACATGATCAGAGGCCGGCCGGAAAATCTCCGGCGGGCGCTCGGGCGTGGGCCCGTAAGGCTGGTTCACGGCGACATTCGCGATCGCAAGCTGATGGAAGCGTTGGTCAAGGCTGCCGACATCGTCTTTCACCAGGCCGCGCTCCGCATCACTCATTGTGCGGCCGAACCGCGCCTGGCTAAGGAGGTCATGGTGGATGCCACCTACGACCTGCTGGAGCTGTGCATCAAGCACGATATTGAGAAGATCATCGCGGCCTCTTCGGCATCGGTATATGGCATGGCCGAGGAGTTTCCGACGACAGAGCGGCAGAATGCCTACAATAACCGAACCCTATATGGGGCCGCCAAGGCGTTTAACGAAGGGCTACTGCGGGCTTTCAACGATGCATGCGGCCTCGACTATGTGGCATTCCGGTATTTCAACGTCTATGGCAGCCGGATGGACATCCACGGACGGTACACCGAGGTCTTGATCCGCTGGATGGAGCGGCTGGAAGCCGGATTGCCTCCCGTTATCTTTGGCGACGGCCGTCAGACCATGGATTTCGTCCACGTCCGCGACGTCGCGCGTGCCAACATCCTTGCCGCCAGGGCAAAGATTACCGATGAGGTCTTTAACGTCGGGAGCGGCACTGAAACAAGCCTGACCGAGCTGGCTACGGTACTTGCGTCGGTGATGGGACACCGCGGCCTCACGCCTGAATTCGCGCCGGAGCGCTCGGTCAATCCAGTACCGCGACGGCTGGCCTCGACGGGTAAGGCAGAGCGTTTGCTGGGCTTCCGCACCACGGTTTCGCTGGAGCAAGGGCTCGCAGATCTCGTGAAATGGTGGCGATCCGAGCGCGAGCTCGCTTCGGAACATCAGCGGCAGGCGGCGGCATCGTGATTCCGATCGCAATGTCGCTACTTGCAGATCAAGAGACCGAAGCGGCGCGCCTGGCCGTTCTCTCTGCTTGGGCGTCGGAGCGTTCGAGGCCGAGGCGGAACGCGCGGCCCTGCCATCCGGCTAGGTTCGGTAGAGTCCGCAGACGGGGGTGAGCACGGGTTCGCCCCTGTAGTCGGCTCGGTCGATGCCTGTGCGGCGCCCGCGCAAAGTCATCGGCTGTGAGGCTGAACCACCCCATGAGGCTGATCGAACCTGTGGCAGCCTTAGAGAGGTACGCAAATTTGATCGATCTCGACCGGACCATTCATGATTTCGATCGTCGTCCCAGCCCACAATGAGAGTTCTGTGATCGCACGGACGTTGAGGCAATGGGTTGGCAACCCAGCTTCGGACCAGATCCGTGTGGTCGTCGTCTGCAACGGGTGCTCAGACGACACTGCGAACGTCGCCCGGCGTTTCGGCCCAGCCGTCAATGTTGTGGAATCGAACATCGCAAGGAAGACCCACGCACTGAACCTTGGCGATCAAATCGCGGACGGTTTTCCGCGGATTTATGTTGATGCCGATATTTTGATTACCGTTGATGCCATTCTGGCTTTGGCAAGCCGCCTCGATGATGGTGGCGTTTTGGCGGTCGCGCCTACAGCCGACATCAATCTGGCAGGCTGTTCCTGGCTCGTCCGTAAATACTTCGGAATCCGGTCACGGCTGCCATCCTCGCGTGAGGGTATCGGCGGTTCTGGCGTGTATGCCTTATCTGAGGCGGGACGCAAGCGGTTCGGCCAATTTCCAGACATCACCGCTGATGACACCTTTGTTCGACTTCAGTTCAGACCAGAAGAGCGGGAGACACTGCCCCGCGTTAGGTCCATGGTATTCGCCCCACGCACTCTGCTGCAGCTTATCGCCGTCAGAACTCGTGCCTACAGGGGAACATTCGAGCTCGCCCGGCGCTTTCCTGAACTGCGTGTCAACAAAGGACCGGCGAATGGCCGGGCGCTCATTGCGCTGTTCAAGGAACCTCGCTTATGGGCCGGACTATTGATTTATTGTGGGGTCAACATTGCCGCTCGCTGTAAGGCTACCCTGGGTTCCCGACTTGGAGCTCATCGTTGGCAACGCGACGACACTTCCCGTGCGGTACTATCAGATTCAATCAAGTAAGATTCAAATTCGGCTGGCCTGACAGGAAATCGGACGTACCGCGCATATAAATCGCTTGATTTTAAATGGCGGCATGTTAATTTAAATTAAAATATTAAATGCAGGCGCCGAGGACCCGATCCGTTCATGGGAGCTTGCGAGCTTGCAGCGTTCTAGGGAGGCCAGCCCATGCTTCTCAGCCCGGTTTTTCACCGCAAGACGTTGCTCAAGAACAACACGCCGCGGTCACCCGGCACTCGGCCGAAACTGCTGGCGGTCTCTTCGGGTGGGGGCCATTGGGTGCAGCTGTTGCGGATCAAACCCGCCTTCGAGCATTGCGAAGTCACGTTCGTCACCGTCCACGACTCCTATCAAGCCCAGGTGCCCGACCACAAATTCTACCTTGTCAATGATGCTAACCGGTTGACCAAAATCGCGCTGTTGAAGGCGGCGCGCAGAATGGCCTGGATCGTTTGGAATGAAAGGCCGGACATCGTCGTTTCGACGGGTGCCGCTCCGGGATATTTGGCACTACGGTTTGGACAAATGATGGGTGCGCGCACTATCTGGCTCGACAGCATCGCCAACATCGAGCAGCTTTCGATGTCGGGAGACCGTATTGGTCATTGCGCTGACCTCTGGCTGACGCAGTGGCCCCATCTGGCGCGACCTGAGGGACCTCATTACACAGGCGCGGTGCTATGAGTTTCCTGGCGGTCGGAATGCCGTCACAGCTGGACCAGCAGCTCCATGTCTTCGCACATCGTGATTTCTCGTGACGGCATTGCTTGCATGATTACCTCAAGCTTGAAAGTGGATGATAGTCATGCCTCCTCGAGGGGACTGGATCGCAGTTGCCCCCGGGCGACCATCTGCGCTGACGCGGTGGTGTCGCGTGACGTTCGGCTACGCGACCGTAGTGTCGTGCGCATCGGCTGCAGGAAGGCAGGTTGGCGCCTGACAGCTGCCCCCGATAGTGGCGACATCTACATTAGATTGATTTATTATCGTTTAGGTTAATTGACTTAATATAATAATCTATGACAAATAAATCGCGACGCCGCATCGCGCTCCAGGAATAGGAATAGTCCTTGATGCCCTTGTCAGGTTTGAAAGCTCAAGATCGTCGGGCCAGTTCTGAGATCGATGTAGCGCCAAGTCCGGGCAGGGGTTGGTCTGGGCGGCTCGCCAGCAGGAGGGCGATAATCCCGTGATTCCGATCGCATTACCGTTGGTTGCTGAGGAGGAGGCCGACGCAGCTCGCGCAGCTGTGCTCTCCGGCTGGGTCTCGCAGGGCCCCCAGGTGGCAGCCTTCGAGCGCGATTTTGCGGCCCTGGTCGGTGCGCCTTATGCCTGCGCCGTTTCCAACTGCACAACCGCCCTGCATTTGGCGCTCGTCGCCCTGGAGATTGGGCCTGGCGACGAGGTCATCACGGCCAGCCACTCGTTTATCGCCACGGCCAATTGCATCCGATATTGCGGCGCGACTCCGGTCTTTGTCGACATCGATCCCGGTACATACAATATCGACCCTAACCGGATTGCCGAAGCGATCACTCGGCGCACACGCGCGGTGATCGCCGTCCACCAGATGGGTATGCCCTGCGATCTGACAGCCCTCGCCACGCTGGCCGATCGCCAGGGCATCATCTTGATCGAGGATGCGGCGTGCGCCGCCGGCAGCCAGATCCGAGTGGATGGCAGCTGGGAGCGCGTCGGCAAGCCGCATGGGCGGATCGCCTGCTTCTCCTTTCATCCCCGCAAGGTCATCACGACCGGCGAGGGTGGGATGCTCACCACCTCCGATGCGAAGCTCGACCATAAGTTCAGGCTGTTGCGCCAGCATGGCATGAGCGTTCCGGACATCGTGCGGCACGGCTCACAGCAGGTGATCTTCGAGGACTATCTGGTAGTCGGCTACAACTACCGCATGACCGATATACAGGCCGCGGTCGGACGCGAGCAGCTCGAGCGGCTGCCTGCACTGGTGTCTCGACGCCGCGCGATCGCGGCCCGCTATCGAGAAATGCTCGGCAATTTCGGAGGCCTGAGACTGCCGATCGAGCCCGAATGGGCGCGGTCCAACTGGCAGAGCTATTGCGTTGGGCTGCCGGACCGCGTCGACCAGCTCAAGATCATGCAAAGCCTGCTCGATCAGGGCATCGCGACTCGACGCGGCATTATGTGCTCGCACCGGGAAGCGCCCTACGCCAAGGACAAGCACCGCCACGATCTGCGGCACTCCGAGTTCGCGCAGGACAATTCGATTCTGTTGCCAATTTACGCGCAGATGAACGAGGAAGACCAGGAGCGGGTCGCCTGCGCGTTGCGAAGGGAGCTCCAAGCCTCTGCATTGTAATAGGCCGCGTTCCTCAAGGCCCAAGACGCTCTGTGCGTTCTTCATGGCGCGTCATCGAGCAAGTTACGGCTTAGGCTCATCAAAGTGCGGATCCACAATAGGCGAGTTATTCCAAATGCAAAAGCCGCTTGTTAGCTTTGTCGTCCCTTGCTACCGACTGGCTGCTTTCTTGCCAGAATGTGTCGACAGCATCCTCTCGCAGACCTTTGAGGATTTCGAAATCCTCATCATGGATGATTGCTCTCCGGACAACACGGAAGAAGTTGCCAGAACATTCACAGACAGTCGCGTTACCTATGTCAGGAACGAGCAGAACCTGGGAGCGCTCCGGAATTACAACAAGGGAATACTCTTAAGTCGAGGGAAGTACGTTTGGCTTATATCGGCTGATGATCGCTTGCGCCGACCGTACATACTGCAAAGATACGTCGAAACCCTGGAAAATCATCCGGAGGTCGGCCTCGCGTTCTGCCCCGGGGTTAGCCTGAGACGTGGAAAAGAAGGTGCAGTGATAGATTACTCGACCTATGGAGACGTCGATACGATCGTCAGGGGAGAGGAGATCATCAAGCACTCATTGAAAGTAAAAGGAAATGCGATTCTGGCTGCGTCGGTGCTTGTTCGACGTGACTGTTACGAGACACTGAGCCTCTATCCGGTCGACGTGGTATGGGCCGGAATTCCGGTCGATTTCATATGGGGCGGCGATTGGTACATGTGGCTATTGTTCTCCTTGCACTATCACGTGGCATACTTTGCAGAGCCGATGGTGTGTTACCGTGAACATGAACTCAGTATGACAAACGCCATCACTCAAGAGAAGATCGATATCTGCTGGCACTCCGAGTTGGCCGTCATCACGATGATATCGCAGGCTGCCAAGGAGAAAGGCGCCCGGACAGTATATAAGGCTTGCTTGGGTGCGCTCGCCAACTTCTATGCCAAACATTGTGCCTCAAAACCCTATTCGTGGATGGGGCAGACATCCTGGTCCACTATAGATCTTCAGCAGGTGGAAGCGACACTCGATCGCAGCCCTTATACTGAGCAGGAGAAGGCGTGGATCCGTTCACGCATTATGGTGGCGCTGGCTGAGATCTATTATTCAGAGGGCGATTCTGTATCAGCGAGATCATACTATTTGAAGGGATTGAAGCTGAAGCCTTTCATGCTGCCGGTGTTCTTGAAATTGATTGTTCTTTCATTCGGTGGTCCAGGCCGGCAGGTTCGCGAGTTGCTGCGAACCGCTCGAGAGCATTTGGTGCGAGGCTGATTGAAGGATCAGTTTCCGAGTTTAACCGACTCTTTTGCTGTAAGTTCGATGAAGAAGACCCTAGTGATCAGCGACAGGTTTCCTCTGCCTGAGAAGTTTGGCGCTGACATCAGAACCATGAATCTCGCACGATACTTTGCCGGCCTTGGGCCCGTCGATATTGCGTATCTCTCGGATTTGCCCTCCGGCCTGCGACAGATGGCAGGAGCGGGGGGACATCTCGAAAAGGAGGACGTATTCTCCGGGAAGTATTGTTTACAGAAGCTGGAGTACCCTAGAACCTTGCGGGGACGGTTCGGAATGTCGGTCCGTGGCTTTCCGTATCCCGTTAGAGAGTATAGCAAAGCCTCGATGGAGAAGTTGGTCGCGCTAATAGAGTTTGGCGGCTACGATTTTGTGCTGGTGCGATACCTCCGGAATACCGCCGGGTTTTTTGGATTGTCACAGGCGGCGAAAATGAAGGTCATCGTTGATATTGATGACGTCCTGACTCTTTCACTCTATGATACGCTGTTTACCCCGACGAATAATGCCTTGAGGAAACTGTTCCGTGCCATCAACAAGGCGCTCCTGACTTACTATCAAACTCGTTGTGTGACCGCCTTTGGCGCCTGCTTGGTATGTTCCGAGAAGGATAAATTGGATCTGTGGGGTGAAAAGGCCTCTGAAAGTATCTTCGTTGTGCCAAACACGTTGGGGATGAGAGGTCCAGGAAAACTCCCCATGGGGAGCGGGTTCGCCGGCCGACACATTTTGCTGTTTATTGGTGCGCTTCACTATCAGCCTAATGTCAGCGGCTTGCTCTGGTTTTTGGAGAACGTGTATCCGCTCTACAGGAATGTGTACCCCGATGCCGTTCTTTTGGTTGTTGGACGTGACCCATTGCCAGAGGTGATCGAAGCTTGCGCTCGCTCAAAGGGAGTCGAGTTGCATCCCGATGTCCCTGATGTCGTCGAGTACTACAAGGACTGTAGAGCGGTTGTTGTGCCATTGCTCGAGGGTAGCGGGACGCGGTTAAAGGTTTTGGAGGCGGCACTCTTGGAGAGGCCCATTATCTCTACAAGGAAAGGTGTAGAAGGGCTGGATGTCGTCTCTGGCGTTCATTTTTTGGAGTTCAATGATGATCGTAGCTTTTGCGAGGCGTATAGGGCCTTAAGCAACGAAACGGTCTATGACGCTCTTGTGGCAAGCGCTGAAAGCATGGTTCTAGAAAGATATTCAAACAGCGCTCTTTCTGCTTCAATGAGCAAGGTGGTTGCATATATCGATTCAAGGAAGGCCAAAATGTCCTCGCCGAGGTCTCACACCCCCCGCAGGGCAACCTTCCGGTGAAGCTTTCATTAGTTACGAATTCTCATCCGTCCAGAGCGCCACTGCCCAGGTGCGTGACCGGGAGGACGCCTGCAGTCCGCGCCGCATGTCGCAGGCTTGGCCGATCTCTTAGTCAATCGCTCTCATGCCCTTGCACTTCAAGCGTGAGCCTCGGCTTGGACTTACGGTGATCCAGCCCTAGGCAGCGTTCAGCAGGAAAGCTACCTGGTCGCCCTGCTGTTCAATATTCAGCGTTGCCGCCCTCTTGGCAAACTCTCTCATTTCCCGCCGGCTGAACACATCATCTGGTCTGGATGATGCGAGCGGCTTGGAGCTCCTGTACATTTCGCTTCCCCAGAACTGAAATGCAGTCGAGTCGTCGATTGATTGCCTAACACGCAAACCACAGCGCTCCGCCAATGCACTCATTCCCTTGCGAGAGGGTATCACAACGTGGCGCGGCGCATCCAGTTGCACCCAGTTCGGGCCGTACTCTCTCCACGCATGCGAGGATGAAGTTGGGATGCGAACCAGAATGCGGCCACCGGGCGCAAGTAGCCTTCTTGCATTGCTAAGACTTTGGTCCGGCTCGGGCACGTGTTCTAACGAATGATTGAACATGATGAAGTCAAACTCGCCGGACATACTCTGAAGGTCCGATTTTTGAATCGTCACGGCACCTGCTGCTGGTTCGACAATGTAGGGATCGACTCCTGTAAGATTCTTGAACCCTGCCGCAGACATTCTGTAGAGAAGTTTCCCGGACCCGCAGCCTACGTCAAGCACCCGAGAACTGGGATTAATTCCGAAGCATCCGATGACCGCTACAATGGGGTCGTACCTCACAAAGGACGCCACGGCTCCCAATATGCTTTTGGTGCCAAGTGCGTGCGCGTCCCTGACGGCAGTAACACGCGAATTTCGCGACGGTCTGGAGAATGAGTAATACCCATCGGGGTAAAGGCGACTCTCATCGGCTACGTCCGATAAGCGCTGGATCGTCCCACAATCACTACATTCCTGGTACTCAAACCGCTCTTTTGTGCCAAACATCATCTCAATAAAGACGTGGTGGCGATGTTCGCTGTCTGACAAGCAAGTTTTACAAATCATATCGAGTACCTAGCCACAACGGCGGATCGACTGCCGGCTCAGCGATCGGTGAGGCCGTAGAGGTGCAGTGTCCTCACTATGACGCGAAACTGACGAGCTTGCCGACGCCTTCGGCGTGATCGCTCTGTCCAACCTTCTTGATCGGGCCGTCACTTTGCATGCCCCGCCTGTCGTTCTCGCCGGGTTGCGGCCCGCGGGCAATCAAGCGGAACTCCGTTGGCGCCCGGGGGTCGAAGCTTCTTGTATCTGCAATGAATATAATAAACAAACTGCCGGCTGTCCAAATTAAATAGGCAAAGATCGCATGTTTAATTCCGAGAGCTTCCTCTTAAAGTTCAACCGAAGCCCGCGTCGCCCGGGATTAGGCTGCGCCGGCGTGGGCTTTGCCGGCCGCACCCCGTAAACGTTGAGCATGGTCGGGGCGCGAGGCCGGTATTTCAGTCGAAGCTCGATGTTATAATATAACCAAAGCGCCTCCTTATATTTAAATAGATGGCGATTGAAAATTAAAGCAGATTTAATTATGTTGAGGCGCGGACGAGCCTTCCGAGGGGCTCCGGGTCTGACAGGCGGGATGCGATGCGTCCTGAGGCGACACGGAGTTTTATTCTTGAGTGCAGACAAAGCGGTGAGTAGGCGGAATTTCATGTGCTTGCGGACTGCGTCTCCGGCGGAACCCGAGAAAGCCATTCTTGGTTTGCGCGCTGAAAATTGCGGAAAGTCTGGCGAGCGAACCGGGAGGTCGTGCAGATGGCGCCGGCGTGTCAGGCTCGACTGAGCAGGAGCATTTCGTGATGTCCAAGGCACATCCGCCCAAGGCTGGAGGAAGGGCTGAAGACCCCTTGGTCACGGTCGTGATGTGCGTGTACAACGCTGGTAAATATTTTCGACCGTCGCTGTTGAGCATAATTAATCAGACATACAGGAATCTGGATATTCTTATTGTCGACGATGGCAGTTCGGACGGTTGCTTCAGATCAGTTCAGGATTTGCTGATAGACGAGCGTGTTCGCGTGATCCATCAAGCGAACTCAGGCAAGCCTGTTGCTATCAATCGAGCGCTCGATCAGATCCGCGGCGAGTTCTACGCAATTCAAGACGCGGATGACATCAGCTATCCAACTAGAATCGAAAAGCAGGTTCGTGCGCTGCTCAACAACCCGCATTTGGCTGCCGTATTCTGCGGCAACGAGCTCATCATCAACGAGAGATTCATGGCACCCGTGTTTTCGCCGAAAAGCGAGAGCGACTGCCAGTCCGAGATCAGGGCCTTTCAAATGCCGGCTCTCGATCCCACGGGAATGTTTCGAATGTCATTGGTTGGCGATATACGGTTCGAGCCATCATTAAAGGTTGCCGAGACCTGCGATTATATATGGAGAGTCGGGGAGGTGCATCCGATGATCGTATTGGGGGAGTGCCTTTATGCCTACCGCATTCTTCCCAATTCCCTCAGCCGACGGGCGCCAACCTGGCGGAAGCAGTTTGAGGTCGATGTCTTCAGGCGAGCATGCGAGCGGCGCGGTTTGCGGTTTGAGCAGGGTTGCGCGGATGCGATGTGCGGCTACAGACGATCTAACAACAGTTTATTGGACAACAACATCGCCGCCCATTTCATCAAGAGCGTGCTGGATTGGCGTAGGTCGAACCGTCGGTTGTCGGCATTAAAGACGGGTTGGCAATGTGTGTGTTTGCACCCAGCGGATCCGCACTACTACAAAGCGCTGGTTTACGCCTTGATTTCACCCAGCGTAGCGAGCCGCCTGCGTCGTGACTTCCTGTCGACTCCCCTGGAGACGACGAAATGAAGCGCCTCGTAGGGAGGAACCGTCGCTTTGTGGGGCGCCTCGGCTTCGAGCGCGCTGCTTGTTTGCAGAACTTCTCAGATATTTGAGGTACTCGCGTTGACCCGCAAAAGCTTAGAATTGGAATCGGGTTCTCAGCTTACGTATCTGTATGGTCGGCAGCGGAGTCCAGTTGGTCGCGCGGCGGGGGCGCCGCGTTGGGGGACGGAACTGTATCTGAAGCTATTGTTGGTCGCGATTGTCTTGCCCGAAGGGCTGTCTTTCTTCGTCGGCGATTTTCGCCTCTCGGTTGCTCGAGTTCTAATTTTCTGTTCCTTCATCGCCGCGCTACAGCAGCTTGGACAGCGTCTAGGCACGCGAACCGTCGTCTGCGTCCCATCGGATATCTTGGCCCCGCTTACGGGCGTTTGGATGATGTTGGCTGCCACAGTCACTGATGGTCCGGCGGGTTTTAAAGGGGCTGGAATCGAGGCACTCGAATTTGTGGGCGCATACCTGACGTTCCGGTTTCTTCTCGGGCCGGTCGATAGTTCCGTTCGAATAGCACGGTTCTCCTGCAAGCTGATGATTGTGATCGTCGGCATAGCGCTCCTTGACCCGCTGAGTGATAAACTGTTCACCTATGAGTTCATCAAAGGTATTACCGGCTATGCGAAGCTCAGTTACGATGGACCATTAGCAATCAGGGCTGACACGTTCTATCGGGACGGTGTCGTTCGCGCCATGGGGCCGCTCGAGCATTCGATATTGTTCGGTGCTGTTTGCGTTTGGTTTGGTGTCGTGGCCTTCACTACGTTTAGGCACCAGGTACTCGGCTGGGGTGTGGCGGGCATCGCCCTCATCGGTGTGTGGTTTTCGCAGGCGCGCAGTCCATTGTTGGCCTATTTGATCGGATTTGCGCTGGCGAGTTTCTATGCCGCAAGCCCTCGCTTCGCTGCCCGATGGAAGTTGGTCGGGTTGTGTGTGACCGCGCTACTCCTTGTTGTTTTCACTTTCTCTGGCAGCCCGGTCGCAACCCTTGTGCGCCTCAGCGGAGTAAGCCCGGAGGCGGCCTGGGCTCGCCAAGCGATTTGGGACACGGGAGGACCTGTGGTCCTCGGTTCGCCGATCTTCGGAATTGGTTTGAACGGCGACTGGAATTGGCAGTCGCATGGCGCGCTCGTGAGTTCGAGCGTAGATGCCTTTTGGCTTGCCACCGCAATGTCGTATGGAATTCCGGGAAGCGCGTTGATCCTTTTGACAATTGCCAGCGCATGCTGGCTTGGCTCGATCGACAAATCGCCTCACCTTTCTCCCGAAGAGAGACGGCTGTCAGTGGCGCTCGGAATTGTAATAGCGACGATCGCTTTTCTAGGGTTCATTGTGCACTTTTGGGGCATTTGTTGGATCCTCATCGCTGTGTTTACTGGGATGCGAGCGAACCTCGCGGAGACCGCCATATTGCGCGATAGAGCCGCACCAGCGGCGCGAACGAGATGCGACCCGATTACCGGAGACATTTGAAGACGGTGGACCGCGAGGTCATTACGCTGGCAGGGATGCCGATCAGGATTTCTCGCTGCGCAGGACTAAAGCATGAGGGTTTCCATTATCATACGAACTTACAATCGTGCGTACATCATCGGGGAAGCGATCGAGAGTGCCTTGAATCAGACGTATGGGAATTTTGAGATAATCGTCGTTGATGATGGATCCACAGACGGCACGGCCGCAGCGGTGAAAAAGTTTCGAAGCGACAAAGTGCGTTACATTCGGCATGATCGCAATCGCGGGGTCAGTGCGGCAGGCAACACGGGTATAAAGGCCGCCAACGGCGATATCATTGCTCATCTGGATTCGGATGACCTGTGGAAGCCGGAGATGCTCAGCAGTCTCGTCGATGTTTTGCGTCGTCATCGTCAGATTGGCGCGGTGTTCTGTGACGTTGAGGTCGACCGTGGCAGATCCACGTCGTCAATTGTCTCAAGCATGCGTGCATTTCCGAAACTGCTCGCATCGCGCTCGCGCTCTGATTTCGATGTCTTTCTCTTCAGCAGCCGTGAGATGTATCTGTGTTTGCTGGAAGAAGTGCCTATCAAGCCGACTGCGGTATTGATCCGGCGCACTGTTCTGGATGAGCTTAGAGGTTATAATGAATCATGGTGTTCGGGCGAGGACTGGGAACTGTACCTGAGAATCTCGAAGCATCATGGATTTGGATACGTCGATCGCAAGCTCGCAGTTATGCGGGTACTCGAGGATTCAACCCTATCGAAATTCCAGGAGGAGGATAAGTCGTCCTTGCTGCAGCTGGCAGTGAGCGAGAAGAAGGGGCTTCGGCGAGATCGCGAAGCACTCGAAGCGGCAAATCGTGCAATCGCTCGGCATTGCAAGGATCTGGGATGGATCTATCTGCACTCGGGAAGACGAATGAAATCGATCTCAACCTACGCTCGCGGATTTGCCGAAACGGGACACGTACCTCTCGTTATGAGAGCCGGCGTGGCTCTTATGCCTCTGTCGCTTACTGCGGGTTTGAAAAAGCTACTTCTATCCAGCGATCGCTCGCTCGCTCCATGAGAGATCTTTCCGGCGAAGTGGTCGATGGTCCCTGTGTGCGTGAATAGAATGACTCAAAACCACATCTCCGACAGGCCGGCGGCACGGCGGATTGCATTCGCCACGATCGGGGATGGGCGCCTGGTCAGGTTTTGGTCCGGTACCCCGTTTCACATGTCGAGATCGCTCGCAGGTGAAGGTCATGAGGTGGTCCATATCGGTCCGTTGAGCGCACCGATACTGCCTTTATACAAGACGTATTCCAGGCTTTGCCGTGCCTTTCGCAGGCGCGGCCGTTCCCCGTTGCATGCGGGGGCGGTCGTTGCACAGTATGCAGCGGACTCAGCGCGTAAAATCCGAGCGGTGTCGCCCGATATCGTCTTCGCGCCGGCCGGCTCTACCTTCGCATGGAGTGTGCCTAACGGCGTTCCGCTCGTCTATGCGTCCGACGCGACCTTTCGGCTCATTGAGAACTACCATCCTAACTATCGAAACTTGTCGCGAGGTGCTCGGGACATCGCTGAACGCGTGGAGCGGGACACGATTGCGCGCGCGGATCTGATCCTCTACCCGTCGGAATGGGCAGCCGAATCTGCCATCAGGGACTACGGTGCCGACCGTAGCCGGGTGCATGTCATTCCTTGGGGCGCCAACCTCGAAGAAGCGCCGGATCGTGCCTCCGTGCTAGGTTGCCGCAAGCCGGGTCCCTGCCGTCTCCTCTTCATCGGCGCCAACTGGGAGGAGAAGGGCGCTGACATCGCGGTCGGCGTCCTCGCTGAACTGAGGAAGAGGGGCATGGAGGCGGAGCTCGTGATCTGCGGATGTACTCCGCCGAAGTCAGTTGCTCAGGATGGCCTGACGATCATCCCTTATCTCGACAAGTGTGATCGCGAACAGCGCAACCGACTGGATCAACTCTATCGGGACGCGGATCTATTTCTGCTGCCGACCCGGGCGGATTGCTATGGAATTGTGTTCTGTGAAGCCGCGGCCTATGGAGTACCGAGCATTGCGCCGGCCACTGGCGGCGTCCCCTGCGCTGTCCGTAAGGGGGAGACGGGCTTGTTGTTGCCCCCGAACGCGACGAAGGCGGACTATGCGGCGGTCATCTTCGAGACCTTTGCTAACCAGGATCGGCTGGCACGCCTGAGACAATCGAGCCGCGCCGCCTTCGAAGCCCGATTGAACTGGCAGGCTTGGGCCCGGCGGGTTTCAGATCTGATAGAAACTCTATGATCGTCTTGAATTATCATGAGCTGGTGGAAGCCTCGCCTTCGAACGCGTGGTGCCTGACTCATGAGGCGTTCGAAGTGCATCTCGCACTTTGCGGGGAAGCGCTGGTCTCGCCCCAGAATTTTCTGGAGCATTGCTCCGATCCGACATCCCACGGCACCGGCGCGGTCCTGTTGACTTTCGACGATGGATTTATTTCGGACTATACGCATGTCTACGCCCGTTACATGACGACCGGTCGTATTCCGGGTTTCATGTCCTTTATCCCGGTAGACTTTGTAGGCTCGCCGGGACGTATGAGTTGGGACATGATCGAGGAGCTTGACAAGGGGGGTGTTGCGATCGGCTCACATGGCATGGCCCACGTCGATTTGACGACTGTGTCGGACGTAGAGCTCGAGCGCGAGCTCGGTGTGTCCAAGTCGATGCTCGAGGATCGCCTCGGTCGACAGGTAGCTCTCTTCGCCTTCCCATATGGACGGTTTTCCCGACGGGTCTGGGAGGCCGCGCTGAGGGCTGGCTACACACACCTCTTTACAATCCAGCTTGGATATCATCGCGGCTTCGAATCTTTTTTGTACTCCCGCCTTTGTATGACGAACAACATGGATGCGGAGTACATGCGCCGCCACTTGCGCGATCCGGATGCGATGCGCGGCGTTTCCTGGAAAATCAGCACAAAGCTCGGGCTCTATCGCCAACTCATGCGCTTGCGGTATCACTAGCGAATTTAGTATTTTGGCGGTTTCAGTGCTGTGCAAAGCCAGGACATTGCCCGTTGAGTCGTCTTGGCCTCGTCGATCACCTCGAATGCTCGTTTTGCCTCCCGCAACACTGCCAATGATCGCCGTGATGCGGTGTAGTTCGAGACGATGATGCAGCCTCCCGGTTTGAGTGATTGCGCGTAACGCTCGAGCGACCGAACGGGGTCGCGCAAATAGAAAAGAGACTCGTTGAAGACGATGACATCGAAACGGCCGTCGGGTTCGTACACGTCGCCGTCAGCCTGAGAAAAGTCAGTGCGATCGTCGTTGTACAGACGGAGCTTCTCGATTGCCACGTCAGAGATGTCCACTCCGACATAGCGTTCATATCCAAGCTGCTTGAAGCGCTCGAATAGCATGCCGTCTCCGCAGCCGATCTCGAGGTACTCGCCGCCACGTCTAAAAGCGTCCATGAAACCAATGAGTGTCCAGTAGCGAGCTACTTCGCGCTGCATGTAGGTCCAGAGGCCATCGCTGTACTCGGCGTCCCAGGTGGATTTCGCTTTTGGGCTGTCACCGAACCCCTGCGCAGTCTCCCACTCGCTAACGGCACGCCCCAGCGCGTCGCCAAAAGGCAGCCGGGCCAATCCGAAGGCATAGTACGCGGCGCGCACCCGGCGCCATGCGTGGTAGTGAAGTGCTGCGAGCATTCCCAACCTGCCAACGCGTATTCGACGTCAGATAGTTTAATACAGGTGAAGTTATCGACAGATCAAGAGTGTACGGCGGGCGAGAACTGCAGATTTCATAGTACCTGTGAGGTGAGCTTCGCCCGGTCAATTCGCCTGCGCATCTCGGACCTTTGTCCGTGAGCCGCCAAGGAACGATTCCCGCAAATGTCTTGCGCTCCTATCGTTCCGTGATCGGATCGAGAGTACCACGCCCCGCAGAATCACAGCACGTCCCAATAACTCGCCCCGCTGCCAACGCGCGGGCATCATCAGGTAGTGGCTGGACGCTGCCACATCGGGTCTTCCGTTGCCGCGGATCGGGTCTAAAGCATTGTTTCTAGCTGAAAGCCGGCCGGGAGTATTGTCCGCGAAGAAGGTAGTGCTTTTGGCAGAAGCTACACACTCCGAATATTCGGAGAAATGGTTTGGCTTGTGCAATGCAGAAATTAAATGCCTATTAACAGTTGACGGATGTATTTAACTGCGCCTATCATTATTCGTTTTTGCAATTTGTGACAGAAAATCAAAGCCATGAGTAATGGTTTTGCGGAAGCGATAATTTCCCTTTCATTGCATGCATTGCCAGGGCGGTTGCGCCTAAGCGTTAAACCCGGAGCGCTCGGTTACCGGCCATCGCTGTCCGCTTGGCATGCTAGCCCCCGACCAATTTTCGCTTGAAGGGAGTTGTCATGCAGTTCGGGCCGGCGCTTTCAGGTGTATTAGGTACCACGACGATTGAGGAGTTGCGGCGCCCGGGAGCGCAGGATGCGATCGTGATCGGCGGGGGAGCCGCCGGGGGATTGGCGGCGCTCTTACTCGCCGAGGCTGGCCTGCGCGTGCTTGTGCTTGAGGCCGGGTGGCAGAATTCGCCGCGAACGACTGGGATGCGCCGAGCTATAGCCAGGATGAGCCGTAGGCTCGCGGACCCTGCGACACTTCGGTTGCTCCCTCCTGCGGTTGTTCCCTTTGGCAAGATGGCCTTGAGAGGCCTCGGCATGTTGCGCCAGCCCATCCAATCTCGCTGCAGCATCTGGGGCCGAGCACCGGACTCGTTTGTAGATGATCATGACCTGCCTTACGTGACGCCACGGAGCCAACCTTTTGTCTGGATACGCGCGCGAACGCTCGGCGGACGCGTGGGCCTTCCAGGGCACGGCCGGCAATACTATCGGCTGAACTCCTCCGACCTTGCGCCGTGTGATGGATTGAGCGCGCCTTGGCCGCTAGAGCCGGGTGAGTTGGACCCCTGGTATTCGATGGTCGAGCGACGGCTAGCGCTTGCCGGTGCCATGGATGGCGTACCATGGCAGCCTGACAGTCACCTCTCGCGAGAACTTGAACCTTCACCGAATCAGTTCGCGCTGATGGCAGCGATCCGCGCACGGTGGCCTCACTCGCGGCCGATGCTCACGCGCTTTGCCGCACCGCTGGATGCCTTGGAAACTGCTGCTCTTACAGGGCGCCTTCGATGCCGTGAGGGCGCAGTCGTACGGCAAATCGATGTTGATCGATCAGGTCGCGTACGCGGCGTAGTCTGGTTCGATCAACAAAGTGGAACCGACGTACGTGCTTGCGCTCCGTTGGTCTTTCTGTGCGCGTCCTCGTTAGAGTCGACACGAATACTCTTGCTTTCGCGTTCATCCAAAGGGGGCCAAGGGCTCGGTGCAGGATCTGACGCGCTGGGGCGCTACTTGATGGACCATATTGTCGTAACTGGGTGGGGTGGAGGTGCGCCGCTGAAGCCCAGCCCAGTGCTCGAAGATGGGTGCGCGATTTACCTTCCACGCTTCGATGCGCGCGACGGGCCCGCGCCCCTCGGCGGGCGAGGTTTTGGCGTGCAGTTGTATCAATTTCCAGGAGGGCACGGGCGTTCCCATTTTACTGCGGTTAGCTTCGGTGAAATGCTTCCTCGTGCCGAAAACCGAGTAACGCTACATCCTACACGACGGGATATATGGGGAATCCCCGTATTGCATATCGACTGCCGCTATAGCGAAGCGGATTTGGCGCGTGCCCGCGATCAGGCAGCTGCCATACGCGAGATCGCCGCAACATCTGGCGTGACGTTGAGCCGCGTTAATGAACGGCCGGCTCCGCCTGGCTCCGCGATTCATGAATGCGGGACCGCCCGGATGGGTATCGACCCCGCGACCTCCGTGCTCGATCCAAATAACCAGTGCTGGGACGCACAGGGATTGTACGTTACGGATGGTGCCTGTTTCCCGTCCCAGGGCACGCAGAATCCCACGTTGACCATTCTCGCTCTGACCGCGCGCGCATGCCATCATGCGGTGAGCACCGTCGCCCAAACAAAGCGAGAAGCTGCATTCGGACTAGCCGGAGGCGCGTCATGACGGTGGCTGCTGCCGCGCCGTTTCGAGAAATCCTTCCGCGAAACATGCTCCCCCTAGGTTTTGGATCCGGCGCACTGTTGAGCAAGCGACGAACCCGCCGTGAGGCTCTTAAGTTGCTCGAAGCAGCTATGGATTGTGGGGTCACATATTTTGATACTGCGCGAATGTATGGTGCCGGTCGCGCAGAGAGCATTCTGGGAGAGTTGGCGGCGCGAAAGCGGGAGCGCCTGGTTCTGGCAAGCAAGGCGGGCATTGTCCCACAAAGTCATGCACTTCATGTCCGCGCAATGGGTCGTAGCATTCGTCTTCTGCACAATGTCGCGCCAAGCTCAAAGAATTACCTGCCTGTGCCGTCCAACTATCTGCCGCGTTTCGGAGCCTTTGGTCTCGTGGAGTTCCGAAAAAGTGTCGAGACTAGTCTCAAGGAATTGCGTACAGACTATCTCGATATTCTACTCCTGCACGAGTGCAGCGCTGCCGACGTAGAGGAAACGGACCTGATCCGTCTTCTCGATGATCTCAAGCGTGAAGGGAAGGTTCGCGCCATTGGCATAGCGACAGGCATAGAGGAGACGGTGTCCATCCTCCAAAGACATGCAGCGCTGTTCGACGTTGTGCAGATTCCAAATGCCATCTGGAATATGAACGTCAGGAAAGTTCCGGCAACTAACTACCTCGTGATTACGCATTCGTCTCTTACCAGCCGATTTAAAATACTGCTTGATCGATTGTTGTCCGATGAGCGGATGGCGGCTGAATGGCGTTCGCTGACGCAGGTAGATCCACGTGATTCGACAGAACTGGCTCATCTACTGCTGGCCCATGCGCTGAATGCAAATCCAAACGGGATCGTCATCTTTTTCTCATCCAATCCGTCGAATGTTGTGGCAAACGTGAGATCTGTCAGCAGTCGAGCTATCGACGAGAAGCAGATCGCGGGTTTGAACGCATTATTGGCGAGAAAGCATGTTGCCGAATTTCTTGACGCGAGCTTTCGAGATCTGAGTTTCTGATCGGTGCAGACCGACGACGGTGGCTTGACTTTGCATCAGTCAGACGCGGCGGAGTATGGTCAGGTCGTCGGCAGGACCTGATCGAACATCTTGTTGCGACCCTGCCGGGGAAGCGGGTGACTGTGTGCTGGGCTCGGGGGACATCAACGATCAGGATAATCGGCGCGCGCTCGTAACTCTCGATCTGAATGGTGTGTCCGCAACGGTATTTGCTTTGCTTGGCGTTTTTGGATGGCGCTGGATGGGCCATTACCTGAACCGGGCAATATGGGTTCGGATTGTTCGCAGCGCGATGTGTGCTCAAATGCTCTTGCCCGACGCTCGCGCTCTTGATTGTCCGGACAAAAATTATGTCGTGTTTGGCGGCGGATAATCTTGTGGATCGAAATATTTAATTGGTTTTCTGCTGTGGCGCCGTCGACGACACTTGGTAAGCTGTTGTCTAGTGGCGAAGGCGTAACATCGATTCCGGCATACTTTTGTATATCTTCGACCGCTCTGTGTGGCCCTCGTTCAATGCGGTGCACGAGTGGTTGATCGGACTGAAGAAATTTCCGGCATTTAATTCGCGCGATGCGAATGTGTCTAGGGTAGCTCAGGAAATTACCTTGGGTGAGCCGTCGTGTCGTCGCAAAAAAGCCTCCACCCGCCGGGAAGACGCACCCCAACGGCGCTGCGCCAGCAGAGTCGCACTTGGGGTCGCGTCGCTTGGGGAAACAATTGGGCGCGTGCCAGGGGCAAACCAGATTGAAATTAACAGGAGAAAACTAGATGGCATCCATTCCTCTGACATGGAATGATCCGATGTTTAGCGACCAGACCAATTCGGGGACGGTCTGGCTTGGAAATGGAGAGACGATTTCGGGTGTGAGCATTTCCGACCAGAGCGACACTGTCGCCGTCGGAGGGAGCGGCTCGTTCACCATCGACGACGTCCGTATTTCTTCAAGGGAAGGCGTGCGCATTGGGGGCAGCGGTGATGTCACCATCAACAATACGTACATCGAGACAACGGGACTGTCGGGCGATCACGCCGACGGAATTCAGGCCTATGCTCCCGGCGCCACCGGGAATCTGACCATTACAAACTCGACGATTGTATCGCACGACCAGAATGCCACTGCTGGGCTGTTCATCGCAGATGGTTATAGCGGAACGTTCACTTTCAATAACGTGGTGTTCGACGGTGGCCCATTTGGTCTGCGCATTGCCGCGGACGCAGGAGCCGGTCACGATGACTACCTCGCCCTCAAGGACGTGTATTTTGTGGGGCCATTTGCGTATGGCGCGCTTTGGTTGGAGGAGGTCAATGCGAACATACACATCACGCAATGGGAGAATGTTCGCTACGCAACGATCGTGGACGGTCAACTCATCCCGGGCGACCTTATCCCGCCTCCGCTTCCGGTTGAAGGACCGACCGCACCCAGCACGCCGACCGTGCCGGATGCTCCGACTATCGCGTCGTTCTCGACCGACAGCGGCACCGCTGGCGACAAGATTACCAACGACAATACCATCGAGCTCAAGGGCACCGCGGCTGCCGGCAGCACGGTCAAGATCTACGACGGTACGACCCAAATTGGTTCGACGACTACGGACTCGAGCGGCAGTTGGGACTACATCACCAAGATCCTGACCGACGCCAAACATACGCTGACCGCAACGGCGACCAGCTCGTCGGGTCAGACCAGCGCGGCGTCGTCTGCGTTGGCAATCACTATCGATACCAAGGCTCCGACTGCGCCGACCATTGCCAGCCATACCGTGAACACCGCCAATCAGGTGGTGATGTCGGGCAGTGCCGAAGCGAGCAGCGTCGTGAAGGTGTTCGACGGCACGACCCAGATCGGGACCGCGACTGCCAACAGCACCGGCGGGTGGAGCTATACAACCAGCGCCCTTGCGGCCGGTTCGCACAGCCTTACCGCGACGGCAACGGATGCAGCAGGCAATACCGGCCCGGCGTCCACTGCGTTCACCGCCAGCATCACCGGCACCTCGGCGCCAGCCACACCGACCTCGCCGACGTCACCGACGTCGCCGACTGCCGGCACGGTGGTCGAGTCAGCTGGCGCGACAACTCTCGTTGAGAGCGGCGGCAAATATTACCTCAATGGCAGCACCGGATCGGGCCCCACGCTGAAGGACAACGGTGTGCAGTTTGTGAAGGGGTCGGATGGCACCTGGACTCCCATCGGTGCGGAGAAGACGGCGGCGGGCTATGTGGTTGCGTGGAAGGAGACGAGCACGGGTCAGTACACGGCGTGGAACACCGACAATAACGGCAACTACGTGTCCCATGTCAGCTCCCTGACCGGCTCCACAGACGGTGGCTCAGTGTCGGGTACTGACTCTGGCCTTAAGTCGCTCGAGACGAGCTTCCATCAGGATCTGAACGGTGACGGGCAGGTAGGTACTTCCACTGCGACCATCCCGACGTCGCCAACCCCGACGACTGGCAAGGTCGTCGAATCGGCTGGTGTGACAAGTCTCGTTGAGAGTGGCGGCAAATACTACCTCAACGGCAGCACCGGCACTGGCCCGACACTAAAGGATGACGGCGTGGATTTCGTGGGCGGGTCCGATGGCACCTGGACTCCCATTGGAGCGGAGAAGACGGCGACGGGCTATCAAGTTGCCTGGAAGGAGACGAGCACCGGTCAGTACACGGCGTGGAATACCGACAATAACGGCAACTACGTGTCTCATGTCAGCTCCCTGACCGGCTCCACGGACGGTGGCTCGGTGTCGGGTACGGACTCTGGCCTCAAGACGCTGGAGACCAGCTTCCATCAGGACCTGAACAGTGACGGGCAGATCGGTACGTCCAGCGTAGCTACGTCATCCACTGCAACCGGTAGCAACGCGGCTATTGCGGGCAGTACGTTCATCGCTTCGCCGGGCAACACGACCCTGACCAGCACTTCCGGCGATGACACCTTCGTTGGCAGCAGCCAGGCCGATACTTTCGTGTTTGGCGCGAACTTCGGCAACGACGTCATCAAGGGCTTCGTTGCCCGCGGACCTGCTCACGACACGATCGAGTTCAGCAAGAGTGTGTTCGACAGTTTTGCCAGCGTTCTTTCCCACGCGACCCAGTCCGGCACCGATGTCGTGATCGCGACGGGGAGCGATACGCTCACGCTGAAGAACGCCAAGCTCGGCTCGTTGACCAGCAACGACTTCCACTTCGCGTAGGGGACGGCATCCACAGAGAGCAATCTTCAACAACTGCCTTGGGGGATCTCTTGAGGGATCTTCCAACAAAGGCGCGTTTCAGGGGCAGAAGCCATGATTGACTTTGGACGGCGGGGGGTATTCCCCCCGCCCGCAAATCTCTATCGAATTCCATTTCTTCACATATCAGGACTCTGGTCAGCCGGACGGCAGTGGGCGGAAAACGCTCAACTGCAGACGCCGCAACTGATCGGCTGGGCAAAGGGCCTGATCGAAGTGCTGCGGTCACGGATATTCGCTGGTCGACCCCGGCCAGCGGATCACTATGACGAGTCGCAGTCAGAGTTGTCGGCGTTCCTGCGGTCTTGCCGCCGGATCTTCTGGGCGCTAGCGGCATTCAGCGGCATGAGCAACCTTCTCATGCTCACCGGCTCGTTCTTCATGCTGCAAGTCTACGATCGGGTGCTGCCCGGACGCAGTGTACCGACTCTTGTCGCTCTGTTGGCTCTGGCAACGGTGCTCTACCTGTTTCAGGGCGGGCTCGACTTCGTCAGGAGCAGGATCAGCGCCCGGGTGGGCCGGTATTTCGATGAAAGTCTCGGGGTTCGCATCTTCGAGGCTCTTGTTCGCCTGCCTTTGAAGACCAGAGCGGATGGCGATGGCCTGCAGCCGGTGCGGGACCTCGATCAGGTCCGCAGCTTCCTGTCGAGCGGAGGGCCGACGGCGCTCTTCGATCTGCCCTGGATGCCGATCTATCTCGGCGTCTGCTTCCTCTTTCACTTCTGGATTGGCATCACTGCGCTGGCTGGTGCGTTGGTGCTGGTCGGCATTACGATGCTCACGGAAACGCGTACCCGAGGTCCGGCAAAGGCGAGCTCGCGTCTTGCCATTTCGCGAACTGCCCTCGCGCTCGAGGGACGGCGCAATGCCGAAGTTCTGCAGGCCATGGGTATGCGGCAACAAGCGGCTTTGCGTTGGCAGGATGCCAACGCAAAGTACCTCGCAGCCCATGAACGGGCCAGCGATGTCGCAAACGGACTCGGTGGTGCCTCGAAGATTTTCCGCGCGATCTTGCAATCGCTGGTTCTTGCCGTTGGCGCCGTCCTCGTCATCAACCAGGAATCGACGGCCGGCATCATCATTGCCGGATCGATCCTCACCGCGAGGGCCCTTGCGCCTGTCGAAATGGCAATTGCGAACTGGAAGGGGTTCGTCGCGGCGCGCCAATCGGGACAACGACTCGATTATTTGCTGAAGCTTCTTCCTCAGGAGGAGGAGCGGTTGGCATTGCCTGCGCCTGTGGAAACCCTTAGCGCCGAGAACCTCTATATCAGTGCTCCGAACTCCGAGAGACCCACTCTCAGCGAAGTGTCATTCCAGCTGCGGAGTGGGCAGGCGGTCGGAATCATCGGTCCGAGCGGATCCGGCAAGTCGACGCTGGCGCGTGCGCTGGTTGGCGTGTGGCCGTGCATTCGAGGCAGGATCCGGCTCGACAACGCCGCCCTCGATCACTGGTCTTCGGACGACCTCGGCAAGCACATCGGTTATCTGCCCCAAGACGTAGAATTGTTCGACGGCAGCATTGCGATGAACATTGCACGCTTCGACCCGAACGCAACCGCCGCCGCTGTTCTGGAAGCCGCCCGCGCCGCGGGCGCGCATGACCTCGTCCTCTCACTGCCGGACGGGTACAGCACGAAGATCGGCGAGGGAGGGCTGGCGCTGTCGGCGGGGCAGCGGCAGCGTATCGCGCTTGCGCGGGCTTTTTACGGCAAACCCTTCCTGGTCGTGCTTGACGAACCCTCTTCCAATCTCGATGCGGAGGGCGAGGAGGCTCTGACAGAGGCGATCCTGAACGTGCGACGCCGCGGAGGGATTGTGGCCGTTGTCGCTCATCGGCCGAAGGCGCTGGAAGGTGTGGACCATGTATTGTGCCTCGGCGAAGGCAGAGTTCAGTCCTTCGGCAAGCGAGAGGAGGTACTCAAGAGAGTGCTGCGGACTCCGGTGCCGCTGAAGGTCGTCGCAGAAGCTCAAGGAGGCGGCCGATGAACGATCAGATAGCGCCGGCGTTGCAGTCCATCCAACGTTACATGATCGTCGGAATGATCATGTTCGCCTTGGTGACTTTTGGGGTCGGCGGCTGGGCGACGACTTCCCAATTGTCGGGCGCGGTGATCGCGCAGGGCGTGGTCGTGGTGGATTCGAGCGTCAAGAAGGTCCAGCACGCCACGGGTGGAATCGTCGGAGAGTTGCGCGTGCGCCAGGGCGATCGGGTCAATGCAGGCGACATTCTGATCCGCCTCGACGAGACGCAGACGCTCGCGAATGCGACGATCGTCACCAATAGCATCGACGAATTGCTGGCGCGGCAGGCCCGTCTCGAGGCCGAGCGCGACAGTGCCGAGCAGGTCGTGTTTCCAAAGGTACTGCTCGACCGAGCCAAAGAGAGCAACTCCGAGGCGAGCCGTGCAATCGCCGCGGAGCGGAAGCTGTTCGACCTGCGTCGTCAGGCGAGGAGCGGCCAAAAAGCGCAGTTGCAGGAGAAGAGCGCGCAGTTGGAGAACGAAATCAAGGGCTATATGGGGCAGACGGAGGCCAAGCAGAAGGAGGTGGAGTTCATCCGACAGGAGCTGGAGGGCGTGCGCAGCCTCTGGCAGAAGAACCTGGTGCCGATCACCCGGCTCAATTCCCTGGAGCGCGACTCCGCCCGCATCGAGGGCGAGCGCAGCCAGCTCGCAGGAATGATCGCTCAGTCGAAGGGCAAGATCTCCGAAATCGGACTCCAGATCATTCAGATCGACCAGGACCTCCGTACCGAGGTCGGCAAGGACCTGATCGAAACCCGCTCGAAACTCTCCGAGCTGGGCGAACGCAAGACTGCGGCGGTGGATCAGTTGAATCGGGTCGATATCCGGGCGCCACAATCCGGTCGCGTCCACGAGCTCAGCGTCCACACGGTCGGGGGGGTGATCTCTCCGGGCGAGCAAATCATGCTGATCGTTCCTGACGCGGACTCGCTCGCGGTCGAAGTCAAGATCGCACCGAAGGATATCGATCAGGTCTACGTGGGGCAGACCGCTACAATGCGCTTCGCAGCGTTCAACCAGAAGACCACGCCCGAAATCGACGGCGAGGTCAGCATGGTCTCGGCAGACATCACGCAGGATCAGCGTGCCGGCACGAGTTACTACACAGGCCGCGTCTTGCTGAAGACGGAAGAGCTGGTGAAGCTCGGCTCGGCCAAGTTGCTGCCCGGCATGCCTGTCGAGGTCTTCATCAAGACGGCAGGGCGGACCGCGTTGTCCTACCTGCTCAAGCCGCTACACGATCAGGCGCAGCGCGCATTCAAAGAGCGCTGAGCCCTTTGGATTTGAAATGACACAGCCCCGAGTGGACCCGCACTCGGGGCTGAGAGGAATCTCAAGAGTGTGTCCATTGCTGCGAACAACATTGATGTTCAAGACGAAAAAGAAGCCCAAATGAAAAGATAACGACGGGCTTGCAGGCGTGCCGTGAGCTGGGTGAACACCGAGGAGAGCTGCTCGCTGCGGATGGCTCGCCGCTCGTCGCATTGCATCCGAAGCCTATCGTTTGGCTTCGACCGCCCGGAGCTCAAGATTGCGCCGCGAGATCGATCGAGTCGATGCGGGGTAGACCGCAACGTTGGCCGCATCAACGAGCACCGAGCTGACGACGAGCCCCTGCAATGAGGCTGGAGGTGGACGGCGTGGCTTGAGGGCGCTCTGGCCGCCAGGAACGAGCCACAAGGGTGGACAGCTTTCGCACCTTCGTCAGGCTTGATTGGGCGTGTCTGAGCAGCCGCCAGAGATTGGCTGGGGTGAGCTTGGCAATACCGATCCACGTCGTCAGCGCCGACAGCAAAGCTCCTGCGCGCGCACGGACCGAGTATGGCGCAGGCTTGCTGTGTTGGCCGGCGGACCAGCTAGCCGCCCGGCGGTGCAGCCCGCTCAGCACATCCATTCGCTTGTTGTGCAGAGTCATCGCTGTGACGAAGACAAGCAGGATGGCTTCAGCCCCCAAAATGACGAGCAGTTCTTCCGGCATATGCAATCTCGATTGTGAGGCGGAGAGGTCGTTCGGAATACGATCTGCCGGGGGGCACATTAAATCAACGATTAATTCGTCGGAGCCGTTAAATTGTTGCCTTATTTGCCGGCGATGCGCCGGGGGCCGGGACGCGTCTGCGGGGGCGATCTGCTTGTGGCTGTACTGGATAATGCGCAAACGGATTATTTCTTCCTGCCGATTATATTTAATTGACAATTAAATTAAATAAATTAAAGATGAAATATGGTTGCCGCGGGACTGTCGGTGTCAGCCTGCCAGCGGATCCGAGCCTCAGTTTTGCGTTTGCGAGGGGATCGGCAGATGTATCGAACCTTCGGCTCCGTCGTGGCGGTCGCTATCATGCTCGGAGGAGTTCAATGGGCGGGGGCGGGGCGCATGTCCTTGCCGGCGACGCCGCGGTCAGGGCAGCACATTGAACTGGGAAACCCGACGCTGCCGCCCCTTGCGTACACGGTGTTCTGCCTGCGCTACGAGGCGGAATGTCTTCCGCCGCGCTCGTTTCGTGGTGGGCCGATCCGGCTGACCGAGGACCGCTGGGCGGCTCTGCAGGAGGTCAATCGCGCGGTCAATCTCGCCATCGTGCCGGCGCGCAACGAGCTCGGCCTTGCCGGCGAGGAATGGGTCATCAACCCGAAGCACGGCGATTGCAATGACTACGCCGTGAGCAAGCGCCACGAATTGCTTCGGCGCGGCTGGCCTGCGCGAGTCCTGCTACTGAGCGAAGTCGTCGTCAGTTCCGGAGAGCACCACCTCGTGCTTCTCGTGCGCACGCGAAATGGCGATTTCGTTCTCGACAATCTATCACCCGAAATCAAACCATGGTCGCGCGTTCACTATCGCTGGGTTCGGGTACAAATGCCACGCCACATTCTGTGGGCGAGGATCGAAGGGAAGGGAGCATGAACCCGACAACCATTCAATGAAATATCTCTGGTTAAGATCGCCTGCGGTGTGAACGCGCAATCCGCATGGTCGCAATCATTTGAAGGGGAAATCTGTGCAGAAATTATCGCGTTGGCGAGGCTTTGGCTGGGCGCAAATAGCCGCCGGCTTGTGTTACGCCGGTTCCGCACTGGCGGATCAAACACTTTCCTCCAGCCAAGCGCCAGGTCCTGCCTCCTCGCGTTTGCCTTCTCCTGCGTCGGCTCCTCCACTCTCATTTGATGACCCCCGCTTTGCTGGAAATTCCTCCGAGCCATACACCCGTTACGGGAAGTTCTTCAGCAACGGTGAAGTCGTCGAGCATCGTTCCTGGGACCACAACAACGATGGAAGCTCGGTCGTTTGCGGGGATTGCACTCTGAAAAATTCCCGCATTCGATCCAACGAGGGATTCCGGTGTATTGGCTCCGACGGTATTGGCGGCATCAACATTGATGGCGTCTACATCGAAACCAAAGGTTTGCCGGGCGATCACGCAGACGGGCTTCAGTGTTATGATCCTGGCAAAACCAACGCCATCACGGTTCGCAATACAACATTCAAGACCTACAACAACACCAATGCAACGGCCGGATTCTTCTACGCTGATGGATTAGGGGGCTCAGTTAGCTTTGAGAACGTCCTGTTCTGGGGCGGACCTTACGGGTTGCGAATGCATCCCGATGGCATGAACGTCACTGTTTCCCTTAAGGATGTGTATTTCGTTGGCCCGTTCCTATACGGCGCATTTCTGATCAACAATGCGGGCGGCGGAACAATGACGATCACCAAATGGGAAAACGTCAGGAGTGCAACCATCGTCAATGGCCAGCTCGTCCCGGGGAGTTTGCTTCCTCAGCCTCGGATCCGCTGATCCATTTTCCTGCCCCAGCCCCGCGGCTTGCATTCTCGGATTAAGGTCGCCCGTCCGGAAATAATAACTTGCAAATTAAACCAATTTAATAATATAAATGTTTAATAGTGGGTTCCAGCCGGTTATGCCATACAGAAGACGAGGAAGGCTGTCGTTTCCATTTGGGCTTGGGATTCGCAGTGGATGTGGGTGGTAAAATGGTGGCCGGCCCGGGCCGCACGCAGCGACCGGGCGGTGCAGTTGCGAAGGAACCGGGAAAAGCTCGTGTTTACAGGAGCGCGCACTTAGCATGGCCGACCTGGGTCGCCAGGCACTCACCACATTGATGAGCCAATTCCGGATGGTTTGGCGACCATCAGGAAGGACGGGCCTGACAAATCGCGTTCGAGCGAGATGGTTGTCGAAGATGGGTTCGGTCGAACATTGAAGGGGGGGCCGGACGTATCGCATGAGGCTGAATCCCATGTCGGATGCAATTTATGGGGCCGCTGAGCCCGACATTTCGATCATCATCGTGAGCTACAACACGCGCACCATGACGCTCGAATGTATTCGATCTGTCTTGGCACAAACAACGACAGTACTCTACGAAGTCATCGTTTTCGATAACGCTTCAACAGACGGATCTCCGGAAGCCATTCGCGCAAACTTCCCTCAACTCGAGCTCATCGCGTCGCAAGAAAATCTTGGGTTTGCCGGCGCCAACAACATCGCCGCGATGCGGGCGCGGGGGCGCCGGTTTCTGTTGCTCAACCCGGACACCCTGATCTTGAATCACGCAATCGATCATCTGCACGAGTTCGCCGATGCGAATCCGCGCTTTGGGATCTGGGGCGGGCGCACCGTGCTGTCTGACGGCCGCTTGAATCCTGGCTCCTGTTGGGGAGATGCCACCTTATGGAGCATCTTCTGTTTTGCTACTGGTCTGACCAGCTTGAAGCGCAGCAGCTCGGTTTTCAATCCCGAAGGATACGGCGGTTGGAAGCGTGACAGCATTCGTGCAGTCGACATTGTCACGGGCTGCTTTCTTCTCATAGACCGCGAACTTTGGAAGCGACTTGACGGCTTTGATCCCGAGTTTTTCATGTACGGTGAAGAAGCGGACTTGTGCCGCCGGGCGCGCAAGCTTGGTGCATCCCCAACCATCACGCCTGCAGCTACCATCATTCATTACGGCCAGTCTTCCGAGCCCGATCAAGCAGAGCAACGCATCAAGGTCCTTGCCGGCCGGATCACGCTGTTGCGGCGTCACAATTCTGCTGCGACGATTCTCGCAGGCAAGACACTTTACATGCTTCTCCCCCTCCTTCGCTTGCTTGCGTACGGAACGGCCGGCCTGATCTCCGGCAGAAGTGATTTGCGTGAAAAGGCGCGAAACTGGCGCTATGTCTGGCAGCATCGTCAACGTTGGGTGAATGGCTGGAGCAATGTCGGCGTGAGGAGAGCGCGCGGTAATCCGCGCAACAACCTGCCAGAGGAGGTAGCTGCTGTGGAACGTCCGTTAGGGGACGCGTTATCCCGCTCGCGCCAGGGATAGCCACTGATGCGGCGCGACGTTACCATTGTGGTCTATCATCATATCGCGGACCATGAAGACCCGTTAACCGGCAAGCTTGGAGTTGTTACAAGGCCAGAGGTTTTTGAGAAGCACGTCAAGTATTTCGCGCGTCATTTTGACGTGGTGAGCGGATCGGACCTTGTAAGTGGCACTCTGCCGCGTAAACCTTTGCTGATCACCTTCGATGACGCATATCGCTCAGTTCTCGATACCGCAAGTACTGTCCTTAAAGCGGCAAATGCACCTTCGCTGTTCTTCGTCAATCCGACAACGCTGCTCGGAAGCAGATTGCCAGTGGATAATATCCTATCGTTGGCAGCGGTGGTGCTCGGTAAACAGCAACTGATAGCTCTCCTGAACATCAACGAAACCGGACCAACATCAGTCCCTAGGCTCATCGCCAACGTGATTTCAAAATGGACTCAGGCGCAAATTGCGGAGGCGAAGCAGCAGCTGTGTACCGCAATGGGCACCAATGAATTGGAGCTCCGGCGTACATCGAAGCTTTTTCTTAATATCACCGATATCAAGCGGTTTGCGAGCTTAGGGATTGAAGTAGGAAACCACTCGATGAGCCACACGTTCTTTCGTTCGCTTTCATCGAGCGAGTTGGAGACCGAGATCGTGCAAAGCCGAGAGCTTCTGGAGAAGTTATCGGGACAAACGGTTCAATGCCTGAGTATTCCTTATGGGAATGCATTGGACGCGACCGAAGGTGCGCTGCGCGCCGCACGGCGTAATCACAAGGCGATCTTTCTAGTGCATGCGAAAAGCAACCGCTTTAAACCAGCGGCTGACATTTTCTATCGGATTAGCCTGGGGAACGCCGCGCCAGAAGAGATTCCGTTCAAGCTCCGGATTATGCCTGTACTACGGTGTGCGAGAGATTGGCTATGGTAGCTGGGCAGCCCGAACCAAAGAGAATAGTGATTCTGACGCGGGATGGCCCAGAACATCGTTATGTCGCAAACATGCTTTGCGCTGGACTCTCCATTGACCGCATCATTGTGGACCGGTCAGCACGGAGAACAAGACTGCGGCGCGCCGTACGGAAGGGGTTGGTGCATTTCTTAGGAAAGGCAACCCGTGCTGTCTTTCTCAAGATGACTCGAGACGATGAGGCCCGGACTCGGTCACTTGAAAGTCTGTTGGGGCAAAAGGCTCAAACATTCTATGCATCTGATCGAATCGACTATGTCGAGGGCATAAACGGCACCGCAAGCTTGGAAGTCCTGCGGCAGAGACGCCCCGATGCGATTCTTATTTACGGCACGTCGGTCGTGAAGAATGCGGTCCTCGACTCTGCAACCGATATCTGCATCAATCTGCATACAGGTATTAGCCCGCAGTATCGCGGAACCGCGTGCAGCTTTTGGCCTGTAGTCAACGACGAGTTGGACATGCTCGGTGCGACCATTCACGAATGCACGTCCGGCGTCGACAGCGGGCCGATCTTTGAGACAGTGCATTCGAGATACGAACCAGGGGACGATTTGCATAGGATTTTTGGCCGAGCCGTGATGGTCGGTGCCGAAGCGTATGTACGAGTGGTTCAACGCTATGTGGCGGGCACCTTGAGCGGAGTTTCGCAAGATCTCAGCCTTGGGCGCGAGTACCGTGGAGCCGATTTGACCATTGGTCCGGAATTGGTGGCGCGACGCCGGCTCGCCCGTCTGAGGTCCATCGCCGAAATCTCGATCATTGGTCAAAACGACAGGGTAGTTCGCTGACGCGCAATCGTGCAAAAGCTCGCCTTATCGGCCGAAATCGTAAGCCGCCCCAGCAGATCGTCATCGATGGGGAAAGCCGTGACCGGCGCCTGCTAGGACGACGCTGCGAGCCCCAGCGCCGTAACCGCTGAGGGGTCGACCCAACGTCGGATAGTGCCGTCAATCAGATTGGCCCCATACATCCAGCCATCAGGGCCCTTCTGCATGTCGACGATGCCTTGTACGTTGTCCACCAACTGGACGCTGGTGACCTGCCGGCTTGCGTTCAGGGTCGCAGCGAAGATCGTTCCGTTTTGGACATCGTCGAAAAAAATGGTGTTCTGATTGTAGAAATCTCCCGCGGTAATCACGTGGGCATTGTCGGGGGCCCCGTGGCTTAGAGACAGGATCGGAAATACGGCGGGCGGGTCTGACGTATTGTTCCGATTGCCATTGTTATAGAAGGTGATTGCCTGCGCGAGATTTTGGTAGCTGCCGGTCCTGTCGGGGCCTTCGAGATAGGGCCATCCAAAGTTCGAGCCGGCTGGCCCCGTATTCAGCTCTTCCCAGCTGTTCCAGCCCACATCTCCGAGCACAGGAAGATTAGTAACTGGATCGAAGCTGAAGCGGTACGCGTTGCGAACACCGTAGTAGAACACCTTCGACGCATTACTGTTTGGATCGCTTGCCTGATAGAACGGATTGCCGGGCACTCCCTCACCTGTAACGGGATCGATCCGCAACAACTTGCCCGATAGATTGTGGATGTCTTGGACGCGCACTCCCCGGGGGTCGACGAAGTTGTACGACACGCCATCGCCGACGGTGAGGTAGAGATAGCCGTCCGGGCCGAAATGAACAGCGCCTACGCCGTGCGAATCGCTATCAGTCGCCAGATAGTCACGAATGTTTTGGTTCTGGATGCCGGTCCGATCCGGATCGTTGTCCTGCGATCCACTCTCGATCTGGCTCGCCGGA
Organism: Bradyrhizobium yuanmingense; assembly: GCF_025200905.1. NCBI lineage: Bacteria > Pseudomonadati > Pseudomonadota > Alphaproteobacteria > Hyphomicrobiales > Nitrobacteraceae > Bradyrhizobium > Bradyrhizobium yuanmingense. The sequence continues at coordinate 4,258,492 of NZ_CP104173.1, read as the reverse complement.
GCTGTGATCGTGGTGCCGTTGACGATGCCGGAAGGAGCGATGCTCGGATCGCCTGTGCTGTTTACGTCGGGACGGCTCGTATAGGCCCAGATGCTGTTCTTTCCGACCAGCACTACCTCGCTCGCCGGATCGGCAATCATTGTGGTTGGGTCAACGGTGACCCTCACCAGGCGAGCAGGTCGGTTGCCGGCCTGATCGGGGCCGGCAAGGCCGGGCTGGCCCGCCGTTTCGGGTGGATCGTAGGTATAGAGCAGGTAGACATAGGGGTTCGTTGCGAAATTCGGGTTCACCGCGATACCCAGCAGTCCGCGATCATTGACGTCATTTACCTCGCTCGAAATGTCGATCAGCGGAGTTGATCGAAGTTCTCCGTTGTCCACCACACGCACCACGCCGTCCTTTTGGGCAATCAGCATGTAGCGGCCGTCTGGAGTCCAATCGATCGCCGTTGGCCCGCCGGCATACCCCTGGCCCAGTCCCGTCACGTACGTCTCACCCGCCAGATTGCCGAGATTGGGGTTGTCATTATCCAGGATTTTCACAGTCGTCGTTGTCTCGGCGCCGAGAGTGGCACCGGTCGGGTTGCTCAACGTGACCGTGAAGGTCTCATCATTCTCCGGTGTCGCATCGTTGATGATCGGTACCGTGATCGTCTGGGTCACCTGGCCAGCAGCGAAAGTCACCGTGCCTGACGAGGCGGTGTAGTCGGAACCCGCGAGGGCGCTGCCGTTGCTTGTCGTGAAGCCGACAGTAGCTGTTTGACTGGTGTTGCCGCTGCGCAGCAGCGTAATCGTTGCCGTCTGTGTATTCTCGGTAACGCTTATCGCCGCGTCCGCCATTGAGATCGCGACGGGCGAGTCGTTGTCGATGATGGTCACGAGCACTGTGCGCGGGGTCCCGAGGGAGCCGGAACCGGGATTCTGAAGCCCGACCGCGAACGTCTCGTTACCCTCGGTGAGCTGATCGTTCACAATTGAGATGGTGAAGCTCTTGGTGCTCTCTCCCGGGTTGAAGACGACCTGACCGGTGTTCGACCGGCCATTAAACGTGGGCTGGATGAAGTCCTGGCCTGCCGTAGCTGTGCCGCCGGTGCCGATTTCGTTCGTCGTGTACTCCACGGTTGCTTGAGATTGGAGGTCGCCGGAGCGTACGACGGTGATGGTAGCCATCCCTCCCGTCTCACTGACATAGACTGTGGAACTGCTAAGTAGTGAGATGACGTTGCCCGCAGCGAACACGACGTCGCGGAAATAGTTTGCATTCTGATAGACATTGGTGGGGAAGGCGCCCTTGGACAGGTCGAAGACGCCGGCACCCACTGGAGCGTTCAGGCCACCATTGCTGATGGCTGAGGCGAAGCCCTGCGTGGTGGAGACGTAGTTGCTGTTGATGTTGACGGAGACGATGTAGGTCGTGCCGGCCTGGATGGTCAGCGGCGTGGCGAGCGCCTGCTGCTGCCAGCCCGATGCGCCTTCGTTGGTAAACGTGACCGTCGCCAGCTCCTGGCCGGTAGCCGACCAGATGTGGCCGATATGCGTGCCCGTCTCGCCCGGAGCCTTGTAGTACCGGATTGCCTGGATCGAGCCGGAGGTGTCGCTGGTGAAGCGCATCCCCAACTCATAACCTACTCCGTCGTTGGCATTGGTGATGACAGGCGTCTGGGTGGTGAACAGCGTAGTGGTGGCACTCGCAGCGGCAACCGTCGCCGTGGCCGCGCTGGTCACATCCTCGCTGGCGCCGAACAGGTCGGTGTAGGTGGCATTCACGCGGATCCGCTTGCCGACCAGGCTGCTATCGAGGGTGAGGCTCGAGGTCGTGGCGGTCAGGTTCGTCCAAGTGGTGCCGTCGGGGCTGCTCTGCCAGTGATAGGTGATGCTGGCGGGCGCGCCGTCGGGGTCCGTGACGCTGGTCGTCAGGGTCTGGTTCTGGGTCGCGGTGCCGTTGATCGTGACAGCGCCGGGGTCGTTGACGTTGGCCACTGTCGTGGCGGTCGCGGTGCTCACCGGGGCCTCGGTGCTGCCCGAGAGGTCCGTGTAGCTGGCGGTGACCCGTATGAAGCTGCCGACCTGAGCCTGCCCGAGCACCAGCGTGCTCGCGGTCGCGCCACTGATGTTGCTCCACGAATTGCCGTTCGCACTCTGCTGCCACTGATAGGAGACGGTGCCCGGCACTCCGTCCGCATCGCTCACGGTCGCGGTCAAGGTCTGGTTCTGCGTCGGCGTCCCGCTGACGCTTACCTCACCGGGGCGGTTATTGGGCTGTGACGAGCCCGCAGCGAACACGACGTCGCGGAAATAGTTTGCATTCTGATAGACATTGGTGGGGAAGGCGCCCTTGGACAGGTCGAAGACGCCGGCACCCACTGGAGCGTTCAGGCCACCATTGCTGATGGCTGAGGCGAAGCCCTGCGTGGTGGAGACGTAGTTGCTGTTGATGTTGACGGAGACGATGTAGGTCGTGCCGGCCTGGATGGTCAGCGGCGTGGCGAGCGCCTGCTGCTGCCAGCCCGATGCGCCTTCGTTGGTAAACGTGACCGTCGCCAGCTCCTGGCCGGTAGCCGACCAGATGTGGCCGATATGCGTGCCCGTCTCGCCCGGAGCCTTGTAGTACCGGATTGCCTGGATCGAGCCGGAGGTGTCGCTGGTGAAGCGCATCCCCAACTCATAACCTACTCCGTCGCTGGCATTGGTGATGACAGGCGTCTGGGTGGTGAACAGCGTAGTGGTGGCACTCGCAGCGGCAACCGTCGCCGTGGCCGCGCTGGTCACATCCTCGCTGGCGCCGAACAGGTCGGTGTAGGTGGCATTCACGCGGATCCGCTTGCCGACCAGGCTGCTATCGAGGGTGAGGCTCGAGGTCGTGGCGGTCAGGTTCGTCCAAGTGGTGCCGTCGGGGCTGCTCTGCCAGTGATAGGTGATGCTGGCGGGCGCGCCGTCGGGGTCCGTGACGCTGGTCGTCAGGGTCTGGTTCTGGGTCGCGGTGCCGTTGATCGTGACAGCGCCGGGGTCGTTGACGTTGGCCACTGTCGTGGCGGTCGCGGTGCTCACCGGGGCCTCGGTGCTGCCCGAGAGGTCCGTGTAGCTGGCGGTGACCCGTATGAAGCTGCCGACCTGAGCCTGCCCGAGGACCAGCGTGCTCGCGGTCGCGCCACTGATGTTGCTCCACGAATTGCCGTTCGCACTCTGCTGCCACTGATAGGAGACGGTGCCCGGCACTCCGTCCGCATCGCTCACGGTCGCGGTCAAGGTCTGGTTCTGCGTCGGCGTCCCGCTGACGCTTACCTCACCGGGGCGGTTATTGGGCTGTGACGAGCCCGCAGCGAACACGACGTCGCGGAAATAGTTTGCATTCTGATAGACATTGGTGGGGAAGGCGCCCTTGGACAGGTCGAAGACGCCGGCACCCACTGGAGCGTTCAGGCCACCATTGCTGATGGCTGAGGCGAAGCCCTGCGTGGTGGAGACGTAGTTGCTGTTGATGTTGACGGAGACGATGTAGGTCGTGCCGGCCTGGATGGTCAGCGGCGTGGCGAGCGCCTGCTGCTGCCAGCCCGATGCGCCTTCGTTGGTAAACGTGACCGTCGCCAGCTCCTGGCCGGTAGCCGACCAGATGTGGCCGATATGCGTGCCCGTCTCGCCCGGAGCCTTGTAGTACCGGATTGCCTGGATCGAGCCGGAGGTGTCGCTGGTGAAGCGCATCCCCAACTCATAACCTACTCCGTCGTTGGCATTGGTGATGACAGGCGTCTGGGTGGTGAACAGCGTAGTGGTGGCACTCGCAGCGGCAACCGTCGCCGTGGCCGCGCTGGTCACATCCTCGCTGGCGCCGAACAGGTCGGTGTAGGTGGCATTCACGCGGATCCGCTTGCCGACCAGGCTGCTATCGAGGGTGAGGCTCGAGGTCGTGGCGGTCAGGTTCGTCCAAGTGGTGCCGTCGGGGCTGCTCTGCCAGTGATAGGTGATGCTGGCGGGCGCGCCGTCGGGGTCCGTGACGCTGGTCGTCAGGGTCTGGTTCTGGGTCGCGGTGCCGTTGATCGTGACAGCGCCGGGGTCGTTGACGTTGGCCACTGTCGTGGCGGTCGCGGTGCTCACCGGGGCCTCGGTGCTGCCCGAGAGGTCCGTGTAGCTGGCGGTGACCCGTATGAAGCTGCCGACCTGAGCCTGCCCGAGCACCAGCGTGCTCGCGGTCGCGCCACTGATGTTGCTCCACGAATTGCCGTTCGCACTCTGCTGCCACTGATAGGAGACGGTGCCCGGCACTCCGTCCGCATCGCTCACGGTCGCGGTCAAGGTCTGGTTCTGCGTCGGCGTCCCGCTGACGCTTACCATACCGGGGCGGTTATTGGACTTCACCGGCACGTCAGTTGTACTCCCCCAGCTAGTCAGCGTGACTACATGCTATCTAAAATAGCAACACCAGCTGTACGGGTTGTAGTTTCGGTCGCGGCAGTCACGTTGGGTCGTATTTAACAATATAAATAACATTAAACATATTAAATCGGAAGCGGTTTTTGACTTTGGAGTAGCGCCGTTCGTCAACTTCCTCTTGAGCTTGAAGAAGCGGGCGTGCGTCACGGATCTCGTGCACTCAGCGGGATGTGCCGTTTGCCCAGCTTCGAACGCACTCGCGATGTGCAACTCTTATGGTTCCATCCGCTTCGCGATTAGGTCGGCGAACTCACCCAGATTCCGCGCCGCCTCGACTTCGCCAATGCGGAATCGAACGCGAAACTTCTGCTCGATGGCGATAACCAGCGAGATCTGCATGAGCGAGTCCCATTCCTCGACGTCGGCTGCAGACAGGTCGGGCTTGGCCGCGACCTTCTCGAGGAAGATTCCGTCGAATACTTCCTGCAACTTCGCTAATACTTCAGCCTGCTTCATAAGCTCTCCGGGCAACATCTATCTTTGTCGAACGCACCTGATACTTCCTCACCTCCAGCTCGAACTCTTTTCGGGTGACGCAGTCTTCCGTACGCACGAAACCAAACTCCTCGTAGATTCCGGCGACGATCCCGTTTTTGGCCGTTGGGAGATAGATGCCGCGCACTTTCGTGCAGCCGGCAGCCGCTGCGAGCCGGAAAATCTCATTCATGATCTCGTCCTCGACCTGGCGCTTCAGCACGCGGCAACTCATGAGCCAGGTATCGAGAACGAAGACGCCGCCATCGATCTTTGCAATGACTACGGAGATGAGCCCGGAATCACCGAATCTATCCTCGAGCCGCATCGTGAAGCACCGGTAGTCCGGCCTTCCTAGGAGCGCCTTAATCTCAGTCTCGGACCGACGGGCCGTCGTCAGGTTGAACTGGTTGCTGCGCGCGATCAGCTGGGCGATGCGAGGAACGTCGAGCGAGTCGAATTCTTTGATCGTGCCTCGCATCTCAAGTGAGGCGAGGTAGGCAGGCATGTCGGTGACGCTCGCTGCGAGCTCCGTACGTCGCCGTTCTTGCCTGTACTGCGCCGTCCGTTCGAGATCCTCCTCGGTGATGGTCCGTGGCTCGAAATGACGTCCGGCCTGGATGCGAAGGATGAATTCGGCGGGGTCCGGCCCGAGGAGTACACCTGTAACCAACGGCTGAAACTGGCGCACGATCTCGATTTCCGCCGGGTTGTCGTCGGCAAACACGAAGCTGTCCAGGCCAAGGCGGAGTTCCTCCGCGATCCTCTGCAGGTTGTCCGACTTCGGGTCCCAATTGGCTTTGAAGGCCGCGAAGTGCTCCAGCCGGACAACCATCTCGGGATGTTTCTCGAATACCTCGATTGCGCGTGCATGGTCGTTCTTGCTGCATACCGCAAGCAGGACGCCGCGTTGGGAAAGTCCAAGCAGGTATCTCTGGAAAGCCTTGAACGCTTCACCACGGGGGGACGAGTCGCCAAGTTCGATTCCCTCGATACCGTCCTCCGCGATCACGCCGCCCCATAGCGTTTGATCGAGGTCGATCGCCAGGACCTTCTTGGGGCTCTGCTTCCGGGAGGCGATCAGATGGCTTAGCTCTTGCGCGATGTCGGCGAGAAAGTCAGGTGAGCCGAGCTGCTTCGATTCATACCACGCTCGCGCATCCGCCGCGGCTGAGATCCCTCGCTGCGCCGAGAGGAACTCGACGTCGCAGATTTGCACCTCAGCTGGGGCCCGAAGCCCGAGCTCGAGATTGACCGCCTTTCGGAAACTCCAGTCGGTGCCAAGCGTACGTGAACGAAACGAGCCGAGATCGAGGCCGTCGGGCAGCGCAAGATTGGCGAGGATCGCCGCCGCACCGGAGCGCACGGTGAAAGTCTGCGCGAGGTTGAGGAGGTGCTCAGCGGCGCGGACTGCGGCTTCGCGCTGATGTTCGACGTCATCGAGGAGCGAGCCTGAAAACCGGCAGTGGCTCGCGTTCGGCAGTATGAAGGCGAGATCCGGCTTGAAGGCGTACAGTGAGCTCGAGCCGTCAAGGATCTCCGAGACGAAATTATCGTACTCGCCGAGGAAACGTTCGCACTCGATCCCACGAATGGCCAGCAGATGTTCAACCAGTTCGTGCAACGGATAAAGGTTGTAGCCGCCTATGAGGGCGAGGCGGAGTCTTGGCTGGACGCTTCCGGGTGCATAAAGCTTCGCCTTTTTTCGAAGCGTCGACAGAAAGAACAGCTCGGAGAAGCTCGTCGCTTGCCGCGAGCGGGCGACAAGATGCCCCCAGGACGTGGCATCGCCTGACAACGCCAGGGACTTGAGTTCGGCATCATTGATGCGCCGGTCCGGCTGGGGTGCTGCAGCGAGAATGGCGAGCCTCCGTCAGGACAGCGACTTGATGTGATTGTCCCCTACGCTAAATGATGATATGGCTCGGGTCAATTAAATGTATTTAAATCACGGATTAAGGTATAATAAATAGATGATGGTGCATATCAGGCCGGAGCCGGTGAGCCCAAGCACGCTTTCCACGAAAGCCGAGAATCTCAAACTGCTTCCCGGAGGAAATAACCTGCTTCTCCGAGAGCTCCGGCTGGAGGACTCCGCGCAAGTCATCGCTTGGCGGAATGATCCCGTTCTCGGTAAGTTCCTGACCCGCGAGAAGCTGACCTTGGCTCAGCAGGAAGAGTTTTTCCGGAACTATCAAGCGAGGGTCGACGATTACTATTTCATTGCCGAATTCAAGCGCTCGAAGAAGCCGGCTGGCAGCATCGCGCTGGCGAACCTGGATTTCGCGGCGGGACAGGGCGAAGTTGCGCGGTTGATCGTCGATCCTGCCGCGCGCCTTTTCCTGGCAGAGATGTTCGACCTTTTACTCGAATTCGCATTCGAGCAGCTGAGGCTTTCGGCCGTCGTTGCCAACGTTCAAAGCCGGAACAAAGCCGCGAAGAACTTTCATATTCGCCTCGGCTTCCAAATTGAAAAGGTTGCGCCGAAAGCTTGGTGGAACGGCGACGACGTGATTACGTTTCGGATGTCGCGCGCAGACTATCCACGGCTAAAACAGGCCTGGTCGGCGCTGCTCCTCGATGCACGAGAGGGTTAAACTGTTTGAGCAACCAGCCAGATTCCGCTCGACGCCGCCCGTCTCCTTAGGCTGCCAGGGAAGGGAGGAGCAGCGCATGGATTTGCACTTTCATCACGTGGGAATGGCGTGTCGAAAGATCGCGGCGGAGCTGTCCGAGCTCGCGGTCGTTGGCTACAGTCCTGAAGGCCCCATGTTCGAGGACCCCATCCAGCAGGTTCGGATTCAGTTTGTATCAGGCGGCGGTCCGCGCCTGGAGCTCATTGAGCCGATCGGCGCACAATCGCCTGTGGCAGGTATCTTGAAGCGCGGCAGCAAGTTCTATCATCTTGCTTACGAAGCAGCTCGCTTCGACGACGCGATCGCTTGCTTTAGGTCGGAGCAATATCTTCCTGTATCGTCACCCGCGCCGGCGGTCGCGTTCGACATGCGCCGCATAGTGTTTCTTGCCTCCGCGACGCTCACGCTCGTTGAGCTCATCGAGGCGAGGGCCTAGCGCGAGTTGGCGATTGATCCGGATGCCAGGTAACGATTTGCGCGAGCCCGTCAGACGACACAGCTCCGCTGCGCCGAACCCATTCAGCAGCGCGCAGGCCGCCGGCCTGCAGTCTCACGACCGGCTCGGGGCCAAGCTCGGACAGCAGAATGCCCATGTGCCCTGATCCCGGAGGCGTTGTTGGCCAAACGCCCAACCCATTTTCTAACAATACGGTTCGATCGATGTCGCCCCAAAACTGCACGACAATGGCGCTAGGGGGCGCGCACGCAACGAGGTGAGCTGCTTCCGGCGCGCCGATGCGAGGCTTAGCCGCCGGTCGCAGCGCAACGATGATTGCGTCCCATTGGTCATGATACAAGGTCTGGACGTCCTCGAAGACGTCCACGCTCGCTCCGGAGCTCACGAGACCGGAGCGAAGCGAGCCAATGAAGTCGTTGTCGCACAGCAGGGCAATGCGATTCTTGTAAGCGGATAAGCCGCTATCGTGCAGTTGCTTCACGCACAGTGGACCGAGAAATGAGAAGACATCGACTGAGGGGTGACGTTCGTTCACGCCGACGATTGGAATTCCGCGCCGCAAGCATGCGTCCATGTCGAGGTCCTCGGAGCGAAGTTCCCAGGCCTCGTACATCAAGGCGATGACGGCTTCCTTTGGTAGCTCATCAATAAGCGCAGCGGTCAGAGGCCGAAGATGGCCGCTGTTGGTTACGATATCCGTCTGATGGATGATATCGGGGGTGATCTGCTCCAGGATGTCTATGCGATCGGCCACGCCGACCGAATCTGCGAGCTTGAGGGTCTGGTCCATGGCTTCAGCCGAGGTGCCGTGCCGCGTAGTTTTCGTAAAGGCATAGACGTGCCTGGCTCCGGCCATCGCTGCGAGAACGGCCGTCACGGCATAGGCCCCGGTCGCAGCCTCGGTGAGAACCGTTAGTTCCGAAAGGTCTAAGAGAGTTTCGGTGAGGGCGCGGCTCATCAGGGTGCCCAGACGTGGCAATGAGAAGCCTGGTCGTAAGGTGGTGTCGAAGCGAGACCGCAATTGCCCGAACGCTACACCGGACTCGGTCCCGATCATGAAATCGCCTCTCGGTTTCGTCAGGTGGGAAAGCGGTCGCTTGGGCGCATGTGCGGCGACTGCTCTAGCCCCGTTTTGCGCCGAAGCGGCGCTGAAGAGCGATGTGCCGCCTCATTTAATACATTAAAATATAAAAGTAACGCGCTTTGTGCATATAAGTCGTTTGGTATAATCTGCCTCTGGACCTCGCTTTGCGCAGGAGTTCACCGATGCGCCGCGGGAGCGTCGGCATGCGATAGTACTCAAGGTGTTATTTGCGTAGACAATTTAAAAGGCGAGATTAACATATTTAACTTGCGACGCATCCAAAACCGCTTATTTTCTATGACCATCGCAGGGAGAGCGCCGATGAACCCGACTGACTCCAATAGTGAAGACCGCCGTGAGTTCTTGAGAAGCTGCGGAAAATTTGCCGCCGTCACTCCTCCCGTGATGACACTGCTGCTTTCGACCTCTCTGACCTCATCCGCCATCGCTAGTTCTGGTGGAAACGTTGTGCAGGGCAATAATGGCAAGGGCAACGGTGGTGGGGACGGCAGTCCTAACGGGAAAGAAGATAGCACTCGCTAAAGTGGCCTGGCGGCCCAGCCCTGACACCACCGTCCCGGGGACCGATCGGAGGTTCAGCCGGCCCGGCGGCGCCGTTGTGCGGACGAACGGTCGATCAGGAGATCGTTTAGCTTCTTGCCGGCGCGAAGCTGCGCCTTCAGCCATCGAGGCTGCTTACCACGGCCGGACCAGGTTTCGGACGGGTTCTTAGGGTTCTGATACTTCGGCAGCACGGGAGGGTAGGGGCGGCGTGCACGTCCCTCGGTCTGCCCCCCGGTCTTACCTTCGATCTTGCGAAGCCGCTCTTCGAGCTTGGCTTTTTCCGCGGTCATCCTGCGACTAAGAACAGCAGTGACCTCATCGTAGAGTCGCCACAGCTCAGCTGTGGTCATAGATGCCCAATCATCGTTCTCCATGGAAGCCGTCCCCACTACCTCCGAACCGAAACAGGAGGGGGGCTTATCAGGTCAAACCGGGGTCCGGCAAGCACGATCACCCGTGCCGCTGCGCCAGTGTGCGTGGTGGTCGGAGTTACCGGCTGGGCCCGTGCCTCCGAACCAGCGGTCGCTTCGCCCTCCGCCCCCGGGCTCGTCGCCTCGGCGCAAGCAATCGCTGCTCGGCCTTCGACACGCGGCTACGCAAGTTCTGCAATTCAGTGAATTGAATGATGAGAGCCTGATGAGTTTGACGCAAAACTGCTGAAGAATACATGTGACCACCTACTCATTGCCAACGACGCCCTCCCTGACCGCTCATTGAAGTTGCTGAATTGACGAATATGCAGCTCCAATATGGGTGACCGGATTTCGTCGTTGCTACACTGGCTGCGCGACGCAGCCGTTTTCGTGCTTTACTAACCAGCTTCGCCTTGATGAATAGTATTACTTTTCCTCCCTTCAATAACGTGGCTTTTTGAACGATCTTGTGTTCGTCGAAACTTCGTCGAATGTTAGATTTGAATCGTGAATGACCCAATATATCGTTGGTAATAACGGTGCCAACGAAGTTAATTAGATGTTGACCATCATGACACAGCAGCCGATCCGTGCGCCTAGACATTCTATGGGAGAATTTCCTGATCGAATCTATCATGCGTTGTCGAAATTTGGCTTTCGTCTACAAGCTTGCGGCCTCGAATGTTGAGCACCGCATTCTTACGGTGCTGCGCATACTTGCCGGTCAAGTTACCGTGGCGCAGTCGTCGAACGTTCGGCTGTCTAGGATTTGAGACTGTGTGACATTGTCGCCGAGCGGACCCGTCATCCTCGCGTTTCGAAGAAATTGTTGGATTAAACGGCTGCACGGGGGGTTGTTAGCGATAGGCAGGGGAAGCATGCACCGCACCAGAATTGTCATCGCGGATCGACATCCGATCGTTTTGCAAGGGATCAGGAGCGTTCTTGCAGCGCAGCGTGATTTTACGATCGTTGCGTCCTGCAGCGATGGCGCAAGCTGCAATGAGGCAATCCGATTTCTTGTGCCGGATGTCGCGCTCGTCGATGCTGCACTGCCTGATGTCAGCCGGCAGCAGATCCTCGCTCCCGCAAACGCTTCAGGCCCAAGTCCCGCGGTAGTCTTTTTCGCCGGTGTCGCGGCGGATCGTGAGTTGCAAAGGCTGGCCTTGGAGGGCGCCTGCATCGTCCTCTCGAAGGATTCGGATGCCGAGATGCTGGTCTCAACCCTGCGGAAAGCCGCCCAGGGCCAAGCAGCGGCCTCGCCGAGCGCATGGCTAGCCAATGATGAGGCCCGCCCCGATGAGAAGCCCCTGGCACAACTGACGGACCGGGAGCGGCAAATCATGCGGCTTGTGTCGGAGGGTCTATCGAACAAGGAGATTGGACGTCGGTTGAACCTTGCCGACGGTACGATCAAGGTCCACCTTCATCATATCTTCCAAAAGCTGGACATCAGCAATCGCACGATTCTCGCGGCATTGGCGATTTCGCGAAACGAGCTGCATGCCGCGTCACGTAAGATGGATCCCCCTGATCTGTTGCATCAGGATCCGGCGAGCGTGAAATAATGGGAGTGTCTGGCTCTTCCGAACGTGCGCGGGGGTTATCGTGGCGCCAGAAGCCCAGCCATGTCGCTGCAGGCCCCTTCGGCCTCGGCTAACGTTCGAAAGGGCGAACCGCCAATCTTGATTGCGGCCTGGTTTTTGTGGAGCGGACGCCAACTCGCCAAATAGCCGGCGCGGCCATGAAAGCCGGGGCCTCTCGGGCTTCCGAAGCTGATCACGAACGAGAAGCCCTCGCTGGTTGCGCTCCAGATCTCCATGTCGCGGACAGACCGGTGGAATTGCAGTGGCATCGTCATCATCCGTTGCAATCGAGCCCTGCGCTCGACGTCCGTTAAAACGCAAATTAATCGTATTAAATGGCGAGCGCAACTCCGAAGCTGCGCCCGAAGGCCAGGAAGTACAGGAACGAGTACGGAAATTGCCCACGATCAATTGACGGCGCACGTCAAGAAACACCACTCACATAAAGAAAATTATCGGTTGAAAATACATTTAATGTATAATACCGTAATTAATATTTTAAATCGAGGAGAGCGTGTTGTGACCCGGGACGGCAACGAAGATGACGACCGGCGGGCGTTCTTGAAAACCTGCGGAAGATTTGCGGCCGTCACACCCCCAGTGATGACTCTGCTTCTATCCACTTCCCTGACCTCAGGAGCCATTGCAAGCTCGGGGGGCCTGCGTGGAGTGACGCAGAAGGATGGGAGGCAATCGTCGTTCTTCGATAACGACCGGTCGTCCGTATCGGGACCGGGGAGCTCCAGCGGCGGGTCAACAGGGGGCGGGGAGCCCCTGGCGGGGGCTCTGCTAAATCATCTCGCGCCGGAGGAGGGGCAGCCGGTGGCGGATCCGGCGGTAGCGGCGGGTCTGGCGGTGGCGGAGGCAGTGCGAAAGGGCCTTTCGCAACCGGCGGCAGCTCTGGAATTCCAAACGCAAGTGGTGGGCTCGATTGCGCAGAAGAAGACGAGGAAAAGCGCAAGGCCGAGTGTCCGGGAGCTAACACCAGGATTTCGAGTGCAGCCGAATCCAGCCGATAGCAGTCTTCTCAGCCCATGCGTGAGCCTGCGGCGCCGTACGGTTTGGCAGGGCTGGACCTTTCTTAAACTCCGGCCGAGTCGTCCCTTGTTGCACCGCCGCAGCGCGATTTGCGGTGTAAACACTGCCAAATGTTCATGCGATTGTGGTGAATTACATACTTTTCCTGAGCTTATGCGACTTCTTCTCAAGACCTCGATCAGGAGCGTGTCATGAATATCCGCGTTCGAGCGGAGAGTCCTGCGGCGCTGCTTCGAGAACGTCTCGAGGCGCTGGTGGCAGAGCTTGCGGAACTTGAAAAGCTCAGAGAGCGGGTAGGTCGAGAGGAGAATCTTCAGCGCAAGCTGCGCAAGGCAGGCAGCGCCAACAACCCCGCTCGGACCGCGGGTGGGCCTTCCGGCTTCGCACAGGCAAAGCTCATGGCCATACCGCTCATTCGCAAGAAGTCGGGCTGTTGTGACGAGCGTCCCAAGGCGAGTGGATGACAGGAATTTTCGTCCATTGCTCGCTTCGGCCGGGAGCCGGCCGCAAAGTCGAAAAAATGCCGCGCAGGATCGGACGTTTGCAGCGACCGAGCCTCGCGCGGTTTGCCGAATGGCGCGGGCACATGCGGGGTGGTTCGCGAAAACGAACTGGTTCTAAGAGCCTGTCCCGGCTATTCGGCCGCCAGGCGAGCGGGAGGCGCTCCGCGCTGGAGGCCTATGAACGAGCCCGACCGTGCTCTGCGAGACGATCCGATCGATTCTGCGGCTCATGACCTTGTAGCATTCGCATGCCATGGCTTCGAGCCGCGGCCGATCGATTTCAAGCTGGCCACGTCGATTGGATCTTAGTGCTCTTGATGTTCGCATTGTGCTCACGACATGTGTGACGGTGGTGCGGCGGACGCCCAGCAATTCCGACAACGTTTCTTGGGTCAGCGGGAGGAGATCGCTGCCATTTGCCCGATCGTGAATGTGAAGCAGCCAGCGCGCCAAGCGGGCTTCGACAGAATGTAATGCGTTGCAGGCAGCCACGTGCTGGAGTTGCGTCAGCAACGATCTCGTGAACACTTGCACCATCGCTGCGACGGCGGGGCTGCAATGTTGCGCTGTCAGGAATTGCGCAGGCGAGATCTGCAGCGCGGTCCCGGCGATGCGAGCAACGGCCGTCACGGGCGAGTGGGATGCGCCAAGCGCTGACGTCAGACCCACAGCCCCTTCATGCCCCACTATCGTCGTGGCGACCGTCTGCCCGTTCGGCAGCTCCATGATAGTGGCTATCGCGCCGCTCAGGGGGAAGAGAAGATGTTCGATCCGATCGCCTGATCGGACGAGCACCGTATCGCGCTCGATGACGATCTTCCGCAGATGAGGTGCAAGCAAAGCAAAATCCGCCGGCGGCAACGCTGCTAACAACCGATTACCAACCCTGGTCGCGTGGTCCATCATGGGATCAACCCCCGACGGATGTTCGGCGCGAGAACTCATGCCGGCTCGTCGAGCTGCTGTCCGGCGTGCAGCTCAACAGCAGTCAACTGGCAACCACAGATATGGTTCCTGCGATGAAGGCTAGCATGCGCTGGTCTGCCAATCGCAGGAACGGCTTGCGCCCGCGACTCCAGCTTGCGCTTATACAGACCTGTCGCTGACCTGCAATTGATGTCGTCGACTCGCCGACGGCAGCCTGCGCTGCGGCTGAACAGCATCCCAGCCAACGATCAGTCTCCGAACAGCTGATCGGCCTTGAGTTGTGAAGCGCGCCAGGCGCGGATCGCGAGCGCGCTCTGAAAGTCTCGTCTCAGGGGCGGACAATTTCCAAGATGGCGTTCTGGCCGCCGGGACCAATAGCGTTGGAATGACGGCCGTGAGCCGTTCGTGTGCCCCACTCGAAGCCCACCCAACGGCCTGGCGTCGCCGTACTGTTCGGCAAAAGGCTAGGACTTACGGCAAATGGGCACATTTGCACGTCAAATTCGCGATTTTAGATATGGTTAAACCGGATTAAATCTCTTTCTTTATTCTATTCGTTGTATTTTAATGACTTCACTCGGTCTCGGCTATATGCCGAAGGACATAGACGGCCGGGTCGAGGCAGAGTCCATGTTAGACACGTCTGCGAAAGAGCGGATACTCAAGCCCGTCCGGCTTGTGATCGTAGATCGACAGCCGATCGTTCTACGGGGGCTAGAGTCGATACTCGGGGCACAGCCGGACTTCGACGTCATCGCGTCGTGCAGCGACGGGACAAGCTGCATCCAAGCGATGCGGAATTTGACACCCGACGTTGCACTTCTTGCTGACACCCTGCCAGATCTAACGGCATCCGAGATCCTCGTCATTGCGAAAGCTGATCGGCTGCCCACGCGCCTGGTGTTCTTTACAGATTCCGACACGGACCACGATCTAACCTTGGCCATCGCTGCTGGCGCGTGTGATGCAATCGCGAAGCATGTTGCACCGGACGCTGTGCTGCGATCGCTGCGACTGATGACGAAGCGTAGCTTTTTGGAGCAGTCCGATCTCTCGCCAACCGTCGAGAAAACCGACAGCAGCAAAATCGACAACCTACTGGAGCTATTGACGCCGCGCGAACGTCAAATTGTACGACTGGTGTCAGAAGGAATGTCGAACAAGGAGATCGCGCACCAGCTAAACGTTTCAGATGGAACCGTTAAAGTACACCTGCACAACATATTTCAGAAGCTTGAAATAACCAACAGGACGGTGCTCGCCACCCTCGCATTGCTACAACGCCCGTCCGGGTTCGGAATGCTCTCGCTGGCTCTCCTGGCGGTCGCCATTGCGGACGAACTCAAGGCGTCGGAGGCAAACGACATTCTTCCGCATGACGACAGCACCGGCCCCGCGGTGGAGTATGCCGAATATGAGCTCTGGAAGCGAGCTATCCTCCGTCACGCCATCGTCGCGGATTCCGACGAAAAGCCGTCGCTCACTCAGAGAGGCGTTTTTGTCGGGGCGAGCCAAATCTCGACCGCGGCCTCGGCAATGGAAGCGCCTCGCACCGCTGAGCAATCCGCAGGCTCGAAATCGTGGAAGGACTACGGTTCTGTTGGATCAAGCACGCCCGGTTTGGCCACACCTTCCCTGCGAGGAATGAACGACGCGAAGATTGGAGGTGACTCCACCGAGGAACATCTATTCTCGCGGCTGACATCCAATCCGACTTTGATTCACGGAGGGTATGGTACTTTCGCCACCCTCACCGGTGCGTTGATCTACACACTCAGCGATCCCCATTTGGCATTGCCGTCGCATGACCCGGCCAAAGCGCCGCTCGACAGCTTCGTGGACGTTACCGGATACAATGCGGCCACCAAACTGGCTGCGATCACCAATGCCGACGATCATCATGTAGATGATTCAGTCCCGGGTTTCCTTGCGCAGGCTTCTCGCCTGCCTTCCGCGTTTGTGGCCGCTGAAAATGAAAGCGCCGCCGGAGAAGGCACTCGGGGCCACTCGAGTGATGGTACCGTAGGGGAGACTCTCCAAAAACTTGCCGGCCTCGTGCACTTCAGTCACGATGCCGGTAGTAGCGGATATAGCCACGATCAGCTGATGGGCGGCAACGTCACTGAAAACGTTGTTCATCGCGACCCGACCGATTCCAGTTCTACCTCTTCCGACTCTGTCTTCAACTTCGCGTCTGGGCCGAGCAGGATCAATCTTGCGGCTTTCGGAGCCCTTGCCAGGCTTCATATGACAGCAGCAAGCAAGTCCATACCGCCACACACCGTCGCTTGGATCTTCAACTCCACAACCAATGAAACGATCGTCTATGTGAATGCGACCGATCATGTTCTGGAGATCGGAGACCGCGACCTGTTGGAAATCCATCTGCCGGGAATTGTATCCATCGCAGAATCGGATTTTGTCGGCCAGCCGACAGCCGCGGCGGCCGCTCTCACGTTGGAGCAGCTCGAAGAAGCGCTGACATCCGTGATTGCAATCGAAGCTATTCTGAGTACCGACAGTGCCCATGCAAGTATCGGGACGAGAGAGAGCACATTCGGGACCAATGGAGTTTGGGACAGTCTGGCGGATGCCGGCTTGAGGACTGAATTCGCGCCGGTCCGCACAACGGAAGAGAGCGTGGATGGGACCGAGGGGTCGGCTCGCATATCACCGATCGTGCTTGCTCATGCTGCAGCGGTAACGGAAGTTGAAAGTCTTACATTGAAGAGTCAGGGGAACGATGCAGGCACCGGCCCCAGCATCGCAGCGGCCGGTAGCGCGGGCGGCAGTAACTCACAGCATGTTCTGGAGCCATGGCCTGCAAAGGAAACAGGTGCGGAGCAGACGGACGGTGGCTTCATACCTGGGAGTGATGTCGGTGATGAGAACGAGCATCAATCCCCGGCTTCGGACCCTTCGGGAAGGTCAGGGAAGACGGCAGAAACAGGCAGCGCGGAACATGGCGAGCCGGTGCATTCAACCTCTAAAAACGCACCGGAAGCAGCCGATTTTGGTGAATCGAGCCTCGCGACAGCGCACAGGGACGACCGCGAAGGGGCGCAGCACGCTCCCGAGCAAATGTCTGCAATGGCCGGCGCCAGAGATACGGCCGACGTGAAGTCCATGCCGGGCAATCGCGCTGGCAAGGACAACGCGCATGATTCATTGGCTTCGGACGATTGGTCAGGGCCAGCAAAAGCGGCCGAACCAGGCGGCCGGGACCACAGCAACTCGCACGCGTCGGAGCGAGGGTCGGCAAAGGCAGCCACGGAGACGGCCGAAGCGAAGTCCATGCCGGACAATCGCGCCGGCAAGGACAACGCGCATGATCCACCGGCTTCGGACCGTTCGTCAGGGTCAGCGAAAACGGCCGAACCAGGCGGCCTGGACCACAGCAACTCGCACGCGTCGGAGCAAGGGTCGGCAAAGGCACCCACGGAGACGGCCGAAGCGAAGTCCATGCCGGACCATCGCGCCGGCAAGGACAACGCGCATGATTCACTCGCTTCGGACGATTCGTCCGGGCCAGCGAAAACGGTCGAACCAGGCGGCCTGGGCGCCAGCAACTCGCACGCGTCGGAGCGAGGGTCGGCAAAGGCGGCCACGGAGACGGCCGACGCGAAGTCCGTATCGGGCAATCGCGCCGGCAAGGACAACGCGCATGATTCACTGGCTTCGGACGATCCGTCGGGGTTAGTGAAAACGGCCGAACCAGGCGGTCTGGACGACAGCAACTCGCACGCGTCGAAGCGAGGGTCGGCAAAGGTGGCCACAGAGACGGCCGAAGTGAAGTCCATGCCGGGCAATCGCGCCGGCAAGGACAACGCGCATGATCCACTGGCTTCGGACGATTCGTCAGGGCCATCAAAAGCGGCCGAACCAGGCGGTCTGGACCACAGCAACTCGCGCGCGTCGGAGCGAGGGTCGGCAACGGCGGCCACCGAGACGGCCGAAGCAAAGGCGACACCGGGCAATGGCCTCGGCAATGACAACGAGCATCATTCCTGGACTCCAGCCTATACGCGCGAGTCAGCGAAGATGGCAGAGCCCAGCGGCGTGGAGCAGAGTAACAAATGGGAGCATTCGACCTCTGCTCACGGCCCGAAGGCTGACGAAAGTGTTGCAACGGCGGAGCCGGAGCCTGTAAAGGCGACAACCACGGAGTTGGCTGAAACTGTCTTCATGTCCGAGATGAGTGTCGGCGATGGCGACAATCATCGTGCATCGAACGCAAGCGCGTCGGCAGCAGTGGCCACGGCAAAATTGGCTGACCTGCAGCACAGTAATTCAGGATACAATTCACACTCGTCACACTCGACCTCCGCAAAGGCATCAGCAGCAGCTGAAATTGCCGAATCGAGCGCCACAAAAGGCGATAGTGCAGGGAACGGAAACTCGCAGCACGCTACGCAACCTGCCGCAATCGCATCGGAGGCCGCACAGCCGGCTAAAGCTGCGTTCGAGACCGGCGCCGCCGATCAAGAGCGGGTGTTCCGCTTCGACAGCGACGCAACTCCTTTCACTCCCATCGTCACGATTGAACCTAGAGAGGTCCACATTCCGCTCGATCCACGCGTCAAGCCCGGTCAGACGGCCACCCTCGATATCCTCGTCAAAATCCTGCCCAACGGACTGGATGATCCCGCGGCCAACCATGGCAATAACGGTCCCCATCACGCCCCTGTAGCTGCGCACCATGACCTACTGATTTGAAATGTTGCATTGTCTCGCGAGCAGGACGCAGGGCCGATGTTGAACAGCCTGCTCCGCATACTGGTCGGTTGATATGCAGCCTAGATCCTTGAGTGGCCGGCGTGGGACCAATCGTGCCGTGGGACAGCGCGATCTCTCGAAAAACGCCACCCGACAAGACGCGCCTTGGGTGGCCTTCCTGAAAGATATTCTTAGACTTGAAATGCCCCTGATGCATTGATAGTCCTCGATAACTCATTGAAATCGCAGAAAATGCGACCGCCCTCCGAGCGCACCACCTTCATTTTTATAGCTTTTCTGGGCGGGGTTCGCGCTGCACGCCGCGATTCGGAACCAAAGCCCTCGCCCCGCATTCGCAACTGGTCGCCGAATGCGCTTGAAGGTGGAGGACGATGAGGGACGCTATGTCCGATGTTGCCGAGATCCGCGGCGCCGTTCACCTGTGCATCGACATGCAGAACATTTTCGCCCCCGATGGCCTTTGGGCGACGCCCTGGATGGAGCGGGTGCTGCCGACGGTCGTCTCGGTCGTTGCGCGCCACGCGGAGAGAACGATCTTCACACGCTTCATCACCCCGCAGGATCCGGAGGATCGCCCGGGGCAGTGGCAGAGTTATTTCCGCCGCTGGCGCCAGGCCACGCGCAGGCATCTGCCGTCATCGGCTCTGGAGCTCGTGCCGGCCTTGGCACGTTTCGTTCCGCCGGCGGCGATGATCGACAAGCCGGCCTATTCCGCGTTCAGCAATCCCGGTCTTGCGAGCCTGCTGGTCGAGAAGAACGTCGGCACCGTCGTGATATCGGGCGCGGAGACGGACGTCTGCGTGCTCTCGACGGTGCTGAGCGCCGTCGATCTCGGCTTCAGGATCGTCCTTGTCGAGGACGCGCTGTGCAGCTCGTCCGACGTCGGCCACGACGCGCTCATGACGATGTACCGCACCCGCTTCCACGGCCAGGTCGACCTGGTGACAGCGGAAGAGCTGGCCGAGGTCTGGCGGGAGTAGGGTCCGACGTCATTGAGCCGCGCAAGGTCCTCGCGCCCACGAGGCGGATCAAGCGACCGCGACGTCGGCCGCCACCGGTCTCGCATGCGGCGGCCGAGCATCGTCCGCGCCGGACCGCATGCTCAGGTAGGTTGGGTCGAAGCCGGCGAGCCGGACCAGGCCCGGCCAGTCCGTGATGGTCAAGGTCTTGCCCTGCCATTGCAGCAGATGGCAGCGGCGCAGCTCCTGGATGGTGCGGTTGGCATGGACCGGGGAGATGCTGCAGGCTGCGGCGAGGTCGGACTGGGTGAAGGGCGAGGACAACCTGAAATCCCGGGCGAGCCCGACGGTTTGCAGCCGCACTGTGATCTCGCAGAGCAGGTGCGCCACACGTGTCAACGCGTCCCGGCTGCCGAGGTTCACCGTCCAGTTGCGCTGGATGGCGTGATCGGCAAGCAGCATCAACAGCAAGGCGTGCGACATTGCCGGAGATCGCACCGCGAGCTCGCGAAAGAAGCGGTGCGGCACGAGCGCGACGATTGCGGAACCGAGCGCGGTCAGGTTGCCCTCGATGCGCGGGCGATACAGGCTTTGCAGGTTGGCGATGTCGCCGGGCACGCAAATCGCGGTGATCTGGCCATCTGCGCTTTCGTCATTCTGCCAGGACAGATATCCCTGGAGCACCAGGCAGCATTGCGTTGCCTCATCACCGTGCCGCAGGATGGTCTGATGCGCGCCGAAATGCGCGATGCTGCTCGGCATGTCCGCAAGCAGATCGAGATGTTCCGGGGTCAGTTCGACGAGGCTCGTCAGGCGGTCGGCCAGCCTCGAGAAAGCAAATCCTGC
Organism: Bradyrhizobium yuanmingense; assembly: GCF_025200905.1. Taxonomy (NCBI): domain Bacteria; kingdom Pseudomonadati; phylum Pseudomonadota; class Alphaproteobacteria; order Hyphomicrobiales; family Nitrobacteraceae; genus Bradyrhizobium; species Bradyrhizobium yuanmingense. Next base: position 4,237,841 of record NZ_CP104173.1, on the reverse strand, counting down.
CTGCATTTGATCTCCGACGGCCCCCGTCGGCCCAAGTGTGGCCGATAATGACGGCGGAAAGCATTAACGTTTGATAGGTTCGTCTGGAGTATCGGCGAGGCAGCAGGCCGCTTGCCGATACAAGATCCTCACGTTCAATTGACGTTGTCGCCGAGCATGTTGCGGACGCCTGTGGTCACGGCGGCGAGGCCGCGCGTGCCGTGCATCAGCGCGATCTCGCCCTGCTGCTCGTGGCGGATGGCATGCGCCATGATGCGCAGACGAGGGTCGCCGCGGCTGTGCCACATCTGGTCGGCCATCCTGACCGCACCGCGGTGATGCCGGCTCATCGCCTCGATGAACAGCATGTCGAACTGGTCCGGCGGCGCGGTCTTGACCTGGCGCATCTCGGCCGGCGTCAGGAAGCCCGGCATCGCCGCCCGCTCCTCGGTGCTGCAATCGGGCATCTCCGTGTCGAACCAGCTCAGCCACCAATTCTCGAATATGCGGTTCTCTCCGGTCTGGCTCGCGACCATCAGCATTGCGAGCTTGCGCAGATGCGGATCCTGCGCGCGCTCGGCAGCCGTCCGCGCCAGCTCGATGCCCTGGGCATGATGCGTTGTCATGTGACGGATGTAGGCTTGGTCTTGATCCCTGTCGCGGCCCATCCACGGCGGCTCGTAACCATGACCGCCGAACAATGCGACCGCCCCAAGTAGCGCAATCACGGCCAGCGCGCCGGTGATCCACATATTCGTGAACCGCACGTCGCTGTCAGGCGCAGTCCCGCGCCTCCAGCGCAGGCGCGCGAACAGGGGATACATCACAGCGGAGGAGCCATGCACCAGCAGCCCGATCCAGTAGGGTTGTTGCAGCGTGAACAGCGGCTGCCAGAATGGAAACAGCGGCACCAGCACGAACCATTCCATGCCTGAAGAGAACGCGGCCCAGGGCAGCGCCAGCAGCAGGATCGTCATCGGCCGCAAGTCGGCCGTCCAGCGTCCGAGCACGCCGAAGAAAACCAACGCCCAGGAAAAATCGGCCCATTGGTGAAAGGCGATCCCGGCCAGGATCGCGCTCCAGGATGGCTCGGAGCTGATCGCCCAGTCGCGCGCAGGAATCGCGGCAACCGTCATCCAATCGACCGCCGCATCGCGGCCGATTCGGGCAGCGAAGAGCTGGCTGACGATTGTCGAAAACGTGCTGCTGATCAGGCCGAGTGCGGCCGCGGCAATCCAGCGCGAACGCCGCCGCTCGCCGGTGGTGCGCCGCGCCCCACTCGTGAGTGCTGGTCGCGGCTCGGCGTTCACGTCAGCTGCTTGAGCTTCTTCAGCGGATTGAGTTCGCTCGGCTTGTCCTGTTCGTCGCGCCCGCGCTCGGCCTGCGCCTTGCCGTCATCGTGCAGATCCTGGTCGCCGATGATCTCGCCGACGGCCTGCTTGGTCTTGCCGGCGATCCGCTGCTGCAGACCTTTGGTCTTGCCCATGAGCTGCCTCCGAGATGTCCTGCCGTGGCTCACGCCGCTACCCCGGCGCCTAAAGGGGGCGTGGGCGCCGGGGCTGCGGTCTTGCAAATTGCCTCCGGCGGCGGGGGGAGACGCCGGAAGCGTTGATCAGACTCTTCGCGACGCGGATGGTTCCTCCTGACGTCACCGAGGTTCGAGCGCGATGATCACGCCTTCGTTGCCCCGGAGCAGGATGGACGCATCCGGCACGGGCTCGGGCGGCCGATCCAGATGCGTCGACATCAAAAGACGGCCGCGACCTTGCCAGTGGAATTTCCGCGGTTCGGCCGCGAGATTGAGCGCGACCAGGATTTCGTTGCGGCCATCCCTCCGCTTGTACGCCAGGACATCATTCTGCGAGCGCAGCGGCTCGTAGCCGCCCCGTGGCAGGCCGGCATGCTCGCGCCGCAGCGCCATCAGCGCGCGAAACAGAGCGAGGATCGAGCGCTCGTCGCGCTGCTGTGCAGAGACATTGGCCGCACCATCGGGCGGCTCGAGCGGCAGCCATGGGCGGCCCGTCGTGAAGCCGCCATCGGGGCTGTCATCCCACCGCATCGGTGCGCGTTCGGGATCGCGGCACAGGCCGTAGCCGGGCACTAGCTTCTCGAAGGGATCGCGGACGCGGCCCTGCGGAATCGGCACGCGCTTGCGGCCGATCTCGTCGCCCATGAAGAAGAACGGCGTTCCCCGCAGCGTCATCAGCAGCATCGCAAGCACGCGCATCTGCGCCTCGCCGATCTTGCTCGCGATCCGCTGCTTGTCGTGGCCGCCGATGACCCAGACCGGCCAGCCATCGTCAGGGATGGCGTTGAGATAGGCGTCGACCGTGGCCTGCAGCGAGAGGGCGTCCCATTTGGAATCGAGCAGGGCGAAATTGAGCGGCAGATGCAGGCGCGGCCGGTCGTTGCCGTAGAAGTGGCCGATGCGGTCGGTCTTGCCCTGGACCTCGCCGCACAACATCCGTCCGGGATAGGCGTCGATCACCTCGCGGATGAACTCGATGCAATCCATCGTCTCGGGCCGATCGTCGGTGAACACCGTCGTGTGCCGCTGCGGTGGCGGCTTGCCCTCGGCGTTGGGGTTCGGCGGGTTGTCGCGCAAGAGCTGGTCCTTGATCAGGACCGCGCTGGCGTCGACGCGAAAGCCGTCGACGCCGCGGTCGAGCCAGAACCGCATGGCATCGGCGATCGCGGCGCGCACTTGCGGGTTGCGCCAGTTGAGGTCGGGCTGCTCCACCAGGAAGGAATGATAGTAATATTGCCGGCGCGCCTCGCACCATTCCCAGCCGCTGCCGCCGAACCGGCTCAGCCAGTTGTTGGGCGGCCCGCCGTTCTCGGCCGGATCGGCCCAGACGTACCAATCGGCTTTTGCGCTGTTGCGCGAGCTTGCGCTCTCGACGAACCAAGCGTGATCGTTCGCGGTGTGATTGGGGACGAGGTCGAGGATAAGCCGGATGCCCGCAGCGTGCAGCGCTTCGAGCAGGCGATTGAACTCCTCGAGGCTGCCGAAGGCGGGATCGATCGAACAATAGTCGGAGATATCATAGCCGAGGTCGCGGAAGGGGCTCTTGTAGATCGGCGTCAGCCAGACCGCGCCGACGCCGAGCCACTTCAGATAGTCGATGCGCGACAACAGCCCGGCGAGGTCGCCCTTGCCGTCGCCGTTCGAGTCCTGAAAGGAGATCGGCGCGATCTCGTAGATGACGGCGGATTCCCACCACGCGGCTTCATCACGGGACGCGTCGCTCATCACGTTGCTTCACCTCGTTTGTATTGACATGGTTTGTTTTGGCATGCGCCGCGATCTGCCTTGCCGCAGTTCGGGCGCTCTCGATGCCCTTGGGAAAGCCGCTGCGGTTCGGATAGAGCTTGCGCCGTGCATCGCGCGGCGGACGGCGCGGCTTGGTGTCCTGCGCGGCACGGTAGTCGAGCACGGCGATGCCGCCGACCATCAAGAGCGCCAGCGCGATATTGCCCTTCTTGGGATTGTCCGACGTCAGTCCGGACAGCAGCGCGGCGGCATCGAGGCCGTCGCCGCCGACGCGGGCCCACAGGCCGGCGTTCTTGTCGACCGAGAGCGACATGATTCCGGCGAGGATCTCGCGCACGCCGAAGGCGCGGACCAGCGTCTCATGGCCTTCCATGCCCAGCGTGTGCGTAACGCGCCGCGGCGCGAACAATTCGACCACGCCGAGGCCGATGCTGAACCAGCCGAGTGCGCGCGCGAGCTGGTCCGCCGGCTGCTTCAGGCTCGGTCCGCCCTCGACGATCTTGGGGTCGCCCTTGGTGCGCACGATGTTGGAGAAATGAAACATGGCTGGCTCCTTCAGGGCTTCAGCACGACCTTGACGCAGGAATCGCGCTTGTCGCGAAACACCTGGTACATCTCCGGTCCCTGGGCGAGCGGGACGGTGTGGGTGATGACGAAGGACGGATCGATCTCGCCCTCTTCGATGCGGCGGAGCAGGTCGTCGGTCCAGCGGTTGACGTGGGTCTGGCCGGTCCGCATCGTCAGGCCCTTGTTCATGAAGGCGCCCATCGGAAGCATGTCGGACAGGCCGCTGTACACGCCTGCGACCGAGATGATGCCGCCGGGACGGCAGACATAGATCATCTCGCGCAGCACGTGGGGCCGGTCGCTCTCGGCCATCACCATCTGCTTGGCGCGGTCGAGCAGGGTGTCGGGCAGCGATGGCATCACATGCGCCTCCATGCCGACGCAATCGATGCACTTTTCCGGGCCCTTGCCGTCGGTCAGCTCCTGGAGCCGCTCCACCACGCTCTCGGTCTCGAAGTTGATCGTGGTGGCGCCGCCGGCCTCGGCCATGCTGAGCCGCTCCGGCAGGCAGTCGATCGCGATCACCTGGTTGGCGCCGAGCAGGATGGCGCTGCGGATCGCCATCTGCCCGACCGGGCCACAGCCCCAGATCGCGACCGTGTCGGTCGGCTCGATGTCGCATTGCACGGCGGCCTGCCAGCCGGTCGGGAAGATGTCGCTGAGGAACAGCAATTGCTCGTCGGGAATGCCCGGGGGCACCTTGATGTGGGTGGCGTCGGCAAAGGGCACGCGAAGGTACTCAGCCTGGCCGCCGGGATAGCCGCCGGTCAGATGCGTGTAGCCGAACAGGCCTGCCGTCGTGTGCCCGAACACCTTATCGGCCAGGTGACGCTTGCGGTTGGTGGTCTCGCACACCGAGAAATTGCCGCGCTTGCACTGGTCGCATTCGCCGCAAATGATCGTGAACGGCACGACGATGCGGTCGCCCTTCTTCAGCTTGCCGTCGACGCCCGAGCCGACCTCGACCACTTCGCCCATGGTCTCGTGACCCATGATGTCGCCGGGCAGCATGCCCGGGATGAAATTGTGAAAGAGGTGCAGGTCGGAGCCGCAGATGGCGCAGCTCGTCACCTTGATGATGGCATCACGCGGATCCTGGATCTCCGGGTCGGTGACGGTGTCGCACCGGATGTCTTCCTTGCCGTGCCAGACCAGCGCCTTCATCGTCCGTCCTCCCGGTTGCACCACGTGCCATCTAAGTCCAGGCACGAACGATGGTTGCTATCGCCGCGCGCAAATTCTTCGCACTGCGTAAATAGGAACGAGAGAGCAGGGCAGCGATTGAGCGTGATCACCTCATTCCAAAGGCTCAATCACAAGGATTTGCCGCATGTCCGCCAATCAGCTCGCCGTCGTCACAGGCGCCTCAACCGGTATCGGTCTGGAACTCGCAAGGTGCTGCGCGCAGGCCGGATTCAACCTCGTCGTCGCGGCCGACGAGTCCCAGATCGAGCAGGTGGCCGTCGATCTCCGGCGGCTCGGCGGCAGCGTGGAGCCGGTCGAGACCGATCTTGCGACCACCGAGGGCGTCGACAAGCTGTGCGCGGCGGTCGGCGACCGGCCGATTGACGCGTTGCTCGCCAACGCCGGCATCGGCCTCGGCAAGGCGTTCCTCGACCAGGACTTTGCCAGGGTGAAACACCTCATCGACACCAACATCACCGGCACGCTGTATCTGATCCACCGCGTCGGCAATGAGATGCTCCGCCGCAATGCCGGCCGCATCCTGATCACCGGCTCGATCGCCGGCTTCATGCCGGGCAGCTTCCAGGCCGCCTACAACGCCAGCAAGGCGTTCCTGGATTCATTCTCGTTCGCGCTGCGTGAGGAGCTGCGCGACAGCGGTGTCACCGTGACCTGCCTGATGCCGGGTGCGACCGAGACCGAGTTCTTCCGCCGCGCCGACATGATGGACACCAAGGTCGGCACCGAGAAGAAGGACGGCGCTTACGATGTCGCCAAGGCCGGCTTCGATGCGATGATGCGCGGGGACGCCGATATCGTCACCGGGCTTAAGAACAAGATCCAGACCACGGTCGCGAACGTCACGCCCAACGAGATGCTGGCCAAGCAGCACCGCAAGATGGCCGAGCCGGGCACGGCAAGGTCGTAGAGCGACGCGCGCGCAATGTTGCGGAGCGCGCGAACCCTTTTGCGAAGAGAAAGCAGACCCCCGATTCACATAGCCTAATGCGCTGCGGCCCTCAAACCGTCAAATTGTACGGGCTGAAACAAGAGGGGGGCCGCTGTGGCGATGGATCGCATCGAACAGGCCTTTATCGCGACTGCCGTTACGGGTTTTCTCGTGATGATGGTCGCAATCGTCTGGATGATGATGAGCTGAAGGTGGGGAGCTTGCCGTCTTGCGCATCGCGCTACCTTACGCCGCAGTTATCCTCTGCCTGGCGGTGACCGCGTGGCTTGCGTTCGCGCATCTATTTTGATCGTCGCCCGGCTGCGAGCTTTCAACCGCTTTGACTAGACCGGCTGCTCGGCGATGAGTCCGGTGAGCTTCCGTGCCATCGCCGCAAGATCGATCGGCTTTTCCAGGAGCGGCACGTCCTGAAATTCCGGACTGAGCGTGATCTTGTCGTACCCGGTGGTGAAAAGGAAGGGCACGTTGCGCGCTCTCAGCTCGCGGGCGATCGGAAAGATCATTTCGCTGCGGATGTTCACGTCGAGCACGGCAGCGTCCAGGACGCTGCCGTCGTGCAGGATCTTGAGCGCGTCTTCGAGATCGCCGACGGGACCGGCGATCTCGGCGCCCAGCGCGCGGAATGTCTTGCCGATGTCATCGGCGAGAAAATACTCGTCCTCGACCACGAAGATGCGGCGCCCCTTGAGCTCTGCGCGCTGATGCGACGATGTCGCCATGCTGTCTCGGCCTCCAAACGCACAGGAACATAAGCCGACGATCCGCCTTGGTGCAAAGTGCAAACGATGCAATTGGAGGCGGGTTCCATGGGCAACCGCGACATCATTGTCATCGGGGGCTCGGCCGGAGCGACCGCTCCATTGAAGCAGATTCTGGGCCGTCTGCCGGCGGATCTGCCGGCCGCCGTCTTCATCGTGCTGCACATTCCGGCGCAGGGCATCGGCATTCTCTCTACCGTGGCCGGCAGTGCCGGTCCGCTCCCGGTGCGGCAGGCCGAGAACGGCATGAAGATCGAGCCCGGCCAGATCTACCTGGGTGCGCCGGACCATCATCTTCTCGTCACGGAGGACCGCATCTTCCTCGGCCGCGGCCCGCGCGAGAACATGGTGCGGCCGGCGATCGATGCATTGTTCCGCTCGGCCGCGCTCTATCACGGGCCGCGCGTCATCGGCGTGCTCCTGAGCGGCCTGTTGTCGGACGGCGCTTCCGGCCTCAACGCCATCAAACGCTGCGGCGGGATGGCCGTGGTGCAAGACCCCGCGGACGCGATCTCGGACGAGATGCCGCGGCGCGCCATGGAGGCGACCACGGTCGATCTCTGCGTTCCCGGCGCCACCATGGGCGACGTGCTCTCCGAGCTCGTCAGGGAGCAGGCCGGCGCCGCGCTGCCAATTCCGCCCGAGATCAGGCTCGAGGTCGAGATCGCGGCCGGTGAGCGGATCGGCAGTGACAATCTCGTCGCCATGGCTCACCCTGTCGCCCTGACCTGTCCATCCTGCGGCGGGGTGCTCTCGGAGGTCAAGAATGCCCGCCCGATGCGTTTCCGCTGCCAGGTCGGTCACGGCTTCACTGCCGATGCGCTCGCCAAGGAGCAGGAGGGGCGCGTCGATGAAGCCTTGCGGGTGGCGCTGCGGATCATCGAGGAGCGGGCGGAGCTGGTGCAACGCATGGCCGCCGATGGCCGGCGCTCCGGCCGGGCTGCCGTCGCCGAGATGTACGAGGCTCGGGCGCTCGAATACCGCGAATATGCCGACATGATCCGGCGCGTCGTGCTAAAGTCGCTCCAGCCTTCCGTAGGCAAACGGGAGGCGTGAAGGCGCGGCCATGGCCATCTCCCTTGCCGAACGCACCGCCCAGCTCGATGCCGAGCAACGCCTGCTGGTGAAGGCGGAACAGGATATCGAGAGCGGCTGGCAGCGGGTTCGCAATCAGGAGGACCGGGTGCGCGAGCTCATGGCCGGCGGTCATGACACCTGCCAGGCGGAGCGGCTGGTCGACCTGCTCAAGCAGACGCTGGTCGAATGGGAACGCCACCGCACCTTGATCGAGCAGCGCGTGGCCTTTCTCCAGCGCGAGGTCAATCCGGAAGCGTAGGGCGCCCGACGTCGATCTCCCGAACTGCACCGCTCGACGCTGCACAGCAGCAGGCGGCTCTCTCGCGCTTGTCCCCTCAATCGGGCTAGCTGGGGCAAAGAGATGCCCGGGACATTTTTGCCTTTGATGTGTTGGGATAATATTGAATTCTGCTATGTGCAGGGCGGGGCGCCCATCGGGTTCCCGCCAGCCAGTGAGCCACCAGAGCCATGAGCGAAAACGGCGACCAGCCGGTCGATGCAAACCGCCAGAGCAAGACCCCGCTGATCATAGGGGTCGGCGCCTCGCCGGGCGCGCTGGATAGCATCGAGCGCTTCTTCGCCAAGATGTCGGTCGGGGCCGATCAGGCCATCGTGCTGGCGCTCCAGCACCACGAGGCGTTCGACGAGCCGCGGCTGCGCAACCTCGTGCAGAATTCCAACGGCAACAAGATCGCCGAGATCGCCGACGGCCACCCCATCGAAGGCGGCACGATCTATCTGTGTCCACCCGCCATGATCACCACTATCCAGGGTGATCGCTTCGCAATCCGCAAGGCCGAGCAGGCGCCCGGCGAACGCGCCACGATCGACAGCTTCCTGGTCTCGCTGGCCGAGGAGCGCGCCGAGCAGTCGATCGGTGTCATCCTCGCGGGCACCGGGGGCGACGGCACGCTGGGCACCGCGACGCTGAAGGATCACGGCGGCCTCGCCATCGCAGAGAAGACCGGACATGCGGAGGAGGCCGGGCATCTCGACGGCAACACGCCCGCTGCGATTGCCGATTATGTGCTGCCGCCCGAGGATATCCCCGAGCACATCCAGGTCTATGCCCGTCACCTCAGGCGTCTGGAGGAGAAGCAGGGCTTCGACGAGGTTCTGGCGGCGGCCGCGACTTCGCTGGCGCGCATCGCCGACATCCTGCGAAACAAGACCGGCAACGATTTTCACGGCTACAAGCAGAACACCTTCCTGCGCCGGGTGCAGCGGCGCATGCAGGTGGTCCGGATCGACGACATTGCCGCTTATGTGGATCTCCTTCGCAACGACAAGGACGAGGCCCAAAATCTCTTCAACGATCTCTTGATCGGCGTCACCGAATTCTTCCGCGACAAGCGCGAATTCGAGGTGCTGGAGACGCAGATCATTCCCAAGATCTTCGAGGGCAAGGGGATTGGCCAGCAGGTCCGCGTCTGGGTGCTCGGCTGCGCCACCGGCGAGGAGGCCTATTCGGTCGGCATTCTCCTGCGCGAGCACATGGCGCGGATGGACTCCCTGCCGCAGGTCCAGATCTTCGCCACCGACATCGATGGACGGGCGCTCGCGACTGCCCGCGTCGGCCGCTATCGCACCAATATCGAGGCGGACATGACCAGCGAGCGGCTGGCGCGCTGGTTCGTGCGTGAAGGCGACACCTATTGCGTGGTGAAGGAGCTGCGCGAGATGTGCATCTTCTCGCAGCACAACGTCATCAAGGATGCGCCGTTCTCCAAGCTCGATCTCGTCTCCTGCCGCAATCTGCTGATCTATCTCAATGCCGAGCTGCAGAACCGCGTGATTCCGCTGTTCCATTTCGCGCTGCTGCCGGAGCGCTATCTGTTCCTCGGCAATTCCGAGAACGTGACCCGGCATCCGAAGCTGTTCGCCCCCGTCGACCGCCGCGCCCGGATATTCAAGAAGCTCGAGACCGGAACGCGGCTGCCGCCGGAATTTCCGATCACGACCGCGGCGGGCAGGACGCCGGTCGAGGTGCCGCCGGTTCGCTCGTTCGGGCCCGACGTCGGCCTGGAGCGGCGGGCGCAGCGCATCGCGGAGCGCTATGCCCCGGCCTATGTCATCACCGACGACAATTTCCAGGTCCTGCATTTCTCCGGGCGCACCGGCCGCTACATCGAGCCGAACGCAGGCGCCGCCACGCTCGATCTGCTGCAGCTCGTGCACCGCGATCTCCGGCTGGAATTGCGTACCGCACTCAGCCGCGCGGCCGAGACCAACGAGTCCGTCCATGCCGAGCAGGTGCAACTCGGGGTGAACGGTCACCGCGTCCTGGTGGACATTACAGTCGAGCCGATCCAGGAGGGCGCCGGCGGCCACCGCAATTTCGTCGTCCTGTTCAAGGACGGCCCGGCGCGGACCATCGAGGCCGACCCCACCAATCCCAGCGCCCTGGTGCGCACCGAGCATGTCGAGCGTCTCGAGAACGATCTGCGTGCGACCCGCGAGCGCCTTCAGGCGACCATCGAGGAGCTCGAGAGCACCAACGAGGAGCTGAAATCGTCGAACGAGGAATACCAATCGCTGAACGAGGAGTTGCAGTCGGCCAACGAGGAGCTGGAGACCTCGCGCGAGGAGCTGCAATCGGTCAACGAGGAGCTGACCACCGTCAACGGCGAGCTGGCGCACCGCGTTCAGGAGCTGACGCGCGCCACCAGCGACCTCAAGAATTTCCTCGAGAGCACGCAGATCGCCACGGTGTTCCTCGACAACGATTTGCGCGTGATGAACTTCACGCCCGCCATCACCCAGCTCCTGCATCTGGTCGAGACCGACACGGGCCGCCCGATCAGCCATATCAAGGCGCGCATCCCGATCGAGGAGCTTTACGACGACGTCCGCCGGGTGCTGCGCACGCTCGCCAGCGTCGAGCGCGAGCTGAGCGCGCCGGACAGCGGCACGCGTTATATCGTGCGCATCCTGCCATATCGCAGCATCGACAATTTCATCGCGGGTGTCGTCATGACCTTCATCGACGTCACCGCAATCACCCGCGCCGAGGAGCGGCAGCGCCTGCTGCTGGCCGAGCTCCAGCACCGGGTCCGCAACACGCTCGGCGTGGTGCGCTCGATTGCCCGCCGCTCGGCGGAAACGAGCTCGACCGTGGAGGAATACGCTTCCCATCTCGACGGGCGTCTCAACGCCTTCGCCCGCACCCAGGCGCTGGTGACGCGCGATCCCGAAGGCGGCGTCGATCTGGAATATCTCGTCGTCGAGGAGCTGCTCGCCTACAATGCCAGGGAAGGCGAGCAGATGCGGGTTTCGGGCCCCAAAATCCGTTTCCAGCCCAAGGCCGCCGAAACCTTCGCGCTCTCGATCCACGAACTCGCCACCAATGCGCTCAAGTACGGGGCACTCAGTCAGCCAAGCGGGCGCATCGAGGTCACCTGGCGCGTCGATGAGAGCATCGAGCCGGCGGAGCTGGTGTTCGAGTGGCGGGAGCGCGGCGGGCCTGCTGTCACGACAAGGCCGCGAAAAGGATTCGGGACCGAGCTTCTGGAGCGCACACTGGCGTTCGAGCTGAAGGGGCAGACCACGATGGCATTCAATTCTGCCGGGCTGCAATGCACCATCACCATCCCCTTGACAAAGCGCGCTTTCCACACGCCGGTGGTGGCTGCCTGATGCCGCTGTCGACAGCCGATCGCAGCGTTTTGGAGCCGGCCATTCGTCGGCTGAGCGCGCTACGGCCGTTGTCGGCCGAGGCTCGCTCATCGCTGGAATACGCCATGCTCGAGGGCCTCCAGCGCGCCGGATCCGGCGAGGATCTGATCAGCGAGGGTGATTCCGTCGATGCCGTCCGCGTCCTGTTGTCGGGCTGGCTCGGCCGCTACAAGACGCTCGATGACGGCCGGCGCCAGATCGTCAATTTCATCTTCCCGGGCGAAAGCTGCGATGCGCATGCTTACCTGCTGTCGGAGATGGATCATTCCATCGTGGCGCTGACGCCCGTGGTCTATGCCGAGATCAAGCGCACTCGCTTCGAGAGCCTCCTGGCCAACAATCCCGCGCTGTCGGAAGCGTTCTGGTGCGAGACGCTGCTCAACAATGCGATCCAGCGGGAATGGGCGATCAATCTCGGCCGTCGCGTCGCGCTGGAGCGCGTGGCGCATCTGTTCTGCGAAATCTTCGAGCGGCTTCGACCGGTGGGGCTGGTCGACGGCAATTCCTGCCTCATGCCCGTCACGCAAACGGATCTCGCCGATGCGACGGGGCTTTCCGTCGTTCACCTCAATCGGACGCTCCAGGAGCTGCGCGCGGCGAAGCTGATCGTGCTGCGCGAGCGGACCCTGACCATCCCGGACCTCGATGCGCTCAAGAACGCGGCGCTATATTCGCCTAGCTATCTCGGGATCTACCGGGCGACTGAAGCGGTCCGTTGATGCCGTTCCGTTCCGGCCAGACGAGTCGTTTCGCTGAGATGGGCCGGAACAGGATGTCGTCCTGCTCGCAATCACGCCGGTTTGGGGCGCTGTCCGTCCTGCACATCATCATCGTCTTCACTTGGAAAGGGCTCGTGAGTTTTCCGGCCCAGAAACGTATCCGGTCGAGGAAGCGTCAATACCGCCAGCGCTTCACGGATCGCCTTGCGAACCTGCTCCACGTGCTTCTCATCGGACTGCAACGGATAACGAGTCGGCTTCGCCATCAGGCGCTCCCCCGGGTCATGCAGGCGGGAGCACCATCGGTCTCTCAGCCACCGGCGCCTACGGGCAGAGCCACAGCCAGTGATGAGATCACCGTACACCCGCTGTGGCGTTTCAGCTAAGGAAATCGAGGATCTGTCGGCCGATTCCTGTTCCGGGCTACCGGTACGTGGTTGAGGGCGGTCCGGCGGGGTTGTGGCGACTTGATCCAGGTTAAGCGACGACGCTTTTTGAGCCGTTGGCTCCATTTGAGTAACCTATGCAAGTGCGCGCTCGCGAGCTCTGTCGCATGATCCCTGATGCCAGACACGCTGTTTGCCCGCGCCACGCGCGCTATCGAAGAGAGCCGAGCCCTCCGGGAGCAGCACAGACAAGTCGCGGGACGCTACGGCGACGCGGTGAACGATCTGCGCCTCGCCATCATGGACAGCGCCATGCTTCGCTCCGAGATCAGAGCGCGCCGCGACAACGAGGAATCGTAACTCCGGTCTTTTCGCCGAAACAGGCAACCGTTCCCTTTCTGGAACGTTAGATCGTTGGCCAGGCTGTGCAGCCGGCTCCAATACCCGTCGGAACGCAACGGCGCGCTCGACCTCATGCACCAGGAGGACGCCTGATGAGGACGCGACATCGATTCAAGCAAGTCGACACTCTGGAAGCGCGGCTCGCCGCCGAGGCGGAGCGGCTACGCGAACAGGCCAGCTTGCTTCCGCCCGGCGCGGCGCGCGACGAAGTCCTGCGCAAGGCGCGTCAGGCGGAAACGGGGTCTCAGATGAGCGAGTGGCTGAGGTCGCCGGGCCTGCAACCGCCAAGCTAGCCCGGCGCGATGCGCGTCGTCAGCGCCGCTTCGCGGCCTTGCTTCGCCGATTGTACGGGGAGCGGTTGACCGGCCGCAGCGATATTCCCTCGCGTTGCGCCTTGCTGCGAATGGCCGTGACGGGGCGCTGCAGCTTGATGCTCATCACGCCGGTCGGCGTGTTGCCTTTCGCAAGCTGCTTCAGCTTGCTTACATCCGCCGCTGTCCACGGCTCGCGCGCGCGGCGCTTGTAGGCGGGATTTGCCTTGCGCGGTTCTTTGCGGCCGATCGGTGAGCCCGGTCGTTTCCATGCTGCTCTTGCCATGATGATCCTCCTTCAAGTCGTCCTTGAACATACGAATCAGCATTTCGGTTCCGGCGCAGTCCAAACCGATCGGTCCTGCGGTTGTGCTTTGCGCAAAATCGCGCAGCGTTAACTTATTGAAATGCTGGAACCGGCTGTTGCGACGGAAGCTACAATCGTTGCCGGGCCGAGCCGCCTCGACCGGCAAGCGACTTGAGTGACAAGAGAACCTGGGCCCCGGCGCCCGATCCCCCGCCGGGGCCGATTTCCTTCCAACCGAATTGTCCACGAAAGTTCAAAAGTACAAATGACCGCCAAACGTAACCGCAGGAAACAGACCCAAACGCTTCAGGAGCGGCTGGCCGCTTTCGCCGAAAGCGCCCGCGAGCGCGCCCGCAACCTGCCGCCCGGCAGGGAACGCGAGATGCTGCTGCGTCGCGCCAAGCAGAACGAAGTGACCTCGAACCTCACGGATTGGCTCAGCGCACCCGTCGCTCCAAGGCGAGGACACCTATAGTGGCAAGTATCAAGCACTACCGCGCGTTCCAGATCGATCCGGACGGGCACGTGTTCGGATGCATCAACCTCGTCTGCGACGACGACGAGCAGGCCAAGCGCGAAGCCGCCTCGCTCGTCCTGGTGCATCGCATCGAGCTGTGGCGGCTCGATCAACGGATCGCCAAATTCGATGCGCCGCAGGAGCTTGTTCGCCAGTAAGGCTTGGGAACCGCGCGCTGGGCGCCGGGTTGGGTCGGAGGGATTCGACTTCGCCAGGAGCCAGCATGACGGACGCCGACATTCGCAAGGGGATGCCGCCCGTCAAGCTGTCGCGTGAGGAGTTCGAGCGGCGCTACAAGCGTCAGTTCGTCGATCCCGCCTTTGCTCCGCTTGGGCGCGAGCTCGATGCCATCATCGCTGCGGCCTGGGACGCCTACAGCCATTCGCGCAAGGCACCGTTGACGCGGAAGGCCGGCGCAGGCTTTTCCGACCCGAACTACGATCTTGCCGTCGACTGGCTCGATGCGCGCTCAAAAATCCTGGAGGCGCAGCGTCGCCACGACGATGCCGACGAGACGCCGCGCATCCTGATCATCAACGGCTCGGCCCGCAGCGAGCACACCTGTCCCGGCGAGATGTCCAAGACCTGGCGGCTGGTCAAGCTGGCCGAGCCCGTCTTCATCGAGATGGGATTTGCCGTTGACATCCTCGATCTGTCGCGCCTCGCTTCGGAATTCGGCAAAACCATTCACCCCTGCAAGTCCTGCGTCGGCACCGCCATGCCGCTGTGCCACTGGCCGTGCAGCTGCTATCCGAACTACTCGCTGGGCCAGACCCACGACTGGATGAACGAGATCTATCCGCTCTGGGTTGCCGCCCACGGCATTCTGATCGTGGCGCCCGTGAACTGGTATCACGTGCCCGCCGGTCTCAAGGCGATGATGGACCGCATGGTCTGCGCCGACGGCGGCAATCCCGATCCGACCTCGACCCACGGCAAGAACGCCGCGGAAGCCAAGGCGATCGAGCTGAAGGGCTGGCCCTATCCGCGTCATCTCGCCGGCCGCCATTTCGGCCTCGTCGTTCACGGCGATGCGGTCGGCGCCGAGGGCGTGCGACGGGCCTTGTCCGACTGGCTGACCGACATGCAGCTGATCTCGGCAGGGCGCTACGCCGAGCTCGACGGTTATGTCGGCTACGACGAGCCATACGCCACATCCCATCGCGAGCTCGACGAGGACCGCGAATTCCAGCAGGAAGTGCAGAATGCGGCGCGCGCGCTCGGCAACGCCGTCCGGCTCGCGCGAAGCGGGCGCCTCGATGAGCCCGGCGCCGGTCTTGCGGATCCGAACCCCAAATGACCGGCGCGCCCCCCCTTGAATGCCTGATCGTCGGAGGCGGGCCGGCGGGACTGATGGCCGCGATCTATCTGGCGCGCTTCCGCCGCCGCGTCTGCGTCGTGGACGCCGGCGCGAGCCGGGCGGCCCTGATCCCGCGCAGCCACAATGTCCCCGGCTTCGTCCACGGCCTGTCCGGCGCGGAGCTGATCGAGCGGATGTCGGCCCAGCTGAACGAGCTCGCCGTCACACGCGTGGAGGCCGAGGTCACGGCGTTGCAGCGTCACGAACACGGTTTTGAAGCGAGCTGGAATGGCCGCGGGCATGCGGCCGCCACAGTCATTCTCGCCTGCGGGATCGTCGATACCCATCCGCCGTTCGCGGAGTGGCGCGCGGCGGTCGCGGACGGACTCCTGCGCTACTGCCCGATCTGCGACGCCTTCGAGGCCACCGGCCGCCGCATTGGCGTCGTCGGGCCGCTGGATCGTGCCGCCGCAAAGGCGCTCTTTCTGCGTGGCTATGCGCGCGACGTGACGCTGCTTGCGACCGGCGCGGACGACGCGAAGGCCGCAACGTCGGAGCTGTCCGACGCGGGCGTCGGAATCGTGTTCGCGCCCGAGCTGCGCCTGGCGCGGCGAGGCGGCGGCGTTGAAGCGGATTTCGCCGACGGACGTACCGCGCAATTCGACATCGTCTATCCTGCGATGGGCGCGGAGGTTCGCTCCCAGCTCGCGATGGCGCTGGGCGCCGACCACACTGCGGACGGTCATTTGAAGGTCGACGATCACCAGCGCACGTCGATCGCCAGGCTCTACGGAATCGGCGACGTCGTCACCGACCTGCACCAGATCTCGGTCGCGTTCGGCCACGCGGCCATCGCGGCCTGCACGATCCACAACAGCCTGCCGCCGCGATTTGCGTGATGGGACGGCGGTGAGCCTCACAATCGACTGGAACCGGGAACGAAGCGCGTTGCCCCGCTTTGGTCGAGCGGAGCGGGGCGCGCAACTGGAGACAACCGATGGCTCAATCCGAAGACATGACCCGCTGCATCGCGCTTTGCATGAGCTGCTACCAGACATGTCTCGGCACGGCGATGAACCATTGCCTCGAGACCGGCGGCAAGCATGTTGAGCCGAAGCATTTCCGCCTGATGATGGCCTGCGCCGAAATGTGCCGGACCGCCGCGCACTTCATGCTGATCAACACGCCGCATCATAAGCACACCTGCGGTGAGTGCGCCGAAATCTGCACCGAATGTGCCGAGGATTGCGCCCGGATCGGCGGCATGGACGAATGCGTCGCGACGTGCCGCTCCTGCGCCCAATCCTGCCGCGCGATGGCGGCTTGAGGAGGTGCCCATGCTGGAAGAGAAACTCAAGGAAGCGATCGTCGGCGAATTGCAGCGTCAGGCCGCCGACCGGCCGCAATCGCTGAAGGTGCAGGGCGCGGGAGACGGAGCGGCCTCGGAGGAGCTGACGGTCAACGGCAAGATCGACCTCGGCGCGCTTGTCATGGTGATCGCAGGATCGGTCGCCGGCGGGCCTTGAGCTCGATCGTCGACCGGCGGCCTCAGCCATACTCCTCGCCGATGCCGTATTCCCGGTAGATCTGCAGCGGGTCGAGCTCGGGAAACAGACGGCATTTGGCCTGCGCAAGATGCAGGCTCACCGCTGCCGGCTCCTTGCCGTTCGCGAGCAGCTTGCGGATGTCCTCCATATGCGCGTTCGGCTGGTGCTTCGGTTCGAGCTGCTCCAGCGCGACCAGGGCGGTCGCGAGTGCCTCGGTCAGAACCCAGTCGTCGTGGCCCGTGATTCCCTTCTTCGACATCGGAAGAACCCCACATCTGGTGGCGGTCACAGTTTACCGCGCCTTCGGCCAAATCGCCATTGAGCCGTTGCGGGCCGTTCGCGCGCGCGAGGCCATGGGCCATGCTCCGGCTTGCCTTATGGCCGCCTCAGGCTAAAAGGCGGCTAGTTGCGGGGGCGGCAGTATCTTTGTTGAAACAAACTTGGCGTAGACGGGCCGTATCCAGGCTCGCCGTTCCGGTCTGGGTCCCGATCCCGCACGTCGCAACACCATAGGGTTGCGACCCCCTCAAGGTTCGAGCCAGCATGGTTTTTCTCAGTTTCGTCTACCGCTTCCTCACCAATTTCGCCTTCATGGCGGTGGTCTATTTCAGCTTGAACTTCATGGAAAAGTATCCGAACCGGGCGATCCTGGCGATCCTGGTGCTGGTCTATGCCGCCATGCGCGCGGCCTCGACGCTGCGGGCGTTCTACTTCTTCCAGAAGATCGAGAAGCTGGAGGCCGAGACCAAGCGCCTTCAGGCTCCGATCAACGACGGTTCGGGCAGCACCACCGCGCGCAAGCAGGTGATCACCGACGTCGCGCGGCTGCGGCGGGACGGCGAGCTCAAGTCCTACATGGACCTGTTCTTCCTGGCGCTGATCGTGCTGCTCTGCGTCGCCGCCATCATGCGGCAATAGCAGCTAAAGCATGATCCGGAAAAGTGCGAAGCGGTTTTCCGAAAAGATCATGCATAAACAACAACCTAAAGCGCGATGATGATTCATCCTAATCTCATCGCGCTTTAGGCGCGCTTTTTCAGGCTGGCGACGCGGGTCGGACGGGGCGGCACGCCCTTGGAGGCCGCGCCATTGGCCGCGGCGCTCTTCGCTGCGGTACTCTTGGGTACGATGTCGACGGGCTGCGCGGCGTGATCCGCTGCAGCCGGCGCCGCCTGGGCGGTACGCCGCCCATGCAGCTTGGCCGTCTTGCCCTTCGCGCCTCTGCCCTGTGCTGCCTTGTCCTTGGCCGGATGCGGCCTCTCGGCCGCCATGGCGAGCCGGGTCGCGGCGCGCCGCGATGAGGTCGTCGACATCAGCACCTCGACCGAGCCTTCCGGAATCGCGAACAGATCGCGACCCGGGACGGGCAGGGTGGATGCGAGGTCGATCTGGCCCTTGCTCCGGCGCGGCAGCAGCGACTGATGTTCGCCCTGCACATTGAGGTCCGCGAGCGCGGGCGCCGGCAGCGTCCTGGTCTGCGTGAACACGAAATGCGGCACGCGTGGCCAGCGCGCGATCGGCGTCGTCTCGGTTGGCGGATGCATCAGCCATTCGACCGGCGTGGTCGGCGTCGCCGGCCGCTCGGCCGTGGCAGGCACCACATGCACGATGCGATAGCCGCGCGCCTTGAGGTCGCGGATGATCTTGGGCAGCGCCGCCACCGTGCGGGCCTGAATGTCGTGCAGCAGCAGGATGCCCTTGCCCTTGGCCTCCAGCCGCTGGATCGCGAGCTGGTAGACGCGGTCGGACGAGACGTGCCGCCAATCGTCGGCCGGGAAGTCGGCGCTCCAGACCTGGAGGCCGCGCGAGATCAGATGGTTCTCGATGCCCTCGGCGCGCATCAGCCCGGGAATGCGGAAGAACGGGGCGAGCTGCGACGGATCGGTCATCGCGGCTGCGGTCCATTCGATGCCGCCATTGATCTCCGCCTCGGCCTTCTCGATCGGCATCCGGTCGAAGGTCAGCGGATGGTCCATGCTGTGCGTGCCGACGGTATGGCCCGCCGCGACCAGCTTGCGCACGCCTTCCGGATTGGCCTTGGCCTGGTTGCCGACGATGAAGAAGGTCGCCTTGATGCATTCGTCGGCGAGGATCTTGAGCACCTGGTTCGAATATTTCGGGATCGGACCATCGTCGAAGGTCAGGACGACCTCATGGTCCTTCAGCGGCAGCGTCTCGCGGTACTGCATGGTGCCGATCAGCGGATGTTCGCGCGGATCGACAACGAGGGTGCGGGAGGTGCCGAGGGCGTCGGGGTGGCCGGGACACTCGGCTGCGAGCGCGGCCGGCGAACCGGCGGTGAGCATTCCCAGACAGAGGACGATCCACGATCGCGTCCGCAAAACAACGCTACTTCCGATCATGAACCTCGTCTGCCCCCATGCAATTTGGCGCCCTAGATAGGTCGGAGATGGCTCAAAACGGTTCAGCCGCAGCCGCTCTCATCTTCACGGGGTAGCATGAACAGAGTGTTAATTGGCCCCAAATCACCCCATTTTGCCCGGGCGTGACATTCCGGCATCAGCGCGTATCGGCGCTCTTCTGTGATGTGCCCGCCGGGACGATGTGGACCACCCGATAGTCGTTCTCCCTCAGATACCGTAGAAACGCCGGCATCATTGCGGCCGTGCGCGCCTTGTTGTCGTGGAAGAGGATGATGCCCTTTCCGCTCGCGGCGAGACGCTCGGTGACGAGCTTCAATTGCTGCTCCGGCGTCAACTCCTCCCAGTCGCTGGCCCATAAATCGGCCCCGAACACAATGATGCCGCGCGACTGGAGCAGGTCGAGCTGCGCTTGGGTCGACTCGAAATAGGGAAAGCGGAAGAACGGCGTCGAGGGTGTCGTCGTCGAGACTCCGTGTAGCGCCATTTCGTCTGCGGCAATGCCCCGATCGATGTCGGCCATGGCCTTCTCGAACGGAATACGCCCCATGAACGGATGCGAGTAGGAGTGATGCCCGACGGTGTGGCCCTCGCGGGCGATGCGCTTGACCATGTCCGGGTGCTCGGAGGCGTGCTGGCCGATCAGGAAAAAGGTCGCGCGCACGCATTCCTGTGCCAGCGCCGCCAGCACTTTCGACGTCGTCGGCGGGTTCGGCCCGTCGTCGAAGGTCAGCACGACCTCGCGATCGGCCAGCGGCAGCGTCTGCGGAAAGCTCTTCAGGCCCACGCGCGGATAGGTCTTGGGATCGACGCTGAAGACGCGCGAGGTGCCGAGCGCGTCCTTGCGCGGGCACTCGGCGGCCTCCGTCTCGGCGGCGCCGATGACGGTCGCGGCATTGCCGATGACGGTTGCGACAAGCGCGCCCGCCATGGTCGAGGTCCACCTTAGTCGCAGCATCTTTGCCATTGCGCTCGGCTTTGCCTTGTGGGTATTGCCTGAAGCCTCAGCTCACACCACCGGTTCCAACCTGTCAAACGGCGAGGCGCGCCATGGATGAACATCTGGACGTTGCCCCATCGGCTGCGGATTCGGTACTCGACCACGTGCCGATGCGCAATGAAGACGGCGATATCAGGCACGAATTCGTCGAGGAGGTCGCCCGTGCGATCGAGGCCGGGGACAGCGCGGCGCTGCGTGCCTGCGTCGCGGAGCTGCACGAGGCCGATCTCGGCGATCTGATCGGCGCCCTCGAGCCCGACGACCGCGTCCGCCTGGTCGAGCTCACCGGCCGCGATTTCGATTTCTCGGCGCTGAACGAGGTCGATGAGACCGTCCGCGAGGAGATCCTCGAGGAGCTGCCGCCGGAGACGGTCGCCGAGGGCGTCCGCGAGCTCGAATCCGACGATGCGGTCGAGCTCTTGGAAACCCTCGGTGCCGAGGAGCAGGAAGAGATTCTGGAGAAGCTGCCGCTCAAGGAGCGCGTCGCGCTCGAGCGCAGCCTGCTGTACCCGGAGAACTCCGCCGGCCG
Organism: Bradyrhizobium yuanmingense; assembly: GCF_025200905.1. NCBI lineage: Bacteria > Pseudomonadati > Pseudomonadota > Alphaproteobacteria > Hyphomicrobiales > Nitrobacteraceae > Bradyrhizobium > Bradyrhizobium yuanmingense. Next base: position 4,216,957 of record NZ_CP104173.1, on the reverse strand, counting down.
CCGCATGCAGACCGAGTTCATCGCCGTGCCCCAGGATTTCACGGTCGGCCAGGCGATCGACTACATGCGTGAGACGCCGGATCTGCCCGACCGCTTCTACGAGATCTACGTCGTCGACAAGGAACAGCACTGGCAGGGCGCGGTGCCGCTCGACGTGCTCCTGCGCACGCGCCGGCCGGTGGCGCTGACCGAGCTCACCGACGAGGACCGCCGCCGCGTCTCCGTCCTGGAGGACCAGGAAGAGGTGGCGCGCATGTTCGGCAAATACAATCTCGTCGCTGCGCCCGTGCTCGACACCCAGGATCGCCTCGTCGGCGTCATCACCGTCGACGACGTCGTCGACGTCATCGAGGAGGAGGCGGACGAGGACCTCAAGGCGCTCGGCGGTGTCACCAGCGACGAAGAGCTGTCGGACACGTTCCTCACCATCGCCCGCGGCCGCTTCAACTGGCTGCTGGTGAACCTCGCCACCGCGTTCCTGGCGTCCTCCGTGCTCGGCCTGTTCGAGGGCCAGCTGGAGAAGATGGTCGCGCTCGCGGTGCTGGCGCCGATCGTGGCGAGCCAGGGCGGCAATGCCGCGACCCAGACCATGACGGTGGCGGTGCGGGCGCTGGCGACGCGCGAGCTCGGTTCCTCCAACGCCTGGCGCGTGGTGATGCGCGAGGCCCTGGTGGGCCTCGTCAACGGCCTCGCCTTCGCCGTGATCACCGGCATCGCCGCGGTGGCCTGGTTCAAGATCCCGGGCCTCGGCATCGTTATCGGGCTCGCCATCGTCTGCAACCTCGTGGCCGGCGCGCTCGGCGGCATCCTGATCCCGATGGCGCTGGATCGCGTGCGGGCCGACCCGGCGGTGGCGTCGGGCACGTTCGTGACCACCGTGACCGACGTCGTCGGCTTCTTCTCCTTCCTCGGGATTGCGACGCTCTGGTTCGGGTTGAAGTAGGTCTCACCCCATCGTCATTCCGGGGCGCGCCACTTGGCGCGAACCCGGAATCCATTTGTCCGCGTCGACGCTGCACAATGGATTCCGGGCTCGCGCTTCGCGCGCCCCGGAATGACGACAACCGTCTTTAATCCGACTTTAAGCGACCTGCCGCATCATCGCCTTTGCTTGGGGGAATGGGCATGCGGTTGCGGCTGAAGGCGGACGGACGGATCGTCGAATTGCGGAATGGGCAGGAATTTCCGGTCCAGCCGCTTTCGGTTCAGCCGACGACCAATGCGGCGCCGTCTGACACCGGCCCGCTCGCGGTGCGCGATCTGCGCCGGCGCGCCTGCCTGACCCAGATGGAGTTCGCCGCCAGGCTCGGCGTACCCGTCGAGACCATCCGCAACTGGGAGCAGGGCAAACGCGCCCCGCGCGGCCCGGCCCGCGCACTGCTCACGGTGATCGCGCATGCCCCCGACACGGTGTTCCAGGCGCTCGCCAAGACCTGACGCCAAGGCCTGACGCCAAAGGCCTGACGCCAAGGCCCGACGCCGAGGCCTGACGCACAACCTCCCGTTAGGCCTGCATCGAATATCCCGCCTGGCTGCCGCGGCTTCCGTTGGCAGTATCATCGACCGGGTCCATAATGACTTCTGGGGCTGTCGCAACGGAAGAGGATTCCTCATGCTGTTCGTCGAGGCCAATGGCGCAAGGATTCCGGCGATCGGTCTCGGGACCTGGGAGCTGAGCGGAAGGCCGGCCGCGCGCGTGGTCGAGCAGGCGCTACGGCTCGGCTATCGCCATATCGACACCGCGCAGGTCTACGACAATGAGCGCGAGGTCGGCGACGGTTTGCGCGCCTCCGGCGTGCGCCGCGACGACGTATTCCTCACCACCAAGGTCTGGACCAACCATTTCGCACCCCATGATCTCGAACGCTCAGTGAAGGAGAGCCTCGCTCGCCTGCGGCTTCCCTCGGTCGATCTGTTGTTGCTGCACTGGCCCAATCCTCATGTGCCGCTCGCGGAGACGCTGGGCGCGCTGTCGCATGCGAAGACGATGGGCCTGACCCGCCACATCGGCGTCTCCAATTTCACCGTGGCACTGATCGAGCAGGCGGTCGCGCTGTCGGCGGAGCCGCTGGTCTGCAACCAGGTCGAGTATCACCCCTATCTCGATCAGGCGAAGGTACGGGCGGCCTGCGACCAGCATGGCCTTGCCCTCGTCGCCTACAGCCCGATCGCCAAGGGCCGCATCAAGTCCGACCAGACGCTGGCCGAGATCGGTCGCGTCCACCGCAAGACGGCGGCGCAGGTCTGCCTGCGCTGGCTGGTGCAGCAGAATGTCGCTGCGATCCCGCGCACCTCGCGCATCGAGCGCCTGTCGGAGAACATCGAGATCTTCGATTTCGAGCTGTCGGAAGACGAGATGGACCGGATCGCCGCGCTCGCCAATCCGAAGGGACGCCTGACCGACTTTGGCTTCGCCCCGAAATGGGATTGAGAGGGACCCGGGGTATGCTAGGACCGCGGGGGCAACCCAAGATCGGTCGATGGAACTGGGGAAGATCATACGGACGGACATTGCCGCCTCGGCAATCGCCCATCTGACGTTGGTGGCGCTGATCATCGTGATTAGCGAGGTCCGTCCGTTTCATAGTCAGGCGCCCGAAACCGTCGCGGTCGACATCGTCACGCCGGAGCAGGTGAAGCAGGAGGAAACCAAGGCCGAGGAGAAGAAGGAAGAGGCGAAGCCGCCAGAGCCGCTCCCCGATCTGAAGCTGCCGAAGCCGGATATCACCGACAAGGCGGAGGCATCGAAGCCTGCGGCCAGGCCGCAGGCGGCAGAACCATCGCCGTCACAGCAGGCCTCGCCCGAGCCGCAGCAGAAGCAGCCGCAGGCCTCGAAGCAGCGTGAGGCCAACGCGCCGCCGCAGGCCGCGCCGCCGCCGGCCTATCAGACGCCGCAACCGGACGTCACCATCAAGTACGGGGTCATGCTGGGCTTGCCGCCCGAATTGCCGGTCGAGCCGAAAGGCGCCAAGGATGACGGCGGCGATGCCAACGATTCGATCGCTGCGAAGCTTCCGCCCGAGGTCGTCGCGGAGCTTCGCCGTCACTTGCGCGGCTGCGCCAAGCTGCCGGCCGGCGTCGCACCGACCGACAACGTCCATGTCAAGCTGCGCACCGTGTTCGCCACCGACGGCACGCTGGCGCGCGAGCCCATCCTGATCGAGGCGCCGCCGTCCGCCAAGGGCGTGGCCATCGTCAAGTCCGCAACGAGCGCGCTGCAGAACTGCCAACCCTACAAGATGTTGCCGGCCAATCTGTACGGGGAATGGAAGGTGCTGGATCTGCCGTTCAGCCCGAAGGATTTCGGCGGATAGCGCGTCGTCGTGTAGTCGTGTAGCCCGGATGGAGCAAAGCGTAATCCGGGGCTGCTCGCCCGGCAGCTCGAATTGTCCCGGATTACGCTCGCGCTCCATCCGGGCTACGAGAGCAGGGTGTTTCGCTTCTCTGTCAACCTGCCCGCTCTAAAATATTCCACTTTACCGAAATTCGGAAATGGCGTATGTATCGCCCATCCCGGCTCAATCTCGAGGGGCGATCATGAGGTCGTCATTGTCGCGAGCCGGGCTTGCGGTGGACGCGGCAGCGTCGTGTACGAGAGCTGAGGGCGGGGCGGATTGCTCTCCGTGAGCCCGAGGCTTCGTACGGACGAGCGGCGCTGTCAGGTTCGTCGCGCCGGCATTTCGATGGCAACGTGCACAACGCCGTCGAACCCTGCGGCGCCAACGGACCGCGCGTACGGCAAAACCGTGTGGTCCTGGCCGTCGTTGCTACGGTCAAGCTCTGGCGAATGCGGCATTGGCGTCAACCGGCGCGGTGCCGGTGACTTTCGCGGGAGCGAGGGAGGCCAGAGGGAACTCGGCTCCCAGGAGAGCGCGGCATAAGCCGTCCGACCATCGCGCAGGGAAGGCCGTGTGTTGGGCTTCACCTGTATGCTGCTGTGCGGTTCTTCCTGCGTGTGCTCCAGCGCAGCGGACCGCGGGTGCCGCCGGCACCCGGCCTTCCCTGCGCCCTCTTGCATCTGAGGGCGGCGAGACGAAGCAAAGCTCGGGCGAAGCAGCCGCGAGATCGCGAAGGCATGTCTGTGATCCGATCTCGTGCCCCGGACGCAGCGCAGCGTCCCCCCGGCGATGCGAAGCATCGTCCGGTTCGACGATGCGCTGCAGAGCAGGGGCCCATGCCTCCGAGCAATCCGTGTGGCGCTGGGTCCCGGCTCTGCGCCGCAACGCTTCACGCGTTGCAGCTTGTCCGGGACACGTGGCTCAATGCCCTCGCTTCATCCCCTCACCACCATCCACCGCCCCGGTGCCATCGCGGCCCAGGCGCTGGACGCGAACTGCCGCCGCCAGGTCACGACCACGACCGCTGCCGTGGTCACGAACAGCACCCAGGGGCTGACGAACCAGCCGAGATAGCCGAGCGCGAAGAAGAAGGCACGCTGGCCGCGGTTGGAGTGGCGGCCGGCGGATTCGAACAGGCGCGAGGTGCGGATGACGTGGGCTTCGGCCTCGGGGGTGTCGCGCTGTGAGGCCGGCGGCATACCGCCAAACAGGATTGCGACATAGTTGAACAGGCGATAGGCCCAGGCGAATTTGAAGAAGGCGTAGACGCAAATCAGCACGAGGCCGACGCATTTCAGCTCCCACAAAGCGGGCGAGCAACGATTGATTGGCGGCAGGCGATGGCGCTAAAAAGCGGCTGCAACTGCAGGACTAAACGAAGGACCAGTGACATGGCTGCGCTGAAACTCGCGATCGGCAACAAGAACTACTCGTCATGGTCGATGCGGCCCTGGCTCGCGCTCCGCGCCAACGACATCCCGTTCGTGGAGACGCTGATCCCGCTCTACACCGACGATCCCGCCGACAAGGCGCAGATCCTGTCCTTCAGCCGCGCCGGCAAGGTGCCCGTGCTGGTCGACGGCGACGTCACCGTGTGGGATTCGCTTGCCATCATCGAGTACGTCGCCGAGCGCTATCCGGAAGCGAAGCTCTGGCCTGACGACGTCGCCGCGCGCGCGCATGCCAGGTCGGTATGCGCCGAAATGCATTCCGGCTTTGTGGCGCTGCGCAACGAATGCGGCATGAACCTGCATCGGCCGATCCGCGCCGTGGCGCTGTCGGCGGATGCCAAGGCGAACATCGCGCGCATCGAGGAGATCTGGCGCGAGTGCCGCACCCGCTATGGCGCACAGGGACCGTTCCTGTTCGGCCGCTTCGGTGCGGCGGACGCCATGTATGCCCCCGTCGTGCACCGCTTCCGCACCTATGCGATCGAGGTGGCGCCGGACACCAGGGCCTACATGGAGACCATGATGGCGCTGCCGGCGTTCCAGGAATGGACCCGGGATGGACTGGCCGAAACGCTCGTCATCGCCAAGTTCGAGGACGCCTGAGCGGCAGTCCGACCGGCGCCGGCCGGAGGCGGGGACGCCAGCCGATCGGGAGGAGGGTGCGACAGGCCTGCGACATGTCGGCGGAATAAGCAGCTCCGCCGGTATCATCGCCCCACCGGCTGTCCCGTTATCATCCTGAAATAACTGCAAAAATTGTGCGCGGGCCATGCCGGCATGGCGCTGGCCAAAAGCATCGGACGCGTGCTATACAGCCGCCCGGGTTTCCGGCCGGCCCTCGCAGTGGGACACTGGGCGAGGCGGGCGCTGTTTGAGTAATGGAGAGGGTGTTGAAGCACAAATTCCCCGTGGGAACGCGCGTCCTATTCACGGCCAGCAATGTCGCGCGTCCGGCTGCGAGCGGCGCGTATGAGGTCATCCGTCTGCTCCCGACCGAAGGCGACGACTGCCAGTATCGGATCAAAAGCTCGACCGAAGCCTTCGAGCGCGTCGCCAAGGAAAGCCAGCTCGCGCTCTCCTGAAGGCCGACGCCGTCAGTGCATAGGCGCCTCCCGGGAATTGTACTCTGCCGCCGTCAAAAGGCCCGCTTCACCTTCACAAGGGTGGGCGGGGGCAGTTGCCGACTCGCGGTGCTCGCTTGACCATCCGCTCTTTGCTCGCGTGAGGGGACGTCGCGCATGAACTGGGCATGGGCCACTTCGCTCGACCAAATCTGGCTCTCGCCGGCCTTCCCGATTTGGATGACGCTGGCGGCTGCCGGATTCTTCGGATTGATTCTGCTGATCACGCTGTTGCGCGCCGACAGATCGGTCGCGAACGGCGCGCTGACCGTCATTACCCTGCTATCCATCGCGATCGCCGGCGCAGCCACGGTGCGTCTCTATGGACCGGACGCGCCGTCCGCTCCGGCCGAGGCGCGCGCGCAAGCTGTGGTGAGCGCGAGTCTGCCTGCGCTGTCCTGTCTCGACGATCTCGCCGGCGATGCCGTTGGCGCCGGCTGCGAGAAGGCGCTGTTCGGCGCGCCTGACGCTGCGGCCGCGGCGGTCTCCTACACCGCCGCCAGGATCGACCGCCTGACCGCGCTCGGCGATGTCGCCACGGCGGAGAAGAGCCTGACCCTCGACATGAAGGTGCTGCGCAAGTCGCTCGAGCGGGATCGTTACGGTCTCGTTGCACATGTGCTGGTGGCGCGTGACGGCTGCACGCAGTTCGATTGCGCCGCGTTCCGCTCGCTGACCGACCAGCAGCAGGTTGCCGCCAACATGGACTCCCATCTCTACGAGACCCTGGTCGCGCGCTATGCGCCGACCTGGAACGCGCCCGCAGCAGCCGCAGCGGCGATGCCCGCCAACGCCGCGCTCGCCGGGCTGCCGCCGTCAATGCCGACGGGCAGGCCAACCAATGCCGAGTTCCCGAGCGCGTCCTCGACGCCGCCGGTGAGCATCATGAATCCGGAGCCCACGGCGGCGACGCGCCAGGCCGCGCCGGCCGCAAATGCGGCGGCAGCACCGCGTGCGCCGGCCGCGGCCTCCGCACAGGCCGCAGCGCCTCCGGCATCGAGCCCGCCGGCTGCGAAGAAGCCGCCGCCCCAAAAGGCTGCGCGTGCGCCTGCGGCGCCGGTTCCGCTCGCGCCGCCGCCGGCCTCGACCGCCGCGCCCGCGCCTGCGGATAACGAGTAGATCGGCATTCCAAATGCTGGGTTGCCCGGCTAATGCTTGGGCATGCCACTCCATCTGATCAAGCTCGCCGTCGGCTGCGACTCCGTCAAGGAATTGAAGGAGTGGGTGGCCGAACGGATGCAGACCGCCAAGAACAAGGGTCTGCCGCAACATCACATCCACATCACCCGCATGGTGCCCAAGCGCGACGCCGAGATCCTCGCCGGCGGCTCGCTCTACTGGGTGATCAAGGGCGAGATCGCCGCGCGCGAAAAGATCATCGGCATCGAGCCGTTCCGCGACAAGGACGGCATCGGGCGCTGCCGGATCGTGATGCAGCCGAAAGTGATCTCGGTCTCGCCGCGGCCGATGCGCCCGTTCCAGGGCTGGCGCTATCTGACCGACGATTCCGTGCCGGCCGATCTCGGCAAGTCAGCGGCCGGCTCGATTGCGGCGATGCCGGAGCCGATGCGGCGCGAGCTGCGTGACCTCGGACTGCTCTAAACAGCCATATTGTCGATCAGCCGGGTGGTGCCGAGCTTGGCTGCGACCAGGATCCGCAAGGGGCCGTCCTTGCGCGAGGTGACCGGTGCCAGCGTCTCGGCATGGCGGACCTCGTAATAGTCGAGCACCAAGCCGGCCGCCTTGACCATGTCTGCACCGCCGGCCATCGCCGGCGCGATCGAATCGCCGGCACGGATGCGCCCGACGCTCTCTCTCATGGCGCGGTAGAGGACAATGGCGGTCTGGCGCTCCTCGGGCGAGAGGTAGACGTTGCGCGAGGACATCGCGAGTCCGTCGCGCTCGCGCACGGTGCGGGAGCCGATCACCTTGACACCGAGGTCGAGGTCGCGCGCCATCTGCGTCACCACGCGCAATTGCTGGAAATCCTTTTCGCCGAAGATCGCGACATCCGGCCGGACTTGCGTGAACAGCTTGCCGACGACCGTGGCGACACCGCCGAAGAAGTGCGGGCGGAAGCGGTCCTCGAGGCCGGCGAGCGCCGGCCCCTCCGGCGCGATGCGGGTGGCAAACCCCTCCGGATACATGGCCGCGACGCCCGGGTGCCAGACGATATCGACGTCCTCGGCCGCGAGCTTGGCGATGTCGGCCTTCCAGGTGCGCGGATAGGCGCCGAAATCCTCGGTCGGAGCGAACTGGGTCGGGTTGACGAAGATCGACACCACGACGCGGCTGGCGCGCCGCTTGGCGAGGCGAACCAGCGACACATGCCCGTCATGGAGTGCCCCCATGGTCGGGACCAGTGCGATCGTGGCCTTTCGCTTGCGGAGATTGTCGACGGCGCGTCGCAGGGCGGGGACCGTGCGGGCGATCAATGGGCTTGCTGACATTGGGACTCGACGATTGGGAAGCGGCGCAGGTGCGGGCGTCGCGCCCGGCCGGCTAACCTTAACAAGCGGAGATCGTGGACGCCATGCATCCGGATGCGGCACAGCATCCCGCGCAAGGCGGCGTAGAACGTCGCGACATTTTGGGCTGGATCACAGACGAAAGACGGCGCCGCGACACATCGTGAGAACGGCGCGTTGCAATTTGCATTTCCTGTCACGCATTTCACTTGACCGCTGACGCGGTCAACTCGAAGATATTCGCAAGGGGTGTTGAGGATCGCCATGCTTGTGCAGGCTAGCCAAGGCCAATCCGGCTCGGCGCACGTGGTCGTGCTCGGCAACGAGAAGGGCGGCTCCGGCAAATCGACCACGGCCTTGCACATCGCCGTTGCACTTCTGAAGGCCGGCCAGCGCGTCGCCACCATCGACCTCGATTGTCGCCAGCAGAGCTTCACGCGCTACATCGGCAACCGGTCCGCCTGGGCGCAACGTACCAAGCTCGACCTCGAGCTGCCGGTGCATCGCTGCATCAAGCTCGGCGAGACCATGCAGATTGCCGAGAACGAGAATTCCGAGTTCCAGCAGTTCATGGAAGCCGTCTCCGCGGTCGAGAGCAGCTTCGACTTCATCGTCATCGATACGCCCGGCACCGACAGCTATCTGATGCGGCTCGCGCATTCGATGGCCGACACCCTGGTCACGCCGATCAACGACAGCTTCCTCGATTTCGACGTGCTCGGCACCGTCGACCCCGCGACTTACGCAGTGACGGGCGAGAGCCACTACGCCGAGATGGTGCGTGACGTCAGGCGCAAGCGACGCCAGCTCGACGGCGCGACCACCGACTGGATCGTCGTGCGCAACCGCCTGTCCATGCTCGGCTCGCGCAACAAGCAGCTCGTCGCCGAGGGCCTGAAGGATCTGTCGCTGCGGCTCGGCTTCCGCTACGTCGACGGATTCGCCGAGCGCGTCGTGTACCGCGAATTCTTCCCACGCGGCCTGACCGCCCTGGACGATATCGACGAGGCCACGCTCGGCATGCGGCCCAATCTCGGCCATCTCACTGCGCGGGAGGAGGTGACGAGCCTGCTCCGCCAGCTCAAGCTCCCGCTCGACGAGCGCGGCCGCCGCCGCGCGGCCAACCGGGCCGAGTGGTTCAGCCAGGTCGACAAGCCGCTCGAGGTCCACGATATCCTCGGCGCCTGACCTCGCGGTATAGCGCTACTCCCGGCCGATCCGGGCCTTCGGCTGGCGCGGGAACCGGGACTGCGCCGCGCGCGTTTTCACCCTGCATTTACCGCGAGTCGAACCCGATCAAGACCGGTTGCGTCGAATAGGGACCTGCACCCTCACGTAGCGGTATGAGAATGGGGTGCTCACCGAACGAGTGCAACGCACAATGAAAGGGCTGCCGATTCACAACATTTAGCCTTCCTGTCACGCTGCTGTGACATATATTAGGGAATAGGCGACAAGGGGACGAAGAGCCCCGGAGAACACGATTTTCAACAGGGATTCAGGCCGCTTAGGCCTGAGGCTGAGGACGAAAATGAAGCGTGGAATTGCCGTTCTGGTTTCGGTCAGTGCCCTCTGCGGCATCGCCTATTTCACGGCGAGCAAGTGGGCGATCAAGCACGAGACCATCACATTCTACGATGCCTCGCGCGATAACCGTCCGGTGCCTGTTTCCATCGCGGTGCGCCGCGACAAGGAAATGCAGGCCAATGCCGGCATGATCAAGCTGCCCGTCGCGGTGATCAATCACGGCAACACCGTCAAGAACACCGAATACGGCTTCCTCGCCAACATCTTCGCTGCGCGCGGCTACATGGTCATGAGCCCGCAGCACGATCTGCCGACTGATCCTCCGATGGTCACCAAGCCCGGCGAGCTCTATGTCGGCCGGCTGCCGCAGATCCTGCGCGGCGTCGCCAACATCCATCTCGCCGTGCACGAGATGAAGAAGGTTCAGCCCAACGCCGATTACGACAAGGTTACGATGGTCGGCCATTCCATGGGCGGCGACATCACCATGTACTTCGCCAAGCAGTATCCGGATGAGGTCAAGAAGGTCGTCACCCTCGACAATCTGCGCGTGCCCTTCGTTACCGCGGGCAAGTTCAAGATCCTGTCGTTCCGCTCCCAGGATCCGCAGTTCAAGGCCGACGCCGGCGTGATTCCAACCGACGAGGAATGCGAGCAGGCAGGCATTCAGGTCGTGAAGACCGAGTTCCAGCACAACGACATGCGCGATACCGGTCCGGATGTGGCGAAAAGCTCGATCCAGAGCATGCTCGACAAGTTCCTGAGCGCGACCGACAGCGAGATCGCACCGGTCGACACGCAGTCCGCCCCGCCCAAGATCCTGGAGCCGGGCCCGGTCGCCCTGATGGCTCCTGCCAAGAGCTGACGTCCAAGAGCTTACCGAGCTGACGTCGTCGCAAGGCTGCACCAATCGTCGAAGCCTCCGCCGGCGCCCGCCCGCGGAGGCTTTGCGCATTGACCGGGCCGCATGCGCTGACCACATTAGCTGCTGACGCAAGGTGTAGCTGCGATGTCGGGCGAACCCATCAAACCGCGCGGCCGCGATACCGTCTCGGCGCGAGCAGACGGCGTGCTGCCGCAAGCGCAAACCTCGACCTCGGAAGACATCGCCGCGTTCGTTGCCAAGGCGCGGACCCTCTCGCCGCATGCCCCGGGCGCGAGGGGGCGGCTGATCTTCGCGCTGGATGCGACCATGAGCCGGCAGCCGACCTGGGACATGGCCTGCGCGCTCCAGGCCGACATGTTTCGCGAGACCGCAGCGCTCGGCAGTCTCGACATCCGGCTGGTCTACTATCGCGGCCTCAACGAGTGCCGCGCCACGGCTTGGATTTCAGACAGCGCCAGGCTGGCGACGCTGATGAGCAAGATCGATTGCCGCGGCGGCGATACCCAGATCGGCAAGGTCCTGAGCGAGGCTAGGCGCGAGGCAGTCGCATCCGGCGTGCGGGCCGTGGTCTTCGTCGGCGATGCCATGGAGGAAGACATCGACGAGCTCTGCGCCAAGGCCGGCGAGCTCGGCATGCTCAAGGTGCCCGTATTCGTCTTTCAGGAGGGCCATGACGCGGTCGCCGAACAGGCCTTCCGCGAGATGGCGCGGCTGACTGGCGGTGCCTGGTGCCGGTTCGATCCCGGTGCGGCAGCGCAGCTGCGCGAGCTGTTGCGGGCAGCTGCGGCCTATGCCGCGGGTGGACGTGAGGCGCTGTTGAAGCTGGCTGGAAGCGTGAGTGGCGCGGCGAAGCTGATCAGCCAGATGAAATAGCGGCCCGGCCGGTGCGGCTTGCGGCGCTGGGCGCCATGCTTTTTGACAACAGCACGACTATATTCCGGCCATGACCCTGATCGCCGGCGCTGTCGCCGTTATCACGCTGTACCTGCTGCTCCAGATGTTCCGCTCCGCCAATCCAGCGGTGCTGGCGCGCACCCTCAAGTTCGGCGGCGGCGTGCTGGCGCTGGTGGTTGCGGCCTTCACCGGCTTGCGCGGCGAGCTGGCGGTTGCGATCCCGCTCGGAATTTTCGGCGCGGGCCTGCTCGGCTGGACACCACTCGCGAATGCCGGCTTCGGCAATGTTGGCGGGCTGTTCGGCGGCGGTGCGACGCGCCCGTCCGGGCAGGCCTCGCGGGTGCGCTCGCAATTCCTGGACATGCGGCTCGACCACGATTCCGGCCAGCTTTCTGGCCAGATCGTTGCGGGGCCTCATGCCGGGCGCAATCTCGACGAATTCGATCTCGCCGGCTTGCTCGCGATGGTCCCGACGTTCGACGCCGAGAGCGTGGCCCTACTTGAAAGCTATCTGGACCGCCGGTTTCCCGCTTGGCGTCAGAACGCGCAGGGCGATACGGCAGGGCGGCAGCGCCGCACGGCGGCGAGCAGCAAAATGACGGCGGAGGAAGCCTATCAGATCCTTGGCTTGCAGCCGGGAGCGGGGCGCGACGACATCAGCCGGGCCCACAAATCCCTGATGAAGAAACTCCATCCCGACCAGGGGGGCTCGACGTATCTCGCTGCCCGGGTAAACGAGGCCAAGGATACTCTGCTTCGCACGCATAACGGCTAACTCCGGCACCAACGCTACAAACGCCCGTACCGCGTGAGCTCCGTTTGCTCTGTCTGCCGTCGCCCGCCCTTGTCGGCGTGGTCGATCCCCTTGAGCAAAGTTTTAACCGTAAATCCTTGACGAGAGGTTGTCGTGGAACAGCCTTGTCCGGAACAGCCTTCGCATCACCGCCTCACCAAAACGAAAATGCCCGCGCAAGGCGCGGGCATTTGGTCTGGAGCGGAGAAGAAATCAGTTGCGAACGGTGATGCAGGAGATCTCGGCACGTTTCAAGGTGCGGCAGACGGCTTCGGCCTGATCGCGCTCGAGCCCGGCGAAGCGGGCGCGGTAAAGCTTGCGATTATCCTTGGCGACGACGGGCTCGGTGAACGGGTCCGCCTTGCTGAGCAGGCCGCGGGCCGAGTTGCGGGCCGCGTCGATGCGCTGCTGAGCTTCGTTCTCGCTCTCGAGCGCACCGACCTGGACGATCCAGCCGCTGTGGATGACGGCGGGCTTGGTGGTGGCGCTCATCTGGATCGGCTGCGGCGCCGGGTCGGCCGAGGCGAGCTTCGGAGCGGCGGGAGCCGGTGCGGCGGGGGTTGCGGCCGGCAGCACGCCAAGGATGCCGTTGCCGGTACCGAAGCCCGCCGGCTGCCGCGGCAGTTCGGTGCGGGCCATCTCGGCCTTCGGCGCGTCCGGCTGGCTCACCGCCTCCGGCTTGTTGATGAGATCTGCCCTGGCGACGACGGCACCTGAGGTTTCCGCGACCTCGGAACGGGGCGGGACGGTGCTGGTGACCGGCGGCGCAACGACCTGGACACCACCCTGGGCCGGAGCCGCGGAGGCTACCTTCACGGCGCCGGCCTTGACCTGAACGGTCTTGACCCGAACCGGCTTCATCGGCTCGGAAGAGCCGGGGATGATGGAGAGCGGCTGGCTCGAGATCACGCCGTTGGTGAGCGGCGCCGGCTCCACCTTGGATTCCGTCGGACGAGCTTCGGGTTTGGAGTGAGCGGGTGGCATCGCCGCAGTCGCTGCGGCCAGCGTCGACAGACGCGAGGCAAGGCGCGAAGGGGCGGCTTCGGGAGCAGGGGCCGCCGCGGCCTGGACCGGCAGGGCCGGCCGTGCCGGCGTATCCGAGGCATCGGCGACATCGACGTTGGCTTCAGTGCCGTTGCGCTCCGTGACTGCGGCGACGGTGCGGACGGTCGCGCCCTTTTCGATGTTCTCCGCGAGCAGGTTGCGCATGATGGCGTCGCGCGAGCCACCGCTGCGGCCGCCGAGCACCACGCCGATCAGGTGGCGGTTGCCGCGGCGGATCGAGCTGACGAGGTTGAAGCCGGAAGCGCGGGTGTAGCCCGTCTTGATGCCGTCCACGCCTTCGACACTGCCGAGCAGGCGATTGTGGTTGCGGATCGACTGTCCGCGCCAATTGAACGTCGAGGTTGCGAAATAGCGATAGTAGCGGGGGAAGCGCTCCTGAATGGCGCGACCCAGCGTGGCCTGGTCGCGCGCGGTCGTGACCTGCTCGTCGTTGGGCAGGCCGTTGGCATTGCGGTAGACCGTCCTGGACATGCCGAGCGAACGCGCCTTGCGCGTCATCATCCGGGCGAAGTCGTCCTCGTCACCGGCGATCGCTTCCGCAATCACCACGGATGCGTCGTTGGCCGAACGGGTGACCAGGCCCTTGATCGCGTCCTCGACGCGAATGGTCTGGCCGGCACGCAGATTCAGCTTGGTCGGATCCTGGTCGGCGGCGTGCTTGGACACCGGCATTTCGGTGTCGAGCTTCATCTTGCCGGATTCGAGGCGCTCGAACAGCAGATAGAGCGTCATGATCTTGGTCAGCGAGGCCGGGTGGCGGATCGCGTCAGGGCTCGTCGCCTGGAGCACTGCGCCGGAATTGCCGTCGATGATGATGGACGCGAATTTCGAGCTGGAGCTCTCGGACACGTCGTGCTGCACCCGGTGGTGCGCGTAATGTCGACGATGGCGCCGTGCCTCGGCTGCATCGACGGTGAAGATGACTGCGGTGGTGACCGTAAGAAGCCCGAAAACGCCAACCCGCGCCCAGCGCGAGGCAGACAAGTTTTTACGAAGCATGGAACCCCGTCCCCGTTTCTGACTTGATCACCGGCTCGTGAGGCGAAATTGTGCCCGACGGACCCGGGATCATTACCTGCTCAGGCTGTCCCTCCGCTGGTGTTGGCCGCGGGGGACGTTGGACCCGAGCCGCTGTTCTGGCTAAGGTGATGTTCTCAAACGGCTTTTGGCCGCTCGCGGAAGTGACCACGTCCAGGGAATCAAGGTAGGGTGGCCCGGTTTCCAAAAGCTTAAGGAACCCTTGCGGGAAACCCCGGGAATCTCTGCGATTTGCGCCGGATTTGTGCGACGCACAAGATTCTTGACTTTTTTGTGCGTTGCACTAATTTTGGGCGGAGTCAGGGAGCCGGGGCTTCCCGACGCGAGCCAGGGAAAAGGATTCCGAAATGTTCAAGGTTGAAGACTTCCAGAGCTACGGGAAAGAGCAGTTCGAGCAGTGCGTTGCCTCCGCGACCTCGGTGCAGCACGGCCTCCAGGCGATCGCCAGCGCCTATGGCGACTACACGAAGAAGTCGTTCGAAGACACCAAGTCCTTCGTCGAGAAGCTTTCCGGCGTGAAGTCGCTGGACAAGGCGATGGAAGCGCAGACCGATTTTGCCCGTTCCGCCTATGAGACCTTCGTCGCGGAATCGCAGAAGATCGCCGGCCTCTACAGCGACCTCGCCAAGCAGGCGTTCAAGCCGGTCGAGACCATCGTGTCGAAGTTCACCCCGGCCGCTCAGTAACGTCTCGAGACATCCTGGAATCGAAAAGCCCGGCTGAACCAGCCGGGCTTTTTGTTGTGAGCGATGCGACCGTCAGCGTGCGACGCGCAGCTTCGACAGCGAAGTGCCGATATCCTTGAACACCGAGACCGTCTGGCTCGCCGAAGTGACCAGATAGAACTTGTCGCTGCCGCTGGCGCAATATTGCAGCACGCTCGAGGTCGGATCGCCGCCGGTGTTCACCTGCACCGTATAGATCGTGATGTTGTTGGGCTGGGCCTTGGCGTTGTCGCAGAGGACCTTCTGGCGAGCGTCGATCTGCGAAGCACCGCTGTACCAGCGGTTTTGCGTGTTGAGACCGTCGGAGAGCAGGACGATCGCATCCTTGTAGGTGTAGTTCGTGTCCTTGGCCGGGGCATTCATGGGGTCGCCCATCGACAGCGTCATCCAGCCCCAGGCAAGGCCGATGCCCTGGTTGGTGTTGCCGGTCGGAACCAGCTTGTCGATCAGAGATTTGAGCGAGGTCCAATCGTAACTGAGCGGCATGACCGGCTGGATGTAGGCCGAATTGCTGGAGTTGCAGTAGGAATATTGCTCGGCCGGGAAAAGCGTAGCCGAATTGCTGCTCACTGGAGTCGTGTTCTTGGTGTCATAGTCCTGGTCACGATCGGTGACGCACCCGTTCCACGTGTTGTGGTTCCTCGGTGTCCAAATCTTGCCGTTGTTAACGCAGGTCCACTGTCTCGTGTAGGATGTGTTGCTACAGGTCCCGTTCACGGCCTCCCAGTCGGACCAGTCGATCCAGCTCTTCGTGTAGTTGCTGCTGCCGACGTTGACGTCCTTGGCGAACGGCACGATCGAGATGTAGACGTCGCCGTTGGTCTTCGCGAGCGCGCTGAGCTGGTCGACCAGGTTCTTCGCGGCCGTTTTCATCGCCGGCATCTTGTCGTCGTACGCCATCGATCCCGTGACGTCGAGCACCAGGGCCACGCGCATGCGCGTCAGGCCCCAGGCGCTGGTGGATGAGGTGCCGACGTCGAGGGTCGGGAAGCCGGCGATCTTCATGAAGCTCGTCGTGTAGGTGCCGGTTCCGGTCAGCTGGATCGTCGAGCCGATACTGGTGCTCGCGTTGTAGGTGGCGCCGACGCTGACCGAGGGCAGGGTCTTGGTGTCCGTGAACAGGGCGTTGAAATAGGATTGGGCCTTGGTGGAGATCTGAGACGTCGAGATGGTGCCGGCGGACAGGTCCCGTGACAGCATCAGCGCGGTGGAATCGAGGGCCGACTGCATCGCGGTGCGCGCCTGGGCCGCGCGGCTATAGTCGATCGCCGCGCCGACGAAGCTCAGCACTGGAACGAGCGCAATGGCGAAGATCACTGCGATATTGCCTTGCTCGGCCGCTGCGAAACGGGCGAGTTGTCGACCAAGGCGGCTGACGAGGGGCAGACCAGACATGACGATCCCGAAATCTGTGTTTTGCCCGATTTCGCGCCATGCCATTGAATGGCAGGTAAATTGGACCGTAGAAAAACGGAGCGTTTTGCGGAAAACCGTCGCGGCCGGGTTAACGGCCGGGTTCCTGGTCAACACGTTCTAAACGTGCCGGGCGGAAATTTTTGTCAAATCGCTCCGGATTGATTAACCTGATCAGGATCGCCCGGACCGGGAATCGGGACTGCTGCGACCGCATGGGCTGAACCCCCGCGTGCTTGCGGCGGGCCGGGGGCAGGGCCATATTGCTGGCGAGCGATCCGGCCTCGACCGCATTTGCCGGGAGAGGCGATCCAAGGCGGTGCGCCTGCGCCAGGCTCCGAAGGGCGGGGTCGCGCGGTGACCGCCATTCGCTTCCGTGGGGAATTTGAACGCCTGTGCCATGCTGCAATTGACTTCCAGCCTCGATCTGTCCGCGCCAGCCGCTGCCGACGCGCCTCGCATGAGCAATGACGACAACCGTTCGGGTACTCCCTCGGGTCCGAGCACGTCGGTCATCACCAAGGTCAAGCCCAAGACCAAGCGGCCCAACCTGTATCGCGTGCTGATCCTCAACGACGACTACACGCCGATGGAGTTCGTCGTTCACGTGCTGGAGAAGTTCTTCAACAAGGACATCGAAGCCGCGACCAAGATCATGCTGCACGTCCATCATCACGGGATCGGCGAGTGCGGCGTGTTCACCTATGAGATCGCCGAGACCAAGGTGACGCAGGTGATGGATTTCGCCCGCAAGCACCAGCACCCGCTGCAATGCGTGATGGAAAAGAAGTAAGACGGCTTGCGGCGCGTTTGAAGCCGGCTCTTGTACAAGCCGCAGTGTGATTGTCGCGTTGCGGCTGCGCGCGGTGGGCTGCAGCCGGCAAAACTACGGAATTCTGCGCCGGCGCCGATCCCGCCCAAATCGGAACGGGTTTTGCATCGAAAATGCCGCAAGTGTGTCGCCGCCGAGTCGCGGAACCGGTCTTTCGCCGCGGTCTTGTATAACTATATGTGACAAAGGTTGTTGTTGCCTGACCGGGCGATGACGATCATGATGGTGGGGGCCATAGAGGACGCGAATGCCGACTTTTTCCCAAAGCCTTGAACAATCCCTGCATCGTGCGCTGGCGATCGCAAATGAGCGTCATCACCAATACGCGACGCTCGAGCATCTCTTGCTCTCCTTGATCGACGACTCCGATGCAGCCGCCGTCATGCGCGCCTGTAGCGTCGATCTCGACAAGCTCCGTACGAGCCTCGTCAACTACCTTGAGACCGAATTCGAGAACCTGGTGACGGATGGCGCCGACGACGCCAAGCCGACCGCCGGTTTCCAGCGCGTGATCCAGCGCGCGGTGATCCATGTGCAGTCGTCCGGTCGCGAAGAGGTGACAGGCGCCAACGTGTTGATCGCGATCTTCGCCGAACGCGAGAGCCATGCCGCGTATTTCCTGCAGGAGCAGGACATGACGCGTTACGACGCCGTCAACTACATCAGCCACGGCATTGCCAAGCGGCCGGGCGTCTCCGAGGCGCGGCCGGTGCGCGGCGTCGACGAGGAGACCGAGACCAAGGGTAACGAGGACGCCAAGAAGAAGGGCGAGGCGCTCGAGACCTATTGCGTCAACCTCAACAAGAAGGCGCGCGACGGCAAGATCGATCCGGTGATTGGACGCAATTCCGAAATCAATCGCGCGATCCAGGTGCTGTGCCGCCGGCAGAAGAACAACCCGCTGTTCGTCGGTGAAGCCGGCGTCGGCAAGACCGCGATCGCAGAAGGGCTTGCCAAGCGCATCGTCGACAGCGAAGTGCCGGAGGTGCTGGCGGCCGCCACCGTGTTCTCGCTGGACATGGGCACGCTGCTTGCCGGCACGCGCTATCGGGGCGACTTCGAGGAGCGCCTGAAGCAGGTGCTCAAGGAGCTCGAGGCGCATCCCAACGCCATCCTGTTCATCGACGAGATCCACACCGTGATCGGTGCGGGCGCGACGTCGGGCGGGGCGATGGACGCCTCGAACCTGCTCAAGCCGGCGCTGGCCTCGGGCACGATCCGTTGCATGGGCTCGACCACCTACAAGGAATATCGCCAGCACTTCGAGAAGGACCGCGCGCTGGTGCGGCGCTTCCAGAAGATCGACATCAACGAGCCGACGGTCGAGGACGCCATCGCGATCCTCAAGGGCCTCAAGCCGTACTTCGAGGACTATCACCGGCTGAAGTACACCAATGAGGCGATCGAGGCGGCGGTGCAGCTCTCATCGCGCTACATCCACGACCGCAAGCTGCCCGACAAGGCGATCGACGTGATCGACGAGTCCGGCGCGGCGCAGATGCTGGTCGCCGAGAACAAGCGCAAGAAGACCATCGGCATCAAGGAAATCGAGACCACGATCGCCTCGATGGCGCGGATCCCGCCGAAGAGCGTGTCGAAGGACGACGCCGAGGTGCTCAAGCATCTCGAGCAGACCTTGAAGCGCACCGTGTTCGGGCAAGATAAGGCGATCGAATCGCTCGCCGCCTCGATCAAGCTGGCGCGCGCCGGCCTGCGCGAGCCGGAGAAGCCGATCGGCTGCTATCTGTTCTCTGGCCCCACCGGCGTCGGCAAGACGGAGGTCGCCAAGCAACTCGCGGCGACGCTCGGCGTCGAGCTGCTGCGCTTCGACATGTCCGAGTACATGGAGCGGCACACCGTGTCGCGCCTGATCGGCGCGCCTCCCGGCTATGTCGGCTTCGACCAGGGCGGCTTGCTCACCGACGGCGTCGACCAGCATCCACATTGCGTGGTGCTGCTCGACGAAATCGAGAAGGCGCATCCCGACCTCTACAACGTGCTGCTCCAGATCATGGACCACGGCCGGCTCACCGACCACAACGGCAAGCAGGTCAACTTCCGCAACGTGATCCTGATTATGACCACGAATGCCGGCGCGGCGGATCTCGCCAAGCAGGCGTTCGGCTTCACCCGATCGAAGCGGGAAGGCGACGACCACGAGGCGATCAACCGGCAGTTCGCGCCGGAATTCCGCAACCGTCTCGATGCCATCGTCTCGTTCGGCCATCTCAGCGTCGAGGTGATCGGCACCGTGGTCGAGAAGTTCGTGCTTCAGCTCGAGGCGCAGCTCGGCGACCGCGACGTGACCATCGAGCTGTCCGAGCCGGCGAAGGCCTGGCTGGTCCAGCACGGCTACGACGAGCAGATGGGCGCACGTCCCATGGCGCGCGTGATCCAGGAGCACATCAAGAAGCCGCTGGCCGATGAGGTGCTGTTCGGCAAGCTGAAGAGCGGCGGCCACGTTCGCGTCGTGCTCGTCAAGGACGAGGCCGACGAGACCAAGGAGAAGATCGGCTTCGAATTCGTCGAGGGCCCGGTCACGCCGAAGCAGGAGAAGCTGCCCGGCACCCGCAAGCGCCCGCCGGGCAAATCCAAGCCGGGTGGCCCCGGCGGCTCGAAGGGGCCGACCTCCAAGGGGCCGCTGGTCAAGGTTTGATCGGCACAGGTGACAAATCGAAAAGGCCGGCTGCAAAGCCGGCCTTTTTGTTTGCACCGATGTCTGCGCGAGGAGGCCTTACGTTCCGGCCTGCGGTTCGCGCGGCGGCCGCGGCTTTCTCGGTGCGCGCGGTGCTGCGTGCAGGACCGACGGCTGCATCGTCACGATGACCGGATTCGGCTTGTGATCGGTCGCGGCTCCGGTCGCTGCGTCGACGCCCATGCCGACGATACCGCCCAACAGGAGATTGCCCGCAAAACCCGCGGCTCCGCCCGTCTGGACGTCCCGGCTGAGCGGAACGATTTGCGGCTGATAGCCTTCCTTCTGGAAGGTGATCGAGATGTCGGCGTTCCGCTTGACGACCACGGAGCAAGGGGTCGTGCAGGTGGTCGGAACGTCCATTCCGCTGACGACGGCTTCCACGCCTGATGGTGTCGATGAAATGCTGATATTCTCCGTCGTACCGCGCGTGACCGACGCGCAGCCGCCCAGCATGACGCTGAGCGCCACAATTCCAAATGAACGCATGAAATGCCCCTTGTCCCACCGCCACTATGCGCAACCGGGGCGGGAGGGCAATAGGCCATTGCTCCGAATAGTTAAGCCACGCGGAGGTTGTG
Source organism: Bradyrhizobium yuanmingense (assembly GCF_025200905.1). Taxonomy (NCBI): domain Bacteria; kingdom Pseudomonadati; phylum Pseudomonadota; class Alphaproteobacteria; order Hyphomicrobiales; family Nitrobacteraceae; genus Bradyrhizobium; species Bradyrhizobium yuanmingense. Next base: position 4,196,130 of record NZ_CP104173.1, on the reverse strand, counting down.
CACGACTACGCGCGAACCGGGTCGGGTCCGGCTATTCACCCCGCAGGCGCTGATCGTCCTGCACGCGGACGTGCTCGGCACCGCGCGCGCCGGCTGTGGAAAGCCGCAGCATGCTCAGCATCGCGCCGCACAGCGCAAATCCAACGCCGACAAGGAGCGCCAGCCTGGTCCCCTCAAGCGGATACCGTCCGAGCAACAGCGCCACCAGCGCCGCTCCGGTGGTCTGGCCGAGCAGGCGCGCCGTCCCCAGCATGCCGCTGGCGCCGCCGGCGCGCTCGCGCGGGGCGGCTGCGATCATGGTGCGGTTATTGGGGGTCTGGAACAGACCGAAGCCGGCGCCGGCGAGCGCCATCCGCCAGATCACGTCGAGCGGCGTTGGCGTCGCCGGCAGGAAGGCCAGCGCGCCAAGGCCGCAGGCGAATAGCGTGAGCCCAATACCGCCGAGCAGGCCGGCCGGATAATGCTCGACCAGGCGGCCGGCGAGAGGGGCCGCAAACGCCAATGCGATCGGCCATGGCGTGATCAACAGGCCCATATGCACGGCCGAATAGCCGAAGCGGCTCTGGAGATAGAAGGGGATCGCGACGAAGGCCAGCATCTGCCCGCAGAACGATGCGATCGAGGTCGCAATCGACAGCGCGAAAACGGGGATGCGCAGCAGGTCGATCGGCAAGAGCGGCGAGGTCATGTGAGTCTCGCGATAGATCAGCAGCGCACCCGCGGCGATCGCGATGACGAATTGCACGAGACAAGTGATCGCGGCCTCGCCATGACCGACGTTGTCGACCGCCGCGATGCCGACGCCGAACGTGATCGCCGACAGCCCTGCGCTCTGCCAGTCGAAGGAGCGGCTCGCGGGCTTGGTGTGCGGCAGGCTGCGCAGGCCCAGCACCAGCGTCACCACGCCGAGCGGCACGTTGATCGCGAACAACCAGGGCCAGCTTCCCACCGCGAGGATGCCGGCGGCGAGTGTCGGGCCGATCGCGGCCGAGAAGGCGACGACGAGCGCGTTGAGCCCGATGCCGCGGCCGAGCAGGCTGCGCGGATAGGTGAAACGCACCAGCGCGGCGTTGACGCTCATGATGCCGGCCGCGCCAAAGCCCTGGAGGATGCGCGCGATCGTCAGCAGCGGCAGCGTGTGGGCCAGCGCACAGAAGGCCGAGGCCAGCGTGAACAGCGCCAACCCGACCAGATAGACGCGGCGATAGCCGACGATCTCGCCGAGCGAAGCCAGCGGCAGCAGCGAGATCGTGATCGCGAGCTGGTAGCCGCTGACGATCCAGATCGACAAGGCCGGGGTCGCATCGAGATCGGCCGCGATCGTCGGCAGCGCCACATTGACGATGGTGCTGTCGACCACCGCCATGACGATGCCGAGCGCAATGGTCAGCACCGCCTGATTGCGTTGCGGCTGCGGCAGGCCGTCGGCATGCTCAATGGTGACTGTCGACATCGTGAGCGGCGTATCGTTGGCGAATCGGACTCGGCCAAATGCCGAGTATTGCGCCAACAGGGCAGGGCCGCGATAGTTCCGGAACCGGCCGCCAGCGCGCCGGCTTACCCAAGCGCGCTTGATGCAGCTGTCCTACACCGCCGGTGGATTGCGGTCGCTGAAGGTCACGCGCTGGTGCCAGTAGGGATAGGGCAGCGTCACCGTGCTCGCGGCATCGAGCTTTGCGACCTGGTCCTTGGTCAAGGACCAGCCAACCGCGCCGAGATTTTCGCGCAGCTGGGTCTCGTTGCGTGCGCCGATGATCAGCGTCGAGACCGTCGGACGCTGCAGCAGCCAGTTCAGCGCGATCTGCGAGACGCTCTTGCCGGTCTCCTTGGCGATCTCGTCGATCGCATCGACGACACGGTAGACGTGCTCGTCCGAGACGGGCGGTCCGAATTCGGCCGTCTTGGGCAGGCGGCTGACTTCCGGTTTCGGCTGACCGCGGCGGATCTTTCCGGTGAGGCGCCCCCAGCCGAGCGGCGACCAGACCACGGCGCCCAACCCCTGGTCGAGGCCGAGCGGCATCAACTCCCATTCGTAGTCGCGCCCGATCAGGGAATAGTAGGTCTGGTTGGCGACGTAACGCGGAAAACCGTGCTTGTCGGCGACGCCGAGCGACTTCATCAGGTGCCAGCCCGAGAAATTCGAGACGCCGACATAGCGGATCTTGCCGGCGCGCACGAGCACGTCGAGAGTCGAGAGCACCTCTTCGGACGGCGTGAAGGCGTCGAAGCCGTGGAGCTGGAAAAGATCGATATAATCGGTGCCGAGCCGGCTCAACGAACCGTCGATGGCTTTGAGCAGGTGCTCACGCGACGAGCCGATATCGTTGGGACCGTCGCCAAAGCGGAAGGTCGCCTTGGTCGAGATCAGGACCTTGTCCCGGCGACCCTTGATGGCCTCACCGAGCACCCGCTCGGACTCGCCGAGCGAATAGACATTCGCGGTGTCGAACATCGACACGCCGGCCTCGAGGCAGATGTCCAGAAGACGCCGCGCCTCGGTCGCGTCCGTCGTGCCCCATGCCGCAAGGCGGCCGACGCCGCCGAACGTGCCCGTTCCCAGGCTCAAGGCAGGCACCATAAGGCCGGACCGGCCCAAGCGTCGGTATTCCATCGATCTGCTCCTTGGCTGGCCGCTGATGATCGTGGCGGCCTTGGCGGCGGAAGATACTGCAAGCAGGCGCCGTGTCCTATCACCTGCTCACATACCGGCCCTGCTCGGCATGACCTGATCGTGCAGATGACAGCCGACTGGAATGCACCTCAATGCCGCAACTGGCTCTGCCGGAAGTCGCGCGGCGACATCCCGAAATGCTCGCGGAAGACGCGGCCGAAATGCGAGAGGTCGTTGAAGCCCCAGGCGAAGGCGATCTCGCTGATGTGGCGATGGGCGAGCAGAGGCGAGGCGAGATCCCTCCGACATCGGGCGAGGCGTTCGGCAAGGACATGACGCTGGAAGGAGGTGTCCTCGTCTGCGAGAAGATCGTTGACATAGCGCGGCGAGATGCCGAACGCGGCTGCGGTTTCAGCGACCGAGAGATCGGGATCGGCGAGGTGCGCGCGGATGTGCGCCTTCACTCGGTAGAGCAGGGCCGAGCGGTGGGTCGAGGACGGCAGCGATGACTTGCCGAGCCGCTCGCTCAATGCCATCGCAAGCAGATCAACTGCCTGCTCCGACAGCGCCGTAGCCGTATCCAGAGCCAAGCTATCCGCATTTTGGCAGAGCCGGACAATGAAATCATAGGCGAGCCGCTCGAGCGGTGCGTCGGCGCCAAATGACATTGCTGTCAGCGTCTCGGTGCCGCCGAGCCGCCGCTGCAGCATCTCGCGTGGGACCTTGAAGATGGTCTGCGTAAATCTGTCGTTGAACTTCAGCTCGTACGGGCGCGTCGTGTCGTAGAGCGCGAACTCGCCGGGGTGGATCACGGTCTCGCGGCCGTCCTGTACAACGCCACCGTTGCCGCGATTGCCGAGTGCGACTAGGACGAAACCCTGATCCGAGCGCGCGATGCGCGACGGTGTGCGGAAGACGTGCTGGCGGTCCGAGCAGACCTCGGAGCACACGGCCTTGCCGAGCGAGGCCTGCGTGACCGAGCCATGAAAGGCGCTGCCGAGGTCGGACTTGCAGTCGAGCCCGACGAAGACGTCGCAGACGATGTCCTGCCAGAGCGCGAGCCGCCGGTAGCCGGGACTGCCGTCTGTCGTGAACTGGATTGGCATCAGGACAGCCTCCCTTTCACATCCTGCAAAACCGCATGTTGGCGCAGATCGAGCCTGACCGGAGGCAAATTCCGTACCGGGCGATCCCTTCCAGTCGAGTTTTTGTTCCGCCGTGGTCGAGCGCCTGGCCGCCCAGCTTGGCCAAATAGACTGCATCGGACGTGGCTTGCGATCAACCGGCAATGGAGGCGGCAATGGGCATCGAACATCCGAAATACAAGGTTGCGGTGGTGCAGGCGGCACCGGCCTGGCTCGATCTCGACGCCTCGATCGACAAGTCGATCGCGCTGATCGGGGAGGCCGCGGAAAAGGGCGCCAAGCTGATCGCCTTTCCTGAAGCTTTCATCCCCGGCTACCCCTGGCACATCTGGCTGGACTCCCCGGCCTGGGCGATCGGGCGGGGCTTCGTGCAGCGCTATTTCGACAATTCGCTGTCCTATGACAGCTCGCAGGCCGAACGCCTGCGCGAGGCCGTGCGCAAGGCAAGGCTCACCGCCGTGGTCGGCCTGTCCGAGCGCGACGGCGGCAGCCTCTACCTCGCGCAATGGCTGATCGGCCCTGATGGCGAGACCATCGCAAAGCGCCGCAAGCTGCGGCCGACCCATGCCGAGCGCACGGTCTATGGCGAAGGCGACGGCAGCGACCTCGCCGTGCATGTGCGGCCCGACATCGGCCGGCTCGGCGCCCTGTGCTGCTGGGAGCATCTGCAGCCGCTGTCGAAATACGCGATGTACGCTCAGAACGAGCAGGTCCATGTCGCGGCCTGGCCGAGCTTCTCGCTCTACGATCCCTTCGCGCCGGCATTAGGGGCCGAGGTCAACAACGCGGCTTCGCGCGTCTATGCGGTGGAAGGCTCCTGCTTCGTGCTCGCGCCTTGCGCCACCGTCTCGCAGGCCATGATCGACGAGCTCTGCGATCGGCCGGACAAGAATGCGCTGCTGCATGCGGGCGGCGGCTTTGCGGCCATCTACGGCCCCGACGGCAGTCAGATCGGGGAGAAGCTGGCGCCCGATCAGGAGGGCCTGCTGATCGCCGAGATCGATCTCGCCGCCATTGGCGTTGCCAAGAATGCTGCCGATCCCGCCGGACATTATTCGCGGCCCGACGTCACACGGCTGCTGCTCAACAAGAAGCGGTACCAGCGGGTCGAGCAGTTCGCGCTGCCGGTCGACACTGTCGAGCCTATGGACATTGCGGCGGCGGCAAGCTGAACGCGGCGATCACGGGGAGGGCATCGCTATGGAATCCGCAATTCCTGCGCATCTCGAAACGCCACGCACGCGCCACAAGCGCGTGCCGGACGATTACCAGCCGCCATATCCGTCCTTCGTGGCGCGCTACAAGCCTTCGGTCAGCCGGGTCGTGATGGCCTATTTCGGTGTTCAGTATGGCGGTGCGGCACCGGAGGCAGCAATTGACGCGTTGAAAGAACTCGCAGGACTGTTCGCAATGGATGGCGGTCCGTCGCATTGGGACCGGGCAAGCTATAGAGATCAGTCCGGCAGCGAGAATGTTGTCACGGTCGCTTATTGGGACGATCTCGCACGCTTTGATGCCTGGTTCGCGCAGGCTCGCGAGATGTGGACCGGGCGGCAACGCGAAGGCATCGGTACCTTCGTCGAGGTGCTGCGTCCTATTGTGGCCCGTCACGAGACGCTGTTCTCCTCGCCCGATCGGCCGGAAGGTGTCGCCGTCGTTGCGGAGGGCATGAGCGGCGAGGTGCAGGAGCACGCCTATTGGGGCGGGATGCGCGACCGTATCCCGCTGTCGCAGACTGATGCGATGGCGCCTGGTGGCGCGCCTGAGCTGATTTGCGACGGCCCGCGGCTGAGAGTCGTGGCGCACGATAATCTCTGCCTGATCCGGTCCGGGCAGGACTGGAGCGATACGGAAGCATCCGAGCGAAAGCTCTATCTCGACGACGTCGAACCGGTGCTACGCGAAGGCATGGACTTTCTGCGCGATGATGGCCTCGCGATTGGCTGCTATGCCAACCGCTACATGCAGGTGCTGGCGGCCGACGGAAGCGCGAGCGAAAAATCCTACGGGCAGAGCTGGTGGAAGAGCCTCGCCGCGCTCGAACGCTGGGCGGAGTCGCATCCGACCCATGTCAGGATCTTCGGCGCGGCCATGAAATATCTGTCGACGCTCGGGCCGTCAGCCAAGCTGCGGCTCTATCACGAAGTGACGGTGGCGGCCGCCGACGAACAGTTCTTCGAATATCTGAACTGTCACCCGAAGACAGGCATGCTAGCGGCGGTCGAAACTGTCAGCACCTAAGCGACACAATGGCCGAGCAGCTCGGGATGTGCCGCGCAGATGTGATGCGCGCCGGCCTCCCGCAGCTCGCTTTCGCTGCCATAGCCGTAGAGCACGCCGATGGCGGTCATGCCGTTGGTGCGGGCGCCGACCACGTCGTGGCTGCGGTCGCCGATCATGAGCGCGCTGTTCGCATCGACGCTGGTCTCGTCGAGCGCGTAGCGAAGCAGGTCGCGCTTGTCGACACGCGTGCCGTCGAGCTCGGAGCCGAACACGCGTTCGAAATACGGCTTCAGGCCGAAATGATCGACGATGCGGCTGGCGTAGACGGCGGGCTTGCTGGTCGCCACGAACATGCGCTGACGTGTCGCTGCGAGCGAAGATAACGTGTCCGTAATTCCGCTGTAAGCCTCGTTCTCGAACAGGCCGATATCGCTAAAGCGCTCGCGATAGAGCAGCAGTGCTCGGTCGGCGAGCTCATCGGCTCCGGTGAGCTTGCGAAGGCTGGCAAGCAGCGGAGGGCCGATGCACCAGGTCAGTTCGTCCTCGCTCGGCACGGGAACGCCGAGCCGTTCCAGCGCATATTGGATCGAGCGGGTGATCCCGGGCTTCGGGTTCGTCAGCGTGCCGTCGAGATCAAAAAAGATTGTCACCATCGGGCATGACCGGTGTTGATACTGCCGTCTGTTGCTAGTTGGCTCTGGTTCCAAGTCAAGGTCCGATTTGTCCGATAGCGTCAATGCCATGCGAATAGCTCGGGTCATTACTGTGTTGTGCCAGGCTTTGCTGCTGGCACCGGCGCTCGCGGAGGAGGCACCCTCCACCGATGCGCCTCCGAAGGCCGAGGAACCCGAGAAGCCAGCGGAGAAACCGAAAGATGCCCGCGAGAGCGACACGCGGGAGTCGATCTGCCTGATCGTGGAGGCGGCCGCGCGCGACAATAACCTGCCGCTGGAATTCTTCGCGCGCGTGATCTGGCAGGAAAGCCGCTTCCAGGCCGATGCGGTCGGGCCCATGACGCGCAGCGGCCAGCATGCGCAGGGGATCGCGCAGTTCATGCCGGGCACTGCCAGCGAGCGCGGTCTGCTCGATCCGTTCAATCCGGTGCAGGCTTTGCCGAAGTCGGCCGAATTCCTGAATGAGCTGCGCAACCAGTTCGGCAATCTCGGCCTTGCCGCGGCCGCCTACAATGCCGGCCCCCGGCGCGTGCAGGAATGGCTCGCCGGCACCGGGCCGATGCCGGAGCAGACCCGCAATTACGTGTATGCCATCACCGGCACCAGCGTCGATGCCTGGGCCAAGGCGGGGAGCACCGGCAAGGGACCACCGAGCTCGCCGACGACGAGCTGCCGTGATCTGATCGCGCTGCTCAAGCGTGCTCCCAATCCATTCGTCGCCGAGCTCGAGCAGCATGTCGAGCTTGCAGCCGCAAAGATCTGGGGCGTGCAGCTCGCGGCCGGCTTCGACCGCAACAGGGCGCTCGCGATGTATTCCCGGGCCGTGACGAAACTGAGCACCGTGATCGGCGAGCGTGATCCGAGCTTGCTCTCCTCGGTGATGCGCAGCCGTGGCACGCGCGCGTTCTATCAGGTCCGCATCGGCGCGGATACGCGCGCCGAGGCTGATGATCTGTGCAACCGCATCCGCAAGGCGGGCGGGGCGTGTTTCGTGCTGAGGAACAGGGGTGTGGCGGGGTAGGATGAGCCGTCATTCCGGGTTCGCGCCAAGTGCAGCGCCCCCGAATGACGGCGGTGAGCCTGGCTGTCATGCATGCCAGCCCCGCCGCGCCTTTCCTTGACGCGCGCACCCGTCTCGCTCGTTATGCGGGCACGATTCCTCACCGGCCAAAGCTCCCGTGGCGCTTCCTCCGCTCGATTCACCGCAATGGAATAGTCCCTGGCGCGCCTTCGCGTGGGGACTGCGCTCGATCACGCAGACGATCCTCACCATCGTGCTGTTCGTGACCTATCTCGGCATCGGTGCGCTCGCTCACGACACCCATTTCAGCCTGCTCTGGGCATTGTGCTCGACGCTGTTCGTCTGGGCAGGTCCGGCGCAGATCATCCTGATCACCACGCTCGGCTCGGGCGCCACCATCATCCAGTCGGCGATCGCGGTGACCGTCAGCGCCATCCGCCTGTTTCCAATGGTGGTCTCGGTGCTGCCGCTGATGCGCACACCCACGACCAAGCGGCGCGATCTGATTTTCGCCGCGCATCTCACCGCAGTGACGCTGTGGGTCGAATGCCACCGCTTCCTGCCGCAGGTGCCGCGCGAACGGCGGATCGCCTTCGTCCACGGGCTCGGCTGCGGGCTCGTCTCCGTGTGCCTTGTCGCCAATATCGTCGGCTATTTCCTCGCCGCCAACCTGACGCAGACGCTTGGTGCGGCGATCCTGTTGCTGACGCCGCTGTCGTTCCTGTTCTCGACGGCGCGCAACAGCCGCGAGGTCGCCGACGTCGTCGCGCTCGTGCTGGGCATCGTGCTCTATCCGCTGGCGGCGAAGATGAACTCCGGCCTCGATATCCTCGTCAGCGGCGTGGTCGCCGGGACGATCGCTTATGGCGTGCACTGGTGGCGGGAGGTACGCGCATGAGCTTTGCGCAAGCGATCGGCGACTGGCACGCGCTGGCCGTCCTGTTCGTCGCCGGCGTCGTTCCCAACCAGATCTGGCGCATGCTGGGCCTGTGGTTCGGCGGCGGCATCGACGAGGGCTCGGAGCTGCTGGTCTGGGTCAGGGCGGTCGCCACCGCGATCCTGGCCGGCGTCATCGCCCAGATCGTGGTCCAGCCGCCGGGGGCGCTGGCCAGCGTGCCTGATGTCCTGCGTTATGGCGCGGTCGGTGCCGGTCTCGTCGTTTTCCTGCTGACCCGCCGTTCGATCTTCGCAGGCGTGGTCACGGGCGAAGTCTTCATGCTGGCCGGCAAGTGGTGGTTGGGCTAAAACCGCCAGCGAACAGCCAGGGAACAGGACATATGGTTCGCGAACAGGAGCTCCGCGAGGGCGAGGTCGCCATCGAGCTGCCGCCGACGCAAGATGCCGGCCTCGTCTTCATCGGTCGTATCCGCACGCCCTGGTCGTCGCGGCTGGAGACGCCGCGGCAGGGACGTCAGGACGGTCCGATCTGCCGCCTCGAGATCTTCGAGCCGTTCGTGCCGGCCATCAAGGGCGTCGACTTCTACAGCAACCTCGAAGTGCTCTATTGGCTCGACCGCTCGCGCCGCGACATCGTCCTGCAGAGCCCGAAGAACAACGAGAAGACCCGCGGCACGTTTTCGCTGCGCTCGCCGGTGCGGCCCAATCCGATCGGCACCTCGATCGTCAAGCTGGTCGGCATCGAGGGCAATGCCATCCTGGTGCGCGGCCTCGATTGCATCGACAACACACCGCTGATCGACATCAAGCCCGACCGCTGCGAGTTCACGCCGCTGGCCGCGCCGCAAAAGGGTGATTTCGAGACGGGGTAATCCGTCATTCCGGGGCGACGCGAAGCGTCGAGCTACGGTGCGCAATTGCGCACCTGAGAATCCATCGGGCAGCAATGACGATGGTGAGATGGATTCCGGGTTCGCGCCAAGAGGCGCGCCCCGGAATGACGAGTTGATAGAGCTACCCCTTCAACGCCGCCATCAGCTTCGCCGCGTGCGCCTGCAGCACCTTATCGTCTTCCTTGCGGCTCGCGGGCGGCAGCATGGCGACGCCATCGTGGCGGGGCATCACGTGCATGTGCAGGTGAAACACCACCTGTCCGCCGGCGGGCTCGTTGAACTGCTGCACGGTGATGCCATCGGCGTCGAACGCCTTCATTGCGGCGGCGGCGATCTTGTGCGCGCCGCGGGCGACATGGGCGTAATCGTCGGGCTTGATGTCGAGGATGTTGCGGGCAGGAGCCTTCGGGATCACCAGCGTGTGACCGGGCACGCGCGGCATGATGTCGAGGAAGGCGAAGACGTGCTCATCCTCGTAGACCTTGTAGCAGGGCAGCTCGCCGCGCAGGATTTTCGCGAAGATGTTGTTAGTGTCGTAGGCGGTCATGGCGGCGGCTCCTCGGAAGATTTGCGCTTACTGTCACCAGCCGTGGCGAGGCGTCAAGGCGCCTCGTCGGCCGCTTTGCGGAACGGGCCGAGCTCGGCGAGCTCTCGTCCGGCTTCCGCGACATAGGCGCGCTCGCGCTTGAGGTAATCGTCGATGGCGCGGCGCAGGCCAGGATCGGCGATGAAGTGGGCGGAATGAGTGGTGCGCGGCAGGTAGCCGCGCGCGATCTTGTGCTCGCCCTGCGCGCCGGCTTCGACATGCTTCAGGCCGCGCTTGATCGCGAAATCGATCGCCTGGTAGTAGCAGACCTCGAAATGCAGGAACGGGTGATGCTCGACCGCGCCCCAGTTGCGGCCGAACAGCGTGTCCGAGCCGATGAAGTTGATCGCGCCCGCAATCCAGCGATTGTTACGGCGGGCCATCACCAGCAGCACGTCCTCGCTCATGGTCTCGCCGATCAGCGAGAAGAACTCGCGCGTCAGATACGGCCGGCCCCATTTGCGCGAGCCGGTCTCCATGTAGAATGCGAAGAAGGCATCCCAGGCATCCTCGGTGATGTCCTTGCCGGTGAGCCAGTGAATGGTGACGCCGGCGGCGAGTGCATCGCGCCGCTCGCGCTTGATCGATTTGCGGTGGCGCGAGTTCAGCGTCGCCAGGAAGTCGTCGAAGCTCGCAAAGCCCTCATTGTGCCAGTGGAACTGCTGGTCGGTGCGCTGGAGGAAGCCGTGCTCGGCGAGCAGCTTCCATTCTGACTCCCGCGCGAAGGTGACGTGGACGGAGGAGGCCTTGCTGACGCCGCACAGCGCTATGAGTCCACTCGCCAGCGCCTCGGTGATACGCTCGCGATCGACGCCGTCACGCACCAGCAGCCGCGGCCCCGTGGCCGGCGTGAAGGGAACCGAGACCTGGAGCTTCGGGTAGTAGCGCCCGCCGGCGCGCTCATAGGCATCCGCCCAGCCGCGATCGAAGACGTACTCGCCCTGGCTGTGCGATTTCAGATAGCAGGGCACGACGCCAGCCACGCGGCCGCCGAGCCGGGCGACCAGATGCCGGGGTCCCCAGCCAGTCCGGATCGTGGCCGAACCCGATTTCTCGGCCGCAGAGAGAAAGGCGTGGGAGACGAACGGGTTATAGGCGGGTTTTAAGATGCTGGCGGAATCGCCTGGAAGAGCGGATGAGGTTCCCGCGCCATGGCCATTACAAGCTTTGCCCGGATTCGCGCAGGCGTCCCAATCCTCGGGCGAGACTTCGCCGATGGACGGGACGGCCTCGAGCGTGATTTCGGATGATGGCATCGTGCCCAAGATCGTGCATTGCAGCAGCGACTTCAAGGGGTGGAGAAAGCTCGCTCTCGTGCCCCGGACGCAGCGCAGCGCTCCTTCAGCGGGCGCTGCAGAGCCGGGGCCCATGTGGCAGCGCGCTCGTGGAGAGATGGGTCCCGGCTCTGCGCCGCAACGCTGAAGCGTTGCAGCTTGTCCGGGACACGCGAGGTGCTACGGCACGAACCCCTCGAAGATCATCTGGTCCGCATACCGCCCGACCCGGCTCCGCTGCTCCGGGGTGCGGACGGTCCAGCCGAGCAGGGCGCAGCCGAACAGGTTGCGGGCGATCCAGGGGGCGGGGGCCGGCAGGTGGTCGACCTTGAAGGCGACGAAATGCGGCCGGGTTTGCAAGCCGTGGCGCAAGTACAGCATGCTGTCACGCTGCTCTTGGGTGAGGTTGGCCCAGTACTCGTCCTCATAGCTGCGCTGGGCGACGATGCCGCGCGGACGATTGGGCAACAGGTCACGTAGCGCCAGCACCTGGTCGGGATCGAAGGACATGCCGACGGCGGGGCCGTCATACGAGGCCAACACCTCGGCCATCCGCTTCACCAGCTTGCGATCGCCGCCGAAATGGCTCTTCACCTCGATTACCAGGGGCACACGTCCGGCGACCATGGCGCAGAGGTCGGCGAGCGACATCATCCGCTCGTCGGTGTCCTTGAACCTGACGGCCTTCAGCTCGGTCGCGGTCTTTGCGATCACCTCGCCGGTGGCCTCGGTGAGTCGGCCCAGGGCATGGTCGTGATGGACCATAGCCTCGCCGTCGGACGAGAGCTGGATATCGACTTCAATCGCGAAATTGCCTGATATCGCCGCCTGCACCGCGCCCGGCATGTTCTCGACGATGCCGCGCGAAATGTCATGCAGGCCGCGATGGGCGACCGGCCGCGCTGTCAGCCAATCCGGAGCGCGCATTTGGCGTCAGGCGACCTCGAACACGCCTTCGACCTCGACCGCCGCATCCGCGGGCAGCGAGGCGACGCCGACGGTGGTGCGGGCGTGGCGGCCCTTGTCCCCGAAGGCGGCAACCATCAGGTCGGAGGCGCCGTTGAGCACCTTCGGCCCATCCAGGAAATCCGGGGCCGAGTTGATGAAGCCGCCGAGGCGCACCACGCGTACGACCTTATCAAGATCGCCGAGCGCCGCCTTGACCTGGGCCAACAGGTTGACGGCGCAGCCGCGCGCGGCTGCGGCGCCGTCCTCGATCGAGACGCCGGCGCCCAGCTTGCCCTTGGCGATCAGCTTGCCGGCGGGGTCGAAGCAGACCTGGCCGGAGACGAAGAGGAGGTTGCCCGTGCGCACAAAGGGCACGTAGTTGGCGACGGGGGAGGGGGCCTCGTGCAGCTTGATGCCTTGCTCCGCCAGTTTCTGCTCGACCGTGCCCGCCATGTCCGACCTCGTTGTCCAAAAATCCTTCGCTCCGGCGCGTCCCCTGGATGGCCGGGCGCGCCCTGTTTCGCCCATCGTGCCGCCACATGCAAGCAACCGGAGGGGCTGCATTTTGTTGAGGCAGGCCAGCAGGTTCAACGTGGAGGGGCAATTTACGTGGACGGCCTCAGTTGCGGCGCAATGGAACGGTCATTAAAATGTCGAATCTGCGCTTTCCTCAGGGAACAGACATGGTGCATCTTTTCCGGACTTCGCTCGGTGTGATGGCGCTTGCCGCGGCAAGTGTCGGCCTTGGCGGCGTAGCCGAGGCCGCCAACGGTCCGTTTCTCGCGCACCAGGCGCTGTATGATCTCCGCCTCGTCAAATCGCGCACCAATTCGGTCAATAGCGCCCGCGGCCGGATCCTCTACAATTTCACGGGGAACGCCTGCGAGGGCTATACCTCGGAATTCCGCCAGGTCTCCGAGCTCGACAGCGGCGAGGGCAAGGTCACGCTCAGCGACCTCCGCTCCAACTCCTGGGAGGACGCCGCCGGCAAGAGCTACCGTTTCAAGATCGAGACGCGCATGAACGAGACGGATGCCGGCCGCGTCGACGGCTCGGCCGAGCGCGACGGCGACCACATCAACGTCAAGCTCAGGCTGCCGGCGCCGAAGACGTTCACGCTCGACGGCAAGATCGTGTTCCCGACCGAGCAGATCCAGCGCATCATCGCCGCCGCGAAGGAAGGCAAATCGCTGCTGGAGCTCTCCGTCTATGACGGCTCCGATGACGGCCAGAAGGTCTACAACACGCTGACCGTGATCGGTCAGCCGATCCCCGCCGACCGCGCCACCTCGTCCGATCCGTCGACTGCGGACGAGCACATGAAGTCGCTCAAGCGCTGGCCAGTCACCGTCAGCTATTTCGACCGCGAGGCCCAGCAGAAGGAGGGCGAGCAGACGCCGGTCTATGCGATGGCGTTCGAGCTCTACGAGAACGGCGTCTCGCGCCAGCTCATGCTCGACTACAACGATTTCGTCATCTCCGGCGCCATGGGCAAGTTCGACGTGAAGGACAGCAAGCCCTGTAATTGAGGGCTAGGTCTCTCGTCGCGAGCAGCGTCGTAGGGTGGGCAAAGCGGATCGTGCCCACGCTTTCTCTCGATAATCGTTAATAGATGGTGGGCACGGCGCAAGTGCGCCTTTGCCCACCCTACGAGATCTCTCTTGGTCGCTTCGCTCCTCGCAATGACGGGGCTAGCTCTCGTCACACTCTCCCGCTACGCTCCCTCCCAACCACAAATTCGGGGAGCCAGCCCATGCCGAAGCTCGACCATCTCCGCCCCAGCGGCCTGCATCACAATCCAGCCTATTCCCACGTCGTCACCGCGACGGGGGCGCGCACGATCTACATTTCCGGCCAGGTCTCGACCGACGAGGAGGGCCGGATCGTCGGCGAGGGCGATATCGCTGCGCAGACCACCCAGGTGATGCAGAATCTCGGCCTCGCGCTGAAGGCCGCGGGGGCGAGCTATTCCAACATCGTCAAGATCACGACCTTCGTGGTGAACTACAAGCCGGAGCTGCGGCCCATCATCGGCAAGGCCCGCTCGGCCTTCTTCGAAGGCATGGAGCCGCCAGCCTCGACGCTCGTCGGCGTCTCCGCGCTCGCTGCGCCGGAATGGCTGATCGAGATCGAGGCGGTCGCGGTTGCGGATTGAGGTTTTCCTGTAGCCCGGATGAAGCGCAAGCGTAATCCGGGAAGCCTGTCGCCACGGAGCACTGTCCCGGATTGCGCTCCGCTCCATCCGGGCTACAGCTGCTATGAGTGCTTCGCCTCTGACACCTCTTGTAGAGCCGCCATCGCTTCGTCGGCTCTGTCGGACGGTACGAAGAGATGGTCGTGGTGGAACGCCGACACGGCATTCACGCTGATGCCGGCGTCGGCGAGGCGCGCCGTGATTGCCGCCAGGAAGCCGACCGCATCGAGCGCGGAGTGAACCGTGAGCGTGATCAGGCGTGAGGCGAATTCGTAGCGCAGTCCTGCGCGTTCGGCATCCTCCAGCGGTGCTACGACGGTTGTGCCCTCCGGCTCGCGGAAGATCAGGAGCGGATCGACTGCTGCGGGAATAGTCTCGTCTGCCGCGATCGTGCAAAATACGAAGGTGCCCGGTCGCAGCTCCGGCTTCATCAGTCTCAGCAGCGCATTGAGATCGCGTTCACCCGTCATCACTCCTGCGCCTTCTCCGGGCCCTCATAGGCAATGCCGCGGATCACCGCGGCGCTGCCGAACTTCTTGCGCAGGCTGTCGACCGCGCGTTCGGCGTGGGCGGCGCGGCGGTCGAGCATGTCGGTGTCATCGATCGCCGAGCCCTCGCGCAGCGCGCTGACGCCGGCGCCCATCAGGCGGAAGGCGGTGCCGTCGATTTCCTTGGCCAGCATCTCGCGGCAGATCGAGAAGATCTTCGCGGCCAGCTGCGTCGGGGCGGCGATCGATTGCGAGCGCGTGCGCTGGCGGAAATCGGCGGTCTTCAACTTCAGCGTCACGGTGGAGCCGGCGAGTTCGCTGCTCTTCAGGCGCGACGACGTCTTCTCGCAGAGTCGCCACAGGATCTTCTCCAGCGTCGCGAAATCGCGGATGTCGGTCTCGAACGTCGTCTCGCTTGAAATGGTCTTGGCGCCGCGGTCAGGCTCGACGCGGCGGTCGTCGATGCCGCGTGCGAGCCGCCACAGCCTGCGGCCCTCGCTCGGAAACTGCCGCATCATCTCGATCTCGTCGGCCTTCTGCAGATCGGCGATGATGCGGAAGCCGCGCTGCACCAGGCGTTCCTGCGTCGCGGGACCGACGCCGAAGATGAAGCCGACCGGCTTTTCCGCCAGCATCAACCGCGCTTCCTCCTGGTCGAGCGCGGCAAAGCCTCTGGGCTTGTCGAGGTCGGAGGCGATCTTGGCCAGGAACTTGTTGCAGGACAGGCCGACCGAGACGGTGATGCCGATGTCGCGCTCGACGTCGCGGGCAAAGCGCGCCAGCACCTTGGCGGGGATCATGCCGTGCACCCGCTCGGTGCCGGAGAGATCGAGGAAGGCCTCGTCGATCGAGAGCGGCTCGACCAGCGGCGTCAGCGCCTGCATGGCCTGGCGGACCTCGCGGCCGACCCGGACGTACTTTGCCATGTCCGGGCGGATCACGGTCGCATGCGGGCAGGCTTCCAGTGCCTTGAACATCGGCATCGCCGAGCGAACGCCATAGGTGCGCGCGATGTAGCAGGCCGCCGACACCACGCCGCGCTTGCCCCCGCCGATGATGACGGGCTTGTCGGCGATGTCAGGGTTGTCGCGCTTCTCGACCGTCGCATAGAAGGCGTCGCAGTCGATATGGGCGATGGTCAGGCCGGCGAGCGAGCGGTGGCGGACGAGGCGGGGGGAACCGCAGGCCGAGCAGCGCCGCAGGCCCATATCCAGATCGGCCAGACAATCCCGGCAGAAGCAGCGGGGCCCGGCCGGCTCTGGGACGCTCACGGCACGTCGCGCTCCCAGGAGGGGTCACCGAGCGCATCGCCGAGGACCTGCCGCGCCGCGGCAACGTTGGTCGGGTGCAGCTCCGCCACCTTGGCAAAGGCCTTCACCGTGGCATCGTCCCGCATCACGAAATCGAGCACGCTGAGGAGGAAATTCGGGTCCGCGGCGGCGTTGCGCAGGGTCTCCGGACCGACCCCCGTCTCGGCCAGGAACAGGCCCAGCCGCTCAGGCTCGCCCGCGACGAAGGACAGGGCCTGAATCGCAACGATTTCAGCGACTTCGCGGGGGTTGTGAACAGGCTTTTTCACGGGGACAGTTTGCCTTTCCGTTAACTTTCGGTCTCTAATTTGGAATCATCATGCCCGAGTCTCGTGCTCAAGTCTTCCGGCCCCGGACAAGCAACTGGAAACCACATCGCAGAAAGTGGACCCTCGGGCTTAACGAAACTCAAGCGAATCTGAGGCTACTTTGAATCCAGTTTTCGAAACGCCGGGAAGCGGCGTCTGAGGCGTCACATGTACCGGTCCTTCGGACCAATCAGGAGGGCGGGATGGCTAAGACCGTCCTGATCGTGGAAGACAACGAGCTCAACATGAAGCTCTTCCGCGACCTGTTGGAGGCGCACGGGTACCAGACCTCCGGCACCAGCAACGGCTACGAGGCGCTCGACCTCGTGCGCAAGATGCGGCCCGACCTCGTGCTGATGGACATCCAGCTGCCGCAGGTCTCCGGCCTCGAGGTGACGCGCTGGATCAAGGACGATCCGGAGCTGCGCGCCATTCCAGTCGTCGCGGTCACGGCGTTCGCGATGAAGGGCGACGAAGAGCGCATCCGCGAGGGCGGCTGCGAAGCCTATTTGTCCAAGCCGATCTCGGTCGGCAAATTCATTGAGACGGTCCGGCGTTTTATCGGATAGGAAGTGAGTTCACAGTGTCCGCGCGTATCCTGGTCGTCGACGACGTCCCCGCCAACGTCAAGCTGTTAGAGGCCCGCCTTTCCGCCGAATATTTCGACGTGATGACCGCCGCGAACGGCACCGAGGCGCTCGCGATCTCAAGGCGTGCCGAATGCGACATCATCCTGCTCGACGTGATGATGCCCGACATGGACGGCTTCGAGGTCTGCCGCCGCCTCAAGACCGATCCGGCCACGCACCACATTCCCGTCGTGATGGTCACCGCGCTCGACAGCCCCGCCGACCGCAACCGCGGGCTCGAGGCCGGTGCCGACGACTTCCTGACCAAACCCGTCTCCGACGTCGTGCTGATCGCGCGGGTGCGCTCGCTGACGCGGCTGAAGATGATGACGGATGAGCTGCGCATGCGCGCCATCACCTCGCTCGAGATCGGCATGCAGGCGCCCGAGCGCAGTGCGATCGCCGACACCGGCAAGGGCGGCCGCATCCTCCTGGTCGACGACCGCCAGTCCTCCTACGAGCGGCTGGCGACGATCCTCGCTGCCGAGCACACCATCGACGTCGAGCCGAACCCGACGGAGGCGCTGTTCCACGCCGCCGAGGGCAACTACGATCTCCTGATCGTCTCGCTCGACCTCAACAATTTCGACGGCCTGCGCCTGTGCAGCCAGGCGCGCTCGTTGGAGCGCACGCGCCATGTGCCGATCCTGGCGATCGCCGACCCCGAGAACTCGACACGGCTGCTGCGCGGCCTCGAGATCGGCGTCAACGACTACCTGCTGCGCCCGATAGACAAGACCGAGCTCTTGGCGCGCGCCCGCACCCAGATCCGCCGCCGCCGCTACACCGATCATTTGCGCGACAATGTGCAGAACTCGATCGAGATGGCGATCACCGACGCGCTGACCGGCCTGCACAATCGCCGCTACATGGAGAGCCATCTGGCGACGCTCGCCGAGCAGGC
Source organism: Bradyrhizobium yuanmingense (assembly GCF_025200905.1). Classification (NCBI taxonomy): domain Bacteria; kingdom Pseudomonadati; phylum Pseudomonadota; class Alphaproteobacteria; order Hyphomicrobiales; family Nitrobacteraceae; genus Bradyrhizobium; species Bradyrhizobium yuanmingense. The sequence goes on along the minus strand of NZ_CP104173.1, from coordinate 4,178,025 downwards.
CGCGACCCGCGGCAAGCCGCTGGCGCTGATGATCCTGGACATCGACTATTTCAAGTCGATCAACGACAATTACGGCCACGATGCCGGCGACGACGTGCTGCGCGAGTTCGCGGTGCGCGTGCGCAAATCGATCCGCGGCATTGATCTCGCCTGCCGTTACGGCGGCGAGGAATTCGTCATCGTGATGCCCGAGACCGATCTCCATGTTGCCGGCATGGTCGCCGAGCGCCTGCGCCGCTCGATAGCGGGTGAGCCCTTCGCGATCCACAAGGGGGCCAAGCGCATCGAGGTCACGATCTCGATCGGCCTCACCACGCTCGAGCGAAAGGGCGAGGCGGTGGCCGACGTCCTCAAGCGCGCCGACACCGCGCTCTACCGCGCCAAGCACGACGGCCGCAATCGCGTGGTGTCGCAGGCGGCGTGAGGGCCGTCCGCGCAAAGTTGCGAAAACAACCCCATGCACAGTAGCCGGCGCGAGCGGAATCAATGGGTTACGCGGGTGGCGAGATAATTTGCGCCGGCAGCGGCGTCGTTTGACCCGTCGGGCAAAACAGGAGCATATTGGTAGGGTCGCGAAATGGTCCTGACGGGTAGTCAGGCGCCCGCGCTTTCTCCATAAATCCCGGTGTCATTCCCCGCCTTGTGCGCAGTCGCGCACTGGAGCGGGGAATCCAGTACGCCGCAGCGTCTCGGGTCTAGCTTCACTGTCTCTGGAATACTGGATCACCCGCTTTCGCGGGTGATGACAGCGAGCGATCAGGCGACAGCGGTTAGTCTGGAGCGCGCTTGCTCCGTTTCTCCGCCGGGTTCGCATCCTCGCCCACATCCACCCCCGCATTCCGCAACAACACCTTCGCCGCTTCCTTCGCGGCTCTGGCCATCGCCGGATCATCGCGCACGAGGTCCTGCGCGATGGAGCCGTCGACCAGCAGCACCAGCTGCGTCGCGAGCGCGTCCGCTTCGGCAACGCCGAGCTCGGTCAGGCGGTCGCGAAACCAGAGGCGGCGGCTTTCCTTGAAGGCGATCGCGATCTTCTTCACGGCGCGGTCGCCGGGGCCGAGCTCGGCGACCGCATTGACGAATGGGCAGCCGCGAAAGTCTTTCGCCGCGAAGCGCCGCTCCAGCGAATCGAACGTCGCGAGGATCTGCTCGGCGGGCGGCTTGTCGGAGGGGCGTGCGCTGACGAAGCGGCGCTCGAGATAGGCCGCGATCAGCGCGTCCTTGGACGGGAAGTGATTGTAGAGCGTGCGCTTACTGATGCCGACCTCGGCCGCGATGGTATCGACGCCGATGGCGCGAATGCCTTGCAGATAGAACAGCTTGTCGGCGGTCTGAAGGATCCGCTCTTTCATCGTCTGTGGGAGGGGCGGGGGAGCCATGCAGCGGAATGCGTCCTGTTCGCTTGACAGCCGCTTCCATCTATAGCCTAAGTGCACAGGTCTGTGTACCCAAAAACATCGGCAAAAGCAGACGACGGCACGCGTGCCGCGCCCAAAAGGGAGAAGAAAAATGCCCCTGCTGCAGGTTCTGCGTCCCACCTTGCCGATCCTGATCGGCGCCTCGATCATGCTGACCTTGAGCATGGGGCTGCGGCAGTCGCTCGGTATCTTCATGCAGCCGCTGACGCGCGACATCCACATTTCGATCTCGGATTTCACGCTTGCACTGGCCGTGCAAAACCTCGCCTGGGGCTTCCTACAGCCGCCCGCCGGTGCACTCACCGTGCGCTACGGCTTCCGACCGATCATGATCGCGGGCGCGCTGATGTACATCGCGGGCCTCGCGCTGATGGCAACGGCGAATGGGCTTCTCAGCATCATGATCGGCGCCGGCGTGCTGATCGGGACCTCGCTCGCCTGCACCGCGGCGGCGATCGCGATGTCGGTGGCGGCACGTGCGGTGCCGGAGACGGTGCGCTCGACCGTGCTCGGCATCGTCTCCGGCGCGGGCTCGCTCGGCGCGCTACTTTCGGCGCCGATCGGACAGATGCTCAACGAGGGCTTTGGCTGGCGCGTCGGGCTCGCGGGCTTCGTCATCATGTCGGTGCTGATGATCCCTGCGGCCTGGTATGCCGGGCGCGTCGACAAGATTCCGTTGCCGAAGCCGGCGGCCGACGAGATCGATGATGCCACGGCTGCAGCCGCGGCGAGGACCGCGTTCGGCAATGCCTCCTTCGTGGTGATGACCTGCGCCTATCTCGTCTGCGGCATGCAGCTCGTGTTCCTCACCACGCACCTGCCGTCATATCTCGCGATCTGCGGCCTCGATCCGATGTTGAGCGCACAGACGCTCGGCATGATCGGCGGCTTCAACGTGCTGGGCTCGCTGTTCTTCGGCTGGGCCGGCCAACGCTGGAACAAGCTGGCGCTCTTGGGCGGGATCTACATCCTGCGCTCGCTCGCACTCGCCTGGTACTTCATGCTGCCGGCAAGCCCGTTCTCGACGCTGCTGTTCGGCGCGATCATGGGCTTTCTGTGGATGGGCGTCGGCCCGCTCGTCGCGGGCGCGGTCGCCGAGATGTTCGGCCTGCGCTGGCAGGCGATGATCCAGGGCCTCGCCTTCATGAGCCACCAGATCGGCAGCTTCCTCGGCGCTTACGGAGGCGGGCTGCTCTACGACGCGCTCGGCTCCTACACCATGGCCTGGCGCATCGGTGTCGCGCTCGGCCTTGCCGGCGGCATCGTGCAGGTCGCGTTCGCGCTTGTCAGGCCGTCGCAGCCGCCCACGCCAGTGCTGCGGACAGCGTAGGGCGGGGCGGGTGGTCGTTTTCCTTGGCCTTGCACCGCTGCCGTTCTCACAAATTTGCATTTGCCTCAAAGCGCTCGGTTGCTGACGTGCGAGAGAACTTTTCGTCGACTCGGCAGGCGGTCGTTCATGGGCTTGCCAATTTCGCGTTTGGGTCGTGTCAGGCTGTGGTCAGCCTTCTCAGATTGAAAATGGGCTTGAGTTGCAGAGTGTTAGCCAGTTCATAATCCTAATCGCGCCGGCCAGCTTAAGCTTTCGAGACAACCGCTCGGGAGGCAACGATGACGCCCGGCTGGCTCATTTTCCCTGCGACTATCGCCTGTGTCTACTTCCTGGTCATTGTGAGTTTGATCATGCTTGGCGCTTGGTAGGCGGCTGAGGGAAGAGAATCTTGAAAGAGCGCGCTTTCAAGATTCGCCGATAGACCGACGCGAACTCATGTCGGTCGGAATTCGATCGGGTGCGGCCATGGATTGCGCGAATTGCGGCAGAGTCAACCCGGAGGGAACGAAGGTCTGCGGCGATTGCGGCGCGCCGCTGTTCTTTCGCTGCCCTGCGTGCGGGGGCGACAATCCGACAGGCAAGAACTTCTGTGGCGACTGCGGTGCCGCGCTCACGCCGACCGTACCGCCGCAAATGACGAGAGGGGCCGGCGCAGCGACGTCCATCGTGCCACCGGTCACGGAGCGCGCAGGCTTGTTGGCCGCACCAAGTTCTTCCGCCGAGCGTCGTCAGCTCACAGTGATGTTCTGCGATCTCGTCGGCTCGACGGCACTTGCGACAAAGCTCGATCCGGAAGATCTACGGGACATAATTGCTGAGTACCGCGATAGCGTAGCGGCGGTCGTCCGCAAATACGGTGGCACCGTCAGCCGTTACATCGGCGATGGCATGCTCATACTATTCGGTCATCCTTCAGCGCATGAGGACGATGCCGAACGCGCAGTGCGCGCTGCGCTTGAGATCGCCGCGACCAGGCACGCGCCGGGAGCCCCAGCCGAGTTCGAGCTGCGGGTTCGTCTTGGGCTCGCGACTGGCCTCGTCGTCGTAGGTGACCTTATCGGCAGCGAAGCGGCGGAGGCGCAGGCCGTGCTTGGCGAGACGCCGAACCTTGCCGCTCGACTGCAAGCGCTCGCCGAACCGGATGGGGTAGTCATCCCTGAGGACACGCGGCGGCTCATCGGCGGGCTCTTTGACTACGAGAATCTCGGCGCCGTGACGCTGAAGGGCTTCGCCGCACCGGTGCAAGCCTGGCGGGTGCTTCGTGAGGGAACAGCGGAGAGCCGGTTCGAGGCGTTGCACCCTTCGGTCCTCGCCCCGCTGGTTGGGCGTGAGGAAGACCTCGCGCGGTTGGAGCGGAGCTGGCGCCATGCGCGGGCGGGTACCGGTCAAGTCATGCTGCTTGTCGGCGAGGCGGGGATCGGCAAGTCGCGCCTCGTTGCGGCTCTTCAGGAGCGTATCGAGCGAGAGCCGCACACCTGCTTGCGCTACTTCTGCTCGCCTCATCATCAGGAAAGCGCGCTTTACCCCTTCATCGCACAACTCCAGCGAGCGGCTGGCTTCGATCGTGAGGACACACCGACGACCAAGCTCGACAAACTTCGAGCGCTCCTGTCGCCTGCATTGTCGCCCAACGAGGACGCGGCGATCCTGGCCGAGTTTCTGTCGATCCCCAACGATAATCTATACTTACCGGTTACGAGTACGCCGCAACAAAAGAAGGAGAGAAGCTTCGCCGCTCTGGTTCGCCAGCTTGAAGCTCTCGCGCAAAGACGTCCAATCATGATCGTGTTCGAGGACATGCAATGGATCGATCCAAGCTCGCGCGAGCTGCTGGACCGAACCGTCGATCGCGTAGCAAGCCTGCCGGTTTTGGTCTTGATCACCTACCGTCCCGAGTTCCAGTTAGTATGGACCGGAAAGCCGCATGTCAGCTTGCTCGTGCTGAACCGGCTCGACCAGAATGCGGGCGCTGCGCTCATCCGGAGCGTGGCAGGTGGCCAGACGCTGCCGACCGAAATCGTCAATGAAATTGCTGAACGTACGGATGGTGTGCCGCTGTTCGTTGAGGAGTTGACCAAAGCGGTGCTCGAAACAAGCCCCCAGAGTATCGCGCGAGCGATCTCCTTCGCGCCGCTGCCCGGACTTGCCGTACCGGCCACGCTACATGCTTCGTTGATGGCGCGGCTCGACCGGATTGGGCCGATCGCCAAGGAGGTGGCACAAATCGGCGCAGCTATTGGCCGCGAGTTCTCCTATGATCTGCTGGCCTCGGTCGCACAGCGGTGCGACAACGAGTTGCGGGCGGCGCTTGACCGGCTGATCAACACCGGCCTCGTGTTTGGGAGTGTCGAGCCGCCCGACGCCAATTTCTTGTTCAAACATGCACTGGTCCAGGATGCGGCATACGGCACAATGTTGCGCGGCCAACGCCGCGAGCTGCACGCTCGGATCGCTGGCGCACTCGAGGAGAGGCTCGCTAGAGGCATCCAAGAGCAGCCGGAAATCCTCGCCCACCACTGCGGACATGCGGGCTTGGCCGAAAAGGCGATTTCCTATTGGCAGGAGGCTGGTGAGCGTTCAAAGGCTCGATCGGCAATGACAGAAGCAATCGCGCAGATGCGAAAGGCGCTTGATTTGCTATCTCAACTGCCGGATGCTCCCGGGCGCCAGCGCACCGAAACTGAACTTCAACTCGCGCTCGGCGGTGCACTGATCGCCGCGAAGGGCCACGCGGCCGAAGAGACCGGCAGGGCCTACGCCCGGGCGCGTTGCCTCTGCGAGGCACTCAACGACACGCCGAATCTGCTCAAGGCACTCTGGGGCGAGTTCGTGCATTATCACGTCCGTGGTGAAACGGACCGATCGCATCGCATCGCCGAGAATCTGCTCGATTTGGCCGGGCGACAGAACGATGCGGCCATTCTTGTCGCCGGTCATCGGGCAGTCGGCGATAGCTGGCTTCATCGCGGACAATTGGCCTTGGCGCGCACCCATCTCGAGCGGGGGCTCGCCCTTTACGATCCGGCGCAGCAGCGCTCTCTGACGGCCCTGTTCGCAGAAAACGCCCGCGTGGCGATGCTTTCGTTCCTTTCGCTTACGTGTGGCCTTCTTGGCTTCGCCGATCAGGCGCGCGTGCAGAGCAGTGACGCTCTGGCAGAGGCCCGCGATTCGTCGCACCCGATCAGCCTCGCATTCGCGCTGAGCGTTGCCTGCCGGTTGCATTTCGTGCTCGAAGACGCGGGCATGGTTGGGCAACGGGCGGACGAGCTGGTTGCGCTCACCACCGAGCAGCGCTTTGCCTTCTTTCTCGCGATGGGGACGGCATATCGCGGCTGGACGCTGGCCGAAGCCGGCGACCCCGAGGCCGGGGTGGACTTACTGCGGCGCGGCATCGAGGGATTCCAGGCGTCCGGCGCAGCATGGACTCTTCCGTTCTACCTTGCGCAGCTCGCAGCAGCCGAGGCAAAGAGAGCACGATATGAAACGGGGCTCGGCCAACTCTCCGACGCCTTGGCACTAACCCAGAAATCGGGGGTGCGGTGGTTCGAGGCCGAGCTGCATCGGCGCCGAGGCGAGTTGATGCTAAGGGCTCGGCCAGGCGCGGAGGCCGATGCGGAGGCCGAGTTTCGCCACGCCATTGCGATTGCTCACCAGCAGGAGGCGAAACTCTGGGAACTTCGCTCCGCCGTCAGTCTCGCCCGGCTCTGGCGTGATCAGGACAGGGGTGATGAAGCACGCGGTCTTCTCGCGCCGGTCTACGGTTGGTTCAGCGAGGGCTTCGACGTTCGCGACTTGAAGGAAAGCAAGGCGCTGCTGGAAGAACTCTGAGTGTAACGTGGAGCTTGTCGTAAGCGCGCTCCATTGGAGCTCCGTAACGTTCTCGGGTTTCGCGACTCCGCTGCACCCTAAAGAAACGTAAGGGCAACGGTGACCTGCTCGGCGCCGTCAATTCTCGGGTCGGCCCCGTCGCTCCGGTTCGCAGCTGGAGTTGGTCCGCGCTGCTGGTCGCGCTTCGGGTTATTCGCATGACCTCTCCCGGCTTCGCACTTTGTGCTGACCCGGTCCGGATCAGGTACTCGACCGCAACCACTGCGAAAAGACCCGAATGGTCCGCGCGCGCGGGTGGCTTGGCCTGCTGACCACATAAAAGCTGTAGCCGGGTAGGTTCAACGAGAATGCCTTCACGAGCGTGCCGGCGGCGAGGTCGTGTGCCACGAGCACATCACTGAAGATCCCGACGCCCTGCCCACTGATCACCGCCTCGATGGCGTGCAGTTCTTCCCGGAAACTCAAGTGCTGCAGGTCCTTGTATTGGGGCACCTCGCGCCACCGGCGCTGGGCCAAACCGAGCCATCTCTGCCACGTCGGTGGCTCACGATCGGCCGGCGACCAATAGGAGTGGATCAGAACGTGCTTTGCGAGGTCGACTGGTCTCTTCAGCCGTCCGGTTGAAAGCAAATCCGGATTGCAGATCGGCCAGAACGTATCGCTAAAGAGTTCATCGACGATTCCGTCTGTCGGCGGTACGCGGCTGGTCGCATAACGGATGGCAACGTCACTGTCTCCGGCCTGCAGATCGAGCACCGTGTCAGTGCCGATCACTTCCAATGGCACGTCAGGATGCAACTTCCGCCACAGGGGCAGGCGGGGCACGAGCCAGCGGCTAGCGAAGGCGTTGGTCGTCGTAACCCGGAGCGGCTGCTCGTCACCTTCCTGCTTGAGGGACGCAATGGCAGCGGCAAACGCCTCGAGTCCGCCGCGAATGGCGGGAAACAGCCGCGCGCCGGCATCGGTCAACGAAAGAGGGCGTGGTCTGCGCCGGAATAGAGCGCGGCCGCAATACTGCTCGAGCAATCCGATCTGGTGGCTGATCGCGGTCGGCGTGACGCCGAGTTCTGCCGCGGCTTTCTTGAAGCTCAGATGACGCGCGGCAGCCTCAAAAGCGCGGAACTCGATCAGGGGCGGCAGCTTGTGCATGCGGCGAGTGTAGGTGAAATCAGTTCATCGTCACCTGAATTCTTCGGATTTGCTCTGAGACAGCCCGCGATCGAGGATGTGGCGGGCCAAGCTAGGGAGCTCGTGTCATGTCCATCGCATCTGTTGCCAGCGCTGCCGCCGAACTTAGCGCCTCCTTCGGAGGAGAACTGCTCAAGCCAGCGGACGAGGGCTACGACGAGGCGCGCAAGGTTCACAATGGGCTGGTCGACAAACGGCCAGCATTGATTGCCAGATGTCGCAGTGCGGCTGATGTCGTGGATGCCGTGGCACTTGCGACCAAGCTCGGCCTCGAGGTCGCTGTTCGCGGCGGTGGCCACAATGTGGCCGGGCGCGCAACCATCGACGGCGGGATCATGATCGACCTCTCACCCATGAAGGGGGTCCGGATCGACGCGATCGGCAAGACCGTATGGGCGCAGGGCGGGGTCACCTGGGGCGAGCTCAATCGAGAAACGCAGCTTCACGGACTTGCGGTGACCGGCGGCGTGGTCTCGACCACCGGCATCGCGGGCCTGACGCTCGGCGGAGGACTGGGCTGGTTGATGGGCAAGTACGGCCTCGCGTTGGATAATCTGCGGGCTGTCGAACTCGTCACCGCCGATGGCAAGGTTGTGCGGGCCAGCAAGCAAGAGCAGCCCGATCTTTTTTGGGCCGTGCGCGGCGGCGGCGGAAACTTCGGGATTGCCACCAGTCTTGAATACGACCTCCATACGGTAGGGCCCATCATCACCGGCGGCCCGATCGTTCACCCTATCGAGCGTTCCCGCGACGTGCTGGAATTTTTCCGGACCAGCACGCGATCGCTCACGGACGAGCACATGCTGTTCGCATCCCTGACCCATGCGCCCGACGGGTCCGGCAGGGAGGTCGCGGCCCTGGTTACCAGCCACTGCGGTCCAGTCGCCGAGGCCGAACGAGCGATGCAGCCGCTGAAACAGTTCGGGCCTCCCATTCTGGATGCGGTCGGACCGATGACCTATTGCGAGCTCAACCGCATGCTCGACGCCAACTATCCGAAAGGCGCGTTCAACTATTGGAAGTCGAACTTCCTCACGGAGCTGAGCGATGGTGCGATCGCGACGATGATCGAATGCTTCGCCCGCTGCCCGACTCAGATGGGGCAGCTGCTGCTCGAGCACATCCACGGTGCCGCGGCCCGCGTGGGTGCCGGGGATACGGCATTTGTGCATCGGCAGGAGGGCTACAATTTCCTGATCCTCGCGCAATGGACGCAGGCCAGCGATACCAGCCGCAGCATCTCGTGGGCACGCGCAACCTATGAAAGGATGCGGCCCTTCTTTGCCTCAGGACGCTATGTCAATTATCTCGACGACGATGAGACAGGCGATCCGGTTGCCGCTGCTTATGGGCGGAACTACAGGCGCCTGCAGCAGATCAAAGCGAAATACGACCCTACGAACTTCTTCCGGATGAACCAGAACATCCGGCCGCTCGCCTGATTGCCGGCTGACGATTTCTCGCTCTCATCAAGATGTGAGTAGAAACTAAGCCGCGACCCGATGCATCGTGGGCGGGGCGAGCTGACGCCCGGGAGGGACTAGAGAATGGCGGTCGTGTGCAGGCCCGCTCGCATCGACGACTTGAAGCAGGCCGATGACATCGTGGTCGCCAGCATCAATGAGCTAACCGAACGGCGGGGGTTCGGGAAGATGGCATCCTCTCGTCCGCCGAATTTTCAGGCCTTCTCGCTCGCGGATGATCCCGGGCTTATGGGTGGCCGATGACGACGGAGAAATAGTCGGCTTCGCGTGGAGTTGGGTCTGTGGCGAGCTTTGGTTCCTGGCCCAATTGTTCGTCGCGCCTGATCGTCAGAGCGACGGCATCGGCAATCAACTCATCAACAAGGCATTCGCGCATGCAGAAATGCGCGGAGCACCCATCAAGGCACTGATCACCTTCACGTTCAACAACGTATCTCAAGGCCTCTACATCCGCCACGGACTGTTCCCGCGCTTTCCGATCTACATGGTCGGCGTCCATCGTGACCGCCTGGCGCCACGGTTGGCTGCGCCGCGGCTCCGTCTTGAATCTCTCACGGCCGACGCGATCCCATACGACAGGCTGGCGCAGATCGATGTCAGCGCAGTCGGCGTTTCCAGGGAGAAGCATCATCGATTTCTCCTTGGCGACAGCACGACGCGCGGATTCACCATCCACGCCGGCAATGAGTGCGTCGGGTACGTCTACATTTCGGGTGGACACATTGGTCCGCTTGCAGTCCACAGGCCAGATCTGGTTGAGTCCGCTTTCGCCGCTGCGTTGTCGTTCGCGGCCCAGAGCGATTGTCCGGCCATTTCGGCTTTTGTGCCGGGCGCGAGCGAGCCGGCGCTCAAGGCGGCAATCGACCACGGGATGCGGCTGACGTTCCCGATGCTGCTGATGTCAAATCGACCATTCGGAGATTGGGGTAGCTATTTCCCGCGCAATCCGGGTTTCATGTAGAGGATTCAACCGAGAAGGTCGACGTTGCGGGGCAGGCCGGAAGGCACGGAATGATGGCTGGATCGGCGCTCGTCACGGGCCGATCATGCTCTAGCCCTACCGGGGACGCGCGCTGCGGCCTGGAGGGGACGGCCGCTGCACATATGGGTTTTCCAGGCACATCGCCGAACGGCCCGCCGCGCTGGCTCTGCATTCGTCAAATGAACGATACTGGCAAGAGATGTAGGTGCCGCCGCCCCATTCCCACTCCTGCAGACATACCGGAAAATTGCCGCCGAACCGCTGCGCTGCCGCTGGACCGGGCGCGGACATGGTGATCAGGACGAAGAGCAGACAGGCAAGCGCGCGCATCATGATCAGCGCGGCCGCTGCGGAGCGTGCTGCTTGAACCTCACGCGCGGGTTCACATCGCAATAGGTGTTCGATCGCCCGGATGCCGAGGCCAGGCACTGTTCCCGCGTCGAATACATGCAGTCTCCGGAAGCGCCGAGCCCTCCGCCAAAAACGCACCAGGGATAGTCATACTGAGCGTTTGCTGCGGAAGAAAATCCGATGACCATAACGACAATGAGCAGAGCGATGCGCATGCGATTCTCCCATCAAGTCAGTTGAGCGGCAACGCAAGAGGTTCGCTCCGAAAGATAGCCGCTTGACGATGCTGGCTCAACAACCACGACTCAAGCGAGTTCCTCTCGTCACGCCGGAGTGTCCCAGTGTGATCTCGCAGAGCCGGTCCGGATTTGCTTCGCTGCGCTAAGCAGCGCAGCGCTGGGTAGCAGGGTACATGAGCAGGGACATGCGAGCCGAAACGACAACGGGGCCCGCAAGGGCCCCGCAAAAAACCTTAGCGCGCTACGCCGCGATCTTACTTGATCTTGGCTTCGCGGAATTCGACGTGCTTGCGCGCGACCGGGTCGTACTTCTTCTTGACCAGCTTGTCGGTCATGGTGCGCGAATTCTTCTTGGCAACGTAGTAGAAGCCGGTGTCGGCCGAGGACACGAGCTTGACCTTGATGGTGACCGCTTTGGCCATGTTCTGAACCTCAGAATATCAGGGGAATCTGGAGCCGGCCAAACGGCCCGCGTTGGCCGGCAACCTAGTCAGAAACGGCGGGAAGTCAAGGTTTCAGGCGGCGGAAACCGCTCAAATCGGGCCCATTAGGCCTCAAAGAACCGGTTTTTCGGCCGCGGCAGGCCCAGATTCTCCCTCAAAGTGGGCCCTTCGTACTCTTTGCGGAAAATCCCGCGCTTCTGCAGCTCCGGGACCACCTTGTCGACGAAATCGTCGAGACCGGCAGGCAGGAACGGGAACATGATGTTGAAGCCGTCGGAGCCGCGTCCGACCAGCCATTCCTCCATCTGGTCGGCGATGGTCTTGGCGGTGCCGACGAAGGACAGGCCGCCATAGCCGCCGACGCGCTGGGCGAGCTGGCGCACGGTGAGCTTCTCACGGGCGGCGAGATCGACCAGGCGCTGCCGGCCGCTCTTGCTGGCATTGGTCTCGGGGATTTCGGGAAGCGGCCCATCGGGATCAAAGCCGGAGGCATCGGTGCCGAGGATGACGGAGAGCGAGGCAATGGCGCTGTCGTAATGCACGCGGCTGTCGAGCAAAGCGCGCTTCTCCTTGGCCTCATCCACGCTGTCGCCCACGACGACGAAGGCGCCGGGGAGGATCTTCAGGTGCTCGGGGTCGCGGCCGATCTTCTCCATGCGGCCCTTGATGTCGGCATAGAGTTTCTGGCCGTCGGCGAGGCTGCCGCCGCCGGTGAACACTGCTTCCGCGGTCTCGGCGGCGAGCTGCTTGCCGTCGTCGGAGGCGCCGGCCTGCACGATCAGGGGCCAGCCTTGCACGGGGCGGGCGATGTTGAGGGGGCCGCGCACTTTGAAGTATTTGCCCTTGTGGTCGAGGGTGTGCATCCTGGCGGGATCGAAGAACAGGCCGCTCTCGACGTCGCGCATGAAGGCACCGTCGGCGAAGGAGTCCCAGAGGCCGGTGACGACGTCGTAGAACTCGCGGGCGCGCTTGTAGCGCTCGGCGTGCTCCATGTGATCGTCGAGGCCGAAATTCAGCGCCGCGTCCGGGTTCGAGGTGGTGACGATGTTCCAGCCGGCGCGGCCGCCGCTGAGATGGTCGAGCGAGGCGAAGCGGCGCGCGACGTGATAGGGCTCGTCGAACGTGGTCGAGCCGGTCGCGATCAGGCCGATGCGCTCGGTCACGGCTGACAAAGCCGACAGCAGCGTGAACGGCTCGAACGAGGTTACGGTGTGGCTGCGCTTCAGCGCGTTGATCGGCATGTTCAGGACGGCGAGGTGATCGGCCATGAAGAAGGCGTCGAACTTGCCGGCCTCGAGCTTTCGGATCAGCGTCTTGATGTGCGAGAAGTTGAAATTGGCGTCGGGCCAGGCCCCGGGATAGCGCCAGGCGCCGGTGTGGATGCTGATCGGGCGCATGAACGCGCCAAGCTTGAGTTGCCTTTGTGCCATCGCCCGGTGTCCGTTCTTGGTGACGCTCGCAAAGACATAGGCATGAGTGGAAACTCCGCCATTGGGGGAGGCGGGAAGAATTTTTTGTTTTTCGTAGCTCTCTCAGCACGTCATTCCGCGGCGACGCGGAGCGGCGAGCCCGGAATCCATAACCACCATCCGGAGTATGGATTCCGGGCTCGCGCCAAGAGGCGCACCCCGGAATGACGGAGGATAGACTTGATCGAACTACGCCCCAGCGCGCCAACTAGCTCAAAACGTCCTTCTGCATCTTGCCGGCGTAGAAGTGGAAGAACGGCACCGGCGCGTCGTGACGGAGCGGGCCGGTGGCGAGGCGGGTGTCGAGCTCGTTGAGCACGTTGCGCGTCATCGGATGCAGATCGGCGAGCGGTTTTGAGCCGAGCTCGACCCAGACCAATTCGACCAGCTCCGCATCGGCATGGATCACGCCTTCGACGCGGTGGGTGATCGCAGAGGCATCGGCGGTGAAGAAACGCGTGTCGAAGCGCTTGACGCGGCCGGGCGGGGTGATCGCGCGCGCGATCAGGAACAGGCTGGAGGGATCAGGCAGCAGGCCCGCATCCGCGAACGGCTGCCAGGGACCTTCGAGCTTCGGCACTTTGCCTTCGGCCTTGCGGCCGAGGCAGAGGCCGGTCTCCTCGCAGGCTTCGCGGATGGCGGCAATGGCGAGCGATTTCGCGCGCGAGGCCGGCGTCTTCGGGCTGCCCTTGGCGAGATTGGCTTCCAGTTCGGCGGTGATGGGCGCAGCGCAGGGCACGCGATAATCGGCCTTGTCGACGCGCCCACCCGGAAAGACGAATTTTCCCGGCATGAACACCACCTTGTCGTGGCGCTTGCCGACGAGCACTTTCGGAATGGCGCCGCTGCGGTCGACCAGGATCAGCGTCGCCGCATCCTTCGGGCGGAAGTAAGGATGATGATCGGCTTCCTTCTCCTCGTGAACCCTGGTCTTCTCCTCGGCCTGCGAAATATCGGTCATGTCCTCACCCGAACTGTTCTTTTACGTGTTTACACAGGCGGAATACCATCGGGAGGGTTGTCGTCAAACCCGTGCATGCGCAGAGCCCATTGCAAGCCGACCACAGCTCCCTTCACGGGCTGCAGCAGCGCGAGCGAGGCGACGAAGGTGAAGGGCAGATAGGCCGCGAAGCTGAGCCAGACCGGCGTCGAATAATTGGTCTCGATCCAGAGGATGGCCGGCACCACGATGTGGCCGACGATGACGATGACGAGATAGGCAGGCAGATCGTCGGCGCGATGCGGGGTGAAGTCGAGGCCGCATTTGGCGCAATGGTCGGCGGTCTTCAGGAAGGCGCGGAACAGCTTGCCTTCGCCGCAGCGCGGGCAGCGGCCGCGGAAGCCGCGCTTCATTGCTGACCAGACGTCGCGCTTCTCGACGAGACCGTTCTCGCGCGTCCAGATCTTTGGTGCCGTGCTCATCGTCACCATGCCTTGCCCTTCTTGCCCTTACCCTTGTTCTTTCCTTTGGCCTTCCTTCCCTTGCCGGACTTTTTCTTCTCCGGCTTGCGTTTTCGCTCCGGGCTGCGTCCGGGCTGCGGCTTGGACGATTTGCGTTGCGGACGGAGCGGCCTGCGCTGGCGCGGGCCGCTGTCGGTCTCGGACGACAGCAGCTCGAAACGCAGCGCGCCCGCGATGGGAGCGGCCTCGATCAGGCGGACGTCGACGACGTCGCCGAGCTGGTACATGGTGCCGCTGCGCGTGCCGACGAGGGCATGGCGGCTCTCGTCATAGTTGAAATATTCCGTGCCGAGGGATCGGATCGGGATCAGCCCGTCAGCGCCGGTCTCGCTGAGCTTCACGAACAGGCCGGCGCGGGTGACGCCGGAGACGCGGCCCTGGAAGCTGGCGCCGATGCGGTCGGCGAGGTGATGGGCGATCAGGCGGTCGACGGTCTCGCGCTCCGCCTTCATGGCGCGCCGCTCGGTCAGCGAGATATGCGCGGCGACTTCGCTCAGGCTTTCCGGCGTCTCGCTGTCGGGCAGGGCGCCTTCGCCAAGGCCAAGCGCACGCACCAGCGCGCGGTGCACGACGAGGTCGGCATAGCGGCGGATCGGCGAGGTGAAATGCGCATAGCGGCGCAGGTTCAGGCCGAAGTGACCGTAATTCTCCGAGGAATATTCGGCCTGCGCCTGCGCGCGCAGCACGACCTCGCTCACCAGCGGGTAATAGTCGTGGCCTTCGAGCTGGGCCAGCACGCGGTTGAACGTGGTGGGGCGCAGCGCGCCGGACTTGGCGAAGGGGACGTCCAGCGTCTCCAGGAATTCCGCGAGCGCGTGAACCTTCTCCAGGGTCGGCTCGTCGTGCACGCGGTAGATCAGCGGCAGCGATTTCTTCTCCAATGTCTCCGCTGCGGCGACGTTGGCGAGGATCATGAACTCCTCGATCAGCTTGTGCGCATCGAGACGCTCGGGGACCACGACGCGGTCCACGGTGCCGTCGCTCTTCAGGAGGATCTTGCGCTCGGGCAGATCGAGATTGAGCGGATCGCGCTCGTCACGCGCGCGCTTGGCGCAGGCATAGGCGGCATAGAGCGGCCTCAGGATCGGATCGAGCAGGGGGCCGGTGGTGTCATCAGGCCGGCCGTCGATCGCGGCCTGCGCCTGCGCGTAAGCGAGCTTGGCGGCCGAACGCATCAGGATGCGATGAAAACTGTGCGAGCGCTTGCGGCCGTCGGGGCCGAGCACCATGCGCACCGCCAGCGCGCCGCGCGGCTCGCCGGGCACCAGCGAGCAGAGATTGTTGGAGATGCGCTCGGGCAGCATCGGCACGACGCGGTCCGGGAAATAGACCGAGTTGCCGCGGTCGAGCGCGTCGCGGTCGAGCGCCGTGCCCGGCCGCACGTAGAAGCTGACATCGGCGATGGCGACGTTGACGATGAAGCCGCCCTTGTTGTTGGGATCCGGATCGGGCTCGGCATGCACCGCGTCGTCGTGATCCTTGGCGTCGGGCGGATCGATGGTGACGAGCGGGACGTCGCGCCAGTCCTCGCGGCCTTTCAGATTGGCGGGCTCTGCCGCTTCCGCCTCGCGCTCGGCGGCGGAGGAGAATTGCAAGGGGATGTCGTGGGCGTAGATCGCGATCAGGCTGATCGCCTTTTCCGACTTGACCGAGCCGAGCTTCTCTTTCACCCGGCCGGAGGCGAGGCCAAAGCCGCGGGTGCGGACGATGTCGACGCTGACGAGGTCGCCATCCTCAGCGCCGCCCGTATCGGTCCTCGCGATGTTCAGCTCGCGGTCGGCGAACTTCTTGTCGACGGGGACGAGCCGTCCGCCGCCCTCGGGCAGGCTGCGGAAGACGCCGAGGATGCGGCTCTTGGCCTTGTCGATGACCTTGATGATGCGGCCGCGATAGGCGGGACCTTCATCGTCATCGCTGCGTTCGACGCGCAGCAGCGCGCGGTCGCCGACGCCGGCGGCGGTGCCGGGCCTCGGCCGGCGCGGCATCTCGATGAGGATCTTTGGCGGCTCGCCGTTCTCGACCTCGTCCCATTCGGCGGGGGAGGCGATCAATTCGCCATCGGAGTCGCGGCCGGTGATGTCGGCGAGCAGCGTCGGCGGCAGCGCGTCCGGCTCGGAGACCTTGTGGCGCTTCTTCTTGATGGTGCCGTCGTCGGCGAGCTCGCGCAGCATGCGCCTGAGCTCGGCGCGATCGGCGTTCTTCAGGCCGAACTCGCGCGCGATGTCGCGAGTCCCGACCTTTCCTGGATTTGCCTTGATGAAGGCGACGATGGCTTGCCTGTCGGGAAAGCCACGGTCTTTCTTTGGTTTCACTTAACCTCTAATTCTTGATCTCAGGTCTTGCCGGCACTCTTCTTGGCCGGAGCCTTGGTGGCGGCTGCCTTGGTCGGCGACGTCTTTGCGGTCGACGGCACGGCGGCGCGCGCCTTGCTGGTGGATTCGGATTTGGATTTGGCCGCGGCTTTCTTCGCAGCCGGCTTCTTCGGCTTCGGTGCGGCGTCCTCGCCGTCCGCAGCCTTCTCTGACGCTTTCTTGGCCTTGGCCGGCTTCGCCGCCTTCTTGGCCTTGCCGCCGCCCTTGCCGCCACCCTTGGCGGCGCGCTCGTCGATCAGCGCGATCGCCTGCGGCAGCGTGATGGTGTCCTTCTCGAACTCGGCCGGGATCGTCGCGTTGACGCCGCCCGCGGTGACATAGGCGCCGTAACGGCCGCTCTTCACGGTGACGGTGCCAAGCGTCGGATGATCGCCGAGCGCCTTGCCGGGATCGGCGCCGAAGCGGCGGCTCGGGCCCTTGGCAACCTTCTCCGCGATCAGCGTCACCGCACGATTGAGGCCGATGTCGAACACCTCGTCGCCGGCCTCTAAGCTCGCATAGGTCTTCTCGTGCTTCACGAACGGTCCGAAGCGGCCGAGGCCCGCGGTGATCGGCTGGCCGGTCTCCGGATGCTTGCCGATCTCGCGCGGCAGCGACAGCAGCTTCAGCGCAAGCTCGAGATCGACGTCGCTGGGCGAGGTGCCCTTCGGAATGCCGGCGCGCTTGGGCTTCTCGCCTTCCTCATAATCCTTCTGCTCGCCGAGCTGGATATAGGGGCCGAAGCGGCCGGCCTTGACCCAGACATCGCGACCCGTGTCGGGATCCTGGCCGAGCGAACGGTCAGCAGTCGCCTCGCCATCGGCGGCGAGCTGACGGGTGTAGCGGCATTCCGGATAGTTCGAGCAGCCGACGAAGGCGCCGAACTTGCCGGCCTTGAGGTTCAGCCGGCCGGTGCCGCAGTTCGGGCACTGCCTGATATCGCCGCCATCGGCGCGGGGCGGATAGATGTGCTGGCCCAGCATGTCGTCGAGCACGTCGAGCACCTGGGCGACGCGCAGCTCCTTGATGTCGTCGACGGCGCCGATGAAGCCGGTCCAAAAGTCCTTCAGAACCTGCTGCCAGGAGATCTCGTTGTTGGAGATGCGGTCGAGCTGCTCTTCGAGGCTCGCCGTAAAGTCGTACTCGACATAGCGGGCAAAGAAGCTTTCGAGGAAGGCGACCACGACGCGGCCCTTGTCCTCGCCGTGCAGACGCTTCTTCTCCAGCTTGACGTAGCCGCGGTCCTTCAGGACCTGGAGGATCGAGGCATAGGTCGAGGGCCGGCCGATGCCGAGCTCCTCCATGCGCTTGACGAGCGATGCTTCCGAGAATCGCGGCGGCGGCTCGGTGAAATGCTGGGTGACGGACAGGCTCTGCCGTTTCACGGCCTCGCCCTGGCTCATCGCGGGCAGGCGGCGGGAATCCTCGTCCTCCTCGTCGTCGCGGCCTTCCTGGTAGAGCGCGAGGAAGCCGTCGAACTTGACGACCTGGCCGGTGGCGCGCAGCTCCAGCGTACGAGAGCCCGCCTTCGCCGTGATGTCGACGGTGGTCCGCTCGAGCTCGGCGGATTCCATCTGGCTCGCGATGGTGCGCTTCCAGATCAGCTCATACAGCTTGGCCTGATCGGCATCGAGCTTGCGGCTCATGCTGTCGGGGCGGCGGGAGAGGTCGGTCGGGCGGATCGCCTCGTGCGCTTCCTGGGCGTTCTTGGCCTTGGCCTGGTACTGGCGCGGGCTATCCGGCACGTAGGCGTTGCCGTAATCCTCGCCGATCACCTTGCGCGCCTGGGTGATCGCCTCGGGGGCGATCTGCACGCCGTCGGTACGCATATAAGTAATGAGTCCGGTGGTCTCGCCACCGATGTCGATGCCCTCATAAAGACGCTGGGCGATGCGCATCGTATGGGCCGGCGCAAAGCCGTATTTGCGGCTGGCTTCCTGCTGCAGCGTCGAGGTGGTGAAGGGCGCCTGCGGATTGCGACGGGCCGGCTTGGCATCGACCGCGGTGACGGCGTAAGTCGCCAGTTCCAGCGCCTTCTTAAAGTCTTCGGCTTCCGCGCCGGTGCCGATGTCGAGGCGCTGGATCTTCTTGCCGTCGGCGCCGACGAGGCGGGCCTCGAAGGCATCGCCCCGCGGGGTGAGCAGGGTCGCGATCAGCGACCAATATTCGCGGGCTACGAACTTCTCGATCTCGAGCTCGCGGTCGCAGACGAGGCGCAGCGCCACCGACTGCACGCGGCCGGCCGAGCGGGCGCCCGGCAGCTTGCGCCACAGCACGGGGGAGAGGGTGAAGCCGACCAGATAGTCGAGTGCGCGGCGCGCCATGTAGGCGTCGACCAGGGCGCCGTCGATCTCGCGCGGATGCTTCATCGCCTCCGAGACGGCCTGCTTGGTGATGGCGTTGAACACCACGCGCTCGATCTTCTGATCCTTCAGCGCGCGCTTCTCCTTCATCACCTCGAGCACGTGCCAGGAGATGGCCTCGCCCTCGCGATCGGGGTCGGTGGCGAGAATCAGGCGGTCGGCGCCCTTCAGCGACTTCGCGATATCGTTGAGCCGGCCGGCCGCCTTGGGGTCGACCTCCCAGATCATCTTGAAATTGGCGTCGGGATCGACGGAACCATTCTTCGCCGGGAGATCGCGGACATGGCCGAACGAGGCCAGAACCTCATAGGACGAGCCCAGATATTTGTTGATCGTCTTGGCTTTCGCCGGCGACTCCACAATGACGATATTCATTTAGTTCCAGTGGCTTACGGGAAAATCTTGGGCCGAAAACGAAAGGACTCGGGTCGGCCGTTTCGACCCGAACATGGGTGGTGAGCGGCCCCCTGTCAAATCGTGGGGTGTTGAAAGGCGCCGCAATGGGAAAAGTTTCATATCGAAAAAGTTGCAGAATACCACCTTGGAGTTGCGGTTGATGTGGGCGTAATGTCCTGTCGGGGCATGGATTCGGGTGGGGTACTGGTGACCAAGCCAGGAAAAAAACGGGCGCGCGCCGGATCCGGCGCGCCGGGGGGCACGCGTCACGAGGAACCGGGGGAGGGCGGTGCCGACGAGGCCGTGGCCTTCATCGCCGAGCAGACCGGGGCCTTACGCAAGCTGGCCGAGCGCCACAAGCTGGACGTGCTGCATTATCTCTTAGGCATGACCAAGCTCGAGGCCGACGAGCACCTGCGGCTACGGACCAAGCGCAAGCTGTCGTGAGAGTGGCTCCCCGGTGATCGTGAGAGACTTGAGCGCCGCTCTCTCCCCGTCATTGCGAGCGAAGCGAAGCAATCCAGAGTCTTGCCGCGGTGGGATTCTGGATTGCTTCGTCGCAAGGGCTCCTCGCAATGACGTCGTGGGGGCGGTGCGCCACAATCACGCCGACCGACGTCGCGACGACGGTCGTGGCTTCAGCGTGGTCTCCGCCGGCGTGAGCAGGCGGCCATCCTCGGCGCGCATTTCCAGCTTCTTCACCGGACGGCCCTTCTCGCGATCGACCAGCATCGTCGCAATCTCCTCGGGACGGTCGTCGAACTCCTCGCTCCACTGCCGCAGCGCGACCAGGATCGGGAAAGTGCCGCGGCCCTTGGGCGTCAGCACATATTCCTGATAGGCACTGCCGTCGGAGGCGGGGGCGGTTTCGAGAATGCCGTGGTCGAGCAGCGATCGCAGCCGCGCCGCCAGGATGTTCTTGGCCATGCCGAGCTTGTTCTGAAACTCGCCGAAGCGGCGGACGCCGAACAGCGCTTCGCGGATGATCAAGAGCGACCACCAGTCGCCGAGCGCCTCCAGCGACCGCGCGATCGGGCAGGCATCACCCTCGAAGCTCGTCCGTTTCACCATCGTTCGTCCCTTCGCATTCACACGCCGCCAGCGCCGATCACGCGCTTGTGTGGTTGCATCATAAAACCAAATGGCCTAGATGGCAACTTAGTTTCATTATGCAACTACTGGAGGCGAGCGTGAGACTGAAGGACAAGACGGCCCTGATCACCGGCGGCAATAGCGGCATCGGGCTGGCGACGGCAAAACTGTTCGTGGCCGAGGGCGCCAGGGTGGTGATCACCGGGCGCAACAAGGAGACGCTGGCGGCGGCCGCGAAGGAGCTCGGGCCGAACGCGCTTGCGCTGCCAGCCGACGCGACGGACATCGCGGCGACGGAAGCGGCGATCAAGCAGGGCGCCGAGAAGTTCGGCAAGTTCGACATCGTGTTCGCCAATGCCGGCATCGCCGGCGGCACGCCGCTGGGATCGGCGACACCAGAGATATTCGAAAAGGTGATCAGCACCAATCTGACCGGCGTGTTCTTCACCATTCAATCCGCGCTGCCCCATCTCAACGACAACGCCTCGATCATCCTCAACGGCTCGGTAATCTCGGTGCTCGGCATTCCCGGCTACTCGGCCTATGGCGCGGCGAAGGCCGGCGTGCGGGCGATGGCGCGGATCATGGCTTCAGAACTGTCGCCGCGCGGCATCCGCGTCAACGTGGTCGCGCCGGGTGCGATCCGCACCCCGATCTGGGGGCCTGCGACCGCGACGCCGGAAGCCGAGAAGGCGTTCGAGAAGCGGATCGCACTGTCGACGCCGCTCGGCCGCATCGGTGAAACGGATCACGTGGCGAAGACGGTGCTGTTCCTCGCCTCCGACGATTCCGCGCATGTGCAGGGCCAGGAGATTTTCGTCGATGGCGGCGCGGTGGCCTCGCCGAGCGGCGCGCCGATCTATCGCGGCTGATCAAATCAAGCGAACCTGCTCGGGCGCAACATTCGCGTTGCGCCCGAAGTGTTAGCCACGGCTAGGCCGCGCTCAGGCTTGTTGCCGATTGGAGCGCACCAGCGATCGCCTTCTCGCGGTGCTCCGGCCCGAGTTGGATGCCGTCGGCCGGGATGAATTCGACGCCGGTGATACCCATGAAGCCGAACACCCAGCGCAGGTAGGTTTCGAGATGCTCGCCGGCTGCGTAAGGCGTCTCTGCTCCGTAGTGGCCGCCGCGCGAGATGGCCACGATCACCCGCTTGCCGCCGGCGAGCCCCTCCGGCCCGGCCGCGCCGTACCTAAAAGTCTTCCCCGCCACCAGGATACGGTCGATCCAGGCCTTGAGCTGGCTCGGAATGGTGAAATTGTACATGGGCGCGCCGATCACGACGATGTCGGCGGCCAGGAACTCCTCCAGCGCCGCCGCGCTTGCGGCAAGGTCGGGCCCGAGTTCCGCCGGCGCGGGGGCGCCTTGCGCGGCCGCCAGATGCGAGGCGGAGAGGTGGGCGAGCGGAGTCTGGGTCAGGTCGCGGTAGACGACTTGAAGCGAGGGCGCCGCCTGCCGGAGCCGGTCGACGATGGCGGCGGAAACCTGCCGGCTGACGGAGTGGGGGCCGAGCACGCTGGAGTCGACATGGAGGAGTTTCATGTGGGGTCACCCTGGTATAAGTTTGTAACCAGCGCTACATGTGTGACTATCGAAATCCCCGCAAGAACGCACTTTTTTGAGCCATGGGCACATCATTGAAACCTGCGCACACCGAATTGCCCGCAATGCTGCGGCCAAATCCGAGACTGGATACCAGGCCCATGCCGGATCCCAACCATGCGGATTGCCGTGGGGTCGCCTCCGTGCTGTCCCGCGTCGGCGACAAATGGAGCGTGTTCGTCATCATGATGCTGAGCGACGGGCCAAAGCGCTTCAACGAGCTCAAGCGCATGATCAACGGCATCTCGCAGCGGATGTTGACCCTGACGCTGCGCGGCCTCGAGCGCGACGGCCTCGTTACGCGCACGATCTTTCCGACCATCCCGCCGCGGGTGGACTATGAGCTGACCGATCTCGGCCACGGCCTCCAGCAGCCGGTGAAAGCGCTTGGAGAATGGGCCATCGCGCATCTGGAGCAGATCGAGGCCGCGCGCACGAAGTTCGACCAGCGCAACGACGGCTAGCGTTGCGCCTCGATAGTTCATCCCGTCATTCCGGGGCCTGAGCGAAGCGAGGGAGCTCGGAATCCATTTGGCCACAGATCAAGTGGATGAACGGATTCCGGGCTCGCGGCTTCGTCGCGCCCCGGAATGACACCTGGGGAGGCTAAACCAGCGACACCAATCCGCCGCCCTGGCGTTCGAGCTTGCCGGCGAGCTCGAGCTCCAGCAGCACGGTGCGCACGATCGCGGGCGAGGCGCCGGACATCCGGACGAGGTCGTCGATCGTAACAGGGGCAGGGCCGAGCAGGGCGGTGATCTGGTCGCGATCATGGCTTTGCGGATCGCTCTCGAACGGCTCGCTGTCGGGCTCGCCCGCGGGATGCATCAGCGGCCGCTCCATGATCGGCTGAACCGCGTTGACGATGTCGGCAGCTTCCGTGACGAGCGTTGCGCCCTGCTTGATCAGGTCGTTGGTGCCGGCGGCGCGCGGATCGAGCGGCGAGCCCGGGACGGCGAACACTTCGCGGCCCTGTTCGGCCGCCATGCGTGCCGTGATCAGCGAGCCCGAGCGGTGCGCCGCCTCGACCACGACGACGCCGAGCGAAGCGCCCGAGATCAATCGGTTGCGCCGGGGAAAGTCGCGGGCGCGCGGCTCATGGCCGAGCGGCATTTCGGAGATCGCAGCGCCGGCGTGGTCGAGGATCGCGGCGAGCAGGTCGCCATGCTCGGGCGGATAGATGCAGTCGTGGCCGCCGGCGAGCACCGCGATCGTGCCGCTCTCGACGCTGGTGCGATGCGCGGCCTGGTCGACGCCGCGGGCGAGCCCGGAGATGACCACGAAGCCGGCTTCGCCGAGCTCGCGCGCGAGCTGGCCGGCAAATTTGAGGCCGGCGCCGGAGGCGTTGCGTGAGCCGACGATCGCGATCATCGGCCGCATCAGGGATTTGGTGTCGCCGCGCACCGCGAGCAGCGGCGGCGCATCGTCGATCATCGCCAGCCGCTCCGGATAGCCGTCCTCGCCGGGCGCGCGCCAGGCGATGCCGAACTTGCGGCTCGCGGCGAGCTCGGCCTTTGCTTCATCCGCGCTGCAGATGCGCGCCGATCGCGCCGCGCCGCCGCGGCGGGCGAGATCGGGCAGCCGCTCCAGCGCGGCGCGCGGGCTGCCGAAATGATCGACCAGCGAGCGGAAGGTGCGCGGCCCGACATTGTCGGAACGGATCAGCCGCAGCCGGTCGATCCGCTCAGCCTCGGTCAGCTCCACGCTTGAATTGATGGCGTCCACGGCGTCTCCTTGCAGGGACAGCATGGAACAACCAGAGGGCGTTGCGCAACAGGGACGTGCGCTTGCACGACCTCGCTGCGATGCTAAAAGCGATGCCAATAAGAAGGATGTTGTCATGATCTCACTCGCCGACCTCCAGCGCCGCATTGAAGCGGGGGAGCTTTCGCCCGACGCCGCCATCGCTCAGTCGCATGCGGCGATCGAAGCCAAGGAGAAGGACGTTCAGGCTTTCGTCCGGCACGACAAATCCGCGAGAGCGCAAGCCTCGGGCCCGCTGCGCGGCATTGCCGTCGGCATCAAGGACATCATCGACACCGCTGACATGCCGACCGAGATGGGCTCGGAGATCTATCGCGGCTGGCAGCCGCGCGCCGATGCGCCGGTCGTGATGATGCTGAAGCGAGCCGGGGCCACCATCATCGGCAAGACCACCACGACTGCGTTCGCCTCGAGCGATCCGACGCCGACGCTCAATCCGCACAATACGGCGCATTCGCCCGGCGGCTCGTCCGCGGGTTCGGCGGCGGCCGTCGGCGCCGGCATGATCCCGCTGGCGCTGGGCACCCAGACCGGAGGCTCGGTGATCCGGCCGGCGGCCTATTGCGGCGCTGCCGCGATAAAACCATCGTTCCGGATGCTGCCGACCATCGGCGTGAAGTGCTATTCGTGGGCCCTCGACACGGTCGGCCTGTTCGGTAGCCGCGCGGAAGATCTCGCGCGCGGATTGCTGGCGATTACCGGCCGCACTGAATTCGACGGCATCGGTCCAGCCAAGGCGCCGCGCATCGGCGTGGTCAGGCAGGAATTTGCCGAAGCCGTGGAGCCGGCGGCAGAGGAGGGTTTGCTGGCTGCGATCAAGGCGGCCGAGAAGGCCGGCGCCCGCGTGCAGATCATCGATCTGCCCGAGGCGGTCAAGGAAGCCTGGCGCATCCATCCCATCATCCAGAACTTCGAGGCGCATCGCGCGCTGGCCTGGGAGTTTTCCGAGCGTCACGACGAGATCGCGCCGCTGCTGCGCGCCAGCCTCGATGAGACGGTCGGACTGACATCGAAGGAATACGACGATGCGCGCCGCATCGCCCGCCGCGGCCGCCGCGAGCTCGGCGAGCTGTTCGAAGGGTTCGACGTGTTGCTGACCTATTCGGCGCCGGGCATAGCGCCAGCCAAGGAGCTCGCCTCGACCGGCTCGCCCCGTTACAACCGGCTGTGGACGCTGATGGGCAATCCTTGCGTCAATGTGCCGGTGCTGAAGGTTGGCGGCCTGCCTGTTGGCGTGCAGGTGATCGCGCGCTTCGGCAATGATCCTGTCGCGCTGACTTCTGCCTGGTTCCTGGAGGACGCGCTGGCGAAATCACGCTAGCGCAGGTTCGGAGGGAGCACGGGCCTGAGCGGGCGCTGAGCCGGCTCTTGCACGTTGTCCAAGCCAACGTTCCGCGGCCTCGCGACCGCTCCGGTGCAGCAGGCGAATGAAGCCGCGGCCGAGATCGGTGGATGAGCGCTGCGCCAGGCCGTCAAGGGAGTCTTCCGCCGCGATCCTGGTGAGCCGCAGCGGAGAGGCCATGTGCGACTGCGCCCATTCGATCGCGGAGATCTCGGCATTGAGCGCGGCGTTCGCCGCGATCTGGTCGAGCCGGCGGTCGATCGCGGCGAGCGTGATCGGCACATAGCTGTCGCGCGTCGGCGTCACCTGGACCAGCAGCAGATCCGTTGCCGCCGTGTCCTGCACCAGGCGCAGCAGCGGCGGATTGCCGCCGAAGCCGCCGTCCCAATAGGCCTCGCCATCGATCTCGACCGCACAATGGACCAGCGGAGGACAGGTCGAGGCCAGCGCGACGTCGGCGGTGATGGCCTCGTTGCCGAAAATCTGCTGCTGCCCGTCGCGGATCCGCGTCGCCGCGATCAGCAGTTTTGGGCACCGCGCATGGCGCAGGACGGAAAAATTGATGTCGCGGGAGACCGCCTGCCGCAGCGGATCGAGATCGAACGGATCGAACTGCCCGGAGCGCAGGGTCGGGCCGAACGCGACCGAGCTTCCCGCCGGCGAAAAGCCGCCGATCAGCATCAGTGAGCGGAACGAGGCCTCGTGCATCAGCCGGACCCAGAACCGGTTCAGCCGGGAGCGTGCGCCTTCACGGCCGCCTTCGGCCAGGCCGCAAGCGAGGAGCAGCGCATTGATGGCGCCGGCGCTGGCGCCGCTGACGGTGTCGATCTCGATGGAGGTCTCTTCGAGCAGGCGCTCCAGCACGCCCCAGGTGAAGGCCGCAAAGGTGCCGCCGCCCTGCAGCGCCAGCGAAAGCTTTCGCGGCGGCCATTGCTCGGAACGCGCCCGCGCGGGCGCGACCGGTGCAGCCTTGGCGACGGCGACATCGAGCGGAGCGTCAGGCTTGACTGCAGGCTCCGGCTGCGGCGCTGGCCGTGCAGCGGGCGCGGGCAGCGGCGCGTCGGACCAGATATTGGTCGCCGAGAGCAGCCGGCTTGCTGCAGTGCCGGAAGCACCGAGCGAGCCGATCCCGTCATTCACGCCGACAATCTTCTCGCTCATTCTGAGCAACCGCCTAACGCCGTTTCCCGTATCAGGATGACAGGCATGGAACCAGTTCGCTACAGCCTGCCGTGACTCGCAGGAGAATTGCGAACAGGATTTGGCATATAATGCGGAAGGGGTGCGGCGGTATCCGTACTTTTTCCGACCTCAAATTCTTGTTTGAGGCGTTGTCGCGACGCGAACCGGAATCCAATTCGCTCGAAAACGCTCTAAAGCGCGATGCGATTAGGAATCGTCATCACGCTTTAGGTTATTGTTTGAGCATGATCTTTTCGGAAAACCGCTACGCACTTTTCCGGATCATGCTCTAGGCCTTCTCGCCGATCCGGCTTTCCTTGCCCGCTTGCAGGCGCTTGATGTTCTCGCGATGCGCGTAGAACAACAGCAGGGTCAGCACGGCGGCGAGCGCCGACAATGCGAGATGACCGAACCACCAGAGGAACATCGGTGTGATGAACGCCGCCACCAGCGCCGAGAGCGAGGAATAGCGGGTGGTGAAGGCGGTCGCCAGCCAGAGCAGGCAGAACACGACGGCGCCCGGCCAGAACAGCCCCAGCAGGATGCCGATATACACCGCGACGCCCTTACCGCCTTTGAACTTCAGCCAGACCGGGAAGAGGTGGCCGAGGAAAGCGCCGAGCCCGGCTACCATTGCGGCGTAGGGGCCTGCGATGTAGCCGGCGATCACCACCGCCACGGTGCCCTTGAGCGCGTCGAACAGCAGGGTTCCCGCGGCGAGGCTCTTGCGTCCGGTGCGCAGCACGTTGGTGGCGCCGATGCTGCCGGAGCCGATCGAGCGGATATCCTGGGTGCCTGCGAGCCTGGTCAGGATCAGCCCGAACGGAATCGAGCCGAGGAGATAGCCGATGACGAAAGCCACCGGCAGAAACGGTTCAAGTGCCATGGCGGCATCTCCAAAGGCCCATTCTCCACGTCGAACGAAGCCGCACGTCAGACATGCTCATATACCGTTCGTCCGCCGACAATGGTGCGCACCACCCGGCCTGTAAAGCGGGCCTCGTCGAACGGGGTGTTCTTGCAAGGCGACTTGAGGTCGGCGGGATCGACCACCCAGGGCACGTCGGGGTCGATCACGATGACATCCGCGGGGCTGCCGGCGCGCAGGGTTCCGCCCGACAGGCCGAGTAGCTCGGCCGGGCGGGTCGACATGGCGCGGATCAGCGTCTTCAGCTCGATCTCGCCATTGTGCACCAGCCGCAGGCCGGCCGGCAGCATGGTCTCGAGCCCGACGGCGCCGGGCGCGGCTTCCGCGAACGGCAGGCGCTTGCCCTCGACGTCCTGCGGATTGTGGTCGGACATGATGACATCGAGCAGACCGGAGCCGATCGCCGCCACCAGGGCGCGGCGGTCGTCCTCGGTGCGCAGCGGCGGCGACAGCTTCAGGAACGAACGGTAAGGACCGATGTCGTTCTCGTTCAGCGCCAGATGATTGATCGAGACCGAGGCGCTGACGGCGAGCCCGGCATCGCGCGCGCGCTGAAGGATGTCGAGGGAATCGATGCAGGTCAGCGACGCCGCGTGGTAGCGGCCGCCGGTGAGGGCGACGAGGCGCAGATCGCGCTCCAGCATCACGGCTTCGGCGGCATTCGGGATGCCCATCAGGCCGAGCCGCGAGGCAAACTCGCCCTCATTCATCACGCCTTCGCCGACAAGATCGGGGTCCTCGGTGTAATGCACGATCAGCGCGTCGAAATCGCGCGCATAGGTCAGCGCGCGGCGCATCACCTGCGCATTGGTCACGCTTCTGGCGCCATCGCTGAAGGCGACGGCGCCAGCGGCTTTGAGCAGGCCGAACTCGGTCATCTCCTGGCCGTGCATGCCCTTGGTGAGGGCGGCCATCGGCTGGATGTTGACGATCGCGGTGTCGCGGGCGCGGCGCATCACGAAGTCGACCGTTGCCGAATTGTCGATCACCGGCGAGGTGTCGGGCTGGCAGATGATGGTGGTGATGCCGCCGGTCGCGGCCGCCTGGCTCGCGGTGGCAAAGGTCTCGCGGTGGCTGAAGCCGGGTTCGCCGACGAAGGCGCGCATGTCGATCAGGCCGGGTGCGACGATCTTGCCGGAGCAATTGACGATGTCGGTGCCCTCGGGGACGCCGGCCGCGCCGATGCCGCGGCGGGTCTCGCGGATGCTGCCGTCCGCGATCAGGACGTCGCCGACGCCGTCGAAATCCCTGGAGGGATCGACGACGCGGGCATTGGCCAGCAGGATGGGGCGGCGATCGGTCAGCATCGGCATCACGCGTTCGGCAGGTTACGGGCGAGCGCTTCCAGCACCGCCATGCGCACGGCGACGCCCATCTCCACCTGCTCGCGGATCAGGGATTGCGCACCGTCGGCGACGGCCGTGTCGATTTCGACGCCGCGGTTCATGGGGCCGGGATGCATCACGAGCGCGTCCGGCTTGGCGTAAGCGAGCTTCTTCTGGTCGAGCCCGAAATAGTGGAAGTATTCGCTCGACGAGGGCACGAAGGAGCCGTTCATGCGCTCGCGCTGCAGCCGCAGCATCATGACGATGTCGGCGCCGTTGAGACCCTCGCGCATGTCGCGCGCGACCTCGACGCCCATGCGCTCGAT
This sequence comes from Bradyrhizobium yuanmingense, assembly GCF_025200905.1. Lineage (NCBI taxonomy): Bacteria > Pseudomonadati > Pseudomonadota > Alphaproteobacteria > Hyphomicrobiales > Nitrobacteraceae > Bradyrhizobium > Bradyrhizobium yuanmingense. Next base: position 4,149,161 of record NZ_CP104173.1, on the reverse strand, counting down.
GCCCGGCGGCAGCAGCGTGGAGGGCCCGACGACGCGGACGCGGGCGCCCATGGTGTTAAGCAGGATGATGTTGGAGCGGGCGACGCGCGAATGCATCACGTCGCCGCAGATCGCGACCACGAGCCCCTCGATCCGACCCTTGTTGCGGCGGATGGTGAGCGCGTCGAGCAGCGCCTGGGTCGGATGCTCGTGCGCGCCGTCGCCGGCATTGATCACGGAACCGTCGACCTTGCGGGCCAGCAGTTCCACGGCGCCGGAGGCGTGATGGCGCATCACCAGGATGTCCGGGTGCATCGCATTGAGCGTCATCGCGGTGTCGATCAGTGTCTCGCCCTTCTTGATGGACGAGGAGGCGACCGACATGTTCATGACGTCGGCGCCCAGCCGCTTTCCCGCAAGCTCGAACGAGGATTGGGTCCGGGTGGAGGCCTCGAAGAACAGGTTCACCTGCGTCCGTCCGCGCAGGACGGTGCGCTTCTTGTCAACCTGGCGGTTGAGCTCGACATATTCTTCGGACAGGTCGAGGAGGCCGCTGATGTCGGCCGCGGAAAGGCCCTCGATGCCCAGCAAATGCCGGTGGCCGAGGACGAAGGTCGATTTCGATGTCATTAAAAGCAGAGCTATAGGGGCGGACGGCGGGGGGAGCAAGCTTCAAATCCCGCCGCCGGACTTATCCACGGCGCTTTGCGGCGGAGGCGGCGCCGCCAGCCGGTGTTCGGGGCAGCCGCTTTGCGCTAGACTCGCAACATTGGTTGCGTCACGGGCTGGATCATGACGGGCACGCGGTATTTTAATCGACTGGCGCGCAATGTTGCTGCGCTCGCGACCGCGTGCATGGCTGGCCTTGCGACACCGGCTTGGGCCGAAAAACGCGTCGCACTCGTGATCGGCAACGATCTCTATCCGAACCTGCCGGCCGACCGGCAATTGAAGAAGGCCGCCAATGACGCAACGACCGTGGCCGACGCGCTGAGGTCGCTCGGGTTCGACATCGTGCTCGGGACCAATCTTGGCCGGCAGGGCATGATCGACCGGCTTGCGGATTTCACGTCGCGGCTCGTGCCGGGCGATACCGCCGCCGTGTTCTATGCCGGACACGGCGTTGCGATCGCAGGCGTGAACTACCTCGTGCCGAGCGACGTTCCCACTGTGAACGAGGGCGCCGAGGCGCGGGTGCGCGGGGCCTCGATCGCCGAGCCCGACGTGATCGCGGAGCTTCAGGCCAAGGCAGTGCGGGTCGCCTTCGTCGTCATCGATGCCTGCCGTGACAATCCGTTTCCTCGCGCCGCGGGACGTTCGATCGGGAACACGCGGGGGCTTGCTGACGCCCGGCCCGCGCGCGGGATCTTCACGCTCTATTCCGCAGGCATCGGCCAGACCGCGCTCGACCAGCTTGGCAGCAACGATACGGCGCACAATTCGGTGTTCACGCGGATATTTGTCGAGCAGCTCAAGCGGCCCGAGCTGCATCTCGGCGACCTCGCGGTCGAGGTGCGCGAGCGCGTGGCGGCGCTGGCGCTGACGGCGACGGATGCCGGAGGACAAGCAGCACCGCACGAGCAGACGCCCGCCTATTACGACCAGACGCTCGGCGGGCGCATCTTTCTCTGGAATGCGGAATCGTCGAACGGGGCGCCGAAAGTGGCGGGCATGCTGGTGAAGCCGCCGGCAAGGCCTGCGGTCGCGGAGCGCGCCACCATGCGTCCGCCGCGTCCTTCCGCGGCAGGCGAAAGCTGCGCCCGCAGCGGCTTCGAGACCTATTGCGTCAGCTCGATGCTGAAGCCGCAATTCGGCAATTCATACGGCGCAGCGAATTTGTTCGACGCCTCGACGGGGACGGCCTGGGTCGAGGGCGCATCCGGCAACGGCGTCGGCGAGTGGATCACCATCGAGTTCGAAACCGTGCGGCGGGTCAGGTCGATCCACGTGCAGAACGGCTACCAAAAAAGCCGCGACATCTTCGCCAAGAACAACAGGGTCCGCCAGATCCGCGTGCTGTTCTCGGGCGGCGAGTCGCAGACCTTCGTTCTCGACGACAAGCTGTCGGCGCAATTGCTGATGTTGCGGCCACCGGTGTCGGCCCATTGGATGCAGTTCATCATCGACGATGTCTGGGCCGGCAACAAATATACGGACACCGCGATCACGAAACTTCTGGTCAACTCGGATCCGGTGCAATGACCGCAAGGACCGGAACCGCGGCGCGCGTCGCGCTTGTCGTGCTGCTCGCACTATCGTTTCTCGTTCCCGTGCGGGCGCAGAGCTTGCCCGGTGACTTCGTCTATCTGCGCGATATCGATCCCAGCATCATCCAGGATATCCGTTACGCCACGTCGAACAATTTCGTCGGCCGTCCGCTCGCCGGCTACCAAGCAGGCGAATGCGTGGTGAAGCGCGAGGTGGGGCTGCGGCTGAAAGCGGTGCAGCAGGAGCTGGCGGCGCAAAATCTCTCGCTCAAGATGTTCGACTGCTACCGGCCGGCGCGGGCCTCGCTCGACATGGTCAAGTGGTCGCAGAACGGCCGCGAGACGGCGTCGGAGCGGCGCTACAATCCGAAGATCCCCAAGACCGAGCTGTTCCGCCTCGGCTACATTGCGAGCCGCTCGCAGCATTCGACCGGTGCGGCACTCGATCTCACGCTGGTCGATCTCAGGGCGGACAATTCTGCCAAATATGATCCAGCCAAGACCTATGCGGATTGCACGGCGCCGGTCGAGGCGCGGGCGCCCGAGGGCAGCGTCGACATGGGCACAGGCTACGACTGTACCGACCCGAAGGGGCACACTGCGGCACCATCGATCACTCCGGAGCAGCGCGCCTGGCGCAAGCGGCTGGTGGCTGCGATGGCCAGGCAAGGCTTTGTGAACTATTCGAAGGAGTGGTGGCATTTTTCGCTGCCGGGGGCAGGCGGGGCGGCCTATGATTTCCCGATCCAGCCGCGACGGAACTGATTCCGCGCCGAGGACGCAAAATGACCCAGCCCACATTTGCGACCCACGAGGTCTTCAACCAGTCGCCGCCGTTCGAGGACGTCGATCTTTTCGCCGTGGACCGGCCGCTGGTCGAGGCGGTCAGGTCCAATGGCGGCGCAGCGGCGGAGCGGGAACTGTCGGAGTTCGGCCGGCATTGGGGCTCGGCAGCAATGGCCGATCGCGGGCGCCTTGCGAACGAGAACACGCCGAAGCTGCGCAACTTCGATGCCAAAGGCAATCGCCGCGACCAGGTCGAGTTTCATCCCGCCTATCACGAGCTGATGGCGCACAGTGCGCATGCCGGCGTGCACAATTCGACGTGGATGGCGGACGGAAAACCTGCGGGCGATGCCACTGAGGTCATTCGTGCCGCAAAGTTCTACATGGCTGCGCAAGTCGAGACCGGCCACCTTTGCCCGATCACGATGACGCGCGCCTCCGTCGGTGCGCTGGCGATGCAGCCTGACTTGCTCGCGCGCGTGATGCCGGTGTTGTCGACCAAGAGCTACGATCCGAGCTTTGCGCCGTGGTGGCAGAAACGCGGCATGACGCTCGGCATGGGCATGACCGAGAAGCAGGGCGGCACCGACGTGCGCGCCAACATGACGCGTGCGGTGCGCGACGGGGACGGCTATCGCATCACCGGCCACAAATGGTTCATGTCGGCGCCGATGTGCGATGCGTTCCTGGTGCTGGCGCAGGCCGAAGGCGGGCTGACCTGCTTCTTCATGCCGCGCTTCGCGCCGGACGGATCGGTCAACGCCATTCAGTTCCAGCGGCTGAAGGACAAGCTCGGCAACCGCTCCAATGCCTCATCCGAGGTCGAATTCACGGGCGCCTATGCCGAAAGGGTCGGCGAGGAGGGCAAGGGCATCCGCACCATCATCCAGATGGTGCAGCTGACGCGGCAGGATTGCGCGATCGCCTCCGTCGGCCTGATGCGCTCGGGGCTTGCGCATGCGCTGCACCATGCCCGGCATCGCAGCGTGTTCCAGAAGCATCTGGCCGATCAGCCCCTGATGCAGGCCGTGCTGTCGGACATGGCCCTGCATGTGGAGGCGAGCACGGCGCTGGTGATGCGGCTCTGCCGCGCCTTCGACCGCACGCCGCACGATGCGGCGGAGGCGGCCTATATGCGGCTGCTCACGCCCGCGATCAAATACTGGACCTGCAAGAGCGCGCCGCCGTTCCTGTTTGAGGCGATGGAGTGCCTCGGCGGCAACGGTTATGTCGAGGACGGCATTCTGGCGCGCCATTATCGGGAGTCGCCGGTCAACGCGATCTGGGAGGGCTCGGGCAACGTGATGTGCCTCGACGTGCTCCGCGCGCTCTCGCGCGAGGGCGAGGCGGCGACGGCGGTGCTGCAAGCGCTGGCGGCCGAGACCAAGGGGCTGCCGGGGGCGGGCGAGGCGGCCAGCTTCATCGGCAAGACGTTTCGGCGCGCCGACGGCGAGCGCGTCGCGCGGCTTGCGGTCGAGAAGCTGGCATTGCTGGCCGCGACGGCCGCGCTCAATGGCGTGTCGCCGCGCCAGGCCGAATTGTTTGCCGCGACCCGCCTTGCGACGAACCATGCCAGCATGTACGGCGCGGTCGAGCTCGACAGCGCCGACGTGCGCGCGCTGCTGGATCGGGCGCTGCCGTGAATCTCCAAAACGAAAGCCTGCTGATGGACTCCCTCAATCCCGATCATCCGCCGCTGACCGCGACGCCGGCGGCGCCGCGTGTCTGGAAGTTCTGGGGCACGGCGGTGTGGGGCCTCTTCATCTTCGTTGCGATGTTCGTCGGTCAGATCGGCGCCGTCCTTCTGCTGGCGGCGCAGCGCGGTCTTCCCATGGATCTCGCCTCGCTTCAGCTCGTCGGCCGTGAGCCGCAGACGCTCGCGCTCTCGGTCATCATGGGCCTGCCGGCGACGCTGGCCGCGGTCTGGCTCGCCGTTCGCATCAAGAAGGCGTCGTTCGTCGACTATCTCGCGCTGCATTGGCCGTCCTGGAAGCAGCTGCTGTTCGGCGCCGTCGGCCTCATCCTGATCGTGCTGCTCTGGGAAACGATGTCGCGCGCGCTCGGCCGCGAGGCGACGCCGGGCTTCATGACCGATCTGTTGAAAACGGGCCGTGACAAGGGCGCCGCGCTGCTGCTGCTCGCCGCGTTCGCTGTGGCGGCGCCGATGTCGGAAGAGGTACTGGCGCGAGGCTTCCTCTATCGTGGCTGGTCGGCGAGCTTCCTGCGCGCACCCGGCGCGATCCTGCTGTCGTCGCTCGTGTGGACAATCGTCCATCTGCAGTACGACATGTACTTCCTCGCCGAAGTCTTTGCCATCGGCCTGTGGTTCGGCTACATGCGCTACCGCTCCGGCTCGCTGTGGCTCACCATCGTGCTGCACGCGCTGAATAATCTCACCGCGGTGGTGCTGACGATGTGGCTGGGGAGCTAGGCCGCAACTTCGTCATTGCGAGCGCAGCGAAGCAATCCATAATCTCTCCGCCGCGGCAGTCTGGATTGCTTCGTCGCAAGAGCTCCTCGCAATGACAAGGTCAGAGAGGTGCGCTCGAATTGACGAGTGCTAGGCCGCCAGCGCGATCGCGATCGGCATTGTAATGGCTGCAAAGATCGTCTGCAGCGTGATGATCTGCGCCAGCAGGGGGGCGTCGCCGCCCATCTGGCGGGCGAGGACATAGGCGCTGGACGATGTCGGCACAGCCGAGCAGATCGCCACGATCGCCAGGCTGTTGCCGGAAAGCCCGAACCAGAGACCGAGCCCCATCGCGAGCGCGGGCATCAGCAAGAGCTTGAAAACAACACCGACGGCTGCGCCGAGGCTTGGACGGAAGAGCCCTTCGAGATGCAGTCCTGCGCCGGTGACGAGCAGGCCGATGGCGAGGGAGGAACTGCCGAGTGCGTCTGCAACCTCATGCCAGAGCCTTGGCAACGGCAGATGGGTGACATTGACAGTAAGGCCGATGATGCAGGCCCAGATCAAGGGATTGCGCACCAATGTCATGACGATGGCGCGGCCGGATTGCTTTTCCGGCGATGCGTAACGAGCGAGCACCGACACGCTGAACACGTTGACGAGCGGGATGATCGCCACCATCGCAACGGAGGCGAGCGCCAGCCCGACATCGCCGAACAGATTGGCGGCGATCGACAGCGCAACGAAGGTCTGCCAGCGCGTCGCCCCCTGGAAGATCGAGGTGAAGGCGGGGCCGTCGATGCCGAGCCGGGACAGGGCCGGGCGCAATGCGAGGCAGAGCAGCGACATCGCCAGCGCCGACAGCAGCAGCGCGCCGCCGACGCCGGCGACCGGCACCTTGGAGAGGTCGGCTTTTACCAGGGTCTGGATCAGCAGCATCGGAAACAACACGAAATAGGTCAGCTGCTCCAACCCGTGCCATTGCGTGTCGAGTCGCATCAGGCTGCGCTTCAGCACGATGCCGAGCACGATCAGGATGAAGACCGGCAGCAGCGCCGCGATGACGACGGCCATGGATCAGTCCGGTCCCGGGCTCGTGCGAAGATTGGCAAGGCGATCGAGCGCGCCTTGCAGGATGAAGATCGCGGCGTGCTCGTCGATCACCTCGGCGCGCTTGGCGCGGCTGACGTCCATGCCGATCAGCTCGCGCTCGACCGCCGCGGTCGAAAGACGTTCGTCCCAGAGACCGATGGGCAGCGCGGTCAATCCGGCCAGATTGCGCGCGAAGGCGCGGGTCGATTGCGCGCGCGGGCCTTCGCTGCCGTCCATGTTGATGGGCAGGCCCAGCACGAAGCCGACCACCTTGCGCTCGGTGGCGATGGCCAGCAGCCTGGCGGCATCCTGCTTGAACTGCTTGCGCTGGATCGTCTCGACTCCGGTCGCCAGCCGCCGGTCCGGGTCGGACACCGCAACGCCGATGGTCTTCGTGCCCAAATCGAGGCCGACCAGCGCGCCGCGCGCGGGCCAGTGGGTTGCAGCATCGATGAGAGGCAGGATAGGAGCCGGCATGGCTTTAGCGCATATCATGCGTCGCGCTGCGGGGTGAACTGATAACCATGGATGCACTGACACTATTCGGCCTGTTTGCCGTGACGGCGATGCTGGTCTGCTATGCCCTGGAGGATCGCAGCCACTGGTTCGTGCTGCTGTTCGCGGCGTCCTGCGCGCTGGGGTCGGCCTATGGCTTCCTGCAAGGCGCCTGGCCGTTCGGCCTGGTCGAGGCGATCTGGGCCATCGTGGCATTGCGGCGGTGGCATCTGAGGCCGCGGTGACGAAGGGGTGGGCGAGGGGCCTGCCGCGCGGCAAGCGGCTCCTCGCCCGGTTTTCAGCTCAGCGGATCGCGATCGGGTTGATCATGGCCTGCACGGCGCCGGTCCAGCGCGGCTGGCCCAGCACGAACAGGAATTCATAGCCCTTGTCGCGCGCGAGCGCCGCCGTGTCCATGTTCTCGAGGATATAGGTCCCGTTCATCGCGAGCAGAATCTGGTGGACCTCGAACACGGTCTTGCCTTCGAACGGAAGCACCTCGAGCCCCCAGGTGTCGGCGCCGACCGCGACGACGCCCTTGCCGGCGAGGTACTTCGCGCCTTCGACGCCGAGGCCGGGCTCGCCGGCCGAGTAGCGCTTGTCGTCCTTGCCGATCAGGCTGAGCCAGCCGGTGTGGAAGATGACGACATCGCCCTGGCGGATCTCGACGTTCTGCTGCTTGGCGGCTTCCTCGATCTCCTTGACGTTGAAGGCGGTGCCTTCCTTCACCACGTCGGTCTTGAAATAGGCGGCCATGTCGAGCAGCACGCCGCGGGCGACCATCGGCGGCACCTTCTCGATGCCGAGCTTCTTCAAGCCATTGGGATCGGCGAAATCGGCCAGCTTGTTGCCGTTGTAGTAGACGTGCTCGACGCCGAGATGGCCGAGCCCGTCGAGCTGACTGCCGATGCCGACCCAGCTGTCGAGGATGTCGTCGTTGTAAGTGGCCTTGTTCGGACCGAGACCCGGGGTGCCGGCCTGTCCGGGCTGCACGATGGTGAGCTTGAAGGTGCGCGGCGGGTAGGCGGGCGTCTGCGGCGTGACGGGGATGCCCAGAGCGTAGGTCTTGCCGGTCTTCACCAGCGATGCCGCCTTCACCACGAGCTCGGGCGTCATGTAGTTGGCGGCGCCGATCTCGTCGTTCGGCCCCCATTTCGATTTGGTCCAGTCCTGTGCGCTTGAAGTTCCTGAAATCGCCGACAACGCGGCGACGCAGCACAACACGAGCGTATTGCGCATCAATAGTCCTCCCGATGTTTTCTGCCGATGTTTTGGCTTCGTTTATGGTTTCGCGCTGGCCAGTCACTTATCCTAACGTAGAAGAAGCGCGGGCTTCAAAGCTTTTCGAAGTGCTGCGCTGCGATGGCAGGGCGCAGCGCGAATCGATTCAAACGCGATGGATTTGTGACGAATTTCGTAGCGTGGAACGTTGGCGCTCCGTCATGCTGCGATGACGTCCTCGTCCTTCTTCAGGCAATCGGCAAAACCGCTCAGCGCACTGTATTGATGTCCGGCGCGGCGCTGGATGAAGAGTGTCTCGACACGTGCATGTGACGGGCTCAGCGTGTGGACGGCGACGGCGCCGTTCATCGCGCTGCGTTCCACGACGGCGCGCGGCAGCAGCGTCACGCCCATGTCGGCGGCGACGCAGCCGATCATGCCGTCGAGCGTGCCGAGCTCGAAGCGCGCCGCCGATGGCCAGCCGAATTCGACGAAGATCTGTTCGAGCCGCTGGCGATAGGTGCAGCCGGTGCGGAACACCAGCGCGGTCGGACCCGACTCCGGCGTGCCGGCGCGCAGCTCGGCGAGCGAGGCCCAGCGGCGCGCGCTGACCAGCACCAGCTCTTCGCGGAACGCGCTCGTCGCGGTGAGGTCGTCATGCGTGATGGGTCCAGCGACGAAGGCGCCGTCGAGCGTGCCGTCGAGCACGAGGGCGACGAGGTCGGCGGTCGGCGCGGTGCGCAACGAAAGGCGCACGGCCGGGAAGCGGCGGTGGAAATCGGCGAGCAGCGGCGGCAATCGCACGGCTGCCGTGGTCTCCATCGATCCGATCGCGAGCGGTCCTTTCGGCTCGCCATCGTCGCGCGCGGCGAGCAAGGCTTCGCGCGACAGCGCTGCCATCTTTTGCGCATAGGGGAGGAGGCGCTTGCCGGCGCCGGTCAGCGTCATGCCGCGCGAGTGCCGCTCGAACAGCGGCGTGCCGATCTCCGCCTCCAGCGCCTTCACGCGCTGGGTGACGTTCGACTGCACGGTGTTGAGCTCCTCGGCGGCGCGGGTGATGCCGCCGGTGCGGGCGACGGCGGCGAAGGTCTTGATATCGCTGAGTTCCATGGTGTCGTTTCGCTTTTGAGATGGCAGCGTTCGCAACAATTCAATTTTCGAGAATGCTAGTCGCGCCTAGTCTCGCTGTCCAGATCGGGGAGGAGCCGTATGCCGATGACGACGTCGCTGACCACGCTGCTGGGGATCGAGCATCCGATCCTGCTGGCGCCGATGGATGTCATTGCCGGCAGCCGCCTGGTCGCGGCGGTGAGCCGCGCCGGCGGGTTCGGCATTCTTGGCGGCGGCTATGGCGAACGGATCTGGCTGGAGCAGGAGACGGCGAAGCTCGCCGACCTCAGTGCACCGTTCGGGATCGGCTTCATCACCTGGAGCCTCGCCAAGCGGCCCGAGCTTCTCGATGTCGCGCTCGCTGCAAAACCAGTTGCGATCATGTTGTCGTTCGGCGATCCGGCGCCGTTCGCGCCCAAGATCAAGTCCGCCGGCGCGCGCCTGATTTGCCAGGTGCAGGACGAAGCGATGGCGCGGCAGGCGCTCGATGCCGGTGCTGACATCCTGATTGCGCAAGGCACGGAGGCGGGCGGTCATGGCGCTTCGCGCACCACTGTCGATCTCGTGCCCGCCATCGTCGATCTCGTCGCGGGGCACGTTCCAGTGGTGGCGGCTGGCGGCATCGCGGATGGGCGCGGCCTAGCGGCCATGATGATGATGGGCGCGAGCGGCGTGCTGCTCGGCACGCGCTTCTATGCCAGCCAGGAGGCCGACGGTGCGGAGGAGGCCAAGCGCCGCATCTGCGCGGCGAACTCCGGTTCGACCGTGCGCGGCATCCTCTTCGATCTCTCCCGCAACAATGTCTGGCCGGCGCCGTTTACCGGGCGGTGCCTGGTCAACGATCATGCCAAGCGCTGGATCGGCCGCGAGGTCGAGCTGATGCAGAATGTTGCCGCAGTCGCTTCCGAGTATGCGGCAGCAAGGGCGGCGGGCAATTTCGATGTCGCGGCCGTGATCGCCGGCGAGGCGGTTGGGTTGATTCATGATATCCCACCGGCGGCGGAGATCGTCGAGCGGATTGCGGCGGAGGCGGAGCAGTTGATCGCCGGGCGGAGAAACTCGGCGGTGGCAGCGGCGTAGACTTCCTACCCTCCAGGGGAGGGTAAGAAAGAGAAAGAACGAGAGAACAACCATGTGGCCTGACCGTCGACTGATCGATCTTTTCAAGACCGAATTCCCGATCGTGCTGGCGCCGATGGCTGGCGTGATGGATGCGGAGCTGGTGATTGCGGCTGCGCAGGGCGGGGCGCTGGGGTCGCTGCCGTGTGCGATGATCTCGCCGGAGAAGGCGCGCGAGCAGGTTGGTCTCATCCGCCAGCGCGTCAAGGCGCCGGTCAACATGAACTTCTTCTGCCACACGCCGGTCGAGTTGACGCGCGAAGCCGAGGCGCGGTGGAAGCAGCGGCTCGCGGGGTACTATTCCGAGCACAGTCTCGATCCCTCCGCGCCGATCGCGGCTGCGAACCGCGCGCCGTTCGATGCAGCGTTCTGCGAAGTGGTCGAGGAGCTGAAGCCGGAGGTCGTCAGCTTCCATTTCGGCCTGCCGGAGCAAGCGCTGCTGCGGCGCGTCAAGGCGGCGGGTTGCCTCGTCATCTCGTCCGCGACGACGGTGAAGGAGGCGGTCTGGCTGGAAGAACACGGCGTCGATGCCGTGATCGCGCAAGGTGCCGAGGCGGGCGGCCATCGCGGCATGTTCCTGACCGACAAGATCGCCGAGCAGCCCGGCACCTTCGCGCTGGTGCCGCAGGTCGTCGATGCCGTGAAGGTGCCGGTGATCGCGGCGGGCGGCATCGCCGACGGACGCGGCATTGCCGCAGCCTTCGCCCTCGGTGCCGCCGGCGTGCAGATCGGCAGCGCCTATCTGCGCTGCCCGGAATCCAAGCTCAGCGCGGGCGGCCGCAAGGCGCTGGCCGAGGCGCGGGACGATTCCACCGTCATCACCAATGTCATGACCGGCCGGCCTGCGCGCGGGGTGCAGAACCGGCTGATGCGCGAGGCCGGTCCGATCTCGCCGGATGCGCCGCCGTTTCCCCACGCCGCGACGGCGCTGGGGCCGCTGAAAGCGGCTGCCGAAAAGCAGGGCAGGGTGGATTTCACCAATCTCTGGGCAGGGCAGGCCGTTGCGCTGGGCCGCGAGCTTCCCGCCGCCGAATTGACCCGGGATCTCGCCAAATCGGCGCTGGGGCGCATGAAGGCCCTCGCCGGATAGGGGGAAGCGCCGGTTGCGGCGCAAAACCGGCCTCTGCTATACGGCACATAGGTTTTGCCGTAAGAGGCCTTATATAATGTCCGTCGACGCCGCTACCGTCCGCCGCATCGCGCATCTGGCGCGCATTGCGGTTTCCGAGGGCGAGGTTCCGCATCTGCAGGGCGAGCTCAACGCCATGCTCGCTTTCGTCGAGCAGCTCTCGGAGGTCAATGTCGAGGGCGTGGAGCCGATGACCTCGGTCACCCCGATGCAGATGAAGAAGCGGCAGGACGTGGTCGACGACGGCGGGATCGCCGACGATATCGTTGCCAACGCGCCCGCGACCGAAGGTCACTTCTTCCTGGTGCCGAAGGTCGTTGAATAAACAGGTTAGATCCGATGTGCCTGCTTTGCGACGATGAGAAGGCCTATCAGGCCTACATGAATTATCTCGACAAGATGGAACGGCAGGGCAAGGCTGCCGATCCCAACATCGCCGTCAATGCCGTGCTCGACGAGATCGAGGCGGCCGCGAAAGCCGCCGCCAAAAAGGACGACCCGGCCGACGACAAGACCCTGTCTCCGTTCTTCTGCAGCCCGATCAATAAATGACCGATTTGATATCGCTGACGCTCGCCGAGGCCCGCAAGGGTCTCGCGGCAAAAACTTTCACGTCGCTCGAGCTGACCGATGCGCATCTTTCCGCGATCGAGAAAGCGCGCGTGCTCAACGCCTTCGTGATGGAAACGCCGGACCAGGCGCGCGCCATGGCGCGCGAGGCGGACAGCAAGATCGCCAAGGGCGATGCGGGCCCGCTCGCCGGCATCCCGCTCGGCATTAAGGACCTGTTCGCGACCAAGGGCGTGCGCACCACGGCGTGCTCGAAGATCCTCGGCAATTTCGTGCCGACCTACGAGTCCACCGTCACCTCGCAGCTCTGGCGCGACGGCGCGGTGATGCTCGGCAAGCTCAACAATGACGAGTTCGCGATGGGCTCGGCGAACGAGACCTCGTGCTTCGGCCCCGTCGGCAATCCCTGGCGGCGCGAGGGCAGCAACACCACGCTGGTGCCGGGCGGCTCGTCCGGCGGCTCGGCCTCGGCCGTGGCGGCGCTGCTCTGCATGGGCGCGACCGCGACTGATACAGGCGGCTCGATCCGCCAGCCGGCCGCGTTCACCGCGACCGTCGGCATCAAGCCGACCTATGGCCGCTGCTCGCGTTGGGGCATCGTCGCCTTTGCCTCCTCGCTCGACCAGGCGGGCCCTATCGCGCGCAGCGTACGCGATGCCGCGATGCTGCTGCGCTCGATGGCCGGCCACGATCCCAAGGACACGACGTCGGTCGATATCCCCGTGCCGGATTACGAGGCGGCGATCGGCAAGTCCGTGAAGGGCATGAAGATCGGCATCCCCCGGGAGTATCGCCTCGACGGCATGCCGGCCGAGATCGAGAAGCTTTGGGAAGCGGGCGCCAGGTGGCTGAAAGCGGCCGGCGCCGAGCTGGTCGAGGTGTCGCTGCCGCACACCAAATACGCGCTGCCGGCCTATTACATCGTGGCGCCGGCAGAGGCCTCGTCCAACCTGGCGCGCTATGACGGCGTGCGCTACGGCCTGCGCGAGCAGGGTAAGAACATCATCGAGCTCTACGAGAACACTCGCGCGGAGGGTTTTGGCGCGGAGGTGCGCCGCCGCGTCATGATCGGCACCTACGTGCTCTCGGCCGGCTACTACGATGCCTATTACCTGCGCGCCCAGAAGGTGCGCACGCTGATCAAGAAGGATTTTGAGGACTGCTTCGCCAAAGGCGTCGACGCCATCCTCACCCCTGCGACGCCGTCGGCGGCCTTCGGCATCGGCGAGAAGGGCGGCGCCGACCCGGTCGAGATGTATCTCAACGACATCTTCACGGTGACCGTGAACATGGCGGGCCTGCCTGGCATCGCGGTGCCCGCCGGCAAGGACGCGCAGGGCCTGCCGCTCGGGCTGCAATTGATCGGCCGTCCGTTCGATGAGGAGACGCTGTTCTCGCTCGGCGAGGTGATCGAGCAGGCCGCCGGCCGCTTCACGCCCGCGAGGTGGTGGTGAATGTCGCCGATTTCATCGCGAGTCTCGGCGGCGCGGCGCCCGCGCCGGACCTGAATGCGCCGCTCGCCGGCCTCTGGTGGGCGGCGAAGGGCGACTGGGACCGCGCGCACACGATCGTTCAGGACGAGAGCAGCCGCGAGGCCGCCTGGGTGCATGCCTATTTGCACCGTGTCGAAGGCGATCTCGGCAATGCCGGCTACTGGTATCGCCAGGCCGGGCAGCCGGCGGCAAAGGATTCATTGGAAGCGGAGTGGGAGCGGATCGCTGCCACGCTGCTCGGGAGCAGGACATGAGCACGGCCACGCACAAGCTTCTCAAGGGGTCAACGGGTGACTGGGAGATGGTCATCGGCATGGAGATCCATGCCCAGGTGACCTCGAACGCCAAACTGTTCTCGGGCGCGTCTACCGCTTTCGGCGGGGAGCCGAACAGCCACGTCTCGCTGGTCGACGTCGCGATGCCAGGCATGCTGCCGGTCATCAACGAGGAATGCGTCAGGCAGGCTGTCCGGACCGGGCTCGGCCTCAACGCGCAGATCAACCTGCGCTCGGTGTTCGACCGCAAGAACTATTTCTATCCGGACCTGCCGCAGGGCTACCAGATCAGCCAGTACAAATCGCCCATCGTGGGCGAGGGTGAGGTGATCATCGATCTCGACGGCGGCAAGACGGCCACCATAGGTATCGAGCGGCTGCATCTGGAGCAGGATCCCGGCAAGATGCTGCACGACCGGTCGCCGTCACTGTCCTACATCGATTTCAACCGCTCTGGCGTGGCGCTGATGGAGATCGTCTCGAAGCCTGATATCCGCGACGCCGAGCAGGCCAAGGCCTATGTGACCAAGCTGCGCTCGATCATGCGCTACCTCGGCACCTGCGACGGTGACATGGAGAAGGGATCCCTGCGCGCCGACGTCAACGTGTCCGTGCGCAAGCCCGGCGCGCCGCTCGGCACCCGCTGCGAGATCAAGAACATGAACTCGATCGCCTTCATCGGCCAGGCGATCGAGTATGAAGCGCGGCGCCAGATTGAGATCCTGGAGGACGGGGGCGAGATCGAGCAGGAGACGCGCCGGTTCGATCCCAACAAGGGTGAGACGCGCTCGATGCGGTCGAAGGAGGAGGCGCACGACTATCGCTATTTCCCCGACCCTGACCTGTTGCCGCTGGAGTTCAGCCAGGACTTCGTCGACGCGCTGAAGGCGAAGCTGCCGGAGCTGCCGGACCAGAAGAAGGCGCGCTTCGTCGCCGATTTCGGCCTCTCGGCCTATGATGCGAGCGTGCTGGTCGCCGAGCGCGAGAGCGCGCTGTTCTACGAGACGGTGCTCGACAAGCTCGCCAACCGCGCCCGCGACGGCAAGATGGCGGCGAACTGGGTGATCAACGAGCTGTTCGGCCGTCTCAACAAAGAAGGCCGGGATATTACGGCCTCGCCCGTCAATGCCGGGCAACTGGCTGCGATCATCGACCTGATCGGCGAGGGTACGATCTCGGGCAAGATCGCCAAGGATCTGTTCGAAATCGTCTGGCAGGAGGGTGGCGATCCCCGCGCGCTGGTCGAAAGCCGCGGCATGAAGCAGGTCACGGATCTCTCTGCGATCGAAAAGGTGGTCGACGACATCATCGCGGCCAATCCCGACAAGGCGGCGCAGGTGAAGGACAAGCCGCAATCGCTCGGCTGGTTCGTCGGCCAGGTCATGAAGGCATCCGGCGGCAAGGCCAACCCGCAGAGCGTCAACGACCTGCTCAAGTCCAAGCTCGGCGTCTAAGCCTGACGCATTCGAACGAGGTGACGGACGCGTTTCGTCACCTCGCTTTTGGTTCTCGCTGCGACGCTCGCGCGCATCCTCGACGGCAAACTTCATCCTGATCGACGGCGATGCGGCGGCCGAATCGCCGCCGCGCGATTCGCCCGAAACGGCGGCTTGAACGCGCTCCGGCGAGCGCCCGCGCCGTTAAGCATGAAAATATTTTCGTTGCCAAAAATCGCGACTCAGAGTCCGCGAAACGCCTTTGCGAGGCGACCGCACGATTGTCGATGCGCATCGCTGCGTTGGTCGCGCGCGATACGCGCGTGCGAAAAAATACTTGCTGCATAGTGTTTTCGTGCAATCGCATCGTTCGCGAACGTCGGCGATGCGAGCGCTCTGCATGATCGCAAGTGCACGTCGTACGAAGCGCCTGCGTCGCGCCCGCCAAGCGCAGGCGCCTTGCTGCGTCAACACTTCTTTAAGCGAGAAGCTGTTTTTTTCTTCGTGTTGGTGTATTCGGGATGAAGTGCATTCGATCCCCGAGTGCACGCAGCGATTAAAGCCATCTCACACATCGGAGGGCAACATGGCCAAGAAAGCGAAGAAGGCGAAGAAGGCGAAGAGCGCAGTGAAGAAGACTGCGAAGAAGACCCGCAAGGTCGCGAAGAAGAAGAAGTAACTTCGCTTCTGAAGTTGCCGGCTCCAGATAGCCGGCACGTCATCAGCGCCTCCTAGAGGTTCTGGTCGACGACAGAGGGTGTCGGCGAGACATCAGGTCAACGGTCGGACCGTTCTCTTTCGCGGTCCGGCAGAAGAAACGAGTTTTCTTCGTTCGGTGCGGTTCTCCTCAAACGGGCTCCGCAATTTCACGACAGGCCTTCGGGCCAAAGTGGAATCTGGTCCTGACGTGTTCGCCGACGCCCTCGTTCCCTTGAAGCCGGGGCATTGCCGGCATTCCTCCCCCTCACATCGTTGATTTGATCGCGTCGCGTCCGAGCGCGCTTCTGTCGTGCCGGCTTGATCGCTTGGCTTGGAGAGGCAAGGCGGCCCGTGGCGTGATCGCGCGCCGTTTCGCCCAGCGGTGTCGCCGCCCGGCTCCGACGGGCCGATCCAGCACGCGCGGCTTGTCGTGGAACGATTGCGGCCGCTGGAATACTGGGTCACCCGCCTGCCACCTTCGCCGCTTCGGCGGCCCGAGACCGCATACCGTGGAAGCCTTGGCGTAGCGAGGGCGCGGGTGACGCCAGTTGAAGAAAAGCAACCACATGACCTGCGCCACCGCGCGCGATGGTTATCGATGTCCTGAAATCCCAGGGTAAACCGAATCTGACGAATGACAGAAGCGCCTGCGAATCAGGGACTTTTTGAATTCTCGGCACAGGAGACGCGCGCCCGCGTTTACGTCTGCTTCATCGCGATGCTTAAACTGCCATTCAAATTTGCCCGCCATCATCGCCTCCAACAAGCCGGCAAACGGCGACGGGGAAGAGTTGAACAGTGCACGATCCCGTGACGGGTCATGCACATCAGAGGTTGGACGGGAGCCGCGCTCGGGGGACGAGGCGGCATAAGAACAAAGGGGATGCGTGATGTTTCAGGGTACTTTCGATCTGGAGACGGCGACGCCGGTCGATGCGAGCGCGCTGTCGGACGTGCTGTTCGAGCGCGGGATCTATTGGGCGAGCGGCCGCTCCGGCATCGTCGATCTCGTCGCCGCGCACAAATGGTTCAATCTCGCCGCGCTGAAGGGCCGCAAGGACGCCGTGGCGCTGCGCCGGGAAATCGCCGGGCAGATGTCGGAGGCCGAGATCTCCGTCGCGCAGCGTGAGGCGAGAGCCTGGGTCTGCGCGCACTGAGCGTCACTTCGCTTGGGAACCGGACCTTGACCGGGCGGCGCCACCGCGCCGAGGCGGCTTCAGGTCGAGGTTTGCACGGCAAACGAGGCCGGCGCTTCGCCCGCGCAATGCCTGCGCCAGATTTCGTCGAATGCCTTTTCGATATCCCGCGTCATGCGGACAGTATCGAAAAGCGGCCAAGTGGTCCGGCGCGCCGCCAGCTTGCTCCTGAGCGCGACGCGAAGTTCGGAATCGTGCGCGATTCGAAGTGCCAAAGCCTCATATTCCTCCAGTGATCGCGTCACCAGCTCGGGAAGGCCTACGGCGTTCAGGAGACTGGCTGCAACGCGTCCGGCAAAAGTGGTCCCAAGGCACGTCAGGACCGGCAAGCCGGCCCAGAGGGCGTCGCTGGCCCCGGTGTGTGCGTTGTAGGGCAATGTGTCCAGGAACAGATCGGCGACCTGATGGCGCGCCAAATGCTCGTCAGCAGGGACGTGCGGAGCGAACACGATTCTCTCGGCGACAATCCCCCGCGCAACGGCTTCACGCTTCAGATTCTCCGTGGCGACCGGGTCGCCATCCAGCAGCCAAAGGACGCTTCCGGGGGTCTTGTCGAGCAGCCGCATCCAGACGCCGAACAACGGGGGCGTGATCTTGGGGCTTCTGTTGAACGCGCAGTAGACGAACGCATCGTCCGCCAGTCCGAGCTGGCTCCGGCTCGGTGGATTTGACGGGAGCGGTCGCTTCGCGTCGGTCGCCTGGTAGCTATTGGGAAGATAGATCACCTTCTCGGCGTAATAAGTCTGCTCTGCTTCGGGGATGACGATCCGGTCGGCCATGAGATAGTCGAGATAGGGGGCGCCCATCGTGCCGGGAAAGCCGAGATAGCTGACCTGGATAGGAGCCGGCCGGCGCGCAATGATTTTCGGCCGTGCACCGGCGGTGAAGCCGCCGAGATCGACGAGAACCTCGATCTCGAGCTGGCCGATCAGCTTGACGACGTCCTCGTCGGCGAGATCGCTGACATCTTCAAAACGTTCGAATGCGGCCCTCAAGCGGTTGCGCATCTGGCTGTCGTCGTCGGGCCCGTGGGAGATGGCGGTGACGTCGAAGCGCTCGCGGTCGTGCGCCTCGAAGACTCCGGCCATCAAATACGCGGTGGCATGACTGCGAAAATCGGCCGACATGTACGCGACCCGGAGCCGGGACGCCGGTCTCGGCGTTCCGGGCCTGGCGGCACCCCCGTCGGGGGTCACCTTGGCGACATAGGCCTTCGCGCAGGTCAATTGGCGTGCAGGCGATGAGGAGACATGAAAGAAGGTGAAGGGGTCGACCGGCACGCCTGCCTCGGCAGCGTCTTCCATGGTGGCCTGTTCACGTTCGAAGCTGCTCCAGTCGGCGCGCTTCCGCTTGCAAGCAACGAGGTTGCTCAGCGCAAACGGGAACGTCTTATCAAGTGCGACCGTTCGTTCCAGAGCCACGATCGCTTCGTCGTCTCGCCCCAGCTGGCCAAGAACCTCAGACAACGCGAAATGGTTCTGTGGGTCGGCCGGTGCAAGCTCGATGGCGCGGGCGTAGCTGTCACGCGCTTCCTCGAGTCGACCAAGCTGCTGCAACGCGCTGCCTCGGTTTGCGAACGCGGCGCTCGACGGTGCGATCGCAATGGCGCGATCAAACTCGGCTATGGCGTCGCGAAGCTGCTGCCGTGCAATGAGGATCGCTCCGCGATTGAGATGCGCGTCCGCGAAGTTCGGAGCCAGGGCGATTACTTTCGCAAGCCAGACGAGCGCATCGTCCGGCTTGTCCAGCGCGCGCAGCACGTTGGCATAGTTGAAAAGAACGTCGGGATTGCCGGGGTCGACGCGTGCAGCCTTCTTCAGCAAAGGCTCGGCATCCGCAAAATGGCCGCGTTGGGCGTGCAACAGCCCCAGCATATGGAGCGCGACGGCATGCGTTCTGCTTCCCTTCAGAATGGTCGTGTAGGCCCGTTCCGCTTCCGACAGATTGCCCGAACGGTGCGCCGCAATTGCCTGGTCCAGAATAGCTGACGGATGGAGTGAGGAGGGGGCCGAGGCTCCCTTGTTGCGGCCTTGTTGCGACATGCAATGGGTTCTCGACCCGACGTAGGGGGGTCTGTGCTCGGGCGAAATGGTGCAAAAACTCTAGTCACCTTTGCCGGCGAGAACAACGGCCGCGCCGCCTGCGCTCATTCGCACGGGCGGACGCGCTTGCGCTGGAGCAAGTTTCTTCTTCATGGCGTCGCCTAGAATCCGACGGCATGAGCAACCAGGCTACGAATGGACGATGGCTGCCGATTCAGATCGCTCCCGACGAGTGCGACCTGGAACTCGGGCGTCTGCACAAAACAGGTATTGTGCCATGGTCCTTTCCATGCCGGCGTAAGGGCGGCATCTGGTTCAATGTTTGGGCCGATGAGGCCGTGCTGATAGCGCCCTCGCATTGGCGGGTCTGGCGATCCGGCATTTAGGTGGGGGCTCACATATATAAGGAGCGCGCGAATCGCGCGGGCTCGCCGCCCTCATCTTGTGCGGAACTTTCGTACCGGCGTCGCCCATCGCCTTCCGCTGGACGCGCGCAGCGACCTTGATTCTGCTTCCGGGATTCTGGGGTGGCGGAGAGGGAGGGATTCGAACCCTCGATACAGCTTGAGACCGTATGACGCTTTAGCAAAGCGTTGCCTTCAGCCACTCGGCCACCTCTCCGGTGCGAGCCTTATGCATCTATTTGCTCGGGCTGGTCAATTTGGAAGCGCGTGTTTTAGCTCGAATATTCCCAGCGATTTGCGAAACGAGACGGGTTTGCGCTCGGATCAGGGCGTGGCGCTGAATTTTCGAGGAAATTCAAAGGTGCAAAGAAGGACTAGCACCTCTGCGTCCTCGCTCGCCGAGCTGTCCGGCCCGATTATCCCGCCAGCGTGACTTCCATATAGAGAGTGATGGCGAGCCCCGGACGGCGGAGGTATTTGCAGGCTGCCTGCGTCAGATTGCGCGACGGGGAGGCGGTCGATGCCTGCCCATTGAGTCTCCTTCTGATTCCACGATTCGAGCGCCTCAAAGCTGGCTCAAGCCGAGCGCTCGCGCGCGGCGCCTCATGTGCGGAACTTTGATGGCATTTGGAACCGCCCCGAAAACATCAATGTAAACAATGCGTTACGAGAGCTGTTTGATCACATCTGCGTGTTATTTGTGCAACACCCGTTGGAAAACACGCTGCACCGGCCCGTTTCGGAGCGTTCTCTTGTTGTGTGTGCAAGGACGTTCGGTAATTGTGACTGAGCGACGGAGGGGGGCATCCCGAGGTCGTCCCGTTTAGGTCATTCGCTTAAGTCCCTCGCGTTCATGCGGGTGTGTCCGAAGACGCGAAGGGGCCGAAAGCGGTGATTTAGAGGGGGTTGGGGAATTGGCCGTCCGGTCAGTGACCTTCCCTGAAGAGCAACTTGGAGGTTTAACATGAAGTTGGTTAAGAGCCTTTTGCTCGGCTCAGCGGCGGGTCTAATCGCCGTGGGCGGAGCTCAGGCAGCCGATCTCCCCGTGAAGGCCAAGGCGGTCGAGTACGTGAAGATCTGCTCCCTGTACGGTGCTGGATTCTACTACATCCCGGGCACCGACACCTGCATCAAGTTCGGCGGTTATCTGCGTGCCGACATGCTGTTTAACACGAACAGCGACTACGGCATTGGCCAGGGTGCTCCCGGCGGCGCCAACAACCGTCTGGACAACTACTATCAGACCCGCGCTCGTTTGGACTTCACCATCGATACCCGTACGGCAACCGAGTACGGCGTGGTCCGCACCTATGCCGATACGGTCTTCAGCTGGGATTCGACTTCCACGACCTTCAGCAGTCCCTCGACCATCTCGCCCGGTTCGGCCTCGCTCGGCCTCTACCATGCGTTCATCCAGTTCGCTGGTTTCACCTTCGGCCGCACCGTCTCGATCTTCGACGCACCGTGGCAGAGCTATCCGGCTGGCGGTCCCGACTTCCTTCCGGGCGGCAGCAACAACGTCACCGGTGTGAACCAGGTCGCCTACACGGCTGATTTCGGCCAGGGCATCACGGGTTCGGTCGCGTTGCAGGATATGACGACCGCCGCTGGCGGCCAGTCCAACCTCTGGAACGCGAGCGTGACGGGCGTTGCCGGTGCAGTGGGTGGCTTCGCCACGACTGCAGCTGCGGGCGCTGCCTTCATCCAGGGCATCTACGGTGTCAACGATTGGGGTGGCACGCGCATGCCCGACATCGTCGGTCAGGTTCGTGTCGATCAGGCTTGGGGTCTGTTCCAGATCTCGGCGGCGGCGCACGAACTCCACTCGGCTTATTACGGTACGACGGAGCTCACGGGTCATCCGTCGGACAAGTGGGGCTGGGCGGTGCAAGGTGCCTTGTCGATCAAGAACATCCCGACTGGTGCGGGTGACTCGATCAACTTGCAGGCGGTCTACACCGACGGTGCTTCGCGGTACAACTTCCAGAGCCTGTTCCCGCAGACCATCTTCATCTACGGCGGCAGCGGCATCGCTTATCAGAGCATCGGCTTCGCCGGTATCGCTGATGGCGTGTTCGGTTCCGGTCTCGGTATCGAGACCGTCAAGACCTGGGGCTTCCGCGGTGGTTATACCCACAACTGGTCCCCGAACTGGGCGTCGGGCATCTACGGTGCTTATGCTTCGCTCCGCTACGGCGATCAAAGCAAGGCTCTGATCTGCGCCAACTTCGCTGCTGCTCTGGCCCCCGCCGCTGGCTCGACCTGTAACCCCGACTTCAACCTTGCGGTTATCGGCGGCAACTTGGTCTGGACTCCGGTCAAGGGTCTCGCCTTCACGGCTGACGTGAGCTACGTCTGGCTCGACCAGAAGCACTCTGGCGTTGTCACGGGCGCCAACACGGCCAACCTGGCTGTTGCCAAGCCCGCAGCGACCTACGAGCTGAAGGATCAGGGCAACCTGCAGATGCTCCTGCGCGCTCAGCGCAACTTCTAAGATCGACCCTAGGTTGATCCATGAACCCCGGCAGGAAACTGCCGGGGTTTTTCTTTGGAGCGTAGCGCTTCGCCTAACGTGCGGACCTTGTTGGCTCGCAAGCTGGAATGTCGGCAAAGTGCTATCAAACTACCATCTCAGGCCCTTCCACTCCTTGAAGGCATAGGTCGGGTTGAGACCGCAGGCATCGATTGTGCCCGACGCGGTCGCCATGCACTGGCTGTAATTGGACAACTGGCAGTTGCCAGGATTCTCCCAACGCCGTTCTTGCAGGCAATAGCGATTCTGGATGCCGGTTACCTGTGGCTGGGCAGGATGGCGGTTCTTGCCGAAGGGGGGAGCCGCCGGTCGCGAGGCCCGACGAGATCACGGCTGCGAACAGGAACGCACCGACCACGCGCAGCGTGACACGTTCCCAGCCTTGTGAGGCATAAGCTAACCGGTGCGTGGGAACGCTTGGCGCAATTCTATCGTCAGGTCGCTGGTGCCGTCGACGAATCCTGCCGAGCCCTGCCCAGCAACCAGGCTCTGATTCTAACGGGCCATCGACGCCCGTTACTGCACGCTGACGGCGCCGCGGCGCAGATCGGCTTCGATCTGCAAGCGGGTGCCGCCGCCGAAACGGGCGCGGTAGACTTGAAGGTTTTCCATGATCCGCTGCACATAGTTGCGCGTCTCGGAGAACGGAATCAGCTCGACCCAGTCGACCGCGTCGACCTTGGGGTCGCGCGGATCGCCGTAACGCTCGACCCACTTCTTCACGCTGCCGCGGCCGGCATTGTAGGCGGCGAACGTCATGATGTAGGAGCCGCGATAATCCTCGAGCAGTCCGCCGAGCTCGGCCGAGCCGAGCGTGGCGTTGTAGACGGAGTCGTTCTTCAGCCGCCCCAGGTCGTAGGTTGCGCCGTGGCGCTTGCAGACGTAGCGGGCGGCATCCGGCGTCACCTGCATCAGCCCGTAGGCCTGCGCCGGCGAGACCACCGACGGGTTGAACGCGCTCTCCTGCCGCGCAATCGCATAGATGATGCTGCGTTCGACCTCGGGGCCGATCGGCGTGAACTGAGGGATGCCGTTGACGGGGTAGGCGTAGAAGTCGAACGGGAGGCCGCGGTTGAGCGCGGCCTTGCCGAGCAGCAGCATGCCGCGCGCGTCGCTGTAGCGCTGGGTGAGCTCGCCGAGGCCCGCGAGCGCCTCGGGATCGCCGTTCTCGCCCATGTCGGCGAGCAGCGGTATCGCGAACTCGCGCTCGTCCAGCTCGTAGAGCAGTTGCGCGGCGCGCACGATCTCGAGCCGCTCGGCGCCGCGACCGCGCGGCTGGCTGTTGAGCTCGATCTGCGGCAGGCCGAGCTTTGCGCGCGCGAGCTGGCCGTAATAGCTGGTCGATTGCTCGGCCGCCCGCGCATAGGCATTGCGTGCCTCCTGCTGGCGGCCCATCGCCTCGGCAGCGCGGCCCTGCCAATAGCCGGCACGCGCCAGCGCGGTGGGATTGACGCTGCCGACGCCGATGCGAGCAAAATGCTGGGCGGCGGTCGCGGGATCGTTGAGGAAGCGCAGCGCGATCCAGCCGGCGGTGAACTCCTGCTCGGTCTTGTAGATGTCGCGCGAGGGCAGGGCGGCGTCGCGCGCGATCAGATAGGCGCTGCGGAATTCCTCGGTGTCGATCATCTTGCGGGCCAGGAGGCGCCGCTCGATCCACCATTCATCGAGATTGTGGAGGCGACCCGGATCCTTCGGCGCCGACAGCATCAGCTGGGCGGCTTCAGTGAACTTCTCCTCGCGGCGCAGCAGCTGGATCTTGCTGAAGATGAAGCCGGGATCGCCGTGCAGCTCGCGCGGCACGGCATCGAGCAGCGCCCGCGCGTTCGGCGCTTTCTTGACCGCGGCGATGCGGGCCTTGGCGAGCGCGACATAGCCGGCGCCGAGACGCTTGGCGGCGCGTAGCGCCGCCTCGTTCTCGCTGCCGTAGAGCAGGTTGTCCATCCGCGCTTTCTGGTCGCCTGGCGTGAGCAGGGCGCCGAACTGGTCGAGCGCGTTGTTCTCGGTGTCCTCCGACATCGGATCGGCGCGCCAGGCGTCGCGCACCAGCCGCTCGGCATTGGCGCGGTCGCCGCGCGCCAGCATCGCCCTGGCCAGCGTGAAGCGTCCCTTGGCGGAGATCGGCGATTCGTTCTCGAACCACGACCACGCGACCGACTCGTCGCGCCTGTCGTCCCACATCGCGGCCTCGAGGCGCCGGCGCAGGAAGGTCTGCGATGGCCAGCTCGGATTGGCTGAGAGGAAGGCGCGATAGCGTTCCACGGTCGCGCCGTTGTCCTCGCTGCGCAGGATGATCCATTCGGCGAGCTTTCGCGCGACCGGATCGGAGATGCCGGCCGCGGCATTGGTGGCGTCGCCGGCCTTGCGCTTGCGCACGAGCTCGATGACGCTCTCCAGGGTGTCCTTGTCAGCCTGCGACGTCGACGACGTCGCAGCCACGGCGGCCGGGATGACCGGCTTGCGCGGCGCTGCATGCTGGCGCGTTGCAGGCGCCAGTATGGGAGCTGCGGCCGGTCTGGCCGGGGCCGGCGCAGTCGGTTTGACGGTGGCAGTCACGGCCGGGGCGGGGGCTGCCTTGGGCGGCGAGCCGCTCGCAGTCGGCGCTGCCTTAGGTGCAGCTGCAGGGGTCGTGGCAGCAGGAGCGGTAGCCGCAGGCTTGGATTTGTCTTTGGGCTTGTCCTTCGCCGGTTCCTTGCTGGCGTTCTTGCCGGCATCCGGCTTCTTCGCGGCGTCCTTGGCGGGGGTGCCGAGCGTACCCTTTGCGGCCTTCGCGGCGTCCTTGCCGGTTCCCTTGGCTGTATCCTTCGCCGTTTCCTTGGTTGATCCTTTGGCCGGGCCATTCGAGGCGTCCTTGGCTGCTGGCTTGGCGGGATCCTTGGTCTCCGCGGCCGTCTCGTTGGACTTGGCGAACGCGGCGCAGTCCATCGACAGCCCGGCCATCAGGCACAATGCCATACTCAGGGATCGCCACGCGGCAGATGCAAAGGAGGTCACGGCGTTTCGTCGCCCCGAATCAGTGAAGTGGCTCAAGACCTAGCTGAATTTGCTTGAATATGCGGAGAAAATACCAACAGCCGCTTACCTCGGGCCGATTTGCACCAGCACCGCGGCAAAATCGCGGCCTAAACCCAGCCTGGCACCGACCCCGGGTCTTTTACCGGCCGGATAGACCCGATATGAAGGGGGCTTGCTCAAGAGATCGCCGCGTACGGAGGAAGTCCATGGCAGCCAAGACGAAATTCCGAGGGTCGTTCACCGCCTTGGTCACCCCGTTCAAGAACGGCTCGCTCGACGAGGCGGCATTCCGCTCCCTGGTCAATTGGCAGATCTCCGAGGGCACCAATGGCCTCGTTCCGGTCGGCACCACCGGCGAGAGCCCGACGCTCAGCCATGACGAGCACAAGAAGGTCGTGGAATGGTGCATCGCTGAAGCCAAGGGCCGCGTGCCCGTCATCGCCGGCGCCGGCTCCAACTCGACCAAGGAGGCGATCGAGCTCTCCCAGCACGCCGAAAAGGCGGGCGCGGACGCCGTGCTGATCGTCACGCCCTATTACAACAAGCCGACGCAAGAAGGCATGTACCAGCACTTCAAGGCGATCAACGATGCGATCGGCATTCCGATCATCATCTACAACATCCCACCGCGCTCGGTGATCGACATGTCGGTCGACACCATGAAGCGGCTGTGGGAGCTGAAGAACATCGCCGGGGTCAAGGACGCCACCGCCAGCATGGTCCGCGTGTCGCAGCAGCGCGCGGCGATGGGCGAGGACTTCAACCAGCTCTCGGGCGAGGACGCCACCATCATCGGCTACATGGCCCATGGCGGCCATGGCTGCATCTCGGTGACCTCGAACGTCGCGCCGCGCCTGTGCTCGGAGTTCCACGCCGCCTGGCAGAAGGGCGACACCAAGGCGGCGCTCGCGATCCACGACAAGCTGATGCCGCTGCACAACAACCTCTTCATCGAGAGCAATCCGGCGCCGATCAAGTACGCGATGTCGCTGCTCGGCAAGCTGGACGAGACGCTGCGGCTGCCGATGGTTCCGGTGTCCGAGCCGACGCGGGTTGCCGTGCGCAGCGCGATGGTTCACGCCGGTCTGGTCAACTGACGCATTAGCCGTTCGGGGGAGCCTTTCATGAGCCTGGAGGAAAAGGGCGCGCGGATGCTCAAGGAGTTCCGCGAGTTCGCCATGAAGGGCAACGTCGTCGATCTCGCGGTCGGCGTCATCATCGGCGCGGCCTTCGGCGGCATCGTCACCTCGCTGGTCGGTGACGTCATCATGCCGATCATCGGCGCGGTCACCGGTGGCCTCGACTTCTCGAACTACTTCATCCCCTTGTCGAAGGCGGTCACCGCAACCAACTTGGCGGATGCCAAAAAGCAAGGCGCCGTCCTTGCTTACGGCAGCTTCCTGACGCTGACGATCAACTTCATCATCGTCGCCTTCGTGCTGTTCCTGGTAATCCGCGCCATGAATACGCTGAAGCGCAAGGAGGAGGCGGCACCCGCTGCTCCGCCAAAGCCGTCGGCCGAGGTCGAGCTGCTGACGGAGATCCGCGATCTCCTCAAGAAGTGACGCGTCCACTTCATCCGAACTGTTAGAATCCGAGCGCATCTCGATCAGGTTTGCCCGTCATGGCCGATAAGAACGAACGTCCGATCAAGGTGATGGCGGAAAAT
The DNA here is from genome assembly GCF_025200905.1 of Bradyrhizobium yuanmingense. NCBI lineage: Bacteria > Pseudomonadati > Pseudomonadota > Alphaproteobacteria > Hyphomicrobiales > Nitrobacteraceae > Bradyrhizobium > Bradyrhizobium yuanmingense. The sequence goes on along the minus strand of NZ_CP104173.1, from coordinate 4,122,284 downwards.
CGCAAGGCGCGTTTCAACTACGCCATCGAGGACACGATCGAGGCGGGCATTGCGCTGACCGGCACTGAGGTCAAGTCGATCCGCAACGGCAAGAGCACGATCGCGGAATCCTATGCCGATTCCAAGAACGGCGAGATCTGGCTGATCAACGCCACCATTCCCGAATACCTGCAGGGCAACCGCTTCAACCACGAGCCCAAGCGGCCGCGAAAGCTGCTGCTCCACCGCCGGCAGATCAACAAGCTGATCGGCGCGGTCGACCGCGAGGGCATGACGCTGATCCCGCTCAAGCTTTACTTCAACGAGCGCGGCCGGGCCAAGCTGCAGCTGGCGGTTGCGAAGGGCAAGAAGCTGCACGACAAGCGCGAGTCCGAGAAGAAGCGCGACTGGAGCCGGGAGAAGGGCAGGCTGCTGCGGGCGAGGGGATGACGAGATGAATCAACGGAACCTGCTCGAGGTCGACTGGAGCCAGATTCCCGCGCCTTCCGACGATGGCGCCACCGCGCATCTCGAAGGCATGACGTTGCCGCCGATTGGCCTGCTCGCGACCGACGACACATCGGTCACCCTGTCGGCTTTGCGCGGCCGCACCGTGGTGTTCGCCTATCCCCGCACCGGCGAGCCCGGCAAGATCGCGCTGGTCGATGATTGGGACATGATCCCCGGAGCGCGCGGCTGCACGCCCCAGACCTGCGCCTTTCGCGATCTCTACGCCGAGCTGAAGGCCGCCGGCGCCGCGCATGTGTTCGGCCTCTCGACCCAGAGCAACGACTATCAGATCGAGATGGCGTCGCGCCTGCATCTGCCGTTCCCGGTGCTTTCGGACGAGAAGCTGGCGCTGACGCGCGCCTTGAACTTGCCGACCATGGAGGTCGCGGGCCTGACGCTGATCAAGCGCCTCGCGCTTGTTATCGACGACGCCAGGATCACGCACGTGTTCTATCCGGTGTTTCCGCCCGACCGGAACGCCGGCGACGTGCTGGCCTGGCTCAAGGCAAATCCCGTCAATAAGGCGCGATGCGATTAGGATGAATCGTCATCGCGCTTTAGCTTATTGTTTGAGCATGATCTTTTCGGAAAACCGCTACGCACTTTTCCGGATCATGCTCTAGCTAATCGAGATCCGCCTTCACCTTCGCGAACACGGATCTGAACATGTCTGGCGTCAGCACGCCGGTGTTCGTGTTGTAGCGGGAGCAGTGATAGCTGTCGTAGAGCCTGAACGCGCCGGCCTGATGCACCGCGCCGTGGCCGAAGGGGGCTTGCGAGGCCTTCAAATTCAGCGGCTTGAGCACGCTGTCGTGCGCAATTCGCCCGAGCGCGACGATCGCGCGCAGCTTCGGCATCGTCGCCAGATTGGCCACGAGAAACTGGCGGCAGGTGTTGATCTCGATCGGCAGCGGCTTGTTCTGCGGCGGCACGCAATGCACGGCATTGGCGATCCGGCAGTCGACGAGTTTCAGGCCGTCGTCGGGACGCGCCTGATAGGTGCCCCTCGCAAAGCCGTATTCGATCAGCGTGGCATAGAGCAGGTCGCCGGCATAATCGCCCGTGAACGGCCGCCCCGTGCGGTTGGCGCCCTGCATTCCCGGGGCGAGGCCCACGATCAGGAGGCGGGCCTTGATGTCGCCGAAGGGCGCAACCGGCGCATTGTGCCACGAGGGCTCGCGCGCGCGGTTCGCCTCGCGGAAGGCGACCAGGCGCGGGCAGAGCGGGCAGTCACGGTCGGGAACGATTGTGAGAGGCTGGCGGCTTGACCGGGCCGCCTCACTCCTCGAAGTCGTCATCGCCCCTCGGCGCCGTCGTGGTCGCGCGCTGGAGGAATTGCGGGGCGTGGTGGCGTTCACCACGCTCGCCGCGGTCACGCGGGGCGGGGCGCTCGGACGGATCGCGGCCGAGCTTGGATTGCAGCTCGACGAGGTCGGTGAAGACGTCGGCCTGGCGGCGCAGCTCGTCGGCGATCATCGGCGGCTGGCTGGCGATGGTGGAGACCACCGTGACCCGCACGCCGCGGCGCTGGACGGCCTCGACCAGGGAGCGGAAGTCGCCGTCACCCGAGAACAGCACCATCTGGTCGATGTGCTCGGCGAGCTCCATGGCGTCGACGGCGAGCTCGATGTCCATGTTGCCCTTCACCTTGCGGCGCCCGGAGGCGTCGATGAATTCCTTGGTCGCCTTGGTGACGACCGTGTAGCCGTTGTAGTCCAGCCAGTCGATCAGCGGGCGGATCGAGGAGTATTCCTGGTCCTCGATGATGGCGGTGTAATAGAACGCCCGCAATAACGTCCCGCGGCTCTGAAACTCCTTCAGCAGGCGCTTGTAGTCGATGTCGAAGCCGAGGGTTTTCGCCGTCGCGTAGAGATTGGCCCCGTCGATGAAGAGCGCGATCTTGTTGGTAGGAGAAGGTGACATTCAGTTTGCTCGCGTAGCGTTCGTGATTGATCGTTTTTTGTTGGCGCGGCGACAACAGGCCGCGCAGTTCTAGAGTGCCGCAGAAACCCGTCGAAACCGCAAATCCGGAGAAGTCGGGGCAATCAAGGTATAGTTATGGCGGACTTGCATACACCCCGGGGCCGCCCCCAACGGCAGCCCGGAAAACCACCCGTCCCAGCCCCAATGTGGGGGTAGCAGAGCGGTTTGGCGAGGCCAAATCACAAAATGGTCTTGCGAAACCGTCCCGGCCCCTATAACTAGCCCCAATCATCCACATATTTCGTCCCACCCACAACGGAGCGACAGTCCATGGCTCGCGTCACCGTAGAAGATTGTATCGACAAGGTCGACAACCGGTTTGACTTGGTCCTGCTGGCCGCCCACCGTGCCCGCATGATTTCATCCGGTTCACAACTAACGGTTGACCGCGATAACGACAAGAACCCTGTTGTGTCTTTGCGTGAAATTGCCGAGACGACGATCTCGCCGGAGGACCTCCGCGAGGAGCTGGTCCACTCGTTGCAGAAGTTCGTCGAGGTGGACGAGCCCGAGCCGGATACAGTGCCGCTGATCGGTTCCGCGGGGGCAAGCGTCGATGCCGACGACACCGAGGTCGCCGTGGAGCGCATGACCGAGGAGGAGCTGCTGAAGGGCCTGGAAGGCCTCGCGCCTCCCGAGGAGCAGCCCGAGGAAGACGAGTAATTCCTCCATCGCGATCATCTTCTTCTTGTGATCATATCAAAGGCCCGAACGATCGTTCGGGCCTTTGCTTTTGTTGACCTTTTCGTGGTTACCATAGCGCTGCGGTCGGTGCTTGGCCCTGTCACTGAATTGATCGGACACGAGCGCGATCGGAGTTAGGATATATGCAGCGGGCCGGCTCAAGCCCGTTTGAAGGCAGGACGGCATGGTATATCGGCGCCGCAGATCCACGCAGATGCAGGCCGCAACCGAATCGGTTGCCGTGGCCCCGACTGCGCCGGTCGCGCGCCCCGCCAGGCCTCGCGCCCGGATGATGCGTCAATATGACCTCGTCGAGCGCGTCAGGTCCTACAATCCCAACACCAAAGAAGACCTGCTGAACCGTGCCTACGTCTACGCCATGAAGGCCCACGGCTCGCAGACCCGCGCCTCGGGCGATCCGTATTTCTCGCATCCGCTCGAGGTGGCTGCGATTCTCACCGACCTCAAGCTAGACGACGCCACCATCGTGGCCGCGCTGCTGCACGACACGATCGAGGACACCGAGGCAACGCGGGCCGAGATCGATCAGATCTTCGGCTCGGAGATCGGCGCGCTGGTCGATGGCCTGACCAAGCTGAAGCGGCTGGAGCTGGTGTCGCGGGAGGCTAAGCAGGCCGAGAATCTGCGCAAATTGTTGCTGGCCATTGCCGACGATGTCCGCGTGCTTTTGGTCAAGCTCGCCGACCGTCTGCACAACATGCGCACGCTGGACTTCGTGCCGACGGAATCGCGCCGGCGCATCGCCGAGGAGACGCTCGACATCTATGCGCCGCTGGCGGGGCGCATGGGCATGCAGGAAATGCGCGAGGAGCTGGAGGATCTGTCCTTCCGCACCCTCGATCCCGAAGCCTATTCGGTGGTGATGCAGCGGCTCGACGCGCTGGCTGAGCGCAACCGCAACCTGATCGGCGAGATCGAGGACCAGCTCTCCAACAATCTGCGCCACCGTGGCTTGGGGGCGCGGGTCTATGGCCGGCGCAAGAAGCCGTTCTCGATCTGGACCAAGATGGAGCGCAAGTCGGTCGGCTTCGAGCAATTGTCCGACATCTTCGGCTTCCGCCTCGTCGTCAGCGACGTCGAGGCCTGCTATCGCGCGCTCGGGATCGTCCACACCACCTGGCCGGTCGTGCCCGGACGTTTCAAGGACTATATCTCGACGCCGAAGCAGAACGACTACCGCTCGATCCACACCACGGTGATCGGCCCCGGCAACCAGCGCGTCGAGCTGCAGATCCGCACCGAGGCGATGGACCAGATCGCCGAGCGCGGCATCGCCGCGCACGTTTTCTACAAGGAGGGCGTGGGTTCGCCGACCGAATTCCTCAAGCGCGAGTCCAACGCGTTCGCCTGGCTGCGCCACACCATCGGCATCCTCTCGGAAAGCGCGAACCCGGAGGAATTCCTCGAGCACACCAAGCTCGAGCTGTTCCACGACCAGGTGTTCTGCTTCACCCCGAAGGGCAAGCTGATCGCGCTGCCGCGCCATGCCAACGTGATCGACTTCGCCTATGCGGTGCATACCGACGTCGGCAACAGCGCGGTGGGCTGCAAGATCAACGGCAAATTCGCGCCGCTGTCCTCGGAGCTTCAGAACGGCGACGAGGTCGAGGTGCTGACCTCGGAGGCGCAGTCCGCGCCGCCCTCGGCCTGGGAAACGCTCGCCGTCACCGGCAAGGCGCGTGCCGCGATCCGCCGCGCCACGCGCACCGCGGTGCGCGACCAATATGTCGGGCTCGGCCGGCGCATCGTCGAGCGCCTGTTCGAGCGCGCCAAGATTGAATACGCCGACGACAAGCTCAAGGGCGCGCTGCCGCGGCTCGCGCGCACATCGATCGAGGACGTCATGGCGGCGGTCGGGCGCGGCGAGATCAAGGCCTCCCATGTCGCGCGTGCGATGTACCCGGATTACAAGGAGGAGCGCATCGCGCGCTACGGCGTCAAGAAGGGCCTTGCCGCCAAGCTCAAGGAGAAGGGGGTCTCCGAACAGTCGCGCAGCCCGGTCGCGATCCCGATCCGCGGCATCAATTCCGACCTTCCGGTGAAGTTCGCGCCGAACGGCGGCGCCGTCCCCGGCGATCGCATTGTCGGCATCGTCACGCCGGGCGAGGGCATCACGATCTATCCGATCCAGGCGCCGGCCCTGAAGGATTTCGAGGAGGAGCCGGAGCGCTGGCTCGACGTCCGCTGGGACATCGAGGATTCCGCGCCGCAGCGCTTCCCGGCCCGCATCAAGGTCGAGAACGTCAATGAGCCCGGCGCGCTGGCGCAGATCGCGACCGTGATCGCCGAGCACGACGGCAACATCGACAACATCAGCATGCAGCGCCGCTCGCCCGATTTCACGGAGACGACGATCGATCTCGAAGTCTACGACTTGAAGCACCTCAGCGCGATCCTGGCCCAGCTGCGCGCGAAGGCGGTCGTCGCCAAAGTCGAACGTGTTAATGGATAGGCGCATCTCGCATGCGCCGTTCCCTCTGATTTCGCGAGTTCTGAAATGCCCGCACCTCCGCTCCGCCTCGGCGTCAATATCGATCACGTCGCAACCGTGCGTAACGCGCGCGGCGGCCGCCATCCCGATCCGGTGCGCGCCGCGCTGCTCGCGATCGAGGCCGGCGCCGACGGCATCACCGCACATTTGCGCGAGGACCGCCGGCACATCCGCGACGAGGACATGGCGCGCCTGAAGGCGGAGATCTCCAAGCCGCTCAATTTCGAGATGGCCGCGACGGACGACATGATGCGGATCTCGCTCGCCACCAAGCCGCACGCGGTGTGCCTGGTGCCGGAGCGGCGCCAGGAGGTAACGACCGAAGGCGGGTTGGACGTGGTCGGCCAGCGCAGCGCGCTCGCGCCCTATATCGCGCGGCTGAGCGAGGCCGGCATCCGCGTCTCGCTGTTCATTGCGGCCGATCCCGCCCAGATCGAGATGGCGGCACGGCTGCGCGCCCCTGTGATCGAGATCCACACCGGTGCCTGGTGCGATGCCGTCGTCGATGGCCACACCGACAAGGCCGAGGCTGAATGGCAGCGGATCGTGGCCGGGGTGAAGCTGGCGAAGGACGCGGGACTCGAGGTTCACGCCGGCCACGGGCTGGACTATGCGACGGCGGAGAAGATCGCGAGCTTGCCCGAAATCATGGAGCTGAACATCGGCTATTACATGATCGGCGAGGCGCTGTTCGTGGGGCTGGCCGAGACCGTGCGCAGCATGCGCGCGGCGATGGATCGTGGCCGGAGCCGGGCATGATCATCGGCATCGGCTCCGACCTGATCGACATCACCCGCGTCGCCAAGGTGATCGAGCGCCACGGCGAGCGTTTTCTCGACCGCATCTTCACCGCGGCCGAGCGGGCCAAGGCGGAACGGCGCGCCAAGAACGAGAAGATGGTGGTGGCGACCTACGCCAAGCGCTTCGCCGCCAAGGAGGCCTGCTCCAAGGCACTCGGCACCGGCATCAGGCGCGGCGTCTGGTGGCGCGACATGGGGGTGGTCAACCTGCCGGGCGGGCGGCCGACCATGCAGCTGACCGGCGGCGCGCTGGCCCGGCTCGAGGCCCTGACACCGGAGGGGTTCGAGGCGCGGATCGACCTTTCGATCACCGACGACTGGCCGCTGGCGCAGGCTTTTGTCGTCATTTCCGCCGTCCCGCTGCCGAAACCTTGATCGCGGCTCGGGCGTTTTGTGATTTTCTTTATAAATCAATATCTTAATCAGTTTTGATGCGATCCTTGATTGCGTGGCCTCCGACAACCGTCTAAAAGTCCGCGAACGCAAATCAGCCTGGGCGAATTCGGCTTTACGCCGGAATTGGCCCTCACTATCAGAATCAGGACAATCTCCTTGCGCCGCGAACCGGTGGGCCGTTCGCGGGAGGAGGGCGCTCTATGATCGCCGGCCGGAATTGAGAGAGCAATGAGCGTGACTTCGGGAACGAAAACTGAGAGCGGCGTCGGCGAAACGATCCGAGTCGTCATTCATGCTCTCCTGATCGCGCTCGTGATCCGCACCTTCCTGTTTCAGCCCTTCAACATCCCGTCCGGCTCGATGAAGGCGACGCTGCTGGTCGGCGACTATCTGTTCGTCTCGAAATATTCCTACGGCTACAGCCATTACTCGATTCCATTCTCGCCGCCGCTGTTCTCGGGACGGATCTGGGGCTCGGACCCCGCTCGTGGCGACATCGTCGTGTTTCGCCTGCCGAAGGACGATTCCACCGACTACATCAAGCGCGTGATCGGCCTTCCCGGCGACCGTGTCCAGATGCGGGACGGGCTGCTCTACATCAACGATACGCCCGTCGAGCGGCAGCGCATGAGCGAATATGTCGGCGAGGACCCTTGCGGCTCGGAAGGCGGCGGCATCTCCCGGGTGAAGCGCTGGAAGGAGACGCTGCCGAACGGCGTGTCCTATGAGACGCTGGACTGCGCCGACAACGGCTACATGGACAACACCAACGTCTACACCGTCCCGGCCGGCCACTTCTTCATGATGGGTGACAACCGCGACAACTCCACCGATAGCCGCTTTCTCGGCCAGGTCGGCTACGTCCCGCAGGAGCACTTGATCGGCCGCGCCCAGATGATCTTCTTCTCCATCGCTGAAGGCGAGCACGCCTGGATGCTCTGGCGCTGGCCGTGGGCGGTGCGCTGGAATCGGTTCTTCAAAATCGTCCGATGAAAGACGAAGCCAAGGACATCGCGATCCAACCGACCGAGGTGCAAGCCGCTCCCGAGGGCGATGCTGCGGCGAAGGCGCCTGCCAAGAAGAAACGGCCGCGGAGCAGCAAGGCCAAGGGCACGAATGCCAACGCGGCGCTCGAGGCGCGGATCGGCCACAGCTTCGCCGATCCAAATATGCTGATGCAGGCGATCACGCATGTCTCGGCCCTGAAGTCCGGGCGCAAGCGAGGCGACAGCTATCAGCGGCTGGAATTCCTGGGCGACCACGTGCTCGGGCTCGTCGTCTCCGACATGCTCTATCACGCCTTCCCGAACGCCGATGAGGGCGAGCTGTCCAAGCGGCTTGCCGAGCTCGTGCGCAAGGAGAGCTGCGCGGACGTCGCCAAGTCGCTCGGTCTCGTCGACGACATCAAGCTGGGCTCGGTCGGCTCCAGTGCCGATGCCCGCCTGCGCAAATCCATCCTCGGCGACATCTGCGAGGCCGTGATCGGCGCCATCTACCTCGATGGCGGCCATGCGGCGGCAGCCGAATTCGTCAAGCGCAACTGGACCGAGCGGATGCACAAGCCGCGCCGGCCCTTGCGCGATCCCAAGACCGTGCTGCAGGAATGGGCGCAAGGCAAGGGACTGCCGACGCCTGTCTATCGCGAGGTCGAGCGCACTGGCCCGCATCACGATCCGCAGTTCCGTGTCGCCGTCGATCTGCCGGGCCTGGCCCCGGCCGAGGGTATCGGCGGCAGCAAGCGCGCGGCAGAGAAAGTGGCAGCCTCAGTGATGATCGAACGCGAAGGCGTCGGCGGCAGCAATGACGGTTGAAGCAAGCGGCGGGGCACCCGGCGCGACGCGCTGCGGCTTCGTCGCGCTGATCGGCGCGCCGAATGTCGGCAAGTCGACGCTGGTCAACGCGCTGGTCGGCGCCAAGGTCACGATCGTCTCGCGCAAGGTGCAAACCACGCGCGCGCTGATCCGCGGTATCGTCATCGAGAACAACGCGCAAATTATCCTTGTCGACACGCCCGGCATCTTCTCGCCCAAGCGCCGGCTCGACCGCGCCATGGTCTCGACCGCCTGGAGCGGGGCGCATGATGCCGATCTGGTCTGCGTGCTGCTCGATGCCAAAACGGGCATCGACGAGGAGGCGGAGGCGATCCTCGCCAAGGCCGCCAGCGTCAATCACGACAAGATCCTCGTCATCAACAAGGTCGATCTGGTCCAGCGCGAGAAGCTGTTGGCGCTGGCGCAGGCCGCCAACGAGCGCATGACGTTCGCAAGGACCTTCATGATCTCGGCGATCTCGGGCGATGGCGTCGACGACATCCGCAAGACGCTCGCGGACATGGTGCCGCCGGGTCCGTTCCTCTACCCCGAGGACCAGATGTCGGACGCGCCGATGCGGCAGCTGGCGGCCGAGATCACGCGCGAGAAGATCTATCAGAAGCTGCACCAGGAATTGCCCTACCAGTCCACGGTCGAGACCGACAAGTGGGAGGAGCGCAAGGACAAGTCTGTGCGGATCGAGCAGACGATCTACGTCGAGCGCGAAAGCCAGCGCAAGATCGTGCTCGGCAAGGGCGGCGCCACCATCAAGTCGATCGGCGCCGACTCGCGGAAAGAGCTGATGCAGATTCTGGACGTGACGGTGCACCTGTTCCTGTTCGTCAAGGTGCGCGAGAACTGGGGCGACGATCCCGATCGCTATCGCGAGATGGGCCTGGACTTCCCAAAAGAATAACCAAGAAAAGATCGGCATTCGATGAGCCTACCCACCAACGTCCAGCGCTTCGAAGCGCTGCTCTATGCATCGTTGATGCTGGACGCCGTCTCGATCGCCGTGCAGGACCGCACGCCCAATGCCGCGGTGACCGAGCAGATGATCATGACCGGGACGCTGCTCGCCGGCGGCATGATCCTCCTGCTGCTCTATTTCGTCCGGCTGGCCGCGCATCATCGCAAGAACTGGCCACGCTGGGTGCTGGCGGCGGCCCTCGTGTTGTCGGTGATCTCGCTCGGCCAGATCATCGGCGAGAAGGGCCTGGAGCTCGACAGCGCCATCGAGATCGTCTCCTGCGCGCTGACGACGATGGGCCTGTATTTCTCCTTCAGCGGCGACGCGCGGGACTGGTTCAACGCGTGAGGCGCCGTAGGGTGGATTAGCGAAGCCTAATCCACCTTTGACGTGCACGGGCGATTGGCGGATTACGCCTTCGGCTAATCCGCCCTACGATTGAACGCCGGAATCCGCTACACTTCCCCTATGGAATGGTCCGACGAAGGCATCGTGCTGGGCGTCCGGCGGCATGGCGAATCCAGCGCCATCGTCGAGCTGTTGACGCGCGCGCATGGCCGGCATCTCGGGCTCGTCCGCGGCGGCGCCGGTTCGCGGATGCGGCCGCTGCTGCAGCCGGGGAACAGCGTCAGTGCGGTGTGGCGGGCTCGGCTCGACGAGCATCTGGGCACTTATACGATCGAGGGATTGAAGCTGCGCGCGGCAACGCTGCTGGCATCGTCCCACGGCGTCTACGGCGTCACCCATCTCGCCTCCGTCGCGCGGCTGTTGCCGGAGCGCGATCCGCATGAGGACATCTTTGCGCTGCTCGAGCATTCGCTCGACGATTTCGACGACATCGGCAGCGCGGCCGTGCACCTGATCCATTTCGAGCTGGCGATGCTCGCCGAGCTGGGCTTTGGGCTGGCGCTGGACAATTGTGCAGTGACCGGCGAGACCACGGACCTGATCTATGTCTCGCCAAAATCCGGCGGCGCGGTATCGCGTGGCGCGGGCGAGCCGTGGCGCGACCGGCTGTTGCGCCTGCCGCCGTTCCTGCGCCAGGGCGAAACCGCGGGCGATCTCACCGAACAGGATCTCCAGGACGGCTTCCGGCTCACCGGCCTGTTCCTGCTCCGCCACGTGCTTGAGCCGCGCGGCCAGGGCCATTCCGATGCGCGGGCCGGCTTCATCAACGCCCTGATGCGGCAGCAGGCGAGGGCGGCGATCCCGGCGCCATGACGTAATAGCTGCCCAGCAGCATGCAGTTCCCTGGAACGAAATCGGCCCGCGCGGACTTGGGGCTTGAGGTTCCACATCGGGGGACAGCCCAAATGTTGATCAGGGGATTCGCCTTGTCCGCGACGCTGCTTGCGCTCGCGCCCGACGCCATGGCTGGCGAGCCGCAGCCCGGGGCGTTTCGCCGGGCCTCGTGCACGGTGGTGCGGTACTATGTGGCGAAATATTCCGCTGCCGCTGCAGAGACATGGGCGCGGTCGCGGGGCGCGACCGACGCCGAGATCGAGGCCGCCCGCCGTTGCCTGACCAATGCGCCGGCGCCTGCGCAAACACCTGGTCCAGCCCCAACCCAGACCGTCACAGCCGGCTGGGCAGGCTAGTACGTCGCCCACAGGGAACCATTCGATCCTTGCCCGATTCGCTTCCACGGTTTAACCGGGCGGCATGGGAAAACGAATCGTTCCGCCGGAAGAACCGGCTGAAATCCACGAGGTGCCGCTGCGTGAGGCGCTGGAAGAGCGCTATCTCGCTTATGCCCTCTCCACCATCATGCACCGTGCGCTGCCGGACGCGCGCGACGGCCTGAAGCCGGTGCACCGGCGCATCCTCTACGGCATGCGCCTGCTCAGGCTCGACCCCGGCACGGCCTTCAAGAAGTCGGCCAAGATCGTCGGCGACGTGATGGGCTCGTTCCATCCGCACGGCGACCAGGCGATCTACGACGCCATGGTCCGCCTCGCGCAGGATTTCTCCTCACGATATCCGCTGGTCGACGGCCAAGGCAATTTCGGCAATATCGACGGCGATAACCCCGCCGCCTACCGCTACACCGAAGCGCGCATGACCGACGTCGCGCGGCTTCTGCTCGAGGGCATCGACGAGGACGGGGTCGAATTCCGCGCCAACTACGACGGCCAGTCGAAAGAGCCCATCGTGCTGCCGGGCGGCTTCCCGAACCTGCTCGCCAACGGCGCGCAGGGCATCGCGGTCGGCATGGCGACCTCGATCCCGCCGCACAACGCCGCCGAGCTGTGCGACGCCGCGCTGCACCTGATCGAGAAGCCCGACGCAAAGTCGAAGGCACTGCTCAAGTGGGTCAAGGGCCCGGATTTCCCGACCGGCGGCATCATCGTCGATTCCAAGCAGGCGATTGCGGAAGCCTACACCACCGGCCGCGGCTCGTTCCGCGTCCGAGCGCGGTGGACGCAGGAGGAGGGCGCACGCGGCACCTGGGCCGTCGTCGTCACAGAGATTCCGTTCCTGGTGCAGAAGTCGCGTCTGATCGAGAAGGTCGCCGAACTGCTGGACCAGAAGAAGCTGCCGCTGGTCGGCGACATCAGGGACGAATCGGCCGAAGACGTCCGCATCGTGATCGAGCCGAAGTCGAAGAACGTCGATCCGGCGCTGATGATGGAATCGCTGTTCCGCCTCACCGAGCTCGAAAACAAGATTCCGCTGAACCTCAACGTCCTGATCAAGGGGCGCATCCCCAAGGTCGTGGGGCTCGCGGAGTGCTTGCGCGAATGGCTCGACCATCTGCGCGACGTGCTGATCCGCCGCAGCAACTACCGCAAGGCGCAGATCGAGCACCGGCTGGAAGTGCTCGGCGGCTTCCTGATCGCATACCTGAACATCGACAAGGTGATCAGGATCATCCGCACCGAGGACGAGCCGAAGCCTGAGCTGATGAAGGCGTTCAAGCTCACCGAGGTGCAGGCGGAAGCCATCCTCAACATGCGCCTGCGCTCCTTGCGCAAGCTCGAGGAGATGGAGATCCGCACCGAGGACAAGAACCTCCGCGCCGAGCTCAAGGGCATCAATGCGGTGCTCGCCTCCGAAGCCGAGCAGTGGAAGAAGGTCGGCGAGCAGGTCGGCAAGGTCCGCGACATGTTCGGACCGAAGACACCGCTCGGCAAGCGTCGCACCACCTTCGCGGATGCGCCCGAGCACGATCTCGCCGCGATCGAGGAGGCCTTCGTCGAGCGCGAGCCGGTGACGGTGGTCGTCTCCGACAAGGGCTGGATCCGCACCATGAAGGGGCATGTCGAGGATCTCTCGGGCCTTGCCTTCAAGCAGGACGACAAGCTCGGCTTCGCCTTCTTCGCCGAGACGACCTCGAAGCTCCTGCTGTTCGCCACCAACGGCAAGTTCTACTCGCTCGACGTCGCCAAGCTGCCGGGCGGCCGCGGCCATGGCGAGCCGATCCGATTGTTCATCGACCTCGAGCAGGAGGCCGCGCCCGTCGCGCTGTTCGTCAACAAGGGCGGCCGCAAATTCCTGGTCGCCAGCCACGAGGGCCAGGGTTTTGTGGTCAACGAGGACGATTGCGTTGGCACCACCAAGAAGGGCAAGCAGGTCCTCAACGTGGACATGCCGAACGAGGCCCGCGCGATCACCGAGGTGACGGGCGACACCGTCGCCGTCATCGGCGAGAACCGCAAGATGCTGGTCTTCCCGCTCGACCAGGTGCCGGAGATGGCCCGCGGCCGCGGCGTGCGCCTGCAGAAATACAAGGACGGCGGCCTGTCCGACGTTGCGGTATTCGACGCCAAGGCGGGCCTGACCTGGAAGGATTCCGCAGGACGCGAATTCTCCGCGACCATGAAGGAGCTGGCGGAGTGGCAGGGCACGCGCGCCGACGCCGGCCGCCTGCCGCCGAAGGGTTTCCCGAAGTCGAACAAGTTCGGTCGAGTGATCGGGTAGGGCACTGGCCCCAACTGTCGCCGCAACGACGCTGTCATGCCCCGCCTAGTGCGCAATTGCGCACTAGGCGGGGCATCCAGTACGCCGCGGCTTCTCCGTATCCATCAGCTGTCTCTGGAATACTGGGTCGCCCGGTCAAGCCGGGCGGCGACAGCGCGTGTTGTGCTCTCTGCTCCACCGTCATTGCGAGCGCAGCGAAGCAATCCAGAATCCCACCGCGGAAAGACTCTGGATTGCTTCGCTGCGCTCGCAATGACGAGCTGCGCCAGCCTCGCTCTCCAACTCTAAGTATGTGCATCCTGCAAACGCGTGGCAGCTAGCTATGAGCGCATACGTGTGGGCACGAACATTGCTTTTTTCCTGCTGAACGCAAACGGCTGGTCAAAAGGCAAAAACACCCCAATGCTCAAACTGAAGACTTTCATTCCCGCGCTGTTCGGCCTTGCGCTGGTGGCGGCGCCCGCGCATGCGGCGGGCAATCTCGTCGCGGTGCTCGAGGCGGAGATCGTCACGCTCGATCCGCATTTCTCCACGGCCTATATTTCGCGCACGTTCGGCTACATGGTGTTCGACACGCTGTTTGCGAAGGATGCCAAGGGCGACATCAAGCCGCAAATGGTGCAGGACTGGAAAGTCTCGCCCGATGGCTTGACCTATACGTTCACGCTGCGCGACGGCCTGAAATGGCACGACGGCCAGCCCGTCACGGCAGCCGATTGCGTGGCCTCGCTGCGTCGCTGGGGCACCCGCAGCGCACTCGGCCGCCGCATTTTCGCGATCACGGCTTCGCTCGAGCCGGTCGATGCGAAAACCTTCGTGCTGACGCTGAAGGAGCCGTCCGGCCTCGTCATCGACGCGCTCGGCAATCCCGTCAGCCCGGTCGCTTTCATGATGCCCGAACGCATCGCGAGGACGCCCGGCGACCAGCGCACCACCGAGATCGTCGGCTCCGGCCCGTTCGTCTACAGCAAGGCCGACCACCGCACCGGCGACCGCATGATCCTGAAGAAGTTCGGCGACTATGTGCCGCGTCCCGAGCCCGCGGACTTCCTGGCCGGCGGCAAGCGCGTCAATGTCGACACGCTCGAGGTCCGCGTCATTCCCGATGGTGCGACTGCCGCCTCTGCGCTGCAGGCCGGCGAAATCGATTTCATGCAGTACGCGCCGTTCGATCTGCTGCCGCAGCTGGAGAAGAACACGCGCGTCAAGCTCGTCAACTTCACCGGCGGCAACATGTTCGCCGGCGCCTACCGTCTCAACGCGGCCTCGAAGCCGTTCGATGATCCGGAGATCCGCCGCGTGCTGTGGAAGCTGGTCGACCAGCGCGAAGTGCTGGATGCGCTCGGGCTCGACGCCAAATACGCCACCCCTTGCGCGACCTACTTCACCTGCGGCACCACATACGAGAGCAAGGCCGGCACGGAAGCCGCCGCAAAGCCCTCGATCGAAGCGGCGAAGGCTGCGCTGAAGGCGACCAAATATGCCGGCGAGCCCGTCGTCGTGATGCAGGCCAACGACCTCGAAGCCCCGCGCGTTTCGGCGCAGGTGCTCGCCGAGCGGCTGAAGGCTGCAGGTTTCAACGTCGATCTGCAGGTGATGGACTGGGCGAGCGTGCTGGCGCGCCGCGCCAAGAAGGAGGGCTGGAGCGTCTATGGCGTCCACGCCGGCGGCTTCGACCTCGGCTCGCCGCTGACCAATGTCATGGTTGCCTTCAACTGTGCCGACTTCACCGGCTGGCAATGCGATGCGCGTATCACCCCTCTGATGGAAGCCTTCGCCAAGGCGCCGGCCGAGGCGGACCGGAAGAAGATCGCGGGCGAGATCCAGGCCGTCATGTACGATCAGGCGCCCGGAATCCCGTGGGGCCAGTTCGCGCAGCCGGCCGCCTAT
Source organism: Bradyrhizobium yuanmingense (assembly GCF_025200905.1). Taxonomy (NCBI): domain Bacteria; kingdom Pseudomonadati; phylum Pseudomonadota; class Alphaproteobacteria; order Hyphomicrobiales; family Nitrobacteraceae; genus Bradyrhizobium; species Bradyrhizobium yuanmingense. The sequence goes on along the minus strand of NZ_CP104173.1, from coordinate 4,106,828 downwards.
CGCGCGACTTTGCGCGGTCTGATACCGTCCGCCATCCCGGTGTTCTGGAACGTTGAGAAGTAGCGCGATGTACGATGTCATTGTTGTCGGCGGCGGCTCCGCCGGCGCCGCCGTGGCCGCAAGGCTCTCCGAAGATCCCGCACGGCGCGTCCTGCTGCTCGAGGCGGGGCTCGACTGGCGCGCCGACGAGGCGCCCTGGGAGGTGCGGACGCCGAATCCGATCCCGATCATCCACAAGCGCGAGTACCAGGAGAAATGGCAATGGCCCGATCTTCTGACGCGCCGCGTCGCTGGGCAGGAGCCGCGCTTCTACTGGCGCGGCAAGGGGCTCGGCGGCTCGTCGATGATGAACGGCCAGATCGCGATCCGCGGCGTTGCCGATGCGTTCGACGAATGGGCGGCCAATGGCTGCACCGGCTGGTCGGCGAAAGAGGTGATGCCGCTGTTTTCGGTGATCGAGGACGATCTGGAATTCGGCGATGTCGAGGGCCACGGCCGCGGCGGGCCACTGCCGGTCTACCGCGCGCCTTTGCAAAAGTGGGGTCCGATCGACCGCGGCTTGCGCGATGCGGCACTTGCGAGCGGCTATCCCTGGTGCGCCGACGTCAATGGTCCGGACGGCGAGGGCGTTGCGTGCTACCCCATCAACAGCCGCGACTTGCGCCGCATCACCACCAATGAGGGCTATCTCGAGCCCGCACGCGGGCGCGCCAACCTGGAGATCCGCGGGCATGCGCTGGTCGATCGCGTGCTGATCAGCGACGGACGGGCGACCGGTGTCCGCGTTCATGTCGAGGGGCAGGGCACCCAGGAGATCAGCGCCCGCCAGATCGTGCTGTGCGCCGGCGCCATCCACAGTCCGGCGATCCTGCTGCGCTCGGGCATCGGGCCGGCCGAGGAGTTGAAGGCAATGGGGATTGCTGTCACGCGCGATCTGCCGGTCGGCCGCCATTTCTTCGACCATCCGCTGTTTCGCGCCACGATCCAGCTCCGGGACGAGCTTCGTCCCACCGATCCGGATACGCGCCACACCAATTGCTGCGTGACCTATTCCTCCGGCCTCGCCAATGGCGGCAAGCGCGACATGATCCTGATCGCCTTCAATCATCGCGGCATCGGGAACCCCGGAGCGATCGGCGCGGGGCTGTTCAACGCCTATTCGCGCGGGACGCTCAAGCTGGCCTCGACCGATCCTGCAATCGATCCGGTCGTCGAGGAGAACATGCTGGCCGATCCGCGCGACATGCTGCGCATGATCGATGCGGTGAAACGCCTCGCGGTCATCACGTCGCAGCCGGCGCTGTCAGGCATCGCCGACTGGATCAGGCTCGCTGACACGGATTTGACGCTGCCGCAGGCCGCCAGCCTGCCCGATCACGAGCTCGACGCGGTGCTGCGCCGCGAGACCGGCGACATCCAGCATGCCGCCGGCAGCTGCCGCATGAGCGGCGGGAACGACCCCGATGGCGTGGTCAACCCCGATGGTACCGTGAAAGGGATCAGCGGCCTTCGCGTCGCCGACGCCTCGATCATGCCGTCCGATTGCCGCGCCAACACGCACTTCACGACGGTGGTGATCGGGGAAGCGATCGCGCGGATGATGATGCGATAGCCAGCGGCCAGGATCTGCCATGTGATGAGTCGTGCGCGCTACGCGGAAGGGTACGTCGAGTGGCCGCGGGACTGGAATCAATTGAACGTTGCGCAACATCGTTCCTAGCGATGTTGAAAGCCTCCGACGAATATCATCAGGAACGTTTGCGCGCGGCTTCGATTGGCATGTCATCGTCAATCGGAGTTTGAACCATGCGAAAGACAATCTTCTCAGTAGCCATGTGTGCGTTGCTTGCCGGCGCCTCGATCGGGTTCGCCCATGCGCAGGCGGGCGGAGGTGCCGGAGGCGGGGCCGGCGCAGGTGGAGCGGGCGGCGCGGGTGCGGGCGCTAGCGCCGGGGCCGGAGGAACCAGCGGCGGAACGAGCGGCGCGGCGGGTGGAACGGGAGCGGGCGATGCAGGTACCGGCAGTTCGACGGGATCCAGCGTAGGCGCCGGCGGCGGCAGTGGCGCGGGTTCCGGCCAGGGCGGTCCTCAGACCATCCGTCCGGGCGGCACAAACGATCCAACCCGACGCTAACAAAGGTCGGCGCTTATTGACGTGAATAAGGGAAGGCTGCGGGATTCAACTCAGCAGCTTTCCCACGCCCTCGCCGCGACAGCGCAAGGCCTAGGGGTGGCACGGGCCCTACGGACTGAACAAACTGCGAAGAAACCGCTCCTTTTCGCCGGGCGCATAACCTTGAGAAGCGCCGAAATAAGGTTCAGTGGCGCCAGGATAAGCTGAGGTTTCCGGCGGCGGCGCGTAGGCGAAGCCCGAAGCTGGACCGGACGGGACCATACCCTGACCGGAATGGACAATCGCGTGCCGCCGGTGTGGATGACGCGCCTGTGCGGCGTCGGCAGCGCCGACCAAGGTGATCAGAAAACTGAAAACCAGAAGGAAACGCATCGCTGTTTCTCCAAACGCCCCCTGCCTAGGTGGCGTTCGGCCGCGGCGTTCCAACTCATCCTGGACTCACGATTAGTCACGTCCCTGGCATCAGATCACCCCGGCCATCCGCAACGCCACGCCCGCCGCGCAGCTGCCCGCCAGCACCGTCAGCATGCCGAGCTTGAACCGGAAGATCGCGGTGGCCGCCGCGATCGCCAGCACCAGCGCCGGCACGTCGACGCTCCTCAGCACCGGCATGTCGAAGTTCAGCGGAAACGCATGCACCGGCACGGTCTCGCGGAACAGGATGTGCAGCGCGAACCAAATCGACAGGTTGAGGATCACGCCGACCACGGCGGCGGTGATCGCGCTGAGCGCGCCGGCGAGGCCCGCGTTGCCGCGCAGGCGCTCGATGTAGGGCGCGCCGACGAAAATCCAGAGGAAGCAGGGCATGAAGGTAACCCAGGTCGCGAGCAGGCCGCCGAGCGTGGCCGCGAGCATCGGCGACAGGCCGCTAGGGTCGCGATAGGCCGCCATGAAGCCCACGAATTGCAACACCATGATCAGCGGGCCCGGCGTGGTCTCGGCCATGCCGAGACCGTCGAGCATCTCATGCGGCTTGAGCCAATGATAATGCTCGACCGCCTGCTGGGCGACATAGGCCAGCACCGCATAGGCGCCGCCGAACGTAACCAGCGCCATCTTCGAGAAGAACAGCGCGATCTGGCTGAACACATTGGCCTGACCCAGGGCCATCAGCAGTGCGATCACCGGCACCAGCCAAAGCGCCAGCCACAATGCACCGACGCGGATCGCGCGCGCCGTGTTCGGCCGGACGTGATCGGGCACGGCCTCGCCGAGCATGCTGTCGATCGCGGCGCCGCCGCCATGGCCGTGACCGGCCGGCGCGAATTCCGGACGGCCGCTTCGGGCGCCGGCATAACCGATGAGGCCGGCGGCGATGATGATGATCGGGAAGGGGACCGCGAAGAAGAAGATCGCGACGAAGGCGATGCCTGCGAGCGCGATCATGATGCGGTTCTTCAGCGCGCGCTTGCCGACGCGCACTACCGCCTCGACGACGACGGCGAGCACGGCCGCCTTGAGCCCGAAGAACAGCGCCTCGACGAAGCTGACATTGCCGAAGGCGGCATAGATGTAGCTGAGGCCCATGATGGCGATGATGCCGGGCAGGATGAACAGCCCGCCCGCCATCAGCCCGCCGGCGGTGCGATGCATCAGCCAGCCGACATAGGTCGCGAGCTGCTGCGCCTCAGGTCCCGGCAGCAGCATGCAATAGTTCAGTGCGTGCAGGAAACGGCCTTCGGAGATCCACTTCTTCTCCTCGACCAGGATGCGGTGCATCACCGCGATCTGGCCCGCGGGCCCGCCAAAGCTCAGGCAGGCGACACGGAGCCAGACGCGGAAAGCTTCGTTGAAGCTGATGCCGTGACCGGCACCAGCTCCCGCTTGATCGGCGCGAACGTCCATTACGCCTTCACCTTGTTGGTCGGCCAGTTGTGAGTCTCGGTGGTGGCGTCGCGGCACCAGCGGTAGAAGGCATCATAGAGCAGCATGCCGGCCTCGAGCTGCTCGAGGTCGTCGTCATACATGCGCGACAGCCCGAGCGAGGCCGCGAGCAGGCCGGGCGCCTCCGGCGCGAGGTCGGGTCGCGCGGTGTCGGCGCCGCGCACCAGCGTCGCGAGGCGCAGCAGGGGCGGAGTCGCGATGCCGAACTCCTCGATCATCACGTCGAAGGTGCAGAGCTCGCCGCGGTGGCTCCAGAACACGTTCTCGATGTCGAAGGGCGCTGCGCCGAACCGCTCGCCGACGGCGACCACCTCGGACGGCGCGACATAGAGGAACACTGCGCCCGGATCGACGAAGCGGCGGATCAGCCACGGGCAGGCGATGCGGTCGACCTTCGGCCGCGCCCGCGTCACCCAGACGGTGCGACCCTTGGCATCGCGCGGCGGCAGCTTGCGGGCGTCGACCAGCGGCAGCTTGGCCGCCTTCCAGCCCTCGAAGCCGCCCTCCAGCGTTTCGGCCTGCGCGCCGAGCTGGCGTAACCAGGCCGCGGTGCCTTGCGCGAGCTTCTCGCCGCGGAGGCAGGAGACTACGGCGCGGCGGCCGGCGAAGGCGCCGCCCCAGTCCGCCACGTTGTCGTGGCCGAGCTTGATGGAGCCGGGAATCAGCCGCCGGTCGGCGGCGAAATCCTGCTCGGTGCGCACATCGATCAGAACCGGCGCATTCGCCGTGCCGATCAGCCGTGCCATTTTGTCGGATGAGATGGTCGTGAATGTAGACATGATGCGTCCTCGAGAACCAAACGGGACGCGATGCTTGGGCCTGTCGCCTCGTGGGGAGATCGCTCAAATCCCCATGGCGCAGATTACAGCGAAACTAAGAAGCACTGTCAATCCGCGGGACGATTGGTCCTTAGAAAATTGGTGCCTGCCGTCTATATTGGAGGCCAACAGAGCTGAATCTTCGGGAGAATTCGATGCATTCCCATTCCATCGAACAATGGACCCATGACCACGCCTTCCTGGGCGAGAAGCACGACGACAACGAGCGCCGCACCTGGTTCGTGGTCGTGCTGACGCTGGTCATGATGGTCGGCGAGATCGTCGCCGGCTCGCTGTTCGGTTCGATGGCGCTGCTCGCCGACGGCTGGCACATGGGCACCCATGCGGCGGCGCTCGGCATTGCCGCCTTCGCCTATCGCTTCGCGCGGCGGCATCTGGGGAATGCGCATTTCACCTTCGGCACCGGCAAGTTCGGCGATCTTGCCGCCTTCGCCAGCGCGATCATCCTCGGCCTGATCGCGGTCGAGATCGCCTATGAGAGCGTGCTGCGCTTGATCAATCCGGTGCCGATCGTCTACGGCGAGGCAATGGCCGTGGCTGCTCTCGGCTTGGGCGTCAATCTCGCCAGCGTGTGGCTGCTGCGCGACAGCCACGATCATCACCACGGCCATGGCCATCCGCATGATGACCACGCTGAGCATGACCACGAGCACGATCGTCACCAGCATCAGCACGACAACAACCTCCGCGCGGCCTATGTCCATGTCATGACCGATGCCGCAACCTCGGTGCTGGCGATCGCAGCGCTCGGCCTTGCCATGTATTCCGGCTGGGTCTGGGCCGACCCGGCGGTGGGTCTGATCGGCAGCGCCGTGATCGCGAGCTGGGCATTCGGCCTGATCAAATCATCGGGTGCGGTGCTGCTCGACGTGCGCGCCGACGAGAAGCTGGAGCGGGTGATCCGCGCCCGCATGGAGATCGGTGAGGATCGCGTCACCGACCTGCATCTCTGGCAGGTCGGCCCCGGCCATTGTGCCGTGCTGCTCTCGGTGGTGTCGGACAAGCCGAAGCAGCCGGCCGTCTACAAGCGGCGGCTCGCCGGGCTGAAGGGCCTCAGCCACGTCACGGTCGAGGTCGAGACCTGCCCGCATTAGCGGTGAGTGAACGTGACTTCGCGCATGACGAGAAGAAGTTTGCGTTTTCATTTTGAGTTGTCGCGATTGCGACCCACCCGGGCGTTTCGCAAATCGTGATCTGGTTCATAACCGAGCGGCCAGCTGCGCAGTATGGATTGACGTGCGCTCGATGAGGACGTGCGTGCGCTGAGTTCGCAACTGCCGGGCAAGGTCCGGTCAACATCAAGGTAGTGAAGCAGTACCGGCCTTAAGGGCCATTCACCTGAGAGCCCGGTCAGCGGAGGCCGGGCTTCGGAGAGACGAGCAATGGGCCTCGTGCAGCAGGACACCGTGGTCCTCTTGGTCGACCTCGTCGAGTCCGTGCGTCTGATGCGGGAGCATGAGGCGTCCGCGGTGCGTCGATGGACCGACTTCGTCCAACTTGCCACCGGCCAAATTCTGCCGCGTTATCGCGGCGGCCTCGTGAAGAGCCTCGGAGACGGGCTCATGGCCCGCTTCGAATCCGTGCGTGATGCCGTCAATGCCGCCGCCGAAATGCACCGGAGTATCGCCGTTCAGAACACCGGGCGGCCTGAAGATCAACACTTCCAGCTTCGTGCGGGGATCAACTCCTCCACCGCCTGGAGTGACGGCACTGACATCTATGGCACCGGCATCAACCTCGCAGCCCGGCTCGCAACTCTTGCCGGTCCCGGTGAAACCATCGCCAGCGAGGCCGCGCATGAGCAACTGGCGACAGCTCTTGCCAGCCTGGCCAGTCCGGGGGAGACGATTGGCAGCGCTGCGGCGCGCGACGAGCTGACGCACGGAGTGGATGCGCTGTGCGAAGATTTGGGCGACTGTATCCTCAAGCACTTTGACAAGCCGGTTCGCGCCTACCGCGTTGGTCCGGCCAGTCCACACCCAAGCCTCGCAGCTCGGCGAGACTATGGAACTCCCATGGAGCCGACGATCGCCGTCATCCCCTTCGACGCGCGCAAGGACGCGGAGGAGCATCTCGACGTTGGTAACCTGATCGCGGACAGCGTGATCTGGTGCCTCTCCAGATCGGCGAACCTCAAGGTGATCTCGCGTCTGTCGACCAACATATTTCGCGGCAGGGTCAGCGATGTGGCGGAAGTATCGGCGCATCTCGGTGCCACCTACATTCTCAGCGGCAGCTATGTGGTCGATGCGGACCGGATTCTGGTGACGGCGGAGCTGTCCGCGGCGCGAACCAATCAAGTCGTCTGGACCGACCGCCTGAGCGGCAATATCGGCGATCTGCTGCAGCCGGAGAGCGAACTGGCTCACCGCATCGCCGCTGCAGTGCATCTGTCGGTCTTCGATGCCGAGGTCGAGCATATCCTGACCCAGCCGTTACCGACGCTAGAAAGCTACTCGCTGCTGCTTGGCAGCATCCGCCTGATGCACCGGTCGAGCAGGGAGGAGTTTCTCCAGACCCGGACGGTGCTGGAGGAACTGATCAATCGCCACGGCCGAATAGCTGCCCCGCGCGCCTGGCTCGCCAACTGGTACATCCTGCGCATGACGCGCGGCTGGTCCGAGGACCGCAAACGCGAGGCCGCCGAGGCCTTGAGCGCCACTCGCGCGGCGCTCGACCGTGACCCGTCCGACGCGCTTGCGCTTGCGACCGAAGGCTTCGTCTATTGTCACATGTTGAAGGATCTGGACGCTGCCCGAAAGCGGTGCGAGCAGGCCGTCGATGCCAACCCCAGCCACGCGTTGGGCTGGCTCTACCGGGGCACCGTCGACGCCTTCAAAGGCGACGGCGAGGCAGCCGTGGACGCAACGCGGCGCGCTCTGAAACTCTCCCCGCTCGATCCGCAGCGGTATTATTTCGAGTCCCTGGGCGCCACGGCGCTTCTATCGGCGCATCGATACGACGAGGCGGAAGAGCTCGCGCGCTCATCTCTCATTCTCAATCGCATGCATCCGTCTACGTGGCGGGTCCTCGCTATCGCACTCGTTTCGCAGGGACGGGTCGCGGAGGCCCGCGAAGCCTTGGGCAAGATGTGCGAGCTCGAGCCGCATTTGACCCTAGATCGATACATCGGGCGCCTCCCCAATGCGCATCTCGAAACAGGCAGGCACTGGGCTCGCTGCCTCGAAGTGGCAGGACTACCGACGACAGGCTGACTAACCTCATACCGACTTGTTTTCATAAGGAGGCAGGCAATGGCTCAACTAGGCGGGGCGGGAGGAGCAGGCGGTGCAGGTGGTGCTGGCGGAGCCGGCGGCGCAGGGGGCAGGAGGTGCAGGCGGAGCGGGCGGCGCTGGAGGGGCCGGTGGGGCGATAATTGGCACGCTCGGCGACGTCTGGGCCAATCCCATCATGGTGGATGCACTCATCCACGCTCGCGAAGGGACAATCGTTGTTCCGGAGCGACCGACCTCTCCGTATTTTTACTACTACGCGCCGGCCTTGCCGGCGATCGAAGACCCAGCCCAATTGGATCGCTGGGAGCCGTGGGTGCGCGCCTACACAGCGGTCGGGGAGATGCTGCAGGGCATCACCCTTCAGGTGTCGGGCGCCGATCCGAACGCATTCCTGGTTCGCTCGCCCGCATACGTGATTGCGGAGTTAGGGCGTCCGGTCCAATCGACGTTTCAAGACCAGATTGAGATGGTCGTGAGCTGGGCCGAGCTGCGCAACGAACGCGCCACAGAAATCATGGCGCAGATCGATCCCCAGTATGCCTTCTGGTCCTCGATCGTCTACCTGCATCCCGAGAGGACCAGGCGGACATTCGAGCTCATCAACATGGTCCTGCAATTCTGCGTTTACGTGGAAATGCGCTTCAAGCATGCGCTGGGGTGCTCGCGTCCCGTGGAATACAACGCCCAGGTTCAGCCGATGATCACGACGCCGGGACACGGAAGTTTCCCGAGCGGACATGCGACGCAGGCTTACGCGGTAGCCTACGTGCTGAAACGGCTATTGAGCCTGCACAAGACGACATCCGGATTCCCGGAGATCGTTGAGCAGCTCGACCGGCAGGCCGCACGAATCGCAACCAATCGGGTCGTGGCCGGAGTCCATTTTCCAGTCGACAGCATGGCAGGGCGGATGCTGGGTATCGCCTTGGGCGAGTACTTCGTCGGCCGTTGTCTCGGGAGCACGGCAACCAAGAGCCGCAAATTCAACGCCAGCCACGCCGACAGTAACTCTCGCACGGATTTCAATCCCTTCCATGCTGACCAGGCGCTCAATGCCAACAAGTTCTATTCGGAAACCACAGGAGGGACTGTTACGCAGTCCCTCCTGATGAAGGAACTATGGGACAAGGCCTACTACGAAGTTTCGACAAGATTTCCGTAGGAAACACGTCCCTGCAACCGAAGTGGAGAGCATTCCATGGCCGAGGAATTGCCGAGATGCTTCGACCCGTACCTCCGGTACGCAATCGCGAGCGAATTTAAGAACTTCGATTTTTTCGACAAGCAGGAGTCCAAGCTATTCCTGTTCGTGGAGCTTAAGCACGCCGGGCTGGCCGATAATTTTGTGAGAGCCATGAGTCCTAGTGACTTCGGCGCCGAATTCGGGCTGACCAGCCCGAACTCGCGATATCTGACCATGCGGGCTTACATAAGGGCTGTCGAGAAGGACAGTTTCCGGGCGTGGGACGACAACGTATCCCGGGTCGAGCTGTCCCTCCCGTTGAAGCCGACGGCCATACAAAAGGGTGCGCAGCGCAACAGGTCCGCGAGCGAACAACCACCGACACCTCTCCTCATCGGCGTGATCGACGATGGCTGTCCGTTCGCGGCCGCTCAGTTTGTCAAAAGGATCGCGGGTGTCGCATCCGGGACACGCGTGCGCGGTGTCTGGGATCAGAACGAGCACGCAGGCCGAGTCCCGATCCCGGTAGGTGCCGACGTCTTTGGCGAGAAGCCGTTCGATTTCAATTACGGCCTCGAGTTCCTTCGAGACTCCATATCCGGCGTGGTTGGGCTCAACGACTGGATCCAGTTGCACAAGAGGGCAAACACGATCGACGAGGATGGCTGCTACGCGCGTGGAGGTTTCAAGACCCTCAAGCATCAGGCCTCGCATGGTGCACATGTAATGGATGTCCTCGCCGGACGCATTCCGCTCTCGGCACGCATCGCGCGCCGCGATCCGCCAAGTTGGCAGCCCGGAGATCCCCTGACCGATCCCGCTTGCGAAGCAGATATCGTGTTCGTGCAGTTTCCCGAGAGCTGCCTTCGTGACGCGACCGGCGTCTGGCTGAAGGGTTACGTCGCCGATGCAGTCGATTACATCATGTCATTTGTCGATTCTGGCACAACGAACGTGGTGATCAATGTCAGCTACGGGCCGACAACCGGACCTCACAACGGCACGTCGGAGCTCGAGGGCAAGCTGAGGGAGCTTGTCACCCACTATGACGGCGTTTCCGTAAGTCCAAAGCTCGACGTCTTCCTGCCTGCCGGCAACAACTATCTGAGCGATGGGCACATCCATTTCGTCAGGCAAACCATGGCAGAGCCCGACCATGTCGAATGGACGTGGCGCCTTCCCCCCGACAATACCGTGCTCTGCTTTGCCGAAGTCTGGATGAAGAAGAACTGCACGGACAATGTCATTGTTACGCTCACCTCGCCCGGCGGTCGTAGCTCCTCGTCGACTGCCGGTCCAGCGCCTCCCGGTCCCCCACCCCCGCCGCCCGCTGCACCGGCGCTTCCGCCCTATACCGGTGCGTATGCCCCCGTTGACTGGGGTGACAATAGGGTGTGGCTGATTGCGGTCGAGCCCACCATCGCGGGAGCCGGCATGGTGCCCGAGCATGGGAATTGGAAGATCAAGGTGGAGGGCATCGAGTTGGGGAGCGAGGTTCATGCCTATGTGGCACGTACCGATCCGAACATGAACATGCGCACGGGTGCGAAGCGTTCGTACTTCATCGACGCCGGATGGGAGGCGGGCCGCGCGGCCGAGGCCGGCTGCACGTATGCCGGTGGGGAATTTGACAAGACCGGCTCGCTTGTTTCTCGCCTGGGCACCCTCAACGGGATCGGTACGGACAGCGTCGCGGGTGTGCAGGTGGCCGGCGGCTACATTCTGTCGGCGCCGAAACGCAAGTCGCCTTATTCGTCGGCGGGCCCCGCACGAACCGGGCCGCTCCCACGGCGAGTTGGTCCCGACTATGCGCTGTTCTGCGACGAGTCAGATGCTCTGCAGGGTGTACGTGCCGGGGGCAATCGAAGCGGCGTGGTGTTTCGGCTCATCGGTACCAGCGCCGCCGCGCCGCAGCTGGCGCGATTGGTTGCGGATCGGCGACCGTTGACGGTGCACGATGCTCCAGCCAGCCCTCCGGACGAGAAGCGAGGTGATGGCGATCTCTATCCGCCGTGATGTGGGCGAAGAGCGCGCCAGCTGGAAGGGCATCCGGTCGGGGCAAGCTTCCGGCCGCCGCCGGCCTCGATGCAGAAGATCGCAGACACGCTCGCCAAGGAGAAGGCGCAGCTCTGGATCAACCACGACAACCGCCCAGCGCGACAGCCAGAGGATGGCGCCGGAGTTTTACCGACTGACCTTTCCCTGAGGCCGCTGCCACAAGGGTGGCAACAGCATCATGCTAGGGCCCGCGAAAGCTCCGTGACAGGAGAAGGTCGTGGGCGAGTGGGGCGGAGTTACGATCGCGCTTGTCTCGAGCAGCTTCGGCGGGACTGCCGCGGCCGTCACCCGCTACCTCGTCGGCGGCGCCGATCCCGTCCTGCTCGCGACCCTGCGTTGGGGGATCGGCTTTCTCTGCCTGTTGCCTTGCGCGTTTCTGCTCGGCGTGTCGGCGGCGCTGGCGGCTGGCCTCGCGCAAAGCCCACCGGGCGCATGGCGCGGCGAGTGATCATAACCGGTGCGGTGTTCTGCATGGCGTTCTACAACGTGCTGTCGCGACCGCTGATGCAGCGCTCGAGCGCGCTCGGTTTTCTCACCGTCGGCATGGGCGCGGGCGCCGTCGTACTGGTGCTGGCGGGGTTGGCGAAAGGCAGCTTTGCAGCGCTCGAGCACTTCACGGCGGCGCAATGGATTGCCGCGTGCTGGTCAATCCGGCCGCCGGCCGGCGCGGATCAGGAACAGCGCGGCCAGCGCCGAGAGGCTGAGCGCGGATGAGACGATCAGCACCTTGGCGCCCATGAGGTCGATGAGCAGGCCAAAGGCGAGCGGCGCCACCGCCTGCGCCATCCGTGCCGGCGCGCCGATGATGCCGAGGCGATAGCCGAAATCCTTCGGGCCGAAGATCGACAGCGGCAGGGTGCCGCGGGCGATCGTCAGGATGCCGTTGCCGGAGCCGTGGAACAACGCGAACGCGCTCGCCGCAGCGCCGCCGAAGATCGCGACGATCACGGCGCCGAGCGGGTGGGTGAGGCAGGCGAGCCGCGTCGACCACAGCGGATGGAAGCGGCTGAGGAAGCCGGCCTCGAGCATGCGGGCACCGACTTGCGCCGGCCCGATCAATGCGCCGGCCGCGATCGCCTCGGCTGGCGTCGCCCCCATCGCCTCCAGGATGCGCGGGAAATGCGCGGCCATCGCGCCGGTGACGGTCCAGACTGCCGCGAAGATGAAGGCGAGCAAGATCATCGTACGATCGAGCGGCACATGCGGCTTCTCGGCAGTGGCCGCCGCCTGCTTGGCGCCCTTGATCGCCGGCAACATGAAGAAATTGAGCGGCAGGCCGATCAGGATGTTGGCGGCGGCCCAGGCGAAACAGGTTTCGCGCCAGCCGATATGGGCGAGGCCCCAGGCGGTGAGCGGCCAGCCGACGGTGGAGGCGAAGCCCGCCATCAGCGTGATGCCGGTGATCGACCTGCGCGCCTCGCTGCCGTAGATGCGCCCCAAAGCCGCGAAGGCGGCATCGTAGAGCCCCATCGCCATGCCGATGCCGAGCCCCAGCCAGGCGATCGCCATCACTATCACCGACTGCGATATGCCAAGCAGCACGAGGCCGGCGGCAATGGTCACGTTGGAGGCCGACAGCACCTGACGGCCGCCGACGAGATCGATCTGCCGTCCAATGCGCGGGCCCAGCATTGCGGAGATCACCAGCGCGGCCGAAAACGCACCGAAGATCCAGTTGGAGGAGACACCGAGCTCGCGTCCCATTGGGTCGGCGAGCAGCGCCGGCAGATAATAACTGGAGGCCCAGGCGAGGGTCTGCGTGGTGCCGAGCGCCAGGATGATCGGAAGCTGGCGCTGGGTCATGTCCTCGTATTTCTGATCGGCCGTGTCATCGGCGCATTTGCAGCTCGCGGCGAGAGCGCGTCAACCGCGTCTGCGGCATATTCGACCTGCTGCCGGCGGGGAGCCTTTGGGTTGTATGCAGACATCCGCCTTCCGCTCGTCACGAATGCACGCCATAATGGCGCATGCAATTGACCTCGCGCCTTACGCTGATGAACTGGCTGACCGGCCAGGGGCTCACGGGCCTGCCTGAAATTGAACTGCTCCGCGGCTTCTGCGAGCGTTGCTGCGCCGAGGGGCTGGAACTGTCGCGTGGCCTCGTCGTCATCGACACGCTGCATCCGATCTATGAAGGCCGCGGCTTCCGCTGGAGCGATCGTCCCAGCAACGAGAGCGATGCCTTCGAATACGGCTCGACCGCCGACGGCGACGCCGCCAAGAGCTGGCGCCGCTCGGTGTTCTTCCACATGCTCGAGAATGGCCACGACGAGATGGTGATCGATCTCGCCGATGCGCCGTCGATGGATTTCTCGCAGATCGGCGAACTCGCCGAGAAGGGCCACAAGCACTATCTCGCATTCGTCCACCGCTTCGGCGAGAACGGGGCGCTCGGCCTGATGGATTGCCTCTATTCCTGCTGGACCACCCGCCGCGCGAGCGGGTTCTCCGGACTGGAGCTGGAAGCGCTGCGCGATCTGGTTCCGGTGTTGGGGCTCGCGATCAAGTCGGCGCAGCAGGTCGACATCGCGCGCACGCTCGGCCGGGTCTATCTCGGCCGCGACGCCTCCGAGCAGGTGCTGCGCGGGCGCATCTCGCGCGGCGTCACCGAGCGCATCAATGCCGTGCTTTGGTATTCGGACCTGCGCGGCTCGACCGGCATCAGCGAGAGCATCGGTCCCGACGAGATCATCCCGTTCCTCAACGACTATGCGCAGGCCGTGATCGATCCGATCCACGAAGCCGGCGGCGACGTACTGAAGCTGATCGGCGACGGCGTGCTCGCGATGTTCTGGGGCGAGGACATGGCGGATGCGCGGCGGGCCGCGCTCCGCGCCGAGCACCTGTTCCGCAAGAATGTCGCTGCGCTGAACGAACGGCGGGCGGCGGAGGGCCGTCCGACCACGTCAGCCTATATCGGCCTGCATGTCGGCGAGGTCTTCTACGGCAATATCGGCAGCGAGGACCGGCTTGATTTCACCGTGGTCGGCCCGACCGTCAACGAGGTCAGCCGCATCGCCTCGATGAGCCGCTCGGTGGATCGCGAGCTCTTGGCCTCGTCCGAATTCTACAAGGGCCTGGATGCCGCCGGCCGCCGCTACCTCGTCTCCACCGGCCGCTACGCGCTGCGCGGCATCGGCCGCGCGCAGGATCTCTACACGCTCGATCCGGAAGTCGACGCGAGCGAGCCGGTCAGGGGCAGCTACGAGCGCTATCTGGCGGGTTAGTCTCCGCGGCCTCAACAGGCGCCGTCATTGCGAACGCAGCGAAGCAATCCAGAGTCCCTCAACGGAGGGACCCTGGATTGCGTCGTCGCTACGCTCCTCGCAATGCACTTGTGGTCAGCACCGCGCCGCCGCCTCGTCTCCCACCATGTCCGGCTGCCGGTCCAGTCCCACTGCCGGTGACAGCAGGATCACCAGCGCCTGCACGCCGAATAACGCCGCGGCGAGATAGAGGCATGCCTCCGCGCTCCAGAGGCCGCCGACGAGCGCGCCCAGCACTGAACCGAGCGGGCGGGCGCCGTAGCTCATGATGTTGATGGCGGAGACGCGGCCGAGCAGGCGCGGCGGCGTCACGGACTGGCGCAGCGTCGTGGTCGAGATCACCCATAGGATCGGGCCGACGCCGAGCAGGAAGAAGCTCAAGCCCGCGAGCCAGGGCGATGGGACCAGCACCGTCAGCGCCATCACCAAGGCGGCGACAAAGCCGGTGACGGGGCCGAGCCCCACCACGGTGCCAAAGGCGATGCGCTTCATCACGCGCGTGGCGAGGAGCGCGCCGATCACCATGCCGACGCCGTACATCGTCAGCACCGTGCCGACACCGGCGGCGCTCAGACCGAGATGGCGCACGGCGTAGGGCACGAACACCGCGATCTGCAGGAACCAGCCGGTGTTGAAGATGAACTGGGTGATGAAGACCGGCCGCAGCAGCGGATGGTGAAACACGAAGGCCGCGCCCTCGCGGATCTCTTGGAGCGGATGCCGCCGGGGCGCCGGCGCACGTGCTGGCTCGTAGATGCCGGAGAGCAGCACGACCGCGATGGCCGAGAGCGCCGCGGCAAAGCCGAACGCCGGGCTCGCGCCCCACCACCCAACCAGCGCACCGCCGAGTGCAGGCCCGCTGGCGAAGGCGATGGTGCGCGCCAGCTCGATGCGCGCATTCGCCGCCGGCAACAAGTTGGAGCTCACCAGCGAGGGCACCAGCGCCGGTGCTGCCACGCTGTAAACGACGGTGCCGCACACGGCGGCGAAGCCGAGCAGGGCCAGCAGCGGCAGGTTGAGGGCTTCCAGCGTGAGCAGCAGCACGACGGTCGCGAGCGCCACCGCCCGCAGTGCCTCGGCGCTCGCCATCAGCCTGCGGCGGGAAATTCGGTCTGCAAACACGCCGGCGGGGATGGCGAACAGGACGAAGGGCAGGGTGAGCGCGGTCTGCAGCAGGCCGGTCTGGCCTTCGGCCACCCCCAGCGTCAGCACGGCGACGATGGGCGCTGCCGCGAGCGCGATCTGCTCGGCCGACTGCGCTGCGAGATTGGACCAGGCGAGGCGGTTGAAAGTGTCAGGAAGGCGAGGCGGCGTTGACATGGCGCATATCCCGTAGAGGCGAATTTGCGCCAATGTTGGCCCCCGATGACCACCAAACCCACCCGCTTCCCGACAAGAGGCGATTTCCGCGATCGGCGGCGGGAATGCCCGCCGCTAGATGCAGTTGCAAATGAGTTGCAATAAGAATGAACTTGGGTATTCTGCCGATATGGATGCCCGATCACCCCACATAACTCCCGACCTCGCCGGCTGGCGCGCTGATGCGCCCACCACCAAAAGCCTCGCTGAGGTTAATTCCACCGTTGCCATTCCCGCCGCGGGCCGATGGTGGCGCCGGCTGCTGGCCTTCGTCGGGCCGGGCTACCTCGTCTCGGTGGGCTATATGGACCCCGGCAATTGGGCGACCGATCTCGCCGGCGGGTCGAAGTTCGGCTACACGCTGCTCTCCGTCATCCTGATCTCGAACTTGATGGCGATCCTGCTCCAGTCGCTGGCGGCGCGGCTCGGCATCGTCACCGACCGCGATCTCGCGCAGGCCTGCCGCGCCTCCTATCCCCGGGTGGTGAACTTCCTGCTCTGGCTCGCCTGCGAGGCGGCCATCATCGCCTGCGATCTCGCCGAGGTGATCGGCACGGCGATCGCGCTGAAGCTGCTGTTCGGCATTCCCCTGATTGGCGGCGCATTGATTGCAGCCCTCGACGCCTTCCTGCTGCTGCTGCTGATGAACCGGGGCTTCCGCTTCCTGGAGGCTTTCGTCATCGCGCTCCTGGTGGTGATCGCCGTTTGCTTCGCGGTGCAGATCGCGGCGGCGGCTCCGCCGGTGGCAGAGGTCTTGCGGGGCTTCGTGCCCAAGAGCGAGATCTTCACCAATTCCGACATGCTCTACATCGCGATCGGCATCATCGGCGCCACCGTGATGCCGCACAATCTCTACCTGCACTCCTCGATCGTGCAGACGCGCGCTTATGAACGCAACGACACCGGCCGGCGCGAAGCGATCAAATGGGCGACGACGGACTCGACCATCGCGCTGATGCTGGCGCTGTTCATCAACGCCGCGATCCTTGTCGTCGCTGCTGCGACCTTCCACAAGAGCGGCCACTCCGACGTGGCCGGGATTGAGCAGGCGTTCGAACTGCTGTCGCCGCTGCTCGGCCTCGGCATCGCCTCGACGCTGTTCGCGGTGGCGCTGCTCGCCTCGGGCCTCAACTCGACGGTCACCGCGACGCTCGCTGGCCAGATCGTGATGGAGGGCTTTCTCGACCTGCGCCTGCCGAGCTGGGCGCGCCGCCTCTTGACCCGCGGCATCGCCATCATTCCCGTGATCATCGTCACCGCGATCTACGGTGAGCGCGGCACCGCGGATTTGCTTGTGTTCAGCCAGGTCGTGCTGTCGATGCAGCTGCCTTTCGCGGTGATCCCGCTGGTGCGCTTCGTCTCGGATCGGCGCAAGATGGGCAAGTTCGCGATCCCGATGTCGGTTGCCGCGGTCGCCTGGATCGTCGCGGGCATCATCGTGATTTTGAATCTGAAGTTGCTGGCAGATACGTTCTTTGGGTGAGTGGCGAATGGCGAGTAGCGAGTGGGGGCGTTCTCCTATTCGCTACTCGCCATTCACTAATCCTGCGGCTCGGACGCCGTGTCGCCCTGCGCGTCGATGCGCAGCCAGCCTGAGGGGGCGAGGCGCTGCTGCGGCAGGAAGCGGGCCTTGTAGTCCATCTTCTTGGAGCCTTCGATCCAGTAGCCGAGATAGACGTAAGGCAGCCCTTGCCGTCGCGCACGGGCGATATGGTCGAGGATCATGAAGGTGCCCATCGAGCGGCTGACCTGGCCAGGCTCGAAGAACGAATAGACCATCGACAGGCCGTCGCTGAGAACGTCGGTGAGCGCCACTGCGATCAGCTCCTCGCCGCGGCCGGTGATGCCGCTGTCGGGGCCGCGCTTGCGGTATTCGATGATGCGGGTCTCGACGTGGCTGTCCTCGACCATCATGGCGTAGTCGAGCACGGTCATGTCGGCCATCCCGCCGTGGCGGTGGCGGGCGTCGAGATAGGCGCGGAACACCGAATATTGCTCGGAGGTTGGCACCGCGCTGCGCTGCTCGCCGATGATGTCGGCGTTGCGGGCCATCACCTTGCGGAAGTTGCGCGAGGGGCGGAACTCGTTGGCGATGACCCGGACCGAGACGCAGGCCCGGCACTGGTCGCAGGCGGGACGGTAGGCGATCGACTGGCTGCGGCGGAAACCGCCATGGGTGAGCAGGTCGTTGAGGTCACCGGCGCGGTCCCCGACCAGATGCGTGAACACCTTGCGCTCATGTCGACCCGGCAAATACGGGCAGGGTGAGGGCGCCGTGAGGTAAAACTGGGGGGTGTCGCGCGAGTGCTGGGTCAAGGTACGTCGTGGGCCTCCGAAACAGGCATCAGCATCGCGCTCCAAAAGCCCCCGGTCAATCGATTAGCTCACCACGTCCGCGCCGCCTGCGGAGTGGGTATGCGAACCGAATTGTTGATCACGACCGTTCCCAGCACGAAATCGTGCAGCAGGCGCCGGCGGCCGTTGAACAGGCCAACCAGCACCACGAACGGCGACAGGAACGAGACCGTCACCCAGAACAGCACGGCATGGGTGGCGCCGAGCACGAAGTAGCCGGGCGCGCCGTACCAGGTGCGCAGCTCCAGGTCCATCAGGCGCATGCCGACCGTGGCGGAGGACGCACCGCCGATGCTGGCGCCGTAATAGACGATGGCCCAGATCACGGAGGCCGGCCAGGCGATCCAGAACAGCGCCCAGCCGATGCCGAGGGTGACCACGCCGAACAAGGCGATGAAGATGTAGCCGAGGATCACCGGCACCGAGATCACGACCATGTCGATCAGGAAGGCGAACACCCGCCGCGTCGCGACGCCCCGGAACAGTTCCGGATGCAGGTCAGGGTCGTAGGCATGCGGTTGCATGGCGCTGTCATTGCGCCAGCCGCCTGAATTGCCCGAGTTGTACGACATGGTCCGTTCTCCCAGCGAAGCTCCCTCGCAGGACATGGGAACAGGCCATGCCCGTGCCAAGGGCGCGCGGGCGGCAGCAAGCCGAAATATTCCGGCGATTCGGGGGCGGTGATCGGGCGGTCCTGTAGGGTGGGCAAAGGCGCGCTTGCGCCGTCCCCACCATTGCCCGCCGACTTACACGATGGATGAATCGGTGGGCCCGCTTCGCTTGGCCCACCCTACGACAGCTTACGTCTGGCCCCGCAGCTTCTCCGCCGCCTTCGGCGCAAAATAGCTCAGCACACCGTCGGCGCCGGCGCGTTTGAAGGCGAGCAGGCTTTCCATCATGGCACGGTCGCCGTCGAGCCAGCCGTTGTTCGCGGCTGCGGCGATCATCGCGTATTCGCCGGAGACCTGATAGGCGAAGGTCGGCATCGCAAACGTGTCCTTCACGCGGCGGACCACGTCGAGATAGGGCATGCCGGGCTTCACCATCACCATGTCGGCGCCCTCGGCGATGTCGAGCTCGACCTCGCGCAGCGCTTCATCGGTGTTGGCGCTATCCATCTGATAGGTGCGCTTGTCGCCGGTGAGCGTCTTGGCCGAGCCGATGGCGTCGCGGAACGGGCCATAGAAGGCGGAGGCGTATTTCGCGGCATAGGCCATGATCTGCACGTCGAGCAGGCCGGCGCGGTCCAGCCCCTCGCGGATCGCGGCGACGCGGCCGTCCATCATGTCGGAGGGCGCGATGATGTCGCAGCCGGCTTCGGCCTGCACCAAGGCCTGACGCACCAGCACGGCGACCGTCTCGTCATTCAGGATCTTGCCGTCGGAGATCAGGCCGTCATGGCCGTGGCTGGTGAAGGGATCGAGCGCGACGTCGCAGAGGATACCGATCTCCGGAAACTCCTTCTTGATCGCGCGCACGGCCTGGCAGACCAGGTTGTTCGGGTTGGTGGCTTCCGAGCCTTCCTCGTCGCGCAGGGACGGATCGGTGTAGGGAAACAGCGCGATGCAGGGGATGGTCAGCTTCATCGCGCGCTCGGCCTCGCGCACGGCCTGGTCGACGCTGAGGCGGTCGACGCCGGGCATCGAGGCGACCTGCTCGCGCTTGTTGGTGCCGTCGATCAGGAACAGCGGCCAGATCAGGTCGTCGGTGGTGAGGACGTTCTCGCGCACCATGCGCCGGGCCCACTCGGCCTTGCGGTTGCGGCGCGGACGGACGGTCAGATCGAGGGCATGCGGCACTGCCGTGCTGTCCCGGCGCGAAACGTCGCGCAATTCGATCGGACGTCCGTATTTGATCGCCATCACTCTTCCTCCGGCTGGAATTATTCTTATACCAGCTCGCATGGTTCCCGTCACCGCGGCTTGACCTGCCGCAAGGCAGATCTGAACCTGACTTGGGCAGCCGATTGATTTTGCGGGCCGAAGCAGCCAGAAGGGGCCATGTCCGAGATCTCCACCCGCGATGCGGCCCAAGGCGGCGCCAATGCCAGGGACGCTGCCCGTGACACTGCCCGAGAGAGCGCGCTCTCAGTGGCGGCGATCTCCTCGGAGCGCTCGGAGTCCGACGACAATGTCTGGACCCGACGGCTGGTGCTGTTCCTGCGGGTGATGGCGCTGCTCTCGATCCTGAAAGGCCTCTATCACTGGGCGCAGGTCACGGGCTTCGTCGGCGGCGAGGACGAGGCGTTCGAGAACCAGTCGATGGCCTGGCAGGCCGCGACGGTCTACTTCGCGGTGATCGAGCTCGTCGCCGCCGTCGGCCTCTGGCTGGCGACGCCCTGGGGCGCGGTGGTGTGGCTGACGACCGTGGTGTCGATGGCCGTGATCGAGCTGATGTTCCCGGGAATCTACGGCGGCAGCCTCGTCGTGGTCGGCGTCGAGGTCTTCATGCTTGCCGCTTATCTTGCGCTCGCCTGGATGGCCGCGCGCGAGCGGCCGCCGTAGCGCGCAGAGATTCACGCTCACGCTCTCGTGCCCCGGACGCAATGCAGCACGCCGAAGTTTGCGGCGTGATGCGTTGCAGAGCCGGGGCCCATCTTTCCGATATCTCGCTTTTGGCTTCTGGGATCCCGGGTCTGCGCGCCGCTTGCTGCGCTTGTCCGGGACAGGAGAATGTTGCGTTTGGTTGACCGCTGGTTGCCTAAAATTCGCGGTAAGTTTTCATTGACCAGCCGGTTCCGCCACAGCTCTTACGCGTGCGTTTCGAAACGGGGCGGGGCTGTTCTGGAATGCGACAACAGCGGCGGACGGAGGGTGAACAGGACCTTGCGAAGGTCAACAGAGGCTTTCAAAAAGTACTTGTGGCACAGGCTTAATGCGCAATTCACTGTCTTAAATTCATGATCTCTTTATTCTCTTATTTAAGCCGATCTTCAAACGCCCCTCTTAAGTTGCACCTATCAGACGGGACACAAGTTTCGTCGAATAAGTGTCGATAAAAACGACAACAGGGGAAGTGTCATGATGAAAGCCGTCGCAACTGCGGCAGATACCGCAGAGCGCGTCTCCGGCCAGCAGGGTTCGGTGCAGTCGCTCTATCTGGAAGCTTTGACTCTGGTGGAGCGGCTGCATCGCCGGCTCCTCGACGTGATCAAGGACGAATTCGATCGCCGCGGCCGCGCGGACATCAACTCGGTCCAGGCGCTCTTGCTCTACAACATCGGCGACAAGGAGCTGACCGCGGGCGAATTGCGCACGCGCGGTTACTATCTCGGCTCCAACGTCTCCTACAATCTGAAGAAGCTCGTCGAGCTCGGCTTCCTCGATCATCAGCGCTCGCGGGTCGATCGCCGCTCGGTGCGCATCCGCCTGACCCCGCAGGGCCAGGAAGTCCGCCGCATCGTCGATGCGCTCTACCAGAAGCACGTCAAGACGGTGGAGCAGGTCGGCGGCATCTCCGGCGACGAGTTTGCGAACCTCAACAAGTCGCTGCACCGCCTGGAGCGGTTCTGGACCGACCAGATCCTCTATCGCCTCTGAGTTCTAAAGGGATCTGGGCGAAGCCGGCCCGCAACAAGACCGGCAGCCCTCCCGAACGTGCCTAACTTCCCCAAGCGCGCTGGTCCGGAGTTGCCCCGGACCGGTGCGTTGATATTTTTTTGCACCTGCGAAAAAATCCCCCCGGCAGCCAGGAACCAGTTCCGGGCTCGGCGCTTATCTTCTTCGGATCGGAGAAACGGCGATGCTGGTCGAGCGCGGGCTTCGGGTGATGAACGTGGAACTCGTCAGCGAGGCCTACGCCATCGCCGCGAACTACCTTCGCCGCTCCGGCGCAATCCCGGACACTCTCGTCACCGACGACCGCCTGCTTCACCTGATCGTCAAGCTGCTCCAGCAGGGCGAATTCAACAAGATCAGGCTGGCCAACAGGGCGATCGCCCGGTTCCAGGCGCAGACCGAGGCCAGAGCGGTTGCCTGATCAAAACCCCCAAGATCCCGACCAACCAGAGGATGCCATGGAAGCTGCCATCGACCGCATCATGCAGACCTACGACCTGCTCGCCAACCGCACCGCGGCGGCCAGCGCCGAGGCGCGTGAAAAGGTCACGAACTACCTCAACATCCTGATGGAAGCCGGCGAGACCGACACCCATAGGTTGACGGTCTGCGGCCTGACCTATCTGCGCCAGCTCGACGGCAGCGTCGACCCCGTGAAGGCGGGGTATACCGGGCTGTAAAACGACGCCGGCTGCCCCGGCGGCAGCTGGCAAGAAATAAGGCCCAAAGCGGCCCCACCCGGATATTGACGGGGAGCGGATCTCGCAAGACCGCTCCCGGGCTGAAAACCTCCAATCCCACCATATCTTGCATAAATATCAGGCCCGACCCGCAAATGCTTGGCCGCGGTCGGCCGATGTGGTAGATCGCGCGTGCTTCCGACCGCCACACCAGACCCGCCCGTAGCCCGCCAAAAGGCTGCGGCGGTGGAGATATTCGCAAGATGACCGCACCCAAGTCCGCCTCCGCGCCCGATTCGTTTTTCACCGCCTCGCTCGAGCAGGCCGATCCGGAAATCGCTGCCGCCATCAAGGGTGAGCTCGGTCGGCAGCGCCACGAGGTCGAGTTGATCGCCTCCGAGAACATCGTCAGCCGGGCCGTGCTGGAAGCGCAGGGTTCGGTCATGACCAACAAATACGCGGAAGGTTATCCGGGCGCGCGCTATTACGGCGGTTGTGAGTGGGTCGACGTCGCCGAGAACCTTGCGATCGATCGTGCCAAGAAGCTGTTCGGCGCCAGCTTTGCGAACGTGCAGCCGAACTCCGGCAGCCAGATGAACCAGGCGGTGTTCCTGGCGCTGCTGCAGCCCGGCGATACCTTCATGGGCCTGGATCTCGCCGCCGGCGGCCATCTCACCCATGGCTCGCCCGTGAACATGAGCGGCAAGTGGTTCAAGGCCGCGCACTACACCGTGCGCCGCGAGGACCAGATCATCGACATGGATGCGGTGGCCAAGCAGGCCGAAGAGGTCAAGCCGAAGCTGATCATCGCCGGCGGCTCGGCCTATTCGCGCGCCTGGGACTTCAAGCGTTTCCGCGAGATCGCCGACAGCGTCGGCGCTTACCTGCTGGTCGACATGGCGCATTTCGCTGGGCTCGTCGCCGGCGGCGTGCATGCTTCCCCGGTGCCGTATGCGCACGTCACCACCACCACGACGCACAAGTCGCTGCGTGGTCCGCGCGGCGGCCTGATGCTGTGGAATGACGAGACGCTGACCAAGAAGCTCAACTCGGCGATCTTCCCGGGTCTGCAGGGCGGTCCTTTGATGCACGTGATTGCAGCCAAGGCGGTCGCCTTCGGCGAGGCGCTCCGTCCGGATTTCAAGGTCTACGCCAAGAACATCGTCGAGAACGCCAAGGCCTTGGCCGAGACGTTGAAGGGCCATGGTCTCGATATCGTCTCCGGCGGCACCGACAATCATCTGATGCTGGTCGATCTCCGGCCGAAGGGCCTGAAGGGCAACGTCTCGGAGAAGGCGCTGGTTCGCGCCGCCATCACCTGCAACAAGAACGGCATTCCGTTCGACCCGGAATCGCCCTTTGTGACCTCGGGCATTCGGCTCGGCACGCCGGCTGCGACCAGCCGCGGCTTCGGCGTGGCCGAATTCCAGCAGGTCGGCGGCATGATCGCCGAGGTCCTCAATGCGATCGCGCAATCCTCCGACGGCAAGGCGCCGCTGGTGGAGGCTGCGGTCAAGGAACGGGTCAAGGCGCTCACCGACCGGTTCCCGATCTACCAGTAAGGCGCCGCATGATCCGGAAAAGTGGGTACCGGTTTTCCGAAGAGATCATGCGAAAATAAAGGTCACACGGATGCGCTGCCCGAACTGCAACAGTCTCGATACGCAGGTAAAGGACTCGCGTCCGACCGAGGACTCGTCCGTGATCCGCAGGCGGCGCGTGTGCGTCGCCTGCAATTTCCGCTTCACCACCTTCGAGCGCGTACAGCTGCGCGAGCTCACGGTGATCAAACGCAACGGCCGCCGCGTGCCGTTCGATCGCGACAAGCTGATGCGCTCGGTGCAGATCTCACTTCGCAAGCGGCAGGTCGAGCCGGAGCGCGTCGAGAAGATGGTCTCCACCATCGTGCGCGAGCTCGAGACCGGAGGCGAGGCCGAGATCTCCTCGGAGGTGATCGGCGAGACCGTGATGGAGCATCTGCGCACGCTCGACGACGTCGCCTATGTGCGCTTTGCCTCGGTCTACCGCAATTTCCGCGAGGCCAAGGATTTCGCCGACGTGCTCGGCGAGCTCTCCGGCGAGGAGGAAGCGCGGCTCGCCGCGATCCGCAAATGATCTTCCGCATCCTGGAAGACCAGTTCGCGCAGAAGGCCCGCGAGGCCAAGGATGCTGATCGCCGTTTCATGGAGCTGGCGCTTGCGCTCGGTCGGCGCGGGCAGGGCCGGACCTGGCCCAATCCGGCCGTGGGCGCCGTCATCGTCAAGGACGGCGTCATCGTCGGCCGCGGCTGGACGCAAGCAGGCGGACGTCCGCACGGTGAGCCCGAGGCGTTGCGGCGGGCGGGCGAAGCAGCGCGGGGCGCCACGCTCTACGTCACGCTGGAGCCGTGCTCGCATTTCGGCAAGTCGCCGCCTTGCGCCGATGCTGTGATCGCCGCCGGCATCAAGCGCGTGGTGGCGGCGATCGAGGACCCCAATCCGGAAGTTGCGGGCCAGGGCCATGCGCGCCTGCGCGCCGCCGGCATCAATGTGGACGTCGGTCTGTGCGCGGCGGAGGCCGCGTTCGACCATGCCGGCCATTTCCGCCGCATCCGGGACCAGCGTCCTCATGTGATCCTGAAGCTCGCGGTCTCGCCTGACGGCAAGATCGGTGCGGCCGGCGGCAAGCCCCTTGCGATCACGGGGGAGGCGGCACGCAACCGCGTGCATCTGCTCCGCGCGCAAAGCGATGCCATCCTGGTCGGCATCGGCACGGTGCTGGCGGATGATCCGCAGCTCAACTGCCGCCTGCCGGGCATGGCGGCGCGCTCGCCGGTGCGTGTGGTGCTCGACCGGAGCCTGCGCATTCCCGCATCGAGCCAGCTGGTTCGGTCCGCGCGCGAGACGCCGCTTTGGGTGATCGCGTCTGAGCTTGCGGAAGCGGCCGCCGCGACGCGCCTTGGCGCGGCCGGTGCGCAAATCATGCGCATGCCTCCGGGGAGTGCATCCGGGCTCGATCTTTCGGCCGTGCTGCATGCGCTGGCGGACAAGGGCATCACACGGCTGATGGTCGAGGGCGGCAGCCGCGTTGCGGCATCGTTCGTCGCGGCCGATCTCGTCGACGAGGTCTGGCTGTTCCGCGGAGCGGAAGCGGTCGGCGAAGGCGGCGTCGATGCGCTCGATGCATTGCCCCTGTCGAAAATCACGCAGTCGCCGGCCTACAAG
Organism: Bradyrhizobium yuanmingense; assembly: GCF_025200905.1. Taxonomy (NCBI): domain Bacteria; kingdom Pseudomonadati; phylum Pseudomonadota; class Alphaproteobacteria; order Hyphomicrobiales; family Nitrobacteraceae; genus Bradyrhizobium; species Bradyrhizobium yuanmingense. The sequence continues at coordinate 4,081,075 of NZ_CP104173.1, read as the reverse complement.
GTTCATGCTAGCGAGACCTGCGGCAAGGATAACCTCACCATCTACGAGCGCGCGTAATGTTCACCGGCATTGTCACCGATATCGGCGAGATCGTCAGCTTCACGCCAACGGCGCCGGGGCAGCTGCACCGGCTGCGGATCGCCTGCCGCTACGATCAGAGCACGATTGCGGACGGCGCCTCGATCGCCTGCAACGGTGTGTGCCTGACCGTGGTTGCCTCGGGCGTTTCGGATGGCAGGGACTCCAAGCAAAGGACCTGGTTCGACGTTGACACCGCGGCCGAGACGCTGGCGCTGACGACGGCCAAGCACTGGAAGGTCGGCACCAGGCTCAACCTCGAGCGCGCGCTGAAGATCGGCGATGAGCTCGGCGGCCATATCGTCGCCGGCCACGCCGATGGCATTGCAACCATCGTCAGCCGCGAGGACTTGCCGGATATGGCGCGGTTCGTGCTCTCGACGACGCGGGAGCTGGCCCGGTTCATCGCCACCAAGGGCTCGATCACGCTCGACGGCGTCTCGCTGACGATCAATACGGTTGCAGACGTGACCTTTTCGGTGCTGATCATTCCGCACACGCTTGATGTTACGACGATCGGCAGCTGGAAGGCGGGGGATGAGGTTAATATCGAGGTCGACCTGATGGCCCGCTACGCGGCGCGGCTGACGGAAATGACGGTCTCTTAGAACTTGGCTTACATGCTTCCGGCGACTACATAGCGCCGACCCCTTTCGAAACGGATTGAACGATGGCAGACGCGCGGCGCGCACCCCTGAAGGACCAGACCGACATTTCCGGCGCGCGCGCGCTGATTGTCGAGGCGCGGTTCTATGACGATCTCCAGGATGCGCTGCTGGACGGCGCGGTGGCCGAGCTGAAGGCGGCCGGCCTGACCCACGACGTCATTACGGTTCCCGGTGCGCTGGAGATCCCCGCGGCAGTCGCCATCGCGGTCGATGCCGCGGCGGCGAACGGCAGGCCCTATGATGCGGTGATCGCGCTCGGCTGCGTGATCCGCGGCGACACCATTCATTTCGAGATCGTCTCGCAGGAATCCTCGCGCGCGCTGATGGACCTCGCCGTGGCGCGGAAGCTGCCGCTCGGCAACGGCATCCTCACCGTCAACACCGAGGCGCAGGCCTGGGCGCGGGCGCGTGCCAGCGAGCTCAACAAGGGCGGCGATGCCGCGCGCGCCGCGCTTGCGATGCTGCGCATTAAACGCCGCCTGGCGCGGGCCTGAAGCCATGGCCGATAACACCAAGAAGCCGACCGGCGTTGTCGAGAAGAAGGCGAACCGGCGCGGTGCGGCACGGCTCGCAGCCGTGCAGGCACTGTACCAGATGGACATCGCCGGTGCGGGCATCAACGACATCTTTGCCGAATTCGAAAGCCATTGGCTCGGCAACGAGGTCGAGGGCGAGACGTATCTGCCGGCGGAAGCCGCCTTTTTCCGCGACGTCGTCTCCGGCGTCGTCCGCGACCAGAAGAAGCTCGATCCTCTGATCGACGAGGCGCTGTCGAAGGGCTGGCCGCTCAAGCGGATCGAGGCGATCCTGCGGGCAGTGCTGCGGGCAGGAGCCTATGAGCTCCAGCATCGCAAGGACGTGCCGGGCCGGGTGGTGGTCTCCGAATATGTCGACGTCGCCAATGCTTTCGTCGACCGCGAGGAGACCGGCATGGTCAACGCCGTGCTCGACCAGATCGGCCGGCAGTTTCGCGGCGACGAGTTCGGGCGGGGGTAGTTTCCCGCGAGGGCGGTGAAGTGATGCGAGACGACTGCCCCATTCTTCGTCGTCATCACCCGCGAAGGCGGGTGATCCAGTACGCCGCGGCCTATCGGGCTAACACGACTGTCTCTCGAATACTGGATCGCCCGGTCAAGCCGGGCGATGACAGCGGTGGATGGGGCTGACGCCGATGGAAACCACACAAAATCCCTCCGGCGAAGACTCCCTCATCGCGCGCTATTTCAAACCGCTGGCGACCGATTCCGGCGCGTTCGGGTTGGTCGACGACGCGGCGGTGCTGTCCTCGTCCGGCGAGGACATCGTCGTCACCACCGACGCGGTGGTGGAGGGCGTGCATTATCTTGCCGGCGATCCGCCTGACAACATCGCGCGCAAGGCGCTGCGGGTGAACCTGTCCGATCTCGCGGCGAAAGGAGCGACGCCGGCAGGCTTCGTGCTGACGCTGGCGCTGCGCAGCAAGGAGGATGCCTGGCTGCGTCCCTTTGCGGACGCGCTGGGCGAGGATGCGAAGACCTTCGCTTGTCCTCTGCTCGGTGGCGACACGGTGTCGACGCCGGGCCCGCAGATGATCTCGATCACCGCCTTCGGCCGTGTGCCTCAGGGGCGGATGATCGGCCGCACCGGCGCAAGGCCGGGCGACCGCGTCCTGGTCACGGGCACGATCGGCGATGCCGCGCTCGGCCTCGACGTGCTCAAAGGCGGGGCTGCCGCCAGCGCGCTGACCTCCGATCCCGCTGCACGGGATTTTCTGGTCTCGCGCTATCGGGTGCCGCAGCCACGCAACGTGCTGGCGCCGGCCCTGCGCGATCATGCCACCGCGGCGATGGACGTCTCCGACGGGCTCGCCGGCGATCTGACCAAGCTCTGCGCCGCCTCCGGGGTCTCGGCCTCGGTCGACGTGACGAGCCTGCCACTCTCTGCCGCGGCAGCCAGCCTTCGCGCCCGCAACGTCGCGTCTGTCGAGACGCTGCTTGCCGGGGGCGACGACTACGAGGTGCTCTGCACCGTTCCGCCGGCACAATGCGAGACGCTGATTGCCGCGGGGCAGTCCCTCGGCGTTGCCGTGACTGCAATCGGTACCATCACGGAGGGGCAGAAGCCGCTGCGCTTCCTGGACGGGCAGGGCCAGGATCTGCTTTTGACGCGGCTGTCCTACAGCCACTTCTAGGAATTGCTCCAAACCGGCATCTGAGTTCTCAGCGCTTGGTCCTAAATACCTGCCAAGATCGGCCTTTTCGGGCTGATCCGGCGTTGCACCCTCAATGTGATTTTGGCAAGCTCGCGGCCGACTGGAGCCGTCCCTTAAGGGCAAGGGGGCGGCTTTGTTCAAAATCAAGGCGCTTCACCGCACGACGGACAACAAAAGGCGCCGGGGGTACATCAAGGATCTGAGGCAAACATCACATGACAGCATTATGGTTGATAGTGCTCTGCGGAGCGCTTTCCGTCGCCTACGCGATTTGGGCGACGTCTTCGGTCTTGGGCGCGGATGCGGGGTCGCCGCGCATGCAGGAGATCGCAGGGGCGGTGCGCGAAGGCGCACAAGCCTATCTCCGGCGGCAATACACCACGATCGGTATCGTCGGCATCGTCATCTTCGTACTGCTTGCCTATTTCCTCGGGCTCTATGTCGCGATCGGTTTCGCCATCGGCGCGATCCTGTCCGGCGCTGCGGGCTTCATCGGCATGAACGTCTCGGTCCGCGCCAATGTGCGCACCGCCCAGGCCGCGACGACGTCGCTGGCCGGCGGCCTGGAGCTCGCCTTCAAGGCGGGCGCCATCACCGGCCTTCTGGTGGCGGGTCTGGCGCTGCTCGGCGTGACGCTCTATTTCGGCTTCCTGGTCCATTCGCTGAAGCTCGCGCCGGATAGCCGCGTCGTCGTCGACGCCCTGGTGGCGCTCGGCTTCGGCGCCTCGCTGATCTCGATCTTCGCCCGTCTCGGCGGCGGCATCTTCACCAAGGGTGCGGACGTCGGCGGCGACCTCGTCGGCAAGGTCGAGGCCGGCATTCCCGAGGATGACCCGCGCAACCCTGCGACCATCGCCGACAACGTCGGCGACAACGTCGGCGACTGCGCCGGCATGGCCGCCGACCTGTTCGAGACCTATGCGGTGACCGCGGTCGCCACCATGGTCCTGGCGGCGATCTTCTTCGCCAAGACGCCGATCCTCGCCAACATGATGACGCTGCCGCTCGCGATCGGCGGCATCTGCATCATCACCTCGATCATCGGCACCTTCTTCGTCAAGCTCGGGCCGAGCCAGTCGATCATGGGCGCGCTTTACAAGGGCCTGATCGCAACGGGCATCCTGTCGCTGATCGGCATCGCCCTGGTGATCTACTACCTGATCGGCTTCGGCAAGCTCGAGGGCGTCAACTACACCGGCCTGGCGCTGTTCGAGTGCGGCGTGGTCGGTCTCATCGTCACCGCCCTGATCATCTGGATCACCGAATACTACACCGGGACCGACTATCGTCCGGTGAAGTCGATCGCCCAGTCCTCGGTCACCGGCCACGGCACCAACGTGATCCAGGGCCTCGCCATCTCGATGGAAGCGACCGCGTTGCCTGCGATCGTCATCATCGCCGGCATCCTGGTCACCTACAGCCTCGCCGGGCTGTTCGGCATCGCGATCGCGACCGCCACCATGCTGGCGCTGGCCGGCATGATCGTCGCCCTCGACGCCTTCGGCCCCGTCACCGACAATGCCGGCGGCATTGCCGAAATGGCGGGACTGCCGAAGGAGGTGCGCAAGTCGACCGACGCGCTCGACGCGGTCGGCAACACCACCAAGGCGGTCACCAAAGGCTACGCGATCGGCTCCGCTGGTCTCGGCGCCCTGGTGCTGTTCGCGGCCTACAACGAGGACCTCAAGTTCTTCGTGGCCCGCTCCGCGCAGCATCCCTACTTCGCCGGCGTCAATCCGGACTTCTCACTGAACAATCCCTACGTCGTGGTGGGCCTGCTGTTCGGCGGTCTGTTGCCGTACCTGTTCGGCGCGATGGGCATGACCGCGGTCGGCCGTGCGGCCGGTGCGATCGTCGAGGAGGTCCGTCGCCAATTCCGCGAGAAGCCGGGCATCATGCAGGGCACCGACAAGCCTGATTACGGCAAGGCGGTCGACTTGCTCACGCGCGCGGCAATCAAGGAGATGATCATCCCCTCGCTGCTGCCGGTGCTGTCGCCGATCGTCGTCTACTTCCTGATCTATGCGATCGCGGGCGGCGGCGCGGCCGGCAAGTCGGCGGCATTCTCGGCCGTCGGCGCCATGCTGCTCGGCGTCATCGTGACGGGCCTGTTCGTCGCGATCTCCATGACCTCGGGCGGCGGCGCCTGGGACAACGCCAAGAAGTACATCGAGGACGGTCATTTCGGCGGCAAGGGCTCTGATGCCCATAAGTCCGCGGTGACCGGCGATACCGTCGGCGATCCCTACAAGGACACGGCGGGACCTGCGGTGAACCCGATGATCAAGATCACCAATATCGTGGCCCTGCTGCTGCTGGCGATCCTGGCGCACTGAGCGGCGCTGACGCGACAAGAGAAAACCCCGCGGCGTGAGCCGCGGGGTTTTTGATTTGGCGATCCGACGCTCTCCCGACGTCATTGCGAGGAGCTCTTGCGACGAAGCAATCCAGCATCGTTCCGCAGAGACAGCCTGGATTGCTTCGCTTCTCTCGCAATGACGTGAGAGAGACCTACTGCACGTCCATCTGCAGGCCTTCCTTCTGGATGATGCCGGCGAACTTCTTCGTCTCGGCGTCCACGAAGGCGGCGAACTGCTCGGGCGTGCCGTAGTCGGCGCGGGCGCCCATGGCGGCGATCTGCTTCTTGACGTCCTCGCGCTCCAGCATCGCCTTGACCTGGAGATTGAGCGCGCCCAGCACCTCGGGCGAAGCGCCCTTCGGCAGGAAGACCGCGAACCAGGAGGACACGTCGAAATTCGCCAGCTCCGACGCGCTCTCGCGCATGGTCGGCAGGTCTTTGGCGAGGTCGCTGCGCTCGGGCGTGGTGACGCAGAGACCGTTGAGCGTGCCGCTCTGCACCTGAGGCAGGGTCGGATAGAGATTGTCGAACAGGATCTGGATGTCGCCGGCAAGGGCGGCCTGGAGCGCGGGGCCGGCGCCGCGGAACGGGATGTGCGTCATCTTCAGGCCGGTGAGCTGGAGAAACCAGGCGCCGGTGAGGTGGGGGCTCTGGCCGACGCCGGAGGAGGCGTAGCTGAGCTTGTCCGGATTGGCCTTCAGATACGCGATCAGCTCGGGAATCGTTTTGATGCCGGTCTTCGGATGCGCCGAGACGATGTTCGGAATCCGGATCATGTTCGAGACCGGCTGAAGCTGGTCCGGCTTGTAGCTGAGGTTCTTGAAGATGCTGTAGGCGATCGCGTTCGGGCCGGGGTTGCCGACCAGGATGGTGTGACCATCCGGCTTGGCGCGCACGGCCTCGGCGGTGCCGATCGTGCCGCCGCCGCCGGAGCGGTTTTCCACCACAGTCGACTGACCCCAGGCGGTTTGCAGATGCGCGGCCAGGAGGCGGCCCATCACGTCCGTCGAGCCGCCGGCCGCGGCCGGCACGATGAGACGAACGTTTTCAGTGGGCTTCCAGTCGGCAAGGCTCGATCGCGGTAGAATCGCTGCGGCCGAAAGGCCGGCAGCACCGGCGAGCACACGACGGCGGGACAACAAAGGCTTATGCACGAATCCACTCCTGCTTTTTGCTTTGCGGGAACCGTAGGGAACGGCACGTGCGACCGCAAGTCGCGCGCGACGACAAGTGCCGCGCAGAGAGCGGCACGACGACGCAGGCGTAAGCCCATATACCTTGCGATGGAATTAAGCGGCTTCAGGAGCCTCGTTCGACGCGCATTTTCGACGCGAAGCGACAAGCCGCTTCGATCGAATCCTTCGACGGCCTCAGTTGAAGCTGAGCAGCTTGAACAGCGGGGTAAGGTAGCTCATCTCCTGACCCGACGTCGGCGTGGTGCGGCTGATGAAGTCGAAGATCTTGCCGTCCTGGAGACCGTAATTCGCAAGCCGGCGCACGCGCCGGGTCTTGTCGAAATAGACTGCGATGACACGCTGATCGACCACCTTCTGGTTCATGAAGGCGACCGGGCGCTCCGAGCGCTGCGAGATGTAGTAGAACACTTCACCGTCGAGGGTCGCGACCGTCGAAGGCGTGCCCATCACGATCAGCACCTGATCCTGGCTCGCGCCGATCGGAATCTGCTCGAGCGCGCCGGGCGGCAGGATGTAGCCTTTCTGGAACTGCTCGCCGGTGCAAGCTGCAAGGGCCACGCCGATCACGGCGGTGGCCGCGAGCATGCGCAGGCCGCGCCAACAGGCATGAAGGCCGCGCCGCATATCCGCGCGCAGGCTGATCTGGTTCGTTGTCGTCATAGCGGAACTGATTCCGTCCCCTTGCGTCGCGCGAGGCGCTGAAGTACCGGGCTGGGCGTCTGAATGCAACTCGCGCGCGCCCGCTTGCGGAAACCACAATGCTTTGGCCGTTCAATCACTTCAGGAAACCCCGGCGAACCCCGCCCGGCACCATTGAGGCCATCTATGGCATGATCGTGACGCAGGCGCGAGAACCCCTGTTTTACCGGGTTTTGGGTGTGCCCGATACGGTTAACGGGCGTTTCGACCTGTTGCTGCTGCATCTCTGGCTGCTGCTGCGCCGTCTGCGCGCGGTTCAGGGCGCCGCGGAGCTGTCGCAGGCGCTGTTCGACCGCTTCTGCGAGGACATGGACGACAATCTGCGCGAGATGGGGGTGGGCGACCAGACCGTGCCGAAGCGGATGCGGGCCTTCGGCGAGGCATTCTACGGCCGCGTCCAGGCCTATGACCAGGCGATGGAAGCCGGCGGCGAGGCGCTGGCAGCGGCGATCTGCAAGAATATCTTGAATGGGACCGGCTTCGACCAGGCGGAGCGGCTCGCGGCCTATGCGAGGGCCAGCGAGGCCGATCTTGGCCGGACCGACGAGGCCGCGCTGCTGCGCGCGTCCTTCAAGTTTCCCCGGGCGCTGTCAGAGGATGTCACGCCATGAGCCGACCAGATACCGAGCGCGATCCCTGGCGGGCGCCCGTCATCGTTGCGCAAATCCCGGACGGCGGGTTGCATCGCGAGCTCGAGGCCTCAGTGGCCGAGCGGCAGGCGATGGCGGAGGTTGCGGGCTTGCGCGAGATCCTGTCCGCCCATGCCAGCTTCGATGTTGTGCCGAAAAGCGGGGGGCGGGTCCAGGTCACGGGCCTGGTTCGTGGCCGGATCGGCCAGACCTGCGTCGTCACGCTGGATCCGATCGAGAGCGAGATCGAGGAGGAGGTGGACCTGATGTTCGCCCCCGAGGCCGAGGCGCGCCGCCTGGCCGATCTGATCGAGGAGGGGCAGGACGACGAGGCGCCGCCCGAGGTTGCCGACCCGCCCGAGCCGATCACGGGCGGCATCATCGACCTCGGCCGGCTCGCCACCGACGTCCTGTTCCTGGCGATCGATCCCTATCCACGCAAGGAGGGGGCCGTGTTCGAGGCGGAGGTCACCGCTCCCGACCCCGAAGACCATCCCTTCGCCGTGCTGAAGGCATTGCAGGACAAGAAGAAGGGCCAATGAGGGGCATTTTGGCTCGCGGCTGCCTTGCCAGGGGACGCGAGCCATTTGCCCTGATGGTTTGAGACAGCTGTTTATCTCACTGATTTCAATGGATTTCTCGCGAAATCCGCGCCCGGCGGCCGGATTGCCCCGAATGCAAAAGGCTGGGGGCAAGAGGTTGTTTCGGGGGTACAAAACGCTATTGTCGCGCCCCGGTCCGGGTGCGGCGTGGCGCTTGGCCGGCCGCCGTCCCGGTGGCGAACCCATTTTGCGGCCCCGCTGATCCCAAGACCGCACCAGACCAGGTTTCCAGGACTTACATGCCAAGCAAGGTTCGCATCGCGCTGGACGCCATGGGGGGCGATGTCGGCCCCGCCGTGGTCATTCCGGGCGCCGCCATCTCGCTTGGCCGGCATCGCGACACCGAGTTCCTGCTGGTCGGCGACCGCGCCAGGATCGAGCCCGAGCTCGACCAGCACCCGAAGCTGAAGGCCGCCTCCAAGATCATCCATACCGACGTCGCCGTCAGCATGAAGGACAAGCCGAGCCAGGCGCTGCGGCGCGGCCGCAAGACCTCCTCGATGTGGCTCGCGATCGACGCGGTCAAGAAGGGCGAGGCGGACGTCGCGATCTCCGCCGGCAATACCGGCGCGCTGATGGCGATGGCGCGCTTCCATCTGCGCACCCTGCCGGGCATCGACCGGCCGGCGATCTCGGCGATCTGGCCGACCCTGCGCGGGGAGTCCGTCGTGCTCGACCTCGGCGCCACCCTCGGCGGCGATGCCCACCATCTGGTGTCGATGGCGGTGATGGGCGCGGCCAAGGCGAGCGTGCTGTTCAACAAAACCCGGCCCACGGTCGGGCTGCTCAACATCGGCGCCGAGGAGATCAAGGGCCACGAGGAGATCCGCGAGGCCAGCGAGATCCTGCGGGCGCGGAACCTGCCGGAGCTCGACTATATCGGTTTCGTCGAGGGCGACGGCATTGGCAAGGGGCTCGCCGACGTGATCGTCACCGAAGGCTTTAGCGGCAACATAGCGCTGAAGGCGGCCGAGGGAACCGCACGGCAGATGGCGGAATTGCTTCGTCACGAGATGCAGCGGAGCTGGATGTCCAAGCTCGGCTACCTCTTCGCGCGCAGCGCCTTCCAGGCCCTGCGCGACAAAATGGACCCCAACAAGTCCAATGGTGGCGTGCTGCTGGGACTGAACGGGGTGGTGGTCAAGAGCCACGGCGGAACCAACGCCGAAGGCTTTGCCTATGCGATCGATGTTGGCTATGAGATGGCTCACTACGATCTCCTGAACAAGATCAATCAGATGCTCAACCGCGAGGGTGGTGCACTCAAATTCGTGCAGCCCGCGCCGGAGGATGTTTCGTGACTCAGATTCGTTCGGTCGTGCTGGGCTGCGGCTCTTATCTGCCGGAGCAGGTGGTGACCAACGCCCAATTGGCGGCGCGCATCGATACCTCCGACGAGTGGATCGTGCAGCGCACTGGCATTCGCGAGCGGCACATCGCGGCCGAGGGCGAGTTCACCTCGCACCTCGCCATCAAGGCGGCACAGGCGGCGCTCCGCGATGCCGGCGTTGACGCGCAATCGATCGAGCTGATCGTGCTGGCGACCTCGACGCCCGACAACACCTTCCCCGCGACCGCCGTCGCCGTGCAGCACGGCCTCGGCATCAATCATGGCGCGGCCTTCGATCTGCAGGCAGTGTGCTCGGGCTTCGTCTTCGCGCTCGCCACCGCCGACAATTTCCTGCGCACCGGGGCCTACAAGCGCGCGCTGGTGATCGGCGCGGAGACCTTCTCGCGCATCCTCGACTGGAACGATCGCGGCACCTGTGTGCTGTTCGGCGACGGCGCCGGCGCCGTGGTGCTGGAGGCGCAGGAGCAGCCCGGCAATGCCGCGACCGACCGCGGCATCGTGACCACGCATCTGCGCTCCGACGGCCGCCACAAGGCAAAGCTGTTCGTGGACGGCGGGCCGTCCTCGACCCAGACCGTCGGCCATCTGCGCATGGAGGGCCGCGAGGTCTTCAAGCACGCGGTCGGTATGATCACCGACGTCATCGTCGATGCCTTTGCGGCGACAGGGCTCAATGCCGACGGCATCGACTGGTTCGTGCCGCACCAGGCCAACAAGCGAATCATCGACGCTTCCGCGCACAAGCTGCACATCGCGCCGGAGAAGGTGGTGCTGACGGTGGACCGTCACGGCAACACCTCGGCGGCCTCGATCCCGCTGGCGCTCTCGGTGGCGCGCAAGGACGGCCGCATCAAGAAGGGCGACATGGTCCTGCTGGAGGCCATGGGTGGCGGCTTTACCTGGGGCTCCGCGCTGGTGCGCTGGTAAGCCACACCGATAAAATTTTGCCGGAATCCGCGCCGATTATCGCGACGTGTACATTGATGTGCGGTGTTGACCGCCGTATCGTAAGCTCATAATTTCAGACAAGAATTGTTCGCCGTGAGGTGGGGCAGGGCGATGAGCGAGACCAGCAAAACCGTAACGCGTGTCGATCTGTGCGAAGCCGTCTACCAGAAGGTGGGCCTATCGCGCACGGAATCGTCTGCCTTCGTGGAACTCGTGCTGAAGGAGATCACCGACTGCCTGGAGAAGGGCGAGACGGTGAAATTGTCCTCGTTCGGCTCCTTCATGGTGCGCAAGAAGGGCCAGCGCATCGGCCGCAACCCGAAGACCGGCACCGAGGTGCCGATCTCGCCGCGCCGCGTCATGGTGTTCAAGCCGTCGGCGATCCTGAAGCAGCGGATCAACGCCCAGCACCGTACCAACGGTGACGCCACCCAGGCTCAAGAAGAGGCGTAACCGCCTTTCGGAAAGGACTGGCCTTTGGACAAGGCGCCGGATGCGTTCCGAACCATCAGCGAAGTAGCGCAGGAACTCGACATTCCGCAGCACGTGCTGCGGTTCTGGGAGACCCGCTTCTCCCAGATCAAGCCGATGAAGCGCAGCGGCGGCCGCCGCTATTATCGCCCCGACGACGTCGACCTGCTCAAAGGCATCCGCCGGCTGCTCTACGGCGAAGGCTATACCATCCGCGGGGTGCAGCGGATCCTGAAAGAGCACGGCGTCAAATCGGTGCAGGGCCTCGCCGACAGCGCGGCCGCGGTCTCCTTTGGCGCCATCGAGGACGCGATCGGCGCGAGCCTGATGGAGCCCGAGGACGAGGCCCCCATCAAGGGCATCACCGACACCGACGATGACGACTATCAGGGCGATGAAGAGGAAGGCATCGACTTCCGCTTCACCGAGGTCGACGACGAGGAGATCCTCACCACCTTCCGCAAAGGCGGCGCCGCCGTGCCCGCCGGCCCCAGCGCGCTCGACCGCGAGCGGCTGGAGCGGGTCCTCGGCGATCTCGTCGCCTGTCGCGAGATGCTGGATCAGGCCCTGAAGGAGGGCTAGGGCGGTCCCCGGCTTTGCGGGGCAGTTCCGGCCCCGCTTGGGCGGATACACCAAAATGCTGCGGCCTCGCCTTGCGCAAAGCGGCGATCCTAGCTAATGGAACGGCATTCGGAGCGTGGCGCAGCCCGGTTAGCGCACTAGTCTGGGAGACTAGGGGTCGGAGGTTCAAATCCTCTCGCTCCGACCATTTTTTCAACCTCTGTCGGGTGACCGTCGGCGTGGAGCGTGCTCCGGCCGCGACGATGCCTGTGGCCAGAAGCGGGGCCTGCGGTGGGCGGTACATCGAAACGACGAAAACAACCCCATGCACAGTAGCGATGTCATTGAGTCATATTGTTTTTCCGAATCGCCGCGTCGGACAGTGGTAGGAGCTGATCGTCCAGAGGACAATCACGGTCGAGCGGTCGGCTAGAGCCTCAACTCTTCACCATCCTCCTCGCAACTCCGAAACTGTTCGGGTCCGATAAGAGTTTCGATTCGCGGCATCAGGACGCTTCCATTCAGGCGAGGGCAACATGTTTCAGTTATCGTGGAGCGAGATCTTCGTCCCGACGCATTCCATCATGGAAATGATCGTGCGGGGCACCATCATGTATCTCGGCATCTTCACCCTGATGCGGTTCATTTTGAAGCGACAAACCGGCGGACTCAGCATTCCCGATTTGCTTCTCGTCGTCCTGTTGGCGGACGCGGCGCAGAATGGCATGGCGGGCGAATACCACTCGATCACAGAAGGTATCGTGCTCGTTGCCACCATCATTTTCTGGAATCTAGCCATCGACTGGGTCGGGTATCACGTGCCTTTCGTGGAGCGGCTTGCTCGGCCGGCGCCGCTCCTGCTCATCAAAAACGGGCAGGTCCTTCGCCGCCACATGCGGCAGGAGCTGGTGACGATGGATGAGTTGATGAGCAAGCTTCGCGAGGAGGGGATAGCGAGTCCCTCGGACGTCGTAGAGGCATATATCGAGGGCGACGGAAATATCAGCGTGAAGAAGAAGGAAGCCTGACGACCTTCGTCTGCCCGCCGACATGATCGGCGTTGCGGGACTACTTGTTATTCTGCGAGGCTTCCGCCGGCTTCCCCAAAAGGCACAAGCGCTGATACCTCAAATACCCCATCGCCATCCCGTTGAAGGCGGTGAGTACTCGAGGTCATATCCACAAACGCGTCGGGTTTTCAATGTCACGGCCGTTCAAAAGCCGCCCGCTACAACACCTCGGCACGAACCTGAGCTACGCCGCGATTCGTAATCCCCAAGCTGCGCGCGGCAGCGAGCGAGAGATCGAGGACGCGGCCACGAATGAACGGGCCTCTGTCGTTGATGGTGACGATGACGCTGCTTCCTCCATGGGTCACGCGGACCTTGGTGCCGAACGGCAGGCTGCGATGCGCCGCCGTGAGGTGATTCCGATTGAATGTCGAACCGCTCGCTGTCTTGCCTTTGGAATATGAATAATAGGAGGCCTTTCCCGAAAAGACTCGATTGAAAGATCGCATGCCCGAGCGATCAGCCGATGGCTCTTGTGCGGTTGGAGGTGGCGCCTCAATCTGATCCTTCTTCGGCTGTTCGGGTCCAGCAGGCGCCGGCTCTGCCTGAGCCTTCGGAATGATGGACCACCGGTCATGGAAATCCTGTGCTGCAGCGCCGTTCGCGTTCAATCCGATCCAAGCAGGGACTGTCGCAATCGCCGCCATTCTGACGAGAAGATGCATTGTCGACCTCGTGAACGATTGAAGATCAAGCCGACAATGCAAGCTCAGAGGTCGCGTTCCTCAAGACGCGCAAAACGGTGATGACATACCGACATCGCGGAGCAAGAGCGTGCCTGACTGAGATTGACCACGCTCCGGTTCTGCCCGGCCTCAATAATAATGATTTAATTTGTCAAAATTAAATATGCATAAATATTTAAATTGGCGAGGCGAGTTACCGCGCGACGACTGACGCGGTCGCGTCCCGGCGGAGGATGAGTCGCGCAAATACGATCAGCTTTGGACGCGGGCAGTGCGATCGTCATCAGGCCAGATGCGAAGCTCAAGAAGCATCGTGCGGAGCTAGATCGCAAGTGCCCTGGCTTGTCGCCCACCCAGCTCAAATACCCCACCACCATCCTTGTCGTCTCGTCCACCAGCACCTTCACCATTTTCTCCGACAGCATCTCGGCTGCGTTCAGCGCCGTGTTGTGCGCGATGGCTTCGATCGTGCTCACGCACATGAACGCTGCGAGCGCGGGGTCGAGCTTGCGCATCTCCTTCCGGTGACGTTCGAGATAGGCGCGCACGAGGGCGTGGATTTCGTGGCTGTAGGCCTCGACCTCGGCGAGGTGGCCGGAGCGGGGGATCTGCTCGGCGAGGACGCGGTGCAGATTCGGGTCGATGGAATGGGCCTCGATCGCGATCTTGACGGCCGGCGCGGTTGTCAAACTTCCCTTAACGGCTGCTGCTGCGTACCCGTCCCGCAAGCGACCTGCGGCACCGTTCCGGCGGCGCGCACTACAAGATGCTCGAGGGGGCCGGTGCTTTCCGGCGCCCTCTTTCCATCCACCGGACTCTCATGTGAAGGTTTCTCTACTCGCTTTGACCAGGATCTGTAGTAGGCAACCGCCGTCATGATCGCGATTCCCGCAGCTCCGACGAGCAGTTGAGCGAGGATGCCGTTCCCTGCCAACTGCAGGATGAAGTACCCGATGAAGGCCAGGAGAATGCCCACACAGAACACTTCGAGGGACTGCTGGCCGCACTTTACCAGGGGTCGCAAGATGGTGGCTTGTAGCCCGCGCGCATCGATCGGTATGAACCGGGCACCAAGGATAATCAGTACCATCAAATGAAGATAGCGGTAGGGCGCCAGATTGGTCTTGTCGTTGGGATTGAAAAGCTCGAACAAGGCAGGCGCAAACAAGGCCCGGAGCTGAGGCTGGTGAGCAGCTAACGTCATGATCGCCGCAAAAATCAAATAGGCAACCGCAACAACCAGCACGAACCTGGACCGCAGCAAGAAATGCAGACGCCCCGCACCGGTCAACGCGAGCCATGCGCCCGTAACAAACAGAAGCTGCCACGCCAGCGGATTGAAGTACCAGCTTCCCGACGGATAGGAAGGCAGGTTCCAATGGAATTGCCGCGCAGCCAGATATAACAGCACCGACCCGATCATGGCGGCGTCGGGAAATCTCAACATCAACCAGAGGATCGGAGGAAACAGGCCCATCAAGACGACGTACAGCGGCAGCACGTCCAAATTCAGAGGCTTGTATCGCAGCAAAAGCCCCTGCGTCATCATCTCGATCGGCGCGCTGGTGACCGGTCCGGCGTTGAACAGATCGATCAGATCAGGCGCGTTGAACCTCTCCGACAGGAAATGGATGAAAGCCAGGTAGATCATGAATAGCACGATATGGGCGGTGTAGATTTGCCATACGCGCCTGAAGAGCCTGCTCGTTCCGAACACAAAGCCTCGCTCCATTTTTCGGGTATAAACGAGCGCCGAGGTGTAGCCGGAGATGAACACGAACAGGTCGGCCCCGTCGCTGAATCCATAATTTCGGAACGAACACCACACCAGCACTGTGCCGGGCACATGGCCGAGAAACATCGCCCAGTTGGCGAGGCCGCGAAACAGGTCGAGACGCAAATCACGTTGCGGTGGTGGCAGCGCAAGCGCGAGCTTCATTCTGCTTTCCGTCGTGTCACGATTCACGATCGATGTCCGCGCCCCGGCACTCCGCCGGGATCGCTCACGCTAGATGGCAGGCAATACAACACCCATACGACAATGTTGGCGCGCTGAGGCCGGCGGGATATTGACCTGAGTCAAGCGGCCCGCCGAGAGCCCCGGTACTATGCATGGTAACTTGGTCCCGAACAAACGCGGTGCGCTTTGTGTCATCGGGCCTGGCGAAGTGGGCGCTTCCTCGATCCGTCGTGTTCGGACATTACGGTGACAGTGCTGGACTGCATTCTGGCGCGCCTCTCAGGGCGCAGGACGCTGCCTCATCCAAATGGGCGCGCTGTCGCCGATTTCCGTAATCTCAGGCTCCGCTACCTCAAATACCCCACCACCATCCGCGTCGTCTCGTCCACCAGCACCTTCACCATCTTCTCCGACAGCATCTCTCCGTTCAGCACGGTGTTGTGCGCGATGGCTTCGATCGCGCTCACGCACATGAATGCTGCGAGCGCGGGATCGATCTTGCGCATCTCCTTGCGGTGGCGTTCGAGATAGGTGCGCACGAGGGCGTGGATTTCGTGGCTGTAGGCTTCGACTTCCGCGAGGTGACCGGAGCGGGGGATCTGCTCGGCGAGGACGCGATGCAGGTTCGGGTCGATGTGATGGGCCTCGATCGCGACGGTGACGAGGCGGTGCACGGCCATCTCGATCGGCAGGTCGGCGACCTCCGCGAAGGCGGCGCGGACGACATTCATGATCGCATCATTGTGGCGATCGATCACGGCGGCGACGAGGGCCTCCTTGCTGGGAAAATATTGGTAGAGCGAGCCGACGCTGACGCCGGCGATCTCGGCGATGCGGTTGGTACTGGCCTTCTCGAAGCCTTCCTTGACCAGAATGCGAGCAGTTGCCTCGACCAGCGCGTCGACGGTGGCACGGGATCGCTCCTGCGAGGCATTTTTCCGGGGTGTTGTGGACGGTTTGCGGGCCACGGACTTGTGATCTGAATGCGAGTAGGAAAAGCGAGTGAATGCTCGCATTATATCGACCAATGGCGGCGGGTCGGCAACCCTCTTCGTCGCCGGGTCGAAACAGCCGGATGGGGATGTGGCGATGAGCGTTGCGAGACTTGTATCGGCCTTCCAATTCTGTCCGGGCGGCTGCGTATTCGGCGCGCGGGCGCCGCGCGATCCAGCACCAAGCCTGCAAAGCCGGGCCCTCAACCTGCTGCTGCGGCAGCTTCCCTACAAGCAGCAGCTTGCATCCGCCGAGGCGGTGCTGGCGCGTGTGCAGAAGCTGGCGCTGGCGCCGGCCTCTCACGAGCCGGTCGGGGTCGGCAACGTCGAGGTGACGCTGACCAAGATGGGCGGCTGGCCGGTCTACTACACCGAGCCGGCGTCAGGCCACGAGGGCTGCAACTACGTCATGTTCCTGCATGGCGGCGGCTACATCAACGAGATCGCGCCGGCGCATTGGCGCTTCATCGGTGAGATGACGCGCAAGGCGCGAATCTGCTGCGTCGTGCCGATCTACCCGCTGGCGCCGCGGGCGACCGCCAAGGACGTCGTGCCGGCGACGGCCGAGCTGCTGCGCATGCTGCTGGAAGACGCTGGCGATGCAAAAGTGACGGTCGTCGGCAATTCGGCCGGCGCTGGGCTTGCGCTCGCCGCCTGCCAATGGCTGCGCGATCGCGGTCATCGGCAGCCGAGCCGGTTGCTGCTGATCTCGCCCGCGGCCGATGCCTCGGTCGGCCGTCCGGAGCAGGTTGCGATCGCGGCGCGCGATCCGATCCAGGATATTCCGGGCATCGTCGAGGCCGCGCGGCTCTATGCCGGCGAGCTCGAAGTCGGCCATCCCTTCGTCAGCCCGCTCAACGGCAGTTTCCGCGGGCTCGCGCCGATGACGATTTTTTCGGGCACGCGCGATCTTCTGTATCCAGACAGCGTCGACCTTGCCGCAAGAGCGAGGGCGGTGGGCGTGCCGATCGAGCTGCATCTATTGCGCGAGCAACCGCACAACTTCGCGCTGATGCCGACGCCGGAAGGACGGCGGGCACGCGCGATCATCTTGCGTGAAGTGGCTTAGAGGGAGGGCGTGATCATTGTCACAGAGCGCCTGCCGTGATCGGTCTGGCGCTGGCAGTGTCCGCACGCAGGGATAAGCGGCCCCCGGGCGTTTCCTCTTGGATCGATCGTTCTGGTATCCGTGGTCTCGGTACCAGTGGTTTTGCGGGGCCTTAGGCGTGGCCCTTGATCTCGTAATGACCCGGCACGCATTTGTAGCGCTCGAGGCGCCAGTTCGCGTGATAGATCGGATGCTCACCCATCCACTTCGCGAGAGGCGCTTGTGCGCCGATCGCGCACTGCATTAGCGAAATCTCGGGTGTCATGTTGCTGTCTGTCACGATTTCCTCGACACAACTGCCTGAGCTGGCTGCGCCAAGCCGGCAAAGCACGGCAACGACGGTCACGAACATTCCTATCACCTCGTTGGTTGTTTCTGACCACGAAGAGGATGCAAGCGGAGTGCCAGAGCCTGTGACACGCAAACAACACGCTGGCCTGGCCGACTCAATCCAGCGTCCACCCCCATTTGGCGATTCGGATTGTAGAAAAATTGCCATTAACCCGAAGCCGGACAAATACGGGGAATCCGCTGGAAAATACTCAGGAATGATCGATTATCCGGGCCGTGTCGCCTATGAGCCACTTCACAAGGCCCGCGCGCAACATCGCGCGTAGTCCGCCCGCCGAAATTACCGAAGGCGAAGAGGGCAGCGCACGGCTTTTACCCGCGGATGTCGCGCTGCTACAGTTTTGCGCGCGCCGCGGTCAGCGGCGCCGTGACCAAGAAACACACCGACAAGGGGAGGGACCGAAGTCCCATGAAGGATTTTGCTGGAAAGATCGCAGTCATCACCGGCGGCGGCACGGGCATGGGGCGCGAGCTCGCGCGGCAGCTCGTGGCCGAGGGCTGCAACGTCGCCATGTGCGACGTCTCGGAGGCCGTGATGGCCGAGACCAAGCGGCTGTGCGAGGCCGAGAAGCTGCCGCAGGGGCTGCGCGTCACGACGCACGTCGCCGACGTCGCGATCGAGGACCATCTGAAGCGTTTTCGCGACGAGCTCGCCGAGCAGCAGCAGACCGACAGGATCCATCTGTTGTTCAACAATGCCGGCATTGGCGGCGGCGGCAGCCTGTTCACCAACACCCGCGAGCAATGGGAGCGCACCTTCAACATCTGCTGGGGCGGCGTCTATCTCGGCGTGCGCACCTTCCTGCCGATGCTGGTGGCCGCGGACGAAGCCCACATCGTCAACACCGCCAGCGTCAACGGCTTCTGGGCCTCGATCGGCATGAACCAGGCGCACACCGCCTACAGTGCGGCCAAATTCGCAGTGAAGGGATTCACCGAAGCGCTGATCAACGATTTGCGCCTGCATGCGCCGCACGTCAAATGCTCGGTGGTGATGCCCGGCCATATCGGCACCTCGATCGTCTCCAACTCGCGCAAGGTGCAGAGCGCCGACGGCTCGGAGCGGCTCAATGCCGATGAGGTCGCGCTGACCCGCAAGCGCATGGTCGCGGCCGGCGTGCCGGATGCCGACGGGATGTCGGACGAGGACATCCAGGCGGCGTTCGCCGAGCGCGCCCGCAGCTTCCTGGAGGATGCGCCGACGACGGCGGCAGAAGCCGCCAAGATCATCCTCGACGGGGTCAAGGCGGAGCGGTGGCGCATTCTGGTCGGCGAGGACGCCAAGCTTCTCGACGAGCGCGTGCGCGCCGCGCCGGAGCAGGCCTATGACCGTGCCTTCTTCGAAAGTATTACGCAGGAGGTCGGCTGGCGGCTTGGTTGAGGCCGCTGCCGGGGCGCCCACCCATCGCACCCGAGGAGGCACGTCAGCGCCGTCTCGAAGGAGAGGCGTGCGCGCACGCCGCCGCTAGGGGTCATATTCTTTAGCGCGCCCAGCAAGGCGCGCCGATATGGCTATGATGGTCGTCATGGCAAGAGATACTTGGACAATTCTAAGTGCCAGCTCCCGCCAATGTTCGTCGCGCACCATGATCTGTTGCAATGTCACGCATCCGTCATGACGTTGTTCAAGCGATGTTGATCTCACATGCCTGTAATGACGCGCGCGCCGGCTTGGTCGGCGACTTGAAATGGTTTAGTCAATCGGGGTAACGCGACGATTAGAGCGTAGCTCCCAATGATGCCCGCATGCCTCTCCGACGACTGGACCTTTTGCCCGGAGCGAGAGGACATTTCAGCTGAGTTCACGCGGCTGCTCGCGGCGGCCCAGGAGGGCGGCGCCACGATCGCGGAATGCCTGATGATCGCGCGGCAGCTGAAGCGCGGCGACGACCGCTCCTGGCACCGCGAGTGGAAGAAGCTGGCGCAGACCAATCGGCAGCGCGCGGAGACCGCGTTCGCGGAGGGCCACCGCGCCAGTGCGCAGCGCAATTGGCTGCGCGCCATGAACTATTATGGTGCCGCAGCGATGCCGCTCGATCCCGCCGACGAGCGCCGCTGGGTCGCCGTGCTGGCCATGCAGGAATGCGCGCGCCGCTATCTCGCCGCGCGCAGCCCGGCCGGCGAGGTGGTGACGATACCCTGGCTCGACGGGCACTCGCTGCAGGGATACTTCCTGCCCGCGCCATCGGGGAAGGAGCCGGCGCCGACCGTGATCTGCATCGGCGAGCCCGGCCACCGCAAGGAAGAATTTCTGTTCAAGCTCGTGCCGCACGCGCGCGAGCGTGGCTTCTCGATGCTGGCGCTCGACCTGTTCGGCGACCAGCGCGACGATTTTCTCGAGGCGCTATTGCGGCGCCAGGATCTCGAGAGCGCGATCCCCGGCGTCATGGATTATCTGGAGATGCGGCAGGACGTCGATTTCGCGCGGGTCGGGATCATCGCCGATGGCTGGGGCTCGTCCTTCGTGGCGCGCGCGGTGCTGCAGGAGCCGCGGCTTGCCGCCGCCGTCTGCGACGGCGGCCTGTGGGATCTGCACGAGCGGGCCTTTTTCGCCAGCCGATTCGCGATGAGCGACGTCAGCATCGTCCCTGTGCCGCATGCGCCGCTGATGGCCTCCAGCGCCGACTGCCCGGTGCTGATCACGCTCGGGGAGGACGGCTGGCTCAAGGCCGACCGGGCGCGTCAGCTCGTCCGGAATTCCCGGCTCGGCAGCTCGGATGTCACGCTGAAAGTGTTCACCGCGGCGGAGACCGGCGCCGCGCAGGCCCATGCCGACAATCCGAGCCTTGCCAACGAATATATATTCGACTGGCTGGAATCGCGGCTCCGTGGCGCGGGGCGGATCTAGCGGCGAGCCGTCAGAGGTCCAGGCTGAGGCGGACGCAGGCCTTTTCCAGCCGGGTCTTCAGCGTCGCGAGCTTGGTGGTGAATTCGGCGAGCTCGGCCTCGTCGAACTCCTGGAAGACGAATTCCTTGATGGTCTTGTACTGCTCGTTGAGGCTCGCCAGGTGCTTCTGCGTTTTCTCGGTCAGGGATAGCCGGACCACGCGCGCGTCGGTCGGCGAGGGGCGGCGGCGCAAAAGGCCCTTCTTCTCCAGCAGCTTGGACTGGGTGGTGACGAAGGACGGATCGACGTGGAGGAGCTTGGACACGACGTTGACCGGAATGCCGTCGTCCTTGTCGAGGTCCGAGATGGCCATCAGGATCAGCCATTGCGGTCCGCTGATGCCGAGCGTCCTCGCCCAGAACTGACGCAGCTCCTCGAGATACATGTTGATCGACGATATCTCCCAGGTGAATCGCCTGATGATATCCAGGTTGCCGATGGTGCGCAGGCGCGCGCCTTCCTTCCTCGTCGCGGACACAGCGTCACTCCCGCAAGCTGATTCTCTTTCCGGCTCATTTTCGGCGGGCATAGTCCACGCAACTCTGCTCTGACGCAAGTGCAGAGCAGGGTAATGGTGTCACGAAAACTACAAATATGACCCGATCAGGCTTTTTGGCTCAACACCGGTGTTGCGTTGCGGCCACAGGGTTAGTGAAACCACAAAGCTGATCTAATAAACTATTTTGATTAACGGAACGGCGCGGGCATATTGATCCCGACGGTGGGGGGTTCTCGATCGTCCCGTTGCAGGTGGTTCGCTCACGTCCCTCGCGAATGCAGGTACGTCCGAAAACGCGAAGCGGCCGAGCGGATTTGATGAAGAGACGGGGATCTGGGGGGCCTCACGGTCCGGTCTCCGTGAAATGAGCAACTTGGAGGTTTTAAATGAAAGTGGTGAAGAGCCTTTTGCTCGGCACTGCGGCGGGACTGATCGCCGTTGGTGGAGCTCAGGCGGCTGATCTTCCGGTCAAGGCCAAGGCAGTCGAATACGTGAAGATCTGCTCGCTCTACGGCGCGGGTTTCTACTACATGCCGGGCACCGATACCTGCATCAAGTTTGGTGGTTACATCCGCGCTGACATGCTTCTCGGCGGCGGCGGCGACTATGGCTTCAGGAACAGCTCGAGCAGTGTGAACGGCGGGTCCAACAACCGTCTGACCAACTACTACTACAGCCGCGCTCGTCTGGACTTCAACATCGATACCCGCACGGCGACCGAATACGGCGTTGTTCGCACCTACGCCGACCTGGTCGTCAGCTACGACTCCACGAACGTCACCGGCAGCAACCCGTCGGCGTTCTCGACCAGTTCGGCCTCGCTCGGTCTCTACCATGCGTTCATCCAGTTCGCGGGCTTCACTTTCGGCCGCACGGTCTCGATCTTCGACGCTCCCTGGCAGAGCTATCCGGCCGGCGGCCCCGATACCCTTCCGGGCGGCTCCAACCACGTCAACGGCGTGAACCAGGTTGCCTACACGGCTGACTTCGGCCAGGGCATCACTGCTTCGTTCGCGCTGCAGGACGAGACCTCGGCGAACAATGGTCAATCGAACCTCTGGAACGTGTCGTCGGGTACGGCGGCGCAGTTCGTGACCGGCGTCTATGGCGCCAGCGCCTGGGGCGGCACGCGCATGCCCGAGGTGATCGGTCAGGTTCGTGTCGACCAGGCCTGGGGTCTGGCGCAGATCTCGGTCGCGGCCCATGAGCTGCATTCAGCCTATTACGGCGCGACTGAAGTCACCGGTCATCCCTCCGACAAGTGGGGCTGGGCCGTGCAGGGCGCCTTGTCGATCAAGAACATCCCGACCGGCGCGGGTGACGTCATCAACCTGCAGGCCGTCTACACCGACGGTGCGACCCGCTACAACTTCCAGAGCCTGTTCCCGCAGAGCTTCTTCATGTTCAGCGGCAGCGGCAACGGCGCGTATCAGAGCACCGGGTTCGCCGGTCTCGCCGACGGCGTGTTCGGAACCGGTACCGGCATCGATACCGTCAAGACCTGGGGCTTCCGTGGCGGCTATACCCACAACTGGAGCCCGAACTGGGCCAGCGCCATCTACGGTGGCTACGCCCAGCTGAAGTACGGCAACACGGGCAAGGCCCTGATCTGCACCAACTTCGCCGCAATCGGGTTGGCCGGTTCGACCTGTAATCCGGACTTCAACTTCGCGGTGGTCGGTGTGAACACCGTGTGGACCCCGGTCAAGGGCCTGGCGTTCACTGCCGACTTGAGCTGGTCGCGTCTGGACCAGAAGTACTCCGGCTTCATCGCGAGCCCGGGCATTGCCAGCGCTGCGAAGCCGGCGGCCGTGTACGAGCTGAAGGACCAAGACTCGGTGAGCATGCTGCTGCGCGCTCAGCGCAACTTCTGATCATCGATCGCGCAAATCGATCGGAGACCCCCGGCGGGAAACTGCCGGGGTTTTTCATGGCAAGAGTTTCGGAAAATCGAATGCCGTTGCGGAACACGAAGGCGAGCCATGCGATTCCGTCGCGTCAAACTTATTTACTTACTTGAGCTACTAAGCTATATCACTGCCAGCCAGATACGAAAGTTGCGGCTCTTAGCTTCATGCTAAGCCTCCAGAAACCTCCGGCGATGCCCCGCCGGAGGTTTTTTGTTGTCCAGATGCCCGCAACGTCAGCCGCGTATCACGCGGGTGCGCGCCGCCGGCCGATAGGCGAGGCGGCTGTGGCCGGCGCAATAGGGCTGGCCGTCCGGCGCCGTGTTGCCGCAGAAGCAGAAATCGGCTGCGCCCGGCGTCGAGATCGGCCAGCGGCAGCGATTCTCCGACAGCTCCAGCAACGAGCAGCGGTTGGCCTCGTCGATTGGGCCGGCAAACACCGGCGCATCGGTCTCGCCATAGATCGAGGCGAGCATCTCGTATTGCAGCCGCGGCACGGCCTTGCGCATCCGCGCCGGCGCCAGGCCTTTGTCCTGGACCTTTCGGTCGTCGACCGTCCGGCCGCGCGTCAGATTGAGCCGCGACAATTTGCCGATCACCGCGTTGCGGCTGACGCCGATGTCGGCGGCGATCTCGCGACAGGAGAGGCCGGCCTCGAAGTGCTGCTTCAGGAGTTCGATTCGTTCGTCGGTCCAGGTCGGTGAGAGAACAGGCATTTGTCGGCGATCCCAGGTTGCAGATGTCGGCCATCCGCGGTCTCGAGATCCGCCCGCCTCACGTACCGGGTGCGCTCACGTCCTGCCATTGTCGCGGATCGACAGAAGACCGTCCTTGATGGCGAGACGGATGCCTTCCTCGATCAATGTCCGTGCGACGCCGGGAACGCTGGTGCCGTGGGTGCCCTGTCTCACCAGCTTCTCCAGATACGCGATGGTCGAGAGCGCCAAGGTTACGGGAATGCGGTCAGTCTCGGCTTTTTCGGTGGCCATGGCCCGAACGCTAGCCTCTTACTCGGGTACATAAAAGTAACGATTAAGACTCTATTTAGGTTCGGGGGTGGAAGTCAAATCAGCGCCGGGGCGGAAGCTCACGTGATTGGAATCGCTTGAGAATCGGACACATCACGACGCGCCGCCGGGAAGACCGGGCGGCGGCGTGATGTCGGCAGGTCAGGAAAGGGCGCGGCGGCTCAGCCGTGCACGATCGCCTTTTCGATCATGCAATGGATGCCTTTGGCGCCGTTGACGGTCTGGGTCACCCGGAGATCGGCGGCGAGGCTGCACAGCGTGTAGGCATCCTCGCGCGACAGATTTCGCGTTTCGCCGAGCAGCGCGATCATGTCGCGGAGCGCGCGCACCACGCATTGGTCGAGATCGGGGTCCATCGCCATGGTCATGTAATGCGTCGGCGTCTCGGCGCGGGGGTAGTCTAGCTTCAGGTCCTTGCGCAGCGTCAGGCGGAAGCGGCCCTGCAGCGCGGTCTCGATCGCGGTGACGCAGACCTCGCCGTCGCCCTGCACGCCATGGCCGTCGCCGCAGGAAAACATCGCCCCCGGCACGAACACCGGCAGATACAGCGTCGCACCGGCTCCTAGCTCCTTGTTGTCGAGATTGCCGCCCATCGCGCGCGGGATCAGCGAGGAGATGCGGCCCCAGGCTGGCGGCGGCGATACGCCCATCACGCCGAAGAACGGCTTCAGCGGCAGGTCGAGGCCCCACGGCATGCGGCCGACCATCGTGGTACGGTCGAGCGGAATGTTCAGGATCCGCGTCTCGTGGAAATCGTCGGGCAGGGTGCCGGACAGCGGCTTGATCATGTTCCAGCCCCAATCCTGCCGGAGCTGCACGTCGAGGATCTCGACCGCGAGCACGTCGCCGGGCTCGGCCCCTTCGATCGCGATCGGACCGGTGAGGATGTGGCCCGGCAGCATGCGTTCGCTCCTGGCATGAACCTCGTGCATCTCGGGCGGAATGTGAAACCTGTCGCGATCAGGCAGCATGTCGGGACCGCCGCTGATGGTGTCGACCGTCACCTCGTCGCCGCTGGCCACGGTGAGGACGGGCTCGAGTGCGGCTTCGAAGAAGCCCCAATGGCAGGTTTCGGGGCTGGAATGCAGGTGATGATGGGTCATTTGCCGCGTCCGGTTGGTTTGATCGGTCCGGGCTTGACCCGGCGATCGATCCTCTTTCAAGAAGGATTTCCGAACAAGGCCGTGCCGGCCAAGCCCGCGCATGGCAGGCACGATCATTCCAGCGAGGCTCCTCTGTTTTTCGCTCTCTCCAAGACCATCGGCGTCGCGCTGCTGCCGATCAATCTTCTGGTCGAGCTCGGAATTGTGTCTGTCGTGCTGATGGCGACGCGCTTTGCCGCGTTTGGCCGCCGGCTTGCCGTGACCACGCTGGTGCTGCTGGCGCTCGCGGCGTTCTCGCCGCTCGGCAATCTCCTGATCTACCCGCTGGAGTCGCGCTTCCCGGCGTGGGACGCCTCGCGCGGCGCGCCCGACGGCATCATCGTGCTCGGCGGCTCGGTCGACACCGATCTGTCGGCGGCGCATCGCACGCCGGTCGTCGCGCACGCGGCCGATCGTCTGTTTGCGCCGGCCGAGCTTGCGCGCCGCTACCCCAATGCGCGCATCGTCTTCACCGGAGGCTCCGCGAACCTGGTGTCGAGCGAGGCCAGGGAGGCCGACTATTCCGCGCCGATCCTGGAGAATCTCGGCATCGCGAAGGACCGCCTGATCCTCGAGCGTAACTCCCGCAACACCTGGGAGAATGCGATCTTCACCAAGCAATTGGTATCGCCAAAGCCCGGCGAGCGCTGGCTCCTGGTGACGTCGGCCTTCCATATGCCGCGCTCGATGGGGATCTTCCGCAAGGCCGGATTTGACGTCGAGGCCTATCCGGTGGACTGGCGGATGGGGGGACGTGAGGATCTATTCTCCTTCACCAACATGGGCGCGGACGGCTTGAGACGAACCGAAGTTGCGGTGCGCGAGTGGATCGGTCTTACCGCTTACCGTCTGATGGGCAGGATCTCCGAGTTGCTTCCGGGACCGGGCAGGGACTAGAACAAAGCCGCAAAACAAGAATACGCGGCGCACCATCGCCGGCGCGGAGGAAGCCATGCAACAGCAGAGTACGGACAGGATCGACCTTGCCGGCCTCGTCGCCGATCTCAACAGCCTGCTGCGGCTGAAGACGAACGTGATCGGCATGAAGCTGTTCGCGAGCGTCGCAGAAATGGAGGCGATCCCGAAGATCCGCCGCCCGAACGCAATTCACACCACCGATCAGATTGTCAGCATGGCCGCGCGCCTGGGCTGGACCGTCGGCATCACCGCCGACGATCTCGTAGGCGCCCAATGCCGCGCGGTGATCGGTCTTGCGCCGCAGGACGAGAAATGGCTCGCCGGCGAAAACTATGTCGGGGTCTGGCACGGCACGGCGGAGGACGCGCGCAAGCGCCAGGCGGCGCTGGACGTGGTTCCGTTCGGGCACTATCAGGCGCTCGCCGTCAGCCCGCTCGCGAGCGGCCGGCTCGATCCTCCCGATATCTGCCTCGTCTATGCGACGCCGGGGCAGATGATCATCCTGATCAACGGGCTGCAATATACCGGCTACAAGAAGTTCGAATGGGGCGTGGTCGGCGAGACCGCCTGCGCGGATTCCTGGGGGCGGGCGCTCAAGACCGGGGAGCCCAGCCTGTCCTTGCCATGCTATGCCGAACGGCGCTATGGCGGCGTGCCGGACGAGGAGATGCTGATGGCATTGAAGCCCTCGCATCTCGCCAAGGCAATCGAGGGCATGAAGGCGCTGGCGAAGAACGGCCTGCGCTACCCGATCCCGCCCTATGGCATTCAAAGCGACGTCCGTGCCGGCATGGGCGTGAGCTACGCGAAGAAGTAAAGGCCGATCATGAGCTCTGCGAAATTCGACATCGTCGTCTACGGCGCGACCGGCTTCACCGGTCAACTCGTCGCCGAATATCTGGCGGCGAGTTACAAGGACGACAAGGCGCTCAAATGGGCGATGGCGGGACGCAGCCTCGACAAGCTGAAATCGGTGCGCGATGCGATCGGCGCGCCGGCCGACACGCCGCTGATCGTGGCGGATGCGTCGGATGCGGCGTCGCTGAAGGCGATGGTGGCGCAAACCAAATCGGTGATCACGACGGTCGGCCCCTACCAGTTCTACGGCGAGGACCTGTTAGCTGCCTGCGTCGCTGCGGGTGTCGATTATTTCGATCTCTGCGGCGAGCCGGTCTGGATGCGGCAGATGATCGACAAGTACGAGGCGGCGGCCAAGGCGAGCGGCGCGCGCATCGTGTTCTCCTGCGGCTATGATTCCGTGCCGTTCGAGCTCGGCACCTTCTTCGTGCAGGAGGAAGCCAGGCGCGTGTTCGGCGCGCCGGCACCGCGCGTGAAGGGCCGCGTGCGCGACATGCGCGGCACGTTGTCAGGCGGCACCGCGGCGAGCGCGAAGGCGACCTTCGATGCCGTCGCCAAGGACCTCAGCCTCGTCGCCATCCTCAACGACCACTTTGCGCTGACGCCGGATTTCACCGGCCCAAAGCAGCCAAAGGGCAACAGGGCGGTCTTCGAAGAGGACCTGCAATCCTGGGCCGCGCCGTTCATGATGGCGCTGATCAACACCCGCAACGTCCATCGCTCCAACATGCTGATGGGCTTTCCCTACGGGAAGGACTTCGTCTACGACGAGATGGTGCTGACCGGTCCCGGCGAGAAGGGCGAGGCCAACGCCAAGCGCGTGATGGCGGCCAATGCCGAGAAGACCGGCCCGAACGCGCCGAAGCCGGGCGAGGGGCCGTCGAAAGAGGAGCGGGAGAACGGCCTGTTCAATCTGCTCTATGTCGCGATCGCCCCCGACGGCCGCATGGTCCGCGCCGGCGTCACCGGCGACCGCGATCCCGGCTACGGCTCGACCTCGAAGATGATCTCCGAATGCGCCATCTGCCTGCTGCGCGATGCGAGCGACGTTCCCGCCGGCTTCTGGACGCCGGGCGCAGCGATGCAGCACAAGCTGATCAAGCGGCTGCAGGACAATGCCGGGCTGACGTTCAAAGTGGAGAGCTAGGTTGGCTCTCGTAGGGTGGGCAAAGGCGCAACGCGCCGTGCCCACCATCTCTCGGTGGTGGGCACGCTGCGCTTTGCCCACCCTACGGCACCGTCTCTGTCACACCGCCCTGGCATCATACGCGTACATGAAGTCCATGCCCTTGGCACCCAGTGGCAGCAGCCATTTCAGCATCTGATTGCGCATCCAGGCGCCGGTGGCGCTGAACTCGCGCTTGTTGTTGCCGTTGCGGCGGGCGATCGCGACGATCTTCTCGGTGCGCGGGCGGCGCTCGGCCTCGAAGGCCTGGAAAGTGGCGCCGAGCTCCTGGCCCTCCTGCATCAGCCGAGCAAATCGCATCGCGTCCTCCAGCGCCAGCGAGGCGCCCTGGCCGGCGTGAGGGCTGGTCGCGTGCGCGGCATCGCCGATCAGAAGCGAACGCTTGCGCGACCAGGTCGGCAGGGTCGCGACGTCGAGCGTGTCGGTGACCACGATGTTCTCGGCCGTTTCGATGATGGCGGGGATCGGATCATGCCAGCCGTGATGGAAGCTGCGCAGATGCTGCTTCAGCGTCGCATGGTCGAGCGCGCGGAACGTCGCCACGTCCATGCCGTGCGCCGGCTGCGTGCTCCACCACATCACGCCGTCTTTTCGATCGGAGCTGCAATAGCCATAGCCGAAGAAGCCGCTCTGTCCGAAGGTCGTTTCGACGTGCTGGCCGATGGATCTGCCGTCGAGCACGGCATGCGGCACGAAGCCGCCGAAGCCGATCAGGCCGGTGTCGAACGGCTGCGGGCCGTCGGGCACGACCTGGCGGCGCACGACCGAGTGCACGCCGTCGGCGCCGATCAGGAAGTCGCCTTCGGCGGTGGTGCCGTCGGCGAAGTAGGCGATGATCGGCTGGTCGCCGCGATCCTCGATCTTGATCAGGCGTTTCTCGAAATAGAGCGAGACAGAGGCGCACCAGGCCTTGTCGATCAGGATCTCGTTCAGCGTGGCGCGCGCGATGTTGACGGCCGGCTGGCCGAAGCGCCGCGCCAGATCGCGGTTGATCGAGCCGAGCTTCTCGCCGCCCTGCGAATAGAAGTTGAAGGCTTCCGCGACCGAGCCGCGGTCGATCAGCTGCTTCGCCAGCCCGATCTCGTCCAGAACATGCATGCCGTTCGGTGCGATCTGCAGGCCGCCGCCGGTCCCTTTCGAATAGGGCCAGGCCTCGTAGATCGCGGATTCGATGCCGGCGCGGCGCAGCAGGATCGCGGCGACGGGGCCGGCGATGCCGGCGCCGATGATCAGCCCCTTGCGGGGACGGTGGGCCATGGCTTGCTCCCGACGTTTCCGTGGTGCTAGGAGAAATTACGGTCACTAATTATCTTAGTGACTAAGATATATATTGCCTAAGAGATGAGGTGGGCCTTGTCAAGGACGAAGGCGCGCGCTGCGCTGCTGCAGGAACTCGAGGACGCCATGCGCAGGTCCTCCGCGCAGGGCGTGCTCTACGGACAGACCGTTGCCAACGTTGCCGGAATTGCCAATTCCGATCTCGAATGCATGGACATCCTGTATCTCGAAGGCCGCGTCACGGCAGGGCGGCTCGCCGAGGTCACCGGCCTGACCACCGGTGCCATCACCGGTGTTGTCGACCGGCTCGAAAAGGCGGGCCTGGTGCGGCGCGAAAGAGACGAGAAGGATCGTCGCAAGGTCTTCATCACGGTCGTGCCGGAGGCGATCGCCGGCCTCGGCCAGTATTACGTGCCGATGCAGCAGGCGATGGAGAACGTCTGCAACGGCTATTCCGACGAGGAATTGCGGCTGCTGCTTCGCTTCTCCAATGAAGCATACAAGGGCACGCTCGCGGCGACCGAGGCACTGAAAGGTCTGCTCGACACGCCGCCCGAAAAGCGGCCGGATCTCAAGCTGAAGAAGCGTCCTCGCCGGACCTGAGCTTGTAGGCTTGCGCGGCTGCGATCATCCCCCACACTGCGCCCAGCATCATCCAGAAGTGCCGCCAGTGGTCGGTGTCGATCACGAAGCTTTCGCCGACGGTGCCGAGGAAGGCGGAAAAGATCGCGAGGTAGGCGCGCTGCCACGGCACACGGATGAAGACGTGGCGGAAACCCATGATGACGGTGGTGAAGACCAGCGCGGGATAGCACACGCCGGAGAGCCAGCCGCCGGACATGAAGGCGTTGAGGTAGGAGTTGTGGGTGTCCTCGGGGAAGTAGCGATTGAATTGCAGTGGACCGATGCCGAACGGCAGATCGAGCGCCATCTCCGCACCCAGGATGTGCCGGCCGAACCGGCCGAAGCGGCCTTCGTCATAGCTCTGGCCGAAGCTCGCGCGCTGCTTGAACATCTCCGCCGTGGAATCGAACGACAGCAGCACGACGATCAGCGCGAGGCCGAGCACCGCGGCGACGATCGCCATGATGACGATGCGCGAACGTTGCGCATTGGTGTGGCTGGTCAGCACCATCAGCGCCAGCATGAAGGCGGAGGTCAGCACCAGGCCGCCCCAGGCCGCACGCGAGAAGGCGAGCAGGATCGCCAGCGACATGATGCCGAAGGCGATGACGTTGCGGAATGCCTTGGCCAGTTTATCGGAGACCACGCTCTGAAGCGCGAACAGCGCCGGCAGGATCAGGTAGGCGCCGAGCACGTTCGGGTCCTTGAAGGTGCCGCGCGCGCGGCCGTAGAGCGTCAAGAGCTCGTTGCCGCCGGGAACCAGGTGGAAGTAGCCGGCGATCGCCAGCAGCGAGGCAATCATCGCGCCGACCACGAGGCCGCGGCGCAGCATGTCGAGCCGGGCCTCGGTGTCCTCGGAGATGACCATGGCGAAGAACAATACGGTCACCGCCATGTACCAGGAGGTCGCGATCCAGCTCACCACCTCCGTCCGCTCGTACAGCGGAATCGCGCTGATGGTGTAGCCGACATTGAGCAGGATCAGCATCAACAGCAGCGGCATCAGCACGAGACGCAGGCGCAGGCCGGTGGCGAAAAAGGTGACGGTCGCGAGCAGCGTCGCGATCTCGTAAGGGCTCGGCTCGATGAAGACGATGGCGCCAGAGGCGCCGACCAGCCACACCAGCGCGCGCTGCAACGCCAGCACGCCGGGCGCGGCCGTTGCGGCTGCGTTCACTCCACCGGCTGTCGCCGCATACGCCATCACACGCTCATACGCTTACGCAACTCATGCGCCACAACACAGCCGTCATCGCCCGGCTTGACCGGGCGATCCAGTACTCCGCGGCGCCTATCGTGGAAACCACTGGCGCTACGGAGTACTGGATGCCCCGCCTACGCGGGGCATGACAGAGAAACTCAATACGCGTTCTCGTTCTTGGTCAGCAGCGAGACCGGCGTCTTCAGGAGAATGACGAAGTCGAACAGCACCGACCAGTTCTCGATGTAATAGAGGTCGAACTCGACGCGCTTCTGGATCTTCTCTTCGTTGTCGATCTCGCCGCGCCAGCCGTTGATCTGGGCCCAACCGGTGATGCCCGGCTTGACGCGGTGGCGGGCGAAATAGCCGTCCACGGCTTCGTCGAACAGCCGGCTCTGCAGCTTGCCCTGCACCGCATGCGGGCGCGGGCCGACCAGCGACAGATTGCCTGAAAACACCACGTTGAAGAGCTGCGGCAGTTCGTCCAGGCTGGTCTTGCGGATGAAGCGGCCGACGCGGGTGACGCGCGGATCGTTCTTGGTCACCACCTTCGAGGCGGTCGGGTCGGCCTGATGGTGGTACATCGAGCGGAACTTGTAGACGTCGATGCGCTCGTTGTTGAAGCCGAACCGCTTCTGTCGGAACAGCACCGGGCCGGGGCTGTCGAGCTTCACCGCGAGCGCAACCAACGCCATCACCGGCAGGGCTGCGAGCAGCGCAAGGCTGCCGACAATACGGTCGAACAGCCATTTCATCACCAGGTCCCAATCGGTGATCGGCGCCTCGAACACGTCGAGCGTCGGCACCTCGCCGAGATAGGAATAGGAGCGAGGCCGGAAGCGCAGCTTGTTGGTGTGCGCGGAGAGGCGTATATCGACCGGCAGCACCCAGAGCTTCTTCAGCATCTCCAGGATGCGGGTCTCCGCCGAGATCGGCAGCGCGAACAGCACGAGGTCGACGCGGGTGCGGCGGGCGAACTCGACGATGTCGTCGACCTTGCCGAGCTTGCGCGCGCCGGCGCAGGTGTCGAGCGCGCGGCTGTCGTTGCGATCGTCGAACACGCCGAGCACGTGGATGTCGGAATCCTCCTGCGCCTTCAGCGCCTCGACCAGCTGCTCGCCGTTGCTGTCGGAGCCGACAATGATGGTGCGGCGGTCGAGCCGGCCCTGGCGCGCCCAGGCGCGGACCAGCGCGCGCAGCACCAGGCGCTCGGCAATCAACGCGGCGAGTCCGAGGAAGTAGAAGGCGGCGAGCCACAGCCGCGAGATTTCGCTGCCGAACTTGGCGAAGAAGGAGATGCCGATGAAGAGCAGGAAGACGAACGACCAGGACGAGATCATCCGCGTCATCTGCCGGAGCTGACCACGGAACAGCTGCACCTGGTAGATGTCGGCAGCCTGGAAGCAGACCACGGCGGCGATGGCGACGGCGATGACCTCGGCTGGATAGATCCAGCTGAACGCCCCCGCGAGCGGCATGACGTAGCCGAGATAGATTGCGATGCCGACGAGGCTCAGCAGCGCGAAATCGGCAAGGCGCACGAAGCCGGCGATCACGATCGGCGAATAGGCGCGGGCGACCTTCTGGTTGACGACGTCGAGCGCGGCAGGCGAGAGCCGGCGACGGCGCTCCACGAAGGGCTGGTCAGCAGGCTTTGCCGCAGCGCTGGCCGCGGCATCGAGCATCGAGCGTGCGTTGAGCGGTTCCACGGGCGTTCACGTCCATTCCAGAACCCGCGGCACGGCATTGCGCGCCCGGGCAAGCATACCCTGGCGCTTCGATTATCGAACAAATCGGAAGATTCTCTAAAGCTGGACTTAAGGATGGTTAATGATTGGCAAATGCGTCGCGATAGCCGGCGAGCACGCCCTCGACCATCGCGGCTTGCGAGAAGTGCGCCGAGATGCGCTCGCGCAAGGAAAGTGCGCGTTGCGCGGTGGCTTGCGGATCGTCCAGCGCTGCGGCGATCGCCTCCGCCATGGCCTCGGGATCGCTCGGGCCGAACAGTGCGGGGCTGTCGACGCCCAGGATCTCGGGAATGCCGCCGATCTTGGATGCGATCATCGGAATGCCCGCGGCCCCGGCCTCGATCACGACATAAGGCATGGAATCGCCGCGCGAGGGGACGACGAGCAGCCGCCCCTTGGAGAAGCCGTAGCGCGCCTTGACGTGACCGATGAAGCGGATGGCGTTCGCGAGGCCAAGCCGCTCGACCTGCGCCTTCAGCGCGGCCGTCTCCTCGCCGTCGCCGCCGAGCGTGAGCGTGACCTTCTTGCCGCCCTCGTGCAAGCGCGCCACGGCATCGACCAGCAGGTCGGCGCCCTTGATGTGCCTGAACTCGCCGACGTAGCAGAGGTCGGTCGCATCTTCGGCGGTTATGAGCGGCTCGAATTCCTCCGGCGTCACGCCGTTGAAGACGCAATGCACCACGCCCTTCGGCGTGCCGACGATACGCTGATAGGTGTCGCGCGCAAAGGCACTCTCGAACAGGAACAGGTCCGTGGAGTCCATCAGCGCGCGTTCGAGCCGCGCGTAGAACTCGCCTTTGAAGGTGTTGAGCGGATAATGCAGCGAGCCGCCATGCGGGGTGTAGATCCGGATCGTGTCGTCCGAGCGCCGCCGCATGCGGATGAAGGCACCGGCCTTGGCGCCGTGGCCGTGCAGCACGTCGGGCTTGAGCGTGGCGATGAGCCGCCGCATGCGGAGCCATACCAGGACGTCATCGGGCGACGGCTCGCGGCGGATCGCCATGCGGTGGACGCCGAGCTTCAGGCGCGGCGCAAGCTCGGTCAGCGCCTTGTCGGCGCGCTCGCCGCCGGTGAGGCTGTCGGCGAGGATGCCGACATGATGGCCGCGGTCAACCTGGCCGTTGGCGACGTCGAGGATGTGGCGGAAGATGCCGCCGACCGGAGCGCGCACGGCGTGAAGGATGCGAAGCGGCCGGTCGGGAGAGGGGGGCATGATCAAAACCAGCTCGACGGCGACTTGCCGAACAATTCTCACGAAATAATCGAGATGGATTAAGGGGCCTCGTGGTTAACAAACGGTGACGGGACGACGCGCGCAAGGCGCGTGTCGTCCCGATTAACCCAGCGGCAACCTTAATGGAGTGTAATCGCCCCGGTTGAGGTAGAGTCGCAGCATTGCCCTGCGGGAGTGTTCGATGCGTTTAGCGTTCTGGCGTGCCGGCAAGGACAAGGCTGTGATCGCGCGGGCCGTCGCGAAGTCCAAAGGCGAAGCTGCGCCCAAGAGCGAAGCGAAGGCTGAAAAGCGCGAAGCGGAAGCCGAAAAGATCGAAGCCAAGGTTGAGGCCAAGATCGAAGCGAAGCCCGAAGCGAAGCCCGCGCCCGTCATCGCCAAGCCTGGACAGGTCGAATCCGGCGACATCGACCTGCACGCGCTCGGTGCGGCCCTGGCGCGCAAGCGCGGCTGGGTCATCGTGCCGACGGTGCTGGCGCTCGTTGCCTCGCTCGCCATCGTCAATCTCGTCACGCCGCGCTACAAATCTGAAACCCGGATTCTGATCGACGGCCGCGAGAACGTGTTCCTGCGTCCGAACAGCGACCGCACCGAGGAGCGGCAGGCGCTCGATGCCGAGGCCGTCACCAGCCAGGTGCAACTGGTGCTGTCGCGCGATCTGGCGCGCGAGATCATCAAGAAGAACAAGCTCGCCGAGCGCCCCGAATTCGACCCGGTGCTGCAGGGCATCTCGCCGCTGAAGTCGCTTGCCGCGCTCGTCGGTATCGTCCGCGATCCGTTCGCGATGACGCCGGAAGAGCGCGTGCTCGATTCCTATTACGAGCGACTTTCGGCCTACGCCGTCGACAAGTCGCGCGTGATCGTGGTCGAATTCCAGTCCGCCGATCCCGAGCTCGCCGCGCGCGTCGCCAACTCGATCGCCGACGGCTATCTCGTGCTGCAGCAGGCCGCGCGCCAGGAGCAGGCCAAGAACGCCAGCCAATGGCTGGCCGGCGAGATCGAGAGTTTGCGCAAGAAGGTCTCGGACGCCGAGGCGCGGGTCGAGGACTTCCGTTCCAAGTCCAGCCTGTTCGTCGGAACCAACAACACCACGCTGTCGAACCAGCAGATGGGCGAGGTCAATACCCAGCTCAACAATGCGCGCTCGATGAAGGCGGATGCGGAATCCAAGGCACGGCTGATCAAGGAGATGCTCCAGAGCGGCAAGCCGATCGAGGCGTCCGAGGTCGTGAACTCCGAATTGATGCGCCGGCTGTCGGAGCAGAGGGTGACGCTGCGGGCGCAGCTCGCCGAGCAATCGTCGACGCTGCTCGGCAATCATCCCCGGATCAAGGAGCTGAAGGCTCAGCTCGGCGACCTCGACAATCAGATTCGAGACGAAGCCGCCAAGATATCGCGCTCGCTCGAGAACGACGCCCGGATCGCCAGCGGTCGGGTCGATGGCCTCACCGTGAGCCTCGAGCAGCTCAAGAAGCAGGCGGCCTCCACCAACGGCCAGGACGTCCAGCTCCGTGCGCTGGAGCGCGAGGCCAAGGCGCAGCGCGATCTGCTCGAGACCTATCTCGCCAAGTACCGCGAGGCCAACACCCGCGAGACCATCGACACCGCGCCGACTGACGGCCGCATCATCTCGCGCGCCATCGTCTCGAACACGCCGGCCTATCCGAAGAAGCTGCCGATCGTGCTGATCGCAACGATCGCAACGCTGCTGCTCTCGTCCGGCGTCGTCGTCACCGGCGAGCTGCTGCGCCAGACCGCGCCGGGCGCGGCAATGGGCTCCGCGCAGACGCCGGTGCGCCGGGAGCCGCTGGTCGTTCAGCGGGCCATCGAGCCCGTGGTCGACAGGGGCGGCGAACCAATGCTCGATCCGGTGTTGGCGGAGCCCGCGCCGCTGCAGCCGGAGATGGCGGCCGATTTGGATACGAGTGAATTCGCCGAGATCGAGCGTCTGGCCGACGATCTGCGTGCCGCGGGCGCTGCGGCCAAGAAGGTTACGGTGCTCGGCACGGCGCCGGGCGACGCCATCACGCTGTCGACGCTGACGCTGGCGCGGAACCTGGCGCGCGATGCACGCGTCGTCGTGGTCGATCTCGCCGCCTCCTCGCCGACCATTGCCGCAGTCTCCGCCGATGCGCAGGCTCCCGGCCTTGCCGAGCTGATGCAGGGCGAGGCCTCGTTCGCGCAAGTCATCACCCGGGACAAGCTGTCGCGGCTGCATCTGGTGATGGCCGGCCGTCCCGGCTTCGACCGCAGCCTGCTGCAGTCGCCGCGCGTCGCACTCGCGATCGACGCGCTGCTGCGGGCTTACGACCACGTGCTGATCGATGCCGGCAGCGCCTCCGACCTTCCGGCCGAGCTGCTCACCGCGCATGCCCGCGCCGTCGTGGTGCCCGACGCCGCGATGGCAGCGGATGCGCGCGCGCAGATGTGCGAGCAGCTGCGAGCCGTCGGCTTCAGCGCGGTGGCGATGCTGAGCAAGCCGGTGCAGCCGTCCGATGCCGCCGAGACGCCGCGCGTGGTGGCGGCGTAGGCTTTCTTACCCTCTCCCCTTGTGGGAGAGGGTGGCTCGCCGCGTTAGCGGCGAGACGGGTGAGGGGTATCTCTCCGCGAGTTCACCTTTCCATTCGAGCTCGCGGAGGCATACCCCTCATCCGGCGCTTCGCGCCACCTTCTCCCACAAGGGGAGAAGGGAAGACAGCCGTGCAAGTGGAAAGAGCTACCCGAACGCCTGCCGCAGCCGGCGGGCCATGTCGAACAGCATCTGGTTCTGCTTCACCAGCCGCTTGCCGTGGCTGAGCGAGGACATCGCCATGGCCGCGAGCTTGCCGCGCGAGGTCAGGGGGACGAAGCTGTCGAAGATCGCCTCGTCGTCCTTGCAGAACATCCGCTTGTAATCGTCCGAGCCGATGCCGAGGTCGAGCGAGCGGTAGCCGCGTTCGCCGTAGCGGTCGATGATATAGCGCATCAGGATCAGGCCGGGGCTGTAGCGGGCGTGCTCGGACATCGTGTAGGTGTTGAACATCATCGAGAAGCGCTCGCCGTCGGCGACGCCGGCGAAGATCGCGATCACCTCCTCGTCGCATTCCAGCGCATGGATGTCGATGACATGACCTTCGCCGCGCGGCGCGAGGCAGGCGCTGCGGACGAACTGCTCGACGCCGGGTTCGGCGAAGACGTTCGGCAGCTTCTGCTCCGCCATCCGCGCCGGCTTGACACGGAAGAACCAGTCGAGCAGGCGGATGATGTCTGCGTCCGACGTCGCCAGGTGATAGCGGTAGCCGGCGAGGGACTGAAGCTTCTTCTCCTTGCTCTTGAGGCGGCGGCGGAGGGAATTGCTGATCCGCGAGGCCGGCGGGCCGCCCGGCTCCATCACCAGTCGCGGGCAACCGTTGATCGGGCGCTGCCGCGGCAGGGCTGCAAACGGGTTTTGCTGGTCGTGCCAGCGCTCGGGCTGCTGTGTCAGTGCGAGCACGTCGGCGTGCTCGCCGAGCGGCGCAAGCAGTGCATCGAGATCGGCGCTGGCGGCCTCTGCTGCGAACTCGGCGTTCCACAGGCCCATGTTGAAGGTGGTGTGCTTGCCGCCCATGAAGCCGGCGGTGCGCACGCCGTGGCCCTGCCGCAGCGAGAGCGGCAGCAGCAGGAGCGGGCGCCGATCGGCGTCGCGGGCGATCACAATGAACGGCCGGGCACCTTCACGGGCGCCGACCAGCCGCTGCCACGGATCGAGCAGGTCGAAGCGCTGGTAGGGCGTGAAGAGATGGCCGCTCGCCTCGAAGCCGCGCCAGACCGCCTCGGCCTCGGCGAGATCCGTGACGATCTCCACTCGCGCGATACGGCTCGCTCTCGACCGCGCTGGCGCTTCTGCCGTCCGGCTTTGCATCGCCGCAGCCATGGTCATTCGCGAAACCTGTCGAGAAATCGAAAATACGTATTTCGGCCCGTGGCCGACCTTTGCAAACAAAGGTCAACAAAGGGTAATGACTGGGGCGAGGGAACTGACCGCCGGCGCGCGCGAAGGGTGGGATTTTGGCTTCCGACGACAGATGGTTGGAACGGCTGCGCCTCGAGCTGGCCTGGTTCACCGGCCAGGCCATGCTGCGCAGTCGCGGTGCCGGCGCCATCCTGCGTTTCCGCTACGTGCGGCCTCGGCGGCGCGGATTTCAGCCGCTGCGCGAGCACGAGATCACGCCGCAATTCCTCGATCGCGCCATCCGCGCGCTGAAGCGGTGGAACTACGATTTTCTCGGCATGGACGAGGTCTGCCGGCGCGCGGTGATGCTGCCGGAGAAGCGTCGCTTCGTGGCGCTGACCTTCGATGGCGCCGGCAAGGATCTCATCACCTTCGCCTATCCGGTGCTGGCGCGTCACGCCGTGCCTTTTACGATCTATGTGCCGACCGCTTTTCCCGACGGCGTCGGCGAGGCCTGGTGGCTCGCCCTGGAGCAGGTGATCGCGCGCGAGAGCCGCATCGACCTGATGATGGGCGACAAGGAGCAGCGCTTCACGGTCGCCGACAAGGCCGGGAAGCAGGCGCTGTTCTCGCATCTGGAGAGCTGGCTGCGCTCGCTGCCGCCGGCGGATCTGTCGGCCGCGATCGCCGATCTCTGTACGCGCTACCGGATCGACCTCGCCGCGCTCTCGCGCGAGGCGTCGATGGATTGGGAGGACCTCGCCAGGCTCGCCGGCGATCCGCTCGTGACGATCGGCAGCGCAACGGTGAACTATCCGATGCTGGCCAACATGAAGGACGCGGCCGCACTGCGCGAGATGACGATGGGCAAGGCCGTGGCGGAATCGGCTTTCAACCGCGAGATCAGGCATTTCGCCTATCCGTTCGGCGACCGCGCTTCGTTCCGGCGCAGCCACGTCGTGATGGCGGAGCAGGCGGGCTTCGCCAGCGCGGCCTCGACGATCCCGGGCATCGTGGAGGCGGAGGGACGGACGAACTTGCGCGCGCTGCCGCGGATCTCCTGGGACGGGCGGGTGCGCTCGCTGCGGATGCTGCGCGTGCTGGTGTCGGGCGCCGCTTTTGCGCCGGTGCGGCCGACCGGGAGCGCTACGAGCCAGACCTGAGGCGATCGGGCCGCTGCATCCAGCTCACGATCGGCATCGCCGGCAGCACCCAGCCCATGCCGACCACGACGTAGTAGATCGCCTGCCGCCAGCCGGATTCGGCGATCCACGGCATCTGCGCCGCCGCCATGCCGAGCAGGGCCCAAACGGTGGCCAGCACCAGGAGCAGGATGGCGCCGAGGAACTTGCGGGTGCGGATCGTCATGGCGGGAACTTTAAGGCTTTCGCGTTACTTGCGCTGCGGGAGCGGGGGACTATAAGGGGCACTCAACCGGGTTCAAGTCTCTTCGCCACAGGCTTGGTTTTGTCCTTGAAATGACGACGAATTCCGCCCCATCCGAGCCGCATCGCGCCGTGCGCTGGTGGCTGATCTGTGTGGCCGCGCTGATCGCACTGATGGTGCTGGTTGGCGGTGCGACACGGCTGACGGAATCGGGCCTATCGATCGTCGAATGGAAGCCGGTCACGGGCAGTGTTCCGCCGCTGTCGGAAGCGGCATGGGCCGAGGCGTTCGAGGCCTACAAGAAGATCCCGCAATATCGCGAGCTGAATTCAGGCATGAGCCTGTCCGAGTTCAAGACGATCTTCTGGTGGGAGTGGAGCCACCGGCTGCTCGGCCGCTTCATCGGCGTCGCCTATCTGCTGCCGTTCCTGTTCTTCCTCTGGCGCGGCGGACTGTCGGGTGAGCTGAAGCGCAGGCTGTGGCTGCTGTTTGCGCTCGGCGGCCTCCAGGGGGCGGTCGGCTGGTGGATGGTGGCCTCGGGCCTGACGGAACGCACCGAGGTGTCGCAATATCGGCTGGCGACGCATCTTTCGCTCGCGCTCCTGATTTTCGCGGGGATCGTCTGGACGGTGCGGCGGCTCGAGCAGCGGCCGCAGATCGCGGCGCCGGCTCGGCTGCGGTTCACGAGCGCGGTGCTGCTCGCGGTGACCTTCGTGCAGATCTATTTCGGTGCGCTGGTCGCGGGCTTGCGTGCCGGGCGGGCCTACAACACCTGGCCTGAGATCGATGGGGCGCTCATCCCCTCGGCGGAACGGCTGTGGTTCGAGACGCCGTGGTGGCGCAACATGTTCGACAATGTGCTGACGGTGCAGTTCGAGCACCGCATGACCGCCTACGTGTTGATCGTGCTGGCGCTGCTGCATGCGATCGACGCGGTGCGCTCGCGTGCAGGTGCGGCCGCGAGCGGCGCGTTGTGGCTGTTCGCAGCGGTGAGCGTGCAGGCGGTGCTCGGCATCCTCACGCTGCTCAACCAGGTGCCGATCGATCTCGCGCTGACCCACCAGGCGGTTGCGATCGTGGTGTTGACGCTGGCAGTGATGCAGGTGGAGCGGCTGGCGTCACGGCAGTCTGCGCAGGCGCAGCCGCGCGCGGTCCCCGTGGGTCAGCCCGGCTGATCACCATCAGCCCGGCTGATCAGCAATAGCTGTAGACACCGCACGCGTAGGGCAGGCGCCAGAAATAATCGACCTGTTTCCCGCCGTAATAGGCGCCCTGATAATCGTAGCTCCAGGGGCGGCCGTAATAGCCAGGCAAGGTGTGGGAGCCCGGCAGCAGCGGCGTGCCCGGCAGGTTGCGGATGTAGCTGCCGATGCCGTAGGCCGGCGAGATCAGCGCATCCGGATCGGTTTCGACATAGACCTGAGGTGGGTCCTGCGGCGGCCCGGCCGCGCGCCGCTTCGGCGTCGCCGGCAGATCGGCCGCAATGGCCGCCGAGGCCGTTAGCATCACAGCCAGAGCGGGCACCATCCAGCGCAGCATCGTCAGCTCCGAATCAAAGGGGCGATCCAAGCACGATGTATGAGGCAGATATGGTTAATGAGGGTTAACCGACGGCGGCCAAAACGGCCGCCGTCGTTCCCAGGCGCTACGTCCCCAGCGCCTGTTCCAGATCCGCGATCAGGTCTTCCTTGTCCTCGATACCGACCGAGATCCGGACCACGTCCGGGCCGGCGCCGGACTTGATCTTGGCGGCGTCGTCGAGCTGGCTGTGCGTGGTCGAGGCCGGATGGATCACCAGCGAGCGGGTGTCGCCGACATTGGCGAGGTGCGAGAACAACTGCAGCTTCGACACCAGGC
Source organism: Bradyrhizobium yuanmingense (assembly GCF_025200905.1). NCBI lineage: Bacteria > Pseudomonadati > Pseudomonadota > Alphaproteobacteria > Hyphomicrobiales > Nitrobacteraceae > Bradyrhizobium > Bradyrhizobium yuanmingense. The sequence goes on along the minus strand of NZ_CP104173.1, from coordinate 4,039,495 downwards.
TGACGCCGGCGTCATAGCCGCCCTTCAGGCTGAAGGTGAACACCGCGCCGGCGCCCTTTGGTGCGTATTTGCGCGCGAGCTGATTGTACTTGTCGCTCGGCAGCCCGGCATAGCTCACCGAGGCCACCGCCGGATGTCCCGCGAGGTATTCGGCAACGGCTTTGGCATTGTCGCAGTGCTTCTGCATGCGCAGCGGCAGAGTCTCGATGCCGGTCAGGATCATGAAGGCGTTGAACGGCGACAACGCCGGTCCGAGGTCGCGCAGGCCCAGCACGCGGCAGGCGATCGCGAAGGCGAAATTGCCGAAGGTCTCCTGCAGCCGGATGCCGTGATATTCCGGGCGCGGCTCCGAGAGCATGGGGTACTTGCCGCCCGTGGACCAGTCGAAGGTGCCGGCATCGACGATGATGCCGCCGAGCGAGTTGCCGTGGCCGCCCAGGAATTTCGTCAGCGAGTGCACGACGATGTCAGCGCCGTGGTCGATCGGACGGATCAGATAGGGCGAAGCCAGCGTGTTGTCGACGATCAGCGGCACGCCCGCCTTGCGCGCCACGGTCGAGATCGCCTCGATGTCGGTGATGCTGCCGGCGGGGTTGGCGATGGACTCGATGAAGATCGCTTTCGTGCGCGGCGTCACCGCACGCTCGAAGCTCGCGATATCGTCGGGATCGGCCCACACCACGTTCCAGCCAAAGCTCTTGAAGGCGTGCGTGAACTGGTTGATCGAGCCGCCATAGAGCTTTCGCGCGGCGATGAATTCGTCGCCGGGTTGAAGCAGCTGCTGCAGCACCACGACCTGCGCGGCATGGCCGGAAGCGACCGCGAGCGCGGCCGTGCCGCCTTCGAGTGCGGCGACGCGCTCTTCCAGCACCGCATTGGTGGGATTGCCGATGCGGGTATAGATGTTGCCGAACGCCTGCAGGCCGAACAGCGAGGCGGCGTGATCGGCATCGTTGAAGACGAAAGAGGTCGTTTGATAAATCGGAGTCGCGCGCGCGCCGGTGGTGGGGTCGGGCTGTGCACCGGCATGCACGGCGAGCGTTGAAAATCCCGGAAGGCGATCGCTCATTTGGGCGTCCTGTTCTTGTGGCCTGAAATTCGCGCGGCATGCTGATCGGCGCCGTGCCCGCCGTCAAGGCGCGGCGTCACATCGGAATCATTTTGGGAACGATCGTGCTGCGCATTGTCGCGTTTGCGAAACGAAGCCTTCGCAATCGCGTCAGCTTTGCTCGCTCTTGTTCTTCGCAGCGCGATCCGATGCGGCGGTGTCGCCACCGCCGACACTCATCCGATTGAGGGACAGCCTCATGCCCTGCGTCGGCGCCGGCGCGCGCTTGGAGCTGAGCGTGCGCGAATTCACGCCCATCCAGGAGATTTCTGACGACAGGCGGCCATATTCGATCTTGGGGCAGCGGTTCATGACCACCTTGATCCCGACTGATTCCGCTTTCGCGGCCGCCGCATCGTCGCGCGCGCCGAGCTGCATCCAGATCACCTTCGGCAGCGGGTCGAGCGTGAGCGCCTCCTCGACGACGGGCATGATGTGGCTAGAGTTGCGGAAGATGTCGACCATGTCGACGGGGCGGCCGATATCCGACAGTGATGCGACGAACGGCTTTCCGAGCAGCTCCTTGCCGACATGGCCGGGATTGACCGGGATCATGTCGTAGCCGCGCTGCATCAGGTATTTGAACGCGAAATAGCTCGGCCGCACATTGACCGGCGAGGCCCCGACCATCGCGATGGATTTCACGCTGTTGAGGATGCCGCGGACGTAATTGTCGGGATAGGCGTCGTGGTTCATCACTTATCTTTTCTTGTTGGCGGGGGTCATTCATCCCGCCATGTCGGCGCGCGCTTCTCGATGAAGGCGCCGATGCCTTCCTCGGCGTCGCGCGCCATCATGTTCTCGGTCATCACCTCTGCGGCATAGCGATAGGCGTCTGCAAGGCTCATCTCGGCCTGGCGGTAGAAGGCCTCCTTGCCGAGCTTGATCGTGTAGGCGGATTTTAACGCGACCTGTTGCGCGAGCTCGATCGCGGCGCCGAGTTCGGTGCCGGCGGGAACGACACGGTTAACGAGCCCGATCTCGCGGGCGCGGTCGGCCGTGACAGGCTCGCCCGTCAGCAGCATCTCCATGGCCTGCTTGCGCGGGACGTTGCGCGACAGCGCCACCATCGGGGTCGAGCAGAACAGGCCGATATCGACGCCGGGTGTGGCGAACTTCGCCTCGTGCGATGCGATCGCAAGATCGCAGCTGGCGACGAGCTGGCAGCCGGCGGCGGTCGCGATGCCCTGGACGGCCGCGACCACGGGCTTCGGCAGATGCACGACCGCCTGCATCATCGCGCTGCAGGCCGTCATGATCTGCGCAAAATAAGCCCGACCCCGATCCGGATCGGTGCGGCGCGCGGTCAGTTCCTTTATGTCGTGGCCGGCGGAAAAAGCGGGGCCGTTGGCCGCGATGACGGCCGCGCGGATGTGCTTGTCTTCCGCGATTGCGTTTAGGCTCGCATGCAGCTGTCCGATCATCGCCTCGGAAAGGCTGTTGCGCGCGGCTGGTCGGTTCAGCGTGAGCACGGCGACGCTGCCGACGATCTCGCGCAGCAGGATCGGCGGTTGCGGGGTGGGGGCGCGGGCGGCCTGAACGGACATCGAAGCGTTTCCGTTGGATTATTGCATTTGAATGACGCAGCTAACTTAATGTAACAGGGCAAGTGAAGCGAGGGTGGGAATAGCATGGCGGCAGCGAAAATGAGCGTGGCGGAGCTCGAGCAGTTCCTCCGCCACGAGTTTCCCCAGGCCTTCAGCGGCGACGACATCACGATCGAAAGCGCGGACGGACAGACCTGCCTTCTGCGGCAGCGCTACAGCGAAAAGATGCTGCGACCGGGCGGCACCGTGTCCGGCCCGACGCTGATGGCCTTGGCCGATTTCGCCATGTACGTGGTGCTGCTGTCTGCCATCGGGCCGATCGGGCTCGCCGTGACCACCAATCTCAACATCAACTTCCTGCGCAAGGGCCAGCCCGGCCAGGACGTGCTGGCGGAGGCGCGACTGCTCAAGCTCGGCAAACGGTTGGCGGTCGGGGAGGTGAAGCTGCTGTCCGGCACCTCGCCGGATCCGATCGCTCATGTCACCTCGACCTATTCCATTCCAAATGTTTGAGGTTTTCGCGGGTATTATCGTACCATATTTTTAAGGCATTGATTTTACGTAACTAATTTCATCTCTGAGGCATTGACCGTTGCGCCGCTCTTCTCTAGAACCGCGCGCAGTCTGGTGCGGTGTTCGCGCCGATATCTCCCGTCCACGGAAACTCCGACATGAAAACCTTTTCGGCAAAGCCGGCTGAGGTGACGAAGAAGTGGGTGCTGATCGACGCCAAGGGTCTGGTCGTCGGCCGCCTCGCCACCATCGTCGCCATGCGCCTGCGCGGCAAGCACCTCCCGACCTACACCCCGCACGTCGATTGCGGCGACAACGTCATCATCATCAACGCGCAGCATGCGGTCCTCACCGGTCGCAAGCGCGAGCAGAAGACCTACTACAAGCACACCGGCTATGTCGGCCATGTCAAGGAGCGCACCGCGCGCCAGATCCTCGAGGGTCGTCATCCCGAGCGCGTGCTCGAGAAGGCCGTCGAGCGCATGATCCCGCGTGGTCCGCTCGGCCGCGTGCAGATGGGTAACCTCCGTGTCTACGGCGGCGCCGATCATCCGCACGAGGCGCAGCAGCCCGAGAAGATCGATATCGCCAAGTTGAACCGCAAGAACACGAGGGCCGCATAACATGGCCGAATCCATTCAGTCGCTCGACCAGCTCTCGCAGCTCAAGACGGCGGCCGCGCCCGAGGCGCCCAAGCACGAGAAGAAGGTCGACAAGTTCAACCGCGCTTACGCCACCGGCAAGCGCAAGGACGCGGTCGCCCGCGTCTGGATCAAGCCGGGCGCCGGCAAGGTCACCGTCAACTCGCGCGAGGTCGAGGTCTATTTCGCCCGTCCCGTGCTGCGCATGATGATCGAGCAGCCGTTCTCCGTGGCCCAGCGTTCGGGCCAGTACGACGTGATCTGCACCGTCGCCGGCGGCGGCCTGTCCGGCCAGGCCGGCGCGGTCCGTCACGGCATCTCCAAGGCGCTCACCTATTTCGAGCCGGAGCTGCGCTCCGTGCTCAAGAAGGGCGGCTTCCTCACCCGCGACTCGCGCGTGGTCGAGCGCAAGAAGTACGGCAAGGCCAAGGCCCGCCGGTCCTTCCAGTTCTCGAAGCGTTAATCGCTTTTGTCGCATTCGCCGCGAAAGCGGCTTCAATGAGATGCAAAAGGGCGCTGATTTCAGCGCCCTTTTTGTTGTTCGTTTGTATGCAAATTGATGGCGTGTTTCCCGAAAACTTAGGGACCGGCGAAAACCTGAATGGAACCGGCGAGACCTAGCGTTGCCTTCGGAAGGGCGCGCAAATCGGCTGGGCCGATCGCGTAACTGCTATGTTCTAGAGGGGGCCGACATGATGTCGCTCGATAGCATCACGCTCTATTTGGTCGCCACCATGGTCGCCGCACTGCTCGGCGCCATGATGGTGTTTTTCGGCAAGCAGGAGAACAGCCCGGCGCTGAAATGGTGGGGCACCGCCTATCTGCTCGGTGCCGCCTCCGTCGCGCTATGGACCGCGGCGGGCGACAGGCTGGGGCCGCACATTTACCTTGCACTGAACGCGGTCGGTTTCATCGCCTGCGGCATGGTCTGGAACGCGGCGCGCGTCTTCCACGGCCGCAACCCGAACTGGCCGGGGCTCGTGCTCGGCGCGCTCGCCTGGGTCGCTGCTGCGACGCTGCTCGATCCCGCTTCATCGATGCTGCGCATGCTCGTCGGTGCCGGCATCGTCTCGGTGTACGCGGCGCTGACTGCGAGCGAGCTCTGGACCGAACGGCGCAAGAGCGTGCAACGGCGCTGGCCCGCCTTCGTGATGCCGGTGATGCACGGCTGCGTGTTGATGCTGCCGATCCTGATCGGCAGCTTCCTGCGCCCGCATGATGCCGGCTTCTCCTCGAGCATCTGGGTCACCGTGTTCGCGGTCGAGCTCATACTCTATGCCGTCGGCACCGTGTTCGTCATCTTCATGCTGGTGTCGGAACGCACCGTCACCGCGCATCGGACTGCGGCATCGACCGATCCCTTGACCGGCATGCTCAACCGGCGCGGCTTCTCGGAGGCTTGTGCGCGCGTGATCGAGCGCGAGGCCAAGGCCGGGCGGCCGGTGACCGTGATGATCTTCGACATCGACCATTTCAAGTCGATCAACGACCGCTTCGGCCATCCCGCCGGCGACGAGATGCTGAAGCTGTTCTCCACCGTCGTGGTCAGCAATTTGCGCATCTCCGACCTGTCGGGACGCATCGGCGGCGAGGAGTTCGCCGCGCTATTGCCATGCTCACTGGAGGAGGGCGTGCTGGTCGCCGAGCGCGTGCGCGAGGCGTTCGAGACCTCCGGCGTCGTGGTCGACGAAGGTCCGGTCGATACCACCGTCAGCATCGGCGTTGCCGGAGGTCCGGCCGGCACCGAGCTGGAGGTGCTGCTGGCCTCGGCGGACACCGCGCTCTACCAGGCCAAGCGCGGCGGCCGCAACCGCGTCGAGGCGGCCGAGGAGCTGCCGCTGTCGCTGGAGAACTGGCGCCGCCAGAGCGCGGCGCGGACCGGCGCATCGCAGGCGCGTCCGGTCACCGCGTGAGCATGCAGGGCGGGCTTGCGGTAAATCTCTGTTTACCATTCGATCCCTACCATCGTGGTCATGGAATCGATCCGTCGACGGAATCCGCAAGCCGCCCTGATGTCGCTCGAAGCCGAAGCTGCCTCGGCCCGCGGCGGTTTCGCCTGTCTGTTCTCCACTGCGGACGAATACGAGAGCGCGCTGATCACCGAGCGTCGTGCGCAAGGCCGCTACACGCAGCAACGCAGCTACTGGCCGTTCGTGTTGTTCGCGGGTTGTGCGCTGATCGTCGCGGGCACGGTCCTGCTGTTCGCCTGACAGGCCTGCATTTCCAGACCGGGCAGGGCGCCGCTTCAGCGCCTTTTTCTTTGTCGCCATCTGCGGTAGACACGGCCATCAACAAAAAGGGTGGAAAGCCGATGATCACCGAGATCGCGCAAATTGACGTCAAGCCGGGCAGCGAGAAGGATTTTGAGGCCGCCGTTGCCAAGGCCAAGGCCGCTTTCGGCCGCTCCAAGGGCTTTCACGGCTTCGAGCTGCACAAGTCGATCGAGAAGCCGCAGCGTTACCGGCTGATGGTGAAATGGGCGACGCTGGAGAACCACACCGTGGACTTCCGCGGCTCGGAGAATTTCACCGAATGGCGCGGCCTGGTCGGCCAGTATTTTGCCGCGCCTCCCGAGGTCGAGCACACCGAGACCGTGCTGACGACCTGAGGCTTTATCTCGGGAGCATGATCTTATCGGAAAACCGCTCCACACTTTCCGCTAACGCGATCCTCCGGGTCCGGATCATGCTCTAGGCCGCCTCCGCGAGAGGCGACGCCTCGTAGGTCTTGACATGGTCGATCATGACCTTGGCGATCGCGACCAGCGGGAGCGCCAGCGCCAGGCCCCAGATGCCGAACACGACGCCCAGCAGGATCTGGAACGCGAACAGCGTGGCCGGCGGAATGTCGAGTGCTTGCCGCTGCAAAATCGGCGTCAGCACGTAGCTTTCCATGGCGTGCACGCCCATGAACAGCAGAAACGCCGACAAGGCGGGGATCCAGCCCGAGGCGAGGCTCGCCAGGACCACGATGACGCCGGCGATGATGGCTCCCACCGTGGGGATGAAGGCGAGCAGGCCCGCCTGGATTCCCAGGATGAACGCGCCGGGGATGCCGATGACGGCAAGTCCGATCCAGGTTACGACACCGACCGCGATCATGACGATGATCTGGGCGATCAGCCAGCGCTCGAGCGTTTCAGCGATACGGTCGATGACCAGGGCGACACGGGTACGGTGCCGCGCCGGTGCCAGGAACAGCAGGCCGTCATGATAGACGCTGGGCTGGGCGGCGAAGGCCAGGCCCAGGAACAGCACGATGAAGATGTTGCCGACGCCGTGGATGGTGCCGAGCAGCAGCTTGAGGGTCTGGCTCACGATCGCCCCGCCGCTGGAGGCGAGCGTGCCGGCACTGGGCAGTGGAGCGCGCGAGGGAGTTGCCGGCGCGGGCGTCGCCTCCGAGGACGCGTTGGCGGCGGGGTCCGAGGCAGCGTTGCCGAGATCGAAGAAGCTGGTGTCGATGCCGTGGCTCTCGAGCAGGGACCTGACATTGGTGATCTGCGACTTGATGGTCTTGCTCAGCAGCGAGGCCTGTTCGGCAATGGTGGCGCCGCCGAGATAGGCGATGCCCGCGAGCAGCAAAGCGAGCGCGACACAGACGATTGCAAGCCGGACCGTGTGAGGCAGCTGGACCCGGCGGCCGAGCGCATTGACCAGAGCATTGAGACCGAGGCCGAGCAGCATGCCGGTGAAGATCAGCAGCAGGGTGGCCGCAAAATACCAGGTGAAGGCGAGCAGCGCGGTGAACAGCACGACGCCGATGCCTCCGACCGCGATTGCCCAGGCCTGATCCCGCGCGAGGTCGGCACGGGAGCGGGATCGTTCATTTGCGGGAAAGGTCACATCGTATCCTGTCTTTGGTGGCTGCAATGGGGGCACTCTTTCGACAATCACGCTTCCGATCAAGAGCAGGGCTATCGCAGATCACTTTTGGCGGCGGCCTGCGCGCACGCCTCGTCCTTCGAGACGGCGCTTACGCGCCTCCTCAGGATGAGGCTAATCTGGATCAGTGCCTGTTGAAACTGTAGCCACGCACTCCGCCCTCATCCTGAGGAGCCCGCCTAAAGCGGGCGCCTCGAAGGATGACTGCAGGGAAAAGCCCCCTCAAATGCGATAGCCCCGAGATCAAGAGCGGCAACGCGCCGGTTTGACGCTGCCGCGCGAACGGTGCAGAGCGGTGGCGAAAAGGAAGTGAGGGGCGCTTGGGCGTTATCAGCAAGTGGGCCGGTCTGCTCGGGCTGTTGGCTTTGCTCGTAGGCGGCGACCAGATCCGGATCAACCGGCCGGACCACAAATACCGCCTAACGGTCGAGGTGACGACGCCCGCCGGGATCAAGACCGGGTCGGCCATTCTCGCTGTCGTGCCCGATCGCAACTATAACCGCAGCGGCCGCACCACGACGCGCGGGGAGGCCGTGTTCGTCGATCTCGGCCAAGGCAAGAACATCGTGGTCTTGCTGGCGCACCAGCAGGGCGCCAAGCTCGACCTCGACGACATCAACTATGTGGCGCTCCGCGCCTATGGCGCCGCGCGCGGCAGCCGGGTGTCGTTCAAGGACATGAGCCGGCAGACCGGCATTGTCCCGGTGCAAGGAGAGCTCATCCCCGTGCTCGTGAGCTTTGGCGATCTCAGGGATCCCAACACCGCGCGCCTTGTCGCCAGCGACAAGGCAGAGGCAATCCTGGGCGAGGGCTATGCGATCCGCGGCTTCTCCGCCGAGGTGGTGCCCAACGGGTTCTGGCCGATCGACTTCGGAGGCGTGCTCGGGGAGCCCGTGACGCGCGGAATCGAGGCCAAGCTTCCCTGGCTGACCGCGCCGGGCGAGACAGCGGCAATTGCGCTGAGGGCCGCGGGTCTGCCCGTGGAGGGCGGGTTGGACGCCCGGGAGGCATTTGCGCGAAAATAGCATTGCCGTCCCGCGATCCCCTCTGTTGAATTTGTTCCATCGGAGGGGCATCTTTGGGGAATCTTCTTATCGGGAGGCGCGGAACGACAGATGAGAAAGCCGGTCGTCGGCGTGATCGGGAATTCCTATCGCGTCGAGAATCGATTTCAGGTCCAGATGGTTGGCGAGCGAAACCTGCGCGCCGTGGCCGAAGTCTCCGGCGGCTTGCCGTTGATGTTCGCTGGAGCCCCCGACATCACGGATATCCCGGCGCTGCTCGATACCGTCGACGGCATCATCCTCACAGGGGCCCGGGCCAACGTTCACCCGACCCGCTTCAACGTCGATCCCTGCGAGAAGCACGAGCCGTACGACATCCACCGCGACGAGGTCGCGCTGGCCCTTTCGGTCGCCTGCGTCGCCCGCGGCATTCCGCTGTTCGGCATTTGCCGCGGCCTGCAGGAGATGAACGTCGCCTTCGGCGGCTCGCTGCATCCCGAGATCCGCGAGATCCCCGGCCGCATGAACCACCGCATGCCCCGGCTCGAGAACGGCGAGATCCATCCCGATCCGACCGTGGTGTTCGCCGACCGTCACGACGTCGAGCTGACGCCCGGCGGCGCCTTCGCCACGATCCTCGGCTGCGAGAAGATCCGGGTCAATTCGCTGCACGGACAGGGCATTCTCGATCCCGGCAAGCGCGTGCTGATCGAAGGCATCGCCGAGGACGGCACCATCGAGGCGATCCGCATCGCGGAAGCCCCGAGCTTTGCCCTCGGCGTGCAATGGCACGCGGAGTACGACCCGCAGCACAATCCGATCAACCGCAAGCTGTTCGAGGCCTTCGGCGAGGCGCTGGTGACAAGGCAGAAGGCGGGGGCGTAGCCGCGGTCGTGTCCCGGACCAGCTGCAACGCGGAGCGTTGCCGCGCAGAGCCGGGAATCCAGCTTCTGCCACGTTGCGCACTCGGCTTGGACTGAGTAGGGCGGATTAGCCGAAGGCGTAATCCGCCATCTTTAGTTCATGGGGCAGCTGCAATGCCGAACTATCGCCGTGCATTTGTTCCAGGTGGCTGCTGGTTCTTCACGGTCAATCTTCATGATCGTAGGCAGCGGCTGCTCGTCGAGCACATCGCAGCGCTGCGCGCGGCCCTTGCAGCGACCCGTCGGGACTATTCGTTCACTATCGATGCGTTTGTCGTGCTTCCGGACCACCTTCATGCGGTCTGGACGCTTCCCCGCGGCGATGCCGACTTTTCGATGCGGTGGAGATTGATCAAAATGCGCTTCGCGAAGTCCCTGCCGAAGACAGAGCCTTTAACCGCTGTACAGATCGCAAGACGGGAGCGTGGCGTATGGCAGAACCGGTTCTGGGAGCACCTCATCCGCGACGAAACCCGACTATGCACGCCATATCGAGTATTGCTACATCAACCCAGTCAAGCACGGATATGTGACCCGCGTGTTGGATTGGCCGCATTCGTCATTTCACCGAGATGTCGAGGCCGGACTGTTTCCGGCGGATTGGGCAGGAGATAGCAACGCGGATGGTAACTTTGGCGAACGTGCGTGAGCGTCGCACGCAGTAGGCGGATTACGCCTTCGGCTAATCCGCCCTACGAGGACTGTTTATCCAAGGTGCATCCCGAATTTCCGACGGAGTAAACCAATCAGTAGGAATTGCTCCGTCCTGGTTTTTGCGGCTCTGATTTGTTCTTCGAGAACGAATTGGAGTCAGATGCAGAACGAAAGCTGATGGCCGCTCCGTGGCGCAAAATTTCTCTACCGTGTTGAATCGTAGATGCGCTCAGGCTGTGCCCAGCGAGAGCGCCGCGACCGGACTGCGTCCATCGGTCATGCCACCGGCATCAGCCTCACACCGCCCGCTCCATCCGTCGCGCACGATAGGATTGCGTGACATCAGTGTCAGCTTGCGGAAGCTGCTCTCATCCTCATAGCCGGCAGCGCGCGCGATCGTCTTGATCGGCTGCGTCGTCGATTCCAGCGGGGTGCGCGCGTGCTCGACACGGCTGCGCATGATGAAGGATTGCGGCGGCTCGTGCGTGAGTCCTGGAATTTTCGGTTCAACGTACGCTCGCCGAGGCCGAGCGCGTCGGCAATCCTGCATGGGCATTCCCATTGCGTTGCACAATCGCAATGTTGATCTCCACGCGCAGCATTGAGGTTCATGAGAACAATACCATATGCTCTGCAAGGGAGCCCGTGCCGTGCAGACCATGAAGGCGGCCCTCGTTGCGGCGATCACCGTCGTGGCTTTGAGTTGCTGCCTCCTTCCCAGCTCAGCGGAGGAGAGCAAGCGCGTAGCCCTTGTTGTTTCGATCGACGGGGCGATTGGCCCGGCGTCAGCCAGCTACGTCCGGGAGGCTTTGGCCATGGCGAGCGAACGGCGCGCCGAGGTCGTGCTTCTGAGGATGAACACGCCCGGCGGGCTCAATTCCAGCATGCGCGAGATCATCGCTGATGTGCTCGCCTCGCACGTCCCTGTCATTGGCTACGTCGCTCCCTCCGGGGCCCACGCGGCGAGTGCGGGGACCTATATCCTTTACGCGACCCACATCGCGGCGATGGCACCAGGTACCAACATCGGTGCGGCGACGCCGGTCCAGATTGGCGGACCGCTGCCGGGCCTGCCGAGCGGCACACCCGACAAGGATGGCAAAGACAAGAAGGATGAGCCGAAGGACGCGATGACGGCGAAGGCCACGAACGATGCCGTCGCCTTCATCCGAAGCCTCGCCGAGCTGCGCAACCGCAATGCGGAGTGGGCGGAGAGGGCGGTCCGCGAGGCCGCAACACTCTCCGCCAACGGCGCGCTGGAGGCACATGCCATCGATCTCGTCGCGCGCGATCAGGCTGAATTGCTGCGGCAGGTTGATGGCCGTGTGGTGGAGCTCGCAGGCGGCAAGACGCAACGCCTCGCAACAAAGGATGCTGTCGTCGAAGCCATCGAGCCCGGACAGATATCCCGGTTCCTGGCGGTCATCACCAACCCGAACGTGGCGTTCATTCTCCTGATGGTCGGCATCTACGGCCTGATCTTCGAGTTCATGTCTCCCGGAGCCGTCGCCCCCGGAGTTATCGGCGCGATATGTCTGCTGATCGGCCTCTATGCGCTCAATTTGCTGCCGATCAACTATGCCGGCCTCGCCCTGATGCTGGTGGGACTCGTGCTTCTCACCGTCGAAGCCTTCAACCCGACCGTGGTGGTCGGCTTCGGCGGGATCATCTCTTTCGTGCTGGGAGCAATGATGCTCTTCAGGAGCGAGGCGCCTGGATACCAACTGTCCTGGTGGGTGATCGGCACCACTGCGGTCGTGTTCAGCGGTTTTGTTCTGATCGTGCTTGGCTCACTTCGGCGCGTCCGCAAAGCTCCTGCGCTGGTCGGCGCACAGGCCATGCGCGGCTTGCCCGCCGAGGTTCTCGACTGGAACGGGAACGAAGGTCATGTCTTCGCCCATGGTGAGCGCTGGCAGGCGCGCGGCGCCGAAACCTTCAAGCCCGGAGAGACGGTAGAGGTCGCCAATGTCGTCGACCTGACGCTGCTGATACGCCGCACACCCGCTCGGACAGGCGAGGGAGGTACATCATGACGCTGGAATATCTGACGTATGCGGCGCTTGCGCTGCTTGTCATCGTGTTTCTATCCCAGGCCATTCGAATCCTGCGCGAATACGAGCGCGGCGTCGTCTTCACGCTCGGCCGCTTTACCGGTGTGAAGGGCCCGGGCCTGATACTCCTCATCCCGATCGTGCAGCAACTCGTCAAGGTCGATCTGCGGGTGATGGTGCAGGTGGTGCCGCCGCAGGACGTGATTTCGCGGGACAACGTCTCCGTCAAGGTCAACGCCGTCCTGTACTTCCGCATCGTCGACCCCGAGCGCGCCATCATCAAGGTCGGCGACTACATGGCGGCGACCAGCCAGCTCGCCCAGACCACGTTGCGTTCGGTGCTCGGCAAGCATGAGCTCGACGAGATGCTTGCCGAGCGCGACAGGTTGAACGCCGATATCCAGGAGATCCTCGACAAGCAGACTGACGTCTGGGGCATCAAGGTCACCGGCATAGAGATCAAGGACGTCGATATCAACGAAACCATGGTTCGCGCGATCGCCAAACAGGCCGAGGCGGAGCGCTTGCGGCGAGCCAAGGTGATCAATGCGATGGGCGAGCAGCAGGCCGCCGAAAAGCTCGTCGAAGCCGGCCGGATCCTGGCGCAAGAGCCTCAGGCAATGCAGCTGCGTTACTTCGCAGCTCTGCACGACATCGCCGGTGAACGCTCGTCAACCGTGGTGTTTCCGCTCCCCACCGGCCTGCTCGACCATTTGATGCCGCGACCAAACAACCCGTAACAGAAGGCGGCGAGGTGCTGATCGCGAGCGGGCGCCACGGCTCCGACCGAGCTGCAGCGGGCGTTCACGGCGACGTGGTAGCTGTCGAGCCTCCTCAAACGAAAAGGCGCCTCCTTCCGGAAGCGCCTTTTGCTTGTCGCGGATAGTTCGGACCGCTTAGCCCGAATAGTACATGTCGAACTCGACCGGGTGCGGGGTCATCTCGAAGCGCTCGACCTCGGTCATCTTCAGCTCGATATAGGCGTCGATGAAGTCGTCGTCGAACACGCCGCCGGCCTTGAGGAAGGCGCGGTCCTTGTCGAGGTTTTCGAGCGCCTCGCGAAGCGAGCCGCACACGGTCGGGATCTGCTTCAGCTCTTCCTTCGGCAAATCGTAGAGGTCCTTGTCCATCGCCGGACCCGGATCCATCTTGTTCTTGATGCCGTCGAGGCCGGCCATCAGCATCGCGGCGAAGCCGAGATAGGGATTGGCGAGCGGATCGGGGAAGCGCACCTCGACGCGCTTGGCCTTCGGCGACGCGGTGTAGGGGATGCGGCACGACGCCGAGCGGTTGCGCGCGGAATAGGCGAGCAGCACGGGGGCCTCATAGCCCGGGACCAGACGCTTGTAGGAGTTGGTCGACGGGTTGGTGAAGGCGTTGATCGCCTTGGCGTGCTTGATGATGCCGCCGATATAGTGGAGGCAGGTCTCCGACAGGTCGGCGTATTTGTTGCCGGCAAACACCGGCTTGCCGTCCTTCCAGATCGACTGGTGCACGTGCATGCCCGAGCCGTTGTCGCCGTAGACCGGCTTCGGCATGAAGGTGGCGGTCTTGCCGTAGATGTGCGCGACCTGGTGGATGCAGTATTTGTAGATCTGGATGTGGTCGGCCATCAGCGTCAGCGTGTCGAACTTCATGCCGAGCTCGTGCTGGGCGGAAGCGACCTCGTGGTGATGCTTCTCGACCTTGACGCCCATCTTGGCCATGGCGCCCAGCATCTCCGAGCGCATGTCCTGCACCGAGTCCTGCGGCGGCACCGGGAAATAGCCGCCCTTGGTGCGGACGCGGTGGCCGAGATTGCCGCCTTCATATTCGGTGTCGGAGTTGGTCGGCAGCTCCGAGGAGTCGAGGCGGAAACCGGTGTTGTAGGGGGTGGAGGAGAAGCGCACGTCGTCGAACACGAAGAACTCGGCTTCGGGGCCGACGAACACGGCGTCGCCCACGCCCATCGACTTCACCATCGCCTCGGCCTTCTTGGCGATGCCGCGGGGGTCGCGGTTGTAGGGCTCGCCGGTGGTCGGCTCGAGCACGTCGCAGGTGATGACCATGGTGGTCTCGGCGAAGAACGGGTCGATCGTCGCGGTCACCGGATCGGGCATCAGGCACATGTCGGACTCGTTGATCGCCTTCCAGCCGGCAATCGAGGAGCCGTCGAACATCGTCCCTTCGGCGAAGATGTCTTCATCGATCATGCTGACGTCGAACGTGACGTGCTGCCACTTGCCGCGCGGATCGGTGAAGCGCAGGTCGACGTACTTCACGTCGTTGTCCTTGATCGATTTCAGGACGTCTTTGGCGGTCTTCATGCATACCCCTTATGGCTCTGCGGGTCGGTTTCCAGGTGAGCAAGATTGTTCTCGCTTTTGGCGAGTTCGCGCGCGACCGCACAAACGAAATCAGGCCGCCGAAGCAGCCTTATTTCTTGTCAGAGTGTCGCAAAATGCGGGATAGCACCCGGTTCAGATAGCGTCCAGCCCGGATTCGCCGGTTCGGATGCGGATCGCCTCTTCGATGTTGGAGACGAAAATCTTGCCGTCGCCGATGCGGCCGGTCTGCGCGGCGCGGCGGATCGCGTCGATGGCGCGCTCGACCAGATCGTCGCCGATCACGATCTCGATTTTGACCTTCGGCAGGAAGTCGACGATGTATTCTGCGCCGCGGTAAAGTTCGGCGTGACCCTTCTGCCGGCCAAAGCCCTTGGCCTCGGTGACGGTGATGCCCTGCAGACCGACTTCTTGAAGCGCTTCCTTCACCTCGTCGAGCTTGAATGGCTTGATGATGGCTTCGATTTTCTTCACTGCGCGACTCCCGGCCTTTCGATCCAATAGCAACGTCTTCGTCAGGACGCGCATTTCTCAACGCACGATCTTGTCTTCTCTGTGCCGGGATCCCTGACCCGTCCGGCAACAACGGCCGGCCACGCCCTTCAAGATGTCAGTGAGCACGACGAACCGAAGCGGCTTCCTCGAAAGCAGGGTCTATGCCAAGTTGCAAATGCCCTGATTATCGGAGCGTTATCAGCCTTTTAACGAGCATCTCTGAGTGATGGTGCCGACCTGCACAAAATACCGAAGACCGCAAAATAGGCAAACGGTTCAATATATGTGCATTTCGACGTTCCCACCGCCGGATCGGCGCAAAAGATGCCTGTTCAAGAGGCGTTTGTACTAGGAAGTGGCATGGAAGTTCTGACCAACGCCGAAATGCAGCGCGCCGACCAGCTTGCCATCGCGGCCGGCACGCCCGGTTTCAAGCTGATGCTCAGCGCCGGCCAGGCGGTCGCCGAGGCCGCCCATGCGCTGGTGGAGGAGGGGCCGATCCTGATCGTCGCCGGCCCCGGCAACAATGGCGGGGACGGTTTCGTGGCCGCGGCCGAGCTCGCCGCGCAGGGGCGCGAGGTTTCGGTGATCCTGATGTGCGAGCGGGACCAGCTCCAGGGCGATGCCGCCTCGGCCGCGCGCGGCTGGAAGCACCCGGTGCTGCCGTTCAACCCGCAGGCGATCGGCAGGCCTGCGCTGATCATCGATGCGCTGTTCGGCGCCGGCCTCAGCCGCACCGTGGATGGCGAAGCGCGCGCCATGATCGAGGCGATCAACGCCAACGGTGCCCCGGTGCTGGCGGTCGACCTGCCGAGCGGCATCAACGGCACCAGCGCGGCCGTGATGGGCGTGGCGGTGAACGCCACCGAGACCGTCACCTTCTTCCGCAAGAAGCCGGCGCATCTGCTGTTGCCCGGGCGCATGCATTGCGGCCGCGTGCGCGTTGCCGACATCGGCATCGATGCGCAGGTGCTGGAGGAGATCGCGCCGCAGACCTTCGAGAACGATCCGGATCTCTGGGGCGCGGCCTTTCCGGTGCCGCGCATCGATGGCCACAAATATGCGCGCGGTCACGTGCTCGCGGTCTCGGGCGATGCAGCCGCGACCGGCGCGGCACGGCTCGCCGCGCGCGGCGCGCTGCGCGCCGGCGCGGGCCTCGTGACGCTGGCGAGCCCGCGCGATGCGCTCGCAATCAATGCTGCCGCGCTCACCGCGGTGATGGTTCGCCCCGTCGACAGCGCGATCGAGTTCGGCGAGCTGCTCGGCGACAAACGCTACAACACCTGCATCATCGGCCCCGGTGCGGGCATCGGTGAGCGCACCTGCGATCTCGTCCACACCGCGCTTACCGCGCAGCGGCATCTGGTGCTCGATGCGGATGCGCTGACCAGCTTTGCCGCAACCCCCGAGCGCCTGTTCGAATCGATCAAGTCCTCGCAGGACAATGCGGTGGTGCTGACCCCGCACGAAGGCGAGTTTCCGCGCCTGTTCTCCGACCTCAGCAACAAGCATCCCGGCCGCTCCAAGCTCGAGCGCGTCCGCGCCGCCGCCGAGCGCTGCGGCGCCGTCGTGCTGCTGAAGGGCCCGGACACCACAATCGCCGCCCCCGACGGCCGCGCCACCATCGCCGCCAATGCGCCGCCCTGGCTCGCCACGGCCGGCGCCGGCGACGTGCTGTCCGGGATCATCGCCGGGCTCCTGGCGCAAGGCGTGCCGGCGTTCGAGGCCGCCAGCATCGGCGTCTGGATGCATGGCGAGGCGGGAAGCGAAGCTGGGCCGGGCCTGATCGCGGAGGATCTGACCGAGACGCTGCCGGCCGTGCACCGGCGGATCTATGACGCGCTGGGCATCGAATACTGAACGTTCACTCAACCCCGTACCAGCGCACCAGCCGCGGCGCGGCCCAGTCGGTCACGACGGATTCGATCAGCCAACGTCCGGGCGAGGTCGCGGCGAACGCGATGCGCTGGGTCTGGCCAGGCTCGATCGCGAGCGTGTCGAGCCAATAGGGCTTCCAGCCGTCGTCGAGCTTGTCGAGCAGCCGGAAATGGTGGCCGTGCAGGTGAAACACGGTGGTGACCGGGGCGGGGTTCTGCAGCGCCAGGACCACAGTGCGGCCGGTCTTGGCGCGGAAGGCAGGGGCGGAGGCGGTGGAGAAGGTCGCGGGCCGTGCCCAGCCGGCATCGGCCGTACCGAGCGCGACATCGAACCGCAGGGCGCCTCTCAGCTCGAGCTTCTCGGGCAGATCATTCGGCGGGAGCGGTTGGGGCGGCGGCAGCGGAGCGCGCTCCAGCTTCCCGGAGACAGTCAGGTGTCCGACCTGGCGCACCGCCTTGCCGTCATGCAGCATAAACGGGGCCGAACTGGCCGCATCCACGAAGGCGTCGGCCCGCGCACCCGGGGCCAGCACCAACGCGCCGTTGCGCGCGGGGAACGGCTCGGCCGGCTGGCCGTCGAGGGCCATCACGCGGACTTCGTGGTTTTCCAATTTGATTGCGAGAACAGAGCGTTGCGAGCCGTTGATGAAGCGTAGCCGCAGCCGCTCGCCCGCCGAAGCTGAGAGTTCGAATGAAGTCTTGCCGTTGATTGTGTAAAGCGGCGTCGTGTCCTTCGGGTCCTGGCCCGGCGGGACCGCGGTGCCATCCGGCCGCAGGCGCCATTCCTGGATCAGCAGGAGCTCATCACGATCGACGGCGACCGGGCCGGTTTCGGCCACGATGATCGGAAGCGCGCGTGCGGGCTGCTGCAGGCGGTGCTCGAAGAGGCGGAAGTCGGCCAGCAGGGTGCCTGCATTAGGCACTGAAATAATTGATGTTTCTGTCGCATCCGGCGCTGCCGGGGCGCGGCCGCGAAGCGGGTCGGCGGCCATCGGCGCGTGGAGGCTGTACCAGACTGGCGCAATCGGCACAGGGAGGTTGTTGCTGAAGACCACCTGGCAGCGGTCGAAACGCTTGAGACGCACGTCTCTGAGGTGGCTTACGGCGGCCAGCTCCCAGATTGGTGTAGCCGGCTGACCCGGTCTCAAAGCCAGCGTTGCCGGTCTCGCCTGCAGCGCGAGCTGGGCCGTGACGGATGGGCCTGCACCGCCCACGATCAGCCCGGCTGCCGAGGCCCCTAAGCCGGCCAAAACCTCGCGCCGATGGGGAGCATGGATCCGCGTTGTCATGGCACGATCCGGACCACGCCGTGCTGGATAAGTCCAGCCGCAGTGCCTACTTGAAGCTTGCCTCCATCAGGCCATTTTTTTGCTGCGAACAGTCAGGCACATGCTATAAGCCCGGCCGCCCGCGGCATCGCGGCCGGTCTTGATGCGAATTCACGCGGGCGTGGCGGAACTGGTAGACGCGCTGGATTTAGGTTCCAGTGACGAAAGTTGTGGGGGTTCGAGTCCCTCCGCCCGCACCAAGCGCTTATCGCGTTTGCACGGATTACGAGGCCTGCTTCCGCGCGGATGATCATCCGCCTGGAGCGGGTCCGATGAACCACCGGCGTGAAGGCGTTTGCCTCGCGCCGGATCGATTAACGACAGCGTCCCGGCGCGCGACGTGCCGGGGCCGAACGAAAAGAAGATTGGACGCCATGCAGGTCACAGAAACCCTCTCGGAAGGTTTGAAGCACGAGTTCAAGATCAGCGTTCCCGCGTCTGATCTCGACGCCAAGGCCGGCGCCAAGCTCGTCGACCTCAAGGACAAGGTCCGTATCAACGGCTTCCGTCCGGGCAAGGTGCCGGTCGCGCACCTGAAGAAGGTCTATGGCCGCTCGGTGATGGCCGAGACCATCGACCAGACCATCCGCGACACCAACACGCAGCTGTTCTCCGAGCGCGGCTTCCGTCTCGCGACCGAGCCGAAAATCACCATGCCGACGGAGCAGAAGGACGTCGAGGAGCTGCTGAGCGGCAAGACGGATCTGACCTACACGGTCGCCATCGAGGTGGTGCCGGCGATCGCGCTCGCCGACTTCAAGAGCTTCGAGGTCGAGAAGCCCGTCGCCGAGGTCTCCGACTCCGACGTGGACGAAGCGATCAAGCGCATCGCCGATTCCAACCGCACCTATGCCGCCAAGGGCGAGGGCACCAAGGCCGAGTCGGGCGACCGCGTTACCATCAACTTCACGGGCCGCATCAACGGCGAAATCTTCGAAGGCGGCACCGGCGAGGGCATCCAGGTCCTGATCGGCTCCAACACCTTCATTCCGGGCTTCGAGGAGCAGCTCATCGGCATCGGCGCGGGTGAGACGCGCACGCTGAAGGTGTCGTTCCCGAAGAACTACATGAACGACAAGCTCGCCGGGCAGCCGGCCGAGTTCGAGACTACCGCGACGTTGATCGAGGCGCCGCAGGACCTTGCGATCGACGACGAGTTCGCCAAGTCGCTCGGCCTGGAATCGCTGGACAAGCTGAAGGAAGCCGCACGCGAGCGCCTGGTTGCCGAGTTCGCCACCGCCACGCGCCAGCGCGTCAAGCGCGCGTTGCTCGACCGCCTCGACGAGGCGCATCGCTTCGAGGCGCCACCCTCGCTGGTGGACGAGGAGTTCAGCCTGATGTGGAACTCGGTCAAGGCCGAGATGGACTCCGCCGGCAAGACCTTTGCCGACGAGGACACCACCGAGGACAAGGCGAAGGAGGAGTATCGCAAGATCGCCGATCGCCGCGTGCGGCTTGGCCTGGTGCTCTCCGAGATCGGCGAGAAGAACAAGATCACGGTGACCGACGACGAGGTCGGCCGCGCCGTGATCGAGCGCGCGCGCTCGATGCCCGGCCGCGAAAAGGAGGTCTGGGACTTCTACCGCAACAACGCCCAGGCGTTGGCCCAGCTTCGTGCACCGATCTACGAGGACAAGGTGGTCGACTTCATCCTCGAGCTCGCTAACGTGACCGAGAAGAAGGTTTCGCGCGAGGACCTCTACAAGGACGACGACGCGGAAAAGACCGCGGCCTGAAGGGTTTGAGATAGTCCGCTATTAAGGATGATGAGCGAAGAGGCCCAGCTAGCCAGGTGGCCGGCTGGGCCTCATTGTGCGAATCAGCTTCAACTGCCGCCACGGATTAAGCCTTAATGCGCTGCGCACTTGTCAGAAGCGAAATGGGCTATATCTGTCGCTACGCCTTTCTGCTTCTTACCCAAGTTCCTGCATCACAGGACGTCCATTCGCCTTCCGGCAAATCCAGCCAAGCTGGCAAGCCTGCCCGGCGATGTCCGTCTCCGAAACCCTAGGTGACTCATGCGCGATCCGGTTGAAACCTACATGAACCTCGTGCCCATGGTGGTCGAGCAGACCAACCGTGGCGAGCGCGCCTACGACATTTTCTCGCGCCTCTTGAAGGAGCGCATCATCTTCGTGACCGGCCCGGTCGAGGACGGCATGTCGACGCTGATCGTCGCGCAGCTCCTGTTCCTCGAGGCGGAAAATCCGAAGAAGGAAATCTCGATGTACATCAACTCGCCGGGCGGCGTGGTGACGTCGGGCCTTGCGATCTACGACACCATGCAGTTCATCCGCCCGCCGGTCTCGACCCTGTGCACCGGTCAGGCGGCTTCGATGGGCTCGCTGCTGCTTTGCGCCGGCGAGAAGGACATGCGCTTCTCGCTGCCGAACGCGCGCATCATGGTGCACCAGCCCTCGGGCGGCTTCCAGGGCCAGGCAACCGACATCATGCTGCACGCCCAGGAGATCCTGAACCTGAAGAAGCGGCTCAACGAGATCTACGTCAAGCACACCGGCCAGACCTACAAATCGATCGAGGATGCGCTGGAACGCGATAAGTTCCTCACTGCGAACGACGCCAAGGAGTTCGGCCTGGTCGACAAGGTGATCGACAAGCGCGCCGAGGAGCCGGCGCCGGCGAAGGCCCCGTAGCACTACTGAGGCGTCACGACGAGCCCTCAGTTTGCCGTTGACCCGTCAGGGCGGCGTTCACGTTAGGTGCGCGTGCGCGCGGCGCAAAACGCGGTTTTGCGCCCTGCGACAAGCAGAAAGTTCCGCTTTCGTGCTTGTTTTTCGTGGCAATCCAGCAACGCGGGGGTGTTTTCGATCACTTCGCCCGTGCCAAGACCGGAAATCACGGTATTGTCACGGGTAGCCGGCGACCCCCGATTAGCGAATTCTTGATAGTCGGGTGACAGCATGGTTGGCTACGATCGATCGGCTATGATCGCGGGAGAATCGAGCCACCGTGATTCGCACGGAATGTAGTAAAGCGTAGGATCTTTTTTGGTACGGAATTTGCTCTACTTAAGCTTCATGCCGACCATCGTGTCGGAATGGAGCGATCGAGCGGAACGGGATCGAACCGCGGACGGAGATATGAATGAGTAAGGTCGGCACGAGCGACTCCAAGAACACGCTATATTGCTCGTTCTGCGGCAAGAGCCAGCACGAAGTCCGCAAACTGATCGCGGGTCCCACGGTCTTCATCTGCGACGAGTGCGTCGAGCTCTGCATGGACATCATCCGCGAGGAGAACAAATCCTCGCTGGTCAAGTCGCGCGACGGTATTCCGACGCCGAAGGAAATCTGCAAGGTGCTGGACGATTACGTCATCGGCCAGAGCCATGCGAAGAAGGTCCTGTCGGTCGCGGTGCACAATCACTACAAGCGCCTCAACCATCAGACCAAGCACAACGACGTCGAGCTCGCGAAGTCGAACATCCTGCTGATCGGTCCGACCGGCTCGGGCAAGACGCTGCTCGCGCAGACGCTCGCCCGCATCCTGGACGTGCCGTTCACGATGGCCGATGCGACGACGCTGACCGAAGCCGGCTATGTCGGCGAGGACGTCGAGAACATCATCCTGAAGCTGCTCCAGGCCGCCGACTACAACGTCGAGCGCGCCCAGCGCGGCATCGTCTACATCGACGAAATCGACAAGATCAGCCGCAAGTCCGACAACCCCTCGATCACGCGCGACGTGTCGGGTGAGGGCGTGCAGCAGGCGCTGCTCAAGATCATGGAAGGCACGGTGGCTTCGGTCCCGCCGCAGGGCGGCCGCAAGCATCCGCAGCAGGAGTTCCTGCAGGTGGATACCACCAACATCCTGTTCATCTGCGGCGGCGCCTTCGCCGGCCTCGAGAAGATCATCTCGGCGCGCGGTCGGTCGACCTCGATCGGCTTCGGCGCCCAGGTGCTCGCGCCGGAGGATCGCCGGACCGGCGAGATCTTCCGTCACGTCGAGCCTGAGGACCTCCTGAAGTACGGCCTCATCCCCGAGTTCGTCGGTCGTCTGCCGGTCGTGGCGACGCTCGAGGATCTCGACGAGACCTCGCTGAAGAAGATCCTGACGGAGCCGAAGAACGCGCTGGTGAAACAGTACCAGCGGCTGTTCGAAATGGAGAACATCGAGCTGACTTTCGCCGACGAGGCGCTTGGCGCGGTTGCCCGCAAGGCGATCGAGCGCAAGACCGGCGCGCGAGGCCTGCGTTCGATCCTCGAGGCGATCCTGCTCGAGACCATGTTCGACCTGCCGGGCCTGGAAGGTGTGGAAGAAGTCGTGATTTCCCGCGAAGTCGTGGAAGGCACGGCGCGTCCGCTCTACATCTACGCCGATCGGTCCGATCGTGCCGTCGAGAACGCCAGCGCCTGATCTGACGGCGCTGGAAAGCTCCAATCGTCTCCTCGAGTTGGCTGCGGAGCCGTGGTTCCGCAGCCGGTGTTGCGTCGCTTGCCGCGTTGCGTAAGCGCCTGATGGCGCGCGTTTTTCAATGACTTGACACCCCCCGGGTCGATAGCCACCTAATGTCGGCGGCGAGCGAAAATTCTCTTCAAGATTCGCCTCAGTTCCGTTCCGGCGAGCCGGTCCAACTTGTAGAGGACCGACCGGTTCTGCGGATCACCTCGGCACCTTGTGGCGGTTGCGCATGATCGCGGGCTGCGTGCAAGGGGGCAAAGCAAAAGGAAAAGGCCATGACCAATCCAAAACCCCGGCCAACAATCGTTCATGGCGAAGCACACGCCTATCCCGTGCTGCCGCTGCGCGACATCGTCGTCTTCCCGCACATGATCGTTCCGCTCTTCGTCGGTCGCGAGAAGTCGATCCGCGCACTCGAAGAGGTGATGAAGAACGACGCGCTGATCATGCTCGCGACGCAGAAGAACGCGTCCGACGATGATCCGGCGCCCGATGCGATTTACGAGACCGGTACGCTTGCCAGCGTGCTGCAGCTCCTGAAGCTTCCCGATGGCACCGTGAAGGTGCTGGTCGAAGGGCTCGAGCGTGCGCGCGTGGCGAAGTACACCGACCGCGCCGACTATTATGAGGCGACCGCCGTCGCGCTTGCGGACACCGACGCGAAATCGGTCGAGGCGGAAGCGTTGGCGCGCTCGGTCGTGTCCGACTTCGAGAGCTATGTGAAGCTCAACAAGAAGATCTCGGCCGAGGTCGTCGGCGTCGTGCAGGCAATCACCGATTTCGCCAAGCTCGCCGATACGGTCGCCTCGCATCTCGCCGTCAAGATCGCCGATCGCCAGGGCATCCTGGAGACGCTGTCCGTCACCACGCGCCTGGAGAAGGTGCTGGGCCTGATGGAGAGCGAGATCTCGGTGCTGCAGGTCGAAAAGCGCATCCGGTCCCGCGTCAAGCGCCAGATGGAGAAGACCCAGCGCGAGTACTATCTCAACGAGCAGATGAAGGCGATCCAGAAGGAACTCGGCGACGACGACGGTCGCGACGAGCTCGCCGATCTCGAAGAGAAGATCTCGAAGACCAAGCTCTCCAAGGAAGCGCGCGAGAAGGCGCAGCATGAATTGAAGAAGCTGCGCCAGATGTCGCCGATGTCCGCGGAAGCGACCGTCGTGCGCAACTATCTGGATTGGCTGCTGTCGATTCCGTGGAACAAGAAGTCCAAGGTGAAGAAGGACCTGGAGCAGGCGCAAGCCATCCTGGACTCCGATCACTATGGGCTGGAGAAGGTCAAGGAGCGTATCGTCGAGTACCTCGCGGTGCAGTCGCGCGCCAACAAGCTGACGGGGCCGATCCTGTGCCTGGTCGGGCCTCCCGGCGTCGGCAAGACCTCGCTCGGCAAGTCGATCGCGAAGGCGACGGGGCGCGAATTCGTGCGCGTCTCGCTCGGCGGCGTGCGCGACGAGGCCGAGATCCGCGGTCACCGCCGCACCTATATCGGCTCGATGCCCGGCAAGATCATCCAGTCGATGCGCAAGGCGAAGTCGTCCAATCCGCTGTTCCTCTTGGACGAGATCGACAAGATGGGCGCCGATTTCCGCGGCGATCCGTCCTCGGCGCTGCTCGAGGTTCTCGATCCCGAGCAGAACGGGACCTTCAACGACCACTATCTCGAGGTCGACTACGATCTGTCCAACGTGATGTTCATCACCACCGCGAATACGCTCAATATTCCGGGACCGCTGATGGACCGCATGGAGATCATCCGGATCGCGGGCTACACCGAGAACGAGAAGGTCGAGATCTCGCGCAAGCACCTGATCCCGAACGCGGTGTCCAAGCATGGCCTGGACTCCAAGGAGTTCTCGATCGACGACGAGGCGCTGCTGCTTTTGATCCGCCGCTACACCCGCGAAGCGGGCGTGCGCAATTTGGAGCGTGAGCTCTCTACACTGGCCCGCAAGGCGGTGAAGGAGCTGATGATCTCCAAGAAGAAGTCGGTCAAGGTCACCGAGAAGACTCTGGAAGAGCTGCTCGGCGTGCCGAAGTACCGCTTCGGCGAGATCGAGAGCGAGCCGCAGGTCGGTATCGTCACCGGCCTTGCCTGGACCGATGTCGGCGGCGAGCTGCTGACGATCGAAGGCGTCATGATGCCCGGCAAGGGCAAGATGACGGTCACGGGCAATCTGCGCGACGTCATGAAGGAGTCGATCTCCGCGGCGGCGTCCTACGTCCGCTCGCGCGCGATCAACTACGGCGTCGAGCCGCCGCTGTTCGACAAGCGCGACATCCACGTGCACGTGCCGGAAGGGGCGACGCCGAAGGATGGCCCGTCCGCAGGTGTTGCGATGGCCACCGCGATCATCTCGGTCATGACCGGCATCCCGGTCCGCCATGATGTCGCGATGACCGGCGAGATCACGCTGCGCGGCCGCGTGCTGCCGATCGGCGGCCTCAAGGAGAAGCTGCTGGCTGCGGCCCGCGGCGGCATCAAGACGGTGCTGATCCCCGAGGACAACGCCAAGGATCTCACGGAGATTTCCGATGCGATCAAGGGCGGCATGGAGATCATCCCGGTCTCGCGCCTCGATGACGTCGTCGCCAAGGCGCTGGTGAAGAAGCCTACGCCGATCGTCTGGGAAGAGGACACCAAGGTGACGGTGAAGCCGGACGGCGATGAAGCCGCCGGCGGCCTGACCGCTCACTGAGATCGCAGCTCGAAAATGATGATAAAACGGCGCCTTCGGGCGCCGTTTTTGTTTGGGGAAGGGGAGGAGGCAATGCACGTCGATGGGCAATGCCATTGCGGGAAGGTCGCGTTCGAGGCCGAGGTCGATCCGGAGGCAGTCTCGGTCTGTCACTGCACCGATTGCCAGACGCTGACCGGCTCGCCGTTCCGCGTGACGGCCATCTGCACCAAGGCCGATGTCCGCCTGACCCGTGGCTCGCCCAAGATCTACGGCAAGCGCGGCGACTACGGCCGGATGCGCTTTCAGCATTTCTGTGCCGATTGCGGTTCCCCGCTGTTCACCAGCGGCGAGGGCGACCAGGCCGACGATTGGGGCATCCGTTGGGGCTCGATCCGCCAGCGCCATGCGCTGCGGCCGGTGAGGCAGATCTGGTGCCAATCGGCAGCGGTGTGGATCGATGCCGTGCCGCTGCTGCCGGGGCGGCCGCAGGATTGAAGTTGGCTGGCCGAGCCCGCCTTCGCCGTTGGGCTTCGGCGCGGCAACCTTCGATCGCTTCGCGCTTACGACCTTGCTGTGCTGGCTTGCCGAGCCGTAGCTCGCGAAGCGAGCGAAGGCTGGTGGGCGGTCACGGATTCGAACCGCGGACCCTCTCGGTGTAAACGAGATGCTCTAACCAGCTGAGCTAACCGCCCAATGGCGCCTCTTTAGCGCCCCGGCGGGGGCCGAAGCAAGGGCCGACCGCGCCCGACCCGGCTGCAATTGCCGGCCCGGTGAGAGCTTTCATGCCGGACACGGCCAACCCTGCAGCAGGTCCGCTGCAGGGCAATCTTTCTCGCAGCGCGATCTCGACGTAAGGCCGAGGAGCCAGCGATCATGCTGCGGGTGTCAGGCTGTCTTGGTGAACATCGTCAGGACACCGTCGACGATGTTGATCGCGACGACTTGTGCCGAGCTCAAGCCCTTGGCCTTGAGCACGGAGGCGGCCTGCGGTGTGGCGTCGATGGACTGCCGAAGCGACTGGATGTCCGTCTCGCTCGTATGCGCCACGAGTTCATCGACCTTCGCGCGCACGGCCGGCTGCAGTTCCTTGACGTCCACAACCTGTATGCTCCGGATCACAGTGCTGGATTGCGTGGACGATTGCTCCGTGTCGGATTGCGACGATGCGCCCTGTGCCTGCACCAGGGCAGGTGTTCCCAGCGAGAGAGCTGCAACGAGGACGGATGCCGTGAAGCTGCGCATGGTCATGCCTTTTCCAGTTTGAGGAAGCGCGAACCTAGCGCGGAAATCTGGTTGGCATCTGATTCCGATGTGGCCGTTCGGTGAAACAATGCGGCCGCAATGCGCGCGGATGAGACGCTTGCGTCGGGTCCGGAGCCCAATGCGCAACTCTGTTCCAGACTTTCATATTGACCGAATGCAGAAAGCAAAAGCCCCGGACGAACCGGAGCTTTGCCTTAGCGACGACCAGCAGTGGGGTGATCAGTACTTCGCCACGACGGGGCCTCCGCCCCAGTTGAAGCGATAGACCAGCTGGCTGCGAACGGCGTGAACCCATTTCTCGGAATCGATCGACGCTCCAACGGACAGACCCGTTGCCGTGTCGCGGACGGCGTTCGTTGCGGTGTCGAATTCAGAGAACCGATATTCGGTCTTCCAGAACAAGCCCGGCACGATCTTCAGCGCGTGTTCTTCGCCGGCGCCGATGAACCAGCCCCTGTAGGTACGCTTGTCCATGAACACGCCGCTTGGTCTTCCGAACGGCGCAGCGTTGAGGGTGAAATCGGTACGGTCAAAGCTGGCTTCGGTATAGCCGACTGAGAAATAGGTTAGGAGGCTCGGGGTCGCCAGCCAGCCGAGCCGGCCGCCGCCCGCCCAGGCCGAGCTCATCTTCTCTTCACCCACGATCCCGAAGCGAGGCGGGCTGAGCTGGCCCTTGAGGCTGCCGATATCGTAGTCGCCGAATGCGCCGACGACGAAGGCCGCGCCCGCTGCCGCAAACTGGTAGTCGCAGCCGCCCTGCACAGTCCCGAAGAAGCCGCGGCCTCCGGTTGTTGCTGTATCGCTGAAGCGGGTTCTGGTGGGACCATCGATGTAGGTCGTGCTGTCCTGATTCCAGAGCCCATAGCCTCCGCCGCCGCCGACGTGGCAGCCGGTCCAATTCGTGAGCGGCGTGGGGGCCGGAGGCGCCTTCAGATAGGCAGGGGACGTCACATCGGCGGCGGGGCCGCTCGAATTGAAGCGGTAGACCAACTCGCTGCGGACAGTGTGGACGTACTTCTTCGAATCCTCGGAAAAGCCGATCGGCAATCCGCTCGCAGTATCCCGGATCGGATTTGTGCCGACATTGAAGTCGGAGAAGCGGTATTCCGTTTTCCAGAAGAGACCCGGCAGGAAGCCCAACGCATATTCGGCGCCGGAGCCGATGAACCAGCCATCGTAGGTTCGCTTGTCCTGATAGAGGCCGGCCGCAACTCCGAAGGGCGGAAAGTTCAGATTGAAGTTCGTGCGGTCGAAAGTCGCTTCGGTGTAACCCGCCGAGACATAGGTCAGCAGGCTAGGCGTCGCCAGCCAGCCGAGCCGGCCGCCGACCGCCCAGGCCGAGCTCATTTTCTCGTCGCCAACCATCGAGAAGCCGGAGGGAGTGAGCCGCCCGGTTAGACTGGCGAAATCATAATCACCGAAGGCGCCGATCACGAAGCGCTCGCTGGCCGCCGCAAACTGATAGTCGCATCCCGCCTGTACCGTCCCGAAGTACCCGCGGCCACCGGTGGTGATCGTATCGGCATTCTGAAAGCGGAGCGGACCGTCGACAAAAGTCGAATTTTCCTGATTCCACATGCCGTAGCCGCCGCCGCCCGCGACATAGCAGCCGGTCCAGTTGACGAAAGCTGCGGCGACAGCCGGTGGCTTGGCGTATTTGCGCGGAAGGTCGGCTGCCAATGCTGATCCGGAAAACGTCACCAATGCCACGAGGGCGGGCGCAACCTGCTTCATTCCAAACATTCCCATTCCACCAGACCGCGGCCAAGCGACCCCTCGCCAAGCCACAATCGACTCCTCGGGACAAACATACGAAGTTTGATTCAGAATGCTGTTGCAGGAAGGCTACAATCGCGGAAAGTGTGCGGCTCGCCTGTGCATATCCAGCCGCGAGCCGGGCTTTTCGCGACACCGCGTTTCTGGTGTCGGTCTCGTGGGAGCAGAGGGTGCGAGCCTTGGCCCTTCGAAGGGACCGGATGGCGTCCAGCAGAACCTCTTTGATAGCAGAGGGTTCTGACGTTCGACGCGTGCAGTCCAGGGCTGCGGACATCGACAGCTTTCCGAAAGTCAGTCTCTGATCGGACGCGGCCCGGACGGGCCGGTACGCGCCGACGCGGCAATCCGTCGCGCGACCTCCAAAGCGCTCTCACACGTGCCTGACGTTAGGGCGCCCGCTTTTCGACCGAACAAGCTTCTATGATAGAGCAAGAATAGATGATGGAGCCTTGAATGGAACGACCCGCCGGGCACGCAGAGAACGCCGACCAGATCGCCTATTGGAACGGGCCGAGCGGGCAGCGCTGGGCCGATCGCCACGCGGCGCAGGAGAAGCTGCTCGGCCCTATTGCCGACGTGTTGATCGACCGCGCCAAGCCGAAGCCGGGCGAGCGCGTTCTGGATGTCGGCTGCGGCTCCGGCGCGACGACGTTTGCCTTCGCAAAGGCGGTGGCGCCCGATGGCTTCGCGCTCGGCCTCGACGTCTCCGAGCCGATGCTGGCGCAGGCGCGGGCGCTCGCGCCGAAGGGCCTGCCGCTCGACTTCGTGCTGGCGGATGCGACCGTTTATCCGTTCGAGCCGGCGAGCTTCGATCTGCTCGCTTCACGCTTCGGCGTGATGTTCTTCGCCGATCCCATCGCGTCCTTCGCCAATCTGCGTCGCGCGCTGAAGCCGGCCGGCCGGCTCGCCTTCGCCTGCTGGCGGGAGCCGAAGGAAAATCCGTGGGCGATGACGCCGCTGATGGCGGTCTACAAGCACGTGCCCAAGATGCCGCCGGTTGGGCCGGAGGAGCCGGGCCCGTTCGCCTTTGCTTCGGAAGAGCGCGTCATGCGCATCCTGAAAGGCGCAGGATTCGCGGACGTCGCGATGGAGCCGCACAATCTGGCGATGGACATTGCTATCGGCGGCGGGCTCGAGGCCGCCGTCGACGGCTCTCTCCAGATCGGTCCCGCCAGCCGCGCACTCCAGGGCCATCCGCCCGAGACTTATGAAGCTGCCAAGGCTTCGATCCGCGAGGCGCTCGCGCCGTTCCTGAAGGAGCAGAGCGTGGCGCTCCAGGGCGCGATCTGGATCGTGACGGCGAAGGCGGGGTAGGGCGCAGCGCTCTCCACCGTCATTGCGAGCGAAGCGAAGCAATCCAGAATCCCTCCGCGGAGACAATCTAGATTGCTTCGTCGCAACGGCTCCTCGCAATGACGATGCGGAGGCAGAGTCGCCTCACACCACATCATCCGGCGCGAGCGCGCAGCCGTTGTCGGGATGCGTCTCGACCTGGAGCGTGGTGTGGCCGATGCGGAAGGATGTCTTGAGGAGCTCCGTCGTCTGCATCAGGAATGCGTCGTCGCTGCCTGCGGGCATAACGAGGTGGCAGGTCAGCGCCGTCTCGGTGGTCGAGATTGGCCAGACGTGGAGATCGTGAATCGCCGAGACGCCCGGTCGCGCCAGCAGGAACGCCCTGATTGCGGCGAGGTCGGTACCCTTGGGCGCGGCCGCCATCGACATGTCGATGGAGCCGCGCAAGAGGCTGGTCGTGCTCCAGAGGATGGTGGCGCAGATGATGAGGCTGGTGATGGGATCGAGCCAGAGCCAGCCGGTCCAGATGATCAGCGCGGCCGAGACCACGACGCCGAGCGAGACCGCGGCGTCGGCGGCCATGTGCAGATACGCGCCTTCGATGTTGATGTCGTCCTTGCGTCCGCCAGCGAACAGCAGGGCGGTGAAACCGTTGATGAGGATGCCGATGCCGGCGACCACCATCACGGTGACGCCTGCGACCGGCTCCGGCTCGCGCAGGCGCAGGATCGCCTCCCAGCCGATCGCGCCGGTCGCGACCAGCAGGAACACCGCATTGGCCAGCGCCGCCAGGATGGTGGAGGCGCGAAAGCCGTAGGTGAAGCGGCCTTTGGGCGCGCGGCGGGCTGCGATCGAGGCGCCCCAGGCAATGACGAGGCCGAGCACGTCCGACAAATTATGGCCGGCATCGGCGAGCAGGGCGGTGGAGTTGCCGACATAGCCGTAAACCGCCTCGGCGACGACGAGCGCGATGTTGAGCGTAATGCCGAGCGCGAACGCCTTGCCGAAATTGGCGGGTGCATGGACATGGCCGTGTCCATGACCATGATCGTGTGTATGGCCATGCGCATGCGAGTGGCCCGCATGATCATGGTCGTGATAACCGTGGTGGTCGTGGCTGCCCAATTCTAGCGCTCCGCAGACGCCGCCAAATCAGGGGCCATTGTAGGCGTTTCATCTGCCACGTCACGGCGGAAGAGCACGTACAGCGCCGGCAGCACCAGCAGCGTCAGCACGGTCGAGGAGAGAATGCCGCCGATCACCACGGTTGCGAGCGGCCGCTGCACCTCGGCACCGGCGCCGGTGGCGAGCGCCATCGGCACGAAGCCGAGCGAGGCGACGAGCGCCGTCATTAACACCGGGCGCAGCCGTGTCAGCGCGCCTTCGCGCACGGCCTCCGCGACCGAGCGTCCCTCGCTGCGCAGACGCTCGATGAAGGCGATGATGACGAGGCCATTGAGAACGGCAACGCCGGATAGCGCGATGAAGCCGACGCCGGCGCTGATGGATAGCGGAATGTCGCGCAGCAGCAGCGCCGCGACGCCGCCGGTCAGCGCCAGCGGCACGCCGGAGAACACCAGCGCCGCATCCGCCGCCGATCCCATGCCCATGAACAGCAGCAGGAACACCAAGAGCAGCGCCACCGGAACCACGATCGTCAGCCGCTTGGTGGCCGAGACCAGCTGCTCGAACTGGCCGCCCCAGCCGATCCAGTAACCCGGCGGCAGCTTGACTTTCTCGGCAACGGCCGCCTCGGTCTCCGCGACGAAAGAGCCGAGGTCGCGCGCACGGACATTGGCCGTGACGACGATGCGCCGCTTGCCGTTCTCGCGGCTGATCTGGTTCGGCCCCGGCGTCGCATCGACGGTGGCGACCGACGACAACGGCACATAGCGCATCTGGGTGAGGGGCGAGCTGGCCAGCGCCGTTCGAACGGCGCTGCCGGTTACCGCCTCCTCGGAGGGCGGCAGCGGGATCGGGATCGCCCGGATCGCCTCGAGATTGCCGCGCAGGTGCTCCGGCAGGCGCACCACGATGTCGAAGCGGCGATCGCCTTCGAACAGCTTGCCGGCCGACTTGCCGCCGACCGCGATCTCGACGATGCCCTGCACCTCGGCGACGCTGAGGCCGTAGCGGGCAAGCGCCTGGCGATCGAGGCGCACGGTGAGGATCGGCAAGCCCGAGACCTGCTCGATCTTGACGTCGCTGGCGCCGCGGATGCCGCGGATCGCGGCCTCCACCTGCTTGGCGGCGCCTTGCAGGATGTCGAGATCGTCGCCGAAGATCTTGACGCCGACATCGGTGCGGACGCCGGAGATCAGCTCGTTGACGCGGAACTGGATCGGCTGGGAGATTTCGTAGGCGCTGCCGGGAATCTCGTCTGCAGCATGCTCGATGGCCTCGACCACCTCCGATTTCGACTTGCCCGGATCGGGCCATTCGGCGCGCGGCTTCAGCATGACGTAGCCATCGGTCTGCGCCGGCGACATCGGGTCGGTGGCGATCTCCGCGGTGCCGATGCGGGTGAAGAACTCCTTCACCTCCGGAATCTGCATGATGCGCTTTTCCAGCGCCTTCTGCAGGTCCAGCGACTGCGTGAGGCTGGTACCTGGAATCCGGATCGAGGCCAGCGCGACGTCTCCTTCGTCGAGGCTCGGAATGAACTCGCCGCCCATGCGCGAGGCGGCGATGCCGCTCGCGGTCACGATGAGCACGGCGGACAGGGCGACGGCGAGCCGGTTATCGATGGCAAAACGGAGCAGGGGGAGGTAGGCGCGCTTCGCCGCGCGCATGAATAGGTTTTCGTGCTCGGACACCTTGCCGGTGACGAAGATGGCGACGGCCGCCGGCACGAAGGTGATGGAGAACAGCACGGCCGCGCCCAGCGCCATCAGCACCGTCAGCGCCATCGGCGTGAACATCTTGCCCTCGACGCCGGTCAGCGTCAGCACGGGCAAATAGACCACGGCGATGATCAGCGTTCCGAACAGGCTCGGCTTGATCACCTCACTCGACCCGCGCAGGATCGCGCGCAGCCGTTCGGGCGTCGTCAGCAGCCCGCCTTTCTCGCGCTGAGCCACCGCCAGCATGCGCAGGCAGTTCTCGACGATGATCACGGCGCCGTCGACGATGATGCCGAAGTCGATCGCCCCCAAGCTCATCAGGTTGGCGCTGACCTTGGTCTCGACCATGCCGGTGATCGTCAACGCCATGGATAGCGGAATGACGCAGGCCGTGACCAGCGCGGCGCGGAAGTTGCCGAGGATCAGGAACAGCACGGCGACCACCAGCGCCGCGCCTTCCAGCAGGTTGTTCCGGACGGTGCGGATGGTGGCTTCGACGAGATCGGTGCGGTCGTAGACGGTCCGCGTCACGACGCCCTCGGGCAGCGATTTGGCGATGTCCTCCAGACGGGCTGCGACGCGGCGGGCCACGGTCCGGCTGTTCTCGCCGATCAGCAGCATGGCGGTGCCGAGCACGGTCTCCTCGCCGTTCCAGGTCGCAGCGCCCGTGCGCAAATCGCGCCCCTCGGTGACAGCAGCGACGTCCCTGATCCTGACCGGATTGCCGCCGCGCGAGCCGATGACGATGTCCTGGATTTCGCTGATAGTGCCGACCTGGCCCGGCGAGCGAACCAAATATTGCTCGCCGTTGCGCTCGATATAGCCGGCCCCGACATTGGCGTTGTTGGCGGCGAGCGCGGTCATCACGTCGCGGAAGCCGAGCCGGTAGGCCATCAGCTTGCCGGGATCCGGCAGCACGTGGAATTGCCGCTCGAAGCCGCCGATCGTGTTGACTTCGATCACGCCCGGCACGTTGCGAAGCTGCGGTCGGATGATCCAGTCCTGCACGGTGCGCAAGTCGGTCAGCGAATAGTCGCGGTCGCCCTGCGTCTTCGCGCCCGCCTTGGCCTCGACGGTGTACATGAAGATTTCGCCGAGGCCGGTCGAGATGGGACTCATCGCGACCTCGACACCCGCCGGCAGCTGGTCTTTCACCTGCTGGATGCGCTCGCCGACGAGCTGCCGGGCGAAGTAGATGTCGGTGCCGTCCTTGAAGACGACCGTGACCTGGCTGAGTCCGTAGCGCGACAGCGAGCGGGTGTAGTCGAGCTTTGGCAAGCCGCCCATCGCAGTCTCGACCGGGAAGGTGATGCGTTGCTCGGTCTCGAGCGGCGAATAGCCGGGAGCGCGGGTGTTGATCTGGACCTGGACGTTGGTGATATCAGGCACGGCGTCGATCGGCAGGCGCTGGAAATTCCAGGCGCCAAAGGCGACGGCGCCGAGCGCGAGGACGAGGACCAGCCAGCGCTGCTGCAGCGAGACGGCGATGAGACGCTCAATCATGCTCGGCCTCACCCTTGCCCATCTCCGCCTTCACCACGAAGCTGTTCTCCGCGACGTAATGCTCGCCTGCCGAAAGGCCGGCCTTGATCTCGACATGGCGCGGATCGGAATCGCCTGTTTCGACCGGGCGCGCCTCGATCTTGTCGCCGTCCTCGCGCACGAACACGATGGTCTTGTTCTCCAGCGTCTGGATCGCGCTGCGGCGCACGGCAACCGCGACATTGCGCGCTGCGAGGATCAGCCGCGCCGTGACGAACAGGCCGGGCCGCAGCCGTCCGTCCGGATTTGGCAGCACCACGCGCGCCAGCGCGGTCTGGGTCTCGCTTGAGCCGATCGGTGCCATGTAGGAGATCGTGCCCTTGATCTCGCCGCGGCCGTCGTCGGGATCGATCAGGACCTCGTCGTTGAGGCGGACGCGGCGGAGGTCCTGGCGGTAGATCGACAGGTCGACCCAGATGGTGGAGAGGTCGGCGACCACGAAGGCCGGCTTCTGCTCGGAGGCGTATTCGCCGAGCGAGATCTGCCGCTCGATGATGGTGCCGGCAATCGGCGCCTTCAGCTCGTAGACGGTGAGGCTCTGGTTGCTCTCGATCGCGGCGAGCAGGTCGTCCTTGCCGACCTTGTCGCCGATCCGCTTCTGGATGGATTTGGCGAGGCCCGGAAAGCGCGGCGTCACCTGCACCACGGCTTCCTGGTTGGCGCGCAGGATGCCGTTGAAGGCGAGCGTGTCGGTCAGCGTGGCGCTGGCGGCTTCCGCCAGCGTGACGCCCGCGGCCGCCAGCTTGACGTCGGAGATGCGGATGCGGTCGGCGCCGTGCTCGTCCTGCTCGACATGGTCGCTCGGCTTCTTGTGTTCGGAATGCTCGGCGTGCTCGCCATGATCGGTGTGTGCGAGCTTGTCCGCTGCGAGCAGGGAATAGCCGTAAGCGCCTAGCGCGGCGGCGACGATGGCTACAAGGATGGTGGAGGACGTCTTCATCGCGCGCTCTCCCGGGCCAGCGTAAAGGGATTGCCGACAAGGCCTTCGATGATGGCCACGCCGGCGTGGAAATTCTGCAGCGCCTCCTGCTCGCGCAGCCGCGCCTGGGTGACGCTGGCCTGCGCGTCCAGCACTTCGAGCAGGGTGAAGCGGCCCTGGCCATAGCCTTGCGAAATCGCCTCGGACGCTTCGACGGCCTTGGGAATTGCGGTCTCGCGCAGCACCGCGAGCTCGCGCAGCGATCCTTGCAGCGAGTCATAGGCGCGGCCGGCGATCACGATCAGCGCGTTGCGGTTGGCCTCGCGCTCGGCTTTGGTCTTTGCGAGGCTTTCCTGGGCCGAGAGGATGTTGCCCTGGTTCTGGTCGAACACGGGGATCGGCACGGAGACGGTCAGCCGCGCCGCATCGTCGCCCGTTTCGTTGAAGTGGCGCCAGCCGGCCGCGATCCGCACGTCCGGATAGGGCCTGAGCCGCGCCAGTAGCAGCTCGGCATTGCGCTGGGCGTAGACTGCGGTCCAGCGCACCAGCTGCGGATTGGCGTCGATGGCGGCAACCACGGCCTGGAACGCCGGCGGCCGCCCGGTGGTGTCGAGCCGGCCGGACACCTCGCCGAATTTGGCGGCGGGATCGCCCATCAACACCGCAAGCTCGCGCCGGGCGCTCGCCAGCGTCGCCTTGAAGCGCTCGCGGTCCGCCTTCACCAGGGCGGAGGCGACCTCGGCGCGGCCGGTCTCGGCCGGCGAGGAGGCACCGGCCTCGACACGGCGGCGCAGAAGCGGCGTCAGGCGGTCGATCGCGGCGATCTGCTCGTCGAGGATCTGGATGCGCCGCTGCGCGCCGAGCACGCTGAGAAAGGCGATCGCGGTCTCCGACAGCACCTCCAGCCTGATCGCCTTGCGCTGGATCGCGGCGACCTCGACGCCGGCTGCGCCTGCGGCAATCCGCGCCTCGCGCTTGCCGAACAGCTCGAAGGCCTGGCTGATCTGGAGCGTGGTCTCCGCCGAGCGCGTTCCGCGATATCTGCCGGAGCCGAATGAATCGTCCTGTTCGTAGGACAGTTCCGGATTGAGCAGGGCGCCCGCCTGGATACGCTGGCCCGTGGCGATGCCGACGTCGCGCTCGGCTGCCGTCAGGCGCGGGCTCGCCGCCAGCGCGCGCGACAGCGCGCTTCGCATCGTTAAAGTCTGGGCGTGAGCCGGTGCAAGCGCCGATGCTGCAATCAGACACGCTGCCGCGCACGCGAGGCGCGCGGCCATTCCCCTGCAAAACATGAAATCGACCTGTGAAGGATGAACCTAATGGGCGCGCCGCGCCCGACCAATCCGTTCAGGCAATAGGTCTGGGAGGGGGAGAGTCGGTATCGGGCACAATTCCGGCGAGGCGGGGGGCCTGTTGCGGGCTCGGTGCCGACACGAGCGCGATCGCCGCGGTCGATGGTGCCGGCTGTGCCACGGTCAGCGAAAAGCAGCCGTGGCAATGATGTCCGCCGATGGTCTTGTGGTCGCCATGGCCGGAGGCACGATCGAGGACCGCGGCGATCTCCGAACTGCCGCGGGGCGTGGTGATGTCGATGTCGTGCGCGCCGTGCAGAGCGCCCGCGAGCAGATAGACCGCCGCGATCAGCACGGACAGCAGCCCGCGCGGAAAACGCGAGCGGCGGGATCCTGAGGGCTGACGGTTTGCGAGCACGAGTTCACTCTGGTTGCGGTCTGTGCCCGGCCTAGCATGGGTGCGGGAACAGTGTCGACCCGCAACATTGTTACGTCCCTGGAACAATTGCCGCAGCAGTGCATGCGCTGCCAGCGCCTCTCACTGGCGGATAATGACGCGCCGATGCGGCGTCATGGTTTCGAACGCGGGGGCCGGAGCGTCGCTGCCATTGTCACCTTCCATGGTGATGACCGCCCGACAGCTCGCTTCCATAGCCCGTTCCAGCCATTTGATGGCTTCGTCGATCCATTGGTCGTGGTGCTCGGGATCGGCGAGGGCCTTCTCCCGGAATGCATTCGCCTGATGCAGGCACGCCGTTCTGCGGTCCACGCGCCTCTCCTGATCCGGAGGTTCCGCCCCGATCGCATCATTGATGATCCCGGATCCGGCGTCGTTAACATACGACAGGAGGAAACCTGCCGGCCGCAACGCGGAAAGGCCCCAGCCGGACGAGCCGGCTGAGGCCTCATGTGCTCACAATCTCTATCCCTAGGACTTGGACAGACAACCCGCATCCTCCAAGTTCGTTCCATACGATCTGTCCAATTTGGAACGTTCCTCATACCTCGCGATTAGCGAGAGAAGAAACTGAGGAGGACGGACAATGGACGGACTGATTTATCTGATCGGCTTGATCGTCGTCATCATGGCGATCCTGTCGTTCTTCGGCCTGCGCTGAGAGCGCCGCGATGACGGTCGAGACTCTGATGCGGGAAGAGGTCATGGAAGGCGGCTTGGCAGTTGAGGCGCCTCGAACCATCCAGTGGAGCTCGGTGTTCGCGGGCGCGCTTGCTGCGAGTGCAATGTCGTTCATCCTGATCGGTTTTGGTGTCGCGGTCGGCCTCGGTGTCAGTTCGGCCTCGCCGAGCTGGCGCGATGCGTCGGCGGCGCTGGCGCTACTCTCCGGGCTCTATCTGATCATCCAGGCGATCGTCAGTTTTGGATTTGGCGGTTACGTCGCCGGCCGGACCACCCGGTCCGAGCCCGCGCTCGCAACGATCGAGGATGACGGCGAGCGGCGGGACGGGCTTCACGGGTTGACCGCCTGGGCGCTGGCAGTCCTGGCCGGCGCCGCGCTGCTGGCCCTTCTCGGCGCTGCCGCGATCGACCGTTCCCCGATGCGCAGCTCGGCGAGCAACACCTCGGCCGCCGAGCCCCTGTTGAGCTATGAGCTCGACAAGCTGTTCCGCGCGCCGCGCCGCGCTCCGAACACCGACCTAAGGGAAGCGCGCGCCGAAGCCGGACGTATCCTGATGACGTCGTCCAGCCACAGCGGCGTCGCCGCCGATGACCGGACGTACCTCGTGCAGCAGGTCGCCGCGGTCACGGGACTGGCGGCCCCCGACGCCGAAAAGCGCGTTGACGCCCTGATCGCAGACGCGAAGACGGCGATCAACCGCGCGCGGCGCAACTCGATCATCGTGGCGTTCTCGGTCGCAGCCGCGACCCTGATCGGCGCCGCAGTGGCCTGGGCCGCGGCGGTTGCCGGCGGACGCCATCGCGATGGAGAGCCGTTGCCGAACTGGATGGCGAGCGCCAACCGCTTCCACCGCAACCCGCGCGCAATGCCGGTGCCGTAGGCCCCTCAACCAAATGGAAATGGCCGGGCACAAGCCCGGCCATATTCGACTCTTCAGGAAGCGTCAGGCCTTCTCTTCCCAGATCATCGCCAGATGCACGATGGTCTGCACCGCCTTCTCCATGTCCTGCCGGCTGACCCATTCGAGCCGCGAATGGAACGCGTGCTCGCCGGCAAAGATGTTGGGGCAGGGCAGGCCCAT
This sequence comes from Bradyrhizobium yuanmingense, assembly GCF_025200905.1. Lineage (NCBI taxonomy): Bacteria > Pseudomonadati > Pseudomonadota > Alphaproteobacteria > Hyphomicrobiales > Nitrobacteraceae > Bradyrhizobium > Bradyrhizobium yuanmingense. Next base: position 4,000,898 of record NZ_CP104173.1, on the reverse strand, counting down.
GAAGGACAGGCGCGAGCCGTCGGTGCCGCCGCGGATCGCGGTGCGCATCGGGCGCAGGCCGGCGCGGCGGATCGCCTCGATGGCGTATTCGAGCACGTGCGGGTGACGATCGATCACCTGCTTCATGTTGCGGTACTGCTCCTTGACCTCGAACGTGTAGGTCGAGCGCGGGTAGTCCTTCATGACGTCCTTGACGATGCCCTCGAGCAGCGCCTCCTTCTCCTTTAGCCCCTCCTCGGTGAAGTCGCGGACGATGAAGGAGAGCGTCGCCTGTTCGAGCGCGCCGTCGATGCCGATCGGATGCAGAAAACCCTGCTTGCCTGAGGTGGTCTCGGGCGAGCAGCCCTCCTTCGGCAGGCGCTCGACGATGGCGGCGGCGATCTTGATCGCGTGCTCCATCTTGCCCTTGGCGTAGCCGGGATGGGCGCTGACGCCGTTGATGGTGATGGTGGCGCCGTCGGCCGAGAAGGTTTCGTCCTCGACGCAGCCGGCGCTCTCGCCGTCCATGGTGTAACCGAAATCGGCACCCAGCTTGTTCAGGTCGACATTGTCGACGCCGCGGCCGATCTCCTCGTCCGGCGTGAACAGGATCTTGATGGTGCCGTGCTTCACGTCGGGATTGTTGATGAAGAAATGCGCGGCATCCATGATCTCGGCGACGCCGGCCTTGTTGTCGGCGCCCAATAGCGTCGTGCCGTCGGTGGTGATGATGTCGTTGCCGATCTGGTTCTTCAGCGCAGGGTGCTCATTGAAGCGGATCACCTGGCTGGTGTCGCCGGGCAGGACGATGTCGCCGCCGCGATAGTTCTTCACGATTTGCGGCTTGACGTCCTTGCCGGTGACGTCGGGCGAGGTGTCCATGTGCGAGCAGAAGCAGATCACCGGCACCTTCTTGTCGGTGTTGGCCGGGATCGTTCCGTAGACGTAGCCGTAATCGTCGAGATGCGCGTCCACAACGCCCATGGCCTTCAGCTCGGCAGCGAGCACGCGGCCGAGATCCTTCTGCTTCTCGGTCGACGGCGAGCTGGGGGATGCCGGATCGGACTGGGTGTCGATGGTGACGTAGCGCAGGAAGCGCTCGGTCACGGTATGCGAAAAGGAGAGGGAGGACATTCTGGTCAAACCGCCGGGTGTTCTTGAAGCTGGCGGTATATCAGAAAAGCGGGCCGTGATGCGGCCGCAACGGGCTCGGGGGCGGGCTTTAGCGGCCTCAGATCGCTTCCTTCAGTTCCTTCACCGGGCGGAACGCGACCTTCCTGGTGGCTTTGATGTGGATCGCTTCGCCGGTGGAAGGATTACGGCCGGTGCGGGCGGCGCGCTTGCGGACCTGGAGGATGCCGAGGCCGACGATGCGGACCCGGTCGCCCTTCTTGAGGTGCTTGGTGATCAGATCGACCATGTCGGTCAGCACGGCCTCGGCATGCTTTTTGGAGACATCCTGGCGCTCGGCAATGTCGGCGGCGAGGTGCTTGAGCGTGATCGTGGCGGGCGCGGCCGCCTTCTTCGCAGAATCCTTCTTAGCCGGATCCTTCTTAGCCATGTCTGGCCTCCTCGATCTTGCAGGTCGTCCAGAAGGGAGATGGCCCCTGACCCGCAAGTTCCCGGAGGCGTAGACGATTCGGGACCGGACTGACTACGCCCCCGGCGTTACCGAGGGCCGCGTTCGTGTGTGCCAGCAGTGGAATCCGCTGGTTTGAGCTGTGGATGCAACGTCCTTGACTTCACCAGATCGGGCCTTTAAGTCCCCCCTCGTTCCGCAGACATTGCGTGTCACGCGGGAGTAGCTCAGTTGGTTAGAGCGCCGGCCTGTCACGCCGGAGGTCGCGGGTTCGAGCCCCGTCTCTCGCGCCATTTTTGGCAAAAAGATCAAATAGTTGCTGTCTCGGCCAAAAGCGCCGCTTGGACTGCCGTTTCATCCCGATCGCTTCCTCCCCGCCAGAATTCGTCTATTTCGGCTTGGACTCCTCGATATGCGCGAGGATGCGCCGTGCGTCGGTGCTGCCGGCCTGCGCTGCCTTGGCCAGGAGCCGCCTGGCCGCGGCAAGGTCCCGTCGGCCGCCGATTCCGTTGGCGTTGCACCGGGCGAGATTGACCAGAGCTTCGAGTCCGCCCATCGCGGCGCCCCTCTGGTACAGCGCCCGAGCCAACTTCAGGTCTCGCCTGGCTCCCAGTCCCTTCTCGGCAAGCTCCCCCATCCTGTTGATGGCCGTCGCATCGCCGAGCTCGGCGGCCCGCTGGTACAACGCATAGGCCTTTGCGGGATCGCTGGCCGCGCCGATTCCACGCTCCTGCTGTAGGCCGAGGCTGACGAATGCTGGCGCAATCTTCTTCTCGGCGGCCATCTCATAGTAGAAGCGCGAGCGGGCGGGATCTTTCTCGACGCCGTTGCCGTTCTCATACATCAATCCGAGCTCGTAGAGCGCGCGTGCGTTGCCGAGCTCGGATGCCGCCTTGTAGCTCGCCACCGCTCCTCCGTAATCGCGCATGGCGAACAATGAACGCCCGAGCTGGTAGTGCAGGCGGTCCGCCCCTGGCCACCGCTTGACCGCCTCCGCGCACGCCGCAACCGCGCTCGCCGCCTTTAGATTGTCGCGCGTCTCGCCTTGGTCGGCGCGTCCCCTCAAATCCGCGAGCCCGGCAACGGCGTTGTCGCAGTGCTGCATGACGGCGGTATCGTCCTGGACGACTTGCTTGACGGGATGGAGATAGATCTTGTCCTTGGAAAGCTGACCATACATGTAGGGCGTCTGCTTCCGGTGCGTTGCCTGCCGAACCTCGTCGCGAACGTTGCGAAAGACGAAGTTGATCTCGAGGTCGGCCTGCCGGAGGTATTTCAGCAGCGCCGCAGCGAAAGGGCTGTTGCGGCCTTCGCCTTCTTCCGCGGTCCGCCCCGGCTCCGCTGGAAAGAACACGAGCGTGTTGCGGATCGGTGTGCTTCCGGCTGAGGTCAGGGAAGAGCTGCTGCTGCGGCCATTCGGTATCGCAGGGAACGGGTTCTCCCGCATGGCATCCAGGATCACCAGACCCAGCCTGCGAGCCCGCCCTGCGGCAGCGGTCACCGCAGCCAGGGGAACGGTCTCTGCGTTGGCCGACTCAGGTGTCGCAAGATGCGCATCCACGGGGATCAGGTAACTGCCGACACCGGCAGCTGCACTGTATCCGGCAAAATAGAAGACCGCGATGTCCGCAGCGGCGGACTTCTCGGTGAAGGCGACGAGCCCCACGCGCAGATCGTCGATGGTCGTGTTCTTGCGCAGATCGACATCGAAGCCGAGGCCGGCGAGACCCGCGGCAATGTCCTCGGCATCATTGACGGGAGAGCCGAGCGGCGGCGCGTTCGCGTAGCTCGCGTTTCCAATGACCAAGGCGACACGGCGGTTGGAAGCTTCTGCTTCGGCGTCGAAGAGAAGCCCGATGGCAATGAACAGTGCCAGCCAGCGCAAGTTGGAGTCGCGTCCCTTAGTCGATGCCCGAACGGAGCTGCCGCCTCATCCAGTCGCGGTCGGTGAGAAAATCGAGGCCGAGCAGACCATAGTCGACGCGCAGAAACCCGTCCACTCCAGACGACACCGCCGCGGGAGTCTGCCGCGCGACCTCCTGCGCCATCACGCCGACATAGAACCTCGCATCGCCCTTGTATCGATAGCGATAGAGGCGGAGGCCAGTATCGGTCCAGCCGAGTGCCGTAATGTCCTCCTTGAGGCGGATGTCCGATGGAATGGTGACGCGGCTCGCGGCATTCGAAGCGGCAGTCGAGGCCGCTCTGCTGGCCGCGCTTGATGCAGCGCTCGAGGCTGATCGGCTGGCAGCGTTCGACGCTGCGGCTGATGCCGCCTGCGATGCCGCCCGGCTTGCTGCGCTCGACGCGGCATTGCTGACCGCAGTCGAAACGGCATTGCTGACCACGTTGCCGACGACGTTGCTGACGACGCCGCTGACCACATTGCCGACATTCTGGTTCACGCGTGCAACCACTCGCCGATATTCGCGATTGCGAACCTTTTCCTCTTCCGAGCGGGTGTAGGCGGAAACCAGCAGCCCGCGCCGGCGCGCCTCGGTCACCGCGTTGATCATGCATCCCTTGGGATTGCCCTTGGACCGGCAAAGCTGGAATTGAAGCTGGACGTAGTCGGGGTATTTTTTGATGGATCTGGCGCACGCCCCGGAATCGCCGTCGAAGCAGGCGTTCACGTCGCTGTCGTGCGCTGATTGCAGCATCAGCTCGGTGGAATTGACCGGTCGCAGGGCAAGGTCGCTGCCCGGCGGCAGGCGGTTATGGCGCGAGCTCGGATAGCGCTCGGCAAACCGGCCAACCACGCTCTTGTCGCGTGATTCCTTCAGGACATCCCATGCCTTCTCGACTGCCTCCGAATTGCCGGTGGTCGTCTCGGCCGAGGCGAGCTGATAGCTCGCCGGTGGCGGACCGGGCATGTCGATCTGCCCGGTGGCTTGGCCCGGCTTAGCCGACTTCTCGAGCGAAGCCAGCGCGACCCGGGCGCTCTCGACATGCTCGCCAAACGGATAGAGATCCAAATAGGCGCGGTAGGCCGCGAGCGACTTCTGTCGCTCGACGATCTTCCAGGCGTTCGTTTCAGCCGTCTGCAACTGCGCAATGCGCTGGTCGATTTCGGCCGTATGCGCGCTCGCCGGGAATTGCTGGGCGAAACGGCGCAAGGTCGCGATCTCGTTGGTCGAGCGGACGAACTCCCAGGCGAGCTGCTCGGCATCTGCTCCACCATCGCCGCTTGCGATGTCGGCTTCGCCGTTGAGATAGATGTCGCCCTTCGGCAGCGTCCCGTAGATTGCCGGCTCTTGTGTCCCGGTCTCCTTCCAGACTTCGTCGTGCACGATCCGGAAGAGATAGTTGATCTCGAGTTGCGGCGTTTCGACATGGCGCAGGAGCGAGCCGGAGTAGGGGCTATTCCGCCCGGCCCCGTCGCTCGCCGTCGTGCCGGCAGCGGCCGCAAAGGCAACGAGCACGTTGTCGCTCACCTCGACAGGGGCAAGACCGCGCGTGTCGGCCGCGAAAGGCGTCGGGGAACGGGGTGTGCCGGACACTGGCGCGGCCGCCTTGGATGGCCGCGACGACACCGCGCGTCCCGCGGCGGCGACCTTCGTCGTTTCGAACGGGTCGTTGCGGCAGGCGTCGAGAACCACGAGGCCGATGATCTTCGGCATCACGGAGATATCGATCAGGGTCTCGAGATTGATCGCCTCGGCATAGACATCGATCTCGGACTTGATTTCGGCATCGACCGGGATCAGCCAGTTCTTTCCGTCCATTTCGACGCCATGGCCTGCGAAGAAGATCACCGCCTTGTCGGCCGTCTTCGCCGCATTGCCGAATTCGATGAGGGCCTGCCGGAAATGATTGTAGTCGAGGTCGGCGAGGTGTCTGACGGAATATCCCAGACGACCCAGCGACGTCGCCATGTCGGCGGCGTCGTTGGCCGGGTTGATGAGTTTTGGAACCTTGCGATAGTTGCTGTTGCCGACAACGAGCGCGATCCTGTCTCCGGCGGTCGCCTGCAGTATTGTCGAAACGAGCATCGACAATGCTACGCAGCTGAGAACGGCGATCCGGCGTGCCAGATCCTGCAACGTGAAGAGGGGACGCGAGCTTGCGAGAACGAAAATCCCGAAATGGGCAGGCATCGGCAGAAACTCAGAAAATGAAAAATCGCAGAAACGGGCTAAGGCGGCTTGTTCGTGGATCTTACATCAAGGGATGCTGGATGACGACATCAAAGGCCTCCGTGTTCAGGATTTCGTGAACCGGGAGTGGCGATGCTTCGACCAAGAGGCTGCACATCGCGAGCGGTGAAACCAGTCACGCTGCGCTGGTGTTGATGGCGCAGGCGGCCGAGGCCGGCGACATCTTCGGAGACTGCGGATGACCAGGATAGTCAAGTTCGCCTGTGCGCCGATTCTGGCCCTGCCGCTGCTCGTCGCTTTGTGCAGCGTGGCCCGCTGCAATGATCCGGCCGAATCGTCACGCGACTCGATCATTCAGAACGTTCGAGAGGACGTGCGGCGGCACATCCGGGCACGGGAAGCAGGCAAGCCTAAGAAAAGTCCGGAGCTGAGCCAGACGGCAACGCAGCGTGGTGCCACGAAGAAGCGAAACCGCTCGACGGTGGAGTAGTGGGATATCGGCGCGCGCCCTGCGTTGGGTTGCTTCTCGTATCCGGGCGTGTTGCTCGGCGTGCAGCGCGGCCTGGGAAAGTGTTGCAGATGAGCATCAGCTGGGCGCGCTTGATGGAGCCGAACCCCCAATTCAGCCAATCAGGTGAAGACGCCGCGGGTGCTTTGCAAATAAATTCGGCGCCTGAAGCTTGCGGGAATTTACCTCCCGCCAAGGCTCGGGGCTGAACCAGCAGGGGGCTGATCGAATACTATGAGGGCAGGAATTTTCCGCCGCGGCTTTGTCGTGGCCGTACCTTTTTTGCTTAGTCTGTTTGCGACGCGACCGGTCTCCGCACAGGAGGTCAATGTTCCGCAGCAAGTCATCAACAACACCGTTCAGAACATCATCCAGAACGTCCGCGACCAGATTCAGCATCGCAGGGTCGTTACTCCTCCTGGAATGCTGCGCTTCAGCGGCGAGGAGTCGGATTTCGACCGTCGTGATCCATTCGCCGCAAGGGGTGTCAGCAATCCGTTCGGTGCCCTGGCCTACGCCAAGGCTCCGGCACTTGCAGCGCCGCCCCCGGCGACCTGGCTTTACGGCGCGAACCTCGTCGGCAGTGGCGACAGTGCGCAATCGAGCGGGGTCCAGGTCAGCGTTGCGACGGTGACCGGCGCAGTCGATGTGACCAAGATCGGTATCTTCACTGCAACCGACGCGCTGACCTTCATCGGGACTGGCTCGCACTCGTGGGCGCACACCTTCACGAATGGCGGACTGACGACCGACGGTTCAATTCCATCGACTTCCGGCACCCTGTCGTATCTCAACGGCGGTTTCTCGACTGACTTCACCGCGCTCGCGAGCTGGACTCGCAGCACATCCAATCTTCCCCTTGCCGCGACCGCGGACGGCAGCGGCATCGCCTATACCTGGAACGGCCAATACCGGTTCGACTTCCCCTATACCGTGTGGTTCGAGCCGACGGTCGGCGTAACCTATTCGGAGGGCTATACCGCCAATTTCGGCAGCAAGACGGGCGATTCAACCGAATTTCACGGTGGCATGCGCGCCGGCTTCGAGACGGACTGGCTGGGCTTTAAGATCCAGCCGTCGATCTCGGGTCAGTACTACAGGATCGTCGACGCGAGCGGCGCCGGCGCCGTTGGAGGTGCGGTCCCCGTTGCGGCCGGCGTGATCGGTACCAATGGTCTTCGCGGTTCTGCAAAGGTCAACGTGCTCTGGACGCCGCAGCTGTCGTCCTACCTCGAAGTTCATGGCAGCAGCATCACCTTGCCGGACCCCCTGCTGCCTGGGGTTGGCGGATTCGGAACCTCGATCGCGGGTACTCAGGCCGGCCTTCGCTATACCTGGTAGAGTGATCTCGAAGACGGATGCCCGCCGTGCCCGGCGGGCATCTTCTTGCGCTCCTCTCGCGCCTGGCGGAGGCAACATCCCCCGCGGCGCCGTCGCATGGGTGAAACCGAACGAAAAGGCCGCCTGAAGGCGGCCGTTTGGTATCAAACCGGACCTTTTCGGTTGTTCAGCGAATCTCGGACGTGCCCGCGCTGGTCACCACCACCGGCTTGCCGGCCTTGATGACCTGGGTGGACTGGGCGGTCTGGCTGTAATCGGCATGGGTGCGGGCCGCAATCCCGAAGCCGGCCACGGCAATGCCGGCCACCAGCGCCACCACCACGATCTTCAGGTGGGTCGCACGATCAGCAGAATGAATTGAGTGGTTCATCTGAGCCTCCCGACGGGCTTTGCCGTCGTCTACGGGCTCATCTTCTAAGCGCCGTCTGTTTCCGGATGGTTTCGCGGGTTCCGCAAAATGGTTTCATCTCGCCCGGCCGGCAAGTTTCATTCGGACGGCCGCGCTGGGCTGGTCTGGGGCGCCGTTTGGCCGCCTGATCGTCTTTCGGTGATCGCCGCCGAAGCCCGCTGATGTTGCAGCAACATACGGAAATATTGGAGCATTTCTAAGAGTCCTTCTAAGAAGCATTCAATTAGGGAATTCCCGCGCCCTCACATAAGCGTCATCGCGAGCGCATGCCGTTCCGGGGACAGGCGGCATGACGCATCGAAACATGCAGCTTTGGGGTGGCGCGTTGAACAGTCTTGGAATGCTGCGGTCGGCCGTGTTGGCGACCGCATCCGCTTGGGTCTTGATGCCTCAGGCATCGCTTGCACAATCTTCCGCGCAGAGTGGCGCGCAGAACATTCCGCCGGTGACGGTCACGGCGCCGGAAGCGCGCCGCCGCACCGCGGCGACGCCTCAGCGCCGCGCGACGCGGATCTCGGCGCAGACCCCTGCCTCGAACAGGCCGCAGCCACGGCGCGACGTCGGCTTCGTCGAGACGCCGCGCGGGCCGGTGAATGGCTATGTCGCCGGCCGCAGCTCGTCGGGCACCAAGACCAACACGCCGATCATGGAGACGCCGCAGGCGGTGTCCGTCATCGGTGCCGAGCAGATCCGCGACCAGAAGCCGAACAAGCTCGACGAGGTTCTGCGCTACACCGCCGGCGTGCGGGCAGGGACTTTCGGTACGGACACGCGCAACGATTGGTGGCTGATCCGCGGCTTCAAGTCCGAGGACATTGGGCTGTTCCTCGACGGCATGCAGCTGTTCTACACGTCCTATGCGAGCTGGAAGCTGCAGACGCCCAACATGGAGCGTGTGGAGGTGCTGCGCGGTCCGTCGGCGGTGCTGTATGGCGGATCGAGCCCGAGCGGCATCGTCAACGTCATCAGCAAGATGCCGCCGGCCGAACCGATCCGTTACATCGAGACCGGCGTCAACAATTTCGGCAACGCCTATGTCAGCTTCGACATGGGCGGTCCGGTTGCGACCAGTCCTGATAACGGCAAGCTGTTCGCGCGCGTGGTCGGCCAGGTCCAGAACGGCGGCACGCAGGTCAACTTTATATCTGACAACAACTACTTCATCGCGCCGTCCGTCACGTGGAAGCCCGATGCCGACACGACTTTCACGGTGCTGGCATCGGCCTCGAAGCAGGATACCCGCGGCATCAACTTCCTGCCCTATCAGGGCACGGTGACCAGCGCGCCGTTCGGCAAGATCCCGACCAGCTTCTTCGTCGGCGATCCCAGTGTCGATAAGTTCACGCGCGAGCAGGAGATGCTCGGCTACCAGTTCGAGCGTCATCTCACCGACGATGTGACGTTCCGTCAGAACGCGCGCTTTGCGCATGTCGACATCACCTATCGCGGCTATGTCGGCAACGGCTGGGACAACATCAACACGGCGACGATGGGCCGCTATAACTGGTATGCGAAAAACACCGCGAATCAGGCCAATCTCGACAACCAGCTGGAGTATCGTTTCAACACCGGCGCCGTCAGGCACACGATGCTGTTCGGTGTCGATCTGCGGGGCTATCAAATCGACGATTACCAGGCCTTCGGGTTCGGTGTGCCCTCGATCAACGTCTTCAATCCGGCCTACGGAGGAGCTGAGGTTCCGCTACCCGGCTCGCCGTTCCGCAACTTCCTCATCACGCAGAAACAGGCTGGTACTTACGTTCAGGACCAGATGAAGCTCGGCAATTTCACGCTGGTGCTGAGCGGCCGCAATGACTGGGTCGAGACGACGCAGGAAGCCCGGGACACCCGCGCCACCGTCGCCAGCCGCGACGACAGCAGGTTCAGCGGCCGCGCCGGGTTGATCTACAATTTCGACAACGGCATCTCGCCTTACGTCTCCTATTCAACGAGCTACAATCCAATCATCGGCCTTAATGCGTCGAACCAGCTTTTCCTGCCGGAGACCGGTAAGCAGGCCGAAATCGGCGTGAAGGTTGCGCCGGTCGGATTCGACGGCTATTTCACCGTTTCGGCGTTCGACCTTGTCCGTCAGAATGTCCCGACAACGGTGCCGGGCAGCGTTCCGCTCCTGCAGAACCAGACTGGCGAGGTGACCTCGCGCGGCATCGAGCTCGAGGCGGTGGCCAATGCCACGAAGGAGCTGAAGTTCATCGGTGCCTTCACGGCCTATAATCTCTTTGTGAGCAAGGATCTCGATCCGACGCTCGTCGGCAAGACGCCGACCAACACGCCCGAACTCCTGGTGTCCGGCTGGGCCGACTACACCTTCAAGGACGGACCGCTCGCGGGCTTCGGCTTCGGCGGCGGCGTACGTTACATCGGCTCGTCCTGGGCCGATACCGCCAACACGCTCGAGGTTCCCGCGGTCGTGCTCGGCGATCTCGCGCTCCATTATGAATGGCAGAACTGGCGGACGGCGCTGAACGTGATCAACCTGACCGACAAGATCTATGTCGCAAGCTGCGCGTCGTCCACGTCCTGCTTCTACGGCGACCGTCGGCGCGTCACCGCCAGCGTCTCCTACAAATGGTGAGGACAGGCGAGGGCAGGGCCGGAAGGCTCTGGGACGAAGCGCAACCGATCGTGACGTTCGCTCGGCTCCACCTGGGCGTCCGCTGATCTGCGGTTACGATGAGCTCGCGGGCCATGCCCCCCGGCCCAAAGCTCATCCGGGCGCGGCGCAAGCGACCGGCAGGTCGCCGCCGCGCCCGCGACCGGCTTGGAGCCAATCGCGGGCACATTCGCCGGACGAGCCCTGGTCCTGTGATGACGCATGGCTCCTCCGATTACTCTGAGCTGTGGACAGGTCTTTCCTGCACCTGAGGCGGCCGCACCAGCATGGGTGTCCTGGCCGCGCCGATCGGCAAATCGGTCGCCGCGATAACGGGGGGAAGTTGCCCCTGCGGCGCTGCGCTGCCGCACCAAAAACCGGAGCATTCGGTCGATTAGCGCGCAGCGAATAGCTGGCTCGGCCCGAGCGCCGCAATCTCAGAACGGCTGACCTGCGAGACCGTGGCAGCCCTTGCTGGGTGGGGCGATCTGCTCCATACCAGCCGCGGGGTGATTCCGGGATTTTCACCGTGCTGGGGGCGGCAAAGGGCCTGAAAAGAGCGTGTCTTGCGCCCATTGGTGCACTGCGCTAAGGCTCAGAATAATTCCAAATCGGACGAATCCGTGGCTGTCCCGAGGCTGCGGGAAAAGGGCTCGCCAATGAGCGGCATTCTGCAGAACTATCTTCCACTCGTCGTCTTTATAGGGGTAGCGGGCCTGATCGGCCTCGTGCTGCTGATCGCGCCGTTCATCGTGGCGTTCCAGCAGCCGGATCCCGAAAAGCTGTCGGCCTACGAGTGCGGCTTCAACGCCTTCGACGACGCCCGCATGAAGTTCGACGTCCGCTTCTATCTCGTCGCCATCCTCTTCATCATCTTCGATCTCGAGGTGGCGTTTCTGTTTCCCTGGGCGGTGGCGTTCGGCAAGCTTGGCGCGACCGGCTTCTGGTCCATGGTGGTGTTCCTCGCCGTGCTGACGGTCGGGTTCGCCTATGAATGGAAGAAAGGGGCCCTCGAATGGGATTGAACCCGGCTACACAGTCCGCAGGTCCGGTGATCGCACCGGCCCCGAAGGGCATTCTGGATCCTTCGACCGGCAAGCCGGTCGGGGCCAATGATCCGTTCTTCCTCGAGGTCAATTCCGAGCTGTCCGACAAGGGCTTCTTCGTGGCCGCGACCGACGACCTCATCACCTGGGCGCGTACCGGCTCTTTGATGTGGATGACCTTCGGTCTCGCCTGCTGCGCGGTCGAGATGATGCAGGTCTCGATGCCGCGCTACGACGTCGAGCGCTTCGGCTTCGCCCCGCGTGCCTCGCCGCGTCAGTCCGACGTGATGATCGTGGCGGGAACGCTGACCAACAAGATGGCGCCGGCGCTGCGCAAGGTCTACGACCAGATGCCCGAGCCGCGCTACGTCATCTCGATGGGCTCCTGCGCCAATGGCGGCGGCTATTATCACTATTCCTACTCGGTCGTGCGCGGCTGCGACCGCATCGTGCCGATCGACATCTACGTGCCGGGCTGCCCGCCCACGGCGGAGGCGCTGCTCTACGGCGTGCTGCTGCTGCAAAAGAAGATCCGGCGCACCGGCACCATCGAACGCTAAGGTTTTACGTCATGGACGACGCCAAGCTCGACGCCCTGGGGCAGACGATCGTTAGCGCGCTTGCGGGCGCCGCGACCGGTCACTCGGTGGCCTTCAACCAGCTCACCGTGGACGTCGAGGCCGCCAGGATCGTCGAGGTGGTCAAGTACCTCCGCGATGACCCGAACTGCCGGTTCGTCAACATCACCGACATCACGGCGGTGGACTATCCGGATCGCGAGAAGCGCTTCGACGTGATCTATCACTTCCTGTCGCCGACCTTGAACGCGCGCATCCGGCTCAAGGCGCAAGCCGACGAGACCACGCAGGTGCCCTCGCTAATCGACGTCTTCCCGGGCGCGGACTGGTTCGAGCGCGAAGCCTACGACCTCTACGGCGTGTTCTTCGTCGGCCATCCCGACATGCGCCGCATCCTCACGGACTACGGCTTCGAGGGCCATCCGCTGCGCAAGGATTTCCCGCTCACCGGATTCGTCGAGGTCCGCTACGACGATCAGGAGAAGCGGGTGGTGTACGAGCCGGTCCGCCTCAACCAGGAATTCCGCAAGTTCGACTTTTTATCCCCTTGGGAAGGTGCCGACTATCCGGTGCTTCCGGGCGATGAAAAAGCGGGGCCGAAGGTCTGATCATGAACGAGCAACCGCAGAATCTCCGTAACTTCACGATCAATTTCGGACCGCAGCACCCGGCGGCGCACGGCGTTTTGCGCCTCGTGCTCGAACTCGACGGCGAAGTGGTAGAGCGCGTCGATCCGCATATCGGTCTCTTGCATCGCGGCACCGAGAAGCTGATCGAGCAGAAGACCTATCTCCAGGCGATCCCTTATTTCGACCGGCTCGACTACGTGGCGCCGATGAACCAGGAGCACGCCTTCTGCCTCGCCGCCGAGAAGCTGCTCGGCATCGAGGTGCCGCGCCGCGGCCAGCTGATCCGCGTGCTCTATTGCGAGATCGGCCGCATCCTCTCGCATCTGCTCAACGTCACCACGCAGGCGATGGACGTCGGCGCGCTGACCCCGCCGCTGTGGGGCTTCGAAGAGCGCGAGAAGCTGATGGTGTTCTACGAGCGCGCCTCGGGCAGCCGCATGCATGCGGCCTATTTCCGTATCGGCGGCGTGCACCAGGACCTGCCGCAGAAGCTGGTCGACGACATCGAGGCCTGGTGCGATCCGTTCCTCAAGGTTGTGGACGATCTCGACCGTCTGCTCACCGCCAATCGCATCTTCAAGCAGCGCAACGTCGACATCGGCGTGGTGCCGCTCAAGGAAGCCTGGGAATGGGGTTTCTCGGGTGTGATGGTGCGCGGCTCGGGCGCGGCCTGGGACTTGCGCAAGTCGCAGCCCTATGAGTGCTACGCCGAGATGGATTTCGACATTCCGATCGGCAAGAACGGCGACTGCTACGACCGCTACCTGATCCGCATGGAAGAGATGCGCCAGTCCGTGCGCATCATGAAACAGTGCATCCAGAAGCTGAACGCGCCTGACGGCAAGGGCCCGGTCGTCGTCGAAGACAACAAGGTCGCGCCGCCGCGCCGTGGCGAGATGAAGCGCTCGATGGAAGCGCTGATCCACCACTTCAAGCTCTACACCGAAGGCGTTCACGTGCCGGCCGGCGAGGTTTACGCTGCGGTCGAGGCGCCCAAGGGCGAGTTCGGCGTCTATCTCGTCGCCGACGGCACCAACAAGCCCTACAAGTGCAAGATCCGCGCGCCGGGCTTTGCGCATCTGCAGGCCATGGACCACATCTGCCGCGGCCATCTGCTGGCCGACGTGTCGGCGATCCTAGGATCGCTCGACATCGTGTTCGGAGAGGTCGATCGGTGATGGCGCAGGCGCCAATCCAGTTTGACCGTGCCTCGGGGGCCCTTGAAGGGGCCAACCTGTGGGAGCGGACGGCTGCCTTGGCGCTGGTGACGGGATCGAAGATCTCTTCGCACTTCTCGCATATGGGCTACATCGCCTGCGCGAATTTGCTGCGCAAGACGCTGCCCGAGCGCAACATCGCGATCAGGCTCAATCCCGACGCGGTGTTCGAATTCCCTTACGGCGACGGCTATTGGAGCAAGCTGCTCAACCGCTCCTACATTTACGAGGACGAGCTCGAGCTCTTGTTCGCCGATTCCATCGACGTCGACTACACGCTGCTCGATTGCGGCGCCAATTACGGTTATTGGTCGGTGCTGGTCTCGAGCAAGCCGTTCGGCGCGCACAAGGCGATCGCGATCGAGCCGTCGGGCCAGAACTATTCGAAGCTCGCCAACAATGCCCGCATCAACGCTGGCCGCTTCGAGACCATGAAATGCGCCATCGGCGCGGCGCGCGGCACCGCGCGTCTGTCGGGCACCAAGCACGAGGCCTTCAGCATCGCCGGCGATCAGTCGGCGGGCGGCGAGGAGGTGCCGGTGATCGCGCTCGACAATTTGATCGAGGACGGCAAGGTCGCGGCCACCGGCAAGTACCTGATCAAGCTCGACGTCGAGGGCGTCGAGATCGAGGCGATCAAGGGCGGGGCACGGCTGCTTCAGGCCGACAGCGTCATCATGTGCGAGGAGCACGGCAGCGACCGCTCGCACGCCGTGTCGCGCTTCATCCTCGAACAGACCCCGCTGAAGCTGATCGTGTTCGATCCGCGCAGCAACCGCATGGAGACCGTGACCGAGCTGTCGATCCTCGACCGCATCAAGGTCTCGACCCACGTCGGCTACAACGTTTTCGGCACCGCAAGCGCATTCTGGCAGGACAGGATCGAGGCCATGAACGCCAAGAACCTGGATACCAAGACCGCGCGCCGCATGCAGTGAGAGATTGAAGAGATGTCTGTTCGCCGATTAGCACCGAAGGAAGTCCAACCCGCGAGCTTTGCGTTCACGGAGGAGAACCTCGCATTCGCCCGGCAGCAGATCGCGAAATATCCCGAAGGCCGTCAGGCCTCCGCCGTCATCGCCATCCTCTGGCGCGCGCAGGAGCAGAACGAGGGCTGGGTGTCGGAGGCCGCGATCCGCGTCATCGCCGACATGCTCGACATGCCCTATATCCGCGTGCTGGAGGTCGCGACCTTCTACACCATGTTCCAGCTCGCCCCCGTCGGCAAGAAGGCTCACGTCCAGGTCTGCGGCACCACCCCGTGCCGGCTGCGCGGCGCCGAGGATCTGATCCACGTCTGCGAGCACCGCATCCATCACGAGCCCTTCCATCTCTCCAAGGACGGCAATTTCAGCTGGGAGGAGGTGGAGTGCCTGGGCGCCTGCGTGAACGCGCCGATGGTGCTGATCGGCAAGGACACCTATGAGGACCTGACCAAGGAAAGCTTCGGCAAGGTGCTCGATGGCTTCGCTTCGGGCAATCCGCCCAAGCCCGGTCCGCAGAACGGCCGCCAATTCTCGGCGCCGATCACCGGACCGACCACGCTCAAGGAGATCACCTGATGCGTGATCTCGCCATAACCGGAGGGACCGCGGCCGTGAAGAAATGGGGCTTCGTCGCCATGCACGCCGCGATCGCGGCTGCCTTCATGTTCCTGCTGCAGCGTTACTTCATGAACGCCTCGCAGGAGACCAGTCTGCTCTGGGCGCTGTTCTTCGCCGTCTGCGCCGCCGGACTTGCCTACAAGCAGTCCATTCGTTGATCGGAAAGCACTGATATGCTCGAGGACAAGGACCGCATCTTCAAGAACCTCTACGGCCTCCATGATTGGGGGCTGGATGGTGCGCGGCGTCGTGGCGCCTGGGACGGCACCAAGAACATCATCGACAAGGGCCGCGACTGGATCATCAACGAGATGAAGGCCTCAGGGCTCCGCGGCCGCGGCGGCGCAGGCTTCCCGACCGGTCTCAAATGGTCCTTCATGCCGAAGGAGTCCACCGACGGCCGTCCCAGCTATCTCGTCGTCAACGCCGACGAATCCGAGCCCGGCACCTGCAAGGACCGCGAGATCATGCGGCATGATCCGCATCTGTTGGTCGAGGGCTGCCTGATCGCGAGCTTCGCGATGAACGCGCATGCCTGCTACATCTATGTCCGCGGCGAGTTCATCCGCGAGCGCGAGCGCCTTCAGGCCGCGATCGACCAGGCCTATGAAGCCAAGCTGATCGGCAAGGACAATCTCAACGGCTGGCCGTTCGACCTCTACGTCGCCCACGGGGCCGGCGCCTATATCTGCGGCGAGGAGACCGCGCTGCTCGAAAGCCTCGAGGGCAAGAAGGGTCAGCCGCGGCTGAAGCCGCCGTTCCCGGCGAATGTCGGTCTGTTCGGCTGCCCGACCACCGTCAACAACGTCGAATCCATCGCCGTTGCGCCCGATATCCTGCGCCGCGGCGCGGCGTGGTTCGCCGGCATCGGCCGCCCGAACAATGTCGGCACCAAGCTGTTCTGCATCTCCGGCCATGTCGAGCGGCCCTGCAACGTCGAAGAAGCCATGGGCATCCCGTTCCGTGAGCTGATCGAGAAGCATTGCGGCGGTATTCGCGGCGGCTGGGACAACCTCAAGGCCGTGATCCCCGGCGGCTCGTCGGTGCGCATGGTGCCGGCCGAGCAGATCATCGACACGCCGATGGATTTCGATAGCCTGAGCAAGCTGCGCTCGGGCCTCGGCACCGCCGCCGTGATCGTAATGGACAAGTCGACCGACCTGATCCGTGCGATCGCCCGCATCTCCTATTTCTACAAGCACGAGAGCTGCGGCCAGTGCACGCCGTGCCGCGAGGGCACGGGCTGGATGTGGCGCGTCCTGACCCGCATGGCCGAAGGCCGTGCCCACAAGCGCGAGATCGACATGCTGCTCGAGGTCACCAAGCAGGTCGAAGGCCACACCATCTGCGCGCTCGGCGACGCCGCGGCCTGGCCGATCCAGGGCCTGATCACGCACTTCCGCCACGAGATCGAAGCGCGCATCGACCAATATTCGCACAAGGCCGATGTCGATGACATCGGGGTCCGCGATCCCGTGAACATGGTCGCGGCGGAGTAAGAGACATGACCAAGCTCATCATCGACGGCAAAGAGATCGATGTCCCCGCCGAGTACACGCTGCTTCAGGCGTGCGAGGCGGCTGGCGCCGAGATTCCGCGCTTCTGCTATCACGAGCGGCTGTCGATCGCCGGCAATTGCCGGATGTGTCTCGTCGAGGTGAAGGGCGGCCCGAAGCCGGTCGCGAGCTGCGCCTGGGGCGTGCGCGACTGCCGTCCGGGCCCCAAGGGCGAGCCGCCCGAGATTTCGACGCGTTCGCCGATGGTGAAGAAGGCACGCGAAGGCGTGATGGAATTCCTTCTGATCAACCATCCGCTGGATTGCCCGATCTGTGACCAGGGCGGCGAGTGCGACCTGCAGGACCAGGCGATGGGCTACGGTGTCGACACCAGCCGTTTCGCCGAGAACAAGCGCGCGGTCGAGGACAAATATCTCGGCGCGCTGGTCAAGACCTCGATGAACCGCTGCATCCAGTGCACGCGCTGCGTCCGCTTTTCGGCGGAAGTCGCCGGCGCGCCCGAGATGGGCGCCACCGGCCGCGGCGAGGACATGGAGATCACGACCTATCTGGAGCACGCGCTGACGTCCGAATTGCAGGGCAACCTCGTCGACATCTGCCCGGTCGGCGCGTTGACCTCGAAACCCTATGCCTTCGCGGCGCGCCCGTGGGAGCTCGGCAAGACCCAGTCGATCGACGTCATGGACGGCGTCGGCTCTGCGATCCGCGTCGACACCCGCGGCCGCGAGGTGATGCGGATCCTGCCGCGCATCAACGAGGCCGTGAACGAGGAGTGGATCTCCGACAAGACCCGGCACGTGGTCGACGGCCTGCGCACTCAGCGTCTCGACCGGCCCTATATCCGCGAAGCCGGCAAGCTGCGCGCAGCGAGCTGGACCGAGGCCTTCGCCGCGATCGCCGCCAAGGCGGCGCGCACCGACGGCAAGCGCATCGGCGCGATCGCAGGCGATCTCGCCGGCGTCGAGGAGATGTTCGCGCTGAAGGACCTGCTCGGCAAATACGGCTCGGGCAATCTGGCGGTGCAGGGCGGCGACGCCTTCGATCCGGCGCTCGGCCGCGGCTCCTACATCTTCAATCCGACGCTCGCCGGCGTCGAGCAGGCGGACGCGCTGCTCATCATCGGCGCGAACCCGCGGAAAGAGGCGGCCGTGTTCAACGCCCGCATCCGCAAGCGCTGGCGTGCCGGCGGCTTCAAGGTCGGCGTGATCGGTGCCAAGGCCGACCTGACCTATGATTACGACCATCTCGGTGCCGGTACCGAGACGCTGGCCGAGCTCGCGGCCGGCAAGCATTCCTTCATGGACGTGCTGAAGAACGCTGAGAAACCGATCATCCTGGTCGGTGCGGGCGCGGCCGCCCGTCACGACGGCGCCGCCATTCTCGCCGCCAGCGCCAAGCTCGCGCTCGATGTCGGCGCAGTCAAGGACGGCTGGAACGGTTTTGGCGTGCTGCACGAGACCGCCTCGCGCGTCGGCGCGCTCGACATCGGCTTTGCCGCAACCAGCGGCGGCCTCAATGCTGCGCAGATGACGACCTTCGGCACGCTCGACTTGCTGTTCCTGCTCGGCGCCGACGAGATCAAGGCGCCTGACGGCACCTTCGTCGTCTATATCGGCACCCATGGTGATCGTGGCGCACACCGCGCCGACGTCATCCTGCCGGCGGCTGCCTACACCGAGAAGTCCGCGATCTACGTCAACACCGAAGGCCGCGTGCAGATGACGGGCCGCGCCGCGTTCCCGCCGGGCGAGGCCCGCGAGGACTGGGCGATCATCCGCGCGCTGTCGGAAGCGCTCGGCAAGAAGCTCGGCTACGACTCGCTTGCGCAGCTGCGCCAGGCGATGTTCAAGGCCGTGCCGCATTTCATCCGTCTCGACCAGATCGAGGCCGGCTCGGCCGACCAGATCAAGAAGCTGGCGGGCAAGGGCGGCTCGCCCGAGAAGGCGCCGTTCAAGCCTCTGGTCGAGGACTTCTATTTGACCAACCCAATCGCGCGTGCGTCCGCCGTGATGGCGGAGTGCTCGCGCCTCGCCTCCGGGCAGATGCTGACCGCAGCGGAGTGAGCGTGATCTGATGGAATTCTTCGAAAGCGCATTCTGGACCGGGTTCCTCTGGCCGCTGATCATCATGGTCGCGCAGAGTGTCCTCGTGCTCGTCGTCCTGCTGGTCGCGATCGCCTACATCCTGCTCGCCGACCGCAAGATCTGGGCGGCGGTGCAGATCCGCCGCGGCCCGAACGTCGTCGGCCCGTGGGGCCTGCTGCAATCCTTCGCCGACCTGTTGAAGTTCGTGCTGAAGGAGCCGATCATCCCGGCCGGCGCCAACAAGGGCGTGTTTCTTCTTGCTCCCTTGGTCTCATGCGTGCTCGCGCTCGCGGCCTGGGCGGTGATCCCGACCAATCTCGGCTGGGTGATCGCCGACATCAATGTCGGCGTCCTCTTCATCTTCGCGATCTCGTCGCTGTCGATCTACGGCATCATCATGGCCGGCTGGTCGTCGAACTCGAAGTATCCGTTCCTCGCCGCGCTGCGCTCGGCCGCGCAGATGGTGTCCTACGAAGTCTCGATCGGCTTCGTCATCATCACCGTGCTGCTCTGCGCCGGCACGCTGAACCTGACGGCGGTGGTCGAGGCCCAGCACGCGCGCGGTCTCGCCAGCCTGATCGGGCTGCCGCAGCTGACGATCCTGAATTGGTACGTCTGGCCGTTGTTCCCGATGTTCGTGGTGTTCTACGTCTCGGCGCTGGCGGAAACCAACCGTCCGCCCTTCGACCTCGTCGAAGCCGAATCCGAGCTCGTCGCCGGCTTCATGGTCGAGTACGGCTCGACGCCGTACCTCTTGTTCATGCTCGGCGAGTATGTCGCAATCGTCACGATGTGCGCGCTGGCGACGATCCTGTTCCTCGGAGGCTGGCTGCCGCCGGTGGACCTGCCGCCCTTCAACTGGGTACCGGGGATCATCTGGTTCTCGCTGAAACTGTTCTTCATGTTCTTCCTGTTCGCGATGGCGAAGGCGATCGTGCCGCGCTACCGCTACGATCAATTGATGCGCCTCGGCTGGAAGGTGTTCCTGCCGCTGTCGCTGGCGATGGTGATCGTGGTGGCCGGCGTGCTGCATTTCGCCGGCATCGCGCCGAAGTGAGGGCCGTCATGGGTATCAACGTCAACGCCACTGCACGCTCGCTTCTGCTGTCGGAATTCGTCTCGGCGTTCTTCCTCGCCATGCGTTATTTCTTCCAGCCGAAGCCGACGCTGAACTATCCGTTCGAGAAGGGCCCGATCTCGCCCCGCTTCCGCGGCGAGCACGCGCTGCGCCGCTATCCGAACGGCGAAGAGCGCTGCATCGCCTGCAAGCTGTGCGAGGCGGTCTGCCCGGCGCAGGCCATCACCATCGAGGCCGGCCCGCGCCGCAACGACGGCACCCGCCGCACCGTGCGCTACGACATCGACATGGTGAAGTGCATCTATTGCGGCCTCTGCCAGGAGGCCTGTCCGGTCGATGCCATCGTCGAGGGCCCGAACTTCGAGTTCGCGACCGAGACCCGCGAGGAGCTCTATTATGACAAGGCCAAGCTGCTCGCCAACGGCGACCGCTGGGAACGCGAGATCGCCAAGGCGATCGAGCTCGACGCGCCGTACCGGTGAGGTGAGGGCATGATCCTTCCCGCACTGTTCTTTTATCTCTTCGCCGGCGTCTGCGTCGCCTCGGCCGTGATGGTGATTGTCTCGCGCAATCCCGTGCACTCCGTGCTGTACCTGATCCTGGCCTTCGTCAACGCCTCCGGCCTGCTCGTGCTGATGGGCGCCGAATTCCTCGGCATGATGCTGATCGTCGTCTATGTCGGCGCGGTCGCGGTGCTGTTCCTGTTCGTGATCATGATGCTCGACGTCGACTTCCTCGAGCTGCGCGAGGGTTTCATCGAGTACCTGCCGGTCGGCCTCGTGATCGGCGGCATCTTCATGTTCGAGTTGCTGCTCACCGTCGGCTTCTGGGTCATCAACCCCGGCGTCTCCAAGACGATCACGGCGGCGATCCCGGCCAACGTCAGCAACACCGAGGCGCTCGGTCTCGTGCTCTATACGAAGTACATCCACTACTTCCAGCTCTCGGGCATGGTGCTCCTGGTCGCCATGATCGGCGCCATCGTGCTGACGCTGCGCCACAAGGAGAAGGTCAAGCGGCAGGACATCAACGTTCAGAACGCGCGCACGCCCGACATCGCGATGGCGGTGCGCAAGGTGGCGCCGGGGCAGGGGCTCTCGGACGCGGACGCGGCGGAGTGGGTGAAATGACGATCGGGCTCGGACACTATCTGGCGGTCGGCGCGATCCTGTTCACGCTCGGCATCCTCGGCATCTTCCTGAACCGCAAGAACATCATCGTCATCCTGATGTCGATCGAGCTGATCCTGCTCTCGGTCAACATCAACCTCGTGGCGTTCTCGAGCTTCCTCGGCGACATCGTCGGCCAGGTCTTCGCGCTGCTGGTGCTGACGGTCGCGGCTGCCGAAGCTGCGATCGGTCTCGCCATCCTGGTGGTCTATTTCCGCAACCGCGGCTCGATCGCGGTTGAGGACGTCAATCTGATGAAGGGCTGAGCGCATGATCCGGAAAAGTGGGTACCGGTTTTCCGACCAGATCATGCGGAAAGAGTAAGTCATGGTTCAGGCAATTGTCTTTCTGCCTCTGCTGGGCGCCATTCTGGCTGGCCTGATCGCGCTGTTCGGCGCGCATGCCCGCAACCCCTCGGGCGACGAGCTCGATCATCACGGCGGCCACGGCCATGGCGCGCATGCCCATGCGTCCGACAAGATCAACGAGGATGCCTCCGTCATCCACGAGAGCCATCACGACGACGCTCACGATGATCACGGCCATGGCCCGACCGAGCCGCCGGCGGCGGGCTCGCGCGCGGCCGAGCTGATCACCACCGGGCTGCTGTTCGTCTCGGCGGCCTTGTCCTGGATGACGCTGGTCGACGTCGGCTTCATGCATCACGACTACAGGATCCAGCTGCTGCCCTGGATCTTCTCCGGCGATCTCCAGGTCTGGTGGACGCTGCGCGTCGATACGCTCACCGCCGTAATGCTGGTGGTGGTGACGACCGTGTCCTCGCTCGTGCACCTCTATTCCATCGGCTACATGGACGAGGACCCGAACCGGCCGCGCTTCTTCGGGTATCTCTCGCTGTTCACCTTCGCCATGCTGATGCTGGTGACGGCCGACAATTTGGTGCAGCTGTTCTTCGGCTGGGAAGGCGTGGGTCTCGCCAGCTATCTGCTGATCGGCTTCTGGTACCAGAAGCCCTCGGCCAACGCTGCCGCCATCAAGGCCTTCGTGGTCAACCGCGTCGGCGACTTCGGCTTCGCGCTCGGTATCTTCGCGGTCTTCATGCTGGTCGGCTCGACCGATTTCGAGACCATCTTCCACGCCGCGCCCGGCCTCACCGGCAAGACCATCAACTTCCTCGGTTGGCACGCCGACGCGCTGACTCTGACCTGTCTGCTGCTGTTCATGGGTGCGATGGGCAAGTCCGCCCAGTTCCTGCTGCACACCTGGTTGCCGGACGCGATGGAAGGCCCGACCCCGGTGTCGGCGCTGATCCATGCCGCGACCATGGTCACCGCCGGCGTCTTCATGGTGGCGCGCCTGTCGCCGCTGTTCGAACTCGCTCCGAATGCCCAGGCCGTCGTGATGTTCTTCGGCGCGACCACGGCGTTCTTCGCCGCGACCATCGGCCTCGTCCAGAACGACATCAAGCGCATCGTCGCCTACTCGACCTGTTCGCAGCTCGGCTACATGTTCGTGGCGATGGGAGCAGGGGCCTATTCGGTCGGCATGTTCCACCTGTTCACCCACGCCTTCTTCAAGGCGCTGCTGTTCCTGGGCTCCGGCTCGGTGATCTACGCGATGCACCACGAGCAGGACATCCGCAACATGGGCGGCCTCTGGAAGAAGATTCCCTACACCTATGCGGTGATGGTGGTCGGCACGCTGGCGCTGACCGGCTTCCCGCTCACCGCCGGCTACTTCTCCAAGGACGCGATCATCGAGTCCGCCTACGCCTCGCACAATCCGTTCGCGATGTACGGCTTCCTGATGACGATCGTCGCCGCCGGCCTGACCTCGTTCTACTCCTGGCGCCTGATCTTCAAGACCTTCCACGGCGAGCCGCATGACGAGCATCATTACGAGGCCGCGCATGAGGCTCCGCTCTGGATCCTGATCCCGATCGGCGTGCTCGCGGTCGGCTCGTTCGTCGCGGGCCTGCCGTTCAAGGAGCTGTTCGCCGGCCACGGGGTCGAGGAGTTCTTCCGCGAGTCCGTGAAGATGAACCCGCACATCATCGAGGAGATGCACCACATCCCTCAGACCATCGCCTTGCTGCCGACGGTGATGATGGTGCTGGGCTTCCTCGTCTCGTACCTGTTCTACATCCGCCGGCCCTACCTGCCGGTCGAGCTCGCGAACACGCAGCCGATGCTGTACCAGTTCCTGCTCAACAAATGGTACTTCGACGAGCTCTACGACATCATCTTCGTCCGACCGGCGAAGTGGATCGGCTACCAGCTCTGGAAGAAGGGCGACGGCTTCATCATCGACGGCTTCGGCCCCGACGGCGTCTCGGCCCGCGTGCTGGACGTCACCCGAAACGTCGTCAAGATCCAGACCGGCTATCTCTATCACTATGCATTCGCCATGCTGATCGGCGCCGCCGGCCTGATCACCTGGTTCATGTTCGGCTTTGGAGGCCAGTAAATGACAACCTGGCCCATTCTTTCGGTCACGACGTTCCTGCCGCTGGTCGGCGCGCTGATCGTCTATCTGAGCCGCGGTGACGACGAGGCGGCGCGGCGCAATTCGCGCTGGATCGCGCTCTGGACCACGCTGATCACCTTCGCGGTGTCGGTGATCCTGGTCATGCGCTTCGACCCCAGCAACCCCGACTTCCAATTCGTCGAGAAGGCGAACTGGCTCGCCACCGGCATCACCTACCACATGGGCGTCGACGGCATCTCGCTGCCGCTCGTGATCCTCACCACCGCCGTGATGCCGTTCTGCATCATCGCGAGCTGGAAGGCGATCACCAACCGCGTCCGCGAATATATGATGGCGTTTCTGATCCTGGAAACGCTGATGATCGGCACCTTCTCGGCGCTCGATCTCGTGCTGTTCTATTTGTTCTTCGAGGGCGGCCTGATCCCGATGTTCCTGATCATCGGCGTCTGGGGCGGTCCGCGCCGGGTCTATGCCTCGTTCAAGTTCTTCCTCTACACGCTGCTCGGCTCGGTCCTGATGCTGCTTGCCATCATGGCGCTGTACTGGAACGGCGGCACCACCGACATCCCGACCCTGATGCACACCGCCGTGCCGCGGTCGTTGCAGACCTGGGCGTGGCTCGCCTTCTTCGCCTCCTTTGCGGTGAAGATGCCGATGTGGCCGGTGCACACCTGGCTTCCGGACGCGCACGTCGAAGCGCCGACTGCGGGCTCCGTGGTCCTCGCCGCGATCCTGCTGAAGATGGGCGGCTACGGCTTCCTGCGCTTCTCGCTGCCGATGTTCCCGCTGGCCTCGCACGACTTCGCGCCGCTGGTGTTCACGCTCTCGGCCATCGCTATCATCTACACCTCGCTGGTCGCCCTGATGCAGGAGGACATGAAGAAGCTGATCGCGTACTCCTCGGTCGCGCATATGGGCTTCGTCACCATGGGCATCTTCGCCGGCACCATGCAGGGCGTCGCCGGCGGCGTGTTCCAGATGATCTCGCACGGCATCGTCTCCGGCGCGCTGTTCCTCTGCGTCGGCGTCGTCTACGACCGCCTGCACACCCGCGAGATCGCGGCCTATGGCGGTCTCGTCAACCGGATGCCGCTCTATGCGATGACCTTCATGGTGTTCACCATGGCCAATGTCGGTCTGCCCGGCACGAGCGGCTTCGTCGGCGAGTTTATGACGCTGCTCGGCACCTTCAAGGTCTCGATCCCGACCGCGTTCTTCGCCAGCTTCGGCGTGATCCTCTCGGCGGCCTACGCACTATGGCTCTATCGCAAGGTCGTGTTCGGAGCGCTGGTCAAGCCGCAGCTGGCGAGCATGAAGGATCTCACCTTGCGGGAGTGCGTCATTCTATTCCCGATGATCGCGCTGACGATCCTGTTCGGCGTCTATCCGAAGCCGGTGCTCGACATGTCGGCCGCCTCGGTCCAGCAACTCGTCAACAATTACAATACCGCCGTGACGGCCGTGAAGGCCGCCGCACTGCTCCAGTGATCGGGCAGGTCAGGATATCGCCATGAGCTTTTCGACTGCAGGTTATCAACTGGCGCCGGTGCTGCCCGAGCTCGTGCTCGCGGTCGGCGCGATGGCGCTTCTGATGCTCGGCGCCTATCGCGGGCAGGAGACGACCAGGACCGTGACGTCGCTGGCGGTGGTGCTCCTCATCGTGGTCGGCGCGCTCGTCTACATGCAGCCCGCGGGCAAGCAGGTGACGTTCGGCGGCAGCTTCATCGTCGACGACTTCGCCCGTTTCATGAAGATCCTGGCCCTGATCGGCTCGGCCGTGACGCTCGTCCTGTCGACCGAGTTCCTGTCAGACCCGTCGCGCCGGATTTTCGAGTACGCCATCCTCGTGCTGCTCTCGACGCTCGGCATGATGGTGCTGATCTCGGCCGGCGACCTGATCTCGCTCTATCTCGGCCTCGAATTGATGTCGCTGGCGCTCTACGTCGTGGCAGCCTCGAACCGCGACAACGCCAAGTCGACCGAAGCCGGCCTGAAGTACTTCGTGCTCGGCGCGCTGTCCTCGGGCATGCTGCTGTACGGCGCCTCGCTGGTCTACGGCTTCACCGGCACGGTGAGCTTCACCGGCATCGCCGCGGCCGCGACGGTCTCGAATGTCGGCCTGGTGTTCGGCCTCGTCTTCCTGCTCGTCGGCCTCTGCTTCAAGGTCTCGGCCGTGCCGTTCCACATGTGGACGCCTGACGTCTACGAGGGCGCGCCGACCCCGGTCACCGCCTTCTTCGCGTCGGCGCCGAAGGTCGCCGCGCTCGCCGTCTTCACCCGCGTCACGCTCACCGCATTCCCCGGCATCGTCTCGCAATGGCAGCAGATCCTGGTGTTCGTGTCGATCGCCTCGATGGCGCTCGGCTCCTTCGCCGCGATCGGCCAGAGCAACATCAAGCGCCTGATGGCCTATTCGTCGATCGGTCACATGGGCTTTGCGCTGGTCGGCCTTGCCTCCGGCACGGTGGAAGGCGCGCAGGGCGTCTTGATGTACATCGTGATCTATGTCGCGATGACGCTCGGCTCGTTCTCGATCATTCTCGCCATGAAGCGCAACGGCCAGGCCGTGGAGCAGATCAGCGATTTCGCCGGCCTGTCGCGCACCAATCCGCTGCTCGCCTTCATGTTCGCGATGCTGCTGTTCTCGCTCGCCGGCATTCCGCCGCTCGCCGGCTTCTTCGCCAAATGGTACGTCTTCGTCGCCGCCATCAAGGCGAACCTGTTCACGCTGGCCGTTATCGGCGTGCTGACCAGCGTGGTCGGCGCCTACTATTATCTCGCGATCGTCAAGACGATGTATTTCGACGAGCCGGCCGGCCGGGTCGATCCGGTGCGCATCGAGGTGCGGACGGTGCTGGCGGTCGCTGGCCTGTTCAACCTGCTGTTTGCGCTGTTCGCGGGGCCCGTGGTGAGCGTCGCCTCCGCCGCGGCAAAGTCGTTGTTCTAGGATGACCTTCGCGCTCGGTCCTCGCGCATCGGCTGCGGGCTACAGGCTCGCGGCGTTCGAACGGACCGGCTCGACCAATACCGAGGCGATCGAACACGCCAGGGCCGGCGAGCGCGGCCCGATGTGGTTCGTCACGTCCGAGCAGACCGCCGGCCGCGGCCGGCGCCAGCGCGCCTGGATCGCGCCGCGCGGCAATCTCGCCGCCAGCATCCTCGAAGTTATGGACGTCGCCCCCGCGGTCGCCGCCACGCTCGGCTTTGCCGCAGGGCTGGCCGAGGAGGCGGCGCTGGAGAAGGTGAGCCTCGAGGCCGCGCTCCGTCTCGGCGAAGGCCGGCCCCGCTACGCGCTGAAATGGCCGAATGACGTGCTCGCCAGCGGCAAGAAGCTGGTCGGCATTGGCCTTGAGGCCGAGGCCATCGGTGGCGGCCTTGCCGTCGTGGTCGGCATCGGGACCAATGTGGTCGCCGCGCCCGAGGGCACCCCGACACCCGCGGTGTCGCTGGCCGCCCTCGGCGTCCAGATCAGCGCCGAGGAGCTATTCATGGCGCTGTCGGATGCCTGGGTCGAGTTCCGCGGCATCTGGGACAATGGCCGCGGCTTTGCCGAGATCCGCAGGCTCTGGCTGGAGCGCGCCGCCGGCCTCGGCGAAAAGGTTGCCATCCACACGGGAACCATGACGCTGGAAGGTGTTTTTGACACGATCGACGACACCGGCTGCCTGATCGTCCGCACCGCGGAGGGCCGCCTCGTTCCGGTGGCGGCCGGCGAGGTGTTCTTCGGGCCCGTCGCCTCGGTGGGAGCAGCGTGATGGCAAAGCCGGACGAATTGGTGTTTGCGCCGCTCGGCGGCGTGGGCGAGATCGGCATGAACCTGTCGATCTACGGCCTCGGCAACCGTCACCAGCGCGCCTGGCTTGCGGTCGATCTCGGCGTCTCCTTCGGCGATGAGGAGCATCTGCCCGGCATCGACCTGATCATGCCCGACATCTCCTTCCTGGAGAAGGAGCGCAAGAACCTGATGGGCCTCGTGCTGACCCACGCCCATGAGGATCATTTCGGCGCCATCATCGACCTCTGGCCGAAGCTGAAATGCCCGATCTACGCCACCAGGTTCAGCGCCGCGCTGTTCGAGGCCAAATGCGCCGCCGAGCGCAACGCGCCCGAGATTCCGGTCACCGTGGTGCCTTCAGGCGGCCGTGTCGATATCGGTCCGTTCAACGTCGAGTTCATTCCGGTCGCGCATTCCATTCCGGAAGCGCATGCGCTGGCGATCCACACCGACGCCGGCATCGTGCTGCACACCGGCGACTGGAAGATCGACCCGACCCCGACGCTTGGAGCCGCGACCGACGAGAAGCGGCTGCGCGAATTGGGCGAGCAGGGCGTGCTCGCCTTGATCGGCGATTCCACCAATGCCGTGCGCGACGGCCGTTCGCCCTCGGAGGCCGAGGTCGCCCGAACCATCATCGACCTCGTCAAATCCGCCAAGGGCCGCGTCGCGGTGACGACGTTCGCCTCCAACGTCGCCCGCGTCAAAGCGGTGGCTGACGCGGCGAGGGCCGCGGACCGCGAGGTCGTCGTGGTCGGCCGGGCCATGGAGCGCGTGGTGCAGGTTGCACGCGAGACCGGCTATCTCGAGGGCGTGCAGAACTTCCGCTCGCCCGAGGTCTATGGCCACCTGCCGCAGGACAAGGTGCTGGCGTTGTGCACGGGCAGCCAGGGCGAGCCGCGCGCCGCGCTGGCCCGCATCGCCAATGACGACCATCCTGAAATCACGCTGAACCGCGGCGATAGCGTCATCTTCTCCTCGCGCACCATTCCCGGCAACGAAAAGGCGGTCGGCTCGATCATCAACAATCTGGTGCTGCAGGGCGTCGAGGTCATCACCGACCGCGATGCGCTGGTCCACGTCTCCGGCCATCCCCGCCGCGACGAGCTGCGCGATATGATCTCCTGGGTGAAGCCGCAGATCCTGATCCCGGTCCACGGCGAGGCCCTGCACCTGCATGAGCACGCCAAGCTCGCCCGCGCTGCCGGCGTGCCGCGCGTGCTGGTCTGCCGCAACGGTGACCTCGTCAAGCTCGGCCCCGGCGATCCCGGCATCGTCGGCGAGGTGCCGTCGGGACGTCTGTACAAGGACGGCACGATCCTGGAAGACTCCAAGTCCCGTGCCGTCGTGGAGCGGCGCCGCATGGGCTTTTCCGGCTGCGCCTTCGTCGCGATCGCGATGACCGCGCAGGGTGAGCTCGCCGGTGATCCCGAGCTCGATTTGGTCGGCATCCCCGAGAAGAACAGGGCCGGCGAGACCTTCGACGACATCGTCTTCGATGCCGTGATGTCGACCATCGAAGGCCTGCCGAGGGCGCGCCGGCGCGATCCGGACGCCTTGGCCGAGTCGGTGCGACGCGCTGTCCGGGCCGTGATCAACGAACATTGGGGCAAAAAGCCCCCCTGTCTGGTACATGTACTGACGGTATAGGGAGGGGAACATGTTGGGCCGGCTCAACCATGTCGCGATCGCGACCAAGGATGCGGTCAAGGCCGCGAAGATCTACGGTGCGGCCTTCGGCGCCCAGATTTCCGAGGCCGTGCCGCTGCCCGAGCACGGCGTCACCACCGTGTTCGCGACCCTGCCCAACACCAAGATCGAGTTCATCGAGCCGCTCGGCGAGGCCTCGCCGATCGCGAAGTTCATCGAGCGCAATCCCGACGGTGGCATCCATCACGTCTGCTACGAGGTCGTCGACATCATCGCCTCGCGCGACACGCTGGTGAAGGAGGGCGCGAGGGTGCTCGGCGACGGCGTGCCGAAGATCGGCGCCCACGGCAAGCCGGTGCTGTTCCTGCACCCCAAGGATTTTTCCGGCGCCCTCGTCGAGATCGAGCAGGCATAGGGCCGCGTCATGGCCATCCAGATTTCAACCTGGCTCGCGATCTATTTCGTGCTCTGGTGGGTCATGCTGTTCGTGACGCTGCCGTTCGGCGTGCGTAGCCAGCACGAGGACGGTGTTGGCGCGCCCGGCACCGATCCCGGTGCTCCCATCCTCACCCGCATGGGGCACAAGCTGATCTGGACCACGATCATCTCGGCAATCGTGTTCGGCATTGGCCTTGCGGCCTATCATGCCGGCTATCTCTCGATCGAGCGCCTGTCGAAGATGATGGGAATGCCGTTTTAAGTTTTGATTGGCGTTGTTATGGGGTCAAAAATGACATTTCAGCGTATCGTCATTGCGCTTCTGGTGCTGATCGTCGCAGGGCTCGGTGCCATCGGCTATTTCGAATGGCGAATGGCGGCGCAGGTGCGCACCCTGAAGGCGTTCGTCGAGGGCTATGTCTTCAACGAGGCTGTGCTGGCCTGCGAACAGGCCAAAAGTTCGACGCCGTTCAAATGGAACGGCGGCAAGAGCACCTCGGTGATCGGCCTGAACTCGGTCAAGACGGACAAATACACGGTCAGCGCCAGCTACACGCTGGTCGCGGACAGCGTCTATTGCGACTACGATCCGATCAAGAGAAAGGCCGACATCGGCTCCAGCTTCCTGGAGCGGGAGACTTTCTAGCTAGATCGCGCGGCGCTGCCGGCCGGCGAAGAGACCGTAAACGAACAGCACGATGATCGCGCCGACCACGGCACCGATCAGGCCCGCACCCTCGCCAGGGCGATACCAGCCCAGCGCTTGCCCAAGATACGAAGCGACGAAGGCGCCGACGATGCCGAGGATGGTCGTCAGGATGAACCCTGAAGGTTCGTTGTCGCCCGGCATGATGAACTTGGCGATCACGCCGGCGAGAAAGCCAATGATGATGGTCCAGAGAATGCTCATGAGTACACCTTTTCGAGTTGAGCCGCTGCTTCTATGCGTCGGGCAGGCGTCCATCCGGCGTGTATTTGTCGATTGCGGAAGGAAGCTCGCGGGTTAGCCGTGAGACGATCTCCTCCTGGGAAAGCCCGGTCTGCTGTGCGAGCTTTTCCAGGACATCGCTGCCGATGGCCTGCTTCAGCTCCGGCGGGGAGATCTCCTTGTTGGGGCCCGGCTTCACCCATGAATCGGCGATCTCGCCCTGCCCATTCTGGTTGAATCTCTCCAGGAGCTCGCCAATCCCGCCGTTCAGCAGGCCCCCGATCCCGCCCGCGCCGAGCATACCGCCGAGACCGCCGAGCATGCCTCCGAGCGGTTGCTGGCCGCCGGTGGACGAGCCGGCGCCGGCGCCTTTCAGCAGCTCCGCCAGCTTGTCGCGGTTCTGATATCCGGCGATGGCCAGCATCGCCAGCAGGGCAGTCATGGATGGCATTCCGCGGCTCATCGCTAGCTCCTTTTAGAAGGTCAGAAACCCAAAACCGTCTCAGCCTGCTTGGGTTCCTCAATCGACCAATCGGAGCTCGCGACCAAGCGTCCCAGCTTGGCCGCCACCAAAGCACCGGGTGGCAGACAACGTACATTGTGGCTACGATCCGATGAAAAGAATGGCCGGATCGGCTCGAGCTTGCCAGCATCGGGAGTAGCGATCCGGCCCAGACATGGGATGGGATCGCAATGACCGGGGACCGGGCAGGGGACTATCGGATTTTGCACGAGGCGGACTTGCGAGACTATCTCGCAGGCCTGCCCGATATCGCCGCGCTCCTTGGCGGCGAGGCGTCCTCCTGGGCGATCACCGAGGTCGGCGACGGCAACCTCAACCTCGTCTTCATCGTCAAGGGCGCGCGCGGCGGCATCGCCGTGAAGCAGGCGCTGCCTTACGTCCGCCTCGTTGGCGAGAGCTGGCCGCTGCCGCTGTCGCGCGCCCATTACGAATATCTGGCGCTGTCCCGCCAGGCCCAGCTCGCGCCCGGCCTGGTGCCGGCCGTGCTGCATCACAACGAGGCCCTGGCGCTGACGGTGATGGAGCTGCTCGAGCCCCACATCATCATGCGCAAGGGCCTGGTCGCGGCAACGCGCTATCCGCGTTTCGTCGACGATATCACGACCTTCATGGCGCGGACGCTGTTCTTCACCTCAGACCTCGCGCTATCGGCGGCCGAGAAGAAGGAGGCCATCGCGGCCTTTGCCGGCAACCACGCGCTCTGCAAGATCACCGAGGACCTGATCTTCACCGATCCCTACCGCATCGCCGAGCAGAACCGCTGGACCGCGCCCTATCTCGACGGCCTCGCCGCGAGCTTGCGCGAGGATCTGGAGCTGCATGTCGCGGTCTCCCGGCTGAAGCTGAAATTCATGGCGAGCCCGGAAGCGCTGATCCATGGCGACCTCCACACCGGCTCGATCATGGTCACGGACGGCCAGACCCGGGTGATCGACCCGGAATTCGCATTCTACGGTCCCATGGGCTTCGACATCGGCGCCGTGCTGGCCAATCTCCTGATGGCCTATTTCGCTTCCGCCGGCCACGAGCGCGCGCCGGGCGAACGGGCGGCATTCGAGGCCTGGGTGCTGGAGACGGTCGAGCAGGTCTGGACCGAGTTCGCCCGAAAGTTCCTCGATCTCTGGCGGGCGGGAGGCACCGGCGATGCCTATCCGGTCTCGCTTTTCGCCGGCGAGCAGGGTGCCGTGCGGCTGGAAGCCGAGCGAAAAAGTTACGTGCAACGCCTGTTCGCCGACACTGTCGGCTTCGCAGCCGCAAAAATCATCCGCCGCATCTTCGGCCTCGCCCACAACATCGATTTCGAGCTGATCGAGGACCCGCGCACGCGGGCGGTCAGCGAAGCCCGTGCCGTGCGGCTGGCGAGGGCGATGATGGTGGAGACGGCGTCGTTCCGGACCATCGCGGATGTGACGAATGCCGCGCGAAAACTGCGGGACTGGATGCCGGAATTGTCGGGCTGAACCAGCCTCATGAGGAGCCCGCCCACGCTCCGTGATTGCGAGATGAGAGATCGTCCCCGGAACGTTAGTAAAGCCGCATCGGCAGCAGGACGCCGTCCGCGCCGGCCAGCAAACCCCAGGTCTCGTTGGCCGCGACTTCGAACTCCCGGCTCGCTGCCGCTCCGCCGTCCACCTTGAGGGTGACCTTGTACCTGCCGGGCGGCAGATCGAGCTTCTGGCTGTCCGGCAATTCGCCTGCGGCACCGTCGGAGTTCGCCAGTTCTTCGCCGGCGTGCGCCGCCAGATTGACGGCCTGGTCGGCGACGGTGATCACCGCCGCTTCATCCGTCTTGTTACCGAGCATCAGCCTAACTTGCCCCGGCTTCGGCAGCAGGCCGATGGTCGCCGGGGCGAATTTGCGCCCCGACAGCTCGGCAATTGTCCTGTCGTCCTGACGTGAGAGCCGGAGCAGGAGCGGTCCCTCTCTCGTCAGGAACGTGATCTCGGCCCGGTCCGGCTCTGCCACCGCACCGTCTTTCTCCGTCCCGCCACGCTTGCCGAGTGCGTCGCGATAGAAGCCGAGCACAGAACCGAGATCGCGCGGCGTCTCGGCGTAAATCGACCGGATCTGCGGCGAATCTTTCGCCGTCGCGAGGGCCCAGCCTTCGGGCAGCGGCAGGCCGGTATGCTCGGAGAGCTTGGCTTCGAAACGTGCTCCCGCACCGCGCGCCATCATCCCGACGGGGATGCTGAGCAGTCGTTCGACGAAATTGTGCAGAGTGTCATGGCTCCGGACCGCCCACCAGGTCTGGTCGACATTGTCGTTCGCGCCGGAGGTGCGACTCCAGCCGAACTGGATAGCGTCTGTCGCGCTCTCTCTACCGAGGCCGGCCGCGACCGGGCGCGCCAGCACGGCCGTTGCGGCGACCAGACCGGCCGCGAGCAGGGCAGCTAGCGTTCGGCGATTCATTTTTTCCAGATCCCTTGGGGCTCAGATAATGATCCTGAGCTTGGTCGCGTTGATCAGGAAAAATGTTCATCGATCCTGGTCGTCGATGACGCACCGCGTCAATGCCCCGCCGAAAGACTGCCTCAGGAACCGGCATCATTTGCCGTCAAAACGAAGCTTGCTTTCGGCAGGCGACGAATGATCAAATCACTCATCGGAATACGCCTGCGTCGGGGGGACACATGATGTTCAAGACCATCGCGATCGTTGCCGGTTTGGGACTGGCGCTCGCCGCCACAGCCGAGGCGCAGACACCGCGCAAGGGCGGAACCATCCGCATGACGGCGCCCTACGGCTCGAGCTTCACCAGCCTCGACATTCACACCACGCAGCGCGCCCAGGATGAGATCTACGCCAAGGCCCTGCACCGTTCGCTGTACATCTGGAATTCGGCGGAAGGAAAGCCGGTGCTCGAGCTCGCCAAGGAGGATGTGGTCTCGGGCGGAGGCCTCGTTCACACCTTCAAGCTGCGCGACGACGCCTATTTCCACAGCGGCCGCAAGATGACCGCCGACGACATCATCTGGTCCTACAACCGCATCATGGACGGCAGCAAGGCCTATCCCGGCGCGCGTTACGTCCGTGTCATCGAGGGCGCAGCCGCAGTCGAGAAGGGCCAGGCCAAGGAGATCTCCGGCCTGAAGAAGATCGACGACTTCACCATCGAGATGAAGCTGACGGAGAAGGTCGATCCCGGCTTCTACTTCTTCACCGCGCTGACCTCGATCTATCCCGCCGACGAGGCCGCCAAGGAAAGCTTCATCCAGAAGCCGATCGGTCTCGGTCCGTTCAAGTTCGTCGAGCATGTGCCGGGATCACGCATCGTCCTGGAGCGCTGGGACCGGTTCTACAAGCCCGGCAAGCCCTATGCCGACAAGATCGTGGTGTCGGTCATGGGCGAAGCCGCGGCGCGCGACGTCGCGTTCCGCAACAAGGAGATCGACACCTCGGTGCTGGGACCTGCGCAGTACGTCGCCTACCAATCCGACGCTGACCTCAAGGGCACCATCGTCGAGGTCGCCGAGGTGTTCACGCGCTACATGGGCATGAATCCCGCGGTCAAGCCGTTCTCCGACAAGCGCGTGAGGCAGGCGATCAATTACGCCATCGATACCGATTTG
Source organism: Bradyrhizobium yuanmingense (assembly GCF_025200905.1). Lineage (NCBI taxonomy): Bacteria > Pseudomonadati > Pseudomonadota > Alphaproteobacteria > Hyphomicrobiales > Nitrobacteraceae > Bradyrhizobium > Bradyrhizobium yuanmingense. The sequence goes on along the minus strand of NZ_CP104173.1, from coordinate 3,966,118 downwards.
ATCATCAACAAGCTGGTCAAGGGCAAGGCCTACCGCGCCACCAGCTGGCTGCCGCTGACCTCGCCGGCCTACGACAAGGCGATGAAGCCTTACCCCTTCGATCCCGCCAAGGCCAAGCAATTGCTCACCGAGGCCGGCTACGCATCCGGCTTCGAGTTCGAATGGACCACCAGCCAGAATGAAAGCTGGGGCCTGCCGATCGTCTCGGCCGTCATTCCGATGCTGGACAAGGTCGGCATCAAGGCCAAGGTCAAGCAGGTCGAGACCGCGGTGCTGGCCGAGGTGGTTCGCACCGGCGACTATCAGGCCTTCATCTATTCCCAGGCGAGCGGCCCCGATCCTCAGGCCGCGCTCAAATGCTTCCATTCGGCGACGCCGCAGGCGGCCTGTAACTACACGACCTACAAAAATCCCGACTTCGACAAGATCCTCGATGAAGCCGGACAGGCCGACGATCCCACAAAGCGCATCCAGCTGATGCAGAAGGCCAATGCGCTGCTCTACGAGGAGGCGCCGGTCTGGTTCTTCAACTACAACAAGGCGGTCATGGCGGTGCAGCCCTGGCTGAAGGGAATTCAGCTCAACGCGACCGAGCTGACCCACCAGAACGTCGAGGACCTCTGGGTCGACGAGACCTCGCCCGCGAAGTGACACGCGCGCTCCCGCCTAGCGCGACGGGCGAGGGAGGGAGCGGGGAAAAGTTGAGATGCTCGCGTTCCTGATCCGCCGCGTCCTGCAGACCATCCCGACCGTGCTCGCCGTGGTGCTGCTGGTGTTTGTGCTGTTCAGCGTCGTTCCCGGCAGCATCGTCTCGAGCATGAGCGACGACAGCGATCCGCAGGTCGAGCTGCGCATGAAGAAGCAGCTCGGTCTCGATCAGCCCGTCTATATGCGTTTCGGCACCTACATCGCCGGGCTCGCGACCGGCGATTTCGGAACATCGTTCCGGACCCGTGAGCCTGTCACGACCATGATCGCCAAGCGGGCATGGCCGACGCTGCAGCTGATCTTCGCATCCATGGCGTTTGCGATTCTGCTCGGCGTGCCGCTCGGCTTCGTCGCCGCCTTGCGGCCGGGCAGCCTCGTCGACACCGTCTCGATGATGCTGGCAGTGTCCGGCCTGTCATTGGCCAAGTTCTGGCTCGGGCTGCTCTTGATGTACCTGTTCGCGCTCAAGCTCGGCTGGCTGCCGAGTTTCGGCTACGGTGACGGCAGCCTCAAATACCTGATCCTGCCCGCCGTGACGCTTGGCGTCTCGCCGATGGCGCTGCTGGCGCGGACGACGCGCGCCGCGGTGCTCGAGATCATGACCGCGGATTTCGTCCGCACCGCGCGCTCGAAGGGCATGAGCGAGACCAGGGTCGTCAAGTGGCACGTGATGCGCAACGCGCTCGTACTCATCCTCACGACCATGGGCCTGCAATTCGGCGCGCTGATGGGGCAGGCGGTGGTGGTCGAGAAACTGTTCTCCTGGCCGGGCATCGGCTCGCTGCTGGTCGACAGCGTGCTCCAGCGCGACATTCCCGCCGTCCAGGGCTCCATCCTCGTCGTGGTGATGTTCTTTCTCGCGATCAATCTGTTGATCGACATGCTCTACGGCGTGATCGATCCCAGGATCAGATACGCATGAAGCTGCGCGCCAATCTCGTCATCGGGGGAGCGTTGTTCGCGCTGGCGATCGTGGTCGGTCTGCTCGCGCCATGGCTGGCGCACACCGATCCCGTCATGGACGCCAACCTCATGAATGCGGAGGAGCCGCCGAGCTGGACCTGGTGGTTCGGCACCGACGCGCAGGGCCGCGACATCTATTCCCGTGTCCTCTACGGCGCGCGCGTCTCGCTGACGGTCGGCATCGTCTCCCAGCTCATTAACAGCGTCATCGGCGTGGCGCTCGGCCTCAGCGCCGGCTATTTCGGCGGCTGGTGGGACGATGTCGTCAACGCCCTGACCAATCTCATGCTCGCGATCCCCTCGCTGATCTTCGCGCTCGCCATCATGGCGGTGCTCGGTCCCGGCCTGACCAGCCTCTTGATCGCGCTCGGGCTGACCAACTGGTCGTTCACTTGCCGCCTGGCACGGGCCTCGGCGCTGTCGCTGCGGAGCCAGGGCTATGTGCAGGCGGCCACCGTGCTCGGCTACGGTGATATCCGCATCATGATCACGCAGCTCCTGCCGAACATGCTGGGGCCGATCGTCGTCATCGGCACGCTGGGCATGGGCAGCGCGGTCCTGTCCGAAGCCGCATTGTCGTTCCTGGGCCTCGGCGTCCGCCCGCCCTTTCCGAGCTGGGGCAGCATGCTGTCGGAAGCGCGCGAGCAGATCACGACGGCGCCGTGGCTTTCGATTTTCCCGGGCCTTGCCATCTTCCTCACCGTGCTCGGCCTCAATCTGCTCGGCGATGGCCTGCGCGACATCCTCGATCCGCAATCGCGGAGCCGGCGCACATGACCGGCGCGCCGCTGCTCGAGGTCGAGGATCTCCGCATCGATCTCGATGACGGATTAAGGCGCGTTGCTGCGGCCGAAGGCGTTTCATTCCGCATCGATGGCGGCGAGACGTTCGGCCTCGTCGGCGAGTCCGGTTGCGGCAAGAGCATCACGGCGCTCGCTTTGATCGGCCTGCTGCGGCCACCCTTGTCGATCGGCGGCGGCGTCATCCGGTTCCAGGGCCAGGAGATCCAGCACCTGTCCGCTGCGAGGCAACGGCAACTGCGCGGCAATCGCATCGCCATGATCTTCCAGGAGCCGATGACGGCGCTGAACCCGGTCTCGCCGGTGGGGCGGCAGATCGCCGAAATGTTCGTGCTGCATAAGGGCAAGAGCTGGCGGGAGGCCAACCAGCTGGCGGTCGAGGCGCTCGCGAGCGTCCGCGTCCCCGCGCCGGAGCGGCGCGTGAAGGACTATCCGCATCAGCTGTCGGGCGGGATGCGCCAGCGCGTGATGATCGCGATTGCGCTCGCCTGCGGTCCGGACCTGCTGATCGCCGACGAGCCGACGACGGCGCTCGACGTCACCGTGCAGGCGGAGATCATCGAGCTGATGCGCAATCTGTGCGCCGAGCGCGGAACGGCGATCCTGATGATCAGCCACGATCTCGGCCTTGTTGCCAATGTCTGCCGCCGCGTCGCCGTCATGTATGCCGGCCGCATCGTCGAGGAGCGCGGCTCGGCCGACATCTTCCGAGCGCCCTCCCATCCCTATACGCAGGGCCTCGTCGACTCCCTGCCGCGTCTCGGCAGCCGTGCTGCGCTCGGCCGCAGCAGGCTGAAGGAGATCGCGAGCGTCGTGCCGGCGATCACGCGCTTCCCCGATGGCTGCCGGTTCAATCCGCGTTGCGCGCAGGCGACGGATATTTGCCGAACCACCGCGCCTCAGACGGAAGGGCTGGAGGCGGGCGGTTTCGTCCGGTGTCACCACCATGCATGAGCCAAAGGGGAGAGCGGATGACGATGTGATCCTCAGCGTGGAGGATCTCGCCGTTCATTTTCTGCTTGGAGGCGGCCTGCTGGGCCGCGGCCGTCGGCTGCTCCGCGCCGTCGACGGCGTCGACCTCAAGCTGAAGCGCGGCGAATGCCTCGGCCTCGTTGGCGAATCCGGCTCCGGCAAGTCGACGGTCGCATTGTCCATTCTGGGCCTGCTGACGCCGACGCGCGGCCGCATCGTGCTGGACGGGCAGGTCGTCACGAACCGGCAATCCGGAGACCGGAAAGCGCTCGCCCGCATCGTGCAGATCGTGTTCCAGGATCCCTACGCCTCGCTCAATCCGCGCCAGACCGTGCGCCGCACGCTGGAGGATCCCCTGCGCGTGCACGGCGTGACCGCGAAAAGCGAGATCGAAGACCGCGTCGCGACGATGCTGAGGCATGTCGGCCTGCGCCCCGAGCAGGCCGACCGCTATCCGCATGAATTCTCCGGCGGCCAGCGCCAGCGCATCGGCATCGCCCGGGCGCTGATCCTCAACCCCAGAATCGTCATCTGCGACGAGCCGGTCTCGGCGCTCGACGTCTCGATCCGCGCCCAGATCATCAACCTGCTGCTGGAGCTGAAGGACACGCTCGGCCTGTCCTACATCATGATCAGCCACGACCTCGGCGTCGTCGAGCACATGAGCGACCGCGTCGCCGTGATGTATCTCGGCCGCATCGTCGAGAACGGCAACTGGCGCGAGATCTTCGAGCGCCCCGCGCACCCCTATACGCAGGCTCTGATCGCGGCCATCCCCGATCCTCTGCGCCATGCGCCGCTGGCGACAACGGGCGGCGACCTGCCCAATCCGCTCAACCCGCCGAACGGCTGCGCCTTCAGCCCGCGATGTCGGCACGCGGAGGCGGTGTGCCGGAGCGAGCCGGGGCCGGAGTTGGAGACGCGGGTGGATGGGCACGCGGTGCGGTGCTGGCGGGCCGAGGAGATCGCGGGGCGGGCGGCATTAGTCCCGGCGGAGGGCTGATGCGCCGAAGGCGCGTCTGGGCACACGCCAAGGTAGCTAATCCGATCCTAACGGGACAGAATGGCCGACCTAATCGGATGATGGACGAGACCGTGATGGATTCGCCGCAAGCAGGACCCTTTGCACCGTTCGAATGGATGCTCGCTGCACGCTATCTACGTGCCCGTCGCAAAGAGGGGTTTGTCTCAGTCATCGCGGGGTTTTCGTTTCTGGGAATCTTGCTCGGGGTCGCCACGCTGATCATCGTCATGGCGGTGATGAACGGCTTTCGCACCGAACTTTTGGGCAAGATCCTCGGATTCAACGGGCATATTGTGGCGCAGCCGCTGGAGACCCCTTTGACAGACTGGAAGGACGTCGCCGAACGCATCGGCCAGGTGCAGGGCGTTCGGTTGGTGGTACCGGTTGTTGACGGCCCGGCACTGGCATCGTCGTCAAACGCTTCCGGCGTTTTGGTGCGCGGCATTCGCGCGGCGGATCTCATTCAGCTTCCCTCAATAGCCAATGACATCAAGGAGGGGTCACTCGAACATTTTGACGAGGGCCAGGGCGTCGCCATCGGCCAGGGCCTTGCCGATCAACTCTCGGTACATGCCGGCGAAAATATCACGCTCGTTGCGCAACGCGGCGCAGTCACGCCTATGGGCATGATGCCGCGCGTCAAGAAATATCGAGTCGCGGCTGTCTTCGAGATTGGGATGTCCGAATACGACGCGGGCGTCATCTTCATGCCGCTCGCAGAAGCGCAGGCCTTTTTCAACCGCAATCAGGACGTGACCGCGATCGAGGTTTTCACGGCCAATCCCGATCGGATCGACCTGTTTCGCAAGACGGTAGCGGAAGCGGCTGGTCGACCAATCTTCCTCGTTGACTGGCGACAGCGAAATACGACGTTCTTCAACGCGCTCGAGGTCCAACGAAATGTGATGTTCCTCATTCTCAGCCTGATCGTCTTAGTGGCCGCGCTGAACATCGTGTCTGGTCTGATCATGCTGGTGACGGACAAGGGTAGCGACATCGCGATCCTCAGGACTATGGGCGCCTCACAGGGTGCGATTATGCGGACGTTCATGATCACCGGCGCTTCGATTGGCGTGGCCGGAACGCTGGTCGGCTTCTGCTTCGGGCTTCTCGTCTGCAGGAATATCGAAGCAGTCCGGCAATTGATGTCCTGGCTGACGCGTACCGAGTTGTTCCCGCCAAAGCTCTATTTTCTGTCAAAACTGCCGGCGGAGATCGATCCCGTGGAATCCGCAGCGGTCGTGACCATGGCGCTGACCCTGTCATTCCTCGCAACGCTCTATCCATCGTGGCGAGCTGCGCGGCTCGATCCCGTCGAGGCTCTGCGACAGCGGGGCTAGGTACGCCCAGAGGCCGGTGAAGCCGGCTTCTGTGCGGTTACCAGGAGCACAGCGGACCGCATCCGCGCTGAAACTGCGGCGCGGGTTTATGAGCACGCGCCCTGGATGGTCACCGCGATTTTTCTCTGGGTAAGGATGCGTCGAGTTGAACGGCAGTCCTCGGCCTCGGCCCTTTGGCCCGGTCAACTCCCGATGCCGCCGACCAGACGCGGGCGACGATTTGCGAGCGTTTTCGCCGCGGGCAGCGCGCGCAGCCATGCCCGAAAACTCACAATCTCCGGACAATCCGCCGTGCCTTCCGGCGCAACCAGCCAATCACCCGGGCCCAATCCCTGATCGATCCGTTCGCAGCGATAGCCCGGATGGTGGCTCACGCCGCGGGCGATCAGCACATCCACCTTGCCCTCGACAAGCTCGTGCAGGCCGGCGGGCTGCAGCACGCGCAGACCGATCTCCGCATGTGCGCTGCGAAACGCCGTAAGTTCGAGGCGGCGAAGGTCGTAAGCGCCGTGGACACCCAATTGCAGCAGCACAGCACCTATCGGCTTCAATTGCGAGGTCGCCTCGGCAATGTGGCGGAAGCCCTCGGAGATTCCGGGCAGATAGGCCCGGCCGGCCTCGGTGAGGATGAGCTGCTTGTGCAGACGCTCGAACAGCTGCACGCCGAGGCGCGCCTCCAGCGCTTTCACCTGCTGCCCCACGGCGGCGGGCGTGACGTGCAGTTCGTGCGCGGCCAGCTTGAAGCTGAGATGGCGCGCGGCGGCCTCGAAGGCGCGGAGCGCGTTGAGCGGGGGCAGGGCGTAGGTCATCGCAGCGCACTTTGACACCGATAAGCTGCGGCCTTGCAATAGATTTTCTTGCGCTGAACCGCAGCAATGATGCTTTGCGCAGCAGGGAGGCCGCCGGCTACGGTTGGCCCGCAAATCCGGAGAATCGCCATGTCACCAGCTCACATCGTCAGCCACAATCCCGCGACGGTTCACCCGCCCGTCGGCGGCTACTGCATGGGCCTGGAGTTGAAGCAGCATCGCCGCCTGCTGTTCATCAGCGGCCAGGTGCCTCAAAATTCCGACGGCTCCGTGCCTGACGGCTTCGAGGCGCAATGCGAGCAGGCTTGGCGCAACGTCAGGGAGGTGCTCGCCGCGGCGGGCCTTGGCATTGAGCACCTGGTCAAGGTCACCACGTTCCTGACCGATCGCAGCCAAGTCGTCGCCAACCGCGCCATTAGGCGCGCGGTGCTCGGGGAGCATCAGCCGGCACTGACGGTCGTGGTGGTCGAGACCGTCGACAGCAAATGGCTGCTGGAGATCGAGGCGATCGCCGCGGAATGAAGTGGTCGTCGATGTTGCAATGATCCAATCATATCAGGTGTCCAATGGCTGAGATTCATCCGTTCTACCAGACGCATCGCCACGCGATGGAGGCCGCCATGCGCGAGAGGATAGACCTTGCCGAAGCGATGCTCCGCGAGCGCACGCATCTCTCCGACATCGACGCAATCAGGCAGGAGGTGATGGACGAATTTCAGATCGTCCTCACCCAGATGCCCTATGTCGGCGGCGCGGGAAGCCGCATGAGCGATTTCTTCATGCGCCTGACCGGCTTCATGGCCATCAGTCGTGTGCTGCGGCGCCACGGCGTCCCGGTGCCCGTGATCGGCGAGATCGAGCGAGAAACCTACAAGGCGCAGCTGTTGACGGCACCCGAAGCCGAGCGTCTCGCCGCGGGGCGTCAGTTCATGTCGCCGGAGAACCAGGCCTTGATGCGCGAGCAGGCGGCAAGGAGCGTTACAGAGGCTCACCAAGCCGAGTTTCCGGAAGATTTCGTCTACGATTTCGTCGAGCCGGGTCCGCAGGACAGCTTCGAATTCGGCATCGACTACAGGGCCTGCGGCTTCTGCAAGCTCGCGGCGCGCCGCGGCGACACCGAGATCCTGCCGACCATCTGCGGCCTCGACTTCGTCGCCTACGCCACGCGAGGCATCCGCCTGGAGCGGACCCAGACGCTGGCCGGCGGCGCCAGCCACTGCAATTTCCGCTTCTCGCGATTAGACCGCACTCGTTGACCCGCGATCTTGATCCCGAGTCCACGTCGTCATTGCGAGCGCAGCGAAGCAATCCAGAAATGCATCCGCGGAGAGAGTCCTGGATTCGCTTCGCTGCGCTCGCAATGACGGGGACGCACCCGATGACGGGGGACGCACCGGCCTTTCAAAGCCGGCTGGCGATGATGCCACTATACCCCTGTTTTGCCCGACGGAGCAAATCGACTTCGCCGAATCCGCAATTTAACGACGCCCGCCGGCAAGTCATTGATTCCGCTGGCCCCGGCTACTGTGCATGGGGTTGTTTTCGCATTTTTGTCTTGCCGGCCGTCTATTCCGCCGCTTTCTCCCTCAAGCGCTGCGCATAGACGTTGATGACCAGCGCCGCGAGCAGGATCAGGCCGCGGATCAGGATCTTCAGGAAGCTGTCGATGTTGACGTGGTCGAGGCCGTTGTTGAGCACGCCGAGTACGAACAGCCCGACGATGGTGTTGCCGATGCCGCCGCGACCGCCGAACAGGCTGGTGCCGCCGACCACGACGGCGGCGATGGAATCGAGCAGGTAGGTGTCGAACTCGTTCTGCTGCGCGCTGCCGAAATGGGCTACTCCCAGCATGCCGCCGAGGCCCGAGCACACCGCCGAGATCACCATGACCGCGCCGAGGATCAGCTTGACGTTGAGGCCCGAATATTCGGCCGCTTCGCGATTGCCGCCGACCATGTAGACGTAGCGGCCGAAGCGCGTGTAGGTCAGCACCAGATGGCCGCCGAGCAGCATGATGGCGGCGACGATGACGATCCAGGGGATGCCACCGATCGAGCCCGAGCCGAGCGTCGTGATCAGGCTCGGCACCTTGTAGGCGATCTGGCCGCGCACCAGCAGCGCGGAGATGCCGGCGGCGATCTGCATCATTGCCAGCGTCATGATGAAGGAGGGGATGCCGATCACGGTCAGCCCCACCGCGTTGACGAGACCGAGCAGGGCGCAGAGCAGGAGCGACAGGATGATCGCGACGGCGCCGGGCAGGGGGATGTTGGCGATGTTGACGTAGGATTCCTGCAGCGTGAAGTAGGCGACCGCAATGCCCGTGACGTTGGCGATGCTGGCGACCGACAGGTCGATTTCGGCGCAGAGGATCACGAAGGTGAGGCCGACGGCGATGATGCCCGTCACCGACACCTGGGTCAGGATGTTGCCGAGATTGTCGAGCGTTGCGAAGGAAGGGCTGGCGAAGGCGAAGAAGGCGGTGAGGAAGATCAGCGTCAGGAACGGGGCGATGTTGCGCATCTGCGAGCGCAGGAAGGGCGCAAGGCCCCGCGCCCGTTGTCCTGTCGCCAAAGCCGTCTCGCTGCTCATGTGCTTCTCCGTCACGCCGCTTCCAGCAGGCGGTCCTTGCTGACCGGCTCGTTCTTGAATTCACGCACCAAGGCGCCGCGCTTGAGCACGAGGATGCGGTCGGCCAGCGACAGCACCGTTTCCGGCTCGGTCGACAGCACGATGATCGCGAGCCCCTTTGTCCTGAGGTCGCGGACGATGTTGATGACGTCGTTCTTGGCGCCGACATCCATGCCGCGGGTCGGCTCGCACAGCACCAGCAGCTTAGGCGGGTAGGTCAGCCATTTCGCCAGCGCGACCTTCTGCTGGTTGCCGCCCGAGAGCATGCCGAGATCGAGGCCGACCACCGGCGGCCTGATCTGCAGCTGCTCGACCTGGCGCTTGGCGATGTCGCGCTCCTGCGCCGGCTTGAGTAGCAGCGAGGAGATGCGGTCGAGAATGCTGATCGAGATGTTCTTGTAGACCGGCTCCTGGTGGAACAGCATGTCGCGCCGGCTCTCCGGCACCAGCGCCACGCCGGCGCGGCGCGCCGCCGCCGTGCTGGCGAACGTTTTCGTCACGCCTTCGACTGCAAGCGTCCCGCCGTCCGGCTTCAGCTTGCCGAACAGGACGCGCGACAGCTCCTGCTGGCCGCAACCCATGAAGCCGTAGATGCCGAGCACCTCGCCGGCGCGGGCCTCGAACGAGACGTCCTGAAGGCTGCGGGACAGCGACAGCTGATCGACCCTAAGAATCACCTTGCTGTCGCTCGGTTGCGGCAGCATCAGGTCGTCGGTGTAGCTGTGCTCGAGCGCCTCGCCGCCGCGGCCGATCATGGCCTCGATCAGCGCGCCCTTGCTGGTCGCGGCGCTCGCCGTCTCCGCAACCTTGCGGCCGTTGCGGAACACGGTCACCGTGTCGGACACCAGCAGGATGTCCTCGATGAAATGCGAGATGAAGACGATGGCCGTGCCTTCCTCGCGCAGCCGCCTGAGCGTTGCGAACAGGCGCTCGACCTCGGGCGGGGAGAGGGCGGAGGTCGGCTCGTCCAGGATGACGATGCGCGCGCCGGAGAACAGCACGCGCGCGATCTCGATCAACTGCTGCAGCCCGATCGGAAGGTCGCCGAGCCGCGCCATCGGATCGACGTCGATGCCGAAGCGGGCGAGCTGCTCGCCCGCCTCGCGCGCCATCCGCCGCCATTGCACGAGGCCGAAGGCGTTGGTCGGCTGGTTGCCGAGGAAGACGTTCTCCGCGACCGTCAGGTCGGGCGCGACGCTGAGCTCCTGGTGCACCATGGCGATGCCGGCGGCGTGCGCATCGCGCGCCGAGCGAAAATGCATCTCCTGGCCGTCGACCAGGAAGCGGCCGGAGAACTCGGTGTGCACGCCGGCGATGATCTTCATCAACGTGCTCTTGCCGGCGCCGTTCTCGCCGACGAGACCATGGATCTCGCCGGGATAGAGCGCGAAGTCGACACCACGAAGCGCTTCGACGCCGCCGAAGCTCTTCGTGATGCCCTGCAGTTCCAGGATGGGCTGTTGTCCCACGCTCATGAAGGATCTGGAGGCTTAGATCAGGAAGTGATCCTGCATCCACTGCATCCCGGCCGCGTTCGCCTTGGTCACGACCGGACCGTCGGTGACGACGTTCTTCGGGATGCCCTGTCCGCTCTTCTCGCCGCCGACCACGGCGGAGACGCCCGCGACGATCGCGCCGCCATGGATGCGGCAGGACGGATTGCGGACGGTCGCGAACATGCGGCCTTCGCTGACCGCCTGGATCGCCGGCGGCATGGCGTCGACCCCGCCGATCAGGATGTTGGTGCGATTGCGCGCCTTCATGATGTTGGCGGCGGCCAGCGCCATGTCGTCATTGTGGAAGAAGGCCGCGTCTATCTGCGGGTATTTGGTCAGATAGGTCTCCCAGAGACGGGCGGTCTTCGACACGTCCCAATCGGCCGGCTGGGTGTCCAGCACTTCGATGCCCGGGAATTGCTTCACGACCGAGTTGAAGCCCTTGGCGCGGCCCTGCGCACCGGTGTGGCCGAGCGCGCCCTGCGTCATGATGATCTTGCCCTTGCCGCCCATGGCGTTGCACAGCGCCTGTGTCACCGAAGCGCCCATGAACTCGTTGTCGGGAGCGAGGAAGGAATGGACGTTGATCTGATCGAGCGGCGCGATCAGCGTGTCCATGTCGATCACAGGCGTGCCGGCATCGATCATCTTCTGCACCGGCTGGGTGAGGGTGCCGATGCCGAAGGCCTGGATCGCGACGAAGTCCCATTTCTGCGAGGCCATGTTGTCGATCGCCGCGCGCTGCTTCACCGCATCGAGCTGCCCGTCGAACCAGGTCACCTCGACATTGAACAGCTTGCCCCAGAATTCCGCCGCCTGCTTGCCTTGCGCGCACCAGGTGGCCTGGAGGCCGGCGTTGGAGAACGCCGCCTTCAACGGCTTCTCGCTGCGTCCGACTGCGGCCAGTGCGGGGTTTATGCCCATGCTGCCGAGGATGGCAGCTCCGGCGCCGGCGGCCGCAGCCGCCTGAAGAAGATCGCGCCTGGTCGTCGAGAAATCTTTCGTCCCGGACATCGCTCGCTCCCATATATTTTGTCGTCGGCGCGTCATTGGTAGCGCTACCGATCTCCGAAAGTCTCTCACAAGAGTTGTTCGCACTCAATCTGCATTCAGCCGCAGCGTCGTCGCAGCCCGTGCGTTGGTGCAGCGCAAAGCGTCAGGTGGCCGCGGCGGCGAATGCGTCGATCTCGGCAAGCAATGTATCCCAGGACTGCGCGATCTCGGGCGTCCATTCATCGCCGAGCAGATCGCGGAGCGCATCCCTGATGACGGCGAAGAACGCGATGAACAGCTCGCGCGGCGTGCCATAGGCGTCGTGCGAGGCGACCTCGCACGCGATTAGCCGGAAATGCCCGCGGCGCTCGCCGGCGAAGTCGAGAATCGCCTCGATCGTCAGCGCCAGCATCGACCCCTTCACGAGGTCACCGCCGTCCGTGCGGAACATCGCCTGCGTTTCCGGATGGAGATCGAACAGACGTCGATAGACGAACGGCGTGAGGTCGGCGCAGCGCGAGGCCGCACGTTCGAAGCTGTCGTGGATGGGATGAAAGGCCGCGTTCATCGACAGTTCAGCCGCGCGGGCAAAAAAAGAGCGGGGCCCTGGCCCCGCTCAAAAATTGTGTCGACCCTATTATCCCCGATCTTAAGATTTGATCTTGATTGACGGGGCGACGCTGCGTTTTGCGCGCCAGGGGCTCCTCCCGAGACTTGGACCACCAGGCCTCGACCTCGCGGTCAGCGCCTGAGCAAGAGGGATGCTAGATCAACTTTTCTCACTTGTCATCATTTTCGGCAACGAATGTTCAAAATAGGAGCAGCTGACGAAACGTTCGGGCTTCTGCCTACCTAAACATATGACAGATATAAGAAATTTGTGGATGGCCGGGCAGGTTTCCCTGCCTCAGATACCGGCCGGGCTCGGGCGTAGGGCGGTCCGGCCACAGCTTTCGAGCAATTTGCGCGGGACCAAGCAGGCTGCGGAACTGGCCTCGACTCGGCTGCGCCCGAGTGATTAGTTAGCGCACGAACGAATGGTCCGGCGGATGCGCGCACGCCTGCAAAAATTCCTGCCTCTGGTCCTGCTCGCCCTGGCGATGCAGGTGCTGGCGCCGATCGCCGCCTGTCTCGCGGCCGGCCAGGCTGCGGCCGATCCGTTCTCTGCAGGCGTCATCTGCCATAGCACAAGTGAGCAGGGCGGCCCGGTTGATGAGACCGGGACACCGGCCGCAAAAGCTGGCGCATGTGCGCTTTGTTGCCTCGCGCACGCTGACGCTTCGCTTGACGCGCCGCCCCATGCGGCGTTCTCAACTCCCGTCCGCCCCATCGCCCGCATCGTCTGGCACGTGGCGAACGCGCCCGTCCTCGCCGCCATCGACGGTTCGAGCGCTTGGGCGCGCGCTCCCCCTCGCATTTCCTGATCCGCGAAACCTTCAGCTCCGCGCCGGCTTCGGCCGTGCCGGGATCGCTATGCACCGGCTCTCTGCCGGCATCAGGAATGACCTCATGCCTCGTACAGGCTTCTTTCGACTGCTTTCCGCACGCAAAATTCTGCTTGCCTCAGCTTCTGCCCTCGTTGTGCCATCCAACGCAATCGCGGAGGAAAACCGGCGCGAGCTTCCTCCCGTCACAGTCGACGCGCCGCGGGAGAAACGGGCCTCTCCAGCCCGCGCACAGCGAACCGCCGCGCGATCAACGCGGGCCCGCGCGCCCGCAACTGCGCGTCCGCAACCGACGGCAGCTTCCGAAGGGGGCCTCGGTCCTGGTGCCCTGACGGTTCTCACCGCCCAGCAGGCACTGAGCGAGATCAACCAGACGCCGGGCGGCGTAGCGCTGGTCGCAGCGGAGGCCTACCGGAATTCGACTCCCGCCAGCACGATCAAGGATGTCCTGGACTACGTTCCCGGCGTGTTTGCGCAGCCGAAATGGGGTGACGACACCCGGCTTTCGATCCGCGGATCCGGCCTGTCGCGCAATTTCCATCTGCGCGGCGTGCAGCTTTACATGGACGGCATCCCGATCAATACGGCGGACGGCTACGGCGATTTCCAGGAGATCGACCCGACCGCCTACAAATACGTCGAGGTGTACAAGGGCGCGAACGCGCTGCAGTTCGGAGCCAATTCGCTGGGAGGCGCCGTCAACTTCGTGACGCCATCGGGACGCGACCGATTTCCGAATGGAGTCTCGCTCGACGTGGGAGCCTTCGGCTTCAGGCGACTGCAGGCCAATGCAGGAGGCGCCAACGGGCCGTGGGATGGTTTCGTCACCGCATCAACGCAGGCCACGGACGGCTTCCGCGATCACAGCTTCGGCTCGGGCAACCGCGTGAGCGGCAATGTTGGCTACCAGTTCTCGCCGGATTTCGAGACGCGATTCTATCTTAACGCCAACGAGGTGCGGCAGCGCATTCCAGGAACCGTCACCAAGGCGTCTGCCTTGACCAATCCGGAGGCCGCGGCTCCGGCGAACGTTGCGCTGGACCAGCAGCGCAACATCGACACGATCAGGCTGGCAAACAAGACGACGATCCGATTCGACGACACCAGGTTGGAGTTCGGCGCTTTCGGCGTCGACCGGCACCTCATGCATCCGATCTTCCAGTGGCTCGATTATCGCTACAAGGATTATGGCGGCTTCGCGAAGGTTACGGACGACCGCATCATCGGCGGTTACCGCAACAGGCTGGTTGCGGGCGTCAACCTGTTGAACGGCAGCATCGACAACCAGCAGTTCGCCAACATTGCCGGACAGAAGGGGGCATTGCTGTCGTCGTCGATCGATCGCTCGGAGAACACCTCGGTTTACGTGGAGGACAGCTTCTACTTTCTGCCGAATGTCGCCGCGATCGCCGGCACGCAATTCCTGCATGCGACCCGCGATCGGCAGGACCGGTTTCTCAGCGACGGCGACCAGTCGGGAGCAACCCGCTTTGATCTGTGGTCGCCGAAGGCGGGCCTGCTGTGGCAGATCGACCCGACGTGGCAGGCCTTCGCCAATGTTTCGCGGAGCGCCGAAGTGCCGAGCTTCGGCGAGAGCGCGCGCGGTCCTGGCATTCCGACGATTCCGTTCACCAGCATCCGCCCGCAGATTGCGACGACCTACGAGATAGGGACCCGCATGCGACGGCCCGACTATTCGTGGGAATTGACCACCTATCGCGCCGATATCCGCGATGAGCTGCTGTGCCTGTACAGCGCGTTCGGCAATTGCAACGTGACCAATGCCGACCGAACCTTCCACCAGGGCGTCGAGGCGGGGGCAGGGGCAGCAATCTTCCGCGATATCTTCGTGACAGGAGGCGCGCCCGACAAGGTGTGGCTCAACCTCGCTTATACTTACAGCGATTTTCGCTTCGACAGCGACACGGCGTTCGGCAACAACCAGCTGCCCGGCGCGCCGCGTCACTATTTGCGCGCCGAGTTGCTCTATAACCATCCGACCGGGTTCTATGCTGGTCCGAACGTCGAATGGGTGCCGCAGGCCTATTTTGTCGACAGTATGAACACGTTGACGACCGAGCCGTATGCACTGCTCGGATTGAAAGCGGGCTTCGACAATGGCGGGCCGTTCTCCGCCTATATCGAGGGTCGAAACCTCACCAACAGGACCTACATTGCAAGCGTCAGTATCATCGATCGCGCCACCGCGACGTCGGCGTTGTTCGAGCCAGGTGCGGGCCGGGCGGTCTACACCGGAATGAGGTATCGATGGTAAAGCGCACTGAGGCTGCCGAGACCACCACGACCGATCCAATCAGATCAAAACCGAGGGAACCAAATGAACAGGATCAAGCTATCACTTCTGGCGGCCGCCATGCTGCTCGGCACCAGCGCGGCAGTCGCAGCCGACGACGTCAAGGCCGGCGATCTCGTCATCTCGCAGGCCTGGAGCCGGGCGACGCCGGGCGGCGCCAAGGTCGCCGGCGGCTATCTGACCATCGAAAACAAGGGGAGCGCCGCCGACAGGTTGGTCAGCGTGTCCGCCGATATCGCAGGCAAGGCCGAGATTCACGAGATGGCCATGGACAACGGCGTGATGAAGATGCGCGCGCTCGACAAGGGATTGGCGATCGAGCCCGGCAAGACCGTGAAGCTCGCCCCCGGCGGCAATCATTTGATGCTTCAGGAGCTGAAGGGGCCGTTCAAGCAGGGCGACAAGGTGCCGGTGACGCTTCAGTTCGAGAAGGCCGGCAAGATCACTGTTGCCCTCGACGTCCAGGGCGTCGGCGCGCAAGCACCGGGCGGCGGGGGGCACTCGGGTCACATGGACATGAAGAAAATGCCGGATCATTCGGGAATGAAGATGAAATGAGACTGTTCTGGACTCTCGGGAGACCGAATATGTCGAAGCGATCCTGCCTGATTCTGATTGCCGCGGTCGCCGCATCACCAGTGGCGGCGCATGTCTCTCTCGAGACCAAGCAAGCCACAATCGGCGCGTCCTACAAGGCGGTGTTCACCGTGCCGCATGGCTGCGCGGGCTCGCCGACGGTGAAGCTCCGCGTGCAGATTCCGGAAGGGGTCATCGCGGTGAAGCCGATGCCGAAGGCCGGCTGGACCATCGACGTCGTCGAGGGCAAATATGCGGGGGAATACGACTATCACGGCAACAAGCTCTCGTCCGGCGTCAAGGAGGTGGCGTGGTCCGGCGGCAAGCTGCCGGACAAGAACTATGACGAGTTCATCATGCAGACGGTGCTGACCGACAAGCTCAAGGCGAACACGACCTTGTACTTCCCAGTGGTTCAAGAATGCGAGACCGGCGTCAGACGCTGGATCGAGATCCCAACCGAGGGGTCAAGCCATTCGCATGAGGGCAAGTCGCCGGCGCCTGGCGTCAAGCTCCTGCCGAAACCCTGATGCGCCTCCTCGCCGCGCTCGCGACGCTGCTCTTCGCTGCGGGCTTCGCGAGCGGTGCGCTCGCGCATGCGGCGCTGATCTCGGTCGAGCCGGCGAATGGCAGCACGCTCGCGACCGCGCCCAAGATGGTCGAGCTGCGGTTCAACGAACCGGTAACGCCGGGCGCGATCCGGCTGATCGACGGGACGGGCAGGGCGCGGGACGAGACGCGCGTCAGCGCGTCCGGCGACACGATTTCGATCCAGATGCCGGCGGATCTGCCTGAGGGGACCGCGGTCGTCAGCTATCGCGTGGTCTCGCAGGATGGCCATCCGATCGTGGGATCGGTGATGTTTTCAGTCGGCATGCCGTCGGAGACGAAGCCGTCCGCGAGTACTGACCATTGGTTGGCCGCGCTGATCTGGCTGGCGCGCGTTGGCCTCTATCTCGGTCTGTTCGTAGGCGTCGGCGGTGTGTGGTTTGCGCGCTGGATATCATGGTCTCTGGCCGGCATGACCGTGCCGCGCATGGCGCTCGCGGTCGGCCTTTCCAGCGCGGTGGTGTCGCTCGGTGCGCTGGGTCTCGATCTCCTCGGCCTGCCGCCGGCGGCGCTCGCGACGGCCGCGCCTTGGAAGGTCGCGGTGGCAACCAGTGCCGGCCGCGCGTTTCTAGTTGCTGCCGCCGCGATGCTGTTCGCCTTGCTGGCGCTCCGCAGCGCATGGTCTTCGCGGGCTCTTGCGATCATTGCCATGGTCGGCGTGGGCCTGTCGCTCGCCATGAGCGGGCATGCCGCAACGGCGCCGCCTCGAATGATGATGCGCCCGGCGATGTTTCTTCACGGCCTGTGCGTTGCGCTATGGATCGGCGCTCTTGCTCCGCTCGCGGCTTTGCTGTCGAAGCCGACGCCGGCAACACTCGCCGTCGTGAAGCGCTTCTCGGGCATCGCCATGCCGGCGGTCGGCGTGCTGGCATTGACGGGCCTCGCCCTTGCGATTGTTCAGCTCGAAAAAGTTTCGGCGTTGGTCGAGACCCGCTATGGCCTCATCCTCTCGATCAAGCTCGGCCTGGTTCTCATGCTGCTCGCACTTGCGGCGCTCAACCGCTTCCGCCTCACTCCGGCACTCGCCCGCGATCGTGGAGCCCAGACCATCCTCAAGCGCTCGATCCTCCTCGAATGCGTGATCGCCCTCGCCATCTTTGCCGTCGTCGCCGGCTGGCGCTTCACGCCGCCGCCGCGAACGATCATTCCGGAGACGCCGTTGGCGATCCACATCCACGGCGACAAGGCGATGTTCCAGGTGCTGGTGTCACCTGGAAAGGTCGGCAAGGACGATTTCGTGCTCCAGCTCATGACCGGCGAGGGGACGCCCCTGGCGGCCAAAGAGGTGACGTTGACCCTCAGTCTGCCCGAGCGTGGCATCGAGCCGATGGAACGGGTCGCCTTGCTCGGGCCGGATGGCTACTGGCACGTGCGCAGGGTCGAGCTGCCCTTCGCCGGCCGCTGGCGTGTGCGGATCGAGGCGCTTGTGAGCGATTTCGAGAAGATCACGCTGGCGGATGAACTCGAGGTGCCGCCGCCCTAGGCTCACCGGCTTTGCTGAGCACGGTGCTCCTGAAGTCAAACCTGAAGGCAACGGAAAAATGACAGCTATTTCGCCGCGTTAGCGGCTTTTCTTCATTCCCGTCTTGTGTTTTCGCTCCCAATCCGGTTTCACTGCAGGCGATCACTGATTCCCAGAGTATTACCATGCGGTTGTCGCGGTTCTTTCTGCCCATCCTGAAGGAAAATCCGAAAGAGGCGGAGATCGTCTCGCATCGGCTGATGCTGCGTGCCGGCATGATCCGGCAGGAGGCGGCGGGCATCTATGCCTGGCTGCCGCTCGGCTTTCGCGTGCTGAAGAAGATCGAGCAGATTGTGCGCGAGGAGCAGAATCGGTCTGGCGCGATCGAGGTCTTGATGCCGACCCTCCAGCTCGCCGACCTCTGGCGCGAGAGCGGCCGCTACGACGCCTACGGCCCGGAGATGCTGCGCATCGCCGACCGCCACAAGCGCGAGCTGCTGTACGGACCGACCAACGAGGAAATGATCACCGAGATCTTCCGCGCCTATGTGAAGTCCTACAAGAACCTGCCGCTCAATCTCTATCATATCCAATGGAAATTCCGCGACGAGCAGCGTCCGCGTTTCGGCGTAATGCGCGGCCGCGAGTTCCTGATGAAGGATGCCTATTCCTTCGACCTCAACGAGGCCGCGGCGCGCGTCGCCTACAACAAGATGTTCGTCGCATACTTGCGCACCTTCGCGCGGATGGGGCTGAAGGCGATCCCGATGCGCGCCGAGACCGGCCCGATCGGCGGCGATCTCAGCCACGAGTTCATCGTGCTCGCCGAGACCGGCGAATCCGGCGTGTTCATCAATCGCGATGTGCTGGACCTGCCGGTGCCGGGCGAGGACGTGGATTATGAGAGCGACCTGACGCCGATCATCAAGCAATGGACCTCGCTCTATGCGGCGACCGAAGACGTCCACGATGCCGCGCGGTTCGAGCAGGAGGTGCCCGTGGACAAGCGGGTGAACACCCGCGGCATCGAGGTCGGCCAGATCTTCTATTTCGGCACCAAATATTCCGAGCCGATGAAGGCGCTCGTGGCGGGGCCTGATGGTGTCGACGTGCCGATCCATGGCGGCTCGTACGGTGTCGGCGTCTCGCGCCTGCTGGGTGCCATCATCGAGGCTTGCCATGACGATGCCGGCATCAAATGGCCGGAAGCGGTGGCACCGTTCCGCGTCTCGATCCTCAACCTGAAGCAGGGCGATGCGGCCGTCGATGCGGCCTGCGAGAAGCTCTATGCCGAGCTCACGGCCAAGGGCGTCGACGTGCTCTATGACGACACCGATCAACGCGCCGGTGCCAAATTCGCCGCCGCCGACCTGATCGGCATCCCCTGGCAGATCATGATCGGGCCGAAGGGGCTCGCCGACGGCAAGGTCGAGATCAAGCGGCGCAGCGACGGCGCGCGCGAGACCATGTCGCCTGCCGACGCGGTTGCAAGACTTGTGGGCTGAGAAGGCTGATCGGCTGAATATTGTTCATCGCGCGATATCGCGGCCGCCAATCCGGCCACAATTGACCCCGAATCATGGGATTATCGAGCGATGGATGAGACCATGACCGAAACCGTGCAAACCGCGCCTTTCGCGCCCTTCGAGTGGATGCTGTCGGCGCGCTATTTGCGGGCGCGGCGGAAAGAGGGATTCATCTCGGTCATCGCCGGGTTCTCCTTTCTCGGCATCATGCTCGGCGTTGCGACGCTGATCATCGTCATGGCCGTGATGAACGGCTTCCGCAAGGAGCTGCTCGATAAGATCCTGGGCCTCAACGGCCACATCCTGGTCCAGCCCCTGGAATCGCCGCTGACCGACTGGAAGGACGTTGCCGACCGCCTCAGCCAAGTCGAGGGCATCCGGCTCGCGGCGCCGGTGGTTGACGGTCAGGCGCTGGCGTCATCGCCTTGGAACGCCTCGGGCGTCCTGGTGCGCGGCATCCGCTCCGACGATCTCAACAACCTCACCTCGATCGCCAAGAACATCAAGCAAGGCTCGCTCGAGGGGTTTGACGAAGGGCAGGGCGTTGCGATCGGCCGCCGCCTCGCCGACCAGCTTTCGTTGCATGCCGGCGACAGCATCACGCTGGTGGCGCCCAAGGGCGCAGTGACGCCTATGGGAACGACGCCGCGCATAAAACCGTACAAGATCGTCGCGGTGTTCGAGATCGGTATGTCCGAATACGATCTCGGCTTCGTGTTCATGCCGCTTGCCGAGGCGCAGGCCTATTTCAACCGCAGCAACGACGTCACCTCGATCGAGGTGTTCACGACCAACCCCGACAGGATCGACGCCTTCCGCAAGGCGGTGACGGAGGCGGCGGGCCGGCCGATCTTCCTGGTGGATTGGCGGCAGCGCAATTCGACCTTCTTCAACGCGCTCCAGGTTGAACGTAACGTGATGTTCCTGATCCTGACCATGATCGTGCTGGTCGCCGCGCTCAACATCGTCTCCGGCCTGATCATGCTGGTGAAGGACAAGGGCAGCGACATCGCGATCCTGCGCACCATGGGCGCCTCGCAAGGCTCGATCATGCGGATCTTCCTGATCACGGGCGCTTCGATCGGCGTCGTCGGCACGCTGGTCGGCTTCTGCGTCGGCCTCGTGATCTGCGTTAACATCGAATCGATCCGGCAATTCCTGTCCTGGCTGACCTCGACCGAGCTGTTCTCGCCGGAGCTCTACTTCCTGTCGAAACTGCCCGCCGAGATCGACGTCGGCGAGACCACGGCCGTCGTCATCATGGCGCTGACGCTGTCGTTCCTGGCGACGCTCTATCCGTCGTGGCGCGCCGCGCGCCTCGATCCCGTCGAAGCGCTCCGGTACGAGTGAGGGGCTGATGGAGCAGCAGCAGGGGGCAGAAGATGTACCGGTCATTTATCTCCACGAGATAAAGCGGCAGTACTTGCAGGGCGAGGTGCCGCTGACGATCCTCGACGGCGCCAAGCTGGCGCTGTGGGCCGGCCAGTCCGTCGCCCTGGTGGCGCCGTCGGGCTCTGGCAAGTCGACGCTGCTGCACATCGCGGGGCTGCTGGAAGCCCCCGATTCCGGCGAGGTCTATGTCTCGGGCGCACCGACCTCGCAACTGCCCGACATCGAGCGCACCCAGCTGCGCCGCACCGATATCGGCTTCGTCTACCAGTCGCACCGGCTGCTGCCGGAGTTCTCGGCGCTCGAGAACGTCATGCTGCCGCAGATGATCCGCGGCCTGAAGAAGTCCGAGACCGTCAAGCGTGCCAAGGAGATCCTCGGTTATCTCGGCCTCGGCGACCGCATCACCCATCGCCCCGCCGAGCTGTCCGGCGGCGAGCAGCAGCGTGTCGCCATCGCCCGTGCAGTGGCCAATGCGCCGCGCGTGCTGTTTGCGGACGAGCCGACCGGCAATCTCGACCCCGGCACCGCCGAGCACGTGTTCCAGGCCCTGATGCAACTGGTCAAGGCGACGCACGTGTCGATGCTGATCGCCACCCACAACATGGAGCTCGCCGGCCGTATGGACCGGCGCGTCTCGCTGTCGAACGGCCAGGTGGTCGAACTCGACTAAAGAGCTCGAAAACAACCCCATGCACAGTAGCCAAGTGCTTGGTGAGACTTCCGAAAAAAATCGAAGACGGCGGTCCGTCGCCGCCTCACGATTCAGGGCCTGATCACCGTCAATTTGAACGGTCCGCCATTGGCGGCAGCATGCGCCACGGCTTCGTTGGCGTGGTCGAGATCGAAGGTCTCTGTCTCGTACTCTTCCAGCCGCAGCAGCCCGGCACGCACCAGTGCGATCAGGCGGCTGGCCGCGTCGGGCGGATACATCCAGACGCCGTGGATGCTGATGCAGTTGCGCATGATCCAGGGGTAGGGCAGCTCGAGGCCCGGCCCGCCCGCCATGCCGACGCCACCCATCAGCACGACGCGTCCGTAAGCGCGGACCGTCATGACTGCCGCGCGCACGACAGTCGGGCTCACCGAGGGCGGCATGATGTCGAAGACGCAGTCGATCGGCCCCGGTGCGGCGCGCTTCATCGTCTCACGGTCGTCGTCCTCGTCACCCGAGAGCTTGACCGGCTTCACCCGCGCCCCGAAGCGGCGGACGAGGTCGGCGAGGATCCGTTCGTTGCGGCCCGGCGCGACCACGCAGGCTGCGCCCATCGCCAGCGCGACGGAGACGGCGGCGCTGCCGAAATTGCCGGTGGCGCCGCTCACCAGCACGGTCTCGCCCGGGCGAAGGTTTGCCGCAAGGAAGCCGCCATAGGGCACCAGCAGCGTGCCCAGCGCGCACCATTGTTTCGCCTGCTCGGACGTGATCGGGCCGAGGGGTTTGACGTTCTCGGTCGGCACCCGCATCTGCTCGGCGAAGGAGCCGTGGCGAAAGTGCCGTTGCAGGCGCATGCCGCCGGGTCCCGCGGCGGTCAGGCCCTGCAGGGCGATATCCGGCGCCGCGGCGTCATCGCGCGAGCGCACTGTCGGATCGCAGAACACCCAGTCGCCGACGGCAAGCCTGGTCGCGTCCGGACCGATCGCGCGCACGCGGCCGACGCCGCCTGGGCCTGGAATGATTGGCAGGTCGAGCGCGTAGTTGCGCGTCCCGTCGAAGACCTCGTTCATGTAGGACAGCACGCGCGTCGCGACGACGTCGACGATGACCTCGCCGGTGCCGAGCACCGGTTCGGGGACAGTCTCGATCGCCAGCGGCGAGCCGAAGGATTTGAGTACGGCAGCTTTCATGATGTTCACCTCGAGGTCGGGTGAAGTCCGTATGCGCCGACCTGTCCGGAGACAGGAAGGCCCGGTATTATCCTAGTATTCCGTAGGCCCTCCATCGCCGGGACATCTGCCATGGTCGATCCACGCCGCGTTGAATTCGGGGACTTCCTGAGGTCCCGCCGCGAAAAGCTGTCGCCGAAGGCGGTCGGGCTTCCGGCGGGCAGGCGCCGGCGCACCGCGGGGCTGCGCCGCGAGGAGGTTGCGCAGCTCGCCGGCATCGGCGTCGACTGGTACATCCGTCTCGAGCAGGGGCGCACGGTCAGCCCGTCCGTGACCACCGTGGATGCGCTGGCCCGGGCCCTCCGTCTCAGCAAGGCCGAGCACGCCCACCTCAAGGCGCTGGCGCGCGAGCCCGCAAGGAGCCCCTTCACCCGCGAGATCGTGCCTCCGCCCATTCGTCGCATGATCGAGAGCCTGCATCAGCCGGCCTACATCACCGGCCGGCGCTGGGACGTGCTGGCCTGGAACGATGCGGCCGAGGAGGTGTTCGGGTTCGGGCGATTGCCGGAGCAGGATCGCAACACGCTGCTTCTTATGTTGACGAACAAGCAGACGCGAAAATCCTATGGCGCCGGCTGGACCGACGTAGCCAAGGCGATGGTGGCGATGTTTCGCGCCAAGCACGACGTCTGGGCCGGCGATCCCGCCTTCACGGAGCTGCTGACGCGACTGCGCGAGGGCAGCCCGGAATTCGTCAAATGGTGGGAGGCGCACGACATCCGCAGCACCATCTCGGGCCGCAAGACCATGAACCATCCGAGCAAAGGCGTGCTGCACTTCGAGCACACCAGCTTCCAGGCCAACGACGATCCCGCACTGAAGCTCGTGATCTATACGCCGCTCTAAGCCCGCCGTTGTTGAAGACACTTGACCACCTGCATCGCGCGCTGGGCCGAGCAGGACCCGAGAGGCGTCTTGATGCTGAGCCGCCCCTCGCGCCGGGAACCGAAGGCCCCACCTACAGTTACTGTCTCATCATTGTGCAGGTGGAGCGAGGGACGTGTTCGGGGTTGACCGATGACGACAGCGACCGGGGGATCCTCGGCCGACCGCAACGCCGTCTTGGCCACCCTCGGCGATCATATTCGAGAGATCGGCAGCCCCGACGATCTCGCCTATGCGGCGGCCGAGCTGCTTGGCCGCAGCCTCAATGTCAGCCGGGCAGGTTACGGCACCGTCGACACCTCCGCCGAGACCATCACGATCGCGCGCGACTGGAATGCGCCTGGGATCTTGAGCCTGGCCGGCGTGCTGCGCTTTCGCGACTATGGCAGCTATATCGAAGACTTGAAGCGGGGCGAGACGGTCGTCTGCGCCGATGCTGAAAAGGACGCTCGCGTCGGCGACCGCGCCCGAGCTCTCGAGGCGATCTCGGCGCGCGCATTCGTCAACATGCCGATTTCCGAGCCCGATGGGGTCGTGGCGCTGCTCTACCTCAACAATGCCACGCCGCGCGAATGGACCCCGGCGGAGCTCGAGCTCATCCGCGAGGTTGCCGAACGCACCCGCACCGCCGTTGAACGTCGCCGCGCCGAGAGCGCGGTGCGCGAGAACGAAGCGCGACTCCTCTTCCTGGACGCTCTCAACAAGGAAACGGCCAAGACGCGCGATGCAGACGGCGTCATGGCAGTGACGACGCGAATGGTCGGTGAGTATCTCGGCGTCTCCAACTGCGCCTATGCCGACATGGATCCCGATCAGGACGGCTTCACCATCCGCGGGGATTGGGCTGCCCCCGGTGCGATGCACATAGTGGGGCACTACAGCCTTGCCGACTTCGGCGAGAAGGCGGTGCGAGAGCTGGGCGCCGGCCGCCCCCTCATCATCAACGACAATCTGAAGGAGATCGCCCCCGAGGAAGCCGCCACCTTCCAGCGCATCGGCATCGGTTCGACGATCTGCATGCCCTTGGTGAAGGAGGGGCGCCTGACCGCCTTGATGGCCATTCATCACCGTGGCCCGCATCTTTGGACGCCGCGCGAACTTGCCTTGCTCACCGAGGTGACGGAGCGATCATGGGCGCACATCGAGCGCGTCCGATCGGAGCAGGCGGCGCGCGAAGCTGCCGAGCGGCTCGTCCTCGCCAACAAGGCCGCCGGAATCGGCACCTGGGACTACGATCCGGTCAACGACATTCTTCGATGGGATAACCGCTGCAAGGAGGTGTTCGGTCTCTCACCGGATGCCGAGGTCAGCTACGAGGGCTCATTCCTGAAGGGCATCCATCCCGACGACAGGCAGCGCGCCCATGAGGCCGTCTCGACCGCGTTACAGCCCAATTCTCCGGGAAGCTACAACATCGAATACCGCACCATCGGCATCGAGGATGGTGTCGAGCGCTGGATCGCCGCAACGGGTCACGCGATCTTTTCTGACGGCCACGCCACGCGATTCATCGGGACCGTGCTGGATATATCCGCGCAAAAGAAGACCGAGCGTCATCTGAGGATCCTCAACGACACGGGAGCATCGGTTGCCCGCGAACGCGATCTCGAGAGGATCGTGCAGATCGTGACGGATGCCGGCGTCGAGCTGACGGGCGCCCAGTTCGGAGCCTTCTTCTACAACGTCCTGGCCGCGGACGGCGGCAGCTACATGCTGTATTCGCTGTCCGGCGTGCCGCGATCCGCTTTCGAAAACTTCCCGATGCCGCGCGCCACCGCCGTGTTCGAGCCGACCTTCAAGGGCACGGGCGTGGTGAGGTCGGACGACATCCTGCAAGACCCGCGCTATGGCAAGAATGCGCCGCGGAAAGGCATGCCCGAGGGCCATCTTCCGGTCCGGTCCTATCTGGCGGTCCCCGTGATCTCGCGCAGCGGCGAGGTGCTCGGTGGGCTTTTCTTCGGTCATGCGGAGGTCGGTCGATTCCACGAGGAGCACGAATCCGCATTGCTCGGCATTGCCGGCCATGCCGCGACGGCCATTGACAATGCCCAGCTGCTGACCAGGCTCGAAGCGCTCAATGCCGAGCTGGAGCAACGTGTCGCCGACGAGATCGCCGAGCGCATGAAGGCCGAGGAGCAATTGCGGCAATCGCAGAAGATGGAAGCCGTCGGGCAATTGACCGGGGGGATCGCCCACGACTTCAACAACATGCTGGCCGTCATCCTCGGCAGCTTGAATCTCGCCAAACGGCGGCTCGGCAAGGGCGAGCTCAACATTGACCGCTTCTTGGATAGTGCAACGGATGGTGCGAACCGTGCCGCCACGTTGACGCAAAGATTGTTGGCGTTCTCGCGGCAGCAGCCTCTTGCGCCCGAGGTCGTGGACATCAACAAGATGGTCGGTGAGATGAGTGAGCTGCTCGAGCGCTCGCTCGGCGAGCTCGTCCGTCTCGAGACGGTCCTCGCGGCTGGCCTTTGGCGCGTCAAGGCAGACCCTGCCCAGCTCGAAAGCGTTCTCGTCAATCTTGCTGTCAATGCACGCGATGCCATGCCTAAGGGTGGCAGGCTGACGATCGAAACCGCCAACGCCTCGATAGATCGAAAATATGCCCGCGAATACGCGCTGCAGCCCGGGCAGTACGTGCTCATTGCGGTGACGGACAACGGCACGGGCATTGCGGCGGACGTGCTGGGAAAGGTCTTCGATCCGTTCTTTACGACCAAGGTCGTCGGCAAGGGGACTGGACTTGGCCTCAGCCAGGTCTACGGCTTCGTGCGGCAGTCGGGCGGTCATGTCAAAATCTATTCGGAGGTGGATGTCGGTACGACCGTGAAGATCTATCTTCCACGGTTCGCGGGCCAGGAGCCTGTCTCAACTCCGTCGCACGGCGTGCCACATCCCGGTGCAAGTCCGCAGAGCGAGACCATCCTCGTCGTCGAGGACGACGAGCGGGTCCGCGGCATCTCGTCCGAAAGCCTGCGCGAGCTTGGTTATACCGTCGTCGAGGCCGCCAGCGCCCGGGAGGCGATCGGCAAGATCGAAGGCGGTTTCGTTCCGGATCTGCTGTTCACAGACGTCGTCATGCCCGACATGACCGGTGCCGAACTCGCGGCCGAGCTGTCGAGACGATACCCGGATCTGAAAGTGCTGTTCACCACCGGCTACACGCGCAACGCGATCGTCCACAATGGCGTGCTCGATGCCGGCAAGCATTTGCTGTCCAAGCCCTTTGCGATCGAAGACCTGGCCGCCAAGGTCCGCTCCCTGCTCGACGAGGGGTGAATGAATGTTGCGCGTTGAATCGTCCCCGGCGATGTCCGATGGCATTTCAAGGCGACGGAGCGGGCCGAGGGTTTGTGCTGACGGTCAGTTGGGGGGCGGGCGTCCAAGGGCTCTCGGGCCAATGAACTGCCTGCCAGGGAGCCGCTTTCCCAGGCGTCGTCGGCCAGGAGCTTGTCGGGCCCGGCGTCGGCAATGCGCAGGATGCCTTGAGCCGAGCCCATTGTGACGGCAGGCCCGCCAGGTCGAGCTCGAATGTCATGATGTCCGTCTTGTCGTCCGCGATCGGCGTGCTTTCGCGGACATGCAGGGAGCGGGAGGCCAGTATCGCCTTGACCATGTCGGGGTCGATGTTGCTGCGCCAGACCTCGTGCTTGCCGGTCCGCAGCGGAGATCCTCCGGCCGTCTTCTCCTTGTCGGCATCCGCCGTGATCAGGATCGTGCTCTTGCCGGTGGCCTTTTCGTCGACCTCGGCCGCAAATGTCAGCGGTGCGCCCTTGCTGCTTTCGCAAGACAGGCGCAGCTCCATCGTTCGGAACGCGGAGCCGTTCGCCTTCTTTGCGGTCGCGATCTTGCGGACGAACGGCCGGGCCTCCTTCTCCAGCGACCAGTTTGTCTCAGCGAGCGGTCGCGTGTCGATGCCGAAACCGTGGAGCTCGGATCGCGTCAGCACGTGCAGGCTTTCGAATTTCACCGTCCGGATCAGCGAATCGAGCTCGCGACCAATTCCCATCGCGGCGATGAACGCGGCGCGATCGCGATCGGCCGCCAACAGCCGGCGACGCCTGTATTCCGCGACGGCCGCCGGATCGGGCCGTCCGTCGAAGGCGAGCACCAGCCTGGAATTATGGACCGCTATTGCGGCGTCGGGGGCGACCTCGCGCGATGCCGCCCCCAGAAACAGGTATGCGCAGGCCGAGTTGCACATGGCGCGGGTCGTGGTGAGCTCGGCCTCGACCTCGCCGCTTGCGTTCTTGAGCTTCAGGCAGGCGGCATCCACCTGCGTGCCCGCGGCGCAGGCGGTCGCGATCGTCCGGCCAACCCTGGCAACCGCCTTGCGGCTGCGCAGCAACCGCGCGATCGCGTAAGACTGCTCGACGTTGCCGCCTGGCGAATGGAGATAGATCGGACGCTGCAGGTCCTTGACGGCGGCGAGGAAGCGGCGAATGCGCAGCGCAGCCTCCCGATCGATCTCGCCCTCGATGGCGATCCAGCGATCGCAGCCCGGGCCGCATGCGTCGGCAGGTCCCTTGGCGAGATAGATCGTCAGCCTGGAGGCAAATCCGGTTTTCTCGGCCGGCATTGCTTCGGCACGCAAAGTGCCGGGAAGCAAGAGCGAGGCAAGGAGGAGCAGGATACGGACATGCATGCAGCAAGCGACCACGCACGGCGAGGAAGAGGTTCGACCCTATATGAGGACCACCGTTATCACAACTTTTGATGGCCGGCCGGTGCACGCTTATTTCGTTCACCGGCCACCGCAGCAACGCACCCATGCGCGGCGTGCTGTCGTCCGTCAGGTCAAGATCAGGTCAGACGATCGATGATTTGCAACAGTCGATCGCAGGACGCCTCAATTCGTTTGAGCGGAGACGTTGCCACGCCGAGCAAAAGTCCCGGGCGCACTGATCCGTTCGACGCATACCAGAGCGATAGCGGCGTAGGCGCAAGTCCCAGCCGTGCTGCTTCCCTGGCGACGGCCAGATCGGGTGCTCCGTCCGCCAATTGCAGGACCGCCGCCAACCCGGCAAGCGCAATGTTCGCGGTGCGCGCGCGAAGGTACTTCAGCAATGCATCGCCTTGTGCAGCGTAAACCCGCTTCGTGCGCCGAAGATGCCGCAGATAATGGCCCTCGCGCATGAAGTCGGCCATCGCGCGCTGCACCGCCGGCCCAGGCGCGGGCGCAAGGCACGCAGCAGCTTCGGCAAATTGCGACGCCAGGGCGGCCGGTGCGACGACAAAGCCCAGCCGCAGGGCAGGCGTCACCGTCTTGCTGAAAGAGCCGATGTGAATGACGCGGCCGGCGCGGTCGAGCGATGCGAGCGCCGGCGTCGCCCGGCCCTTGAGCTGAAGCTCGCTGAGATAGTCATCCTCGATCACCCATGCCTTGCTTTGCGCTGCCCAGTCGAGCAGGCGTGAGCGCCGCACAAGCGACAATGTGGAGCCGAGCGGCGCCTGCTGGCCCGGTGTCACGACCACCAGTGCCGCATCAGGAGCATGTTTCATGCCGTAATCGACATCGATGCCGTCCGCATCAACGGGGATCGGCGCAACCGACAATCGCGCAAGCGCGAGACCCTGCCGGGTAAAGGGAAAGCCAGGGTCCTCCATCCAGGCCTTCTTCTGCTCGAGTCCGAGGACGCGGAGCGCCAAGCCAAGGCCGCCGCTGAAACCGGCAGTGACGATGATCTGGAACGGCGCGCATTCGATCCCGCGCGCCAGCGCGAGGTAGGCCGCGATCTCGCGCCGCAACGCCAGCTCGCCGCGTGGATCCGGGTAGATCGCCGGTGCGCTCACCTCCGCCCGAACTGCCTGCGCGCGCATCCGCGCCAGCAATGTCGCGGGAAGGGTCTCCTGCGCAGGCACGCCCATCTGGAAGATCGCGGGCCCCGCCGTCAGCTCCTGGTACATCTCCATGAACGAGCCGGGCGACGGGGCGCTGTCCCGCCTTGCTGGGAACGGGGGCCTGTCGGCGACATGGGTTCCTGTCGCGCGGCTTGCGACGATCAGTTGGGCGGATGAGAGCTTTTCGTACGCCACCCGTACGGTGCCGCGGGCGACGCCGAGTTGGGCGGCGAGATCCTGCCAGGAGGGCAGGCGTGCGCCGGGGGCGAGAACGCCGCTTTCGATCGCGGTCCTGATCCCCTTGTGGATCTGCTCGGCCAGCGGCGTCTTTGCAGATCGATCGAGCTCCAGATGCAGCGGCCTCGTCATGCCTGCGTGGTACACGAGTTTTGTACGTTCTTGGTGCTTTTTTGTGGACCAGTGCAGGGGCACCTAAGGGGGCAAGAGGGAGGGTTCATCCCCGATCATCAAGGAGCAGGCAGATGAGCGAACGGCTCAACTACAATCACGTCGCACCGGCAGGTATGAAGGCGCTGGGCGGTGTCTACGGCTACGTCATGCAGAGCGGACTTCCCGCGACGCTTGTCACCCTGGTCTATCTTCGCGTGTCGCAGATCAACAATTGCGCCTACTGCTTCGACATGCATACACGCGACCTGCTGAAGAGCGGCGTGAAAATCGAAAAGATCGCGCTGGTCCAGGCCTGGGCCGAGGCGGGCCATCTTTTCGACGAGCGCGAGCGTGCGGCTCTCGCATGGGCCGAGACGATCACCCGCGTCGCCGAGACCAACGTCCCGGATGAGGCCTATCAAGCTGTTCGCAAAGTCTTCAGCGAGCGCGAGCTAGTCGATCTCACGATCGCGATCAGCCTGATGAATGCGTACATCGCATGTCGATCAGCTTTCGAAATACGCCGCAGGCCGCGCTCGAGGAGGCCGCCTGACCCGAAGGGAATCAGCCGAAACAGAAAGCAGGAACCTGAAAATGACGAGAGTGATCTCCGGCGTCAAAATTCCCGACAGCCAACTGGCTCGCGAGGCCGCCGAGCTGGTGCGCAGTTACGAAGACGAGATGTTGTTCAACCATTCCGTTCGCGTCTACGTGTTCGGCGCGATGACGGGATTGCGCCAGAAGCTGAAGTTTGATTCCGAGCTTCTCTATGTCGCGGCCCTGTTTCACGACCTCGGCCTCGTCGATCACTACCATACCGCGACCAAGCGGTTTGAAGTCGACGGTGCCGATGCAGCGCGCGAGTTTCTGCGGGCACGCGGCATCGCTGATTCCCAGGCCGATCTGGTGTGGGAGGCCATCGCCCTGCACACCACGCCCGGCATTCCGCAATATATGAGACCGGAAATCGCGCTCACCAACGCAGGCGTTCTGGTGGATGTGGTGGGCATCGGGTATGATCATTACACACCGGAGCAGCGCGAGCAGGTGATCTCGGCGTTCCCGCGCGGTGACTTCAAGAACGAGTTCGTGAAGGTACAGACCTGCTCGGCGCTGAAGAAACCGCAGACGACGTTCGGGACGGTCAACTTCGACTACATCGCAGATCACGATCCGAGCTTCCAAAGGCCGAACGCGTGCACGCGGATCCGCAATGCGCCCTGGCAAAGCTGAGCAGACGCAGCGCGCTCATCGCAGGGCTATGGCATTTGAGAGCTGTTCAGCCGTTCCTGCGACCATCCTTCGAGATGTCCGCTTCAGGCGGGCTTTTCAGGTGAAAGACGGTGTGTGAGGCTGCAGCTTCCAAAAGGCACTGTCGCTGATTGGCCTCATCACGCAGACGACTCTGATCGCGTATGGGGTGTCGCTTTGTCCGGCGAAGTACGCGCGGAGGCGAGCTAGCGATTGACGCGCCCACGAATGTGATGAAAGCGAGCGAAAAGATGGCGACAATTTGGATGAGGAACTTATTCGCATTCGCCTCTTCCATCACGCTAATGTGCGCGCGACGATGTTGCGCGCGCATGCAGCTTGTCTCGCCTCGTCAACATTGAAACTGCTGCAAAACCCCTTGTTTGATAGGGTGTCCGCGATGCTCGATTAACATTCGTTAATGAGCAAAGTCCTTTCGATCACACTGTGGCGCCGCGGCTACAGCAATTCCGTCGATCGCTGTTATGACGACCCACGGCCGGGGGGCCCACTACTGAAGAAACTGGAACGGGAATCAAATGAAGAAGAATTTGTTGCTTGCAGCTGTCAGCCTGGTCGCGCTTGGTGCGACTGCGCCGGCACTTGCGGCTGATCTCGCGGCACGGCCCTACACCAAAGCACCGCCCGCGGCGATCGCTGCGGTGTATGACTGGAGCGGCTTCTACATCGGTATCAACGGCGGCGGCGGTTCGGCTGACACGTCGTGGGATCTGGTCGGCTTCGGTCCGGAAGGCTCCCACAACTCGACCGGCGGCACCGTCGGTGGCCAGATCGGTTACCGCTTTCAGTCCGGCCAGTTCGTGTTCGGTCTCGAGGGCCAGGGCAACTGGGCCGACTTCTCGGGTGACAACATCAGCGCAATCACCGGTTTGCGGAACCGGACGCGCGTCGATGCGTTCGGTCTGATCACAGGCCAGGTTGGCTATGCCTGGAACAACGTCCTGCTCTACGCGAAGGGCGGTGCGGCGGTCGTCAGCAACAAGTACGACGTCTACAGCGTCGTGACGGGTGCGAATCTCGACCGGGCCGACGAGACCCGCTGGGGTGCCACGGTTGGCGCGGGCCTGGAGTTTGGTTTTGCTCCGAACTGGACGGTCGGCGTCGAGTACAACCACATCTTCCTCGGCGACCACAACGTCACCTTCGCCAGTGGCGCTGTCGAACGCATCGGGCAGGACATCGACATGGGTCTCGTCCGCCTGAACTACAAGTTCGGCGGCCCGATGATCGGCCGTTACTGAGACTGACCGCTCCACGTGAGTGGCTGACGAAAGCCCCGGCCTCGGCCGGGGCTTTTTTGCTGTTTGTCTTCAGCGAGTTAACCATCTCCTTTCGGCGGCTTCCGGATCGCTTGACTCCATAGAACGAAATGAGAACAATGTTCTTCATACGTTCCAACAAGGGAGCCGGCCATGTTCAGGGTTTTCGTGGAAGAAGCCGCCGCACTGGCGTCCATCACGCTGTTCGTCGGGATGATCGCGATCTGGGCCCAGGTCATTCCGCAGCTGTAGGCCGGCTTTCTCCGACCTCTTGGGGAAAAGCGGGACGACGCGCCCAAGCGGCCGCTCCGGCGTGGACTCTCAAGCTGTGAGACCCCACCATTGAGAGGCGAGTCGGCCGCGAGTGCATGATGCCTTGAGGCGCCGGAGACCGCTCCATCTCATCTGCAAGAGGCCGTCACGCGACCATGCCGAGCGCCGGATTTGTTCACCTTCACGTTCACTCGGCCTATTCGCTGCTCAAGGGCTCGATCAAGATCGCCAAGCTCGCCGAGCTTGCCAAGAAGGACCACCAGCCGGCGCTGGCGCTGACCGACACCGACAATCTGTTCGGCGCGCTGGAGTTCTCCGACAAGATGGCGAGCTCCGGCATCCAGCCGATCGTCGGCTGCGAGCTCGCCATCGATTTCGGCGATCAGGATCCCAATGCGCGCAACGCGATGGGACCCTCGCGCGTGGTGTTGCTCGCCGCGCAGGAGCGCGGTTATCGCAGCCTGATGCGGCTGAACTCGCGCGCGTTTCTGGAATCGCCGGACAGCCATGCTCCGTTCATCAAGCTCGACTGGCTCGAGGGCGAGACCGAGGGCCTGATTGCGCTGACGGGCGGGCCGGACGGGCCGATCTCGCTGGCGCTCGCCGGCGGCATGGCCGAGCTCGCCGGCGCGCGGTGCGAGCGTCTGGCCGCTCTTTTCGGCGACCGTCTCTACATCGAATTGCAGCGCCACAACGCCGAGAAGGAGCGGCGCGTCGAAGGCGGCCTGATCGACATCGCCTACGCCAAGGGACTGCCGCTGGTTGCGACCAACGAGCCGTATTTCGCAACCACCGACGATTACGAAGCACATGATGCGCTGCTCTGCATCGCCGGCGGCCGGCTGATCGCCGAGACCGACCGTGTGCAGCTGACGCCGGATCATCGCTTCAAGACGCGCGCCGAGATGGCGGTGCTGTTCGCCGACATTCCGGAGGCGCTGGCCTCGACGGTGGAGATCGCCGAGCGCTGCTCGTTCCGGCCGATGACGCGCAAGCCCATCCTGCCGTTCTTCACCGTCGGCGCCGCGGCGAGCTCGGATGCCGCCGCGGTCGAGGCGGCCGAGCTGAAGCGCCAGGCGGAGGAGGGGCTCGCCAACCGTCTGCGCGTGCACGGCCTCTCTCAGGGCACGACGGAAGAAGACTACAACAAGCGCCTGGCGTTCGAGCTCGACGTCATCATGCGCATGAAGTACGCGGGCTACTTCCTGATCGTGTCCGACTTCATCAAATGGGCCAAGGCTCACGGCATTCCGGTCGGGCCGGGCCGCGGCTCCGGCGCAGGCTCGCTAGTGGCGTGGGCGCTGACGATCACCGACCTCGACCCGATCAAGTTCGGCCTGCTGTTCGAGCGCTTCCTCAATCCGGAACGCGTCTCGATGCCGGACTTCGACATCGACTTCTGCCAGGACCGCCGCGGCGAGGTGATCAGTTACGTGCAGCAGCGCTACGGCCGCGACCAGGTCGCGCAGATCATCACCTTCGGTACGCTGCAGGCGCGCGGCGTGCTGCGCGACGTCGGCCGCGTGCTGCAGATGCCCTACGGCCAGGTCGACAAGCTGACCAAGCTGGTGCCGCAGAATCCGGCGGCGCCGGTGACGCTGGCCGCCGCGATCGAGAGCGAGCCGAAGCTGCAGGCGTTCCGCGACGAAGATCCCGTGGTGGCGCGCGCCTTCGACATCGCCCAGCGTCTCGAAGGCCTGACCCGCCACGCCTCGACCCACGCGGCCGGCATCGTGATCGGCGATCGTCCGTTGAGCGAGCTCGTGCCGCTCTACCGCGATCCCAAATCCGACATGCCGGTGACCCAGTTCAACATGAAATGGGTCGAGCCGGCGGGGCTCGTCAAATTCGACTTTCTCGGCCTGAAGACGCTGACCGTGCTCGACGTCGCCTGCAAGCTGCTCAAGCCGCGCGGCATCGATGTCGATCTCGCCACGCTGCCGATCGACGATGCCGAGAGCTATCAGATGCTGGCGCGCGGCGACGTGGTCGGCGTGTTCCAGGTTGAAAGCCAGGGCATGCGGCGGGCGCTGATCGACATGCGCCCCGACCGTTTCGAGGACATCATCGCGCTGGTCGCGCTCTATCGGCCGGGCCCGATGGCGAACATCCCGACCTATTGCGCGCGCAAGCACGGCGACGAGGAGCCGGAATATCTGCACCCCGTGCTGGAGCCGATCCTGAAGGAGACCTTCGGCGTCATCATCTACCAGGAGCAGGTGATGCAGATCGCGCAGGTGATGTCGGGCTATTCGCTCGGCGACGCCGACCTGTTGCGCCGCGCCATGGGCAAGAAGATCCGCGCCGAGATGGACAAGCAGCGCGACATCTTCGTCGCGGGCGCCGTGAAGAACGGCGTGCCGAAGGGGCAGGCCGAAACCATCTTCGAGCTGCTGGCGAAATTCGCCGACTACGGCTTCAACAAGAGCCACGCGGCGGCCTATGCGCTGGTGTCCTACCACACCGCATACATGAAGGCGCATTATCCGGTGGAGTTCATCGCCGCGTCCATGACGCTCGATCTGAACAACACCGACAAGCTCTCCGAATTCCGCTCCGAGGCGCAGCGGCTCGGCATCAAGGTCGAGCCGCCGAACATCAACCGGTCGGGCGCGACCTTCGAGGTCGGCGAGAACAC
The DNA here is from genome assembly GCF_025200905.1 of Bradyrhizobium yuanmingense. Lineage (NCBI taxonomy): Bacteria > Pseudomonadati > Pseudomonadota > Alphaproteobacteria > Hyphomicrobiales > Nitrobacteraceae > Bradyrhizobium > Bradyrhizobium yuanmingense. Next base: position 3,930,616 of record NZ_CP104173.1, on the reverse strand, counting down.
GATCTACTACGCGCTCGCCGCGCTCAAGGGCGTCGGCATTCAGGCGATCGAGCAGATCATCGCGGAGCGCACCCGGGGCGGCCTGTTCACCTCGCTCGCCGATTTCGCCGCGCGCGTCTCGCCGCGCGCGATCAACAAGCGCATCATCGAAAGTCTCGCCGCCGCCGGCGCCTTCGACACGCTGGAGCCGAACCGGGCGCGCGTCTTTGCCGGTGCGGATGCGATCCTCGCCGCCTGCCAGCGCGCGCATGAAGCTGCGACCATCGGCCAGAACGACATGTTCGGCATGTCGGCGGATGCGCCGACCATCATGCTGCCGCAGGTCGAGCCATGGCTGCCGGCCGAGCGGCTGCGCCGCGAATACGACGCGATCGGCTTCTTCCTGTCGGGACATCCGCTCGACGATTACGCGACCGTGCTGAAGCGGCTGCGGGTGCAGAGCTGGGCCGAGTTCTCGCGCGCCGTGAAGACCGGCGCCACCGCTGGCAAGGTTGCCGCGACCGTGGTCTCGCGCATGGAGCGGCGTACCAAGACCGGCAACAAGATGGGCATCATGGGGCTGTCCGATCCCACCGGCCATTTCGAGGCGGTGCTGTTCTCGGAAGGCCTTGCGCAATATCGCGACGTGCTGGAGCCGGGCGCGGCCGTGCTGCTGCAACTCGGGGCCGAGCTTCAGGGCGAGGACGTCCGCGCCCGCGTGCTGCATGCCGAGCCGCTCGATGATGCCGCGGCCAAGACGCAGAAGGGGCTGCGCATCTTCCTGCGCGACACCAAGCCGCTGGACTCGATTGCCAAGCGTCTCGCCGGGCCCGAGATGGCGGCTTCCAACGGCGGCGCGCCGAAGGTCGGCAGTCCCAGCATCGCACCCCGCGGAAACGGCGACGGCGAGGTCTCGCTGGTGCTGATGCTCGACCTCGAGACCGAGGTGGAGATGAAGCTGCCCGGCCGCTTCAAGGTCTCGCCGCAGATCGCCGGCGCGATCAAGGCGGTGGCAGGCGTCGTCGACGTGCAGCAGCTTTAGCTTCTCCGCCACGCGTTCCGGTTTTTGCAAAGTCGTCATACTGCATCGGTTGCAACCCTGCGCTGATTCCGACTAGCATGTCCCCGGGGAATGGAATGGGGCGTGTGATGCTGCGACAGGTTGCGTTGTTGTTGGCCGTTTGTGCCATGCTGACGGGGTGCGTCAGCAATCAGGTTGGGACGGACTTTGCGTCGGTGTCGAAAAAGGTTGGTCCTCCGCGCGCGGGGCACTCGCGTGTGGTGTTCCTGCAGGACAAGAGGAGCGGCTTGAGCATGGCCATTTGCGCCTGCGAGGTGAAGCTCGACGGTGCGCCGCTCGGAAAAGTCGTGGCCGGGAAATATGCCTATGCCGACCGGCCTGCCGGGCGTCACGACGTGCTGCTCACCGAGCTGATGTTTCCGGGCGAGACCAAGCGCGAGATCGTCATGGAGGCAGGCCGGACGCATTTCTACCTGATCAAGAGCAGCCCCCGGCACGATGCGGCCATGGGCGGCGCCGTGCTCGGCGGTTTGGCCGGACTTGCGGTCGTGTCCGTCGCGACGGCGGGCGAGGCCAATCTCGGGCCGGGCGAGCTCGTCGCGCTGGATGAGGCAACCGCGCGGACGAAGCTCGCGGAGCTGGAAGCCGTCGAGTAGGGCGCGCGGTACGACGACGTGCCTCTGATCGCGCTGGCGCAGGGGCTCTTTGGCGGGTTGATCTCGAATGCATGCAGGCGGACGCATGTTCGTGCAATCGTCGGGCGCGGAATGACCGGCCTTTCGGCTTGCAGCATAGCGCGCGGTGCAGCAATCATCGGTTGCATCAACTAACATTTGTTATTTCTTCATATCGGCGCACCTATCTTCGCGACGCTTCATTCGTCCACTGACCCGAGGAGACGTCACATGTGCGACAAGTGTTCTGACACTCTGCATCACCAATCTCTGCGCCAAGACTCTCTGCGCCAAGACATCGCGCCGTCGCGGCGATCGGCGATGCTGTTTGGCGCCGCCGCGTTCGGCATGACCTTCGCCGGTGGAGCTTTCGCCAGTGGCGCCTTGGCCAAGGACGCCAAGCAGCCGCCAAAGCCGCAGAACGTGCTGTCGCCCGACGCGTCGCTGAAGCGGCTGATGGAAGGCAATGGGCGCTACGTCGCCGGCGTGTCGCGACGTCACGATTTCAAGCACGAGCGCGAGGCGCTGGCCGGCGGACAGAATCCGTTCGCGGCCGTGCTGAGCTGCGCCGACTCGCGCATCGCACCGGAATATGCGTTCGATGCGGGGCGCGGCGACCTCTTCGTCTGTCGCGTCGCCGGAAATTTTGCCGGCACCGAGACCATCGCAAGCATGGAATATGCGGTGGCGGTGCTGAACACGCCGCTGATCCTCGTGCTCGGCCATGATGCCTGCGGCGCGGTCGACGCGACGCTAAAGGCGATCAAGGACAATACGTCGCCGCCGGGGCACATTCCCTCGTTGGTCGATGCGATCGCGCCCGCCGCAAAGGCGGCGATGCAGCAGGGCGGGGACGTGCTCAACAAGGCGATCCGGCAGAACGTGGTCGACAACATCGCCAAGCTGAAGACGGCTGCGCCGATCCTCAATGCGGCCGCGGAGCAGGGCAAGCTGAAGGTTGTCGGCGGCATCTACCGGCTAACCACTGGCACGGTCGATCTGATCGCCCAGGGCTGAACGGGCCGAGGAGCCTTGTGCCGCAGTGCGGTCGCGAGGCTTGCGGGCCTCACGTGGAGGTTCGAGGTTTGACGTGAGGTTTGGCGTGGAGGTTTGAGTTGGGCGGCGGCGCCATGCCGCCGCCTCAATCCGCGCTTTTCGTTCAAGTGCCATTCAGCTGGCCGCGCGCCTGATATGCGGTATATGCGGTGGCTACCTCAACGACAAAAGCAGGCACAAGCCATGCGTGGGACGCTCAAAGTCTTCCTCTGCCTTCTCCTGCCGATGGCGATCCTTGCCGCAGGCGCGCCGCATCAGGCGCGTGCCCAGCAGCAGGAAAAGCGTATCGCGCTCGTGGTCGGCAATGGCGCCTACGCCAAATCGCCGCTGGCGACCACCGCGAACGATGCCGGCCTGATCGCGCAGACGCTACAGGCGGCCGGCTTCGACGTGGTCGGCGCGCGCGATCTCGACGGCGACACGCTGCGCAAGAGCTTGCGCGATTTCATCCAGAAGGCCCAGGCGTCGGGCCCGGGCACCGTCGCGATGATCTATCTTGCCGGCTACGGCGTGCAGCTCGCCGGCGAGAACTATTTCATCCCGGTCGATTCCAACATCAGCCGCGACACCGACATACCGACCGAGGCCCTGCGCATCAGCGACTATGCGCGCCAGCTCGCCTCGATTCCGCTCAAGGCCAATATCGTCGTGCTCGACGCAGCCCGTGCGCAGCCCTTCATCGAGGGCGGTCAGCCGATCGCGAGCGGTCTGGCGCTGGTCGAGCCCGAGGCGAACATGCTGATCGCCTTCAATGCCGCGCCCGGCACGGTGGCGCCGGAGGAGCCAGGGCCCTACGGCATCTATGCGCAGTCGCTCGCCGAGATGATCCGCACCGGCGGCCTGCCGCTGCCCGAGGTGTTCGACCGCGTCCGCCTGCGCGTCAACGAGGCCTCCAAGGGCGCGCAGGTGCCCTGGAACGAGCAGAAGATCTCGGCGCCATTCTCGTTCTTCGAGCGCGCGCCCGATGCGCCGCCGCCGCAGGCTGCGCCCGACCAGGTCGCCGCGATCCGCGGCAAGCCGATCCGCGATCTCGGGGTGCAGGACGCCTATGCCGCCGCGCTCGAGCGCGACACGCTGGCGGCCTATGAAGAGTTTCTCGCGGCCTATCCGAACGATCCCCTCGCCAAGCGCGTGATGGCGATCGTTGCCGCGCGCCGCGAAGCCATCACCTGGCGGCGGACCTACCGGACCGACACGCCGGAGGCCTATTGGTCGTATCTGCGCCGCTATCCGCGCGGGCCGCATGCGGCGGATGCGCGGCGCCGCCTTGCGATCCTCACCGCGCCGCCCGAGCCGCCGCCGACCTTCGCGATGATCGACTACGACGTGCCGCCACCGCCGCCGGAGGAGGTGGTCTATGTCGATCGCCCGGTGCTGTATTTCAGCGATCCCGATTTCGGCTTCGCGCCGCCACCGCCGCCGCCGGTCTATTATCTGCCGCCGCCGCCGCCGGATTTCGTCGTGCTGCCGCCGCCGCTGCCGGTGGTCGGTCTGTTCGTGCTGCCGCAGCCGGTGTTCGTGCCGATCCCGGTGTTCGTGAGGCCGCCGGTCTATGTCGCGCCGCCGCCGAACAACATCATCTACCAGAACATCCACAACACCACGGTCATCAACACCGTGATTAACCGCCCGCCGGCGCCGCCGCCGGCCGCGGGGCCGGCGCTCGGATCTGGGATCGGACCTGGCAATCTGGCGCCGGCGGTTGCCGGCCGCGCCACGCCGGCAGGACCGGCCGTGCCGCAGGCGGTCGTTCAGCGCGCCGCCCTGATCCAGCAGGGCAAGGCGCCGATGCCGCCGAGCGCGACCATCCAGCCGACGGCGAGGCCAGGTATCCCGACACCAGCTCCGGCCAATGTCGCGCCTGGCACGACAGCGCCGCCGCCCGCCGGCGCCAAGCTGCCGCAGGCCAATATTGTGCCGCCGCCAGGAGCTCCCGGCAGCCCGCCAGCCGGAGCGGCGCCCGGAGCTGGGACGCCGGGAGGCACACCAAGTCCGACCGCAAACGCTCCCGCCGGCAGTGCCGCTACAACCCCGCAAGCGCTGGCTCCGACCAAGCCGCCGCCGGCCAATACGCTGCCGGTGCCGGGATCTCCGGGCAGCCCGCCGGCCGGAGCGCCGCCCGCGACGGGGACGCCCGGCGGCACGCCCAGTCCGAGCGCGAACGCTCCCGCCGGCAACGCCGCAGCAACCCCGCAAGCGCTGGCCCCGACCAAGCTGCCGCCGGCCAATACGCTGCCCGTGCCCGGCACCCCCGGCGGGCCGCCGCCGGCCAGGGCAGGGGCTGCGCCCGGGACTGTCCCATCCCCTGGCAAGCCCGCCGCGACCGCCACGGCGCCGAGCGGCAACGTTCCGCCGGCGCAGCCGAACGCGGCAACGACGCCCAATCACCCGCCGGCTTCCGGAACCGCGGCGAGCCCGTCCGCGGCCCTGCCCAGGCCGGGGACGACGAGCCCGCCTGTGCCTGACCTGCGCGGCAGGCCCGGCGGGCCCCAGCCGGGCGCTTTGCCGCCGCCGAGCGCGGCCACCGGCAAGCCCGCGGCCCCGACTGCGGTTAAACCCGTGACACCTCCGCCGCCGCCCGTAGCGGCGCGGACACCGTCCGGAGTTCAGGGTCATCGGCCCGCGCCACCGCCGCCGCAGGCCGCCAGGCCCGCCGCTCCGCCGCCGCCTCCTCAGGCTCTGGCAAGGCCGACGCCGCCGCCTCCGCCGCGCGTTGCGCCACCTCCGCCGCCGCGAGCGGCGCCTCCGCCCGTGGCCGTGGCACGGCCGGCGCCGCCTCCGCCTCCGCCAGTAATGGCGCGGCCGGCACCACCTCCGCCGCCGGTTGCGCGGCCAGCGCCGCCGCCGCCGCCACCTCCGGTCGCCCGACCGGCGCCGCCGCCGATGGCCGCCGCGCCGCATGCGCCTCCGCGGCCGGCCGGCCCGCCACCGAAGAGCTGCCCCCCGGGCCAGCCCAGGTGTTAGGAGGCGCGAGGGGCAGGGGATACCGGGATGCGACAGCAGCCTAGAGGCGTCCCCAAAGGCCGTTATTTCCTTGCTTCTGGCCGAAATGGCGCTATATAGCGCGCCATCTCACACGGAAACATGGCTCACAAGGCCGTCCGGTGGCAACCGGGGCGTGAACGCTCCGTTTTGCTCACACGTTTCCGGAGGAACCAACCGGAGAATTAGAACGATGGCACTGCCCGATTTCACTATGCGTCAGCTGCTCGAAGCTGGCGTGCACTTTGGCCACCAGTCTCACCGCTGGAATCCGAAAATGGCTCCGTTCATTTTCGGCACCCGCAACAACATCCACATCGTCGACCTCGCCCAGACCGTGCCGATGCTGCATCAGGCCCTCCAGGCCGTCAGCGACACGGTGGCCAAGGGCGGCCGCATCCTGTTCGTCGGCACCAAGCGCCAGGCGCAGGACGGCGTTGCCGACGCGGCCAAGCGCTGCGCGCAGTATTTCGTCAATTCGCGCTGGCTCGGCGGCACGCTGACCAACTGGAAGACGATCTCGGCTTCCATCAAGCGCCTGCGTCACCTCGACGACGTGCTCTCGGGCGGCGAAGCCAATTCCTACACGAAGAAGGAGCGCCTGACGCTGCAGCGCGAGCGCGACAAGCTCGACCGCTCGCTCGGCGGCATCAAGGACATGGGCGGTCTGCCCGACCTGATCTTCGTGATCGACACCAACAAGGAAGACATCGCGATCCAGGAAGCCCAGCGGCTCAACATCCCGGTCGCTGCGATCGTCGACACCAATTCGGACCCGAAGGGCATCACCTATGTGGTGCCGGGCAATGACGACGCCGGTCGCGCCATCTCGCTGTACTGCGATCTCGTCGCGCGTGCGGCGATCGACGGCATCTCGCGCGCGCAAGGCGATTCGGGCATCGACGTCGGCGCCTCGGCCCAGCCGGTCGCCGAGGAGCTGCCGGCGGCGTCCTCGAGCGGCTTCCAGGGCCTTGCGGGTCCTCGCGGCACTGCCGACGACCTCAAGAAGCTCCCGGGCGTGTCGGGCGCGATCGAGAAGAAGTTCAACGACCTCGGCATCTTCCACTATTGGCAGCTCGCCGAGCTCGACCACGACACCGCGCACACGATCGGCGAAGAAGTCGGTCTGCCGAGCCGTGCGGATGCCTGGGTGGCCAAGGCCAAGGCGCTGACCGCGGAAGCGGAATAGTTAAAAAGAGCGATGGGTTGGCCGGATAGGATCCGGCCACCATTTCAGTTGACGCGAATTCCTGAGATGGACCGCGGCGGGGCGATTGATGCCGCGCCGCGGCAAACCGGCAGGCACAAAGGATTTTCAACGATGGCAACGATCACAGCTGCGATGGTCAAGGACCTGCGCGAATCGACCGGCGCGGGCATGATGGACTGCAAGGCCGCGCTCACCGAAAACGACGGCAACATGGAAGCGGCGCAGGACTGGCTGCGCAAGAAGGGCCTGTCCAAGGCCGCCAAGAAGTCGGGCCGCGTCGCCGCCGAGGGCCTGATCGGCGCGCTCACCAAGGGCACCAAGGGCGTCGTGGTCGAGGTCAACTCCGAGACCGACTTCGTTGCGCGCAACGGCCAGTTCCAGGGCCTGGTCAAGATGATCGCCCAGGTCGCGTTCGACGTCGGAGCGGACGTCGAGAAGATCAAGGCCGCCAAGGTCGGCGACGTCACGATCGAAACCGCCATCAATGATGCGATCGCCACCATCGGCGAGAACATGACGCTCCGCCGCGCCGCCGCGCTCGAGGTGAGCCAGGGCGTTGTCTCGCACTACGTCCATGGTGCCGTCATCGACGGCGCCGGCAAGATGGGCGTGATCGTGGCGCTGGAATCGCCGGGCAAGGCCGATGAGCTCGCAGCGCTCGGCCGTCAGATCGCGATGCACATTGCGGCCGCCAACCCGCTGGCGCTCGATCCGTCCGGCCTCGATCCGGCCGTGGTCAAACGCGAGAAGGACGTACTGGCCGACAAGTACCGTCAGCAGGGCAAGCCCGAGAACGTGATCGAGAAGATCGTCGAGTCCGGCCTCAAGACCTACTACAAGGAAGTCTGCCTGCTCGAGCAGGCCTTCATCCACGACACCGGCAAGTCGGTGGCGCAGGCGGTGAAGGAGGCCGAGGGCAAGGTCGGCGGGGCTGTGAAAATCGCGGGCTTTGTGCGCTATGCTCTCGGCGAGGGAATCGAGAAGCAGGAAAGCGACTTCGCGGCCGAGGTCGCCGCGGCCAGCGGCAAGAAGTAAGCGCCGGAAGTTCCTTCCGGCGTGCCGCCGGAAGCGGCGCCCGGACAAGGAAAGTGCTCATGACTGATCCGGTCTATCGTCGCGTCGTGATCAAGCTGTCCGGCGAGTATCTCGCGGGACGGCAAGGCTTCGGCATCGATCAGCCGACCGTCGACCGGGTTGCGGACGATCTGATCGCGGCCCGCCATCTCGGCATTGAGGTCGCGGTCGTGATCGGTGGCGGCAACATGGTCCGCGGCGTCGAGGTCTCATCCCGCGGGGTGTCGCGCACCACCGGCGACACCATGGGCATGCTCGCCACCATGATGAATTGCCTCGCGCTGGAAGCGGCGATCGAGCGCAAGGGAACGCCGGCGCGGACCCTGTCGGCCTTCGTCATGCCCGAGATTTCCGAGCTGTTCACCCGCACTGCGGCACACAAATACCTGGCCGAGGGCCGCATCGTGCTGCTCGGCGGCGGGACCGGCAATCCGTTCTTCACCACCGACACGACCGCGGTACTGCGGGCCGCCGAGATCGGCGCGCAGGCGGTCCTGAAGGCGACGAATGTCGACGGGGTCTACTCGGCCGATCCGAAGCAGGATCCGACCGCGACGCGGTTCGACCGCCTGACGCATTCGCAGGCGATCGAGGGCGGTTACAAGGTGATGGATGCGACCGCCTTCGCGCTTGCCCGCGAGACATCGCTGCCTATCATCGTATTCTCGATCGCGGAGCCGGGCTCGATCGGCGCGATTCTGCGTGGCGTCGGCCACGGAACCATCGTCGCCGGCTGACGGGTCATCTGGCGCGCCGAACGACGGTGCGGAGCGGTCGCCGGGATTTTGAAGGAGAAACGTGATGGCCACGGGTAATTTCGATCTCAACGAAGTGAAGCGTCGCATGCAGGGCGCCGTCGCCTCGCTCAAGCACGAGCTCGGCGGCCTACGCACGGGACGCGCCTCCGCCTCGATGCTCGATCCGGTGCAGGTCGAGGCTTATGGCAGCCACATGCCGCTCAACCAGCTCGCCACCGTCAGCGTGCCGGAGCCGCGGCTGATCTCGGTGCAGGTCTGGGACAAGTCGATGGTCAAGGCCGTCGAGAAGGCGATCGTCGATTCCAATCTCGGCCTGTCGCCCGCGACCGAGGGCCAGGTGCTGCGCCTGCGCATTCCCGAGCTCAACGAGGAGCGCCGCAAGGAGCTGGTGAAGGTCGCGCACAAATATGCCGAAGCCGCCAAGGTCGCCGCGCGCCATGTCCGCCGCGACGGTCTCGACGTGCTCAAGAAGCTCGAGAAGAATCACGAGATGTCGGAGGACGACCAGAAGCGTCACGCCGACGAGGTGCAGAAGGCGACCGACGGCACCATCGCCGAGATCGACCAGTTGCTGGCCGCCAAGGAAAAAGAAATCCTCACCGTTTAAGGCACCGCCTTCATGTCCAACGCCGCCGCGCCCGCAACGGAAGGACCCGACAGGTCCGAGGCGCCTGCGCATGTCGCCATCATCATGGACGGCAACGGGCGTTGGGCGGCCGCGCGCGGTCTGCCGCGTGCGGAAGGGCATCGCCGCGGCGTCGACGCGCTGCGCCGCGTGGTGCGCGCCTCGCACGAGCTCGGCATCCGCTATCTCACCATCTTCTCGTTCTCGTCGGAGAACTGGTCGCGCCCGGCGAGCGAGATCGGCGACCTGTTCGGCCTGCTGCGGCGCTTCATCCGCAACGACCTGGCGAGCCTGCATCGCGACGGCGTCAAGGTCCGCATCATCGGCGAGCGCGAGGGGCTCGAGAGCGACATCTGCGCCTTGCTGAACGAGGCCGAGGAGCTGACGCGCGACAACACGCGCCTGACGCTCGTCGTCGCCTTCAACTACGGCTCGCGGCAGGAGATCGCGAAAGCGGCGCAGAAGCTGGCCCGCGAGGTCGCGGAGGGCAGGCGGGATCCTGCCACGATCGACGCCGAGACGCTTGGCGCGCATCTCGACGCGCCCGACATCCCCGACCCCGACCTCATCATCCGCACCAGCGGCGAGCAGCGCCTGTCGAACTTCCTGATGTGGCAGGCCGCCTATAGTGAGCTCGTGTTCGTGCCGATCCATTGGCCCGACTTCGACAAGGCGGCGCTGGAAGGCGCGATCGCCGAATTTGCCAGGCGCGAGCGCCGTTTCGGCGGCCTGGTTGCGAAGACCGCCTCGTGAACGAACCCGATCCTGCATCGGCGGGCGCCAAGCCTGCCCCGAGCAATCTGGTGATGCGGGTCCTCGCAGCGCTGGTGCTGGCGCCGCTGGCCATCGCGATCGCCTATGCCGGCGGCTGGTTGTGGGCGCTTCTCGTCACCCTGGTCTCGATCGGGCTGTTCGCGGAATGGCTGATGGTGGTGGGCGCAGCGTCGGCCGCGCTGACCGGGGCAGGGACGGTCGTGATCGCCATGATGGGAGCCTCCGTCGCTTTCGGCGCGCTCAAGACCTCCGTCGTCACCGGCCTCATCGGCGGTGCCATCGTGACGCTGATCGCCCGGGGCAAGTTCTTGTGGGCGGCGAGCGGGTTTGCCTATGCGGCGGCGGCGCTGCTGGCCTCGATCCTGGTGCGCAAGGATCTCGTCAACGGCTTCTCCGCGCTGATGTTCGTGCTGCTCGTGGTGTGGGCGACCGACATCGGCGGCTATTTCGCCGGACGCAGCATCGGCGGCCCGAAATTATGGCCGCGCGTGAGCCCGAAAAAGACCTGGGCCGGCGCGCTCGGCGGCTTTGCGGCGAGCCTTGCGGTCGCGGCCGGCTTCGCCGCCTCCGGGATCGGAAAGCTGATTCCGCTGCTGCTCGTCGGCGCCGTCCTGTCGATGGTGTCGCAGCTCGGCGATCTCTTCGAATCCGCCGTGAAGCGGCGCTTCGGTGTCAAGGATTCCAGTCACTTAATTCCCGGCCATGGCGGGCTTATGGACCGCCTGGACGGATTTGTCGCCGCCATCCTGGCGGCCTGGTTTATCGGCTTTTTCCGCCATGGTGTGCATAGCGCCGGAAGCGGTCTTATGGTTTGGTGAGGATATGAGCGCCGTTCCCTTGCGTAACAACAGGCTTGCTGCGTCCGACATTCGCAGCGTCACGGTCCTCGGTGCCACCGGCTCGATCGGCGACAGCACGATGGATCTCTTGCGCGCCTCGCCCGAGCGCTACCGTGTCGAGGCGCTGACGGCGAACGGCAATGTCGCAGCGCTCGCCAAGCTCGCCAAGGAATTCAACGCGCGCTATGTCGCGATCGCCGACACCTCCAAGCTCGCCGAGCTCAAGGCTGCGCTCGCGGGCACCAGTACCGAATGCGGCGCCGGCGAAAGCGCGGTGATCGAGGCCGGCGCGCGTCCGGCCGACTGGGTGATGGCGGCGGTCAGCGGCGCTGCCGGGCTGAAGCCGGCGCTCGCCGCGGTCGATCGCGGCGCGCATGTCGCGCTCGCCAACAAGGAGTGCCTGGTCTGCGCCGGCGACTTCTTCATGCAGCGCGCGGCAAAAGCCGGCGCCTGCATCCTGCCGGCCGATTCCGAGCACAACGCGCTGTTCCAGGCGCTGAGCTCAGGCAATCGGGACGAGCTCGTCCGCGTCATCATCACCGCGTCCGGCGGCCCGTTCCGGACCTGGAAGCCCTCAGACATCGAGCAGGCGACGCTCGAGCAGGCCCTGAAGCATCCGAACTGGAGCATGGGCCAGAAGATCACGATCGATTCGGCCTCCATGATGAACAAGGGGCTCGAGGTGATCGAGGCGTCCTATCTGTTCGCGCTCTCGCCGGACGAGATCGACGTGCTGGTTCATCCGCAGTCGATCATCCACGGCATGGTCGAGTTTTCCGACCGCTCGGTGGTGGCCCAGCTCGGCGCGCCCGACATGAGGACGCCGATCGCCCATTGCCTCGGCTGGCCCGACCGAATCAAGGGCCCGGCGGCCAAGCTCGACCTTGCCAAGATCGGCCAGCTGACCTTCGAAGCGCCGGACTTCGAGCGCTTCCCCGGACTGCGGCTGGCCTACGAATCGCTCCGGACCGGGAAGGGCGCGACCACGGTCTACAATGCCGCCAACGAGGTCGCGGTGGCCGCCTTCATCGGCGGCAAGATCCGGTTCGGTGCGATTGCCCGGCTGGTCGAGGCGACCCTTGAGGATTGGATCAAAGGCGGCAACCAGGCGCCCCTGACCTCCGCAGACGATGCAATCTCTGTTGACCATGTTGCGCGAAATAGGGCTGCCGCCCTATTGCCTCAAATTGCCTTAAAGGCATCCTAGTTGGTTCGGGACCAGGGCCTTGCGGCGCTGGGTGAGGGAATTCGATGATCGACTTTTTCGTCCATAGTTTCAATACTTTGAGCCATGGGCTCCTCGGCTACGCGGTTCCCTTCCTGTTCGTCCTGACCATTGTCGTGTTCTTCCACGAGCTCGGCCATTTCCTGGTCGCGCGCTGGGCGGGCGTACGCGTGTTAACCTTTTCGCTCGGCTTCGGCCCCGAGCTGGTCGGCTTCAACGACCGCCATGGCACCCGCTGGAAGATCTCGGCGATCCCGCTCGGCGGCTACGTCAAGTTCTTCGGCGACGAGAGCGAGGCCTCGACCCCGTCGGCCCAGACGCTGGCGGCTATGTCGGCCGAGGAGCGCGCCGGCAGCTTCCACGACAAGAAGGTTGGTCCCCGGGCGGCGATCGTCGCGGCCGGACCAATCGCCAATTTCATCCTGGGCGCGCTGATCTTCGCCGGAATGGCGCTCTATTACGGCAAGCCCAGCACGATCGCCCGGGTCGACGGTGTCGTCGCCAACGGCGCGGCGGCTGCCGCCGGCTTCAAGGTGGGCGACGTCGTCATCCAGATCGACGGCAAGCCGATCGAGAGCTTTGCCGACATGCAGCGAATCGTTGCGATGAACGCCGGTTCGGCTCTTACCTTCCAGGTGAAGCGCGACGGCGCCGTCGTCTCGCTGACCGCGACCCCGGCGCTGCTGGAGCGCAAGGACCCGTTCGGCAACAGCCACCGTCTCGGCGTTCTCGGCATCGAGCACAAGTCGCAGGCCGGGGAGGCCTCGACCACCCCGGTCGGCGTCGGCGAAGCGCTCAAGATCGGCGTCGAGCAGGTCTGGTTCATCATCACCAGCACTTTCAAGTTCCTGGGCTCGCTGTTCGTCGGCCAGGGCAATCCGAACGAGGTCAGCGGCGTCCTGGGAATCGCGAAAATGTCGGGGCAGGCGGCCAGCGCCGGGTTCCAGTTCGTGATCAATCTCTGCGCGGTGCTGTCGGTGTCGATCGGCCTTTTGAACCTGTTCCCGATCCCGCTGCTCGATGGCGGCCACCTGATGTTCTATGCGGCCGAGGTGGTCCGGGGCCGGCCTTTGTCCGAGCGGACCCAGGAAATGGGGTTCCGAATCGGGCTTGGCCTGGTGCTGATGTTGATGGTGTTTGCGACCTACAACGACATCCTGCGGATGGCAGCTTCCTGATAGGGGCTTTTTTGTGGCGTTGCTGTTGAGCAACGTCTTGGAATGAAATTGAAATTACGGCGCTTTCGGCCGTTTGCGGCGTCGGCGAAATTGGCTACAAGCGGCCTGAACTTGGGGAATCTCCGGACCGGCGTTGGGGTTGGGTCTGGCAGGGAATGATAAGGGCGCGTTGCGCGATGAAGTTTGGACTGCGACTCCGGGGGGGCTTGCTCGCGACCCTGATCTTGTTCGGCGCGCCGGTGGTTGCCCCGGTTGGGGCTGTTTTCGTGTCTTCGTCTGCGCTCGCCCAGACCGTTCAGTCGATTTCCGTCGAAGGGAATCGCCGCGTCGAGGTGGAGACGATCCGCTCCTATTTCAAGCCGGGTCCCGGCGGCCGGCTGGATCAGGCCGCCATCGACGACGGCCTCAAGGCGTTGATCGAGACCGGCCTGTTCCAGGACGTCAGGATCAACCGCGGTTCCGGCGGCCAGCTCATCGTCTCCGTGGTGGAAAACCCGGTGATTGGCCGCATCGCCTTCGAGGGCAACAAGAAGATCAAGGACGAGCAGCTCACCGCTGAAGTCCAGTCCAAGGCCCGCGGCACCTTCTCCCGCGCCATGGTGCAGTCGGACACGCTCCGTATCGCCGAAATCTATCGCCGCTCCGGCCGCTACGACGTGCGCGTCACGCCCGAGATCATCGAGCAGCCGAACAACCGCGTCGACCTGATCTTCACGGTCGAGGAGGGCGTCAAGACCGGCGTCCGGTCGATCGAGTTCGTCGGCAACAATGCCTTCTCATCCTACCGCCTCCGCGACGTGATCAAGACGCGCGAGACGAATCTGCTGAGCTTCCTCGGCAGCGGTGACGTCTACGATCCCGACCGCGTAGAAGCCGATCGCGACCTGATCCGCCGATTCTACCTCAAGAACGGCTTCGCCGACGTGCAGGTCGTCGCGGCGCTGACCGAATACGATCCGGAGAAGAAGGGCTTCAACGTCACCTTCAAGATCGAGGAAGGTCAGCAATACCGTGTCGGCGCGGTGGATTTCCGCACCAGCATTCCGAACTTCGATCCGAGCTCGATGCGCGCCTATTCGCGCCTCAATGTCGGCTCGCTCTACAACGTCGAATTGGTCGAGAAGTCAGTCGAGGAGATGCAGATCGAAGCCTCCCGCCGCGGCTATGCCTTTGCCGTGGTCCGGCCCGGCGGCGATCGCAACTTCGAAGCGCACACCGTGTCCGTCGTGTTCAACATCGACGAGGGCCCGCGCACTTATATCGAGCGCATCAACCTGCGCGGCAACACCCGCACGCGCGACTACGTGATCCGGCGCGAGTTCGACATCTCGGAGGGCGACGCCTACAACCGCGCGCTGGTCGACCGTGCCGAGCGGCGCCTGAAGAACCTCGACTATTTCAAGAGCGTGAAGATCACGACCGAGCCGGGCTCGTCGAGCGACCGCGTCATCCTGATCGTCGACATGGAAGAAAAATCGACCGGCGACTTCTCGGTCTCGGGCGGTTACTCCACCACTGACGGCGCGCTGGCCGAAGTCTCGATCTCCGAGCGCAACCTGCTTGGTCGCGGCCTGTTCGCCAAGGCTGCGGTGACCTATGGCCAGTATGCGCGCGGCTACTCGCTGTCGTTCGTCGAGCCGTATCTGCTCGACTACCGCGTCGCGCTGGGCCTCGACCTCTATCAGCGTGAGCAGAAGTCCAACAGCTACATCTCTTACGGCACCAAGACGCTCGGCTTCTCGCCGCGTCTCGGCTTCTCCTTGCGTGAAGATCTCTCGCTCCAGCTGCGCTACTCGATCTATCGGCAGGAGATCACCCTGCCGAGCTATCTGGCGAACTGTAACAACGTGGTTGGTTCGGCGGCCTTCAATCCCAGCCCGGCCTTCTCTGCTGCCACCGGTATACCTCTGGATCCGTCCACCAACGGCCTCGGCTGCTACAACGACGGCGAAGCCTCGCTGCCGGTGCGCAAGGAGCTCGCCAACGGCAAGACGCTGACTTCGGCGCTCGGCTACACGCTGACCTACAACACGCTGGACAACAACAAGAACCCGACCGACGGCCTGCTCGTCGACTTCCGGCAGGACTTCGCCGGCGTCGGCGGCGACGTCTCCTATCTGAAGTCGGTCGTCGATGCGAAGTACTACACTCCGCTCGTGTCCGACATCGTCGGCCTCGTCCGCTTGCAAGGCGGCATGCTGAACAAGATCGGCACCGATCTGCGCATGCTCGACCACTTCCAGATGGGCCCGAACCTCGTCCGCGGCTTCGCCCCGAACGGCATCGGTCCGCGCGACTTGAACCCGTTCGGCACGCAGGATGCGCTCGGCGGCACCCAGTATTGGGGTGCTTCGTTCGAATTGCAGATGCCGTTCTGGTTCCTGCCCAAGGAAGTGGGTCTGAAGGGCGCCGTCTATGCCGACGCCGGCGGCCTCTACGACTACAAGGGACCGACGAGCTGGACCACCACCAACGAGGTCAATGCGCCGGGATGTATCCCGTCGAGCATCAATCCCTCGAGCACGGGGACCTGCACCGGTCTCGTCTATGACGACAGCAAGGTCGTTCGCTCGTCGGTCGGTGTCGGCGTGATCTGGCAGTCGCCGTTCGGACCGCTGCGCTTCGACTACGCCGTGCCGCTCAGCAAGGGCAAGTACGACCGCACGCAGGAATTCCGGTTCGGCGGCGGCACCACGTTCTAATTCGATCAGCACGGCACGATCCGGATCACCGGAACCGGTTTCGGAAAGGGATCGTGCCGATCCAGGACATGAGGCATGATGCGGCCTGACCGCTTCATGCCGAAGCCGGACCGCGACGGGGTGGAATGGCGCAGCCGATCTTCTTCACAAAGCCGCCTGCCGCAGCGTTGGCCGACATTGCCACGCTGACAAAGGCGCAGCTGGTCGACCCCGCGAGGGGCGGCCACGTCATCACGGGCCTTGCTTCGCTCGACGAAGCTGGCCCGATGCATCTGGCGTTCTTCGACAACCTCAAATACGCCGATCAGCTTAGGGCGACCAAGGCGGGGGCCTGTCTGGTCAGTCCGCGCTTCGAGGCCGAGGTGCCCGAACATGTGGCCGTGCTGCGGGTGGCGCAGCCATTCCGCGCCTTTGTCCGGATCGCGCGGGAATGGCACGCCGACGCGCTGCGGCCGCAATCCTGGGTCGGCAACGACGGTATCGCACCATCGGCCATCATCGATCCCACGGCCCGGCTCGAGGACGGCGTGGTCGTCGACCCCCTGGCCGTGATCGGCCCGGACGTCGAGATCGGCAGTGGCACTGTGATTGGCGTCGGGGCGGTGATCGGTCCCGGCGTCAAGATCGGCCGGGATTGCAATGTCGGCGCCCGGACCGCTATCCAGTGCGCCCTGATCGGCAACAACGTGCTGATCCATCCCGGCTGCTCGATCGGCCAGGACGGCTACGGCTTCATCTTCTTCGGCCCGGAGGGCCATCTGAAGGTGCCGCAGACCGGGCGCGTGCTGATCCAGAACGACGTCGAGGTCGGGGCCAACACCACGATCGACCGCGGGTCCTTGCGTGACACCGTGATCGGCGAGGGGACCAAAATCGACAATCAGGTCCAGATTGGCCACAATGTGACGATCGGCCGGCACTGCCTGCTCGCGGCCCAGATCGGGCTCGCCGGCAGCCTGACCATCGGCGACAACGTGGCGCTCGGAGCGAAGGTTGGCATCAACAATCACCTCAAGATCGGCGACGGGGCGCAGGTGACGGCGATGAGCGCGGTCAAGGACGACATCCCGCCGGGCGGCCGCTGGGGCGGGCACTTCGCCAAGCCGACCAAGCAATGGTTCAAGGAGATCATCGCGGTGGAGCGGCTGGTACGCGACAGCAAGGCCGATCCGAAGGACGAGGGACGGGAATGACGGCGGAATCACCTGTTAAGTTCGAGCTGGTGGACATCAACGCGATCCTCCAGACACTGCCGCACCGCTTTCCGATGCTGCTGATCGACCGCGTGATCAACATCCGCGCCGATTACAGCGGCATCGGCATCAAGAACGTCACCTTCAACGAGCCGGCGTTCCAGGGACATTTCCCCGAGCGTCCGGTTTATCCCGGTGTCATGATGATCGAGGCGATGGCGCAGACCGCGGGCGTGATCGGCATCAAGTCGGTCGAGGGCACCGAGAAGCCGCGGGCGGTCTATTTCCTCACCATCGACAAGTGCAAGTTTCGCAAGCCGGTGCTGCCGGGCGATACGATCGAGTATCACATGCGCTCGCTCGGCCGCCGCAAGACCATGTGGTGGTTTCACGGCGATGCAAAGGTCAACGGTCAGGTCGTTGCCGAAGCCGACGTCGGCGCCATGCTGACCGATTGAGCGGCACTGGGCTCAGGTGCAATCGTAGCGGCTGCCGGTCGTCTCCCGCCTGATAGTCCGGTTGAAGAACTGGCCCATGGAGGGCGCGCCGAGGAGGCGTTCGACGGTGTCGGCCGTCACGCCGCAATAGCGGTGATAGGCGCCGTTGCTCGCGACGATCAGGTCCTGCTGCGCGCGATCGTAACAGACCCGCTGAAGCACCGTGCTGCGGGTGATGTCCCGGCACTCGAATGTCCGCAGATCGACCAGGCGGTGTTCGCCGGTCTCGACCGCCTCCGACACGATCGGAGTATCCGCGAGCTGCGCCAGCAGAAGGATCAGGGCCCTGACCACGATCGTTGAAGCTCCGCATGAACCTGACGACGGGACGGGAAGGCCGCCTCATCCGGCACTTGAAACACGGCGAGATGATACGTCACTGGACAGATCGGGCATAGTCGCGCTAACCAGCCGAAAACCGAGCGACTTCAATACATAACCCGACCTTCTTGACGAGTAAGATTGGCTTGATGAGCAAGATTGATCCCACCGCGCGGATCGCGGACGGCGCCGTGATCGGCGAGGGCACCGAGATCGGACCCTATTGCATCATCGGCCCGAACGTCGTCATCGGCGCGAACTGCAAGCTGATCGGGCATGTGCACATCACGGCGCAAACCACGATTGGCGACGACTGCACCATCTATCCGTTCGCTTCGCTGGGCACGCCGCCGCAATCGCTCAGCTATCGTGGCGAGCTGACGCAGCTCAGGATCGGCGCGGGCTGCACCATCCGCGAATCCGTCACCATGAACGCAGGTACCGTCGCTGGCGGGGGCGTCACCTCGGTTGGCGACCGCGGCTATTTCATGAACTGCAGCCACGTCGGCCACGACTGCCATGTCGGCAACGACGTGATCTTCGCAACCTCGGCAACGCTCGGCGGCCATTGCGAGATCGGCGACTTCGTCTTCATCGGCGGGCTGTCCGCCGTGCATCAGTTCACCCGTATCGGACCGCAGGTCATGGTCGGCGGCGTGTGTGGCGTGCGCGACGACATCATTCCGTTCGGTCTCGTCAACGGCCAATATGCCGTGCTCGAAGGCCTCAATCTGATCGGCATGAAGCGTCGCAAGTTCACCAAGCAGCGGCTTGCCACCGTGCGTGCGTTCTACCAGAAGCTATTCCATGGCGCCGGCACCTTCGCCGAGCGGCTGGAGGCGGCGCGGCCGCTCGCGGGCGAGGACCCCGCGATCGCCGAAATTCTCGACTTCATCGGCAAGGGCAAGCGCCCGCTCTGTCTTCCCGCCATCGCGAAGTGATCTTGAAATGATCTTGGAGTGATCTTGGGATGGCCGCGGGCACGACATCGGCGGCTTTGCAGGTTTCGTCACCGGTCGGCATCGTCGCCGGGGGCGGAGCCATGCCGTTCGCGGTCGCCGAGTCGCTCGCCGCGCACGGCATCACGCCGGTGCTGTTTCCGCTACGCGGGGCCTGCGATCCCCAGCGGGTGGAGAAGTACCGGCATCGCTGGATCTCCGTCGGCCAGCTCGGACGCGCGATGCGGCTGTTCCGCGAGGAGGGCTGCCGCGACCTGATCTTCATCGGCACGTTGGTGCGGCCTTCGCTGTCCGAGATCCGGTTCGACTTCACGACGCTGCGCCTGCTCGGCAACGTCATCCGCGCCTTCCGTGGCGGCGACGATCATCTGCTGTCGGGTGTGGGCCGCATCCTCGAGCAGGACGGCTTCCGGATGGTCGGCATCAAGGACGTTGCGCCGGATCTCCTGATGCCCGAGGGCTGCATCAGCCGCGCCTGGCCGAGCGATGCCAGCAAGGCCGACATCGCGCGCGGCCGGGCGGTGCTGACCGCGCTCGGCCCGTTCGACATCGGCCAGGCCGTGGTCGTGATCGACGGTCATGTGGTGGCGGTCGAGGACATCGAGGGCACCGACGCGCTGCTCGCCCGCGTCGCGAGGCTGCGCGAGGAGGGCCGCATCCGCGCCGCCACCGGACGCGGTGTGCTGGTGAAGGCG
Organism: Bradyrhizobium yuanmingense; assembly: GCF_025200905.1. NCBI lineage: Bacteria > Pseudomonadati > Pseudomonadota > Alphaproteobacteria > Hyphomicrobiales > Nitrobacteraceae > Bradyrhizobium > Bradyrhizobium yuanmingense. The sequence goes on along the minus strand of NZ_CP104173.1, from coordinate 3,910,854 downwards.
CCGAAGAGCGGCCAGGACCTGCGCTTCGACCTGCCGACGATCGGTCCGCGCACCATCGAGGGCGTCGCGGCTGCCGGCCTTGCCGGCATCGCCGTCATCGCGGGCAACACCATCGCCGCCGAGCCGCAGGCCATGATCGCGCTTGCCGATGCCAAATATCTCTTCGTCATCGGCCTGCCCGCGTGATGTCGCGTGATCCCAAGCGCAAGATCTTCCTGATCGCGACGGAGGAGTCCGGCGACAGGCTCGGCAGCGCCTTGATGAAGGTGCTGCGCCAGCGCCTCGGCGACGGCGTGCAGTTCGTCGGGGTCGGCGGCCGCACCATGGCGCGCGAGGGCCTGGAATCGCTGTTTCCGATTGAGGAGCTCTCGATCGTCGGGTTTGCCGCGGTGGTGCAGCAATTGCCGAAGATCCTGCGGCTGATCCGGCAGACCGCCGACGCAGTGACCGAGGCCGCGCCCGACGTGCTCGTCATCATCGACAGCCCCGACTTCACCCATCGCGTCGCCCGCCGCGTGCGCGCGCGCAATCCCGCGATCCCGATCGTCGACTACGTCTCGCCGCAGCTCTGGGCATGGCGGCCAGGACGGGCGCGGACCATGCTCGGCTATGTCGACCACGTGCTCGGCCTGCTGCCGTTCGAGCCCGAGGAATACCGCAAGCTCGGCGGCCCGCCCTGCAGCTATGTCGGCCATCCCCTGATTGAGCAATTGGGCTCGCTGCGGCCGAGTGCGGAGGAGCAGGCGCGCCGCGACAGTGAGCCGCAGGTGCTGCTGGTGCTGCCCGGCAGCCGCCGCAGCGAGGTCAGGCATCATCTCGACGTGTTCGGCGCAACGCTCGGTCGCTTAAGGGGTGAGGGCTGTGCGTTCGAACTGATGCTGCCGACCATGCCGCATCTCGAAGCCACCATCCGCGAAGGCATCGCGAGCTGGCCGGTCAAGCCTCAGATCGTGATCGGCGAGAACGAGCGGCGTGCGGCCTTCCGCATCGCTCACGCCGCGCTGGCGAAATCCGGCACGGTGACGCTCGAGCTCGCGCTGTCGGGCATTCCGATGGTGACGGCCTATCGCGTCGGCGCGATCGAGGCGTTCATCCTGCGACGCGCGATCCGTGTCTCCTCGGTGATCCTTGCCAATCTCGTGATCGGCAAGGATGTCATTCCCGAGTATTTGCAGGAGGAATGCACGCCGGAGAAGCTGGCGCCGGCGCTTCGGGACGTGCTGACGGAGTCTCCGCTGCGCCGGCAGCAGGTCGAGGCCTTCGCCAGGCTCGATCAGATCATGTCGACCGGCAACACATCGCCGAGCGTGCTCGCCGCCGACATCGTGCTCGCAACGATGCGCCAGGGGCGGCGAACGAGCCAGGGTGTTTCATAGAAGTCTGCTTGAGCCGCCCCCTCCAAAGCGTGAGCTGCCCTCCAAAGAGCAGACGCCAAGAAACGCAACAGCGAAGGCGTGAGTTACGCTAAAGCGACGTGGATCACTCCTGTTGCGAAGGCAGACTAAAGTGAAACGCCGCCCCCTGTGGTTCATTGGCACCAGTCCAAAGTCGTCCTCCGTGCGCCTCGATGATCGATTGGCAAATCGACAAGCCCATGCCGGTTCCGTCCGGCTTGGTGGTGTAGAAGGGCTCGAACAGGCGGTCAACGATTGCGACGTCAAGTCCAGGTCCGGTATCCCGTACGGCGACAACAACGAGATTTGAAGCATCTGCAGCCGTGCTGATCCGCAGCTCTCGTCCGCCAACGTCGACACAGTTCATTGCCTCGATCGCGTTGAGGATCAAATTGAGAACCACCTGTTGCAGCTGAACGCGATAGCCCTTCACGAGCGGCAAGCCCGGAGCGAGGTCGGTCTGGATCGAGACATCATGTTTGAGCAGCTCGCTACGGGCGATGGTGATCACGTCCAGGATTGCACCATTGACATCGACGCTCTCCTTCGGCGCCGGAGCTTTCTTGATCAAGGAACGGATCCAACTGATGATCTCGCCGCCTCGCTTGGCTTCTGTGACGATGGATACGAGCGCCTGCTGTGCCTTTTCGAAATTCGGAGATTGTGTTCCTAGCCAGTTCAGTGCGGCCTCTGCGTTGCAGAGCACCGCGGTGATTGGTTGGCTTAGTTCGTGTGTCACCGAAGCCGTGACCTGGCCCATTGCCGCCGCGCGATTGGCGTGTGTTAGTTCAGCTTGCATCTCGCGGAACGTCTCGGCGGTTCGCTTGCGTTCGGTGATGTCGCGGCTCAGACAAATGATTCGTGACTGTCCGACTTCGCAGAACTCGCGCATACGAACTTCGACGGGAAACACAGTGCCATCCTTTCGGCAATAGCGCCTCTCGAGCGTAGCGATGCCGCCGGCCTTAAGACGCTCGCGGTTGCGACGCCAAGTCGCTTCATCCATCTCCAGATCGAACAAGGCCGCAGTTGCCCCAACCAGTTCGGTCCGGCTGTAGCCGAGACTTTCGCAGGCATTCCGATTCACATCGAGAACGTGACCATCTTCACTGTGCAGCATGAACGTATCGGTCGCGTGGTCCACGAAGGTACGGAAACGGGCCTCGCTCTCGATCAGCGCCTGTTCGGCGCGCTTGCGCTCCGTGATGTGGCGCCCCACACCTCGGTAACCCACGAAGTTCCCTGTCTTGTCAAAGATGGGCAGCCCAGAGACGGAAATATAGCGCTTGCCGCCGTCGGGCATCGGCCGCGCGAGCTCGAAATCGCGAAACGGGAGGTGAGCGTCGAGTATCTCCCGGTGTTTGCGCCAGCCATCTGCGTCAGGTTCGAGATACGGGACCTCCCATCGTGTCCTGCCGATCTCGGAGACCGGCGGCTCGGGAAGCGTCTCGGCGAACTCCTGGCGGATGAAGCGATGCTCCGCGTCCGTTTCCCAGTACACATCGAAGGAGAATTGCACCAGCGTGCGAAAGCGCTCCTCGCTCTCGCGCAGTGCCTCCTCAGGGCGCTTGCACTCATTCGAATCGAGGGCGACCGACGGCACTTCAATCGCATGTTGCATGATCATCTCTTGCTCACGCGTGATGGATCAATCGACAGATTTCTCGTGCCGGATCGCGTCCCCCCGGAGCCGATCAAGATCGATCGGGAATATGCCTTTGGCGACTATACTCCCGTATACAGGGCTTCTCTATAGCGACGTGGCTGTGACGACCCCGAGCCGAAACAACGCGAGCTAAAACCCGGTTCCATCAACGTATGCGTGTGAGGTGGGCCCTGTTTCTGTCTCGCGGGTGGCCGACGCATATTTGCAAAGTAACGACGCGGCCGACATGGACGGGAGGGCAAGGACGTTCGTGGTGAGCTCTTAACCAGTGTTTCTGACCGCCTCAGCCAGAATGGCGTAAAGCTGCTGCCGGCTGAATTCCTTTGGCAGCTCCCTCTCTGCTGTACTCCGCGACACCCTCCGCGCGATGGGACGGGCGCAGGCGGCCGACGACGGCCTCAGCTTCGGGGCCGGCCTTATCTGGGGCTGCGCTGTGGGCGGCTTGTGGCCGCGCTTCAGGCCCAGACGGTTCAGCATACCGCATACCGCGTTACGACTGCAGCCGAGATGGCGCGCAATCTGCGCCGCGCTCTGCCCCGCGGACCAGAGCCTTTTGAGAAGCGCTATGTCTTTCGCATCCCAGCCCATCAGAGATAGTATAACGGCGACTGCCAGACACCGGCTAGTCTAGTCTTCGTCCGGCTCGCGCACGACCGCCGGTTCGTCGGCATCATCTTGCTCATCCTCGTCTTCGTCCTCCTCGTCTTCATCCTCCTCGTCTTCATCGGGGTCCCTGGGTGGCATCACGATGCGCATCCGCATGAGCAGTTTCCTGGCTGTGGTGGAAAATGCTTCGGAGGTGTGTTGCTTCATGGCATTGTGCTCCTCGAAAATTAGCGCAGTCGCCAGATTCTTGGCCGGCATATGCCGGTGCCGGGGCGCGACCGCCGCAAACGCGATGCAGGTCGGGTAGACTGCACGATCAGCGGGCGGCGGGCCATGCAACAGGCAGCGTTTTCGGCTACTTGATGCCCGAGGACCCATTGGGCTCTAAGTTCACCAAAACCTCGCCGGCAGCGATTTCAGGAACTCCAAGATCGAGGTCGGGTAGACTGGCTTGAACAAATGCCAGTATCTTGGCGTTCGCTGCGTTGGCGCTTTCGCGGTCGTCAAATATCATCACCGCGATACCGACACCGTCGCCCGCATCCAGCACATGGTAAGATTTGAATCCCCGCGATTGTCTTAGGATCTCACCGACGCCGCTCTTGGCGCGACGAGCGGCGTCGGCGACCGAACGAACCTTACTGTACTTGCGAATGACCATGTACATGGGGCCACCACGCGCCATACGCTCCTTCGCATCAAAGCATTTCGGTCCCGCTCGGACTAGTGCCAACTTCCGGGATGGGCCACAGCGTCAGGCTGGCGGACCGCAACGCGCCTGTCCAATGAGCCGTCCTCGCCCGAAGCGGCGAGGTGCTGAGGCTCAGGAGCCCTCGAACTTGAACGATACGTTGAGCTTGGCGCGATAGGCCTCAACTTTTCCCTTGTCATCCAGTTGCATATCGAGCTTGACGACCTCTGCAATGCGGAGATCTCGGAGAGATTTAGCAGCTTGCTCGACTGCGTTAGCGGCCGCCTTCTCCCATGAGTCGCTGCTGGTACCGACCAGTTCAATGACCTTGTAGACGCTATCGGGCATGTTCGTCCTCCCAATCGCTAGGAGCAGGAAGTCTAGCACTGGGATCTCGACGCTGATACATCTCGGGATGCCGCGGAAAGGGTCCGATTGGCTGTCACTTTCCTGTTCGACCCAAAAGAAGAACTCGGGTCGTCCTGTCGGAAATTATGTTCGCATTTTCAGCCCGAACGAACGCGGACAGGTATCTTCTTCGCGCTCTCCGGCTTCCGAGTATAATTTTGCGCGCCTAAGTCGTCATTGCCGCCAAGGTTCCGATCCATGAAGCGATGGCACCGCGTAAGCGTCAGCAGCTTGGTGATTGCCCTGAGTCTGGTGTGTGCCGGGGCCCTGGTGGTAAATCAATCGCACGTGCCATCGGAAGCCATAGCGTCATCGGTCACACGTACTCCGGAGCTTATTGAGCGTGCGTGGCACCTGCCCGTGGCAGCAACATTTGAAGGACACGTTGATTGGCAGTCAAATGGCTCTCGCTGCGGACCTGCCGCTGTTGCAAACGCGTATCGGTCCCTTGGCGAGGCGGCAAGGACGGAAGGCAAGGTGTTGGCCGGGACGTGGAGTTGCTGGACAGGCGTATGCATCATGGGACTCACGCTTGACGAACTGGCCAACGTCGCCCAGTCCAACACCAGCCGGAAAGTTACTGTCTTGCGTGATCTCAGCGAAAACCAGTTTCTGGAGCATCTCCGTCGCTCCAACGATCCGCGGCGACGCTACATCGTGAATTTCGATCGCGCTCATATTTTTGGTGCTGGTAGTGGACACCATTCCCCAATTGGAGGCTATTTCGAAGCCGAAGACCTCGTTTTCGTGCTCGATGTCAATTTCGATTTCCAGCCGTGGCTAGTCGAACGGAAGCGGCTGTTCGACGCTGTAAATACGTTTGATGGCGATAAGAAGAGGGGACTGCTGTTCATAGAGTGACATCCCGCTCCATGTCGCCTCGTGACCCTTAGCCGGATCATTTGAGGCAGTTGGGATGTCGCCTATCGGCGGTGGACAGAACGCGGGGGGCCGTCTTGCCTCGACTGGCGCTTGTGCGCCCTATGACGGCCCGCCACTTGCCGCCGGGGTCTCGCTCCACGCGTACACTGAGCGCGACATACTGACCCCGGGAGGACATTTGGGCGGCAACCAGGCGGACGACACGCTAACTCGGGACCGCATGCGACCCGTGAATTGGCCACTTCCGGCGTCCGCGCAACTCGCCGTAGACGCAGCGCAGGCCGAGTGTTCTATTTCGGAGTGCCGGTCTGGCTACCCGAACCCGTGGTCTGCTCACTTCCCGGTCGGCCCGGAGGATGCGCCGAAGCGGCCGGCTTGTCTTGATCGGCCACGTATCCTGACTCTCCGGAGTTGCGGGTCTTGATCCCTTTGTCCGCATCGCGCTGCATCTGCTCGTTGGGCTGGCCAGCCTTGAGCTCCCGGTCCACGTCGCGCTTCATCTCCTCCTTGGTTTGCTCACTGGGTGCGGCCTTTTGCTGTTGGGCCGTTGCTTGGAAGCTCATTGCGCTTCCGGCAACTACAATCAATGCGAGAATTGCTGTTCGCATGCTTCTCCTCCACGGCTTGCTCCGGCCCCTAAACGCGCGAACCTCCCAAGGTTTCCTAGTTCCAATCACTATTGTCGAACGTCACGTAGGGCTAAGCAAAGGGCACTCGAACGGTCTTATGCGCACCGGCCTAGGCGAGTCCGCCATCAACCCTGAAACACTGGCTGGTGATGCGCTGGCTTTCGTCGGAGGCGAGGAACAGTGCCATATTGGCAATGTCTTCGGGCGTTACCGCATCGGGCACCGCCTGGCGCGAGCGTATCTCGGCGATGACCCGATCGTCCGGATACCACAGCCTGCGCTGGCGCTCGGTGATGACCATGCCCGGCGCGATCGCGTTGACGCGAATGCGGTCGGGACCGACGGAGCGCGCCAGCGAGTTGGTGAAGCCGACGATCGCCGCTTTCGCCGCGGCGTAGACCGGCAGTGCCGGCGCGCCGCGCATCCAGGCGATCGACGACATGTTGATGATCGAGCCGCCGCCGCGCGCCTGCATCTGTGGCACCACCGCTTGCGCCGCGAAGAAGACGTGCTTGAGATTGACGCCGATCATCCAGTCGAACTCGGATGGCGTGACCTCGGCGAGAGCCTGGCGCTGATCGTTGGCGGCGTTGTTGACGAGAACGGCGGCGTCGCCAAGCGAGCGGCGGGCCTCTGCCATCGCGCTGCGCAGGGCATCGATGTCGAGGAGATCGCAGGGCACGAACAGCGGCGCAGGCCCGGACGAGGCCGCTATTTCCCGCACCAGGGCTTCGGCGGCGTCCTTATCGATGTCGAAGAAGGCGACCCGGGCGCCTTGGCCCGCGAAGGCCCGGACGAAGGCGGCGCCGATGCCGCTGGCGCCTCCGGTGATCAGCACCACGCTGCCGGCTAGGCTGGAATAGGTCGTCTTCGTCATGCGATCAGGCGCTCCGTCTCGGGGTCGAACAGGCAAATGCGGCGGGTGTCGAGCGCGAAGGCGGCGGACGTGCCGGGCGCGGGGCGGATATCCGGCGAGACTCGTGCCATCGCGGGCTCGCCGCCGAGCCGCAGGAGCACCATCGTCTCGGCGCCGGTAGGCTCGACCAGCTCCACCGGCGCCTCGACGAGGACAGGCGCTTCGCTGGAAAACGTGCGGCTCCCCTCAGCGATGCATTCCGGCCTGATTCCGAACACCACTTTGCGTCCGACAAAGGGTGCTGCTGCGTCGTACCCCGTAAGGCGAAGACGAAGCTCGTCGGGCCGTCCCGCGCCGATCACGACGACCGGACCGTCATTTTCGGCCTCGAGCCGCGCCGGCATGGTGTTCATCGGCGGCGAGCCCATGAAGCGTGCGACGAACAGATTGGCGGGATAGCGGTACACAGTGTCGGGATCGGCGAATTGCTGCACGCTGCCCTGATGCATCACGGCGATCCGCGTCGCCATCGTCATCGCCTCGATCTGGTCGTGAGTGACATAGACGATGGTGGCGCCGATGCGCTGATGCAGGCGCTTGATCTCCATCCGCATCTCGACGCGCAGCTTGGCGTCGAGATTGGAGAGCGGCTCGTCGAACAGGAAGAGCAGGGGATTGCGCACCAGCGCGCGCCCCATCGCCACGCGCTGGCGCTGGCCGCCGGACAATTGCGAGGGCTTGCGGCCGAGCAGCGGCTCGATCTGGAGCAGTTTTGCGACATTGCCGACCGCAGCGTCCTGCTCGGCTTTGGGAACGTGACGGCATTCCATGCCGAAGGTGATGTTCTGACGCACGGTCATCGAGGGATAGAGCGCGTAGGACTGGAACACCATGGCGATGTCGCGGTCTTTCGGCGCGACGTCATTGACGACGCGGCCGCCGATTTCGATCGTTCCCGCGCTCGGGCGGTCGAGCCCGGCGACGATGTTGAGCAGGGTGGACTTGCCGCAGCCGGACGGGCCGACCAGCACGGTGAACTCGCCGCTCTCGATGTCGAGCGCGATGTCCTTCAGCACCTCCAGATTGGCGTAACGCTTGGACAGGGCGCGAATGCTCAGTGCTGCCATGACAACTCCATCATTTCACGGCCCCGGCAGTCAGGCCGCGGACGAAGTACTTGCCGCCGAGCAGGTAGATCAACAGCGTGGGCAGCGCGGCGATGATCACCGCTGCGCTCTGCACGCCATGCTGCGGGATATCCGCGACGGCGGCGGACAGCGCGATAAGCGCTGCGGTGACGGGCTGCTGCTGGCCGGTGGTGAACGTCACGCCATAGAGGAACTCGTTCCAGATATGGGTGAACTGCCAGATCACCGTGACGATCAGGATGGGACCTGAGAGCGGCAGGATGATGCGCCAGAAGATGCGGAAGAAGCCGGCGCCGTCGATGCGGGCGGCCCTGATCAGTTCATGGGGAATGGCGACATAATAATTCCGGCAGAACAGCGTGGTGAATGAGAGCCCCTGAATGGTGTGAATCAGCACGAGGCCGGTCAGCGTGTTGATGAGGCCGATGTCCCGCAGCACGATGGTCCAGGGCAACAGGCGCATCTGCTGCGGGAGGAACAGGCCCAGCGTCACGATGCCGTAGATCCAGTTGTCGCCGCGAAAACGCCAGAGCGACACAGCGTAACCGGCGATTGCGCCGAGCAGGGTGGAGAAGATCGTGGCGGGAATCGTGACCAGCGCGGAGTTCAGCATGTAGGGCCGGATGCCGGCGCAGGTCTCGGCGACACAGAAGCCGCTCCAGGCTGCGGCGTAGTTGCTCCAGGCCAGATGCTGCGGCCAGCCGATCATCGATCCCTGCGCGATCTCCTCGTTGCTCCGCAGCGAGTTCAGCACCACGACCACGAGCGGCGCGAGCCAGGCCGCGGCGATCAAGAAGACGGCGAGATAGATCAGGATCCGGGTCGGTGCGAAGCTGCGGTCAGGCATGGGCGCCTCGCCGTCGCTGGATGTATCGCCACGCCGCATAGGGCAGCAGCACCGCGAGAAGAATGAGCAACATCAGCACGGCCGCCGCCGCGCCGCGACCGAGCAGGCTGCGCTGGAACATCAGGTCGTAGACGACGAGTGCCGGCAGCTGGGTCGCGATTCCCGGTCCGCCGTTGGTGAGCGCGCGCACGAGATCGAAGGTCGAAATCGCGAACTGCAACTGGATTACCACGACGGTGACCGTGATCGGCCACAGCGACGGCAGGATGATACGCCGGTAGGTTCGGACCGCTCCCGCGCCGTCGATCTGCGCGGCCTTGATGATGTCGGGATCGACCGAGCGAAGGCCGGCAAGGAACAGCGCCATGGCAAAGCCGCAGGATTGCCAGATCGCGGCGATGACAATGGTCCAGATCGCCATGTCGCGGTCGATCAGCCAGTCGAACTTAAAGGAGGTCCAGCCGAGGTCGTGCACCAGCTTCTGGATCCCGAGACCGGGATTGAGCAGCCAGCTCCAGACCGTGCCGGTGACCACGAAGGACACCGCCAGGGGATAGAGGAAGATGGAGCGCAGCACGTTCTCGCCACGAATGCGCTGATCGAGCAGGATCGCGAGGATGAGGCCGGTCGCTGCGCTCAGCAGCACGAAAGCGCTGCCGAACAGCAGCAAATTGTCGAAGGCGATTTGCCAGTTGCGCGATGCCGTGACCGCCGTGTAGTTGCGCAAGCCGACCCAGCCCGCAACGGGAACGAGGGTGGACGGCGTGAACGAGATCCAGATCGTCCAGAGCGAAAACGAGACGAGGTGCGTCGCCGACAGCAGCAGCGGCACCCAGATCGTCAGATATTCGGGCAGCCGACGCACCCATTCGGGAAGCGCCGGCCGGCCCGGTCTCATCGTGGCGGCATTGCTCAACGCGCGCCCTCGACGGCCTCGGCGAGGCGGGTGGCTGCCTGCTCCGGCTTGATCGTCTTGTTCTTCACGTACTCCGTGATTACGTCGATCATCGCCGCGGTCATTCCGTTTTCCTGCGCCATGTTGTGCGCCATGCTGAGGACGGCCTGATTGCTGGCGATGGCCTCCTTCAAGGCCTTCGAGGTTGTTCGTTGCCCCTCCGACCAGCCTTCGCCTGATAGATCGACGTCAGTGCGCACGGGGATGGAGCCGGTGATCTGCGAGTACATGGTCTGGATCGCCGGATCCATGACGAGCTGAGCCATCAGGGTCTGGCCGGCTTGCAGGTCCGCCTCCTTGCGCTGCCAGAAGATGAAGGCGTCGGCATTCAACAGGAAGACCGGCTTGCCGTTGTCGCTCGGGCCTGGCGCAATCATGAAGTCCTCGAGCTTGAAGCCGGCATTGCGCAATACGCCCTGCGCCCATCCGCCCATGATCATCATGCCCATGTCGCCGTCGATGAAGCGCTTCAGGTTGGTCGAGAAATGCTGGGCGCCGACGTTGGGGTCCATCCAGTCGGCGATCTTGCGCACCTGGGCGAACGCGGCCTTGATCTCCGGACCCTCGAGGGCCTTCTTCTCGAGATTCATGATGGCCGCGCGATAGGCGAGCGGACTGATGCCCGCGAGAGCCGCCTCGAATTTCTGTCCGTCGTCCGGGCGGGTGCCGCCATTGGCGATAGGAGAGGCGACTCCGCCCGCCTTCATCTTTTCGGCGAGGTCGTTGAAGTCGGCCCAGGTGACGGGGACCTTGTCCGCCTTCGCCTTGTCCATCGCGCGCTTGGACAGGAAGAGCATGTTGGTGCTGTAGATCTGTAGCGGCAGCGCAATCCATTTGCCGCCGGGCTTGTGCAGCTTTGCAAGGTCCGGAGCGACGACCTTCTCGTAGCCGGCGGCCGCGACGAGGGCATCGAGATTGACGGTGGGCGCAATCTTCGACCAGGCCGCAATCTCGGGCCCCTTGAGCTGCGAGCAAGCCGGCGGATCGCCGGCCATGATCTGCGCGCGCAGCTTGTTCATCATCTCGGTGGTGAAGCCGGGGACGGGCGAGTGCTGCCAAACGCCGCCCTTCTCCTCGAATTTCTTGCCGAGCGCCGTAATGGCCGCCCCGTCGCTGCCCGCCGACCATTGCGAGATCGCGGTCAGTCGCGGCTTGGCCGCGCCTTGCGCGCGGGCAAGGTGCGGAAAGGCGAGCGCGGCAGCGGAGCCAGCGAGCAGACGACGCCTTGTTATTGTGATCGGCATGGCAGTTCCTCCCGGTGTGAAATCTTTCGCGCTTTACAGGCCGTTTGGGCTCAGCGCATGTCAGGCCGCCTCCGTCGATGCCGCGGGCATGCCGCCACGGCTGGCGAGACAAAAGGCGGCGAAGGCGAGCGCAGCCTGCGGATCGTTGCCGGTCGACGGCGGCACGAAGGCGAGGGAGACCTGCGCCAGTTTGCGTCCGCCCAGCAGGCAGGCGTCGATCCCATCGACCAGTGCTTGCCGATCCTCTTCAGCGAGAAGCGACGGCCAGCCGCTGATCGCAACGCCGCCGCACGGCTTGACGTTCAGCGTATTGCCGATCGCAAGGCCGAGCCGGAACAGCCGACGGCGCAAATCCTGCCGCACGCGCGATGAGATCGGGACCGTGTTGACCCATTCGTTGCCGAGCTGGAGCAGCTCGGTCTCGGAAACGCCGAGAAGCGCAGCCAGCGCGGGAATCGACGTATAGGCCTCGACGCAGCCGTGATGTCCGCAGCGGCAGCGCGGTCCGTCAGGCCCGAACACCATGTGGCCGAGCTCGATCGGCTGCAGAGCATCGGTCTCGGCCGGATCATCCATCCAGGCGCCGGCGACGCCGTGGCTGACGAGCACGAACAGATGCGTGTCGTTGAACGGGTAGCTTTCCGTGCGGCAGCGGTGAAAGGTGGCATGCGCGACGACCGAATTGGTGAATTCGAGCGGCACGCCGGCGAACATCTCGCCGAACATGTCGCTGATGCGAGCGACGTCGCAGGGAATGATCGGATTGGCCGATATGCTGAGACGGCCGAGGCCGGGAATCGAGACGCCGATCTGCGAGAGGGTGATCCGGCGGCGCCGCGTCCAGTCGCGCAACAACGTCATCGCTTCGCGAAATGCCCGGCCGACGGTCTCGACGTCAGGCGTCTTCGGGAGCGGCACACGCTCGGTGTAGTGCAGCTCACCCGACAGGCCGCCGACCCCGACGCTGAGCCGCTGCGTCGTCAGCTCGAAGGCTGCCAGCGCCACCGCGCCGTCCAGCGACACGAGACCGGTCGGGCCGCCGACGTAAGGGGCAGGGCGCCGCACTTCCTCGATCAGACCCTCGGCCTTCAGGTCGAGCAGGATGCGCGACAGGCTCGCTTCCGACAGACGCACGGCCTTGGCCAGCGGCGGACGAAACGAGCCGCCCGACTGAAGCAGATGAGTCAAAATGGCAGCGCGCGTCTGCCGCCGACTTCTCGGCTGCTCCGGCATTTCCATCCCTGTCGTCATTCTTACTTAGAGTAAGAATGCGCGCGGAGCATTTAGGCTGTCAAGGCGCTTGCCGCCGTGAGCATGGACTTGTTGTTGTGCGCGGCAGCACGAGGAAAGTGCGGGCGCAAAACAAAACGGCGCCATCTTGCGATGGCGCCGCTGCGAAAGGCGTGATGGCCTGACGTTAGCGCTTGTCGATCGGCACGTAATCGCGCTTGGCGACGCCGGTGTAGAGCTGGCGCGGGCGGCCGATCTTCTGTTGGGGATCCTCGATCATCTCGCTCCACTGGCTGATCCAGCCGACGGTGCGGGCGACCGCGAACAGCACGGTGAACATCGAGACCGGGAAGCCCATCGCCTTCAGCGTGATGCCCGAATAGAAGTCCACGTTCGGGTAGAGCTTGCGGTCGATGAAGTACTGGTCGCTGAGCGCGATCTTCTCGAGCTCCATCGCCACCTTCAGCATCGGATCGTCGCCATGGCCGGTCTCCTTGAGCACGGCATGACACATCTTCTGCATGATCTTGGCGCGCGGATCGTAGTTCTTGTAGACCCGGTGGCCGAAGCCCATCAGGCGGACTTCGGAATTCTTGTCCTTCACCTTGGCGATGAACTCGGGGATCTTGTCGACCGTGCCGATCTGATAGAGCATGTTCAGCGCGGCTTCGTTGGCGCCGCCATGGGCCGGGCCCCAGAGGCAGGCGATGCCGGCCGCGATGCAGGCGAACGGGTTGGCGCCCGAGGAGCCGGCGATGCGCACCGTCGAGGTCGAGGCGTTCTGCTCGTGGTCGGCGTGCAGGATGAAGATCTTCTCCAGCGCGTCGGCGAGCACCGGGCTGACCTTGTAGTCTTCGCAAGGCACCGCGAAGCACATGTTCAGGAAGTTCTCGGCAAAGCCGAGCGAGTTCTTCGGATAAACGAAGGGCTGGCCGACGGTGTATTTGTAGGCCATCGCAGCCAGCGTCGGGATCTTCGCGATCATGCGCATCGAGGCGATCATGCGCTGCTTCGGATCGTTGATGTCGGTGCTATCGTGATAGAACGCGGCCAGCGCGCCGACGGCCGCGACCATGATCGCCATCGGATGGGCGTCGCGGCGGAAGCCCTGGAAGAAACGGGCCATCTGCTCGTGCACCATCGTGTGATGGGTCACGCGGTAGTCGAAATCCTTCTTCTGCGCGGCGGTCGGCAGGTTGCCGTAGAGCAGGAGGTAGCAGGTCTCCAGGAAGTCGCCATGCTCGGCGAGCTGCTCGATCGGGTAGCCGCGGTATTCCAGCACGCCCGCGTCGCCGTCGATATAGGTGATCTTGGACTGGCAGCTCGCGGTCGAGGTAAAGCCCGGATCGTAGGTGAACAGGCCGGACTGGCCGTAGAGCTTGCCGATATCGATGACGTCAGGCCCGACGCTGCCGCTGAGGATCGGAAGATCGAAATTCTTGTTTCCGACCGTCAGCGTCGCGGTCTTTGGGCTTTCTTTTGCGTCCATCAGAGGTCCCCGATGTGTGGTGAGACGGGCCGGAGCCGGAGACCCCCAGGGCGACCATGGGGGCAGGCCGGATGTTCCAGAATGTGGGGGAGATGGGTATATTATTGCTATGTGCGCTGCAAGATCGCCGCACGCATGGTCGACTTACGTCGTAGACTGATCCCTAAGCCGGCCGAGGCTTTCCTGGCGTCCAAGCACCTCCAAAACCTCAAATATACCAGGGGACGTCGTCCGTCCGGTGAGCGCCGCCCGAAGCGGCTGGGCGACCGCGCCGAGCTTGAGACTATTTTCCTCGGCAAAGGCGCGCAGCGCGGCCTCGGTGGTGGCGCCGCTCCACGTCTCGACTTTCTCCAGCGCGGAATGTAGCTGGCCGATCAGCTTGCGGTTCTCGGGCGTCAACAGCGCCTGCGCCTTGGGATCCGGCGCCAGCGGCCGGTCGGCGAAGATGAAATGGGCGCCGTCGATCAGCTCGATCAATGTCTTGGCGCGCTCCTTGAGCGCCGGCATGGCCTTGAGCAGCTGCGCGCGCGTGGTGTCGTTTAACTTGGCCTTGATCTCGTCGCGGCTCGGCACGACGTGGTCGAGCACGTCCTCGAACATCTTCACGAGCGATTGATCGTCGGCGTGGCGGATGTAGTGGCCGTTGAGGTTTTCCAGCTTGGCGAAATCGAAGCGGGCGGCGGCGCGGCCGACGCTGCCGAGATCGAACGCGTCGATCATCTCCTCGGTCGAGAAGATCTCCTGGTCGCCGTGGCTCCAGCCGAGCCGGACCAGGTAGTTGCGCAGCGCAGCCGGCAGGTACCCCATCGCGCGGTAGGCATCGACGCCGAGCGCGCCGTGCCGCTTGGAGAGTTTCGAGCCGTCCGGGCCGTGGATCAGCGGGATATGGGACATGCTGGGCAGCTCCCAGCCCATCGCATCGTAGATCTGCTTCTGGCGGGCGGCGTTGATCAGGTGGTCGTCGCCGCGGATCACATGGGTGACGCCCATGTCGTGGTCGTCGACCACCACGGCGAGCATGTAGGTCGGGTTGCCGTCGCCGCGCAGCAGGACGAGATCGTCGAGGTTCTCGTTCTGCCAGACCACGCGACCCTGGACCTGGTCCTCGATCACGGTCTCGCCGGTCTGCGGCGCGCGCAGGCGGATGGTGGGCTTGACGTCGCTCGGAGCCGTGGCCGCGTCGCGGTCGCGCCACATGCCGTCATAGAGGCGGGTGCGCCCCTCGCTGCGCGCCTTCTCGCGCATGGCGGCGAGCTCTTCGGCGGTGGCGTAGCAACGGTAGGCCTTGCCATCGGCGAGCAGCTGCTCGGCGACCTCGCGGTGCCGGGCGGCGCGGGCGAACTGGTAGATGACCTCGCCGTCCCAGCCGAGCTCGAGCCACTTCAACCCGTCGAGGATGGCGCCGATCGCCGCCTCCGTGGAGCGTTCCCGATCGGTGTCCTCGATCCGCAGCAGCATCTTGCCGCCGTGCTTCTTGGCATAAAGCCAGTTGAACAGCGCCGTGCGGGCGCCCCCGATATGGAGGAAGCCGGTCGGCGAGGGAGCGAAGCGCGTGACGACGGAATCGGACATTCTTAGCAGGGCCTATGCATTGGAGGCGGTGGTGTATAGCAGGAACGGGACATAACTAAAGGGCGACGGCGGACCCGGCAGGCCTTGCTTAAGCTCTTGGCGCGGCCACGCGAATTTGGCAGAAGGACCGCTGATTTCCCTACAGGATTTTCGTAATGACAGAACCGGTGGCAGCTGAGGTTGGGCGCGATTTCATTCGTGACATCATCCAGGCCGACCTCGATCAGGGCAAATACAAGGAGATCGTGACCCGGTTCCCGCCGGAGCCGAACGGCTACTTGCATATCGGCCACGCCAAGTCGATCGCACTCAACTTCGGCGTCGCCCAGGAGTTTCCGGGCCGCTGCCACCTGCGCTTCGACGACACCAACCCGGTCAAGGAAGAGCAGGAATATATCGATTCCATCCAAGCCGACGTGCGCTGGCTCGGCTTCGACTGGGGCAAGAACCTGTTCTTCGCCTCGGACTATTTCGACCGCCTGTACGAATGGGCGGAGCAGCTGATCCGCGACGGCCTCGCTTATGTCGACGACCAGACCCAGGAGGAGATCCGCCTCTCGCGCGGCACGTTGACCGAGCCCGGCAAGAATTCGCCGTTCCGCGAACGCTCCGTGGAGGAGAACCTCGACCTGTTCCGCCGCATGAAGGCGGGCGAATTCCCCAACGGCGCGCGCGTGCTGCGGGCCAAGATCGACATGGCCGCGGGCAACATCAATCTGCGCGACCCAGTGCTGTACCGCATCCTGCATGCGCACCATCCGCGCACCGGCAACGCATGGTGCATCTATCCGAGCTACGACTATGCCCACGGCCAGTCGGATGCCATCGAAGGCATCACGCATTCGATCTGCACGCTGGAGTTCGAGGACCACCGACCGCTCTACGACTGGTTCATCGAGAAGCTGCCGGTGCCCTCACAGCCGCATCAGTACGAATTCGCGCGGCTGAATCTCACCTACACGCTGCTGTCCAAGCGCGTGCTGACCCAGCTCGTCCGCGACGGCCATGTCGCGGGCTGGGACGATCCGCGCATGCCGACCATGGCGGGCATGCGTCGCCGCGGCGTGCCGCCGGCTGCACTTCGCGAGTTCGTCAAGCGCATCGGCGTCGCCAAAGCCAACAGCGTGGTCGATGTCGGCATGCTGGAGTTCTGCATCCGCGAGGAGCTGAACCGCACGGCGCAGCGGCGCATGGCGGTCTTGAAGCCGCTCAAGGTGGTGATCGAGAATTATCCGGAAGGGCAGACCGAGGAGCTCGAGGCGATCAATCATCCCGACGATCCCTCGGCCGGCACGCGGAAGATCACGTTCGGCCGTGAGCTCTATATCGAGCAGGACGATTTCATGGAGAACCCGCCGAAGAAGTTCTTCCGCCTGTCGCCTGGCAACGAGGTGCGGCTGCGCTATGCCTATTTCGTCAAGTGTACCGGCGTGATCAAAAACGACAAGGGTGAGGTGGTGGAGCTGCGCTGCACCTATGATCCCGCGACCAAGGGCGGCAACGCGCCCGACGGCCGCAAGGTCAAGGCGACCATGCACTGGCTGCCGGCGGCGGCCTCCAAGCCGGCGGAGATCCGCATCTACAACCAGCTGTTCGCCAATCCGAGCCCGGATGCCTCGAACTTCGCGACCGATCTCAACCCGAACTCGCTGGAGATCCTCGCCGATGCGCGGGTCGAGGCGTCCGTTGCGGAGAGCAATTCGACCGAGCCGATGCAGTTCGAGCGCCAGGGCTATTTCGTGCGTGACAAGGACTCGACGCCCGGCAAGCCGGTGTTCTCGCGCACGATCGGTCTGCGCGACACGTTCGCGAAGGAAGTCGCCAAGGGTTGAGAAGGGCTGAGCAGGACATGAGCAGCGAGGCCGACGCCATCGTTTCCGCCATCATCGCGAAATGGTGCGCCGGCTTCGCGGCGCTCGATGCGGCCGCGCTGTCCTCGCTCTATGCGAGGAACGCGTTCTTCTTCGGCTCCAATCCGAAGCTCTATCGCGGCCGAGATGGCGTCGCCGACTATTTCAACGGCCTGCCGCGCTGGGGGAGGCCGAGCGCGACCTTCTCCGACGTGCACGCCGCGCAGGCCGGCCCTGATCTGATCAACATGGCCGCGAAGATCACGTTCGATCTCGCGGGCGAGCGGGATGATCTCGTCGTCAAAATGAGCTGGGTCATCATCCGCGAGGACGGCGAGTGGAAGATCGTCAATCACCACGCCTCCTCGCAGGCGCCGCTGATCTAGCAACGGGCGCCAGCCCGGAGAAAAGTAGAGCGCTCTTCGCCTGTTCCCGATCCGTACCGCTATTCGTGCAGCCGCACGGTCCGGTAGCCTCCGCAGCCGTCGCGTATCGTAAGGTGCAGGGGAATGGCGGAGCCGGGCCGGCCAGGACGGTCCCAGGGAGTTGCCGGGACGTGGCCGGTCGGCCGCGCTACCCCGGCCGGCGGTTTTGCGCCGGTGGGCTTTGGCATCTGGCCGGCGATCATCGAGACGCTGCGCCAATGGGCTCGGGGCGAGGCCGGGCCTGGCCGGCTGTTGCCGTGGGTGCCGGTCGCCTTCGGCGGCGGCATTGCGCTTTATTTCGCCGCCGATCATGAGCCGGTGCTGTGGGTGGTTGCCGCCACAGCCATCGCGCTGATGCTCGGCGCGGTGCTGCTCCGGCGGAGCCGGCTGTTTGCGCCCGCCATCATGCTCGCGGCGGTCGCGGCTGGTTTTGCCGTGGCGACCTGGAAGACCGCGCGTATCGCGCACACCGTTTTGGCAAAACCGCTCTATTCGGTGTCGCTGTCGGGCTTCGTGGAAGCGCGCGACATCCGCGAGCGCACCGATCGCTTCGTGCTGCGCGTCAGCGCGATGGAGGCGCAGCGCAGCGACGTCAAGCTCGAGCGCGTCCGCCTCTCGGTGCGCAAGGGCACGGCGCCGGAGGTCGGCAGCTTCGTGCAATTGAAGGCGCGGCTGATGCCGCCGATCTCGCCGGTGCGCCCCGGCAGCTATGATTTCTCGCGCGACATGTTCTTCCAGGGCATCGGCGCCTCCGGCTTCGTGATGGGCGCGATCACGGCGTCCACACCGCCGGATGGCGGCGGCCTGCGGCTGCGCTATGCCGCCTTCATGCAGGGCCTGCGCGACGCGATCGACGCGCGCATCCGCGCAACGCTCGAAGGCGACAACCGCGCGATTGCGACGGCGCTGCTCACGGGGCGGCGCGATGCGATCACCGCGCCCGTGAACGATGCCATGTTCGTCTCGGGACTCGGCCATGTGCTGTCGATCTCCGGCTATCACATGGCGGTCGTCGCCGGCGTCGTCTTCTTCGCGGTGCGCGCGCTGCTGGCCTTGATCCCGGGGCTGGCGGCCGGCTCTGCCATCAAGAAATGGTCGGCCGCCGCGGCGCTGGTCGCGGCCGCGTTCTACCTGTTGCTGTCGGGCGCGGAGGTTGCGACGCAAAGATCGTTCTTCATGACGGCGGTGGTGCTGATCGCAGTGATGGTCGACCGCCGCGCCATCACCTTCCGCACGCTGGCGGTTGCCGCGCTGATCGTGCTTGCGGTCGCGCCGGAGGCGTTGGTGCATCCAAGCTTCCAGATGTCGTTTGCGGCAACGCTCGGGCTGGTGGCGCTGGTGCAGATCGGCATGCCGAACCTGCTCGCATCGCCCGATCATTCCGCGACTGCGCGGATCGCGTTGTGGGGCGGCCGGGAGATCGCGATGCTGTTCCTGGCCTCGCTGATCGCGGGGCTCGCGACCACGCCATACGCCGCCTTCCACTTCCATCGCGTGACCCCATACGGCGTGCTCGCCAATCTCGGCGCCATGCCGGTGGTCTCGGCGCTGGTGATGCCGGCCGGGCTGTTGGGGCTGCTCGCGGCGCCCTTCGGGCTCGACGGCGTGTTCTGGTGGTTGATGGGGATCGGCATCGAGTGGATGGTCCTGGTCGCGCGCTGGGTGGCGGCCCTGCCGGGCGCCGTCGGCCGCATTCCCGCCTTCGGGATCGCGCCGCTGATCGCAGCGAGCCTCGGGCTCATCGTGATGGGCCTGTTGCGCACGCCCTTGCGCTGGTCCGGCGCCCTGGTGCTGCTGGCAGCGATCCTCTGGGGACTGTCGGTGCGGCAGCCCGATATCCTGATTGCCGGGGATGGCGCGAGCGTCGCGGTCCGGGGCGGGGATGGGCGCTTGCAGGTGATCCGCGCCAGCAAGGACAGCTTCCTGCTGAAGGAGTGGTTGGCTGCCGATGCCGATCCGCGCGATGCCGGCAACGCCTCGTTGGCGAGCGGGGTGTCGTGTGACGAGTCCGGCTGCGTGGCGCCGCTCGCGGACGGACGACTGATCGCGTTGGCGACGCGTATCGACGCGCTGGCCGATGATTGCAGCCGCTCCGCGCTGGTGGTGACGGCGCGGCCTGCGCCACCCGATTGCGCGGCGATGGTGGTCGATCGGGCGCGTCTTGCCAGTCAGGGCGCACTGGCTCTGACGAGACGCGGCGAGGGCTTTTCGGTGCAGGCGGTGAGGACGAGGGGAGCAAGCCGTCCCTGGCTGCCGGCCGGCGCCGGCGAGGGAGATTTCGACGGCAGCCTCGTGCCGAAGGCGGCCGTGCCCCGCAACCGGGACGCAACGCCATCGGAGGCCGACTTGCAGGCCGACGATTGACGCGGATCACAAATACCAGGCCAGCACGGCGTCAAGCCTTCCGTTGCCGATAACCGGCAGGGCCACCATTCGGCTCAGCCCGGCTGCGCAGGCTTCGGAGCCGGCGATCGAGCCGTCAGAGGTGAGATCGTCGTTGAGCGCGGGCATGCCGGTGGCCCAGGCGCCGCCGATGCTGCCTTCGCCCCTGGCGATGGACTGCGCCGCATAGCGTGCGGCGAGGTCGGTCTGCGCGCTGCAATCGCCGGCGCGAAAGACCAGCGCCGAACGGTCCTCGTTCGGGACCCAGATCTCGAAGCGTCGTGCAATCGGCGTTGCCTGCGCGGAGAGGAATGTCAGAACCCAGGTCTGGTCGGTACCGGTTCGGTAGGGCACGCCGACGCCGAGATTGATCCCGACCTTGGCGGCGTCCTCCCAGCGCAGGAAGCTCTTGGCGTCGTGCAAGTCCTTGATGATCAGCGGCAGGCCCGCCTTCCAGGTGCGTCCGGGCAGGCCGAAGCCGCGCGGAAATCTGGTGTGGCGGGAGTTGAATTCGAACATGTCCGCGGTGCCGTAATAGCCATCGACGAGCCCCATCTCATGCGAGAGATCAGGATCGTTGTGCCAGAGTTCGATCGCGCCGACATGCGCCTCGTCGTCGCCGCAGAACAGCACCAGCACGGCTTGCAGGAATTCGCCCGCGAACACCGGCACCGCCACGCCGCAGGTGAGGCCGGCCGCAGCGGCCTGATCGGTCCGCTTGAAATAGGAGTTGGCGAATTTCGTGAGGATGACGGGGTGGCCACAGGCCCAGGCCTTGCCGGGAAGTCCCTCGTCATATCCGAAGTGCAGCTCTTCGCTGACGGCTTTGAACGCGGACAGCCCATCGTCGTAGAGGCCGCCGCCGAATTCCAGCCGCATGCGCGTCCGGTCGGGTACCCAAAGTTCAACGACGCGAATGAAGGTCTTCATCGAGCGTGTCCGCCGCCTCAAACCACGACAGCATCGGTCATTTGGCTGCGGAGCGGACGTTCAAAATGCGGGCAGCACGGCCCAAACTTCGTGCGACGACGAGGCGCGGCGGTGGGCTCGCCGATCGAATGTCCTGAAACACAAACTTGCCGGGCTCGCCGGCCTCGGCCGGCGACGGCAATTTCAATCCCGGGCTCGGCCTGTCGGCCGAAGGGCGTCAGCCGATCGGCAGGCGCGTGATCGTGGGCCGCGTGTCGGCGACGATCTGCGGCTTGTGCTCGCGCTCGGGGGCTGCCTGCGTCACCGGCAATTGCAGCACGGTCGCGCGCTGGCCTTCGACGAGCTGCGTCACCAGCACGTATTTGCCGTCGGGGAATTCGATCGCGTCATGATGGCGATCGGGAATGTGCGGGTCGATCTTGCCGAACTTGCCGACGCGAGAGTTCACGGTGCGCGTCCAGATCCAGCGGTTGTCGTAGCGGACATTGTCGGCGAAAGCGAGCTCCGTCCCCGGCAGCAGACAGACCGCGACGGAGGGATCGGCTTCGGAAGCGAAACCGCGCGTCGAGGTGCCGCGGAAGGTTGTCGTGACGATCGTCTCGCCGACTTCGGCGGGGCGCGTCGCGACGGCATGCAGGCTGTAGTCACACATCGGGTGCTCCTCATGCTGGGATAGCGACCCGCGTCTCTTTCGAGGCGCAGGCCTCTATCAGAGTGGAAGCATACAACGCTCTGCTCGGTTATGGGCAAATCTGCGGCTCGCGTCCGCAGCGCGCGATCACATTATCTTTCCCGGATTCGATAGGAACAAACCTCGCGTCCTTGCATTCGGCCGGAGCTATCAGCACTGCCGGCACAACTCTACCGGTGAAGCAGAGCGAGATTGCTGCGCGCCTGCGCGGGCGAATGTCGCGCGGGAAGATGGACCGGACAGCCGGCGCAGAACCAGAGAAACCGTCCAGCCGGAGCGGACAAGTATCCGCTCCGATCCTGGATCGCCGATGCCGATCGAAACGCGCCGCGCGCTTGATGTTTCCCGTATCAGTACTTCCGGTAAAGCCCGATCAGCTTGCCCTGGATCTTCACGCGGTTCGGCGGAAGAATGCGGACCTCGTAGGCGGCATTGGCGGGCTCGAGCGCGATCGAGGCGCCGCGGCGGCGGAAGCGCTTGAGCGTGGCCTCCTCGTCGTCGATCAATGCCACCACGATGTCGCCGGTATTTGCGGTCTCGTTGCGCTGGATCAGCGCCATGTCGCCGTCGAGGATGCCGGCCTCGACCATCGAATCGCCGCGCACTTCGAGCGCGTAGTGCTCGCCCGAGCCGAGCATGTCCGGCGGCACGCTGATGGTATGGCTGCGGGTCTGCAGCGCCTCGATCGGCGTGCCGGCGGCGATGCGGCCCATCACGGGCACCGCGACGGGGCGCTCGCCCTCGTCCGCAGGCGGGCTGGAGCTCGCGCGCACCTTGCCGAGATTGCCCTCGATCACGCTCGGGGTGAAGCCACGGCGATTGCCGGCGGCGGCCTGGAGCTCGGGCAGCTTGATCACCTCGATGGCACGGGCACGGTTGGGCAGGCGGCGAATGAAGCCGCGCTCCTCGAGCGCAGTGATCAGGCGATGGATGCCTGACTTCGAGCGCAGGTCGAGCGCATCCTTCATCTCGTCGAAGGACGGCGGCACGCCGCTTTCCTTCAGACGTTCGCTGATGAACCGCAGAAGCTCGTATTGTTTGCGCGTCAACATCTCGACCAAAGTCCCCCGGTTGATGTCGTTCGATTCCGACACGATGAAGCCGGCACTAAGCCGCTACATCCTCGAAACAAATCATGAACGGACACTATATGTTCGATATGTGTTCCGCAACTGCTTAATTTATGGTGAACGCGGCCAAGCTCGCGGAATGCGTGTGGCTGGGCGGCTCAGACGGGCAGCCGGAGCACCTCGCAAGGCGTGCCGGCCTCGGCCTTCGGCGCGAACGGTGCGCGCACCAGAAGTACCTGTGCCGCAGCGAGATTCGCAAGAAGGGAGGAGTCCTGATGGCTGACCGGAAGGGCGACGCGCGTGCCGTCGTCGCGCTCCTCCAGCCGCGCACGCAGATAGTCCTCGCGCTGGTCGTTGGCGGCGAGATCGCGGCCCAGCACGGCGCGCTCGCGCCGATGATGAATCGCTAAACGGCCCGACAGGGCGCGAATCAAGGGGACCATGAACAGGAAGGCGCACACGTAGGACGACACGGGATTGCCGGGCAGGCCAATCACGCGCATCGCGCCTATCCGACCGTGCATCATCGGCTTGCCCGGCCGGATCGCGATCTTCCAGAACGCCATCGCGATGCCTTCGCCCTTGAGCGCCTGCTGGACCAGGTCGTGGTCGCCGACCGAGGCACCGCCGGTCGTGATCAGGATGTCGGCGCCGCTCTCGCGCGCGCGGCGGATGCCGGCGGACGTCGCCTCCAGTGTATCGGCGGCAATTCCGAGGTCGATGGTCTCGGCGCCCTCGCTGCGGGCGAGCGCATGCAGGGCATAGCCGTTGGAATAGACGATCTGGCCGCGACCAGGCGTGGTGCCCGGCATCACGAGCTCGTCGCCGGTGGCGAGAACGGCAACCCTCGGGCGGCGGATGACGGCGAGATGCGGATGATTCATTCCGGCGGCAAGGGCGAGATCGCGCTCGGTGAGGCGGATTCCCTTGCGCAGCAGCACGTCGCCTTCGCGGAAGTCGACGCCTGCAGGGCGGATGTGCCGGCCGAAAATGGCGGCTTCCTTGATCGTCACATGTTTGCCGTCGGCAGCCGTGTCCTCCTGGATCACGACGGCATCGGCGCCGTCGGGAACGACGCCGCCGGTGAAGATCCGCACGGCTTCGCCGGGGCCGACGCTTCCCGCGAACGGCCGGCCCGCCGCGACCTCGCCGACGACGGTCAACCTCGAATCGTTTGCCGCGTCGGCCGTGCGTACGGCATAGCCGTCCATCGCCGACATCGCCTCCGGCGGCTGCGTGCGCCGCGCCGCGACATCGCGGGCGAGCACACGATGGTAGGCCTCGTCGAGGCAAACCATCTGTTCAGCCAGCGGCTCGACGCCGGCCAGCACCGCGGCAAGCGCGTCAGAAACCGGCATCAGGGCCACGGGCGAACTCCTGCTGAGCACATCAGTCAATGGGCGGCGAGAGTTCTAGCCGAGTGCAGGCGTGAGGCAAAGCAGCACGCGGGATGATTTATCCTGCGTGATCGCGGGGTGGAGGAGGTCGGCTCAACTCCGCCGCGGCATGATGCGGAAGGCGAGACAGACCGGAACGAGGATTGCCATGGCAAGGACGAGAATGACGAGCGCCACGGCCAACATCGTTCAACGCCCCGTCGGATCGCCCGGACTGATGTCCGCGACGTCGGGCGGCTTGGGACCCTGATCCTTGTCCGGCAGCGGGTCCGCCTGGGATTTTAGGTCGGCGGCCTTGCTGATCAGCTTGGCGGAGAGGTCAGAATCCGAGGTGGTTCTGGCGAATTCGAGCAGGAGAGAGGCTTGCTTGGTGAGATAGGTCTTGCCCAGCACGTCGATCAGTCCAATGTAGAAGTCCCAACGGACTCATGAGTCCGAAGGGTGGTATTCCGTTCCCGGAACTCTGTATAAAAATGCACAAAGTGATCAGGTTCCACATTTTCAGCAGTTTTTGTTCCGGCAAGTGAGCGCGCTCCGGGCTTTCCCGCGGCTCAGATCCGCAATGCTTTCAATGCGTTCCCGACATCACGCGGCGAGGTGACATGCACGGCGGTCAACCCGCGCGCCCGCGCTCCCTCGATGTTCTCGGCGAGGTCGTCGAAGAACACGATGCGCTCGGCCGGCACGCCGATCGCCGCCACGACATGGTCGAAGGCCTCGGCATCCGGTTTGCGCAGGCCGATGCTGGAGGACAGATACAGCTCGCGGAAATGGCCGAGCAGACCGGCATATTCCTTCGAGAAATAGTCGACGTGCGGCCGATTGGTGTTGGAGAAGGCATAGAGCGGCATCTGCTTCGCCGCCCGCGGCAACAGCTCGGCGATATCAGGCATCTCGCCGGCGAAAATCGCGTTCCAGCCTTCCAGGAATTGCGCATCCGAGATGCCGATCCCGAGCGAGGACCGCAGCGAGGCGAAATAGTCCCCATCGCTGATCTTGCCCATCTCGTGCAACCGGTAGGCCTCGTCGCGCACATAGCGCGCGATGATGGCCTCGGGCTGGCAGCCGGCATGTCCCGCCCAGCAGGCGATCGCCTTGGAGAAGTCGATGTCGAGCACAACGCGCCCGAGGTCGAACAGCAGCGCATCCGCGCTGCCGGGAGAGAGCGATGTCATTGCGTCCTTTTCACTTCGGTATGGCGCGTCAGTAACGATAGGGCTCGTGGTCGAACAGCGGGAACGCGCTGAACACGCTGGGCGCGTTGGTGGCGGCCGCCGGATGCAGGCAGGATTTGTCGAGCTCGGCGAATGAGGTGGCGCCCAGGAGGCCGAGGCAGCGCAGCACCTCGTCTTCGAGCAACTCCAGCATCCGCGCGACGCCGGCTTCGCCGGCTGCCGCCAGCGCCCAGCATTGCAGCCGGCCGATGCCGACGAGGTCGGCGCCCGCCGCGATCGCCTTGACGATGTCGGTGCCGCGGCAAAAGCCGCCGTCGACCATGATCCTGGCGCGGCCCTTCACGGCGTCGACGATCTCCGGCAGCACGTGCATGGCGCCGCGGCCGTGGTCGAGCTGGCGCCCGCCATGGTTGGAGACGTAGATCCACTCGACGCCGTGATCGAGCGCGATCTGCGCATCCTCGGCCGTGGCGATACCCTTGAGGATCAGCGGAATTTTGAACGTGTCCTTGATCATCTTCACGGTCCGCCACTCCAGGCCCTTCTGGAAATCGCCGCCGGTGGCGCGCAGGCGGCTCTCGCGAACGTAGCGCTTGGCGATGTCACGTTCACGACGGCTGTAATGGGCGGTGTCGACGGTCAGGCAGAAGGCGGCATAGGCGTTCTTCTCGGCCCGGTCGACCACGTCGGCGACGAAGGCATCGTCGCCGCGGACATAGAGTTGATAGAGACGCAGTGCATCGGGGGCAGCCTCGGCGGTCGTCTCGAGGCCGGGCTCGGACACCGAGCTCAGCATGTGCGCCGCGCCGAACCTGCCCGCAGCGCGCGCGACGCTCGCCGCGCCATCCGGATCGAAGATCTCGAGTGCGCCGACGGGAGCCAGCACCACCGGCAGACGCAGCTTGCGGCCGAACTGCTCGACGCTGCCATCGATCCTGCGCACGTCGCGCAGCACGCGCGGGCGGAAGGCGATCTCGTCGAGCGCCATGCGGTTGCGCCGCATCGTGGTCTCGGTCTCGGCGGCGCCGATGATGTAGTCCCAGGCATTCTGGTTGAGGTTGGCGCGCGCCTTCCGGATGAACTCGTGCAGGTTCTGGAACGGCTCGTCGCTGGCGCCGAGCTCGACGTTCCGTTCCGGCCGGATGCGGGGCGCTTCATTCATTGTTGTCCTCCCGAGAATTTGAAGTCTTGTCGCCATCGCCTATCGCGTCCGGTCCTCCAAAACCATCCTAAAATCGCATAGCTGCGAGGCGTAGGCGGCCCGGACCGTGTCGTGTTGCTTCGAAACAGTTTCGGAACGTTGCCAAAAGTTTAGGCCAAGGCGAAGGGATTTCTTCGGTGTACCCGCCAGCGCGGCATCCCGGCCTTGAAGAAACCAGAATGGTATTGTGAGAGATGGACTGGATCGCCATTTGCATGGCGTCTCCCAGCCTCAAGAGAAACGCCAAGCACAAAAGGCACCTTCATGCGGAAAACCCTGCTGTTCCCCCTGGGCGCGCTCACGGGAGCGTGCCTGACCCTTCTGGTAGCCAGCCCGCAGGGCGGCGTATGGGCAGCGCGGGCGGCAGTGAGTGCGGGTGATGCTTATTCCCAGCTCAATCTGTTCGGCGCGGTGTTCGAGCGGGTCAAGGCCAGCTATGTCGAGAAGCCGGACAATGCCAAGCTGATCGAGGGGGCGATCACCGGCATGGTGACCTCGCTCGACCCGCATTCGCGCTACATGAACGCCAAGGCCTGGACCGAGATGCAAGAGACCACCTCCGGCGAGTTCGGCGGGCTCGGCATCGAGGTCACGATGGAGGATGGCCTCGTCAAGGTCGTCTCGCCGATCGACGACACGCCGGCTTCGAAGGCCGGCATCATGTCCGGCGACCTCATCGGCAAGATCGACGGCGAGGCCGTGCAGGGCATGACGCTCGAGCAGGCGGTCAACAAGATGAAGGGACCGGTCGACACCAAGACCAAGCTGACCATCATCCGCAAGGGTGCGGATGCGCCGCTCGAGGTTGCGATCACGCGCGAGATCATCCATGTGCGTCCGGTGCGCTTCCGCGTCGAGAACGGCGACATCGGCTATATCCGCATCACCTCGTTCAACGAGCAGACCGCCGACGGCCTGAAGAAGGCGATCGCCTCGGTCTCCAAGCAGGTCCCGCCGGAGAAGCTCGCCGGCTACGTGGTTGATCTGCGCAACAATCCGGGCGGCCTGCTCGACCAGGCCGTGTCGGTGTCGAGCGCCTTCTTGCAGCGCGGCGAGGTCGTTTCGACCCGCGGCCGCAGTCCGGAAGAAACCCAGCGCTTCACCGCTCATGGCGGCGACCTCACCAAAGGCAAGCCGATCGTGGTGCTGATCAACGGCGGCTCGGCCTCGGCCTCGGAGATCGTTGCCGGTGCGCTGCACGACCACAAGCGCGCGACGTTGATCGGCACGCGATCGTTTGGTAAGGGCTCGGTGCAGACCATCATTCCGCTCGGCTCCGGCAATGGCGCGCTGGCGCTGACCACGGCGCGCTACTACACGCCGTCGGGCCGCTCGATCCAGGCCCAAGGCATCGCGCCCGACATCGAGATCCTCCAGGACGTGCCGCCCGAGCTGAAGGGGCGGATGGACACCATGGCGGAATCCCAGATGCGCGGGCATCTGTCGGCCGACGGCACCGAGCAGACCGGATCGCAGTCCTACGTTCCGCCGGAAGAGAAGGACGATAAGGCTCTGCACGCAGCCTACGACTTCCTCCACGGCGTTACGGCAAATGCCGTCGCTGCCAAGCGCGCGACGAAGGCTGCAGTGCCGAACTAGATCTTACGACGTTCCGGATCATGTTTCGCCCGGGAGCGGAGGACCGCTTCCGGGCGATTTCGTTTCCAGCGCCGTTTCGACCTAACCGACCTCGCGGCGGCGGCTCTCGCTGCCTTCGCGCCGGGCGCGCCGGCTGCGGTGCAGCGCGAACAGCTCCAGCATCTTGTCGGCGGGCTTGGCGGCGCTGAACAAATAGCCCTGCATCTCGGAGCAGCCGAGCGTACGCAACAGGCGCTGCTGCTCCTCGGTCTCGACACCCTCGGCCGTCGTGGTCATGCGGCGGGCGGCCGCCAGGTTGACGACGGCTTGAACGATGCTGGCGGAGCCGTCGGGACGGGCGATGTCCTCGACGAAGCAGCGGTCGATCTTGATCTTGTCGAACGGGAAGCGGTGCAGATAGCTCAGCGACGAGTAGCCGGTGCCGAAATCGTCGAGCGCGATGCGCACGCCGATGGCGCGGAGCTGGTGCAGGATGGCAAGCGCGGCATCGTCGTCGCGGATCAGGACTGCCTCGGTGATCTCGAGCTCGAGCCGGCTCGCCGGCAGATTCGACGCTGCGAGCGCCGCCATGATCTTCAGCGCCAGCGTGCCGCTCTTGAACTGCACCGGCGAGACGTTGACGGCGAGGCGGATGTCGTCGGGCCAGCTTGCCGCGTCCCGGCACGCGGTCGCCAGCACCCATTCGCCGATCTCGTTGATCAGGCCGGTGTCCTCGGCGATCGGGATGAAATCGGCCGGCGAGACCCAGCCGCGCTCGGGATGGCGCCAGCGCACCAAAGCCTCGCAGCCGGTGATGCGGTCGTCCTTCAGGCCGAGGCAGGGCTGGTAATACACCTCGAGCCCGCCTTCGCGGCCGCCTTGCGCGATGGCGTGGCGCAGGTCGCCCTCGAGCTGGCGGCGTTCGCGGACCTTGGCGTCCATGTCCGGCTCGAAGAAGCGGTAGGTGTGGCGTCCGGCGGACTTGGCCGCGTACATTGCCATGTCCGCGTTCTTCAGGATCTGGTCGAGCGCCGTGCCGTGCTCCGGCGCGAGCGCGATACCGATGCTGGCGTCGCTGGTGAGATGATGGCCCATGCAGTCGACCGGCGTGCGGATGGTTTCGAAGACGCGCGCGACGAGCTCGTTGACCTGATCCAACGACGTTACCGCGCCCTGCACGATGGCGAATTCGTCGCCGCCGAGTCGCGCCACGAAGTCTGCGGGACCCGCACAGCGGCGGAGGTTGGTCGCGATCGATTTCAACAGCTCGTCGCCGACGAGATGGCCGAGCGCGTCGTTGACGCCCTTGAACTCGTCGATGTCGATGTAGTGCACCGCGGTCTGCTCGCCGTCGCGCGCCGCGGCCAGCTCCTGCCGCAGATGCTCGTGGAACATGGCGCGGTTGGGCAGGTCCGTCAGCGCGTCGTAATGGGCGAGGTGGGTGATGCGCTCCTCGATGCGCCGGCGCTCCGTGATGTCCTCGTGGGTCGCCACCCAGCCGCCATCCGCGAGCGGCTCGTTGAGGATGTGGATCGAGCGGCCGTCGGCGGTATCGACCACCATGGAGTTGCGGAGATGGATGTCCTTCAGGACGCGCGCGGCGTAGGCATCGACGTCGCCGGTAAACGAGCCGGTCGTCTTGCGATGGGCGATGATGTCGCGAAAGCTGCAGCCGGGCTTCACGACATCGGCCGACAAGCCGTACATCTCGATGTAGCGCTGGTTGCAGACCACGAGCCGCTGCTCGGAATCGAACAGCAACAGGCCCTGCGTCATGTTGTTGACCGCGCGGTCGAGCCGCTGCTTCTCCAGCGTCAGCTGTTCGCGCGAAAGGCGGTGCTGCTCCAGCAGCTTGCGCACGACGGCAATCAGCACGCCTGCGATCGCGAGCGCGGAAGAGGCTGCGATCGAGATCAGAATGCCGATCTGCTCGCGCCAGTCAGCCAAGGCCGCTGCGCGCGTCGTGGTGGCCATCACCAGGATCGGGAAGTGGGGCAGGGCACGGGAGGAGATCAGCCGGTCCTCGCCGTCGACGGGGCTGTTGAAGCGGCCGGCGAAATGATCGAGCCCGAACACCCTTTGATGCTCGAACGGTCCGGTCTTGAAGTTTCGCCCCATCAATTCGCCGGACTGCGGATAGCGGGCGAGCAGTGTGCCGTCGCCATGCAGCATCGAGATCGTCGCGCCTTCGCCGAGCACCACGGAGGCGAAGAACTTCTCGAAATTGGCAGGTTCGATCCCGCGTCCGACCACGCCGAGGAACTCGCCGCGTGGCCCGACGACCCTCCGGGCCACCAGAATGGTCCACGCGCCGGAGATGCGGCTGTGCAGCGGCTCGATCAGGACATCAGGCGCATAGGGATCGTACTTGAAGGTGCGGAAGTAGGCGCGATCGGCGACATTCACCTTGGGCGTCGGCCATGCGGTCGACGAATTGATCAGATTGCCTTCGGCATCGATGATGTTGAGGCCGCCCATATAGGGCAGCGCCTCGATCTTCGACCGCAGCATCCGGTGCACATCCTCGCCCGAGAGGCGCTTGCGATACTCCTCTCCGGTGGTAATTCCGGTGGTGCGGACGTAGTCGACGAAACCCTTCTGGATGACGGCGAAGTCCTGCAATTGCTGATCGAAATGATGAGCAAGCAGCAGCACGGTGTTTTCCAGCTCGCGGCCGGAATTGCGCAGCGCCCGCTCCCGGAAGTTCTGCGCCATCAGGACCGAGCCTATGGCGATGGCCGCGATCAGCAGCGTGCCGCCAACCACAAGCCAGCGGATCGGGCCGCTGCGCACGAAGACCTGGTCAAAGAGACGACTGCCGAATTTCATCTTCATGCTGGATTCGTTGCCGCGCACACGTCAGGATCAATTCAGGACCCTGAGAACATCCGTTGGTTTACGGTGACGGTGTGGAAGTAAAGTTAGGAAGCGCGGTTAACGAGACGTGAATACCCGCGCGCAAAAGCAATCCATGCGCGCGGCGCGAAAGTGGGGCGCTAACGCAAGCCCGCGTCAGGCGCGGTAATGGCCGGATTTGCCGCCGAGCTTCTCGACCAGATGGATGCCCTCGATGCGCACGCCGCGCTCGACGGCCTTGATCATGTCGTAGATGGTGAGGCAGGCGACCGACACCGCCGTGAGCGCCTCCATCTCGACGCCGGTCGGTCCCGTCACCTTCACGGTGGCCCGTACCACGCAGCCCGGCAGCTTGGCGTCAGGCTCGATATCGACAATGACCTTCGACAGGGCGAGCGGATGGCAGAGCGGGATCAGCTCCGAGGTGCGCTTGGCGGCCATGATGCCGGCGATGCGCGCGGTGCCGAGCACGTCGCCTTTCTTGGCGTTGCCGGACACGATCAGATCGAGCGTCGTCTTGGTCATGACGACGCGGCCCTCGGCGACCGCCAGCCGCTCCGTCGCTGGCTTGTCCGAGACGTCGACCATCCGCGCCTCGCCGGAGGCGCCGATATGGGTGAGGGCGGGGCCGGCCTTTGCTTTGGCCTGCTTCGTCTTGGCTGAAATGGTCTTCGCCGGCTTGCGCGCCATGTCAGCGCGTGCCCGCCGCGCGCGCCGTCGCCTCGCGCGCGAGCAGCGCGCGCGTCGCCGCCGTGACGTCGGCCTGCCGCATCAGGCTCTCGCCGACCAGGAACGTCGACATACCGACGCGCTCGAGCCGGGCGAGGTCGGCGGGCGTGAAGATGCCGCTCTCGCCGACCATCAGCCGGTCCGAAGGGATCAGCGGCGCCAAGGCCTCGCTGGTCGCGAGCGTGGTTTCGAAGGTCCGAAGATTACGGTTGTTGACCCCGATCATCGGCGAGCGAAGTCTCAGCGCCCGGTCGAGCTCGGCGCGGTCATGGATCTCGATCAAGACGTCCATGCCGTAGGCGAGGGCGGCGTCTTCGAGGTCTCTTGCCGCGGCGTCATCGAGCGCCGCCATGATGATCAGGATGCAGTCGGCGCCGTGTGCGCGGGCCTCGACCACCTGATAGGGATCGAACAGGAAATCCTTGCGCAGCACGGGGAGCGAGGTTGCTTCGCGCGCGGCTACCATGAAGTCGAGATGGCCCTGGAACGAGGGCGTGTCGGTCAGCACCGACAGGCAGGCAGCGCCGCCGGTTTCATAGGCCTTTGCGAGTGCCGGCGGGTCGAAATCGGCGCGAATGAGTCCCTTGGAGGGCGAGGCCTTCTTGATCTCGGCAATCAGCGCGTAGCCGCCGTTGGCGTGCTTTGCCTTGATCGCGCGCAGGAAGCCGCGCGGCGCGGAGGCGGCCTTGGCCTGCGCCTCGACGGTGGAGAGCGGACGCGCTCGCTTCGCCGCCGCGATCTCCTCGCGCTTGTAGCTCTCGATCTTGGTCAGGATGTCGGACATGCGGGAGTTCAGCTCTTGGAGACCGTGACCAGGTGCTTCAGCTTCGCGTTGGCTGCGCCGCTGTCGATCGAGCGGACGCCGATCGCGACGCCCTCCTTGAGGTCCTTGGCGCGGCCGGCCACGACCAGCGCGGCGGCTGCGTTGAGCAGCGCCACGTCGCGATAGGGGCTCGGCTTGCCGTCGAGCACGCTCTGCAACGCGATCGCGTTGGCATCGGCGTCACCGCCTTTGAGCGCACCGGCCTCGCAACGCGGGAGCCCGGCTTCCTCCGGCGTCACCTCGAAATTCCGGATCTCGCCGTTGTGGAGCGCGGAGACGAAGGTCGGGCCGGTGAGGGTGATCTCGTCGAGACCATCGGACCCGTGCACCACCCAGGCGGAGTCGGAGCCGAGATTCTTCAGCACCTGCGCCAGCGGCTGTACCCATTGCCTGGAGAACACGCCGACCATCTGCCGTTTCACGCCGGCCGGATTCGACAGGGGACCGAGCAGATTGAAGATCGTGCGCGTGGCGAGCTCGACCCGGGTCGGGCCGACGTTCTTCATGGCGGGATGGTGGGCGGGGGCAAACATGAAGCCGATGCCGCATTCGCGCACGCAGCGGCCGACCTGCTCCGGCTTGAGATCGATCTTCACCCCGAGCGAGGCCAGCACGTCGGCGGCGCCCGAGCGCGACGACAGCGCGCGGTTGCCGTGCTTGGCCACGGGCACGCCGGCGCCCGCGACGATGAAGGACGCGCAAGTCGAGACGTTGACCGAGCCGGAGCCGTCGCCGCCGGTGCCGACGATGTCGACTGCCTCCGGCGGCGCCTGCACGGTCAGCATCTTCGCGCGCATCGCCGCGACCGCGCCGGTGATCTCGTCCACGGTCTCGCCGCGCACCCGTAGCGCCATCAAGAGCCCGCCCATCTGCGAGGGCGTGGCCTCGCCGCTCATCATGGCATCGAAGGCGGAAGCGGCTTCGTCACGCGACAGGCTGGCGCCGGTCGCCACTTTTCCAATGATCGATTTCAGGTCGTCCATCGCGTGCTTTCAACTCACTGGTTCGCGCCGGTCACCTGCGCGAAGGCGGCCTGATTAATGGTGGTCCCGATGTCGGTTTCAAGCTTGTTGACGTAGGAAGCGACCTGCTCCTCGGTTTGGGCGCGGTCGAGGCTCTCCTTCAGCTTCTTGACCGCGTCGGAGGCAAAGTCGACCGCGGGATCGACGATGTCGGTGACGCGGAACACGATCACCTCGCTGCCGCCGCTCACGGCCGTCTGTCCGATGCCGTCCTTGGCGGTGCGGAAGGCCGCCGCCACGACGGTGCCGGGCACGCCGACGGGCGAGTCGTCGCGCTTGAAGCCGCTCGCGGTCTCGACCTTGGCGCCGACGGCGGTGGCCTCGTCGGCGAGCTTGCCGCCCGCATCGAGCTTTTGCACCATCTCGGTCGCCTTGGCCTTCAGCTTGGCGGCGATCTGGTCCTGGCGCCATCGCGCCTCGACCTGATCGCGGACCTCGTCGAGATTGCGGTCGCGCGAGGGGGTGATGGCGAGCACGTCGTACCAGACATAGCCGCCTTTGAACGAGATCGCGTCGTTGTCGACGCCGACATCGGTGTTGAAGGCCTGCGATACCACGTCGAGGCCCTGCGGGATGCTGGCGACCGGCTGGCCGTTCGGGGCGCGACCGGAGCGGTCGACGGCCTCGATGGTCACGGCGGTGAGGCCGAGCTTCTGCGCCGCGTCGATCACGCTGGAGCCGCCGCCACGCTCGTCTTCCATCTTGTCGCGGAGGTCGGCGACCTTGACGCGTGCACGCTCAGTCGCGATCTCGCGCTTGATGTCGCCGGCAAGCTTGGCGTAGTCGGCCTCGGCGCCCGGCTCGATCTTGTCGACCCTGACGATCGCGACGCCGAGCCCGCTCTGGATCGGCTGGCTGATCTCGCCGGCAGGCAGCGCGAACGCGGCATCGCCGACGGCGGGCGCGAGCGAAGACTTAGTCACAAGCCCCAGGTCGACGTCGGAGGCGCTCAGCCCGCGTTCCTTGCCGATGTCCTCGAACGACGTGCCGCCGACGAGGCGCTCGCGAGCGGCCTGCGCTTCGGCAACGTTCGGAAAGACGATCTGCTGGATCTGGCGCTTCTCAGGCGTGCCGAGCCGGTCCTTGCGCTGCTCGAACATCTTCCGGGCATCCTCGTCCGAGACCTCGGTCCATTTGCCGATTTCTTCCGGCGAGACCACGACGAAGGAGATCTTGCGATATTCGGGCGCGCGGAACTGGACCTTGTGATCCTCGAAATAGGCGGCAAGCGCCTCGGGCGAGGGCGGGTCGATCGGACCGGCCTGCGCGGCGTCGAGCCGGACGAATTCAATCGAGCGTTGTTCGTTCTGGTAGCGCGTCAGGACGTCGACCATGGCCTTCGGGGGCTCGAGGCCGGCGCCGACCGTGCCGGTGATCTGCCGGCGCAGCGATACCTTGCGCTGCTCGGCGACATAGCGCTGCTCGGTGTAGCCGAAATTGCGGATCAAGGCTTGGAAGCGATTGGGGTCGAAATTGCCGCCGATACCCTTGAAGTTGGGGTCGTTCATGATGAGCTGGCGGATCTGCTCGTCGGATTGGCCAAGGCCGAGCCGGCGCGCCTCTTCGTCGAGCGCGGCCTCGGCAATGGTCTGCTGCAGCACCTGGCGGTCAAGGCCGAACGCGCGCGCCTGGTCGGGCGTCAACGGACGGCCGAACTGGCGGCTGATCTGTTGCAGGCGGTCGGTGTAGATCTGGCGGAACTCGTTGAGCGAGATCTCGGTGCTGCCGATCTTGGCGACCGTGGACTGGCCGAAGCCCTTGAAGATGTCGGCAATGCCCCAAATGCCGAAACTGATGATCAACACGCCCATCACCACGGCCATAACGATCTTGCCGAGCCAGTTCGATGAGGCCTTGCGTATTCCTCGGAGCATTTGGTCCAACTTGTTTGGTCAGGAGGGGAACGGAGCGCGTCTTAATGCAGATTCCGCAAAAGCGCGTCACCAAATTGATAGATCATCATAAAGTGGCGGCTTTCCCCCCGCAACCTCGCCCCGGGCGACCGCTTGAAGCTGCGGCGAAAGGGCCTCTGGTCTCTGGAACTGCAGGAGCACCTCTGCTAGCGCATGAACAAACCTCATTCTGCTGGACATTGACATGACCGACGCCATCCGACCGCTGATCGCGGGCAATTGGAAAATGAACGGCCTGAAAGCCCAGGCTGCTGAATTCGACGCCATGCTCAACGGCGCGGCAGACGTGGCTGGCAAGGCCGACCTGCTGGTCTGCCCGCCGGCGACCCTGGTTGCGGCGTTCGCCGAGAAGGCGCGCGGCAAGAAGGTCGCGGTCGGGGCCCAGGACTGCCACTCCAAGGCCTCCGGCGCCCACACCGGCGATATCGCCGCCGAAATGCTCGCCGATGCAGGCGCGACCGCCATCATCGTCGGCCATTCCGAGCGCCGCGCCGACCACGGGGAGGGCGACGCGCTGATCCGGCAGAAGGCCGAGGCGGCCTGGCGCGCCGGGGCCGTTGCGGTCGTCTGCATCGGCGAAACGCAGGGCCAGCGCGACGCCGGCCAGACCCTGGACATCCTGCGCGGCCAGCTCGACGGCTCGCTGCCAGAGGGCTCGACGGCGGCCAATCTGGTCGTGGCCTATGAGCCGGTCTGGGCGATCGGCACCGGGCTGACCCCCACAGCCAAGGATGTCGAGCAGATTCATGGGTTTATCCGGGAACTCCTGACCATCAGGTTCAAGGCTGAGGGCGCGAAGATGCGAATCCTCTACGGCGGCTCGGTCAAGCCCTCGAACGCGGCCGAACTGATGGCGGTGAAGAACGTCAACGGGGCTCTGGTCGGCGGTGCCAGCCTGAAGGCGGCCGATTTCCTTGCGATCGCTAAGGGCTGCCCCTAGCTAAGTCCAAACCGCGGGACCGGGCCCGATCGGGGGTGGCAATGCCACCTCCGATCGTGTAACACCGCGCAACTTCAGGAAAACCCGCGAAGCGCGATCGGCCGCCGTCAGGCGCCGCCCGCTTGTGACGGAAGGATATCATGCAGACCGTTGTCATCGTCATCCACCTCATGATCGTCGCCGTCATGATCGGTGCCGTCCTGCTCCAGAAGTCGGAAGGCGGCGGCCTCGGCATGGGCGGCGGCGCGGGCTTCATGTCGAGCCGCGGCACGGCGAACCTTCTGACGCGGACCACCGCGATCCTGGCCGTCGGCTTCTTCCTCACCAGCCTGTTCCTGTCCTGGTATGCCGGTTACGACCGCAAGCCGTCGTCGATCATCGGCCAGCCCTCGCAGACCCAGCCGGCCGGCGGGTCGCCCATCGCGCCGCCGACCTCGGGCGGCATCCTGGATTCGCTGAAGAAGGCCGACGAGCAGCAGCAGGCGCCGGCTCCGACCGGTCCTCAGGTGCCGCGCTCGCAATAAAGCAGGGGGGCCATGCAGGGCGGTGGCTACCGTCCTGCATCAACAATCCCCATCAAGGCACTGTCATCACTCTTCGTTTCGGCTCACCCACAGGCCCGCAAAATCTTTGGGGCGGAATACGAATCGCTTTGGCGAATCGTATTTAGGGGATTAGAGGTTAAGTCCCATGGCGCGGTACATATTCATCACCGGCGGCGTGGTTTCTTCGCTCGGCAAGGGTCTGGCTTCGGCGGCACTGGGTGCCCTGCTGCAGGCCCGAGGCTACAAGGTCCGCCTCCGCAAGCTCGACCCCTATCTCAACCTCGATCCCGGAACGATGTCGCCGTATCAGCACGGCGAAGTGTTCGTGACCGATGACGGCGCGGAGACCGATCTCGATCTCGGTCACTACGAGCGCTTCACCGGCCGTCCCGCGACCAAGGCCGACAACATCACGACCGGACGCATCTACCAGGACATCATCTCCAAGGAGCGCCGCGGCGATTATCTCGGCGCGACCATCCAGGTGGTTCCGCACGTCACCAATGCCATCAAGGAATTCGTCCTCGACGGCAACGACGATTACGACTTCGTGCTGGTCGAGATTGGCGGCACCGTCGGCGACATCGAGGGCCTGCCGTTCTTCGAGGCGATCCGCCAGCTCAAGAACGAGCTGCCGCGCGATCACGCCGTCTACATCCATCTGACGCTGCTGCCCTATATTCCCAGCGCCGGCGAATTGAAGACGAAGCCGACGCAGCACTCGGTGAAGGAGCTGCGCTCGATCGGCATCCAGCCGGACATCCTGCTCTGCCGCACCGACCGCGAGATCCCGAAGGAAGAGCGGCGCAAGCTCGGGCTGTTCTGCAACGTGCGCGAAAGCGCCGTGATCGAGGCGCGCGACGTCGACAACATCTACGCGGTCCCCGAGGCCTACCACAATGCGGGCCTCGACGACGAAGTGCTCGCTGCCTTCGGCATCGGCTCGCGGATTCCGCCGGAGCTGCGCAGCTGGCAGGAGATCAACGAGCGCATCCGCAATCCCGAGGGCAACGTCACCATCGCCATCGTCGGCAAGTACACCGGCATGAAGGATGCGTATAAGTCGCTGATCGAGGCGCTCTCGCATGGCGGCATCGCCAACAAGGTGAAGGTCAATCTCGACTGGATCGAGAGCGAGATCTTCGAGAAGGAGGATCCGGCGCCGTTCCTCGAGCACGTCAACGGCATCCTGGTGCCCGGCGGATTCGGCCAGCGCGGCGCAGAGGGCAAGATCAGGGCGGCGCAGTTCGCGCGCGAGCGCGACGTGCCGTATTTCGGCATCTGCTTCGGCATGCAGATGGCGGTGATCGAGGCCGCGCGAAACCTCGTCGGCATCGAGGACGCCAACTCCACCGAGTTCGGCCCGACCAAGGAGCCGCTGGTCGGCCTGATGACGGAATGGCTGCGCGGCAACGAGCTCGAGAAGCGCTCGCAGGCAGGCGACCTCGGCGGCACGATGCGGCTTGGCGCCTATCCTGCAACGCTCAATCGCGGCAGCCGCGTCTCGCAGGTCTATGGCGGCGCGACCGAAATCTCCGAGCGTCACCGCCATCGCTACGAGGTCAACACCGCCTACAAGGACCGCCTCGAGCAGCACGGCTTGAAGTTCTCAGGCCTCTCGCCCGACGGCGTGCTGCCTGAAATCGTCGAGTACGAGGATCACCCCTGGTTCATCGGCGTCCAGTTCCACCCCGAGCTGAAGTCGCGCCCCTTTGAGCCGCATCCGCTGTTCGCTTCGTTCATCGAGGCGGCGGCGAAGCAGAGCCGGCTGGTATAGCCGGCTCGGTCTGCCCTGACAAAGTCTTGCTCGCACGTCCGGCTACGCGGCCGCGATGTCCATCCTGCGGCAGAAGCAAGATGCCTTGATCGGCACCTCCGCGCGCGACTGGGCGAGGTCAAGTCGCTGCTTGATCAGCGGCCTCTCGGCGCTGTCGCCACGCCGCATGAGACATTCGTGCAAGCCGTGAAGCGACCACAGATTGTCGGGATGCTGGCAGGCCCGGCTCAGCTTTCCAGCGAGGCCGAGATCGGAACGGTACACCGCCTCGGCTTCCTCGATCCGTCCCTGCTCCAGCAGCAGCGCACCGAGTGCGTGACGCGGTGGCTGCATCCATCCCCACGGCTCGTCATAGGGCAAGGCGTCGCTGAGTGCGACCGATCTGCGCAGCTCAGCGAACGCGAAGTCGTAATTGGCTTTGCGATATTCCAGTTCGCCATTCAACATCGCTTCGGCCACGCCGAGCAGGGCGACGACCTTGTTGTTGTGCACGAGCCGGCTCTCCGGCACGCGTGTCTTCGCCTGAGCGAACAACGCTTTCTCGGTTTCGGCCTCAGTGACGTGGCCAAGCGCTGAATGAGCCACCGCCTTGGCGTAGTGGATCATCGCCGTCACAGAGCAGTATAGCTCTCGATCCTCCGGCAGCTGTTGGGCAATGATGTCGTGCCATTTGCCGAAACGCACGAGAACGTGCTGCTTCATCGTCAAGTAGCCTTCCAGGAAGTCCGCCATGGGGGGCGATTGAATGCGCAGCACTGGCTCGGGCACGGTGGCAATGAGTTCCTCGGCCGCTGCGATAGCGGGGGCGTATTGACCCAGGAACATCGCGCCGTAGATGGCGAAGTGGAAGTTGTGGATGACATAGACCAGGTAGACACCCGGATCGTCCGAATAAGCGAGGAATCTGCGGTCGGTCGCCAGCGCCTTCTGATTGTAGAGCAGGACGTCGTTGTACTGCCCGCACAGCACGTCGAGATGCGTCGGCATGTGGATCAGATGGCCGCTATCGGGGGCGATCCCGCGCAGCCGGTCCCCAGCCCGCATCGCCTTTTGCGGGAAGGGCGACATCTCCATGAGGTGGACGTAGAGATGGAGCAGCCCCGGATGATTCCACGCAGCCGGCCATCGATCGAAAGCTTGTTCGAGCACGGCCCTGCATTCCTCGGTGCCAGCGCCCTTGGTGGGTTCTCCAGACTCAAGGTCCCACATCAGCCACGGCGTCTCGTTCATGATCGATTCGGCAAAGATGGCTCGGACCTCGAGATCTTCGGGATACGTGGCGAAGACCTTTCGCATCTCTCGCGTGAAGGCCTTGTCCCACGGCGCCATGTCCTCGATCGCGTCACGCTGCGGATAGCGCGCCGACAAGGCGCGGATCAGCGCTTGCTCGACCGGGCTCGCCCTCTCCGCCTGCGCGAGGGCGTCCTGCGTCGCATCGTATGATCCCGCCAGCGCCAATTGACGGCCTTGTGCGTCATAGCGGACCCAGGGCAGGTTGTAGTTGGGACCCGCGGCGTAGCCGATGCCCCAATGCGCCATCGCGCAGCTGCTATCGAACTCGAGCGCCTTGCGAAAACATTTGATCGCCTCGCCATGGTTGAATCCGAACACCCAGTTGAGCCCTCGGTCAAACCAGAGCTGCGCATCGGGCGAAGTCGTGGTGATTTTGCGGCTGTAGGGTCCGAGATCAAAATAGGTCATTGCCTTCGCCCCCTTTGATCGCTTCGGTCGTTTTGCCGATTGCTCTCGGGCCGTCGGCGGCTGATGCGCCCTGACCGAGCCTGCACATTATCAAGAGCGCCGGCCCCGCGCTATCGAGCTATGCATGGAACGCCATGAGGGGGCCCCGGGTGAGGCTCAAGACAGAGTTGTGGCCAGCGGGTATAACCGCCGCTCCTGTCAGGGAGGGAGCAAGAATGATCTACGAAATGCGCGTCTATCGTTGCGTGCCCGGCCGCCTACCGGCATTGCTCAAGCGGTTCGAGACCGCCACGCTGAAGATCTGGGAGAAGCATGGCATCAAGCAGGCCGGGTTCTTCACCACCCTGATCGGCGAATCCAACCAGGAGCTGACCTATTTCCTCGCCTGGGACTCGCTTGCCGAGCGCGAGAAGAAGTGGGGCGCGTTCATGACCGATCCGGACTGGATGAAGGCGCGCGCCGAGAGCGAAGCCGACGGCCAGATCGTCGCCAACATCGTCAGCCAGATCCTGGCGCCGACCGCCTTCTCGGCGGTGAAGTAGCAGGCGGCGGGCAGGGAACCCTGGCGCAACCCTGATATTCGGACCGTCCGGGCGGAAGAGGGTTGATCCGACCCTCATGCCGGCTATGGTCGCGCCGAAACGAGGGATGTGCCTTGAGCTCTTCGAATTCAGCGGCGCCGGTCGTCACCATCGGCAGGGTCAAGTTCGGCAATGATTTGCCGATCGCGGTCATTGCTGGGCCCTGCCAGCTCGAGAGCCGCCAGCATGCGCTGGAGGTCGCCTCCGCGCTGAAGGAGATCGCGGAGCGGCTGAACATCGGCCTCGTCTACAAGACCTCGTTCGACAAGGCCAATCGCACCAGCGCGGCGGCGGCGCGCGGGCTGGGTCTTGCGCCGTCGCTGCCGATCTTCGCGGAAATCCGATCCTCGCTCGGCTTGCCTGTTCTGACCGACGTGCACGAAGCCACGCAATGCGCCGAGGTGGCGCAGGCCGTGGACATCCTGCAGATTCCAGCCTTTCTGTGCCGGCAGACCGATCTGCTGCTAGCGGCGGCCGCGACCGGCAAGGTCGTCAACGTCAAGAAAGGTCAGTTCCTGGCACCCTGGGACATGGCCAATGTCGTGACCAAGATCACGAGCGCTGGCAATCCCAACGTGCTCGTCACCGAGCGTGGCGCCTCGTTCGGCTACAACACGCTCGTCTCCGACATGCGCGCGCTGCCGATCCTGGCGCGCACCACCGGCGCGCCCGTGATCTTCGACGCCACCCATTCGGTGCAGCAGCCGGGCGGGAAGGGGACGTCCTCGGGCGGCGAGCGCGAATTCGTCCCGGTGCTGGCGCGTGCAGCTGTCGCGGTCGGCGTTGCCGGCGTCTTCATCGAGACCCATCCCGATCCCGATCGCGCGCCTTCCGACGGTCCTAACATGGTGCCGCTGCGCGAGTTCGAGGGGCTCATCGCCCGGCTGATGGCGTTCGACGCGCTGGCAAAGAATCCGCGCTGATGCAGCAGAGTGAGGCGCGGCCGCAAGATCACGGCTTGCCGACGGCGCTCTACGTCATCTCAGGCGCAAGCTTTGCCGCTGCCTTGTCGGCCCGCGCGCTCGATCCGGTGCTGCCGCACGTCGCCGAGGATTTTGGCGTCAGCATCGCGACCGCCGCGGGCTTTGCCGCGGTGTTCGCCTTCACCTTCTCGATCATCCAGCCGATCATCGGGGCCGCCGCCGACCTGTTCGGCAAGACCCGGCTGATGATCGGCTGCCTCGCGCTGCTCGGCTTCGCGAACATCCTGGGCGCATTCTCGACGTCGTTCTCGGTTCTGTTCGCAACTCGCATCCTCGCGGGCATCGGCTCCGGCGGCGTATTTCCGGTGGCGCTCAGCCTGACCAGCGATCTCGTCGGTCCCGAGAAACGCCAGGTTGCGATCAGCCGCACGCTCGCCGGCGCCATGACGGGCAATCTGCTCGGCGCCTCGGCCTCAGGCCTGATCGGTGATTTCCTCGGCTGGCGGGGCGTGCTGGCGGTGCTCGGTGTCCTCGTGATCATCGCATCGATCGCGGTCGCGGCCGGCTTTCGTGGCGCCAAGGTCAAGCATCCGCCGAAGACGAGCCTCTCGGCGCTGAAGGCCGGCTATCGCACCATCTTCACCAACCCGAATGCCTATGTCTGCTATTCGGCTGTGTTCATCGAAGGCTGCTGCGTGCTCGGCCTGTTTCCTTACATCGCTTCGTTCCTGTTCGAGCTCGGCCAGACCTCGCTGTCGATCGCCGGCATCGTCATCGCCGGCTTTGCGGTCGGCGGCCTGTTCTACACGCTTACGGTGTCGCGCCTGCTGCCTTGGCTCGGCGTGAAGGGCATGATGATCGCAGGGATGACGCTGGTGGCGTCACAGCTCATCGCCGTCGCCTTCGGTCCACGCTGGGAAGTGCAGGCGCTGAATCTCGTCGTGATGGGCTGGGGCTTCTACATCGCCCATGGCTGTCTCCAGGTCTTCGCCAGCGAGCTCTCGGTCGAGGCGCGCGCCACCGCAATGTCGCTGCATTCGTTCTTCTTCTTCATGGGGCAGACGGTGGGGCCGCTCGCCTACGGCTTCGGGCTCCAGCATGCCGGCAAGACGGCGACCCTGTCGGCGAGCGCCGCGATCATGGTGCTGCTCGGCCTCGTCTGCGCGCGGCTGCTCAAGCAGCGGGCGCCGTCAGATGCGCGCGTCTGAGGGCGCGTCCGGACGAAGCGCCCTCTCAAAAAGCTTCGCAAGCAGTCCTTGTGGCGCTCAGGCGCTCGCGTAGGCCTCCTGCCAGAGGTCAAGCACCTCGTGACGCGTAATGCCACGGGTGATGAACACGATGCGCGAACGGCGGTCGGCAGCATGGGGCCATTTTGCAAGCGCCACCGGCGGATGGAAGACGTGGTGGACGCCATGAACCGCGACCGGCGTCTCTTCATCGCGAAGATTCAAGATGCCCTTGACCCGCAAGAGGTCCTCGCCCCGGGTGGCGCGCAGATGCGCGAGCCAGCGCGATACGGCCATCCAGTCAAGGGGATCGTCGAATGCGATCATGAAGTTAAGGATCGAGGCATCGTGGCTATGATGCTCGTGATGGGCATGACCGTCATCATGATGGTGGCCGCTCTCATGTGCAGCCTTGGCGACGTCGGCGAACGCCTGCTCGTTGAGCCAGCGCTCGATATCGGCTGTCTTCTTTTCGGGGTCAATGAGGGCGGCGCCGAACAGTTGAGCCGGATCGACCTCGCCATGCGCCACGTTCTCGATCCTGGCGCTGGGA
Organism: Bradyrhizobium yuanmingense; assembly: GCF_025200905.1. Lineage (NCBI taxonomy): Bacteria > Pseudomonadati > Pseudomonadota > Alphaproteobacteria > Hyphomicrobiales > Nitrobacteraceae > Bradyrhizobium > Bradyrhizobium yuanmingense. The sequence continues at coordinate 3,866,949 of NZ_CP104173.1, read as the reverse complement.
TTGAGCCGACGAAGCCGCAAGTCCAGTGCGTCAGTATCGTTGACCAAATCGCGCTTGGTGATCAGCAGCCGGTCAGCGAGCGCGACCTGCTTCACCGCCTCGTATTGGCGGTCGAGCTGCCGCGCTGCATTGACCGCGTCGACGGTGGTCACCACGGTGTCTAGCCGAAGGAAATGCGACACCAAGGGGTTGTTCAGCAGCAGCTGAGCGATGGGAGCGGGGTCAGCCAACCCCGTTGTCTCGACCAAAATCCTGCGGAACGGCGGTACCTCGCCACGATCGCGGCGCACCAGCAGCGCGCGCAGGGTCTCTTCCAGATCGCTGCGAATAGTGCAGCAAATACAACCGCTCGCGAGCACGGCGACCTCGCCGTCCACGCGTTCCACGAGGAGGTGGTCGAGGCTGACCTCGCCATATTCATTGATGACGACGGCGCTGTCCTTCATCGCGTCATGGCGCAGCAGGCGGTTGAGCAGTGTCGTCTTGCCGCTGCCAAGAAAGCCGGTGATCAGTGACACCGGAATCCGCTCGGCGGATTTGTCGCTCTCGAACAGGCTCATCGGCGTCCTCAACCCTGGTCTTATTTTTGTCGCTGGACAACAGCCTAATGGAGGACGAGCATTCCGAAAACAGGATCTTAAGCCCGATCTCAGCGGGCACAACCCGGGAGGAAGCGATGGACGACACCAAAGGCGACGAAGAGAAGGGCGGTGCCGCGACCGATCGGCGGACCTTGCTCCGCACGGCGGGTCTTGCTGGTGCGGCTGGCGCGGCATTCGCAGGTGCGATGCACGGCAAGTTCTCACTTGCACCGATTACCGCGGCCCAGGCCCAAACCCCGGCGATGCCAAAGGGCGTGGACAGACCTTGGTGGCCCTCGAAATGGGGCAAGGACGACGAGGCTGGCGCGTCGAACCACATCACGCCGGCGAAGGTTCTTGATGCGGTGAAGTGGATCAAGGATGGCAAGATTTACAAGATCGGCCGCGTATACGAACAAGGCATGCCGTTGTTCGGCGCCCGCGCATTCTCGTTGCGCATTCCCGGCGGGCCGACTGGCGGCCCGTTCGGCGACAACAAGCTCGTCTATCACGACGAGTTTCTCGCCACCGAAATCGGCCAGACCGGCACCCAATTCGACGGACTCGGCCATATCGGTATCCAATTGGGCAAGGATGGCGACAAGAGCGAGATGCGCTTCTACAACGGCTTCACCGCCGCTGAGATCAGCGACGCCTACGGCCTGAAGAAGCTTGGCGCCGAGAAGCTCAAACCGCTGTTCACACGCGCCCACCTGATCGATATGGTCGCGCTGAAGGGCGGCATGATGGACGCCGGCCAGGAGATCACCTCGGCCGATATCAAGGCGGCGCTGGCGAAGCAAAACATCGCCGAGAGCGACATCAAGCCAGGCGATGCGATCATGTTCCACACCGGCTGGGGCTCCCTGTGGATGAAGAACAATGATCGCTACAATAGCGGCGAGCCTGGGATCGGCCTCGATGCCGCGAGGTGGATCATCGAGAAGGATCTCGCGCTGACTGCGGCCGACACCTGGGCGGTCGAAGTGGTGCCCAACCCCGACAAGTCGCTCGCCTTCGTGGTTCACGCCGAATTGCAGACCAAGCACGGCATTCTCAACCACGAGAACCTGATCTTCGACGAGTTGATTGCCGACAGGAAGTACCAGTTCGTCTACTGCTTCACGCCGTCGCCGATCAAAGGCGCTACCGGCAGCAATGGCTGTCCGATTGCGATCACCTGACGCGAATGAAAAAGCGGGTGGGCGGGACGTCCCCGCCCACCACGCGAGCTGCGGAGCGACGTGCGGCTCGCCTCGCATGGTCCCGCATGGAATTCGGCGAGATGGCGATCCTGGAGCACAGCCGCAGCGCCGACGTCTTTCGCCGACACGCCCGTCACCTGCCTCGAACTGCCGCTCGACAGCTTTGCCGATTACCGCCGGCTGCACCCGGAAACGTCGTTGAAGATCATGCGCAATCTTGCCGCCATCCTGGCGCGGCGGCTGGTGCTGGCGAATGCCAAGGTGGATTTGCTGAGCGCCTACTGACTATACCGAGACATTATTTTTCGTTCCCCTGATGCGACGCAGCGCGCCGCACTTGCGGCGTGGTGCGTTGCTGATCCGGGGTCCGGAATTCGTGGCGCTCGGTCCCGGCTGTGCGGGGCGCAGCGTTTCGCGCTGCACCTTGCGCGGAACACGGGTGGGGGCTGTCTCACTTCGTCCACGTCACACTGGGCGGAGGAGGCTAGCTCGCGCAGCTCTTGCGATACTCAGCCGGCGTGACGTTCATGTGTCTGCGGAAAATCCGATTGAGATGGCTTTGATCGGAAAATCCGCTCAAGAGGGCAATTTCCTTCAGGGCGAGCCGATCCTTGCGCAGATGTTGGCGGGCGCGCTCCACCTTGCGGCTCAGGACATAGGCATGCGGCCGCATGCCATAGTGCACCTGGAACTTGCGCGCGAACTGCACCGGCGAGCAGTTGCAGATGTTGGCTAGCTCCTCGAGCGTGATGTTCCTGGAGATGTTCTGTTCGACATAGTCCTCGATCAGCCTTGCATGCGCTGGCCTGAAGCGCCCCTGCGAGCAGGGCAGCTTGAATTCAACCGAGGCGTATTTTCGCAAGATGTGCACGCTCGCCTGAAGTGCCAGCGCATCGTAGCAGAGCCGGCCGCCCGGGCCGCCTTCGGACACTTCCTGCACCATCCGGTCGCCGATCCAGGTCAGCACCGGATCTTCGATCCTGAGCAGATCGTGGAGTTCGACGCCTTCTGACTCGCGGTCGAATGCCTCGCTCGCGGTCTTCGTCATCAGGCTCGGCGAGATGTAGAAATGGCTGACTTCGAGGTCATTGCTCCAGCGCCAGTTCGAAGGCTCCGCACGTGTCAGCAGGGTTGTGACACCGCGTCCGACGTGATCCTGCTTCCACGCGCCGGTCACACGGCGGTTCATTGACGTGGTGCCTTCGCGATAGACGACGATCAGGAAATTCTCGGACGGCGGCACCCAGATGTCGGACGGCGCATAGCGGAAGACGCGCAACCGAAAGTCAGCCTTGCCCACGGCGGAACTGTCCAGCATCAATTGGCCGGGAGCGTAGCGGGGGAGCTCCTCAACCGTGATTAATTGGCCCATCGCGCGCGACTCCTTCCCTGATTCTAAGGCGCGGTTGACCGCTTCTGCTTCTCATTGGCCGAACGGCGGAGACGAGCATAAGCCGGTTTTGCCATTTGCCAAGCGAGCCGCGTTGCCGAACTGCAGAACCGGCAACGGACGTCCGGCTTCGTTCAAAGAATTGTCCGATTTGTTCAAGCTCCAGCCGCCGGAATACTCATAGCTTCCCCCGTCCCGCACTGATGGGATCAACAATGACGCGCTGCACCACCATCCGATCGTATGACGGATGGGGAAGGTCGTGCGCAGTCAAAAATCACCGAGGAGGAAGAAATGGCGGAAGCCCTGACCAAATCCAATGGAAGCAACGGTTCGCATGGACCAGCGAGATTCGATGCCGTGGTTGTCGGAGCCGGCGTCGCCGGGCTCTATCAACTCTATCGTCTGCGCGAGCAGGGATTGAGCGTCAGGGGGATCGACGCCGCGTCAGGCGTAGGCGGCACGTGGTATTGGAATCGATATCCCGGCGCGCGCTTCGACTCCGAGGCCTACATCTATCAGTATCTTTTCTCCGAGGAGCTCTACAAGGATTGGAGCTGGAGCGAGAAGTTTCCGGGCCAGCCCGAAATCGAGCGCTGGATGAACTACGTCGCCGACCGTCTCGATCTGCGCAAGGACATCCAGTTCAGTACGACGGTCAAGAGCGCGCACTTCAACGAGGCCACGCAGCGCTGGCTGGTCACGACCGACCGGGGCGACGTGATCGACACCCAGTTTCTGGTCACCTGCTGCGGCATGCTGTCGGCTCCCTACGTATCCTTTCCGGGGCAGGAGACTTTCAAGGGACGGTTGTTCCATACGGCGCGCTGGCCGGAGCAGCCTGTCGACCTCGCAGGCAAGCGCGTCGGAGTCATCGGCAACGGTGCGACCGGCATCCAGGTCATCCAGACGATCGCCGGCGATGTCGGCCATCTCAAGGTGTTCATCCGGACGCCGCAATACATCATCCCGATGAAGAATCCGAAATTTGGGGCCGCGGAGGTCGTGGACTACAAGTCGAGATTCAAGTCACTCACCGAACGCCTGCCGCGCACATTCACCGGCTTTGAATACGACTTCGAGCACGCCTGGGCAGACCTCACGCCGGAGCGCCGCCGCGCGGTGATCGAGGCCTGCTGGAATGACGGTTCTCTGAAGCTATGGATATCCTCGTTCGCCGAGCTGTTCTTCGACCCGGAGGTCAATGCCGAGATCTCCGAATTCGTGCGCGGGAAGATGCGCGAGCGGCTCGAGGATCCGAAACTGTGCGATGCGTTGATTCCTGCCGATTATGGCTTCGGAACGCACCGTGTGCCGCTCGAGCAGAACTTCCTCGAGGCCTTCCATCGCCCCAACGTCGAGATCGTCAGCGTCAAGAGCAATCCGATCGATCGCGTCACGCCCACTGGTATTCAGACCGCTGACGGTACGGTCCATGAGCTGGATGTCATTATCCTAGCAACCGGCTTCGACGCCGGCACCGGTGCCTTGACGCGCATCGATATCAGGGGTCGCGACGGCCGATCGCTGAGGGAGGACTGGGGCAGGGACATCCGCACCACGATGGGCCTGCAGGTTCACGGCTATCCCAACCTGTTCACGACCGCCGTTCCGCTCGCTCCATCGGCTGCGCTGTGCAACATGACCACGTGCCTGCAGCAGCAGGTCGAATGGATCGATGACTGCATCAAGTACATGCGCAGCAAGGATCTGAAGGTGGTCGAGCCGACAAAGGACGCCCAGGACAGCTGGGTGGCCCATCACGATGAGATCGCAAACGCGACGCTGATCGCGAAAACCAATTCCTGGTACCTGGGCTCGAACGTCGAAGGCAAGCCGCGCCGTGTCCTGTCGTACTGCGGCGGCGTCGGCGCGTATCGACAGAAGTGCGACGAGGTCGCGGTGAACGGTTACGAGGGCTTCGCGATGCAATGAGCGCTCGCGACGCGAGCGTCGACTACATCAAACAATCCAGCACGGGAGGACGATCATGATCATGAATTTTGGCGCGACGGCAGATGCCGTTCTCGACGGCGTCGTCACATCCACGCCGCGCGTGCCCGGCGTTGTCGCGATGATGACGGACCGCCGGCGCAACATCTATGAAGGCGCAGCCGGCAAACGCCGTCTCGATCGGCCGGCGGACATGACCACCGACAGCGTCTTTGCCCTTTTCTCCACCACCAAGGCGATTACCGGCACGGCCGTTCTGCAACTCGTCGAGGAGGGCAAGCTCGATCTCGATGCGCCCGCGAAGCGTTACGCGAACGAGATCGGAAAGCTGCAGGTGATCGAGGGCTTCGATGCAGCGGGCGAGCCGATCCTGCGTGCACCGAAGCGCGATATCACCACGCGCATGCTGATGACCCACACGGCGGGCCTGAGCTACGATTTCATCAACCACACCTACAACCGGCTGGCGCAGGAGAAGGGGCAGCCCAGCGTGATCACCGCGACCAAGGCCTCCCTGATGACCCCGCTGCTGTTCGATCCCGGCGAGCGCTGGGACTATGGGACGAATCTCGACTGGTGCGGCCAGATCGTCGAGGCCATCACGGGCAAGCGACTCGGTGAAGTCTTCAAGACGCGCATCTTCGAACCGCTCGGGATCGAGGACATGACCTTCGAGCTGACCGATGCGATGCGCCAGAAACTGGCCGGCATCCACGCGCGGAATGCCGACGGGTCCCTGGCGCCGATGGATTTCGAGCTTCCAGCAAAGCCCGAAGTCCATATGGGCGGCCACGGCCTGTACGGCACGGTCGGCGACTACATGCGTTTCATCCGCATGTGGCTGAATGACGGGGTTGGCGAACACGGCCGCGTGCTGAAAGCCGAAACCGTTCGGATGGCGGAAAAGAACCATCTGGGCGACAGGAAGGTAACGCCGATCACGGGTGTCATCCCGTCACTGTGCAATGATGCGGAATTCTTTCCGGGCCAATCCAAATCCTGGGCGTTGAGCTTCATGGTCAACGACGAGGAAGCCCCGACAGGACGTCCCGCCGGCGCGCTGGGCTGGGCCGGGCTTGCCAACCTGTTCTACTGGATCGATCGGCAGAACAACGTCGGCGGGTTCTGGGCCACCCAGATTCTGCCCTTCGGTGATCCGACATCATTCATCGGCTATATGAACTTCGAGACGGCGCTCTACCAGAGCCTGAGGCAGCGCTTGGCAAGCTAGGACCGTGCTGCGAGAGCGGCCTCGTCGCTGTCGACCGAGGCCGTTTTCTCTTGATGGTCACACGTGACCGAGCATGCTCTAGCCCCGCCCGCGATAGGGCGCCACGCCCTGCTCCGGCACCCACAGGCCCTTCGGCACGCGGCCGGTCTGCCAGAACACGTCGATCGGGATGCCGCCGCGCGGATACCAATAGCCGCCGATGCGCAGGAATTTCGGCTTGATCTCGCTGGCGATGCGCTTGCCGATCATGACGGTGCAGTCCTCGTGGAATGCGCCGTGATTGCGGAAGCTGGCGATGTAGAGCTTGAGCGATTTCGATTCCAGCAGCCACGCCCCCGGCGCGTAGTCGATCATCAGATGCGCGAAATCCGGCTGGCCCGTAACCGGGCAGAGCGAGGTGAATTCCGGCACGGTGAAGCGCACCAGATAATCCGTGCCTTTCTGCGGATTGGGCACGCGGTCGAGTTGGGCCTCTTCCGGCGTGTGCGGCCATTCGACCGCGCGGCCGAGCTGGAGGGACTTTTTCGGCATCGTCGTCAACATCCTGTGGAGCATGATCCGGAAAAGTGGGCACCGGTTTTCCGAAAGATCATGCTCAATTAAGCAATAGGAGCGCGATAAGATCGCGCTCCAGAGGATGCCGGGATGGACGCAAACGGGCTCGTCGTCAACCGGCGGCGATTGTCTGGATCATGACGATGCGGTCGTTGCCGGACTCGCAGCCCCAAAGCTCGCCCGGCCGCCCGTCGAGCTGGCGGACATTGGCGTTGGCCTTGTCGCTGGCGAAGACGTTGAACTTCTCGGTGGCGGGATCGAAGCGCACGATGGCGTTGGCGGAGAAATCGGTCAGCCAGACCTTGTCCTTGTCGTCGACATAAACGGCATAGGCGCGGGGACGTTCGCCTGGCAGCTTCCAGGTCTTCCACGAGCCGTCCGCGGGATCATGCACCGAGACGTGGCCGCTGTTCCACTCGCTGACCCAGATCCGGCCCCTCGAATCCGACCAGACGCGCCGCGACCCCTGGTTCGGGGTCGGCGGCTCGACCACGGTCGCATTGCCGCCCGCGCGGTCGATCTTCGCGATATGGCTGCCGCCGAGGGAGGCGTACCAGATATCGCCCTTGGGCGTGACCGTGATGCCGTAGGGGCCGACCCCCTTCGGTGCCTTGAACACGTTCATCTCGCCGGTCTTCGGAGACAGCCGGCCGTAATAGCCGGACTGGCCGGTGAACCAGTAGGTGCCATCCCTGTCGAACACGCCGGTGTTGAGATTGGCGGAGGCTAACTTTTCCGGCAGGCGGAACAGCGTCACCTTGAGATCGGCAGGGTCGACCCGCGCAATCGCGTTCTGGCCGCCTTCGGTGATCCAGGGCGCACCGTCGGGCCCGACGGTTACGCCGTGTGGGGCTGCGCCCTGGCCTAGGCTGACCGTCTTGAAACGGCCATCGCGTGGATCGAGACTGCCGAGCAGACCCTTGCCCTGCGCCGTGAACCAGATCGTGCCGTCAGGGGCGGGCGTGAGATCGTGCAGGCCGATACCCGGACTGATCGGGTAGTATTTCGTCCGGAACGGGGCTTCCTGCGCAAAACCTGGGCGGGCGGCAAGCAGCGCGGCACTCGAAGCAAGAAATTGGCGGCGATTCATGGCGTTACCCCGACTGTTTGAGATTGAGGTTGGGCACGCGGACCAGACGTGGTCGAGCATATTCTGAGGCGCCTTTCGCGTCAGTCGGAGCGGTGCGTCCAAGCGTTCACATTTGCTTGCGGCCCGTGTAAGACCCGCGGCACCGATCAGCCCCAACGAACGGAAGTGGACATCATGACCGCCATCATCGACATCATCGGCCGCGAAATTCTCGATAGCCGGGGCAATCCCACCGTCGAGGTCGATGTCGTGCTGGAGGACGGGGCGCTCGGCCGCGCCGCGGTTCCGTCCGGCGCCTCCACCGGCGCCCATGAGGCCGTGGAACTGCGCGACGGCGACAAGGCGCGCTATCTCGGCAAGGGCGTGACCAAGGCGGTCGGCGCCGTCAATGGCGAGATCTTCGAGGCCCTGAGCGGCCTCGATGTCGAGCAGCAGGCCCAGATCGACCAGATCATGATCGACCTCGACGGCACGCCGAACAAGAGCCGGCTGGGCGCCAACGCCATCCTCGGCGTCTCGCTGGCCTGCGCCAAGGCGGCCGCGAATTCGCTCGACATGCCGCTCTATCGCTACGTCGGCGGCACCTCCGCGCGCCTGCTGCCGGTGCCGATGATGAACATCATCAACGGCGGCGTGCACGCCGACAACCCGATCGACTTCCAGGAATTCATGATCCTGCCGGTCGGCGCCTCGAGCTTTGCCGAGGGCCTGCGCTACGGCGCGGAAGTCTTCCATACGCTGAAGTCCGAATTGAAGAAGGCCGGCCACAACACCAATGTCGGCGACGAGGGCGGTTTCGCTCCGAATCTGCCGTCGGCGGACGCCGCGCTCGACTTCGTCATGAATGCGATCGGCAAGGCCGGCTTCAAGGCGGGCACCGACATCATGCTCGGCCTCGACTGCGCCTCGACCGAGTTCTTCAAGGACGGCAAATACGTCTATGAAGGCGAGGGCAAGACCCGTTCGATCTCCGAGCAGGCGAAGTATCTTGCCGACCTCGTCGCGCGCTATCCGATCGTGACCATCGAGGACGGCATGTCGGAAGACGACATGGACGGCTGGAAGGAGCTCACCGACCTGATCGGCAAGAAGTGCCAGCTGGTCGGCGACGACCTCTTCGTCACCAACGTCAAGCGCCTTGCCGAAGGCATCAAGACCGGCCGCGCCAACTCGATCCTGATCAAGGTCAACCAGATCGGCACGCTGACCGAGACGCTCGCCGCGGTCGAGATGGCGCACAAGGCCGGCTACACCTCGGTGATGTCGCACCGCTCCGGCGAGACCGAGGATTCCACCATCGCCGACCTCGCGGTCGCCACCAATTGCGGTCAGATCAAGACCGGCTCCCTTGCAAGGTCCGACCGGACCGCCAAATACAACCAGCTCTTGCGCATCGAGCAGCAGCTCGGCAAGCAGGCGCTCTATGGTGGCAAGGCGGCACTGAAGGCGCTGGCGTAAGCCGGCGTCTCGATCCGCGCGAAGAGAAGGACAGGGGAGGATCGACATGAGTGACGGCAAGACCGGACTCGAATTGCGTTCGCTGCTGAAGAAGAGCGGCGAGCTGGAATTGTCTCTCGTGACGGTCCCGACCCCGGAGCCGGCCGACGATGAGGTCGTGGTTCGCGTCGAGGCCACCCCGATCAACCCGTCCGACCTCGGGCTCCTGATCGGTCCCGCCGACATGTCGGCCGCCAAGGTCTCCGGCAGCAAGGAGATGCCGGTCATCACCGCCACGATGCCGGAGGCGGCGATGCGGATGATGGCGGCGAGATTCGATCAGTCGCTGCCGGTCGGCAACGAGGGCGCCGGCACGGTGATACGGACCGGATCGTCGGATGCGGCCAAGGCCCTGATGGGCAAGACGGTGTCGATGATCGGCGGCGGGATGTACACGCAGTACCGCGTGCTCAAGGTCCGCGACGTCATGGAGCTGCCGCCGGGCACCACGGCGGCGGACGGCGCTTCCTGGTTCGTCAATCCGCTAACTGCACTCGGCATGACCGAGACGATGCGGCGGGAGAACCACAAGGCGCTCGTGCACACGGCCGCAGCCTCCAATCTCGGTCAGATGCTCAACAAGATCTGCATCAAGGACGGCATCGGCCTCGTCAACATCGTCAGGAGCAAGGAGCAGGCCGACATCCTGCACAAGATCGGCGCAAAGTACGTCGTGGATTCCAGCGCGCCCAGCTTCATGGACGATCTGACCAACGCGCTGGTCGAGACCGGCGCCACCATCGCCTTCGACGCCATCGGCGGCGGCAAGCTGGCGAGCCAGATCCTGACCGGGATGGAGATCGCAGCCAACAAGACCGCGAAGGAATACAGCCGCTACGGCTCCAACGTGTACAAGCAGGTCTACATCTATGGCAGCCTCGACACGCGGCCGACGGAGCTGAACCGCTCGTTCGGGCTCAGCTGGGGCGTCGGCGGCTGGCTGCTCACGCCATTCCTTCAAAACATCGGCCCGGCCGAGATCGGCCGCCTGCGCCAGCGCGTGGCATCCGAGCTCAAAACCACCTTTGCCAGCCATTACACCAAGGTAGTGTCGCTCGCCGAGGCGCTCGATCCCGCCAATATCGCAGTCTACGCCAAGCGGGCCACCGGCGAAAAATTCCTGATCAACCCGAACAAGTGATCGCTTCGGACCGTTACCGACGGACATCAGGCCGCCGCTTGGCGGCCTGATTGCTGTTGATCTTGGCCGGATGAAGCGCGCGCGCACCCATTTCCAGAAACGCAGCGTTTCCAAATCGGACCAGTTCATGCACTTGCATCTATTGGCCCGGATGGCTTAAGTGCCGTTCCGGCATTTCCGCTCGAGCCTTCAAGGACACCCAATGGCCTACAACATCGTCACGATCGCTGGCAGCCTGCGCAAGGACAGCTTCTCGCTCAAGATCGCCAATGCGCTCGCCAAGCTCGCGCCTGCCTCGCTCAAGCTCGAGGTGATCACGCCGGCGGGCATCTCGTTCTTCAACCAGGACCTAGAGGGCGCGCCGCCCGCGGACTGGCTCGCCTTCCGCGAGAAGCTCAAGACGTCGAATGGCGTCCTGTTCGTCACCCCCGAATACAACCGCTCGATCCCGGGCGTTCTGAAGAATGCCATCGACGTCGCCTCGCGGCCCTATGGCAAGAGCTCGTTCCTCGGCAAACCGGTCGGCATCATCTCCAATTCGCCGGGGCTGCTCGGCGGCGTCAGCGCGGCCAAGCATCTGCAGAACATCCTGCCGGGCATTTCCGGTCCGGTCCTCCAGCAGCCGGAAATCTATCTCAGTAGCGTCGGCGATGCTTTCGATGTGGACGGCAACCTGACCAAGGACTCCCTCAAGACGGTGCTGCAGCAATACATCGACGCCTTCGCCGCGCATGTGGCGAAGAATCAGGGCTGAGCTTCCGGCCAAGCCGACGCTCCGTCATGCCCGGGCTTGTCCCGGGCATCCACGTTCTTCGTTATCGCCGGCAAAGCACGTGGATGCCCGGGACAAGCCCGGGCATGACGCGTCGTGGGGATAGTGCCTCGTTCTGGCAATTAGCACTCCCTTAACCAACCTGTCCCATCTTCCGAAGATGGTCTCCCGCGCGCGCCTGAAATCGATCCTGACCGGTCTTGCCCTCTATGCGATGGCGGCGGCGATCGTCGGCTATTTCGGCGTCAACGCCTACACCGGCAAATACGGTCTCAACGCCCGCCAGGAGCTCGACCAGGAGATCATCGCGCTGACCAGCGAGCTGGCTCAGCTCAAGCGCGAGCGCGCCAGAAGCGAACAACGGGTGTCGCTGCTGCGGTCCGAGAAGATCGACCCGGACATGCTGGACGAGCGGGCGCGCTTCCAGCTCGACTATGTCCATCCGCGCGATCTCGTTCGAATGATCCCGGCGAACTAGCGGCATCCGCAGCTTTCGAAAGCCGAAGCGAAAGTCGCTGCTGACATCCGACCACCACAACTTTGCCTCCTCCTGCGAAGGTCGTAACCCCCGAACCGGGCGGTTCCCTTGACGGCGGCGCCGCGGCGGGCTCATGCCTTTGCTGGCGCGCGCTGAAGTTGACGCAGATCAACCGGGGAGCACCGGCGCCTCCTACAATCGATATCCGGAGGAAACTGTGATGAATGGGACAATGCCCCGGCATCACGCGGCCCGCGTCGAGGCCGCCATCGCGTCAGGCCAGGCGGCACGGTCCGCGCTCGTGGCCTCGTGGCGCCGTTCCTCCCGGTTGCACCATCTCGATCCCGGCGGCCACGCCGCGCCGATGCGGCTGACCGAGGCCGAGCTGCAGCAGGCGCGCGAGCGCATCGCGCCGCTTCTGGCGGCCGCCCAGGGCGCCATGGACCGGCTTTATCAGGCTGTCGGCTCTGCGGGCTGCTGCGTGCTGCTCGCCGATCGCGAGGGCGTGCCGGTCGATCGCCGCGGCACGGTGGCGGACGATGCGACGTTTCAGTCCTGGGGCCTTTGGACCGGTGCACTCTGGAGCGAGGAGCACGAGGGCACCAACGGTATCGGCACCTGTCTCGTCGAGCAGCGTCCGCTGACGATCGATCGCGACCAGCACTTCTTTGCGCGCAACACGCTTCTGAGCTGCACCGCCGTTCCGATCTACGATCACGAAGCGGCGCTCGCGGGCGTGCTCGACGTCTCCTCGTGCCGCGCCGACCGCACCGATGCCTTCGCCAGCCTGATCGCGCTCGCGGCAGGCGAGGCGGCCAGGCGGATCGAGGCCGACCTGTTTCGCAAGGTCTTCGCCCATGCCCGCATCGTGCTGACACAGGCGGCGGATGGAGGCTGCGGCGGCCTCGTTGCAGTCGATGCGGACGATCTGGTGATCGGCGCAACGCGCTCCGCCCGGCTGGCGCTCGGCATCGTGCCCGGCGGTGCGTTGCGGCCGCTGCCCGCGGCCGATCTTCTCGGCGGCGATGCCGCGCGCGATCATCTTGCCGGTGGCCAGCGTGCGGTACTGCAGCGCGCGCTGTTGCGTGCCGGCGGCAATGTCTCCGCCGCCGCCAAGGCCCTCGGCGTCAGCCGCGCGACGCTGCACCGGAAGCTGAAGCGGTTCGAGCTGAACCACTGAGCTCAGCCGTCATTGCGAGCGCAGCGAAGCAATCCAGAATCTTTCCGCGGAGGGACTCTGGATTGCTTCGCTGCGTTCGCAATGACGGTAGGGTGGCTGTGAGCGCTCCATCTCACGCTTACCTCGTCCACGACTGTCGCAGTTCTGCGACAGGTCGGCTCCGCCATCGCGTCCGTCCGGGCTGACAGAAAACACCTCCCGCATCATCGTCGGCGCAAGTCGCGAACAGGCGACGACAAGCGCAAACAGCAACATCGGGAGTGATCAATGAACAAGGTGGAATTCCTCAGCGTCACCAAAGTGCCCTTTGCCGAACGCTACGACAATTTCATCGGCGGCAAGTTCGTCGCGCCGATCTCCGGGAAATATTTCGACAATGCCTCGCCCCTGACTGGCCAGGTCGTCTGCAAGATCGCGCGGTCCGACGCGCAGGACATCGAGGCAGCGCTCGACGCGGCGCATGCCGCCAAGTCCGCCTGGGGCCGCACCAGCGTCGCCGAGCGCGCCGCGGTCCTGAACCGGATCGCCGACCGCATGGAAGAGAACCTCGAGCGCCTCGCGATTGCCGAGACCTGGGACAACGGCAAGCCGATCCGCGAGACGCGCGCCGCCGACCTGCCGCTCGCGATCGACCATTTCCGCTATTTCGCCGGTGTCGTCCGCGCCCAGGAAGGCTCGATCGGCGAGATCGACCACGACACCATCGCCTATCATTTCCACGAGCCGCTCGGCGTGGTCGGCCAGATCATTCCCTGGAACTTCCCGCTTCTGATGGCCTGCTGGAAGCTCGCGCCGGCGCTGGCCGCCGGTAATTGCGTGGTGCTCAAGCCCGCCGAGCAGACCCCGGCCTCGATCATGGTCTTCGCCGAGGTCATTGCCGACCTGCTGCCGGCAGGCGTGCTCAACATCGTCAATGGCTTTGGCCTCGAGGCCGGCAAGCCGCTGGCGTCGAGCCCACGCATTGCCAAGATCGCCTTCACCGGCGAGACCACGACGGGCCGGCTGATCATGCAATATGCCAGCCAGAATCTGATTCCTGTCACGCTCGAGCTCGGCGGCAAGTCGCCGAACATCTTCTTCAAGGACGTCACCGCCGAGAACGACGATTTCTTCGACAAGGCGATCGAGGGATTCGTCATGTTCGCGCTGAACCAGGGCGAGGTCTGCACCTGTCCGAGCCGGGCGCTGGTCCACGCCGACATCTATGACCGCTTCATGGAGCGGGCGCTCAAGCGCGTCGCCGCGATCAAGCAGGGCGATCCGCGCGATCCCACCACCATGATCGGCGCACAGGCCTCCAGCGAGCAACTCAGCAAGATCCTCTCCTATATCGACATCGGCAAGCAGGAGGGCGCCAAGGTGCTGGCCGGCGGCGGACGCGCCGATCTCGGCGGCGATCTCACCGGCGGCTTCTACGTGCAGCCGACCGTGTTCGAGGGCCACAACAAGATGCGAATCTTCCAGGAGGAGATTTTCGGCCCCGTCGTCTCGGTCACGACCTTCAAGACCGACGAAGAGGCGCTCGCGATCGCCAACGACACGCTCTACGGCCTAGGTGCCGGCGTTTGGAGCCGCGACGCCAATCGCTGCTACCGCTTCGGCCGGGAGATCCAGGCCGGCCGGGTCTGGACCAATTGCTACCATGCCTATCCCGCCCATGCGGCGTTCGGCGGCTACAAGCAGTCGGGCGTCGGGCGCGAGACCCACAAGATGATGCTCGATCATTACCAGCAGACCAAGAACCTCCTGGTCAGCTACAGCCCGAAGAAGCTCGGCTTCTTCTGATCGGATCGGACAGGGCGGCGCCGCTTCGGCGCCGTCCGCTCCGCATGTCGGGATTGGCGTCGTGCACCGTTCTTGATCCGGTCACGAATCTGCGCGCGCGATGGCGCTCATAGATTTGTTGCCCGATCAGCGCCAAAGATTTTGCAATATTTCGATCACGTTGCAGTGCGGCATAATGAAAGTCGTGCCATGCCGCCGCGGTGCTTTCCAAGGGCGTTTGACTTGGGTTAGAGAGGGCGAAAGTTTTCTCTGACCCGGAATTCCCATGGCCGCACCCAAGAAAGCCGCCGCAAGCGCTCCACAGGACAAGACCGACGGCGGTTCGCCCCCGGAATTCACGAAGGAGCAGGAACTCAAGGCGCTCCGCGACATGCTCCTGATCCGGCGCTTCGAGGAAAAGGCAGGCCAGCTCTACGGCATGGGCGCCATCGGCGGCTTCTGCCACCTCTATATCGGCCAGGAGGCCGTGGTGGTCGGCATGCAGATGGCCCTCAAAGAGGGCGATCAGGTCATCACCGGCTATCGCGACCACGGTCACATGCTTGCGACCGGCATGGATGCCAACGGTGTCATGGCCGAGCTGACGGGACGTCGCGGCGGCTATTCCAAGGGCAAGGGCGGCTCCATGCACATGTTCAGCAAGGAGAAGCACTTCTACGGCGGTCACGGCATCGTCGGCGCCCAGGTCTCGCTCGGCACCGGCCTTGCCTTTGCCAACCACTATCGCGGCAACGACAATGTCAGCGTCACCTATTTCGGCGACGGCGCGGCCAATCAGGGCCAAGTCTATGAGAGCTTCAACATGGCGGAGCTCTGGAAGCTGCCGGTGATCTACGTCATCGAGAACAACCGCTACGCCATGGGCACCTCGGTCTCGCGCGCCTCGGCACAGCAGGATTTTTCCAAGCGCGGTGCGTCCTTCAACATCCCGGGCAAGCAGGTCGACGGCATGGACGTCCGCGCCGTGAAGGCGGCGGGCGAGGAGGCGGCGGCCTGGTGCCGTGGCGGCAAGGGTCCTTTCATCCTGGAGATGCAGACCTACCGCTATCGCGGCCACTCGATGTCCGATCCCGCAAAATATCGCACACGCGAGGAGGTCGAGAAGGTTCGCCACGACCAGGATCCGATCGAGCAGGTTCGCAATCGGCTGCTCGCTGCCAAGGTCAGCGAAGCCGATCTCAAGGCGATCGACGCCGAAGTGCGCGACATCGTCAACGCCTCCGCCGATTTCGCCCAGCATGATCCCGAGCCGGATGCCGCCGAGCTCTGGACCGACGTGTACCGCTGAACGCGCGCGCAAGCTTTCTTTGGAGAAGATATGCCAATTCAAGTGCTGATGCCCGCGTTGTCGCCCACGATGGAGAAGGGCAACCTCGCCAAATGGCTGAAGAAAGAGGGCGAGACGATCAAGTCCGGCGACGTCATCGCCGAGATCGAGACCGACAAGGCGACCATGGAGGTCGAGGCGACCGACGAGGGCACGCTCGGCAAGATCCTGATCCCCGAGGGCACCGCCGACGTGGCGGTGAACACCCCGATCGCGACCATCCTCGCCGACGGCGAGAGCGCGGCTGATCTCGCCAAGGCACCCGCAGCGGCGGCGAAGGCTGCGGAGTCCGCGCCGCCGGCCGCAGCAAAGGCCGAGGCGCCCGCGCCGAAAGCCGCGCCTGCTCCGCAGGCCGTTGCCGAGCCCGATCCGGAAGTCCCTGCCGGCACCGAAATGGTGACGCAGACCATCCGCGAAGCGCTGCGCGATGCCATGGCCGAAGAGATGCGCCGCGACGCGGACGTGTTCGTGATGGGCGAAGAAGTTGCCGAATATCAGGGCGCCTACAAGGTGACCCAGGGCCTGCTCCAGGAGTTCGGCGCCAAGCGCGTGATCGACACGCCGATCACCGAGCACGGCTTTGCCGGGGTCGGCGTCGGTGCCGCGATGACCGGTCTCAAGCCGATCGTCGAGTTCATGACCTTCAACTTCGCCATGCAGGCGATCGACCAGATCATCAACTCCGCGGCCAAGACGCTCTACATGTCAGGTGGCCAGATGGGCTGCTCGATCGTGTTCCGCGGTCCGAACGGTGCGGCCGCGCGCGTTGCCGCCCAGCACAGCCAGGACTATTCGGCGTGGTATTCGCACGTCCCGGGCCTCAAGGTGGTGGCGCCGTATTCGGCCGCGGACGCCAAGGGCCTGCTCAAGGCTGCGATCCGCGATCCCAACCCGGTGATCTTCCTCGAGAATGAGGTGCTGTACGGCCACACTGGCGAAGTCCCGAAGCTCGACGACTTCATCATCCCGATCGGCAAGGCGCGCATCGTGCGCGCCGGCAGTCACGTCACGATCATCTCCTGGTCGAACGGCATGACCTATGCGCTGAAGGCTGCGGACGAGCTCGCCAAGGACGGCATCGAGGCCGAGGTGATCGACCTGCGCACGCTGCGTCCGATGGACACGGAGACCATCATCAACTCCGTGAAGAAAACGGGACGTGCGGTTACGGTGGAAGAGGGGTGGGCCCAGAGCGGCGTCGGCGCCGAGATCGCCGCGCGCATCATGGAGAACGCCTTCGACTATCTTGATGCGCCGGTGACGCGCGTGTCTGGCAAGGACGTGCCGATGCCCTATGCCGCGAACCTGGAGAAGCTCGCGCTGCCCTCGGCGGCGGACGTCGTCGAGGCCGCTAAAGCCGTCTGCTACAGGTAGACCATGGCAGGCCCCAAGGAGCAGCCACTGCCGCCAGACGTCATGACCCGCGACGACGCGGTCGAGATCCTGCGCGTGTTCGTCCTGGACGGTGGGCTGTCGATGGCGTTCCAGCGCGCCTTCGAGGAGCCGGACATGTGGGGCCTCCTGCTCGTCGATCTCGCACGTCATGCCGCGCGCGCCTATGCGCGCGAGAGCGAATATACCGAGGAGGACGCGCTGAACCGGATCCTCGACATGTTCCAGGCCGAGATCGAGCGCCCCACCGACACGGGCACCACCACGCCGCGCGGCAAGGGGCACTGACCATGGCGATCGAAGCCTATCATTACGATTTGATGCTGGAGGCGATCCGCGAGGCGGAAGCCTCGATCGCGCAGGGCGGCTTGCCGATCGGCGCGGTGCTGACGCGCGACAACAAGATCATCGCCCGCGGCCACA
Organism: Bradyrhizobium yuanmingense; assembly: GCF_025200905.1. Classification (NCBI taxonomy): domain Bacteria; kingdom Pseudomonadati; phylum Pseudomonadota; class Alphaproteobacteria; order Hyphomicrobiales; family Nitrobacteraceae; genus Bradyrhizobium; species Bradyrhizobium yuanmingense. Next base: position 3,848,949 of record NZ_CP104173.1, on the reverse strand, counting down.
ACAACCGCGTGCAGGAGAACAATCCGATCCTGCATGGCGAAATGAGCTGCCTGCGCGAGGCCGGCGCGATCTCGTTCCACGACACCGTCATGTACACCACGCTGTCGCCATGCTCGATGTGCGCCGGCGCGCTCGCGCTGTTCAAGGTCAAGCTGGTGGTGATCGGAGAGTCCATCACCTTTCCGGGCTCCAAGGACATTCTCGACAGGTTCGGGATTCCGTGGATCGACCTTGCCGACGACCGCTCCATCACCATGATGAAGAATTGGCGTTCCATCCCAACCAATGAGCGCCTGTGGCAGGGCGACATCGGCAACTAAACCTGGTCTGTTCGTCGCCGCTGTCGGACGACGACGTTTTGCAAAGTTCTTCTTGAGGTCAGCATGCCCATCAACATCCTGATGCCCGCTCTCTCGCCGACGATGGAGAAGGGCAACCTCGCCAAATGGCTGAAGAAGGAGGGCGACAAGGTCAAGTCCGGCGACGTCATCGCCGAGATCGAGACCGACAAGGCGACCATGGAGGTCGAGGCGATCGATGAGGGCACGATCGCCAAGATCCTGGTGCCCGAGGGCACGCAGGACGTTCCGGTCAACGACGTGATCGCGGTGCTCGCCGGCGAGGGCGAGGATGTGAAGGCTGCAGGGAGCGCCAAGCCCAGCGCTTCGGCCGCGCCGCCGAAGGCTGCTGAGGCTCCTGCTTCGCCGGCTCCCGCGCCTGCGCCTGCCGCACCGAAAGCTGCTGCGCCCGCCGCGGCACCCGCGCAGCAGGCTGCAGCTCCGGCAGCGCAAGCCAATGGTCATGGCGGCCGTGTATTCTCGTCGCCGCTGGCGCGCCGTCTCGCCAAGGAGGCCGGCATCGATGTCGCCATGGTCGCCGGCACCGGTCCGCACGGCCGCGTGGTCGCCCGCGACGTCGAGCAGGCCAAGTCCGGCAAGGGTCTGAAAGCGCCCGCCGCGGCACCGTCAGGCGCGCCTGCGATCGCGCCGACCATGTCGGACAAGCAGATCCTGTCGCTGTTCGAGCCCGGCTCCTACGACATCGTCCCGCATGACGGCATGCGCCGCACCATCGCCCAGCGCCTGACCGCATCGATCCAGAACGTCCCGCACTTCTACCTCACCATCGACTGCGACATCGGCAAGCTGCTCACTGCCCGCGAGGAGATCAACGCCGCCGCGCCGAAGGACAAGGAGAAGAAGCCGCTCTACAAGATCTCGGTCAACGATTTCGTCATCAAGGCGATGGCGGTCGCGCTGCAGAAGATCCCGAACTGCAACGTCAGCTGGACCGAAAGCGGCATGGTCAAGCATCACCATTCCGACGTCGGCGTCGCCGTCGCGATGCCCGGCGGCCTGATCACGCCGATCATCCGGAAAGCGCAGACCAAGACGCTCTCGACCATCTCCAACGAGATGAAGGATTTTGCCGCGCGCGCCCGCTCGCGCAAGCTCAAGCCGGAGGAATACCAGGGCGGCACCACGGCCGTTTCCAACCTCGGCATGTACGGCATTAGCCACTTCACTGCGGTGATCAATCCGCCTCATGCCACGATCCTTGCGGTTGGCACCAGCGAGGAGCGTCCCGTGGTGCGCGGCGGCAAGGTCGAGATCGCGCACATGATGAGCGTGACCTTGTCCTGCGATCACCGCGCCATCGACGGCGCGCTCGGCGCCGAGCTGATCGGCGCGTTCAAGCAGCTGATCGAAAACCCCGTGATGATGATGGTCTGAAGCGGCGGCAGAGGGGGCAACCTTGCATGTCCGGACCCGCTGGCCATGGATATCGCTATTGCTCGGAGTCATCGTCGCGCTCAACCCCGTCGGGCTCGATTTTCTTCACTCTGCGTTCTTTGCCGGCGAGCAGCTGGCACGGAACATCGCCCAGCCGATCGTGCTCACTGCGCTTGCCATCATAGTCCTGGTGGTGCTGCTCGAATGGCTGCTGAGGTCTTTTCTGGTCAAGCGCCGCGCCCGCGGCGCTTCTTGAGTTGAACGGGAGCCGCTATGGCCGACACATCCTTCGACGTCATCATCATCGGCTCCGGCCCCGGCGGCTATGTCACCGCCATCCGCGCCGCGCAGCTCGGCTTCAAGACCGCGATCGTCGAAAAATCCTATCTCGGCGGCATCTGCCTCAACTGGGGCTGCATTCCGACCAAGGCGCTGCTGCGTTCGGCCGAGATCTACCATTACATGCAGCACGCGAAGGACTACGGGCTCTCCGCCGAGAAGGTCTCGTTCGATCCGAAGGCGGTGGTGCAGCGTTCGCGCGGCGTCTCCAAGCGCCTCAACGACGGCGTCGGCTTCCTGATGAAGAAGAACAAGGTCAGCGTGATCTGGGGCGCGGCCTCGATCGATGCGCCCGGCAAGGTCACGGTGAAGAAGTCCGACGTCGAGGGCCCGAAGGGCGCGCTAGGCGAGGGGACCTACCAGGCCAAGCACATCATCGTCGCCACCGGCGCGCGGCCGCGCGTGCTGCCCGGCCTCGAGCCGGACAAGAAGCTGGTCTGGACCTATTTCGAGGCGATGGTGCCGGAGCGGATGCCGAAGTCGCTGCTGGTGGTCGGCTCCGGCGCGATCGGCATCGAGTTCGCCTCGTTCTTCCACACCATGGGAAGCGACGTCACCGTGGTCGAGGTGCTGCCGCAGATTCTGCCCGTCGAGGACGCCGAGATCGCGGGCCTCGCCCGCAAGCGGCTGGAGAAGCAGGGCATCAAGATCATGTCCTCGACCAAGGTCACCAAGCTGGAGAAGAAGGCCGACAGCGTCCTCGCCACCATCGACGACGGCAAGGGCAAGCCTGTCACATCAGAGTTCGAGCGCGTGATCTCGGCGGTCGGCGTCGTCGGCAACATCGAGAATCTCGGCCTGGAAAAAGTCGGCGTGAAGACCGACCGCGGCATCATCGTGGTCGACGGCTACGGCAAGACCAACGTCCCCGGCATCTACGCGATCGGCGACGTTGCCGGCCCCCCGATGCTGGCGCACAAGGCCGAGCATGAGGGCGTGATCTGCGTCGAAGCGATCAAGGGCCTCAATCCGCATCCCCTCGACAAGAACATGATCCCGGGCTGCACCTACTGCCAGCCGCAAGTGGCCTCGGTCGGTTTGACGGAAGCCAAGGCGAAAGAGAGCGGCCGCGAGATCCGCGTCGGCCGTTTTCCCTTCGTCGGCAACGGCAAGGCGGTCGCGCTCGGCGAGGACCAGGGCCTGGTCAAGGTGATCTTCGACAAGAAGACCGGCCAGCTGTTAGGGGCCCACATGGTCGGCGCCGAGGTCACCGAGCTGATCCAGGGCTACGTCGTCGCCATGAACCTGGAGACCACGGAGGAAGAGCTGATGCACACCGTCTTCCCGCATCCGACGCTGTCGGAGATGATGAAGGAGGCCGTGCTGGATGCGTATGGAAGGGTGTTGAACATTTGAGGGGCGAGCGCGTCGCCCGCCGCCGTCATTGCGAGCGAAGCGAAGCAATCCAGACTGCTGCTGCGGAAAGATTCTGGATTGCTTCGCTTCGCTCGCAATGACGAGCAGAGAGAGCTGTTTGCAGAACAAGAAGGAAATCATCCCATGCACGACAACGACAATCTCACCATCGAACGTCCGACCTTCGTCACCCATCTCGAATGCGCGATGGAGGGCGATCATTACGCGGCCGACGAGGTTCACAACCTCTCCAAGGCCGGCAAGCCGCTTCTGGTACGCTACGACCTCGCGGGCGTGAAGAAGGCGCTGACCAAGGATGCGCTCGCCCAGCGCCCCGGCGACATGTGGCGCTACCGCGAGCTGCTGCCGGTGCGCAAATGCCAGGACATCGTCTCGCTCGGCGAAGTCACCACGCCCCTGATCCGGCTGCCCAAGCTCGGCGCAAAACTCGGCGGCGGCGAGATCATCGTCAAGGACGAGGGACGGCTGCCGACCGGCTCGTTCAAGGCGCGCGGCCTCGTGATGGCGGTGTCGATGGGCAAGGCGCTCGGCATCAAGCACATGGCGATGCCGACCAACGGCAATGCCGGCGCGGCGCTGGCGGCCTATGCCACGTCCTGCGGCATCAAGACCACGATCTTCTGCCCGGCCGATACGCCCGAGGTGAACGTCAGCGAGATCGAGCTGCAGGGCGCGACCGTCTACCGCGTCAACGGCTATATCGACGATTGCGGCAAGATCGTCGGCGAGGGCAAGGCGAAAGTCGGCTGGTTCGACACCTCGACCTTGAAGGAGCCGTACCGCATCGAGGGCAAGAAGACGATGGGCCTCGAGCTCGCCGAGCAGCTCGGCTGGGACGTGCCGGACGTGATCTTCTATCCGACCGGCGGCGGCACCGGCCTGATCGGGATGTGGAAGGCGTTCGACGAGCTGGAGAAGATCGGCTTCATCGGCTCAAAGCGCCCGCGCATGGTCGCGGTGCAGGCCTCCGGCTGCGCGCCGATGGTGCGCGCCTATGAGGCCGGGACCGAGCATGCGACGCGCTGGGAGGACGCACACACCATCGCCTCGGGCATCCGCGTGCCGCAGGCAATCGGCGATTTCCTCATCCTGCGTGCCGTGCGCGAGAGCAAAGGTTTTGCCATTGCCGTCGATGACGACGAGATCTCGGCGGCGCTGAACGAGGTCGCGCGCGAGGAGGGGCTCTTGCTCTGCCCCGAGGGTGCCGCGACCTACGCCGCCTACAAGGAAAGTCTCGCCGACGGCCGGGTCAGCAAGACCGATCGCGTCATGCTGTTCAACTGCGCGACCGGGCTGAAATATCCGCTGCCGCCGGTCACCCGCACGCTCGATCGCCACAAGCCGATTGACTATTTGAAGTTCTAACTGGCTTCTCCCTCTGCCCGTTCTTACGGGGAGAGGGTCGGGGTGAGGGGCTGCTTCCGCAAACACAGTGAAAGTTGAGTTCGCGGAGACTCCCCCTCACCCGAATTGCTTCGCAATTCGACCTCTCCCCGCAAGCGGGGCGAGGTGAAGAAAAAGACATCACTGGGGAGAAGACAATGAAGAAGGCCTTCTGGGCTGCGCTGATTGCTGTTCTCGCTGTTGCAGGCGCCGCGCGCGCCGACGATTTTCCCTCGCGTCCCATTACCATCATCGTGCCGTTCGCGGCCGGGGGCCCTTCGGACGCAATGGCGCGGGTGCTCGCCGAGCGTATGCGGGTGCCGCTGGGCCAGCCGGTCGTGGTCGAGAACGTCACCGGAGCAGGCGGCTCGATCGGTGTCGGCCGTGCCGTGCAATCGCCGCCCGACGGCTACACCATCTCGTTCGGCCATCTCGGGACCCACGTCGCCAACGGCGCCGTCTACAAGCTCAAATTCGACCTCGTTGCCGACCTCGAGCCGGTGGTGCTGCTGCCGAGCAATCCGATGATCGTGGTCAGCAAGAATGCGGTGCCGGCGACCTCGCTGAAGGAGCTGATCGACTGGCTGAAGTCGCGACCGTCGCCGCCGACCGCCGGCACGGCCGGCGCGGGCTCCGGCAGCCACATCGCCGGCGTCTATTTCGAGAGCGTCTCCGGCATCAAGTTGCAATACGTGCCGTATCGCGGCACTGCACCGGCATTGAACGATCTCATCGCCGGCCAGATCGACATCATCGTCGACCAGACCTCCAATTCCATCAGCCAGGTCCGCGCCGGCACCATCCGCGCCTACGCCGTGACCGACGACAAGCGCCTCGCCTCCGCACCCGAGATCCCAACCGCGGAGGAGGCGGGCCTGAAAGGCTTCAACATGACGCTGTGGTCGGGCATGTGGGTGCCGAAGGGCACACCGAAGGAGATCGTCGCAAAGCTCAACGCCGCGGCCGTGGAGGCGCTGAACGATCCTGCGGTGAGGAAGCAGCTCGAAAGCCAGGGTCTCGAGATGACACCCAAGGATCAGCTCACGCCCGAAGCGCTCGGCAGGCGGCAAAGGGCCGAGATCGCCAAATGGTGGCCGATCATCAAGGCGGCGAACATCAAGGTGGATTGAACCGGGCGGCGCACTCCTCGCGGCGTCACCGCCGCGTTTGCTGGCGGCGGGGCGCTCACGACGTGGTTTGGTGACCTGGTACCAGCGCACGGTCCAGGCATTGCATCAGATCCGAGGCGGCGAACGGCTTACCGAGAAAACAGATTGCGCCCGCATCGAGCGCCCGCACACGCACGCCCTCATCCGGGAAAGCTGTGATGAATATGAACGGCGTAGCCGACCCCTGCGCCCGCATCTTTGTCAACAGATCGATTCCGCTCATCAGCGGCATCTGCACGTCGGCGATCACGCACGAGGTGTCGCTCGAATCGGTCGAGCTCAGGAACTCTTCCGCCGAGGCGAATGTGTGGACGTTGTATCCGCGCGATTCCAGGAGATTGTTGATCGCGGCCCGAACGTAGGGGTCGTCGTCAAGCACCGAGATGACCGAAGCCACTGACAAGACGTCCGCTCCTCGCCGGGAATTACGCTTGCCGTCGCCACGGCTAGAACATAAAGGCGCAAGGTGGACCTGCCGGTCACGATTGGAAACTCATACTTAGGTTTGTGCATCGGGCTTGTTCGGGCCAATCCCGAGCGCCTCGCTCATTCTCACCAGATCGGCCAGCGACTTCGCGCCCATCTTCCGCATGATCTGGCCGCGGTAGATCTTGACGGTGATTTCGGCCAATCCGAGCTGGGCGGCGACCTGCTTGTTCATCAGGCCGGACGTCACCAGTGACAATACGTCTCGCTCCCGCGAGGACAGTGACTCGAAGCGTGATCTGACCGTCGAGACCATCCTGTTGAGGTCGCGGCGCTTGCGGTCTCGCTCGATCGCGGCCTGAACTGCGTCGAGAATGTCCTGATCGCGGACCGGCTTGGTCAAAAAATCGATCGCCCCGCTCTTCATGGCCCGAACCGTCATGGGAATATCGCCATGACCGGTAATGAAGATGATAGGCGTGTGGATATTTGCCTTGGCAAGATCGGCCTGCAGCTCGAGGCCGCTCGTTCCGGGCAGGCGGATGTCGAGCACCAGGCAGCTCGGGACGTCTGGCGGCTTGGCCTGCAGGAGCTGCGGCGCCGAGCCGAATGCTTCGACCTTGAGACCGACCGACTCGAACAGATTGGTGAGCGCACGGCGCATGGACGCGTCGTCGTCGACGATGAGGACAAGGGGCTGATCGCCGTCCTTCTGCGGCGGCGAAGAGTCCGCGCGCTCGGTCACGATGCTTCCTCTCGGTGGAGGGGCAAGGTGATCTGAAAAGTCGCGCCGCGCTCCTGGTTTGATATGGCGGAAAGTCGCCCGCCATGGGCCTCGATGATCGATCGACAGATCGACAGGCCCATGCCCATGCCGGAGGACTTCGTGGTGAAGAACGGCGTGAACAGGCGGTCTATCGCCTGTTCGCTGATGCCGGTTCCGCAGTCGGAAACGCTCACCTGCATCGCGCTATCGCCGCTCGCCTGTGAGCGAATCGCCAGCTCGCGCGGGCGATCGTGGACGTCTGCCATGGCCTCGATCCCGTTCATGATCAGGTTGATCAGGACCTGCTGCAATTGGATGCGATCGCCAAAGATCCTCGGCAGTGCCGACGACAGCTCCATGCGGACGGACACGGCGTGGCTGGCCATCTCGCGCTGAACCAGCGCGACGGCCTCCCGCACGACCGCATTGGCGTCGAGCGGAACCATCTCGATGTCAGAACGCTTGGCGAGCGCCCGAACGTGACGGATCACGTCGCCGGCACGCCTGCCGTCCTCGATGATCCACTCGACCGAGCGGCGGGCCGCTTTGAGATCCGGCGGACTGCGCTGCAGCCAGGCGAGGCAGGCGTCGGCGTTTGCGATCACTGCAGCGAGCGGCTGATTGATTTCGTGCGCAATCGAAGCGGTCAGCTCACCCAGTGTCGTGACACGTGTCACATGGGCGAGCTCGGCCTGGGCCTTGCGCAGCGCGTCTTCGGCTTGGTTGGCCCGGATGGCGGCGGTTACGTCCGTGCAAACGCCACGGTAGCCCAGGAAAGTGCCGTCCGCGTCGAAGAAGGGCTTGCCGCTGGTCCGGACGTAGATCGGCTGCCCACTACGGTCTTTGCTGCGGTACACCAGGTCGCGGAACGGGACGTGGGCGTCGAGCGCCGCTCGATGTTGTCGCCATTTTTCGGGCTCGAGAGCGGCGTCGGGCGCAATGTCCCAACGCGTGAGCCCGATCAGGCCGGCGGGGGCGGTGTTGGTATCGGAGTGCTCGGATATCTGGGTGACCCGGTGGTCCGGCCCGGTTTCCCAGAACCAGTCAGACGCGGTTTCGGCATAGTCGCGAAAGCGCTGCTCGCTGTCACGAAGCCTGCGTTCTGCCTCCTTGGTAGCGGTGATGTCGGTTACCGATCCGACGAACTCAACGCGACCGCTCGCATCTCGCGTTGCCCGTGCCACCGCTCGGACGTATTTGATGGAACCGTCGGGCATCACCAGCCGGTATTCGTGATCATAGTCCTTGCCCTCGCGCGCCGCCCGGCCCGTCGTCTGCTGCACGGCGAGCCGGTCCTCCGGATGGATCCGCTGGAGCATGAAGGGGATCGCGGGCTTCGTCCCTTCCTCGCATTCGAAGATGCGATAGGTCTCCTTGGACCAGGTGATCTCGCGGGTTGCGGCCTTCCAGCCAAAACTACCAGTGTGGCTCAATTCCTGCGCCTGGGCGAGATAAGCCTCGCTCTGTCGCAGCGCGTTCTCGGCCTCCTTCCGCTCAGTGATGTTCTCGCAGGCGACCAGCACGATCGGCCCGCCATTGGCTCGCAGCATGGCCTTGGCGTTCTCGCGCACCCATAACATCGAGCCGTCCTTGCGAACCTTCCGGATCTCCCAGGTGTGTGACTGATCAAGGGTCTTGAGGCACAACGCGACACAGGCGCGGACAGTGGCGCGATCTTCCGCGAGGAAGACATCCAGCACGGATCGGCCGATCAACTCCGCCGGCGTGTAGCCCAGCTGCTCGGCGCCGAATGTGTTCACGTTGATCACGGTACCGGCCGGATCCACCATGAAGTACATGACCGGCGTGTGCTCGAAGACCTGCTGCCATTGCTTGACCGCCTCGAGCAAGTCGGCGGCATTGGCATCGGTGCGCTGCTTGGCGGGAACAGTTTGCCTCAAGCAGCCGACGAGGAATTGCGCGGCTGACTTTCCGAACGTCGCTGCCCGGCCAGGCTTCATCGCTGACGCTCCCGGCACTCTCTGCGTGAACAGGAGTAGAGCACGTTGCGGCCAGAGGAGCAATTCCAGCCAAAGTCGGGTCGGCCGTCATGACGTTCGCCTTTGGACCGTCCGCTCACCGCCAGGTCCATTGCGGCGCCTCACGGACACCGTGCCGGCCGAGGTTCACGGTGACCGTGCAGCCGGTGCGTCGTGCGCCGTCTCGTTGAACTCGGGCCGCGTGGGCCCGGGCGAATACGGGACAAACTTAGGTATAGCTCCTCCATGCCTAGTCATGTCGGCCATTTTACCTCCGTACAATTGAGCGTTTCGTGCCCGGCGGACTAGCCTCTCGACCATCGGGAGTGTCGAAGCGAACAGCCGAGAAAAGCGCAAGCAACAGAGGGAGACAGCAATGTGCGATATGTCGGTACTTCCTGAGCGTCGCCCATCGGCGTCCGAAAGTTGCTCCTCAGTCAAGGGCTGTGCGGTGTGCGGCGGCAAGTTTGGCCTGATCCGCTACTATTCCTGGCGCACGGCGCTCTGCTCCAAGAAGTGCGTTGATCGTTTCCGCACGCGAAGCGAACGCGACCGCCGGTGGTTGTTTCGGGCCCAGGTCGCATAAGGCTGGATTGGAGAGTTGATCCGGGAGGCCGTGCGTTGAACCGCTCATGCAAGCTCTTCTGCTGGATCGTTCTCATCGCCCCCATCGCGGCCGGCCAGGCACAGGAGACGGGACACGGTGCCGTTCATCGCAAGCACCCACCCCAGGACCAGGCGCTGCACGAAAAGTTCTATTCCTCCTGGCACATGCCTGATAACCCGAGCCTCAGTTGTTGCAACAGCGCCGACTGTTATCCGACCGACATCAAGTACATCGACGGCCAGATCTATGCGCGGCGCCGGGAGGACGGGAGATACATTCTGATCCCACCGCAAAAGGTGGAGCGAAACAGGGATAATCCGGACGGCCGGAATCATCTGTGCGCTCCACCGCCCGCACTGTCTCCGCTCGACAGCGTTTACTGCTTCGCTTTGGGAGGTGCCACATGAGATTCGCTTTCGTGCTGGTCAACGGCCGGACCCCGTTCCGGCAGACCTCGTGCATGCAGTGCTGCGAGCCGATCAGCGGCAGTTATTTGCGCGAGATCGCGACCCGTCTGCCTTACTGCGATCATCAGTGCTACGCGCTGTTCTGCGAGACGCTCGCCAAAGATGGCGTGAGAGCGGCTTCATGAAATTCGTGGTGGTCAATCACGAGCCGCCGTTGCACGCGGCCGCGTGCAGCACATGCTCGCGGTCGCTCCGCTCCGGCTATGTCCGCCATGCGCGGACGCAGCGCCGTTACTGTGACGACGATTGTTACCGGCGCGGCGAATTCTCCACGTTGTTCATGCACTGGCCGGTGCCTGGGCGGACGGAACCAATTGCCGGCAAGGTCGAGCTAGCCGCTGGCAGCATGATCCAGACGTTGACGGTGATGAGTGCCGTCTGGTGCTGGAGCTGCACGATCACCGCCTGGACCTTCGCGAGAGCTTTGACCGGCGCATACTTGGACAGTCGCGACCCGATCACGATGGAAGGAGGTGACACCTAGAGCATGATCCGGAAAAGTGTGAAGCGGTTTTCCGAAACGATCATGCTCAAACAATAACCTAAAGCGCGATGACGATTCATCCTAATCGCATCGCGCTTTAGCTGCGCGGCTGCACGCGCGTAGAAGCCGCAGCACCGTATTCTTGCAGGCGCCGCGTCCAGCCCCGGCGGCGTCGATCAGGGAATGGGTGCTGCGGCCGCCGCTGGCTCCGTTGCGCTGGCCTCGTGCGTCACCACGCGCTGGTCGCTCTTGCCGGCGATCATGCTGCTGCCCTCGAACCTTGCCCGGTAGACCAGCACGTTCTCCATCACGCGCTGGACGTAGTTGCGCGTCTCGGACAGCGGGATGCGCTCGACCCAGTCGACCGGGTCGACGTTGGGGTCCCGGGGATCACCGCGCTTCTGCACCCATTCGCGCACGCGGCCGCGGCCGGCATTGTATCCGGCGAAGGTCATGATCTGGTTACCGCGATATTCCGAGAACAGCGCGCTGAGCTCGGCGGCGCCCATCTGCGTGTTGTAGACGGGGTCGGAGACCATCCTGTCCCAGTCGTAAGTCAGGCCGAAGCGCTTCGCGGTGTCGCGTCCCGCTTCCGGCGTCACCTGCATCAGCCCGACCGCGTTGGCATGCGACTTGTCGCGCTGCTCGAACGAGCTCTCGGTGCGTGCCACCGAATAGATCACGCTGGTCTCGATCGCCGGTGCGACCTGCTTGTGCTCGGGGATGCCGATGGTCGGGAAGGCGTAATGGTCGAGCGCGAGCCCGCGCGCCAGCGCGGTCTTGCCGACCTCCAGCATCACGCGCGCATCGTTGCGCCGGCCCGCAAGCTCGCCGAGCGCTTCCAGCGCGGCGACGTCGGTGCTCTCTTTGGCGAAATCCTCGGCGTAATAGAACACCATGTCGCGCTCGCCGATGCCGTAGAGCATGTCGGCGGCGCGCACGCGCTCGTCCGCAAGCTGCGCATCGGCCGAGGCCAGCACCGGCGAGGGCGGACGCAGTTCGATGCCGTCGAGGCCGAGCCTGGCGCGGGCGAGCTGGCCGTAATAGGCGGTGTGATAGCGCGCCGCCGCCCGGTAGCTCATGCGCGCGTCGGCCGCCGCGCCCATGGCTTCGGCCGCGCGGCCGCGCCAGTAATGCGCCCGCGACAGCGCGATCGGATTGGACGAGCCAGCGTCGATCGAGGCGAAATGCACCATCGCCGTCTTGGGATCGTCGAGATAGCGTAGCGCGATCCAGCCGCACATGAAGTGATAGTCGACGCGGTAGACCTCCTTTTCCGGCACCGCGGCCGTGTGCACCACGTCATAGGCGATCCTGGCCTTGCCCTGATCGAGCAGCTTGCGCGCCAGCATGCGGCGCTCGCGCCACCAGGCATCGGTGTCCTGCGCGGCCATCATGTCGGGCTTGGCAGCGAGGATCACCTCGGCCGCGTCGTCGATGCGGTCGTTCTGAAGATGCCACTGCGCGCGGCACAGCACGTAACCGAGATCGCGTCGCTCCTCGGCCGCGACGTCCTCGAGCAGATCCTTGGCCTTGCTCGCCTTGCCGGTGACGGCGGCGCAGGCCTTCACGATCGCGAGCGCGTCCTCGCCGAGCCGCTTCGCCGCGCGCCGCGCACCTGCATAATCCTTGGCGCCGAGGCGCTTGTCCATGCGCGCGCGGTGATCGTCGGCGGACAGAAGGTCGCCGAACGCCGCATAGGAGTCCTCTTCGCTCCGCTCGGACAGTTCCTCCGCGCGCCAGGTTTCCCGGACCAGCCGCGCAGCCCTGTCGGTCTCACCTTCGGCGAGCAGGACGCGCGCGAGTGCGAACTTGCCCTTGGCGCTGGTCGGGCGATCCATCGTGAACTTGTGCACGATGGCCGCGTCGGCCTTCTCCTGCCACAGCCGTGCCTCGGCACGGCGGCGGAGCAGGGCGCTGCTCGGCCAACCGGGATTGGCGGCGAGGAAGGCGGCGTAGCGCTTGAAATTCGCGGTGCTGTCGGGATGGCGCAGCATGAACCAGTCGGCGAGCTTCTGTCCGGCAGGGTCCGTGATGCGGTCGCGCGCAGCGCTCGCGTCTTCGGTCTTGCCCTTGCGCGTCAGGTCGATGGCGTCCTTGAGCGCGGCAAGATCGCCGGTCAGCGGCGGCTTGGCCGCGGGCTCCTCGACCGCCTTCTTCGATTTGCGCTTGGCCTCGGCGTGCTTGCCGTGCCGCGCTTTGCCGGCGGAGGCGTGGCGGTGCTTGCCCGCTTTCGCCTCATGCGTCTTCTTCGGTGCGGATGATTTTTGACTGCTCTTCGCCGCAAGCTCGGTGGGAAGGAGGGCCATCGCGGCCACGGCAACGACACACGCGAGCGAGCGTAGGCACTGGTTCATTGGATGGTCCCCCCTGCGAAAACCACTACAAACCAAGGTCCGCGACATGCGGCTTGCGAATCAAAGTACCGAACGATGCGTCGGCATCGTGTCGCATCCTCAGGCTGTCGCAACAATGCGGCAAAATACGGATTGGAACTGGGGAACTTCCGAAGTGACGGAAGAGGCAGTGGCTTTAACCTTTGTTAACGATCTGGACTCGCGCGACGATTGCGCACGGTACAGGACGCCGGAACGGTCAGATTGCGCGTGTTCCCTCGGCGAAATCCGGTGTATGAGTTCCTTCTCTTCATCCTTTCAGCCTTTGCCCTGTACCTATGCCGATTTTCAACCAGTCGATCCGGCGCAAGATCGTCGGCATCGCGCTCGGATTGATCGTCCTGATGCTGGTCACCTCGATCCTGTCGATGGTGATGTCCAGCCAGGTCGGCATTTTGCTCGACGAGCTGACCAACCGCTACATCCCCGCCTATAGCCATCTGGCGCGCGCGAACATCCGCTCGCTGGAACGGGCGCTGGCGCAGCGGCGGATGGTGATGACCAGGATGGAGGCGCCGTCGGACGAGGAGGCCTACGCGGCGCGGCTTCGCGACTTCGAGGCCTTGGACCGCAATTTCGAGCGGGAGGCCGAGGCCGCTCGCAAGCTCATCAACGCGATCATCGACGACCCCAGGACGTATTCCGACAACGCCGCGCTGGCACGGCTCGACGTCCGGATCGAAAGCTCCGTCACCGAGCTGCGGCGCGATCTGGACGAGGGCAATGCGAAACTGCTCAAGCAGGTCGACGCCAAGGATATGGCTGCGGCCCGCGGCACGCTGGAACACCTCGACACGCTGCGCGATGCGTTCAACCGGAAGGTCGATGCGATCCGCGCCGACATGCTGGCGCAGGTCTATTTCTCGACGTCTCAGGTGATCGGCCGCCAGCACCAGACCATCATCGTGTCGGGGGTCGTAACCCTGCTCGCGGCGATCGTCGGCTTCGTGTTTGCGCTGCTGGTGAGTAGCGGCATCACGCGACCGGTGCGCCTGCTGCTGGCCGGCGCCCGCGAGGTCGAGGCGGGCCGGTTCGACAAGCCCATCACCGTCTCGACACAGGACGAGATCGGCGAGCTCGCTGCCGCCTTCAACCGCATGATCGAGCAGCTCAGGCACAACGAGCGCATTCGCGAGACCTTCGGCCGTTACATCGACCCGAAGGTGGTGCAGGGCCTGATCGACCGGCCGGAGGTCGCCATCGACGGTGAGCGCCGGGTGATGACCATCTTGTTCTGCGACATGAGCGGCTTCACCTCGATGAGCGAGGGCATGACGCCGCGCGGCCTCGTCAAGGTGATGAACCACTACTTCACCGTGATGTCTGCTCCCATCAGGAACAATCGCGGGATCATCGACAAATATATCGGCGACGCCATCATGTCCTATTGGGGGCCGCCCTTCATCGAGGAGGAGGAGCAGGGTCTGCTCGCAGGGCTCGCCGCCGTCGAGATGACCGATCAGGTGCCCGCGCTGCAGAAGCAGCTGCCGGACCTGCTCGGCATTCGCGCCATGCCGGCGCCGTGCGATCTTCGCATCGGCATCGCCACGGGCGAGGTCCTGACCGGCAGTATCGGTTCCGAGCTGATGATGAGCTTCACCGTGATGGGCGATGCCGTGAATCTCGCCTCGCGGCTGGAGGCCGTCAACAAGGTCTACGGCACCCGCATCCTGATCTCGCAGGCGACCGCGGACGGGATCGGATCGCGCCTGGAATTGCGCGAGATCGATCGTCTGGCGGTCGCGGGCCAAAGCGCGCCGCAGGCGATCTTCGAGCTGATGGCGAGACCGGGCGCGCTCAGCGATGCGCAAGTGAGCTTGCGCACGCATTATGCCGATGGTCTCGCCGCCTATCGTGCGCGGCGCTTCGACGAGGCCCGCGCCGCCTTCAACGCGGCGCTCGAGGCGGTCCCCGGCGACGGCCCCTCGCGCACGATGCTCGGCCGCATCGCTCAATTTGCGGCCAATCCGCCGGATCCCGATTGGGACGGCGTCTGGCGGCTGGAGCAGAAATAGCCGTGCCTTTGCGGTCGGCACGCCGCGCCGGAAAAAAGATGCTACTCCATAACGATGTTCGCCGTGACCTATTTCCCGGGCTTAGGTTGGGTGTCCATGAGGCGTCTGATGGGGACACGCCGATGACACATCTCGAGGACAGGCTGGAACGGTTCGAGACGCTCAGCGCCGAATGCGAGCTGATCGCCAAGCTCGCCACCGACAGCAGCAAGCGCGAGTTCTATTTGAAGCTCGGGGAACAGTACCGTCAGCTGGCCGTCGATATCCGGCAGGCGATCGCGACGACTGCTGCGGCCTGAGCCGGCTGAAATCCGTTCTTAACGTTTGGCGCGCATCCTTGGAGCAAGCGAGCATCGCCGGTCGGCGACACTCGTTGGTGGGAAGGCCGGGGTTCGCTGCAATGCAGCGCGCCTCGTGAGTGTGATTTGCCATGTCTGACAGGGCAATCCCATGCGCCTCGTTGCAGTGATCATATTCGCGCTCATGACGGCGGCCTGCGATCAGGAGCAGGACATCACCGGCTCGACGAATCCGGCCTGTCCGTTGCGCAACTACAGCTACAATCCACGCGACATGAACCAGTGCGTCAGCGCCTGCAAAACGTGCGACCGCGGCACGACGGTCACCTGCACGACCTCCTGCACCCTCAAGGGCGCCCGCTGAGCACTTTGCGGATGCGCGGAACCGGTAGGGCACTCGAGCCAATGCCGGCGGTGCTGTAGCACCGGAACGATTCACATGCATTAATCATTGAAGGAGGCGGCAGGACGCGGAGTCCAATGGAATGGGTATGCTCGATCCCGGTCGATTTCTGGTGTCGTGCTCGCATTGCGATGCCTGGCCGATGGCGGCCAATGTGAAACGGTCGAGCTGGTCGGCGTCGCCGCACGAGGTCCGCTTCGTCTGCACGCGTTGCCGCCGCGAAGAAACGGCGATCGTCTCGGCCTCCGGCGAATTGACCCCCATCAAGCGCGTCGATGCCCCGCCACGCGATGTCGCTGTCGCCTGGGCCCAGGCGCAACGCTCGCGCGGGCGGTCCTGATGTTCGGCGTCGCCGTCTCGTCGATGTTTCGCTTCTCTGTCAATCTGCCCGCTCTAAAATATTCCACTTTACCGAAATTCGGAAATGACGTATGTGTCGCCCATCCCGGCTCAATCTCGAGGGGCGATCATGAGGTCGTCATTGTCGCGAGCCGGGCTTGCGGTGGACGCGGCAGCGTCGTGTACGAGAGCTGAGGGCAGGGCGGATTGCTCTCCGTGAGCCCGAGGCTTCGTACGGACGAGCGGCGCTGTCAGGTTCGTCGCGCCGGCATTTCGATGGCAACGTGCACAACGCCGTCGAACCCTGCGGCGCCAACGAACCGCGCGTACGGCAAAACCGTGTGGTCCTGGCCGTCGTTGCTACGGTCAAGCTCTGGCGAATGCGGCATTGGCGTCAACCGGCGCGGTGCCGGTGACTTTCGCGGGAGCGAGGGAGGCCAGAGGGAACTCGGCTCCCGGGAGAGCGCGGCATAAGCCGTCCGACCATCGCGCAGGGAAGGCCGTGTGTTGGGCTTCACCTGTATGCTGCTGTGCGGTTCTTCCTGCGTGTGCTCTAGCGCAGTGGACCGCGGGTGCCGCCGGCACCCGGCCTTCCCTGCGCCCTCTTGGCTATGAGGGCGGCGAGATCAAGCAAAGCTCGGGCGAAATGCGCCGCGAGGCCGAGTACGCACGTCTGCGTCCACACATTCGGTGTCATCGCCCGGCTTGACCGGGCGATCCAGTACTCCGAGACGCCAGTGATTGAATCGAGAGGCCGCGGCGTACTGGATTCCCCGCCTTCGCGGGGAATGACAAGTGTTACTTGGAGAACGCAGCGTCGCCTCACACTCCGTCATTGCGAGCGCAGCGACTTGTCCGCGGAAGCCTTTGGCGAAGGCGGAAGCAATCCAGAATCTTTCCGCGGCGGGATTCTGGATTGCTTCGTCGCAAGGGCTCCTCGCAATGACGAGGAGGAGAGAGCGAGCGCTACTCTTCGCTCTCGTGCCCTGGACGCAGCGCAGCGTCCCCCGGCGATGCGAAGCATCGTCCGGTTCAACGGTGCGCTGCCGAGCCGGCGCCCATCTATCCGCAATCGCCGTGTTGCCTGGCGTGCCGACTCCGCGCCGCAACGCCCGCGCGTTGCAACTTGTCCGGGACACGAGCGATGCGCATCGGTTCGCGTGGGGCTGCCGCCGACTCACTTCGGGAATGCCCGCCTGTTGTCCAGAGTGGATGTTCTGTGCCTTCCGAAAGATCTCAGGTTGTCGATCGTCACTTTAGCGAGGTATCCCGTAAGCAAACCCGTGTCTTCCCGGTAACGATTGTGCTGTCTGTGCAACACCCCACATCGGATTTAACCCTTATCACCGGCGGTTCGCATCGCCGCCGCTTTTTGGCCACACCCGGACATGAATAAAATCGCTCTAATGTTTTAAGGGCAGTGGCGGTCTTCGAAGGCGACGAGAAAATCCCAAGGTCGATTCAAATCTTGGCTCTGATTTTTCGGGTCTGAAAGGGTTGGCCGGAGAAGCTGGTTGCGATGGG
Organism: Bradyrhizobium yuanmingense; assembly: GCF_025200905.1. Taxonomy (NCBI): domain Bacteria; kingdom Pseudomonadati; phylum Pseudomonadota; class Alphaproteobacteria; order Hyphomicrobiales; family Nitrobacteraceae; genus Bradyrhizobium; species Bradyrhizobium yuanmingense. Next base: position 3,831,243 of record NZ_CP104173.1, on the reverse strand, counting down.
CGCGAAGATCAACAAGCAAAGGCTGCCGAGCCGTCACGTGACGGAAGGCCCTGCGCGCGCGCCGCACCGGTCCTATTTCTACGCCATGGGTCTGACCACCGAGCAGATCCACCAGCCCTTCGTCGGCGTCGCCTCGTGCTGGAACGAAGCTGCTCCCTGCAACATCGCGCTGATGCGTCAGGCTCAGGCGGTGAAGAAAGGCGTCGCGTCCGCCGGCGGCACGCCGCGCGAATTCTGCACCATCACCGTGACCGACGGCATCGCCATGGGCCATGACGGCATGCGCTCCTCGCTGCCGTCGCGCGAATGCATCGCCGATTCGGTCGAGCTGACCGTGCGCGGCCATGCCTATGACGCGCTCGTCGGGCTCGCCGGCTGCGACAAGTCGCTGCCGGGCATGATGATGGCGATGGTCCGCCTCAACGTGCCCTCGATCTTCATCTATGGCGGCTCGATCCTGCCCGGCAATTTCCGCGGGCAGCAGGTCACCGTGCAGGACATGTTCGAGGCGGTCGGCAAGCATTCGGTCGGCGCCATGTCGGACGAGGACCTCGACGAGATCGAGCGCGTCGCCTGTCCCTCGGCCGGCGCCTGCGGCGCGCAGTTCACCGCCAACACCATGGCGACCGTCTCAGAGGCGATCGGGCTGGCGCTGCCGTACTCGGCCGGTGCCCCGGCGCCCTACGAGATCCGTGACGCCTTCTGCATGACCGCGGGCGAGAAGGTGATGGACCTGATCGCCCAGAACATCCGGCCGCGCGACATCGTCACCCGCAAGGCGCTGGAGAATGCGGCCGCCGTGGTCGCTGCATCCGGCGGCTCGACCAATGCTGCGCTGCACCTGCCTGCGATCGCGCACGAGGTCGGCATCAAGTTCGACCTGTTCGACGTCGCTGAAATCTTCAAAAAGACACCATATGTCGCGGATTTGAAGCCGGGTGGCCGTTATGTCGCCAAAGACATGTTTGAAGTAGGTGGCATACCGCTTCTGATGAAGACGCTGCTCGACAACGGCTTCCTGCACGGTGATTGCCTTACCGTCACGGGCCGCACGATCGCCGAAAACCTCAAGAGCGTGAAATGGAATCCGCACCAGGACGTGGTGCACCCGGCAGACAAACCCATCACCGTGACAGGCGGTGTGGTCGGCCTGAAGGGCAATTTGGCGCCAGAAGGTGCGATCGTGAAAGTCGCGGGAATGTCCAACCTCAGGTTTACCGGTCCGGCCAGGTGCTTCGACCGTGAGGAGGACGCGTTCGAGGCGGTCCAGAACCGCACCTACCGTGAAGGCGAAGTCATCGTGATCCGCTACGAGGGGCCGAAGGGCGGTCCCGGCATGCGGGAAATGCTCCAGACCACGGCAGCGCTGACCGGCCAGGGCATGGGCGGCAAGATCGCGCTCATCACCGACGGCCGCTTCTCCGGCGCCACCCGCGGCTTCTGCATCGGCCATGTCGGGCCGGAGGCGGCGGTCGGCGGCCCGATCGGGCTGCTCGAGGACGGCGACGTCATCGAGATCGACGCGGTGGCCGGTACTCTTAACGTAAAATTGAGCGACGCCGAGCTCGCCCAGCGCAGAACCAAATGGAGCGCCCGCGCGACTAACCACACGTCGGGTGCGCTCTGGAAATATGCTCAGCAGGTTGGACCGGCGGTCGGGGGGGCAGTGACCCATCCGGGCGGCGCGCACGAGAAACAGTGCTATGCGGACATTTAGGCGTGCCACAGTTGCGTTTGTGTTGGGGGCGGCTGCGCTGGCCGCGCCGGCGTTCGCCTTCGACGGTGCGCCGGTCAACCCGAAGGATGCCACCATCCCGGTCGTGACGACCTTGCCCGGCGCTGCGGGTGCGGTGCGCACCAAGGTTCCGCCGCAGGTCGCGACCCAGGAAACCTCGCTCACCGCTTTGCAATATGCCGCCGAGGGCGGCCACCCCATCGCGCAATGGAAGCTCGGCCGCATGTACGCCAACGGCGACGGCGTCGCCCAGGACGATTTGCGTGCCTTCGAATATTTCAGCCGGATCGCCAACGCGCATGCCGAGGACAGCCCGTCGGCGCCGCAGGCGCAGATCGTGGCCAACGCCTTCGTCGCCCTCGGCCGCTACTATCTGGCCGGCATCCCGAATTCGAAGGTCAAGGCCGACCCGGACCGCGCCCGCGAGATGTTCTCCTATGCCGCATCCTATTTCGGCAACGCGGACGCGCAGTACGACCTCGCCCGTCTGTACCTGAAGACCCCGGACGCCTCGCGCGAGGACTACCGCTATGGCGCGCGCTGGCTTGGCCTCGCCGCGCAGAAGGGCCAGCATCAGGCCCAGGCCTTGCTCGGTCAGATGCTGTTCAACGGCGACCGCCTGCCGCGGCAGGCCGCACGCGGCCTGATGTGGCTGACGCTGGCGCGCGACAGCGCCGGTGCCGACGAGGTCTGGATCAAGGAAAGCTACAACCGCGCCTTCGCCAAGGCCTCCGACGACGACCGCGCCATGGCCCTGCAAATGCTGGAGCAATGGGTGCAGGGGCGTCGGGAGTGATCGGCTGAGGCGGCCTTAAGCCGCCTCGAGATCCAGATCCGCCCACACCGGCACGTGATCCGACGGCTTCTCCCAGCCGCGCACATAGCTGTCGATGCCGACATTGGCGAGCTTGTCGCTGGCCTGCGGCGACAGCAGCAGGTGGTCGATCCGCAGCCCCTGGTTCTTCTGCCAGGCCCCGGCCTGGTAGTCCCAGAACGTGTAGAGCCCGCCCTCGTCGGTGACGGCGCGCAAGGCGTCGCTGAGGCCGAGGCCGAGCAGGGACTGGAAGCTCTCGCGCGTCTCGGTCTTGAACAGCGCGTCCTCGGTCCAGGCGGCCGGATTGTGCACGTCGCGGGCATGCGGGATGACGTTGAAGTCGCCGGCCAGGATCAGCGGGACCTCCTCCTTGAGTCGCTCCTTCGAATAATCAAGAAGCCGCGACATCCATTTGAGCTTGTAGGGATATTTATCGGTCCCGACCGGATTGCCATTGGGCAGATAGAGGCAGGCGATGCGCAGCACCCCTCGCTTCAGCGTCACCACGCCTTCGAGGAAGCGGGCATGGCTATCCTCGTCGTCGCCGGCGAGGCCCGACTTGGTCTCGTCGAACCTGAGCTTGGAGAGCAGGGCGACGCCGTTGAACGTCTTCTGCCCGTGCGTCACCACGTTGTAGCCGAGTGCCTCGATCTCCAGCCGCGGAAAGGCCTCGTCGACGCACTTGATCTCCTGCAGGCAGACGATGTCCGGCTGGCACTCTTTCAGCCAGGTCAGGAGCAGATCGATCCGCTGCCGGACCGAGTTCACGTTCCAGGTGGCTACTCTGATGGGCATTGGCAGGGCTCCGGGCGGGGGTCTTGGTTAGAACAAAATGCAAACGCACCCGTCAAGCCGGCCGCAAAATCTCCCACAAAATTAACCCGGCTTAAGCAGGCCGCAGGCCATTGATCGTCAAGAGGTTCCTCGGATGGATGGCCGGACAAGGCGATGAATCGAACTCAGCCGCGTGACGGCCTGATCGGCGCGTTCCTGTATTGGCTCGGCGGCTTCGAGATCGAGGACGGTCTGACCGCCGATCTCAGCGAGCGCGAGATCCGCCGCATCCGCGCCAAGCAGATCGACGCGGTGACCCAGCTGATCCCTGTGACGATGGCCGTGACGATGCTGAACGTCGCCATCGTGCTGATCCTGTTCTGGGGCAGGGGCTGGAACGACTTCCTCGCGATCTGGGGCCTGACGCTCGCCGCCACCGCTTCGCTCGCGGTGCGCGCGTGGCACAAGTCGCATCAGAACCCGCCGCAGGAGACATCGCCGCACGCGGCGCGGCAGATGCTGCGGCAGGCGTTTTTTCTCGCCGCGATCTGGGGCGCGCTGCCGCTCGCTCTGTTCAGCCGCATCGAGCCGACCAGTCAATTGCTCCTGGCCTGCCTGATGGTCGGCATGATGTCCGGCGGCGCTTTCACGCTCTCGACCTTCCCGCGCGCGGGCCTCGTCTATCTCGCGACCATGACGATCGCCTGCGCCGGCGCGCTCCTCCTGTGCGGCACCGGCCCATATCTGGTGACCGCCGTGTTCCTGCTGCTGTTCGCATTTTTCATGGCGCGTAACATCGTCTCCCAGGGCAACCTCTTCCTCGGCAATCTCAAGGCCCAGCTCGAGCTCGAGCGCCAGACCGAGATCATCTCGCTGCTGCTGAAGGATTTTCAGGAGAACGCCAGCGACTGGCTCTGGCAGACCGATGCAGAGGGACGTCTCGTCGACGTGCCGCAACGCTTCGCGGACGTCGCGCAGCTGCCGCTTCCGCTGCTGAAAGGCGCGCAGTTCGCCGACGTGCTCGACATGCTCTGCCCCGAGGACAAGTCAGCGGCCTACAACATCGTCGGCCTGATGGAGCAGGCCGAGCCGCTGCACGAGATGAATCTCAAGGTCGTCGCCGGCGGCGAGGCCCGGCTGTGGTCGCTGACGGCGAAGCCGGCCCATGATCGTGACGGTCATTTCCTGGGCTATCGCGGCTTCGGGCGCGACGTCACCGAGCGCTGGCGCGCGGAAAAGGCCGAGGCCGAAAGCCGCGCCAAGTCAGACTTCCTGGCGGTGATGAGCCACGAGATCCGCACGCCCATGAACGGCGTGCTCGGTCTTGCCAGCATGCTCCTCGAAACCAGGCTCGATCCGGAGCAGCGCGAGGCCGTCACCACGATCCGCGAGTCCGGCGACAACCTCCAGCGCATCCTCAACGACATTCTCGATCTCTCCAAGCTGGAAGCAGGCCGCTTCCAGTTCGAGGCGATCGACTTCGCGCCGCAGGCGCTGGTCGAGACGGTTGCGACCGTGGTGCGCGCCAGCGCCAAGAGCAAGGGGCTCACGGTCAAGGTCGAGCTCGATCCGAACCTGCCGCCGACGCTCCGCGGCGACGTCGCGCGCATCCGCCAGGTGCTGCTCAATCTCGCCTCCAACGCTGTGAAGTTCACCGACGAAGGCGAGGTGACGATATCGGCGACCTGCCAGGCGCGGCGCGACCTGCTGGCGACCGTCGAATGGACGGTGACCGACAGCGGCATCGGTATCGCGCCCGACAAGCTCGACCTGCTGTTCAGCGACTTCGCCCAGGCTGATGCCTCGATCAGCCGCCGCTTCGGCGGCACTGGCCTCGGCCTTGCCATCAGCAGGCGGATCATCGAGCAGATGGGCGGCACGATCGGCGTCATCTCGACGCCGGGAGAGGGCTCGACCTTCCGCTTCACGCTGGTCCTGCCCTGGAGCCAGGCGCAGGCGTCCGATCAGGCTGGCGGCCGCGACGAAGCCGACGAGCTCCAGGCCCGGATCTCCGGTCTCGACCGGCCGCTGAAGGTGCTGGTCGCGGAGGACGATGCGGTCAACCGCATGGTCGTGAGCAAGATGCTGGGGGCATTCGACATCGAGCTGCGTGTCGTCACCGACGGGACCGAAGCCGTCGCGGCAGCCTGCGAGGGCAATTACGACGTCGTGCTGATGGACGTGCGCATGCCCGACATGGACGGGCTCGCCGCCACCCGCGCGATCCGCGCGCAAGGCGAGCGCTTCGAAGCCTTGCCGATTGTCGCGCTGACCGCCAACGCCTTCCCCGAGGACATCAAGATCTGCCGCGAAGCCGGCATGTCGGACTTCCTGGCCAAGCCGCTGCGCAAGCCGGCACTGGTCGGAGCGCTCCTGCGGGCGCTGGACGGTCACGTCATGTCGGAGGACGCACCGCTCCAGCCGACGTTGATGCCGGCCGAGGTGGCTTGGACGGACGAGGAAAGGCAGATAACGGGCGCGTAGGTGCGCTAGACCGAGAAGCTCGTCCCGCAGCCGCAGGACGCGGTTGCGTTGGGATTGTTGACGCGGAACGAGGCGCCGATCAGGTCGTCGACGAAATCGACCTGCGATCCCGCCAGAAACGGCTGCGAGGCGGAGTCGACCAGCACCACCGCATTGTCCTGCTCGATCACGAGATCGTCGTCGGTGCGGGCACGGTCGATGTCGAACTTGTACTGGAAACCGGAGCACCCGCCACCCTCGACGGAGATGCGCAGCATCGCGCCAGAACCTTCGCCCTTAAGGATCTCCCCAATCCGGCGTGCGGCCCGGTCGCTGATGGTCACGGCAGTCGTCATTGCTGGTCTCCGATAGTCCCGGCGTCATACCCAATTCATTTGGTATCCCGCGCCCGACATAGTTAAGTGCCACCATACGCAGAATCAAATGGATAGGGACTAAATTCGCCGTGTCCGTCGGAATGGCAGCCCCCCGCGCGCCCTATGCCTGCGACCCCGATCGCAGCCGCGGCCGGCTGGTCGCCGAGCCTCCGAGCCGGACCCGCAGCCCGTTCCGGCGCGATTGCGATCGGGTGATCCATTCCACCGCGTTCCGCCGCCTCAAGTACAAGACCCAGGTGTTCGTGTTCCACGAGGGCGACCACTACCGCACCCGGCTGACCCATTCGCTGGAGGTGGCCCAGATCGCCCGCGCGCTGGCCCGCCAGCTCGGGCTCGACGAGGACCTCACCGAAACTCTGGCGCTCGCGCACGATCTCGGTCATCCGCCGTTCGGGCATGCCGGCGAGCGGGCCCTGGACGCCTGTCTGAAGGCGTTCGGGGGCTTCGACCACAATGCCCAGACGCTGCGCGTCGTGGCTTCGCTCGAGCACCGCTATCCCGAGTTCGACGGGCTCAACCTGACCTGGGAATCGCTGGAAGGCATCGTCAAGCATAACGGTCCGCTGACCGATCGCAGCGGCGCCCCGGTCGGGCGCTACCGCGAGCATGGCGTTCCCGTCGGGATCGCCGACTACGTCAAGACCTACGATCTCGAATTGTGGAGCTTCGCCTCGCTGGAGGCGCAGGTCGCCGCGATCGCCGACGACATCGCCTATGACGCCCATGACATCGATGACGGTCTGCGCGCCGGCCTGTTCCAGCTCGACGATCTCAAGGTGATGCCGCTGACGGCGGAGATCATCGCCGAGACTGCGGCGCATTATCCCGATCTTGAAGACGTCCGGCGCGGTGCCGAGCTGGTGCGGGAGCTGATCTCGCACCTGATCGGAGCGGTGTTTGCGGAGACAGGGAAGAACCTCGCGGCCGTGAAGCCGCAATCGGCCCAGGATGTCCGCCGGCAGAGCCGGGCGCTGGTCGCGTTCCCCGCCGAAGTGGCCGAGGAAGAGGCCGCCATCAAACGCTTCCTGTACCAGCACATGTACCGCCACGCGCGGGTGATGCGGGTGATGGGCGAGGCCGAGCAGATCCTGTTCGATCTGTTCGCAAAATACCTGAAATCCCCCAGCGAGCTGCCGCCGGAATGGCTGCTGGGGGCTGAGGCCGACGACGAGGGCGACCGGGCCCGCCGGATCGGCAATTTCATTGCCGGAATGACCGACCGCTTCGCCCTGACCGAGCACCAGCGGCTCTTTGACTCGACCCCGGATTTGCGTTAGGCGGCGGCCATGCCCCAGACATCCTCATCGCTGCATCTGTTCGCCGACGTGCTCGCACGCGTGCACGGCGCCTGCCGCGCGCTTGCGGCGGATTCCAGCTGGCCCGAGGGCATCGATTTCTCCCGCGTCGTCGTCGAGCCGCCGCGCGATGCCTCCCATGGCGACATGGCGACCAACGCCGCCATGGTGCTTGCGAAAGAGGCAAAGGCAAAGCCGCGCGATCTCGCCGAGCAGATCGCCGAACGGCTGCGCACGGATGCGCTGATCGCCAAAGTCGATGTCGCCGGTCCCGGCTTCATCAATCTGACTCTGAAGCCCGCCGCCTGGGCCGAGGCGCTGCGCACGGTGCTGCGCGAAGGCGCCGATTACGGCCGCATCCGGGGCGGCACCAAGGTCAATGTCGAATACGTCTCCGCCAATCCGACCGGGCCGATGCATGTCGGCCATTGCCGCGGCGCCGTGTTCGGCGACGCGCTGGCGAGCCTGCTCCAGTTCGCCGGCCACGATGTCACGCGCGAATATTACATCAATGACGCCGGCGCCCAGGTCGACGTGCTCGCGCGCTCAGCCTTCCTGAGGTATCGCGAAGCGCTCGGCGAGGACATTGGCGCGATCCCGGAAGGGCTCTATCCCGGCGACTACCTCAAGCCGGTCGGGCAGGCGCTGGCGACGGAGCATGGCGACAAGCTGCTCGCGATGAGCGAGGCCCAGTGGCTGCCGACCGTGCGCGCCAAGGCGATCGCGATGATGATGGACGAGATCAAGGACGATCTCGCCGCCCTCAACATCCGCCACGACGTGTTCTTCTCCGAGCGCTCCCTGATCGAGACCGGCAACAACAAGGTTGCGGAGACCATCGACTTCCTGAAGGCCAAAGGCGACATCTACGAAGGCCGCCTGCCGCCCCCGAAGGGCGCGCCGGTCGAGGATTGGGAAGACCGCGAGCAGTTGCTGTTCAGGGCGACCGCCTACGGCGACGACGTCGATCGTCCGCTGATCAAGTCGGATAATTCCTATACCTATTTCGCCTCCGACATCGCCTATCACAAGGACAAGTTCGACCGCGGCTTTGCCGAGATGATCGACGTCTGGGGCGCCGATCACGGCGGCTACATCAAGCGCATGCAGGCGGCGGTGAAGGCGACGACGTCGGCTAAGGGATCGCTGGACGTCAAGATCGTCCAGCTCGTGAAGCTCCTGCGCAACGGCGAGCCGGTGAAGATGTCCAAGCGGAGCGGGGACTTCGTCACCTTGCGTGACGTGGTGGATGAAGTCGGCCAGGACGCCGTCCGCTTCATGATGCTGTACCGGAAGAACGACGCGGTGCTCGATTTCGACCTCGCCAAGGTCATGGAACAGTCGCGGGACAACCCGGTGTTCTACGTCCAGTACGGCCATGCGCGCGGCCATTCGATCTTCCGTAACGCGCGGGCCGAGGTGTTCCCGGAACTGCCGGGGGATGCCGGCGCGCGGATCGCATGGCTCGCTGAGTCGGCGGTGGAACGGTTGTCGGACCCCGTAGAGCTCGATCTTCTTAAGCGCCTCGCAATTTATCCGCGCATGCTGGAAGCTGCCGCCGCGGCCCATGAGCCGCACCGAATTGCCTTTTATCTCTATGATTTAGCCAGCGAATTTCATGCGCTTTGGACGAAAGGGCGCGATTTGCCCTATTTACGCTTCATTATCAATAATGATGCAGATCTTACAAAGGCGCGATTGGCAATGGTCCAGGGCGTCGTCTCGGTCCTGGCATCGGGCCTCGCCATCCTCGGCGTCCATGCCCCGGACGAGATGCGGTAGTTTGGGGCGAACTACTTAAGGGGAATTCGGGGGTAACCGGCAGAAGCCGGATCGCTTAGACTTGGTTGAAAGCCTTGTGGGTCGAAAGCCGTGCCTTGGTCGAGGGGCGCGCGGCTTTCCCGAAGGGACGCATCATCACGATGGCCGAACGATATCAGGACAGACCGTTTCCTTCCGATGACTATGGTCGCGGCGGCGACCAGCATGGGAAGGCGGATAGCGATCCCTTGGCCGAGCTCGCCCGTCTGATCGGGCAGACCGATCCGTTTGCAGCGCAGTCGCGTCCGCCGGCGGCGCCCGCCCAGAGCTATCAGGACCACGATTACCGCCAGCTCGATGATCAGCAGGACTACGCGGAGCAGGCACCGTCGCCGCCCTCATGGATGCGGCGTGCCAACGTGCAACCGCAGCCGGCACCCGCGCCGGAGCCTGACTATCCGGTCACCGTAAGCCCGGTCCACCCGCTGCATCGCTACGCCGCCAAGCCTGCCGCGCCCGAGCCTGTCGTTCATCAGCCCCAGGCCTATCAGGACACCTATCAAGATCAGGCTCATCAAGATCAGGCTCATCAGGAGCAGGCCTATCAGCAGCATGGTCAGGCCTACCAGGAGCAGTCCTATCAGGAGCCGTATGCGCAGCCCGATCCGTCGCGCTACGACGATGCGCTCTATGGTCGGCTGGAGACAGGCGAGCAGGACTATCAGCGCGAGCCGGCCTATCCCGACGACCCTTACGCCGACCAGAGCGACTATCCGGAGGACGAGGTCGAGGAGCCGAAGAAGCAGCGCGGCGGCATGATGACGGTCGCGGCGATCCTGGCGCTTGCCGTGCTCGGCACCGGTGCTGCATTCGCCTACAAGACCTATATCGGCTCGCCTCGTAGCGGCGAGCCGCCGATCATCAAGGCCGACAACACCCCGACCAAGATCGTGCCGGCGCCGACGGACTCCGCGGTCAAGGTACCGGACCGCATGGTCAGCGGTGACGGCACCGAAAAGATCGTGCCGCGCGAGGAGGCGCCCGTCGACGTCAACGCCAAGGCGGGCGGGCCGCGCGTGGTGTTCCCGCCGCTGAACCAGAATGCGAACCCGCCCTCGGTGGCGAGCGTGTCACCATCCACCGTGCCGCCGCCGAGCGCGGGTCCGAGCCCGAGCAACGGCACGCTGCCGAACAATTCGCCGCGCGCGATCAGGACCGTTGCGGTGAAGGGCGATCAGACCGATAGCGCCGTGCCGCAATCGGCCGCCGCCAAGCCGGCGCCCGCGGCGCCGAAGCCCGTTGCCGCGCCGGTTGCGCCCGCCGCGCCGCGCAATCCGCCGACCTCGGCCAATGCCAGCGCCAACCAGCCGATGTCGCTGGCGCCGCAATCGTCCCCGGCGGCCGAGCCGCCGCAGCGGATAGCTGCGACCAACCCGACGCAGATCGCGCCCACCAGCAGCGGTGGCGGCTACATCGTGCAAGTCTCCTCGCAGCAGAGCGAGGATAGCGCCGCCGCATCCTACCGGGTGCTTCAGAGCAAATACGGCAGCGTGCTCGGCTCCCGTTCGCCCGTCATCAAGCGTGTCGACCTCACCGACAAGGGCAAGGGAGTCGTCTACCGCGCCTTCGCCGGCCCCTATGGTTCGGCCGAGGAAGCGACGCAAGCCTGCAACAATCTGAAGTCCGCAGGCCTGTCTGCCTGCTTCGTCCAGAGGAATTAACGGTCGTTTCCTTGACCCCCTCGCGGGGCAGAGTTAATCGGCCGTTATGAGCACGCGGGCCTTCATTACCGGCGTATCCGGAACGGAACTGACCGCCGCCGAGCGGGAGTTTATCCGTGCCGAACGCCCATGGGGCTTCATCCTGTTCAAGCGTAATGTCGCAACACCAGCACAAGTTGCTGCGTTGGTTGCAGAATTGCGTTCGGTCGCGAAGGCCCCCGACGCGCCGGTCCTGATCGACCAGGAGGGGGGACGGGTGCAGCGGCTGGGGCCGCCACACTGGCCGGTCTATCCGCCGGGGGCCGTATTCGCGAATTTGTACGACACTGATTCGACCCTCGGGCTCACTGCGGCGCGCCTCAGTGCCCGCCTGATCGCAGCCGATCTCGCCGATCTCGGCATCACCGTGGATTGCCTGCCGCTGGCCGACGTGCCGGTGCCGGGCGCCGATGCGGTCATTGGTAACCGGGCCTACGGCACGGAGCCGGGCAAGGTCGCGGCGATCGCCCGTGCAGTCACCGAGGGCCTGGAGCAGGGCGGCGTGCTGCCGGTGCTCAAGCATATTCCCGGGCATGGCCGCGCCACCGCCGACACCCATTTCAAGCTGCCGACCGTCGACACGCCGCGGGACGAGCTGGAGCGGACCGATTTCGCCGCATTCAAGCCGCTGGCTGATCTGCCGATGGCCATGACTGCACATGTTGTGTTTAGCGCCTTCGACCCCGCCCATCCGGCGACGACATCTGCGACAATGATTGCTGACGTGATTCGCGGCGCAATCGGGTTCCAGGGTTTGTTAATGAGTGATGACGTGTCGATGAATGCGCTGTCGGGAAATATCGCCGAGCGGACTCGCGCGATCTTCGCGGCCGGCTGCGACGTGGCCCTGCATTGCAACGGCAACATCGAGGAGATGCGCGACGTCGCCGGCGAGACACCTGAACTGGCCGGTGGGGCGCTGGAGCGGGCGAACGCCGCGCTCGCCGCACGCAAGCCGCCGCAGCCGTTCGACCGCGTGGCCGCACGCGCCGAACTGGATGCATTGATCGCACGGGCAAACACGGCATCGGCATGACTGCAGAAATCCTATCGTTCGAAACCGGGCGGCCCGCAGAGCTCGCCGAGGGTGAGCCGGCGTTGGTGGTGGACGTCGAGGGCTATGAGGGTCCGCTCGATTTGTTGCTTGCGCTGGCGCGGCAGCAGAAGGTCGATCTCGCCAAGATTTCGATTCTCGCGCTCGCCGACCAGTACCTCCATTTCATCGAAGCCGCGCGAAAGATCCGGCTGGAGCTCGCCGCGGACTATCTGGTGATGGCCGCATGGCTTGCCTTCCTGAAGTCGCGCCTGCTGCTGCCGGAGCCGCCGAGCGCGGAAGGCCCGAGCGCCGAGCAGATGGCGACGGCGCTCGCCAACCGGCTGCGCCGCCTGGAAGCCATTCGCGAAGCCGCCAACCGGCTGATGAACAGGCCGCAATTGCAGCGCGACATCTTCGCGCGTGGCGAGCCCGAGCACATCGCCGAGATCAAGCACCCGAAATACACGGCCACGCTCTATGATTTGCTCACCGCCTATGCCGCGCAACGCCAGTCGCGCGTGCTGGCGAGCGTGCATCTGGCCAAGCGCACGGTGTGGTCGCTCGCCGAAGCACGCGCCACGCTGGAGCGGCTGGTCGGCAGCATCACCGAGCAGGACGATTGGGGTGTTCTCGACGACTTCCTGATCCGGCATGTCGCCGACCCGACGCAGCGCGCGACGGTGTTCGCCTCGAGCTTTGCCGCCGCGCTCGAACTGGTGCGCGAAGGTCAGCTCGAGCTGAATCAGAAGGAAGCGTTTGCGCCGATCTATTTCCGGAAGGGGCGCCCAAAACCGGTCCCGGACGCAGCTCCTGCGCCTGATGCGCCGGTCGCTTAAGTGCAAGAAGGAGAATCTGCCATGGCAAGCCTGGCTGAAGTGCGGGTAGAAGAGGCCGAGCCGATGGAGAACGAATCCCAGGCGCGTCCCGAGGAGTTGCGGCTGCTGGAGGCGCTGCTGTTCGCCTCGAATGAACCGCTGGACACCGCGACGCTGGCCAAGCGCATGCCCGAGGGCGTCGACGTCAAGGCTGCGCTCGAGCAGTTGCAGGCCGATTATGCCTCGCGCGGCGTCAATCTCGTTCGCGTCGCCAACAAATGGACGTTCCGCACCGCGGGCGATCTGGCCTGGCTGATGACGCGGGAGAGCACCGAGACCCGCCGCCTGTCGCGGGCCGCAATCGAGGTGCTCGCGATCATCGCCTATCACCAGCCGGTGACGCGGGCCGAGATCGAGGAGATCCGCGGCGTCGTCACGTCGAAGGGCACGCTCGACGTGCTGCTGGAGACCGGCTGGATCAAGCCGCGCGGCCGGCGCAAGACGCCGGGCCGGCCCTTGACCTTCGGAACCACCGAGGAGTTCCTGTCGCAATTCACCCTGGAACAGCTCGGCGACCTGCCGGGCCTGGAAGAGTTGAAGGGGACGGGCCTGTTGGATTCGCGCCTGCCCACCGGGTTCAGCGTGCCGACGCCGTCGGATGATCCTGCCCTGCGGGAGGACGAGGATCCGCTGGAACCGGGCGATGACCTCGATCTCGCCCTTGCGCCTGCGGTCGAGCCTGAGAGCCCGCCAGAAGGCGGCAACGAGGGTGGCAGCGAAGGCGGCGCCGAGGACTGACGTACCGGCGAATTACGGGCTCCTGCGACCAGTTAACACTAGCAAGATTGCGTAGCGCCGACAGCGAATTGGCTGCCTTGGTCCTTGTTTTTGAGGCCTGCCAAGCCTAGGTTTCGGTGAGATCGGCCGGGTCCCCGGCCATGCGCGTTTGGAGGGTTGCAGGATGGGTTCACTCAGCATTTGGCACTGGATCTTGGTGATCGCAGTGGTCCTGCTGCTGTTCGGCCGCGGCAAGATTTCGGATCTGATGGGCGACGTGGCTCAGGGCATCAAGGCTTTCAAGAAGGGCATGCAGGACGACGACAAGGCTGCCGAGAAGCCCGAGCCGGCGAAGTCGATCGAGCACAATGCTGCGCCGACCGCGACACGGTCCGACGTCGGCAGCAAGGCCGTCTGAGCCGGAAGAAGCACGCGAGACGCGGGTAGCGGCCCGATCCTGCGCGCAAGGGATTGGGCCGGCTCCGGCTTCGCGTGAACGGAAGACCTCATGTTCGACATCGGGTGGAGTGAACTGGTCCTCATCGGGGTCGTGGCCCTGATCGCCATCGGCCCGAAAGAGCTGCCGGGCGTGCTGCGCATGGTCGGACAGTGGATGGGCAAGGCGCGCAAGATGGCGGCCGAATTCCAGGGCCAGTTCCAGGAGGCGATGCGTGAGGCCGAGATGGCCGACCTCAAGAAAAGCTTCGACGAGGTCAAGGAAGCCGCCACGGGTTTCAATCCGATGAGCTCGCTCCAGAAGGACGTGAGCGACGCGCTTCGCATCGATGCGCTGGACAAGCCGGCCGAGACGCCGGCCGCTACTACCATCGATCCGCCCGTCACGCCCACGACACCGGAGACCCCGACGCCGTCGACCTTCATGGAAGCCGAAGCGCATGCGGCCGCGAACGAGCCGCTCGCGATCACCCGTGAGGTCGAACAGGCAGAGGTTGCGCAGGACACCGCGCCATCCGAAGCGATCAAGGACGCCAAAGCGTCATGACCGACGCCGATATCGAGGCCAGCAAAGCCCCGCTGATGGACCATTTGATCGAGCTGCGCTCGCGGCTGATCAAGGCGCTGCTCGGCTTTGGCCTGGCCTTCATCTTCTGCTTCTTCTTCGCCAAGCAGATCTACAACGTGCTTGTCTGGCCGTTCGTGTGGATTGCGGGGCCGGAGAACTCGAAATTCATCTACACGGCGCTGCTCGAATATTTCATTACCCAGCTCAAGCTGGCGCTGTTCGGCGCCGGCTTCATCTCGTTCCCGATCGTGGCGACGCAGATCTACAAGTTCGTCGCGCCCGGGCTCTACAAGCACGAGAAGCAGGCGTTCCTGCCGTATCTGGTCGCGACGCCGTTCTTCTTCGTCCTGGGCGCGGCGCTGGTCTATTTCGTCGTGCTGCCGATGCTGGTGCGCTTCTCGCTCGGCATGCAGCAGACCGGCGGCGACGAGACCGCGCAGATCCAGCTGCTGCCCAAGGTCGGCGAATATCTGTCGCTGATGATGTCGCTGATCTTCGCCTTCGGCATCGCCTTCCAGCTGCCGGTGATCCTGACGCTGCTCGGGCGGATCGGCATCGTCAGCTCGACAATGTTGCGCGAGAAGCGCCGCTATTTCATCGTCTTGGCCTTCGTGATCGCAGCCGTGCTGACGCCGCCCGACGTGCTCAGCCAGTGCTCCCTCGCGTTTCCGCTGATGGCGCTCTACGAGGGCTCGATCCTCGCGGTGGCGATGGTGGAGAGGAAAGCGGCCGCCGCACAGGCTGCCACCGGCACTGACGTGTCGACGCCGGCCAATCCGGCGGAGTAGGGCGACCAAGCCCACCGGTGTCATTCCCCGCCTTGTGCGCAATTGCGCACTGGAGCGGGGAATCCAGTACGCCGCGGCCCCTCGGGGAAACACTGACGTCTCTGGAATACTGGATCGCCCGCTTTCACGGGCGATGACAGAATGCTAGGGGAAAACGCGCCAATGTAAGTTGTCGGCATAAACGTTGACTATTTACGCGCTGATCCGGGACCACAGCCATGCACGACATCAAAGCGATCCGCGACAATCCGCAAGCCTTCGACGCCGGCCTCGCACGGCGCGGTTTGAAGCCGATGTCGGCCTCGCTGCTCGCGATCGACGAGAAGCGGCGTGCGGCGATCCTGGCCTCCGAGCAGGCGCAGGCGCGGCGCAATGCAGCTTCGAAGGAAATCGGCGATGCCAAGAAGGCCAAGGACGAGCCGCGTGCGGCCAAGCTGATGGCCGAGGTCGCCGAGCTCAAGACCACGATGCCCGAGCTCGAAGCGGCGGCAAAAGCCGCTGACGATGAGCTGACCAAAGAGCTGGCCGCGATCCCGAACATTCCGTTCGAGGACGTGCCCGACGGTCTCGACGAGCACGGCAACGTGCAGCATCACGTGTTCGGCAACAAGCGCAACTATGGCTTTGCGCCGAAGCTGCATGACGATCTCGGCACCGCGCTCGGCTACATGGATTTCGAAGCGGCGGCAAAACTCTCCGGCGCGCGTTTCGTCGTGCTGAAAAAGGGGCTGGCGCGGCTCGAGCGTGCCATCGGCCAGTTCATGCTCGATCTGCACACCACCGAGCACGGCTACACCGAGATCAATCCGCCGCTCCTGGTGCGCAACGAGGTGATGTTCGGCACCGGGCAATTGCCGAAATTCGAGGACGATCAGTTCTGGGCGATCAAGGGCGAGCTGCTCGCCTCGCCGGACCATGAGCGGCTGAAGACCGAGCGCCTCGGTCTGATCCCCACCGCCGAAGTGTCGCTCACCAATCTCGCCCGCGAATCCATCCTCGATGAGAAGCAATTGCCGATGCGGCTGACCGCGCTGACGCCATGCTTCCGCGCCGAGGCGGGTGCGGCGGGGCGCGACACTCGCGGCATGATCCGCCAGCACCAGTTCACCAAGGTCGAACTGGTCTCGATCACGACGCCGGAAGTGAGCAAGGACGAGCTGGAGCGGATGCTGTCCTGCGCCGAGCAGGTGCTGCAGAAGCTCGACCTGCATTACCGTGTGATGACGCTCTGCGCAGGAGATATGGGCTTCTCGGCGCAAAAAACCTATGACATCGAGGTCTGGATGCCCGGGCAGGGCGAGGGCGGGGCGTTCCGCGAGATCTCGAGCTGCTCGGTCTGCGGCGACTTCCAGGCACGGCGCATGGATGCGCGCTCGCGCGGGCCCGACGGCAAGCCGCGCTTCGTGCACACGCTGAACGGCTCCGGCACCGCAGTCGGCCGCGCGCTGATCGCCGTGATGGAAACCTATCAGCAGGAGGACGGCTCGATCGCGGTCCCGGACGTGCTCCAGCCCTATATGGGCGGGCTGAAGGTGATCGCGCGCGACTAAAGGGTTTTCCCGCGAAGTGGGCAGCGGTTCGCGTCCGAAAACGCGGCATGACGAGAATCGCGTTGCGAAGATCGGGCGGCCGGCTATCCTGCCGGCCCGTCCACGCGAACCCTCCGTTCATGGCCTTGCACCGCGACATCTTCTGGGTCGGAAGACAATGGGCGGTGACGGGGGCCGGGATCCAGGCCATCGACCAGCGCCTGCGCGGCGTTCTCGACATCGGGATCGCGCGGCTCTGGGACGATGATCTCGTGCAGAGCCGGCGGGCCAAGCCCGGCGTCAATGCTGCGGATTTCGACAAGGCACTGAGCGTGGCACGCGAACGCTTTCCGCAGGAGCCGACGTCCGATCCGTTCGTCGCGCAGCTGAAGGCGCTCGGCGTCATCGAGGCTTCCGTCGTGAACCCGGTCGTGCCGGCGATGCAACTGCGTGCAGAAGGCCGGCTTGCGCGCTTCCTGCCGCAATGGCGCGTTCGCCGCTAGCGGGACCAGCCAGGGAACCAGCCGCCGGACCGCAATCGTCCGGTTTGCCTGATCGGCGCTGGCCGGATAAGACGGCTCAGACCCGCTTTCAGGAATCGAACCTTCCGCATGCGCATTCTCTGCACCAATGACGACGGCATCCACGCTCCCGGCCTCAAGGTCGTGGAGGAGATTGCGCGCGCTTTGACCGATGATGTCTGGGTGGTGGCGCCCGAGCTCGACCAGTCCGGCGTGTCGCACTCGCTGTCGCTGAACGATCCCTTGCGTCTGCGCGAGGTCGGCCCACGGCACTTCGCCGTGCGCGGCACGCCGACCGACTGCGTCATCATGGGAGCGCGCCATATCCTGGGAGCCAAGCTGCCCGATCTCGTGCTGTCCGGCGTCAATAAGGGCCGCAACGTCGCCGAGGACGTGGTCTATTCCGGCACCATTGCCGGCGCATTGGAAGGCACCATCCTGGGGTTGCCGTCATTCGCATTGTCGCAGGAGTTCAGCGTCGAGACCCGCGAACGGCCGCCGTGGGACACGGCCCGCAAATTCGGGCCCGATATCCTGCGCAAGGTGATCGCCGCCGGCGTTCCGAAGGACACCGTCATCAACATCAACTTCCCATCCTGCGCGCCGGAGGATGTGCTTGGCATCCGCGTCACGCGGCAAGGCAAGCGCAATCTCAGCTTCCTCAGGATCGACGAGCGCCGGGACGGCCGCGGTAATCCTTATTTCTGGATCGGCTTCGAGCGGACCGCGATGCTCGACACGCCCGCCGACGGCACCGATCTCGCGGCGCTGCGCGAGCGCTACGTCTCGGTCACCCCGCTCAGGCTCGACCGCACCGACGAGGCGTTTTCGGAGCAGCTTGGCCTCACCCTGAAATAAAGGTTAGCCGCCGCGAAGCGCAGCCTCAATGGTCTTGCCGAGCGCGTCGAGCTGAAACGGCTTCTGGAGCGCCGGCCGGTCGCGATATTGCTCGGGCAGGCCGGAGGAGCCGTAGCCGGTGGCGAAGATGAACGGGCAGCCCTTGGCCATGATGACATCGGCGACCGGCGAGATGACCTTGCCGTTGACGTTGACGTCGAGAATGGCGAGATCGAACTCGGTGGATTGCGCAAGCCGCATGGCCTCATTGATGTCGCCCGCTTCGGCGGCAACCTTGTAGCCAAGCTCCTCCAGCATGTCTGCGACCATCATTCTGATCATGACCTCGTCCTCGACGAGGAAAACAGAGCGGCCCGAAAGCCCTGTCGCAGTCATGGTTGAGTCCTTGCCCATTCTCGTAAACGTTCGCAGATAACGATAGGCGACGCAATGCGCGTTTCGGCGAACGCAAACCTCGCAAATGGCTTAGCGCTTTGAAGGCCTTGTTGTGGTCAAATGCTGTGCCGAAAGGATATCATGAGTTCCTGAGCCGGAACAAGATTCTCGTCTCGGGTTCTTGCGGTGCAGTACGGCGATCCGCCAGACGAGACGAGCGATAGCAGCAATGACGTCCCACCAGCACCCGCCGGAAAAGATGATGTTTCAGCTCACGCTGAGGCGTCGGGGCATCAGCGATCAGGCCGTGCTGCGGACCATGGAAGAGGTGCCGCGCGAGCTTTTCGTCGACGAGGCCGATCGCGAGGGCGCCTATCGTGACAGCGCGCTGCCGATCGCCTGCGGGCAGACCATCAGCCAGCCCTTCGTCGTCGCCTACATGACCGAGCAGCTCCAGCTCCAGAAGCAGCACCGGGTGCTCGAAATCGGCACCGGCTCCGGTTACCAGGCCGCCGTGCTGTCGCGGCTCGCCGGCCAGGTGCTGACCGTCGAGCGCTACCGCAAGCTCGCCGAGACGGCACGCGCCCGGCTTGAGAAGCTCGATTGTCACAATGTCGAGGTGATGCTCGGTGACGGTCTCAATCTGCCTCCCAACATCGGCCCGTTCGATCGCATCATCGTCACCGCGGCGATGGAGCAGATACCGGAGAACCTGGTCGAGCGGCTTGAGGTCGGGGGCATCCTGATTGCCCCGGTCGGCCCGCATCAGGGCGTGCAGACGCTGACCCGGCTGGCCCGCAGCGAAACCGGAATCGAGCGCAAGGAACTCGTCGAGGTCCGCTTCGTGCCGGCACTGCCCGGGGTGGCGCGGGAGCTGTAGAATCCCGGATCGGCAGTGCCGCCAACATCTTATTGTGAGGGTTAAGCCGTTATTTACTCGCCGCGTGTTTACTTAAAACACCAGTTCTGTTGCGTACGAGTGAGTAACCATGTCCGCTGTCGCCGAGTTGCTTTACTCGCGCCGCGTGCCGCAGGTCGCGGTGCTGGCGCTGATCTCCTTCAGCTTTGCAGGGTGCAGCGCCGACATGTCGTCGCGGCTGTCCCAGACCAACTTCTCCAATCCTTTCGCCTCCGAGCAGACCGGTTCGGTGCAGCAGCCGCCGCCGCCGCAGCGTGAGTTGCCGCAATATGCGCGGCCGCAGACGCAGCCCGGTTATTACCAGTCGCAGGCTTTGCCTCCGCCCGCGGTATCTGCCCCGCAGTCCTATCCCGTTGCCTCCGGGGGCGGGGTGTCCGGCGGCGGACGGGGCGTCAGCTCATATGCGCCTCCGGCGCAACCGCATCTGGAGACCACGGCCACTGTCCCGCCGCGGTCGGTCGCGGCCGCCCAGCCGGCCGGCGGAACCAAGATCATCGTCGGGACCAGCGACACGCTCGACGTGCTCGCCAAGCGCTATCGCGTCACGCCGCAGGCGATCCTTGCCGCCAACGGCTACAAGGGTCCGCGGGCGCTCTCGCCCGGCCAGCAGTTGATCATTCCGTCTCCTGCGACCGCAGCTGCACCGGCGCCCGCGATGGCTCCGGTCGCGGCAGCGCCTGCGGCGAAGCCGGTTGCTGCCGTCGCGGCACCGCCGAGCACGCACTTCGTCAACCGTGGCGACACGCTCGCCAGCATCGCGCGCAAGAACCGCATCTCGGCGGCAGAGCTCGCCCGTGCCAACGGCATCGATCCGTCGGCAAAGCTGAAGCTCGGCACCAAGCTGACCGTGCCCGGCGCCAAGACCGCCGCCGTCGCGGCGCCGGTTGCTGCGGCTCCGGTCGCGGCTGCACCGGTGGCCGGAACGCTCCAGCCTGTTGCGGCAGCTCCGGCACCCGCGACCAAGATGGCCACTGCCGCCGCGCCCGTGCAGAGCGCGCGGCTCGCCCAGGCCACGAGCAATGTGGAAGAGAAGGCTGCCGAGACGCCGGCGAAGGCTGCGGAGGCCACCGGCGCGCTGCCGACCTTCCGCTGGCCCGTCCGCGGCAAGGTGGTCACGAGCTACGGTGCCAAGACCAATGGCAAGTCCAATGACGGCATCAATCTGGCGGTGCCCGAGGGGACGCCGGTCAAGGCGGCCGAAGATGGCGTCGTCGCCTATTCCGGCAACGAGCTGAAGGGTTACGGCAATCTGGTTCTGGTTCGGCACTCCAACGGCTACGTCACCGCATATGCCCATGCGAGTGAGCTGTTGGTGAAGCGCGGCGATACCATCAAGCGCGGCCAGGTCATTGCCAAGTCGGGTCAATCCGGGGAAGTGGCGTCGCCGCAGCTCCACTTCGAGATCCGCAAGGGATCGAGCCCGGTTGACCCGCTTCAATTCCTCAACGGCGCGTGAGACTTACGTAGCCTCCGCACCAACGGTGTCGTCGCCCGGCTCGACCGGGCGACCCAGTACGCCGCGGCCTCTCGATCGATCACAACCGTTTCTAGAATACTGGATCGCTCGCTCCAGTGCGCAAGTGCGCACAAGGCGGGCGATGACAGTTGAATTCGGGGTAACAGCTCGCGCTACTACGCCGTCAGCTTCACACCCAGCCGTCCCGCCAGCTCCTGCACGAACTGCCAGGCGACGCGGCCCGAGCGCGAGCCGCGCGTCGTCGACCATTCCAGCGCCTCGCGCTCGAGCGTCTCGTCGTCGACCCTGATCCCGAAATGGCTGCAATAGCCGCGCACCATGGCGAGATATTCGTCCTGGCTGCAGCGGTGGAAGCCGAGCCAGAGGCCGAAGCGATCCGACAGCGAGACCTTCTCCTCCACCGCTTCGCCCGGATTGATCGCGGTCGAGCGCTCGTTCTCGATCATCTCGCGCGCCAGCAGATGGCGCCGGTTGGAGGTGGCGTAGAGGATGACGTTCTCGGGCCGGCCCTCGATGCCGCCTTCGAGGACCGCCTTGAGCGACTTGTAGGAGGCATCATTGCCGTCGAATGAGAGGTCGTCGCAGAACACGATGAAACGGAAGGAGGAGGCCCGCAGTTGCTCCATCAGGGCCGGCAGGCTCTCGATGTCCTCACGGTGGATCTCGATCAGCTTGAGCTTGTCGGCCGGTTTGCGCTCCGCGTTGATGCTGGCATGCGCCGCCTTGACCAGTGACGACTTGCCCATGCCGCGTGCGCCCCAGAGCAGGGCGTTGTTGGCAGGCAGGCCATTGGCGAAGCGCTCGGTGTTCTCCATCAGGATGTCGCGCATCCGGTCGACGCCCTTGAGCAGGAACAGCTCGACGCGGCTCACGCGCGGCACCGCCGAGAGGCGTCCGTCGGGATGCCAGACATAGGCGTCCGCCCGCTTGAACGACTCGGCCTCGACCGCCGGCTTGCCCTGCGCGGAGAGGTGCGCCGCAATGGTCTCCAGGGCGTGGACGATGCGCTCCTGCGCGAGGTCCGGGCCTGCCTTGGTGACCGCCGCCGTGGGGCGTTTTGCCGCGAGGCGGGTGGGCTTGTTGGCAGGGGTGCGGGGGCCTTTGCCGGCCGGGCTTTTGCTATGGTTTTTGGGCATGTCCGAAGTTCCTGAGAACGCAGCCTTATCGGGCCTGACGGGCCGCCGCAAGGTGGCCCAAAAGGGCAGTCTGGCAGCGTTGCAATTGGGGCAATGGCCGCTATAGTCCGCGCGAATTTGACCGAACCGGTCGCCTTTGAGGGCCTGACCGGCTTTCCCCCGTTTTCACGAGGATCGTCCGAATGCTGATTACCCCTGCGTATGCCCAGGCCGCGGCCGCTGGCGACACCAACAGCATGTTGATGTCGCTGCTGCCGTTCGCCCTGATCTTCGTGATCATGTACTTCCTGATTCTGCGCCCGCAGCAGAAGAAGGTCCGCGACCACGCCGAGCTCGTGAAGAATATCCGCCGCGGCGACACCATCGTGACCTCGGGAGGCCTCGTCGGCAAGGTCACCAAGGTGGTCGACGACGACCAGATCGAGTTCGAGATTTCCGACGGCGTGCGCGTGCGGCAGATGCGCCAGATGATCTCGGGCGTGCGCGCCAAGGGCGAGCCGGCCAAGGAAAGCGCAAAAGAGAGCGCCAAGGACGACACCGCGGCGAAGTGAGAGCTTCACCGCGAGTCTCAAGTCTCCTGATCTGACAGGTCCAGTCGATGTTGTATTTCACGCGGTGGAAGGCGCTGGGGATTATCCTGACGGCGCTGATCGTGTGCCTCTGCGCGGTCCCCAACTTCTTCCCCGAGGCGCAAGTCAAGAGCTGGCCCGCCTGGGCGCAGCGCCGCATCGTGCTCGGCCTCGACCTCCAGGGCGGCTCCTATCTGCTGCTCGAGGTCGACGCTGCCTATGTGAAGAAGGAGCGGCTCGACCAGGTCCGCGACGACGTTCGCCGGACCCTGCGCGACGCCAAGATCGGATTCACCGGCGGCGTCACCGTGCGCAACGATGCCGTCGAGGTTCGCATCACCAAGGAGACCGATGCGCAGCCGGCGCTTGCCAAGTTGCGCGAGCTGTCCCAGCCGCTGGGCGGCCTGATGGGATCCAGCGGTCAGCGCGACCTCGAGGTGACTGATGCCGGCGGCGGGGTGATCCGCCTGAGCGTCCCGCAGGCTGCGGTGCTCGATCGCCTGCGCAAGACCATCGAGCAGTCGATCCAGATCGTCGAACGCCGCGTCAACGAGCTCGGCACCGTCGAGCCCGTCATCCAGCGCCAGGGCAACGACCGCATCCTGGTGCAGGTCCCCGGTCTTCAGGACCCGACCCGCCTGAAGGAACTGCTGGGCAGGACCGCGAAGATGGAATTCCGCATGGTCGACACCTCCGTGCCGCCGGATCAGGCGCAAGCGGGCAGGGTGCCGCCGGAATCCGAACTGCTGATGAGCGCCTCGCCTCCGCCGACGCCCTATGTGGTCAAGAAGCAGGTGCTGGTCGCCGGCGGCGACCTGACCGATGCGCAGGCGACCTTCGACCAGCGCACGGGTGAGCCGGTCGTCAGCTTCAAGTTCAACACCTCGGGCGCGCGCAAATTCTCGCAGGCCACGCAGGAGAACGTGGGACTGCCGTTCGCGATCGTGCTGGACAACAAGGTGATCTCGGCGCCCGTCATCCGTGAGCCCATCACCGGCGGCCAGGGCCAGATCTCCGGCAATTTCACGGTGCAATCGGCCAACGATCTCGCGATTCTCCTGCGCGCCGGCGCATTGCCGGCACCGCTCACGGTGGTCGAGGAGCGCACCGTGGGTCCAGGACTCGGCCAGGACTCGATCGAGAAGGGCCAGCTCGCGGCCTATGTCGGCTCGATCCTTGTCATCATCTTCATGCTGCTGACCTACCGGCTGTTCGGCGTGTTCGCCAACATAGCGGTGGCCATCAACGTCGCCATGATCTTCGGCTTATTGTCGCTGCTCAACGCCACGCTGACGCTGCCCGGCATCGCCGGCATCGTGCTCACCGTCGGCATCGCGGTCGACTCCAACGTGCTGATCTACGAACGCATCCGCGAGGAATTGCGCGGCGGCCGCAATGCGATCTCGGCGATCGACGCCGGATTCAAGCGGGCGCTCGCCACCATCCTCGATTCCAACATCACCACCTTCATTGCTGCCGCGGTGCTGTTCTACATCGGCACCGGTCCGGTGCGCGGCTTTGCCGTGACGCTCGGCATCGGCATCATCACCACGGTGTTCACCGCCTTCACCCTGACCCGGCTGATCGTCGCCTGGTGGGTGCGGTGGAAGCGGCCGCAGAGCGTGCCGATCTAGGAGCCTGATCGTGACTCACACCGTTCTCATCGGGCTCGGCGTCCTCATTGCCATCCTCACCGTGGTCTCGGCCCTCGGCCTGCTGCCGTCGCTGCGCATCGTCCCCGACGATACGCATTTCGACTTCACGCGTTTCCGTCGCATCAGCTTTCCGATCTCGGCGGCGCTGTCGATCGTCGCGATCGTGCTGTTCTTCACCCATGGCCTGAACCTCGGTATCGACTTCAAGGGCGGCACGCTGCTGGAGGTGAAGGCGAAGTCCGGCACCGCCGACATCGCGGCAATGCGTACCTCGCTCGACGGCCTGGGCCTCGGCGAGGTCCAGCTGCAGCAGTTCGGCGGTCCGGAGAACGTCCTGATCCGCGTTGCGGAGCAGCCGGGTGGCGACGCGGCCCAGCAGGCAGCCCTGCAGAAGCTTCGTGGCGCGCTTGGCGACAGTGTCGACATTCAGCGCACCGAGGTGCTGGGTCCGCGCGTCGCGGGCGAGCTCCTGGCCTACGGCATGCTCGGCCTGATGCTCGCGATCGTTGGGATCCTGATTTATCTCTGGTTCCGGTTCGAATGGCAGTTCGCGCTGGGCGCCATGATCGCCAACGTGCACGACATCGTGCTGACGATCGGCTTCATGTCGATCAGCCAGGTCGATTTCGACCTGACCAGCATCGCGGCGTTGCTGACCATTCTCGGCTATTCGCTCAACGATACCGTCGTCATCTACGACCGCATCCGGGAAATGCTGCGTCGCTACAAGAAGATGCCGATGCCCCAGCTGCTCAATGAATCCATCAACTCGACGCTGTCGCGCTCGATCATCACCCACGTCACGGTGACGCTCGCGCTGCTCGCGCTGCTCTTGTTCGGCGGCCATGCCATCCACAGCTTCACCGCGGTGATGATGTTCGGCGTCGTGCTGGTCGGCACCTACACCTCGATCTTCATTGCAGCACCAATCCTGATCTATCTCGGCGTCGGCGAGCACCGCGAAGACGCGCCCGATACGGCGACGCCGGCGAAGAAAAGCAAGGCATGATCCGAACCTCATGCCCTTGCAGGCGTTTGCGAGGGCAGTAAGCCCATTCGGACGAAGCTCATGGCCGGCGATCCCAACGCTCCGCATTTTCCGCGCTCGGCGCCGATCGATGCCTATGGCAAGGGCGGCTTCGCCTTTGCCGGCATGTCGCATCGGGGCTCGCTGCTCTGTCTGCCCGACGCGATCTGGGCTTGGGACGTGACCGACCCCGCGAAGATCGACCGCTACTCGCTGGATCGGGTGTTCACGGCGGCCAACAGCATCGACACGCTCCTGGTCGGCACTGGAACGGGGCTGTGGCTGCCGCCGCCGGAGCTGCGTCAGGCGCTCAAGGCGGTGAGGGTTGTACTGAACACGATGCAGACCGGCCCGGCCGTGCGCACCTACAACATCATGATCGGCGAACGGCGGCGGGTTGCCGCCGCGCTGATCGCCGTGCCATGAGCAACCGGCCATCCGACTCCGCCGCGTTCTGCGCCGATCTCGTGCGCAGCCACGACTTTCCCCGCTACGCCGCGACCCTGTTCGCGCCGGCCGCCGAGCGCCGCGCGTTACTGGCGATCTATGCCTTCAACGTCGAGATCGTTCGCATCCGCGACCAGGTGAGCCAGCCCTTGCCCGGCGAGATCCGCCTGCAATGGTGGACCGACATGCTGTCGGGCCACGTCCATGGCAGCGCCGAAGGCAATCCGGTGGCGGCCGAGCTGCTTCGCGCGATTCGCGATTTCGACCTGCCGGTCGAGCCGCTGTCGCTGCTTGCCGAGGAGCATCAGTTCGATCTCTACAACGACCCGATGCCGACCATGGCCGCGCTGGAAGGTTACCTCGCGGCGACCTCATCGGCGCTGTTCGCCCTGGCAGCGCAAGTGTTGGGACCGCCTTCGGAGGCGGCCGAGCATGTCGCCCGCCATGCCGGGCTGGCGCAGGGTATCGTGCAGGTCATAGCCAATTTGCCGCGCGATGCCGCGCACCGGCAATTGTTCGTGCCGCAGCAGGTGCTGGAGAAGCACGATTGCAGCATGGAGGATGTCTTCGCCGGCAAGGAAACACCCAATCTCCATGCGGTGCTTGAGCAACTCGCGGGTGAAGCCCGGCAGCATATGACCGCGGCTTCATCGCTGCTGGCGCAGCTGGCGCCGCCGTTGCGGCCGGCGTTTCTGCCGCTGCGCCAGGCGCAGGCCGATCTTGAGCGCCTGTCGCGCCCGGGACGCAATCCGTTTAGGTTGCAGCCGACCTCGCGGTTGCGCACGCTCTGGACGCTGTGGCGCGCCTCGCGATCGCGTGAATTTACCAAATAGACGCCGGCTTATCGCCTGGCCCGCCCAAATGCTCTATGCTGTCCTATGGCTGACATGTCCCAAAGCTCGTTCGATCTCAGCGGCCTTCCGGTCGCCCCTGAAGACATTCGCGCCGCCGCCAAGACCATCCAAGGCGCCGTTGTCGAGACGCCCTGTAGCCACAGCCGGACGCTGAGCAGCATCTGCGGCTGCGACATCTGGCTCAAATTCGAGAACCTGCAGTTCACCTCCTCGTTCAAGGAGCGCGGCGCGCTCAACCGGCTTACCGCGCTGACGGCGGAGGAGCGCGCGCGGGGCGTGATCGCGATGTCCGCGGGCAACCACGCGCAAGGCGTTGCCTACCATGCCAAGCGGCTCGGCATTCCCGCCACCATCGTGATGCCGATCGGCACGCCCATGGTGAAGATCGAGAACACCCGGCATCACGGCGCCGAGGTGGTGGTCACGGGCGCGACGCTGGAGGAGGCGGCCGCCTTTGCGCGCAGCCACGGTGAAGCGCACGGCATGGTCTTCGTCCATCCTTACGACGATCCGCTCGTCATCGCCGGGCAGGGCACGATCGGGCTGGAAATGCTGAAGGCGGTCCCGGAGCTCGACACGCTGGTCGTCCCGATCGGCGGCGGCGGTTTGTTCAGCGGGATTGCCATTGCCGCGAAGTCGATCAAGCCGTCGCTCAGGATACTGGGCGTCGAGGCCTGGCTCTATCCCTCGATGTACAACGCCATTCACGACGGCAATCTGCCGGCGCGCGGCGATACGCTCGCCGAGGGCATCGCGGTGAAATCACCGGGCAAGATCACCACCGAAATCGTTCGGCGCCTCGTCGACGATATTGCGCTCGTCAACGAAGCCGAGCTCGAGCGTGCAGTCGCGACCCTGATCTCGATCGAGAAGACCGTCGTCGAGGGCGCCGGCGCCGCCGGCCTCGCCGCGCTGATGTCCGACCCGTCCCGCTTTGCCGGCGAGAAGGTCGGCCTCGTGCTGAGCGGAGGCAATATCGACACGCGGCTGATCGCCTCCGTGCTCACCCGCGAGCTCGCGCGCGAGGGGCGGCTGACGCAATTGTCGCTCGATATCCCCGACAGGCCGGGGCAGCTCGCCGCGGTAGCGGCACTGCTGGCCGAAGCGGGTGCGAATATCATCGAGGTCTCACACCAGCGGACCTTCTCCGACCTGCCGGCCAAGGCGACGCTGCTGCAGCTTGTCATCGAGACCCGCGATGCCGCCCATCTCAACGAGGTGATGGCCAGGCTCAGCGCATCCGGACTGAGCGCGCGCTGCACCTGAGCACGCGCTAACGTGACGCCAAATCCGCGACGTGGTCGATCAGCCGGTCGATCTCGGCTTGGGTGTTGTAGTAGTGGGGGGAAGCTCGGACGAGCGGCGGCAGCTCGCGGTTCTCGGCATCGATGCGGGTACTCGACGGGTCTGAAGCGCCGATTGTGATGCCCGCCGCCGCGGCGCTGCTGACAATGGCCTCCGCTTCATATCCATCCAAAGTGAAGCTGACGATGGCGCCAGGCTTGCGGCCAAGGTCGTGAATAGTGATGCCGCGAATGGAAGCGAGGCCGCTGCGAAGGCGGCCCGCGAGCAGCCGGCAGCGCTCCTCGATGGCATCCATGCCGATGTCGAGCGCATAATCGACGGCAGCGCCGAGCCCAAGCCGGGCGGCGTAATTATTCTCCCATGTCTCGAAGCGGCGGGCATCGTCGCGGAGCCGATATTCATCGCGCGAGACCCAGGGCGCTGCAAAATGGTCGATCATCGGTGGCTCGAGCTGCTGCAGGAGCGCCCCGCGCACATAGAGAAAGCCGGTACCACGCGGTCCCCGCAGGAATTTGCGTCCCGTGGCCGACAGCATGTCGCAGCCGATGGCCTCGACGTCGACCTCCATCTGGCCGACCGCCTGGCAGGCATCGAGCAGATAGGGGATGCCGTGTGCTCGCGCAATTCTGCCGATGCCCGCCGCGGGATTGGTCAGCCCGCCATTGGTCGGAACCCAGGTGATGGCGATCAGCTTCACGCGTTCGTCGATCATACGTTCGAGTGCGCCGACATCGAACTCGCCCGTCGCATCGCTCGGCACCACATCGATGACCGCGCCTGTGCGTTTGGCGGCCTGAAGAAACGCAACATAGTTGGCGGCGTACTCCGCTTCGGCCGTCAGGATCCGGTCGCCCTCTCGAAATGAAAGCGAATAGAACGCCATCTGCCAGGCAACCGTCGCGTTCTCCACCAGGGCGATTTCATCCGGCGATGCGTTCAGGAGCCGGGCCACTGAGCCGTAAACGGCTTCGAGCCGATCTGACGCGCGATCGGCTGCGGCATAGCCGCCGATCTCGCTCTCGAGATCGATATGTCCCTTCATCGCCGCGACGACGGGCGCGGGCATGAGAGCCGCACCGGCATTGTGGAGATACGCGAGCCGGGAGGCAGCAGGCGTGTCGGCACGAATTTGGTTGATGTCGATCACGTCAGAGCCTCCATCTTCAGGTTCCTCGTAGACACAATGACGCACGCGAGCAAGCTCGGGCAAACGACTGTTCCAGCTGGAGCATGCAGATCGGGATGCCTATGCTGATCGGAAGCGCAATCTGGCACGGAATCACAGGGAATACCCAATGGCAAAGAACACGATCTGCCTCTGGTACGACAGGGATGCTGAAGCCGCGGCCCGCTTCTATGCCGAGACGTTTCCCGACAGCGCGGTGAGTGCGGTCCATCGCGCGCCCAGCGACTATCCGTCCGGCAAGGCAGGCGATGTCCTGACCGTCGAGTTCACGGTAGCCGGCGTTGCCTGTCTCGGTCTCAATGGCGGACCCGTCTTCAAGCACAACGAGGCCTTCTCGTTCCAGATCGCCACCGACGATCAGGCGGAGACCGATCGCTACTGGAACGCCATCGTCGGCAATGGCGGGCAGGAGAGTGCGTGCGGCTGGTGCAAGGACAGATGGGGAGTCTCCTGGCAGATCACGCCGCGGGTGCTGACCGAGGCGCTGGCCGCCGGTGGCACGGAGGCCAAGCGCGCCTTCGATGCGATGATGGGGATGACGAAGATCGACGTCGCCGCGATCGAAGCCGCGCGCCGCGGCTGAGACGGTCGCGCCTCAGATGCAGAGGCCGAGCAGCTTGACGTGACAATTGCCGGACTTCGGCTTGCTCGCGGGCGGTACCTCGCGCTTCACCGCGACGACGGGCTCCTTGTCCTTTTTCTTGCCTTTGCCCTTCTCGTAGTCGCCGGCGATGACCATGGCCCAATAGGTGCGCTTGCCACTCGCATTCTTGGCGCTGGCAATGCCGACGCGGGAGGCATTGTGCAGCAACAGGTTCTTGCGGTGCCCGGAGGAGTCGATCCACTGGCCCAGCGTCTTGTCGAAACTGTCGTAGCCGTAGGCGATGTTCTCTGCGGCGCGGCCCGCGCCGGCCGGTGCGACGCGGCGATTGAATGGGCCGAGTGTGTCGTGGCTGAGGTCGTCCTTCGCCGCCATCGCGCGGGCCTGATCCATGGCGATGCGATCGAGGGTGGCGTCGCGCACGACGCGGGCCTCACCATGCTTGAGACGGAAGCTGGAGATCAGCTCCGCCGGTGAGTCGGCCAGCGCAGGCGCCCCTGTCAGCAGCACAAGGCCGGCGATCGTTCCGCCAACCATACGATGCATCATCGTCCCCCGAGCGCCCATGATCTCTGCCAACCCTTCCTGATCCAAGCGCTTCTCGATCGCCATTGTGGAGGCTTCAAGGCGCAGATTCCGCGCTAGCTCGTCGGGAGCTTCGCCTCGAAATTGAAGCGGTCGCGCAGGTTCTTGCGCTGCTCCAGGATATCCTTGAGGAAGGCGCGATCCTGCTCGTTCTTCATCATCGGCTCGATCAGGTCGAGCTGGTTCATGGCGACCAGTTGCAGGACCTCGATGCGTGGCTTGCCGCTGGCGTTGCGTGGCAGGGCGTGCACGACCTGGATGTGCTCGGGCGGCTTCGGTCCCTTGGAGGCGGCAAGCTCGCTGCGGAGCTGGCCCTCGAGCGCGGCCTGATCGGCTTCGACGAAGGCGTAAAGCCCGACGCCGGAGCGGCGGTCGGCAAAGGCGACGATGGCGGCGTCGCGCACGGCGGGATTGCGGCGGAGCAGCTCGGCCAGCACCGGCGCGTCGTTGACGAGCCGACGGCCGCCGCCCTCGCGGTCGGTGAAGTTGAACAGGCCGCGGGTGATGGCGCGATAGACCTTCTTGCCGGTGGCGAGCCACAGGCTCGCGGCGAACGACTTCCTCGCCAGGATCTTTCGCTCTCGCGGCGTCAGCGCCTCGGGCGCGTAGGAGCGCTTGTGCTTGAGCAGATGCCGGAGGTCTTCATAGGCGAGGATGCGATAGAGCCGGCCGCGGCCCTTGAAGCACGCGGCGAGCTGGAAGTCGGTCACATAGGCGCGGCCATCGCGGCCGACCAGCCAGTTCTGCTCCTTGGCGAGATCGTTGTGGCAGATGCCGGCGCGGCGCAGCCGACGCAGCGCGGCCTTGGCGGAGCGGAAATAGGCGAGATCGCCATGGGGCTTTGCCAGATGCAGCGCGACGCCGTCGACGAAGCCGCGCACCAGAGCGCGGCGCCCGGCCCAGAGCAGCTCGGGGCCGACGGCGAGGCCTTTGGCGCGCACCAGCGCATGCTTCTCGCGGGCGAACAGGTGGCGTGCCAGCAGGAACGACCACCATGGCACCTCGTCGAGCCGGCGCAGCACCGCGTCGATCTCGCCGCTTTCGCTGCGGAAACGGCCGCGCTCGACGGTCGAGAACACGTCGCGCTTGAGCAGCACGCCTTCGGTCCAGCGCGCCGACAGCTCTGCGGCGTCGTCTTTGGGCAAGCTCATTGCAAACTCACGCGGCGGCGGCAATGCGCAGGTGATCGGCGATCCAGCGATCGAGATCGGCGAGCGCCCGTGCGCTCAGCGCCTGCTTCTTGGCCACCGTCTTCTCGTTGCCGCGCAGCCTCGTGCCGTCGGGCTTCTTCGTTGGCAAGCTCGCGAGCGGCGGGAACAGGCCGAAATTGATGTTCATCGGCTGGAACGAGCGCGTGCCCGGCTCGATGGTCTCGATATGGCCGCCGGTGATGTGACCGAGCAGCGATCCCAGTGCGGTCGTAGCCGGCGGGCTGACAAGCGTCTCGCCGCGCGCTTCCGCGGCTGCATAGAGACCCGCGATCAAGCCGACGCTGGCGGATTCCACATAGCCTTCGCAGCCCGTCATCTGGCCGGCGAAGCGCAGCCGCGTCTGTGCGCGCAGCCGCAGCTGGCCGTCGAGCAGCTTCGGCGAGTTCAGGAAGGTGTTGCGATGCAGGCCGCCGAGGCGGGCGAATTCGGCGTTCTCCAACCCCGGAATGGTGCGGAAGATGCGCTGCTGCTCGCCATACTTCAGCTTGGTCTGGAAGCCGACGATGTTGTAGAGCGTGCCGAGCTTGTTGTCCTGGCGCAGTTGCACGATCGCGTACGGTTTCGTGGTGGGATCGTGCGGGTTGGTGAGGCCGACCGGCTTCATGGGACCATGGCGCAGCGTCTCGGGGCCACGTTCAGCCATCACCTCGATCGGCAGGCAGCCGTCGAAATAGGGCGTGTTGGTCTCCCATTCCTTGAACTCGGTCTTCTCGCCGGCGATCAGCGCGGCGACGAAGCCCTCATACTGCTCCTTGGTCATGGGGCAGTTTATGTAGTCGGCACCGTTGCCGCCGGGGCCAACCTTGTCGTAGCGCGATTGGAACCAGGCCACCGACATGTCGATGGACTCGCGGTGCACGATCGGCGCGATGGCGTCGAAGAAGGCGAGGGCGTTCTCGTCGGTCAGCTCGCGGATGGCGTCGGCCAGCGGCGCGGAGGTGAGAGGGCCGGTGGCGACGATGACGTTGCTCCACGCGGCCGGCGGAAGGCCCGCGATCTCGCCGCGCGCGATCTCGATCAGGGGATGATCGTTCAGCGCCTTGGTGACGGCCAAGGAGAAGCCGTCGCGATCGACCGCAAGTGCGCCGCCGGCGGGCACCTGGTTGGCGTCGGCCGCGCGCATGATCAGCGAGCCGAGGCGGCGCATCTCCGCATGCAGCAGGCCGACGGCGTTGTTGGCGGCGTCATCCGAGCGGAACGAGTTGGAGCAGACGAGCTCGGCAAGTCCGTCGGTGCGGTGCGCGTCGGTCATGCGGGTCGGCCGCATCTCGTGCAGCACCACGGGCACGCCGGACTTCGCAATCTGCCAGGCAGCTTCCGAACCGGCGAGGCCGGCACCGATCACGTGGACGAGGTTGGATTGGGGTCCTGTCATGGGGCGGACAGGTAGCGCTTTTCGGCGGAGAGTGGAATCGCCGAGATCGAGTTTTCTGCCACCAGATGCGACAACGCCCGCACGAGGCGGGCGCTATCGGTCCGTTCTAGTGAAGGGCTGAAGGGTATCAGCCCTGATACTGACCGGCGGCAACGCGCGGGATGTCCGAGCGATCGAGGCCGATATCGGCCAATTCGCGATCGCTGAGCTGGGACAGCTCGGCAACATTGCGCTGATAGTCCCGGAAGGCCTGGATCATGCGGATGAGCGAGAGCAGCATTGGTAGTCTCCTGTAGTTCGATTCAGCCTTTGCTTGAGGCCTCATCGTTGAAATGAATATAGGTGAGAGTGGTGCAGTGCGAAAGTTCCGATGTTGCGATGCAGCTAAGCGCTATGCGCATGGCGTACGTAACGGATGATTAACCGGACGGCGCTCCCGCCCAGAGCTTGGCCAAGGTCGTCCGGTGTCCGCGATAAGTACCCGTGAAATAACGGGTTTATGTCAAAGGTTGATCTGGGTCATCGCGGAAATGGGTTGCCTATAAGCGGCCAGCAAGTTCAACCCAGCAGCTTATAGACTCAAGTCATGCCTGCCTAATTCGCATAGGACGCGACGCTATTGTATGAATATAGATTCACTTTAAGATCCATTGAATACCGAAAATGCGCCCATGAGCGATGCGCTGGCGCCGCTACAGGCTAGGCCCGCTTGCCGGGGTTCGGCAGCGGCGATTCGGCGCGGTTCGGCTAGGCTGAGATCTAAGGGGCGCGTGCGAGCTGTGCGGCAAAATAGGCCACGGTCTTGGAGTAGACCTCGCTCTTGTTCCACTGCTTGAGCACCTCAAAGTTCGGGCTGCCTGGCTGCCAGTCCTTGCCCTTCTGCCAGCCATAGCCGACCAGATAATTGGCCGTGGAGGCGAGCACGTCGGGCACGTTATGCAGAAGATCGCGCTTGCCGTTGCCGTCGAAGTCGATGGCATATTTCATCCAGGATGACGGCATGAATTGGGTCTGGCCGAGCTCGCCGGCCCAGGCGCCTTTCATGTCGGCAGGCGCAAGATCGCCGCGCTGGACGATGCGCAACGCATCCAACAGCTCGGCGCGAAACTGCTCTGAGCGACGGCAATCGTAAGCGAGCGTTGCAAGCGAGCGGATCGTTGCAAACTTGCCAGTGTTGACGCCGAAATCGGTCTCCAGGCCCCAGATCGCGACCAGGACTTCGCCCGGCACGCCATAGGCCTGCTCGATGCGCGACAGCACCGAGCCGTATTGCTTCATCCTGTTGGAGCCGCGCTCCAAGCGTGGCGGCACCATGCGGCCGGAGAACTCCTCGAAGCTCTGGGTGAAGACCTTTTGCGAGCGGTCGCGGTTGAGCACGCTCTGATCCAGTGTGACGCCGGCAAGCCCGGCAGTGATGGTCTGCTGCGAGATGCCCTTTGCCGCAGCGTCGGTTTTGAAATCAGCCAGCCAAGCGTCGAAATTGCCCGAGTCGCAGGCAACCGCGGCGGGCGCTGGCTGGACTGAGAGAAGGGACGCGGAGACGGCCAAGGCTGCGAGAGCAAGACGAGAAATCGTCGGAGTCATCAGATGAAATGGATTTCCGTGAATTGACCTGACCGGCAGCATAATCTCGGCTGTAACCGCGGCCAAAGCAAGGCGCGCGGCCCTGTCCGAACCGGCCAGGGCCGCACGTCACGAGATTGTCAGACGTCAGTCCGATTCCGCCACGGGAAAAGGTTGGCCGGGAAGTCGGCGGCCGGCTTGCGCGCCCGATGCGGCGGAGGGGGGGCCGGACGTGCGCCCGGATCGGACGCGATCACCTTGCGGTAAAGGTGCCACGTGGCGTGCCCGAGCAGCGGGACCACAACGGCGAGGCCGAGGAAGGCCGGGATCGTGCCAAGCGCGAGCAGCACCGCCACGATCAGGCCCCAGGCCGCCATCGGCACCGGGTTTTTCGCGACAACGCGCAGCGAGGTGCTCATCGCCTCGAACGCGCCGGCATGACGATCGAGCATCAAGGGGAATGACACGACGCTGAGGCACAGTGCGGCGAGCGCGAACAGAAATCCGGTGCCGCAGCCAACCACGATCAGCCACCACCCTTGCTGCGTCGTCAGCACGCGCGTGATGAAGTCCGAGAAACCGGTGACGCCCTCGTAGCCGAACGCCGCGACATAGATCGCCTGCGCGGTCGCCACCCAGGTGACGAACAGGGCGAGCAGCAACGTACCGAGGCCGAGCATCGCGCCGAACGACGGCGATCGCAGCACCTCCATGGCATCCCAGGCGCTGGCCGGTTCATAGCGCTCGCGCCGGCTGGAAAGCTCGTAGAGCCCGAGCGCAGCGAAGGGCCCGATCAGCGCGAAGCCCGCGGCGAGCGGAAACAGCAGCGGCAGCACCGAATAGCCCATCACCACACGGGCGAGCACGAGGCCGAGCACCGGGTAGATCACGCAGAGGATGATGGCGTGGCTCGGAACGGCCTTGAAATCCTCCCAGCCGCGCCTGAGCGCGTCGTGCAGATCGGACAATTGTATGGTTCGGATCACCGGTCCAGCCTCATCCGTGGGCTGGGCCATCGTGGGGACATTGCCCTGGTAGAGTGTGGCCATGGTCGCTAGCTCCCTTGCCAAGCGGCTGTATCCGGCGCCGGCAAACGGCGCAAGCGGCCGCCCATTCTCTTGAAATCCCACGATCCCGACCAGACGCGAATTCCGGATGGATCGCGAGCTGAACGGCAAGCATACTCCCAAGTCCGAGTCCTGTCCCTCACGCTTGGGTGAAATTTCGATGCCGCGACGCAATCAATGCGGCGTCATTCTGTCGTCATTTCGCCGCAGATAAGCTGATGCTGCTGTCCGTTCGCGCAACTTCGCGGGCGCGGCGCACCAACTTCGTCTATAAGTGCCACGCAAGGCCCTTCCAACGGATTCCTTTTCGGGGAGCAGACATGAGCATTTTCGGGAAAATCATCAGCGCGATCTTCGGCGGCCAGCCGGCCTCCGCTGCGCCGGCCGGTGGCGCCGCTTCGCCGGGCGCCCCCGCAGGGTCGGCAAGTCCTTCGGCGCCGGCCGCCGCACCCATGGCTGCGGTCGACGTGGCGGCGATCGTCGACAAGGCGGCCGCCGCGCACAAGGGAGAGAAACTGGAATGGCGTACCTCCATCGTCGACCTCATGAAGGCGCTCGACATCGATTCCAGCCTCGCTGCGCGCAAGGATCTCGCCAAGGAGCTGGGCTACAGCGGCGACATGAACGACTCGGCGAGCATGAACGTCTGGCTGCACAAGCAGGTGATGTCCAAGCTCGCCGCTAATGGCGGCAAGCTGCCGCCGGAGATCAAGCACTGACCGGACCTGGGGTAGTGCCTCCGGGGCCCGCGATCGCCGCGGGCCCTTTTGCATTCAGGCGACCAGATCCGCATCCTCCGGATGCCGATCGAGATAGTCGACGACGAAGCCGCAGCCGGCGATCACCTTCTTGCCGTCGCGCCGGATCAGGTCGAGCGCGCCCTTGACCAGCTCGGAGCCGATGCCGCGCCCGCGCCACGCGCGCGGCGTCTCGGTGTGGGTGATGATTACGGCCGACGGCGTCAGCCGGTAATTGGCGAAGGCGATGTCGTCGCCGACATCGAGCTCGAAGCGGCTCCTGTCCTTGTTGTCGCGTACCGAAGCCGCCATGCGGGGTCCCTCCGAACTGCAGGTGCCTCCTGATCTAGGAGGCTGACACGGCCCTTGCCAAGGTGAGACCAGGGGGAGATTGCGCAGATGAGATATCTGCAAATGCGCGCCGCCCTGACCGCACTGCGGTATGGCCATGGCGCCCGGCGAGCATGGTCCCGCGACTCCGCAAATAATTCCCGATACCGCTCTTGCAAGCCGGAGTTCGGTTCCCACGTCCTGGAAAGGACATACGCCCGAATGCGGCCGGCAGGGTCGCCAGATATTCGGAGTGTCATGATCGCCAGCCGCAGACGTATGCCTCTTTTGCAGGAGGGTACGATGTCGGATTCTGGTTTCTTGAAGACTCATCGAACGTGGGAAGACTGGTGTGGGATGCTGCTGGGCGCGTTGATCGTGGCCTCGCCGTGGTTCCCGATCCAGGATCAGGCGATCTCCGGTCACCAGACGGCCATCCTGAACACCGTTGCGATCGGTCTCGTCGTATTTGGCATCAGCCAGCTCGAATATGTCGCCTTGCAGCGCTGGCAGGAGGTGATGACGATCCTGGCCGGACTGTGGCTCATCGCCTCGCCATACGTGATCGGCTATTCCGGTGAGGGATTTCTCCGCATCTATCACACGACCCTCGGTGCGGTGGTGGTGCTGCTCGGCATTCTCCAGCTATGGCAGGACTGGGATATGAATGACCAGGACTTGCTCAAGCACGGACAATAGACCGTAAGTACGGCAGGCCCGCCGGCCACGAGCGGCGGGCCTGTGCACTCACCGTGTCACGAGATCCGCATAGTCCGGGTGCTTGTCGATCCACGCCTTCACGAACGGGCATTGCGGGATCAGCTTCAATCCGTCGGCGCGGACCTGGTCGAGCGCGCCTTGCACCAGCTTCGAGCCAATGCCCTTGCCGCCAAGCTCCTTCGGCACGTCGGTGTGCTCGAAGGTGATGACACCGCCGTCGAGCCGGTAGTGCTCGGTCGCAAGATGACCCTCCACGTCGAGCTCATAGCGGTGATGGGCCTTGTTGTTGATGACGTCGCTCATATCATTGCCTTGCAGCTGCCGGCCTCGCGCACGAGATCGTAACGCGCGGTCCGGCCGGGGTTTCCAATCCGAAGCTGTTCCGTTCAGTCGGTCGCTTTGGCGAGCCTGGAATCTTCGGCCTGTGGCTGCGGGCGGAGGCAGCCCTGGCAGATGACCAGGGAGCGGCTGACCCTGGCGTCCTGTTCGGCCTCGATGCCATCCTGCGCCTGCCACCGTTCCTTCGAATGGGGCTGAGCGTCGGCTTGCAACCTGTTGCGCTCGGAGCGGCTGGAGGTTCGTGTCGGCTGCGAGGCGGCGCGGGGCCGGTTGGGATCCTCGCCGGCGCCATCCCAGGCATAACGCGCAGGCTTGACGGCGAGATCGGATGCCAGATGCGCTTGCGGAGTCGCGGCACATCCGGCGAGCGCCAGTGACAACAGAAGGAGGGCAGGCGCTTTGACCATGATGCGGCACTCTGTACGCGAGAACTGAGCGAGGTTGCGTCGATCATGTTTAAGATTTCCTGAACGATATCGTTTGTGGTTGCGACCAACACCAATGCGATATCTGATCCTCCTGCTCAGCTTGCTCGTGACCGGCGCGCGTGCCGACGACGCAAGGCCGTTCAATCCGGCCGATTATCCGCCCGGCGTGCAGAAGGCTGTGCGCTTTGCCAATGAGGAATGCGAGAGCCAGCAAGGCGGCGAGGTGACCTTCGCGCATGATACGGTGCGCAGGATCGACCTGACCGGCGATGGCCGTGAGGACTACATCGTCGATTTCCAGGACACCAAATGCGGCGATCGCGAGACGACCTATTGCGGAACCGGCGGTTGCGTTATGAAGATCCTGGTGACGCTGCCGGATGGCAGCGTGCGCGAGGTGTTCGACGGCTACGTGCTCCGCTATAAGATCATGGCCCCGCCAGTGAAGCGCGGCGCCGCACGCACCATCCGCTTCGATCTGCATGGCAGTTTCTGCGGCGGCTTTGGTCCGCAAGCCTGCTGGAAGACCAAGGCCATCACGGCGACGCCTTTTGCGTTCAAGCAGTAGGCCAAGTCCGCGGCAGCCGGCCTTGCAGGGCCGCTGGCGTTGGCGATAAATGGGCTGCAATGAACGGACGGCTTGCGTGCCGCCCGTCGTCGAAGAGGAAGCCCGATGCAGCCCCTGCGCATGTCCCGCCGCGTCATGAATCTCGCCTATATGCTCACCCAGAATGCGCGGCGGCATGGCGCGCGTCCCGGCTTCGTTTGGGGGGACAAGTCCTGGACCTGGCGCGAGATCGATGCGCAGGTCTCCGCCCTGGCCGCGGCGCTCGCCGCGCGGGGCATTGCCAAGGGCGACCGCATCCTCGTCCATGCCAAGAATGGCGATGAGATGTTCTTCTCGATGTTCGCCGCGTTTCGGCTCGGCGCGGTCTGGGTGCCCACCAATTTCCGTCTGATGCCGGATGAGGTCAGCTATCTCGCGCAGGCCTCCGGCGCCAAGGCGTTCCTGTGCCATGTCGATTTCCCCGAGCACGCCGCGGCGGTGAAGGACGGTGCGCTGGAGTTCACCTGGAGCGTCGACGGCAAGGCCGCGTTCGGCGAGCGCTCGGTGGCCGATGCGATCGCCTCGCATTCGGGCGCCGTTGTGGAGAATGTCGCGGTCGAGCATGACGATCCCTGCTGGTTCTTCTTCACCTCCGGCACCACCGGACGCTCCAAGGCGGCCGTGCTCACCCACGGCCAGATGGGATTCGTCGTTACCAATCATCTCGCCGATCTGACGCCCGGCACGACCGAGCAGGATGCCTCGCTGGTGGTGGCACCGTTGTCGCACGGCGCCGGCGTGCACCAATTGATGCAGACCGCGCGCGGCGCGCGCACCGTGCTGCTGCCGACCGAGAAATTCGACATCAACGAGACGTTCCGCCTGATCGAGGCGCATCGCGTCAGCAATCTCTTCACCGTGCCGACCATCCTGAAGATGATGGTCGAGCATCCCGCCGCCGGCAAATACGACCATTCCTCGCTGCGCTACGTCATCTATGCGGGCGCGCCGATGTATCGCGAGGACCAGAAGGCGGCGTTGAAGAAGCTCGGCAAGGTGATCGTGCAGTATTTTGGCCTCGGTGAGGTCACCGGCAACATCACCGTGCTGCCGGCGGCGCTGCACGACCCGGAGGACGGCCCGCACGCCAGGATCGGCACCTGCGGCTTCGAGCGCACCGGCATGCAGGTGTCGATTCAGGACGATGAGGGCCGCGAGCTCAAGGCCAACCAGAGCGGCGAGATCTGCGTGATCGGGCCTGCCGTGTTCGCCGGTTATTACGACAACCCCGAAGCCAATGCGAAGGCGTTCCGCAACGGCTGGTTCCGCACCGGCGACCTCGGCCACATGGACGAGGAGGGGTTTGTCTACATCACAGGACGTGCGTCGGACATGTACATCTCCGGCGGCTCCAATATCTATCCGCGCGAGATCGAGGAGAAGATCCTGACCCATCCCGGGATTGGCGAGGTCGCCGTGCTCGGCGTGCCGGACGCGACCTGGGGCGAGGTCGGCGTCGCCGTCTGCGTCGTCCGAGAAGGCGCGAAGGCGGTGACCGAAGCGGAGATGGCGGCGTTCTTGTCGCCGAAAGTGCCGCGCTACAAGATGCCGAAGCGCTTCTTCTTCTGGGACGCGCTGCCGAAATCGGGCTACGGCAAGGTGCCGAAGCGCATGGTGCGCGACGAGCTCGAGGCGCGCGGGCTGCTCGACCTCGACAAGGCGAGCTGAGCGCACCAGATGCGGAGCATCAAGCAGCCGGGCGCGCCGCTTCCCGAACGCATTCAATGGGTGGAGGCGAGGGGACGCGCTTTCTCGTTCACACTTCAGGCCGGTCTGCCGCTGCTGGAGGCCGCGCGGCGCGGCTTTGCGTCGGAGGGCTTTGCCGGCGGCGTGCTGAACTTCCGCCATGGCGCGCTCGGGCCGTTCGCCTATGTCATGCCGGCGCTGTCGAAGACCGGTGAGAATGCGGCGTTCTACAGCGATACGTTCCGGCCCGCCGGCGTGACGCGTTTGAGGCTCGGCAGCATGACGCTCGGCACGCGCGACGGTGCGCCGTTCTTTCATTGCCACGGACTGTGGACGGAGGCTGACGGCAAGACGAGCGGCGGCCACATGATGCCGGACGAGACCGTCGTCGCCGAGCCGTTCGAGGTCGAGGCCTTCGGTCTGAACGGTGCGATGTTCACGGCCGAGCCTGATGCGGAGACCAATTTCAAGCTGTTCGGACCGGTCGCGGCTGCAAGCACCGGCGTGCGCACGACGAGCCGCGCCTTCGCGCTACGCCTGCGCCCGAACCAGGATTTTGCCGGCGCACTCGAAGCGTTCTGCCGCACGAACGGCATCGCCCGCGCGAAGATCCATGGCGGCGTCGGATCGACCATCGGCGCGCGCTTCAGCCATGGCGGCGTGACCGAGCCGTTTGCGACGGAGCTGGCAATCACGGCAGGGACAATCGCGCCCGGCGCCTCCGGCGCGCTGGAAGCTGCGCTCGATGTCGCCCTGATCGACTATACCGGCGGCGTTGCGGAGGGGCGTCTGATCCGTGGCGACAATCCGGTGCTGATGACGATGGAGCTGGTGCTGGAGGAAGGGGATTAGCTCGTGAGCCGTGACGTGGCAGGTGCAAGATAGCGCTTTTGCAATCCGGATGTTCCTGTCATGTTCCGTTGCGGATACGAGTAGCGGCAGGACGTCATGGCACGAAGAGGCAATCGAACGATCAACCTTCCAGCGCCGTATCTGAAGCGGGTATGGCTCGACCCGTCGCAGGTTCGCGACCGCGAAGCCTATCCGTTTTGCTTGCCCATCTTCCCTGATGATTTCGAGCTTAGCTTCGACAGCCCCATCACGATCATCGTTGGAGAGAACGGTACCGGGAAGTCGACCATCCTCGAAGGCATCGCAGCGCTCGCCGGCTATGACGATGCCGGTGGCGGCAAGGGCTACAAGCCGGTCGATCATTCCGAAGCGCGCGAGGAGATGGGCGGCCAACTCTCCAAGGCGCTGCGCGCAAGCTGGCTGCCGAAGATCACCAACGGCTGGTTCTTTCGTGCGGAGAGCTTTTTCTCGGTCGCGCGATATCTGGACAAGGCTGCGCGCGACGCCGGCCAGGTCGGTCCCGATTTCTTGTCGCACTCCCATGGCGAAGGTTTTCTGCGCTTCTTCGAGGAGCGTTGCCAGCGCCAGGGCATCTTCATCTTCGACGAGCCGGAATCGGCGCTGTCGCCGGCGCGCCAGATCGAATTCCTCAAGCTACTGCGGCGCATGGAAGACTCCCGCATCTGCCAGGTCATCATGGCAACGCATTCGCCGATGCTCATGGCCTATCCCAACGCGCGGCTGCTGCGGCTCGGCAAATACGGCCTGGAGCCTGTCACGGTGGAGCAGACCGACCATTACCGGTTGATGCGTGAGTTTTGTGCTGATCCGCACGGGTTCGTGGAGGCGACGCTGGCGGAGTAGGTGAGGGGATCCCCTAACAGTAGCTCTCTCTGTCGTCATTGCGAGCGCAGCGAAGCAATCCAGAATCTTTCCGCGGCAGCAGTCTGGATTGCTTCGCTGCGCTCGCAATGACGGAGTGTGGAGCAGCAGTGCGCCAACTCCCGTGTCCTGGTCAAGCTGCAACGCGTGAACGTTGCGGCGCGGAGCCGGGATCCAGGAGCCGCAGCATCGCGGATGCATGGGCCCCGGCTCTGCAGCGCACCGCCCAAGGGGCGCTGCGCTGCGTCCGGGGCACGAGAGCTCGAATTTATCTCGCATTGCTACCCGCATACGCGCGGCTTCACATCCTCGCGGCAGAGTCCGCCCGAGCTTTGCTGCATTCGTCACCCTCAAAAATGCCGAGGGCGCAGGGAAGGCCGGGTGCCGGCTGGCACCCGCGGTCCACTGTGCGAAGCGTGTGCTTGAAAAAGCTGCACAGCGGCATACAGGTGAAGCCAAACATCCGGCCTTCCCTGCGCAGTGGGTTGACGGCTTATGTCGTGCTCTCCCCGGGGAGCGATGCACTATTGCCCCCGTCGCCTTGCGGATGACTGACGGTGCGGGCCCGGTCGGCCCGCAACGTCACCGCAAGCCTTGGCGCACAGACCCCGGGCGCCAGGACCACACGATTTTGCCGTACGCAGACTGCGCCCGTCGTGTGCGCGCCTCGCCTGCTCACGGAGTGATCCGCCCTGCAAACCGCTTGCGCGCGACGCTGCCTGCGTCCACCACCTCCCATCCCGCGTTCGTGACGATCGCGATGCGCCCCTCGGCCCGGGTTGGGGTGGCCGCAACATGCGATAATTCCGAATTCGCGTAAAGCGAATTATTTCGGCTTGGCCAGGTTGACCCCGGTCTGGTGTTTTGCCCGTCGACCAACCCAATCAATGGTGTGCATTGGCTTTGCCACCGCCGTGCCACGAACGGGTCTCCCCATGGCCCAAAAATGCGCTAGCATGACCTCAGCGCGCGTTCCAAGTCGCGCAGATTGAGAAACGAGGAAACGAGATGAGGATGAGAAGCGGACCGGCGATCGCCGGGGTGGCGGCGCTGGCGGTGGCGGGGATGGCTCTGATGACCGCCTTCGAGCCGGTCTGGGCCCATGGGCCGACGCGGCAGAAGGTGCGGGAATCCATCGAGATCAACGCGGCCCCGGCCAAGGTGTGGGCGGTGATCGGCAATTTCCAGGACATGAGCTGGCTCCAGCCGGTCACCAAGACCGAAGGCGAGAAGGGCAACGAGATCGGCGCGACGCGCAAGCTGACCCTGACGGGCGGCGGAACGGTCGAGGAGGAGCTCTACAAATACGAGCCCGACATGCAGAGCTATTCGTACCGGATCACCAAGGTCGACGTGAAGGTGCTGCCTGTGACCAATTATTCCTCGACCCTGACGGTCTCGCCCGCGCCTGATGGCAAGGCCAAGCTGGAATGGGCCGGCGCGTTCTATCGCGGCTATCCCAACAACGACCCGCCGCCGGAGCTGAGCGACGAGGCCGCGATCAAGGCCGTGAGCGGGCTGTACAAGGCCGGGCTCGAGGCGCTCAAGAAGAAGATCGAGAGCGGCAGCTGATCGTGCGGGTGCTGGTTCTGGCGGCGCTCGCCGCCAGCCTTTGTCACGCCGGCTTTGGAAGCGCGCGCGCCGACGAGGCGTTCGTCACCAACCAGCTCAGCGAAGATCTGATGGTGGTGGATCTCGCTGGCGCGCGCGGCGTTGCGACCATCCCAATCGGCGGCAAGCCGGCCGGCGTCGCCGTCAGCGCCGACGGGCGCTTTGCCTATGTCACGAGCCCGGATGCCAAGGCGGTGACGGTGGTCGACGCTGCCACGCGGCAGGTCGCCGGCCGCGTCGAGGTCGGCGGCGGGCCGCTCGGCATTGCCGTGGCGCCCGATGGCAAGACGGTCTATGTCGCCGATTGGTACGCGGCCGCGGTGCGGGTGATCGATACGGCCTCGCGCAGCGTTGTCGCCAGCATCGCGGTCGGCGCCTCGCCGTCGAGTCTTGCGGTGACGCCCGACGGCAAGCTGCTGCTCTCGGCGGACCGCGACGACGACAGCGTCTCGG
Source organism: Bradyrhizobium yuanmingense (assembly GCF_025200905.1). Classification (NCBI taxonomy): domain Bacteria; kingdom Pseudomonadati; phylum Pseudomonadota; class Alphaproteobacteria; order Hyphomicrobiales; family Nitrobacteraceae; genus Bradyrhizobium; species Bradyrhizobium yuanmingense. Next base: position 3,786,898 of record NZ_CP104173.1, on the reverse strand, counting down.
TGGTGGAAACGGCAACGCGCCAAGGCAAGGCCGTGATCAAGGTCGGCACCCGCCCGTTCGGCGTCACCATCGATGCCGAGGGCAAGCGCGCCTACACCGCCAATGTCGGCTCCGACGATGTCTCCGTGATCGATATCGCGGAAGGCCGCGAGATCGGCCGCGTGCCGGTCGGCATGCGCCCATATGCGGTGGCGCTGACGCTAGGCCGAGGCTTCGTCACCGACCAATATGGCGGCACCGTCAGCGTGTTCGACCTGGCGAGCCTCAAGCCGGTCAAGCGCATCCATGTCGGCGACTATCCCGAAGGCATTGCGGCGACTGCCGACGGCAAGCGCGTCATTGTCGCCTGCTGGGAAAGCAACACGCTAAGCATCATCGATGCGGCCGAGCTCAAGGTGATCGGCGAGATCAAGACCGGCGACGGCCCAAGGGCGTTCGGGGCGTTCCTGCGCAGGACGGAGTAGTTCGTCACAACCCGAGGCCGCTTGCTCCGGCCGGCCGAATTCAAGCGGCCATTCCGCCAGAGCTCAATTGACGTTCTGCGCTTCCAAGATCGTGTTCTCCGGCGCGCCTCGGTCGGTCCAGTCCGGCGGCAGCCCGATTCTTTCTCCGGCCAGGCCTGCCAATCCTGGCGCCCGGCCGAATGTTTCGCAGATCGCTTCCTTGGGCGCACCACCGAGAGAGGCGCTCAATCTGTCGACGGAAGGCGGCGTGGGGACCTTCCCGAACGGGCTCTCCGCGGCAACGAGAAACCTCCCGAAATCGCTTCCGAAAGCCTCGGCCAGGTCATAGGCGTCGCCATCGCTCGATACACGCGGAGCGCTGGTGAAGGAGTTCGCTCCGCGCGCCCAGATCATGGCCGCCTGTTGGTTGCCGCTGCGGTCACGGGCCTCGGCCTCGACGGACAGGCTTCCCAGTCCGATCGGAAGGCGCGGCACCGGAATGGGCACGCCGGGAGCGACGATGGACGGCACGACGCTCGCGACCTTGGAGACGCCGGCTGCCGCCGCATCGGTCGGCGCAATCTGTGTGATGACGGCGCGAACATTCAAGTCCGCAGCCTCCGTGGGAGCTACGATCCGGAAGCGCTCGCTGAGCGCAAGACACATCGCTCTGTTGATTGCGTTCTTGATCAGCCTGCGCTGCTGCGGCGTGAACGGCTGGCTGGCTGCGGTCGCCGTGAACGCGGTCGGCTCGATGCGAGCGGTCTTCGCGGCGAGAACATCAGCCTTGCTGATCCGGAGCTGCGACTTGGTCAAGAGACCATCGGACGGCGTGAGATCGTCGTAGGAGGCCAGCGACCCCGCTCGTTCCAGCGGAGCCGCCGCGCAACCGGCGGCCATCGAGCTCAAGACCGCAACTGCGAGCCACCTCATGGCGAGGGAACGAGACCGGTCGCCACTCCCTGGGCCACGCGCCGGGACTGCGCGACGGGCAGGGGAGAAGGTGCGGCGCCCGGCGCCGAGGCGAGCATGGGCTGCCAGGTCACGTTCCAGCGCGCCAGCGTGGCACCGTTGCCATCGAAAACCAGGTCGAGAAAGGCCAGGGTGAGCTCGGCCGTCGCGAGCTTCACCTTCGGGTTGAGCGCCGGACCACCGGTGAACGAGCGATCGGTGAAGATGCTGTGCGAGCCGCCTTCGAACACGGCAAGCAGCTTGCGCGGTGTGGCAATGGCGTTGAAGACCTCCAGCCGGTCGGCAGCGGGTGAGTAATATCCGGGGATCTGGATGACGTCCTTCGTCGCCGTCACGTGCAGGGTTGGAACGGTGATCCTGCTCAACACCGAGGCAAGATCGGGTTCGCCATAGAATGGAGGGGCCGAAATGACGATGGCGGCGGCAAAGCGCGGGTCGCGCGCCTCGACCCACTTGCCGTCGCGCATCACGCGGGCGCCAACCGCAACAAGCGCCGTGTTCGCCCCATAGGAATGCCCCGCCGCCATGATGCGCCGGCGGTCTACGTGGGCACCATGGGGACTCGACAGCATGCGATCCAGGGCAAAGCGCAGATCCAGGGCTCGCGCCAGCGCCTCGCTCTCGCGAGCGGCACGCTGCAGGCGGTCCACGACGGCGAGGGGATTGCCCGCCCAGAGCGAGGAATCGCTGCCGGCATGCTGAACATGCAGGCTGGCGACGCCGCGGGCCGACCAATATCGCCCCAGATAGCTGTAGCCCCGGCGAGAGCCGCCGAGCCCATGGGAGAACACGATGAGCGGCACGCGCGATCCCGGCGCAACATCCGCCGGCCAGTGCAGGCGCGCCGGAACGGGCCGCGAACGCGCCGGATCGACCCAGTCGAAGTCGACGACCGCGGGGGGCGCGGACTGCGCCCGGGCTGGAGGCGCGGCGAGCGTGGCCGTGACGGCGACCGCCAGCAGCGCGGCACCGAACCGCCGTCGGGTCAGGCTTGTCGCTCCGCTCGCACCGTCCGCGCCATTCGCGTGCGCGGATCGCACATGCTGAGAGGAAGTGTCGCTCAACCCGTTCACCATGAAGGCACCTTGTATGAAGTCGCACCGAGTGTAATCGACGTATTGCACTTAGTGTAATTTTGCAAACTGGTCGATTTCATGGCAAAAACAGGTCATGAAAAGTTCATCCCGGAAGGAGGAAGGCCTGCGCGAGCGGAAGCGGCGCGAAACGCTGCATCGTATCGCCGAGCAGGGCCTTAAACTGTTTCTGACCAGGGGCTATGATGCCACCACGCTCGACGCGATCGCGGAGGCGGCGGGGATCTCGCGGCGGACGTTCTTCTACTACTTCAAGTCCAAGGAAGAGATCCTCCTGGCGTGGCAGGATGGTGGTTTCAGCGAGACCTTGCGTGCCGCCGTGCTCGAGCAAACGACCAAGCAGTCGCCGCTCGATGCCGCAAGGAACGGCCTGCTGGAGCTGACAGCCCGCTTCCCGGTCGATTACAAGCAAACAAAAGTGATCGAGCGCCTGATGTCCGCGAACGAGTCGCTTCGCATCCGGCAGCAGGCGAAATACGTCGAGAAGGAAGCTGCCGTGTTCGCGGCGCTGTCCGAGATGTGGCCGCAGCCGCATCGGCAGGCTGCGCTGCGCGTGGTCGCCATGATGTCGGTCGGAGCCTTGCGGCTTGCGATGGACAGTTGGAATCGCGACCAGGGCAAGCGGCCCTTGGCCGTCTACGTGAAAGAGGCTTTTGCGTGCCTGAACCGGGAGATCGGAGCGGGAGCCTCGCGCAAGGCTGCCGGTCGATCCGGCGAGTGAGCGAGGCTAGCGGGTCGCGCTGTCGATGGGAAAACGAACCGCTGCGCGTCAGCTAAGCCCGCATCGGAGCTGTGACGCCGATCAGCGCCGGCGCGATGTCACGGATGTGCTCGAACACATGGTCGGGCCGAAGCGCCGTTAGCGCCGCCGGTGCCGCATAGCCCCAGCACACCGCGCCGCAGGCGATCCCGACCGCCCGCGCCGCGTCGATGTCGCGGACCTCGTCGCCGATCGAGATCACCCTGCTAGGCGCGACGCCGGCGCGGCGGATGACCCGGCGGAATTTCGCGGCCTTGCCGAACAGCGACGCCGCGCAGTCGAAATGCGAGAACAGCGCTGCGGCGTCCCCGAGCTTCTCGCGCGCATTGGCCTCGCTGTCGGACGTCACCAGCGCGAGCTGCACGCCGTTCTCGGCCAGCGTTCGCAGCATCGTCTCGACGTCTGCGAACAGCGAAATCTCGGAAGCCGCCTCCGCCTTCAGCCGCCGCGCATGCCGCGCGATCGCCGGCAGCTTCCACATGGGCACTTCGAGCTTGGCGAGGATCTCGCGCGACGAGGCGTGGCGCAGCTCCTCGACATCCTCGTCCTTTACGCGGCGAAAGCCGAAGCGGTCCGCGACGTCGTTGATGGTGCGCAGGAACCACGGGAAGCTGTCGGCGAGGGTACCGTCGAGATCGAATATGGCGAGGGAATAGGGCATGAGGCCGGATTTTGAGCTCGCTGACAAGCGTGAGGTCGCCTGCTAATATTCGTGGAGTTCGAGGACAGCCATGCGACACGAGCGGATCGAAATCAACCCTGCGATCGGCCGTTACGTCGTGGTCGACGGGGTTCGATTCCGATCTCGACCCCTGTAGCTCCCTCACCGCAACTTACGAACATCGACATTGATGTCGAGATCGATCTTCGCCACGCAGGTCTGGGTGCTCTTATGCGAGCCGCCTTCATGCCAGCGGCCATCCCGCGCCCGGGCACCACTGACATTGGCCAGCTTCAGGCAGCGCCATTGCGGCAGCGATCCGCTGCTTTCGCCTGCAAACTGCCAAGCCAGCACGGCTTCGTCACCGGACTTGTCGGTGCCGATGATATGCGGACAGAGCTCGCGACGGCGACCCTCGTAGACGCAAGTCACCTGTTGCTCGGCGAGGATCGCGTTCCGAAATAGCGTATAGGTTCGACTGGCTCATTGCTCCCTCCAGATCGATCATCTGGCCTTGCCAACTACTTGAGTGTAGTGATGCGGGACTGGAAGGGTAACCATGCCGATCAATGACACCCAGCTCAGCAAATTTCTGAGCCTGGTCCTGCGCCACCAGCCGGAAACGATCGGGTTGGTGCTGGATTCGCACGGGTGGGCCAGCATCGACGACCTGATCGCCAAGGCAAATGCCGCCGGCACAAAGTTTGGCCGCGATGATCTGCTGCGCGTCGTCGCAGAGAGCGACAAGAAGCGTTTCTCGCTGTCCCCTGGAACTGATCGCATTCGCGCCGCGCAAGGACATTCCGTCTCGGTTGAACTTGGCTTGGCGCCGCAGGAGCCGCCGTCGATCCTGTATCATGGCACGGCGACACGGTTTGTCGAGGCGATCCTGTCCGAGGGCCTGAAGCCGCAGGCGCGCCAGCAGGTGCATCTGTCCTCCGACGAGGCAACTGCGCAGCGTGTCGGTCAGCGCCACGGCAAGCCGCACATCTTCAAGGTCGATGCCGGCAGCATGCATGCCAAGGGATTCAAGTTTTTTCGCGCAGAGAACGGTGTGTGGCTGACCGACCATGTGCCGCCGGAGTTCCTGGCGTAGCTTACGTCCTGGATTTCCAAACGGTCTTCTCGGTCCAGCCGAGTTCGGCGAATTCGGCGGCTCGCAGCGGCGCTTCGCCTTCCGCGAAGAACTCGTCGAGCTGCGGGGGCGCGACATCCGTTTCGCACAGCATGGCATGCGCCTGTCCGCGATGATGAATTTGATGCTGGAAGAGATGCATGAGCAGCCGGTCGCAGCGCTCGGTTTGAACGCTCGTATCGCGGTTGATCCGGACGAAGGCGTCGAGCCGTTCAGTTGTCAGCGCATCGCAGATCGCAATCAGGCGGTTGTCCATTGCGGCCTGGGCAGCTTTGAGCTCGGCTAACGAGGGGTACGGCACCTCGTTCTTCCAGGCTGCCGGTCCGAGCCAGCCCCCTTCAAGCGCATCGATGTAGAAGAAGTCGATGATGTAGATGTGGTTCAGCGTACGCTGCAGGCTTGGAAAGAAGCCGGTGCGGTGGGCTTCGAATTCAGACTGGGATAGCGCAGCGCAGGCGGCGAGCAGGCGATGGTTCGCCCAAGCGTTGTTGTGGGCGAAGGCGCGGTAGGTTTGTACGAGTCCAGCGGACATGTCGGTTCTTTCCCGATCGAATAGTGGCTGATTACGCTCCGCTAATCCGCCCTACAGCCCTGTGGCTTCGATGCAGCGCAATCTACTCCGCCGCCTCGCTCGCCGCACGCCTCCGCTTCGGCTTCCGCGCCTTCTCGAGCACCGGAGCCAGGAATTTCCCCGTATAGCTCCGCGGCGCTTTTGCGATGTCCTCCGGAGGTCCCCACGCCACGATCTCGCCGCCGCCGTCGCCGCCTTCGGGGCCGAGATCGATGACCCAGTCGGCGGTCTTGATGACTTCGAGATTGTGCTCGATGACGACGACCGTGTTGCCCTGCGCGACCAGCTCGTGCAGCACCTCCAGCAGCTTCTTGACGTCGTGGAAGTGCAGGCCGGTGGTGGGCTCGTCCAGGATGTAGAGCGTGCGGCCGGTGGCGCGCTTTGACAATTCTTTTGCCAGCTTGACGCGCTGGGCTTCGCCGCCCGAGAGCGTCGTCGCTTGCTGGCCGACATGGATGTAGTCGAGGCCGACGCGGTGCAATGTCTGAAAAGTCTCGCGCACGCGCGGCACCGCCTTGAAGAACTCGGCAGCTTCCTCGACAGTCATGTCGAGCACGTCGGCGATGCTCTTGCCCTTGAACAGCACCTCCAGCGTCTCGCGGTTGTAGCGCTTGCCCTTGCAGACGTCGCAGGTGACGTAGACGTCGGGCAGGAAGTGCATCTCGATCTTGATGACGCCGTCGCCCTGGCAGGCCTCGCAGCGGCCGCCCTTGACGTTGAAGGAGAAGCGGCCGGGCTCGTAGCCACGTGCTTTCGCTTCCGGCAGGCCGGCGAACCATTCGCGGATCGGCGTGAACGCGCCGGTATAGGTCGCCGGATTCGAGCGCGGCGTGCGGCCGATCGGCGACTGGTCGATGTCGATGATCTTGTCGATGTGCTCGAGGCCCTCGATGCGGTCGTGCGGGGCGGCGCCCTCGCTGGCATTGTTCAGCTTGCGGGCGATGGCGCGGTAGAGGGTATCGATCAGCAGCGTCGACTTGCCGCCGCCGGAGACGCCGGTGACGCAGGTGAACAGGCCGAGCGGAATTTCCGCCGTGACGTTCTTGAGGTTATTGCCGCGCGCGTTCACCACCTTGATGGTGCGGCGATGGTTCGGCGGACGCCGCTCCGGCACCTCGACCTCGAGCTCGCCGGTCAGGTATTTGCCGGTCAGCGATTTCGGGTTGCGCATGATCTCGGCGGGCGTGCCTTCGGCGACGATGTTGCCGCCATGCATGCCGGCGCCTGGGCCGATGTCGAGCACGTAGTCCGCAAGGCGGATGGCGTCCTCATCATGCTCGACCACGACCACGGTGTTGCCGAGGTCGCGCAGCCGCTTCAGCGTATCGAGCAGGCGGGCGTTGTCGCGCTGGTGCAGGCCGATCGAAGGCTCGTCCAGCACGTAGAGCACGCCTGTGAGCCCCGAGCCGATCTGCGAGGCGAGGCGGATGCGCTGGCTCTCGCCGCCGGACAGCGTGCCGGAGGAGCGGGACAGCGTCAGATAATTGAGGCCGACGTCGAGCAGGAAGGTGAGGCGCTCGCGGATCTCCTTCAGGATGCGGCCCGCGATCTCGTTCTGCTGCGCGTTCAGCGCCTCCGGCACGGTCTCGAACCATGCGCCGGCGCCCTTCACGGACAGCTCCGAGATTTCGCCGATATGCTTGCCACCGACCTTGACGCAGAGCGCCTCGGGCTTGAGCCGGAAGCCCTTGCAGCCCTCGCAGGGCACGTCGTGAAAATATTTCGCCAGCTCCTCGCGGGCCCACTCGCTCTCGGTCTCGCGGTAGCGGCGGTTGATGTTGGTGATGACGCCTTCGAACGGCTTCTTGGTGTCGTAGGAGCGCACCCCGTCCTCGTAGGAGAACTTGATCTCGTCCTCGCCCGAGCCGTAGAGAATCGCGTTTTGCGTCTTCTTCGGCAGATCCTTCCACTTGGTGTCGAGCGTGAACTTGTAGTGCTTGCCGAGCGCGGTCAGCGTCTGCACGTAATAGGGCGACGACGACTTGGCCCAGGGCGCGATCGCGCCCTTGCGCAGCGTCAGATCCTTCTCAGGGATGACGAGGTCTTCGTCGACATGCTGCTCGACGCCGAGGCCGCCGCAGGCGGGGCAGGCGCCGTAGGGATTGTTGAAGGAGAACAGGCGCGGCTCGATCTCGGGGATGGTGAAGCCGGAGACCGGGCAGGCGAACTTTTCCGAGAACAGGATGCGCTCGGGCCCGCTCTTGTCGTGGATTTTCGCGGTCTTCTTCTTTTCCTCCGCAGGCGCAGCCGCCGCGGACGCATCGGCGAACTCGACGACGGCAAGGCCTTCGGCGAGCTTTAGCGCGGTCTCAAAGCTCTCGGCGAGGCGCTGGCCGATATCGGCACGCACCACGATGCGATCGACCACCACGTCGATATCGTGCGGGAATTTCTTGTCGAGGCTAGGAGCTTCCGCCAGCTCATGGAAGGTGCCGTCGATCTTGACGCGCTGAAAGCCCTTCTTGAGCCATTCGGCGAGCTCCTTCCTGTACTCGCCCTTGCGGCCGCGCACGACGGGGGCGAGCAGATAGAGGCGGGTGCCCTCGGACAACGCCAGCACGCGGTCGACCATCTGCGAGACGGTCTGGCTCTCGATCGGCAGGCCCGTGGCCGGCGAATAGGGCACGCCGACGCGGGCCCAGAGCAGGCGCATGTAGTCGTAGATCTCGGTGACGGTGCCGACGGTCGAGCGCGGGTTCTTCGACGTCGTCTTCTGCTCGATCGAGATCGCCGGCGACAGGCCGTCGATCTGGTCGACGTCGGGCTTCTGCATCATCTCCAGGAACTGGCGGGCATAGGCCGACAGCGATTCGACGTAGCGGCGCTGGCCCTCGGCATAGATGGTGTCGAAGGCGAGCGAGGATTTGCCGGAGCCGGATAGCCCGGTGAACACCACCAGCTTGTCGCGGGGAATCTCGACGTCGATATTCTTGAGGTTGTGCTCGCGCGCGCCGCGGATCGTAATTGCGCGCAGGCTGGAGCCCGCGTTCTGTTGTTGGCGCTTCGCCTTGATCACTTCATCCATCCGAGTTACCCTCAAGGAAGCCCAAAGGTGCGCGATCGCGCCAACAAAAAAAGGCGCGCTGCGCCCGGAACCGGGATCGGCGCCGATGGGTATGGCAGCGAACGTAGGAAGAACGGCGGCGGATTTCCAGTGGGACTTGCGAATCGTCAACGGATTGTTGGCGTGCTGGCGGGATCTGGCAGCAGGAACGCGCGGAACCGCTCGCGGAGCACCCAGCCAAAACAAAAAGGCCGGCGCGAGGCCGGCCTTTCGTGACGATGTGACGTCGATCGTGATCAGTACTTCGCGACCACCGGGCCACCGAAGGTGTAGTTGAGTCGAACGGTAGCCATGTCCACGTCCTGCTTGATGCTATCGGTGCGAGTGGTCACGCCGAGGAAGGTGAAGGTCTCGTTGTGCCTGCCCATAAACAGGTGGTTGTATTCGACACCGACCGACCAGTTCGGAGCGAAGCCGAATTCTATGCCGGTGCCGACGGTACCGCCCCAGCGCGTTTCGTTCGCGGTGTCGAGCGTAACGCCGCCAAAACTACCAGTGTACTTGTTGTGAGTGACGGCAGCGCCGCCCTTCACGTACCAAAGCACGTTGTTCCAGGCATAACCGACCTGGCCAGTGAAGAGGCCAATGGCGTCGATCCTGGTCTCGTTCACCAGCGGCGCGAGCGCGGCAGGCGAGCTGATGTTCGAACCCTTCAGGTCAGCCCAGTCGCCCTGGGCTTCGAGACCGAATACCCAGTTGGCGGACTGCCAGCGATAACCGATCTGGCCGCCGACGAGTGCGCCGGTCGCATTGTGACAACCTTCGGCCACCGCCGGAGAGACCACGAAGGGGCCGACACTGGTGAGATCCCAACAGTTGCGGCTCCAGCCACCGCCGGCGTTGGCGCCGAGGTAGAAACCGCTCCAGTTGTACGCCGCGATCGGCGCCACCGGTGCCTTGGCGTAGGGGCGGGCCGCCAAATCGGCCGCCGAGGCCGGTGCCAACGCGCTGAGTGCGAACAAGCTGGCCGAAGCCAGCAAAAGCTTCTTCATATCCATTCCCCACTTCCATTTCTCATTCCGGTCTTCCGGAGAGCGGAAGAGCAGCGGACTTATGACCCAAGCAACGTCATTGCTTTACACCATTGAAGCCAAAGGTTGTGTCACCTAGAGGTCACATCCCTCCGAAAACGCGAGCGAACGGGCGGCCGCAACAAACAAAAAGGCCGGCGCGAGGCCGGCCTTTCGTGACGATGATGCGTCAGAGACGAAGCTCAGTACTTGGCGACGACCGGGCCGCCGAAGTGGTAGTTCACGCCGACCTGCACGGTGTGGAGGTCGAGAGTGCCGGTGTTGACCGGGAAGACGCCCGAGAAGTAGGTCTCGCCGCCCAGGCTGCGATAGAGGTACTCGCCCTTGACCGACCAGTTCGGAGCAAACATCGCCTCGACGCCCGCGCCGACCGTCCAGCCCGAATGGAACTGGCTCTCCGAGAGGCTCAGAACAGGGGGCGCGCTGACGCTGATCTTGTTGTTGATCCAGGCGTAACCACCCGTGGCGTACAGCAGGACGCTCGGGGAAGCGAGCCAGCCGATGCGACCACGCACGGTGCCGAGCGCGTCGATACGCGAACTGACCGTCGTGGGAACGAGGGCGCCACCAAAATCAACAAGACCGGTCGCCGAGGCGTTTACGTCAGCCCACGCGCCATCAGCTTCGATGCCGAACACGACGTTGGAGGTCTGCCAGTTGTAGCCAACGGTGCCGCCGACGAAACCGCCCTGCATGCGCGGATCATCGGAGCTGTTTTCCCAGGCGCCGCCACCGACGATACCCAGGTAAAAGCCGGTCCAGTTGTAGACCGAGGCCACAGGCGCGGGGGCCTTGGTGTAGGGGCGGGCTGCCAGATCAGCAGCCGAAGCGGGGGCCGCAAGGGCGAATACACAGGCCGAAGCCAACAAAACCTTCTTCATTTTCAACTTAATCCCAGTCCCAGTTTCTGTTGTTGCCTTCCGTGGCGGAAGGGCAGCGGACTCAAACGGCCCAACTGACGCCGTCTTTACACCACCAAAGCCGCAAGTTGTGTCTCCGAAAAGCCACAACAGCGGAAAAGGTGATGGTTGCTGACTTATTTACGTCCAGGCATGTGCCGAAAAAAGAAGGGCCGGCGCTGGGGCCGGCCCTTCGTTTCGCTCACGATAGGTGGGATATCAGTACCTCGCGACCAACGGGCCGCCGAAGCGATAATTCAGGCGGACTAGACCCATGTCGACGTCCTGACTGATGCGATCGCTCCCGAAGGCAACGCCCGCAGGCGTCGTGAAGGCGATCGTACGGTCGCCGAGGAAGATGTGGTTGTACTCGACGCCGAGCGTCCAGTTCGGAGCAAATCCGAATTCCAGGCCGGCGCCAACGGTGCCGCCCCAGCGGGTCTCGCGAGCCGACGCCAGCAGCGTGCCGGCGCCAGGCGTGCCAGGCGCGGCATAGACGTCGTACTTGTCCCCGACTACGGCGGCGCCGCCCTTCACATAGAGCAGCACGTTGTTCCAGGCATAACCGACCTGGCCCGTGATCAGGCCAAAAGCATCGATGTGAGAGCGGTTACGATCACCGGTGACCAAAGCGCTTCCAGGGAAGAGGAGGCTGACGTTGTCCCCCGAGAAGTCAGCCCAGTTGCCCTGGCCCTCGAGGCCGAACACCCAATTGGCCGACTGCCAGCGGTAGCCGATCTGACCACCGACCGTGCCGCCGGTCGCATCGTGACAGCCTTCAGCCACCAGAACGCCCGTGACCGGGGTCACGAAGTCCCAGCACTTGCGGCTCGTGCCGCCGCCGCCGTTGACGCCGATGTAGAAGCCGCTCCAGTCGTAAACCGCGGCGACCGCCGGGGCCGGAGCCTTGGTGTAGGGACGCGCAGCCATATCCGCCGCGCTTGCCGGAGCCGACAGCCCCAATGCCATTGCACTGATTACGCCGAAAAGAATCTTATTCATTGCAGTCTCCCCAAGTTTCGTCCGCTTCATGAAAGTCCCTGAAGCGGCTGATCAGACGCGACACCCATATGAATCAATTCCAAGGCAAAGGTAGCCTAAGGAAAGGGCAGAGTCCGTCTCCGGAAAGCCACACTCGCCAGACTATTGACAGGTTCCATCTTGATGAATGTTAAGAGTTTTTTCCTATTCAAGGGAACTCGAAAAGGTTCCATTCGGGGCTGACGTTTTTCGCGGCACGCGGGAAAATGTCTGCCCGCCCATGATGAAGAACAAATCTGGAACAAACGTGCGCGCGATGCTATATGTGGGGATAACCTTGGGGGTGGCAGGCTGATCGGTGTCCGCAAGCGTATAGGGTCGCCCTAGCGGGCGCAGAGGAACGCGGGCAGCGGATTCGCCCTTTTGAAATTCAGTGGCATTCGGAGTGGAGAGCGGCGATGGCGGGAAGCGTCAACAAGGTCATTCTGGTTGGAAATCTCGGCAAGGATCCCGAAATCCGCCGCACCCAGGACGGGCGGCCGATCGCGAATTTGAGCATCGCGACCTCGGAGACCTGGCGCGACAAGAACACCGGCGAGCGCAAGGAGAAGACCGAGTGGCATCGCGTCGTGATCTTCTCTGAGCCGCTTTGCAAGATCGTCGAACAGTATCTGAAGAAGGGCGCAAAGGTTTACATCGAAGGCGCGCTCCAGACCCGCAAGTACACCGACCAGAGCGGCGTCGAGAAATACTCGACCGAGGTCGTGCTGCAGGGCTTCAACTCAACGCTGACGATGCTGGACGGCCGCGGTGGCGGCGGCGGAGGTGGCAGCTTCGGCGACGAGCCGGGCGGCGACTTCGGCTCCTCCGGACCCGTCAGCAGCGCGCCGCGCCGTCCCGTTGCCGCCGGCGGCGGCCGCAACAGCGACATGGACGACGATATCCCGTTCTAGGACTTCGGAAGAGGCGGCTAGTCTCGGCGCAGATAACGGCCAACTCGGTTTTCAAGGATCCGCACCAGGACAGGATCCATGAATTCATAGTCGTCCGGAATATCGAGACAGATGACCCGTTTGTTGTACAAGCTGGAGCGGAATTTCCGGTTCAGCTTGGTCCGGTGGGTCTTTTCCATGACGAAGATGACGTCGGCCCATTCAATCTGCTCGGCGGACAGCAAGACGTCCGCGCCGTTCGAAATGCCGGCCGAGTCGGTCTCGATCCCGGGCCAGGTCGAAAACACCTGCTCGGCGGTAGGGCTGCGGAGGCGATTGGCGCTGCAGACGAAAAGGACGTTGGTCACTTTGCCGCTCTCGGAGACGATCGGTCAGGTATCGGCGGGATGATTGGTCAGTGCTTTTCGGGCGGGCTTCCGAGAGTTCCTGCTACATAAATACAGTTCTTTGGTCGACGGTTTTTCCGGCCTAAGCTTATGTGCGCCTCAAGTCTTCGGCGAGATGTGATGTGAATGATATTAACTTTCATGTTAATCATACTCACATCAGTCTCCGCCGGACACGAGGAAGCCCTGCATGAGCCTTGCGCCGCTGCTTGAGGCCGCGCCGGTGGTCCCGCTGCATGCCTTTGCCGCAATGGCCGCCCTTGTGCTTGGCCTCTTCCAGTTCTCCGCCCCCAAGGGCACGCTGCCGCACCGGACTATCGGCTGGATCTGGGTGGTCCTGATGGTGTTCGTGGCCGCCTCGTCGTTCTGGATCCACGAGATCCGTCTGGTCGGGCCGTTCAGCCCGATCCATTTCTTGTCGATCTTCACCCTGGCGGTGCTGCCGCTGGCGGTATGGCGTGCGCGCACCCATCGCGTCGCCGACCACCGGCGGATGATGATCTTGATCTTCTTCGGCGCCCTGGTGGTGGCAGGACTGTTCACGCTGGTGCCTGGGCGCATCATGCACCGGGTGACTTTCGGGGCGTGAGAGCCGGTTCCGCCCAGTCCGTTCCGGCCCCGTCCGCGGCCGTGGCGCGAAGGGCGTAAGTCTCTGGAAAAACAGTGGGAAAAAGCGCTTCCCCAAAGCTCGGCAAGGGTGGTTATCAGGGGTGTGATGCGCTATATGATTCCCAGATAAAACCTCACCGGATTTCCCCTTGGCTGACGACGATAACAAGCCCGGCGACCAGCCGGCGCAACCCTCGGACATTCGCCCCGTCTCCATCCTCGACGAGATGAAGAAGTCCTACCTCGATTACGCCATGAGCGTGATCGTGTCGCGCGCGCTGCCCGATGCGCGCGACGGCCTGAAGCCGGTGCATCGGCGCATCCTGTTCTCGATGAACGAGCAGGGCTTCACGCCCGACAAGAAGCACAAGAAGTCCGCCGGTATCGTCGGTGACGTCATGGGTAAATACCACCCTCATGGCGACCAGGCGATCTACGACGCGCTGGTGCGCATGGCGCAGGACTTCTCGATGCGCGAGTTGCTGGTGGACGGGCAGGGCAATTTCGGCTCGGTCGACGGCGACCCGGCGGCGGCCATGCGCTACACCGAGTCCCGCCTGACCAAGATCGCGCTGAAGCTGCTCGAGGACATCGACAGCGACACCGTCGACTTCCAGGACAATTACGACGGTTCCGAGAAGGAGCCGGTGGTCCTGCCGGCGCGGTTCCCGAACCTGCTGGTCAACGGCGCGGGCGGCATTGCCGTCGGCATGGCGACTAACATCCCGCCGCACAATCTCGGCGAGGTGATCGACGCCTGTATTGCGCTGATCGACAATCCCTCGCTGACCATCGACGAGCTCATCAACATCATTCCCGGCCCGGATTTCCCGACTGGCGGCATCATCCTTGGACGCCAGGGCATCCGCAGCGCCTACCATCTCGGCCGTGGCTCCATCGTGATGCGCGGCAAGGTCACGTTCGAGACCATTCGCAAGGATCGAGAGGCGATCGTCATCACCGAGATTCCGTATCAGGTGAACAAGGCGACAATGGTCGAGCGCATCGCCGAGCTCTACAAGGAAAAGAAGATCGAGGGCATCTCCGACCTGCGCGACGAGTCCGACCGCGAGGGCTATCGCGTCGTCGTCGAGCTCAAGCGCGACGCCGTGCCCGACGTGGTACTGAACCAGCTCTACAAGTTCACCCCGCTGCAGACGAGCTTCGGCGTCAACGCGGTTGCGCTCGATTCCGGGCGTCCGCAGACGATGAACTTGAAGGATATGTTGACGATCTTCGTCGGCTTCCGCGAGCAGGTCGTTACCCGGCGCACCAAGTACAAGCTGCGCAAGGCGCGTGAGCGCGCCCATGAGCAGGTCGGCCTCGCCATCGCGGTCGCCAACATCGACGAGATCATCAAGGTGATCCGCACCTCGCCGACACCGGCGGCGGCCCGTGACACCCTGATGACGCGCGATTGGCCCGCGCGCGACGTCGAGGACATCATCACGCTGATCGATGACCCGCGTCACCGGATCAACGAGGACGGCACGATCCGCCTCTCGCTGGAGCAGGCGAGGGCGATCCTCGAATTGCGTCTCGCACGTCTCACCGCGCTCGGCCGCGACGAGATTGGCGGCGAGCTGTCGAAGCTCGCCGGGGAGATCGGCGACTATCTCGCGATCCTGCGCTCACGCGCGCGCATCCTGGACATCATCAAGACCGAGCTTGCCGAGGTGAAGGCCGAGTTCGCCACGCCCCGCCGCACCGTGATCATGGAGCAGGAGGGCGAGGTCGAGGACGAGGACCTGATCCAGCGCGAGGACATGGTCGTCACGGTCTCGCACGCCGGCTACGTCAAGCGCGTGCCGCTGTCGGCCTACCGGGCGCAGCGCCGCGGCGGCAAGGGCCGCTCCGGCATGCAGACCCGCGACGAGGACTTCGTCAGCCGGCTCTTTGTCGCCTCGACCCATACTCCGGTGCTGTTCTTCTCCTCGCGCGGCCAGGTCTACAAGGAAAAGGTCTGGCGGCTGCCGATGGCCGCGCCGAACGCGCGCGGCAAGGCCATGATCAACATCCTGCCGCTGGAGCAGGGCGAGCGCATCACCACCATCATGCCGCTGCCGGAGGATGAATCGACCTGGGGCCAGCTCGACGTGATGTTCGCGACCACGGGCGGCAACGTCCGGCGCAACAAGCTGTCCGACTTCGTTGACGTCCGCCGCTCCGGCATCATCGCCATGAAGCTCGACGACAACGAGGCGATCGTCGACGTGCAGATCTGCACCGAGCGCGACGACGTGCTGCTGACCGCTGCGGGCGGCCAGTGCATCCGCTTCCCCGTCACCGATGTGCGCGTATTCACCGGGCGCACCTCGATGGGCGTGCGCGGCATTGCGCTCGGCGAAGGCGACAAGGTGATTTCGCTGGCGATCCTGCGCCACGTCGACACCACCTCGGACGAGCGCTCGGCCTATTTGAAGATGCGCCGCGCGGTCGCGGGCGAAGCCGCCGCAGACGAGGCGCCGGCCGATGCCGAGGCCGAGGAGACCTCGGGCAGCTTCCAGCTCCCGCAGGAGCGCTATGTCGAGATGTCGGCGCAGGAGCAGGTCGTGCTGACCGTCTCCGTCAACGGCTACGGCAAGCGGACCTCGTCCTACGAGTACCGCACCACCGGCCGCGGCGGCAAAGGCATCGTCGCTATGAGCGTCAACCACCGCAACGGCAA
The DNA here is from genome assembly GCF_025200905.1 of Bradyrhizobium yuanmingense. NCBI lineage: Bacteria > Pseudomonadati > Pseudomonadota > Alphaproteobacteria > Hyphomicrobiales > Nitrobacteraceae > Bradyrhizobium > Bradyrhizobium yuanmingense. Next base: position 3,770,671 of record NZ_CP104173.1, on the reverse strand, counting down.
TCTCGTCGCCTCGTTCCCCGTGGAGGAGGCGGATCAAATCATGCTGGTCACCGACAAGGGCCAGCTGATCCGCTGCCCGGTCGAAGGCATCCGCATCGCCGGCCGCTCGACGCAAGGCGTGATCGTGTTCGACACCGCCGAGGACGAGCACGTGGTGTCAGTCGAGCACATCACGGAAGAGGCCGAGAACGGGAATGGAGCGAACGGGGAATAGAGGCTGGCGAATCGGGACTCATCCACCCGCCGTTCCTCGCAGCCGATAGTGCCCCCTGAACGAGATCGCGCCCGTCGGGCCATTCCGACGGGCGCGAGCGTCGCGTAGTCTGCGACGAGACGTCACAGAAATTCCTGGGGTCTTGAGGGACCCGCCCGACACGAACCTGACAGATCCGATTACGGCGTGCGGTTGGCGGTCACGAGGCGGGCCTCGCGGACGTTGGCCTTGGTGCCGGCGCTACGCAGGCAGGACGCTTCGAAGTTCGGCCAGGCCTGCTGCGAGCAGTCACGGCCGATGCTGCGGATGTCGAGCCGGTCGCTCTTGGCCAGCGGCTGCGGCACGCTGGCTTCGACCTTCGGGGCAAAGCCGGGCAGGAGGGTGAGGGCCGCGGCAACACACGCAGACAGAGCGATCGCTGAAATGGTCTTGATCATGACAGTCCCCTGTGATGCGGCCGCCTACGCCCAGTACGCGGCCCGTCATTCGTTGGCCGGATTAGTAATCATGGCCAGTTTCCGGACGTCTTCGCCGATGTGGGAAATGGTTTCGTTCGCGCTCCGTTTTGTTTCGTGGCCGCCCGAGGACGAAACAAACCGGCTGCCGCTGACGCCCAACGGGACATTTTCGGAGGGGCTGGACCGGAAACGGGCTAGGAACCTGCCCGGCTTGCCGGCCCGGGCGGGGCGCGGTAGGACGGGGCCATGCCGCGCATCGCCTTCTACCCAGGTTCCTTCGACCCCATCACCAACGGCCATCTGGACGTGGTCCGGCACAGCGTTTCCTTGTGCGACAGGCTCGTGGTCGCGATCGGGGTGCATCCCGGCAAGAAGCCGCTGTTCTCGACCGAGGAGCGCCTCAAGATGCTCGAGGAGGTCTGCGGTCCGATTGCGGCGCAGGCCGGCTGCGTGCTGGAGGCGACGACGTTCGACGATCTGTCGGTGACCGCGGCGCGCAAGCACGGCGCGACCATCATGATCCGGGGCCTGCGCGACGGCACCGACCTCGATTACGAGATGCAGCTCGCCGGCATGAACGAGGCCATGGCGCCGGAGGTGCATACGGTCTTCCTGCCGGCCTCTCCCATGGTCCGCCCGATCACCGCCACTTTGGTGCGCCAGATCGCCGGCATGGGCGGGGACGTCTCGGCCTTCGTCCCGCCGCAGGTCGCGGCACAGCTCAAGGCCAAATTCGCCTGAAAACGGCGCGCTTCCTCTTCTCTCTGATCCGGAGTTGTCATGATCCGAATTCTCGCAGTTCTTGCCGCGCTTCTGTTCGCGGCGCCGGCGGTGGCGCAGCAATTGCCGGCAAATCTCGACAAGGCCAACGCCATCGTCATCGACAGCACCAAGGGCCGCATCGTCATCAAGCTCAGGACCGACATCGCGCCCCAGCATGCCGAACGCATCAAGCAGCTGGCGCGCGAAGGCTTCTACAACAACGTGCCGTTCCACCGCGTCATGGACGGCTTCATGGCGCAGACCGGCGACGGCCAGAACGGCAACGGCACCGGCGGCTCGAAATACCCGAACCTGAAGCAGGAATTCTCCAAGGTGCATTTTGCCCGCGGCATCGTCGGCATGGCCCGGCGCGGCGACAGCGTCGACAGCGCCAACTCGCAGTTCTTCATCATGTTCGCCGACGGCGGCAGCCTCGACGGCCAGTACACCGTGATCGGCGAGGTGGTGCAGGGCATGGACGTCGTCGACAAGCTGAAGAAGGCGCCCCCCGGCTCGCCCGGCGGCTCCGTCACCGATCCCGACAAGATGGTGAAGGTGCAGGTCGCCTCAGACATCAAATAGGCGCGGCCATGGCGCGCCGCGGTGGCAGGCTCCTGCTGATTGCCGCGGTGCTGTTGCTCGCCACCTCCCGTGCGGCCGTGGAGGCCGCCCAGGTCGACACGATCCAGGACATCTTCCGGCACCTGCGCACCTGCTGGAGACCGCCGTCGCCGGCGAGGGCCCGCCCACTCGACATCACCGTCCTGGTGAGCTTTAACCGGGCCGGAAACATTCTGGGCCATCCGAGGATTACCTATGAATCCGCGGAGGCCTCTGACAACGACCGGCTGCAATACCGGATCGCGGTGATGGAGGCGTTGCAACGCTGCACGCCGGTGCCATTTACCGATGCAATGGCCGGCGCCGCCGCGGGACGTCCATTCGCGATCCAGTTCCGCAGCCGCAAGACGTCACCCGACAAGACTTCACCCCCAACGCAAGAGAGACGAGCATGAGCGTCACCGAAAACACCCTGATCCTCGAGACCACGCAGGGCCCCGTCACCATCGAGATGCGCCCCGACCTCGCGCCCGGCCATGTCGCGCGTATCAAGGAGCTGGTCCGTGAGGGCTTCTACGACGGCATCGTGTTTCACCGCGTGATCGAGGGCTTCATGGCGCAGACCGGCTGCCCGCACGGCACCGGCACCGGCGGCTCCGGCAAGAAGCTGAAGGCCGAGTTCAACAAGGAGCCGCATGTGCGCGGCACCGCCTCGATGGCCCGCGCCGCCAATCCCGATTCCGGCGACAGCCAGTTCTTCATCTGCTTCGACGACGCCCGCTTCCTCGACAACCAGTACACGGTGTGGGGCAAGGTCACCGAGGGCATGGAGAACGTCGACAAGATCAAGCGCGGCGAGCCGGTGCAGAACCCCGACAAGATCGTCAAGGCGCGGATGGCCGCAGACAAGGAATAGTCACTCGATCCTCATCCTGAGGAGCGCGGAACGCGCGTCTCGAAGGATGAAGGCCCCACTGCTGCAACCCGGCCTTCATGGTTCGAGACGGCGCTAAGCGCCTCCTCACCATGAGGGTCTGGCTGTGTCGCGCCAAGCCTGCTCATGCGCACCGATCTCTTCGATTTCGATCTGCCGCCCGAGCGCATCGCGCTGCGCCCGGCGAGCCCGCGCGATTCCGCGAGGATGCTGGTCGTCGAGAATGGCGCGCTGCGCGATCAGATCATTTCCGACCTGCCGCAATGGCTGAGGCCCGGCGACCAGCTCGTCGTCAACGACACCAAGGTGATTGCGGCGCAATTGAAGGGCCGCCGCATCGGCCGCGACACCGAGCCGAAGATCGAGGCGACGCTGATCAAGCGCCTCGACGGCTCGCGCTGGCAGGCGCTGGTGAAGCCGGCCAAGAAGCTCGCCCCCGGCGACCGCATCCGCTTCGGCAACGAAGGCAAGGTCTGCCTGCTCGGTCATCTCGACGCCGAGGTCGAGGCCAAGGGCACCGAGGGCGAGGTGACGCTGGCGTTCTCGTTCCACGGCCCGGCGCTGGACCAGGCCATCGCCGATCTCGGCAGCCCGCCGCTGCCGCCCTATATCGCCTCCAAGCGCACGCCAGACGATCAGGACCTCGCTGACTACCAGACCATGTTCGCGGCGAATGAAGGCGCAGTTGCAGCGCCGACCGCGGGGCTGCATTTCACGCCCGCGCTGGAGCAGGCGCTGCGCGACCGCGGCGTCGGCCTCAACCGCGTGACGCTGCATGTCGGGGCAGGGACGTTCCTGCCGGTGAAGGTCGACGACACCGAAGCCCACAAGATGCACGCCGAGTGGGGCACGATCTCGGCCGCAACGGCGCAGCGGCTCAACGCCGCGCGGGAGACCGGCGGCCGTATCGTTGCCGCCGGCACCACGTCATTGCGGCTGCTCGAAAGCGCAGCGCGCGAGGACGGCACAATCCAGCCATTCGCCGCCGAGACGTCGATCTTCATCACGCCCGGCTATCGCTTCCGCGCAGTCGATATTCTGATGACGAATTTCCATTTGCCGAAGTCGACGCTGTTCATGCTGGTGTCGGCATTTTCGGGGCTGGAGACGATGAAGCAGGCCTATGCGCACGCGATCGCGAGCGGATACCGGTTCTATTCGTATGGCGATGCGTGTTTGCTGCTTCGGGCCGAGCGGTAGGGTGGATTAGCCGTCAGGCGTAATCCACCGCTTCTGTTTCCGCGGATATGAAAGAGGTGGGTTACGCCCAGCGGCCGCGCTTCGCGCATCCGCTAGGCTAACCCACCCTACGCACCTCCCGTTACGCCATCACCTTCTGCGGTAACAGCTCGGCGATCTGCACCGCATTGAGCGCCGCGCCCTTGAGCAGCTGGTCGGCCGCCACGAACATCGAGATCGAATGGCCGGTGGGATCGCTGAGATCCTTGCGGATGCGACCGACCAGGACGTCGTCCTGGCCCGAGGCGTCGATCGGCATCGGGAAGTAGTTCTTGGCGCGGTCGTCGACCACCTTGACGCCGGGCGCCCGCGCCATGATGGCATGGACCTGGTCCTCGCTGATCGGCTTCTCGCATTCGAAGGTGATGGCTTCGCAATGGGCGCGCAGCACCGGCACGCGCACGCAGGTGACGCCGACGGCGATGCTGTCGTCCTCGAAGATCTTGCGGGTCTCCTTGATGACCTTGGTCTCTTCGTCGTTGTAGCCGGTCTCGGGGTCGATGGCGGTGTTGTGGTTGAACAGGTTGAAGGCGTAGGGGTGCGGCATCACCTTCGGCGTATAGACCTGCCCGTTGAGGTTGGCGCGGGTGGATTCGACGAGCTCCTCCATCGCGGCGGCGCCGGCGCCGCTGGCCGCCTGATAGGTCGAGATGATCACGCGCTTGATGCGGTTCTGCTGGTGGATCGGCCACAGCGGCACCAGTGCGGTGATCGCGGCGCAGTTCGGGTTGGCGATGATGCCCTTGTGGTCGCGGATGCGGCTCGCGTTGATCTCGGGGATCACCAGCGGCACGTTTGGGTCCATGCGGAAGGCCGAGGAATTGTCGACCACGACGGCGCCGGCCTTCACCGCGATCGGTGCATACTTCCTGGAGATGCTGCCGCCGGCGGAGAACAGCGCGATGTCGACGCCGTCGAAGGAGCGCTCGGTCAACTCCTCGATGGCCACGCTCTGCCCGCGGAACGACACCGTCTTGCCGGCCGAGCGGGCGCTCGCCAGTGCCTTGAGCTTGCCGACGCGAAAGCCGCGCTTGTCCATGGTGGCGATGAATTCGGCGCCCACCGCACCGGTGACGCCGACAATCGCGACGACGGGATCGTTACTCACTTTGTCCTCCGTTGCATTGAGAATTTAGACAACAAAAAAGCCCCGGACCATCGAGGGCGGGGCTTGCCGTAGAGCTGATGCGTTTAAGTCGACGACCTACGCGCGCACGCCTCCCCGGGCCCCTTCGGCCGTGGTGGTTTTGGTCGTGCGTTTGGTAGTCGTGAACATGGCGGCGACTTATGCGGGAGAGTCTTGCGGCCGTCAATGGCTTTTCGGCCCGGCCGATGCCGGGGGCAGCCTGCCGCTATTTGGCACCCGCTATTTCCCCTTGGCGCCAGGCGGCTCCAGGGTGACCTCCTTGAGGTCGTCGCCGCTGACGACGACGATCGAGAAGTTCAGCCGGCCGCGCTCGCGGACCAGCCCGCCGCTGATGGCCTTGCCTGCGGCGGCGTGCTCGGCGACGCGTACGGCATCGGAGAGGCGGTGCCTGATCGCACCCAGCGCTGCGAGGTTGCTGCGGTCCTCGCGGTCGAGCTCGGTGAGGGGTAGGGCCGCTTCCCCGCCGACCAGTTCGCCGGTCGCAGCATTGATGGTGTGGCGCCAGATCCGGTCGTTGTGCAGTGTCTTCACCCGGTAGACCGGCACGCCCGAGCCGCCATCGAAGCTCACATCGGCGGTGGTGGCGCCGGCATGGCGGGCTTCGGCAATCGCCATGGCCTGGCTGATCGTGATCGAGGAGCTGCGGAATCGCTCTATTTCGCGGCTGACTGCTTGGCGGTCCGCTTCGGCATCACCATCTGTGTCGCTGTGAAGCGCGGTCGGCGTGCTCGCGGTCACGACAGCCTGTGCCGGTGCGGCGATGAGCAACGCGGGCAATGCGATCGCAAGCAGGTGCGAGGTCCATCGTTGGGCAGTCGTCATGCTCGAAACCCTCGGCCAGCGAGTGTGCCGGATGATCGTAAAGAATTCGCGGCCGGCCTTGGGCATCGGCCGGCCGCGGAGCGCCGCGGCAGGCTGTACCCGCCGCGGCGATCGAAGCGGGTCCGGACCTCTTTGGGGCTGGTGAAAAAAGCGGCCCGAACCGACTGTAATGAAACCATACCGTATCGTTTTATTTCGGTCAATGACGCCGCATCGTCGCCCCCTGGGGAAAGCACGCAAGCTCACGGAATTGTCAGCGGGAGGAGCGGCGCCGTGGCGCGAGTTTCGAGGTGTCCTGGACGCGGTCGGCAGGTCCCAGCGCGCCGGCCAGGAACAGCTTGATCGCCGCGCGCATGCGCTTCTCGGCAGACTTCAGCTCCAGCGCCGTTCCGAACGTCGCCATACGATGGGTGTGGCCGACGACGACGTCGAGGAACACCTCGGCTGCGATGGTGGTGTCGTCGACATCGAGCGCGCCTTGCGCCACCAGATGGTCGAAGAAGCGCGCCGTGGTGGCGACGGCCTTCAGCCAGCCTTCCTCCTTGCCGAGCTTGGCGACGTCGGGGAAGTTGATGGCCTGTGCCGTCATCATGCGGCTGAAGGCGACGGCATCCGGGCCGCAGGTGAAGGTCAGCATCTCGCGTCCGATCTCGACCAGCCGCTGCTCGACCGGGATGTTCGAGGCGCTGGAGAGCTGCGTCTCCGCCGCCGCCGACAGCGGCGCAAGCCAGCGCTCGATCTCGCGCCTCAGCACGGCCGCGAACAGACCGCGCTTGTCGCCATAGCGGGAATAGACGGTGGGCTTGCTGACCCGCGCAGCTTCCGCGACCGCATCGAGCGAGGTCGCATCGAAGCCGCGGTCCAGGAACAGGCGGGTGGCGACCTCGATCAGCCGCAGATCGCGCTCGATCGCAGCGGTCTTCGTCGGCCGGCCACCACGCGATTTCGGCACCTCGCGCCGTGGCGCTGCCGGTCTTGTCCTGGTCGCAGTCAATCCCATGCCCAATGATTCCTGCGCGGTCGTGATATCGGTCATTCGCTCTATATCGCGCAGGAGCGGAGGCGTCATCGCGAATCTGGCCGAATTGGCCATATCGTCAACGGTTTCGGTATTGCCTCGTTCCGTCACGAGGGATCACGGCAGCGTCGAGGTCCAGGCCTGGCCGGATGCAGCCTTCTCGTATCCGTACTGGTAGAGCGCCCGCATATAGGTTGTGTCGAACCCTTCCGACGGCGGCGCAGGATAGTCGCGCGCGATGTAGGAGAGATGGAAGCCCAGCCGGTTGCGCTTGGCGAAATCGTAGGTCGAGAAGATGATCGAGCGCGTCTGCGATTGGGTGATCGCCGACAGGCTGCGCGAGGCGACGTCGATGGTGCCGTTGGAGACGAGCTCGAAGTTGCGTTCGATCTTCTTGTTGACGAGGATGTAGATGTCCACCTTCGCATTGCCGGGCAGACGGCCACTCTGGAACAGCAGAGCTTCGGGCAAGGTCAGCACCGGCGCGGTCACGCCGCCATCGACATGCATCTCCTGAAACTTGCGGCCCCCGCCTTCGGCATCGATCATGATGGGCGGAAACACCAGGGGAATGCTGGCGGAGGCCGCCATCACGTCGCGAAACAGCTTGAGCGCCTCGGGCGTTCCGACCGCGGCAATCTTGCCCATGTCCCAGATCGCGGTGCGCTGCGTGTCGAGGTCGGTCGTCACCACGAGCAGCCTGCGGCCCTTGGCGTGCTCGCGCGCGACCTGCGCCATGATCTCGGGCCCGACATAGCGTGCGACGAGTTCGCGCAGCCTGGTGTTGCCGAACAGGCCGGATCCGAACAGCACGCGCATGATGCTGGGATCGTTCAGGAGGCTCTCCGCGATGCCGCTGGTGTAGACCTCCTTCAGCGTGTCGTCATATTGCGGTCCGAGAAACGCGAACGGCGCAATCAGGCCGCCGGTGCTGACGCCCGAGACGACCGAGAAGGTGGGGCGGGTTCGGGCCGCGGTCCAGCCGTTGAGCACGCCGACGCCATAGGCGCCGTCAGCGCCGCCGCCGGACAGCGCCAGATAGGTTCTCGTCGCAGTGCTGTTGTCTTTCTCCAAGCTGAACTTGGTGGCCGGCTCGTCGGCGTAGCGCCGGAGGCCGTCGATATCCAGCACGCGCGAGGCGCTGGCTTCAGCGGCCGTGTAGGGCGTGCGGGGCAGGGCGGTGCAGGCGCCGAGCGCCAGGCTGCAGATCAGGACCACCGATCCGATCAGCCCGACGCCAGTCTGCCTGATCCGGTCACGCGAGGAGACGGATGCGTCGGTCGAACACGGAGGGTACGGCATTGTCGGTGGCTGGCGATCACGCATCTACCGCCGCCGGCAAGTTCGCCGCGGCATCTCGTCCAGCCCCGCGCACAAAACTACACTGTATCGTTTCGTTTGACAAGGGCGCGGGCACACGATCCTTGTGTGGGTCGGTGTCCAGTCTGATGCACAAACCGGCCCGAGCGCGGTCGGCGGGTTGATCAGCCTGCTCCGACACGCAATAAGCACCGCCATGAATCCCGACAATGACCTTCCCAATCACTTTGAGTTGCTCGCCACCGACGGGGCCGCGCGCACCGGGCGCCTGACCACCCCGCATGGCGTGGTGCGGACCCCGGCCTTCATGCCGGTCGGCACCGCCGGTGCCATGAAGGGCATGCACTGGCGCGAGGTGCGCGATGCCGGCGCCGACATCGTGCTCGGCAACACCTACCATCTGATGCTGCGTCCAAGCGCCGAGCGGATCGCGGCGCTCGGCGGCCTGCAGACGTTCACAGGCTGGAACGGACCGATGTTGACCGATTCCGGCGGCTTCCAGGTGATGTCGCTGGCGGATTTGCGCAAGGTCAGCGAGCACGCCGTCACGTTCCGCTCGCACATCGACGGCGCCAAGGTCGAGCTGTCGCCGGAGCGGTCGATCGAGGTGCAGCGTTTGCTCGGCTCCGACATCGCCATGCAGATGGATGAATGCGTACGGTTGCCTGCCGAGCGCGCCGACATCGAGCGCGCGATGCAATTGTCGCTGCGCTGGGCGGAGAGAAGCAAGCGCGCCTTCGCGAACGCCCCGGATGGCTACATGCTGTTCGGCATCGTGCAGGGCGGCGACGTGCCCGAGCTGCGCCATGCGAGCGCGCAAGGCCTGGTCGGGATCGGCTTCCATGGCTATGCGATCGGCGGGCTCGCCGTCGGCGAACCGCAGGCGGTCATGCTGGCGATGATCGACGAGACCGCGCCGCTGCTGCCGAAGCAGCGGCCACGCTATCTGATGGGCGTCGGCACGCCCGACGACATCCTCGAGGCGGTGAAGCGCGGCATCGACATGTTCGACTGCGTGATGCCGACCCGCAACGGCCGGCACGGCGTCGCCTTCACGCGCTACGGCCAGGTCAATTTGCGCAACGCGCGCCATGCCGACGATCCACGCCCGCTCGATGAAGAGAGCTCATGGCCGTCGACGCGGAACTGCGCGCGCGCCTATCTGCATCATCTCGTCAAGGCCGGCGAGACGCTGGGCGCGATGCTGCTGTCCGAGATCAATGTCGCGTACTACCAGTCCCTGATGCAGGGCATCAGGGACGCGATCGCGCAAGGAAATTTCGAGGAGTTCTATCAGCGTACGCGCGCGGACTGGGCGAGGGGCGATATCGCCCCGCGATAGCTCAACAGTCCAAACTCAGTTGCACACGAGCCGCCGCTTCACGGCATGCTTGGTCACGAAGCCGTAGCCGCAATTGTCGCAAGTCCAGAGGTAGCTGATGATGTGGTCCGAGACGTAGGCAGATGCTTCAGCGGCGACCATGGAGTCGGCGCAGACGGGACAGGTCGGCAACTCGCTGCAACGCGGATCACGCCTTAGCACTACGGTCGACATCACTTCAGCAACCGCTGACATCGTGGTGACCTCCCTGCTTTGAGACCTAAGTCTAACATAAGCAGAATCAGTTGACGAGGTCGCAACACAAATGCGTTGGTTTTCTGCTAATTAAAGCTCACGCGATTTTGCGATGCAGCGTATTTAACATGTGCTGCATAGCCGCTTGCGTGTCGCCGCAAGCTGTCCGTAACTGCGCAGGGCCGCGACAGACGTGCAGATCGTCGCCACAGGGAGTTCATCATGGACGTATCGTCCAACACGGGTGCAGCGCACCAACCCGGCCGTGGCCGGATCTATGACTCGATCGTCGATGCCTTCGGCAACACGCCCATCGTGCGCTTGCGCCGGCTGGCCGGCATGCACGACGTGAACGCGACCATTTTGGCAAAACTTGAATATTTCAATCCTGCCGCGAGCGTGAAGGACCGCATCGGCGCGGCCATGATCATCGCGATGGAGAAGGCGGGCATCGTCAAGCCGGACACCGTGCTGATCGAGCCGACCTCCGGCAATACCGGCATTGCGCTCGCCTTCGTCGCGGCCTCCCGCGGCTACCGGCTCAAGCTGGTGATGCCGGAATCGATGTCGATCGAGCGACGCAAGATGCTGGCCTTTCTCGGCGCGGAGCTGGTGCTGACGCCGGCGGCGCAGGGCATGAAGGGCGCCATCGCGGCCGCCGAGGAGCTCTTGAAGACGACGCCGAATTCGGTGATGCCGCAGCAGTTCAAGAACCTCGCCAATCCGGAGGTGCACCGCCGCACCACCGCGGAGGAGATCTGGAACGACACCGGCGGCAGCATCGACTTCTTCGTGGCCGGCGTCGGCACCGGCGGCACGATCACCGGCGTCGGCCAGGTACTCAAGCCGCGCAAGCCGGGCTTGCGTGTGGTCGCGGTCGAGCCGGAGGAGAGCCCGGTGCTCTCGGGGGGACAGCATACTCCGCACAAGATCCAAGGCATTGGTGCCGGCTTCGTCCCTGACATCCTCGACCGCTCCGTGATCGATGAGATCGTGAAGATCAACTCGACCACGGCGATCGAGACCTCGCGCGCGCTGGCGCGGCATGAGGGCATTCCGGGCGGCATCTCCTCGGGCGCCGCGATCGCCGCCGCACTCGAGATCGGCACGCGGCCGGAAGCTTCCGGAAAGACCATCCTGGCGATCGTGCCGTCCTTCTCCGAGCGGTATCTTTCGACGGCTCTGTTTGAGGGAATCTAGGACATGGCGGATCAACCGAGACGGCCGCGCACGCTGGGCGATGCCAGGACCGAGGCCGAGGCGGCGTTCAAGAAGGTGACGGCCAAGGTCGCCACGGCGCCGCCCAAGCAAAACGCCGTGCCCGGCATCAAGGAGCAGGTCACGCTGCGCATCGACCAGGACGTGCTGGAGTTCTTCCAGGAGGGCGGTCCCGGCTGGCAGGATCGCATCAACGAGGCGCTGCGCAAGGTGGCAGGGAAGTAGACTTCGCGGATGGGCTGTAGCTCCTCATCCTGAGGAGCTTGCGAAGCAAGCGTCTCGAAGGATGAAGGCCCCGCTGGTCGAGGCGCGCCTTCATGGTTCGAGACGGCGCTTCGCGCCTCCTCACCATGAGGATCACAAACGAAAAAGCCCGGCGCGAGCCGGGCTTCTGTCGTCTGGGATCCGTCTCGCTCTCAGCGGCGGAACATGCCGCCCATCATGCCGCCGACGACGCCACCGACGAAGGCCGCACCGGCAGCATCGCCGGGATTGCTGCGTGGCTGGGGAGCCGGTGCCGGCGCGCTGCTCTGAGCCGGGGCGGTGGCGGCGCGCCGAGCCGGCTTCTGGCTGCCGTCGCTCGCCGTTGCCGGGGCAGCCACGATTTCCGAGAGCAGGGCCTTGTGCTGGTTCTTGTTGAGATAACCCGACGAGGGATAGCCGCGCGCAGTCTGCCAGCGCTTGAGCACGGACCGCGTTTCGTCGTTGAAGACGCCGGTCTGGTTGGTGTCGAAGCCGAGCGCCGTGAGTCGACGCTGCACGTCGCGACGCTTGTTCTTGTCGAGACCGATTTGGTCCTCGGTCACTTGGGTAGCCTCATCCGTGAAGGTGGCGGGATCGACGCCGGCATTGAGCGTGCGGGTCGCGGTCGAGGGGCCGCTCTTGATCGCCGCTAGCCGCGCCAGCGCCAGCGCCTTGAACTGGCCGTTCGGGTAAGCGGTGAGGTAGGCATTGAGCTCCTCGGCCTTGTTGGACTCCTTAACCGAGCGCCAGTATTCGAGCTCGACACCGTCCGAGCTTCCGGTCGCCGCCGGCACAATGCCGGTCGCGGTCGGGGCCGCAGCGGCGACCTGGGTGGTCGGCGCCTGATTGAGATAGACGGAGCCGGTCAGGTTGGTGTGGCCCCAGGGCAGCTGGCCCTTGCGGGTCTCTTCATTGACCTGAGCGCGCACCGACGTCATGGCCTGCTGGATCTCGACGCCGGGCTTGGTGATGTTGTCAATCAACGCCCGCGTGAACGGGCTGTTGTTGCCTTCCTGGCCGTCGAGTGCGGTCTGGCCCGGGCCGGTGGCGAACGCGATCAGCGTGCCTTCGCCGGACTTCATCTCGGCGAGGCCGCTCTGGACGTTGACGCTGCGGGTCGCCGAATTCGACTTGATCTTCGCGGCGAACGGATTGTCCCGGCAGGCGTCGAGGAAGACGAGCTTGACCTTGGCATCGCCCATGGTCTGCTCGAGCGTCAGGTCGATGTTGATGGCGGCGCCCAGCTTGACGTCCATCTCCGACTTGATGTCGGCATCGACGGGCAGCAGGTAATTGGTGCCGCTGACGGCGATGCCGTGGCCGGCATAATAGAACAGCGCGATATCGGAGCCTTGCGCCTTGCGGCCGAAATCAAGCAGCTTCTCGGTCATCTGGTCGCGGCTGAGATTGGAGCCTTCGATCACCTCGAAGCCGACATTGCGCAGCGTGGCCGCCATCGCCTTGGCGTCGATCGGCGGGTTCGGCAATTGCGCGACGTTCTTGTAGGAGCCGTTGCCGACGACGAAGGCGACGCGGCGGTCAGCCTTGGCGGCACTGATCGACAGCGCCATGCACATCAGCGAAGCGAGGAGGGTGAGATAGCGCATTCTGAAATCCCCAGAATCGAATTGCAGGCAGCAACAAATCGGCCACGAACCTACACGAAGTGCCCGACTTCGCGCCACCAAAACGGCAGTCCGTTGCGTTCAACCCGCTGCTGTGTGGCCGAATGTGCACGATGGAGTGTCGCTCCAACGTGATCCAAATCACACGGCCACTTGGTTTTGTCGCGCGAGGCGGCGCGAGGTTCACCTGGCCCGGGCGGGAACCGACGAAACGGGCTTCAAATTGAGTAAATTGCCAAACAGGATCAGCGCGGCGCCGAGCAGGGTCCAAGCGTCGAGCCGCTCGGAATACAACAGCCAACCGGCAGTTGCAGTCAGTGGAACCCGCAGGAAATCCATCGGAACCACGATCGTCGCGTCGGCGTAGCGCATCGCACTGGCCAGGCAATAATGTGAGAACGTGCCGCAGACGGCGATCACGCCGACCCAGCCCCAGACATAGAGCGACGGCCACGTCCAGACCAACAGCGTCGGAATGAAGCCCGCAACCGACTGCACCACCAGCATCCAGAACAGGATCGAGAGAGCGCTCTCGGTGCGGGTCAGCGATTTGACCAGCGCCATCGCGACGCCAAATCCCATGGCGGCGCCAAGCGCGATGAGCTGCCCCGGATTGATCTCCCCGGTCGAGGGGCGGACAATGACGATAACGCCGACGAGGCCGAGCACGATGGCGGCGATCTTCCATGGCGTCATCCGCTCGGACAGGAAGCTCGCCGCGAGGACGGCCGTCCAGATCGGCATGGTGAACTCGATTGCGACCACCTGGCCGATCGGGATCAGTGTCAGTGCGAAGAACCAGCCGAGTTGGGCAACATAGTGCACCAAATTGCGGCCGACATGCTGCGGCAACCGCGATGTCTTGAGCACCTTCCAGCCGCCGGCGCGGTAGATGATCGGTGAGAGCAAGACGAAGCCGGCCAGCGACCTCATTTCCATGATCTGAAAAACATTCAGCTCGCGCGTGGTCTCGCGCCCGGCCACCGCCATGATCAGCATCAGCGACAGCCAGCCGGCCATCCACAGTGCAGCCATCATTTTCGACGGTGTGGTGCTCATCTGCGGCGGATACGGAAAGGGATGGACAGAGGAGGGGCGGCCGGTATCGGCGACATTGCCGCCGTTTGCAACGGCCAAATCTGCGGATGCAGCGATGCTGGGCGGCATGCTAAGGCATCAGCGAACAACGACAAAGATCGGGAGACATTGCCCATGCGCATCTTGCAGCCGGCCGAGTGGAAGAAACCGCGCGGCTTTTCCCACGGCGTCGTGACCGAGGGGCCGGGCCGATGGGTGGTACTCGCCGGCCAAACCGGGGGCGACGAGGCCGGCAGTTACGATCCCGACATGGCAGCCCAGGTCGCGACGGCGCTGAAGCGGATCGTTAAGCTGCTGGGCGAGGCCGGTGCCGGCGCCGAGCACATCGTCCGCCTGACCTGGTACCTGACCAGCCGCGCCGAGTACGAAGCGGCAGGTGCCGGCATTGGCGCGGCCTGGAAGGAAACGCTCGGCCGCAATTTTCCGCCCTCGACGCTGCTCTATATCGGAGGCCTCGTGGACGAGCGTGCCAAGGTCGAGATCGAGGTCACGGCGTTCGTGCCCGGCCCATAAAAAATCGATCCGGCGCGGGCGCCGGATCGATTGTCGCGTGAGCTAGCGTCTTATTTCGACATCGAGATGTGCGCGCCGCGGAACTGACTGTCCGCGCGCATCGTGACGTTCTGCTTGTTGCCGGACGTCTTGAGAGAGATGTTGGCGTTGAAGCCCGCAGTGGAGGCTACCAGCTCGTAGCTTCCGCCGCTGCCGCGGCCCTGGAGCGAACCGGAGATGTTGCGGCTGGTCTCGGACCAACTGCCTGCAATGGCGCCGCCTTCGGCCTTCACGTTGGCGCCGAGGTTGAATTTGTAGGCATCGCTGGCGCAGGTCAGCGACATCTCCATGGTCGGTCCGATCGGAGCGTATTTGGCCCGGCAGCGGATCCGCTCGGTCGAGCCGTCATCCAGCGTGACCGTGCCACTACCGCTCCAGCTGCCCGCCAGCGGGGCGAACGGGCCGGACTGGGCACTGCTTTCGGTCGCGGCGATCCCAGCCCCAAACAAAACGGCGGCCGCGATCAGCAGCCGCCGGTTCCGGGCGCGAGCCTCAATTGGTTTATTGGCGCGATGCTTCCCACCGCCCGCTGCACGGTATGCCTGCAGATGCTCCATTCCACTTCCCCGATCCGGCGTTGCCGCTGAGTTGACCGTTGGCATATGCACCATTGATCGAAACTTTCACAAGTCCCCCGCTGCCGATGGTGCCGGAAACGTTAGCGCCGGGCGCGGTGATCTTGCCGCCGGCAACCGTCAGCATCGAGCTTGCGGTCGGCTCGCACGAACCGCTCTTGGTCACGATGGTGACTTGCCAATTGCCGTCATAGGGATTCTGGGCGAAGGCGGGGGCGGCGAGGGTGCCAGCGAGAACTGGGGCGGCACAGAACACCGCAATGCGACCAAAACGCATGAATTCGTCCTTGAATGTGTCTGAGTTGTTGACGCTTATTCGGACGAAATGTGACGGAAATTTGTTGCGATGCCAAAGCGAAAATTGTTCCTTTGGGAACAATGGTTTATTTGCGCTTTTGGCTCCAATTTCCGAAGCAGAATCAAGGGCGCCGCACGTTAAGGGTAAACGTCAGGACGACTCGGAAAGAGCTTGCTCCAGGAGACTTCGGCTCCGAGGGCAGGCTCAGAGGGTCTTGGCTCAGGAGAGGCTCGGCGCGGAGGTCGCGAACTGCTCGTCCTGGACTTTGGCGGGTAGCGCCTTGTGGACCTTGGCGTAATCGATCACGTCGGCCAGCAGCTTGAGCCCGAGCGGCGCCAGCGCGCGCTCCCAAAGCTCTCGTGCGGTCTCGCCCTTCTTGACGAAGCACCAGTCCTGGGCGGCGATCGCGCCGGCATCCATGCGGTCGGCGAGATGGTAGATCGTGCCGCCAGCGATGGGGTCGCCTTCCTTGATGGTCCATTCCACCGCGGCCTTGCCGCGGTGGCGCGGCAGCAGCGAGGGATGATAGCCGATCCCGCCGAGCCTGGCGGCGGCGAGCGCATCCTTGCCGATCCTGGCATGGCTGTGCGCGGTGATGATCAGATCGGTGTCCGGGGCGATCTCGGAGGCCACCACCAGCTTAGGATTGGCTTGCACCTGCACCTCGATGCCCGCCGCCTTGGCCGCCGCGGCGAGGCGGTCGTCGGCGTCCGCCACCACGACCCGGACGACCGAGACGCTGTGCTCCCGGAGCATGTTCAGGGTGGTCACGCCAAAATGGCGGGAGCCGACGAGGGTAATTCGCATGGGTGTCCGATCCGTCTCGCAACTGCGTCATCCCCCGATAACACGTCCGCATGCCCTGTCACCACCCGCGCAGCGTTTGCGTGGGTTATCAACAATGCGCCGGGCGCCGCTTGCGCGAACGCCGGGATTGCGCCGTCGAGCCGTCCGGCGCCTTCCAAGCGGGCATGACATCGGCTTGGGAGTGAAGGCATGCGGAGCGTCGGGTTTTTTGTTGTCGCGACGCTGCTGGCGGCCACGTCGGCCCAAGCTGGCGGGCCTTACCCGGCGGTCCCGACCGGCGTTGCGCCATCAGGTGGCGCCGATCTCGGACGCCTACCGTTGCCTGGGGCGCTGCGTCGTCGACGAGAGGCTGTAGCGGGTTCCTGTGTTTCGTTCTTAACAGAGATGCCTCGGATTGGCTGATAAGGGTGCGCCAACCGGGGCTGGTGACATTTCAAACCCGCATCCGTTTTCGACCCCGGCTTTTGGCCGCCGGCGGCCTTTCATGCCCACGACTGACGAAATCATCGAACGGTAACACGATCTCAACCAGCTTGGCGTATCGACGAATCCGTCGCGGATTTGTATTGCGTACCGCGACACCGAAATCGTCCGCCGGCGTGGGCGCGCCGCCGGGCCTTTTCGCCGGGACAGATCTCATGCCGAACGCGATCGAGCAGATCGTCGACGCCTATGTGCGTCTGAAGAACCGCCGTGGACTGGACGAGCTGATGATGCACAGGCAGCGGCTCGCGGTCGATCTGAAGAGCCGGTCCGGCTATGATTTCAGCCTGCCGATCGGTCAGATCGACGAGGAGATCGCGATCATCGAGGCGGGGCTCAGCCGGCTCAAGTCGGATAAGTCCACGATCTAGACGTCGGCATCGTGCGCGATGCCTGGCGTTGACGCATTGTCGCAGTCCGAGCCCGGTTCATGCGGGGTTCAGGCCAGCCATGCGTCAATTGCCATGTCGTTTCGTGGGACGCGAATCCTGATAGGCTTGTCCCGTGTTTTGAAGGAATCGTCATGATCGAACTTGCGCTGGCCGGCCTGCTTGCGCTTGCAACCGTGCCTGCGGCGCCGACAGCGCCCATGGTGGAGCAGGTTCAGTTCAGGGGCGGTCCGGGCGGGCAATGTCCACACGGCTACGATTACAACCACTCGAACGGCCGCTGCTATCCCAACGACCGTCACGCGCCGGGTGTCTACACCGGGGGCCGCGGCTCGGGCTATGGGCGCCGTGGTGGCCTGTGCCCGCACGGTTACGACTATAATTACTCGACAGGCGAGTGCTACCCGAATCGTGCGCACGCGCCCGGCGCTTACGGTCGCCCTCAATATTACGGACGACGCGGCGGGCTCTGTCCGGACGGCTATGATTACAATTACTCGCAGGGACAGTGCTACCCGCACGGGGCACGTGCGCCGGGCATGTATGGGCGGTAGTCATCGCCGTGCTGAGGCGGGCGCTCAGTCGCGCCGGCCGCCGTCGATCACCGTGAACAGCGGCCGCGCCGGGGTGGGTTCGACCAGCAGCTCCTCCACCAGTGCGGTTGCGGCATCGACATATTTTCGGGTCGGCTTGTCGAGAGAGCGCTTGGCCTCGTCGTCGAGCGCGACTTTTGCGGCCTCGACCAGCTTGCGCATGCGCGCGGCATGGTCGTCGCCCGCGGTCAATGTCGCGCGCGCCAGCGAGCGCAGCACGAACAGCTCGCCCTCGAGGCGAAGCAGACGGTCGTTGAGCCTGGTCAGGACGGCGTTGAGGTCGGCCATGGCGTTCGAAGCGGAGGATCCGTCCTGATCTAGCCGCGATCGGTGAACGGAGTGCAAACGGCGCCGGCGCAATTCGGCGGATCCGGCGTCACCGCAGGCGGCTTACCATTCGACGCCGGCCCAGCGCCGCCCGAACACCGGTGGCCTCGTCTTCACGGCCTGCCAGCCGAAGAAGTGGTGCTTGCCGGACCAGGCATGCACGATGCCGCTGCAGATGCCGCATTTGAAGTTGCCGCTGTGAGCCTCGCTGTGCTCCTCTCTGGTCGCGGTGTAGTTCATGCCGCAACCGGTGCAGGTGAATTCTTCGATCGTCCAGATGCTGTTGGCCATGACCCAGAATGCGTTTCGGTGACTACGAAGAAAGGTAGTCACCAGCATTTGCAGGGGCGTAAACCGGCGCGGGGAAATCCGGTTAACCCGCGTTAGCCAAGCCGGGTTGGGGGCGGGCGATGTGGTATCCGGCAGCCGGTCGTCTTGACGCCAGATACGTTGCTGGCAATAACGGCTGAGCCCGCAAGCGCGGAAGTTGCGTTCATGCCGCAAGGAAAGCTGTGCCCGTGAAAAGCCTCCGTCAGTTGCTGACGGGCGAGGACGTCATCCAGCTCGTGATCCGCCTCGGCCTGCTCGCCCTGCTGATCATCTGGACCTTCCTGATCATCCGCCCATTCGTGCCAATCCTGGCCTGGAGCGGCGTGCTGGCGGTCGCGTTCTATCCGGCATTCAGCTGGGTCGCCAAGATCCTGGGCGGCCGACCCAAAACCGCAGCAATAATCCTGACCCTGATCACGCTGGGTATCGTCATCGGCCCGGCGACCTGGCTCGGCATCAGCGCGGTGGACGGCGTGCGTGAGCTGGCGCACCAGCTCGGCACCGGCGACCTCGTGCTCCAATCGGCTCCGGAGCAGCTTAAGTCCTGGCCGCTGGTCGGCCCCTGGCTCTACGAGCTCTGGGATCAGGCCTACAACAACGTTCGGACGGCGGTGCGCGAGGTGGCGCCGTATCTTCAGCCGCTGGCCGGCCCGCTGCTCTCGCTCGCGGGCGACGCCGGCCTTGGCACGCTCCAGTTTCTCGTCTCCGTGTTCGTGGCCGGCTTCCTGTTTCCGCATGGGCCGCGCCTGGTCGCGGCCGGCCGCAACTTCCTGTTTCGCATCGTGCCGGAGCAAAGCGAGCATTTCCTCTCGCTCGCCGGTGCGACCATCCGCGCCGTGGCGCAGGGCGTCATTGGCGTGGCGATCGTCCAGGCGCTGCTCGCCGGAATCGGCTTCAAGCTCGCCTCGGTGCCGAGCGCGGGCCTTCTTGCCTTCATCGTGCTGCTGCTCTCGATCGTGCAGATCGGTGCTTTCCTGGTGCTGCTGCCAGTGATCATCTGGATCTGGACCGCTAAGGACGTCACCACCGCGCTGCTGCTCACCGTGTTCTTCGTCCTAGTCGGCTTCATCGACACCATGCTGAAGCCGCTGGTCATGGGCCGTGGCCTGACCACCCCGACCATCGTGATCTTCGTCGGCGTGATCGGCGGTACGCTGGCCCACGGCATCGTCGGACTGTTCATCGGACCGATCATCCTGTCGGTGGCCTGGGAAATGATGATGGCCTGGATCAGGACCGAGGACCGGGCGGAGACGGGGAAGGGGTGATCTCGCGCCCGCCAGCGCGGTGTCAGCCGCCCATGCCGGTTAGCTCGTGGCTTGTGATCAAGGCGCGTCGCTAACTTGTCTGTTTGACTAGACAAGTTACCATTGGGTCGATTCTGTTTTCGACAACGGCAGCAATGGCAAAGTCTTCCAAGCTGGTTGCCGCCAGGCGCGGCAAGGTATTGTTGGTCAGACGCCGGTCGGACGGCCTGTGGATGTTTCCGGGCGGCCGCAAGCGTGCGCGCGAGTCGGAGAAGGACTGCCTGCGGCGGGAGATCAAGGAGGAATTGCCCAAGCTGAAGCTCGGCAGGATCAGCCTCTGGAAGGAAGTGAAGGCGAGGAACAAGCGCTCCGGCCGCAAGATGAGCGACGCGATCTTCATCGCCAAGTCCGCCAAGGGCAGGCTGGCGATCGGCGACAAGAAGGAGATCGACCGCGCCGCCTGGCACAAGCCCCGCGGCATCCGCCTGACGGCGACCTCGCGCTACATCCGCGACCGCCTGTTTCCGCGCAAGCGGCGGCGAAGCTGAGCCGCTAGTCCTCCCGCGCCGCCGATCGCGTCCTGCCAGCAAACCTCCTCGATTGCGCCACCTCCGGCTCGGGTGCGGCGAGCTTCGCGGCCTGGAGCTCCCGCATCTCCTTGCGGGCCTGGCGCGCACTGCGCATCGCCCGCTTGATGAAGGGATGCTGCGAGTCCTCGGCGAAGAACAGCACGACTTCGCAGCTCGGACATTGCCTGGAATAGCCGTCCTGCAACCGGCCGGCGCGATCGCGAAACACGTTCTTGCACCGCGTGCACTGAACCTGGACCGAACTCATGCGCGGATGACAATCACTTTGAAATGGATCGTCAGCTGATCCGAAATGTCTGAAGAAAGCTTGAATGCCGGCCTGGCCCGATGCCGCCAGACATCGCCGAGCCAACTAGGCGTGTGAACCAGTTCACAAGCGCGCGGCGAAACCGCTGCTATGAAGACGTCATTGCTTAACCGATTCATTTCGAACGAAACGCCCCAGCGTTGCTCCAAGCGCTGGGGCTTTTTCGTGCCTCCATTCTCACAGCCAAGAGCAGATCGAAAGGGATCGCGCCGCCGCCTCGAACGTTACCGAGGAGGGGTGCGTTCGCAGGGCAAATCCCATATGCATGGCGCCGAGCTGCCGATTCGAGGGGCAAGGCGGCTCGCATTCAGTTTGCGGCGGTTCAAAAGCAGAAACGGGTCCAAGTGAGGCTTTCCACGAAGGCAAGGGTGGCCAAGAAGCCGCCGAAGAAGAGCAAAGGATCGCAGCGCGCCACGATCTCGTCTTCGTCGCCTCTCGGCATGATGGCCCTTCATCTGCTTGGACAATGGAAGCAGTCCGGACGCAGCGGCATCGTGTTTCTCGCCGAGAGCGAGAACAGGGCGGAGCGGCTCGGCAGCGTCATTCACGCGCTCGACCCCGCCTGCGAGGTGCTGGTGTTTCCGCGCTTGAATACCTTGCCGTTCGATCAACTGGAGCCCTCGCACGAGCTCGCGGGGCGCAGAGCCTCCGTGCTGAGGCGCCTTGCGAAGTCCAAGAAGCCGGTGTTTCTGGTATCGACGGCTGAAGCGGTGATGGAGCGGATGCCGCCGCCGGCCAGCCTGTCGCGCCTGAGCCTGAGCTTGAAGGTGGGCGGCACGTTCTCCGAGCAGGAGCTGGAGTCCCGCCTGCAATCCCTCGGTTACGATCTTGACGATGAGCCGGATTATCCGGGCGGGGCGCTGTTCCACGGCCAGACCTTCGAGATATTCCCGGCGGGCGCGCTGGGGCCGTTCCGGATCGAGCATTCGCAGCACACGATCAAACGGATCGTGGCCTTCGACCCGCATGAGCACAGGATCATCTTCGAGACCAGGGAGCTGCTCGTCGATCCCATGTCGGAGCGGCTCGGCCTTGCCGGCAAAGGCGGTAAGCGCGCCAGCCTGTTCGATTATTGCGTGGGCGCCAGATGGATCGCCGATGCCGGCGTGCCGTCGCATGCCGACGGATGGCTCGATACGATCGAGGAGGCCGCGCCCCGCAGCGAGCGGGAGCGCGAATATCTCGGGCGCAGCGATTGGAAGCGGCTCTCCAAGGGCATCAAGGTGCTGCCGCGGACGGCACCGTTCCAGGCCATCCCGGAATTTTCGAAGCTGACATCCTCCCGGAAGGCGTTGCGTGGCTTCGTCGAGGAGACGCGCCGGGCCGGGTCGCGGCTGATCCTCGTTGCCGCGCACGAGGACGATCTGCGCGTGATGGAGCGGATGAGCGGCGTCAAGGCGGAGCGCTGCGAAGACTGGGAGGAGGCGGCCCGCGGGCGGGGCGGTGAGATGGCGCTGCTCGCCGATCTCGATGCCGGTTTCGTCGTGCCGGCGAAGAAGCCTCTGGTCGTGGTGACGGCGTCCGACGTGCTCGGCAGCCGCGCGCATCATCCGCAGCCGATGGCGCGCGCCTGGAGCGCGGCCTTCGACCATGCCGATGCGCCGGAGCAGGGCACGGTGGTCGTTCATCTCCAGCGCGGCCTTGCCGTGCTCGACGGCCTGCAGACCGTCAACACCGGCGGGGGCGCGATGCGCGAGATGATCCGCCTGAAGTTCGCCGGCGACAATGCGGTGCTGGTGCCGCCGCCCGATCTCGCCTTGATGTGGCCTTACGCCGCCGAGCTCGGCAGGCTTTCGCTCGATAAGGCGGACGGCAGCACGTGGTGGGCGCGCCGCAGCGAGGCCGAGCGCGAGATCCAGATCGCCGGCAAGGCGCTCGCCAAGCACATCAGCCAGCGCCGGCGGCGGCGCGGCGAAAAGCTGGTGCCGCCGGGATCGGCCTACGAGAAGTTCGTCGCGCGTTTTCCTTACTTCACGACGATCGACCAGGCCCAGGCGATCCGGGACGTGCTGGATGATCTCGCATCCGGCCATCCGATGGATCGGGTGATCTGCGGCGATGTCGGCTTCGGCAAGACCGAGGTCGCGCTGCGCGCCGCAGCCGCGGTGGTGCTGTCAGGCAAGCAGGTGGCGGTCGCGGTGCCGACGACGGTGCTGGCCCGCCAGCACGTCGCGACGTTCCAGAAGCGATTTGCCCCGTTCGGCATCGAGGTCGGCAACCTCTCGCGCGCGACCTCCGGCGCGGCGCTGCGGGAGACCAGGGAGGGCCTGCGCAGCGGCCGGACCAAGGTCGTGATCGGCACGCAGGCGCTCACCGGCAAGGACGTCAGGTTCGACGATCTCGGCCTCGTCATCGTCGACGAGGAGCAGCATTTTGGCGCGGCGGAAAAGGCAAAGCTCGCAGGGCTCGCCAAGAACGTCCACGTGCTGATGATGAGCGCGACGCCGATCCCGCGCACGCTGGCCGCCGGCCTCGCCGGCTTCCGCGATCTCAGCGTGATCGCCTCGCCCCCGGTGCACCGGCTTCCGGTCGCGACCCGGATCGCGCCGCTGTCGGATGCGGCGATCGCCTCGGCGCTGCTGCGCGAGCAGCGCCGCCACGGCCAAAGCTTCCTGATCTGCCCGCGCATCCAGGATCTCGATCCCATGCTGGCGCGGGTGCGGGCCGTGGCGCCGGACCTGCGCATCGTCTGCCTGCACGGCAGGCTGGCCGCGGACGAAATCGACGACCGCATGATGAGCTTCGTCGAAGGCCATGCCGACGTCCTGCTCGCGACCAACATCGTCGAGAGCGGTCTCGACATTCCCCGCGCCAACACCATCGTGGTGTGCTGGCCGGAAAAATTCGGCCTCGCTCAACTGCACCAGCTGCGCGGACGCGTCGGCCGCGGCGGCATCCGCGCCTTCGCGCATCTGCTCACCGAGACGGAGTCCGGACAATCCGAGAAGCGCCTCGCCGTGCTCGAGGAGTTCAGCCGGCCGGGCGCGGGCTTTGCCATCAGCGAGCGCGACCTGGATCTGCGCGGCGCGGGCGATTTGTTCTCGGAACAGCAATCCGGCCACGTCCAGGTGTTCGGGCCGGTGCTCTACAGCCACCTGCTGAAAATGGCCTCGGAGAAGAGCGACGAGCAGCTGTGGGTGCCCGACCTCAACCTGCCGGTCGGGGACATGCTGCCCGAGAGCTATGTGCAGTCCGAGCCGGTGCGGCTCGAGCTCTATGCCCGCGCCGCACGATGCAACGACGAGGACGATCTCGACGACCTCGAGGAGGAAACCTCCCGCCGCTTCGGACCCTTGCCAAAGCTCGCGCGCGACTTCTTCGCCGCGGCCAAGCTCAGGATCGAATGCAAGCGACGCGGCATCATCCGCCTCGACGTCGGGCCTGAAGCTGCGGCAGCGACGTTCCTGCCCGGACGCCTGCGCAAGTCGCGAGGCAAGTCACTGCAACGCGACGGCGACCGCGTCGTCTATCACAGCCCGATGCGCGATGCGCCGTTCGAGCGGGTGGAGGAGCTGTTCGAGCTCCTGGACGAGGGGTAGGGGCTTGCGCGTTCGTCAGCGCTCGCAACTGCGAATTCGTAGCGGAAACCCTGCTCCACCATTATAGTTAATTTGGGCGTGGCGAAGGAGATCGTCCGATGTCACATGCCATTCGTCCAGTGATTGCCACGATTGTCGCAGGCTCATGTCTGTTGGCCCTGGTGCAAGCGGGCGGCGCAAATGCCGGCTCCGCCGGAGCGGGCATGGGAACGGGGCAGGGTAGCGCTGGCGGCTCGGCGCCTTCTGGAATGGGGACGAGTGCGGGCAATGCAGGTCCCTCAGCACCCCCAGGGATGGGGACGAAGGACATCGCGCCCGGCGGAGATCTGGGCACCAACAGCGAAGCGACCAATTCGAACGTCCAGCCCGCCACGCCTGCGAGGTCGCGGGCGGCAGCTCAGGCCGCGAGAAATGCCGGGGCTGGTCGCGCTCAAAATGGCCTGCCGATCGGCGCAATTGGCAGCGGCACGAGCAATGAAGATCAAAAGGCCGCTGGTTCGGCGTTCTCCCAAAGCAGATTCCGACCGGCAACACAGGCTCAAGGAAACGCCAGTGTTGGTTCAAATAGTCTGTCAGGGAGAGGCTCGAGCCTTTCGGACCAGATCAGTCGGCCGCGAGCCGCACGAGCTGGAGACAAGGTGCTGGATGCCAAGGCCCGGGTCGAGCGACGAACGACTGTGTCGCCCAAACGCGTTACGAGCCCGATAGGACCAGGTTTGTAATCTGCGAGCGACGGGGGAACAGGTCGACTCGGTGCATCGCGCTCTACCAAAGCACATGTGGCGCTCGCGGTTTGAGCGGACGCACGAGCTGTTCGAGCTGCTGACGAGGGGTAAATCGGAAAGTGCGAAAACAACCCCATGCACAGTAGCTATGTGCTTGTGCGATAAGGCGTTCTGCATTCGGCGCGTCCATCGCGGCCGAGGTGGCCCAAGCAAGCGTGGTCCACGACCCGGATCAGGCCTATCGTGCCGAGTCCGTGCCGGAGGCGCCGTCACTTGGCCGTTGATTTGTCGGGCAAAACAGTGGCATTATGCCAACTTCGGAAAATCCGTTGCTGGCATGGCTGTTGCCGGATGCGCGGCGAGGAGCTTGCGCCGGATCCGTAATCGGCCGGGGGCGCCGGCCCGTCCGCCGGCCGCGCCGCTAACGCGGAATTAATCCAGAAAGCCGACAATTTTAGGCAGTTGTGTATGGGTGCTGCGTAAGCGGATCGTCGCGAGGGCGTTCCAGGGGGCGGCTTCCTGTTGCTCGCTCCATGGGGGTCAGTGCAAATGACCACGTCCTTCGAAACGCCAAGCTTCGCCGAAGAGCTCGACGCCGTCGCCCTTGCAGACGCTGCAGGCGCGCAGGAACCCGCAGGCCCGGAAGCTGAAACGCCGCCAATCGCGCCCCGCCGCAAGACGATCCTGCCGCTGGCGGTGTGTGCCCTCGCCATCAACGGCGCGGCGGCCATCTATACGTCGCCCTCCGGCATGCCGTCATTGAATGTTGCCAGCCTCGCCGAACTGCTGCCGCGGCAGGAGGCACCGGCACCGAAACCGGATCCGGTCGTCACCGCCCTGAAGGAGATCCAGTCGGCCCAGCAGCAGCACACCGCTTCGCTGCATGAGAACAACCAGACGCTGCAGCAGAATGCAGCCTTGCTGCAGCAGGATTCACTCTTGCTGCTGTCGCTGCGGCAGAGCATCACGGACGAGCGGGTCGACGTGAAGAAGATCTCCTCGCAGCTGTCCACGCTGATCGCCAAGGTCGACTCGCTGCAGAATGTGATGATGTCGGACGTGACATCGTCCGTTCGCAGAGCGAATGCGCGCTACGGACTATCCGCCGCGATGCGCAAGCGGCTGGTGCGTGAGCCCAAGCCCCTGGGGCCTCTAGGGCCGGTGTCGATCGGAGGGGCTCCGCTGACCGCGCCGGCTGCGGTGGCGGCGCCGGAGAGCTGAGGACGCGTTCTGGCTAGGCCGCTTCCTCCTCGAACGAGGTGTAGACCCGGCCTGTGGGATCAACGACCTGAACGTCCCAGCATCCGTCCTCGACCAGCTCCCTGGCCTTTTTGAGGGCCGCGGCGAGTGACGCCCGCTTGAGGCTGACGACGCCCGCCGTGTCGAAACCGTTGATTTCAAACATGCCGTTCCTCCGGTTTTGGGGAATCCTACACGTTTCCGGCGCGATGTCAGCGGGTTTGTCAAAGTTTCAGTTGCTGGGCCTTGGCCTCCAACCGTATTCCTGATGGGAAATCGTGGCGGTGATGTCGGCCTCTTTGTCTGCCGAGAGGCGCCAGGCCGCCACTCCGAAGCACAACGTCAGGACCAGGGCCGTCGCAAGCAGAAGCATCGAGACGAAATGGCTCACGCGCGTCACCAGCGGTTGGAAGCTCCGAGAGAGCGAACACGGGTTGCCGATTCGGAAAATACAGACGGGCTGACCTAAAGCCCTGGTTTCCACATCAAGTCACACAGGACCAAAGGCGCTCACGATCCCGATCCTGATCGGGACCAGCGCGACGATCGTCCATAAGGCGGGCGAGCTGGAAGACAGACCGGCGAAAAAGATCAAAAGACCGAAGCCACAAGGGCCGCCGAGATGGCATAGGCGAGTGCTTTTTCCATCGTTCGATCCACGAGGAAACGGGATGGATTGCGCCTGTAGGACTCAGTGCCGATCGAAACGTTCCCATGCTGATCTGGATTGGCAGTGCATCAGCATCTCCGCAGCTCCGCTCAGCATGTCGACCACCACTGCGGCTTCGAAGCCTGGAGCCACAAAATCACTGGGCCATGTCTGCGCGGATCGGGCACCGGATCCGCGGCGTGCTTCTAAGGCCGAGACAGGTCGGTCCCGGCCTTCCGCTCAACCATCGCCATTTCCACTTGGTCAGCAAGGACCGTGAGGTGGCTTGCGAGCCTGTCGAACACTTCGCGCTTGGCTGGATCGGTAGCCAAGTCGCGGATCAGGGCGCGTTCGGCCGCATCTTTGCCAAGTTTCTCGATCTGCGCCAGATAGTCCTTCATTGGCAATTGGCTTCGTTCTGCGCAAACAAAACGTACAAGCAATGTGCGAAAGCGAGCAGAAGCGATTGCCGATTTTTCCTAGTCTTCGGTGGCTTTGGCCTTCCCCAAAGGTCCAAGCACCTCCAGCGGCCCCGGCCTCACACCCCAAAAGCCCCCCACGGTCGGGGCCGTCATTGGCGCTAGGCGCGATTTGCGATCGTAGCCGTGGCGCCTGCCTCTGAGCGTTCGCGGATGGAGGAGCCGAGTCGCATCGCACGAACTGCGACAACGGCGCAGCACTCTTCAAAGGAACTGACTCCATGCCTCTGCATTCCTCGATTGCATGATTTTCCCACTTTTCGGTCGGCTCGTTGACGGAGGGGGTACATGGGCACTTTCGATCACACCGCTGTTCTGAAGCAGCGTTTCGATGAGCTTGCTTCTGGGCTTTCCGCATTGGAAGATCTGCGCTCGCGCGTAGTCGCAGCCGAGCAAATGCAAGAGAGGCATAGTCACGCGGGCAAGCCGCCCCCGACAATTCGCAAGGGTGGCAACCCTAAATCGCGATCAGCAGAAACCGATCGGCCAAAGAGGCGCTAGGCGCGGCCCCCGGTTCACGCTTCAGAACAAGGGCCGCCGCTCTGGAACAGCGGCCCTACCGGGTTACGATAGATCCGAGATGAAACTTGCCGGCCCCGGTAACGACATGTTCGTCCTGGAGGGACGTTCCTGCATCAACAAACGTGAATCCAAAGGAACGGCCCCGGGCGTCCCGGGGCTGGCTGCGGACACACCGAGGCCGCCCGACGCACCACTCAGCGTGGCACGCCGGGTGATATCGTCTGCTCAAACATTCGAGCTGGGTGTCTCAAAAGATACCGTCCGGCATTAAATTTTCGAGCTCTAGGCCAGAACCAGCCCCGACGGCAACGCGAACGGCGGCCGGTGAACACGTTCGAATGCGGCGCCCGAGAAAGGAGGCCGCAACCATTGGGGCCTACCGGTTCACGCTGGCGGACCACCATCGTTCGCCGCACGCGACCTCTCCGCGCGTGAGGGCATCAGCAGAAGTAGCAATTGTTCAGCTCGCTCCTTGGTCAGATTGGCCGCCATATCGGTCCCGATCAGTGCTGGGCCCCTGCGTTCTCGATCGTAGACCATCCAACCCTTGCCGCCCATGCGAATGAAAAATCGGCTTTGCGACGGAACCTCGTCAGTCAATGAAGCATGCTCCCGATTTGCCCAGCACCTCTCAGGAAGCGGCATTCTTCTTTGTAGCTTCATTCGCATATGTGAATCGTTTCGGGAAAAAATGGCAATTGGTCGAGTTTTCGTTCACAGTTGAGCGCACTGTCACCGTAGATTGTCAGATCCGGCGGGCGGGCTGCTTGGAACGCCTTGCTTGACTTCACGACCCTGGTCACGCGCCAGCGGTTGTTGAGTTCGTGGGGAAGCCAATGATGTGCGCATCAACCGGCGAAGCTCCGGCCTTCCTGCGTCAGCTCGAAGCTCTCGCCATTTGCGCAGAGCAAACCCGCCTCGACCATTTGCTTGGCAAATGACAGGCTGCACACCGGCTGCGAGCCGCCCGGATGATACAGCCGCGTGCCCCGCGCGATCAGGTGCCCATACAGCAGAGCGAGCCGCAGCGGCCTGACCATCCCGGGCGAGACATTTGGCATTCCTGCCAAAGCGTGCGGAAGGCCCTTCGTTCCTGCGTGGAGTCGAACGACTGACAATTGTCAGTCTGCAAAGCATTGACCGCGGCTGGCTGCAGCTAATCGCCCGCGAGCGACTGCATCGCTTCCAAGAGGCGTTCAAGCCCGAACGGCTTCTGGAGCATGATGCTGCCGGACACCGGACGCGGAGCGGCGTGCGTGTAGCCGGTGGCGTAGATCACAGGCATGCGCGGATTGGATTGCCTGCACTGGATGGCGACATCCCAGCCCGTCAGCGAGCCCGCCAACCTGATGTCGGTGAACAAGAGATCGGGTGTGGCTTCGGCACAGAGCTCGAGCGCGCGCTCGCCGCTATCAGCTTCCATCACCTCGTGCCCGTGAGTCTCCAGGATGTCGACCACCACGTCCCGGATCAGGTCTTCGTCTTCGGCTACAAGAACCCGCAAGTCTCCCTCCAGTCGCGCTCTTCGTCCACGACATGAGGACCCATGCGCAGAAAACATAGTGCCGGCTGGTCGGCGCCGCCTCCGCGAACTCGGCCGACGAGCCAGCGAGACTCAAGCTGGAACGGGTGACCTTTGTTCCTGCCCACCTGCTGAGCCGGACGGCATTTCGATTTTTGCTACTTGATTTTATTGGTGAGCGCGCTGGGGCTCGAACCCAGGGCCGGGAGCCTGGATCGGGCAATGAACCAAGAGCATGTGAGGCGACTATTTCACCGACATGGAGCAGGACGACAGCGACGCTGAGGACGATGATCCGGAGGAGGCGAAGCAGCAGGCTCCGGAAATGTGCCCGTGCGCTTGATTCTGCTCATGCCATAGCGGTTGTCTCACGAGTCTCGAAATCGAACGCTGCCGGGCTCGAAATACATGTCCCGGCAGCGTGTCATTCTCAAACTGAGCGCTGAAATCCCAGTTGGCTTCGACTGTGCAACGGACATGCCACAGGCTTGTGACAGGAGCCCGCCGGTTCGCGCTGGCGGGCCTTTGATAGCTTAATAGTAATGGCGCCTTGGGCGGTGATAATAGTCGCCATAACCGTAATATCCCTGCCGGCCCTGCTGAAACTGTGGCGGCACCGTGCCGTTGGGGTAGCACCGACCGTCTCGAATATCGACGTCGGCGCCGTGGCCGCATCGGACGGGATGTCTACCGTAGCCTCCACCGTAACCTCCGCCGCCGCGATGATAGTACTGCCGCGCAGCCTGTTCTTGAGGAGGGAGGGCTCCGTTCGGATAACACATGCCGTCTCGGGCGCTCAGGTCCCAACCGTGGCCGCATGGAGGCGGGTGTCTTGGCACACCATACTGGACCTGCTGGATGGGTGGCTGAACCAGCCCCGGCACGGGCGGGCCCATAAGTAATGCTGCGGCGAGCACGGAAACGATCATCTGAGAATCTCCATGGGGCGCAGCGTGCCTCAGCACGTATGAACCCGCTGTGAATGGCACGGCTCACGTTGGCGGCTTCTTCGCAAAGCCTAGGGTTAGCACCATAACCACTGCCAAGAGAACCCAGCCGACAATATCGATGGCGGTCATGGCTGCACCCGGCGAGTGTGCACACTGTGTGCAGGCCCCAAAAATCCCCTCAACTCGAAGGGCTGAATTTTGGCTCTAGGTGCTTGATTAGCTTGGTGAGCGCGCTGGGGCTCGAACCCAGGACCCCGTGATTAAAAGTCCTATCGCGTATCGATGAAGGTCGATGATCAGCGATGATTGCTGGAACCAAATCCTTCACCTTATCAAGCCCTTAGGTTACGATCTTCGAGGATTAAGACCGAACGTCGGTGATCACCCAGACGTCGCGAAAACCTAATCTCAGACCTAATCTCAGGGGCCGTATGCTCGATCCACAAAGTCCATCTCCGGCGAAACGGGATCGTTCATGCGAGGCCGATCGGCATCGTTTGTTCACTGAGATCAGCATTGCAAAGCTCAAGCTGAAACCGGGCGAGAAGCAGGTCGCGTTTCGTGACAAAAAGAAGCAAGGGCTGATCTTGCGCATCAACGGTACTGGTCGGAAGTCATGGCTCGTGTCCTTCTATGACAAATCCCGCGGCACGATGCGGACGGAAAAGCTGGGTGAGTTCCGGCCGGGCTCGTCCGATCACGTCAGCCTCAAGGCCGCGCGGGACGCGGCAGACAATTTCAGGGCGAACAGGACGTCCATCCTCGCTGAGCGCGCGAAACATGCCGCAGCCCGTTCTGATACGTTCGAAGTTGTGGCCGAACGCTATCTCAAACGATTTGTGGACGGCAAAAGACGATCCGGTCCTCAAATCCGCAAAATGGTCGAGAAAATCTATCCTGTTTGGGGCAAGAAGCCGTTTGAGGCGATCAAGAGGTCCGACGTCTCCAGTCTCCTCGATGAGATTGAGGAGACGCGCGGGCCAAGAGCAGCTGACGTCACGCTGGCAACATTGCGCCGGATGATGTCGAAATATGCCGTGGGCCACGATGACTACTCCTCTCCGATCCGCGAGGGCATGGCCCGCATCGAGAGCCCTTCCGAGCGTGCACGGGATCGCATCCTCTCGGACGAGGAAATCCGGGTGATGTTCAGAGCGTGTGAGGGGCAGGGCGTTTTTGGAAATCTCGTAAAGATGCTCCTCCTGACGGCCCAACGTCGGATCAAAGTTGCCACCATGAGCTGGGATGATCTCTCGGGAGACGTCTGGACAATCGCGACGGAAGAACGGGAGAAGGGGAACGCTGCGCGTCTAAAGCTCCCCAAGATGGCCATCGCCATCATCGAGGCCCAGCTGGAAACTCGGACGAACAATTATGTGTTTCCGGCCTCGTTCAAAACGAAGAGAACCGATCCGACGAGGCATTACGGGAGCTTTAGTGCGTTTGGAGACGGCAAGGCCGCGTTAGACAAAGCGATGGCCGACATTATGCCCGACATTCCTCATTGGACTCTGCACGATTTGCGAAGGACCGCGCGTTCCCTGATGTCCCGCGCGAAAGTCCGTCCGGACATCGCAGAGCGTGTCCTCGGGCACGCAATTCCAGGCGTCCAAGGCGTCTACGACCGGCATGCGTACGATCTGGAACGTGCTCAAGCCCTCACGGCTCTGGCAGCCTTAATCGCACGCATTCTGGAGGGGAAGGCCGGAAATGTGGTCCCCCTCATCCGTGCTACACGATCATAGCACGGCGGGGCGGGTTCCTGAGCCGTTTGATCCGGTCTGTTTGGGGAGATGGTCCGCAGCGTCTATCCAGCCGCCCCATGCCGCGCCCAGCTAATGTGCTTCCAAAAAAAAGTTTGAAGCCTCCTCACGATTGCGGAATTTCCTGATCTTTCAATTCTCTATCGCAAAATCAGCAAATCTGCTCCCCCTCTTATTCCCCGATTTCGTAGTACCCTCAGGCCTTTAGCCTGTTGATCGCGCCAAATTGTTCGATCACACTGATATTCGCCTGATCACGCCGACAATGGCATCAAGTCGCCCTCGGACGATCTAGCTGAATTGCAATGTGCATCGATTGCGTTGCGTCTCTCCGGCGCGCGGTGCGGTAGCTATTGGATGTCGTCATGAAAAATTCGAGAAGGATCGTCCGCGAAAGGCTGGGCCGACGCGGTCCCAATAAGCCCAGACCTATCACCGAGCAGCGTGAGCTGATCACTCGCAAAGAAGCTGCCGCGATCCTCGGATGTCACGTTGACACCGTGAAGAAGCTCGAAAATCATCGTGGCGGGCCGCTCGAAGTTAAACGGCTTCATCCTGCTGGTCGCAGCGTCTACTACCGCCTTCGGGATGTCATGACGATAGCTGGACCTCGCAGCTCCGCAACCGCGCAATAAGGCCCCGCACTGTTCGAGCAGTGCGAGGCCATTCGTTTGCGCAACGAGATCACGAACCCAAGCCGTCGAAAGCTCATGCTCATGAACGAGCGATCAAGAAAGATCGTCGATGTTGGACGTTCTATCACAGGTAGCACATCAAAACAATGCACTCAAGATTGGCCTTATGGCTCCGTATGTTGACACGATGGAGGTGTCATCCACGCGCAGATTTCATCCTGCCCTCATTCGCGCGATCAAAGCCAACAGCGGGAGTGCCTTTCCGAAGGAGAAAGAGGACCAAAAAATTCCCGAGCTGGTATGGCGCCACATTCTGATTATCAACCAGCCGTCCCGCTTCTGCATCGAGCTATTGCAGTCGTATGCTCAGATCGATCGCAATCTCTCGCTCTATCGGCTTCATGTCGCATTCGATTTGATCCAGCTCTATGCTGGATGGACATACGATGGAGCCGTCGAAATCCTGAGGAATTTGCTGCACCTTCGCCACCGGAGACATTCCGACTGGATATACGAATACGAAGGTACCACGTATTCGATCTATGTCTCACGCCGCAAATCTCGGCCCTATCGAAATCTCTGCTTCTACAACACCAAGCCGTCGAGCATCACGGGGGAGGACAATGCTATTCATGTCGAGATCAGAATGGAGAGAAAACGCTCCGTCCAAGCTGCGGGCATATTCGAGCCCATGGACATCCTGAGCATCAGGCCGGAAGAAATTTTCAAACAGTACTGCGTCGTTAAAGATCATCGGGCAAGATTGGAAGAGATCACACTGCGTGGAATTGCATCAACGTGCGAAAACTATGCTGGTGATGCCCCGTCCTACATTGAAATGCGCGTCCGCGCACTAAGCAGGCGGATTGGGCTACATCACGTCTCTGTCTACGCGAAGCATTATCCGGATCGTTTTGATCGTCTGGAAAAATGGGATTGCCTGGATTTTGAGGAGGGCTTGAATTGGGCTTCTGCTGATGTTGCGTGCGATGATGCAGTGCGGGAATTGCGTTCTTTGTTACCCCCTCAGAGGACAATCAAGCCCAGCGGACCTATTGTCCGGGAGAGGCTATAGGTCCGTTTTAGTTGTCCGCAGGCCATTCGAACCGGACGTCGCGTATAGTAGGCCGAGATTTCCAAAGCGGACGTCGCACATGGCATTTTCGGTACGGAGCTGATCTGCCCCGCTACTCCCGTTCGTTGTTCGGCCCAAGCAGCGGGAACAGCAGAATTCATAGGAACAGGTCGGCGCCGCTCGGCGTATTTGGCATCATGCCGGACAAAGACTTACTGCGCAGAGCCGAGCGGGCCATTCTTGAAAGCGAGGTGGCAAGGGACCACGTTCGCCGAAGCCTCGCGGTTGCGCGACTAAATGCCGAGAAGGTCAGGGCAACTGTCCAACTATTACAATGGGAGCGGGATCAACCTGTTCGCTGGGAAACGGTTGATACGGCCTTATTGGTGCTGGAAAATCCAGAGGCGAATAGAACTTCAGGCTCTTAGGAAGAAACGTCGTCCGAGTCCGCATCCGACGAATGCCGTCGCTGATTTCGTCTTGCCACGCTTGGTTTTGAGCGCGGAGCTCTTGAGCCTCAGCGATGGCCGCGGCTGCACGGTCGAGCAACTTTTCGTCGGTGTAGACGGCAGCTAGGGCCATAGCTGGACAACTATCATAGGTTAATCTGAGTTCCCGTCGAAACACGATTTTTGGAACGGAGTTCGGACGCCCGCCGTTAACTGACATCACCGGCCAAGGGCACTGCCGTAGGCGTCGGTGGCTGAGAGACCGATTGCGCTCCCGCCTGCATAGCGAGGGAGCGCGGCCATGGCCGACAAGCGCGCCGTTTCTCATCCCATTTCGACATCAGACCTGAAGATCATCACGATGACGCGCGAGCTGATTGATCGGTCGCTCAAGCTCCTGAGAGAGTGTCCTAAGCCGGACACCTTTCTTGGCCGCAAAACGCAAGAGCCGTTTCCAAAACAGACCAAGAAGTAAGCCGCTTCAGCTAGCGCCTCTTTCAGTAGTTCCCACGAAAGCTTCTGTTTTTGGCCCCATCCCGGACTAAACGTGCGTCCAGCACGATGTCCGCAATGCCTTCCCGCAGCAGACGTCGCTCGGCTCAGGGTCCTACAGGCGCCAAACGGCCCTAGGATGGGGATAGTCCCCAAGAGCGGGAAGGACGCCCACGAACCCGCCAATTGAGCGGGATGGCCGTCCTGGAACACATCCCATATCCACAATCATTTTTGCCAACGAAAGGAGCTTCCCCATGGGAGGACGTGACGATCAAGACCTGTACAAGTACGCCGGGAAGGGAGCCAAGCATAGGGAGCGACTAAGACGGGCAGATAGCAGACGGCTATCAACATCAAGCCCGTTGGCAGAGAACGAAGGCCATCTAACAAAGCGACTCAAAAGAACGGCCGGACCAAATGAAGACGCGGTGACGATCAAGGAGAAGATCAGGCTTGCTGTCATCGACCACGACATGAGCCACGAGAGGATTTGCAAAATGCTCAAGAAGCAGGGACATATCCTTTCCGACATCGCGGCTGCGAACGTACGAGCTGATACACGCGAAACGTTGAAGCTGATGCTGAGAGCTGGCCTGCTCAATCGGGAAGACCTCGCGCGGCATCGTCGAAAACATTCGCGATGATGGCTCGCCAGAAAGAGCAAAGGGTCGGTCGGCGGAATGCCAATTTTTGCGCGAACACGCGTACTCGCATCCCGATCTTATTTGTTCCGCGCGATCCGTCGCGATGCTGATTTGAGACGAGTGAGCGCAGTTCTCATGACTCGTTATCACGTTGTGGCTTTCGCCCGCGCAGTAAAATAGGCGTTGTGCGCATCCCCCTTGCAATGAGATCAGGTCTGAGATTACGTTTCGTGCCCAAAATCGATGCCGCAACAGCGACTGCGCAAAGGCGCATTCGCAAGCATGGGACGAGGGCTTTGCACGGGACGTTGAAGCAGAATGTGAGACGCAATCGATCGGCCGTTTCATCCGGTCGACGTCTCTTTGCTGAGCGCGTCCCTGCGAGCTCTCCGCGCGGACGTCGCTTCGTCGACCTCGTCAATCGATATGCTGATGATTGTGGTGGAGCTGATCGCATTTCGGAGACGACGCGCAATCACATCCGACGCATCGCGTTTCTGCAATGTGTGCTCGAGGACGCGGAAGCCGAGTACGTCAAGACGGGCTCAACGACGTTGGATGAACGTCTCGAATATCAACGGCTCAGCAACACCCAATCTCGGCTGATGAAAAAGATCGGACTGTTCAACGCGTCCCCGGATCGGGATGACGATGAGCATGATGATCCTCTGGCATATGCTGAACGCGGGGGCTCGCGTCCACACAGGGAACGGCTTGAATGAAGCAGAGGCTGGTGCGCGAACGTCTGGATGCCAGACCCGCACCACGCCTCAAGCCTCAACCAAGATCAAATCGTCTCACGCTCCTCGACGCGATCGCAGACCCCAAGCTTTTCAAGCCCTTCTTCAAAAATCCAGCATCATGGATCGCGTGGCGTGCGTTCATCGCAGCCGCTTTCGGCTTGCCAATGTCGGGCGAGGAACTCGCGATCTATCGGGCTTGCACGGGACGGAAGGATGCTCCGACCCAGCAGATGCGCGAGCTTGTGCTCGTCATTGGGCGTCGTGGAGGCAAATCCCGCATCCTCGCATTGATCGCAGTGTGGCTGGCTTGCTTCCACGATTATCGGCAATACCTCGACGAAGGGGAGCTGGGCGTTGTCCAGGTTCTCGCAGCAGATAAAGAGCAGGCCCGCGTTATCTTCCGCTACGTCAAAGGCTTCATCAAGAAAGTCCCCATGCTCGCGCGGATGATCGAGCGGGACACCAACGTTGGGCTTGAGCTTTCTAATTCCATCTCAATCGAGATCACCGCGTCCTCCTATCGCGCAGTCCGGGGCCGCACCGTAGTTGCAGCCCTCTGCGATGAAATCGCGTTCTGGCAATCGGACGACTCGGCCAATCCGGACGCGGAGGTCGTCAACGCGATCAAGCCCGGAATGGCAACGATCCCGACGTCTATGCTATTGCTCGCTTCCAGCCCGTATGCTCGACGGGGTGTCCTGTACAACATGCATCGGCAATATCACGGGACGGATGACCCTCGAGTGCTCGCATGGTCCGCGGCGACGAACGTCATGAACCCGGAAATTGATCCGGCATTTCTGGCACAAGCCTATGAGGATGATCCTGTCTCGGCTGCCGCAGAATATGGGGCTCAGTTCCGTTCCGACGTCGAAGCGTTCATTGCGCGCGAAGCCGTTGAAGCCGTCACCTCGGACGAGCGGGAACGGCCGTATATGCCGGAGTTCAAATATCACGCATTCGCGGATGCCGCGGGCGGATCAGGTTCGGACAGCTTTACGCTAGCCATTGGTCACGTGGAAAAGGGGACATCCGTTCTCGACGTCATCCGGGAGGCCAAGCCTCCATTCTCGCCGGAAACGATCGTCGAGCAGTACTCGGACGTCTTGAAGTCCTACGGCATCAGCAAGCTCCTCGCGGATCGCTATGCCGGCGAATGGGTTCGCGAGAAATTTCTTGGGCACGGGATCACCCTTGATTACGCCGCGAAACCTAAGAGCACCATCTACGGAGAATTCCTGCCCCTGATGATGAGCAAAAAGTGCGATCTCCTAGATAACCAGCGGCTGATCAATCAGCTTTGCGGGCTGGAGAGACGTACAGCCCGATCCGGCAAAGACAGCATCGATCACGCCCCCAATGGTCACGACGACGTAGCCAACGCGGTCGCGGGCGTCCTGACGTCCATGGGCGTCCGCAAATATCGTTACGTCGCAGATTTGAGCTGGGTCGGAGGACCGATCGACACCGACAAGCTCGGACAGAGCAGAAGTGCTCAGATGCTCAGCAACATTCTAACCTTAAGAGGCATACGATGACTAAGGACTCAATTCTCTACGACAAAGACGGCAAGCGCGTTCACCGTCGCGACGGCGTAGTCGCAGACGGCGACAGGCTCGTCATCGGCATGCGGCTGATGGACGCCGCATCCGCGTTACCATCCGTCGTCTCTCTGCGTGATGCCGAAGGCGACGCACCCCCAACCCAAGAGCAACTGGACGCCGCCTATCAGGCCCGGTGTTCCCGGATGGAGGATGCCTGGCGTCATCCGGATCAGCAGGACGCTTTGAGGCCGAACCCTCCGACGTCGGTTGATGCCACGATCGCCGAGCGCAATGCGCGTCTTGAGAGCGCATGGCGCAGCTAGGACATGTCCGGCCTGCCGCGTTTCGGCGCGGTGGGCTTCAACAGGAGGGACCATATGGCTGACGGATCGAAGTTACCAAAGACAGCCCAACTCAAAATTCTACGACTGGAGGACGCAGAGCAGCAGGCACAAACGCTGATCTCGTCCACGGTTCGCAGGATCGGCGAACTCGAACGGATCATCATGAACAATCCAGACGCAGACACGGCCGATGCTGTCCGGGAAGAGATTGCGTTACTCCGCGAGAGAAGAGACGAGCACATCGATCGACATCGTTCATGCTCCGATGTGAACGCGGCAATCCGTCGATACCTCGGAATGCTCCCGGCCAACGCGGTCTTGTCGGACGCAAAAAAGATCAAGGCTCGTCCCAAGGGAGGCGAGAGCTTCGTCGAAGCCGTCGATCGCATCCGACGTGACATTGCGAACCTTGTTTCCGAACGATTTCAGGTTCAGCAGTGCGGGCTCCCGATCGAGGAAATCCGCGCGAAGGCTCGCGACTGGATTTCCCGGCATGCACAGACCGCACGACCGCGCATCACCGCGACGCACAATGAGTTTGCGATCAGTTTTGAAGTTTACGACGAAAGGGCATCAGTTCCGATGCCCGACATAGCTGCGATCATGGCGTTTCTCTATCCGGAGAAGCTGTTGAAACGGATCGACGAAGCCATTGAGCAAATGCCGAAGCCGAGACTTGCCTTGTCGGCAGAGCAGAAGGCCAAACGGCTCAGCGAGATTAAAGACCTGCTGTACGAACGGGAGACGGAGGAGGAGGCCCTGATCTCATTGGCCGAAGAACAGGGACAGACGATCGATCGGCGTCCGACAGCCGATCCGAGGGCAATACTCGGCCTCCTCGTGGACCGGCACAGGGCAACAGCCGCATGACGAGTTTCCCTCCCGTTAGCTGCATTCGGGAGGGCATAGTGCTGGCCTCCCTTTGATCCGTCCAGAGGCCAGCAGCGGGCCACTGCACAGGTGTCCGCTCGCGCAAAAGAACGGTGCAGAGCCTGGGGTCAGAGTTGACCTTCGCTGACGCGCCAGGCAGGCCCGTCGTCTCTCTACCCATCCCCGGCACGTAGCGAGACGGCGGGCTTTTTCAAACGTTGGACCCGCGGCTGTGAAAGACGCTCCCGCACTATACGGTCCGGATATTGCGTCGAACGATATTGTTCAATGGTTGCAGTAACACTGCTCCATTGCTCGGCGGCATTGCGCGCTGCCTCTGACATATTTTCAAGCATACCGTCAGACAGGAGCTGTAACGCTTTGTCGGCATCGTTGATGATTGCGGTGCAGCTCATGATCGGCCTTGTAGCTTCATCGATGAATTGAATTGCCCAGATACGCGCTTGTTGTGAAGGATCGGAGTCGCCATCGTTTGAGCCTTCATCGATCTTGTGACGGAATTTAGCAACAGGCCACTTCTGTTTAGCTGCAAGCTTCAACCAGCGCCCTTGTTGATCAGGCTCCAGCTTCGCAACCACCTCATGGTGGCTGAAACTCAAAGCCTCATTACGTAATGAGGTTGGCACTTTGCGAGCAACTCGCCCAAAATTCATCAGGCTTCCTATCGCGTATGGAAGCTCTTTCGCCTTGTTCGCTCGTTCGCCGTATGCGTGATGTCCGTATGCCCACCAGTCTCCCAGCGCCCACTGAATACCTCTTTCAATCGCCATCAGCTTTCGGCCGACGTCGGTCCATTGCTCGACGTCGAGCTTTTCCGGCAAGTACAGGCCTGTTGCCGACAGTTCGGCCCCATGCGGAAGCTCGGTATCCATTCGGTGCGCAGACCTTTGCAGGGCTGTCCACGGTGTGTCGCTGACCTCTCGTTCGTAGCGGATGATTGGGCTCAATCGCGCGATCATGTTGGTCTCCCGTCAAAGAACTGACAGGGTCAGACATTGAGGAGGCATGAAAAAGGGGGCAGTTCCCACGATCATCGCTGATCACCGACCAGCGGGGACTTTTATGAGGAGAGACAAATATCCAGGCTTCCACACTTGACGATGAAGGAGAGTGTTCGTATTTTGTTCTCCACAACTTGCTAGTTCGTCTGGATTGTCCTGCACCTGGGGTTGCCCTATTCCTGGGGCGGGCCCGGGGGAAACGATGCCAAAAGTCAACAAGAGGGTACACTATCGACGTTTTGAGCCAGTGAATGGAGGATGGTCGAAGGGGAGCCTGCAAAACATGTTAACCGCGGCCCTCAGTGCGAAAGCTCCCTCTGGGCGGAGCTACTATGAGGATTGGAGCGCGCGAACGTTCGTCGTGCCTGCGGAGCCGGTTCTCAGGCGTTTTGCTCATAATATCACATCGGCCTCCAGTGATATCTCGGGGACCCTATGCCTGTTCTCCCCGGACGATTGGGCACCCGTGCTTATCCGAGAGAGTGAGGAAGGTGGCCAGCATAAATCATTGGACGAGGCCCTTCGCGATGTTGAAATTGCCGAGCGTCCTCCGATCAAGGGCGAGGATTATCTGAGAGGCATCGCTTACTGGTTGGTCGCCGGCAACCATCTGTTCGTTGTCCAGCATACGTCTATTCAGACAAAGGCGTTCGAGGAATATTTCAAGGCTCTGCTGGATGGCGCAGGCGTTACGGCCGAAGCGGACAAATTTGCCCTCCGTGCTGTGTTCAACAAGACAATCGTGGGAGGCGATCTCGAAGAGATCACGGCGGTTGAGGTCGGTGGTATTCTCAGCCAGGGACCGCCTGAGATTATCACGATGGAAGGTAAAGTAGTCGAAGAGCAGGAAACTCTTGGCCGGCAGACCAGTCGGTTTGACAAAGCCTTGGATGTCCTCAAAGCGGTTTTCGGTGCACCCGACGCCGAGCGCATCCTCAAGGAAATTCCTAAAGAAGCGGAACTCGAAGTGGAGGTCCGGTTCGGCTACAAAACAAAACGCCGCGGGGTCTCCCGGGCTGCACTGGAAGACATCGCGCGGTCCGCCCGTAATTTGCCAGATGGAGAGGTAACTGCATTCGGCAAGGATGGAAAGCAGATCGGTGACGATCTACGCCTGAGTATGCCTATGCCGTTCGCACTACTAAGAGAGCATGGGGCCTTGCTTGATCTTGACGACGCGCGGACACAGCTAATGCGCGTGTATCAACGCTTCGTGGAAGATGGGAAGATTGAGTGACGCAATGGCTTGCGAGGGTCTATGCTCCTGTTGCCGCAATCGTCGCGGTTGCGGTCGGCTGGGCAACTGCGCGCTACGTTCCTCTATCAATGTGGAAACCTGTGTTTCCGGGCATGCTGGTCGCCTTGTCCATGTTAGGTGCAGCAGTCCTCGTTCGGCTGGCCCGTAATGCACCGATCACTGCTCCTACCGCATTCGATGAAACGGACCTAAAGCGGTTCTTCGACGCTTTAGAGGAACTCAATCGTCGACTTTTTTGGATTTTCTTGCAGGCCGTGATGGCTTTGTTCATCACTCTGTTTGCGATCGTAATGGAAGATCACAAGGGTATGATCTTCGGTTATGCCCCGCCGATCGCGAAGGTATGCTCCGGCATCCTAGGATTTCTCTTAGTTTGGATATTGTCACGGGTCCTCGCGATGGCGCGCGGAGATATCGGCTTCGTGCGATTGCAGCGCGAGGTACTCGAAAATGCGCTAGCTAGACAGCGGAAAGCAGCGAGTGAGAAGATCGTGCCAGCAACTGTCGAGTTTCGTTCCTCCGGGGGATATGGAAGGGCTCTGTAAGCGCGTAGTCTGATTGTGATTGCTATCCGACTCTGCTAACCGGACCGCGAATGTATGAAGCTCGTAAGATATGCAACTGGTTGCTCGCGAACTTCGATCCGGTCGAGTTCGATTTGACGAACTTGCGGATCAATAAGCTTCTTTACTTCATGCATGCCGAGTCACTTTGCTGCAGAGCAGAAGGCTTGGTGCGTAATCATTTCGAGGCTTGGCAGTTCGGACCGGTGATCAAACCTGTCTTCGATGCGTTCAAAGCTTACAAGGACGCACCGATTACTGCACCGGCCCAATATCTCGACTATGCGACCGGAGTGAACCGTCCCGTACCTTATCAGGACATCCGCGCCGATGACGTCCAGATCATTAAGCGGGAGTTTAAGAAGTACAGCCGGTTCACGACCGGTCAGCTTGTTTCGTTATCTCACGAACCCGGCGGGCCGTGGGACATTACGTATCGCGCACATCAGACGGACCCAACATTCAGCCCACGTATTCCGAACGACCTGATCCGGAAACATTTCTCCGGGGATAATCCTCGCGTGCTCCACTAGGGCTTGTTGCCGGAAGGCGGCGACTCACACTATATCTGCTCAGTTCTGCTCCATCCGAAGGAGGCTAACTGATGTCGGGGCGCGGGAAATTCTTCGAACTCTTGGACTTCACCAAGTTTGCGTACCCCGGCGTCCTGGGCATGGACCCCGTCCAGACCTCGTACAACGTCCGCGACCGGCTCGGTGGCGGAGGCTTTATGTCGTACGGCATGATTTGGCCGAGGATGGCTCACATTGTGAGTGGGCGAGCGAGTGCCGATTACATCAGCTCACAATTCAGCCCCTACGATACGGACTGGAAGAATGAGTCCATCCAAGGGGTGGTGCGCCTGCTTTCAGAGTTCTTCGGAGGGCGTGGGACTTGGTATGGCCACCCTTTGAAGCCGAACAAGGTCCTCGGCTTCTGGTTCAAGCCTAGCATCAAAGGAATTTGGTTCGTCGATGGTCAGGCCTATGCGGTTCTGATCAACGCGCGAAAGAGCCAGCGGCTGTTCGCTGAACACGTCAAGTTTCTCGCCCGGGGAGTCTACGAACTGCATTGTATCGACGACCCGAATGATCCCATTCCCCTGATCATCGATGTCAGCGCACATGACGAGGCTGAGGGAAGGCGAGTTCGACCCTACATCGTGCGGCCGGAGGAAGCGGCCACTCTGGAAGAGTTTGACGATGCCGTCCGACAATTCCTTAAAGCTCTTGAACTCGCCGGCGTGGCCTTGCCGTCTGATCCAGACGAAAGATTGTTGGACCTCTTTAAGCGGCGCGGGACCTGATCTAGACCTAATCTCGCGCTTTCTCGTGATAACCGGCTGCTGTATCTAAGCCCTTGATTTTGTTGGTGAGCGCGCTGGGGCTCGAACCCAGGACCCCGTGATTAAAAGTCACGTGCTCTACCGGCTGAGCTACGCGCTCCCATGGCCGCTGATGGCTCGAAGAGATCGCCATCGTGTTCGGACATTCGAGAGGCATGTCTTGCCGCTTCGCCTAGAGATCGCGTCGCGGGGAAAACCGGCTGTTTCCGGATCATGCCTTCGGCCCGCGCTGTGTAGGGGGAGTGGCTGCGGAGGTCAATAGTGCGGGTGGTTGCCGAAGATCGCGGCAGGAGCGGGGATTTGCCTGGGCTATCCGTCGCTTAGGCCAAAATTCTCACCTCGATTGGCGGCCGGTCATCCACGCCGGAGACCACGTGATTCCAGGCACGAGGCCGAAGACCGGCGTGGAGCAGGATCAGTTCGTCTCCCGCCGGACCTCGCTCGGCACCGGCTGCGGCGTGCCGGTCGGGTGGGGCAGCGCGACCGGGCGCAGGCCGATCAGCTCGGCGGTGCGGATCGCGCTGTCGCGCCAGAACTGGAACGAGTTGATGCGGCTGAGCTCGAGGATGGCGATGGCGACGGCGGCGAGGAACGGCAGGCTCTGCAGCACCAAGACGCCGGCGAAGATGTAGATCTCGGTGATCTGCTTGTAGCTGTTGGTGGCGATCAGCACGCCGGCGCCGACCAGGAGCAGGGTGCCGATCACGGCTTCCCAGAACGCCTGGAACTCGATCGACATGCGGGAGAGGCCGCCTTTGGAGGTGCGGGCGAAGGCGATGTGCTCGGTGATCAGGCCCTGCGCCACCGCGCGCGACACCGTCCATTGCACGCTCATCGCCGCGATCATGGCGCCCAGCATCTGGCCGGGCTTGATGGCGACGCGGGCGCGGTACATCGACAGGAAGTGCACCAGCGAGACGATGAAGGCGCCGACAATCGGCAGCGTCAGGATCTTGTCGGGAATGGCGATGTCGGCGAAGGCGACGATCGGCACCCAGATGAGGTTGAGCAGCGCCACGACCACGCCGAGGCTTTCGGCGCCCAGCCAGTTCAGCCAGCCGAGGCCATATTCGCGCTTCTGGTCGGGCGTCAGCCGGCTTGCGCCGGGCAGGAAGCGGCGCCAGTGCTTCTTGACGATCTGCAGGCCGCCATAGGCCCAGCGGTGCCGTTGCTTCTTGAAGGCCTCGTAGGTGTCCGGCAGGAGGCCTGCGCCGTAGCGGGTATTCGTGTAGTGGGTGGTCCAGCCGAGCTCTTGGATGGCAAGGCCGAGATCTGAGTCCTCGCAGATCGTGTCGCTCGACCAGCCGCCGGCCATGTCCATCGCGGCGCGGCGGATCAGGCACATCGTGCCGTGCACGATGATGGCGTTGGCCTCGTTGCGCTGGACCATGCCGATGTCGAAGAAGCCGGCATATTCGCCGTTCATGATGTAGTGCATGATCGACAGATCGCCGTCGCGGTGCTCCTGCGGCGCCTGCACGAGGCCGACGCGCGGGTCGGCAAAAGCAGGCACGAGGTCCTTCAGCCAATCGGGCTCGACGACATAGTCGGCATCGAGGATGCCG
Organism: Bradyrhizobium yuanmingense; assembly: GCF_025200905.1. Classification (NCBI taxonomy): domain Bacteria; kingdom Pseudomonadati; phylum Pseudomonadota; class Alphaproteobacteria; order Hyphomicrobiales; family Nitrobacteraceae; genus Bradyrhizobium; species Bradyrhizobium yuanmingense. Next base: position 3,725,998 of record NZ_CP104173.1, on the reverse strand, counting down.
ATGATCTCGGCATCCGCCGCGGTGCGGTCCATCGCAATCCGCAGCGCGCCGGCTTTGAAGCCCTGCACCTTCTCGGCGTTGATGAACTTGAAGCGTTCACCGAGCGCGCGGCAATGGTCCTGGATCGGCTGCCAGAAGGCGGGATCCGGCGTGTTGTTGATGATGACCACGCATTCGTAGTTCGGGTAGTTCAGCCGCGACAGCGCATCCAGCGTCTGCTTCAGCATCTCGACGGGCTCGAAATAAGCGGGGATATGGATCGAGACCTTGGGGCAGTAATCCTCGGGCACGTTCTCGACCGGCTTGTTCTTGGCGATCAGGCGCTGCGGCGGCCGGCCGAAGGCAACCGCGGCGATCTCGTCGATGCGCGCCATCGCGATGAGGACCAGCGGAACAAGGAGGATCATGCCGAGCGTCAGCGCGAAAGCGGAGCCGAACAGGAAGTAGTGGCCGTTCCAATAGGCGAACACGGTCGCGGCCCAGGCGCCGACGCCGTTGGCGGTCGCCGACAGCAGGAAGGCTTGCCTCGCGGTCGCCTTCTCGATCCGCAGGATCGGTAACGACAGCAGCACGCCGACCAGCAGCGCGATACCCATCAGCTTCCAATAGTCGGGGTTCTCGACCGGGCCGGTCCAGGCGAATTTCGGCTCGCCGCTGGCATTGAGGACGCCCCAATACGGACCGACGCCGCCTTCGAAGAATTTCCAGGGCCGATCGAGGGCTTCGACGATGTTGTAGTCCATGCCGAGCGCTTCGGCGCGGGTGACGAAGTTGCGCAAGGTCAGCGCCTGCTGGAACGGACCTGGATCTGCGTTGCGCAAATTATAGCCGGCGCTCGGCCAGCCGAACTCGGCGATCACGATGCGCTTGCCCGGGAACTGATTGCGCAGGAGGTCGTAGCGGTCCACGGCCTGGTCGACGGCCTGATCCGAACGGAAGTTTTCCCAATAGGGCAGCACGTGCGCGGCGATGAAGTCGACGCTGGAGGCGAGGTCCGGAAAATCGCGCCAGATGTTCCAGATCTCGCCCGTCGTCACGGGAACACGGACCGCGCTCTTGACCTTCTTGATCTTGCTGATGAGGTCCTCGACCTTCATCTCGCCGCGGTAGATCACCTCGTTGCCGACCACGATGCCGATCACGTTGCTGTTCTTGCGGGCGAGCTCGATGGCGGCCTTGATCTCCCGCTCGTTGCGATCCTCGTCCTTGTCGATCCACGCGCCGACCGTGACCTTGAGGCCGAACTCGGCCGCGATCGGCGGCACCAGCTCGCTGCCTTCCGTCGCGGTGTAGGACCGGATCGCTCGCGTGAGGGTCGAGAGCTTCTTCAAGTCCGCGCGAATCTTGTCGGGGTCGACCTTGAGGTCGACGACATGGCCCGGTTCGAACGGCGTATAGGACAGGCTCGGCACCAGGCCCTTGAAGTCCGGCGCAGGTTCCCTGTCGCGCAGGACTCCCCAACTGCCTGCGTGGAGCGCAGACACGAGCAACAGAACGGCGGCGACAACGCGCATCGCGGCTAAACCAATAGGGGCTGAGGTGGCAGGGAAGCGGATCCGACCCCGAGATCCGACCAAGTCCGCGGCAAAGGGAGCATATCTCTGCCGCGCGGTTTCACAACTGTCATGGCCTCATGTCCTTATGAGGGCATGGCCTTTTCGAACGACGCGCGGCAGTGCCAACCGTCTCTATGGCCGGTCGTTCCTGAACGGCAGCTGAAACGACCGGAGCGATTTTGGCTTGGGCTATTTCGCCGGCGTCGGGGACGGGCTTGCCGCAGGCGAGGGGCTCGCGGCGGGCTGCGGCTGCGCATTGGCGGCCGGCGCTGCCGGCTGAGCGGCCGCGGCCGCCGCCTGCTGCGGCTGGGCGGCCGGGTTGATCCAGCACGCGTGCACGCGGCTATCCAGAGTTTCGGCCACCTTGGGGTCGATCTGGCCGCCGAAACGGGTCAGGCAGCGGAACGCGGCCTGGATGTGGCCGCCGGGACAGCCGAAGCGGTCGTAGAGGTCGAGATGACGGAATGCGGTATCGAGGTCGTCCCGCCACATCAGCCGCACCACGCGCCGGCCGAGCCAGACGCATTCGGGATTGCCGGCCGGGCCGTTGATGACCTGGGCGGCTTCCGCGAACTCGTCGGTGCGGCGCTGATTCTGGGCGGCGTCCTTGGCGGCGTCGGCGGGCTGGGCTGCCGCCTTGCCCTGTTCGGGGCCCGGCGGACCGCTCTGGGCGGAGGCGCCGCCAGCACCGGTCAGAACGAGCAGGCAGGAGACGGCCAAGGTGGCGGCGAACTGCCGCAGGACCGCATTTCGTGACTCGAACACCCGTTGCCGCATGAATTCCCCAATGTATCCGCTGGCCGTCCGCGTCAGGAGCCCCGCGGACGCGCTAGCTGATGGCGTCCAAATGGGTCTCCAATGCGGCGGAAAAGTCTTTCGGAGTCCATGACCTGTATTTCGAATTTTGTCCAGCAAAGTCACGATCCTAGATCCCGGTGAACCGGCGCAGGTAAATTCCTTGGGGGCGCAAGGGATCCACCGGACGTGCCCCCTTGGCAGACGGCGTGCGAGAAGGTAATCGACGGCCCTTCGCGGAGGACGGAACCGATTTCTCTTCGTACGCCACTGGCGCTTCTGCTCGTCTCACTGGGTGCGATCGCTGCCGTGTGGTGGTGGCTTGCCACGCCGATCACGCTCGCGCGCGCCCCGATCGATCCCGCCGACAAGGTTCAATGCGTCTCCTACGCGCCGTTCCGCGGCGAGCAGTCGCCGCTGGACGCATGGACCCATATCGATGCCGACCAGATCGAACAGGACCTGCGCCAGCTCAAGGAGATCACCGACTGCGTCCGCACCTATTCGCTGGAGAACGGGCTCGACCAGGTGCCGGCGATCGCCGCCAAGGTCGGCGGGATGAAGGTGCTGCAGGGCATCTGGCTCTCGAGCAACCGCACCAAGAACTACGAGCAGGCCGGGCTCGCCATTCGCCTCATCAAGCAATTCCCTGACGTCATCACCTCCGTCATCGTCGGCAACGAGGTGCTGCTGCGCGGTGAGATGACGACGGCGGACCTCGTCGCTCTCATCCGCCTGGTGAAGACCCAGGTCGGCGTGCCCGTGACCTATGCCGATGTGTGGGAATATTGGCTGAAGAACCGCGAGGTGTATGACGCCGTCGACTTCGTCACGATTCATATCCTGCCCTATTGGGAGGATTTTCCGATCAGGGCGAAGTTCGCTGCCGCCCATGTCGAACAGATCCGCGAGCGCATGGCGGTGGCGTTTCCCGGCAAGGAGATCCTGATCGGCGAAACCGGCTGGCCGAGCGCGGGCCGCATGCGCGACGGCGCACTGCCCTCGCGCACCAATCAGGCGCGCGTCGTCTCGGAAATCCTCGGCCTTGCGAAGGCGCAGAAGTTCCGCGTCAATCTCATCGAGTCCTACGACCAGCCCTGGAAGCGCAGGCTGGAAGGCACCGTCGGCGGCTATTGGGGCCTCTACGACTCGGTGCGCAGGAGCCTGAAATATCCGCCAGGACAGCCGATCAGCAATTTCCCGTACTGGAAATGGTACATGGGCGCCGGCATGGGGCTTTCCGTGCTGGTGTTCGCTGTCGCGCTGATCACGCTGCGCCGCCGGCCGTGGACACCGCGTTTCCCGGCCTGGCTCGGCGTCGGCATCTCGGCGACGACCGCCGGAATCCTGCTCGGGATCGGCGCCGACAAGATGTACTACGAGAGCTACGGGATCGGCGGCTGGCTGCTCTGGGGCGCGTTGCTGCTGGCCGGCATTCTGTCGCCGATCTTCTGCGCGCAGGCGATGGTGATCGGCCGCAGCCTGCCGACCTTCCTCGACCTGCTCGGCCCGCGCGAGGGCCGGAAATGGTCGAAGCTCACGGCGGTGCTCGGCCTGACGCTGGCGGTGACCGCGGTGATCGCTTCCGCGACCGCGCTCGGCTTCGTGTTCGATCCGCGTTACAAGGATTTTCCTTACGCCGCGCTGACGATGGCTGTGGTGCCGTTTGCGCTTCTGATGCTGAACCGGCCGCAGATCGGCCAGCGTCCGATCGCCGAAGCGGTGTTCGCGGGGGTGCTGGCGCTGTCCGCCGTGTACGTGCTGTTCAACGAAGGTCGCGACAATTGGCAGTCGCTATGGACCTGCGCGATCTATCTGTTGTTCGCGCTCACGCTGTGGCGGGCGCGGGCCGAGCAAAGCCAAGAATAAGCAGGCCGATCGCAAGGCCCGACAGCACGACATTGTAGAGCACGATGCCGAGGCCGGCGGCGATGAGGCCGACGGTCAGCAGCACGATCGACGGCCGCATCAGGTTCAGCGTCGCAACCACCAGCGCCACGATGCCGAACACCGAATTCTTGAACAGCACGGTCGAGACCGAGCGCGACTTGCAGACCAGGGTCTGAAGCCCGGCGTCGCAGGCGAGCGCTACTTGCGAAAACTCGATCGCGAGATAGCGCACGTAGAGCGCGCAGCCGACGGTGACGAATCCGACCACGAGCAGGAACTGCACCTGGTAGGGCGTGAGGCGGAAGGGCTTCTTTGTCATGGCCGCAATATGGTCGGGAAGGCGCGGCCAGGCAACAGGGCAGGCGAGGTTTCTGTTGATCCGCCCGGGCACTCTCCAGGAACACGCGAGCCTCCCGCTGGTTCTCAACATTGTGTTGCCAACACCGCCTAGGAGTGAGGCATGGACAAGCCGACGCAGGAGCAGCTGAGCGAGCTCAAGAGGCTGAGCAAGGAGGCGCGGGTCGAGGATTGGTCGGACATCGTCCAGTCCAAGGACGAGGCGGAGATGCGCATCCGCGATCTGAAGGAGAAGGCGCGCATGGAATAGGTCATCGCCTGCGCCAAGGGCGATCAAGGACGATCAGCTGCGACCTTGCGTGTTCCGGCTCTGCTCCGCCAGCCGGCGCTCGTATTTTTCAGCCAAGGCGAGCAGTCGCTTCCTGATGTGGGGATCGGCCCGCTCGGCCAGTTCGCGGATCAACGCGAGTTGCTCCCGCAGAAAGTTCGCGTCCGTCATCTCCGCTCCGAATCAAGTCCGGTACGGAGTGTGCCGTGTCAGGTTGGTCTCGTTCGTATCATTTGGTACTTGGGCGGAGGCATGAAGCCGCTCACCGGCCATGTGCGACTACCAGACTTACTTCAACCCCAGGCGACGTTCGAGCCAGCTGAGCGCGAACAGCACGAATAACGTGACTGCGATGGCGGCGCCCACCAGCAGCCAGGCGCCCAGCGCGCAGGCGATGCCAAGACCGGCAGCGATCCAGACAGTCGCCGCGGTAGTGAGGCCATGAACCGTCTTGGCCTTGACGTCGTGCAGGATGACGCCCGCACCGATGAAGCCGACGCCGCTCAGCACGCCGGTAACAATGCCTTGGACCACCCTCGAGACTGCATCCGGGTGGTCGCGCAAATTCTGAAACTCGATCACGGAAATCGAGATCAGCGCAGAGCCCAAGGCCACCAGCGCCAGGGTGCGCATGCCCACCGGCTTGTCGTTCATGTCGCGGTCGATGCCGATCACGAGGCCCGTAGCCGCCGCGACGAGCAGTCTCAGCACATCATCCAGTTCGTTCATCAAGACCCGCGTTTCTGGAGGGGCGACGCTTCGCGCACGTCGGACATGGACCTGCGAACTTGCTGCCAAGCGCGGCCGAGGTCCAAGCGTCCGTTGGTCGCATGCTGGCTGCGTGCGCGCCGGGACCGAGGCGTCATTGTCGCCTGAAGAACGACGACAGCGTCGATCCCGCGGACGACGCTGCCGCCTCCGGTTTCGCCGGTGCTGGCGCCGGCTGCGCGGCGGGAGCGGGGGCGGGCTCGTCGCGCTTGGTGCGTTTTGAGGAGTAGCTGCGGCGGCGTTGCGGCTTTTCAGGCTTCGCGCTCGACACAGGCGCCGTTTCGGCTGGAGGGCCAGCGTCCTGGCTTGTCTCCGAACCCTTGTCCGGGACTCTGTCCTGAGTCTTCTCTTGCGTCTTGTCTTGTACCTTGTCCGGACCGCCACGCATCGACAGGCGCTGGCCATCGAACACGGTGGTCTCGCAGTGACGATTGCTCTCGGCGAGACCCGCGCAGAATTTTGCGGCGGCGGCGGCATTGACCAGGGGGCCGGCGCCGAGGCGGAGCTGCATGCCGAGGCCGGTGTTGCCTTCCTTGATCATGATGATCGGCCGCAGCGCTGCGATCTCCGGGTTGGACTTGGTCACGCCGCGCCAGAGCGCGCGCAGGCCGTCGATCGAGTTGGCGCCGCCGAGATCGATCGCAAAGCGCGTCTGCTGAACGGCGATGGCAGGGGATTCGCTCTCGGCTGGCTCTGGCGGCTTGGTTGCTGCCGCCACGATTTCGGCTGCGGCGGGCGCCGGCTCGGCCTTCTGCTCGGCTGTCTCAGGTTGAATCAGTTTCGATGCGGCCGGATCAGGTGGCGCCATGAGCGACTTGGCGGGCACCAGCGGAATGGTCGGCAGCGCCGAAGTCATGGCCGGATTCTGTTGCACGAGCGAGGCGGCGGCCGCGGTCTGCGGCGGCGGGCTCGGCGGCTCCTTCAACGTTTCCTTCTGAGCATCCTTTGGCGAATCCTTCTGAGCATCCTTGGCGGCTTCGCTGCGCGGCTTCTCGCTCGTCGCCGTCGGCGTCGAAGCAACCGGCGCGACATTGGGAGCCGCGGGTGCTGCGTCCTGCGGCTTCGCGCCCGGCGGCGGCGCGGCCGCTTGCTTGGCAATGGCGCCGGTGACGGAATCGAGCCCTTGCTCCAGCACGGTGACGCGCGAATACAGCCGGTCGCGGTCGCTGTTCAGCGTCTCGATCGCGGCGGCGAGCCGGCGCGCTTCGTTCTGGCTCTCCTTGGTCAGCAGCTGCAGCCGGTCGGCCTGGCGCACGAGATCGGCGGACGCAACCTGGTCGCGCCGCCAGCCGAGCTGGGCCTGGTTGGCCATCAGGGCAATGACGACGGCGCCGACGGCCGCCACGCCCCACGAGCCCAGCCGCCACATCATGCGCCGGTCGAAGGCGCTTTCCTCGGCCAAAAGTCCGGAGAACAGCCCGCCGGTCTCCTTGGTGGAGAAAGCGTCCGCCAGTGGGTCGGATTCCTTTGCCATGAATGTTAAGCGCCCAGCCCCGTCCGGCTTCCCCGAATCAATCAGGGAACATTAACAGGAAAAGCGCGCCGCACTTGAATTCCGGGCGTTTGCGGGGGTAGCAAGGCGATAGCTTCCGAGGGCGTTGCCGCCCGTCCGCGCCAATTTGATTCGGCCATAGCTATCAGGATTTCGATGACCGCCCGTTCCAGCCTCACGATCGTGCTCGCCGCCGGCGAAGGCACGCGCATGCGATCGAGCCTGCCGAAGGTGCTGCATCCGGTCGCGCACCGGAGTCTGCTCGCGCACGTGCTCGCCGCCGCACCCAAGGGAACCGGCACCTCGCTCGCGGTGGTGATCGGCCCCGATCATCAGGCGGTCGCCGACGAAGCCAAGCGCATCCGTCCCGACGCGCTGACCTTCGTGCAGGCCGAGCGGCTCGGCACCGCGCATGCGGTACTGGCGGCGCGCGAGGCGATCGCGAGCGGCGCCGACGATCTCCTCATCGCGTTCGGCGACACGCCGCTGATCTCGGCCGAGACCTTTGCGCGGCTGCGCGCGCCGCTCGCCCGCGGCGCAGCCATTGCCGCGCTCGGCTTTCGCGCCGCCGACCCGACCGGCTACGGCCGCTTCATCGTCGAGGGCGACAGCCTGGTTGCGATCCGCGAGCAGGCCGACGCCAGCGCGGACGAGCGCAAGATCGATTTGTGCAACGCCGGCGTGATGGCGATCGACGGCCGCCGTGCGCTCGACATTCTCGGGCAGATCGGCGATGCCAATTCCAAGGGCGAATATTATCTGACGGATGCGGTCGAAATCGTCCGCAGGCAGGGATGGGAGTCGGTGGTGATCGAAACCAGCGAGGACGAGGTGCGCGGCATCAACACCAAGGCGCAGCTCGCCGAGGCCGAAGCCGTAATGCAGGCGCGTTTGCGCAAGGCGGCAATGGAGGCCGGCGTCACGCTGATCGCGCCGGAGACGGTTTATCTGTCCACTGACACCGTGTTCGGCAAGGACGTGACGATCGAGCCGTTCGTGGTGATCGGCCCCGGCGTGTCGATCGCGGACGGCGCGGTGATCCACTCGTTCTCGCATATCGTCGAGACTACGCTCGGCAGGAAGGTCTCGATCGGACCCTATGCGCGGCTGCGTCCCGGCACCTCGCTCGGCGACGGCGCGCGCATCGGCAATTTCGTGGAGACCAAGGCGGCGACGCTGGAGGCCGGCGTCAAGGTCAACCATCTCTCCTATATCGGCGACGCCACCGTCGGCGCCAATTCCAACATCGGCGCCGGCACCATCACCTGCAACTACGATGGCTTCAAGAAGCACAAGACGGTGATCGGAAAGGGCGCCTTCGTCGGCACCAACTCCTCGCTGGTCGCCCCGGTAACGATCGGCAATGGTGCCTATATCGGCTCGGGCTCGGTGATCACGAAGGACGTCCCCGACGACGCGATGGCGCTGGAGCGGAGCCCGCAGACCATCCGGGAAGGCGGCGCGGCGCGCTATCGCGAGATGAAGACCGGCGGCAAGAAGCCGGAGACGTGAGCGGCGCTATTCTTCGTCGGCGAATTCGGAGAAGATCGCGCGGGTCAGGCGCCAGCCGCGCGGCTTGGCGCGCTTCACCGGCTCGCCTTCGGGATGCTTGATGAAGAGGGGCTTGTTCTCTTTGCCGCGCAGCGGCGGCGGCCAATGCGCAAGGTGCGTGCCCGTGGTCTCGCTGGCGCGCAGATTCATCGACGACAGACCCTTGCGGTCGGATGAGCCTTTCATGGCCTGGTTCTCCTGACCGGAATCGTTGGCCAAATGTATTGACAATCGGTTAACGTGCGCGGTTTAAGCCGGCCAATTCGACGCAGACGACGCAGCGGTCGCGGGCCCGTGCTGTCTCAATCAGCAATAATTATTGAGTATCTGGTTCCCTGCGATTTTCGCTAAAAACCAAGCGCGTCGTTTAGGCGATTTTTCGACGATTGGGGGATAGTGATCCGCATGTGCGGGATTGTCGGCATTCTCGGGCGCGAGCCGGTTGCAGAGCAATTGGTGGATTCGCTCAAACGCCTCGAATATCGCGGCTACGATTCCGCGGGCGTGGCCACGCTCGAAGGCAAGCACCTGGAGCGCCGCCGCGCCGAGGGCAAGCTGAAGAATCTGGAGAAGCGGCTGGAGGCCGAGCCGCTCAAGGGCACCACCGGGATCGGTCACACGCGCTGGGCCACCCACGGCAAGCCGACCGTCAACAACGCCCACCCGCACGCGACCGAGCGCGTCGCCGTGGTCCACAACGGCATCATCGAGAATTTCCGCGAGCTGCGCGAGGAGCTCGAAAAGAAGGGCACGGTGTTCCACACCGAGACCGACACCGAGATCGTGCTGCATCTCGTCGACGATTTGCTCACGCGCGGCAATAAGCCCGTGGAAGCGGTGAAGCTGACGCTGGCGCGCCTGCGCGGCGCCTTCGCGCTCGGCTTCATCTTCGCTGGCGACAACGACCTCATGATCGGCGCCCGCAACGGCCCGCCGCTGGCGATCGGCTACGGCGACGGCGAGATGTATCTCGGCTCGGACGCCATCGCGCTCGGCCCGTTCACCGACACGATCAGCTATCTCGAGGACGGCGACTGGGTGGTGCTGACCCGCAAGAGCGCCGCGATCTTCGACAAGGACGGCCATGCCGTCCAGCGCGACAAGATCAGGCACGCCGCCTCGACCTCGCTGGTCGACAAGGCCAATTACCGTCACTTCATGGCCAAGGAGATCCACGAGCAGCCGGAGGTGGTCGGCCACACGCTGGCGCGCTACGTCGACATGGCAACCGAGCGCGTCGCGCTGCCGGTCGCGCTGCCGTTCGATTTCAAGAACATCCAGCGCATCAACATCACCGCCTGCGGCACAGCGAGCTATGCCGGGTTCGTCGCCAAATACTGGTTCGAGCGCTTTGCGCGCCTGCCGGTCGAGGTCGACGTCGCCTCCGAATTCCGCTACCGCGAGGCGCCCTTGCGCAAGGGCGACCTCGCCATCTTCATCTCGCAGTCGGGCGAGACCGCCGACACGCTGGCGGCGCTGCGCTATGCCAAGGCCGAGGGCGTGCACACGATCGCGGTCGTCAACGTGCCGACCTCGACGATCGCGCGCGAGAGCGAGACGGTGCTGCAGACGCTGGCGGGACCGGAGATCGGCGTCGCCTCGACCAAGGCGTTCACGTGCCAGCTCATGGTGCTGGCAAACCTTGCGATCGCGGCCGGCAAGGCGCGCGACGAATTGTCGGACGAGGACGAGACCAAGCTGGTCCACGGGCTCGTCGAGGTTCCGCGCCTGATGGCCGATGCGCTCACGAGCGAGCTCCAGATCGAGAAATTGGCGCACCGGATTGCCAAGTCGCGCGACGTGCTCTATCTCGGCCGCGGCACCAGCTTCCCGCTGGCGCTCGAAGGCGCGCTCAAGCTGAAGGAGATCTCCTACATCCACGCCGAGGGCTATGCCGCCGGCGAGCTCAAGCACGGCCCGATCGCGCTGATCGACGAGACCATGCCGGTCGTCGTCATCGCACCCCACGACCGCGTGTTCGAGAAGACCGTCTCCAACATGCAGGAGGTCGCCGCGCGCGGCGGCAACATCATCCTGATGACCGATGCCAAGGGCGCGGCGGAGGCGACGGTCGAGTCCCTCGTCACCATCGTCATGCCCGATATGGCAGCAGCCTTCACGCCGATGGTCTATGCCGTCCCGGTGCAGCTGCTCGCCTATCACACGGCCGTCGTGATGGGGACCGACGTCGACCAGCCGCGCAACCTCGCAAAATCGGTGACCGTGGAATAGGCAATCTGGATATCGATCGGCCGCTCTCTTCCAAAACCTGCTAGAAGACCCTAGCTTGTGGTAGCGACCGACCTGGAACCCGAATGACCCCCCGCGACGACGCGCCTGCGCCTCTTGATCCCGTTCCGGAACCGCATACCGGCCTGATGGGCCGTTTCCGCAATTATTTCCTGACCGGCCTCGTGGTGACGGGGCCGATTGCGATCACCCTCTATCTGGTCTGGTGGTTCGTTACCTGGGTCGACGGCGTGGTGCGGCCGTTCGTGCCGCTGGCCTACCGGCCGGAAACCTATCTTCCCTACGTCATTCCCGGCTGGGGACTGATTGTCGCATTCTTCACGCTGACGCTGGTCGGCTTCCTCGCGGCCAATCTGATCGGCCGCACGCTGGTCGATGTCGGCGAGACCTTTCTCGGCCGGATCCCGGCGGTGCGCGCGATCTATCGCGGCCTGAAGCAGGTGTTCGAGACGCTGTTCTCGGGCAAGGGCTCGAGCTTCCGGAAAGTGGGCCTTGTCGAGTTTCCTTCGCCGGGCATGTGGTCGATCGTGCTGATCTCGCAGTCGCCGAACGAGGACATCTCGCGCAGCCTGCCGGGGCAGGAGGAGCACGTGTCGGTGTTCCTGCCGTGCTCGCCGAACCCGACAACCGGCTTTTTCTTCTATGTCCCCAAGAGCAAGATCATCGAGGTCGATCTCACCGCCGAGGACGCCGCGACGCTGATCATGTCGGCCGGCGTGGTGCAGCCGGGCTCGTCGCCCGATCCGAAGAAGGCGGCCGCGCTTGCGGGCATGGCGAATGCCGCGCGTATCGCCAATGCCTCCACGCTCCGGCCCGAGCCTGCGAAGGCGGAGTAGGGCCATTCCGTTGCGGGATGGTCGCGTTCACGCGGGCGCATTCGTCCTCTGCTAGGCTCAGGTCGACCGAACCTGCCGCTCGGAATTCGACCTGGAGTGCACGATGTCCAAAACCATTGCGATCCTCGCCCCCGGCGCGATGGGCAGCGCCGTGGCCCGCCGCCTCAGCGAGAACGGTGCGCGCGTGCTGACGTCGCTCAAGGGGCGGAGCGAGGCGACGCGCAAACGCGCCGCGGACGCCGGAATGGTCGGCGCCGAGGACGATGCGATCGCGGACGCCGACATCATCCTCTCGATCGTGCCGCCGGGCGAAGCCGTCGCGCTGGCCGAACGGCTGGCCGCGCTGATCGTCAGGCGCGAGAAGAAGCCGGTCGTGGTCGATTGCAACGCCGTCAATGTCGATACCGTGCAAAGACTTGAGGAGATCATCGGGTCGGCGCAGGCGCCGTTCGTCGATGCCGGCATCATCGGCTTTCCGCCGCAGCCAGGTGGCAAGAGCCCGGCCTTCTACATGTCGGGCGAGCATGCCAAGGACGTTGCCGTGCTTGGGGATCTCGGCCTCGACGTGCGGATCGTCGAAGGCCCGGTCGGCGCGGCCTCGGCGTTGAAAATGTCCTATGCCGGCATCGTCAAGGGCCTCGCCGGCATCGGATCGGCGATGGTGATCGCAGCCACGAAGGCGGGCGCGGCCGATGCACTGCGCGACGAGCTCGCGCTGAGCCAGCCCGCCATCTTGGCGCGGCTCGAAGTCGCGCTGCCCGACATGATCCCGAAGGCCTATCGCTGGGTCGCCGAGATGCGGGAGATTTCAGGATTCCTCGGGCCCGATCATCCGGCCAGCCAGATCTACGAGGGCTTTGCGCGGTGGTTCGAGCATCTGGCGGAGGATGCGAAGGGGGAGGCTGTGGATGCCGCGTTGATGAAGACCTTCGCGGCGAGCATCGCGCGGAAGAAGGCCTGATCGCGCGCATTCTCGCTCTCTCAACACGTCATTGCGAGCGCAGCGAAGCAATCCAGGCTGCCTCCGCGGAAAGATTCTGGATTGCTTCGCTGCGCTCGCAATGACGTGGAGGTTCCGGTGCCTTTGCGTCTGTCACGAACCTTGCGGCACTGCCTCAAAGTTAGCCCGCTCCGATCAGCGGAATCGCCTCGTCGCGCTCATAGAGATACAGCAGGCACCGCAGCGCTTCGCCGCGTTCGCCCTTTAATTTCGGATCGTCCTTCAGGATCCGCAGCGCTTCGTCTCTGGCCTGGGCGATCAGCTGGCCGTGCACCTCCGGACGCGCGATGCGGTAGCCGGGCAGGCCGCTCTGGCGCACGCCCAACACGTCGCCTTCGCCGCGCAGCTTCAAATCTTCCTCGGCGATGCGGAAGCCGTCGGTGGTCTCGCGGATCACCTTCAGCCGGGCCTTCGACATCTCGCCGAGCGGCTCGCCATAGAGCAGGATGCAGGTCGAGGCCTCCGAGCCGCGTCCGATGCGGCCGCGCAGCTGGTGCAGTTGGGCAAGGCCGAAACGCTCGGCGTTCTCGATCACCATGATGGTGGCGGCCGGAACGTCGACGCCGACCTCGACCACGGTGGTCGCGACCAGCAGGCCGATCTCGTGCGCGGCGAACTGGGCCATGACGCGGTCCTTCTCGGTGCCCTTCATCTGGCCGTGGACGAGCCCGACGCGGTCACCGAAGCGCTTTTGCAGGGTCTCGAAACGCTTGGTGGCGTTGGTGAGATGCTCGGTGCCCTCCGCCTCCGACTCCTCGACCAGCGGGCAGATCCAGTAGACCAGCTTGCCGGCTTCGAGCGCGCGACCGACGCCTTCCATGACCTCGCTGATGCGGCTCATCGGCACGGCCCGGGTATCGATCGGCTGGCGGCCGGCCGGCTTTTCGCGCAGCTCGGAAATGTCCATGTCGCCAAAATAGGTCAGCACCAGCGTGCGCGGGATCGGCGTTGCGCTCAGCACCAGCACGTCGACAGCCTCGCCTTTGGACGTCAGCGCGAGGCGCTCGCGCACGCCGAAACGGTGCTGCTCGTCGACGATGGCGAGCGCGAGATCCCTGAAGACGACATCGTCCTGGATCAGCGCATGGGTGCCGACGAGCAGGTCGATCTCGCCGTCGGCGAGCTCGGTGATGATCTCGCGCCGCTCCTTGCCCTTCTCGCGGCCGGTGAGGATGGCGACACGCAATCCCGCGCGCTCGGCGAGCGGAGCGATGGTCTTGATGTGCTGGCGCGCCAGGATCTCGGTCGGGGCCATCAACGCGGCCTGCTTGCCGACCTCGGCGACCGCGGCGGCCGCGAGCAGCGCCACCACGGTCTTGCCGGAGCCGACGTCACCCTGCAGCAGGCGCAGCATGCGCAGCGCCTGCTTGAGGTCTTCGGCAATCGCCGCCGCAGCGTTGCGCTGTGACGGTGTGAGCGCGTAGGGAAGGGCATCGATGATCTTGTTGCGCAGATGCCCGTCGCCGGCATTGCGCACGCCCGCGGGACGGCGCAGCTGCGCGCGGATCAGGGCGAGCGCGAGCTGGCCGGCCAAGAGCTCGTCGAAGGCGAGGCGCGACCAGAACGGCCGGTCGGGCAAGATGTCGGTTAGCTCGACCGGCTGATGCACGCGGTTGAGCGCTTCCGCGATCGGCGGGAAGTCGCAGCGCCGCAGCACCTCCGGGCTGATCCATTCCGGCAGCGCGGGAAGCTTTTGCAGCGCCTGCGCGATGGCACGACGGAGCGATCCCAGCGCGAGGCCTTCCGTCAGCGGATAGACCGGGTCGATCCCCGACAGCTTCGAGATCGCCTCCTCGTCGAGCACGCGATCGGGATGCACGATCTGCGGGATGCCGTCGTACATCTGCAGCGTGCCGGAGACGAAGCGCTTCTCGCCGACCGGCAAGAGCTTTTCGACAAAGCCCGGCTTGGCGCGGAAGAAGGTCAGCACCACGTCGCCGGTATCGTCGCTGGCGTAGACCAGATACGGCGCGCGCGAATTGCGCGGCGGGGGCGGGCGGTGACGATCGACGGTAACCTCCAGCGTCACCATGGTTCCAACGGCCGCGTCGCGGATCTTCGGCCGGGCCCGGCGGTCGATCACCTGGCTCGGCAGATGCAAGAGCAGATCGACCAGCCGCGGCGTCTCGCTGCGGCTGAGCAGGTACTGCAACAGCTTGTCCTGCTTCGGACCGACGCCGGACAGGCTGGTCACGGGAGCAAACAGCGGATTAAGCAGGCTGGGGCGCATGAGAGCGAATCTAGGATCGTTTCGGCCCGTCATGCCCCGCTTTATGCCGGGCATCCACGTCTTTTTTCGTAGCCGCCCGCGAGCTCCGGCCATGCCAAATCAAGGGCTGACACCGGGGGTCCAAGTGGCTATATCACCCCCGCCCGGCACGTCCGGGCTTTCTGCGTTTGACTGGATTTGAGACATGACGGGAACGACACGATCGAGCAGCGGGCTGGATGACCGCCGCAAGCGGCTTCTGTTCCGCTGCTGGCACCGCGGCACGCGCGAGATGGACCTGATCCTCGGCCGCTTCGCGGATGCCGAGATCGGCGATCTGTCCGATGACGAGCTGAGCCAGCTCGAGACTTTGCTCGAGGTCAACGATCCCGATCTGTATGCCGCCATCACCGGCGACAAGGTGCTGCCGGCCGACGTCGCCGGCGCGCTGTTTGCCCGCATCAAGGCGTTTCCGATCGCGGACGGCAACGCATGAAGCAGGGAATGAAATCTCCGGCCGAGCTGCTCGCGCCCGGCCGCGCGCTGACGCTCGCCAATGTCGCGGAAGGTGCCGAAGGCCTCGTCGTCTCCGATCTCGCGCGCGCCATCGCGGCGCGGCCGAAAAAGCCGGCGGTCAGCCTTGCCGTGGTCTGCCGCGACGGCGGGCGCATGCAGTCGCTCGAACGCGCACTTAGGTTCTTCGCGCCCGATCTGCCGGTGCTGACCTTCCCGGCCTGGGACTGCCAGCCCTATGACCGCGTCTCGCCGCATGGCGGCGTTCTCGCCCAGCGCCTGACCACGCTGGCGCGGCTGGCCTCGCTCACCGGCAGCGACAAGCCGCTGATCGTGCTGACCACGGTGAACGCTGTGGTGCAGCGCGTGCCCGCGCGCGAGCTGGTCGCGGCGCAGGCGCTGTCGGTCGCGCCGGGCAACGTCGTGCCGATGGACACCGTCGTCGCCTGGCTCGAGCACAACGGCTACAACCGCTCCTCCACCGTGCGCGAGCCCGGCGAATACGCCGTGCGCGGCGGCATTTTGGATCTGTTTCCGGCGGGCCTCGAGCAGCCGGTGCGGTTCGACTTCTTCGGGGACAGCCTGGAATCGATCCGCTCCTTCGACGCGGAGACCCAGCGCACGCTGCTCGACATGCGCTCGCTCGACCTCGTGCCGGTCTCCGAGTTCCAGCTCGTCACCGACACCATCCGAAGATTCCGCATGGGCTATGTCGCCGAATTCGGCGCGCCCGAGCGCGACGATGCGCTGTACGAGGCTGTTAGCGAGGGCCGCCGCCATCCCGGCATGGAGCACTGGCTGCCGCTGTTCCAGGACCGGATGGACACGCTGTTCGATTATCTGCAAGGCGCGGCAATCGCGATCGAGCCGCAGGCCGAGGACGCCGTGCGCGAGCGCTTCAAGCAGATCCTCGACTATTACGAGGCCCGGCGCGATGCGATGGAGCATCCCGGCGGCGGCGCGATCTACAAGCCGCTGCCGCCCGACCGGCTGTACCTGACCGAGGAGGAATGGACCAAGCGCCTCGGCGCGATCCCGCTGGCGCGGCTGACGCCGTTCTCGGTGCCGACCGACGGCACCGGCGTAGTCGATGCAGGTGCGCGCAAGGGCCGCGATTTCGCGCCGGAGCGCAACGACAGCAATGTCAACGTGTTCGAGTCCGTGGTCAGCCACGTCATGGCGCTGCAGGCGCAGCGCAAGAAGGTCGTGATCGCGCTGTGGACGGAGGGCTCGCGCGACCGCATGACCTCGATGCTGCGCGACCACAAGCTCGCCCACACCACCAGCGTCAATTCGTGGCGGACGGTGCAGGCGACGCCGCGCAACGAGACCATGCTCGCCGTGCTCGGCCTCGAGAGCGGCTTCGAGACTGACGAGATCGCCGTCATCAGCGAGCAGGACATCCTCGGCGATCGCCTGGTGCGGCCGCGCAAGGCCAGTCGCAAGCTCGACAATTTCATCTCGGAGGTGACGAGCCTCACCGCCGGCGACATCGTCGTCCACGTCGATCACGGCATCGGCCGGTTCATCGGCCTGCAGACGCTGGACGTCGCCGGCGCGCCGCATGACTGCCTCGAGCTGCATTATGCCGCCGAGACCAAGCTGTTCCTGCCGGTCGAGAACATCGAGCTCTTATCGCGTTACGGCTCTGATCAAACCACGGTCGAGCTCGACCGCCTTGGTGGCTCGGGCTGGCAGACCCGAAAAGCAAAACTGAAGAACCGCATCCGCGAGATCGCGGGCGAGCTGATCAAGATCGCGGCCGAACGCATGCTGCACGAAGCGCCGAAGCTGCCGGTGCAGCAGGGCGTCTACGACGAGTTCTGCGCACGCTTCCCCTATGACGAGACCGAGGACCAGCTGGGCGCGATCGAGTCCACGCTGAAGGATCTCGAAAAGGGCCGCCCGATGGATCGCCTGATCTGCGGCGACGTCGGCTTCGGCAAGACCGAGGTGGCGCTGCGCGCCGCCTTCGCCGTGGCGCTCGACGGCAAGCAGGTCGCGGTCGTGGTGCCGACCACGCTGCTGGCGCGTCAGCACTACCGGACCTTCAGCGAGCGCTTCAAAGGCTTCCCGGTCAATGTCGCGCAGGCCTCGCGCCTGATCCCGACCAAGCAGCTCAACGAGGTCAAGAAGGGTATCGCCGACGGCTCGGTCGACATCGTCGTCGGCACCCACGCGTTGCTCGGCAAGGCGATCAAATTCCGCGACCTTGGCCTGCTCATCGTCGACGAGGAGCAGCATTTCGGCGTCAGCCACAAGGAGCGGCTGAAGGCACTGCGCGCCGAGGTGCACGTGCTGACGCTGTCGGCAACCCCGATCCCGCGCACGCTCCAATTGGCACTGACCGGCGTCCGCGAGCTCTCGATCATTGCCTCGCCCCCGGTGGATCGCTTGGCGGTGCGCACCTTCGTCGCCCCGCACGATCCCCTGATGATCCGCGAAGCGCTCCTGCGCGAGCGCTATCGCGGCGGCCAGGCGTTCTACGTCGTGCCGCGTATCGACGATCTCGCCGAGGTCAAGGACTTCCTCGACAAGAACGTGCCCGAGATGAAGGTCGCGGTCGCGCACGGCCAGATGCCGCCGGCCGTGATCGAGGACATCATGACCGCGTTCTACGACGGCAAGTTCGACGTTCTGTTGTCGACCACCATAGTCGAGTCCGGCCTCGACATCCCCAACGCCAACACGTTGATCGTGCATCGCGCCGACATGTTCGGCCTTGCCCAGCTCTACCAGCTGCGCGGCCGCGTCGGCCGCTCCAAGCTGCGGGCCTATGCGCTGTTCACGCTGCCGGCGCAGCAGAAGATCACCGCGCAGGCCGAGCGCCGGCTCACCGTGCTGCAGTCGCTAGAGACGCTGGGCGCCGGCTTCCAGCTCGCCTCGCACGACCTCGACATCCGCGGCGCCGGCAATTTGCTCGGCGAGGAGCAGTCCGGCCACATCAAGGAGGTCGGCTTCGAGCTCTATCAGTCGATGCTGGAGGAGGCGATCGTCAACCTCAAGGCCGGCGTCTCCGAGCCCGCCGCCGACCGCTGGTCGCCGCAGATCACTATCGGCATGCCCGTGCTGATTCCGGAGGACTATGTCAGCGACCTCTCGGTGCGGCTGTCGCTGTACCGGCGCCTGGCCGATCTCGACACCGAAGAGGAGATCGAGAATTTCGGCGCCGAGATGCGCGACCGCTTCGGCGTGCTGCCGGACGAGGTGCGCTATCTGTTCAAGGTCGCCGCGATCAAGGCGTTCTGCCGCCGGGCCAATGTCGAGAAGATCGACGCCGGCCCGAAGGGCGCCGTCATCGTCTTCCGCGACAATTCCTTCGCCCATCCCGAGCGCCTCGTGAGCTTCATCCGCAGCTACGGCCAGGCCGCCAAGGTGCGCCCCGACATGAAGGTGGTGTTCCTGCAGGACTGGGAAACGCCGGAAGAGCGGCTCGCGGGCACCACGGAGATCATGCGACAGCTGGCGCAGCTCGCCGAGAGCAAGAAGGCGGCGTAGAGGCACCGGCCTCACCGCGTCATTGCGAGGAGCCCTTGCGACGAAGCAATCCAGAGTCTTTCCGCGGAGGGATTCTGGATTGCTTCGCTGCGCTCGCAATGACGGTGGTTATTGCGACAGCCCGCGAGAAAGCTAAGACGCCGCCCTTGACGCGTCCGCCGACAGTCGCGCCAGCAAGGACCTTGCCGTATCCGACGGCGACAGCGAGTCCACGCTGACCACGGGATCGCTGCGCATCTCGTGCTTGCCGTTGGAGGTGTGCCGCATCACCGCCGACAGGCGGCGCGCGATCATATGCGCGGTGCGGAAGTCGGTCTCGGCGAACACGACGATGACCGAGCCGTCCTTCTGCGCGGCGCCAAAATCCATCTGCCGCATCAGGCGGCTGAGGATGCGGGCGGCGTCGAGCTGGGCGCGGGGATTGTTGGGATCGAAGGCGAAGCGCGCGACCGAGAGGCCGCCGCCGCGGGCGAGCGTCTGCTCGACCGCCTTGGCGAAATCGCGGGCGAAGGCTTCCACCGTGAGCAGGCCGCTGCGCGGATCGAGCCAGCCGCCGGCATCGATCGAGCGTAGCGTGCGGCTCAGCTGCGCTTCCATGGCGTGCTGGCGGATCAAGGGCAGCGCGTTGGCCGCGATCCTCGGCGGCTCGCCGGTGATCAGCTCGAGATTGGGCAGGTCGTAGCTCTGGGTGAGCTGGTGGGCGGTGACGACCACGGGCAGGCTGCGGAAGCGGGTGTCCTCGGCGAGCACGGTCAGAAACGCATCGGTCACGCGCGCGGTAAAACCTTCGGCGAGCACGACGCCGTCGAGATCGCGGGTGTTGAGGTGTTTCGCGGCAGCCTCGATCGAGAGCGCACCGACCACGCCGACGCGTTCGCCGAACGCGACGGAGAGCGCAGGGTAAGCCGCGCCGCGGCCGATCAGGAGCACGGTGGCATCGCGTGCGGGATCGCCCTGCGGCAGCGCGACTTTCACTTCGGGCAGCCGGCGCAGAACCGTTGCGTGCAATGTCCGCACGCGCAGCGCCGCCCGGAGCCGCGCGATCAGCCGGTCGGGATTGCCGCCGCGCGAGGAGAAGGGCAGGGCGTTGTGCGGCAGCGTGCCCGCCGCATCCAGGGCCACGAAGGGCAGGTAAGGCGATTGAGCGGCGATCTTCTGAGCAAGCCGCGTCACATGCGGCTCGTGCCCGGCATGGACCGCAGCGAGAACCGCGGCCGGCTGCACCTCTTCGACCGCGCGCGGCGCGCTGGTCCAGTCGGTGTCGACGACAGGGAAGAGCCGGGCCTCGTCCAGCGCCGCCACGAAGGCGGGGCGTTCGGCATCGGACACAAACAGGATCGGGCCCGCCTGGGACATGTAAAAACTCTGATCGCGCAACAATTTGCCGCCGCAATCTAGTTTGGCCGCCTTAATGCTGCGTCAACGCAGGCGCTGAAACCGCGCCTAGGCCGGCCCGGAGCGGTCGCGAAAAGCCTCGACCATCAGGGGGTTAAGCCCGAGCTCGCTGAGCGCCTCGCGGGCGCGGGCATTGTCCTGGGCGCGCCCGGCGAGCCGGTGGCCGGAGAGGCGGTCGGGCAGCGCCGTGAGCAGCGCGCCCTGGCCGAGCCGGCGCGCCCATTCCTGCAGATCGTTGGAGAGGAAGCGATAGCCGCCGACGGCCATGATGCCGGAGGGCGGCGCTGTGATGCAGATCGCGCCGCTCGGGCGATCGAGCCGCGCGGCATAGCCCGTGTCGACATAGTCGCGCGGCGGCTGCGCCGTCAGCGTCTCGCCGACCGGCTGCGGCGGGGCGTAGGCCGCGATCGGCACCATCGCGCCGCGCAGGCCAAGCGTGCCCTTCGGCGTCAGCAGGATCTCGCCGGCGATGGAGGAGCCGGACTGCTCGCGCGGAGCGCCGTGCGGCCCCGGCATCACCGGCACCGGCATGCCGTCCTCGCCGCGGCGGGCGCCGAACAATCCGGCCTCGCCGAACAGGTAGACGTCGGTCAGCGGCGCATGCGGCGCAATCCAGGCATCGCTCGCCGCGACCTGCTCGGGCGCGCGCCACAGGCCGATGACGTTGCGCAAAGTCGGCATCCGCGCCGCGAGGTCGGCATCGCCGAGCCGCAGCGCGAGCTGCGCCGGCGCGATCAGCACCTCGCATTCGTGCTCGTTGATCTGCTGCTCCAGCACATCGTTCTCGAACGGATGATGCAGCGCCATCGTGCCGCCCGAGAGCAGCCACACCGCGAGCGAGGAGGCGAGCCCTGCGAACGACATCGGCGTGAACGCCGCCATCACGGTCGCGCCCTGCTTGATGTCGGCTTCGAGCGACATCGCAAGGCCGCCCGCGATCAGGCTGAAATGCGGCCGCGGCACCGGACGGAAGCCCTCCGCCGTGACGTCGAAGGAGATCATGGCCGCCTTGCGGCCGTCCTGGATCACGGCGCGCGTGGTGCCGGGCGGGCGTGCCAGGACATCGTCGAGCGAAGCCATGCCTTCGGGCAGGTCGCTTCCGAAGCCGTAGACGTGCCGGATCGAGAACGCCTCGGCCGCGGCGTGCATGGCGAGATCGGCATAGCTGACGCCGTCGACCGTGCTCATGGTAACGATGGCGCGCGCGGCGGTGCGGTTCAGCGCTGCGGTCAGTTCCGCATGGCGCCAGAGCAGCGGCAGCACGGCGACGACGAGGCCGGCGCGATGGGCGGCGAGCACGGTCAGCACGAATTCGACCGTGTTGGGCAACTGGATCGCGATCACGGAATTGGCGGGCAGGCCGGATTCGACGAAATGCGCCGACAGCGCCTCGATGGCGGTATCGGCCTCGGTATAGGTCATTCGCCGCGGCTGGTGCCCGGTGATGCGTGCCTTGTTGAGCGGATCGAGCAGGGCGGTCGCGTGCGGCTGCCGCATCAGCGTGCGCTGAAACAATGTGTCGAGCGTCGGCGATATTGCTGGCTGGTTCACGGCGTCACTTCGCTTGATGAGCTTGCGGCTGCCCCTTCGACCACCAGGTCTCCGGCAAATAGCCCGAGAGCGAGGTGATCTTAGGCCGTTCTATCCGATTCCAGCGCGCGATCCATTGCTCCGATACGTTAAACAGCGGGATTGTATAGAAGCCCGCGATCAGCGCGCGGTCGAGCGCGCGCACCGCCGCAACGAAATCCGTATGTTCACGGGCCTCGAGCAGGGCGGCGATCATGGCATCGACGGCGGGATCCCTCGCGCCCATGTAGTTGCGGGTGCCCGGATTGTCCGCCGCCGCACTGCCCCAATAGAAGTACTGCTCGTTGCCGGGCGACAGCGACTGGTCCCAGCGGTTCTGGATCATGTCGAACTCGTAGGCGAGCCGGCGCTGGTCGAATTGCACGGGATCGACCGAGCGCACGCTGGCCTCGATGCCGGCGCGTCTGAGGTCGCGCTGGAAGGCGAGCGCGATGCGCTCCTGGTCGCGCGTCGTGACCATGATCTCGAAGGTGAAGGGGCTCTTGGTCGCGCGATTGCGCAGCACGGTGCCGTCGAGATCGTAGCCGGCCTGCGACAGCAGCTTCAGCGCGGCGCGCAGCGTGGTGCGGTCGCGGCCTGATCCGTCAGTGACCGGCAGGCGGTAGCTGCCGTCCAGGATGTCGGGCGGAATCCGTGCGGCGAACGGTTTGAGCAGCTCACGCTCGCGCGCATCCGCAGGCTTGCCATAGGCTGATAGCTCCGAGCCGGCGAAATAGCCGGCCACGCGCGAATAGAGCCCGAAGAAATAGCTGCGGTTGACCAGCTCGAAATCGAGCAGCAGCGTCAGAGCCTGCCGCACGCGGATGTCGGCGAAGACAGGACGGCGGGTGTTGAACACCAGGAATTCGGACGGCTGCGGCAGGCCGGGCTTGACGGTGTCGCGGATCACCTCGCCGCTTTTGGCGGCTGGAAAATCGTAGCCGTCGTGCCAGCGCAGCGGCTCGTGCTCAACGCGGAAATCGTAGAGGCCGCGCTTGAACGCCTCGAACTGCCCGTTGGCCTCGCGAAAATAGTCGAGCCGGATCTCGTCGAAATTGTAGAGCCCGCGATTGATGGCGAGGTTGCGGCCCCAATAATCGGGATTGCGCGTGAGTGTCACGCTGGCGCCGGGCTTCACCGCGGTGACGCGATAGGGGCCTGAGCCAATCGGCGCCGTCAGCGTCGTTTCCTCGAAGGTCGCGACGTCGATGGCGTGCTTCGGCAGGATCGGCATCAGGCCGAGAATTAGCGGCAGCTCGCGGTCGTTGGCGCCTGTCAAGTCGAATCGGACGGTGAGGGGATCGGGCGCTTGGGCCTTGGCGACCTTGCCGTAGTATTGCCGGTGATTGGGGCGGCCGCGGTCGCGCAGCAACTGCCAGGAGAACAGCACGTCCTCGGCCGTGACCGGCTTGCCGTCGGAGAAGCGGGCGCGAGGATCGAGACGGAAGGTGACGAAGCTTCGCTCGTCATTGGTTTCGACGGTCCTGGCGAGCAGGCCGTAAAGCGTGAACGGCTCGTCCTGCCCGCGCGCCAGCAGGCTCTCGACCACATAGTTGCGGACCGGCTGCACCGCCAATCCCCTCACGATGAAGGGATTGAGGCTGTCGAAGGTGCCGAGAATGCCCCAGGTCAGACGGCCGCCCTTGGGGGCATCGGGGTCGGCGTAGGGCATGTGGCTGAAGTCGGCGGGCATCGCCGGCTTGCCGTGCATGGCGATCGCGTGGGCCTCCTCGGCCGCGGCGGTGCCTGCCGACAGCATCCCGGCAAGCGCAAGGGCAAGGGCAAGGGCAAGCGTATAGAGGCGGAGGCCGGGGCCCTCGAAGAGGCGCTGGAACATGAACATCGGCACAAGGTGATTCGAGGACCGTCGGGCGAATCTTATCACAGGGAATTTGATGGGGCTTTCGCGCCAGACCGGCCAAAGACGCTTGTCGGCATTGATCTTTTCGTCGGCCACGTTAAGAAGGCACCCAATCGCGCAAGAGCGTCGAGACCGTCACTTATCCGCCTCAATTGACGGGGAGAGAGCCGCGCCCAAGGCGGCCAGGTTCGGCGCTTCGGAGCGGTTCGGGCACTTCCCGTTCAGAAAGGGTTTTCCGCAATGAATTTCCGTTACTTGGCCGCGTCCGTCCGGCCGCGCGGGCGACTTCTCGCCCTGTTGACGGCGACGGCGTTGGCCGTTCCGTTTGCCGCCGAGGCCCAGACCCCTGCGCCGGCCCCCGGCGCCCCCGCCGCGCCCAAGGCCTCCCCGGCCCCGGCTCCGAAGGCGGCTGCTCCCAAGGCAGCTCCCAAGGCTCCGGCGCCCGCAGCATCCCCGCAGGCTCCCCCGCAGCAAGGCGCCCCGCAGCAGGGTGCAGCTCAGCCCGCCGATCAGCAGATCCAGCTGATCTATGCGCCCTGGACCAAGTTCTGCCTCAAGGGCCAGGACGCCAATGCCAAGCAGGTCTGCTTCACCGGCAAGGACGGCCGTATCGAATCGGGCCAGCCGGTCATCGCGGCCGTGATCATCGAGCCGGAAGGCGAGCCCAAGAAGATCCTGCGCGTGACGCTGCCGCTCGGCATGCAGCTCGTGCACGGCACCCGCATCATCGTCGACAGCAACGCGCCGCTGCAGCAGCCCTATGTGATCTGCTTCCAGAACGGCTGCATGTCCGACTACGAGGCCACGCCCGAGCTCATCAACAACATGAAGAAGGGCCAGAATCTCGTTGTCCAGGCGATCAATGCCAACGGCGCGCCGCTGACGCTGCCGCTGCCGCTCGCCGGCGAATTCCAGAAGGCCTATGACGGTCCGCCGACCGATCCGAAGGTGTTCGAGGAAACCCAGAAGAAGCTGCAGGAAGAGCTGCAGAAGAAGGCCGAAGAGCAGCGCAAGAAGCTCGAGCAGCAGGGTGGTGGCGCACCGGGCGCGGCTCCGACCGGTCAGAAGTAATCGGGAGCAAATCCCGGACGTGAAAAAGGCGCTCGGTTCGAGCGCCTTTTTTGCTGGCCGACGATCACGACGATCAGTTCAGCGAGGGATTGCGCGGGCGATAGCCGCCGGCCTTGTCCTTGACGAAGATCTCGGCGACCTGGGAATGCCGGACCGGCTCGCCGGAATCGTCCGGCAACAGGTTCTGCTCCGAGACATAGGCGACGTATTCGGATTCCGCGTTCTCCGCGAGCAGGTGATAGAACGGCTGGTCCTTGTGGGGCCGCACTTCCTCGGGAATCGACAACCACCATTCCTCGGTGTTGTTGAATTCCGGATCGATGTCGAAAATCACCCCCCGGAACGAGAAGATCCGGTGGCGAACGACCTGTCCGATCTGGAATTTGGCGGTCCGCGCTTTAATCATCCCCCGTCGATAGACCAGGATTGTGGCCGATGCTAGTGCCCTCAGCTGGAATTAACCTTCGTCTCCGGGGCGGATAGCCCCCAAGCCTTCAGAAAAAACTTCAGCAATGGTCGATATCCTCAATCTGGCGCTGCCTTATTTCGGCTTGATCTTCGTCGGTTTCGCTTGCGGGAAGGTCAAGTCCATCCCGGAATCGGGGCTCGCCTGGATGAACTTCTTCCTGCTCTACGTGTCGCTGCCGGCGCTGCTGTTTGCGATCATGTCGAAGACGCCGTTTTCGGAATTGAATAACCCGCCGTTCCTGGTGGCGACGACGCTCTCGACGGTCGCGGCATTCACGCTGGCGCTGGTGGTCGGCAAGCTATTCGGACGGCTGACGCTGCGCGAAGCGACGCTCGCGGGCCTCTCCGGCGGCTACGGCAATATCGGCTATATGGGCCCGGGCCTCGCACTTGCGGTGCTGGGGCCGAAGGCGGCTGCGCCGACCGCGCTGATCTTCTGCTGCGACAGCATCTTCCTGTTCACGATCGTGCCGCTCTTGATCGAGCTTTCCGACCGCGACCATCCCTCGCTCGTCCATGCTTTCGGCGTCGTGCTGAAGCAGATCGTGCTCAATCCGCTGATCATGTCGGCTTGCTTCGGCGCGGCGGTGGCGGCGCTGCATATCGAGCTGCCGGTCGCGCTCGACCGCACCATCACCTTCCTGCAGAACGCGGCCGCGCCGACCGCGCTGTTCGTGCTCGGCGTGACCGTGGCGCTCCGCCCGTTCGATCGGGTGCCGTGGGAGGTGCCGGGCGTGATCGCGGTCAAGCTGCTGATCCATCCGCTCGCGGCGTTCGCCCTGATGCTGGCGTTCGGCCCGTTCGCGCAGCCCTGGGCCGCCACCGCCGTGCTGATGGCCGCGCTGCCGCCGGCGCTCAACGTGTTCGTCATCGCCCGGCAGAACGATGCCTGGATCGAGTCCGCCTCCGTCGCGGTGCCGCTCGGCACCTTCGCCTCGGTGGTCACGCTGACCAGCGTGATGTGGGCGATCCAGACGGGACGGTTGGCGTTTCCTTGATGGTGATGAGATTGGCTTGATCTCTTCCGCGGGCCGGTGCGCTCCCTCTCCCGCTTGCGGGAGAGGGTCGGGGAGAGGGCTCTCTCCGCGTCGGGATTGTCGAGAGTGCAGAAAAAATCCCGTCGCGGAGAGAGCCCCCACCCGGCGCTTCGCGCCGACCTCCCCCGCAAGCGGGAGAGATTGCACCGAGCCAGCGGTGAAGTCGTCCAACCTAACGCGCTTCGGAGCTACCTGCGCCAGGTCGGCGTCAGGCCTTCGCGCATGGCGAAGCGCCGGAGCGGGCCGATGGCGCCGAGGAGGTGCATGCCGACGGCGCGGACGGGCTGGAGCGGCAGGAAGTCGTTGAGCAAGGAGCGGTTGGCGATGTCGATCGCAAAGGTACGGCTCAAGATGTCCGGACGCCGCGCGCGGTCATAGCGCTTGAGCACATCGTCGGCGCCGGGATCCTGTCCCGCGGCGATGGCCTCGCCCGCGAGCCGGGCAATGTCGGCGGCATCGCGCAGGCCGAGATTGAGGCCCTGGGCGCCGATCGGCGGCACCACATGGGCGGCTTCGCCGACCAGCGCGATACGGTCGCGGCCGAAGCATTTCGGACGCTCGATCGCGAGCGGGAACAGGTTGCGGCCAGGCTCCACATTCATCCGTCCCAGGATCGAATGCGACTGTTTCTCGATCGCCGCCGACAGCGCCTCGTCGCTCAAGCCGCGCAGCCGTTCAGCCTCCGCAGGCGCTGCGACCCAGACGATGCTGGAGCGGTCGCCGGGCAGGGGCACGAACACGCAAGGCCCGTGCGGCGTGTGGAACTCGGTCGAGACGTTGCGATGCGGCCGGGCATGGCTGATGTTGAAGGTCAGCGCAGTCTGGTTCAGCTCGCGCCGAGTCACGGCGATGCCAGCAGCCTCGCGGCACAGCGAGTGCCGGCCGTCGGCGCCGACCACGAGGCGCGCCGAGAGAAACTGTCCGGACGCCGTGCGCAGCGCGACGTCGTCGGCCTCGATGACGACGCTTTCGGCCTCGTCGTCGAAGCGGACGAGATTGGGCAGCTCGGCCGCGCGCGCTTCCAGCGCCAGCATCAGCGAGCGGTTGTCGATATTGTAGCCAAACGCATCGAGGCCGATTTCGTGACAGGAGAAGCGCACCTCGGGGCTGCGGAACAGCCGGCCGGTGTCGTCGACGAGGCGCATGACTTCCAGCGCAGCCGCCTTGTCCCTGCAGCGCGACCAGACGTCGAGGCCTTCCAGTAGATCGATGGAGGCGCCGAGCAATGCGGTGGTGCGATTGTCGGCATAGGAAACGCGGCGCGCCACCAGTGCGGTCCGGGCACCCGCCTGCGCCAGGGCGATCGCCGCGGCAAGGCCGGCAGGTCCGCCGCCGATCACGGCCGCGTCATGGAGTGTCGATGCGTCTACCATGGAACGACATTTGACACGCCGGGCGGCAAATTCAAGCCCACCTATATTTCCCTGATTTTATGGCGAATTTTGCGATCGTGCGCCGCAATGGCGGATGTGCAAACCGGTCGCATTCTGATAGCAGAAGCCATGGATATTCAGCAGGATTCCCTGAAGCCGAGACCGGTGATCCGCGCCGCAGCCTTCTCGGTACACATCTTCACCGCCTTCGGCGCGGCAATCGCGCTCCTGGCGATGCTGGAGGCCGTGCGCGAGCACTGGGCGGCGATGTTTCAATGGCTGGGCGTCGCCCTGATCATCGACGCGATCGACGGGCCGATCGCGCGGCGGCTCGACGTCAAGAACGTGCAGCCCAACTGGTCGGGCGACGTGCTCGATCTCGTGGTCGACTTCTGCACCTATGTCTTCGTGCCGGCCTATGCGATCGTCGCGAGCGGCATGCTGCTGCCGGTAGCGGCTCCCTTGCTCGGCATCGCCATCATCGTCACCAGCGCGTTGTATTTCGCCGACCAGCGCATGAAGGCCGACGACAATCATTTCCGCGGCTTCCCGGCGCTTTGGAACGCGGCCGCGTTCTATCTGTTCCTGCTGCATTGGCCGCCGCTGTGGGCGACGCTGCTGGTCGCCGCGCTGGTCGTGCTGACGTTCGTGCCTTTCCATGTGCTGCACCCTGTCAGGGTGGTGCGGCTGCGCTGGCTGACGATGTCGCTGATCGCGGTCTGGGCGCTGCTCGCCTTCTACACGCTGCAAATGGATTTTCGCGTCGGCACCGGGGTGACCGTCGTGCTCTGCGCCATCGCGCTCTGGATCAGCTTCAGCGATGCCTTGATCCGGTTGGCGAAATCCCTGGCGAGATTATCGGCGTGATGGAGCTGCTGACCAGCCCGGAAGCCTGGGCCGCGCTGCTCACCTTGACGGCGCTCGAGATCGTGCTCGGCATCGACAACGTCATCTTCATCTCGGTGCTCGTCTCGCGCCTTCCCGAGAAACCGGCGCAGCGCGCCCGCCAGATCGGGCTTGCGCTGGCACTGGTCTTTCGCCTCATCCTGCTCAGTCTCCTGGTCTGGCTGATCGGCCTGACCGCTCCGGTGCTCTCGATTCAGGGCTATGCTTTTTCCTGGCGCGATCTCATCCTGATCGGCGGCGGCCTCTTCCTGATCGCCAAGGCCACACATGAGATTCACGGCGAGGTCGAATCCGATCACGACGCGAGCGAGAAGGACTCCACAGGCAGCGCCTTCGTCTGGGTGATCGTCCAGATCGTGATCATCGACATCGTGTTCTCGCTGGACTCGATCATCACTGCGATCGGCATGGCCGAGGACATCAAGATCATGATCGCGGCGGTCGTGATCGCATGCGCGGTCATGTACGTTTCGGCGGGTCCGGTGGCGCGATTCGTCGCGGAGCATCCGACCACCAAGATGCTGGCACTGGCCTTCCTGGTGTTGATCGGCGTCGCGCTGGTTGCGGACGGATTCCACTTCCACATTCCGCGCGGCTACATCTATTTCGCAATAGCGTTCTCGGCGGCGGTGGAGTTCTTCAACGTGCTGGCCAGGCGCAACCGCCGGAAAGCCGCCAAGTAGTCGCGTTGGGTCGTTCCAGTCGGCGTCGAGTTGACAAGGCGGGCGCGATAGCTTTCGCTCAGCCGCACGAAGAGGAGGTCAGGTGATGACGAAAGCCATCCGTGTGCACAAGGTCGGAGGCCCCGAAGCCCTGGTCTATGAGAGCGTCGACGTGCCGGCGCCCGGGCCCGGCGAGGTGCGCATCCGCCAGCACGCGGTCGGCCTCAACTTCATCGACGTCTATTACCGCACCGGCCTCTACAAGGCGCCGGGGCTGCCCTTCATCGCCGGCAATGAGGCCTCCGGCGAGGTGGTCGCGGTCGGGCCAGGCGTGACGAATTTTCATCCCGGCGACCGCGTCGCCTATTACCACAATCTCGGCGCCTATACCGGCGAGCGCAACATCCCCTGGGAGAAGCTGGTCAAACTGCCCGATCACATCACCTACGAGCAGGGTGCCGTGCTGATGTTGAAGGGGCTGACGGTCTGGTATCTCCTGCACAAGACCTTCAAGGTCGAGCCGCATCATCGCGTGCTGGTCCACGCCGCCGCCGGCGGCATCGGCCTGCTCGCCTGCCAGTGGGCGAGGGCGCTTGGCGCGCATGTCATCGGCACCGTCGGCTCGCGCGAGAAGGCCGAGCTTGCGGAGGCCAATGGCTGCGATCACGTCATCCTCTACAACGAGGAGGATTTCGTTGCGCGCGTGAAGCAGATCAGCCGTAACGAGGGCTGCGACGTCGTCTATGACGGCGTCGGCAAGGCGACGTTCCCGGGCTCGCTGTCCTGCCTGAAGCCGCGCGGCATGTTCGTCTCGTTCGGCAATGCTTCGGGCCCCGTGCCGCCATTCGCGATTGCCGAGCTCAACAATCACGGCTCGCTGTTCGCGACGCGACCGAAGCTCAACGATTATGTCGGCACGCGCAAGGAACTGCTCGAAGGCGCCGACACCCTGTTCGCCGCGGTCATTAACGGCAAGCTGCACGTGCCGATCAACCACGCCTACGCGCTCAAGGACGCCGCCAAGGCGCATATCGATCTCGAAAGCCGCAAGACGACGGGGGCTTCGATCTTGAAGCCGTAGCTCTTTCGGCATCGGCGGTTTCGTAGGGTGGGCAAAGGCGCGGAGCGCCGTGCCCACCATCTTCATTGCGGTGAAAAATGGTGGGCACGCTTCGCTTTGCCCGCCCTACAGCACTACGCGACGCGTCTTGCCGCGCCGGCCTTGGTCAAGATCGCGTCGAGACATTCGATCATCTCGGCGATCTCTTCCTTCGTGACGTTCAGCGCCGGCATGAAGCGCAAGCTGTCGACCTGCGGGGCGTTCAGCAGCACGCCGGCCTCGAACGCCTGCGCGACGATGCCGGGTGCGATCGGCAGCTTGAAATCGAGCGCGAGCAACAGGCCGCGTCCGCGCACGCCACCGAGGCCATGCCGGGCCGAGACCTTCTGCAGTTCGCTTTCGAGCAGGAGGCCGGTCTCGGCGACCTGTTTCAGGAAGTCGGGCTTCTTGACCTCCTCGAGCACCGCGAGGCCCGCCGCGCACATGATCGGGTTGCCGTTGAACGTGCCGCCCTGATCGCCGTGCTCGAAGCATGAGGCGCGTTCGCTCGCGAGCAGGGCCGCGAGCGGCACGCCGCCGCCGATGCCCTTGCCGAGCGTCATGATGTCGGGCGCAATCGCCGTGTGCTCATAATGGAAGAGCTTTCCGGTCCGTCCCATGCCGGTCTGGATCTCGTCGAAAATAAGCAGGAGGCCGTGCGCTTCGGTCAGCGCGCGCAGCTGCTGCAGGAACTGATCGGTCGCAGGCCACACGCCGGATTCACCCTGGATCGGCTCGAGCATCACGGCGACGGTGTTGGCGTTGATCAGAGCTTCGACCGAGCCGATGTCGTTCAGCTTGGCCTTCTTGAAGCCCGCGACCTTCGGCTCGAACAGCGGCTCGAACGCTTTCTTGCCTGAAGCCGACATCGTCGCCAGCGTTCGGCCGTGGAAGCCGCCTTCGAAGCTGATGATCTCGAACGCGCCGCCTTTGTGCAGGCTGCCATATTTGCGCGCGAGCTTGATCGCGCCTTCGTTGGCTTCAGCGCCCGAATTGGCGAAGAACACTTGATCGAACGCGCTGTGCTCGACCAGCGCCTGCGCCAGCTTGAGGCTCGGCTCGTTGTAGAAGGCCGGGCTCGGCGTCAGCAGCCGCTTGGCCTGAGCTGCGAGCGCGTCGGCGATCGCGGGCGGGGAATGGCCGAGACAGTTCACGGCCCAGCCCTGCACGAAATCGAGATAGCGCTTGCGGCTGTCGTCCCAGAGGTAGGAGCCGGCGCCGCGGACGAACACGGTCTTGGGCCGTGCGGTGATGTCCATCAGCGCGTCATACGGATGCGTGGTCATGTCGTACTCCTCTGGAGGCGGGTGGAAAAAAGGGCGCAAAAAGCAGAAAGGCCGCACCTTGCGGGTGCGGCCTTTCTCGAAAACTAGCTGAATTCAGTGGTTCAGCGGCGTCCTCGGACATGGCGCACCCTCTCGTTGTCGCGGGAGCGACGGCGGAGCATTTCGGTGCGCTGGTTGGTCCGGGCGTTGATCATGGGGCGGGTCCGTACAGCCGAATGGCAGGACTTGTCAAGCAGGCTTTTTTCAAGATGCACGCCGAGCGTGCATCGGTCAGGTCGGGTGCGCGGCTTCCTCGGCCTCTGCATCGCCCCAATCCGCATCCGCGATTGCGGTGTCGATCAGCTCGCCCCGCAGCAGCTTGAGCG
This sequence comes from Bradyrhizobium yuanmingense, assembly GCF_025200905.1. Taxonomy (NCBI): domain Bacteria; kingdom Pseudomonadati; phylum Pseudomonadota; class Alphaproteobacteria; order Hyphomicrobiales; family Nitrobacteraceae; genus Bradyrhizobium; species Bradyrhizobium yuanmingense. The sequence goes on along the minus strand of NZ_CP104173.1, from coordinate 3,693,923 downwards.
GCGAATTCCAGTACAGCGCGATGTTGTGGAAGGGGTCGGTCAGCACCTTGAACACCCAGACCAAGCCCGTGGTGACGTCGCGGGTGGCGAAGAGCTGCAGCATGCGCGCAAGTCCGCCGCCGATGCCGATGGCGAGCCAGAGCGCGCCGACATGCCGGACGAAATCGAGGCGGGACGCCGGCGCATCGAACAATCCGAACAGCGTCGGAAAGGCGAACAGCGCCAGCGGCGCACTGCCCCAGACCAGCAGCAGCACGATCTTGCGGGTCTGGTTGTAGCCGACCTTGACCGCTTCCTTGTAGTGGTTGCTGACGTCGTTGACGGCGTCATAGCCGTTCGGCTCGAAGAAGAAATGCCCGGTCTGCCGCGTCAGCATCGCGAGCCAGCCGACGATGCCGGCGAGAGCAGGGTCCTTGAACAGCAGGGCATAGCAGCCGAGGAAGATGACGGCGCTGATCAGGTGCAGCGTCTGGTTGACGGTGCTTTGGTGGTAGAAGCGGTAATCGTCGAAGCGCTGCGTGCGCAGCATGTCCGAGAGGCGGCTCATCCTCATTCCTCGCTCGCGCTGAAGACGCGGGCAGAGTTAGGCCGAGTCCGTGACCGCTGCGTGAATGCATTATAGTGTCACATTCCTAACGTGACGCTTACTCCACGCCATAGTGCGAGAACACATCGGCGATGCCGGCGTTGATCGCCTTTGCGGCCGCGATGTCGCGCTCGGCGCCTTCGCTGTCACCGTTCTTGCGCTTCGCCAGTCCGCGGCCGTAGAGCGAGCCGTCGAGCCCCGGCTTGATGCTCAGCGCGGCATCGTAATCGGCGATCGCCGCGTCGAGGTTGCCGAGCTTGAGATGGGCAAGGGCGCGGCTGTCCAGCGTGTAGGCATCGTTGGGAGCCATCTTGAGCGACTGCTCGCAATCGGCCAGCGCCTCCTGCAGACGGCCGACGATCGCGCGGGTGAAGCAGCGCGAATTGAACACGTCCGCGCGGTTCGCATTCGCTCTGATGGAGCGGTCGTAATCGTCGAGTGCCAGCGCATAATCGTGCGTATCGAAATACATGTTCGCGCGCGCATAGTAGTCGCGGTCGTTGTTCGGACTGAGATCGACCGATTTGGCGAAATCGGCCAGCGCTCGGGGGCGGTCGCCGCGGTCGCGATAAATGCGGGCGCGGTTGCCGTAGGCCGGCCCGTAGTTCGGGTCGAACTTGATCGACAGATTAAAGTCCGCAAGTGCACGCGCATCGTCGCCGTGGTTGCTGAAGGCGGTGCCGCGATTGAAATAGGCGAGCGCGAATTTCGGATCGAGCTTGATGGCCCGATCGTAGTCGGCCATCGCGAGCTCGTAAGCGTTCTTGTGAATGTAGGAGTTGCCTCGGTTGTTGAAATAGAGCGGGTCGCGGGCGTTCAGCCGAATGGCGCGCGTGTAGTCGGCAATGGCGCGATCGGCGTCGCCGAGATCGTCATTGGCGATGCCGCGATTGTACAGGATGTCGGGATCCTTCGCACCGAGGTCGATGGCACGGCTGAAATCCGCCACGGCGCGCTCGGGCTCGCCACGTCGCCGAAACATTTCGCCGCGATTGGCGAGCGCGTGCACATCGTCGGGATTGGCCTTGAGCAGGGCCGAGCAGCCGGCGAAGCGCCGGTCGTCACTGCCTCCGCCGTCGTTTGCGAAGCACCACTGGCGGGCCTGCGCGGTGGATGGTGATCGCGCGTCGGCGGGGGCCGGCAGCGCGAGCAGGGTTATCGTCAGGCCGAGTGCGGACAGCTTGAGGAGAATCCCTGACGTTTCATCGTGTTTCATTGTTTCTCGCGTCGAAACCATTGCGCCTCTAGCGCGTTTGTGATCGAAGGACGCGACTTGGTTCGAACCGAATGCATCACCGCCCAGACCAAGAAGGCGGGACCAACCAGATAGCTCAAAGCCTTGTCCGATACGCCCTATCCGATCGACCTCGACAGCATTCGCGGCGCGTTTCCGCCTGGCATCGAGGCGCCGCCGCTGCTGGTCGACTTTGCGGCCTGGCTGAAGGGGCGTCCCTGGGGCAGCGTCGGCTGCTTCTCGCTGCAGGGCCAATTCTCGGACTCCGCGCCGATCGTCGACGGCAGTTCCTTGCGCGACCGGTTCTCGCTGTTCATGCGCCTGCCTGACGGCTCGGCCGTCGGCGGCTGGTATGGCGCGGGTCTTGATCGTGACAATCCACCGATCGTCGGGCTGGGATCCGAGGGTGACTACGAATTGCTGGCGCCGAGCCTCGATGCGCTGCTGACGAGGCTGACGTCGCAGCAATTCGACAGGGCCTGGAGCGATCTGAAGCCGCATGACGAAGTCGAGCCTCAGACCGTCGAACTTGCGCAATGGCTCGCTGGACAGCCCGTTGGCGACAAGGCGGCCTGTGACGACGGGCCCCCGGAGCTGCCTGATTTCCGCGGCTTCATGGAAAAATGGAGCCGGGACCGCGAGGACTATTGGGCTAACCATCGCATGATGGCCGAACTCGGCTGGCGGCTGGCCGCCCATCTGCCCAAGGGCAAGAATGCCTGGGATAAGACGCGTTTCGAGGTCGCAATCGTCGGCAAGCAATACCAAGCGCGCGTGCTGACGCGCGGGCCGCAGCCGTTCGAGGAAGCGGCTTCTATCGAATCCCTGCTGCGCGAGCTGCGCGAACAGATGTGGAAGGCTCAGCCTGAGCTCGGGTTATGGTATGCGATGAGGTTCGGCCTCTACGCCGACGGCCGCGTCATGCCGAGCTTCGAATACGATGCGCGCCCGACCATCGACGGCGAACCGGCATTGCTCTCCGAGGCGAAAGCCGATCTCGCCCGTGCACCAAGGCCGGAGCGCTGGGTGCCGAAATGGCTGGCGTGATTGTCTCCACACTGTCATTGCGAGCGTAGCGAAGCAATCCAGACTGTTCCCGCGGAGGGATTCTGGATTGCTTCGCTACGCTCGCAATGACGGAACGCGTTCAGAATCCCGCGACGCTGCCGTGCAGATCGTATGCGTCGGCGCGCTCGATCTTCGCCGTGACGATCTCGCCGACACGCAAGGGACGGCGGCTGGAGAGATAGACTGCGCCGTCGATCTCGGGCGCATCGGCCTTGGAGCGGCCCTTGGCCACCGTCGGGCCGACCTCGTCGATGATGACCTGCTGGCGCGTGCCGACCTTGCGCTTCAGCCGGCGCGCAGAGATCTTCTGCTGCCGGGCCATCAGCGCATTGTAGCGCTCCTGCTTGACCTCTTCCGGCACGGGGTTCTCGATCGCGTTCGAGGTGGCGCCGGCGACCGGCTCGTATTTGAAGCAGCCGACGCGGTCGATCTCGGCCTCGTCCAGCCAGTCGAGCAGATAGGCGAAATCGGAATCGGTTTCGCCGGGGAAGCCGACGATGAAGGTCGAGCGCAAGGCGAGATCGGGACATTCCTCACGCCAGCGCTTGATCCGCGCCAGCGTCTTGTCCTGCGCCGCCGGGCGTTTCATCGCCTTCAGGACCTCGGGGCTCGCATGCTGGAACGGAATGTCGAGATAGGGCAGCACCTTGCCTTGCGTCATCAGCGCGATGACCTCGTCGACATGCGGGTAGGGGTAGACATATTGCAGCCGGACCCAGGCTCCCAACTCGCCGAGCTCGCGCGCGAGGTCGAGGAATTTGGCGCGGACCTGGCGGTCCTTCCACGGGCTCTCGGCATATTTGAGATCGACGCCGTAGGCTGAGGTGTCCTGCGAGATCACCAGGAGCTCTTTGACGCCGGCGCCGACGAGGCGCTCGGCCTCGCGCAGCACGTCATCGGCGGGGCGCGAGACGAGGTCGCCGCGCAGCTTCGGAATGATGCAGAAGGTGCAGCGGTTGTTGCAGCCCTCTGAAATCTTCAGATAGGCGTAGTGGCGCGGGGTCAGCTTGATGCCCTGCGGCGGCACCAGGTCGAAATGCGGATTGTGCGCCGGCGGCAGCGCGCGGTGCACGGCGTCCAGCACGCTCTCATATTGCTGCGGGCCGGTGATGGACAGCACGCCCGGATAGGCCTGCTCGATCGCTTCCGGTTCCGCGCCCATGCAGCCGGTCACGATCACCTTGCCGTTCTCGGCCATGGCCTCGCCGATCGCCGAGAGCGATTCCTGCTTGGCGCTGTCGAGGAAGCCACAGGTGTTGACGATGACGATGTCCGCCCCGTCATGCTTGCGGGCGAGCTCATAGCCCTCCGCGCGCAGCCGCGTGATGATGCGCTCGGAATCCACTAAGGCCTTGGGACACCCGAGTGACGTGAATGAAATGCGCGGCGCTCTGTCCATGTAATCGCCTGGAGCCTATCTGAATTGTCTGGATTTGCGATCCAAGTAATTGAACCGATGGCGAAATTCAACAACTAACGTATGCGGCGCGCGGCTAAAGCAGTACGCGCGCGTAGTTGGCGTGATCGGCCAGTCACCAGCGACGGTATTACTGACTGACGGTTCCTGGTCTGGAAGCTCTTCGGATCGAGCGAGTGGAGGATCCGAGGTGAATTGCTCGAACACGCCCGTTTTGGTTGTTATTCGGTTTCTTGCTTGATTTCACGGAGCTTAACCACTATGCGCCGCTTCATCTTCGGCTTGGCTTTCGTCACCGTTTCCTATGGCGCCATGTTTCCGGCCCGCGCTGAAGTCGACAAGATCATCCATGTCTGCGATCGGCAGGAACGATTGTGTCCGGAATTCAGGCCTCGCGTGAAGGCACCCGACGGGTGGACGAGGGATGAGGCCGCGAGTCTCAAATACGGCGCATCGATGTTCGTTCCCAAAGGGAAGACATTCGGTAAAGCAGAAGCAATCATCTATGCCGAAGGCCGCTATAACGAGGACCGCACCGAACTGGTTCAATGGATCGCAACGAGCGATAGCGATTGGGCGACGACATCCGGCAAGAATGCCAAGATCAGCTACGCTTCCCTCGGTCAACCCCAAGGTCGTCATCAACCGCTACGACAATCCATCCCTGAAGGACCAGCCGGTTGAAGTGATCGCGCATTACGCTGATCTCGACAAGGACGGCAATTCCTACGTCGTGCGGCTAGCAGTCTCCGGCCGCACTGAGGCGGCGGTGCTGGCCGCGGTGCCACTTCTCGACAAGATGATCGTTGGCGCGAAGATTCCGTGAGAGCATGAGTTCTGCTTCGCAGCTGAAGGCTGCGCGAGCGTTTTCTTGCGGGAGGGCGGCACGGAGAGTTTACATTCGTCGTGTCAGGGACACCCGAGCGACCCGAAGCTGACCTTGGGCGCAGCCGTCTGATCCATATCTAATCTGCCTGATTGACCGGCCTGAGCTAGTCCCAATTGCCCATAATTACAACCCTTTGCAGGGCGATCCGGCGTGCTATGGATGAATCAGCTGCCGTGAGTGAGCCATGAGCGCCGAACAGTCGCCCAAAATCGTGATCGTCGACGAAAGCCCGATCCGGGCCGCGATCCTGGAGGAGGGATTGCGCGAGGCCGGGTTTACCCAAGTCGTCCATATCAGCGAGATGCAGAGCCTGCTGGCCCGTATTTATGCGGCGGACCCCGACATCATCGTGATCGATCTCGAAAACCCCAGCCGCGACGTGCTGGAGGCGATGTTCCAGGTCAGCCGCGCGGTGAAGCGGCCGGTCGCCATGTTCGTCGACCAGAGCGATTCAGCCTCGATCCAGGCCTCGGTCGAGGCGGGGGTGTCGGCCTATATCGTCGACGGGCTGAAGAAGGAGCGCATCAAGCCGATCCTCGACCTTTGCGTGTCCCGTTTCAACGCCTTCGCCAAGCTCCAGGAGGAACTGGAGCGCACCAAGTCGCAGCTCGAGGACCGCAAGATCATCGAGCGCGCCAAGGGCATTCTGATGAAGGTGAAGGGCCTGACCGAGGACGAGGCCTATGTGCTGCTGCGCTCCACCGCGATGCGCGAGAAGAAGAAAATCGGCGAGATCGCGCAGTCGATCATCACCGCGTCGGAGATGCTGAAATGACCGTCCCCCTCCGCATCGGGTTCATTCCGCTGGTCGATGCCGCCGCGCTGATCGTCGCGATCGACAAGGGCTTTGCCGCCGCCGAGGGGCTCGAGGTCGAGCTGGTGCGCGAGGTCTCCTGGTCCAACGTCCGCGACAAGCTCAATATCGGCCTGTTCGATGCCGCGCATCTGCTCGCGCCGGTGGCGATCGCGTCCTCGCTCGGCCTCGGTCACGTCAAGGTGCCGATCGCCGCGGCCTTCAATCTCGGCATCAACGGCAATGCCATCACGGTGTCGCCGGCGCTCCATGCCGCGCTGATGGAGGAGATCGACGGCGATCGCTTCGACCCGATGGCGACGGCGAAAGCGCTGGCGAAGGTGGTTGCCAAGCGCCGCACGGCAGGGGCCGAGCCGCTCACCTTCGGCATGACCTTCCCGTTCTCCACCCACAATTATCAATTGCGGTTCTGGATGGCGGCGGCGGGCGTCGATCCCGACGAGGACGTGCGCCTCGTGGTGCTGCCGCCGCCCTACATGGTCGACAGTCTGAAGAACGGCCATGTCGATGCGTTCTGCGTTGGCGCGCCCTGGAACTCGGTCGCGGTCGATCTCGGTATCGGCCATATCCTGCATTTCGTCGCCGACATTCTGGTCCGTGCGGCGGAGAAGGTGCTGGCGATCCGCCAGACCTGGGCCGACAAGAACCCGGACGTGGTTGCAGCCCTGGTGCGGGCAGCCGTGAAGGCCGCCGAGTTCATCGAGCATCCCGAGAACCGGACCGAGGCGGCGCAGATCCTGGCGCAACCCGAACGGATCGGCGTCGACGCCGAGGTCATCCAACGCACCCTCACCGGGCGCCTGAAGATCTCGCCCGATGGCACCTTCCGCGAAAGCGGCCGCTACCTGCTGGTCGGACGCGAAGGGGCAGGGCGGCCGGATCCGGTCCAGGCCGCCTGGCTCTATGCGCAGATGGTGCGCTGGGGCCAAACGGCGCTCACCCCTGACGGGGTCAAGACGGCGATGGCGGTGTTCAGGCCCGATCTCTACGACGCGGCGCTTGGCAACAGGGCGCCGCCTGAGGCTCCCGCAGCGTTCGGCGCCTTTGCCGGTCCGGTCTTCGACCCCGCCGATATCCGCGGGCATCTCGAGGCCTTCGGGGTCGGGCGCTGGAAGGCCTGATTCGCGGTTGCCTCGCTTTTGAGCAACTAAGATCCTTGGCTAATGTTTGAGCTGGCTGCTCGTATTTCGGGAGAGTTCCCAATCCGGCAGTTTGCGGGTGACGTCCTAATCATCTGAAACTTCATTGGTTTTTATTTCGACCAAGCTGGCACGCAACTTGAATGTTGCGCTGCGGCCAGCTTGTCATAGGTGCCTGCTGAGCCAAGTCCCGCAGCAACGAAGCTGATCGGACCGCGAGTGACGAAGCCGGCTCCTGAGCCAGCGTGACGTTCCTCGCGGGTCGCGCAATCCGTCGAAGCCACCGAAGGTGGCCGCAGGAGCTTCGTTACACACCATGAAAATCGATACGGTCTCAGTCGACTTTACCGACGAGCAGAAACGCTATCTCGAAGGCTTCACGACCGGCCTGCAGATCAGCCGCGTCGGCCGCGGCCTTGGTGGCGGCAGCGGCAAGGCGAATGCCGAGCCTGTGGGTCCCGATGCCGTGCACATCAAGGCGCAGGACAAGGTGATCGCATCGGGCAAGAAGCTCGCCGATCAGGAGAAGGTCAAGCGCGACGAGCACCCCTTCGACGCCTATCCGCGGCTGCGCCAGCAGGCCCTCGACAACACCCCGCCGAGCCCGGCGGACAATTTCCGCTGGCGCTATTACGGCATCTTCTATGTCGCGCCGACGCAGGACTCCTACATGTGCCGCCTGCGCATCCCGAACGGCATCATGAAGCATTGGCAGCTGTCGGGCCTTGCCGATCTCGCCGACGAGCTCTGCGGCCCCTACAGCCACGTGACGACGCGCGCCAATCTCCAGCTGCGCGAGATCCCGCCGAAGCACGCGATCAGAATGATCGAGGGCATCCAGGAGCTCGGCCTGTGCTCGCGCGGCTCCGGCGCCGACAACATCCGCAACGTGACGGGAACGCCGACCGCCGGCATCGATCCGCAGGAAATCATCGACACGCGGCCCTATGCCCGCGAGTGGCACTACCACATCCTCAACGACCGCTCGCTCTACGGTTTGCCGCGCAAGTTCAACGTCGCCTTCGACGGCGCCGGCCGGATCGCGGTGCTTGAAGAGACCAACGACATCGCCTTCACGGCCTATGAGGTAAAGGACGGTTTCGGCGTCGAGCCCGGCGTCTGGTTCCGGCTCGGCCTCGGCGGCATCACCGGTCACAAAGACTTTGCGAAATATTCCGGCATCATCGTCAAGCCGGAGCAGGCGACCGCCGTCGCCGACGCCATCGTGCGCGTGTTCATCGAGCATGGCGACCGCACCAACCGCAACAAGGCACGGCTTAAATACGTGCTCGACGCGATGGGCCATGACGGCTTCCTCAAGCTGGTCGAGGAGCGGTTGAAGACGCCGTTCACGCGCGTGCCGGAAGAGGCGTTCGCGCCGCGGCCCGCGGCGGACCGCATGGCCCATATCGGCGTGCACAAGCAGAAGCAGGACGGCCTCAACTGGATCGGCGTATCGCTGACGCTCGGCAAGCTCACCTCCGATCAGATGCGGGGCCTCGCCAAAGTGGCGCAGGATCTCGGTGACGGCGAGATCCGGCTCACGGTCTGGCAGAACCTGTTGATCTCGGGCGTGCGCGACGCGAATGTCGAGCTCGCCATTGCCGCGATCAAGCAGATCGGGCTCGCGGTCGAGGCCTCGCACATCCGCGCCGGCCTGATCGCGTGCACCGGCAATGCCGGCTGCCGCTTCGCGGCGTCCAACACCAAGCGCAATGCCGCCGAGATCGGCGACTGGTGCGAGCCGCGCGTCGCGATGGACAAGCCGGTGAACATCCACCTGACCGGCTGCCATCATTCCTGCGCGCAGCATTACATCAGCGACATCGGACTGATCGGCGCGCGCGTGCCCGTGAACGAGGAGGACACCGTCGAGGGCTATCACCTCTTCACTGGCGGCGGGTTCGGCCCCGACGCCGATGTCGGGCAGGAGGTCTATCACGACCTCAAGGCCGAGGACGCGCCGAAGACGGTCGAGGCGCTGCTCAAGGCCTATCTCGCCCACCGCGCCTCGCCCGACGAAACCTTCCTCTCCTTCGCGCGCCGCCATGACGGCGAAACGCTGCGCAAGCTTGCCGATGCACAGGTGTCCGCATGAACCAGATCACGCCTCCGCCGAAACTCGATATCATCCCCGCCAGCGCCCCGTTCTCGGATGCGCAGCGCTCCTGGCTGAACGGCTTCTTTGCCGGGCTTTTGTCGCCTGACGTCGCAACGCCGCTGTCGGCAGAGCAGGGCGCCGCCGTCATGCAGGCCGGTGACGGCGACGACGGCGAAGCGCCGTGGCACGACCAGACCATGCCGATCGCCGAGCGGATGAAGCTTGCCGAAGGCCGTCCCTTGCGCCGCAAGATGATGGCGGCGATGGCACAGCAGGATTGCGGCCAGTGCGGCTACAATTGCCACGATTATTCGGAAGCAATCGCGAGCCGTAGCGAAGCGCGGCTCAATCTGTGCGTCCCCGGCGGCAAGGAAACCGCGCGGATGCTGAAATCGCTGTACGAGGAGCTCGACAAGGCGCCCGCGGCCAAGACCACCGACAAGAGCACCGACAAGGCCGGCGCTCCGGCGCCGGCTGTGACCGTGACGATCGCAGAGCCCGGCCGCTCGCGGGACAATCCGATCCAGGCGACCTTCCTGTCGCGCCGTCTTCTCAACAAGGGCAAGTCGGAGAAGGAGACCTATCACATCGAGTTCGATCTCTCCGAGGGCAAGCTCGACTATGTCGTTGGTGACAGTTTTGGCGTCTTCCCGCGCAACGACGTCGGCCTCGTCGACCAGATCATCGCGCTGCTCGGCGCCTCCCACACGACCAAAGTCAACGGCAAGACGCTGCGCGAGGTGCTGATCGACGACGTCTCGCTGTCGCCGGCGCCCGACACTCTGTTCGAGCTGATCTCCTTCATCACCGGCGGCGCGCAGCGCGAGAAGGCGCGGGCGCTGGCGCAGGGAGAGGATCCCGATGGGGATGCCGCGACGCTCGACGTGATGGCGGCACTGCAGAAGTTTTCCGGCACGCGGCCGCATCCCGAGGCCTTCGTCGAGGCGCTGGAGCCGCTGCAGCCGCGGCTCTACTCGATCTCGTCCTCGCACAATGCGACGCCGGGAAAGCTGTCACTGACGGTGGACTCGGTGCGCTACGTCATCGGCAAGCGCAGGCGGCTCGGCGTCGCCTCGACCTTCCTCGGCGAGCGGATCAACGAAGGCGAGAAGCTCAAGGTCTATGTGCAGAAGGCGCACAATTTCGGCCTGCCGCAAGATCCGAAGACGCCGATTATCATGGTCGGTCCCGGCACCGGCATCGCGCCGTTCCGCGCCTTCCTGTTCGACCGCAAGGCGACCGGCGCGCCCGGCAAGAACTGGCTGTTCTTCGGCCATCAGCGCAGCGATTGCGACTTCTTCTATCAGGACGAGCTCAACGCCATGAAGACCTCAGGGCTTCTGACGCGTCTGTCGCTGGCCTGGTCGCGCGACGGCGAGAAGAAGTTTTACGTGCAGGACCGCATGCGCGAGGTTGGCCGCGAATTGTGGACCTGGCTCGCCGAGGGCGCGCATCTCTACATCTGCGGCGATGCCAAGCGCATGGCCAAGGACGTCGAGCGCGCGCTGGTCGACATCGTCGCGCAGTTCGGGGCACGTTCGACCGATGAAGCCGTCAGCTTCGTCGCCGAGCTCAAGAAGACCGGCCGCTTCCAGGCTGACGTGTACTAGTCGGACGACTCCTCTCGGGGTTGGGCGTCATCCGATTGTCATCCGTCCCGGTTCCAACTGGCTTGGATTTTAACGAATAAGATTCTCGGAACCTGCTGGTGAAGAGAATTTGCATCTGCGATGGGGGGCCTCCAGAGAACCCTCATCGCTATTTCCGCCACCGTCTTGCCTCCCGCCCTGGTTGATCCTTCATACTCCCGCAAATGGGGCGTTGGAGATCGACCATGCGCGGACTATCGGCGGAAGCCAGGCTGCACTTCTACGCGCGCTCGCTCTCGCGCCGGACCGGGGCGAGCATGCACCACGTTGCGATGTACAGCGCGTTTGCGGTGATCGCGGCGATCGTGTTCGGGACCCTCTCGGTGCATCCGTTTTGATGTGTCCGCGTAGGGTGGGTTAGCCGAAGGCGTAACCCACCACTTGTATGGCTGAAGCAGAAGAGGTGGCTTACGCTTCGCTAATCCACCCTACGACACCGAACCCTGCTCACGCCCCGCGCTTGAACGGCGCCACATCGATCCCCGCAGCTTTCAACGCCTGCCGCACGCCGCGCGCGATCTCGACCGCGCCCGGCGTATCGCCGTGGATGCAGACCGTATCCGTGCGCATCTTGATGACCTTGCCCGTGACCGACACCACCGCGCCGTCCTGCACCATGCGTACCACGCGATCGGCGATCGCCTTGGCGTCGTGCAGCACCGCGCCGGACTTCTTGCGCGAGACGAGGTTGCCGTCATCCTCATAGGCGCGGTCGGCGAACACCTCGTGCACCATCGGCAGGTTGGCGTCTTCGCCGGCCTTCACCAGCTTCGAATTGGCGAGCACGACGAAGATCAGGCTGGGATCCACCGCCTTGATGCCGGCGGCGATCGCCTTCGCCGTCATGTCGTCCTCGCAGGCGACGTTGGAGAGCGCGCCGTGCGCCTTCACATGGGTGACCTTGTAGCCGGCCGCAGTCGCGATCGCCTGCAACGCGCCGATCTGATAGGCGACGAGGTTCTCGATCTCGGCGGCCTTGAGCCCTGCGATCGGATGCCGGCCGAAGCCGTGCAGGTCGCGATAGCCGGGATGCGCGCCGACCGAGACGCCGCGCGCCTTCGCAAGCTCCACCGTCCGGCGCATGATGTCGGGGTCGCCGGCATGGAAGCCGCAGGCGACGTTGACCGAGCTTGCCAGCTCGATCATCGCGGCGTCATTGCCCATCTCCCACGCGCCAAAACCTTCGCCGAGGTCGCAATTCAGATCGACTGTCTTCATGGGTTGCTCTCCGCCTCTGGTCTTGTTGTCGCTTACGGCTCCGCCGTGACCTGCCACGTCCCGGCATCGACCGCGCTGACCGCATAGCCCGCCACGTTAGCATCGCTGAGCGCCTCGATGTTGAGGGCGACGATGTCGGAGGAGCGCAGGCGATCGGGCAGGCTGCGGATCGCATGCGCGAACTTGCGCGCCTCGTCCTGCGCTTCGGCCATGCTGACCGCCTTGAAGCGGAACGCGGTTCCTGCCGAGGTCTGGGCGAGGCGGCCGATGTCGGCCGTGATCACGGTTGCGATCTTCGGATAGCCGCCGGAGGTGCCGCGATCCATCATCAGCGCGATCGGCGCGCCGTTGCCGGGCACCTGGATGCTGCCGTTGACCGTGCCGTCGGAGACGATGTTGTGGCCGTGCAGATGCTTGATCGCGGGGCCCTCGAGGCGGTAGCCCATGCGGTCGGAGGTCGCCGAGATCTTCCATTCGCTGTCCAAGAACAGCGCCTTGTTGGCGTCGTCGAACTCGTCGTCCTGAGGACCCAGCAGCACGCGGATCGGGCCGCTCGCCGGCTTCGGCAGCTCGATGCGCAGCTCCGGTGCGCCGCTGGCGGCATCGACCGTGAACTCGTCGCCGGCCTGGAGCGGGCGCGGATAGGGGCTGCCGAGGCCGGCGCGGGCGTTCACCGCGAGGCTGCCGAAGACCTTCTCGCCCTTGATGGCGCCTTCGATCGCGAGATAGGTGAAGGCGCCGCCGCGGGCAAAGCCGAGCGTCAGCGTCTCGCCATCCTTGAGCGTCACCGAGGTGTCCATCGCGACCGGGCTGCCGGCGATGTCCGCATTGCGCGGCGCGCCCGATATCGCCACGCGCACGGCGCCGTCGCGGGCGGTGAAGGAGGCACCGAACGGGCCGATCTCGATGGCGGCCGCGAACGGCTCGTTGCCGACCAGCGTGTTCGCCGCCGCAAGCGACAGCCGGTCCATCGCTCCGCTCACGGTCAAGCCGTAGCGCTGCGCGCCGTGGCGGCCGCCGTCCTGGACCGAGCTGGCAGGGCCGATGCTGGCAACGACGAGCCGGCTCATGCGTCCACCTGCTCGGCGACGATCTCGCCGGCTTCCGCAGCGCGGTCCATGTCCTCGAATGTCTTGTGGTCGATCGGGTAGAACGTGACGCGGTCACCGGGCTCGGTGAGGAAGGTCGGATTGCGGTGGAGCTGATAGGTTCGCACCGGGGTGCGGCCGAGCAGGTGCCAGCCGCTCGGGGCGGCCAGGCACTGGATGCCGGCCTGGACGCCGCCGATCGAGATCGTGCCTGATGGCGTCAGCAGCCGTGGCGATTGCCGCCGCGACATGTGCAGGAATTTGTCGAGACCGCTGAGATAGGACCAGCCCGGCGTGAAGCCGATCATGGCGACTTTATAATCGCCGCCAGAATGCCTGATGACGATGTCATCCGGCGTGGTGCCCAACGTCTTGGCGACGTCCTCGAGGTCGATGCCGTGCTCGCCGCCATAGGCGACGGGAACGCGCCAGCGGCGCGCTTTGGTGACCGGCGGCAGCGGCCGGGTGGCGATCGGGAGGATCTTTTCGCCCAGCGCCTCAAAGCCGATCTTGCCGGGATCGTAATGGACCAGCAGCGAGCGATAGGTCGGCACCGTCTCGGTGATGCCGTCGATGGGTGTCGCAGCGAGCGCCTTGTCGAGCGCCAACACGCGCTGGTTGGCATCGTCGTCGATGGTGCGGCTGAACTCGACCGTGACGGCACTGTCGCCGCTGGGCAGAAGGCGGGGCGGGGGAAGCGTCGCGGCCATTGAGCTGTCAGAGCGCTGTCGTAATCGGGCTTCTCGGGGATGCGGGCTCGACCTTGAGTTCCGCTTGTCCCTGCTTCGCGTAAATGTGCCCGCAAGTCCAATAAATTAATGCAAGGGGAAGCGATAAAGCCTTGTTATCGCATCGCATAACGGCGCTGCGGCCCTGCGTAATTGCTACTCTTGGCCCTTGACGCAAAGCTCGCGGCTCGCAAGATGCGCGCGTTCTGTCCCGCACCTTGGAGCTCGTTCTCGTCCATGTCGCTGTCCCCCGAAGCCCGCAAGACCCTCGCCGGCATCACCACCGCCACCATCACCACGGTCCTGCTGAAGAAGGGGCTGCGCAATGTGTGGATGCGCGGCGCGCGTCCGTTGCGGCCGGGCCTGCCGCGGCTGGTGGGACCGGCCTTCACGCTGCGCTTCGTGCCGGCGCGCGAGGATCTGGCGACGCCGGAATCCTGGTCGTCGCCGATCTCGACCCGCACCGCGATCGAGGCGATGCCGGAGGGCTGCATCGCCGTGGTCGATGCCATGGGCATCACCGATGCCGGCATCTTCGGCGACATCCTTTGCGCGCGCATGGTCAAGCGCGGCGTCACCGCGCTTGTCACCGACGGCGTGGTGCGTGACGTCGAGGGCGTGCTTGGCACCAATTTGCCGGTTTGGTGCGACGGCTATGCCGCGCCGCCGTCGGTTGCAGGCCTCACTTTCGTCGGCTGGGGCGAACCGATCGGCTGCGGCGGCGTTGCCGTCTTCCCGAACGACATCGTGGTCGCCGACCAGGACGGCTGCGTGCTGATCCCGCAGGCGATGCTCGATCATGTCCTCAATGAGGGCGTCGAGCAGGAGCGGATGGAAGCCTGGATCGTCAACGAGGTGAACAACGGCGCGGTGCTGCCGGGCCTCTATCCCATGAACGCCGAAACCAAGGCGCGCTACGCCGCCAGCAAGAAGTAACGGACAAAGGAACGAGGACCCTCATGGACATCACGCTCGCCGGCACGCGGCCGACCCGCCGCGCGCCGAAGGAACACTTCACCGGCACCGTGTGGCAGGACCCCATCAACATGGCGCCGGCGCCTGCACGGCTGAACGTCTCGCGCGTCGCATTCGAGCCGGGCGCGCGCACCAACTGGCACCACCATCCGCTCGGGCAGACGCTTTACGTGATCTCGGGCGTCGGCCGCGTTCAGACCAAGGGCGGCCCGGTCCAGGAAATCCGTCCCGGCGACACCGTCTGGATTCCGCCGGGTGAAGTGCACTGGCACGGCGCATCGCCGACCAACGGCATGTGCCACATCGCCATGCAGGAAGCGCTCGACGGCGTCTACTCGACCTGGCTGGAGCCGGTCACCGACGCGGAGTATGGCGCGGCGGTGGGCTGACTCTCGTGTCCCGGACAAGACGCATCGCCCAAGGCGATGCGTCGCCGATCCGGGACCCAGATCTTCGACCCACTGAGAGCACTGGGTCCCGGCTCTGCGCGGCAACGCTTCGCGCTGCCGCTTGTCCGGGACACGGCACCTAAATCTTCTCCGCGGTCCAAGTGCCCGTGCACATGGCGCCGCGCCAGGTGCCGGAGCCGGACGCGCCGCTGAGCCGGCCGAAGCCAATGGCACGCTTGATGCCGGTGCTCAGGGTGACCTTGATGTTGCCGGCCTCGGCGACGCGTCCCGACGCCGTCACTGCGGCGCTGCTCGAGGCGATCTGGCCATTATTGATGCCGATGGAGACAGTCGCGCCGTTGCCGCAGGCCTGGCTTGATGAAGCAATGCGGACGTTCCACGCGCCATCGAACGTGCTTGTCGCAGCGTCGGCCTGCGCGAGCGGGACAGCGATGACGACGGCGGTGGCGAATAGAGCCTTGCGAAGCACGTTCATGACACGCCCCTGTGGTTGACCATGCGGGGGACCGTGACACGTGCGCGGAACCGGCAATGTGAGGGCTGTCACGTGCGCAGGAGGCTGTGTGAGCCTGCGCACGCCGGCACGGCAGGGCGCAAAAGCAAAGGGACCCGCATCGCGGGCCCCTTGTCTGCGTAAGAACGATCAGGCGGATCTCAGTTCACCCGCGTCCAGGTCTGGCCGCCGCAGAACATGCCGCCGAAGGCGCAGCCCTGCACGCGCAGCCGGTCGGTGCCCTTCATGGCGATCGTCGAATCGTAGGTCGAGCCCGAGTTGGGATCGAGGATGCGGCCCGACCATTTCTGGTCCTTGCCCGCCTTCATGTTGATCAGCACCTGCTCGCCGTTCTGGTTCGACTTGCTGTCGACCGAATAGCCGCAGAGGTTGGTGCCGCATTGCTCGATGCGGACCTTGCCTTCCTTCTCCTCGGTGAGCCAGACGCCGATCGGCGAATTGAGGTCGCGCGTCGGCGCAGTTGCAGGTGCAGGCGGCACTGCGGCCGCCTGAACGCGAGCGGGAGCAGGCGCAGGTGGCGGAGGCGGGGCCGGCGGAGCCGCAGCCACGGCCGGGGCGGGCGGCGGGGCCACGGCGGGCGCGGCTTGCTGCTCGACCGGCGCAGGGGCCGGAGGTGGTGCAGGCGGCGGCGCAACGGCCGTTTGGGCCGGCGTATTGGCCGCGGTCGCGGCCGTCGGCGGAGCCGGCGGCGCAGGAGGCGGCGCGACGGCGGCCGCGGGCGCTTGTACGGCCGCGGGCGCTTGCACGGCTGCGGGCGGCGCAGCAGGAGCGGGGGCCGGAGCAGCCGGCGCCTGCGGGTCGACCGTGGCCTGCTGCGGGGCCGTCTCGTTCTTCTTGGCCTTCCTGGGCTTATTCTGGCCTGTGTTGTCGTAGACGCCGGGGATCTGCACCGTGCCGCGGTCCGGATCGATGCGGATGGTGCGCCCGCCATATTCAAACGTGTACTGCGCCTGCGCGGCAGTGCTCGCCAAAAGGAATGCGGCCGTGGCCAACAGCTTCCTCATTTCCGTCTCCTGAACAGGTGGTCCCCGCACCGACGCTTACGCGCCGGCTCGCTTGCAAAAAGTGATCTAGATCACTGTCGTTGCTGTGAGTCGTCTGCCGGCGGTTCCGGGTTCAATAGGCCCGGAGCCGGTCCAAAGTTTGGCGAGGCAAAGCGACGGAAGGACACGGCCTTATCGAACCATGCCGGGTAGATCCCTTGCAGGCGCCGTCTTCCATGGCAATGTGCAGCCACTGGTCGACCGAAAAGCGGACAACTCGGAAGGCAGAAATCGAAGGGAATCCTTGAAGTGACGATCTCGATCTACGAGGCCTCGGTCGGCCTGTTCGTGCCCTATTTGCGTAACCTGTCGGCGCTGCTCGACAAGGGCGTCGCGTATGCCGAGGCCCGGAAGTTTGATCCGGCGATTCTGCTCGGCATGCGCCTTGCGCCGAACATGTATGACCTCGCCCAGCAGGTCGGCGAGGCCTGCCGCCATGCCACGGTCGCGCCGGCCCTGCTGGCGCAGTGCGAGCCGGTGACGCTGCCGGCGCTGGAGCATGACATGGCCGGGCTGCAGGCGCGCATAGCGACGTCGATCGAGTTCATCGAGAGCCTGCCGCGCGCGGAGATCGATGCGGCGGCGGAACGGAGTGTCTTCTTCAAATTGAAGAACGGCACCGAGCTGCCCTTCACCGGCCGGACGCTGCTGCTGACGTTCAGCGTCCCGCAATTCTTCTTTCATGTCACCACCGCCTACGACCTGCTCCGCCACGCCGGCGTCGAGCTGGTGAAGAAGGATTATCTCGGCAGGAAGTGAGGTCTTACGCTTCGCCCTTGCGCTCGTAGTCGGCGAGCGAGCTGCGGCCGGCGATTTCGCTGCGCAGCAGCTCGAAGCGCCTGTTCGCCTCATCTTGTTGGGTGTCGACGAAGCGCACCGCGGCCTCGCTCGTCATGGGACCACTGACCACGGGGGCGGATTGCTCGCCGATGGTCTCGTGGACATAGTACTGGCCGTCATCGCCGCGATGAACCGTCCATTTCAGACGGATCGCGACCATGGGTCCCGGACCAACCTTGCTGTAGCCGTCGGCATCGGTGTGCTCCGGCGCCAGCGGCTGCTCCTCGACCACGGGATGCTCGTCGATCACCGGATGCTCATCCACGATCGGCGGCTCGTCCGACGCGATGTGCTCACGCTCTCCGGCGACCACGATTTCGGTCTCGGTCTGGCGAATGACGAGAACGGGCTCGGGGTGCTCCAGGATGCTGGCGATGGTCGCCAGCGCGTGGTCGGTCGGGTCGATCTCTGACAAGGGGCCATCCTCCAGCTCGTCGCGCCGGCCAGTCTGTCCCACCGCCGCCGCGTTTCAAGCCCATTACGCGCGTTTGATTAAGGCTGAGTTGGGGCCCGATCTGCACCAAAATGGGACGCTTTCTGGCGTTCCGAAGGCGGCGGGGTGAGCCGCTGACCTTCCATAATCTCAGCCCAGCACGTCCTGGTTGATGACGTTCTGCCTGATGGGATCGCCGTCCAGCACGCTCAAAATATTGCGCGCGGTCTGCTCGCTCATGCGGCTCACCGCCTCGACCGTGACGCCGGCGACATGCGGGGCCATGATGACGTTGGGCAGCGCGAACAGCGCGTTGCTGACCGGCGGCGGCTCCACCTCGAACACGTCGATGCCGGCGCCGGCGAGCTTTCCGGACGTCAGTGCGTCATAGAGCGCTGCTTCCTTCACGATGCCGCCGCGCGCGGTGTTGATGAGGTAGGATCTATCCTTCATGCGGCCGATCCTGTCGGCATCGAACAGGCCGACGGTCTCCGGCGTCTTCGGGCAGTGGATGGTGACGAAGTCGGCGTGAGGCAGCGCGGCATCGAGGTCGGTGACCGGCTCGCATCCGGCCGCCCTGATGTCGGCGGCATCCTTGTAGGGATCGTAGACCTGCACCTTCATCTCGAACGCCAGGCAGCGCTTGGCGGTGCGGCTGCCGATGCGGCCGAAGCCGATGATCAGCACGGTCTTGCCGTAGAGGTCGAACGGCAGCATGCCGAGCCGGTCGGCCCAGGTGCCCTCCTTGACGCATGAATGCAGCTCCTGCGCGCGCTTGGCCAGCGTCAGCATCATGAACAGCGCCGCCTCCGCAACCGAGGGCGAATTGGCGCTGCCGGCAACCATCAGCGGCACCTTGCGGCGGGAGAGGGCGGGCACGTCGACGGCGTCGTAGCCGACGCCGATGCGGGTTACCACCTTCATGTCGCGCGCGGCCTCGAGCTCGGTCTCGCCGAAAGCGGTGGCGCCGAGGGCCACGCCGTGGACGGGGGCATGGCTCTTCAACAAGGCCTCGAAATCCTTCGCCGAGATCAGGTTCGGAAACTCGACGAGCTCGATATCGTCCCGCTGGGTGAGGAGGGCGCGAGCCCCTTGCGACAAAGTTTGCGTAACGAAAATCTTCTTCTGGTTGGTCGCCATCGCTCCCCTACCTGCTCGCTTTCTTGGATCGCGGCGTCACAACACGACGCCGGTCTCCTCATTTAGCAGGTGCATGTTGTTGAGGTCCATCGCCAGGCGCATGGGTGCCCCGTCCTTGGCGCCGGCATTGGGATCGACGCGGCCGCAGACCGGCGTGCCCTCGAGTCCGAAATAGACCAGCGTCTCCATCCCCATCGGTTCGGTGACGTCGAGCACGGTGTCGAAAGTCTCGACGCCGGGCGCCAGATGCGCATGCCACTCGGTGAGATGCTCGGGACGGAGGCCGAGCAGCAGCTTGTCGGTGCGTGGCAGCGCGTTGTAGCGCGCGGCGCGGGCCGGCGGCAGCGCGAAGGCGAGGCGGTCGGTGAGGCGCAGCTGAAGCGTGCCGCCGACATCCTCGAGCCGGCACGGGATGAAGTTCATCGCGGGTGAGCCGATGAAGCCGGCAACGAAGCGCGTCGCCGGCTTGTGGTAGAGCTCGTTCGGCGTGCCGATCTGCTCGATCTTGCCCTTGTTCATGACAACGACGCGATCGGCCAGCGTCATCGCCTCGACCTGGTCGTGGGTGACGTAGACCGTCGTGGTGCGCACCTTCTGGTGCACCTTCTTGATCTCGATCCGCATCTGCACGCGGAGCTTCGCGTCGAGATTGGACAGCGGCTCGTCGAACAGGAAGACCTTGGGATTGCGCACGATGGCGCGGCCCATGGCGACGCGCTGGCGCTGGCCGCCGGAGAGCTGCTTCGGCTTGCGGTCGATCAGATCGGTGATGTCGAGGAGGCGGGCGGCTTCCGTCACCCGCGCCTTGATCTCGGCCTTGGGATAGTGCTTCAGCCGCAGCCCGAACGACATGTTCTCCGCGACCGTCATGTGCGGGTAGAGCGCGTAGTTCTGGAACACCATGGCGATGTCGCGGTCCTTCGGCGGCACGTCGTTGACGATATCGCCGCCGATCATGATGTCGCCGTCGCTGATGTCCTCGAGGCCTGCGATCATGCGCAGGGTGGTCGACTTGCCGCAGCCGGAGGGGCCGACCAGCACAATGAACTCATGGTCGGCGATGTCGAGGTCGATGCCGCGCACGGCTTCGACATCGTCGTAACGCTTGACTACCTTCCGCAAGGAAACGTCGGCCATTTCAGTTCAACCCCTCGCTTTCAACCCTTTGTCGCACCGGCGGTAAGGCCGGCAATGTAGTAGTCCATCAGGAACGCGTAGATGATGAGCGGCGGCGCGGCTCCGAGCAGCGCGCCGGTCATGATCTGTCCCCAATTGAAGACGTCGCCCTTGATCAGCGTGGTGATGATGCCGACCGGCAGAACGAGCTGGTCCGTTGAGGTCGTGAACACGAGTGGATAGAGGAATTGCGCCCAGGATACGGTGAAGGCGAAGATGGTCGCGGCGATCAGCCCGGGCAGCGCGACCGGAATGAAGATCCGCGTCAGTGTCTGGAACCAGGACGCTCCATCGATGATGGCGGCCTCGTCGAGCTCCTTCGGGATCGAGGCGAAATAGCCGATCATGATCCAGGTGCAGAACGGAACCGTCAGCGTCGGATAGATGAAGAGCAGCACGTACCATCTGTTGATCAGCTGGACTCCCGTCCAGTCGCCGATCAGCGCGAACATCTTGAATAGCGGAATGAACAGCAGGCTGTCGGGGACGAGGTAGGTGAGGAACACGCCGGTGGCGAGTGTCGCCGAGCCCCAGAACTTCATGCGCGCCAGCGCGAACGCGGCCGGCACGCTGATCAGCATGGTGAGGGTTACCACGATGATCGAGACCCACGCCGAATTCCAGAAGAAGCGCAGGAACTGGTTGGACGTCAGCAGCTCTGCATAGTTGTCCAGCGTCGGATGGAACACCCACCAAGGGTTGGTCGCCGCCGAAATCTCGGCGCTGCTCTTCAGCGAGGTGATCAGCATGTAGAGTGGCGGCGTCAGCGAGAAGATCGCAAACAGCACCAGGAAGAAGTAGGACCAGCGCAGCGCCCAGGCGCGGTCGCGGCTCATGCTGCCGTATTTGACGTTGCGGCGCGGTCCGGCCTTGTCGATTGTCATGGTGCTCATCAGGCTTCGTTCCCGCGTTTGTTGACGTCGCGAAGGATGAAGATTGCGGCGACCGCCAGGATCGGCACCATGAACAGCGAGACGCTGGCGCCGAGCGGAATGTCGCTGCCCTCGATGCCGACCCGGAACGCCCATGTCGCAAAGATATGGGTGTGATCCAGCGGGCCTCCCGCGGTCAGGATGCGCACGATGTCGAAATTGGCGAAGGTGACGATGAGGGAGAACAGCGTGGTGATCGCGATGATGTTGCGCATCATCGGCAGCGTCACATACCAGATGCGTTGCCACCAATTGGCGCCGTCGATGGCGGCGGCCTCGTAGAGCTGATCGGGCACCGATTTTAGGGCGGCCAGATACATGATCATGAAGAAGGGCGCGCCATAC
The DNA here is from genome assembly GCF_025200905.1 of Bradyrhizobium yuanmingense. Lineage (NCBI taxonomy): Bacteria > Pseudomonadati > Pseudomonadota > Alphaproteobacteria > Hyphomicrobiales > Nitrobacteraceae > Bradyrhizobium > Bradyrhizobium yuanmingense. Next base: position 3,672,184 of record NZ_CP104173.1, on the reverse strand, counting down.
CAGACGTTGACCAGGATCACGGCGAAACGCGCCCAGGCGGCGTCGCCGGTCCACGGGATGGGCCCGATACCGAAAAATGCAAGTGTGTAATTGAAGGCGCTATAGGACGGGTCGAACAGCCAGAGCCAGGCAAGCGTGCTCATTGCGGGCGGGATCACCCAGGGCACGAGCAGCATGCCGCGCCATTTGCGCTGGCCCTTGGCCGGAATGTTGTGAACGAAATGCGCGACGACGAATCCGATCAGGGCCTTGAAGACCACGGCCGTGATGGCGAAGATGCAGGATTGCTTGACCACCAGCCAGAATGTGTCGCGCCTGAACAGGAACTCGAAATTGCCGAAGCCTACAAACTTCTGCATCGACTTGTTCAGCGTTGCCAGATGCAGCGAATAGAAGGCCGGATAGACCACGAGCAGCGTGATCAGCAGGATCAGCGGCAGCGTCATCAGGAACGCCACGGTCGATTTCCGCCTGAGGGCGTTGTGCAGGCTTGCACGTTTGTGGGCGCTCGCAGGCCGGGCGACGCCGGGTTGCCGAACTACGGCATCAGCCATGATGCATCTTCCTCGCAGGATCGTTCGCACGGAAGCCGGCGGACCCGGCTTCAGAAATTGAAGCTTGTGGCGGCAGCCAGACCGGGCGGCTCACGTCCAGCGTGAGCCGCCGGTCTCTGTCTCAGCTTCGCATGAAGCCTTCGCACTCACCTTCCGCCCAAGCGAGCGTCGCCTCCATCTTCTCGCCCTGCGCGTAGCGGAGGCACATCTTGGTCAGCGTGGCCTGCGCATAGATCTGCTGGGCGATCTTGGGCGGAGCCGGAGAGGCCGCAATCGACAGCGTCTGGTGATTGTGGGGATTGGGGTAGTGATAAAGGGTGCCCTTCGGCGGCCCTTCCTCCTGCCAGGTCTTCAGCGTCGTCATGTTCGCGTAGGCCGGCAGGTCGTAACCGCCGCTCGCGGCCACGAACTTCTCGATCGATGACGGCTGCGACAGATGCGTGAGCAGGCTCTTCGCCGCTTCCTTGTTCTTGGAGAAGCTCCAGGTCCCCCAGAAATAAGGCAGGTAGGGCGCATAACGGCCTTTCGGACCGGACGGCATGCCGTGGGTCCAGCACTGCTCGGCGACCTGCGGCGCGTCGCGCTTGGCGACCGCCCACGCGCTCGGAGGATTCATGATCAGCGCGCCTTTGCCGGAGATCAGCCACTTATTGTTGGAGGCGTCATCCCAGGCGGCGACGTCGGGCGGCAGGACCGCGATAAGCTTCTTGTAGAATTCGAGCGCCTGGCGAACCGCGTCCGTCTTCACCGTGAGATCGCCCTTGGCATTGACCAGCTCAGCGCCGAACGACTGGAAGATGGCGCCGGCAGTGTCGGTGCTGTCGGTGGTCTCGCCCAGGCCGATGCCGAAGGGCACGCCGCCTTTTTGGCAGGCCTCGGCCGCCTTCAGGAATGTCTCCATGTTCCAGTTGTCGGCCTTGGGCTGGCTGCCCGCCGGATATATTTCCTGGATATCGATATTGGCGAACTTCTTCAGGAGATCGATGCGGGAGCAGGGCCCCTTGATCTGGCTTCCGATTGTTGCGGGCACCGCAAGCCATTTGTTGCCGGCCCGTCCCAGATATTTGACGGTGCCGTTCACGTCGCCGTTCTGCTTGATGATCGGCTCCATGATGTCATTGACCGGCTCGAGCAGTTCGGCATGGGCGTGCGGCCACCATGTCGGCATCGCCAGGACATCGTGACCTGACTTCGCCGCCGCCTCGGCCGCGATGGTGAGCTCGATCTTCTTGCCCTGGCTTGTGATGTAGTCGATGGAAATCTCGACCTTCTCCTTCGCCGCCCATTCGTTGACGAGCTCGGTCGAGGCCTTGTTGGCGCCCGGCACCCAATGGTCCCAGAAGCCGATCGAGAGCTTGCCGGCGGCGTAAGCGCCCCGGACATAGGGCGCCGAGATCAGCGCCGCGGAGGACATTGCAGTGGCAGCCACAAATTGACGTCGCGTCAGTGTCTTGCGTGACATCTCGTTTCCTCGCTTGGGTGTTGTTGTTGGAGTTTCCTCTGAGACTTCTTTCTTGAGTTCTTGTTGTCGATTTTCTTGTTGGTGCCGTCGGCCCGCGTGGGCAATTCACGCCGGTCGCAGCAAATTGGTAGCGCGATCAGATCATGATTGATCGCGTCTGTCGAGAAAGCCGAACGGCTCCGCGTCCAAAACTCATGTTGTGCCCGGAAAGGTCGCAACGTCTGGCAAGGCGATAGGGCCGCAGGCGCAGCGCACGGTGTTTTTTTGCGACGCACACTTCGCGCCAAACGGCCTCGAACGCTGCCGTGCGCAATTGCGCCTCAGTTTCGCAAGAGGCTCGATAACCGCTTCGCGTGAAAGACCTTTCGGGCGTGGACAGCAATCGGCCGCGTCTGGACCTCGAAGTGGCGGAAACGATAGAGTTGCGCCTGGCGGCTGATCCTCGCTGACAGGCCAGATCGATGATGGAGACGAGAATGATCAAACCGGCGGCACCAGCGCGGCTTCATCTGCGGCGATGCCTGGCGCTGGGGTCTATGCTCGCGCTGTTGCTCGGGGCCGGCGCGGTGGCGAATGCTCAAGGTCTGGTCAAGGGCGTTCAGGAAGGCGCCGCAGCCGGCAACAAGGCGGCCGGTCCGGTCGGTGGTGTGCTCGGTGGCGCCATCGGTGGCGTGGTTGGCGTTTTCACCGGCGTGCTCGGTGTCGGCAACACCAACACCGGCAATCAGGCGCCGCCGCCCAAGGAGGCCGGCAAGGACGCGGCTAAGGATTCCAAGCAGCAGGGCGGGGCCAAAGACAAGGATGGCAAAAGCGCCAAGGGCAAGAGCGCCAAGGCGACCAAGGAGGCGAAGAACGCGCCGCAGGACAACAAGGGTAAAGACAACAAGGAAGTCACGGTTCTGACCCAGCCCGGTGCGCCGCAGCTGACTGCCGAGCAGATCGTCGCGAACAGCGATTCCTACATCGAACGGATCAAGAGCGAGCTGAATCTCACGCCGGATCAGGAGAAGCACTGGTACGGATTCTCGAGCGCGATGCACTACCTCGGGCATAATGGCGCAGAGCGGCTCAACCTGAGGATTGCGCGCGCCAAGCGCGATCCGCCCGACGACATCATCGAGCAGATGCGCAACGAGGCCCAGTTCCTGATCGATCGCGCCGGCGATCAGCGCAACGTCGCCGATGCCGCCGAGCCGCTCTTTTCGAGCCTCGACGACAAGCAGAAGCAGGTGTTCATCCAGGCGATGGTGCGGCTCAGCCACGAGCGCGGACTGGATTGATCAAGTTGAATCGGTTCGGGCGCGTGTGAATTAACGGCGCCCGCCACGAATTCGTGTATCTACAGCGCAATTCGGTTATGCTTAGCTTCGCACGGCTGATTGCGGGGTTGATATGGCGGACGGACTCTCCGTTTTCCTGGTCGAAGACGAGGCGTTGATCCGGATGATGATCGCCGACATGGTGGAGGAACTCGGCCACCACGTCGTTGCGGAGGCAGACAATGTGCGCGACGCCAGCGCCTTTGCCATGACCGCGCAGTACGATCTGGCCATCCTCGACATCAATCTGATGGGCGTCTATGTCGACCCCGTCGCCGATTTGATCGAACGTCGTGGAAAACCGTTTCTGTTCGCCACAGGCTACGGTCCGGAACTGCTGCCGTCCTTGCTCCGGCGCAGGCCGATCCTGCGCAAGCCGATCGCGATGGATCAGCTCAAGGCGATGATCGACTCGATGTTTCCGGAGCCGTCGGCCACTATCCCGAGCTGACCGATCGCGCTTTTGCCGCCTGGCGGGAAGGACTCAACCGGCAGGGTTGCGGCCGTTCCTCAGCACCCTTGCAATGGTATGAGCCGTCATGGCCGCGCGATCCGAAGCGCGCTGGGCGGCCAGCTGGTCGCGGGCCTTTTCCTCGATCAGGAGCTCGATGAGCGCCAGCCGCTTGTCTTCGCTGTCCGCTTCGCGCAACAGGCGGTGATAGCGGTGATAGTCGAAACCCGAATCCTGCTTACGCATGTCACGCCCCCGCAACTACGCCACACACGGGTAGATTGTTTCTCATCGGGAACACACAGGCAAGCAGAACCTGCGTGGAACCGCAGGTGCGCCGCAAATCAGCTGTGCATGACGGGAACTCGCCGCCTGAGACCGCTACTCAGCCGGAATTGTGCTCGGCAAACATCGTCAGGCCGAGGAAGCTCGCATCGGGTTTGATCACGAGCCTGGTCGGGATGTTGCGCAGATAATCCTGGAACCGTCCCTTGGCTTCGAAGCGCGCCCGGAAAGCGGAGGCGGCGAGGAACTCGCGGAAGCGCGGCACGATTCCGCCGGCGACATAGACGCCGCCGCGGGCGCCGAAGGTCACCGCGAGATTGCCGGCGACCGAGCCGAGGATGGCGCAAAACATTTCGAGCGTCGCGCGGCTGACCGGACAGCTGTTCTCCAGGGCCGCCTTGGTGATCCCGGCGGCATCGCGATGCGGCACCTGGACGCCGTCGATCTCAGCCAACGCTTCATACAGGTTTTGCAGCCCCGAGCCCGAGAGGGCACCGCGCTCGATCGAGACATGGCCGAGGCGCTGCCGCAAGCAGGCGATCACGCGCTCCTCGCGCTCGTTCTCCGCCGGCAGGGTCGCATGTCCAGCCTCGGTAACGACGGCCAGGCGCGAACCATGGCGGTCGACCAGGCAGGACACACCAAATCCGGTTCCAGGCCCCACGACCAGCAACGGCTCGCCGGCCAGGCCGTCGCCGCCGCCGAGTGGGACCAGGTCTGAAGGCTCCAAGGCAGGCAGGGACCAGGCCACCACCTCGAAATCGTTCAGCACATGGACGCTGTCGAAGCCGAGCGCGGACTGCAGCTCGTTGCCGTCGATGACCCAGGGACTGTTGGTCATGACGCAGCGATTGTTGGTGACGGGACCCGCCACGGCCAGCACCGCGCGATGGGGCTGCTCGCCGTTGGACCGGCGCGCCAAAACGTCCGCGATGGCTTCGCGCACGGTCGGGAAGTCGGCGACCTTGACATAGTCGATCGGTCCGGTCTGACCGCTCGGGCTCAGCGCGAAGCGCGCATTGGTGCCGCCGATATCGGCGAGAAGAATTTTTCCGGTCTTGCCGATATTCATGGCCTCATCGCCGCCACGACCTTCAGGCCCTGGCAGCCCTGTCCTCCGCTGCTTCGACCCGATCCGCCTGGCGCGGGCGGTGCGAGAATCTGCCCTTGGGTGCGCCTAGTCAACACGGACGAGGTCAAACCGTTGCATCGTGGCGGCCACGGTGACCAATTCGCGCAGCTGCCGCGCGTGCCAGTGGTTGCGAAGCCGCGCGGGAAGGCCGACACTGAGGTGGTCGCCCGGCGCCGTCGCGCCCGGCAGATCGAAATGGGACGGCGATGAAGATTTCCGACCGCGACGTGTTGCTGGTGATCGACGTGCAGAACGACTTCTGCACCGGCGGGGCGCTCGCCGTTCCCGGTGGCGAGAAGGTCGTGCCCGCCATCAACAGGATCGCCCAAAAATTCGCCAATCTGGTGCTGACCCAGGACTGGCATCCGAGCGACCACGTCTCGTTCGCGCCGAACCATGCCGGCAAGCAGCCGTTCGAGACCATCGAGCTCGACTATGGCCGGCAGGTGCTGTGGCCGACGCATTGCGTGCAAGGCACGGCCGGCGCGGAATTTCATCGCGATCTCCACGTGACACGGGCAAGCCTCGTGGTGCGCAAGGGCTTTCGCCGCGGCATCGATTCCTATTCGGCGTTGTTCGAGAACGACCATCGGACACCGACCGGATTGCTTGGTTATTTGCGCGAACGCGAGCTGAAGACCGTCTTTGTCGCAGGTCTGGCGCTGGACTTCTGCGTCCGCTTCTCGGCGGAAGATGCGCGCAAGGCAGGGTTGGAGGTGGCCGTCATCGAGGATGCCTGTCGCGGCATCGATCTCGACGGCTCGGTCGCGGCGACCCATCGGAGTTTTCGGGACCTCGGCATTGCCGTCGTGAGCCTCGAGGCGTTTCTGTGAGGATGTCGAGGTAGCCATGGTGGACAAGACCTCCAAACCGCCACGCAGTTCAGCCCAGGCTCATGATGATCCACGGCTCTGGCCGTTTGCGGCAGCGCAGCTCGCCATGGATGCCTGCTTCTGGTGGCTGGAGCGGGCACCCGAGCAACAGGATGACAGCAGCCTGCCATGGACGACGCCGAGCCGCGTTGCGTTGGAGCTCCCGACGATGGACTTGCGCGATTGCTCGCAGACCCGGTCCGGCCAGCCGGCGCTGGTCTGCGCGCCCTATGCGCTGCACCGGGCCCTGATCGCCGATTTCGCCCCAGGCCACAGCGTGGTGCAGTCGCTGCAGAACGGCGGCATCGACCGGATCTATCTCACCGACTGGCGGTCAGCGACGCCGGACATGCGCTATCTCTCGATCGACAGCTATCTCGGCGATCTCAACGTCGCCATCGACGAGATCGGCGCGCCGGTCGATCTCGTCGGGCTGTGCCAGGGCGGGTGGCTGTCGCTGCTCTATGCCGCGCGCTTTCCAGGCAAGGTGCGGCGGCTGGTTCTGGTCGGTGCTCCCGTGGACCTGTCGATCGAGTCCTCGCTGGCCCGGCTCGCCCGCAACGCGCCCGAGCTGGTCTATGACCAGCTCGTCGCGCGCGGCGGCGGCAATGTCAGCGGCGAGGAGATGCTGCGCTTCTGGTCCAAAACCCCTGACAACGACGATATCAGGACGGCATTGCAGCGGGATCTCTCGGACGAGCAGGGCTCCGAGCTGCTGGCGCGGTTCGACCGCTGGAACACCGAGACGCTCAACCTGCCGGGCACTTATTATCTCGAGATCGTCAACGCGATCTTCCGGGAGAACCGCATCGCCGAGGGCCGTTTCGTCGCGCTCGGGCGCCCGATCGATCTGAAGGACGTCAAGGCGCCGATCTTCCTGCTCGCCGGCCTCGACGACGATGTAGTGCCAGCGACGCAAGCGCTGGCCACCGCGGGGCTCGTCGGTACGCCACCTGCCTTCGTTGCAGCGGCATCCGAGCCCAGCAACCACCTCGGCCTGTTCATGGGCGCGCGCACCCATGCGCATGCCTGGCCCCGAATCGCCGGGTGGCTGCGCGGCGATCTGCCCGGCGTGCTGGCCCGCAGCGCCTGACCTCGCCGGCACTGGACCGGATGGGGCGCAAATCCGTTATGCATGACGGCGGATGGCCTGCACGGGGCCAGATCGATGGGCTAAATATGACCGGAGCTGACGGCTTTGGCCGCCGGCGAGAGATTTGAGGGTACTGCGCTCGATGACGTTCCACTCGATTTACGCCCACGGATTTGCGCGCGTGGCAGCCTGCGTGACCACCTCCCACGTCGCCGATCCCAGCGCCAACGTGAAGGCCGTGCTGGCGGCGGCCAATGCCTGCCATGAGCAGTCGGTCGCGGTCGCGGTGTTTCCCGAGCTGTGCCTGTCCGGTTATGCGATCGAGGACCTGGTGAAGCAGGATCCGCTGCTTGATGCGGTCGAGCGCGGGCTCGCAAGCGTCGTTGCGGCCTCCGCGGGGCTAATGACGGTCCTGATCGTCGGGGCGCCGCTGCGCTTTGGCAATCGCATCTACAACTGCGCCGTCGTCATTCATCGCGGCAACGTCCTCGGCGTCGTGCCGAAATCTTACTTGCCGACCTATCGCGAGTTCTACGAGGGACGGCATTTCGCCTCCGGCGCCGGCATCGCCGGTGAGACCATCGCCTTTGGCGGCCTGCATGCGCCGTTCGGCGTTGATCTCCTGTTCGCGGCCGAGGACGTTCCGGGCCTCACCATTGGCGTCGAGATCTGCGAGGACATGTGGATCCCGGTGACGCCGGCCTCGGAGCTCGCGCTTGCGGGCGCGAGCGTGCTGATCAACCTCTCGGGCAGCCCGATCACGATCGGCCGGGCGCGCTCGCGCGCGTTGCTGTGCCAATCGACCTCGGCGCGCTGCCTCGCGGCTTACGTTTATTCCGCGGCCGGGGCCGGAGAATCCACCACCGATCTCGCTTGGGACGGTCAGACCTCGATCTACGAGAACGGCGTGCTGCTGGCCGAGGGTGAGCGGTTCCGCCAGGGCGGCCAGATCACGCTGGCTGACGTCGACCTCGACCTGCTCCGGCAGGAGCGCGCGCTGATGGGAACGTTCGACGACAACCGGCGGCAGCGCGAGGCGTTTTTCCGCAAGGTGACATTTGCCCTGAAGCCGCCGGCCGCCGATATCGGCTTCCTGCGCAAGGTCGAGCGCTTTCCATTCGTGCCGAGCGATGAGAGCCTGCTCGAGCAGGACTGCTACGAGGCCTACAACATCCAGGTCGCCGGGCTGGTGCAGCGCATGCGCGCCACCAGTACCAAGCGCGTGGTGATCGGCGTGTCGGGCGGCCTCGATTCCACCCACGCCCTGATCGTCGCCGCCAAGGCGGTCGACCTGCTCGGCCTGCCGCGCGAGAACATCCTGGCCTACACCATGCCGGGCTTTGCCACCGGCAGCGAGAGCAAGACCAACGCGCTCGCGCTGATGAAGGCGTTGCAGACGAGCTGGCAGGAGCTCGACATCCGCACCACGGCGACGCAGATGCTGAAGGATATCGGCCATCCCTTCGGCAAGGGCGAGAAGGTCTACGACGTCACCTTCGAGAACGTGCAGGCCGGCCTGCGCACGGATTATTTGTTTCGGCTCGCCAACCATCACGGCGGCATCGTGATCGGAACCGGCGATCTCTCCGAGCTCGCGCTCGGCTGGTGCACCTATGGTGTCGGCGACCAGATGGCGCATTACAACGTCAACGCCGGCGTGCCGAAGACGCTGATCCAGCATCTGATCCGCTGGGTGATCTCCTCCAAGCAGTTCAGCGACGACGTCAACCGGACGCTTGGCTCGATCCTTGTGGCCGAGATCTCGCCGGAACTCGTGCCCGTCGAGGCCGGCCAGAAGCCGCAGAGCACGGAAGCGTCCGTCGGGCCTTACGAACTGCAGGACTTCAACCTGTTCTATACGCTGCGCTTCGGCATGCGGCCGTCCAAGATCGCCTTCATGGCGCTTCAGGCATGGAAGGACGTTGCCAAGGGCGAATGGCCACCGGCCTTCCCGAGCGATCGGCGCCGGGCCTATGATCTGCCGGAGATCCGCCGCTGGCTCGAGGTGTTCCTGCGCCGCTTCTTCGCCTTCAGCCAGTTCAAGCGCTCGGCCATGCCGAACGGGCCGAAGGTCTCGGCCGGCGGTTCATTGTCGCCGCGTGGCGATTGGCGCGCGCCCTCGGATTCGAGTGCAGCGGCATGGCTCGAGGATCTCGAGCGGAACGTGCCGAACTGATCGGGGCAGCGGATCGGTGGGGATGATCGGATGTCAGCTGGCGATGAAGCGGAAGCGGGTGAGGAGGCCAGGGTCGTCAACGGCCTCTACATCTTCGACATCGAGATGCGGGACGGCAAGCGTGGGCAGGCCAGGGGCGTGGTCGTGCTCAGCGACGGCCGCATCATGGGCGGCGACAGCTACTTCTACTACACCGGCAGCTACACCTTCCGGAACGGCAAGTGGCGGGGCGACATGATCGTCAATCAGCACACCGAGGCGGTCGGCAGGACGCTCGCATTCGGCGGCAGGGAGGTCACCTGCGGCTTTTCCGGCGACTATTTCCCCGGCGGTGCGGAAGTCGAAGGCATGGCGCTGGTCGGCAAGACCAGCGTGACGTTCACGGCGCGGCTGACGCTGAAGGATGCGATGTAATGGCGACTTGATTGGCTCACCTCCACGACTGCGTTCCTGCTCAGGAACCTTCGTACGAACAGAACGTTCGCGTTTATTGTTGCGAATTGTCGAGGAGAGGGACCATGCGTCAACATTTGATGTTATCGACTGCGGCCGTCGGGCTCATGCTCGCATCCGGCCTTGCCTATGCCCAGGCGCCCGGTGAGCGCAGGGACGAGCCGAAACGGACCGAGGAGCCGGCCAAGGGCGCTTCTCCGCAGCGCGGTGGTGCGGCTCAAGAACGCGTTCAAGAGCGCGCGCAAGGCGCCCAAGAGCGGCTTCAGGGCGCAGGCCGCGAGGATCGAGGCGGCGCTGCCAAGAGCGAGGCAAGTGACGACAAGCGCCAGCCGGCGACGGCCTCGGAGCGCAATCAACCGAAGGCGAGGGACCAGGCACAAGACTCTCGTGAGCCTTCGCGCGATCGCAACCGGGAGGCCGAGAGCACCAAGCCCGGACGCGATGCGGGCAAGAGCGGTGCGGAAACCAAGCAGGACAAGGCTGCGCAGGACAAGGCTGCGCCGCAGAAATCAACCGCCGAATCCGAGAGATCCAAGACTGGCCCGACGACTGGTCCGGCTGGCCAGCAGAACGAGCGCACCGGAGCTACAGCCAACCAGAACGAGCGCAACCAGGCCCAGCCGCCGCGCAGTGCCGCCGAGCAGCAGCCGCCGGCGCAACAGAGCAACCAGCCGGCCACTGCGACGGATACCAGCCGCGCGGCACCGACCAACAACGCACAGACCGCGCCCGGCTCCACGGGCACGCAGACCAACCAGGCCAATCAGACCACGCAGACCAACACGCAGGTCAACCAGCAGGCCCAGGTGACGACCGAGAGGCAGGTGCGGATCTCCGAAACGGTGAGCCGCGCACGCCTGGCGCAGCCGGAGCGCAATCTGAACATCTCGATCCGGGTCGGCGAGACGATTCCCTCGCGCGTGCGTCTGCATCGGCTGCCGCCCGAGATCGTCTCGATCGAGCCTGCATATCGCGGCTACGAATATTTCACGACGGAAGACGAGGTCATTATCGTGGAGCCGCGCTCGCATCGCATCGTCAGCCAGGTACCCCGCGATCCGTCGCGGGCCCGGGCCCAAATGGGTGGCAGCGCCTCCTCGTCGTCAAGCATGGCGGCGGCCGGCGGAAACAACATGGTGAACTGCCAGATCATGCGACGTGATGCCTCCGGCAACGTCGCTCAGGCCGAGCCGACCACCGTGGGCTCGACTGCGCGCACCGATTCCCTGAGCGTGATCGTCCAGATGCCTGGCGGCGGCTCGTCCACGCCGATCGCTCTCGGCGCTCCCGCGGGCAACATCGTGGTCGCGACGCAAGGGCAGGGCGATTGCACGGTGACGCTGGAGCCGCAGACACGCTAAGCGCCGAAACAAAGAGGCTCTGAAACGACAACGCGCCGCCCGGATGCCCCACCGGACGGCGCGTTGCTGCGTTCAATCTAAAAAGTTTCGAGGTCCGGAGTGCCTAGGAGTCCGGACCTCGTCACCTTGCCCCAGCCTTCAATCCCCCGCCCCATGTGGTCCCCCAACCCCATGTAGCGCGATCAGAGGGTGATGCCCGTGGAAGTGGCCGCCGATCGATGTCCCGCGATGTACGCGAAGGACGGCTAGGATTCCATTCCGGATCACTACGGACACGATGGCGCTTGCCATGTGCCCATTCGGCATCGCTCGGAGCGATCGCTTTTGCTTGAACCGCAGCACGCGCGGGCAGGATGTCCACATCTCGTCCACGCTGCGGAATGCGCATTTCACGGGCCTGTCATTGAACTGGTCTAGCGCTGCTCCCGTCATCGCTGACGACGAAGGAGCATGCCATGTCGAAGCCGGTGCTGGGCGCCGCATTGTCCATCAAATCGATCCCCGCGCATCGTGACTGGCTTCTCGAAAAGCAGCGCGATCTGGAAATCCAGGACTTCTTCCGGGCCGATCTGCTCGATAGCGACTGGCGCGCAACTGCCGGCGAGATCAAGCAGATGCTCACCGGGCACACCGGCCGGCTCGGCATCCACGGTCCGTTCTGGGGCTTCAAGATCGACAGCCACGATCCGATGATCCGCCAGGCCGTAACGAAGCGCCTGCTGCAGGGCCTCGAGGCCGCCGAGTTCCTCGGTGCGACGCAGATGGTGATCCACTCGCCGTTCACGACCTGGGACCACAACAATCTCGATCTCTATCCCGACAACCGCGCCAATATCGTCGAGCGAGTCAAGGCGACGCTCGCCGAGGTGATTGCGCGTGCCGAGACGATCGGCTGCGAGATCGTCATCGAGAACATCGAGGACAAGGATCCACGCGACCGCGTGCGCCTCGCCAAGGCGTTGGAAAGCAGCAAGGTCCGCGTCTCGCTCGACACCGGGCACGCCAATTATGCGCACATCTCCACCGGCGCGCCGCCGGTCGACTATTACGTCGAGACCGCCGGCGACATGCTGACGCATGTGCACCTGCAGGACACCGACGGCTTTGCCGACCGGCACTGGGCGCCGGGCGAGGGCAACATTCCCTGGGTCGCCGTATTCCGCGCGCTAGGACGGCTGACGTCGAATCCGCGGCTGATCCTCGAACTCCGCAACCACGACGATGTCCGCAAGGGCGCGGCGCATCTCGCCGCGCTCGGTCTCGCCGAATAACCGACATCACACAGGGCAGGGGTTATCCTCATGAGCAAGCTCACCCGTCGCACCATCCTGAAATCCGGCGGCGCCGCCGCAAGCACCTTGCTGCTGCCGCGTTTTGCCATCGCGCAAGCCGACAACCGTCCGTCGGTGACGGTCGCCGTGCAGAAGGTCACGAATGCGAACGTGCTCGACGTGCTGCGTGAGCAGTCCAATGTCGGCGAGCGCGTGTTCTTCTCCTCGATCTGGGAAGGCCTGATCTCCAAGAACTGGCGCGGCAAGCTCGAAGCTGTGCCGGGCCTCGCCACCGAATGGCGCCGCATCGACGACCAGACCGTCGAGGTGAAGCTGCGCCAGGGCGTCAAGTTCCACAATGGCGACGAGCTCACGGCGGAAGACGTCGTGTTCACCTTCAGCCGCGAGCGCATGTTCGGCGAGACCGAGGCCAAAAACCGCTCCACCATCAAGGCGTTCGAGAAGATCCCGACGCCGCGCCCGGGCAAGGAGCTGCCGCCGGACGTCCCCGCGGTCGCCCGCCGCATCTGGCCGGACCTGGTGCGCGTCGATGCCGTCGACAAGTACACGGTGCGCTTCTACAACGCGACGCCCGACGTCACGATCGAAGGCCGGCTGTCGCGCTACGGCTCCGACATCATGAACCGCCGCGCCTGGGAAGAGGCGGCGAGCTATCTCGACTGGGCCCGCAAGCCGGTGACGACCGGCCCCTACAGGGTCGTCGAGCTCAAGCCGGACGTCTCGCTGACGCTGGAAGCCCACGACGAATATTGGGGCGGCCGGCCGCCGCTCAAGCGCATTCGCTTCCTCGAAGTGCCTGAGGTCGCGAGCCGCATCAACGGACTGCTCTCGGGCGAATACCAGTTCGCCTGCGACATCCCGCCGGACCAGATTGCCGGCATCGAGAAGAGTTCCGCCTTCGAAGTGCAGGGCGGCACGATTCAGAATCATCGCCTTACCGTGTTCGACAAGAACCACGCCGTGCTCGCCAATCCGCTGGTGCGGCGCGCCTTCACTCACGCGATCGATCGCCAGGCGATCGTCGACAGCCTGTGGGCCGGCCGCACCCGTGTGCCGAAGGGTCTGCAATGGGAATTCTACGGCGACATGTTCAACGCCGACTGGAACGTGCCGGCCTATGATCCGAAGCTGGCGCAGGATCTGCTCAAGCAGGCCAATTATAAGGGCGACCCGATCCCGTACCGCCTGCTCAACAACTACTACACCAACCAGGTCGCGACCGCGCAGATACTGGTCGAGATGTGGAAATCGGTCGGGCTCAACGTGCAGATCGAGACCAAGGAGAACTGGTCGCAGATCATGGAGCGCGGGCCGGCACGCGCCGTGCGCGACTGGTCGAACTCGGCCGCCTTCAACGATCCGGTGTCGTCGCTGGTCGCCCAGCACGGGCCGAACGGCCAGCAGCAGCAGATCGGCGAATGGACCAATGCCGAGCTGAACACGTTCTCCGAATTCCTGGAGACCTCGACCGACCGGGCCGCGCGCAAGAAGGCGTTCCGCCGCATGCTCGAGATCGCCGAGCGCGAAGATCCCGCCTACACGGTGCTGCACCAGAACGCGACCTTCACGGCCAAGCCGAAATCGATCAAGTGGAAGGCAGCGCCCGCCTTCGCGATGGATTTCCGCGCCGGCAATTTCGAGGTCTAAAGGTGAAGCCGCTGGTCAGCATCGAGGACTTGCGCGTCGCCTTCAACGGCGTGCCGGTCCTGCGCGGCGTCGACATTGCCTTGCAGAAGGGCGAGGCCATCGGCCTCGTCGGCGAGTCCGGCTCCGGCAAATCGGTGACGTGGCTCGCCGCGCTCGGCCTGTTGCCGCGCCATGCGCAAGTCTCTGGCTCGGTGCGGCTCGACGGGCGCCAGATTCTCGGCGCACCGGCCGCCGAGCTCGATCAGGTCAGGGGCGGGCGTATCGCCATGATCTTCCAGGATCCGGCGAGCGCGCTCAACCCGGTGCTGACCATCCGCAGGCAGCTTTGCGAAGCGCTGGCGCTGCATCGCGATCTCCAAGGCAACGCCGTGAAGGCGGAGGCGCGGCGGCTGCTCGATCTCGTCGGCATTCCCGACGCTGGCCGCCGGCTCGAGGCCTATCCGCACGAATTCTCCGGCGGCCAGGTCCAGCGCATCATGATCGCGATGGCGCTGGCCGGGAATCCCGATCTCTTGATCGCGGACGAGCCGACCACTGCGCTCGATGCCACCATTCAGGCGCAGATCCTGGAGCTGCTCTCCACGGTCCGCCGCGAGCTCGGCATGGCCATGGTGCTGATCAGCCACGACCTCGGCGTCGTCGCGGAGAATTGCGACCGCGTCGCGGTGATGTATGCCGGCCGCATCGTCGAGCAGGCCCCGAGCAACCAGCTGTTCGCCGATCCCGTGCATCCCTACGCGCAAGGATTGATCGGCGCGCTGCCGCCGCTCGATGGTCCGCGGCGGCGCCTCACCGCCATTCCCGGCACGGTGCCTGATCCTGCGCACATGCCCGGCGGCTGCGCCTTCGCGCCGCGCTGCGCGCTTGTCGCGGAAGCATGCGGCCTTGCGGCGCCGCCCCTCGCGCCGATCGCCGATGATCGCAGCGTCGCCTGCGTCCGTGCCGAGACATCGCGCCGCGCGCTGCTCGGGATGGCCGCCGAATGAGTCCGCCGCTCGTCGAGGTCTCCGCGATCTCGCGCACCTATGCGATGCGCTCCGGAATGTTCGGGAGAGCTGCGGCCGTGCATGCCGTCGACGGCGTGTCGCTGACGATTCCAAGGGGCCAGACGCTCGGTCTCGTCGGCGAATCCGGTTCGGGCAAATCCACCACGGGCCGCATCGTGCTCGGCCTCGAGCCGCCTGACAGCGGCGCGGTGCGGTTCGACGGCAAGCCGATGGCCGCGCTTGGGACAACGGCGTGGCGTGCGCAGCGCGCGCGGATGCAGATGATCTTCCAGGATCCGCTCGGTGCACTCGACCGGCGGCTGCCGGTCGCCACGCAGATTCGCGAGCCGCTCGACATTCACGGCGTCGGCACGCCTGCGATGCGCGACGAGCGCGTCCGCGAGCTCTTGCGCGCCGTCGAACTGACGCCGGCGCATGGTGCGCGCTATCCCGGCGCGCTCTCCGGCGGGCAGCGTCAGCGCATCGTGCTGGCGCGGGCGCTGGCCACCAAGCCGGATTTCCTGGTCTGCGACGAGCCGGTCAGCGCGCTCGACGTCTCGATCCAGGCGCAGGTGGTGAATCTGCTCTGCGATCTCCAGGCGCAGCTGTCGCTGACGCTGCTCTTCATCAGCCACGATCTGCGCGTCGTCAGGCAGATCAGCAACGTCGTCGCCGTGATGTATCTCGGCCGCATCGTCGAGATCGGCAGCGCGGACGATCTGTTCGCGCGGCCCGAGCATCCCTACACCCAGGCGCTGGTCTCGGCCTCGCCCGCGCCGGGCCGCCGCAGTGCGGGCCGCATCGTGCTAGCAGGCGACCCGCCGAACCCGGCCGCGCGCCCCACGGGCTGCGCCTTCCATCCGCGCTGCCCGCGCGCCATCGCGCGCTGCGCGCGCGAGGTGCCGGCGCTGTCCGCTGTCGGCGGCGACAGGCAGGTCGCCTGCCATCTCGTCGCCGGCGCTGCGACACGGGACGCCGCGTGATGGGACGTTATTTCGCCATTCGGATCGGACGCGCCGCGCTCACGATCGTGCTCGTCGTGACCTTCGCCTTCATCGTGTTGCGGCTATCAGGCGATCCCGCACTGATGATCCTGGGACCGGAGGCGCCGCCGGAGGTGCTCGCGGCATTCCGCAAGGCTTGGGGCCTCGATGACCCGATCTGGGCTCAATATTTCGATTATTTCGGCGCCATCGCCAAGGGCGAACTCGGCCGCTCCATGCGCGACGGCCGGCCCGCGATCGAGCTGGTGCTGGAACGCATCCCGGCAACGCTGGCGCTGACCCTGCCGGCGTTCTTCTTCAAGGTCGCGCTCGGCGTTCCCGCAGGGATCTACGCCGCGCTGCATCGCGGCTCGGGAATCGACCGCGCCGTGATGATGACGGCGGTCGCGGGCTTTACCGTGCCGAGCTTCGTGCTCGCGCTGCTGCTGGTGCTGATCTTCGCCGTGCAGCTGGGCTGGCTCCCTTCGGGCGGGCAGGACAGCTGGCGCCACGCCATCCTGCCGATCGCAACGCTCAGCCTCGGCGGCGCGGCGGTGCTGGCGCGCTTCACCCGCAGCGCCATGCTGGAGGTGCTGGGCCAGCCCTATATCCGCACCGCATCCGCAAAAGGCGTGCCGTGGCGCAAGGTGGTGACCTCGCATGCGCTGCCGAATGCAGCGATCCCGACCGTGACTATCCTCGGCTTCATGGTGGGCACGCTGATCGCAGGCGCGGTCGTGGTCGAGAGCGTGTTCGCCTGGCCGGGAGTAGGGCGGCTTCTCGTCGTTGCGGTTGCCAACCGCGATCTCGCGGTCGTGCAATGCATCCTGCTGCTGGTTGCGATGACCATGGTGACGTCCAATCTGATTGTCGACTTCCTCTACGGCTTCCTCGACCCGCGCCTGCGCAGCAAAGGAGCGCACGCATGACCGACGCGACGCTGAAGGAGACCAAGGCGTTTTCACGCCGCATCAGCCTGCCGGCCATTCCGGTCTCGGTCGCGCTGGCAATCAGTTGGATCGTCGCGATGCTGCTGATCGCGGCCTTTGCGGAGAAGATCGCGCCTTACGGCTTCACGCAGCTCGACCTGCGCAACCGGCTTGCTGCGCCCGGCAATGCCGCGCACTGGCTTGGCACCGACGAGCTTGGCCGGGACGTGCTGTCGCGGCTGCTCGTCTCGATCCGCATCTCGCTCCTGATCGCGTTCGGCGCGACCGCAATCTCGGCCGTGGTCGGGACCACCCTCGGCTTCCTCGCCGCGCATTTTCGTGGGTTCGTCGAGCAGCTCGTGCTGATGCTGACCGACTTCCAGGCCAGCATGCCCTTCCTGATCATGGCGCTGGCCGTGCTCGCCTTCTTCGGCAACTCGTTGCCGCTCTTGGTCGGGCTGATGGGCCTGTTCGGCTGGGAGCGCTACGCCCGCATCGCGCGGGGCCTTGCCATCTCCGCCAATGCGCAGGGCTACGCCGCCGCCGTCCGCCAATTAGGGGCGACGCCGTCGCGGATCTATCTCCGGCACATCCTGCCCAACATCGCCTCGACCTTGATCGTCTCGACCACGCTCGTGTTCCCCGAGGTGATCCTGATGGAGTCAGGCCTGTCCTTCCTCGGCCTCGGCGTGCAGCCGCCGATGACCAGCCTCGGCAACATGGTCGGCTACGGCCGGGAATATCTGACCCGCGCCCCCTGGATCATGCTGGCGCCGGCGACGACCATCGTGGTCACCACCCTGGCGGTCTCTGTGATCGGCGACTGGCTGCGCGATCGGCTCGATCCGACGCTGTAATAGGGGCTCCGACGCCCCCGCCGTCATTCCGGGGCGCGCCGAAAGGCGCGAACCCGGAATCCATTGTCCCGCGGGTGCTGCCGCCCGATGGATTCCGGGTTCGATGCTGCGCATCGCCCCGGAATGACAGAGAGTGAGCGACGAGCCCCCGCGCCGGGAGCAGGGGAGCCCTGTCCGACCCAAGTTCCCGTTGCGCGGGCTGCCCCCGTGCGCTATCCGGCCGGAAAGGCCTGAGGTGGCTCCACATTTTCCCGCCCCGGCCGACGCAAACCCGAGGACGGAAACCGCCATGCCAGCCTATCGCTCCCGCACCACCACCCACGGCCGCAACATGGCGGGCGCCCGCGGCCTCTGGCGCGCGACGGGCATGAAGGACGCCGATTTCGGCAAGCCGATCATCGCGGTGGTCAACTCCTTCACCCAGTTCGTGCCGGGCCACGTGCATCTGAAGGACCTCGGCCAGCTCGTGGCACGCGAGATCGAGCAGGCCGGCGGCGTCGCCAAGGAATTCAACACCATCGCGGTCGACGACGGCATCGCCATGGGCCATGACGGCATGCTCTACAGCCTGCCGTCGCGCGAGTTGATCGCAGACAGCGTCGAGTACATGGCCAACGCGCATTGCGCCGACGGCCTCGTCTGCATCTCCAATTGCGACAAGATCACGCCCGGCATGCTGATGGCCGCGCTCAGGCTCAACATCCCCGCCGTGTTCGTCTCGGGCGGGCCGATGGAGGCCGGCAAGGTCAAGCTGGCCGGCAAGACCAAGGCGGTCGACCTCATCGACGCCATGGTGGCCGCCGCCGATAGCAAGGTCAGCGACGAGGACGTCAAGGTGATCGAGCGCTCGGCGTGCCCGACCTGCGGCTCCTGCTCGGGCATGTTCACCGCCAATTCCATGAACTGCCTGACTGAGGCGCTGGGCCTCGCGCTGCCCGGCAACGGCTCGGTGGTCGCAACCCATGCCGACCGCAAGCGCCTGTTCGTCGAGGCCGGTCACACCATCGTCGATCTGGTCCGCCGTTATTACGAGCAGGACGATGCATCCGTGCTGCCGCGCAACATCGCGAATTTCAAGGCGTTCGAAAACGCGATGACGCTCGACATCGCGATGGGCGGCTCGACCAACACCGTGCTGCATCTCTTGGCCGCCGCCCATGAGGGGCAGGTCGCCTTCACCATGAAGGACATCGACCGTCTGTCGCGCCGCGTGCCCGTGCTCTGCAAGGTCGCGCCTTCCGTCGCCGACGTGCATGTCGAGGACGTGCACCGTGCCGGCGGCATCATGGGCATCCTCGGCGAGCTCGACCGCGCCGGGCTGATCGACACTTCGGTCTCGACCGTGCACGCGCCGACCATGAACGAGGCGCTGGAGCGCTGGGACATCAAGCGCACCAAGAGTGAGACGGTCCGGACCTTCTATCGCGCTTCGCCCGGCGGCATCCCCACGCAAGTCGCCTTCAGCCAGGAGCGCCGCTACGACGAGCTCGACGCCGACCGCGAGAAGGGCGTCGTGCGCGATCTCGCGCACGCCTTCAGCAAGGACGGCGGTCTCGCCGTGCTCTACGGCAATCTCGCGCAGGACGGCTGCATCGTGAAGACCGCCGGCGTCGATGCCTCGATCCTGAAATTCTCCGGCCCCGCGCGCGTGTTCGAGAGCCAAGACGCGGCCGTCGACGGTATCCTGGGCGGCAAGGTCGTCGCCGGCGAGGTCGTGGTCATCATCTATGAAGGCCCGCGTGGCGGCCCCGGCATGCAGGAGATGCTGTATCCGACCAGCTATCTGAAATCGATGGGCCTCGGCAAAGCCTGTGCGCTCGTCACCGACGGCCGCTTCTCCGGCGGCTCCTCCGGCCTGTCGATCGGCCATCTCTCGCCGGAGGCCGCCGAAGGCGGCAATATCGGTCTGGTGCGGACCGGCGACATCATCGCCATCGACATCCCAAACCGCAGCATCAGCCTCGAGGTCTCCGACGAGGAGCTCGCCAAGCGCCGCGCCGCGGAGGAGGCGAAGGGCGATGCTGCCTGGCAGGCGCAAGGCCGCAAGCGCAACGTCTCGACCGCGCTGCAGGCTTACGCCGCGCTCACCACCAGTGCCGCGCGCGGTGCGGTGCGCGAGGTCAAGCGGCGTCCGAAGTAGGCGGCATCGGCGCCCCTGGCCTGGATCGGCGATCTTCGGAACGCCTCGCGGCTCCGTGCGACCACCCGGATGCGCCGTTGCAGGAAGTAGCCGGAACGGAGATCGGGAAAGAACGGCCCCCGCCTCCCTAGGGCGTGGGGCTGGTTGGGGTGGGAGCGGGAGCCGTTTGCTCAGTGGGCACCCGACGTGCGGGCTCGCCCGCCAGGCATCATCAACTTAGTGCATTGTCCACATTTTGCTATTTAATTTTTATTAATTTTGTTTTTATTTTTATTTAATCATGCCATCCTAAGAAAAATCGTCGAAATCCATTTTTTCCGAATCCAGCCGAGGCGGTCGCCGTATCGAGGTTCGTCCGCAAAGGTTCGGATTGCCAATAGCGGAGTTAGCCATGAGTCATTCTCCATCACTCGTGCCGCAAATCACGACAGACCGGGACGTCTATCTTGTGCTCGATGATTTCGGCCGCCGCCTGGGCCGGGCTTGGTGCGAGACGGCCGAGGAGGACGCGAATCGCGCGACCCTGCTCAGACATCTCGCCGAAGGGCAATATCTCCATCCCGCACGTATCGTGGCCTTCAATACCGCGGAGGGATGGTCGCGCGATGCCACCGCTGAAATCGCCGATGAGCTGCGCCGTCGCTTCGTCGAACTGGAGGAGACCGATCCCTCGCTGTTGGAGTTTCTGGAAAGAGCAGCGAGGCGTTGAAAGCTCGAACATGGAACGAGGATGAACTGCAAATTATGCTCGAACGAGTGCCGCGGCGATCTCCGATCGCGGACTCGCTGTCATGCGCACCCCCGCGCAAACATCCCGCGCGTTAATGCGCGTGGTCAATGAGTTCTTACCGCTCCGCCGCGATCGATCGTTCGCATTAAGGATGCCTCGACGAAGTTCGGCAAGGCAAGGTTTTGCGCCGTATACTCCCGCGACCTTCGCAGATCCGTTTCGGGCAACTGGGGCACCACCGCAATGTCTCGTACTCTCGCTGTCGTTTTCTCAACGGCCGTCGCCGCCATTTCCATGACGGGCGCGGCCTCCGCCGGCTGCTACAATTGCTACACGCCGCCGCCGTGCACGACCTGCTACCAGCAACAATATGTGCCGCCGCAATACCGCGCCGTCGACGAGACCGTGATGGTCTCGCCCGGCTCCGTGGTCGCGCACCGCACGCCGGCGCAGTACCGCACCGTGATGGTGCCGCAGACCGTGATGGTCGCGCCGCCCAGCGTCCAGTACGAGCGCATCCCGCCGCAATACGCCACCCGGCAGCGCGTCGAGATGGTCTCGCCGGGTTATTCCTATTACGCCCCGGTGCAGATGAACTGCGCGTCCTGCGGCTACTGAGCTAGACGCAAACAACAAAGAATTTCAGGACGGCGCTCTTCGCGGGGCGCCGCGCTTTCTGTTGCGCGACGCAAAGGTGAGGGAGCCTTTGAACCGCAAGGCCCGGAACGACACGAAACGGCATGAGCTCGTTTCTGGACTCCGTCGAGCCACCGCAACTCGGGCTGGTCGCTGCTTTCGCCGTTTCACTGATGTGCGCAGTTGCGGTGGTCTGGTCGGTCGGCTCGACCGATCGCGTTACCTATCTCGGCCCGGACCACGGCCAGGAGCAGACCATCACACAGGTCCGCCTCAAGACGCTCCCACAAGGGAGTTACGTGATCGAACGGGGCGCGATCTACAAGGCAATGCAGGCAGGGTGCCGCTACGACTTGAACTACAGCCCTCAATTCGGGCGCAACGTCAGCGACCGGCAGAGGACCAAGTACATCCGGAGTGCCGTCCTGGTTGATTGCCCGAAGAGCTAGACAGGTTGTTCAGGAAAAGGAACGCGCCGCGCTCCGGCCGACAAAGGTTTGAGCACTTGCGCCAACTTGGCGTTGCCTTGCGCGGTCGACTACGTTAAGCGACACCCATTCCCGGGACTGGAAGGGTGGCCGAGTGGTTTAAGGCACCGGTCTTGAAAACCGGCGTGCCCGCAAGGGTACCGTGGGTTCGAATCCCACCCCTTCCGCCAGAAATCGCCATAAGTTCCCCTCGTGGGCTGGCACGCTCCTTGCCAATTGGACGTGCCCGACCATGGAGGCGTGCACCGATGGCACAGCGAGTTCGTATCTTAAAGCAATCCAAGTCCGGTTTGACACATATTGCCCGCGAACTGGTGAGATTGCTGGACGCGATCGAGGAGCTCGAGGAGCTGAGAGAAAGGGTCCGGCTCGCCGAAGCCGCTCGCGTGTTGCACTAGCCTGCGCTGGAAAGACTGGGGCGCCTCGGCGCGTCACTCCCAAGGTCTGGATTGGCGGCGCCCCGGTGCCGCTCGGGTCATTTGGCCGAGACCCATTCCTAACACCGCAGCCCGACGGATCTGTTCAATCTTCCTCGCTCAAGTCCGGCCCGCGATGTTGGAGAGACGGATTCCGGCGGTGCCGTAGACCCATGTTGCGTTTGGATCTCCAGTCTTCAAGAGGAGGATCGGGACTGGTTGAAATGCAGTGGAAGGAAGCGTTGCGTGCTAGAGCCACGGACACGCGAAACTGTGCAGGAACGCTACTGACTTAGAGAGATTAGCCCGACAGCAAGCTTCACAGCGGGCAACGCATGTTCTTCTTTTTCTCGAACCGGCTGGGATGTCTCGGCTCGCTGCTGATCTCCGGCCTGGTCACGGTGGCGCTGCTCTTCCTGTTTGGACTCATTCGGTTCTGATCATCAGCGCCTGGGATCCGACCGTCATCCTCTTGCATGCTCCCTCAGGAACTTGGCCTCGGCTCGCCTGTTGTTCGCAGTCTCGAGCACACGGAGAGCAGCCTTGGAAAGCACCATCATTGGAGAATTCGACACGCGCCGCGGAGCCGAGCTTGCGGTTGAGCATGTCGTGCAGGAATGCGGCGTGCCGCGAGGCGACGTCTTCGTCCAGCCTGCCGGCGCTGCGAACACCGTGGGAACACGCGCGGCAGGACCCGACGTCAAGACAGCGCCCACTCCGGAGGGGCGGCAGAAGCTGGAAGGCCTGATCGAGGTTTCCGTCGATTTTCACGGCGATGCCCCTGAGAAAATTGTCGATGTGTTGAGGAGCGCCGGCGCGAAGTTTGTCCGCACCAAATGACGACTTGTGCGACGGGCGCAGTGGGCGCCGGACATTCGGCATTCGCATCGAACCGCAGCCGTTGACCGCCTGGAACCCCTTGAGCCTCCAGCGCGTTTAGACGCAAACGCGAATTGCGAGGTCCACCTGCTTCAGAGCGCATCGACACTCACTCCCGGCGACACCGTCTGGCGGCGGTGCAAGGCGCGGCGCGTGGCGGTACTGAATGATGCCGCCGCCTATTTCGCCGCCCTGCGGGAGGCACTGCTGGAGGCGCAGGATGTCGTCTACATCGTCGGATGGGACATCCATAGCAGGACACGTCTGGTCGGAGCTTCCGGACGTGCCGATGATGGCCTGCCTGACGAGCTTGGTCCGTTCCTGCGCGCCCTGGTGCGGCGCCGGCCCGCCTTGCGCATCAACATTCTCGTCTGGGACTTCGTCTCGTTTTACGCTTCCGAGAGGGAGTGGAATTCCGCGGCGAAATTCACTGCCGATACCGATGGCCGCGTCCGGTTTCATCTGGACGCCACGCTTCCGTTCGGTTCGGCGCAACACCAGAAGATCGTCTGTGTCGACGGATCATTGGCGTTCGTCGGCGGCCTCGATCTGACGATCCGGCGCTGGGACACGAGTGACCACCGCGCCGACAATGCCATGCGCTGCGACCCACAGCGCAAGCCATATCCACCGTTTCACGACGTTCAGTGCCTGGTCGACGGGGATGCTGCGGAGCAGCTGTTCGCCCTCGCGGAGCAACGCTGGCGTGCGGCAGGCCAACAGTCCGATGAACGGCGCGCACCGAGGAACGGTCGCTGGCCGGCGAACGTGCCTGTCGAGGCCGAGCACTTACCGGTCGGGATCGCCAGGACCGAGGTGGTCTGTCCTGCAGGCTCGACCATCAAGGAGGTCGAACGCTCCTTCATTGCGGCGATCCGGTCGGCAACGAGCTTCGTGTACATCGAAAATCAATTCACCAGCGCGACCAGGATGGCGCACGAATTGGCGGAGCAGATGTGTCGCGTGCCGTCGCTTCGGGTTCTGGTCGTCGCTCCGAAACTGCATTCCTCGTGGCTTGAGTCCCAGGCCATGCAGAACGGCCGTGGCGCCTTCATCGACTGCTTCAGCGCAGCTGGCGTGGCCGATCGCATCCGCTTCGTCTATCCGATCTCCCGCAGCGGCAATAAGGAAGCCGCGGTGATGGTGCACAGCAAGCTCATGATCGTCGATGACAGGATCTTGCGGATCGGCTCGGCCAATCTGAACAATCGTTCCATGGGCGCCGACAGCGAATGCGACCTCATCTTTGAAGCTGAATCCGAGCAGCATCGGGATTTCATCGCCTCGGTCCGCCGTCGGCTCATCGCTCATTTCTGCGGTCTCGACGAGCAGGCCGTCACGCAAAACGAGCATCGGCTGTTCGCCCTGCTGGACCAGGTGTCGAAAAAGGGTGGGGCGAAGACGCTGCGAAAAGTGGAGTCCTCGGTTCTGACCAGCACGCTGGCCACCCTGGTTCAGCCGGTGGCGGACCCTGAGCTGCCTCTTCATCTCGAGCGGGCGGCATCGCGCATGTGGAGCACGAAGACGATCATCGGGATCGCCTCGATCGCGCTGGCACTTCTTGGACTGACGCTGGCCTGGTCGTACACGTCCCTCAGCGATTACGCCGATCCGGGCCGGATCTCGTCGTTCCTGTCTGCCTATTCGCAGTCCGTTTGGGGACCGCCATTCGCAATTGCGGCCTTTGTCGTCGGCGGGCTGGTCATCTTTCCGGTTCTCGTGCTCATTGCTGCGACCGCCGCCGCCCTGGGGCCCTGGCTGGGCTTCGTCACCGCAATGGCGGGCGTCTTGCTCAGCGCGCTCCTCCTTTTTGCGATCGGACGGTTCCTGGGCCGAGAGCGCCTTCAGCGCTTGTTGGGACGCCGTGCCGCGCGCATCCAGGAGCGCGTTGTCGGCAAGGGAATCCTGGCCGTCGTCGTCATCCGGATGATTCCGATCGCACCATTCTCGCTGGTGAACGTCGCGGCTGGCGCGAGCACGCTGCCGCTCCGTGATTTCCTGGTTGGAACGCTGCTGGGCATGATGCCCGGCATTCTCGCCATGGCCGTTCTGGGAGCGCAGATCGCCGATCTGGCCAGGAATGCGTCCTGGAGCAGCGTATTGCTGCTCACGCTGGCATTTCTGGGCTGGCTCGGCGTCTGTGCGGGCGCTCAATTCCTCGCGACGTGGCTCGCCGGGAGGCGCTGATGGCGCCGATGCGCTTCATGACGTGGAACGTGCACGGCACGTTCAATCTCAATCCGACGTTCGATCTGGAAGGCGTTTGCTCCATCATTCGCAAATGGTCGCCGGATGTCGTCGCGCTCCAGGAGGTGGATTCCCGATCGCGGTCGGACGATCCGTTCGCGAAGCTGGCGCGCGTCGTCGGCGATCATCGCGTTCATGCCAAGTCGATCGTCACGGAGGACGGTGACTACGGCCAGATGCTCATGAGCCGCTTTCCGTTCTCCAGCGTGCCCGAGATCGTAGACGTGTCGTATCGAGAGCGGGAGCCGCGCAGGGCGATCGCGACGGGGTTGCTGACGCCTTTCGGCGACGTCCGCGTGGTCGCCACTCATCTCGGCCTCAGCATCCACGAGCGTTATGCGCAGGCTCAGGCCGTGGTGAGCCTGGTGAGGCCGGAAAGGACCGTCGTCCTCGGCGATTTCAACGACTGGTTTTGGGTGAAATCGGTGCGGCGCGTGCTCGCGCAGGCCTGCCCGAACCGGACGCGGTTGCGAACTTTCCCATCGCGCTTGCCCCTCATGCGGCTCGACCGGATCTACGCAACGCGTGACAGCCGAATCGAGAAAGTCTGGACCGATCATGCGGCGCGCGCCTATTCCGACCATTTGCCCGTGATCGCGGACATCGCGATCTGACGGTTCCGGCGATCGGAGCGCGGATCTCTGGCCCTCATTGAGAAAAGCGTTGTGGTAGAGGAACTTAGCTACTGTGCATGGGGTTGTTTTCGGACAACTTATGCCCCCGGCCGACGGTCTCGAACGGGACCATGCGGAACTTTTTCCTCACGGCCACGTTCATTCGGCATGACTGAAGACCTTTCCTTCCGACGCAAACCCCTGACTCCCGAACAGCGCCACGCTCGCGATGCGGCTCGGCGGATCGAGGCCGAGAAGGCCATGCGCGATCACGAAGCGGCGCAGAAGGCGTTCTATGCCAACAAGGAACGGCTGAAGGCCGAGCGGCTGGCGCGCGAAGCGGCGGCGGCGAAGGGCTAAGCGAACGCGCTTAGCCGCGCAATTACCAAAAAATCGTATCTGCTGGCGGCCTGCATTTGATTGTCGGCCGCCAATGCCGCTTCCCATCGGCAGGCTTGACGGCGCTTCGCTTCCGGGAGGAAGCTTCTGATGATCCAAAACTGACCTGAACCATGGAGACGTTCGCTCCCAGCAAGTCCGATCCTCATCAGCGACGCAGAATGGAGCTGACCATGACCACGTTCGACAAGCGCGAGCGGGGCTTTGAAGCCAAATTCGCCCACGACGAGGAATTGATGTTCAAGGCCACGGCGCGGTCCAACAAGCTGCTCGGGCTTTGGGCCGCAGGCCAGCTCGGGCTCAGTGGCGATGCCGCTGCAGGCTACGCGGCTGCGCTGGTGACGGACCATCTGGAGAGCCGGACGATGGACCACGTGGTCGGCAAGGTGGCGGGCGATCTCGCAGGCAAGGGGATCGCGCGCGAGCAGGTCGCGCAGAGGCTTCAGGAATGTCTGCACCAGGCGCTGGCGCAGCTCGAAGCGGACCGGCAATGACACTTGCTGCCGCGTTCATTCGGCGCGCTTGACGCCTTCCGCGGGCTGTGCCGTTTCGTGCTACCGTGCCAGCCGCCGGAGACGGCGGCGAGCGGGAGGTGGGGGCATGTCACGGGGCAGCTTTGGCAAATGGTCCGGCGCAATCGCATGCGCCGGCGCCATGCTGGTCGCTGCAGGTGGCGCCGAGGTCTCGGCGACACCGCTGACGCCGTTTCGCTACGAGGCGCAGGCCCAGCGTCATTGCCCGCGCGACAAGGTGGTTTGGCTCGACTTCGGCAAGGGCGTTTATTACCGCAAGGGTCAGAAGCGCTACGGCCAGGGCTTCGACGGCAGCTTCGTCTGCCAGAACGAGGCCCGCGGCGGCTTCTACCGCCGCTCGCTGTTGGGCCTGCGCTGAGCGGCGGATTTCGGCGGCTGGCGGACGCGCCGGTTATTTCGCTGACGGCAGCCTGACCGGCACATGCGGGGAGGTGCTGATGACCCGGGGGCTTCCATCCGGATAGGTGCGGTTGCCGCGGATCAGGGATTCCAAGACCAGGAAGAACTTCTCGGCAAGCATTTGCGTCACCCTCGTTGGTGATGGCCTCTTGCAATTGGTCGAGGCGCCGAACGCAATAATTCAATCAACTGAATGGGAGCGGGGACGGCCGCGCCTGCTGCGCCGCAATGGAGAGAACCGGTGTTGGACAGGAGGACGTGCGGTTCAGGCAAACGCCAGCGCGACGAGGCTCGAGCAGAGCAGCACCAAGCCGCCGGCGGTCAAGGCCAGGAAGCCATCGGATACGAGGTCATGATTACGCATGGGACACCTGCCGCTCTCGTGTTCGATGCGCGAGTGGATCGACCAAGACCGTCCGAACGCGCCGCTTTGAAAGAGGTGATGCTTGCCGTCCGCGCGAGTGCCTTTATGCCCTCGTGCGGTAACCCTCGAACGCATGGGCCAGGAAGATCCCCGCGCTTACCAGACCCATCAGTGCCGAAACCGTCTCGATCATCGTTAAATTCCAAATCCCGCCCTCGCATCCGAGAGAACGCGGGCGGCCTTGCACAGTCAAAAGAATTTCGGTGAGCGGCGCGACAATGGGGGTGGAGTGAGGATTTGGCGCAACAGACTGTCCGGCACTGGCACAGTGCGGGGGCCATCGCCCCGTAGAACAACGGAAAAATGCGAACGTCTCGTTTACCATCCCGGCGTGATCGCCGTGGGCTCCCCATTTCCGCCGCGTTCGGGTTGCGTTATCGTTACCGCTTCCGAGACGGTGGTGGGCCGCCTTGGATGAGATGACCGGACAGCGCTCCCCGTAGCCAAAGCGGGTTGGGTACGCCTCCGGCGAAGTGGTATTTGGGGCGCATGGGGATCCGTCGGTCAGATTCGGTTTTGCGAGCCGCGCGCGGTGTTGCGGCGGTCGCGACCTGCCTTGCGCTCGCCAACTGCGCCTCCTCGAACAAGTTCGCCAGCCGCGTCGACCCGAAATACGGCGTGTCCTCGAGCCCGCGGGTGGTGGCCTTTGGCGATCCGGTCCCGAAGGGCGGCGGCACCTACCGCGTCGGCAAGCCCTATGTCGTGGCGGGCCGGACTTACGTGCCGGAGGAGGACGTCAACTACCGAGCTGAGGGCATGGCCTCCTGGTACGGCGACAGTTTCCACGGCCGCCTGACCGCCAATGGCGAGGTGTTCGACATGACCTCGCTGACCGCGGCGCACCCGACCCTGCCGATGCCGTCCTACGCCCGGGTCACCAACGTCTCGAACGGCAAGTCGCTGATCGTCCGCGTCAATGACCGCGGGCCTTACCACGGCAACCGCCTCATCGACGTCTCGAACAAGGCTGCCGAACTCCTTGAATTCAAAGGAAATGGCGTCGCCAAGGTCCGCGTCGAATATGTCGGCCGGGCTCCGCTAGAAGGCTCCGACGACCGCCAGCTTCTGGCGACCCTGCGCACCGGCGTTCCGGCGCCGTCGCCCTCGATGGTCCGGGTCGCCTCGGCCAAGCCGTTTGTGCCGGAGCTGCCGTCCTCGACCCGCGGTGCCATTCGCGGCGAGGTCCCGATGCCGGAGGGGCGGCCATACAATCTCGGCAGTACCTCGGCCGATATGGCTTCGCTCAATGCTACCTCGGAAATGTCGGCCTCGAGCCGCAGCCGGGGCCAGGCGCTCCAGAACGCCCGCGCGGTGTCCTATGGCGAGGACGGTCGCTACGCCGCCGACAGCGCGGCCGCATCGACCGATGGCGCCGCCGAGGCCCGCAGCATCCTGAGCGGCCGCGGCCTCTACTGAGCCGCGCTCTCCTTCAAGAACGTGACGAGCGCCGCATTCACCTCTTCGGGCCGCTCCTGCTGCACCCAATGGCCGGCGCCCTCGATGATCAGCTTGCGCTTCAGATTGGGCAGCACGCGCTCGAGCTCGTTGACGCGCTTGGCCCCGATCAGGCCGGTGATGACGGCGTCCTTCGAGCCTGCGATGAAGAGGGAAGGCTGGTGAATCTGCGCGTCCTGCCAGGGCGCGGTCAGCTCCCAATTGCGGTCGATGTTGCGATACCAGTTCAGCCCGCCGCGGAAGCCGGACTTGCGGAAGGCCTCGGTGAAATAGGCCAGGTCTGCCTCGCTGAGCCAGCCAGGCAGCGGCTCGTCGGCGCCCGCGTGGCCGAGAAAGCCCTTGCCCTCCTGCACGAACATGGCGGCGGTGGGATCGGCGAGGCCCCGCCCGCCGAGGACGATGCGCATGGTGCGTGCGACGTCACGCTCGAGCTCGGCCTCGGCGACGCCGGGCGTCTGGAAATACTGCCAGTAGAAGTTGGTGACGCCGCCCTGGCGCAGCAGGTCGAGCGGCTTGCCGCGGCCCCGGAACGGCGGCGGCACGCTCAGGCCCGCGACCGCCGTGAAGATGTCCGGCCGGAACAGCGCCGCGTGCCAGGCGACCGGTGCACCCCAATCGTGGCCGACCACCATCGCCTTTGTCTCACCGAACGCCTGGACGAGGCCCACCACGTCGCCGACCGTGTCGAAGATCGAGTAGGCGTTCATATCGAGTGGTGCCGCGCTCTGACCATAGCCGCGCATGTCGGGGGCGACGACGTGAAACCCGGCTTCGGCGACTGCCGGGATCTGGTGGCGCCAGGAATAGGACAGTTCCGGCCAGCCATGGCACAGCACTACAAGCGGTCCCTGTCCGGCTTCGCGGACGAACAGCTCGACCCCGTTGGACTTGATCATGCGGGTTGAGGGCATTCGCTTTTCCGCCTTGTTTCAGGGGTTTGGTCGAAAAACATGAGGCGTCACGATAGGGGCGCAGCGAGAATCGTGCAATCTCGGCGACAAGCGTCCAACCGCGTGTTGTTCGCATCTGTTCCAGCTGTTAGAACGCCTCTC
Organism: Bradyrhizobium yuanmingense; assembly: GCF_025200905.1. Taxonomy (NCBI): domain Bacteria; kingdom Pseudomonadati; phylum Pseudomonadota; class Alphaproteobacteria; order Hyphomicrobiales; family Nitrobacteraceae; genus Bradyrhizobium; species Bradyrhizobium yuanmingense. The sequence goes on along the minus strand of NZ_CP104173.1, from coordinate 3,641,920 downwards.
TCAGGGCTTCGCCATGGCACTTCGTCTTCCTTTGCTTCGTCGCAACCGGCTCACCGCCGGAACGCTGGCGCGCGGGCTGATCGCGACGGTTTTGGCGGCGGCCATCGGCTGGGGCGGGGCGCTCCATGCGGCCAACCAGAGTGTCCAGGGCGGCAAGAAAGCGGAAGATGCCGGCTTCGACGGCGATGCCCCGACCGCGATCCTGATCGAAGCCTCCTCGGGCAGCGTGCTGTTCGAGAAGAACGCCGACGAGCTGCGCGCGCCTTCGAGCATGATGAAGCTGATGACCGCCGAGGTCGTCTTCAACGCCATCAAGAAGGGCGACATCAAGCTGAACGACGAGTATCGGATCAGCGAGAATGCCTGGCGCAGAGGCGGGGCCCCCTCGGGCGGCTCGACCATGTTCGCCGCCATCAACAGCAAGGTCTCGGTCGACGATCTCCTGCGCGGCGCGATCATCCAGAGCGGCAACGACGCCTGCATCGCGCTGGCCGAAGCCATGGCGGGCAATGAGCGGATCTTTGCCGCCGATTTCATGACCAAGCGCGCCCGCGAGCTTGGCATGACCAGGTCGACCTTCGCCAATTCCAGCGGTCTGCCCGATCCCGGCAACAAGATGACGGTGCGCGAGCTCGGCATGCTTGCCCGACACATCATCCTGGACTTCCCCGAATTCTACAAACTGTTCGGCGAGAAGGAGTTCACCTGGAACAAGATCCGCCAGCAAAACCGCAATCCGCTGCTCAATTCGATGGAAGGCGCTGACGGCCTGAAGACCGGCTACACCAAGGAAGGCGGCTACGGCATGGTCGGCTCCGCCGTGCAGAACGGCACGCGGCTGATCGTCGTCGTCAACGGGCTTGACGATCCCGAGGACCGCGCCACGGAAGCCAAGAAGATGCTGGAATGGGGTTTTCGCAATTTCGAGACCCGCACCCTGATCGCAGCCGAGCAGCCCGTCGGCTACGCCAAGGTGTTCGGCGGCGAGAGCCGGTCGGTCAAGCTCATCGCCAAGACCCCTGTGAAGGTGATGGTGCACAAGAACGGCAGCGACAAGCTGATTGCGCGCATCGTCTATAGTGGCCCGGTGCGCGCGCCGATCGAGGCCGGCCAGCGGGTCGGCGTGGTCAGGGTCTGGCGCAGCGGCAACATCGCAGTCGAGACGCCGGTCTACGCCGCGGAGGCGATCGGCACCGGCTCGACCATGCGCCGCGCGATCGACGGCGCCAGCGAGCTCGTGATCGGCATGTTCCGCGCAGGCGCCGAGAAGCTCTGATCATGAGTGAGAGCGCTGCACAGCGACCGTCCGGACGGGGACGCTTCATCACCTTTGAAGGCGGCGAGGGCACGGGCAAGTCGACCCAGATCAAGAAGCTCGCCGACCGCCTGAAGGCGGCAAAGCTGCGCATCCGCGTGACGCGGGAGCCGGGCGGCTCGCCGGGCGCTGAAATCATGCGTCATCTGGTGCTGTCGGGCATGGGCAAGCTGCTCGGCCCCGAGGCCGAGACGCTGCTGTTTGCCGCCGCGCGCGATGACCATGTCCGCACCGTGATCCAGCCGGCGCTGAGCCAGGGCGTCTGGGTGCTGTGCGACCGCTTCGCGGATTCGACGCGGGCGTATCAGGGCAGCCTCGGCCAGGTGCCCGATGGCCTGATCAACGCGATGCAAAGGGTGACGATCGGCGACCTCAAGCCGGACCTCACCATCATCCTCGATTTGCCGGTCGAGATCGGCCTGCAACGTGCCGCCGCGCGCCGCGGCAGCGGCACGCCCGACAGGTTTGAGGCTGAGAAGCTCAGCTTTCACCAGGGCCTCCGCGAAGCCTATCGCAAGATCGCGGCGGAGGATCCCGCGCGCTGCGTGCTGATCGACGCCAATTCCGATCCGGACACGGTCGCCGCGCGCGTCTGGACGGCGCTGCGCGAGCGCCTGCTGCCAACGCCTGCGTCAGTGGTGTCGGTATGAGCCCGCGTCAGGCCGAGCGCGAAATCGCCATACCGCATCCGCGCGAGACGTCGCAGCTGTTCGGCCATCGCGAGGCGGAGGCCGCGCTGCTTGATGCCTATCGCAGCGGACGCATTCCGCATGCCTGGCTGATCGGCGGGCCACAGGGGATCGGCAAGGCGACGCTGGCCTATCGCATGGCGCGCTTCGTGCTCGCCCATGCGCAGCCGCTGGCGCCGGCCGTGCAGCGCGCCGAAAGCCTTGCGATCGATCACGACGACGCCGTGGCGCGGCAGGTGGCGGCCGGCTCGCATGGCGGCCTGCTGACGCTCGAGCGCACCGCCAACGAGCGCGGCGTGATGCGCACCGTGATCACCGTGGACGAGACGCGCGAGACGATCGGTTTCTTCGGCTCGACCGCCGCGGCCGAAGGCTGGCGCGTCTGCATCGTCGACACCGTCGACGAGCTCAATCCGAACGCGGCCAACGCGCTTCTGAAGATCTTGGAGGAGCCGCCGCAGCAATCGCTGTTCCTGCTGGTGAGCCACGCGCCCGCGCGGGTGCTCGCCACGATCCAGTCGCGCTGCCGCAAGCTGCGCCTGCGGCCGCTGACCACGAACGATGTGATCGGCGCCGCCGCTTCGGCGGCTGAGCTCGATCCGAACGATGCCGCGCTGCGCGAGGCGGCCGAGGCCTCCGAGGGCAGCGTCGCACGGACGCTGACGTTGCTCGGTGGCGAGGCCCTGAAGCTTCAGCAGCGCACGGCGGCGCTGCTCGCGCGCCTGCCGCAGGTCGATCCGCGCGAATTGCACACGCTCGGCGATTCGCTCGGCACCAGCGACCGCGTGGCGCTTGCGGCCTTCATCGACGGCATCGACCGCTGGATTGCGGAGCGCCTGCATGCGGATGAGGCCAATGCCAACCAGAACCTGCCGCGCCTTGCGCGGCTAGCTGAGGTATGGGAAAAGATCGTCCGCGCCGCGCGCGACACCGAAACCTACAATCTGGAGCGAAAGCCCTTGGTTTTCTCGGTGTTCGGCTGGCTGGCGGACGCAACGCGCTAAAGCATGATCCGGAAAAGTGCGCAGCGGTTTTCCGAAAGATCATGCGCAAAACAATAACGGAACGCCGAGCCGTTTCCAAAATTCGAGAAGCCGGTAAAGGAATTCGTGGTGGCAACGCGAGCTAAGAAATCCGTCAAACGCAAGAGCGGCAAGAAGGCTGCGAAGAAGGCCGTCAAGAAAGCCGCGAAAAAGGCCAAGGCGCGCGCGGCCAAAGCTGCCAAGAAGGTCAAGAAGACCAAGAAGGCTGCCGTCAGGAAGACCGTGAAGAAGGGCGCCGCAAAGAAGGCCGCGAAGAAGCAGGTCGTCGCCAAGAAGGCGGTGAAGAAAGCTGCCAAAAAGCCGGCCAAGGCTCCGGCGAAGAAGGTCGCGAAAAATGCGGCTGCGCCTGCCGTGACCGCCGCACCGACTCCCGTCGTGACGCCTGAGAAGCCAAAGGCGCCGAAGCCAAAGGCTCCTCGTTCGCCGAAGCCCGTCGCTTCTGCGCACGTTGCCACGCCTGCGGTTGCCGCCGCGCGCGACAACATCTTCTACATCACCACCGCGATCGCCTATCCCAACGGTAGCCCGCATATCGGTCATGCCTATGAGGCGATCGCGACCGACGCCCTGGCGCGCTTTGCGCGGCTCGACGGCAAGGATGTGTTCTTTTTGACCGGCACCGACGAGCACGGTCAGAAGATGATTCAGACGGCGGCGAACGAAGGCATGTCCACCGCCGCGCTCGCGACGCGCAATGCCGGCCGCTTCAGAGAGATGGACGAGCGCCTGGACGTGTCGTTCGACCGCTTCATCCGCACCACCGAGGAGCAGCATCACCGTTCCAGCCAGGAGATCTGGCGCCGCATGGAAGCGAACGGCGACATCTACGCTGACACCTACTCGGGCTGGTACTCGGTCCGTGACGAGGCCTATTACGCCGAGGACGAGACGCGTGTGAACGACGATGGCGTGCGCTTGGGGCCGCAGGGCACGCCGGTGGAATGGGTGGAGGAGAAGAGCTATTTCTTCCGCTTGTCGGAGTACCAGGACAAGCTGCTCAAGCTCTATGCGGATCAGCCCGACTTCGTCGGGCCGGACTCGCGCAAGAACGAGGTGGTGAGCTTCGTCAAGGGCGGCCTGCGCGATCTCTCGATCTCGCGCACCACGTTCGATTGGGGCGTGAAGGTGCCCGGCGACGAAGAGCACGTGATGTATGTCTGGGTCGATGCGTTGACCAACTACATCACCGGCGTCGGTTTCCCCGATGAGAGCGACAAGAACTGGCGCTATTGGCCGGCCGACGTGCACGTCATCGGCAAGGACATCATCCGCTTCCATGCGGTGTATTGGCCGGCCTTCCTTTTGTCGGCGGGCATCCCGCTGCCGAAACGGGTCTATGCCCACGGCTTCCTGTTCAACAGGGGCGAGAAGATGTCGAAGTCGGTCGGCAACACTGTCGATCCCTTCAACCTCGCCGACCAGTACGGCGTCGACCAGTTGCGCTACTTCTTCTTGCGCGAGGTGCCGTTCGGCCAGGACGGCAACTACAATCACGAGGCGATTGTCGCGCGCATCAACGCCGATCTCGCCAACGATCTCGGCAATCTCGCGCAGCGCTCGCTGTCGATGATCGCAAAACAGCTCGGCGGCGTGCTGCCCGAGCCCGGCGAGTTCAGCGACAACGACAAGGCGATCCTGGCGATGGCCGACGGCATGATCGCTGCCTCGCGTGAAGCCATGGCGACGCAGCAGATTCATCAATGGCTCAACGCCGTCTGGGCCGTGGTCGCGGAGGCCAACCGCTATTTTGCGGGTGAAGCGCCGTGGGCGCTCGCCAAGACGGATCCGGCCAGGCAGAAGACGGTGCTCTACGTCACCGCCGAAGTCGTGCGTCAGATTGCGATCCTGGCTCAGCCCGCGATGCCGACCGCCTCCGGCAAGCTGCTCGACAGCCTCGGCATCCCCGAAGCCGAGCGCAATTTTGACATGCTCGGCGGCGCCAAGCGCATCGCGCCCGGTTCGACGCTGCCGGCGCCGATGCCGGCGTTCCCGCGCTACGTCGAGCCGGCGGCCTGAAGGCGTTCGCACGATGCTGGTCGACAGTCATTGCCATCTGGATTTTCCGGACTTTGCGGAAGATCTCGACGGTATCGTGTCGCGGGCGCGAGCCGCCGGGATCGCCCGCATGGTCACGATCTCGACGCGGGTCCGGCGGGTGCAGGACCTGCTCGCCATCGCGGAGCGCTATGACGACGTCTATTGCTCGGTCGGCACCCATCCGCATCATGCGGACGAGGAGGACGGCATCGCGCCGGATGAGCTGATTGCGCTGACCCAGCATCCCAAGGTCGTCGCGCTCGGCGAGGCCGGGCTCGATTATTTCTACGACAACGGCTCGCCGGAGGCGCAGGCGAGGGGCTTTCGCGCCCACATCGCCGCCGCCCGCACCACCGGCCTGCCGCTGGTGATCCATACCCGCGAGGCCGACGAGGACTGCGCGCGCATCCTGGAAGAGGAGGCCGCAAAGGGATCGTTTCGCGCCGTCCTGCATTGTTACACGGGCGGGCGCGAGCTGGCACTGAAGGCGGTGTCGCTCGGGCTCTATATCGGCTTCACGGGAATCCTGACCTTCAAGAAATCGGAGACCTTACGCGCGATCGCAGCCGAACTGCCGCCCGATCGTATCCTGGTCGAAACAGACTCGCCCTATCTTGCGCCCGGCAAATTTCGGGGCAAGCGCAACGAGCCGGCCTACGTGGTCGAGGTCGCAAAGGTGCTCGCCGAGACGCGCGGCGTGTCGCTCGACGAGATCTCGCGCCAGACCAGCGAAAACTTCTTCCGCCTGTTCTCGAAGGTGAAAGCTTGAGACTGGGAGCCACATGACGCTGACGCTGACGATCCTGGGCTGCGGCTCCTCCGCCGGCGTGCCGCGCCCGGCGCTCGGCTGGGGCGCCTGTGATCCCAACAATCCCAAGAACCGCCGTCGCCGCTGCTCGCTGCTGGTCGAACGGACGTCCGAGCATGGCACGACACGCATCGTGATCGACACCTCGCCGGACCTGCGCGAACAATTGCTCTCGACCAATGTCGACCACATCGACGCGGTGTTCCTGACGCACGAACATGCCGACCAGACCCACGGCATGGATGATCTGCGCTCGGTCGTCATGCACATGCGCCGGCGCATTCCAACCTATTTCAACCAGTCGACCGCCAAGGACATCCTGTCGCGGTTCTCCTATTGCTTCATCTCGCCCGAGGGCAGCGATTATCCGCCGATCCTGACGCGGCATTCGATCGAGGCGGGAGAAAGCCAGACCATTCTGGGGAAGGGCGGCGCGGTGACGATGACCGCCTTTCTGGTGCAGCACGGCAACATCCCCGCGCTCGGCTACCGCATCGGGGATGCGGCCTATACGCCAGACCTCAATGATATCCCGCGCGAGAGCTGGGAGGCGCTGGAAAATCTCGATCTCTGGATCGTCGACGGCCTGCGTTACACCGGCCATGTCAGCCATTTCAGCATCAACGACGCGCTGTCCTGGATCGAGCGCTTCAAGCCGAAGCGCGCGGTCATCACCAACATGACCGCCGACGTCGATTATGAGGTTATCCGGCAGTCGCTGCCCCCTGGCGTGGTGCCGGCCTATGACGGGCTGCGGCTCGAGACGCACTAAACCCGCGGTGGAAATTCTCCTGCCAGCCGGCATAGACCTTGCTTGCACCGGCCCCATCATGTTGATCTAACGTCTGAAAGACAGGCGTTGGGCAGGGCGATATTCAAACAGGACCGGCAGTCGGATGCTATCGGTCCGTCGAGTCGCATCGTGTGAGGATGGGGATCGCGTTGGCAGAGGACGATGTAGCGACTCAGGGACCGGTACGACGCGCGCTGGACCTCCTCTATCTCGGCGCGGGCTATGCCGCGGGCGTCTTCCTGGTCGCGATCTTCGCAATCATGATGGTGATGTCGGTCGGGCGCCAGTTTGCGCTCAACATTCCCGCCGGCGATGATTTTGCGTCCTGGTGCATGGCGGCGATGGCGTTCCTCGGCCTCGCTCACACGTTCAAGCGCGGAGAGATGATCCGCGTCGGCCTGTTGCTGGAGCGCTTGCACGGGCGGACCAAGCAGATCGCGGAGGTCGTGGCGCTCGGCATTGCCGCTGCCTTCATTCTCTACTTCACCCGTCATGCTGTGCAGATGACCTACGATTCCTGGCGCTTCAACGACGTGGCGCAGGGCGTGGTCGCGCTTCCGCTCTGGATTCCCCAGCTCGGCTTCGCCGGCGGCCTCGTGATCCTCTCGATCGCGCTGATCGACGAGATGGTCAACGTCATCGGCGGCAACCGTCCGAGCTACGAGAAGGGCTCGCCCGACGAAACTCCGGAAGAGTTCGTCGAACGCATCTCGCAGGGCGGTGGGGGCTGACCATGGCCAGTCTCGGCATGATCGAGCTGTCGTTCGTCCTGCTCGGCGTCATGATCCTGCTGCTGGGAAGCGGCGTCTGGATCGCGGTCTCGCTCGGGCTGGTCGGCTTCGTGGCGATGGCGCTCACCACGAGCCTGCCGCTCGGCACCGTGCTTGCGACCACCACCTGGAGCGCGAGCTCATCCTGGACGCTGGCGGCCCTGCCGTTGTTCATCTGGATGGGAGAGATTCTCTTCCGCACCAAATTGTCGGAGGAAATGTTCCGCGGCCTGTCGCCCTGGGTGCAGTGGCTGCCGGGACGGCTGACACATGTGAACGTGATCGGCTGCGGCATCTTCGCGGCGGTGTCGGGTTCGTCGGCGGCGACCTGCGCGACGATCGGCAAGATCGCGCTGCCGGAGCTCGACAAGCGCGGCTATGACAAGGGCCTGAGCCTCGGATCGCTGGCGGGCTCGGGCACGCTCGGCCTGCTGATCCCGCCGTCGATTCCGATGGTGGTCTATGCCGTCACGGCGAACGTCTCCGTGCTTCAAGTGTTTCTCGGCGGCTTCCTGCCGGGATTGCTCGTGATCGCGCTCTATTCCGGCTACATCATCATCTGGTCGCTGCTCAACCCGACAAAGGTTCCGCCGCGCGATCCGCCGATGCCGCTCCGGCAGAAGCTGCGCGAGTCCGCCAAGCTCGCGCCCTGCCTGCTGCTGATCCTGGCGGTGTTCCTGTCGCTCGTTCTCGGCTTTGCGACGGCGACGGAGTGCGCGGCCTGGGGCGTTTCCGGCGCGCTGCTGCTGGCTTGGTGGAGCGGCACGCTCACGCGCAAGAACTTCCTCGAGAGCATCATGAGCGCGACGCGCCTGACCTGCATGATCATGCTGATCCTGGCAGGCGCGGCCTACACCACGGCGGCGATGGCCTATACGGGGATTCCGGCCGCGCTCGCCACCTGGGTCCAGGGCCAGCAGCTCACGCCGAGCATGCTGGCGCTGTATCTGAGCATCATGTACATCATCCTGGGTTGCCTGATCGACGGCATCTCGATGATCGTTCTGACCGCTGTCATCGTGCTGCCCATGGTCAGGCAGGCCGGCCTCGACCTGGTCTGGTTCGGCGTCTATCTGATCATCCACGTCGAAATGGCGCAGATCACGCCGCCGGTGGGGTTCAACCTGTTCGTGCTCCAGAACATGAGCGGCCGCGATACGTTCACGGTCGCGCGGGCGGCCTTCCCGTTCTTCGTGCTATTGCTCGCTGCGGTCTTCATCATCACGGAGTATCCGCAGATCGTGACGTTCCTGCCGAAGCTCGCTTTCCCAGACTGAGCGTACCCGTTCTCTAGATCGACTGTGAGGAGAAGTCCGATGATGTCTCGTTTATTCCACGCATCTTTGATTGCCGGCGTTGTGCTGGCCGCGACACCTGCCTTGGCTCAGACCAAATGGAACCTGCCGGCAGCGTATCCTGCGGACAATCCGCACTCCGAAAACCTGGTCGCGTTCGCCAAGGACGTCGAAGCCGCCACCTCGGGCAAGCTCCAGATCACGGTTCATCCGGGCGCCTCGCTGTTCAAGGCCCCCGACATCAAGCGCGCCGTGGTGACCGGGCAGGCGCAGATGGGTGAGGTGCTGCTGTCGATCCACGAGAACGAAGACCCGATCTTCGGCGTCGACGTCGTGCCGTTCCTCGCGACCAGCTTCCCCGAGGCGACGAAGCTGTATCAGGCCTCCAAGCCTGCGATCGCCAAGAAGCTCGACGCGCAAGGTCTCAAGCTGCTGTTCGTGGTGCCGTGGGCACCGCAGGGCGTCTACGTCAACAAGCCGCTGGCCACGATCGAGGACATGAAGGGTCTGAAGTGGCGCGCCTACAATGTCGGGACCGCGCGGATCGGCGAACTGGTCGGCGCGCAATCGGTCACGATCCAGGCTGCGGAACTGCCACAGGCGTTGGCGACCGGCGTGGTGAACTCCTTCATGTCGTCGGGCGGCACCGGCTACGATTCGAAGGCGTGGGAGTCGCTCAAATACTTCTATGACGTGCAGGCCTGGATTCCGAAGAACTACACTTTCGTCAACAAGGCTGCGTTCGAGGCGCTCGACAAGCCGACCCAGGAGGCCATCCTGAAGGCCGCCGCCACCGCGGAGACGCGCGGCTGGAAGGCTTGGGAAGAGAAGGCCAATTGGTACCTCGGTCAGCTCAAGGCCAAAGGCATGACTGTCGAGCCGCCGAGCCCGGCACTGAAGGCCGGCTTCCAGAAGATCGGCGACCAGCTCACGGCCGACTGGCTTAAGAAGGCAGGGGCCGACGGTCAGGCGGTGCTCGACGCCTACAAGAAGATGTGAGGATGAGAGAGCTTCCACCCGCCGCAGGCGGGCGGAAGCTTCTTTGGCCGCTGATCAGGCCGAGATCGCCTTCACCGAGCCGACTTCGTTGCGCAGCAGGAACTTTTGGATCTTGCCCGTGGACGTCTTCGGGATCGGCCCGAACACGACCGCCTTCGGCGTCTTGAAGCCGGACATCTGGCTGCGGCAGAAGGCGATGATTTCCGCCTCGCTGGCACTGGCGCCCTCTTTCAGTTCGACGAAGGCGCAGGGCACTTCACCCCATTTCGGATCGGGCTTTGCCACCACGGCCGCGAACAGCACGGCCGGGTGCTTGTAGAGGATGTCCTCGACCTCGACCGAGGAAATGTTCTCGCCGCCGGAGATGATGATGTCCTTGGAGCGATCCTTGATGATGACGTAGCCGTGCTCGTCGAGCACGCCGAGATCGCCGGTGTGGAACCAGCCGCCTTCGAAAGCTTCCTTCGTCGCCTTCTCGTTCTTCAGGTAGCCCTTCATCACGATGTTGCCGCGGAACATGACCTCGCCGATGGTCTCGCCGTCGCGCGGCACCTGCTGCATCGTTTGCGGGTTGATCACGGTGACGCTTTCCTGCAGCGGGTAGGGCACGCCCTGCCGGCGCTTCATGCGCGCGCGCTCGGCGGCGGGCAGGTCATCCCAGCCCGGCTGCTCGGCGCAGACGGAGGCGGGGCCGTAGACCTCGGTCAGGCCGTAAACATGCGTCAGCTTGATGCCGATGCTTTCGGCGCCTTCCAGCACCGCGACCGGCGGCGCTGCGCCCGCGATCAGGCCGACGACGCGGCGGGCCGCATCGCCCTTTGGTGCATCGGGCGCGTTGATCAGCGTGTTGTAGACGATCGGCGCGCCGCACATATGGGTGACGCCGTGTTGCTTGATCAGCTCGAAGATCCTGGTCGGCTCGACCTTGCGCAGGCAGACATTGATGCCGGCGGCCGCCGCAATGGTCCAGGGAAAGCACCAGCCGTTGCAGTGGAACATCGGCAGCGTCCAGAGATAGACCGGATGCTGGCCGAGATTGCCGGCGAGGATGTTGCTGACGGCGTTCAGATAGGCGCCGCGATGATGGGTGACGACGCCCTTGGGATTGCCCGTCGTGCCCGAGGTGTAGCTCAGCGCAATCGCGTCCCATTCATCGCTCGGCGTGATCGGCGCGAAGCCTGGATCGCCTTCGGCGACGGCTGCCTCGTATTCGATCTCGCCGATGCGGGTGCCGCCCTTGAACGATGCATCGTCGACGTCGACCACCAGCGGCTTGGGGCCGGTCATCTGCGCCAGGGCCGCAGTGATGACGCCTGAAAACTCTGGATCGACCAGGATGATTTTCGCGCCGCCATGATCGAGCTGGAACGCGATCGAAGGCGCATCGAGGCGGATGTTGAGCGCGTTGAGCACGGCGCCGGTCATGGGCACCGCGAAGTGCGCCTCGTTCATCGCGGGAATGTTCGGCAGCATCGCCGCGACGGTGTCGCCGACGCCGATGCCCTTGCTCGAAAGCCACGAGGCGAACCGCCGGCAGCGCTCATAGGTCTGAGCCCAGGTGAAGCTGCGGCCTTCATAGACCGTGCTGACGTGATCGGGATAGACCGCGGCGCTGCGCGCGAGGAAGCTCAGCGGGCTCAGCGGCACATAGTTGGCTTGCGTCTTGTCGAGGCCGATATTGTACGGATTCTGTCGCTCGCTCATCGACACCCTCCTTAAACCGCATCAAAGAAATCCGATCGAGATCCAGGGGAAGATCGCGACGATGATCAATCCCACCAGCAGCGCCAGCAGATAGCCCCAGATCGGCCTGATGCCTTCGGCCGGATCGACGCGCCCGATGGCGCAGGCGGCATAATAGCCGACGCCGAACGGCGGGGCGAATAGCCCGATACCCATGGCGAGAATGATCACCATGGCGTAGTGCACCTCGTGCACGCCGACGGCGCGGGCGATCGGAAACAGCAGCGGTCCGAACAGCACGATCGCCGGGATGCCCTCCAGCACGCTGCCGAGGATGGTGAAGGCCAGGATCGACACGGCGATGAAGGTCGCAGCCCCGCCCGGCAATCCCGTCATGGCTGCAGCCAGCGAGCGCGAGAAGCCGGATTGGGTCAGGCCCCAGGCCATGCCGGTCGCCGTGCCGATGATCAGGAGGATCGCACCCGACAGCGCGGCGGTCTCGACGAGCATCGGAAACAGCCGCCGCCAGTCGAAGCGGCGGTAGATCAGAAGGCCCACGAGGGCGCCATAGACGATGCCGATGGTGGAGACTTCGGTGGCGGTCGCGATGCCCTCGACCACGGCATAGCGGATCACGAAGGGCAGAGCGAGCGCGGGCAGGGCGATGACGAAGGTCTTGCCGATCTCGGATGCCGTCGCGCGGCGGACGTGGCCCATGTCCTCGTGGCGGTAGCGCCACCACACCAGCATGCAGAGCGTGACGGCGAGCACGACGCCGGGCAGGAGGCCGCCGGTGAAGAGGGCGGCGATAGAGACGCCCGTGACCGAGCCGATCGTGATCAGCACGAGGCTGGGCGGGATGGTCTCGGTCTGGGCGCCGGTGGCCGCCAGCAGCGCGACGAGATCGCCGGGCTTGGCGCCGCGCTCTTTCATCTCCGGGAACAGCACGGGCGCGACTGCCGCCATGTCGGCCGCCTTGGCGCCAGAGATGCCGGAGACGAGGTACATCGCGCCGACGAGCACGTAATGCAGGCCGCCCCTGATATGGCCAAGCAGGCTTGCCAGGAACGCCACCATGGCCCGCGCCATGCCGGTCATCTCGATCAGCAACCCCAGAAACACGAACAGCGGCACGGAAAGCAGGATGAGGTGGCTCATGCCCTCGTCCATGCGCCCGACCAGCACCATGACCGGCGTGCGCGTGGTCAGCGCGAGATAGCCGTAGATCGCAAGACCAAAGCCGAACGCAATGGGAACCCCGGCAAACACGCAGAAGCCGGCGACGCCGACGAAGAAGATGATGAGGTTGAGATTGCCGAGCGGTCGCAGCAATGGCTCGGCCAGCCAGAACAGGCCGATCACGACCGCAACCGACAGCACGGCGGCCGCAACCATTCGGTAGTCGGCCGCGCGCACGAGCCGCAGCAAGGCGAAGGCCGCCATCAGGCCGATGCCGGCCGGCAGCGCGGCGGCGCGCCACATATTGGAGATCTGCAGCGCCGGCGTCGTGATGTAGCTTTCTTCATAGGCGTAGTCGAAGGCCGGCCACACAATCAGGATCAGGAACGCCAGGGCCGCGGAGGTCGCGACCAGATCGAGATAGGCCCGCATCGCCGGCCTGGCGCTGGCGACGACGGCCGTCATGCGCATGTGCTCGGAGCGGCGGAACGCGACCGCCGCTCCCAGCATGGCGAGCCACAGGAACAGGATCGAGGCGAGCTCGTCCGACCAGATCAGCGGCCGGTGCAGGCCGTAGCGAGCGACCACGCCGGCAAACAGGATCACGATCTCGGCGACCACCAGGATCGCCGTGGGGATTTCGACGACGAGGCCGAGCACGCGCTCGACTGAGGCCAGCAGCGAAGGTCGGCGAGGGGACTGCAACGTCACCTCGCCCACAGCTTCGGTCATCTCGATCTCGACATGAGCCATCCTGATACCGACCTCGACGGCCCCAACGTGCTACGACAGCTTGCCGACGGCCTTCTCCAGAAGCTCCCAGGCCTGATCGCCATATTTGCCCTTCCATTCGGCATAGAAGCCGGCGGAGCGCAGCTTGTCGCGGAACGGCGCGATGGCCGGCTGGTTGAAGGCCAGGCCCTTGCCCGCGAGCTCCTGCTGCAGGTTGGCGTTCAGCTTGGCGGTATCCTCACGCTCCTTGACGGCGGCGGCATTGATGTTCCTGGCGACGACGGTGCGCACGTCCTGCGGCAGCTTTTCCCAGGCTCTGCGATTGGCCAGGAACCAGAATCCGTCCCACATGTGGTTGGTCAGCGAGCAGTACTTCTGCACCTCGTAGAGCTTGCCGGTCGAGATGATGGCCAGCGGGTTCTCCTGGCCCTCGACGATCTTGGTCTGGAGCGCGGAATAAACCTCGCTGAAATTGATCGAGGCGGGCGCGGCATCGAACGCCTTGAACATCGAGGTCCACAGCGGCGACACCGGCACGCGGATCTTGAAGCCCTTGAGATCGTCAGGCCCGGCGATCGGCCTGGTCGACGACGTGGTCTGGCGGAAGCCGTTGTCCCAGATCTTGTCCATGACCTCGAGGCCGGCCTTCTTGATCTCGCCGCGGACATGGGCGCCGAGATCGCCGTCCATGGCCTTCCAGACCGTGTCGTAGTCCGGGAACGCGAAGCCGATGCCGTTGATGGACGCCGCCGGCACCAGGGTCGACAGGATCAGGCCGGACAGCGTGAAGAACTCGACGCCGCCGGAGCGGATCTGGCTCAGCATGTCGGTGTCGGAGCCGAGCTGATTGTTCGGGAAGATTTGCAGGTCGAACTTGCCGCCTGTCTCGGTCTTGATCGCCGCCGCCATCTCCTTGGCACGGACGTTGAGCGGATGGGTGTCGGGCAGGTTATTGGCGTACTTGTAGGTGAACTCGGCGCTCTGGGCGCGAGCCACATGGGGCGCACCGAGGCCGCCCAGGACCGCGGTCGCGGCGGAAGCCTTGAGAAGCGTGCGTCGGGAATAGCGCGTGGAAAGGACCATGGGTCTGCTTCCTCGGAAGGTTTGTTGTTGTTCTGAGATGCAAACCTATACGGGCGGTCGGCCTTAGGGTCATCTGCGATCTCGCGGATGCCTCGCTTATTGCAGCCGGACAAGGTCACGGCAATATCGGCTTTCGCAGACCTCGACCCGTTTCAAAACCTGAAAAACAACCCCATGCACAGTAGACGTCAAGAGCTAAGACGACGGCCGACGCGCAGACGGAGATACGGGCTTTGGCGAAGGTCGGATGTCAGCAATTCCGCACAAATGATTGATCTCATTGTACATAAATATATTCCATAATATACCTTATGCGAATTACGGATGTGCCGGGCACCAGGCCAATGTCCTGCGGCGATTTCGACGATGCTACGTTGATCTGGTTCTGCCGACTGGTACCCCAAGTGATCGGCGGCTTCCTCCTCTGGCAACGTGACGATGCGGCTGCGGCGCGAGCCTACCTCCAAGCTCCGGCGGTCGGCGGAAGCCCAGACGCCGCGATCCACCGGCTGGTGATCGCCCTAATCGAGGTCTCTTCCGCCTCGGCCAGTCCCCTCTCCCCGAACGTCCGCTATTCGGTCTTGACGTTGCGTTCCTCGATCACCTTGCGCCAGGACGGGATTTCTGCGGCGATCAGGGCGTGCAGTTCGGCAGGCGTGCTGGCCTTGGCCTCCACGCCATAGGAGAGAAACCGATCCCGTATTTGCGGCATCGCCAGCACCGTGCCAAGCGCAGCGTTGAGCTTGGCCAAGACGTCTGGCGGAGTGCCGGCAGGCGCGAGAATGCCGAACCACGTTTCGACCGAATAGCCCTTCAAGGCACTGCCGATGGATGCCGCACCGGGAGCAACCGGAGAAGGACCGGGCGAGGAAACCCCGAGCAGCTTCAGCTTGCCGGAGCGGATGTGCTCGTTCAGCGTATCGGACGTGGTGGTGAGCAGAATGTCGACCTCGCCGGCAAAGATGGCGAGCGTCGTCGGCGCCTGGCCCCGGTATGGGACGTGGACCATCTGCAGACCTGCCTGATTGAGGAAGCGTTCCGTGCTCAGATGCCCGAAGCCGATATCGCCCCTTACCGAGCTCAAACCCGAGGTCGCTCAGTCCTGGTGGATTGCGCTGCTCCGGCGAACTTTCCGACCGCTGACCGCAACGGAAAGTTCGGAAAGTGTGGGCCAGTTCATACAATCGAGCGGCCGCGAGCCGCACTATTCGCAAATAGCGTTGCATTGCGAAACACGTTTCGGTTGCCGGGCTCAGGCGCGAAATGGCCTCAAGTCTGCGTGCGACCCGGGGGAGCCAAAAACATGCGTCGTGATTTGACCATCAAGACCGGCAGCATGGCCGGCACGTCCGATTTCAGGGTGATGGCTCCGATCAAGAAGGGATTCGTGCCGTCCCTGGATGCGACCACGTACAAGACCCGCGTCAAATACGTGCTACGGGCGCTGAATGGCGGACGCGCCAACGCGTATGAATACGAGCTCGCCCGCGTGCTGACCGATTCCGTTGACCGCGTCGGGCGGATCCACTCGGTGGGCATCGCCGTGCTCGAACCCGAGGACGAATCCGTGGACGGCGTGGACTATGTGCTGCTGACCGCCACGTTCGACGGCTCCTGGGAAGCCTATGTCCGCGTCATCTGGCAGAAGGCCGCCCGGCTGCTCGACCTCATCTTCTGCAATACCGATGGTTATGTGCTCGGATACGAGAACACGTACGAAAACTGGGGTATCTGGCTCAAGAGCAAGCAGACCGAAGCCTATTTCCTCTATGCCACTCCCGACCTGACCGTGGATGACACGCGCTTGCTGCGAATGGAGGAGCGGGTCTATCGGCGCGCCTCTGGCGCCGGCGCCGACAAGATCGTCACGCGGATCAGGATTCCCTCGCCGGAAGACATCGCGCGACACTCGATATTCGAGGTCGACGGCCAGGTCGGCGTCGATCCGACCAATGCCGGCTTCAGCAAACCGCTCAGCATCGAAGCCGCCGCCCGGCCTCCGTTTCGCCACGGCATCCGCGCACTGGCGGGACTCTACCGTCTGGCCGACTTCTATCCGCCGGGGACGCATGACGGGGTGCTTCTGCATCGGGCCGGCCACGAGCTGCTGCCGGAATTCGTCACCATGATCAACGACCCCACCTACGCGGAAGGCGTCAAGCGCGCTCGCCGGCGCTATGATGAGGCCCTGCGCTGGTTGATGACCCCGCCCGATTTGGCGCCGGTACGGCGCAACCTGCCTCTCGCCCCGCCGGCCGAACTGCCGTTGCAGGATCGCGGTAACGTGCAAGGCGGAATTCTGACCGCCTACAATTCAGATCACGGCTGCCTGCTGCTGCTGCAGTTCGCCAATCCGGCCGCACTGGCCGCGTTTCTCGACGTCCTCGAGGTGACTTCCGAAGCCGACGTTCTGACGCCGGGGCAGATCGTCACCAACATCGCATTCACGGTCGAGGGACTGCGTCAGGCCGGCCTGTCGGACGAAGAGGTGCGCACTCTGCCGGAAGAGTTCGTGCAGGGCATGGAAAGACGCGCCGGCCTGCTCGGCGACGTGCGCTGGAATCATCCGCAGCGATGGCGCCTTCCCGCCAGCAATTGGGCGCTCGGGACCGACGCGCCGGACCTGCCCGAAGGCGACCCGGCGCCGCGCATCAGCATGAGCTCGGTCCATGCCGTCCTTCAACTCCGCCTGTTGCTGTCCAAGGACGCGCAGACGACGGCGGATGCGAGACATGCGTTGATGGCCGAAATGAAGCGCCTGGTCGGGGTCGATGCGGGTATCAGGCCCCTTTCGATCCAATGGATGCAGCGGCAGCGCGACAAGAGATCCCGCGACATGCAGGACCATTTCGGGTTCGCCGACGGCAGTTCGAACCCGGTGCTGCGTGAGTGCGAGGCCGGAACGTACTATTCCAATCGGGTGCATCTCGGCGAAATTCTGTGCGGCTATCCGAACATCGCCGACGAGACGGCGCCGTTCGGCAACGCGACCAATCGTGCTCACGCGATGCTCCGCGACGGCAGCTTCATGGCGCTGCGCAAGCTGCGACAGGACGTCGAGCAGCTCGAGAATGTGCTTGCCCGCGCGACGCGACAGGCAGCCGAGATGGCCGGACCGGACGCACCTGCCCTGACGCGCGAGACGCTGATGGCCAAGATGATGGGACGCTGGCCGACCGGCCATCCCCAGGCCGGGCAACCCCTGACCCCTACTCCGCCCCCTGACAAAGGCCACAACGACTTCAACTACGACGCCGACCCGCAGGCCCAATCGTGCCCGTTTCACGCGCACATACGGCGCGCCAATCCGCGCGTGTCGATCACCAAGGCGGATGCCGGCGCCCGGCCCCCACGGATTGTCAGGCGCGGCATGTCCTACGGGCCGCCCGTCGACCCGCAAGCCGCCAAATCCGGCCAGCAAGCAGAGCGGGGCCTGGTTTTCATGGCCTACAATGCCAGCCTCGGCGAGCAGTTCGAGGTGGTGCAGAGCTGGCTCTCTGGCGGCAACAGCGCGGGTTCGTCCTCAGGGGTCAGCGATCCTTTCCTCGGCCTCGCCGAGCCTGGCCGGCTCCGGCATTTCCGTTTCGAGCATGAAGGCCAGACCATTCGCGTGGCGCTGGACGGCTCGGACCGGCTCCACGACGAACCTCGTCCGTTCGTTCGGCTGGAATGGGGAGCATATTTCTTTGCGCCATCGAAGAAGGCGCTTGCCGATCTAAAGCAATGGGCGGCGAGCCAGGGGTACAAACCGGCCGTGACGTGGTCCGCGGATCAGGGGGAAAAAGAGATCGCGCGTCTGCGCCTGATCGAGCGCCAGCAGGGCGAAGCCGCGGCGATGGCCGCGTGGAAGACAGCGCTCGAAGATCCGGATTCAGCCTCGCATTTCGTCAACGCCTCGATCTGGGCTGCGATCCGCGAGCGCCACGGCGGCGCACTTCGCACGCCCTTCGGGGTCTTGGTGGCCGACCGCGACATGGTCTACAAGGTGTTCGCCGATTCCGACACCAAGCTGACCATCACCGGCTATCTTCCCCGCATGCTGCGGTCGTTCGGCATCCTCTATCTTGGCCGCGACGCCGGGCAGCCAGACCAAGTCTACGAGCAGGAATCCGAGGCCTGCAACGCCGCGATCATGGCCCTTGACCAGCCCGCCGCATTCGAGCTGGCGCGCGCGGTCACACAGAAGGTGCTGGGCTTGTTTGTCAAGCAGACGATCGACTATGCCGCCAGCGACGGCGAAGCGAGCTGGGAGCTGACCGTCGACGTGCACGAATTGGTGGATCCGCTGCTCGCCGCCTTCTGCGAAGCGTGGTTCGGGTTGAGTGAAGACGGGGGGCATTTCCGCCGTGTCGGCTATCGTTGGGATTGGACGCCGGGCGAGCCGCCCGGCTATCCCGGGCATTTCCTGTCGCCTTCGCGCTACATATTCCAGCCTCATCCGAACGCGACAGTGGAGGCGATCGGCGCGGCGCATGGCGACGCTGCGCGCCGTGCGATGGAAGGTTTCCTGACGCAGTTCGGGCCGACGAACGCGCCGGTGACGAAGGCTGTTTACAACTCGCCGCGGGGCACCGGCGACATTCCCTTCGTGGCGCGCACGGTCGCCGGCGCCATGATGGGATTCATTCCGACCGTCGACGGCAACCTGCGACGGATATTGAACGAATGGCTGCGCGAAGGAACGCTATGGGCGTTGCGCGCTCGCTATGCCGGCACGAAGGCAAAGAACTACATGGACGCCCTCAACCGGCTGAGAGACGACTTCATCCCGGCGATGCAACTTCGCGCGGTGCCCGAACTGATCTGGCGGACGGCCGTCGTTTCGCAAACCATCGGGGGTGTCGAGGTGAGGCCTGGCGACGTCATCGTCGCCGGCGCGGTCTCCGCCACCCAGCAAAGTCTCGCCGAAGGCCGCCAGGACATCTACCACGCCTTCGGCGGCAACCGCAGGGTCGCGGGGCATCCGACGCATTCATGTCCCGGAGCAGACCCGGCACTGGCGGTGATGCTGGGTTTCTTCAGCGCACTGGTGGAGACGGAGCTACCCTTGCGGACCGGCCCCATTCCAATGAGCCTGACGATGGACGGAAGAGTTCCCGCACCGAGCCCACCTCCACCCTAGAGCCGTGTAAGGAAAGGTGCGCAGGGGTTAGACGGCACAATGCCGAGCGAGCTGATCGTTGGCGTAGCCGACGGGTATGCCAATGACGAGCCTGATCGTCTCCTCCGCATGCCAGTGCATGCCGAGCGCGCGCAGCTTCTCGGCGGCTTCCATCATGGTCTGGCGGGCCGCCTCGCCCCGGCCCTGCCCTGCGAGAAGCTCGCCGCGCAGGGCCAGGTTCAGGGCCGCATCGCGCAGCGAACCACGCCAGCCTGCGGAAGTTTCAGCCCGTCGCAACCAGCGCTCGCTAAGGCCGAGATCCTGGCGCAGGGCTGCGAGCTTCGCCAGCGAGCGGCATGCCGCCGCCTCGCCCAGTCGCTCGCCTTCGCGTGCGCGGCGCAGGACATGGGCGGCATACCGCCGCGCCGTCTCGACATCGCCTTCGGCGGTCGCCGCCTCGACGAGCCAGCTATACTGAACCGACGTGTAGAATTGAAAATTGCGCCGCTCCATCCATTCGGCGGCGTTCCGCAACTGCAGCAAGCCATCGGCGTCGCCGGTCGCCGACCAGCGGGCAAATCCCGAGGCTGCCCGGCAATCCGCCAGAAGCAGCAGGCTGCGCGTGTTCTCGGCGATGCGCGCCCCTTCCACGGCGAGTTGCTCCGCCTCCTGCCAGCGGCCCTGCCAGATCAGCGCGACCGCAATCCAGTTGCGCACGGAGTTGACGACCGGGTGGGTCGAGCCTCCGACCAGAGCCATGGCTTCACTGAAACAGGCGTGGGCGCCCTCGAAATCGCCGCGGTCCGCCAGGATACCGCCCTTGCACGACAGCGCGTAGGCCGCTCCGAAGGATATCGCACCATGCCGCCGGCTGCGCTGCTGCTTGGTCGAAATGGCAGCGTCGATCAAGGCGATCGCTTCGTCGTACTGACAGCTTGCAGCCAGAATCTGCCCGAGCGTCGCTTCGATCTGGGCGATCAGGCGACGATCTTCGAGCTTGCGCGCCAATTCCAGTGCCGTCCGCGTGTGCGTCACGGCCTCGCGGAAGCGGCCAAACCCGTAACACATGTAGCCGAGCCATTCATAGGCGCTGGCCATTGCGGCGGTCTCGCCGAGGGAGGACGCGATCGCAACCGCGCGTTCGAACACAGAGGTGTCGTCGGTCAGCGACAGCGGGTCGAAGATATTGGCCATCGCCAGCTTGTTGGCCAGCAGGCACCAGCGCAGCGATTGCTCGCGCGAGCGATCGGGCACGCGATCCAGCGCCTGCATCGCGACCTGGTACTGCGCACTGGCACGATCGAGCGCAAATGCAGCCATGGCCTTGTCGCCGGCACGTTCAGCATAATGGGCTGCGCTTTCCCAATGACCTGCGCCTTGCGAATGGTAGGCCAGAGCTTCCATCGCATCCTCGCGATCAGCCTGCTCGGACCGCGCCAGCAGGGTGTCTTCGATCCGCTTGTGCAATGCCTGACGCTCGTGCAGGCCAATGGTGTCGTAGACCGCATCGCGCGTGATGCCGTGCTTGAAGCGAAGGACGCCGCCCGCTGGATCCGCAAAGAGAAAGTCCGCATCCGCCAATGCCCGCACGATGGCCGGGTCGGGTTCGCTGCCGCAGGCCGAAACCAGCAACCCGTGCGGCACGGTGTTGCCGATAACGGCCGCGGCGCGCACCACCTTCGCCTCATCGGGCGGCAGGCGTGCCAGGCGCGAAGCGACCAGGGTTGCGATCCAGCCCTGTTTGCTGCGCGCTTCGAACGAGGCAGGATCGTTGGCGGCGATGGAATGGCAGAGCTCTTCGATGAACAACGGCACCCCGCCCGCATAGGCATGGATGCGGGCTACGAGGAAGGGATCGGCCTGCGGGACCCAACGTCGTACGGCAAAGTCGGTTTCCGGCCCCTGAAACGGTTCGAGAAATAGGTGCGGTGCGCCGGAAATCCATTCGCTGCCGTCCTCGCGCGGCCGGCTGGCGAGGATGACGTGAGGTCCGTTGGGCAATTCCAGCAAAGCCTGCAGCAATTGGCGGCTCGCGTCGTCGGACCATTGCCAGTCGTCGATCACCAGCACCAGCGGGCCATGTGCCGACAGTCCGGTGAAGAACCCGAGCAGATCGCCGACGACGCCGTCGACGGTGATGCGGCCGCCACGCGCATCGGCGCCGGCCGACGCCAGTGCCAGGATCGATTCTGCATTCGGACCGAGCTGGGCCGCCCATGGCTCCAGAGCCGCGCGCGCCGTCTCCTTTGCCTCGGCGAGGGAGGCGTCCGCTCGAATTCCCAGCGCAGCGCGCAGCATTTGCAGGAATGGTTGCAGAACCTCGGCACCGACGTAACTCTCGCAACTGCCTCGCAGCAGCCTGATGCGCTCGGTGCCGACGTGCCCCAGCACCTCTTCCAGAAGGCGCGTCTTGCCGAGTCCGGGCCCGCCGACGACCACCGCGCAGCGTTGCGCCTGCGCAGGTGCTTCGCTCAGAAAGCGTGTCAGGAAGCCGAATATCTCGTTGCGGCCGATGAAGGGTGTCAGGCCCCGGCGCGAGGTTGCCTCGAAGCGTCGGGTCGCCGTGCTACGACCCAACACCAGCCTCGCCTGCGGCATTCCCGAAGCCGCTGGGAGGTGGGCGGCGAGCTCGAAGAAGTTGGCATGCGGCCCAAGGGCATCGAGGCTGGCCAGGATCTGATCCGGACCGGCGTGGCGCGACAGGTGCGCTGCCGTGTTCACGACATCGCCGATCAGGTCATACCGGCCGGACTCGATGTCGCCTTGGGTCAGGAGCACGGTGCCGGCATGGATACCCGAATGCATTCGAAGCGGCATCAGCGCCGGCGATACGCCATCGTGGCGCAGCTCTCCGACCCATTCGTGAATATCGAGTGCTGCTTCCGCAGCACGACGACCGTCATCTTCGCCGGATTGGGGATAGCCGAAAATGGCGAGCGCACCGTCTCCCTGCGTTCGGATGATGCGACCACCGTGCTTCGCCACCGCGCGATGCCAGATCTGCCGCAACTGGCTGAGGAGTTCGGAAAGGTGCTCGGACTCGACATCCCGGCCCAGGGCGGTTGATCCGACAAGGTCGGAGAACAGCACCGTCAATCGATGACGTTCGCCTCTGGGGTCGCGGGTCTGCGTAATCATCGTCAATCGCAGCCAACTCGTTGACGAACCGCAAGAACGGTCTCCAGCGGGTGCCAGACCGGATGCAGCAAGTATCGCAAAAGGCCATAGTAACTCGCCCAACCCGCAAGTGGAAGCTCGCGGGGATTGCATCCGCCGAATATGGCGATCAGGACGACCGCATTGGCCTAACCTATTAAAAAACCTCATGTCTTCCGTTTGCCGACGGCGCGGCGCCGCCTCGCCTGCGCAGGCCAAGGCGTGGTTCAAAGCCGGTGGTTCACAGCCGGAGGATCACGGCGGAGAATATCGAGCTGGCATTCCTAGGGAAGCGGCAGCCGGTCCAGCTGGCTCTGCGCCGTCTTGACGGCGGCCGCATACCAGCTCTGGCTCGGGGCTTCCTTGGCGAAGCACGCCGTGAAGGCGGTCATTGCCTTGTCCTCGCGGGCCATCTCGCCGCGCGGGTCTTTCTTGTCGACGGGCTTTGCCATCATCTGCTTCCAGACCTTCTCGCAGGTCGGGATCGGGGCGGTCTTCACGGCCTCCCTTGCCGCGAGGAAATAGACCTTGTCGCCCTGGATCGCGACGACATCGATTTCGTCCGGCGGGCCTTTGAGGCCGCCATTGCCGCGCACGCCGAGCACAGCGGCTGCCACGCTCGCCTTGACCGGCTTGGTGATCGGCAGCTCTGCGTAGATCGCAAAGGCGGCGTCCTGGATGGCGTAATAATAGAAGCGGTCGGATTTCGACGCGGCGCCGCTGTCCTGAGGCATGCCGTCCTCGCGATGCTCGCCAAGCCAGTGCTTGAGCAGCCCGGTCGTGGTCACCACAGCCTGCATCTTGTCGCCTTCGGATGCGAAGCTCAGCCCGTCGAGATGGCCGAAGCCGATGTCGTCCTTGAACAGCGTATCGACGTTCGACTTGCCCTCGGCCGGGAGTCCCTTGATCGCGACCGGACCGACCAGGCCGCGCAGCACGCCGGCCAGCTCCTTCAGGGCCGCATCGTGCTGCTTGTAGATCTCGTCGCTCTCCTTGGCATTCGAGAATTTTGCGATGTAGCGGTCGCGCAGGTCGAGATAATGCTGCTCGGGCGCGGCCGCCCCGGCGGGCGCGGCCAGGACGAGCACGCAGAGCAAGGCAAGCAATCTCATTGCAATTCCGGAAGACTGGAGAGCGATCTCCCATCTTTGTGCCGAAGCCGCGTGCCAAGGTTCATCCATTGGCGGAACGCGGGTGCCCTACTCTGCCGGCGTCAGTTGCTCCCGGTTCAGCCGCACGGCCGCCGTCTCCCGCACGCGAACGCGGGCGCGGCGCTTGCGCCACCAGATCACGACGCCGGTGACAGAGAGCGCGGCGACCACGAGGCCCATCACCGAGATCAGGATACGCCCGAACAGTCCGACGATGCGGCCCGAATGCAGCGGAAACTGCGCCTGCACGAAGATGTCGGCGGCGGTGCCGACCCAGGGCAGCCGCTCGCCAATGGGGCGGCCGTCCTCGCTGTCGTAATAGAGCTGCGCCGGGCCGACGCCGCCGGCACCGTGATCGTCGCCGGGATGGAAGAACGCGGCGGCGTAGACGCCATGGGCCGGGCCGTAGCTGAGCGCGCCGACCGGGGTGGTCCAGCCTCGCGCCTTGCCGTCGGCGGCCGCGCGGGCAGCAATCTCGGCGAACGTCATCTTGGGCTCGATCGGATTATCGAGATCGCGATAGGGCCGCTGCTCATAGGGTGTCGGGGTGTAATTCGACACCATCTTCATCAGCGGCGAGAACACCTCGAAGTAGAGGTTCAGCGAAAACGCGGTGAAGGCGATGATGAACAGTACGCCCCACGTCCACAGGCTGAATGCGCGGTGGATGTCGAAATTGATCCGGTAGGCGCTGCCCGAGGTCTTGATGGTCCAGGCCGGCGCCCAGCGCGCCCAGAAGCCGCGCTCGAGCTGGCGCGCGACCTCAGGCGCCCGCGCGGCCTTGGCGCGCCGGCGCGAGGGCAGCGTCAGGTAGAAGCCGACGAAGCAATCGATGGTCCAGATGATGGCGATGATGCCGAGCACGCGCATGCCCCAGCGGTCGCTGCCCCAGAATTCCGGGATGTGCATCGTGTAGTGCAGCTTGTACAGAAACGAGACGAAATTCTCG
Organism: Bradyrhizobium yuanmingense; assembly: GCF_025200905.1. Taxonomy (NCBI): domain Bacteria; kingdom Pseudomonadati; phylum Pseudomonadota; class Alphaproteobacteria; order Hyphomicrobiales; family Nitrobacteraceae; genus Bradyrhizobium; species Bradyrhizobium yuanmingense. The sequence continues at coordinate 3,617,137 of NZ_CP104173.1, read as the reverse complement.
CGCGTGACGGGCCAGACCGCGCCCCAATAGCGCCGGCCGAGCTCCGCACCCGTGTTGGGATCAAGGAAGACCTGGTTGTAGTCGAGCGGGTAACGCTTGCCGGTCGCGGGATCGATCCGCGGCATGACGAAGAACCACAGCGAGTGCCCCTCCTCCGGCGTCATGAAGAGATAGACGACGCGCGCACGCGGATCGCGCTGCTCGATCATCTTGGCAAGCTCGATCGAGGGTATGGCCGGGCCTTTGGTCGAGACGTCGAACAGGTGGCTGTTGAGGATGTCGTCGAGCTCGTGGTCCCAGGAGATGATCGCGCCGGTGATGCCGGAGAAGAACAGGAAGGCGGCCGTCAGCAGTCCCGCCCAGCGATGCAGTTTGCCGAATATCGCTCTCATCGCTCAGATCTCATTCCCACTGGACCCGGCCCCTCATTTGCCGGACCGCTTTTCGATTGGACTCGCCGCCGGCAGTTCAGCCGGTGGGCCTTCGGCCTAACGCAGGGACAGTTGCAGTGCGAGAGGTCCGACATTAGAATTTATCGAGACTGGCCAATCAGCTGCGCGACAAAGCGTCCATGCGTGATCGGGTGTTCGCGCAGCCGCGTGCGTTACGGCCAATCGGCAAAATTCAGCGTCGGTCTCGATCGCCCCGCTCTCGCGCGTGCCGCAACGCGCCGACGCCATACGCCCGGTGCCTCGCCGGTGTGCTTGCGGAAAAAGCGGCTGAAATAGGCGGTGTCCGTGAAGCCCAGCGCAAATGCGATCTGCTTGACGGCGATGGTTCCAGCCTCCAGCCGCGCCGCCGCTTCCTTGACGAGGCGCTGCTGAATCAGCTCGCTCGGCGAGCGCTTCAGCTCGCGGCTGCACAGCGCGTGCAGGCGATCCGGCGTGGTGCCGAGTAGCCTGGCGTAATCGCTGACGCGCAAGTGCTGTTGATAGCGCTCCTCGAGCAGCCTGCGGAACCGGCTCAGGATCTCGGTGCTGCTGCTCTCCTCGTTGCGGTTCCCGTCGCCAGCGAACAGGCGCCAGAATCGCAGCACGCACAGCGTCAGCTCCGCCGACATGATCGACGCTGCACCGCTGCGTGCGGGCGTGGCGACCTCGGCGGCGATCGCCGCGATGGAACGCGCGATCGTGGCCGCGAGATCGGCCTCGACCTGCAACGCCAAGGTGCCGCCCGCCCCCTCGAGCGCGAGATAGGCCGCCTCCGCCGATGGCGGGAGATAGCGATGCCACGTGCCGGCGCGCAATTGCAGCAGCTGCGCCGTCGTGCCTGCCGACACCTCCAGATAGTCGGCGGATCCTGCCGGGAGCCAGACCAGCGCGGGTCCGACCGTCCGCACGATCTTGCCGGCCTGACCGATATCGGCGGTCCCGCCGCCGGGAAGGCAGAGCAGATGAATGAACGGACGGGCCGCTTTCGAGGTCAGCGTCCATCGCCGCGCGACGTAATGCGCTGCGATCAGCTCGGCGCCCACAGGCACAGCCCCATTCGGCACGATCGCCGGCGCCGGATCTGAGCCCGCGACGCCTCGACGCACTTGGCCATCGAGGCCAGAACCGTCCAATCTTTCACCGGATTTGTCCATTGTGCGAGCAAAGCTTGGGATGCTTGCTAGGTCAAGTCCCGGTGGCGGCCGGCTCAATGATGCCGCGCTAGAGAAAGTCGGGACCAAGGGGAAACGACCACTCACTGCGATGCCGACCATCGCTTGAGTGCAACAGGAGGGAGACACGATATGTTTTCAGCGAACCGTCGAACGTTGCTGCGCGTCGCTGGCCTTGCGGCTCTGGCCGGAACGCTCTGGACCTTTCCGTCCACGGCCGATGCGCAGGAGAAGATCCGGATCGGCTACGCCATTTCCAAGACCGGTCCCTATGCCGGCGGCGCCGGCATCACCACCCTGCCCAATTATGAGCTGTGGGTGAAGGACGTGAATGCCGCCGGCGGCATCAAGCTCGGCGACAAGAAGCTACCGATCGAGGTGGTCGAATATGACGACCGCAGCAACTCGGAAGAAGCCGTCAAGGCGATCGAGCGCCTCGCCAACCAGGACAAGGTCGATTTCATTCTTTCGCCGTGGGGCACGGGCCTCAACCTCGCGGTCGGCCCGACTCTGAACCGTCTGGGCTACCCTCACCTCGCGGTCACGTCGGTGACCGACAAGGCGCCGGAGCTTGCCAAGCGCTGGTCGAACGCGACGTTCTGGCTCGGGACGTCGGCCCAGATATCCGAGGGGCTCGCCGATCTGCTCGGCAAGCTGAAGAGCGAAGGCAAGATCGGGGCGAACATCGCGATGGTCAGCATCGCCGACCAGTTCGGCATCGAGCTGTCCGCCGCGGGCCGCGAGGCCTTCAAGAAGCACGGCTTCAAGCTCGGCTATGACAAGACCTATCCGATGGGCACGCAGGATCTCCAGCCTCTGTTGAAGGATGCGATCGCCTCGAACCCGGATGCGTTCGTCGCCTTCAGCTATCCGCCGGATACGATCGCGCTGACCGAGCAGGCGCAGCTGTTGAAGTTCAACCCGAAGGTTTTCTATGTTGGCGTCGGCACCGCGTTCCCGCTCTACAAGGGCAAGTTTGCCGCCAACAGCGACGGCGTGATGGGCATCGGCGGTTGGAATGCCGAGTCTCCGCAGCTGAAGGAGTATCTGGCGCGCCACAAGGCCACGACCGGCAAGGAGCCCGATCGCTGGGCGAGCTCGATCACCTATGCGAGCCTGCAGGTGCTACAGCAGGCGATCGAAAAGGTCGGCAAGCTCGATCGCACCGCTGTCGCGGCGGAAATCCGTGCGGGCACGTTCGAGACCATCATCGGCAAGGTCAAGCTGAAGGACGGGCTGCTTCAGGAGGTCTGGAGCGTCGGACAGTGGCAGAACGGCGAGTTCTACGCCCTCGCACCGACCTCGCTGCCGGGCGCGCGTGCCGCGGTCGTGCCCAAGCCGCAGTGGCAGTAAGGCTGGTTGGCAGGCCTTGCGTCGGCAAGGCCTGCCTGCCGTCCGCTCAAGGGGACGCCGTTTCATGTTGCTTGTCGACATCATCCTGCCGGGCCTCGTGCTCGGCGGCATGTACGCGCTGATCGCGCTCGGGCTGACGCTGCAATATGGCGTGGCGCGGATCATGAACCTCTCCTATGGAGAGTCGCTGGTCGCGGCCGCCTTCGGCGCGTTCTCGCTCTACGGCGGCCTTGGGCTGAGCCCGCTCGCGGCGCTGCTGCTGGCGGTCCCGGTCGCGATGGTGCTGAACTGGCTGCTATATCGCTTCCTGCTGGAACGGCTGATGCGGCGCGGCAAGGACCGGGGCGCACAGGAGATCGACAGCATCCTCGTCACCTTCGGCGTTCTGTTCGTGATCCAGGGCGCCATGCTGGTCGCCTTTGGCGGCCAGTACTACAGCTACAGCTATCTCTCCATTCCGCTGACGATCATGGGCTCGACGCTTGCTGTCAATCGGCTCGTCGCGCTGCTGTTCGCGGCGCTGGTCGGCGGCGCCGTGTATCTCGCCCTCACCCGCACCCGGATCGGCACTGCGGTACGCGCCATCGCAGTCGATGCCAACGCCGCGCGGCTGGTCGGCATCGACGTTGCAGCCCTGTCGGGGCTGGCGTTTGCCTTTGGCGGCGGCCTCGTCGCCATCGGCGGCGTGCTGATCAGCATGTTCCTCACCTTCAATGCCGCGATGGGGGTGGTCTTCACCATGAAGGCGCTGGTCGTCGTCATCATGGGCGGTGTCGGCAACGTCATCGGTGCGCTGGTCGCCGGTCTGCTGCTTGGTGTGGTCGAGACGGCGGTGGCGCGGCTGGTCGATCCCGGTCTGACGCTGGCTGCGACCTACGCGCTGTTTCTCGGCGTGCTCGTGATCAAGCCGACCGGCCTGTTCGGCAGGGCCGCGTCATGACGAGACCCGTCCGGATTTTGCTATGGTGCGCCGGCCTCGCCCTCGCCGCCTGCCTCGTCACCTATCCGCTCTATGCCAACGGCTATTATCTCGCGCTCGGCATCAGCGTGCTCTATTTCACGATCCTGGCGACCGCGTGGGCGATGTTCTCGGGCCCGACGCGCTACATCTCGCTTGCAACGGTCGCGTTCTTCGGGCTCGGCGCTTACACGGCCGCGGTGCTCGGCGAGACCATGCCCTGGCCGGTCGTGCTGCTGGCCGCAGCCGGCGTGGGCGCACTCACCGCCGCAATCACCGGGCTTTCGACGCTGCGGCTGTCCGGAATCTATTTCGTGATCTTCTCCTTCGGCCTGGCCGAGCTGATCCGGCAGCTCGTGATCTGGTACGAGGTCAACATCCACAAATCGGTCGGCCGCTATCTCTTCAGTGCGGTGACGCAGGACGTTCTCTACTGGCAGCTGCTGGGCTTGACCGCGGTTGTCTTCCTGGTGGGCTGGATGCTCGGGCGCTCGCGCTATGGGCTGGCCCTGCGCGCCATCGGCGCCGACGAGACCGCGGCGAGCCATTCCGGCATCGATGCCACGCGGATCAAGCTCGGCGTCTTCATTCTGAGCGCGACCTTCATGGCGGTGACCGGCGCGGTGATGGCGCCACGCTGGACCTATATCGATCCAGCCATCGCGTTCAATCCGACCATCTCCTTCCAGGTCGTGATCATGGCCCTGCTAGGCGGTGCGGGCTCGCTGTTCGGGCCCGTGCTGGGCGTCATTCCGCTCGTCCTGCTGTTCGAGGTGCTGACTGCGATGCTGCCCAACCATTTCAGCATCGTGCTCGGCGTCATCTTCGTGTTCATCGTGATGGTGCTGCCGAACGGCGTGATCGGCCTGTTCGGGGCGGGCCGCTGGCGCGTTCCGGCCGGCGGTCCCGCCGCCGCGCCTGCCCGCACGAGCGATGCACCGCTGCTCGCGGTCGACGGCGTCAGCAAATCGTTCAGCGGACTACGCGCCGTCGACGGTGTCAGCTTCACGGTCACGCCGGGCGAGATCATCGGCATCATCGGCCCGAACGGATCCGGCAAGACGACGCTGCTGAATACGCTGTCCGGGGCGCTGCGGCCCTCCTCGGGCACGATCCGGCTGGGCGGCATCGTCCTCAACGGTATGCGCGCGCACCAGATCGCGCGCCTTGGCCTTGCGCGCACGTTCCAGCTGGTGCGCGTGATGCCGGACCTGACGGTGGCCGAAAACGTTGCGGCGGCGCGGCTGTTCTCGACGACGAACGGCTCGGGCGCAACGGCAAGCGAGCTGCTGGACCTCGTCGGGCTCGGCAAGCTGCAGGAAACGCCCGCGAGCGAGCTGACCTATATCGACCAGAAGCGGCTCGAGCTTGCCCGCGCGCTGGCGCTGCAGCCGCGCCTCGTGCTGCTCGACGAATGGCTGGCGGGCCTCAATCCGAGCGAGCTCGAGACCGGCATCGCGCTGATCGCGAAATTGCGCGATCGCGGCCTCACCATCATCATGGTCGAGCATGTCATGGATGCGATTCGAGCGCTGTGCAGCCATTGCATCGTCATGAATGCCGGCAGCTTGATCGCGCGCGGCGCGCCGGAGGCCGTGTTGTCCGATCCAAAAGTCGTTGCAGCCTATCTCGGAGGCGACGATGCTTGAGGTCGCCGCCCTCTCCCACTTCTATGGCAAGCACCAGGCCCTCGCCGACATTGCGCTCGGTATCGGGCAAGGCGAGATCGTCGCGATCCTCGGCGCCAACGGCGCCGGCAAGTCCACCTTGCTCAAGAGCATCGCCGGGCTGGTCAAGCCCGCGCCGGGCGCAACGATCCGGTTCGAGGGACATCACATTGGCGAGCTGCCCGCCCACCTGATCGTGGAGCGCGGCATCGCGCTGGTGCCCGAAGGCCGCGGCGTATTCGGCGATTTGACGGTTGCCGAGAATCTGCAGCTCGGCGCCTACCCCGCCCGCGCCCGCGCAGGCGAGGCAGACCGGCTCGTGAGGATCCTGCGACTGTTCCCGCGCCTTGCCGAGCGTATGGCCCAGGCCGTTCGCACCATGAGCGGCGGCGAGCAGCAGATGGTGGCGATCGGCCGGGCGCTGATGTCGAACCCGCTGCTGCTCCTGCTCGATGAGCCTTCGCTCGGCCTGTCGCCCCTGCTCAGCCGCGAAGTGTTCCGTGCACTGGCGGAAATCCGCAGCAGCGGCCTCAGCGTGTTGCTGGTCGAGCAGAATGCGCGGGCAAGCCTCGACATCGCCGACCGTGTCTACCTGATCGAGTCCGGCCGCAACGCCGGCAGCGGGCCGGCCAGTGCGCTGAAGAACGATCCGGAGGTCCAGCGCGCCTATCTCGGCAAGGCCCGCGCGGCCCCGTCCCCACCATAATCGCTCAATCCCGCCTGCAACCTTTGGAGTGCATCATGAACGCGATCGACCTTCTCATCGGCGGCAAGGACCAGTCCGCCAGCAATCAGCGCACCTTCCAGCGCCACAACCCGATCTCCGGCGACGTCGCGACCATCGTGGCGGCGGCCTCGATCGACGACGCGATGCGGGCCGCGGATGCTGCGGCCGCCGCCTTCCCGGCCTGGTCGCAGCTTGGCCCGTCCGAGCGCCGCAAGCGGCTCAATGCGGCCGCCGACATCCTCGCGCGCCGTGCCGCGGAGTTCACCGCGCTGATGGTCGCCGAAACCGGCGCCACCGCGGGCTGGGCCGGATTCAACGTGCACCTGGCCGAAGGCATGCTGCGCGAAGCCGCGGCCATGACGACGCAGATATCCGGCGAAGTCATACCGACCGACAAGCCCGACAACCTCGCCATGGCGTTTCGCCAGCCGGTCGGCGTGGTGCTCGGCATCGCGCCCTGGAACGCTCCCGTGATCCTCGGCGTGCGATCGGTCGCGATGCCGCTCGCCTGCGGCAATACCGTGGTGCTGAAGGCGTCCGAGATGAGCCCGGGCGTGCATCGGCTGATCGGAAGCTGCCTGGCGGAGGCCGGCCTCGGTGACGGCGTCGTCAATGTCGTCACCAACGCGCCGGAGGATGCGCAGGCGGTGGTCGAGGCGCTGATCGCCCACCCTGCGATCCGCCGCGTCAACTTCACCGGCTCGACGCGCGTCGGCCGCCTCATCGCGCTGGCATGCGCAAAGCACCTGAAGCGCGCACTGCTGGAGCTCGGCGGCAAGGCCCCGCTCGTGATCCTCGACGATGCCGACCTCGACGCCGCCGTGAATGCGGCGGCGTTCGGCGCCTTCATGAACCAGGGGCAGATCTGCATGTCGACCGAGCGGATCGTCGTTGACGACAAGGTGGCGGACGCCTTCATCGCCAAGTTCGCCGCCAAGGCCAAGAGCCTTCCCTTCGGCGATCCCCGCAAGGGCAATGTCGTGCTCGGCTCGCTGGTCAGTGACGCCGCCTGCGAGCGCGTCCGGAGCCTGATCGACGATGCCGTCGCCAAGGGCGCCGTGCTCGCTGCCGGCGGTCACGGCAGCGGCACCATCATGCCCGCCACCATCGTCGATCATGTCACGCCGGCGATGCGGATTTATGGTGAGGAGAGCTTTGGTCCCGTCGTGACCGTGGTGCGCGTGAGCGGGATCGACGAGGCCGTGCGCGTGGCCAACGACACCGAATACGGCCTCTCTTCCGCCGTGTTCGGCCGCGACATCGCCCGTGCGCTCGGCGTTGCCAGGCGAATCGAGGCGGGCATCTGCCACGTCAACGCCCCGACCGTGCATGACGAGCCTCAGATGCCGTTCGGCGGCACCAAGGCGTCTGGCTACGGCCGCTTCGGCGGCAAGGCCGCAATCGACGAGTTCACCGAACTGCGCTGGATCACCGTTCAGACGGGGCCGCGGCACTATCCGTTCTGATCGGCGGGAGGAACAGGTCCGGCCTCCAAGGCCGGACGTCCTCGGATGGTGCTCACCAGCGGTAGGTCAGCCTGGCGATGGCTTTCCGCCCTTCCGCGTAGAAGCAGCCCGCCAGGCTGTAGCACGAAGCGACGTAGCGGGTGTCGGCGAGATTGGTGACGTTCAGTGCCAGGCGCCAATTGTCCCTGTTGTAGGCCAGCAGCGCGTCGAGAACAGTCGACGATCCCACCTTGAACGTGTTGGCCTCGTCGCCCCAGGTCGCGCCGACATAGCGGATGCCACCGCCAAATTGAAGCCCCGCGAGCGGCCCGTTCTGGAGCGTGTAGTCGCTCCACAGCGAAGCGCGGTTGAGCGGCACCGTCGTCGGCGCCTTGCCGACATTCACCGGATCCTGCGTGACCATGGCGTCGACATAGGCATAGGCCGCGCGCAGGTTCCAGCCGTCGGCGAGCGACATCGTGCCTTCGAGCTCGAGGCCGCGCGACTTCACCTGCCCGATTTGCTCGTAAAAGAATGCTGCAGGCACGTACACAGCGACGTTGTCGCGCGTCAGGTCGAACGCGGCGAAGGTGAACAGCGCGTTCCAGCCGATCGGCTGGTACTTGACGCCGACTTCGTACTGGACGCCGGTCTCAGGATTGAGCATCTGTCCGCCGAAGCCGGTCGCGAGCAACGGCAGGAACGATTCCGAATAGCTGAAATAGGGCGCGATGCCGTTGTCGAAATTGTACATCACGGCGGCGCGGCCGGTGAAGGCCGAAGCGTCCTTCGCTATCGTCGTATTGGCGATACCGTTATCGACCTGCGTGGTCACGAAATCCTGACGGCCGCCGAGCTGGAACGAGAGCCGGCCGAGCTTGATCTGATCCTGCGCATAGACGCCGACCTGGGACTGCTTGACGCCGGTGTTGTCGTACATGGCGCCGATGGCGTAGTCGTAGCTGTAGTTCGGGTTGAAGACGTTGATCTCGGGGGACGAGGTCGTGACGCCGAAGGCGGTGTCGCGGAAGGAGGTGTTGCGATAGTCGACGCCAACCAGCGTGGTGTGGCTGAGAATGCCGGTGGTGAACTTGCCCTGGAGCTGGTTGTCCACGGCGAATGAGTTGATGTAGGAGTTGCTGTAGCTGCCATAGCGCGCGAGCTGCCCTGCGGCTTCGTTGGTATAGCCGCCGCCGTAAAACACCTTCTCCTCGTTGTGCTGATAGGCGTAGCGCAGATTTTGCCGGAACGTGACGTTGTCGGTGAAATTGTGCGCGAGCTGGTAGCCGACGGTTGCGATCTCGGTGTTGAATGCGTCGAAGCCCGGCACGCCCGCGAAGAACGAGACCGGGATGGTGCGGCCGTTGTTCGGCCAAACCGTGCCCGAGGCCGGCAGGAACTGAAGGCCCCACCCTGCCCGGTCCCGCTGATAGTTGGCGAGCAGGGTGATGGTGGTGTCCTCGTTCGGCTTGAAGGTGACGGCGGGCGCGATGAAGACGCGATTGTCCTTGCTGAAATCGACCTGGGTCTCGCCGTCGCGCACGACGCCGGTCAGGCGCCACAGCACCGTGCGTTCCTTGTTGGCGGCGCCGCCCATGTCGAACTGGCCCTGATAGCGGTTGAAGCTGCCACCCGAGATCGAGACCTCGCCGAACTGCTGCGCCGTCGGCAGCTTGGTCACGTAGTTGAGAACGCCGCCTGTGCCGCTGCCGCCATACATCGCGGAGGACGGACCCTTGAGCACCTCGATACGCTCGGCCCCATAGGGCTCGAGGCCATTGAAGTGCACGTAGTTGCTGGAGGGAATCCGCAAGCCGTCGACGAAGAGGCCCGGCATCGTCATGTCGAAGCCGCGGATCTGGAGGCCGCCGAAGCGGGTGTCCGAGCCGCCATTGACGTCGCCGCTGACGCCGGCGGTGTAGCGCAAGGCCTCGCCGATCGAGACCGCGCCCTGGTTTCTGATCTGGTCGGTGGTGATGACCGACACCGACTGCGGCGTTTCGATCAAGGGCGTATCGGTCTTAGTGGCGGTGCCGCTGCGCGTCGCGACGAAACCGCGTACCGGTCCGTTGGCGCGTTCGCTCGTGGCACCGTTCGATGCTGCCGACTGAGTGGGCGCGGCCTGCTGCGCCGGGCCCCGACGATTGGCGCGTGCGGTTCGCGCCGCCGCAGCCCGTCGCGACGACGCAATCGCCGCTGGACGGGTGCGCTGCGTCGGCGCTTCGACGGTGACAGAGGGAATCTGCGTCTGGGCTTGGGCAGAGCCGAAGGGCACGGCGAGAGCGAGTGTGCTGGCCGCACCGAGGAAGAGCATCTGGATTTGTCGGCGGCGCGTGTTCTTACGCGAAGAAGGTTGGAAATCGGTCACGTCTGTTGAGCCCCACGCACTGCCGGCTTTGCCGGTATCGATCTTGATGGCCCGCCCTAACTCAGGCGGTTTCGGAGTGCGATAGGAACGGCGTTAGAATTTCTCCAGACGTGTGCACAGCACGTGCGACGCATGCGCTCATGCGCGCTGCTTCTTTGGGATTGGAATGCTTCTAGAATGTTTCTGTCAGTGTGTCAGGACCCGACCGCGTGCCACGGCCGCGTCGCGCAATCAGTGTTGCGACCAAAGCCAGGTGCGAGCGGATGAAGGTCACGTCCGGTCCGCGTGACAACAGGTCGTGCTCTTCTCGCCAGCCAGCACGCTGCGGCTGTTGCGGTCCGGCGGAAGGTCGCCAGCCGCATTCGCCGCAAAGAATCCGGTTGGCTTCAACACGAAGCCGGCATATTCCACCGGCATGATCGGAAAGTCTTCGGGCTTGCAGACATGGGTGTGGCCGAAGGAGTGCCACACCACGATGTCGGCATTCTCGATATTGCGATTCTGCGCGGCATAGCGCGGCAGGCCGTCGCCGCCGGCGTGAACGTTGGGATAGTCGCCGCTGGCATATTTCTCGGCCGGATCGAATGCAGTTACCCAGACATGCTTGGTGGCGAAGCCGCCGCGCTTGCGCACGTAACTACCCTCCTGGGCCAGCATCAGCGGGCTGGGATTGACGACGAGCTTGTAGGCCGGTGCACCGCCGACCGAGTTGATCTCGTTCGGATTACTGATCTTCCAGAACCGGCCGGTCTCGCCATTGGCGACCGCTGCGGCGTCGCGCTCGCGCGACAGCACGCGCGTGGTGGTGTCGAACACGTTGCCGTGCGGATTGTCGTCGCCCCAGGGCCGCGGCACGAACTCGTGCTCCGTCACCGTGTTACCGCCGCCATCGAGATCCATATGCAGGCGGACGTTGAAGAAGTGCTGGTGCGTGGGGCCGCCGAGATTATCGTCGACCATGCCGCCCCATCGGTACTTTTCGCCCGGCCGCACCGCGGCAGTCTGGATGATGCCGGTGAGTTTCGTCTCCAGCTGAATCGTGCCGTCCTGATAGAGATACCAGTAGAAGCCGTAATCGTAATTGCCGACGGTGGCGAAGAACGAGATCACGAGCCGCCGGGATCTCCGCACCTCGAACAGGCCGTTGCGAAACTCGTAGTGCTTCCAGGCAATCCCGTAATCCTCCTCATGCATGCAGATCGCGTTCTGCATGACGAAGGGCTCGCCCTTGTTGTCGGCGGCAGGCACGTCGAAATAGTGGATGTTGCCGAGGCAGTCGCAGCCCAGCTCCAGCGCGTTGGCGAGCATGCCGAGCCCGTATTCGCCGGCATCGAAGGCCGACTTCCAGAAGTGGCTAGCGGTCGGATCGGCGTAAGGCACCACCATCTCGGTAACGCTGGCGCGGTGGATCAGCGACCGCTTACGCGCGCCGTCCTGGTAGGCGAGCTGATGCAGCACGAGGCCCTCGCGCGGCGTGAAGCCCACGCGGAAGCTCCATTTTTGCCAGTCGACTTTCCAACCGTCGACCTTGAAGCTCGGCCCATCCGGCTGCTCGATATGCAGCGGCTTGATGTCGGTGCGCGGGTTTGGCACCTCATGCGCGCCGTAGTTCCGTTTCTTGCGCGGAATCGGCACAATCGGATCTTCATCCGTGAGCTCGATGATCTTGCGCCCGATGAGGTCGACCACAGCGACCACGCCCTCGATCGGATGGGCGTAGCCGTTGTCCTGGAGATGCTCGCGAAAATAGCTGACGGCCCGGACAATGCGGGCGCCGCGCTCGAACTCCTTGTCGAAGAATCCGGAGGAGAACGGGTCGACCTGGACCAGCTCGATGTCCTTGTCGGTCAGCCCGCGCCGAACCATCGCCGCCCGCCAAGCGGGATCGGCCTTCACCACGGCATCGCACTTGAACAACTCTTCCAGCATCACCGGCGGCTGCCCATAGGGCGCCTCGCGGTTCGGCACGACCTTGCGGCCGACGATCTCGCCGCGGCCGAGGTCGACGATATGCTCGATCGCCTCGCCCGTGGCGACGTCGAGCGTCAACGCGAAGGCGCGGCGTCCCACCTCGCCTGAAGCCAGCTCCTGCTTGGTCGGCTCCTCCAGCCGCACCGTCGGGAAACGGCAGTTCGCCGCTGAAGTGGCCGCGGCCCGCACCAAAGCGCAAGCCGCGCTGATCTCGTCGGCCGTCAGCGGATCGAGCGGATGCGGTGTCGCGGTCTGCGCTCGCGGTTGGGCTTTGGTGGTTTCAAGCATGAGGACGTCCAAATATCAGGCGAGATGTGCGGTGATGGCGCGGAAGGCAGCAAACCAGCGCTGGTCGATCGACACGTCCATCGCCTTGGGCTGTGTTGCGAGCTTGACGATGACGGTGTCGGAGTCGAGGTCGACATAGAGGTGCTGGCCGTGAATGCCGATCGCGGTGAGCGCGTTGCGCGAAGGATCGATGGTGAACCATTTGCTGCGGTAGCGCGCGCCCGGGAAGAACTCGGCGAGGTCGCCATCGGCCCACGCCTTGGGATCACCGTTCTCGCGGATATCGTCGATCCACCAGCCCGGCACCACCTGCCGGCCCTCGACGACGCCGCGGCAGCGGATCATCTCCCCGAAGCGGACGAGATCGCGCGCGGTGACCGAGATGCCGCCGGCAATGCGGCCCATGCCGTGGCTATCGAGTGTGAGAGAGCCGTCCTCCTCCGCGCCCAGGGGCTGCCAGAGAAACTCGGAGAGAATAAGATGGTAGGGCATCCCGCAGGCGCGTTCATACACCCAGCCGAGCACCTCGGTATTGGGCGAGACGTAGTGGAACACCTTGCCGTGCGGTTTGCCGCTGCCGCGCAGCGTCGTCAGATAAGCGCGCTGATGGCTGGGCTCGACGCCCGGCGGCGGCACGTCCCAACCCGAGGAGAACCGATAGCGCGCGAGGTCGCCGGCGGGGTCCTCGTAATCCTCCTCGAACTTGATGGCGACGGCCATGTCGAGCAGGTTGCGGACGGTGCAGCCGGCGTAGACCGATGTCTCCAGCTCCGGCACGTAGCGCAGCACCCTCGCCTCCGGATCGACCAGGCCGCGCGCGGCCAGCACGCCGCCGAGCGTGCCAGCGATCGCCTTGCTGATCGAGCAGATCAGATGCGGCGTGGTCGCGCTCATGCCGTCGCCGTACCATTCATGGATCAGCGTGCCCTGATGCATCACGAGGAGCGTGTCGGCAAAGGTTTCGCGCAGCGCGCATTCGATCGTGGTCGCTTTGCCATCAGGCCCGGTGAAGCCGAGCTTTGCCAGTTCGCGCGGGGCGCTTCTCATCGGCGTCGGTCGGGCGGAGCGACGAATCTCTGCGGTCGGCAGCACTTCGCGGGTGTGGGTAAAACCCCAGCGGATCGCGGGAAAGCTGCGCCAATTGGCGCGCGTCACCTGAGCCTCGGGTACGGGCGGGCTGCCGCGCATGACATCGGTCGGTCGCATCTCGATCCCTCCGCGAAGCGCCGTCCCGGCAGCGATGTCGGAGCGGCAGGACGGAAGCCTGCACCGCGGCGCTGTCAGGCGTTATCGAGATCCGGCAATATTTTGCTGGACAGCGCTCATGGCCGTGCCAGTCTGGCGTGGTTCCTGCTCGGTGCTGGACTCAAGGATTTCGACGTATTGCCATGGCCTTAAGGGCAACTCTTCCGATTCAAGACTCGGCTGCCGGCTTGCTCCAGGCGAACAGCACGGATGTCGATGAGCATTGCGCAAGCCTCGGCCGCTGGCGGCTGAGCTACGATCAGATCAGCGCCGGCGCGTTCCGGGGCAGTTTCACGCAACTCTCCTTGCCGCGGCTGGAGGTGTTCTGCGAGATCACCAGCCAGCAGGTCCGCCAATATGGCCAGCTTGGCGCCGACAGTTTTGGCATCGGCCTGCCCTGGCACGGCGACGGCGAGCTCAGCTTCAACGGGACCGGTGCCAGCGGCGCCCGCGTCCTCGCCAGCATCGACGCCGAGATCGACATGTGTACCCCGAAGGCCTTCGAGCTGCGCGGCGTCGTTGCCAGCACGGTGTTGATCGCAGAGCTCGCCGCCCGGCTCGACATCGAGCTGCCGCGCACCGCCTGGCACCGGCTGCAGGTGATCGAAATGGCGGAAGCGCCGGTCGCGCGGCTGCGGGCGCATCTGGCCGCCATTCAAGCGACGATCACGACCGCTCCGGCAACGTTCAACGATCCGGCGGCGAGGCAGGCCCTGGAAGATGCCCTCCTCGTCGAGATCATGGACATGCTGCCGACCGCACGCCCGAGCGATCCCGGCCGCAGCGCGGCGGCTCGGAAGCGAACCGTGGATCGTGCCCGCGAGCTGATGCATGGCAGGGGCGATCGCTCGCTCTCGCTGCTGGAGGTCTGCAAGGCCGTCGGCGCCAGCCCGCGCAAGCTCGGCTATTGCTTCCAGGAGGTTTTGGGCACGAGCCCGATGCACTATTGGCGCGCGATGCGACTGAACCGTGTGCGGCGCGATCTCAAGGGCGCCGGCGGCAACGAGACCTCGGTCTACGACGTCGCGGTGCAGCACGGATTCTGGCACTTCAGCCAGTTCTCGCTCGACTACAAGCGTCACTTCGGCGAGCTGCCCTCGCAGACGCTGCGTCGCGCGAGGTGTGCCGCCTGATCGGATTCAGCGATGCCGCAGCCGGCGGTTGACCCGGCGCGCCAGGTAATCGCCGGCGCTCTGGACTATCTGCACCAGTGCGATCAGCACGACCACGACGGCCAGCATCATCTCCGGCATGAAGCGCTGATAGCCGTAGCGGATGCCGAGATCGCCAAGGCCGCCGCCGCCGACTGCGCCGACCATCGCGGAATAGCCGAGCAGGCTGACCACCGCGAGCGTCAGCGCCAGCAGCAGGCCGGGCAGCGCCTCCGGGATCAGGACCTTGAGCACGATCTGAAGGGGCGAAGCGCCGAACGAGGACGCGGTCTCGATCAGGCCGCCGTCGACCTCGCGGATTGCAGCCTCGACGAGGCGCGCGATGAACGGCGTCGAGGCGATGGTCAACGGCACGATAGCGGCGGTCGAGCCGATCGAGGTGCCGGCAACGAGGCGCGTGAACGGGATGATGGCGACGACGAGGATGATGAAGGGCGTCGAGCGCGTCGCATTGACGACGATGCCGAGCACGCGATTGACGATGGGCGCCGCGAACAGCTCGCCTTTGCGGCTGGTGGCCAGGAACACGCCGAGCGGCAGGCCGAAGGCGGTGCCGAGCAGCGCCGCGATGCCGACCATGTACAGGCTTTCGAAGGTAGCCTGGACGATCAGGTTGATGAGTTCAGGCGACATAGCCGAGACGCTCCGCCGAGAATTGATATTGAGAGAGCCAGGCGAGCGTCCGCGTCACCGCGTCCTCGCCGCCGGGAATGCCGAGCGTGAGCGAGCCGACATGCTGGCCGCCGATCTCGTCGATGCGCGCAGACAGCAGCGCGACGTCGAGCCCGAGCTCGCGCGCGAGCCGGGCCACCACGGTGTCGCCCGCCCCTGCCCCGCGCACCTGGATCCGGATCACGGCCTGCCCGCCGGCAGGCTGCTTCGAAACGATTCGGCTCTCCAGCGAGACCGGCAGGCTGTCGCCGATCACCTCGGCCAGGAAGGACTGCGTGATCGGATGTCTTGGCTGCGTGAAGATGTCGGTGACGTGACCACTCTCGACGACGCGGCCGGCGTCCAATACCACCACCTCCTTGGCGAGCTGGCGCACCACGGACATCTCATGCGTGATCAGCACGATGGTCACGCCGAGCTCGCGGTTGATGTTCGCAAGCAGATCGAGGATCGCGCGCGTGGTCTGCGGATCGAGTGCCGAGGTCGCCTCGTCCGACAGCAGCACGCTCGGCCGCGTCGCCAGCGCGCGGGCGATGCCGACGCGCTGCTTCTGGCCGCCGGACAGTTCGGAAGGATAGCGGTCGTGCTTGTCGGCGATGCCGACCAGCGCGAGCAGCTCGGCGACGCGGGCCTTGATGTCGGTCTTGGTCCAACCGGCGATCTCCAGCGGCAGCGCGATGTTGTCGGCCGCGGTGCGCGAGGACAGCAGGTTGAAATGCTGGAAGATCATGCCGATCGAGCGCTGCGCCAGCCGCAGCTCGCGGCCGGCCAAGGCCGAGATATCGCGGCCGTCGACGATCACACGGCCCGTGGTCGGCTTCTCCAGGCCGTTGATCAGCCGGACCAGGCTCGACTTGCCGGCGCCGGAGCGGCCGATCACGCCGGTGATGGAGCCGCGCGGAATGGCGAAGTCGATGTCTTGCAGCGCGTTGACGCCGGGCTTGCCGCGATAGGCCGGATAGGTCTTGGAGATGCCGGCGAAACGGACCATCGCGTCCGGCTCGGCGGGCGCGGGTGAAATCGCTTCGAGCGTTTCGATTGGTCGTTCGATCGCGAGCGATTGGTAGGCGTTCATGGAGGCGGCCTTCATGCGCAATAGCTCGGTCACCCACATGCCCAAAGCACACGGGAACCGGTCGCGTCTGCGACGGGGTGAGAATGGCGACGAGGGCTCAATCGAGCGCGCTGCACCGCAGCACGCACCTTCGCTCTTTCTGGTCTTCCTTGCAATCTCAGATATTTGGGAGGACTTGGAGGAAGTTTTCCCGATCGCCTCCAGCCGGAGAAGATTATCCGCCGACTATCGGCGCTGTGATCACCGACCCCGGAACCGCGGCTTGCGGCGCGTCAGGAACGCCTCCACGCCCTCCTTGTGGTCCTCGCTGAGGCTGGCGAGCGCGAACTGATCGACATCCATGTGGCTCGCAAGGTCGTCCAGCGCATGCGCGAGCCGGTTGACGGTCAGCTTGGTCATGGCGACGGACAGCGGCGGCTGCGCGGCAACCTTGCGGGCAAGCTCCATGGCGGCATCGAGCGCATGGCCGGGATCCGCCACCTGCTCGACGAGCCCCCATTCATAGGCCTCGTCCGCGCTGATACGCTGGTCGGCCAGGATCACCGCCTGCTTGGTGCGGGCCGGCCCAATCAGATGCAGCATGCGCGGGATGCTCTGCCAGCTCATATTCATGCCGAGCCCGATCTCGGGCACGCGCAGATGCGCATCGCGCCCCATCACCCGGAAATCGAGCGCCACCGCGAGGGCGACGCCGCCGCCGACGCAAAAGCCTTCGATCGCGGCGATGGTGATCTGTTCCATCTCTTGCCAGGCGTGCGTCAGGCGCGGCCCGACCTTGAGGTGCCGCCGCAGCGCGCCGAGGTCCATCTCCTTGCGCGAGCGTCCCTCGGCGTCCTTGAGATCGAAGCCGGCGCTGAAGGCGCCCGAGCTGCCGGTCAGCACGACGACCGAGGTCGCTGCATCGTCCTCGAAGCTGCGCGCGGCCGCCGTGAGTTGGCGCAGCGCCTCCGGCGAGAGCGCGTTGATGCCGTCGCCGCGGTCGAAGCGCACGACCGCGATCCGCCCCTCCGGCCCGAGACCCTTCTCGATCTTCACGTAATCGGTCACCATCATCTCCACGCTGTTTGCGGGATGCTAGCGTACAAATGCCCTCACGCATACGTGCCAGGACTGCGCTGCAACGAGCCCTCGACAGCCCCTAGCCATTGCGCCTATCTTCCGCGGCATGAGCCAAGATCACGACCATCATCACCACGATCACGATCATTCCGAGCTGTCCGAGACCGAGCTGCGCGTGCGCGCGCTCGAGACGATCCTGACCGAAAAAGGCTATGTCGAGCCGGCTGCGCTCGACGCTATCATCCAGGCCTATGAGACCAAGATCGGCCCGCACAATGGCGCGCGCGTGGTCGCCAAAGCCTGGACCGATCCGGCGTTCAAGACGGCGCTGCTGCAGGACGGCTCCAAGGCGATCGGCACGCTCGGCCATGTCAGCCGCGTCGGCGATCATCTCGTCGTGGTCGAGAACACGCCCGAGCGGCACAACATGGTCGTGTGCACACTGTGCTCCTGCTACCCCTGGGAAATGCTCGGGCTGCCGCCGGTCTGGTACAAGGCCGCGCCCTACCGCTCGCGCGCGGTGAAGGACCCGCGCGGCGTGCTCGCCGATTTCGGCGTCGCGCTGCCGAAGGACACCGAGATCCGGGTGTGGGATTCCACCGCCGAGACGCGCTTCCTGGTGCTGCCGATGCGCCCCGCGGGCACGGAAGGCTGGAGCGAGGAGCAGCTCGCCGAGCTCGTGACGCGCGACTCCATGATCGGCACCGGTTTCCCCAAGACGCCGGGCGCACCGTCGTGAACGGCGTGCACGACATGGGCGGCATGGACGGGTTCGGCAAGGTCGAGCCTGAGCCGAACGAGCCGATGTTTCACGAGGAATGGGAGTCGCGCGTGCTGGCCATGGTGCGCGCGATGGGCGCGGCCGGCGCCTTCAACATCGACACCTCGCGCTTCTATCGCGAGACCTTGCCGCCGCACGTCTATCTCTCGAGCTCTTATTACAAGAAATGGTTTCTCGGGCTCGAGGAGATGCTGATCGACAAGGGCTATCTCACCCGCGAGGAGGTCGCTGCCGGCCATGCGATGCAGCCTGCAAAGGCGCTCAAGCACGGCAAGTTCGACCGCGCCAATGTCGAGCGCGTGATGGTGCGCGGCAAGTTCGGCCGCCCTGCCCCGGCTCCGGCGAAATTCAACATCGGCGATCGCGTCCGCGCCAGGAATATTCATCCAGCCACGCACACGCGGCTGCCGCGCTATGTCCGTGGCCATGTCGGCGTGGTCGAGCTGAACCATGGCTGCCACGTGTTTCCTGACACGGCGGCGATGGAGCGCGGCGAGAACCCGCAATGGCTTTACACCGTCGTGTTCGACGGCCGCGACCTCTGGGGCGAGGACGGCGATCCCACGCTGAAGGTCTCGATCGACGCGTTCGAGCCCTATCTGGATCCGGCGTGATGAGCAGCGCGCTTGCGGCCGCCGCAACGGCGGCGATCCCGAGCATTCCGTGCGACGACGACGGCCCGGTGTTCCGTGCGCCCTGGGAGGCGCATGCCTTCGCGATGGCCCTGAGCCTGCACGAGCGCGGCGTGTTCACCTGGCCGGAATGGGCCGCCGCCCTCGCCGACGAGATCAAGCGCGCCCAGGCCGCCGGCGACCCTGATACCGGCGAGACCTACTATCTGCACTGGCTCGCCACGCTGGAGGGCCTCGTCGCCCGCAAGGGCGTCGCGTCGATGGAGACGCTGCACCGCTATCGGAATGCGTGGGACCACGCCGCGGATCGCACGCCACACGGCAAGCCGATCGAGCTCAGGCCAGAGGATTTTGGCTAGCTGATTGCTCCGTCGTCATTGCGAGCGCAGCGAAGCAATCCAGAATCCCTCCGCGGTGGCAGTCTCGATTGCTTCGTCGCAAGGGCTCCTGGCAATGACGACAGAGCGAGCTTACCGTCCCGCCACGTAGTCGTTCCACCCCTTCGCCCGCAAACTGCAGGCCGGGCACTCGCCGCAGCCGTAGCCCCAATCGTGCCGTGCGCCGCGTTCGCCGAGATAGCAGGTGTGGGAGTGCTCGCGGATGAGATCGACGAGGCCGTCGCCGCCGAGGTCATGCGCGAGCCGCCAGGTCGCGGCCTTGTCGATCCACATCAGTGGCGTGTGCAGCTCGAACTGCTTGGCCATGCCGAGCGAGAGCGCGGCCTGCATGGCGCGGACGGTCTCGTCACGGCAATCGGGATAGCCGGAATAATCGGTCTCGCACATGCCGCCGACGATGTGGCTGATGCCGCGCCGGTAGGCCAGCGCCGCCGCAAAGGTCAGGAACACGAGGTTGCGGCCCGGCACGAAGGTGTTCGGCAGGCCGTCCGCGCCCATCGCGATCGCGACGTCGCGGGTCAGCGCCGTCTCGGAGACGGCCGCCAGCGTCGGGATCGACAGCGTGTGGCTCTCGCCGAGCCTTGCGGCCCAATCGGCGCGCAGGCCCTTGATGCCGTCGAGCAGGCGGTCGCGGCAGGCAAGCTCGATGGCGTGGCGCTGGCCGTACTCGAACCCCAGCGTCTCCACGCGGGCGAAGCGGCTCAGCGCCCAGGCGAGGCAGGTGGTGGAATCCTGGCCGCCGGAGAACAGCACCAGCGCGGTTTGTGAGGAAAATGCATCACTCATGGCCCGCGCTTTAGCATCGCACGACTTGCCCGCCAATCGGTGGAAATCGGCCAGTTCCGCCGCCTTGCGCTGGGATCGGGGGCCCGCTTTTGGCATAAGGCTCTGTATCCCAGGAGACTGCCCGGCAATGACCCCTTCCCGCGACATTTCCCGCCTGATCGAGATCATGGCGGCGCTGCGCACGCCGGTGACCGGCTGCCCCTGGGACCTCGAGCAGGATTTTTCGACGATCGCGCCCTACACGATCGAGGAAGCCTATGAGGTGGTGGACGCCATCACCCGCGGCGATCTCGACGATCTCAGAGAGGAGCTTGGCGATCTCCTGCTCCAGGTCGTGTTCCACGCCCAGATGGGCTCGGAGCAGAACGCGTTCGATTTCGGTGACGTGGTCCTGGCCATCACCCGCAAGATGATCCGCCGCCATCCCCACGTCTTCGCCGACAAGGACGGCAATCTCGCCTCCTCCCACGTCAAGGAAGTCTGGGACCGCATCAAAGCGGAGGAGAAAGCCGAACGCGCCGCGCGCCGGCCGCCGGAGGAGGCGCCGACGCACAAATCGCTGCTCTCGGGCGTGAAGGCCGGCCAGCCCGCTTTGACCCGCGCGATGGAGCTGCAGCGCAAGGCCTCCACCGTCGGCTTCGACTGGAACGACCCGCGCGCGGTGCTGCACAAGATCCGCGAGGAGGTCGACGAGATCGAGGCGGCATTGGACCGCAACGACAAGCAGGAGATTGCGGAAGAGACCGGCGACCTCATGTTCGCCCTCGTCAACCTCGCCCGCCATGTCGATGCCGATCCGGAGGCTGCGCTCCGCGCGACGAATGCAAAATTCGAGCGGCGCTTTGCCTATATCGAGCGGGCACTGGAGGCGCAGGGCCGGACGCTCGAGCAGGCCTCGCTGGCGGAGATGGACGCGTTGTGGAATGCCGCGAAAGTGGAGACGAAGGTGACTTCGGAGACGCGAACCGCGTAGTCCAGATGCGCGCCGGCCTCACGCCGGCAGATGTGGCACGGCGTCGAACCTGTTCACCACGATGTCCCGCTTGGTCTCGTCCACCCGCACGGTCATGTCGAAGCGGCCGTCGTGGAGCTCCTTCGACAGCACCTCGGCGTTGCGATGCAGCCAGCTGATGCCGGCGCCGTCGGCGGCGTCGATGGAGAGATCGAGCGTGGTCCGTTTCGCCGCGAGCCGCTGCTCGATCGCGGCGAGCAGAGCATCGACGCCCTCGCCCGACACGGCTGAGACCAGCATCGCCGGATGATCCTCCGGCCTGCGCGCGGCGATGTTGAGCAGCTCTTCGCGTTGCTCGGGGTCGAAACGGTCGATCTTGTTCCAGACCTCGATGATGCGGCCGGAATCATCAGGGTTGATGCCGAGCTGGCGAAGCACTGCGTCGACGTCGCTCTGCTGCGCCTCGGCGTCCTCATGCGAGATGTCGCGGACATGCAGGATGACGTCGGCCTCCAGCACCTCCTCCAGCGTGGCGCGGAAGGCGGCGACGAGCTGCGTCGGCAGGTTGGAGATGAAGCCGACGGTGTCCGAGAGCATCGCCTTGCCGCCATGCGGCAGGTTGAGCGCCCGCAAGGTGGGATCGAGCGTCGCGAACAGCATGTCGGCCGCCTGCACGTCGGCGCGGGTCAGGCGATTGAACAGCGTCGACTTGCCGGCATTGGTGTAGCCGACCAGCGCGACGACACGATACGGCACGCGCTGACGTCCCGCACGGTGCAGGCGCCGCGTCGCCTGCACCTTCTTCAGCTCGCTCTCGAGCTTGGAGATGCGCTCCTGGATCAGGCGGCGGTCGGCCTCGATCTGCGTCTCGCCGGGGCCGCCCATGAAGCCGAAGCCACCGCGCTGGCGTTCGAGATGGGTCCATGAGCGCACCAGGCGCGAGCGCTGGTAGTTGAGATGCGCAAGCTCGACCTGCAGCGAGCCTTCCCTGGTTTTGGCGCGGCGGCCGAAGATTTCGAGAATGAGCCCGGTGCGGTCGAGCACCTTGGCGTGCCATTCCTTTTCGAGATTGCGCTGCTGGATCGGCGACAAGGCGCAATCCATCACCACGAGCTCGACCTCGAGGGTCTTGATCAGCCCGGCGATCTCCTCGACCTTGCCCTTGCCGATATAGGTCGCGGGGCGGATCTGGCTGACCGGCGCGACGATGGCGTCGGCAATGACGAGATCAATCGCCCGAGCGAGGCCGGCGGCTTCATCGAGCCGGGCCTCGGTATCGCGCAAGGCATGAGTCACCGATTGCACGTCGGCGCTGCCCGCGCGCACGCGCAAGTAGGGGCCGATGACAAGCACCCGCCCCGTCTGCGTAGCCCCTGCCGACCGCGGACGGTCGGCATCCCCGTCGAAATTCCGGGGTTCCAATCAGGTCACTCTCAAGCCGGCTGGTCCTCGCCGCCTTCGAACAACTGAATCGGAGCGCCCGGCATGATGGTCGAGATCGCATGCTTGTAGACCAGCTGCGAATGACCGTCGCGCCGAAGCAGCAAACAGAAATTGTCGAACCAGGTCACGATGCCCTGGAGCTTCACTCCGTTGACCAGAAAGATCGTCAGTGGCGTCTTGGTTTTGCGAACGTGATTAAGGAAGGTGTCCTGTAGGTTTTGTGCGCGGTCTGCCGCCATTGTTTTTTTCTCGCTTTGAGTTTCTTTTTATTGCGCCGAATGCGGCCCTCTTTGTGGAGTTCGGGGCCTCCTCCGGTTGCCGTCCCTCATGAGATCCCCCTCGGAAGGAACAGCGGTTCGATTAGAGGACAGGTCGGGGTATTAGGCAAGCCGCTTGAAGCGGCAGGCGTGGCCCTATTGCCCCGAAAAATTACGGAAATCGATGATTTTCTTTGCCTAATCCCGAGATGCCGCCGCAGCGTCGCAGCATTAGCCGACGCCGAGCGCTTTCAACTTCCGGTGCAAGGCCGAGCGTTCCATGCCAACGAACTCGGCCGTTCGAGAAATATTTCCTGAGAAACGGCTGATCTGTGCAATCAAATAGTCGCGCTCGAACACCTCGCGTGCTTCGCGCAGCGGCAGGCCCATGATGTGCTCGCCATTGTTGCTGGTCGGCATCGCCGGCACCATCGAGCCGACATCCTGCGGCAGCATGTCGGCGGTGATGATGACTTCCGGCCCGCCGGCGGCCAGAATCATGACTCTTTCAACGTTGTTGCGGAGCTGGCGCACATTGCCGGGCCAGACATGCGATTGCAGCACCGCCATCGCGTCCTGACCGATCTGGCGCTTGGGCAGGCCGCTGCCGGCCGAGATCTGCTCCATGAAATAGTCGATCAGTTCCGGAATGTCCTCGCGCCGCTCCGACAGTGCGGGCACGCGGATCGGCACCACCGAGAGCCGGTGGTAGAGGTCCTCGCGGAAACGGCCGGCCGCGATCTCCTCTTCGAGATTGCGTGCGGTCGATGAGATGATGCGCACGTCGACCTGCACCTTGGCGGTGCCGCCGACGCGCTGGAACGACTGCTCCACCAGCACGCGCAGGATCTTGTTCTGGGTCTCGCGCGGCATGTCCGCGATCTCGTCGATGAACAGCGTGCCGCCATGCGCCTCTTCGAGCGCGCCGGGCTTGCGCGGCTGCTCGCCATTGGACTGCTCGACGCCAAACAGCTCATGCTCCATTCGCTCGGGCGTGATCGCGGCGGCGTTGATGACGACGAACGGACCGTCGGCGCGGCCCGAAGCGGTATGCAGCGTGCGCGCGGTCAGCTCCTTGCCGGCGCCGGCGGGGCCGACGATCAGGATGCGGCTGTTGGCCTTGGCCGCCCGCTCGATGGTCTGGCGCAGCTGGTTCATGCTGGGCGAGCGGCCGACGAGCTGGCTGGCGCTCGGGGCGAGCTGCTTCAGCTCCTTGACCTCGCGCTTCAGCCGCGAGTTCTCCAGCGCTCTGGTCGCGACCAGGATGAGGCGGTCGGCCTTGAACGGCTTCTCGATGAAGTCGTAGGCGCCGCGCTTGATCGCGGCGACCGCGGTCTCGATGTTGCCGTGGCCGGAGATCATCACGACGGGCAGGTCGGCATTGTCCTTCTTGACCTGCTCCAGGAGCTGCAGGCCGTCGAGCTTGGAGCCTTGCAGCCAGATGTCGAGAAACACCAGATGCGGCCGACGATTGGCAATCTCGGCGAGCGCCGTGTCGCTGTCACGCGCGGTCCTGGTGACGAACCCCTCGTCTTCGAGAATGCCTGCAACGAGATCGCGAATATCGGCTTCGTCATCGACAATCAGAATTTCACTTGCCATGGATCGCGCCTGTCTTGTCAGCTGCCTGTTGAGGCTTCGATTTTGGTTGAATCATTGGTCTTTTCAGCCGGCTCTTTGGTTCCGGCGGCCGGCTCTTTTGTTGCCTGGGTCGCGACGGATTCCGTCGCCGTTTGCGTGATGTCGGGCTTGGAGGTTATCCCATTCGCACCGTTGACCGCCGGCCCTTGCTCCGTTGTCGCGGATTTCGCGGGTTGTCCTGACACGGCAAAGCGCATGCGCATCCAGGCACCGCGCTGGCCTGGACGGAAGTCGGAGGCGTCCTTCAGCTCGATCCGCCCGCCATGGTCTTCCAGCACGCGGCCGACGATGGCAAGGCCCAGCCCGGTGCCCTTGGCGCGCGTGGTGACGTAGGGCTCGAGCAGGCGCGAGCGCGCGACCTTGGGCAGGCCGATGCCGTTGTCGATGACGTCGATCAGCACGTCGTCGCCCTCGCGCGACACCACGACGTCGATACGCCCCTTGCCGAGCTCCTCGGGCGGGACCTGCTCGATCGCCTCGGTGGCGTTCTTGACGATGTTGGTGACCGCCTGCGAGATCAGGCGCCGATCGAACTGGGCGCGCAGCGGATCCTGCCTGAACTCGGCCTCAATGTCGATTTCGGGATGGGCGACCTTCATCAGGAACACGGCCTGGCGCACCGTGTCGGCGACGTCCTCGCCTTCCATCACGGGCTTCGGCATCCGCGCAAAGCGCGAGAACTCGTCGACCATGCGCCTGATGTCGTCGACCTGGCGGACGATGGTATCGGTGCACTGGTCGAAGATCTGCTTGTCCTTGGTCTCGGTGATGTCCTTGCCGAACTTGCGGCGGATGCGCTCGGCCGAGAGCTGGATCGGCGTCAGCGGGTTCTTGATCTCATGCGCGATGCGGCGCGCCACGTCGCCCCAGGCCGAGGTACGCTGCGCCGAGACCAGCTCGGTGATGTCGTCGAGCGTGATGATGTAGCTGTCATGCGGCTGGTTCTTCTCGGCGCTGACGCGGACCGACAGGTTGCGCTCGGTGCCGTCGCGGGTGATCGTGATCTGGCCCTGCACCAGGCGCTGGGTGCCTTCCCGCGCCGTCTTCATCATCTCGTCGAGCTCGGGCAGCACGTCGGAGAGCGGATGGCCGAGCGTCTCGGCTTCGGAGTGCCCGATCAGTTTCTCTGCGGAGCGGTTGAGGATGCCGACGCTGCCGGACGCGTCGACGCCGATGATGCCGGCGCTCGCGGATGACAGCACCGCCTCGATGAAGCGGCGGCGGCTGTCGATGAGGTCGCTGGCGTTGACCAGCTCGTCGCGCTGGCTGCGCAATTCCTGCGTCATCTTGTTGAAGGTCTCGCCCAGCTGGGCGAGATCGCCCTCCGACTGGTGCACGGGCACCTGGACGTGCAGGTCGCCGGTCGAAACTGTATGTGCCGCGTTCATCAGCCGCCGGATCGGCGAGACCAGCGAGTTGGCGAAGTTGAGACCGATCAGCACCGAAGCCATGAGAATGGTCAGCGCGATCACCGCGAACATCAGCGCGAAGGCGACCTGGATGCCGAGCCTGCGCGATTCGATCTGGGCGTATTCGGCGACGCTGACCTCGGTCTGCTTGAGCTGATTGACGACATTCGGATCAAGCGGCCTGGCGACATAGAGGAAGGTGTCGTTGAAGGCGCGCAGGCGGATCACCGCGGCAACGAAGCTCGCATCGGGAAGGACCGCGATCTCGGGCTCGTTCTCGTTGACGTTGCTGAGAAAGTCCGGCGCGGGCGGCGAATAAGCGAGCCGCATGCCGGTGTCGGCGGATTCCAGGATGTTGGTGTTCTTGTCGATGATCATCGCGCCCGGCAGGTTGCGCGACGCGGCGCTCGCCGTCAGCATCTCGCGGAACGAGCGGCGGTCCTGGTCGTAGAGCGGCCGGGCATGGGCGATGTCGTTGGCCATGCCGAGAATGTCGCCGCGGATCAGCTGCGCATGGTCCTGCATGTAGGCCCGCGCGATCGTCAGCGAGTTCTGGATCACCTCCTTGGTCGGCCCGGAGAACAGCCGGTCGAGGCCGCGCTCGATGGTGACGTTGGCGACGACGGCGACCAGCACCGCCGGCAGCACCGCCACGATCGAGAACAGGCTGACGATCTGGACGTGAAGACGCGCCGCCGCCCTGCCCCGCCGCCGCGCCAGGATCAGCTGCCAGAGTTCCCGGACAATGATCCCGACCAGCAGCAGGATCGTGGCGGCATTGATCAGATAGAATGTGCGGACCACCGCGGGCGTCGGCTCGATCGTGCTCAGACCCGTCAGGACCAGGAAGGTCAGGAAGGCCGACAGCAGCGCCAGCGCGACGGCAAAGGGCGCCAGCCAGCGTCGCACCGACCAGCGCCGGGGCTCTTCCGCTGGGGCCGTGTCAAAGTGTGCGGCCGAGGTATCTGCGCTGGTCATTCCGGCAATGATGCTGAAAACGGGTCCGCGGACGCGCGGATACTGATGTATTCGTACCACATTGTTGCCGAATTGCGACAATTCCGCGGCGTGTTCTCCCTGGCGGACCCGCGCAATCCACAGGCACATGCCGCCTGGGCGGAACGGATTCCCGCCGTCCCGGCTTAATCCGCATGGATAGGATCTTTCTCGCGACGATGGTTTCGGCCGTTCTGCTGCTGATCGTGGCCGCCGACCTCCTGGTCAACGGCCTCGGCCTTCAGCAGCCGCCGCTGAATGTCGCGAGCGTGGTGCCAGCCTCCGGCGGACTGGTCAGATAGGCGCAATGGCCGCGCTGCGGCCGACGACCAATTTGAATGTGCGGGCGGAACATTAGAGTCCCGTCAGGACTTGTGCTCACCGCGTCAGCCACAACGGCCAGCGCGATCCGGACAGGCTCAGCTCTGCCTTGGTAGGGGGAGCTGAGCCACCGGTCCGCGCTAGCGCGTTTGGCGTTCGTCGCAAGAAAGTCAGCCCCCGCTCCGATACACCTGGATGTCGAGATCCCGGATCTTCTTCCGCAGCGTGTTGCGGTTGAGGCCGAGCAGGTCCGCAGCGCGGATCTGGTTGCCACGGGTGGCGGCGAGCGCGGCCGTGAGCAGCGGCACCTCGATCTCCTTGAGGATGCGGTGATAGAGGCCTGGCGGCGGCACGCCGTTCGGGAAGCCCTGGAAGTGCGAGGACAGATACGCCTCCACGGCGCCGCCGAGATTGTCGACCCCCTGCTGGACCGCAGCCCCCGGGCTGACCGAGGGCGGCGCGAGCTCGCCGTCGATGACGGAGGACGTGATCACGTCCTGCGGATAGAGCGCGGCGAGCCGCCGGGCGAGATTTTCCAACTCGCGCACGTTGCCGGGCCAGCGGTGCTGCTTCAGCCGCTCCAGCGCCAGCGTGTCGAGCTTCTTCGGCGGCAGACCGTCCTTCTCGGCCAGCGTGAAGAAGTGCCGCACGAGATCCGGCAGGTCCTCGATGCGCTCGCGCAAGGGCGGCAGCCGCAGCGGGACGACGTTGAGGCGGAAGAACAGGTCTTCGCGGAACAGGCCCTGCTGGATCAGCACGCGCAGGTCCTTGTTGGACGCCGCGACGATGCGCACGTCGGTCTTGATGGGGGTACGGCCGCCGACGGTGGTGTATTCGCCCTGCTGCAGCACGCGCAGCAGGCGGGTCTGCGCCTCCATCGGCATGTCGCCGATCTCGTCGAGGAACAGCGTGCCGCCCTCGGCCTGCTCGAACCGGCCGGAGGCGCGGGTGTTGGCGCCGGTAAAGGCACCGCGCTCGTGGCCGAACAATTCGGACTCGATGAGATCGCGCGGGATCGCCGCCATGTTGACCGCGACAAAGGGGCCGTTGCGGCGCTTGCCGTAATCGTGCAGCGCTCGCGCCACCAGTTCCTTGCCGGTTCCGGACTCACCCGTGATCATCACGGTGAGATCGGTCTGCATCAGGCGCGCCAGCACGCGGTAGATTTCCTGCATCGCCGGCGAGCGGCCGACCAGCGGGATCGCCTCCATCTCGGCGTCCTCGTCCGGCGACGAGGTCCGCTCCTTCGGCTCGGCGAGCGCGCGGCCGACGATGGCGATCAGTTCCTTCAGGTCGAAGGGCTTTGGCAGATATTCGTAAGCCCCGCGCTCGGAGGCGCGGATCGCCGTCATGAAGGTGTTCTGCGCGCTCATGACGATGACGGGCAGGTTCGGCCGCATCTTCTTGATCCGCGGCAACAGGTCGAAGGCGTTTTCGTCCGGCATCACCACATCGGTGATGACGAGATCGCCCTCGCCCTGGCTGACCCAACGCCACAGCGTTGCGGCATTGCCGGTCAGCCGCACTTCGTAACCGGCGCGGGACAGTGCCTGATTAAGAACGGTGCGGATGGCGGTATCGTCATCGGCTACGAGAATGCTACCTGCGGGCATCGTTGATCCTCATTTTGCCCCCTGTGACGCAGGCGACGACTTCCCGGCAGAGCCGTCGCGACTGCTTTGATCGGCGTGTTTGACCGATGTGGAATACATCGGCATCAGCACGCGGAAGGTGGTCTTGCGCGGCTGAGATTCGCATTCGATGATGCCCCCGTGATCGCCGACGATCTTGGCGACCAGCGCAAGGCCGAGACCCGAGCCGGTCTGCTTGGTGGTCACGAAGGGATCGAACAGGTTGGGCAGAAGATCGTCGGGCACGCCGGGTCCGTTGTCCTTCACACAGAATTCGAGCGGAAGGGATACCCGCGATTTTTGACCGGGGACTGACAGGCGCACACCGGGTCGGAACGCGGTGGTGAGCTGGATCTCGGCATCGGGCACGTCGATCAGCGCTTCGGCGGCGTTCTTCACGAGATTGAGGAACACCTGGATCAGCTGGTCCTGGTTCGCCAGCACCGGCGGCAGCGAGGGATCGTAATCCTCGACGAAGCGGATGTTGCGGGCAAAGCCCGACTGCGCCAGCCGCTTGACGTGATCGAGCACCGAATGGATGTTGACGGGGCCGCGCACCACGGGGCGCTCGTCGCCGAACACCTCCATGCGGTCGACCAGCGTCACGATGCGGTCGGCCTCGTCGCAGATCAGCCGCGTCAGCATGCGGTCCTCGGACGAGGCCTGCTGCTCGAGCAGCTGCGCTGCGCCGCGAATGCCCGAAAGCGGATTCTTGATTTCATGCGCGAGCATTGCTGCTAGCGCTATCACCGAGCGCGCTGCGCTGCGATGGGTGAGCTGCCGATCCATCTTGTCGGCGATGGTGCGCTCCTGCAGCATCACGACGATATGGCCGGGCCGCTCGGTGAGTGGAGCCACGTGCAGGTCGACCTGGCGGTCGCCGCCCATGCGCGGCGTGCCGAGATCGACCTTGTATTCGTTGACCGGCGCGTTCGAGGAGCGCACTTGGTCGATCAGCGCCAGCAACGGGCTGCCGAACGGCACCAGCTCCTTTAGCGACTGCCGCTTCAGGAATTGCGTGGAGATCTCGAAGAAGGCCTCGGTGGCGATGTTGGCGGCGACGATCTTGCCGTCGGGCCCGATCATGAGCACGGGGTTGGGCAAAGCATCCAGGATTGCGTCGCTGTCGGACTGAAGCGGCCGACGATGTTCAGCGGCTGAACTCATGCAGCAGCGCTCCATGCGAAGTCGTCGAAGGCGTCTTGCAGTGCATCGTGAACGAGGCGCGGATCCTCCGAGACCAGGATCTTCTGCCGCCAGGATTTCAGCTTCTCGGCCGGCGCACGGCTCGCCTGCGCTGCGACGTCGAGCGCCCAGCCCAGATGCTTGCGGGCGTGCCTCAGTCCGATGCGCAGGCCATAGAGCGCACAAACGCCGTCATAGAGCGTGCGGACATAATGCAGCTGCGTCTGGAGCGAGGGCACGGCTTCCTCGGCCCCGCCGTTCAGACGGCGGCCGATCTGGCCCGGCAGCCAGGGCTGGCCCTGCGCGCCGCGGCCGATCATCACGGCGTCGGCGCCCGAGGCGTCCAATGCCGCCAGCGCCTTTTCGTAAGAGGTGATGTCGCCGTTGACGACGAGCGGAAGGGAGGTGGCCTCGCGCACGGCGCGGATCGCATCCCAATCGGCCTCGCCCTTGTAGAACTGGCAGCGGGTGCGGCCGTGCACGGTGACGAGCTTGATTCCGGCGGCCTCGGCACGTCGCGCCAGCTCCGGCGCGTTGCGGCTGCGGTCGTCCCAACCGAGGCGCATCTTCAGCGTCACCGGCACCTTCACCGCCGCGATCGTCGCTTCGATCAGGCTGACGGCATGGTCGAGGTCGCGCATCAAGGCCGAGCCGGACTGGCCGCCGGTGACGTGTCGGGCGGGACAGCCCATGTTGATGTCGATGATATCGGCGCCTTCCGCTTCGGCGATCCGGGCGCCTTCGGCCATCCAATGCATCTCGCAGCCGGCGAGCTGGACCACATGCGGGCCGATGCCAGTGGCTTCGCAGCGCAACCGGGACATCCGGTGGCCATTGGCGAGCTCATCGCTAGCGGTCATTTCAGACACAACGAGACCAGCCCCAAGCTCGGCGGCCAGCCGGCGGACGGGCGAGTCAGTCACACCCGACATCGGCGCCAGGAAGACCGGGGTGGCGACTTCAATATCGCCTATTTTCAACGGCTTAGAGCCTGATACTGCCGAGCCGGTCACAGGGGTCCCGTTGACTGGGCAGGGCCTCATCGCGCCTGCCATGATCTATCTTGCGCACAATTCTTGTGCAGTCAAGCGTCATGCCTACAGTTTAGACAGTTCTGTAGATCTTTCAAGTGCACTGCAGCAAAATGCTGTTTCCCACAATCCGGGGAAACCCCCTTTTTTTGCGGGCCTGCCGTGCTAGAGGCATGCCGGCAAATCACCCCCTGCTCTTTCATTAGCAATTGAGTATTTGAGTCCTATGGCGAAATCACAGCGCACCGCGGTCGTCCTCGTCGCAGCCGGGCGTGGACTGCGCGCCGGCGCCGGCGGGCCGAAGCAATATCGCGAGATCGGCGGCGTGCCCGTGATCCGCCGCGCCATGGAAGCCTTCAGCGGTCACACTGAGGTGTTCGCGGTGCAGCCGGTGGTGAACCCCGACGACAGCGCCATGTTCACCGCAGCGGTCGCAGGGCTCAGGCACGAGCCACCGACCAATGGCGGCGCGACGCGGCAGGCTTCGGTGCTCGCCGGCCTCGAAGCGCTGGCCAAGCACAATCCGGACATCGTGCTGATCCACGACGCCGCGCGCCCCTTCGTCTCGGAAGGCGTGATCTCGCGCGCGATCGAGGCGGCGAGCCGCAACGGCGCTGCGATCCCCACCGTTGCCGTCACCGACACCATCAAGGTCACCGGCGAAAGCGGCAACGTCGAGGCCACGCCGGAGCGCGCTTCCTTGCGGATCGCACAGACGCCGCAATCCTTTCGTTTCGACGTCATCCTCGAGGCGCATCGTCGTGCGGCAAGGGATGGACGCTCGGATTTCACCGACGATGCCGCGATTGCCGAATGGGCAGGATTGACGGTTGCAACCTTTGAAGGCGATGTTGCCAACATGAAGCTCACAACTCCCGAGGATTTCGTGCGCGAGGAAGCGCGCCTGGCCGCCCAGCTCGGCGACATCAGGACCGGCACCGGCTACGACGTGCACGCCTTCGGCGAAGGCGACCATGTCATGATCTGCGGCGTGCGCGTGCCGCACACCAAGGGTTTCCTGGCTCATTCCGACGGCGATGTCGGCCTGCATGCGCTGGTCGACGCCATTCTCGGCGCTCTCGCCGACGGCGACATCGGCTCGCACTTCCCGCCGAGCGATGCGAAGTGGAAGGGCGCCTCCTCCGACCAGTTCCTGAAATATGCCATCGAGCGCGTCGCAGCGCGCGGCGGCCGCGTCGCCAATCTCGAGGTCACGCTGATCTGCGAGCGGCCGAAGATCGGCCCGTTGCGCGACACCATGCGCGCGCGCATCGCCGAGATCTCCGGCGTCGACATCTCGCGCATCGCAGTGAAGGCGACCACCAGCGAGCGGCTCGGCTTCACCGGCCGCGAGGAAGGCATCGCGGCGACCGCGAGCGCCACCATCCGCCTTCCCTGGGGCGTCTAGGCCATGGGCGGCAGCGACGCACGCGCCCTCTCCCGCTCGCTGCTCGATCTGTGCCGGATGCGCAAGCTGACGATCGCAACGGCCGAATCCTGCACCGGCGGTCTCGTCGCGGGCGCACTGACTGACATCCCGGGCTCGTCCGATGTCATCGACCGCGGCTTCGTCACCTATTCCAACGAGGCCAAGCGCGCGATGCTTGGCGTCGAGGCGAGCACGTTGGCCAATTTCGGCGCCGTAAGCAAGGAGACCGCGACCGCAATGGCAATCGGTGCGCTTGAGCGCGCCGATGTCGATCTCGCGGTCGCCATTACCGGCATCGCCGGCCCGGGCGGCGCCACGCCCGGCAAGCCGGTCGGTCTCGTGCACTTCGCCGCCGCCGCGCGCGACGGCCGCATCATCCACCGCGAGCACCGCTTCGGCGCCATCGGCCGCAGCGCGGTGCGCGCCCGCTCCGTGGTCGAGGCGCTGCGCATGCTGATGGATCTGGCCCGCGGCCCGCAAGTCGCGGCCAAGCCGCAGCGCACCGCCGCCAGCCGCCTGCGCCCGCGTGTGACGCGCTCACCGCGCCGGCATGTGGTCAAACGCAGGCCGCCACGTCCGCCGCGGGGATAAATCGTCTCAGGCGGCCGTGGCAAGCAGCGCGCTCGCATGATCAAGCACGCACTGCTTGACCGCGCCAGCTTCAGACGGTTTCGCCTTGGCGCTAACCGTCAATTCCAGGATCGGCGCGGCGGGATTGGCGACATCGAGGACCTTGCTGACGGAGACGGCAGGTTGCGCCTGATCGTCGATGCGGGAATCCTTGCGAAGCTCCTTCAGGATGCGATCGGCCAGCGCCGGAACGGCGCCGGCGGGGACCGGAAACGTCACCTTGATCTCGCCCGTGCCAGGATAGGCGCTGTGGTTGATGATGGCCGCGCCCCAGACCTGTCCATTCGGCAAAAGGATTTGCGTGTTGTCGGGCGCGACCAGCTCGGTCATGAACAGCGACAGCGATCTCACCTTGCCCGCCTTGCCGGCGACCTCGACATCGTCGCCGATGTGAAAGGGCCGGAACAAGAGCAGCATCACGCCGGCGGCGAGATTGGACAGCGTGCCCTGCAAGGCAAGACCAATGGCGAGCGAGGTCGCGCCCAGCACGGCAACGAGGCTCGCCGTCTGGATGCCGAACAGCTGCAGCACGGCGATGCCGACGACCGCGAGCACGCCATAGCGCGCAAGGCTGCCTACGAACAGCGTCACCAGCGGGTCGACGCGGTGGGTCACGCTGAGGACGCGCGTGACGAAGCGTTGCATCGCGCCGGACAGATACCAGCCGACCGCGAGCAGCAGGACCGCGTAGATCGCGTTCAGGCCATACAGGACAAGCGAAGCTTTCAGCGTGTCGAAATTGATGGTCATGACGGCTCCAACCCGGTCAGTCGGTTGAGAACGCGCCGCGATGCGAAATGATCCCGGTGGATGCTGATGGGGAACACGGAGCGATGTTGGATTGGGAGGGCACGCCCGCCGCTCCATTGTCATTGCGAGCGGTGGAGAGAGCAGTGCTGATCGCGACTACGTCGACGCCAGCTTTGGCCGGCCGTAGATCGCGTCCGCCCGTTTCTCGAACGCGGTCGAGAACCGCGCGAAGGCGGCATCGAACATCGAGCCCATCAGCATCGCCAGCATGCGGCTCTTGAATTCGTAGGCGAGGAAGAAGCCGACGTCGCAGACGCCCTCGCCCTTGGGCTCGAACGTCCAACGGTTTTCCAGATTCCTGAACGGACCTTGCAGATATTCGACCAGGATCTTCAGATTGGCGCGGTCGAGCGTCACGCGGCTGGTGAAGGATTCCTTGACCAGCTTGAACGACACCGTCATGTCGGCGACCAGCACCTCGGTGCCGTCGGGTTTCGCCATGCGCTGGCGCACCTTCAGCGCGCTGCACAGCGGCACGAATTCCGGGTAGCGCTCGACATCGGCGACCAGATCAAACATCTCGGACGCGCTGTGGTTGACACGGTGCTTGCTCGAAACTCGATGCATGGTACGTCAGCGGGCGTGAGCTGCCCGCGCAGCCTTCAGTCTCGCGAAATCCTCGCCGGCATGATGCGACGAGCGGGTGAGCGGGCTTGCCGACACCATCAGGAAGCCCTTGGTGTAGGCGATCTTTTCGTAGGACGAGAACTCGTCCGGCGGCACGTAGCGCATCACCGCGTGATGCTTGCGGGTCGGTTGCAGATATTGTCCGATGGTCAGGAAGTCGACGTCGGCCGAGCGTAGATCGTCCATCACCTGCTGCACCTCGTGGCGCTCTTCGCCGAGGCCGACCATGATGCCGGACTTGGTGAAGATGGTGGGATCGAGCTCCTTGACCCGCTGCAGCAGCCGGATCGAATGGAAGTAGCGCGCGCCGGGCCGCACCGTGAGATAGCGCGACGGCACCGTCTCGAGATTGTGGTTGAACACGTCGGGCTTCGCCGCAACGACGATTTCGAGCGCCCCCTCCTTGCGCAGGAAGTCGGGCGTCAGGATCTCGATCGTCGTCGAGGGACACGCGGCCCTGATCGCGCGGATAGTCCGAGCGAAATGCTCGGCACCGCCGTCAGTGAGGTCGTCGCGGTCGACCGAGGTGATGACGACGTGGGCGAGGCCGAGCTTGGCCACGGCCTCGGCGACGTTCTGCGGCTCGGCCGCATCCAGTGCATTCGGCAAGCCGGTCTTGACGTTGCAGAAGGCGCAGGCCCGGGTGCAGGTGTCACCCATGATCATAAAGGTCGCGTGCTTCCTGTCCCAGCACTCGCCAATGTTCGGGCAGCCCGCCTCCTCGCACACCGTGTGCAGGCCGTTGGCGCGCACGATGTTGCGGGTGTCGGCATAGCCGCGGGTGTTCGGAGCGCGCACGCGAATCCAGTCCGGCTTCGGCGGCGAAGCGGAATCGGGCCGATTCACCTTTTCGGGGTGGCGCGGGCGCAGCGGATTCGAGATGGTATCGACAATAACGACCATGGGGTGTCCGGTCTGTTCAGGTCCTACCTAGTCGGTCTGGCCTGGCATCGCAACCCGGCTCGCCCCGCTTCAGGGAACATGGCAGATATGGGCAATATCTTGCTCTGTTCTCAGGCGATTCTCACCTCGAATGGCTCCAATCTCGAACGCTTCACCACCGCGGCTCGGCAAGCCCCTGAAGCGCGCCTTCTTCGGACGCAGCGTCCATGAGGTCGCGCCCGACCTGATCGGCGCCACCATGCTCGTCGACGGCGTCGGCGGGATCATCGTCGAGGTCGAGGCCTATCACCATACCGACCCGGCGGCGCACTCCTATCGCGGGCCGACGCAGCGGAACCAGGTCATGTTTGGCCCGCCTGGCTTTGCCTATGTCTACCGCTCCTACGGCATTCATTGGTGCGTCAACTTCGTCTGCGAGGAGGAAGGCTCGGCCAGTGCCGTGTTGATCCGCGCGCTGGAGCCGACGCATGGATTGGCCGCGATGCGCCAACGCCGGCGTCTGCAGGAGGTGCATGCGCTGTGCTCGGGCCCTGGCAAGCTGACCGAGGCGCTCGGCATCACCATCGCGCACAACGCCCTGCCGCTGGACCGGCCCCCCATCGCGTTGCATGCGCGAACCGAGGATGTCGAGGTCGCAACCGGCATCCGCATCGGCATCACCAAGGCGGTCGAACTGCCCTGGCGCTACGGCGTCAGGGGCTCGAAGTTTTTGAGCAAGCCGTTTCCGAAATAGGCCTAAAGCGCGATGAATCATCATCGCGCTTTAGGTTATTGTTTGAGCATGATCTTTCCGGAAAACCGCTGCACACTGTTCCGATCATGCTCTAAGACGCCTGCTTCAGCCGCTCCATCGCCTCGAGCAGCTTGGCCTTGCGCGCCAGCGCCGCCTCGCGCTTTTCGCGCTCCTCCTCGACGACCTCCTCGGCCGCGTTGGCGACGAACTTCTCGTTCGCCAGCTTCGACTCGGCGCGCTTGATGTCGGCCTCGGCCTTGGCGATCTCCTTGTCGAGACGCGTGCGCTCGGCGCCGACGTCGATCACGCCCTTGAGCGGCAGCGCGGCGACCTCGCCGCGCACCAGCAGTTGGACAGCGCCGTCAGGCGCGCGGTCGGCGAACGAGATGTCCGACAGCCGCGCCATACGCTTGATGACATCGGTCCAGCGCGGCGCGCGCTCCTTGGTTTCGGCCGAAGCGCCTGCGAGCACCAGCGCCGTCAGCGTTGCCGGCGCGATATTCATCTCGGCTCGCACCGAGCGGATCTGCGTGACGAGGTCGATGACCCAGCCGATCTCGGCTTCGGCAGCCGGATCGGTGAAGTCGGCATGATCGAAGATCGGCAGCACCCAGGCCGGCGAGACGAGCGCATCGGTCGGTCCCGTGGTCGCCGCAAGCATCGCGAGCTGCTCCGGCGTCGGCTCGACCGGCTTCAGCGGCCACGGCGCCAATGCGAGCAGGCCCTCGCGCCTGGCCGTCACCTCCCACAGCTCTTCGGTGATGAAGGGCATGAAGGGATGCAACAGCTTCAGGATCTCGTCGCGCGCCCAGGCGACCATGGCGCGGGTCTCGTCCTTGGCAGGGTTGTCCGGACCGAGCAGCACGGGCTTGGCGAGCTCGACATACCAGTCGCAATAGACGTTCCAGACGAAGCGATAGATGCTGCCGGCTGCATCGTTGAAGCGATAAGCTTCGATCGCCTCGGTCACCTCGCGCGTGGTGTGGGCGGTCTCATGCGCGATCCACCGGTTCAGCGTCTCCTTTGCCTTCGCCGGCTCGAAACCATCAGGCACGGCGCAGTGGTTCATCTCCGCGAACCGGCACGCGTTCCAGAGCTTGGTCGCGAAATTGCGGTAGCCTTCGACGCGGCTGGTGGCGAGCTTGATGTCGCGCCCCTGCGCCGCCATCGCGGCCAGGGTGAAGCGCAGCGCGTCGGCGCCGTATTCGTCGATCAGGTGGAGGGGATCGATGACGTTGCCCTTCGACTTCGACATCTTGGCGCCCTTCTCGTCGCGGACGAGGGCGTGGATGTAGATGGTCGAGAACGGTACTTCCTTCATGAAGTGCAGGCCCATCATCATCATGCGGGCGACCCAGAAGAAGATGATGTCGAAGCCGGTCACCAGCGCATTGGTCGGATAATAGCGCTGCACCTCGGGCGTCTCGTCGGGCCAGCCGAGCGTCGAGAACGGCCACAGCGCCGAGGAGAACCAGGTGTCGAGCACGTCCTCATCGCGCGTGATGAAGCCTTCCCGCTTGTTGCGGTCGAGCGCCATCTCGCGGCCCTGCTCGGGCGTAATGACCTCCTGCTCGACGTAATAGCCGAGCGCGTGGCTGATGGCCTCCTCCTCGGTCTCGGCGACGAACACCTTGCCGTCAGGGCCGTACCAGGCCGGGATCTGATGGCCCCACCAGAGCTGACGCGAGATGCACCAGGGCTGGATGTTCTCCATCCACTCGTAATAGGTCTTTTCCCAGTTCTTCGGCACGAACGTCGTTTCGCCCGAACGCACCGCCGCGATCGCAGGTCTCGCCAGCGTCTTGGCGTCGACGTACCACTGGTCGGTCAGGTAGGGCTCGATCACGCTGTTGGAACGATCGCCGTGCGGCACCATGTGGGTGTGCGGCTCGATCCGTTCGACGAAGCCGAACGATTCCAGCCGCTCGACGATGCGCTTGCGCGCAGCGAAGCGGTCGACCTTGTGGAATTCCTCGGCGAATTGCGCAGCGCCTTCGGGCAGGTCGCGCAGATAATCCTCGTTGTCGAGGAGATCGAGACAGCCTTCCCTGTCGAGCACGCTGATCCGGCGCAGCCCGTGGCGATTGCCGACCTCGAAATCGTTGAAGTCGTGCGCCGGCGTCACCTTCACAGCGCCCGATCCCTTCTCGGGATCGGAATACTCGTCGGCGACGATTTTGATCTTGCGGCCGACCAGCGGCAGGACGACATTCTTGCCGATCAGCTTCTGGTAGCGATCATCCTCCGGATGGACGGCCACGCCGGTATCGCCGAGCATGGTCTCGGGGCGCGTGGTGGCGACCACGATGAAGCTCGAGGGATCCTCGGGGTTGAACGTCTTGCCCTCGATCGGATAGCGCAGATACCAGAGGTGGCCCTTCACTTCCGTCTGCTGCACTTCGAGATCTGAGATCGCGGTCAGCAGCTTGGTGTCCCAGTTCACCAGCCGCTTGTCCTTGTAGATCAGGCCCTCACGGTGCAGCTCGACGAAGACCTTGACGACGGCCTTCGACAGGCCCTCGTCCATCGTGAAGCGCTCGCGCGACCAGTCGCAGGACGCACCGAGGCGCTTGAGCTGGTTGATGATGGTGTCGCCACTCTCGGCCTTCCACTGCCAGACCCGCTCCAGAAACTTCTCGCGGCCCATCTCGCGGCGACCGGGCTGCTGGCGCTCCATCAGCTGCCGCTCGACCACCATCTGGGTGGCGATCCCGGCATGATCGGTGCCGGGCTGCCACAGCACGTCGCGGCCGCGCATGCGCTCGAACCGGCAAAGGATGTCCTGCAGCGTGTTGTTGAGGGCGTGGCCCATGTGCAGCGAGCCCGTCACGTTCGGCGGCGGGATCACGATGGTGAAGGGCACGGCATCACGGCGGTCGGGCCGGCCAGCCTTGAACGCAAGGCTGTCCTCCCACACCACGGACATGCGGGTTTCGATATCGGCGGGCTGGTAATTTTTCTCGATCATGGGGCTGCTAGAAAGCCGCGCGAGGGGGCCAAGTCAACGAAAAGTCAACGAAAAGGCCAGGGAAAACGAGGCGGCAACAGCGCTTTCCAGCCCGGTCCGGGGCCCGAATATGACGCCCAAGCCGGGCTTTATGAGGGCCCTTCGGCCGCCCTCAGCGGCCGCCGCGCGAGACCCGCTCGATTTCGGCCTTCACGATGCGTTCAACGAGGCCGGGCAGGTTGTCGTCGAGCCAGGACTTCAGCATCGGCCGCAGCATCTCCTTGACCAGGTCCTCCAGCGTCCGCGCATTGCTGCTGAGCACCGTATGGGCCAGGGAGTTGAAGGCGGATTCGACCGCGGAGACCGTCGATTGCGCGAGGATCGGCTGCTGCGGGGGCAGCGGCGGCGCGTCGAAGTCCACCGGCGCGTAGGACGGCGGCGGGGCGGGACGCGGCGGCTCGGCGAATTCGAGATCGTCGCGTGGCTCGACCTTGCGGAAGGTCGGCGGCGGCGGAGGCGGCGTCGGGTCCATCGCCATGTCGTCGGTCAGTTCGAGCACGTCGGGCTCAGGCTCAGGCTCGGGCTCTGGCTCGGGCGCGCGGACCTCCGGCGTAGGTGTGGCCGCATCGAGACCCGCCAGCAACGCGTCGATATCGTCCTGGCTGTTTGATGCGTCCGCCGCGGGCGCCGGCGCAGGTGGCGGCGCCGGCTTTGCAGCCGGCGGCGGTGCCGGCTTCTCGGCGGCGGGTTTAGGCGGAGCGACCTTGGATGGCGGGATGTCGTTCATCGCCTGCGGCTTCGGCGGCGCGGCGGGCGCAGCAGCCTTCTCGGGCTTGGCGGCCTCAGCCGGCGGGGGCTTTGCCTCGTCGTCGGCAATGATGCGCCGGATCGAGGCCAGAATCTCCTCCATCGAGGGTTCTGTGACCTTTGCAGGCTGCGTCATCTCCGACTCCACATCATCAACGCCCTCGCATGCGTTGTTTTACACCAAGCACGGCAGGATTGGCCGGTTCCGCAACGATGGGTCCGCCATTTTCGTCGCCGCAGCCCGACTTGTCCCCAGATCACGGCTCGACGCGCAGCGGTGCGCCCCTGCCCCCGGCGCCGAAGCGTTACGCACACGACATCAACGCGGGCGAATCGACCCGCATCATCTTGGCAAGGCTATGTCAGGGATTTTGACGATTGCAAGCAAAGCACCGGTCGACCTCGGCTATTGGCGAGATCGACCGGATGATTACGGGAATCAGCGGCCGTCAGGCGTGCGCACACCCGCCCAGCTGTCCCGCACCTGATGATAGTGAACGCTGGGGTCGTAGGTCGTAGTCGCAAGGCCGAGGACCTGCGGCGATAGACGCCCGACCGCCGCGAGGACGTTATACGATGCGACCACGCGATCGTGCTGCGCGGTCACCAACGCAACGCGCGCGTTCACCAGCGCCTGCTGCGCATTGAGCACGTCCAGCGTGGTGCGCTGGCCGGCCTTGGCCTCCTCGCGGACGCCGTTCAGGGCGATCTCGGACGCCGTCACCTGCGCCTGAGCCGACTGCACCTGCGCCTTGGTGGCCTGCAGCGAGCCCCACCATTGCACAATGGTCGCGCGGGTCTGGTCGCGAGTCGTTTCGAGGTTGAGCCGCTGCTGCGCCAGGTTCTCCTTGGACTGGCGGATCAGCGAATATTCACCACCGCCATTATAGATCGGCACGGTGAGCTGCGCGATCGCCGATGCGGTGTACGAACGCATCTGAATCAAGGATTGTTCGTCGGCCCGCTGGGCCGTTGCCTGAACCGAAAGTGTCGGCAGCAACGCTCCTTCATTGATCTTGACCTGCAGATAATTGACGTCGATGCCGTACATGGCGGCCGTCACGTTGGGGTGCTCGATCAGGCCGAGCTCGATGGCGGAAGCCAGCGTCTGAGGCAGAAACCGATCGACAGGCGAGCCGGGCGCAAGATTCGTGGGCTCGTTTCCGATGATGCGACGGTAGTTCGCGCGGGTCGTCGTCAGATTCGCTTCAGCGGTGAGCGCCTGGGTCCTCCCGGCCGCCAGTTGCGCTTCCGATTGGGCGACGTCGGTGCGGGTCACTTCGCCGACATTGAAGCGGTCGCGGGTCTGCTTCAGTGTCTGCTCGAGGACGCGCACGTTGCTGCGCTGGACTTCGAGCGTGGCGGCATCCCGCAGATAGTCCATGTAGGTCGTCGCGGCGCTCAGCAGTACGCTCTGATCCATACCGCGCAGCGCTTCACGCGTACCGGACACCTGGCTCTCCGCCGCGCGGGTCCGGTTGGCGGTCTGGTTGCCATTGTAGAGCGTCTGTGTCGCCGTCACGCCAATGCTGCGAGGCACCCTCGTTCCGTAGACTGAGTTGGTCCCGGGGGCACTCTGCAAATCTTGATATGAATAGCCACCGGTCGCTGTCAGATTGACCCTCGGGCGATAGCCCGACAAGGCCTGAGGCACGCCCTCGTCAGTCGAGCGCACCTGGGCACGCTGTGCGTTGAGCTGCGGGTTGTTCTGATAGGCGCGCACCAGCGCGCCCTCGATCGTATCCGCCAAGGCAGGTGTCGGCCCGGCAAGCGCCAGCAGCAGGACCGAAACCGCAGCTCCGGTGAAGAGCTTCACCCCATGCATCCGTGAAATTCCGTTCGTTCTAGCGCCCTGCTCGTGCCCGCGAGCCGGGGTACCGTACCAATGGAGTCGTTGCCCCGCCGCAACATAGGACGCGGTCAAGCGCGACGGAACTACCTGGGGGTGGTTCTCAGTGGAAACTCTTCGCGTGCAGCATCCCGGCCACACTTCTGATTCAGAACGGATTTGGGGCGGCTTTGGGGCCGTCAGAAGACAAAGGCAGCCGCCCGTTCCAGCCCGGGAAGCACCGGGGCGGCGGCGTCGAACAGGGTCCGATGACCGAATTCGCCGTGGGTACGGGTCACGATCGTGGCGCGCGGCGGCCTCGATTCGGCCGACACCCCCACCAGGCGCCCACCCTCCTCCAGCTGCCCGAGCAGCGCTTCCGGCATCACCTCGGCCGCGCCGTTGAGGAGAATCACATCATAGGGGGCAGCAGCAGGGTCCCCCTCGGTGCAGGCCGCCGCCTTGCAGGCGACATTGGCAAGCCCCTGGGCGGCGAAGGCGTCGCTGGCCTTGGCCGCCAAAGCCGAATCGCACTCGGTCGCCGTGACCTGACGCGCGAGCTTGGCGGCCAGTGCGGCGAGATAGCCGGTGGCGCAGCCCACGACCAGCACGTTGTCATCCGCGCCGATCTCGGCGGCCTGGAGCAGCTTGCCGGTCAGCGCCGGCTTGATCAGGAACCGCTTGGCGGCGCCCTCGCTGACGTCGAGGTCGAGATCGAGGTAAGCCAGCGCCTGCCGGCCGGCCGGCACGAAAGCCTCGCGCGGCACCGTGAGCATGGCATCGAGAACACGACGGTCGGTGACGTCATTGGTGCGCACCTGGCCATCGACCATTTTTTGGCGCGCGGTCGAAAAACCGGACATTTGCGGACCCTGCAATGCGGACGATGCCGCGGAGAAAAATCGCGGCATCTTTTGGAGCATGCTCGGTCAAAACGCAACATAGCGGTTGGCGATGCGCGTTTCGCCCTCCGCAACCTCTCCTGATGGAGGGCCGGGCCGGCCCTATTCGATGGCGACTGCCAGGCGGCCAATGAGGCCAGCGACCTCGTCAAGCCGCGCCGAATCCGGCGCCTCGACTGCGCGCGCGAGACAAGCGAGGCATTCATCGTCGCTGAGCTCGGGGATGCCGGCCGGCAGAATCGAGGGGGCCAAATCAGAACGGTCGACCTTGATGTCTGGCATGGGAATCAGCTCCGCGAGTGTCCGGCAGATCCACGCTCGACGTAAATTGAGTCGTTTTGGCGCCGTCCGAATGGCGGGACCTCGCCGACGCACAGGTGTTCGAGCGCGATTCCGTGCTGCACCCCGGTGCTTCGCTCTCGATTTCAGGCAAAGCACATAGCACGCAGCATTAGGATGCAAGGGCAAGCTTTTGAATTTAGTAAGATTCGGCTCTCCGGACTGGATCCGGTTTTGTTACGGAAGCGTCGGTTTCTCTTGAGCCTTTTAGCGCGCCTCAGCGTCGAGGTTCCCAAATCATTCCCAAGGCCTACCAAGCGTTCACGTTGGAGAGGGACGCGCTGACGGCGCGCAATGATCCAGAGGCCCTTGACCCATATCAAGGGAGCCTGTCGCCCGCCCGCCAACATCCACACATTACCGCCCTTCAGCCCATCGTCGGGCGACCGGGAGTTTCGATCATGAAGGCTGTTTCCGTCGAAGAAGCCGTTGCGATGATCCCGGCGGGCGCCAGCGTCATGGTTGGCGGCTTCATGGGAGTTGGAACGCCGGAGCGGCTGCTCGACGAAGTCGTGCGCCAGAGGAAGACGGGTCTGACCTTGATCTCGAATGACGCGGCCACGCCCGGCAAGGGCGTCGGCAAGCTGTTCGATCAGGCACTGGTGTCGAAGCTGACGGCAACGCATATCGGTCTCAATCCGAAGGCGCAGCAGCAGATGCTGGCGAACCAGATCGCGGTCGACCTCGTGCCGCAAGGCACCTTCGTCGAACGCATCCGCGCCGGCGGGTGCGGTCTCGGCGGGGTGCTGACGCCGACCGGGGTCGGAACGCTGGTGGCCGAAGGCAAGCGCCAGATCGAAGTCGACGGCAAGCCGTTCCTGCTGGAAACGGCGCTGCGGGCGCAATTCGCATTGGTGCACGCCTTCCTCGCCGACTACCTCGGCAACCTCGCCTACGCCCTCACCTCGCGCAACTTCAACCCGGTCATGGCGATGGCAGCCGACACCGTCATCGTGACGGCGGAGCATATCGTCCCTGTCGGCGTGATCGCGCCCGATCACGTCGTCACCCCCGCGCCGCTCGTCGACTATCTCATCACCAACGGGTGACATCATGGATCCCCAGATCATCATCGCCCGGCGTGTCGCCAAGGAGCTGAGGAGCGGTAATCTCGTCAATCTCGGCATCGGCATTCCGACCCTGGTCGCCAATTACGTGCCGTCGGACCTGAAGGTCTTCTTCCAGTCCGAGAACGGATTGATCGGCACCGGGCCGATTCCCGAGCAGGGGATGGCGCATCCGACGCTCACCGATGCCGGCGGACGCCCGATCAGCGCGCTGCCGGGCGCATCCACCTTCGACAGCGCGATGTCGTTCGGCTTGATCCGCGGCGGCCACGTCGATGTCACCGTGCTCGGCGGCCTCCAGGTCGATGCGCATGGCCATCTCGCGAACTGGATGATTCCGGGCAAGATGGTCCCGGGCATGGGCGGCGCAATG
This sequence comes from Bradyrhizobium yuanmingense, assembly GCF_025200905.1. NCBI lineage: Bacteria > Pseudomonadati > Pseudomonadota > Alphaproteobacteria > Hyphomicrobiales > Nitrobacteraceae > Bradyrhizobium > Bradyrhizobium yuanmingense. The sequence continues at coordinate 3,572,676 of NZ_CP104173.1, read as the reverse complement.
GACCTCGTCACCGGCGCCAAGCGCGTGATCGTCGCCATGCAGCACGCGGCCAAGGGCAAGTCGAAGATCGTGGTGAAATGCTCGCTGCCGCTGACCTCGGCACGCCCTGTCAACCTTGTCGTGACCGACATGGCCGTGATCGGTTTTCCCGATGGCAAGGCGACGCTGCTGGAAACAGCACCCGGCATGAGCATCGGCGAGGTCATGGCCTTGACGGAGGCCGAACTCGCCATTCCCGACAATGTTCCGGAAATGAAGCTCTGAACAGGTCAACCCATGCGAATATTCAGCGACTTCAACGAGATCAAATCCGCAATCGGCACCGAGATAGGCGCCAGCGACTGGATCGAGATCACGCAGGACCGCATCAACCAGTTCGCCGAGGCGACCTGCGACGAGCAGTGGATCCATGTCGACCAGGAGCGCGCCAAGCAGGAGATGCCGGGCGGCAAGACTATCGCCCATGGCCTGCTCTCGCTTGCCCTTGCCCCGCTGTTCATCCGCTCGGTCATCGGCCTGAAGGGGCTGCGCAACACGCTGAATTACGGTGCTGACCGCATCCGATATCTCGCGCCGGTTCCGGCGGGCTCGAAGTTACGCGGCCGGGTCACGATCGCGGAAGCGGAGGACGTGCCGCCGGACGGGCTGCGCGTCAACTACCACCTCGTGATCGAGATCGAGGGCGGCAAGAAGCCGGCCTGCGTGGCCGAACTGATCGCGCTTCACTATCGCTGAATCAAAGAGTCGAAAAACAACCCCATGCACAGTAGACATGGGGCTGATCTGATTGATGTTTCCTGTTCGCCCGGAACCGGTTGCTCCGTCGGGCAAAACACTGGCAATATTGTCACCATCGATCGTGGGTCGCCGGACTGCTCAGCGCGTCAATCGACGATGTGGTGGCCGCCGTCGACGTCGAGGCCCCGCCGGGATCAGCTTGGCGCCGTGGATGGTGACGCGGCACGTCCTCCGAACCAGGCACCGAAATAGCCTGCATAAAGTGCCGGTGATTCGAGGTTCATCGAATGCCCTATGCCTGGCACGACGACCAGCCGGCAATCCGGCATCGCTTCGGCCATGGCACGGAGATCGGCCGGCGCGATCCAACCGTCCCGCTCGCCCCACAACACGAGGTGCGGATGCCGGATCTCGGACATACGGCGCTCCAGCTCACGGCTCTCCTTCTCCCGCGTCAGGTTCACCGGCGTGCCGATCCAGATCCCCTCCGATACGCCGAAGGTCTGCCCAATGATCCGATCGAACAGCGTCTGGATCTCTCCCAGCCCCTCGCGAAAGCGAGGGACCATGTTCGGCCCCATGCTCTCCGGGACGAACAGCGAAGAAGCGGCTGTAGCCATCACGGACCGCGTCAGCTCCTTGCTCGACATCATGGCCCTGAATAATCCGATCTGATCGGCATCGAAGGCCATGCCGAGCGGCGTTACCGGATCGAGCGCGAACACACGGCCGAAGCGCTGCGGCTGCTCGAGCAGCATTCTGGCGGCGATGATGCCGCCGGTGGAATGTGTCGCGAGATGGCAATAGCCGATCCCGAGCGTATCGAGCGCCGCCAGCATGTCCTCGGCGTGCTGCCGCATGGAGTAGTTGGAATAGTCGGCCGACGGCTTCGGCCGGTCGCTGTCGCCACAGCCGCGCCAATCGATTGCAACCACACGGAGCCCGATCGGAAACAATGGCGCGGCGAGCTCGATCCAGTCCTTGCTGGCGAGATTTCCGTGGATGAAGACGACGGTGACGTCGCCTCCTCCCCACTCCCGCCAGCCGAGTCGGAGTTCGCCCGCCTGCACCCTTGGCATCGCCGGGCCCTACTTGTTGAGGCCAGCCGTCGGAGCCGCTCCAGGCGGTGTCGGCGCCACTGGCAAGGCAGAGACGACGGCGCCCTTGATCATGCGATCGGTTCCGAGCGGCGATGATGTGTCCACCTCCCCGTTGGTCACGAAATCCACGACATCGGCAGCGTATTCCACTGGATTGTCGGTGTGGATGAAGTGTCCGGTCTCCGGATAGATCTTGAGCATCGGCCGGTTGCCGGCATTGGTCATACGCGTCATGAACGGCGTGATGACGTCGCGGCCGAGGTCCGTCAGGCCGTTGAACGCAGGCGTCGGAATGAACGGCTCCTTGTCGCCGAACGCCAGGAAGATCGGCGCTTTGATCTGGGTGACCCGCTCATAGAGGTTCTTCGGGTCATCCTGCTGGAGCTCAGCACCGATCGTGTAGATGTCGAAGATGAAGACGTTGCACCACTGATCGAGCTCCTTCGGGTTGCCCTTGGTAAGCCCGGCGCGTTGCTCGGTATGGAAACGGGCATATTCGCTGTCGTTGAAGAAGTATCCGCTCTTCGCAGCCGATACCACGCCGGTGTCCGGATCACGTTTCTTGAAGTAGAAGAAGTCGCGGACGTTCTGCTCGCTCCGCGCCTTTTCCGCAGCGAGAATACCGGTCTGGTCCCAGACCTGCTTCCACTTGTCGAAGTCTCGGCCGAGACCGTCGGCGAACAGAGGCGCCTTCTTGTCCTTGGCAATGGTGATCTCGCGCGGATATTCCTCGAGGCCGGACGGCGCCTCCAAGGCGAGGCCCTGCACCGCATCAGGCCAGGTCAGGGCGTAGCCCACGACGAACTGGCCGCCGAGCGAGTGGCCGAGATAGTACGCCTTCTTGACTCCGAGCTGGTTGACCACGAGGTCGTAGATCACCTCGCGCATGTCCTGCATGGTGCGAGCAGGATTCTTGTCGAGATTGCCGGGCCCCGACATGCCGTAATGCGGTAGGTCCGGCACGATCACGCGCAGGCCGCTGCGCAGCGCATACTGCATGATGTTGCCGTAATGGCCGCCGAACGCGCCCTTGCCGTGGATGATGACGAGCACCTTCGGATCCTTGTCGGTGCCGGCATACTCGTCCATGTAGCCGATTTCCCAGGAATTGCCGCTCTTGTCCTTGGCACTGCCGAATTTGACCGGATAGGGATAGGTCACGTAGGCCTTCCAGAACGACTTCTTGGGATCAATCGTCTGGGCGACGCCGGGCACGCGGTAATTCTTGTCGACGAATTTCTGGGCGCGATCGAGGGCCGCCACGTCATCCATGAAGGCGACGAACTTCGGATCGTTCTTGCGCTGGTTGATGATCGGGAACACGCCGTAGTGCGCGACGGGGCTCTCCTGTGCGATAAGATCAGCGCCGGGCACGCGATCGACAGCCTTCTGCGCCAGCTTGAAGTTGAGCCAGAGGTCGTTGGTGATGTGCATCACCAGCGTGCGAGCCTGAATGCGACCGAGATAGGGATTGACGTTATGGGTCTCGCCGACCCGATTGCGCCAGACGAGATCGACGGCGTCGTAGAGCTTGGCGCGATTAATGACGTTGAGGCCGGCCTTCTCGTTCGGCGGATCCCAATAGAAAATCTCGGGCTGTACCGCCGCCCAGTTCTGGGTCGTGCGGAAGGAAAAGTCATAACCCGTCATGCCGAGGATCGACCAGCCGAAGGCCACGCCCGGCACCGGATGCTTTTCCTTCGGGAGCTTGTAATAGTCGCCCTCGGTCGCCTGCCAGACCGGATCGCCCTGGATCGCGGCTGTCATCATCTGGAAAGTCCAGTTGCCGACCGGGTCGTCGCCATCCGATTGCGTGGTGCCGCCGATCGGCATCAGGGCGCTGACATATTCCGGATGCATCACGCCCCAGACGTAGGTCTGCGTGCCACCCATGGAGACGCCGGTCACCAGCGCGACGCGCGCGACCTTCAGCTCGTCGCGCAGCAGGCGGTAGTTCGCCTGCACCATGTCGTAGTAGCTGTATTGCGGAAACTTGATGCCTAGGCCGTCGGATGGCTTGCTCGCGCCCCAAGTGCCGAGCGGATCGACCATGATGACATAGTAACGATCCGTATCGATCGGCCGGCCCGGACCAATGATGGGTACGCCACCCGACAACGCCGCACCCTTGACCCACTGTTCGTACATGTCGGTGGAATCGCCGGAATAATAGGAGTTGATCACGATGGCATTGGTGATCTCGCCCGCCCCGTTGCGCCTTGCGTTGCCGACGGCGATGTAAGCCGTGCGCAGCTTGCCGGCCCCGAGCGATTCCAGCGTGACGCCGCCCTCGCCGCCGTTCTCCCATTTGGAAGGGTCGGTCAGGTCGTACTTGCCGCCCAGGCGGAAGTTGGCGATCTCGTAGGTCTTCTTCAGCCCGTCATGCTGCACCTGCGACGAACGGCGCGTGAAAGGCTGTGCGGTTGCGATCGCCGTTCCGAGCAGCAGCACGATCAGGCTCAACAGGCAACGATTCAACGCATCTCGTCCGGCCATGATGCGATCCTCCCTGGAAGATTTTCCTGAAACGCTAGGCAGGGCGGCCGGGGAAGGTTTGATCTAGCTCAATGGAATCCGCTCGGAGGAATCGAGCATCGCGGGCATCAAAAGACCGGCGGTACCCTCGCGATGCCCTTCCTCAGCCACGGCTCATATCGGATCCGCTATGAGCTCGACGGGCCGGCGGGCGCACCGGCCTATGTTCTCGTGAACGGGCTGACGCAATATTCCGAGCTGTGGAGCGCCTATCGCGAGGCCTTGTCGGCGCGAGGCTTTCGCGTTGCGACCTTCGATCTTCTCGGCCAGGGCGCCTCCGACAAGCCGAGGCTCTTCATCAGCCAGGACGATCAAGTCGCTGCACTGCGCCTCCTCATCGACGAACTCGGGGACGGTCCGATCTTTCTGAGCGGGATCAGCTTTGGCGGCCTGATCGCGCTGCGATATGCGATCGAGCATGGCAAGCGGCTGGCCGGGCTGGTGCCGATGAGCTGCTTTGCGGAGCTGTCGCCGCAACTCTTGCTGCTTGGCAATGCGCTGCGGACCGGCCTGATCCTCGGTGGCACGAGTTACCTCCAGGATCTCCTGTTGCCCATGAACCTCTCGGACCAATGGCTGAAGCCACTGCTGGACAAGCTCGAGAGCGTGAAGCGGCAAGGTTGGCTGGTCAACGACGTCTACGCGCTGCAAAACCTGATGGAATCTTTCCTCGACTTCCAGCCGCTCACGCCGCGCCTGTCCGCGATCGCCGTTCCGACCATGATTCTCAACGGCGAGTTCGATTTCCTGACGCCGCGGGCTCTCCACGAAACATTGCGTGTCGAGATTCAGAACAGCTCATTGGTGATCATCCCCAGGGCCTATCACGCCTTCACGCTGGAGAAAGGGGCACTGACCGCCGATCTGCTGGCGCGCTTTGCCGAAGACGTGCTGGCCGGCCGCTGGCAGGGCAATCAAGCGGTCTGGGTGGCGCCGGACCAGCCCGGCGGCGAGCTCACGCCGTTTCCTGCCGGCTACGATCATCTGCGTGCCATCCCGGTCAAGCGAGCGCTGCCATGAGCGGCTTCCTCGGTCCCGTCGCGCCGGACGGTCGCATTCCACCGAACCAGCAGACGAAGGTCGCAGCATTCCTGATTTCGGCGCACGGCGCCCTGGCTCGGCAATTCGCTTTCATGCTGCCCGCGAGGCTCGACGCGGCATGGCAGACCGAATTGAATGCTCAATTTTATCGCGAGACCGAGATCGTCTCGCTGCTGCTGCGCGCCACGTCCTGGGTGCTGGATCCTTCCCTGGGTTACATGCTCGCCTCCTGGGAGTCCGCCTGGCTGCCTGCACCGGTCGAAGGGATCGCAGACCCTCGCCTTGCCCAAATGATTCACCTCGCAGCGCTTGCCCACGCCGTGCATGCCGGCATACGGCCGGCTGCGATCCTACCGATCGAGGCCAATGCGCAGGATCCTTTTGTTATGGCGCTACGCCGGATCGAATTTGAGAGTGGCCGGCTGTTGCAGGCCCAGATTCTGTTTCTGAAGAGCACAGACCTTGCGCCGCATCGCGACGCGGTCAGTGCGGCGCTCGCGCAGCGTCACGCCGACGTCCGCAAGCTCTGGCGCGAATTACTCGAGTGCATCGGCATCGGCGTACCGCCGGCATGACAACGCGCGATTGCGCGCTCAATCGATGATGTGATAGCCGCCGTCGATATAGAGCACGCCACCGGTGATCAGCTTGGCGCCGTCGAGCGCCAGGAACGCGGTGGCGTTGCCGACATCGTCGATGCTGACGAGGCAGCGCGAGGGCGCCTTGGATTGCGCCTTGTCCATTAGCTCGTCGAACTCCGGAATGCCCGAGGCCGCGCGGGTGGCGAGCGGCCCTGGCGAGATCGCGTGCACGCGGATGCCCTTCGGACCGAGCTCGGCAGCGGCATAGCGGACCGCGGCTTCGAGCGCCGCCTTGGCAACGCCCATGATGTTATAGTTCTCCACCACCATCTGGCTGCCGTAATAGGTCATGGTGAACATCGTGCCGCCGTTCTTCATCAGGGGTTCGGCTAGATGTGCCATCCGCAGGAACGACCAGCAGGAGACGTCCATGGTCTTCAGAAAGCCGTCGCGGCCGACGTCGACGACGCGGCCGTGCAATGCTTCCTTCGGCGAAAAGGCGATGGAATGAAGCAGGAAATCGAGCTGCCCCCACTCCGACTTGATCCGCTCGAATACCGCTTCAGTCTGGCCTTCGACCATGACGTCGAGCGGCAGGAAGATCGGCGCTTCCAGGGCCTGCGCCAACGGCTCGACGTGCTTCTTGGCGCGGTCGTTCAGATAGGTGACGGCGAGATCGGCTCCGAGCGCGCGAAACGCCCTGGCGCAGCCCCAGGCGATCGATTGGTCATTGGCGATGCCGACGACGAGGCCCTTCTTCCCCTTTAGTGCGACCTTGCTGTCCGGAAATACTGGAATCATGACACCCTCTCTTTTCTGGGGTTGGGCGATTGGCCGTTCATCAACAGCGTCAGCGTGTGCTGCGCAATCATGAGCTCCTCGTCCGTCGGGACGACGTAGACCGGAACGAGACTCGTCTTTGCCGATATCAGCCGCGAATGGCGCGTGTTCTCGGCCGGGTCGAGTGCCACGCCAAGCCAGCCGAGCTGCTCCGCCACACGCGCGCGGATGCCGCTCGAGTTCTCGCCGATGCCGGCGGTGAAGACGAAGGCATCGATCCCCTGCAACGCCGCCGCCAGCATTCCGGCGTTGAGGCCGATGCGATAGACGAAATAGTCCACCGCCAGCTTCGCTTGCGGATCCGTGCTCGCCTCCAGCTCGCGCATGTCGTTGCTGAGCCCGGAAAGCCCCTTCAAACCGCAATCGCGATAGAGAAAATCCTGCACCTTCGATGGCGTCATCCCCTTCTCGGACAATAGGTACAGCACGACGCCCGGATCGAGCTGGCCCGGGCGCGTGCCCATCGGCAGCCCATCGAGCGCGGTGAATCCCATCGTGCTCTCGACGCTCAGCCCATTCTTCATGGCGCACATCGACGCGCCACTGCCGAGATGGGCGACAATCACCCGGCGCTTTGCGACCTCTGGCGCAATCTGGGGCAAGGTCCTGGAGATGTACTCATAGGAGAGCCCGTGAAAGCCGTAACGTCGCACACCTTCGGCGTGAAGCTGGTAGGGGATGGCGTAATGATCGGCCAGCGGACCGTGCGTGCGGTGAAACGCGGTGTCGAAGCACGCGACCTGGGGTATCGTCGGGAAATTGGCCAGGATCGAGCGGATCGGCGCCAGATTGTGCGGCTGATGCAGCGGCGCTAACGTGACGAAGCGTTCTAGCCGTGCCACCACGCCATGATCGACGAGAATTGGCCGCTCATGATCCGGCCCGCCATGGACGACGCGATGCCCGACCGCCAATGGATGGATGCGCGCCTCGTTCCGCAGCCATTCCCCCGCGACTTGCATCGCCGCCGGCACATCCGGAATGGCCTCGATCGGATAGGCCCGGTCCGCCATGGGATCATTGCCTGCCCTGCTCGCCCGCAAGCGCGGACGGCTGCCGATGCCGTCCACCTGCCCCTTGATCAGGCGGCGCAGAACGCCCTCACCCTCGACCGCAAAGACCTGGAACTTGACGCTCGAGGAGCCGGCGTTGACGACGAGTATGCTGTCCATGGCGGTCACGCCGCGACTGTCGGCGCCTTCTGGCGCCGCGCGTGAGCATAAAGTGCAGCAACCGCGCAGGACGCCATCCGTGCTCTTGGGCTGTCCGCACGCGAGGTCAGGACGACGGGGACGCGCGCGCCGAGCACAATGCCGGCGCCGTCGGCCCTGGCGAAATAGGCGAGGTTCTTGGCCAGCATGTTGCCCGCTTCGAGATCGGGCACGACCAGGATCTGAGCGCGGCCGGCCACCTCGGACTTGATGCCCTTGATCCGTGCGGATTCGAGGTCGATCGCGTTGTCGAACGCCAGCGGCCCGTCGAGCACGCCGCCCGTGATCTGGCCGCGATCCGCCATTTTGCAGAGCGCCGCGGCCTCGATCGTGGATGGAATCTTCGATGTGACGGTTTCGACCGCGGAAAGGATGGCCACCCGCGGCGACTTGCCGAAGCCCGCCTGGTTGTAGAGGTCGATCGCGTTCTGAATGATGTCCCGCTTGGCGTCCAGATCGGGGAAGATGTTGATCGCAGCGTCAGTGACGAAGATCGTCTCGGCGTAGGCCGGCACATCCATGACGAAAACATGGCTGATGCGCCGATCGGTGCGCAATCCCCCGACTTTGGCCGTGACGGCTCGCATCAGCTCGTCGGTGTGAAGGCTGCCCTTCATGAGCAGTTCGCCGCGCGCGGCATGGATCAATTCGACACCCCTCGCCGCGGCTTCGTCGCTGTGCGCGGCATCCACGATCTCATAACCCGAGATGTCCAGGCCGAACGTGCCAGCCGTATCCCGGATCTTCCGCTCCGGTCCGACCAGGAGCGGCCGGATGATGCCGGCAGACGCGCTGTCGACGGCGCCGCGCAAGGATGTCTCATCGCAGGGATGCACCACGACGGTCGGCGTCGGCGGGATTGCCCTGGCCGCCGCGATCAGGCGATCATACTTGCTGGGAGACTGCGTGGCCGTCGCATCTGCTGACATGATGTCGCTCCCGATCCTTGCAACTCGCGTTACGACGCCTTCGCCTTGGGATCGAAAGGGGCAACGTTCGACGCCCTTTCGGCACCTTCCGCGGTGTCGAGGCCAAACAGGCCGGCGATCTGCCGCAGCCGGTTGGCGCGCTCGCCGGTGACATCCGCACTGGCCGACAGCACCTGCTCGATCGCCTCGAATGCTGCGCGGCGAACGTTCATGTCGTCAGGCAGCAATTTCGGGATTGCAGCGAGCGCCCCTTCCCGGTCGAGCAGCAGCATGAAGAACTGCTCGCGTACCAGCATCTTGAACTCGGCAAGAGACATGCGTGCGCCGCCATGATCCCGGCGGACCCGGCGCAGAGCCTCGATGCTCCGTTCGTCCACCATCCCCCGTGCCGAGCCGACATAGAGCAAAGCGCGTAACGCCGCTGCACGGAGGCCGCCCTCACCGATCCGCGACTTCAGCTCGGCAATGCGCCTCTCGAGCATGGTGCGATGCTCGGCGGACATCTCACGCCGACGCGACGGCGTGGACGTCGGATCGATCCCGACCGCCGCCTGGAGCGCCGGGGATCCGTAGACGCTGAGGAACATCGCTTCGCTGAGCGCCTCCTGTGAATCGCGCCAGCTGTCGAGGGCGTGAACGACCTGCTTCGAGATCTGCTCCTGGAACGCCAGGAACGGATTGTCCGCAGCGACCGGCTTGCGCTTCTCGGCGGCCTTCTCGGCCAATGATTTCACCGTCGCCATGAAAGGATTCTGGCTGCTGAACAGCTCGTATTGCAGCCGCAGCGGATGCATGTTGTGAGCCCATTCGGCCATCTGTGGCGTCACCATGCGCTTGAGCCATGGCTGGACGAATTTTCGATAGGCCGCCAGGTTGATTTCCGAGATTCGTTTGGCGGTGGCAAAGCGTCGCTCGTCCTCAGGCGAATTGCCGCCCATGGCGCGGATGTCGTCGAGCGTCCGCGCTTCGCAGCGCATCACCCACTGGCCGACGACCAGATCCGAACTTGCGGTTTCCTCATCCTTCGCCTCGAACGTCGCTTCATAGAGTCCGGGCGGCAGAACGTCGATGAGGTCGATGTTGCTGGAAAATTCCGCGTGCTCCTTCTTGGCGACGCCGCCGGAGACGAAGATGCCGAGATGGCCGATGTTCTGGTGCACGGTGTAGACGATGGTCTGGCCATAGGCCCTGATCTCATCGACATCGGCATAGCAATCGAGGATCCAATGCAGCGCCTGCTGCGGCGGCGTGATGTTGTCGCCCTCCGAGCAGAACACCACGATCGGGGATCTGATGTTGCGAAGGTCGACCTTCCGGCCATCGGACATTTCGATGTTGCCGGCCGCGAGGTTGTTGCCGACGAACAGCTCATCGACGATGAATTGGATCTCCTCGGCGTTCAGGCTGACGTGGCCGCCCCACCAACGCTCGAATTCGAGGTAACGATCCGCCTCGGTGTCGACCTTGGAATAGACGTTGTATTGCTTGGTCCAGAGCGTATTCGACGGGTTCTGGTTCTCGAAGTTCTGCACCAGCCAAGCACCATCGAACTTGCCGGCGCCGAGATCGGAGGTCAGGGCCGTCAACCAGCTTCCGCCCAACAGCCCGCCCGAGTAGCGCATCGGATATTTTCCATGCACGCCGGCCCAATAGGCCAGCGGCGCGCCGGCGATGATCAGCGGGCCGAATAGCTCGGGACGTAGCGAGGCCAGGATCATGACGGCCCATCCGGCCTGACAATTGCCGATCACGCAGGGCTTGCCGTCGGCATCCGGGTGAAGGCTCATGACCTTTTCGATGAAGATGGCTTCGGCACGCGCGATGCGCTCGATGGTCTGACCGGGCATCGGGTCCGGCAGGAATCCGATGAAGTAGCAGGGATGGCCTGCTTTCATCGCCACCCCGATCTCGCTGTCGGCCTTGAAGCCGCCGATGCCGGGGCCGTGGCCCGCACGCGGATCGACCACGACGAACGGCCGCCGGTTCATGTCGATCTCGACGTTGGCGGGCGGAACGATGCGCACCAGCGCGTAATTGACGGGCTCGGCGAGCTGGCGCCCGTCGATGATCAACTCCGCCGCATATTGCAGAACATGCGGGGCGGTTTGCGCGAGGTGCTCCCTGTACTGGTCCCCGCGCCGGCGCATGATATCCAGGAACAGGATACTGCGCTGTCCCGCATCGACGAGGTATTCGACTGCCGAGGCGACCAGCCCCGACATGGGACCGCCCGGAATTTGCATCTTGTGCATGGACATGTTCTCGACCTCTCCGTCGCCTCGGCCAATTGACGGCTTGGAGCGAGGACGAACGTTGATCTAGGTCAAGATGATCTGCACGCTTGGGAGGCGTTTATCCCGCATACTGAGGCATGAGAGGCGGCTGGACCGCTTTGGACGAGCGACATCGGCATGTCACAAGCTGCAACTTATAGCGTGCAAACCGTCCTGAAGGACGGCACTCCGACCGAGATCCGCGCGCTTCGCGCCAGCGACGAGGCGGACATGCTCGCTGCCATTGCGCGCACTGGACCGCAATCGCTGCAAAGCCGGTTCTTCGTTTTGAAACGGCATTTCTCGGAGAAGGAGCGTGCCTTCTTCATGGACGTGGATTTCAGCAATCACGTTGCGCTGGCCGCTCTCGCCGAGGAGCAGGGTCGATACGCCATTATCGGCGGCGGCCGGTACGTCATCGTCGAGTCCGGTCGGGCCGAGATGGCCTTCGTCGTGGTGGATGCCTGGCAAGGTCGCGGGGTGGGCTCCTTATTGCTGAAGCACCTGACAGAGATCGCGCGCGAACAAGGCGTAAGAGAGCTCACAGCCGAGGTTCTGTCCGACAACATGCCCATGCGCAGCGTGTTCGCGAAGGCGGGCTTCAAGCTCGCGCGGAGTGACGATCCGAGAACGGTGCACCTGTCGCTCACGCTTTGATCCGCGCGCCCGGCTTGAGCCTCACCTCAAAGCGATCGTGATCCGACTGATGTTGGCCGCCAGCTCGAGCCCCGCCTTCGGGCCTTGCAGCACCATCGTGACGCCCTTTTCGTTGCGGAGGTGCACACCGTTGGCACCGCCGACCAGCGCAAAGCCGCCGCCGACGGAGCTGTAGTTGCCGGCAAAATCTCTGACCTCCCTAATGCCGGATGCCCAGCCGTCGAGGCGACCGACACTTGCACCGACCGTGATGCCCAAGCTCACGCCGCTGACGCTGAAGGGATAGGTCTTGCCCCGGTACGTCAACACGCCGCTGCCGGCGCCACCGCCGGCCAGGAGGCCCGCCTTGACGATCTTCACTCTGACCTGACCGGTGGCCTGCGCGAAGGACGGCGCCGCCGGCAGGGTCAGCCCGAGCGCGAGCAGGAGCAGCGCGACCAGGCGAAATGCGCGCATGCGCGGCTCAGGGTTTTGCGGCATCGACTTTCTTCCAGGTTTCATCGGGATTGAACAACGTGGTGCGCTGGGCGATGAACTCGGTGCGCTTGCCGAGATCCTTCTGGTAGACGACGCCGTCATGATTGACCAGGAAGGTCATGACGCCCGAATTGCCGTATTCCGCGGGCCAGGCGATCAGGGCGAAGCCGCCGATCATCTTGCCCTTGACGACGTAGTTGAGCGCACCGCCGCGCGCATCCCGCCCCTGCGCTTTGAGAATCCGGAAGTAATAGCCGTGATAGGGCGTCGGCCCGACATCACCGCCGCGATAGCCCTCCTTCGTTGCTTCGGCCGCGAGCGCGCCGAGCGGGCTCGGGTCGCTGTCGTCGCGCCAGAACAGGCCGTCCTTCTTGCCGGGCGAGGAGGAGATGCGCTGCGCGTAGACGCCGACGCCCTCGCCGCGGTCCTTTTCCGCATATTCGTTTTGCGCGTCGACGAAGGCGAGCGCGGTCTGGATCGCGTCGAGCTCGTTGCGGCCGATGCGACGGCGCAGCACCTCAATGCGTCCCTCGTCGGTGTCGAACGCCCAACCCGTCCTGGTGTTGACCAGCGGAATTGGAAACGGAAAATCGTCCGGCCCGAGCATCAAGGTGGCGGTCTTGTTGCCCTCCGCCTTGATGCCGTGCTTGGCGTCGTACATCGCAGTGAAACGCGCCCGAATGTCGTTGTCCGCAATCTCGTCGCCGGACGACACGATGTCCTCCGCATTCCTGCCGAGCACTTTCAAGATGTCTTTCGGGCCGCTCTTGACCGCGGCGGCGAGCGCAGACGCGGCCTCTTCCGGTGTCTTGTAGGATTCCTGTGCGAGAGAGGCCGATCCGAGCAGCGCGAGCGCGAGGACGCCGGGTATCAGCGCACGGCTAAACGATTTCATGCCGGTCATGGCATCACCTCCGCAGGAATTTTCGCGCCGCCGGCGAGCCAGTCGCGATAGGTGCGGAACGCCAGCCCGAGTTTTTCGTAATGGACGCGCAGATAGCCGTCGCTGCCGCGGGTCACGGCAGCGGGCATCGCCTGCTCGACCTCCTGCGCCATCACGCCGACATAAGCCTTGTCGCTGCCGATATAGCTGAAGCGATAATAGCCAAGGCCGTTCGGAAGGTGCCCGAGCAGGACGATGTCATGCTTGAGCGCGATATCCGAGCGCCGGCCGCCGCCGCCACCGCCACGGAAGCCGCCTCCGCCGCCGCCGCGCATCGCCATTCCGCCACCGCCGCCGCGGCCGGCAAAGCTTGGTCCGCCGCCGCCACCGCGCGGCATGCTCGCCATGCTGGCGCGGCCGCGTGCGGATGCTGCGGCCGCCGAGCGGCCGGAGGAGACGTTCATGGCCCCGCCGCGATTGCCGCCGCCGCGATTGGCCGAACCGCCGCCGGCGCGGTTCGCAGCCTTGGCGCGATCGCCGCCGCCCTTGGTCGCGCCCTTGGCACGATCACCGGCACCGGCACGATCGCCGCCGCCGGGCCGGTCGCGCGTCCCTGCGCTGGGGCGATCGCCCGCGCCCGGACGGTCGCCGCGATTGCCGGCGCGATCACCTGCGCGATCCCCAGCGCGATCTCCTGCGCGATCTCCTGGACCGCCGCGATCACCCGCACGATCTCCCGCCCGGTCCCCGGCACCCTGGTCGGGGCGCAGCACCTGGTTGCCGTCGCGGCCACGGAAATCCATCCGGTCCGACACGCCGGCCTTCAGATTGTTGTTGCCGAAGCGCTGCTGAACATTGCTGTTGTTGTAGCGCACACCGCCGCGATGCGCCGGATTGTGCTGCCAGCCATTGCCGATATTCGTGGTGCGATGGTTGACATAGACGTTGCGGTTGCCCCAGTTGCAGCCGCCGCCCCAGTAATTGCCCCAGCGTCCGATCGCCCAGGCCGTGCCGAACGCGATGCCAGCCGCGACCACGCCGGCGCCGATATAGGACGGGTAGCCCCAATAATAGGGCGGATACTCCGCATAGGGCCAGCTGCCGTAGACCGTCGCCGGGTCGTAATACGGCACGTACATCGCCGCGGGATCGGCCTGCTGGATCACGACGACCTGCTTGCCTTCCTGAGACTGGACGCTGACCTTCTGCTGCTTGGTGGTGACGAGCTTCTTGTTATCATAGGCCTTGTTGCGCAGACGCTGGATCGCGTCCATCACGTCGGGCTGCTGGGCGAGGAAGGCATCGCCCAGCTTCTTGGTCCAGTCGAGCTGCTCGCTCATCATCGCGAGGACATCGGCGGTGCTGGCCAGCGCCTTGACGCTGTCGTCCCAGCCCTGCTTTTCCACTTCCGTCTTCAGCGCATCGCCCTTCAGGCTCTTGCGCTCCTTCAGCCAGCGGTCGGCCTGCACCACCTCCAGCGGATAGGTCGAGGCGGCCAGTACATTGGCGAGCAACTCGTCCGGATAAAGCGCGATCGGCGCGACGAGGGCCTCGAGCTGCTCGGGCTTCAGGAGCTCGGCCGCCGGTGCGGGCGGGCTGGCAGGCTGCGCCTGCGGGGCCGGGGCTGCAGGCGTCGTTGGGGTCTGCGCCATTGCGGCGACCGAAGTTGCCATCAACAGCGCCAGCGCCATCAGGGTCTTGCCGCAACGAAACATCACATCCTCCCTCGGACTTCAGTGCGGGAGGATCAAGCCGGGGCGCAAGCATTTGTTGATCGAGATCAACGAAACGAGGCAGTCGGGGCTGCTGCAGCGCAAGATCGAATAATCATTCGATCAGCTCGGCATCCAGCAGAAGCCGGTTCGGCACCGTCAGGCCGAGGGCCCTGGCCGTCTTCATGTTGATGACGAGCTCGAACCTGGTGGCAAATTGCACCGGAAGAGTGCTGATATCGGCACCGCGCAGGAGACGGTCGACATAGCCGGCGCCATCACGAAATTGCTGGGTCAGATCTGCACCATACGACATCAGCCCGCCATTCGACGCGTAGAAACGGACTGCGAAGATGGCGGGCACGCGCCGCTGCGCCAGCAATGCAATGGCCATCGTGCTGTGGGTTCCGAAGAAGCCGCCATCCGGCAGCACGACGAGGCCGCCGCCTGTGCGCGCCGCCGTCTCGATCGCTGCCGCGATCCCCGGACCGCTGCGAACGCTCGCACCGGCGATCTTGAGGCCGAGACGGCTTTCCATCTGGTGCGCCGCTTGAACATAGAACGGTCCGTAGGGTGCCGATTCCGGGTTGAACAGCAGGGCCGCATGGCTCATTCCCGGCACCATGTCCTTCAAAAGGCCGAGCCACTTCCCGCTCATCGAATGCTCATAGAGCGAAAAGCCGGTCAGATTTCCGGCCGGCCGGGCCAGATTGGCGACAAGCCCCGTCCCTACCGGATCGGAAAGCCCCACGAAGACGATCGGAATTCGTTGCGTTGCATCGCGCAGCGCACGTGTTGATCCCGTACTGGTCGAGAACAGCACGTCCGGCGCCGCGGCGACGAGCTCGAGCGCCTCCAACTTCTGGCGCGCGGGATCGGGGCCCGGCCAGCGCACCTCCAGGCGGTAGTTCTGGTTGGCGACCCAGCCTCGATCGGTGAGACCCTGCTGAAAGGCTTCCACGCGCATTTGCGCGCCGGGATCACCAGCGACATTGCCCGTCAGCACGCCGACGGCGGGCATTCGGTCCTGGGCTTTCGCCAGGACCGGCAATGCAGCGGCAGCACCAACCAGCCTCATGAAGTCACGACGTCTCATACGCCTCACGCTCGCCCGTCGTACTTGTCATGCGACCGAGAGAGAACGGCTTCAGCGCCGTGATGTTTGATCAAGATCAAGATACCGCCCGCTCAGCGAGCGGTCGGAAGCCTGATCGTGAACAGCGCGCCGCCCGCAGGCTGGTTCGCAGCGGCGATCGTGCCGTGATGGGCCTCGACGATGGTTCTGGCGATCGCAAGGCCCATGCCCATGCCGTGCGGTTTGGTCGTGAAGAACGGATCAAACAGGCTTGCGAGATCGGAGGCGGGTATTCCGGGCCCGGTGTCGGCGATCCTGATCTCGGCCTGATTGCCGGCAAGCTGGGTCGCGACGCTGACCTCCCGCTTTCCGGCCTCCGCATCGGAAATCGCATCCATCGCGTTGATGATCAGGTTGAGAATGACCTGCTGAAGCTGGACCGGATCTCCCTTGACGTGAAGGCCGGCCAGCGCCGGCAAATAGCTCAACGTGATCCGGCGTCCCTGAGCGAGGGCCTTCACCAGATCGATTGCTTCGCGCACTGTATCGTTGAGCTCGATGTGCTTGACCTCAAACGGGGTCTTTTTCAGAACGCTGCGCAGCCTACGGATCACCTCGCTCGCCCGTTGGTCGTCCCTTCTGATGTCGGCGAGGATCTGCTGAATCTCGACAAGGTCGGGCTGAGCGGCCCTGAGCATGAGCTGTGCAGTCTCCGCATTGGTCAGAATCGATCCGAGTGGCTGGTTCAGTTCATGTGCGATCGATGTGGTCAGCTCGCCAACTGCCGAGTAGCGGTTGACGTGGGCGAGTTCCGCCAGCCGCTGACGCGATTCGACTTCGGCGACGCGGCGCCGGCGACGCTCGTGCAGGAGCCCGCTGATGAGTCCGGTCTGGACCAGGAACACAGCCGAGATCATCAGCATCTGCCAGTGATAGCGCTGCCAGATACTCGGCTCGCGAAACAGAATGGTGCTTCCCTTGGGCAGGCGACTCTCGCTGATGCCCCAGCGCTGCAGCTCCCGCCAGTCGTAACGCGGCGCGGCGAAGGCGATCGGCTCATAATTGATGCTCGCCGGTTTCGCGCCGCCAAGAATGCCGATCGCGGCGCTGACGGTCCGCGACGTCGTTTCCCCAATCAAGTGCATCGGTCCCCCGACCGTGCTCTCGCCGAAGAACGGCTCCTGGTAGGAGAAGATCGGGGCGTTGGCGACGGCATGCAGGCTGCGCAGCGCCCAGTCGCTCTCATAGACCACTCCGGCCGCATCGACGGACATCAGCCCCCAGAACAGCGCGGTGTGAGACGGGAGCTTCGATGAGCGCTTCAGGATCTCCTCGAACGACAAATCCGAGTACCAAACGAGTTCGATCCGCTCCGCAAAAGGTTTCAGCTCCCGCTTCAGCTCCTCCGTCCAAAACCTCTCGAGCGGCGAAGCTCCGACCACGATCGCAACCGATTTTGTATCGGGCAGGACCTGAAGAATGTTGTCGAAGGCCGCGACAAAATCGTTGCGGACGGCCACTACGACATCGTTGTCGCAGAGGTCGGTGCGATTAATCAGCCGATGCTCGACCGCGGAGAGGATCAACGGTGCATCGGGGAACAGCCTGGCGCGATATTTCTGCGCAAAGCGGGCGGCAGGCGCGCCGATGCTCAAGACGATGTCCGGCACTGCACCTTGGTACAGCGAGTGTAGATATTCGACGAACGGCGCCTCGGGACCAGGGTTGTTGAAGCGCGCGGTGAGCAGTGCGTGCTCCTGGATATCGAGCGGCCAGGGCGATTGCCGCTCGAGCTCAGCCTTGATGTCGCGCGCATACTCGCTCCATGGCCGAAACTCGCGGCCGAAGGAATGCAGCACCAGCACACGCTTGAGCTCGCCGCGCCGGCTCCGCTCGACCGCACCGGCTTGCCCAGCCGAGAGGCACTCGGCCACGAGCAGGCCGAGACATAGGAGCGCGGCCACGAGCCGTGGCTTCAGCCGGTCTATGCACGCGCCCCCGCTCATGCTGCACCCTCACAGCTTACGGCAGCTGCTTTCCAGGCAATTCTAGCTGGAATCGCACCATACGGACAGCCCCCGACGCGGGCCTCAGCAGCGCGTGACGACGCGGCCATAGGCGCCCACGAGTTGCGCGCAGGACGGCGCATAATAGGCGCCGGCGGCCGAAATGGCAGGCGAGGACGACTTTCGGCGACCACGTCTCATCCGTCCTCTTCTCTCGTTCAATGCCCGCCGCTCAGCACGAGCGTCTGGATCGGCAGCAACAGCGCCTGGATCCGCAGCAGCAGCGCGTGCACGAGGCCGACGCCGTCGACGACGTG
The DNA here is from genome assembly GCF_025200905.1 of Bradyrhizobium yuanmingense. Lineage (NCBI taxonomy): Bacteria > Pseudomonadati > Pseudomonadota > Alphaproteobacteria > Hyphomicrobiales > Nitrobacteraceae > Bradyrhizobium > Bradyrhizobium yuanmingense. The sequence goes on along the minus strand of NZ_CP104173.1, from coordinate 3,554,301 downwards.
CAGCGCGATCTTCCGGCTGGTCGAGGTGTCCTTGGCCGAAATCTCCTCGTGATTGCTGGTGTAGGCGTTGACGATGCAGCTCGAGCCCGGCGTGACACCGTCGAGACCGCCCTTGTAGAGCGGCTCCAGGAAAACCAGGATCGTGCCGGGACGGACGGCATTCTGCGGATCGATGAGCTGCTCGCCGGTGCGAAACTGTCCGGCCGCGATGTAGTCCTGCACCGTCGTGATCACCATGGGGATGATGACCCAGGGTTTGGATATGCAGGTCGCTTCCGCCACCATGCCGGTCTTCATGACCTGCGCCTCGATCTGGCCGAAACCGGCCTGGAGCGCCTTGCGGCCCGCGCCCTCCGGAACGAGAACACCGGCCGGACGCATCAGCTGGTTGACGACATCGCCGGGGCGAACCAGGAACTGCTCGACGCGCCCGTCGACACCGGCACGCACATAGGTCTTGTCGAGATCGACCTGAGCCTGATCGAGCGTGGCTTCGGCGCTGGCCTTCTGGGCCGGCAGCAGAACCGAGACCTGCAAGGACGCCGACTGCTTCACCGCGGTCGCGGCGTCGATGCCAGACTGTCGCTGATCGACCAGCACCTGGAGCTTGTCGATGTCACGCTGCGGAACGATGCCGGGATTGCGGCGCTGGAGCTCGGACTTGACCTCGAGCTCGTCTTTGGCCTGCTGGTAGTTGGCCCTCGCTTCGCCGAGCTGCGCCTCGGCCTTGACCACGTCGGCCTGCGCCGTCTGCATGGCGGCATCGACTTCTGCCACCTTCCGCTTGGCGGTCTCGACCGCAGCCTTTTGCTTCGAGCTATCGAGCGTGAACAGCACATCGCCCTGTTTGACGGGCGCGGTGAAGCCGACTTTGACCTCGGCAACACGGCCCGAGCCTTCGGGCAGAATTGGCACGGTGCGGAAGTACAGCGTCGCCGACGATGTCGCCGGATGGAAGTAGAAGATCATGGTGATGAGCGACACCGTCAGCATCAGGCAGGCGGTGATGCCCCAGCGCAGCTCGTACCAGACCGAGAAGAAGGTGATTTCCTTCCCGAAGCGCTTGCCCTGGGCGTAGCGGCGGTACAGGTAGTCCGGAAGGATCGTGACGAGGGAGCAGATCAGCAGCTCAAGCATGACTGCGCTCCTTCTCCTTGGCGGGTCCCGGCTTGTCCGCGGGGGGCGGTGCGACGGCCGCCTCAGCCTGGACTTCCTCCGCATCGGAGGCCGGCGTCGCGTCGGCGATCTTCTCGACGGACCCGGCAATGCTGCGCAGCGGCGTGCCGAAATCCGGAAGATCGATCATTGCGAGGAGCAGTCCGGCGATCCAGAAGATGTGCATGTGCGTGAACAGCGAGATCAGGCCGAGCACGGCGACTAACTCGAACTGCAGTTTATGCGTTTTGTGCGCCATCCGCTCGGGCAGGCTGTGCAGTTTCCAGTAGAGCGTGCCGACCCAGAGCACGGCCCCAATCAGGAATACGCCCATCACCACCATCAGCGTATCGGTCCCGCTCCCCGGTGCGAGATAAAACGGCAGATGATGCGGTGCCATCGGATGAAGCTGCTCGCTCAAACGTCTCTCCCGGTCAAAACGTCCATGGGCGGCACTGTGTTCGGGTATGTTCGCGTTTGTTTGATTTGAGTCAAGGGAACACGTCAGGGCCAACCCTAGCGTCAGCCGCATGCTGATTGGACAACCATCAGGAGCCGCCCGCCATGCCCGGCCTAGACGATCTCATCCCCAGCGCAGCCCAGATTCGTAAGGAAGCCGCCCTCAAGGAAGCCGAAAAGGCGGAGGAATATGTGCGCCTTGCCGCCGCGGCCGAGGCGGAGAAGCGCGCCTTGATCGAGCGCTTGAGCAAGCCCTCGGGCAAGACCGAGGAGGAGAAGATCAAGCTCGCCTCGACCGTGATCCAGCGCGCGGTGCGCAACGGCCTCACGGAAGTGCTGGTCTATCGCTTCCCCAACTCGCTCTGCACGGACAAGGGCCGCGCCATCAATCAGATGGAGAAGGGCTGGGAGAACACCCTGACCGGAATTCCCAAGGAGATCTTCCAGCTCTGGACCGATTACCTGAAACCGCGCGGCTATCGCATCGCCTATCAGATCATCGATTTTCCGGGCGGCGTGCCCGGCGACATCGGCGTGACCATTTCCTGGGACGATTAGCAACAGGTGGGATCGGCATGGCGAAGGACGGCCCTGCGGAGCGGATGAAGCGGAAGGATTACGAGAAGGAGCTCGAGAAGCTCCAGGTCGAGCTGTGCCATCTCCAGGACTACGTGCGGGAAAACAAGCTCCGGGTCATCGTCCTGTTCGAGGGTCGGGACGCCGCCGGCAAGGGCGGCACGATCAAGGCGATCACCGAGAAGGTCAGCCCGCGCGTGTTCCGGGTCGTCGCCCTGCCCGCGCCGTCCGACCGCGAGAAGACACAATTGTTCTTCCAGCGCTACATGGAGCGATTTCCGGCCGGCGGCGAGATCGTGATCTTCGACCGGAGCTGGTACAACCGCGCCGGTGTCGAGTACGTCATGGGCTTCTGCACCCCCGCCGAGCACGAGCGTTTCCTCAACCTGTGCCCGCAGATGGAGAAATACGTCATCGACGGCGGCATCATCCTGATCAAGATCTGGCTCGAGGTCGGCATGGACGAGCAGGAGCGCCGTTTCAAGGCCCGCATCGACGACCCGGTCCGACAGTGGAAGCTCAGTCCGATGGACCTGGAATCCTTCCGTCGCTGGTACGATTATTCGCGCGCGCGCGACCTGATGCTGAAGAAGACCAGCACGAAGGATGCGCCCTGGAACATCGTCCGCTCTGACGACAAACGAAGGGCGCGGCTCAACTGCATCGCGCACCTTCTCGGCGCCATCCCCTTCAAGCGCATCAAGAAGGACAAGATCAAACTGCCGAAGCGCTCCGACAAGGGACGCTACAACGACCAGGCCAGCCTCAAGAAAATGAGTTTCGTCGCGCAGCGCTATTGAGCAGCGTCAGGCCGCTAAAGCGCGATGCGATTGGAATGAATCGTCATCGCGCTTTAGGTTGTTGTTTGAGCATGTTCTATTCGGAAAACCGCTACGCACTTTTCCGGATCATGCCCTAGGGGCCCGACGCTGCCGTCGATCGCTCAATGGCCATACGACCCCTTCAACTCGATTTCAGGCGGATCGTGACGCCACCGACTGCAGCCGATACTTCCGCGCCGACCCGCGGGCCGCTGAGCTGGAGGATCACGCCATTGCTGTTTTGCAACTGAACGGCGCCGGCACCTGCGGCGATTGCCCCACCCGCTCCTCCCACGGCATAAGAGCCTTCGATCGACGCCGGCCCCTTTAGATTGAGCGCGCGGCCGACGAACTTCGTGGTCGACGCTCCGATGGTGAGGCCCACGCTCATGCCAGACACCGTGAATGGGTATTTCTTGCCCCGGTAGACCAGAACGCCCTCACCGCCACCGGCGCCGACGATGAAGCCACCCTTGGTGAAGACGACCGCGACCTGGCCGGTGTCGGCACGCGCGGACGTGCTAAAGCCGGCAACAGCGGCGAGCGAAGCGACCAGGACGGCGCCGAAGGACAGTTTTCTCATGACGTTTTCTTCCCCTTATTGAGCCAGGATCATCGCGAAGTAGCCGAAGATGGTGAGAAGGATGCCCGAGACGGCATAGCCGACCGGGAATCCGATCCAGGGCACGGAGCTCTGGATCTCGACCGCAGCCTCGCGGCACGGGCCGGAATGCGAGCGCGCGCCGGCAACGCCGCCCATCAGAACCGCCGGATTGATCTTGAAGACGTGGTATCCGATCGCCCACACAATGAACGGCGGGATCGTGCACGCGATGAAGCCGACGATGAAGATCTTGAGCGCGACCGCGCCGGTGAGCTGAGCCAACAGGCCGGCGCCGGCATTGACCCCGACGATCGCGACGAACACAACGAGGCCGAGATCCTCAAGCACGTTTCGCGCCGCGTTCGGCGTATTGCCGAAGAAGCGCAGCCGCGACACGACCGAGGACACGATCACGCCGGACAGCAACAGCCCGCCGGCATTGCCGAGACCGACCTTGGCACCGAAGGCGGGGAATTCGATCATGCCGATGAGGAAGCCGATGATCATGCCGACCGACAGGGTCAGCAAGTCGGTCGAGGTGTTGGCGCGCGCGATGCGGCCCCACATCTCGCCGAGCTCGTTGACCGCCGACTTCAGGCCGACCACCGAGACGATGTCCATGCGCTCCAGCTTGGTCTTGAGACCGGCCGGGATCTGCACCCCGCCCCGCTCGACCTTGGTCACCTGCAGCTGGCCGGCGATGGCCGTGTCGCGGAAGGACTCGAAGGTCCGCCCGACGACGTCCTTGTTGAAGACGACGATTTCCGCCTGGTCCATGGGTATACCGAGCGTCTTGGCATCGGCGACCTCCGGACCAATCAGGCCCATCTTCTCAGTCAGATGCTCGGTCGATCCGCCCAGCGCGACGATATCGCCCTTCTGCAGCACGAGCTCGGGATCAGCCCCCTGCGGCTCACCATTGCGCCCGACATTGACGATACGGTACTCGGGATTGACCGTGCGGAATTTGGCGATGCTCATCCCGATCGTCGCAGGATTCTCCAGCCGGTAGGCCCGCAGACCGAACTGACGGTAGCCGGTCAGGGCGCCGCCTTCGAGATCTTTGACGCCGAACTCCTGCTCATACTTCTTGGCGGCGGCCTTGGCATCGACGCCCCACCAGCGCGGCAGGTATTTGCAGATCAGGATGATGCCGACGGTGCCCCAAATGTAGGTAATACCGTAGGACAAAGCGATCATGCCGGAGGCATCCTCGGGCTTCATCCCGGCAGGCAGTTTCACGACTCCCGACGTGACGGCCTGCTCGGCCGAGCCGATCGCCGCCGACATGGTCTGCGATCCCGCCAGCATTCCGCCAGCCGCACCGGGCGGCAATGCGAAGAGCTTCGCCCCAAGCACGACGAGGGTCAGGCCGATCACACTCGACACCACCGCGAGGAACAAGAATTTGATCCCGTCGCCCCGCAGGCTGTTGACGAAGGACGGACCTACGCGCAGGCCGACGCCGTACATGAAGAGATAGTAGAACAGGCTCTTGGCGAAGTTGTTCAACTCCAGCTTCACGCCATAGCTGGATGCCCAGACCGAGATGCCCGCGCCGACCACGATGGCACCGGCGACCATGCCGAGGCCATAACCCTTGATGCTGGCTCGGCCGATATAGACGGCGAGACCGACCACGAAGAACAGCAGCAGATACGGGTACTGCTGCAAGAACTGGAAAAATGCCTGCATGTTCGTCCCCTCCCGACCTATGACGCGGCCTTGAGCTTCGGCTGGGCGCTGGGCTTTGGCCTGCCGAGCTTGGCCAAGGCTTCCGTCCGTACGAGTTTCAGCCCTTCCTTGGCGTCGTAGCCGTGGATCTCCTTCACATCGAGCTTGCGCATGAAGTCGATCGTCTCCTGGGTGATGACCTGGCCGGGCACCATGATCGGGAAGCCCGGCGGATACGGGATCACGAAGTTGGCCGAGACGAGCTCGGGCCCGGCCTTCAGTCGCCGGTCGATCTCGGGATCGTTGAGGCGGATGTGCTCGCAGCCGGCGACGTCATAGGCCGCGTAGAAGCCGCTGCGGATGTCACCTTCATTGGTCTTGGTGCCGGCATCGCCGCGGAAGCTCGGGTGGAAATGCGAGAAATTCGGCAGATCGGGCACGTCCTTCATCAGGCTCGTCACCCGTGCCTCGAAGGTCTTCCGCGCATTGGCACCGCCCTGGGCAAGGCCGCGGTCGATCTCGCCCGCGATCTCGGCGAGCACGCGGACGAGATGGGCGACGTCGCTGCGGGTGTTGTTGATGTTGGACTGGACCAGGACCGAGTTGCGCGAGGTCTTGTTGACCTGGATGTTGTACTCGTTGGCGAGAATGCCCTTGAACTGCGTGCCGTCATAGCCGGCCGTGCCGCATACCAGCGTCATGCGGGTCGGGTCGAGGCAGAACTCGTCCTCGTCCAGGCTCTTCAGCGTGTTCGCCCAGTTGACGCCGGGGGCGAGGAAGTCGGTGAAGCCGCTCTGGCGGTACTGCGCCGGCACCATGGCGTCGGCACCGAGGATGCGGAAATATTTCGAGATCAGCGGGTTGTTGTTGACCGCCTGGCGGATCGCGAACGCGATCTCGATCGCATTGGCGACGAGGCCATAGCCCTCCAGCTCCATCTGCCGCCGTGAGATGTCAAGGCTCGCGATCAGCTGCTGGTTCGGGCTTGTCGAGGCGTGGGTGAACACCGCTTCCTTGAACTGCTGCTCCACGGTGTGGAATTCGACGTCCTTGACCGAGAGCATCGAGCCCTGGCGGATCGCCGACATCGACTTGTGGGTCGAGTTGGTCTGGTAGACGCGCAGCCGGATCTGTCGGGGGTCCGGGATCAGCCGGGTCTTGAGCAGCACCTCGTCGGACGGGTTCTTGCCGAGCTCGGCCTGCTGCTTCTCATAGGCCGCGACCGACTTGGGATCGCGCATCCATGCCTCGATCTCGTTGGCCGCGCCAAGTCCGGTGCGGCGGCGCAGGAATGGCGAGAAACGCGCGAAGCCGAACCAGGCTTCATCCCACAGGAAGATCAGATCGGGCTTGATGGCGAGGCATTCCTCCATCACCCGCCGTGTGTTGTAGATATGGCCGTCGAACGTGCAGTTGGTGAGGTCGACCATCTTGACGCGGTCGAGCCGGCCATCGGCCTGGGCGCCCAGCAGCGCCTGCTTGATGGTCTTCAGCGGCACCGCGCCGTACATCGAATATTCCGTCATCGGGAAGGCTTCGACGTAGAGCGGCTGCGCACCGGCCAGCACCATGCCGTAGTGATGCGACTTGTGGCAATTGCGGTCGACAATCGCGATGTCGCCGGGCGCGAGCAGCGCCTGCACCGCCATCTTGTTGGACGTCGATGTGCCGTTGGTAACAAAGAAGACGCGGTCGGCGCCGAGCGCCCTCGCCGCCTTCTCCTGCGCCTTCTTGATGTTGCCGGTCGGCTCCAGCATGCTGTCGAGACCGCCGGTGGTGGCGCTGCTCTCGGCCAGGAACAGGTTCGGGCCGTAGAACTCGCCCATGTCCCGGATCCAGTCGGACTTGAAGATCGACTTGCCGCGGGCGATCGGCAGCGCGTGGAAGGTGCCGATCGGACGCTGGGCGTATTTCTTGAGATTGTCGAAGAACGGCGTGTCGTAGCGATCTTGGATGCCTTCGAGGATCGATAGGTGGAGTTCCAGCAGCTCTTCAACGGAATAGAAGATGCGACGGACCACATCCGCCTCGGGATTGCCGGCGAGCTCCTCCACGTCGCGGTTCGAGATCATGTAAAGGTCGAGCTCGGGCCTGACGCGCTTGATGATCTGGGCGAGCCGCAGCGCCGAAGCGTCGGTTTCGTCGTTGAGACCGGCCGAGGCCATGATCGAGCGCAACACCGGTGCATCGTGCCGCGAACGCAGGCCAAAGCCCTCGTTGATGATGACGGCTCCGATGTTCGGATTGAGCATCGTCGCACAGAAAGCGTCCTCCAGGCTGCCGACGATCACAGGTTCATAGATGAACGCGTCGACCGGGCGCCGCAGCTTGCGCCATTCCGCGGCCAGCGCCGGCCATTGGCTGGAAGATACGCCGGTGACGATCAGGGTTTCGAAATACGGCCTGCGCGCGCTGTGCGCGCCAAAGGCCGGCGGCGCCAGCTCGGGCGCATCGCCGTTGCCGTCGTCCTTGGGGCTCCAGTCACCGGCATGTTGGCGGAAGGATCGCGTCGCCAGTGCCTGGGCAATTCTCGTCGCAAGGGCGAACGATGATGCACCGTCGCCGGCGACTGCTGCTTCCCGCAGCGCCGCCATGAGGTGCGGACCGGGATAGCCGTGAAATTCTTCGATGATTGAAAGATCGGCCAACGCCGCGTCATAGGCTGTGCGATTGCCGACGCGCGCCCAGGTCTTTGCTGCTTCCACAAGGTCGCGCCAGTCGTCTGCCCGCGCGCCCGGGCCGGAAAAGAACTGGTCGATACGCTTCTGTGCGGGCTTGGCGTCTTTGGACATCTCTCTCTCCCGATCCTCTAAAGGTGATGCGGATCGTGGGAGCGGCGCGGCTCGCTCCATTGATCCAAGTCAACGGTCGCGTGCATTCTGCGGGCCGACGCCGTGCCGTTCGCAGCGCAACACGAAAAGATCAGGCCGTTCGTTGTGCGACGCTCACCTGATCATTGGCGCGCTCATCTCCCCTCCTGCGAACGTAGCGCTTCGCAGCGCAGCAGCACGATCAACAGCGCGACGACCGGCGGGCCCAGCGCGAGATCGGGGACGCTCTTGGTTGCAAAGGCTCCGGCGGCGGCACCGAAGCCGAACACGACGCACAACGCGATGAAAATGCCCGAGCGGCGCAGCGTTCCGAGTGGTGCGCCGCCTGCTGCGACTGCGAAGACGTTCTCGATGGCCTGACGCATGTTGCTGGTGATCATCACCGTGCTGCACACTGTGCCTTCGACCTTGACGAACATTGCGGCCTGCATCGCTGCCACGGCGGAAATACCGAGCGTTCCAGCCAAATCGGGCAACCTATTGTGCAAGATGCCGATCGCTATCAACAGCAGGATCTCGATCAACGTACTGACCGCGCTGGCCCGCTCGCCCGTTGCGCGGCGCAGCCAGGCTGCGAGCACGATGCCGACCGCGAACGCCAGGATTGGCGGCACGAAGTGCAGCGCCTTCGCCCAGTTGCCCGCCATCGCGTGAATCCACAGGAAGATCAGGTTGGCGGTCTGGGCATTCGCCAACACGCCGTGGATGATCCAGGTATAGGCGTCGATATAGCCGCCGACAAAGGCGAGCAGCAGGACGATCTCGACTGTCTCGTCGCGGCGGATCGCACCGGTTGTGACGTTCAGGGTACTCATGACGGCAATATGGGCTGTCGCGAACATTCCATCGCGTCATAGCCGCCGCCACGTCGCCGCGAAGGCTTGATCTGGATCAAGCAACATCTCGCCGCCGCCAATCAAATCGCGCCAAAGCGCCGGGGGAATGCCATGGAAACCGTCAGGTGGATCATCGCCACCGCACCGGAAATATTCCTGCTGCTCGCGATCGCGATCGGTACCATCCTCGGCCGCATCAGGATCCGCGGCTTCTCGATCGGAACCACCGCCTGCATCCTGATCGTCGCCGTGCTGATCGGACAGCTCGGGAGCTTCACGTTCCCGCCGATCCTCCGGGCGATCCTGTTCAGCCTGTTCGTCTTTACGATCGGTTACCGTTCTGGACCGGAATTCTTCGCCTCGCTGAGCGTGCGGACCTTGGCACAGGTCGTGCTGGCGTTGGTGATCGGCGCCACGGGGCTCGCGCTCGTGCTCATCTTCGCGCGTGTCTTCACGTTGGATACGGGAACAGCGGCAGGACTGACGGCAGGGGCGCTGACGCAATCCTCGGTGATCGGCACCGCATCCGGCGCGCTGGCGCAGCTCGGCCTGCCGAGCGACGTGCTGAAGCAGCAGGAAGCCAACATCGCGGCGGGCTATGCGGTGACCTACGTGCTCGGCTACATCCTGACGCTCCTGTTCGTGCCATTCGTCGCGCCGCGGCTGATGCGGATCGATCTGAAGGCGGAGGCGAAGAAGCTCGAGGCGGAGCTCGCCGGCGGTACGCCGCCAAAGACGGAAAACCTGTCCTATCGCAAATTCCAGGCCCGCGCCTATCGCGTCTCGGCCGGCGCAGGTCGTACCATCGGTGCTATCGAGGCGGAGATCGGCGGCCGCACGGTCGTAGAGCGGATCGTGCGCAGCGGGGCCGACATCAAGCCGCAGCAGGACGCCGTGCTCGAGGCCGGCGACGACATCGTCATCGCCGGTCCGACCGCCGCGATCGTCGCGGCCAAGCCGATCCTCGGGGCCGAGATCGACGCGGGGGAACTGCTGCGCAACCTGCCCGGCAATGTGATCGAAGTGCTCGTTGAAAACCGCCAGCTGCACGGCCGCTCACTGCGCGAAATCGTTGATCGGCTCGGCGACAATGCACGCGGTGTATTCCTGCGTGCGCTGACGCGCATGGGGCGGGAAGTGCCGCTCGGTCCCGATACGCGCGTCTATCTCGGCGACGTCATGACGCTGGTCGGCAGCACCGGCAATATCTCGCGGGCAACGGCGCCAGTGGGACACGCTCTGAATACGAGCGACCGCACGGACATCGCCTTTCTCGCTGCGGGCATCGCAGTGGGTCTTCTGGCCGGCCTTGCCAGCTTCAAAATCGGCACTGTCGCATTGACACTCGGTGGCGGCGGCGGCGCGCTGATCGCCGGGCTCGTCTGCGGTTGGTTGCGTTCGCGCAGGCCGGGCATCGGCGCAATGCCGCCCGCGGCGCAGCAGACCCTGAGCGACATCGGCCTCGGCGGCTTCATCGCGGCGATCGGACTCGGCAACGGCCTTGCCGCCTGGTCGGCGATCCAGGCGCACGGTCTGTTGCTGGTCGGCATGGGCATCGTCGTCACGCTGGTCCCGATGACGGTGGGAACGCTGGTTGCCTATTATCTGCTGCGCATGAATCCGGTCGTGACCTGCGGTGCGCTCGCCGGCGCCATGACGGTCGATGCCGCCGTCACCGGCGCCTGCGACGTTGCCGAGAGCCAGACGCCGGTGCTCGGCGTCGCCGTCCCCTACGCGGTCGGCAATGTCGTCCTCACGGTGCTCGGCCCGATCGTCGTGGCCGCAACCTATTCAGGTTGAGGGAGGCCCGGATGCGACGCGGACCTGCATTGCTCCATTTTTTTGCGATCACCTTGCTCAGCGTTTTCGTGGCCGCATCGCCCACGCACGCCGCGGACGAGGTCCGCATCCAGGAGGAAATCTGGGCGCTGCCCCTGCCGCTGCCGATGTTCGCCTATCTGGTGCGCCCGGTCGGCGACGGTCCGTTCCCGCTCGTCATCATGAATCACGGTGTCTCGCTCGACGCGACCCAGCGCAGCCTTTTCCCTCTGGTCGAATTTCGCGACGCCGCCAAATGGTTTGCGAGGCGCGGCTATCTCGTGGTGGCCCCGGTGGGCAGCGGTTATGGCGCGCAGGCAATCGACATCCCCGAACGCGGAATGTTCGGCCCGTTCTTCTCGAAAATCGGGAAGTGCGCCAATCCCAATTTCCGTGATGCCGGCCTCGCGGTCGCCCAGGTCGATCTCTGGATCATTGACTATCTGGCCGCCGAGAAGCGGATCATCCCGAAGGACGTGATCGTGGTCGGCCAGTCTGCCGGCGGCTGGGCCTCGATCGCCCTTTCGAGCGTGAACCCGCCACAGGTGAAGGCCATCATCGTCTTTGCCGGAGGCCGCGGCGGACGCGTCGACGGCAAGCCGAACAACAATTGCGCGCCCGACCGACTGGTCGAGGCCACCGCCGATTTCGGCCGTACATCGCGCGTGCCGATGCTGTGGATCTACACCGGGAATGACACGTATTTCGGTCCCGACCTATCGAAGCGCATGCACGCTGCCTTCATCGGCGCCGGCGGCCGGGCCGAATATCACCTGATGCCCCCGTTCGGCAACGAGGGACATTTCCTCCTCGGTTCGCCGGACGCGGTTCCGCTCTGGTCGCCGTTGGTGGCGAAGTTTCTCGACGCGCAGAACTGAGTCCGGATCTCGGAGTTGCAGCGATGGCCCGTGCTTTTGATTGTCTCTCTGGTCTCCTGATGGCTGCAGCCGCCGGAGTCGCGACGGTCTTGGCTGTCGCTTCGCTCAAGGCGGCGCAAGCGGAAAAGTCCTCCGAGGTCGCAACACGCGGCCAACGCGACGCCAGCGACATCAGCTATGGCAGCTGGCAAAAATTGTGCTTCAAGGCCGGCGGCGCGCCGTCCCTCTGTCGAACCTCGATCACTGGCCGGTTCGCGACCGGGCAAACAGCCGTGCGCATTGATCTGATCGAGCGGGAGGACGCGCCCACCGCCCGCCTGCAACTTTTCGTGCCGGTCGGAATGTACCTGCAGCAAGCACCGAAACTGGCCGTCGACCATGGCGCCGCGTTCCGCATTCCTTATACCTGGTGTCTCACCAATTTATGCGTCGCGGCGGACGTCGTGACGCCAAAAATCATCTCGGAGATGGAAAACGGTCAAACGCTTCTGCTCGAACTAGTCGACTCCAATCTTCTTGCCGTGACGACTTCGATTCCGCTCGCGCAATTCGGTTCCGCCCATAAGGGGGCGCCGACCAGGATACTCGAGCAATATGTCGAAGAATGACGGCCGTCGTGGAGCTACAAGACGCGGGCGCGCTGGACGGATTCGATCAAAGACTGCGCCGCAAACGGCTTGATGAGATAGGCGATGCAGCCCGAGGCAATCGCGGCCGAGCGGTTTGCCGGGCTGTCATTGCCGGTGACATAGATCACCGGTGCCGCAATGCCCTTCTCGGCCAGGCTTCTCCGCACCTCGATGCCGGACCTTGCACCCAGATTGATGTCGAGGATGATGCAGATCGCGGTGTGGAACCTGTCATGATCGAGCAAGGCCCCTCCCGTGTCGAACAGGGTTGTGGCGAAGCCGTATCCTCGCAGCAGCCTGTCCATGCTGGTACGCATGGACGGATCGTCATCGACAACGAAGACGGACTCGCGCAGGAGCAAAGCGATTGCCTTTCCGGAACACGACAGTGGGATAATGGATACGACAGCTCCGCGCTCTCGCGTGTGCGTATGTGCATTATTGCACATAGCGCGTCGCGCACTGTCAACACGCCTTGGCATTGTCCTTTGGGACAGGCTCGCTCTTTCCGGAGCCGTCAGCGTTCGTCCGGATCGAGCATTCCGAGACGCTCTGCGATCGAAACGAGTTCCGCCAGCGAGCGAACCTGCATCTTCTCCATCACTTGATGGCGGTGCGCCTTCACGGTGCGCTCGGTGGTGCCCAGCTCATGCGCGATCTGCTTGTTGATCCGGCCGCGCACGATCAGATCGAACACCTGTCGCTCGCGCTGCGTCAGCGTGGCGAAATGGCCACGAAACGCATCCAGCCTGCTGGCCTGAGCCCGCGCGGTCCGCTGACTGGCCAGCGCACGCTCGATCGCATCGAGCAACTGCTCGGAGGATATCGGTTTGGTCAGGAAGTCTTCCGCACCTGCCTTGATCGCGCGCACGGTCGTCTGCGTGTCGGCATGACCAGTCAGGAAGACGATGGGCAGCATCGACCCCGCCGCAGCCAACCGCGCCTGCAGGTCGGGACCGCTCAGGCCCGGAATCCGCACGTCGAGCAGGATACATCCCGCCTGCCCGTCATCCGGCGCCGAGTCCAGGAGCTCCAGCGCCGAGGCGTAGGTCGCGACCTCGTATCCCGCGAGCTTTAGCCGGCGCTCGATCGCGGTCCGAAACGACTCGTCGTCGTCAACAACGTGAACAAGGCCTGGCAACTTCCTACCTCTCGCCCAACTTGATCAGGACGCTCGACGTCCTTGTCGTTCTTCAAAGCGATTTTCTCGTTTGAAGGTCGGAATATCTGCTTCGCAATATGTCGCATCTTCCCTGCGGTGGAGGATTCTCATCCAGCGCAGCAATCACCAGTGCTGTCCTTTGGTACAATGAACCTTGGGACAATGGATAACAATACTTGGCTGGCCGAAAATCAACTTCGGCGGGAGTGGGATAGCGCGGCGCATTTCCGGCAAAGTATTTCGTCTGACAGACCAATTCGGCGGATAAGCTGAGGAGTTGGCCTATGTTCGTTCGCATCACGACGGATTCCAAGCTGCGTCCCAATACCCTCCGCGACCTCGGCATGGCATCTCATTCAAATGCCCTGGTCAATTTAAGCGAATTTTCCTACCGAAAAGGCTCCGAGATCTACGGCGAGAAGGAGCCGGCCGAGTATGTCTACCAGGTCAAATCCGGCGCGGTGCGTAGCTACAAGCTGCTGTCGGACGGGCGCAGGCAGATCGGCGCATTTCACCTCGTCGGCGACATCTTCGGGCTCGAGAACGGCAGCGAGCACCGCTTCACGACGGAAGCCATCGTCGACACCACGGTGCGGCTGATCAAACGCCAAAGCCTGGAAATCGTGGCCGAGAGCGATGCCATGGTAGCCAGAAACCTGCTCAGCATGACCACGAATAACCTCCAGCATGCTGAAGACCACATGCTGCTGCTCGGCCGCAAGACCTCCCTGGAGCGCGTCGCCGCATTCCTGCTCGAAATGGACAAGCGCCTGACGGCTGCCGGCGTCATGGCGCTTCCGATGTCCCGACGCGACATTGCCGACTATCTCGGCCTGACGCTGGAGACCGTCTCGCGGGCTTTGTCGCGGCTGCATGAACTCGGCGTGCTCGGCTTCATCGGCAACACCCAGCGCCAGATCGTGCTCCTCGACCGGCACCAGCTCGCAGGCCTCGATCTGCAGCCGTGAACCGGCGAAATGCCGGTTCGCGATCCGCGATGGTCGCGATCGCCGCGGCTCAGGTGCCCGGCAGGTCCGCGCCGGGTTTTTCCGTGAGCCCGAGATGGTCGAGCGTCCTGAGCAAAACCTCGAACAGGATGGCGGCGGACCAGCCGAACAGAAGAACGCCGTTCATGGCGGTCAGCGGGCCAATCAGCCGCCATTCGGGCACCGGCGTGATGTCGCCGTAGCCGAGCGTGGTGTAGTTGACGAACGCGAAGTAGAGCATGTCCGCGTCGGCGGTCGCCGCGTGCACGATATGATAGGTCGCCGCCCACATCAGAATTTCGATCATGTGGGCGATCTTCAACACGACGGCGATCGTGATCATGAGGCTCATGAGGTGCAATCGCGGCCGCTTGGTATGGCGCGGGACGGCACTGCGGGCCACCGTGACGGCCACCACCGTCACGAGCGCGTGGATTCCGATATTGATCACGCTGACGAGCGTGCCGACAAGGAATTGGAGCATCATCGGGGTGAAACACACCTCATTTTAGCCTAGGCCAAGCGTGCCTCGATGGTTTCTTTTGCGACAACGGTTTCCTGATCGACCCGCGCTGACGCAGCGCGGTCGATTCCTGTCCATGCGGTCGCGAGCTCCCAGGCCACCGACAGGATGATCGGCCCAATGAACAGTCCGATGATTCCATGCGCGAGCGTACCACCAATGACCCCGATCAGGATGACCAGCGTCGGCGTCGTCAGGCCCCGCCCCATGAGGAGCGGCTTCAGCACGTTGTCGAGCAGACCGACGACGACCAGATAGACAGTCAAGAGCAGGGCGACGGTCACGTCCTTGTCCACCCATATCCAGACCAGCACGGGGAAAAGAACGGGGCCGGCGCCGATTTGGACAATCGACAGCAAGAGCACGACGACCGCGAGCAGTCCCGCGCTTGGGATCTCTGCGAGCTTGAAGCCGATGCCCGCCAGCAAGGCTTGAAGGATAGCGACGCCGATAATGCCCTGCGCGACGGCGCGTATGGTTGCGCCGGCGAGCTCGAGAAAGTGCTCGCTCCGGCCGGGCACGACGCGCAACAGGAAGCCGCGCAGCGCGGCGACGAGCTGCGCGCCGTGCGGGAGCAGAAAGCCCGCGACGATCACCGACAGCAGGAATTGGAGCATGCCAATTCCGGTGTCACCGGCAAACGACAGCATCACTCCGGCGAGCGGTTTCAAGTACGGCGCCACCTCGCGCAGCGCCGCACGGATGTTCGTGTAGGCCTCGTTCCAGATCGCGTAGAGCTGAGGACCGATCAACGGCCAGCTCCTGATCTGCTCCGGTGCGGCCTGGAGCGCGAGATCGCCACTGCCGATCTGGGCCGCAAGGTCCCGGATCCCTTCGACTGCACTGAGGCCGAGCCACGCGGCGGGACCGATGACTATGCCCAGCGTGATCAGGGTGAGAACGGCTGAGGCTGTCCGGGGACGGCCACCGAGGCGTTGGGCGAGCCCGGCGAAGACGGGATGAAATGCCACCGCCAACACGGCGCTCCAGCTCAGGATCGGCACGAACGGCCGGAGGACGAGAAATGTCCAGAAGATCAGCAGCCCGAGCAAGCCTAGCCGGATCACGAGTTGGACAATGTCCTCCGCGGACAGAAGCTGGCGAAGCGTTTTCAAGGGTCGTTGCCTCCAAGCCGACGGACCGCTGCTGAAAAGCTAGCGGGGCGGCCCGCCGAGGAGGCTTGATCCAGATCAAGCCAGGCGATCGGTCACCTAGCGAGATCGGCAACAGGCGCGCAGCCAGTTGCGTCTCGGCGCAGATTGCGCGGTCCACCGCCCGCGAGTGAGAATGCCCCGGTGCTGGACCTGAGCCAGCAGTCGTGAAGTTGACGCCGACGAACGGATTGATCTCGACATAGCTCCGACCGACGGCAAAGCCCATGATCTCGATTGCTGTGCCCGTCTGGAGGCTAATGGCGGGTACGGCCGAGCTATATCGGCCGCTCCGCCCGGCGGCCTGTTCTTTCTGGTCACGACCAAGAGGGCCAGGGGCTCTGGAGGTATCGGCCGGCTTTCATTCCTTCGATTCGGACTTGGCGCTCAGGACGACCCGATCAGAGAGTGCCTTTTGGAACTTTATTCCAACGCCGTCGCCGGAATTTGGGGGGATCCCGAGGGGCAATTTGGGGGTACAAGGCCCCTACCCCCTCCATATCCCCAGCCGCTCCGGACCACGGCGGAAGTGGCAGAACAGAACGAGACGTTGAAACCCCTGATTTTTCAGTGGCTTACCCCTAGGACTTGCGTAGTTCTGGAGTGTTTTGAAAGGCTTGGAAACAGCCTGATGGCTCCCCGGGCTGGATTCGAACCAGCGACCATCCGATTAACAGTCGGATGCTCTACCGCTGAGCTACCGAGGAAAAGGGCGAACCGTTCGTTCGCGCGCGGCTGCGTATAACAAAGCCGCTTGCGCTTGCAAAGGACGAATTCGTCATCATCCGCAACGCGCTCGGAGGGACCTGGAATGGCCGCTCCTCCGGCCCGGACGGGGCGAGGATTATTCCGCTAGGAACGAGGTGGTCTTGGTACCGGGGTCGTAGCGCAAGCGGAGCTCGGTGAGCTTGCAGAAATTGACGTTCTTCCACAGCACCGACTCGTCATAGTTCTTCCAGTCGACCCGGATGTTCCAGACGCAGCCTTCATCGTCGTCGTCGAACTCGACATAAGTGCTGGCCTGGTTCTGCAACACCTTGTCGAGCTCGTTCTCCCATTCGTCCAGCCCGTCATCCGGCGCGTTGAAGCCCAGGAACTTGATGGCATAGCCGGTCTCGTTGACGACGGTGACGTTGCGGGCATCGGCCGCAAGCGACGGTGCGGCGGCGATCGAAAGGGCGATCGCGATCAATCCGGACAGAAAATGCTTCATCTGAAAATCCTCCGATCAAAACAGGCCTCGGCGACCGGCATGGATCGGCGCGGGCGCCGCGGCACGGAAATGCGTTGCCTGGAGACACGTCCGAAGCGCGATCGCCTGTTCAAGACACGATCGATCTGCACTCCGGGACGGCTGCGCGACGCGAGACGCGCCCAACCTGTTTATCGTTTCGAATTTTCAGCAGCAATGAACCGGCATTCATAGATCGGCAGAGTTTGTTTTCTCCGGTACCGGCACCGGTACGGCCGCGCCATTGCTCTTGCCCGTCACGGCACCGACCAGCGCCTTGACCGGATCGTCGCCAGGCGCAAAGCCGCTCTGGCGCAGGATCTCGTCGATCATCGGACGCAGCGCGTGAACCTTCAGCAGCTCGCCGGCCAGACCTTCGCCGAAGCCGACATTGCCTCCGCTCGCACCGTTGCCGCCGAACGCGCCGCCGGTGTGCAGGATGCGGACATCCTTGAGATTCGCGATCGGCTTCACCATCTCCGCCAGCGCGGATGGCATGGTCTCAATCCGCTTCTTGGCGATCTCGAAATCGATGACGTTGCTGCCGAGCTTGTTCTGCGCCTCGTTCTTCATGGTGATGACGGCGGCTTCCGCCTCGCCGATGTTGCGGACACCGACCGCCTTGATCTTGTTGGATTCGGCTTCCGCGGTGGCCAGCGTCTTGACGGCTTCGGCGCGATCGAGCGAGGCCTTCTTCTCGGCCTCGGCCGCGACGATCAGCTCGGTCGATTTGCGTTCGGCCTCGGTGCGTGCGGCCAGCACCTGGGTCAGGCGGGCACGATCGGCGACCTCGATGGCGCGCGCGGTGACGACCTTTTCCTCCGCGGAGACGGCCAGCGCCTCGGCGGTCTTGGCTTCGGCGACGGCTTCCGACGTCTCCTTGCTCTTCGCCGCGATCTGGATCTCGTTCTCCTGCGTCGCGATCTGGATCTCGCGCTGGGCGTCGGTCTTGCGCTTGTTGATCGCCAGCTCCGACTCGATCACCGCGGTTTCCTTGACCTGCTTGGCACCCGCCTCCTTCTCGGCAACCGCACGATCGGTGTCGATGCGAGCGTTCTCTTCGGTCAGGCGTGCGGTCTGCGTCGCGGTTGCTACCTCCGCGCGGGTGCTCGCGGTCTTGTTGGCGATGTCGCGCTCCTGCGACAGCTCGGCTTCCTTCTTGGTCCGCTCGATCCCAAGGGTCTGCTGCCGCGCCTCGAGGTCCTTTTGCGCGATCGCGACCTCGTTATCGCGCACGATGGCGTTGCGATCGCGGCGGCGGGTTTCGGTGACCGTCTTGAGCTGGGTCAGACCCTCGGCGTCGAAGAAGTTCTCCGGGTTGAAGAATTTGACGTCGGTCTGGTCGAGCTTGGTCAGCGACACCGATTCCAGCTCGAGACCGTTCGACTTCACGTCAGACTCGACCGTGGACTGCACGTGCTTGACGAAGTCCGAGCGCTTCTCCTGGAGCTCCAGGATGGTCATGGTCGCGGCGACCGAGCGCAGGCCGTCGACGAATTTCGCCTCGACCTGGTTGCGCAGGGCCTCGGCATCGTTGGTCAGCGCGCCCAGCGTCTGGCTTGCAAGCGCAATGCTCTCCTCGTCGGGACGGACGCGGACGTAGAACTCGGCAACGATGTCGACGCGCAGGCGGTCCTTGGTGATGAGCGATTCCCGCTCCTTGCGCTCGACGGTGAGGCGCAGCGTCTTCAGATTGACGCTGGCATAGGAGTGGAAGATCGGCAGGATCATGGCGCCGCCGTCGAGCACGACCTTCTTGCCGCCGAGTCCGGTGCGCACGAAGGCCTCGTCGCGCGTGGCGCGCTTGTAGAGGATAGTGAAGACGATCCCCAGGACGACGATCAGCGCGACGCCGATCACGGCCGGGACTGCGATGTCGAACATGGCTTTCTCCGCTGTGGGACTTGCTAATTGCTTAGAGTGGGCTTGGGCGGTTTGAGTTCATCGTCGGCCTTCACTGCGACGAAGCGCGTGCCATCGCGGTCGACCAGGAGGACCATGGTTCCCTGCGGCAAAGGTCCCGATGACGGCGCCGCCACCGCCGAGACGAAATGGCGGTTGCCATGGATGTCGGCGACGCTGACGCGGCCGGGCGGCCCCTGGTCGAGCGGGCCAACGACGACCTCGCCGATGCGGCCGACGAGATCCCCCAAGCCGACGACGTAGCTCTCGTCCTTGGGAATGATCCGCGCGATCGCACGGCTGGAAACGCGGACCAACGGAACCGATGCGGCAACCGCCCCGACCGAGGCGATCGACGCCGGCAAGGGACCCGCAATCATTCGCGCGAGGTCCTGGATCAGGAAGCCGGTGATGGAGAAGGCGCCGAGCAGCAGCAGCAGGAAGATCAAGAGCGGCACGCCGCCGACATTGATCCAGGAGATGGCGTTGAGCACGCCGTTGTCGCTGGGATGAGCAAAATCGATGTTGGTGCCCAGCATCTCGCTCAAGGAGGCCCCGATCAGCATCGAGATCACCTCGACCGAGCCGACGATGACGATCATGGCCGCCGCGATCGCGAACGGCCTGACCTCAGGCGCCATGACGTGTTCGAGCAGAGCGCTCATGATACGGCACTCAGGAGCCCGACTTCAACCGGGCCAGCCTCGCTGCAATTTCCTTGTCGCGATGGAGCGTGCTCAGCTCGTCGATGTCGCTCGAATAGGGAATTCCCGGCGGCACGCCGGTGGTCCGTGCCACCGCGCGGCCTGCCCGCAGCGCCTTGGCGGCAGCGGAGGTGCCGCCGGATTTCCGCGACGACGTCGATGTCTGTGGGCTGGCCTGTGCCTCGCTCTTTTCGAGATCGGCGCGGCGCTGCTCGGCATCCTGGAGCGCCGACAGCACCGCGCGGAGCGATGTGACGCATTGCTCTATCTTCTCGTTGTTCTCGTCGATGGCGCGGGAGAGCACCTCGAACTGCGCCTCCAGGTCCATTTGCCGCGCGATGCCGGCGCGGGCGAGATCGTCGCGCCCGTCTGCGATCGCGGTCTCGATCTTGGCGGTCAGATCGGTCATCGCCCGCTCGATCTCGCTGCGGCGCGCATTGAGACGATATTCCTCGGCCCGCGCAGCGGCGAGCGCATCGCGCGCTTCGGTCTCGGCGCGCTCGATCTCGCGGATGGCTTGGCTGACCACCTTCAGCTTGTTCTTGCCCTCCGCCTGCTCGATCGCATCGTACGCGATCCCGGCGATCAGGCGCCCGACACGGGACAGAAAGTTGTCGGGAGCGGCAGCGATGGTATCCATAGCGTTCTCCTCCTCTGGCAGGCTGTTCGGCGTGACGCCGTAGTGAACTTCGAAACCGTCGTCGGTGCGGATGAGGCGCGCCGGCACGCTCTGTCCCCAGCCCTCGGCATAGCCGGCGTAGTCGAAGGGCACGCTGAAGCGCCCTTGCACGGTCGCAATCGAAATGGTGGCGGGCCCCTTGATCTTGGCGAGCTTGTCGTCGAGCGGCAGGCGGCGCCCTTGCGCGGCGCGATACTCCGCGCGGTCGCGCAGCCCCAGCGTCACCAGCCGCGAAGGCAGCGCCGTCTGTTTGCGGATCGGCTCATAGGCATGGGCATGGAGCAGGACCACGTTGGAACCCACATTGTGGATCCGCGCCACCTCGTCGAGGATTTCCATCATGCGGTCATAGGCCTGGAATGTCGCCTCGAGGGCGGCCTTGGCGGCCGGGTCAGGGGCAAGCCGGTAACGCAGCGCGGACGGCGCGTATCGGGACGATTGGCTCATGGAAAGCACTAAAGCACCATTTTGGTGCTTTAGGAAGAGGAAGCTTAATCACGTTCCGCTGATCCCTATGCACTCTGTCGATTAGTCGCGGCGGTCCGGGCCCGCGTTCAAGGCCGGTCGATCACCCCTAGCTCACGGCCGATCAAGACTTCTTGCACGCGCCGGTTGCAATTTGAGACGAAATGCGCGGAGCGTTCGGCAACTGTCAACCGACCCCACCGCTCTCATGTCCCGGACAAGCTGCAGCGCCAAAGGCGTTTGCGGCGTAGAGCCCGGACCCAGAAAGCTGCGCTGAACCAGCATTCGTAGGATGGCTTGAGCGAAGAGAAACCCCTCACCCTCTCCTTGTCCGGCAACCGCGACGCCCTCGACAGCCCCATTCACGCGTGCAAAATTACATATTTATTATCTTTGATTGAGTGAGGCCTATCATGCTTTGTAACCACGGTCTCTACGATATTGCGAAAGACTTCCAGCCGGCGCTCTCCGCAACTATCGCTCTCGTCGCCGCAGGAGTCGCCTTCATTGTGGGAATGGCGAAGATCAACGTTGACCGCAGAGCCGCCGCGTTCCAACGCGTGAGCAGTCAGCTTGGCGTATGTTTGCGGCTCCGGTCGCGCGCCGGCCATCTCGACGACGTAGCAAAGACCCTGACCGCCTGGCTTGCGAAGGGCGAGCCTGACCCCGACAAACTTGAGCAGGTGTTGAAGGCGTGGCCTTCTGCCTCCGAATTGGACGAAGCATGGAAGGTCGTCGAGAGTATGCCCACAAAAGCGATGGATGACTTCGAGACACTCCTCTACTGCCACCGGGGAATGGCGGCTTACGCCAGCGAGCAGAGAGCCATGTGGCTCGACAAGAATAGACCGTCCGCTGTGAAGAACCTTTGCACTAACCTGTCCACATCGTATACCCAACTTGAGAAACATCTGAACAATGAGATCAATACCCTCGAGACGGAACGAGAGAACCTTCGGCGGCAGCTGTGAAGCAACTCAAGTCGCAAGTTTCAAACTGAGGTGCTGCCCAACGCGCGATCTTGAGCCTTCATCCAACAAGCAAGCAAAAGATTCGCCCCTATCGACGGTTCCCTTTCACGGCCTCCGGCACACCAGATCGATCTCGATCAGCGCATCATAGGCCAGACCGGTGACGCCGACGCAGGTACGGGCCGGCAGGCGGTCAGGCGGAAAGTACGTCCGATAGGTCTCGTTCATCGCCGCATAATCGTCCTTGAAGCGCGTGAGATAGATCCGCGTCATCACGACGTGCGGGAGGCCGAGGTCGAGGCCGGCGAGAACCACCTTCAAATTCTCCATCACGGCCTTCGTCTGCGCGACGATGCCCTCGGGCAAGACACCGGGCGCTTGCGGCGTATCCGGCATCTGGCCGGTCACGAAGACGAAGCCATCGGTCTCGACCGCGTGGCTGAACGGCGCGACCGGCTTCGGTCCGCCGCTGATCATGTGGAATTTCACCTGAATGTCCTTGTTAGGATGCGTCCTGAAACAGGCGCTTGCTGAGGATGGCGTGCACGCCCCAATTGCCGTCGACCACCTGCGTCACGCCGAAATCGACCGCCGCCGACATCAGTGCGATCGCCTCGTCCTCGCTGAGGCCTTTGACGTTCATCAGGAAGCGCCGCATCTTGCGGAAGGCGTCCTTCATGGCAAGGTCGAGCGAGGATTTTGCGTAGACCTCGCTCTGCCCCTGCGCGCCGAACTCGGCGAGATAGTTGGGGTGGCTGAAGCCGGTCAGCACCCAGTCGCTCTCGGTCTCGATCAGGGGATAGGAGAGATCGGCGAAAGGACGGCCGGCAAGATCGGCTTTCTTGTGCAGGATCACCTCGAAGGTGCCGGTCATCGAGCATTCGATCGCGGTGCCGCTGAGCTCGCCGTCGCCTTGCGCGGCATGGGGATCGCCGACCGACAGCAGCGCGCCGGGGACCGAGACGGGGAGATAGACGGTTGCCCCCTTCCCCAGCCGCCAATTGTCGAGATTGCCGCCGAAATAGGACGGCGGCACGGAATCGACGAAATCGAGCTCGCGCGGCGCCAGCGCGATGACGCCGAAATGCGGACGCAGGGGAATCTTGATGCCGTCGAGCACGGCGTGTCGGCGCTTGATCGTACCGGGTGCGACGGGAACGCCGGGATAGTCGTAAGTGGCGTGCACCACGCCGAAGGGATCGGTCTGCGGCTCCCAGCGATAGGAATAGAGCGCGCGGGCGTGCGGCAGCTCGGCGTCTTCGAAGATCTCATAGATGGTGACGGCTTCGCGCGGCTTGGGACCGCCGAGAAACTCGTTGTAGTGATAGCCCCACCACGCTGCGACAGAGGAGCCGAACACACGGCCCGCATGGCTCGGATTGCGGCTGGCCCGCAGCACGATGTCGAGGATGCGCACCTCCAGCACATCGCCGGGCTGGGCGTCCTTCACCGCGACAGGCCCGGTGCAGATGTGCACGCCAAACCCCTCGCCGGCACCGAGGCCGAACACGCTGGCATCCATCGGGCCTGCGCCGCGGCGGTCGACGTTCTTCTTGCTCCGTGTCCAGCCGAATACGCTTTCTGCGGCGGCATCGCCTGATATCATCAACTCGGGATCGTCAGAGGCGTGCTGCGTCAGCGTCTCGATGGTGATGGTGTCGCCCGACGCGATCTCGATCTGCGGCGGCAGCGAGCGGCTGAAATAGCCCCAATGAACGCGGCTGGCCTCGACCGGGAGATGATGATGACGGCGTTCGGTGGTGGTCGGCTCCCCCGCGCCGGCACAGGCGACGCTGCTGCGGGCCTCCACACTCTGATGCGCGCGCAATTGCGCCAGCGCCTCCTGCGGCCAGCCGCGTTGGCCGGTGACGCCATGTTGCACGGTCGCCCGCACCGCCTCCTGCTGTCGGAACTCGCGCGGTGGCAGGCCGAAGCGATGGCGGAAGGCGCGGCTGAAATGCGCGGAGTCGCCAAAGCCATAGGCGTAGGCGATCTCCGAGATCGAGCGATGCGCCTCTGACGGACTGGACAGATCCGCCCAGGCGCGCTGGAGACGACGCTCGCGAACATAGTGGGTGAAATTGTCGCCGACCGTCTCGAACAGCTTTTGCAAGTAACGCTCGGAGATCCCCTCGATTTGCGCGACGCGCGCCGGCACCAGATCGGGATCGTCGAGGCGGCGCTCGATGGTCTGGCAGATCCGGTGCAGCAGCGCGGCCTGCGTCGCGCTCGCCCCGGCGTCGGAGGTCGATGCCGCGAGTTGATGCGCGAGCGTCAGGAGAAGATCGACGAGCGACTGCGCAAGCAGATTCCATTCGGAATCGCTCAAAGTGTCGAGCGTGCGCGCGGTCGCGTCCAGCAGGCGCGAGAACACCTCGGCAAAGCCGCTGGGCGGAACGACGCGCGGCTCGCCGAGCCGCGGCTTACCCGAAAGGCGTCCGTGCAGCGCCTCGGAGGTGACTGACAGCACGATGGCGCGCATGTCCCGCTGGAACACGATGCTCCAGTCGCCGCCGCGCGGCAGCATCACGAGATGACCGACGGGAACGATGCGGTGTCCGCCGACGGTTTTCAACACCATGCCATCCTCGACCGGCATCAGCGCGATCGGCAGGTCTTCGTTCCCTCGTGCCAGCGGACCGACGCTCTGCGCGCCCGCGGCCATGCGCGTCAGCGCAACACCGGCGGTCTGGCGATGGGAGGCGGTCGCATGCCCGTCCAAGAAGGAATGGCCGCCTGCCGGCTGCAGGCCGACCGCCGCCAGCACGTCCCGCCAGGCTTCGGGCCGGTCGTCCTGCGCGTAGGACTCGCTCGTGAACGGGCGAAAGCTCATCGGATCGACCCAGATTGCAGTCGATCGAAGCAACCTCTGTGCCAGACGCACGCGATCCTCCGTCGCTGCGACGGGCCGCAAATGGTCTCCGCTTGTCACCTGCTCATCCCGAAAACCGGCTGCGTCTCAATGCATTAGTCGCACCGAAACATGTTCTTTCTGATCGTGCCGTGGACGCCCCAATTGGCATCGACCACCTGGGTGACGCCGAAATCGGCGCCGACCGACATCAGCGAGATCGCCTCGTCCTCGCTGAGGCCATGCACCGTCATCAGAAACCGGCGGAGTTTTCTGAACGCATCGCGCATCGCACGGTCGAGACTGGAGTGATTGGCAATCTCGGTTTGCGCATCAGCGCCGAGCGCGGCCAGATAATTCGGATAGGTGAAGCCGTAGAACGACCAGGCAAGGTCGGTCTCGAGCATGGGATGGTCGAGGCCTTCGAGGCTGGTGCCGCCGAGGTCGGCCTTCTTGTGCAGGATGAATTCGAAATCGCCCGTCAGCGAGGTCTCGATGGCGGTGCCGCCGAGCTCGCTGTCGCCTTGCGCGGCATGGGGATCGCCGACCGAGAAATAGGCGCCGGGGACCGCGACCGGATAGAACATCCGCGCGCCCTTGCCGATGCGCCAGTCGTCGATATTGCCGCCGGTATAGCTCGGCGGGATCGAGCTGACGAAATCGGCTTCCGATGGCGCAAGGCCCATGGTGCCGAAATGCAGCCGCGCCGGCACCTTCACACTGGGAAGGATGTTCTCGCGCTTCCTGATGGTGGCATGGTCCACGCGCACGCCCGGATAGTCGATGGTCGGGTGCACGATGCCGTCGGGGTCGGTTTGCGGCGTCCAGACGTAATTGTAGACGGCCTTCGCATAGGGCTCGCCGGAGGTGTCGAGCTCGAAGATGGTGACGACCTCGCGCGGCTTCGGCTCCTCGATCAGGTCGTGATAGTGGAAGCCCCAGTTCGCCGCGACATTGGAGCCGAAGCAGCGGCCGGCATGACAGGCACTGCAGCTCGGCCGCGGCCTGATATCGAGGATGCGCACCTCCAGAATGTCGCCGGGCTCGGCGCCTTCGATCGCGACGGGGCCGGTGAGCAAGTGCACGCCGATCCCCTCGCCCGCGCCGCGGATGAACGGGCCTTTCGTCGGGCCCGAGCCGCGGCGCGCCACCGCCTTGTGCTCGCGCGTCCACTGGAACACGCTTTCGGCACCGGGGTCGCCCTGAATCATGCGCTCGTAATCGTCGTTGGCGTGATGGGTCAGCGTCTCGATCGTGGCCCGGTCTCCCGAGCGCAGCGTCAGGGCCGGCGTGACCGTTTTGGAGAAATAGCCCCAATGGACGGTCTTCGGCGAAACCGGCAGCGTGACATGCTTCATGGCGTGACCTCTTCGGGGATCTTGCACAGGGTGGAGAGAGGGCTCATCGCACCGTCTCCGGAGCCTTGTCGGCCTCCATCACGCTGAGGAAACGCGCCGTCAGCGGATTGCGTGGATTGGAGAGCACCTCGTGCGCCGGCCCCTCCTCGACGATGGTGCCACCGCTCAGGAAAGCGACACGGTCCGCGACCTCATCGGCAAAGCGGATCTGGTGCGTCGAGATGATCATGGTGAGGCCGTCGTCAATCGCGAGGCGGCGGATCACCTCCAGCACTTCATTGACGAGCTCCGGATCCAACGCCGAGGTCGGCTCGTCCAGCAGCAGCACGCTCGGATTGGGCGCCAGCGCGCGGGCGATGGCAACGCGCTGCTGCTGGCCGCCGGAGAGATGTCGCGGCAGCGCATCGGCACGGTGTGAGAGACCAACGCGGTCAAGCAGCTCGGCGGCGCGGCGGTCGGCGTCGATCCGGGTCATGCCGTGGACCCAGCGCAAGGGCCCGGCGATGTTCTCCTTCGCTGAGAGGTGAGCAAACAGGTTGAATTGCTGGAACACCATGCCGACGCCGACACTGGCCCGCTCGTTGGCGATGGCGCGCGGCGACAATGGCTTGCCATTCTCGCCGAAGCCGAGCCGCCGGCCGCCGACGCGCACTGTGCCGGCGTCCCAGTTCTCCAGATGGTTGATGCAGCGAAGCAGCGTGCTCTTGCCGGAGCCGCTGGGACCGAGCAACGCCACCACCTCGCCCACACGCACGGTCAAGTCGAGGCCGTTGAGCACCTTTTGCCCGCCGTAGCTCTTGGTGAGGTCCTTGGTCTCGACCGCGATATTGTTGCGCGCGATCGTCGCCGCGCGACGGGCGCGCTCCTCACGGGTCAAGGCCAGCGGCGGCGTATCGCCGGGCGCTGGCTGTGCAGGCTCCGGATCAGCGGCGGTCACGGCGGCAAGCTCGAACTTGGTGCCGAGGTCGACGCGGCGCCACGGCAGATAATCGGCGAGCTTGCGTTCGCGGCGTGTGGTTCGGTCGAGGTCGAGCCACCATTCGACGAGGAGCTGGATGACACTGATGGCCGTGGTCAGAACGAGATAGAGCAGCCCCGAGGCAAAGAAGATCGAAAAGAAGTCGAAGGTCGAAGATGCCAGCTGGGTCGAGCGCAAGGTCAGCTCCTGCACCGCGATAACAGACGCGAGCGAGGAGTTCTTCAACGCGCTCACCGCCTCATTGCCGAAGGCCGGAATCATCGTGCGGATCGCCTGTGGGGCGATGACCCTGCGCATCAGCACCGACGGCGTCATGCCGAGCGCCTGCCCCGCCGTCACCTGGCCGCGGTCGACGCCGAGCACGCCGGCGCGCAGCATCTCCGCAATGAACGGCGCCTCGTTGCAGGCGAGCGCAAGGCCTGCCGCCAGCACGGCCGGCAGCTTGATGCCCATATGCGGCAGCGCGTCGTAGGCGAAAACCATCTGGAGGATCAGCGGCGTGCCGCGGAAGATCACGGTATAGGCCCGGGCGATCGCCGCCAGCAGCCAGAAGCGCGACAGCTGCATGCCGGCGAGGATCAATCCGAGGATCAACCCGCCGCCGAGCCCGAGGGCGGTCACCTCGAGGGTGAGCTCGATGCCCGCGAGCAGATACGGCATGCTCAGGTAATGAAGGAACAGCGACATCAGTCGACAGTCATGAGAACGGGATCGGGTTTGGTCGAAGACGGGCGCCTCGAGGACAGGCCACCTCTCGAAGCGAAGCTTCGGCTA
This sequence comes from Bradyrhizobium yuanmingense, assembly GCF_025200905.1. Classification (NCBI taxonomy): domain Bacteria; kingdom Pseudomonadati; phylum Pseudomonadota; class Alphaproteobacteria; order Hyphomicrobiales; family Nitrobacteraceae; genus Bradyrhizobium; species Bradyrhizobium yuanmingense. The sequence continues at coordinate 3,526,284 of NZ_CP104173.1, read as the reverse complement.
CGTCGCATCGTTCGATGCGATCCGGATGAGAGGTTACGCCCTCTCACCCGGCGCTTCGCGCCGACCTCTCCCCGTCGGGGAGAAGTCGACCGCGCTCAGTCAGTCAGCCGTGAGAATTTCCGGCTCGATGAAGTTGTTCACATCGAGCCCATGCTTCTTCAGGAGCGCCATGTGCGTGCCCGCCTTCTGCACCTCGATCAGGGCAGCGAGCACGGCGTCACGAAATTTCGGCTTGCCCCTGGGAACAGCGATGCCGACCGAGTATGGGATCGTCACAGCGACCGCCTTCTCCAGCTTGTCCGGATAGGCTTTTACGGCGCTGTCGACGGTGTTGACGTCGTTGATGTAGGTGTCGGCGCGGCCGGCCAGAATCGCCTGAATGCAGTTGGCGTTGTTGTCGTAGAGCTGGATGGTCGGCTCCGGCTTGCCGGCCTTCTTGCACTCCGGGATCAGCGCCTGGATCAGGGGCACCTCGACATAGCCGGTATTTTCGGCAGCAGCGGCGCCGCACAGCGACAGGTTGATGCCGTTGATGCCCTTCGGGTTGCCCTTGGCGACCAGCACGCCATCGAACACCTTCGAGTAGGTGATGAAGTCGGCCGCCTTGGCGCGCTCCTTGGTGGCGTAGATGTCGGAGATCACGATGTCGGCCTGACCGGCGGCGAGCGTGGTCAGGAGCGCCGCGAACGTCACCGCCTTGTAGGTCAGCTTGAAGCCGAGACATTCGCCGATGGCTTCACCGAGATCGATGTCGAAGCCGATATACTTGCTGGGATCCTTGGGATCGATCGTCTCATAGCCCGGCGTGTGCGGGTTGATGGCATTGACGAGCGTCTTGCCCTTCCAGTCCGGATACTTTTCCTGAAGCGCGGCGCAGGCAGCGGGCGCTGCGGCCTCCGCGCTCAGCGGTGAGGCAACGACGAGACCGAAAGCAATGGCGGCGCCGAGCATGAGCTTGTACCGCGGCAATGATGCGCGCGCCATTCCCCGCCGCGCCTGGGGCCAAATCGACTTCTCCATCTCGCCAGTTCCTCCGAAATGTCATGGCGTCTGCCATGCTCCAGTGATCGGGGAGGAAGCGTGCGGGAGTGGGCGGTGAAAAGCTTGTCCGCGGGCGTACAAAAATTTGGACGGAGCGCGCCCGACATTTGGGCAAACGGTTGCCCAAAAACTGTCCGCGGACCGCGACGCAGGTGAGGGATTCCGAATTCGGGGGATTACGAAATGCTCTCGGCCGCAGCAGCGATCTGCCGGCCCGCTGAATCATTCGGTGAGCTCATTTGACGCAGATATGACGATTGGCGACCAAGATGCGATGAAGGTACGAAGCATCCACGTCCAGCATCCGCAGCAAATCCACAGCATATCCACAGGGTGCCTGTGACGGATTCGCGAGCCCCTGCGAGGGACTTGCTGCGCACAAGCCCACAAGCCGGGCCGTTCAGCCGCCCGCCTGGTCGAACACGGATCGGCAGGCCTCGCTGAGGCTCGCGCGGTTGCGGCGCAGGCAGGCCGTGATGGCGCGGACGTTGGGGATCTCGCCGGCGCAGAGCCGGTAGACGTCGGGGGTACAGGCCCGCCGCTGCTCCGCAGTTCCCTGTGCATGGGCCGCGGAGGCAAATAGCGTCAGGAATAGCCCGACCGTAGAGGCGCCCCGCGCCCGGCTCTTCACGCCCGCAAACCGCAAGAACCTCGCCTTCATGACCAGTCTCCCGCTCTGCCCTGCCCGCTCCGGCCTGCATTGGCCGGCATGGGACAAAGGGGTTACGAGAAATAAACCGCCGGGAACGTGATCTCCTTCACACCCGCTGCGCGGCGGCGGCACATAGGGTTGCCGCGGGGATTTTCAGGAATCGCTAACCATTCGGGTCCCGATCGCCGCATCGTTAAAATGCGAACGATCGGATCAATCCGGAAACAAACCGGCTTTGCGACATTGCGCCGTCCGCATTCTGCGAGGGTGTGATGAGCGAAGCCGAATTCAATTTGCTGCTGGATGCTGTCCGGGACGCCATGGTCTTTGAGGATTTCGCGCCCGTGCCGGTGGAGGACTACGTGCCCCGCTCGTGGAGCTTCGACGCGACGCCCAAGGCAGCCAACAAGGCTGCCAATGACAACGAGGGCGCCTGGCCCCTCCTGCCCTTTCCCGACGGCTGGTACGCGGCCTGCTGAGGCCGACTTGAAGTGAACCGATGCGTCCGCCTTGCGGGCGGTTCGGCATGACCGAGCGCCGGGGACCGGCGCAGCCCCGATCAAGTCTTGACGCGCTCCTCGCCCTGCTGCGGCGCCCGGTCGGGTGCAGCCGGCGGGAAGATGCTGTCATAGATCGCGCGCGCCTCGGCAATGAGGCGGGCCCGCTCCAGCTCGGATTTCGGGACAAATCGAACGACGTCGCCCACGTGCTCTCCAGCTCCAGGGTTTGGATGCGTCTCTTCGCAGATGCGAAGTCTATGCCAGAGGACCTGAATCGCACCTTTCCGCCAAGCCCCGGGCAAACCCGGTGGCTGGCGGGTACGTGCGGCTCGGCGGAACCGCGCATAGGCCAAAATTTTGCGGAAAATCAGAGGCTTGTGATGGAGGCCACGACCAGAATTGAACTGGTGTACACGGTTTTGCAGACCGTTGCGTAACCACTCCGCCACGTGGCCCCGTAAGGGCGGACCAATATAGGGGATCAATGGCTTAGGCAACCCCACGGCCCGCTTGTAGCACAGCGAAATGTCCAGCCGAAATCAGGCGCGCTTGCCGCGCCTGAAGTCGCGCCGGCGGCCCTTGGGCGCGGGCTTGGGTGCCAGTTCCGGCATCTCGGCCTGGACCTCGCGGTAGCGAGCCAGCATCCGTTCGAAACTGGCATGAAGCGTCTCGGCGAGATCAGGGCGCCGCTCGAGGCCGGCGAGGATCGTCGCGGCGGCTTCGATGGTCGAGAGGCCGTCGCGGCGCGGCTCCTTGCGCAAGCGCCCGTAGCGAGAGGGACGTGCCGGATTGAGGATCACGCGCTGGCATTTCAGCATCCAGGGATTGCGCCACCACAGCGCCTTGGCCTGGCTCCAGGTGCCGTCGAGCAGCACCACACCTTCGAGCTTGCCGAGGATCGCGCGCTGGTTCTCCGCGACCTCGCCCTTGCGGTTGAGTGCGACGATCTCACCTTCGGCATCGAGATCGGCCGCGCGTGCCGAGCCGAGATAGAGCACCGCCCAGTGCGAAGCATTCTCGACCGGCCGTCCCAGCGCCTTGGACAGGCTCGGCCAGGACAGGCCGACCCGCACCGTGGCATCGGCAAAATGCCTGGCCAGCAGCCGCGCCGTGCCGAGTGCCCTGTCCTGCTCCTGCGGATGCTGCAGGATCAGGAGCGAGAGCCGGTTCTCGATCGGCGTGACGCTGTCGCAAATGCACAGCGGCATCGGCTTCTGGCAATGCGGGCATTCGGGGATCGGCTCGGCCAGCGCGGCGGCAGTCTTGGGCGGATTGGACATGGTCGCCGCTATACGCTTCGCGCGGCGCTGCAACAACCTATTCCGCCGGTGCCGCCAGCGGACGCGGCTCGGATCGCCGCCGCAGGCGGTCGATCAGCAGGTAGATCACGGGCGTCGTGTACAGCGTCAGGATCTGCGAGACGAACAGGCCGCCGATGATGGTGATGCCGAGCGGCCGGCGCAGCTCCGTGCCGGGGCCGGTCGCAATCACCAGCGGAATGCCGGCGAACAGCGCCGCCATGGTCGTCATCAGGATCGGGCGGAAGCGCGCCTGGCAGGCCTCGAAGATCGCCTCGGCCGAGGACAGCCCGCGCTGGCGCTCGGCATCGAGCGCGAAGTCGACCATCATGATGCCGTTCTTCTTGACGATGCCGATCAAGAGGATGATGCCGACGAAGGCGATCACCGTCAGCGGCGTGTTGGTGAGCTGCAAGGCCAGCAGCGCACCTAAGCCGGCCGAGGGCAGCGTCGAGATGATCGTGAGCGGATGGGCGAGGCTCTCATAGAGCACCCCGAGCACGATATACATCGCGACCAGCGCGCCGAGGATCAGGAGCGGCTGACGACCGCTGGTCCTGGCGAAATCGCCGGCATTGCCGTCGAAGCTGCCGCGAATACCTTCGGGCATGTGCAACTCGTCGACCGCGCGCTGGATGTTCTGGGTCGCCGCCTGAAGCGGCACGTCCGGCATCAGGTTGAAGGACACCGTGGTCGATGGGAACGACTGCGAATGATAGACGGCGAGCGCAGCGAGCCCGCGCGTCGCGCGCACCACGGCCGACAGCGGCACCTGCGCATCTCCCGCGCCGGCGACGTAGATGCGATCGAGATTGAAGGGGTCGACCTGGAACTTCGGGTCGATCTCCAGCACGGTCATGTACTGGTTCCGCTGGGTGTAGATGATCGAGATCTGCCGCTGTGCGAAAGCGTTGTTCAGCGCGTTGTCGATGTCCTGGACCTTGACGCCGAGCGCGGACGCCTTCTGGCGGTCGATGGCGAGCGTCAGCTGCAGCCCGCCGGGATCGCGATCGCTGGAGATGTCGGTGATGCCCTCCACGCTCTCCAGGCGCTTGGCAACGATTGGCGCCCATTTCTGCAACAGGCCGAGATCGGTGCTGGTGAGCGTATATTGGTAGTCGGAATCGCTCTGACGCCCGCCGGCCCGCACGTCCTGGGCAGCGAACATGAAGAGGCGGATGCCGGGCACGGGATATAGTGCGCGCCTGAGCCGTTCGATCACGACCTCAGTCGACACGTGGCCACGTTCCTCCGGCGGCTTCAGGCTGATGAACATGGTGCCGCGGTTCGAGGTCGCCGGACCCGGGCCCCCGCTGCCGACCGTCGAGCCGATGCCGGCCACGGCGGGATCCTTCATCACGATCTCGGCGAGCCGCTGCTGCAGGCCGAGCATCGACTGGAACGAGGTGTCCGCCGAGGCGCGCGTCGCGCCGATGATGAAGCCGGAATCGTCCGTGGGGAAGTAGCCTTTGGGGACCTTGATGTAGAGCGTCACCGTGAGCGCGATGGTGGCGAAGAACACCAGCAGCGTCAGCAGCGGGAATTCCAGCACGGTGCGCAGGGTGCGGGCGTAGAACACGATGGTGCGCGACAGCGCGCCTTCGATGATGCGGTCGAACAGCGTTGCCGTGCCGGAGGTGGCCTGCCGGATGTAATGGGCGCAGATCATCGGCGTGACCGTCAGCGACACCAGCGTCGAGACCAGGATGGCGAAGGTCAGCGTCAGCGAAAATTCGCGCAGGAGCCGACCGACGACGCCGTCCATGAAGATCAGCGGCGTGAAGGCCGCGATCAGCGACAGGCTGATCGAGACCACGGTGAAGCCGATCTGCTTGGCGCCCTCCTGCGCCGCCCGGAACGGCCGCATGCCTTGCTCGAGGTTGCGGAACATGTTCTCGATCATGACGATGGCGTCGTCGACAACGAAGCCGACGGAGATGGCGAGCGCCATCAGCGACAGGTTGTCGATGGAGAAGCCCGCAACCCACATGCCGGCGCAAGTCCCGGCGAGTGCCAGCGGCACCGAGATGCCGGCCGCGATGGTCGGCGTCAGCCGCCGCAGGAACACGAACACGACGACCATCACCAGGACGGACGTTGCCAGCAGCGTCCATTGCATGTCCAGCACGCTGGCGCGGATCGTGCCGGTCCGATCGACCAGGGTGGAGATCTCGACACCGGCCGGGATCCACTGCTTCAGCTCGGGGATCAGCGCCTTGACCCGGTCGACGGTGTCGATGACGTTGGCATCGCCCTGCTTGGTGATCTGGATCAGAACCGCCGGTTGCCTGTTGAACCAGGCTATCGAGCGGACGTTGCGGACGGAATCCTCGATGTCGGCGACATCCGACAGCCGCACGAAATTATTGCCCGAGCTCTTGATGACGATGTCGCGGAACTCCTTCGCCGTGCGCATCTGCTTGTTCAGCGACAGCGTCTCGCTCTGGCGCTCGCCTTCGAAGATGCCGACGGGGCCGAGCGCGTTGGCGGCGATGATCGCGGTTCGCACGTCGTCAGTGGCGATTCCAGCATTGGACAGCGCAACCGGGTTGAGCTGCACGCGCACGGCCGGCTGGTCGGCGCCGGAGATCGACACGTTGCCGACGCCCGGCACCTGCGAGATGCGTTGCGCCAACACGCTATCCGCGACGTCGTAGATCGCCGACGGAGAGATCGTCTTGGAGGTCAACGCCAGCACGAAGATGGGTGCACCGGCCGTGTTTGCCTTGCGGAAACGCGGCAGCGTCGGCAAGTCGCTCGGCAGGTCGACCATCGCGGCGTTGATGGCCGCCTGCACGTCGCGCGCGGCCTTGTCGATGTTGCGGCCTATGTCGAACTGAAGCTGGATGCTGGTCGTGCCGAGGCTCGAGGTCGAGGTGATCTGGTTGATGCCGGCGATCTCTCCCAAACGTCGCTCCAGTGGCGAAGCGACCGTCGCCGCCATCACGGACGGATCGGCGCCGGGCCGGCTGGCGGAGACGAAGATGGCGGGAAAGTCGACGTTCGGGACCGAGGCGACCGGCAGGAACCGGTAGGCGACGACACCCAGCAGGAACAGCCCGATCGACAGCAGCGTGGTCGCGACCGGACGGCGGATGAAGGGCTCCGAGATCGATGCCATCACTGCATCCCCTCGGTCGCGCCGGCGACCGGCGGGCCGCCGGATCCAGCCGGCGGCAGTGCCTGCTCGAACCGGCGGTTGATGCGGTCGAGCGCCAGGTAGATCACGGGCGTCGTGTAAAGTGTCAGGAGCTGGCTGAGCAGCAGGCCGCCGATGATGGAGATGCCGAGCGGAAAGCGCAGCTCGGCGCCGGTGCCGCTTTCGATCGCGAGCGGCAGCGCCCCGAACAGCGCCGCCAGCGTCGTCATCATGATCGGACGGAAGCGCAACAGACAGGCCTGCACGATGGCTTCACTGGGCGACATGCCCCGCCCGCGCTCGGCCTCGAGCGCAAAGTCGATCATCATGATCGCGTTCTTCTTGACGATGCCCATCAAGAGGATGATGCCAATCAGGCCGATCACCGAGAGGTCCTGTCCGCACAGCATCAGTGCCAGGATGGCGCCGACGCCGGCCGAGGGCAGCGTCGACAGGATCGTGATCGGATGGATATAGCTCTCGTAGAGCACCCCTAACACGATGTAGATCGTGATGACGGCGGCGAGCAGCAACCAGGGCTGGCCGGCGAGTGCCTTGGCGAATTCGGCGGCGTCGCCGGCATAGACGCCGACGATACTGCCCGGCATGCCGATGCGGGTCTCGATCACCTTTACGGCTTCGACGGCATCGCCGAGCGCCGCGCCCGGCGCCAGATTGAAGCTGAGCGACACCGACGGGAATTGCGCCTGATGCGAGATCGCGAGCGGCGCCGTGGTCCGCTTCAGCGTCGCCACGGCCGACAGCGGCACCTGGGCATTGGGCGCGCCCGCGGTGGCGCTCGCGGCACCCGGCAGATAGAGCTTCGACAGGATCGAGGGATCGCGCTGATACATCGGCAGCGCCTCCAGCACCACCCGGTACTGGTTGGCCTGGCCGTAGATGGTCGAGATCTGCCGCTGCGCGAAGGCGTCGTTCAGCGTGTCGGTGATTGCTTGCAGGCTCACGCCGAGCTGGCCGGCGCGCGTGCGGTCGACATCGAGCTGCGCCCGCAGGCCGCCCTCCTGCGCCTCGGAGGAGACGTCCCGGAACAAGGGATCGCGCCGCATCTCCGCAACCAGCTTGCGCGCCCATTCCGAGACCAGCGTCGCATCGGTGCCGGTCAGCGTGTACTGGTATTGCGAGCGGCTCGACTGGGTCGAGATCTGCACGTCCTGCACCGGCTGGAAATAGACGGTCATGCCGGGGATGCCGGAGACCCGCTCCTTCAACCGGGTCACGACCACGCTGACATCGTCTTGGCGCTCGCCGCGCGGCCGCAAGCTCATGACGAGGCGGCCGACATTGGTGGTCGGGTTGACGGAGCCCGCACCGATCACCGAGACCACGCCGACCACATCAGGGTCGGCCCTGATGGCCTCGGCTGCCTCGGCCTGCCGCCTCTTCATTTCCGCAAACGACACGTCGGGCCCCGCCTCCGTCACCGCCGTGATCGAAGCGGTGTCCTGCAGCGGCAGGAAGCCCTTGGGCGCGACGACATAGAGCACCAGCGTCGCGATCAGCGTAACGAAGGTCACGACCAGCGTGGCGCGCTGGCGCTCCAGCACCCACAACAGCGATCTGTGATAGGCATCGACCGTGCGGTCGATGAAGCGGCTGATCGCGGCCAGTCCCGGCACGGCCAGCTCCTCGTGCGCGTGCTTGAGCAGCCGCGAGCACATCATCGGTGTCAGCGTCAGCGAGACCACCGCCGAGGTCACGACCGCAATCGTCAAGGTCAGCGCGAATTCGCGGAACATGCGCCCGACCAGGCCCGACATGAACAGGAGCGGGATGAAGACCGCAATCAGCGACACCGTCAGCGAGATCACGGTGAAGCCGATCTCGCTGGCGCCCTTGCGCGAGGCCTCCATCGCGCCGTCGCCATTTTCCATGTGGCGCACGATGTTCTCGATCATCACGATGGCATCGTCGACGACGAATCCGGTGCCGATCGTGAGCGCCATCAGCGACAGATTGTCGAGGCTGAAGCCGGCAAAATACATGATGCCGAAGCTCGTGATCAGCGACAACGGCAGCGCCACGCCGGCGATCACGGTCGCGCGCAACGAACGCAGGAACAGCAGCACGACCAGCGTCACCAGCACGACGGCAAGGACCAGAGTGAATTGTACGTCGCGCACCGAGGCGCGGATGGTGACGGTGCGATCGGAGACGATGGTGAGATTCACGCCGGCCGGGATCGCGCGCTGCAGTTTCGGGATCTCGGCGCGGATCTGGCTGACGACGTCGATGACGTTGGCGCCGGGCTGGCGCTGGATGTCGAGGATGACCGCCGGCGTGCCCTGGTACCAGCCGCCGGTGCGGTCGTTCTCGAGGCCGTCGACGATCTGGGCGACGTCGGCAATGGTCACCGGCGAGCCGTTGCGATAGGCGATGATGACGGGCTTGTAGGCTTCAGCCGCCGCGATCTGGTCGTTGGCGGCGATGATGTAGGATTGCTGCGCGCCGTCGAGCGAGCCTTTCGGCCCCGAGACATTGGCATTGGCGATCGCGGTGCGCAGATCTTCCATCGCGATGCCGTAGGCTGCAAGGCGCGCCAGATCGGCCTGGATGCGCACGGCCGGCTTCAACCCGCCCAGCACGGACACGCGCCCGACGCCGGAGATCTGGCTCAAACGTTGCGCCAGAATGGTGTCGGCGATGTCGCTCATCACCCGCAGCGAGATCGTGTCCGAGCGCAGCGCCAGCGTCATCACCGGCGCATCCGCCGGGTTCACCTTGGCGTAGGTCGGCGGGTAAGGCAGCGTCCTCGGCAGCACGCCCGCGGCGGCATTGATCGCGGCCTGCACGTCCTGCGTCGCCCCGTCGATGTCGCGGTTGAGCTCGAACTGCAGCGAGATCTGGCTGACGCCGAACGAGCTCGTCGAGTTCATCGCCGAGAGCGACGGGATCTGCCCGAGCTGCCGCTCCAGCGGCGCGGTGATCAGCGAGGCGATCACGTCCGGACTCGCGCCCGGCAGCTGCGTCGTCACCTGCACGGTCGGGAAATCGACCTGCGGCAGCGCCGAGACCGGGAGTGCGAAATAGCCGAGCAGCCCGCCGATCAGAAGCGCGATGCCGAGCAGCGAGGTCGCGATCGGCCGGCGGATGAAGGGTTCGGAGACACCCATGGGTTATGCCTGCCGCTTCAAGCGGCTGTTGTCGGGATCATGGCTGCTTGGCTCCACTTTCCGATGCCCCCGGCCCCGGCGCCGGTCCCGTCTGCCCCTTCTGGTCGCCTTCACTGCTCTTGCGCTTGGCGCGCAACTCGCCGTCCTTGGCTTGGCCGTCCTTCTGCCCGTCCTTCTGGCCTTCGTTAGCACCATCCTTCTTCTGAGCGTCCGGTGCGCGCGAGCGCTTGCGCGGGGCAAGATCGGCCGACGGAGTCTGGTCATCGCGGCCGACGATCACCTTGGAGCCGTCGGACAGATTTGCGAAGCCCGTGGTGACCACCCTCTCGCTCGCCGACAGGCCGCTCGCGATCACGGCGTCATGCTCGTTCTGCTGGGTCACCGTCACGGGCTTGGCCGAGACGATGTTGTCCGCGCCGATGACGTAGCTGAAAGTGCCGATCGGGCCGCGCTGCACCGCCGAGGTCGGCACCACCAGCGCCTGCGTCAAGGTCTCGACCTTGAGGCGGACATTGACGAACTGGCCCGGCCAGAGCTGGTAATTGGCATTGGGGAATTCGGCCTTGAGCTTGAGCGTGCCGGTGGTCTGGTCGACCTGGTTGTCGATGCCGGTGAGCTTGCCGGTATCGATCACCGTGATGCCGTCATTGCCGAACACGTCGACCGCGAGCGGCCCCTTCGCCGCTGCCGCGTTGACGCGCATGATCTGCTGTTGCGGCAGGCTGAACCACACCGCGATCGGCTGCAATTGCGTGATCACCACGAGGCCCGTGGTGTCGGAGGCATGGATGATGTTGCCCTGGTCGACTAGGCGCAGGCCAACGCGGCCCGAGATCGGCGCCACGATCTTGGTGTAGCTCAGCGTCGCCGCCGCGTTGTCGATCGCAGCCTGGTCGGCCTTGACCAGCGCCTCGGTCTGCGCGACCAACGCACGCTGGGTGTCGGCCTGCTGCTTGGAGCCGGCGTTGGAGGCCGCGAGCTGCTCGTAGCGCGCGAGGTCGATGCGTTGGTTGGCGAGCTGGGCCTGATCCTGCGCCTTCTTGGCAACCGCCTGGTCGTACTGCGCCTGATAGATCGCCGGATCGATTTCGCCGAGCACGTCGCCCTTCTTGACGTCCTGGCCTTCCGTGAAGTTGACCGCGATCAGCTTGCCATCGACCTGCGAGCGCACGGTCACGGTGTTGAGCGCGCGGATCGCGCCGACGCCGTCGAGATAAACCGGCACGTCCTGGATGCGCGGGCTCGCCGCCAGCACCGGCACCGGCAGATCGGGGCGCTGATTGCGGTTGTTCGTCTGCTGCTGTTGCATGACGATCCAGCCGACATAGCCGAGGCCGGCGAGGATCGCGAGCGTGATCAGGGTCATGACGAAGCCGCGGCCGCGCGATCGCTTCGCTGTCCCCTCTCCCGCTCCCTGCTTGGTGTCCGGCTTAAAGAGCATTGACCGGTTTCTCCATTCGCGGCTCCCAGCCTCCGCCGAGCGCCTGGTACAGGCTGACGATGGCCAGAAGCCGTGCGAGTTGGGCCTGCCACAACGCGTCTTCCGCCTGGAACAGGGTCAGCTGGGTGTTGAGCACGGTCACGATGTCGGCGGTGCCGGCGCGCAATTGCTGCTCGGAGAGATCGAAGGCGCGACGCGAGGCGGCGACGACGTCGCGCTGCAATTGCAGCCTGATCGTGGTCTGCTTGATCGAGAACAGCGCGTTGTCGACGTCGGCAAAGGCCTGGATGATGGTCTTGCGATAGGTTTGCAGCAGCTCGTCCTGCCGCGCCTTGGCCAACTCGAAATTGCCGAGGATCCTGCCGCCGTCGAAGATCGGCTGTGTCGCGCTGCCGACGAGCTGGAAGAAGGCCGCATGCGGCTGGAAAAGCGAGACCAGCGCCGAGCTCTGGTAGCCGCCATTGCCGGTGAGCTGGATGGTCGGAAAGAATTGTGCCCGGGCATTGCCGATGTTGGCGGTGGCCGAGGCGAGCTGCGCCTCCTGTCGGCGGATGTCCGGCCGCTGCGTCAGCAACTCCGACGGCAGGCCGGGCGTCACGCGCGGGATCGCGATCCGGTCCAGAGAGCCGCCGTGCACGCGCACGCTCTCCGGCGGCCGCGACACCAGCACGGCGAGCGCGTTGACGTTCTGGTCCAGCGTCTGGCGCAACGGCGGCACCAGCGCCTTCTGGTTCGCCAGCACGCTCTCCTGCTGGGCGACGTCGAGGTCGGTGCCGGTGCCGGCCCTGCGGCGCTCCCTGACCGCATCGAGGATGCGCTGCGCGCTCGCGATGTTGCGCTGTGAGGTCCTGATGCGGTCCTGCGAGGCCAGCACCTGGAAATAGGCGTTGGCGACGGCGGCGAGCGTGGTCAGCGCGACCGTGTCGCGATCGAAACGATTGGCGTTCGCCGTCTCCTCTGCCGATTGCAGCGCGTCGCGGTTCTGGCCCCAGAAATCGAGCTGATAGCTCGCGCTCAGCGAGGCCGAATAATTGACGACCTCGCGCCCGCCGATGGACAGTCCCGAAGCGCTCGAGCCCGATGTGCGCGAATAGGTTTCGGATCCGCCTGTCGAGACACTCGGCAGCAGCGCCGCGCCGGCCTGCCGCGCCTGGGCGTCGGCCTGGACGATGCGCGCCACGGCCGCGGCGATGTCGAGATTGACGGTCTGCGCCTCCTCCATCAGCTGCGTCAGCTCCGCAGAGCGGAAGCCGCGCCACCAATCCAGCGACGGCGGCGCGTCGCCCTTCCCGGCATATTTGTAATGCGTGGGAACGTCGAGCGCGGGATCGGGAAGATCCTGGGTCAGCACGCAAGCCCCCGAAGCCGCGGCGAGGCACAGCACCGCAGTCCATCGCGCCGCGCGCAGCGTTCGGAGTGCAGAACCGCGAGACCGCCGCGAGGCGACCACTGGAACTTGCTGTGTCACATCCACCCCCCGCCGGGCAGATCAAGCCGCCGCAACGCTGCCGGATTAACCGATTCGCGGCAGGGTGGTCGGGAGGCTTTGGACGACGCGCTCACAGTGATGATGCTTTCTGCGGAACCTGAGCTTCATACTAGCCGGGCGCGGAACGGCGGGACAGTGCCGCAATTGCGAGATGCCCGTGCCAACGAGGCGGGAGCGAACTGACAAGAATGCGAAAAGCGGCTGTCTCGCAGAGACTTTCTTCATTGCGAAACATTGGGAAAACGTAAGCAAGCTTACCAAGATTTCATGTGATATCGCGGCCACACCCACTGCTGCAGGGTTCGCTTCGCCTCTCCCGCTGCGGCGGCTGAGGTTCTTACCACCGAGGGACAACCGCATTTCTAGATAATCCCCCGCGAACAGGACACGCGCCCTGTCGCGACCCGTTTCGCCCGTGGCAAGAATTGATCGCAACAACGTTGATCGGGAGCGCAATCGTTTCGTGCACGGGCCGGGGTTGGGCCATTTCCTACTGCAGGCATATCACTGTTTCCGCGGGCGTTTCGGTCGGGTTCGCCGCAGCGCAAAAGCCTTCCCCTTTGGCCTCCCAAGCACTAGGTTCGGGCCAAAGCCGATCAACCCCTTGGTAGTGATTTTCCCCGACATGACCATTCGCAACGACGTTGTCGAAGCCATCGGCAACACCCCCCTGATCAAGCTCAAGCAGGCTTCGGAATTGACCGGCTGCACCATCCTGGGCAAGGCCGAGTTCATGAATCCCGGTCAGTCGGTGAAGGACCGCGCCGGGAAATGGATGATCCTGGAGGCCGAGAAGCGCGGCGAGCTGAAGCCCGGCGGGCTGGTGGTGGAAGCGACCGCCGGCAATACCGGCATCGGCCTTGCCGTGGTTGCGAGCGCGCGCGGCTACCGCACCCTGATCGTGATCCCGGAGACGCAGAGCCAGGAGAAGAAGGATTTCCTGAAGCTTTGCGGTGCCGCGCTGATCGAGGTGCCGGCCCTTCCCTACGCCAACCCCAACAACTACCAGCATGTTGGCCGGCGGCTCGCCGACGAGCTGCGCAAGACCGAGCCCAATGGCGTGCTGTTCGCCGACCAATGGAACAACCTGGACAACGCCAAGGCACATTACGAATCCACGGGGCCTGAGATCTGGGAGCAGACCGGCGGCAAGGTCGACGGCTTCGTCTGCTCGGTCGGCAGCGGCGGCACGCTGGCCGGCGTCAGCCGCTATTTGAAGGAGAAGAACAAGAACATCCGCATCGCCTGCGCCGATCCGCATGGCGCCGGCATGTACGAATATTTCAGGACCGGCGATCCCAAGGCGACGCCGGGCGGCTCGATCACGGAGGGCATCGGCCTCAACCGCGCCACAGCGATCGTCGAAACTGCCAAGGTCGACGATGCCTATCTCATTCCCGACACCGACGCCGTCAGTGCGATCTACGAGCTGCTCCAGCACGAAGGTCTGTGCCTCGGCGGCTCGACGGGCATCAATGTCGTCGGCGCGATGCGGCTTGCGAAGCAGCTCGGGCCCGGCAAGACGATCGTCACCGTGCTGTGCGATTCCGGCAGCCGCTATCTGTCCAAGCTGTTCAACGCCGACTTCATGCGCGCCAAGAACCTGCCGGTGCCGGAATGGCTGGAGAAGCGCAGCAACATCAAGCCGCCCTTCGTCTGATCGTCACACGCATCATCGGGCCGAAGGCGCAGATCCACAAAATCTGCGCGGTTCGGCCGGCTTAAGCGACCTCCCCGCTTTCCGAGGCCGCGGCACAATAGTCGCGCCAGAACTTGCGGTAGCCCTCCTCGACCCTGCGCGTGTAGGTTTCGACATTACCCGCGGCCGAAGCCGCGATCCGGGCCGGCAATTCCGCGCGCAGCCTTGCCAGATGCGCGGGCTGGGCAGCGAATTTGCACGCGATCGCGGCGTAGCCCTCGTCGTCCTCGGCCACCCAGTCGTCAAGACCGACGGCGGCCACGATGGAGCCGCCGGCGCGCGAGGATGCGCCGTGGCCGAGCTTGGCGACGACCGGAACGCCCGCATAGAGGGATTCCCAGGTGCTGACGCCGCCGTTCTGCGGAAACGGATCGAGCGAAATATCGACCAGCGCGAAGGCTCGCAGATGATCGGCGCGCTCGGACGAGCCGAGGCAGGTGATCCTCTCCTCGGCAATCCCGTGGGCGACAAAGCGCGCGAGAAGGCCGTCGCGCACCAGGGGATCGTCGAGCAGCGTATGCTTGATGATGATCTTCGATCCGGCCACCTCCCGCATCACGTTCGACCACACGCGAATGGCCTCGTCCGAGATCTTGTTGACGCGGTTGAACACGCCGAAGGTGACGTAGCCGTTGCGAAGCATGGGAAGCTCCGAAGGCGGCACATCCAGGATAGGATCGATCGTGATCAGGCACGGCAGGTCATAGACCTTTTCGGCCAGCAGATGCCGCGCCGATTGCGGAATGAAGACAGGGTCCGCGAGCACGTAGTCCATCGTCCGAAGGCCGGTACCGGTCGCGTGCCCGAAGCCCGTGACCTGTATGGGAGCCGGCTTGCGGGCGAAGATCTGAAGCCTGTTGCCCGACGAGTGCCCGGACACGTCGATCAGGATATCGACCTTGTCGGCCTCGATACGATCGGCCAGTTCGTCGTCGAACATCTGCCAGGCATCGACCCAGCCGTCTGCCGCCGACTTGAATTCGGCTGTGATCGCATCTTGAGTCGGCGAACACGAATAGCAGACGACCTCGAAGCTGGCATGATCGTGATGGCGCAGCACCGGCAGCAAGCCGAACGCCGCCGAATGATACCAGAATTCGGCGGAAACATAGCCGATCACGATCCGCCTGTCGGGATCGAGCTGCCGGGGGGCGAGCTTCCTCTGCGGCACGCGGGCACCGATCGCTTCGCCCCAGGACCGTCGCGTCGCCTGCTGGATAGTGAAATCGGCGTCGGGGAGAAAGTCCAGATAGTAGATCTTCCGCGCCATCAAGTCTGGATCCGGCGAGATCGCCAACGCGGCGTCGAGATGTTCGATTGCGGACGCGATTTCTCCCTGATTTGCAAAACAGGAGCTCAGCAACGCCAATGCGATCGTGGAATGTGGATTCTGCTCGAGCAAGGTCGTGCAGGCCAGGATCGCCTGTGCGGTGTTTCCCAGGCTGAGCGAGACCTCCGCCTTGCCCCGCAAGGCCATCTCGAACCGGGGTGAAAGCGCAAGTGCCGCATCGAAGTCCGCTGCCGCCTGTTCCAGCCGCGACAGGGACGAATTGAGGCGTCCGCGCTGCGCCAGGATCTTCGCTGAATCGGGCTTGATCGCGAACGCCGCTGCGAGTGCAGCCTCCGCCTCATCGTAGCGCTTGAGCTCGATGCTGACCACGCCCTTGCCGATCAGCGCTTCGACGTGGCGCGGCTGAAACAACAGCGCGCGATCAAAGCTCTCCCTGGCGCGGTCGAACCGGAACAGCGCCAGCTCCGCCACGCCACGATTGCAAAGCGCGTCGGCGTAGTCGGGCTTCAGCTTGATGGCGCGCTCGTAGACCTCGATGGCCTGTTCGGGCAGGTTCATCTGGAGCAGGATGTTGCCGAGGCCGGCCAGGGCCGGGGTAAAACTCGGCTTCAGCGCGATCGCTTTCTCCTGACAGGCGCGCGCCGCTTCCAGTTTCTGAAGCACGAAGTAGACGGCCGCGAGATTGCTCTGAGCCTCGTGCGAACGCGGATCGATCGCAATCGCGCGCTCGAGCAGCTGTTGCGCTTCGTCGAGGCGCCCGCCCTGCTGCACGCTGAGGCCGAGCACGTGCGTCGCGTCGAAATGATCCGGAACGGCTTGCAAGATCTGGCGGCAGAGCGCCTCGCTCTCCGCATATCTGCCTTGACCATAGGCGCTCGCCGCGGCGGAGATGACGGCGTCGGCCTGCTTCTTCAATTTCTTCTGCAATCGCGCATTCTGGAATGCGCGCGCGCCGACGCTGCTCTGCAAGGTGTCTCTCCGGAAGATGGCCCAAGGCCGAGTCTAACTGATTCGCGCACCGACCCGGCCGGGCTGCCGGACCAGAAATCCGTCCGGGATATCCCGGGGGTCGCCTGCAGGATGCGGCTCAGGAGCCGCCAGGTGCGTCCGCCCCGCTGACCGCAGCGTCGCCGTGCTCGGCGGCAGCGGCACAATAGTCGCGCCAGAACTTTCGGTAGCCCGCCTCGAGCTCACGCGTGTAGATCTCGACATTGCCGGCGGGCGAGGCTGCGATCTGGGCCGGTAAGCCCGCGCGCAACTTTGCCAGATATTCGGGCTGCGAGGCGAACTTGCGGGCGATCTCGACATAACCGTCGTCATCCTCCGCGACCCAGTCGCCGAGGCCGACGGCCGCCACGATGGAGGCGCCAGCACGCGAGGAGGCTCCAATGCCGAGCTTGGCCACGACCGGAACGCCCTTGTAGAGGGATTCCCAGGTGCTGATGCCGCCGTTCTGCGGGAACGTGTCGAGGGAAATATCGATCTTGTCGAAGGCCATCAGATGGTCGTCACGCGAGGTGGTGCCGAGGCAAGTGATGTCCTCCTCCGCAATACCCTGTGCGATGAAGCGTGCGACCAGGCTATCGCGCAGCAGGGCATCGTCGAGCAAACCATGCTTGAGGATGATCTTCGATCCCGGCACTTCCCGCATGATGCGCGACCACACGCGGATCGCATCATCCGAGATCTTGTAGATGCGGTTGAACACACCAAAGGTGACGTAGCCGTTGCGGAGCATCGGCAGCTCGGAGGGCTTTAGATTGGTGACCGGCTCCATCGTGATCAGGCACGGCAGATCGTGGATCTTCTCGGGAAACAGATGCCGGGCCGATGGGGGAATGAAAATGGGATCGGCGAGCACGTAATCCATGGTCGGCATGCCCGTACCCGTCGCGTGTCCGAAGCCGGTGGCCTGGATCGGAGCCGGCTTCCGCGCGAAGCATTGCAGCCTGTTGCCGGTCGTGTGGCCGGAAACGTCGATCAGAATGTCGACATTGTCGGCCTGAATACGATCGGCGAGCTCGTCGTCCGACATCTGCCAAGCGTCGACCCAGACATCCGCCAGCGCCTTGAACTTGGCGGTGTACTCGTCCGCCCCCGGCCAGGCGTAATAGCAGACGATCTTGAACTTGGCGTGATCATGATGGCGCAACACGGGCAGCAAGGTGAGTCCCGCCGAGTGTTGTCGGAATTCGGCCGCGACATATCCGACCACAATCTGCTTGTCCGGATCCAGCGGCCGCTTCGGCAGCGTCCTTTGCGGAATCCTCGAGCCGATTGCATCCCACCAGGACTTTCGCACCGCCTGCTGGACCGCGAAATCCGCCTCCGCAAGGTAGTCCAGCAAGAAGATCTTGCCTCTGATCGCGTCTCCATAGTCCGGTCGGAGCGCCAGCGCGCGATCGAGATATTCAATCGCGGATTCCATATCTCCCTGGTTCGAATAAGCGAAGCCCAGAAGCGCCAACCCCATCTCCGAGCGAGGATTTCGCTCGATCAAGGTCGTTGCGGCCGCCATCGCCTGCGCGGTCCTTCCCATGACGAGGCAGACCTGCGCCTTGCCCCGAAGGGCCAGCTCGAGCTTGGGCGAAATCGCAAGCGCCGCATCGAAATCCGCCAGCGCCTCCTGCAGGTGCTGCAGCTCGTAACTGAGCCGTCCGCGCTGGGCCAGAATTCGTGGCGCGCCTGGCTTGATTGCGAGGGCCTGAGCGAACTTGGCTGCGGCCTCCTCGTGGTGCCGCAGCTCCATGCTGACCATGCCGCTGCCGACGATGGCCTCGGCGTGACGCGGCTGAAACAGCAGGGCGCGATCGAAGCTCGCCTTGGCACGCATGATCTGCCCAAGCACGATCTCGACCATGCCGCGATTGCAGAGCGCATCGGCACAATCCGGTTTAATCTTGATGGCGCGCTCGTGCATCTCGAGCGCCTGTTCGTACAGCCCCATATGCATCAGCGTGTTGCCGAGATTGGTCAATGCGACGGCGAAACTCGGCTTCAGCGCGATCGCCCTCTCCTGGCAGCGCCGCGCCTCTTCGTAATTGCCGAGGTCGAAATGCACGGTCGCGAGATTGTTATGGGCATCGTGCAGGCGCGGATCGAGCGCGATCACGCGCTCCAGCAGCTCTCTCGCCTCCTCGAGGCGCCGGCCGTCATGGGCGCACATGCCGAGCAGGTGAATGGCGTCGACATGATCCGGAAGGGCTTTCAGGATCTCGCGGCACAGCGCCTCTGTCTCGGCGTATCGGCCCTGGCCATAGGCGTTCGCCGCTGCGGCAATGACGGCGTCGGCCTGCTTCGTCAATTTCTTCTGCAATCGCGCATTCTGGAACGCGCGCGCGCCGCCGCCGCTCTTCTGCAAGGTGTCTCTCCGGAGGATGCCCTCAGCAGAGTCTAACTGATTCGCGAGCCTGGTCGGCCGGTCACCGGAGGCGCTCCGCCTCCGGGATTTCCCGGGGCCCGGCGCAACATCTTCCTAGGCCAGCTCCGAGGCGGCGGCGCAATAATCGCGCCAGAACCGGCGATAGGCCGCTTCGACCTCGCGCGTGTAAAACTCGACGTCGCCGGCCGGCGAGGCTGCGATCCGAGCCGGCAGATCCGCCCGCAGCTTTGCCAGGTAGGCCGGCTGCGCCGCGTGTTTGCACGCGATCGCGGCATAGCCCGCGTCATCCTCGGCGAGCCAGTCCTCCAGGCCGACGGCGGCAACGATGGAGCCGCCGGCGCGCGACGAAGCGCCGCGGCCGAGCTTGGCGACCACGGGAACGCCGGCATAGAGGGACTCCCAGGTGCTGATGCCGCCGTTCTGCGGGAAGGTGTCGAGGGAAATGTCGACGATCGCGAAGGCCCGCAGATGCTCGGGACGCGAGGTCGAGCCCATGCAGACCACGTTCTCTTCGGCGATGCCCTGTGCCGCGAACCGCGCGATCAGTCGATCGCGCAGCAATGGATCGTCAAGCAGCCCGTTCTTGACGATGATCTTCGATCCCCTCACCGCATGCATGACGTTCGACCACACCCGGATGGCTTCGTCCGAAATCTTGAAGATGCGGTTGAACACCCCGAAAGTGACGTAGCCGTTGCGGAGCATGGGTGGCTCTGAAGGCGGAATGTCCAGGATCGGATCGATCGTGATCAGGCACGGCAGGTCGTGCACCTTCTCGGCCAGGAGATGGCGCGCCGATTGCGGGATGAAGATCGGGTCCGCGAGCACGTAGTCCATGGTTTGAAGGCCTGTCCCCGTGGCGTGCCCGAAGCCTGTGACCTGGATCGGCGCCGGCTTGCGGGCAAAGACATGAAGCCTGCTGCCGGTCGTGTGCCCGGAGACATCGATCAGAATATCGATGCCATCGGCCTGGATGCGGTCGGCCAGCTCGTCATCGGACAATTGTGCGGCATCGACGAAGACATCCGCGAGAGGCTTGAAGCTCTCCGTCATCTCGTCCTGCACCGGCCAGCAGGAATAGCAGACGACCTTGAACTGGGCGTGATCATGATTGCGCAGCACCGGCAACAGAGAGTATGCCGCCGAGTGGTTCCTGAATTCGGATGCGACGTATCCGATCACGATCCGCCGGTCAGGATCGAGTGGCCGCGGCGCCAGCGTCCTTTGCTGCAGCTTCGCGCCGATCGCGTCCCACCAGTATTTCCGCGCGGCCTGCTGGGCGGCGAAATCGGCCTCCGGCAGGTAGTCCAGCACGAAGATCTTGTATCCGATCGCCTCCGGAAAATCCGGCGCGATCTCGAGCGCGGCGTCGAGGTGCGCGAGCGCGGTCGCGATGTCTCCCTGGTTCACAAGGCACGCCGCCAAAAGCGCCAACCCCATCTCGGATTGCGGATTGACCTTGAGCAGCGTCTTGACGCCTGCCATCGCCCGCGCCGTGTTGCCCGCGAGAATGTCGATCTGCGCCCGCCAGCACAGCGCGAGCTCGAGCCGTGGCGATTGCGCCAGCGCCGCGTCGAGGTCCGCGGCCGCCTGCACCAGCCGGGACAAACTTAGGTTGAGCCGTCCACGCTGCAGCAGAATCCGCGGCGAACCCGGCTTGATCGCGAGCGCGGCGTCGAAGGCGGCGCCCGCTTCCGCGAAGTGCCGAAGCTCGAGGCTGACCATCCCCCTGCCCGCGATCGCCTCGGCGTGAGATGGCTGAAATGTCAGGGCACGGTCGAAGCTCGCTTTGGCGCGCTCGAACTGGCCCGTCATCAATTCCGCCATGCCGCGGTTGCAAAACGCATCGGCATAATCCGGCTTCAGCCTGATCGCCCGCTCGTGCAGCCCGATCGCCTCGTTGCCGAGGCCGATGTGCAGCAACGTATTGCCGAGATTGGTCAGGGTGATCGGACAATTCGGCTTGAGCGCGATGGCCTTCTCCTGGCAGGCGCGGGCGCCAGCGAATTTCTCCAGCGCGAAATAGACCGCCCCGAGATTGCCGTGCGCATCGGGCGAACGCGGCTCGAGTGCAATTGCACGCTCGAGCAGGAATTCCGCCTCATCGAGCCGCCCGCCGTCGAACGCGCGCAGGCCGAGCAGGTGCGTGGCATGAAAATGATCCGGCACCTCCTTCAAGATCTCGCGGCAGAGCATCTCGGCCTCATCAGGCCTGCCCTGCCCGAGTGCCTCGATCGCGAAGGCCATGACGGCGTCCGCCTGCTTCTTCAGCTTCTTTTCCAGTCGCGCATTCTGGTATGCGCGCACGCCAGCACTGCTCTGCAAGGTCTCTCTCCGGAGATGGTCCGAAAAGAGGCAAGCCGATTCGGATGGTGCCAGGCTTGCGGTCAGACCGGCGAGGCCACGGGTCGCCGGACTCAGCGCAGAATCTGGCTCAGGAACAGCTTGGTGCGGGCGTGCTGCGGGGCGGCGAAGAACTCGTTCGGAGTGTTGGCCTCGATGATCTGCCCGGCGTCCATGAACACGACGCGGTTGGCGACCTCGCGGGCAAAGCCCATCTCGTGAGTGACGACCAGCATGGTCATGCCTTCCTCGGCGAGGTCGACCATGGTGTCGAGCACCTCCTTGACCATCTCGGGGTCGAGCGCCGAGGTCGGCTCGTCGAACAGCATCACCTTCGGGTTCATGGTCAGGGCTCGCGCGATCGCGACACGCTGCTGCTGGCCGCCGGACATCTGACCCGGAAACTTGTTGGCCTGGTGCGGGATCTTGACGCGCTCGAGGAACTTCATCGCCGTCACCTCGGCGTCCTTCTTGGGGATGTTGCGGACCCAGATCGGCGCCAGCGTGCAATTGTCGAGCACGGTCAGATGCGGGAACAGGTTGAAGCTTTGGAACACCATGCCGACTTCACGGCGGACCGCGTCGACGTGCTTGAGGTTCGGTCCGAGCTCGATGCCGTCGACGACGATCTCGCCTTCCTGGAATTCCTCCAGCGCATTGATGCAGCGGATCAGCGTGGACTTGCCCGAGCCCGAGGGGCCGCAGATCACGATGCGTTCGCCCTTCTGCACCGCGAGATCGACGTCACGCAGGACGTGGAATTCGCCGTACCATTTGTTCAGGCCGGAAATCTTGACGATGGGCTCGGACATGGTGGCCTCGATCAGTTGCGGCGGTGGGCGTTGAGGCGGTGCTCGACGAACAAGGAATAGCGCGACATGCCAAAGCAGAACAGGAAGTAGATGATCCCAGCGAAGGCGAAGCCGGTGAACGCCGTCGACGGCGTCGACCATTTCGGATCCGCGAACGAGGCGCGCAGCGAGCCGAGCAGATCGAACAGCGCCACGATCGAGACCAGCGAGGTGTCCTTGAACAGCGAGATGAAGCTGTTGACGAGGTTCGGAATGACGTGCCGCAGCCCCTGCGGCAGCACGATCAGCGAGGTCGTCTTCCACCAGGACAGCCCGAGGGCGGCGGCCGCCTCGCTCTGCCCGCGCGGGATCGCCGCCAGCCCGCCGCGGACGTTCTCGGCCTGATAGGCGCCGGTGAACAGCGCGATGCCGATCAGCGCACGCACCAAGCCGTCGACGGTGAAATTGCCGGGAAGGAACAGCGGCAGCATGTAGGTTGCGAAGAACAGCACGGTGATCAGCGGCACGCCGCGCCAGAACTCGATGAAGGCGATCGAGAAGATCCGGATCAAGGGAATGGTCGAGCGGCGGCCGAGCGCGAGCGCGATGCCGATCGGCAGCGAGGTGACGATGCCGGTGACGGACACCACCAGCGTCACCAGGAGACCGCCCCACAGATTCGTCGTCACGATCGGCAATCCGCCGTGGTCGAGGTCCATCAGCCTGATGACGATGGCGATGCCAATGAAGGTAGCGATGCTCGACGCCAGAGCCCGCCCGCCGGTGCGAACACCACCGCCGAGAGCGAAGGCGATCAGGCAGACGATCGCGGCCGTGACGGCGAAATCCGCCCAAACCGGCTGGCCGGTGCCCTGGAGATAATCGCGCAGCCAGGTGAGCGGAAAGATCAGCCAATGGATCAGCGTACCGAGCAGCACGATGAGGCTCCCGAGCGCCCACAGCAGCGGACCGACCGCAGAGGTCCTGCCCGATGTGATCAGCGCTTGTCCGGCACCGACGATGCTCTCGTCGAACAATTGCAGTAGGCCGGCCGTCCAGCTCAGCCCGAAGCCCTTGATGCCGCCGCCGTGCAGCAGGAAGAACGCCACCACCGGAAAAGCGACGAAGAACAGGCCGGCATTCAGGCTCTTGGCCGGCAGCCGCGGAATGAGCAGCGGCAACAGCAGGACGACTGCAAGCAACAGCGTCAAGTTCACCCGCCAACGCTCGGCCTCGGGATAGAAGCCGTAGATCAGTTGCGGGAGCTTCGCCTGGATGTAGGGCCAGCAGGCGCCGACCGCAAAGCCGGCGTTCTCGGCGAGGCACGCGGTGCGGTCCTTACCGCTCCAGACCGCATCGACCAACAGGAACTTGACGGAGGGAACGATGGTGAACCAGAGCAGCAAGGCGCCGACGATCGTCAGCAGGATGTTGGTCGGCGAGTTGAACAGGCGCGTGCGCATCAGGCCGATGAAGCCCGTGGTCTTCACCGGCGCCGGACGCTCGGCGAGCAGGTCCTGGCGGACGAAGCTGGACGAGATGACATCGCTCATGCGCCGAGGCTCCGGCTGACACGCCAACCGTAGACGCTCATGATCGCGCTGGTCAGGAGCGAGATCAGGAGATAGACGCCCATCGTCATGGCGATGATCTCGATCGCCTGCCCGGTCTGGCTCAGCGACGTGCCGGCAAACACCGACACCAGGTCAGGATAGCCGATCGCGACCGCCAGCGACGAGTTCTTGGTGAGATTGAGGTACTGGTTGGTTAGCGGCGGCACGATGACGCGCATGGCCTGCGGCACGACGATGAGGCGGAGCGTGGCGCCGCGGCTGAGGCCGAGCGAAGATCCCGCCTCCATCTGCCCCTTGTGAACGGACAGGATGCCAGCGCGCACGATCTCGGCGATGAAGGCGGCGGTATAGGTCGCCAGCGCCACCGTCAGCGCCACGAATTCCGGGATGATGCGTGAGCCGCCGGCGAAGTTGAACCCCCTCAGCTGCGGCAGCTCGAAGGTGAAAGGCAGACCGAAGACCAGCATCGTGGCCAGCGGAAGCCCGAACAGCAGGGCCAGCACGGAAGGCCAGATGCGGATCACCTGCCCGCGCTGAAACAGCGCTCGCCTTGCGTAGACGCGCAGCGCCAGTGAGGCGACGATGCCGAGCGCCAGCACCGCGAGGAACGGCGCGAGACCGCTCTGACCGATCGGGCTGGGAATGACGAGGCCCCGATTGCTGATGAAGGCAATGCCGAACAGGGAAATGCTCTGCCGCGGATTGGGCAAGGCCGCGAGCACCGCCAGATACCAGAACAGGATCTGGAACAGCAGTGGCAGGTTGCGGATGACCTCGACATAGATCTCGCCGACCCGCGACAGCAGCCAATTGGGCGACAGCCGGCACAGCGCGACGATGAAGCCGATCACCGTGGCGAAGACGATGCCCACCACGGAGACCACGAGCGTGTTCAACAGCCCGACCACGAACACGCGCAGGAACGTGTCCGAGCCGGTATAGGAGATCAGGGTCTGATTGACGTCGAAGCCGGCATTGTTCCTGAGGAAGCCGAAGCCGGCGGCGATATGCTGGTTCTCGAGATTGGCCCGCGCATTGGAGACGATCTCGTAGCCGATCCAGCCCAGGATCGCCGCGAAGGCAAACTGGACGGCAACGCCGTTCCAGCCTGCCTTGCCGCCCAGAATGCGCCGTATCTTCAGCGCGATCTGGGGCGGCGGTTTTCGAGCCTCGGTGCTCATGCCGCTGCCGGCCGATCAGGGCTGATCAGCGGATCGGCGGCGCGTACTGAAGACCGCCCTTGTTCCAGAGATTGTTGACACCGCGATTGATGCCGAGCGGCGAACCGGCGCCGACGGTGCGATCGAACACCTCACCGTAATTGCCGACGGTCTTGACGATCCGCACCACCCAATCCTTGGTCAGGCCGAGCTGTTCGCCGAAATTGCCGTCGCTGCCGAGCACGCGCTTCAGCTCGGGATTTTCCAGCTTCGCCTTCTCGTCGATGTTCTTCGAGGTCACGCCGAGCTCTTCGGCGGTGAGCATCGCGAACAGCGTCCATTTCACGATGTCGAACCACTGGTCGTCGCCGTGCCGCACCATCGGGCCGAGCGGCTCCTTCGAGATGATCTCGGGCAGCACCATGTGGTCGTTGGGGCTGGCGAGCTTGAGGCGGTTGGCGTACAGGCCCGACTGGTCGGTGGTGAAGACGTCGCAGCGGCCGGCCTCATAGGCCTTGACGGTCTCGTCGTTGGTGGCGAACGCGATCACCTCGTACTTCATGTTGTTGGCCTTGAAGTAGTCGGCGAGATTCTGCTCAGTGGTGGTGCCGGTCTGCACGCAGACCGATGCACTGTTGAGCTCGAGCGCCGAATTCACCTTGAGCGACTTCTTCACCATGAAGCCCTGCCCGTCGTAATAGGTCACGCCGGTGAAATTGGCGCCGAGCGAGGTGTCGCGCGAGATGGTCCAGGTGGTGTTGCGCGAGAGCACGTCGACCTCGCCGGATTGCAGCGCCGTGAAGCGGTCCTTGGCCGACAGCGGCACGAACTTGACCTTGGTCGGATCGTTGAAGATGGCGCCGGCAATGGCGCGGCAGACGTCGACGTCGATGCCGGTCCAGTTGCCCTTGTCGTCGGGCGAGGAGAAGCCCGGCAGGCCCTGGCTGACGCCGCAGGACACCATGCCCCGATCCTTGACGGTCTTGAGCGTTTGCGCATCGGCGGCTTGGGCGGTGAGGCCGGCGGCGAGAGCAAGGGAGAGAGCCAGGGTTACGCGTTTCATGGGCTTTGGGCCTTTCAAGGTCGTCTCAAGGTCAGGAATGTTGTCTTAGGATCGTCTCTGCCAAACCAGGTCCTTCAAGAATCCGGCCTTGCAAGAGTCATGCTGGAAAACCTTGCCGAACACTCGCCGATCTCGGGAGCCCATACCTTCATCCCCGCCGCCGGCGCCCGCCATCTCTTGGCTGTGACGCGACGTCCGGTCAGGCAATGGATCGAAGGTCGCGGCAGGCCCCTCAACATGCGGCGACTGAATAGCACCTGCGCATCACAGAACGACTGGCGTTCCGGGTCAAGGGGTTGACGGGACTCTTCTGTGTTCTGTTATTAACGACCGCGGCCTTTCGGTCGGCCCAGGGGCGCGATGCGTCCGGTGGAAACGCGGTTTTGAAAGCAGGCGCATGGATTCTTCGTCCCCCCAAGAGCAGCACGCCGAGACCCGGCTGGTCACCTCCGGCCGCGACACCAAGGCGCAGAAGGGGTTCGTCAATCCGCCGGTCTTCCACGGCTCGACCGTGCTCTATCCAACCGCAGAGGACCTGCACGCCCATCGCGGCGAGTTCACCTACGGCCGTCACGGTTCCCCGACGACCAAGGCGTTCCAGGAGACGCTGATGGCGCTGGAGGGTCCGCAATGCGCCGGCGTCGGTATCGTGCCGTCGGGGCTGTCGGCGATTTCCACCACCCTGCTCTCGGTGCTCAAAGCCGGCGACCACATCCTGGTGGTCGACAACATCTATCGACCCTCGCGCAATTTCTGCAACGGCATGCTGACCCGCTACGGCGTCGAGACCACCTATTTCGATCCGATGATCGGCGCCGGCATCGACAAGCTGTTCAAGCCCAACACCCGGGCCGTTCTGGTGGAGGCGCCGGGCTCGCAATCGTTCGAGATGCCCGACATCCGCGCCATCGCCGAAGTCGCACATGGGCGCGGCGCGCTCGTCATCGACGACAACACCTGGGCGACGCCGCTCTATCACCGCTCGCTGGACCAGGGCGTCGACATCAGCATGCAGGCCGCGACGAAATATATCGGCGGCCATTCCGACATCATGTTCGGCACCATCTCGGCCAACGCCAAGGCCTGGCCGATGATTGCCGAAGGCATCCGCTTGCTCGGCGTCTGTGCCGGCCCCGACGACGTCTTCCTGGCGCTGCGCGGCCTCCGCACGCTGTCGGTGCGGCTGGCGCAGCATCATCGCTCCGGGCTCGAGATGGCGCGCTGGCTGGCGGCAAGGCCTGAGGTTGCGCGCGTGCTGCATCCCGGGCTGGAGACCGATCCCGGTCATGCGATCTGGAAGCGCGACTTCACCGGCGCCTCCGGCCTGTTCAGCATCGTGCTGAAGCCGGCGCCGCAGAAGGCGGTCGACACCATGCTCAATACGCTGAAGCTGTTCGGCATGGGCTTTTCCTGGGGCGGGTTCGAGAGCCTTGCAATTCCCTTCGATTGCGATGCCTATCGCACCGCGACCAAATGGGAGCCCGGCGGCCCGACGCTGCGTCTCCACATCGGGCTCGAGAGCACCGACGACCTCAAGGCCGATCTCGACCGCGGCTTCGCTGCCCTCAAAGCGGCCATGTGAGCATCAGGATTGGGCATCTCGCCTAGCAACGTGCCAGGCTTCAACAAGCGGAGCTGAACGCTGGATCAGCGGTCCAGCGTCTTCGAGGCGGTGCCGCGGTTCTTCCAGATCAGCATGATGTTTCTGATATAGATGATGGTCGCGAGCGACTGTCCGAGGATGATGACGGGCTCGCGCTTCACGACGCCATAGACCAGCGTCATCAGCCCGCCGCCCATCGAGCAGAACCAGAACGCCATCGGCACCACGCTGTTGCCGGCGCGCTCGCTCGCGATCCACTGCACCAGGAAGCGCGCCGTGAAGAACAGCTGCGCGACCAGGCCGAATGCCAGCCAGAAGTCGAACTTGGCGACGAAGACGTCATAGAGATAATTGCTCAGCGCCTGACCGTATTGAATGATCATGCGTCCACCTCGGTCACTTCTGGCGTCGGCTTCTTGCGGCGGATCAGCCACCAAACGCCGGCGAGATCCATGATGCCGATCCACAGCCGGTCGAAGAAACCATAGTTGGACACGCCCGAATGGCGCGGCCGGTCGATCACGTCGACATAGGCGATGTCGTAGCCTTCGCGGCGGACCAGGGCGGGAAGGAAGCGATGCAGCCCGTCGAAATAAGGCAGCATCAGGAAAACGTCACGCCGGAACGCCTTCAGCCCGCAGCCGGTGTCGCGCGTGCCGTCCTTCAGGATGGCGTTGCGAATGCCGTTGGCGACGCGCGACTGGAATTTCTTGAAGCCGGTGTCCTTGCGCCCGATCCGCTGGCCGGCCGCGAGCCCGACGCGCCCTGCTCCCTTCTCGACCGCCGCGATCAGGTCGGGCAGGAAGGCCGGATTGTTCTGGCCGTCGCCATCGAGTGTCGCCACGATCTCTCCGCGCGCCGCGCGCACGCCGCTGCGCACGGCCGCCGACTGGCCGCCCGATCTTGCATGGCGAAGCTGACGCAGATTGCTCTGCTGCTTCATGATGGCGCCAAGCCGCTCGCCGGTGGCGTCGGTCGAGCCGTCGTTGACGTAGATGATCTCATAGGGCCAGCGGCCATCGAGTGCCGCGCCGATCTCCGCGATCAGCGGCGCGATGTTGTCGGCTTCGTTGCGCACGGGAACAACGATGGACACCGAAGGCTGGGACGTCGACAAATCGAGGCTCGTGGTTGGAATTGACTGCCCAAAGGACCTGCCCAAGGGAACCGGCGGTCCCGGCAGGCAGCCGCTTTTATGGGGCGGATGCCCGGTGGGCAACCCTTTTGAGGCGGTCGGAAAACGTCCCTGAAAGCGGCACGATGGTGCCGTCGGCGCGGATGGCAAATCCGAGCTTTCGGGCCGCAAACCAGTAATGAACGGCCATGGCGCCCACCGTTCCGACCAGAGCGCCGGCGACCACGTCGCTCGGATGATGCGCCAGCAACACCAGGCGCGTCAGCACGATCACGATTGCGTAAGTGAACATGAAGACGCGCAGACGCGGCCACAGTGCCGAGACGGCAAACGCCAGGGCGAACGCGGCCACGGCGTGGCCTGACGGCAGGCTGGCATAAGCCCCCGTCCCCTCGAACGGGACGAAGTTGAACGGATTGGCCTTGCCCCCGACGAACGGACGTCCGCGGCCGATGACATATTTCAGGATCTCGGCGACGAAGGCTGACACGGCAACCGACAGAAACAGGAATTGCAGCCGCGTGCCGAAGCCGAGCAGCAGCGCGCGGCGGCTCCCACGCAGCCCGGCCGCGACGAGCGCCAGCACCACCAGCGCAGCCCCCAGCACCGAGAGGATATACTCGTCCTTGCCGAAATCGGTGAGGATGCGGATCGGCCACAGGCTCGGCGTGCCGCGCGGCGGCATCAGCAGGATCTCGGTCTGATCGAACGCGACCATCAGCAAGATGACGAGCGCTGCACCCGCCGCGGCAAGCCACAGCGAATGCCGCGCCAGCTTCCGGGCGGCTTCGGCGCGGCGCGAATGCGAGGGCGACCGCACGAGCTGCGCCAGCGCGCGCCAGGACACCGTTAGCAATTGCGCGGGATAGCCGGCATGCGGCGCAATGTCGGTCGGAGCCCGCATCCTATTCGGTACCTTCGGAGCGGAAGATCGAGATCGAGATCGCGCGCCCTTGCGAGAAATTATAGCCGTCGATGCGCGCGCCGACCTTGTAGCGCAGCCCGATCGCCTCGGCGCGCTGCACGAAGCTGCGCTCCGAGCGCTGCTCGATCAGCGCGAAGCGGCAGCTGCCCTGCCGCAGGAAGTCCGCCGCACTGGAGCCGTCGGTGAGCAAGGTCCGGGTGCCCGCCAGGAAGACGAGGCTCGGCTCGTGATAACCGGCCGCAGCCGCCTTCGGTCCGACGCAGGTGACGTTGCGAAGCGCGCGCGCGATCTCGATGCTGGGAAACAGCGGGGTCAGCGACGGCAGCACGATGCCGTAAATCGTCACGGCGAGCATCAGGCCTGCGACCAGGGCGTTGAGAAACGAGCGCTCGGCGCGGTTGGTATCGAACAGCCACCAGGCGAACAGACCGAAGATCAGCGCGGCCGCGATGAACGGCCAAGCTACGAAAGCGGGCTGCCGCGTCAGTATCACCGAGCCGACCACCGCGATGATGGAGGCGGCTGCGGGGATCGCGAACCACCAGGCCGAGCCGCGCATCAGCCAGGAGCGCGACAGCACGCGCCGCTCCACCGCGCCGGCGGTGAGGATCGCGATCGCGGGATACAGCGGCAGCACGTAATGCGGCAGCTTGGTCAGCACCGCCTCGAACACGATCCAGGACGGGATCAGCCAGGCCAGCAGGAACTGCGCACCGGGCTCGCGGCGGGCCCGCCACACCGCGGGCGCCGCCATCGCCGCCAGCGGCGCACCTGGCCAGAACGTGATCCAGAACAGCGCCAGGTAAAGTCCGGGCGGTGCGCCGTGCGATTCCTGGGCGCCAAGCTTGCTCAGCATGTCGCCGCCGACGGAGGTGGTGAAGAAGGTCTCGCCCGCGCGCCAGAAGATCGCGACGAACCAGGGCAGCACCAGCACCAGCATCCACATCAGGCCCCAGACAGGCCGCAGCTTCCACAGCCAGGAGGCGTCGCGGTCCTGGATCGCGAGCGCGACGATGGTCAGGCCTGCGAACATCAGGATCAGCGGCCCCTTGATCAGGATGCCCGCAGCAAGCGCGGTCCAGAAGATCGCGGGCCAGCTCCAGGGCGGATGCGTCTCGTCCTCGGCGCGCTGCCAGGACAGATAGGCCCGCGCCATCGCGCCCATCGCGGCAACCACGCAGAGCAGCAGCACGGCGTCGGTCTTGGCCAGGCGCGCCTCGACGCCGAGCAGCACCGAGGCGCACATCATCAGCGCAGCCAGAACCGCGGCGCGCCGCGTGACGAAGCCGAGCGCGGCCCAATAGGTCATCAGCACG
Source organism: Bradyrhizobium yuanmingense (assembly GCF_025200905.1). Lineage (NCBI taxonomy): Bacteria > Pseudomonadati > Pseudomonadota > Alphaproteobacteria > Hyphomicrobiales > Nitrobacteraceae > Bradyrhizobium > Bradyrhizobium yuanmingense. The sequence continues at coordinate 3,495,311 of NZ_CP104173.1, read as the reverse complement.
GCGCCGATTGCGCCCATCAGCGACGGCAGGCGGTAGACCCAGATCCGCAATTCGGCCTTCGGCAGCTTGAGCATCGAGGCGGCCTCGACGGTTGCCGACTGCAACCAGTAGATGCCGACCGGCTTCTTGTAGCGGACGTCCTCCTGAAAGCGGATGTCGACATAGTCGCCGCTCTCGACCATCTGCTTGGTGGCCTGGGCAAACCGTGCCTCGTCGCGGTCGATCGGCGGGATGGTGAAGAAGCCCGGCAGGAACAGCAGCAGCGCACACAGCACCAGGAAGCCGACCGCGCGCGGGTGGCTGGCAGTGACGATGTCGAGCATGCGCACGAGCCCGCTGCCCGGATTTGTGGGCGATTTCGACTCGCGGGGGGCACCAAAACGGGGGCTGGGGTAGGTCTCGGCCATTGGTTCCGCTTACGCTGAAACCGCCATGGCCACAACCGCTTAAGGCAGGGTCATTGAATTCGAATGACGACTGTGTCCGCGGCGCCCGTGGCGTCGATCACGGTGAGCCGTGCAAAGCCCGGGCCGGGCGGATCGATCAACCGATGACGGCGGCCGTCGATCTCGCCGAGCGCGGTGCCGTTAACCATGACGGTCATGGGCAGCACGCCGCCGGCGACCTTGACCGGCATAGCCGCGCTCTCCCGGCCACCCGATCGATCGATGTCGATCCGCGAGCCGTTCAGCGGAAACTGGATGTGCAGCGGCTGCTCGCCCCCGCTTCGCACCAGTTCGCCGACCGGACGGAACCGCTTCAAGGGCAGCGGCAGCTTCGCGTTGCTTGCGACTAGGGTTCCCTTGGGCGGCTTCGGCAAGGCGGTCAGCGTCTTGCCGCTGCGGGCGAAGGCATCGAACAGGATGGGCGCGGCGGCAACGCGTCCGATCAGGCCGGGAACCGGCGCTCCGTCCGGACGGCCAACCCAGACGCCGATGGTCATGCGACCGTCGAAGCCGACCGACCAGGCGTCGCGATAGCCGTAGGAGGTGCCGGTCTTGAAAGCGATGCGGTTGTGGGCGGCGTTCTCCGGCGGGGGCGTGCCGAGCAGGACGTTGCCGACCTGCCAGGCTGCGACCTGATCCAGCAGCCGCAGCGGCTCCCGCTCGTCCTTGGCCGTGACGATCTCGCGCAACGGCTTGGTGGTCCCGAGGCGGGCAAAGCCGGAATAGAGCTGGGCGAGGTCCTGCAGCGTCACGCCGACGCCGCCGAGCCCCATGGCGAGGCCGGGCGCTTCGTCCTTGGGCAGGACGAGGTTGCCGCCGGCCTGCCGCAGCCGCGAGGTCAGCCGGCTCGAGCCGACGCGGTCGAGCAGCACGATGGCCGGCACGTTCAGCGACAGTTGCAGAGCCTTCCTCACCGGCACGGTGCCCTGGAAAGTCATGTCGAAATTTTCCGGCGCATAGGAGCCGAAGCGGACCGGGCGGTCGTCGATCAAGCTGTCGGGATGGACAAAGCCGTCCTCGAAGGCGAGCCCGTAGATGAAGGGCTTGAGCGTCGAGCCGGGCGAGCGGATGGCGCGGGTCATGTCGACCTGCCCTGCCCGGCTCTCGTCGAAATAATCGGCCGAGCCGACACGCGCGAGCACGTCGCCGCTCTCATTGTCGACCACGACGATGCCGACCGAGATGTTCGGACCCAGCGCAATTGCGCGGTCGCGCGCCAGCGGCTCCAGCACCTTCTGCAAGGTCGCATCGAGCGTCAGCTTGATGATCGGCGCGTCCTTGACCGTCGACTGCGCGGCGTCGGAGGCATGCGGCGCCAGGATCGGCATCGGCCTGCGCAGTTTCGGCACCGGCATCGCCTTGGCCTGATTGGCGTCGTCGGCGCTGACCACGTGCTCCTCGACCATGCGGTCGAGCACGCGGTCGCGCGCCTTGCGGGCTGCCTCCGGATAGCGATCCAGCCGGCGCGTCTCCGGCGATTGCGGCAGCGCGACCAGCAACGCGGCCTCCGCCAGCGACAGCCGCTTCGGCTCCTTGCCGAGGTAGGAGATCGACGCCGCGCGGATGCCTTCGAGATTGCCGCCATAGGGCGCCAGCGCCAGATAGAGATCGAGGATCTGCTCCTTGCTCATGCTGCGCTCGATCTCGATGGCACGCACGATCTGCCGCAATTTTGCGTAAAGCGAGCGCTGCCGCCGCGGCTCCATCAGACGGGCCAGCTGCATCGTGATGGTCGAGCCGCCCGAGACGATGTGGCCGCGCGTTCCCAGCTGCAACGCGGCGCGCCCCAGCGCCAACGGATCGATGCCGCCATGGGCGTAGAAGCGCTGGTCCTCATAGGCGAACAGCAGTTTCAGGTAGGTCGGATCGACATTGGTCCTGGTATCGACCGGCAACCGCCAGCGCCCATCCGCCATTGCATAGGCGCGCAGCAGTTTGCCGTTGCGATCGACGATGGTGGTTGAGACCTGGCGGGCTTCGTCGAGCGGAAGCGGGCCGAGCGAATAGACCCAGCCAACGAAGCCGATGATGGCGAGGATAAAGGTGAGCGCGGCTGCGGAGAGAAGGCGAAAGGCGATCCGCCCCCTCCGTCCGTCATGGCCGGGCTTGACCCGGCCATCCACGCCAACACCCACCGCCGGCGCGGCCGTGGATGCCCGTGTATGTGGCTCAGCCTCGCTCATCTCACTCACTTCGCCGCCCGCACCTCGACACTGCCCGTGCCGGTCCGACCATAGCGCGAGGGATTGTACATGTCCTCGACATAGGCCTGCGGCAGCACGTATTTGCCGGGCGAGACCGCGCGCACGACATAGGCGAGCGTGAAGACCGACTTGGAATCCGAGGCCCGGTCGACGGCCGCGGTGAAGCGGTCGTCGCGGAATTCGGTATGTTCAGGCTCCTCGCCGTCCTCGATCCAGTCCAGCGTGCCGCTGTCGCCCGACGACACCAGGTTCGGATTGTCGATCTCCAGACCCGCCGGCAGATAGTCGGACACCATGATGTGGCCGTACTCGGGCTTGGCCTCAGTGATCTTCAGCACGACTGCAAAGCGCTGGTTCTGCTTGACCTTGCTGATGTCGGCGGGCTTGCCGTCGAGCGTATAGTAGCCGCGCTCGATCTTGAAGCCGTTTGACGCCGCCGGCTCCGGCGCGACCGGCGAGCCCGACACCGAGACGACCGCCTGCACCGGCGCATCGCCGGTGTTGGTGATCTTCAGCGGTTTGCCGCCCAGCGTGTCCGCCTTGTAGCTGCGATACAAGGCGGTCTTGACCGGCTGGCCGTCGACCTCAATCGACATGTTCTCCTTGGCGAGCGCCCGCGCCGCCAGCACCAGCCACGCATTCTCCTGCGTGGAGGTGTAGGGCGTCAGCCCGCGGGCGGTCTCGACCCGCGACACCGCCTGCGTCAGCGTCGCCCTCGGCGCGTTGCCTTCACTGGCGAGCGACACCAATGCGGCGGCGTCGCGCAGCTGCGAGCCGTAATCGGTGCGGCCGAATTCCAGCGCGGGCTTGGGCGCGAGGCTGTCGAGCGCAGCGCCATAGACCCGCTCGGCGCGGTTGCGGTCGCCGACCAGGGCGAGCGCCGCCGCAAGCTGCGATTTCGCGATCGGGGTCGCGAGGTTGGCAAGCTTGGTATCGGCGAGATAGCGGAGGTCGCCGATCGGAGCCGCGCCGTTACGCGCGAGCACATAGAGGCCGTAGGCGAGATCGCGGCCACCGTCCTTCTCCGGCTCGTCGGCATTGACGACGGAGTTGCGGATACGGTCGAGCGCGTTCTTGAACAGCACGTCCGGCACCGCAAAGCCCTTCTCGCGGGCGCGGGTGAGGAAGTCCGTCACGTAGGCATCGAGCCAGGCATCGTCGCCGCCGGCCAACCACAGGCCGAACGAGCCGTTCGAGCCCTGGCGGGCCAGCAGCCGCTCGATGGCGTCGCGGATGCGCTGGTCGACCTCGGTGTCCATGGCAAGATGCGCGCCGGCCGCGAGCTCGTTGACATAGAGCAGCGGCATCGCCCGGCTCGTGATCTGCTCCGAGCAGCCATGGGGATAGCGGTCGAGCGCCTTCAGGATCGTTGCCGCGTCGAGTGCGGTCGACAGGCTGGCCGAAACTGAGACAGCGCCGGTGCCCGGCACGAGATCGGAGAACATGTCCGAGGTCAGCGTCAGGCTCTCGCCCTTCGCCAATGTGCGGATCGAACGCCGCGCCAGCACCTGCGTCGCCGGCTTGACGTCGAACGCATAGTGACGCACCAGCGCGAGGCCATTCGGGCCCTTGATGTCGACGTCGAGCGTCGCCTGCCCCGCCGCGGTCGCATCGAGCGCGAGCGAGACCGAATTTCGCTGCTTGGCGGCGAGCTTCACCGTGGTTGCGGGATTGCCGGTCATCTTCACCGGGCCGCCCGCCTTCACGCTGATGACGTAGTCGCCGGCCTGGCCCTCCACATTGTCGATCTCGAGGTTGACCGAGCCGCGGTCGCCGTTGAGCAGGAAGCGCGGCAGCGTCGTCGTCAGCACGACGGGATCGCGGATCACGACGTCGGTGTTGGCGCGGCCGAGCTTGGTCGCGGTCCAAGCCACCGCCATCACGCGCGCGGTTCCGGCGAACTCCGGAACATCGAAACTCACTTCGGCCGAGCCGTCGGCGGCGACGGTGACGATGCCGGAATAGAGCGCGAGCGGCTTCTGCGTGGGCGGCGAGCCCTGGAGCTCGCCACCGGCGTCGCCGCCGGACTTGATCTGGCCGCGCGTGCCCGACATGCCGTCGATCAGCTGCCCGTAGAGGTCGCGAATCTCGGCGCTGAGGCGACGCTGGCCGAGATAATAATCGTCCGGCGCCGGCGGCTTGTAATTGGTGAGATTGAGGATGCCGACGTCGACCGCGGCGATGACGACCTTGGCGTCCTCGCCCGGATTGAGCCCATCGAGCTTGACGGGGATCTTCAGCGTCGAATTCGGCCGGATCAGCGAAGGCGGCGACAGCTTGACCTGCAAGGTGCGAGCCTGCTTGTCGATGCCGAACCATTTCAGCCCGATCGCACGGCCAGGCATGCGCTGGGCGGCGGCATCGAGCGGACGGCGCAGCGTCGCCACCACATAGGCGCCGGTGCCCCAATCCTTGCCGATCGGGAGCTTGACCTGCGCGGTGCCTTCCTTGACGTCGATGGTCTGCGTCGTCAGCAGCCGCTCGCCGAGCACGTTGATGGTGAGCTTGCCGGCGCTGCGGATGTTGACGGACACCGTCATGGTGTCGCCGGAGGCGTATTGCGGCTTGTCGATCGAGGTCTCCAGCAGGTCCGGCGTGTCGGCGCTGCCGTCGGAGTACCAGCCGACGTCGAACTGCACCGAGGTCACCGGGCCGTCGGCCTCGTTCGACTTGACGTCGAGCCGGTAGCGGCCGGGCTGCGGCGTGAGCGAGATCCGCGTCGGCTTGTCGACCGTAACAGTGACGTCGCCATCGGCGACGCGCGAGGTCGACTTGACCGGCTCGTACTCCCAGTAATTGTTCTGGCGGTACCACTGGTAGCGCGACTCGATCTTCAGGAGCTCATAGCGCAGGCCGTCGCGGCGCAGCTTCTCGCCCTCCGGCGAGACGAACACGACGTCGAACTCGGCCTTGTCGCCCTCGGTGACGTTCTTGTCGCCGAACAGCGGCTTGATGCCGATCTGCGCCGTTGCCGGCGCGACCGGCAGCACGATCTTGCGCTCGACGGCGCGGCCGCCGGTCTCGACCATGCGGACGAAGATCTGTGCCTCCTGCGGGCGCGTCGAGGCCGGCTGCTTGTCCAGCGTCACCGGGAAGGTCGCGACGCCATTGGCGTCGGCCTCCGGCAGGTTCTCCAGCGGCGTGCGCTCGTTCGAGGTGGTCTCTTCGTCGTCGACGCCGAACTTGTAGCCGGCGAAGCCGGGCCGCTCGGCCGCCGGCGCGATCAGCATGTCGCCTTCGAGCTGCAGGCCCGAAGCAGGTGCGCCATAGAGGAAATGACCGTCGGCCTTAAGCTCCACTGGAGCGTTAGCTTTGATCAGCTTGTCCTTGGCGGACAAGTCGAATTCGATCCGATCGGGGACGTAATCCTCGACCATGAAGGTGGTCTCGCCGACCGAAGCTCCCTTCGGATCGGTGAAGGCGCGCACCCGCCAGGTGCCGGTCGGTACGGCCGAGTTGAGCGGCACGGACAGCGTGCGGCCGCCGGCGCCCTGATCCGCCAGTACAGCGCGACGATATTCGACGCCGTCCGGGCGCTCGACCACCAGCGTCATCGGCCCGCCGGTAACGGCATTGCCCTGCCCGTCGCGCAGCAGCGCGGTGAGGAACACGGTCTCGCTGGAACGGTAGACGCCACGCTCGGCATAGACGAAGGCATCGGCGCCGGCGGGCACCGCGCGCCCCGAAACGCCGCGGTCGGACAGGTCGAAGGCCGAGGTCTTCAGGCTCAGGAAGGCATAGTCGGCCTTCTCGCCGGTGACCGTGAGCATCGCCGGCGACAATCCGCCCTCGCCGCGCGCAAGGCCGGCCTCGAACAGCACGTGACCAGCATCGTCGGTCTTGCGCGTCGCCAGGATCTCGTTGTTGCGCGCGACCAGGCGCACCTCGGCCTTGCCGACCGGGTCGGTCGACGCCAGCGAGTTGACGAAGACATGAATGCCGTCATTGCCGGAATAAGCGGCGATGCCGAGGTCGGAGACGATGAACCATTGCGTGGCGAGCTGGTAGTCCTCGTCCGAGGCCCTCGCCGCGGCCGTCATGACGTAGACACCGGGCTGGAGCTCGCCGAGTGCCTGGTCGACCGGGAAGGCCGTGGTGACGTCCTGGTTCAGCGTCGTCGCAGTCGCAAGCTCGCCGGTCCACACCTTGACGCCGCGCTCGTCGCCGAGCTCGCTGAGCTGGTACTTCGACAGCGTCCTCTGGAAATCGCTGTCGACCACCGTGTTGATCAGGTTGCGGTCGCCGATCCGGAAGACATTGATGCTAACCGCAGGCGTGTTGACACTGACGACGGGAATGCCGCGCTGGCCGGTCCGCGGCAGCACATAGGCGCGGCTGGTGAAGCGCACGAACGGCTTGCGGTCGCGCACATAGATGTTGAACTCGGCCGATTTCGGCAGCCCCTCCTTCACGGTCGACGGCAAGCCGGCGCGCAGGTTGATGTTGTAGCGCTCGCCGTGCTTCAGCCCGTCGACGCAGAGCTGCTTGCCTTCGGCCGACAGCGCCGGCTTGTCCTGGCCTGCAAGCGCCAGGAACGGCGCGAAGTCGGTGCGCTTGGCGAGCTCCTCGGAGAACTGGAAGCAGGCGCGCGGGCTCGCCGAGTCCGAGTCGACGGTATAGTCGAGCAGCCGGAAGCCGTGCTCGTCGCGCATCTTCTCATATTGGCCGCGGACCTCGGCGACCTCGCGCATGTCGAGCGACAGCCGCAGCGCATCCAGTGCCGGCCGCCACAGCTTGCGGTCGGCCAGCGCCTTGCCGAGCACGGCGAGCGCGTCGGCCTCCTCGCCCGGATTGCCGGCGCGCATGTAAGCGATATAGGCCGCCGTCGAGGCGCGCTCCAAAAGGAAGGTCTGCTCGCTCGAGCTCTTCGGCGAGATCTGGAAGATGACCTTGGCGAGCCGCAGCCAGTTGCCGGCATCCTCGGGCGCGGTCGCGGCGATCTGGCCGAGCACGGAAAGGCCGGTGCGGTAATCATTGCGCCGGAAGGCGGCGTCGGCGTCCGTCTTCAGCGTCGCATTGGTCTTGGCGACCGGCCCCGCCTCGCTCTTGATCTGGGCCTCCAGCTTGATCGCGGAATCCGCGAGGTCGTCGCGTTTGAACGCCTTGTCGGCGGCCTGCGCGGTGACAAGGCCGAGCGCTAGCGCGGCGCAGATTGTGACGGCGCGAACGAGACCGATCATTGAAGACTCCCGGAAAGCGCGGACGAACGCCGCGGCGGCAAATGAAATGCGCGGAAAGGTGACGGACTCAAGGCGATGGAACCAGAAGGTGCAAAGCGTCGCTTTCGCCATGACAGAGGTAAGCCCAGAGGAGACCGGCCAAGATATCGCCACGCACGCCGTCCTGATGGCGCAGCACTACCTGACCAGTCGACCGGCGGCCGTGCCCCGGAAGCTGTTCAGCGTTCCCTGCGATGTGATCCATCGTCCAGTCCGCTGCCGCTCGACCCGGCACCCTGACACCCCACCGTTCCGCTTTGTCGCCGCACTGAGGAAAACGGTTCGGTTCAGGCTTGGCGAAACACCACTTTTTTCATATTGGCATGCTACATGAACGGCCAGCCGCCCAATCCGGGCGGCTCAAGACGGTCCCGTAGCTCAACTGGATAGAGTAGCGGATTTCTACTCCGCGGGTTGCAGGTTCGAGTCCTGCCGGGATCGCCAGCTCGTTGCCTCGCCGCCGCTCTTCACGAACGCGTGGGTAACCATATGCCGGCCTTTGAACGGCGCCGATCAGCCCTATCTAAGCGCCGGGTGAGACGCGCCCGATAGGTTTGGGAATGCAGCAATCCGAATTGACGAGAATGGCGATCGCATCTGCGGTCGCGGTCGTTGCGATCTCGTATTTGGCGGTCGACGCGGGCTTGGTGAGCACCAATGCGGTCACGAGGCCCATCAAGGTGGTCCAGGCCTCGATCCTTGGCGCCGCAACGGGACAACGTCAGCCTGCATTTGCAGTTGAGGACTGGGCGCGCCGCGGTCACGACAAGCCGCGACTCGAATATTGCCTGGCGGTCGACTGATCGACGCGCCCGCCCTCCGGTCTATCCACAGCCTGCCCGCTGATGACCCCGCCACCACCGCGCAATGGCCGCGGTGAGATCGTCCCACACCTCCGTCGGCAGGTCCGGCACCGCCACCCGGACGCTGTACTGGTCCGTCGTCGCGTCGTGAAACCACTCGGTCGCGGCGAAATCGAAGCCGAAGCTGCCGGCGTGGCGGATGGGAAAGCCCGCGCGGCGCAATTCGCAGCTCATGTCCTCGGCAGCCTGCCGTGCTGCCGCCTCGTCGAGCGCGCGCCTTCCGCGAAGAGTCACGTAGAGGCCGTGAGCGAAGCGAAGCTGAGCCGAGAGCGCCGGGATCTCGGCGGCAAAGCATCGCGCCGAGCTGCGGCCGTTGCGCAAGATCGCCGCCACGCGCCGCTTCGTCAGCGCCCAATACGCCGCGCTGCCCGCGAAGGGCGGGAAGTGGGCCGGCAATGCCGCGCCGCCGAGCAGCCGCACTGCGTTGCGCGTTTCGAACGCGAGACGTGACCATTCAGCGTCCCCTGCCCGCGGTGGACGCTCATGCCCGCGCACGAAGACGGCCGAGCCGAGGCGGCCATATTCCGCTCCGAGCGAATCGAGCTTGTTGTGGCTTCGCACCAGCACCAGCGCAATTCCGTGTCGCCTGGCCCACCCCACGACGCGCCTGATGCGGCCCGACCTGCCGGCGAAGCACGTCGTATCGAAAATCAGGAGATCGAGGCCCGAGCCGTCACAGCGCAGCACCGCCTCGATGGCGCCGGCGACGGAGCAGGAATCCAGCAGCAGGATCCGCGGCGAGCTCACCCGTGCAAGCGCATCGCCGAGCGGCAGCGGCAAGGGTTCGATCCGCAAATGCGGCATGAAGTTTCGGATCAGCTCCAGCGTCTCGCCATAGCAGCCTGGCAGCACCAGGATATCCGCCTTCGCGACGATCCGCGCGGAGGCGAGCAGCACCGCGGAGATCGCCGCCATCCCCGAGGCAGTGTAGATCGCCGTGCTCGTGCAGCCGCCGTCGAGCTCGTAGAACGACGGACCGCGTACCGTGAGATCGGCCCGCTGGTAGTCGTAACTGAACTCGAACGGCCCGCTGGCGGGATCGGCCGTGTGCGACCAGGCGGTCTCGGTCGCCTTCCACTCGTGTAATTCATGCTCCGCCCTGAGCGCGGCAGTGATCTGGAATTTGGACCTGACGACGTCATCGACGGAACGCGGCGACGCCAAATCGAGCGGGTTTCTCAGGCCGTCGTTCAACAGCCTGAGTTCCCAGTGCTTGCGTTCCAGATAGGCCCGAACGGTCTCCATCGCGCTTCTTGACAGATCCAATCAGGCGTCAACGTCCGGAAATCCCAACGGGTCCAACGTGCCTGCTGCAACGAACCAGCGCCTTCGCAGTTGAAGCCATGCAAGGAGGACAGCATGGCTGACATCAGAGAGCACATGAAGATCATCGGCAAGGACGGCGCACATGTCGGCACCGTCGATCGTCTCGAGGGCAACCGCATCAAGCTGACGCGCAAGGACAGCCCGGAAGGTCACAAGGACCATCATCACTACATCGACACGAAATATGTCGGCGCCGTCGAAGGCGACGTGGTCAAGCTGTCGGTGAATGCCGACGCCGTCCCGAAGACCGAAGCTGCGTAAAACACTGAGCCCCTGCGGGGGCTTTTTGTTTGTTCACGGTCCGACTCCGCTTCGTTCGCGAGTACTGCAATTCGATTGCGCGGAGCATTCGTTAACGATGACTTTCTGCGGAAGGTCGCTGCAATGCGATCGGATTTCAGCGCTGCGGATTGACCGGGAACGAATGCGCGATCCGCGCGTTGAATGACCGAACTGAGTGGTGCCGACCCGCCAGCCCCGGTCGGCTTTGAAGGACCCCGTGCTTGTCCCCCGAGCACGGGGTTTTTCTCATCTCAGCGCTCTCGGGCCAAAGGCCTGCGCCCGGCTGGATGCGAGAGGCCGGCTTGCTCATCGTGCAGATCGCGGGCGAGCTCGTGCCATGCCAGGGCCAGCTGGATCAGCCGTTGCCTGTCGGCACCCTCGGCCGCCGCGGCGCGCTTCATAGCGGCCTCGGCCTCATGTTGCGGATCGTACTCGGTGTACATGCGCAGACTCTAGCCGGCCATCTGGACGAGTGCGTGGCAATTTCGTCCGTATGATTGCGGGGTAACGACCAGCCTTCCTGCACCGGTCTGTGAACCACGTCACAGCCTGTCCGCGACATCTCCGCTAAACTACGTGTCCAGGCTTCATGGGTGATGTCCGGTCATGACACGCAAAGCAGCAACCGAAGTCATCGTCCCGAGGCAGCGACATCGCGCGGACCTGCTCGGCATCGCCTATCTCGGCACCATCGGCGTCGTCATGGTGGCCTGGATCGCGGGCCTGGTCTGGGCCTCGATCGCATTCTTCGATTGGCTCGTGTCCTGACCGACCAAGGCATTGGCCTGCCAGCTGATCGCCGTTTTAGAGCAGGTAGGGCAACGCCTGCGAGAGTTTAATTCCGCCGCAAACGATCATGGCCCAGAGCGCCACGCTGATCTGGATGGCATCCAGCATGCACCACATCCCCCGCGAATCATCCCGTCATTTTTCTTTGAAATTGACGTGAGGGGGCGACGAGCACCAGAGCCAATTCATAGCAACCGCCGGCGTGCAAAAGGATGAGGCGGGCCCGAAGCCCGCCTCCAATGGTCCGATCCTGCCGGCAAAACTCAATAGCAGGCGCGGGGATCGGCCTGCACATATTGGCCGTTCGGATAGCGGTAGTAGCAGGTGCCCTGCGCCCAGTAATAGCCGGGCTGGGACGCCGCGGTCGCGCCAGCAATCGCGCCCGTCGCGCCGCCAAGAACCGCGCCTGCGGCGGCCCCGGTTGCATTGCCCGAGATCAGTCCGCCCAGCAGGCCGCCGACGAGCGCGCCGCCGAGCGCGCTGGCGCCGGGATCGGCCGGCGGTGGCGGCGGAGGTGGCGGCGCATAGGCCACCGGAGGCCGGGCGTAGACCACCGGCACGTCGTCGATATAGTCCTCTGAAATGTAGGCGGGCGGGCCGGCCAAACGCTGCGGATAATAATACCAGACGCCGCCAACGTCCCACCACCAGCCGGATCGGCCATGGCGGACGTCGTGGCGCCAGCGTCCACCCTCCCAGGCAAGGTTGCCGCGATAGGTGTGCCCACCCCAATCACGTGTGGGAGCAGGACCGCGCGCGACGTGACGTCCGGGCGGCGGGCCCCCGGCGTTGTGACCCGCATGGGGCTGACCGCCGGGCTGCGCAGGCCTGGTCGCTTGCTGCGGCGGAGGGCCCTTGCGCATGGGCGGATTGGCCTGTGGCGGCGCGCCTGCTGCCGGCCCGGCCGGCGGTTGGACGACCTCTTGCCGGGACCTGGCCTCTTGCGCCTGCGCCGACAGCGCGAGCAGCGACGTGGCCGAAACCAAGGGAATGAAGATCTTCAGATGTTTGGACGCACTCATGCGTGCTCGCCCCCTGCTCTCATGGCCGTGAATCCCGGGCGCGATCGGCGAATCGCCGCGCGCCGGGCTGATGCCGGCCGAAATCACTGCCCTGCTTGATCGGCTAAGTCCCGTTACAAATGATTAAGATCAGGGCATTTTTTCGGCCCCATGGCCATGCTGTAGAGCGCGCCTAGCGAGCCGGCTCGATCACATTGCAATTGCTTCGCCCGGACATCAGACAATCCTGCATCTTGCTGGCTGCCGTCAGATCCCGGGCAAGCCACCAGCCGACGCCGAGGATCACGACCGCGATGATCAATCCTGCCAGCGCGCCGCGGCGGTCGCCGCCGGACGGAGGCTTGGGCTGACGGTTCGGTCGAGGATGGGGCTCCTCGCCCGGTTCGGATCTGGACTCTGGCTTCGACATGGCCGCCTGGTCACGCTGGCGCGCTGGCTTTACCACCTCTGCGGCGTCGCGTCACATCCGGATCGTCCGGCCCAATTCAGCCCCGGGTCTGCTGGATTGCATCCTTGCGCAAGGTTTCGACCGCCGGAATTGCCTCCTGAACGCGCGGTGCGCAGCTCGTGAGCACGAATGCGGTCTGGGTGCATTCCCAATCCGCTCCCAGCACGGCACTTTCGATGGGCTGCGGACGAGCCAGCAGCAGCGCGGCGCCGGCCACGCCTGCCAGGGCGACGGCAATCGCGAGCGCCTTCAGGCTTGGTCTTGAGATTGTCATGCCCGTGCTCCGTCTCGTACGGGGCGGACGCTAGGCGTCGCCCATGTGCTCCCTTATGAGGGACATCACAATTCGGCAGTTTTTTCGGGCTACGAGAGATCGTCGGGGGGCGATTTTTCGTTGACCTGATCGGCTGCGATTATGGGTGGCTTCGCGACGCGCGCCGATGTACACGCTTCTGCGTCGCGTGGCGCCTGCTATGCCCAGCCGACTTACCAACAGGCACCGATGTAGGATCGAAAGCGAGGAAGACAAGGCTCGTCGATGAGTGGATTCAGGGAACCCGGCTTTGCAGACCGGCAAAAGGCGGCGCAGGACGCCCGCAAAAATCTTTTGAACAAGTTCAAGTCGCAGCCGGGGCCGGATGATCCCGCGGTGGCGGCGAAGCGCGCCGAGCGTGAGGCCCTCGCGGCCAAGCGCGCCGAGGCAAAGGCCGCGCGCGAGGCCGAAAAGGCTGAGCAGAAGCGCCTGGAGGAAGAGGCCAAGGCAGCCGAAGCTGCGCGGCTCGCGCGGGAAGCCGAGGAAGCCGCCGAGAAGCAGGCTGCGCTCGAGGCCGAGCAGAAGGCCAAGCGCGATGCGCGCTACGCCGCCCGCAAGGCTAAGCGCAAGTAAAACGCGCTGGTCACGTTCAATTGAACTTGAACTGAGCCATCATTCCGGCGGCCTCAAATGCCGCCGGAATTCGAGAGGACGCGGCCCGCCCAAGGGGCGTTGCGCGATGACGACCCGGGATCAGTTCTTCTTCATCATCCCGTCGTCCTTTTTCATGCCGTCCTTCGACATGTGATCCTTCTTCATGCCGTCGTCCTTGGACATGTGGTCCTTCTTCATCATGCCGTCCTTGGACATCGTGTCCTTTTTCATCATGCCATCATCCTTGCCCATCTTGTCCTGAGCAAAGGCGGCCGGCGCAAACGCGAGGCCTAGCGAGAGAGCGGCAGCCGAGACGCCGAGCACGATGCGGGTGCGAATGGTCATGGTTCATCTTCCTTCGTGATTTGTTTGTCAGCGACGGACGCCGCTATCCTGTCTCGACGGATAGCCGTGTGGCGTTGTTACGCTGACCATCGATAAATTTCTGCGGCCAGCCGCCCTCGTTGATTGGCGAGCCCGCATGGATCGGATGTGCTGCAGCGCAGCACAACCGACACTTGCCGCGGCACTCTGTCTCGAACTATCAGATGAAAGACCATCGGATGGAGACCGGCTTGGATTGGCCCCGCGGTCGCGAAGAACCCAGTTCAAATCACCTCTGCCAAAACACTCCGAGAAACGCCCAAAGAAACGCCCAAGGGGATTACATCATGTTCACGCGCCGCCATCTGCTCGCGACCGCCGTCGCGGCACCTGCCATTCTCCGCTTCGGCACCGGCACCGCGCAGGCCGCGACCACGCTGAAGATCTCGCATCAGTTCCCAGGCGGCACTATCGACAAGGGCGATTTCCGCGACCGGCTGTGCCGCATGTTCGCCGCCGAAGTGAGTAAGCGCAGCAATGGCGACATTGCCGCCGAGATCTATCCGAACTCCTCGCTGATCAAGACCAACGCGCAGTTCTCCGCCATGCGCAAGGGCGCGCTCGATATCAGCCTCTATCCGATGCCCTATGCCGGCGGCGAAGTGCCGGAAACCAATATCGGCCTGATGCCGGGCCTCGTGACCAACTACGACCAGGGTCTGCGCTGGAAGAAGGAGCCCGTCGGCAAGGCGCTGACCGACTTCCTGGCCGACAAGGGCATCATCCTGCTCACCTGGGTCTGGCAGGCCGGCGGCGTCGCCAGCCGTTCCAAGCCGATCGTCGTCCCGGAGGACGCCAAGGGCCTCAAGGTGCGCGGCGGCTCGCGCGAGATGGACATGGTGCTGCAGACCGCCGGCGCCTCGGTGTTGTCGGTCCCGTCGAACGAGATCTACGCGGCGATGCAGACCGGCGCCTGCGATGCCGGCATCACCTCCTCGACGAGCCTGATCTCGTTCCGCCTGGAAGAGGTCGCGAAGTCGCTGACCTCGGGCGCGGGCGCCTCCTATTGGTTCATGCTCGAGCCGCTGATGATGTCGAAGGCGATCTTCGACAAGCTGCCGAAGAACCATCAGGACATCCTGCTCGCGGTCGGCACCGAGCTCGAAGCCTTCGGCCGCAAGGGCGCGCAGGATGACGACGTCGAGGTCGCCAAGGTCTATGAGAAGGCCGGAGCCAAGGTCTCGGCGCTCGACGCCGCCACCGTCGGAAAATGGCGCGACATCGCCCGCGACACCGCGTGGAAGGACTACAGCGCCAAGACCGCGACCGCCGCAAACCTGCTCAAGCTCGCCATCGACGTCGCAGCATGAGCCACGGTCCGCTTCCGGATCGTGACGACCGGACGAGCGTTGCCGCGGGGACCGGCCCTGCGGCGGCGATCGATCGCGGTCTCGCCGTCCTCAACAGCATCATCGTCGTGTTCGCCGCGATCGCACTTGTCGCGGCCTGTGCAATCCTGAGCTACAGCGTGCTCAGCCGCGCGCTGTACAAGGCCGCGAACTATTGGCAGGACGAAGCCGCCGTGTTCCTGCTGGTCGGCGCGACCTTCATGACGGCGGCCTATGTGCAGCAGAACCGCGGTCATATCGGCATCGAGGCCTTCGTCGGCCTGCTCTCGCCATTCGCGAACCGGGTCCGGCTCTGGCTGGTCGATGCCGCCACGTTCCTGTTCTGCGCCTTCTTCACCTGGAAGTCGTGGACACTGGCGCACGAAGCCTATGTCGACGGCCAGGTCTCCAACTCGATGTGGTCGCCGCCGCTCGCCATTCCCTACACGCTTATGGCGCTGGGGATGAGCCTGCTCTGCATCCAGATCCTCGTGCAGCTTGCGCTGCCTTTCGCCGGAGCCAAGCGGCCATGAGCGTTTTCGGTATCGGCGTCGCCTACGGCATCGTGACGCTGCTCGTGATGTTCTCGGGCATGCCCATTGCGTTCGCGCTCGGCGCGGTCGCGGTGGTGTTCATGGCCATCTTCATGCCCTCGGCCTCGCTCGATACGGTGACGCAGAACGTCTACGAGGAGATGGCCTCGATCACGCTGTTGTCGATCCCGCTCTTCATCCTGAAGGGCGCGGCGATCGGCAAGTCCCGCGCCGGCCAGGATCTCTATCTGGCGCTGCATGCCTGGCTGCACCGCGTGCCCGGCGGCCTCGGCGTTGCCAACGTGTTCGCCTGCGCGCTGTTCGCGGCGATGGCGGGGTCTTCGCCGGCAACTTGCTCGGCGATCGGCTCGGCCGGGATCCCCGAGATGCGCAAGCGCGGCTATTCCGGCGGCTTCGCCGCCGGCATCATCGCAGCGGGGGGCACGCTCGGCATCCTGCTGCCGCCCTCGATCACGATGATCCTGTTCGCGGTCGCCGCCGAGAAGTCGCTCGGCCGCCTGTTCCTCGCCGGCATCGGTCCCGGCCTGCTGTTGGTCTTCCTATTCGGCGCCTATGCCGTCGTTCGCTTCCGCCAGGAATATGCCGCCGCCGAGGTGGCTTACAAGAACGGCGAACCGGAAGCTCCGATCTTGCATCGTGACGAGTACACGCTCGCCGAACGCTTCAGCGTGCTGCCGCGCGTGATCCCCTTCGTGCTGCTGCTCACCGGCGTCATGGTCGCGCTCTATGGCGGCTACGCCACGCCGTCGGAGACCGCGGGCCTCGGCGGCCTCCTCGCGCTGGCGCTGATCGCTGCAATTTACAGCGTATGGCGGCCGAGCGACCTCGCGCCGATTATGAAGTCGACGATCCGGGAATCGACCATGCTGATGATGATCATCGGCATGTCGCTGCTCTATTCCTACGTGATGAGCTATCTGCACATCTCGCAATCGGTCGCCGAATCCATCGTCGCGATGCATCTGCCGCGCTGGGAGCTGCTGTTCGCGATCCTCGTCATGGTCGTGGTGCTCGGCTTCTTCCTGCCGCCGGTCTCGATCATCCTGATGACGGCACCGATCATCCTGCCGCCGCTCCGCGCCGCCAATTTCGACATCATCTGGTTCGGCGTCGTCATGACCATCGTGATGGAGATGGGGCTGATTCATCCGCCGGTCGGCCTCAACATCTTCGTCATCCGCAACGTCGCGCCCGATATTCCCCTGCGCGAGGTGATCTGGGGTACGCTGCCCTTCGTGCTCTTGATGATGCTTGCAGTGCTGCTGCTGTGCCTGGTGCCGGGGATTTCGACCTGGCTGCCGGACCTCGTGATGGGGCCGGACGGGAGCAGGTAGAAGCGATCGCCGGCCTGTAGGGTGGATTAGCCGAAGGCGTAATCCACCTCTTCTGTCGCAGCGGAGACGAACAGCGGTGGGTTACGCCTTCGGCTAACCCACCCTACGATTTCTCCTTCCGCCGCGACTTCGGCGCGTTCGCCACCACCTGCAGCAGGTCTTTGCGCACGGCCTCGATGTGCCGCTCCAGGAAGCGGCAGGCCTCCTCTACTTTCTGCGCACGACAGAGCGCGATCAGATGGGCGTGCTCCTTCTCGGCAATGCCCATCGACTTGGTGTTGGAGAGTTGTAGCCGCGTGTAGCGGTCGCTGGTCTGCAGCAGCGACAGCACGATCGCGCGCGTGCGCGGCTGCGGGGCGTGGACGTAGAGCGCCATGTGGAAGTCGGCATTGAGCTGGCCCCACTCACTGACGTTGCGCGCCTTGATCGCCTTCTCGAAGCTCCGGTGGATGTCGTCGAGCCCGTCGAAATCCTGCGCGGTGAAGCGCGGCGCCGACTGCGCCAGCAGTCGCGGCTCCAGGATACGGCGGAGGTCGAACACGTCGTTGATCTCGTCCAACGACAGCTCCGAGACGATGGCGCCCTTCTGCGGCACGATGCGCACCAAGCCTTCCGCCTCGAGCTGGAACAGCGCCTCGCGCACCGGGATGCGGCTGACGCCATAGGCTTCGCCCAGCGCGTCCTGGCGCAGCTGCGATCCGGCCGGATAGGAGCCGTCGAGGATTGCCTGGCGGAGCTGGTCGACGATCGCAGCCGACAGGGTGCGATGCTTCAGAGGCTGTTTCATCTGATCGTCCGATGTCCTTCCCGACTCGCGCGGCCGACGCGGTCCCTGTCTTGCATGTCGAGCTGCCCGGCAAAAGCCGGGGCGCCGCATAGTGCCCAGCAAACGCGCGCCCTGCCGCCGAAATGACCGCAAACTCCGTTTGACTCCCAAAATGTATAAATTATACATTTGGCAATCGCACGACAAATCTTCAGGGGGTTGGGGCCTCTTTCATGATCGAGCAGACCATGCCGGCCACGCGCGCACTCAGCCTCCGACGCATGATCGTCCGGATGTCGAGCGCCCTGCTCGCCTGCGAGCGGCTCGCGCTGATGGGCCTGATGTACCTGCTCACCGGCCTGATCCTGGTGAACGTCGTCACCCGCTACTCGCATTTCCCGATCTACTGGATCGATGAATCCGCCGTCTATTGCGTGGTCTGGCTGACCTTCATCGGGGCATCCGCGATGACGCGGCTGAGGCTCGATTTCGCCGTGACCATGCTGACGGAGCGACTTTCCGGTCAGCACCAGAAATTTGCAAAAGTGATCTCGACCGGCCTCGTCGTGGTGTTCGGCGTCGCCCTGATCGTCACCTGCGTGCTCTGGATGGACCCGGTGGGCCTCGCCCGCGCCGGCTTCGACGGGCGTAAGCTCGCCGCCGAGACCTTCAACTTCCTCTACACCGAGCGCACGCAGACGCTGAACTGGCCGACCTGGGTGCTCTATCTGACGCTGCCGATCTTCGCGGTGTCGATGACCGTACATGGTCTCGCCAACCTGCTGGAAGATCTCGAGTTGGTCCCGCGCACGCCGCCGAAGGGTTTTCAGCTCTCCGAGCTCGACGGGGTCAATTGATGATCACGTCAGCAGCCTTCATGGCCTTCATGCTGGTCGGCGTACCGATTGGCCTCTGTCTCTGCCTCGCCGGCCTCGTCTACATCGCCGCCTCGGGCAACCCGGTGCTGTTCCAATCCTATCCGCTGCAGCTGTTCGGCGGGGTCGACAGCTACGGCCTGATCGCAATCCCGCTCTTCATCCTGATCGGCGAGATCATGAATGGCGGCGGCATCACGCGGCGCATCGTCGACATGGCGATGGCCTTCGTCGGCTCGCTCAAGGGTGGGCTCGCCTACGTCAACATCCTCGCCAACATGTTCATCTCGTCCATCCTGGGATCGGCGACCGCGCAGGTCGCGATCATGGCGCAGATCATGGTCCCCGAGATGGAGAAGAAGGGCTATGACAAGACCTTCGCGGCCGGCCTGACCGCCTATGGCGGCATGCTCGGCCCGATCATCCCGCCCTCGGTGATGTTCGTGGTCTACAGCGTGCTGGCGCAGGTCTCGGTAAGCGACATGCTGATCGCCGGCATCGTCCCGGGCGTCATCCTCACCGTGATGTTCTGCCTCGTCATCGCGCTGATGGGCTACATCTACAACTATCCGCGCGCGGCCTACCAGACGCCGCGCCAGCGCGTGATGACCATCCTGCGGACCTCGCCGACGCTGCTGATCCCGATCGTCATCGTCGGCACCATTCTCGGCGGCCTCGCCAACGCCACGGAATCCGCGGCCGTCGGCGCGGTGGCTGCGGCCCTGGTCGGAAAGTTCTGGACCAAGGAGTTCAAGTTCTCGCAGCTGCCACAGATGATGCTGCGCAGTGCGATCTATTCGGCGATCGTGCTGTTTCTGGTCGCAGCCGCCGCGGTGTTCTCCTGGGTGCTGATCTTCGGCAAGGTGCCACAGGAGACCGCCGCCTGGATCCAGACCGTCGCCAAGGATCCGGTCAGCTTCATGCTGATCTGCAACGTCATCCTGCTGCTGATCGGCACTGTCATCGACGGCATTCCCGGCTTGATCATGACGGTGCCGATCCTGCTGCCGGTCGCAACCGAGATCTATCACATCGACCCCCGGCAATTCGGCGTCGTCGTGGTGATTAACCTCGTGCTCGGCCTTTTGTCGCCGCCGGTCGGGCTTTGCTTCTTCGTCGCGGCCGCCGTCACCGGCGCCAAGCCCGGCAGGATGTTCATGGTGACGCTGCCCTTCTTCGTCATCGCCTGCATCCTCCTGGTGCTGCTCTCGCTGTACCCATCGCTCTCGCTGATCCTCGTCAAATAGGCCCAAAGGAGTCCCACGATGCCGCTTTCACGCCGCCACTTTCTCGCCGCCAGTGCCGCCGCCTCGGTGTTCACCCCGTCGCTGGCGCTCGCCCAGGCCAAGGAATTCCGTCTCGGCCTGATCACGCCGAACGGCCATTCCTGGAACAAGGCCGCGCTCAAATTCGGTGACGAGCTCAAGGCCGCCACCAACGGCCGCCTGACCCTGACCGTCTTTCACGCCGGCCAGCTCGGCAACGAGACCGCGATGATGCAGCAATTGCAGTCCGGCGCGCTCGACATGGGCTTCATCCAGGCCGCCGAGCTCGGCTCGCGCGTGCCGCACATCGCCGCGATCAACGCGCCTTACATCGTGCGCTCGACGCCGGCGGTGGCAAAGTTCGTGCGGCATCCGGCGGCGGTGAAGTTGTTCGAGGTGCTGCCGCAGGAGACCGGCACGATCGGGCTCGGCTGGGGCATCACTGGAATGCGCGCGGTGTTCTCCTCCAAGGACCTGAATTCGCTCGCCGACATCAAGGGCATGAAGCTGCGCATCAACCCGACGCCGGTCTATCGCGACTTCTATTCCTCGCTCGGCGCGGCGCCGACGCCGATCCCGACGCCGCAAGTGTTCGACGCCATGGCCAACGGCCAAGTCGATGGTCTCGAGGCCGATCTCGAATTCTCCTGGAACCAGCGTTTCGACAAGGTGTCGAAGGTGATCCTGCAGATGAACGCCGTCTTCATGCCGATGGCCGCGGTCGTCTCCGGCCGCGTCTGGCAATCGCTGCCCGCCGCCGACCGCGAGCTGATCACGAAAACGATCAAGACGACGCTGGACGCGCAGATCGACGAGCTCGCCGGCAACGAGCCCACGCTGATCCAGAACTTCAAGAAAGCACCGATCCCGATCCGCCAGGTCGATGCCAAGGACACCGAGGCCGTGATTGCCGAGTTCGACAAGATCTGGCTGCCCAAGGCCCCCGTCCTCGCCGAGCTGCGCAAGGTCGGCGCGACGCTCTGATCCCGTTCCCCATCCCTTTCACAAGAGCCGGCGGCTCCAGCCCCCCGCCGGCATCTACACCTGGAGTCAAATCATGAGCCGCCGCGTTGCCTGGGAAGGCGTCTTCCCGGCCGTCACCACCCAATTCTACGACGATCTCTCGCTCGACATCGACGCAACCGCCAAGGTGATGGACGGATTGATCCGCGACGGCGTCTCCGGCCTGATCGTCTGCGGCTCGGTCGGCGAGAACACCTCGCTTGAGCGCAAGGAGAAGGTCGCGATCATGGAAGCGGCGAAGTCGGTCGCGAAGGGCCGGGTGCCCGTGCTGTGCGGCATCGCCGAATTCACCACCGCGTTTGCGGTGGAGACCGCGAAGGAAGCAGCACGAATCGGCATCGACGGCGTCATGGTGATGCCGGCGCTGGTCTATTCCTCCAAGCCGCACGAGACCGCCGCGCATTTTCGCGCTGTCGCCTCTGCGACCGACCTGCCGGTGATGCTCTACAACAACCCGCCGATCTACAAGAACGACGTTACGCCCGACATCCTGGCCTCGCTCGCCGACGTCGAGACCGTGGTCTGCTTCAAGGATTCCTCCGGCGACACGCGACGCTTCATCGACACCCGCAACATGGTCGGCGACCGCTTCGTGCTGTTCGCAGGTCTCGACGACGTCATCGTCGAGAGCGTCGCCATGGGCGCTGTGGGCTGGGTCTCCGGCATGTCCAACGCCTTCCCGCGCGAGGGCGAGACCCTGTTCCGCCTCGCCAAGGCCGGGCGCTTCGCCGAGGCGATGCCGCTCTACGAATGGTTCATGCCGCTCCTGCACCTCGATGCGCGCCCGGACCTCGTCCAGTGCATCAAGCTGTGCGAGCACATCATGGGCCGCGGCACCGCCCTGACGCGCCCGCCCCGCCTGGCACTGCTGCCGCAGGAAACGGCCGAGGTCGAGGCCCTGATGGCCAAGGCGCTGAAGAACCGCCCGCGCCTGCCGGATGTCGGGCTGAAGGCGGCTTGAAAACTCTCTCGGTCGTCATTGCGAGGAGCCCTTGCGACGAAGCAATCCAGACCGCCTCAGCGGAAAGACTCTGGATTGCTTCGCTTCGCTCGCAATGACGGAGAACTAGGAGACAGCCCGCTTCTTCTTCGCGTTCAGCGCGGAGGCCACGCGGCTCACGGGCGGCTTGCCGAGCACGCCGCTCATCGCGTTCGTCGCCGCCAGCAGCTTCTCCATATCGACACCCGTCCTGACGCCCATACCCTCCAGCATGTAGACGACGTCCTCGGTCGCGATGTTCCCCGTCGCGCCCGGCGCATAGGGACAGCCGCCGAGCCCGCCGGCAGCGGCGTCGATGACCCGGACGCCCTCCTCCAGGCCCGCATAGAGGTTGGCGAGCGCCTGGCCGTAAGTGTCATGGAAATGCATCGCGAGCCTGGCTGCGGGAATGTGGGCCGCAACCGCGCGCAGCATCTCCTTGGCCTTGGCTGGCGTGCCGACACCGATTGTGTCGCCGAGCGAGATCTCGTAGCAGCCGAGCTCGAACAGCGTGCGCGCGAGATCGGCGACCGCCTTCGGCTTGATCTCGCCATCGAACGGACAGCCCAGCACGCAGGAGATATAGCCGCGCACCTTGACGCCATCCTCCCTGGCGCGCGCCAGCACCGGCTTGAAGCGCTCGATGGACTCCGCAATCGTGCAGTTGATGTTCGCCCGGGAAAACCCCTCGGAGGCCGCCGCGAACACGGAGACCACTTTCGCGCCCGCGGCACGCGCGGCGTCATAGCCTTTCTCGTTCGGCACCAGCACGTGGAATTCGGCGCCCTTCACATGCGCGACGCCGCGCAGCACGGCATCCGAGCTTGCCATCTGCGGGATAGCCTTGGGCGAGACGAAGGCGCCGACCTCCACGGTATCCAGCCCGGCCGCCACGAGCGCCTCGATGAAGGCGATGCGCGCCTCGACGCTGACGGACGTCTTCTCGTTCTGAAGGCCGTCGCGCGGCCCCATTTCGATGATGCGGACCGGATCGCTCATCTCATTCCCCTGCAGGTTCGACCATAGCGAGCTCGACGCCCTCCTGCACGATGTCGCCGACCTTGCACTTGATAGATTTCAGCACGCCGGCATAGGGCGCGCGCAGCGTCTGCTCCATCTTCATCACTTCCAGCGTGAGGATCGGCGCGCCCTTCTCCAGCTCGGCCCCCTCCTCGGCCAGCACGGCAACCACCGTGCCCGGCAAGGGTGCTGCGATCTTGTCCTCGCCGACATGCTCCTCGCTCTCGCCTCCGAACGGATCCACCCAATGCAGGTCGAAGCGGCCGTTGCGCGTGCGCAGGTACAGCTCATGGCCATCGATGACCGCTGCCACCGACGATTTGACGCCGTCGAGCGTCAGATCGAAGCCCCCATCCTTCGCTGCGATCGTGAACGCCAGCTCGCGGTCGCCGATCACCAGCGTCGACGGTCCGCTGCCATAGTTCAGCGCGATCTTCTGCTCCGGACCATGGCCGACACGGAAGGCAAAGCTGCGCTGGCGGCGACCGATCGGCTGCCAGCCGAAGGTCTGCCACGGCGAATTCGTCTCGGCCTGCGCGGCCTGCTGTTCCTCGTTGACGATTGCGGCGACTGCGGCGCAGAGCTCGAGCTCTCCAGGCGCCGGCGCCGCCGCGGTCAGCACCGCCAGCTCGCGCTCGATGAAGCCGGTGTCAATCGCATTGATCCGCACCTGCGGATGCGTCATCAGCGCCGACAGGAACGGGATGTTGGTGACGATGCCGCGGACGTCGGATTCCTCCAGCCCGCGGTTCAGCCGCTCGATCGCGACGTCCCGCGTCGGCGCCCACGCGATCACCTTGGCGAGCATGGCGTCATAATACGGCGAGACCGTATCGCCCTCGCGATAGCCAGCGTCGATACGCAAGCCCCCGGTCTCCGCCGGCAACCGCCAGGTCGAGATCCTGCCGACCGACGGCATGAAGTTCTTGGTCGGGTTCTCGGCGTAGACGCGCGCCTCGACGGCATGGCCGTTGAGCCTGATCTCATCCTGCTTGAGCGGCAGCGCCTCGCCGAAGGCAACGCGTAGCTGCCACTCGACCAGGTCGATGCCGGTGATCAGCTCGGTGACGGGATGCTCGACCTGCAGGCGCGTATTCATCTCGATGAAGAACACGTCCTTGCCGTCGGAGACGAACTCGATGGTGCCGGCACCGACATAGTTCACCGCGCCCGCCGCTTTTCGCGCGGCGGCGCAGACGGTTTCGCGCTGCGCAGCATTGAGCGTCGGTGATGGCGCCTCCTCGATCACCTTCTGATGCCGGCGCTGGAGCGTGCATTCGCGCTCGAACAGCGAGAGCAGATTGCCATGGCTGTCGCCGATGATCTGCACCTCGATATGCCGGGGATTGTCGACGTACTTCTCGATCAACATGCGGTCGTCGCCGAAGGCGGCCTTGGCCTCGCGCTTGGCGCTGACGATCGCCGGCGCCAACTCATCGGCGGACCGCACGATGCGCATGCCGCGCCCGCCGCCACCGGCGGAGGCCTTCACCAGCACGGGAAAGCCGATCTTGTCCGCCGCCTTGGCGAGCGTCGCCTCGTCCTGGGCCTCGCCGTGATAGCCTGATACCAGCGGCACGCCGGCCTTCTCCATCAGCTCTTTCGAGCCGGATTTCGAGCCCATTGCCGTCATCATCCCGGCGGTCGGCCCGACGAAGACGAGGCCGGCGTCATAACAAGCCTGCGCGAACTCGGCATTCTCGGAGAGGAAGCCGTAGCCGGGATGCACGGCCTCCGCTCCGGTCTTGCGCGCGGCCTCGATCAAGCGCTCGATATTGAGATAGCTGTCGCGGGCGCGGGCGGGCCCGAGCAATACGGCCTCATCGGCGAGCGCGACATGCATCGCCTCGCGATCGGCCTCGGAATAGATCGCGACCGTGCGCAGGCCCATCGCACGGGCGGTGCGGATGACGCGGCAGGCGATCTCGCCGCGGTTGGCGACCAGGAGCGTGCGGAAACGCCGGTAGAGTTTTGAGCGGTCCATCACATTACATCCTGAACAGGCCGAATTTCGTCGGCTCGAGCGGCGCATTCGATGCCGCCGAGAGGCCAAGGCCGAGCACGAGACGCGTGTCGGCCGGATCGATCACGCCGTCGTCCCACAGCCGCGCGGTCGCGTAGTACGGGTGGCCCTGGCTCTCATATTGCGCGCGAATGGGCTCGCGGAACTTGTCTTCCTCTTCCCTGGACCAGCTGTCGCCCTTGGCCTCGATATTATCGCGTCGGACCTGGCTCAGCACCATCGAGGCCTGCTCGCCGCCCATCACCGAGATGCGCGCGTTCGGCCACATCCAGAGGAAACGCGGCGAGTAGGCGCGGCCGCACATGCCATAATTGCCGGCGCCGTAGGAGCCGCCGATCACGACGGTGAATTTCGGCACCGACGCCGTCGCAACCGCCGTGACGAGCTTGGCGCCGTCGCGCGCGATGCCGCCCGCCTCGTACTTCTTGCCGACCATGAAGCCGGTGATGTTCTGCAGGAATACCAGGGGAATGCCGCGCTGACAGCACAGCTCGATGAAATGCGCACCCTTCAGCGAACTCTCGCTGAAGAGAATGCCGTTGTTGGCGATGATGCCGACCGGATAGCCCCAGATATGGGCGAATCCACACACCAGCGTCGTGCCATAGAGTTTCTTGAACTCGTCGAACTCCGAGCCGTCGACGATGCGCGCGATGATATCGCGCACGTCGAACGGCTTGCGGCCGTCGACCGGCACCACGCCGTAGATTTCCTCCGCCGCGAACAGCGGATCGCGCGGCTTATGCATGTTCAGGTTCGGCCGCACGGAAGGCTTGAGCGTGCCGACGATACGCCGGGCGATGCCGATCGCATGCGCATCGTTCTGGGCGTAGTGATCGGTCACGCCGGACTGCCGCGAATGCACGTCGGCGCCGCCGAGCTCCTCCGCACTGACGACCTCGCCGGTCGCGGCCTTCACCAGTGGCGGGCCGCCGAGGAAGATGGTGCCCTGGTTGCGCACGATGATGCTCTCGTCCGACATCGCCGGCACATAGGCACCGCCGGCGGTGCAGGAGCCCATCACGATCGCGATCTGCGGAATGCCCTGCGACGACATCTGCGCCTGATTGTAGAAGATGCGGCCGAAGTGCCGCTCGTCCGGAAAGATCTCGTCCTGCAGCGGCAGAAAGGCGCCGCCGGAATCCACCATGTAGACGCAGGGCAGATTGTTCTGCCGCGCAATGTCCTGCGCGCGCAGATGCTTCTTCACCGTCATCGGGTAGTAGGTGCCGCCCTTGATGGTGGCATCGTTGGCGACGATCACGCATTCGCGGCCCGAGATGCGCCCAACGCCAGTGACGACGCTGGCCGAATGCACGTCACCGCCATAGAGGCCATAGGCTGCGAGCGGCGATAGCTCCAGGAACGAGGTGCCGGGATCGACCAGGAGGTCGACGCGCTCGCGTGCCAGCATCTTGCCGCGCGCGGTGTGGCGCTTGCGCGAAGCCTCGCCGCCGCCACCGGCGACCTCGCTGAGTTTCTCACGCAAGTCCGCGACGAGGCCGCGCATGGCCTCGGAATTGCGTGCAAAATCTGATGACGACGGATCGATGCTGGAATGAAGCGGCATGGTGATTCCAATGGGGTGAAGGACTTAAGCCGTCTCGGCCATCAGCTCGCGGCCGATCAGCATGCGGCGCACCTCCGAGGTGCCCGCGCCGATCTCGTAGAGCTTGGCGTCGCGCCACAGGCGCCCGACCGGGAATTCGGAGGTATAGCCGACGCCGCCCAGCGCCTGGATTGCTTCGCCCGCCATCCACGTTGCCTTCTCCGCGGAATAGAGGATCGCAGCAGCCGCGTCCTTGCGCAGGGTGCGCGCGTGGTCGGCGCGGTCGCAGGCGCGGCCCACCGCATAGACATAGGCGCGCGTGGCCTGCCAGGTCGCATACATGTCGGCGAGCTTGCCCTGCATCAGCTGGAAGTCGCCGATCGGCTGGCCGAACTGCTTGCGTTCATGCATGTAGGGCACCACCGCATCCATGCAGGCCGCCATGATGCCGAGCGGGCCACCCGAGAGCACCGCGCGCTCGTAATCGAGGCCGGACATCAGCACTTTGACGCCCTCGCCCACCTTGCCCATCACATTCTCCTCCGGCACCTCACAATCGTCGAAGAACAGCGGATAGGTGTTGGACCCGCGCATGCCGAGCTTGTCCAGATGCTGGCCGTGTGTGAAGCCCTTAAAACCCTTCTCGACCAGGAACGCGGTCATGCCGCGCGGCCCGGCCTCCGGATCGGTCTTGGCATAGACCACCAGCACGTCGGCATCGCCGCCGTTTGTGATCCACATCTTGGAGCCGTTGAGCACGTAGCGGTCGCCGCGCTTGTCGGCGCGCAGCTTCATCGAGACCACGTCGGAGCCGGCGCCCGGCTCGGACATCGCGAGCGCACCGACATATTCGCCTGAGATCAGCTTCGGCAGATAACGCTGCCGCTGCGCGTCATTGCCGTTGCGGCGGATCTGGTTGACGCAAAGATTGGAATGGGCGCCGTAGGACAGGGCCACAGCCGCCGAACCGCGCGAGATTTCCTCCATGGCGACGATATGGGCGAGATAGCCCATATTGGAGCCGCCATATCGCTCCGGCGCGGTCATGCCGAGCAGGCCGAGGTCGCCGAAGCGCTTCCAGAGGTCTGCGGGGAAAAGATTAGCCTTTTCGATCTCGGCGGCACGCGGGGTGATCTCCGCCTCCACGAACGAACGAACGGTGTCGCGCAGCAGGCTGATGTCTTCGCCCAGATCGAAATCGATGCTCGGGATGTTCAAGGCGAGTCCTCCGTATTTTGGGCTCCGAAACTAGCCCGGTCCCGGCCCTCTTGCAGTCGAAAAGGTTGCATTTTCCGCCAAACTTGGCGAGGATTTCCGAAAGGAATTCCGATGCCTTTTCAAGCCGCCACCGCGATTCCGCGCCGCGCCGTCACGCCCGCCGCCTTCGTCCGCGGCGTGGTGGCCGCGTACGAGCATTACGGCCGCGATCCCGCCGAAGCCTTGAGCCGGGGTCAGGTCGCGCCGGAGCTTGTGAATTCTCCTGATGGGCGTGTGACCGCGGCCCAGTTCGAAGCGCTGGCGGGCCATGCCATGCGCGAGCTCGATGACGAGGCGCTTGGCTGGTTCTCGCGCCGGCTGCCATGGGGCACCTACGGCATGCTGTGCCGGGCCTCGATCACCGCACCCACGCTGGAGGTCGCGCTCAAGCGCTGGTGCCGGCATCACCGCTTGGTCACAGAGGATGTGCTGCTCGATCTCGAGGTTGGCGAAGAGACCGCCGTCGTGTCGATCCGTCAGCTCCGTGACCTCGGGCCCTTCCGCGAGTTCTGCCTCGTCACGCTGTTCCGCTACGTCCTCGGCTTCTCATGCTGGGCTGTCGACTCCCAGATCGCGCTCCGCGCGGCTGAGTTTCCTTACTCAGAGCCCGGCCACGTCTCGGTCTATCCGACCATCTTTTGCCGGACCGTCCGCTTCGATGCGAACCGCGCGGCCATCGTCTTCGACAAGCACTATCTGTCGCTGCCGCTGACGCGCAGCGCGGCCGATCTCGACAACATGCTCAAGGGCGCGCTCCGGCTCACCGTGCTGCCGTACCGGCGCGACCGCCTGCTGGTCGAGCGCGTCCGCCGCGTGCTGCGAGAAGCGCGCGGACGGGTCCTCGGCGCCGAGGACGTCGCGCGCGAGCTTGCGCTCTCCACCCGCACGATGCATCGCCGTCTGCGCGAGGAGTCCACCTCGCTGCGCGATCTCAAGGAGGAGACGAAATTCGAGCTGGCCAAACAGGAGCTGATGCGCGGCCGCACGCCGATCAAGCGCATCGCCGAGATCGCCGGCTTCCGCAACGAGAAAAGCTTTTCGCGGGCCTTTCGGACCTGGACTGGCACAAGCCCGCGCGAGTTTCGGGGCCGCTATCGCTGACGCGCGCCGCTGAAATTCCGATTTCCGCTGGGATATTCGCAGCCCTAAAGCGGAATGGTTTTGGGTTGAATCGATAGCCACGGGCTCGGTGCAACCTCTCCCGCTTGCGGGAGAGGTCGGCGCGTCCGGGCGATGCGAAGCATCGTCCCGCGCGCCGGGTGAGGGCTTTCTCCTCTTGGGGATTGTCCCAATGCGGAAGCACTCTCTCCCCAACCCTCTCCCGCAAGCGGGAGAGGGAACGCACTACCGTCGTTCGGCGATCAAGCCTCATTTCATCACGCCCTAGCCTGCCGCTATGCCACCGCGACCTCGTGCAACGGCAGCGGCACGTCCTTGGCAACCCCGAGCACGGGGAAGCTGCGCACGTTCTTGACGTTAGGCATCGCGGCGAAATGCAGGAGCTGCTGCCGCATACTCTCGACACTCGGGGCCACGCATTTGAGCAGATAGTCGGTGTCGCCGGAAATCCGCCAGCATTGCTGGATGCGCGGGATTGCGGCGATCGAGCTCTCGAACGCCTCCAGCACCGGCTGGGCCTGGCTGCCGAGCTGGATCGAGACGAACGACACCACCTCGTAGCCGAGCAGCCGCTCGTCGATCACGGCGCGAACCGCCCGGATCACGCCGCGGCTGAACAGCGACTTCAGCCGCCGCAGGCAGTTCGGCGCGGACACGCCGACGCGCAGCGCCAGCTCGTTGTTGCGAACCCGCCCGTCCTGCTGCAGTTCGGATAGGATTTTCAGATCGACGCCGTCGAGCTGGTCACGCCCCGCCATCCCCCACCTCGTCCTGGTCGTGTCATGCGAGGCAGCGAAGCACGGGGCGGAATTGGTGCCAAGGGTTCTCAGGCGCGGGCGACCAGCCGCTCCCTTCTTCATGGCCGGGCTCGTCCCGGCCATCCACGTTCTTCGTCTACCGCCAAAAATGTGGATGCCCGGGACAAGCCCGGGCATGACGGCACTTTGGATGCTTCGGGTGAGAATGGCCCCTCAATGCGTCCAGGGTTCGCCGCGGCGGAACGAGAAATTGTCGGCATAGGCAACCGGCCGGCGGATCGACTCCTTGGGCTCGATCACCTGGTAGGCGATGCCCTTGCGCTCGCAATAGGCGATCGCCTCTTCCTTGCTGTGGAAGCGCAGCGTTATTTGCTGCTTCATGTCGGCCGACGAGGTCCAGCCCATCAGCGGCTCGACCGAGCGCGGCTGCTCCGGCTCGTAATCGAGCTGCCATTCCCTGGTCTTGGACCGGCCGGATTGCATCGCGTTTTTGGCGGGCTTGAAAATGCGTGCGGTCATGACTGGTCGGGGCCTCTTGGTCTTTCCGTTCGATTTCGATGCGTCACGGTGGCAGTTGGTGGAAATCTCGGGGATAGTATAGAGAAGCCGGTTGGGAACTGATCCTGATTCCGGGCCCGGCAACCCTCGCCAACGGTATAGTCATTATGCTGCACCGTGACAATTGCGTACCCGCGTTTCATCCTGGGACCCCGTTTGGCGGCCCGGTTTCATCGATCTCCGTGCTTCTGTCCTCTCTGAAAGCTCCCGACGCATGGCCTTCCTGAACGTCAGCGCCACACTTCCCGACAAGGGTCGCGACCTCCGGCTCGACCTGTTTCGCGGTGTCGCAAACTGGGCGATCTTTCTCGACCATATCCCCGACAACGTCGTGAACTGGATCACGACCCGCAACTACGGCTTTTCCGACGCGGCCGACCTGTTCGTCTTCATCTCCGGCTACACCGCCTCCTTCGTCTATGCACGGATGATGCTGGACCGCGGCTTCATCGTCGGTGCCACGCGGCTGACCAAGCGGGTCTGGCAGCTCTATGTCGCCCACATCATCCTGTTCGTGATCTACATCGCATCAATCAGCTATCTCGCGCTGCGCTTCGGCGATTCCGAGATGATCAACGAGTTCAACGTCGCCGGCCTCGTCGACAACGCCACCGAGACGCTGCGCCAGGGCCTGTTCCTGCGCTTCAAGCCGCTCAACCTCGACGTGCTGCCGCTTTACATCGTGCTGATGGGCCTGTTTCCGCCGGTGCTGTGGTTCATGCTGCGCAAGCCCGATTTGACGATGATACTGTCGATCGTGCTGTGGCTCGCCGCGCGCCATTACGGCTGGAACCTGAACGCCTATCCGGCCGGCCAGTGGTACTTCAACCCCTATTGCTGGCAGGTGCTGTTCGTGTTCGGCGCCTGGTGCTCGATGGGGGGCGCGCGGCGCTCGGCAACGCTGATCAATTCGCCTGTTACGCTGTGGGTCTGCCTCGGTTATCTCCTGTTCGCGCTGGTCATGACCATGGCCGGCCGTTTCCCCACCTTCGGCGGCATGTTCCCGGAATGGCTGTTCTCGGCCTTCAACCCCAATGACAAGACCAACCTCGCACCGTATCGCTTCCTCCACTTCGTGGTGATCGTGATCCTGGTGATCCGCTTCGTGCCGAAGGAGTGGCCGGGGCTGGAGTGGAAGGTGTTCGACCCCTTGATCGTCTGTGGCCAGCAGTCGCTCGCCGTGTTCTGCGTCGGCGTGTTCCTGTCCTTCGTCGGTCATTTCGAGCTGTCGATGAGCTCAGGGTCGCTGCTCGCGCAGATCTTCGTCAGCGTCGCCGGCATCGCGATCATGACGACGGTGGCTTATTACATCTCGTGGTCGAAGAAGCAGGACAAGCCGCTGAAGCCGCCGCCGGCCAAGCCGGCTGCGGAGGCGAAGGCGGCCTGAGAGAGGCGGCAGTTAGGCCGCCTCTTCGCCGTCGAACTCGGTGAACTTCTTGTAGATCCAGTCGCGGCCGTCATGGCGGCGCCAGACCTTGCCGAGCACGAACTGCCCGTTGATGGAGCGGCGCGGCACGATCACCGTCCAGAGGTGCCAGATCTCGGTCCAGTTTGACTGCGGACCGATGGTCCCGATGTTGCGGTCAATAGACATGGCAGAACTCGCTGGCGCAGAACTTAGGCTGATCCGCGCGCCGCGACGAACAGTCATCTGTGGTGGCACAGAGTCGACAGCCCATCGCGAGCCGGGACCGATCTGATAGCAGCCAGCCAAACGGCCGCAACAGCCGCTCGCCTTTAACCTTGCCGATCAACCTTACTTCTTGGGATGGAGCGGCGCGTTTGGTTGAAAGCCCGCGCCGGTTTTTCTAGAATGCCCGTGATTTGAGGACGGGCGCGCCGTTTCGGCGCAGGGCGATTTTAAGACTGAACTTTGCAGACGATCGGACGTTTGGAAGCAAGTAGATTGCTGGGGGGGGGACGACAATGATGAAATTGCAATGTGCGCGTCTGCGCCTCGCGTTGCGCGTGATCCCGCCCGCGCCAATCGTGAGCATGGCGTCGCAACGGCCGCCGCAAGCCGCCAACGACAATCAGATGGCCTGGCCGTACGTGCCATTTCCGCCCGGCTGGTACGCCTCGAACTGACGAGCGCGGCGGACAAAACGCAACGCCGCGCAAGCGGAATATTCATCGCTTGGCGGCGTCCGTTTAGACATTGGGCGCTGAAATCCCCAACACGGATTTGTCTATCGCGACGGGCGAAGGTTCGATGAGGCTTTGCTGATTTCCGCGCGAAGCGGAGGCCGGACGCGTAGATGCCTGGCCATTGCCGGTTGGATGCTGACCTCTAGGCCAGCGCCGCCCGGGACTGGTCGGGGCAGCTGGATTCGAACCAACGACCTGCAGTACCCAAAGCAGGCCGTTCCAGTGGACAAGGCGGCCACCACGAGACAAATGGACTGGTAACCCCCTCGCAAATCACTCAGAATCCTACCAGACCAGCAGTCTGGACGGACACTCGCGGCCAACTACGGACAGCCTGCATCTTCCCATAGTCTTCCCAGGCAGGGGGCAACCGATGAAGTTGACGGCGAAGGGCTTTGGAGCGGCGCGGCTGAGGGCCGGCGAGACGGACAAGATTTTCTTCGACGATGACATCCCCGGCTTCGGCCTACGCGTGCGCGCCGGCGGCTCGAGGAGTTGGGTCTTCCAGTATGCCCTCGGCGACAAGCAGCGCCGCATGAGCCTCGGCTCCGCCACGCCGGAGAGCTTCAAGTCAGTCAAGGACGCTGACGGGCGAGTGAAACTCGGCATCCGCGAGCACGCCGCCCAGCTTCACGCCAAAGTGAAGCTTGGTGAGGATCCTGCCGGCGACAAGACCGAGAGCCGGAAGCGGGCGAGCGACACCTTCGAGGCTGTCGCCAAGAAGTTCCTAGCCGCGAAGAAGGAAACCACCCGACCGGGCACCTACACCGAGACCGAGCGCCACATCCTGAAGCACGCCAAGCCGCTCAACGGGCTCCAGGCCGCCAAGATCAGCCGTCGGGACATCGCGGAACTGATCGGCACGATCAGGACGAACAGCGGCCCGGTGGCGGCGAATCGTGTCCGCTCAACCCTTTCCGACTTTTTCGGCTGGGCCATGTCTGAGGGTTTCGATGGAATCGAGGACAACCCCGTCCTCAACACAGCAAAGGCCGAGGAGGTCAGCCGCGACCGCGTCCTCAAGGATCACGAGCTTCGCGCGATTTGGAAGCACGCCGGCGACGATCACCACGGGGCGATTCTCAAATTGATGATGCTCACCGGGCAGCGTGCTGATGAGATTGCAAGCCTCCGCTGGCCCGAGATCACCATGGCGACAGTGCCCGAAAAGCGCGTCACAGACGCGATCAAACTGCCGGCCTTCGACATCGACGCAATTGACCTGCCGGCCGAGCGCACCAAGAACAAGCGGCCGCACATCGTACCGCTATCGAAGTCGGCCTTTGCGATCGTGGGCGCGCAGACCCGGCGAACCAACAGCGATGGAAGCCTCCGCGAGTTCGTGTTCGGCATCGGTCAACAGGGCTTCTCTGGCTGGTCCCGCTGTAAGGAGCGCCTGGACGCGCGCATCGAAAAGGATCTCGGTAAGCCATTGGATCACTGGCGACCGCACGACCTGCGGCGGACCATGTCGACACTGATGAACGATCGCTTGGGCATCCTGCCGCATGTGGTCGAGGCCATCCTGAACCACGTGTCCAGTCATCAGAGTGGCAAGAGCGGCGTGGGAGGCGTCTATAACCGAGCGCTGTACCTGCGCGAGCGCGTCGAGGCGCTGAACCTCTGGGCCGATCACCTCGCCTGGATCGTCGCGGCCGACAGCAACGTCACCCCTCTGAAGCGGGCGGAGGCATGACGCGATGTCGGAAAATTTGAAGAAGCTTTTCCTGCAATCCAATCCGACCACGACCAAGACCGGCGCAGCCATGCGCGTCAGCTTCCTGTTCCACGAAATTGAGGAAGCGCATGGTCTCGACGTAGCGAGAGCGATGTTTGAGAAATGGGCAAAGCCAACAACCCAGAACGAGCTCAACAAGCTGAAGGGTTGGCGTCTGATCGAGCGGTACGACGACATGCTCGAGCCGAACGTTCGCGAGTTGGCTAGGCAGATCGAAGCGGAGAACGCAAAGCTCCCCGATGACGAGCAGCTTACGCCGAGGCGCAAGCCGAGCCGAGAAACCATTGAAGCATACATACGCGAACTGCTCCGCGAGCGGCGCAAGGCAATTGAAGCCGGCACGTGGGATGGGCCGGTCTCGGAAGACGCTGTGTGGCGCCGACGCCCGCTCATAACGAACGGCGGCCTGTAGGATTTTCTCGGAAAAACCTACAGCAGGATTTTTTGCAAAAGGACTAGACTGCAAGCGCACGCGGACATCACGCAACTTCACGGCCATCCGAACCAAAGGAGCCGTGTCGATGCCCCGCTTGTCCGAGAAAGAAATCGCGATCCTTGATCGCTTCGAGCGCTTGCCCGACAGCGCAGCGACATCGCTCAAGATTTGCGCGCTGGTGTCCGGGATCTCCGAACGGACCTGGCGCCGCAACCCGCCCATTCCGACTTTCCCGATCAGCGCTGGCAAGAAGGGCGCAAACGTCGGACAGCTCCGCAAGCTGACCCGCGGCGAGCTCGCAGCACCCGCAGCCTAATCCCGAAAAGCAACGGCCGGCCTGGGCACCACCCCAGAGACCGGCCGCAATCACGTCGAGATCAGCAACATGCCCTTACAGCAAACCGGAATCGCGCGTCAACGCCTGCCGAACCGCAGAGCCTCCGAAACGCTTTCGTTCGAGCACGCCGGCGCCGACTTCACCATGACAGCGGGCTATTACGCCGATGGCCGGCTAGGCGAAATCTTCATCAACGCCGCTCACGCGAACAGCGCACTTGACGCGCTGGCATCAGACGCCGCGATCGCTCTCTCCTTCGCCTTGCAACATGGCGCCGACCTCGCGGCGATCAAGCTTGCCATGAAGCGCAGCAGCCGCGGCGAAACATCCTCGCCGATCGGTGCGGCACTCGATCAGGTGACGCCATGAGCAGCCTGCCGACACCTGACGAGCCGATCGAGATCGCGAAATTCTGGAAATCGGCTCGCAATCGCAAGCAGAGCATCGTCATCGCGATCAAGCATTACGAAGGCCACACGTTCCTTGATTGCCGCATGTTCGGCACTAACGAGGAAGGCCGGAGCGTCCCGACGCAACGCGGCGTAACCATCGGCATGGCGCGACTTGAAGAGTTCGCCGCCGGTGTCGCGAAAGCGCTCGCGACGGCGCAGGAGCTCGGCCTGATCGAGGAGGACGCGCAATGAACGCGCCTCTTCAGGTCTCAGCACCCATCGCGCTCGGCGACATCCACGATTTCGAGGAATGCGTCGGGCATCACGTGTGGTTTTTTCTGGAAGGCTGGGTCGACCTGCAGACGGCGGTGGACAATCTCTGGCGCCTCGCCGAGCGTTGGCTCCTCGTCGACGAATTCGGGGCCGATCGCGTCCAGCATACCATCGCTGTGCCCTTCGCGGTCGCACGGGGGGCCTTGTGATGGACGCCCACACCGAACAGCCGTGGCTGCACGATCCCGCCTATGGCGGCATGAGCGCGGCCGCGGCCGAGGCAAGCTGGCGAGCCGCGGAAGCCCGCAGGGAGGCCGACAGGGCCTGGGAGCGCGAGCACGGGCCTGTGCATGATCGTTATCCCGAGAGCGTGGACGGCGAGCCACTGTATAACGCCGGTGTGGACGAGCCAGCTCCCTGCCCGAGCCTCAACGAGTGGGACGCCGGGGACTGCTCGACCCTCCCGCCTCCGCGGGAATGGCTGCTCGGCAACCAGTTCTGTCGCCGTTTTCTGTCTGGCCTGCTTGCACCCGGCGCCACCGGCAAGACCGCGCTCCGCACGCTGCAGTACCTCGCGCTCGCCACCGGGCGGCCGCTGACCGGTCAGCACGTGTTCAAGCGCTGCCGGGTGCTCCTGCTCAGCCTGGAGGACGACGACAGCGAGTTGCAGCGCCGTCTCGCCGCGGCGCGCATTCACCACGACATCGCGCCCGCCGACCTCAAGGGCTGGCTGTTTTGCGCCACGCCAAAGGGCATCAAGCTGGCAGGACTGAAGGACGGAGCGCGCGCGGCGGGGCCACTGGAGGCGATGCTGCGGAGAACCATCCGGGACCGACAGATCGACCTGGTCGGGCTGGATCCCTTCGTCAAGCTCCACGCTCTCGAAGAGAACGACAACGGCGCGATGGATTTCGTCTGCGACCTGCTTGTGAAACTGGCGATCGAATTCAACATCGCCGTCGACGTGCCGCACCATACGAAGAAGGGCCTGCAGATCGCCGGGGACGCCGACGCGGGCCGCGGTGCCAGCGCCGCACGGGACGCCGGCCGGCTCATGTACACGCTCACCAGGATGGCGGACAACGAGGGCGAGACCTTCGGCATCCCAACCGAGGAGCGGCGGCTTTACGTGCGCCTGGACAGTTCCAAGGTCAACATCGCGCCACCGTCGGGCGAGGCCACGTGGTTCAAGCTGATCGGCGTCCGCCTCGAGAATGGCACGCCGGATTATCCACAGGGCGACGAGGTGCAGACGGTCATTCCGTGGCAACCGCCGAAGACCTGGGACGGCATCAGCGGCGCCCAGCTCAACGCTGTGCTCGACGAGATCGAGGCCGGCCTGCCGAACGGCCAGCGCTATTCCGACGCATCCAAGGGCGCCGAGCGCGCCGCCTGGCAGGTCGTCCAGCGCCATTGCCACGACCGCACGGAGCCGCAGTGCCGCGAAATCGTGAAGACGTGGGTCAAGAACGGCGTCCTGCTCCGCGAGGACTACGCCGATCCCATCACACGCAAGCCCCTCAAGGGCCTCCGCGTCTGCCACGGAAAGAGGCCGTCGTGATGTGCTCCATTGCAGCAAAATCAATAGCGCATCAATGGAGCGGCCGAGCCTGCTCCGCTATTGATTTTTCCCTAGGGCGTGGCATGGCGCAAAAGCGCGCGCCATTGCCCATTGCTGCCATGGTGCATCAATGGCGCAACCCGGCCTCGCACGCATCCCACCTCACCCGCTTTGCGCCACCAGCGCTCTGCCTTCGGCGACGCTTGGAGGCGCACCGCTGGCCACCGACCGGAAGGCATTTCACGCACGACCAGCTTCCACAGCCTCACCGTGTTTCCATAGTCCACCTGCACGCACGCACACGCGCGAGGAACGCCCTCGTTTGCCTCTCATCGGGTAGATATTCCCAGCCCGGCCCAACCATCCACGACCAGCAGTCTGCGACACTGTTAGCCGAGGAGGCTAACATCATTGATTTTACGGTGATTTTTGCCGTTCTCCCCGCTCTCGCACATCGATGGGAATGCCATGGGAAGAATGTCGATCGCGCCCATATTGGCATCTCGAACCAAACAGACCCGCCCCCCGGGGGGTACCCCCGAAGCGGCCGCCCTCTCGCCAATCGCATGACCCACCTCCCCACTCGGCGCCGCTCTCAAACCTTCTTCCGATTTTCCCGGTGCGTTGAAGACGGCCTCCCCTCGCTGCACGGTCGCGCACATCAATTCGGAGGTGTGCGGATGAAGCGCGAGAAGGTGACGTTTGAGGCCGAGCCGGAGATCAAGACCGAGCTCGAGACCTGGGCGCGCGAGGAGGATCGGTCGGCGGGGTCGCTGTTGCGGCGGATCGTCGAGCGGGCCATCCAGGAGCGGCGTGCGGCGGCCGCTGTGCGCGAGGTGGCTTGATGGCGCGGGCGAAGCGTACGGTGGCCCCTGCCCCGGCCAAGCCAGACTGGGGGCAGCTCGGACCGGCGATGCGGGCGTTGCCGAACGACCAGTGGCGCGCGTTCTGCCACGAGCTCATCACCGGCAAGCCCGGGCATGGGCGTTACGCGCGCGCGGCGCGGGCGGCTGGTTTCGGGAAGGACTCGACCACCCCGAACGTGGCGAAGATCGCCTGGAAGATCGCGCACGATGACCGGATGATTGCGGCGATCGCGGAGGAAAGCCGGAAATATCTCCGCGGCAGCCATCCTGAGGCAGTGGCCGCCCTGCTCGCCATGATCCGCGACAGCAAGCACCGCGACCATGGCCGGGCTGTGCTGTCCCTGCTCGACCGCGTCGACCCGGTCGTGAGCAAGCAGACAGTCGACATCACCCACCGCGTTATCGACCCGGACGCTGAGGCGCTTGAGGAGCTGCGCGCGCTCCGGCAGCTCGGTGTCTCCCGCGAGAAGATGCTCGAGACGTTCGGCGGCAACGGGCTGGCGCGGCTCGAGCGGCTCGAGGCGGCTGACGCTGCGCGGCGCGCCATGGAAGCGAAACTGATCGACGGACAGGTGATCAATGGCTGACGATACCCCGGATCCCCAGGGCCTCATTCGGCTGGCTCGTCAGACGCTGTCGTCGAGCGAGCGGCGCAAGAAGTATCGCCGCATCGACTTCCTCGATCAAAGTTACTGGTACCCGAGCCAGAAGGCTTTCTTCATGGCCGGATCGAGCGGCGTGCACCAGCGGCTGATCTATGGCGGCAACCAGTCCGGCAAGACCCTGTCCGCCGCGTTCGAGGTTGCGCTGCACATGACTGGGCTCTACCCAGATTGGTGGACCGGAAAGCGGTTCGACAAGCCGGTCCGCGTCTGGGCCGTCGGCGAGTCCGGCCAGCTGGTGCGCGACACGTTGCAAAAGAAACTTTGCGGCGATGACGAGTTCGGCACCGGCATGATTCCGCTTGAGAGCTTCGGCAAAAAGCCAGTGATGGTCCCGGGCGGTACCGGTGCGATCGACACCATGTTTGTCACGCACCAGACCGACGGCGTCGCCGACGGTACGTCCAGCCTCACCTTCAAGTCTTTCGAGATGCGGCGCGAGAAGCTGCAAGGCGAATCCGTCGACCTGATCTGGATCGATGAGCGGCCGAGCGAGGACATCTACAGCGAGCTCCTGGCGCGCACCTCCGCGACCGACGGTCACCTGATCGTTTCGTTTACCCCGGTCGGCGAAGGCGCCGCGGCCGGCGTGACCTACAAGTTCCTTTCCGAACCATCGTCAGATCGCGCCGTCTTTCGTATCCCCTCCTCCGAGGTCAAGCACATCTCGGAGGCTCGACGAGAGGAGCTCTCCTCTGGCTATGCCGAGCACGAACGCGAGGCGCGGATCGAGGGCACCCCGCAGCTCGGCGCCGGCCCGATCTTTCCGATTGAGCTCCTGCCGGCCATCTCGAAAAGCTTCAATCCGGACACTGATATTCCGACCTACGCGCGCTGGTCTGTCGGCATCGACTTCGGATACGGCCATCCGTTCGCCGCGGTGCTGATTGCATGGGCGCACGACACCGGCCACGTTTGGGTCGTGGACTCGTTCCGGATGGAGCGAAGCTCGGCGCTCTATCACGTCCAGCGCATTCACTCGATGGCGCGCGGCCTGCGGATCCCGATCGCCTGGCCACATGACGGGGCGCAGCACGACAAGGGCAGCGGGCTACCGCTCGCCCAGCAGTACAAGAATTTCGGCGCCAACATGATGATGCATCACGCCGTCAATCACGGCACGAAGACCAACGCCGTCGAGCCCGCGCTCGAAGAAATCCGCGGCATGATGTACGGCGGCAAGCTCACGATCGCGCCGCATAATGGCGAGCTGCTCGAAGAGCTGCGCAATTATCATCGCGACGAAGACTTCAAAATCGTCAAGCAGCGCGACGACCTCGTTTCCGCGATGAGATACGCCATCATGATGCGGCGCCATGGCAAAGCCTTGGCCGACTGCGACGGCATCGGCTACGGCAACTTCCCCATGGCGGGCCCGCGGCAGAGCCTCGGTGGACGGCAGGAGCTCGCGCGCGGCGTCGACTTCGATGTGTTCAGCGGACAATAACACGTTGAAGCCAGCGATTTGCCCCCATCAAGGCCCAAATGGCCAAGCGCAGGCGCACCGTGCGTCCCATCGGAAGCATCGAGCGGCCAACATGGCTCATCACCCGTGAAATCAGCCAGAATATGCAGGTTCTGCGCAACAAGAAGCTGGTGCGTTGTTGACGAACGTTAACGGTTGTTTGATTTCGCAAACACGGAGAACCACGAATGTCGAAAGACAGAATGATCGGCGTGCGTGTCGACGCTGAGCTCGAGCAGCGGCTCAAGGCAGCTGCCGAGAAGGACCGCCGAAAGATCTCAGACATGGCCCGGATCATCTTGTCGGACGGTCTCGCTGCCGACAACACACAGCACCAGGAGGTTGCACGATGAGCATGTGGGGACAAGAAGGACAGACGGTTGGTGAAATGATCGTCGCCCACGCAACTGCGGCCCCGCCGCCGGCTCCGCCGCCGCCGCCGGCCCCGCCCATTCCGGCGACCGGAGCGGAAGCGGCCGCCCGGCTCAACGAGCTGAAAGGCAATGCCGAGTGGCGCGATAAATTCCTCGCCGGCAACGGCCCGGAGGCCAAGGAATTTCGTGAACTGACCTCGAAGATCAACGAGAGCGACAATCCGAACGTTGATAAGGCGATGGCAGGATTGCTTGACGATGCGCCCTTCCAGTCAACGGATCGTCTTCAGATGATCGGCGCGACCCAGATGTTTCGGGATCTTGGCATCCGTGACGAAGTGATCCGCGAGACGTTGACCAATCGCGAGGTCACTCCAGAAGAACACGCTGCTGTTGCCCGATTGAAGGCAGAGCGGATGCGCGATCATGCCTGGGTCAAAGAGTTCATGGCCGGCAACGGCCAGCACACCCGG
Organism: Bradyrhizobium yuanmingense; assembly: GCF_025200905.1. NCBI lineage: Bacteria > Pseudomonadati > Pseudomonadota > Alphaproteobacteria > Hyphomicrobiales > Nitrobacteraceae > Bradyrhizobium > Bradyrhizobium yuanmingense. The sequence continues at coordinate 3,454,288 of NZ_CP104173.1, read as the reverse complement.
GACATGATGCTGATGAACGTCGTGTTGTCGTCACCGATCAAGAAGGCCTCGGCATGAGTGTCGCCGCGGTCGATCTCGGTGGACTGACCGAAAGCAATTGCTGTGCCGCCTGCAACGGCGATCACTGCGTGATCAGCGGTCAGCCCTATTGCGCGCATCCTCGCAAGGGCGGGCTACATCATCATCAACTGCAATCGGATCAGGGTGCCATGCGGCGGCTGCAAACGGCGCGTGACATGCTGCTGCGGAGCGCGACCGAATTGCAAATCGCAAGCAACAAGGCATAGGAAGAATCTCATGGTCGATCACCACATCGCATTGAACCGCGGCATGAAAAAGTTCTTCAGCGTCCTTCTCGCGGCCGTTGCTTTGATCATCTCGCCGATCGAGGCGCGGGCGCAGCAATATCAGACGCTCCCGCCGAACAGCGTTATTGCCAATACCCTGAATTACAGCAATCCCTCTCACGCGCTCCCATTCTCAGAGCTTCTGAAAATCTTAAACCTCTACAGTTTGACCAAGGTCGGGGATGCCGACTACGTGATGGGTAGTACGGATCGCGTCGTTACCACGGACAAGCTGGCCTCATGGCATGACCCTCACACGTGGACTCTTCCCCGCGCCGCGGATTTCAACCCTGGCCAGCCGCTCTACGTCATCGATCTCGGATCGAAGATCACCGCCGACAAGCCGCTTACTATCGTGAGGAATTCCACCGGGGGGGACGACAGGATCAACGGCGGCATTTCGCCGGTCGTCATCAACGTCGCAAGCGGCGCCTTCGTGTTCATCTCCGACGGCTATAGCAATTGGTTTGCGCACTCGCTGGTGTCGCCCAGCACCGCGCCGGACGGGACCATCAGGTCCAACATTTCCGGCATCACCTCGACCCTGGACGATAACCCAATTTCCGCGGTGCTGGACAAGCTGCTCGGCACGACGCACGGCAGCGTGGTTTATCGTGGGGCTTCATCCTGGTCGGCTCTTAGCCCCGGCACGCTGGGGCAGCTTCTGTCGTCCGGTGGCGCGGGTGCAAATCCGTCGTGGATCACCGCGAACGGGACAGGAACGGTCACCAGCGTCATGTGCTTTGGTTCGGCGATCACCACGATCGGCACCTGCGCGACGGCTGCGACCAAGTCAGATCAGCAGACGGCCACCAGCACAACCGCAGTGGTCACGCCCTCTCAGCAGCAGAGCCATCCGAGCGCGGCCAAGGCGTGGGTTCGCTTCACAGGTGTAAGCGGAGCGATAAGCCAAGCCTACAACGTCGCAAGCGTGACGCGCTCGTCGGCAGGATCTTACACTCTGAACTTCTCGACCGCGTTTGCGAACACGACCTATACATGCGTCGGAAACATCGAGGACACCGCCAGCAACGGAATCATCAAGGGCGCTTCAAGCGGGCGTTCAGGGAGCGCGAACCCGATTTTCGCGGTGAACCTGGCCGGAACGACCTACGATCCTGCGACCGTGGAAGTCGCATGTTTCGGCACGCAATGATGTGGGCCTGGTGGCAGCGGCCCGCAGGTGGCTGCTGCGTCGGAACGATCGTGAAGGGCTGTTGAGCCAATCGCACCATGGCTCGGCCTAGATGATTTTCAATTACTTTGAAGGCTGGAGTGTTGCCCAGCGTGTGCATGTAGCAGTGGTGCAAAGTCAGAACCAAATCCGGCATCGGTACCCTCGCATTGTTCTCCAGGAGCGATGCTCAAAATCTGAGAGTGGTGTCCGACCTTACAATCGGAACATCCATTCCATTTTGATCCAGGAGAAGTCGTGCAGCGTTGAATTGGTTCTCCTGGTCACGATGGGGACCCACAATTATCTTCTTGATCGGCAGCTTTCCAATCCCCTCGAATAGACTGATATACGGAACGACGGTCCCCCCCGCCCCTTCCCTAAAGCGCACTTGCTTATGCGGTCTGCCATCCAGTTCGCTCGAATTGACAGTTTGGCGTGTGGCAAGAGCAACAACTCGATATTCGTTTTCCTCTTTAAATCGTGGGCTCTTCAAGAATGGCACAACGTCCACAAATGCTCTGATGTAATTTTGCGGATGACGATCACCGAGTATTTTGTGGATGTCGGGGCGCGCCGCCAGGTTAGGTGCCTTATCCTCAAATGCGACCTTCAAAAACGCAGCTGCAATTCCGTCGAAGCGCGATAGATTTGCCGCCGCTTCGTGGTTTTCGTATTCTACTTTCCGAGTGGCCATTACCTGATACGAATGCTTTTGATTTTCCTCGTTTGTGAGCAGGTCGAGTTCCCTCTCATCAAACTCCACGGCGAATCCGCCTCGTCCATAGCCCCGCCATTGACTAAGCAGTCCATGCTCACTCTCCGGTGATCCAACTTCGTGCATGCAGAATGACGTGATGTAGATCGGAGAGACGCGCTCAATCGTCTTGAGAATGATAGAGGTGACCTTCTCGGCCTCCGTTTGCATTGTGTTACCGTTTAGAGAGTCCAATAACTCTGGCTTAAATGCGCCTAGTGTGATGAGACGAGGGAGAATCTCGGAAAACTCTCTCTCGACTTGCGGCGTCAGTAGCCTACTCAGCAACTGACATTCTGCGGTGTCATTGAGGAAATTCGCGTGTGTTGCCCAGAGCGTCCGTGTGGTGATGATGCCTATCAGCCCGGCCGCGGTCGTATAGTGAAATTTTGAGAATCGCGCGTCGACGGTTGGACCGACACTGCTGTTGGATTGGCGATTTGCCAGTGCTGTTTGCCGCCGCTTCCCTCGTTTGCTCATTCTTGCCCCCATGTGACGGCACTTATTAGCAACCTAGGAGGGCACGCAAGCAAATTTCCCCAAGCTGGAGAATTGTTAATTGAAAAATCACCAAATCAGTGGTGGACTGATTAGCGGAGCTTCAGAACTCCCGCCGAAAGCCCTTGCCGGGGCTGGGTAGGCACCAGGGCGATGGCAGGGCGATCCTTGCCGGGATCAACTGTCGCCATCGAGACGTGAACGCGCTGGTCAACCGCCAGCGTGAACGGCAGCACTATGCTGGGCAGGCGGCGGTTATACAAGACCCGAAAGGGAAAGATCGTCGCGCGTCATCTCTGGTGGCGTTCTGAACTGTCCCGGCGCCAGTGCTGTCCGCTGGCACCCGGCCGTCAGAAGCCGGTTTTGATCCAGAGCACCACCATGTCTAACATCATCGACCTATCCGCCGCACGCGCGGCGGTCCCCCCTACGATCGCGTTGCCTCCGAGCAATGTTGCCGAGCTTACGGCGCTTCCCACCCCGCCGAAGTCCGAGGAAGAGCTCGACCGCGAATCCCAGATCATGCGCGCGGCCGCGACCTATACTGCCCTAAATGGCTCCTGGAATGGCGCCTGGATTGCCGATCACACCGGTAATTCGACCGTCGCTGAGATCGTCAACAAAGGGCTGTGGGAGCGGCGGGATGCCGTTCTGCGCAAGCTGACGCGCCTGATGCGGAAAGCCGAGACGGTCCGGACGGTTGAGATATGGTCGCTCGCCAGCCTCGCTAAGGTGGTGATGAACCAGAACGGCGACGGGGAGTCGGGGCGCAATCTCGAAGATTTCGAGATCTTGTTCCTGCAATCGCTATTCGAGCTGATCGAACGCAATTGCCAATGCGCGGAGCGCTCAGCATGAGCAACGTTATCGAGATGCCGCTGTCCGACCGTCCGTTCACCGAGCTCGAAATCGATAAACTCCATTCGAAGGCCTTTCGCAGTCTCGAAACTAGCCTTCGAGATTGCGTGAGGATGGCCGGCATCGCCGCGCAGGTGATGTTCGACGCCAGTGTCGAGGACGAGCAGCTGAGGTTCGCGGTATTCCATTCGGCCCAAATGCTCAGGGCCTTGGAGAAGGAATACGACGCCCGCTGGCACGGCGAGGTGCAGGAATGAAGCCCCGGCGCCGATCGCCCAGGTAATCCGGTCCGCGCGGCTGACGGCCGAGGCAGTAACAGTCAGCCGCACTGCAGCAGAGCACCCCGCCGGCCCGCAGCCGGCGGTTTTTTTGTGAAAAGGTCATGTCGTGGTGGGACGTTACCGTCCCAATTGTTCAAGAGCGAGTATCGTGCCCACGTTCAACCTTAGGGAGGTTTGGAATGACACGTATTTTGCTCGTTGCTCTCACGCTCTCGTTCGTTGTACCGATCGCCAGCGCCGTGGCCGGGCCATGCGATACTGCGTCCGATCGCGCTTCCGATGGATCTCGGTGCGGTGACCGCGCGGCCGATCGGAGACCGGGAGGGAAGTAGATCGAAGAGCAAGGCCCGCTGGTTCACGCTGGCGGGCCTCTCTCTACTGCCGACCTCGCGGTCAAATATCCTAAGTTTAGCTGGAACGGCTGCAGGGTTTGTGCGTCTCTGAACAAAGAGAAGCGCTCATGCTGCAAGACGACCCATCAAAAGCTTTGCTCCGCTGCGCGAAGTGCGGCTCGCCCCTCCAAGTGGTGGAGAAGGTGTGGGATCCCAAGAAGAGGCGGCACGTGCGCATCTACGAATGCGAGTGCGGGGAACTGGTTTGGGACGAGTAATGACGCCCCGTAGGCCATGGCTGCTTATCGTTTGGCGCCCATGATGACACCAGTCGAATACTTGGTACAAGCCGAACGCTTCGCCCAAGCTGCGGAAGCCACTCTCGACCCAATTGTGCGGTCCCAGCTAGAAGCGCTTGCTAAAAGCTACTCCGTCCTCGCCAAAAGCACTGCCGTCCTAGATGGCTCGGGCAAGATCCTCGAAGCTCTAGAGCAGCAGCGCCGGAATAAGTAGGGCCGCCTCAGTTGGCGGCCTCTCGTTTTCGGCCCGCGAATTCCGGCGGCCTGCCGCTCTCGAAATCGGGCCTGACGTCGGCTCCCCGGCTGCCGCATGCGGCGCAGACGAACAGCGGCTCGATATCAGACAGGCGGATCTCGTCAGGCCAGCGTTCGGCCCTCAGAGCGACGTGGTGGCCGCAGTGGCAATAGACCAGGACGCCGCGCAAGCCCATCTCGCGCATCTCGCCAAACGTGATCTTGAGCGGCCGGCCGTCGGCGTGCGTAGGCGTGTGGCGTCGAGGGCGAGGCATTCCCTGATCAAAGCGGCATCGTAAGTACCTCGCAAATTATCAATCCCTTGGGGCTCATCCGTCGCGCGAGCTACTGCGCGTCGTGGGTGTGGGAAAGCTAATCGCGAAGCGCGACCGGCAGCGGCTGATGACGCACCGCCGTCGGCTGAGGCGGTGAACGACAGAGGGCGCGGCGCTTCGGCGCCGCGCCTATTTCTGTTTCGGCGGCGTCCACACGCAGACAACGCGCCGAAGGACAAGCACCGGCTTTGTCATACCTATCAGGATGGCGGCATCTGCGTCGTCTTGTGGCTCTCGATGAATAGCAAGCGGACCAGGAAGCTGATCTTTGAGGTGGTGAAAACCTGTTTCGTTCTCTCTCGCCCACCAATCCATTGTCTGTTGATCGAGGCGTTTCCACTCGTTTAGGAACAGCCGTACATCCACATCACTGTCGGGCCGATGATCTCCGCGGACCCGACTGCCGAACAGGTAGATGGCCGGAATCGCTGGCGCGGGATCGATCCAATCCGCAAGGATATTGGCAAGACGAACGAGCTCGGGGTCCATCAGGTATTGAGCAGACCAGCAGTTCTGGCCTTGTTGATCAGGTAAGAAATGAAGGCCGAGCAGGCGCCGATCATGAAAATGGCGTCAGCCTCGTCGACATCGGGCGCCGCTTTGTCGAGTAACGGATGTCGGATTCCCTGCTCGTCACTCGAAAAGCCGTAAATCGCCAAGAAGCCCTTTTTTAGAGCACCGTGGATATTTGTGCTTCCCTCGAGCTTGCCTAGCGCCTTAGCAAACTCGCCGCTAGGCTCTAGAACTCTCACGACAGACTCAACAGCATGCATGCTTTCACGAACACTGTCCGCAAATCTTCCAGCGCTTAGTTCGTTAGCAGCTGTTCTCAGGTGTTCGCGCCCTCCCACCAGGCCTTTCGCCTCCGTCAGGTCTTCAAAAGCACGGGTTAGGGTTGCCGCCTCGGCATCGGAACCGATCGGGCACAGGACCTCTTTGTCTATTACACGATAGGGAGAACGAGAGTAGATCAGGATCTTATTAATTGTGTCTGGAAACCCGGGCGTTGGCTTTACGCGCAACAAGTGCTGTATCCAACCGTAGAACTTATCCCAACTGCTGTTTAGGACAGCGGCCTTGGCAACGTCGGCGGCGCGATGGAACGAAGGATCAAACTCATCCGCCGGCTTGTGATGAAAAAACACGTGAAGATTTTTGAGCGCGCCTTTCCATGGGTCGCCAACATAGGAAAACATCTCGTTCCGTGCGGTGCGGTTTAGCTCATTGTAGATGTAGTTCCAGAGAACAGACCTCAGTTCTTGACTGACTTCCGTTCGCTTTAGTTGTGTTGGGAGCGGCTCCGTGCCCTCCGCCTGCGCAAAGGTCAACTTCTTGCGGCGGGCGATCTCATCGTCCATTTAGACGTCCCCATGAATCAAAAAATATGCAGGTGAGTGAGGTATTGCCAAACGTCCGAAGCTAGCTTGCCGATAACGGCCCCGCCGGCTTTTTCTGAGATCCACTTCAAGGCAGGAGCAAGCGTCTCGCGCACCGCTGCGACACGCACCCTCGCTGCCTCGAGCAGACGCCGGCCGGCGGATAGCTCGGCGACAACCTGCTCCTTCTCCTCCGGCTCACCCGGGAAATCGTTAGTCTCTTTGAGTGCGACGACGAGCTGATCGAGCTTCTCAAGCGCCTGTTGCTGCTCGGGCGAATAGTGCCCAAGCGAGACCACGCGGTCAGATGCAGGGATGTCGGGCCAGTGGATACGTTTCGCGGCCTTGAGGCCACTTAGGATCGAACCGAGCGCACTGACGAAGTCGTCCTGGTCGTTCCCTAAAAGCTGCCTATTGAGTCCTCGCTCGATGGATTTGCCAGCCATCGAGGACGCGCCGATCTGTTCGAGCACATTCTGGACGTGGTGAGTCCAAACGATCCAGTCGTCAGAAAGAGCGTTCGGATACCCATGGCGGCTTTTCGAGGAGAAATTCTCGTAGGTAAATTGGCCACCTTGCTCGATAAGGTCCGAAATATCCACCGTCCCCTCCGCACCTTCTATGAGTTCTTGGCAGCCAATTCCGCGGCTTGCATAAGTGCGATCTTCCTCTTCATCAGGTCAGCATACTCTCGATCGGGGCTGAAGAAATTGCTCGTTCCGGATAGCTCGTCCGACTTGCGGTCCACCGCATCGCAGACTTGAATGAGCTCATCGACGAGCATCGGGAATCCCGCCCGTGGCTGCTTCGCGGCCATCCAGTCGAGCAGAGGCATGTCCTTCTTCGCTGCCCTTTTACGTTCGTACTCGAGCTGAGAAGGCTTCATCCTGGAGATTTCGGCTTCGGCCAGCGTTTTGTAGTCCGGCTCCTGAGGAATCCGAAAACGGCGATTCGGCGGGCGCGTGTCAAAATCAAAATCGGCCGGGTAAGACTCATCCGGCACGAACAAGATGCGAGTTTCGTGCTGCGGTTTGGGCGTTATGTCGATCAGAGCCCCACCCTGAGCGATCCAGACCGCGTGAAATTCAGCCGTAAAAAAGATCTTCGGCCATTCCCAGATCGTCCAACCGAATCGGATTCCGCCGCCGTCGTTCTTTACTTTTTCCAGAACGCCGTCGGAGCACCACCCAAACAATCCAAACTGATCCTGCCTCACCGGCACGAACTGAGGTGCACCACCAAGGGCAGCGGCGACTTTCTCGATAGCCTCGGTGATCGCCTCGGGCGTCGTCTCGTCCGACGCTCCGGCCGAATTCCTAAAATGCTCCTCAGATAGCTTCTTCTTATCTTCGAACGTGCCGGTCACTATCATTCCCGCGGCAATTTGTCTTCCCATGACCTTCCCAATCAAAAATTCTGGGAAGTTTTAACGTCCGACCTTGTATCTAAGCTATTGATTTTGCTGGTCGGGGCAGCTGGATTCGAACCAACGACCTGCAGTACCCAAAACTGCCGCGCTACCAGGCTGCGCTATACCCCGAATGTCCGGCGAGCCCCGTCGATACACGCTTCCCGGAGCGCCAGCAAGCTCTCCAAAGCCGCCGGCCTGGGCCGCAATCGCCCCTGCCCGTCCTATTTGCCGCCGAACAGGGGGTGGCCGACGCGATCACCGGGGCGGATGCCGTACTTCTGCGCCGTCCCCGCCACCACCTCCAGCACGGCCCGGGCGGGTCCCCGGGAGGAGATGATCTTCGTCGACAACGGCTCGGTATTCTCCGCAATGCGCAGGATGCGGCCATCGGCGCGGATGAAGATCATGTCGAGCGACACATAAGTGTTCTTCATCCACATCGAGATTTCCTGCTCGGGATTGAAGTCGAACAGCATGCCTTTGCCGTCGGCCAATTCCTTGCGGTACATCAGGCCGGTCTCCTTCTCCTCCGGGGTCGTTGCCATCTCGACCGAGAACACCTGCACGCCGTTCTTGGTGACGATCTCGAGCGGCTGGAAGCTCGCGGCGCCGGCCGGCGCGCCGGCGACGGCCCAGCCGGCGATGACGAGGATGGCGGCCAGCCAGCCCTTCAGAGCGGACCAGGCGGCCTTTCGATCAGAATTCATCGGGGCTCTCGCGGCGTGGGACTTCAATCAGTCCTTACGCGGCGACCGCCGGAAAAGGAAGAGGCGCGCCGGACTTGCAGCGCGCCTCTGCTCACAATTGCTGGAAGTCATAGCCTTAGTGCGACTGCAATCCCGGCGATCCGGTCTCGGGATGGATCTCGGCCGCCATCATGCCCTTGGAGCCGGGCCCGAAGCGGACCAGCACATACTGGCCCGGTCTCAGCTCAGTCATGCCGAAGCGGCGTAGCGTCTCCATGTGCACGAAGATGTCGGGCGTGCCCTCGCCGCAGGTCAGGAAGCCGAATCCGCGCAGCCGGTTGAACCATTTGACCTGGGCCCGTTCCAGCCCGCTGGTCGGGGTGACCGTGACATGGGTGCGCGGCGGCAGCATCTGCGCCGGGTGGATCGCGGTCGACTCGTCCATCGAAACGACGCGGAAGGCCTGGTAGCCCTTGGCGCGCTGGATGCACTCGACGACGATGCGGGCGCCCTCATAAGCGGTCTGGAAGCCGTCGCGCCTAAGCACGGTAACGTGCAGGAGCACGTCCGGCCAGCCGTTGTCGGGAACGATGAAACCGTAACCTTTGGAGGCGTCGAACCATTTGATGACGCCGGTGACCTCGACGAGGTTGGCGCTGGCTTCGCCCAATCCGGTGAAGGGATTGAGCGCATTGTCGCGGCCGGCTCCGCCGTGCTCGCCCGGCGTTAATCGCCCTGGCGAGGTGCCCTGTCCGGGAACTCCAAGCTTCTTGGACTCAAATCCGTCCGACGACCCCATAACCCCGGACCCCACACTGCCATGCAACCCGCCACATTGGCGGCGCCCGAATCACGCGCCTTAAGAGAATGTTCTCAATTCGACGCGACGCGAATCTTTCGACTCAAAAGATAACACTCCCGGTTGAGACGCATAGACAAAAAAGAGATTCGCCGGAACCTATGAACAGCTTGCACAGCCGCGAATCAAATTGATGCCTCAATTGCCGACAAAGGGCCCGAGAGTCTCTCCGATGTCGTGGTGGATGACGAGGTCGGCGATGTCGTCCTGCTCGGTCGGCTCGCGATTGATGATCACGAGACGTGCACCGGCGCGCTTGGCCATGATCGGAAAGCCGGCCGCCGGCCAGACCACCAGCGAGGAACCGATCGCGATGAAGAGATCGCAGGCCTGCGACAGCGCTGTCGCGCGCTGCATCTCCTCGTCCGGCATCATCTGCCCGAAGGAAATCGTGGCGGTCTTCACCGGCTCGTCGCAGGCGGTGCAGTCGGGCGCGATGCCATCGCCGTCGAAACGGCGCTTCACCCAGTCGAGCGGGTAAACCTGCCCACATCCGATGCAGCGCGCATAGGTGGTATTTCCGTGAAGCTCAACCACGTGCTCCGGCGCGAAGCCGGAGGCCTGGTGCAGATTGTCGATGTTCTGGGTGATGACGGCGGGAACCTTGCCGGCGCGGTAGAGCGATGCCAGCGCCCGATGGCCGCGGCCGGGCTTCGCTGCGGCGAAGACCTCCTCCATCGCAAAGCGGCGGCGCCAGGATTCGTCCCGCGCTGACTGGCTCGCGACGAACTCGTCGAACGGGATCGGACGGTTACGCGTCCAAATTCCGCCCGGCGAGCGGAAGTCGGGAATGCCGCATTCGGTCGAGATGCCGGCACCGGTGAACGGCACGATGATCCTGGCCTCGGCGATCATGTCGCCGAGCCATTCGATACCGCTCCGCAGATCCGATGCGATCAATCGCGCCTCCCGAATAGTTTGGCCTGACAGCAACATGCGCAAGCGACAAGATCGTTGACGCTCTTATCAAGCGCCAATGCAATGCACTCGGCAATTTCTTCCGACCTTCGCATATCACAATCCTGCAATGCCTCCTCCCCATTGACGCCCCATTCGGAAGTGCCAATGGATGTGTTGACGCGACTCAACGTGATTGCGGCGGCAGTGCTTGAGTTTCGGATGTGCACATACTCAGGTGTAGAGGGGATTTGACATGACCGAAGACGAACAACGCAAAGAGCGCGAACGCGAAGAAATCGCCGCCCGTGTCGCCGCCTTCCGTGCCACGCAGGAAAAGTTCAAGCGCGAGCGCGAGGAATATTTCGTGGCGACGCTGGAGAATGCCCGCAAGGTCGAGCGGCCCTCGCTCTGGCCGTAGGCATCATCGCGTCGGCAAGCGCGAAAATGGGCGAGTAAACAAGACCTGCGAATGAAAAAAGCCCGGAGCACCGCTCCGGGCTTTTCGCTATTCGCCGACTACCAATGACGGTAGTGGTGGTGACGGTAGTACGGCCCGCCGTAATAGGCGTACGGACCCGGTCCGTAATAGGCGGGACCGTCGTAGTAGCGGTAGCGGGGACCGTAATAGCCATACGGCTGGGACGCTGCGACCGCGCCCGCGGTGATTGCGCCGGCGGCGAGGCCGAACGCGAGGCCCGGGCCGATGCCGCCGCGGCCACGCGCCTCAGCCGGCGCGGGCGCCGCGACCGCGGTCACACCGACCGCCGCGATGGTGGCCAGAACTGCCAGTGTCTTCTTCATGCTTGTCCTCCTTCGCGTGTCGCCGAGACAACGGCGAGCGCCTGCGATGGTTGCCGCATGGATGGAACCAGCCCGCAGGCGAGAAATGTCGATGAAGCGGGAACGAAACGGCGAGACGGGGGTTAGCCTCTCAAGTGCGGGAGCCTCCGCCATCCGGGTCGAGGCGACAGCACGAAGACCCCGTCAGCATCTCCGCGGTGCTGGCGGGGTTTTCAGTTTCATGGGAGCAGATGGCAGCAGACCATGACGGTTGCCAGCGGGGACGACAATCATGGAGGAGAGTTTGCCCTTATCCGCTTTGCTGGCCCGTATCCGCAAATTGGTTCCCAGATCCGAGGATGAACATTACGACGAGATCGTCCGCAGCTTCGGTGTCGGCACGCTGCGCCCGCCGCCGACGCCGATGAGCGACCGCGAGCTGGCGCAGGCCATCGCCGAGTTCCTCAAGGAGCAGCCGTCGAGCGAATCCGTCGCGACCCTCGGCCGCCGGCTCGACCCGACCACCCGGCTCTGAGTTTCTTCGCAGGAGTATGGAACCAGGAATGCGCGCGGACGTTGAGTCCGTTCCCTGCTGAGCGGAGAGAAAGAGATATGCCCGCCTGGCTCGAAGTCTTGCTCAACCTGTCCGGCTATGCCGGCTTCGTGGCGCTCGCCTCGCGCGGCGCCGGATCCCCGCAGGCGCGGGCCGATGACCGCCGTTGCGGCGACGAGCGTTGATTGGCGCGCGGCGTTAGTTGGCGCGCGCGGCTTGGCCTGCCGTGCGGACCAGCCGGTCGGCCTTGACCGCAACGCGCGTGTCCTCGGCCTGCGGCCGCAGCGAGAAGCTGATCACAACGAAAGCAAGGCAGAACAGCGTGCCGACGACGGCGACGCGCCGGTAGGTGTGCCGGTCGCCTTGGAAAAAGGACGGAGTTGAAAAAGGCATCATGGCAAATTGCTGCTTGGGCAATCGTTTTCGGCAAAGGCGTTTCTTGCTTGTCTTTGCCGAACACCTACCCCAAGCCGCAGCAAGCGCAACGCGATTGGGCTTTTAACCTAACCGAATAGGGTTATCGGCATCCGCATAAGCTATCGTTAGCCAGACGCATCCGGCACCATCGCGGCGAGAGCGCGCAAGAACGCCCGGCTTTGTTCCAGCTTCGACTCCGTTTCGTTCGCGAAGAACGAATCGGAGTCGCAAGAATGCGCGGAGAGCAAATCCTAACGATCGATGAAGCGCGCACGCTCACACCGTCGACGCGGCAGGACCCTTCTTCGATGAGTGTCTTCTGCAACAAGTCTCTTCTGCAACAAGACTCTTCATCGAGAAAACTTCGAGAAGACTCTTCGCCGGCAAGCAGCGCGGCGAGAGACCAAGCGCGAACCCTCGGAGCGGATCGCGCTTGCGCGTTGCCGCGTGGCGTCGACAAAGGTCAGGCCGCCCGCTTCGGCTTCTCCTTCGAGAAGCATTCGAGGATCTGGATGCGCAGCTCCTCCGCCGCAGGGCCCTCGACCTTTCTGAGCTCGTTCCAGAGCCTGATCACTTCGCGCTGTTTTTCGACGGTCATGAGCAACCTCCAACGGTCCATCAAGGCGCCTCACTAGAACAAAATGAGAACAAAAAGTCCAGCCCCGGACGTAAAATTTTGGTGGGCGCGGCGTTGAACCTTTTCGGCGCGGCAAGCACCTATGGAAGCTGGGGATTTCAGCGCCCAGTTACACGGCAGCGCCGCCTGACGAACATACTCCGTCGTGGCGGCGCTGTTGCTTTTTGCGATTTCAACTTTAGGTTAAAGCCATGGCTGTCGGCCAGGCGCTGAAATCCCAACGCCGTCAGCCAGAAAAGCCTCGCGCGAAAGCGCGGGGCTTTTTCTTGTGAAGCGGATGAGGATGGTGAGGAATCGAAGCTCGTCGTTCAGGACGAAGCGAGTACCGCGTGCTGTTACCCTGATGGTCGTCTTGGTGTTCGGGCATCGCGATGGCCGAGCACCACCTGGTCCTCGGCCGTTGATTGCTGCGCCGGCGCGTCAATGAGCCCACCGCACCGACATCGCCGGCACGTCAGACGGCGTCCTTGGCCACCTTCAGCGGCGAGGCCTTGACCGACTTGCTGGCGGGCTTCGCTGCAAACTGCATCGGCTCCTTGGTGAAGGGATTGATGCCCATGCGGGCTTCGGTCGCCGGCTTGTTCACGACCGACATCTTCACGAAGCCGGGAATGACGAACTCGCCGGACTCGTTGAGCTCCTTGTAGCCGACCGTCGCCATGTACTCGATCACCGACTTCACGTCGTTCTTCGAAAGCTGCGTGCCCTCGGCAATTGCATCGATCAATTGGGTCTTCGTCATCTTCGCCATGGTCTGAATTCCTTTGAATGGGTGCGCGGAGCAATTCTGCTGCTGGGGACGCGGCCGGACCCGCGAGTGCGCGCTGCTGATTCATGCCAGAAGTCATGAAGCGATCGGGCTTAGACCCTATCGAGGCCGAAAACGCAAGCACGGGCTCACCGAGGTTCCCGACTTCCTGTGCAAGACGTTGCAGGAGCTACAATTTTAGGCCCTGCAATTTTAGGACCTGCAATTTCTCCAACCTGACACAGCGCCGCGGCTGCTATAAGCCAGGAAAGGTATCTGATGGGGTTCTGATGAAGGTCGCTATCGTCATCGCAGGCTTGATCGTGGTCGCCGTCGCAGCCCTCGTCGCGATCCAGCCTAGCTTCTTGAAGCCCGCGTCCTTCGCCCTCGTGAAAAAGTCCGACATGTTCGGCTTCTCGCCCGGGATGTCATTCGAGGAGGCCAACAAGCTCGTCGCGCGACGCCACTATCTCTGCCGGCCGAGCCGAGGTCCGTACACGCTGGCGTGCGACATCAACGGCGCCAAGGTCGCCGTCGACGGCGACGAGACCGATCCCAGGCATCCGATCTGGCGCGTCAATGCGACGCTGAACAATCCGGGATCGCAGGAAGCTGCCGTCAAATCCATCTCCGAGCAGTTCAACGCCTCGGCCATCAAGGACCGGGAAGGCTGGATCTGGATCGTCGGCCGCGGTTTCAAGCTGAGCTATGACGGGGCCAGCTTGACTCTCGTCGACGAGGCCGCCGAGGCCAGGCTGCGCAAGGAGGACGCCAAGCGCTAGATCGCATCGCGCTTTGGCGTCACCTCGTCGTGAAACTTGTGGCTCAGCGATCCGTCGTTGACGCTTCAGTAACCTAACGCGACCAAGCTTCTGTCAGGTTGGTTGCGTTGGAGTATCCTCAAAGTGCTGGATTTTAACGAGCTGCGTGAACTCGCGGCAGATGTTCGTGTTTTTGTCGATGTCGCCGAAGACAAGGCCGAGGCGCTCAGAGCCGTGATCGCGGCCTACGATGTGGTGCTGGCGATCTTCCCCGTCGATGACGGCATGGGCCTCCACGTCGTCAAGGGCAAGGGGATCCTGGACCAGATCGCGACGTCGCGCACACACGCGATGTACAGCCACACGGCGATCGCGGTTCCGGATCTCGCCCACGCCGAAGCGCTCAAGTTCCTGACGGCGCCGGTCGAACAGCGGATTGCGGCCTGAGCATCGTTCAGCCGCTCCGCTCGCGTAGAGCGGCGCGGCGACATGAGCAGCCTTGTCCGGACGCGCGGGCTCAAGCGGTTCGCCGCTTCCGTCGCAGACCGATGCGCGTGCCCGGAAGATTGATGCCAAGCTCGATCGCACGCGACCTGATCGATGCAATGGGACGCTTGAGCTTCACGATCATCAGCGTGAGGCTCTTTCCCGTTTCGCACATGGATCGAAGCAGCCGGTCGTCGTCTTCCGACCAGCGTTCGTGGTTATAGGTGCGGGCAGCCATCGACGTTTGCCTCTGAGGCCAATGAGGCGGGACCTGAGCAGGGAATGTCAAAGGACCCAGCTTCGCCTTTTTCTGAGCGCGGCGGCTGGGTGTCAGTTGAGGGGCGGCTTGTTACGCTGCCGCCTGACGCAGAGATAGTTTTTCGGCGTCGATTTTCAACCGACTTACGGATTTGTAATGGCCCGGCGCGAGCGCCTCCCACTCCAGCGAAGCTGGCGCATGTTCTTTTGAACTTTCTTGCCGCTCGCGCTTCTTACAGTTGAAGCGTCCCTAAGCTTCACCTCGACAGAGAACCCCGCTCCTGAAAGGGCGGGGTTTTCGCTTTTGGCGCTGCATCAGCTCGCCCGGGATTTCAAGCGCTCTTTGCCGTTGACCCGGCGGCCGTCCGGCCGCACTTTTTGCGACGGGCAGGGTTTTGAGGAGCCGTGATGCCGAAAACCCTTGTGGAATTCAGAGCGCAGAACCTTCGTTTGCTCGAGCGGCTTTGTCCCGACGACCCGCGATACATCGCGGCCTGGCTGAAGCAGTTCGACGAGCAGAACGGGATCACACCAAAAGCTGGTCCGAAGTCCGGCAAGAGCCGTGCGGCTGCTTCGCCGCGAAGCAAGACCGCTTCGCCCGCGCGCACGAGGTCAGCGCCCTCCTCGGTCTCACCGCGCTGA
Source organism: Bradyrhizobium yuanmingense (assembly GCF_025200905.1). Taxonomy (NCBI): domain Bacteria; kingdom Pseudomonadati; phylum Pseudomonadota; class Alphaproteobacteria; order Hyphomicrobiales; family Nitrobacteraceae; genus Bradyrhizobium; species Bradyrhizobium yuanmingense. The sequence goes on along the minus strand of NZ_CP104173.1, from coordinate 3,438,659 downwards.
TCGGCAACGATTGCCGCGTAGTCCCGAGAGCCGCTTGGGCGCTCACGGAATGTCCGCGGCCTTCCGGTTATCCCCGATCGAAACCGGCTTGTTGAGGAAATACTCGCGATTGCCTGTCGCCGCTTCCGCGTATTGGTCGATGGCGACGATGATGGCTTGGACGTGGGCATAGCACCACCCTTCCCGCGTCGCGCGTCGGCGAACGTCCTCGAGCGCGGTCAGGAAGGGCGACAGGTCTCGCTCATCGTCGAACCACCGCCTGCTCACCATGTCCTCCCGCCGAGCACCCTGCCCTTGGTCTGGCGCGGCTCTGCCGCCTTCAGCGCGTCGCGTTGCGCGCACAGGCTCTCGACCTTCGCCTCCATCCGCGACAGCAGCGCTTCGGCCGAGGCCGTCCCGATCCCCGCCCGCTGCAGCTGGAGGATCTCCTTCCTCTGCCTGCCCATCTGGATGCGCATCCGTTCGATCTCCCGCCTGAGAAAGTCCAGGTCCGGCATTGTTCCGCCTCGCGAATTCGAGATATGGCCCATGAGAACAAAAACGGAACGAAGAGTCGAGTCCGACGTTCTACGGAAAACGGAATAGGAGATGTGCGATGGCCGACAACACCCGGAAGGACCCGAAGGATTGGGTTTCCGGCGACGATCCGATGACGGGAGCCCAGGAATCCTATCTCAAGACCCTCGCCGAGCAGGCGCACCAGGACCTGCCCGAGGACGAGCTGACCAAGGCCGAGGCCTCGGAGCTGATCGACAAGATGCGGCAAAAGGCCGGGCTGGACGAGTGAGCCGTCCGATTGCGGGAACCCGGCTCCGTGCGTATGCAAACGAAATTGGGAATCGAAAATGTCTTATTTCGTTTGCGCCCGCGACGGAGCGGGCCAGATCATCTTGAAGCGAGACACAAGGGAAGCGGCCGAGAAGAAAGCCGCCGAGCTCCGCGACATGGGCTATTTCGAAGTCGAGATCGTCGCCAAGGGCGACGAGGAGACGGCGTGAGGGATCATGCGTCCCTCAGCACCTTCAAGGCGCTGAGAATGACGAAAGCACCCAGACCGTAGGTCAGCGCATTCACGACCCACGAAATGGCGATGCCGAGGAAGGCGGAGCCTCCGACCGCTCCCCGGAAAAAATACGCTGCGCTGATGCCCGGCCACTCCAGCCAAAGCAACGCGAAGTCGGTCAGCGGCTCCAGCACGAGGAGCACCGTCGAGACGAGCGCCCCCACGGCCAATGCGATGACGAGATATGTCCTCAGCCAGGGCATCAAAGACCCAGCAGGCCAGCGATAACAGGAATGAGGAAAAAGGCGGCGATCCCGAGTAGCCCGCCCACGACAAAGCGTGCCGCGCGGCCGTGAATCTTCGTATCGAGCCACGCACAGATGGCCACCGCAGCCTGTCTCAGCCAGCTCCCCACGAGGGTTCTGACGAGATCGAACAGGAGTTCTGCAACGAGTGCGGCCATGGCGTTTGGTCGGCGCCAGCTCTGGCGGGGTTCACGAGCAGTCATCGCGGTGGCTGATCGGCCGAACGCGAGCCGATAGGCGATGACACAGCACGCTTACCGCGCCGCGCTCCCGCGGGCGCCTTGCACTCGTCATTCAATTGAATTACCTTGGACGTATCGCTTCGGAGAAAGTAACATGGCCGCAAATGCCCTTGTTCAGACCCGCATCGACGCCGAAGTCCGTGATCGCGCCTCGGCCGTCCTTGAGGAGATGGGGCTAACGGTGTCGGACGCGGTCCGCATCCTGCTCACCCGGACTGCCAATGAGGGCGCGCTACCGCTCGAGCTCCTCACGAACGGCAAGGCTCATGACGCCTGGTTTCGCGCGAAGGTTCTGGAGGCGCTGAACGATACCCGGCCCGATACCTCCGACGAACAGGCTGAAGCGCATTTCGCAAAGCGGCGCGCGGCGGCTCGGCGCAGGGCGGATGAACCAAAGTCGTGAAGCTCGTCTGGTCCGCGTTCGCGCTGTCGGACCGCGACGGCATCTTCACCCACATCGTCGCTGAAAATCCTCGGGCAGCCATAGCGCTCGACGAGAGGATCGCTGCCGCTGCGCATCGACTTGTCGAGTTTCCCGAAAGTGGGCGCCTGGCCGTGTCGCCGGCACACGCGAGCTCGTCATTGTCGGCACTCCCTACGTCGCGGCCTATACCGTAACGGAAAGCTCGATCCGGAGATTGCGCGTCCTGCACGGCGCCCAGAAGTGGCCCGATGAGCTTCCCTAAGATTGAGGCTGCGGAAAGCTGTCAGGGCTCCATGAACTGACAGCGCGTAGGATGGAGCGAAACCCATCGAGCGCCTCGTTACGAAACATGATGGGTTTCGCAAGTGCTCTACCCATCCCACGAGCTAATCCAAGTTGCCTTGGGCCTCCTGATCTGCATTCATCAACTTGCATTGGTCTCTCAACGCAAACCGGTGGCTTGAATGAAAACCGCACTTGTCTTCGGCGCGTCCGGCTTCATCGGCTCGCATTTGCTGCGCGACCTCTTGGACAGTCCCGACTATTCGCGGGTTCTGGCGGTGGCCCGCAAGCCGCTGGCGGTGAGCCATCCGAAGCTCACGGTGCTGATCGGCGATCGCGCGTCCCTGCCCGCACTTAAATCCCAATTGGTTGCGGACGAGATCTTCATCGCGCTGGGGACGACACGCAACCACACCCCTGACGAGGCCGAGTACTACAAGATCGATCATGACTATCCGGTGGTGGCGGCCGAGATCGCTAGGGCGAACGGCGCGCGGTCGGTGTTTCTGGTCACGGCTGTTGGCGCCAACGCCGCTTCCAGCGTGTTCTATCTCAGGACCAAGGGCGAAGTTGAACGGGACATTCTCTCGCTCGATTTCGAGCACACACATATTTTCCGCCCCTCGATGATCCTCGGCGCGCGCGACGAGGATCGCCCGCGTGAACGCCTCATCGCCGCGATATGGGCCGTGCTCAATCCGCTGCTCGTCGGCCCGGCGGACCGGTATCGCGGGCTCGCCGGCAACGACATCGCGCACGCCATCGCCAAAGCCGCGCGGCATCAAACCGGGAAGGTGCGAATCTATCACTGGAAGGAGATGGCGGCACTACTTCGAGCGTGACGCTGTCCGAGCCGAACCGGCCCCCTTCACGCACATTTGCCTCGGCCCCCGCCCCTGCTCTCCTTATCCTGCTATTTCCTAGTTACTCAGCCCGACCTATTGGCGCGGCTCATTTGAGTGCACCGTCACCGTTATTGAATGCATACCTTTCCGATCTCTCATTGCAGGAGCGGCGATGACACCCGATGAAGAACAATCCGGATTCTACGAAAATCTCGGGCGCTGCATAGCGCAGTGGTCGCACGTAGAAGATGCCTTACATGAGGTCTTTGCAACAGCCATAGCGAAGGCCGATGAAGTACGCCGCTCGAACGTCCCGGCTCAGGCGGCGTACTTTGCGATCCAAGCTCCGGAGGGAAAGATCGCCATGACCGATTCAGCAGTCCGATTCAGACTACTTTTCGGTATGGGAGAAGGTCATGGTGATCCGCAGCGAAGATTGTTCGCTGCATGGGACGCCCTCAAGAAAACTGTCGATGACCGACGCAAACGCAGAAACCAACTCGCACACTTCCAAGTGCTCGTATCAATGAACGAGCCGGATGGTCGTAGATTTGCTCTCCGGCCGGCGCTCTTCAATCCAAACACCCAATTTAGGACGATAACCTTGTTTCACAGGGAGGAACTCAAAGTGGCGGCTGCATCGTTTGGACGCGTCTCATGGGATCTGAGAACCTTCGCCTATGGACTTGCGAAGCATTTCAAACAGAACGATGACACCGTCTTTGACGACGAACTGAGAGAACTGATGGCAAGGACAGCCGATAAGGTCGTCACGGAGGAGGGCTTCATCGCCAACAACTGAAATCTCAAGGCAGAGTCCCCCTCACACCGCCCCTGCCCCTCCTCTCCTTTTCCTGCTATCTCCTACCCCGCCGTCCCGGCCCAAGACAAAACCCTCCGTCCGTTCCAGGGAGCAACAACCATGCGATACCTCCACACCATGCTGCGCGTGCGCAATCTCGATGTCGCGCTGAAATTCTATGTCGATGCTTTCGGCTTGAAGGAGGTGCGGCGGATCGAGAACGACAAGGGGCGCTTCACGCTGGTGTTCCTGTGCTCGGCGGATGATCTCGAAGCTCTGAAGAAGCAGCCGCCGACGCGCGGGGCGCCGCTGGTGGAGCTCACCTACAATTGGGACGAGGAGAAGTATGGCGAGGACCGCTTCTTCGGCCATCTCGCCTACGAGGTCGACGACATCTACGCCACCTGCGAGAAGCTGATGAAGGCGGGCGTCACCATCAATCGTCCGCCGCGCGACGGCAACATGGCCTTTGTCCGCTCGCCGGACCTGCACTCGATCGAGCTGCTGCAGAAGGGCGATCCGAAGCCGCCGCAGGAGCCGTGGGCATCGATGCCCAACACCGGCCATTGGTAAGCCATAGGCAGGAACTAGGCCCCTCCCCCGGCGTTCTCCTTTCACGAAACCGATTTGGAGGAGGATGCGATGGCGAGAGGGCTGTTGCTGTGGATGCTTGGCGTGCCGATCCCGGTGATCATTCTGTTGTGGCTGTTCTTCGGCCGCTGAGCGAAAGACTTGAACTATTGCAATGAAGGCTCCGCCGCGTGCGGAGCTTTTTGCATGAGGGGCACGATGCAATCGCGCATCGCTCGGCGCGCCGAATTCCGCTATCAGCTGGGAAAGGTGGATCTGTAGCCCGGATGGAGCGCAAGCGTAATCCGGGACTGTCAGCCCTGGATTGCGCTTCGCTCCATCCAGGCTACGACACCGGACAATGCCGCGGGAGACGCTTCATGGCCGATACCAAGCTGACGATCTGGGGCCGCGCCAATTCGGTCAATGTGCAGAAGGTGCTGTGGTGCTGCACCGAGCTTGGCCTCGCCTACGAGCGCATCGATGCCGGCATGCAATACGGCAAGACGCGCGAGGCCGATTATCTGGCGATGAATCCCAACGCGCGGATCCCGACGCTGGTCGAGGGCGATTTCGTGCTGTGGGAGTCCAACTCCATCATGCGCTATCTCTGCCTCGCGCATGGCCGCGGAACGCCGCTCTATCCCGAGGCGCCGAGGCAGCGCGCCTCGGTCGACCGCTGGCTCGACTGGACCCTGTCGACGGTGCAGCCGGTCGACCGCCCGGTGTTCTGGGGCATCGTGCGCACCGCGCCCGCCGAGCGCGACATGATCCAGGTGCAGCGCGATGCCGATGCCGCCGCCGAGGTCTGGGCCATCGCCGACCGCCTGCTCGCCACGCGCCGCTTCATCGAGGGCGATGCGTTCACGCTGGCCGACATCGCGATCGGGTCCTATGCGCGGCGCTGGCTCGGGGTCGAGGGCATCAGCCGGCCGGCCCAGCCGCACCTCACCCGCTGGCTCGCCGAGCTCGGCAAGCGGCCGGGATTTGCGCAATTCGTCGCACCGCCGATGTCGTGAGCACCTCGCGCGGGTTAAGCTGCGGCGGTCGCGCGGGGAATCCGCGTTCAGGCGCGCTTCCCGCGGCGTCACGGCCGCGCTTGACGGCTACGGTGCATGGGGTTGTTTTCGCGGTTTTGTTTCAGGCTTTAGCGCCAGCCGCGCTCGACCAGCAGCACGACGATGATCAGCAGCAGCGTCACCGCGGCCGTTGCCAGCCGCGCGGTCCAGCTGAGACCGCGGCCGACCCACCACAAGAGCGCGCAATACATCAGCACGGGGACGATGATGTCGAGCCGCACCAGATCCGCGGGCATGGGCCTTCAGCGCCGGATGCCAGCGTCGACGCTGGTCGAGCCGCCGAGCTTGACGCAGGTCCCCGTGCCCTCGGCCATCACGAAGCCCGAGCCATAGGCGGCGCAGGCGCCTGCCCTCACCTTGCCGGCCGTGCTGCCGTTCAGCGGCAGCGCCTTGCCGATCTGCGGCGGCTCGGCAGGCGGCAGGCGCAGGCTCTCGGCCGCGGACGTGGCCAGCAAGGAGAGCAGGATGAGGAGCGGCGTGCGCATCGCCGCCTTGTAGCCCGGACCGGCCCCGCGCGCCATCGGACCGTCCGCGGCTAGAGGAACCTGACGCCGGCCGACTTGCCGCGGCGCCAGACCACCTGGCAGCTCCGCCCGGTGCGCGCATCGCGTGCGAAGGCCATCCTGATCACGCCGGGAAGCTGGCTCGCGTCCTCGTCGAGGGTGATCCTGGCGCCCGAATCCGAGATGTCCTGAACCAGGCAGTGCCGCGCGGCAAAGCCGCCGTCCAGCGTGATCCAGGCATGCTGCGACAGCAGCTTGCGGGCTGCGCGCTTCTTCGGCGGTGGCATCGGCAAAATCTCCCCGTCCAGCGCTACGCAGGGAACGCTAACAAACCGTTGAAATCGCCTCCGAATGATCCCGCGCCCCGGGCTATCCACCGGGGCCGAAAGACCGTTCCCGAACGGCTTGCCCGGGAGCGCAAAGGCCACTATACGTTCGCCCGCTGCAAGCCGCCGGGCCCTGTTCGGCCGGCCAGCGGCCGTGCCGGGACAATCGGCAGGGCCCTGCGTTTGCTCCCTTCGTCTATCGGTTAGGACGCCACCCTTTCACGGTGGAGAGAGCGGTTCGATTCCGCTAGGGAGCGCCAGCAAAATCAATCACTCAAAGATCCACTCTGCCGCCGTGTCCAACGTGTGGCCAATAAACCCGTGCGAACACCCATGGACGTGGGGCTCGATCGCCGCCCCGCTTCGCGAGCGTAACCGGCGGGCCATCGTGCTTACCGCCTGAGCCCCGGGGCGGTGCGTCATCAGCCGCGGCCGGTCGCGCCTCTGCAGCCTGCGGTCGCCGCGAGGCAAGCCGCCGGCATCGCTCATTTATTTTTTTTCGAAGCAGCCAGCGGCTACCCTGTTGCCGATTGAGTAGCAATCAGGAGGATTGGGCTTTGTGACCACGTGCTGGGGCGTTTCAACTCGTGGGCTCGACCACCCCCAAAGCACAGCAAGCAGGGCCAGACCCCCGAGTATCGCGAGCGCAACCATTTCAGGCGTGACGAGAGCGGGGCGCCGACAGAGCACCTGGGGTGCAATCTGCTTCAATGAACACAACTCTGAACTGTAGTAATCTAAACTGTAATAAAAATATCATATGTTAATTCCGGTTCCATTGCAAATGACAGTTGTTCCGCGCGGAAATGCCCGAAACGAACGGCCCGCCAGCGTGAACCGGCGGGCCCTGCTCGATGGGCGCTTCATTGGTCGCGCTCCGCCAGGATGCGGTTGATCTCGGCCGTCACGATCAGCTGGTGCTCAGGCGTGAGCTGGACATACCTCGCCAAAGGGCTCGCTCAGCCCTCTGGTGCCCTCGGCGTTCGTCGATCGTCCTCTTGAGGCCCTTTAGATCGCCGTCGAGCATCCAGTCGACGTTGATCCCGTGCTTCCGGCAGTAGTCGCACAGCTCGGCGCTGGGCGCGGGACCGACCTTAGGAGCTGGCTCCAATCCCCATTCGATCGCGAGCCACAACAGGCGCCGGTTGTTGTTCTGCGCTGACGACGCGCCGTCGGCGTCGAGCCGCTCCAACGGTGTCCGGAGGCGTAGCCGCCGACGCTTGGCGGCGTTGCGGCGCCGCGTGATGCCAGCGCGGGTGATGGGCTTCTCCTTTGCCACTGCCCGCGGATCTTCCTGAGCTTCGTTTGTGCCTTGTCGATGTCTATTTTTACGGAGGTGGACGGCCATGGACCTATTCTCATCTCTTTCACGGTGGAGTGAGCGGTTCGATTCCGCTAGGGAGCGCCAGAGGCGCAAGCCGCCGCGGCAGCATGAACCTCCTCGCCCCTCGTCTCCGACCAATGTCAGGTCGTAACCGGTCGAGGCCCATGCCGCACAAAGCCGACATTGCAGACGCACCGCCGATGCCGGCGCTTCCCACATGGCTGCGCCACCCGCGCCAGCATGCGCCGGACCGGCGCGCCAAGATGCTGGCGCACATGGCCCACCTCCAATCACTGCCGGAGCGCCAAGCGGCGTTGACGCCGCCCTCGCCGGAGCGGTCAGGCCAGGCCGTCGCTGACATTCTCGGCGATGCCTTCGGCTACATCGTGCTGTTCGGTGTCATCGCCCTGCTCTTCCATTCGCGCGTTCCGCTCTACCTCGGTGCCTTTCTCTTCCTGACCGATGGCGAGCGCATCGAAAGCGCGCTGGCAAGCATCGGTATCCGCCTCGAGCCCGAAATGATCGGCCAAGACCTCGTCAAGCGCTTTGTATTCTGGTTCGGATGGTTCGCGTTGCTCGGCCCCCTGAAAGCCTCGGTTCCCGCCTGGCTCGCGTCTTGGCTGCCTCCGACCCAGTCATGGTCTTCCCTGGCCGGCATTGCCATTCTGCTCGCCCTCGTCGAAGCATTGACCGGGCTCGCGCTGCGGCGCGCATTGCCGCGCCTGCGATGGGAGATCCGTCCGAACGGACTGATATGGACGATGATCCAGTTCGCCTTTGCCGCATTGGCTATCCTGGTGCTGTTCGGACCTCGCTAGCCGTCGCTTATGCCGCGCTTCCCGCTGCTCTGCCGACCCGCGCCATTTACCGAAAATTCACCCCAGCTATTAGGCAGCAGTATCATTTGCTTAGAATTTGCTCGCTACCGTGGAACTACGGCAATCACCCGAACCCCCGGTCAGCGCTCATGTCCGTCGCAGACTTCCTGAGGCAGCGAGCAGTGGATGTTACGGTCAGCGGCAGCTACTCGCTGCCCCGCTGGTACGATTGCGAGGGCAAGCTCCGCAGCTTCGCCTGCCGCACCAAGCGCGTCTCGCCGTTCCGGATGATCGTGGACGTGCCCGTGGTCGGCAAGGTCGGCGAGCGCTTGACCTCCTACTTCGAGGATTTCGGCGAATTCCAGGGCACCATCAGCGCGACGCTGAAGGCGGGCTTCCTGATGGAGCTCGAGATGACGCGGGCGCGGCGCGCCTGGATGTCGGAAAAGCTGACCTGGCTCGAGAAGAAGCAGAAGGATGTCAATGTTCGGGACCTGCGGCGTGACGCGCGTTTCGTTCCACAGGTCTCGCACACCGTGCTGACCCTCGCGGACGGCAGCTGCCATCCGTGCTTCATCATCGACGTCTCGACGGCCGGCGTCGCGGTGTCCTCCGAGTATGATCCGGTGGTCGGAACCCCGCTTGCGGTCGGCGCCTGTGTCGGGCGGGTGATCCGCAAGTTCGAGCACGGCTTTGCGGTCAAATTCGCCGAAAAGCTGGACCGGGACGACCTCGTCCGCCTGATCGTCCGCGCGCCCTTGCTGAAGTCGGCCTGAATTCGCCGCCCTATAGCGGCCCCAATGCCGGATCAGCTTTTGCAGGTCTGTGCCTCGGGCCGGACGTCATTTTGCAGACTTGCGATCGGGGGACCGAATGGCAGTCGACAAGATCACCTGGGACAGGGTCGGCCGGGTCACCGAGCCCGGACGCTACATGTACACGTTCGGCTGGCTCACCATCACCGCCGGCGACCTGGAGATCTGGAAACGATACCCGCAGGCCGCGTTCACGCTGCTGGCGCAGAGTTCCGGGTCGCCCGAGTCCGCCGGCGAGGAATTCCATCTCGGCGCCTTCGACGTCGCACCCGACGCGCCGCCCGCGATCACGACGCACTGACTAGACTAAAGCGAGCAGCCGGCACGCTGCGCAGATGCGCCAAGAATCGAGGAATCCCGCGCATTTCCTTGAGCTCGCTTGCAAATCTCGATCCGCAGCGCACCGGGCAATCGTTGCGGTGACTGGCGAGCTTCTGCCATCATGCGATTGATTGCGCTCGTATTCTACTCCCCACAATGAGCCCGGATGAACGGCAGCTGTCGCGCACCTTCAGGGAGCCGACAGCCGGCGCATGACACATGGTCGCATCGGAGAACGTAGATAAGCGGATCAAGGGAACTTATTTTCGGCGCCAATGTACCTGATCGAAGCGCTCCCCACCGTCATCGGAACTGCCGCTATCGCCCCGGCGCTGCTGTTGCTCTGGCTCGTCATCGCTGCCGAGGAACGCCCGGGGCCGCCGGCCCAGGTCTGGACCGCATTCCTGTTAGGGGCGGCGAGCATTTCGCTCCTGGGCCTCGCCCGCGCCCCCTTCGCCAAGATGATCGCCGCCCCCGACGATCCCTGGGCGGCGCTGGCGATGCATTCGATCTTCGGCGTCGCGCTGCCCGAGGAAGCCGTCAAGGTGCTCGCCATCGTGCTGGTCTCCTCGACCAAGCGACGCACCTTTGCCAATCCGATGGACACCGTGGTCTACGGCGCCGCGGTCGGCCTCGGCTTCGCCGCCTACGAGAATCTCGCCTACCTGGTCCAGCACGCCGACATGTGGCGCTCGCTTGCCGCGCTGCGCAGCGTCCTGACCGTGCCGTTCCACGGCGCGCTCGGCATCATCGCCGGCGCCTACCTGACCATCGCGCGCGCCGGCACGGCGCTTGGCGCAAACCGCCACCATCGCGATTGGGCCCGTCTTTCCAGCCGGCTGTTGATCTTCGGTGGCCCGCTCGCGCTTCATACGGCCTTCGACTTCCCGCTGCTGACGCTCCAGCGCATGCCCGATCTCGATCCGACACTCCGCATGTGGTTGGGCGCTGCAAGCCTGTTGATCGGCTTCGGCTCGATCGCCTTCGCCATCCGCCTGGTCCGGCGCGTCGCGCGCCACCACGCGCCGCGAACCGATGTCGCGCGCGAGCGGCTCAGCCAGCTGCGCCGGATGTGGGCGCTCCTGCTCGCCGGCGGCGGCATCGGGTTCGTCGGGCTCGCCTTCGTCCTGACCTCGATCCATCACTGGCTGATCAACCCCGAGCGCAACCTGACGCTGGCGCTGATTCCGATCGGTTTCGTCTCGATCCTGCTCGGGCTTGCGCTTCTGATTGTCACATCGGCTATCTACATTCTCGGCCGCAACCGCATTCGCACCAACGCGGAAGGCTTTTCGTCGGCGCCCGGCGGCACTTGATCCAACGCATGGCGAACGCGCGACAGGCCCACTAGATTGGGACGCAATCCTCTCGTTCCGGAGCCAGACGATGACATCGCCCGAGGAATTTGCCCGCCTCCAATCCGAGATGAACCAGGCGGTCAAGGCGCACTGGAAGGCTTTTCTGTTCGAAGGGATCCTGCTCGCCGTCCTCGGCATTGCCGCGCTCGTCGTGCCGCCGCTCGCCAGTCTTGCGACCGCGATCTTCCTCGGCTGGATGTTCCTGATCGGCGGCATCGGCGGACTGATCGCGACCTATTGGGCGCGCAGCACGCCAGGCTTCTGGTGGTCGCTGATCTCGGCTGCGCTCGCCGTGCTCACCGGCCTGCTGCTGCTGGCCCGGCCGATGCAGGCCGTGCTGACGCTGACCATCGTGCTCGGCGCCTATTTCCTCGCCGAGGGCGTCGCCACCATCATGTACGCGCTGGAGCACCGCCGTGAGCTCAGCGGCCGCTGGTCGTGGCTGCTGATCTCGGGCCTCGTCGACATCGCGATCTCGTTCATGGTGATCACGGGACTGCCGAGCTCGGCGGAGTGGGCCATTGGCGTCCTCGTCGGCATCAACCTGCTGTTCGGCGGCGCCACCCTGATCGGCATGGCGCTGGCGGCACGCAATGGCAACACCTGAGGCGCCTCGTCGCTCCACATTCTGATTGGGGGGTGACAAGGCGCCAGCGGCACGCTATATGGCCTTTCCATGATCACCGTCGCCACCAGCTATTTTTGGTACTTTAGCTACGACAGCTCGCTGGCGGCGGGAGGATCGCGCTCAATCTGAAACATTGCAGCAAACGTCCGAACAGCCGCCAGACCCTGGCGGCTTTTTTATTGCCGGCAGGTTCTAGAACAGACAGGAGCCCGCCGTGCTGAGCACGACCGACGATCTTCGTATCCGCGAACTGAAAGAGCTGAGCACGCCGGAAGAGGTGATGCGGGAAGTCCCGCGCACGCTCACCGCGACGCGTGTGGTGATGGCCGCGCGCAACGCCATCCATGCCATCCTGAGCAATCAGGACGACCGCCTTCTGGTCGTCGTCGGCCCCTGCTCGGTGCATGATCCCAAGGCGGCGCTCGACTATGCCGAGCGGCTAGCAAAGCTTCGCGAGGATCTCGCCGATCAGCTCGAGCTCGTGATGCGGGTCTATTTCGAGAAGCCCCGTACCACGGTCGGGTGGAAGGGCCTCATCAACGATCCCGACCTCGACGGCAGCTTCGACATCAACAAGGGGCTGCGGCTCGCGCGCAACGTGCTCGCGGCGGTGAACAATCTCGGCCTGCCCGCCGGCACCGAGTTCCTCGACATGACGACGCCGCAATACATCGCCGACCTCGTCTCCTGGGCCGCGATCGGCGCGCGCACGACCGAGAGCCAGATCCATCGCGAGCTGGCGTCGGGGCTGTCCTGCCCGGTCGGCTTCAAGAACGGCACCGACGGCAATGTGCGGATCGCGGCCGATGCGGTGAAATCAGCCTCGCATCCCCATCATTTCATGGCCGTCACAAAGCTCGGCCGCTCGGCGATCGCCTCGACCGCCGGTAACGAGGACTGCCACATCATCCTGCGCGGCGGAGCTGAGCCGAACTACGACGCGGCAAGCGTTGCGTCGGCCTGCAACGAATTGACCAAATCCGGCGTTGCCCCGCTGGTGATGGTCGATGCCAGCCATGCCAATTCGAGCAAGAAGCCGGAGAACCAGCCGCTGGTGATGGCCGATATCGCCCGTCAGATCTCGGGCGGCGAGAGCCGCATCATGGGCGTGATGATCGAGAGCAACCTCGTCGCCGGCCGGCAGGATGTCGTACCGGGCAAGCCGCTCACTTATGGGCAGAGCATCACGGACGGTTGCATTGACTGGGCAACGACGTCGAAGACGCTCGAGCAGCTCGCCGACGCGGTCGAAATCCGCCGCAACATCCGGCGCGCCGGACTGCACGAGCGATCAGCCTGACGGATGGCCGAGCTTGGGATGGCTCATTCCTCACCTCTCCCCGACGGGGAGAGGTGAAAGCCTCAGCAGCCGCGGCAGATGCTCTTGATCTTCTTGTCGAGCGCCTGGTTTTCCTTGCTGAGCGGATCGTTGGGATCGCTCAGATTCTTCTCGCTAGGCACATCGCTGGCACGCGGCTGGCGATGACCGACCGGCGCCGGCAACACCGACCCGGACGATGCGCCGCTTGAGGTCGATCCCTTGGAGCCGCCGGTCTGCGCAACAGCCGCGCCGCCAAGCAAGACCACGAGCGATACTGCCAGCATGATCTTCGTCATGTCCATTTCTCCATTCTCAAATCAGCGTCCAAGCCCAGCACTCAAGTCAGCGTCGATGCCATCGCCACTCATGCCTCGGGCGGATAGAGATGAACGTCGCCGCAATAGTCGACGATACGATAGCGCGTTTCTGATTCCGCTTCACTTGTCTCGTTTGCGGTATTTTTCACCGCCGACACGTAATTCGGACCCACCGGCGACTTGCCGGCACCGCCGGGAATGTCGATGACATAGTCCGGCTGACACAGGCCCGACACCCGCCCGCGCAACTGCCGCATCAAGGCCTGCCCCTCTGCCAACGTCGTGCGCAGATGCGCCGTTCCCGGGGCGAGATCGCCGTGGTGCAGATAATAGGGCTTGATCCGGCATTCGACGAAAGCTCGCATTAAATCCGAGAGAGCGGCGATGTCGTCATTGACGCCGCGCAAAAGCACGGACTGGCTCACCAGGGGAATTCCAGCATCGACGAGCCGCGCGCAGGCATCGCGCGCGGCCCCCGTCAGTTCGCGCGCGTGATTGGCGTGTACCGCGACCCAGGTGGCCGCGCCCGCAACCTTCAGGGCTGCAACCATCTCCGCGCTGACGCGCGCTGGTTCGGCCACCGGGACACGGGTGTGGAGACGGATGATCTTGACGTGATCGATGGCCGCAAGGTCAGCCATGATCTCGCTCATCCGCCGGGGCGACAGCATCAGGGGATCGCCGCCGGTCAGGATCACTTCCCAGATCTCGTCATGCGACCGGATGTAGTCGATCGCGGTGCGATAGGCGCTCTCCGACAGCGCATTCTCCTTGCCGGGCCCGACCATCTCGCGGCGGAAGCAGAAGCGGCAATAGACCGCGCAGACGTGCACGAGCTTGAACAACACCCGGTCGGGATAGCGGTGCACGATTCCCGCCACCGGCGAATGCGGGTGATCGCCGATCGGATCGGCATTCTCGCCCGGCTGCGCCTCGAGCTCGGCCGAAACAGGAACGAACTGCCGCGCGATGGGATCGTCGGGATCCGTCGCGTCGATCAGCCCGACCAGATCCGGCGTGATCGCCACGGCATAGCGCGCGGCGACGCGTTCGAGCGCCGGCAGCGCCGATGCGGGGACCAGGCCCTCGGCTACCAGCTCGGCAGGTTCGCGCAGAGTGCGTGCAAGGTTCGTCTTTGTCATCTCTCATCCGCAGGCGGTGTCCACACCACCTGATCAATTCGTGTGGCGCCGCTCGCCAGCATCACCAGCCGGTCGAAGCCGAGCGCGACACCGCTCGCCTCCGGCATTGCGGCGACCGCCGCCAGAAAATCCTCGTCGAGCGGATAGGCTTCGCCGTAGCGGCGCTGCTTCTCCGTCATGGATTCCGTGAAGCGTTTGCGCTGCTCCCCGGCATCGGTCAGCTCTCCAAAGCCGTTGGCGAGCTCGACGCCGCAGGCATAGACCTCGAAACGTTCGGCGACCCTCGGATCGTCCGTCTTCACCCGCGCCAGCGCCGCCTCTGGAGATGGGTATTCGAACAGGATGGTCAAACGCCCCTGCCCCAGCTGCGGCTCGACGTGTTCGACCAGCACCTTGCTGAAGATGTCGGACCAGGTGTCATCCTCGGCGACACGGACCTTCCCGGCTGCCGCCTCGGCGAGCGCCGCACGGTTACCCTCGCCGCCCGAGATTGTCGACAACAGGTCGACGCCGGCGAACTGCGCGAAGGCGCCCGCGACCGTCAGGAGCTCCGGCTCGGCGAAGGGATCGGCGGTTCGGCCGCGGAAGGAGAAGGTCCCGATCCCGGTCGCCTGCGCCGCCCGGGCGATCACGACGACGCAATCGGCCATGATGGCATCATAGGGCGCTCCCGCCCGGTACCATTCCAGCATGGTGAACTCGGGCAGATGCAGGTCGCCGCGCTCGCGGTCCCGGAACACCCGTGCGAACTCGAAAATCCGCGTCTCGCCCGCCGCCAGCAGTTTCTTGCAGGCGAACTCGGGCGAGGTGCGCAGGTATCGGCTGGCCCGGCTGCCGTCGGGCCGCATGATCTCGGTCCTGGGGGCGTGCAGATGGGTCTCGTTGCCCGGAGAGACCTGGAGAACGGAGGTTTCGACCTCCACAAACCCCTGCTCGGCGAAAAAACCCCGCAAAGCTCCGGTCACGGCGGCCCTGGCCTGGAGGAACGGCCGTCGGTCGAGGTGGCGCGCGGGCGACCAGGACGGCGACATCGGCTTGTCCCCAGCCATCAACCGACCGCCCCGGCCGGCAGCAAAATGCTGGCATCCAACGGCAAAATCAGTATGTTGCGGCCCAAAACGGGTGCCGAGGTCCGGTTTGAGGCCCCAAGTCCCCCAGCAATTCGACCACGTCCTGGCTGGTGCCGGGCCAAGCAAGCAGGAAATACAGCTTTGAGAGTCATCGCCAGTTCTATTCGCAAGGGCAACGTGATCGAGCAAGACGGCAAGCTCTATGTCGTCGTGAGCGCCGAGAACATCCATCCCGGCAAGGGAACCCCGGTCAGCCAGATCGAAATGCGCCGAATCTCGGACGGGGTAAAGATCTCGGAACGCTACAAGACCACCGACCAGGTCGAAAAGGCCACCATCGAAGAGCGCAACTACACCTTCCTTTACGAAGATGGCGATGGCTACCACTTCATGAACCCCGAGACCTACGACCAGGTTCAGGTTTCCAAGGACGTCGTCGGCGACGCGGCCGCGTATCTTCAGCCGGACATGACCGTCAAACTGTCGATGCATGACACTAATCCGGTGTCGATTGCACTGCCGCAGCGCGTGACGCTGGAAGTGGTGGAGACCGAGCCGGTGACCAAGGGCCAGACCGCCTCCTCCTCCTACAAGCCGGCGGTGCTGTCCAACGGCGTGCGCACCACCGTGCCGCCGCACATCTCGGTCGGCACGCGCATTGTGGTGATGACCGAAGACGGCTCCTACTCCGAGCGTGCTAAGGACTAAACGAGCCATCGAGGATCGGAACAGGTACCGCCGGGGGGCGAAGCAGTGGGCAGGAACAGTCTCCGCTTCGTCTCGCTTCTCCTGGCGTTGCCGTCGCTCCTCGTTGCTGCACCGATCGCTGCGGACGAGTTCCGCAGTCCCTCGCTGACGGCCCTGCGCATCGAGTGGCGCGCGGCGCTCGATCAGCTTCGCAGCGAGATCAACAGCCGTCCGCAAATTGCGGGCGACTTCATCTTCGCACCGCGCCGTTCGGTGCCGCGCTACGATCCGCGCGCGATGCCGGCACTGGTGCAGCTCAACGCGGTCTCCTCGCGCTTCTTCACCGGCATTACCCGAAGTCCCGTCCCCGTGCTGCTGCCGTTCGACGCCGCCGCGTATCTCGACGCGCAGCGCAGCGGCGCGCCGGCGACGCTCGCGCTGTCGCGCTACCAGGCCGACTTTAATCCCGCCGACATGTTCGATGCCGGTCCTGCCGGCTACAGCGCGACCTTCTCGCTCGATCCGGGTGCCGGCGACGGCATGCCGAGCCGGGTCTACGCAAGGCCTGTCGAGGTGCAGATCACGGGCTCGGCGCTGGTCTACGACATCGCCGATCCGGCCGGGGGCAAGGGCGAGCCAGTCAAGCCGCTCGCCGCAACCTACCCGGATCTACGCAGGTTCATCCGGGAAGGCTATGTGCGCTACGCCTTCACCCGCTTCGGCGCCGCCTATGTGGTCTCGATCCAGTGCCTCGACAGTGTCGCGAGGCCACGGCGGCTCGCCTGCAAGGAGGCCTATCCAGTCGCCGAGCGCTTCCTGAAGGCACTGCGCGTCGCAGGGGGCCAGCGCATGCGGCCCCTGGCGGACGTTGCCTCCAACATTATCGACCGGCCCGCGGTGCGTTCACCGGATTTCAGCTACCGGCCGAGCGGCGACATCATTCCGAACACCGGCTACCGCAAGCAGGGCGGTCATCCCGACGCCATGGCCTATGCCCAGATCCGCTTTCCCTTGGAGAAGGCGCCCGCCTTCGTGCGCTCCCAATCCTTCGGCAAGCGCGACAAGAGCGAAGGCCCGACCGCTTATCCCTGGCGCGACAATTTCTGCGAGTCGCGTAGTTTCGAGGTGTGGCAATGCGGCGGAGGTTACGGCCACCAGGGCGAGGACATCCGCGCCGCCGACTGCCCGCCGCCCGGCGAAGGCCGCGAGCCCTGCGATTCCAAGCGGCGCGGCGTCGTCGCCGTGCGTGACGCAATCGTCATCCGTGGAGCCAAGGACCAGGCCGCGACGCTTCAGGTCAATAGCCGCACCGAGCACATCCGTTTCCGCTACATGCACATGAATCCGCATGCGATGAACGCCGATGGCGTCATCAACGGCCGCATCGTCACCGAAGGCGAGAAGATCGGCGTGATCTCGAACTACCTCGACCGTCCCGCCGGCACCTCGATGCACCTGCATTTCGACGTCCAGGTGTTCACCCGCGATGGCTGGATCTGGGTCAGCCCCTACGCGACGCTGGTCTCGGCCTATGAACGGCTGATCCGCGCGCGCGGCCGCGAGATCGGCCCGGAGATCGCGGTCACGGCGCAGCCGGTGGCCCATGCGCTGCCGGAAGACGTGCTCAAGCCTGACCTGCGCGAGGGAGCGGGCGGCGAGGAGAACTGACAGCGTGCTGGTTCGTTGCTGGAGCGGGCAGGACGCATCTGGTCGCGCACTCCCCCGCTCGAACGAAGAAGGATGAGTTGATGAGTGTCGGACTGATCGGTCTTCTCGACGATATCGCGGGGATCGCAAAGGTGGCTGCAGCCTCGCTCGACGATGTCGCTAGCCAGGCAGCCAAGGCAGGCACAAAGGCGGCTGGCGTGGTCATCGACGATGCGGCGGTCACGCCGAACTACGTCATCGGTTTCGCTTCGAAACGCGAGCTGCCGATCGTCGGCAAGATCGCGGTCGGATCGCTACGCAACAAACTGCTGATCTTGCTGCCGATTGCCCTGCTGCTCGGCTATTTCCTTCCCGCTGCGGTCACGCCGCTGCTGATGCTTGGCGGCGCCTTTCTCTGCTATGAGGGCGCCGAAAAGGTGCTCGAAGCCGTGATGCCGCATCATGCGCACGAGCACGAAGCTCAGCTCGAGCCGATTGCGTTGAATGCCCAGTCGGTCGAGGACGAGAAGGTCGCTGGCGCCATCAAGACGGATTTCATCCTGTCGGCGGAGATCATGGCGATCACGCTGGCGGCCCTCCCGGCGGGCAGCATCTGGACGCAGGCGCTGGTGCTGGCGCTGGTCGGCCTCTTCATCACCGTTGGTGTCTATGGCGTGGTGGCCCTGATCGTGAAAGCGGACGATGCCGGCATCGCCCTCGCGCGGTTCGACGGCGCCTCGCTCGCCGGCGGCGCGATCCGATTGCTTGGGCGCGCGCTCGTCCGCGGCATGCCCGTTTTCCTGGCGGTGCTGAGCACGATCGGCACCGCCGCCATGATCTGGGTCGGCGGTGGCATCATCCTGCACGGCATCGAGAAATACGGCCCACCCGCGATCGGCCACACGGTCCATGCCATAACCGAGGCTGCCGCACATCTCCTTCCATCCGTTGCCGGCATCGTCGAATGGTCGGTCGAGGCAGCCATCTCGGGTGCGCTTGGACTGCTCGTCGGCGCAGTCGCCATTCCGGTCGTCCAATACGGACTCGCGCCGGCCTGGAAGCGGTTGAGGCGATCGCGATCGGCCTGAGCGCAGCCATTGCGGATGACGCGCGCAGCCTATTCCAGGAACGTCGTCAGTTGCGCGCCCTCATCCGCCACGAACACCGCGATCAGTTCCGCCGGCTCGGTCATGCTGGCATTGGCCGAGACCAGATGCGTCGAGCCCGGCGGTTCGAAGAAGGACTGGCCGACGCCGAACGTCTCGACCGGGCCGCCGCCGAGCTGCGAGCGGATCTCGCCCTTGGTGATGTAGGCGGTGACGGAGCCGGAGTGACGATGCGGCCGCGAAAACCCGCCTGGACCATAGGACACGCGCACGATGGTAACGCGTTTGCCGGGCACGTTCGGAAGCGCGTAGGAGCCGTTCGGCTCAACCTTGTCGAGCGGCGAGCCTTCCGCCGCCGTCGCGCAGAGCGGCGCGAGGGCACTGGACACGCTGTCGATCGTCACCGGCAGAGCTTTTCCGATTGCCAGTGCACAGACTAATCCTGCGATGACGGCGAACGCTGTCGAACGTGACGGCAACGGGTACTGCACGGCTGAAAGGCTCATGACTGTCATCGTGATCCTCCCCTCTCTCCGTCAGGACGAAGCTGCGACGGCGGCCGCCGGCCGCTTTGCAGGCGTCCAGCGAAACGCCGCGCCAAACCGGTTCCAGACGTTGATCGAGGCGACCGCCGAGGTCAGGTACGTCAGTTCAGTCTCGGAGAATTCGCCGGACGCTTCCGCGTAGACCTCCTCGCTGACGCCGTCCGGCAGACAGGTCAGCGCCTCGGCCCAGGCGAGCGCAGCCCGCTCGCGCGGCGAAAAGATCGGCGCCTCGCGCCATACCGCGACCAGATGGAGCTTGTCGGCGGGAACGCCGATCCGTTCCGACAGCAGGACGTGGTGCTGCACGCAGAACGCGCAGCCGTTGATCTGCGAGGCGCGCAGCTTGACCAGCTCGAGCAGCTGCTTGTCGAGGCCGGCCTTGGCCGCAAGCTGGCCCAGCGCCAGCACCAGATCAAACGCATCGGGCGCGATCCGCTTGAAATCTTCGTATTCGCTGCGGGCGTGTGCCATTGCCATTCACCTCGGCATATTATAAGAGCACGGACATATTATAAGAGCTCTTATATGTCGCGCAAGACGAATGTCACGAAATCGCAATCGGGACCCAAGGCCGTTGCAGCCGGTGCGGTGCACGTTCCAGCACCGGGCGAAGGCAAGCGCGGCGAGCAAGGCTATCTCGGTTACCTGCTGCGCCAAGCCCACGCCGCCGTTCGGCTGACGATGGAACGCACGCTCGCCGATCTCGGCGTGACCTCGCCGCAATTCGCGGTGCTGACGATGCTGAACGCCTATCCGGGCCTGTCGGGAGCCGATGTCGCCCGTCTCACCTTCCTGACGCCCCAGACCGTCGGCGTCATCATCCGCAATCTCGAACGCGACGGCGCGATTGCGATGACGCCTCATCCCGTTCACGGCCGCATCCAGCAATGGACGCTGACGCCGCGCGGCGCGACGCTTCTGAAGGCGTGCCGGCAGCGTGTGCTCGAATTGGAGAAGCGCCTCGCTCGCAATTTGGATTCAAAGGCGGAAACCACGATCCGGCGTTGGCTTTCCGGAATCGCGGCTGAGCTTAAGGAGGACTAGGCGGCCGGCATTCGCGGCTGTCGTGGCCGCTGGTGCTACCCGCCTTTCAAGGCGTTCTTGACTGCGCCGTCCGGCCAGCTCTCGTCGGCCGCGATCACCCGCACGCGGGTCTGGTCGGCGGGATTGACCAGCACGTGCGAATTCACCCGCTCACCGCTCGGCTCCAGACGCAGATCGGTTTCGGGCTTCCAGCTCAGCGTCGTCGCGAGGTCGCCGGGAAAGATCTTCCATTGCGATCCGTCGTCGAGTTCGACGATATGGCTTTCGGCATGTGTGCGTATCTTCATTCCACCCCGATGCTTCGATGAACAGGAAAGACGGCCCGACCACGGCCGGCTCTTCTCCTCGTCCTGGCGTGGAGGGAATGCGGGAGTGCGGCACTTGTTCCGGTGGGAACGACCGACGGGGTCGGGCCGAGTTGACGCACGCGGCCGTTTCGGAACCGACTCACGCGTGCCATGTTTCCGGCTAGAATGTGCCCATGAAGCACACTGATTCCTCGCCCCGTCACACACGCCGCGCCCTGCTCCAGTCGACGCTCGGTGCAGCCGCTTTGCTCGCGCTTCCCACCCGCGCTCTCGCCGCGCCTCCCGGCTTCGACGAATGGCGCGAGAGCTTTCGTGCGCGCGCGATGGCAAAAGGTATTTCCGCCGCGACATGGCAGCGCGCGATGGGACGGGTCGAACCGGACATGAGCGTGTTCGCGCAGATGCGCAACCAGCCCGAATTCCGCGAGCAGGTCTGGCAGTACATCAACCGCCGCGTCTCGGACTGGCGCATCATTAACGGCAAGATCGCGCTGAAGAACAACGAGGCGCTGTTCGCCCGCATCGAGCGCGATTTCGGGGTCGAGCGCGGCACGCTGCTGGCGCTTTGGGGCGTCGAGTCCGCCTATGGCGATCCGCTGGTGCAGCAGAACCACATGAGGCCGGTGTTTCCCTCGCTCGCCGCGCTCGCCTGGAACGAGCCGCGCCGCAAGGCCTATTGGGAGACCGAGCTGATCAATGCACTGCGCATCGTCGACAAGGGCTGGTCCACGCCTGAGGACATGCGGGGATCATGGGCCGGCGCGATGGGCCATTCGCAATGGATGCCGGAGGTCTGGCTCAATGTCGGCATCGACTATGACGGCAACGGCAAGGTCTCGCCATTCGGCAAGCCCGACGACGCGCTGGGCTCGACGGCAAAGTATCTCGTCAATCGTGGCAAGTGGCATCGCGGCGAGCACTGGGGCTACGAGGTGCGCGCGCCCGCCAACATGAGCGGCAGCCGGACCTATGCGGCCTGGCAGGCGGCCGGCGTGACGCGTGCCGACGGCCAACCATTTCCGCAGCCCAACGCATCCGCGCAGATGTGGACGCCGGTTGCGGGCGGGCCGACCTTCCTGCTCGGGCCGAATTTCTACTCGGTGAAGAGCTACAACCCTTCCATGAACTACGCGCTGGCGATCTGCCATCTCGGGGATCGCTGCCTGGGAGCTCCGCCCTTCATCCAGCCCTTCCCGGGCTCCGAGCGTGCGTTGACGCTCGCCGAAGTGCAGGAGATGCAGACGCGCCTGACCAAGGCCGGCTTCGACACGGGCGGCACCGACGGCCGGGTCGGCAACGACACCATGAAGGCAGTCAAGGAGTTTCAGCAGAAAGTCGGGATCGCGCCAGCCGATGGCTACGGCGGGCTGAAGGTGCTGGCCAAGCTGCGGCAAACCAACTAGCACGGCCGGAAGCGCCGGCGCTGGCGCCTCGCCGCAGCTGCAGCCGACCCTTAAGCCGCGTTTCGCTGTTCTGTCAGCTTCAGCAGCTCGTCGACGAGGTCATCCACGGTACGCTCGGCCGCGGCAATCGACGCCTGCAACCGTTCGTCGGCGAATTCGTCGTACTCGACTGCGATGCTGTGGAAGGCCGTGATCCCGATGAAAGCAAACACGTCCCGGACGGCTCCTTCGACATGATTGACGGCGGCCATACGCCCGCCCGGATCGTACCCGTAGTCTCCGCGCGAACCGAGCAGGACAAGACGCTTGTCCATGCCCTCAAGCAGCGCCGAATATGGATTGTCCGGGCGTGATCGGTCGAAGCCAAACGTGCGTCCGACCCGAACGATGTTGTCTATGTATGCCTTGAACTGCGCTGGCACACCGAAGTTGTACATTGGCACGCCCGCGACGATCAGATCAGCTGAGATCAACTCGTCGACCAGCGCATCGCTTTCCGCCAAAGCCTCTCTCATCCATGGCTCGCGCCGATCGGGCTTCGCGAAGGCCGCCTTGACCCAGTCGTCCGTCACCGGACTCGGTGCGAAGCGACCGAGGTCGCGGCAGACGACGCGATCCCCCGGCCGCGACTGTAGCCATCGTTGGACGAAACGCTGAGTCAGACGCCTGGTGTGCGAACCGCGCGGATTTGCATCTGAAGGCTCTAACCGCGCGCTTGAATCGATTTGTAGCAGTTGCATTGCAGAACTCCTCTCATCTGTTTGCCCAATAGATCGGTTCAGGCCCCGTCGTTGACAAACGAAAGTTGCTCAGCTTATGGATGAACTGCATTCATCCTTGAGTTCGCGATGAGAAGGCTTCCTCCGCTGGCGGGATTGCGTGCATTTGAAGCGGCGGCACGTCACCTCAGCTTCAAGCGCGCCGCCGATGAGCTTCACGTCACGCCGACCGCGATCAGCCATCAGGTGCGACAGCTGGAGCAGACGGTCGGGGTCAGGCTGTTCGAGCGCCGGACGCGGCAGGTTCTGCTCACCGCGGAAGGTCAGGTCCTGCTTCCGGTCCTGCGCGACGGCTTTGATGCGTTTGCGCGTGTTCTGGAGGGATTGAGCCGGAAGCGACGCCGGGCGGTGGTCACACTTTCGGCGACGCCGGCTTTCACAGCCAAATGGCTGGTGCCGCGTCTTGCTGGGCTCCGAAAGAGCAGAGGCGACATTGATCTCACATTGCTTGCGAGCTTGGAGGTGGCCGATCTCAATTCGACCGCGGATCTCGCACTTCGCTACGGTTCCGGTCCTTATCCCGATCTGATTGCCGAGCCGCTCACGGTCGATCGTTTCGCACCGGTGGTCAGTCCGCGCTTGGGCATCCGAAGACCGAGCGACCTGCGCTCAGCAACGCTGCTACATTTCGACTGGCACCGTCGTGATGCCCGAAATCCGACCTGGCGGCGCTGGTTCAAGACGGCCGGCATGGACGACGTTGATGCGCGCGCCGGCGTGCGTTTCAGCGATGAAACCCATGCCATCCAGGCAACCGTCGCCGGCGCTGGTGTCGCTTTGCACAGTCTTGTGCTCGTCGCCGACGAACTTTCGCAGGGAACGCTGGTCGCACCATTCGGGCCGGAGCTGGAAGGCTCTTCGCTGCACTTGGTCCGCAGCCGCAACCGGCCGCTCACCGAGCCGGTCGAGGCTGTACGGCACTGGCTGAAGTCAGAGTTCGACGCGGCCCGCTGATGCGCAGCGCAGCTCCCGCGCCGCGGCATGACATCGTGGTCAGTGCCGATATTGCGGCTCCTCCGCATCGAGCTGCCGCCGGATCGCGGCGAGATGCAGCCGGGCGGATTCGGAATCGCCCTCGCGCATCTGCCTGTAGGTCTCCGCCGCAACGGCGGGATCGACCGGCAGCACCTTCCGCCCCGTCGACATCGCCAGCACCTGCACCTCGGCGGCGCGCTCGAGATAATAGAGATCGTCCCAGGCTTCCGCGATGGTCGGCGCCAGCACCATCACGCCGTGATGCTTCATGAAGACGATGTCGGCAGCGCCGACGGCGGAGGCGATGCGGGCACCTTCGCGGCTGTCGAGCGCGAGGCCGTTGTAGTCGCGGTCGACCGCGGTGCGGCCGTAGAATTTCAGCGCGGTCTGGCCGGCCCAGATCAGGGGCTCGCCTTCGGTCATCGACAGCGCTGTCGCGTAGGGCATGTGGGTGTGGAAGGCGACCTTGGCGCGCGGCAGCAGCCTGTGCATCTCGGCATGGATGTAGAACGCGGTCGCCTCGGGCACGCCCTCGCCGTCGAGCACGTTGCCGTGGAAGTCGCAGATCAACAGCTTCGACGCGGTCAGCTCGCGGAAGGCGTAGCCGTAGGGATTGACGAGGAACAGATCGTCATGACCGGGCACCACGGCCGAGAAGTGGTTGCAGATGCCCTCCTCAAAGCCGTTGCGCGCGGCCATGCGGAAGCAGGCGGCGAGATCCTCGCGCGCGGTGCGGATCGCGTCGGTGGCGAGATCCGGCCGGTTGGAACGGAATGGCGCGGGCGCGGGTGAAGAAGCGTGAAGGCTGTGCGCCATGGCGAAGGACACCTCTTTCGGTCGGGAGCTGCCCAGTGTTGTACAGGGACTGCGCCTGCGCGTCAGCCCCTGCGGCCGCCACCCTGCCCTGCGCAGCTCAAGCGCGCCGCGGCACGCCGCCGGCATTCATGCCGCCGTCGATGACGAGCTCGCTGCCGGTGACGTAGCGCGAGGCATCGGAAGCCAAGTATAGCACGCCCGAGGCGATCTCCGCCGCCTGGCCCGCACGACCAAGCGGCGTCACCACCTTGGCGCGCTCCTCCGGATCGATCGGGGCATTCTGGCCGGCGCCGGCCGCCCCCGTCGGGATCTTGCCCCAGATCGGGGTGTCGATGATGCCGGGGTGAACCGAGTTGACCCGGATGCCGTCGCCCGCCGCCGCGCACTCCATCGCAATGGATTTGGCGAACAGCCGCACGCCGCCCTTGGTCGCCGAATAGGCCGACAATCCGGGCGAGCCGCGCAGTCCCGCCAGCGAGGACATCATGACGATCGAGCCGCCCCCGATCTTGCGCATCAAAGGCAGGCAATGCTTGACCGAGAGGAACACGCCATCGAGGTTGATCGCGTTCTGCTTGCGCCAGTCGGCGAGGGTCATGTCGACGATCGAAGGCACGGAGATGCCGATCCCGGCATTTGAGACGAGCACGTCGAGCCGGCCATATCGCTTTGCGATCTCGGCGACGATCTCGATCCAGCGCTCTTCGCTCGTGACATCCTGCTCCAGGAAGATCGCCTTGCCGCCCACGTTTGTTACGCGCCTGGCGAGCTCCGGGCCGCGCAGCTCGTCGATATCGGTGATGACGACAGTCGCGCCCTCGCGCGCGAACAGCTCGACGATGGCCTCGCCTATGCCGGAGGCGCCACCCGTCACCAGCGCGACCTTGCCCTCAACCTGCCCTGCCATGCTCACTCCCTTTTTTTGTTGTTTGGAACCGTTGTCTTTGATCGTTGTCGGAAAACCGCTTCGCACTTTTCCGGATCATGCGTCATCTAATCACGGATGGCCCCTGGTCCGGTAGCGCGACGTCGACGACACGGAATTGCACGCGCTCGGCGCCCTGGTAGCGATCGACCGAGAGCGAGCCCGCGACATGCATCTGCTGGCTGCGATTGGCGAGCAGCGCATTGCCGAGCTTCTGGCCGATCGAACGGAACGCGATGCCGTTGACGATGGAGCCGTCGCCCGCCTTGAAACGCAGGCGCAGATGTGCCTGGCCGACCTCGTCGGCAAACACGAGCTGGTGCGCCGGCAGCGCCAGCACCGGCTCGGGATTGCCGCTGCCGAAGGGACCTGCGCGGTTGAGCGTCGTCGCCAGCTCCGGCGTCACCGCACGGGCGGTGACTGCGCCGTCGATATAGAGCTCGTTGACGTGGCGCGCCTCGGCGACGTCGCGCGCCAGCGCGGTCTCGAGATAGGCGCGGAATTCGGCGAGCTTCTCCTTGCGCAGCGTCACGCCCGCGGCCATCGCGTGGCCGCCGCCCTTGAGCAGGATGCCGTCGGCGACCGCCTGCCGCACCGCCTTGCCGAGATCGACGCCGGCGATCGAGCGGCCCGAGCCGGTGCCGATCCCCCCCGGCTCCAGCGCAATGGCAAAGGCCGGCCGCGAGAACTTCTCCTTCAGGCGGGAGGCAACGAGGCCGACCACGCCGGGATGCCAGCCTTCCGAGGCCGTGACGATGACGGCGAGCTTGTCCTCCAGCCCGATCGAGGCCAGCGCCTCGGCTTCGGCCTGGGCTTCCGCCGCCTGCTCGATGACGCGACGTTCGCTGTTGAGACGGTCGAGCTCGGCCGCGATCCGCGCTGCCTCGACGCTGTCGCCTTCGAGCAGCAGCCGCACGCCGAGATCGGCGCGGCCGATACGACCGCCGGCATTGACGCGCGGGCCCAGCATGAAGCCGAGATGCCAGGCCTCCGGAGGGCCGTTGAGCCGCGCCACGTCCATCAGCGCGGTGTGGCCGACATGGTCGCGCCGACGCATCGCGATCAGCCCCTTGGCGACGAAGGCGCGGTTGAGACCGATCAGCGGCGCGACGTCGGCGACAGTGCCGAGCGCGACGTGATGCAGCATGCCCAGGAGATCGGGCTCGGGCATCTCGCTGGTCCAGAAGCCGCGCTGGCGCAGCTCGCGATTGACCGCCACCAGCGTCACCAGCACGAGGCCGACGGCGGCGAGATGACCGAGGCCGGAGAGATCGTCGAGCCGGTTCGGATTGACCAGCGCATCCACCACCGGCAGCTCCGTGCCAGCCTGGTGATGGTCGATCACGACCACGGACATGCCGAGGCGCTTGGCCTCGGCGAGCGGCTCTATGCTGGTGGTGCCGCAATCGACTGTGATCAGCAGCGTGGCGCCCTTGGCCGCGAGCGCGCGCACCGCTTCCGTGTTGGGGCCATAGCCCTCGAAAATCCGGTCGGGAATATGGATCAGCGGATCGAGCCCGCAATGGCGCAGATGCCAGGCCAGCAGCGCCGCCGAGGTCGCGCCGTCGACGTCGTAGTCGCCGAAGATCGCAACCTTCTCGCCCTTGGTCGCGGCATCCGCAATGCGTTTGGCAGCGGCCTCCATCTCCGTCACCGTGAACGGGTCCGGCAGCAGCTTTCGGATGGTCGGATCGAGAAAGTCGGACACCGCGTCGATGTCGACACCGCGGCCCGCCAGTACCCGCGCCAGCAGTTCCGGCAATTGGTGCCGCTGCACGATGGTGAGCGCCTGGGCTGCCCCGCGGGCATCAAGCCGGTCGCGCCACAGCTTGTCGGTGAGCGAGCGCGCCACGCCCAGGAAGGCCTGGGGCGCTTCGATAGGCAAGGCGGTGGCTGGCGGCGTCATGACAGAGGCAGATGTTGGGGAACTCGAAGGGCCAGGCGGTCACGCGAACGCAGAGTCACTGGCTTCAGGGGATTGGTCGGCATCCGGGACGGATTTGCAACGGTCCGGCCGCACAAAGCGGTGGATGGCCGCCCCGACGGGCGCACTGACTATCATTTAGGCATCCCGTCAAACAGCAAATTAAGCAGGCGTTAGGCGGAATCCTCGAAAAAGAATCGTATTCGATCTGTAAGTCGTTGTTCCGGGTTCATTGCAGATCAGACCTCATTGCCAAGGGAAGTCCCCGATGTCTGCTGCGCTGGGTCTGAAAGCCAAGCCGATCGCCACCGAGCCCGCGGACGATGATTCCGACATCTCCGCGCTGATCAACCGTCTCACCGCCGAGGTCAACCAGATCGCGGTCGACAAGACCAAGTCGATCCAGCAGATCACCAACCAGATGAAGATGCTGGCGCTCAACGCGCTGATCGAGAGCTCGCGCGCCGGCGCGCAAGGCGCGGGCTTTGCGGTGGTGGCGCAGGAGGTGCGCGGCGTCGGCCAGCAGGTCGAGACCATCGCCCGCGAGCTCGAGACCCAATTGACCAAACGCACCGGCGATCTCGTCGCCTCGATCGACCGCATGAGCCAGCGCTCCCGCGGCGAGCGCATGGTCGACCTGTCGCTCAACGCGATCGAGCTGATCGACCGCAATCTCTACGAACGCACCTGCGATGTGCGCTGGTGGGCGACCGATTCCGCCGTGGTCGATTGCGCGGCCTCGCCCAGTGCTGCGGCCGTCTCCCATGCGTCGCAGCGCCTCGGCGTGATCCTCGGGGCCTACACCGTCTATCTCGATCTCTGGCTCTGCGACCTCGACGGCAACGTCATCGCCAACGGCCGCGCCGACCGCTTCCGCGTCGTCGGCCAGAACGTCGCCCACACCAGATGGTTTCGCGATGCGAAAGGCCTTCGCTCCGGCGACGATTATGTCGCCGGCGACGTCGAGAACCAGCCGCTGCTCGGCAATGCGCAGGTCGCGACCTATTGCGCCAGCGTCCGCGCCGGCGGCCAGGCTCATGGCGCACCGATCGGGGTGCTCGCCATCCATTTCGACTGGGAGCCGCAGGCCCGCGCCATCGTGCAGGGCGTGCGCGTCGGCGACAGCGACAAGGCGCGCGTGCTGCTGGTCGATTCCAATTTTCGCGTGATCGCGGCCTCCGACGGCCAGGGCATCCTCAGCGAACGCATCTCGCTGTCGCTGAACGGCCAGCGCTCCGGCTTCTATCAGGAACGCACGGGCACACTGGTCGCGTTCCATGCCACCCCAGGCTACGAGACCTATCGCGGGCTCGGCTGGTACGGCGTGATCGTCTGCGGCGCGTGAGGCGAGCGGGCCCGCCTCGATCAAAACTCGCGAAAACAACCCCATGCACAGTAGCCAAGGGGTTGTCTTACCTCGCTGTTTTTGCACGCGCGAAGATTCTTTGACACGTCGGGCAAAACAGAAGGAATCCGGCTCGGCGACACCTCATTGGGCGCGGCGATCTAGCACAGCGACATCGCCGCCTCCCTTCACCTTTCCGACATTTGCGTGTTGACCTTCCGAGCTGCCGCGGCAGCCAGCTTGCGGTACTGATCTTCGTACTGGCGCGCCATTCGGTATGCGGTGAAGCGTTCCTCGAAGCGGGCGCGCACTCTCCTTCGATCCAGCTTGCCCAATTCGCCGACCGCCTTGACCGCCTGCTCCTCGTTCTCGACGATGAAACCGGTTAGGCCGTGCTCGATGACCTCAGGGACAGAGCCGGAGCGATAGGCGATCACGGGCGTTCCGCACGCCATCGCCTCGATCATGACCAGCCCGAAAGGCTCCGGCCAAGCGATCGGAAATAGCAGAGCGGCTGCTCCGCCAAGGAATGATTGCTTCTTCACGTCGTCGACTTCGCCGATAAGCTGGATCATCTCGCCGTCGATCCGGGGCGCAAGGTGTTTCCTGAAGTAGGCAGTCTCGGCGCGTGGAATCTTCGCGGCGATGCGAAGAGGCATCCGGGCTGCGTGCGCGATGCGGATGGCGTCCTCCGGACCCTTATCCTCCGTGAGACGGCCAAGAAACGCCAGATAGGATCCCTCCTCATAGGATGGGTCCAACAGCTCCGACGGCAGCCCGTGCTGGATCGTCCCAATCCATTTCGCATCCGGAAGCGGCAGGCGCTGGTGATCCGAGATCGACACGAAGCATGCTTCTGGGAACTGCCGAACCACGTCAGGCAAGCCAGGCAAGTCAAGGCGGCCGTGCATGGTCGTCAGGAACGGTACGCCAACGCGACTGAGCAACGGCAGCGGAAGCCAGTCGAGATGGGCGTGGATCACGTCGAAGTCGTTGGCTCGTCTCGCGATCGCTTCCAGCAGCATCGCGCAGGCTGCGTTCGGATCGGCGCCCTTCCGGCCGAGACGCAGCGCGCGTGGCCATACCGGGTGGAGTTTGCCTCTCGTTCGGGAGTCACCGCTGGCAAACAGCGTGACGTCGTGACCGAGCTCGACAAGCTCATCCACAAGCCAGGCTACCACCCGCTCGGTGCCGCCGTAGAGCTTCGGAGGGACGCTTTCGGCAAGCGGAGCCAGCTGGGCGATACGCATTGGAGCTCGCTATATCGCTGAACGCACGATCAGCACGATGGCCGCAGACAGAAGGTTCGAAATCGCGAGCAAGGTCCAATCCGGCCTTGCGCTCGCGCTAGCCAGCCGACAGATACCGCCCTCGATGAGCCTCAACATTCGTCATCGGAAAGCCGCTCGAGATAGGCAAGCCCGAATGCTGCGAGTTCCTGGGCATCACCGTTACTCTCGCGCGCTTCCCGCCTCCCTTGCAGATGACGCTCGAGCAGGCAACGACGGCCATCCGCTGCATCGACGCTGCGATGCCGGGCAAGGTACACGCACCAAGCGGTGTCCACCGCTGTTCGTAGCGGGCTGTCGTCGACCATGTTCCAGCTCCGACGTGGAAGATGTTCATGGGGCGCCAACTCCTCGCGACGGCGGAAGTTTCCAGTTTTTCCCTAAAGTCTAAGTCTGCGCGCAAGGCGAGCGCAATCAGCGGTCGCTCCCTTCGCGCGTGCAAGTTCAGCCGAGACGACGCGCCGCCATCTCCGCGGCGAGCAGCAACGCCGCGCGGCTGGCGCCAATCGATGCGATACCTTGACCCGCGATGTCGTAGGCGGTGCCGTGCGCGGGCGTGCAGATCGGGAACGGGAAGCCGCCGAGCAAGGTCACGCCGCGAGCGAAACCCATCAGCTTCATCGCGATCTGGCCCTGGTCGTGATACATCGTCAGCACGGCATCGAAGGCGCCGGCCTTGGCGCGCAGGAACACGGTGTCGGCCGGAAACGGTCCCTCCGCGGCAATGCCCTCGCTCTGGCTTGCTGCGACCACCGGCGCAATCACGTCGATCTCCTCGCGGCCGAAATTGCCGCCGTCGCCGGCATGGGGGTTGAGGCCTGCGACCGCGATGCGTGGCCGCGCAAAGCCGGCGTTGCGCATGCAGGAATCGGTTAGTCTGAGCGCGCGATGGATGCGTTCGCCGGATAGCTTCGCAGCGACGTCCCTGAGCGGGATGTGCGAGGTGACCCGTGCGTTCCAGAGCCGGTCCAGCACGTTGAATTCGCTTGCCGGCGTCTTGAGACCGACGACCTCGGCGGAGAACGCGATCTCGTCGTCGTACTCGGCACGGGCAAGGCGCATCGCCTGCTTGTTAAAGGGGGTGAAGCAGACCGCGTCGACATGGCCGTCGCGGCCGCGCTCGAGCGCATGCCTGTAATTGGCCAGCGCAAATTTTCCGCCGGCAAGGGTCGCTTTCTTCGGCTCGACCTCTCTGGGGTCGAGGTGGCGGAGATCGACGAACAGCGCATCTTCCTGCGCTGCGCGAAGATCGGCGCCCTGCTCTAGCATCTTCAGCTCCGGCTTGACGCCGGCAATGCGCGCGCCCTCGTCGAAAATGCGGCGGTCGCCGATGACGACGAGCCGGCAGCGCGCGCGGATGTCGTCCTGCGCCACGAGCTTGGCCGTCAGCTCCGGGCTGATGCCGGCTGGATCTCCCATGGCCAGCGCAATCAGCGGCTTTGCGGTCATATGATCGCCCTTTCCTGGACTGGCGCATCGGTCGCGGGCGACGCAGGTTTGCGCCAGAGCCGCGGCAGCTGCAACAGAAGCGGAAGCAGCAGCAGCGCGATGCCGCCCACGATCAAGCACGTCACCAGCTTGTTCGCAAAGAAAATGCCGAGAGATCCCTTGGAGATCAGCATCGACTGCCGGAAGGCGTCCTCGGCCTTGTCGCCGATGACGATCGCGAGCACGAGCGGCGCCAGCGGATAGAACAGCTTCTTGAAGAGATAGCCGACGACCCCGAAGCCGAGCATCATGACGACGTCGAGATAGGAGTTCGACACCGAATAGGCGCCGACGACGCAGATGATCACGATCAGCGGCGCGATCACCACGAAGGGAATCCGCATCAGGGCGGCGAACACCGGGACCGTCAGCAGCACCAGGGCGACGGCGACGATGTTGCCGACATACATCGAGGCGATCAGGCCCCAGACAAAATCCTTTTGGTCCACGAACAGCATGGGCCCGGGATTGAGGCCCCAGATCATCAACCCGCCCATCATCACGGCCGCGGTTGCCGAGCCCGGAATGCCGAGCGAGAGCATCGGCAGCAGCGCGCTGGTGCCGGCGGCATGATCGGCCGTCTCCGGCGAGACGATGCCTTCGACCTCGCCCGTGCCGAAATGTCGGCCGCGCCGTGAAAAGCGGCGCGCGATGCCGTAGCTCATGAAGGAGGCCGCGGTCGGGCCGCCCGGCGTGATGCCCATCCAGCAGCCGATCGCGGCGCTGCGCAGCAGGGCGACGCCGTGCCGCGGCAGGCGGCCGACGGCGCGAAACACCTCGCGCCAATCGATCTTGGACGAGACGGCGCGCGCGTGAAATTCCTCCTCGACGGCGACAAGCAGTTCGCCAATGCCGAACAGGCCCATCACCGCCACGACGAAGCTGACGCCCTTGACGAGTTCGTCCACGCCCATGGTGAGGCGCACGCTGCCGGAGACTGTGTCGATGCCGATGGCGGCGATGGCAAAGCCGAGCGCCAGCGCCACGACGGTCTTGATCGGCGCCGCACCGCCCATGCCGACGAAGCTGGCAAAGGCGAGAAAATAGACGGCAAAATACTCGGCCGGCCCGAACGCGAGCGCAGCCTGCGCCACCCAGGAGGCGAGGAAGGTGATCAGGATGACGCCGACCAGCGCGCCGAACGCCGCCGAACCGAAGGCGGTCGCGAGCGCGGTGGTCGGCCTGCCGTCGCGCGCCATCGGATAGCCGTCGAAGGTGGTCGCCACCGACGACGGCTCCCCCGGGATATTGAACAGGATGGAGGTCACCGATCCCCCGAATAGCGCGCCCCAATACAT
The DNA here is from genome assembly GCF_025200905.1 of Bradyrhizobium yuanmingense. NCBI lineage: Bacteria > Pseudomonadati > Pseudomonadota > Alphaproteobacteria > Hyphomicrobiales > Nitrobacteraceae > Bradyrhizobium > Bradyrhizobium yuanmingense. Next base: position 3,405,585 of record NZ_CP104173.1, on the reverse strand, counting down.
GCTGGAGAGCAGGATGATGGCCGAGACCGGCTGCATGCCGAAGGTGAGCGGCAGGAGCAGCGACACGCCGTTCGGCGCGCCCAGACCCGGCAGCACGCCGACGAGAATGCCGAGCAGCACGCCGACCACCATCAGGACCAGATGCGGCACCGTGACCGCGATGGTGAAGCCGTGCAGGAGCTCCTGGAGATTGTCCATCCCGCTGCTCCCTCAGAACCCGAGCGCGGAAGCCAGTGCGCCGCGCGGCAGACTGACCTGGAACATGCGCTCGAACACGAGGTAGAGCGCGAGCGCCGTAGCTCCTGCCATAGCCAGCGCGCGCGGCACGGATTGGTGTCGGGGAATCGCCAGCACCGCGAAGACATAGAGAGCGGAGGCGACGTACATCCCGGCGAGCGGGATCGCAGCGACGAAGATGGCAGCCGGCACGAACAGGCCGACGAGCCGGCGCAGCTCGATCGACGTGATCGCGATGGGAACGTTTGCGAGCGTCGCGGCCGGCACCACGCCTCGCACCAGATTGTAGAGGCTGCCGAGCACGACGATGATCCCGGTCAGGAACGGGAATGTGCCGGCGTCCACGCCTGCGCTGGACCAGCCGATGCCGTTGTCGAGGCTGGAGACGACGACGGCCACGCCGAAGCTGCCGGTGAGCACGGCGGTCGCAAGTTCAAGCGCGCGACGGGAGATCATGGGCAGCTCCGGCGAAACAGTCCTCGTCCTGAGGAGCGCGCTTTTTCGCGCGTGTCGAAGGACGGCTCCAGGAGACATCGCATCCGCGGCCATCCTTCGAGACGCCCGCCTCCGGCGGGCCCTCAGGATGAGGACCAGGGCTACAGTTGGCGGCGCGATCGAAACCCATCCTCGGCCTCACCTCACCAGCCAGCCCTGCTCGCCCGCGACCTGCTTGATGCGCTCGAGGTCCTCCTTGATGAATTTTTCGAGCTCGGCACCGGTGAGGAACGTGTCGACCTGGGAGGTCTTCTCGATGTAGTCCTTCCACTCCGGCGTCGCCTGCACCTTCTTCATGAGGTCGACATAGAACGCGGCCTGCTCCGGCGAGACCTTGCCGGGCAGCCACACGGTACGCGGCTGCTCATATTGCTTGATGTCGAGGCCCTGCTCGACGCAGGTTGGAACGTCGCCCCAGCCTTCCGTTGCGGTGACCTTCGGCCCCTGCGGCAGCCGCTTCGGGCTGAACACGCAGAGCGGGCGCTGCGTGCTGCCGCGCCATTGCCCGAGGCTTTCGCTGGGGTTGTTGACGTGGGAGTCGAGATGTCCGCCGGCGAGCTGCACAGCGGTCTCAGCGCCGCTCTTGAACGGGATATAGGTCAGCTTGACCTTGCCGACCTTCTCGATCATGCGCGTCAGCACCTCGTCGGTGTCCTTGGACTGCGCGCCGCCCATCTTGAATTCGCCCGATGCGGCCGCCTTCAGATAATCGCTCGCAGTCTTGTACGGCGCGTCCTGCTTGACCCAGAGCAGGAACTCGTCCTGCGCCATCGCCGCGATCGGCGTGAGATCGGTGTAGTTGAAGGCGACCTTGGAGACGAGCGGCTGCTGCCAGGCATTCGAGGTGCCGAAGATCACCTTGTAGGGATCACCGGCGGAGGCCTTGCCATAGACATAGCCTTCAGCGCCACTGCCGCCCCCCTTGTTGACGACGACGATCGGCTGCTCGATCAGCTTGTGCTTGGTGATGATGTTCTGCACCGCGCGCGCGAGATTGTCGGTGCCGCCGCCGGGGCCGGCGGTGGCCACGAACTCGATCGGCTTTTGCGGTTGCCAGGCGCTGAGCGCCGGCATGGTGCCGGCGAGCACGGCTGCGGCTGCGGAGAGCAGAAATGTTGACGTCCGACCCATGATTTCCTCCAGCTGATTTTTTGTCTTTTGTTGTTGTCGTATCGACGTCCGGTCAGGCGACGTGTTCCTCGCGTCTTTCCAGGGCCGAGACAATTGCGCCTTCTTTTTCGAGCGCTTCGATTCGTGACTGGTCGAACCCGTGCTCGGCCAGAACCTCTTTCGTGTGCTCACCATAGACCGGTGCGCCTGATCGCACTTTGCCCGGGGTCTCCGAAAACTTGATGGGAAGCCCGATCGTCTTGACGGGACCGAGCGTGGAGTGCTCGACCTCGACGACCATCTCGCGCGCCAGCGTCTGCGGATCGCTCAGCGCCTCCAGCATGTCGTGCACGGGGCCGCACGGTACGCCCTTCTCGTCCAGCGCCGCGAGCCAATGCGCCCGCGATTGCTTGCGGAAGCGTTCGCTGAGGACGGCTTCGAGCTCCTTCAGGTTGGCCATGCGATCGGCACCGGTGACGAAGCGCGGATCGTCGGCGAGCTCGCTCGCGCCGAGCGCTTCCAGCATCAACAGCCAATGCTTCTTGTTGGCGCCGCCGACCACGAGCCAGCCGTCCGAGGCTTCAAACGCCTGGTACGGCGCGTTGAGCGGATGCGCCGAGCCCATCGCGCGCGGCGCGGTGCCCGCGGCGAGCGCGATGGTCGACTGCCAATAGGTCTGCACCAAGGCGGCTTCATAAAGCGAGGTCTCGACCCATTGGCCTTCACCGGTCTTGAGGCGATGGGTGTAGGCGGCCAGGATGCCCATGCTCGCGAGCAGGCCGGCGGTGATGTCCGACAGCGGCGGGCCGCACTTGACGGGCGGACCGTCGGGCCGCTCGCCGGTAAAACTCATGATGCCGCTCATGGCTTGCGCGACGAGATCGAACCCCCTGCGATGCTTGTAGGGGCCGGTGCGGCCGAAGCCCGACAGCGAGCAATAGATCAGCGCCGGGAATTCCGCGTGCAGCGCCTCATAGCCGAAGCCGAGGCGCTCCATCGCGCCCGGCGCAAAGTTCTCGACCAGCACGTCGGCATCGGCGATCAGCCGGCGCAGCACCTCTTTGCCGCCGTCGGTCTTCAGGTCCAGCACGATGCCGCGCTTGTTGCGGTTCATCATCAGGAAGGAGGCCGCCTCGTCCCCGATCTTCGGCGGCACCGAATGACGGGTGTCGTCGCCGTTCGGCCATTTCTCGATCTTGATCACGTCGGCGCCCATGTCGGCGAGCATCAAGGTGCAGGTCGGTCCCGCCATGACGTGAGTGAGATCAATGACCTTGAGGCCGGCCAGCGGTCCCGAACGGCGGGAGGTGGATTGCGATGGATCGCTTTGCATCGGCTCGTCCTATTGGCCGCGCCATTGCGGCGCGCGCTTGTTGAGGAAAGCATCGAGCCCTTCGCGAAAATCCTGGCTCGTGTAGCACATCAGGATGAGGTCTTCGCCCTCGTCCTGCGTCAGCCGGCGCTGCAGACGGCTGACAGCCTGCTTGGTCGCGTTCAGCGTCAGCGGCGCATGGCTCGCGACGAGCCGGGCCACCTCGTCGGCGCGTCGTTCAAGGGCGGCAAGATCGTCGACGACCTCGCCGAGCAGCCCGACGCTTGCGGCCTCCCCGGCATCGACGAGGCGTGCGGTGAAGATGAGATCCTTGACGCGCGCGGCTCCGATCAGTGCGGTGAGACGGCTGACATTGGACATCGACAGGCAATTGCCGAGCGTCCTGGCGATGGGGAATCCGATCTTCGCAGCTTTTGTGCCGATGCGGAGGTCGCAGGCCGCGGCAATGCCCGCCCCGCCGCCGGTACAGAACCCGTTGATCGCCGCGATCGTGGGGACCCGGCATTGCTCGAGTGTGGTCAGAACGCGGTCGATACGGTTCTCGTAGTCGATGGCGTCCTGCGGCGTCCTGAATTCGCGAAACTGATTGATGTCGGTGCCCGAGGCGAAGGCCTTGTCGCCGGCCCCCCGCAGCACCAGCACCTTGATGTCATGGTCGCGATTGGCCTCCTCGCAGATCGCGGCGAGCCGCTCGTACATGGCGAACGTGAAGGCATTGCGGGCCTGCGGACGGTTGAAGGTGATCCGCCCGATGCCGCCGTCGCGCTCGAACACGAGGTCTTCTGCCGCCACTTGCAGGTCCATTTCCTCATACCTTTCTGTTTTTTACATTTTTGAATGCAAAACTCTGAATTTTCAAGCTGGAACTTGGCCATATGGGCGTATAAGTTCATTTTTGCATTCAAAACAGAGCTCAGAGCCATGCTTCACGACGAGGTCGTCAACCGCATCCGCGCCATCCTGCTCGACGGCGAAATCCCGCCGGGCGCGCGGATTCCCGAGCGCGAGCTGTGCGAGCGGCTCGAGATCTCGCGGACGCCGCTGCGCGAGGCGCTCAAGGTGCTGGCGGCGGAAGGGCTCGTGCAGCTGCTGCCGCATCGCGGCTCGCGGGCAGCAAAGCTGACCGACAAGGACATGCGCGACCTGTTCGAGGTCTGCCAGGGCTTGGAGGCTCTCGCGGGCGAACTCGCCTGCGAGCGCATCAGCGACGCCGAGATCGATGCGATCGCCGCCGCACATGCGGACATGGTGCAGCATTATCGCGAGCGCGACCTGATCCAGTACTACCGTGGCAATCGCGCCATTCACGAAGCCATCGTGACCGCAGCGGGAAATCCTGTGCTCGCCGGGCTTTACGCCTCGGTGACCGCGCGCATCCGGCGCGCGCGCTATGTCACGCCGATGACGGCGCAGCGCTGGGCGCTCGCCGTGAAGGAGCACGAGGCAATCCTGAACGCGCTTCAGCGCCGCGACGGTGTCGGGCTCGCCCACATCCTGCGTGCGCATCTGCGTCACAAGCGCGAAGAGGTGCTGCAGGCGGGCTTTGCCGAGACGGAAGGCAATGACGTCACGTTGAGAATTGCGTAACGCGCAATTCCGCGCCTTGGCGCAGCCTGCCTTTGGACGTCGCTTTCGCGCTCCGGCTATCGTTCTCGTTCAGCGTGCCGTACCGGGTAATTCCACTTGCTAGCTTGTCGCAACCGGCGCAGCATGCTTTCCGCCGCCCTCCGGCCACGTGGCCGATCGGGCGGCCGCTTACCGCGCCAACGATTGCGCAAAACAAAAGACGAAAGCGGAGGAAAAGAATGACACTCGATGTCTCGCGTCGGTCCCTACTCGCACTTGGGGCCGGTCTCGGCGCCAGCGCCATGCTCGGCAGCAGCGCGATGGCGCGGGCGCCCAAGCTCGGCACTCAGACGCCCTACTGGCACCGCTTCATTCTCGGCGATGCCGAGGTGACCGTCGTATCCGACGGACCGCTTCCGCTCGGCGATCCCTCCGGGACCTTCACCGGCGTTCCCAAGGAAGAGGTCAAGAAGATGCTGGCCGACAATTTCCTGTCGCCGGACAATGTCGTGCTCGAACAGAACTCTCCGATCGTGAACACCGGTGACAAGCTCATCCTGTTCGACACGGGCATGGGCTCATCGAAGATGTTCGGCGCCAGCACCGGACGGCAGCAGAAGAGCATGACGGAGGCCGGCATCAAGCCGGGCGACATCGATGCCGTCGTATGCTCGCATGCCCATATCGATCATATCGGCGGCATCGTCGACGAGGGCGGCAAGCCGCTGTTCCCCAACGCGCAAGTCTACATTGCCCAGAGCGATTTCGACTTCTGGACCGACGAAGGCAAGCTCGGCAGCGCGGCCAAGGATTTCGTCATCCACGCCCGCAAGAACCTGCTGCCGGTCCGGGATCGGATCAAATTCTTCAAGGATGGCGAGGAATTCCTGCCCGGCGTGCAGGCGATCGCGGCCCCCGGCCACACCGTCGGCCACACCATCTTCATGGTGACGTCGGCCGGCAAGTCGTTCGCCTTCCTCGGCGATCTCTCGCACCATTCGGTGCTGCTGCTGGAGAAGCCACGGATGGAGTTCTCCTACGATTCCGACCCGAAGCAGGCGGCGGAGTCGCGCGTCAAGCTGCTGACGATGCTGGCGGCGAACAAGATCCCGGTGATGTCCTATCACTTCGCCTGGCCAGGCTATGGCCATGTCGCCAAAGCCGGAGATGGTTTCCGCTACTATCCGGAGCCGATGAAGATGACGTTGTAGCCGTCAGTTCAGATCCGGGCGGCGCGAGCCGCCCGGATCTGTGCGGTCCCACGCGGCGAACCTTACAGGCACTCCAGGCGGGCCCGCAGCTGGGCGTCGCTCTCACGGCCCAATGCAAGCAATGCGGAATACGGGTCCCCGGCAATGCCGAGCGCGGCGGCAAACGCGGGCTCGGTCTTCATCCCGCGCGCCCTATGGTCGGCCACGGCTTTGCGCAGACGCCCGTCGTCGAGCGCGAGCAATCTCCGCTCGATTTCGAAGTGCAGCCAGCCTTCCTGCTGATCGACCGGCCTGGGATCGCCGAACAGCTCGAACGGCCAGCCGTCCCACTCGAAGCGGGCGACCACCGGCCGCCGGCTGGAGCACCATTGGTAGAGCGCAAACCCGCCACAGGCGCGGTACCGGCGCCAGATCACTTCGGCGAAAGCCACCGCGTCCAGAACATGGCAGACGACATCGATGTCGCTCAATGGCGTCGCAAGCCCCAAAGGCAGCGTCCCGACCACGCGTGGATCGAACTCCCGCAGCTCGTCGAGCAATCCCGAACTGCCGATCGCACTTTCGTAGTCCATTGATCGCCGCTGCGCCGCGAATGTCAGCAGCCGAGCTGATCGGCGATGCCGCCAAAATCCTTCGCGACGATGTCCCACTTGCCGGTTGCTTCGAAATCGACCTTCTGAAGCGGGCCGTATTCGGTCGGTCGCGCCACGAAGGCGGTCTTCAATCCGTTCTTCTGGGCGGCAGCGAGATCGCCATTGTGGGCCGCGACCATCATCACCTCTTCCGGCTTGAGGCAGAGCAGCTTTGCTGCGCCGAGATAGGTTTCCGGATCGGGCTTGTAGTGCTCGAACAGCTCGGCCGACATGATGAGGTCCCACGGCAGGCCGGCGAACTTCGCCATGTTGGTGAGCAGCGCGACGTTGCCGTTCGAGAGCGGCGAGAGCACGAACTTTGATTTCAGCCGCATCAAGCCGGCGACGCTGTCGGGCCAGGGATGCAGGCGGTGCCAGCCTTTGGTGAGGTAGTCGAGATCGGCCTCGGTGAGGCCCCTGATCGCGAATTGATCGACCAGCTGCTCCAGCGAGCGGCGATGCAGATCGTCGAGCATGACGTAGCCGCGCTCGGGATGTTGGCGCACGTCGTCCATCGAGGCCATGTACATGCCGCGCCAGCCGTCGACCAGCGCGGTCCAATCGGCGGTGATGCCGCGCTGCTTGCTCCACCACATGAAGTCGGTAATCAGGCTGGTGCGCCAGTCCACGACTGTGCCGAATACGTCGAAGACGAGGGCTTTGACGACGGAGAGATTGGATGGTGTGGTCATGCTTCGCTCCGCTGATATTTGTTTTGGCCCGGCTAGCCGGCCGAGATCGAGGGCTTTAAAGCATGATCCGTTCCATGCAACAATAGCGCTAGTTCGGCGCATCAAGCACGTGAGGGACGAGTTTGGTCGCCTACCTCAACTCGTCGGGGTGAAGCGCACCGGCCATGACAACCGTCTCTGTCGCATACATATTGCTCGAGGATGCCCGCCTCCCGGACGAGGAGGCTTTGATCCAGTCCTTACGCGTTCGTCATGCCGACATACGCTGGAACCGTAGCACCTTCGCACCGAGCGACGGTGCTGATGGTCCCCTGTTCATCCGCGCAGGAGATCATCTCATGACGATCCTCCTGATGCCTGCGCCGATACCTTTCGATCAGCAATTGTGGGAGCGGGCTTCCTGGCTGTGGCCGGAAGCTTTCCACGCCGCTCGACGCCATCGTGCGCACCTCGTGGTCGCGCCGATGGGCTCTGCCGAAGGCAATACGGAAACGAAAGCGCTGGATTTTGCCGAGAATACGTACTTCACGACCGCCTTTGTGGGTGCCGTGGTTGCGGCACTGCCTAATGTTGTCGCCGTCATCTGGGACGGAAAAATCGGCCGTTCCCCCGAGATGTGGCTGGAGCAGTCAAGCCGCGCGTTCGAGGCGTATCCAGATCAGCCGTTCGGATTGTGGATGGACATCGTCCCCTTCCGTTCCGGCAAGACCCTGGGAGCTTATACGCTCGGATTGTCCGCGTTCGCTGGACGAGAGATCGAGTTTGAGGTGGACGGGCTTGACGAACGCACCGTCACCGGCCGGGTTGCCCAGCTCTCGGCATTTCTCATCGCTGCCGACCCCGACGCGAGCTTCAAGAACGGTGAGGTGTTCAAACCGGACTCCGAGATCGACCATCGCGTTGCTGTGCTCCATCGCAAGTCGCGCTTCAACCTTGGGCCGGTCATCTCCTTCTCATCTCTTGATGATCGATCGGGGAGAATCAGGACCTATCCGATCATTCCTCCTTCCATCGCCGGAAATCATCCTCTGCTGATCATGCTGGCAAAGGTTGGGCATTTCGATCCGGCGCATCCAAGAAACAAAATCGGTCTCAAGCCTGATCACTACGTCTCCGAAGTACGCCTGGAGAGCTTCGATGAAGGCCTCGCGCAGGCGCTGTCCCGTATGATTGCAACTGACACCTATGCCGAGGCCGACATAAACGCGCGCAGCGCGCTCGCGCGCGGAGACATGGCGACCGCGAAGTCCATTCTTCAGCCCTGGGCCGATGAGGTTGGGCAGCTCCAGGGGGCCGTCATGCTGGCTCTGATGTTGCGCGACCTGCACATGTTCGCCCCGGCACCGCATCGCAGCCCATAGCAGACAGACGACGGATCCGTCTGCGACCAAAGCGCCGAGCAATCGCGCGCGGATGACCGCGGCCTCAATCCAGATGGAACTTTGCCAGCTCGCGATGCTCGGCCTTGATGTAGCGCACGGTGCCGGTGACGGAGCGCATCACCACCGTCTCGGTCTCGATCACACCGTCCTTGCGGAACTTGACGCCTGAGAGCAGCGAGCCCGTGGTGACGCCGGTGGCGGCGAACAGGCAGTCGCCGCGTGCCATGTCCTCGATGCCGTAGATCATCTTGGGATCGTTGACGCCCATCTTGGCGGCGCGCTCGCGCTTCTCCTCGGAATCGAGGATGAGGCGGCACTGCATCTGGCCGCCGATGCAGCGCAGCGCCACGGCGGCGAGCACGCCTTCCGGTGCACCGCCGGTGCCGAGATACATGTCGACGCCGGTATTGTCGGGGTCGGCGCAATGGATGACGCCGGCAACGTCGCCGTCGGTGATCAGGCGTACGGCCGCACCGGTCGAGCGCACGCTCGATATGATGTCGGCGTGGCGCGGACGGTCGAGCACGAGAACGGTGATGCCCTCGGGCTTCACGCCCTTGGCCTTGGCGAGGCGACGGACATTGTCGGCCGGCGAGGCATCGAGATCGACCACGCCCTTGTCGTAGCCGGGGCCGATCGCGAGCTTCTGCATGTAGACGTCGGGGGCGTGCAGCAGCGTGCCGCCGTCAGCCATCGCCATGGTGGCGATCGAGCCCGGCATGTTCTTGGCGCACAGCGTGGTGCCTTCGAGCGGGTCGACCGCGATATCGACCTCGGGACCTGCCTTGAGGCCGACCTGCTCGCCGATATAGAGCATCGGCGCCTCGTCACGCTCGCCCTCGCCGATCACAATGGTGCCCTGGATCGGCAGCTTGTTGAGCTCGCGCCGCATGGCGTCGACGGCGGCCTGGTCGGCCGCCTTCTCGTTGCCGTGGCCGCGCAACCGCGCCGACGACACCGCCGCCCGCTCCGTCACCCGCACGATCTCCAGCGTGAGAATGCGCTCGAGCAAGGCGTGCGGGGGGACTTCAATATGGGTCGACATCGGCTCACTCCTTCGAAACGTTTGGGACGGAAATCTCCGTCCACATCAACTCACAACGCCCGGTGTTCGTTCGAACGAACGACCGCCTTATGGCTTGAGCATGACCTTTCCGGAAAACCGCTCAGACTTTTCCGAGGTCATGCTCTAGTTCTTCTCGATCCGGATCACCTGCGGCCGTCCGCTGATCACCTTGTCCTTCTGCACGGCGGCGAGCGCACGGCGCACGGCATCCTCGTGCGTGGCATAGGTGATCAGGATGACGGGCACCGGAGCAGCCTTGCCGTCAGTGGGCGCAGCGCCGCCATTGGGATGACGCTGCACGATCGACTCGATCGAAATCTTCTGCTCGGCAAGCCGCGTCGCGATCGCGGCCGCAGTGCCGGGGAAATCGCGGGCGAGCAGGCGAATGTAATAGCCGCCCTCGTGGCGCTCCATCGGCGCCTTCTTGGTGTCGCGCAGCTGCCCGATCGGCCGGCCGAACGGATTGGCGCGGATGCCGCGCGCGACGTCGGCGATGTCGGCGACGACGGCGGATGCGGTCGCGGCACCGCCCGCGCCGGGGCCGACCAGCGTGATCGGCGGAATGCCTTCGCCATCGATCGTGACCGCATTGGTGACACCCATCACCTGCGCGATCGAGGAGGATTTCGGCACCATGGTCGGATGCACGCGCTGCTCGATGCCCTTGGCGGTGCGAACGGCAACACCGAGCAGTTTGAGCCGATAACCGAGATCGTCGGCGGCGCGAAGATCTTCCGGCGCGATGGAGGAGATGCCTTCGACATACACCGCACTTTGAGCAACTTTCGTGCCGAAAGCGAGGCTGGCGAGAATGGCGAGCTTCTGCGCGGTATCGTGGCCGTCGACGTCGAAGGACGGATTGGCCTCAGCATAGCCGAGCCGCTGGGCATCCTTGAGGCATTCGGCGAAGGACAGGCCCTCCTGCTCCATCCGGGTCAGGATGTAATTGCAGGTGCCGTTGAGGATGCCGTAGACGCGGTTGATGCCGGTTCCGGCAAGACCTTCGCGCAACGTCTTGATGACGGGGATCGCGGCGCCGACCGCTGCCTCGAAATTCAGCGCACCGCCGTGCTTTTCAGCCGCCTTGGCCAGCTTGAGGCCGTGCTTGGCGAGCAGCGCCTTGTTTGCTGTGACGACCGACTTGCCGGCACCGAGCGCAGCGTCCACCGCCGACAGCGCGGGATCGCCGGCGCCGCCCATCAGCTCGACGAAGCAATCGACCTCCGGATGCGTGGCGAGCGCGATCGGGTCCTTCGCCCAATCGAAGCCGCGCAGGTCGATGCCGCGTTTCTTCGCCTTCGAACGCGCGGTGACCGCAACCACGCGGATGCCCCGGCCGCTGCGCCCTGCGAGCACGCGCGCCTGTGTTTCGATCAAACGGATAACCTCGGCACCCACGGTGCCGAGCCCCGCTATGCCCACTTTCAGCGGTGCGACCATGATACTTCAGAAAACCTGCAGAAGAGAATTACCGCCGATTGGCGAGAGGAACCACGTTGTGCAACGTTTCGATGCCGCTTTCAAGGAAGCGGCGGACGCCGCGCGCGGCCTGCCTGATCCGTTGCTCGTTTTCCACCATGGCGATGCGGACATATCCTTCACCATGCTCGCCGAAGCCGACGCCGGGCGAGACCGCGACGCCGGATTTCTCCACCAACAGGGTCGCGAACTGCATGCTGCCGACGCTGCGGAAGGCTTCCGGCAGCGGCACCCAGGCGAACATCGAGGCCTCCGGCGCCGGGATTTCCCACCCAGCCCGGCCGAACGATTCCACCAGCGCGTCGCGGCGCTTGCGGTAGGTGTCGCGCATCTCCTTGATGCAATCGTCGGGGCCGTTCAGCGCGGCGGTCGCCGCGACCTGCACCGGCGTGAACGCGCCGTAATCGAGATAGGATTTGACGCGGGCGAGCGCTGCGATCACGCGCTCATTGCCGACTGCAAAGCCCATGCGCCAGCCGGCCATCGAATAGGTCTTCGACATCGAGGTGAACTCGACGGTGCAGTCCATCGCGCCCGGCACCTCCAGCACCGAGGGCGGCGGGTTGCTCTCGTCGAAATAGACCTCGGCATAAGCGAGATCGGACAGGATCAGGATCTCGTGCTTCTTCGCGAAGGCGACGAGGTCCTTGTAGAAGTCGAGGCTCGCGACATAGGCGGTCGGGTTCGAGGGATAGCAGACGACGAGCGCGAGCGGCTTGGGGATCGAATGCACGATCGCCCGCTCCGCCGCCTCGAAGAACTGCGGCGTCGGCTCCGACGGCACCGAGCGGATGACGCCGCCCGCCATCAAGAAACCGAAGGCGTGAATCGGGTAGCTCGGGTTCGGACAGAGGATGACGTCGCCCGGCGCGGTGATCGCCTGCGCCACGTTGGCGAAACCCTCCTTCGAGCCCAGCGTCGCCACGACCTGGGTGTCGGGGTTCAGCTTCACGCCGAAGCGGCGGGCGTAATAGGCCGCCTGGGCCCGGCGCAGCCCGGGGATGCCGCGCGAGGCCGAGTAGCGGTCGGTGCGCGGCTTGCCGAGCGTCTCCTTCAGCTTCTCCAGCACATGCGCCGGCGCCGGCAGGTCCGGATTGCCCATGCCGAGGTCGATGATGTCGGCGCCGGCATTGCGCGCAGCCGCCTTGGCCCGGTTGACCTGCTCGAACACGTAAGGCGGAAGGCGGCGAATGCGGTAAAATTCTTCCATGGCTCTCTGGGCTCCGGGCAACCGGTCAGGACAGAATCGACAGGCCGCGAGGGCCGGCACGAAAGCACTCAGGCTCCATCGCGAAAATTACTCAGAATCAAATACTTAGAGCAATCGTCGGCAACGAAGATTGAAGTCGTTCGCCCTGACTCCAGGCTGAACCGAGGTCTTTTAGCACGGCAAAGCGGAGGCGCCAGCGATTACGTTGGCAGTCTCGCGGCCACGGGCCTATTTGGCGTCCTTGGCGGCAGCGGCCTGGCGATCGCGCGCGGCGGCGAGCTCGGCCTCGATCTTGGCGCGCTGCTCCAGCGGGATGATCGCCTGATCGCGATCCGGCGGCAGATCGTGCACGGGCAGATAGCTCCCGGGCTCCCTGGCGCGCGGCGGCGCATCCGCGGGCGCCAGATCCGCGAGTTGGCTCGAACACCCGCCCAGGGCGAGCGCCGCGATCAGCACCGCGCCGCAGATCGGCAGCGTCTTTTGCAGGTCCCACAACGCCAACACTTGGGAAATCCCCTACTCGTCCCAATGCACGGCCCCGGGGCAAGCTTACCCAAGACCGTGCCCAAGCTCAAACCATTGCTGCCCAAATGGTGCGAGCGAGAAAACAACCGATGCCCAACAAGCCGAGCCGTGCGGCCCGATTGTGACGGAACCAAGAAGATTTGTCGCAGTGCAACACATCTTCGAGAGTGTTTAACGTCAAACCTGCGAGCTTCGCGGTGACGAATACGGAATGAATCGTTACTGTTCTGCTCATGAGTATGGCCACGACCGATACGCCGAAACCCGAGACGAAGTTCGACGCCGAAGCCTTTGCGATGAACGTCGCGCGGGCGATGGAGAGCGGCGGCAAGGCGCTCGCCGCCTATCTCAAGCCGCGCGAGAGCGGCGAGGTGCAGGACCGCCCGCCGGCCGAGCTTGCCGAGGTCGTCAAGACGTTCACGTCGGTCGCCGAATATTGGCTGTCGGACACGTCCCGCTCGTCCGATCTCCAGACCAAGCTTGCCAAGGATTATCTCGACCTGTGGGGCTCGGCGGTGCGTCGCATGGCCGGTCAGGACGCCGAGCCCGCGATCGCGCCCTCGCCGCGCGACAAGCGCTTTGCCGATCCGGAATGGAAGTCGAACCAGTTCTTCGACTTCGTCATGCAGCTCTATCTGCTCACGACCAAATGGGCGCAGGAGCTGGTGCGCGACGCCGAAGGGCTCGATCCGCACACGCGCCGCAAGGCCGAGTTCTACGTCCAGCAGGTCACCAACGCGCTCTCGCCGTCGAACTTCGTGCTGACCAACCCCGAAGTGCTGCGCGAGACGGTGGCGTCCAGCGGCGAGAACCTCGCGCGCGGCCTGAAGATGCTGGCCGAGGACATCGCCGCCGGCAAGGGCATGCTGAAGATCCGCCAGTCCAACCCGGACAATCTCGTCGTCGGCGTCAACATGGCGACGACGCCGGGCAAGGTGATCTACCAGAACGAGATGATGCAGCTGATCCAGTATTCGCCGACGACGGAGAAGGTGCTGCGCACCCCGCTCCTGATCGTGCCGCCCTGGATCAACAAGTTCTACATCCTCGATCTCAAGCCGGAGAAATCCTACATCAAGTGGTGCGTCGATCAGGGCATCACCGTCTTCGTGATCTCATGGGTCAATCCCGACAAGCGGCTCGGCAACAAGGGCTGGGAAGACTACATGAAGGAAGGCCCGCTCACGGCGATGGACGTGATCGAGAAGATCACCGGCGAGATGAAGGTGCACACCGCCGGCTATTGCGTCGGCGGCACGATGCTCGCGACCACGCTGGCCTGGCTCGCCGAGAAGCGCCGCCAGCGCGTGTCGTCCGCGACGTTCTTCGCGGCCCAGGTCGACTTCACCCATGCCGGCGATCTGCTCGTGTTCGTCGACGAGGAGCAGATCGCCGCGATCGAGCAGGACATGAAGACTGCCGGCGTGCTCGAAGGCTCGAAGATGGCCATGGCCTTCAACATGCTGCGCTCCAACGACCTGATCTGGTCCTACGTGGTCAGCAACTATCTGAAAGGCCAGCAGCCGAGCGCGTTCGACCTGTTGCATTGGAACTCCGATGCGACACGGATGACCCAGGCCAACCATTCCTATTACCTGCGCAATTGCTACCTGGAGAACCGGCTCTCCACCGGCACGATGGCGCTCGACAACACCCTGCTCGATCTCTCCAAGGTGAAGGTGCCGGTCTACAATCTCGCCACCCGCGAGGATCACATCGCGCCCGCGGAATCGGTGCTCTACGGCTCGCAATTCTTCGGCGGCCCGGTGAAATACGTGCTGTCCGGCTCGGGCCACATCGCGGGCGTGGTCAATCCGCCTGCCGCGAACAAGTACCAGTATTGGACCAACGACAACATCAAGAACGTCAGCGTCGCGCAGTGGATGAAGGGCGCCACCGAGCACAAGGGCTCGTGGTGGCCGGACTGGCGGGAGTGGCTGGGCGAGCTCGACCCCGAGGAAGTCCCGGCGCGCGTGGTCGGCAGCGACGCATTTCCGCCGATCGAGGACGCGCCCGGCAGCTATGTCAGAGTTCGCGCGTAGCGGAATCCGGCGCGCTTTCGTATAGACTAATTGTTTGAGCATGATCTTTTCGGAAAACCGCTACTCACTTTTCCGGATCGTGCTCTCGCCTCAATCCAGCGACGACACAGGGGACCGGCACTATGACACGCGAATTGTTCTGGCTGACACTGACGGTGATCCTGACGGGAGTTCTGTGGGTTCCGTACATCATCAACCGCTGCCAGGTTCGCGGTTTGAGCGGTGCGATGGCCAACCCCGCGCGCGGCGACAAGCCCCAGGCGGAGTGGGCAAACCGGCTGATGTTCGCCCATGACAACGCGGTCGAGAACCTCGTCATCTTCGCCCCGCTGGTGCTGATCCTGAACGCGATCGACTATTCCACGAAATGGACGGTGCTCGCCTGCGCCGTCTATTTCTGGTCGCGCATCGCGCACACCATCGTCTATGCGCTCGGAATTCCGGTGTTCCGCACCCTCGCCTTCACCGTCGGCTTCTTCGCCCAGGCCGTGCTGGTGTTGGCGATCTTCGGATTGGTTTGAAGCACTTTCCACGTCATTGCGAGGAGCCCTTGCGACGAAGCAATCCAGACTATTTCCGCGGTGGAAGCTCTGGATTGCTTCGCTTCGCTCGCAATGACGGAGGATAGAGGCCTGCCTCACTCCTCCGGCAGGCCGAGCATCAGCCGCATGTTCTGCACGGCTGCGCCGGATGCCCCCTTGCCGAGATTGTCGAGCCGGGCGACCAATAGCGCCTGGTGATATTTGTCGCTGGCGAAGACGTAGAGCTCGAGCATGTTGGTCTCGTTGAGCGCCTCCGGCTCGAGCCGGCCGCCCTTGCTCGCCTCGTTTTGCAGCGGCATCACCTTGACGTATTTCGAGCCGGCGTAACGTTTTGCCATCGCCGCCTGCAGGTCGGCGCCGCCGGGCTTGCCCGGCAGCGTGTCGAGCTGGAGCGGCACCGAGACCAGCATGCCCTGCCGGTAGTTGCCGACCGAGGGAATGAAGATCGGCCGCCGCGTTAGGTTCGAATAGAGCTGCATCTCCGGCAGATGCTTGTGCTCGAAGCCGAGGCCGTAGAGCTCGAAGGACGGGGCGCTGCCATCCTCGAAGCTTGCGATCATCGACTTGCCACCGCCGGAATAGCCGCTCACCGCGTTGACGGTGACGGGATAATCAGGCGGCAGCAGGCCAGCATCGACGATCGGCCGCAGCAGCGCGATCGCCCCGGTCGGATAGCAGCCGGGATTGGAGACCTTCTTCGCCGCCTTGATCTTGCCGGCCTGGTCAGGCGTGAGCTCCGCAAAGCCGTAAGCCCAGTCCGGCGCGACCCGGTAGGCGGTCGAGGCATCCAGCACCTTGGGCGCGTGAGCCCCCATGCCGTCGACCAGGGCAACGGTTTCCTTGGCGGCATCGTCGGGAAGGCAGAGGATGACGAGATCCACCTCCTCCATCAGCGCCTTCTTGGCCGCGGGATCCTTGCGCTTGTCGTCGGCAATGGTCTTCACCGCGACGTCGCTTTGGAGCTTCAGCCGCTCATTGATGCCGAGCCCGGTGGTGCCGGAGCCGCCGTCGACGAAGACGGTGGCCGGCTTCTTGGCCGCGCTGGTGGCCGGAGCTTTGGTGGTGTCAGCGAGGCTCATGATGCGCTCCCTTCGAGCATGTTCGTGTCGTCTGCGAAAATCTGCGGCCTTGCCTGCCGCATCAATTGTGAGATCCGCTTGGCATCGGCATCGCCGCCGTCAAGCGCATTCGCGATCGCTGCATAATCGGCATCCGACTTGTGCTGGTTCAGCTTGAAGCTGCCTTCGACCTCCTCAACGGTCATGACCAGCCCAACGATCCCTTTCTTCATCGTCTCCAGCCGACCCGCCGTCATCTTGGCCGACGTCCACGGCTTTTTCGGCAGCAGCCAGCTCTCGAACTTGGCGCTGAGCACCTCGAGCTGCACCGCCAGTTCGTCATCCGACAACAGCCGAACCGGCCCGCTCAGATGCACCGACTGGTAGAGCCAGGTCGGAACCTGATCCGGCGAGACGTACCAGTCCGGCGATACATAGGCATCCGGGCCGTTGACCGCGAGCAGCCACGACGCCTCGCCGCCCGCCAGCTTTAGCAGCGGATTGTGACGGGCGAGATGAAAGGCAGCCTGCGGCGTGCCATCTGCGGCATAGGTCAAATAGAACGGCAACGGCGAGGCGATCGGCCGCTTGCCATCGAAGGCGCACATCGTGCCGAAGCCGCGCTCCTCGGCGAATTTCAGGCTCGCGGCGCGGTCCTGCTTGAAAAAGGGTGGCGTGTACATCGTGGTCTCCTGCTGGGCCTCCTAAGGACCGCCGGATCAGATCGCGCTGACAGGAGAGAGGATGCCGCGGATCGGGTCCAGCGGCAAAGACGATGATCTCAAACGCGATCGACCGCCCAAACCGCTAAGCTGCGGCGGCGGCGACGGGCGAACAGAATGGTCGCGGCGTTGATCATGGCGCGCGGCTATAATGCCACCAGGTTCCATGGTCAAGAGCAAATCGGTTCAGTGGGACGGCAGGATGCACACAGATGTCATCGGACCGCCGTGGAATTTCTACTAGAAGTAGGGGTTTTCGAGAACGACCGGCGGGACACAACCTCTTCGCCGGCCCCGAGCCGTTCGCACCCAGCCTCAGGACATCACCATGACCGAGATTACTCGTCGCGCAACGCTAGCCGGCGCCGCCGCATCGGCGCTCCTGCCTTTCGTGAAGATTTCGCCCGCGGGCGCCGCCGCGCCGCTGGCCGAGAAGCAGAATGCGAGCTTCTATCGCTACAATGTCGGCACCCACCAGGTCACGGTGGTCTGCGATGGCGTTGCGACCGTCAATCTGACCGACAATTACGCCGCCGGCGCCAGCAAGGATGACATCAACAAAGTGTTCGCCGAGCACCACCTGCCGGCCGACAAGGTCACCCACACCTTCAACCCGGTGGTGGTCAACACCGGACCGAAGCTCGTCGTCATCGATACCGGGCTCGGTCCCGACCAGTTCACGCAGTCGAAGGGCAAGGTCGGCCAATTCCAAAACAATCTCGCCGCCGCCGGCATCGACCGCGCGGCGGTCGATACCGTCATCATCTCCCATTTCCATGGCGACCACATCAACGGCCTGCTGGCGGCCGAGAACAAGCCCGCCTTCCCCAATGCCGAGATCATGGTTCCGGCGGTGGAATGGAAGTTCTGGATGGATGACGGCGAGATGAGCAAGGGGATGGGCAATCCGATCCTCGAGAACAATTTCAAGAACATTCGCCGCGTGTTCGATGCCCTGGGCCGCAAGGTCACACAATATGAGGCCGGCAAGGAGGTCGCGCCCGGGATCACCTCGGTGGCGAGCCCCGGCCACACGCCAGGCCACAATTCCTTCATCGTCGCCTCCGGCGCCGAGAAGGTGCTGGTGCAGGTGGATATCACCGCGGGCGCAGCGTTCCTGTTCGTGAAGCATCCCGAATGGAACATCGCATCCGACGTCGACAAACCGCTGGCCCAGCAGACGCGCCGCAAGCTCTACGACATGGCGATTGCCGAGAAGATGCCGATCCAGGCCTTCCACGCCGCCTTCCCCGGTCTCGTCCGGGTCGAGAAGGACGGCTCCGGATATCGCTGGATCCCCGCGATCTGGAACGCATCGCTGTAGGCTTGCTTAGAAGGCTTGGCCTGACGCCCTGACCGGGCGGCCCCGTTGCCCGGTCAGATCACCCGCCAGATCCACTCCATGATCTTGGCGAGCACGTCGCCGAACAGCAGGAGCACGGCCGACCAGATCAGGGCCGAGACGAAGTTTGCAGCCTGGAAGGTCCAATAGGGCATCTCGAAGATGCCGGCCGCGAGCGGCACCGAGGCGCGCAGGGGTCCGAAGAAGCGCCCGATGAAGATGCTGGGGACGCCCCAGCTGCGCACGAAAGCCTCGCCTCTGGGGAGCAGTCCCGGATAGCGCGAGAGCGGCCACATCTCGGCGACCTTCTCCTTGTAGCGATAGCCGAACCAGTAGGAGACCCAGTCACCCAGCGCCGCGCCGAGGGCGCCGGCAATCCAGACCGGAAAAAAGTTGATGCCGCTGACCCCGATCAGCGCACCGATTGCCACCAGCGCGCCCCAGGCCGGGACCAGCAGCGAGATGAAGGCGAGCGACTCTCCGAAGGCCAGCACGAACACGATTGGCGCTGCCCAAGCCTGGTGAACGCGCACGAAGTCAGTGAGGGCGTGCGCAAACTGCTCCATCCAAAATAGCCTTCCCGCCCCGTCTCAAGGTGCTGCTCGATGAAAAGGACTGGTAAGCCAAGGACTTGTGTGACATCAAGTCACAAAACCCAGACATCACCAAGCCGGCACGTCAAATTGCCGGGAAATGGCGAGGCTGCGGCGTAAAATCGCCCGGATTCGCTCCCAACCCACAGCGCCCAGTCCGCCCTACGGTAACCTTTCCAAGTCAGAAGTGGCATAGTCGGCTTAACCGATTCGCCGCTTCTGCGGCCCTCAAAACCCATCAAGATATATGTCCAAGCAGTTGAAGCCAAAAGCAAAAGACGATTTCTTCGGCGGTGACGAGCCGAAGCCCCGCACAGCCGTCAAGGCGGCGCCGCGCAGTGGCGGGGAAGCCGATTACACGGCAGCCGATATCGAGGTGCTCGAGGGGCTGGAACCGGTGCGGCGTCGGCCTGGCATGTATATCGGCGGCACCGACGAGAAGGCGCTGCATCATCTGTTCGCCGAAGTCATCGACAACTCGATGGACGAGGCGTTGGCCGGGCATGCGACCTTCATCGGAGTCGAGCTGAGTGCGGACGGTTTCCTGACCGTCACCGACAACGGCCGCGGCATCCCGATCGATCCGCATCCGAAATTCCCGAAGAAGTCGGCGCTCGAAGTCATCATGTGCACGCTGCATTCGGGCGGCAAGTTCGACAGCAAGGTCTACGAGACCTCGGGCGGTCTGCACGGCGTCGGCATCTCCGTGGTGAACGCCCTCTCCTCGCGTCTCGAAGTCGAGGTCGCGCGCAGCCAGAAGCTCTACCGCATGACCTTCGAGCGCGGCCATCCCAAGGGCAAGCTCGAGGACCTCGGCAAGGTCAACAACCGCCGCGGCACGCGCGTGCGCTTCAAGCCCGACACCGACATCTTCGGGCAGAAGGCCGCGTTCAAGCCGCAGCGCCTGTTCAAGATGACGCGCTCGAAGGCCTACCTGTTCGGCGGCGTCGAGATCCGCTGGAACTGCGCGCCCGAGCTGCTCAAAGGCGTCGAGGACGTGCCGGCGGAAGCGACGTTCCACTTCCCGGGCGGCCTCAAGGACTATCTCGCTGCCGCGATCCACGCCGACACGCTGGTGCATCCGGACATCTTCTCCGGCAAGTCGGGACGCAACGGCGCGCACGGCGCCTGCGAATGGGCGGTGGCCTGGACCGCGGATGCCGACGGCTTCCTTTCCTCCTACACCAACACCGTGCCGACGCCCGACGGCGGCACCCACGAATCCGGCCTGCGCAGCGCGCTGCTGCGCGGCTTGAAGGATCACGCCGAGCGCGTCGGCCAGGGCAAGCGCGCCGCCTCCGTCACCTCGGAAGACGTGATGGTGGGCGCCGCCGTGATGCTTTCGGTGTTCGTGCGCGAGCCTGAATTCCAGGGCCAGACCAAGGATCGCCTCGCCACCGCCGAAGCGCAACGCATCGTCGAGCAGGCGATGAAGGACCCGTTCGACCATTGGCTGTCGGGCAATCCGAACATGGCCAACCGGCTGCTCGACTTCGTCATCGACCGCGCCGAGGAGCGGCTGCGGCGGCGGCAGGAGAAGGAGACCGCGCGCAAGACCGCCGGCAAGAAGCTGCGCCTGCCCGGCAAGCTCGCCGACTGCACCGATGCCGGCACCGAGGGCTCGGAGCTGTTCATCGTCGAGGGCGACTCGGCCGGCGGCAGCGCCAAGCAGGCGCGCGACCGCAAGACCCAGGCCGTGCTGCCGCTGCGCGGCAAGATCCTCAACGTCGCCTCCGCCGGCAAGGACAAGCTGACGGCGAATGCGCAGCTCTCCGACCTCGTGCAGGCGATCGGCTGCGGCACGCTCGCGCAATATCGCGAGGAGGATCTGCGCTATCAGCGCATCATCATCATGACCGACGCCGACGTCGACGGCGCCCACATCGCCTCGCTCCTGATCACCTTCTTCTATCGCCAGATGCCGCGGCTGATCGACGAGGGACATCTCTTCCTCGCGGTGCCGCCGCTCTACAAGCTGACCCACGGCTCCAAGTCGGTCTACGCCCGCGACGACGCGCACAAGGAGGCGCTGCTCAAGAGCGCGTTCAACGCCAACGCCAAGGTCGAGGTGAACCGCTTCAAAGGGCTCGGCGAGATGATGCCGGCGCAGCTCAAGGAGACCACCATGGACCCGGCCAGGCGGACGCTGCTCAAGGTGGTGCTGCTGGCCGACGACCGCGACACCACGGCGGATTCGGTCGAGCGGCTGATGGGCACCAAGGCCGAGGCGCGCTTTGCCTTCATCTCGGACAAGGCCGAGTTTGCCAGCGACGAGCTGCTGGACGTTTGAGGCGGCAACCAGACCGGCCGCACGCCAACACAGCCCCGGCCCAAAGCCGGGGCTGTGTCTTTGGGGCAGCGGCCGCCGTTTCGGACCAGTTTGCCTTGTGTGCTGCCGGGATCTTCGTTGCTTTCCGGATTCGTCTCGCGGCGACTCGGCCAGCGACTCAGCGGATGCTGCGGCCGGGAGCAGGATTGCCTCCGTCTCGGACAAAACCGAATTTGCTAACGAAACCTTACTCAAAATCGAGTCGCCAGAATTCGGTCAAGGCCTTGAAACATAACAATTTTTCTAGATCTGGGCGCGGCCGCCGCAAAATACCCCCACGCCGGCGTTTTCCGGCGACTGTGCCTGTCCGGCAACAGCATTTCGGCAAGAACCGTCTATAGTCCGGTCATCAGATGACACGGACTTCAGTGCGCTCGCGCCGACAAGGTTTGGGGATTTAAAATGAAGAAGACATTGCTCGCTCTGACCGCGGTTGCGGCGATGACCGGCACGGCCTCGGCTGCCGACTTGGGCGCCCGTCCCTACGCGAAGGCCCCGATGCCGGCGCCCGTCGCCAACTGGACCGGCTTCTACGTCTTCGGCGGCGGCGGCGGCGGCCTCTCCAATGCTGACCAGCAGATTGTCGACACCGCCACGGGTACCCCGCTGACCATCACCCAGCGTCAGGGCGGTTCCGGTTGGTTTGGTACGGTCGGCGCTGGTTACGACTGGCAGTTCAGCGGCACCTGGGTCGCCGGTGTGTTTGGCGACGCTCAGTTCGGCAGCATCCGCTCCACCATCCAGGATCCGATCTTCGACATCACTGGTAACCAGAAGCTGGAGACCTCTTGGGCCGCGGGCGTGCGCCTCGGCTGGCTGGTCGCTCCGAACGTTCTCTCCTACGTCAACGGCGGTTACTCCGGCGCTCACTTCGGCCGCACCAACTTCACGACGCTCGGCGGTACCCCGGCCGGTGTTCACCTCAATGGCTACGATCGTCACGGCTGGTTCATCGGCGGCGGCGTCGAGAACAGCCTGAACATCTTCGGCATCACCTCGCCCGGCTGGTTCATGAAGACCGAGTACCGTTCGGCCTTCTACAATGCCAAGACTGAGGCTATCCGCACCGATATCGGCGACCTCCCGACCATCAACAGCGTCCGCGCCAACAGCTGGAACCAGACGATCTCGACCTCGCTGGTCTACCGCTTCAACTGGACCGGTCCGGTCGTCGCGAAGTACTGATCTGATCTCACGATCAAGCGTCAAAGCCCCGGCATCGCCGGGGCTTTTTCGTATTGGGCCTAGCTAGCGTCCTTGCGGCCACGGCCCATTGTGTCCGTACCAGAGCTACGGCTAGTCTGTCGGCAAGTTTTCGTGGCTGCGGCAGTCGTTGATGCCGTGGAGCGCGACAGAAGCGGACCGATGGGAGGAAGGCATGCGCAGATTTCTGCTGGTGGCAGGCCTGTTTGCAACCGCTCTCGGGCTGCTCTGGATTGGACAGGGCACGGGCACGGTTCCGTGGCCGCGATCGAGCTTCATGGTCAACCAGCTGCACTGGGCCGGCTATGGCGCAGCCATGGCCGGGTTCGGGCTGGTGCTGATCTGGCAGAGCAACCAATAGAAGAACTCAGGGAATCCAAGCATGACATCCAGCCGGTTCGATCTCCGCGGCAAGGTCGCGATCGTCACGGGAGGCAATGGCGGCATCGGGCTCGGCATGGCGCGCGGCCTCGCCGATGCCGGCGCCGACATCGCCGTGGTCGGACGCAACGAGAGCAAGTCCGCCGCCGCCGTGGCCGATCTCAGGCAGCGCGGCGTGAAGGCGATCGCCGTCGCCACCGACGTGACCGACAAGGCGGCGGTCGCAGCCATGATCGACCGTGTCGTCAAGGAGCTCGGCCGCATCGACATCCTCGTCAACAATGCCGGCATGAGCATCCGCAAGCCGCCGCACGAGCTCGAGCTTGACGAGTGGAACAAGGTGATCGACACCAACCTCACCAGCGCCTTCATGTGCTCGAAGCTGGCCTATCCGGCGCTGAAGGCGTCCGGCAACGGCAAGGTGATCAACATCGGCTCGATGATGTCGATCTTCGGCGCGAGCTTCGCGACCGCCTATGCGGCCAGCAAGGGCGGCATCGTGCAGTATACGCGCGCCTGCGCCAATGCCTGGGCGCCGGACAACATCCAGGTCAACGCCATCCTGCCGGGCTGGATCGACACCGATCTCACCCGCGGCGCGCGACAGCAGGTCTCGGGGCTGCACGAGCGCGTGCTGGCGCGCACGCCTGCGGGGCGCTGGGGCGACATCGACGACTTCGCCGGCATCGCCGTGTTCCTGGCATCGCCCGCGTCGAATTTCGTCACGGGTACGGCGATCCCGGTCGACGGCGGATTCTCGGTGATGGCCTGAAGCCGGCCTGCCCGCCATCCAACAACGCAAAAAAGAAGCCCCGGACGACGCCGGGGCTTTTGAATTGAGACAGTGCTTTTCTTGATCGTTGGTCGCGTTGCGTCGACGTGCTCAGTAGCGGGCGATGGTGGGTGCGTCGAACTTGTAGCTCGCGCGCACCACGGCCCATTGGATGTCGCGCGGCTTGGCATCGAAGGTGTAGTTTCCGGAGGTGCCGCCGAGCTGATAGGTCTGGCTGGTGAAGGCCGCGTAATTGTATTCGAGGCCGACGATCCAGTTGCGGGTGACGCCGTATTCCCAGCCGGCGCCGACGGTCCAGCCGTTGGCCCAATGGGTTTGTCCGCCCGAGCCCGTCGCCACACCGACGGTGTCGGTGACCGAGAGGCGGTTGTTCGCGCCGGCATAGCCGCCCTTGATGTAGAAGAGGTTGTTCTGCACGGCGAAGCCGGCGCGCCCGACCACGGTCGCGAGCACGTTGGTACGCCAGGAGAACACGTCATCCGCGGCGCCAAACACGGTGTTCGTGAACGAGCCCTTGTTGTCGAGACCCGAAATCGTGCCTTCCACGCCGAACACGTAATTGTTGGCCTGCCAATTGTAGCCGATCTGCGCGCCGCCCATGACGCCCGCGTTGCGCTGGCGATAGCCCTCTCCCGGCAGCAGATCGCCGAACGCCGCGCCGGTGCCGTTGTTGATGAACTGCTGGTTGGTCCATGCGCCACCGATGTGGCCGCCGACATAGAAGCCGGTCCAGTTGAACAGCGGCTCGACATAGGCGGGCGCCTTCGTGTAGCGCGCACCGAGATCGGCGGCGGAGGCCGCGCCGGTCGAAACCAGAGCCGTCGTGCAGGCAAAGGCGGCAATCAACTTATTACGCATGGTACACCCCGTGTCCTTGATGGACGCACGGTCACAGACGGCTCTTACTAAAATTGAAATCAACACGGTTAACGTGGCGGTTGGGCCCGCATCGCGCCGTGAATCCGATGGCGATGTTGCAAGCGTGCAACGCATCGCGCGCGAATTCACGCCGCGTTATCCCTACCGAAGTCCTCCGCTAGGATTGCGGCGCGGCGCGCAAATGCACGTGCTCGGGCCGCACGCCGAGCGCAAGCAGGCGCGCTGGAATGCCCTGGAGCCATGGCAGCGCGGTGATGAGGCGCACGACCAGCGGCACCTTCAGCGGCCGGTCGCCGCCCTGCAAGGCGCCACTGATGATGTTGTTCTGCACGACCACCTGCATAGCTTGCGTCATCTTCACCGGGAACGCGCGACGGCGCCTGATGGCATCGAGCTCGTGCTCGGACGGGCAGCCATGCTGCAGCTTGTCCGCCAGGAGGTTCGCGGTCGCAACCGCATCCTGCACGGCGAGATTGACGCCGACGCCGCCGATTGGCGACATCGCATGTGCGGCATCGCCGATGCACAACAGGCCCGGCTGCGTCCAGCGTGTCAGACGGTTGATCGCGACGGTGAGCAGCTTGACGTCGTCGAAGCTCTTCACCTCGGCGGTGCCGGAGCGGAGGATCGGCGCCATGCGCACGACGTCGTCGAGCAGCGCCGAAAGTCCCCTCGCCTTCACCGCATCGTACTGTCCCTTGGCGATGACATAAGCGCACTGCCAATAATCGCCGCGGTCGAAGGTGATCATCATCTTGCCGGGCTCGACCCGCGCGAACACGT
Source organism: Bradyrhizobium yuanmingense (assembly GCF_025200905.1). Taxonomy (NCBI): domain Bacteria; kingdom Pseudomonadati; phylum Pseudomonadota; class Alphaproteobacteria; order Hyphomicrobiales; family Nitrobacteraceae; genus Bradyrhizobium; species Bradyrhizobium yuanmingense. The sequence continues at coordinate 3,379,980 of NZ_CP104173.1, read as the reverse complement.
TCTCGGTCTCTTCGGGTGTGCGGCCGGCGCGAAACCACAGCACGTCCATCGGCGCGCCGATCTCCTCGACGCTAAGGCCGGCGCGCTCGCGCACCGTCGAATGCCGGCCGTCGCAGGCGATGGTGAGATCGGCCTCGATGTCGATGATGCCCTCAGGCGTCTTCGCCCGCACGCCGGCGATCGTCTCGCCGCGGCGGATCAGATCGATCGCCTCCGTGCTCATCATCACCTCGAGCGAGGCAAAGCGCCTGCCCGCCTCGCGCAGAAAATTCAAGAAGTCCCATTGCGGCATGAAGGCGATGAAGGGGTATTTGGTATGGAGCCGGCTGAGATCGGCAATGCGCACAGGCGTGCCGCCGAACAGGCCGTCCATCTTTTGCAGGCGCTGGTGCGGCAGCTTCAGGAAGCCGTCGATCAGGCCGAGCTCATCCATCACTTCAAGCGTCGACGGATGCACGGTATCGCCGCGGAAGTCGCGGAAGAAATCCGCATGCTTCTCCAGCACCACGACGTCGATGCCGGCGCGTCCCAGGAGGTAGCCGAGCATCATGCCGGCAGGTCCGCCGCCGACGACGCAGCAGCGGACTTTCATGGTCCTGTCAGATTGTGGGTTGGGTGTCACTGCAGACGCGAACCGCGAGGTGAGTATCGATGAAGAGATGTCCGCCGATACTAGCGCGATTCAGGTCAAAGAGAGTCCTAATTATGCAGGGCGCAGTTGGATCAATGCCCGTTGGGAGCAGCAGACCGGCGCCAAATGAAAGGCCCGCTTCGTGCGGGCCTTCCGTGACAATCGCGTTCGACTATTTCTGATCCTCGTTGCTGGTCCCGGACCCCGGACTGCCGATCGGCACCCCATTCGGAGCGCGCCCGGCACCCATGTTTCGCTCGGCCTGAGCTGCCGTGGGCGACTTGCCGGCGGCAGTCGGCGCCTGAACGTTGGGATTGGTCGGGCTGTTATTGGTGTTGATGTTGGCGCCTGTGGTGGTGCCCTGCGTTCCCATGCCGGAGGGAGCCGACGGCCCGGAATTGGCACTGCTGGGTGACGTTCCCATTCCGGCGCCCGATGAGGCCGCAGATCCGCCGCTGGTTCCGCCGGTCCCCGTGCCTGCCGCGGCACCCGCACCTGCGCCACCGCCGCCTGCGCCACCACCACCGCCTCCGCCACCACCGCCTCCTTGAGCAAGGGCGGCCGTCGAAAGCGCAGCACAAGCGATCGTGACGAGGATGGATTTACGGATCATGGATCGTCTCCCTGGTTTGGCAGACAATCCAGCCCGGCAGGAGTTGTTCCTTCCGCGGGGGAAGCGAGCTTCGCGTCTCAGGACTTTGGCGACTTGCGGTCCCACGGCCGTTTGCCATCGGCGTCGCGATCCCATGGTCGCGTGGCCGGAGCCCCCTTCTCATCCTCGGCGGCCTTCGCGCGGTCCGCCTGGACGCGTTCGCGATCGGTGAGAGGTGGGGCTGTGGGAACTGGATTCGTTTGAGCCAGAACCGGAAGCGTCGTCAGGAGCGCGACAATAAGGAATTTTGTCATTCCCGGCTCTAGCACTTTCACCTTGGCTTGTCCGATTTAAGTTCGGCCGCTGCGCAAGATCATCCCGTCACAATCGAACAGGACGTCAATTATTACTCCGGTTCGCGCTCCTGAAGCTCTTGATCTCCGACACGCTGCCGTCGCGATAGGTCAGCTCCACCGAGACTGATTTCGTGCTTGGCGCGAGCTTCATGTAGAGCGGCATGCCGGCGCTGACCGCGCTGGGGTCGCGCATGTCGCAGGGTGGCATCTTCAGCACCTGGTTGGGCACGGCGCTGTCGACGCCGATGCGCACCTCGCGGATGGCGCAGCGGTAGGAGACGAGATGGGTGTAGTAGACGAGCAGCCCGTTGAACTCGCGGAACGACAGCCAGCTCGTCGAGGTCATGTCGAGGATCTTGCGCTGGTCGCGGATCAGCGCGGCCTCGGGATCGAACCTGATCGGGAACGGGCCCTGCATGTCGCCGGACTGATCGACATAACGGACCTCGATGGTGCCAGCCTGCGCATCCGGCGGCAGCTCGATCGACGGGTTCGGCATCCGCTTGCGGGTGCGCGGATCGAGCGTGTCGATGAACCCGGTCTCGCGGAAATCGCCCGTGCCGGCAATGCGCCAGGAAATGCCGAGCGTCGGATCGGCGAAAGAGAAGGTCACGCTCCAGCCGCCATTGTGACGCGAGAAGCTCGCGATCGGCGCGTTGAGGGTCTCCTCCTTGGGCATCTGCGGCACCGACACCGGCGGCAGCGCCGCAAGCTTCGTGGGCGGCGGATCGTCCGAACGCGCGGCGGTGTCCTTGGCGAGGCCGCTGAGGAAGACATCGTCGACCATCTGGTCGAAATAGACCGGCACCTGCCTGTGCTTCACGGTGTCGGCGAGCTCGCTGACGGCACGGCGGGTACGCTGCGCCACCTGCACCAGATTCTCGCCGGGCTTGAGCAGCTCCTTGGCGAAGGTGCGCGTAAACACTGAGTTTGGATTGGCGTCGTCATTGGAGAGCCGATCGAGCGCGGTCTGGCGGGGACCCGCGGAGAACACCGAGAACACGCCCTCCGGCAACTGGGTCATCGGCGCGAGCCCGCCGGCGCCGGCAACCGCGCGGGTGCCCTTGCGCTCGAACGGATTGTTGCGGCAGGCGTCGAACACCAGGATCGAGGTCCGCGCCTTCTTGTTCTGCAGCCGCTCGACGATGCGGTCGGCCAGGATCGAGGCGTCGCGCACCAGCTCCTCCTGCCCTTCCGTCGCAGCCGGCACGTCGGTCGGCAGCAGATAGTTCTGGCCCGCGATCTCGAAGCCGTGGCCGGCATAGAAGAAGAAGGCGGTGTCGCCGGGCTCGATGGCCTTGTCGAAGGCGAGCAGCGTCTCGGAGAATTGCTGCCGGCTCTGGTTCTCGGCGACCATCACCGAGAAGCCGAGCTGCCTCAAGGTGTCGCCCATGGTGCGAGCGTCGTTGACCGCCTTGAGCAGCTTCGGCACGTTCTTGTAGTCGTTGTTGCCGACGACGAGCGCGACGCGCTTAGCGGCCCAGGCGGGCCCCGCGAAACCGCTCAGGCCCACCGCGAGGCCAAGGGCCGCCAGAATTCTGAAAAGCCGACGCGTCATCACAAAATTTCCCGTTGCAGAACCGGCCCTGCCACCGATCTTCGAACGGCAGTTCATGGGACCCCCCTGCCGCTGTGTGATAGTCGGCCCAGACCTGACGACGGTTCAAGGACCCCGGGGGGCTCCGATTGTACGATCCGACTATGGCCGATTCCGCTGGAATCTGTTTCCTTTTGGACAATTTCGCCGGAAGCGAGGGGCTGCCGTGTTGCACTGGTGTACGGACGAGGTCGACCCGAAGGATCGCTTCGACTATTGGCGCGAGGTGCGCGCCAAGGGGTTGTTCGGTGTCACCGCCGAGCTCGCGCGCGAGCGGCGCGCGGACTTCTTCGGCGAATTCTCGCTGCGTAAGCTGGGCGGCGCCGGCCTCGTCGAGCTGAAGGCCTCGCCCTACGCGGTCGAGCGCAGCGCGTCGGACATCGCCTATGCCCCGGGTGAGGCGATCTGCGTCTACCAACAGCTCGGCAGCGGCGGCTGGTTCGGCGGCATGCGCGCAAGCGACTTTGCCATTGCCAATGGCAGCTTCGCCACCAGCCATACCGACCTGCCGTACCGCACCGCCCCGCTGGGCACCGGGGGCTTCCACCTGCGGATCCTCAAGATCCCCGTGAGCCACATCCCGGTGCAGGACAAGCGCATGCGCGAGCTGGCGCCCCGGACCTTCAACGATCTGGCCCTGGCGCCCCTGCTCGCGGCCTGCTTCGCCGATCTCGGCGAAATCGCCGCGGACGATACGGCCTCTGCCGTCCAGACCTCGTTAGTCCAGGCGTTGGCCCACCTGGCGCTGATCGAGCGCGGCATCGTGCGGCCCGGAAGCCGGCGGGGACAGGAGGCACTGCGGACCGCCCGCCTCTCGCACGCCCGACGGCTGATCGCGCGCCACCTTCAGGACCCCAATCTTGCGCCAGCCATGGTGGCCGACCTGCTCGGCGTCTCCGTTCGTCACCTGCACATGCTGTTCGAGATGGCGGAGAAGAGCTTTTCCCAGACGGTGACCGACGAGCGCCTGAAACAGAGCCGCCGCCTGCTGCGCGAGGCGCCGGAACGGCTGATCGCCGACATCGCCGCCTCGTGCGGCTTCGAGAGCCTGGCGACCTATTACCGGGTGTTCAACGCCGCCTACGGCATGGCCCCAGGTGATTTCCGGGCCAAAGGCACGGACGGGCCTTAGCTGCTGTCTAGGCGGTTGCGGCCAGGCGGAGGGGGCTCGGGGGAAAACCCCAGCCGCGCCCGTGATTTGGGCAAAAACCTCAGGCTTTTTAGGCTCTTCCCGCGCCCGCTCCATTGACTTTGGCCAATTCCCGCCTATGTTCCGGGTCGACGCGGCTCAGATCGAAGAGCGATTCCTGAGCCTTGCGCTTTGTCCGCGTGAGTCAGCACCCCCAGCTTCTTCGAGAGCGCGCCGTTTCGGGGTGGAACGCGACAGCCTTATTACCCTCGATTCCGAACGGCGGTTTCGACCAGAGGCTCAATGTCCTTTTCAGATCTCGGACTGTCCGAAAAAGTCCTCGCCGCAGTGGCGGCCACCGGTTACACCACCCCCACCCCGATTCAGGAACAGGCGATCCCCCACGTCCTCGCACGCAAGGACGTGCTCGGCATCGCCCAGACCGGCACCGGCAAGACCGCGGCCTTCGTGCTGCCGATGCTCACCATCCTCGAAAAGGGCCGCGCCCGGGCGCGCATGCCGCGCACGCTGATCCTCGAGCCAACCCGCGAGCTCGCGGCCCAGGTGAAGGAAAACTTCGATCGCTACGGCGCCGGCCAGAAGCTCAACGTCGCCCTCCTGATCGGCGGCGTCTCCTTCGGCGACCAGGATGCCAAGCTGATGCGCGGCGTCGACGTGCTGATCGCCACCCCCGGCCGGCTGCTCGACCATACCGAGCGCGGCGGCCTGTTGCTCACCGGCGTCGAACTGCTCGTCATCGACGAAGCCGACCGCATGCTGGACATGGGCTTCATCCCCGACATCGAGCGCATCTGCAAGCTCGTTCCCTTCACGCGGCAGACCCTGTTCTTCACCGCGACCATGCCGCCGGAAATCCGGCGCATCACCGAAGCCTTCCTGCACAATCCGCAGAAGGTCGAGGTCTCCAAGCCCGCCACGACCGCCGTCACCGTTACGCAAGCCCAGGTGCCCGCCGGCCGCGAGGCGCACGAGAAGCGCGAATTGCTCCGCCGTTTGCTACGCGAGGCCAAGGACCTCAAGAACGCGATCATCTTCTGCAATCGCAAGCGCGAGGTCGCGATCGTTCACAAATCGCTGCAGAAGCACGGCTTCAGCGTCGGTGCCCTGCACGGCGACATGGACCAGCCGGCCCGCATGGCCGCGCTCGACCAGTTCCGCAAGGGTGAGCTGCCCCTCCTCGTCGCCTCCGACGTCGCCGCCCGCGGCCTCGACATTCCCGAGGTCAGCCACGTCTTCAATTTCGACGTTCCCCACCACGCCGACGATTACGTCCACCGCATCGGCCGCACCGGCCGCGCCGGCCGAACCGGCACCGCGATCTCGATCGTGACACCGCTCGACCAGAAGTCGATGGCGGCGATCGAGAAGCTGATCGGCCAGAGCATTCCGCGCGCCGAAGGCGACTATGAAGTCCACGCCGAAGCGGGCGAACAAGGCGAGCGTCCGCGCGAGCAGCGCGGCCGCGAGCGTTCACGCGGCGGACGCGGCAAGCCGCAGCGCGGCGAGCGGCGCGGTCATGACCGCGAGCGCAGCCACGAGCCGCGCGAGGCGCGTGGCGAGGCACGGGCGGCTCCCGAGGCGAGGCCGGCACGCGAGGCACGGCCTCCGCGCGAAGCCAGGCAATCATCCGAGCCGCGCAATGGTGTGCGCCCGCAAGCGAATTCGTCGCATGTGCCCTCGATCGGCCGTCCCGAGCCGCGCCGCCAGCGCGAGATCGACAGCGAGCCGGGCGATCACTCGCATCTGCCGGCGTTTCTTCTGCGGCCGGTGCGCTCCCCCGCCGGCGCCTGAAGCGCGCTGGCGCGCCAGATTTCGGTTGAAGATCCTCGATCTACAATTTTTTGGATGCCCCGTGAACGTATATTTACGGGGCGTTCACGATCGTCCGTTAGCCTACGAACATAATTTAAGGATTGCTGCGGTCGATGGCGCGTCGGCCGCTGTGGGGATGTTCAGTGATCAAGGTACTCGACGAACACGAACGCACCCTGGCGTTCGCCGAGGTGGCGCTCGGTCAGATCCGATCGCTTCGACAGACGGCCATTCCCCGCAATTACGAGATCTGGTACGTCTACGCCACCGGCTACAACGCACCGCTCAACAAGATCATCAATGAGACGCTGGCGCGCAGCGGCAAGCTGACCGAGGCCGATCTCGAGCAGATCTACGAGACCTATCTCTCCCACATCAAGACCACCGACCGCATCGACAAGGTCGGCGCGCGCGTCGTCGGCGAGATCGACGACGTCGTGAAGGTGTTGGGCGAGGCGCTCGGCATGACCGGGGCCTACGATACCAGTCTGTCGGATGCGACCGAGAAACTGTCGTCGGCCGAGAACCGCGACCAGGTCAAGGCGATCGTCGAGGCGCTGCTGCGCTCCACCAGCGAGATGCGCGAGACCAACAAGGCGCTCGAAGAGAGGCTGACGCTGTCGAAGAACGAGATCAGCAATCTCCAGCAGAGCCTGGAGGCGATCCGCGCCGAAAGCCTGACCGATCCGCTCACGGGCCTGGGAAATCGCAAATATTTCGACCGCATGATCGGCATCGCAGTGCAGAGCGCGCTCGTCTCGGGCGAGCCGCTGTCGCTGCTGCTGTTCGACATCGATCACTTCAAGTCGTTCAACGATTCCTACGGCCATCTCACCGGCGACCAGGTGCTGCGGCTCGTCGGCCTTTCGCTGAAGCAGACCATCAAGGGCCAGGACATCACGGCGCGCTACGGCGGCGAGGAATTCGCGGTCGTTCTCCCCAACACCGCGATGCGCCAGGCACTGACGGTGGCCGACCACATTCGCCGCGCCGTGATGGCGAAGGAATTGAAGAAGAAATCGACCGGCGAGATCCTCGGCCGCGTCACCATCTCCGTCGGCGTCTCCATGCTCAGGGAGGGCGACGACACCGACGCGCTGATCGAGCGTGCCGACGCCTGCCTCTACGCCGCCAAGCGCAACGGCCGCAACCGCGTGATCTGCGAAGCCGATCCGGAATTCGCGATCGAGAGCCACAGCCGGGTGGCGTGACGTTCATCCTCGCATCTGTAGGGTGGGTTAGCGCAGCGTAACCCACCTCTTGTCTATCAAGGTGTATGAAGTGGTGGGCTACGCTGCGCTAACCCACCCTACGCATCGCCTTCCCGGCAACCTTCTTCGCCACACCCTTCTTCGGCGCAACCTTCTTCTTCGCCGCCGCCTTCTTCGCCTTCGGTCGCTTCTTCACCTTGGCGCGCTGGGCGGCAGTGAGCGCCGCCCTCGCCCATTGCGCAAGCTCCTGGGAATCGTCGAACAGGCGCGCCGGCAGCTCCCAGTAGGAATTCACAACCACGGTCTTGGCGCGGGTCGAATACTGGAACGGCTTCGAGCCTTCGGCCTCGAAGTCGGGAATGGTCGTCTCGTCGGCGCGAAAGAACAGGCCGGCGCGCAGCGACAGCGCGAAATTGACGCCGTCGGCGGAGATGCCGTAGCCGGAGAACATTTTCCGGATGGTGACCGGGCCGAAATCGGCGAACAGGTCGATCAGGAATTCGCGATCCATCGGAGGCTTCCCTGCGCAAGCAAGTGGGCCTTCATAGCATTTCCGTCATTGCGAGCGAAGCGAAGCAATCCAGACTTCCGCCGCGGAGGCAGGTTGGATTGTTTTGTCGCCAGCGCAAGATTGCTCGCAATTTTGTCGCGGGCTCTTCGCAGTGACGCTGGAGAGTCTACCCGTCGATCTTTGCCGGCCGCAACTCGACCGATTCGCCGCAACCGCAGGCGGAGACCTGGTTGGGATTGTTGAAGACGAACTGGGCCTGCATCTTGTCGGCCTTGTAGTCCATCTCGGTGCCGAGCAGGAACAGCACGGCCTTGGGATCGACCAGGATCTTGACGCCCTTGTCCTCGACGACCTCGTCGGTCGGGCGGATGTCGTGGGCGTATTCGACCGTGTAGGACTGGCCGGCGCAGCCGCCGTTCTTCACGCCGACGCGCAAGCCCACGATCTCCGAGTCCGCACGCTGGGTCAGCTCGGTGATGCGCTGGGCAGCGGCATCCGTCAGCCGCATCACCTGCGGGCGCGGGCGCCGCGGCTTCGGAGTGGATGCTGGTGTCGAGCCTGACGAAATCTGGGTCATGTTGTCTATGTGGTCCGTTGCGGAGCGAATTCAATGCGGCCCGAGGGCGTCACCACATGTTCAGCACGAGGCGGGCCTCGTCGCTCATGCGTTCCGGCGACCACGGCGGCTCCCAGACGACCTTGACGTCGACCACGCCGACGCCGGGCACGCTCGCGACCGCGTTCTCGACCATGGTCGGCAGCTCGCCGGCGGCCGGGCAGTTCGGCGTCGTCAGCGTCATCTGCACGTCCACGGAACGGTCGTCCTTGATCTCGACCTTGTAGATCAGGCCGAGCTCGTAGATGTCGGCGGGGATTTCCGGGTCGAACACGGTCTTGAGCCCGGCGATGATCTCGCGGGTCAGCCGCTCGGTCTCCTCCGGCGGCAATGCCGAATGGGTCTCCATCGGATTGGCTTTGATTTCGGCCGTGTCACTCATGCAAACAAATCCCGCGCCTTCAGCAGCGCCTGTGCCAGATGATCGACTTCTTCCCGCGTATTATACATGCCGAACGAGGCCCGGCATGTCGCCGTCACGTTGAACCGCTCTAAAAGCGGCATGACGCAATGGGTGCCGGCTCGCACCGCGATGCCCTGGCGGTCGATCACGGTGGCGACATCGTGGGCGTGCGCGCCCTTGAGCTCGAAGGAGATCACGGGGCCCTTGCCCCGCGCCGTGCCGATCAGCCGCAGCGAGTTGATCTCGCGCAGGCGCTCCTGGGCGTAGGCGGTGAGGTCCGCCTCGTAGGCGGCGATGCGTTCCTTGCCGATCGAGTTGACGTAGTCGATGGCGGCGCCAAGGCCGACGGCCTCGACGATCGCCGGCGTGCCCGCCTCGAACTTGTGCGGGGGATCGCCGTAGGTGACGACGTCGCGCGAGACCTCGCGGATCATCTCGCCGCCGCCGTTGAAGGGGCGCATCGCGACGAGGTGGTCGTACTTGGCCCAGAGCACGCCGATGCCGGTCGGACCATAGACCTTGTGACCGGTGAAGACGTAGAAGTCGCAGCCGATATCCTGGACGTCGACCGGCAGATGCACCGCGCCCTGGCTGCCGTCGACCAGCACCGGAATGCCGCGGGCATGGGCGATCCTGACGACGTCCTTGACCGGCACGATGGTGCCGAGCGCGTTCGACATCTGCGTGATCGCGACCAGCTTGGTCTTCGACGTCAGCAGCTTCTCGAATTCGTCGATGAGGAAATTGCCCTCATCGTCGACCGGTGCCCATTTGATCACCGCGCCCTGGCGTTCCCTCAGGAAGTGCCAGGGTACGATATTCGAGTGGTGCTCCATGATCGAGATGACGATCTCGTCGCCTTCCCCGATGTTGGGGGCACCCCACGAGGACGCGACCAGGTTGATCGCCTCGGTCGCGTTGCGGGTGAAGATGACTTCCTCGGTGCGCGCAGCGTTGATGAACTGCGCCACCTTGGTGCGGCCGCCCTCATAGGCTTCGGTCGCGGCATTGGCGAGGTAGTGCAGGCCGCGATGCACGTTGGCGTATTCGGATGTATAGGCCTGCGTCATGCGGTCGAGCACAGCACTCGGCTTCTGCGCCGAGGCGGCGTTGTCGAGATAGACGAGCGGCTTGCCGTAGACCTGCATGGCGAGCGCCGGAAAATCCTGGCGCACGCGCGTAACGTCATAGGCGCCGTTCTTGACCGCCGGATGCGTGCTCATGACCGCCGCTCCAGCCAGCGCTCGGCGATGCCGATGACGTGCTCGCGCAAAGTATCATCGGCGATCTGCTCGATCGCCTCGCCGACGAAGGCCTGGATCAGCAGCGCCTGGGCCTGCTTCTCCGGCAGGCCACGGGCCTTCAGGTAGAACAGCAGGCTGTCGTCGAGCGCGCCGGCGGTGGCGCCGTGGCCGCAGGAGACGTCGTCGGCAAAAATCTCGAGCTCGGGCTTATTGTCGGCCTCGGCCTCGTCCGAGAGCAGCAGCGCGCGCGTCATCATCTTGCCGTCGGTCTTCTGTGCGTCGGGACGGACGATGATGCGGCCCTGGAACACCGAATGGGCGCGGTCGTCGATCACCGCACGGAAGATCTCGCGGCTGACGCAGTTCGGCACGGCATGGTCGACCACCAGTGTGGTGTCGCCGTGCTCGGTCTTCTTCAACAGGTTGACGCCGTTGACCGAGAGCTGGCTGCCCTCGCCCGCCAGCGTAATGAAGCCCTGCAAGCGGCTGACCGCAGCGCCGCTGGTCATGTTGAAGACGTTCAGCTTGGTGTTGGCGCCGACGGTAACGAACTGCGAGGTGATGTTCACCGCATCGGCCGCATCGTCCATCAGGCGGATATGCGCGACGTCGGCGTCATCGCCGACCGAGATGATAACGGCGTCGTTGACCTGGTAGGCCGCAGCGCCGGCGGCGACGAAGCTCTCGATGATGGTGGCGCGGGCGCCCTTCCCGATCGCCACCTGCGAGCGGGTGAAAGCCGAGGCCGATGCGGCGGTCGCAACATGGATGATCTGGACCGGCGCAGAGAGCTGCGTTCCATCCGCGATCGACAGCACCACGCCGTCGGTCGCCAGCGCCGCGTTGACCGCGATCACGGCATCGGTGGACGCGGTCTTGAGGAGACCGGCATCCTTATCCAGCGTCTCGCGCAGAGTCTTGAAGCCGACCTCGGACGCAAGCGCCTTCACGTCTGAAAGCTCAGCCGCGAACACGCCGTCGACCAGGACCAGCTTGCGGGCGCCCGCGATGGCATGCGCCTTGACCGCGTCCGCGGCGCGCTTCAGCGCGGTCGCATCGGGTACGGCCGCCAGCGGCAGCACCTCGCCGACCAGCGCGCGCAGATCGGTGTATTTCCATTCCTCGATCCGGCGGTGCGGCAGACCGAGACGCTCATAGGTCTCGAACGCCTCGCGGCGCGCCGCCATCACGTCAGGCGAACCCGGCAGGCGGCCTTCGGCGCTGGCGAAGAGATCGCTCACCGCGCGGCCGCTCCCGGTCTTTGCCACAGCAACGTTCATCTTAAAATTCCTTACGCGGCATCCTCGAACTGGGCGTAGCCGGAGGCTTCCAGCTCCAGCGCCAATTCCTTGCCGCCGCTCTTCACGACGCGGCCCCTGGACATCACGTGCACGACGTCGGGCACGATGTAGTTCAGCAGCCGCTGATAATGGGTGATGACGACCATCGCGCGCCCCGGCGAGCGCAGTGCGTTGACGCCGTCGGCCGCGATGCGCAGGGCGTCGATGTCGAGGCCGGAATCCATCTCGTCGAGGATGCACAGGCTGGGCTCGAACAGCGCCATCTGCAGCACCTCGTTGCGCTTCTTCTCGCCGCCGGAGAAGCCGACATTGACGCCGCGCTTGAGCATGTCCTGCGGGATGTTCAGCGACTTCGAGACTTCGCGGACCTTCTTGAGGAAGTCCGGCACCATCAGCTCGCTCTCGCCGCGCGCCTTGCGCTGCGCGTTCAGCGCCGTGCGCAGGAAATTCATGGTGGTGACGCCGGGGATCTCGACCGGATATTGGAACGCCAGGAACACGCCCTTGGCGGCACGCTCGTCGGGATCCATCTCCAGCAGGTCCTCGCCCCTGAACAGGATCTGGCCGTCGGTGACCTCGTAGCCGGGCTTGCCGGCGATGACATGGGAGAGCGTCGACTTGCCGGAGCCGTTCGGCCCCATGATCGCGTGCACCTCGCCCTCGTTCACGGTCAGCGTCAGCCCGTGGAGGATCTCACGCTCCTCGACACGAACCTTGAGGTCTTTCACTTCAAGCAAAGCCATAATGTTTTTCCATCTATCCCCTCATCCCAGGGAGCGCCGCAGGCGCGTCTCGAAGGATTGAGGCCACCAATCTTTCCGGTATCCATCCTTCAAGGCGGCCGCTTGCGCGGCCTCTTCAGGACGAGGTCCGAGCTAGCCGACCGACCCTTCGAGCGAGATCGAGATCAGCTTCTGCGCTTCCACCGCGAACTCCATCGGCAGCTGCTGCAGCACGTCCTTGACGAAGCCGTTGACGACGAGGCCGACCGCTTCTTCCTGGCTGAGCCCGCGCTGGATGCAGTAGAACAGCACGTCCTCGGAGATCTTCGAGGTCGTCGCCTCGTGCTCGAACGTCGCCGACGAGTTCTTGGCTTCGATGTACGGCACGGTGTGCGCGCCGCATTTGTCGCCGATCAGGAGCGAGTCGCAGGCGGTGAAGTTGCGCGCGCCGGTCGCTTTCCGGTGCGCGGTGACGAGGCCGCGATAGGTGTTCTGCGACTTGCCGGCGGCGATGCCCTTGGAGATGATCCGGCTCGACGTGTTCTTGCCGAGATGGATCATCTTGGTGCCGCTATCGACCTGCTGGTAGCCATTCGAGATCGCAATTGAGTAGAACTCGCCGCGCGAATTGTCGCCGCGCAGAATGCAGCTCGGGTATTTCCAGGTGATCGCAGATCCCGTCTCGACCTGGGTCCAGGAAATCTTGGAATTGGCGCCGCGGCAGTCGCCACGCTTGGTGACGAAATTGTAGATGCCGCCCTTGCCTTCCGAATTGCCGGGGTACCAGTTCTGCACCGTCGAATATTTGATCTCGGCATCGTCGAGAGCGACGAGCTCGACCACGGCGGCATGCAGCTGGTTCTCGTCGCGCTGCGGCGCGGTGCAGCCTTCGAGATAGGAGACGTAGGAACCCTTGTCGGCGATGATCAGCGTGCGCTCGAACTGGCCGGTGTTGCGCTCGTTGATGCGGAAATAGGTCGACAGCTCCATCGGGCAGCGCACGCCCGGCGGTACGTAGACGAACGAGCCGTCGGAGAACACCGCCGAGTTCAGCGTCGCGTAGAAATTGTCCGAGGTCGGAACCACCGATCCCAGATATTTCTGCACCAATTCAGGGTGCTCGCGGATGGCTTCCGAGATCGGCATGAAGATCACGCCGGCCTTCTTCAGCTCAGCCTTGAACGTGGTCGCAACCGAGACCGAATCGAAGACAGCATCGACCGCGATCTTGCGGCGGGCGGGATCCTCCTCGCCCGGCTTGGGCTCGACGCCTTCGAGCATGGCGACTTCCCGCAAGGGGATGCCGAGCTTCTCGTAGGTCTTCAGGATCTCCGGATCGATCTCATCCAGCGAGGAGACGGTCTTCTTCGGCTTGGGCGCCGCGTAGTAATAGAGGTCCTGGAAGTCGATCTTCGGATAATCGACGCGCGCCCAGGTCGGCTCCTGCATGGTCAGCCAGCGCCGATAGGCCTCCAGCCGCCACTGCAGCATCCAGTCGGGCTCGTTCTTCTTCTGCGAGATGTATTTGACGATCTCTTCCGACAGCCCCTTGGGGGCCTTCTCGGACTCGATCAGGGTCTCAAACCCATAACGATACTGGTCGACGTCGATGCGCTTCACGCGCTCGACCGTCTCTTGTACGGCTGGCATTCCATCCTCCGCTCGCGGTTTCAAGGACCGCGGTGGATCAAACTCGGACGAGTATTACGATATTTCTCTGCGGAAAGCACGGGCTTAGAACCGTTCAAGCCGTGTTTCATCGCTCAACCCTTAAGTAGGGTATTACCAAGCTTTCGCCAAGCCTCTAACGCCCTATTGATGTCCGCCGGTTCCGTGGACCAGCCCAGACTGAGACGCACCGCTCCCTGGGCCACCACGGGATCATAGCCCATCGCCGACAGGACGTGAGACGGCTGGACCTTACCGGAGGAACAGGCGGAGCCGGAAGACACCGCGACGCCCTCCAGATCGAAGCCGATCACGGCGGTTTCGGCCTTGAGGCCTGGTGCGGTGAAAAGGACGGTATTCGGCAACCGTGCCACGTCTTTCGCAAAGACTGTCGTGCCGGGAACGTCGCGGACGCCATTTTCCAAGCGATCTCTGAGACTTGCCATACGCTTCACATCTTCCGGCAGAGCCTGAAGCGCAGCCTTCACCGCCGCGCCAAAGGCGGCGATCCCGGCAGTGTTCTCGGTTCCGGCCCGGCGGCTGAACTCCTGTCCGCCGCCCCGCAGCACCGGCTCAAGGCCGCTTATCCCATTCGCCATCGCCAGGGCGCCGACCCCCTTGGGGCCGCCGATCTTGTGCGCAGAAAAGGTCGCAAGGTCGGCGCCTACTGAATTGATATCGAACGGTATTTTGCCAAGCGCCTGGATCGCGTCGACATGCAGCAGGCCGCCGGCCTCGTGGACGATGGTTGCAGCCTCCGTGACGGGCTGAAGGGCGCCGGTCTCGTTGTTGGCGGCCATGATCGAGACCAGGGCTGGCGGGCCGCCCTTCAGCAGCGCCTTCAAATGACCGAGGTCGACCACGCCGGAGCGCGTGACCTGGATCAGCCCGATCTTGTCCGCCGGGAACCGGCCGCCGGCCAGCACCGAGGCGTGCTCAACCGCCGAGACCAGCAGCCGCTCGACGGGTGCGCCGGAGGGGCCCCGCAAACCCGGCGAGAGCGCCAGCGCATTGGCCTCGGTTCCAGCGGAGGTGAAGACGACGTTGCGCGGCTGCGCCCCCACCGCGGCGGCGAGTGTCGCGCGGGCTTCTTCGACCAGCCGCCGCGACTCCCGCCCCTCGGCATGGACCGAGGATGGATTGCCGACCAGGTCGAAGGCTGCGACCATCGCCGCTCGCGCCTCGGGGCGCAGCGGCGTGGTCGCATTCCAGTCGAGATAGACACGGTTCGGCATCTGGCCCTCTTAGCACCTTTTGTCGTTCGGCCAATCGGAGGGCGTGCGCTCGTCAGGCCAGCTGTTGCTCCGTCCTCGCAACACTTCGGGGCACCGCCCGCAACCCGAACAGCGGCCGAAGCCAGGCAACGCGCCGGACGATCTCATAGCTCGCCACACATGTGAGCGCGGTCCCGGCGATGACAATGGACGCTTCGATCCCAGCCGACAGACCGCTGCCATGCAATTGATGCGCGATCACGATGATCGCGGTCTGATGCACTATGTAGTACGGGAAGATCGCGTCGGTCAGATAGCGCCGCGCCGGGCTGTCGGCTGTAAGATAGCGCCGGGCAAAGCCCAGCACGACGGCGATCGCGAGCCATTGATAACAGCCATAGGCCGAGGCGGCGAACCACTTCAGCATGGGCGACGGCGCAAACAGGCCGGCGCGTACCAGGATGAAGCCAGCGAAGCACGCGGCGGCGGCCAGCAGGGCCGCCCAGCGCAGGCGTTCGAGTTCGCGCCAGATCCCCTCCTGCTTGGCCAGCAGGAAACCGATCAGGAAGGCCGTGGCGTGGTCCGCGTGGTTGTACCAGTCGCCAAACAGCGCGTGTGTCGACGGGAAAGCCGGGAACAGCACCAGGCGCCAGGCCGCATACAGCAGGCAGGGCGCGATCAGGAGCCATGGGCCGGTAAGCGCACGAGCCAGCTTTCGGCCAAGCCAGTCAGCGCCGGCCGGCCATAACGCGAGCACGCCGATCAACGCCATGGTGTAGACCCACAGATAGACCACGAACCAGAGGTGGTTCCAGGTCGGCAACACGATGCACGGCTTCGGACAGAATTGCGCGCCGAAGGCGAAGTAGTGCCTGGCGTAGAAATCGAAGAAGCCGGCGGGATAGCCGAGGCTTTCGACGATCTGGAGATAGGCCTGCGGCGGCACGATCACGAGCATGCCGAAGATCAGCGGGATCAGGAGCCGCGCCGATCGCGCACCGGCAAGCGAGGCGAGGCTGGACTTGCCGAGCATGAAGCGGGTGGCAACCCCAGACACCAGGAACAGAAGCGACAGCCGCCATGGGTTGAGGAAGAGCATCACCGGTTCCAGCCACGTCAGCCGGTGCGTGCTCTTGATGTGAAATCCCCAGGACACGTAGAGCATGCCGACGTGGTAGAAGATGAGCAGCGCGAAGGCTAAAATCCGCACCCAGTCCAGGTCGATACGCCTTTCAGAGCTTTGGGATTGCTGTGGTGTTGTCATGGTTTTCTGCTCCTTGACGGGACGACAAACGCGGTTTTGGGGCCAGGACTGACGAAAATGGCTGACACCGAAAATGCTCCGCCTGCGGCGCGCGTCGAGCCGGTTTGGGATCAGAATCGGACACGAGGGGATGAGCTGCCGGCGGCTGGGACGAGTCGCGGGACTTTCGGGATCGGCGGCGGCGACCGGATGATGTTCGCAGCGATCGCGGCCGTCGCGCTCGTGATCGGAATCGTCAATGCGTTTTCGTTCGCTCAGGACGCGGCCTGGCGCGGCGACAGCTACGACATCGGCCGGCGGTTGTTCTGGGAGATGTCGAGCATCGCCGTCATCCTGCTGTTGCTGCCGATCCTGGTTTTGGCGGTCCGCCGCATGCGCCGGACAGCCGGCCTCGCCGCCCAGGCGGCCATCGGGGCGATCGCCCTGCTCGGCTTCTCCACCCTCCACATCACCGGCATGGTCTGGGTGCGGAAGCTCGCGCTCTGGCTCGCCGGCGGCGCCTACGATTTCCGTTTCTCGCTCGCGACGGTCCTGTATGAATTCCGCAAAGACGCCGTGGCCTTTGTTCTGATCGCCGCCACGATCTGGCTGCTCGAAAGCCGGCGTGAGCTGAAGAGCGCGGCAGTCGCATCGTCGGCGCCGCCCACCCCGAAGCAGCCATCGTCCGCCGATCTGATCTGGCTGCGCGACGGCACCAGCCGCATTCGCGTGGTGCCGCGCGATATCCTCTGGGTCGCGTCAGCCGGCAATTACATCGAATATAGCCTCGCCGACGGCACCCAGCACCTCATACGGGGCACGCTGGCAGCGGCGGAAAGCGAGCTGGCGCGCTTTTCCATCGTTCGCGTCCACCGGACCAAGCTCGCCAATCTCGACCGGGTGCGCGGCGTGGACCTCAAGCCATCAGGGGATTTCGAGCTCGCCTTCGACAACGGCCAGACGCTCGGCGGCAGCCGGCGCTACCGGCCGGCGGTCGCATCGCTGGGAAGCCGAACCGCGCCAGCGGGAATCGCCCCAGGCGCCCCCTAAACAATCGTGATTTCAATAAGTTGGATAGCACCCTTCGGCAGGACGGCCGGCTCTTGCCGTGCTTCGGTTGATTCAGGCAGGTCCAGGTCGCGGCAGGCAAGCCAGAGATGACAATGCAATGACTGGCTAAGCTCTTGAGCTGATTGAGAGATGTCGAAGAAGCTTGCTTTTTGACCCTGGCCTTGTGTTAGAAGCGCGCGTCAGTTCACCTGCGCGCCACTCGCGCATCATCCGAGGGCGCGCCTCTCCACCCTTCATCCGTGCTCTCGTCGGCGGCAACGCTGCGAGAGCCACAATCGGACGATTGCGCAGGGATCACCTCCAAGGGACTTAGATCAGAGATCATCGATGCCTGAAGTCATTTTCACCGGCCCCGCCGGCCGCCTCGAGGGCCGCTATCACCCGGCCAAGCAGAAGAATGCGCCGATCGCGATGATCCTGCATCCGCATCCGCAGTTCCACGGCACGATGAACCATCAGATCGTGTACCAGTGCTACTACGCCTTCGCCCATCGCGGCTTCTCGGTGCTGCGCTTCAATTTCCGCGGCGTCGGCCGCAGCCAGGGCGCGTTCGACCACGGCACCGGCGAATTGTCCGACGCGGCCGCCGCGCTCGATTGGGCGCAGACCATCAATCCCGAGGCGCGCGCCTGCTGGGTTGCCGGCTTCTCCTTCGGCGCCTGGATCGGCATGCAGCTCTTGATGCGCCGCCCCGAGGTCGAGGGCTTCATCTCGATCGCGCCACCGGCCAACCTCTACGACTTCTCGTTCCTCGCGCCCTGCCCGTCCTCAGGTCTGATCGTGCATGGCGAGAAGGATGCGGTGGTGCCGCCCAAGGACGTCAACACGCTGGTCGAGAAGCTGAAGACCCAGAAAGGCATCGTAATCGATCAGCAGATCATCCCCGGCGCCAACCACTTCTTCGACTCCAAGCTCGAGCCGCTGATGGAAACCATCACGGCCTATCTCGACATGCGCCTCGCCAACGTGCGGTAATATCTTCCGACGTGGATGGGTTCGCGGCATGGCTGCGAACCCATCACCCTGGAGATTGCGAGCGATGAAGGCGTATCTGGTTCTTGATCTCTCGGTGAACGACTACGCCGGATTCAAGACTTACATCGCTGAAGTTCCGGCGTTCATCGCCAAGCACGCAGGGCGATACATCGTCCGCGGCGTCGAGCCGACAACGATTGAGGGCGACTGGGCGCCCGAGCGTCTCGTCATCATCGAATTTGCGGACCGCGAGAAGGCTCAGGCCTTCTTGGATGATCCTGAGATTCAACCCCTGTTCAAACTGCGTCAGGCGACGACGACCAGCAGGCTGCTGCTCGCGGATGGGTGCATCTGATCGCAGCAACTGACTACGCCAGCTTGAGCGCGACGATCCCCATCAAGACGAGCGCGATGCCGGCAAGCTTCATCGCGCTCAAGGTCTCGCCGAACAGCACCACGCCCATCAGGAACGTGCCGGCCGCGCCAATGCCGGTCCACACCGAATAGGCGACGCCGACCTCGAGCACCTTCAAGGCGCGCCCGAGCAGGAATACGAAGGCGGCGAGCAGCACGAGCGAGGCGATGCTCCAGCCGGCGCGCGTGTAGCCTTCGGCATATTTCATGGTGATCGCCCAGCCGACGTCGAGCAGGCCCGCGATCACCAGCATGAGCCAAGCAAGGGATTGTGACATCGGACGGGGCTCACGCCGCGAGCTTGAGCAGATGCGCGTCGTGGCGAATGAGGAAGGCGCGCAACAATTGCGGATAGTCCGCCCCGACCGCGCTGCGCACGCTCGGGCGCTTTGCGAGCTCGGCACGCCAGGCACGAACCTTCGGCACGTCGTTGAAAATGCCGTGCTCTGTCAGCTCGTCGAACAGATCGAAGTAGCGGAAGATCGGCGCGAACACGGCATCGACCAGACTGAACGCATTGCCGGCGAAGAACGGACCTGCGCCGAGCGCGGCCTCGACACGCGCGAACTTTGCGACCAGCGCCTGGCGCTTGCTTTCGAACGTCGCCGGATCGGTTGTGGTCTCCAAGCCCCAGAGGTCGCCGAGGATCGCCGAGCCGAACTCCATCCAGGCACGGTGCTCGGCCCGCTGCAACGGATCCGCCGGATGCAGCCTGCTGCCTGCCTGCGTCTCCTCGATGTACTCGCAGATCACGTTGCTCTCGAACAGCGCGACCTCGCCCTTCTCCGTCGTCACCACCAGCACCGGCACCTTGCCGAGCGGCGAGAGTTTGAGAAACCAGTCGGGCTTGTTGGCGAGATCGATGTCGATCCGCTCAACCGGCACGCCCTTCTCCTTCAGCGCGATCACCGCGCGCTGCACATAGGGACAAAGCTTGTGGCTGATCAGTTTCAGGGAAGAGGTCATGGCAAGGATCCCGGCAGTTAGATGCGACTGCATCCAATATAGATGCAACTGCATCCAATCGTCAAGATCCATGCACCTGCATTAACCACCAAATATTAGCCCGGGAGCTTCGAGTTTGAGTTTGCCGGACGGGGATAGTCTTCAAATCCCGGGCAGTGGCAATCTTTGCAGCTGCACCTATCGCCCTCCAGATGATGATAGCCGATGGGATGCTGACAATGGAGACAGGTGCCCCGCAAACCATCAGAGGGACCCGGAGGAAAACCATTCGTAGAATCGTTCAAGTTCGGTCTCCTCGCAAAGCTGGCCGGCGGGCACCCCGCTTTACGGCCTGGCGATCACCCCGCCGGTCATCGGCATCGGCACGCCCGTGGTCGCCGGATAGGACAGTGGCAGGCCCTTCATGCCGCGGACGGCGAGAAAGCCGAAGGCCTGCGCCTCGATGGCGTCCGAGGCCCAGCCGAGCGTTTCGGCCGCCTCGACCGTGGCCGAGCCCACCCGCTCCCGCAGCATCCGCAGCATGGTGAGATTGCGCGCGCCGCCGCCGCAGACAATCCAGCTGCGCGGCCGTCGCGGCAGAAGAGGAATGACGCGGGCGATCGCGGCCGCGGTGAAGGCGGTCAGCGTCGCTGCGCCGTCGGCAGGCGCGACGTCGCCGAGCCGCAGGGCCGCAAAATCGTTGCGGTCGAGCGATTTCGGCGGCGGGCTTGCGAAGAACGGCACCTCCAGCGCCTGCGCGATCCAGGCTTCGTCCACCTTGCCGAGAGCGGCGAATTTGCCTTCGGCATCGAACGCCTGGTTCATGCTGCGGTACATGAAATCGTCCAGCAGCGCGTTGCCGGGGCCGGTGTCACAGGCGATCAGCGTTTCGTTGCCGTCGATATAGGTGATGTTGGAGACGCCGCCGATATTGACCACGACGATCGGCCCTTCGCGCTCCAGCGAATGGGCGAGCGCGCGGTGGTAGACCGGCACGAGCGGCGCGCCCTGCCCGCCCGCCTCGACGTCGGCGGCGCGGAAGTCGTGCATGACAGGAATATGGAGGGCCCTTGCCAGCGCCGGCGCGTCGCCAATCTGCACCGTCAGCCGTCTTTCGGGCCGGTGCAGCGCGGTCTGGCCGTGGAAGCCGACAATGTCGATGTCCTCCGGCCTCATCCGATTCTGGGCGAGGAAGGCTGCAACCGCCTCGGCATGGGCCTGCGTCACCGCCCGCTCGGCATCACCCAGAATGCCCGGGCGGGCGTCGCGTTGCTGCAGCTGCACGGCCTCGCTCAAGGCCTGGCGCAGCAGGTTGCGCTCGGCCGGGCCATAGGGCCGGTAACCGGACGGCCCGAACGCCTTCACCTGCTTTCCGTCGGTTTCGATCAGCGCGACATCAACCCCGTCCAGCGAGGTGCCGCTCATCAAACCGAGTGCCGTCAACATCATCTTAAGCGCGCCTCGACGTCGCTGCTGGACGCGTGACTTGTATCAACCAAGTACATCTTATAATGCCACAGCGAGCTAGACTGCCGGAGCCCGAGGAGCAAGGGTTCCGCAACTTGCGGCAATCACCGTAAACTTGGAACTATCCGAGTCGCACACAAATGACTGAATTTAAATCAGATTTTCTGCGAGAGCTGCAGTGGCGCGGCTTTATCCATCAAATCTCAGCGCCGGTTGAACCATTGGATGACTTGGCGAGGCGGGGGGAACTGACCGCCTACGTCGGCTATGACTGCACAGCGCCCTCGCTCCACGTCGGCCACTTACTATCAATAATGATGCTCCATTGGCTGCAGGAGTATGGAAATCGGCCAATCACGCTGATGGGAGGCGGCACCACTCGAGTTGGAGATCCTTCTGGGCGAGATGAAACGCGAAAGCTGCTCACGTATGAGCAAATCGAAGCAAACAAGGACGCTATCCGCCGCACATTCAGACCTGAGTTTGTCAGATTCGGATCCGGCCCCAGAGACGCGATCATGCCAGATAATGCTGAGTGGCTGACTCGCCTAAACTGGATTGAAATGCTGCGCGACGTCGGGAGGCATTTCTCTGTCAATCGAATGCTCGCGATGGATTCTGTTAGGCTCAGATTGGAGCGAGACCAAGAGATGAGCTTCATCGAATTCAACTACATGATCTTACAGGCGTTCGATTTCGTTGAGCTCAACAAGCGTTACGACTGCCGTTTGCAAATGGGAGGCTCTGATCAATGGGGAAACATTGTCAACGGTATTGAACTTGGCAGACGAATGGGCACACCTCAACTGTTCGCCTTAACGTGCCCTCTACTAACGACTGCATCTGGCGCCAAGATGGGAAAAACTGCATCTGGAGCGGTTTGGCTGAACGCCGATATGCTCAAGCCGTACGAATATTACCAGTTCTGGCGCAACACCGAAGACGCGGATGTTGTACGGTTTTTGAAACTTTTCACTACTCTACGCCAGACCGACATCGCCCGCCTTGCAAGTCTCGAAGGCGCCGAGATCAACGAAGCAAAGAAGATTTTGGCTAGGGAAGCCACAGCGTTGATGCATGGAAGGTCTGCCGCAGAGCAAGCAGAACGCACAGCACAGGAGACCTACGAATATGGAAGCTTCGGTACTGACCTTCCAGTATTGATCGTCTCGGTTGGCGACTCCCTGCCTGCAGCAAATACGCAGCTTGGTTTCTCGAGCTCAAACGCTCAGGCTCGTCAATACATCAAGGACGGCGCAATGAACCTTGGTGGTCGTGTTGTGACCGATCCGCAATATCGCTTACGGAGGGAAGACTTCGATGACGACGGACGCGTGTTGCTAAGCACAGGGAAAAGGAAGAGAGGAATCCTGACGCTAGGCTCCGATTGATAGTGAATCGGAAGAAGCACGTCCTCATCAAGCCTGCATAGGCGCATGAGCTTTTCGCTGCTTGTCATGGCGCACGGATGCGCGCTCCCTGACGGCAATGGACCAGAACACGCCCAAGGAAGCGAGCAAGGATAGCGCCGTAGTCACCCGGCGGGACGCGGTGCGCACCGCACTCGTCGTGCTCGGCCTCTGCTTCACGCTGGCTGTTCTTGGCCGGGGCTTGAGCGAGAGCTTCACGGTCTTCCTCAAGCCGATCTCCGAAAGCCTCGGCTGGGATCGCGCCCAGGCCGTCTCGATCTACTCCCTCACCTGGCTCGTCAGCGGCATGACTGCACCCCTGGTCGGGCGCCTGTTCGATCATTCCGGGCCACGGCTCGTCTATGCGCTCGGCTTGCTCCTGCTCGGTTCGGCGTTTCTGATCGCGAGCCATGCGCACGCCCTCTGGCAATTCCAGCTCTCGATCGGAATCTGCGTCGGCATCGGCGTTGCCTTCATCGGCAATGTGCCGAACTCGATCCTGCTCGGTCGCTGGTTCGGACCAAAGCTGCCGACCGCCATGGCGGTGGTCTATTCGGCGATGGGCGGCGGCGTGCTGGCCTTGCTGCCGGCCTCGCAGCTCCTGATCGATCATCTCGGCTGGCGCGAGACCTACCAGCTGTTCGGCTTTGCAGCGCTCGGGCTGCTGGCGCCCCTGCTGCTGCTGCCCTGGCGCATGTTCGCGGCCGGCTCGCCGCACGTCGCCAAGAAGAGCGATCCTGACTTCGTCGACAGCGGCTGGACGCTTGCGAGCGCGATGCGCCACCACGCATTCTGGGCGCTGTTCTCGACCTTCTTCTTCACCGCGGTCGGCATGTATGCGATCGCGGCGCAGATCGTGGCCTATCTGATCGACGCCGGCTTTCCGCCGCTCCAGGCTGCGACCGCCTGGGGCTTCTCCGGAATCGTGCTGGTGTTCGGCATGCTCGGCGTCTCCGCGCTCGACGGCCTGATCGGACGGCGGCCGTCGGTGCTGCTCAGCTACGCGATCTCGATTCTCGGCATCGTTCTGCTCTGGCTGCTGCAGTACTATCCGAACGTCATTCTGCTCACCGGTTTCGTCGTCTGCTTCGGCAGCATGATGGGCTCCCGCGGGCCGCTGATCAGCGCCACCGCCATGAAGATCTTTCGCGGCAAACGCGTCGGCACCATCTTCGGCACGATCTCGATCGGCAGCGGCCTCGGCTCGGCCTTCGGTTCATGGAGCGGCGGCCTGATCCACGATGCCACGCACGGCTACGATCTCCTGCTCGTCTTCGCACTTGCGAGCGTGATCCTCGGAATGATTCCGTTCCTGGTCGTCCCTGCTTTGCGGGAGTAGGTCTCCCCGACGTAACCTGCACACCCTGGTTTCACCGGAATCCTACGGACGAGCGCGAGGCGAACGTGCAAAAAAGAGGGTCGCATGCAGCTGGTGGCGGCGCCTTGCGGTGTTTTGTCCGACATGACGAAAATGTCAGCGCTGAATTGATCCTGGTGGCTTGCGAGGCGGAAGCGAATGCGGTCCAAGTCGCAGCATTGGGTCCAGCATTGGATGGAGGGCAAACCAATGGACTTTCCCTATCTTACTCGCTTTCAACCGGTTCTCCTGAGCCTGTTTCGCTTCATCACCGGCCTGCTGCTGTTCCAGTACGGCGTCGCCAAGCTGTTCAAGTTTCCGGCTGTCCCAATGTTCGCCAAGGTCGAGCTGATGTCGCTTTACGGCGCCGCCGGTGCGCTCGAACTGGTGCTTGGCGGGCTGCTCATGATCGGCCTGTTCTCGCGCCTCGCAGCCTTCATCTTGTCCGGTGAAATGGCTTTCGCCTACTTCATGGGCCACATGTTCAGGGGCGAGACGCCGATCTTCCTGCCGCTGCTGAACAACGGCACCCTGGCGATCCTGTTCTGCTTCGCCTGCCTGTATCTCTCGGCGGCGGGCGGAGGCCCGGTCAGCGTCGACGCAGCGATGGGCAAGAAATAGCCGCCGGACCGGCGGGCGCATCCGCGCCCCGCTGAAGCACATCTCATCCGCTAAGCACGAGGATGGCGCCGGCAGATCTCCGGTGCCGTCTCAGCGCGCGCCCAGCACGTTCCAGATCAGAACGAGGGCCGCGACGAGCAGCAGAGACATGATGATGCGATGAACGAATCGATTCATTGCAGGTCCGTCCAGACGGTCTAGCTGCCAAAACCCAAGATCGATTCCCTTCCCCAGACGGGCTGGAGTCCGTCTGCACGGCGATTTGCCTGCACCATTGCGCACGCGCCTGCGCACGTTGTCCGCGCGGCAGGCCGCCGCATGCCTCCATTCATGATTGGTAAGAACTTCATGCTACCGGTGCGAGCAATAACAACCATTCCGTAGGGGCTGTGATGAAACTGCTGAGTCATTTGAAGATCCGCACCAAGCTTGCCAGCATGGTCTGCCTCGCGGCTCTCACGGTCACAGCCATCATCGGCGTATCGGCCGTGCTCAGCAAGAGCCGGATGATGGAGGACCGCGTCCAGCAGATGCGGACCGCCGTCGAACTCCTCTACAACTACGCCCAAGCGCTCCAGGACGAAGTGACCGCCGGCAAGCTGACGCCGGCCGAGGCCAAGAGCCTGTTCCACCAGCGCGGCCGCCGCATGAACTTCAACGGCAACCAGGGCTATCCGGTGGTTTACAATCCGGACGGCTCCCTGGTCGTGAACGGCGCCAACCAGCAGCTCGAAGGCAAGATCACCGGCGCCAAGGATTCAAACGGCGTGCTGATTGCCGACGCCATCATCAAGGCCGGCAGCGAGACTGCGCAGGGCGGCGTCACCTCCTATCTCTACCCCCGTCCCGGCCAGACCGAGCCGGTCCGCAAGACCGTGTTCGCGCGCAAATTCGCGCCCTGGAACGTCATCATCAGCTACGGCCTCTATGTCGACGACATCGACGCCGATGTGCGCGCCTTGACGCTGGAGCTTGGCGCCATCGGCATCGGCCTGATGCTGCTGATGGCGGCGCTGTCCTGGCTGATCGCCCGCGACGTGCTCGGCGCGCTCGACCGTCAGAAGAACCGCATGCAGGCGATTTCCGAAGGCGCCATCGACAAGCCGGTCGAGGAGACCGACCGCGGCGACGAGATCGGCCGCATGGCCGAGACGCTCGAAATCCTCAGGCAGACCGCGCTCACGGCCCGCACGCTGGAGGCCGCGCAGGTCGCGGCCAAGGCCCGCAGCGAGCAGGAGAAGCGCGAGGCCCTGATCGCCCTTGCCGACCGCTTCGATGCCTCCGTCGGCCAGCTCGTCGGCCTGATGGCCTCCGGCTCCGGTGAATTGGAGACCACGGCCAAGTCGATGTCGTCGACCGCCGAAGGCACCAATCGCCGCGCCGCCGTGGTCGGCTCGGCCGCCAATGAGGCCAGCCAGCGCGTCCAGACCGTCGCCTCCGCCGCCGAGGAGCTCTCCTCCTCCATCACCGAGATCAGCCGCCAGGTCGCGCAATCGGCCGAGGTCACGGGACGTGCGGTGGACAGCGCCCGCCGCACCGACACCATCGTGCGCGCACTCTCGGACGGCGCCCAGCAGATCGAGCATGTCGCCGAGCTGATCTCCAACATCGCGGCGCAGACCAACCTGCTCGCGCTCAACGCCACCATCGAGGCCGCCCGCGCCGGCGAAGCCGGCCGCGGCTTTGCCGTGGTCGCTTCCGAGGTGAAGTCGCTGGCGAGCCAGACCGCGGAAGCCACCCGCGAGATCGGCGACAAGATCGCCCAGATCCAGGGCGCCACCAAGGAAGCTGTCGATGCGATCGGCGGCATCACCGCCACCATCGAGGAGGTCAGCCGCATCGCCACCTCGATCGGCGCGGCCATCGAGGAGCAAGGCGCCGCCACCGCCGAGATCGCCCGCAGCGTCTCGCAGACCGCGGAGGCGACCAAGGAGGTCACCACCAATATCGGCGGCGTCTCCACCGCAGCCAACGAGACCGGCAACGCTGCCGGCATGGTGCTCGCTGCAGCCAGCAACCTCTCCAAGCAGGCCGAGCAGCTCTCCGGCGAAGTCGGAACATTCCTGAAGGGCGTGCGCGCGGCCTGACGCCCCGCTCCAGCCTCAAAACGTTTGGCGCGAAAGCATCGCCACATTCGTCATGGCCGGGCTTGTCCCGGCCATCCACGTTTTTGGCCGCGCCGCACGAAGAACGTGGATGCCCGGGACAAGCCCGGGCATGACGTGCACCTGGAAATGTGCGTGGCTACCGCCGCGCGAGGGTGCAACCGCTCGACAGCTGGCGCGTCGATCCGGTCGAGCCGTCGTTCGAATGCGATGGGAATTCCTCGAATGGCGAGTTCTGCTTGCCGGTGTTGAACTCGAAGATCTTGCGGAACAGGCCCGGCGCCATCGCCGAGATCGGATTGACGCGCATCACGGGCGCGGCTGGCGTGCCGACGACCTCGTAGGTCACGCCGATCAGCCCCTCATTGTTGCCGCCACCGAGGAAGATGCCGAACAGCGGGATCTGGCCGAAGATGTTGTTGACGCCGTACATCGGCACGAAGGTGCCGCTCATGCAGACCTGGTTGCCGGGATAGTCGATCGAGCCCTCGATGGTGGCACCGATCATCGGCCCCTTGACCACGCCGTCACGGACCGTGAGCGCACCGTTCTGCCGCGTGAACTCGGCGCGAAGTGCGCTGAAGGAGACGCCATTCCCGGTCCCGTTCGGCGCGCCGGCGGCAACGCGTTCGAGCTGCGCCTCGCCCTTCACGGTGAAGTCGCGGACATTGATCAGGCCCTCGCGCGCGGCGTTCGGCTCGGAAGACGGCGGCTCCATCGCGACCACCATCTGGCCGCCGACCGCCTTGGTGTAGGTGTCGGTGAAGCGGAGCAGCGCGCCGGCGTCGTTGGTCTGCAGGTAGATCACCTCGCGGTTGCCCTGGGCACGGCCGCCGCGCAGGTCGGCAGCGACAGGCGTGTCGCGGCCGATCTTGCCGCTCAGCGTGAACGCCTTGATAGCCCCATTGCGCTTCGACATCTTGGCATCGAGGCTGCGCATGGCCTCGCCGTTGAAGCCGGCGACGGCACCGAGCTTCACGTCGATGTCGAAATCGACGTTCTTCAGCTTGTTCTTGTCGTCCTTGGAATTGCCTGAGATCGCCGACTTCAGGAAGCCGCGGCCGTCGAACACGTCGCCACGCATGGTGCCGCGCAGCACACCGTCCTGGCTGCGCTCCACCCTGAGCGAGGCCTTGTCGCCGTCGGACGGCGCGTAGGTCGGGAAGTTCGCGTTCACGAGATCGCTGTTCGCGTCGAGCTCGAGCGAGCCCTTGATCGAGGCGCCGCCGCCTTCGATGACGATGTCCTCGAAACGCGTCGATTGCGCCGTCGGCACCACCTTGAAGCTGGCCTTGCCGGACTTGCCCGGCAGCTTGACCCAGCCAGGCAGGATGTTGTCGAGCCTGACCGAGGTCAGATCGGCCTCGACGCCGAGCTTCGTCGTCTGATCCGCGCCGCTCGCGATCTTGCCCGACAGCTTGATCGGCAACGATCCGATGACGGCGGGGCTGAGATCGAAGCCGAGCCGCGCGCGGCTGGCATCGTCCAGCGTCGCCTGCAGCCTGACATCCGCGTCGCCCTCGGCCGGCTTGCGATAATCGAGCGAGGCCGCCTGGCCGTTGATCTTGACGTCGCCCCTGACCTGATAGCCCTGGTTGTTGGCTGATATCTTGAGGTTGTTGGCTTCCAGCTTCTGGTTCATCACCAGCTTGTCGGCGGCAAAACCGTTGAGATCGGCGGTGACGGCGTAGGTGGTGTCGGCCTTGGTCAGCTCGCCCTTGACCGGCATGCCGAGCTGGATGTTCGCCGAGAACGTTCCCTTGCTGGTGTTGGGATCGACGACGGTCGCCGACAGGTCGCTCAGCCGATCATTGGCGAGCATTTCAGCGGCCGCGGGCACCGGCCCTTCGACACGGAACCTGCTCCGCGACGGCGACGGCTTGGGCGCCATGTCGGGCACCTCGAAGACGAAATCGGAGATCGTGACCTTGCGGCCCGCGGGGGTATCGGCAATGCCCTGCCCGATGTTGACGGTCGCGGTGCGACCGGTCACGCGCGCCTTCAGATCGGCATCGCGCACCACCGGCATGCCGTCCACGGGCCGGACCGCAACGCCGCTCGCCACGATGTTGACCGACAGGCCGTCGTCCGGAATGGGCGGACCCTTGCGCGGCAGGTTCCTGGTCGGCGAGTTGACGCCGATCTCAATGCGCTGGAGCGTGCCGCGCTCGATCCGTTCTATCACCCATTCACGCAATTCGGGGACGATCAGCGTCGGCCACATCCGCTTCAAGGCGGAGGCCGACATCGGCGTGCCCGCAAAACCGAGGGTGAGCCGCGGCTCGCCCGAATAGTCGAGGGCGCCGGTGCCGGCGACGCCGATCTCGCCGTTGGAGACGTCGGCCTGTGTCAGCAGGATGCGCTTGTGGTCGGCGTCGAAGCGGAAGCCGATCGCAATGCGGTTGAAGACGAGCGGCGGCTCGTTGTCGATGCCGCCGAGCAGGATCGACCCGCCGCTGAAGCCGAGCTGCCAGTCGTTGATGTTGCCGTTGGGTGGCTCGAGATGGGCCAGCAGCGTCAGGCGGTTCGCGCCGGAGAGAACCTTGAACGGCGCGACCAGCACCCGCCGGTTCGCATCCCACTCGACGTTGATCTCGGCCGAGTCGATTGCCATCGGGTAGTCGGGCGTGTCGGTATCGATGATGTTGCCGGCGCCGGCCGCGATCTTGCCGCGGAAGAAGGTCGGCACGCCGTCGCGGCCGAGCTCGCCCTTGAGCTCGCCCGTCAGCGGCAGGTCGGCGGTGTAGGTGAGGTCCTTCACCCGCAGCGCCAGCAGGATGTTGGAGGTCGAGACCTTGTCGGCCTTGATGTCGACCGAGCGCACGCCGTTCTCGGCCGGGCCGATCGTGGCGCGCAGCATCCACGGGCGCGCGCCCTGCTCGCCGAGGCTGAGCGCGACGCCGCCGCGACTCGGCCGGCGCAGGCTGAGCGTGATGTTCTCGAACGACCATTTGCTGCCGCGCTGCTGATCGTCGACGATCAGGACGCCGTTCTTCAGACCGATCTCGTTGAGGTTCTGACCGTCGAGGCCCGTCATGCTCAGGCTGTCGAGCCAGTCCAGGCCCTGAAGGATGCCGCTCTGCGCGGTCGCCTGCGGCGCGGCCTGCGATGCGTCCGGGCTCGCAGGCGCGGTCGCGAAGGGCGGCGGGGGAACACCGCTGCGCGGGAATGTCGGCGGCAGGCCCGCGTCCTTCTTGGACGCGACACCGGTCGCCAGCGGCTTTGCGGTGTCGCCGGCGGACACGGTGACGGTGCCGTCGGGCGCAATGCGGATGGCGAGCTCGGCATCGACCAGGTTAAGACTCTCGGCACGCAGGTGCCCCATCAGGAGGGCCGCACCCGACAGCCTCACCTCGGCCTTCGGCGCGCTGGCGACGACGGCGTGATCGCGGTCGCGAACGATGATGTCTCGGATGCGGACGGCGACGCGGACCCGGCCGGCCCGCTCGATCTGGGTGCCGCCGACCTCAACGGTGTTGCCGTGGCCGATATTGTCCTCGATCGCGGCTGCGAGCCACGGCGTTGCGATGTCCAGACTGATGGGACCGGCACCGAGCCGCCACCACAGCGCACCGAAACAGCCGATGAAAATGACGATGACGGTGGCGACGGCCACCGCCAGGCGCTTCAGCCAGCGTCCCCCACCCGTCCAGCGGCGCAGCGCGCTAAATCCACCACCGAAGCGAAGAAAGCCCGAACCGGAACGCGCCAGCAACCGGCGTGCGCGATTGCGCGCAGCCGCTTCCTGATCCGGATCCCAGTCGGCGTCGTCCCATTCCTGCGGCTCGAGTTGGCCGCCGCGCCGATCAAAATCCCGGTTGTAGTCCTGGGGCGACGTATTCCTTGCCATTGCCTCTCGATACAGGCGCCCGTCATAGGACTGAGCGCCGCCGGGACCGCAGCCGTTCGCGGGAAGTGATGCTCCCTGCGCCGGCACTGCCGCCATACCTCGAATATTCCTGCTGTTCGTCATTTCGCCCCGGGAGCGCGTTCAACGAGCAGTGGGGTGGTGCGTGGAATTCCTTGTAACCATACTCCGGCGTCGCCAGACTTGCCCAGCCGAGGGCACGATTCCGGCTCGCCGGACAAGAGCTGCAATACCGCTTCGGTTGACCTGCCGAAAGCGTCGAAAGGAAGGCGTATGTCCAAGAAATCCCGAAAGAAATCGTCCAAAACGCCCTCCGGCAGTCCGACCGCTGAAAAGAAGTCCGCAAAAACGCGGGCATCGACTCAAACAAGATCCGCGAAAACGCAGCGCACACCGGCACGCAAATCAGCTGCGACCGTAGCAAAAGCAGGATCACATAAGGCCGCATCGAAACAGTTAAAATCCTCCAAATCCGCCTCTTCTCCGGCTGCCGCCAAGTCGGGCTTGAAGTCCGGCTTGGCCGAGGGCCAAAAGGCCCCGGCCTTCCGCCTGCCGCGCGATGGCGGCGACGTGGTCACGCTCGCCGACTACGCCGGCCGAAAGCTCGTCCTGTTCTTCTACCCCCGCGCCGACACCCCCGGCTGCACGCGGGAGGCGATCGACTTCACGCGCCTGGCGGGCGCCTTCGCGGCCGCCGGCACCGCCGTGCTCGGCATCTCCGCCGATCCGTTAAGGGCCCAGGAGAAGTTTCGCGACAAGCACAAGCTCGGCGTCCCCCTCATCTCGGACGAGACGCATGAGATGCTGGAGGCTTATGGGGCCTGGGGCGAAAAGTCCATGTATGGCAAGAGCTTCCTTGGGATCCTTCGCACCACGGTGCTGGTCGGGACTGACGGTAAAGTCGCGCGGATCTGGCGCAATGTCCGGGTCGATGGCCATGCCGACGAAGTGCTGGAGGCGGCAAGGAGCCTTTAACCAATCCTTTAAATTCGCGCGTTCCCATTTGCGGAAAATTAACCATGAGCGGCCCAGATTGCGGCGGCAATTGAGCCGCAAGGAACCCATCCGACCGGCGCGGGAGTGCCGATGTCGAAAAGTTCTGCCCAATACTCGCAGTACCCCCAACATCATCCTCACGATCACGGACGCGCCTTCCGGCGCCCTCTGGGTGCCCCGGCGGCGGTAACCGCGATTTCCCTGCCCGCCACCGACGATGCCTACACCATCGTGCATGCCGGCAAGCAGGTCCGCTTCGGACCCGTGGTGTTCTGGATCGTGGTCGGCACCGTGGTGCTGCTCGGGCTGTGGTCGGCCGCCACCGCCACCTATTTCGCGTTCCGTGACGACGTCCTGACCCGGCTGATCGCCCGCCAGGCCGAGATGCAATACGCCTATGAGGACCGCATCGCCGAGCTGCGCGCCAAGATCGATCGCACCACCAGCCGTCAATTGCTCGACCAGGAGCAGTTCGACCAAAAGCTCGACCAGATCATGAAGCGCCAGACGGCGCTCGAGTCCCGGGCCACGGCGCTCGGCGCCATGCCCGACGTGACCGGCTCGATTCCCCGCGCCGCTCCGCAGCGCAGCGATGCAAGCCCGACCACGCCAAAACCGTCGCCCATCAGCGACACCGTGATCTTCGTGGCGCCACCGGATCGCGAAGCGCGCCTCGAATCGCGCGCGCCGAGCGTTGCGGCAACGCCGACCAGCCAGTTTGCCAAGAACCGCGGTTTCGACAACGTGCTGGTCCGGCTCACGACCTCGCTTGATCAGGTCGAGCGGCGCCAGATGGCGACGCTCAACGCGGTCGAGGAAAGCATGGATTCGCGCATGCGCCGGATGCGCAGCGTGGTCAGCGACCTCGGCCTGAACCTTGCCCATCTCGAAGCCGCCGTGCCGCGCAGTGCGATGGGCGGACCGTTCGTCCCGGTCAAGCTGACGGCGAATGCCGGACCGTTCGAGAAGCAGCTCCACCGCATCCACACCACGCGCGCCGAGATGGACCGTCTCAACCGCACGCTGGCGTTGGTGCCGTATCGCAAGCCCGTCATTGGCGAGGTCGAGTTCACCTCGGGCTTTGGCGTGCGCAGCGATCCTTTCCTGGGTCGGCCCGCGATGCACACCGGCCTTGATTTCCGCGCCGCCAGCGGTGATCCCGTCCGCGTCACCGCCTACGGCAAGGTGGTTTCCGCCGGATGGTCCGGCGGCTACGGCCGCATGGTCGAGGTCGACCACGGCAACGGGCTTTCGACCCGCTACGGCCATCTCTCCGAGATCAACGTCAGGGTCGGCGAAGTCGTGAAGATCGGCCAGGTCATCGGCCTCGTCGGCTCGACCGGCCGCTCCACCGGTCCGCACCTGCATTATGAGACCCGCATCGAAGGTGAAGCGGTCGATCCACAGAAATTCCTGCGCGCCGGCGTGCGGCTCAGCGCGGGTTAGGCCCGCGCTTTTCAGTTTCGCAGCGCAGAGCTTCCCTAGAGCCAGAGATGGCGGCCGAGAGCTTGCGCAGTAAGCTGAATGCACGCCCATCAATCACCAGCAGCGCGCTGGCGATGACGATCGAGCCGGCGATCTCGCGGCCGGAGATCGGCTCATCCAGCACCAGCCAGCCCAGCAGGATGGCGGTGACGGGAATGAGCAGCGTCACCAGCATCACGTTGCTCGCACCCGAGCGCCGCACGATCTGGAAGAAGACGATGTAGGCGAGCGCCGTCGACAGCGCGGCGAGGCCGAGCACGGCGAGCCAGGTCGTGAGGCTCGGCATCGGTAACTGCCAAGGCTGCTCCACGACGCCGGCTACGACCGCTATCATCACCGTGGATGACATCAATTGAAACGTCGCCGTCCCCAGCGGCGCTGCGTCCTTCAGCAAGCGCCGCGCAGCCAGCGCCGCAAAGCCGTAGCTCAGTGCCCCGCCGAGGCAGAGCAGAATGCCGAGCCCCTGTCCCGGCCTGGTCTCGAAGCCCCATCCGCGCAGCAGGATCACGCCGACAAAGCCCAACGCCACCCCGGCCAGGCGGCGCATCTGCAAGGCCTCCTGGCCCGCTGCAATCATCACGGCCACCGTGAACATCGGCGTGGTCGCGTTCAGGATCGAGGCCAGCCCACTCGGAATGAAAGTTTGGCCGATCGCGATCAGCGAAAACGGGACGACGTTGTTGAGCAGCCCGATCGCAATGAACGGCGCCCAGCCCGTCCAGCTCCTGGGAAAGCCGATGCCATGTGCGCGCAGCAGCGGCAGCAGCATTGCAGCGCCGAGCGCGACGCGCAAAAACACCAGTGTGAGCGGCGGCAATTCCCGCAAGGCTGCGCCGTTGAAGAAGAACGAGCCGCCCCAGAGGATCGAGAGCAGAGCGAGCAACGACCAGTCGCGTGCATCGATCCGGTGGTCATTGTCGGGCATGGGGTCTTACCTCAGCCCCATGGCCTAGAACGGTGCGATCAATGTCGCCACCCGATTTCTGACGAGGTCCCGGTTTACAAACCGATGCTCGGCGCGAATGGAGTGACTGAGGGGCACCGGTTAGCGCGGTTTGACTAGGATGGCTTCTTCGGCCGCGACACCAGCTCGATCATCCTGCCTTCATCATCGTCCGGCATCACCGCTTTCGCCTGCGCGTACGCCTCGACCGCGGCGCGCGCGACCAGCGGCTTGCCCGCGAGCAGGCTCTCGGCGAGCTTCACGGCGTAGGCGGCATCCTTGTGCCGCAGCGCTGCGGTGAAGGTCGCGCCGCTGAAATCGCGGGCGACCATGCGCTTGGAGTGACGCGCTACCTGCGGGCTTGCCGCGACGCCTGCCTGGATCGATTCCAGCACCAGGTTCATGTCGAGCCCGGCCTGCTCGGCAATCGCAAGGCCCTCGGCGAGGCCGGCGATCTGGATCGCGCCCATGAGATTGTTGATCAGCTTGTAGACCGTGCCGGAGCCGACCGCGCCGAAATGGCGGATGGTCGAGCCGATCGGCGTCAGATAGGGCCGCGCGCGCTCGAGATCGGCCGCGTCGGCGCCAACCAAGAGCGTCAACTTCCCGGCCGCCGCCGCGTCCGGCAATCCCGTCACCGGGCAGTCGATATAGATCAGCCCGCGCGCGTTGAGCTCGCGGCCCATCTCACGGGAATGGTCATAGGAGACGGTGGAGCATTCGATCGCGATGGTGCCGGCCTTCGCCGTCTTGGCGGCGCCGTCAGGCCCGAGCCAGACCGCGCGCGAGGCCTCGTCGTCGGCGACCATGGTCACGACCGCGTCGGCATCGATCGCGGCATCCTCCGGCGAGGTCGCCCAAATCGCGCCGCGCGCGATCAGGTCCTCGGCCTTTGCCTTGCTGCGATTCCAGATCGTTACCGTGAAGCCGGCATCGAGATAGCGGCCGGCCATGCCATGGCCCATCCGCCCAAGCCCGATGAAGGCGATTCGGGACATGGCTAGTCCACGTCCTCGACGTCGCCGGCGGTGGTGCCGAAGGCGCGCTGCGCCAAGGTCGCGGCCATGAACTCGTCGAGCTCGCCATTGAGCACGCCCGATGTGTCGGAAGTCTGCACGCCCGTGCGCAAATCCTTCACCATCTGATAGGGCTGCAGCACGTAGGAGCGGATCTGGTGGCCCCAGCCGATATCGGTCTTGGCGGCCTGGTCGGCGGCGGCTTTCTCCTCGCGCTTCTTCAGCTCGATCTCGTACAGACGCGCGCGCAGCATGTCCCAGGCCTGCGCCCGGTTCTTGTGCTGGGAGCGGCCGGCCTGGCAGACCACGGCGACGCCGGTCGGGATATGCGTCAGGCGCACCGCGGATTCGGTCTTGTTGACGTGCTGGCCGCCGGCACCGCCCGATCGCATCGTGTCGACGCGGACGTCGGATTCCTTGATGTCGATCTTGATGCTGTCGTCGATGACGGGGAACACCTGCACGCTCGAGAACGAGGTGTGCCGCCGCGCGTTGGAATCGAATGGCGAGATGCGCACCAGCCGATGCACGCCGGCTTCAGTCTTCAGCCAGCCGTAGGCGTTGTGACCGGAGACCTGGATGGTCGCCGACTTGATGCCGGCCTCTTCGCCCTCGGACTCTTCGAGATACTCGACCTTGAAGCCGTGGGTTTCGGCCCAGCGCGTATACATGCGCAGGAGCATCTGCGCCCAGTCCTGGCTCTCGGTGCCGCCGGCGCCGGCGTGGACTTCGAGATAGGAATCGAAGCGGTCGGCTTCGCCCGAGAGCAGTGCCTCGAGCTCGCGCCGCGCCACTTCCTTCTTGAGGTTCTTCAGGGCAGCTTCGGCTTCGGCGACGACGCCGTCATCGCCCTCGGCCTCGCCGAGCTCGATCATGCCGATGCCGTCTTCGAGCTCCTGCTCGACCTTGCCGATGCCTGAGAGCGAATCCTCCAGCGAGGTGCGCTCCTGCATCAGCTTCTGGGCTTTCTGAGGGTCGTTCCAGAGATTGGGATCTTCTGCGAGCTTGTTCAGCTCAGCGAGGCGCGCCGTCGATTTCTCGACGTCAAAGATGCCTCCTCAGCAGCCCGACTGACTGCTTGATCTCTTCTACCAACCGTTCGATTTCGGCGCGCATGTTGTTCTCTGTCTTGCGGAATCCCGCGTGCAGTTCGAGAGGGGATGTAGCGGCGGCGGCCGCAAAGCGCAACCGCCCGAACCGTGATCGCCGGCCTTATCCGCGGCCTACCACAACCCGCCAGTGCCCGGCCGGAAGAGGAAGCCGGAATCCGGCTGCTGCTGCTGCACCGGCATGCCGCGCCCGTCGGCGTCGGCAACGCCGATGACCGAATAATTGTCCGGCGGCGCCGTGCCGGGCTTGAAGGCTTCGAGGATCGTTCCGCCGGTCTCGCCGGGGCCGGCGCGCATGCCGGTCTTGGCGACGACGCGAACGAGCTTGATGCCGGCGGGCACCTTGAACGGGACCGCGGGCTTGTCGGCGAGCGCGAGCTTGAGGAAGTCACGCACGATCGGAGCAGCGAGATGACCGCCGGTCGCGGCATTGCCCTTACCGAGCGGACGAGGCTTGTCGTAGCCCATGTAAACTGCGACTGCGATGTCCGGCGAGAAGCCGACGAACCAGGCGTCCTTGGCCTCGTTGGTGGTGCCGGTCTTGCCGGCGACGGGCTTGCCGACCTCCTTGATCACCGTGGCCGTACCGGACTGCACCACACCCTCCATCAGCTCGGTGATCTGATAGGCGGTCATGGAATCCAGCACCTGCTCGCGGCGGTCGATCAGCTGCGGCTCGGGCTGGTTCTTCCAGCCGCCCGGCGCGTCGCAGCCGCGGCATTCGCGCTGGTCGTGCTTGAAGATGGTGCGGCCGTAACGGTCCTGGATGCGGTCGATCAGCGTCGGCTTCACGCGGCGGCCGCCATTGGCGAGCATCGAGTACGCCGTGACCATGCGCATCGCCGTGGTCTCGCCGGCGCCGAGCGCGTAGGAGAGATAGTTCGGCAGTTCGTCATAGACGCCGAAGCGGCGGGAATATTCGCCGATCAGGGGCATGCCGATGTCCTGCGCGAGGCGCACCGTCACGGTATTGAGCGATTGCCGCAGCGCATTGCGCAGCGTCACCGGTCCCTGGAACTTGCCCGAGGAGAAGTTTTCAGGCCGCCACACGCCGGCGCCCTGCCCCTGGTCGATCTCGATGGGCGCGTCGAGCACGACGGTCGAGGGCGTGTAGCCGTTGTCGAGCGCGGCCGAATAGACGATCGGCTTGAACGACGAACCGGGCTGCCGGTAGGCCTGCGTGGCGCGATTGAACTGGCTCTGGTCGAACGAGAAACCGCCGACCATCGCGAGCACGCGGCCGGTCCAGGGATCCATCGCCACCATCGCGCCGGAGACTTCCGGAATCTGGCGAAGCCGGTACTGGCCCTCGACGGGGTGGCCGTCCTTGTAGAGGGGATCGGCATAGATGACGTCGCCGGGCTGGAGCACCTGCGACACCGCTGTCGGCGTCTTGCCTCTCGTGCCGCCCTGCAGCGCCCGCGCCCAGCGCACGCCGTCGACCGTCACGATGCCGGTCTCGCGCTGCTTGCTCACCGCGCCGCCGAGCTCGCGGCCAGGCTGAAAGCCGATCCGTGCCGACTGATCGCTGGTCTCCAGCACTACCGCCATGCGCCAAGGCGAGATGTCGGACAGCGACTTGATCTCGGCGAGCTTCACGCCCCAGTCGCCCGAGATGTCGAGCTTGCTGATGGCGCCGCGATAACCCTGCTGCTCGTCATAATTCACGAGGCCGGCGACCATGGCCTTGCGCGCCATGACCTGAATCTTCGGATCGAGCGTGGTGCGAACCGACAGGCCACCCTCGTAGAGCTTCTTCTCGCCGTAGCGCTCGAAAATGTCGCGGCGGACTTCCTCGGCGAAATATTCGCCGGCAAAGGTGTGGGCGCCGTTGGAACGGCTGGTGACGGCGAGCGGCTCCTTGCGCGACTTGTCGGCGTCGGCCTGCTTGATCCAACCGTTTTCCACGAGACGGTCGATCACGTAATTGCGGCGCTCGATGGCGCGGTCGCGGTTGCGGACCGGATGCAGCGTCGCCGGCATCTTCGGCAGCGCCGCCAGATAGGACGCTTCCGCCACCGTCAGCTCGTTCACCGACTTGTCGAAATAGACCAGCGAGGCCGCCGCGATGCCGTAGGCGCCGAGGCCGAGATAGATCTCGTTGAGATACAGTTCGAGGATTTTGTCCTTCGAATAGGTCTTCTCGATGCGCATCGCCAGCAAGGCTTCCTTGATCTTGCGTGAGAAGGAGACCTCGTTGGTGAGCAGGAAGTTCTTGGCGACCTGCTGCGTGATCGTGGACGCACCCTGCGGACGGCGGTTGGAGCCGTAGTTCTGCAGATAGAGCAGGCCTGCGCGAGCCATGCCGGTGTAGTCGATGCCGCCATGCTCGTAGAAATTCTTGTCCTCGGCCGCGAGGAAGGCGTTGATCACGAGCTTCGGCACCGCCTGGATCGGCAGATACAGCCGCCGCTCCTTGGCGTATTCGCCGACCAGCGAACCGTCGACCGCGTGCACACGCGTCATCACCGGCGGCTCGTAATCCTGAAGCTGAGAGTAGTCCGGCAAGTCCTTGGAGAAATGCCAGATCAGGCCTGCCACGGCCCCGACGCCAACAAGGAACACCACTGTTCCCGCGGCGAACAGGAAGCCCATGAACCGCACCAGCAAGCGCATTATCTGTTTATCCGTTCAAACTCTGGATCAGCCCAGTATCAGCCCTTTGGCACACAAAACGGTACCAACCTCACGCCGCGAATTCACCGGCTTACGCAATCACATCGAGGCCGGACTTAAGACGCTTGCCGAACAGGTTCTCGCCGATTCCGGAACCCTCTACCGGTTTCTATAAAGCGTCCGCTGTGGCCAAACTAGGGCCTTCGGGCCGGGAGGAACAAACCGGCTCAGTTCGACGTCCCCGCCGTGGCCATCCGCTTGGTCAAAAATCCGTCGATCGCCTGGGCCATCGAGCCCACGGCGCGGGAGCGCCAGCCCTCGGAGACCAGCTGCTCGAGATCGCCCTTGTTGGAGACGTAGCCGATCTCGACCAGCACCGATGGCACGTCGGGCGCCTTCAGAACCCGGAAGCCGGCGGATTTCAGGGGATGCTTGTGCATCCGCACCGTCTGCTTCATTTCGCTCATCAAATGGCGGGCGAAACGGTTTGAAAAGGTGCGGGTTTCCCGCTGTGTGAGGTCGATCAGGATGTCGGCGACGTCGGTCGGCTCCTCCGCGAGGTTGAAGCCGGCGATCGCATCGGCGCGGTTCTCCGCATCCGCCAGCCGCTGGGCCTCGGCGTCGGACGCCTTGTCGGAGAGCGTATAGATGGTCGCGCCCTGCGCATCCCCTTCCGCCCGCGGCAGCGCATCGGCGTGGATCGAGACGAACAAGGCCGCCTTGAGATTGCGGGCGATCTTGGTGCGGTCATTGAGCGGAACGAAGGTGTCGTCGTCCCGCGTCATGACCACGCGGTACTTGCCGGCTTTTTCCAGCTTGTCGCGGAGCGCCAGGCCAAAGGCCAGCACCAGGTTTTTCTCGCTCTCGCCGCTCGACTGCGTCCCGTTGTCGATGCCGCCGTGGCCGGGATCGATCACCACCACCGGGCGAGTATCAGCCTTCTGCTGCGCGCCATCCGGGGCCGCGGCACTGGGAACCGTGGCAGGCGGCGCTTCAGCGATCGCGGGCCGCAGCTCGGGACGGTTTTCGGGGGCACGCGACGACACGAAGGCGGTGCGCTCGACCTCCTCCAGCTCGAGCACGAGCCGGGCCGGTTGGCCGTTGGCCGCCTCCAGCACGTAGGATTTGGCGATCTTCGCCGGTCCGGTTAGGTCGAACACGATTCGCGAGCCGCCGGGCATGACGAGCCCGTAGCGGAAGGCCTTGACCAGCCCCCGCCCCCCGTTTCCGGTTCCGGCGGGCAGCTGAAAATTGACCTGCGGCACGTCCACCACCACGCGGTAGGGGTCGCCCAGCGTGACGGCGCGGAAGGTGACGGTCTGGTCGAGATCGAGGATGAAGCGGGTCTGCTTGCCATCGCCGGCCAGGCGGGCGGCCGAGGCGACCGGAAAATTCGCCGCAACGGCAGCAGGTTGCAGCCGGCTCTCGGCGGCGATCAGGCGCGCGGAATCAGCACAGGGCAATGCCGCAGTGCACAGCAACACGCCCCCCAGCAAAATCCGTCGATTTGTGCGGCTCGCCACCGATTCCGTGCCTCCGAGCAGCTCTCTTAACGCAATAGAACCACAGGGTTAATCGATCCTTAATGACGGAAACGCGAAACTCGCCGACTGTGACCGCCGTGCGACGCTCCCTTGCACGGATGGCTCATTCCTCGTATGTACGGAATGCTGACGGCCGATATTTCCGGTTGTGTCGCATTCAGCCTCCCGGTGCAGCGCCGGAACTCTCAAGGTTTGAGAATTCCAGCGTTTTCCACTTCCCTCTATGACCAGCGCGGTGCGCGGCAGCGAGGTGGAGCGGGTCAAGCCCCGGCGGCGGACGGTCTCGGGCTACCACTCATGTTGCCGGGACGGTTCTGACAGCGGCGTAACCCATTACCCGGTCCCTTGACCCCAAGGGGGCGGTTCGTGATCCCCAAGGCGAGCGCGCTCGCGCCGTGCCTGGCCAGCAGCAACTGATTGAAGGGCGGCCTCGCCGCCCAGTGTTTCATACGGGCCGACGCTTGATGCGCCAGACTGTGCCGACGAAATCTGAAGGAGCATTCGCGACGCTGCGGAGTGACAATCCCGTGCGTCGCAATGGTCCTGAAGCTTCCGGTTCGGCAAGGCGCGAGAGACGGCGTTTCGGCCTTCCCCTCACCCCCGAATCAGGTGGACCGTCGCGTCACCCGCCGGCGCGATACGCGCCCACGGCTTATCGCGTCCGCCGCCGCCAAGAGTTAAGACATGCCCAACAAGATGTTGATCGATGCCACCCACCCGGAGGAGACCCGGGTCGTCGTGGTCCGCGGCAATCGTGTCGAAGAGTTTGATTTCGAGACCGCGCAACGCAAGCAACTGCGCGGGAATATCTACCTCGCCAAGGTCACAAGGGTCGAACCCTCGCTCCAGGCTGCTTTCGTCGAATATGGCGGCAATCGCCACGGCTTTCTCGCCTTCAGCGAAATCCATCCCGACTATTACCAGATCCCGGTCGCCGACCGGCAGGCGC
The DNA here is from genome assembly GCF_025200905.1 of Bradyrhizobium yuanmingense. Taxonomy (NCBI): domain Bacteria; kingdom Pseudomonadati; phylum Pseudomonadota; class Alphaproteobacteria; order Hyphomicrobiales; family Nitrobacteraceae; genus Bradyrhizobium; species Bradyrhizobium yuanmingense. The sequence goes on along the minus strand of NZ_CP104173.1, from coordinate 3,338,819 downwards.
TGATCGAGGCCGAGGAACAGGCCCATCGCGAGGCCGAGGAAGAAAGCGAGAACCGCTCGCACGGCCGTCGCCGCTCGCGGCACCGCAACGCCCGCCGCCGCGGTCATGGCGAGCGCGTGCGCAGCGACATCGTCGAAGGTCTCGAAGCCGGCGCCGATCCCGCCGCTCAGCCGGTCGAAGGCGCCGCGCTGCCCGAGCATGCCGAGGGCGAGCATCCGCACGCCGATACGGAGCATCATGGCGAGCACGAAGGCCACGATCCCGATCATGGTGACCATGATCATGACGAACATCGTCATGCCCGCGATGACGAGCACGATCACGCTCACGATGATGCCCACGGCCGCGAGGACGAACGCGATCATCACGATCATGATCACGCCGACGAGACGCCCGCGCCTGTCGCGGCGGTCGGCGCCGAGCCCGCGGTCGAAACCGCTGCCGAGCCGCAGCCGGCGTCAACCTTCGACGTTCCCGCTCCAGAAGCTCATGCCGCGGAAGCGCAGGCGGAGCCTCTGGCCGAAGCCGTGACATCGGCCGCCGAGCCGGCCGAGGCCATCTACACCGCCGGCGAAAGCACGGAAGCCCCGCATGCGGACGCCGGGGAAGCAGCCGAGGAGGACGACGAGGACGAGGACGGCGAGGATGCCGAAGAGGAAGTCGTCGAATCCGTCGGCGGCGACGACGTGCTCGAGGAAGTGCCGGAGCGCACCTTCCGCCCGCGCCGCCAGTACAAGATCCAGGAAGTCATCAAGCGCCGCCAGGTGATGCTGGTTCAGGTCGTCAAGGAAGAGCGCGGCAACAAGGGCGCGGCGCTGACGACCTACCTCTCGCTCGCCGGCCGCTACGCCGTCCTGATGCCGAACACCGCACGCGGCGGCGGCATTAGCCGCAAGATCACCAGCGCGCAGGACCGCTCGCGCCTGAAGGAAGTGGTGCAGGACCTCGACGTGCCCGAGGGCATGGGCATCATCCTGCGTACCGCGGGCGCCGCCCGGACCAAGCCCGAGATCAAGCGCGACTTCGAATATCTGATCCGGATGTGGGAGACGGTGCGCGACCTCACGCTGAAATCGCAGGCCCCGACCCTCGTCTACGAGGAAGGCTCGCTGATCAAGCGCTCGCTGCGCGACCTCTACAACAAGGAGATCGACGAGATCCTGGTCGCCGGCGAAGCCGGCCACCGCGAGGCCCGCGACTTCATGAAGATGCTGATGCCCGCCAATGTTGGCGCGGTGAAGCAATATCGCGACGGCCAGCCGCTGTTCTCGCGCATGGGCGTCGAGAGCCAGCTCGATGCGATGTTCTCGCCGACCGTGCAGCTGCGCTCCGGCGGCTACATCGTCATCAACCAGACCGAGGCGCTGGTCTCGATCGATGTCAACTCGGGACGATCGACGCGCGAGCACCATATCGAGGACACCGCGCTCAAGACCAACATGGAAGCGGCTGAAGAGGTCGCCCGCCAGCTCCGCCTACGCGACCTCGCCGGCCTGATCGTCATCGATTTCATCGACATGGACGAGAAGCGCAACAACCGCGCGGTCGAGCGCAAGCTGTCCGATTGCCTCAGGCAGGATCGCGCGCGCATCCAGGTCGGCCGCATCTCGCATTTCGGCCTGCTCGAGATGTCGCGCCAGCGCATCCGCGCCAGCGTGCTGGAATCCTCGACCGATCCGTGCCCGCATTGCGGCGGCACCGGCCACGTCCGCTCGGTGTCCTCGGTGGCGCTGCAGCTCCTGCGCGGCCTCGAAGAGATCCTGATGAAGGGCGCCACCCACAATCTCGTGGTCCGCACCCGCACCGACGTCGCGCTCTATGTGCTGAACCACAAGCGCGGCCATCTGCGCGATCTCGAGAACGGCTTCAAGGTCACGCTGTCGGTGATCGCCGATCCCGGCGTCAGCGGTCCGCAGGCCTATGTGATCGACCGCGGCGAGCAGGTGCATACGCTCGAAGCCGCCAAGGCGCTGCTCGTTGCGCAAGCCGCTGCGAGCCCGCCGCCACCGGCCGAAGAGGCCTATGACGACGAGGACGTCTTCGACCTGGAGACGGAATCCGAGGTCGAAACCGACGAGACCGAAGGCCTTGCCGACGAGCAGGCTGGCGGCGAGGCAGCCTCGGAGCAGGACGGCCAGCGCCGCAAGCGCCGGCGCCGCCGGCGCGGCCGCGGCGGCCAGCGCGAAGGAGAGTTGCGCGAGGATACGGCGCCGACCGTGCCTGAGCCCGCGATGATCGCCGGCGAAAGCGAGGAGGAGACCGAGTCCGAGCAGGACGGTGAGGAAGGCGAGGAACAGGCCGCCCGTGGCGAACAGCAGGGCAGCGGTGATCGCCGGCGTCGGCGTGGCCGCCGCGGCGGTCGCCGCCGTCGCGGTGGCGGCGAGGAAGGTCTTGCCGGCTCCATCAGCGACGAGCTCGGCACCAACCCGCCGCCGGAAGCTGCCGATGCAGTGGCCGATTTCGACGGCCTCGGCAGCCAGGCTTCGCCTTCGATCGCGCAGGCCGAGCCGACCGGCGAGCCGCAAGTTGCGGAGCCTGAGCCGCACGCCGAGATCCGAACCGAGGCGCCGGCCCAGCCGGAGCCCGCTCCCGCCGCGACGACCGCAACGCCGGACGAAGAGTCAGCCGGCGACAGGGCCGCGCGGCGCCGCTCCACCGTGCGCGAAAAGGTGAGCTTCCTGGCGAACAGCCAGGCGGAGCCCGCAACGCCGGCGGCGGAGGCGACCGAGCCGGTTGCTGCACCCGCGCCGGCACCTGAGCCCGCGCCGGAGGCGGCAAGCGAAACCCCGGCCGCCCCACGTCGTGCCGGCTGGTGGTCACGCCGTTTCGGCGGCGGCGAGTAAAGGGACAAATGGAATTGAAACCGCCCGGCCCAACCGGGCGGTTTTGATTTGATGAGGTCAGTTGCGATGCAAAGCGCGATCATTCTCGGCGGCGGCATGGTGGGCGTCGGCGCCGCGCTGCATCTGCAGCGGCGCGGCTGGTGGGTGACGCTGATCGATCGCAGGGAGCCGGGCCGCGAGACCAGCTACGGCAACGCGGGGATGATCCAGGCCGAAGCGGTACGCCCCTATCCGATGCCGCGCGACCTCGCTTCGCTTTTGAAGATCGCGACCGGCCGCACCAACGACGTGCGCTACAGCCTCTCCTCGCTGCATCTCCACATCGAGCCCCTGCTCCGCTATTGGTGGCATTCGGCGCCGAAGCGACATCGCGAGGCGATCGAGGCGTGGGCACAGCTGATCGCCTACGCAACGGCCGAGCACGACATCCTGATCCGCGAGGCGCATGCCGACAATCTCATCCGCCGCGCCGGCTACCGAGCGCTGTTTCGCGATGCCGCTTCGTTGGATCTCTCGGTCAAGGCTGCCGAGGAAGATCAGCGCGAATTCGGCGTGAACTACCGCGTGCTGTCGGGCAGCGAGCTTGCCAGGGCCGAGCCGATCCTGCGCGACGATCTCCCGGGAGCGATCCATTGGCTCGACACCTGGACCGTGTCCGATCCCGGCGCGCTGGTCACGGCCTATGCCGAGCTGTTCGTACGGCTCGGCGGCAGGATCGTGCTCGGTGATGCGCAGTCGCTGCGACAGACCGCGACCGGCTGGTCGGTGGACACCGACCAGGGCCGCATCGACGCTGCCCACGCCGTCGTGACGCTCGGGCCGTGGTCGCCTGATTTATTGTACAAGTTCGGCTATCGCATCCCGCTGGTGCGCAAGCGCGGCTACCACATGCATTACAGCGGCGGCGCTTCGCTCGACCTGCCGCTGGTCGACAAGGCCCGTGGCTACGCCATGGGGCCGATGGCCAAGGGCATCCGCATCACCACCGGCGCGGAATTGACGGGCGCGGACGCGCTCGCAACCCCGGTGCAGCTCGCCAGCGCCGAAGCCTCGGCGCGCGAGCTGATCGACCTCGGCAAACGGGTCGAGCCGGATCCGTGGTTCGGCACGAGGCCCTGCACGCCCGATATGCTCCCGGTGCTCGGCCCAGCCCCGCGCCACCCCGGCCTGTGGATGAATTTCGGCCACGGCCACCAGGGTTTTACGCTGGGACCTGCGACCGGGCGCCTGCTCGCGGAAATGATGAGCGGCGAAACGCCCGCGGTCGATCCCACGCCGTACCGGCCCGAGCGATTTTAGCGAGCGCGTCCTATCCGCGACGCTCGACAATCCGGCGCGCCGCCGGAATCAGGGTCGCGCCGAGCGCATTCTTGACCAGCGAGGCCGCGATGAACGGCACGATGCCGACCTGCCAGGCCTTGGTGGCGCCGAGACCAAGGCCGAATGCCAGCCAGCCGAATCCGGCCGCGAGAATGACGATGTGGCCAACAGCCATCGCCGCAAACAGCAGCACGACGCTGCGATCCCAGCCGCGCTCGGCGAGCCAACCGGTCGCGAACGCAGCCAGCACGAAACCGAACAGATAGCCCGCGGTCGGGCCGACCAGCGGCGCGATCCCACCCACGGGGCCGGCGAACACCGGAAGCCCGATCGCGCCCTCGGCGAGGTAAGCGATCATGGTCGCGCTGCCGAGGCGCCAGCCATAGGCGGCGCCGATCATCAGCACCACCAACGTCTGCAACGTCATGGGCACGTAAGGCAGCGGCAGATTCACCTTGGCCGACAGCGCCATCAACGCCGTGCCGAGCGCGACCAGCACGACGGCACGCAGCGCGCCGACGGCTTCGCCCGGTCGCGTCGGCCACATCAATGCGGCGAGAGAAGAATGTGGCGTAGCGGCGGACGGGACGGAACGGTCTGACAAGCTGAACTCCGGAAGGCTGAAGAAAACTGGCGCAGTTATTTAAGCCACTCAGCAATCCGGTCAACTGCCTCACGCATCTCCCCTGGCGAGCGCGCATAGGAGAAACGAATGAACGAGCGGCCATGAATGGGATCGAAATCAAGGCCGGGCGTTGCCGCCACGCGCGCCTGCTCCAGCATCTGCTTTGCGAATTCGAAACTGTCGGCGGTGAAGTCCGAGACGTCTGCATAGAGATAGAAGGCGCCGTCGGCCGGCAGGAATTTCGTCAGTCCCGCCTTGGGCAAACCATCGATCAGGACGCGCCGGTTTTCCTGGTAGCCGTGCTTGATCGCCTCCATCTCGGCCGTGCCGTCGAAGGCGGCCTCCGCCGCGATCTGCGACAGCGCGGGCACCGAGATCGAGAGGTTCTGCTGCAGCCGCTCGATCGGCCGCACCAGGATCTCGGGCACCACCATCCAGCCGATGCGCCAACCGGTCATGCAAAAATACTTCGAGAACGAATTGATCACGAGCGCGTGCTCGGACAGCGCAGCCGCTGTCACGGCCGGAAACGCGTAATCGAGCCCGTGATAGATCTCATCGGAGATGAAGCGGATGCCGGCGTCTTCTGCGGCCGCGATCAGGCCGGCGAGCGCTTCACGGGACATCATCGTGCCCGTCGGATTGGCGGGGCTGCCGACCAGAACACCCTTCAGCGGCGCCTTGCGATGCGCTGCGAGCAGGGCCTCGCCGGTGAGCGCGTGACGCGTTTCGTTCGTGGTCTCGATCAGCACCGGCTCGCAGCCGAGCGCGGTCAGAATATGTCGATATGGCGGATAGCCCGGCACCGTCACGGCGACGCGATCGCCAGGTTCGAATATCGACAGAAAGGCCAAGATGAAGCCGCCCGACGAGCCCGTCGTCACCACGATCCGCTCGGGGCTGACATCGCAGCCATAGGCGTCGCGATAATGGCGCGCGATGCGCGCGCGCAAGGAAGGGATGCCGAGCGCGGACGTATAGTCGATTCGTCCGGCCTCGAGCGCCGCATGGGCGGCCGCGATCGCGGTCCTGGGCGCGCCGGCCGCGGGCTGGCCGACCTCCATGTGGATCACATGACCGCCGGCGGCCTCGATTCGAGCCGCCGCGGCCATGACGTCCATCACCATGAACGGGGGAACATCGCTGCGGCGGGAGGGCTCGAGCCACTGCCCCAACCGGTTCCTCAATGTCGCGTCGTGCATCGATTTCTGCTATTGGTTGGCGAACCGGTCCGTCCGGTCCGTAAACGGGGCGCTTGTGCCCCAGACTGGCCGCATTGTACGGCTCATAAGGGCATTGCTCACAAGGGCATATCGCGTATCCGGTCCGCCGCCAATCGCCAAAACCAATCACTGAACTGCTTGACCAACACCACTTGACCGAGCCCCTTTTGACCAAGACCGCTTGATGTCGCTCCAGATCGCATTGCGCAAGAAGGCCTCCGCCCTCACCGCCCTCGTCACGGCCACGGCGATCGCGCTGACGCCGTTCTCGGCCGCGCGCGCGCAGGCCAAGGGGCCGCCGGTCCTGCGCGACACCGAGACCGAGCAGCTGCTGCGCGAATACACGCGTCCGATCCTGCGCGCTGCGGGTCTGGAGAAGCACAACATCCAGATGGTGATCATCAACGACGGCTCGTTCAACGCCTTCGTCGCGGATGGCCGCCGCATCTTCGTCAATTGGGGCGCGATCCTGCAATCGGAGACGCCGAACCAGATCATCGGCGTGCTCGCGCACGAGACCGGACACCTGGCGGGCGGCCATCTGTCCAAGCTGCGCGAGCAGCTCGCCGCCGCCCAGACCCAGATGATCATCGCGATGCTGCTCGGCGCCGGCGCGATTGCGGCCGGCAGCACGCAGCGCAGCAGCGTAGGCAACAACGGGCTCGCCAATGCTGGCGCGGCCGCCATCGCCGCTCCGCAGGAGGTGATCCGCCGCACGCTGCTGTCCTACCAGCGCCAGCAGGAGGAGAATGCCGACCGCGCCGGCGTGAAATTCCTGGCTGCGACCCAGCAATCGCCCAAGGGCATGTACGAGACGTTCAAGCGCTTCACCAGCGAGAGCCTGTTCGCCGCGCGCGGCGCCGATCCCTATCTGCAGTCGCATCCGATGCCGGCCGAGCGCGTCGCCGCACTACAGGAGTTCGCAAGCTCCAGCCCCTACTGGAACAAGAAGGACGATCCCGCGCTCCAGCTTCGGCATGACATGGTCCGCGCCAAAATCTCCGCCTTCATGGAGCGGCCGGAGACGGTGTACCGCCGCTATCCCCAGACCAACGACAGCCTGCCGGCGCGCTATGCCCGCGCCATCAGCACCTATCTGCACGGTGATCTGCGCAGCGCGCTCGCCCAGATCGACGCGCTGATCCAGGTGCAGCCGAACAACCCGTATTTCTACGAGGTGCGCGGCCAGGCGCTCCTGGAAAGCGGCAAGGCGGCCGAAGCGATCGCTCCCTTGCGTAAGGCCGTCGCCCTCTCGAACAACGCCCCCCTCATCGAGATGTTACTTGGGCAGGCTCTGGTCGGAACCGATAATAAGGCCTACACCGACGATGCCGTTCGGATTCTCCGCGCCGCGGTGGCCCGGGAGCCCGAGGCGGCGCTCGGTTATACCCAGCTCGCGATGGCCTATGGCCGGAAGGGAGATTATGCGGAGGCAGATCTCGCCTCGGCCCAGGCCGCATATTTGCGCGGCGACAACAAAACCGCCCGCGAGCTTGCCACGCGCGCGAAAACACGTTTCGCCGTCGGCACCCCCGGATGGGTCAAGGCCGACGACATCGTGGCGGCGAAGCCGCCGCGCAACTGACGCAAACTCGAACGAGGCCCGACCACGACGTCACGACACCGGGCTTGAATCCGCCGGGACGTTTCTCGAAACCTGCTTTGGATAAGAGGATTTGACTATGCCTTCGCTGCGCCTGTTCGCTCCTGCCTTGTTCGCGCTCGCCATGTTCGGCGCAGCCGTGCCCGCCTCGGCCGACAGTTTCTCCGACAGCCAGCGCACCGAGATCGAGAAGATCATCAAGAACTATCTCGTCAGCCATCCCGAGGTGCTCGAGGAGGCCATGGCCGAGCTCAGCAAGCGCCAGGCCGCGGCCGAAACGCAGAAGCACCAAGCCAGCATCGCGCAGAACGCCGAGGCGATCTTCAACTCGCCACGCCAGGTCGTGCTCGGCAACAGGGACGGCGACGTCACCTTCGTCGAGTTCTTCGACTACAATTGCGGCTATTGCAAGCGCGCGATGGACGACATGCTGACCATCATGAAGGGCGATCCGAAGCTGAAGGTGGTGCTGAAGGAATTTCCGGTGCTGAGCCAGGGCTCGGTGGAAGCGGCGCAGGTCGGGGTCGCCGTGCGCATGCAAGATCCCTCCGGCAAGAAATATCTCGACTTCCATCAGAAACTGCTCAGCGGCCGCGGCGCCGCCGACAAGGCCCGCGCGATGCAAGCCGCCAAGGAAGCCGGTCTCGACACGGCTCGCATCGAGAAGGACATCGCCAGCCCCGAGGTGCGCGCCACCCTCGAGGAGAATTTCAAGCTCGCCGAAGCGATGGGCATGAACGGTACGCCGAGCTACGTGATCGGCAAGCAGATCGTGATCGGCGCCGTCGGTGTTGAAAGCCTGAAGGAGAAGATCGGCATTGCCCGTTGCGGCAAGGCGACTTGCTGATCACAGTTTTACGATAGCGAGAACACAAAAAGGCCGGCAGACATGCCGGCCTTTTTTCTTGCGCTGAACGTTGGCGCCTTCGTGCAAAGTCATTCATCTGGCGTTCAACAAACAAAAGCCGCGGAACAGTCGAAGTTCCGGAACAACTCAAATCCCCTTTCGTTGTCGGCGCGGGCAATGACGCGAATGAACACGTGAGGAGAATTTCGATGTTGAACCGCTTTATGATTTCGGTTGCCGCAGTCGCGCTCGTCGCGGGCACTGGCCTCGCGAACGCGCAGGGCAATATGGGCCGCGACAGCGGCGGCGGCGCCGGTGGCGCGCAGATGCAGCATTCGCAGCCTTCCGGCGGCGCGGCTGAGCGCGGTGGCTCGATGAGCCAGGACAAGGGGACCGTTGGCCAGGCCGGCGGCTCCGGGACGATGAAGTCCGAAGACAAGTCCGGCGCGATGAAGGACGAGCGCTCCTCGGGCGGCGCGATGAACAAGAACGCGGCCGAGGACAAGTCTGGTACCACCAAGGGCCAGCGCACCGATGATCGCGCGCAGGGCCAGATGGACAAGTCCCAGCAGGACAAGTCCAAGAGCATGAGCCAGGACACCAGCAAGTCCGGTGCTAAGGACCAGAAGGACATGAAGGCTGAGGGCAGCAAGAGCGGCACCTCGACCACCGAGACCCGACAGGGCACCGGCACGAGCACCAACCAGAATGCTCAGGGCCAGACCGGCACCAGCACGAACCAGAACGCGCAGGGCCAGACTGGCACCAGTTCGACCCAGAACGTTCAGGGCCAGAGCTCGACCACGGTCGGCCAGGCCGGCGCCGCTGCCAAGCTTTCGACTGAGCAGCGCACGCAGATCACGTCCGTGATCCGCGAGCAGCGCGTCGCCCCGGTGACCAACGTGAACTTCTCGATCTCGGTCGGCACCCGCATTCCGCGGGAGGGCATCACCCTTCACGCCCTGCCGTCGCGGGTCGTGTCGATCTATCCGGAATGGCGGAGCTACAAGTACGTCCTGGTCCGGGAAGAGATCGTCATCATCGATCCGGACACCTACGAGATCGTGGCCGTCCTGAACGTCTAAGGCGGACACGGGCAATCTCAGGGGCGGGCAGCGATGCCCGCCCCTTTGCATGCGCCGGGCAGCCATGCTTCGGACTGGTTAACAAGCAATTTCCGTGGTTTCCGCACAGGTTTTTGCGCACTGGATGAGGCGGTTGAACCCGCCGCTGAGGCCCTTCAAGGCTTCCCCTCACGCGCTTTGTTACCTATAACCCCCGCCACGCCGAAACACCTCTTCCGGGATTGGAATGGCCGAACCTGCAACCGACACGATCCTCGTCCTGAACGGGCCGAACCTCAACATGCTGGGGACCCGCGAGCCCGACAAGTATGGCCATGCGACGCTGGCCGACGTCGAGTCGCTGTGCCGGGACACGGCCGCGACGTTCGGCCTGAAGGCGGACTGCCGGCAATCCAACCGCGAAGGCGAGTTGATCGATTTCATCCACGAGGCGCATGCGCGCAAGATGAAGGGCATCATCATCAATGCCGGCGGCTATTCCCACACCTCGATCGCCCTGCACGATGCGCTGCTCGCGGTGCAGATTCCGACCGTCGAGGTGCACGTGACCAACATCCACGCCCGTGAGAGTTTTCGTCACCATTCCTACACCGCGCGCGCGGCTTTCGCCTCGCTCTGCGGTTTCGGCATCGAGGGCTACCGCCTCGCCATCCAGGGCCTTGCCGCCAAGCTCGGCATCAAGCCCAACGCCTGACGCTCCCTTCCAACAGAACATTCGGATCAAACAACATGGCGCGCCAGCCAGACGACAAAGCAGCCGCAAAGTTTTCCAGCGAGGATTCCGCGCTCGTCCGCGAGCTGGCACTTCTGCTCGATGAGACCAGCCTCACCGAGATCGAGATCGAGCGAGCGGGTCTGCGACTGCGCGTTGCCCGCAACATCAGCGTTGCCGCGACCATGCCGATGCAGGTGACGGCTCCTCCGGCCGCCCTGCCGGTGGCAGCAAGCCCCGCGGCCCCTGCCGCGGCCGATCTGTCGAAGCATCCCGGCGCCGTGACCTCGCCGATGGTCGGCACCGCCTATTGGGCGCCGGAGCCGGGCGCAAAGCCGTTCATCGACGTCGGCACCAAGGTCTCAGTCGGCCAGACCCTGCTGATCATCGAAGCCATGAAGACGATGAACCAGATCCCCTCGCCGCGCGCCGGCACGGTGACGCAGATCCTGGTCGAGGACGGCCAGCCGGTCGAGTACGGCGAGCCGCTGGTGATCATTGAGTGACGCGAATGGGGAATAGCGAATAGCGAATGGCGTCAGCCTTCCCTACTCGCCATTCGCCACTCGCCATTCGCTGCAGGACAACATGTTCGACAAGATCCTCATAGCCAACCGCGGCGAGATCGCCCTTCGCATCCTCAGGGCCTGCAAGGAGCTCGGGATCGCCACCGTCGCCGTGCACTCCACCGCCGACGCCGATGCCATGCATGTGCGGCTGTCGGACGAGAGCGTCTGCATCGGGCCGCCGGCGTCCAAGGACAGCTATCTCAACGTGCCCGCCCTGCTCGCGGCCTGCGAGATCACGGGCGCCGACGCGGTGCATCCCGGTTACGGCTTCCTCTCCGAGAACGCGCGCTTTGCGGAAATCCTCGCCGAGCACAATCTGCACTTCATCGGTCCGAAGGCCGAGCACATCCGCCTGATGGGCGACAAGATCGAGGCCAAGAAGACCGCCAAGCGCCTCGGCATCCCCGTGGTGCCCGGCTCGGACGGCGCCGTCGGTCCCGACGACGATGCGATGGCGATCGCGAGGAAAATCGGCTTCCCCGTGCTGGTGAAGGCGGCGGCGGGCGGCGGCGGCCGCGGCATGAAAGTCGCGCACAGCGAGGCCGACCTCCAGGTCGCCTTATCGACGGCGGCCAACGAGGCCAAATCCGCCTTTGGCGATGCTTCCGTCTATCTGGAAAAATACCTGCAGAAGCCGCGCCACATCGAGATCCAAATCCTCGGCGACGGCCGCGGCGGCGCGATCCATCTCGGCGAGCGCGACTGCTCGCTGCAGCGCCGCCACCAGAAGGTCTGGGAGGAAGGCCCCTCGCCCGTGCTTGCTGCCGCCGCGCGCGCCAAGATCGGCGAGACCTGCGCGAAAGCGATGCGCGAGATGAAATATCTCGGTGTCGGCACCATCGAATTCCTGTTCGAGGACGGCGAGTTCTACTTCATCGAGATGAACACCCGCATCCAGGTGGAGCATCCCGTCACCGAGAGCATCACCGACATCGACCTCGTGCTGGAGCAGATCCGCATCGCCGCCGGCGGCGACCTGCCGGCCAGGCAGGACGAGGTCCAGGTCATCGGCCATGCGATCGAGTGCCGCATCAACGCTGAGAATCCGCAGACCTTCCGCCCCTCGCCCGGCCGGATCCTGCAATATCATCCACCCGGCGGCCTCGGGGTGCGGATCGATTCCGCCGTCTACCAGGGCTACACGATCCCGCCCTATTACGACTCCCTCGTTGGCAAGCTGATCGTGCACGGCAAGACCCGCGCCGAATGCCTGATGCGGCTGCGCCGCGCCTTGGACGAGATGGTGGTCGAGGGCATCGAGACCACGCTGCCGCTGTTCCGCGCGCTGGTGCGCGAAGCCGACATCATCAACGGCGACTACCACATCCACTGGCTGGAGCAGTACCTGGCCGGCAAGGTGGAACCAGCGCCGCGATAATCACGTCCTCTCATGGAACCCCTTGCCTCCAATCGCGTTCTGGATGGTTGGGGCCAGTTCCAAGGGGGCGTTTTGAACTCCATTGCCTGCAGACAGGTGAACCGTCGTGACGGCTGAAGGCCAGCGACGGCGCGCATTCTGGCAGATCCTGCTGTTCGCGGCGGGCCTTTTGGTGCTGACCGTGATCAGCGCCGGTTCCGTCTACCTCGTCAACAAGGCGCGGGAGGACAGCAAGTGGGTGGTTCACACCATCGAGGCTGAAAACCAGATCAACGCCCTCCTCTTGGAAATCCGGCGTGCGGAAAGCACCGCCCGCGGCTACCTGCTGACCCAAAGATCGGATTTCAAGGCAGACCACGACAAGGCCATCGCTGCAATCGTGCCAGCGCTCGACAGGCTTACACGCCTGATCGGCGACAATCCGCAACAGCGCAAGAGCATCGAAAAGCTGAGTTCGGTGATCGAGACGCGGCTCGGCCAATTCGCGCAGGAGATGGATTTCATCCGTCAGGGTCAGCCGGAGAAGGCCGCAGGGTTGGTGCGCGAGCTAGCCTCCGCCGATACCACGGCGGCGATTGCCGAAGTCGCGACGGGAATGCTTCAGGAGGAGGAACGGTTATTCCGCCTCCGCACGGCCAACTCCGACCGCAGCCAGACCCTGGCCGCTTCGATGACCGGTATCGGATCCGGCCTGGTTGTGGTGCTGGCGCTGATCTCGATCTGGCTGGTGCGGCGTTCGACACGCGAACGCGATGCGGCCGAAGCGCGCCTGCGCGATGCCAACCTCAATCTCGAGGCCGTCGTCGACGAGCGCACGGCGGATCTGCGCGAAGCCAACGACGAGATCCAGCGCTTTGCCTATATCGTCAGCCACGATCTGCGCTCGCCGCTCGTCAACATCATGGGCTTCACGAGCGAGCTCGAAGAGCTCGGCGGCGACATCTTCCGCCGCATCGGCAGCCTCGCGCACGCCCCCGCGGATGGAGCGCCGCTCGCGCCCGCCGCTCCGGGCGAGATCGCGCTCGAGGGCGCCGACAAGCAGCTCCATGAGGATTTCTCCGAAGCGCTCGGCTTCATCAAATCGTCGATCGCCAAGATGGACCGGCTGATCTCGGCCATCCTCAACCTCACCCGCGAGGGCCGGCGCGAATTCCAGCCGGTGAAGGTCGACACGCGCGAGCTGATCGAGGCCATCGTGACGACGCTGGCGCACCAGGCCGCCGAGGCGCAGGCCGAGATTCACGTCGAGCCCCTGCCGGACCTCGTGAGCGACCGTCTCGCCCTCGAGCAAATTTTCTCCAACCTGATCGACAATGCCATCAAATATCTCAAGCCCGGCGTGCCCGGCGAGATCAGAATCCGCGGGCGGACCAAGCTCGGCTACGCTATCTTCGAGGTCAGCGACAACGGCCGCGGCATCGATCCCAAGGACCACCAGCGGATATTCGACCTGTTCCGCCGCGCGGGAACCCAGGACAAGCCCGGCCAGGGCATTGGTCTTGCCCATGTGCGTGCACTTGTGCGTCGCCTCGGCGGCACCATGTCGGTATCATCGGAACTCAACACGGGCAGCACCTTCACGATCACGCTGCCGATCGCCTGGAACGTGAGCAACCGGAACAGAGATCGATGACCCAGCCTGTCACCATCATCATGGTCGAGGACGACGAGGGCCATGCCCGTCTGATCGAGCGCAATATCCGCCGCTCGGGCGTCAACAACGAGATCGTCTCCTTCACCACCGGGACCGACGCCATGCGGCACCTGTTCGGCGCCGACGGCTCCGGGCTGGTGCAGAAGGGCAACGCGCTCCTGATCCTGCTCGACCTCAACCTCCCCGACATGACCGGGATCGACATCCTGAAGCAGATCAAGGAGAACAAGTACCTGAAGGCCTCGCCCGTGGTGGTGCTGACCACCACCGACGATTCCCAGGAGATCAAGCGCTGCTACGAGCTCGGCTGCAACGTCTACATCACCAAGCCCGTCAACTACGAGAATTTCGCCAACGCCATCCGGCAGCTCGGTCTGTTCTTCTCGGTCATCCAGGTCCCGCCCGCCGCCACATGAACCAGCGCACGCCGACACTGCTCTACATCGACGACGACGGGGCGCTGGCGCGCCTGGTCGATCGCGGCCTGACGCGGCGCGGCTTCCGGGTCGTCCATGCCGCGAGCGGCGAGGAAGGTCTCGAGCACATCCGCCGCGCCGCCGCCCAGAACAGCACCGTAGGCGGCATCGACGTCGTCGCGCTCGACCAGTACATGCCAGGCCTCGACGGGCTCGAGACGCTCGAGCAGATCATGGCGATCCCGGACGCGCCGCCCGTCGTGTTCGTGACCGCCTCGCAGGATTCCAGCATCGCGGTGACGGCGCTCAAGGCGGGAGCGGCCGACTATCTGGTCAAGGACGTCCAGGGCGACTTCATCCCGCTCCTCCACGTCGCGGCCGAAGGCGCGCTGCGCCAGGCCGAGCTGCAACGGGCGCGCGAGGAAGCCGAGGCCGAGATCCACGCCTCGCGCGACCGCTACGCGGCGCTCGCCGCCGAACGCGAGCTCCTGCTGCGCGAGGTCAACCACCGCGTCGGCAACTCGCTCCAGATCATCGCCTCGCTGCTGCATCTGCAGGCAAGCTCCGCCGCGCAGGACGAGGTCAAGGCGGCGCTGACCAACGCGATGGGCCGCGTCGCCGCGGTGGCGCAGGTGCACCGCCGCCTCTACACCTCGCAGGACCTCAAGAGCGTGGTCCTCAATCAATATCTGGACTCGCTGCTCGAGGATCTCAGGCGGTCGGCCGAAGGCAACCGCATGTCGCGCCTGACGCTGAAGGCCGAGCCGATCGAGATCGATCCGGACCGTGCGGTCGCCGTCGGCATCATCGTCAACGAGCTGGTGATGAATGCGGTGAAATACGCCTACCCCGACGGCGCCGGCCCGATCCATGTCGAGCTGATCTCGCAAGGCGATGACCTCCTGCTCTCGATCACCGACGACGGCGTCGGCGACAACGCCAAGGCCGATCCGCGCTCCACCGGCATGGGCCAGCGCATCGTCGCGGCCATGGCCACCAAGCTCGACGCCGCGGTCGAGCGCGATCCCGCGCATTCCGGAACCCGGGTCGTGCTGAAGTTCGGCCGCATGCCCGCAAGCGTCGGCAAGACCAGCACCGCTGCCGCCAGCTGAGCGGTCCGGCCGCACCCATCGCAACTGCATTGCGATCCTGCTATGATGGCAAGCCATGACTTCGCGCGACTCCGCCCCGTCTGAAATCACGCCGGCCGTGCTGCTGCGCGCTTATGCCTGCGGCATCTTTCCGATGGCGGAAAGCGCCGACGATCCGACCCTGTTCTGGGTCGAGCCGGAGCTGCGCGGCGTCATCCCGCTCGACGGCTTCCGCGTCGCCTCGCGCCTCGCGCGCACCGTGCGCTCGGATCAGTTTCGCGTCACCGTCAACACCGCGTTCAAGGCGACCATCGCCGGCTGCGCGGCGCCGCAAGTGGGCCGCGAGGATACCTGGATCAACAAGCGCATCCGCGACCTCTATGGCGGGCTGTTCGAGCTCGGCCATTGCCACAGCGTCGAAGCCTGGCAGGGCGACGAGCTGGTCGGCGGTCTCTACGGCGTCAGCCTGGGGCGGGCCTTCTTCGGCGAGAGCATGTTCCACAATGTGCGCGATGCCTCGAAGGTCGCGCTGGTGCATCTGGTCGCGCGGCTCATTCACGGCGGCTTCGAGCTGCTCGACACCCAATATGTCACCGAGCACCTGAAGAGCTTCGGCGCCGTCGAGATCTCGCGGCGACGCTATACCGCGCTGCTCGACAAGGCGCTGGCGGGCGAGCCCGGCGATTTCCTGAAGCTCTCCGCCGGCGAAGCGATCCCGGGCGCACGAGCCCTCGAGATCATCGCTTCGCGGCAATAACAAACAGCTCGGTTAGCGGCCAAACCCGGGAATGCCGAACAGGCCTGGGCGCTGCTCCGGTGGTGGCGGCGGTGGCGGCGCCGGTTGCTGCTGCTGGATCGGCGGCAGCGGCTGCGGCGGGCGCTGCTGCACCTGCTTGGGCGCGGCCTTCTTCTGCGCCGGCGGCGGTGGCGGCGGCTTGGCCGCGGCCGGATCCGGTGCCGCCGTCGCCACAGTCTGCTGCGGCTCTTTGCAGTCGGTCAGCCAGATGTCGTAGATCGGATGCTCGACGCCGTGCAGGCCGGGGCTCGCCGCGTACATCCAGCCCGAGAAGATCCGCTTCACCTCGCCCTGCAAGGTGATCTCGTCGACCTCGACGAAGGCGTCGGTGTTGGCCGCTTCAGTCGCCGGACGCGTGTAGCAGGCGTTGGTCTTGACGCGGAGCGCACCGAACTGGACGGTCTCGCCGATCTCCTCGTCGAAATTGATGATGCGCCCGGTGATCTTGTCGAGGCCGGAGAACGTCGCCTTCTTGTTCACGATCTTCTGGGCCGGCGGCTCCGTCACGACCTCGTCGCCCGGCTGGAGGCTGGCCGGCGTCTGCGGCACGCCGCCCTTCTGCTGGGGCTGCCGCTGACCGGGCGCTCCGGGAGCGCCTTGCGGACCCGGCGGAGTGATCGCGGCCGAGGGCGGCTGGTTCGGCGGCGCGAGGGTCGAGCCCGGCGGCGGTGCTAGGGGCTGGGTCTCGACCGGCCCGGGCATCACGTTGCCCTGCCGGCCCGGAGGCGGCGGCATCGGGCGCGACGGCAGCACCCGGCCCTGCGGCGGCAGCTCCGGCACCTCTTCGTCGTCCTCGGGCATCTGCTGCGGCTGGGGCTGGCCGCGCGGAATGCTGCCGGGCGGCCGCAGCGGCGGCGGATCGGAGAAGATCGTGCCGATCTGCGCACTTGCCGGCGTCGCAGCCGTCAGTGCGGTGGCGGCCAAAAGCGCCGCAAGACCGGTCAGGGAAAAGGTTTTGAACATTTCGCGCGGCTTCAACAGCGAATCGGGCTCGTTGGACATTCTACAGGGGATACCGCCGCTCGCAGGCCTTCCGGTTAACACGCCGAATACGGCGGGGGAAGGGCGGCATCCCTGCCCTTCCCGGCCCGGTCTGGCCAGGCCGGCTCCCGGATGGGATAGTCCTGAGCCCCTCGCCGGGGCACCCCCATGGCCGAAGGCGAGCATGCCCTCCAAAGCGCTACACAGCCGATAATACCGACAGAAATGCCCTCCCTCGTCCGAGCCGTCCTCGCCCTTCCCCTGCGTGCCCTCGGCTGGCTTGGTGGCCAGGGCACGCGCGCGGTGGCGGCGATTGCCTTCATCGCGGTCGCGGTGCCGCCGCTCGGCGCGCTGCTGCGCCCCTACGTCACCGAGGCGATCTTCCTTCTGCTCTGCATCTCCTTCATGCGCGTCGATCTCGGCGCGCTGTACGGACATCTGCGCCGGCCGGCGCTGGTCGCGGCCGCCACCGCCTGGACCACGATCGGCGTGCCGCTAATCTTCGCCCTCGCTGCCCACGCGACGGGGCTCTCCACGAGCTCTCCAGGCCTTGCTCTCGCGCTGATGCTCCAGGGCATGGCCTCGCCGATGATGGCGGCGCCAGCGCTTGCCGCGCTGATGGGCCTCGATGCCGCGCTGGTGCTGGTCACGCTGGTGACCTCGACCGCGCTCGTGCCATTCACCGCCTCGCTGTACGCGAGCCTGTTTCTCGGCGGCATGCTCAGCATCTCTCCGATGACGCTCGGCTTGAAGCTGCTCGGCATCCTCGCCGCATCACTGGTGACCGCCACGATCATCCGCCGTCTGGTGGGCAGTGATGCAATCCAGCGCCACAAGCGGCCGATCGACGGCCTCAACATCATCATACTCTTGGTGTTCGCCTCCGCAGTGATGGGCGACGTCGCAACCGAGTTTCTCGCCGATCCGCTGTTCACGATCGCCGTTGCGCTGCTCGCTTTTGCGGTCTACTTCACCCTCCTCGCCGCAACCACGCTGATCTTCCGACGTGCCGGCACCGAGCGCGCGTTCGCGCTCGGCCTGATGGTGTCACAGCGCAATCTGGGCCTGATGCTGGCGGCCACCGCCGGCGCGCTGCCGGCGACGACCTGGCTCTATTTCGCGCTGACGCAGTTTCCGATTCACTTTGCGCCGTACATGCTGATGCCGATCGCAAGGCGCCTGACGGCACGCACGAATGGGTCCAGCGAGGCAAAAAAGGCCGAAGTTCACTCGTTTGTGTCACAGGAGCGCCGTGAAGGAACAACAATCTAAGGTGGCCGTTCAAGGTCTGTTACCCAAAGGAGGTCGCGATGAGGTTTGCCGTGATTTTGGTTCTCGGCTCGCTCGCGCTGGGCTCGGCCGCGAGAGCCGATCGACTCGGCCCCGACTGGATGCCGATGCAACAAGTGATAGCCAAGATCCTGGAGGCGGGCTATTCCGAGGTCACCAAGCTTGAAGCCGACGATGGCCGGTGGGAGGGCGAAGGCATCAAGAACGGCCAGAAGATGGAATTCCGTGCCGATCCCAAAACCGGCGCCATCGTGAGCGAGAAGCCGGACAAGTGAGCATCGCCGAAGTCCGCTTCTGAGCAACGCCCGACTTCGCCGTTCCGCAGGGCTCGCCAAGGTCAAGAGAAACGTCCTACCCCGCCCGCGCCGCGCGCCGCAGCGCCTGCGGCGGCTGGCCATAGGCGCGGATGAAGGCACGCCGCATGCGCTCGGGGTCGCGGAAGCCGGTCACCTCCGCCACGCGCTCGATCGCCTCGCGCGAGGACTGCACGCGCTCGCGCGCGACTTCGAGCCTGAGCCGCTCGATCGCCTTGGACGGTGTCGTGCCGGTCTCGGCGGCAAAGGCGCGGGCAAAATGCCGCGCGCTCATGCCGGCGCGATCGGCGAGATCCTCCACCGTCAGCGGCGCGTCGAGATTTTCGCGTGCCCAGGACAAGAGCGTGCCGAAGCGTCCGTTTGGCGCCTTCAATTCCAGCAGCGACGAGAACTGCGACTGGCCGCCGCTGCGGCGATGGTACAGAACGAGCTGCCGCGCAGTTGCCTGCGCGATCTCCTCGCCGTGGTCCTCGGTGACCATAGCCAGCGCGAGGTCGATCCCTGCGGTGATACCTGCGGAGGTCCACACATTGCCGTCGCGGGTGAAAATCTGGTCCGGCTCGAACTTCACCTTGGGAAACCGCGCGATGAAATCGCGCGTCCGTCCCCAATGCGTGGTGGCGCGGCGGCCGTCGAGAAGCCCCGCCTCGGCGAGCACGAAGGCGCCCGAGCAGACGCTCGCGACCCGCACGCCGCGCCTTGCAAGCCGCTGCACGAAGGCCCGCGTGATCTGACAGCGCCCAGCTTCCGCGACGCCCATGCCGCCGGCGACGACGAGCGTCGTGATCGCGTTCGCGGTCTTGAAGTCGCGCGCCATCATCTCAACGCCGGACGAGCTGCGCACCAGCCCCGGCTTGGCGGCCAGCACGCGGATGGCTGGCGCCTTGCCGAGGCAGCGCGCTGCGATCTCGAACGCCGAGATCGGACCTGCCGCATCGAGCAGCTGGAAGTCCGGGAAGATCAGGATGCCGATCATGGGCCAAGCCGTAACGTATGTCCGAAAGCGAGGGAATTATGCCATTTCGGACAGAAGGGCACCATGCCATTCTGCCGGCGTCAAGCGCATTATCGGAGGCTCCCATGTCGTCACCGCTCCAGATCGGAATCCTGGTATTTCCGCGCGTCACCCAGCTCGACTTCACCGGGCCCTTGCAGGTGTTCGCCATGGTGCCGGACGCAAAGCTGCACCTGATCTGGAAGCGGATCGAGCCGGTGCCGAGCGATTCCGTCCTGACGCTGACGCCGACCACGACCTTTGCGGATTGCCCCCAGCTCGATGTCATCTGCGTGCCGGGCGGCCAGGGCACCAACGACCTTCTCAACGACGAGGACGTGCTCGCATTCCTGCGCAGGCAAGCGGCAGGCGCCAAGTACGTCACCTCGGTCTGCACGGGATCGCTGGCCCTCGGCGCCGCCGGCCTTCTGAAGGGCTACCGCGCCGCCACCCATTGGAGCGCAATGGAGATGCTCGCACAGTTCGGCGCGACGCCGACCAAGACACGCGTCTGCGTCGATCGCAACCGCATCACCGGCGGCGGCGTCACCGCCGGGATCGATTTCGCGCTGACGCTGGTCTCGATCATGGTCAATCGCACCACCGCCGAAGCGATCCAGCTCCAGATGGAATATAATCCAGCCCCGCCGTTCAATGCCGGATCGCCCGACACCGCGCCAGCCGAAGTGCTGGCGCTGCTGAGGGAGCGCGGCGCGCAGAACCATGCACGGCGGCTCGAGGCGGTGCAGCGCGCGGCCGAGCGGGTGGCGTAAAGGATCGGGCTTGCTCTTGTACCCCGGACGCAGCGCAGCGTTTCACGCTGCAGCGCGCCCGGGACACGCGAGGCGAACAACGACAGAAAAAGGCCGCTCGGTTTCCCAAGCGGCCTTTCCTGTCTCACGGTGGCTGCACATTCACATCGGGCGATGTCGGAGCTTCCAGACCGGGGGCCTATCTCCCGATCGAGTCCTTCCTCGGCGGCCGCTGCATCTCGGGACAGTCGCGAACTGTTGCCCGAACCGAACGCGATGGTCTCCCATCTCCGTAAGATGGGATCATTGAGCCGCATCGCCCGCCTCGCGGCAACACCTGCGCAGGCGGCATCCCCGCTGTTCCCGTTGTCCACAGCGGCGCGGCGCGGATGCATGTGCATCCGCTTTGGACGATGGTGATTCGTGGGTCGGCCGAAAGGGGCTTAGCCGGGCGTCCAGGGCTGATAGTCGCCGGTCGCCTTGGGACGCCTGCCGCTGGCAAGCGTCGAGCCGGAGGGCCGATACGCCTTCGCCGTGCCGGTGAGATTCGGCTGGTGCGGTTTTTCCCACTCGCGCGGCTGATAATTGATCTCGGTCGGCGGCTTGTCGACGACGTGGTGGATCCAGCCATGCCAGGACGGTGGAATCCGGCTCGCTTCCGCGTAGCCGTTATAGATCACCCAGCGCCGCTCGAAGCCGAGTGCCGGATCGATCGCCCCGCCACGGGTGCGGTAGTAACGGTTGCCCTGCTCGTCCTCGCCGACCAGCTCGCCATACCGCTTGGTCCAGAGCTGGGTGCCAAAGGTCTGGCCATTCCACCAGGTGAAGAACTTGAGGAAGAATTGTTTCATGCGGCAAGGGCCCTGCTTCGTGGGGTCCTGATGCCATCCGGGGGGCGAAATGTCCAGTTCGGCAGGCGCGTCGGCGCCCCCGCAAATCCGCCTGCCGCGCGCGCCCCTGCCGCAAAGCGGACGCGATTCATTCATGCGCGGTACAGCGGCGGGACCTGAGGCTCCATGCGCGCGCAAACCGGCGTGATCCGAGGAACCCCCGCGCTTTCGTCGGGTTTGCTTTCCGGGAAAAGGAGTTTCACCATGAACAGTCTGAAATTGTTGAGTGCCGCTGCGACGGTGGCGTTGGTTCTTCCCTTGGCGAGCCCGAGCTTTGCGCAGCAGAGTCGTGCCGCCGCGGTCGGAGCGGGCGGTGGTGCCGCGATCGGTGGCGGAGGTGCCGCGGTTGGTGGCGGAGGCGGCGGCTTCGGTGGCGGCGCCCGCATGGGCGGCGGCGGCGCCGCGTTCCAGGGCGGTGGCGGCGGTTTCGGGGGCGGAGCGGCGATGCGCCCGAGCGGTGGCAATTTCGCAGGCGGTGGCGCGGTCCGCCCGGGCGGTGGCAGTTTCGTCGGGGGCGCGGCAGACCGTGCCGCTATCTCGCCGAGCTTCAGTGGGACCCGTAGCGCTGCAGTTGCGGGCAACTGGCAGGGCGGCAGCGGCAACTGGAGCGGTCGTCACTGGCACGGTCGCCACCACCATCATCATCGCCACGGCGGCTTCTGGCCGGGCTTTGCGGCTGGCGCCGCGATCGGCGGCCTCGGCTCCTACGCCTATTACGGCAGCGGCTACGGCTATTACGATGATCCCTACTACTACGGCTACTATGACGAGCCGTCGGTTGCCGTAGTGCAGGATGGCGGCGGCGACGCCGCTTATTGCGCGCGGCGCTTCAAATCTTACGACCCCGCCTCGGGCACCTATCTCGGCTACGACGGCCGGCGGCATCCTTGCCCGTAAGCAGATCGCGAAGACTAGAGGCGAAAGGCGTCGCAGCAATGCGGCGCCTTTTTTGCAATCGGCGCCTTCCTCGCTCCTTTCGGCTCCATCACCCTCGCAGATAAATACAAATCGATGCAAATGGACCTTTATGCACCAAACCGTGCATATCCTGCGCGATCCAATCGCAAATTGACCGGACCCACGATTCGCGGATATCACAAACCACAGTGGGGACTTCGATCTTCTGGGAAGTGTCATGCCGCGTATTCTCGTGGTTGATGACGATCCGATGGTCGGCGCGACCATCGAGGTCCTCCTCCAACGTCAGGGCTTCGACGTCACGCTGACCGACGGCGGCGAAACAGGACTGGCTGCGCTGGAATCGCAAGCCTTCGACGTCATGCTGGTCGACATCTTCATGCCGCATATGCGCGGCTTCGAATCCATCCGCATCTTTCACGAGCGCGCCCCTGCCACGCCGCTGATCGCGATGTCAGGCTATGCCTTCGCCTCGTCCGCCTCGCCCTCTCCCGATTTTCTCCGCATGGCGCTTGAGCTCGGCGCAACGCGCTGCCTGCGCAAGCCGTTCACGCCGGAAGCGCTGCTGACCACGATCCGGGAATGCCTTGCCGGCGCGGGCGAGAGCGCGCCGCCGAAGGACCAGAAAGAAGCCCCTTGATTCCAACGCAGCGCGTCATTCTCGGTGTTGGACTTGCCATCCTCCTGATCATCACCGCGGCCTCGATCGCCCTCGACGTCAAGTCGCGGTCCGACGCGGCGTCGGTGAACCACACCGTCCAGGTGCAAAAGAAGATCTCCGATCTGCGCGTGCTGCTGCGCCGGGCCGAGAGCGCCGCGCGCGGCTACGAGCTCTATCGCAGCCAGGGCTTCAGCGACGAGTTCCAGGCGGTGCACGCCAAGCTCGCGCCGGCCCTCGCCGAGCTCAAGCGCGACGTGCGCGACACCCCCGATCAGGTCGCCCTGCTTGAGGGCACCGAGCCGCTGGCGCTGCGCCGGATCGAGATCGCCGCCACCGCGATGCGCCTGCGGGCCGCCAACGACCAGGCCGGCATTGCCGCGCTCAACAGCAAGGCCGAGGGCCGCGGCCTCATGGACACGGTGATGCGCAATCTCGACCGCCTGAGCGCGGAGGAAGAACGCCTGCTCGCCGCCCGCTCCCAGGATTCGCGCCGCACCGGCATCGTGCTGCTCGGCATCGACGTCGCCGGCGCCGTGCTGATCCTGCTCCTGGTCGCATTGGTGATGCGCGAAAGCCGCCGCACGACGGGTGAGCTCCAGAGCTCGCTCGAGCAGACCCAAGCCGCCAAGGCGGCGCTCGAGGCGGCGGTGGCCGAACGCACCGAGCACCTCGTCGCCGCGCATGACGAATTGCGCCTGTCGGTCAACGTGCTCCAGAGCACGTTTCGCAGCATGGCGGAGGCGGTGCTGGTCATCGACGCCGAGGGCACCGTGCTGCTGTCCAATCCGGCCGCCGAGCGCATGCTGCTGCATCGCACCGGCATGAACGTCGGCAATCTGCGCGCGCTGTCCGACGTGTTTCACGGCGACGGCGTCACGCCGCTTCCGGCCGACGAGCTGCCATCGACGCGCGTGCTGCGCGGCGAGCAGTTCGAAGAGCTGGAGATGATCGTCCGCCCGCACAGCGGCAACCCGCCGCGCCATCTCATGGTCAGCGGAAGGCCGATGCGGGACGGGCAAGGCAACATTTCCGGCGCGGTGCTGGTCTATCACGATGCGACGACCTCGCGCGAGACCGAGCGGCAGTTGCACCAGTCGCAGAAGCTGGATGCGATAGGCAAGCTGACCGGCGGCGTCGCGCATGACTTCAACAACATGCTCACGGTCATCTCCGGCAACACCGAGACGCTGGTGGAGCGCCTGAAGGACCAGCCCGAGCTGCAGCGCACGGCCCGGCTGATCGACGATGCCGCCGAACGCTGCGCCGAGCTGATCCAGCACCTCTTGGCATTCGCGCGCCGGCAGCCGCTCGAGCCGCGCAACGTCGACATCAACGCCGCGATCTCGGACATCGCAAAGCTTCTGCGCCCCACCCTCGGCGAGCAGATCCAGATCGAGACTGTGCTGGAGCAGGGGCCGATGACGACGCATATCGATCCGTCCAGGCTCACCAACGCCGTGCTCAACATGGCGATCAACGCCCGCGACGCCATGCCGGGCGGCGGCAAGCTGCTGCTGGAGACCCACCGCGTCGTGCTCGACGAAGCCTATGCGCAGGCCAATGCCGACGTGGCAGCGGGCCCCTACATCATGCTAGCGGTCAGCGATACCGGCACCGGCATGCCCCCTGACGTGCAGCAGAAGGCGTTCGAGCCCTTCTTCACCACCAAGGAGGTCGGCAAGGGATCCGGCCTCGGCCTCTCCATGGTCTACGGCTTCGTCAAGCAATCCGGCGGCCACATCAAGATCTACAGCGAGGAAGGCCACGGCACCACGATCAAGCTCTATCTGCCGCCGGGCGAAGGCGCAGCGGACATCGCAACCGGCGTCACGCCGACGGCCGAAGGCGGCGCCGAGACCATTTTCGTGGTCGAGGACGATCCGCTGGTCCGCAACTTCGTCACCGCGCAGCTCCAGAGCCTTGGCTACAAGACGATCGCCGCGTCCGACGGCAAGGCGGCGCTGGACCTGATCGAGGCCGGGCAGAGCTTCGACCTGCTGTTCACCGACGTCGTCATCCCCGGCGGCATGAGCGGTCGCGAGCTCGCCGACGAGGTGGCGAGGCGCCGGCCGGGCGTGAAGGTGCTCTACACCTCCGGCTACACCGACAACGCCATCGTCCATCACGGCAAGCTCGACGACGGCGTGCTGCTGCTGACCAAGCCCTATCGGCGCAACCAGCTCGCCGAGATGATCCGTAAGGCGCTGAACGGCGGCGGGATGGCGCCGAGCTAGCGCAACGAACTTGATCGCGGCTCAGTCGGTGATGTGCAGTAGAGCATCGACATCAGGCGAACGGACGATAGTGCCGTCGCGTACAAATGCTTCGTGATTGGTCTCAATGGTGTTGTGGTCATAAAGATAGTTGACCATGATCCCGAAGGATTCTTGAATCGCACGCAGAGCGGTATTGCCGAGCCAATTGATGCGCTCGAGCCGTGCGCCGTTGCCGAGGTGAAAACGCGCCACGGGGTCGATGCGTATCGAGGGCTTCCGTGTCAGATAGCTAGCGCAGAGCCGCATCAAGGGCACGCGCAGCTTCTCGCTCTGCGCCGGGTCATTCCACCAGCTATCGCTCTCCAGTTGCGATAACAGCGCCGCATCGGGATCACTTGCATTTGCAAGCCGATTAGCGAGCCATTGCCGAAATCCCGGTACCGGAGATAGGGTGGAAAAACGCTTCAGCTGCGGAAACTCCGACTGCAGCTCTTCAACGACCTGCTTGATCAGGAAATTGCCGAACGCCACGCCGCGCAGGCCGTCCTGACAATTGGAGATCGAGTAGAAGATCGCGGTGTCGGCGCGCGCGGCGCGTTGCTGCGCGATGGCTTCACCGTCGTCCTGCGACAACAACGGCTGCACGGCCGTGGCCAGTCCTTCCACCAAAGCAACCTCGACGAAAATCAGTGGCTCGCCTGGAAGTGCGGGATGAAAGAAGCCAAAGCAGCGCCGATCGGGTGCAAGGCGCCGGCGCAGGTCGTCCCAACCCTTGATTTCGTGCACGGCTTCGTAGGCGATCAGCTTTTCCAGCACCGCGGCCGGTGTCTGCCAGTCGATGCGCCGCAACTCGATGAAGCCGCGGTTGAACCATGAGGCGAACAAATGCTTGAGATCCGCGTCGAGCAACTTCAGTTCGGGGTCAGTGCGCATGTATGAAGCAATTTCGCTGCGAATCGCGATCAGCGCGCTGATCCCGCCGGGTGCCATGTTGATTCGCCGCAGCAGTTCCTGGCGCGGCGGCTCGGCAGCACGCGCGAGTGCGGCCGCGGCTTCTGCGGTGCCTTCGGCGAGGTAGCGCTGCGCCGCCGCGCGCAAAGCCGGACCGTGAGGATGGAATTCCGTGGCGAGATAGCGCTGAAAGCAGCGGCGATCGTTGTCGTCGAGTGCACCAAGCATCTCGCGCAATTGCCGCGCGACCAGCGCTCCTGAGGCCTGGCTGCGCTCGGAGAGCAGCGATGCTGCGAGCTGCTTCGCGCGATCGAGGGGCGGCATTGTCGTGCTGGATGGATCGTTGAAAGTTTGGCGGATTGCGGACATGACTATTCCTCCTCAAGCTTGGGCGGTGACGGCGCGGCGGAACTTGGCCGGTGGCGCGTAGAGTCCGCTCGAGGCGGCCACGAGGTCATCGATCGTCTTGGCGGCGAGCAGATCGCGCCTCGCCGTGCCGACGTCGATGCCAAGGTCTGCCGGAAACATCACGATGCCGCGACGGCGGAGGCTCTCGGTTGTGTCAGGCGATTGGCGCTTGCCAAATTCGGTGTCGCCGGCGATCGCGCGCAATGCCGCCTCGCGATCTTGCGGTGATCGGCAGCGCAACAGGTTCGCCACGGCCTTCTCGGTGATGACATGGCTCACGTCGTCGCCATAGATCATCACCGGCGGCAATGCGAAGCCGGCGGAGGCGGCCAGATCGAACGCGTCCAGACGCTCGACAAAACTGGGCGTACCGTTTGGCTGATGGGTCTGCACCATCTGCACCACAAGCTTGCGCCCGCGTAAGGGATCGCCTGCTTCCTGACCGGCGCGAAGCCAGGTGGGACTGTCGTGGCGACGACCGCGTGCATCCGCGCCCATGTTCGGCGCACCGCCGAAGCCTGCGATCCGGTCTTTGGTGGCCGTCGAACTGTTGCCTCGCGCGTCGATTTGCAGCGTGGCGCCAACAAACATGTCGCAGGCATATTGTCCGGCGACCTGCGCCAGTGCCCGGTTCGACCGCAGGCTGCCGTCGGCGCCGATCGGGAATATATCGGCGTGCTTTGCGACGTAGCGCTCCATACCGAGCTCGGAGCCGAAGCAATAGACGCCGTCGACGAAGCCGGCTTCGATCGCCGGGATCAGGGTCGGGTGCGGGTTGAGCACGAATTGGCTCGCGATCTTGCCCTTCAGGCCACGCCGGGCGGCAAATGTCGGGAGGATCAGCTCGATCGCCGCGGTGGCGTAACCGATGCCGTGGTTGAGCCGCCGGACCTCAAATGGCTCATAGACCGCAGCAATCGCCATCATCGCCATCAGCACGTTCTCGTCCCTTACCTTGGCGGGGTCGCGCGTGAACAGAGGCTCGATCGCGTAAGGCTTTGGGCTCGGTATGACGAAATTGACCCAGTCGCCGGGGACGTCTACTCGCGGCAACCGGTCAACGATCTCGTTGACTTGCGCCACGACAATGCCGCCGCGAAAGGCCGCGGATTCGGCGATGGTCGGCGTGTCTTCGGTGTTGGGACCGGTGTAGAGATTGCCGTTGCGGTCGGCCTTGTCGGCGACGATCAGCGCCACGTGCGGCGTCAGGTCCACCAACATCCGAGCATAGAGCTCGAGATAGGTATGGATTGCGCCGATCTTCACCGTGCCGCTGCCGACCAGTTCGGCGAGCTTGCGGCTCTGCGGACCTGCGAAGGCAAAATCGAGCCGATTGGCGACACCGCGCTCGAACACGGCGAGATGATCGGGCAGCGCCAGCACCGACTGCACCATGTGCAGATCGTGAATCTGCGCCGGATCCACGCTCGTCAGGGCGGCGGCAAGAAAATCGGCCTGCTTCTGATTGTCGCCCTCGATGGCAACGCGGTCGCCCGGCTCGATGATCGCTTCGAGCAACTCGGTCGCGCGCTCGGCAGGGCAGAGCTTTTCAGAGCAGATCGTGGCGGCCCGAGCTAGCCTCGCGGAGCGATCCGCTCCCCGTCGTGATGTGGCGTGCATGATGAACCTCCTTCGCTCGACGCTGTCTTCGATGCAGAAGTTAGGTGACCAGTATTGATTATAGAAACGATATTTTGTAATATGATTGATCATGAATTTGGATCAATCGGCATGCTGGAATTCGAGCTTTTGCGTTCCTTTGTTGCCGTCGCGGATTGCGGCGGCTTCCACCGCGCCGCCGAACGGCTCAATCTGACGCAGTCGACCATCAGCCAGCAGGTCAAGCGATTGGAGCTTGAAACCAAACGTCCGCTGTTCCGGCGCACGACCCGCAGCGTCGCGCTGACCGACGATGGAGAGATGCTGCTGGGTGACGCCCGTCGTCTGTTGCAACTCGAGGAGGCGGCCCGCCATCGCCTGTCAGCGCCGCGTTTGTCAGGAGCCGTGCGTCTTGGAGTGGTCGAGGAAGTCGCCGGCGGCTCGCTGCCATCGGCGCTGGGACGCTTCGCCATGTTGCACGCGAGCGTGAAGCTCGAGGTGCAGATCGGCGTTAGTGCGGAATTGATCGAGCAGTTGAACAAGGGACGACTCGACGTCGTGTTCGCTAAGCGTCCGCTCGGTACGTCGCGTGGGCGCCTGGTCTGGCGCGAACCCATGGTCTGGGCCGCCGCCGACGCGTTTGATCTGGTTCCGGGCGCGGTGCTGCCGCTGGCGCTCTATCGCGAGCGGTCAGTATCGCGTGAGGCAGCGCTCGCCGCGCTAAATGACAGCGAACTGACGTGGGAGATCATCTATACCAGCCCCAGCCTGACAGGTGTGCGCGCGGCGGCGCTCGCTGGTCTCGCCATCACGCCGCTTCCCGCGAGCGCGGTCATTGCAGGTTTGCGCATTCTGGGATCGCAAGAGGGGCTGCCGCGCCTTCCTGACCTTGAGTTCGCAATCTATGAGAAAGCCCGGCCCGAAAAGGCCGCGGCGGCGCTGGCCGCAGCGCTTCTGGCACTTGGGCAATCGCCAGCGCGCCCGACGATTTAGCGCCATATGTTCCGTTGCGGGTCCAAACCCCAGGGTACAGATTGGTTCATCTCGCAATGATGAGGATCCGTCAGGCGGTATTGAGCGCATCAGTCTCATGACGGCTCTGGGTCACAAGCAGTGATGCTCTGGCAGATCAGAATATCTCCGCTCGTCCCTCAGGAGCGAACATTGCCTTTATGAGCCCCTAGCCCGTATGAGTACACGCGCTAGCCCGTGAGTTGCCGAAGGCGCTGAAGTCACCCAATCTATGAGGTCGTGGGCACTGGCTCAGGATGTGAGTTCCAACTGTCCTTTTGAGGCGCCATAGCTAGCCCGGATCCGCGCTGGAGGTGTTCAGACACCGCGCGATGCAACGCGCAAGGCCGTTTTGGTCTTAACCGGGCCGGTCTCAAGTAAAAATCAAGCGCATCTCAAGGACAAATCGTCTCGCCAGCCCAGTCTCTGAGCATGCTCACGAGGACAAATGTCGGAGCCGGTGGCGCGACAGTCCGCTTGCGGAGCGCAGCAGTCATCAGACGCACAGCTAGGATCTTGGTCTGCGGCCGGAACTGCAAGGCCCAGCTTCGACAGGTGCTCGCATGAAAAGACGAGAGTTCATCTTGTTGATCGGTGGAGGACTGGCCTGGCCTGCGATCGCACGGGCGCAGGGCGGAGCCAAGCTGCATCGAATCTTCTGGGTCTCGACTGAGTCCGAACCGGATCCCTTCCTGGACGGCTTTCGCGATGGAATGCGCGCCCTGGGATATGTCGAAGGCAAGACCGTAACCTTCGAGACGCATTATGCCCCTGGAAATCCGCAGGCACTGCGGAAGATCGTCTCCGAGCTGCAGCGAGGGGATGTCGACCTTGTGGTCTCGAGCGGTCCGGCGACACGCGGCATGACTGCAATCACCGACATCCCAGTGCTGTTTGCATTGAGCGGCGACCCCGTCGCTTTGGGTGTGGTGAAGAGCCTTGCTCACCCCGGCACCAATTTCACCGGCAGCACATTCCTGTCGCTCGAGCTGGCAGGAAAGCGCGTTGAGCTGCTCAAGGACATTTATCCAAAGCTGCGAAAACTGGCGGTCCTCTCGAACACGGATCATCCGGGAGAGCCGCTGGAATGGCGTGCGACGTTGGAGTCGTGCCGAAACCTTGGGATAGAGGCAGCCTACGTTCCGTTCTGCGGCGCGCGCGAAATCGAGAATGGGTTGAAGGCTGCCGGCAAGGTGGACGCGGATGCTCTCCTCGTGTTTCCCGATGCTGTGACGCTGGTGCATCGTGCGAAGATTGCGGAGCTTGCAATTGCGCACCGGCTGCCTTCGATGTTTGGCTGGTCTGAATATTGTGACGCTGGAGGTCTCTTGAGTTACGGCGCAAACCAGCGCACGACCTATTTTCGGCTTGCCACTTATGCCGATCGCATCCTGCGCGGTGAATATCCGTCAGATCTTCCGGTGATGCGTCCCGAGAAGTTTGAACTGGCAATCAATATGAAGACAGCCAGGCTTCTGGGTATCAAGCTGGATGTGTCGTCGATCCTGTTTCGCGCCAGCAAGGTGATCTCCTGAGAGTAGCTATGAAGGACGGTGCTGCGCAGCCCTCTTCGTGTACGATGCCTCCGCGTCGCTCGCTGTTCTGCAAGTACTTCGCGACGTTGTTTGTCGCTGCGGTCGTGCCTCTGATACTCGGCGCGGCCGTCGAGGCTTCTTTCGGTTACCGAGACCAGCGTCGCCAGATCAGCGCGGTGCTGCAGGCCGATGCTCGCGCGGCGTCCGACAGGATCGAGGCGTTCACCGATGGCATGCGAGATCAGCTGGGTTGGATGGTGCAGCTTCCCTGGTCTGCCGGAGACGATGCGCAACATAAGATCGATGCCTTGCGTCTCCTCCAGCAGGTGCCTGCAATCGTTTCGGTTTCGCTTCTGGATGAGACCGGCACCGAACGGGTCTTTGTTTCCAGGCTGCTTCTGAACAGGACCGGGCGCGGCATCGATATGTCTGCGGATCCCGCTGTTCTGGGCGCACGCGGCAACAAAGTCTGGTACGGACCGGTTCAGTACCAGCAAGATTCAGAGCCCTATATGAGGATCGCGGTTGCCGGGAGCCTGCCGGCCGCAGGGGTTGCGATCGCCGAGGTCAATCTGAAGCTGATCTGGGATGTCATCGCAGCCATTAGAATCGGCGAGACCGGCTACGCCATTGTCGTCGATGATTCCGGTCATCTGATCGCACATCCCGATATCAGCCGGGTTCTGCGCGGCCGCGCCAGCTCCGGCAGTTTTGGCCGGATCAAGCATCTCGTTGGCGCGGCAAGCGGAGCGGCGGTGATAACCGGGGAGCGAGGCAACCCGGTGGTGGCGCTATCCGTTCAAGCCGCCGATGTGGGATGGACGGTGATCGCGATGCAGCCAGCCGCGGAAGCCTTTGCATCAATTCGGGCTGCCTTGTGGCGCTCGTCAATTCTCATTGCCTTTGGTGTTCTTGTCGCGCTGGCGCTCGCCTATTGGCGCGCGCACAGAATGTCCGGTCCGATCAAGCAACTGGAAGAGGGCGTGGAGCGGATTAGAACCGGACAATTCGAGCATCGCATCAAAATCTTCAGCGGTGACGAGTTGCAGCAGCTGGCGTTGCGTTTCAATGAAATGGCTTCTGAACTGGCGATCTCGCAGCAGAAATCTGCGCGGATCGAACGGCTGAAGCAGTTCCTGCCATCACAGGTCGCCGAATTAGTCGAACATTCTCACGAACTGCTCGAAGGGCAGCGCCGTGAAGTGGCTGTCATTTTTGGCGACTTGCGCGGCTTCACGGCGTTCTCCACTCGCAATGAACCCGATGTCATCATGGCCGTCATGCGAGAGTACTACGAGGCCGTCGGCGCCGTGACGACTCGTCACGAGGCAACGCTCATCGGCTTTGATGGCGACGGAGTCATGCTGCTGGTCAATGCCCCGATCGCATGCGAACAGCCGGCAACTCAAGCGGTCCGCCTCGCGATCGACCTGCAAATGACGGTTCAGTCCCTTGCCGGCAAATGGTGTGACGCCGGCCACGCGATCGGCTTTGGTGTGGGCGTTGCCATGGGACCGGCAACGGTAGGAACGGTCGGTTACAACGGCCGGCTGGATTACACGGCGATGGG
Organism: Bradyrhizobium yuanmingense; assembly: GCF_025200905.1. Taxonomy (NCBI): domain Bacteria; kingdom Pseudomonadati; phylum Pseudomonadota; class Alphaproteobacteria; order Hyphomicrobiales; family Nitrobacteraceae; genus Bradyrhizobium; species Bradyrhizobium yuanmingense. The sequence goes on along the minus strand of NZ_CP104173.1, from coordinate 3,306,567 downwards.
AGCCGTGGTGAATTTGGCCTCGCGGCTCTGCAATCTCGCCAAGGACGCGCAGATCCTGGCTGATCCCACGATCGCTGGAAGAGTGAGGGATAGCGTCCCGATGGCATCGCTCGGACAGCGGACCATCAAAGGCTACGACCAGGCTCTCGAGGTCTTTGCCGTCGCACCTGCTGACCTGCCGTTGAAACCGCCGGGCCCGGCACAACGCCGGCGAGAGAAAGAACCTCAGGACCACTGATACCCCGGCCTCCGGACGGCTACCCCCGTGTCGCCAGCACCACCGCGGCCAGCGTAAACACCAGCCCCGCGATCTGCCCTGCCCCGAGCGGCTCGCCAAGCGCGACCGCCGAGGCCACGACGCCGATCACCGGCACCGCCATGGTGCCGATCGCGGCGACCGAGGCCGGCAGGCGCGCCAGTGCTGCGAACCAGCTGACATAGGCGATGCAGAACTGCCCGACGACCGAATAGACCAGCAGCCACCAGCCGAGCGGCGTCACATGCGACAAATGCGTCGTCTCGATCAGGAGGCCGACGATCGAGATCGGCAGGCAGCCGATCCCGATCTGCCAGGCTGCCGCCGCGAGCGGCGGCAGGTGAATCGGGTACTTCTTCGAGAGCACGGTGCCGAGGGCAAAGCCGAACGCACCGACCAGCACCATGATGATGCCCGGCAGCTTTTCCGTGCTGGCGGCAAGGCCGTTGCCCCCCATGATCGAGGCAAGCCCTGCGAAAGCCAGCACCAGCCCAAGCGTGCGCAAGACCGTCGGCCGCTCGCCCAGGACCGGCCAGGCGAGGATCGAGGCCCAGACCGGCATCGTATAGGCGATCAGCGCCGCCTCGCTCGCCGGCAGCCAGAGCAGTGCCAGCCCCATCAGCACCATCCAGCAGGTGACGTTGAGCGCGGCTGCGGTGAGCAGGCGTGGCCAGATCGCGCCCTCCACGTACAGGCTTTGCCGCCGGATCACCGCAAGCAGCGCCAGCAGCAGCGCGCCGAGCACACCGGTGACCCCGCGCAGTGTCAGAGGCGGCAGCTCGGCAAGTAGGAATTTCGTCACCGGCCAGTTGAAGCCCCAGCCGATCGAGGTGATCGCAAGGAACATCAGGCCGGCCGGGGCGATGCGCGGCCGCACGCCCGGCGTCGTCGAATCAAGCATGTCGGCTAGTCCGGCAAATCGGGCGGTCACCTTGGCCCGGATTCGCGGGTCCCACCACCGCTTTGGCGGGCATGCCTGCCCTCACCGTCCGTAGGGCTACGTGAGTCCTGCTGACGCAATCCCATTGCTCAAAAATATACCTGCCCTGTGAACAGCGGGATGAAGGCCCCGCGTCATCACGGCATGCAAATTTTTTCAGTTGGGAATCCCTGAGGACTCACTGATACTTGGGTCCACGACAGGCGCGGCGAAGACCCCTGTTATCCCCCGCAATCCACCATATTTAGTATTTGATTCAGGAACTCGCACTAGTTCTTGACGGGCGCAGCGGAGAGTCCTAGCTTTCGGTCCGTTCGGCGCGAGTGAGTTTGCGTCCCGCCGGCACTCCCCCAAAGGGTCTCGCAAATTTCAGCTCCGCCAGCCGGCCAAAGGCTGCGGATGAGGGCTTGTCTGCCCTCGGAATGCAGGCTCTTCGGGGCGCCAGAACGGGCCGGCAACAGGCTCGGATGGCATCGATGACGAAGTGACGTTGTGGGGCGTTGAACGCATGTCGCGCACATCCCCTTGGGGGCGGATGGGTGTGGACATGCCGGCGGGATGATCGATGCGACGCATCGAGCTCGCGCCGGGAAAAAACAGGGCCGGATCCACCGGCTGAACTGCGGTGCCCCGAGGCCGAACGGCCGAAGGCAACGCGAGATGCAATGACGACCCGGCACGCCCACAACGAGGGGCGGGACCGGTCAAAGAAAAGGACGGGGCAAGACCATGCGGATTGAGCGGCGCCACACCACTTCGGGACAGTCACCTTATGCGGGTATCGAATTCCGCCTGACCACGTCGGAGATTCGCAATCCCGACGGCTCGGTCGTGTTCAAGCTCGAGAACGTCGAGGTCCCGGCCGAGTGGTCGCAGGTCGCCTCCGACGTGCTGGCGCAGAAATATTTCCGCAAAGCGGGCGTTGCCGCGCGCCTGAAGAAGGTCGAGGAGGAATCCGTCCCCTCCTTCCTGTGGCGCTCCGTGCCCGACACTGATGCCCTCGCCGCGCTGCCCGAGAAGGAGCGCTATGTCAGCGAGCTCAGCGCCAAGCAGGTGTTCGACCGCCTCGCCGGCTGCTGGACCTATTGGGGCTGGAAGGGCGGCTATTTCACCAGCGACGACGACGCCCAGGCCTTCTACGACGAGCTCCGCTACATGCTCGCCATGCAGATGGTCGCGCCGAACTCGCCGCAATGGTTCAACACCGGCCTGCACTGGGCCTATGGCATCGACGGCCCCGGCCAGGGCCATTATTACGTCGATCCCTTCACGGGCAAGCTGACCAAGTCCAAATCGGCCTACGAGCATCCGCAGCCGCATGCCTGCTTCATCCAGGGCGTCGGCGACGACCTCGTCAACGAGGGCGGCATCATGGACCTCTGGGTCCGCGAAGCCCGCCTGTTCAAATACGGCTCCGGCACCGGCTCCAACTTCTCGCGCCTGCGCGGCGAAGGCGAGAAACTCTCCGGCGGCGGCCGCTCCTCGGGCCTGATGAGCTTCCTCAAGATCGGCGACCGCGCTGCCGGCGCGATCAAGTCGGGCGGCACCACGCGCCGCGCCGCCAAGATGGTCGTCGTCGATGTCGATCACCCCGACATCGAGACCTATATCGACTGGAAGGTGAAGGAGGAGCAGAAGGTCGCCGCCCTCGTCACGGGCTCCAAGATCAACCAGAAGCACTTGAAGGCCGTGCTGAAGGCCTGCGTCAACTGCGAAGGCTCGGGCGACGATTGCTTCGACCCCGAGAAGAACCCTGCCCTCCGCCGCGAGATCAAGCTCGCGCGCCGCAGCCTCGTGCCCGACAATTACATCAAGCGCGTCATCCAGTTCGCCAAACAGGGCTACAAGGACATCCAGTTCGACACCTACGACACCGATTGGGATAGCGAAGCCTATCTCACGGTTTCGGGGCAGAACTCCAACAACTCGGTCTCGCTCCGGGACGACTTCCTGCGCGCGGTCGAGACCGACGGCGATTGGAATCTCAACGCCCGCACCTCGAAGAAGGTGACGAAGACTCTGAAGGCGCGCGATCTCTGGGAGAAGATCGGCTACGCCGCCTGGGCCTCGGCCGATCCGGGCCTGCACTTCAACACCACGATGAACGACTGGCACACCTGCAAGGCGTCCGGCGACATCCGCGCGTCCAATCCGTGCTCGGAATACATGTTCCTGGACGACACGGCGTGCAACCTCGCCTCGGCGAACCTTCTGACGTTCTACAACACCGAGACCAAGCGCTTCGACGTCGAAGGCTATGAGCACCTCTGCCGGCTCTGGACCATCGTGCTCGAAATCTCCGTCATGATGGCGCAGTTCCCGTCGAAGGCGATCGCCGAGCTCTCCTACGAGTTCCGCACGCTCGGCCTCGGCTACGCCAATATCGGCGGCCTGCTGATGACCATGGGCCTGCCCTATGACAGCAAGGAAGGCCGCGCGCTCTGCGGCGCCCTCACTGCAGTCATGACCGGCATCACCTACAAGACCTCGGCCGAGATCGCGGCCGAGCTCGGCACCTTCCCCGGCTACAAGAAGAACGCCGCGCATATGCTGCGCGTGATCCGCAACCACCGCCGCGCCGCGCATGGCCAGTCCAACGGCTATGAAGCGCTCAGCGTCAACCCGGTGCCGCTCGACCTCGTCTCCTGCCCGCAAGCCGACCTCGTCGGCCATGCCCAGGCAGCCTGGGATGCCGCGCTCGAGCTCGGCGAGAAGCACGGCTATCGCAACGCCCAGACCACGGTGATCGCGCCGACCGGCACGATCGGCCTCGTCATGGATTGCGACACCACCGGCATCGAGCCCGACTTCGCGCTGGTCAAGTTCAAGAAGCTCGCCGGCGGCGGCTACTTCAAGATCATCAACCGGGCGGTCCCCGCCGCGCTGCGCGCGCTCGGCTATCGCGAGAGCGAGATCGCGGAGATCGAAGCCTACGCCGTCGGCCACGGCTCGCTCGCGAATGCCCCCGGCATCAACGTCACCACGCTGAAGGCCAAGGGCTTCACCGATGAGGCGATCGCCAAGGTCGAGAAGGCCCTGCCGACCGCCTTCGACATCAAGTTTGCCTTCAACAAGTGGACCTTTGGCGAGGATTTCATCCGCGACCAACTCGGCATCGGCGCCGAGGCGATCGCAGCCCCCGGCTTCGATCTGCTCCAGGCCGTCGGCTTCACCAAGCGTGAGATCGAAGCGGCCAACGTCCACATCTGCGGCGCGATGACCGTGGAAGGTGCCCCGCACCTCAAGGCCGAGCACTATCCGGTGTTCGACTGCGCCAACCCCTGCGGCAAGATCGGCAAGCGCTACCTGTCGGTCGAGAGCCACATCCGCATGATGGCGGCGGCGCAGCCCTTCATCTCGGGTGCGATCTCCAAGACCATCAACATGCCGAACGACGCCACGGTGGAGGACTGCAAGTCCGCCTACATGCTGTCGTGGAAGCTGGCATTGAAGGCCAACGCGCTCTATCGCGACGGCTCCAAGCTCTCCCAGCCGCTCAACTCGCAGCTCATCAGCGACGACGAGGACGAGGACGATGCGGTCGAGCTGCTGCACGAAAAGCCCATGGCGGCGCGCGCCACGCATGTGGCCGAGAAGGTCGTGGAGAAGCTGGTCGAGCGCATCGTCGTGATGCGCGAGCGCGAGAAGATGCCCGATCGCCGCAAGGGCTACACCCAGAAGGCGGTGGTCGGCGGACATAAAGTCTATCTCCGCACCGGCGAATACGATGACGGCCGTCTCGGCGAGATCTTCATCGACATGCACAAGGAAGGCGCGGCGCTGCGCTCCTTCATCAACAACTTCGCCATCGCGGTGTCGCTCGGCCTGCAATACGGCGTGCCGCTCGACGAATATGTCGACGCCTTCACCTTCACCCGCTTCGAGCCGGCGGGCCCGGTGCAGGGTAACGACAGCATCAAGTACGCGACCTCGATCCTCGACTACGTGTTCCGCGAGCTCGCGGTGAGCTACCTGTCCCGCTTCGACCTCGCCCACGTCGATCCCAACGAGACGGGCTTTGACGCGCTCGGCAAGGGCGTCGAGGAAGGCAAGGAGCCGGACGAGGACGGCGGCCAGCACGCGACAAAACTGGTCTCGCGCGGCCTCACCCGCTCGCGCACGGACAACCTCGTGGTGATGCGCGGCGTCTCAATGCCAACAAGCGATCCGTCTAGCTCGGCGGTCAAGATGGGCTTCCACCAACCCGCCGGCTGGACCGAGAAGAACCGTACCGGCGATGCCATTGAAGGCGCTGTCGCCCTAAAGCAAGAGGCCAACCATGACCTCTCTCCGACCGAGAAGCTCGAAGCCCTGCAGTGGAGCAAGTCCGGCAGCGCACAAACGGTCGCAGTTCCTTCCAAGGCCGAGCGGCGCGCAGAAGCCAAAGCAAAGGGATACGAAGGAGAAATGTGTTCTGAGTGCGGAAACTTCACGCTGGTCCGCAATGGCACTTGTATGAAGTGCGACACTTGCGGCAGCACCACCGGATGCTCTTGAGTTTTCCGTAGGAGTGTCTGGTGTCCTAGAGGGACACCCGTAATGCAGTCTGACTACAAGGTTCGGTATCTCCACGATGATATAATCGCGGCAGCCGCCGAATCCTGCTGGAGGCACGCGCCTCCAGAACGTCCCCACACCTTCGACGTCATCAAGCTTCTTGAAGTCTTGGTGACGGCGGGGATTGACCATGTGTTTCACATCAAGGGCGATAGGAAGAAGGGACCGTTAGAAATCGAGTTTTTCGATCGTCGACGCCGATGGCAATGGGAACGACCGGCTTGGGTGACCTTCGATAAGAAAGTCAAATTGGTTGTGGATTCCGCGATCTGGGAAGCCGCCACGTTGGGCAAGACTTTTGCAAGCTTCGTTCTCGCCCACGAAGCAGGCCATATCCTTCTTCACGATAGCAGTGCCAAAGCCTTCTCTAGCAGCAAGTCAGACCAGCTCTCCTTTGTAGACGAAGGAGAGTCGGCGGAAGAACAGGCCAACTCCTTCGCTGGGCATCTACTTGTTCCGACCAGGACGGTGCATCGCTTTCCCGACAAGGATCTGCTCGCAGCAGTATGCAACGTTCCCGATGAACTAGCAGCGGACCGTCTCGCCGCCGTCAGCAACGCAAAGGCGATCTTGGCCCAACATAGGATGACCGACTACTGCCGTGGTTGCGGGCGCTTCACCGAAGTAGCCCTCGGGATTTGCCAATCATGCACGCACGATCAACTTCAGCCGACGAGCTAGAACCGCATTTCATCAGGAGACAGACGACGAACTTCCGTTGATAATCTACCAACGCCCGAGCGCCCTATGAACCGGGTGCTGTAGATTCAGATGTCAGTGTAGTGATTCGCGTTCTTGAGACACCAATGCCGAGGCAAGCCTCGGCATTGGGCCCGTGAAGACCAGCTAAGGTACTTACGGGGACGTCGAGAAAGTTGAGCTTCCTCTCCGTGGCACGAGCAGTTAAGCGATTCTTTCTTCCTACGTCTAGCGGGGCCTTAGCGTTTTCTACAACGAGGTTCGCATATGGCGAATAACCTGCATATCTCCTACGACCTTCACGACCCCGGAAGGAACTATCACACTGTGATTGCTGCGGTTCAAAGCCTCGGCAGTTGGGCGAAGATCCACTACTCGTTCTGGTATGTGCGAAGCAACTACAGTGCGGAACAGGCCCGAGATATACTGGCGCGGGCGATCGATCCCAACGACAGTATCTACGTCGTCGATTCAACTAACAACAATGCTGCCTGGTTGAACATTCCTCCCGAATCTGCCGCCTTTATTCAACGGCACTGGTTCGCACTCGCTGCAGCCTGAGAACAGGGGCGGCGTTGGTCCGCCCCAACTGACCTAACTCGAGCCCGTAGGATCAGCGAAACCCATCAATCCGTGACGGATATCGATGGGTTTCGCTTCCGCTTTACCCATCCTAGGGGCTGCCACAACAATCAGACCGAAGAAGGCCCAGTCTGGTCTTCTGACCGGTGTCATTGGCTTTCCGTTCGCTCTGCCGATCCTACGGACTAGGGCTTCTCGCGTCATCCAAAACCCCGTGAGGAGGGCGTTAGCGGAATTGCCTTGCGCCCGCCCCCTTCCCTCCTAAACTCCCAACCTAGCGGCATGGGTTCCGACGGCCCCGGTAGAAGCGGAGTAAAAGTTATGCCCAAACCGGAAAGCTTCCCGATCGAGAAGATCTTTGTTCCCACGAAGCAGAAGAAAACCATCAAGCCCAAGACCGTCGCTGAGATCGCGGAAAGCATGCTGGAGATCGGACAACAGACCCCGATTTCCGTTTGGCTCGACGGAGACCGCCTCGTTCTGGTCGAGGGACTGCATCGGTTGGAGGCCTGCAAGGCGCTCGGCGAGACGACCATTCTCGGTGTCCTTGTTACGGCCGAGGTTGCTCAGCACAAGCCGCAGCTCGCCGAGCGACCCGAGGTCGAGGCGGAGCGCATCAAGATGGCGCGATTGAAACAGTTGCGACTGGAGAAGGAAGCCGCGGAGGCCTCGATGGCTGCCTTGAACGGCGTCAGGCAGACGGAAGCGCCGCGTACCCGTCCGGCGAAAGGTGTCCGCGACAATACGAAGGCGTCACCGGGCCGGACTGCGAAATCGACGCCGAAAACCTTGTCGGACTGGATCACGCAGCAAAAGAGCAGCGGCGGCCGCTATTGATTTGAACGAGGGCAGCCCGGATGTCGCTAGGCTCATCCCGGAGACGAGACTGCCGATCCGACGAAGACACCCTCTGCGCCGTCATTCCGGGGCGCGCGAAGCGCGAGCCCGGAATCCATTGCGCTTCGTGTCCTGCCGCCCGATGGATTCCGGGCTCGCGCCCAAGCGGGCGCGCCCCGGAATGACGGTGGGTTTTGGTGCACCCCACCTTGCGCCAACCCCGCTCTTTCCTCCTCCGGCCCTGCCGCCCTAAACTCCAGCCAAACAAAATACCGGGAGGACAAACCATGGCCGACGCCCCGCTGTTCCAGGACGTCATCCGCCGCCGCCGCAGCGTGCGGAAATTCGAGCCGGGCCGCAGCGTCGGGCGTGACGTGCTGGAGCGGATCGTCGATTGCGGGCGCTGGGCACCGTCAGGGGCGAACGTGCAGTGCTGGGACTTCATCGTCGTCGACGATGCCGCGATGCGCGAGAAAGTGCTCGCGGTGTTCCTGCGGCAGGCGCAGCGGCTGGTCGATCACGCCAAGGGCTTTCCGGCCGTGAAGAAGACCTATCTCGCCAACACCGTCGCAATCATCCTCGTGCTCGGCGATCCCCGCTGGAAGGTCTGCTTTCCCCAGGCGACCTCGCCCGAGTTCGATGCCGAGTATCGCGACAACAACGAGGCGATCTTCTTCTGCTCGCTGGGCGCGGCCATCCAGAACATCCAGCTCGGCGTCACCGCGGAAGGGCTGACATCGGCCTGGCTCTCCGGTGGCGGCGAGGCCGAGACCAATCGCGAACTCGCGGACGTGCTCGGCTATCCCGAATGGATGACGGCCTATGGCACCATCCCGATTGGCTATCCCGCCGTGGACCAGGACCGCCGCTACCGCCGTCCCCTCAGTCAGCTGCTGCACTGGAACGGCTACCAGAAGCAGCAATATCGCAGGCATGCCCAGGTCGATTTCTACGAGAGCACGCTGCGTCCCTTCGCCATGTATCGCGACCAGGAATCCATGGATTCCTGGCCGGACCGCGACGAGATGCTGGGCGAGTGGACGGACGCCTTCACCGGCCCGGTCAGCAACCCTTCTCAAGCGCTTGAAAGCAAAGCGGACTTCTCGCATCCGCGGGAAATCGGCCAGGCCACCAAGCGGCGTCGAAGCTGAGCGCCTGAACCTGCTCGGCCTCGCGGCCGCATGCCAGAATTTTCGGACTCCGTAACCCCACCCCGCAATTTCGTGCTTGGGTGATGGCCGCAATCCCGGAGATCGCGGCTATCTTTTACGTCGATCAGACAGATCGTCTCACGCCGCCTTCGCCTGCTCCGGCGAGGCCGTCTCCATCGCGCGCATGTAGAGGTCGAGCAGGCTTTCGCGCTCGTCGCGCTCGTTCTTGTCTTCCTTGCGCAGCTTGATGATCTCCTTGAGGATCTTCACTTCAAAACCCTCGCCCTTGGCTTCCGCGAAGACTTCCTTCTTCTGTTCGCTCAACTCCTGCATCTCGCTGTCGAGGTTCTCGATCCGCTCGACGAAGGAACGGATCTTGCCGCCGGGAATGGTGATATCGGACATGGTGCCTCCTCGCTGAATGAGGTCGTGAAAATGCCCGCAAAGAAATGACCAATGTGTTAACCGAGTTGCCGCACCCCATGCCATCGCGCCGCAGCGATACCCGGGACAGGCGGCCACCCCGCAGCTATCTGGATCGGCGACGTCTTGCCGTATGCGTCGACGATGCAGCGGCAAAATCTCACCACATCGCCGCCACGCAAGCGACAGCCCACAATCGCGATTTCAGCGCAAACGCGACGGAGGCTCGCGGCTTCATCGATATTCAGGAGCCATTTGCAATGTTGAGTGCGGTGGACAACAAGCCAAGGGGAAAATCCGGCCGGCGCGGCGGCAAGAAGAAATCGGGACATCGGACCGGGGCCGGCGAGCAACGCGCAAGTGCAGCGCATCAATTGCCGGATGCCCCGGCGGAGACCAGGCACGAGACCGGGCAAGAGCCGAGCCGACCGATCAGTGCGGAGATACCTTCGGCTGCAGCCTTGCCGAACGAGGCTTCCGGGATGGAGCTCGCTGCAAGCCCACCCGTCGCACCGGTCGAACCCTTGGAGGCTAGTACGCAGGCGATTGCCGACGCCTATAGCGACTACATCAGGACCTCGCTTGAGCAAGCCTGGAGCTTCCTGGGAAAGCTCGCGACGGCGCGTTCACCCGTCGAGGCCTTTGAGCTTCAGATGGCGTACGCGAAACAGGCCTGCGACTCGTTTGTCGCCGAATCCCAGAAGATCACCGAGCTGCATGAACAATTGACCAGAGAAAGGGTCATGCATCTTGAGGGGTTCGTGGCCAGGCTCACCCAGACCACGCTCGAAATCCGCACGATACGTCACTGACGACGGGTGCACATTGCGGCGCCGCGGGACGTAAGGTGGGTTAGCTGGCGGTTGCGCGAAGCGCGGTCCGCCGGCGTAACCCACCACCTCTCCGCCGCCGAGATTAAAGAGGTGGGTTGCGCTACCCGACCTGCGCTTTGCGCCGTCGCGGAGCTAACTCACTCTACGCGCCTGAGGACCGCCTGGAGTTCAGTACCCTGACTTCGTGCCGGTGGTCGACCCGGTGCCCGCGCCTGTGGTTTGACTTGTGGTTTGCCCTGTAGTCCGTCCTGGAGCGTAGCTCGACGCGCCGGGGCTGGTTCTCTTCGAGGACTTCGCGTGCTGCTTCTTCTTGTGTCCCGGAGCGTAGCTGGAAGCGCCCGGCTCGCCCTTCTTGCCCATTTGCTGCATCTCATGACCTGGCGTCTTGCTCGATACGCCCTGAGCAAATACGGCTGGTGCGGTAGCCATGACAACGGCAGCCGAAAGCGCGATGATCATTGCTTTCATGTTGTCCTCCTCTGACAAACCCCTCAAAGGAAACGGAATGGACTAGCGCCCGTTCCCCTCAGCGAACGTTCATAGCGCCGCGGGGCTGGACGCCCCTGGGATCGTCATTCGTTGATGATCTTCGATCCGCTCGACTACCCTACGAAATGCGCTTTGCGCAGTCGCGGCGACAACCCATCCTACGCCCTCACTCCGCTCGCTCCCTCGCCCGCCATAATTTCTCCTTTGCACACGCGTTGTGTCTGACAGCGGCGAGACCTATCCTTGATCGGACTGCCTCCCATTGACGCCCGACCGGATGGAGAGCGCATCGATGCCTGACACGAACGACCCCAAGCCTGATACCGGCAAGACCGATAACGCCAAGCCTGATACCGCCAAGCCTGATGCGTCCAAGCCGGACGAGGCGCGCGCCGACGGTGGGCTGGCGCGGGCCTACGACCGGATCAAGAGCGCAGAGGAAGACCTTGCGCGGCTGGACCGGCTGGTTTCCGGAATGGAACGCAACAGCGAAGCCCCGCGGACCTCGCACGCAAGCGCCGCCTCGACGGCAGCCGCCACCTTCGCAAACAAGGCGCCGACGCCGGATGCCAGGGTTCTAAACACCAAGCCACGCAATCAGGGCCTGAGGGGAGACAAGGCCATGATGCGCGCTTTGGCCATTCTCGTGATGGCGATCGGCCTTCTCGGTGCCGCCGTCGCATCGCAATACAGCGACGAGGCGACATCGATCGGCAAGTCCATCATGGCGCGATGGGCTCCACTCGCGAGCGCGCCCCCGCAAGCGTCCGCGGCGGAAAGTCCGGCGCAGCCGGCGACGGTCCTGCTGGCGGCCGCGGATGAGCCGAGTCCGGTGCCTGCGCCGCCGGGGCCCAAGGACACCGAAAGCGCCCCGAAGCCTGCCGCCACGGCGGCCGAGCCGTCATCGTCCGAGCTCGCGCAATCGCTCAAGGCCATCACGAGCGAGCTTGCGAACATCAACGGCAAGCTCGAGCAGTTGAAGAGCCGCAGCGAGCAGACCCTGCGCGATCAGGCCGCCACCATCGAGCAGCTCAAGGCCGCGCAGGAGAAGGACGCGGCGGACAATGCGCGCCTCGCCGCGCAGGTCCAGGCGTTGCAAACGCAACTGAGCGCGTCCTCCGCGTCATCCGCCTCTGCAGCCGCCAAGCCCGTCGTGCGCAGCGTGGTGAGCAACGATGCGGCTGCGCGCGCCCGGGCGTACGTACCGGACACCGCGCCACGGCGGCCGAGGCCGCCGCCGCGAGGCCCCTGGATGCCGCCGCGCTATATGGCCGACCCTTATTATTACGGCGATCCGGATTGGTGAGCCCGTTTCGCGAAGGCGCGCGATTTGAAGTGCCGTAGGGTGAGTTAGCCTGCGGCGGCGCGAAGCGCAGTCCGCTGGCGTAACCCGCCTCTTTGATTTCAGCGGAGGCAGACGTGGTGGGTTACGCTGCGCGAGCTGCGCCTTGCGCAGTCGCGCAGCTAACCCACCCTACGCTCCCCTCAGCGTATCTCGCTCATCGTCACCTTGGCCGCGATCCCCGTCAGCTCGGGCTCTTGCGGCGCAAGCTCCTCATCGGAAGGGCCGACCGAGACTTCAGCCATTCTGCGTTTGACCTGTTCGCAGGTCTTGCGAACGTCTTCGGTGAACAGCGCGCATTCTTCGATACGCTTGAAGATCTTGCGTCCCTCTTCGCGATAGCCTGCCGCCGTTTCTCGCATGAAGGCGATCGCATCATGAACCTGGGCCGTCAGCGCCTCGCATTTTTGCGCGGCGTCGATCAACTCGGTGCCCATGGCCTCGATCTCTTTTGCAGCGGACTCATAGTCGCGAATGACCGCTTCTGCACTGAGCGCACCGACCCGGGACACCCCCGCGGTGTGCTCGACGTAATCAGGCAGATTAATTGAAGTAATGGAGCTTCCCGACCGGATCGAAGTGATGTCCGCTTCGAGTTGGACCAAGTTCACTCCGTCCCGTCTGTGCAATTGTTCGACACTTGCCATGACTGTCCTCCCAATACGCGCCCAGAACCCCAAGCAGCATTGGGTTTATTACGGGGATAAATGCCGTTCTACCTCTATGTATTCTTGACAGTCTCCACTTTGCCACTTTTACCCAATCGCCAACTCTGCACGCAGAGACGGCGAGCCATCAAACTTCAATTTTTCCGTGCACCTGTTCGAACGCGCGAACCTGACAACGAGTTCGACCGGCACTCTCGTCAACCTCAACGTCCGGCGAACCGCCTGCGCAGCGGAAATCCGCATCGCGCCCGCCATTGGCGGGCACGATTATGTTCCGGGGGCGCGAAGGTCGTCGCCCTCGAAGGCATTCCCGACGGCGGCTGGCGCAGGCTCGCCCGGCCCTGCATCCGCCGCACGTTGGCGGCCGGCACCGCCCGCCGCGAAAATATCATGCACCAGCCCGAGCTTCCCCAATCCCAGAATGATCAACCCGTTGATGTCCACCTCGTACCAAGCGTGCGAGATGTAGGCATCGCGCGGAAAGCGGTGATGGTTGTTGTGCAGCCCTTCGCCAAAGGTGAGCAGCGTGGTCACCAGCTCGTTAGTGGTGCCGTCATGGGTCTCGAAGCGACGGTAGCCCCACCGGCCGTCGCTGTGGCAGACCGAGTTCACTAGCGAGGTCGCCATGGTCATGAGGTAGCTGCGGAACAGGCCGGCGAACAGGATGCAGCCGATCATCGTGCGCGCGCCGCCGAAGGCATAGCCGATGGCGCCCGGAATGATCAGCGCCGAGAGCGCGTACCAGTACCAGCGCGTCCTGGTGAAGAACATCGCGATCGGGTCGGCCAGGATGTCCTTGGCGTAGTAGCTGGCATCGGTGGTCTCGCGGTCCCACACCCAGCCGCCTTGCGCATGCGTCATGCCCTTGGCGAAACTGGTATAGGGATGGCCGCCGCCGTCGTAATAGGGGCTGTGCACGTCGCCGGGCCGGTCGGAGTGCAGATGGTGCCGCCGATGGTTGCTCACCCATTTCAGGATCGAGCCCTGCACCGCCATGGTCGCGAGCGCGGCGAAGATCGTCCGCATCACCGGACCGCAGCGGAAGCTGCGGTGCACGAAGTAGCGATGCATGAAGCCGATGCCGATCGTGGACATGATGAACGTGCCGGCGAAGACCGAAACCTCGACCCAGCCGATGCCTTGCCAGAAGGCCCAGACCAGCGCCGCGACCGAGCCGCCGACCATGATGGCGAACGAGATGTAGGAATCGCGAAACTTGGCCTCGACCACCGGACCTTCGGTCAGCACGCCCGGCGGCATCTTCGGCTCCGCAAGCTGCTCGGACGCCACGCTCTCAATCACGCTCATTTCAGCCGATCCATTTACGCCCATGCACTTTTCTGCAGTGCAGCGTACAACCCCTAGTTATCAGAGGCAAGGACCGGAGCGGCCGTAGGAGCACGGGCGGCGCAGCCCCGCCCCTTTCGCTTCTCTGCCGATAGAGAGTGGTGATCATGACGAGCAGATGCACGTCCTGCATCTGTCAGCGTGCGCTCATGCGCCGATCAGTTTGGCGTCCGTCGGCCTTCACCACCAATACGGCCAGCGCCATCCCTCATAGCGCACGTAGGACGGCACCAAGGGCGGCCCGTAGGGATCGACCCGGTCGTGCTCGGGGCGATAGCGATAGCGTGGCACGATGTTGTAATCCCACGGCGTCGGCCTCAGCACCGGCGCCGTGACGATGAGCCGCTCCTGCGGCGCGCGAACGACGACGGCTCTCCGCGTCCGGGCTTCGGCGTCCGAGATTGCAAGGCTGCTCAGAACCAGGGCGGTTCCGAGCGCACAGGCGGCAGTCATCTTGGTCATGCGTTGGTCTCCTTCGCGCGGAGAGTGCAAAAGGATGCCAGGCGAGGCAAGCAAATTTCGCGCGAGGTGCGGACATAAGCGCTGTGAGCTTTGGCGCTCCGACCTCTCCCCGTCATTGCGAGGAGCACTTGCGACGAAGCAATCCAGAGTCCTTCCGCGGAGGGAGCCTGAATTGCTTCGCGGAGCCTGTCATCGGGCCGCGCTCCGCGCGGACCCAGTGGCCCGCAATGACGGCGAGTATGACGCAAGTGTGGTCTGGTTGAGCAACAAATCTCCCCGGACGTCGGCACCTGCTCCTCACTCGCGCGCGCGGCGCAGCGCCTGATCCAGCTTGTGCCTCTGCTTGTCCCAGCGCTCCTGCTCGGCTTCGGCGCGCGCCTCGAGCGCGGCCCGCTCGGCTTCGATCGCCCCGGCCTTCGCTTCGTGCTCGCGTCTTGCTTTGTCGAGCGCGGCTTCCGCCGCGGCAACCGCCTTGTCGCGCCGCGCACGCTCCTTGGCGCGGGCGGCCTCCTCCTTGGCACGCCCTGCCTCGCGCCGCCGCTCCTCCTTCTCGAAAGCTGCAGCAGCCTTGCGCGCGGCCGCATCATCGATTTCGCGGGATGCATTCCGGGCCGTCTTGGCGGGACGCTTCTTTGACGTCGCCTTGCTCTTGGACCTGGTCTTGCTCTTAGTCTTGCTCTCGCCCTCGCCGAGATCGGTCGGCAGCTCCGCGCTCTCGGTGAACGGGCCGTCCGAGCCGACCGGGCGCCTCAGCACCACGCCCGGCTTCGCCATGGTTGCAGCGACGACATCAGGGTCGTCGGTCTCCCTGGCGACTCCCTGATGGAACAGATTGGAGCTGGCGCCCCAGGCGGCAAGTGCCGCCTTCATCGAGGGCGCGGCGATCGCCTGATCGTAGAAGCCGAGCGAGGTCTGGTACGTCTTCAGCTTCTTTGCCATGTCGCTCCGATGTCGGCGCAGCCTTCCGCAGGCGATCGTAGCCCGGATGGAGCAAAGCGCAATCCGGGTGGCTCAGCACGCTCGGCCCCGGATTAGGCTACGCACCTTCAAGCAACGCGTCATACCCTTGCGCGCTGAACGCCAACAGACAAAAACCGTGCCCGAACGGATCGGCCAGCATCGCGATCCGCCCATACGGCGCATCGCTCGCCGGCACCTCCAGAATCGCACCCGCAGCGAGCGCACGCGCGACAGCTACGTCGACATCGTCGACGACGACGTCGATATGCACCGGCGTCCAGTGCCGCTCATACCGGCGGCGGTCGCCGCCGGCGCCGATGGTGCCGGCCTGCTTCGTCAAGAGATACACCGGTGCGGGCCAGCCGTTGAGCTCGACGAAGTCGGCGCCGAAGCGGCGGCCGACCGAGAGGCCAAAGGCTTCGGTGTAGAACGTCGTGGCTTTCGCCACGTCAGGAACGTCGATGTTGAGGAGAAAGCTCATGAGGGAACTCGTCGCAAGTTGCGAAGCGAGCGTAGCCCGGATGGAGCGTCAGCGTAATCCGGGATGGTGCCGCACCTGACGCCCCCGACCGCGTTCCACGATGGCATCATGCCATTGTTTTGCCCGACGGGTCAACTCTTGTTCGATTTTGCCGAAGTCAGGAAAAACCCGAGCAATTCCATGGGGATGGCTACTGTGCATGGGGTTGTTTTCGCAACACTTGCTTGAGCCGGCCCTCAATTGCGCTTCAGGCTCAGGATATAGGCCGATAGCACCTCGGCCTGCTCCGGCGAGATCACGAGATTCGGCATGGTCTGGTGACTGGTCCGCCAGAACACCTTGAGCGAGAGCGCGGTGGTGCCGTTGCGGTCGGCGATGGATTGGAAGCTCGGTGCCTCGTCGAAGAAGCCGGCCATGTGCGGCTCGATCGCGTGACACGACTGGCACCACGCCTGCGCCAGGCGATGACCTGCGGCGACCGCGCGCGAGCCGGGCCTCGGCGCCCCGGCGGCGGTGTGAACGACGCTGAAGAGAAACAGCACCGACAGCGCGATCAGGACGGCGATGCCGATGGAGATTCGAACATTGTGCGACATCGCCCGACCTCACGGCATTGAATCGTGGAGCAGCTTAGATGTGCACCACGACGCCAGCTTGATCTGCGTCAAGCCAGCTCGCAGCTCGCGTCCTCAGCACGTCACGAGATCGGTGTGGCCGAATCCCTTGGAATAATCGAGCAGCGAGATCACCGTCGGTGTGAGACGGATCAGCCGCACCTCGGATGGCTTCGGCACGGGGAGGCCGATGGCCTTCTGCTCGGGATAGCGCGCCATCAAAAGCGCGATCGCCTTCTCGGCCTCGGCTGGATCGGTCACGGCCACCGCCCGCGCCGCCATGGACAGGCCGGTGATCTCCATCACTTGCGCGGGATCGTCGTCGATCGCCAGCGACACGCGCTCGTCCCGCGAGATGTTCTGCGCCTTCTGGCTGTCGGGGCCGCAGAGGAAGTAGATGGTGAAACCTTCGTTGGCATAGCCGACCGTCGTCACTTGCGGCCAGCCATCGGCGCGAAGCGTCGCGATCCGCATCGTGCGGTGCTGGTCCAGCAAGGTCTGGATTTTTCGTCTGAGTGTGTCGTCCATCGCTGCCTCCGGCGGTCATTCCTGAAGACACGATACGCCCCCCGCGCGCAGTGCCGTTGATGCAGCTCAACGCGCGGCGGCGATGTTGCCTCATTGAAAGCGTCGGCAGGCATCGCCCGGTGATATCGCACCGGCAGGCGCGGCCAGCCCGCGCCGTGCGCAGCTTTTGCTTGCTTTCCCGGTTCCCGCCTCTACGGTCGCGCCGCGAACGAACGCGCGAGACAAGACCCGTCATGACCGACACGATGAAATGCCCGACCTGCAATTCCGAGCACGCCTATCAGGACCGCGATCTCTGGGTCTGCCCGGAATGCGGCCATGAATGGAGCGGCGCGGCGGACGCGGTCGCGGACACGGCGCAGGATACGGGCGTGCGCGATGCCAACGGCAATGTGCTCGCCGACGGCGACAGCGTCATCGTGATCAAGGATCTCAAGATCAAGGGCTCGTCCTCGGTCGTCAAGGGCGGCACCAAGGTGCGCAATATCCGCCTGCAGGACGCCAGCGACGGCCACAACATCGCCTGCAAGATCGACGGCATCGGCGCGATGAATCTGAAGTCCGAGTTCGTGAAGAAGGCGTGAGGTCCGCTAGCTTTGCCGCTGCGCCAGGTAGAACCCGCACAGCACCGTCACGAGGCCTGCCGTCTGCAGCATCGTGGGCGGCTCGCCGAGCAGCAGCCAGCCGGTGAGCAGCGTCAGCGCGGGCACGCAGGCCGGAAACACCGCGGCGCGGGCAACGCCGAGACGCTGGACCGAGACGGCGTAGAGATAGAGCGCCGCGGGGCCGGCAAGCACGCCCTGCGCCAGCGCCTGGATCGCGTTCTCGGTCATGCCGATCGACGCAATGTGGGCGAGGCCCACCGTGGCGACGTAGACCGGCACCAGCAGCAGCGACAGCACGTTGATCACGAGCGCAGCCGACACGGCCGAGACGCGCCATCGACGCAGCATCGCGCCGAAGCCGGCGAACATGAATCCGGCGAGCACGAAGATGAGATCGCCCTGAATGCCGTCGGCACCGATGTGGCCGATTGATTCCGCACCGATCACGCCGAGGCCTCCGACGATGACGAGCGCGCCAGTCAGGCGCGAGGCGGAGATCCGCTCCTTCAGCACGACCGCCGCGAGCAGGAGGCCGCCGAGCGTGGCGCAAGAGGGCTGGATCACGCTGCCATGGCCGAGCGGGACGAACAGGAAGCCGATGTACGAGATCAGCGACATCACGGGACCGCCGAGCACCATCAGCACGAGCCCCCTGCCCCAGCCGATGCCGCAGAGATCGGAGAGTCCGGCGCGCAACACCAGGGGCAGGAATGCGATCCCCGACCAGACATAGCGATGCACCAGCAGATCGACCGGCGTGAAGCCGGCCTTGAGGCCGTGCCGCGTGGCGGCAAAGCCGAGCGCCCAGAACAGCGCTGCGGCAAGCCCGCAGACCACGCCGAGCAGTGCCGGCGCGGTATCCTTGTTCTGAGCGTCGGCGCCGCTCGTCCGCTGATCCATGGATCACTCGATATGTCGGCTCGCTGAGCCGCTCAACCCACGCGGCTGCAGGGCTGTCACGCGAGGGCGATGCCGCCTACGCGTGTTACAGCCCCTCATCGAAGACCGTCCGCCATCCCTTGCGCGTATCCATGTATTCCCGCACTTGCCTGATCCGGTCGCCCACCACCTCGAACACGAAGCAATACTCGTTCTCGTACGGCTTGCCGCCGGGCAGCGTGGCGCGCATCCGCTCCTCCACGATCACGACATCGCCGTCGACATACACGCCGCGGAAGACGATATCGATGTCCGAAAACAAATCGGTGCATCTCCTGCGCGATGAAGCGCGCGATCTGGTGCGGCCCCTTCATGTGATCGGTGTGGTCGAGCGCGATGGCGGTGGCATTGCCCTTCGGCGCGATCCATTCGGCGTCTTCGGTGAAGAGTGCCGCGATGCGCTCGGGATCGCGGGACGAAAAGGTCTTCCAGGCGTTCAGTACGACGTCTCTCGGGCTGGTCACGATGGGGTCTCCGGCCGTGTTGCGATGAGAACCGCCTTCTAGGCCGCGAGGCGAGCCGCGGCTCGCCACAATCAGACTCGGTCATCCGGCAGCCCTTCCGCCGCCGACCTCATGCGCTACCATGCGATCATGCTGAGCTTTGATGTCTGCAACGCCGCGCGCCTGCGCCGCGATCCCCGCTATGACGGCCGCTTCTTCACGGCGGTGAAGACCACGGGCATCTATTGCCGGCCGGTCTGTCCGGCCAAGCAGCCGCTGGCGCGCAATGTGGTCTATTATCCGACGGCTGCGGCTGCCGAGGCCGCCGGCTTCCGGCCCTGCCTGCGCTGCCGTCCCGAGACCGCTCCTTTCTGCCCGGCCTGGAACGGCACGCGCTCCACGGTGGCCCGGGCCATGAGGCTCATCGATGACGGCGCGCTGGATGAAGGCTCGGTGGTCGATCTCGCGACGCGGCTCGGCATCTCGTCGCGTCACCTGGCGCGCCTGTTCGAGCGCCATGTCGGCGCTACGCCGCAGCAGCTCGCCAAGACACTGCGTGTCCAGCGCGCCAAGCGCCTGCTCGATGCCGGCGATGACAGCATGACCGCTATCGCATTCCAGGCCGGGTTCGGCAGCCTGCGCAGGTTCAACGCCGCCTTCGCCGAACTCTACGGCCGCTCGCCGTCAAGCCTGCGCGCGCGGCGAGCTTAGCGGCCCGCGCCAGTGATTACGTCCGCGGTCTTCACCTTGCGCGGGCTGAGCACCTTCGCCTGGTGGACCGAGGCGATTGCGCTTGGCGCTGCGACCTGCTGCTCGACATGTGCGGCACCGAGCACGCGCACCTGCAGCGGGGAAACCGGGAAACCGTTGGCCTCATAGGTCGGCAGCTCGGCGGCGAAAGCCGCGGTACCGCCCGCGATCGTCAGGAAGGCGGCGATCGACAAGGTCTTTTTGTTCATTGGTGATGCTCCGAGGTTTGAGAGTCGGAGCCTATTTAGGCGTATTTTGCTGCAGTGCGACATACACCGCCGCATTGCAACATCGCATGCAATGCATGACGTTATGCCTAATGCGTCCAGGGATTTGGGCGAATCACGCCGCCTGCGACGCGGCGCCTCCAGAGGAGCCGCTCAGCCACCAAGCACGTTGCCCCAGCCGTCGAAGAGATAGGTCTTCCAGGCCACGGTTCCATCCGCGCCGGGCCGGCTGGCGCGGCGGTAGTCCTCGGCCTGGTCGGCGGTCCAGGTGATGATCGTGTCGGAGAGACGATCGTGCAGGATGGCGGGCTCGGTGGGGTCGAAGGCGTCCATGGGACGAAGCGAGGGATGCGTCATGGCGCCTCCAACGCACCAGCCGCAACAAAGTTGCGGCAACGTCAAATGGAACCGGGCGTTGCACCTCGGCCACAGTTGCCCCGAAAAGCCCGCACTCCCCGATTTGCGCCATTGCGCCGCCACACCGTGGCCCGAACAATCGACGTGCTGCGTGCCTTTCCGTGCGACTGTTTCGTCAGACTGTTTGCATCATCACTGTTCGGGCAAGATTGTTCGAGCAGACCGTTTGGAGGCAGGGATCATGAACGATCGGCGGTCTCTTCTGGTGGCGGTGTCGTGTCCCTCGGCCGTTCTCGCCGGCTGGCTGGCATTGTCTCTCTCCGCTTATGCGCCTGCGCTCATCGAAAACAGCGCCGCCAATGCGGCCGCCATCTCGCGCGCCAAGGATCATGCCAAGGATCTCGGCCGCATCGACCTCGCCGACGTGCCGCGCGCTACGACCCTTGAGGACCGCTTCGCCTTGACCGCCGACATCGCAGACACCGTCACTGCGCTGCCCGACCCTCCCGCGCCGGCAGAGGCAACGCCGGAAGAGCCCGCCTCCACCATCAAGCTTGCCTCGGCCGACCCGGCGCTGATCCTGCCGGTGGAAGCCGTGCCCGCGCCGCCGATCTTGCCTGAACCGGAGCCCGTCGTCAGCGAGGTTGCCCCCGCCCCTGTGGCGGAGCCCGTCAAGCTCGCATACACCGATCCCACCGAGATCGTGACGACGGACACATTGTCGGCCGCGGCGATCGCGAGCGACCCCGTTGCGCCTGCGCGCAAGGCGTCACCGCCTGCCGACAACATCGCCGTGCTCGACGAATGCTTCGTCATGGAGGCCTGCATCGACCGCTACCTCTGGGCGCTCTATCAGCGCACCGCCAAGGAAGACACGATGAAGGTGCAGGAGCGGCGCGCAGTCACCATCAAGCGCAAGGGCAAGACCGTCACGGTGATGCGCAGCTTCACCAAGCTGGTCGATCAGGACTTCACCTGGAAGGATCCGCATGCGGCCGAGCGCGCCGGCATGTCGATGATGGACTACGTCATCGGCGGCATGGACAAGAGCTTCAAGCAGAAGCTGTTCCGCATGATGCTCGCGGCCGAAGCCGCCGGCCTGTCGCCGGGCATCACCAGCGCGTTCCGCGACGACTATCGCCAGTCGATCGCGAGCGGCCTGAAGGCCGCCTCCAACCGCTCCTATCACGGCGGCAGCACGCGCGGCGGCTACGGTCACGGCATGGCGGCAGACATCGTCAGCACGCAAGGCAGCAACAGGGCGCAGCGCTGGGTCTCGACCGAAATCCTGTGGAAGTGGGTCGATGCCAACGGCAAGGCCTACGGCATCGGCCGACCCTATCTCGGCCGCGATCCGCCCCATGTCGGGCCGATCGACGGCCAGGAATATATCTCGAAGCGCGGCACCTCCGACCGCAAGGACGTTGCCGGCGTTAAGCCGAAGAAGACACAGGGCCTTGCGAGCGCCAAGCCGCCGAAGGCCGACGTCGCGCGCGAGCAGAAGGGCCCGGCGGCCAAGCCGCAGAAGTCGGCGCAATCGGCCGGCAAGCGCGCGACCTGACGGTTTACGGCTTGCGCTCTGCCGTCGGCAGCGGCACCAGCCGCATCTCGGCCGAGCCGGCGGCCTGCGTGCGCACCAGCACGGCAAAGACCGTGTCGACCGCGCGCCGTACCGCCAACTCCATTGCTTCGCCCTTGGCCAGATGCGCCGCGATCAGCCCGGTGAGGAGATCGCCGGTGCCGTAGGGACGGATCGGCAGGCGCGGCGTCGCAAAGCGCGACAATCGCCCATCAGTGCACAGGATCGTCTCCACCTGGCCCGCCGCCGTGTCAGCGAGGGTGCAGCCGGTGGCGACGACGTCGGTGCCTGCCCCAGCCAGCACCGCGCAGGCCGCGCTGAGGCTCTCGGCGTCGGCAATTGCGACCCCAGAGAGCAGCTCGAGCTCGAACTGGTTCGGCGTCGTCAGGTTCGCCGTCGGCAGCAGCCGGTGGCGGAGCACGTCCAGGATGCCGTCCGCGACATAGACGCGGCCGTCGTCACCGATCACGGGATCGCAGAGATAGACGAGCTTCCCATTGCGCGTGCGCGCCCGCTCGACGAAATCGGCGATGACGGCGGCATTGCCGGGCGAGCCGAGATAGCCGGTGACGACCACCGCGGCCTCGTCGACCAGGCCGCGCTCCTCGACTCCCCTCAGGAGATCGGCGACGAGCTCGGTCTCCAGCACCCGTCCGCGCAGGCTCGGATAGCGCGGATGGTTGGACAGCAGCGTCGTCGGCACCGCAGCGACGTTCACGCCCTCCGCCTGCATGGCATAGGCGGCCGCGCTGTTGCCGACATGGCCGTGGACCACCTGGCTCTGGATGGAGATGACGAGCATGAAAGAGGTCCGTAGAGTCAAACTTCGGGCGACGCAAGCGCTGCGTCCTGTCGCGGACTCGTCATTCCCGCGTGATATTTGCGGTCGCACGTCAGCCATCCGTCGGCCCGGACACAGCCTCCGCATGACCTCCGTCTTCAACGCCTATACGGCTCTCGCCCTCGCCATCGTGTTCGAGGTCACCGCGTCGGCGTTCCTGCAGCAGTCCGCGCAGTTCACCCGTCCCTGGCCGACGCTGGCGATGGTGCTGTTCTACGTCGCCTCGTTCTACGCGCTCTCGGTGGCGATTCGGGTGATCCCGTTGAGCATCGCCTATGCGATCTGGGGCGGGGTCGGCATCATCCTGACCGCCACCGTCTCCTTCGTGCTGTTCCGTCAGATCCTGGACGCCGCAGCCTTCGTCGGCATCGCGCTGATCGTATCAGGGGTGGTGATCATCAACCTGTTCTCGGAGACCACCGTGCGTTGATGCGCGCGGTGCCGACTCTGAGCAAGAGGTCGCGCCCCACCATCACGCTGCGGACAGCTGATCGAGCTCGGACGGCGCGTAGGCCTTGCCATCCTGGTCGGTGACGACCACCCGCCACCCCTCGCTCGCCCACACTTTCGCCTTCGCCACGATGAGCAACCGGCTCTCGCGGGCGAAACTGTACTTCTCGTTGTCGCGTTCTGCGACCATCTTGTAGGCCAATTCGCATCCCCTTGCGTCGCCCTGCACCCGGCCTTGTCGTGGCAGCGGGCTTTGGCGGCAATTCGCCGGGAGCGTGGCAATTTGGTGCCATCCACGAGGCCTGTGGCCGGCCCCGTGCCGTCGCAACAGAGCCGATCTCGTTGCCTCGGATCGGCGCTAGTGCACGCGGATAATATGCGGGCGGCCGAGATTGATCAGGCCCTGCACCGCCGAAAGGCGGTCATTGAGGGCTGCGATGGTGAGCAGCAGATTGTTGCGACGCTCATCGAGTAGTCCCATTTCTGCGCCCGACAGCTTGGTGCCCGCCCGCTCCTTGTGGATCTCCTCGAGGGATTCGCGCAGTCCGGCAATCAGGCCGGCCAGCTGCTTGGCCTCCTTGGTCATCGACCGCTTCGCGACATTTTGCTGACGGCGCGTCTCCGCTTGGTTCTGTCTCATCGTCATCCTCCGGTGCCCCGCTGCCCCGAGTGGATGCTTACAGCTTTGGATAGACATATTACGATCGATGAAATCTGCCCGCGAAGAACTTTCTTAAATTGTACGCGCACGGAACCGGAGGGCGCGGGAGCGGAAAGCCCGGCACCAAGGCCGGGCTTTCGTTGCGGCTAGCCAGAGCTCGGCGGCGGAAACGCGGGCGGAACGGCCCGCGCGGCGCTTTCGGCGTCACCTCGCCGGCAGCATGAATGCGTCGAAGAACGAGGCCAGCCCGGCAAAATCGTTGAGCGGCAGCACGGTCGCGACATACTGGTCGGGCCGCACCACGACCATGCAGCCGGCCGCCCGATCGATGCCGCGCATCGTGAAAACGTCGTGGCCGCTCTTGAGATCCGGGCAGAACATCTTCTCGTAGTCGTACAAGCCGTAACGGCCTTTGCTCGGGAGCAACATCGGCGGCATTGCCTCGATGGCGAGCTCGCGATGGTCCTGCTGAAACACCGCGCGCAGATCGATCACGCTGTCGATGTCAGCTCCAACAGGCGTATATCGACGGATAGGTGACTTCCGGGATTCCGCGAGGAAATTGCACAAGGCACGAATGGCCGAGCCCGACGCTGCCGGGCTCTCATCGGGCGAGAACGCGTAGATGCGGAAGCGGCCATCGGCCCGTGCGGCATGGCCGAGATGCACCGGCTTGGCGTCCGCCAGCCGGATCACCGGCGCGGAATGGAAGCGCGTGCCGATAATGAGGCCCTGCGCGAGGTGCTGATGCGTGGCCGCGCCGGTGAGCATCGACGGCTTGTAATGCGTTGCCGTGCCCGCGGTAAAACGTCCGTGCCGGACGAAATAGTCCTGCGTTTTGGCGGCATCGGCGCCGCCGGCCTTGGCGGCGGAGGCGAGGATATCAGCCCATTCGCGA
This sequence comes from Bradyrhizobium yuanmingense, assembly GCF_025200905.1. Taxonomy (NCBI): domain Bacteria; kingdom Pseudomonadati; phylum Pseudomonadota; class Alphaproteobacteria; order Hyphomicrobiales; family Nitrobacteraceae; genus Bradyrhizobium; species Bradyrhizobium yuanmingense. The sequence goes on along the minus strand of NZ_CP104173.1, from coordinate 3,281,648 downwards.
TCGAAATCGATCAGCTCCTTCGCGACTGCCCGGCGCTCGGCCGAATAGGAATGCAACAGGCTTGGCGCGCACTGCCTCCGCAGCACGGCGGCGAGCTTCCAGCCGAGATTGAAGGCATCCTGCATCGACACGTTCATGCCCTGCCCGGCCTTCGGACTGTGGGTGTGGCAGGCATCGCCGGCGATGAAGATGCGCGGCTGGCGCGTCTCGATCTCGCCCTCCGGCACGTCGTCGAACTTGTCGGTGAGGCGCTGGCCGATCTCGTAGACGGACCACCAGGCGATCTCCTTCACCTCGAGCCGATGCGGCTTCAGGACCCGCTGCGCTTTCGCAATCACGTCATCGGCGGTGATGTTGCGATTGGCAACGCGTTCGCCGACATCGAGCTTGGCGAGCTCGACATAGATGCGGACCATGTAGCCGCCTTCGCGCGGAATGATCAGCAGGCTGCCGTCCTTGGCCGACTGGATCAGCGACTTGAAGCGAATGTCCGGAAAATCGGTCACGGCCAGCACGTCCATCACGCCCCAGGCGTGGTTGGCGGAATCACCGTGCAGCTCGCGCCCGATCGACTTGCGCACCGTGCTGCGGGCGCCGTCGCAACCGACGACGTAGCGGGCCTTGATCGTCTCGACCTTGCCCTCGTTCGCGGCATCGACGCGTTCGAGGCGCACGGTCACGGCATGATGGTCGGCGCCGGCGGCCGGATCAACATTCACATCAAGCACGCGCCGGCTGTAATACGGCGCGAGCTTCGCCGGCGATTTGCGCATGACGTCGAGAAAGCAATCATGGACGCGCGCCTGGTTCAGGATGAGGTGCGGGAATTCCGACAGCCCGTCCTCGACGTCCTGCACCCGGCCGCTGCGGACGATCTTCTCCGGCGCCGCTTCATCCGGCTTCCAGAACGTGGTCTCGTTGACCCAACAGGCCTCCTTCAGCACACGCTCGCTGAAGCCATAGGCGTGGAACATCTCCATGGTGCGGCAGGCGATGCCGTCGGCCTGGCCGACGAGGAGGCGGTCCGGCTTCTGCTCGACGATGCACGTCCTGATGTCGGCGAATTGCGCGAGCTGGGCGGCGAGCGTCAGGCCGGCCGGCCCGCAGCCGACGATGAGGACATCGACCTCGCCAGGCACGGCGCCCGCCGCTCCCGATGCCTGAACGCGCGCGGCAGGATCGGCGATTTCAGGGTCGCCCGGCTGAAATCCATTGAGATGGAACTGCATGAGCACCTCTCCCGCCAAGTTCTGTTTGGTTATTGATCAGTATGCTGACTATCAGTATACTTGTCAACGATCCGCACCGCTCTGCCCCGGAGGAGATTTCGGTGAAAGACAACAACGACATGCCCGGACATCTGGCACGCCGCTTCCAGCAGATCTCGGTCGCGGTGTTCCTGGCCGAGGTCGAGGACGCCGGCTTCGATCTCACTCCGGTGCAATACGCCGCGCTTGCAACCATCAAGGCCAATCCGGGGCTCGATCAGGTGACGCTCGCCGGATTGATCGCCTACGATCGCACCACCATCACCGGCGTGATCGATCGCCTCGTCCAGAAGGGCCTCGCGGAGCGGCGCCCCTCCAGCCGCGACCGCCGCGCGCGTGAGCTCGAGATCACCGACGAGGGCCGCCGCACGCTGCGCAAGATCACCCCGGCCGTCGAATCCGCGCAGCGCATCATGCTGCGCGGCCTCAGCGCGAAAGAGAGTGAGGAGCTGATGCGGCTGCTGCGCAAGGCCATCGCCGCCGGCAACGAGCTCAGCCGCGCGCCGCTGCGCGATACGCAGCTCTGATCGCGGACCATGTCCGTAATTGTCGCAGCGCACGAAACCAGGAACTAACCTTCGGCTGCTAACGTCGGCCGCATTGGGGCGCTTAACGCGCGATTAACTTTGCGGGGCGGAGTTTCGGATGTTCAGGTTTCTCGTTGTGGCCGCGGCCGTCGCGCTCTCGACCGTTCAGGCGGTCGCAGGGGGCCATGGCGGCGGCGATCCTCCTCCGCCGAAGGTCGAGGCGCCAACGGCTCCCGCGAAGGTCATCCTGACCAAGCAGGGGCCCAAGCTCGTCGATCTCAACGGCATGACGCTCTACTATTATGAGCGCGACACCACGGGAAAGACGTCGAACTGCAACGGCAAGTGCATCGAGAGCTGGGTGCCGCTCGCCGCAACGGCCGACGCCAGGGCCGTCGGCGACTTCACCGTGATCAACCGCAACGACGGCAGCAAGATGTGGGCCTACCGTTATCGCCCGCTCTACACCTCGCCCGCCGACAAGGCGCCGGGCGACGCCAACGGCAACGCCACGACGCTGCAATGGCGGGTCGCCCGGCCTGAGAACTAGAGCGTGACAACGCACCTAAATTCGAACTGACCGGCGCAGACCTCAGCCGCGCCAGCGCCCGCCCGCCGCGGCCTGCGCGCTCTGCCCCGGCGGCAGCACCACGACCATCGAATTGAGCTTCACCCGGTCGTAGAGATCGATGACGTCCTCGTTGCGCATCCGGATGCAGCCGGACGAGATCGCCTGCCCGATATATTCGGGCTGGTTGGTGCCGTGGATGCGATAGAGCGTGTCCTTGTTGCCGACATAGAGATAGATGCCCCGCGCGCCCAGCGGATTGGCGGGACCGCCGGGAACGCGCGCGGGATAGGGACCGAGCCGCGCCTGGATATCCGCGGTGGGGACCCAGTCCGGCCATTCCGCCAAACGGCCGACCCGCGCGACGCCGGAGAACGCCATGGCTTCCTCGCCGACCGCAACGCCGTAGCGGATCGCCTTGCCCTCGGGCAGCACGTAATAGAGGTAGCGCGCGTCGGTATCGACCAGGATCGTGCCCGGCTGCTCCTTGCGGTGGTAATCGACGATGTGACGCAGATATTGCTGGGGCACGTTCGCCTTGGCGTAAGGCGCGTGCGCGAGCAACTGACGGTCGCGCGGCGTCATGCTCGCATCCGTCGATGGCGAAAGTGTCGTCTGCATGCAGCCGCCCAGCGGCAGCAGGGCTGCGACGAACAAAACGAGTAGAGATCTTGGCACCGCCGGCCCCCCGATAGCGGAATAACGACGCCCCCGCCGTCACCAGATAGTGCCAAAATCGTGCTGAAAACAAGGCGGTGCAGGAACACATGCGCGTGTTCGGCAAATTGGGTTCCATCACCACAAAGGGCGGAAGAGTGTCGCATCATCTCCATCCCCTCGCCTTGCTTTGGTCAAACCCGGCTGGACTCGTGCGACATGGGGACCGGGTATGGCCTCACCTCGGATCAGCCCCGCGCCAATGCGGATGCCTTAACCTCGAACACTGGGCTTCAAAGGAGCTGCGATGCTCGCGACGCTGAACGCCAAGCAAATCGTCGATGAGATCGTGAAAGACACGGTCAAGGACAACGATCCTCACGACGCGGTCCAGATCTCGCCCGAGATCGTGCGGGCCTCGCGCCCCGCCAGCGTGTCGCCTGCGCTGGCGCCAGAGATCGCGCCGCGTCCGGAGCCCAGGTTTGCCCCGGAACCCAAGTTTGCCCCGCAGCCCAAGGTCACGCCGAAGTTCACTCTGGAGCCGGCGCGCGCGCCCGAGCCAAGCATCAACGTCGTCTACGGAAAATCCACTGCGGCACCGTCGATCGACACCGCTGTCCGCGTCACGTCCAGCGATGGTCCCGTGATGAAGAAGCGGTCCTCGGTCGGCAAGTGGCTGCGCGGGGCGTTCGTCACGTTCCTGCTTGCCGGCGCCAGCGTGGCCGCCAGCATCGCCTGGGAGAAGCACGGCGACACAGCAAAGCAGTTACTGGCCGAATGGACGCCGGTGCTGACCTCGCTGCTCCCGACGACCTCGTTGTTGTCTGCGACACCGCAGCAAAGCGCGCCGGTCGCCGCCGCCCAGGCTGCGCCGCCCGCAGCGGAAGCCACGCCCAACCAAACCGCAGATCAAGCTGCGACGCCGCCCGCGGCTCAGCTAGCTGCGACTGTGCCCGCGGCACCACAGTCGGTCGACGCGGCGCAATCGGTGCAATCGATGACACGCGATCTCGCCGCCATGGCGCAGCAGATCGAGCAGCTCAAGGCCAACATCGCCGAGTTGAAAGCCGGACAGGAGCAGATGGCGCGCGAGATGGCGAGGCCTCCCGCACCGAAGCCGGTCACCGAGGCGAGGCCGCCGGTCGATCCGCGCGCGCGCGCAGCCGCGCTCCCGCCGCAGCCTGCGGCGGCGCCGGTTCGCAAGCCCAAGCCGCCTGTAACGCGGACCTACATGCCGGCCTCTTCGCCCGCGCCGCTCGCGCCTTCGCCGCCGCTATCGCAGGCCGCCGCCGCCACGCCGCCGGCTGCGCCGACCACGACGACGCAAGCCGTTGCTGATGACGACGGACCTATCGTGCGTCCGCCGATGCCGCTGCGCTAGAGCATGATCCGAACCCGAAGGGCCGCGTAAGCGCAAAGTGCGCAGCGGTTTTCCGAAACGATCATGCTCAAACAACAACAACCTGAAGCGCGATGACGATTCATCCTCATCGCATCGCGCTTTAGAGCAACGACGCAGCCTTGCTGTCACGCGCTCACGCACGCTGTCCGAGTCGATGTGAAGCGTTAACTCCGGGCGATTACGGTGAGCGACGTCTCGCTCAAGAGAAAAGGCCGTCGGGATCTATGCCGGCGGCCTTCTCTTGCAGCTGCCGGTTCCCGGAGCCCGGTTCTGCTGCAATTCCATGCCTAATGATCGCGCGGGTATATTTAATAAACTCTTAACGAGCCCGCACGTTGCACATCATTTCTGCGCCATAAGCCCAGAGATTGCGCGCTCTGTTCATTCGATAGATGTCGACTCAGTGGTACCATCCGACATGTGTTGAGACTTGCACTGAAGCTCAGATCGTCACACCGGGGAATTCGCATGCCCTACTATTCTTTCGATCTCGTGGTTGGTGGTGAGTTCAAGAACCAGGGTGGAATCATCCTCGAAGACATCGAGGTTGCCTCCGATCGCGCCGACCAATTGGCTTGCGAGCTGTCGCAGGTAAAGCCCGAACTACAGCAGAAAGGTTGCGCGGTGCGCGTCACCGATCGCGATCACAACGAGGTCTATCGCACGCCGCTCGATCCGGTGCCGGCCTGGCAGCGCTAGGCTAATCCAGCACCGGCGCCTCGAACCAGTTCGTCAGCGACAATCCGCCGTCGACGACGAAGGCTGCGCCGGTGACGTAAGCGGACAGCTTGTTCGACAGCACCGTGAGCGCCATCGGTGCGAGATCCCCGGCCTCACCGAGGCGTCCGAGCGGAATGTGCCGCGCCAGCGCGGGATCGGCGACGAACCCGCCGGCTGCGATCGCGCCGGGGACCAGCGCGTTGACGCGGATGTCGTAGCGTCCGAGCGTCTTGGCCAGCTCCTTCACCAGCATCGCCATGGCGGCCTTTGCCGTCGAGTAATGCGCCAGGTTGCGCGGCGTGCCCGCATGTAGCGAGGTCAGAAACAGGAACGAGCCCGGCCGCTTCGCCGCGATCAGCCGCTTGGCGAGCCCGCGCGCCAGGTGAAAGCCGGCATCGAGATTGACGGCATGCATCTCCTGCCAGGTGTTGCGATCGACTGCGAGCAAGTGATCCGCCTCGCGCCGCGGCGGCGAGGCGCTGTGGACCAAATGCGTGACCTCGCCCAGCGCGGAATGCGCTGATGTCAGCAGCTCATCGCAGGCCTCGAAGCTGGCAAGATTGCCGACCCAGGGCACGGCGAGACCTGGCCTCTCGCTCGCGCCGATCGCGGCACGCACCCGCTCCGCGCTGACATCCGCGAACACGGTGCGGACGCCCTCGCCGACCAGGCCGAGCGCGATCGCGCGGCCGATGCCGTTGCCTGCGCCGGTGACAAGCGCGGTGTCGCGTGTGGGATCGAACGGCGTGCTGAACAGGCTCATATCGCGCTCCGATGCTGGGGAGCGCAGGTTAGCCTACTGGGCCGATCGGCGACAATTGTGTCCCGGTCCCATTGCCGAGCGGCGCGCCGGACGCTAGCCTCTCGATAAAATGGAGGAGGTCCCAGGGATGCGCACCGGTTTTCTGATGACGGGCCTGTTGCTGTTGGCCGCGCCGGCCCTCGCGGGCGATGCGCCGCCGCGATCGACCTATGTGACGATGGTCTTGCAGGCGTTCGCCGCCAAGGTCGAGTGCCCCAACACCGATCTCGCCTATCAGGACCTCGTGCAGAGGGCGCAGCAGATGCACCTGCCCGACGGCACCACCGAGAAGGTGCGCAAGGCGATCGCCTGGCTGCATACCGGCGGCAAGATGGGCGAGAAGCAGGACGATGACCTGATGGCGGAGGTCGCGATCGCGACCCAGGCGACCGACATGGACCAGCGCCGCCTCGGCATGTCCGGCTGGTGCGAAGCCCAGAAGACCAATCTCGCCGGCCTGATCCGCAGCAAGGGTGGCTAGCGCGCCGCCCCGTTAAGCACGCCGCGACGGAACCTCTGCCGCGGCCCAAAATCGTCATAATTTTTCACAGCATGCGGCCTCTTTCCGAATTCGAACAGGAGGTCCTCATGCGGAGTATCCATTTCGTTTTCGCCGGCGCGATTGCAGCCGCCGCGGTGCTGACTGCGCCCGCACTGGCGAGAAATTCCGACGCCCAGAAGGGCGGGGAAAAGTCCACCTCGCCGTCCTGCAGTGCCTATCAGCAGGCGCCGGACGGCTCGTGGGAACCGCTGCCCTGCAAGGAATCGGGCGAGCGCGCGCAGCCGCAGACACAGAACCGCAATTCGTCCCAAGGCGGCGATCGCGGCGAGCGTTGAAGGGGCTCGCGCCTTCGGATGTCAGCTCTGATGCGGGCCGCGCATGATCTTCATGGCGTCCACGATGTGACGCCATTCCCTGGCCTCATCGGCCTCGCCGCGGCCCTCGCAGGCCTGAGCCTGCTCAGCGGCCTTCGCGATCGCAGCAAAGCCGTGCTGTTCGAGCATCTGCCGGGCAAGTGTATGGACCTGGACCTCGGACATCATGGGCGCTCTCCCGTCTGACCAGCCGCGGTGCAACGCTGCCGCGGGTGGTTCACAACGGTCGAGGCGCGGGGCGCGTTCCGTCCAATCGATGTGAGCGGCAAGACAAGGGCGGCCCGCCATGCCCGGCGGACCGCCTTCTCACCCACCCCAAAACGGGAGTCTGCGGGCCGCGTCCCCTACGCGACCGCCACCTTCTTGCCCTCGAAATCGTTGGGCACCTCGATGTCGACCTCGAGGGTCGAGACCTCGTCGCCGCGTTCGAGCCGGACGATGACCTTGGTCGGGTCCAGCGTCACATGTTTGGACACGACAGCGAGAATTTCCTCACGCAGCACACCGAGCAGATCGGGCTGGCCGCGCATTCCACGCTCATGGGCAAGCAGGATCTGCAGCCGTTCGCGCGCGACGGGTGCTGTGGCCTTCTTGCCGCGGAGGAGTCGAAGCAGACCCATGCTCATGCAGCCCTCCGTCGCAGCAGCCGGTCCATAAATCCTCTGCGCTCGGCAGGAACGTGCATTGTCACGTTCTCGCCGCAGAGGCGCTTAGCGGCGTCCATATAGGCTCGTGCCGGCGCTCCATCGGCATTCGACAGAGTCACAGGCGTGCCGACGTTGGAGGCCTTCAACACGTCCTGGCTCTCGGGGATGATGCCGAGCAAGGGCGTGGCAAGGATCTCCAGGATGTCGTCGATGGTCAACATCTCGCCGCGCGCGGCGCGTGAGGGATCGTAGCGAGTGATGAGAATATGCTTCTCGACGCGCTCGCCCTTCTCGGCCCGCACCGTCTTGGAATCGAGCATGCCGATGATGCGGTCGGAATCGCGCACCGAGGAGACTTCCGGATTGGTGACGATCACGGCCTCGTCGGCAAAGCGCATCGCCATGGAAGCGCCGCGCTCGATGCCGGCCGGGCTGTCGCAGATCACCCAGTCGAACCGGCTGCGCAACTCGGCAATGACCTTGCCGACGCCCTCCTCCGTCAGCGCGTCCTTGTCGCGGGTTTGGGACGCCGGCAGCAGCCACAAATTCTCCAGCCGCTTGTCCTTGATCAGCGCCTGCGGGAGTTTGGCGACGCCCTGCACCACGTTGATGAGATCGAACACGACGCGGCGTTCGGCGCCCATCACGAGGTCGAGGTTGCGCAGGCCGACGTCGAAATCGACGACGACCACCTTGTCGCCGCGCTGCGCCAAGGCAGCTCCCAGCGCGGCGGTGGTCGTGGTCTTACCGACCCCGCCCTTGCCTGATGTCACGACCAGTACCTTACTCATCTGAAATGTCTCCTTTGCTGGTCAGTTCAGTGCTGTAATTCGCATGGTATTCCCCTGCAGCCAGGCCTGCGCCGGCTTGCCGCGCAGGGCCTCGTCGATGTCCTCGGCGGTCTGGTAAAATCCGTCGATTGCAAGCAGTTCGGCTTCGATCTTCTGGCAATAGATGCGCGCGCTGGTGTGTCCATTGACGCCCGCCATGGCGCGGCCGCGCAGCGCGCCGTAGACGTGGATGGAGCCGCCGGCGACGACCTCGGCGCCCGAGCCGACCGAGCCGAGAATGGTGACGTCGCCTTCCGGGAAGATCACGGTCTGGCCCGAGCGCACCGGGGTTTCGAGCAGCAGCGACGTCGGCTTGGTCTCGACCTTCACCTCGGCCTTCTTCGACGCGCTCGGCTCGACCACGCAGCTGCGTCCGCCCGACAGCAGCGGCGGCATCGTCGGCGTCAGCCTTCCCTCCTCCACACCCTCGATGCCGAGCACGCGGATGTTGCGGTCCTGCAGGCTGGTGAGCAGATGGCAGATGCCGGCCTGGCTGAGATCGACCGAAGACAGGTCGATCACCACCGGCCGGCCGGCGAAAAAGCCGGGCGAGCGCGCAATCGTGGCGTCGATCTCGTGCAGCCAGTCCTGGACCGGAACCGTCGGCGTGAACACGAAAGCCACATAGGAGCGCCCGCGCAGGCGCACCATCTGACGTTGGACCTTTGCTGCAGCCTCCATGGCGGCCGACTCGTTCCCTGTTATTGAATGGTTAACGATGCGGCCGATATGGTTAATGGCTGGTTAATGTCTCCGCGCAGTTACGTGAGTGGATGCGCGGTCCCGTAGCCTGGATAGAGCCAACGGTCGGCGCGAAAGCGCCGCCCGTTTGTGCAATCCGGGTCTCGCGCATCACCCGGCACTCTCCCGGATTGCGCTGCGCTCCATCCGGGCTACGAAGCTGGGCGCGGCGTAAACACCGCGCCCTCGCCTCTTCCGCTCAGGTCTTGCTGCGCGTCTTGCTGAGCAGATAGTTGTCGTAGAAATTCTCCGCGATCTGCGTATAGAACAGCACCTCCTTCATATACGCGTCGTGGCCCTCCTTGGTCCGCTTGAACAGGTCGCTCTTGGCGGCGAGCTCGTTCAGATGGTCCTGAGTCGCATTGTAGCAGGCCTCCAGCACCGGTTGCGGGAACGCCTTCAGCTCGGTGCCGTTCGCAATCAGCCGCTTTAGCGCACCGGGGTTCACGCTGTCGTATTTCTCGAGCATCCACGCACCGGCCGCCGCGCCCGCCTGGTTGACGATCGCCTGATATTGCTTAGGCAGCGAATTCCATTTCTCGTCGTTGACGATCATGTGCAACATGGCACCGCCTTCCCACCAGCCGGGGAAGTAGTAGTATTTGGCGACCTTGTAGAAGCCGAGCTTCTCGTCGTCATAAGGACCGACGAATTCGACCGCGTCGATCGTGCCCTTCTCCAGCGCCGGATAGATATCGCCTCCCGCGATCTGCTGCGGGACGACCCCGAGCTTTGCCAGCACATGGCCACCCATGCCGGCGATGCGGAATTTCAGGCCCTTGAGGTCGTCGACGGACTTGATCTCCTTGCGGAACCAGCCGCCCATCTGGGTGCCGGAATTGCCGCAGAGGATGGCGTGCGCCTTGAAGGGTTTGAGCGCTTCGTTGGTGAGGTCGGCGCCGCCCCCGAAGTGCCACCATGATTCCTGATGCCGATGGTTCATGCCGAAGGGCGCGCCGGTGGCATAGGCCAGCGCCGGCTCCTTGCCGATGTAAAAATAGAGCGGCGTCTGCGCCATCTCCACTGATGCGGTGCTGACCGCATCGAGCGCCTGCAGGCCGGGCACGAGCTCGCCCGCCGAGAAGGTCTGGATCTGGAATTTGTTGTCGGTGGCCTCGGCGACATATTTCGCGAAGGTCTGCGCCGTGCCGTAGATGGTGTCGAGCGATCTCGGGAAGCTCGACGTCAGGCGCCATTTGATCTCGGGCATGCTCTGCGCGATCGCAGGGGCCGCAACCAGCGTGGTCGCGCCGGCGACCGCACCACCTTGGAGGAATGTACGGCGTTTCATGATGGGTCTGCCTTGAACTCAGCGTCGAATGGATGGCCTGGGCCACGGTTTCTTGGCGAACCGTTTGCCCGTTCCGGGAGCGGAGTTCAAGCGACGGAAAAGAAAGGTCGGGCTTGCACCGGATACCGTGGACCAGCTGGACCCAGCATGTCGCGGCGGACCCGCCCGCTCGGCCCGGCCTCGCCTCAGGCGGCCGCTGCTTCCTCGTACAGGCCGGCGATGAAATCGCTGAACGTCGGTGCTAGCGGCAGGACATAGCCCCATTGATCGGACATCGCCTGCGCCAGTGTCCAGGGCTTTTCGTATTCGGCCATCTCGTGGTCCATGAACCAGATCTCGCCGAAATGGGCCTTGTCGATCGTCATGCAGATCGGATTGCCGCCGTGGTCGCTCATGATCCACAACAGCTCATCGACGGTCGGCCATTGCGGCGTCTGGCGCGTCTGCACCAGCGAGCACTCGTCGGACCGCAATCCCAGGACCTCCTGCACCGAACCCGCCCAGTCCCCATGCGGCCAATTGAAGCCGGCGCCCCCCTGATGATAGCCGCCGGCGCAGGCCAGCAGGAAGCGGCGATAGTCGTCCGGCAAGCGACAGCCGATGGACGTCTCGAAGGCGGTGAGCGCGGCTTCGGTTGGTTGCTCCGCGCCAACTTCGATGCCTGCAATGAATTCTGCCAATTTCATATTCCCTCTCCCTGGCGCGGACGCGCAAGCCTTCGTCGCACCCGCCTTGCAGTGGGTTCGAGGGCGACGGATCAGGCCAGAGGGAGAGATTCTCTCAGAGCAGCTTGGCGCTGACGAACAGCGCGCGCACGGCGTTGGTTGCCTGCACCGCCAGCATGGCGTTACCGGCGGCGCCTTCCAGGGCCGCGACGGCGTCCTCGTGCAGCGAGCGAAATTCCATCCACTCGACCGATTTGAAGTTGGTCAGGAATTGATAGGCCTGACCGACGGTCGCGATCGCCAGCGTGTCGCCGTTCAGCTTGATCTTGAACGTCGTGCGCAGCGGGGTCTCGGAATTGGATGGATCGCTCATGGGCTGCTTCTGGACGAGGACGGCTTAACGAAGGGGAAACGGCAGCCCCGCCGTCGCAGGCGAATATCAGGAATCGGTGCTCGCGCGCTGCGAGGCGGTCGCCGCGCCGCGCAGACTCGGCACCACGACCAGGCGGTTGAACTCGCCATTGTCGTAGGCCTTGATGAACCGATCATAGTCCTTGATCGAGACGCAGCCGTTGGAATCGCCGCGCGGCCCGAGCAGGTAATTGTGCGTGAGCAGCCCGACGCGGCCGAGCGCGCTGGTGCCTTCGACCGGGGTCATGCGCAGCGCACGGACGCCGTGGAACGGCTTTTCGCGCGGCTTCAGATCGTAGATCGCCGGCGGCGTCGCGCCGACCATCCGCCGGTCGACATGGTCAGGATTGTCCATCAGGGCGCCCAGGCCGGAATGAGCTTCCAGCGCCACGCCGCTCGGCAGATAGACCGCCTTGGCCGAGATGTCATAGACCGCGGTGCGCGAATCGTAGCCGAGCGCGGCGAGGTCCGGCCCCCTGCCGAGCAGGCCGTCGCCGGGCGTCAGCGAGGCCAGCTTGATCTTGTCGGTGAATTTTTCGAAGAAATTGCGGTTGTCGACCCTGAGATTGGTGTCCGCATAGGCCTGGCTGGAGGCGATCTGAGCGGAGAAGTCCGCCTGGACTGGACGCGCGCGCGGCATGGGGATGGCGTCGGCGCGCTGCGAGCGCCTCGCCTCCTCGGTCATGTACCGGTCGTCCTCGGTCAGGATCGAGCGCCAGTCGTCGCCCTGGAGCTTCTGGGCCAGCATCGCCTTGGCATCCCGCAGCTTGAGCTGGGCCGCATTCACCGCGGAGCGCTCCAGCACCCGCAGACCAAGCTCGCGCGGCGACGGGCCGGCTGAGGCCGAGGCGAAACGGTCCTCGAATGAGGGGGCATTGGCCGGCGGCAACGCCGCGGAGACCAGCGGGGTCGAATCGCTGATATCGGCGACCCACGCGGCGGCGCCGAGCGCCAGCGCCATCGCGGCCACAGACAGCAGAATCGTTTCAGCCCGCCCGACACGGCGGCGCGACAACAGCCTCTCGGCGTGTGCTGCGTCGGAAACCATCAGATCCCCAAATCGACCCCCGGGGGCTTACCCACCCCCACCCGGAGAGACTCTATACCAGCTACCACATTGGGAGCCAAAAGTTAGGCATAATCGGGGCCGCCAAGGCCCTCCAAAGGTATCCCCTAAGGTATCCAATGACCGATCCGTTCGATCTCGATCGCTTTGTCCAGGCCCAAGACCCGGTCTATGGCGACATCTTGGGCGAGCTGACTAGGGGCCGGAAGCAGACTCACTGGATGTGGTTCATCTTCCCCCAGGTCGCAGGTCTCGGCGCCAGCGCCATGTCGCAGCGATATGCCATCGGCTCCCGCGCGGAGGCCGAGGCCTATCTCGTCCACCCTATCCTGGGCGGCCGGCTGATCGAATGCACCAGGCTGGTGCTCGCGGTCGAGGGCCGGACCATCAACGCGATCCTCGGCGCGCCGGATGACGCCAAATTCCGCTCGTCGATGACGCTGTTCGGCGCGGTCTCCGACGAGCCCGTCTTCGATCAGGCGCTCGCCCGATATTTCGCAGGCGAACGCGATGGCGCTACGCTGGATATCCTCGAAAGGCTCGATCAGGCCCGGCATTAGCAGGCGCCGATCAACGTCCCTGGAAGACGGCCGCGCGACGCTCGATGAAGGATTGGATGCCCTCCTTGGCGTCGGCACTGCCGAGCACACGATCGCGAATTTTCGGGATGTAGGCAATCGCAGCCGCTTCGCCAGCTTCGACATAGTTCGCCGCCGCTTCCTTGGTCACCTGGATGCCGAGTGGCGCATTGCGCGCGATCATGGCGGCGAGCGTCATCGCCCGCCCGATCTGCTCGCCTGCAGGCACGACCTCCTGGACGAGACCGATCGCATGCGCGCGCTGCGCCGAAAACTCGTCGCAGAGGAACAGATGATACATCGCATCGCCCCAACCGGCCCGCGACAGGAAGCGGAAATGCGCGCCGCCCAGCGGTGCGATGCCGCGCCTCGCCTCCATCTGGCAGAAGCGTGAATCATCGGCCGCAACCACGATGTCACCGGCGAGCATCAGCTCGATGCCGATGGTGTAGACGATACCCTGCACGGCCGTCACGATGGGCTTGCGGCAGCGCTTATTGAGCCCGAACGGGTCGACATTACCGTCCTTGATGTTGCGCTTCTCCGCGGTGGGACCGAAGAATTTGGGCATATCGAGACCTGCAGTGAAATCCCCGCCCTCGGCGCAGACCACGCCGACGCGATAGGCCTCGTTGTGGTGCAATTCGGTGAGTGCATCGGACAATTGCTCCATCATCGCAGGCGTGAACGCGTTCTTCTTCACGGCGTTGGCGATGATGATCTTGAGGACGTGGCCGTGCACCTCGGTGCCGATCTGACCTTCGCTCATGTGCTCGTCTCCCGATTGTTGGTGTTGGCAGCAAGTCAGGCCGGCTGCTGAAGCGCCGCGCGGATCGCCTCGATCCGGGCCGGCGTGAACACGCCGGAATCCAACAGCTGAAGGATCGAGAGCACCCCGCCGCGCGATCCCCAGCTTCCCTCATCGATGATCTCGAAATTGACCCACCAGGTCGGCGACGGCGCCGGCATGCCGCAGGCCTCCGCAAGCCGCGCCAGCACGTTGCGGATCACCTCGGCGCGCACCTCCGCCGGCCAGGCCGCGTTCATGACGGCGATGTTGACGGTGATGATGTCGCGCGGCTTGTCCTGGTCGCACAGCAACCGGCCGCCGATCGCCATGCTGTCGGACGGAAGTTCGTGGAAATGCACCTGAAACCCCATTTGGGCCGCCGGCGCCCTCTGGCCGACCTCGGGCTCGAGCACGGCGTCGGTCAGGCTTTCCGCAAGCTGCCGGCGCTGCGGCAGGCCGAGCCGTCCGGCCGGTGCGGTGACGGTAATGATGGTCAAATCGGCACCTCTCCACGAATATGACACTCGTCATATCTCAGCACGGCTTGCCTATGTCAAGTGTCATAGTCTAGATGGAGATGGCCAATTGCAGGATTCCCGATGACTGCCACCACACGCGACAGGATGATCGCCGGCGCCGCCGACCTGATGAGCCGCCGCGGCGTCAACGCCACCAGCATGCGCGACGTGGTCCGCCACACAGCGACGCCGCGCGGCTCGATCAGCCACCACTTCCCCGACGGCAAGCCGCAATTGATCGCCGAAGCCGTGACCTTCGCCGGCCGGCAGGTATCCATTCCTCTGGAGAAAGCCATGAACGAACGCGGCGTGATCGGCGGCCTCAAGGCTTTTGTCGCATCATGGCGCCGCCAGTTGGAGGCAACCGGCTTCGAGGCCGGCTGCCCCGTGCTCGCCGTGGCGGTCGATCGCTATGTCGGTGAGCCCAGTGACAAGGACGACGCGGCCGCGCAGCAGCACCTGCTCGATCTCGCCGAAGGCGTGTTCGCCGATTGGCGGCGGATCATGCTGGCAGCCTTGTTGCGCGAAGGACTGGCTGCCGAGCGCGCCGAGCGGCTTGCAACGCTCGTCGTCGCCTCGATCGAAGGCACGGTCGCGATGTGTCGCGCCAGCCGCAGCGCCGACGCGCTCGATCAGGTTCAGGAGGAACTGGAGATCGTCCTCGCAACCGCCCTCGCCTGCACAAAAAAATAGATTGGAGACGCGCAATGGACTTATCCCGGCAACGCGAACTCGCCCGTCAGCTCGCCGATTTGCGTCGCGAGGGCCGGCAACAGAGCGGCCTCGACGAACGGCTGGTCCCACCGGATGCGGACACGGCGTACCAAGTCGCGCAGATGGTGGAAGAAGAACTCGGCTGGGATGTCGTCGGCTGGAAGATCGCGGGCATGAAGTCGGGGCTCCAGCGTCAGCTTCGCATCTCCGCGCCGATCTATGGGCGGGTGTTCGCGCCCCTGATCAAGAGTTCGCCCGCCAGCGTCGAGCATGCCAGACAATGCAGCCCGATCCCTGAAGTCGAGTTCCAGGCGCGTCTCGGCGCCGATCTGCCGCCGCGCGCGAAGCCCTATACGGTGGACGAGGTCGGCGACGCCGTGGTCTCGTTGCATCCCGGCATCGAGCTCGCCGAGTGCCGCTTCATTCACGATGCGGCGTTTCCGCCGATGCCGGCGATCATGGCCGACGGCTCCGGATCAGGAACGATCGTGCTCGGAGAGCCCATCGCCGACTGGCGTAGCCGCGACGTCGCCACTCAAGATGTCGTCCTGAATTGCAACGGCATCGAGAGACGCCGCGGCTCCGCTGCAGAGGCGATTGACCATCCGCTGGTGCCGCTGGCCTGGCTTGCCAACGAGCTGTCGCGGACCGGCATCGGTCTCAAGGCCGGCCAGACGATCAGCACGGGCACGCTGACCGGTATGCTCCGGCCCAAGGCTGGCGAGACCTACGTTGCCGATTTTGGTCCGCTGGGATCGGTCAGCGCGACCTACAGCTGAGCCGGCCAGGGAGCGTAAACCGCAGATTAACATGGCCGCCCTATCGTCCGGGCAAAATACTTCTCCGTTATTTGCCGGACAGATCATGAAAATCGGTACGCTCCTGACCAGCGCCATCGTCTCGCTCTCGACCGTCGGCGGCGGTCTCGCCGTCTACGTCGCCGCGACGAAGTACCAGACCATGGAACGGATCACTGAAGCGCAGGGGCGGCTCGCAATCGTCCGTGCGGTCAGCGACATCCCGCGCTATCTCAATCCGGAGCGCGGCTTTTCCACCAACATCCTCTACGGACCTGCGGCCATCGACCCTGCGCTGCTGGCCGAGCAGGACAAGCTGCGCAAGCAGACCGACCGCGCCCGCGACAAGATGAACGCGCTGCGCAAGGAGCTGCCCGGCCCGTTCGACGACGGCACCACGATCGGCAGCAACATCGACGGCATCAACGCGAAGTTCACCGCGTTGCGCGAGGCCATCGACAAGGCGCTGGCGGGTCCCGCCGAGGCGCGCAAAGACGCGGCCAAGAAGATCGTCGCCGACAATGCCGTGCTCAACGGCGGCGTGACTGCGCTGCTCAACGAGCAGGTCCGCCGCATGGCGATCCTGAACGGTGACGCTTACCGGCAGGCTAGCTACGCTAATGTCGCGATGACGCTGCGCGACGTCGGCGGCTTCAATTCCAGCCTGCACAAGAACCTCCTCGGCGGAAAGAAGCCGGCGACCGACGCCGAGAAGGCCGACATTGCCCGCTCGCAGGGCCGCAACGATCAGATCGTGATGTCGCTGCAGGAATTGCGCGGCAATCCAACAACGCCGGCGAATGTCGCGGAGGCCCTGGAGAAGTTCAACGCGATCTATGTCGAGGAGTTCGGCCGCGAGCTCAAGCTGGTGAAGGACGGCGCGATCACCGGCAAATACGAACACGACATGGACACCTATTACGCCGCCACGCAGCGCGGCCTCGGCACCATCATCGGCGTCCGCGACGCCTTCTACGACAACGCCGAGCAGATTCTCGCCGGCGCTTCGTCGGCCGCGCACACCAGCTTCACGATCGCGCTCGTCGGCCTTGTCGCCGTGCTGATCGCCAGCGCCGGCCTCATCGTGACGGTTCGCCGCCGCGTCTGCGCGCCGATCGTCGGCCTGACGACGCGCATGTCGCGGCTCGCCGACGGCGAGGTTGCGGAGAGCATTCCGGGCGCCGAGCGCTCCGACGAGATCGGCGCGATGGCCGCGGCCGTTCAGGTGTTCAAGGATAACATGATCCGCGCCGATCGGCTCGCGGCCGAGAAGCAGGCCGAGAACGACGGCAAGATGCGCCGCGCCCAAGCGCTCGACGATCTCACCCGCGCCTTCGAGGCCAAGGTGACCGAGCTGGTCGGCGGCCTGTCGCGGGCCTCTGCTGCAATGGAAAGCACCGCGCAGTCGATGACCTCGACGGCGGCGCAGACCAACAGCCAGGCCGCCGTGGTCGCCGCCGCCTCCGAACAGACCTCGACCAACGTGCAGACGGTCGCGAGCGCCACCGAAGAGCTGACCTCCTCGATCGCGGAGATCGGGCGTCAGGTCGCCCAAAGCACCGAGATCGCGGCCCGTGCCGTCGACAATGCCCGCCGCACCGGCGACACCGCGCGGACGCTCGCCGAAGGCGCCCAGAAAATCGGCGACGTCGTGACGCTGATCCAGAGCATCGCCGAGCAGACCAACCTGCTTGCGCTAAATGCAACCATCGAAGCCGCCCGTGCCGGCGAGGCCGGCCGCGGCTTTGCCGTGGTCGCCTCCGAAGTGAAGTCGCTGGCCGGGCAGACCGCCAAGGCCACGACCGAGATCTCCGAGCAGATCACCGCGATCCAGACCGCGAGCGACGAGACGGTGGCGGCAATCCGCAACGTCGCCGACGTCATCGCCGAGATCGACCAGATCGGCACCGCCATCGCCGCGGCGATCGAGGAACAGGGCTCGGCGACCAAGGAGATCGCCCGCAGCGTTCAGGAGGCTGCCCGCGGCACCCAGGAGGTCAACAGCAACATCTCCGGCGTGCAGCGCGCCGCCGACGACACCGGCGCCGCGGCAAGAGAGGTGCTGGGCGCGGCCGAGCAGCTCTCGACCCAGTCGCGCGATCTCGCCGGCCAGTTCGAGCGCTTCCTCGGTGAGGTCCGGGCGGCGTAGCACGCGAAGTCGTAGCCCGGATGGAGCGCAGCGCAATCCGGGACAGTGCCGTTGGCGCGCGAGACCCTGGATTACGCTGTCGCTCCATCCAGGCTACGCGACCTCAATACGGCGGCGCCTTGCGCGCGCGCTGTGCTTTCGCCGCCTCGATCCACCAGGTCAGATCGTCGGCGAAGCGCGGAAACGAGCGCTCCAGAGCCTTGCCGCCGTCGCCGATCGGCTCGCCGGCGTCCGACAGCGTCTGCGCGATCGGGCCGACACCGATGGTGCTCGATATCACCACCATGCCCATCTCCGAGAGGGTGCCGTGCCAGGCGGTCGCTGCGCGCGCGCCGGACAGCCGGCCGGCCGAATAGCTCACGATCGCGGCCGGGCGCCAGAACCATTCCTCCAGGAAATGGTCGGTGAGGTTCTTCAGCCCGGGCTGCATGCCCCAATTGTACTCGCCGGTGACGAAGACGAATCCGTCGGCGCCGCGGATCTGCCCGGCCAGCTTCTCCAGCGCCTCCGGCGCCGAGCCCTTGGGATGTTCCTTGTACATCCGGTCCAGCATCGGCAGCCCGATCGCCTTGGCGTCGATGAATTCGACGTCCTCGCCGCGATCGCGCAGCCGGTTGATGACGAAATTCGCAAGGCGGATGCCCATGCGGTCGGAACGGTAAGAACCGTAGAGAACGAGAATGCGATTGCTCATGGCCGAACGGTAGCACGAAACCGGCGCCCAGCCCTACCCGATTTATCGTTCTACCTTCCGCGACCGCGGTCCAGTGTTTGCGACGGCGTCTCGCCGAACTGGTCGCGGTAGCTTCTGGAGAAATCGCTGAGGTGCCAGAAGCCATACGCCAGCGCGACCGCCTTGACGCTATCGGCCCCGGCGAGAAGGCGCCGACGCACCAGCCACAGCCGATGCAGACGCAAATAGCGGTGCAGGCTCATGCCGCGATAGCGGCGCACGACGTCGTGCATGGTGCGAACGGACAGTCCGAGCCTGCGCGCGATCTCGTCGCTATAAATCGGCTCCGACAGGTCGTCAGACAGCAGCGCGCGGATGTCCTGGAATAGCCTGAAATTCCGTCCGTCGTTGGGTGCAAAGGTCCAGCGGGCCGGAACGATCGTCGCAAAGGCCTCGTCAACGGCTCCGAGCAGGGACTCCTTCATCGCCGCGCCCTTCAACAAGAGCTCCGGTGCCGAAATCGGCCCGGCCGCCTCGGCCAGCACCTCCCTAACCACGCCGCGCAACCGCTGCAAGCCGGCCGTGGAGATTTCAAAAATCTTGAAGCTCGAGAGCGTGGGCGGCCAGCCACGATCCCTCACCTCGGGCCGGAAAACCACCGAGGCGATTTGCCGCTGCACCTCCTCGATGGTGGTGTAGGCCGCCCCGCCGCTGCCAATGACCACGGCGGGTCGCGCCCGTTGCGAGCCGTTAAAGCGAATTGGCACGTTGAGATCATCCATCGTGAAGCCGATCGCCGTGCAATTCTCCACGAGTTGTGCGTCAACCACCCGCGGAAACGCGCGCGTCAAATTCACGTCGCAGCCCGGTAGGGCCAGGATCGTCTGCTCAGCCGAAATCTTCCGCACAAAAGGGGTGAATTCGAAATTCAGCCCGCGTATAGCGCTTCGAAATTCGTCGACGTCTGAAAAACGAAATGTTTTGAGTGCCGACCTCGGCACATCGTCAATGCTGTTCATGGAAATATGAGAAATGCCGCGCCGCTCTGAATGTGCGTCCGGCCGCGGGGTGCCGTTCGCTGCCTCCTTCGGTTATTTCGTTAGAATCGATCCTAACGTGCCCTGATCAATTGGAGACGGGCCGGTTGAAAGAACAATCCGGGACAACCCTGTCTCGCCGAATTTCGATAGCGTTTCCTGCGATTGAGGCGGTGCGCCAATACCGAAGCCGTTGCCATTTAAGATTCAAATTAACGCCTTTGCGGCGGAATAACCGTCGTTTGATTGTGCAATTTATTTCATTTCAGGCTCCTGCCATGACGGCAAATTCGCCTGCCGACAATCTGGCCGAATTGGAGAACGCGGTCGCAACGTGTCCGCTGGACCGGTGCGCCCGCATTCTCTTCGGCCTTTTGCAACTGCTCACAACCAGCCGCGGTCGATCCCAGGAATTGCTCGCCGGTGTGGTCGACGGCGTCCTGGTGCGACTGATCGAGCGGGTTGAGGCCAGCGCGCTGATCGATGTCAGCGCGGCGCTCGCAGAGCTCAAGGCGGCTCCGCCGGACACCGTGCGACGTCTCGCCTCGCACCGCGACCCGGAAGTCGCCTGCCCCGTTTTGCTCCGCTCGCGGTCGCTGTCCACGGCCGATCTCACACTGATCGCAGCCGCGAGCGGCGTACGGCAGCAATGTGCCATCGCCGGCCGCGCGCCGATCGATCCACGGGTGATGGAGACGCTGATCAAGGGTGGCACTTCCAGCGTTTGTCTTGCGCTGATCGGCAACAGCGAGGCAAGATTCTCCGAAGCCGCTTACGTTGCGCTGGTTGAGAAGTGCCTGGTGGATGACGAACTCACCAAGGCACTGGCGCTCAGGCCCGACACGCCCGACACAGTCATGCGGAAGTTGCTGTCGGCCTCACCGGCGCCGAAATCCGGCATCGGCCTGAACGCCACCGTCTCGCTTCAAGCCGCAACGGCCGCACCCATCGTCACCAAGCTACCCTCCGCGGCGGCCTATGCGATCGCGCGACCGGAGATCGTTGCACTCAGCCGCATCGGCAAGCTGAACGATTCCACGGTGAACCGCTTCGCCATCCGCGGCGAGACCGCCAACCTCATCACCGCGATATCGGTGCTTTCGGGCGCTCCCATCGAGATCGTCGAACATGTCATGACCGACGAGGATTGCGAGGCTCTCGTCATGGCCTGCCGCGCCTCGCGGCTGAACTGGCAGACCACGCTCGCCATCCTGAGCAACCGCTGCGGCACACGGCTTTCTTTCGCCGAGCGCGAACGCGCGCAGGACATTTTCGAGACGCTGCTGCTGTCGACCAGCCAGTGGACGGTGCGGTGGGGCGAAATTGCCGCAAACGCCAAGGAGTGCGGTCGGGGACAGCGCGACGCAAAAAAGATGGGGGTTAGCCGATGAAGTTCGACGGTCGCAAAGCCTTTCGCGTGAAAATGGACCACAGGCAGCCGGTCAATCTCATGGGATCCGACGGCACCTGGCGGCGCAGCTGCGTCCTGCTCGACGTCTCGCAGACGGGCGCGAAGGTCGAGGTCGAGGGCACGCTGGATGTGCTTCAGGCCAAGGAATTCTTCATGCTGCTGTCGTCGACGGGCCTGGCCTACCGGCGCTGCGAGCTGGTCTGGATCGACGGCACCACCGCTGGCATCCACTTCGTCACCGCACAAAGCAAGAAGAAGCAGGCGATTACGCCGGCTGCCGCAGCGCAGAGCTCCGATCAGGCCAAATAGACCGAGAATTCGACCCATCGATTGGAGCCCGCGCTATTCCGGGGCATATCCGTGCAGAACGCGCAAACCACACTCAAACCCACCAGCCTTGGCGGCGTCGCGGTCGCTGCAGCGCCACGCCCATTCGTTCATGTGCTGGCCGACACGTCCGACAAGCTGGCCGGTGTGTGCTCGCTCCTCGAGCAACGCTTCGCCGTCGCGGGCGAGCGGCTGGACGCCGAGGCCAAGCTGTCAGAGGTGCCGTCCGCCATCGTCATTCGCGCCGAGCTTCGCGATGTCGGCAATATCGCGGCGATCAAGAAACGGGCGGGCAAGCTCGCAAAGGCGAAGAAGCGGATTTTCCTGCTGGAGCACACCTCGCATGTCGCCGTTTCGCAGGCCTATGCGCTTGGAGCGACGCTGGTCCTGCCGGGCACCATCAACCGGGCGAGGCTGCTGGCGGCGCTGTCCGATCCGCCTGATCCGCTCTCGGCCGCGTCGCGCGAGAGCGCGCAGGCCGACACTGCCGTCGAGACCGCCGCGACCGCGATCGCATCCATGTTCACCTCCGTCACCCTGGGCCAGCCGCTTGACGTCAACGCCACCAAGGAAGCCGGTCGCCAGATCGCCGATCGTATCACCCGGCATGGCCTGACGGAGTGGCTCATGACGGTGCGGCGGCACCACGAAGGAACCTATCAGCATTGCCTGCTCGTCACCGGTGTCGCCATCGACTTCGGTCTGAGCCTTGGCGTCGGCAGGGCCGACCTGGAACGTCTCTACTCGGCGGCCATGTTCCATGACATCGGCAAGGCGCAGATTCCGCTCGCCATCCTCGACAAGCCGGGCCGCCTCGATGCCGCCGAGCGCGCGCTGATCGAAACGCATCCCGCCGCCGGCCATACGTTTCTCAAGGATCATGACGGGATCTCGCCGGAGATTCTCGATGCCGTCCGCCATCATCACGAATACCTCGACGGCAGCGGCTATCCCGATGCGCTCTGCGCCGAGAGCATCGGCGATATCGTCAGGATTCTAACGATCTCGGACATCTTCGCAGCCCTGATCGAGCACCGGCACTACAAGCCGACCATGCCGCGCGCGGAGGCCTACGACGTTCTGTGCGGGATGAATGGCAAGCTGGAGAAGGCGCTAGTCCGCTCGTTCAAGCAGGTCGCGCTCACGCGGTGAGCGCTGTGACCCGTCTCGAGCGCAGCCTAATGCGTCGCACGATGGCTGGCGCGGCGCGGGATGGAGCGGCAGGCCAGCCCGTCGGCCAGCAGCTTCATGTCCTCGTGCCGGCCGCTGCGAATCAGCCGACCGAACTCTTCGGGTGTGAAAGGAAGACTTGGATCATCATCGATCGTGTGCCGCAGTCGTGGACCAAACAACCGCCGAACCAAGCTAGCCAGCCGCCGCATATCAATTCCCTCGCGCCAGCAACAAACCTCTCAGTCCGCATAATGTTCCTCCCGCGACTTCGAGATTGCAAGAGGCCACTCGCGACACCGCACCAAAAATTTTCCGCCAGAGAATAATCTCCTCTTGCTCGTGCTAATCGGCAAAACCCACGTAACGCACGAACTGGTGGTTGTGCTCGCGGTCCGAGCGCACGGCGTTCGCGGCAAAGCCGTCGTCGGGATAGCCCATCGCGACACAGGTCATGATGACCTCGTCCTCCGGAATCTCGGCGACCTCGCGCACGATGTCGGAGCGCATGATGCCCTGCCCGTTGATGACCGAGCCGAGCCCGCGGTCCCACGCCGCGAGCACGATGCCGTAGCAGAGCGCGCCGAGATCGAAGTGGCAGACCGCGCCGGGATCGAGCACGCGGTCATAGGTCAGCACCAGCGAGACCGGCGCGTCGAACTGGCGGAAGCCGCGCAGCACCCAGTCCTGCCGCATCGGCTTGTCGTCGCGCGCGATTCCCATCGCTCCGAACAGCTTCTTGGCGATGTCGACTTGCCGGGTGCGATGCACGCCCTGGTATTCGCCATGGCTGACGATGTCGCGCTTGACCTTGGCGCCGCCGGCCATCTCCGCCATGTTGCGGCGACGCACCTCCTCCAGCGGATGACCCGTGAGCACATGGACATGCCAGGGCTGGGTGTTCATCGACGACGGCGCGCGCTTGGCGCTCTCGATGATCGCCTCGATCACCGCGCGCGGCACCGGCTCGTTCTTGAAACCACGCACGCTGCGGCGCGACTGGACCAGCGTCTCGAATTCCACCTCGTGAACCTCCCTGCCCGTTCGTCCGGCCTCGCGACGCACGCCGGTTGCCGATGCGGCCCGCAAAACCTATGCTAATGACCAAGCAAGACCAAGAACCCTGTGAGGAAAGCCCATGGCCGCACCGCTCGATCCCGTCATCGCCCAGATCATTCCGCTTATGCCGATGCGCGATCCCACGGTCATGACGCCACAGAGCGCCCGCGATTCCTTGCGCGCACTCGCTGCCTCGCGTGCCGCCATTCCGCCGCCGCCGGTCGATAGCGTCGAGGACATCAGGGTGAAAGGCGGCGCCAGTCTGCTTCCCGCACGGGTCT
The DNA here is from genome assembly GCF_025200905.1 of Bradyrhizobium yuanmingense. Lineage (NCBI taxonomy): Bacteria > Pseudomonadati > Pseudomonadota > Alphaproteobacteria > Hyphomicrobiales > Nitrobacteraceae > Bradyrhizobium > Bradyrhizobium yuanmingense. Next base: position 3,257,673 of record NZ_CP104173.1, on the reverse strand, counting down.
ACCGGATCGGCGCCGCGCCGGCACCGACCGTGGTGTTCTTCCACGGCGGCGGCTGGGTTGCGGGCGATCTCGAAACCCACGACCGGCAGGCGCGCAACCTTGCGATCGAGACCGGCGCGGTCGTCGTCTCCGTCGACTATCGCCGCCCGCCCGAGACGCGCTTTCCCGGCGCCTTCGAGGATGCTTTCGCCGCGGTCAGCGACGTGTTTGGCCGCGTCGCGGAATTTGGCGGTGACGCAACGCGCTTCGGCGTTGCCGGCGACAGCGCCGGCGGTAATCTCGCAGCGGCGAGCGCGATCGCCTGCCGGGAGGCCGGCATCAAGCTCGCCGCGCAACTGCTGGTCTATCCGGTCACCGACGTCGTCGGCGCTTATGCTGATGCGCGCGAGAACGCGCGCTATCCCTCGCGCAGCGAGAACGCCGAGGGCTACTTCCTCACGCGGGCGACGATGGAATGGTTCTGCGGCCATTATCTCGCCGATCCCGCGCACGCCGGCGACTGGCGCGTCTCGCCGCTGCGGGCCGCCTCCTTGGCCGGCGTCGCGCCCGCGGTCGTGACCACCGCCTGGTTCGATCCCCTACGCGACGAAGGCGCCGCCTATGCACGGGCGCTGGAGGCGGCCGGCGTGAAGGTCAGGCACCATGAGGGCCCCGGCCTGATCCATGGCTATTTCGGCATGGGCGACGCCTCCGACGTCGCGCGCACTGAGGCGCAGCGCGCGCGGGCCGACTTCAAGGCGCTGCTGATGCGCGGCGCATGAAGGCGATCAGGCGCTCTGCGCCCGCTGCGCCGCGGTGTGCCCCCAGGTCTCATCCCAGTCCTGGCCAGCGGCATCGACCACGCGGCCGTCGGCCTCGAAAAACTTGTTCGGCACCTGGAAGATCGCCAGGATCAACGCGCCGTCGGGGCACCAGGCGGCATGCCGGCTCCCCGCCTCGCGCCAGATGAATTCGCCGGCCTTGCAGGCAATGCCCTTGGCCGGACCCTCCTTGTCGACGAGCGCGCCTTCGATCACCCAGCTCTGCTCGATGCCGACATGTTCGTGATCGGGCAGCACCGATCCTGGCGCAAAACGCATCAAGGCGGTCATCAGCCCCGTACGGCGATCGAACAGTAGCGTCTTGGCCTCGCAGCCCGGAAAGCGCGTCTTCTGCCAATCCATGTCTTGGGGTCGAACCAGGTGGGAATGCCGATCGGCTGCCTGGTCGTGCGGGATCGCGGCGTCCATCACGATGCTTCCTCTCCATCTCAAGGGACCGACGCTAGCAGGATCGCCCGATGCGGTCAGCGAGCACTGCAACAGAGGCGACATCTTCCGAGCTGGCGCGCAAAAATCAGCGGGCGACCGGGCCGCCCAGTGCTCATCCTGCTTGATTGCGCCACGATTCCCGGCTCCACTCTCCCGGCCATTTCTGGTTCAGGAGACCCCCATGATGAAACGGATTTTTCTCGCTGCGATCGTTGCCACCTTCGCAGCGGGCTCGGCCCTTGCGCAAGAAACCTGCGAGAGCAAGGCCGTCGGCAAGGACGGCAAGCCGCTGGCCGGCGCCGCCAAGACCTCGTTTCTGAAGAAGTGCAAGGAAGACGCCTGCGCGCCCAAGGCCGTCAGCGCCGACGGCAAGCCGCTCGCCGGCGCCGCCAAGAACAGCTTCATCAAGAAGTGCGAGACCAGCGCGTAACGCGCAGTCCGTTCCCGGCTTTTTCAGCAAAGCCACAACCGAAATGCCGTCATGGCCGGGCAGAAGCGCGTCTTCGCGCGAGAATGTCCCGGCCATTTGCTTTTTGGTGCCTCCCCACCGCCAGTTTCCGACACGCGCCGAGCGCGTAAAGCAAACGCGCCGCGACCCTAGACAGAACGCAGCGGCTGACAGATGATGCGACGCTGAGCGAACCGGGGCGCATCAACGAGGCTTCCAGCAAAGGATGGACGAGATGTTGCAGTTCCGCGTGCGTGATCACATGATGGCGATAATGAGCGTGCTCTTTGCGCTGCTCATGATCGTTGACGTTGCCAACGCGAGAGGCCCCGGCCTGCCCAACGTCATGGTTCTCGCAACCGGCGGCACGATCGCCGGCAGCGGGGCGAGCAGCACCACCGTCATCGGGTATACCGCAGCCACGGTGGGCATCGAGACCCTCTTGAACGCAGTCCCCGAGTTGAAAACGGTGGCCAACGTCAAGGGCGAGCAGGTCTTCCAGATCGCCAGCGAGAATATGAACAATGATTATTGGCTGAAGCTCGCCAAGCGCGTCAATACGCTCCTCGCGCAGGACGACGTGGACGGGATCGTGATCACGCACGGGACCGACACGATCGAGGAAACCAGCTATTTCCTGAATCTGGTCGTCAAGAGCAAGAAGCCCGTGGTCGTCGTCGGTGCGATGCGGCCGTCGACCGCGATCAGCGCGGACGGCCCGATCAACCTCTTCAATGCGGTGATCCTCGCAGGCAGTGAAGAGGCCGTGGGCAAGGGCGTGCTCGTCGCCCTCAACGATCAGATCAACGCGGCACGCGACGTCACCAAGAACAACACGTCCACGGCAGACACCTTTCGCACGCCTGAACTCGGCTTTCTCGGCTACATGCAAGGCAACAAGCCGTATTTCTATCGCCAAACGACCCGCCGGCACACGGCGGATTCCGAATTCGACGTATCCAAGCTCGATGTCCTGCCGCAGGTCGACATCGTCTACGGCTACGCCAACATGAACCGGGTCGCGATCGACGCCTTTGTCGCCGCCGGCGCCAAGGGGATCGTGCATGCCGGCGTAGGCGACGGCAGCCTCGCCCGCCCGGCGGTCGAGCCGGCGCTCGACGATGCCCGCAAGAAGGGCGTGGTGATCCTTCGCAGCAGCCGTGTCGGCAACGGCATCGTCGCGCGCAATGGCGAGGCCAAGGACGATGAGCACGACTTCGTCGTCTCGGATACGCTCAATCCCCAGAAGGCGCGCATCTTGCTGATGCTGGCGTTGACCAAGACGACCGACACCAAGGACATTCAGCGGATGTTCTATGCTTATTAGAGCATGATCCGGACCCGGAGGGCCGCCCTAGTTGTAGCCCGGATGAAGCGCAGCGTAATCCGGGGCAGACCAAGCACCGGCACGACTGTCCCTGTAGCACTCCCCGGATTGCCCTGCGCGGCATCCGGGCTTCGGCCCATCCTTCGCCCGACTGAAGCGCAATCCGGGAAAGTCCCTCGCATGGTTCGCTATCGGCGAAATTTCGTACCCGGCGGGATGTTCTTCTTCACCGTCACGCTGGACGATCGAATGTCATCCGTGCTGGTTGATCATGTCGACGAGCTCCGCAGCGCATTTCGCGTAACGCGTGCCGAACGGCGGGTCGTTGGAAGCGCATCAAGAGTGCCTTCACACACCGGCTGGCAGCTTCCGGCGCACCGATCTGCCGCAATCATCGCGGCGAGTACGCGCTCTGGCAGCGGCGATTTTGGGAACACACAATTCGTAACGATGCGGATTTCGAGCGCTGCGCCGATTACATTCACTACAAGCCGGTCAAGCACGGGCTCGTTGCAGCGGCGATTGAGTGGCCCTACAGCTCGCTCCATCACTACGTTCGCGCTGGTATTCTACCTCCCGATTGGGGAGGAGCCGGCGAGATAAGCGGCAGCTTTGGTGAACGCGGAGACTGATCCCGGATTACGCTTACGCTCCATCCGGACTACCGGTCCATCACGGCCGCCCGTAGCCTGGATGGAGCGCAGCGCAATCCAGGGATGGTCCCGCGGCACGACACGAGCGCCGACGTCGCACACGGATCCCGGATTGCGCTTCGCTCCATCCGGGCTACCGCCCACCACTAGCTCCGCAAACCCGGCGCCTCCTGGCCGGTGCGCGCGACATATTCGGTGTAGCCGCCGCCATATTGGTGGATGCCCTCCGGCGTCAGCTCCAGCACGCGGTTCGACAGCGTCGCCAAGAAATGCCGGTCGTGCGAGACGAACAGCATGGTGCCCTCGAAATCCGACAGCGCGTTGATCAGCATTTCCTTGGTGGCGAGGTCGAGATGGTTGGTGGGCTCGTCCAGCACCAGGAAGTTCGGCGGGTCGAACAGCATCTTGGCCATGACGAGGCGCGCCTTCTCGCCGCCCGAGAGCACGCGGCAGCGCTTCTCGACGTCGTCGCCGGAGAAGCCGAAGCAGCCGGCGAGCGCGCGCAAGGAGCCCTGCCCCGCCGTCGGAAACGCGTCCTCCAGCGACTGGAACACGGTGCGCTCGCCGTCGAGCAGATCCATCGCGTGCTGGGCGAAATAGCCCATCTTGACGCTGCCGCCCAGCGCCACGGTGCCCTCGTCCGGCTCGCTCGCACCGGCAACCAGCTTGAGCAGCGTCGACTTGCCGGCGCCGTTGACGCCCATCACGCACCAGCGCTCCTTACGGCGGATCATGAAGTCCAGCCCGTCATAGATGCGCTTTGAGCCATAGCCCTTGTGCACGTTCTTGAGTGCGACGACGTCCTCGCCCGAGCGCGGCGCCGGCAGGAAGTCGAACGCGACGCTCTGGCGGCGGCGCGGCGGCTCGACCCGCTCGATCTTGTCGAGCTTCTTGACCCGGCTCTGCACCTGGGCCGCATGCGAGGCGCGCGCCTTGAAGCGCTCGATGAACTTGATCTCCTTGGCGAGCATGGCCTGCTGGCGCTCGAACTGCGCCTGCTGCTGCTTCTCGTTCTGCGCCCGCTGCTGCTCGTAGAATTCGTAATCGCCGGTGTAGGTGGTGAGCGAGCCGGAATCGATCTCGATCACCTTGGAGATCACGCGGTTGATGAACTCGCGGTCGTGCGAGGTCATCAGAAGCGTGCCTTCGTAATCGTGCAGGAATTTTTCCAGCCAGATCAGGCTTTCCAAATCGAGATGGTTGCTCGGCTCGTCGAGCAGCATGACGTCGGGGCGCATCAGGAGAATGCGCGCCAGCGCCACACGCATCTTCCAGCCGCCGGACAGCTTGCCGACATCCCCGTCCATCATCTCCTGGCTGAAGCCGAGGCCGGAGAGCGCCTCGCGCGCGCGGCCGTCGAGCGCATAGCCGTCGAGCTCCTCGAACCGGTGCTGCACCTCGCCATAGCGGGCGATGATCTCGTCCATTTGGTCGGCCTTGTCGGGGTCGGCCATGGCGGCCTCGAGCTCGCGCAATTCAGCCGCGACCTCGCTGACGGGGCCGGCGCCGTCCATCACCTCGGCCACCGCGCTGCGGCCACTCATCTCGCCGACGTCCTGGTTGAAATAGCCGATGGTGATGCCACGATCGATGGAGACCTGACCCTCGTCGGGCAGTTCCTCGCCGGCGATCATCCGGAACAGCGTGCTCTTGCCGGCGCCGTTCGGGCCGACGAGACCGATCTTCTCCCCCTTGTTGAGGGCCGCGGAGGCTTCGATGAACAGGATCTGGTGGCCGGCTTGCTTGCTGACGTTGTCGAGGCGGATCATGAGTGACTTTTGGGGGATTTTTGCGTTGCAGCGTCATAGGCCATACGGGGCGTGAGGGGAAGCCCGGGACAGGCCGGGATTCAGCCCATTCGCTCGTGACCGCTCGGTTCGGGGCCTACGGGCAAATGGGTCGGGCAAACTGCGTCCGGCACGGGCATCTATGCTTCGCTTGCCGGATATGTCGGCTTTTCCATCGGCTGGGTCGAAGGCCCGGAGATCAACGCTCGGCCTGTAAGAACTTTCGCCGAATCTCGAAGAGACCTGAGACCGGCGCCGCCTCTCTATCTTACTGAGAACGGCGCCTGATACGGCCGCCCGAACGGCACGCCGTTGATGACGGTCTGGATCGGCTTGAGGTGGGCTTTCCCTTCCCTCCTGTTGTTGCGCGTGTCGACGAAGCTGACCGGTCCCTCCACCAGCTCCATGATCGCGACGTCGGCGGGCGCACCGACCTGCAGCGTGCCGATCTTCGGCGCGCGGCTGATGATCTTCGCCGGCGCGGTCGTTGCCATTGCGACCACCTGCTCCAGCGTGAAACCGAGCGTCATGAACTTGCTCATGACGTTGGGCAGGAAGGGAATCCCCGGCGAATTGCCGGAGAAGACGTGGATGTCCGAAGAGATGGTATCAGGAGCGCATCCGCCGGGGATCGCCACTTCCGCCACGGTGAAATCGAAGCTGCCGCCGCCATGCCCGACGTCGAACATGACGCCGCGCTGCTTGGCCGCGAGAGCCGCAGGCAGCAGCTTGCCGTCCTGAACGATATTCGTGAACACGCTCGACATGTTCGGGGCGCCCGAATAGGCATGCGTCAGCACGTCGCCCGGGCGCATCAGGTCGAGGATTTGCGACATCAGCTCCTTGGATTCGACGCCGCCGATATGTACCATCATCTTCGCCGGCCAGCCGCACATCTCGCACGCCTGGATGCCGCGCTTGAGCGGCTCGAGCCCATGCTTGAAGATGACGTTTTCCGACATGCGCACCTTGACCCCGAGCAGGAAGTCCGAATTCTCGGCCAGTGCCATGGCGCAGGCTTCGGTCTGCGCTGTATCAATGTTGTGGAGCTCGGCGACCGGGAACGCCGACAGGCCGTTATTGGCGATGTGGACGAAGGCGTACATCCGCGCCCGCGTCTGGGCCACGATGAAGCGGCGCAACGCCGCCAGATTGTTGACGCCGGCATCGCCCGCCGACACGACGGTCGTCGTGCCCTGGAACTGGACCAGCTCGTCGGCGGGAATGCCGATGGCCGAGCCGTAGGGATAGACGTGACAATGCAGATCGATCAGGCCGGGCATCACCAGCTTGCCCGAGGCGTCGATGCTCTTCAGCGCGCGCTCGGCCGGGATCGTCTCCTGGACCGCCTCGATCGTGCCCCAGCGGATACCGATATCGCGCCTGGCGCGCAGCGACTGGCTGGGGTCGAGCACCTCGCCGCCGCGGATCACCAGATCGTACTTGTCGTTCGGCCCCATCGCCCCGCGCGCGGGCGCGGCGAGGCCGACGGCGGCGGCCGCCGTCGAGAGTGCCAGGAAATCGCGGCGTGACAACGCAAGCATGATGATCCCCCCTCTGTGCTTTTGTTCGCGGCAACGGCCGGGCTGGATGTCCAGATCTGCTTCCGCCGCCAAGGTCGAGTTCACAACGAACGGGCTTGGAAATGAAGCCCGGATGATCCGATCCTATGACGGCACGCGAGCCCTGAGGAGCCGCGAAATTTTCCAGAATCGCATCGGGCGGGCACCACTGGCAGAAGTCCGGCTGCATCTTTGCTGCGCCGCGACATGCGCGTGAATATCCGGCTGCTTGGAGTCGAACGTCTAAGACCAATAATGCGACACCGGGGCTTGTCGGATGCCGGCAATGCGTCCAAACTGTGATCAAAGTCGCTGGAATGCGGCATACCTCCAGCGGTTCACAACGACAAGCGCGTCGAAACGCGTTCGAACAATCAGGCCGCCAGGGAGGACGTCCATGACTGCAAAGTCCGAAAAGACCAGAACAACTCGTCGCAAATTCCTGCTGACCGCCGGCGCGGCCGGCGCTGCCACCATCGCCATGCCGCAAGTCAGCCGGGCGCAGACAGCGACCCTGAAGATGCAGGGCTCGTGGGGCAAGGCCGATGTCTTCAACGAGATGGCCGAAGATTATGTGAAGCGCGTCAACGATATGGCCGGAGGCCGGCTGCGCATTGACTATCTGGTCGGCGGCTCGGTCGTGCATCCGTTCCAGGTCTTCGACGGCGTTCATGGCGGCCAGATCGACGCGGCACACACGGTGACGGTGTACTGGTACGGCAAGCACAAGGCCGCCTCGCTGTTCGGCACCGGCCCGGTGTTCGGCTTCAACGCCAACGAAGGCCTTGGCTGGATCCACAACGGCGGCGGCAAGGAGCTGTTCGAGGAACTCCAGACCAAGATCATGAACGTCAACATCAAGAGCTTCTTCGCCATGCCGATGCCGACCCAGCCGCTCGGCTGGTTCAAGAAGCCGATCACCAGCGACGCCGATCTCAAGGGCTTGAAATATCGCACGGTGGGTCTGGCCGCCGATCTCTTCCAGGCGATGGGCGCATCGGTCGCGCAGCTGCCCGGCGGCGAGATCGTACCCGCGATGGAGCGCGGCGTGATCGACGGGTTCGAGTTCAACAATCCGACCTCGGACCGGCGCTTCGGCGCGCAGGATGTCGCCAAGAACTACATGATGGGCAGCCATCATCAGGCGACGGAATATTTCGAGATCATGTTCAACCGGACGAAATTCAACGCGCTGCCGAAGGAACAGCAGGCGATCCTGCAATACGCCGCCGAAGCCGTGTCCTCCGCCAACGAATGGAAGGCCATGGATTATTATTCGAAGGACCTGCAGGAGCTGATCAACAAGGACAAGGTCAACGTCCAGCGCACACCGAAGTCTGTGTTCGACGCGCAGATCAAGGCGTGGGACGGTCTGATCGCCCAGCTCGGCTCGGATCCGTTCATGAAGAAGGTGATGGATTCGCAGAAGGAATGGGTGCGCCGCGTGGTTTACTACAACATGAACAACGCGACGGACTACCGCGGCGCCTTCGAGCATCACTTCCCGGGCGTGCTCAAGGTCTGACGGCTGTCGCGGGGGATCGCGTCAGGTCTTATCGCGAGGGCGGCGCAATTGAAGCGCCGCCCATGAGTTGGAGGGGGACATCCGGATGGACTGCTCGCAGCGAGTTCAGCTCGCATGACGAAATTCCTGTTCTTCATCGATGAGCTCAGCACGTGGGTGGGCAAGGCGTTCGCCTGGCTGATCCTCGTTCTCACCCTGGGAGTCAGCTACGAGGTGTTCGTGCGCTACGTGCTGCGTGCGCCGACCACCTGGGCTTTCGACATCAGCTACATCACCTATGGCGCGATGTTCCTGATGGCCGGCGCGTACACGCTCTCGCGAAACGGCCATGTCCGCGCCGACGTGGTCTACCGCCTCTGGTCGCCGCGCACCCAGGCGACGATGGACCTCGTCCTGTATATCCTGTTCTTCCTGCCGGCGATCGCGGCGCTGATGTATTCGGGCTGGAACTACGCCCAGATGTCGGTGCGCTTCCGCGAAGTCAGCATCTTCAGTCCGGCCGGCGTTCCCGTGTTTCCACTGAAGGCGCTGATCCCGCTCACCGGCTTCCTTTTGTTCCTGCAAGGGGTCGCCGAGATCATCCGCTGCGTGCTGTGCATCCGCACCGGTCGATGGCCGCAGCGCCTGCACGACGTGGAGGAGACCGAGAGCCTCGTCATCCGCGAACATCAGCAGCACGCGGCTGAGCCGCAGAGTGAGAAGGGACCAGGCGCATGACCGATCCTCAACTCGGCATGCTGATGCTGGGCCTCTTCATCTTCATCATCATGCTCGGCTTCCCGATCGCCTTCACGCTGATGGCGATGGGCGTCTCGTTCGGCTACTATGCCTACTACACCCCCGGTCAGGACTTCTTCCAGAACCGCATCTTCACGCTTCTGGTGCAGAAGACGTTCGAGGTCACATCCAGCGACGTGCTGGTGGCGGTTCCGCTATTCCTGTTCATGGGTTATTTGATCGAGCGCGCAAACATCCTCGACCGCCTGTTCTACTCGCTGCAGCTGTCGATGAAGAACGTGCCGGGCGCACTTGCCGTGGCCACGCTGATCACCTGCGCCATGTTCGCGACCGCCACCGGCATCGTCGGTGCCGTCGTCACGCTGATGGGGCTGCTGGCATTGCCGGCGATGCTGCGAGCGGGCTACGACGCCAAGCTGTCGGCGGGCGTCGTCTGCGCCGGTGGCTGCCTGGGCATCCTGATTCCGCCGAGCATTCTCCTGATCGTCTATGCGGCGACCGCCGGCGTCTCGGCGGTCAAGCTTTACGCGGCCGCGTTCTTTCCCGGGTTCATGCTGGCCGGCTTGTACGTCCTCTATGCGATGACGCGCGCGATCATCAATCCCGCGCTCGCGCCGAAGCTGCCCCGCGAGCAGACCGACGTGCCGACCTCGAAGGTCATCTGGGCGCTTGCCACGTCGTTCCTGCCGCTCGCGTTGCTGATCATTTCGGTGCTCGGCGCGATCCTGTTTGGGCTGGCGACGCCCTCGGAAGCTGCCGCGGTGGGAGCCCTCATGAGCATCGTGCTGGCGGCCGCCTATCGTTCGCTCAACTACGAGATGATACGCGAATCCGTGTACCTGACCGTGCGCGCCACGGCGATGGTCTGCTACCTCTTCATTGGATCCTGGACGTTTTCGGCGGTGTTTGCCGTCCTTGGCGGACAATCGGTGGTCGAGCAGTTCTTCACTTCGATGAACCTTTCGCCGATCCAGTTCCTGCTGCTGACCCAGATCATCATCTTTCTGCTCGGCTGGCCGCTGGAATGGACCGAGATCATCATCATCTTCGTCCCGATCTTCCTGCCGCTGCTTCCGCAGTACGGCATCGATCCGATCTTCTTCGGCATCCTGGTCGCACTGAACACGCAGACGGCCTTCAACACGCCGCCAGTCGCGATGGCCGCCTTCTATCTGAAGGGCGTGGCGCCGCCCGAGGTCAAGCTGACCGACATCTTCTCCGGCGCGCTTCCGTTCGTCGGCCTGGTCTTCCTCACCATGGCACTAGTCTACATCTTCCCGGGGATCGCATTGTGGCTGCCGAGCTATCTCTATGGGGCGCGATGAGCGGACCCGGCAAACCGACGAGAGGCTGCGCATGAGTCTCAACGCGCTCGGCCTCGCGGAGGCTGCGGCCGGCATCCGCGAGGGCCGGCTCAGCTCGGTGGAGCTCGTCGGCGACTGCCTCAGGCGCATCGATGAGGTCGATCGCGATATCCAGGCGTGGGCGTTTCTCGATCGCGACCACGCGGTGCGGCAAGCCGAGGCGGCCGACGATCATCGCAAGCACGGCAAGGCCACAGGCCCGCTGCATGGCGTGCCCGTGGGCATCAAGGATATCTTCGACACCGGCGACATGCCGACCGAATTCGGATCGGAGCTGTGGGCCGGACGCACGCCGCGGCGCGATGCGGCGGCCGTGGCGCGTCTGCGGGCGGCTGGAGCGGTGATCCTCGGCAAGACGGTGACCACGGAGTACGCGTACTACAATCCGGGCAAGACCCGAAATCCGCACAACCGAAATCACACCCCCGGCGGATCGTCCTCGGGCTCCGCCGCGGCCGTCGCGGCGCTGATGGTGCCGGGAGCCATCGGCTCGCAGACCAACGGTTCGGTGATCCGCCCTGCCGCCTTCTGCGGCGTGGTCGGCTTCAAGCCCACGCACGGCCTCATTCCACGCAGCGGCGCGCTCCAATTGTCGCGTACGCTCGACCATGTCGGCGTGTTCGGGCGCAGCGTCGAGGACGCGGCCCTGCTGGCGGAGGTCATGGTCGACTTCGACCCGGAGGATCCGGACACCCGGCCTGTTGCGCGCCCGCCATTCTCTGCGGTCGCGGCGAGCGAGCCGCCGTTGCCGCCGCGATTTGCCTTTGTGCGCTCTCCGGTCTGGGATCAGGCCGAGCCGGAGATGCGTGAAGCCTTTGCCGAGCTCGTCGACGCTTTGGGCGAAGCGTGCAGCGAAGTCGAGCTTGGGCCGAGCTTCAACGGGGCCGTCGACATGCACCGCATCATCATGGAAGTCGATATGGCGCACAATTTGCGGCGCGATGACCAGCGAGGCGGCGACAGGCTGAGCACGCGTCTGCGCCAGGCGATCGAGCGCGGCCGCGCGCATCTTGCGGCGGATTATTGCAACGCTCTGGCCGGGATTGCGCCGCTCAACCAGGCTCTGGACCACCTTTTCGATGAATACGACGCCATCCTGACGCCCGCAGCGCCGGGCGCGGCACCCGGCATCGAGACGACGGGCAACCCGGTCTTCTGCTCGCTCTGGACGTATCTCGGCGTGCCCGCGATCAGCCTGCCATTGATGCGTTCCGAAACGGGCCTTCCGCTGGGCGTCCAGCTCGTCGGCCGCCGCGGCAACGACGCCCGCCTCTTGCGCACGGCGCACTGGCTGATCAAGAGCATCGGGCGCATGCGTGGCAGCGGTCGGCGCAACGTCCCGAGCGCCGGGTCGAAATCCGCTCCCGGCGCGGAGAAAAGGAAAGTGCGATGACCAATCTGATCACCGGACTCATCGGCCTCGCGCTCATGATCGCATTTCTTGGAATCCTGCTGGTCTGGATCAAGGCCATTCCGCTCATCATCATCGTTGTCTGCGTCGTGGTGCTGGCCGTGATCGATTTCGTGCGATCCCTGCGGACGAACGGCGCGCCTCGCTGAATGCCCCATGGCAAGAAGACGCTTCACTTCTCGGCATTGGCCGGAGCAGCCGGAATTACGACAAGAAGAGAGCTTTAGCGGCCAACCTGTTCGAGCTGCCACCTGGGATCGCCTGCGCAGCGCGCGTCGAGACCTTTGCTCAAGTCTGCGAGGCTCACCGCGCCCAACCGTTCGACCAGCAATGCTTCGGCATCGCGAAGGACATCGTCCACCGCTGCGTTGACGAGTTGCTCGATCGCACAGTCTGGATTGGAATGCTCGTTCCCGATCGCAAATAGCCGGGGACCACCAACCGCACGATAGACATCGAGAAGTGACACGCGCTCGAGGTCGCACGCGATGACCCAGCCGCCGCCATGCCCTTTGTCCGACCGGACATAGCCCGCATCGCGCAGCCCCGCCAATGTGCGGCGAACGACGACCGGATTGGTCCCCAGCATCGTGCCGATCGCCTCCGAGGTCATGGGGCCGTCATGTCGCGCCATGTGGAGCAGCACATGCAGCATTCGGGAAAGGCGGCTGTCGTTTCGCATCGGCTGATCTTTCGCATGCATCCCATCATTGGCAAGGGCACGCAGTCATGCTACATATAAAGTTACATGATACGCGAGCGATCGGAAGTGCGACAGTTTGAGGATCCAGACCACTGGGACAGCGCAGCCAGGCATTATCGAGAGACCGCGCACCCCTTCACCGCCCTGTTTGCGGAGGCGGCGCTGGCGCGCGTAACCCTGACGCCTCAGAGTCATGTTCTCGACGTGGCAGCCGGCACCGGCGCGCTCGCCCTCGCAGCCGCGCGCACCGGCGCACGTGTCCTGGCGACCGACTTCTCGCCCGGCATGGTGGCATGCATCGCCGCCGCTGGTCTGCCCAATGTGGAGGCGCGGGTCATGGACGGACAGGCGCTGGACCTGCCCGACGCGCATTTCGATGCCGTCTTTTCGATCTTCGGTGTCATCATGTTCCCCGATTGGCGCAAGGGTTTGGCCGAGATGCGACGGGTGACGCGGCCCGGCGGGCATGGCGTGGTTGCGACCTGGCGGAAACGGGGCGCGGCGACCTTCCTCCTGTTGGGCGAAGTGCGGCAAAAGCTGTTCCCTGCTCGGCCGGGCATGGCAATGCCTGAAGCCGTTCAGGCCCTGAGCGATCCGCACGATTTCGCCCGCGCCCTCGTCGCTGCCGGCTATCGCAATCCCCGGATCGACACGGTGACTCATGATTATCTGCTCGACGTCGCGGCGCTCGACGCGCCTGACACGCTCTTTGGCATGTCGCCCGACTGGACCAGCCTGGACGACATCGAAAAGGCTGCGGTGATTGCCGAGGTGCGGGCCAGAGCCGATGGTCGTCCGGTGCTGCCGATAAGCTCGACCGCGCTCATTGGCGTCGCTGAACGATGAGGCTCAAACATAAAGCCTGGCGGGCCGTCACACTATCGGCCGATCTCTCGATCTCCCGAAACCCGAGCGTCTGACCAGTGAGCAGAAACTCGCGCCCGATTGCGACACATGGGTGGGGTGTGGTCAAAGCTTAATCAGAAGCGGCTTGTCTGAGCAGCGGTTGTCGTCCCAATCCATTTCTCAATGGTCAGAAGCATGCGAGTCGCAATCCATACACTAGGCACCCGCGGCGACGTGCAACCCTATCTCGCCTTGGCGCTCGGTCTGAAGCAGGCCGGGCACGAAGTGCTGATCGCCGCGCCCTCGCAGTTCGAATCGTTCGTCGTGAGCCGCGGCATCGCTTTCGCGCATCTTCCGAGTGAATATCTCGCCCTCCTGGAAACCCCGGAAGCCAAGGCGGCAATGGCGGGCGGTGCGGGGTTTATGGCTGGCTTCAGGATGCTGAAGCAGTTCAGGCCGATCGGCCGCCAACAGCTCAGCGCCGAATGGCAAGCCGCCCGACGATTTCGTCCAGAACTGATCATCTATCACCCGAAGGCCATCGCCGCGGCGCATATCGCTGAAAAGTTATCCTGCCCTGCCGTTCTGGCTTCTCCCCTGCCTGGCTTCACACCGACAGCAGCGTTCGCGAGCCCGCTCGTGCCGTTCCGCTCGCTTGGCCCCCTCAACAGACTCACGCACAGCGCGATGGCTCACAGCGCCTACGCCCTCTTTCGCGGGATGATCGGGGAATGGCGGGCCACCGAACTCCACCTCGCAAACACGCCGGAGAAGAAGCTGCGGCCTCGCGCGACGCTCTACGCCTATAGTCCGCATGTCGTGCCCGTTCCGCCGGACTGGCCGAATACTGTCGCGGTGACTGGGTACTGGTTCCTGGGAGGCGACGACATTTGGCAGCCTGACCCGCAACTCCAGCGCTTCGTAGAGGGCGATGAGCGGCCTGTTTATGTGGGCTTTGGCAGCATGCCAGGTGTCGACCCGACGTCCCTGACGAAACTCGTACTGGAGGCATTGGCCAAGGCTGGGAAACGCGGCGTTCTAGCGGTCGGCGGCGGTGCTCTTCGAGGCGATCTCGGAGCCAGTCACGTCCATTTCATCCAAGGCGCACCGCATGCGCAGTTGTTCCCGCTGATGTCGGCCTGCGTCCATCACGGCGGGGCCGGCACTACGGGGGCTGCGCTTCGAGCTGGCAAGCCGAATATCATTTGTCCCTTCTTTGGCGACCAGCCGTTCTGGGGAAGGCGCATCGATGATCTGGGCGTCGGACCAAGATCAAGAGGAGTGAGGAACCTTTCAGCCGATTGGCTGGCCGCCGCGATCGCAGAGGCCACCGGAAATCCGTTGATTCAGCAGCGAGCGAACCGCCTTGGCGAAGCGATCCGCGTCGAAGACGGCGTCGCAAGCGCGATTGGCTTCCTGCGAAGCCAACACCTTCTCAATTAGGCCCGAAATTGCACAGGCCGATTCAAAAGGCTCGGGTTGCAATGCAGGTGAGCAGCCCTTGCGGCCGATCAACACAGATGCCTGCTCCTGGTCCACTGCGAGGGAACGTCGACCAAAGCGCTGCCATAGCGAGTGGGCACGCCGCCTTGATCACCGCTACTTCTTAAGGATACCCGTGTTGGTGTTTCCAAGCTGCTGGATGGCGGCGTCGGCGGCTGGCGTGTTGTAAGACGGTCGAGATCCGCCACCCTCCTGACCGGACGGGGGCAGCCCGAGTCTCTGGCCCGTCGTTCCCTGGCCCTTTGCATTAAGCGTGTTGGGCCCCGGCGAACCGCCGGTTCCGCTCAGCGTCGTCCCGTTCGAGAGCGTCGAGCCACCAGCGCCGCCCGAACCGGTTGCGCCCGCCCCTCCAGCGGAGGAAGCACCTCCTGAACCGCCTCCTGAGCTTTGCGCCATGGAAAACGAGATGGTGCCCAGAAGGACAGTCGCGGCCAAAACCAGAAGTCTCATCGTCCACCCTTTCCTATGCCAGCGCCTGAAACCGCTTGCTTCTTGTCACAGTTCCTAGCGGCGGCGAGCGATCCATACTCCGGCCAGGAAAGCGACGAGCAAGGACCGTAACGGCGCCCTCACCGTCACCTCGCGCAACTGATCAGCCCATCGCTTCGCCGGCTCTGGCGACGGCGTGCGGGCCTGCGGAGCAAAAGCCCGTTCTTGCTCTCCGGAACCCGGCCGCGGGCCTGAAGTCCGCTCCATGCCGCCCTGATCGTCCGTCAGCCCGGAGGCTTCGGTCATTGCCGCGGCTTCCTTCATGTCCATGCGTGTGCTCCATCCGTTGCGGAACAACTCAACCGATCTCGTGCCCGCCCGACCGAGGTGACAGGCTCGTTCGGCGACCGGGAGCGGCTATGGCGTCGACATCGATGCGAACTATATGTTTGCCGAAGATCCCCGCCGTACCACTCCCTTGAAAAAGCCATTGCTCATCTTTCTGTTCCTCGTCTTCGCACCGCTTGCCGCATCGGCGGCGAGATATTTTTGGCTGGATGATGGCCGCCAGAGCTGGCAGACGGCCGACCGCTCCAGCGCGGGTCTATTGACCGCCGCGGCCGACCACCGTGAGGCCGTCATCCGGGTGTTCGGAGCAAGAACGGTGAGATGGCGCGGCATCTTCGCGATTCACACCTGGATCGTCGTCAAAGAGAAAGATGCGCCGACCTACACAAGGTACGACTACACGGCCTGGGGCGAGCCGATCCGCACCAACGGCTTCGCTCCGGACGGGCGATGGTTCGGCGCTGTGCCTGAAATCGTCGTGGCCGTCGATGGCGAGCCTGCGGAGGCGCTGATCCCGAAGATCAGGCATGTGGTCGAAAACTACAGGTTTCGATCCTATGGAGATTACAGCGTCTGGCCTGGGCCCAATTCGAACACCTTTGTGCAGGCCGCACTCGATTCCGTCCCTGAGCTCCGGGCCGTCCTGCCGCCGACCGCGATCGGCAAGGACTTCCCGTACACCGGCAAATGGTTCGGCGTAACGGCGTCCGGCACGGGCATCTACGCCTCGCTTGCCGGATACATCGGCTTCTCGCTCGGCTGGGTCGAAGGTCTGGAGATCAATTTCTTCGGCGCCGTTCTCGGCATCGACATCCGACGCCCGGCGCTCAAGCTACCTGGCCTCGGTCGGCTTGGGGTAACCCCCGGCCTGTCGTGATAGAGAGCGAACTGCTGGGTTGGCCGCACCGTTTGTGGACTGCTCAGTCCTTTCGTAAGAGCTTGGATCGATAGAAGAGCTGGCTGCTTACTGACGTGATGTTTGTTCCTGCCGAGCATCTGCTGCGCTCAAGCGGGACCAATCAGGACGACGGAGTCTGTCGCGCTCATCGCCCTTCCTCACGGTTGCGGAATGTTCTTCTGACTGAGCCATGCGCGCATCTCGCCGATCTCTCGCCTTTGGGTGTCGATGATCTCGCGAGCAAAGTGCTGGTTTCGAGGATCCTTGCCAAATTTCAGGACGATCTCGGCCATGTCGACTGCGCCTTGATGGTGAGGGATCATGCCGAGCACGAAGGCTGCATCGGGATCAGCGTTGGTGATGCCTCGCATGATCGGACCGTGCATGCGGTCCATGGCGGCGCGGTAGGCATCCGGAGCCGTCAACCCTATCGCCGCAGCGCCGTGCATGCCATGCGGATGTTCGGGGTTCGGCGTATGGGTCAGCCGCTCTCCAGCCAGCGTTCCGATGTCTCCTTCGAGGCCATAAATCGCAATGTGCAGTCCCCAGTACCCCGTTGTGAAAATGACTAGCGCCGCCGCAAGTCCGGTCGGGACGCCGGCAAGCCTTCGCTTGAGTGCGGGCAGGAAATGAACCTCACGACTATGATCGGCAGCAATGGCAACGACGACCGCCATGATGAGCGCGTGTCCGATCAGGTCGGTTCGCCCGAACGGATAGACCGCTGCGTTGAAGATGATGAAAAGAGCGATGGCCGACAGCCGGCGGACAAGCGGCGTCCAGATCAAGCCAAATCCCATCGTGAATTCGGCGACGCCCGCCATCGGGATAAACACGTCGCGCGGCATGCCGAAGGTCAAGAAGGGCTTTTCCTGCACGAGCGGGTAGAACCAGTCCGGATAGGCAAACTTTTCGAGGCTCGACCACATCAGGCGATGGCGACGCCCCAGCGCAGCGCCTCGAAGCGATGGTTGCGCCATTCCGGATTGGATGAAGCCTCCAACACCAGATAGGCGGCGACACCGACTCCAAGCGCCAGGTAGTCCAGCAAATGGAAGACATCATAGTCGCGCAGCGCGAGTAGCCACAAGGCGATGATCCCGAGAGCCGCAAGTGGCTGCGTCTTGCGAGAGAAGATCAACCCGGCGATCAGGAGCTGGGTCCAGGACACCCATTCGGCCGGCGTTTTGAGATCTGGCGTCAGGTAGACGCCGCCGACGGCGAAGATCGCCACGAAGAAGGCGGCGATCACGACGCGCACGAAGTCGTCGAGGCGCATCCAGAGAGGGTCGGTGATGCGATCCATGGCCAGCAGGATCGTCTCGCCGGCGCTCGACTTCTCGATGGCTCGTGACGCGAGGAAGAATGCCAGCACGAGCGCAATGCCGGTCCAGAACCATACATTGGTCAACGTGGCCCCGATCGACTGTGGTGGCGCTCCGACAATATAGGGCGCAAACCATTTGACATGTGCGTGCGCCGGCACCGGGGCCGCCACCGATGCGAGGATGATCAGGGCCAGCAGGCAACCAGAGGAGCGAGGCGACGCGAGATGGTTCAATTTCTGCTCTTCAGGTGGTGAGGTGACTAAAGCGTGATTGAGGCGGGCGGTAGGAGACGAGAACGCCAGAGCATGATGTCAGGGCGATGGCTCTTGTGATAGTTTAGACGTTGCCAAGCGTGCTCCCTACTCTTTTTTCAATCGAGCTGCATCACGGCGGACGCGCGCTGTATGCCGTGCAATGCTGAGCGCGCGTACCGCCGTGGCAGCGGGCTATTGCGGCAGGTAGCCGCCGTTGATCACAAGTTCGGCGCCGGTGATGTAAGCGCGTAAGCACGCGTCGAAGGAGGCTGTGAGCTGGTTCACATGCTGTCTTAGTTAAACGGAGTACGGTTGGAAGAAGCCGGATAAGAGAAGGGCATCGCGTCGGCGCAGCGTCCGCTGCCGGAATTGGGCTTTTTCGGTCCAAACGTTTTCAGAAAAGTCATTTGCCATGTGTATTTTCACAAGCCGAGCCCGGCGCGCGGCAGGTCATAACCAAGCAAGCCGACCTTTCCTCTACCTTTTGGCTTCCATACTCTCGGCGGCCTGCGTCATTTCCTTTGCGAGCGCCGCGTCCGCTCAATGCGCGGCGCGCGACGTGTTGCAAAACAAGCTGAAGCTCAAGACGCGCTCGGCTCCGGCGTCGCAACAGCCTATTAAGTCCGCGCGCGACGTTGCGACATGGAAAACGATCACAATAGGTACCTTCGCCGACTCTCTTGCCTTGCGCAACGAACTCGATAGCAAGGGCTGCAATGTCGGTGGTCAAGCCGCTGAAATCCTTGCTAGGCCGACGTTCACCGTTAGCTCTCGGAAGACATATGTGGAGCTTCTCGATCTATCGCCTGCGCAGCTTGGATTCACGTCCGATACCGTGACTTTGGCTAACGTTTACGCACGCGCCCAGCAGTTCGGCCTCGAACTCGCTGCGGCCGAAGTCGGCCCGCAATTGCGTCTTCAATATTTCGACCAGCCTATCGGCGAATTTCTCATCATCGGAATGGACCCGATCAAGACATGGAGCGGCGAGCCGATCATTCTGAATGTGGCAAATGGCGGCGCCGGATTGATACTCATCGGCCAGGATGGTCGCTCCGAAGCGGATATACCCGTAGCATCTCGTTTCATTTTCGTTCGATCCCATCGACCGGCAGCTGGCCGCGACGTCGTCGGGCCAATAGCAGGAGCCTTTCCGCCGCCGTGAGCGGACCGACGCGCTTTTGCATCGAATGTCAGGTCAATTGGCCCTCAGCCGAACTGCCCATGACCGCCGCGAAGCCTGCTCTCGGAGAGAAACCGGACCGGACGAGCAGAGCGGTCGGACCGCAGCTTGTGACCCGTTGCGGTCATGCGACAACCCGCTCATTCAATCCGTTCCCTGCTGACGAACAGTCGTCGCGGATCGATGACTGCAGTATGACGGAACTGCTTATCGATGTGATAGGCGAATTCACCCGAAGCGGAGTTGCTGTGGTCGCAGAGACGACCATTGCTCCTCTCGCTTCCGATTGCGGCCCCCGCACTGCCGCGCGGATCATCTCGCGAGTCGTGATACTCGAGGCCGAGCGGACCGAGCGCCGAGACCTGCGTGACGTACTCACCTGATTTCGCCCAGTGGAAATGCCAGGTCTCGCCCGGGAGGACAATGACGCTCCCAGGTGGATAGGCCTTGAGCTTGTCGTCATCGAAGGCTTCTCCAAGGCCGATATAGAAGACCCCGGATATGACCGTGTAGATCCGGTCCTCCGGATGCTTGTGCGGCATAAGCTTCGTTCCGCGCGGTACTTTAACCCAAATTAGGTACGGCCCCGGTTCGGCGGGGTGACCAACCATAACAGCTAGACGTGCGCCCGCTGGAAACGCCGGGAACGGCTCCCACGTAATTTCTTCCGGCAGAATCGCTCGGAATGTATCCTCATCCAATTGATGCTCGAGGATCATAACCTCTCCTCTGCTAGCGAAGACCTGAGAGGGGGCCGCCTCGGGGCAGCCCCTTGTCGCGGATTCTCCGGATGGTTAGTTGTTCAGCCGGCCGACGTGATATCCGAGCCGGTTCTCAACATCGCCCGGCCGATGGAAGCCACGATCGAGCAGGATCTTGATTCGGCTCTGGCTGGCCGGACGCTGGACCGACGCGAGGAAAGCGTCCCATTCGGGCGCGATGTCCGCATCCGACGGCAGGCTCGCGACGTTGACCAGCCGCTTTGTCTCGGCGATCGCTTGCTTGTCGAAGGAGGCGATTCGTCTGGCTAGGGCGTCAACGAAGCCGTCGAGTTCTGCGTCCGTCAGCGATCGATTGACGTAACCGTAGCGTTCCGCAAGATCCCCGCTGATGTCATCGGCGCCTAGCAGCACCTCAAGGGCACGACCCCGGCCGATCAAGCGCGGGAGCCGCGCCATTGGGCCGCCGCCCGGCACGAGGCCAGCGCCGACTTCCCATTGCGACAGGATCGCATTTTCGCGGCTCGCAAAGCGCATGTCGCTTGCCAGCGCCAGTTCGCTGCCAACGCCGGTGGCGCGGCCACGGACCATGGCGATTGACGCGACCGGCGCGCGACTCAGACGGACCAGCAGGTCAGGTAGCGCCTGCAGTCCGGTGGCCCCCGGCGGAATCTTCGTCGACTCCTCCAGTGGGGCGAAGAAATTGTAGTGCGTCAGGAAGAAGCCCTCGACCGCGCTGTCGAACACGACCACCTTGACCTGCGGGTCGGTCTCGATCGCCGTGATGATTTCGTTGAGCTGCGGAATGTTCTCGGGCCCAAAGATATTCAGCGGCGGAAGGTCGAAGGTGACGCGCCAATAAGATGGCGTGCGGCGTTGCAGCCTGATGCCGCGGGTGGCTGCAGGCTTCAGGAGCTTGAGCAGCGCCTCGGCGCCGGCCTTTGACGAGGCTGGATTCTGGCCGGTGACGAGCCTTCCGTCGGTGATGACAAAGCTCTGCCAGTCCGGCGCCTTTTCAAATAGCCCGCCCAGCCGCCTCAATTCGTCTTCGACAAGGAACGGCACGACCTTCGTCAACCCAACCGCTTCTTCCTCACTGTTGGTGAATCCGGCCACGCGCTTGCCCTTCACGATCGGCTCGCCGTTGTATGTGACGTGCCGGAGCACGCCCGGCGCATGGCAGACGGCCGCCACCGGCTTGCCGGCGTTGTAGAAGGCTTCGATCAGCGCGACGGAATCCGGATCCTCGGCGAGGTCCCACATAGGGCCGTGACCACCCGGATAGAATACCGCATCAAAGTCTGCGGGCTTCATCTGCGACAGCTTGCGCGTATTGGCAAGAACCGCCTGCGCTGCGGGATCCTGCTTGAATCGCCTGGTCAGGTCGGTCTGACCTTCCGGCGTATCGCTGACGGGATCGAGCGGCGGCTGACCGCCCCGGGGCGAAGCTACGGTGATGTCCGCGCCGGCATCAAGGAAGGTGAAGTAGGGCGCCGCAAATTCCTCGAGCCAGAAACCGGTCTTGCGGCCGGTGTTACCGAGTTGATCGTGCGAAGTCATGACCATCAGGATTCTCATTGGAAACTCCCATTGTCGGCGCCATCAGGTGAACACGCCGTGTTTGGTTTGAGTGGCAGGGGGCGTCAGGTGCTGATGGGGGCGCGCAATATCGCGCCTCCATTTTTCAGGACGATTGACGCAAAGAGCGGAACGAGGCGCGCATCTCCGCGCTGAACAGCTCGGGCTGCTCCCAGGCGGCGAAGTGTCCGCCGCGATCAAGCCGGTTGAAATGGATCAGCTTGGGATAGGCACGTTCCGTCCAACTCCGTGGGGCGGCGTAGATCTCGTCCGGGAACACGCTCACTGCGACCGGAATAGTGACATTCTTCGGCTGGAAGAACTGAAGCTTGTTCTCCCAATAAAGTCGCGCCGATGACATTGCCGTGTTCGTCACCCAGTACAGCGTTATGTTGTCGAGGATGTCGTCCCGCGTGAGCCCGGCGGTCTCGCCGCCGAAGACTCGGGCAATAAGCTGATGGCTGCGTGTATCGTGGTCGAGGATCCATGCTGCGAGGCCGACCGGCGAATCCGTGATGCCGTACAGCGTCTGCGGCCGGTTGGCCATTTCGATAGCGTAGCCGAGGCCGTGTTTGTAGAAGAAGTCGAGCTGGTTCCACGCGTTCTGCTCTTCGCCGGAGAGACCTGACGGCTGCTTCCCACCGGCCTGGAGCGAAGCCGCAACGTCGTCAGGAACAGTTGCAGGCATGTTGGTGTGGATGCCAACAAGTTCGGGTGCGCCGAGAAGCGCCATCTGTTCGGTGATGGCGTTGCCCCAGTCGCCGCCTTGCGCGACGAACCGCATGTAGCCGAGCCGCTTCATCAACACGATCCAGGCGCGCGCGATGCGCTGCGGATCCCAGCCGGTGGTCTCGGGCTTGCCGGAAAACCCGTAGCCGGGGATCGACGGGATCACCACGTCAAAAGCATCCGACGCTGCCGCCCCGTGGGCAAGGGGATTAACCAGGCGATCAACGATCTTCAGCTGTTCGATGATCGAGCCGGGCCAGCCATGCGTTACGATCAGCGGCAGCGCATTGTCGTGCCGGGACCGAACGTGAATGAAGTGGATGTCAATCCCGTCAATCTCGGTGATGAATTGCGGCAGTGCATTGAGCCGTGCTTCCACCTTGCGCCAGTCGTAGTCCGTCTGCCAGTACTGGACCAGCTTCTTGACGGTCGCGAGCTGCACGCCCTGACTGTCGTCAGTCACGGTCTCCTTCTCCGGCCACCGCGTCGCGCCGAGGCGGTGACGAAGGTCGATCAAAGTGGCCTCGGGAACATGGACGTGGAAGGGGCGGATTTCGCCAGCGGTCTTGCCCGAGGCGGGCTGCAACGGCAGAAGGCTGACGGCTCCCGCGGCGACGATGCCCATGGCGGCGGTACCCAGCAGTTGGCGGCGATCCTGGTCGATCGTTTCGGAAGTGGACTGCGCGATCATTTTAATCTCCTTGGTTTGCGGGCCGTCGATATGGCCGGCCAGGCGGTTCGTGACGCCGCCACACTTGCGCAGAACCTGGGAGATTGCTCGTTAGGTGATGTAAAAGCGCGTTATGCTCCGCTGGGCCGCTTGCTTGCCTCGCGATAACGCGAAGCGTCGCCCACCGAGAATGATCAGGACTGGAGCAGGCCGCGAGCCGACTGCAAATCGGCTGTCTCAAGCCCCTCACTGAAGCGAGCCAACGTCTGGGCTAAAGCCGTCAGCGCGGATTTCTTGCCCTGTTTGCCGGAAAGCACGACCAGCGTAATCTCGGAGCGCAGCCGCCAGGACAACGCGCCTTGCGTCTCGGCGAGTTCAATGGATGATTTGAGGCTCTGCCTCGCGCCGTCTTCGTCGCCGCCCTGGGCCTTCAGCTTGCCGCGAAGCCGGAGCAACTCCGGCATATCAAAAATCTCACCGCCGGCGGATGTACGGGACATCGAGTTGTCGAGCGCTTCAAGCGCTTCCTCAACCCGCCCTAGCCGGCCTAGCCCTTGCGCTAGGTCGGCGCTGAACCCGGATGCGTAGAGTTCGTAGCGGTCGGCGTGCAGGCGGGGCAGCACGTCGTGGAGAAGATCGACGCCGTCCTTCACGTCGCCGCGGGCTACCATCACCTGACCACGGAATCCGTCGGCCACGGCCTGATACGGAACGAAGCCGTGCATCAAGGCGTGTTCGCTCAGGCGCGCGGTCAATTTTTCCACGCTCGCCCAATCGCCGACCCAGCCAAATACTGATGCAGCCCAGCACAGCGCGATGCTGTACATCACAACGTCTTTTGGCGCGGCATCATTGGTGACCGCACGGGCGAGTTCCACCGCTTGATCAGGAAATCCCCGCAACCACAATGTTCGCGCCAGCGGAATGCGTGGCGTGCGCGCAAAGGCGAAGTGGCTGGGACCGGCAACGCGCAGCGCGATGTCGTTTTGCATGGCCTTTTCGAGGTGATGCTGCGCAAGGATCTGATTGCCGGCCAAATGATGGGAAACGCCGAGCAGGACGCTTGCTCCGGCAAGTCCTGCGGGATCGCCGATCTCGCGTGCCACTTCCTCGGCTGCCTCCGCGGACGGTACCAGGCGGTCGCATTCGCCGGTTCGCCGGTAGAACATGTTGAGGCGCGACAGCAGCCGGAATTGGTTGGGTCGATCCGACAATTTCCTTGCGACGGAGAGCCCTCGTAGC
Source organism: Bradyrhizobium yuanmingense (assembly GCF_025200905.1). Taxonomy (NCBI): domain Bacteria; kingdom Pseudomonadati; phylum Pseudomonadota; class Alphaproteobacteria; order Hyphomicrobiales; family Nitrobacteraceae; genus Bradyrhizobium; species Bradyrhizobium yuanmingense. The sequence continues at coordinate 3,233,178 of NZ_CP104173.1, read as the reverse complement.
AGCGCGGCCTCGGCCTGCTCGCTGTTGCGCTCTGTGAACATGGCTGCGTGACCGAGCGCCGATTGCAGTTCGATTTCCCAGATTCCGCCGCGGTTGGTGTCGTCGAGCGCTCCGAGGGCGCGTTGCGCCACCCGGCTGCACTCGTTGAGCAGGTTCAGTTCGACGAGCAGCGGAGCACTAGCGCCGCTCAAGGGAACGCGCAATTCTGCCGCACCTTCATCCGAATAGGCCCATGACAGCGCGGCACGCACGTCGCCGAGCAGTTCGGAGCGCGCCGGCAGGCCTAGGGCATTTCCGTTCGACCCGCTACGGACCAGCGCGCTCATCACGTATTCCGCGTGCCGTCGCGCGATGGTATTGGCCTCGCCGCTTTCGCTGAGCCTTTTCAGCGCGTAGGTCCGGGTGGTGTCAAGCAACCGATACCGCATCGACGATTTGATTGGCCTGGCTGACAGCAGGGACTTGGCGACGAGTTGCCCGATCATGTCGATGACCTGCTCGTCGTCGGGCTCAGCTCCGGCAACCGCTATTGCAGCTTCCAGGGTGAACGCCCCGGCGAACACGGCAAGCCGCCGAAGCGCCAGCCGTTCGGCGTCGGTGATGAGATTGTAGCTCCAGTCCAGCATTGCGCTCAGCGTCTGGTGGCGCGGCGGTGCCGTACGACGCCCCCGCCATTCCAGTTTCAGCCGACCGTCCAGCAGCGCATCGATCTCGCGCAGGCCGTGCGCGCCGAGGCGAACGGCCGCGAGCTCGATGGCGAGCGCGATGCCGTCGAGTTTCTCGCAGATGCCGGCGAGGAGCCGCATATTGTCGGGACTCATCTCCACGCTGTATCCAGCCGCCGTCGCTCGTTCCGTAAAGAGCCGGACCGCCGGATAGGCCAGCATCTCCTCCGATGTGAGCGCCTGGTCCGCGGGGGGGGTTGCGAGCGGCGGCAACTCGACGATCTGCTCTCCCTGAACCAGCAAGGATTCTCGGCTGGTGGCAAGAATGCTGGTGCCAGGCGCCTGCAGATAGATGGCTTCGGCGAGCCGTGCGGCATGTTCGATGACGTGCTCGCAGCTGTCGAGAATGAGCACGACGCGCCGGCCGCCCAGGAATTGCACGATACTTGAGGTCGGGTCCGCGGTTTGCACGACCAGATTGAGCGCCGAAGCGACGGTGCTTGGAACAAGCTCGCCTTCCTTCAGGGGCCCAAGATCGACGAAGCGCACTTCCTGCGCGCGGCCCGACAATGCGTGGGCAACCGCAAGCGCAACCGTCGTCTTCCCGATGCCGCCAGGTCCCCGCAGCGTAATGAACTGCTCGGCGAGTAATCGCTCCGAGAGGCGCTGAACCACATCTTCCCGTCCGATCGTGCGGGTCAGCAGCAGCGGAAACGACGGTTCGCCCGAGACCATTGCCGCCGGCTTCGGGGCATCCTGCGCCGGCTGGCGCTGTTCGATGGTCGCAACGAAGCAGTATCCCCGATTGGGTACGTTGGTGATGAAGCGCGCACCGTCCTTGCCGTCGCCGAGCACCCTTCGGATCTCTGCGATGTGGACGCGGAGACTGGCCTCGTCCACCGTCAGGTTCGGCCAGGCGTGCGCCAGCAACTCGTCCTTGTGAATAATGTCTCCCGCACGACCAACCAGCAGGCACAGAATGTCGAGCGCGCGGCTACCGATCTTGACGGGACCCTGATCTTTTTCGAGCAATCGGGATTTTTCGTAAAGACAAAACCGGCCGAATCTTACGCCCAGGGAATCAGGCTCGCTCGCGCGAGATGGCTGTGCGCCTCTGTGCTTTGCTGGGAGGCTGGAAGGCATCGCCCGCTACTTCGACAATCGTCGCGATGCAATCCGCGGCGCGCGCGTTGCTTCGTTGCCGTTTATTTCGCGCATTTCACAACTATTCCGGGAAAATTAGCAGTACTGCGGTCGAGGCCAATGAGGAAGCATGTCGCGGGCGGAGCTTCAAATCAATACACAGTTAGGTCATGGGAGATGCGCCCAATATAGGGTCACGATCCGGCATTCGACTCGGCCGGGCTGAAACGAACCACAGATAGATCTATGCCGACCATCAGATCTTCCGGGATCGGCTTCAAATCACGGTCGCGCAGATAGGCGCGCTGCCTGGTCGGAATCGTGATGCCGTCGATCACGACCGGCTCGGAGAAGTATTGGGCGGCAGGAAAATTGCCGGCGATCTGCACGTGATAGTCGTGGCGCCTGATCAGCATGTCGGGTCCGAAATAGAAGTCCTGCTCGAGGCTGTGGCTGGCTAGCCTCTCCGGAAACACGGCCCGCAATCCGCGCCAGATTTCCGCGCCTTCGCGCCATGGCTCGATCTCGCGCAGCGTGAAGCCGCGCATCGTGAGCAGGAATGGCACGGTCAGGCAAGTCCAGAGCGCGTAGCCGCCGAAATAGGCCCGGTGCAGTAGATCCCAGGCGGTACGCATGTCGTGGCCATCGAACGATGCGCGCGGGTTCCTGCGCTCGGCGATTGTCCTGCTGCCGCCGGACAGGATCGCGACGCGGTCGGGGGTGAAGTCACTCCGTTGTCCAGGTTTGCCGATATCGTCGACAGACGCCCATTGCCGGTGCAGATCGACATGCACCGTCCTTGGAAGGCCACTCTGGTGCACGCATTTCAGGTCCCAGAGTTCGCCCGTGATGACGAACGATGCGCTGAGACGGCCGTGCGCCCGCCAGCGGCTTTCGCCACCATGAGCTTCGATCGCTTCGGCCAGGAGCGGAATCATGTCTAATTCTCCCCGTTTCAACCTGGCCATGGTGCCGCCGCCTACGCGCGCGGCGCGAGTTCATAGATGTAAAGCGATGTTAATGGCCGCCCGCGGAAGGCTGGACCGGCATGCGAACCGCCGGAATGGCGCCGTTTCGCGCCAAATAACATCAGTTAACGGGCGGAAATCGCCGTGTCGTTGCACAGTGAGCTCGCAACCAAGCTCGACCGAAAGCTGGACGGGCCAACGACAGGAAAATTACCATGTCAGACAAGATCGACGTTCAGCGCCGCAACTTCTTCGGCACCGCCGCGATGACGCTCGCCACGGCTCAATTTGCTCTGGCCGGCACCTCGCAGGCTGGCCTTACCAAGCTGACCGCCGCAGCCGATGCGGATCTCAACCGGACGAAATCGGGCAGCCTACCAGCGATCAAGCCGGGCACGAATACGGCTTTCTCTGCCCTCAAGCAGATCGATGCTGGCCTGCTCAATGTCGGTTATGTGGAGACCGGCCCGACAAATGGACCCGCGGTCCTGCTGCTGCACGGCTGGCCCTATGACATCTACAGCTTCGTCGATGTCGCGCCGCTGCTCGCCGGCTCCGGCTATCGCGTGATCATCCCGTATCTTCGCGGCTACGGATCGACGCGGTTTCTCTCCCCGACATCCTTTCGCAACGGTCAGCCTTCGGCGATTGCGCTAGACATGATCGCTTTACTCGATGCGCTTAGGATTGAGAAGGCTGTTGTCGCCGGCTTCGACTGGGGCGCGCGGACCGCCAACATCATGGCGGCGCTGTGGCCGGAACGCTGCAAGGCGATGGTATCTGTGAGCGGGTATCTGATCGGCAGCCAGCAGGCCGGCAAGATGCCGCTGCCGCCGAAAGCGGAACTGCAATGGTGGTACCAGTTCTATTTCGCCACCGAGCGCGGCCAGCTCGGCTATGACAAGTATCGCCGGGAATTCTCCAGGCTGATCTGGCAGCTGGCGTCGCCGAAGTGGAATTTCGACGATGCCACTTTCGAGCGCAGCGCGAGCGCCTTCGACAATCCGGATCATGTCGCGATTGTCATTCACAATTACCGCTGGCGGCAGGCGCTTGCCGATGGCGAGGCTAGATACGAGGACATCGAAGCGAAACTCGCGCAGGGTCCTGCCATCGCCGTGCCTACAATCACCATGGAAGGCGACGCCAACGGCGCGCCGCACCCGGAGCCGGCCGCCTACGCCAAAAAATTCTCTGGCAAGTACGAGCATCGGACCATCTCGGGCGGCATTGGGCACAATCTGCCCCAGGAGGCGCCGCGCGCATTCGCAGGGGCGATCATCGATGTCGATGGCGAAGCCTGATCCCGTCGAGCGAACGAGGAGAATGTGACCATGCGCAAGACAAGTGTTCTGGCGGCACTCGCCCTCATCGCGTTGCTCATGCTGATCCAATTCAGCCCGCCGTTTCTCTATGGTTAGGAGGTCGGTATGAGCGTGCGGGCAACAAATCGCGATCTGCGTTCGACACGACAGTCGATCGCCTATCGCAGCATCGAGATCGAAGGCCTCGAGATCTTCTACAGGGAGGCAGGGTCGGTCGATGCGCCGACCGTGCTGCTGCTGCACGGCTTTCCATCCTCATCGCGGATGTGGGAGCCGTTGCTGCCGCTCCTTGCCGATCGATATCACCTGATTGCGCCTGATTATCCCGGCTTCGGTCACAGCAGCGCGCCGCCGACATCCGATTTCACCTATACGTTCGACCGGCTCGCGCAGATCATGGACACGTTTGTGACGAAGCTCGGCCTCGCCAAGTATGTCCTGTTCGTTCAGGACTATGGCGGGCCCGTCGGCTTCCGCCTAGCGCTCGCTCATCCCGAACGGGTGCGCAGCATCGTTGTCCAGAACGCGGTGTCGCATGAGCAGGGTTTGAGTTCGCTGTGGGACGCCCGCCGCAGGTACTGGGCCGATCCGGCCGGCGAACTCGATAACCTCAAGGCCAATTTCACCTCGCTGGAGGCAACCCGGCTGCGGCATGTCGGGACCAGCCCGCATCCCGAGCGGTATGATCCGGATAGCTGGACCGACGAGCACGCGTTTCTCTCCCGTCCGGGTCAGGCGGATATTCAGGCGAAATTGTTCCTGGACTATCGCAGCAACGTCGCATCCTATCCGCGCTGGCAGAAATGGCTTCGCGAAGTTCAGCCACCGATGCTAGTGGTCTGGGGAAAGTACGATCCTTCGTTCACCGTGGCGGGGGCAACTGCGTACGTCGACGATGTGCCTGACGCGGAGGTCCACCTGCTTGAAGCAGGTCATTTCGCGTTGGACGAGGCGACCGATAAGGTCGCCGAACTGGTTCGGCGCTTTCTTGCTAATTGCTAGGTGTGGTTGGTTAATGGCGCCTATGGCCCAATGCGGACATCCAGATGCGCGACTTGATTGTCGCCTCCGGAGCAGACGCGACAGAACGATCGGCGCCCTACGCTCTTCGCATCAGCTTGAGCGACGCCGTCAGCCGCAGGCTCCGCTTTCCCGCGAGCGCGATGCCTTCGAGCTCGCCGCTGTCTTCCGTGCAGGTCCCGGAGAAGCCGATGCCGACCTCGAGGCCGCCGAACACCGGGTTCTCGCCTTTCGCCGGCGTGTGCTCCTGGTTCAGCATCTCGCCCTTCCAGCGGCCGTCCGCCGAGGAATAGGCGCCGAGATAGTAGAAGAACGCATCGCCGCCGAGGATGCGCCCGTCGATCAGCAGCATCACGCCGGACAGTCCAGCATCGACGCCGTCGAGAGCGCGCAAGCCCATCCCATAGAGCCCGTTGGCGATGCCGCCCGGTCCGACCGTTCCGCTCGGCGGCAAGCCTTCGTCGTCGAGGCGCGTGAGATTGGCCCAGAACCTGGCGCCGGGCATGGTGTCCGCGCCGCCCTCGAGACGGATCTGGTTGCCGTAGAGCCGGCCACGCGCTCCGATCGAGGCGACGTCGGCGCCCATCAGCGGCTTGTAGCTGGGGTCGAGGTTGTGCCGCTCGGTGATGACCTGGGCGATGATCTCGCCGTCGCGCTCGACATAGGTACCGAGATGCGCGAAGCCAGAATTGCCGCCCAGCATCCTTCCGTCGTGCAGGCACATGATGCTGCAGCCGAACCCATCGTTGACGCCGTATTCAACCTTGTAGAGCCCGTCCAGCAACGTCTTGAACCTGCAAATCGAAAATGAATTGCGGGCTACCTAGCACCGACGCCACAGCGAAGCCATCGGCTTTTGCGCGCATCGCCACCCCGGGGACCTCCGCCCGCCGTGATGCCATTATGCCCCTGTTTTGCCCGACGGGTCAAAACTTCACTTCGTAAAACCCGCAGTCAATGATTTCAGGGACTTGGCTACTGTGCATGGGGTCGTTTTGGAGGTTTGTTTGCCGGCCTCCGAAAAAAGCTCCTCGGCCGACCGGTGCCAGGCTCGAACCTGCCCCCACGGACGCACGACCAATCGCGCATGGACACGCAATCAGCCGAAGACGAGCTCAGCGCGATCATCGCCGGCGCCGCGAAGCAGCCGCTGCTCGATGCCGCCTACGCGCTCTGGCGCCAGCGCTACCGTCTGGAGGCCATCGCGGGCCGCCCCACCGCCGAAGAGGTGCGGGTCAATCGCACCTTCTCGCCGGAGGAATTCATCATCCAGTACCGCCATGAACGCGCCCACGCCCATGAAGGGCCGATGTTCGGCTATGTGAAGCGCGCTCATCCGCGCGCCGACGATCAGGCGATCCGGCAAGCCATCATCACGGCGGTCAAATTCGAAGACGCCTACAACAAGCACTTCGACTGGAACGGCGATTTCGAGGATTGCGTGGCGCGCGCGGTGAAACAGGCCGCGCGGAAATATCCGCATTATCTCGAGACCACCTACCGCGATGCCCGCAACGATCTCGCCTACTACATGAAGTGAACTAGAGCATGATCCGGAAAAGTGTGAAGCGGTTTTCCGAAAAGATCATGCTCAAACAATAGGCTAAAGCGCGATGACGATTCATCCTGATCGCATCGCGCTTTAGAAGCACAGCGTGGTGACCAGCCTGCCCTGCTTGTCCTTGATCGCATAGGGACAGCGAATGCGCTCCAGCGCCTTCTTGGCATCCTCGTCGCCGAGCGCGGCGGCGCGCTCGTAGTAGGCCTTTGCGGCGTCCTTGTCCTTCGCACCGCCGCGCCCCTCCTGCGCGAAGGCGCCCATCCGCTCCAGCGCGCCTGGATGGTTTTGCGCCGCCGCCTTCTCGAACAGCGCGCGCGCCGCGACATCGTCCTTTGCGCCGCCATCGCCTTCAGACAACATCAGGCCGAGCTGGTACTGCGCTTCCGCATTGGTCTCGGCGGCCTTGCCGAGCAGCGCACGGGCTTGGGCGGGATCGGCCGGCGCGGCGCCACCTGCGCCACCGAGCGCTGCGAGATTGCTGACGCCGCGCGGGTTGCCGGCCTGCGCCGCCTTCTCGAAAAGCTTACGCGCCTGCGCCTCGTCCTTGGCGACGCCCGAGCCGGTGGCGTAGGTAACACCGAGCTCGACCATCGCCGCACTCGATCCCTTGTCGGCCGCCTTGCGCCAGGCCGCGATCGCCTCCGCGGTCTGCCGGTTCGCCGCGTAAGCGCGCCCGAGCTCGAACATCGCGCGGCGCGAGGCGTTTGCCGCCTGCTTGCAGAACTTGACCGCGGTCGCGATGTCGGCGGAAGCGATCTCCGCGACGCCCTTCACGTCGCCCGGCTTGTCGGGATCGCTGGGATCGGCGGCAAGACGGTCGCACAACACGAGATCGGCTGATTGCGCCTGCGCCGTCAGGGGCGCGGCGAGCGCAAAGAGCATGGCAAGGAGGAAAGTCCGCATGATCGTCACGTTGCGTCTGTGGCCCGGCAAATTCAAGGCTCAAGTCGGTTCGCGTCTGCGATGGGTGGCTCAGGCGCGATGCATCAGCTTGAGCGCTGCGGTCAGGCGCAAGCTCCGCTTGCCGGCCAGCGCGGTTGCCTCCAGCACCGCCTGCTCCGCGTCATAGCTGCCGGAGAAGCCGATGCCGACCTCGTGGCCGCCGAAGATCGGATCGTCCTTGGCCGGCGTGTGCTCCTGGTTGAGGATCTGGCCCTTCCAGCGTCCCTTCGCGGCGGTGTAGCTGCCGAGATAATAGAAAGCCGCATCGCCGCCGAGGATGCGGCCCTGGTTGAGCAGCATCACGCCGGTGAGTCCGCCGTCGAGGCCGTCGAGCATGCGCAAATGGATGGAGTAGAGACCGTCGCTGATGCCGGCTTCGCCGACGCCGCCGGCGATCGGCACCTCCTCGTCCGTGATCGGCGTCATCAGCGACTGAAACGGAACGCCCGGCAGCTCCTTGAGCTCGCCTTTGAAGCGATAGAGATCGCCGTCGGCCCAGCCCTTCGCGATCAGGGTTGCATCGTCGGTGCCGGCCATGGCGCGGTAGCTCGGATCGGGATTATGGCGGACGGTCTTGATCACGATGTCGACGCCGCTGCCCGTCTTCTCGTAGCTGCCGATATGGGCGAAGGCCGAATTGCCGCCGAGCATCTTGCCTTCGCCGGCATGCATCACGCTTCGGCCGACGGTATCGCCGAGCTGAAATCTCACTTTGTAGAAGCCTTCAATCACCAGCCGTGTCCCCGGCCCTGCGCGCATCCAGATGCACTCTATCCCGCTTTCGGCGGCGATGGACAAGTTTCGCGGCGCAGCGCCGGGTGTCTTGGGATCATCAAAATGCAAAAAATCCGCCGGAGCCTTCGCTCCGGCGGATTGCAAGCCAACCCGGGCCAGCCCCCAGCCCGGGCCGGGAGGATCTTAGGCCGCGGCCTTCTTGTCGGTCGGCACGGACGAGATCGTCTTCAGGATCTGCGAAGCGATCTGGTAGGGGTCGCCTTGCGAGTTCGGACGGCGGTCTTCCAGATAGCCCTTGTAGCCGTTGTTGACGAAGGAGTGCGGAACGCGGATCGAAGCGCCGCGGTCGGCAACGCCGTAGCTGAACTTGTTCCACGGCGCGGTCTCGTGCTTGCCGGTCAGACGCTTGTCGTTGTCCGGGCCGTAGACGGCGATGTGGTCCATCAGGTTCTTCTCGAAGGCGGCCATCAGCGCCTCGAAATACTCCTTGCCGCCGACTTCACGCATATAGGCGGTCGAGAAGTTGGCGTGCATGCCCGAGCCGTTCCAGTCGGTGTCGCCGAGCGGCTTGCAGTGGAATTCGATGTCGATGCCGTACTTCTCGGTGAGGCGCAGCATCAGGTAGCGGGCCATCCACATCTGGTCGGCAGCGGTCTTGGAGCCCTTGCCGAAGATCTGGAATTCCCACTGACCCTTGGCGACTTCCGCGTTGATGCCTTCATGGTTGATGCCGGCGGCGAGGCAGAGGTCGAGGTGCTCTTCGACGATCTTGCGGGCGACGTCGCCGACATTCGAGTAGCCGACGCCGGTGTAGTACGGGCCTTGCGGCGCCGGATAGCCGGCGGTCGGGAAGCCGAGCGGACGGCCGTCCTTGTAGAAGAAGTATTCCTGCTCGAAGCCGAACCAGGCGCCGGAATCGTCCAGGATGGTGGCGCGCTTGTTGGACGGATGCGGGGTCTTGCCATCGGGCATCATGACTTCGCACATCACCAGCACGCCGTTGGTGCGCGCACCGTCCGGAAACACCGCGACCGGCTTCAGCACGCAATCGGAGCTGTGGCCTTCGGCCTGCTGGGTGGAGGAGCCGTCGAAGCCCCAGAGCGGAAGCTGCTCGAGCGTCGGGAACGACGCGAATTCCTTGATCTGAGTTTTGCCGCGCAAGTTGGGAGTCGGCGTATATCCGTCGAGCCAGATGTACTCGAGCTTGTACTTGGTCATTGAGCCTCTCTGTAGATGATGCGAAAGGTTGGGGGCCCGGGAGGGCCCCCGCACGTTTGTACCCGGCCATCATCGGCCAGCCTTTCCCAAGCATTTCGCGTGCCAAAAGGCCGCAGTACGGGCGGTTTTCCACCGCTTCCGGCTCCTCTTCGCCACAGACGGGCCCTCCACGGCACCGTGCGTCATAGCCGCGCACCTTGGCCCGAAGCTGCGCTGCAAAAATCCGGCGGAAAACGCCCGATTTAGAAGCAGCGGACGCCGACCGCGCATTGCCGATGAAACGCGCATCAACGTCCGGTAACTTTCGCAAACTCCCCCACCCCTCCTCAGCAACCTTCGGAATGGCCCACGCGTTGGTCAGCGGTAGCGTGCCTTGGAGGATGCAGAAGGCTTCCTGCCTACAAATTGAGCGGAAACTGATTTCCTTTTCAGCACTTTCCAATCGGGGATGAGCGGCCGATATGGGGATTCCAGTAACCACAATCGAACGAGTCGGGCGCACCATGGAGGCCAAGGCGCTTCGACCAAGGAGAATCGCAATGATGAACAATGGTCTGAGTCACGGATCTGCAAAGATCTACCAATTCCCCGTCGGCGGCCGTGCGGCCCTCGCCGGACGCCGCTATGGCGAGACCCGCCTTCCCGCCGATCAGGCTTCGCTGCCCGCGAACGTCTCGATCTGCAGCGACAGCTGGTATCACCAGGATGCGGTCGACGAAGCCAAGCCCAAATGGGAACGCTGATGCCAGCTGCTGGTCTGACAGCGCCGGGCTTTCGCAAGCGGCCGGCGGCAGTTTGAAAAAGGGTCGAAACAACGGCGTTTCGGCCCTTTTTAATTCCAGGCGCGCCCGCGCCTAGATCCCGGGCTTGTCGACCACCGCGCAGGCCGTAACCGGCCGCTTCAGGTGTTTGACCGTAGCGGGCCCGGTCTTGGGAATCCTCAGCGTGACTCCCGCCCCCGAATAGCGCATCCCCGAAACCGCCAGCCGCTTGGCGAGCGTAACCGGCTGGCCATCGATCTGGACGAAGGCCCGCTTGTCGTGGTCATAAAAGCCTAGGATGAACTGCGTACCATCGGCGCAGCGGTAGGTTTGGAAGGTCTGCGCATCGGCCTGCCGCGCACCGAGCATTGCGCCCGCCAGCATGCTGACCGTCAAAACAATGGCCTTGTGCCGGCCCATGATCGCCCCCTGTAATAGACCGCAAGGACGCCAAACGTGCATCCGGTGGAACCATAACCCAAGCTCATCCCATGCAAGACTCCTCCCTGAAGGACTCCCCCGCCCGCCATCTCGCCCTTCAGGGTGCGAGCAATTTCCGCGACCTCGGCGGCTATCCGACCATTGATGGCCGCACCACACGCTGGCGGCACATCTTCCGCTCCAACCATCTCGGCCAGCTCACTGCTGCCGACATCGAGGTCGTCCGCGCGCTGGGCGTGCGCAGCGCGTTCGATTTCCGTGGCCTGGAGGAGCGCGCGGCCGGCATCTGCGTCGTGGACGAGATCACGGTGCATTCGCTGCCGATCGAACCGACCGTCGTGGCCGGGCTGCGCGCCGAGCTCGCGAAGGGCACGCTGACCGCGGCCGTGGCGCTCGAGCTCATGCGCGAGTCCTATCGCAATTATGTGCGCCACAACACGCACAGCTTCCGCGCGCTGTTCGGTCATTTGCTGGAAGATCGCGCGCCGCTCGTGATTCACTGCACCGCCGGCAAGGACCGCACCGGCTTCGCCAGCGCGCTGATCCTGCATGCGCTCGGCGTGGCGGACGAGGTCATCGCCGAGGATTATCTCTTGACCAACCGGCACTACAAGCGCGACCCGTCGAACGTCTTCGATCTGCCCGCCGACGTCCTCGACGCGATCGGCAGCGTCGAGGCCTCGTACCTTGCGGCCGCATTCGAAGCGGTCGGCAGCGAATATGGCGATCTCGAAACCTATTTGCGCGACGGGCTCAAGCTCGGCACGGCAGAGCGAGACGCGCTGAAGGCGCGCTATCTGCAAGCATAGGGCGGCTGTGCCGGGAGAACGATCATGCAAGGCAAAATCTTGATCGTGACGGGCGCAGGCGGCGCGCTCGGCCAAGTAGTCGCGGAAACGGCGCTGGTACGCGGCGCGCGCGTGGCTGGCATCGATCACGCGTCTTCGCAAACCGCCGCAAGCGCTGACCACATCGACATCGCGGGCGTTGACCTGTCCGACCCAGCGCAGGCGAAAACGGCCGTCGATGCGGCGGCAAAGCATTTCGGCCGGCTCGACGCATTGATCAACATCGCCGGCGGCTTTGCCTTCGAGACCGTCGGCGACGGCGATATCGCGACGTGGCAACGCATGCATGCGCTGAACGTGCTGACCGCGCTCAACACCTCGCGTGCGGCGTTGCCGCACCTTGCCAAGTCCACGGCCGGCCGCATCGTCAATATCGGCGCCATGGGCGCACTGCAGGCCGGCAACGGGATGGGCCCCTATGCCGCGTCGAAAGCCGGCGTGCATCGCCTGACCGAGGCCCTCGCAAACGAGTGGAAGGGCAAGGTTACCGTCAACGCGGTGCTGCCCTCGATCATCGACACCGCGGCCAACCGCGCCGACATGCCGAAAGCCGACTTTTCCAAATGGGTGACGCCCCAGGAGCTCGCCGAAGTCATCCTGTTCCTCGCCAGCGATGCCGCGAGCGGCGTCACGGGCGCCCTGATCCCGGTCGGTGGCCGGGTGTAGTCGCGTTCCGATCAAAACGTTAGAGGCACCGGCTCCGATTCAATCGGGGCCGAGAACGCTCTAGACTGGCTGCAACTGATTCTCCGATCGGACGTCCCTTGGAAACCGCGCTTTACCTGCCCGTCAAACGCTTCCTCGAAGAGCTCGGCTTCACGGTCAAGGGCGAGATCGGTGGTTGCGATCTCGTCGGCCTCAGCGCGGGCGATCCGCCAGTGGTGGTGATCGGCGAGCTCAAGCTTGCCTTTAATCTCGAGCTGATCCTGCAGGCGGTCGATCGCGCGCCGGCCGGTGACGAGGTCTGGATCGCAGCGAAGATGTCCGCGCGCGGCAAGGGACGCGAGAGCGACGCGCGCTATCGCAATCTCTGCCGCCGCCTCGGCTTCGGCATGCTCGGCGTAACCGATCGCGGCCAGGTCGAAGTGCTGGTGAAGCCGCCGACCGCGGCGCCGCGCCGCGAGCCGAAGGTGCGCTCGCGTCTCGTCGCCGAGCATCAGCGCCGCCAGGGCGACCCCGTGCTCGGCGGCAGCACCCGCGCACCGATCATGACGGCCTATCGCCAGCAGGCGCTGGCCTGCGCGTCGGCCCTTGCCGATGGGCCGAAGCCGGTGCGCGAGCTGCGCGAACGCTGCCCCGATGCCGGCAAGATCTTGCTTAACAATGTGTATGGCTGGTTCGAACGCACGGAGCGGGGAATCTACCGGCTCACCGAAGCTGGACACGCCGCCCTGAACCGTTGGCCTCAGCAACGGTTGGAGGTCGGCGCAGGTGCTGCGTCACCGCTGTGACACCAGACCGGTGCATAGCTGAGATGCCGCACCGATTTCATATTGCAATGCAACATTGGCGGCACTAGGTATCCCGGCATCAAGATGAGGCCGTTATGAGCGCAGACTGGAATACCAAATATGGCACGCGGCGCGTCCGCCACGATCCCCCGACCCTGGACGAGGCGATCTTCGCCGCTGTCGGCATCACAGACGACCAGGCGCAGCAGGCCGAGATCGCCGCAGCCTTGATGGGGATGCCGCTCGACGTCGTCCAGGCCGAGGTGAAGAAGCAGGCCCGCTCCAACAGCCGCATCACCGCCACCCGCGTGATCGCCGGCGAACAGGGCGCGCAGCGCTCCGTCGTGGTCGAACGCCGCGTCGTCCGCCGCTTCGGCGCCGGCACGCGCAGCTGAGCATTCCTTTCATCGCACCGAACACGAAAGCGGACCGGCCTGGCCGGTCCGCTTTTTGATTCCTGTCCGCAATTTCCCGGTTATGCGGCGCGATTGCCGTACATGCTCGAGATCAGCTTCCAGCACGTGCTGTTGAAGCTGAGAAGCGCGCGCCCGGCCGTGAACGGCGAGGCCGCGAGATCGGCAAGCTCGGCCTCGGGCGTCTTGGCGAGGTCGATCGTGCCGGTCGATTCACCATGGCGGAAAGCCAGATGGGCCCCGAACTTCCTGGCGAGCGCCCGCATCGCATGATTGTCCGCGCCCGTCGTGATGCGCAGCTGCTTGTAGCCCTTCCAGCGGGCCTCTGCGATCAGGCGGCGGAACAGCACGGTGCCGACGCCCTGGCGGCGCGCGGAGGCTTCCACGCTGAAGGCGACCTCCGGCAAGGAACCGTCCTCGGGCGGGTGCAGCTCGGCCGCGCCGCGCACCACGCCTTCGACGATATAGGCAACGATGACGGTGCCGTCCTCGGCACAGCGGGCGGCGTAGCGCTCGATGAAGCTGTCGTCGAGAAAGCCGTTGAAACGGTCGTGCCGGCTGCCGGCATCAAGCCTCAGCAGGTGATCGCGCAGGAGCGGCAATTCTTCCTGCTGGATCAGGGTCCGCACATAGCCGGGAACGGTACGGACGGTGTCTTCAAGTACCACGTCAGAACTCCTCTTGGTGTCCCTCGAGGAGGCGTTCGAATCCCTAGGCCTCCTATATTGTGCATCGCACCATGATTTTCAAGACGGAGACCTGCCCAAGTTTCGGGCACCGAAGCGACCAATTCGTTAATAAAATCAAAGTCCCGTAGTTTCACAGGACCAGCTGGGTCTGGGTCACCACCGCAACCAATTTGCCGTCCTCGGTTTCCAATCTGGTGGTCCAGACCTGGGTCCGCCGCCCTCTGTGCACCGGGGTCGCAGTGGCGATGACCGTGGCCCCCTCCTTGGCCCCACCGATGAAATTGGTCTTGCTCTCCAGCGTGGTCGTACCCTTGGCGTCCTCGGGCAGATTGATCACGGTCGCTGCCGCGCCGACGGAATCGGCCAGCGCCATCACGGCCCCGCCGTGGATGGTGTGGTGAAGCGTGCAGAGTTCGGGCCGGACCGTCATCCGCGCCACCACGCGGTCCTTCTCCGCCTCGACAAATTCGACGCCCTTGAGTTCGGCGAACGGCATCTTCATCGCTTTAAGTTTCTCGAGCGGCGTCATCGGATCTCCTCCCAACTTCTTGTTGGCTCAACGTGAATTGCTTCAAGCCGCAAAGCAATGACGTCCGAGTTAATGGCGATGCTGACATCGGCGCGCAGAGCCGGGAAGCGCTGCACTGCGTCCGGGGCACGAGACCACCCTCACGTCACTGCATGCACGACCTGATACTCCGGCCGTCGCCACACCTCCCCTGAAATCACCTCTTCGACGATCTCCGCGGCCCGCACGATCTCGCCCTCGCCGATGTACAGCGGCGTGAGGCCGAAGCGCATGATGTCGGGCGCGCGAAAGTCGCCGACGACACCGCGGGCGATCAGGGCCTGCATCGCGGCGTAGCCGCCGGCGAAGGCGAAGGAGACTTGCGAGCCGCGCAGCTCATGGTCGCGCGGCGTCACGAGCTTGAGTTGCGGACAACGGCGCTCGACTTCACCGATCAGGAGATCGCCCAGCGCCAGCGAACGCGCACGAACCTCGGTAATATCGACCTTGTCCCAGATATCGAGCGAGGCCTCCAACGCCGCCATGGCGAGCACCGGCGGGGTGCCGACGCGCATGCGCTCGACGCCGCCCGCGGACGCATAGGCAAGCTCGAAAGCAAACGGTTTTGCGTGGCCCATCCACCCCGACAGCGCGGCGCGCGCGCCGTCGGCATGGCGCGGTGCGACATAGAGGAAGGCCGGCGCGCCGGGGCCGGCGTTGAGATATTTGTAGGTGCACCCCGCGGCGAAATCGGCACCGCTCCCGGCGAGATCGACCGGCAGCGCGCCGGCGGAATGGGCGAGATCCCAGACCGTGACGATGCCGAGCGCATGCGCTTTCGCTGTCAACTTCGCCATGTCGTGGCGGCGGCCGGTGCGATAGTCGACCTCGGTGATGTACAGAACGGCGATCTCCTCAGACAATGTGTCCTCGATCTCCTCCGGTGCTACCAGGCGCAATTGATGGCCCCGTCCGAGCGTCGCGATCAGGCCTTCGGCCATGTAGAGGTCAGTCGGGAAGTTACCGGTATCCGACAGGATCACCTTGCGCGAGACGCTCATGTCCAGCGCGGCAGCTAGCGCCTGATAGACCTTGAGCGACAGCGTGTCGCCGACCATGACCGAGCCGGCCTCCGCTCCGATCAACCGCGCGATGCGGTCGCCGAGATGGCGCGGCTGCACATACCAGCCTGCACTATTCCAGGCGCGGATCAGCTCGTTGCCCCATTCCTCGGTGATCACGCGGTTGACACGCTCGGCAACGCCCAGCGGCAGCGCACCCAGCGAGTTGCCGTCGAGATAAATCACGCCGTCAGGCAAATGGAACAAGGCTCTGGTATCGTCGTAGACGCGAAGCCGGGTCATGGACATCCCTACAGAATCGTACGCACGCGCCAGAGTTCGGGAAACAGTTCGACCTCGAGCATGCGCTTGAGATAACTGACGCCGCCAGTGCCGCCGGTGCCACGCTTGAAGCCGATGACGCGCTCGACCGTGGTGACGTGGTTGAAGCGCCAGCGCCGGAAATAGTCCTCGAAATCGACCAGCTTCTCGGCCAGTTCGTAGAGCATCCAGTGGGTTTCCGGCGCCTCGTAGACGATACGCCAGGCCTGCAGCACGCCTTCGTTGAAGCTGTGGGTTTCGCGAACGTCGCGCGCCAGCACCGCAGCAGGCATCTTGAGCCCGTTGCGGTCGGCAAGCCGCAGCACCTCGTCATAGAGGCTCGGCGTCGCGAGCTCGGCTTCGAGCAGCTTGATCGTCTCCGCATCGTGCGCGTGCGGCTTCAGCATGGCGTGGTTGCGGTTGCCGAGCAGAAATTCGATCAGCCGGTATTGCCGCGACTGAAAGCCCGAGGATTGTCCGAGTTGCGAGCGGAAGCGGGTATACTCGCTGGGCGTCATCGTGCGCAGCACGTCCCAGGCGCCGTTGAGCTGCTCGAAGATACGCGACATCCGGGCCAGCATCTTCATCGCGGGTTGCACCTCATCCCGTGCGATCGCACGGCGCGCAGCGGCGAGCTCGTGGATGGCGAGCCGCATCCACAGTTCCGTGGTCTGATGCTGGATGATGAACAGCATCTCGTCATGCGCCTCCGACAGCGGATGCTGCGCACCGAGGATCGCGTCCAGCGCGAGATAATCACCGTAGGACATGCGCCGGGTGAAATCGGTCTCGGCGCCTTCGCTTGTGGGATCGTAATCGCTGGACGTCATGGCTGGCCCTCTCGATCGATCGTCCCTGGTCTCATTCATCGAGGCCGATCAGGCGCGCGGTGATCTGTGACGACGGATCCTTGAGCCCGTCGATCACCGTGAAATGGTTGAGGCCGGGCTCGACGACGAGGTGCGTCGGCACGTCGAAGCCGGTCCAGATGTTCGCCATCAGATCGGACTGGCGGATGAATTCGGGCCGCTCGCTGCCGCCGACCCAGGCCGTCACGGGCGAATGCCCTCGTGGCAGATGCAGCGCCGCGCTTTCCAGCGTCGCCTCCTCCATCGTCATGCGCAGCGTCTCGTTCATTCCCGTCTTCAGGAGCGGACGCAAGTCGTGCAGGCCGCTGATCGAGAGCGTACCGGCGATGCGGTTGTAGACGGCGGACTCGAGCCGACTGTCGTCGCACAGCATGCGCGTGACGAGATGGCCGCCGGCGGAATGGCCGGCGAGCCGGATCGGCCCCGAGACGAGCGATGCCGCTTTGGCGATCGCGGCAGTGATCTCCGCAGTGATATCGGAGATGCGGGCAGCCGGTGCCAGCGTGTAGCTCGGCAGCGCCACCGTCCAGCCATGGTGCCGCGCACCTTCGGCGAGATCGGTCCAGGTCGATTTGTCGAAGCGCATCCAGTAGCCGCCATGGACGAAGACGACGAGACCATTGCTGTCGCCGTCAGGCAGGATCAGATCGAGCTTCTGGCGCTCGCCGGCGCCGTAGGCGATGTCGGGGCGAAATTTCTTCAGCCCGGCGCGGTAGGCCGCTGCCCGCTCCGCCCACAGCGCCGGCATCTT
Organism: Bradyrhizobium yuanmingense; assembly: GCF_025200905.1. Classification (NCBI taxonomy): domain Bacteria; kingdom Pseudomonadati; phylum Pseudomonadota; class Alphaproteobacteria; order Hyphomicrobiales; family Nitrobacteraceae; genus Bradyrhizobium; species Bradyrhizobium yuanmingense. The sequence goes on along the minus strand of NZ_CP104173.1, from coordinate 3,215,488 downwards.
GTCCGAGCCCGAGATGTGGGCCGAATTGGCGTAAGCGTCATCCCAATCGCGCATCGTTGCTCCCGAGGACTCGTCCGACGAACCGAAGCCAGTCTGCCACCGGTCAGGGCGGCATCCTAGTCTTTCTTTTAAGCTTAAAAGATTGAGGGAGCCGGTGGATTGGGCAGCGACCGCTACGAGGGTACAGGGTGGGCAAAGCGGAGCGTGCCCACCATCTTGGTTCATCCGAGAGAAAGGTGGTGGGCATGGCGCAAGTGCGCCTTTGCCCACCCTACCGCAGTGGCGATGGGGAGACCGCTACGCCTTCTCCACGCCGCACCATTCCGCGATGAACAGCGCCATCGCCTTGGTCGCCTTCTTCAATGACTCCAGGTCGACGAACTCGTTGAAGCCGTGCATCTCGCCTCCGCTGGCACCAAAACACAGACTCGGGATGCCGTGGTTGAGGCCGTAGAAGCGCGTGTCGGTCAGCGCCGTGAAGACGAGGTCCTCTGGCGTACCGCCATAGACCCTGTTGAAGGCCTTACCGAACGCAGCCTCGGGCTCCGCGGCGTTGGTCAGCTCATAGCCTTCCGACAGGAAGCCGGACCATTCGACCTGCGGCGGATTGTTGGCGAGGAAGCGGTGGTTGCGCGAAGCGGCGGCGACGCAAGCCATGATCTCCTTCTGGTGATCGGCGATCGACCAGCCCGGCAACACCGCAATCCGGCAGTCGACATCGCACCAGGCCGGCACGCTCGAGGCCCAGTCGCCGCCCTTGATGATGCCGGCGTTGAAGTTGACGGGATGGTCGAGCGTCTTGAAGTGACGGTCGGCCTTGGCCCGCTCGTTCCATTCGATCTCGAGCTTTTGCAGCGCCTGGATCAGGTGATATGCCGCCATGATCGCGTTCGCGCCGGAGCCTGCGAAGGCAACGTGGGTCGGATGCCCCTTCACGCGGAGGCGGAACCAGATCACGCCGACCTGGGAGCGCACCATCTTGCCGCCGGTCGGCTCCGGAATGAAGCAGGCGTCCGCGCGATAGCCGCGTTGCAGCGTCGAGAGTGCGCCGACACCGGTGCTCTCCTCCTCGATGACCGATTGGAAATGGATCCGCGCCGTCGGCCTGAAGCCCGCGGCCTTGATCGCGTCCAGCGCATAGAGCGCACCGATCGTCCCGGACTTCATGTCGCAGGCACCGCGGCCGAACATCTTGCCGTCCTTGATGACCGGCGCGAATGGCGGCGTTTCCCACAATTCCAGCGGACCGGCCGGCACCACATCGCAGTGCCCTTGCAGGATCAGCGACTTGCCGCCATTGGTTCTCGGACGGTAAGTTCCCACCACGGATCGCGCTTTCGAGAAGTCGTGCTCGATCGGACCGAAGCCGCGCAGATCCTTCAAATCCTCGACGTCGATATGCCAGTCGTCGACCTCGTAGCCACGTTCGCGCAGGAGATCGCCGATCATGTCCTGGCATGGTCCCTCCGCCCCGCGGGTCGAAGGGATCGCGACGAAATCGCGGGTGGTTGCGAGCTGAGCCTCGAAGCCGCTGTCGACGGCGTCAAGAATCCTCTGCTGCGTTTCGGCATTCATTCGGGCGACTCCAGACATTCCAATGGTCCCAGGGAGCGCGCAAACTAGCCGATTTCAGCCGTTCGGGTACTCCAGAAAATATGCATCCCGCAATGCATCTTCGAGCAGCCGGCCTTCGGAATAGCCGTTCAGAGTCGCAGGCCGGCTGACACCATCGAGCAGGCGCGGGCACGGTTCGGGGGCGCCGAGCACGGTGCGGACCGGAATGCGCTCCGCATAGACCGGCAGCGCATTGTCCTCGTCATCGTCGGCGACGCCCTTGGCGCGGATCTTGGCCGAGGCTTCCTCGATTTCCATTGCGATGAAGGACGTCGCCTTGATTTCCTGCGTGGTGCTCTGTCGCAGGCCGGCGGTGCGATCCGGGAAGAAGCGATCGACCATGGCGATCACCGCGCGCTCCTTCTCATCAGGATCGGTGACGAGATAGGCCGTGCCGAACGCCATCACGGCGCGGTAGTCGGCGGAATGGTTGAAGCCGCAGCGTGCCAGCACGAGGCTGTCGAGATGGGCGACCGTCAGGCAGACGCGCTCGCCCTTGCTCTGGTTGCGCAGCATGCGGCTGGCGCTCGATCCGTGCCAATACAGCCTGGTGCCCTCGCGCCAGAAGAAGGTCGGCGTACAATAGGGCTGGCCGTCGATTGCGTAGGAGACGTGGCACAGCATCGAGGAATCCAGGATGCGATGAACCGTGTCGTGATCATAGAAGCCGCGGTCGTGCCGGCGCTTCACCTGGTTGCGTGCCGATGTCGGATAGGAATTCGAGGTCTCGGTCTGGCTCACGGCCGCTCCTGCTCGGATGGAAGAAATCCGGAGCAGTTGTAGCGGCGCATTTGGTCTGCGATAGTTCCAATTCCATGCAAAAAATTCCGACCAATTCGTCCTCCCGAGCCAAGCCCGAGCTTCCGCTCGACCTCACCGGCCCTCACGTCACGGCCGGCGCTTCCGCGGCGCACCGGCTCTATCAGGCGCTGTGCGAGATGATCGTCTCCGGCCTGGTCAGACCGGGCGAGCCGCTGCCGCCGTCGCGCACGCTGGCGAGGCAGACCGGCTTCCGCCGCAACGCCGTCGTCACCGCCTATGAGCGCCTGATCGCCGACGGCTTTGCCAACGCGACGGTCGGCTCCGGAACGTTCGTCGCGGCGCGTATACCCCAGCGCGCCGCCGAGCCGAACAAGCCGAAGGTCGTTCTCGAAGCGCCAAAGCAAGGCGCGTTTGCGCTTGGCTGCACCCATATCGACGAACGCGCCGTGCAGCGTTTTCGCGCTTTCGTCGGCCGCCGCATGCGCGCATTCGGAACCGAGCACCTGCATTATGGCGACCCTCGCGGCAGCCGCGAGCTGCGCGTGGCGATCGCCGACCATCTGTTGTCGGCGCGGGGGCTGCGTTGCGATCCCGACCAGATCATGCTGACCTCGGGCACGCTGCACGCGCTGCGCATCGTGCTGAGCGCGATCCTGAAATCCAGCGACCAGGTCTGGTGCGAGGACCCGGGCTATCCCGCCGCGCGAAAAACCATCGTCCATTGCGGTTATCGCACTGTGCCTGTCGCGGTGGACGAGCACGGGATGCGCGTCGCCAAAGGCCGCATCGCGGCACCGTCCGCGCGCGCGGCCTACGTTACGCCGTCGCACCAGTTTCCACTTGGCGTGCAGATGTCGATGCCGCGACGGCTCGAGCTTCTGGACTGGGCCAAACAGGCCGGCGCATTCGTGCTCGAGGACGATTACGACAGCGAGTTCCGTTATGACGGCGCGCCGCTGATGTCGCTCGCCGGCATCGATCGGCTCCAGCGCGTGATCTATCTCGGCACCTTTGCCAAGACGCTTTTTCCGGGCCTGCGCATCGGCTATTGCGCCCTGCCCGAACGCCTGATCGCGGAGGTGACGGCGGCGCGGGCGGCGCTCGACCGCTTTCCCGGCACGCTGATGGAGGGCGCGGTGGCGGACATGCTCAATTCCGGCGCCTTCGCCGCGAATCTGAAGCGCGTGCGGAAACTCTATCGCGAGGCGCGCGACGTGCTCGCCGAGAGGCTGGAAGTCGCATCCGGTGGCGCGCTTTCGGTGCCGGTGCCCTCACAAGGCCTGCATCTTGTCGCCCGGTTCGATCCTGCCGTCGATCCGGCGGTGGCGGCGCTGGCCAAGCAGGCGGCCGGCGCCGAAGGCTGGCTATTGGCCGACACCTATTCGCGCGGGCGTCCCCTGCCCGGCTTCGTGCTGGGATTTTCCGGACATCCCGTGCCGCAGCTCGTGGCGTCCGCGGAACGTCTCGCGAGGGAATCGCGCGCAGCCTTGGCCGCAAAAGGAAAACCGGCCCGCCGGGCCTGACGAAGCTTCACTATCAGAATCGCCCGCCGCTCCCTAGATTGCGGCATCGATTCCGGGACCTCACATCATGCTGCTGCGCCACGCGACCTGCCTCTCGCTGCTGATCTCCATCGCGCTTGTCTCGACGGCACGCGCTGCCACAGTCGGACGTGAGCAGGACATCGGCGATCTGAAGCTCGGCCAGCGCGTGCACGTGGATGACGGAACCTGCCCCGCCGGTCAGCTCAGGGAAGTGCGCGGCGCGAAGATGACCGACAAGGGAGTCTCGCGCACGAGTTCCTGCGTGCCCCGGCACGGACCGAAAACGAAGTAAGGATCCGGGACTATTTCGCCGGATCGAACATGCACTGCAGGGTCGGTTTGGCGATCTTGGTGAAGGTCGGGCCGATCTCGCTGTGCTTGGAGGCCGGTACCCAATCGGTCTCGATGGTGGGCACGCCGGTCTCGCTGATGCCGCGCAGCAGCGCTTCGCGCAGATCGCGATCCTCGACGGCCGCGGCGGCGTGATCGTGCAGGCAGCCGCAGACCGCTTCCGGATGCTGCCAGCGCCCGAGCATGTGCGGCGCACACTGGCGCACGAATTCGCCACGCGGATCGGGTAGCCTGGAAGGTGAGCGGACCTGCGCCTGAACGGAGTTGATCGTCAGAAGGGACACGAACGCTGCGGCGCAGAGACGAAGCAACATGATAGTTTTGCCGGCTGTTTCGTTGTGTGCAGTCAGAAGCGCGCGGCGACCATGATCGGCTGAGCGGCCGGAACCGCAACGGGCGAGCCGCTGTACTGGAAGGTACCGACACCGGGGAGATTGCCGTCGGGCGCACCCGCCAACGAGGAGCCGGCGAGCACGAAACCGAAAGCAAGGATGAAGCTGAGCGCGCGCATGATCTGTGTCCCAATTCTGTGGCCGGCGGTGCGCCGTCGTCATTATCAGCCTGATAACCATGGGCGGTTTCGCGCGTGATGCGCGAAAAACTGAAAATGGTTTCGTCTTCGTGAGAATTGTTTCGTCCCGGCCACGGCGACGAAACAATTCTCGGAAAATGCCAGTTATTTCAGATAGGTCTGGCGGCAGGCCAAAGTCGCCTGCCAGGTTCCGGCGCCGGCACGGACGTGCACCCCGCCCAGGCGTTGTCACGCGGCCGCCGCGCGCGCTTCACATGCATTTTACGTTTTTCTGCTGAAAGGGCGGCAAAAGAAGGCTGGATCCTGTCGAACCGGAATTGGTTCAGCAACGACCCAAGCCATCGAAACCGAGACGCCCGGATCATCGGGCGCATTCACGTGAGGGATGGCCATGATGGCGGGAAATCGCGCAACGCCGCGCGATGAAAATCCACCGACGGAGCGCGCAGATCAACCGATCATTCGCGGCAGCACCGGCGCAATGGCGCTGCAATCGAGCCGCGGCCTCGAGGCGGCGCCGCAGACGTTCGTGCGACTGACCGGATCGCGCCTTGCGACGCCGCGCGATCGCCGCCGGGTGAACGCGAGCGCGCTGCAGGAGTGAACGCGGAGCGCCTCATTGCGTGAAGAACTCGCCGCACTTCTGGACGTTTGCGTCCGCCGGTCCCCACGGCATGATCGGCACGGTCGAGGTCGAGTTCTTGGGCGAGCCTTCGATCAGCTTGTCTGAATAGACCATGTAGACCAGCACGTTGCGCTTGGCGTCGCAGCCGCGCACGATCTGCATCTTCTTGAAGAACAGCGACCGGCGCTGGCGGAACATGTCGTCGCCCTGCTCCATTTTGTGCTTGAACTTGACCGGACCGACCTGGCGGCAGGCCAGCGAGATATCCGAGACCTCCTCGGCAAGGCCGAGCCAGCCTTTGAAGCCGCCCTTCTCCGGCACCGTGAAATGACAGGCGACGCCTTCGACTTCGGGATCGTCGAGACCATAGGTCGCGAGCTTGTCGTTCGGGCTCATCCATTTGAACACGGTAGAGCGGCGGAAGATCAGATCAGGTTCGTCGGCCGCAGATGCCGAGGCCATTGGCGCGGTCAGAGCCAGGAGGAATAAAGCGAGGCCTTTCAGACGGATGCTCGAAAGACCGGGGAAACGAGATGACATGAAGTTCTCCGCTAACAAGTCCCCGCAATGTAGGAACGCAAGCGGCGGTCAGGAAGGCGGCAGAGGAGCGGACCAGGCCGCCGTTTACCGCTCCGTGAGGCTTTTTTGCTACGCCTTGGACAAAAGTAGCTGATGGCAGAACCGCGCTGCTGGTGAACGCGTATCCCCTTTGCGAGACTAACGTCTGATTTGGATAATGGATTCGAGGATGAACAGCGTGAACGGGTGGGGTTCGCCTGCCAAGCCGGCACGGCTGTGGCAGGTCGCCATGTTGACGGCGGCGGGTGCGATCGGCGCAACCAGCGAAGCAAACGCAGCATTTTATTACTGGACGGACTATTCCGACCGGCCCTACTACGCCCGGCCGAACCGGCTTCCCGAAATACCGCGCCAGAAGCCGCAAAAGCGCGGCGCCGCAAGCAAGAAGGACGTCGTTGTCGAGAAGGAAGCCGGCACCAAGCCGCAAGGGCCACTCGTCATCGTCGTCTCGATCGACCGGCAGAAGATGACGGTCTACGACAAAGCCGGCGTGTTCGCGGAATCACCGGTGTCGACGGGCATGAAGGGCCACTCGACGCCGATGGGCGTGTTCAGCATCATCCAGAAGCACAAATTCCACCGTTCCAACCTCTATAGCGGCGCGCCGATGCCGTACATGCAGCGGATCACCTGGTCCGGCGTCGCGATGCATGCTGGCGCGCTGCCGGGCTATCCGGCCTCGCATGGCTGCATCCGCATGCCCATGGCGTTCGCGATGAAGATGTGGAACTGGACCAGGATGGGCGCGCGCGTGATCGTGGCGCCCGGCCAGGTGTCGCCGCAAAGCTTCTCCCATCCCGTGCTCGCCTCCATGCGCGTGCCGCCGCAGCCCGCCGCGAGCCTCGCGCCGCAGACCAATGTCGCTGACAAGGCCGATAAGGGCACGACCGAAGCCAAGCCGGTCGAGACCAAGACGGCCAGCGCCGACAGCGTGGTCGAGCTGCGCACCTCGGTCGGCCACACCGTGTTGTCGGACGTGACCACCGGCCATGCGGCTGCGCGCGAAGAAGCCGCGGCGACGGCCGACGAGGTCAAGACGGCCGAAGCAGCCAAGCCTGCGTCCGAAGACGCCGCCAAGCCGGCGACCGAGAACAAGCCTGCCGACAAGGTCGACCCGGTCAAAACGGAAGCCGCGAAGGCACCCGATGCGCCGGCGCTCGCCACCGCACCCGATGCAAAGAAGGACGAGGGCCGCCTCACCGATCCTGCGCCGGCGGCAAAGCCGGACACACCCAAGCGGGCCGGCCAGATTGCCGTCTTCATCAGCCGCAAGGATTCCAAGCTCTATGTGCGGCAGAATTTTGCGCCGCTGTTCGAGGTGCCTGTCACGATCGCCGCGAGCGACCGGCCGCTCGGCACGCATGTCTTCACCGCCGAGCTCGACAAGGCCGATGCCAACACGCTGCACTGGTCGGTGGTGTCGCTGCCCGTGTCCGCCCGTTCCGTGGCGCGCGAGGACGACAACCGCGTGGCGCGCCGCCAGCGCGGTGCCGCCGTGATCCCCGTCGCCGCAAAACCGGTGGTGACGCCGGACAGCCCAGCCGAAGCCCTCAACCGCATCTCGGTCCCCACTGAGACCATGGCGAAAATCAACGAGATGCTGACGTCAGGCGGCTCGATCATCGTCTCCGACCAGGGCATCAACCAGGGCGAGACCGGCGAAGGTACCGACTTCATCGTCCGCCTGTACTAGCTCTCTCGCAGGACCGATAACGCGGTGTTGACGCGCGAGGCCGCAGTGGCGGAGTAATCTGCCCTCGGATCATCTCGGGGGACGCCGTCATGATGAATCGCAGAACCGTGCTGAGCGTCACGCTTGCGGGCGCGTTCGCGCCTGTCACGCGCGCCCTCGCTGATGGCGCCATGAGCCGGATCTCGGCCTACGCCTTCTCCTTCCCCGCATTGTCAGGCGACGACATCCGCCTCGCCACGTTCACCGGCAAACCGCTGCTGGTGGTGAACACGGCCTCGCTCTGTGGCTACACGCCGCAATATGCCGGCCTGCAGGAAATCTGGAACGAGTTTCGCGGGCGCGGGCTCACCGTGATCGGCGTGCCGTCCAACGATTTCGGCGGCCAGGAGCCCGGTGGCAGCAGCGAGATCACGCAGACCGCACACCACCAATATGGCGTTACCTTCCCGATTACGGCCAAGGCTGCGGTGGTCGGTGCGCGGGCGCATCCCTTCTACAAATGGGCCGCGGAAGCCCGACCGAAGGAAGTTCCGCGCTGGAACTTCCACAAATACCTGATCGGCCGCGACGGCTATATCGCCGAGGTATTTCCATCCGCCGTCGAGCCGGCCGACACGCGGATCAAGACCGCCATTGCAAGGGCCCTGGCCGACACTTGACTCACGTGCACGACTCAAGTGCACGCCATCCGGCTGGGCACAATTGCGACGCGGCATCAAACAGCCGTTGCAATGGCGATGGCCCACCATCTAGGCTAGGGTTGTTTTGGGCAGGACGGTTTTTGCCGCAGGCGAAAAGCCACGGCGGAACAACGGGATCAATCTCGAGGGACATCACCATGCGCGTGGCGGCAGGACTGATTTTAGCAGGTGCGATGTCGGTGGCGCTCTCCGGCGCCGCATGGTCGCAGACGCCGGCCGCGAAGCCCGCGGCCGCACCGCAAGCCGCGCCGGCGGCAACACCAGCGGCTGCAACGTCCCCAGCTCCAGCGCCCGCAGCAGCGGCTGCGGCGCCAGCGGGCTTCGTCAATCCGCCCCCGCCGAAACAGCCGCCGCAGCCGGCCCGCGCGGCCTGCAACACGCCGGGCGCGCTCGGCGTCGCCCGCACCGTCGAGATCGACACCACGGGCGGTCCCGGCTTCGGCTTCGAGCACTTCAAGGAGCTCGACTTCCTGCGTGACAAGGAGGTCGTGCTGACCTTCGACGATGGCCCCTGGCCGCGCAACACGCCCGCGGTGCTGAAGGCGCTCGCGGACGAATGCACCACCGGAATCTTCTTCATCATCGGCAAGCACGCGACCTACGAGCCGGAGGTCCTCAAGCAGGTCTACGCAGCCGGCCACACCGTCGGCGCCCACACTTGGTCGCACGCCAACCTCAACAACAAGAAGCTCAACGAAGCGCAGCGCAAGGACGAGATCGAGAAGGGCTTTGCGGCGGTGAAGTGGGCGCTCGGCGGCATCTCGCCCGCGCCGTTCTTCCGCTTCCCGGCGCTGCAGCATCCGCCCGAGATGGTCACCTATCTCGGCAACCGCAATGTCGCGAGCTTCTCCTGCGACATCGACTCGTTCGACTTCAAGGCTTCCAAGCCCGAGAAGATCGTCGAGACCGTGATGAAGAAGCTCGACACCAAGGGCAAGGGCATCATCCTGATGCACGACTTCCAGAAGCACACCGCGGAGGCCCTACCCGAGCTGCTCAAGCGGCTGAAGGCGGGCGGCTACAAGGTGGTAGCGATGCGCGCCAAGTTCCCGGCCTCGACGCTGCCGGAATACGACCAGGAGCTGCTCAAGGATCTCAAGCTGCCGACGGTGAGCCAGCGCCCGGTCAATTCGGTGGTGACCACCGTTTCCGAATAGCCGTCGCACTTGTCTTTCCGTATCGAAGGCTACGTCATCGTCTCCGCGGACGGCATGCTCGCCGATCCATCGCACATCATGCCTGAGACGTTGAAATTCGAAGGTGACAAGCGGTTCTTCGAGCAGGCGCTCGATCGCGCCGCGCTGATCGTGCACGGCCGCAACTCGCACGAGCAGCAGCCGAATTCGGCCAGCCGCAAGCGGCTGATCCTGACCCGCAAGATCAGGGACCTCACCGTCGATCCGGAGATGCCGAACGCGACGCTGTGGAATCCTGAGCATGCGAGCTTCGAGCAGGCCTGCGCCTTCGCCGACGTCGCCTCCGGCATGGTCGCCGTCATCGGCGGACCGGTCGTGTTCGACCTGTTCATGGATCGCTACGACACGTTCTGGCTGTCGGAGGCTCCGCATGTGCGGCTGCCCGGCGGCGAGGGCTGCTTCGTCGGCGTGCCCCAGCGGACGCCTCACGAGGTGCTGGCTGCGCACGGGATGAGGCCGGGTGCGCCCTACCTCCTCGATGCGGCGCATGAAGTGACCGTGACCCCGTGGCGGCGGGGGTAGCCTGCCGGCCGTGCCGGCGGCGCTCCGACTCAAACTGGAAAACAACCCCATGCACAGTACCGGCAACATCATACCGTTACGCATATTGCTGGTGTGCCGTGCTAAAATTGGTCCCGCCGCCGGCCAGCGCAAAGCCGGCTAGCATATTTGCCGAGACCCGAAAATCGGCCCCGACGGCGGTCGTGGCGCTATAGCCAACGTCCGAGGCGCGGCGTCAATACGGGCCAACGGCTGCGACACACCGCATCAATAGACTGAGACAAAAGAGCAAAAACTAACCCACGGCCAGAATGAGCGACGACTGCACGACGACTAGTCCGACGGACGCTTCCGGATTGAATGACGATGTCGCCCCGATATCGTCCCTGCTGCCGGCATTCGGCTTCAGCGCCGATCAGATGGAGACCGAGGCGAACATCGCAGCGTGGCGGGAAGCCGTCGCCACGCTGTTCGAGGTGGACGAGCTCGCCGCCGCCGAACCGGGCCCATTTCGCGCCGACCTCAGCTCCTACGCCATGGGACCGGTGCTGATCGGGCTGAGCCGTGCCAGCGGCCAGCGTTTCCGCCGGACGGCCGAAACGATCGCGCGCAGCGGCGTCGACCACATCATCCTCCAGCTCTATCTGAAGGGCGGCTATGACGGCGTTGCCGGCACACGGCCGATGCGCGTACGCGCCGGCGACATCTGCCTGTTCGATCTCGCCCAGGCGCTGGAGACCAAGGCGACGGCGTTCGAGAATGTCACGCTGGTCGTGCCGCGCCCGATGTTCGCCGCCCATCTCTTGCGGGTCGATGATTTGCATGGCCTGGTGCTGCCGGGCAGCAGCGTGATCGCGCGATTGCTGGCGGGGCATCTCACCGCCCTGTTCGAATTTGCCCCGCGCATGAGCCTCGACGAATGCCAATCCGTGGTCGAGGGCACGGTGTCGCTGCTGGCCGCGTGCCTTCGCAACGAAATCGAACGGGGCGAGGCCGATGCCGACCATGGCGTCGCGGCAAGCCCGTCCTTGATGCGGATCCGCCAATATATCGAGGCTGGCCTTGCCAGCGAGGATCTGTCGGCCAATTCGATCGCCGCCCATTTCGGCCTGTCCCGGGCCTCGCTGTACCGGCTGTTCGCCCCGGTCGGCGGCATCGCCGACTACATCCGCAGCCGCCGGCTGCACCGCGCCTTCTTCGACCTCGCCAATTCGGGCGCGCGGGGCCCCCGGATCAGCGAGGTGGCACGGCGCTGGCAGCTCGGCACCGACGCGCACTTCACGCGCTCGTTCAAGGCCGCCTACGGCATCACGCCCCGCGCCGCACGGGAGGCCGCCCTGCTCGGCCGGCAGCGCGGCAGCGATGGAGCGAGCAGCGCGACGATTTCCCGCTGGATGCGCGAGATCGCGCCGCCGAGAGCGGAGTGACCGCTAGACGTCGCCGTAGGCCGCCTCGGCCGGACGCGTGGTGCGGCCATAGCCGATGATCATGCAGAGCGCGCCGATGATCGAGAGGTTCTTGAGCGCGTCGACCAGCATCTTGGCGTTGTCGGGCGCCGCCATGTTCCAGAAATCGTAGAACAGGACGGTCGCGACGGCGACGTAGACGATCAGCAGCATCGCGAAGAAACGCGCGCCGAAATTCAGCGCGATCATCAGCCCTGCAATGATCTCGAGCCCGCCGATCGCGATCGCCAAGAGCTGCGGCGTGGTCATGGCGGTCGCCGTCTCGACCTGCTGGGCATAAGGCGCGACGACATCGGGCACCACGAGCTTGGTGGCGATGACGTCGGCGGTGGCCTGGATGGCAAACAGCTTGGTCGCGCCCGTGTAGATGAACAGCACGGCGAACAGGATTCGCCCGAAAGTCACGAACGCTGGCATGATCGGCCTCTTGGCAAGCTCAGAGCGCAGAACGCTTGAGGAGATTATGGAGAGTCGTGCGCCGGTTTACAAACGGGGAAATGGCGAACTGATAGGAATTCAAAAGTGCCGGTCTCTTCCCTTCTCCCCCTTGTGGGAGAAGGTGGCTCGCCGCGAAGCGGCGAGACGGATGAGGGGTATCTATCGGCACGAGCAACTCGCGAGATCCCGACTCGCGGAAACAACCCCTCATCCGGCGCCACGGCCGAAGCTTCGCTTCGGCGTCGCTAAGAACGGCGGCCGAAGGCCGCCTATGCCACCTTCTCCCACAAGGGGAGAAGGATTGCACCTCCAGCGGCGCGACAGCGGTGCCTTACGTAAACAACGTCGGCTGCTGCCGCGAGGCGCGTTCCTGCGCTTCCACCACGGCGACTGCGGTCATGTTGAGGATGCCGCGTGCCGTCACCGAGGGGGTGAGGATATGCGCGGGGCGCGCGGGGCCGACCAGGATCGGGCCGACGGGCAGCGCGTCCGCCAGCGACTTGATCATCTGATAGGCGACGTTGGCAGTATCCAGGGTCGGCATGATCAGGATGTTGGCCTCGCCCTCCAGCTTGGAATGCGGCAGCACCATCCTTCGCGCAGCTGCGGAGAGCGCGGTGTCGCCCTGCATTTCGCCGTCGGCCTCGATCTCCGGATGCTTGTCCTTCAGAAGCTGGGTCGCCAGCCGCATCTTGCGCGAGGAATCGGTGTCGTAGCTGCCGAAATCCGAATGCGAGACGAAGGCGATCTTCGGCTTGATGTTGAAGCGCTGGACGTGGACCGCGGCGAGCGATGCGATCTCGGCAAGCTCCTCCGCGCTCGGATTGGGGCGAACTTGCGTGTCGGCGATGAAGAAGGCGCCTTTGCTGGTGATCAATAGCGCCAGCGCCGCATAGTCGCTGATTCCAGGCGAGAAGCCGACGATCTCGCGGACATGGCGCAGATGGCTCATGTAGCGGCCCTCGACGCCGCAGAGCATGGCGTCTGCTTCCCCGCGCGTCACCGCGAGCGCGGCGATCACCGTATTGTTGGTGCGCACCACGGTGCGGGCTGCATCCGGCGTCACGCCGCGGCGACCGGCGACCTCGACATAGGACTGCACGTAGGAGCGGTAGCGCGGATCGTCCTCGGGATTGACGAGGTCGAAATCCTTGCCGGCCCGGATCGAGAGGCCGAAGCGCTTGATGCGCGCCTCCACGACCGACGGACGGCCGACCAGGATCGGCCGAGCCAGCTTTTCCTCCAGCACGACTTGCGTGGCGCGCAGCACGCGCTCGTCCTCGCCTTCGGCATAGATCACGCGCACCGGCTGGGTCTTGGCCTTGGCGAACATCGGCTTCATGACGAGGCCGGAGCGGAAGGCGAAGCGCTCGAGCAGCGCGGTGTATTCGTCGAAATTGGTGATGGGGCGCGTTGCGACGCCCGATTCCATCGCCGCCTTCGCCACGGCCGGCGCGATGCGCAAGATCAACCTGGGATCAAAGGGGCTCGGGATCAGCGAGCCCGGACCGAAGCCCTGCGTCTCGCCGGTGTCGAAACCCTGCGCGACGGCATCCGACGGCGCCTCGCGCGCGAGCTGCGCGATGGCCTCGACGGCGGCCTGCTTCATCTCCTCGTTGATCGCGGTGGCGCCGACATCGAGCGCCCCTCGGAAGATGAAGGGAAAGCAGAGGACGTTGTTGACCTGGTTCGGGTAGTCGGAACGGCCGGTGCAGATCATGGCGTCGGGGCGCGCCTTGCGCGCCTCTTCCGGCATGATTTCCGGCACCGGATTGGCGAGCGCCATGATCAGGGGCTTGTCGCCCATCGCCTTGGCCATCTCCGGCTTGAGCACGCCGGGTGCCGAGAGTCCGATGAAGATGTCGGCGCCGCCGATCACGTCGGCGAGCGTGCGCTTGTCGGTCTTCTGCGCATAGACCGCCTTCCAGCGGTCCATCGAGGTGTTGCGGCCCTCGTGCACGAGGCCGTCGATGTCGCAGACCCAGATGTTCTTGCGCTGCGCGCCCATCGAGACCAGGAGATTGAGTGTCGCGATCGCCGCGGCCCCTGCCCCCGACGCGACGATCTTGACCTCGGACAGCTTCTTGCCGTTCAGCCTGAGGCCATTGGTGATGGCGGCGGCGACGATGATCGCAGTGCCGTGCTGGTCGTCGTGGAAGACCGGAATCTTCATGCGCTCCTTCAAGCGCGCTTCGATCTCGAAGCATTCCGGTCCGCGGATGTCCTCCAGATTGATGCCGCCGAAGGTCGGCTCCAGCGCGGCCACGGTCTCGACCACACGGTCGATGGTGTCGGCGGCGATCTCGATGTCGAACACGTCGATGCCGGCGAATTTCTTGAACAGGACCGCCTTGCCTTCCATCACCGGCTTGGAGGCCAGCGGACCGATATTGCCGAGGCCGAGCACCGCGGTGCCGTTGGAGACCACGGCAACCAGATTGGCGCGCGTGGTGAGCGTGGCCGCCTCGGCCGGGTTCTTGGCGATCTCGGTGCAGGCCGCGGCGACGCCTGGCGAATAGGCCAGCGCAAGGTCGCGCTGGTTGGCAAGCGGCTTGCTTGCCTGGATCTCGAGCTTTCCAGGGCGCGGCAGACGGTGGTAGGCGAGCGCCGCCTGGTGGAGATCATCAGAATAGGACGACATGCGGTGTCTCGCCTCGCGTTACCGGCCTCAAAAATGCGATTCGACGGCCCAAGCGGACCGTATTTCCGGGTCATGGAAACGGGATGAAGCACGGCCGAAGGCCCGGTGGCAACATCCGATTGCATCCCCGTCAACAGGGCGCGCCGTCAAATATTTGAAACCATAGCTTTCTCTGGACCGCGCGGCGTTTCGCGAATATGGCAGGTTGCGCGATCCAAAATCGGCAATCGGAGCTGGGAATGAAGCGAATCCTGATCGGCCTCGTCGTGGCAGCGGTGCTCGCCGCGGGCGGATGGTTCGGCTTCAATCTGTATGTGCAGAACCGGGCGACCGCCGAGGTCGAGGCGGTGTTCGCGCAGATCCGCTCGGGTGGGGGCAAGGCGAGCCATGGCAAGATCGGGTTCGAGCTCGCGACCCGGACGCTGACGGTGGAGGACATCAAAGTCGAGCCTGCCCAGGCGCAGCTCGCCACCTTGAAGGTCGCCAAGATCACGGCCGTCGGTGTGCGCCAGCCGGACGAGGCTCGTTTCTCGGCCGACAGCATCGAGGCGTCGGGCGTCGAGGTCGGCTTTACATCCACCGAGCGGATCACCGTGAAGGCGAACTACAAGCTCCCGCAGATCACCGCGCGCAATTTTTCCGGCCCGACCCGCGCAGAGGGCACGCCGGTGACCGGCTCGATTATCGACATGTACCGCTTCATCCTCGCGCAATACGCGAACATCTCGGCGTCGGAGATCGCGGTGCCGACCCTCGAGGTCAACGTCGATGCGGGCGGCAATGCCGGCGGCGGTGATTATGTCTATTCGGGCGTGTCCATCCAGAACGTCAACCGGGGCAAGATCGAAACGGCGAAGATGGACCGCGTCGCCCTTACGGTCGACCTGACCCAGCCGGGCAGGCCCGCGAAGATGACCGGCGAATTGTCCGGCCTGGCCATCTACGAATTCGACCCAACCGCCGTGAGGGCTGCGCTCGATCCGCAAGGATCGAACGACGACAATTTTCACAGGATCTATCGGCGCATCTCGGTCAACTCCTATGTCGTGACGGCGGCTCCCGGCATGCGCATGCAGGTGGACGGGTTCACCTTCGACGACATTGCCATCCGGCCCTCGAAATTCCGGCCGGCCGAGATCATCGCGCTGGTGCCGGCCGACGGCTCGATCCCAACGCCGGCACAGTCGCGTGACATGATCGAGAAGGTGGCCGACCTCTTCGACGGCTTCCAGATCGGCAAGGCCGAAATTGGCCGGCAAACGGCCGAGACGCCGCAAGGGACGGGACGGCTCGACGCGGTCAAATACGATCAGGACAGAATAACGCTGGAGGGCCTCGACATCCCGATGCCGCAGGGCCAGTTCAAGATGGACCGCTTCGCGTTGAAGTCCTTCAGCGTGGCAAATCTGATGCGCTGGGCGGCGAGTCTCCAAACGCCGGGACGGCCGCCCTCGCCCGATCAGATGGTCGGCCTATTCCGCGTGCTCCAAGGTGCCGAGATCAAGGGCGTGGTCTCGCCGTACAAGACGACGCGGCAGCTCTTCACCATCGATACGATCAGCCTGAACTGGGGGGAGTTCGTCGGGCCGATCCCGAGCAAGGTCAATCTGGTCGTGAAGATGGTCGCGCCGACCGATCCCGCCAATCCGGCGCTGCAGCCGCTGATCGTGGCAGGCGTGGACAAGCTGGCGATCGATCTGGATCTCGGCGCGGCCTGGACGGAATCGTCGGGCGCGTTCGCGCTCGCCCCCGCTACGCTCGATCTCGGCAACCTCGCCAGGCTGCAGACCCGCGTCGCGCTCGTCAATGTGCCGCGCGGCCTGTTCACGACCGACCCGGCGCAGGCGATGGGTCAGGCAGCGCTGGTCGAAACCGGCGCGCTTGAGGCCTCGCTGCGTGACGGCGGCGTGGTCGATCTCGTCGTGGCGCAGTTCGCACGCATGCAGAATGTCAGCCGCGATGCTGCCCGCAGCGCCATCGTCGCGATGATCAGGGCGCAAGGCGAGAAGATCGCAGGGACCAATAGCGATGCCAGGGGCGCGGTCGACGCGCTCGCCGGATTCGTGGAAGCGCCGGGGCAGACGCTGACCATCAAACTGACGCCCCGCGCCAAGGTGCCGTTGATGCAATTGATGCAGCTCTCGCAAACCGACCCGCAGAGCGCGCTGGCGCAGTTCAGGATCGAGGCCTCGACGGGGCTGTAGTTCGATCTCCCGGATGCGGCTCGGGAGGGCTTCAACTCGTGTCGTCAGTGAAGTCCCGTCGGTCCGGGGCGACCGGGCATGCAGTCTTTCATCGTTCCCCCCTTCAGGAGGCGGCAGTCCCAGTAAAAGTCGAGCATCATGCCGGCGATAAGCAGCGCAATCACTGCCAAGACTAGGGCGGCGACGCGACTGTTGCTCATTGAGCTCTCCGTCCACGACGCGACCTTAGATCGATCTCACGATTAACGTCAACTTGAACACGACGAAGACAAAAAGAGCAAGTTCACCGGAATTCTTGGGCCCCAGCTCAGCAGCGCATCACTCGCGTGCCGCGCTGCGTCCGGGGCACCAGACTAGAAACCGTCAAATTCACTTCTGCGGCAGGTTGACCCGCACATGCAGCTCGCGGAGCTGTTTCGTGGTGGCTTCCGACGGGGCGCCCATCAGG
The DNA here is from genome assembly GCF_025200905.1 of Bradyrhizobium yuanmingense. NCBI lineage: Bacteria > Pseudomonadati > Pseudomonadota > Alphaproteobacteria > Hyphomicrobiales > Nitrobacteraceae > Bradyrhizobium > Bradyrhizobium yuanmingense. The sequence goes on along the minus strand of NZ_CP104173.1, from coordinate 3,198,193 downwards.
AGGTCCATGGCCTGCTGGTTCATCGGGAACAGCGAGATCTCCCGTAGATTCGTGGTGCCACAGAGCAGCATCACGATGCGGTCGACGCCGGCGGCCATACCGCCATGCGGCGGCGCGCCGTACTGGAAGGCGCGGTACATGCCGCCGAAGCGGTCGACCACTTCCTGCTCGCCGTAACCTGCGATCTCGAACGCCTTCACCATGGCTTCCGGCACGTGGTTGCGGATGCCGCCCGAGGCGATCTCGTAGCCGTTACAGGTGATGTCGTACTGGAACGCCTTGATGGTCAGCGGATCCTGCGACTTCAGCGCATCGAGGCCGCCCTGCGGCATCGAGAACGGGTTGTGCGAGAAGTCGACCTTCTTGTCGTCCTCGTTATACTCGTACATCGGGAAGTCGACAATCCAGGCGAGCTCGAACCGCTCCTTGTCGGTGAGGTTCAATTCCTCGCCGACCTTGGTGCGGGCAAGACCTGAGAACTTCCAGAACTTGTCGGGATCGCCAGCGACGAAGAAGGCGGCATCGCCTTCCTTGACGCCGAGCTGTGCGCGGATCGCGGCGGTGCGCTCGGGCCCGATGTTGTTGGCGAGGGGACCGGCGCCCTCGCCGCCCTCGCGCCACATGATGTAGCCGAGGCCGGGCTGGCCCTCGCCTTGCGCCCACGAGTTCATGCGGTCACAGAAGGCGCGGCTGCCGCCGCCCGGTGCCGGGATCGCCCAGACCTGGTTCTTGGGATCTTCGAGCATGCGCGCGAACACCTTGAAGCCGGAGCCGCGGAAATGCTCGGAGACGTCCTGCATCTCGATGGGATTGCGCAGGTCCGGCTTGTCGCTGCCGTACTTGCGCAACGCCTCGGCGAACGGAATCCGGCGCCAGCCCTTGGTCACCGGCTTCCCCTTGGCAAACTCTTCAAAGACGCCCGTGATCACAGGCTCCATCGCCGCGAAGACGTCTTCCTGCGTCACAAAGCTCATCTCGACGTCGAGCTGGTAGAACTCACCGGGCAGACGGTCGGCGCGCGGGTCCTCGTCGCGGAAGCAGGGCGCGATCTGGAAGTAGCGGTCGAAGCCCGACATCATCAGCAGCTGCTTGTACTGCTGCGGCGCCTGCGGCAGCGCGTAGAACTTGCCGGGATGGATGCGCGACGGGACGAGGAAGTCGCGCGCTCCTTCCGGCGAGGACGCGGTCAGGATCGGCGTGTTGAACTCGAAGAAGCCCTGCCCCTCCATGCGCCGGCGCATCGACTTGATGATCTCGACGCGCGTCATGATGTTCTGGTGCAGCTTCTCGCGACGCAGATCCAGGAAGCGATACTTGAGGCGGATGTCTTCGGGATATTCCTGGTCGCCGAACACCGGCAGCGGCAGGTCGCCGGCCGGGCCCAGCACTTCGATCTCGCTGATGTAGACCTCGACCTTGCCGGTCGGCAGATCGTCATTGTCGGTGCCCTCGGGGCGGCGGCGGACCTTGCCGTCCATCTTGACCACGAATTCCGAGCGCAGCTTTTCGGCCAGCGAGAACGCCGGCGAGTCCGGGTCGACCACGCACTGGGTCAGGCCGTAATGGTCGCGCAGGTCGATGAACAGCACGCCGCCATGGTCGCGGACGCGATGGACCCAGCCGGAGAGGCGGATGGTCTCGCCGATATTGCTCTCGCGGAGCGCGCCGCATGTATGTGACCGGTAGCGATGCATGGTCGTCCCAAAATCAATGTCTGAAGGAAGCGAATCGAACGGCCCGTGATGGCCGGTCCGAAGTTGCGGCAGGGTTTACCCCGGCAGGACGGGGGCGGCAACCAAGGGAACGGCCGGATTTGGACCTCAGATGCCCATTTTTGGCTTATCCGGGGACGAACCTTTGCCGATTGACGTTCCAGCCCTATCTTGAGGTCATGACGGTGCATTTCCCCTTCCAGAACTCCTATTCGGCGCTGCCGGACAACTTCTTCGCTCGCGTCGCGCCGACCCCCGTCGCCGCCCCCCGGCTGATCAAGCTGAACCGGCCGCTGGCGGTCCAGCTCGGGCTTGATCCTGATGTGCTGGAGACCCCTGATGGCGCCGAGATCCTGGCCGGCAAGACGGTTCCCGCCGGAGCTGATCCCATCGCCATGGCCTATGCCGGGCACCAGTTCGGGCATTTCGTGCCGCAGCTCGGCGACGGCCGTGCCATCCTGCTCGGCGAGGTCATCGACAAAGACGGCGTCCGCCGCGACATCCAGCTCAAGGGAAGCGGCCCCACCCCATTTTCCCGCCGCGGCGACGGCCGCGCAGCGCTCGGCCCGGTCTTGCGCGAATACATCGTCAGCGAGGCCATGTTTGCGCTGGGCATCCCGACCACGCGCTCGCTCGCCGCGGTCGTCACCGGCGAGCACGTCATCCGCGAGACCGCGTTGCCCGGCGCGGTGCTGACCCGCGTCGCCTCCAGCCACATCCGCGTCGGCACCTTCCAGTTCTTCGCCGTCCGCCGCGACACCGAGGCGATCCGCCGGCTCGCCGATCACGTCATCGCGCGCCATTATCCGGACCTGCTCCACGCCGAGCGGCCGTATCACGCGCTGCTCGCCGCTGTGGTCGCGCGCCAGGCCGAGCTGATCGCGCGCTGGCTGCTGGTCGGCTTCATTCACGGCGTGATGAACACCGACAACAGCTCGATCTCGGGCGAGACCATCGATTACGGCCCCTGCGCGTTCATGGATTCCTACAATCCTGCCCAGGTGTTCTCCTCGATCGACGAGATGGGCCGCTACGCCTATGCCAACCAGCCGCGCATCGGCTTGTGGAATTTGACGCGGCTTGCCGAATGCCTGCTGCCGCTATTTTCGGACGACCAGGAGAAGGCCGTCGCCGAAGCCCAGGACATTCTCGGCGCGTTCTCCGACCAGTTCAGCGCGGCCTATCAGGCCGGCTTGCGCCGGAAGGTCGGCCTGTTCACGGAGCGCGACGGCGACGATGCGCTGATCCAGGACCTGCTCGACGCCATGGCCAAGAACCAGTCCGACTTCACCCTCACCTTCCGCAAGCTCGGCGAGGCCACTGGCGATGAGGCTGCGGACGTGCGCGGCCAGTTCATGGAGCCCGCAGCGTTCGACGAATGGGCCGGCCGCTGGCGCGCACGCATCGCGCTGGAGCCGCAAACCGCCGCCGAGCGCCAGGCCGCCATGCACGCGGTCAACCCGCTCTTCATCCCGCGCAACCACCGCGTCGAGGCCGTGATCCAGGCCGCGGTGAACGACGACGATTACGCGCCGTTCGAGGAGCTGGTGCAGGTGCTGGCGAGGCCGTTCGACGACCAGCCGGAGTATGCGGCCTACGCCGATCCGCCGCTGCCGGATCAGCGCGTGTTGCAGACGTTCTGCGGGACGTGAGGCAAGCGGAATATGCATCCCGAATGGCGCCTCGAAGTGGCGGAACTACTTGTTGCCCGACGCTATTCGGAAGCGCTCACGCTGGTTCGCCAAGCGATCGAGGAAGGCAACATGTCCGCACGCGTGATTCTCGCGAAGATGGGCGAGAATGCAGGCCTCGTGCGTGATGAGGTCGATCGTCTGATCGATGAGGTCGAAACTACCATGGCCCCCGCAGACGTCGAAACGCATCTCGAATTGAGTAGCGCGTATGACCGAAGGCTCGGCAACCTCCCCTATCTCGAGAAGGACAGGCGGTGCTTCGATCACCTGCTGAAAGCGGTCGAACTCGGAGCCGGACCGGTTTACACGACCGCGCTGGCCATCAAATACGGGATGGGCACGCTGTCCGTTGAGGCCAATCAGGACGAGGCCGTCCGCTGGCTCAAACATGCAATCCAGCAAGGTAGCGTTGAAGCCGCCGATCAATTGCAGAGGCTCTATCGACACATCGAGCAAACGCGGCGCAAACGCGAGATCTCCGGCAGCAATGCGTCCGCCCACTCGGTCACTCTGGTCCAGCGAACTGAGAGCGATCGGTCGTGATCACGCAACTCCCGGACGACTTTCGGTTCTCCGGACCCGAAATGCCGCTCTGCTCCCTCGCAATTCGGATCGCAGACCTCGCAAAACGCTTCGGCTTCACGTTGATCCATTATCAGGACGACGGCCTCGGCTGGGCCGCCTCGATGTTCGTGAGGCTGGAATCCGGGCGGCCCCTCTTTCTGACCGAGCACGCGCATGCAGTCGAGCACCTCGGCGCAAAGGGCCCTGTGGTCGAGGTTGATGCGCAAGATATCGCGGAGATCGATGTCAAACCATTTGTCGGCGAAGTGTTGGAGGCTTTCCAGCTGTCACTCCAGGATGCCGACTGGATCACGCCGGTCGACAGGGCCTATGCGCGCGATTGGATCCGCTGGTGGGCCGACCATGTTGCGAAGCGAGATCGAGCGGGCAACGGAGAGTCGCCGACATGAATGATCCACTCACTGCCGACGAGATCGAGGCGATCAAAGCGCGATGCGAACAGGCTACCGCCGGTCCGTGGAAATCGTTCATCGAGACGCGCGAGAATATCAGCGGATCTGACTTCATCCAGACCGAAGGCGAGGATATTTACCTCACCGGCGCAACGGAAGCCGATCAGGACTTCATCGCTCACGCGCGGCAGGACATTCCAAGACTGATCGCCGAAATCGAGAGTTTGCGCACGATCGATCGTTAACCCCCTACTTCGTCGCCTTCCTGACGCCGCCGAACGATGCCACGTCGAACTTCTGGGGATCGACGGTCTCGTAGCGTGACCACTCCATGTCCGGCATCTTGCCGTAGCGTTCGCTCCAGGCCTTGTCCGTCGTCGTGTTGCCGGGAGCGACGGGGCGAAGCTCGAAATGCAGCACCTTGCTCGGGCCGATCTCGCCGATCGTGTCCTTCGCTTTGACGGTCGCTCCCACCCTAAGTGTCTCGCCTTTCGGACCGACCACGCGGCCGAGCTGGACGTAGCGCGTGTAGACGATGCCGCCATTGGGATAGGTGTGCTTGAGCACGACGTATCGGCCGCAGCCGCCGATCCCGGGAAAATCGGCCGGCGCCTGCTCGCCGGTCTCGATCTTGACGATAACGCCGTCCGCCATCGCTGCCACCGGAGCGCCCGGCTTGTCGGCGGTGAAATCGACACCGGGATGCTCGTCGTGGGTCCAGCATCCGCAGGATGTCATCGTCGTGTCCGCCGGCTTGTCGGCACGTGGAAAGCTGCGCGGGGGCAGGAATTCGTTAACCAGCAGTCCCGGCCCGTCTGGCGAGGTGAAGGCATGGATCGCATAAAGCGAGAGCTTGCCGCCGACCGGCACCTCGTTCAGGAGAAACCCGTAAACCACGTCCTGCATGAAGACCTTGAGCTCGCGCCCCTTGGCGGAGCGCACCGTGATGCAGTTGGTCGCCTGCAGGCTGTCGGCATCCTGCTTGGGCATGCCGCTCATGATCAGAGACCGCTTGAGCGCTCCGTTGGCACACGGCTCGCCGTGAGAGGCCAGCGTGACATCGAGCTTCAGGGGCGACATTGGGTAGACGTCCATGCCGGTGGCGGGCCGCCGGCGCGCCAGGAATTCGTCGAGATCGGTCTCCTTGTAGCGGGCGAAGTTGAACTCGGCCGCGGTCGCACGCGGACCGGTGCTCAACACGGCAAGCAGGACGGAGAGAGCAAGCAATCCCAGCTTGCGGAAGACTCGCGGCGGCATTGGGGAAACTCGTGATGCAATGAGGCTTGGACCAGCAAACCATGACCGCATCTTCACGGCAAGGTAGCTTCTCCACTGCAGCGCAATCGTGAGGCGCCGTCCGCGTCGCATCTGCCCCCGGAGGCGTGTCCACATCTTCAGCAGGCCGCGGGAACCGCTGTCATCAAACTGAAACACACGCGCTCTAACGGGCTGACAGCGCCGTCTTGCCGGAGGCGCAGATCCTCCCACCGTCCCGATTTAGGCGCGCCATGCCCTTCAAATTCATCCACCTCACCGACACGCATCTCGCGAATCCCGGCTCGATGCTCTACGGCCTCGATCCGCGCGCCCGGCTGGATGCGGCGATCGCCGACATCAACAAGCATCAGTCCGACGCTGCGTTTGCGGTCGTGACCGGCGACCTCACCCATTGGGGCGAGCCTGAGTCCTACGCCAACTTCGCCGAGGCGATGACGGCGTTGAAGATTCCCTACATCGCGATGGTCGGCAATCACGACAAGCGCGTCACCTGCCTGGACGCGCTGAAGGCGGCGCCGCGCGATGCCAACGGCTTCGTGCAGGGCACGCGCACCACCGAGCACGGCCTGTTCGTCTTCCTCGACACGCTGGACGAGACCAGCCATGCCGGCGAGATGTGCGCAAAGCGCCTCGGCTGGCTGGCGAGCACGCTCGCCGCCGCATCCGCCGACCAGGAATTCGTCGTGTTCATGCACCATCCGCCTTTCCCGGTCGGCGTCCACACCATGGACGAGATCGCGCTGAAGCAGAGCGCCGAATTCGCGGAAGTCATCGCGCCCTATCGCGCGCGGATCCGCCACCTTTTCTTCGGCCATGTGCACCGGCCGATCTTCGGCAGCTACGGCAAGATCCCGTTCTCGACGCTGCGCGGCACCAACCACCAGGTCTGGTTCGAGCTCGACGTTGCGGCCAGCGAGCATCTCGCCAGCCACGAGCCGCCGGCCTATGGCGTCGTGCTGATCGACGACGAGAACCTCGTCGTGCACAGCCACGATTTCCTCGACCAGAGTCTGCGCTTCCCCTTCGAGCCGCCGGCGGGAGTGGACGGCCGCGACTACGCGCTCAATTTCCGGGCGCGATGAGATGAGCCTCGCTGAACCCGCGGCTCTCCCGGTCGCGACGTCGGCGGCACCGCGTCTACACGTCCTGAAACGGTTCACGAGCCGCTTCAAGGCCTCGCTGCCGGCCTATCTGCTGCTCCTGCCCTCGCTGGTCTTCCTCGCGCTGTTCACCTATGGCGCGATGGGGCGCGTGCTGATCGATGCGTTCTATCAGCGCGCGACGCCGAAGGCGCCGGTGCGTTTCGTCGGCTTTGAGAACATCAGCGCGGTGCTCGCCGACCCCGCCTTCGCAGGCGCCGTCGTCAACAATTTGATCTACGCCTTCGGCACGGCGGTGCCGAGCATTGCGCTTGCGCTGTTGTTCGCGCTGGCGCTGTCGCGCACCAACGCGGTGACCAGCGCGCTGCGTGCCGCGCTGTTCCTGCCGGTGCTGATCCCGATGGTCGCGGCCTCGGCGCTGTTCCTGTTCATCTTCCTGCCGAACGTCGGCCTGCTCGACTATTACATCGGCCGGCTGCTGCCGGTGCTGCCGAACTGGCTCGGCGATCCCGACATCGCGCTCTATGCGATCATGGTCATCACGATCTGGAAGAACGCCGGCTATTACATGCTGTTCTTCCTCGCCGGCCTCCAGGCCGTGCCCGAGGACGTGATGGAGGCCGCGCATCTCGACGGCGCCGGACCATATCGGCGGCTGCGCCACATCATCCTGCCGGAGCTCAAGCCCACCTTCCTGTTCGTCACCGTCATCGCCACGCTGAATGCGGTGACGCAGGTCGATCACGTCTTCGTCATGACCCAGGGCGGGCCGTCCAACGCGACCAACCTCGTGCTGTTCTACATCTACCAGCAGGCAGTCGAGCACTACGACATCGGAAAGGCCTCGGCCGCGACGCTGCTGACGCTGGCCGCGCTGATGGCCCTCACCGCGCTGTCCTTCCGCACCATGGCGAGCCGCGAGGGCGGGCCATGAAGCTGTTTGATACGCTGTGGAAGGACGCCCCGCTCGCCACCCGCGGCGAGATCACGCCCAAGCTCGGCTTCGCCCTGACCGTGCTGCTCGCAATGGTCTGGCTGATCCCCTTCCTGTGGATGGTCGTTGCGACGCTGCGGCCGGCCTCCGACGGCATCAACACCATGGCCGAGCTGATGCCGAGCCTCAAACCCACGCTCGACAATGTCAGAGACGCCTGGGAGATCGGCGATTTCCCGCGCTACACGCTCAACACCACGATCATCTGCACCGGCATTTTGCTGGTGCAATTCGTCACGATCACGCTGGCGGGCTTTGCCTTCGCGCGCCTGGATTTCGCCGGCAAGACGCCGATCTTCTACCTGTTCCTGATGCAGCTGATGCTGGTGCCAGTGCTGCTGATCGTGCCGAACCTGTCGCTGGTGGCGCAGCTCGGTCTCTACGACACGCTCACCGGGGTGATGATGCCGTTCTTCGCCTCGGCCTTCGGCACCTTCCTGATGCGCCAGGCGTTCGAGGCCATTCCGACCGAGCTGGAAGACGCAGCCCTGATCGACGGCGCGGGCCTATTCCAGCGCATCCGCCACATCTACGTGCCGCTGTCGATGCCGAGCTTCTCGGCCTTCGCCATCATCTCCGTGACCAGCCACTGGAACGACTTCCTGTGGCCCCTGATGGTGATCAATTCGCCGGACAAGCGCCCGCTCACGATCGGCCTCTCCGTTTTCACCAAGACCGCCGAAGGCACGCAGGCCTGGGGCACCATCGCCGCCGGCACGCTCATGGTGATCGCGCCTCTGCTCGTCGCCTTCCTGATCTTCCAGAAACGCTTCATCAGCTCTTTCGTCACCTCAGGCATCAAATAGGAGATTTTCCGATGCTGTTCTCCCGCAGGCTCATGCTCGGCCTGGCCATGGTAGGCACCATGGCAGGCGCCCTCGCCGTTCCGGCCAAGGCCGAAGGTCCGACCGAGGTCGATCTGTTCTTCCCCGTCCCCGTCGACGGCAAGCTCGCCCGCGACATGGGCACCCTGATCAAGGAGTTCAACGAGACTCATCCCAGCGTCAAGGCGACTGCGGTCTACACCGGCTCCTATGACGACACGCTGATCAAGACGCGCGCCGCGATCAAGGCCGGCAAGCCGCCGGCCGCCGTGATCATGTCGGCGAACTTCCTGCTGGACATGCAGATCGAGAACGAGCTCACCAATCTCGATGCGCTGATCAAGGCCGACGGCACCACCAAGGAGCAGTTCCTCGGCCAGTTCTTCCCGGCGCTGCACGGCAATGCCGTGATCAACCGCTCGGTCTACGGCGTGCCGTTCCACAATTCGACGCCGCTGCTCTACATCAACGCCGACAAGGCCAAGGAAGCGGGCCTTGATCCGAGCAAGCCGCCGCAGACCTGGGCTGAGCTCACCGACTGGGCCAAGAAGCTGACCAAGCGCGAGGGCGACAAGGTGACCCAATGGGGCATCGCAATCCCCTGCGCCTACGATTATTGCGGCTGGATGATGGAAACGCTCACCATGAGCAATGGCGGGCGCTACTACAACGAGGAGTTCGGCGGCGAGGTCTATTACGACACGCCCTCGATGCTGGGTGCACTGACCTGGTGGAATGACCTCATTTACAAGCACAAGGTCCACACGCCCGGCGCCACGCCTGGTCCCGCCGTCAGCACCTCCTTCATCTCGGGCAATGCCGCGATGATGATGCTGTCGACGGGCTCGCTCACTTACGTGCGCGACAACGCCAAGTTCGCCTACAAGGTCGCCTTCATCCCGCGCAACGTCCGCAACGCGGTGCCGATCGGGGGCGCCTCCCTGATCATGCCGGCCGGGCTTGAGGCCGACAAGCAGAAGGCCGCCTGGACGCTGATCAAGTGGATGACCTCGCCCGAGAAGAGCGGCTGGTGGAGCCGCGCCACCGGCTATTTCGCGCCAAACATGGCCGCGTACAAGACGCCGGAGATGGTCGAATTCCTGGGCAAGAACCCGGACGCCAAGACCGCCGTCGAGCAGCTCGACGTCGCAAAGCCGTGGTTTGCGACCTACAAGACCGTGCCGGTGCGCAAGAACCTCGAGGACGAGGTGATGCTGGTCCTCAACGGCAAGAAGCAGCCGAAGGAAGCCCTCGCCGCCGCCCAGAAAGCCGCCGACGAGACGCTCAAGCCGTACAATGCGGAGACGTCGCTGAAGCTGCCGTAAAATCGGCTGTCCATCGCACGAACAAGCTTCGGCGCCCCGTCATGCGGGGCGCCGAATGCGTTGGGAATGCGCTCGATCAGATCGTCACCACGATCTTGCCGAACTGATCGTTCGACTCCAGAAACCGATGCGCTTCGACGATGTCCTCGAAGCGGAACGTCCTGGCGATGACCGGCTGCAACGTGCGATCCGACAGCCCGTCGAGAATGAACGCCTTGGCCTGCGCAAGGCGCGCCGGATCGCGGATGATCTCGTGCACGAGGTAGCCGCGCAACACCAGGCTCTTCGTCAACACGTTGAAGAGCGGAAACGGCGTCGGCTCAGGACTCAATCCACCATATTCGATCAGGATTCCGCCCGGCGACATGGCCGCGGTCAGCGGCTCGAACGCGGGACCACCGACGGCGTCGAAGACGACGCGGACCCCGTTAGATCCGGCGATCGCCTCCAGCCGCGCCCGAATGTCGTCTTCGTCGGAGGCGACGACGTGGGCCGCGCCGGCATCGCGCAAGGCCCGAAGCTTGGCCGAGGTCCGCGTCAGCGCGACCGCCGTCGCGCCGACCCGGTTCGCAATCTGAATCGCCGCAATCCCGACGCTGCTGGATGCAGCGGTGATGGCGACAATGTCCCCTCGACCAAGTCGGGCGATGTCGACCAAAGCGCCGTAGGCCGTCAGATACTGCATCCACACGGCCGCCGCCTTCTTGAAGCCGAGCTCCGGCGGATGTTTCACAATGAGTTCGGCCGGAAACGTCGCGAGCTCGGCATAGGCCGGCCATCGCACCATCGACAGCGGCGGCACGATGCTCACGATATCGCCTGGCACAAAGCTCGTCACATCGTCCCCGACCGCTTCGACGATGCCGGCCGCCTCCAACCCCAGCCCCGACGGAAATGTCGCGCGCTCGATATAGGTCCCCCTTCGCAACAGGGCCTCGGCGCGATTGAGGCCGAGTGCCTTGACCCGGATCTGCACCTCGCCCGTCGCCGGTGGCGGAACATCGATGGTTTCGATGCGCAGCACGTCGGGACCACCATGGCGATAAAAGCGAACGGCGCGGGCCATGGATGCACTCCAAAACAGTTGAACTGAATAGAGCTATGCCGATCCATGCGAAGGGGATAAATCGCCCAAGCAAGCCAACAGTCGAAACCAGGAGTTTTCAATCATGGACCGCCTGACCAGCATGGCCGTGTTCGTCAGGGCCGTCGATCTCGGCTCGTTTGCGGCTGCGGCCGATGCCCTGGAGATGTCGGGGCCGATGGTTGGCAAGCACGTCCGTTTCCTCGAAGAGCGCCTCGGGGCACGGCTCCTCAACCGCACCACGCGGCGCCAGAGCCTGACCGACGCCGGCCAGGCCTACTACGAACGCTGCCGCGCGGTGCTGAGCGAGGCCGAAGCCGCAGATAGCGTCGTTGCCGACCAGCTGTCGGAGCCGCGCGGCAGGCTGCGCGTCACCATGCCGGCCCTGCTGGGACGGCACTGCATTGCGCCGTTGCTGATGAAGCTCGCGCGGAAATATCCGCATCTCGAACTCGACCTCTCGTTCGGCGATCCGATTGCCGACATCGTCGAGGCCGGCTACGATCTGGCAATCCGAACCGGCGATCTCGACGACCAGTCCGGCCTGATCGCACGGCGCATCGCAAGCCAGCGCATGGTGGTATGTGGCGCCCGGTCGTATTTGCGCACGAGCGGCAAACCGAAATCGCTCGACGATCTCGCCGCCCATCAAGCGATCATCTATCGCGGCTCAGGGCGTGTCCGGCCGTGGCTCTTTCCGCAGGAGGGCGCGCCTCCGCGCGAGATCATGCCATCGGGCCGGCTCCGACTTGACGACCTGGAGGCGATTGCCGATGCCGCGGCACAAGGCATGGGTCTCGCCTGGCTACCCTATTGGCTGGTCCGCGAGCGCCTCGACACGGGTGCGCTGGTCAATCTCTTCAGCAGTCAGCCCCAATTCCTCTACGAGTGCCACGCTCTCTGGCCGCGCTCACCCCGGCTGCCGCCGAAGGTGCGCGCTGCCGTGGACATCCTCGCGACCGGCTTGCCGAAGCTGATGGCGTGACCATGGCTGCGCCCAATTAACTTCTCGTCCACCATCCGCCCCGGCCCGCCGCCGGTAACCATCGCAATTAACAGACCCTCAACGCACCCCCGACAAATCTATCAATGTTTCTGGAGATTTCGCCGTGGATCTGTTGGTTTTCGAGTTCCTGGGATTGGCCTTGGTCGCCATGTGCGTGATCGTGGTGGCGCTGCCCTGCGCCCGCAAATCCTCGCACCGGATCCGTTACGAATAGGAATTTCGTCGGAAAGGGACGATTCCGGCCCGATGCAAGGCTCGAATTCGCTTAGAGCCCCTTGACATCACAGCACTTTCGGCGGAACGGCTGATACCAAGTGTCATGGGCCGTTCATGGATTTAATTACCACCACCGCTGACCTCGCGGCTGCCTGCAGCCGGCTGGCCAAGCACCCCGTCATAACAGTCGATACCGAATTCCTGCGCGAGACCACTTACTACCCGCTGCTGTGCGTGGTGCAGATGGCCAGCGCCGAGGAAGCCGTGGTCATCGACACCCTGGCCGAGGGGATCGATCTCAAGCCGTTCTTCGAGCTGATGGGCAACGAGGGCGTGCTCAAGGTGTTTCACGCCGCCCGCCAGGACATTGAGATCATCTGGCACCAGGCGGGCATCATCCCGCACCCGGTGTTCGACACCCAGGTGGCTGCGATGGTGCTCGGTTACGGCGACAGCATCGCCTATGACGCGCTGGTCGAGAAGGTCACCGGCCACCGCCCGGACAAGACCCACCGCTTCACCGACTGGTCGCGCCGGCCGCTGACCAAGGAGCAGATGCATTACGCGGTCTCCGACGTCACCCATCTGCGCGACGTGTTCGCCGCGCTCGACGCCGACCTGAAGAAGCGCCGCCGCAGCGAATGGGTCTCCATCGAGATGGAGGTCCTGACCTCGCCCCGCACCTATGATTTCCATCCCGAGCGCGCCTGGGAGCGGCTGAAGACGCGGGTCCGCAAGCCCAAAGACCTCGCGGTGCTGATGGAGGTCGCGGCCTGGCGCGAACAGGAGGCGCAGAGCCGCGACGTGCCGCGCGGCCGCGTGCTGCGCGACGAAGCCGTCACCGATATCGCGACCCACGCGCCGACCACGCTGGAGAAGCTCGCCCATCTGCGCTCGGTGCCGAAGGGGTTCGAGAAATCCAAATGGGGCGCGGACATCATCGCCGCGGTCGAGCGGGGGCTGGCGCGGGACTTCTCGAAGCTGCCCAAGCTGGAGAAACCGCGCAACAATTCCAACGGCGCCGCCATCGTCGAGCTGTTGAAGGTGCTGTTGCGGATGACCGCCGAGCGCCACGCAGTCGCAAGCAAGGTGATCGCGACCGTCGACGACTTAGAGGAGATCGCGGCGGACGATGAGGCCGACGTGCCCGCCTTGCGCGGTTGGCGCCGCGAGCTGTTCGGCGACGCCGCGCTGAAGCTCAAGCGCGGCGAGCTCGCGCTCGCGATCGAGAAAGGCCGCGTGATCGGGGTGCAGCGGGCGTAGGGCCGCTCCGCTCACTCGATCGTCATTGCGAGGAGCTCTTGCGACGAAGCAATCCAGACTGTCTCCGAGGAGGGATTCTGGATTGCTTCGCTGCGCTCGCAATGACGACGGAGAGAGCGACGAAGCCTTACGCCGGCGTCAGCTTCGCCACTTCGCTCTTCATGTCGTTCAGCACGCCGGAGATCGCGTCCACCAGTTCGTCGATCTGGGTCTTGGTCGTGATCAGCGGCGGGCAGATCGCGATGGCATCGAGCATGTTGCGCGAGATCACGCCGCGCTCCTGGAGCATGCGGCTGGCGATGCCGCCGACGGCGCCCGGCGTTGCCGCCGCGGTCTTGCGCGCCTTGTCGAGCACGAGCTCGAGCGCGGCGATCATGCCGACGCCGCGGACCTCGCCGACCAGCGGGTGGCTGGCGAGTTCACGCAAGCGGCCCTGCATGTAGCCACCGAGCTCGGCCGCGTGTGCGACGAGGCCGCGCTCCTCGATGATCTTGAGGTTCTCCAGCGCAATCGCCGAGCCGACCGGATGGCCGCCCGCGGTGAAGCCGTGGCCGAGCACGCCGATCTTGTTGCTCTCGTCCGCGATCGGCTCGAACATGCGGTCGTTCAGGATGATCGCCGAGAGCGGGAAATAGCTCGATGTGATTTGCTTGGAGACGACGATCGCATCGGGCTTGATGCCGTAGGTCTCGCAGCCGAACATCTTGCCAGTGCGGCCGAAACCGCAGATCACCTCGTCGGCGACCAGGAGAATGTCGTACTTCTTCAGGACCTTCTGGATCTTGTCCCAATAGGTCGCCGGCGGCACCACGACACCGCCCGCCCCCATCACCGGCTCGCCGAAGAACGCCGCGATCGTATCCGGCCCTTCCTTCTGGATCAGGGCGTCGAGCTCCTCGGCCCGGCGCGTGGCGAAGGCTTCCTCGCTCTCGCCGGGGGCGCCGTCCTTGTAGAAGTGCGGCGAGCCCGTATGCAGGATGTTCGGCAGCGGCAGGTCGAACGAGCGATGGTTGTTCGGCAGGCCCGTGAGGCTGGCGGATGCGATGGTGACGCCGTGATAGGCACGCAGGCGGCTGATCACCTTCTTGCGCTGCGGTTGGCCGAGCGCGTTGGAGCGATAGGCGATCAGCTTCAACACGGTGTCGTTCGCTTCCGAGCCGGAATTGGTGAAGAACACCTTGCTCATGGGCACCGGCGCGAGCGCGACCAGCTTCTCGGCGAGGTCGATCGACGGACCGTGCGATTTGGCGGAGAACGTATGGTAGAACGGCAGCGCCTGCATCTGCTTGTGCGCCGCCTCGACCAGTCGCTTCTCGTTGAAGCCGAGCCCGACGCTCCACAGGCCCGCCATGGCTTCGAAATAGCGCTTGCCCGACGCGTCGAAGACGTAAGGCCCCTCGCCGCGCTCGATCACCAGCGGACCGGCCTGCTGATGCGTGCGCGCATTGGTGTAGGGATGGAGCTGATAGGCCACATCCCGGGCCTCTTGCGAATTGGGCAGCATGGACATTTGCGATGATCCCTAAAAGCGTCACGCCGCCGGCGGGCCGGCGTCATCACTCGATGGCGAGTACTTGTCTCAAGTACTTGGCTATTGCCACGACGCAAAACTTGCAATGCCAATTCGTCGGCGGCAAGCGCTCAGCAGCGATGCACAAAGCCGCACATGACAGGACCGCGGATCGCAGAATCGGGCTGGGCAGCTCTCACGCCGCGCCGTCGTCGTCCACTTCGTCGGTGGCGGAAACGGCTTCCCTCACCTCCATCAGCGCCATCGAGGGCAAGTAGACCGTGGTAGGCAGCCCAAGCCTGCGCGCCTTCTCGGCGGCATGCGACAGATCGCTCGCCAGCTCCTTGAGCTCGTCTCCCCGCGACAATTCTCAACCCCATCGACCGGCCGCGGCCGCCTACACCGCAACGGCGCCGCTGGTTCTGATCAGTTCGGCGCTGGACTGGATTGTAGCAAAATTCGCAATGACATCCACTACCGCATGCCGGTAGGCCGCGGCATCGTCCGTGCCCGGCTGCCGGCAAGCCACCGCGTCGGTGATCACATGGTAGCGATGACTGCGGTGAAACCCCTCGACGGCAGTGGCCAGGATGGTCTCGTCCAGGGAAAAGCCGATCAGGATGCAGCGTGTGGTGCGGATAGCGGACATGTGGCCGCCAAACCGCGACGAGCTGTAGGCGGACGGCAGCGGGTGCTCGAACGTCATCTCGCCCGGTTGTGGCCTGGTCTCCGCGATCCAATCGGTCAGCCTGGATGACGGATTGAACCAGGCCGCCTGCGCGATGCGCTTCAGATGCATCACCGGCCATAGATTGCTGCGCCACAGCGTCAGGAGTTCCAGGCAGCGCGCCGTCGTCGCATCGCCGTCGCGGATAACGTGACGGCGGCCGGGGGTCAGGTACTCGACCTGAAGATCCGCACAGACCAGGATCGGCGGATCATCGTACATTGAAACCAGCATCGAGTTGCGCGCAGCTGCACCTGTTTCAGCGGTCGGCGAGCGCGAGGTCCCGCATCGGCGAGGTCACCGCCCGCCCGGCCGAGGCATCGAGCACGCCAGGACGGTCCCAATCGCCCTCGGGACGAATAATCACATAGGGATCGCTGTCCAGCGTGATGGCGTCCGGGCCCGGCTCGATCTCCAGCAGCATCTCCGTGTAGGAGAAATCCGAGAACGTGATCTTGCGGTTGTGACCGAGCGGCTTGGCACCGAAATGGGCCCAGAAATCGACCAGCCGGTCCTGCGCCTGGCCGTAGATCTTGCGAAAGCCCTTGCGCTTCACATAATCGACACTGGCCTGCACCAGCTTGAACGAGACGCGCGAGCGCCGATATTGGTGACGCACCGCAAGCCGCTCCACCTTGGCGAAATCGCCGAAGAAGCGCACCCGCAGGCAGCCCGCAGGCTCGTTGCCGACGAAGCCGATGAAATGCGCCGCGACCATGTCGTTGCCGTCGAACTCCTCCTCGAACGGACAATCCTGCTCGGCGAGGTAGACCGCCGAGCGGATGGCGGTCACCAGCATGAGATCGCTTGGGTCGCGCGCGAGGCGGATGGTGATGGCGCGGGAACAGGGCTTGGCGACTGGAATCCTAGTACCGTGCATCTGCAAAGCTCCTTGATTGGATGATCGCTCCCGGCATGCGCATCGGCTGTCGATGCCAGGGCCGCTCGTAGCACCAAAGGTCGGGTTGGAAGCTCGGGACGGGCGCAAAGCCTGTCGCCTTCATGATGTCGCGTCCGGCCACCGTTGACGGCTGCGCATAGCAATCCGCATCGCGAAACCTTATCTGCCGCAGATGAGCCGCGGCCTTACCGAGACCGGCGATGCCGCGGCCCGTCGCCGCGATCGCCCAGATGTAGATGGCAGCGACGTCTTCGTCTGCCGATGCGAGATAACGCGTCTCGGGCGCGGTGAGGCAAATCTCGTCGAGCAGCAGCGCGTCATGTCCGCGGTCATTGAGAAACAGGAAGGCCATGCCGCCGACGAGCTTGCCTTTGCGGCTGAATGTCAGGATGCTCTGGGGATCGAAAACGTAATATTTGGCAAGCTCCGCCGTCCCGATCTGCACGCCCGGCACCAGCCGGTGCGCCATCTCCGAAAGCGCTCCAATTTCGGAAAATTGCGCACAGCGGACGTCGACGTCCGGGCTCAGCGGCAAGGCATCGAAATCATGCCTTGCGGCAAACGTGCCCCTTTCCATACTCATGTCGCGCCTCTATCGTTCGAGGCTTTCATGCCCCGCTACGACGAGCTTAGCGGTTGGGGATCAGGAGTATGCAGCAGTTATTGCACCGGGGTGCTGCGATGATGCAGCACCGTGAAGAAGCCCTGGGCGCGTCCTGGGATGATTTGAAGCTGTTTTTAGCGTGCGCAAAATTTAAAAGTTTTCGGAATGCCGCCGAAGAGCTCGGCCTCACCTCCACCACGCTGATGCGCCGCATCGACCGGCTCGAGGAGAGCATTGGGTGCAAGCTGTTCCTGCGCGACCAGAGCGGGCTGACGCTCAGCGACGAAGGCGCTGCGATGATCGCCGACGTCACGCATATGGAGCGTCATGCCTTCAACGTCTTCCGCCGCGCGGCGCGGTCCTCGAACGACACCTCGGGCACCGTTCGCGTCGCGGTGACGGAAGGCCCCGGCAATTTCTGGATCCTGCCGCGGCTGATCGACTTCCAGAAGACGTACCGCAAGATCACGGTCGATCTGCGCTGCGCGATGGAGCAGGCCGACGTCGCGCGGCTCGAATCCGATATCGCGATCCAGCTCGAGCCGCCGACCAATCCCGATCTGATCGTCGCCAAGCTCGGCCGCCTCCACATCTATCCCTTCGTCTCCAAGGAGTATGAAAGCCTCTACGGCGTGCCGGCAACGCTCGCCGAACTGAACAATCACCGCATCATCAAGCAGAGCGCGCCGCAGGTCGACGACGGCGCCTATGCCCGCGTGCTCGGGCTGAAGTCGCTCGAAGGCATCGTCGGGATCAAGACCAATTCGTCGGTGGGCGTGCTCTACGCGGTGGAGCGCGGCGCCGGCATCGGCTTCCTGCCGACGGTATCGATCGCGCTCGGTGCGCCGCTCGTTGCGGTCGATCTCGGCGTCAGCCATCACGCCGATCTCTGGCTCACCTATCACAAGGAGTTCCGCAGCTCCGAGCGGCACAAGATCGTGGTCGACTGGCTGAAGAAGATCTTCGATGCCAGGACCTATCCCTGCTTCCGCGACGAGTTCATCCATCCGAACGCGCTGGTGCCGATGATGACGGCGGCGCGCGAGGGCTTTGGCCTGGCGGGATACGTGGCGACGGCGCCGACTTAACGAAGGCGAGCGTCAGCTCACCATTTGTATTCGAAGCCGAGCGTGCCCTGGTGCGAGGTGAGCTCGTTGCGAAATTTGCCGTCGTAATTGACGTAGAGCCTCGCCACGTTGGTCAGGCTGAGCGAAGCCGAGGCGCCGGCATCCGCGCCGTAACGGCTCTCGCCGATGCCGGGGACGATGATGTTTTGGGCGCCCAGACTGATCTGGATGGATCCGAGGTCCTGGTGGAAATTGTCGACGAACTTGCCGTAGGCCGAGAGGTCCAGGATCTTCTGGTCAATGATGAAATAGCGGCCGACCTCGGCCCCGAGCATGATGCGCGCGCGCGAGAGCGCCGACGAGCCGACGTTGAGCGGATCGAGCCCGCCGGTCTCCTGGAACGCGGCGCTGGTGGCACGCACATATTCCAGCGCGCCCTTGGGCACGATGCGCATCTCGTCCTTGGTCCAGTAATAGCTGATCTCGGTCAGCGCGCCGTCCACGGCGGCGCGATAGCGCGCGGTCGCAAGGCCAAGGCCGGTATCGCGGCTGGAATGGACCTTGCCGAAGCCGTGCACCACGGCAAAGGCCCAGGTCCATGGGCCCTTGTCGATTGAGCCGCTGAAGCCGAGCTGGGTGAGATCGAGGGTTGCGGATTGCAGCGCCAGCGGCACGTCGATGTCGGTGTGGCTGTGGTCGACGGAGAATCCGATGTTGACGCCGGGTGCGAGCCGCGCGCCAAAGCCGGCAACGCCGCCGAAGGTCTTGCGCTTGTCGCCGACGAAGTCGCCTTGCGCATCGGTGCGGACCGAAAGGCCATAGCCCTCGAACCAGGTGCGGTAGCGCGGATCTTCCGCAGCCACCGAGGCGCCGCCGCCGCCCGGATTGGTGCGGAACGCCCGGTTGACGCCGCCGGAGGCCTGATTGCCGAGCCGCTCCAGAAAGCCTGAGCCGAAATTGAGCATGCTGTTGCCGGCTGACTGATTTTGATTGGTCGAGGTCGGCGACGGAATCGGGGTCGGTGACGGCGTGGGCGTCGGCGTGGGCGTCGGGGTCGGTGTGGGCGTGCTTTGCGCGAAGCCGGGGCTCACGGCCGCCATCGTCACTACCAGGGCAAACGCCATCGCAAGCGCAGCCGCGATCCGGCGGACGCAGTCCAACCCGATCGTCTGCCGTGTCCCGGAGAGCTGCGCGGCGCAGCGCATGCGATGAATCCCGAAAGCGAAGTGGCGGGCGCGCAAAAATGCAACACGGTCTGCGGCGCTTGCGGCGATTTGGGCCGAACTGCCACGAGGGGTCAACCGGTTGGCGCATAACGGCCGAGGCTATTGCACCGATTGTGGTTCTGCTGCCACAGGTCGCAAATTGCGCTTGAAGGCACCTGGCTTGCTCTTGAAATCCGCGCGCGGCTTGCTAGCCGGCGAATTTCATGTTGCAATAACGTTCACAATCGGAATTGGCCGTTTGCTGTGCGTTTCGCGACATTGCGCCTCAAGACTCGAACAGACTTCCGGGAGCCCGTTTGTGGCGTGGCACGCGAAAAAGCGGCCGCGTCGTTTTTATATCTAGTGGAGGAGACGAGCGATGCCGCAAAAGGGCACCGTCAAATGGTTCAACCCGACAAAGGGCTATGGGTTCATCAAGCCGAATGGCAGCGACAAGGACGTGTTCGTCCACATCTCCGCCGTCGAGCGTGCCGGACTCTCTACCCTCAACGAGAACCAGGTGGTTGAATTCGACCTCGTGGAGAACCGCGGCAAATCATCCGCGGAGAACCTCAAGGTTTCCTGATGTCTCTCGCGGCATGCGAGCGATCATGACGTTGCCCCCGGCTCTGCCGGGGGATTTTGTTTGTGGCGGACAGATGGCTCAGCAGTCCGACTACTATTCGGTCGCCAATGACACAAAATGGCGCGAACTGCGCGTGGCCGTGCTCGAGCTAGCTCCGTCCGAACAACCCCGATTTCGCTGCAAGAACCTGGAAACGGGATACCTGAGCCAGTGGGATGGCGAATGGCACTATCACTGGACGATCGGCGGGGTGGATGGAATGGGCTGAACTATCTGTCGAGACGGCGGCTCAGCGCGAGCGTGTCCGCACAATCCTGAAACGCATCCGGTTTGCCGGAGAGGAAACGGCTGAGGGGTTTCGCATCTACGGATACATCCGCAATGGCGAGACTGCAGATTTTGTCGAATAAGCCAGACCGCGTTTCAGCGCACCACCGGCGCAATCAGAAAATTCTCCGACGCTGCGCTTCCCGCCGTCTTGCAGACATCGCCCTCGATACGGACCTTGCCGGTCGCGAGCAGCCGCAGCGCCTCGGGATAGATGTGGTGCTCGACCTCGAGGATGCGCTCCGACAGCGTCTCCGCGGTGTCGTGGTCGCTGACGGGAACCGCGCCCTGCATCACGATCGGGCCGGCATCGGTCTCGGGAATGACGAAGTGCACCGTCGCGCCGGAGAGCTTGACGCCGGCGCGCAGGGCCTGGCCGTGCGGGTCGAGGCCGGGGAACGATGGCAGCAGCGAGGGATGGATGTTGAGCATCCGCCCGTACCAGGCTTTGGTGAACTCGGCCGTGAACAGGCGCATGAAGCCGCCGAGACAAATCAGCTCGATGCCGTGCTTGTCGAGCGCGGCCTGCAGCACCGTCTCGAAGCCGGCGCGGTCCTTGCCGAACGGCTTGCTTTCGATCACCTCGGTGGTCACGCCGCTCGCCCGGGCGCGTTCGAGGCCGGGCGCATCCGCCTTGTTAGAGATGACGAGCGAGATCTCCGCCGGGAAATCCGCGGCGGCGGCTGCCCTGATCAGCGCAGCCATGTTGGAGCCGCGCCCGGAAATCAGGATGGCGACGCGGCGCTTCATCACGGCGCCAGTCATTATAGCGCCATGTCGAGGTGGCCGTTATAGACGACGCGGTGCTCGCCCTCGGCCGGAATCACGGTGCCGAGCTGCGCCACGGTCTCGCCTGCGTCGGTGAAGACTTCGACGACCTTGTCGACCTTGTCGGGCTCGACGATCGCGATCATGCCGATGCCGCAATTGAAGGTGCGCAGCATTTCCAGCTCGGCGATGCCGGCTTGGGCCGCCAGCCATTTGAACACCGGCAGCACCGGCAGGCGTGCCAGGTCGATGCCGACACCGAGATGCTTCGGCAGCACGCGCGGGATGTTGTCGGTGAAGCCGCCGCCGGTGATGTGGGCGAGCCCCTTCACCGCCCCGGTCTCGCGGATCGCGCGCAGGCAGGATTTGACGTAGAGCCTGGTCGGCGTCAGCAGCGCGCCGCCGAGCGTCATCACCGGCGCGAACGGCGCCTGCGCCTCGAAGCCGAGGCCCGACTGCTCGACGATCTTGCGGACCAGCGAGAAGCCGTTGGAATGCACGCCGGACGAAGCGAGACCGATCACGGCATCGCCCGCGGCGATGTCCTTGCGCGGCAACAACGTACCGCGCTCGGCGGCGCCGACGGCAAAGCCGCCGAGATCGTAGTCGCCGTCCTTGTAGAGGCCGGGCATCTCGGCGGTCTCCCCGCCGATCAAAGCGCAGCCGGATTCGCGGCATCCCTCCGCAACGCCCGCGACGATGGCGGCCGTGGCCTCGGGGTCGAGCTTGCCGCAGGCGAAATAGTCCAGGAAAAACAGCGGCTCGGCGCCCTGGACCACGAGGTCGTTGACGCTCATGGCGACGAGGTCGATGCCGATGCCGCCATGCAGGCCGGTCTCGATCGCGATCTTGACCTTGGTGCCGACACCGTCGGTCGCGGCCACGAGGACCGGATCCTTGAAGCCGGCCGCCTTGAGGTCGAACAGGCCGCCGAAGCCGCCGATCTCGGCATCGGCGCCCGGCCGCGCGGTGGCGCGCACCATCGGCTTGATCAGGTCGACCAGGCGGTTGCCCGCGTCGATATCGACGCCTGAATCGGCGTAAGTGAGGCCGTTTTTGCGGTCGGTCATGCCCGATTTCCAGTGGGTTTGCGGCTGGTTACGTTGAATTCCGGGGACGCGCAATGGCTCGCATGGCGCTCCCCGCTATACTATGTAGACATATCAACCGGTTCAGCCTGCAACGGGCCGGATTTGAGGTCAGAACCGGTGCCGGGAAGCGCTTTCGTGAGTATTCCGAATATCATTACCTTGGGCCGCATCATGCTGGTCCCGATCATCGTCTGGGCCATCGTGTCGAGCCAAATGGAGGTGGCGTTCGCCGTCTTCCTGATCGCCGGCATCAGCGATGCCGTGGACGGCTTTTTGGCCAAGCGCTTCAACATGACGAGCGAGCTCGGCGCCCTGCTCGATCCGCTCGCCGACAAGGCGCTGCTGGTCTCGATCTACATGGCGCTCGGCATCTGGGGCGCGATCCCGCGCTGGATCGTGATCCTGGTGGTCTCGCGCGACATCATGATTGTCGCCGCCGTGATCGTGTCCTGGTTGTTCGACCGGCCGGTCGAGATGAAGCCGTCGAAAGTCTCCAAGCTCAACACGGTGGCACAAGTGGCATTCGCAGCTTTGGTGCTGGCGGCGCTTGCCTTCGGCTTCAAGCCCGCGCCTTATGATATCATCCTGATGGGTCTCGTCACGGTCTTCACGCTCTCCTCCGTGTCGCTCTATCTCGTCGAGTGGCTGCGGCACATGAGCACGATCGAGGCCAAATGAGCGGGGAAGCAGCCCAGCAAAAGGCCAAGTCCCGCACCATCAAGTCGAATCTCTACAAGCGGGCCGGCGCGCCGGCATGGAGCAGAGCAAGCGTGGCAGGCCGCGTTCATCCCCGACAATTGGCGTTTGCGCTTCCGCATGCGGAGAGCCTCAGCCGGGACAACTTCCTCGAAGGCCCCGCCAATGCGGCCGGTCTAGGCCTCATCGACGGCTGGCCGGAATGGCCGAACCGGATCATGTGGCTGGCGGGCCCGGAAGGAAGCGGCAAGAGCCATCTCGCCGCGATCTGGGCCGAGGAAGCCGGCGCCCGCTCGACCACCGCCAATGCGCTGACCGCGACGGACGTGCCCGGCGCGCTCGCCACCGGCGCGCTGGTGGTCGAGGATCTCAAGGCTGGGGAATTCGACGAGCGTGCCCTGTTTCACCTGATGAACCTCGCCCGCGAGGACGGCGCCTACGTCCTGTTCACCGGCCGCGAGGCGCCGGCCGCGCTTCCGATCGAGCTTCGCGACCTGCGCTCGCGCCTGCGGGCCGTTCCAACGGTCACACTGATGCCGCCCGACGACCAGCTGTTCCGCGGCCTCATCGTCAAGTTCTGCGCCGACCGCCAGCTCAATGTGGACGAGAGCGTGGTCGGCTACCTCGCGACGCGCCTGGAGCGGTCCTCGGCTGCCGCCCGGCGGGCCGTCGAGCTGCTCGACAGCGAAGCCCTACGGCTCGGCCGTCCCGTCACCCGGGCGCTGGCCGCTGAGCTGCTCCGGGACGCCTGACAAGCTCGCGGGCCCGCTTGACGCGGCGCGGGGGCGGAACATCAATGTCATCGAAACGTCATCGCTCTAACACATGCTCCCGCCGATTTTTGCGCTTGAGTCGCAATTGGGGTGAACTGGATGGACCGACTTCTGATGGACTCTGCGCAAGCTGTTGAAACCAAAGAGAAAGCCCCGGAAACCGAGAGCCTTCCGGCGATCGCGTCCAGTCCCGAGCGGTTCATCAACCGCGAGCTGTCCTGGCTGCATTTCAACCGCCGCGTCCTGGAGGAATCGGTCAACCCGAGCCACCCCGTGCTGGAGCGGGTGCGATTCCTGTCGATTTCGGCCAATAACCTCGACGAGTTCTTCATGGTTCGCGTCGCCGGCATCAAGGCCCAGGTCCGCGAGGGCATCGCCGAGCGCAGCCCCGACGGCCTGACGCCGTCCGAGCAGCTGGCGCTGATCAACCGCACCGTCTCCCAGCTCGCCTCCGACCAGCAGGCGATCTGGCGCGACCTGCGCGCCACGTTGGCCGAGGTCGGCATCGTGCTGGTCGACGGCAAGGACGTCACAAAGGCGGAACGAACCTGGATCGAGGACTACTTCCTCCACAACGTGTTCCCTCTCCTGACCCCGCTGGCGATCGATCCGGCCCACCCCTTCCCGTTCATTCCGAGCCTCGGCTTCACCATCGCACTGCAGCTCACGCGCGCCGCTGACGGCAAGCAGATGAACGCGCTGATCCGCATGCCCGGCAAGATCGACCGCTTCATCCGCCTGCCGGCGGATGGCACGGTGCGCCTGATCTCGCTGGAGCAGGCCACCGCCCTGTTCATCAACCGCCTGTTCCCCGGCTACAATCTGCACGGCCAAGGCGCCTTCCGGATCATCCGCGACTCCGAGCTCGAAATCGAGGAGGAGGCCGAAGATCTCGTCCGCCTGTTCGAGACCGCGCTGAAGCGCCGCCGCCGCGGATCGGTGATCCGGCTCGAGATCGACGCCAAGATGCCGGAGCAGCTGCGCAGCTTCGTGCAGCACGCGCTCTCCGCCGCCGACGACGAGATCTTCCTGGTCGACGGCGTGCAGGCGATGAACGAGCTCTCGCAGCTCACCCGCCTCGACCGGCCCGACCTCGAATTCACCCCTTACGTGCCGCGCCACCCCGAACGCGTGCGCGAGCATGGCGGCGACATCTTCGCCGCGATCCGGCAGAAGGACCTGATCGTCCACCATCCCTACGAGTCGTTCGACGTTGTTGTGCAATTCCTGCAGCAGGCCACGCGCGACCCCGACGTCGTTGCGATCAAGCAGACGCTTTACCGCACCTCCAACAATTCACCGGTCGTGCGCGCGCTGGCCGAAGCGGCCGAAGCCGGCAAATCAGTCACCGCGCTGATCGAGCTGAAAGCGCGGTTCGACGAAGAAGCCAACATCCGCTGGGCACGCGATCTCGAACGCGCCGGCGTGCAGGTCGTCTACGGCTTCCTCGAATTGAAGACGCACGCAAAGCTCTCGATGGTGGTGCGCCGCGAGGGCGGCAGCCTGACGACTTACGTCCATACCGGCACGGGCAATTATCATCCGGTCACCGCGCGCATCTACACCGACCTCTCCTACTTCACCTCGGACCCGACGATCGGCCGCGATGCCGCGCGCGTGTTCAATTTCATCACCGGCTATGCCGCGCCGAGCGATCTGGAAAAGATGGCGGTGTCGCCGCTGACCTTGCGCAAGCGCATCATCGAGCACATCCAGGGCGAGACCGCACATGCGCGGCATGGCCGTCCCGGCGCGGTCTGGATGAAGATGAATGCGCTGGTCGATCCCGATATCATCGACGCGCTCTACGAGGCCTCGCAGGCCGGCGTCCAGGTCGAGCTCGTGGTGCGCGGCATCTGCTGCCTCAGGCCCGGCATTCCCGGTCTGTCGGAGAATATCCGGGTCAAGTCGATCATCGGCCGCTTCCTGGAACATGGCCGAATCTACTGCTTCGGCATGGGCCAGGGACTGCCGAGCGCGAAAGCGGCTGTGTATATCTCGTCCGCCGACATGATGCCGCGTAACCTCGACCGCCGCGTCGAGGTGCTGTGTCCGCTGCAAAATCCGACGGTGCATCAGCAGGTTCTCGAACAGATCATGGTCGCGAACCTGAAGGACAATGAGCAGAGCTGGCAGTTGTTGCCGGATGGGTCTTCAACGCGTATGAAGACCGCGAAGGGCGAGGAGCCTTTCAACGTCCACAACTACTTCATGACGAATCCGAGTCTGTCTGGCCGTGGAAAGTCGCTCAAGGAATCCTCGCCGCGTCGTCTCACGCGCCGGAACGAACGTCATCAATCCTGATCGGGGATTTGCGACGTGAAGCGGCCGCGCAAGCGCGGCTCGAGCGTCGCGGTTATCGACATAGGCTCCAACTCGGTCCGCCTCGTCGTCTACGAGGCGCTGGCGCGCAGCCTCATCCCGGTCTTCAACGAGAAGACGCTGTGCGGTCTCGGGCGCGAGGTGCAGAGCACGGGCCTGCTCGCGCCCGACGCCGTCGACAAGGCGCTGACCTCGCTGAAACGGTTTCGCGCGCTGTGCCGGGTGATGAAGATCGGACGCGTGTTCGCGATCGCGACCGCCGCGTGCCGCGACGCCTCCAACGGTCCCGATTTCATCGCCAGGGCCGAGCGGATCTGCGCGGTGAAGATCGAGATCCTGTCGGGCCCGCGCGAAGCACGACTGTCCGCACTCGGCGTGATCTCCGGCATCCACCATCCGGACGGAATCGTCGGTGACCTCGGCGGCGGCTCGCTCGAGCTGATCGACGTGCGCAGGAACGCCGTACGCAGCGGCGTGACGCTGCCGCTCGGCGGCCTCGCACTGCAGGACCTCGCCCACAAATCGCTCAAGCGCGCCGATCGCATCGTGCGCGACGAGATCGACGGGGTGCAGTTACTCACTGCCGGCCGCGGTCGCACCTTCTATGCCGTCGGCGGCACCTGGCGCGCGCTCGCGCGCATCCACATCATCCAGAGCGGCTATCCGCTCCAGGTGATGCACGGCTATTCCATTCCGGCTGCCGAGGCGCTCGACTTCTCGCGCCGCCTGCGGCGCCTCGCCGCCGCCGACATGCTTGCCGACATCGAGATCGTCGCCGATGCGCGGCGCCCTCTCCTCACCTATGCGGCGCTGGTGCTCGAGCACATCATCCGCGTCGCGAAGCCAAAGAACATCGTGTTCTCCACCTTCGGCGTGCGCGAGGGCCTGCTGCACGAGAAGCTGCCCGAGACCGAACGCAACAAGGACGGGCTGATCTGCGCGGCGGAGGAGCTGAACCAGCTGCTGTCGCGTTCGGCCAGGCACGCGCGCGAGTTGATTGCCTGGACCGACCGCTTGGTGCGCGTCGTCAAGCTGCGCGAGACGGAAGTGGACCGCCGCCTCCGCCACACCGCGTGCCTGCTCTCCGACATCGGCTGGCGCGTGCATCCCGATCATCGCGGCGAGCAGACGCTCAGCCTCGTCGTCAACGGCAATTTCGGCGCGATCACCCACACCGAACGCGCCTTCGTCGGCCTGTCGGTGTTCTATCGCTATGCCGGCCTCAGCGAGGAAAACCAGCCGCCGGTCACCATGCAGGAGCTGCTGACGCCGGCCCAGCTCGAACGCGCGCGCCTCCTGGGCGCCGCGTTCCGCGTCGCGCATCTGATCTCGGCCGCACGTCCGGGCGTCCTGCCAGCCACGCATTTCCGCAGCCAGGGCCGCAAATTGATGCTGGTGTTCGAGCACCGGCTCGGCGACCTCGTCGCCGACCGCGTCGGCAGCCGCTTCCGTCAGCTCGCCCGCCTGGTTGGCCGCGCCGGTTCAATCGTCAGGCGCTGACCTCTCAGCCGGGCCTCATCTTCCCGGGCCGTCTCTTGAGCCACATCATCGCGCCGCTGACGAAGAGAACTAGCGGTGCGAAGCCGGCCGCGAACACCAGCAGGCGTCCTGCGAATCCGAACGTCGCGCCATTGTGGAGCCAGAGCTGCTCGGCCAGATAGCGGTCCCCCAACGACATGGTGCCCGGCGTGCGGTCGTGCACCACAGCGCCGCTCCACGGATCGAGCCAGATCGCTCCACGCGACCGCACCGCGGGATCAGCTCCATCAGGACGGAATTGCACCCGCCAGGTGTTGCGCGTTGCGGTCGGCGGATTGAGCATGGCGACCGTCGCACCGGGCTTGACCTCTTGCGCGCGTCGCATGATCGCGTCAGGTGAGAGCACCGGCGTCCCTGCCGGAGGCGGCATTTCGACTCGCGGCGAGCGATCAGGCGTCGGCTGCGACACGAGGCCGACGATGGGCCGCACCAGGTCGGGAAAAACGATGCCGACGCCGGTGATCGAGATCAACAAGAGCACGGACAGCGCCCAAAAGCCTGCCGCACCGTGAAGGTCCAGAACAAATCGAAGCAGCGAGACGTTCTTGCGCACCGAGATCGATCGCCAAAATCGCCCCGGCTTCGGCCACCAAAGGAAGAGACCCGAGACCGCCAAGCCGAGCAGCACGAACCCGGCCACGCCGACCAGTTCCTTGCCCCAGAACTCGTAGAGCAGCAGCGTGAAATGGAGACGGTAAACCTTGAGCGCGAACGCGTTGGCGTAGTCACGCCGCCCGAGCACCTTGCCGTTGGAAGGATCGACCATAGTCGTCCACCGGTTCGGGTAGCTGCCTGGCGTGGTCTCGTGCGAATGGATCACGATCCAGACTGGCCAGGTCCGGTCTGGCGCCAGGATCGTCGCGATCGGCGCGGGATCCGCTGCCGCGGCGGCGTGCATCACCTCCGCTAACGTGACGCTCTGCTCCGGACCGGCGGGCGCATAGAGCGCCGGATTCAGGGCGACATCGATCTCCCGGTAGAAGACGATGAAGCTTCCAGTCAGGCCGATCAGCACCACGACGATGCCGCCGATCAATCCGAACCAACGGTGCGCCCACAGCAGCGCGTGCTGCACGCGTCCGGGCATCATCCTGGATCGGGCGGGCGCCGAGCCGCCTCGACGTGGTGCCCTGATTGTTTGGTCCATTCAGAGCACCCGTCGTCTGCGCCCGATCCAGCTCCGCAGCCGGCCCGAGGAGGCCAAAGCTCAGAAGTCGGTCGACATCGACAAGAGCAGGGTTCGGGGCGAGCCTTGCGCTAGCGCAGAGAAGCTCGCGACGCCAGCCCAGTAGTTGGTGTCGAACACATTCTGGACCAGGGCCCGAACCGTCACTGGCCGGTTGTTGATGCGCGTGGTGTAGCGCGCGCCCAGATCGAGCCTCGTCCAGGCCGGAACAACCTGCGTGTTTGCCCCATTCAGATATTGGTGCCCGGTATAGATGGTGTTGGCGACCAATGTCAGCCCCGGTGCGAACGGGGTGTCCCATTCGGCGGACAGATTGGCCTGCACCTCGGGCACTCCGATCGGCGTCTTGCCGAGATTGGCCAGCGTGTTCGTCTTCGTCAGCTCCGCGTCGATCAACGTCACGCCGCCAAGAACGCGAATGCCCGGTTGCACTTCTCCGAACACCGTGAATTCCACGCCGCGATTGCGCTGCTCCTGATCAGCCCGGAAGACGTCGCCGGCACCCGTCTGCCCCGACGGCTTGGTGATCTCGAACAGGCTGATCGTGGTCGCGAGCGTGCCGAAATCGACCTTGACGCCTGCTTCCTTCTGCTTGCTCAGATACGGCGCAAGGACCTCGCCTTGATTCGCCGCCGTCGTCGGTGCGGTATCGCCCTTGCTGAGCCCTTCGATATAGTTGGCGTAGAGCGAAACGTTGCTCCAGGGCTTGACGACCACGCCGACCATCGGTGTGAACGCCGTCTGGTCATAGGCCGAGCTCACGGCGCCCGTGGTGGTGTTGTAGTTGTTCGACCTAACGCCCTGCTGCCTGACGCCGACCGTCAGCTGAAGCCGCTCCTGGAGAACCGACATGGTGTCCGCCAGCGCAATGCCGGTCAGCTCGGTGTCCGACAGCCGCGGCACGGTCGCGGGAGCCGCAACGAACTGCTGGGGACGGGCGATCGGCGCATAGATGTTGGACGACACCGCCGTGCCGTTCACCGAGCCCCGCGAGATCTCATCCCCGTAGTAGCTCCCCTGCAAGCTCACGGCATGACTGATCGCGCCAGTCTCGATTCGGGCCCGCACGCCGACGTCGGCCACGTTCCTGTCGATGTCGAACTTGAATCGTCCCGGTGTCGACGTGGTGTTGCCAGCCGCGTTCAGGATCGTCGGCGTCCCGAACAGACGGTCGACCTGGGTCCTGCCGCCGCCGACATTGGCGAACACCGTCACTGCGTCAGTCACGTCGTATTCGGCGCGCGCCAGAAGCGAGTTGTCGTGAACCTTGGCAAATTCCCAGGATTGCGTGACGTTGCGCCGTCCGACCGGCGCGGTCGGAACGGCGACGCCGGTTGCGACCAGGAACGGTCTCGTCGGCGCGTCGAACTTTTCCTCCTGATCGATGAAATCGAGCGAGGCCCTGAACTTCTCGCCGCGATAATCGAACGCTGCGGAGCCGACATGCGCCTCCCGCGTCTGGTTGTCCAACGGCGTATCGCCGTTGTGATAGCTGCCATTGACGCGAATACCGAATTCGCGATTTTCACCGAACCGCCGGCTCACGTCGAGATGTGTGCCGAGCTGGGTGTTCGACGCGTAGTCGGTCGTGACGCGCGTGAGATCGATGTCCCCGGCACGCTTCGGCACGATGTTGATGGTGCCGCCGACACTACTGTTCGGCGCCATGCCGTAGAGCAGCGCCGTCGGGCCCTTGATGATCTCGATGCGTTCGACGTAATCGGTGAACACGCGGTAGTTCGGTGCAACGCCGTAGACGCCGTTGAAGGCGATTTCTCCGACATTGCCCTCCCCGATCGGAAAACCGCGGATGAAGAAAGAATCGAAAATGCCGCCGGGTTGGCTCCCCAAGCGGACTGAGGGATCGTTGGTGACGACATCGGCGACGGTGACGGCCTGTTGATCTTCGATCTTCTTCGCCGTGTAGCTTGTGATGTTGAAGGGCGTATCCATGAAATCCTTGTTGCCGAGCAAACCGACCTGGCCTCCACGTGCCACCTGCCCGCCTGCGTAAGTCCGCGGCAGTGCACCGGGCCTCGCAGCCGTCGGGGTCGCTTCCGCCTGCAATTTAGCCCGCTCGTTCGCGGGCGCGCCGCGGCCCGCCCTCCTGACTGGATTGGCTCGTGAACGCGCGCGCGGCTTCGGCGCGTCTGCGGTGACGGTCACCGCCGGCAACGTGCTTCCCCCCGCGGCCTGGGGCGCAGCGCTCTGCGCGCTGCTGGCGTGCAGGACGCCGTCGCTGCACAAGGCAATGGAGACCACGGAAACCGTGAAGGCTCTCGGGCTGGTGCACGTCAGAAGCGTCTTGATGCGAGCGGCAAGAACGGCAACAGGACGAGAAAACACTTTCGACGACATCGCACCTTCCGATTTCATGAACATGAACGTCGGGGCGAGGTGCCGTGGGAACCCTCGTCGAGTCAACGAAAGCACCCATGAATCTCAGTAGTTTATAATAAGACAAGGTCTAAATCGCGTGAGGGTTGCGAACGACCACTCTCCACGCAACGCCCGCGCGCACGCGCGCGCGACGCGAGCTCTCGCGAAGCGTGATGCGCGCCGGTC
Organism: Bradyrhizobium yuanmingense; assembly: GCF_025200905.1. Classification (NCBI taxonomy): domain Bacteria; kingdom Pseudomonadati; phylum Pseudomonadota; class Alphaproteobacteria; order Hyphomicrobiales; family Nitrobacteraceae; genus Bradyrhizobium; species Bradyrhizobium yuanmingense. The sequence continues at coordinate 3,166,853 of NZ_CP104173.1, read as the reverse complement.
ATACGAATGCAATGATGGGAGGATTCGGACGAACCCGTGGCCGGTGATCGCTCGCGTCCTGCCAACGCGGGAAGCGCCCCAGTGATGTGGACGCCTCTCATCGCTGGAGGGGCGGCCGCACCGATGAGCGCTTCAACGTCACTCCGCGGAGGCCTTGGCGTGCCGTTCGGAGGATTCGAGGGCGGCCGCGGTGAGACTGCGCCGGCGCCAGATGGTGCCGACCACCAGCACGACGACGACTCCGATCACGGCACAGAAATACTCGCCGCCGGCCCCGCCATGGCCGAATTGCGGCGGGATGCGCGAGACCCCGAGCATGGCGTCGAGCGAGGCGCCGAACGGCCCCTCGAACAGCGCGTGCAGCCGCGGCGTGACCCCGGGATCGGTCGCCATCACCTCGCCCGCGATCCAGCCGAGCAGCGCCGCACCGGCCCAGACCAGCACCGGGAGCTTTGTGAGCAGTGCCATGATCAGCGCGGCGCCGGCGACGATCAGCGGCACGCTGATGGTAAGGCCGAGGATCAGCAGCGGCACGCTGCCATTGGCCGCGGCAGCGACAGCAATGACGTTATCGAGACTCATGACGATGTCGGCCACCACGACGATCTGGATGGCGTGCCACAGATGCGCGGCAGCGTCGACGTCGTTCTCGTCCTCGTTCTCCGGCACCAGGAGCTTTGCCGCGATCACGATCAGCGCAAGGCCGCCGACCAGCTTGAGGTACGCCAGCTCCATCAGGGTGGCGACGATGCCGGTGAAGATGATCCGGAGCATCACCGCTGCGCCGGCGCCGAAGATCATGCCCCAGAGCCGATGCCGCGGCGACAGACCGCGGCACGCGAGCGCAATCACCAGCGCGTTGTCGCCGGAGAGCAGGATGTTGATCCAGATGATCTTGCCGACCGCGATCCAGAAAGTCGGTGCGGCCATCTCGTTGCGGAACTGGGTAAAGAAGCTCCCGATCGTAGCGGGATCGAAGATCTGCCAGAGCCAGTCCACAATGAGTCCCTTCGCCGGTCGCCTCTAGTCTGCCGACTGGATCAGCCGACGATCTCGTTACCCGAGAAGAACTGCGCGATCTCGATCGCGGCGGTCTCCGGCGCATCCGAACCGTGCACCGAGTTCTCGCCGATCGACTTGGCGTAGAGCTTGCGCACGGTGCCCTCGGCAGCCTTGGACGGATCGGTCGCGCCCATCACCTCGCGGTACTTGGCGATCGCGCCCTCGCCTTCCAGGACCTGAACCACGACCGGGCCGGAGGTCATGAATTCGACGAGCTCGCCGAAGAAGGGGCGCGCCTTGTGGACGGCATAGAAGGTCTCGGCCTGCTCCTTGGTCATGCGGATGCGCTTCTGCGCGACGATGCGCAGGCCCGCCTTCTCGATCACGGCGTTGACTGCGCCGGTCAGATTACGCTCGGTCGCGTCGGGCTTGATGATCGAGAAAGTGCGTTCGATGGCCATGATCTTGTCCTTGGGGAGAAAGCGGGGGTTCGGGGTTGCGGGGCTTATATCGGCGCCTTTGCCGGACGGCAAGCGACCGCGGAACAGCCTCATAGGCGGTTTCCGCGAGGGGATGGCTCCCGATCCGCTGGATGACGACAATTTCACCCAGATGAACCCAATCTGAAACCGCCGTCAGGATCCGGTTCAGCTTCCCCGGCGTAAGGTTGGGCCCATCGAAACCGAAGCCTGACCTCAGGCGGACCGTTTCGGCGGCCTTTCAATCGGCGCGATAGCCCCGCGCTGGCAGTCTTCAGGAGATAACCATGTTGAGGAAACTTTCGCTTGCCGCTGTCGCCGCGGTCGCGCTGGGAGCTGCGCTGGCGCCGACCTCTGCCTCCGCTCATTGGCAAGGCGGCGGGCATGGCGGTGGCCGGCACCACGGGCACGCGCACCATCACCACGGCCATCACCACGGCCATGGCTGGGGCGGACCGCGCTTCTACGCCGGCGGTCCCGTCTCCTACGGTTATGGCGGCTGCTATGTGCGCCGGCTGGTCCCGACCCCCTGGGGACCCCGCTGGCGGCTGATCAACCGCTGCTACTGAATCCGTCAGCACCTTCCGAAGGCTACCTAAGCCCCCAAGGTACCTTCCAAGAGAAGCCCCGGCGCTCCCCCCGCCGGGGCTTTGCCTTGAGTGTACAAGGCGCCGCTCATACAATTTTTACGAGAATGCCCTGCTTTCCCTACAGCCAGCGAAACCATTTGGCCGGCAATGACTTGGTACCGTGTCTTTACTTCGAGAACACGGAACCTTGCGATGGCTGGGCCTTTTGCCAATGACAGCGAACAGATCGACCGGCGCACCAGCCGCTCGATTTGCGATGCCGTGGGCGAACGGCTGCAGCAGAGCCTCCGGCCCGAGCCGCGCCTGCCGACCCATCTCGAGAAGCTCCTGAACGAGCTGCGGCGGCGCGAGCGCGAGACGCACTAACGGAAAAACGAGTTGCGTTCGCCGCGCCTTGCGGTGACAAGGCCGCATGCTCGCCATCAACGACCTCTCCATCCGCCTCGCCGGACGCCTTTTGATCGACCAGAGTTCCGTGCAGATCACGCCCGGATCGCGCGTCGGCCTGGTCGGACGCAACGGCACCGGCAAGTCGACGCTGTTCAAGGTGATCCGCGGCGAGCTTGCGGCCGAGCACGGCTCGGTGACCCTGCCGCCGCGCTGGCGCATCGGCAGCCTTGCGCAGGAAGCGCCGAACGGTCCCGAAAGCCTGATCTCGGTCGTGCTCAAGGCCGACCTCGAACGCGACGCGCTGCTCAATGAAGCCGAGCACGCGACCGATCCGCACCGCATCGCCGAGATCCAGACCCGCCTCGTCGACATCGACGCGCACTCGGCGCCGAGCCGCGCGGCCGCGATCCTCTCCGGCCTCGGCTTCTCCGCCGCCGATCAGCTCCGCCCCTGCGCCGAGTTCTCCGGCGGCTGGCGCATGCGCGTCGCGCTCGCCGCAACGCTGTTCGCGGCGCCCGACCTTCTGCTGCTCGACGAGCCCACCAACTATCTCGACCTCGAAGGCACGCTGTGGCTGGAGGATCACCTTGCGCATTATCCGCGCACCGTGATCGTGATCAGCCACGACCGCGACCTCCTGGAAAGCTCGGTCGACCAGATCCTGCACCTCGAGCGCGGCAAGCTCACGCTCTACAAGGGCAGCTACTCCTCTTTCGAGGAGCAGCGCGCCGCGCGCGAGCTGCTCGACGCCAAGGCGGTCAAGCGCCAGGAGGCCGAGCGCGCTCGCCTGCAGTCCTTCGTCGATCGTTTCAAGGCCAAGGCGTCCAAGGCCCGCCAGGCACAGTCTCGCGTCAAGATGCTGGAGCGGCTGAAGCCGATCACGGCGCTGGTCACCGAGGACGTGCGCGAGATCAGCTTCCCGGCGCCGGAAAAGATTCTGTCGCCGCCGATCATCGCCGTCGACAACGCCTCGGTCGGCTACGACCCGGCGAGCCCCGTGCTCAATCGCGTCACCTTGCGCATCGACAACGACGACCGCATCGCGCTGCTGGGCGCCAACGGCAACGGCAAGTCGACGCTTGTGAAACTGCTCGCGGGACGGCTCGCGCCGTTCTCGGGCAAGGTGACGCGCGCCGACAAGCTGTCGATCGCCTATTTCGCGCAGCACCAGCTCGACGAGCTCAACGAGGACGCCTCCGCCTACGACCACGTCCGCAAGCTGATGGGCGATGCGCCCGAAGCCAAGGTGCGCGCCCGCGCCGGCGCGATCGGCTTCTCCGGCAAGGCGGCCGACACCAAGGCCGGCAAATTGTCGGGCGGCGAGAAGGCGCGCCTGCTGCTGGGGCTTGCGACTTTCTTCGGCCCCAACATGATCATCCTGGACGAGCCGACCAACCATCTCGACATCGACAGCCGCGGCGCGCTCGCGGAAGCGATCAACGAGTTTCCCGGCGCGGTGATCATGGTCTCGCACGACCGCTATCTGATCGAGGCCTGCGCCGATCGGCTCTGGATCGTCGCCGACCGCACCGTCACCAATTACGACGGCGACCTCGACGAGTATCGTCGCCTGGTGCTGTCCACGCGCAACGCGGAGGCCCCGCGCGAGCGCAGCGCGACGCCTGAGAAACCGCAGCGGCCGAAAGCGGACAATCGCGGAGGCTTGAAGAAGCGCATTGCGGAAGCCGAGGCCGAGATCGCCCGCGTCAGCGAGATCATCGCCAAGATCGACACGGCGCTGGCCCTGCCCGACATCTTTACGCGCGATCCCAAGCAGGCGGCGCAGCTGTCGAAGGCGCGCGCCAATGCCGCCGACGCGCTGGCGCGCGCCGAGGAGCAATGGCTCGAGGCGAGCGCGCAGTTCGACGAGGCGGCGGGCTAGCGCTCCTCCGCGCTCCAACCAAACGTGCAAAACAACCCCATGCACAGTACCGGCACTATGGCACCGGCAAGCGAGCCTTTGAACAAGCTGCTTTTTGCCCGCTCCGCCTTCAAGCCCGGCGGGACGCAATAGCTCAATCCGCGTATTGCCCGGCGGCCTTGATGATCGGCGCCCAGCGGTCGATCTCGCTGGTCAGCATCGCGCCCAACGCCTCCGGTGTCGCCTTGTCCTGCGGGACCGGCTCGGTGTTGATGTCGTTGAACCGGGCGATCAGCGCGGGATCCTTGAGCGCGGTCTGCAGCGCCGCCGTCAGCTTCTGAACGACCGCCGGCGGCGTGCCCTTGGGCGCATAGATGCCGTGCCAGACACCGAGCTCGAAACCCTTCAGGCCGGCCTCGTCGGCCGTCGGCAGATCGGGCAGGCTCTTCAGCCGCTCCTTGGTGGTGATCGCGTAGGCCTTGACCTGCTTGGCCGTGATCGGCCCGGTCGTGTTCGTCGCCTGGTCGCAGGTGAGATCGATCTGCTTGCCGAGCAGATCGTTCATGATCGGGCCGTTGCCCTTGTAGGGCACCGTCGTGAGCTGCTTCTGGATCGCGGTCATGAACAGCATGCCGCACAGATGGGAGGCCGCACCCAGGCCGGCGTTGGCGTAGGTCAGCTTGTCGCCCTGCTGCTGGGCGTAGGCGACGAGCTCCTTGAGCGTGTTGGCCGGGAAATCGGGCCGCGCAATGATGGTCATCGGCGCGTTGGTCACGAGCCCGATCGGCGCAAAGGCCGTCTTGGTGTCGTAGCTGAGGTTGCGGTAGAGCGTCGCCGCGGTCGAGATGCCGACGTGATGGATCAGCAGCGTGTAGCCGTCCGGCTGGGCGCGCGCAGCGCGGGTCGTGCCGATGGTGCCGCCGGCACCGGTCGCGTTCTCGACGATGACCTGCTGTCCCAGCGATTTCGCCATGCCGGCCGCGGTCAGGCGCGCGATGGTGTCGGTCGGCCCGCCCGCCGCGAATGGAACCAGCATGGTGATGGGCCGGGTCGGATAGTCCTGGGCGAATGCCGCACCGAGCGGCAAAAGCAGCGCCGATGCGAGGGCAATGAACCGCATTAGTTTCCTCCGGATTGTTGTTTGCGCCATCAAAGCGCATTCCGGGGCGCGCGGCCATCACGAAAGCGACGTCAGCAGGAGTGTTGCGATCACGATTATGGTCGGGCCACCAACGCAGACGGATATCTGAGCGACTGCGACCGGGCCCGTGGCAAGCAGCCGGCAATTGATCAGGCGGTGCGCTAATGCGCGACGAGATCCTGAGCTGTCACGCTTTTGGCTGTTCGCTGCGCATGAACTCTCCGGAAAACCGCTTCGCCCTTTTTCCGCATCATGCTTTAAGTTGTCAGTTGTGGGATCACGACAATCTGGGCCACCACTCGACATGCGATTTCAGCGGCATTTGCATCTATTGGCTGCGGCTCTACTTGCGGCGTTCGCTGCGACCATTGCGTTCGTCATCCCATCTTTCATGCAGATCGAAGAGACGATCAATATCGTCGTGATCACGCAAGGCCTGAACCTGACCATGACGACGTTCATGGTCGCAACGGCGCACGCAGTGCTGCTCGGTCTTCCCCTCTATCTTCTCATCAGCCGCAAGCGATCGCACGTCGGGATTGCGGCCTGCGCTCTCGGAGGTTTCGCCGTTGGGGCAATGCCATTCGGCGTCCTAGCATTGATTTCCATGATCGGTGGCGGCACGCCGACAACGATCAATTGGTTCAACGGCGCACCACCCCCGTTTGGTTGGATCGAGTACGTCAGCACCTTAGGACTCCTGGGTTCGTTGGGCCTTGTTGGCGGCCTCACCTTTTGGGCCGCCATACGAATATCCGGGTCTGATGAACGATCATGGCGTGTCGTTTCTGCAGCCGTCCTTCTGACATGCGGCGTCTTCGTCCTGCCGGTCGTCGTAAGAGACAAAAGCTGCCACAATCTCTTCCGGGACAGCCGCACGCCCGTCCGACTACAAGTCCATGCAAATCTAAGGGTGCCGCCCGAAGAATGGAAAAAACTCGAGCAAACCTTCGCCGACTTCGGTCAAGCGCAAGCGCTATCAATTCGGCGCGACGTACACAGCCAGGATGGAAACGTCATATGGCGGAGCGTAAGCCTGTGCAACGATGCCGGAATCAGCATCAGCGTGGACGACGAGCCGTGGCTCGCTCGTATCCATCCTACTCGTGCGGATGAAGGCATGACCCTCAGCATCTATTCTCTAAGGTCGGGTTGGGACTGGAAGCCGCTCACCCGCCATCTGCTCGGCGAGCTCGAGAAAATTTGGCCCGAGAAAACTACATTCAGGGGACTGAGCGGTCAGATCCTGTTGTTCGAAGATGCAATGAAGGGACGGCCGTAGCCGTTACCTTACGTCTGCTTCCTCTTCGGACTTGGCTGCCCTCGGCATCGGCTGCTGGTCCGGATTGCCTTCGATGGAGGACATGCGACCTGCACGCGGCCTCGCCATCGCCCACCTCACGTCTGCGCCTCGGCATCGCTCTCGAGCTTGTTACGGAGTGCCGCGACGATGCGATGAACCCGCTGCAGATCCTTGACCGCAAGCCCTTCGGAAAGGCTGTTGACCCACGGCATCTGCAAAGCCATGGCGGCATCGAAAGCGCGCCGCCCCTTGTCGGTGAGGACGACGAGCTGTGCGCGGCGGTGATGCGGATTGGCCTCGAAGGCAACGAGGCCTTCCGCATGGAGGTCGTTGACGATCCGCTGCACGTTCTGGCGATTGCCGCCGAGATCGCGGGCGAGCCAGGCTACCGGCTGCGGTCGCTCTGCCTGCACGATGGCGCCGAGAATCTGCCAGCGGGCGCTGGTGAGCCCGAGCGGGGCCACCAAACGGTCCCCTGCGGTCAGGAGCAGGCTGTTCAGCCGGAACAAGTCAAGCATGAGGTTCGTCAGGGCGTCGCCGGACGGCGTCCGTTGGGATTTCCGCATCCGTCACCATAGACAGTTATTGACATCATGATGTCAAATTACTAGATTGCATATAGTACCATAACGACATCATAAAACCATCTCGACGGAGTTCGTCATGGCACGCTTACGCCCACTGGACCCTGACTTTCCCATCGAGCGTCAGCTCGGCATCGACACCGGCCCTTTGGTGCTGGTGAATCTGTTCACGCTCGACAAGGCCGACGAACAAAGCTTTCTCCAGGTCTGGCAGGACGATGCCGCCTTCATGAAGCGGCAGCCCGGCTTCATCTCCACCCAACTTCATCGGGCGATCGGCGAAAGCCCCACGTATCTGAACTACGCAGTTTGGCAGACGAATGCCGACTTCCGGGCTGCGTTCACGCACCCCGAGTTCAGGTCGAAGATCTCGGCTTACCCCGCATCCGCCGTCGCCTCCCCGCACCTGTTCCAGAAAGTTGCGGTATCAGGCATTTGCGTTGCGTAGCCCGCTTTGAAACGGCAGACCCGATGACCAAGATCATCCACCCGTTCGCCGGAGCGGTCGCACTGATCACCATTGCGACCTTTTGGCTTTCCACGGCTCTCAGCGAGCTCTTCGCGTCGCACGAGACCGTCGCCATGGTGAAGACCGCGATACCGTGGGGCTTCCTGTTACTCATTCCGATGCTTGCGGCGACGGGAGGCTCAGGATTCGTGCTGGCAAAGCAGCGGCGCGCCGGCCTGATCGGTGCGAAAATCAAACGTATGCCGTTCATTGCCGGCAACGGCATCCTGGTTCTGATTCCAGCCGCGTTGTTTCTTGCCTCCAAGGCGAAGGCCGCGGAGTTCGACACCACGTTCTACGCCGTGCAGACTTTCGAATTGGTCGCCGGAGCAGCGAACATCGTTCTGCTCGGTCTCAACATGCGTGACGGCCTCAAGATGAAGGGCCGTTTCCGCGCTCGCCAGCCTGATCGCCTCACCACCAAGCCGATCCTCTGAGCGCGAAGATTCTTCCGTTCGACTGCGCCGGAAGTGATCCCGCCTAAGCCTGCTTCTTCTTCGGCTTGGCCGCCCTCGGCATCGGCTGCGGGTCCGGATTGCCTTCGATCGAGGACAGACGTCCAGCCGTGAACGTGTAGATGCCGGCGCGCGGGCCGGTGGTCCAGGTGACGACGGCGACGCGGCGGCCGCCAGCGTCGTTGGAGAGGTTGACGGTCGAGGGCGCGCCGATGCCGCGCACCACGTCGCATTCGGTGTGGCCGAGCGCGACCGTGCCGCCCATCGGTGCCGTCGTCGAGGCATTGGCATCGGCCGGTCCGGGCGGCGGCGCCATGCCGGGACAGGCGCCGTCGGCGCTGACGAGATCCTCAGCCCGCACCGGCTTGTCGGGGGTCAGCGGCGGCGATTCGATCGAGATGTTCTTGATGAAGATGCGCCCCGGTTTCTGGAACCATTCGGCGTCCTTCGACAGCAGATCGGTCGCGCCCGAACAGCCCGCGACCAGCGGTGCCACGGCAACGAGCGCAATCATGAGCGAGCCGGGAAGCTTTTGATGTCGCACGATAAACGAATTCCCCGCGTGAAGGACCAGCCCTAAACGATCGTCCCAACATCCCTTTGCGGCACCAAGGTGGCCAAAGCCAGCATTGCCCGAAAAGTGCAAATTATCATTAATTGCGGCTAATTGCGCTTCTGCCACCGGCCGCGGTCGTCGGCCTGCCAATAGGTGACATCAAATCCCCGCGCCTTGCAATCCGTCCAGGCCGCACGGGCGAGCGCTAGCGCGTCGGGATCGTCGCCGTCGAACAGCAGCACCATGCGTTCATAGCTCTGCGCGTCCTCCGGCAGCGCGGCGTTGTCGATCAGGAAGCGGACATTGGCCCCATTGGGATTGCCGCCCTCGATCGCCAGCACGATCGGCTGGTCGGCAACATCGTTCACCCGCCATGTCGCGTGCGGCAGGAATGAATCGTCGCGATAGGTCCACAAATGCGAGTCGAGCGCATCGGCGCGCTCCTCCGAGGTCGACTGCACCACGACGCGCCAGCCGCGCTCGAGCGATTTCTCCAGAAGCGGCGGCAACACATTCTCCACCGTCATGTTTTGCAGGTGGTAGAACAGCACTTCAGTCATGTCGGGTCATTTGCGCTCGTAATGGTCGGCGACCAGGCGGTCGAGCAGGCGGACGCCGTAGCCGCTGCCCCAGCTCTGGTTGATGTCGGTTTTCGGCGCGCCCATGGCGGTGCCGGCGATATCGAGATGGGCCCAGGGCACACCATCGACGAAACGCTGCAGGAACTGCGCGGCGGTGATCGAGCCGCCATGGCGGCCCCCGGTGTTCTTCATGTCGGCAAACTGGGAATCGATCAGCTTGTCGTATTCCGGGCCGAGCGGCATGCGCCAGACCTTCTCCCCGCTCTCGATGCCGGCCGTGAGCAGCCTTTCGGCCAGTTCGTCGTTGTTGGAGAACATGCCGGCATGCTCGGTGCCAAGCGCCACCATGATCGCGCCGGTCAGCGTCGCCAGATCGACCATGAATTTCGGCTTCACCTTCTTGGCGACGTACCAGAGCACGTCGGCGAGCACGAGGCGGCCCTCCGCGTCGGTGTTGATGATCTCGATGGTCTGGCCGGACATCGAGGTGACGATGTCGCCCGGCCGCTGCGCGTTGCCGTCGGGCATGTTCTCGACGAGGCCGATGGCGCCGACCGCGTTGACCCGCGCTTTACGCGCTGCGAGCGCGTGCATCAGGCCGACGACGCAGGCCGCGCCGCCCATGTCGCCCTTCATGTCCTCCATGCTGCCGGCCGGCTTGATCGAGATGCCGCCGGTGTCGAAGCAGACGCCCTTGCCGACGAAGGCGACGGGGGCCTCGCCCTTCTTGGCGCCGTCCCAGCGCATGATCACGGTACGGCTCGGCCGCGCCGAGCCCTGGCCGACACCGAGCAGCGCGCCCATGCCGAGCTTCTGCATCGCCTTGACGTCGAGTACCTCGACCTTGACGCCGAGCTTGCGCAGCTGACCGGCTCTGCGCGCGAATTCCTCCGGGAAAAGCACGTTCGGCGGCTCGTTGACGAGGTCGCGTGCGATGATCACGCCGTCGACGACATGCCCGGCCGCCGCAAACGCCTTCTTCGCCGCACCGGCATCGCCGACCGCCAGCGAGACGTCGGCGCGCGCGCCACCCTCCTCGCCCTCCTTTTTCTTGGTTTTGTAGCGATCGAATTTGTAAGCGCGCAGGCGCAGGCCCGAGGCGATCGCAACCGCCTGCTCGCTCGTCATGGCGCCACCGGGCAGCTCCGCCAGGATGGTCATGGCGCTGGTGCCAGCGGGCAGCTTGCTGGCCGCCACCCCGCCGAACTTGAGGAAATCGTTGATCTTGAGGCCGGTCGCCTTGCCCGCGCCGATCACGATCAGCCGGGTGGCCTTCACCCCCTCCGGCGCCAGAATGTCCAGCGCAGCCGCGCTCTTGCCCTTGAAGGCGGCGGCAGCCGCGGCGCGCTTCACGATCTCGGCAGCGCCGCCGAGGGCCTTGACCGTCGCCGGACCGAGCTTCAGGCCGTCGTCGCAGAACACGACCAGGATGCCACGAGGGGCGGCAGACAGCGGGACAAAGCCGACCTTGATGGCATCGGACATGGATAACTCCTCCAAAAGATGGGGCTTTTCGTCGTTCGGGCGTTTCCAGCCACAACCGGAGCTGAACGGCGATTCACTGAGGCGTCCCCCACTATGGGCCACCCGCCCGGCAGATGCCAAGCTCCGCCGTGGCCCCCACGCCACAACAGCGAAATATTAACCATATGATGAGGGTGCCACGGGGCAGCCATTTTGTTGACGGATCAAAGGGATGGTAGTGAGAGGATGAACTGGCGGAAGAGCTGCTGGCCGACCTTGGGGATCCCCTGATCGGGGATTGGTTGGGCAGCCGGAATTCCGATCGGAATTGGGGCTTGGTGGGAATTCGTGCGGTAGCGCATGGGGTCGATCGATAGGTATATCTTCCGCACGACGCTGGCGTCGTTTGCGTTGGTCCTGGTCAGCCTCACCGGCGTGATCTGGATTACGCAGGCGTTGCGCGGCATCGACCTGATGACGAGCCAGGGTCAGACCATCCTCACCTTCCTCGGCATCACCAGCCTCGTGATCCCGGCCCTGGTCCTGATCATCTCGCCGATCGCGCTGATGATCGCGATCTCGCACACACTGAACAAGCTCGCGACCGATTCCGAGATCATCGTGATGAATGCCGCCGGCTTCTCGCCGATCCGGCTGTTCGTTCCGTTCTTGTATGCCACCTGCGTGGTGGCGCTGCTGGTCGCCTTCATCGCGGCCTATCTCGCCCCAGACGGGATGCGGCGCATCAAGCAGTGGGATGCCGAGATCACCGCGGACGTGCTCACCAACATCCTGCAGCCCGGCCGCTTCGCCCGGCTCGACGAGAACCTCACGATCCGGATTCGCGAACGCCAACCGGGCGGCATCCTCGCCGGCATCTTCATCGACGACCGCCGCGATCCGAACGAGCGCGTCTCGATCGTCGCCGAGCACGGCGAGGTCGTAAAGAACGAGACCGGCTCGTTCCTGGTGCTGGAAACCGGCAATCTCCAGCGCTTCGAGGCGGGCAAGCGCGATCCGGCGCTCGTGGCCTTCGGCCGCTACGGCTTCGACATGTCGAAATTCGCCAAGGGCCGCGACGTCACCCTCGGCATCCGCGAGCGCTATCTCTGGGAGCTGTTCTCGCCATCCGACAACGATCCCGTCTACAAGCAGATTCCAGGGCAGTTCCGCGCGGCCTTGCATGACAGCCTGCTCGCGCCGATGTATCCGTTCGCCTTTGCGGTGCTGACCTTTGCCTTTCTCGGAGCGCCGCGCACCACTCGCCAGAGCCGCAACTTCTCCATCGCCTCCTCGATCGTGGCGGTGTTCGGCCTGCGCATGGCCGGTTTCGCCTGCTCGGTGATGGCGGTGAAGTCGCCGGGCGCGGTGCTGGCTCAATATGCGATGGTTTTCGGCGCCATCGGCGTCGGGCTGTGGATGATCATCCGCGGTGTCGTGGTCGAGCCGCCTCCCGGCCTGATGGAGGCCATCAACCGGTCGAATGCACGGATCGCACGGCTGTTCGGACGTCCGGCCACCGCATGAGCATGCTCACCAACACACTGGGGCGCTATTTCGCCGGCCGCTTCGTGGTCGCGGCGCTCGGCGTCTTCGGCGGCATTTTCCTGCTGCTGGTGCTGGTCGACTACATCGAGATGGTGCGCAAGACCTCGGGCCTTGCATCCGCCTCCGCGCTCATGGTGGCCGAGACCTCGCTGTTCCGGGTGCCGCAGCTCCTGGAGAAGCTGACGCCGTTCTGCATGCTGATCGGCGCCATGACCTGCTATCTCGCCCTCTCCCGCCGGCTCGAGCTCGTGGTGGCGCGCGCCGCGGGCATCTCCGCCTGGCAGTTCATCGCGCCCGCGCTCGGCAGCGCGCTCCTGATCGGCGTGATCGCCACCGTCGCCTACAATCCGATGTCGGCCAATTTGCGCGAGCTGTCCAAGCGCATGGAGGCCGAGCTGTTCGGCTCCGCACCCGGCGGCGGCATCCAGGACGCCTCCGGCTTCTGGCTCAACCAGATGACCAGCGACGGGCAGACCATCATCAATGCGGCGCGCAGCGAGCAGCAGGGCATCCGGCTGACCGGGCTGACGCTGTTCCGGTTCGACCAGGACCAGCACTTCAAGGAGCGGGTCGAGGCGCGCGAGGCGACGCTGGATGCCGGCCGCTGGCTGTTCAAGGGCGTCCGCCGCTTCTCGCTGGACGGACCGCCGATCGACCAGGCCACCCTGGAAATTCCGACCACGCTGACCGAGGCGCAGGTCCGCAACAGCTTTTCCACCCCCGAGACTGTGTCCTTTTGGCAACTACCGAGCTACATCCGCTCCTCCGAAAGCTCGGGCTTCGCGACAGCGGGATACCGACTCCAGTATCAGAAGCTTCTGGCACAGCCGTTTTTGCTCGCAGCCATGGTGATGCTCGCGGCCTCCGTGTCGTTGCGCTTCTTCCGGATGGGCGGCGTGCAGAAGATGGTTTTGAGTGGCGTGGGCGCAGGCTTTCTGCTCTACGTTCTGTCGAAAGTAACTGAGGACTTGAGCAAGGCTGAGTTGATGCATCCGATCGCTGCGGCGTGGTTGCCCGTTGTGGTGGGCGGCCTCACCGGCTTTTTGGCCTTGCTCTATCAGGAGGACGGATAGTGACTGCCGTCCGCCGAGGGCACGTGTCTCGTTTGACGCGGCGCACATGGGTGCGCGCGAACGGGCGCGACTTGTCCGTCCGCAGGCTCCTGATTGCCGTCGTCGCGGCTGCCTCGCTCGGCGGCTTGATCGACGCTGCCGCCGTGGCGCCGGCGAAGGCCCAGAGCTTCACCTACAATCCGCTGCCGCCGCGTGCGAAGCCGCCAAAGGCCCCCAACGACAACCAGATGCTGGTTCAGGCCACCGAGGTGAACTACGACTACAACAACTCGCGCGTCTCCGCGGTCGGTAACGTGCAGCTGTTCTACAACGGCACCAGCGTCGAGGCCGACCGGGTCATCTACGACCAGAAGACCAAGCGGCTGCATGCCGAGGGCAACATCCGCATGACGGATGCCGACGGCAAGATCACCTATGCCGAGATCCTGGATCTCTCCGACGATTACCGCGACGGTTTCGTCGATTCGCTGCGCGTGGACACGGCGGACCAGACGCGCATGGCCGCGAGCCGCGCCGACCGCTCCAGCGGCAATTACACGGTGTTCGAGAACGGCGTCTACACGGCCTGCGCGCCGTGTAAGGACGATCCGAAGAAGCCGCCGCTGTGGCAGGTCAAGGGTGCCCGCATCATCCACGACCAGCAGGAGAAGATGCTGTATTTCGAGACGGCACAGATCGAGTTCTTCGGCGTGCCGCTCGCCTACATGCCCTATTTCTCGACGCCCGACCCGACGGTGAAGCGTAAATCCGGCTTCCTGATGCCGGGCTATATTTCGGGCACGGACAGAACGGGCTATGGCGTCGAGGTTCCCTATTACTGGGCGATTGCGCCCGACATGGACGCGACCATCACCCCGCGCTTCTTGTCGCGGCAAGGCGCGCTGGTGCAGGGCGAATTCCGCCAGCGCCTGATCGACGGCGCCTACCAGATCCGTGCCTACGGCATCTACCAGCTCGATCCCGGAGCATTCGCGGGGCTGCCCGGCGACCGCGAGTTCCGCGGCGCCATCGACACCAAGGGTCAGTTCGCCCTCAACGACAAATGGGTCTGGGGCTGGGACGGCGTGCTGATGTCCGACTACTACTTCTTTTCGGACTACCGGCTCTACCAGTACCGCGATCCGCTCGGCTCGTTCCTGTTGCTGCCGACGGAAGCGCTGTCGCAGCTCTATCTGACCGGCGTCGGCAACCGCAGCTTCTTCGATGCGCGCACGATGTACTGGCTGAGCTATTCGGGCAACCAGAGCCAGGTGCCGATCGTCTACCCGGTGATCGACTATTCCAACGTGCTCAACTATCCCGTCTTCGGCGGCGAGGTCAGCTACAAGACCAATTTCGTGAACCTGTCGCGCGACGATGCGGTGTTCGACCCGATCACGACGCTCGCCAACACCAACAGCCTGTGCACCACGGCATCGGCCGATCCGCTGGCGCGGATGCCCTCGCAGTGCCTGCTGCGCGGCTTCCCCGGCACCTACACCCGCCTCACCGCGGAAGCGCAGTGGCGCAAGTCCTTCACCGACCCGTTCGGCCAGATCTGGACGCCGTTCGCGAGCCTGCGTGCCGACGCGATCAGGTCCTCGGTCTCCAACCAGCCCGGCGTGTCGAACTACCTGCCCGTCGGCGACACCGAGGCGTTCCGCCTGATGCCGACCCTGGGCCTGGAGTACCGCTATCCCTTCATCAACGTTCAGCCCTGGGGCTCGACCACCCTCGAGCCGATCGCGCAGATCATCATCCGGCCGAACGAGACCTATGCCGGCAGGCTGCCGAACGAGGACGCCCAGAGCCTGGTGTTCGACGCCTCGAACCTGTTCAGCGTCGACAAGTTCTCCGGCTACGACCGCGTCGAGGGCGGCGGCCGCGCCAATGTCGGCGTGCAGTCCACCACGCAGTTCGACAGGGGCGGCGCCGTCAAGGTGCTGTTCGGCCAGTCCTACCACCTCTTCGGCCTGAACTCCTTCACGGTGCAGGATGCCATCAATACCGGCCTGAACTCCGGCCTCGACAAGCCGCGGTCGGATTACGTTGCGAGCGCCAACTACTCGCCGAACAGCACCTACACGTTCAGCGTCCGCTCCCGCATGGACGAGCAGACCTGGAACGTGCAGCGCTTCGAGGCGGAAGGCCGCGCCAACTTCAATCGCTGGTCGGTCAGCGTGTTGTACGGCAATTACGCAGAGCAGCCGGAGCTGGGCTATCTGACCCGCCGCGAGGGCATCCTGACCACGGGCTCGCTGAAGGTTGCGACCAACTGGGTGGTGTCGGGCTCGGCGCGCTGGGACCTCGAGGCCAACAAGATCAACCAATATGTGCTCGGTGCCGGCTATGTCGACGATTGCTTCGTGCTGGCGGCTAATTACGTAACTTCGTATAGCTATTCGGCGGGCACCGCACCGCCCACGCTGAGCCACGCGTTCATGTTCCAAATCGGCCTGCGCACGCTGGCGAACTCAACGACCTCCAGCAGTTCCGCCGGCCTCCAGTAAATGGTTTGAAGTGCCGGCCGCGTTTGCCCTATCTCGACGCGGCCGACATGCGAGCGACATCATGACGACGCCATTGCCTGTCTTCCGCCTCCTTCTCGCCATCGGTGCCGGGCTGATCTTGGCCGCCCTGCCCTCGCCGTCGCGCGCGCAGAACATCGCCGTGATGGTCAACGGCGATCCCATCACCGATTTCGACATCGAGCAGCGCATCAAGCTCGACCAGCTGTCGACACAGAAGACCCCCAGCCGGCAGGAGGTCATCAACGTGCTGATCGACGACAAGGTCAAGATCAAGGAAGGCAAGAAATACGGTGTCGATCCCAGCGTGTCCGACATCAACCAGTCCTATGACGGCATGGCGCAGCGCATGCGCATCACGCCGGATCAGCTCACCAAGTCGCTCGAATCCAAGGGCGTCCGCCCGGAGACGCTGAAGAGCCGCATGAGGGCCGAGATGGTCTGGGGCAGCCTCGTGCGCGGCCGCTTCAAGGAGAAGCTGCTGGTCGGCGAGCGCGACGTCGCGCAGGCCGTGCAGGCGCAGACCGGCGAAAAGCTTCAGATCGAGGGCACCGAGTACAAGATGCAGCCGATCGTGCTGATCGTGCCGCGCGGCTCGTCGGCGGCGTTCCTGGAAACCCGGAAGAAAGAAGCCGAGTCCTATCGGGCCCGCGTCGGGAGCTGCGAGGAGGCCAATTCGCTGTTCCGCTCGACCCCGAACGCGACCATCCGCGACACCGTCACCAAGACCACCGCGGAGCTGCCGGAGCCGCTGCGCAAGGTGCTCGACGACACCCCGATCGGCCGCCTGACCGCGCCCGAGATGACCAAGAACGGCATCGAGATGGTGGTGCTGTGCTCGCGCAAGCCGACCATGATCGACACGCCGAAGAAGCGTGAGGTCCGCGAGAAGATGTATCAGGAGAAGTACGAGAAGACGCAGAAGGCCTATCTCGACGAGCTGCGCAAGGCGGCGATGATCGAATATCGCAACCGCTGATGGCTAAGCCCTTCTCAGAGCCCTCCACCGAGTCCGCAGCCAAGCCTCTTGCAACCAAGCCCCTTGCAGCCAAGCCCCTTGCCCTCACCCTGGGAGAGCCCGCCGGCATCGGCCCCGACATCACGATCGCGGCCTGGCTCAGGCGGGGCGAGCTGAACCTGCCCGCCTTCTATCTGCTCGGCGACGAGGCCCTGATCGCGCGCCGCGCCAAGGCGCTCGGCGCCGATATCAGGATCGCCGCGGTGGGCCCCAGTGAAGCGGGTTCCGCGTTCACGGACGCCTTGCCCGTGGTCGCGATCGGCGAGCGCGCCACCGCCGAGCCCGGCAAGCCCGATTCATCCAGCGCGCCGGCCGCGCTCGCCTCGATCCGGCAGGCGGTCCTCGACGTGCGCGCGGGCCGTGCCGGCGCCGTCGTCACCAACCCGATCGCCAAGAGCGTGCTCTACCGCGCCGGCTTCCGTCATCCCGGCCATACCGAATTCCTCGCCGAGCTCGCCGCGGAGAACGGCCGCGTGCCGCAGCCGGTGATGATGCTGTGGTCGCCCCAGCTCGCCGTCGTGCCCGTGACCATCCACGTCTCGCTGCGCGATGCGCTGGGCGAGCTCACCAGCGAGCTGATCGTCTCGACCGTCCGCATCGTCGCCACCGAGCTGAAGTCCCGCTTCGGCATCGCAAGGCCGCGCATCGCGGTCTCCGGTCTCAATCCCCATGCCGGCGAGGACGGCTCGCTCGGCCACGAGGAGCAGACCGTCATCGTCCCGGCGCTGAAAGCGCTGCGCAACGACGGCATCGAGGCCAGAGGGCCGCTGCCCGCCGACACCATGTTCCACGAGGCGGCGCGACGGACCTATGATTGCGCGATCTGCATGTATCACGACCAGGCGCTGATCCCGATCAAGACCGTCGCCTTCGATGACGCCGTCAACGTCACGCTCGGACTGCCCTTCCTCCGCACATCGCCCGATCACGGCACCGCCTTCGACATCGCCGGCACGGGCAAGGCCAATCCGGCGAGCCTGATCGCCGCGCTGCGGCTCGCCAGCCGCATGGCGGCTGCGACAAGCTGATGAGCGCGATCGACGACCTCCCGCCGCTGCGCGAGGTCATTCGCCAGCACGCGCTGTCGGCGCGCAAATCGCTCGGCCAGAACTTCCTGCTGGACCTCAATCTCACCGCGCGCATCGCGCGTGCGGCCGCACCGCTCGAGGATTCCACCATCGTCGAGATCGGCCCCGGCCCGGGCGGGCTGACGCGGGCGCTGCTCGCGCTCGGCGCCCGCCGCGTCATCGCCATCGAGCACGACGAGCGCGCGATCCCGGCCTTGCAGGATATTTCCGCGCGCTACCCGGGCAGACTCGAGCTCGTGCATGGCGATGCCATGACCTTCGATCCACGCCCGCTGCTCGCGGGCGAACGCGCCAAGATCGTCGCCAACCTGCCCTACAACATCGCGACCCAGCTTCTCATCAACTGGCTCATTACCGAGCCGTGGCCGCCCTGGTACGAGATGATGGTGCTGATGTTCCAGCGCGAGGTCGGCGAGCGCATCGTCGCGCGCGAGGACGAGGAGGCCTATGGCCGGCTCGGCGTGCTCGCCAATTGGCGCTGCGAGACCAAGATCCTGTTCGACATTGCGCCATCCGCCTTCGTGCCGCCGCCGAAGGTCACCTCCTCGGTCGTGCGCCTCAAGCCGCGCGCAGAGCCGCTTGCCTGCGATCGCAGGATGCTCGAACAGGTCGCCGCCGCCGCCTTCGGCCAGCGCCGGAAAATGCTGCGGCAAAGCTTGAAATCACTGAATGTCGACCCCGCACGGCTTGCACGAGCCGCCGGCGTCGACGCGACGCGGCGCGCCGAGACCATTCCCATCTCCGGCTTTGTTGCCATGGCGCGTGAATTGGCGGATATACGCAGCGAAAACTGAGTAACCAAGAATTCCGGAGGAAAGAAAATGGCGTTGATGCGTCGGCAGTCCCTGGTCAAGTTCGATGCGCCGCTGTGCGAGACCATCGTCGAGACGCCCAAGCCGCAGGGTCGTGAGGTCTTGGTCCGCATCGAGCGCTGCGGTCTCTGCCATTCCGATCTCCACATCCAGGACGGCTATGCCGATCTCGGCGGCGGCAAGAAGCTCGACACCACGCGCGGCATGACGCTGCCCTTCACGCTCGGCCACGAGATCGCGGGCGTCGTCGACGAGGTCGGCCCCGATGTTCCGGCCAGCCTCGTCGGCGCCAAGAAGGCGGTGTTTCCGTGGATCGGCTGCGGCCAGTGCCGCGACTGCGCCAATGGCGACGAGAATCTTTGTGTGAAGCAACGCTTCCTCGGCGTTTCCATCGACGGCGGCTTCGCCACCCACGTTCTGGTCCCCGACGCCAAATATCTGCTCGACTACGATCCCCTGCCCGTCAACCAGGCCGCCACCCTGATGTGCTCCGGCGTCACCGCCTATGGCGCGCTCAAGCGCCTGATCGACCGTCCGCGCCAGCGCAATTTGCTGCTGATCGGCCTCGGCGGCGTCGGCATGATGGGCCTGTCGTTCGCGCAGGCGATGTTCAAGCAGCCGATCACGGTCGCCGACCTCTCGCCGGCCGCGCGCGAGACCGCACTCAAGAACGGCGCCGCGGTGGCCTACGATCCGGCCGAGCCCGACGTGATCAAACGCATCCTGAAGGAGACCGAGGGCGGCTTCGACGAGATCGTCGATTTCGCCGGCAACGAGAAGTCGATGGCCTTTGCCGTCGCCGTTGCCGCGCGCGGCGGCAAGATCGTGGTCTCCGGCCTGATGGGCGGCCAGTTCACGCTGCCGATGGTGCAGTGGGTCTACAAGCGCATGACCATCGAAGGTTTCATGGTCGGCACGCTCGCGGAGGCTCACGAGCTGATGGCGCTCGCCCGCGCCGGCAAGATCAAGCCGACGCCGATGCGCGAGGAGCCGATGGGCGACGTGCAGAAATGGATCGACGAATTGCGTGCCGGCAAGGTCGTCGGCCGCATCGTCCTGAAGAACTGACCGCGGCGCGGCGGGTCCGACGCAAGTCTCGCCCGCCGCACGGAACGCCTGCGGCCGCGCCGCGTTGGCTGCGCATGTCGATCCGTTGCACCGTCGAAAGCGCATTCTTCATCGCCTGGAGCTGCCTGGAGAAGAGCGGCGAGCTCGGGCCGCCGGACGCGAGCGCGAACTTCCTGCTCGACGCCATCGAGGCCCAGCTTCGAACCGGTGAGCGCCGGCAATTGATGCTCGCCAACCGGGCGATCGACGCTTACCGCGCCGCTGCGTCACAGGGCCGACTGACGGGGGATCGCGAAGTCCGCTGCGGCTGACGATCCTCGCTGCCGTCCAGCCCGCTGAAGCCGCGACGCCGTGCTCTGGTTTTCAACGTTCGAACGTCCGTTGTGTGCACTTTGGAACCGTCGGTTCCGCCGCGGAAACGTAGGTTTGCCGCTGGCGCCGATTCCCGGCCCGCCCAAGAGAACACAATGTGACCGGTCGGCCCCAGAACGATCTGCTCCGGCAGCTCAATCATCAGGATTTCGAACTGCTCGCGCCTCACCTCCAGCCGATCGACGTCGAGGCGAGCTACGTCCTGCATCACGCCGGCGACGACGTCGCCGCGGTCCATTTTCCATGCGGTCCCGCGCTGGTGTCGTTCGCCGTGCCGGTCGAGGACGATCGCGAGGTCGAAAGCCTGCTGGTGGGGCGCGAGGGCGCGGTCGGCATGGCCGCCGGCCCCAGCCCTTCGCTCGCCTATCCGCGCATGGTCGTGAAGTTTGGCGGCACCCTGGTGCGGCTGCCGTTGCGCGCGCTCGAGCAGGCGCAGCAGAGATCGGCGACGCTCCAGGAGGCCTTCGCGCGCTATGCCGACTGCCAGTTCGCGCAGCTCTTGCAGACTGCGGCTTGCAACGCTGCGCATTCGATCGAGCAGCGGGCCGCCAAGTGGATCATGTCCGCGCAGGAACATATCGGCGGAGCCGAGATTCCTCTCACCCACGAGCAGCTCGCCGGCATGCTGGGCGTCTCCCGCAGCTATGCCAGCCGCGTCATCCAGATGTTCAAGGCGCGGCGCATCCTCGCGACCCGCCGCGGCGC
The DNA here is from genome assembly GCF_025200905.1 of Bradyrhizobium yuanmingense. Classification (NCBI taxonomy): domain Bacteria; kingdom Pseudomonadati; phylum Pseudomonadota; class Alphaproteobacteria; order Hyphomicrobiales; family Nitrobacteraceae; genus Bradyrhizobium; species Bradyrhizobium yuanmingense. Next base: position 3,145,748 of record NZ_CP104173.1, on the reverse strand, counting down.
CATCCTGATCCTCGACGCAGCAGCGCTCGAAGCGAGAGCCTGCTGCTGTAACGATTGGGTGAAGAAGCATTTCCACGAGGTGCGCGGTGGAGCGGCACCCGCGGAGGGTTGATGCCTCCGCCTCACGCATGCGGCGGCGACTGCCGCTTCAGATGCAGATAGGTCGGACTGAAATCGCCGAGCCGCTGCAGCTCGCGCCATTTCAGCACGACCAGCTCGCCATCACGAAGATCCATCGCGCCGCTGCGCCTGAGATCGGCGAGCGTCCGGTTCACCGTCGCGATCGCCATGCCGAGCGTCTCGCCGAGTTGCGTGAGACTGATCGGCATGCGGCAACGATTGCCGCGCACCAGCTGCGCCGCGCGGGCGCGGTAAAACAGCTCGCAAAACAAGTGCGCCATGCGGGTCTGCATCGGCCGGGCACTGTTGTTGGTGATGGCCTCGCGAAAGATCGCGGCATCGCGCAGCGTCTCGCGCCAGACCGCGAGGGCGAAGGTCGGCCGCCGCCGGAACGCGATGAACAATTCGCGGTGCGGGATGAACGCCACCGACGCCGGCCCGAGCGCACTGAGCCCGTGATCCATCTGGTCGATGAACAACCCCTGCGCATCCGGAAGGTCGCCGGTGAGATGGAACGCCAGATATTGCCGCCGCCCGCTGCCGAGCAGGTGATAGCGGGCAACCATGCCGGAGACGACCAAAGCGGAATGCTCGGGCTCGTCGCCTTGACGGATGAAATCCTCATTGGGTGCGAAATCGCGCAGCATGAAGGTCAACGCGCGAATCTCGCCCATATCCTCCTCTGCGAGCCCGGTGTGCTCGCCGAGGTTCCGTATCAGCACGTCGTGAGCTTTTTCCATGGAGCCGCCAAAAATCGCGCCGGTTCTATCAAATGATACGTCCGGCTTGCGTTCAGCGGACTAGAACGCAGATCGGAAGCACAGGTTGCTAACCGGCTTGCGACGCATCGATCGCAGCCACCCCATCCCCCATTCGGACCAGCCGGCCTTAACATGAAAAGCACCACTCTCCTGGAGCGCATCCGGCGCCTGTTCGCATCCGATGCCGGCGAGCATCTGGACAGCATCAGCGACGCCTTGCTGAAGGGAACGCTGAGGGAGCCGGTCCGGCCGATGTCGGATCAGGAGCTCGCTCGCGCCATCCGCGAGTTCCGCTCCGTGCCGGTTTCCGACTGGACGCTTGCGAAACTGTCGCGTCGCCTGGCCGAGGCGTCCGTGCCGCGGGACGGCTGAAGCTGCACGCGAGGCCCATGCCACATCCGAAATTCATCGTCCGTCTGCAGACGATCGAAGGCCTGTCCGAGGACGAGCGCCGCCAGATCGCGGGCTTGCCGTCCACGCTGCGCCAGGTCGCGGATGGCGAGATCGTGCTGCGCCAGGGTGAGGCCGCGAGCCGCTGCGTCTTCGTCGTCAGCGGCTTTCTCTACCAGTCGCGCATCGTCGGCGATCGCAGCCAGACCCTCGCCTTCCATGTTCCCGGCGACATGCCATGCCTGCACACGCTGCTGGTCTCGCCGATGGACGCGGATCTCGTGGGGCTCGGCCCGACCATCGTCGGCACCGTCGCCCACAGCCAGCTCCGCCAGCTGCTCGACAGCTCGATCCACCTGACCCGCGTCTTCTGGCGCGAGACGCTGATCGACGCGGCCATCTCGCGGCAATGGATCGCCCGCCTCGGCGCGCAGGCGGCGCTGCCCAAGGTCGCGCACCTCATCTGCGAGCTCGCCGCAAGGCTGGAGATCGTCGGCCTCGTCAAGCGCAACTGCTTCCAGATGCCGATGACGCAGCGTCACGTCGCGGACGCCTGCGGACTGTCGATCGTCCACGTCAACCGCACCATCCAGGAGCTGAGGCATCGCGGGTTGATCGCCTGGGACGGCAGCGAGATCGAACTGCTCCAGCCCGACGAGCTGCGCAGACTTGCGGATTTCTCGCCTGATTATCTAAGCTGAGCGGACCGCCACGCGGCGAGCAGCGGTCCGCCGCTCCCCAGCACGGGATCCGTCTTCGGCTTGCGGACCTTGGCGATGCGCTTGACCGCGTCGGGACGCTGGCGTGTGTCGGTGCACTCGTCATAGGTGCCGTCCTGCGGGTAGGCGCCGACGACCATAAAGTCCCGGCTGGATTCGATCAGCCGGTGGCCGGTGCCCGCGGGCAGGACCAGCACGTCCCCGGCTTTCAGTTTCAGGATGCGGCCCTTGATCCCGCCGCACTCGATCCTCGCCGTGCCGCGCGCCACGCCCATCACTTCATGGATCTGCGAATGATAGTGGACGAAGTCGTACACGGTGTCGCGCCACGACCGGCCCCAGCCATTGGTGTCGAACAGCGTGTCGATGACGACCTCGGGCGGAAAGCGCCGACCGTTCAGCTTCACCGCGCCGCGATAGAGCAGCGCCGGGAAGCGCGGATGGTTCGGCACGATGCCGTCATCGCGAAAGTGCATGGCCGTGGGCTTGCGGGCCCGTACCAGCCCCCGCAGCGTCGCTGCATCGGGCTGCTCCTCTACCAGCTTCTTGGCGAAGTTCTTGATCTGATCCTTGACCGGCATGACGTCTCCTCAGCCGCGAAATAACGGCTGCGGAGGTGAGAAGTTTCCGGGCCCGATCGGAGCAAGGCCCGACAGGGCCTCTCCTCGTCATGACGCGGCGTCGGAAGGAAGCGCGTCAACGCTTGGCGGCAATCAGTTCGGCAAACTGCCGCAGATAGAGCGGCCAACCCTGATCGCTGTCAACGCCGCTGCGGACGCCTTCCCAGCCCTCGCCATGCCGATCGAGGTGACGGTGCTCCAGCTCCAAGCGGGTCCGGCTTGGTGTCTCCGCAATGAACCGGACCTCCCATTCACTCGTCTTGGCGGGATCGGTCTCGATTTGCCAGCGCGGGCTGATGTCCCAGCTCAAGAGGACTCGATTGGGTGGTTCGAACGCCAACACGCGCGCCCAGCGGCATTCGCTGCCGTCGATCCCCCGATCATAAATGCTTCCGCCCACCCGAGGTTCGAATACGGTCTCTGCGATGGGAACGGCGAGCAGATTGTGCTCGCGCGGCTTGAAGCTGCCGAAGTCTTCGGTGAAGACCTTGAACGCGCGCTCGATCGGCGCCTCGACGACGATGGAATGTTTGACGGGCGCAATCGATACACGTGTGTTCATCTGGATCCCTCCGATGGTTTTTCGACGGCTAGTTTGTAAGCGGCCAACGTGTCGCTCCAGAACCGGTCGAGCCAGGCTCGCATCTGGCCGAGTCCCGCCGGATCGACGTAATAGACGTTGCTGGCGCCCTTCGGCTCTGCACGAACCAAGCGGGATTCGCGCAGCACCTTGAGATGCTGTGAGACGGCCGACTGGGACACGGGCAGCTGTCGCGTGATCTCGGCGACCGTGCGTGGCCGTGCACCGACAAGCTCGAAGATCCGCCTGCGGGTGGGATCGCCGAGTGCGGCCAGTTGTGCGCTGTCCTTAGCCATAGACACTCCCCGCCCCATGCCACGCTTGTTCGACCTGTCATAAGTTACCACTAATGATTAGTACTGACTTATGATCGTGTCAACCGGCTCAGGTCGTGGCGTGGAACTCTGATCGTGACGTTCGGAGAGTCTCATCCGGGGGCGGAACGAACGTCGCGCAGGCCCGATTCAAGCCACATCCTCTCCGGATTTGCGGCTCATTGCCACCCAAGTCTTTGACGAGAAGGGGCTCGTTGAGAGTTGCGTCATGCGTAACCGGGAGACCAGGATGGGCAACCGCGCCGCAAAGTTCATTTCGACCCTCGTCGCCAGCATCCTCGCGGGCGCGCCATTGGCCGCGGTATCGCAGAACGCGCCGACGCCATCGAGCACGGCCGCCGCGGCGCCCGACTGCCTGGCTTCGCCGAAGGATGCCACGCCGCAGGGCCAGCACTGGTACTACCGCCTCGATCGCACGACGAAGCGCAAGTGCTGGTATCTGCGCGCCGCAGGCGGCAAAGCCGCACAGACCGCGCAGGCGACGACCGATACATCCGAGCCGGATGCAGCACCGCCGCAGGCCGTGCAGAACGCGCGCGCGGAATATATCGCGCCGCAGACGAGTGCCGCAGCGGGCACGCCGAACATGGCCGCGCCCGCGCCGGCTGCAGCGAATGCACCCGCGGTCGCGCCGCAGACGCCGAGCAGCGTCGCCGAAACCAACGCGCAGCAGCCGGCCGTGACCGCGCGCTGGCCCGAGGCCTCCACAGCGTCCACCGCGCCAGCGCATCAGCCGGCGGAAACCACGGTTGCAGCAGCCGCGCAGCCAAACGCGAAGCTGTCAAAATCCCCTGCTCCGCTCCCGCTCGCGGCCGATGGCACGACTGACAAGTCCGGCGGTTCGCTGCAGATGCTGATGCTTGTGATCGGCGGTGCGCTGGCGCTCGCCGGCATCCTCGCCAGCGTCATCTACCGCTTCGCCGGCGGACGCGTCCGCGCCAGGGCCGCCGACCGCCGCGGGCATTGGGACGATTGGGCGCCGCAGGACCATGACGGAAGCCACGCGCCCTGGCGCGATTCACCGCCGGCCGCCGCCCAGCCGCCCCGCCCGATCGACTTCGATGCGGCACGTCCGCAACCGACCAGACAGGCGACGAAACTCGCCGCGATCGGCCGCGAGATCGAGCTGATCGACGCACGCAGGCAACGTGCCGCCGCTCCGGCCGCAAAACCGGTCGAGTCCAGAAGCGACAAGGTCGAGATCAAGTTGTTCGATCGGGCTGCTGCACCCAAGCTTGCCGCCAACGAAATTGAGGCGGATCGCGATGACGCGCCGGCAGGTCGGGATACCGATGCCGTCGATGTCGACGCGATCACGACGATGCTGGAGCAGCTGGCGAAGGAAGGGCCGCGCCTGTCGCGGCCTAACCTTGAAGCTGACCTTGCAAACTTCGCACGAAGCCTACGAGGCCAATCCGCCGCTCGCGCTTGAGACGCTCGGCCTTGAGGATCGACTGCACCTCGGCGAAGGCTTCGTCGACCGCGTGGTTGATCACGATGTAGTCGTACTCGGCCCAGTGACTCATCTCGTCGCTGGCGCGGCTCATGCGCTTGCGGATCACCTCGTCGGAATCCTGCGCGCGCGAATGCAGGCGCTTCTCGAGGTCGGCGGCCGAGGGCGGCAGGATGAAGACGCTGACGACATCGGCGCGCGCCTTCTGCTTCAATTGCTGGGTGCCCTGCCAGTCGATGTCGAACAGCACATCCTGGCCGGCCGACAACGCCGCATCCACGGGGCCGCGCGGCGTACCATAGCTGTTGTCGAACACCGTCGCCCATTCCAGCAGTTCGTCGGCCTTCACCATGGCATCGAACGTCGCCTTATCGACAAACGTATAGTCCTTGCCGTTGACCTCGCCCGGCCGCATCGCGCGCGTGGTCGCAGAAACCGACATTTTCAAGCCCGGCATCCGGTCGATCAGCATGCGCGACAGCGTCGTCTTGCCCGCGCCCGATGGCGAGGACAGCACGAACATCAATCCGCGCCGCTCGACACCGTCAGTTCCGTGACCGCCCGTCGTCATCGATCACTCCAGATTCTGCACCTGCTCGCGGAACTGCTCGACCACGTTCTTCATGGCGAGGCCCGTGTTGGTCAACTCGATGTCGTTCGACTTCGAGCAGCAGGTGTTGACCTCGCGGTGAAACTCCTGCGCCAGGAAATCCAGCTTGCGCCCGATCGGGCCGCCCTTGCCGATCAGCTCGCGCGCCTGCGCGATGTGGGAGGCGATGCGGTCGAGCTCCTCGCGGATGTCGGCCTTGGTCGCGATCAGGATCGCCTCCTGCATCAGGCGGTCGGAGTCGAAACGGTCGGAGGTGTCGAGCAGCGCTGCGATCTGCTCAGCGAGCTTCGCCTTGATCGCCTCCGGCTTGCGGCCGGGCGCGGCCTCCGCTTTCTTCGCCAGCCGCTCGATCTCGTCGACGCGCTGGGTCAGGATCTGCCCAAGCGAAGTGCCCTCGCGCTTGCGCATCGCAACGAGCTCGTCGAGCGCCTTGTCGAAGGCCTCGGCGGCAGCAGTGCGCGCCGCCTTGTCCTCCTCCTCGTCGCCCTCGGGCTCGGCGACCTCGACGACGCCCTTGATGGCGAGCAGGCCGTCGATGCTCGGCGCCACCGCGTCGACCTTCCCCGAGATCAGCGCGGCGGCCTTCAGCACCGCGTTGAGCACGTCCTCGTTGATGCGGACGGTGGCGGCGGCATTGGTGCGCTTGACGGTGAGATTGGCATAGACGGTGCCGCGCGAGAGCAGCTCGCCCGCGCGCTTCTTGGCATGGGCCTCGAGCTCATCAAACCCCTGCGGCAGCCGCACGCGCAAGTCGAAGCCCTTGGCATTGACCGACTTCAACTCCCATTCGAACGTATACGGCCCGCTTGCGCCGTGGCATCTCGCAAAGCCGGTCATGGACGACAGCGCCATCAGTTCAAATTCTCCAGGAACACGGGATTCGCGAGGCTATCAAGCCACGCGAATCTTAAGACTATTTTGCCGGAAAGTGGAATCGGCAATGTCCGCAAGCCGATCTGCGCGCAAGACTCAGCGCTGAACCACCGGCGGCGAGCCCTGCACCGCGCCCTGCCGGGCCGGTGGGGGATTGGCTGGAGCAGCCGGGCGTGCTGCCGGCGGCCTCTTCTGCTGATTGGGCCGTGCCGGCGTGGCCGCGGTCGGCGCGTCGGCAGCGCCAGGCGCGGCAACGGCCGGCGGCTGCGCGTCCTCGGGCGGCTCGACCGTGTCGTTCTGGATCTGCTTCTCCATCGCGCGGAGCTTGGCGACGTTCTTCTGGTGCGCGTCGTAGGTTTCGGTGAAGGCATGCCCGCCGGTGCCGTCGGCGACGAAATAGAGGTCGCGGGTGCGGGCCGGGTTGGCGGCAGCTTCGAGCGAGGCGCGGCCCGGATTGGAGATCGGGCCCGGCGGCAGGCCGTCGATCACATAGGTGTTGTAGGGCGAGGGCTGCGTGATCTCGCTGCGTTTGATCGGCCGGCCCAGCGTTCCCTTGCCGCCGACGAGGCCGTAGATGATGGTCGGATCGGACTGCAGCTTGATCCGCTGCTTCAGCCGGTTGACGAACACCGCGGCGACGCGGCTGCGCTCGTCCGCCTTGCCGGTTTCCTTCTCGATGATGGACGCCAGCGTGACCAGCTGCTCCGGCGTCTTGACCGGAATGTCCTGATTGCGGCGCTCCCAGATCTCCGACAGCACACGCTTGTGCGCCTGCTGCATGCGCTGGACCACCTGCTCGCGCGGGGTGCCGCGCGGGAATTTGTAGGTCTCCGGGAGCAGCGTGCCTTCGCGCGGCAGCTCGCGCACGCTGCCGGTGAAGATGTCGTTGTCGGACAGCCGCGCCACGATCTGCTCGGAGGTCAGGCCTTCGGGAATCGTCACGGCGTGCTGCACCACCTTGCCCTCGACGATGGTGCCGATGACGTCGCGCAGCGAGGCGTTCTTCTGGAAGGAATACTCACCCGGCTTGAGGTCCGAGCTCGCCTTCAACGCGGCGACGCTGGCGATGAACACCCAGGGATTGACGTCAGTCACGCCTTCCCGGTTCAGCGTCTCGGCGATGTCGCGCTTGCCCGCACGCTGCGGGATGTTGACGATCTTGTCCTCCTTCAGCGGTCCGGGCGCCTCGAGCACCTGGCGGCCGTAATAATAGACGCCGCCGGCGCCGAGCATGGCGATCAGCAGAAGCGTGATGATGGCGTTGCCGACGACGACGAACGGATTGCGCGCGCGGTCCGACCGCTTGGGCGGCGGCGGAAGTTGCTCGGGCTCGAGCGCGGCCCGCGGACTCCGGGGTGAAATGGGCGGCCTTTCACTCATCGAAACAACCTGAATCCTGCCGGTTCAATAGCGGCCCGACAATCGCTTGCCCTGCCAAAAACGCACGCGCCCACGTCCATGACTATCGCCGAATACGGCAAAACGGTGGATTCGTCTCAAACACAAACTAACTGACTAGGCGCCGGACGATCACCGACGCATTGGTACCGCCAAAACCAAAAGAGTTCGACAACGCGACGTTGACCTCACGCTGCTTCGACTTGTGCGGCACGAGATCGATCGCGGTCTCGACCGACGGATTGTCGAGATTGATCGTCGGCGGCACGACATTATCGCGAATCGCCAGAATCGCGAAAATCGCTTCGATCGCACCGGCCGCGCCGAGCAGATGGCCGGTCGACGACTTGGTCGAGGACATCGCGACCTTGGAGGCGGCGTTGCCGAGCAGACGCTCGACCGCGCCGAGCTCGATCTCGTCGCCGAGCGGCGTCGAGGTCCCGTGCGCATTGATGTAATCGAGATCGGACGGCGTCAGCCCGGCACGCTTGAGCGCGGCCGACATGCTGCGGAAGCCGCCATCGCCGTCGGGCGACGGCGAGGTGATGTGATAGGCATCGCCCGACAGACCATAGCCGATCACCTCGGCATAGATCTTCGCGCCGCGCTGCCTGGCGTGCTCCAGCTCCTCCAGCACGAGGACGCCGGCTCCCTCGCCCATCACGAAGCCGTCGCGGTCCTTATCGTAGGGACGCGAGGCCTTTTCGGGAGTCTCGTTGAAACCGGTCGACAGCGCGCGCGCGGCGTTGAAGCCGGCGATGCCGATGCGGCTGATCGGCGACTCGGCGCCGCCCGCGACCATCACGTCGGCATCGCCCAGCGCGATCAGGCGGGCGGCATCGCCAACCGCATGCGCGCCGGTCGAGCATGCCGTGACCACCGAATGGTTCGGCCCCTTCAGCCCGTGCGCGATCGAGACGTAGCCGGAGGCGAGATTGATCAAGCGGCCGGGAATGAAGAACGGCGACACCCGGCGCGGCCCGCGCTCCTTCAGCAGGATCGCGGTATCGGCGATGCCGTTGAGGCCGCCGATGCCGGAGCCGATCATGGTGCCGGTCGCGCATTTGTCCTCTTCGGTCTCGGGATGCCAGTTGGCGTCGTCGAGCGCCTGACCGGCCGCGGCCATGCCGAAGATGATGAAGTCGTCGACCTTGCGCTGGTCCTTCGGCTCCATCCACTTGTCCGGATTGAAGCTGTCGTTCGAGCCGTCGCCGCGCACGACCGTGCAGGCGATCTTGGTCTGCAGATCGGAGACATCGAAGCTCTCGATCCTGCGCGCACCGCTTTCGCCGTTGAGGATGCGCTTCCAGGTCGGCTCGACGCCACAGCCGAGTGGCGAGACCATGCCGAGACCCGTGACGACAACCCGCCTCATATCCGAAAACTCCGCATCGAAAGATTCACGGCCAATAACAAGAAACCGGCTGACCGCTGCGAAGCGGCCCGTCCGGTTTCAATGTTGTCCCCGCGAAATTGAAGAGCCTTAGCTCTTCGCGTTCTTCTCGAGAAACTTCGTAGCGTCGCCGACGGTGAGAATCGTTTCCGCAGCGTCGTCCGGAATCTCGCAACCGAATTCCTCTTCGAACGCCATCACCAGCTCGACGGTATCCAGACTGTCGGCGCCGAGGTCGTCGATGAAGCTCGCGTTGTCGACAACCTTCTCGGGTTCAACACCAAGGTGTTCGACCACGATCTTCTTAACCCGCTCGCCAATGTCACTCATTGCTTAACCTCGTGTTGTTCCCTGTAGACCCGACCCCCCGGGACGATACGAGCCGTCGTGGTCGTTTGACTGCCTTCGCTTACGAACTTTGATTTGGCCCATCCTAACCGATGGAGGCCCCGGCGAACGACGGCCAAAGGCTCCGCATCGCCAATATACAGGGTTTCAAAAACCTGCAATGGCGTTCTTTGCCCATCCGTTGGAGGTCCGGTTATCATACTTCAATTGCCTTGACTACAAGCCTCATTTCGCTCCGGAAACGGCCGTTTGCCGCATGCCGCACCGCCGTGACAGGCGACGCGGCACGAGATGTCAGATCATGGCCATGCCGCCGTTGACGTGGATGGTCTGCCCGGTGACGTAGGCTGCTTCGTTCGAGCTCAGATAGACGGCGGCCGCTGCGATGTCCTCGGGCGTCCCCAGGCGGGCGGCCGGAACCTTGGTGAGAATCGTTTCGCGCTGCTTGTCGTTGAGCGCATCGGTCATCGGCGTCTTGATGAAGCCCGGCGCGATGCAGTTCGCGGTCACGCCACGCTTGGCGTATTCGGCCCCTAACGTCTTGATCATGCCGATCAGGCCGGCTTTCGACGCCGTATAATTGCCCTGCCCGGGATTGCCGGTGACGCCGACCACCGAGGTGATGGCGACGATGCGGCCGAAGCGCTTGCGCATCATCAGCTTGGTCGCGGCGCGCGCCAGGCGGAAGGTCGCGGTCAGATTGACGTTAATAACCTCGTCCCAGTCCTCGTCGCGAAGCTGCACGAAGAGATTGTCGCGCGTGATGCCGGCATTGGCGATGAGAATGTCGACCTGGCCCATCGCCGCTTCCGCAGCGGGCACCAGCGCCTCGACCTCATCGGCCTTGGAGAGATTGCAGGGCAGCACGTGGGCGCGCTCGCCGAGCTTGCCGGCAAGCTCGTCCAGCACCTCCTTGCGCGTCCCTGAAATGGCGACGGTGGCGCCCTGCGCGTGCAGCGCCTGCGCGATCGCGCCGCCAATGCCGCCGGTCGCGCCGGTGACGAGCGCCTTTCGGCCAGTCAGATCGAACATTGATGGACTCCTTTAAGCCTGCTTCGCAGCGGCCAATGCATCCTTGGCGGCGGCAATATCGTTCGGGCCGCCGACCGCAATGCCGACGGCACCGTCCGCGATACGCTTGACGAGACCGGTCAGCACCTTGCCGGCGCCGATCTCGAAGAAGCGGGTGACACCCTGCCCGGCCATGTAAGCCACCGACTCGCGCCAGCGCACCGTGCCGGTGACCTGCTCGACCAGGCGGCGGCGGATCTCGTCGGGATCGGTGATGGCGCTCGCCAGCACGTTCGACACCAGCGGGGCGGCCGGCGCCTTGATCGTAACCTTCGACAGCGCCTCCGCCATGGCATCCGCAGCCGGCTGCATCAACTTGCAATGGAACGGGGCGGACACCGGCAGCAGCATCGCGCGCTTGGCGCCCTTGGCCTTGGCGATCTCGACGGCGCGATCGACCGCAGCCTTGTCGCCGGAGACGACGACCTGGCCGCCGCCATTGTCGTTGGCGGCCTGGCAGACCTGCCCCTGCGCCGCCTCGCCCGCGACCTCCATGGCGGCCTCGTAGTCGAGACCGAGCAGCGCGGCCATCGCGCCGGCGCCGACCGGGACCGCCTTTTGCATTGCGAGACCGCGGGTGCGAAGCAGACGCGCGGTATCCGAAACCGTCAGGCTGCCGGCCGCCGCGAGCGCCGAATATTCACCGAGTGAGTGGCCGGCGACGAAGGCCGCGTCTCGTCCCACGGAAAAACCAGCCTCGGCCTCGAGCACGCGCAAGGTCGCGATAGACACGGCCATCAGCGCCGGCTGGGCGTTCTCGGTGAGTTGGAGAGTTTCGGCCGGACCTTCCCAGATGATGGCCGTCAGCTTCTCCCCGAGCGCGGCATCGACCTCGTCGAATACGGCGCGCGCCACCGGAAAGGCGTCGGCCAGGGCCTTGCCCATGCCGACAGCCTGGGAACCCTGCCCAGGAAATGTGAATGCAGCCGTCATCGGCGCTCCCTGCTGTCAGGCATGATCCCTGTTCTGAACCGGCAGCCGATTTACGCCCGGCCTTAGGCCGTGGTTCCTTGGGCCATGGTTCCGGATCATGCTCCAAAGGGGGCCGTAGACACCGTCCGGGGCCGCACTGTCAAGCCGAGACGGGAACTTGGAGCAGCATTCAACGGGGAATAAGCCCCTCAAAACCCGCCGGCGGTCTGGTTGGCATCGACGTCCGCTCCTGCCCGCGCTCGGCGCGCACTGTTCACCAGTTGCCCCGGCCGATCCTCGCGGTTCGGCTTTGCCGTGGCCAGCCGCAGCACCGAAGCGTAGTTCGGCTGCACTTCCATGCGATCGGCGTACCGGCTCGCACTCAGCAGCCGGTGCACCTTCGGCAGATTGTAGCAGGGCACGTAGAACAACAGATGATGCTCGAGGTGATAGTTCACGTAATACGGCGCGATGAACAGGCGCTCGAGAAAATTGGCATGCGTCGTGCGCGTGTTGCGCAAGGGGTCGCTGCTATCGGGGACGACGGCGTGCTCGGCGATATTGCGGATGCGGGTGATGACCATCATCCACGTCAAGAGCGGCACCAGCCAGAGCAGCGGATAGGCCCACCACACGCCGGCCGCGGCGAGCGCGGCAAACATGATCCCGTTGACCACACATTGCGGGCCGAGCATCTCCCAGAAATGCGCTGCGCGCTGCCGCCATGACCAGTCCTTTGGCCCGAGCGCGTTGAGCAACTGCGCCTTGCGCTGCTGGTAGCCGGTCTGCCCGGTGATGTCGCGGATGAACTTGCGGCGATAGCTCAACTTGGTGATCGGAAACGGCGCCGACAGCACGAGGTCGGGGTCGTCCTCCTGCTGGGTGCGCGCATGGTGCTGAAGGTGATAGCGCCGGTAGCTGCGCGTCTCCGCAAACAGCGGATAGGCGCAGAACCACTGGCTCAGCGTCAGATTGGTTTTCTCGTCGGCGGACAGGCAACCATGTGCGCCGTCATGCATCAGGATCGCAAGGCCGAGCTGGCGCGAGCCGATGATGGCGACGGCGAAGATATAGGTGAGCGGATTGGGCCACCACGCGACCAGCGCGATGGCTGCAATGATCAGCGTCCAGGCGTGCGCGATCAGCGCAGCGCCTTTCCACGTCGCGCGCTGGCGCACCTCGGCCAATTGATCGTCGGTCAGGAAATCGCGGGCACGCATGCGAAGCGCGGTCATGGCCTAACCCTTTCCATTGGAATTGTCGGATGCCTCGCGCGCCTCGACGAGACGCAGGCGGGCGGTGTCTTCAGTGGATTTCGCCTGCTCGCCCAGCACGCGCAGCATCTCGGCGCAGAGCGCCTCGGGCGAGCGGCCCATCGCGTAGCCCTCGAGAATGACGCCGATGGCGACGGCCCAGAACCGCCGCGAGCTTTCGTCGGGCGCGCGCAGCGAGCGCCAGCCGTGCCGCGCGACCTGCCCCGCATAAGCGCGCGTACCCTCGCTGTGCAGGCGCTCGATGGTACGCTCCACCAGTGGCGCGAGATCCTGGCGACGCCGCGTCAGCGTCAGCGCCTCGGCGAAGAAGGCGACCGAATCGCTCGCCGTCACCGTCTCGGCCAGCGCATGGGTGTATTCCCCGGGCGTGCGCGCCTTGAGCGCCGCCTGCTCGGTGGCCCGCGCCAGATACAACAGATCGCGGCAGGCGCATTCGACAAACAGCGCCTCCTTGGTGCGGAAGTAATAGGTGATCTGGCTCGGGAACGCGTCCGCGGCGGCCGCGATGTCGGTAATCGACGTGCCTGACAGCCCCCGCTCCCGAAACAGCGGGCTCGCAGCATCCAGGAGCAGTGACCGCATCTTGCGGCCGGCCGAGCGCGTCGCGCGCGCGGCGTGCTTGGGGTCGCCTGCCGCTTCGAGCGGCGCATCGGCCGACGCTTCTGCCATGGGATCCTCTTCGCTGATTTATTTGTATGTTATACAAACAAACAGATCAAGCCGAATCTTGGTATTGGAGGATGGGGTTCTTGTTCCCGTTGGAGGGGCGGACCGCTCGGCTTGAAAATGCCCCTCCACCTTGCAAAGCCGGCCAAAATCCGTATAAGGCGCCCATCCGCAGACCCCGGCCGGGAGCTGAACGGACGGTCTCAGCAAATCATTCGTGATTTTGGTGTGGCAGGGCCAGTCGGCCCGTCGTCCCGTGTTTCCGCCTTCTGAGCTTGATCCCAGAGTCCTTTCCGAAGGCCTCTTAAGGGTTTGACGCCGGGCGATGCGCCAACATGAGGAAAGGACGACCATGCCTCTTTACGAGCATGTTTTTCTCGCGCGTCAGGACGCGAGCCCGCAGCAGGTTGAAGAACTGACTGCGCAGATGACCGGTATCGTCGAAGGTCTCGGCGGCAAGATCACCAAGACCGAGAATTGGGGCGTGCGCTCCCTCACCTACCGCATGAACAAGAACCGCAAGGCGCACTTCGTGCTGCTCAACATCGACGCGCCGTCCGCGGCGATCGCCGAGATCGAGCGCCAGGAGCGCATCAGCGAAGACGTGATCCGCTATCTCAGCGTCCGCGTCGAGGAGCTCGAGGAAGGCCCCTCCGCGATGATGCGCAAGGCCGACCGTGATCGCGAGCGTGACGATCGCGGCGGTGGCTTCCGCGGCGAGCGTGAAGGCGGCTTCCGTGGCGACCGCGAGGGCGGTTTCCGCGGTGATCGCGGTCCGCGCCGTCCGCGCGACGAAGCTGAAACCACGGATGGGGAGTAAGAATCATGGCTGAAGCTGGTGCACGTCGCCCGTTTTTCCGTCGTCGCAAGAGCTGCCCGTTCACGGGCGCCAATGCTCCGAAGATCGACTACAAGGACTCTAAGCTCTTGATGCGTTACGTCTCCGAGCGCGGCAAGATCGTGCCGAGCCGCATCACCGCGGTGTCCGCGAAGAAGCAGCGTGAGCTCGCCCGCGCCATCAAGCGCGCGCGGTTCCTGGGCCTGTTGCCCTACGTCATTCGCTGATACGACCAATTCGACCGGTGGCGGCTAGCGCCGCCGGTCGCGACTTTTCGAACTCATAAGGCTTCCGGGTCGTCCGGTCGCCGATGGTTGGGGCAAGCGACGCCTCTAACCGCTCGAAGGGAGCGGGACAGCTGATGATGGCCTTTGGACTGATAGCCCTGATCGCCGGCGCTGCGTCGGCCCTGATGTTCGCCTCGATCATCTCGGGGGCGCTGATCGCGCTCGTCCTGTTCTATCTCGCTCCGCTCCCCCTGATGGTCGCCGCGATCGGCTGGGGCCCGCTTTGCGCGAGCATTGGTGGCATCGCCGCCGCGATCGGCCTCGGCGCCCTGTTCGGCCTGCCCTACTGCATCGCCTTCGCCGTCACCGTCGCGTTGCCGGCGTGGTGGCTCGGCCATCTCGTCCTGCTCGGACGTCAGGTGGGAAGCGCCGCGTCTGCCACCGGCACAGCGCCCTCCGCGGAGCCGGAGGTCGAGTGGTACCCGGTCGGCCGCATCCTGCTCTGGATTGCAGGCTTCGCGACGCTGACCACAATGGCCGCTTTGCTCACTCTCGGGACCGACGCGGAGACCATCACCGGCACGTTGCGCCGTGGCCTGACGCGCCTCCTGCGCGCCACCGACCCGCAAACTTCGGGCGAAGCCAGCCAGTTCGTCGACGCGCTGGTGCGCATCGCACCCGCCGCCGCCACGATTGCCGCGACGATGACGCTCACTCTCAACCTCTGGCTCAGCGCCAAGGTGACCGCGACGTCGGGCCGGCTGCGCCGTCCCTGGCCGGACCTCAAGACCACCGAGCTGCCGCAGATGACGCTGGTGGTGCTGTGCATCTCCCTCGCCTTCTGCTTCACCGGGGGGCTGCTTGGCATCGTGGCGCAGATCGCCACCGCCGCGCTGATGATGAGTTATGCGCTGGCCGGTTTCGCCGTATTGCATACGCTGACGCTCGCGCTGAACGGCCGCACGTTCTGGCTCGGCTCGACCTACGCCGCCGTGGTCGTGTTCGGATGGCCCGTGGTCGCGATGGTGATCCTTGGGCTTGCGGATGCCTTGTTCGGCTTGCGCGAACGCTTCCTGCGCAGCCGGCAGCCGCCGCCACTGCCTACACCTTGAGTTCAACCCCGAAACTGAAACCTTCGAGAGCACTTCAAAAGGAGAACGAATATGGAAGTCATTTTGCTGGAACGCGTCAACAAGCTCGGCCAGATGGGCGAAGTCGTGAAGGTTCGCGACGGCTACGCTCGCAATTTCCTGCTCAAGCGCGGCAAGGCGCTGCGCGCCACCGCCGACAACCGGGCCAAGTATGACGGCATGAAGGCCGAGCTCGAAGCGCGCAACCTCGCCTCGAAGGCCGAGGCGTCCAAGGTCGCCGAGAAGATCGAGGGCAAGAACATCATCGTGATCCGCCAGGCCTCGGAAGCCGGCCAGCTGTTCGGCTCGGTCAACGTGCGTGACATCGTGCTCGCGTTCGAAGCCGACGGCGTTTCGCTCGCCCGTCCGCAGATCCAGCTCGACGCGCCGATCAAGACCATCGGCAAGCACTCGATCACCGTTGCCGTTCATCCCGAAGTCGAGGTCGAGATCACCGTCACGGTTGCCCGCAGCCAGGACGAGGCCGAGCGCATCAACCGCGGCGAGGACATCTCGACCCGCAATGAGGATCGCGATGCGGCCGCCGAGGCGATCGCCGCCGCCGGCGAGTTCTTCGATCCGGAAGCCCAGCACGACGAGGTCGCGCCGGCGCCGGCTGCGGAAGAGAAGTAAGCAGCTCAACTCGTCATTCCGGGACGGTCCGCAAGACCAGACCCGGATGACGATCCCGATCAAAGCCCGGCTGCCTCACGCGGCCGGGCTTTTCGTATTGGCAGCGACGTCCTCGCTCAGCATCGCGATCGAGGCCAGCGCGGTGGCCGTATGCTTCTCGACGCCATCGCTGACGCAGAACACGTCGGCGGCGACCACCGCGACCTGGCGGCCCGGCTTGATCACCCGGGCGCGGCAGATCAGCTTCTCGCCGACCGCGGGCGACAACAGATTGAGCTTGTATTCCGCCGTCAGCGCCGGCTGGCCGCGCGACGTGGCGGCTGCGATCGTAGTGGCGTTGTCGACCAGGAAGGCGGTGACGCCGCCATGGAAGAAGCCGTGCTGCTGTAACAGCTCCGGCCGGCGCTCCACGGCGATGGTGCAGGTGCCGCGCGACAATTCGGAGAGCTCGGCGCCGACCAGGTTCATGAAACCCTGCCGGCCGATATTGGCGTGGATGCGCTCGGCAATCGGCGCAAATTCCGGATCAGCTTCGGCCCGCATGCGATCTCCCCTTATTGCTTGTTGATGCGATCGAACGGCCTCAGCGCACGATTGGCGCAGGCGATCAGCGTGTCCGCCTCGATGCGCGGATCGGTGCGCTCGCGACCCGACAGGAAGGCGCGGCAGAAGATCTGCGCCGGACCGATCAGCTGGCTGACGAACATCACCGGCGTCATCGGCAGAAGTTCGCCGCTTGCCACCAGCGGCGCGCGCCAGCGCTCAATGCCTTCGGCAAGCCGCGCATTCTGCGCCCGCTGGGCGTCGCGCACGTCTTCGCCCCACTCGCTGCGCGAGATCTCGAAGAGGTAGCGCGCCTCGCGCCGGCTGGTGACGACCCAGTCGAGATGCGCCCGGATCAGGCGATCGATGCCCTGCTCGGCATCGGGGCCGGGATCGAGCGCGGCCAGTATCGCGGCGTGATAGTGCCGCAGGACCTCCAGAAACAACGCACCGGCAAGTTCTTTCTTCGAACCGAAGACGTGGAAGAAGCTGCCGTTGGAAGCCCGCGCGCGGGTGCGGATCGCGGCCACCGTCGCGGCTTCGAAGCCGACGCGGTCGAACACGGCAAGGCCGGCCGCCAACAGATCGTCTCGTACGCTCGCCGTCATGGCGCCTCCTAGAGCAATACTCTAGAGTACTACTCTAATGGCGGTCAAGTCGATGCGAAGGCCGCGGATGGGCGCGGCCTTCGCATCGTCGATCGAAAGATCCGGGTGACTTAGCGCGAGATCGGCGGCACCGGCGGACCGGAGGACGCAGGCGCCGCCGGCGGCGGCGGGGCTGCAGCGGTCGCGGGCGGCGCCTGTTCCTGCGGCTTGGCCGCGGGAGCCGGCTCGGCAGGTTTCGGAGCAGCCTCTTCCACCGGCTTGGGCGCGGCCGGCTCAGCGGGCTTGGCGGCGGCTGGAGCGGCCGGCGTCACCTGCGGGACCGGATCGGGCCGCAGCGCCGGCGTCTCGCTGCGCGGCTCGACCTTGGCGCTGTCAGGCTTGACGGACTCCGGCTTCGGCTCGCTCTTCTTGTCGTCGGTCGCCGGCGCCGCGGCATCGACCTTCGGGGCTTCCTCCGTGCCGGGCTTGGCGCGCCGCTTGCCTTTGCGTGCCTCGGGCGCAGCCTCTCCCTCCGGCTTGGCACCCTCCTCGGCCGGCCGCGCCGCACGCTTCTGGCGCGTACCCTCGGCGGCAGGAGCAGCGCCCTCGCCTTCCGGCCTCGCGGCATCCTGCGCGCGCTGGCGTCGACCCTGTTGTTCAGGCGCGGCGCCGTCCTTCTTGGCGTCCTTGGCCTGATAGCGCGTGTCGGTGGCACCGTTCGAGATCAGATAGGCGGAGAGGACGCCCGCCATATCCGAACTCGTCGTGTAGTGCTGGCGCAGGAATCCCGGCAGCGAGCCGGGCGACACGGACTTCAGCAGCCCGCGCGGGCTCTTGTGGCAGACATTGCAGGTCTGCGAGAACAGCTGCGACGGGGTCTTGCCAGCCTCGAGGTTCGTCGCCTGCGCAAGAACGGAATTAGCCGCACCGAAGCCAATCAGAAGCAACACCGTCGCGAGGCTGAGCGCTCGGCTCGACATTCCCATCATCTCCGTTGAATTTCCGCAAATGCAGCCGGCATCCGGCGCGGCGGCGGTCACCTTTTAACCGATTGAGCCGCGAATGGAAGCAGGTCCGCGCGCAAGGATGTGATTAAGCGGTTTTCGAATATCTACTTTGAACACAGTGCAACTAGCGCAGCCGGAACCGGCTCGCTAGATTTGAATGCAAACGCATAGGAACCGCTGCGGCGCCTGGGCGTCAGTTATAAAGGCCGGGTAGTCGCATCTTTCGGGTTCGCTCGAGAGGATTGCCGATGGACCGTTTGTTGCGTCGATTTCTGTCCCAATTCATCCGCCGCGGGTCGTTGACGGTGACCAGCGCGAGCGGGTCGAAGTTCACCGTCGGCGACGGCTCCGGCGAGCCGGTCGCAGTCCGCTTCGTCACTGCGGACTCCGAGCGGAGGGTCCTCGTCAATCCCGAGCTGGGGCTGGGCGAGGCCTACATGAACGGCGAGTTCGTGGTCGAGCGCGGCACCATAGCTGATGCCCTCGCGATCCTGCTCGATCAACCCGACCCATTGCCGCAGTGGGCAAAGCCGTGGTGGCACCTGCGCTACCTGACGCGGCACCTCAAGCAGTTCAATCCCCGCCCGCGCTCCCGTCAAAACGTCGCTCATCATTACGATCTCGACGGCCGGCTCTATTCGCTCTTTCTCGATGCCGACAAGCAATATAGCTGCGCCTATTTCGAGACGCCCGAGATGTCGCTGGACGACGCGCAGCTTGCCAAGAAGCGGCACATCGCGGCGAAGCTTCTCGTCAGCAATGGCCAGCGCGTGCTCGACATCGGCTCCGGCTGGGGTGGCCTCGGGCTCTATCTCGCCGAGATCGCGAACGCCGACGTCACCGGCATCACGCTGTCGACTGAGCAGCTGGAGGTCGCCAATGCGCGCGCCGCCGAAAAGGGCCTGACGGGCTCGGCCAGATTCCAGCTCCAGGATTATCGCGACGTCGAAGGTACGTTCGACCGCATCGTCTCCGTCGGCATGTTCGAACATGTCGGGGCGAGATTCTACGACGCCTACTTCCAGCGCTGCGCCGAGCTGCTGAAGGAAGACGGCGTCATGCTGCTGCATTCGATCGGCCGTTCGCAGGGCCCGGATTCGACCAATCCCTGGATCGCCAAATACATCTTCCCCGGCGGCTACATCCCCGCGCTCTCGGAGGTGCTGCCGGCGATCGAGCGCGCGGGCCTGCTGGTCTGCGACATCGAGATTCTCCGCCTGCACTACGCCGAGACGCTGAAGGCCTGGCGCGAGCGGTTCATGGCGCGGCGCGAGGAAGCCGTGCAGCTCTACGACGAGCGCTTCGCCTTGATGTGGGAATTTTACCTCGCGGCCTGCGAGATGACGTTCCGCAAGCAAGCCATGATGAACTTCCAGATCCAGATCACCCGTCGCCAGGGCGTGGTGCCGATGACCCGCGATTATATCCCGCAGGAAGAAGCCCGGCTGCGGGCCCGGGAGGGCGCGGCCATGCCGAAGCTCAAGCTGGCTGGTGAATAGGTCCGGATCCTAGTGACGCAGGGTCGAAATCCCGGACGTCCGGAAAGACGCCGTTAACGCCAATTGCGCCCGCAATTCCAGCAGGATTTCGGGGGCGACCGGCTGGCGACGCACCTCGGGCCGCTCCGCGTGCTTCATGGCCGCGATCAGCCCCGACAGCCAAAGCCGGCTGCCGGCCTCGCTTCGCCAGTTCTGGTGCTGCCGTTCTGGCTGCATCGCTCGCCTCGTATCCCTGTTGGCGGGGAATGAGATAATCCCCTGCCCATCCGCCTGTTCCGGCATGACACCCGAAAGAATCCGGGGAGATGTGATCTGGTTCACAGAAGTCTGGTCGGGCCTGGCTTAGACCGTCGCCATGAGCAAAGAGACCCAAACCTCATTCGACGTGCAGGACGACCTCCGCACCGATTACGCCCTGATCGTCACCGGCGTTGGGGCGGCTCTGGTTGCGCTGGTCTACCTCCTGCTGGTCTGAAGCCGAGCCAAATCGGTCAGCGTGCGTCATTTTGCGCGCCTCTCGATAGGTCTGCGCGTCAGCCCCCAGGGTTCACGGGTTTCAGGATTTTTCCGCGGCGCGATCACAGCCCTCTGCGCCGAGCGAGTTCCGCCAAAATCCAGTCAAGCGCGGCGCGTGCTGCGACTGCTAATCATCCACCATTTTAACTGAGCGGTTGATAGCGGTCAGCTTTTGCTTCCGCTTTGACCTGCGGCGGCGCTTTATCCCGGCCCCGCATCCGCCCAAGAAAATTGCTAAGCACGTCCGACCATGGCACTGACTGATTCGAACGTTCTCAAACTCGCGCCCGATGCCGGAACTCCCGCCTATCGGAGCGCACCGCACAATATCGAGGCGGAACAGAGCCTTCTGGGCGCAATCCTGGTCAACAACGACGCCTTTTACCGCGTCTCCGACTTCCTGGAGGCCAAGCACTTCTTCGAGCCGCTGCACCAGACCATCTTCGAGACCGCCGGCAGCCTGATCCGGATGGGCAAGATCGCCACCCCGGTCACGCTGAAGACGTTCCTGCCGGCCGATACCGATGTCGGCGGCATGACCATCGGACAATACCTGGCGCGGCTTGCGGCCGAAGCCACCACCATCATCAACGCCCAGGACTATGGCCGCACCATCTACGATCTGTCGTTGCGCCGCGACCTGATCGGCATCGGCGAGGACATGGTCAACGTCGCCTATGACGCCCCGGTCGACTTCCAGCCGCGGGCGCAGATCGAGGATGCCGAGCGAAAGCTGTACGAGCTCGCCGAGTCCGGCCGTTATGACGGAGGCTTCCAGAAATTCTCGCAGGCCCTCACCGTCGCGGTCGATCTCGCGGCCAAGGCATTCCAGCGCGACGGCAAGCTGTCGGGCATTTCGACGGGCCTGCGCGACCTCGACACCAAGATGGGCGGCCTGCAGCATTCCGACCTCATCATCGTCGCGGGACGCCCCGGCATGGGCAAGACGTCGCTGGCGACCAACATCGCCTACAACGTCGCGCAGGCCTACGTGCCGGAGCTTCAGGCCGACGGCACCATGAAGGCCGCCAATGGCGGCGTGATCGGCTTCTTCTCCTGCGAAATGTCGGCCGACCAGCTCGCCACGCGTATCGTGGCCGAGCGCACCGGCATTCCCTCCTCCCACATCCGCCGCGGCGGCATCACGGAGGCCGATTTCGAGAAGATCCGGCAGGTCTCGATCGAGCTGCAGTCGCTGCCGTTCTACGTCGACGCCACCGGCGGCCTCTCCATCGCGCAGCTGATGGCGCGCGCGCGCCGGCTCAAGCGCCAGAAGGGCCTCGATCTCCTGGTGATCGACTACATCCAGCTGCTCTCGGGCTCGGGCAAGCGCGCCAGCGACAGTCGCGTGCAGGAAATCACGGAGATCACGACCAGCCTGAAGGCGCTGGCCAAGGAGCTCAACGTTCCCGTGATCGCGCTGTCGCAGCTCTCGCGTCAGGTGGAATCGCGCGACGACAAGCGGCCGCAGCTCTCGGACCTGCGCGAATCCGGCTCGATCGAGCAGGACGCCGACGTCGTGCTGTTCGTGTTCCGCGAGGAATATTACCTCGCCATGAAGGAGCCGCGCCCCGGCACCGAAGAGCATGCCAAATGGCAGGCCGACATGGAACGCACGGTCGGCCGCGCCGAAGTCATCATCGGCAAGCAGCGCCACGGTCCGACCGGCACCGTCGAGCTGCACTTCGATGCCTCGGTCACGCGCTTCGGCGACCTCGCGCATGACGGCCAGCTGCCGGACCGCAGCGACTACTAGATTGTTCCCCGGGTTGAACGGGGCCGGTCTCTTGCGTAAAACGACGCCATGACAATGGCGTCCGCCCCGAAATCGATCCCGCAATCCGGCCCACTCTCCCCGGAGGCCAACCAGGCTGCCGCGCTCGCCGCCTTCGGCGGCGTGCTGACCGTCGATCTCGATGCAATCATCGCCAATTGGCGCAAGCTCGAGAAGACCGCGGTGCCGGCCGAATGTTCGGCGGTGATCAAGGCCGACGCCTATGGCTGCGGCGCCGAGCAGGTGTCGCGCGCCCTGAGCAAAGCCGGTTGCAAGACCTTCTTCGTCGCCACCATCGAGGAAGCGCGCAAGGTGCGCGCCGCCGTTCCGGAGCCCACGATCTACGTGCTCGGCGGCTATTTCCAGAACACCGGCGAGCACTACGCCAAGATCAATTGCCGTCCGGTGATCGGCGATCTCAACGAGCTCGCCGAATGGGACGTGTTCTGCCGCCGCACCGGCTGGAACGGGGGCGCCGCTGTTCACATCGACACCGGCATGAACCGGCTCGGGCTGACGCTTTCGGAGGCGCAGGCCATCATCCCCCGCATCAACGCCGGCGATCACGGCATCACGCTGGTGATGAGCCATCTGGTCTCGGCCGAGCAGCTCAACAGCCCGATCAATGCCAGACAGCTCGCGACCTTCCGCAGCATCGCCAGTGAGTTCACAGGCGTGCCGGCGGCGCTCGCCAACTCCTCCGGCATCTTCCTCGGCGCGCCCTTCCATTTCGACCTGGTGCGCCCGGGAGCTGCGCTCTACGGCGTCAACCCGACGCCGGAGGCCGACAATCCCATGCAGCAGGTGGTCGACCTCAAGGCGCGCATCGTGCAGATCCGCACCATCGATCGCGGCGAGACCGTCGGCTATGGCGGCACCTGGACCGCGCGGCGGCCGACGAAACTGGCGATCATCGCAGTCGGCTATGCCGACGGCTATTTCCGCGCCGCCAGCTCCAATGACGGCACCCGCGGCGCCGATGTCATCGTGGCGGGCAAGCGCTGCCCTGTCGCGGGCCGCATCTCCATGGACCTGATCGCGATCGACATCACCGATCTGCCGCCGAACGCGGTGCGGCGCGGCCACATGGTGACGCTGCTCGGCGAAGGCATCACCGTCGACGAGCTCGCGCACCATTTCGGCACGATCGGCTATGAGGTGCTGACCAGCCTCGGCCGCCGCTATGCCCGCGTCTACAAGGGTGGCAATGTCGAGGAGCCGCTGACGAAGCCGGAGCCCGCCTCGAACGCCGGGCAGCCGCCTTCCCCACCGTCGATCGAACAGCCGTCGGCGTTGCCGCCGCTGCCAAGTTAAACCACCCGCACCTACTTCTTCTTTCTGCTGTCTAGCGCCGTCTTGCAGGTGGCGCTGAGCTGGTCGCGCTTGGCGTTGAGACAGGCGACGATGCCGCTGCCCGGCGCGATGCCGGCGCAGAATTTGTCGTAGTCCGCCTTGCATGCGCCGCGCGTTTCGGCTGACTGTGCCGTGGCCCCGGAGAACGCGACGATGAAGGCGGTAGCGGCAAAGCTCAACTTGGACATTGTATCTCCGGGGACGAAAGGCAGAGCCGGTAGCTCTAGATGAAGATCGCGACATTCAACATCAACAACATCAACCGCCGCCTGCCCAATCTGTTGGCATGGCTGCGAATGGCGAAGCCCGATGTCGTCGCGCTTCAGGAGTTGAAGGCAAGTGATGGCGAATTTCCGGCGGCCGCCATCGAAAGGACCGGCTATGGCGCGGTGTGGCGTGGACAAAAGACCTGGAACGGCGTCGCCATCCTCGCCCGCAATGCCGAGCCCGTGCTGACGCGCGACCGTTTGCCGGGAAAGCCTGCCGATCTCGAAGCGCGCTACATCGAGGCCGCCGTGCGTGGCGTCATCGTCACTAGCATTTATCTGCCCAACGGCAATCCGCAGCCGGGACCGAAATTCGACTACAAGCTCGACTGGTTCGCGCGGCTGCGGCGCCACGCCAACACCTTCATCAAGCAGGACCTGCCGGTGGTGCTCGCCGGCGACTACAATGTTGCGCCCACCGAGATCGACATCTATCCGACGCGCTCATGGGACAAGGATGCACTGATCCAGCCGAAGAGCCGCGCAGCCTTTGCCGCGCTGGTCGAGCAAGGCTGGTGCGACGCGATCCGCGAGCTGCATCCGGACGAGCGCATCTACACGTTCTGGGACTACAAGCGGAACCGCTGGCCGCGCGATGCGGGCCTGCGGCTCGACCATCTCCTGCTCAGCCCTGCCCTCGCCCCGCGCCTCGCCAAAGCCGGCGTCGACAAGAAGATCCGCGGCGAGGACGGCGCCAGCGATCACGCGCCGGCGTGGGTGGTGTTGCGGTGATCGCGGCCCGACAAAAACCTGAAAAACAACCCCATGCACAGTAGCTGGCCCCAGTCCGCTCAATGACTTACGGGTAAACCGAAATCAAAGTTGATCCGTCGGGCAAAACACTGGCATGATGTCACCATCGAAGGCGTTCACGGGGCGCCGAGGGCTCTTCAGATCGCCCCTTCATCGGGAATGTTGAGGACGGTGCCGCAAGCCTTGCAATGCACCGCGTCGGCATCGTGCCTCTGGAGCCCGCACGTCGGGCATGGAAACCGCACCTTGTGGGGACTGAGGAGCGCGCGGGCGAGATTGAAGAACAGCGTCACGCCGAAAATCATGATCACAACGGTGATCAGACGACCGAACGTACCCGCCAGCGTGATGTCGCCGAAGCCGGTCGTCGTCAGCGCCGTGACGGTGAAATACAGGGCATCGGCATAGTTCCGGATCTCGTCGTTGCGAAACTTCTGGGTCTCGTAAACGATCCCGGTCATCACGAAGATGAAAACGGCGAGGTTCGTGACGGCGAAGATGACCTCTTCGTTGCGACGAAAGAACGGGGAATCGATGCGCAGCCTCACCAGCATCTGGTAGTCGCGAAGCAGGCCCAACGTCCGCAGAATCCGGAGAAAGCCGCCCGCCTCGCCGGCAAGCGGCGCCAGGAAGGATACGATCGCGACCATGTCAGCCCAGGTCGCGAGCTGGGTGAATTTTTGAAACGGATGCTGATCGACCAGGAGCCGGGCGGAGAAATCGGCAAGCAGAATGACGCCGAACAGGACATCGAGCGTCTCGACGATGTCACTGGGCGGCAGGAACGAGGTCGCAATAATGAACAGCACCGTCACGATATCGAAGATGAGCAGCGCATAACGGAAGCGCACGCCGTCCGGCGTTGCGCCCTCGTAAAGGAGTCGGACGTTGCTTTTGAGAGACGTGAGGGTCACTGCACCATGATCGCGGTTTGCACGGATGTTGGCAACTCGGAGCGTGTGCCGCAACCAACGACGTCTGTATAGCTAGAGTGGGCCTCGCGATTAGGAACCCGGACCGCGACGCGGTGTTCAGCTCTCTTTGGGGGCTGAATGCTCAAACCCGACGATTGTCGCAAGCTTGCGGAGCAATATCGAGCGCGCGCGAATCATGCCACATCGGCGAAGCGCCTCGCCAATGTGCTTCTGAGCGTTTCCAACGCCTATCTCGCTCTGGCGAGCCAACTGGAGCTCCTTGCGTCCGTCGAACATCAGGAGCACGCGAGGAGAGCCGGTCGGAACGTTCAAGGCTGAGCCGTCAGACGAAAGATGCAAACCGAGCCGGCGCGGCGCCATGAAGCCTCATCATTGCGGTGCTCCGCGATCGAGCTCGCCCCGCTGATCCCTCGGAGGGAAGCCTCTTGACCTCCGCGGCCTGGTAAGCATACTGGTCTGACCACGATCAGACCAAAGAGACGGGGATGGAGTTCAAGCGAGCCGCCGATGGCGAAAAGGGGTTCGAGAAGGTGTTTGCCTTCCTGCGCGAGCGCCTGCTTACCGGCTCGCTCAGGCCGGGCGACCGCCTGATTTCGGAGCGCGAGCTCGCCACCCTGCTCGGCGTCAGCCGGCCAATCGTCCGGGAGGCGTTGCGCGCCCTCACCGTCCTCGGGATCGTCGAGATCCGCGACCGCATCGGCACCGTCGTGACGCGGCCAGATGTCTCGGTGCTGAACGACTTCTTCACCTTCGCCCTCGCCCAGCAGGCCGACATGCTCGAGGACGTCATGCAGGCGCGTGTCGCGATCGAATGCCAGGCGATCCGGCTCGCCTGCGAGCGCGCCAACATCGCCGATTTCGAACGGCTGCAGCGCGCGCTGACGAAGATCGGCGAGACCATCGACGAAGCCGATGCCGGCGGCATGGCGGATTTCGACTTCCACCGCGCGATCGTCGTCGCCTCACATTCGGAGACGCTGAGCGTGCTGCACGCCTCCATGGCGGGCCTGTTGACACATTCGCATCGCAGCCGCCGCGAGCTGGTGCAGGCCTTCCCGTCGATGAAGACCTACCTTGTCGACGATCACCGCCGCATCTTCGAAGCCCTCATTGCGCGCGATCCCGAGCGCGCGGATGCGACGCTGCGCAAGCATTTCGCCATCGGCGACGAATACCGCAGACGCGCCGTCGTCGGCGACATCGACAAGACCAGTGCCTCGGGCTGATCGCGCACAGCCCTTCAATCAAGACGCCAATTAAACAAGAAACGGACTGACGACATGGGACGGAACGACAAGGGCAAGGTCGGCTTCATCGGCATCGGCACGATGGGGCGGGAGATGGTGCGCAACCTGCAGGCGGCGGGCCACGCGGTCCGCGTCTTCGATCTGAACGAAGCCGCGCTGGCCGACAGCGTCAAGGAAGGCGCGACGCGTGCCAAAAGCCCTGCCGATGCCGCGCAAGGCACCGATATCGTCATCACCATGCTGCCCGACACGCCGCACGTCGAGGCGACGATCTACGGCGAGCAGGGCCTGCTGAATTCCCCGCCGCCGGGCAAGCTGATCGTCGACATGAGCACGATCTCGCCGGTTGCCGTTCGCCGCATCCATTCGGACCTGCAGAAGACAGGCGTCGGCTTCATCGACGCGCCGGTCTCCGGCGGGCCGGTGGGCGCCAGGAACGCCGCGCTCTCGATCATGGCCGGCGGCGATGCGGACACGTTCGCCAAGGCCGAGCCGTTCTTCCGCGCGATGGGCACGACCATCACCCATGTCGGCGCATCCGGCGCCGGCCAGACCGTCAAGCTCTGCAATCAGCTGATCTGCGGCATCAACATCCAGGCGATCTGCGAGGCGCTCGCGCTCGGCCGCGCTTCGGGCCTCGATCTCAACCTGCTGCGCCGGGTGCTGCTCGGCGGCTCCGCCGCTTCCTGGATGCTCGACAAGCTCGGCCCCGCGATGATCGCCGGCGACGTTTCCGCGGGCTTCCGAATCGATCTGCAGCTCAAAGACCTTCGCCTGGTGCAGGAGCACGCACAGGCCCTGAACGTGCCCCTGCCTGGCACCGCGCTCGTCACCAGCCAATATGTCGACGCGCGCGCCCATGGCGAAGGCAGCAACGGCAACCAAGCGCTGTTCCGCGTCTATGACCGCATGACCAACCAGACCACCGGCTGACCCTGGAACGATGAGCCTCCAACTCGACTTTCCCGCAGTGCTGGAGCGTTGGCCGAGCTTTCTGGCCGGCGCCGTCCTCACGCTCGAGTTGGCATTCTTCGCGACCGTGCTAGGCGCTTTGCTCGGCACGCTCGCGGCGGTCGGACGCGGCACTCACAATTCGCTGATTGCAGGTGCCTGCAAAGTCTATGTCGAGACCATCCGCAACACCCCGCTGCTGGTGCAGATCTTCCTGGTCTATTTCGGCCTCGCCAGCCTCGGCTTGAAATACTCCGCCTTCACGGTGGCGGTGGCGGCGCTGACCATCAATGTCGGCGCCTATACCGCTGAGATCATGCGGGCCGGCTTCGAGGCGATCCCGCGCGGGCAGATCGAGGCCGCCGAGGGGCTGGCGCTGTCGCGCTTCCAGATCTACTGGCACATCATCCTGCTGCCGGCGGTCGAGAAGGTCTATCCTGCGCTCACCAGCCAGTTCGTGCTCCTGATGCTGGCCTCCTCGGTCTGCTCGCAGATCTCGGCCGAGGAGCTCACCGCGGTCGCCAACTACATCCAGTCGGACACCTATCGCGCGTTCGAGACCTACATCATCGTCGCCGTGCTCTACGTCATCCTGTCGCTGGTGATGCGTGCCGGCTTCTGGGGCCTCGGCCTCCTCCTGTTTCCGCGCCGGCGCCGGCTCGGCACGCCGTTGTGAGATGACCATGGGCGGACATCTCAACATCAATCACCTGATGTTCCTCGGCCAGGGCGCGCTGTGGACCATTGGTCTGTCGCTGATCGCGCTGATCGGCGGCGGCATCGTCGGCTTCGTGATCGCGCTGGCGCGCATCTCGCCGCTGAAATCGGTGCGGCTCGCCAGTGCGATCTATGTCCAGTTGATCCAGGGCACGCCGCTGCTCGTCATCCTGTTCCTCGGCTATTTCGGTCTTGCCGCGATCGGCCTGAAGGTCTCGCCGCTGGTCGCGGCCGGTGCCTCGCTGACGCTCTACGTCGCGGCCTATCTCGGCGAGATCTGGCGCGGCTGCATCCAGTCTGTGCCGAAGCCGCAATGGGAAGCCGCCGAAGGCCTGGCGCTGAGCCGCACCCAGCGCATGGTCAAGGTGATCCTGCCGCAGGCGATCCGCATCGCGACGCCGCCGACCGTCGGCTTCATGGTGCAGATCATCAAGAACACCTCGCTCGCGTCCGTGGTCGGCTTCGTCGAGCTGATGCGCTCGGGCCAGATCGTCAACAATTCGCTGTTCGAACCGTTCGCCATCTACGCCATCATCGCCGTCACCTACTTCGCCATGTGCTATCCCCTGTCGCTGTTCAGCCAGAGGCTGGAACGGCGGATGGGACGTGGCAGGTCCAACCTCGCGCCAGCCTGACATGCAGCAAAACGCCCCCTCCTCCGAACCGATCGTGTCGCTCCACAACGTGCAGAAGAGCTTTGGCGCGCTCCGCGTGCTCGACGGCGTCTCCTTTGCCGTTGCACGTGGCGAGGTGCTCGCCCTGATCGGCCGCTCCGGCTCCGGCAAGAGCACGGCGCTGCGCTGCATCGACCGCTTCGAGAAGGTTGACGGCGGCCAGATCGTGGTCTGCGGGCATCGCGTCGACCGTCCCGACGTGAACTTGCGTGCGCTACGCCAGGACGTCGGCATCGTGTTCCAGAGCTACAATCTGTTTCCGCACCTCACCATCGAGCAGAACATCACGCTCGCGCCCTGCGCGGTGAAGGGCATGGCGACGTCGCAGGCCAAGGATCTCGCACGAAAAGTTCTGGCGCAGGTCGGGCTGGATGAAAAGCTGCACGCCTATCCCGAGCAGCTCTCGGGCGGCCAGCAGCAGCGCGCCGCAATCGCCCGCTCGCTCGCCATGCAGCCGAAGGTGATGCTGTTCGACGAGGTCACCTCCGCGCTCGATCCCGAACTCACCGGCGAAGTGCTGAAGGTGATCGAACAGCTCGCGGCTGACGGCATGACCATGGTGATGGTTACCCACGAAATGGGCTTCGCCAAGGGCATCGCCGACCGGATCGTGTTCATGCATCGAGGCAAGGTCCACGAGACCGGACCTGCCTCGATCCTGACGTCGCCGACCACGCCCGAACTCACGCAATTCGTGGGGACGGGGAACCTAAAATCATAACAGGGAGAGGAGAACCAAGGGATGACCAACAGAATGGTGCTGGGGACTGCCGCCGCGTTGTGCGGCCTCATCATGATGGCGGCAACGCCCGCGTCGGCCGATCTGCTCGACGACATCATGAAGGCGAAGAAGATCCGCATATCGACCGACCTCGCCATCCCGCCCTCGGGCATGATGGATTCCACCATGAAGCCGACGGGCTCCGATGTCGAAGTGGCGCAGATGCTCGCCAAGGATTGGGGCCTCGAGCTGGAATTCATCCAGACCACCGGTGCGACCCGCATCCCGAACGTCCTGACCGGCAAGGCCGACATCATCATCTCGACCCTGTCGGTGACGGCCGAGCGTGCCAAGGTGATCGACTTCACCAAGCGCTATGCGACGCTGCAATCCGACGTCGGCTGCCTGAAATCGTCGACCGTGAAGGACTGGCCGGACCTGAAGGACAAGCCGATCGGCGTCTCGCGCGGCACCACGCAGGACACGACCTTGTCCAACATGAAGGACAAGGACCTCAAGATCGCACGCTATGACGACGATGCCACCATGGTGACGGCGGCGGTGTCGGGCCAGGTCGACTGCGTCGGCACGTCCGCGACAATCATCAACCAGATCGGCGTGAAGAATCCCTCGCGCGTGTTCGAGTCCCGGATTCCGCTGGCGACCTTCGACCTCGCGATCGGCCTGAAGAAGGGTGAGCAGCCGCTGATGGACAAGCTCAACGCCTGGATCACCGACAACGTCAAGAACGGCAAGCTCAACGCCATCTACAAGAAATTCCACGGCGTCGATCTGCCGGCGGACATGCGCAGCTGAACCACGGGGAAAGACATCGTGACAGCCGCGCGCGGCTGTCACGATCAATGCAAAGATCAAGAAGGACAAAGAATGCGTCTCGTCATCGGATCCGACCACGCCGGCTGGCCGCTCAAACAGACCGTCATCGACCACATCCGCAAGCTCGGCCACGAGGTCATCGACGTCGGCTCCTATGACGACAAGCCGGTGGATTTCCCCGACATCGCCCGCGCCGTGGCGGCGAAGGTGACGTCGGGCGAAGCCGCGCGCGGCATCATGGTGTGCGGCACCGGCGTTGGCGCCTCGATCGCCGCCAACAAGATGAAGGGCATCCGCGCCGCGGTCTGCCACGACGTCCACTCCGCGCATCAGAGCGTCGAGCATGACGACGTCAACGTCATGTGCATCGGCGCGCAGATCGTCGGCGCCTGGCTCGCTGTCGATCTCGTGTCGTCGTACCTGTCCGCCGAATTCTCCACCGACGAGGATTTCCGTCGCCGCGTCGAGAAGCTGCGCGTCATGGACGAGGAAGGCTGAGGGCTCTCCGCCATGATCCTGGTGTTCGGATCGCTAAACATCGATCTGGTCGCGCAGGTCCCGGTGATTCCAGGTCCCGGCCGAACGGTGCTGGCGCCGTCCTACCGAACGCATTTCGGCGGCAAGGGTGCCAATCAGGCCGTTGCCGCCGCGCGGATCGCCGGGCCTGGACGCGTGAGCATGGCTGGCCGCGTCGGCCGGGACGGATTTGGCGACAGCGCGATCGAGAACCTCAGAGCCAACGGCGTCGACGCCGACCGCGTCATCAGAGCCGACGAGCCGACCGGCTGCGCTTTCATCACCGTCGATCAGGCCGGCGAGAACGCAATCACGGTGGCGAGCGGCGCCAACATGACGGCGCGTGCCGGCGATCTTGCGAGCGAGCTGTTCAATTTGGGCACCGTACTAGTGCTTCAGATGGAGGTGCCCTTTGCGCACGCGCTGGAAGCTGCCCGAAGAACCGCCGCGGCCTCCGGCACCGTCATCTGGAACCTTGCACCCGTTCCGGAGCAGATGACGCGTGAGATGGTCACGGAGCTTCTCGCCGTCACCGACTATCTCCTCGTCAACGAGCACGAGGCGCGCGACGCCGCCACCGCCATCGGCGTGGCGTCCGCCGACTACGAAGCCGCAAGCGCCGGACTCGCGAAGTCCGGCAACCTCACCTGCATTGTCACCGCCGGCGCACAAGGCGCGCTCGCCGTGACGGCGGAAGGCACCCGCCTGCGGGCGCCCGCCCAGCGCATCACGCCGGTGGACACGACCGGCGCCGGCGACACCTTCGTCGGCGCCTTTGCGGCGATGATCAGCGAAGGCGTGTCGCTGCAACGCGCGCTCGAAGTGAGTTGCGAAGCGGCGGCTTTGAAATGCCTCAAGGCCGGCGCCCAGACCGGCATGCCCATGCGCAGCGCGATGGGCTCCCCTCGCGTAGGACCGATCGCCCGCATCGCTGCCCGCGGCTAAACTCTCCCGATTCCTGGAGGCTGTTTTGGCCTTTCTCTTCGTCCTCAGCGTCGGCCTCGTCGCCGGCACCATCTCCGGCATCGTCGGCACCGGCTCGTCGATCATGCTGATGCCGGTGCTGGTGTATGCCTATGGGCCGAAGGAGGCCGTGCCGATCATGGCGGTGGCCTCCGTCATGGCGAATTTTTCGCGGATCCTGGCCTGGTGGCGCGAGGTCGATTGGCGGGCCTGCGCGGCCTATTCGGTCACGGGCATCCCGGCGGCGGCGCTCGGCGCGCGGACGCTGCTGGCACTGCCCTCGCATGCCGTCGATCTCACCATCGGCCTCTTCCTGATCGCGATGGTGCCGGTGCGGCACTTTCTGGCGCGGCACGAGCTCAAGGCCAATCTCTGGCATCTCGCCATCGGCGGCGCGCTGATCGGCTATCTCACCGGCATCGTGGTCTCGACCGGGCCGCTCAGCGTGCCCTTGTTCTTGTTCTATGGCCTGTCCAAGGGCGCGTTCCTCGCCACCGAAGCGGCCTCCTCGCTGGGGCTCTATTTCGCGAAGTCGGTGACTTTCGAGCGTTTCGGCGCCCTGACCGGGGAGGTCTTCATCAAGGGTCTGATCGCGGGCGCCTCACTGATGTCGGGCGCCTTCATCGCCAAACGCTTCGTGCTGCATCTGAGGCCGGAAACCTTCCGCCTGCTGATGGACGCGATCATGATCGCGGCGGGGCTCTCGATGCTCTGGACCGCAACGCAGCCGTGACCCAGCCGCTACTCAGACGGCGAATTCGGGGGTGATCGATGGGCCGTCAGAGACGACGCGGCTCGCCACGGCCGGCTGCCCGTCGAGCCATTGCAGCACGGCCTCGAGTGGCTGCGGCCGCTGATAGAGGAACCCCTGCCCGAGCCGCACTCCGATCTCGCGCATGGCCTCCGCCTGCTCGGCGCGCTCGATGCCTTCGGCGACCAATGTCAGTCCCAGCGTGGCGGCGAGCGAGGCGATGACGCCGACAATGGCCTTGTCCTCGGCGCTGTCGGGGATCTCGCTGATGAACGCCTTGTCGATCTTCACCTTGTCGAGCGGAAACCGGCGCAGATGGGCGAGCGAAGAGTAGCCCGTGCCGAAATCGTCGAGCGCGATCGTGGCTCCCAGGCGCCGCAGGCGATGCAGCGTTTCGGAGGCGCTGGCGATGTTGTTGATCAGCGACCCTTCCGTGATCTCGAGCTCGAGCATCGATGCCGCGACACCGAAGCGCGCACAGGTCGCGCGCAGCTCGGCGGCGAGCGAGTGGTCGGCAAGCTCGGACGGCGGCAGATTGATCGCGATCCGCAGCTGCGGCCTGCCCGCAGCGGCCAATTGCTGCAAGGCCCGGCAGGCATCGGTCAGCACGTAGCGGGTCAGCCGCGCATTGTTCCCGCTGCGCTCGATCAGCGGCAGGAATTCGCCGGGGCCGATCACGCCGTGCTCGGGATGGCGCCAGCGGATCAGCGCTTCCAGACCGACGACCTCATGGCTGTCGAGATCGACCTGGCTCTGGTACCAGACCTCGAACTGGCCCTCGGCGAAGCCGGTGGGAATTGCGAGCTCGAGATCCCTGCGGCGGCGATAGTCGCGCTGAAGCGCTTCGTCCAGCACGGCGACCGTGCCGGGCGCCTTGCTCTTGGCGTGATAGAGCGCGATGTCGGCGAGCGTCGGCAGATGCGACAGTTCCGGATCGTCGGCGTGGCGCACGGCAAGGCCGATGCTGGCGCGCGGCACCACCTGCTTGTCATGGAGGCGGATCGGCTCGGAAATGGCATCGAGCACGCGTTGAGCGAATGCGTGCGCGGCCTGCTCGTCGCTCACCTCGGGGCGAATGACGACGAACTCGTCGCCGCCGAGCCGGGCGACCCAATCCTCGGCTTCGACCGCGCGACGAAGGCGCTGCGAAATCTGGACCAGGAACGCATCGCCGGCCTCGTGACCGAAGGTGTCGTTGATGCCCTTGAAGTCGTCGAGATCGATGAAGCAGAACGCGACCAGCGTATCCGGCGCGCCTCCATTCTGGCTCGTCACGGCGAGGCGCTCGGTCAGGGAGCGCCGGTTCGGCAGCCCGGTGAGCGGATCGTGCGTCGCCATGTGCCCGAGCCGGTCCAGCGCGCCCGACGTCGTGTGCTGCATGGCGTTGAAAGCGCGCGCGAGCTGGCCGAATTCGTTCGAGGAGGTGACGTCGGCCGGATAGGCCCGGCCATCCTGCTTGCTGCGCTGGATCGCCGACATCATGGCCGCGAGCGGCCGGCCGATGAAGATGTTGGCGGAAATCCGCATGGCGATCAGGGTCGCGAACGTTGCCAGCAGCCCGACGACGAGCAGCAGCAGCAGGCGGCTGCCCGCATCCGCGTACAGCGTCGCACGCGAATACGCGATGGCGATGCGGCCGGCCTGAACGGCCATATTGCCGTTGCTGTAGTGGATCGGGTGCGAGACCTCGGCGACCGACTGGCCTTGGGGGCGCGCCACCACGCGGGCGATCGCGGCGCCGGTATCGTCATAGACGGCCGCCGCCGCAATGGTCTCGTCGTGCATGATCTCGTTGAGCACGCCCGTGACCTGGTCGTAGCGCATCTTCCAGAGCGGCTCGGCGATCAGCTCGGCCCGGCTCTCGGCGACGCGGGCCATGCGGGCGTCGAGTTGCCTGAGCTGCGACCAGAAGCTCGATGCCTCGACGCCGGCGGAGGCGAGCAATTGCACCAGCAGCAGAACGGGCACGGTGGCCCAGATCATCGCGTGGACGACCGAGCGCAAGCGCGGCGGCGCTGCCTGCTCGTTGCGATCCGGCTCGGTCATCGCCTCATCCTTGCGCATCAGTCGGCAACGCCTTCGGCGACCGGCAGCGACGAGATGAGCGCATCGAGGGAAAAGTCATATTGACCGCAGCGCCCGGCCTTCGCCCGGAACCGCGCGAAGTCGATCCGGTCGAACGCACGGGTCTTGATGAGGTCGCCGACCGAAGCGAGATTGTCGCGCGTGATCGCTGACGTCTTGACCTCGACGCGGGGCGAGACGGCTGCAAAATCGCAGCCATCGGCATAATCGCGCAGGAGAATGACGGACCAGCCGCCGAGCAGGAAATGCCCGCCATCGGTCAGGAGCATGCGGCCCGCCTTGATCTCGCGCAGCGCATCCTCCGACCAGTTGAGGCCGACCACCTGGATGTTCTCGCCGGGCACGAGGCCGGCGGCGATCGTCGCGCGCAGCGCGCCGAGCGCCATCGGATCGTTTCCGGCCCAGATCCCGGCGGGCCGGATCTGCTTGCGCGCGGCCCAGCTCAGGTAATTTGCCGTGACCCGCTCGGCCTCGGACTTCGTCCAGTTGGCGAACAGCATGCGGTCCACCACGACGTCGGACGCAGCATCCACCGCGAGCGTGAGGCCGGCGTTGCGGGCGATCGAGGCGGGCGTGGTCTCGTCGCCACCGATGCCGAGAATGTGGATCTTGCCGTCCGCGCTCTGCCATTTCTCGGCACGCGCCGCCGTGATCAGCGCATTGGCCATCCGCGCGCCCGCGGTCTGAAGATCGGTCGTGATGTCGCCGAGCCAGGTCTTGAGCTTTTGCCTGGGCGGTCCAAGGCGCACCGCGTCCTCGCCGATCAGCGTGTTCGAAAGCAGCAGCGTCTTGACGCCCGCGGCTTCGGCCGCCTCCAGGATGGGAACGGCGGCGGATTCCTCGTTCGACAGGATGAGGAAGTCGGGCTTGTCGGGACGGGCCACCACGCCGAAGCCGAGCTCCTGCATGGTGCGGTGGTTCCGCTCGCTGGTCAGCACCTCGACATGGGCATCGAGCTTGCGGCCGGCGGCCTGCATGGTCTGCGCGACCATGTCCCAATAGACCTCGCCGGACTTGCCGGGATTGACGAAGACGATGTTGAGGGGCTTGGCGATGCTACCGCCAACGGACCCGAAGACGCCGCAGGCCATGCCCGCCGCGAGCAATATTCGCAGGAATCTCGTCAATTTCGCCGCCCCCATTGGTTCCGAGATTGGACCCACGTCCGCTAAGAATTGGCAAAATCGCACCGGGCACAGCGGCGCAGGGCTAACGAAAGGTATATCTCCCGTGCCGAATTGAGATATTCGAAGCGCCGGCGATCGGCCTGCCAATCCGTGCTATCAGCACATCTGAAACCCGCGACTCGCGCTCCCCATGGCCAAATCCACACTGTCCTTCGTCTGCCAGAACTGCGGCGCGGCCTATAACCGCTGGCAGGGCAAGTGCGAGTCCTGCGGCGAGTGGAATACGCTGGCGGAAGAAGACACCAGCGGCAGCGTGCCGGTGTCGATCCGCTCCAAGCGCAAGGGAAGAACCTTCGCGCTGGAGAGTCTCGCCGGAAAGAGCCCGGATGCGCCGCGCCTGTCCTCGGGGATGACCGAGCTCGACCGCGTCACCGGCGGCGGCTTCGTGCGCGGCTCGGTGCTGCTGGTCGGCGGCGATCCCGGAATCGGCAAGTCGACGCTGCTGACGCAAGCGACCAGCCTGCTCGCGCGCGCTGGCCACCGCGTCGTCTACATCTCCGGCGAAGAGGCGGTCGCCCAGGTGCGCCTGCGCGCCGAGCGGCTCGGGCTGTCGGACGCGCCGGTGCAGCTCGCGGCCGAGACCTCGGTCGAGGACATCGTCTCGACGCTGTCGGAGGGCGCGGTGCCCCGGCTGATCGTGATCGACTCGATCCAGACCATGTGGACCGACACGGTGGAATCGGCGCCTGGCACGGTGACGCAGGTGCGCGCCTCGGCGCAGGCGCTGATCCGCTTCGCCAAAAAGACCGGGGCCGCCATCATCCTGGTCGGCCACGTCACCAAGGACGGCCAGATCGCCGGCCCCCGCGTGGTCGAGCATATGGTCGATGCGGTGATGTCGTTCGAGGGCGAAGGCTCACAGCAATTCCGCATCCTGCGCGCGGTGAAGAACCGCTTCGGACCGACCGACGAGATCGGCGTGTTCGAGATGACGGGCCTCGGCCTGCGCGAGGTCACCAACCCCTCCGAGCTGTTCCTGTCCGAGCGCGACCTCGGCACGCCCGGCACCGCGGTCTTTGCCGGCATCGAGGGCACGAGGCCCGTGCTGGTCGAGTTGCAGGCACTGGTGGCCCCGACCTCGCTCGGCACCCCGCGCCGGGCCGTGGTCGGCTGGGATCCGAGCCGGCTCTCAATGGTGCTGGCGGTGCTGGAGGCCCATTGCGGGGTCAAGCTGTCCGGCCACGACGTCTATCTGAACGTTGCCGGCGGCCTTCGCATCCACGAGCCCGCGGCCGACCTCGCCGCCGCCGCGGCCCTGGTGTCGTCGCTGGTTAATGCGCAGTTACCCACCGATGCCGTCTATTTCGGCGAAATCTCGCTGTCGGGCGTGGTGCGCCCGGTGGCGCAGACCCCGGCCCGGCTCAAGGAAGCGGCAAAGCTCGGCTTCCAGCGCGCCGTGCTGCCCGAATCGGCACGGGGCGATGCGGGCGGCGATGCCGGAATGTCCCTGAATGCGGTGAACAGCCTGACGACATTGGTGGCCGAGATCGCAGCGCGGGGCTCCCGCCGGGGCGAATCCGGTGCACAGCCAGAGAAAAATGCCACACCGGCCAGATTCCGCCGCGGAGAGGGTTAGGTGGAGGTGACGCCGGAGGCCTCCGCCGCTATACAGCCGTCACAAAAGCAGCATGGGATTGCGTGGTTGCGGCCTTGCCGGGAACGCCGTCTGCCCTTCTTTTAGGGCAGCGGCCAAGCACCGATTCGCTAGAGCACCTTTGAAGTACGAGCGGACCAGACCAGCCGATGCCAGTAACCATCCTCGACCTGATCCTGCTCGGTGTGATGCTGATCTCGGGCCTGCTCGCGATGGTTCGCGGCTTCATGCGCGAAATCCTGTCGATCGCGGCCTGGGGTGCCGCGGCGATCGTGACGCTGTATTCGTTCTCGAAGTTGCTGCCGACCGCCAAGACCTATTTCAACAACGACACGGTGGCGAGCGTCGTCGTGGTAGCCGGCGTGTTCATCGGCACCCTGGTCGTGGTCTCCGTCATCACGGTCCGGATCTCCGACATGATCCTGGATTCGCGGATCGGCGCGCTGGATCGGACCCTCGGCTTCCTGTTTGGGCTGGCTCGCGGGCTTTTGATCGTCGTGGTCGCGTTCCTGTTCTTCACCTGGCTGGTGCCGGACAAGCAGCGCCCCGACTGGGTCAGCGGGGCCAAGTCCCGCGTCGTGCTGCAGGGAACCGGCGATTGGCTGATGGCCCTCTTGCCTGACGACCCCGAGAACACCATCTTGAAGAGATTCAAGAAAAACAAACCAGATGATGATCAAGCTGAATCCGAGCAGCAGCCTTCGGGCAGTGGCGACGGGTACAGTAAGTCGGCTCGTGACGGCATGAAAAAGCTGATCGAGAAACCTGCGGCGCGTTGATAGGGCCCCAAAAGAGAGGCGAGAACGAGATGCGACACCCTGACCAGGACGCCCTGCTTGATCTCGATCCAAACGCCGGTCCAGGCCCGGCGGCGCTTGAGCTTCAGGACGATCTGGAAGGCGATACGCTGCGCGAGGAATGCGGCGTCTTCGGCATCTACGGCCACCCTGATGCGGCCGCCATCACCGCGCTCGGCCTTCACGCGCTCCAGCACCGCGGCCAGGAGGCCGCCGGCATCGTCTCCTACGACGGCAGCCGCTTCCACTCCGAACGCCGCCTCGGCCTCGTCGGCGACACCTTCTCCCGCCGCGAGGTGATCGACCGCCTGCCCGGCAATGTCGCGGTCGGCCATGTCCGCTACGCCACGACCGGCGCGACCATCCTGCGCAACGTGCAGCCGCTGTTCGCCGAGCTCAATGCCGGCGGTCTCGCGGTCGCTCACAACGGCAACCTCTCCAACGGCCTGACGTTGCGCCGCGAGCTCGTCAAGAACGGCGCGATGATGCAATCGACCTCCGACACCGAGGTGATCCTGCACCTGGTGGCGCGCTCCAAGCGCGTCCGCTTCATCGAGCGCTACATCGACGCGCTGCGCGAGATCGAGGGCGCCTATGCGCTGGTCTCGCTGACCAACAAGAAGCTGGTCGGCGCGCGCGATCCGCGCGGCATCCGCCCGCTGGTGCTCGGCGAACTCGACGGCTGTCCGATCCTGACCTCGGAGACTTGCGCCCTCGACATCATCGGCGCCCGCTTCGTGCGCGACATCGAGCCCGGCGAAGTCATCGTGTTCGACGAGAACGGCCAGGACATCCACAAGCCGTTCCCGCCGATGGCGCCGCGCCCCTGCATCTTCGAATACATCTACTTCTCGCGGCCGGATTCCATCGTGCACGGCCGCTCGGTCTACGAGGTGCGCAAGAATTTCGGCGCGCAGCTCGCGCGCGAGAGCCACGTTCCGGTCGACGTCGTGGTGCCGGTGCCGGATTCCGGCGTGCCGGCCGCGGTCGGCTACAGCCAGCATTCCGGCGTGCCGTTCGAGCTCGGCATCATCCGTAACCATTATGTCGGCCGCACCTTCATCCAGCCGACGCAGGCGATCCGCGAATCCGGCGTGCGCATGAAGCATTCGGCCAACCGCGCCGCGATCGAAGGCAAGCGCATCATCCTGATCGACGACTCGCTGGTGCGCGGCACCACCTCGAAGAAGATCGTGCGCATGATGCGCGATGCCGGTGCCAAGGAGGTGCATTTCCGCCTCGCTTCGCCACCGATCCTTTACCCTGACTATTACGGCATCGACTTGCCCGATCGCGGCGGCCTGCTGGCTGCGACGCATTCGCTGGAGGAGATGCGCGAGCTCATCGGCGCCGACTCGCTCGCCTTCCTGTCGATCGACGGCATGTACCGCGCCATGGGCGAGCCGGGCCGCGACCCCGCCAATCCGAAGTTTGCGGATCACTGCTTCACCGGTGTCTATCCGACCCACCTCACCGACCAGACCCAGACCGAGCCGCAGCCGCGGCAATTGTCGCTGCTGGCGGAGGCGAGCTGACCAAGGATCGTCCCCGGGGGCTCATCGGAGACTTCTTTTCGTCATGGCCGGGCTTGTCCCGGCCATCTTCGTCTGTAATACCCGCCGCAAAGAACGTGGATGCCCGGGACGAGCCCGGGCATGACGGAAGTATTCGACGATGACCAAACCTCTCGCCAACCGTATCGCTCTCGTCACCGGCGCCTCGCGCGGCATCGGCTTTGCCACCGCAATCGCATTGGCCAAAGCCGGCGCGCATATCGTGGCCACCGCGCGTACGCAAGGAGGGCTCGAGGAGCTCGACGACGAGATCCGGAAAATCGGCGGCAGCGCCACCCTGGTGCCGCTCAACCTCACCGATTCCGACGGCATCGCGCGTCTCGGCGCCGGCCTGCACGAGCGCTATGGCAAGCTCGACATCCTGGTCGGCAATGCCGGCGTGCTCGGCCCCTCCTCGCCGATCGGCCATATCGAGCTGAAGACCTTCAACGACGTGATCGCGGTGAACGTCTCCGCGAACTTCCAGCTGATCCGCTGCATGGAACCGCTGCTGAAGCAGTCCGATGCCGGCCGCGCCGTGTTCATCACCTCGGGTGCCGCCAACAAGGCCACCGCTTACGTCAGCCCCTACGCCGCGTCCAAGGCCGCACTGGAGACGCTGGCGCGTGCCTGGGCGCAGGAAACCGCAAACACCAAGCTGCGCGTCAACCTGTTCAATCCGGGCCCGGTGCGCACCCGCATGCGCGCCACCCTGATGCCCGGCGAGGATCCGGCGACGCTCGACACGCCCGAGCAGGTCGCAGAATTCATCGTGCCGCTGTGCGCGCCCGACTGGACCGAGACCGGCAAATTCTACGATTACAAGAGCCGCACCCTAATGAGCTTCCGCGCGCCGGCCTGATTGCCCTCCGACGCCTTGGACGTCATGCCGGCGGTAATGTCCGTACCGCCGAGTTCGATACCGGAAAGCACATTTAGAATTTCAAGCCGACATCGAACGCGCTGAAATAGCGTCTCAACGCATTTTGCCCAAAAGTTAACCGATGGATGACGCTACGACGCAGCGTCATCCGGCTTTAGGTGCATTGCCGT
Source organism: Bradyrhizobium yuanmingense (assembly GCF_025200905.1). Lineage (NCBI taxonomy): Bacteria > Pseudomonadati > Pseudomonadota > Alphaproteobacteria > Hyphomicrobiales > Nitrobacteraceae > Bradyrhizobium > Bradyrhizobium yuanmingense. The sequence continues at coordinate 3,104,518 of NZ_CP104173.1, read as the reverse complement.
CGGCCATGGGACACTGTAGAGCGTCAATTGGAACAAGGCTCCCGAAGAGAGCCGTCCGCATATTTGACAATGGAGGAAGCCTTTATGACGATGCCCGCACGCCGCGCCGCGGCTCTTCTGGCCTGTGCCGCTTTCGGCTTTGCCACATCCGCCTTCGCGCAAGACAAGACCATCAAGATCGGCGTGCTCAACGACATGTCGAGCCTCTATGCCGACATCGGCGGCCCGAACTCGGTGGCGGCAGTGAAGATGGCGGTCGAGGATTCCGGCCTGAAGGCCAAGGGCTGGACCATCGAGGTGCTCTCCGGCGATCACCAGAACAAGCCCGACATCGGCGTCAACATCGCCCGGCAATGGATCGATTCCGACAAGGTCGACGCCATCGCCGACACGCCGAGCTCCGGCGTCGCGCTCGCGGTGAGCAACCTCGTCAAGGAAAAGAATGCGGTGCTGCTCAATTCGGGTGCGGCCACCGCCGACCTCACCGGCAAGGCCTGCACGCCCAACACCGTGTCCTTCACCTACGACACCTACATGCTCGCCAACGGCACCGGCAAGGCGCTGACCAAGGCGGGCGGCGACAGCTGGTTCTTCCTCACCGCGGATTATGCCTTCGGCCATGCGCTGGAGCGTGATACCGGCGCGGTCGTCACGGCGACCGGCGGCAAGGTGCTCGGCGGCGTCAAGCACCCGCTGAACACGGCCGACTTCTCCTCGTTCCTGCTCCAGGCGCAGTCCTCCAAGGCCAAGATCATCGGCCTTGCCAATGCGGGCGGCGACACCACCAACGCGATCAAGCAGGCCGCCGAGTTCGGCATCGTCCAGGGCGGCCAGAAGCTCGCCGCGCTGCTGCTGTTCATCAACGATGTGCACTCGCTCGGCCTGAAGACCGCGCAGGGCCTGACCTTCACCGAGTCGTTCTACTGGGACCTCAACGACCAGACCCGCGAATGGTCGAAGCGTTTCCAGAAGGTCTCGCCCAAGGGCTCGATGCCCTCGATGACAGTTGCGGGCCTCTACGCCGAGATCCTGCATTACCTGAAGGCGATGGAAGCGCTCGGCAGCAATCCGCGTGACGGCGCCAAGGTCGTCGCCAAGATGAAGGAGCTGCCGACCGACGATCCGCTGTTCGGCAAGGGCCCGCTGCGCCAGGACGGACGCCGCCTCATCCCCGCCTATCTGTTCGAGGTGAAGAAGCCCGAGGAGTCGAAGGGGCCGTGGGACTATTACAAGCTGGTCGCCACCATCGCGCCGGAAGATGCGGCCAAGCCGCTCAAGGACAGCGACTGCCCGCTGGTGAAGAAGTAGGATCGTAGGGTGGGTTAGCATGCGGCTGCGCAAAGCGCAGTCCGCTGGCGTAACCCACCTCTTCCGCCTCCGCGGAAATGAAAGAGGTGGGTTACGCCTCACCCTACGAGACTGTCCTGGTCGCACCCAGCGACCGCACCGCGATCGCCACGCACACCACCATCAGCACCGCGGCGAGCAGGAACGGTGCGCCGGGCAGATGCAGCGGCGCGCTGGCGCCGATGAAATAGGAAAATGTCAGCGTGAACAGGAACGGGCCGACGAGCTGCGACACGCTCTGCACGCTCGCGGTTGCGCCCTGCAGCTGGCCCTGCTGATCCGGCGCGACGAGCCGCGTCGTCAGCGCTTGCGAGGCGGCACCAGAGATGCCCCACAGCGCCAGAATGGGAATCCCGAGCCACGATAGCGGTCCGGTCGGCGCAGCGCCGAGGACGACGAATCCGATCGCGCCACAGCAGAGGCCGAGCAGGAGCGCGTTGCGCTCGCCGAGCGCATGCACGATGGGGCCGATCGCAAAGCCCTGCACCACCATGGCGCAGATGCCGACCATGGCGAGCGTCAAGCCCACCGTCTTGGCATCCCAGCCGTAGCGATAGGTCGCGTAGAGCACGAAGGTCGAGGGCAGCACGACATGGGCGACCTGCGCGATAAAGTTGACGATCGACAACGCGGCCAGCAGCGCGTCGGACCGCAGCAGATGCAGCGCTCCGAGCGGACTGGCGCTGCGCCAGCGCAGCGGCGCGCGCTTGTCGGGCGCAAGCGACTCCGGCAGCACGAACAGGCCATAGAGCGCGTTGGCGAAGCTCAGGGCCGCCGCGGCCCAAAACGGCAGGCGCGGATCGATGTCGCCGAGCAGGCCGCCGAGCGCTGGCCCCAAGATGAAGCCGGCGCCGAAGGCCGCGCCGATCCGGCCGAAGACCGCCGCACGCCGTTCCGGCGGCGTGATGTCGGCGATATAGGCGAAGGCGGTCGAGATGCTCGCCGAGGTGATGCCGGAGATCACGCGGCCGATGAACAGCCACGCAAGCGACGGCGCCAGCGCCATCAAGACGTAATCGGCCGCGAGCCCGAAATTCGACAGCAGCACCACCGGCCGGCGTCCGAAACGATCGGACAGCGCACCAAGCACCGGCGAGAACACGAACTGCATCAAGGCCCAGGCGGTGCCGAACAGGCCGAAGATGCGCGCGGCATGTGCGGTGTCGTTGTCGACGAAGCTTTCGATCAGCTTCGGCAGGACCGGCATGATCACGCCGAGCGCGACCATGTCGAGCAGGATCGTGACAAAGATGAAGGCGACCGCGCCGCGCGGGGCCGGCGCTGCGTCCTGCACCACCGCCTCGCCGGCACCGTCGCTCACGATGGCCGCTTGCGCTTGTGCGCGAAGGGATTGGCCTTCTCGCGCAGCGTGATGCGCACCGGCGTGCCAGGCAGCTCGAAGGTCTCGCGCATGGAATTGGTGAGATAGCGCAAATAGGATTGCGGCACGGCGTCGGCACGCGAGCAGAACAATACGAAGCTCGGCGGCCGGGCCTTGGTCTGGGTGATGTAGTTCAGCTTCAGCCTGCGGCCGGAGACCGCCGGCGGCGGGTTGGCCTGGATCGCCTGCTCGAACCAGCGATTGAGCGCCGAGGTCGGCACGCGCCTGTTCCAGATCGCATAGGCGTCCTGGATCGCCTGCATCAGGCGATCGATGCCCTCGCCCATCAGGCCCGAGACGGCGACGATGGGCACGCCCTTGAGCTGCGGCAGCCAATGATCGGCATCGCGGCGCAGGCCGGAGATCGCGCCGCCGCCCTTGGTCTCCATCAGATCCCATTTGTTGACGGCGAGCACGACCGCCCGTCCCTCGCGCTCGATCAGGTCGGCAATGCGCAGGTCCTGCTCCTCGAAGCGGTTCTGCGAATCCATCATCAGCACGACGACCTCGGCAAAGCGCACCGCGCGCAGTGCGTCCGCAACCGACAGCTTTTCCAGCTTCTCCTCGATGCGCGAGCGCCGGCGCAGGCCCGCGGTGTCGAAGACGCGGAAATCGCGGCCCTTCCAGTTGATCTCGACCGCGATGGAATCGCGCGTGGTGCCGGCCTCGGGGCTCGTCAGCAGGCGCTCCTCGCCGAGCAGATGGTTGATCAGCGTCGACTTGCCGGCATTGGGCCGGCCGACGATCGCGACCCGGATCGGGCGCGTCGCGGCCTCTTCCTCCGAGATCGGCGCGTCGTCCTCATCGTCGTCTTCCTCGACGGGTTCGGGCATTAGCCTCGCGAGCGCGTCGTAAAGCTCGCCCATGCCCTCGCCATGCTCGGCCGAGATCTGGATGGGATCGCCGAGGCCGAGCGCGAACGCTTCCATCGCGCCGGCATCGCCGTGCTTGCCCTCGCTCTTGTTGGCGATGAGCAGCACCGGCTTGTCGGCCTTGCGGGCGAAATCGGCGAAGGCGCGATCGGTCGGCGTCAGGCCGATGCGGGCGTCGATGACAAAGAACAGCGCGTCGGCCTGCGCGATCGCGGTCTCGGTCTGCTCCTGCATGCGCGCGGTCAGCGAGCCCCTGGCGCCCTCGTCGAGGCCGGCGGTATCGATGATGGTGAAGCGGAGATCACCGAGCCTGGCCTCGCCTTCGCGGCGGTCGCGGGTGACGCCCGGCAGGTCATCGACCAGCGCGAGCTTCTGCCCAACCAGGCGGTTGAACAGCGTCGACTTGCCGACATTGGGCCGGCCGATGATGGCGATCGTGAAGGACATCGGTCATTCGTGCGCTGCCGGGGCTGCGCCTGTCAATGCAACGGGAAATATTGTTTGAGCATGATCTTTTCGGAAACCGCTTCACACTTTGCGCTAACGCGGCCCTCCGGGTCCGGATCATGCTCTAGCGCGAGAAGCTGCCGCTCGGCAGCGGTGCCGGGAAGGCGCTCTGCGATTGCTGCTGCGGGGGCTTGGTCGGCTGCGCCTGCTGGGTCGGCTGCGCCTGCTGGGCCGGCTGATCTGGCGGCGGCGCGGTGGTGCGCCTGCGGACGATCTTGTGCTTGGGCGGCGGAGCGGACGTCGCGGGCGCTGCCTCCGGCTGCGCCTCGCCGTCGACCTCGCCGGTAGGTGCTTCGGCCGGCGCGACGGCCGTGGCGGATTGCCTGGTCTGCTTTGCCTTGGCCCCCTTCGCCGGCTTGGCCGGCTCGGGCTCGGCAGGCAATGCCGCGACGGCAGGTGCGTTGGGATCGGGCTGCTGCTGCTGTGCGCCTTTGTACAGGTCCCTCGGCACGCCCTGCTCGAGCCCCGGCACGCCCTCGGGGAAGACCGGCTTGCGGTCGCCCGGCAGCTTCTTCTTGGTGTCGAGGAAGTCGAGCAGATCGCTCGGATCGAAGCTTGAGCAGCCGCCCAGGGCGCCGGTGAAGGCGATCAGGACGGCGGCTGCGATCAAGCGTGGCGTGCGGCGCATCTTGGTGTCTCGTTACGTCAGAGAACCGTCGTCAGCTTTTGGCGACGGGTGGCAACAAAGCCTGGAGCGCCTCGGCGCGAGAGCGCAGGCCGGGCGGCGTTTCGCCGTCTCCGTCAATCGCCTCGAGCCATTTGCGGGCTGCAGTCATGTCGTTGTTACGCCAGGCCGACAGCGCCAGCATCTCGCGGGCGGTGTGGCGGAAGGTCGATTTCGGCGCGGCGGAAGCTTCCAGCCGCTGCTGGATGTCGGCATAGCCGGCGCTGTCGAGCAGGAGCCCCGCGGCGCGGATCTTGGCCAGATCCTGCCACTCGCCGCCAATGCTGCGGTCGGCGGCGATGTCGTCATACATCTTCGCGGCCGCCTTGGGATCGCGGCTCGCGGCCTCCGCCGCAGCACGTAGCCGCGCCAGGGTGCGATAGCCGGACGGCGCCTTGGCGGCGAGCTCGGTGAAGGCCTTCTCGGCGTCCTCGTGCTTGCCCTGCTCGGACAGCTCGGCGGCCTTCTCGAAAGCGGCGCCGGCCGCGGCGGCCTTCTGGGCCTCCAGGTACCTATACCCCTGCCAGCCACCGGCGCCGGCGACGATCAGCACCATCAGCGCGATGAAGTAGATCGAATACTTGTCCCACAGCTTCTTGAACTGTTCGCGACGTACTTCCTCGTTGACTTCGTCAAATAATTCAGACACTTATGCCAATCCCATGCCCGTCCGGGTGCGCGCGCCAAAGCGTTCGCGTCAGGAATCCCGTCCCCGTGTGGCGGCGAGGTAGCCTAACGATATGGCGGTGGCAAGGCAAAGCGAGCCCGATCAAGGCGTTAACCACCCGGGACATCCCCGGATGCCCCTGCCCGGCTCAAGCTCCCAGCAGCTCCCGCAGCTGTCGCTTCAGTACCTTGCCGTTGGCGTTGCGCAGCAGGGGGTCTGTCGTGATCGCCATGGTTTCGGGAACCTTGTAGTCGGACAGGCGCTCGGCGCACCAGGCGCGCAGGTCCGTATCGGTCACCGGCTGTCGCGTCACCACCACGGCGTGGACGCGCTCGCCCAGCACCGGGCAAGCCCTGGCAATGATCGCGCTCTCGACCACGGCGGGATGGCCGGCCAGCACGGATTCGACCTCGGCCGAATAGATCTTCAGGCCGCCGCGATTGATCATGTCCTTCTGCCGGTCGAACACGCGAACGAAGCCTTCCGCATCGACCGAGCCGAGATCGCCTGAATGCCAGAATCCGCCCGTGAAGCTTTCGACGGTGGCCTTCGGGTTATTCCAGTAGCCCCTGATGACGGAGGCGCTCTGGATCCAGAGCTCGCCGATCTCGCCGGGAGGCAGCTCGCGCCCGTCCGGGCCCATCACAGCGATACGCGCGCCGGGACACGGCAGACCGACGCTGTCGATATGGCGCTCGGTCAGCTCGCCCGGCATGATGGTCGAGGGCGAGGTCGTCTCGGTCGCGCCGTAGCAGTTCATCAGCTTCAGGCCCGGAATCTTCGCCTTGAGCTTCTCGATGGTGGCGACCGGCATCGGCGCGCCGCCGAAACCGCCGATGCGCCAGCTCGAGAGATCATAGCCGTCGAAATCGGGCTGGAGCAGGCAGAGATTGTACATCGCCGGCACCATCACCGTGTAGGTGACGCGCTCGCGCGAGGCGAGCTTGAGGTAATCGGCGGCCTTGAACTCGGGCATGATGATCAGCGTCCCGCCGCAGCGGATCATGGTCGTAATGTTGGCGACGACGCCGGTGACATGGCCGAGCGGCACAGCTGCGATCGAGCGATCGACCTCCGTCAATTGCAGGCAGGACACGAACACCATGGAGGAATGGACGATGTTGCAATGGGCCAGCATCGCGCCCTTCGGCTTGCCCGTGGTGCCGGAGGTGTAGAGGATCATCGCGGTGTCCTCTTCGCTCACCTCGATCGGTGCCGATGCCGGAGCGTTTTCGGCGAGCGAAGAGAAGCTCGACCGCGCGGCATCGTCATCGATGGCAATGCGATGGATCACATCGGGCACGTCCTTTGCGTCGGGCAGTCGCTCGGCGAGCGAGGCCTCGTGGATCAGGATCTTCGCGCCGCAATCGGCGAGCACATAAGCGATCTCCGGCTTCTGCTGGCGCGTGCTGAGCAGCACGGTCACCAGCCCCTCATGCGCGGCGGCAAACAGCAGCAGCGGAAATTCGATGCGGTTGCCGAGCAGGATGGCGAGGCGATCGCCGCGCTGCAATCCTAGCTTACGCAATCCCGCAGCGATCCGCGCCGCCTGCTCCGCTGCCTGCCGCCAGCTCAGCCGAACATTGCCGCAGATCAAGGCTTCGCCATCGGCATTGCGGCCGCGCGCCTCCGCGATCATCGCCCAGAGGCTCGATGGCCGATCGCAAAATGCCGGCACCACCCGATCGCCAAAGCGCGCCTCGCGCCGCATCGGCGGGATCTGAAATTGCGACCAGTCCATTGGGATGCCCTCGGCTTGTTGCTCTCGTTGTCTTCCCCGCACGGTCAGGCGAGCCCCGTCTTGCGCCGATCGGCTAGACCCCGATCACGGGCACACCGATCACCACCGGATGGAAGGCGAAGGCCAGGGCCAGATAGGCGACCACGCCTACCGCGACCGCGATCAGATCGTTGGTGGGGCCGCCGACCGGAATCGGCGGGGCACCGGCGTCGGTGCGAGCTTTCAGCGAGATGCGGTCATAGACCGCCCAGGCGAGGAACGAGCCGAACAGGACGATGGAGCCGAGATCGCCATTGGCGAGCAGATGCGCCGCGGCCCACAGCTTGATGCCGGCCAGCATCGGATGCTTCAACGTCGCATAGATGCGGCCACGCATGTAGGACGCTACCACGAGGATGACTGCAGGCAGCATCAAGGCCAACGCGATGTGCTTCATCGCCTTCGGCGGATACCAGACGTCGATCCAGCCGGAGCTGCGGTAGTGGGCATAGCCCCAGATGATCAACGCCAGCCCCGCCAGTGAGACCGCCGAATAGAGGAGCTTGTAGGTCCCCTCGCCCAGCCTCGCGATCGCCTGCGCGCGCGCCTTCCGTCTGGTTGTGAAAATATGGGATGCAAAAAACAGCACCAGCCCCAGGATCATGACCAGCAGACCCACGACATCCTCCCCGCAAAGCAGCCCCCGCCACTGAGGTATCATCGATCGGCCGATGCTCGCAACTCGCGCGCTATTTGCCGAGCTCCCGATTGTCGACATAACGGATCGCGATGGGCCGCCCGGCCAACGCCCCGCCGAGCCCGCTGGTCAATTTCAGCGGCAGACAGGCCTTCAGCGATGCATTGATGGCGTTCAGATAGGTCGTCCGGGTGTCCGCCGGCACGCCCGCAGTCGCGTATGTGAGGCGCGGCGGGCCGATCAGGCCGCCGGTCTTGTTGAAGCTGAAGCGCACCGACATCTGCATGCCTGCGCGCGCATGGTCCGATGGCGGCGACCAGCAGCTGCGCAGCGCGGCGAAGAGGTCGCCGATCGTGTCGAGATCGTGATCGGGCTTCCGGTATTTGGCGCGGTCGGCCTCGGCAGGCACGCTCTCGATCGTGAGCTGGAGGTTCTGGCCGTAAGGGTAGTCGATCTCGGGAATACAGGGGCCGGGCTCGAGCGGGCTGCAATAGGATGGCGTGCAGGGCTCGCCGTCGAGCACGCTGCAAGGCTCGTGCGCGAACGGAATCGGATTGATCTGGCGTCGCTGCGCGTCGGCGGCGATCGAGGTCATTGCCAGCAAGGCAAGAACAAGAATGCAGCGCCACATGTACCGGGACCGCAATGGCATTTGCAACAGGTGGCGACGGCTATGAAAGCTTCAAGGCTGGCCGCGATGGTTCGCTTCACTCGACAATCTGATCCGCTTGCGCCACCAGCGTGGGCGGTAAATTCAGCCCCAACGCATTGGCTGTCTTGAGATTGAGCAGGAACTGAAATTCATTCGGTTGCTGGACTGGCAGGTCTGCGGGACGGGTTCCTCTCAAGACGCGGTCGACATAATCCGCCGAGCGACCGACGAGCTGCGTAATCGAGACTCCGTAAGACATCAGCCCGCCGTCCGTGACGAAGGACGGGAACGGATACATCGCCGGCAGACGATGCGCGGCCGCCAAGTTCAGAATCAATTGCCGATGAACGAGTGGAAATGCGTCGGGAAAGATCAGCAGCCCGCCATCTGGCTGCTCTGCAAAGCGGGAGATCGCCTGTTCGAGCTCGGCGGCGTTGTGCGCCGGCGCCGGAACGAGCTGGAGCTGGACTGCCGGAATGGCCGCCTGCACGGACGGCATCAAGATCATGGGCGCCGTGCGCGGATTGAAGATTGCGGCAACCCTCCGTATCGCCGGGGCCGCCTGCTTGAGCAATTGCAGCCACTTGCCGGCCATTTCAGGCTCGAAAGTCGTGAGGCCCGTGATATTTCCGCCCGGCTTGCCCAGACTTTGGACGAAACCGGCACCCACGGGATCGGCAACGACCGTGAAGATGATCGGCAAGGTCGGCGCGCGTCGCCTCAGGGCTTCCACAGAGGGAGTGCCGATTGCCAGAAGCACATCCGGCCGCAACTCCACGAGCTCAGCCGCTTGAGCATCGGCGACATTCGGATCGCCGGCCCACCAGCGATACTCGATATGGATGTTGCGCCCCTGTTCCCAACCGAGTTCACCCAGACGCTGTCTCAGTTTCTGGTAGCCGGCCTGGCTCTCCGGATCGCTCGACCTGCCTCCCGCCAACACACCGATCCGCCGCACATTCCCCTGCGCGGATGTGCTCAGCGGATAGGCCGCCGCGCCTGCAACGAGCATGATGAATTCGCGCCGCCTCATGACCGTCGACCTCGCTATGCGTTGCCGTCCTGCATCACGGAGAACGTCTGGGAAACATTACCCCTTTTTCTTGACGTCCTTGACGTTGCTGAACTCGATGCCCTCGGCACGCTCCTTGGTGTAGCCGAGGTAGAACTCGTTCCGGGCGAGATAGACAGGATCGCCGTCGACGTCGTCGGCAATGCTCGAATTATTGGCGGCGATGAAGCTGTCGAGCTTCTTGCGGTCCTCCGAGGAGACCCAGCGCGCCAGCTGGAACTCGCTGACCTCGAATTCGACCGGCAGCGAATATTCCGCCTCGAGCCGGGCCTTGAGAACATCGAGCTGCAGCGCGCCGACCACCCCGACCAGCGCCGGGGCGCCGTCGCGGGGGCGGAACACCTGCACCACGCCCTCTTCCGACATCTGCTGCAGCGCTTCCTTCAGCTTCTTCGCCTTCATCGCGTCGGTGAGACGGACACGGCGGACGATTTCCGGCGCGAAGCTCGGCACGCCGACGAAGTTGAAATCCTCGCCCTCGGTCAGCGTATCGCCGATGCGCAGCGTGCCGTGGTTGGGAATGCCGACGACGTCGCCGGCGAAGGCTTCGTCCGCGACCGAGCGGTCCTGTGCGAAGAAGAATTGCGGGCTCGACAGCGGCATGCTCTTGCCGGTGCGCACGAGCTTGGCCTTCATGCCGCGGCTGAGCTTGCCCGAACACAGGCGCGCAAACGCGATGCGGTCGCGGTGGTTGGGATCCATGTTGGCCTGGATCTTGAACACGAAGGCGCTCATCCTGGGATCGGTGGCCTCGACCTTGCGCTGGTCGCTGTCCTGCGCGCGCGGCTCGGGCGCAAACTTGCCGAGGCCCTCCAGGAGGTCTCCGACGCCGAAATTACGCAGCGCGCTGCCGAAATAGACCGGCGTCAGATGTCCCTCGCGGAACGCGTCCAGCTCGAACGGCTTCGACGCCTCGGTGACGAGCTCGAGCTCGTCCTTCACGGCGGAGACGTCGAGATTGGCGTTGAGCTTGGCGAGCTCTTCGATCTCGATCTCGAGCGCCGCGCCGGTCTTGGCGCCGCCGCCTTCGAGCAGGCGCACGCCGCCATTGACGACGTCATAGGTGCCGAGGAAGTCGCGGCCGCGGCCGACCGGCCAGGTCATCGGCGTGGTGTCGAGCGCCAGCGTCTTCTCGATCTCGTCGAGCAGCTCGAACACGTCGCGGCTCTCGCGGTCCATCTTGTTGATGAAGGTGATGATCGGGATGTCGCGCAGACGGCACACCTCGAACAGCTTTCGGGTGCGCGCCTCGATACCCTTGGCCGCGTCGATCACCATCACGGCGGAATCGACCGCCGTCAGCGTGCGATAGGTGTCCTCCGAAAAGTCCTCGTGGCCCGGCGTGTCCAGCAGGTTGAAGACGAGGCCTTCGAACTCGAAGGTCATCACCGAGGTCACCACCGAGATGCCGCGTTCGCGCTCGATCTTCATCCAGTCCGAACGCGTGTTGCGCCGCTCGCCTTTGGCCTTGACCTGGCCGGCGAGGTTGATAGCGCCGCCGAACAGCAGCAGCTTTTCGGTCAGCGTGGTCTTGCCGGCGTCGGGATGGGAGATGATCGCAAAGGTCCGCCGCCTCGCCACCTCGGCGGCAAGCGGGGAACGGGCCGGCGATTCGGCTGTGGTGGCGGCGATGTCGGACATGGCGGGAGCGTGTGGCAGGGAAAACGGGCCTGATCAAGCCTCATTTGGTGATTGCGAAGGTTTCCGGCCAGCCCCATATCCCCGTTTTGGGAGGACGACCTCCCTGCCCATCAGCACACCAGCCGCGGGGACGACCCTGCCTTGAATGGAGGGTCGTCATGGCCTGGAGCATCCTGTTCGTCGCCGGTCTCCTCGAGATCACCTGGGCCATCGGCCTGAAATACACCGAGGGCTTTAGCAAGCTTGTCCCGTCCGCGGTCACGCTCGCGGCCATGGCCGGCAGCGTCATCCTGCTCGGATTTGCGCTCAAATCCCTGCCCGTCGGAACCGCCTATGCGGTCTGGACCGGCATCGGCGCGGTCGGCACCGCGACGCTCGGCATGGTTCTGTTCGGCGAGCCGGCGACGGCCTTCCGCCTCGCCAGCATCGGCCTGATCGTCGCCGGCATCATCGGACTGAAGCTCGTCACTTGACGAGCTGGACCACCCACCAGGTCAGCGCGGCCACGATGCCTGAGGCCGGGATCGTGATCACCCAGGCATAGACGATGGAGCTTGCGACGTTCCAGCGCACGGCCGAGACGCGGCGGGCGGCGCCGACGCCGACGATGGCGCCGGTGATGGTGTGGGTGGTCGAGACAGGAACCCCGAGGTAGGTCGCCATGAACAGAGTCACCGCGCCCCCGGTCTCGGCGCAAAAGCCCTGCATCGGGGTCAATTTCGTGATGCGCAGGCCCATGGTGCGGACGATGCGCCAGCCGCCCATCAGCGTGCCCAGCGCCATCGCCGCCTGGCACGACAGCACCACCCAGAACGGCACCGAGAACTCGCTGCCGAGATGGCCCTGCGAATAGAGCAACACCGCGATGATGCCCATGGTCTTCTGCGCGTCGTTGCCGCCATGGCCGAGCGAATAGAGCGACGCGGAGACGAATTGCAGGATGCGGAAGGCGCGGTCGACCGCGAACGGCGTCGAGCGCACCGAGGCCCAGGACACGATCGCAACCAGCGCCATTGCGAGCAGGAAGCCAACCAGCGGCGACAGCACGATGGCCAACACGGTCTTGGACAGGCCGCTCCACACCGCGGCCGAAATACCGGCCTTGGCCAAGCCGCCGCCGACTAGCCCGCCGATCAGCGCGTGCGACGACGACGATGGAATGCCGAGCGCCCAGGTCACGAGGTTCCAGACGATGGCGCCGACGAGGGCTGCGAAGATCACCTGGGCGTCGACGACCGCGGGATCGATGATGCCTGTGCCGATGGTCTGGGCGACGTGCAGCCCGAACACCAGGAACGCGATGAAATTGAAGAACGCGGCCCAAAACACCGCGAATTGCGGCCGCAGCACTCGGGTCGAGACGATGGTCGCGATCGAATTGGCGGCGTCGTGCAGGCCGTTCAGGAAGTCGAACAGCAGAGCGACGGCGATCAAGCCGACCAGGACGGGAAAAGCCAACGCAGCATCCACGGCGGCCCTGCCCTACACTTGCTCGATGACGATGCTGTTGATCTCGTTGGCGACGTCGTCGAAGCGGTCGGCGACCTTCTCGAGATGGTCGTAAATCTCGACGCCTACGATGAAGTCCATCGCATTGCCGTCGCGATGCTTGAGGAACAGCTCCTTCAGGCCGATGTCGTGGAGATCGTCGACACGGCCCTCGAGCTTGCCGAGCTCCTCGGTGATCGCGGTCAGCATGGCGACGTTCTTGCCGATCTCCTGCATCAGCGGCAGCGCACGGCCGACCAGATTGGCGCATTCGATCAAGAGTCCGCCGATCTCGCGCATCGGCGGCTCGAAACTGCGCACCTCGAACAGCATCACGGCCTTGGCCGTCTGCTGCATCTGGTCGATGGCATCGTCCAGCGACGTGATCAGGTTCTTGATGTCGCCGCGGTCGAACGGGGTGATGAAGGTGCGGCGCACCGCCGTCAGCACCTCGCGGGTGATATTGTCGGCGTCGTTCTCGAACTGGTTGACGCGCTGGCAATAGACCGGCGTCTCCTCGCCCCCGTTGAGCATGCCCTGGAGCGCGACCGCGCCCTGGATCACGGTCTGGGCATGGCGGTCGAACAGGTCGAAGAACCGCTCTTCCCTGGGCAGGAACGCACGAAACCATCGCATCATGGGGACAAACTACCGGTTGGAAAATGGTCAGGCCCGCAAGGGCTGTCACAAAACTGTCATAGACCATTTTCGATCCGCGCGCGTGTCGCCTCACGCCCGCGGAGCCGGATCATCCACCGCTTTCATGCATCAATGAAACTGATGCAATACCAGTTACTTAGAGCGATCGCCGGAAGTAATGCGCGATTTCGCCGACGACGCCGCGGCGGAAGGTGAGCACGCAGACCACGAAGATCGCGCCTTGGATCACCGTCACCCACTGGCCGAAGCCGGCCAGATATTGCTGCATGGCGATGATCACGAAGGCGCCGACCACGGGACCGAAAACGGTGCCGAGCCCGCCGACCAGCGTCATCAGCACGACCTCGCCCGACATCGTCCAGTGCACGTCGGTGAGCGAAGCGTTCTGCGCCACGAACACCTTCAGCGCACCGGCAAGTCCGGCGAGCGTCCCCGACAGCACGAAGGCCAGGAACTTGTATTGGTCGGTGCGGTAGCCGAGCGAGATCGCGCGCTGCTCGTTCTCGCGGATCGATTTCAGCACCTCGCCGAACGGCGAGTTGATGATGCGGAAGATCAGGAGGAAGCCGGCGAGGAAGCCGACCAGCACGACATAGTACAGCACCGTCGGCTTGGACAGATCGAGCACGCCGAACATGCGTCCCTGCGGGATGCCCTGGATGCCGTCCTCACCATGGGTGAACGGGGCCTGGAGATAGATGAAGTACAGGAGCTGCGACAGCGCCAGCGTGATCATCGAGAAATAGATGCCCTGGCGTCGGATCGAGATGTAGCCGGTGACGATCGAGAGCACGAACGCCGCGGCGACGCCGACGAGAATGCCGAGCTCGGGCGGCAGCGCCCAGACCTTCAGCGCATGCGCGCTGCAATAGCCGGCCGTGCCCAGAAACATCGCGTGGCCGAACGACAGCAAGCCGCCATAGCCGACCAGCAGATTGAAGGCGCAGGCGAGCAGCGCAAAGCACAGCGCCTGCATCACGAAGAACGGATAGACGCCCGTGAACGGCACCGCTGCGAGCAGCAGCGCCATCACTGCGAATACAATCATCTCGTCGCGCATTGCGCGCGGGGTCACAGGAAGCGTGTCGTCCGTCAGGGTTGTCATCTCAGGCCGCCCTTCCCGTCAATCCCGTCGGCTTCACCAGCAGCACCAGCACCATCAGCACGAACACGACGGTGTTGGAGGCCTCGGGGTAGAAATACTTGGTCAGGCCCTCGATCACGCCGAGCGCAAAGCCGGTGATGATGGAGCCCATGATCGAGCCCATGCCGCCGATCACCACCACCGCGAACACGACGATGATGAGGTCGGCACCCATCAGCGGCCGCACCTGGTTGATCGGCGCCGAGAGCACGCCGGCAAGCGCGGCAAGGCCGACGCCGAGACCGTAAGTGAGCGTGATCATGCGCGGCACGTTGATGCCGAAGGCACGCACCAGCGTCGGATTTTCAGTGGCGGCGCGCAGGTAGGCGCCGAGCTGCGTCTTCTCGATGAGAAACCAGGTCGCAAGGCACACCGCCAGCGAGAACACGACGACCCAGCCGCGGTAGATCGGCAGGAACATGAAGCCGAGATTCATGCCGCCCCTGAGCTGCTCGGGAATGGCGTAAGGCAGGCCCGAGGAGCCGAAATAGTTCTGGAACACGCCCTGCACGATCAGCGCGATGCCGAAGGTCAGGAGCAGGCCGTAGAGATGATCGAGCCCGGTTAGCCATTGCAGCATGGTCCGTTCCAGGATCATGCCGAAGATGCCGACGATGATCGGCGCCAGCAGCAGCGCCCACCAATAATTGATGCCACCAAGGTTCAACAGGAAATAGGCGACGAAGGCGCCCATCATGTAGAGCGCGCCGTGGGCGAAATTGATGATGTTGAGCATGCCGAAGATGACGGCAAGCCCGAGACTGAGCAGCGCGTAGAACGAGCCGTTGATCAGTCCCACCAGTAGCTGAGCGTAGAGAGCCTGCATCGATCCCGCACCCGGTCCCTTCTATTCCTCAAAGACAGGCCGGCGCCGTTGCGCGCCGGCCCGCATCGTTCACCGTTACTTCTTCACCAGCGGACAGGCGCTTTCCGACAGCGGCCGGAAGGCCAGGTCGCCGGGGGTCGTGCCGATCAGCTTGTAATAGTCCCAGGGGCCCTTGGATTCCTCGGGCTTCTTGACCTCGAACAGATAGGCCGGATGCAGCTTGCGACCGTCCGCACGGATCGTTCCCTTGCCGAACAACGCATCGTCGGTCGGCATCTCCTTCATCTTGGCGACCACCTTGGCCCCGTCATGCGGATTGCCGCCCATCGCCTCCAGCGCCTTGAAGTAGTGCAGCAGGCCCGAATAGACGCCGGCCTGCACCATCGAGGGCATCGCCTTGTTCTTCATCCGCTCGGAAAAGCGTTTGGAGAAGGCGCGCGTGCCGTCGTTCATGTCCCAATAGAAGGTCTCGGTGAAATTCAAGCCCTGCGCCACCTTCAGACCGAGCGAGTGCACGTCGGTGATGAAGAGCAGCAGACCCGCAAGCTTCTGGCCGCCCGAGACGATGCCGAACTCGGACGCCTGCTTGATGGTGTTGGTGGTGTCGCCGCCGGCATTCGCCATGCCGATGATCTTGGCTTTGGAGGCCTGCGCCTGAAGCAGGAAGGACGAGAAGTCAGCGGTATTCAGGGGATGCTTGACGTTGCCGATCACCTTGCCGCCCGACTTCACCACCACCGCGGCGGTGTCGCGCTCGAGGGCATGGCCAAAGGCGTAGTCCGCGGTGAGAAAATACCAGGTGTCGCCGCCCGCCTTCACCAGCGCCTGCCCGGTACTGTTGGCCAGCATATAGGTATCATAGACCCAGTGGACCGTATTCGGCGAGCATTGCGCGTTGGTGAGATCCGACGTCGCCGCACCTGTGTTGATCAGGATGGAATTCTTCTCTTTGACGATATTGTTCACCGCCAGCGCAACGCCGGAGTTCAGGACATCCATGAAGATGTCGACCTTCTCGACGTCGATCCATTGCCGAGCAATCGTGGAGCCGATGTCGGGCTTGTTCTGATGGTCGGCGGAGATCAGGTCGAGCTTCCAGCCCTTGGCAGCGAGCCCGGAATCCTCGATCGCCATCTGTGCGGCGACGGTCGAGCCGGCGCCACCGAGATCGGCATAAAGTCCTGAATTGTCGGTCAGCACGCCGATCTTGATGTTCTTGTCCTGCGCGACCGCGCCGCCTGCCGCGCCGAGCGCCAGGGCCGTCCCGAGCAACATTGCCGAAATGCTGTGCTTCATAATCCGACCTCCCAATATTCCTTTGATAGTTACTCTCGATCGTCCGGCCTGCTCGGCTACACACCGAGATAGGTGTGGAGCTTGTCCATGTTGGCGGCAAGCTCCGAATTGGAAAACCCGTCAATGATCTTGCCGTGCTCGACTACGTAATAGCGGTCGGCGACGGTGGAAGCGAAGCGGAAGTTCTGCTCGACCAGGAGGATCGTGAAGCCCTCCTTCTTGAGCCGCGCAATGGTATGGCCGATCTGCTGGATGATGACGGGTGCAAGACCCTCGGTCGGCTCGTCCAGCATCAGGAAGCTCGCGCCGGTGCGTAGGATGCGCGCGATCGCCAGCATCTGCTGCTCGCCGCCCGACAGCTTGGTGCCCTGGCTGTTCAGCCGCTCCTTCAGGTTCGGGAACAGCTCGAAGATCTGGTCGAGCGGCAAACCGCCTTCGCGGACAACCGGCGGCAGCATCAAATTCTCGCGGACGTCGAGGCTGGAGAATATGCCCCGCTCTTCCGGACAGAAGGCGACGCCCATGCGCGCGATCTTGTCGGAGGTCGCGCGGATGATCTCCTGGTTGTTGAACTTCACCGAGCCGGTGCGCTTGCCGATGATGCCCATGATCGACTTCAGCGTCGTCGTCTTGCCGGCGCCGTTGCGCCCGAGCAGGGTGACGACCTCGCCCGCGTTCACGTCGAAGTTGATCCCGTGCAGGATGTGAGACTCGCCGTACCAGGCTTCCAAGTTGCGGACTTGCAGGATATTCCCGCCAGTCGCAGCCCTGGCCGGAGCCTCGGCGATCGCTGTATCAGGCATGACCGGCTCCCAGGTAAGCTTCCTTGACGCGCTCGTCCTTGGTGAGCTCGGAGTAGTGGCCTTGCGCGAGCACCTGCCCGCGCGTCAGCACGGTGATGATATCGGAGAGGTTGGCCACGACGCTTAAGTTATGCTCGACCATCAGGATGGTGTATTTCGCGGAGATGCGCTTGATCAGCGCCGCGATCTTGTCGATGTCCTCGTGGCCCATGCCGGCCATCGGCTCGTCGAGCAGCATCATCTCCGGGTCGAGCGCCAGCGTGGTCGCAATCTCAAGTGCACGCTTGCGCCCATAGGGCATCTCGACCGCCGGCGTGTTGGCAAACTCGTTGAGGCCGACATCGTTCAACAGCTCGCGCGCGCGGTCGTTGAAGCGGTTGAGCACCGACTTGGAGCGCCAGAAATCGAACGAAGAGCCATGCTGGCGCTGCAGCGCGACACGGACGTTCTCGAGCGCGGTGAGATGGGGAAACACCGCCGAAATCTGGAACGAACGGACCAGCCCCATGCGGGCCACATCCGCCGGCGCCATCGCGGTGATGTCCTGCCCTTTGTACAGGATTTTCCCGGCCGACGGCTTGAGGAACTTGGTCAGAAGATTGAAGCAGGTCGTCTTGCCGGCCCCGTTCGGGCCGATCAACGCATGAATGCTCCCACGGCGAACCTTGAGCGCAACGTCGCGGACGGCGAAGAAGCCCGCGAACTCCTTGGTCAAGCCTTCCGTTTCGAGAATGAACTCATCGGCCAAACAGTTTTCCCCCTGCCCGCGCGCGGCGCGTGGCTGTCCTTGTTGCTTCGGCTGTCCGGAGGACTTGCAGCCCACCGGGGCGCCGCCTCCGGGCGCGGAATATGCCGGAGGTGACGGGGGTTAGGCAAGGCGGAAAGCTGAGCAGGTCAGGCCTCCGGCCGGGGTACAAATGCTCCCTTAGTCGCAGAGGTCGATGTCGTGCCTGCCCGGCCTTTCCGGTTCGCAAGGCACCGGCCATCAAGCCGTCGTTAACGGTCTTTCGTCTCCCGCGCCAGCCTTCATCGAAAATTTTCCCGCAAGCCCGATCATCCCAGGGTTTTCACGCGCGGAGAATATTGTCTTGGATTTTGCAAGCGCCGCTCCCTCCGTCGTCAAGTCGATCCGCCAGCGTGATCTCCTCAACACGTGGCTGCGACTTTATGCGCGCCAGCAGATCGCTCCCGCGATCTGGGAGTATCAGCCCGCGCGGCTCGAGGAGGAGCTGTCGGATCTCATCTATTATACGGTGGAGCTTTCGACGCCGACGCCGCGTCTGGTCATCCAGAGCGAAGGCACGCGCATCTCGCGCGCCTATGGGCATACCGGCAAGGGCGTTTCGCTCGATGATTACGTCGGGCCGCGGCTCGCACCATACGTGATGCCGATCTATCATGAATGCGTCGCGCGCGGCCTTCCGATCTACAGCGTTGCCGACGTCGACGACGCCTATGGCCGAATCGTCGCGTATGAGCGGCTGCTGCTGCCGTTCCTGACCGACGGCAGGGTCAGCCACGTCATCGCGTCAGTAAAGACCTTCTGCGAGGACGGCGGCTTCGAGATCAAGAATCTGATGCGCGGAAATGACGCGCTGCCGCGCCCGAAGCTGCGGGCCGTGATCGATCGCGAGCTGTTTCATCGCGCCCCCGGCCGCATCGCACCCGCCGATCCGGTCGAGTTCTCGGACCAGCCGGGCCGCGCCATCTCCAACGAGATCATTGAGCTGAACTAGCCGTCAGCGCGCCTTGCCGCCGACCTCCTTGGCATAGATATCCGGCTTGAAGCCGACCAACAGCTTGCCGCCGATTTCGAGCACCGGCCGCTTGATCATCGATGGTTGCGCTAGCATCAAGGCCAGCGCCTTCTTCTCGGTGAGGCCTTCCTTGTCGGAGTCGGGCAGCTTCTTGAAGGTCGTCCCGGCGCGATTGAGCAGGGTCTCCCAACCGACCTTGTCGCTCCACTGCTTCAGCCTGTCCTTCTCGACACCCGCCGCCTTGTAGTCGTGAAACGCGTAAGCCACGCCATGGCCATCGAGCCAGGCGCGGGCCTTCTTCATGGTGTCGCAGTTCTTGATGCCGTAGATGATGGTGGGCAAGACGGTCCTCGCGCATGGCGTAGCGGTGATGTGCGTGGCGTTGTACGAAACTCCGCGTCGCGCGACAATGTCGCGAGACGCGTCACCCCACCGAACGGACATCCCATGCACGTCACCCACGATCCCGCAGCGGCGGCCGCACCGACCATCGACTTCGACACATTCCTCGCGGTCGACGTCCGTGTCGGCACCATCGTCGACGCCAAACCGTTTCCGGAAGCGCGCAAGCCGGCCTGGCGGCTGTGGATCGATTTCGGCCCCGCCATCGGCGTGCGCAAGAGCTCGGCCCAGATCACCGAAAACCACCCGCTTGAAAGTCTCGTGGGCCAACAGGTCGCGGCCGTCGTCAATTTCCCGCCGCGCCAGATCGGCCCGGTCGTCTCCGAGGTGCTGACGCTCGGCTTCCCCGATGCCGACGGCAAGGTGGTGCTGGTGCAGCCGAGCAAGCCGGTGCCGAACGGCGGACGGCTGTTCTAGCCTCAGGGCCTTGTCAGGGCCTTGCCGGAATGTTCAATCCGCGCTGCACCGCGGGACGCGCGAGGCCGCGTTCGAGCCAGGCGCCGACCGCCTTGAACTGGGCGAATTCGACGAGATCGCCGGCGCCATAAAAGCCGATGAGATTGCGCACCCAGCCGAGCATGGAGATGTCGGCAATGGTGTAGTCGTCATCCATGAACCATTGCCGGCCGGCCAGATGCGTATCCATCACGCCGAGCAGGCGCTTGGCTTCGGCGACGTAGCGGTCACGAGGCCGCTTGTCCTCGTAATCCTTGCCGGCGAATTTGTGGAAGAAGCCGACCTGACCGAACATCGGCCCGACGCTGCCCATCTGGAAGTGCAGCCACTGCAGCGTCTGATAACGCCGCGCGGCATCCTGCGGCAGCAGCTTGCCGGTCTTCTCCGCGAGATATTGCAGGATCGCCCCGGACTCGAACAGCGCCAATGGTTTCCTGTCGCGGGGACCGTTGGGATCGAGGATCGCCGGAATCTTACCGTTGGGATTGAGCGAGAGGAATTCGGGCGTCTTCTGGTCGTCCTTGCCGAAGTCGACCAGATGCGCTTCGTAAGGAAGCTCGATCTCCTCCAGCATGATCGAAACCTTGACGCCGTTCGGCGTCGGCAGCGAATAGAGCTGAAGTAATTCCGGATGCTTGGGTGGCCAGCGCCTGGTGATCGGAAAGACTGACAGACGGTCCCAGTTGGGGACAGGAATGGAGGACATATCGGACATCGGGACTCTGGGTGCATGGACTGAGGCGTGCTCAATCTAGGCAAGGTACCGCACCGCGCAAGTCACTTCCGGCTGTGCTAGGGCGGCAGTGTCGCCATCGCCACGAACGGGGGCATTGCTTCATACTGCAGCCGAGACTCGATGAACCGTTGACCCGTGATCAGCAGCAGGGCCGTAAAGGCAACCGCGAGCATCGCGGTCGCCAATTGGCACACGTCGTACATTGTATTGTATATCCCTCGACAGCCTCTGGCGTAGAACGTCGGCTCAGGCGCCACGTTCCAGGCGACGACAAAATATTGCTATTTTTTCCCGATCTCGCTGCGACGGCATCGCTCTGTTCCGGCGGCTCTCAAAGGGACCAATGGCCCCCTCGCGCGTTGTCGCTTAATGAACATCGAGAAACGCGCCCTGCTCGACCACGCCGAACGCTGTCGCCGCGTCGCGAACGATCTCACGCACAGCAAAGCGGCGCAGCGGTTGCGGGCGATGGCCGAGGAGTACGAAGCGAGAGCAACAAGACTGGACGACGAAGACGTCCGCTCGACTCCAAGCCGCAATAGTCGCTGCCGGCTGGAAGGTAAAGGCGAGCGGCGGGGCTGATCGCCTTCAGAAGTTGATCTCCATCCGTAGTCCGCGCGGATCGATCCTGCCGTCACCAACGGATTGCGTGCTGTCGCGCGCTGCGACAGCGCAGGCACAGGCGTCGATGAGATCGTCGCGACCGATCCCGGTGCCGTGGCGAAGCGTGAGCCATCTCTTGACCTCAGTGAAGCCGCGGCCTCTCAAAAGCGCGATACGCTGCTCGCGGCCCCGCGGCGAGGACTTCGGTTCGAGCCGCACGCGTCCTGCCAGATTCCAGAAGATCAATTCCGGATGCGCTTCGCCGATCGTCGCCTGCCGCGCCGGCGTCATGGCCTCGTCGACCTCCCTCATCTTGTCCCTGATATTCCAGAGCTGCGCCGACACGCCCCTGCCCTCGCCTTCGTGCTTCCAGTAATGGCGATTGGCCGCCGCCATGTCGTGGAACGCCCAGAGGTCGCGGCGCGCGCCGAGAAACACGGCTGGGCCGATCAGTTCGCGTGCGCGCAAATCGCAGGCGCGGTAGCCGCTCGCGTTCAGTCCGATCGGCATGTCGATCATCGCGCGGGCGTGCGGGATTGCGAGCAGACGCATCAGGCTTGGCGAATAATCGAAGCCTTGATCGCCGCGCTCGTCGATCCACGCTGCGACCCAGCCGAAGCGAAATCCGTCGAGCCCCAGATAGTTTTTGCAAGTCATGCGTCCGTCAATTTCAGTTTCCTCGCGCGTCTCGCTTGACATCCGCAAGTTGCGGGCGTATGTCCCGCGCCCTCGCAAGCACTTCCGTTTGCGACAGACACCATGAACCGAGCGATGTCGTACCGCTACGAAAGAACTGTCCGCATACCGAATAGCCCAAAGCTGTTCGATTGCGCATGCCCGGCTCATGGGAGCGATCTTGCCTGACCGCGAGATCGACAGTCCGCTTCTCACGGACCCTCCTGAGCCTGCCGCTCCGGAGGGTTTTTTGTTGCCCGCCGCGCGGCCCCACCGAACATCCCGGCAATGGCCGGAACGAGAGACCCGGATCTCGGGGCTCGCGCTGGAGAGGCGCGTGCCCAAGTGCGCGGGGCCTGCCGGAGGGAACGAGGCGATGAGCCGGACACCGATGGCAGAGCGAACCCAGTGGGTTCGCAATGTGCGGCGCGTCGACAGCGCCGCGATCGAATTTTTCTAACTCGGTTTGCCGTGAGGGATCGCGGCTCAACCGACGCTGGTGGTGAAGATGTCGGATACTTCTCCACACGGCACAGCGGGTATGCCTCCCGCCTTTGACACACGCACCGGGATGCGGCCTCGGAAAAGGCTTGCACGCGGCCCGGCGCAGGATCTATCCGTTGGGGACAGAGACTGTGTTGTTGTCACTGAAAGCCGATATCGCCCGTTCCCCAGCGTACCCATCAATGGCCGATGCGAAAGCACTGGCCTGGCGGTGGTGAAGATGTCTGTTACTTCGTGGTAAAGGCGGGAAAGCGCCGAGCAGGTTCGAACCCTGCGCGCCGAAAGGCGGATCGCCCGCAAGGGCAGCAACAGCATCGATCGTTCCCCGCCAACCCCATCACGATCCGTGGTGAAGATTTCTGTTACTTCGCCTGCAACGCGAGAGGTCGCGGGTTCGAATCCCGCCCGGTGTCCCATGCACCGGTAGCTCAGAGGATAGAGCGCTTTCCGGCGAGCTTCGGCTCGTCGGGTACAGCAATCGCCCGTTCCCGGATCGTGTCCCCTAGCCACCGCCGGTGGTGAGGAGCGCTGTTACTTCGGATCGCAATGTCGAAGGTTCGACTCCTTCCGGACGAAAGTCCGTAGCTCAGCGGTTGAGCATGTGACTTGCCCGCAAGGGCAGTACAGCCTCGCCTGTTCCCCGGCACCGTTTCCATCGCCCATCAACCCAAGAGGAGGCCATCATGGTCAGGCTCAACAAGATCGTTCGCGCCTTCACGCGGGAGGGCGCACGCGCAATTCGCTTCACGCCCGAGATGGAGCTGAAGCGCGCGCTGATGAACTGCCTCCTGTGGGAGGACCAGTTCTACGAGGATGGCGTCGCCATCGCCGACCGCATCAAGGCCCTCGTGCCCAAGGTCGCGCCCGCGCGCGTCGCGCAGCTTGCGATCGAGGCGCGCGAAGTGATGAAGCTGCGGCACGCACCGCTCCTCGTCATCCGCGAGATGGCGCGGAACGAGAAGCACCGCACCCTCGTTGCCGACACGCTCGCCCAGGTGATCCAGCGTCCCGACGAGATGACGGAGCTGCTCGCGATCTACTGGGCGGATGCGCTGGGGCCGATGCAGCAGCGCAAGCGCCAGCCGGTCTCGGCACAGGTGAAGAAGGGTCTTGCCCGCGCGCTGACCAAGTTCGACGCCTATCAGCTCGCCAAGTGGGACCGCGACGGCGCGGTGCGGATCAGGGACGTTCTGTTCCTGGTGCACGCCAAGCCGAAAGACGCCGATCAGGCGAAGGTGTGGAAGCAGCTCGTCGATGGCGAGCTCGCCTCCCCCGACACCTGGGAGGTTTCGCTCTCGGCCGGCAAGAACAAGCGCGAGACCTTCGAGCGGCTGATCGCCGAGCGAAAGCTCGGCGGCCTGGCGCTACTGCGCAATCTGCGCCTGATGCAGAACGCGCAGGTCCTGCGCGAGACCATCGCAGGCGCGATCGAGGCGATGCGGACGGATCGTATCCTGCCCTATCGCTTCATCACGGCGGCGCGCTATGCGCCGGACTTCGAGCCCGAGCTCGAGGCTGCGATGCTCAAGTCGATCAAGGACCATGTGCGGCTTCCGGGCCGCACCCGGCTCCTGATCGACGTGTCCGGCTCGATGTTCGCAACGCTCTCCGCGCAGTCGGAAATGACGCGCGCGGAGGCGGCGTGTGGCCTTGCCATTCTCGCCCGCGAGATCTGCGACGAGGTCGAGATCTTCACCTTCTCCAACGAGGTCGTGAAGGTCCCTCCCCGCCGCGGTTTCGCGCTGCGGGATGCGATCATCAACTCGCAGCCGCATGGCGGAACCTATCTCGGCAAGGCGGTGACGGAGATCGACTGCAAGGGCGATCGCCTCATCGTCTTCACCGACGAGCAGAGCCACGACCAGGTGCCCGAGCCGAGGGCGCGCGGCACCATGGTCAACGTGGCCTCGTATCAGCACGGCGTCGGTCACGGCGCCTGGACCCGCGTCAACGGCTTCTCCGAGGCCGTGGTCGCGTGGATCGCGGCGTCCGAGACGGCGTTGACCTGATGCGCAACAACAATGGCCCCGGACGCGAGATGCGCCCGGGGCCAACGAAATCTCTGAAATGATCCGCCCGCCCCCGTTATGGTGCGCGCGGAATGACAAGGATCTACGACCATGCGACGACCCGATCCCTACATGGAACGCGCCCGCGAGCTCTGCCTCGCCGCCGGTGTCGATCCCGACTCGCGCGTCGGCGAAGGCCGCGGCCAGCCGGCCTGGTGCCTGTACAAGGACGCAGCG
The DNA here is from genome assembly GCF_025200905.1 of Bradyrhizobium yuanmingense. Lineage (NCBI taxonomy): Bacteria > Pseudomonadati > Pseudomonadota > Alphaproteobacteria > Hyphomicrobiales > Nitrobacteraceae > Bradyrhizobium > Bradyrhizobium yuanmingense. The sequence continues at coordinate 3,079,702 of NZ_CP104173.1, read as the reverse complement.
CGCAAGGAGCATCTTGCCCGCGAGGCCAATGCGACCGCGAGCTCGATTGCCGCGTTCCGGACGCAGGACGCCCGCTTCCAGAATGCGCCGCTGAAGGTGTTCGGCCCGCATGAGGAGGCGACGATCGCGCAGATGCGCAATTGCATGGCCATCGGCAATGTCGTCTCCGGCGTGATCTGCGCCGACGGCCATCTCGGCTATGCGCAGCCGGTCGGCGGGGTGATCGCCTATGAGAAGCAGATCAGCATCTCCGGCGTCGGCTTCGACATTGGCTGCGGCAACATGGCGGCTCGGCTCGACACGCGCTTCGACGACATCGCGGGGATCGCTCCCACGATCATCCGCGACGTCGCCAAGGTGATCTCGTTCGGCGTCGGACGTGCCAACGCGGAACGGGCCGAGCACGACCTGTTCGACGACGGCGAGGCCTGGCGCGAAAGCGACATGGAGGACTACCGTCAGAAGGCGGTGAAGCAGCTCGGCACGGTCGGATCGGGCAACCACTATGTCGACCTCATGCGCGACGAGGAAGGCTTCGTCTGGATCGGCGTCCACTTCGGCAGCCGCGGTCTCGGGCACACCTCCGCGACGCGCTACCTCAAGGCCGCCGGCGGCAAGGACGGCATGAACGTCCCGCCCGCCGTCGTCGACGAGGACAGCGAGCTCGGCCGCCGCTACATCGCGGCGATGCAGCTCGCCGGGCGCTATGCCTATGCGGGCCGCGAATGGGTCGTCGAGCGCGTCCGCCAGATCATCGGCGGCAGCGTGACCGAGAGCGTGCACAACCACCACAATTATGCCTGGCGTGAGACCCACGACGGCAAGGATCTGTGGGTGGTGCGCAAGGGCGCGACGCCGGCGTTTCCCGGCCAGAAGGGGTTCGTCGGCGGCTCGATGGGCGACGACGCCGTCATCCTCGAAGGCGTCGACAGCCCGGAAGCCAAGGCCTCGCTCTACTCGACCGTGCACGGCGCCGGCCGCCTGTTCGGACGACGTGAGGCGAAGCGGCGCTTCTCGCGCGAGGAGATGGACCGTTGGCTGAACGAGCGCGGCGTCACCTTGATCGGTGCCGACCTCGACGAGAGCCCGATGGCCTATCGCCGCCTGCCGGACGTGCTGGCCCAGCACGCCGGCACCGTGCGCGTGCTGCACACGCTGCGGCCGTTCGCCGTCGCCATGGCCGGCGAAGGCGAGTTCGATCCGTGGAAGGACTAAAGCGAACCGCGGGCGGGAGGCGACGTCTCCCGCCCACGTCACTCCATTCTTTTCCTTAATCCGGTCGTCTCTCATCTCGTCAGATATTCGCGCATCAACGCGCGGGCGCGACGCAGCCGCGCCTTCACGGTCTGCCTGCTCGCGCCGAGCGCGGCGGCAATCTCTTCGATCGTCATCTCCTTGACGTCGCGCATCAGCGCGACATCGCGATAGTGCGGCGGCAGCGCCTCGAACGCCGCGGCGACGTCGAGCCGCAGATCGGCCTCAGGGCGCAACAGCAGTGCGGCCTCCGCCTCGGCGCCATCGACCGCCGGCACAAGGCCGGCCCGGCGCGCGAGCCGCAGGCATTCGCGCCGGACCACGCTGAACAGCCAGGCCGACAATGCCAGCAGCGAACGGATCGTGCCGACGTGACGGAACAGGATCCAGAGCGCCTCCTGCGTCGCATCCTCCGCGTCCGCCGAGCTGCGGCAGGTCGCGCGCGCATAGCGACGAATATCCGGCTGCGTCGTCTCGAGCAGACGCGCAATCGCCTCGGCATCGCCGAGCCGCGCGGCCTCGAACAGATTTGGCGAGATCGCCGCCGCGCTCACGACATCCCTCCCTTGCCGATGCCTGCCATCGCGCACATCGGACAATAACCGACGAGACCGGTCAGTGCGAAACCGGCGCCACCGAGCGCGACCAGCCATGCCGTCGCGCCGGCAAGATAAACGAACGCCGCAGCCGCCACCGCAATCCCCAGGACGACCCGCACCACCTGATGCAGTCCGCCGATGTTCTTTCGATAGAATCCCATCACATCCTCCGATATGGGCCGAGACCGATTGCCTCGACCAACAAGAGGACGCGACGGCCAAAAAGGATTCGCGCTGACGGAAGATTTTTTGCGATCAGGCTCCGACCGCCTGATAGGCCAGGCGCTTGAACTCGAAGAAGAACGGATTCCAGAAGCCCATATAGCGCTGGGCCATCAGCACGCCCGCCGTATTGGCTTCCGGACAGATCCACCAATGGGTCCCGGCCAGGCCGCCCCATTGGAATTCACCGGTCGAGTTCGGCGGATCGAACGGTGTCGGCGCGAAGGTGACGGCGCCGCCGAGGCCAAAGCCCTTGCCGGGAATCGGGCCGAGATTGGCAAAGCGGATGGTCTGGCCTGCGGGCAGCTGGTTCGTCATCATCTGCCGCAGCGTTTCCGGCTTCAGCAACGCATCGGACCCGGGCAGCAGCGCACACACCAGCGCGAGCATGTCTGGCAAGGTCGAGACCAGACCGCCGCCGCCCGAGAGCCGCGGCAGCGGCCGCCGATAGGCTTGCGGGTAAGGCAAATGGTCGGCCCGCGTGAGGCCGGGCTTCATGGGGTCGAGCACGTCGGCGCCGTTGTAGAGCGCGACCAGCCTGCCCTGCTGTGTCTCGGGGACATAAAAGCCGGTGTCGGTCATGCCGAGGGAATCGAAGATGCGCGCCTTCAGGAAGGCGTCGAGCGGCTGGCCCGAGACGACCTCGACCACACGGCCGAGCACGTCGGTCGCCACGGAATATTCCCAGGCCGTGCCAGGGTGATAGGACAGCGGCAGGTCGGCGAGCCTGTCGATCATGTCGCTGAGCGGCGTTAGCGGATTGAGCACGCGCGCCTCGTTGTAACCCTTGAACAGCACCGTGCCGGGATCGAAGATGCCGTAGCTGAGGCCGGAGGTGTGGGTCAGGAGCTGGCGGATCGTGATCGGGCTCTTCGCCGGCTCGACATCGGCAAGGCTCGAAGCGTTCTGCTTCAGCACCTTGCGATTGCCGAGCTGCGGCAGGAATTTTTCGACTGCGTCATCGAGGCCGATGCGGCCTTGCTCGACCAGCAGCATGATCGCGCAGGTGACGAAGATCTTGGTGTTGGAGAACGCCCGGAAGATATGATCGGGCCGCAGCGCAGTGTTGGCCTCTCGGTCGGCAAAGCCCACGCATTGCTGATCGACCACCTCGCGGCCGCGCAGCACGGCCCAGGATACGCCGGGAATGATCTCCTGATCGACGTAGCGCTGCATCGCCGTCCGTACGGCGGAAAAATCAGTCGTTCTGGCGTCCATGTGCTCCCCCCCCCGATTTGTGGTTGGAATCGATATAGCGCGATTTCTCAGGATATGAAGCCCACGGTGCAGCTCATCCCTGCTTCATCAGCACGGTGACCTGCAGCCGCCGCCGAATCCGCATGCCCTGCCGCTGGTACAGCGCGATGGCAGACGTATTGCTCGCGAACACGTGCAGGAACGGAATTTCGCCGCGCGCCTCGATCTGGCGCGCGATGGCGGCGAGCAACGCCTGTGCGTAACCGCGACCGCGATGATCGGGATGCACGCAGACCGCCGTCATCTCGGTGAAATTGCCCGGCTTCATCCGCTCGCCGGCCATGGCGACCAGCTCGCCGCGTGCACGGATGCCGAGGAATGTGCCGAGCTCGTGCGTCCGCGCCGCAAACGGCCCGGGCTTGGTCAGCTCGGTCAGCGCCATCATGGCGGGAACGTCAGTCGCGCCGAGGCGGACGATCTCGGCATCGCGCAGCGAAGTGTCGGCGGGCGAGCCGATCAACTGCTCGCCGGGCTCCGCGAGCAGCACCTTGAAGCCGGCGCAAATTTCGACGGGCTCGGGCGTGAACAGCACCGCGACTTGCGAGCCCGACATGAGATCGCCGAGCGCCGCAAAACTTGCCGCGGACATGTCCGCCATATCGGCAAACGGCGTCATGTCCACGGGATAGCGCAGAGCCCGCGGGCCGCCCTCGGCCAGATGCTTCTGGCTCGTCGTCAACGCGCTCCAGATCGGGCGATCCAGCAGCGCCTCATCGCTCGCGGACATCGGCCTAATCCTTGTCGAAGCTGACGATGACGGCGGCATTGGCGATCAGGATGGGATCGTTGGCCACTTCCGTGGCCGAGGGGATCTCCAGCCCGCCCTTGACCGCGGTGACGGTCACGGTGCCGTAAGGCAGCTCCTTGGCGACGGCTTCCTTGTCGACGGTTTCTGGATTCGGCACGCCGATCGTGACGTCCACGAACATGTCGTTCGCGGTCTTGCCGATCATCCGGAAGAAGCCGAGGCTGGAATGCCTGATGGCATCGGAGACCGCTCGCTTGGCCGCCTTGGTGGCGTCCCTGCCGTGGACGTCGACGCCCATGCCCATCTCGGTGACACAACGAACGCGAGGCATGCTTTATTCCTGTGGCTGGTTGGGTAGTGGAGAGTTTCGACGATCGGCACGCCCAACACAAGTGTGGTTGTCATGTTGAACCGAGACGTGCGCCACAGGCTCCGTCATTGCGAGCGCAGCGAAGCAATCCAGAATCTTTCGGCGGCGACAGTCTGGATTGCTTCGTCGCAAGGGCTCCTCGCAATGACGAACGGTGAGAGCGTTGCACAAAATTCACGCCTTCGCCTTCTCGTGCGCCCGCAGTTCGTCCACCAGCACCCGCACGTTCTCCGAATAATCGATCGGGACCACGACCAGATGCACGCCGCCTTCCCTGAAGGCGGCATCGAGCGTCGTGCCGAAGCTGTCGATGCTTTCGATGCGATGACCCTTGGCGCCATAAGCCTTGGCGTATAGTGCAAAATCCGGATTGCCAAACGTCATGCCGTAATCGGCAAAGCGGTCGACGGCCTGCTTCCAGCGGATCATGCCGTAGGCCTTGTCCTCCAGCACCAGCACGACCAGGTTGAGCTTGAGGCGGACCGCCGTCTCCATCTCCTGGCTGTTCATCATGAAGCCGCCGTCGCCGGCAACCGCAAGCACGCGGCGGCCGGGATAGAGCATCGCGGCCATCATCGCCGACGGCAGGCCGGCGCCCATGGTCGCCAGCGCATTGTCGAGCAGCAGCGTGTTGGCGACGCGGGTGCGGTAGTTGCGCGCAAACCAGATCTTGTACATGCCGTTGTCGAGGGCGACGATGCCGTTCTCCGGAATCACCTGGCGGATGTCGTGCACGATGCGCTGCGGCGTCGGCGGCCAGCGCGCTTCGGTGGCGCGGTCGGCGATGTGCTTCAGTATCTCTTCGCGCAGCGGCAGCAGCGCCGCGGCCTGCGGCAGCTTGCCTTCGAGGCGATCCGCCAGCAGCTCCAGGCTCGGGCCAACATCCCCGACGACCTCGGCATCCGGGAAATAGACCTGCTCGACGCTTGCCGGCGTGTAGCTGACGTGAATGACCTTTGGCCCTGACGGCCCCATGATGAATGGCGGTTTCTCGATCGGGTCGTGACCGATCGCAACGATCAGGTCGGCAGCGTCAATGGCATCATGCACATAGTCGCGCTCGGACAAGGCGGCAGTGCCCATGTAGAGATTGGTGCCGCCGGGCACGGTCCCCTTGCCCATCTGCGTCGTGAAGAACGGCATGCCTGTCCGCCGCACGAAGCTTGCGATGCCGTGTGTCGACCGCGGCCGGCTGGTCGCCGCGCCCATCATCACCAGCGGGCGCTTGGCGGCCATGATCATCTCGGCGGCGCGGTCGAGCGCGGCGCGATGGGCGACCGGGATTTCGATCGGATGGACCGGGATCACGGGGACCGCAGGCACCTCGTCCCCGGCAACGTCCTCGGGCAGTTCGAGATGCACCGGCCCGGGCCGCTCCTCCATCGCGACGCGAAAGGCGTCGCGCACCACGGTCGGGATACTGGAGGCGCTGACGATCTGCCGCGACAGTTTCGTGAGCGGCTTCATGGTCGCCACCACGTCCACGATCTGAAAGCGGGCCTGCCGGCTGCTCATGATCGGCTTCTGGCCGGTGATCAGGATCATCGGCATGGCACCGAGATGCGCATAGGCGGCGCCCGTCGACAGATTGAGAGCACCCGGGCCGAGCGTCGACAGACAAACGCCGGGCTTGCCGGTCAGCCGCCCGTGCGTTGCGGCCATGAAGGCCGCGGCCTGCTCGTGGCGGGTCAGGATCAGCTCGATCCTCGAAGCACGCAGCGATTCGACCAGATCGAGATTCTCTTCGCCGGGGATGCCGAAGATGCGGTCAACACCCTCATTCTCCAACGCCGCGACAAACAGGTCCGATCCCTTCGCTTTGCGTTCCATCCCGCCCAATGCCGCCTCCGCTCGTTGTGAATTCAGACTCCCCGAGCGGCCGCATGGTAACGGCTCGCGACACGGGAACAACTCACAAAGAGGCGCGCAACTGCAACTCGATCAGCTCTCGCTCGATTGACAAGCCGAGATATCTGACTAAAGTCAGATATCATGCTCGATCCCGTCTCCCGCGTTCGCCGCTTCAACCGCGCCGTCACCTCTGCGGTCGGAGCGCTCGATACGTCGTTTCTCGGGCGCGGCCGGCCGCTGGGTGCCGCGCGCGTGCTCAATGCGATCGGGCACGGGCGATCGGACGTGGCGGAGATCCGCGACTATCTCGGTCTCGATTCCGGGCTGATGAGCCGGCTGCTCCGCAGCCTCGAGGACGAGGGGCTGATCGAGACCGCCGCACGCGAGGACGATGCGCGGCGGCGCATGGCAACGCTCACACGGGCGGGCCGGCGCGAGTTCGCAGCCTACGAGGCGCTGTCCAAGGCGCAGGCCGAAGGCCTCCTCGCGCAACATTCGCAACGCGAGGCGTTGCTGGCGGCGATGGACCTGATCGCCTCCGCGCTGACGCGCGAGCGCGTCGCGCTGGAGGAGACGGATCCGCGCTGCGAGCAAGCGCGCTACTGCCTCGGCGAGTACTATGCCGAGCTCGGCCGCCGCTTCAGCCAGGGCTTTGAGGTCTCGCTGTCACGCGACCCCGACGCCAAGGACATGCGCCGGCCGCGCGGCACATTCCTCGTTGCGATGTCGGACACGCTGCCGATCGGCTGCGTCGGCTTGAAGGGCACCGATCACGGCTACGCCGAGATCAAGCGGCTGTGGGTCGCGCCCGCCGCGCGCGGGCTGCGGCTCGGCCGCCGCCTGATGGATGCGGCCGAGAGCGCCGCGCGCGAGCTCGGCATCGCGCTGCTGCGGCTCGACACCAACAGCGCACTGCCCGAAGCCGGTCAGCTCTATCGCAGCACGGGCTGGCGCGAGATCCCGCGGTTCAACGACGATCCCTATCCGGACCTCTTCTTCGAAAAGCGCCTCTGACGCTGGACCGGTTCGCGGTCCTCGCGCGTTGGTCGAGGCCGTGGGAGCTTCGATAATGATGAGAGACGACCTCGCCGACATCTACCGCGCCTACATCGCTTGCCTGAATCGGCGGGATTGGCCGGCACTCGGACAATTCGTGCATGAGGAGGCCACCCACAACGCGCGGCCCCTTGGGCTTGCGGGCTATCGCGCGATGCTGGAACGGGATGTTCGGGAGATCCCCGATCTGCAGTTCCATATCGAGATGCTGATCTCCGATCCTCCCCGCATCGCCGCCCGATTGAAGTTTGACTGCACACCGGTCGGGACATTCGTTGGTCTTGCGGTCAACGGGCGGCGCGTGTCCTTCTGCGAAAACGTCTTCTACGAATTTCTCGACGGCAAGATCCGGCAGGTCTGGTCGGTGATCGACAAGGCCGCGATCGAGGCGCAGCTCTGACGCCACGCCTCGATCTCGAATTCACGCCGCCGCGGGCGCCACCTCGCCTTGCGGCTTTGCGAAGGGGCGGAACGTCATCGCCATCAGGAAGGCCCCTAAGCCCATCGCCCAGGAGGCGATGTAGAGCCAGGCATAGCTGGAGAAGGCATCGTAGATCAGGCCGCCGGCGAGCGGGCCGGTCGCCATGCCGAGGCTGCCTGCCATCGCCGTGCCGCCGATCACCGTGCCCATCATCTTGAGCGGGAAGTTCTCGCGGATCAGAACGGCATAGAGTGGCATAGTGCCGGCATAGATGAAGCCGAAGATCGCGCCGACCGCATAGAACGTCGTCAGCTGTTGCGCGAAGACATAGGCGAGCGCGCCGAAGGCCTGCAGCAGCAGGCCCGAGACCAGCACGCGCTTGGCGCCGAAGCGGTCGCCCATCAGGCCGAAGGCGATGCGCCCGCCGAGGCCGGCAAATCCCTCGATGCTGTAGATCGTCACCGCTGCGACCAGCGGGATGCCGCAACTCACGGCATAGCTGACGGTGTGGATGATCGGGCCGGAATGCGTCGCGCAGCAGAAGAAGTTGGTGGCGAGGAGGATCAGGAATTGCGGCGAGCGCAACGCCTCGCCCATCGACATCTCGTTTTGTCCGGCGGTTTCGCCGGCGGGCGCGGCCGGACCTTGCGCGAGCGCCGGAGGACGGCGCACCAGGAACGAGACCGGGATCATGATGGCGCCGACCACGAGCGCGATGATCTGCATCGAGGTGCGCCAGTCGTGGCCGGAGACGAGCCAGGCCGCCAGCGGCGACATCGTCATCGGCGCCATGCCCATGCCGGCCGAGACCAGCGACACGGCGAGGCCGCGATTGGTGTCGAACCAGCCCGTGACGGTCGCCATCATGGGCGCGAAGATCGCCGCGCAGGCGGCGCCGACCAGCAGGCCGAACACGATCTGGAACACGAGAAGCGAGGTGGCGTGGCTCGCCGCAAACAGGCTGAGCGTCAGCACGACCGATCCCGTCACCACCACCGGCAGCGGCCCGAACCGGTCGGACAGCGTGCCCCAAGCCATGCTGGTGAAGGCCATCGCCAGAAAGCCGATCGTCATCGCGCTGGAGATGCCGGTCACCGACCAGCCGGTGTCCTTGGTGATCGGCTGCAGGAACACCGGCAGCGAAAACATGCCGCCGATCGCGACGCAGCCAAGCACGCCGCCGGCGGCGACGATCACCCAGCGATAGTTGGACGAAGTCATTTCAGTCTCCCGTCAGGTCTGTCTCGCGTGGAAGACGAATGGGAACTGAGCCCGCCGACAGGCCGACGTCATTTTTGCCGCACGCTTTCGTGAGCGGCCAGCAAAACTCGAAAAACAACCCCATGCACAGTAGCGGCGCCAGCGGGATCAATGACTTACCTACCAGGAACGACAGCTCAGCGGCTCCCTGTCCTCGCGCGACATCATCACAGATCGGTTTGACACGTCGGGCAAAACAGCCGCAGAATGACAGCATCCCACACATAGTGATCTGGTCCGCGATGTTCATCGTGATGATGCTTCGCGCCGCCGGTCTGTTGGTGGATTGCAGGGAGTCCCACATGCCAAAGATCGACGTCGCCGCCGTGCCGGCCCGCAAGGGCTCCGGCTATCCGGCGCCTTTCAATGCGCCTTGCGCCGAGCGCATTCGCAAGCGGCTCGGCGATGCCGGAGGCTTGTCGGATTTCGGCGTCAATCTGATGCGCCTGCCGCCGGGCACCTGGTCGAGCCAGCGGCACTGGCATTCGCACGAGGACGAGTTCGTCTACATTCTCGAAGGCGAGGTGACGCTGATCGAGGATGGCGGCGAAACCGTGCTGCACGCCGGCGATTGCGCCGCCTTCCCCAAGGCCAGCGGCAACGGCCATCACATGATCAACAGGTCGAGCGTGACGGCGGTCTATCTCGAGATCGGCTCACGCTCGCCAGCCGACCTCATCACCTGCTCCGACATCGACATGATGAGCCCGGCATCGGACGGCCGCTTCCTGCACAAGGACGGCACGCCCTATCCGTAAGTGACATTGCGGCTCACAGGGCCGCACTACGGCGCCAGTCGTCGACCGTGAGCCAGACGGCCGAGACCAGGAAGTAGATCGCGCCGACGGCGGCATAGCCCGCGACATTCGCAATCGACGGCACCGCAGGCGTCGCGGCCTGGAAGATGAAGAAGCCGCCCGCCAGGGCCGACTGGCCACCGCTGAGCACCATGGCCCATTGCGCGCCGAGACGCTTCCAGCGCCGCACGGCCGTGCCGAGCTGGAGCAGTCCGGACAGGATCGCCCAGGCTCCGAAGATTCCGAGCACCCAGTTCATGCTGACCTGCAAGGCCAGGATGACCGCAATGGTGGTGGCGAGGCTGACCAGCACGTTCAGGCCCTGCGTGCGGTTCTGGTTCAAGCCACCGCTCCAGAGCGCGTCGAGATAATTGGCGGCAGCGTCCCAGGCCGGATAGGCAACGAGCAACGTCGCTGCGATCACTGCCGATGACGGCGCGATCGCGAGGGCCGCAATGACCCAAGCGACGGAAAACGCGGCACGCATGAAGTAGTACCGTTTCAGCCATTCCGCCTGGTCGGCGCCCAATGCCATCTCGCTGGTTCTCATTTTCTGCTCCTTACCTACTAGTTGGTAGTTTACGTACGACGCCGAAGCACCGCCCTGCCCGGCCTGTGCCGATCTCGTCAGTGCCTGGTGGAAAGCCGCTCCAGCAGCGGCCGGGTGATTGTCCCGAAGATTTTTGGATCGCCATAGGCCCGCGCCGACAGCATCGCGCCGTGAACGGTTGCCATGAATCCCTCCGCCTCGGCCCGCGCGGTGCCGGAGAGATGGAGCCGGCCTTGCCGCTTGCCGCGCTCCATCACCGAAGCCAGCCACGACGACACGGAGCGGAAATGCGCGCGGACTTCGAGCGCCACTTCCTCGGGCAGAATCGGAAGCTCACTGGCAAGGAGCGCGCAGACGCAGAAGGGAGCCGTCGCATCCTTGATGCACGCCTCCCAATAGGCGATGTAGCTTTTGAGCTGCTCGGCGGGGTCGGCGACATTGCGCTCGAGCGCCGACAGCCCTGCCTGGGCCTCCTCGCGATAGCGCGACACCAGGGTGCGGACCAGATCGACCTTGCTGGCAAAGTGGTGGTGGATGCTCGGCTTGCGGATGCCGACGACATCGGCGATGTCGGCGTAACTGAAGCCGTTGTAGCCGCCCGCGATGATCAGCGTACGGGCGCAGCCAAGAATGTCGTCGGCGGTCGAGGAAGCGGTACTCATGGCGCTTAGCTACCTTTCAGTAGGTAGGCGGTCAAGCGAGGATGCTTCAATGATCCGTGAGTGAGTGGTAGGAGCCCTGCATGACCATCCGCCCGATCGTGCGCTATCCCGACCGCCGGCTCGCGCTGCCGGCCCGCGCCGTCACCGCGTTCGACGATTCCTTGCGCGAGCTCGCGCAGGATCTGCTCGACACAATGCGCGCCGCGCCCGGCATCGGCATCACCGCGCCGCATATCGGCGTGCCCTTGCGCGTCGTGGTGCTGGAGCTCGACGCGAAGGACGGCCCGCAGACCTACGTCAATCCGGAGATCACATGGGTCTCGCCGGAGATGATCATGCACCGCGAAGGCAGCGTCTCGATGCCGGGGATCAACGACGAGGTGCAGCGACACGCGCGGGTGCGGATCAGCTATCGGGATCTGGACGGCAACATGCACACCGAGGAGTCCGAAGCCCTGCGAGCTGTCTGCCATCAGCACGAGATCGACCAGCTCGACGGCATGTTCTGGATTCAGCGGCTGTCGCGGCTGAAGCGGGAGCGGCTGGTGAAGAAGTTCGAGAAGATGTCGCGGAATTCGTAGGGTGGATTAGCGCAGCGTAATCCACCTGAGTACGACAAAATGAGAGAGATGGTGGATTACGCCGCCCGCTGCGCTTCGCGGCGGCCTGCTAATCCACCCTACGCTACTGCCTGTGTGGGACACCCCGGATTACGCTGCGCTCCATCCAGGCTACGGAGCCCGATTACGCCCTCTTCCCTGTCCGCTTGATGATCGGCGCCTTGCGACGCTCGCGCTTGCCGCGCGCGATCTCGGTGGCGAGCGCGTCCAGCTTCGGCTCCCAGAAAATCCTGAACTGGCCGACCCAGGCATCGACCGCTTGCAGCCCGGCGGCGTCGACCGAATAGAGGCGCCTTTGCGCCTCCGCCCGGACGCTCGCAAAGCCGCTCTCGCGCAGCACCTTGAGGTGCTGCGAGACGGCCGCCTGGGTGATGCCGAACTCGGCCCCGATGACTTCGACGACCTCGCCGGACGCCATCTCCTTGAGGCCGAGCAGCTCGAGGATGCGGCGGCGCACGGGATCGGCGAGAACCTCGAAGGCGTGCATCAGCTTCCGGTGCCGGGATGAACGATGTCGGGCGGCATCTCGCCGCGATAGAATGCGATGGTGCGGTCCGAGCGCTGCTTCGCCTCGTCAGGATCGACCCCGCTTGCGACATGCGCCGCACGCCAATATTCGCCGCTCGTCGTCATGAAGTCCTTGCCCTCGGGCGAGATCATCCACGCCTCCGCCGTTTCATGATCGACCGATGCCCCGGTCGCAAGATATCGCTCAAGTCCCGCAAGCGCGAGGTCCCAACCGATACCGACCGCACCCGGACCGAACTGATTCCAATGATCCTCGATGATCGCGGTGTGCTCAAGCGTCAGGCGCGCCTGGCTCCGCTCGGCTTTCAGGCTGACGTCGATCCAGCTCGTGGCGCCGCCGAATTCCCAGGTTGCGGCGAAATGGGTGGGCGGCGTGCAGGACGTGATGGTGCCGCCGGCATTGCCCTTGACCTGGTAGCGTCCGCCGAGCCGGAGGTCGCCCTCGACCGGCGCAAACCAGCGCGGGATCCGCTCCCTGCTGGTCACGGCGTCCCAGAGATCGTCGACGCTGGTGTCGTAGAGCCGCGTTAGCGTCACCGCGCTAGCCGGCTTGCCGTCTCTCTCCAAGCTCCTCACCGAGCGCGTCACAAGCCCCAAGACCCTGGCGACGTCGATCTGCATTTTCGGTTCTCCCTGTGGTTCATCCGCCGAACAAATATCGATCGCGACTAATATAAGTCAATACTTATATTGCGCGACGTTCCGCTGCGTCAAACCGCCCGCGAGGCGGAACCAAACAACGGCCACGGCGTCTATCGGTGCCCTCCCCCAGCCCCACAAGACGGAATGACCTCATGAAAGTTCGCAAATTCGCCATCGCCGACGCCTCGCTCGAGCGCTCACCGGGACAGGACGGCGATATCTTCGTCGCCAACTTGGTCGACCAGCGCCACGGCGGACCTATCACGATCGGCTTCGGCCGCTACGCGCCGAACCAAAATCTCAAGGAGACGATGAAGGTCGACGATGTCATGATCGTCCTCGAAGGGAAGCTGTCGGTCACGAGCGACGGCAGCACCGTGACCGCGGGGCCCGGCGAGATCGTCCATATGCCGAAGGGCGAGACGGTCACGATCCGCTCGCACGAGCAAGGCGCCGTCACCGCCTATGTCACCTATCCGCATTGGCAGGAGGCGCATGAGTGAGGCACGAGCTGCGACGCCCTACCCGCCGGGCATCAGCGCCTTCGCCGGCTCGTAGGGCGGATTAGCCGAAGGCGTAATCCGCCATTGCCGACACGGCGCGGCGAGAGATGGTGGATTACGCCGGCGGGCTGCGCTTCGCGCAACCGCAGGCTAATCCACCTTACCCGCCCGTCACTAGCGCCTTCGCCAGCGCCATATAGGCCGGCAGCGTCACGGGATCGTTGGCGGCGTTACCCGCCATCGGATGCGAGGCGTAGCGTGCGATCACCATCTCGGCCTTGGGATCGATGTAGATGCCCTGGCCGTAGACGCCGCGCGCCATGTAGGCGCCGTGCTCATTGTGCGTGATCCACCATTGATTGCGGTAGGAGGCGCCCGGCAGTGTGGTGTAGCCGGCCGGCTTGAATTTTTCGGGATCGCCGCCGCGCGCGATGTCCTCGACCACCTGCGACGGCACGATCTGGCGGCCGTTGAAGCGGCCGTGGTTGCGCATGGTCTCGCCGAAGCGGGCGAGATCGCGCAACGTGGTGGAGAGGCCGCCGCCGCTCTCGGTGCCGATGCGATCGACGTGATAATGCGCATCCTCCTCCGCGCCCATCGGCTGCCAGATCCGCTCCGACAAGAGATCGGACAGCGTCAGCCCGCTGGCACGCCGGCAGATCCACGCCAGCACGTCGGTGTTGACGGTCTTGTAGGCAAAGGCCTTGCCGTGCTCGCCTTGCTTCTTCTGCGCGATGAGGAAATCGAAGATGGTGGTGGGGCCGTCATAGCCCGGGGGGATCGGCGCCATGCCGTTGGCGCGCCGCAGGCCCCACACGTCGGAATTCTTGTCGGTGTAGATTTCGGTGTAGGCGAGCCCCGTGGTCATATCCATGACCTCGTGCACACGCGCATCGCCGAACGCGCTTGGCTTCAGCTCCGGCACATAGTCCGTGACGGGCGCCTGCGGGTCGATCCTGCCCTCGGCGACCAGAATCCCCGCGAGCACGCCGGTGAACGACTTCGTCACGGACATCGCGATATGCGGCTTGTGCGGCTTCAACGCGCCGAAATAGCGCTCATAGATCAGCCTGCCCCGATGCAGCACCGCGATGCCGTCGGTGTAGGTCTCCTCCAGCATCTTCTCGAAGGTCATGGGACGCCCGTCCATCGTGGTCGAGGCGACCGCGCCGATGTCATGCTCCGCGCGCGGCAGCACCGATGCCGGCCCCGCCCCGCGCCAGACGTTCACGGTCGGCACCAGCTGGCGGATGTTGCTCCAGGCCCAGCGAAGCTCGGGGAAGCTGCGGAAAGAGCCGTCCTGGAAGGTGATGAGGCGGTCGGGGGATGGCGGGAAGCCGCGCATATAGCCGAGGGTTTCGGGGTCGGTTTCAGCGGCAGCAGGCGGCTGGCTGGCGGCAGTCGCGACGGACATTAAGCGGGCTCCTTGGAGACGATGCGGATGTCGTATCACGGGAGCAGAGATCGGGCATCCGACGTTTGTGCCGGGGAGCTACGCACAGTCGGGATGACGTGGCCAAGCATGGCACGCGAGGGGCTCGCAGCGCCGCACTATGCCGAAAGAGGAGTGGCAGCCTGCCGATCCTGCCCGCTCCGGATTCCTCATCCCGCCTTGAGCAACCACCGGATCGGCAATGCGACCACGAAGAGCGTGGTGACACCTGCAGCCCACAGCGTCACGAACCATAGCAGCTGCTTCCAGGTCCGCGATGCGCGCAGCATCAGTGATACCCCTCGCCGTGCCGCACCTTGCCGCGGAAGATCCAATAGACGTAGCCGGTATAGACAAGGATCACCGGTACCAGCACCGCCGCGCCAACGAGCAGGAATAACTGGCTGCTGGGATGCGTGGCTGCCTGCCAGATCGTAATCGAGGGCGGCACGATCATCGGCCACATGCTAATGCCCAGCCCGGCATAGGAAAGCAGGAAAAAGCCCAGTGCGCACAGGAACGGCATCCCATCCTCGCCCTTTGCGAGCGCGCGATGAAAGCGCCATGCCAACAGGGCCAGAAGGATCGGCACAGGCGCTGCGTAAAGCATGTTCGGCAGCGTCAGCCATCGCTCCCGAAACGCAGGGCTTTGGATGACCATCATCAGTGATATGAGGCCGATGAAGCCGAGTGTCGCAAATCCGAGAACGCGTGCGTAGTTGCGGCAGCGTGCCTGAAGCGCGCCGTCGGTCTTCCATATCAGCCAGCACGCGCCGAGCAGGCCGTAGCCGACGACAAGGGCAACACCGGTCAAAACCGAGAAAGGTGTCAGCCAGTCCCACCACCCGCCGGCGTAAGCACGCCCCTCCACGCGGATGCCCTGCACGATGGCACCAAGGCAAACGCCCTGGAGCAATGCGGCCGCAAAGCTGCCCCACGAGAAGGCGCGGTCCCACCATATTTCACCAGCCGACGTCCGCGCTCGAAACCGCATTTCGAAGGCTACTCCGCGGAACACCAGCGCCAGCAGCATCAGAATGAGCGGCATGTAAAGCGCAGGAAAAATCGTCGCGTAGGCCAGTGGAAACACGGCGAACAATCCGCCGCCACCGAGGACGAGCCAGGTTTCGTTGCCGTCCCAGACCGGTGCCACCGAGTTGACCATGACATCGCGATCGGGCCTCGCCACCTCGGCCGGAAACAGGATGCCGACGCCGAGGTCGAAGCCGTCCATCACAACGTAGAGCAGCACGGCCGTGGCGATCAGCAGCGCCCAAATCAATGTGAGGTCGATGCTCATGGCCGGATCCCCGCTTGCCGCGGCTCTGCTCTGTGCGTGTCTGACCCTGCTATCAAGGCTGGCGCCGGCGTGATGCCGGCCGTGCGGACCGGCTGGCCTTGTGGCGGTCCGTGCTCGCCGGCTTCAGGGGTCTGGCGGAAGAGGTGAAACAGATAAGCAATCCCCGCGCCGAAAACGACAAAGTACACGACAACGAATGCCGCCAGAGACGCGGCCACCGCCGGCGCTGCGATCGGCGCCACGCTATCGGCGGTCCTCAGCAGTCCATAAACCGTGAATGGCTGGCGTCCCGCCTCCGTCACCGTCCATCCGGCCGTCACAGCGATCAGCCCCGACGGCCCCATGGCCACGGCAAAGCGGTGCAGCCATGGCGTGTCGTACAGAGCGTCGCGCCAACGCAGAACGAGCGAGGCCATGCCGAGCACGATCATCAGAATCCCCAAGCCGACCATGATGCGGAACGCCCAGAAGACGAGCGGAATGTTGGTCGGCCAGGTGTCTTTCGGGAAAGCCTTGAGCCCCTTGACCTCTCCATCAAGGCTATGCGTGAGATAGAGGCTCGCAAAGCCAGGAATGGCAATTTGGCCGCGCGTCACCCCGGCTTCGGCGTCCGGCATTCCGAACAGGATGGAAGGCGCGCGGCGCTCGGTCTCGAAGTGACCCTCCATGGCGGCGACCTTGGTGGGCTGGTGGTGATACGAATTCACCCCATGCAGATCGCCGATCAGAAGCTGTAGCGGGGCCACGATCGCGGCCATCCACATCGCCATTGAGAACATGATGCGAGCGCGTTCGTTCATCCTGTTCCGCAGCAGGTGCCAGGCGCCCACGGCTCCCACGATCATCGCGGTGGTCAGGTAAGCCGCGGTGACCGTATGGGCGAACCGATAGGGGAACGACGGATTGAAGATGATCGCCGGCCAGCTCTCGGGGATGAATTGGCCGTCCGCTCCCATCGCGTGTCCAGCCGGCGTCTGCATCCAGGAATTTGCGGCTAGAATCCAGAAGGCCGAAAGCAAGGTGCCGCCCGCGACGAAACAGGTCGCGACGAAATGCAGGCGCGGGCCAACGCGTCCCAGGCCGAAGAGCATGACTCCAAGGAAGCCGGCCTCGAGAAAGAATGCCGTCAGCACCTCGTAGCCGAGGAGCGGCCCGAGCACCGGGGATGTCTTGTCGGCAAACACCGACCAGTTCGTGCCGAACTGGTATGACATGACCAAGCCCGACACCACGCCCATGGCGAAAGCGACGGCGAAAATCTTAAGCCAATAGCGGTAGGTATCGAGATAGGCGCCGCGGCCCGTCCACAGCCACAGCCCTTCGAGCACGGCAAGATAGCTCGCCAGTCCGATGGTGAAGGCCGGAAACAGGAAATGCCAGACCACCGTGAAGGCAAACTGGAAGCGCGCGAGATCCAACGCGCTGGGTAATAAGTCGGACATAGCTCCGCCCCCGACATCAAGTGCGGCCCGCAGCTAACGCTTTCAACCTACGCTTGTTCCAGCTGCCTCGAACATCCGATGTCGAGGGTTTTAAGCATTCTCTGCGGGCGCTGTCCTTGAAGGCTATCCTCGGCACATTACCATCTCAATATGCCGGAATGTCCTACCCCGCGCACGGCCTGCAACGGACGAGTTGCGGTTGACGCGCTGCCGTTGGGCAAGCCTCACACGAGGCCATTGTCCTTGAGCAGTTGAACTTCATCACCCGTAATCCAGCCGAAAACCTTCAGCAGCCCATCATTCTGCTCAAGCAGATAGGCATTGGTAAAAGGCACATCGATACGCCTGCCATCTTTCTCGAACTCGCTGCTCCAGCCCACGTGGACGAGGCAATGTGTTTCATCGATCGAATGCATCTCGATCTCGGAGACGGTGACCGCCTTGTTTCCGATCTGACGGTAGCGCTCGTATCCTTTTGAAATCCGCTCGACAAAAGCGTGATCGTTGTCCCCTGCCATGACACCCTTTGGTCCTGCAGCGATATATTGGGTGGAAAAAAGCGAACGGAAAAACTCCTCATCAAGAGTACCGTCCAAGCCATCTCTGAAGGCTTGGGCATATCGTTCAAAGAACTGTTCCACTTCGCTTGTCGAGATGGTCATTCGCAGCTCCTCCTTCGACCTCGAGAAAGTGTTGCCAGATCCGCCGCAAGCTGATGGTCCGCTACCTATCGATCTTGGCAAAGATGGACCCTGTGCCAGCGACGCGAGTCTTGCCGGCGCTCGCAAGCACCAGCTTGAAAACGAAGAAGCCCGCATCTCTGCGGGCGGTCCAGGGTTTCACCTTTCTGGTTTCGGGCCGTGCCAACCAACCAGATCACTCCCACTCGATCGTCCCAGGCGGCTTGCTCGTCACATCATACACCACGCGGTTCACGCCCTTCACCTCGTTGATGATGCGCGTCGCGGTCTCCCCTAAGAACTTCATGTCGAACTGGTAGAAGTCCGCGGTCATTCCGTCGGTCGAGGTCACCGCGCGCAGGCCAACGACGTAATCGTAAGTGCGGCCGTCGCCCATGACGCCGACGGTCTTTACCGGGAGCAGCACCGCAAAAGCCTGCCAGATCTCGTCGTAGAGGCCGTGCTTGCGGATCTGGTCGATGTAGACGGCGTCGGCCTTGCGCAGGATGTCGAGCTTGTCCCGGGTGATGTCGCCGGGGCAGCGGATGGCGAGGCCCGGGCCCGGGAACGGGTGGCGACCGACGAAGATTTCGGGCAGGCCGAGCTCACGGCCGAGCTTGCGCACCTCGTCCTTGAACAGCTCGCGCAGGGGCTCGACGAGCTTCATGTTCATGCGCTCAGGAAGGCCGCCGACATTGTGGTGCGACTTGATGGTGACGGAAGGTCCGCCGGTGAAGGAGACGCTCTCGATCACATCAGGATAGAGCGTGCCTTGCGCCAGGAAATCGGCGCCGCCGATCTTCTTGGCCTCAGCCTCGAACACCTCGATGAAGAGGCGGCCGATGGTCTTGCGCTTGGCTTCGGGGTCGGTGACGCCCTCGAGCTCGCCGAGGAATTGCTTGGAAGCGTCCACGTGGACGAGCGGGATGTTGTAGTGGTGGCGGAAGAGGTCGACGACCTGCTCGGCCTCGTTGAGGCGCATCAAGCCGTGATCGACGAACACACACGTCAGCTGGTCGCCAATGGCCTCGTGGATCAGGACGGCCGCCACGGCCGAATCGACGCCGCCAGAGAGGCCGCAGATCACCCTGCCCTTGCCGACCTGCTGGCGGATCTTTGCGATCTCCTCCTCGCGGAAGGCGCGCATGGTCCAGTCGCCGGTGAGGCCGGCGATCTTGCGCACGAAATTGCGGATGAGCTTGGCGCCGTCGGGCGTGTGCACCACCTCGGGGTGGAACATCAGGCCGTAATATTTGCGCTTCTCGTCCTGGATGATTGCGAAGGGCGCGTTCGGCGAGGTGCCGGCGACGGAGAAGCCCGGCGGCATCCTGGTGATGCGGTCGCCATGGCTCATCCAGACCTGGTTCTTGCTGCCTGACGACCAGACATCGGCGAACAGCTGGCTCTCGGCCTTCACCTCGACATCGGCGCGGCCGAATTCGCGGTGATGGCCGCCCTCGACCTCGCCCCCTAACTGGGCCGCCATGGTCATCTGGCCGTAGCAGATGCCCATCACCGGCACGCCGGAATCGAAGATGAGTTGCGGGGCGCGGGGTGAGCCGGCTTCATGCACCGACTCGGGGCCGCCGGAGAGGATCACCGCTTTCGGCTTCATCTCCTCGAAGGCGGCTTCCGCCTTGTTGAACGGGACGATCTCGCAATAGACGCCGTCCTCGCGCACGCGACGCGCGATCAGCTGCGTCACCTGGCTGCCGAAGTCGACGATGAGAATCTTGTCGTGCGCCGAGGCCACCGAGGGCGTCGACGCGGAGCGGTCGTTCTGTGCTGCTGTCATGGCCAGCCAATACGCTGGCGGCGCGCGGGCCGCAACCGCGGTGGTGGAGCGCCCACATGCTTCTTTGGGCATGGACACGAGGCGCTTAGGTAAGTAACATTTACCTAATTTGGTCAACGCAAACGTCGTCGCAACGCTAACGAGCGCTCCAAGAAAAAGCGGCCACATCGGGGCGACGATCAACGCCTCGCGCCCGCAATGACGGAGGCAACAGCGTGCGCTAACAAAAGCAGCGCCGGCTCCGAGACAGGATCGCCCCCATGAAACTCCCCACCTCCCCCTTCACCGTCACCGACTGGAGCAAGGTTGAGCCGACCACGCATCCCGGCGAGAGTGGCGAGGCCACATGGCGCACGCTCAACATCGGCGAACTCCGCGTGCGGATGGTGGAGTACTCGCCGGGCTATCTCGCCGATCACTGGTGCGATCGCGGCCACGTGCTCTACGTGCTGAAGGGCGAGCTCGACTCTGAGTTGCGCGACGGGCGCAAATTCAAGCTCACGGCGGGGATGAGCTACCAGGTATCGGACTTCGGCGACGCCGCGCACCGGTCCTCGACGACGACGGGGGCGACGCTCTTCATCGTAGACTGAAGCGCGCCGACGGTTAATTTGCACCGCGAAATAGCAAAGTGGCGGGACGTTTCGGGCCACGGGTGGTGCCTTGAAGTGGCCCCAAATTCTCGCTATATTGTGATCATCGATACTTGGCCGAACGACTGGGCCGCTTCGCTTCGTTGCTGACGGGCGCGCACGCTTCAGATGAATTCTCCAAACATCGACTCATCAGGGACTATGGGCGCAATGCTGCGTACCGGTCTGCGTGCGTACCTCTCTAACTAAACAAGGAAATTCCCATGGCTATGGGCACCGTGAAGTGGTTCAACACCCAAAAGGGTTATGGTTTCATCCAGCCGGATGACGGCCAGAAGGACGTATTCGTTCACATCAGCGCCGTCGAGCGCGCTGGCCTCTCCTCCCTCAACGAGGGTCAGAAGGTCTCGTTCGACATCGTCGCCGACCGCCGCAGCGGCAAGTCGTCGGCTGACAATCTCCGCGTCGGCTAACGCCCTCGCACCGTTCTGACCGCGGACGTACCGGCAGAACGTTGGAACTCGAAAGCCCCGCGACCGGGATCGGTCTGCGGGGCTTTTGTTTTGATGTCATTCCGGGGCGCCCGCAGGGCGAACCCGGAACCCATGGACCCGCGGAGACCCGCCGCACGATGGATTCCGGGCTCGCGCTACGCGCGCCCCGGAATGACAACGTCGATCAGCCGGTCTTTTTCAGCACCGACACGAAAAACCCATCCGTCCCGGTCCGGCGCGGCGTCATCAGCCAGCCCTCGGCTGACTGCAGCGCAGCCTCGCCAAAGGCTTCCGCCTTGTCCCAGAGCACGCTTGCGGTCTGCTCGGGCGGGACAACCGAGAACTCGCCATGTCGGCCGACGAACGCCCTCACCTGCTCGCCGTTCTCCTCCGCCAGCACCGAGCAGGTGATGTAGGCGATGCGGCCGCCCGGCTTGACCAGCGGAACCGCGCGCTCCAGCACCTCGGCCTGGTCACGCAGGCGGATCTCCAGCGCACCGGGGCGCATCCGCCATTTGGCATCGGGGTTGCGGCGCCAGGTGCCGGTTCCGGTGCAGGGCGCGTCGATCACGACGAGGTCGGCGGTGCTGCGGATGTCGGCAAGCGAATCGGCCTCGCCCTTGGGCGTGCGGATTTCGGCGTTGTGGACGCCGGCGCGCGACAGCCGCTCATGGATCGGCGCGAGCTGGCGCTTGTCGCGGTCGGTCGCGATCAGCCGGCCCTTGCCCTGCATCAGGGCGGCCAGCGCCAGCGTCTTGCCGCCGGCGCCGGCGCAGAGATCGATCACCTGCTCGCCGGGTTTTGCCGCGGTGAACTGGGCCGCAAGCTGCGATCCCTCATCCTGCACTTCAATCGCGCCCTTGATGAAATCCTCTTCCGCCTGGATGCCGGGGTTGCGCGCATCGGCCGAAAGCTCGATGCGCAGGCCGGTTGCGGACCAGGGCGTCGGTTTTGCATGAAGATGAGAAAGCGCCTTCAGCGCCTTGTCGCGGTTGGATTTTAGCGTGTTGACGCGCAGGTCCAGCGGCGCCCGGCTCGCCATCGCGGCCGCCTCCGCGGCGCGATCCTCGCCGAACACTTTTGCAAGGTGCGGGTCGAGCCATTCCGGGTAGTCGCCGGCTACGGCGGCAGGTGCGTCCTGGAGGGAGCGCGAGGCGAGCGCAGCCTGCTCGGCCTCGGTCAGCGGCGCCGGCGCAAAGCGGCTGCCGTCGAACAAGGCGCCCATGGTCGCCGTGTCCATGTTGCGCTCGAGGCGGAGCATGCCGATCAGCCGGGCCCGTGCGGTATCGGAATGCATCAGCCAGGCGCTCGAGGCGTAGCGGCGCAGCACATCCCAGACGAGGCCGGCGATGGCGGCGCGGTCGCCGGAACCGGCGAAGCGGTGCGCGGTGCCCCACTCCTTCAGCGCCTTCGCCGCGGGCACGCGGTCCCTCTCGATGGTGTCGATCAGTTCGATGGCTGCGGACAGCCGGGCAGCGGGGGTCATTTGGGTTCTTTCAAGTGGTGCGCAGCGCCTAGATCAGCAGCAAAAGCTTCAGCGCGAAGTAAATCCACATCGCGAGCAGCACCAGCACGCCGGCGAGCCAGACCGTGGAGCGGCGGCCGAGATCGTTGGAGGAAACGAACACGCCGGCATGGGCAAAGCGCGTCACCACGAACACCCAGGACATCAGCACGATGAAGAGATCGGCGCGGCGCAAGGGCAATGCCAGCGCGATCAGGACGTAAAACAGCACCGGCAGCTCGAACTGGTTGCGGTAGCAATTGGCGATTTGTGTGGCGCCCTTCGGCCAGTTCGGTTCGCCGAGCGCAATGTCGCGGATCTTGGTTTCGCCGGAGACCAGGGTCTTGCGGCGCGCCACGACCATGCCGATCAGCAGCCCGAAGGTGAGAGCGACCTGCACGAAGACCGGCAGCAGGACCATTTGAACGGACATCGGAACTTTCCCGGGAGGCGAAATGCCGCCGACGTCATTAGCCGCGACTTTTGGCGCTGACAATGAACGACTTGAACCGGCATTCCCGCTTCCCCGACCAACCCCAGATTGTTGAAGCGATTTCGGCCCCTTGGGCCCCGAGGCGAGCCAGCCATGAATTCCTTGTCCAGCTTGTTCAGCGAAGCCGCCGCGGGCCAGCTCGGCCTCCTGATGTCGGCACTGTCGGGGATCGCGGCAGCGCTCGCGGTCGCGTTGGCCATGACGGTCTACTTCCGCCTGAGCTATCGGACCTGGCGGGACGTCGCCCGGCATGGCCTGGCGACCTTGGCCGCGCTCGCGCTGTTCGCCTTTGCCGCCTACGACATGCGTCACGCGGCGCTCGCCTATCTCGGTCTCAACCCCTCCAAGCCCGCCGTCGAGTTCGAGATCCGCATGCCCCGGGAGATGCTGGCGGCGGTGGGCGACAGCCAGATCGAGCTGCACACCGACCGCAACCAGACATTGGCGCTGGTGGACGGCGTGCGCGACCTCTCGGACGGCCGGGCCGTGCTGCGCGGCGCAGTGGTGCTCAACCACCGCACGGCCGATCGCGTTCTGGTCGTGAACCTCTCAGGCAAGGGCGTCTTCGAGTTCCGCCTCCGCCTGCCGGCCGAGCCGCATCGCTCCGGCCAGTTCGGCCCCTGGCACCTCGCCGACCGCATCGCTTCCCCGCTCGCCGCTGCCGTCGCCCCGCAGGACGGCTACAGCATCCGCTATCGCGTGCTTTAAACTTTGTTCGTTGCGATCCATGCCCGGCCCGTCATCGTTCCGACGCGCGGCGACGGGTAGGATGATCGCATGCCCGAATTTCGTCTCACGCAGATTTCCGACACCCATCTCGGCCGGCGCTTTCCCGGCCTGATCGCCAACTTCCATCGCATCAGCGAGCACATCGGCGCCGGCAGACCCGATCTCGTCGTCAACACCGGCGACGTCTCATTCGACGGGCAGACCAGCCGCGACGACCTTGAATTCGCGAAAGGCCTGCACGACGCCCTGCCGGTCACCTGCCGCTATCTCCCCGGCAATCACGATATCGGGGACAATCCGACCGCGATCGGGCCGGCGCCGAAGCCGCCGGTCAGCGAGACCCACCGCCGGCAGTTCTGCGACATCATCGGCGAAGACCATTGGTCGTTCGAGGCCGCAGGCTGGTGCTTCATCGGCCTCAATTCGCTGGTGATGAATTCGGGCCTCGCCTTCGAGGCCGAGCAGTTCGACTGGCTGTCTGGCGAGATCGCGCGCACGAACGGCAAGCCGATCGCGCTGTTCCTGCACAAGCCGCTGTTTCTCAACCTGCCAGACGATCCCGAGACGCCGGAGACGTCGATCCGCTACGTGCCGCAGCCGGCGCGGGCGCGGCTGATCGAGATGTTCGGCAAGGTCGACCTGCGTCTCATCGCCAGCGGACACGTGCACCAGCGCCGCGACTTCACCTTCCGCCACACCCGCCACGTCTGGGCGCCGTCAGCGGGCTTCGTCATCAACGATCAGCGCCAGGACCGGATCGCGATCAAGGAAGTCGGCCTGGTCGAATACCGCTTCCAGGCCGACAGTCTCGAGGTCCGCCACATCAGGGCGGCCGGCCAGGTCGATGTCGATATCGAGGAGCTGCTCATCCAGATGGGCGACGGGCACTGATAAAATCGGCTGCGTGCAGTAGGCGCGCTTGATGTCCGCCTGTCACTCAACACCTAGCGCAGAACCGGACACGCGTGCTCCACATCCCGACCCCGTAAGCGAGGCCTGTCTCGTGGTTCTGGAGCTTCGGCTTGCGACCAACAGGAACATCGCTGGCTCCGCGCGCATTGAAGGACGATCAGACTACGTCGATGGAGGCCCCATGACCAGGACAACGCTGAATGAAGCGAGGCTGACCAATTTGGCCACGGCTTGCGCGGCCTTGGCACTCGTCCTCACGATGGTTCCGGCAACGGCGCAGGAGGCTGGGCGCTCGAGAGTCGGCACACTCACGTGCAACATATCGCCCGGAGTCGGCATGATTGTTGCGGGACAACGGCAGCTGAGCTGCATCTATGCATCGGCACGAGGCAGGGCGCGCGAGGCTTACGAAGGCACCGTCAGCACGCTTGGTCTGGACATAGGAGCCACGTCCGGCGGTCAGCTCGTTTGGACCGTGTTTGCGCCAACGACAGTTCGCCGGGCAGCCTTGGCCGGAACTTATGCGGGCGCGACCGCCGGCGGCACTGTCGGCGCCGGAGTTGGTGCCAACCTCCTGGTGGGCGGCTCGGATCGTACGATTGCCTTGCAGCCGGTGTCCGTCCAGGCGCAGACAGGTGTGAACGTCGCAGCAGGCATATCAAGAATGGAATTGCGGCCGGTTGCTGCGCCTGCACGCGGCAAGGCCCAGTGACGGCCGTCGCTGCCGATCTCAGGAGTTCGTCATTGAGTTGACGACCTCCACGATGGCGGCGGGGTCTGCGTACGTGACCATATGCCCGGCATTTGGAACAAGGTGAAGATCGGACCGAGGCAGTGCTTGATGTAAATCCTGCGCTTGTCTGAATTCGATCACTTGGTCCTCTGTTCCGTGGAATATCTGCACTCGCTCGCCGATGGCTGGATAATAAGCTTGGAATTGTGTTGCAGTTGGAATGAGGAGTGCACTTTCCTCCGCAGCCGCCCTCAACTGTGCGGGTCTGAGCACCAAAGACGCTGGAAATTCATTCCTGAACGTCTGCGGGACAGAACGGGGCGCAAAGATCTTGCGAAAAGCTCCTGGCAAGACGGCCCACGAAACGATCGGCGCGACAGTGTAACTGACCAGGTCGCCCAGGACCGGTATGGCTGGACCTGACATCAGCCACACGTCCAATCGGCCGGTCGGGAAATAGTACCCTGACGCAAGCACAAGACCCTGGGTCGGATAATCCTTTCGCACGGCGAGAGCGATAGCGACCAAGGCGCCCCAAGAATGGCCGAGCACAACCGGATTGCGGATTCCAAGTTGATTGAGCGCCTTGGCCAACAGAGCGGCTTGAGCTGCCGCGGTCCATATTCGGAGCCGCGGCCGCTGACTATAGCCAAAGCCTGGGCGATCGAAGCACACCACGCGATTGGTGCGGGCAAGAAGATCGACCAGACCGCTGATCGTGAAGTCCTGGATCATGGATCCGTTGCCATGGAGCAGCACGACGCAAGGAGCGGCCGGATCCCCTCGATCGACATAGTGGAGCACTACGCCGTCGCATTCGAGGAACTTGCCGATTGGTGGGTTCCTCCACTCGGCCAGTTTGGAGAAGCCGATGTTACCGACGATGAGAAGCGCCAATAACAAGGCAGCGATGAGCAACACGGTTTCAGCGGTGGTCATTACTGACCCTTGATGATCGAGGGTATGAACATGAGACCCGCGGTGCCAAGCAAGTGAACCAATCCATGGAGTAATTGGAAGTTGAAGCGCTCGTTCCTGCGCGCGATCGCGGAGGATTGATTAAAAATCACGTGCCCCGGAACGGTCCAGAAATGCCCACGTTGGCCGCTAAGGATCGCACCTGTGACGGAGAGGATCCGACGTCACCAACAATAATCAAGGAGCAACAGATGGCTAATCCACGCCAGGAGGAAAAGTCTACGCAAAGCCCTGAGGACACAATGCGCCGCGCCGCCGAAAGGACCGCTGAGCAAACCAGACGGATCGGCTTAGCTACCGCTGAGGCCAGCGAGGAGGTGGCCCAAGCCAGCAGTCACCTGCTGCAACAGAATGCCGAGATGTTGCAAAACAGTTGGCGCTTCGGCGTCGACATGGCCACTGTGATGTTGGGCCGGTCTGCTGATCAGCTTGGTCGCACGTTCGGTGTGACGGGCAATGAAACGGAGCAGGCAACAGAACGATCGGTCCGCAACGCTGAAGCAATCATGTACTCTACAACCGCGGTCGTCAAAGGAATGAACGGCGTCTCACGCGAGTACTTCGATTTCGTTCGACAGCAGATCGAGAGGACCATGGACCGTATGAATGAACTCTGGCGCTGCCGAACTCCGCAGGATTTGGCGGCTGTGCAGACCGATCTGATGCGCGATTCGATCAGAAGCGCCCTCGATACCAGCCGCCGGATGGCGGACATGTCTTTGAAGGTCGCTGACGATGCAGGAAACCATATTACTCAGAGTATCGAACGCATGCGGCACGCCGCCTAAAGCGCGATGCGACTAAGATGAATCGTCATCGCGCTTTGGGTTACTGTTTGAGCATGAGCTTTTCGGAAAACCGCTACCCACTTTTCCAAATCATGCTGTAGCGGGCTGTCACAGCCATGGCGCACATGTGCGGCTGAACCTCAGCCGCTCTTGTGTTGCGGCCTCGCGGAAGACTCAAGCCACGCTTTTGAGATCCTGCTGGATCGCGGCGAGCAGCGATTGCAGCGCGGCGCTGTTCACCGGCTTGGCCTCGGTGCTGGCTGGCTGGGCAGCGGGGCGCTGCGCAGCTTTCACGGGACGCTTCGGGAATGGCGGAGGCGCAGGCATTGCGGCCGGGGCGAATTCGCCCTCGTCCTCGGCGTGAACGAACTTGCCATGGATGACGTCGTCGCGACGGCCCATGATGAACATGGTCGCCCAATAGCCGACGGCCAGGAGGATGACGCAGAAAATACCAATCTCTAACATCGCAGCACCTAAAATATGCGCGATGATTCAATGCCTTCGTCCGGCCGTCAATGAACAGGCGGTCACACCCGCGGCTTTTGCGGGCAGGTGTGACCATTTGGTGACTCTTTCTTAACTATCCCCACGCGGCGTGTGGCCGCGGGGCCACGTGAGTCCCATTCCCTGTCGCCTAAAGCGCGATAAATGCGCTCGCGCTTTAGGTTGTTGTTTGGGCATGATCTTTCCGGAAAACCGCTTCGCACTTTTCCGGAGCATGCCTAGGCCTTGTCCGGCCCGACCCGGACCAGCTGCTTGCCGAAATTGGCCCCCTTCAGCAGGCCTATGAAGGCGCCGGGGGCGCTTTCCAGGCCCTCGGTGACGAACTCCTTGTACTTGACCTTGCCGTCGCGAACCCAGCCGGACATGTCGCGCAGGAAGTCTCCGTGGCGGGCGGCGAAGTCGGAGACGATGAAGCCGCGGAAGGTCAGCCGCTTGGTCAGCGTGGCGCGCATCAGGCTGGCGGCCCATTTCGGCGGCTTGGCCTCGGTGTCGTTGTAATGGGCGATCAGGCCGCACACCGGCACGCGCGCAAACGGGTTGAGCAGCGGGAACACCGCCTCGAACACGGCACCGCCCACATTTTCGAAATAGACGTCGATACCCCCAGGGCAGGCGTCCTTCAGCTTGGCGGCGAGAGCGGGATCGCGATGATCGATGCAGGCATCGAAGCCGAGCTCCTTCATCACGTAGTCGCACTTGTCCTTGCCGCCGGCGATGCCGACCGCACGGGCGCCCTTGATCTTGGCGATCTGCCCCACCGCCGAGCCGACCGCGCCGGAGGCACCGGCAACGACGACGGTCTCGCCCTGTTGCGGCTTGCCGATGTCGAGCAGGCCCGTATAGGCGGTCATGCCGGGCATGCCGAGCACACCGATCGAGGTCGAGATCGGCCCGAGCTTGGGGTCCACCTTAATCAGGCCCTTGCCGTTCGAGATCGCATGAGTCTGCCAGCCGGAGCGGATGCGCACGATGTCGCCGACCGCGAAATCAGGATTGTTTGAGGCCGCGACCTCGCTGACCGCCTCGCCTTCCATCACGCCGCCGACCGGCACCGGAGCTGCGTAGGACGGCCCTTCGCTCATGCGCCCGCGCATATAGGGATCGAGCGACAGCCAGATCGTGCGCAGCAGGACTTCGCCCTGCCCTGGCGTCGGAACGGCGAATTCCTCCAGGCGAAAATCAGACGGCTTGGGTTCGCCGACGGGACGCGCGGCGAGAACGATGCGTTTGGCTTGGGCCATGGCTTCCTCCTTTTGTCTTTCGATACGGACGGAAGCGGAGGCAGCGAGGCGCGTCAACACAAAAGCGGTGAGCGGTTGGCCCCTCGGAGCCGAGGGCGCGTCGGCGTCTAATCAAGGCCTATCGCCGATCAAGCCTGTTCAGATCTGTTGTCGCCGTTTCCAGCACTTGTGCCGACACGGCGTCCTTCATTCGGGTAGCCCGGCCATCCGCATGCCCTCCGAGGCGAGCGCGAAATCCTGCGGGCGGCGGACAAGCAGCCAATCGTCCAAAACGCCGACCCGTAAAGTCGGATCCAGCCTGCGGACGTGGGCCATCGCTTCACGGGCTTCGTCCATCCGCCCGGCCAGCGCGTGGCTCGCCGCCATGAAGGCGGCCACCCGCAGGACGTTCGGCATCTGCCGCGATGCCCGCTGCAGTGACGCCACCGCCTCGTCGAAGCGGCGGCAATACAGATGTCCCATCGCGATCCCGGTCTGCATCTGAAATATCTCGGGGTCGAGCGGGCTGAGCCGCATGGCGCGATTGAAATAGTCGATCGCGCTGTCGTGTTCGCCCATCGAGATTCGTTGATACCCGCCGAGATACCAGATCGTCGACGAATTCGGATTGAGCACCAGCGCGCGGTCTACATGGGCGACGCAGGTGTCCAGATCGCCGCCGAAATGGGGCCATGCGTGGCCGCCACGGCACAATGCAACTGCGTCGTTCTTGTTCAGCGTCACCGCGCGCTGGCACAACCGCGCCGCCTCGGCGCCATCGGCGGCGCGGTCTGCGAGCCAGCGATTCATCTTGCGCCAGTAAAAGCACCACGCCGCCATGCCATAAGCCGCAGCAAAGTCCGGATCGCGATCGATCGCCCCGTAGAACAGTGGCAACGCCGCATCGATTCCGTCGCGGGTCGCGGTGTGGAATTGCGCCAGCCCGCGGAGATAATAGTCGTAGGCATCGAGGCTTTCGGTCGGCTTGCGCTTGGCGCGTTCGATTTCGGCGAGCTCAAGCTGCGGCGCAATCGCGCCGACGACGCTGGCGGTGATCTGGTCCTGCAGTTCGAAGATGTCGTCCATCGCGCTCTCGAACCGCTCAGCCCACAGATGAGCGCCGGTAGAGGCGTCGATCAATTGTCCGGTGATGCGCACGCGGCCAGCGGAGCGGCGCACGCTGCCTTCCAGGACGTAGCGCACGCCCAGTTCGCGGCCAATTTGCTTCACATCGACCGCGCGGCCCTTGTAGGTGAAGCTGGAATTGCGGGCGATCACGAACAGCCAGCGGATTCGCGACAGACCGAAGATGATGTCTTCGACGACGCCGTCGGCGAAGTAGTCCTGAGCGGGGTCCCCGCTCAGGTTCAGAAACGGCAGCACTGCGATCGAGGGCCGGTCGGGCAGGTCGAGCGCGGCAACCGGCTTCTCCGCCGACGGCACGATCGCGATGCGCTGATCGCCCGCTACGTGCACCTCGCCGACGAAGCGGAACCCCTTGCGCGGAACGGTTCGAATCAGCCGCTGTCCCTCTCCACTGTCTTCCAGCGCCCTGCGCACAGCGTTGATGTGGCTGGCCAGCGTCGATTCCGAGACGATCCGCCCGCCCCAGACCCTGTCGAACAGATCATTCTTGCTGACGACGTGGCCGCGGTTGCGCACCAGATACAGCAGCAGATCGAAAGCCTGCGGCGTGAGGCTGACCGCCTCGGAGTCCCGCCGCAACTCCCGCCGGTCCTCATCGAGGACATAGGCTTCGAAGGTGAACCGCACCACAAAGACCCTGATTGGAACCCGAGCGGCATCCCGCTCTCGGCGCACCCCAGCCGAGGCTGCTGCGCCCTGTTTGGACGAAACTCCAAGTAGATTTCAAGCGAAAACCAAGGGCGCTGCACGTCCATACCAAGGTCTTGGGCCGGATTCCGGCGCATCCTGCCGCATCTGGAGCGAACGAGACGCGAGGGCACAATGAAGATCGTGGTGATCGGCGGCAGCGGCCTGATCGGAAGCAATGTGGTGCGCAGGCTTCAGGCCAAAGGCCACCAGGTGGTCGCGGCCTCGCCCTCCTCCGGCGTCAACACATTGACCCGCGAGGGCCTCGCCGAAGCAGTCGACGGTGCACAAGTCGTAATCGACGTCTCGAATTCGCCCGCCTTCGACGACAAGAACGCGATGGATTTTTTCCGGACCTCGGGCCGCAACCTGCTGGCGGCCGAAACCGCCGCCGAGGTGAAGCATCATCTCGCGCTGTCGGTGGTGGGTACCGACCGACTGCAGACGAGCGGCTATTTTCGCGCAAAGCTTGTGCAAGAGGAGCTCATCCAAGCATCAAGCCTTCCATACACCATCCTGCGCGCGACCCAGTTCTTCGAATTCATCGACGCGATCATCGCAGGCGGCGCCGAGGGCGACGTGATCCGGCTGTCGCCTGCGCATCTCCAGCCCGTCGCTGCCGACGACGTCGCGGCCACACTGACCGAATTGGCGCTTGGTCCGCCTCGCAACCGCATAATCGAGATCGCTGGTCCCGAAAGGCGTGGCCTCGATGAGTTTGCACAGCAGGTTCTGGCCGCCAGGGGCGACACACGCCGAGTGATCCCCGATATCCGGGCGGACTATTTCGGCCTGCCCCTGAACGATCAGTCGCTGACGCCGGGCGACGAGCCACAGCTCGGGCGGACCCGGCTCGCCGACTGGCTCCACAACCCTCTCCTCACCCCAAAGGACGCAAAACGATGAGCACGATCACCACCAAGGACGGCACCGAGATCTATTACAAGGACTGGGGCCAAGGCCCCGTCGTGACCTTCTCGCACGGCTGGCCGCTGAATGCAGACGCCTGGGACGGCCAGATGCTGTTCCTTGCCCAGCACGGCTTTCGCGTCGTCGCGCACGACCGGCGCGGTCATGGTCGCTCCAGCCAGGCCTCGGAGCACAACGACATGAACGGCTATGCGGACGATCTCGCCGCGGTGATCGAAGCGCTTGATTTACGCGACGCCACGCTGATCGGCCATTCCACCGGCGGTGGCGAGGTCGCACGCTATATCGGCCGCCATGGTACCGGTCGCGTCGCCAAGGCGGTACTGATCGCGGCGGTGCCGCCGATCATGCTGAAGACCGAAGCCAACCCGGAGGGACTTCCGATCGAGGTGTTCGACGCCATTCGTGCAGGCGTCGCCGGCGACCGGTCGCAATACTACAAGGATCTGGCGATTGCCTTCTACGGCGCAAACCGGCCTGGTGCAAAAGTCTCGCAGGGCACGCTCGACCAGTTTTGGCTGTGGAGCATGCAGGCAGGCGCCAAGAATGCCTATGAGAGTGTCAAAGCCTTTTCGGAAACTGATTTCACCGAGGATCTGAAGAAGTTCGATGTGCCGACCCTAGTCCTGCACGGCGAGGACGACCAGATCGTGCCGGTCAAGGACTCCGCGCGCAAATCGGCGAAGCTCATCAAGGGCGCCAAAGACGTCTACTACCCGGGGGCCCCGCACGGCCTGACGGCCACCCATCAGGATCAGATCAACGCCGAGCTGCTGAAATTCATCCGGAGCTAGCGATCTCGTTCACCTGAATTGCAGATCTCAACGAGAAAGACAGCAGCATGGACAAACCTGCCCACCGCACCCTCGCGGGCGTCGTCGTTCCCGACGCTCCCATAGTCGATGCCGCAATCGAACATGCGCGGCAGCACTGCGCGCCGTATCTGTTCAACCACGTCGTCCGCTCGTGGCTGTTCGCGGCAAGGCTCGGACAATTGCAGAACGTGGTGCACGATGAGGAGGTGCTCGCGGTCGGCACCCTGCTGCACGACATCACGCTGAATGAAAGCTTCGCCGGACCGCGCCGCTTCGAGGTCGAAGGCGCGGACCAGGCGCGGCACTTTGCCGCCGAGCGCGGCTTCGACCGGCGCCGCGCCCAGCTGATCTGGGACAGCGTCGCGCTGAACTCGACCCCGTCGATCGCTCTCTACAAAGAGAGCGAGGTTGCACTCGCCACAGCCGGCATCTGCTTCGACGTCATCGGGCTGCAATACGACGTCATTCCCGCCGCCGAAGTGTCGCGGATCGTCGCCGAATTCCCGCGAATGCAGATCAAGCGGCAATTCCGCCGCTGCTTCTGCCATATTGCAAGCACCAGGCCGGAAACAAGCTACGACAATTTCATCCGGGATTTCGGCGAACGCTTTGTCGAAGGATACAGCGCGCCTTCGGTGGTTGATCTGGTGGATGCAGCGCCATTCGCCGAGTAGGATTGCATCTCAACCTTACCTGAGCGACAGCGACGACGAGCTTATCCGAAATCCGGTCGCGGGCCGCTCCGATCGAATTAAGCACGGCAGTATCTTATCGCGCGCAAAACGCGCGCGCGACCGAAGCGCCTAACCCCCGCCCGGATAGTTCGGGCTCTCGCGCGTGATGGTGACGTCGTGGACGTGGCTTTCGCGCAAGCCCGCACCGGTGATGCGGACGAACTGGGCCTTGTCGTGCAGCTCCTTCATGTCGCGTGCGCCGACATAGCCCATCGCGGCGCGCAAGCCGCCGGCGAGCTGGTGCATGACGTTGCCGACCGGGCCCTTGTAGGGCACCTGCCCCTCGATGCCCTCGGGCACGAGCTTGAGCGTGTCCTTGATGTCCTGCTGGAAGTAGCGGTCGGCAGATCCCCGCGCCATCGCGCCGACCGAGCCCATGCCGCGATAGGCCTTGTAGGAACGGCCCTGCCACAAAAACACTTCGCCGGGCGTCTCGTCGGTGCCGGCGAGCAGCGAGCCGACCATGGCAATGTCGGCGCCGGCCGCGAGCGCTTTCGCAAGGTCGCCGGAAAATTTGATGCCGCCATCGGCGATGACGGGGATGTCGGCCTTCTTCGCCGCTTCGACCGCATCCATGATCGCGGTGAGCTGGGGCACGCCGACGCCGGCGACGATGCGCGTGGTGCAGATCGAGCCCGGGCCGATGCCGACCTTGATGCAATCCGCGCCCGCATCGATCAGCGCCTGCGCGCCTTCCGTGGTGGCAACGTTGCCGGCGACGACCTGCACCGAATTGGACAGGCGCTTGATGCGGTTCACCGCCTGCAGCACGTGACGGGAATGGCCGTGCGCGGTGTCGACGACGACAAGGTCGACGCCGGCATCGATCAGCCGCTCGGTGCGCTCGAATCCGGTATCGCCGACCGTGGTGGCGGCAGCGACGCGAAGACGCCCCTGCCCGTCCTTGCAGGCGAGCGGATGAGCAACCGCCTTCTCCATGTCCTTCACGGTGATGAGCCCGACGCAGCGATATTGATCGTCGACCACCAGCAGCTTCTCGATGCGGTGCTGGTGCAGCATCCGCCGCGCCTCATCCTGGTTGACATTCTCACGGACCGTGACGAGCCCTTCACGGGTCATCAGCTCGGAGACTTTTTGCCGGCGGTCGGTGGCAAAGCGCACGTCGCGGTTGGTGAGGATGCCGACCAGCTTGCCGGGCGTGTTCTTGCCGGCGCCGGTGACGACGGGAATGCCGGAGATGCCGTGATCGCTCATCAGCTTGAGCGCGTCGTCGAGCGTGGCGTCGGGGCTGATGGTGAGCGGGTTCACCACCATGCCGGACTCGTAGCGCTTGACCTGCCGCACCTGGGCGGCCTGCCCTTCGGGATCGAAATTGCGGTGGATGACGCCAAGGCCGCCGGCCTGCGCCATGGCGATCGCCATGCGGGCCTCGGTGACGGTGTCCATGGCCGAGGCCATGATCGGGATGTTGAGCGGAATGGCGCGGGTGACGCGAGAGCGAATGTCGACCTCGCCCGGCATGACGTCGGACAGGCCCGGCTTCAACAGCACGTCGTCGAACGTAAAGGCTTCGCGGATGCCCTGAAGTTGCACCGTGGCCATCTGCCAACTCCTTCCTGCGGCCCTGCCGCAAATGGTAATGGATGAGCGCCGCCCTCGGCGTCCCTTGCGGCAACGCCTTGAGAATCGGAGCCCATCGGTGGGGTTGACGCGGGTCGATAGCACGGCCGCGTGACGAATCAAAGCAATTCGGGCCGCTGGCCAGCCATGCACAGGGGTTTTTTGGTCGATTCAGCGGGGTTGGGCTCGGTACGCCGTCCCTCCACCGGTCATTCCGGGGCGCGACGAAGTCGCGAGCCCGGAATCCATCGCGCAGCGGATGCTGCGGTCCGATGGATTCCGGCTTCGCGCCAAGTGGGCGCGCCCCGGAATGACGAAAGACGGTCACACCGTTGTTACGCGGGATTTAGGTGCCATGCATGGATCCGCAATGGTCGGCGGCGGACGGCGGTGATAAGCCGCAACTCCACTCCTCCTTCCGATTTCATTGCCCTCATGGTCGACAAGCAACGCGTCATTCCGCTGATCGTGGCCACGGCTCTCTTTATGGAGAACATGGATTCGACCGTGATCGCCACCTCGCTGCCGGCGATTGCGGCCGACATCGGCACCAGCCCGCTGACGCTGAAGCTCGCGATCACCTCCTATCTGCTGTCGCTCGCGGTGTTCATTCCGGCGAGCGGCTGGACCGCCGACCGGTTTGGCGCGCGGATGGTGTTCGCGATCGCCGTCGGCGTGTTCATGGTCGGCTCGGTCGGCTGCGCGCTCTCGACCTCGGTCACCGACTTCGTGTTCGCGCGCATCCTGCAAGGCATGGGCGGCGCCATGATGACGCCGGTCGGGCGCCTCGTGCTGCTGCGTTCGGTCGATAAGAGCGCGCTGGTCAACGCCATGGCTTGGGTGACGGTCCCTGCCCTGATCGGTCCCGTGATCGGCCCGCCGCTCGGCGGCTTCATCACGACCTATGCGTCCTGGCACTGGATCTTCCTGATCAACATCCCGATCGGGCTGCTCGGGATCTTCATGGCGCTGAAGTACATCGACCCGATCAAGAGCGAGGAACGCGAGCCGTTCGATCTCTACGGCATGGTGCTCTCTGGGCTGGGGCTCGCAGGCATCGCCTTCGGCCTTTCCGTCGCCGGCCTCAACCTGCTGCCGTGGAGCACCGTCGCCGCGTTGATCGTGGGCGGTGCGATCTCGATGACGCTCTACGTCATCCATGCGCGGCGGACCGGATCGCCGGTGCTGGACTTCTCGCTCCTGAAGCTGCCGACGCTGCGCGCCGCCGTGTTCGGCGGCTTCCTGTTCCGGCTTGGCATCGGCGCGCTGCCGTTCCTGCTGCCGCTCCTGATGCAGATCGGCTTCGGCCTGTCGCCGTTCCATTCCGGCCTCGTCACCTTTGCCTCCTCGCTCGGGGCGATGGGCATGAAGACGCTGGCGGCGCGCATCATCCGCACCTTCGGCTTCCGCAATTTGATGACGGTGAACGCGATCGTCAGCGCGTTCTTTCTCGGCGTCTGCGCGCTGTTCACGGTGACGACGCCGCTGCTCATCATCATGGTGATCCTGGTGGTCGGCGGCTTCTTCCGCTCGCTGCAGTTCACCGCGATCAACACGGTCGCCTATGCCGACGTCGAGACCGCGCAAATGAGCCGCGCCACAACCCTCGTCAGCGTCAACCAGCAGCTCGCGATCTCGGCCGGCGTCGCCGTCGGCGCGGCCTGTGTCGAGACGACGATGTGGTTCAGCCACGTCAGCGAGCTCAACGCCACGGTGTTCGCGCCCGCCTTCGTCGTGGTGGCGCTGACCTCGGCGGCCTCGAGCTGGTTCTTCTGGCAGATGCCCGCGGACGCAGGCCACGAGATTTCGGGGCGCAAGGCGGTGGAGATCGCGAGCCGCAAGGGCGCCGGCAAGGGCGCAGAGAAGGCCGCGGTCAAGGCGGCGTCCGAGGATACGCAGGACGTGCGGGATCAGCGGCTGGGGTGAATACCTCCTCGGTCATTCCGGGGCGATGCGCAGCATCGAACTATGATGCGCAATTGCGCATCTGAGAATCCATCGCACCGCGGAACGCGTCGAGACATGGATTCCGGGCTCGCCTCTTCGAGGCGCCCCGGAATGACGGAGTGCGAGGCTACGCCGCTCCCCCGCCGCGAAATCCCGTCGCCAGCACGTAGCGTTCCGAGGAATCCTGCCGGCTCGCCGCCGGCTTGACGTGACGCACGGTGGCGAAGTCGCGCTTGAGCTGGGCCAGCAGCTCAGCGTCGGCGCCGCTCTGGAACGTTTTCGCCAGGAACGTGCCGCCGGGTTTGAGCACGTCGCAGGCAAAGGCCGCCGCCGTCTCGACCAGGCCGACGATGCGGAGCTGGTCGGTCTTGCGGTGGCCGGTGGTGTTGGCGGCCATGTCGGACATCACGACGTCGGCCTTGCCGCCCAGCATCGCGGTGAGCTTCTCCGGCGCGTCGTTGTCCATGAAGTCGAGCTGCGCGAAATCCACGCCCGGAATCTCGGGCATCTCCAACAGATCGATGGCGACGACCTTGCCCTTGCCTTCCAATGATCCGACGCGCTTTGCTGCGATCTGGCTCCAGCCGCCGGGCGCCGCGCCGAGATCGACCACGGCCATGCCAGGCTTCAGAAGCCGGAACTTGTCGTCGATCTCCAGCAGCTTGAACGCGGCGCGGGAGCGATAGCCCGCCGCCTTGGCTTTGGCGACGTAGGGATCGTTGAGCTGCCGCTCCAGCCACAGCTTCGACGACAATTTGCGCTTGCCGCCGGTCTTGACCTGAACGTGCAAGCGGCCGGTAGTGTCCTTGGCCATACTCACCAGCTCCTGAGCGCGCCGTCCTCGCGCATCATCTCGACCAGCATGCCCTCGCGCAAGCCGCGGTCGGCGACGCGCAGGCGCGGCAGCGGAAAGGCGCGGCGGATAGCGTCGAGGATGGCGCAGCCCGCCAGGACGAGATCGGCACGCTCGACGCTGATGCAGCTGTTGGCGGCACGCTCCTCATAGCTCATGCCCAGCAGCTTGTTGATGGTCGCGGTGATGTCGGCATCGTTCATCCAGATGCTGTCGATGCGGCGGCGGTCATAGCGCGCGAGGTTGAGATGGATGCCGGCCAGCGTCGTCACCGTGCCCGACGTGCCGAGCAGGTGCATGTCGGCGAGATCGCGGCCGTGCTCCTCGGCGAATGGCGCGACGTGGCTTGCGACCTCCTGCTCCATGGCGGCATAGATCTCTGGCGTGACGTCGCGTCCGCCGAACTGCTCAGCGAGCGTGACCACACCATAGGGAATCGACATCCAGGCTTTTATGCGCGGCTCCGGATTGGTGGCGTCGCGCTCGATCCGCACCAGCTCGGTCGAGCCGCCGCCGATGTCGAATAGGATGGCCCCGCGTCCCCTGGGATCCACCAGCGGCGAGCAACCCAGCACGGCGAGCGCGGCCTCGGTCTCGCGGTCGATCACCTCGAGCTCGATGCCGGTCTCAGCCGCAACGCGGCTGCGGAAACCTTCCGCGTTCGAAGCCGCGCGGCAAGCTTCGGTCGCGATCAGCCGCAGCCGCCGTGCCTTCCGCAGATTGATCTTGTCGCGGCAGATGCTGAGCGCGGCGATGGCGCGCTCGATCGCGGCGTCGCTGATGCACCCGGTCGCCGAGACGCCCTCCCCGAGCCGGATGATGCGCGAGAAGGAATCGACCACGCGAAAGCCGTCCTGGGTCGGACAGGCGATCAGCAGCCTGCAATTGTTGGTGCCGAGGTCCAGCGCCGCATAGACGCCGGTTCCCGGCGCCTGCGCGCCGACGGCCGGATTGGTGGCAAACGCCACCGCCGCCATCGACCCCTCCAGCTCGCTATGCGGCGCATGGCCGTCGCGGAGCCGCGTGTGGTCATTCATACAAACTGTCTTTCCGCGGCCGGTCGGGCCGGTCTGGAATTGATTATTCGCCTGAAACATTAGCAGCGCGGCAGGCCTGCGCAACAACGCATCACATGGGACCATGTCCAATCGTGCGTTGTCGTGAACGGGGGTGGTGGGTTATTTGAGGGAGTCCGGTGCTCCGCTGCCGCGAAAATGCGCAAATGCCGGCTTTTCAGGTCAATTCCCATGCAAGAACACACCAAATCGTCGACGCTCGAGAACGCTATTGCACTGCAAAAGTATGGCGTCGGGCAACCGGTCCGCCGCAAGGAGGATGACACGCTGGTGCGCGGCAAGGGCCGCTACACCGACGATTTCAACCTGCCGAACCAGGCCTATGCCGTAGTCGTCCGCTCGACCCATGCCCATGGATTCATCCGCAGCATCGGCCTCGATGCCGCCAAGGCCATGCCGGGCGTGCTGGGGGCGTGGTCCGGGAAGGATCTTGATGCCGCCGGCTATGGCCCCTTCACCTGCGGCCTGCCGCTGAAGAGCCGCGACGGCTCGCCCCTGCTCCAGACCAACCGCCAGCCCCTGGCGACCGACAAGGTCCGCTTCGTCGGCGATCCCGTCGCCTTCGTGGTGGCCGAGACGCTGGCCCATGCGCGCGACGCGGCCGAGGCGGTCGAGCTCGACATCGAGCCGCTGCCGGCGGTGACGGACCCCGAGCAAGCCGCCAAGCCCGGCGCGCCGCAGCTCTACGACCACATCCCCAACAACGTCGCGCTCGACTACCACTATGGCGACATGGACAAGGTGAACGCAGCCTTCGCCAGCGCCGCTCATGTGACCAAGCTCGACATCGAGAACACCCGCGTTGCCGTGGTCTCGATGGAGCCGCGCGTGGGGCTTGCCTCCTACGACAAGAAGACCGAGCGCTACACGCTTCAGGTTCCGACGCAGGGCGTTGCCGGCAACCGCGCCAATCTCGCCAAGAACCTGAAGGTGCCGAACGAGAAGGTGCGCATCCTCACCGCCAATGTCGGCGGCTCCTTCGGCATGAAGAACATCAACTATCCCGAGTACATGTGCATTCTGTATGCGGCGAAGGCACTGGGACGCCCGGTGAAGTGGCTGGACGAGCGCTCGACCAGCTTCCTCTCCGACAGCCACGGCCGCGCCCAGAAGATCCACGCCGAGCTCGCGCTCGATACCGAGGGGCACTTCCTCGCGGCAAAACTGTCCGGCTACGGCAATCTCGGCGCCTACATCACCGGCGTCGCGCCGGGGCCGCTTTCGCTCAACACCGGCAAGAACTTCTCCAGCGTCTATCGCACGCCGCTGATGGCGGTCGACATCAAGGTGGTGCTGACCAACACCACGCTGATGGGGGCCTATCGCGGCGCCGGCCGGCCCGAGGCGAACTATTACATGGAGCGGCTGATCGACCGCGCCGCCGACGAGATGGGCATCAATCGGCTGACCTTGCGTAAGCGCAACTTCATCAAGCCGAACCAGATCCCCTTCGCGGCGTCGTCCGGCGTCACCTATGACAGCGGCGACTTCCAGGCCGTGTTCAACAAGGCGCTCGAGATCTCCGACCACGAGAACTTCGCCAAGCGCAAGAAGGAGAGCAAGAAGGCGGGCAAGCTGCGCGGCATTGCGGTCGGCTCCTATCTCGAGGTCACGGCGCCGCCGAGCCCCGAGCTCGGCAAGATCGTGTTCGATCCTGACGGCACCGTGCAGCTCATCACCGGCACGCTCGACTACGGCCAGGGCCACGCCACCCCGTTCGCGCAGGTGCTGTGCGATCAGCTCGGCGTCCCCTTCGAGAGCGTCAAGCTCGTGCAGGGCGACAGCGATATCGTCCACACCGGCAACGGCACCGGCGGCTCACGCTCGATCACCGCGACGGGCCAGGCCATCGTGGGGGCCGCAAAGCTCGTCATCGAGAAGGGCAAACGCGCCGCTGCACATATGCTGGAAGCATCCGAAGCCGATATCGAGTTTGCCGACGGCAGCTTTACGATCGCCGGCACCGATCGCAGCATCGACATCATGGAGCTCGCCAAGCGTCTGCATGACGGCAAGGTGCCGGAGGGCGTGCCTGACAGCCTCGATGTCGACCACACCAGCGAACCGGTCGCCTCGGCGTTCCCGAACGGCTGCCACGTCGCCGAGGTCGAGATCGACCCGGACACCGGTGTGGTGCAGATCGTGCGCTACAGCGCGGTCAACGATTTCGGCACGGTGATCAACCCGATGCTGGTCGCGGGCCAGCTCCATGGCGGCGTGGTCCAGGGCATCGGCCAGGCCCTGATGGAGCACATTCGCTACGACGACAATGGCCAGCCGATCACGGGCTCGCTGATGGACTACGCCCTGCCCCGCGCGGAGGACGTCCCCAACATGACGGTCGGCGACCACCCGGTGCCCGCCACCACCAATCCGCTCGGCAGCAAGGGCTGCGGCGAAGCGGGCTGCGCCGGCAGCCTGTCGACGGTGGTGAACGCGGTGCTCGACGCGCTGTCGGAGTACGGCATCAAGCACATCGACATGCCGCTGACCCCCGAGCGGGTGTGGCGCGCGATCCAGGAGGCGAAGGCCAAGGCGGCGTAAGGGGCACTGTCGTCGCCACAAACTCTACTGTCATCGCCCGGCTTGACCGGGCGATCCAGTACTCCGAGACGGCAGCGATTGACCGAGAAGCTGCGGCGTACTGGATTCCCCGCCTTCGCGGGGAATGACGACGTCCTTGATTGACGGGCGTGGGCTTTCCCAACTGTCCGCTACGCCGCCGCCTGCTCGCGCGGCTGGTAGATCGCGGTGTGCTGGCAATGCGCGAGCGGCGTCGTGCCGTTGGCGACGACCAGCGCGTCGAACTCGACGAAGCGGTGGCCCTTCTTCTCGTAATTCGCAGTGACCTTGGCCCGCGCCGTGATCTCGTCGCCGGCGCGCGCGGCGGACAGCAGCTGCATGCGGCTGCCCACGTGGATCCAGGGACCCAGGATGGTGTTGTCCACCAGGACGCGGTTCATGACGCGCTGGATCAGCCCGGGATGGCCGAGGCTCTCGCGGGCAAAAATCGGATCGGCCTCCCTGACGTCAGTGAGATAGTCGGCCGCATCCTGCCCGGCCCACCGGCGCGGCGTCGTGCCCAGCCATTTGCCCAGCTCGAATGTCGCAGGACTGACAGGCTTGCGCTCGGCGGCGGCGGGGACTTCGACATAGTCGCTCAACGACAATGCCGGCACCGCCGCCGGCAGCGACGCCGTTCCCGTGGCGCAGAGCTCGGTGCGGCTGAACACCTCGATCGTCAGCAGGCCGTTATGCTCGGTGGCATCGACGTCGGCCGTCTCGCCGTCATAGACCGGCTTGATGAAGCGCGCCTCGACCAGCCCGCGCGACAGGAAGTCCCGCCCCCAGCGGGCGATCGGCACGTGCATCATATAGGCGAAGACATCGACGCCCGGGACCAGCCCGCCTTCAAAGCCGAAGCGGCGCGCAATCGTGTCGTCATGCATCTTGTTTTCGGATTGTTTGGCGGTGTTGTAGGCCTCGACGCGGTAGGTTTCGAGCCGGTTCGGCATGGTTGGCGTTCCCATTTCTTGTTGTTCGCGGCCGATCGTAGGCGCCGGGGAACAGCGGTCAATCCCCCTCGCCTTTGCGGCCTGAATGGGGTACCACGCGGCGAATGACCGATACCCCGACCCGCATCTATGTCGACGCCGACGCCTGTCCGGTGAAGGACGAGATCTACCGCGTCGCGCTCCGGCACGGCGTGCCCGTGAGCGTCGTCGCCGGCAACTTCATCCGC
Organism: Bradyrhizobium yuanmingense; assembly: GCF_025200905.1. Classification (NCBI taxonomy): domain Bacteria; kingdom Pseudomonadati; phylum Pseudomonadota; class Alphaproteobacteria; order Hyphomicrobiales; family Nitrobacteraceae; genus Bradyrhizobium; species Bradyrhizobium yuanmingense. Next base: position 3,037,251 of record NZ_CP104173.1, on the reverse strand, counting down.
GTGCCGCAGGACCCGCTGATCGAGCGCATCGCTGCGGGTAGCGGCATGGATGCGGCCGACGACTGGATCGCCGAGCGCGCCAGGCCCGGCGACGTGGTCGTGACCTCGGACATCCCGCTGGCGAGCCGCTGTGTGAAGGCGGGCGCCGACGTGATCGCCCCGAACGGCAAGCCTTTCACGGAGGAATCGATCGGCATGACGCTGGCGGTGCGCAATCTGATGACCGATCTGCGCTCGGCCGGCGAAGTCACCGGCGGCCCACGCTCGTTCTTGCCACGAGACCGCTCCACCTTCCTCTCGGCGCTCGACCAAACGCTGCGCCGGATCCAGCGCCGCCGCGCAGATCAGGCCGCAACGAGCCAAGGTTAACCATGGCGCCGCCGTTGATCCAACTGAAAGACATCCGGCTGACCTTCGGCGGCACGCCGCTGCTCTCAGGCGTCGAGCTCAACGTTGCGCCATCCGAACGGGTCTGCCTGATCGGCCGCAACGGCTCCGGCAAGTCGACGCTGCTGAAGATCGCAGCCGGCCTGGTCGAGCCGGATTCCGGCACGCGCTTCGTGCAGCCGGGCGCAACGGTGCGCTACCTGCCGCAGGAGCCGGATTTTGGCGCGCACAAGACCACGCTCGCTTATGTCGAATCCGGGCTCGCGCCCGGCGACGACCAGCACCAGGCGCGCTATCTCCTGGAGCAGCTCGGCCTCACCGGCGAGGAGAACCCGCACGACCTCTCCGGCGGCGAGGCGCGCCGCGCCGCGCTGGCGTTCGTGTTGGCGCCCTCGCCCGACATTCTGCTGCTGGACGAGCCGACCAACCATCTCGATCTCGCCACCATCGAATGGCTGGAGCAGGAGCTCGACTCCAGGCGCAGCGCGCTCGTCATCATCAGCCACGACCGCCGCTTCCTCACCAACCTCTCGCGCTCAACCGCCTGGCTCGACCGCGGCAGGATCAAGCAGATCGACCGCGGCTTTGCCTCGTTCGAGAGCTGGCGCGACGAGGTGCTGGCCGACGAGGAGCGCGACCAGCACAAGCTCGACCGCAAGATCGTCGACGAGGAGCACTGGCTGCGCCACGGCGTCTCCGGCCGCCGCAAGCGCAACGTCAAGCGGCTCGCCAATCTGCATGCGCTGCGCGCCCAGCGCCGCAACTATCGCGGCACCGCCGGCAGCGCCAACCTCGCAGCCAGCGAAGCCGAGCAGTCCGGCAAGCTGGTGATCGAGGCCAAGGGCATCACGAAATCCTACGGCGAGCGCAAGATCGTCGAGAATTTCTCCACCCGCATCCAGCGCGGCGACCGGCTCGGCATCATCGGGCCGAACGGCGCCGGCAAGACCACGCTGGTCAACCTGCTCACCGGCGGCATGCAGCCGGATTCCGGGACGATACGTCTCGGCGCCAATCTGGAGATGGCGACGCTCGACCAGCATCGCGAAAGCCTCGATCCGAAATCGACACTGGCGGAAGCGCTCACAGGCGGCCGCGGCGATCAAATCATGGTCGGCGGCAAGCCGAAGCACGTCGTCGGCTACATGAAGGACTTCCTGTTCGCGCAGGAGCAACGCGGCACACCGCTGGAGGTGCTCTCGGGCGGCGAGCGCGGCCGGCTGATGCTGGCGCGAGCGCTGGCAAAGCCGTCGAACCTCCTGGTGCTGGACGAGCCGACCAACGATCTCGACCTCGAAACGCTCGACGTGCTCGAGGAGATGCTTGGCGACTACGAAGGCACCGTCATCCTGATCAGTCACGACCGCGACTTCCTCGACCGCGTCGTCACCTCGGTGATTGCGCCGGAGGGTAACGGCAAGTGGATCGAATATGCCGGTGGCTACAGCGACATGCTGAGCCAACGTGGCGCCGATTTGAAGCGCGAGGCGCCGAAAGCGCCACCGCTGGCGGAGAAGAAGGACGAGCGCGCAGCGGTCCCCTCGTCCGCGCCCAAGCGCAAGCTCAGCTTCAACGAGAAGCACGCGCTGGAAACGCTGCCGAAGAAGATAGAAACGCTGCACGCCGATATTGCAAAATTGCAGCGCGTGCTCGACGATCCCGGTCTCTATGCGAAAGATCGCAAAAAATTCGACGACACCTCGGCTGCCATCGCCAAGGCGCACGAAGAACTGTCCGCCGCCGAAGAGCGCTGGCTCGAACTCGAAATGCTCCGCGAAGAGATTGAACAGGCATAACTCATGACAACAACTCTTGCAGCCAAGATCGCCCGCGAATACGACACACCCTGTGCCGTCATCGACATGGACAGGGTCGAGCGTAACATCGCGCGGATCCAGAAGGCCTGCGACGACGCCGGAATCGCCAATCGCCCCCACATCAAGACGCACAAGAACCCGACCATTGCCAAGATGCAGGTCGCGGCCGGCGCCAAGGGCATCACCTGCCAGAAACTGGGCGAAGCCGAGATCATGGCCAATGCCGGCATCGACGACATCCTGATCAGCTACAATCTGCTGGGCGATGAGAAGATGGCGCGGCTCGGCGCGCTGCAGACGAAGGCCAACATGACGGTGGCGGCCGACAATTCGACCGTCGTCGCCGGCCTGCCTAAGGCGGCTGCGGCGTCAGGCCGCCCGCTCTCGGTCGTGGTCGAATGCGATACCGGGCGCAAGCGCGCAGGCGTCGAGACCCCGGCCGAGGCCATTGCGCTGGCGCGCGAGATCGCTTCGTCCAAGGGGCTCGAATTCGCCGGCTTCATGCTCTACCCCACTGAGACCGGGTGGACGGACGCGCAAAGATTCTACGACGAGGCGCTGGCCGGCGTGCGCGCGCACGGGCTCGACGCCAAGATCGTCTCGACCGGCGGCACGCCGAACCTCGTCAATATCGGCAAGCTCAAGGGCGGCACCGAGCATCGCTTCGGCACCTATATCTACAACGATCGCATGCAGGTCGCCGCGGGCTCGGCCACCTGGGACGATTGCGCGCTGCACATCTATTCGACGGTGGTCAGCCGCGCCGCGCCCGAGCGCGGCATTCTCGATGCCGGCTCGAAAACGCTGACGACGGATACCGGCGGGCTCGACGGCCACGGCCTGATCCTGGAACATCCCGAAGCCAAGATCGCGAAGTTCGCCGAGGAGCACGGTTTTCTCGATCTCTCCCGCAGCAACACGCGGCCCAATGTCGGCGACGTCGTCCGCATCGTGCCGAACCACGTCTGCGTCGTCGTCAACATGATGGATGAGGTGGTGATGGTGCGCGGCGAGGACATCATCGGCACGCTGCCGGTGGCCGCGCGTGGGAAGCTGCGGTAGGTGTACGCGCGCCGTTGCCACGGCCGTCATTGCGAGGAGCCCTTGCGACGAAGCAATCCAGACTGCCTCTGCGGAGGGATTCTGGATTGCTTCGCTGCGCTCGCAATGACGGGGGTTAGCGTTTGAGCCAGCCCAGCACGCCCCTGCCCGCCGCAGCCCCGGTCGCGAACGACGCCTGCAACAAGTACCCGCCGGTCGGCGCCTCCCAATCCAGCATTTCGCCGGCGGCGAACGTGCCCGGCACCTTGCGCAGCATAAAGTGCTCGTCGAGCTCGTCGAACAGAATTCCGCCTGCCGTCGAGATCGCGCGGTCGATCGCCGCTACTCCGGTAAGCTGAACCGGAACAGCATTGACCAGATCTGCGAGCTCCGCCGGCGAGAACGCGGCCAGCGGCCGGCCGGAGGCGATGGCGGCCTCCTGCATGAGGCCGATGCCGACCGGCGACAGCTGCGCGGCCTTGCGCAAAAAGTTCGCCAGCGATTGCTTGCCACGCACGCCCGACAACCGCGTCGTCAGCGCAACTGCGTCGAGGTCGGGCCGCAACCCGATCATCAGCGTCGCCTGCCCGAGATTCAGCACGGCCTCACGTAGTTCCGCCGAGAGCGCGTAGATCGCACCGCCTTCGATGCCGCTGCGGGTGATCATCGCCTCTCCGCGCACCGTGTGCGCACGAAGCGTCAGCGCCACGCCCTTGAGCGGCTGGCCTTCGAAACGGTCACGGAACACTTTGGACCATGCGACCGTGAAGCCGGAATTGGCCGGCCGCAGCTTCGAGACGGCAATGCCCTTTGCAGCGAGGATGTCGACCCAGCCGGCGTCCGAGCCGAGCCGCGGCCAGCTTGCGCCGCCGAGCGCGAGCAGCGTGGCGTTCGCTTCGATGGCGGAGACGCCTTTCGGCGTCTGAAAGATCAACCGACCCTCGCCGTCCCAGCCGATCCAGCGATGGCGAAAAGCAAAGCGGACACCGGCGGCATCGAGCCGCCGCAGCCAGGCGCGCAGCAAGGGCGAGGCCTTGAACGTTTTCGGAAACACGCGTCCGCTGCTGCCGACGAAGGTCGGCTCGCCCAGCGCCTCGCTCCAGGCACGCAGCGCATCGGGCGAAAATGCCTCGACCGCCGCCTGCAGCTTCGGTGCGGCCTCGCGGTAGCGCGCCATGAATTGCGGCAGCGGTTCGCTGTGAGTGAGGTTGAGTCCGCCGCGGCCGGCCATCAGGAATTTGCGTCCCGCCGACGGCATCGCGTCGTAGACAGTGACGCGGGCGCCGCCTGACTCCAGCACCTCCGCCGCCATCAGCCCGGCGGGACCTGCGCCGATGACGGCGACGTCGGTCAGAGCTTGATCCCCGCCCGCGCGGCGGCCTGGGCAACGTATTTCTGCGTCTGCTCGAACGCGCCCTGCAGCGCCCTCGCCTTCGACATGTCACTGATCTCGGCGAAATGCGCGGCGATCGCATCCGGCGTCCACTCGCTCTCCGGCAGGTTGATGCCTTCGCTCTCCAAAATCTTGATCACCGCAAACGAGCCGGCACCGGCGCCTATGATGGTGCGGGTCGGCGCATCCTCGCTCAGCATGTACTCGACCGCGGGGGTGATCGCGTTCGCCTTCATCAGCTGCAGCGCCTGCGGCGGCAGCAGCTCTTCCGTCATGCGGGTCGCAGCCGTCGGCGAGATGATGTTGACGCGGATGTCGTTCTTGCGGCCCTCCTCGGCGAGCACGTTCATCAAGCCGACCATGCCGGATTTCGCGGCGCCGTAATTGGCCTGGCCGAAATTGCCGTAGAGGCCCGAGGACGACGTCGTCAGCACGATGCGGCCGTAATTGCGGTCACGCATGCCGGCCCAGGCTGCCTTGCAGCAATAGAAGGTGCCGACGAGATGCACGTCGAGTACCTTCTGGAAATCGGCCACCTCCATCTTGCCGAACGACTTGTCGCGCAGGATGCCGGCATTGGCGCACAAGAGATCGACGCTGCCCCACTCCTTGGTAGCGCGCTCGACCATGGCGGTGACCTGCTCGAAATTGGAGACGTCGGCGCCGTCGGCCATCGCGATGCCGCCGGCCTTGCGGATCTCCTCGACCACGGCCTCGGCCGGCGACAGCGAGCCTCCGGTACCGTCGCGCGCGCCACCGAAATCGTTGACCACGACCTTGGCGCCGCGGCTCGCCAGCCCCAGCGCATGCGCGCGTCCGAGACCATTGCCCGCGCCGGTGACGATGGCGACGCGTCCGTCGAACCTGATTGGCATAGTGGGTTTCCCAGATGTTAGCCGTCATGGCCGGGTTTGACCCGGCCATCCATCAAAATCGACAGGCTTTTGAGCAGCGATGGGTTGCCGGGTCAAGCCCGGCAAGGACGGCACGGGCCTACTCGAAATAGATCAGGCCGAGCCAGTCGGCGACGAGCGCCGGTTTATCCTCGCCCTCGATCTCGACCGTGACGTTGGTGCGGGACTGGAGCTCGCCTGGCTTGCGGAGCTTGGCTTCCGCCAGCACGAAACGGCCACGCACGCGCTTGCCTGAGCGCACCGGCGAGATGAAGCGCAGCCTGTCGAAGCCGTAATTCACGCCCATCGTGGTGCCCGTAATCACGGGCATCACCTCGTAGGACATGATCGACAGCAGTGACATCGTGAGAAAACCATGCGCAATGGTAGTGCCGAACGCGGTTTCCTTCTTCGCGCGTTCCGGATCGACGTGGATGAACTGGTGATCTTCGATCACGTCGGCATAGCTGTCGATGCGGGGCTGATCGATCAGGTGCCACGACGATACGCCGATCTCCTTGCCGATCATGGCCTGATAGGCCTCGAGCGTAACAGGCGGCTTCTTCCAGACTTCGTTCACTTAGGTCTCACTCCGTGTCTTCGCCAGCTCCGAAAAATCCTCCTCACGGAATTCCCGGCCGCGCAAGGGATCGCCCCGATCGTCGTCGCGTTCGAGCCGTCGTAGCTGGACGCGGCGGATCTTTCCAGAGATCGTCTTCGGCAGCTCGGTGACGATTTCGAGGCGGCGGATGCGCTTGAACGGGGCCAGGCGCGCGTGCAGGTGCTTGAAGATCGATAGCGCGGTTTCCGGCGAGCGTTCTGCACCCGCGGTCAGCAGCACGAACGCCTTGGGGATCGCGAGCCGGATTGGATCCGGGCTCGGCACCACCGCAGCTTCCGCGACCAGCTCGTGCTCGAGCAGGACGCTCTCCAGTTCGAACGGGCTGATGCGATAATCGGAGGATTTGAAGACGTCGTCAGAGCGGCCGACGAAGGTCAAGTAGCCATCCTCATCCGCGAAAACGACGTCGCCGCTGCGATAGAGCGCGCCTGCGGCGCCGGACAATTTGCCGTCGTCGCCCTGATAACCCTGCATCAGGCCGGCGGGGCGGTCGGCGCCGAGCACCAGCGTCACCTCGCCCTCCTTTGCGGGATGGCCGTCGGCATCGCTGATCTGCACGCGATAGCCCGGCAACGGACGGCCCATCGAGCCGATCTTGATCGGCTGGCCCGGCGAATTGCCGGCGAGCGCCGTGGTCTCGGTCTGGCCGTAGCCGTCGCGAATGGTGAGGCCCCAGGCCGCCTGCACCTGATCAATCACCTCGGGATTGAGCGGCTCGCCGGCGCCGCAGACCTCGCGAAGCGCCACCTTGAACGAGGCGAGGTTCTCCTGGATGAACAGCCGCCACACCGTCGGCGGCGCGCACAGCGTGGTGACGCCGCAGCGGCCGATGGTGGCAAGCAGCGCCTTGGCATCAAAGCGCGGCTGGTTGACCACGAACACGGTCGCGCCCGCATTCCACGGCGCGAACAAGCAGCTCCAGGCATGCTTGGCCCAGCCGGGCGAGGAGATGTTGAGATGGACGTCGCCGGGCTTCAGCCCGATCCAGTACATCGTCGAGAGATGGCCGACCGGATAGCTGCGCTGGCTGTGCCGGACGAGCTTTGGTTTTGCTGTCGTGCCCGAGGTGAAATACAGCAGCATCGGGTCGTCGGCATTGGTCGGACCGTCGGGCGCAAAACTTTCGGAGGCCTTTGCCGCCTCGTCATAGGCGAGCCAGCCGTCGGATGCAGGGCCGACGACGATGCGGACGACGTTCTCCGCACCCAAGCTCGCGAATTTCGCAACCTGGTCTTGCGCCGCGATCACCGCCCTCGCCTTGCCGCGATCGAGCCGGTCGCGCAATTCATCGGCAGTCAGCAGCGTCGTGGCGGGAATGACGACCACGCCGAGCTTCATCGCCGCAAGCATCGTCTCCCACAGCGGAACCACATTGCCGAGCAGCAGCAGGAGAGGGTCGCCGCGCTTCAGACCCTGCGCGCGGAGGAAGTTCGCGACCTGGTTCGAGCGGCGCGACAGCGCCGCGAAGGAGAGCTTCGTCTGCTTGTCCTGGGCGGCATCGACGATCCAGAGCGCGGGCCGATCCTTGCTGTCCGCATTGGTCGCGAGCTCGGCGTCGAACCAGTCGAGCGCCCAGTTGAAAGGAACCGGATCAGGCCAGCGGAAGCCTTTGACCGCTGCCTCGTAATCCGTACGGTGTTGCAGAAGGAACGCGCGTGCTTCCTGGAATGTGGTCATCAAGCTTTCCCGGCTAAACTCCTAACGTGCTTGATAATTCCGGAAAAATCCACCCCGCCCTGGCCGGCTGCGTCGAAAGACTGATAGATCTCCTGCGCATGCTTGCCGAGCGGCGTGGCCGCGCCCGCGGCCTTGGCCGCCTCCTGCGCCAGGGTGAGGTCCTTCACCATCAGCGCCGAGGCAAAGCCCGGCTTGTAATCGTTGTTGGCCGGCGAGGTCGGCACCGGGCCCGGCACCGGGCAATAGGTCGTCAGCGACCAGCACTGGCCGGACGAGGTCGAGGCGACATCGAACAGCGCCTGATGCGAGAGCCCGAGCTTCTCACCGAGCGCAAAGGCCTCGCTGACCGCGATCATGGAAATGCCGAGGATCATGTTGTTGCAGATTTTTGCGGCCTGGCCGGCACCGGCGCCGCCGCAATGCACGATCTTCTTGCCCATGCTCTCGAGCACGGGCTTGGCCGCAGCAAATGCCTTCTCCTCGCCGCCGCACATGAAGGTGAGCGTTGCGCCCTTGGCACCGCCCGTGCCGCCGGAGACCGGCGCATCGACCGAGAGCACGCCGTGCTTGGCGGCGAGCGCATGCGCGGCCCGCGCGCTTTCGACGTCGATGGTGGAGCTGTCGATGATCAGCGCACCCTTGGTCATGACAGGCACGACCTCGTTCCAGACGCCGAGCACGTGCTTGCCCGCGGGCAGCATGGTGACCACGACGTCGGCGCCCTTCACCGCGGCGGGCGCGCTGTCGGCGATGGCGGCGCCATCGGCCTTGGCCTGATTGCGCGAGGCTTCGACGAGATCGAACGCCACCACCTTGTGACCGGCCTTGACGAGGTTGGCCGCCATCGGGCCGCCCATGTTGCCGAGACCGATGAATGCGATCGTGGCCATTGTCGTTTCCTCCGCTACAGCGTTGTTAATTGAACTTCAGCTCGTCCGCGCCGATCTCGGCGAGATAGGGCGCAAGCATCTCCGGCGTCACGTCCTCGATCCGCGGCGGCGACCAGGTCGGGTTGCGGTCCTTGTCGATCACGGCGGCGCGCACGCCCTCGCGGAAATCATCGCTCCGAAACACTTCCAGCGCGGCGCGGTATTCGCGCACCAGGCACTCTTCCAGGCTCGATCCGCGCGCAAGCCGCAGCAGCTTGAGCGTCACCACCATGCCGCGCGGCGATTTTTCGTTCAGCGTCTTCAGCGTCGCCAACGCGAACTCGGAACCGTCGCGCTTCAACGCAGCGACAATGTCCTCCATGCGGTCGAAGCCGAACAACGCATCGATGACCGGCTCCCTGGCGGCGACCGGCCCCGCAGTCTCGCCGGAGGCGAAGCCGTCGATGAGCTTGCTGACATCGGCTGCGGTCGCACCGGACCGCAGCTTGGTCAGCGCCTCGCGCAGCTCCGGCAATCTCACGGCCGGCACCACCCAATCGGCAAACTTCGCGTGGATCGCGTCCGGCCCGTTCATGGTCTGGCCGGTCAGCCCGAAATAGGTGCCGATCTCGCCCGGCGAATGCGACAGCAGATAGGTGCCGCCGACATCGGGGAAGAAGCCGAGGCCGACTTCGGGCATCGCGAGCTTGGTCCGATCGGTGACGATACGGTGGCTGGCATGGGCGGACAGACCGACACCGCCGCCCATCACGATGCCGTCCATGAAGGCGACATAGGGTTTTGGAAATTTCTTGATCCGGGCATTGAGGATGTACTCCTCGCGCCACAGGATCTTGCCGAGGTCGCCATTGACCTTGGAACTTTCCCAGAGCGTGCGGATGTCGCCACCGGCGCAGAGGCCGCGCTCGCCGGCGCCTTCCAGCAGGATCACGGCAACGGCAGGATCAGCCTCGAAGCGATCGAGCGCCTTGTCGATGTCGCGAAACATCTCAAGCGTCACGGCGTTGATCGCCTTGGGACGATTGAGCCTGATGATGCCGGCCGCGCCTTCGACGCGCGCGACCAGATCGCCCTCTTCCACTCCACTCATCGCGCGCCCTCGATCAGTTTGCGCGCCACGATGAGCCGCATGATTTCATTGGTGCCTTCGAGTATCTGGTGCACGCGTAAGTCGCGCACGATCTTCTCAATGCCGTATTCACTGAGGTAGCCGTAGCCGCCGTGAAGCTGCAACGCATGGTTGGCAACCTCGAACCCGACATCGGTGCCGAAGCGTTTAGCCATGGCGCAGAGCATGGTGGCGTCGGGGTCTTTGCGATCGAGCGCCGCGGCGGCGCGCCACAGGAAAGTGCGCGCAGCCTCCAGCTCGATGGCCATGTCGGCGAGACGGAATTGCAGCGCCTGGAATTCGTCGAGCCGCTTCCCGAACGCCTTGCGCTCCTTCATGTAGGCGCGCGCCTTGTCGAGTGCTGCTTGCGCGCCGCCGAGCGAGCACGCCGTAATGTTGAGACGGCCGCCGTCGAGACCCGCCATCGCGATCTTGAAGCCTGTGCCCTCCTCGCTCAGACGATTGGCCATAGGCACGCGGGCGTTCTCGAATATCACCGCGCGGGTCGGCTGCGCGTTCCAGCCCATCTTGCGCTCATTGGCACCGAAGGAGACACCCGGCGCCTTGCCGTCGATGACGAGGGTCGAGATGCCGCCGGGGCCATCACCGCCGGTCCTGACCATCGCGACCAGAATATCCGTGCCGCCAGCGCCGGAGATGAATTGCTTCTGGCCGTTTAGGACGTAGTGGTCGCCGTCGCGCACGGCGCGCGTGCGCAGCGCCGCGGCGTCCGAGCCGGCACCCGGCTCGGTCAGGCAGTAGCTTGCGATCAGCTCCATGGTGCAGAGCTTCGGCAGCCATTGGTGGCGCTGGGTGTCGCTGCCGAAGGCATCGATCATCCAGCTCGCCATGTTGTGGATGGAGATGAAGGCCGAGGTGGTCGGGCAGCCCGTCGCCAGCGCCTCGAAGATCAGCGCTGCGTCGAACCGCGTCATGGCGGAGCCGCCAACATCGTCGCGGATATAGATGCCGCCCATGCCGAGCTTGGCGGCTTCGCGCATCACCTCGACTGGAAAATACTTCTCCTCGTCCCAACGCAGCGCGTGCGGCGCGATCCTTTCCGCCGCAAACGCCAGCGCCATGTCGCGAAGGACGACCTGATCCTCGTTCAGAGCGAACTGCATGCTGGCCTCGCTCTTTAAGAGGATTACTTCATCAGCGGGATCGAGAACTCCGCGCCTTCCTTGACGCCGGACGGCCAGCGCGAGGTCACCGTCTTGGTCTTGGTGTAGAAGCGGATCGAATCCGGTCCGTGCTGGTTGAGATCGCCGAAGCCCGATTTCTTCCAGCCGCCGAAGGTGTAATAAGCGATCGGCACCGGGATCGGCACGTTGATGCCGACCATGCCGACGTTGACTCTGGCCGCGAAGTCGCGCGCGGCATCGCCGTCGCGGGTGAAGATGGCAACGCCGTTGCCGTAATCGTGGTCGGACGGCAGCGCCAGCGCCTCCTTGTAGTCGTGCGCGCGCACCACCGAGAGCACCGGGCCAAAGATCTCTTCCTTGTAGATCCGCATGTCCTTGGTGACGTTGTCGAACAGCGAACCGCCGAGATAGAAGCCGTTCTCGTAACCCTGCATCTTGAAGCCGCGGCCGTCGACGGCGAGCGTCGCGCCTTCCTTGACGCCGATGTCGATGTAGCTCTTGACCTTCTCGACCGCCTCGCGGGTCACGAGCGGACCGTAGTCGGCCGACGGATCGATCGAGGTGCCGATCTTCAAGGACTCGACGCGCGGGATCAGCTTTTCCATCAGGCGGTCGGCGGTGGACTTGCCGACGGGGACCGCGACGGAAACGGCCATGCAGCGCTCGCCGGCCGAGCCGTAGCCGGCGCCGATCAGCGCGTCGACGGCCTGGTCCATGTCCGCGTCCGGCATGACGATGGCGTGGTTCTTGGCGCCGCCAAAGCACTGGCAGCGCTTGCCGGTCTGCGCGGCGCGCTCGTAGATGTATTGCGCGATCGGCGTCGAGCCGACGAAGCCGATGGCCTTGATGTCGGGATCGTCGAGGATGGCGTCGACCGCCTCCTTGTCGCCGTTGACGACGTTGAGGATGCCGGCGGGCAGGCCCGCTTCCATCATGAGTTCGGCGAGCAGCATCGGCACGCCGGGGTCGCGCTCCGAGGGCTTGAGGATGAAGGCGTTGCCGCAGGCGATCGCCGGCGCAAACTTCCACATCGGGATCATCGCCGGGAAATTGAACGGCGTAATGCCTGCGACGACGCCGAGCGGCTGACGCATCGAATAGATGTCGATGCCGGGGCCAGCGCCTTCGGTGTACTCGCCCTTCATCAGATGCGGAATGCCGCAAGCGAATTCCGCGACTTCTAGGCCGCGCTGGATGTCGCCCTTGGCGTCGGGGACGGTCTTGCCGTGCTCGCGCGCGAGCAGCTCGGCGAGCTTGTCGTAATCGCGCTGGACCAGCTCCACAAATTTCATCATGACGCGGGCGCGGCGCTGCGGATTGGTCGCGGCCCATTCGGGCTGTGCCGCGCGCGCGTTCTCGACAGCGGCGCGGACTTCGGCCTTGGACGCCAGCGCCACCTTGGCCTGAACGTCACCGGTCATCGGCTCGAAAACGTCGGCGGTGCGGCCAGAGGTGCCCTTGACCTCCTTGCCACCGATGAAATGTCCGATTGAACGCATGGAATGATCTCCTTCAGGCCGAGCGTGGTCGCTTTGACAAATCCTATTGACCTGCATTTTATAGGATTCAAGTCTGAGATAATGCACCATAGATGTGCGAAAATGCTGGATCAAGGCGCTATCGATTGGGACGACTTTCGCTTCGTGCTGGCCATCGTGCGGGGCGGCTCGGTGTCGGCTGCGGCAAAACAGCTGGGGGTCGACCATGCCACCGTGATCCGCCGCGTCGACCGGCTGGAGAAGCACCTCTCGGCCAAGCTGTTCGACCGGCGCAAGACCGGCTACCTCCTCACCGAGGCCGGCCAGCGCGTCGCCGACAGCGCCGAAGCCATGGAATCGACCATTGTTGCCAATCAGGAGCAGGTCGGCGGCTCCGTGGCGCGGCTGACCGGGACGGTGCGGATCGGCGCGCCTGATGGGTTCGGCACCGCCTTCCTGGCGCCGCGGCTGACGCCGTTCGCGGACCGCTATCCCGATCTCGACTTGCAACTTGTAGCAACCGCGCGGCTGTTCAGCCTCTCCAAGCGCGAGGCCGACATCGCCATCAGCCTGACCATGCCGAAGGAAGGTCGCATCGTCGGGCGCAAGCTGCTCGACTACCGCCTCGGGCTCTACGCAGCCCCCGCCTATCTCGACCGCTTCCCGAAAATCGCCTCGCGGCAGGATCTGACGCAGCACCGCTTCGTCGGCTACATCGAGGAACTCTTGTTCACGCCTGAGCTCGACTATCTGCCGCAGGTGTCGCCGCGGATCTCGGCGCGCTTCCGCAGCGCCAATCTGATCGCGCAGCTCAACGCCACCCTCTCCGGCTTCGGCATCGCGGTGCTGCCGCATTTCATGGCGAGCGACTATCCGCAGCTTGTCGCCGTGCTGCCCGAAGAGATCTCGATCACGCGGACGTTCTGGATGCTGATGCACGCCGACAGTAAGGACCTGGCGCGGATCAGGGCCGTGGCGGATTACATCTCGGAGATTGTCGAGCGCGAGCGGGCGTTGTTTGCTGGGCGGTGAACGGCGGTCTCGTAGGGTGGGTTAGCCGAAGGCGTAACCCACCTCTTCCGTCTCCGCGGACGAACACAGTGGTGGGTTACGCCAAGCGAATGCGCTTCGCGCAATCGCATGGCTAACCCACCCTACACGGCATTTCGCCTAGTTCTGTTTCGCCTTCTTCGCGGCCGCCACCTTCGACTCACGCTTCGCTCCCTCGAGCGCGTGGTCCCGGCCGGCCTTCAGCATCTCGTCGGACAATTCGCTCGAGCCGGCGATGCGCGCCAGCAGCATGGTTCCGGCCATCGTCGCGAGCGTCGCGATCGCCTGCTTGCGTGCCGCCTTGCGGGGCATGTTCGGGATGGTGTCGGTCAGGGCCTCGATCATCTCATCCAGCTTGCCGGCAAAGGCCTTGCGTGTCTTCGGACTCTCGCGGGCGATCTCGGCTCCCAGCGCGGGAATCGAGCAGCCGTGACCGGGATTGTCGCGATGCAGCGTGGACAAATAGCTTTCCGCGATCAGCGCCAGCCGCTTTTCCGGAGCGACCTCGCCGGTGAGCTTGCGCCAGTGTTCCATCGAACGGTCCATCGCGTAGGCAAAAGCCTCGATCACCAGCGCCTCGCGGGAATCGAAATGCGCGTAAAAGCCGCCGTGGGTCAGGCCCGCCTCCTTCATGAGGTCGGCGACGCCGATACCGTGGGCACCCTTCTCCCGCAGCCGCACCGAGGCCTTCTTCACGATGCGATCGTGGGTTTCCTGCTTGTGTTCCCGGGAATAGCGCATGCGGATCTCATTGAATGTCGGAGATCATCTCATAACACGCAAATGCCGAGATGGGTGCATTAATTCATGTCAAGTTGTGCCGATCATAGAGAAGGTCGCAGTTGCATGGACCGCAAGTGCGCCCTTGCCGTCCCGCACAAAACCCTCGGTGTAGCTGGTCTGGCGTCCTAGCTTGATCACCTTGCCCTCGGCCGAAACCAGCCCGGAACGCACCGACAGGGGGCGCAGATAAGTCAGCTTCAGATCGAGGGTCACCGAGCTTTGTCCGGCCTCCAGCCTGGTCGAGATGGCGCATCCCATGGCCGTATCGAGCAGCGCTGCGGCGGTCGCGCCATGGAGAAGTCCGATGGTGTTTTCGAGATCCTCGCGCGGCTCCAGTTCCATGACGATCCGGCCCGGCTCGACCACGGCCATGGTGAAACCTATCAGCTTGGCGAAGGGCGGCGGCGGCAGGCGGCCGTCACGGATGCCCAGCATGGCATCCATGCCCGACAGGCCCATCGCCGCCCGCGCCACCGGCGCAGGCACCTGCCAGTCCACTACGCGTTCCCGCCTCTGCGCGGGCGAAAACAGGTCGGGTTGATCGTCACCGGTCATGGCAGCCTCTTTAGATGATATTCGTCATACTATGCCACGGACTTCACGCTGGCAACCCGCCCTCCCCGCCGCTTGACAAGACGTACGTTTCGGCCCGGAAGTGATCCCGACCGGCGCGCCCCGCGCATGTCCACGAAACCTTTCGAGATCCCACGATGGAAATGCTCAACAATCATTGCGGCGTGACGCGCGATGCGCGCGGCGTCGTTCATGTCGCGATCTGCAACGCCGGCCCGCTCAACATCCTCGGCTCGCCCGTGACCGACGCCGTGCGCGAAGGCCTGCAGCAGCTCGCATCCGACCGCAGCATCCGCGTCGTGGTGCTGCGCGGACAGAGCGAGAAGAGCCTGATCGGCGGAGCCGACATCAAGGAGATGGCCGGGCTCGACCAGACATCCGCCGAGGCCTTCATCAGCCGCCTGCGCGATCTCTGCGAGGCGGTGCGCGCCTTCCCTGCCCCGATCATCGCACGCATGCCGGGCTGGTGCCTCGGCGGCGGGCTCGAAGTGGCGGCGGCCTGCGACTTCCGCGTCGCCGCGCATGATGCCCATTTCGGCATGCCCGAGGTGCGTGTCGGCATCCCCTCGGTGATCCATGCCGCGCTGTTGCCGCGCCTGATCGGTTGGGCCCGCGCGCGCTGGCTGGTGATGACGGCGGAGAACATCGATGCAGCCACGGCGCTGGCATGGGGCCTGGTCGACAAGGTCGCTGCGCCCGGCGAGCTCGATGCCGAGGTCGAGCATCTAGTGAAGGCCTTGCTCGAATGCGGCCCCGAGGCGCTGCGCTCGCAAAAGGCGCTGCTGCGGCAATGGGAGGAACTGCCGCTGACCGAGTCGGTGAATTTGAGCGTGAAAGTGTTCGGCGAGTCATTCCTGACGGACGAGCCGACGCGGCTGATGGGCGCGTTTGTCAACCGGAAGCGGTAGACGCGAGGAAGCAACAGCGCAGCCAAACGGTGTCATGCCCCGCCTAGTGCGCAGTTGCGCACGGGGGCGGGGCCTCCAGTACGCCGCGCCTTCCCGGTTCTAGCCGCGTGGCCTCTGGAATACTGGATTGCCCGCCTTCGCGGGCAATGACAGCGTACTGTGGGTAAGCAGCCCCCAATCGCACGACCAAATCTCATCCGGCCCACGACATTTTCTCATCCCTGTCGCGGTTGCATTTTTTGCGACGCATCATATGATGTCCATCATCTTACACGTCATCGCCAGGGAGTTCTCGTCATGGCCGAAGCCGCCGAGCCCGTCGTCATCGTCTCCGCCGCACGCACCCCACTCGGCCGCTTCATGGGCGAATTGTCACAGCTTTCCGCGCACAAGCTCGGATCACACGTGATCGGGGCGGCACTGGAGCGCGCCGAGCTCGCTCCGGAGAAGGTCGACGAGGTCTTCATGGGCTGCGTGCTGCCGGCAGGCCAAGGCCAGGCGCCGGCGCGCCAGGCCGCACGCAGCGCCGGTCTGCCTGATGCGACCGGTGCCACCACCGTCAACAAGGTCTGCGGTTCCGGCATGAAGGCGACCATGCTGGCGCACGACATCATCCGCGCCGGCTCGGCCGACATCGTCGTCTCCGGCGGCATGGAGAGCATGAGCAACGCGCCCTACCTGCTCGCCAAGGCGCGCGGCGGCTATCGCGTCGGCCACGACCGCATCATCGACCACATGATGATGGACGGCCTAGAGGACGCCTACGAGACCGGCCGTTCCATGGGCGATTTCGGCGAAGCTACCGCGGAAGCCTATCAATTCACCCGCAAGGACCAGGACGCCTATGCGATGGAGACGCTCAGCCGCGCCCGCAAGGCCGTCGAGGGCGGCGCGTTCAAGGCCGAGATCGCGCCGATCACGCTGACCGAAAAGGCCGGCCCGCGCGTGATCGCCAATGACGAGCATCCGCTCAAGGTCGACCCCGCCAAGATCCCCGGATTGAAGCCGGCATTCCGCGCCAACGGCACCATCACGCCGGCCGCCTCCTCCGCCAATGCCGACGGCGCCGCCGCGCTGGTGCTGACGAAGCGCGCACTTGCTGACCGGAGCGGCCTGCCTGTTCTCGCCGAGATCAAGGGCCACGCCACCCATAGCCAGGAGCCGCAATGGTTCACCACCGCGCCGATCCCGGCGATCCGCAAGCTGCTGGACAAGGTCGGCTGGAGCGCGGGCGACGTCGACCTGTTCGAGATCAACGAGGCCTTCGCCGTGGTGGCGATGGCGGCGCAGCGCGACCTCGGCATTCCCCGCGAGAAGCTCAACGTCAACGGCGGCGCCTGCGCGCTGGGCCACCCCATCGGCGCCACCGGCGCGCGGCTGATCGTGACGCTGCTCCATGCGCTGGAGGCCAACAACCTCAAGCGCGGCATCGCCGCACTCTGCATCGGCGGCGGCGAGGCCACCGCGATTGCGGTGGAACGCCTCGCCCGCTGACGCAAAAGTCCGAAAACAAGGGAACTCTGTCATTTGCGACAGATACATCCCGTGCCATTCTCTAACTGACGCAGGTCTCTTGCGGCCTGCCCATCCACGTTGAGGCCCAATGATTTCGAACTGGCTCGCGGCAGCACTGTCCCGCCGTAACATTCATTATGGCTGGGTGATGGTCGGCGTGACTTTCCTCACCGCGCTGATCAGCGCAGGCACGGTCGGCGCGCCCGGCGTGTTCATCGTTCCCCTGCAGAAGGAGTTCGGCTGGAGCACGGCGGAGATCTCGTCCGCGCTGTCGATCCGCTTCATCCTGTTCGGACTGATGGCGCCGTTCGCGGCCGCCCTGCTCAACCGCTATGGCCTGCGCAACGTCACGCTGGCCGCCCAGCTGATCGTGGTCTCGGCACTCGTGCTCTCGCTCGGCATGACAGAGGTCTGGCAGCTCATTGCCCTCTGGGGCGTGGTGATCGGGATCGGCACCGGCATGACGGCCTTGGTGCTCGGCGCGACCATCGCCACGCGCTGGTTCGCGACACGACGCGGCCTCGTGGTCGGCATCATGACCGCAAGCGTTGCCACCGGCCAGCTCGTGTTCCTGCCGCTGCTGGCGAGCCTCACCGAGCGCTACGGCTGGCGTCTCGCACTCGGCCTGGTCTGCATCATGCTCGTTATTTCGTCGCTGGCGGTGCTGCTCGCAATGCGTGACCGGCCGAGCGACGTCGGCCTGCGGCCGTTCGGCGACGAAGGCACCGAACCTTTGCCGGCGCCGCCGGTCAGCCACGGCTCGATCACTGGCGTTGCGCTCGGCACGCTGCGCGATGCCTCGAGGTCGATGGCGTTCTGGATCTTGTTCGCGACCTTCTTCGTCTGCGGCGCCTCCACCAACGGGCTCGTGCAGGTGCACCTGATCCCGATGTGCCTCGATTTCGGCATCCCGCAGGTGCAGGCGGCGAGCCTGCTGGCGGCGATGGGCATCTTCGACTTCTTCGGCACGATCATGTCGGGCTGGCTGTCCGACCGCTACGACAATCGCTGGCTCCTGTTCTGGTACTACGGTCTGCGCGGGCTCTCGCTGATCTTCCTCCCCTTCAGCGATTTCTCCTTCTACGGCCTCTCGGTTTTCGCGATGTTCTACGGTCTCGACTGGATCGCGACGGTGCCGCCGACGGTGCGGCTCACCGCGCAGAAGTTCGGGCCCGAGCGCGCCAATCTGGTGTTCGGCTGGATCTTCGCCGGCCATCAGCTCGGCGCGGGCGCCGCGGCGTTTGGCGCAGGCTTCTCGCGGACCGTCTATCAGAGCTACCTGCCCGCCTTCTTCATCGCCGGCGCGCTCTGCGTATTCGCGGCCCTGATCGTGCTGGCGCTGTCGCGGCAGCCGAAGCCGCAAGTGGCGATGGCGTGAGAAGGAATCACGTCTTCTGCCTTCCGGTTTGACAGAAGAAACAGAGCCCCGCAGTGTCGTGAAGGCGGGCCAAATCGTTCCGACATGACCACGCCGCAAAGATGCCTCCTATGCTGTGGCGATGACAGACAGGCCTGGACGGACGCGCAAGCATGCCCTTCGGATTGGCACGGCGGGATGGAACGTGCCGTCCCAGCATGCGGATGCGTTCAAGGCCGAGGGCTCCCACCTTGAGCGCTACGCCTCAGTGCTGAACTGCACCGAGATCAACACGTCGTTCTATCGTCCGCATCGGCGCACGACATATGAGCGATGGAGCGCTGCGGTGCCGGCCGGCTTCCGTTTTGCGGTCAAGGTCCCGCAATCGATCAGCCATGCGCCGGAGCTGAGGTTCGATCGCGCGGACGTCGATCGGTTCTGCGAGGAGATTTCCGGCCTTGGGCAAAAGCTCGGCGTGCTGCTGCTGCAATTGCCTTCGTCGACAATCTTCGCAAGGCGCGGCGCCGGGAAGCTCGTAATAGCGCTGCAGAAAGGGGGGCAGGTGCCGGTGGTTTGCGAGCCACGGCACGCGAGCTGGTTCACCAGGCCGGCCGACGACTGGCTGGCGCAACGAGGCGTCGCGCGGGTGGCCGCGGATCCACCGCGTGCCGCCAATGGCGCTGCGCCCGGAGGCTGGACCGGGCTGGCCTATTTTCGGCTTCACGGTTCACCGAGGGTATATTATTCCAGCTATGACGCGGCTGCCTTGGCGGCGCTCAAGGTGCGGCTGGCCGGATGCGCGGCGGCCTCGGTCTGGTGCATTTTCGACAACACCGCTTCGGGCGCAGCCATGGCCAATGCCCGCCAGCTGGTTGAAGCCCGATAGCGCCAGACCGTTCGCTCGCGGATTACTCCGTGAAAGTCTTTGAGGATTCTTCGGCATTTGCGCCGGCGTCGTTTGATAATTCGCGCTCGGCTTCTCGCCAGAACTCGTCCTGGCGGCCCTCCGGCTTGCCTGCGAGTTCCCAAAGCTGGTGGGCTCTCACCCGGATGAGCTCCTCGTCAACCTTCGCCATGCGGCTCTCCTGTTGTGCCGAGAAGCAAACGTCGTGCTGCTGCGGACCGTTCCAAGCGGTCAGGCCGACCCAAACTCCCCACACGCGTGGCGCATTGCCGTTAGACTCGGCAGCCTAAACGTGGACAATGGCTGCGGCGCTTCGCGCGCTCAGTACACACAAAGATGTGCCAGAGGAAACAAATGCCGCTCCCGACGTCCCTGCCCACCATCCCGACCGCTCCCGTGACCGAACCATTGCGCGATGCGTTGCGCGCGACCGTCGGCGACAAAGGCCTGATCGAGGACGAGCATGGCAAGCAGCCGTTTGTGACGGATTGGCGGGGATTGCTGGTCGGCAACGCCGGAGCCGTCGTTCGCCCTGGCAGCACCGAGGAGGTCTCGAAAGTTGTCCGGCTCTGCCACGAGCACGGCGTCGCGATCGTGCCGCAGGGCGGCAACACCGGCCTGATGGGCGGGGCGACGCCCTGGCCTGCGCACACCGGCATCGTGCTGTCGCTCGGCCGGATGAACCGCGTGCTGGATGTCGATCCCGTCGGCTATTCGATGACGGTCGAGGCCGGCTGCGTGTTACAGACGCTTCAGGAGACCGCAAGCGAGCACGACCGCTTCCTGCCGCTGAGCCTCGGTGCCCAGGGCTCCTGCATGATCGGCGGCAATCTCTCCACCAACGCCGGCGGCGTGCAGGTGCTGCGCTACGGCAATGCCCGCAATCTCGTGCTGGGGCTCGAGGTCGTGCTGCCGAATGGCGAGGTCTGGGACGGATTGCGCGCGCTCAAGAAGGACAACACCGGCTACGACCTCAAGCACCTGTTCATGGGCGCCGAGGGGACGCTGGGCATCATCACCAAGGCCGTGCTCAAGCTGTGGCCGGCACCGAAGGACGTCTGCACGGCGTGGCTGGCGATCCGCGATCCCCGCGCGGCGCTGGAAATCCTGTCCGAGGCGCACGCGGCATCCGAGGACAATGTCGGCTCCTGCGAGCTGCTCAGCCGGGCGGCCATCGACCTTTCCCTGCGCCACATTCCCGGGACGCAGGATCCGCTGAAGGCGGATACGCCCTGGTACCTGCTGCTGGAATGGTCGTCGGCGCGCCCGCGGCAGGACGGAACCGAGGGCATGTCCGGCAAGATGGAGCAGTTTCTCGCCGATCAACTCGAGGCCGGCCGCGTGCTGGATGCGGCGATCGCGCACACATTCGGTCAATCGCGCAACATGTGGCGCATCCGCGAAGCAATGGCGGAGGCCTCACGCGCCGAGGGACCGGGGATCAGTTTCGACGTGTCGGTGGCGATCTCCAGAATCCCGGAGTTCATCGACAAGGGCCTCAAGGCCGTGCTCGACATTCTCCCGACCATTCGGCCCTATCCGCTCGGCCATATCGGCGACGGCAATCTGCACTTTTCGTTCATGGGGCCGAAGGGCATGGACCAGCAGACGCTAAACCAATACGCGGCCGCCATCACGCGCGCTGTGAACGATCTCGTCACCTCCATGGGCGGCTCGATCTCGGCGGAGCACGGCATCGGCATCGACAAGCTCGACGAGCTCAGCCACTACCGCTCGAAGACCGAGCTCGACATCATGCGCACCATCAAACGCGCGCTCGATCCGCACAACATCATGAATCCCGGCAAGGTGCTCCGGCTGTGATCGGCTCGGCGCCCGGCGTTGGCGGGTCGCAAAGATGTTGCGACCCGTCCGCCGTTTTTGGAGTGCTATCCGCTAGCCTCAAGCCACCGAGCCACCGCGCGGGTTGACAATCGTATACCCTCGCAGCGAACGCGCGTGGATTCGCGTCGCGCGCCCACCCGAGTTGGCGTCATAGGCCATCCAGACGTCGCCTCCGAGGTGCTGCTCAAGGACGAACACGTGTCCTCGTCGCGCAGCAACCATTCCCGGTGCGGGTGTTGTCCGCGGAAAGCGGAGCCAATTGGACGCAAGATTTAATTCCGGCACGATACGGCCGAACACGCGCAGAGCCGCGCCGCAGCCGCAGAACGACGAAGGGCAACCGGCCGGACGGCCACCGACAATGCGAGTGCCGTGGGCACCGGAGACGGCCGCCGGCGTGGTCGTGCTCCCAGCATCAGTCACCGTCAGTTGTGTCGAGCGGTACGCTTGCAGTGTGGGCCTGGAAATCAACGAAGATCTGGAAGCCAGTGAGGGCCTGGCAGCCCGCTCGCGTCGCCTCTGCGAATAGGAGAAGTCGCAGGGCATGGTGACGTTGCATTCGGGAGCTTGATGAATGCGATAAGGGCGCGCTTCCGAAGTGATAGAACCCAGGATAACGAGGACGCACGCAGAAAATACGCGCTTGAACATTGCAGGACTCCAAATGAGAGACCCTGCCCCGGGCAAAGAGACCAATAACAGTTTGGCTGAAATGGGCCTAAAGCGCGGCTGAAAATGGCTGCCATCGTGCGCCACGACTGCACGATCTCATAGCCTACACGTAGCGCCTGAGATGATTAACTCGCAGCGCTCGAATGCGCGATTAGCGCGTCAAGCTCGCGGCATGCAACCAAGTCGGACCGCGCGAGGCAAGTATCCATCAGCGCTCCTCCTCCCCGCACTGCCCGGATCGCCAGAACTCGCTGCCGCTCATTGCATCATTGCGGCCGCGATCTTCTCCGCTGACATCAACACCGGAAAGTTGGTGTTGGCGCATGGCACCACCGGGAAGATCGAGGCATCGACGACGCGCAGGCCCTGCACGCCCTTGACGCGGCCCTGATTGTCGACCACCGCCATCGGATCCTCAGTGCGGCCCATGCGGCACGAGCACGAGGCGTGCCAGACGCCGATCGTCGCCTTGCGCACGAAGGCTTCCAGCGCCTCGTCGTCGTTCATCACCTGATCGAAGGTGAAGCCTTCGACGACGAAATTGTCAATCATATAGTGACGCAGCGCCGCCGGTCCGTCCATCAAGGTCGCGGCGATCGTGGTGAGAACCTTGTTCCTGGTGTTGACCACGCCGATCTTGCGGACGCGATCGGTATAGGCGGCCGGAAACGGCTTGTCCGTCACCTTCCTGACCACCTCGCTCATCTGGATCGCCGCCATCTTGCGGAAACCGCTCATCAGGCGATCGAGATCGCGGCGGTCGGACAGCAGGTTGAACTCGACGATCGGCTCTGCCGAGGGATCGCGCGAGGCGAGCTTGACCTGTCCGGTCTCGGAATAGGTCTTGTTGACGAAGGTCAGGAGCGAGCCGATCTGCGCGCCGACGGCGTGCCAGGCCGATTTGCTGATGACGACGACGAACATGTCGCCCTTGGGCACATCAGGCAGCCCGGAGGAGTACCGCAGACCGAGCTGCATGTGACGCCTGGTGTGCTCGTTCATGCGCGCGCCGCGGCGAACAAACGACGACAGCGAGATCGAGGGATGGTCCATCAGGCGCTGGCCGACGCCCGGCAAGGCCGCCAGCACGGGAATGCCCAGATCCTTGAGGTGACCGACGGGACCGATGCCGGCGCGGAGCAGATGCGCCGGCGAATGGATGGCGCCGCTGGAGAGGATGATCTCGCGCCCGCGGAATTCCTGCTCGCGTCCGTCGACCATCGCCTTCACGCCGACGCAGCGCGTGCCTTCGAACAGCAGCTCTCGCACCTGCGTGTTGGTCGAAATCGCAAGGTTCGCACGCGCGCGGGTGTCGCGATCGAGATACCCCATCGCGGCCGAGACGCGCTGCTCGGCCTGATTGGAATGCGTCACCGGGAAAAAGCCGTCGACGAATTCGCCGTTCTGGTCGGCCACGAATTGATGGCCGGCCTGCTGGAAGGCCTGCGCGAACGCCTCCGAATGCCGCGTCCAGTGCTCGCGCGGGATGCGGCGAACAGGGATCCTTCCGTCCGTGCCGTGATACGGTCCGTCGAAATCGAGGTCGCGCTCCACCTTCTTGAAGAACG
Organism: Bradyrhizobium yuanmingense; assembly: GCF_025200905.1. Taxonomy (NCBI): domain Bacteria; kingdom Pseudomonadati; phylum Pseudomonadota; class Alphaproteobacteria; order Hyphomicrobiales; family Nitrobacteraceae; genus Bradyrhizobium; species Bradyrhizobium yuanmingense. Next base: position 3,013,625 of record NZ_CP104173.1, on the reverse strand, counting down.
GCAGCACGTCAGCCCACGACCACCCCTCGGCGCCGCGCGCCTCCCATTCATCGTAGTCGGTCGGCGCGCCGCGGTTGGCCATCTGCCCGTTGATCGACGAGCCCCCGCCCAGCACGCGCGCCTGCTCGTATTTGCGCAAAGGAGGCCGCGACTCCTCGGGATTGTTGTGGCTGACGACCTGGGTCGTCACCTTGAGCTCGGTCCAGTGAAAGCGCGGATCGAAATAGGCGGTGCCGGGATAGCTGTCCCTGATTTCGGCTGGCTCGTTGCCGGGTGGCGTGTCCTGACCGGCTTCGCAGAGCAGGACCTTGTTGGCGCTCCTGGCGGAGAGCCGGTGGGCCAGCACGGACCCCGCCGAGCCGCCGCCCACGATGATGAAGTCGTACACGATTGGCGCTTCCTCTTGTTCTTGTTGGCGGAGCTTAGCGCGTTATTGTTTTGCCGTGGAAGTGTCTTGGATTGTGTCGATGCCGCACCTCGTGTCCCGGACGCACTGCTTCAAGCGTTGCGGCGCTGAGCCGGGACCCAGGAAGCTCCAGATTCGCTGTGGCATGGGCCCCGGCTCTGCAGCGCACCGCTGAACTGGACGATGCTTCGCATCGCCAGGGCAGCGGCGCGCTGCGTCGGGGCACGAGCGTCATGACTTGGCACAAGGATGCTACGGCCTGATCGTCATATTCTCCGGCGGCCCCGGCTTTCGCAGCGGCTCCGCGAGCCGGGCAAACTCGCACAGGAGCGATCGCGTCTTCCTGGGATCGATGATCTCCTCGACCCAGAATTTTTCGGCCGAGCGGAACGGCGAGCGGAGCTTGTTGAGCCGCTCCTCGATCTCCTTCAGCTTAGCCGCCTTGTCTTCCGCCGCGTCGATGTCGGCGCGGTAGGCGGCTTCGATGCCGCCTTCGAGCGGCAGCGAGCCCCAATAGGCCGAGGGCCAGGCATAGCGGATCGAGAAGCGGTCGGCCGGCTGGTGCACGACACCGGCGACGCCGAACGCATTGCGCAGGATCACGGTGCACCAGGGCACCGTGCTCTGGTTCACCGCCGCCATGGCGCGCACGCCGTGGCGAATGGTGGCCGCCTTCTCCGCATCGAGGCCGATCATGAAGCCGGGGCAATCCATGAGATAGACGACCGGCAGGTGGAAGGTCTCGGCGAAGTCGACCCAGCGCACCACTTTCTGGCAGGCATCCGCGGTCCAGGATCCGCCATAGTGGAAGCTATCGCTGGCGAGCAGCAGCACCGCCCTGCCCTCGAGCCGCGCGAGGCCGACGATGATCGGCTTGCCGAAGTTTTTTGCGACCTCGAAGAACGAGCCCTTGTCGACGACGGACTCGATGATGGGCCGCATCTTGTAGACCTGCTTGCGGTTGCGCGGCACCGCGTTCATCAGCGCTTCGTCGCTGCGTTCAGGACTGTCCGTGCAGGGCAAGGTCGGCGGCAGCTCGTAGACCGATGACGGCAGGTAGGAGAGGAAGCGCCGCGCGCAGGCGAACGCCTCCTCCTCGGTGTCGACCGCATGATCCACCGCGCCGGCGCGGGTCTGGATGTCGGCGCCGCCGAGCTCCTCCTTGGTAAGGTCCTGCCCCAGCGCCTTCACCACCGGCGGACCCGCGACGAACATCGCGGACTTCCGCGTCATGATGGAATAGTGGCTGGCGGCAAGACGCGCGGCGCCCAGGCCCGCCACCGAGCCGAGGCCGAGCGCGACCACCGGCACGCGCGACAGATTCTCCGTCGTGAAGCGATACCAGCGCGTGCCGCCGATGCCGCCGGGCAGATTGGCCGCGCCCTTGGTCTCGATGGTCTTGACCGAGCCGCCGCCGCCGGAGCCTTCGATGATGCGGACGATGGGCAGCCGGAAATCGTGCGCCATCTCCTCCGCCATCAGCGGCTTGGCCGAGATCGACGCATCCGCCGAGCCGCCGCGCACGGTGAAATCGTCGCCGACCACGACCAATGTGCGGCCGTCGACGCGCGCGCGGCCGAACACGCAATTAGCCGGCGTGAGCTTCTTCAGATCGCCGCTGGAATCGTACTCACCGATGCCGGAGACGGCACCGATCTCGTGAAAGCTGCCTTTGTCGATCAGCTTGTCGATACGCTCCCGAACAGTCAGCCGGCCCTGGTCATGCTGTCGCTTGACCTTGTCAACGCCGCCCATCTCCCGCGCGAAGGCTTCGCGCCGGGCGAGCTCGTCGAGTTCCGGCTTCCAGTTCATTCACTCCCTCCGAATGGATCGGCTTGTTATTGTTGTGCACGGCCATGGCGACCGGCTTGCGCGAGATGCGGTTGTTGAAGGCGTCGCCTTCCGCGCCTTCCATCAGGCTGCCGAGCGAGCGGCCAAGCTGGAGCATCAGCGGTGCGACTTCGTCGTGCAGACGCTGCTCGTCATACATCGCCGACAGAAGACCGATCGTGATGACCACGAAGGTCTGGTACTGCGGCGACCAGATCGGCACCGCGAGGCCGTTGATGTGCGGGCTCCAGAGGCCGCAGGCGACGACATAGCCGCGCTCGCGCAACATCTGCCGGTTGGCCTCGATGCGGGGCTTGAGAATCTTCGCAGCTTCGGGGGCTTCCCGCTCCATGTCCGCGACGAAGGCATCACCGACTTCCGGCGCGAGCGCCGCGGTGTAGGCCGCGCCCGCGGCTGTCGAGGCCATCGAGATGCGGCTGCCGGTGCCCTCGTGCAAGCCGAGCGCCGTCGCCGAACGCGCGAACTGGAGATAGACGAGATGGAAGCGGTCGGGGACGACGAACCCGACCGTGCCCGGCAGCTGCTCGGCGACTTCCTGCAGCCGCTGGCGAATCATGCTGCGCAGCTGCGCGCCCTTCATCATCGAAGCACTCATCGCCACCGCGCTCGGGCCGATGCGATACTTCTGGTCGCGCGGGAGATACACGAGCTGGCCCATGCGGGTCAGCGTATGCGTGAGCCGCGATACCGTCGAGCGCGGCAGACCGCAGCGATTTGAAATCTCGAGATTGCCGAGTCGCGCCTCGTGGCCCTCGAAGCATCGCAATACGTCGAACGCGCGCGACACCACCTGGATCACATCACCCTCACCGGCTTCGCCAGCGAGCGCACCTTGCCTGCTCAACCGCTCCGAACGTCGTCCCATGATCCCTACCGTTGTGTTCCGCTCTGCGGAATTAAATTCCACTTGCAGACGACGCTACCTCAGGCATTTTGCGACGACAACAAAAAGGCGATGGCATGCCAGAAATTAAGATCGTCACGGAGGTCGCGGGACGCATCTGCGCAACTCCCGTGCAAGTTGGAGGAACCGTCGCTGATGGCGATGACGTTGTGGTGGTCGAAGCGATGAAGATGGAGATCCCAGTGCCCTCGCCCGCAAACGGCACCATCACATCGCTTCTGGTAAAGGTCGATGACGTCGTTGCGGAGGGACAGGCGATAGCGATCGTCGCGAGCTGAGCGTCTTATCCGGTCTTTTCCGCGACAATGTGTCAGTCGCATTCCCACGCGCGCTGTATGGCGTTGCCATCGCTTGATCGCGGTGACATGATCGGTTTCAAACAAAACGTTGTTTCAAACAAAGAATGAAAATCTTCGCGGCAAAGCGAAGATCATTGGAGGGAAACATGCTTCGTGGGCTGCTCGTGCTCGCGCCTGCTCTGGTGGCGGGCATTTCTTTTGCGTCTACACGCTATTCGTTCGCCGAAGACATCAAGCTGCCGGCGACATTGACCTTCACCGCCTATGACACCGGCACCGCCGGATTCAACATCGCGGTCGGCGTCGGCAAGATGATGAAGGACAAGTACGGCACCGACGTGCGCGTGCTCCCCGCAGGCAACGACGTCGCGCGCCTCGCGCCGCTGCGCGCCAAGCGCGCGGTTTCCGCGGCGATGGGGTCGGGCACCTACTTCGCGCAGGAAGGCGTGTTCGAGTTCGGCTCGAAGGAATGGGGTCCGCAGCCGCTGCAGACCCTGCTCTCGACCGTCGACTGCAATTGCGCCTCGCTTGCGGTGGCCGCCGACACCGGCGTGAAGGAGCTGAAGGACCTCAAGGGCAAGCGCGTCGGCTTCGTGGTCGGCTCACCCGCGCTGAACCAGAACTCGCTCGCGGTGCTCGCCTTCGCCGGGCTGACGCAGAAGGACGTCAAGGCTGTCGAATTCGCCAGCTACGGCGCGATGTGGAAAGGGCTGATCAACAACGACGTCGATGCCGCCTTCGGCACCACCATCACCGGTCCCGCCAAGGAGGCCGAGGCTTCGCCGCGCGGGTTGATCTGGCCGCCGCTGCCCGCCAAGGACAAGGAAGGTTGGGCGCGGATGCAGAAGGTCGGCTCGTTCTTCTTCCCGCAGCTGGCGACCTGCGGTGCCGGCATCTCGCCGGAGAAGCCGATCGAGCTCGGCAATTATCCCTACCCGATCTTCGTCGCCTACGCCTCGCAACCGGCCGACCAGGTCTATGCGATCACCAAGGCGATGATCGTCAACTACGACGCTTATAAGGACTCCGCGCCCGGCGCCGGCGGACTCGCGGCCAACCGCCAGACCAAGAACTGGGTGGTGCCGGTGCATCCCGGCGCGGTGAAGGCGTTGAAAGAGGCCGGCCAATGGAGCGACGCTCAGGAGGCACACAACAACCAGCTGATCAAGCGGCAGGAGGTGCTGGCGGCCGCCTGGGCCGATTACGGCAAGTCCAATCCGCCGTCGGACGACAAGGCGTTCCTCGAAGGCTGGACGAAGGCGCGTGCCGCGGCGCTAGCGAAAGCGGGCATGCCGAACGGGTTCGAGGAATAGAGCGAGGTGTTGTTAGGCGTGATCGTTGCCTCGCGAGAAGTGCGCCCCCTCTCCCGCTTGCGGGAGAGGGTTGGGGAGAGGGTGCCTCCGCGGTGGGATTCCCCCAGAGGAGAAAGCCCTCACCCGGCGCTTCGCGCCGACCTCTCCCGCACGCGGGAGAGGTTGAGCGCGCGGCCAGAGCGGTTCAAACAACTGCCGTTTGCCTGATTGCGTTCACCAGCCCACGCGCGGGATCGATGATGTCCTCTTCCACTTCCACCGTCCCGCAAGACGAGCCCAAGCGCGTCGTGTTCGATGATCCCCATGGCGCCGCCGGCAACATGCAGGAAGCGGAAGTCACGCGCGTCCGCACGTTGCGCGGCGCGTGGCGCTGGACGCTGATCGTTGCGACCGCGGCGACGATCCTGCTCTGCATCAACCAGCAATTCTCGTTGCGCTTCTTCGTCGGATACACCCAGCTCAACACGGAATATTTCTATCTCCTGATCGCGTTGATGCTGCCGTTCACCTTCCTGATCTTTCCGGGCACCGAACGCGCGCCGCTCGACCGCATGCCCTGGTATGACCTCGTCCTGTTCGTCGTGACCTTCGCGGCGGCGATCATACTGATGGTTAACGTGCGCAAGGCGGCGGAGGCCGGCTGGGAATTCGGCGGCGCGCCCAACACGGTGATCGCCGCAGGCCTCGTGATGTGGATGATGCTGATGGAAGCGTTGCGCCGCACCGGCGGCTGGAGCCTGCTCCTCAGCGTTCTGCCCTTCACTGTCTATCCCCTGTTCGCCGAAGCCCGCTGGCTCGGACCGTTCCGTGGCACGCAATCGACGCTCGAGCAGGCGACCGCCTATCACGTGCTCTCGGGCGAGAGCCTGCTCGGCATCCCCATCCAGGCCTTCGCCGACACCGTGATCGGCTTTTTGGTGTTCGGCACCGCGCTGATGATGACGGGCGCCGGAAAGTTCTTCATCAACCTGGCCTTCGCGCTGTGTGGCACCTTTCGCGGCGGCGCGGCAAAAGTCTGTATCTTTGCCAGCGGCCTGCTCGGCATGATGTCGGGTTCGATCATCTCCAACGTGCTCACCGCCGGCACCATGACCATCCCGGTGATGAAGAAGAGCGGCTTTCGCGCCTCCTATGCCGCCGCGATCGAGGCCTGCGCCTCGACCGGCGCCGTGCTGGCGCCGCCAGTGATGGGTGCGACCGCCTTCGTGATCGCCCAGTTCCTCAACGTCAGCTACGCCGATGTCGCCCTCGCCGCAATCATTCCGGCCGTGCTCTACTACGTCGGCCTCTTCATGCAGGTCGACGCTTACGCGGCGCGCCACAAGCTGAAAGGTATTCCCCGCGCCGAGCTGCCGCGGATCATGGATACGATCAAGGACGGCTGGTACTACGTCTTCGTCATCGCGCTTCTGATCGTGATGCTGCTCTACTTCAAGCGCGAGAGCCACGCGCCGTTCTACGCCACCGCGCTGCTTCTCGTGCTCAACCAGTTCTTCTCGAAGGACACGCGCTGGACATTTGCGACGATCGGCAAGTTCCTGGAGGTCAACGGCCGCACCTTCGTCGAGCTGGTCGGCATCCTCGCCGGCTGCGGCCTGCTGATCGGCGCGTTCTCGATGACGGGCGTGGTGTCGAGCCTTGCCAACGACCTCCTGCACATCGCCGGCGACAATGCCTTCCTGCTGCTCGGCATGTGCGCCCTCACCAGCCTCATTCTCGGCCTTGGGCTGACGACGACGGCCTGCTACATCTTCCTCGCCATCCTGGTCGCGCCTGCGCTGGAGAAGCTCGGGCTCAACCGCATGGCGGTGCACATGTTCATCTTCTATTGGGGCATGCTGTCGTCGATCACCCCGCCGGTCGCGATCGCTTCCTTCGCAGCTGCCGGCATCGCCGGATCGCCGGCCATGAAGACCGGCTGGGAATCGATGTGGGTCGGCAGCATCATCTATTTCCTGCCGTTCTTCTTCGTGCTCAATCCGGCGCTGGTGCTGCAGGGTTCGAGCCCATACCTCGCCGGGCTCGGCCTGATGGGCCTCGCCGCCTTCGGTACGCTGTTCATCTGCGGCGGCATCCAGGGCTACCAGCCTTTCGTCGGGGACTTGCGCGGCACAGGCAGCCTGGAATGGCCCATCCGTGTGCTGCTGGTGATCGGCGGCTTCGTGGTGGCGACCCCCGGCGGCGGCATCATGCCGCTGTCGCAGATGCAAGTGACGCTGCTCGGCCTTGGCATCCTGCTGCCGACGATCCTGATCGCGCTTCTCTTGGTCCGGCGCCCGCCTGTGATGCCGGACGGGTTGCGCGTGCTCTGATTGCGTTGCACAAGGGAGGCGATGAAACCGCTCTCGCCTCTCGCCACCGCCTGGACCCGTTCGAAGCCGCCCCTGCTGCGGTTTCTGGGCAATTGCCTCAGCGAATTCTCCGCCGAAACGTCGGGCCATGTCGCCGATTACATTCCCGAGCTCGGCAAGGCGGACCCTGCCTATTTCGGCATCAGCCTGGCGACGCTTGACGGCCATGTCTATGAAGTCGGCGACTCCAGGGTGCCCTTCACCATCCAGTCGATGTCGAAACCCTTCGTGTTCGCGCTGGCGCTGGACCTGCTCGGCGCCGGCAAGGTCGAAGGCGCGATCGGCGTCGAGCCCTCCGGCGATCCCTTCAACTCGATCCGGCTCAATTCCGAGAACCATCCGTTCAACCCGATGGTCAATGCCGGCGCGATCGCCTGCACCGGGTTGATCTACGACAGCAGGGGCGCGGAGGCTTTCGAGCAGATCCGCCTTGCGCTCAGCCGTTTTGCAGGCCGCGACCTTTCCGTCGACGACGCCGTCTATTCTTCCGAGAGCCAGACCGGCGACCGCAACCGCGCCATCGGCTATCTGCTCAAGACCAATGCGGTGATCTCGGACAACGTCGCCGGCGTGCTCGACGTCTATTTCCGGCAATGCGCCGTGCTGGTGACCGCGCGCGATATCGCGGTGATGGCGGCAACGCTCGCCAATCGCGGCATCAATCCGGTCACCGGCGAGCAGGTGCTGAGCGCCTACGCGATCTCGCGCACACTTTCGGTGATGACGTCGTCGGGCATGTACGACTATGCCGGCGAGTGGATCTACCGCATCGGCATCCCCGCCAAGAGCGGCGTCGGCGGCGGCATCCTGGCCGCGCTCCCTGCCCGCCTCGGCCTCGGCAGCTATTCGCCAAAGCTCGACAAGCACGGCAACAGCGTGCGCGGCATCAAGGTCTGCGAGGCGCTGTCCTCGCATTACGACCTGCACATGCTCAACCGCAGCGACGACGCACGCAACGCCGTCATCGCCGACTACGACATCGGCAAGAGCCCGTCGCGCCGCGTGCGCCGCCCGCAGGAGCGCGAGATCCTGGCGGCCCACGAGCAGGAGGTGCGCATCATCGAACTGGTCGGCACGCTGTCGCTGTCGGCGGTGGATTACGTCTCGCGCCGGCTCGCGGGACGACCGCGGCCGCAATTCGTGATCTTCGATCTCCACCGGGTGACCTCGACTACGCGGGCCGGCGCACGACTTGTGGCCGAAGCGTTCGAGGAATTGGCCGCGCTGAATGTCACGGTGGTCTTGTCGGGCGTCCGGCGCGCCTCCAAGGAATGGAATACGTTACGCGAATGGACCGCTGAGCTGAAGAACGTGCGCGATTTCTATCTGCTCGACACTGCGATCGAATGGGCCGAAGACCAGATCGTCTATCGCTACGGCGGCTCGATCGATTTTCACGAGACCACCGAGCTAGCCGAACAGCCGCTGCTGACCGGGCTGAGCGAGGAAGAGCTGACGGATCTCGCCTCGCTCTGCACCATCAGGACCTATCAATCCGGCGCCAAAATCCTCACGGCCGGCGACCCCGCCGATGCCCTGTACTTCCTGCGCAGCGGCGCTGTGCACGTCACCTTGCCCGATGGCGTCAGGCTGGCGACGCTCACCGCCGGCATGGCGTTCGGCGAGATGGCGCTGCTGGAACAAACCCGCTCCGCCGACGTGTTCGCCGACATGGCAGCGACGGCATGCGAGGTCCCGCTGAAGGATTTCGAGCGCTTCCGCAAGCAGCACCCCCGCGCCAGCGAATGCATCATGCGTAACCTGGCCCAGCTCCTGGCCGACCGCCTGATCGTCGCCAACGCCAAGGTGGATATTCTGACCTCGACGTGAGCGGTTCATGCGCAACAGATCGTCATGCCCGGGCTGTCCCGGGCATCCACGTTCTTCGTGCTGCGCGGCAAGTCGTGGATGGCCGGGACAAGCCCGGCCATGACGCCGGAGCTCCCAGCTTTCACTTGCTCTACCGGCTCGCCGCTTCGCTGATGCGTCGCCTGATCTTGGCGGCACTGGCGTTGAGCAGCGCGGACGGCTGCTGGCCGGTGGCGGCGCACAGGCAGGCCCAGTAGTAGACGACATCGCCAAGCTCTTCGACGAGACCGGCCTTGTCGAGCCAGTCGTCGCGCAGGAGCTTCTTGATGTGCTCGGCGACCTCGCCCGCCTCAGCGGCAAGGCCCAGCCCGAGATAAGACAACCGCTCGTTCGACGGATGCTCGTCGACTTTGGCAATGGTTGCGGCCCAGGCCGCATATTCATCGATTGTCATGAGCATCCCTCGCAAGCCGAGCTTTGGATCAGCCCACCACTTCGGTGACGGGCTGGAGGTCGATCTCGAACGTCTCCAGGAATTTTGACGTCATGATGTAGAAGCCGACCGAGAGCTGGAGCTCGACCAGCGCCGCTGGCGTCAGCTTCGATGCGATCGCCTTGAAGGTCGCATCCGTCGGCTTCGTCAGCTTCACGATCTCGTCGGTGAAGGCGAGCGCGGCGCGCTGCACCTCGTTGAAGCAGGATGCGGCCTGCCAGTTCTCGAGCGCCTCGTTCTGCTCGTCGGTGACGCCGACATTCTTCCCGATGCGCTTGTGCGCGACGATCTCATAGGGTGCCTCGCACAGGATGCCGGTACGGGTGATCGCAAGCTCGCGCACGATGGGGTCGAGCTCGCCCTTGTGCCTGATTGCGCCGCCGAGGCGGCAATACTGCTCAAAGTAACTCGGCGAATGCGCCATCATCCGGAAGATGTTGGCATGGCGGTTCTTGTCGAGGATTTCGCGGGTGCGGTCGGATGCCTTGGACGGGTCGCTGTACTGAATGCGGGCCATGATTTTCCTGAAGTTTCCCTGATCTTTTGATGCTTTTTGTCGCCATTGGCGAAGGTTCCCGAAGACTCTATTCGCGTGGGGACGCACGAGCAACATCATCGAGTCAAATTGCCGCCGCATTGCTGATCGACCCTGGCACAGTCGATATTCGCCGCGGGGGGACAAATCGCGGCGGATACTCGCAAGGGGTGTTCCGAGTAAAAACAATTGGCCGTCGTATGCGCTCACCGCGCAACGATGAGTCATGCCCAAGTCTAGGGAGAAAACGGCATGAAGGAAGCCACCAAGGGGGCAGCCTCGGGAGCGCTCGCGCATATGCTGGCGGTGACGGCGATGCTCGTCATCGCCAGCATCTTGTTCTACGGGCGTTAGAGTATTTCGATTGCGCATGATCTTTTCGGAAAACCGCTTCACACTTTTCCGGATCAGGCGCTCAGCGTTTTCGTCATTCCGGGGTGGCTCTCGCACAAGCCAAGCCCAGAATTCCCGTTCCAGGCTCGGTCACATGACCGCCCCCGAATGACGGATCCCTCGTTGGCGTGTAGCCCGGATGAAGCGCAGCGCAATCCGGGAAGTCTGTCCGCGAGGTGCGAATCCCGGATTTCGCTGCGCTCCATCCGGGCTACATTCGCGTTTCCCTATTTGGTTTTGGCAAAGAACGGCACCAGCTTGCCGGCAAAGGGCTTGAAGCTCGCAATGACCGAATCGCCGATGGCGAGGTCATTCTCGCCGTGGGCCATCATGCGAAATCCCTCGGCGCAATCGACCAGCAGGATGTTGTAGGGCACGTGCGCGCGCGTCTCGGGCGTTGCCGCGCGGCAGACCAACGAGGTCGCATACACCCTGCCCTTGCCGCTGGCGCGCTGCTCGCGCGGGTCCGATTCGCCACAAGCTGCGCAGAAGGCCCGATGAAAATACTGTACATGCCCGCATGCGGTGCAGGCCTGGTAGGTGATGGCCTCTTCACCCTTGGTCCAGTCCGCCAGACGCTCACTCATCGCACCCGCTCCAGGAACATGCTGACGTGAGACGACAGCACGCCGCCATCGCCGTGCAGCAGTGCAATCGAGGCGTCGCGGACCTGGCGGGTGGCCGCCCGCCCCGTCATCTGCAAATGCGCCTCGACGAGATGCGCCATGGCGCCGCCGACGCCGCAATGGCCGTAACTGAGCAGGCCGCCATGGGTATTCAGCGGCATCGCGCCGTCACGGCTGAAATGGCCGGCGCGCACGCGCGCGGCCGCCTCGCCGCGGCCGGCGAGACCGAGGTCTTCCAGCAGCATCGCGAGCGTGATCGTAAAGCTGTCATAGATCGCGGCGTAGCGCACGTCGGAGATCGCGAGACCCGTGGCCGCCTTTGCACGCGCGATGGAGATCTCGGCGCCAAGCTCGCTGAGGGCGGGCGCTGCCGTGACATGCTGATGCGTGTGGGCCTGGGCGCAGCCGCGGATGCGCACGCCCGCTTCCCCGGTTCGCTCGCGGCTGACAACGAACGCCGCGCCGCCGTCGGAGACCGGGCAGCAATCGAGCAGTTTGAGCGGCAGCGCCACTGGCTTGGAGGCCATGACGTCGGCGACATTGATGGGATCGTGGAATTGCGCGCCGGGATGGGTGCAGGCGTGGGCACGCATCAGCACCGCGAATTCGGCGAGATCCTCTTCGGTCACGCCGTATTCGTGCATGTACCTGCCGGCAACGAGGCCGTAATAAGCGGGAATGGTCGGTCCTAACGGCACCTCGTAGTCGGGATGGCCGACCTGCGCCAGCGCCTGGATCGAGGCATCGCGGCTCTGCCCGGTGAGCCGGTTCTCGCCAGCGACCACCAGAACGTTCCGGCAGACACCTGACGCGACGAGATGATGTGCAAGCATCGTCATCGCAAGACCCGTGGCGCCGCCGACCTGGACGGCATGGGCGTAAGACGGGCGGATACCAAAATGCTCGGCGAAGACGGTGGCGAGCATGATGTGCGGGGAGACGGTGGAGTAGCCGCAAAGGATGCCGTCGATCTCGGTGCGCTCGAGGCCGGCATCGTCGAGCGCGGCTTGCGCGGCCTCGCTCATCAGGTCGAGCGAGGACGAGCCCTCGTGCTTGCCGAACGACGTGAGGCCGACGCCGGTGATGAAGCTCATGGTGCCATTTCTCCACCGTCATTCCGGGGCGCGACGAAGTCGCGAGCCCGGAATCCATCGAACGGCATGTGCGGAGGATGAATGGATTCCGGGCTCGCGCCCAAGTGGGCGCGCCCCGGAATGACGGATGAGAGAAGCGTGGTCATCTCCACTCCCCCTACTCCAGTGCGTCACGCGTGACGCCGTCGCGCACCATGGCTGCGATCTCGTCAGCGGAATAGCCGATCTCGCGCAAAATCTCGGCGCCGTGCTCGTTGAGCCGCGGCGCCAGGCGTACCGGCTCGGCTTCGGTCTCGGACCAGGTCGCCGTCACTTTCATGCTGCGGATCGGACCTTCGGTCGGATGGGTCACCACCGGGAAAAAGCCGGTCGCCTCCAGATGCTCATCGTGCAGGATCGAGGCGAGATCGTGCATCGGCATGACAGGCACGTCGGCTTTCGTCAGCAGGTCGATCCATTCCGCCGTGGTCCGCGTCTCGAAGATGCGGGCGAGCTCGGCATACACCACATTGATATTGGCGGCCCGGCCGGCGAAGGTTGAAAATTTGGGATCGGCGCGCAGGTCGTCGCGCCCCGTGGCCTTGAAGAAGTTCTCCCACTGCTTGTCGTTGTAGACGATGACGCTGAGATAGCCGTCCGAGGTCTTGTAGGGCCTGCGGTCGCGCGAGAGATGGCGGGCATAGCCGCCCTTGTCGAGCGGCGGCTCGAACGTGAGCCCGCCCATGTGGTCGCCCATGACGAAGCCGGCCATGGTCTCGAACATCGGAATGTCCAGACGCTGGCCGCGGCCGGTGCGGTCGCGGTGCACGAGGCTGGCGCAGATCGCGCCGACCGCGGTGAGGCCGACGATACGGTCGACGAGCGCATTCGGCACGTAGCGCGGCACGCCGTCGCCGGTCTGCGCCATCAGCGCCGGCAGCGCCGTGGCGCCCTGGATCAGGTCGTCGTAAGCGGGTTTTGCGGCATAGGGCCCGTCCTGGCCGAAGCCGAACACGCCGGCATAGACCAGGCGCGGGTTGATGGCGGAGACGACGTCGTAGCCGAGCTGAAGCCGCGCCATCGCCTGCGGGCGGACGTTGTAGACCAGGACGTCGGCGTCCTTCAAAAGCCGCAGCACGGCTTCGCGCCCCGCAGCCTTCTTCAGATCGAGACAGATCGAGCGCTTGCTGCGGTTGGTGTTGAGAAACACCGGCCCCATGCCGGCGTGACGCATCGGGCCGATCAGGCGGGTGACGTCGCCGTCCAGCGATTCCACCTTGACGACGTCGGCACCGTAATCGCCGAGCATTTGGGTCGCATAAGGGCCCATCAGCACGGTGGTCATGTCGACGACCTTGATGCCTTTCAGCGGCCCCATCGTTCGCTCCCGATTGCGCCGAGCCCAACTGCCCACGCGATTTCGGTCCAGCTAACGGCAGTGCCGCCGCTCGCGCAAGGGCGGGCGGCGTATGGCGGCATGCGCCGCGGGGCGACGTCGGCCGCTATTTCTTCTGACGGGATTCCCGGATCTTCAGGAGCCGGTCGAGTTCGTCATTCTGCTGATTGATCCGGTCGGCGATGCGCGACTCGTTCTGCTCGCCGGAGGCGGCAGCGGCCTGCTCGATGAGCTGGCGGATATTGTCTTCGAGGATCGCGATACGATCGTTGAGTGCGTCCATCGACAGTGAATCTTCGTAGTTAGTGCTCATGATGCATTTCCCGCAAAATCAATCAGAGCATTAAGGGGGGCCGCGCGAGCCCACCATGATCTAACGCAAAGAAATAAGGCGGGCATGGCGTATGGCGCCTTTGCCCACCCTACAGGATCAAACTACTTCAGCGGCTCCAGGACGGAGACGTAGTTGGCGACGGCCGCACCACCCATGTTGAAGATGCCGCCGAGCTTGGCGTTCTTGAGCTGCATGCCCTCGGGCGCCTGGCCCGCGAGCTGCATCGCGGTCATCACATGCATTGAGACGCCGGTGGCACCGATCGGATGGCCCTTGGCCTTGAGGCCGCCGGACGGATTGACCGGCAGCTTGCCGTCCTTGAGCGTCCAGCCTTCTTTGATGGCGCGGGCGCCCTGCCCCTTCGGCGTCAGACCCATCGCTTCGTACTCGATCAGCTCGGCGACGGTGAAGCAGTCATGGGTCTCGACGAAGGAGAGATCGGACAGCGTGACACCGGCCTTCTCCAGCGCCCGCTGCCAGGCGACCGTGCAGCCCTCGAACTGCAGGATGTCGCGCTTACTCATCGGCAGGAAGTCCTGGGCGTGCGCAGTGGCGCGGAAGCCGATCGACTTGGTCATGCCCTTGGCCGTCTCGGCATCGGCCAGCACCAGCGCAGCGGCGCCGTCGGAGACCAGCGAGCAGTCCGTCCGCTTCAGCGGGCCGGCGACATAGGGGTTCTTCTCGCTCTCGGCGCGGCAGAAGTCGAAGCCGAAGTCCTTGCGCATCTGGGCGAAGGGATTGGCGACGCCGTTCTTGTGGTTCTTGGCCGCGATCAGCGCCAGCGCATCGGACTGGTCGCCGTATTTCTGGAAGTAGGAGCTGGCGATCTTGCCGAACACGCCGGCGAAACCGCCGACCGTGTCGCCGTCCTCAGGGAGGTAGGAAGCCTTGAGCAGGTTCTTGCCGATCTCGGCGCTCGGCGTGCGTGTCATCTGCTCGACGCCGACGACCAGCACAATCTTGGCCGCCCCTGCGGCAATCGCGCGCAGGCCCTGATGCACGGCGGCAGATCCCGTGGCGCAGGCGTTCTCGACACGGGTCGCCGGCTTGAAGCGCAGCTTGGGATCGGCCTGCAGTACCAGCGACGCCGTGAAATCCTGTGGCGAGAAGCCGGCGTTGAAATGGCCGAGCACGATCTCGTCGACATCACCGGCCGAGATGCCGGCATCCGCCAGCGCCTCATTGGCGACGCGGGTGACGAGGCTTTCGACGGTTTCGGTGTCGAACTTGCCGAACGGCGTATGCGCCCATCCGACGATGCTGGCGGTCATGTTCGTCTCTCCCTGAGGTCTTGTCCTGAGCTAAGTCTTAGCCCAGGGATGGCAAGACTTCACGCGCCTTTCAGCGCCTTGAGGGTCCGCTCGCAGATGGCAGTTATGCCGGCCCAGTTCCCGGCCCGGATTTCCGCCGTCGGGCACAGCCAGGACCCGCCGACCGCAACGACATTGGGTTCAGCCAGCCAGGTCGCGGCATTGGCCTCGCCCACCCCGCCGGTCGGGCAGAACCGCACGTTCGGGAACGGCCCGCCGAGGGCGCGCAGACCCTTGATGCCGCCGGCCTGCTCCGCCGGGAAGAACTTTGCGACGTCGAAACCGTAGGACAGCGCCATCATCAGTTCCGAGGCCGTGGCAATCCCCGGCGCGAACGGCAATGAGCTGTCGGTCGCGGCCTTGAGCAGATCGGGGGTCAGGCCCGGGCTGATGCCGAACGCGACGCCGAGCTTCTCGACCCGGCTGAAGTCGGACGGGTTGAGAATGGTGCCGATACCCACGACCGCCTCGGGGACCTCGGTCATCATCGCGCGCGCCGCCTCGATCGCAACGGGGGTGCGCAAGGTCACCTCCAGCGTGCGGACCCCGCCGGCAACCAGCGCGCGCGCCAGCGGCACCGCATCCTGGATGCGCTCGATGGTGAGGACGGGAATGACGGTCGCAGCCTTGAACAGCGCGACGAGGTGGTTCTGTTGGGCAGCCGTGGTCATGGGTCTCGATTCATTTGGTCGCTGTCTGATTGTTGGCCTAGCGGGACGCCGCCGGCCGGTGCCGCTTCTTCGGCGGCATGGCATAGCCCGGAATGATGGCGCCGGGATAGCAGATCACGAGGCTGGCGAGCCGATGTCCTGATAGGGCCGCCTCGGCCGGCTCGGCGCCGGCAAGTCGGGCCGCGATATAGGCCGCGGCGAAGCTGTCGCCGGCGGCGGTGGTATCGACCACGGGCTTGGTCATGGGCTCGGCGCGGACCTCGCTGGCGCCGCCGGGGTAGCGCAACAGGCTCACCGGCTCGGGCAGACGGAACACCAGTTCCGGGGTTGGGATGCGCGCCATCAGCTGGTCGTGACTTTCGCCGGGATGGAGCGCGAGCAGATCCTCGGTCGAGGTCAGCACGATGTCGGCGGCCGCGAAGGCGGTCGCAAACACCTCCCGCGCGATATCGCGGTCCGGCCAGCCGCGCGCGCGGAAATTGGTGTCGAACACGAAGCGAGTGCCGAGCAGGCGCGCGCGCTTGATGGCGCCGAACAGGCGCTCGCGTCCGGCCGCGTCGTAGATCGAGAGCGTGATCGCAGAGAGATAGACGACGTCGTAGCTCATCAGCGAGTTGAGCAGCTCGTCCGTCTCCGGCAGGCTCATCAGCTGGCGCGCGGCCGCACTGTCGCGCCAATGGAAGAACTGGCGCTCGCCCTCCGCATCCGTCTGGATCATGTAGAGGCCGGGCAGCTTGCCCGCGAGCCGCACGACACGCCGCGTGCCGACGCCTTCCGCATTCCAGGCCGCGACCATCTCGTCGCTCAGGGCGTCATCGCCGAGCGCGGTGAGATAATCGACCTTGACGTCCAGCCGCGCCAGATACACCGCCGTGTTGAGGGTGTCGCCGCCGAAGCCGCGTGAGTACAGGCCACCGCCCTGCCCCTGCCCGGCGGACGCGCCGCCCTGGGCCTGCCGCAGCTCGACCATGCATTCGCCGATGCAAGCAACGCTCGCCATCATCAGGGCCCGCTCAGTCCGAGCTCAGGCGACGAAATTGCCGCCGAGCTCGTCTTCGATGTGAATGCGGATGATATCGTCGAACGTCTTCTCGGCGGTGGTGAAGCCGAGTTCGCGCGACCGCCTGGCATCGAAATTGCGCGGCCAGCCGCCGACGATGCCGACGATGAAGGGATCGGGCTCGCGCTTGATGCGCGCGGCGACCTTCTCGCCCGCGACCCGCTTCAAGGCGGCGATCTGCTCGCCGACCGTGGCCGACAGGCCCGGCATGGTCAGGTTGCGGCGCGGGCCGACAGTGGCGAGATCCATGGTGCCGGCGTGAAGCAGGAAACCGACGGCCGAGCGAGGCGTCGCGTGCCAGTGGCGGACGTCCTCGGAGACCGGGAGGATCGCTTCCTTGCCGGCGAGCGGTTCGCGCAGAATGTTGGAGAAGAAGCCGGATGCCGCCTTGTTGGGCAGGCCCGGCCGGATGCAGATGGTCGGCAGGCGGATGCCGATGCCGTCGAGGAAGCCGCGGCGGGAATAATCGGCGAGCAGAAGTTCGCCGATCGCCTTCTGCGTGCCGTAGCTGAGCAGCGGGGTATGGAAGAACTCGTCGCCGATCGCATCGGGAAACGGCGCGCCGAACACTGCGATCGAGGACGTGAACACCACGCGCGGCTTGTAGCCGCCGCCCGCAAGGCGGATCGCATCGAGCAGCATCCGCGTGCCGTCGAGATTGATGCGATAGCCCTTGTCGAAGTCGAGCTCGGCCTCGCCGGAGACGATCGCGGCGAGATGGAAGATCACGTCGGGGCGACCTGCGATCAGTTTCTCGGCGGCACCGGGGACTGCGAAATCGCCCGAGACGGTCTCGACGGCAAAACCGGCCTGCTCCGGCTTCTTCGGCTCGACCACGTCATGCATGGTCAGCTTGGTGATATCGCTCTTGCCGAGCCGGCCGTCGCGCAGCAGCCGTTCACAGAGCTTGCGGCCGACCATGCCGGCGGCGCCGAGAACCAGAATGTGCAAGAGCTCAACTCCTCCTTATTGGCCGGACTTATTGGCCGGAGCGCGCCGCTCTTGAAACCATTGGCGCGCCCTCGGCAAGCCCCGCGATCATTCCTTCACGGCGCCGGTCATCGCCGACACATAATGCTCCACGAAGAAGGCGTAAAGGATCACGAGCGGCAGCGAGCCGGCCAGCGCGCCCGCCATCAGCGAGCCCCAGCGGTAGATGTCACCGTCCACGAACTCGTTCACGATCGCGACCGGCACCGTCTTGTTGCTGGTCGATTGCAGGAAGGTCAGGGCGTAGATGAACTCGTTCCAGCACAGCGTGAAGCAGAAGATGAAGGCCGAGATCAGGCCGGGAATGGCCAGCGGCACGACGATCTTGATCAGGATCTGCCAGCGGCTCGCCCCGTCGATCAGAGCGCATTCCTCGAGCTCGAAGGGGATGGTCTTGAAATAGCCCATCAACAGCCAGGTCGAGAACGGGATCAGGATGGTCGGATAGGTCAGGATCAGCGCCAGCGGCGAATCGAACAGGCCGTACTGATACACGACCGTGGCGAGCGGAATGAACAGGATCGACGGCGGCACCAGATAGGCGAGGAAGATCAGCCCGCCGACGAGATTGGCGCCCTTGTAACGCAAGCGCACGATGGCGTAGGCGGCGAACACCGAGGCGATGATCGAGAGCACCGTGGCGCAGATCGCCACATACATCGTGTTCCAGAGCCAGTACGGATAGTAGCTCTCGAACAGCAGCTTGTGGAAGTGCTTGAAGGTCGGATTCCAGGTCCAGAACGGATTGTACTTGTCGAGGTCGAGCAGCTGCTCGTCGGGTTTCACCGAGGTCAGCGCCATCCAGTAGAATGGGAACAGCAGGACGACGACGATGATCGCGAGCGGCAGATACAGCGTCACCAGCCTGCGCGGCACCGACTGCAGATAGCTCATGCCCTCGCTGTGATCATCCTTCGCGACTGTCGGAGCCGAGCTATGCAGGACGGCCTTGAGATCGATCCGCGAGGTGGGGAGATCAGTCATTGTTTTCTCCCTGCTGCCACTTGCGGCGCTGCAATCCGAACCAGGACACCATGATCGCGGCGAGCAGGAACGGAATCATCGCGCTGGAGATCGCGGCCCCCTCGCCGAGCTGCCCGGCGATGATCGCACGCTGATAGGACAGGGTCGCCATCAGATGAGTGGCGTTGACGGGGCCGCCACGCGTCATCGCCCAGATCAGCTGGAAATCGGTGAAGGTGAACAGCACCGAGAAGGTCATCACGACGGCGATGATCGGCGTCAAGAGCGGATAGGTGATGTAGCGGAAATTCTGCCAGCGCGTGGCGCCGTCGAGCGTCGCGGCTTCATAGAGCGACGGCGAGACGGTCTGGAGGCCTGCGAGCAGCGTGATCGCGACGAACGGCACGCCGCGCCAGATATTGGCGAAGATCACGCAAATGCGTGCCCAGGTCGTGTCGCCGAGGAAGTTGATGTTTTGGTTGATGATCCCGAGATGCTTCAGCGACCAGGAGATGATCGAGAATTGCGAGTCGAAGATCCACCAGAAAGCGAGCGCGGAGAGCACCGTCGGAACGATGAAGGGGATGAGCACCATCGCGCGCAGCATCGCCTTGAAGGGCATGTGCTCGTTGAGCAGCAGCGCAAGGTAGAGGCCGATGCCGAATTTGAAGGCGCTGGCGACGAAGGTGTAGAGCAGCGTATTGAACACCGACAGCCAGAAGATGGAATCGTCCCACAGCCACTCGTAGTTCTCGAAGGCGATGAACTGTCCGACCCTGCCGATGCGCGTGTCCGTGAAGGACAGCCAGATGCCCAGCCCAAGCGGATAGGCCAGGAAGAAGATCAGGAACACCATGGCCGGCACCATGAACCAGAAGCCGAGCCAGTTGCGATTGTATTTGAGCTGGGTCCAGGCGCCAGCCTCGGTCATCTGAGGCTTGGCCCGGGGAATTGCGACATCAGCCATGCCCGATATCCCTGATCGAAATGTTGACGAGCGGGCGACCCAAGAGCCGCCCGCTCCGTGACTGTTCAGCGATAGATGCGCTTCAGCTGGCGCTCGGCTTCCGCCATCGCGCCCTTCACATCCTTGGCGCCGGTGCAGTAATTGGCGAACATGTCGACGACGATGAAGTCGGCGATCGCGGTTGCCGCCTTCTCGCCGACGGTGCCGATGCCGGACGCCGGTAGCGTGCGCTTGGAGGCCTGCGAGAACACGGCGTTCTTGGGATCGGCCGTCCAGATCGGCGCCGATTCATAGGCGTTCAGGGTCTGCGTCAGATAACCTTGCGCGCCGGCCAGCCACTTCTCGTAGTTCTCCTTCTCCAGCATGAAGGCGACGAAGGCCTTTGCCGCATTCGGATATTTGGTGAAGTTGAAGGCGAGGATCGGCAGCGCCAGCTGCAGCTCGGTCGGCTTGCCGACAGGACCGACCGGCCAGAGCGCGTGATAGGTGTCCTCGGTGAGCTCCTTCTTGCTGGCATCGGTCTTGGCGGCGACGTAGATCGAGATGCCGTTCGCCGTGCAATAGAGCTCGCCGGCGAGGTACGCCTTGTTGTTGGAGGAATCGTTCCAGGACGCCGTGCCCGGAATGAAGCTGTCGTACAGCGCCTTGCAATATTCCAGCGCCTTCGCCGTCTCCGGCGAATTGATGACGATCTTGTCGTTCTGGTCGACCGTGTAGGCACCGTGGCCCCACAGCACCCAGTGCAGCCAGGAATTGCCGTCGCCCGAGGCGTGACCGAGCGCAAAGCCGGCCGGCGTATTATTGGCCTTGAGCGCCTTGCACATCTCGAGGAAGCCGGGAAAGTCCTTCGGGAATTCCTTGAAGCCAGCCTTGTCGAGCGCCGACTTGCGGTAGGTCATGTAACCGCCGTTGGTGGCGACGGGAATGCCGAGCCAGTCGTTGCCGAGCTTGCAGGTCTTGGCAGCCGCATCGGTCCAGCCGCCGTACTTGTTGCCGAGATAATCGGCGACATCGTTCATCTTCAGCACTTTGGTCGGGAACAGCTGCGGCAGGGTGTGCAGACCCCAGGCGAGATCGAGGCCGGAGCCGGTGTTGGCCGCAACCGAGGCCTTCGGCTGCACGTCCTCGAAGGACTCGCTGAAGGTGTTCATCTCGGTGCCGGTCGCGGCCTTGAACGCCGCCACCATCGCGTTGAACGCATCGTCCTCCGCCGGCACGAAGCGCTTCCAGCGCATCACCGTCAGCTTGGCGCCGGGTTCGGCCTTCCAAGGCGCGCTCTGCGCCCAGGCCTTGGCGAAGTCGAACAGTGCCGGCCCCGTCAGCATGCCGGTCGCAGCCAAAGCGGTGCCGCCTTGAAGCAGAGACCGGCGGGTAAAGTCTTGCATGTTGTCCTCCCTGTGATGCTTTTTGTTGTCTATGCCTTGTCGTCTGATGCGTTAGGCGTTCATGCGTTTGCCCGTCGCATCGTCGAACAGATGGACCAGCGATGGCTCGGGCTTCAGCCGCACCTTGTCGCCCGGATTGAACTGGTGACGCTCGCGGAAGACCGCGACGACCTGCTCGCCGCCGAGCTTGGCAAACACCTGCGTCTCCGAGCCGGTCGGCTCGACGACGATGATCTCGGCCTCGGCGCCGTCATCGGCGATGGTGAAGTGCTCCGGTCGCACGCCATAGACCGCAGGACGGCCGTCGGAATTGGCGGGCGCGGTCTTGAGCGGGAGCTTGACGCCGTTCGGTCCTTCGAAGCTCGCAACGCCGTTGACGCGCACATGGCCTTTGAGGAAGTTCATGGCCGGCGAGCCGATGAAGCCGGCGACGAACTGGTTGTCGGGCTTGTCGTAGAGCTCGAGCGGGGTGCCCATCTGCTCGACGATGCCGTCATGCATGACAACGATCTTGTCGGCCATGGTCATGGCCTCGATCTGGTCGTGGGTGACGTAGACGGTCGTCGTCTTCAGCCGCTGGTGCAGCTCCTTGATCTCGGTGCGCATGGCCACGCGCAGCTTGGCGTCCAGGTTCGACAACGGCTCGTCGAACAGGAACACCTGCGGATCGCGCACGATGGCGCGGCCCATGGCGACGCGCTGGCGCTGACCGCCGGAGAGCTGTCGCGGATAGCGGTCGAGCAGCGGCGACAGCGCGAGGATCTCGGCGGCGCGCTTGACGCGCTTGTTGATCTCGTCCGAGCTGGCATTCCGCAGCTTGAGCGAGAAGCCCATGTTGTCGGCGACCGTCATGTGCGGATAGAGCGCGTAGTTCTGGAAGACCATCGCAATGTCCCGCTCCTTGGGCTGGACATTGTTGACGACGCGGTCGCCGATCGAGATCGTCCCGGAAGTGATGTTCTCGAGGCCGGCGAGCATGCGCAGAAGCGTCGACTTGCCGCAGCCGGAGGGGCCGACCAGGACGACGAACTGGCCGTCCTCGATCGGAATCGTCACGCCGTGCAGGACTTCAAAATTGCCGAACGATTTCCGCACGTCGCGGATTTGCACAGACGACATCTAGCTCCCTCCTCGAAAGTCCACGGCGCCTCTCGCGCCGCGACCGTCTTGTTTTTCGGACTTTACCGAACCAGGCCCGATATTAGCGGGCAACATTGTCGGTAGTTTGTGCGGTTTTGGCAATTTGTCTTTGGTTAGTCGTTGCTGGTAGCGCTGTCAACGTTCCTTTGTTTGCGGGACTGACTGTGTTAAGAGCAGCAAATGGGTCGAAAACGCACCAAGTCAGGCAAAATCCGGCTGGCCGAAGTGGCCGAGCTCGCCGGCGTCAGCCCGATTACCGCGTCGCGCTTTTTCCGCAATCCGGAGGCCCTGTCGGTCGCCAAGCGGACGCGGGTCGAGAGCGCCGCCAAGGAGCTCGGCTATGTGCCCAACCTTGCCGCGCGCGCCCTCGCCTCGCAACGCACCGAGGTCATCGGTGTCCTGATCCCATCGCTCACCAACAACGTGTTCTCGGACGTGCTGCGCGGCATCTATGACGCCTCCGAAGGCAGCCGCTACTCGATCCAGTTGTCCAACACGCGCTACAGCATTCTCCAGGAAGAGAAGTTGCTGCGTCTGTTTCTGGCACAGAAGCCGGCCGGGCTGATCGTCACCGGCATCGACCAGACCGCGGAGTCCCGCGCGATGCTTCAGGCCGCGGACTGTCCGATCGTGCAGATCATGGAGATCGGCCCGGACCCGGTCGACATGATGATCGGCTTTTCGCACTATGATGCGGCCCGCGCGGCGATCGCGCATCTGTTCGAGCAAGGTCACCGCAAGGTCGGCTTCGTCGGCGCGCGGATGGATCCCAGGGTGCAGCGGCGGCTGGACGGATATGTCTCGGCCATGAGGGACGCCGGATCGTTCGACCAGCGCCTGGTGGTCACGACGGCGACGCCGACCTCGGTGACGCTCGGCGGCGCCCTGTTCACCGATCTGCTGGCGCGCGAGCCGGACATCGATGCGGTGTTCTGCGCCAACGACGACCTCGCGCTCGGCGTGCTGTTCGAATGCCGGCGCCGGGAGATCGCAGTCCCCGGGCAGATCGCGATCGTCGGCTTCAACGATCTCGAATTCATGGCCGCCGCCGTCCCCACCCTCACCAGCGTCCGCACCAACCGCTATGAGATGGGCAAGACGGCCGCCACCATGCTGATCGACGCGATCGAGGGCCGCCGCCCGGAGCAGCCGGTGCTCGATCTCGGCTTCAAGGTGATCGAGCGGCAAAGCTCGTCGGCGCGACGTTCGGACAGCAGGCCAGCCGTATCAGGCGCGGGCGCGGCGAACAAAATGATAGCGTTACCAAGCAGCCACGACTAGTATCGGAATCGTGAGGAAACGACCCGCCAGCGGGAAGGCAGATCATCGCGCGCGCCGTTGGGCACCGCACATGCCGACACCATGAGACGGACGGTAGTCGCGTTTGCATTGCAGGAGAAACCAATGACAAAGAAACCAACCAACGGGCATGCCGCCGGCAGCAACGGTACCCGCCGCCATCTTCGCTCGCAGGAATGGTTCAACAACCCGCACAATCCGGGCATGACCGCGCTCTACATGGAGCGTTACCTGAATTACGGCCTCACCCGCGCCGAGCTGCAATCCGGCAAGCCGATCATCGGCATCGCCCAGACCGGCAACGATCTGTCCCCCTGCAACCGCCATCATCTCGAGCTCGCGCACCGCGTCCGCGAAGGCATCCGCGAGGCCGGCGGCATCGCGATGGAATTCCCGACCCATCCCATTCAGGAGACCGGCAAGCGACCGACCGCGGCGCTCGACCGTAACCTCGCTTATCTCGGCCTCGTCGAAATTCTCTACGGCTATCCGCTCGACGGCGTGGTGCTGACCACCGGCTGCGACAAGACCACGCCGGCCTGCATGATGGCGGCGGCGACGGTGAACCTGCCCGCGATCGTGCTGTCGGGCGGCCCGATGCTGAACGGCTGGCACAATGGCGAGCGCACCGGCTCCGGCACCATCGTCTGGAAATCGCGCGAGCGGCTCGCGGCCGGCGAGATCGACTATGAAGAGTTCATGGAGATCGTGGCCTCCTCGGCGCCCTCGGTCGGCCATTGCAACACCATGGGGACGGCCTCGACCATGAACGGGCTTGCCGAAGCGCTCGGCTTCTCGCTGCCGGGCTGCGCGGCGATCCCGGCGCCCTATCGCGAGCGCGGCCAGATCGCTTACGAGACCGGAAAACGCATCGTCGAGATGGTCTGGGAGGATTTGAAGCCTTCCGACATCCTGACCCGCAAGGCGTTCGAGAACTGCATCGTGATCAATTCGGCGATCGGCGGCTCGACCAACGCGCCGATCCACATCAACGCCCTCGCCCGCCATATCGGCGTCGAGCTGTCGATCGAGGACTGGCAGAAGTTCGGCCACGACGTGCCGCTCCTGGTCAACATGCAGCCGGCCGGCTTCTATCTCGGCGAGGAATTTCACCGCGCCGGCGGCGTGCCCGCGGTGGTGCGCGAATTGATGAAGCACAAGCGCATCCATGAGGACGCGGTCACGGTCAACGGCCGCGGCATCGGCGAGAACTGCAAGAACGCGCCCGCTCCCGACAACGACGTGATCTGGGCTTACGACAAGCCGCTGGTGAAGGACGCCGGCTTCCTGGTGCTGAAGGGCAATCTGTTCGATTCCGCGATCATGAAGACAAGCGTGATCTCCAAGGAATTCCGCGACCGCTACCTCAGCAACCCGAAGGACCTCAATGCCTTCGAGGGCCGCGCCATCGTGTTCGAGGGGCCGGAGGATTATCACGAGCGGATCGACGATCCCTCGCTCGACATCGACGAGCGCTGCGTGCTGTTCATCCGCGGCACCGGCCCGATCGGCTACCCCGGTGGCGCCGAGGTTGTGAACATGCAGCCGCCGGCGGCGCTGATCAAACGCGGCATCCTGTCCCTGCCCTGCATCGGCGACGGTCGCCAGTCCGGCACTTCTGGCTCGCCCTCGATCCTCAACGCCTCGCCTGAAGCGGCCGCCAATGGCGGGCTTGCCGTCCTCAAGACCGGCGACAAGGTCCGCATCGACCTCAACAAGGGCAGCGCCAACATCCTGATCCCGGACGAGGAGCTGAAGAAGCGCTACGCCGAGCTCAAGGCCAGCGGCGGCTTCAAGCATCCGCCGAACCAGACGCCGTGGCAGGAGATCTATCGCAACACCGTCGGCCAGCAATCGACCGGCGCCTGCATGGAGCTCGCCACGCGCTACCAGAACGTCGCCGGTACGTTCGGTGTGGCGCGGGACAATCACTGACACGGTCATTCCGGGGCGCGACGCAGTCGCGAGCCCGGAATCCATTCATCCACCGGCGCTGTGGCGCGATGGATTCCGGGTTCGCGCCAAGAGGCGCGCCCCGGAATGACGAAGGAAAATTCGCAGGAGAAACAACATGGCAGACCGCCTAAAGGGAAAGCGCGCCGTCGTCACGGCTGCCGCGGCAGGCATTGGGCGCGCTTGCGCCATCGCGTTCGCGCGTGAAGGCGCAACCGTCATCGCCACCGACATCAACGAAGCCGGCATCGCGAGCCTGACGAAGGAAGGCATCGCCGAGGTCGCAAAGCTCGACGTCCGCAACACCGCCGACGTCAACGCCTTCGCCAAGCGCGTCGGCAAGATCGACATCCTGCTCAACGCCGCCGGCTTCGTGCACCACGGCACCATCCTGGAGTGCTCGGAAGAGGATTTCGATTTCTCGTTCGACCTGAACGTCAAGTCGATGCACCGGACCATCAAGGCCTTCCTGCCCGACATGATCGCCGGCGGCGGCGGCAGCATCGTCAACATCTCGTCCTGCGCGGCCTTGCGGCCGCCGGCGAACCGCTACGTCTACAGCTCGTCGAAGGCGGCGGTGTCGCTGCTGTCGCGCGCGGTCGCGCTCGACTTCATCACCAAGGGCATCCGCTGCAACTCGATCTGTCCCGGCACCGTCGAGACGCCTTCGATGCTCGACCGCGCGGCAGCCCAGGGCCCGCAGGGCAAGGAGATGTTCATCTCGCGCCAGAAGATGGGCCGGCTCGGCACCGCCGAGGAGATCGCCGCGATGGCGGTCTATCTCGGCAGCGACGAGAGCGCCTTCACCACCGGCGTCGATCTCGTCGTCGACGGCGGCTACATGCTCTGACGCAGGAAGGCCTCCGGCATGAACAAGATCGATCTCAACGGCCGCATCGCTATCGTCACCGGCGGCGCGCAGGGCTTTGGCCGCGCCATCACCGAGCGCTTCGTCGCCTCCGGCGCCAAGGTCGCGATCTGGGACTTTGACGCCGCGCTGGCCGAGAAGACGGCAAAGGAGATCGGCGGCGAAACGAAAGTCTTCAAGGTCGACGTCACCGACACGGCGGCCGTCGAGCAGGCACGCGATGCGACGCTCAAGACCTTCGGCAAGATGACACATTCTCGTCAACAACGCCGGCATCGCCGGGGTCAACAAGCCGGTGTGGGAGACGGACCTGGAGGAATGGCGGAAAGTTCTGCGCATCAACCTCGATGGCCCCTTCATCGTCTCCAAGGCGATCGTGCCCGAAATGCTCAAGCAGAAATACGGGCGGATCGTGAACATCGCCTCGATCGCCGGCAAGGAAGGCAACCCGAACGCCGCGCATTATTCGGCGTCCAAGGCCGGCCTGATCGCGCTGACGAAGTCGCTCGGCAAGGAGCTCGCCGCCCATGACATCCTCGTCAACGCGGTGACACCGGCGGCGGCGAAGACCGCGATCTTCGACCAGATGACGCAGCAGCATATCGACTTCATGTTGTCGAAGATCCCGAAGGGGCGCTTCGTGCTGGTGGAAGAGCTCGCCGCGATGGTGAGCTGGCTCGCGTCGGAGGACTGCGCGTTCTCGACCGGCGCGGTGTTTGATATTTCCGGTGGGCGGGCGACCTATTGAGGACATCATGATCCGGGAAGGCGGCTGCCTGTGCGGCGCGGTACGGTTCAAGGCGGAGGGCGAGCCGCTCAACGTCCGCATCTGCCATTGCCGCATCTGCCAGAAGGCGATGGGTTCGCCCTATTTCGCCCGCGCGCAGTTCGACCAGCGTGCGCTGAGCGTCGACGGCGAGACTGCACGCTACGCCTCCTCGGAGAATATCGATCGCGTGTTCTGCAAGCGCTGCGGCACGCGGCTTTTCGCCTGGCGCCGCAACGGCACGCTAGCGGGCGTTGCGCTCGCCACCTTCGATGATCGTAACGCCTTTGCGCCGACCGAGCACATCTGGGCGTCGGAAAAGCTCGCCTGGGTGAAGCTCGACGACGGCTTGGTGCAATATCCCGGGACGATCCCGGCGTGACTTTGCGCGACTGCACGGCGGCCGGCCGAAGCATCCATCTGCAGCGTGGCAATTCGGAACCGGCCACCCTATGTTGAGCCGAAGCGTTGCTGCGCCGGTTTGGTCAGGACGGTTGCAAGGCCGCTAGCTAACCGAAATGGATGAGCTGTGAACATTTCCTTGTACGACCTGTCGGTGTGGGTGCTTCCCCTCGTGCTCGCCATCACCTTCCATGAGGCCGCGCATGCCTTCGTCGCGGACCGGCTCGGGGACAACACGGCCGCGCAGCTCGGCCGCGTCAGCTTCAATCCTATCAGGCATATCGACCCGTTCGGCACCGTCATCCTGCCGGCGATGCTGCTGTTCGCGCATTCGCCGTTCCTGTTCGGCTACGCCAAGCCGGTGCCGGTAAACTTCCGCAAGCTGAACAATCCCAGGCTCGACATGGTCTGGGTAGCGCTGGCCGGACCCGCCACCAACATCCTGCTGGCGCTCGCCACCGCCCTCGCCTTCCATGCCCTGCCGCTGGTGCCCGCGAGCGCGGCGAAATGGGTTGCCGACAACCTCAAGAATGCCCTCATCATCAACGCCATCCTGGCCGTCTTCAACATGATGCCGATCCCCCCGCTGGACGGCGGCCGAGTTGCGGTCGGGCTGCTGCCGCGGGCCCTCGCCTTGCCGCTGGCCCGGCTCGAGCCGTTCGGTATGTTGATCCTGATCGGGCTCTTGATCCTGCTGCCGCTGGCGGGCTCGCAGTTAGGTCTAAATCTTGATGTTATTTCAGCAATACTGCGGACGTTGACCGGTTATGTGATTCAGGCTGTTCTCTTCCTGACCGGCAATGCGTAGTTGAACCGGAACACCCGAACACGAGCCGAAAGGCCAGAGGCCGACTTGGTCAAAGCTGCCGATATGCTGATCGCGCGACGCGCCGACACCCGCGCCCGCGCCGATTTCGCCACCTGGAAGATGATGGCTAAGCTCAACGGGGCGTCCGCGCTGCCTCCGGAAGCCCAAGAGTTCCTGAGCAGCTACAGGAACCTGTTGGCGCAGATGAGCGAGGGCGAAGCCACCGAGGCCACCATCGGTGCGATCTACAAGGCCTATTACGTCGAGATGGGTGGCGCTGGAACGCCGCCCGACGTCCGTCCGCGCGAGGCCGAGCCGGCAGCGGATAATGTTACCGCTTTCCGGCGCCCGGCGCCGAAGCCGAAAAGCGCTGGTTTCTTCGGGACAGGCGCGGCCAGCGGAGCCCAGAAACGGCCCCTGCCCGTGGCGCTGATCTTCGCCTGCCTGGTGGTGGTCTATGTCGGGATCCGGCTCTACTGGCGTTGAGCCGACTTCTTGTTGGCGGTCTTCTTCGATTTCTCAGGGGCGAAGCTGATCTCGAGGGTGCGCTCGAAACGCTCCTCGGTCAGTTGAACCGGAGGCGGCTCGAAAGGATCCGCCTTGCGAACCATCGAGATCGCAGCTGCATCGTAGGCGGCGTCGCCGGACGACGCGATCACGTCGACCGAGACCACATTTCCCTTTCGGTTGAGCGCGAAACTCACCGTGACCTTCTGATTGGCGTTCTCTCTGCCTTCCGGATTGATCTGGTGCTGCTTGATACGCGCACTGATTTTCTTGTTCCAGTCCACCGTGATCTTCAGGATGTCCTTGCCGAGCCCAACCACCGGCGCCAGGGCCTTTTCGGCCTCGCGCGTTGCGTCCTCGAACGTTTGCCGGGCCATATCAACCTGCTTTGGGGCAGCCTCCATGGCGGGCGTTTCAACGGCAGCCGCCTTTGGATCGTCGTCCTGCTCCTTCTTCGCAACCTTTTCGCTGACGATGCGATCGGGATCCTCGGCCTCTTGCGGTCGATCTTGAGGAAGTTCTGTCTCCTTCAGTTCGGCCTTCTGCTCCGGAAGCTCCGGGCGCTCCTCTTGTGCCGCGGAGTCGTTTGGTCCGGTCGGCAAATCGGATTCCTGAGCCTCCGGCGAAGCCATCTCGACGGCGAACTCGGCTCCGGCCGCGCCGAGACCATCGCCGTCGTCGTCGCCGTGCAAATGCGCCAGCGCGAGCGCAGCACCGCCGAGATGCAGGGCGAGCGCGGCCGCCGCCGCCAGGATCCAGAGCTTCCGGGATGGTCTCGGTTCGTCCGCCATCGTTCCGTCTTCTTAAGGCTGGGCGGCGCCTGCCACAGGCGCCCCCGGTGCGCCTTCCAGCGCGACCAGCTTCACCCGCGTATAGCCGCCCGAGCGCAAGAGCTCCATCACGCCCATCAACTCGCCATAGGGCACCGAGCGATCAGCGCGCAGGAAAACGTACTTGTCCTTGCTCATCTCGGAAAGGCCGTCGAGGGTTCCGATCAACTCGGCCCGGTGAACGGCGTTCTCCCCGATCGCGAGCGTCAGATCGGGCTTGATGCTGAGATAGGTCGGCTTGTCCGGCTTCTTCTGCGGCGTGGCACTCGACGTCGGCAGATCGATCGGCAGGTCGACCGTGGACAGCGGCGCGGCGACCATGAAGATGATCAGCAGCACCAGGATGACGTCGATGAACGGCGTGACGTTGATGTCATGCGTTTCCGAGAAATCGTCGTCGTCATCATTGTCAGCGAGCGAAACGGCCATGGTCTACTCCGCCGCGCGCGAATGCACGCTGCCGTGGCTGCGGTCGAGATCACGCGACAGCAGTCGCCCCGCCGCGCCCGAGGCGCGGCTGACGAGCTCGAGATAGCCTTTCGTCACGCGCGAGAAGTGGTTGTAGATGATGACGGCGGGAATGGCGGCGACGAGGCCGATCGCGGTGGCGAGCAGCGCCTCGGCGATGCCGGGCGCGACCACGGCGAGGTTCGTGGTCTGCGACTTCGAGATGCCGATGAAGCTGTTCATGATGCCCCAGACCGTGCCGAACAGGCCGACGAAGGGCGAGGTCGAGCCGATGGTCGCGAGCACGCCCATGCCGATCCGGATGCGCCGTTGCTCCGCGCGCACGATCTCGGAAAAGCTCGAGGCGGCGCGTTCCTTGATGCCGGCATCGCTGGACAGGCCAGCCGAGATCCGCGCTTCGCGCAACGCCGCCGCAAGGAACGACGGCAGGATGCCCTCCTTGGTGCCGAGCGCCATCTGCGCTTCGGCAAGCGAGCGCGCCTCCGCAATCTTCTTCAACGCCGCACGCAGCTTGCCGGAGGCGACCGACAGCTCGATCGACTTGGCGATGAAGACGGTCCAGGTCATCAGCGAAGCGAAGGCGAGCCCGATCATCACCGCCTTCACGATGACGTCCGCCGACATGAACATCACCCAGGGCGACAATTCCTTCATGGCCGCAGCCTCGGGCTTCGCACCCGCGGGATTGGCGGCCACCGGGGCGGCGCCCACGACGGCGGGAGCCGTCGAGGCCGCAGGCGCAGCTGCCGGGGGGACGGTCCCGGCAGCGGACGGCTGAGCCGTCGATGGGGCCGGTGCCGGCGGGCTCTGCGTCTGGGCGGAAACGGGGGATGCGAGCCAGGCAGACGCCAGCATCAAGGCTGCGGCAAGGCTTGCTTGAAAGGAGATGGTCTTCATACTTCGGCCCAGTAGCGAATGAGATTGTGATAGATACCCGTCAATTTGACCGTTTCGGGATCGTCACGCCCGAGCCGTTCCACCAGCGCCTGTATCGCGGTGTCGAGGCCATAGATCATGCTCCGGGCTTGATCGTCCCGTATCATGCTCTGAAGCCAGAAGAAAGACGCAACCCGCGTCCCCCTGGTCACGGGGGCGACGAGAGGTGCTGGAGGATAGAGCACAAGGCCCTCCAATTCCTGTCGTTCACACGCGTCGAACGAATGTCGCCTGTTGGTATCGGCCACGCAATTGCGGGTCAATGCGTGCCGTTCGCGAGAACCCTTGAATAGATCAAGATCAAAACGATTCTAAACTGCCCCGCTCTCTGAGCGAAGGATGCGTCCTAAACGCAAATCGATTGCTGGCCACTCGATCGCCGCTCTGGGTTTCATCAGCCACAGCAACTCGTCGACGGTCTTCGCAACGGCGCGCACGCGATCGGTGCTGTCCATGCCGGCGATGTTGGCGCCGTTGACAACGGCTTTGATTTCGTCGCGAAAGTCGGTGAGGAAGCACAAGGGATCGCGCTGCTCGTTGGCGACACGCGCGATCAACCCCTTGATCAGAATCTGGCACGCGATCAGCTTGCCGTTCAGCTCGTGCATGCTTTGCTCCGTCGCTGCGGCGCCGAAATGGACGATGCCGAAATCCATGGTAACCGAAACGGCTACGAGGCGACTTAGAACCGTTCTTGCGGCAGATCCGAAAGGCAGCGCGGCGCGGGGCCGATCGGTCCTGAGCACACTGCTCCGCGTGCTGCGCAAGACTTGCACGCCGGCCGGTCGCGGCGGGAAAACGCGGCATTGCACGTCGCCGCGCCAACGAGCTGCCTACACGGTGCAAAGCTTTCCAATTGTTTAGGATTCTCACCCGATAGTGCTGTTTACTCTGGAAGTTGGCGTGTATTATACATCATGCTGGAACCGTACGATTGCCCCGATATTCGTAGCCGAGGGCATACGAGCCGACACGAGACGACATGAACAAGTCCCGGCCGATCCTTTGGCTTCTGATCATCGCGGCCGTGGCTTCTGCGGGCTATTATGGTTGGCAGAAATTCGGCACGTCCGAGGCTGGAAAAACCCAGACCGCACAAAAAGGCCCGCCTCGCCCCTCCGCCGTCCCGGTCAGCGTTGCGCCGGTTCAGAAGACCGACTTTCCGGTCTATCTCACTGGTCTCGGCACGGTTCAGGGCTTTAACACGGTCCAGGTCCGAAGCCGTGTGGATGGCCAGATCGACAGGCTCGAATTTAGGGAAGGCCAGATCGTCAAGCAGGGCGATCTCCTGGTTTCGATCGATCCCCGCCCCTATCAGGCCACGCTTGACCAGGCCAAGGCCAAGAAGGCGCAGGACGAGGCCAGTCTCGCCAACGCCAATCTCGAGCTCCAGCGCGCCACGAAGCTCGGCGAATTCGCCACCGCCCAGCGCGTCGACACACAGCGCTCCACCGTCGCTCAGCTCACCGCCCAGATCGCCGCCGACGATGCCGCGATCTCCAACGCCCAGACCCAGCTCGATTACACCCAAATCAAGGCGCCGATCACCGGCGTGGCAGGCCTGCGTCAGGTCGACGTCGGCAACATCGTCAACGCTTCGTCGCAGACTGCCATCGTCACGATCTCGCAGGTCGAGCCGATCGCCGTGATCTTCACCGCGCCGGAAGACCAGCTCCCCTATATCAGCGAGGGCCAGAAGGCCGGCGCGCTCAAGGTGATCGCCTTCACCACCGACGGCAAGAGAACGCTGGCCGAGGGCAAGCTCGCGGTGATCAACAACCAGGTCGACGCGACCAGCGGCACGATCCGGCTCAAGGCGGTGTTCGACAACAAGGAAAGAACGCTGTGGCCGGGGCAATCGGTCTCGACGCGGCTCCTGGTGCGAACGCTGAAGGATGCGACGGTCGTTCCGGATGACGCGGTCCAGCGCTCCACCAACGGACTCTATGCCTATACGGTCAACCAGGACAACAAGGCCGAACTGCACAAGATCAAGGTCAGCTATGGCATCGACGGTCATTCGGTCATCGAGGAAGGATTGAGCCCCGGTCAGCAGGTGATCGTCGGCGGACAGTTCAAGGTGCAGCCCGGAAGCCTGGTGTCGACGGCGGTAGCAAGCTCGGATCCGACCCAGAACAAGGTTCGACAGCAATGATCGGGGGCGGGATTTCGGCGCCTTTCATCCGATATCCCATCGGCACCTCGCTGCTGATGGCCGGCATTCTCTTCGTCGGACTGGTCGCCTATCCCCTGCTCCCGGTCGCGCCCCTGCCGCAGGTGGACTTTCCGACCATTCAGGTCACCGCCAATTTGCCCGGCGGCAGCCCCGAGACCATGGCTTCGTCGGTGGCGCAGCCGCTCGAGCGGCAATTCGCCCAGATTCCTGGCATCGCGCAGATGACCTCGACGAGCTATCTGGGCACGGCGTCGATCACCATCCAATTCGACCTCAACCGCAACATCGACGGCGCCGCCAACGACGTACAGGGTGCCATCAACGCGGCCAGCGGCCAGTTGCCGAGGAACCTGCCGTCGCCCCCGACCTACCGCAAGGTCAACCCCGCCGACGCGCCGATCCTGCTACTGTCCGCGACATCGGAGACGCTGCCGCTGACCAGCGTCAGCGATGCCGTCGACACCCAGCTCGCCCAGCAGATCAGCCAGCTCTCGGGCGTCGCCCAGGTCTTCATCGGCGGCCAGCAGAAACCCTCGATCCGCATTCAGGTCGATCCCGCAAAGCTGGTCGCCAAGGGCTTGTCGATGGAGGATATCCGCAGCCAGATCGCGATCACCACGGTCGACAGCCCCAAGGGCAATATCGACGGCGAGAAGCGGGCCTATACGATCTACGCCAACGACCAGCTCACCCACGCGAAGGACTGGAACGACGTCATCATCGCCTATCGCAACGGCGCTCCGTTGCGAATCCGCGATATCGGCCAAGCGGTCACCGCTGCCGAAGACGCCAAGCAGGCGGCGTGGGCCAACGGCAAGCGCGGCGTGTTCCTGGTAATCTTCAAGCAGCCCGGCGCCAACGTCATCGAAACCGTCGACAGGATCAAGGCGACCCTCCCTCGTCTCGTGGCGGCGATCCCGCCCGCGATCAAGATCGAGCTCATCAGCGACCGCACCGCGACCATCCGTGCCGCGGTCGAGGACGTCCAGTTCACGCTGCTCTTGACCATTGTGCTCGTGGTCATGGTCATCTTCATCTTCCTGCGCAGCTTCTGGGCGACGGTCATTCCCACCGTCACGGTTCCGCTGGCGTTGCTGGGCGCGTGCGCCCTGATGTGGCCGGTCGGCTATTCGCTCGACAATCTGTCGCTGATGGCACTCACCATCGCGGTCGGTTTCGTGGTCGACGACGCCATCGTGATGCTCGAGAACATCACGCGCTACATCGAGGAAGGCGACTCGCCGATGGAGGCCGCCTTCAAGGGTTCCAAGGAAATCGGCTTCACGATCGTCTCCATCAGCATCTCGCTGGTCGCGGTGCTGATCCCGCTGCTCCTGATGGGCGGCATTATCGGGCGCCTGTTCCGCGAATTCGCCGTGGTGCTGGCGATGACGATCTTCGTTTCGATGTTCGTATCGCTGACGCTGACGCCGATGATGGCCTCACGCTTCCTGCGCGCCCATGGTGAGGTGCAGCACGGCCGCTTCTATCAATGGAGCGAGCGCGCCTTCGACGCGATGCTGCGCGGCTACGAATATGTGCTCGATCACGCCCTCGCCTGGCGGCGCACCACGCTCGCGATCTTCTTCGTCACGCTCGGCCTGTCGATCTACCTGTTCGTGCTGATCCCCAAGGGCTTCTTCCCGCAGCAGGACGTCGGCCTGATCACGGCCACGTCCGAAGCCTCGCAGGACATCTCGTTCAAGGAGATGGTGAGACGCCAGGAGCAACTCGGCAAGATCATCCTGGCCGATCCCGACGTTGCCAGCGTTGCCATGTCGATCGGCGGCAGCGGCCGTGCCGGCAACAACGGCAACCTGTTCATCACGCTGAAGCCGCGCAATGAGCGTGACGCTTCGGCCCAGCAGATCATCGCGCGTCTGCGTCCGCAGTTCGACAAGGTCCAGGGCGCCCGCCTCTACATGCAGGCGGCTCAGGACGTGCGGCTCGGCGGTCGACCCACGCGCACTCAGTTCGAATTCACGCTGCAAGACGCCAATCTGGACGAGCTGAACGAATGGGCGCCGAAGATCCTTGGCAAGATGCAGACACTGCCGGAGCTGCGCGACGTCGCGACCGACCAGCAGACGCAGGGCACAACGGTCCAGCTCAAGATCAACCGCGACACCGCCGCCCGCTACGGCATCCAGCCCCAGCTGATCGACGATACGCTGTATGATTCCTTCGGACAGCGGCAGGTCACGCAATATTTCACGCAGCTCAACACCTACAAGGTGATCCTGGAAGTCCTGCCGGAGATGCAGGGCGATCTCGAGACGCTAAACAAGCTCTACGTGAAATCGCCGCTGACCGGCGACCAGGTGCCGCTGTCGACCTTCGCGAGCTGGACCACCGATCCGGTCCGCCCGCTCTCGATCAGCCATCAAGGCCAGTTCCCGTCGATCACGATCAGCTTCAATCTCGCGCAAGGCGTCGCGCTCGGCCAGGCCACCGAGGCCGTGCAGAAGGCGATGGCGGAGCTCGGGACGCCGCCCACGCTGAATTCGAGCTTCCAGGGCACCGCGCAGGCGTTCCAGCAATCGCTCGGCACCGTGCCGCTCCTGATCCTCGCCGCGCTGGTCGTGGTCTATCTGATCCTCGGCATTCTCTACGAGAGCTACATCCATCCGATCACGATTCTGTCGACGCTACCCTCGGCCGGCGTCGGCGCGCTCGCGATCCTGATGGCGGCCGGATTCGACTTCAGCCTGATCGCGCTGATCGGCATCATCCTCCTGATCGGCATCGTGAAGAAGAACGGCATCATGATGGTGGACTTCGCGATTGCCGCCGAGCGCGACGAGCACAAGACGCCGGAGGAATCGATCCGCCAGGCCGCACTGCTGCGCTTCCGCCCGATCATGATGACGACGATGGCGGCCCTGCTCGGCGGCGTGCCCCTCATGCTCGGCCACGGCACCGGCGCCGAAATCCGCCAGCCGCTCGGCTACGCCATGGTCGGCGGCCTGATCGTCAGTCAGGCGCTGACGCTGTTCACCACGCCGGTCGTCTATCTCTACCTCGACAAGCTCAACAACTGGTTCTCGACCTGGGGCCGTTCGGACGACGAAGGCGAGGAGACGCCCGAGCACGGCAGCGTCAAGGAAGCCGCCGAGTAAGCTTGCGCCGCGCCTGCCGCGACGCTACAGCGAGACCCCGGTCCGCAAATGCGGTTTCCCATGCCTGTGCAATCCAGACTTGTCGCCCTTGTCGCTGCTGTCCTGTTGTCAGCGGGCGCAGCACACGCCCAGCAGGGCGCCAAGAAGAACGCCGCGCCCGCCCCGGCCGCGCAGCCCGCGCCTGCCCCGACACAGGCGCAGGCTGACGGTGCTTCCGGACAGCCCGGCTGGATCGTCCGCTGCACCAGCGCAAACCGCGACGCGCCGCTCGAATGCGCGATGGAGCAGAACGCGGTGCTGACCAAGACGGGCCAGACCGTCGTCCTGATCAACATCCGCATCGCGCCCGACACCCGCACGCCGATCGCGCTTCTGCAATTGCCGCTCGGCCTCAACCTTCCGGTCGGGGCCAAGCTCCAGGTCGACGAAGGCAAGACGTTCGATCTCCAGATCCAGACCTGCGAGAATCGCGGCTGCTACGCCTCGACCCCGGTTGCGCCGGACCTGCTCGCCGCCTTGCGGTCGGGCAAGCAGCTGAAGGTCTCTTTTCAGAACATGGCCAAGGAGACCATCGCGATCCCGATGCCGCTCGGCGATTTCGCGGCGGCCTACGACAAGATCAAGTAGCGGGCACGCCTCACGTCACGATGTCACTCGCCCGAAGCAGCGTTGTGAAGCCGCCATAGATCATGCGCTTGCCGTCGAACGGCATGCCCTCGAACTTGATGCGCGGGTCCGCCATCACCTTCTTGTTGATGGCATCGCGGCTCTCGCGGTCCCGATAGACGATCCAGGCGAACACTACGACCTCGTCCTCCTTCGCGATCACAGCGCGCGGAAACGAGGTGAGCTCGCCATAGGGAACGTCGTCGCCGATGCATTCGACGTAGTCGAGCGCGCCGTGCTCCATCCAGATGGCGCAGGCTTGCGTCGCCAGCGCCTTGTAAGCCTCGATGTTGGCCTTCGGCACGGCGAGAACGAAACCATCGACATAGGGCATTTGCGGATCTCCTTGGGTTGTCCAGCCCAAGGACGATACAGCGCGCGGCGATCCGACTTGGAAACGCAAATACTAGGTGAGGCAAACCGTCGCGAGCAGCGAGGCAGCCCATCAACCTGCCTGCCATCCTGCCCAGGGACCGGAACCATACCTTTGCGAAAGCGTCCGGAACTGGCTGGGGAACCTGGATTCGAACCAAGACAAACAGAGTCAGAGTCTGTTGTGCTACCGTTACACCATTCCCCAACGGAATAGTCGAACAAATTCAAAGGCCTGCTTGATTTGTTCGACTGTGGCCGGGAAGCGCATCGCGCTAATCGCGGCTCAGGCGTGGCAGCCTTCTACCCGCTCGCATCTGGGCTGGCAAGCGCTGCGGTGGACGGATCGGGTCAGGGCGCGTTTGATCAGACGACGATGTGGTCGAAGTCTGCGGCGATCCGGGTGTTCGGGAAGATTTTTGCCGCCTCGGCGAGAATCTCTGCGTCTTCGTAGCGTCCCGACATATGCGTCAGCACGAGCTGTCCGACCTCGTTCGCGGCGGCAAAGGAGGCCGCTTCTGCCGCGGTGAGATGGCCGTAATTCCGCGCGGTCGGCGCGTCGCGATCGAGGAACGTCGCCTCGATCACCAGCATGTCGGCGCCGGCGACGTATTGCGACAACCCCTCGGTGGTCTCGGTGTCGCCGATCACGACGAGCTTGCTGCCGCCGCTCGGCGGACCGAGGACGTCTTCCGGATCGATAGTTCGGTCGGCAACCACGATCGGTCGGCCGGCGGCCAACTCGCCGCGCAACGGACCATCGGGGACACCGAGCGCGATGAGGCGATCAGGCCGCAGATGACGGCGCGCGGGGCTTTGGAAGATGAAGCCGAAGCTGTCGGTGTCGCGGTGGCGGACCGGAAAACAGTCAACGGCGAATTCACCGGTATCGATAGCTCGTCCCTCGGTCAGCGCTTCGAACTGGACGGCGATCGGCGCCCTGCCCGCGCCCCACAGGCCGGCGAGCATGCGGGTGACGAGGTCGAGCGTGCCCGCGCCGCCGTGAACGGTCATCGTCTCGGACGTCTGCCGCAAGCCGAGCGTCGAAAACAGTCCGGGGATGCCGAGCACGTGGTCGAGATGGGCGTGGGTGAGCAGGATGCGGTCGAGCCGCCGGAAGCCGGCGCCGCTGCGCAGCAGCTGGCGCTGCGTGCCCTCGCCGCAATCGACCAGGACGCGCTTGCCTGCGGCTTCCACGAGGAGTGCCGGATGGTTGCGCTCCGCCGAGGGAACGCTCGCCGATGTCCCGAGAAACGTCAGGGCGAACATGGTCGTCGATGTCCAGCGACCGTCCTTCTCCGCGTCGATACGGTTGACGGTCTCACCGTCCCCAATGCCACGCGAGCAGCAGCGCGTACAGGCCCATCGACGCGGCATAGAGCACGGCGAGCAGCACGTACCCCGCGATCTGGCGACTGATCGTCGCCTTCGGCGTCACCCACCAGTCGAGCGCCTTGAAGGCGGCGGGCACTAGCCACCAGCCGAGCAGCTGGGTGCTGACGAGATTGCCGAGGAACAGCGACAGCCAGACCGGCACGCCGTTTCTGTCGATCAGGGGCGCGCTGATGAAATAGCCCCAGAGGTAGACCACGGGATAAAGCACCAGGAGAACGATCAGGTTGCTCTTCCAGATGAAACCGGGCCCTTGCTCCGGGGCCGACGTCTTGCCGGCCGGGAACCAGAAATTGAAGCCGTAGCTCGCCCGTTTCACGTTCATGCCGGCGTTGAAGCGCGCGCCCTCCTTCAGCAGCGTCTGCCGCAACGGCGAGTCGAGCCAGGCATTGAGATTGGCATCGCTGTCGAAAGACAGGATGATGATCCATTCGTCATGCAGGCCCGGAATCGGCCGCTCGACCTTGTGCCGCAGAAATCCCTTGAACTCGGCCTCCGCTGCCTGGATGCGCTGCTGCCATTTCAGGAAGGCGTCCTCGAGTCCATCAGGGACTTTGAATGAGATGACGGCCGAGACCGCGCTGTCGCGCGGGACGCCGGTGTCGGGCAGGATATGGACGTCCTCCGAACCGACGAAGAAGCGCTGCACCTCCGCGATCAACTTCGCCCGCACCTCGCTCTGCAGCCAGGCACGTGCCGCAGCCGGGCTCGCGAAACGCAGGATCGTCACCCAGTCCACATGCGCCGGCGGTTGCGGCGGCACCACTTCAAGGCTGAGGAAGCCTGGCCAGGCCTTGAGCACCTCGCCGACCTCACCGTTCCACCGGGCGAACGCAGCAAAGCCGTCGTCGGCGATGCGGCGCTGAATGACAAG
Organism: Bradyrhizobium yuanmingense; assembly: GCF_025200905.1. Taxonomy (NCBI): domain Bacteria; kingdom Pseudomonadati; phylum Pseudomonadota; class Alphaproteobacteria; order Hyphomicrobiales; family Nitrobacteraceae; genus Bradyrhizobium; species Bradyrhizobium yuanmingense. Next base: position 2,973,920 of record NZ_CP104173.1, on the reverse strand, counting down.
AGCGACCGGCTGGCCGGTTGTTTCAGGAGATGCGCTCATTGGCAGCGGTCCGCCTCAGCCTTTCTTGTAGAGCCGCTTGCCCATCACCCAGGTCTCGTCGACGCAGCGATCGTCGCCGACCATCATGATGGCGAACAGCATGCTCGCGGCCTCGTCCATCGTGCGCGGGCCGGCGCCGTCGGCGATCAGCGATTGATGCCACGCTTGCGCGACCTGCCCGCCGTTCGGATCGAGCGCGACGAAATCGGCCTCCTTGCCCGGCTCGAAGTTGCCGAGCTTGTCGTCGATGTAGAGGCCTTCGGCGCCGCCGAGCGTGATCGACCAGAAACCGCGATAGGGCGAGAGCTTGTTGCGCTCGGCTTCCGCGAGGTCCTTGCGCGCGGGATCGATGCTGCCGTCGAGCAGCGTGTTGTTGCACATGCCGACCTTGTAGGCGTCGTCGAGCACGGAGATCATCGAGAAGCGGTTGCCGCCGCCGACATCGGTGCCGAACGACATCTTGACGCGATGCTCGGGATCGGTGGCGCGGCCGAGGCGGAACAGGCCACTGCCGAGGAACAGATTCGAGCACGGGCAGAACACCACCGCCGCGCCCTTCTTCGACATGCGGCGGAACTCGTTGTTGGAGAGATAGACGCCGTGGCCGCCGGAGAATTTCGGACCGACCAGGTCGAACTTCTCGTAGACACCGAGATAATCCTGGCAGTCCGGATGCTCGACCAGCACGCCGCTGCATTCGGCCGGATTCTCGGAGATATGGGTGTTGACCCAGCAGTCCGGATGCTCGTGCTTGAGACGCTGACACGCTCTCAGCAATTCCGGCGAGGCACCAAAGGCGAAGCGCGGCGTGATGGCGTAGAGATTGCGGCCCTTGTTGTGGTACTGCGCGATCAGCCGCTTGCTGTCGCGATAGAAATTTTCCGGCGTATCGATGAAATCGGCCGGCGCGTTGCGATCGATCCCGGTGAGGCCCGCGATGACGCGCATTTTGCGCCTGCTCGCTTCCTCGAACAACTCCTCGGTCGAAACAGGCGAGGAGCTCGTGAAGGCTTGGCAGGTGGTGGTGCCTGAGGCGAGCAGCGCATCGAGGAAACGCTTCACGCCCTCGCGCGCGTAGTCGCGATCCCGGTATTTGAGCTCTTCCGGGTAGACCCATTTCTGCAGCCACGGCAGGAGCTGCTCACCATAGGCCCCTAACACGCGCGTCTGCGGCAGATGGATGTGGCCGTCGATGAAGCCGGGAACGATGATGCGGTCCTTGATGTGGGTGACCTCGACGCCCGGATGGGCGGCGGCAATCTTGTCATAAGGACCGAACGCCTTGATCACGCCGTCAGTGACGACCATGAGACCATCCTGGTGAAAGCGCGCGGCGGCCGGCTCGTTGCCGACGTGCTTCCAGGGATCGTCGACGAAATCGAAGAACGTGCCGCGAATTCCGACCGTGGTCATGATTTGGTTCCTTATTTAACTGTGTGTCGCTTGGCGCGCCGACGGCAGCGAGATCGCGAGCAGCGTCCCCGCAATGGCGCAGAGCCCGAGATAAAGCCATCCGATCGGCGCCTGTGTCGCTTCGGGCAACACCGCCGTGATCGCCATGGCACCGCTCACGGCGAGATAGCAGAGCGCGCTGATGAGGCCGCCAACCAGGCCATGGTCGCGTTCGAACAGGCCAAGCGCCATGCCGTACATCATCGGGCACAGCACGCCGCAGCCGCCGAGCACCAGCGCGCCGCCGATCGTGATCGACGTAAAATCCAGACCTAGGGTCATGCCCGTTACGCTCAGGACCGCAGAGCCGGCGAGGAACAGCGCGAAGGCGCCGAAGCCCAGCAAGCGCGCCGGCATGACGCGCGCGAAATGCGCGCAGCCGAGCTCGCCGGCGAGATTGACCCCGCCAAGCCCGAGTGCGACGAGGCCGTAGATGGCCGCCGAATAGCCGAGACCGGTCTGGTAGAAGAACGGCGCGACGACGCCGAACGCCAGCTGCGCGCTGGCCGCCGCGGCAAACACCAGCACGAAGGCGAGGAAGCCCGGGCGGACCAGCGCATCGCGCAAAATACCGGCAGTGCGGCGCGGATCGAACGGCGCGCGCCGCTCTGCCGGCAATGTTTCGGGCAGAAGAAATGCGACGATCGCGGCGACGATCGCCGCGGCGACGGCAATGACGACGAAGACGCCGCGCCACGAGGTCAGCTCGACGATGAAGCCACCGGCTGCCGGCGCCAGCACCGGCGCAAGGCCCCAGGCGGCACCCAACAAGCCGGAGATCGCGGTGAGCTCGCGGCCGCGGAAACAATCGGCTGCGACCGCATAGGCGACGACGAGACAAGTGCAGCCGCCGATGCCTTGCAGGAAGCGCAAGCCGAGCAGCAGCGAGGCGCTGGTGGCCATCGCACAGGCGATGCTCATCGCGATCAGGACCGACAGGCCTGCGAGCAGCACGTTGCGGCGGCCGAGAGTGTCCGAGGCGATACCGACCGGCACCAGCGCCAGAGACATGCCGAGCATGTAAGCGGTGACGGTGTTCTGCATCGACGCCGCGTCAGCTGCGAGATCCACCACCATCTGCGGCAGGCCGGGCGTGTAGGCATCGAGCGGAATCTGGCTGAACGGCACGACGCACAACAGGATCGGCACGATCCCACTCCTGGCGCGACCGGCGTCCGAAGCAAGTGCAGTCATGGCTTACGGCCCCTCGACTCCCGCCGGCTCCGTCTTTTCGTGCGCGCAATGAGACACGATGCAGGCTGCGGATATTGACGCGCGGAACGTGCCAGAACTGTATGTAAAAACTCTTAGGGGTTCCCGTATCGATACGGTTTGCGGCGCTGGATGATCAGGCTCCGGGCACGCTCAAACAAAAATGCGAAAACAACCCCATGCACAGTACGAATCATTGAAGAATTTCGCGCCGCATGGTGCGGGTCCTGCCGGCGAAGGCCGTTTGACACGTCGGGCAGAACAGGCGCAAAGTTGCATGATCGCCGATCGTGAATCCGCAACTCGCGCCGACGCCGTTAACCGGTCGGAAGCCATGGCTGCTATGAAACGTGAGCCGGCCTCGACATCGGCACCACTGTCGATGGCGCGAGGCTGAACTCTATGCACGCGCCCGATCGCAGTTTGCACGAGGCCATGCTTGTCCGGCAGATGGATCGAGCCACGGCAGGCATCGGCAATCGAGGTTGGAAATGACTCTCCTCAGAAGTGACGGCGTGTGGTTGAACGAACCGAAACGATGGACGGCAGAGGACGATCGCCTCCAGGTCGTGACGGACAAAGGCACCGATTTCTGGCGCGAAACCTACTACGGCTTTAATCGTGACAGCGGGCATTTCCTGGGCTTTCCAACCCGCGAGGCATTCACCGCCAGCTTACGTGTACAGGGCGACTTCCAGACGCTCTACGATCAGGCGGGCATCATGGTGCGCATCGACGCGCGACATTGGGTCAAGGCCGGCATCGAACTGTCGGACGGCCGCGCCATGCTTGCAAGCGTGCTAACCGACGGGCGATCGGACTGGGCAACGGCACCCTATGAGCATGATGCCGGAGACTTCTGGGTCCGCGCAACCGTCGCCGACGGCGTCCTTCGTCTACAAGTCTCGGCCGATGGCAAGACCTGGCCTCTCATGCGGCTAGCGCCGTTTCCGGCAGCAAGCTCCTATCTTGTGGGCCCGATGGCCTGCACGCCCGAGCGGGCGGGACTGGAAGTCGTGTTCTCGAACTTTCGTCTGACACCGCCGCTTGGAAAGGACCTTCACGACCTGAGCTAAGCGGCCTTGCGATCTATCGCGCTCCCGAGCGGGCAGATCGTCGTTCAGCGCAGCGCCCTGCCACTCGTCTCTATCGCCTCCGCCGACTGCGCCTCGACCGCCTGCACGGCGACATCAGCGACCTGCCGCAGCGCTTCACGATCCGCGCCCGAAGATGCCATCACGCCCATGCCGACCGACACCGCCGAGATATAGCGCGCGAGCGCGGCCGGATCGGCGGTCTCCTTGAGATCGCCCTCCGCCTTGGCCCGGACGAAACGGTCGCGGAGCTGGTCCTCGTTCTGGGCACGGCGCGCGGCGAGCTCGAAAGGGACGTTCTCGGAGCCGGTGCCGCAGGCGATGCCGCCCTGCACGAGCAGGCAGCCGGGCGGATTGGCGGGATCGGTCTGCTTGTCGGCGATGCCCATCAGCATTCGCTCGGCGACGGCTCGGGCGGTGGGCGCTGCGACCACCTCGTCCATCCAGATGTTGCGCAGCGTGGTGTAGCGGTCGAGCGCAGCCTTCAGCAGGCCTTCCTTGTTGCCGAAGCAGGCGTAGAGACTGGGCGGATTGATGCCCATGGCCTCCGTGAGCTGGGCAATGGTCGCGCCCTCATAGCCATGGCGCCAAAACACTTCCATCGCCTGGTCCAACGCCGTTTCGGCGTCGAATTCGCGGGGGCGTCCCATGCCCATGTGCCTGTCTCCTCGGATTCGGCGTGCTGTCTCAGCCTAACGCCGGATCCTATCTATTTGTTCTAGCTTTCTTTTTCTTGTGTCTTCCAATCGTCGCGGTATCGGCGTACAATTTTCTTAGTGATTGGTACATAAGTATCTTGCACTGCGGTATCCAGCTCCACATCTGTAGTGAACACTACATATCTGGAGCGCGCAAATGCATCCCTCCCAAAATACCTCCCGCACCGGCCATTTCCGCCGCCTTCTGGGCGGCGTCGCCATCGTGGGCGCCCTCGCCGCGGCCGGCTCGATCGTGACCGGCCGCTATTTTCATGCGGCGCAAGCGACCGCACCGGCGGCCGCAGCTGAACAAGCCGTTTCCGTCACCGTCGCGATGATCGAGCCGCGGCAGACCGTGCTGTGGGACGATTTCTCCGGCCGGCTCGAGGCGATCAACCGTGTCGAGCTCCGCCCCCGCGTTGCGGGTGCGATCATGTCGGCGAACTTCACCGAGGGCGCGCTGGTGAAGGCCGGCGACGTGCTGTTCAAGATTGATCCCGCCCCCTATGCGGCCGAGGTCGACAAGGCTGCCGCCCAGCTCGAGGCCGCCAAAGCGCGCGTCGTCTTCACCCAAAGCGAGCTCGAGCGTGGCGCACAGCTCGTCGGCAACGCCGTGGTCACCCGGCGGGACTACGACCAGCGCGACAACGCCAATCGCGAAGCAATCGCCAACGTCAAGGCGGCCGAGGCGACGCTGCAGACCGCAAAGCTCAATCTCGACTACACCGAAGTGCGCGCCCCCGTGGATGGCCGCGTCGGCAAGATCGAGGTCACCGTCGGCAATCTCGTCGCCGCCGGCACCGCCTCGCCGGTGTTGACCTCGCTGGTCTCGGTCAATCCGATCTACGCCTCGTTCGATGCGGACGAAGAGGTGGTGCTGCGCGCGCTGAACTCGATCGCCGATGCTTCCGGCCAACGCGGCAAGCTCGACCAGATCCCGGTCGAGATGACGACCTCGGGCGGCTTGTCCGCGAAGGGCAACATCCAGCTTATCGACAACCAGGTCAACGGCCAGAGCGGCACCATCCGTGTCCGCGCGGTGTTCCGCAACGACGATGGGCGTCTCATCCCCGGCCAGTTCGCGCGCGTGCGCATGGGCCAGCCGAAGCAACAGGCTCTGGTGATGATCGACGAGCGCGCGATCGGCACCGACCAGGACAAGAAGTTCGTGATGGCAGTCGGCGACGACAGCCGCGCCGTCTACCGGCCGGTCACGCTCGGCGGCGCGGTCGATGGGCTTCGCATCGTCACCTCGGGCCTGAAGTCCGGCGACCGCATCGTCGTCAATGGTCTGCAACGCGTGCGTCCGGGAGCCCTCCTCAAGACGGAGGTGGCGGCGATGGGTGCACGGGGGCCGCAGCAGGCGTCGAACCACAGCAACCAGGACGTGGTGCAGCGGTAATGCACCCCGTCATCCCGGGGCGCGCATCGCGCGAACTACGGTGCGCAATTGCGCACCTGAGATCTCGAGCGTACGAAACTCCGAACACATCACCTCTGGATTCCGGGTTCGCGCTTCGCGCGCCCCGGAATGACGAGTGGAGGTCTCGGAGAACATCAGGATATTGCCCAGGGGCAAGGCCATGAATCTGTCAAAGTTCTTCATCGATCGTCCGATTTTCGCCGGCGTGCTGTCGGTCCTGATCTTCCTTGCCGGCCTGATCTCGCTGTTCGCGATGCCGATCTCGGAATATCCGGACGTCGTGCCGCCCTCCGTCGTGGTGCGCGCGACCTATCCCGGCGCCAACCCCAAGGTTATCGCGGAGACAGTGGCGACCCCGATCGAGGAGCAGATCAACGGCGTCGAGAACATGCTCTACATGTCGAGCCAGGCGACCACCGACGGCGCGATGACGCTGACGGTGACGTTCCGGCTCGGCACCGATCCCGACAAGGCGACGCAGCTGGTGCAGAACCGCGTGCAGCAGGCCGAGCCGCGCCTGCCGGCCGTGGTGCGCCAGCTCGGCATCATCACCAAGAAGTCCTCGCCCGACCTCACCATGGTGGTGCATCTGTTGTCGCCGAACGGCCGCTACGACATGACGTATTTGCGCAACTATGCCGTGCTCAACGTCAAGGACCGACTGGCGCGGATCGACGGCGTCGGCGACGTCCAGCTCTATGGCGCCGGCGACTATTCGATGCGGGTCTGGGTCGATCCGCAGAAGGCGGCCGAGCACGGCCTGACCGCAAGCGACATCGTGCGCGCCATCCAGGCGCAGAACGTCGAGGCTGCCGCTGGCGTGGTCGGCTCCTCTCCGAACGTCAAAGGCATCGATCTCCAGCTCTCGGTCAATGCCGAAGGCCGGCTCGCCAACGAGGAGCAGTTCGGCGACATCGTGGTCAAGACCGGCACGCGCGGCGAGGTCGTTCGTCTGCGCGATGTCGCGCGCATCGAGCTCGGCGCGTCCGAATACGGCCTGCGCTCGCTGCTCGACAACAAGCATGCGGTGGCAATCCCGATCTCCCAGGCGCCCGGCTCCAACGCGCTGCAGATCTCCGACAACGTCCGCGCCACCATGGCGGAGATCAAGAAGAACATGCCGGAGGGCGTGTCCTACCAGATCGTCTACGACCCGACTCAGTTCGTTCGCTCCTCGATCGAAGCCGTCATCCACACGCTGTTGGAAGCCATCGCTCTCGTGGTGCTGGTGGTGATCCTGTTCCTCCAGACCTGGCGGGCTTCGATCATCCCCCTGCTGGCCGTGCCGGTGTCGATCGTCGGCACCTTCGCCGTGATGCACGTGTTCGGCTTCTCGATCAACGCGCTCACCCTGTTCGGCCTGGTGCTCGCCATCGGCATCGTCGTCGACGACGCCATCGTCGTGGTCGAGAACGTGGAGCGCAACATCGAGTCCGGGCTGTCGCCGCGCGATGCCACCTATCAGGCCATGCGCGAGGTCTCGGGCCCGATCATCGCGATCGCGCTGGTGCTGATCGCGGTGTTCGTGCCGCTCGCCTTCATCTCCGGCCTCACGGGACAGTTCTACAAGCAGTTCGCGCTAACGATCGCGATCTCGACGGTGATCTCGGCCATCAATTCCCTGACGCTGTCTCCGGCGTTGTCGGCGCTGCTGCTCAAGGGCCACAACGAGCCGAAGGACTGGCTGACGCTGATCATGGAGAAGAGCCTCGGCTGGTTCTTCCGCGGGTTCAACAAGGCGTTCACGCGGTCCTCGGAGAACTACAGCGGCAGCGTCGGCAAGGTGATCTCGCGTAAGTCCGCGATGATGGGCCTTTATGTGGTCCTCGTCGGACTCACCGCATTTCTGTTCCAGCAGGTGCCGAGCGGCTTCGTGCCGGGCCAGGACAAGCAATATCTGGTCGGCTTCGCCCGCCTGCCCGACGGCGCCACGCTCGACCGCAGCGAAGAGGTGATCCGCAGGATGAGCGACATCGCGCTGACCCAGCCCGGTGTCGAGAGCTCGGTGGCCTTCCCGGGCCTGTCGATCTCCGGCTTCACCAACTCATCCAATGCCGGCATCGTGTTCTCGACGCTGAAGCCGTTCGACGAGCGCAAGGATCCCTCGCTCAGCGGCCCTGCGATCGCGGCCGAGCTGAACAAGAAATATGCCGGCATCCAGGAAGCCTTCATCGCCATGTTCCCGCCGCCGCCGGTCAACGGCCTCGGCACCATCGGCGGCTTCAAGCTGCAGATCGAGGACCGCGCCGGTCTCGGCTATGACGCCCTGAACGAGGCAACCACCGCCTTCATGGCGGCGATGCAGAAGGCGCCGGAGATCGCCGGCGTGTTCTCCAGCTTCCAGGTCAACGTGCCGCAGCTGTTCGCCGACATCGACCGCACCAAAGCGCTGCAGCTGGGCGTGCCCGTCACCGAGGTGTTCAACACGCTGCAGATCTACCTCGGCTCCTACTACGTCAACGACTTCAACAAGTTCGGCCGCACCTATTCGGTCCGCGTCCAGGCCGATGCGCCGTTCCGCGCCCGCGCCGACGACATCAGGCAGTTGAAGGTGCGCTCGTCGTCCGGCGACATGGTGCCATTGTCGGCGCTGCTCAATATCCGCCAGAGCGCGGGGCCGGAGCGCGCGATCCGCTACAACGGCTTCCTCTCGTCCGATATCAACGCGGCGGCTGCGCCGGGCTTTTCATCGGGCCAGGCGCAGGAAGCGGCGACGCGGATCGCGGCGGAGGTGCTGCCGCCGGGCTTTGCCTTCGAATGGACCGACCTGACCTATCAGGAGTTCATCGCCGGCAATTCCGGCATCTGGGTGTTTCCGCTGGCGATCCTGCTGGTGTTCCTGGTGCTGGCCGCGCTCTATGAGAGCCTGACCCTGCCGCTGTCGATCATCATGATCGTGCCGATGGGCTTGCTCGCCGCGATGTTCGGCGTCTGGATCTCCAAGGGCGACAACAACGTCTTCACCCAGATCGGCCTCATCGTGCTGGTCGGCCTCTCCGCCAAGAACGCGATCCTGATCGTCGAATTCGCGCGCGAGCTCGAATTCGCTGGGCGCACGCCGATCCGGGCTGCGATCGAAGCTAGCCGCTTGCGGCTACGCCCGATCCTGATGACGTCGATGGCGTTCATCATGGGCGTGCTGCCGCTGGTGCTCTCGACCGGCGCCGGCTCGGAGATGCGGCGCGCCATGGGCGTTGCCGTGTTCTCGGGCATGATCGGCGTCACCGTGTTCGGCCTGTTCCTGACGCCGGTGTTCTATGTGCTGCTCAGAACCGTCACGGGCATGAAGCCGCTGGTTCATCACGGCAGTGACATCAGCGCAGCGCCGGTCCAGGGGCCTGCCGAGTGAACAGCGTCCCGCCGCGGCACGCCCCCGGCGGGACCATCATTTCCGGTTCTCCTCGCAGAATTTCAGCGCCGCCAGCGCCTCGCCGGCCCGCGGGATCTGCATCTCGATGCTGTCATCGTCGTCGTCCTCGAAGTCCAGCGTGAGGCGCTTGGCCTTCGCGAGGCGGTCCATGATCGACTGGTCGTATGCGAAGATGCCGCGCACCGTGGTCTTGTCCATGACCTCCCACTTGGCCTTCTTCATGATGTCGGCATCGTCGGTGCCGACATCGGCCCGGAGGATCTCACCGGCCTTGTCCCATTCCCAACCGTCGTAGATCATCACGATCACGATCGCCTGCTCGGAATAGGTGATCACGATGACGTAGTCGCGGTTCTCGTCATCCTTGTCCTTGTAGCCGCGGCTGGCATTGCAATGGGTGTCCTGCGCCCGCTTCTCGATGGTCCAGTCCCCGACTTTGGATTGTTGCGCAAGCGCGGGCCTCGAGCTCGAGGCGGTTGCGCTCAAGACGCAAGCGAGAATTCCGGCGGCAAGAAGAGATCGTTTCATGTCGGCCTCCAGCGCGTTCCCCGCGCCGAGATGACCACCTCTCCCGGCGGCTCGCAAGAGGGCGAGGCGAACGGCCGGCGGCCGTCCTATCCCCGCCGCGGCACGATCGCGATCGGAGTGAAGGTGTAAACCTCCTCGCTGTTCTGGTTGAACATGGTCCATTTCACCAGCGCGATGCCTTGCGGCTTCGATTTCGACGGCGTCAGGCTCATGACCTCGCCGACCAGATGCAGGCGGTCGTTGGGCCGCACCGGCATGGTCCAGCGCAGGCCGTCCACACCGGCGCCGATCAGCGGATGCGGGCCGAACGGACGGGTCTGGATCGCAAGGTTCATCGCGATCGCGGCGGTGTGCCATCCCGAGGCGGCAAGCCCCTTGAACAGGGTCTGCTTCGCCGCCTCGTGGTCGAGATGCATCGGCTGCGGATCGAACTCGGCGGCAAAGCGCTTGATGTCGGCCTCGGTGACCACGACTTCGGGGGATTTGAACTGCATTCCGGTGGTGAGATCGTCGAACCACTCGACCTGCGCCATGATTTTGCCTCGCAAACTGACGTGCCGCTCCCGAAGAGACGGCTCAAAATCGACTGAGCCATGAGGGATATAGCGGGCCCGCAGTGCACAAACCAGCGCAAGGTTCCTGACGAAACCCCTTTCCCGATGCGACGAAACACGCCTGAAACAGATGGCCGCTTAAGTAGTTGTCAAAATAAATACAGGGACGGCCACCATGCAGTTCATCCTCGACCTGATCTACGAATATTCGTGCTGCCAGAATCTCGTTGCCCAGCCGCTGCGGGAGGACGAGCTATGATCGAGCTGATCTCAGCTCTGCTCGCGCTGTGCAGCATCGGCGTCTTCGCGGCGCATGCGTTCGACGCTTACCGCACTACGCATTCCTGACCGTTCTGACGCTAAAGCGCGATGCGATTAGGATGAATCGTCATCGCGCTTTAGGTTGTTGTTTGAGCATGATCTTTTTGGAAAACCGCTCCGCACTTTTCCTCCGGATCATGCTCTAGAAAGGTCGCCGGTAGAAGTGCTCGGAATGCGTCGCCGGCGGAAACCGGTTGGCGAGCGCAAGCGCCCCCCTCTCGTCCGTCTCGAGCGCGATCTTCTGCGCCAACATCACATCGCCCGGTACCAGGAAGCCTGACGGGACGAAGCACCACCCCATCGTCGCGCGCCCCTCACTATCGACCTCGTGGACGTTGGCGGCTGTGCCGTAGTGGATGCGATAGGTCCGGCCGGTGTCGCAACCGACGACGTCGAAATACCGAAACTGCTCGAATTGAGCGCGCTGCGCCGGTGACAGCCATTCGGCCAGAAGCCGGCGGCCGCGCGCATCCGGCGTGTTCTCGCCGAAGAAGCGGCGATAGAGTTCACGCAGCGCATGCAAGCGCGCACGCGCCGGCGCGCGGAGCCAAACTGCCGCGATCATGAGCAGCTCAGATCAACCGCCGACCAGGCGGGGATAGAACAGCGTTTCCTGCGCGGTCGGATCGAACGATCGGATCCGGGTCACTTCGCCGGGTCCGGTTCGAAGCGCGGCGGTGAAGCCCGCTCCGGTCAGCTCACGAAAGCGCCGTTCGGCTCGCGCCAGCGCCTCGGCGTTGCCAGGATCAAACTCGTGGCGCGTATCGCCAGTTTGGTCCATCACGATCTGGGTAGCCATGTTGAGTCTCCTCATGCCCAGCCCTGAACTTGATCAAAGCAAACCTCGTGCCGTCGGTTCCAGAAGGCAACAACTTTCTCTCGCCGTCGCATCACACGTCGCTGAGCAAGAGCTCAGCGTGAGGCCGCAGCACTCCCGCCCTCGTCGATCTGCCGGCCCATCAGCGCGATCGCCTTCTGATAGACACCAGCGGCATTCCAAGCCTCGATGGCAGCGAAATTGGGCTCGCCCGGCTGGTATCCGGCTCCCGCACGCCAACCATGGGCTTTGAGGAAATTCGCGGTCGAGTTCAGCGCATTGGCCGCAACTTCGAGATTGCCGGTGCCGTAGGCCAGAATGCTCTTGGGCATGAACTGGGTCTGGCCGACCTCGCCATGCATGGAGCCGCGGGTCGATCCCGACAGCGTACCGCGGTCGATCAGCTTCAGGGCGGCATAGAGCTGGTCGGTGAAGAATTCGGGACGGCGGCAGTCATAGGCGAGGGTCGCAATCGACGACAGCATGTTCTGGTTGCCGCGCTGGCTGCCGAAGCCGGTCTCCATGCCCCAGATCGCGATCAGCGGCCCGGGCGGGACGCCATAGCGCTGCTCGATCGAGGCGAACAAGGCGGCCTGCGACTGCTTGAGCTGCCGGCCCTTGGCGACGATGGTGGTGGCGCCGCGCTTGGCCAGGAACTGGTCCAGCGTCAGCGAGAAGCTGCGCTGGCCGCGGTCGGCCGCGATCGTGGCGCTGGCATAGTTCGTTTGCATCAGCGCCGACAGTGCGGTGGGGCCGATGCCCTTGCCCTGAGCCTCCGCGCTGAACTCGCGCTTCCAGGCCTCGAAGCCGGCCGGCGAGCTGCCGCATTGCGCGGCCTCGGCGGAGGATGCCAGGCAACCGAGCAGCGTCATTGCGCCAAGAACCGCTCCCGCAACAGCCCTGCCCCTGATCATGCCCGACCTCTCCTGTCCTGTACCGCTCGGCGGCGCAATCTTACCCGCTGGAATGCGCCGACTCCATGGCCCGATCATAGGACAATTCGAGGCCTTCCAGGTTGCCCTCTTTGCGCCATTTGTCGAGCAGCCGCAGGAATGCCACCGGCCCGCGCCAATATTGGCTGTTTCTTGCCGCGATCGGATCGAACACGCCTTCGTTATTGTAGTAGCCCGGCGTGCATTCGGCGAGATAGGTCTGCCGACCGAGCGCGGCCTTGACGACCTCCTCGACCCAGGCGTTCTCGGCCGCAAGCGTCGGCTCCAGGGTGCGTGCGTTGCGCTCGCGCGCCTGCTTGATGACATAGGCGATGTGCTGCGACTGCTCGTCGATGATGTGCGGAAAATTGGCGCTCTGGCCGGCCTGCACGGTGACGATCAGGAAGCAGTTCGGAAAGCCGCGGCTGTAGAAGCCGTGCAGCGTCTTGACGCCGTCCTGCCAGCGCTCGGACAGGCTCATGCCGTCGCGGCCATAGACCTCGAAGCCCATTCGGCGCGCGTAATCGGTGCCGACCTCGAAGCCGCTGGCATAGATCAGGCAGTCGAGCTCGTAGGCCTTGCCGCCGGCGACGACGGCATTCTCGGTGATGCGTTCGACGCCCTTCCCCCCGGTATCGACGAGATGCACGTTGGGACGGTTGAAGGTGTCCAGATATTCGTCGTGGAAGCAGGGCCGCTTGCAGAACGCCTTGTACCAGGGCTTGAGCGCAGTCGCGGTCGCCTCGTCCTTGACCACGGTGTCGACGCGCGCGCGGATCTCCTCCATCTTGCGGTAGTCGGCCTGCTCGATGACCTTCAGCGCTTCCTCAATCGAGGTCACCGGCTGCTTTTGCCGGCGCGGTGCCAGCAGGATTTCGCCGAGCAGGCCGGTCCAGCCGTCCTGCACCAGGTCCTGCTCGAACGGCTCGCCTGAAATCACGGCGGTAAAATTGTCCATGCGCTCGCGCTGCCAGCCTGGCTTGAGGCTCTGCGCCCAGGCCGGGTCCGTCGGACGATCGTCGCGAACGCCGATTGCGGACGGCGTGCGCTGGAACACATAGAGCTCCTTGGCGGAGCGGCCGAGATGCGGCACGCATTGCACGGCGGTGGCGCCGGTGCCGATGATGCCGACGCGCTTGCCGGCAAGACCGGTAAGGCCACCATCCGCGTTGCCGCCGGTGTAGCCGTAATCCCAGCGGCTGGTATGAAAGCTGTGACCTCTGAACGTCTCGATGCCGGCAATCCCCGGCAGCTTCGGACGGCTCAGCGGACCGCCGGCGAGGATGACGAAGCGCGCGCGGATCTGGTCGCCCCTGTTGGTCTCGACCAGCCACCGCGCCTCATGCTCCTGCCAGGTCATCCGCGAGATGACGGTCTGAAACAGCGCGCGCTCGTACAGGCCGAAATGACGGCCGATGCGGCGCGAGTGCTCGTAGATCTCCGGCGCCCGGGCATATTTGCGCACCGGCATGTAACCGGTCTCTTCCAGCAGCGGCAGGTAGATATAGCTCTCGGTATCGCAGGCGGCGCCGGGATAACGATTCCAGTACCAGGTGCCGCCGAAGTCGGCGGCCTTTTCCACGATACGAAAATCCGCGATGCCGGCCTCGCGCAATCGCGCGCCACACAGCAGGCCGCCGAAGCCACCGCCGACGATGAGCACTTCGGTCGCTTCGCTGATGGCCGCGCGCGCAAATCCGGGATCGGCCCAGGGGTCGTCGAGATAACGGCCGAACTCGCCCGCAACCTCGACATACTGGGCCTTGCCCTCGGCGCGCAGACGGCGGTCGCGCTCGTCGCGATAACGGGCACGGAGGGCGGAAATATCGACCGTAGAAGCGCCGCTTGCATCGGTCTTGTGTCTTTCCGCTGACATTCGATTCCTCCCGCGCATGCTGCTTCGCCGGCAGCTCACCGCACGTTAGCGCCGAAAAAGCGCGGCATGCAATCACGCTGATTGTTTTTTGCGTGAACGCTGCGTGACGTTCCGCTAACCTCGAGCGCAAATCACGAGCCACGCAACGACGTGACCATCCGGAGGAAACCATGCAGGGATTGATGATGGACATGCCGCTGATGATCAGCGGCCTGATCCAGTATGCGGCCGATTATCATGGCGAAGCCGAGATCGTCGCACGCGAGATCGAGGGCGACATCCATCGCTACACCTACTCAGACGCGCATCCGCGCATCAAGCGCATGGCGCTGGCGCTGAAGCGGCTCGGCATGAAGCAAGGCGACCGCGTCGGAACGCTGGCCTGGAATACGCACCGGCATTTCGAGATGTTCTACGCCGCGCCGGGCATGGGCTACGTGCTGCACACGGTCAATCCCAGGCTGTTTCCCGAGCAGCTCGTCTACATCATCAACCATGCCGGGGACCGCCTGCTCTACATCGACCGCGCCACGCTGCCGATCGTGGAGGCGATCGCGCCCCAGCTAACGACGGTCGAAGCCTATGTCGTGATGTCCTCGCGCGAGCGGATGCCGGAGACGAAGCTCGCGAACGTGCATTGTTACGAAGAGCTTCTGGAACGCGAGAACGATGCCGGCTTCGCCTGGCCGGAGTTCGACGAGAAGTCTGCCTCGACGATCTGCTACACGTCGGGCACGACGGGCAATCCAAAGGGCGTAATCTACTCGCACCGCGCCGCGATCCTGCAGACCATGACCTGCTGCAATTTCGACTTCCTGCCGGGACATGTCGAAGGTGTGCGCGAGGTGATGATGCCGATGGCGCCGCTCTTCCACGGCAATGGCTGGAACATGCCGTTCACAGCGCCCTATACGGGATCGAAGCTCGTGCTGCCCGGCCGCAACTACGAGCCGGACAAGCTCTATGAATTGCTGGAAGGCGAGAAGGTGACGCTGTCGGCGGGCGTGCCGAGCTTCTGGCTGATCCTGCTCGATTGGCTCGGGCGGACCGGCAACAGGTTCTCGACCTTGCGCGCGACGTTGTCGTCGGGCTCGGCCCCGCCGCGCGCGATGGTGGAGAAGCTCAAGCGCGAGTACAATGTCGATTACATCCAGGCCTGGGGCATGACCGAGGCGCTGGGCTGCTCGATGCCGGGCCTGCGACCGGGCTCGGAGCATCTCAGCGAGAAGGAGAGATTCGACCGGCGCCAGGTCTCCGGCCGCGCCTGCTTCGGCACCGCCTTGCGCATCGTCGATGATGCCGGCAACGAGCTGCCGCGCGACGGCAAGACGGTCGGCCATTTGCGCGCCCGTGGCCCCTGGGTCGCCTCCGGCTACATGAAGCTGGACGAAGGCCTCGACCGCGACGGCTGGCTGATCACCGGCGACATGGCCGTGATCGACCCACAAGGCCACGTCACGCTGACCGACCGTTCCAAGGACGTGATCAAGTCCGGCGGCGAGTGGATCTCCTCGATCCAGCTCGAGGACATCGCCCTGTCCCACCCCGACGTGCTGCAAGCGGCCGTCGTCGCGATCAGCCACGAGAAATGGCAGGAGCGCCCCCTGCTCCTCGTCGTCCGCAAGAAGGGCGCGACCGTCGACGGCAAGGCGCTGCTCGAGCACATGCGTCCGAAGATCGCGAGCTGGTGGCTGCCGGACGCCGTCGAATTCCTCGACGAATTCCCGATGACCGGCACCGGCAAGGTGCTGAAATCCGCTCTGCGCGATAGGTTCAAAGAGTACCGGGTCGCGTGACCCGCTCGCCGTCGATCAAGGAGACCAGAAAATGCTCTATCCGATGTCGCCGAAAGTCGTCGAGCTCAAGCGCAGGCTCGAAAGCTTCATGGACCGGCACATCTATCCGAACGAGGAGCGCTTCTACCGCGAGGCTGAAGAGCTCGGGCCGTGGAAGGTCTATCCGGTCGTCGAGGAGCTTAAGCCGCTGGCGCGCGCGGAGGGGCTGTGGAATCTGTTTCTGCCCGAGAGCGATCACGGCGCGGGCCTCTCCAATCTCGAATACGCGCCACTGTGCGAGGTGATGGGCCGTTCGCACCTTGCTCCTGAAGTCTTCAACTGCTCGGCGCCCGACACCGGCAACATGGAGGTGCTGGAGCGTTACGGCAGCGAGCAGGACAAGGAACGCTGGCTGAAGCCGCTGCTCGCGGGCGAAATCCGCTCCTGCTTCGCCATGACCGAGCCGGCGGTCGCATCATCCGATGCGACCAACATCGAGAGCTCGATCGTACGGGACGGCGACCATTACGTCATCAACGGGCGCAAATGGTACACCACCAACGCGACCGACCCTCGCTGCAAGATCTGCATCTTCATGGGCAAGACCGACCCCGACAATCCCGACCGTCACAAGCAGCAATCCATGATCCTGGTGCCGATGGACACGCCGGGCATCGAGGTCAAGCGTCCCCTGCCCGTGTTCGGCTTCTACGGCGTGCCCGACCGCGCCTCCGAAGTGGTGTTCACCAATGTGCGCGTGCCCAAGGAGAACATGCTGCTCGGCGAGGGCCGCGGCTTCGAGATTGCGCAGGGCCGGCTCGGGCCCGGCCGCATCCATCATTGCATGCGGCTGATCGGCCTTTCCGAACGCACGCTGGAGAAGATGTGCCGCCGCGTGCGGAGCCGGGTCGCCTTCGGCAAGCCGGTCTCTGAGCAGACGGTGACGCAGGAGCGCATTGCGGAGGCGCGCATCATGATCGAGCAGGCGCGGCTACTGACGCTGAACGCGGCCCATGCGATGGACACGGTCGGCAACAAGGTGGCGAAGGCAGAGATCGCAATGATCAAGGTCGCCGTGCCCAACATGGCCTGTCAGATCATCGACTGGGCCATTCAGGCCCATGGCGGCGGCGGCACCTCGAACGATTTCGGCCTGACGCAGGCCTACGCCACCGCGCGCTTGCTGCGACTTGCCGATGGACCCGATGAGGTCCATCGCAACCAGATCGCGCGGCTCGAGCTGAAGAAATACTCGAACGCGTAAGAAAGGCGCTCTTCCTTCGCTTCAGTTCACCACATAGACGTCAGGATCGGCGCTCGAGCTCGGTTTCTTGAAGGCGTTGCGCAAGGCCGATGACATTGGGACGTTGTAGTTGAGGCCGTTCGGCGGCGTCGGCGATTGCAGCCATTTCTTGTAGAGCACCTCGATCTCGGGGCTGGCATAAAGCTCCGCGGTGGCGCGATCGGCGAGCGCCTTGAACGGCGCATCCTCCCGCCGCAGCATGATGCCGTAGGGCTCAGGCTTGGAGAACGCTTCTTCGCTGATCATGTAAGCTTGCGGCTCCTTCGACCGCGCGATCGCGACCGCGAGCTGGACGTCGTCGAGCGCATAGGCCTGGGCGCGGTCGGTCTCCAGCAGCAGGAACGCCTCGGCCTGGTCCTTGGCCGGCATGATGTTGATGCCGAGATTGCGCTCGGTGTTGACCTTGGCGAGCTGCGTCAGGTTCACAGATCCCGCGACCGCCGTGACCGCCTTGCCCTTGAGATCGTCGATGGTCTTGATGCTCGCCGCCTTCCTGGCCGCGAACCGCGTCGCGCTGAGGAAGTGCGTGTTGGTGAAGGCGACCTGCTTCTGGCGGTCGGCATTGTTGGTGGTCGCCGAGCAATGCAGGTCGAGCGTGCCGTTGACCATCAAAGGAATCCGGTTCGAGGACGTCACCGCGACAGTCTCGACCGAAATGTCTGATATGCCGAGCTGCTTCTTCACGGCTTCGACGATACGGAGGCAGATGTCCATGGCAAAGCCGACCGGCTTCTGGTTGCCGTCGAGATAACTGAATGGGACGGAGGCCTCCTGATAGCCCAGCGTGATCTTCTTGGTCTCCTTGATCTTCTGGAGCGTGCCCGCGAGGTCTTCGGCTGACGCCGCGCCGGCAAGACATGTCAGGGCCAGGAGAATGGTCGGTAGGCGCATCAGGGGCTCCTCGAAGGGGATGGGTGTCGAGCTATCGAGGAGCTGATAGCCGACGGGCCGGTCAAGCGCCAGACGAGGCTGCGTCTACCTGCTATCGCTCTTTGATATGCGTTCCGTCGCGGCGCCCACCGGCACGTCACTCGCAGGTCAGCTGCTGCTCGAACCAGCCGCTCAACCGATCCGACAGGGACGGCCACATCCGCCGGAAGCTGTCGAGCTTGCCGACATTGGCGCGGTACATCGCCCGCGATTCGCGCTCGATGGCCGGAAGGTCGACGCCCGTGCAGACCCCGTCCCGCGCGATCGTCCTGCCGGCGACGACCACCTCCTTCACCAGCGACGCATTGCCGCGCGCGAACAGCAGCGCCATCGGGTCAACCGACATGATCTGGTCTCGATCCAGCCGGTCAAGATCGATCACGACGTAGTCGGCGGGATTGCCCGCCGCGAGCTCCCCATTCCCGGGCGCCCCGGTCGCATGGCGTCCGTTGCGGATGGCGAGCGAAAACATCTCGGCCGGCGTCCATGTCGCCTTGAAGCCGAGGCCGCCGTGGACCATCTGCACCAGCCGCATCTCGCGCAGGATGTCGTCATCCTCGTCCAGCGCCAGGCCGTCGACGCCGACGGCAATGGCGCAGCCGCATCTGTGCGCGGCGGCGATCGGGGCGAGGCCCGAACGCAGATGCATGTTCGAGCTGAAATTGGTGACGATGCGCGCGCCGGAGGCGGCGATCATCTCCAGCTCATCCGGACGGGCGTGAATGCAATGCGCCAGCGTCAGCCGCCCGGAGAGAAAGCCGACATCGCGAAGCCAGCGCACCATTTCCGGAAAGTGCTGGTCGGCCCAGGCACGCTGGTACACAGTTTCCAGCAGATGCATGTGAATGCGGCGACCGGACCGCGCGGAGTTCTCCGCGACGGCCTCCAGCAGCGGCTTCGAGCACCATTGCACACCGGCCGGCCCGAGCTGCACGTCGACCATCGGTCCGGCGATGGCTGCGGCAATTGCGTCGGTCAGCTCGATATAGGCCTTCGGCGACATCGGCGCGCGAACGAAGAGATCCTCGATGGTCTTGCGATCGTCCCCGGCAAGCCCCGACAG
This sequence comes from Bradyrhizobium yuanmingense, assembly GCF_025200905.1. Lineage (NCBI taxonomy): Bacteria > Pseudomonadati > Pseudomonadota > Alphaproteobacteria > Hyphomicrobiales > Nitrobacteraceae > Bradyrhizobium > Bradyrhizobium yuanmingense. The sequence goes on along the minus strand of NZ_CP104173.1, from coordinate 2,954,533 downwards.
CAACGGCTCGGCATCACCGTAGACGATGGGATTCTGGTCGCGCACCGCCATTGCAAACGCCATGCGAATCCCGACGTCGGATGCGGCTTTCGCGATGGCCTTGGCCTCGTCCAGCAGCGGCATCGTCCCGCTCGGACGCGTGTAATGGACCATCATCGCCGCGCAGCCTGCCTTGGCGGAACGGGCCAATGCCGAGGCGGCGGTCAGATAGGGATCGACCGGCGAGCCCAGTGCGGTGCGCAGAATCCAGCTTTCCAGGGGCATGCCGACCGCACCGAAGGACGACGGCGTGGCACGGGCATGATCATGGGCGTTGACGAAGGCTGGGATGACGAAGGAGCGAGGCGCCGGCCCCGCTCCTTCCGAGATTTCGGTGATGACGCCGTCGTCGTGCCGCAGCACGACGTTCTCGCTTACGCCACGGTCAGGGCCACGGAACAGGCTGGTTGCCGAGACCTCCGTGGCCATGGCTGTTCCTCCAAGTTCAGTTGGCAGTGTACACCAGCTCCCGCTCCGCGCGCGGCGGCAGGAATTCGCGCGAGAACACCTCCGCCGGCGTCGGCGCACGGGCGAGCTGATAGCCCTCGACCACGATGCCGATCGCGCGCGTCATCCGGTCGTCCTTGATGTCGCCGATGCCGATCTCCTTCATCTCGGACGAGACGATCAGCTTCTCGAAGGAATATTGCAGCCGGCGCTTCTCCACCTCGGCGTTGATGAGGTTGTCGTAGTTCAGTGCCGCCTTCATGCCGGCATTCTGGTCCTTGGCGATCGCGATCGCACCCTTGTTGATGGCGCGCACCAGGCCCGCCACGGCCTTCGGATTCGAGGTGATCAGCTTGCGGGAGACCATCACGCCGTTGGAGTAGAGATCGAGGCCATATTCACCGAAGGAGAACCATTTAAAGTCCTTGTCCGGATCCTGGCGGTTGAGCACCAGATTGAAATAGCTGGTGATGTTGAAGACGAGGGCCGCATCGATGTCGCCCTTGATCAGCATCGGCTCCTGCAGGTTCGGCGCCATGTTGGAGATCTTGATCTTCTCGCCGTCGAGCCCGTTCTTGCGGGTGAACACCGGCAACAAGCGCGTGGTTGGCGTGCCCTGCGCACCGCCGAGCGTGCGGCCTTCGAAATCCTTGATAGTGTTGATGCCGCTGCTCTTCTTGGCGACGATGGCGAACGGCGGCTGATTCCACATCATGTAGACCATGACGGGCGCCTCCTGCGGCTTGGTCGAGGCGTTCTGGATGATGGCGTTGACGTCGCCGAAGCCGGCGTCATAGGCGCCCGACATCACGCGCGTGACGGTGGCGCCGGAGCCCTCGCCCTGATCGATGACGACGTTGAGGCCTTCCTCTTTGAAGAAGCCGTTGTCCTTGGCATAGAAGAAGGCAGCGTCGCTGCCCTGGGTTTTCCAGCCTAGCGTGAACTTGATCGTGGTCTCCTGCGCGGTGGCGGCGCCTGCGGACAGCGCCAATCCAAGCAGCGCGGCGGTTAACTTCCTCAACATCGAGACCTCCTCAGCTTCGTTGCGTGACGGTTCAAGAAATCAGGTGGCGATCACGTCGTTCTTGCGCGTGGCCCAGCCGGTGACCTGTCCTTCGATCAGCGAGAACACGACGTAGAGCGCGACACCGAGCCCGGCGAGCACGAACAAGCCCGCGAACACCAGCGGCACGTTGAAATTGGAGGACGCGGTCATCATGACGTTGCCGATGCCGCGGTTGGAGGCGACCGTCTCCGACAGCACCGCGCCGACGAAGGCGTAGGAGATCGCGACCTTCAGCGAAGCAAAGAAGAACGGCATGGTGCGCGGCAGACCGACATTCCAGAGGATATCGAGCTTGCTGGCGCCGAGCGCCTTCAAGACGTCCTCGAGCTCGGGCTCCGTGGTGGCAAGTCCCGTCGCGATATTGACCACGATCGGGAAGAAGCAGATCGACAGCGCAGTCAGCACCGCCGGCACCGTGCCAGAGCCGAACCACAGCACAAAGATCGGCACCACCGCGACCTTGGGGATGGAGGAGAAGCCGATCAGCAGCGGATAGCAGGTGTCGTAGGCCGTCTTCGACACGCCGATGATCGCGCCGAGGGCGACGCCGAGCGCGACGCCAAGCACGAAGCCGAGCATGGTGGTGGCGAGCGTCTGCACGATGTGCGGCCACAGCACCGGGAAGCGCTGGACCAGCGTCACGAAGACCTGCGAGGGCCGCGGCAGCACCAGGTCGGACATGCCGGTCATCAGGCAGAACAGCTCCCAGGCGACGAAGAACAGCACGATCAGCCCCGCCGACCACGCTTTCTGCCTGACATCGATCCCGAACATCAGCCTGCCCCCTGCTCAGCGGCGCTGCGCGCATCCTCGATGAAGGCGCGCAGCTTCTGGTTCAGCGCGACGAAATCCGGCTCGAACGTCATCGCGACCGTGCGCGGCCGCGCGAATTCGACGCGGCTGTCGTCGAGGATGCGGCCGGGGCGCGCGCTCATCACGCAGATGCGGCTGGCAAGGAAGCCCGCCTCGCGCAGATCGTGCGTGACCAGCAGCACGGTCGGCTTGTGCGTCATCCAGAGATTCTGGAGGATCGCCCATAGCTCCTCGCGGGTGAACTGGTCGAGGGCGCCAAAGGGCTCGTCGAGCAGCAGCATGCGCGGCTCGTGGATCAGCGCACGGCAGAGATTGGCGCGCTGGAGCATGCCGCCGGAGAGCTGCCAGGGATAGCGGTTGCCGAACCCTTTGAGGCCGACCTGCTCCAGCAGCGCATTGGCCTTGTCGCGGAATTCGGTCTTGCGCAGCTTGCGGAACTTCGAGCGGAACGGCTCGACGATCTTCAACGGCAGCATGATATTCCGCTCGATCGTCATCCACGGCAGCATGGTCGGGTTCTGGAAGGCCATGCCGACCCGCATCGCCCGGGCCGCCACCTCGCGGCCGCCGACGATGACGACGCCGCTGGTCGGCTGCACCAGGCCGCTGACGAGACGCAATATGGTCGATTTGCCGCATCCGGACGGGCCGACCAATGCGACAAACTCGCCGTCGGCGATCTTGAGCGTGGTCTTCGACAAAGCAGGCACGGCGCGGTCGCCGCGCCCGAAGGTCACCGAGGCCTCCGACAGCTCGATGGCGATCGTCGCAGAGCCTTCGGGAACGGGCTGGCCGTCGAACTGGGCGTTGGGTTGCATGCGCATCACGGAAAAAAGTGCATGCAAGCTGGATGCCAGCGATCGAGCCCCGCGAAATCAAAGGCCTAGCCGAAATCCGCGCCAAACCGCCGGATTCGATTTAGGCAGTCCGGAGGCCAAACTGCATGCAATTGGAGCGCTGAATCGGCGCGAGCCTGTGCTAAAGAGAGATGTCACTCCCATGGGATTCGCCGATGGCGGCGCGCGCCAGCAGCAAGACTTCTGAATCGTCGGACAAGGTCAGCGTGATCTGCCGCGCGCTCCGGCGCGCCATCATCGAGCAGGCGCTGGAGCCCGGCGCCAAGCTGCCGGAAGATGCGCTCGGCGAACGTTTCGGCGTCAGCCGCACCATTGCCCGCCATGCGCTAGGTCAACTCGCCGCCGAAGGCCTGGTCGAGCTCCGCCGCAACCGGATCGCCGTGGTGGCGACGCCGAGCTGGCAGGAGGCGCGCGATGCCTTCGACATCCGCATCGAGCTCGAACGCCTCGTCGTGCGCCAGCTCGCGGGCAAGCTGACCAAGGCGCAGATCGCCGAGCTGAACGCCCATGTCGATGCCGAGGATCGCGCCCGCGGCGGCACGGATGCGGTGTCGATCCGACTCGCGACCGAATTCCACATTCTGCTCGCCCATATGACGAACAGCCCGATTCTGGTGCGCTATGTCAGCGAGGTCGCCTATCGCTGCTGCCTGACGCTGTCGCTGTACAGCCGGCCGCATTCCACCGAATGCGCCATCAACGAGCACCGCGCCATCATCGCGGCGCTTGCCAAGGGCGATGCGGCCAAGGTGATGGAACTGATGCATCATCACCTGGATTCGGTGGCTAATCGTGCGCTGGTCGCCCCCACTCCGCAGCGCGGCCGCGATCTACTCGACATCCTCGCACCCTATGCGGACGAGGTGACGAGCGATCGGGTGATCAAGCTGCCGAAGCTGGCTCGACGGAGTTAGGCCTCGATGCCGCGCTGAACGAGAATGCGCTCGGCGCTATCGTTCCAGACGTCCATCTTCACGATCTGCCTGTCCCTCACGACGAAGCGATCGACGTAGCGGTTGCCCTCGAACGGCGTGCCGTCCATCCACTCGCCATAGAGCGTACCGACGCTGTAGACGACGGTCTCGTCCGCGCCCGGGCAGACGTCGAACCGATCCATCTTCTTCTTGACCCAGCGATAGCGCTTCGCGTTGAAGCCGGTCGGCCCGCGCGGATGGTCGAACGCGCGCCCGCCGGTGAACGTGATCACCGTGCCCGGCTTCATATAGGCCGCAGCGGCGTCGGGATCCGGTATCATCGAAGCGGTGAGATAGGCTTCGACAATCTCGGCGTCGGTCATCGGGCTTTCGGATTTTGCGGGAGTAGACATCGCGGGATTCTCTCCGGATGCCGCTATTTTACCATCCGGGCCTCAAAGTGCATGCACAATTTTTGGACAATCCAGCCCCAGCATTGCACACAATCTGGAGCTGCCCGCCCCCACGGCTTCCGCTAGGCTGCCACGGCTGATCCAACGCCATGACCACCCAAGCCGCTTTCGACCTGATCTTCCGCAACGCGCTGTTGCGCTCTTCCGCCGCACCGGTCGATATCGGGGTGAAGGACGGCCGCATCGCCGCGATCGCGCCAAAGCTGGCCTGCGAGGCCGCCGACGTCGATCTCGGCGGCCTCCTCGCCCTGCCCGGCTTCGTCGACACCCACATCCATCTCGACAAGGCCTGCCTGCTCGGCCGCTGCGGCCACGATCACGGCAGCGTCTCGGAGGCGATCCGCGCCGTCGCCGCGATGAAGAAGGATTTCACGATCGAGGACGTCTACGCACGCGGCGCAAGAGTGCTCGAACGCGCCATCGTCAACGGCACGACGCGCATGCGCACGCATGTCGAGATCGACCCTCGCATCGGCCTTCGCGGCTTCGAGGCGGTCAAGGCGCTGAAGCGCGATTACGCCTGGGCGATCGATCTCGAGCTCTGCGTCTTCCCGCAGGAAGGCCTCACCAATGATCCCGGAGCGGAGGAGCTGCTGATCCAGGCGCTTCGCGAGGGTGGTGAAGCCATCGGCGGCTGCCCCTACATGGACACCGACCCGAACGCGCACCTTGCGCGCATCTTCGACCTTGCCGGGGAATTCGACATCGACGTCGACCTCCATCTCGACTTCGACCTCGATCCCTCCTGGTGGCATCTCGACGAGGTCTGTCGCCAGACCGAGCAGCGCAATTATGGCGGACGCGTCGCGATCGGCCATGCCACGAAACTGTCGGCCTTGCCCCCCGAACGGATGAAGGCGGCCACTGCGCAACTGGCAAGGTCAGGCGTTGCGGTCACCGTCCTGCCCGCGACCGATCTCTATCTGATGGGGCGCGAGGCCACGCATAACGCGCCGCGCGGGCTGACCCTGGCCCACAAGCTTGCCGGCGACGGCGTGCTCTGCTCGGTCGCGACCAACAACGTGCTCAATCCCTTCACGCCGTTCGGCGATGCCTCGCTGCTGCGGATGGCGAACTTCTACGCCAACGTCGCGCACGCCTCGGTCAGCGACTTCGACACCTGCCTGGACCTCGTGACCGGGCTGCCGGCCCGGTTGATGAACCTCGCCGACTACGGCATCGAGGTCGGCAATCCCGCCGATCTGATCGTGCTCGATACCAAGGACAGCCGACTCGCGATCGCCGAGCTGCCTGACGTCCTGATGGGCTTCAAGCGCGGCCGGCAGACATTTGCACGGCCCCGGCCGACCCTGTTCAAGAGCTGAGCGCGTTTCACGGCCGATATTTCGGGCATCGCGCGCACAACCTGATCGGCCGCGAGGCCACGGCAGTTCGATTTTACCGCCGGTCCGCGCCGACCCGAGTTCGGTAGAATCCCGGACCGTAGCTCAACGCATTGCGAGGCAGGCCGCGCCGCCATAACTAGGACGTGCACTGACAATCTGCGTTCAGTGGGGAAGTATGAGTCTGTTCAGCGCATTCAGCAGCATCGATGATTCCGTCCAGGCCCGAACGCCGACCGATACGGCGGTGAAGCGGCTGGACGGCATCGGCCACGTTCTCTCGGGTCTCGATATCTCGGCCATCCAGACGCAGGCCGACGTGAACCGTACGCTCTGGACGCTCGATGCCGCCAGCAAGTGCGTTCGCGCCGTGCTGGCGGAGTTCCGCACCCAGCCGGCCACCGAGCAGCTCGTCCGTAAATCCCGCAATCTGATCGACCTCATCGAACGCGCGCGTGACCAGGTCGGGAGCTTCGAATCCCGCGACCCGGTCCTGAGCTGACTATTTCGTCCGATTGATCTTCGCCAGGATCCGGTCCGCCTCGGTGCGCCAGTCCGCACTGCGGGCGAATTCGCTGCTGCCCCTCAACCCGAACAGCCCCTCATCGGCGAGATCGGCCATCCAGGCCTGCCGCTCGGCCGTGCCTTGCGCCGACCACGGCGTCAGCCCCGCCTCGCGCACGGTCTCGGCGACCTCGCGCACCTCCTCGGCCCGGCGGCGGCCGTGCTCGATCACGCGCTGGAAGCAATAGGCGCCCAGCTCCTCCCAATCGATCCCGGGGAACGTTTCCGCAAGCGAAGGCAGCACCGCATCCTCGACACCATAGGCGCGCGCTGTCGTGAAGCTCTCGATGACCATGGCCTCCAGGCCCTTGATCATGATGCTGCGGCACATTTTGACGGCCGAGGACACGCCGAGCTTGTCACTGGCAACCTTGGCCGCGAAACCGATCGTATTCAGAAGCGGCTCGAGCTCCCTCGCGCCGGGTCCGCCGAGCAGCAAAGGCACCTTGATGCGATAAGGCGGCACCGAGGTCATCACCGCGCCCTCGACATAACGCCCGGCGGCACCGTCGATCAGCCCTGCCGCGCGCTGCTTGGCGCCGGGAGAGGCCGAGTTGAAATCGAGAAACCAGGTGCCCTGATTGATCGCTGCCGCACAGGCCTTTGCGACCGGCACGGCCTGGCTCGCCGTGACGGCGGAGATGATGAAGTCGGATTTCGCGGTCAGCTCGGCGTGGGAAGTTGCAAGAGCGACACCGAATTTCGCCGCATGCTCTTGCAGCGACGCGCCCTGCTCGCCTCCGAGCTTGATGTCGTAGGCTGAGACCTTGATGTCCTGCTGGCGCAAATCCTCGGCCAAAATCCTGCCGACCTCGCCATAGCCGACCAACCCGATCTGCCAGCGCCTGGGATCACCTGCCATCAGTTCAGTCCTCGTGTCGTCTCGTCAAAGAGCTCATCGACCGCATAGCGGCGCGGGATCAGCGCCTGCTGGAATGCGTAGTCGATGATCAGCTCGAGCGGTTTTCTGTTGGCCTCGATCCCGAACGGAACGAGGTCGGGCGTTGCCGCCGGCCCTGCCTGCGCCTTGCTCCGCTTCAAGAGATCATAAACGCCGGCGACCACGTCGGGGCGCGATTTCGCGAGGCTCTCGGTCACGACCACGAGATGATTGACCGGCACGACGCTGCGCCGCGCATACCATCGGGCGGCCTCTGTGGCCGGATCGGGAAACAACGGCATCAGCTTGGGATCATCGGAGGTCTCGCCCAGAACGGCATCGAGCTCGCCGTCGCGCAGCATCTGCAGGATCTTCTTGTCCTTCGGGGCGCGCTCCGTGGTGTCGACATACTCGGCGACATGCGGATCCTCGAAGGTTATCCAGCGAATCCTGTCGAGATCGACGCCGCAATCGTTGGCGAGGATGCCCCTGATCCAGGCGCCCGTCGTGGTCGTGAAGGAGCGGATACCGACGCGCTTGCCTTCGAGATCGGTGGGCCCGAGCGTCCCATGCGCGGGATTATAGAGAGCGTAGGAATGCTGGAAGCGGCCGAGCATGGTCGCCGGCAGCAGAACCAGCGGCTTGCCGTGCGCTTTCGCCATCAGATAGGTGACGATCGCCATCTCGCAGACGTCAAAGGCCTGCTCGCGCACCATCGGCTTGAACGCCGTGTTGGTCGGCGTGTATTCGATGAAATCGAGATCGAACAGGTCGGAACGGAGCGCCCCGCTCTTCACCGCCTGCACATGGTGGTGACTGCCGAGCACGGCCTTCAGCTTGATGTTGCGGACCGGCGTCATGCCAGCTCGTCCGCAACCGTCGGGAACAGGCGCTGATAGGCCTCGCCATAGGTCATGGGCACGCCGGTGTTGCGGCTGCCCTGGATGCCGCGGTTGAGCGCGACGCGCTCGTAATAGCCCCAGAGATGTTTTTGCGCAGCGAGAATCTGGAACGTCTCATACTTCTCCTTCCAGACTTCGTCGATCTTGAGGATCGTGTCCGGCTTGTAATTGCACTGCTCGGGCTGATGCGGCTCGAACAGGAACACCGGCGGGGCCGAATATTTGTACTGCGCGCCGGGCTTGTGGCCCATGGCCTGCGCGACCACGCGCGTCTCCTGCGCGAAATGGGCCGCGTTCGGATGGTCGAAATTATAGGGGTCTTCCAGCGCATGTGTCAGGACGAAGCTCGGATTGAGCTCGCGGTAGATGTCCACCATGCGGTCGAAATGCGCCTCGGTGAGCTTCAGCGGATAGTCACCGCAATCGAAGAACTCGATTTCAGCACCCAGCAACCTGGCCGCCCGCTCCGCTTCGTCCTTGCGGCCGGCCTTGACCGATTCCAGCGTCGCACCCTGCTCCTTCCAGGCGAACTGGCTCTCGCCGCGCTCCCCGAAGGACAGGCACACGATCTTCACGCGATAACCTTTCTTCGCATGCAGCGCGATGGCGCCGCCGGCGCGCCAGACGAAATCGCCGGGATGGGCGGTGACGACGAGGCCTGTTTTCATGGGCTACTCCTTTTTGTTTCGTATGCATGCGTCCACAGCACATGTCCTCCCAGCGTGCCGGTCGCGATGACGTCGTCACGCCTCGAACCCGAACAGGCGCGCGGGATTGTCGACCAAAATCTTCGTCTGCACCGCCGGCTCCGGCGCGAACAGCGGAATCAGATCGACGAGATCGCCGTCATTCGGCATCACCTTGACGTTGGGATGCGGCCAGTCGGTACCCCAGATGACGCGATTCGGCGCGGTCTCGACGATCTTTCGCGCGAACGGCACCGCATCGGTGAACGGCGGACCGATAGAGGACACCCGCTCCGAGCCGCAGATCTTCACCCAGCACTTGTCATCGCGCTGCATCAGCTCGATCAGGATTCTGAACGGCAACTGGTCGAGCCCGTCTGCCGCCTTCACCCGGCCCATATGGTCGATGGTGTAGGTCAGGGGCAGCCTTGTCAGCATGTCGGCATATTCGGGCAGCTCGATCGCATCGAAATGCAGATCGATGTGCCAGCCGAGCGGCGTGACCATCGCGAGGATGCGGTCGAACACGCGCTCGTCGGGGACGCCGCCGAGATGGCGGACGAAATTGAAACGGCAGCCGCGAAAACCGCCCTCATGCAGCACGCGCAGGTCGCGCTCGGTGACGGCGCCATCGATGTTGGCGACGGCACGGTAGGCGCCATTGCTCTCAGCGATCGCATCGAGCGCCACCCTGTTGTCGGTGCCGTGCACGCTGGCATTGACGATGACGGCCCGCTCCACGCCGAGCTTGGCATGCAGGATGCGAAAATCCTCCAGCGGCGCATCCGGCGGCGTGTAGGAACGCTCCGGCGCGTACGGATATTTCGTGCCGGGCCCGAAGATGTGGCAATGCGCGTCACACGACAACTTCGGCAGCCTGAACTTCGGCGTGCGCGTGTTCGGGTCGGGCGGTGGAATGGTCGGCGTGTACATCATCGTCATGAGGTGAACCGCCGAAGCGAGATTTCTTGCTTCACGCCTTGCCGGCGACGACCGGCCGCCGCCGCGCCGGCGCGGCCTCATCCAGCGCCGGCGCCTGGAAGGCGGCGACGGTGGCCTGCACCAATTGTTCGATGGCGCAAGCGGCATCGCTGCCGTCGGCCTCGCCGCGCGACAGGCGCGACACGCGCTCCGGCGTCACCAGCGAATAATAGAGTGCGCCGAGCAGGAAGTGACTGCGCCAGACGATGTCCGTGCGCGGAATGTGCGGCAGACTCTCGTGCACCGCGTCGATGAAGGCGTGGCTGGTGTCGTCGAAGGTCTGCGCGATGATCTTTCGCGCGACCTCGTTACCTTCCGCCGACATCACCGCGCGCAGCCGCGTGAAACGCGCCCCGCCGCCGGCGAGATCGCTGCCCGAGGTGAAGGCCGGCACCACATAGGCCCGAACGATCGCCTCCAGCCGGTCCTGGAGATCGCGCACGCGCTTTGCGGCCGCGAGCAGCTCGGAACGGCGCAGATTCATCGGCCCGCAATGACGCCGGTAGATCTCCAGCAGCAAACCGTCCTTGGTCTTGAAATGATAGGTCACGCTGCCCGGATTTGCCCCGGCAGCTTGCGCAATGTCGCGCACCGATACGGCATTGAAGCCGTTGGTGGCGAACAGCTCCTCCGCGGCGGCGAGGATCGCCTCGCGCATGTTCGGCTTGCGGGCCGCTTCCTTGCTGGTGGGCTTGCGTACCATGAGATTTGTACTATCGTACAAAAGATCAGGTCTCGTCAACAAGAACGTGGCAATGGCGGGACGGCGCAGGCGCGTAAGCGCCGTTCAGTGACTGGCGCTCGCCCGCATCTTCTCCGGCGGTGCGGGACGCAGTCCGAGATCGCCCTCTCCGTCTCCCGACGGGATCAGGATGGCGCGGTCGCGCGGCAGCGCCTCCGGCATCTCGTCGCGGATGAAGGCGATGAGCTTCTCCCTGATCTCGCAGCGCAGGTCCCACGACTGCGGTGCGTTCCTGGCACTGACCAGCGCCCGAAGCTCGATGGTGCGCGAATCGGCATCGATCACCTGGAGATTCACCACCTCCCCGTCCCACAGCTTCGACTGCTTCACCGCCTCCTCCAGCCAGCGTCGGATGCGCGGGACGTCGGCGCGATAGTCGACATGCAGCGCGACGACGCCGATGAGGGATGCGGTGTCGCGCGTCCAGTTCTGGAACGGCTTTTCGATGAAGTAGGACAGCGGCACCACCATGCGGCGCCAATCCCACAGCCGGATCACGACATAGGTCGAGGCGATATCCTCGATCCAGCCCCATTCGTTCTCGATGATCACGGCATCCTCGATGCGGATCGGCTGGGTGATCGCGATCTGCAGGCCGGCGATCAGATTGCTCAGCAGCGGGCGCGCGGCAAGGCCGACGATGATGCCGGCAGCACCTGCGGAGGCGAACAGGCTGACTCCGTATTGCTTCACGGAGTCGAACGTCATCAGCGCGGCGGAGACCGTGATGATGACGATGATGGTGTCGGTGACGCGCTTGAACACGCGCACCTGCGTGACGTGCTTGCGCGCGACGAAATTCTCGGTGACATCGCGAAAGTTCTGCAAGTAGCGCGCCGCGCTCATGTCGACGATCCGGATCGAGATCCAGCCGATCAGCGCGATGAAGGCCACGACGAACAGCCGCGTCAGGGGGGTGCGGATCGTATCGTCGAGCGGCGCCAGCGGCAGCACCATTGCGACGGCGGCAAGGCAAAGCGCCATTTGCGCGGGGCCTGCCGTGCGCTCGATGAACACGCTCAAGAGCGGAAGCCGCGTTCCGAAAGCGCGGTTGAGAAGCCATGTGGCAACCCGGTAGACGAGCAGGGCAAGCAGGATCGCGCCGGCAACCAGGGTGAGGCCGATGAACCATGACGGTATCCAGCCGAACATCCTGTCGATATCGGCCGTCAGAGCCTGCCAATCCATGGATCGTCCCCATCATTGCACTCACGCAACCCGCACAACGCATCCCGGCCGGCTTCGCTCCCCCGCCCCGTGCAATGCAGCATCCCGCAGGTGCAACCGTCGCTGAGCTGCGCTAGGCTTGTCGCCATGACTCGACGAACCGGCAGCGCCGATCTTCCTCTTCACACCGGGCGGGTTCCGCCCTGGCTGGCAAGTCGCATGTCCTCGCTCGGGGCGATCGTCACCCAGGCGATCGTGCATCATTACGGCCGCGACGCATTTCTACAGCGCCTGTCGCATCCATTCTGGTTCCAGTCGTTTGGCGCCGTGATGGGAATGGACTGGCACTCCTCCGGCATCACCACCTCCGTGATAGGCGCGCTGAAGCGCGGGCTCGGACCGCTCCAGGACGAGCTCGGGATTTACGTCTGTGGCGGTCGCGGTCAGCATTCGCGCAAGACGCCGGACGAGCTGTTGCAGCTCGGCGACCGCGTCGGATTTGACGGCGTCAAGCTGACCCGGGCCAGCCGTCTGGTCGCCAAGGTCGACAGCGCCGCGGTCCAGGACGGCTTTGACCTTTACCTGCACGGCTTCTTCGTCACCACTGACGGCAAATGGACGGTGGTGCAGCAGGGCATGAACGGCGACAAGCGGCAGGCGCGGCGCTATCACTGGCACTCCGAGGCACTGAAGAGCTTTGTCGATACACCGCACAGCGCAATCGACGGGCCGCAGCAGGGGGAGATCGTCAATCTCACCGATCATCGCGCCGATCTATCTCGGACGGCACAGCTCGAGCTGCTCTCCGACCTCGGTCCGGATCGCATCGTCTCCGAATTCGAGCGGCTCACGGGGACCCCGTCCACGCCGGCGCAAGGCATGCTGCCGCATCTGATCATGCCTGCGCATCATGATGTGCGGCCGAAGGACGTGTTCGCGCGCCGCCTGCACGGCACGCTCGCCGCCGCAGCCGAACGCGGCCCGGCGGATTTTCCGGAGCTGCTGCTGACGCCGGGCGTCGGCGCGCGCACGGTGCGCTCGCTCGCGATGGTTGCCGAGGTCGTGCACGGCGCGCCCTATCGCTTCAGGGACCCCGCACGTTTCTCGCTCGCCCATGGCGGCAAGGACCGGCATCCCTACCCCGTTCCGATCAAGGTCTATGACGAGACCATCCGGGTGCTGAAGGGCGCGATCCGAAACGCGAAGCTCGGACGCGACGAGGAGATGCAGGCGATCAAACGCCTCGACGACCAGGCACGGCGGTTGGAGAGGACCGCGCGCGGCCCCTCAGTCGATGCTTTCATCGCCGGCGAGCGTGCGGCCTCACCGGAGCTCGATGGCCGTTCGGTGTTCGGCTGGGAGCGTGACCTTGCGCCCACAAAAAAGCGGACCGGCTGAACACCGGTCCGCAAGTTGGCGGAAGGAACGTCCTCTCAGGTCTCGTCGGCCTCCGGCTTCTCATCGAGCCGGTTTGCTGCGTGGTCCTGATATTGTTCGGTCTGGATGGACTTGCCGTCCATGCCACGAATGTCCGAATGCTGTTTCTTGTCGCGGTTGGACAGGACCATGTTGTCGCCGATCATCTCCTTCGGCACGTCGGTCAATGCGCCGGTGCCGTCGCCCTTGCCATGCATGCCCGATCTGAAGTGCGTCTTGCTGCCATGCCCACCAGGCATCAGTCTCTCCTCTCTTCCGATGATTTAGTGCTTCTGTTGTGCCGTCGTCGGTTTGGGCGGCTTGTGGCCGCTCTGGCCGGGATCGTTGTGCTTGTTGTGATCGCTCTCCTGGTTGAGACCGCCGCGGCTCACTGGAAACTCGCTGTGACGAGCTTCGGGGTTCGCACGATGGACGCGCGTGTCTTGCGGGTTATGACCGGCGGCCTGCTCGAGTTCTCGCGCATCCGGAACATCTGGCTTCCGCTCGAGGATGCGCACTTGCTGTTCGTGAGTCTTCTTGCCCTGCATTGTGGGCCTCCAATCTTACCGGCCTCTTCGGGGCGAACCGCTCCGCGCGACATCCTTGTCGATACCGCCACCGGCGTTCACGTCGTTTTCGACGTCGCCTTCGATCGTGTTCTCGCCCAAGACCTCCTCGAGGTCGTCAGGCGAAACGCCTGCCCTATTCACGCCCTTGGATCCGCCGATCAGGGGGTTGTCATGCAGGTCCTTCTCGGTCGGCGCGTACAGCTTGGGTTGCTTGTTGGTCATGTCACCTGCCTCCGCCCTTTCCGGCCTCGTCGTGCGTGTGATGGGAGTCGCGCTCGCCACCGCCGCCGGAAACCCGGCTGTGGCTGCGCTGCGGATCGTCCGCCGGCGGCTTCTTCACCTGAAGCGGTGCCTTCGCGTTCTCATGCGAGGCGCCGGGCCCACCCTGTCGAATGCTGTTCGGTGTCTTCGTGGATGTCGACATGAATGTCGTCCTCCTCAGCGATCTTGCTGATAGCCTTGGTTGGTCGTGTTCTGCTTGATGTTGCCCTGCTGTCCATGCTGATCTGGATTCTGTACACGCTCCTGACCGTGCGGCATCTGATCGGCGGACATCTGCTTGCGATCGCCGGTTCCCTTGCGGCTCTGATTGTCCGGTGGAACAGGTGGCATCTTGCTGGCCATGATCTGGTCTCCCGTTAAGACGTCGATCTGCGACATGCGCCCCAAGGAACTCCCCTCCGCGTCATGTCGGGATGACAACAGCACGAACGGCACACCGTTCCTGGCCGATCACAACAAGCAAAGATTTTCCGAAGGGCGCCGCCGACGTCAGTTTGCCGCGGTGAGGGAACGATCGCCCCTCGTTCCGCTGCGTGCAGTCGCCTCTGTTCCGCGGCCCTCTGCCGTGACGGGAAGCTTCGCGATCGCGCGCAAGCCCGGCCGCTTGCGCCAGCGGATTTCAGCGGCATCGACGGCAAGACTCAATTTCGGCCAACGCACGAACAGCGCCTCCAGCGCGCAGGCCGCCTCGATGCGCGCGAGCTGATGGCCGAGGCAGAAGTGGATTCCCGTGCCGAATGAGATATGGCGGTTCGGCTTGCGTTCGAGATCGAGGGTCTCGGGACGATCATGTACCGCGGGATCCATGTTCGCAGCGGCGAGCATCACCATGACGCGATCGCCCTTCTTCAGGCGCACGCCCTCGACCTCGACATCGCGCCGCACGTAGCGTGGCTTGGAGAATTGCACGGGCGAGACGAAGCGCAGAAACTCCTCGACCGCGAGCCCGACGCGGCTCCAATCCTGTTCCAGCCAGTCGCGCAGCTCGGGATTCCTGAGCAGCTCGTAGATGGAACCGCTGATGAGATGGGTGGTGGTTTCCGATCCCGCCCCGAGCAACAGAAACACCATCGAGACCATTTCATCCGGCGTGATCTGGCCGCCTTCGCGCTCGACCTGAATCAGCTCGGCAATCAGGCCCTCGCCGCCCTGGACACGCGCGATCTGCAACTGCTGCTCGAGGTAGGCGCGCATCTTGCGCACCGCGAACAGCAGGCGGAAGAAGCTGACGACATTCGTCAGCGAGGATATCGCGTTGGCCCAGGCGATGAATTTTGGACGATCTGCGAGCGGCAGGCCGAGCAGCTCCGAGATCACCGCGAGCGGCAGGATGCGCGCATAGCGCTGGACCAGATCGGCCGGGGATCCTTGCGCGAACAGCTCGTCGGCCAGACCGTCAGCGATGGCCCGGATGCGCGGCTCCATCGCAACGATCGCGCGGCGGCGAAACGCTTCGTCGACGATGCTGCGCAGCCGCGTGTGATCTGGCTCGTCCATCGTCAGCATGTTGTTGGCGATGGTCCTGACGAATCTCGGCATCCACCAGCGCAAGCCCGCGATGTCACCATCCTCCTTGCGCAAGGTGAAGGTCGCGCCGTCCTTCAGGACCTGCGCGGTGGCGTCATGGGTCGTGGTGATCCAGACATTGCCGACGATGGGAAACCGCGTCGCGACCACGGGTGCGGACATGCGCAATTTCGCGATCGCCTTGGGCGGATCGCGAAAGAAGGCCTCGCTGGTGAAATCGAGGCGCACTGTCATGGGATCACCGGAACGATTGGTGGCGTATCACCGAGATGGTGCGCGGCGCGGCCGGCGCAAGGGTGCGTCTGCTCGTCGGCCGCAGGCGTGGCGAGCCGCGCCTATCCGCGCCCGGAGGAGCGCTGGCCGCTCTTGCGCTGCTGTTGGGTGTAGGCGTCCCAATGGCTCCAGCTGCCGTTGCTGAGGCTCTGCAGGTCGGTTGCGAGTGGACGGCGCGTCCGTTTGTCGTGATCGGCGATGGCGCGCTCCGACTGTGCGATCTTGCGCTTGAGTTCCGCGATCGTCTTCTGCGTCTGGCCGTTGCGCTTCGAGGTGGCGATCTCGCCCATCGTGAAGCGCGCGGTCTCCAGCGCCTTCAGCTCGGCGCGGTTCTTCTTCAACTGAACCCGGTGCCAGGCGATGTTGCTGTCGCTGTCCGCAACCATGTGGGAACTCCGCTGATTCGGTCCCACATAGTATCGTGCGCCGAATCGGCGCCGCAACGCCCCGGCGGTGGCGAAAATGCGATCTTCTCGCGCAGAAATTCCGGATCTGGAGCCCCCGCAACGGGGCCCTAGATTCCTATTTGGGCGGGTCTTCTTGACGCGAACCGGTATCCACTTCGCTCGAAAACGCTTCAGCGCTCGGCGAAGGCCTTCTCTACCACGAACTGGGCAGGCTCGCCGTGATTGCCCTCGACGAAGCCGCGCTCACCCAGGAGGACGCGGGTGTCCGCCACAAGGGCCGGGCTGCCGCAGATCATGACGCGGTCATGGGCGGCTTCCAGCACCGGCAGGCCGATATCGGCGAACAGCTTGCCTGAGGTGATGAGATCGGTGATGCGGCCGCGATTGCGGAAGGGATCGCGCGTCACGGTCGGATAGTAGATCAGCTGGTTCTGGATGTACTCGCCAAGCAGCTCGTCCTTCGGCAGATGCTCGGTGATCATCTCGCCATAGGCGAGCTCCTTGACGTGCCGACAGCCGTGCAGCAGCACCACCTTCTCGAACCGCTCGTAGGTCTCGGGATCCTTGATCACGCTCAGGAACGGCGCAAGACCCGTGCCGGTGCCGATCAGGTAGAGGTTACGTCCCTCTTCCAGATTGTCGATCACCAGTGTGCCGGTGGCCTTGCGGCTGACGATGATCTCGTCGCCTTCCTTCAGATGTTGGAGGCGCGAGGTCAGCGGTCCGTCCGGCACCTTGATCGAGAAGAATTCCAGCGTGTCCTCGTAATTGGCGCTGGCGACGCTGTAAGCCCGCAGCAGCGGCTTCTCGCCGACCTTGAGCCCGATCATGGTGAATTCGCCGTTACGGAAGCGGAAGGTCGGGTTGCGGGTGGTCTTGAAGGAGAAGAGCGTATCGGTCCAGTGGTGGACGCTCAAAACGCTTTCTTGATTGAAATTGCTCATCTCACCTTCCCTGTCGCGTCGATTGCGGTTCCGAGGCCGGCAGCTATGCGTCGTTTGTACACGATCATTCGTATACTAATGAATAATCCGGCTTGATCCCGCGGTCAAGGCTGCCCAAGATCGGAAGCGTTGCAGTTAGGAATAAGGAGCCCCTTCCATGGCGCATGACGCACCCCAGGCCACCGGACCCTCGAAGCTGGTGATCCGCAATATCGGCCTGATCCTGTCCGGCGCTTTGGAAAAGCCGATCCTGGACGGCGACACCATCGTCGCCGAGAACGGCAAGATCAGCGCGATCGGCCGCTTCAAGGAGGTCAATACCGAAGGCGCCACCACCATCGTCGACGCCAACGGCACCACGGTGGCGCCGGGCCTGATCGACAGCCACGTCCACCCTGTCGCCGGCGACTGGACGCCGCGGCAGAACCAGATCAACTGGATCGACAGCTATCTGCACGGCGGCGTCACCACCATGATCTCCGCCGGCGAGGTGCACATGCCTGGCCGACCCCGCGACGTCGTCGGCCTCAAGGCCATGGCCGTGTTCGCCCAGCGCGCGTTCTGGACCTTGCGCCCCGGCGGCGTGAAGGTTCACGCCGGCGCGCCGGTGATCGAATGCGAGATGGTGGAAGAGGACTTCAAGGAGATGGCGGCCAACGGCGTCAAGCTGCTCGGCGAGGTCGGCCTCGGCGGCGTCAAGGACGGCCCGACCGCGCGGAAGATGGTCGGCTGGGCGCGCAAATACGGTATCCAGAGCACCATCCACACCGGCGGCCCGTCGATCCCCGGCTCCGGCCTGATCGACAAGGACGTGGTGCTTGAGGCCGACACCGACGTGGTCGGCCACATCAACGGCGGCCACACTGCTCTGCCCGACGACCAGATCCGCTGCATCTGCGAGGGCTGCAAGCGCGGCCTCGAGCTCGTGCACAACGGCAATGAGCGCTCGGCCCTGTTCACGCTGCGCACCGCCCGCGAGATGGGCGACCTGCATCGCGTCATCCTTGGTACCGACGCGCCCGCCGGCTCCGGCGTGCAGCCGCTCGGCATTCTGCGCATGGTCTCGATGCTGTCCTCGCTCGGCGACCTCCCGGCCGAGATCGCATTCTGCCTTGCCACCGGCAACACCGCCCGGATGCGCCAGCTCGACTGCGGCCTGATCGAGGTCGGCCGCTCCGCCGACTTCGTCATCATGGACAAGGCCCAGCACTCGCCGGGCAAGAACATCCTGGAGAGCGTTCAGCTCGGCGATCTCCCCGGCATCGGAATGACCATCATCGACGGCATCGTCCGCACCCAGCGCAGCCGCAACACGCCGCCCGCCGGCAAGGTGCCGGAGGTGGTGGCGAAGTGATGCAGCCGGAGCGGCCCGCCGCTCGCACCGTCCCTCGAAGGCATTGAACAAGTCGCAAGCCTGTTGCGTCTAACGCAGGCAGCCCTCGGCGGCGGCAGTTCATTGTTCGACCATCGAGGCTGACATGAAGGACCCATCACGGATAGCCGTGGGCGTCGCTGGCGCGGTGGCGGGCTATATCGCGATCTTTGTGCTGTTTTCTCTCCTCGATGTCGGCAACCGTGCGGACCCGATCACATCGGGTCTGCTGGGACTGTTCGTCTACTCGCCCACCGGTGCAATCGCCGGCGCGGTCCTCGCCAATTGGCTCGTGACGCGTTCAGGCAAAAATGCAGGGCAGGACGCAGGCGTCGGCGGCGTCGCGCGGAACAGCTTGAAGTCGCTCGGCATCGTCGCCCTGCTCTGCACCGCCGGCCTCGGCGCCTACATTGCGTACGCATACGCGACCGCAACGCCCTGGCTCAACCGCAACGGCGCCAATCCCCTGCTCGTGTTCGAGGTCCGCTTTCCGGCGGGAGCAACGGTGCCAACATCGGCGCAGGACATCACCATCGAACTGCAAACCGACATCAACACCATGCCGGGCGAAGTCAGTCCGGCCGCGTTCTATCGCGATGGCGACCAGGCGGTTATCGCCGGCGAAGTCGAGCTGGCGTTTCGAACCTCGCACCGGCAGCTCGCCATCAACATCCAGGGCCAGCCGAGCCGGATCTATCGATCGATTTGACGGCCCGCGCGCCGCATACGCCGGAATTCGGAACGTGGCGGCGGCTTGGTGACGGCAGCGAAATCCGCTACCGCGCCAAATGGCCGGGAAAGACGTAAGAGATCAGCGCTTCTTCGCAATCTCACAGCGCACATAGGTCTGGCGCTTGGCCCGCCCAACTGGACCGTTGTCCATCACCAGCCTGCCATCCGCAGCGACGGAGACGCGAGGATTGGAGCGGAATTTTTCGCCCTCGCCTTCGCAGGCCAGCTTCATTTTCCAGCCGAGCCTTCCGTCGGCCGTGATCTGGCTGGCGCGGCACCGCGTCTCATACCAGTACAGGCGATTGCCGCCCTCGATGCTCATGCGGTTGGGACTGTCGTCGTCGCGACAGTCCTTTTTGGTCGAGGCCCAGAAGCCTTCGTAAGGCTGCGCCGCCAAGGCGGGAGCGCATTGGCCGGCGAGCACGGCACCAAGACTCAAGACAACCGCAAAGCGCGTCGCAACTCTCATGACCAAAACCTCGATAAACCCTTCATCAAGGTTAGTCGCCAGTTCCGGCACCTTGTTCAACTGCCGTAGGGTGGTCAAACGGCGCGAAGTGCCGTGCCCACGATTTTTGCGACTCGAGAAAGGATGGCGGGCACGCTTCGCTCTGCCCGCCCTACGAAACCTTCACCTGAGCTTGTTCAGCAGCATCATCAGCGTCTCGCGCTCTTTCGCCTCGAGCGGCGCCAGCGTCTCGCGGGTGATCGCCAGCGCGTTCGGCGCCAGCTTTTCGGCAAGCTGCTGTCCGGCGCGGGTCAGGCTCACCAGCAGGCGGCGGCCGTCCTCGGGATCCTGGCTCGTCTCGGTGAGGCCGCGCGCGGTGAGACGATCGATCACGCCCTTGATGGTCGCGACGTCCATCG
Source organism: Bradyrhizobium yuanmingense (assembly GCF_025200905.1). Taxonomy (NCBI): domain Bacteria; kingdom Pseudomonadati; phylum Pseudomonadota; class Alphaproteobacteria; order Hyphomicrobiales; family Nitrobacteraceae; genus Bradyrhizobium; species Bradyrhizobium yuanmingense. Next base: position 2,934,270 of record NZ_CP104173.1, on the reverse strand, counting down.
CCGTCAGGCGCCCGAGCTGATTCTGCGAGCACGGCCCGGTCTCGGCCAGTTTCGACAGCGCCGCCCATTGCGTCGGCGTCAGATTGGTGCCGATGTCGCGGGCGAAGATCGAGCTGTGGCGCTGCCAGACCTGGCGCAGGATGAAGCCAACCTGTTCGTCGAGCACGTAAGGCGGTTTCGCCGGTTTGACACTTTTCTTTGCCGCAACGCTTCTCGCCATCCGTTCGCAGCCCTTCCCCTTGCCTCACAACGACAGATGCGCGTCGCGGATATCCGGGCGCGCGTCGAGCTCGGCCATGGTGCCGCCGAAGCAGATGCGGCCGCGCTCGATGATGTAGGCGCGATCCGAGATCAGCCGCGCGAAATGCAGATTTTGCTCGGAGACGACGATGCTGACGCCTTCCTTCTTCATGGTCAGGATGGCGTCGACCATCTGCTCCACGATCTTCGGCGACAGGCCCTCCGACGGCTCGTCCAGCAGCACCAGCGAGGGATTGCCCATCAGCGTGCGCGCGATGGTGAGCATCTGCTGCTCGCCGCCGCTCATGCGTCCGCCCGGGCGGTTCTTCATCTCGCCGAGGTTAGGAAACAGCGCGAACAGCTTTTCGCGCGTCCAGTGCGGTGCGTTCGGACGCTTCGGCTGGCGGCCGACTTCGAGGTTTTCCTCGACGGTCAGGTCCGTGAAGATGCGACGCTCCTCCGGCACGTAGCCGAGGCCATCGCGCACGATCTCGTGTGTCGGCTTCGACGAGACGTCCTTGCCCTCGAACGTGATGCGGCCGGAGCGCTGCGCGACGAGGCCGACGATCGACCGGAACGTCGTCGACTTGCCGGCGCCGTTGCGTCCCAGCAGTGCCACCACCTCGCCCTCGCCGACCTCGAAGCCGATGTCGAACAGGATATGCGCCGGACCATAATGGCTGTTGAGGTCTTGCACCGTGAGCTTCATGTGGAGGCTCCCTCGCGGTGCCGGGCATCGTAGACAAGGCCCTCGCCGAGATAGACCGCCTGCACCTGGGGATTGCCGCGCACTTCCGCCGGCGAGCCCTCCGCGATCAACGTCCCGCGGTTGAGCACGAGGATGCGGTCGGCATGCTCGAACACCACGTCCATGTCGTGCTCGGTGAAGAGAACGCCAATGGATTTTTCCCGGGCAATGCGCGCGGTCAGCCGCATCAATTCGACGCGCTCGCGCGGTGCCATTCCGGCCGTCGGCTCGTCCATCAGCAGCAGCTTGGGCTGGTTGGCGAGCGCAACCGCAAGCTCGAGCCGCTTGAGATCGCCATAGGCAAGCTCGCCGCAGGGCCGGTCCGCATAGCCGCCCATGCCGACCAGCTCGAGCAGGCGGCCGGCCTCGTCGCGATCGAACTTCGGCGCCGAGCCGAACAGATTGAACAGCTGCTTGCCGTGCGAGATCAGCGCGACCTGCACGTTCTCGCGCACGGTCATGGTGGCGAAGGTCGCGGTGATCTGGAAGGTGCGGCCGACGCCGAGCCGCCAGACCTCACGCGGCTTCCGGCCGGTGATCTCCTCGCCAAGCAGGCGAACGTGGCCGCTATCAGGCATGTTCTGGCCGTTGAGCATGTCGAAGCAGGTGCTTTTTCCGGCGCCGTTCGGCCCGATCAGCGCCAGGATCTCGCCGGCCCGCAGCGAGAACGAGACGCCTCGCACGGCATGGATGCCGCCATAGGATTTGGTCAGGCCTTCGACCGCGAGAAGTGGAGGTGCGACGCTCATTCGGCAGACTCGATCGGCTTGGCGAGCAAAGGTGATCCCGGCGGCGATGCTTTCTTGCGGCGCTGCGCCAGCATCTCCAGCGTGCCGACGATGCCCTTGGGGAAGACGACGACGATCAGCATGATGAAGCCGCCAAGCACGAGCTTCGACAGATCGGTCTGGCTCACCAGCCAGATGTTCAAAGCCTTGTAGACGATGGCGCCGATCACCGCGCCCGAGACCGTCTCGACGCCGCCGAGCAGCACCATGACCAGCGCGTCGACCGAGAGCGAGATGCCGAGATTGTCGGGGAACACGCTGCCCTTCAGGTAGGCAAACAGCGCACCGCCGATGCCGGCGGTCGTGCCGGCGATCACGAAGGCGGTCCACTGGATGCGCTTGGCATCGATGCCGATGGCTTCGCTGCGCAGAACCGAGTCGCGCGTGGCACGAAGCGCGTAGCCGAACGGCGAGAACACCATGGCCCGCAGCGCGACAGTCACCAGCGCCGCGACGCCGAGCGAAAGCCAATAGAAGCGCGACGGACTTGCCACCCAGCTCGATGGCCAGAGGCCGAGAATGCCGTTGTCGCCGCCGGTCACGTCCACCCACTGGAACGCGATCGACCAGACGATCTGCGCGAAGGCGAGCGTCAGCATCGCGAAATAGACGCCGGAGAGCTGCACCGCGAAGAAACCGAACACGGCCGCGCCCATGCAGCCGAGCAGCGGCCCGAGCAGCAAGCAGACGATCATCGGCAGTCCCGCCATCTTGGCGAGGAAGGCGATGCCATAGGCGCCCAGGCCAAAATAGGCGGCGTGCCCGAACGATGCGAGGCCGCCGACCGACATCAGGAAGTGCAGGCTGACGGCGAAGATCACGAAGATCGCGATCTCCGAGCCCACGGTCAGCAGATAGTTGCCGGCGAACAGCGGCAGCATGGCCGCGACGATCAGCGCCGCAAGCGCCATCAGCCGCTCGTTCGAGGTCAGCGGCCGCCAGGGATTGACGGTGAGACCCGGCGTCTTGCGCGCGGCCGCCTCCGGCTTGCCGAACAGGCCCCAGGGACGCACGATCAGCACCACGGCCATCACCAGGAATACAAGGATGATGGAGATCTTCGGGAAGATCAGGATGCCGAAGGCATTCAGCTCGGAGACCAGCACCGCCGCGACGAAAGCGCCGACGATGCTGCCGAGGCCACCGATCACCACCACGACGAAGACCTCGACGATGATCCGCAGGTCCATGGCGTGATGCACGGCATCGCGCGGGATCTGGAGCGCGCCGCCGAGCGCTGCGAGGAAGACGCCGACGGCGAACACCGACGTGAACAGCCACTTTTGGTTGACGCCGAGCGCGGCCACCATGTCGCGATCCTGCGTCGCCGCGCGCACCAAGACGCCCCAGCGCGTGCGCTGGAACAGCAGCCAGAGAATGCCGAGCACGACGGGACCGAGCACGATCAGGAACAGGTCGTAGCTCGGAATGTTCTGGCCGAAAAAGTCGATCGCGCCCCTGAAGCCCGGTGCGCGGCGGCCGACGAGATCGTCGGGCCCCCAGATCAGCACGACGAGATCCTCGACCATCAAGGTCAGGCCGAACGTCGCGAGCAGCTGAAACAGCTCGGGCGCATGATAGATGCGGCGGAGCAGCACCATCTCGACGATGACGCCGATCAGCGCCACCGCGAACGCGGCCAGCACGATGCCGCCCCAGAAGCCGAACGCGCCGGACAGGCGCTCGGTCAGCGTGAAGGCGATGTATGCGCCGATCATGTAGAAGGCGCCATGCGCGAAATTCACGATCCGGGTCACGCCGAAAATGATCGACAGGCCCGAGGCCACCAGGAACAGCGACGCTGCGCTGGCGAGACCGGTCAGAAACTGTACGACGTAAAAGGCCATCGGCGGTCCGGGTTAGGTTTGAAGTCACCTCTCCCCGCTCTTGCGGGGAGAGGTCGAATTGCGGAGCAATTCGGGTGAGGGGCTCTCTCCACCAGCGCGGGGGCGTGGAGAGAGCCCCTCACCCCAACCCTCTCCCCGCGAAGAGCGGGGCGAGGGAGAAAGAACTCAATCCTTCGGGCGCAGCTTGGCGACTTCGGCGTCGCTTGGCAGATAGTCCGCGCCCTTCTTGTAGGACGAGTCCACCATCACGCCCTTGCCGTCCTTCAGCGCGGTCTTGCCGACGAAGGCCCCGAGTGTCGACTGGTGGTCGATCTTGCGGAAGGTGATCTCGCCGAACGGCGATGGCATCGTAAGCCCCTCCGCCGCGGCAATCAGCTTCTCCGGATCGGTCGATCCTGCCTTGGCCAGGATCGCGGCGGCCGACTTGATGGTCTGGTAGCCGACGATCGAGCCGAGACGCGGATAATCGTTGTACTTGGCCTGGTACGCCTTCAGGAACGCATCATGCTCTGGCGTCTTGATCGAGTACCAGGGATAGCCGGTGACGATCCAGCCCTCCGGCGTCTCGTCCTTGAGCGGGTCGAGATATTCGGGCTCGCCGGTGAGGAAGGAGACGACCTCGCGCCCCTTGAACAGGCCGCGGGTGTTGCCTTCGCGCACGAGTTTGACGAGATCCGCGCCGAACGTGACGTTGAGGATCGCTTCCGGGTTGGCGGCGGCAACCGCCTGCACCACCGGGCCGGCGTCGATCTTGCCCTGCGGCGGCCATTGCTCGTCGACCCACTGGATGTCGGGGCGCTTCTCCGACATCAGCTTCTTGAACACCGCGACCGCCGACTGGCCGTATTCGTAGTTCGGCGCGATCGTCGCCCAGCGTTTGGCGGGCAGCTTGCTGGCGGCTTCCACCAGCATCGCCGCCTGCATGTAGTTGGAGGGACGCAGGCGGAACGTGTACTTGTTGCCCTTGGACCAGGTGATGGCGTCCGTGAGCGGCTCGGCCGCGAGGAAGAAGACCTTCTTCTGGTTGGCGAAGTCAGAGACCGCAAGACCGATGTTCGACAGGAACGTTCCCGCGAGCATCGCGACGCCCTCGCTCGAGACGAGCTCGTTGGCCGCGGTCTGCGCATCCGCCGGCTTGCCGCCGTCGTCCTTGGAGATGACGACGAGCTTCTTGCCGTTGATGCCGCCGGCCGCGTTGACTTCCTCGACCGCAAGCTGCCAGCCCTTGCGATAGGGCTCGGTGAATGCCGGCAGCAGCGAATAGCTGTTGATCTCGCCGATCTTGATATCCTGCGCCAGGGCCGAATGGGCCATGCCGCCCGCCAGAAGCGCGAAGGCCGCGCCGACGATAGTATTTCTTGCTCGCATCCCAACCTCCAATTTGAACTCGCCTACGACTTCTATCTATCTCAGACCGTCTTCGCCCTTGATCTCCGCAACCGTCAGCCCGCCGACGCGCGGCAGCGGACGGCCGCTGTCGGTGACGGCGACCGCGACCATGATCTCGTTGGCGCGCGGCGCATCGTTGATCTGTACCTCCATCCCGTCGAAATGGCTGCGGACGAAGGCTGCGTCCTTGTGCCCCAGCGGAATGTCCAGGGTCGTGCCGGGGCCGCTGCGCTTCTTCGAGGACGGGATCAGCGCCGCGCCCTTGCCCAGAACTTTACGCACCGGCGCGCCCATCTTGGGGTGGAGGATTGCGGCGGCATGCTCCAGCTCGCCGTTCTCGCCGACGGCCGCGGCCTTGCCGTAGCTGTGCGCCTTGGCGCCATCGATGCCGAGCGCCGCAACCGCGCGCTTCGATAAGAGCTCGCCCAGCTCCTCGCCGATCGCGATCAGCGGCGAAAGATCCTCGACATATTTTCCGGCGAAAGGATTTTCGATCACGGCGATCGCGGCGGCACGCCGGGTCGGCGGCGACACCTGGCGTCCCATCTCCATCTGCGTCTCTTCGACGACGGTGACGATCTTGCGGATGATCGCGCTCATGTTTCGCTTCCCTGTTCAGGCATGGACCGCGTTCTCCAGCACACGCGGGCGCGATCGTTGCTCTTCTATATCCTTTGTTCCGATGACAAGCATATCACCACAAAGCCGCAGCACGGCACCTTCGATCAGTCCGCGATCGAACAATTGCCGTGCACATTCCGCGCCAGATTCAAGCGCGGCTGCGATCTCATCGTGAGACAGCTCGCCGACACCGCGCGTCACAAGGCGTGCGCCCAGATCGCTGTCGGGCTGAAGCTCGTTCGCAGGCTGTCGGATGATTGCGGGATGCCCGGGCAGATCGACGGCATTGGCGATCACCGTCGCGGCCGCATCGGCCTGCGAAGCGGTTGCGGCCAGCACGGTCACGGCATCGGCGATCCCGAGCGAAAAGCTGCGGCCGTGCCGACCGCTGGTCGCGACGCCCCGCACCGGATCGTTCGCATCGATCCGCATCCTCCGCATCACGCCGTCGTGGTCGGGACGATCCATCAGGCCGACCGAAAAATGCTCGCCCACACCGAGATGCAGCGCGATGTCGCCCCCATTGTTGACGTAAATCCGATCGAGCGGTGCAGCTCGCAGCATCGCGGCCAGAATCTCCTCCGCGACGCTGCCGGCAACGGCCGCCATCGGCGTGATGAAGCAATCGGCGGCATAAGGCGCGACGGCAGCGTGCATGCGGCGGGCGACAACGCCCTTCAGCGAGGTCTTCTCCTCGACCGCCGTACGCAGCCCTGGCAATTCCGCGCAAAGCTCGTCGAGCAATCCAGTGAACCGCAGCGCCGCAGCCTCATAGGCGACCCGCACCGCATCCGTACGTCCCCTCGCCTCCACGATCAGATCGATCGGTCCATCCTGCAAATGCAGCCGCCGGCCATCAGACAGCAATGCGATTTGCGGGCGCCTGGTCATGTGCGAGGCCCCGGAATCGGGTTCTGCCAGGGCAATTGGCGGACATCGTCGCCGCTCTGCACCTCGGAGAGCGGCTTCACATAATCCATGTGGCCACCGAGCGCGGCATAGTCGGACAGCTTCATGGTGAATTCGATCGGCGCGACCAGGGCCGGTGTCGGCACATAGCCGAACGCGCCTGACGGCATCTGCGTCACGTCGACCATGTAGGTGATGCCGCCGCCGGGCCAGACATAGACCGGCGCGCCGCCGCTGGTGACGCGCGTCAGCGCATCCTTCACCGAGCGCGTCAGCCGCACCGGGTTGTCGGTGACGCCAGCGCGCAAGGAGCCGCCCGCGCCCGCCATGAACAACACCGTGCACAACGCGGGCTCGCAATTTTCCTGGATGCGCTCGACCGAGAACTTCAAGTCGTCAGGCATCTCGGTCTCGACCGGCTTCAAGGCCTCATCGAGCACGTAATAGGACGAATGCTCTCCGGTGGTGGAGACCATCAGCATGGTCAGACCGGGCTTTGCTTCCTTGGCATCGAACGGGCCAAGGATCGACAGGGGATCTGAGATGTTGGTGCCGCCCCAGCCCGTGCCTGGATCGGCCACCTGGAAATAGCGGCCGGGCGTCGAGCGACGGCCCTTCATCTTGATGCCGGTGTCGGCGATGTCGAGCAGCTTGCCCGCTTGATGCTCGCTGAGCACGCCGGTGATGTGGTCATCGACCACGACGACTTCGTCCACCTTGCCGTGCCATTGCTTGGCGAACATGCCGATCGTCGCCGAGCCGCAGCCGACGCGCATGCGCTCTTCCTTCACGCCGTTGACGATCGGCGGCTGCCCGGCCTGCACCACCACGGTGGCGCCGCCGTCGATGGTGAGCTCGACCGCCTTGCAATTGGCGAGGTCCATCAGCGTGTCGCAGGTGACGCGGCCCTCCTTCTTGGAGCCGCCGGTGAGATGATGCACGCCGCCTAGCGAGAGCATCTGCGAGCCGTATTCGCTGGTGGTGACATGGCCGACCGCCTCGCCCTGCGCGCGCACGGTCGCGGTCTCCGGGCCGAGATAGCGATCGGTGTCGATCTTCACCTTGATGCCGCAATAGGAGAAGATGCCCTCGGTGACGACCGTCACCATGTCGACGCCGTCGACCTCCGCAGAGACGATGAAAGGCGCCGGCTTGTAGTCGGGATAGGTCGTGCCTGCCCCGATCGCCGTCACGAAAGTCGAGGGCTCGTGGACGATCTTGCCGTCCCAGTCCTCGGTGCGGCTGAACGGGACGAGCTTGCCGCCATGAGAAACGGTACGCTCCAGGATGACATGCGGATCGACGCGGACGAGCTTGCCGTCGTGATTGGCATAGCGATCGCAGGCGCCCGCCGCGCCCGGCTTGATGTAGCACATCACCGGACAAGCATCGCAGCGGATCTTGTCGATGACGGCGCTCGTCGTTTCTGTCACCATGTCGGAGCCGGCGGACATCGCAGTTATCATTCGTATACGAACGATGTTGCGCGCGCTGCCCCGGGGCTGTCAAGCGGCGGTGCAGCGCAAAAGATGCCACTGCCGCATAAAACCTCATTTGCCTATCCGCCCTGTCCACAAAGAAGGCAACCGCGCTGCAGTGCGGCATGCATGGCTTGCACGTTTGTGTACAAACGGTATCGTCGCGGCGTCCGATTTTCGCGATTGCATGATCTTGGATATCGTCTTGGGCTTGGAAACGAGGATGACGCAGACACCGATCCGCCTCACCGTGAACGGCAGGATCCACGAGGTCACGGCAGCGCGCGACACGCCGCTGCTCTACGTGCTGCGCAATGATCTCGCGCTGAACGGCCCGAAATACGGCTGCGGCTTGGGGGAATGCGGCACCTGTACTGTCCTGATCGACGGACTGGCGGCACGCTCCTGCGTGATTCCGGTGAGCGGCTGCGCCGGGCGCGACATCGTGACGCTCGAAGGCCTCGGCACAAGCGACAAGCCCGACGTCGTGCAGCAGGCCTTCATCGACGAGCAGGCCGCACAATGCGGCTATTGTCTCAACGGCATGATCATGACCACCAAGGCGTTGCTCGCGATCAACCCGCGGCCGACCGAGCAGGAGGCGCTGGCGGCACTGCGCTACAATCTCTGCCGCTGCGGCACGCATGTCGAGATCCTTCGCGCGGTGATGCGCGCATCCGGCCAACTCACCGAGGCCGCAGGTTGATGGCCTTCTTTGTTTCGAACGGAGCTGAGCGCACGGGTTCGCTCGTCGTTGCGCGCAGCGTGGACGAGGTCACATCGGAGACCTTCGTCCGCATCACCGCGGACGGTTCGGTCACGGCCTATAACGGCCATGTCGATCTCGGCACCGGCATCCGCACTGCGCTGGGCCAGATCGTCGCCGAAGAGCTCGACGTGTCCTTTGCGCGCGTTGTCGTCGTGCTCGGCAATACGGCATTGGTGCCGAACCAGGGCGCGACGATTGCGAGCGAGACCATCCAGATCACGGCCGTGCCGCTGCGGAAGGCCGCGGCGCAAGCGCGGCACTTTCTGATCGCGCGCGCGGCGGAACGCCTGGACTTGCCCGAAGCCGAGCTCAAGATCGAGGACGGACTCGTTCGCGGCCACGACAATCGCAGCGTCAGCTATGGCGAGCTCATCGGCGACGAAGCGATCCGCCTCGAGCTGGCCGATGACGTCGAGCTCAAGCCTGTCGGCGATTACGCGACCGTCGGCCAGTCGGTGCCGCGCGTCGATCTACCTGCTAAAGCCACGGGCGAGCTGACTTTCGTGCACGACGTCCGAGTATCAGGAATGGTGCATGGCCGCGTGGTGCGGCCGCCCTATGCTGGCGTCGATGCCGGACCGTTCGTCGGCACCAGCCTCATTGCGGTCGACGAATCCTCCGTGCGCGACATTCCCGGCCTTGTCGCCGTCGTGCGGATCGGCGATTTCGTCGGCGTCGTCGCCGAGCGCGAGGAGAATGCGATCCGCGCGGCAGAGCAGCTCAAGGTGAGCTGGAAGCCGACGCCGACGCTGACCGATCTTGGCGATGTCGAGACCGCCCTGCGCGCCAATCCCTCGACGCCGCGCACGCTGATCGACAAGGGCGAGGTCGAAAAGGCGATATCGGGCGCGGCCAAGCCGATGCAGCGCACTTACGTCTGGCCGTATCAGATGCACGCCTCGATCGGCCCCTCCTGCGCCGTCGCCGACTTTCAGGACTGCAACATCCGCGTCTGGTCGGGCACGCAGAACCCGCATGTGCTGCGCAACGACCTCGCGTTGCTGGTTGAGCGTCCCGAGAGCGAGATCGAGGTGATCCGGCTGGAGGCGGCCGGCTGCTACGGCCGCAACTGCGCCGACGACGTCACCGCCGATGCGCTGCTGCTGTCCCGCGCCGTCGGCCGTCCGGTCCGCGTGCAGCTGACGCGTGAGCAGGAGCATGCCTGGGAGCCCAAAGGCACGGCACAACTCATCGACGTCAATGGCGGCCTCGACGCTGACGGCGGCATTGCTGCTTACGACCTCGCCACGCGCTACCCCTCGAACGCCGCTCCGACGCTGGCGCTGCTGCTGACCGGTCGCATCTCCCCCGAGCCCACCGTGCTCCAGATGGGCGACCGCACCGCGATCCCGCCCTATGATTACGAGCACATGCGCGTCGTCGCCCACGACACGCCGCCGATCGTGCGGGCCTCCTGGTTCCGCGGCGTCTCGGCATTGCCGAACACCTTTGCGCATGAATCCTATATCGACGAGGCTGCGGCCGAAGCCGCCGTCGATCCGATCGAATATCGCCTGCGCTATCTGAAAGACCCGCGCGCGATCGATCTGGTCAATGCGGTGGCCGAGCGCGCGGGCTGGACGCCGCGGCCGGTCCGAGAGGAGAAGGACGGCGAGGTCGTGCACGGCCGCGGCTTTGCCTACGCGCTCTACGTCCACAGCAAGTTTCCGGGCTATGGCGCGGCGTGGTCGGCCTGGGTTGCCGACGTCGCGGTGAACAAGACGACCGGCGACGTCAGCGTGACGCGCGTCGTCGCGGGGCAGGATTCCGGGTTGATGATTAACCCGGACGGCGTGCGCCACCAGATCCAGGGCAACGTCATCCAATCCACCAGCCGCGCGCTGATGGAAGAGGTGTCGTTCGAGCGCGGCACGGTGGCCGCGCGCGAATGGGGCGCCTATCCCATCATCCCCTTCCCCGACGTACCCAAGATCGACGTCTTGATGCTGCCGCGGCAGGACCAGCCGCCGCTCGGCGTCGGCGAGTCTGCTTCGGTGCCGAGCGCAGCGGCGATCGCGAACGCCATCTTCGATGCCACCGGCGTGCGCTTCCGCGAGCCGCCGTTCACGCCCGAGCGAATCCTCAAGGGTCTGCGTGGCGATGCGGCGGTGACGCCGCAGGCTCTGCCCGCACCGGCGGCATCGCGGCCGTCCCGGGTCTGGGCGAATCCGTTCGCCAGGCGCGCCGGTATCGCTGCAGCGATCGCAGCCGTCTGCACCGCTGCCATCGGCATCGGTGCGGCGCTCCTTCCAGGTCGCGCAATTGCGCCGATCGCACGGCCCGACGCGTCGGTCTATTCCGCGGCGACCATCGCCCGCGGCGAGCAGCTTGCAGCGCTTGGCAATTGCGCGGAGTGCCATACCAGCATTGGCGGCGCGCTCAACGCCGGCGGCCGCGCATTGGAGACGCCATTCGGCACGATCTATTCGACCAACATCACGCCCGACGTCGAGACCGGGATCGGTGCCTGGTCCTATCCGGCCTTCGAGCGCGCCATGCGCGATGGCTTGCATCGCGACGGACGGCAGCTCTATCCCGCTTTTCCCTACACGCATTTTGCAAAGACCAGCGACGCGGACATGCAGGCGCTCTATGCGTATCTGATGGCGCAGCCTTCAGTGCGTGCGACGGCACCGCCGAACGAACTCGCCTTCCCTTACAATCTCCGCTCGTTGCTCGCGGGCTGGAATGCGCTGTTCCACGACACGAAGGAGTTCAAGCCTGATCCCGCCAAGTCCGATCAATGGAATCGCGGCGCTTATCTGATTGAGAGTCTCGGCCATTGCAGCGGCTGTCATTCGCCCCGCAACGCCCTCGGCGCCGAGCAGCGCAACGCCTATCTCGCCGGCGGCTTCGCCGAGGGGTGGGAAGCGCCGGCGCTGACCTCGCTCTCGCACGCGCCGATTCCGTGGAACGAGGAGGAGCTCTACGCCTATTTGCGCACCGGCCATTCGCGTTACCACGGTGTCGCGGCCGGCCCGATGGCGCCTGTCGTCAGGGATCTCAAAGCCCTGCCCGACCAGGACATCCGCGCGATGGCGGTCTATCTGAACTCCTTCAACGACACGGCCGATACACCAGCGCCGGATGCGCTCGCCGCCAAGCTCGAGAGCGCAACGCAAGTGACCGTCGCCTCCTCCGCGGGCGCCCGCCTCTATCAAGGCGCCTGCGCCGTGTGCCACGAGGTCGGCGGCCTGCCGCTGTTCGGCACGCGGCCCTCGCTCGCGCTCAACAGCAACGTTCACAGCACGAAGGCGGATAATCTCGTGCAGGTGATCCTGCACGGCATTGCAGACCCAGTCTCCAGCGATCTCGGCTACATGCCCGCGTTCAGGAACAGCATGAGCGATGCACAGGTCGAGGAGCTCGTGACGTTTTTGCGCAAGCAGTTCGCGCCGGACAAGCCGGCCTGGACCGGCGTGCGCGAGACGATCTCGCGGGTGCGAAGTTCGACCCACTAACGTCATTCCGGGGCCCGAGCATAGCGAGGGAGCCCGGAATCCATAACCACCAGCCGGGGTTATGGATTCCGGGCTCGCCGCTTCGCGTCGCCCCGGAATGACACTGCGTGAATACGCTAGTCGTGCTTCACCTCCACCGGCGGCGTGCCGTGGGTGTGGAAGGACTCGATCGTCTTCAATCCCCACGCCTGGCCCTTCTTGCGCTCCTCCTCGGTCCACACGATCGGCTTCCAGTCGGGCGCGAGAATGAGACGCGCGCCGGCATTGGCGACTTCGACGCGGTTGCCGCCGGGCTCATAGACATAGAGGAAGAAGGTCTGCTGGATCGCGTGCTTGTGCGGCCCGGTCTCGATGTGCACGCCGTTCTCTAGAAAAATGTCGGCGGCGCGCAGAATCTCCTCACGGCTGTCGAGCGCGTAGGTGACGTGATGGAAGCGGCCCGGCACGCCCGAGTGATCGAGCGAATAGGCGAAGTCGTAGCTCTTGTTCGACATCGTCAGCCACATCGCGGCCTCACGGCCGTCGTTGAGTACGATCTGCTCGGTGAGGCGGCAGCCGAGGTAATTCTCGAAGAACTCGCGGTTGGCCTTGATGTCGACGGCGAGGCAATTGAGATGATCGAGCCGGCGGACGTTGACGCCGCGCGCCGGAAAGCGCTGCGCCTGGTTCTTTAGTGCGGGCTTGAGCTCCGGCGGCGCCTGATACCATTCGGTCTCGTAATAGAGCTCGACGATGTGGCCATCGGGGTCGCGGCAGCGGAAGGTCGGCCCCTGCCCCATGTCGCCGTCGATCCAGCCGATGTCGAAGCCGGATCCCTTCAGCGCGGCGACGCGCCGCTCCAGCGCCTGCTGGCTGCGCGCACGGAGCGCCATGTGGCCCATGCCCGAGGTCTTCGACGCCGTGAGCTTGAGCGAATAGCGCTCGTAATCGTCCCAGCCGCGCAAATAGACCGACTCGCCCTTCTGTCCGCTGACGGTCATGCCCATGACATCGACGAAGAACTTCAGGCTCTCGTCGGGCTTCGGCGTCAGCAGCTCCATGTGGCCGAGGTGGGCAAGGTCGAGGATCGGTTCGGGCTGCATGGCTTCCTCCTGGAGCAGTCGCAGGCATTCTGCGCGGCGCTCATTTGTACTAATGTACAAATGATTAGGTCTCGTCAACAAGCTCGCTTATCCCGACACAGCCCGCGAACGCTCAGATCTGCACGTTGCATCACGACTTGGGGAAAGACGCTCAGACCGGTTTATTTTGAGGACACGCGCTATCTAAACGTGTAACTTGAGGAGCTAGGGCGCAAACCAATGCGTCCGGTCGCCGAGAGTTGGGGGAACTCGATGGCAAAGAAATCTGGGAGTACGCATCCGGCCGCCACTCAGCCGTCAGATAAGCATATCGCCACCATTCGGGCCGCGGGCGTCGAAGACACCCACATCAAGCACCCCGAGTTGCTGGCGCGTCTAGCGCAAGAGTGGACATATCTCCTTCGGGTACGCTCCCGCTGGGCCTCCGACACCGAACTACGCAAATCCGTCGCCGAACGCGCCGTCACAGCCCTCGCAAGCGTCGGCGTGACGTCCGAGCGCCTGCGCGAGTTGGCGACGGCCGAACGCATCGAGATCGAGGTGCATGATTGGGATCGGTCGGATGCGCGGACATGCGTGATCCACGAATCCGCCTGCGAAATTCCCTGGGAATACCTGCTCAGTGCTGGTACGCGCGCGGAAGGCCGCTACCATAGCACCTTGATCACCCGCCTTTTCGACAATGGGCTAGCGCAGGTCAGGCCGCACCCTCCGACAGGCGTCCTCTTCGTCGAGAGCGCGCCCGGACGCTTCAAGGACAAGTACGAATTCTCGGACGAGGAGAGACGTATCAGCGTCGCAGTTGGTGCGCCCAACAGACGGAATGACGAAGACTACTGGACGATCCTCCGCACGCCCCAGACGAGCGAGCTTGCCAAGAAAATCCACAGCTCGAAGTGGGAGGCGATCCACGTCACAGGAATAGATACGCACCAGGCCGCATGGATCGTCGACGATTTCTATGTGGATATGAAGAACAAGAATAAGCCGCTGTTCGACACGCTCGTCGATTCCAGCGGGCGGCTGCCAGATGGAATGATCCTTCGCGAAGGTAATGAGAGCGAGCTTCCCGTTCCCTACGGTGACCTCGCCAAGATCCTGGTGGGTCCAACGCCCCCCCGTATCGTCACGCTCAATCTCTATTACTCCGGCGCGCGTATCGCGCGCGAGCTCGTGAAAAATAAAGCCCACGTCGCTCTCGGATTCCTCGACGAGATCGACGACGAGGTGGCTGAGCTGTTCTTCCAGGCCTTCTATTGGAACTGGTTTCACGGAACCGACAAATTGACCCTTTCGATCCCGGATGCATTCCTGAAGGCCTGGGAGGCGATGCCTTCTGACAAGGTGCATGGCACGTCGATCGTGATTTGGATGGGACGAAGCATCTTCGCACCCGGCGCCGAGTCGATCAGGAAGTCAGCACCGGGATCGTCTCCCGCCAAGAGAGCGTCTTCCCCGAAGAAGAGGACAGCCAGATGATCCCGATCCAGGTCGACTTGGACGTGGCGGAGGAAATCAATTACTCCCTGCTGCATAATAACAGGCCGTTGCTCGACAAATTGACGTTGACACGGCTGACCCAGAAGCCGGTGCAAGCGATCTACGTTCAAGTCGAACTCTGCATCGGCGCCGAGAACTACCCCTACCGTTACACGATCCCGGTCATGACGGAGGTGCAGCTACCGCTATCCTCCAACGTGATCATCCCTCTCACCGCCAGCTTGAGCCGCTCGTTGCACGAACGTGTGCAGTCCGCCGTCTACGTCAAAGTGACTTGCGATGGACAGACGGCTTTCGAGGATACCAGACGCGTTACCTTGATCCCCGTCGATGAATGGCTCGACGATACCAAGAACAATCCCTGGCTGCCGTCCTTTGTGCTGCCGAGAGATCCGGCCATCCTGAAGATCATCAACGCCTCGCGGCGCTACCTGATCGGTATTCTCGACGATCCCGGCGCGGGGTTCGATGGGTATCAACAGGAGGACTGGCACGCGGTCGATCGCCAGGTCCAGTCCATCTGGACCGCGCTCGTGAACGAATATCGCCTGCAGTATATCAACCCTCCCCCTGCCTATTCGGAGCAGACGCAGCGGCTGCGCACGCCCAGCGAGATCGTCGCCTCCAACACCGGCACCTGCATCGACCTCGCCCTGTTGCTCGCCTCGTGCCTCGAATATGTCGGCATCTTCCCGGTCTTGGTGCTGCTCACCGGTCATGCCTTCGTCGGCTATTGGAGGTCCGAGGAGGCACATGACGACTTCGCCGCTGTGGCCAAGATACCTGCCACGGTGCCGACCGTCGGCGACGCCGCGACCCGCGATGCGGGCCTGTGCTACGTCGATCCCTACGGCTGGCGGCTCACCAGAATGAGTTACGCGGAGATCATGGCCTATGTGACCTCCGGCGACCTCGTCATGCTGGAAGCCACCTATCTGACGGGGGCCTACGGCTTCAAGGACGCGCAAACCGAAGGACGGGCCAACCTGCGCAGCCCGAAGGAATTCGACAGCCTGCTCGACGTCCAGCACGCGCGAACCCTGAACGTCACCCCGCTTCCGATCATCAATGAATGACGGCATCGAACATGTCACAGTTTGTTGCGGAAGATCCCGGACGTTTTCTGTCGCAGATCAAGGCGGCAGAGGACAACGATGACCTGTTTGAGCATCTCTACGTTGATCACGACGAGAGAATGGATTCCGTCGCTGGCCTGCGCCGCCGCCGGCGTCGCGCGTCCAACGTGCCCGACAACGTAATGCTCACAGCTTCGCTGGTCGAGGAAAACGGGGTCCTGCGCTGGTACGACAGCATACCGGCGCAGGAGCAAGCACCGCATCGCCGCCGCCGTGCTCGCCGCGCCGGCGGGCCGCCGCCGCTTCCGGACCAAACGGTCGTTCTGACCAGGGAGTTTCCGAGGCTCCAGCCCAACAAGGCGGCGGCCGCCATCGGCGCGATCGACATGCGCCTCAATTCCGCGATCGGCACCTCGTTGCGGTCCCACCTCCGGCAGCTGCGGGGCGGACCGCGAACATTCACCATCGATGCCAACGATGTCCACGGTCCATTTACCGGCCGGACCCTGTTGCTCGTCCACGGGACCTTCTCCAACGCCGTCAACATGGTTGGCGAGTTCGCGGCGACCCCGGACGGCCAAGCATATCTGAATGCCGCGCTGAACGGACCTGACAAGTATGACCAGGTTCTCGTTTTCGAGCACGCAACCCTTGCTGTAAGCCCCGTGCTGAACGCACTCGAGCTCGGACGCGCTTTCAACGGCGCTACCGGAGCGGTCCATGTCATCGCCCACAGCCGCGGGGGATTGATCGTGCGCTGGTGGCTGGAGGCGTTCGGCGCGGCGCTCAAAGCCGAGACCAGCGTGGTCTTTGCGGGCTCGCCGCTGTACGGGACTTCGCTGGCCGCACCCGACAAGCTCCAGCACGCGCTGAGTCTGATTTCCAATGTTGGCACCTATGCCGAGAGGACATTGCAACTCGTCGAAGGCGCCAATCCATTCCTGTGGGTCGCGAGCAAGCTGGTAGAAGTTGTGCTGACCGTGACCGGGACGCTCGCCCACACGCCGCTTCTTGACGGGCTCATTGCGCTCACTCCGGGGCTGTTCGGACAGTCCCAGATATCCAACAACTACGAACTCAACTTGCTGCGGCTCGGTCCTTGTACAACCGAGCCTGTGTACTTCGTTGTCCAATCAAATTTCGCTACGGTGAACCCCGGATGGCAGTTCTGGAAGAACTTCCGAGCATTACGGGGCGCCGACCTTGCGGCCGACCAGATCTTCCCTGGCGACAACGACCTCGTGGTCGATACTGAGTCGATGGCCAATCTGGGTGCGAAGGACTTTCCGCTGAAAATCAGAGACGTCGAGGATTTTGGCAACGATCCGGAAGTCTGGCATTGCAACTATTTCCGCCAGAAGAGGACCATCGACTTCATCCGGCACAACCTGCCTTAGCCTGCCGGCACCGACAATTTCTCGGCATGCACGCGAAACACTGCCCTCAGCTTTCGTCGCAGCGGCAGCAGCGGCTCGGACGCTGCGCCGAGCTTCTCCGACGGCGCGATCAGATAGGCCTGGGTTTCGTCCTCGATAACGTGTTGCGCATAGCCAGCCTTTGCGATTTGCCGCTTCAGCGTGCGCGTATCATGTGATCGCATCGCCTCGCATACCCTTTTACGGTATTCGGCGTCGGTGAAGAACAATGCGTGCGCCAGTTCGTGCGTTAAGCTGTCGCCGCGGCCCTCGTAAATCCCGATCACGTAGAACCGGCTTCGAAGCCCGGCGAACAGGCGGAGCAGCCTCCTTTCCTTGCGTGTGAGCGGGTCGAATGCGCCTGAATAAAACGGTGTGAACGCTGTTGATGGCACGTTGAAGCCCGACCAGTCCTGGTAATAGGTGAAATTGCCGTTCTGCTCGGCGTACCAGTCCATGTACTGCTCGAGCGAGAAGACGCGACCGTGAAATTCGGGCGACTCGTAGTACTCCTGCACGCGCAGGAAGGTCGAGGTTAGTTCGTACTGGGTCTTGAACCGAAGCAGGTAGATGCCGGGACCGACGCGCTGTCTAACGAGCTTTCCTGGCATTCGTCGCACCTCTCTTCTTGATCACCCAAGAACCGCGCCCCATTGGCCGCTCTTTAGCATATGGTAAACTACTCCTTAAGCCATCACAGCCCGGATCGGCCCGGAATTGCTGCATCTTCCCGCCGTTCTGGCCGTAAGGATGTAGTCGGAACAAACCTCCGGACCGAATTACCGCGGATTTAACGGAGCCGCGGCGTCCGGCGTTTAACCGTTTGTGCAGCGACGGCCGCGCATAGTCCGGGCAACTCCCCTTGCTCTTGCCAGGTTCATTCATCGTGACATCCTTTGGACGCGTGATTTCGGTTCGCGGATCGCTCGCCCGGGTTGGGCTTCTGGCGGAAAGCCGGATGCCGATCTCGGAGGTGCGGGCCACCGTCGGCCGGTTCGTCAGCATTCGCTGCGCCAGCTCGGTCATCGTTGCGATGATCACGGAGGTCTCCTGCGAAAATCTGTCGGGCTCGGACAATTACATTGCCATCGCCTCGGTCGACCTGCTCGGCGAGATCCTCAATGCCGCGGACAAGGCCAAATTTCAGCGCGGCGTCACCAACTATCCGACCATCGGCGATGCCGTCGACCTGATCACGAGCCAGGAGCTGCGCACGATCTACGCGCCGACCGGCTCGGACCAGATCAATGTCGGCTTCCTGCAGCAGGACCGCTCGGTCATCGCCTATGTCGACGTCGAGGAAATGCTGTCCAAGCATTTTGCCGTGCTGGGATCGACCGGCGTCGGTAAATCGACCGGCGTCTCGCTGCTGCTCAACGAGATCCTGAAGGCGCGGCCGAACCTGCGCATCTTCCTGCTCGACGTGCACAACGAATATGGCCGCTGCTTCGGCGACCGCGCGCTGGTGCTCAACCCGCGAAACCTGAAGCTGCCGTTCTGGCTGTTCAACTTCGAGGAAATCGTCGACGTGCTGTTCGGCGGCCGCGCCGGCGTGCCGGAAGAGCTCGACATCCTCGCCGAGGTGATCCCGCTCGCCAAAGGCGTCTACACCCAGTACCAGAACGCCGACCGCATCGGCCTCAAGCGCATCGATCCCAAGCAGATCGGCTATACCGTCGATACGCCTGTGCCCTATCGCCTGGTCGACCTGTTGTCGCTGATCGACGAGCGGATGGGCAAGCTCGAGAACCGCTCCTCGCGCATCATCTATCACAAGCTGATCTCGCGCATCGAGGCCGTGCGCAACGACCCGCGCTACGCCTTCATGTTCGACAACGCCAATGTCGGCGGCGACACCATGGCCGAGGTGATCAGCCATCTGTTCCGCCTGCCCGCCAACGGCAAGCCGATGACGGTGATGCAGCTCGCCGGCTTCCCGGCCGAGGTGATCGATTCCGTCGTCTCCGTGCTCTGCCGCATGGCCTTCGACTTCGGGCTGTGGAGCGACGGCGTCTCGCCGCTGCTGTTCGTCTGCGAAGAGGCGCACCGCTACGCCTCCGCCGACCGCAACATCGGCTTCGGCCCGACCCGCAAGGCGGTATCGCGCATCGCCAAGGAAGGCCGCAAATACGGCGTCTATCTTGGCCTCATCACCCAGCGCCCCGCCGAGCTCGACGCCACCATCATCTCCCAGTGCAACACGCTGTTCACGATGCGCCTCGCCAACGACCGCGACCAGGCGCTGCTGCGCGCCGCCGTGTCGGACGCCGCCGCGAACCTGCTCTCCTTCGTGCCGTCGCTCGGCACCCGCGAGGTGCTGGCGTTCGGCGAAGGCGTGGCGCTGCCGACCCGCTTGCGCTTCAAGGAGGTGCCGCCGCACCAATTGCCGCGCGGCGAGGCCACCATCTCGAGCGTGCCCTCCGTCACCTCCGGCCACGACATGCATTTCGTCAGCGCCGTGCTCGAACGCTGGCGCGGCGCCACCTCGCAGCGCGACGTGCCGAACGACCCCGTGTTCTCGGCACCGCCCGCGAAGACGATGTCCAGCGTCGAAGCCCCGATGCTGCAGCCCTCGATGGGCCTCGATCCGGACCGCTTCTCGCTGCTGAAGAAGCCGCTGCGGTAAGGCTTCGCTCCATCCACATCGTCATTGCGAGCGCAGCGAAGCAATCCAGAGTCTTTCCGCCGGGGGGACTCGGGATTGCTTCGCTGCGCTCGCAATGACGGAGGATGGAACGTCGTTCCCACCTGACACCTTCGTCGCGGCCGCTTCGGACCGGCAGATTGAGCCCGCCCCACGCATCGACTATGGTTCCCGCCCCAAGCTGGAACCATGCCCATGACAAAGACCGCCGCGCAACGCTTTCCCGCACCCGCCCTCGACACCCTGCCCGACGACATTCGCACGCGCCTCCTTGCCGTGCAGGAGAAGAGCGGCTTCGTCCCGAACGTGTTCCTGACGCTGGCCTATCGCCCCGACGAGTTCCGCGCCTTCTTCGCCTATCACGACGCGCTGATGGAGAAAGACGGCGGCCTCACCAAGGCCGAGCGCGAGATGATCGTGGTGGCGACGTCGGCGGCCAACCAGTGCCAATATTGCGTGATCGCCCATGGCGCGATCCTGCGCATCCGCGCCAAGAACCCTGTGATCGCCGACCAGGTCGCCATCAACTACCGCAAGGCCGATATCACGCCGCGGCAGAAGGCGATGCTCGATTTCGCCATGAAGGTCTCGGTAGACGCGCAGCGGATTTCCGAGAACGATTTCGCCGCTCTCGCGCCGCACGGCTTCAGCGACGATGATATCTGGGACATCGCCGCGATCTCGGCCTTCTTCGCGCTGTCGAACCGGCTGGCGAATTTCACGGGCATGCGGCCGAACGAGGAGTTCTATCTGATGGGCCGCCTGCCGAAGACGTAGTCGAGGCGCGAGGACCGGGCTCGATGGTCGGAACTCCTGTCCGCAACCGACGGACGCCTGGCTTCACAGGAGTCCTCGCGAGAGCTAGAACCGAAGCCGCCGCGCCCAAATCGGCTTCAGCAGTTCGAGCGCCGTGAGCACCAATAGTCCGGCGCCGAGCGTGATCATCAAATCGTCAAGATGCAGCGGACCGAAGCGAAACAGGCCGGAGGCCGGCGGCCAGAACAGGGCTGTGGCGAGAACGAGCGCAATCAAGAGGAAGATCCAGAGCAATGCCGCGTTCGGACGGAAGAAGGCAGACAAGAACGATGCGCTGAAGGATCGATTGACCAGCACCAGCGCGAGGACGCAGACGACGAGCGCGATGAATGCGAGGGTGCGAGCCTCCTCGGGCGGAAGGCCGGAACGAAGCGCTGCGACGAAGATCACGGCGATCAAGGCGAAGGCCATCGTGCCTTGCAGAACGCTCCAGGCGATCAGGGGCCACGAGAACAGCTCCGCATCGGCACGCCGCGGCGGACGCTTCATGACGTCGCGCTCCTCCCGCTCGGCCTCGAACACCAGCGAGCAGACGGGATCGATGATCAGCTCCAGAAAGGCGATGTGCACCGGGCCGAGCACCAGCGGCAGCCCGAACACCAGGGGAAGCAGCGCAAGACCCGCGATCGGCACGTGGACGGCAAAGATAAAGGCCATCGCCTTGCGCAGATTGTCGTAGATCCGGCGACCGAGGCGGATGGATGCGACGATGGAGCTGAAGTCGTCGTCGAGCAGGACGATCGAGGATGCCTCGCGAGCGACGTCGGTGCCGCGGCCACCCATCGCGATTCCGATATGGGCGGCCTTCAGCGACGGCGCGTCGTTGACGCCGTCGCCCGTCATCGCAACGATCTCGCCGCTGCGCTTCAGCGCCTGGACGATCCGCAGCTTCTGCTCCGGCAGAACCCGCGCGAAGACGTTCACCTTCCTGACGAGTGCCTCGAGCTCGCTGTCCTCCGCGAGCTTGACCTGCTCCCCGGTCGCGACCTCAGTGATGTCGAGCCCGGCTTGCAAGCCGATCGCCATGGCGGTCGCCGGATAGTCGCCCGTGATCATGATGACGCGGATGCCGGCCGAACGGCATTCGCGAACCGCCTCCGGAACGTGAGGCCGCAACGGATCGGCAAGGCCGACCAAGCCAACGAAGCGGAATACGAAAGCCTCCTGGGATGCCGGCAGGGAAGCCTCGTCGCAAACGGCAACCGCCATCCCCAGCACCCGAAGCCCGACCTTCGCCATTGCCCCGACGGCAGCTTGCACGGCCTCCCGATCGGCTTCGTTCAGCCTGCACAGGCGCGCAATCGCCTCCGGCGCGCCCTTGGCGCATGCGATGAGGTCCGCCGCTCCGGCTGTCCGCCAAACCTGGGTCATGGCGAGCAGCTCGGGGCGCAGACCATAGGTGCGCACCAGCGTCCGCTCGCCATCCATCGCGTCGCCGTCCCGCAGGACACCACGCGCGAACGAATGCAGCGCCTTCTCCATCGGATCGAACGGCTCCGGAGAGCTTGCCAGTGCCCCGCAGCGCGCCAGCTCTGCGAATTCGCGCCCGACCTGATCCGGTCCGGACGCCTCCGCGCGCAGGCGCGCGCCGTCCAGCAGGCGCAGCTCGGCGACCGACATCTGATTCTGCGTCAGCGTTCCGGTCTTGTCGGTGCACAGGACTGTTGCTGAGCCGAGGACCTCGATGGCGGCGGCGCGCCGCGTCAGGACGCGGGCCTGCGAAATCCGCCACGCACCCATTGCCATGAACACCGTGAGCACGACGCCGAATTCTTCCGGAAGCATCGACATACCGATGGCGACGCCTGCCAGCAGCGCCTGCAGCCAGTCGCCGCGCGAGACGCCGTAGAGCACAATCGCGGCCAGGCTGATGATGGTGCCGCCGAGGAAGCAGAGCCGCACCAGCCTTGCGGTCTGTTGCTGAAGCCGCGGCGGCTCGGCCTGCAAGCCGCGAAGCGACAGCCCGATCTTCCCGATCTCGCTGCGCGGCCCGGTGGCCTCGACCAGCGCCAACCCCTCGCCGCGCACGACGAGCGAGCCGGAATACACGAATGGCTGATCCTCGCCGCCGGGCCGGTGAGCGGCTACTTTGATCTTGTCGGCGGTCTTCTTGCGGACGGGCACCGACTCGCCGGTCAGCAGGGACTCGTCGATCTGCAGGTCCCGCGCTTCGACGAGCGCGGCGTCGGCGGGAACGCGATCGCCTTCACCGAGGACGAGAAGGTCGCCCTGCACGACCTCGCGGCCGGCAATTCGCCGGCGCGCACCGTCACGCACCACCAGCGCCCGCGGGCTGGTCAGGTCGCGCAAGGCTTCCAGCACGCGCTCGGTCCGGGTTTCCTGCATCACCGTGATCACGATGGACATCGCCCCGAAGGCCAGCAAGATCAGCGCCTCCTTGAGGTCGCCGAGCACGAGATAGATCAGCCCGCCGCAGAGCAGCAGCAGGAGCATCGGCTCGCGCAGCACTTCCACCACGATGCGCAGCGGACTGCGTCGTTCCGGCCGAGGCAGTTCGTTGGGGCCGTCTGCCGCGAGCCTCGCCCGCGCCTCGGTCTCACTCAGACCGGCCGCACCTCCGCGTTGCACCTCGCTCACGGTTTCCGCCGCAGGCTCCAGAAGCTGCCGGCACCGACGATTGCGGTGGCGAGCAGGACGGCGACGAAAGTCTGGATGATGGTGAAGTTCAGCGCGTCACGCGCAACGAACAGCGCCGTGATCGCGCCGGCGAGGACAAAGAGGATGCGAAAGATGACGCTCATGGCCGTGCCTCCAAGATCTGCATGACAAGATCTGCATGACTTGGAGCCCGGGCCCTCCCATCGGGCACAACGCTGTCTCTGCAACCATGCAGGCAGACCTTAGCCGGTCAGGGCGAGGCAGGTTTGCGACAGGTCAAACCTGACCCGGCCATCATCGGTCGACGACTGCGACGTGATGTCCACCCAGCAGCCAACAGTCAACAGCCGCTGCATCGCTCACGGCTGCGAGGCGTATGCGGCTAGCGCTTCGCCATCAACTCGAGCGCCGGAGCAAAGCGCTCCGCGAACGTCAACGTCTTGGCGTGGTGGACTGCGGCAAAGGATGCAGAGATTCCCGCCGAAGCGACCGCGAGCAAGGCAACTACGAAAGCCAGACGGCGCATGTTCGCCTCCTGTATGAGCTCGACTACCCCATAGAGATGGGGCCGCTCTGTTTCAGGATGGTTTCGTGGGCGGGGAAATTGATTTCGCTCAAGCGGCTGTGATGAGATCCGGCTTATCTCGGCACATTCCGTAACCAACTAACAAGGGTGGACGTGTTTTGCAGCGCCGGCCGTATTGGGAATTTGATACCCGCGAGCGCTATCCTAGGCACTGCGGCGGCAACATTCGCCGGGATGGGAGTCATCGAGGACTACGCAAATGAAGATCGTGATCCAGAAGCTCAATGGCCTGTGGCACCTCATCGTCGGATCGAGCCAGATCCGAACGCCGTTCCTGGACACCCAGGACCGCGCGCTGGTGGTCACTTACGCCCGCCGCGCCTATCCCGGCGCCAGGATCTTCCAGCGCGACTGACGTGAATACCCTCAGTCGTCGTCCGCCGGGCCGCACCAGCCGGGCAGATAGATCGCATTCTTGCTTCTGGCCGCGGCCATCGCCTTCTCGAGCGCATTATCGAAATCGGCCTCCACCGCCTTGCGCGAGACCTGCCGGCGCAGGAAGTCGGCCCACAGGAATTCGGAGAACGGTGTGGTGTCCTTGGCGAAGCCGCCCATGCGGCGCAATTCGCCGGCAAGACTGCGGAACGGATCGTCCTTGAGGTCAGCGACGGATTTCGGCAGGTCGCGGAACGAGCGCCGCTCACCCTTGGCGTCGTAAGGATAGACCCAGCGCTTGTTGTCCATGACGCCCCAGAACGCCTCGCGCTCCACCATCCTGAGATCGCCGACGACGGTCACCAGCACTTCCTTGACGCCTTCATCGTGCAGTGCGCGGCCGAGGTGATGATGATCGATCACGTAGTAGCGCGCGTCAGGACCGTAAACGACGGGGATCATGTGCTTGCCGAGCAGATCCGCCTGCTTCTTCTTGCCGTGCTCGCGCCAGCGCCTGCGCTTCTCCTTGACCTCGCGCATGCCGACCGTCATCTGCGTCGGCCGGAGCGACAGGATCGGAACCGGATGCACTCTCGGCTCGCGCGCGTTGGTCGTGGTCATGATCGAGGCCCCTGGCAGCAACGAACGGTTCGGGTTCCCGCGACTATGCCACGGGTCCCGCGGTTGCAAATTCCGTTCGGAAGACGCGCAGATCACAAGTCGATGCCGACCGGTAAAAAAGACGTCCTCAATGGCTGTCGCTATGCCCGCGTTGCAGCGCAACGCTCGCGACGGACACGATGGCCCGTTGCTGGATCGCGGCACACCGGTCCATGCGCAAAATAGTACGAACGCACAAATGCATCCTGGCATTGCAAAGATTTACTGCAACGCGTGCCTCACCTATGCTATCTAGATCGCTGCTTCGGAGTGATCCCCGCCCCATGAACAATCAGCGGCCCATAAGCTCTGATGAGGAGCACCGGGTGCTCCAGTTCAGGCCGCGCACCCCGCCTGCCCCAAGGGTCCAGCGTGGTAATGGCTCCGTGCAACCGCTTCGCCTCACGCCCGAACGGCTGGACCTGTCGCGCTACGAGCAGCCGCGTGCCGAGCCCGACAATTACCGGCAGCGCATGCTTGCCAACATCGCAGCACTCGCCTTCACCATCGCGCTGACGGCGATCGGGATCTGGCTCGCGGTCAGCATCGCCGACCTGCGCCGGACCCAGGATTGCGTGCTGATGGGTCGCCGCGACTGCGTCAAGATCACGACGCCGCATATTTAAGGCCCGGCCCGGCACGGACCTCGCGGCGGACGGACCCAGCCGGCATCCCCAGCCACGTCCGGTGCTGTCCCCGGAGGCCTGCCCGGCTCCATTGAACTCAAGGCGGCGCTCCGATATACGGGCT
Source organism: Bradyrhizobium yuanmingense (assembly GCF_025200905.1). NCBI lineage: Bacteria > Pseudomonadati > Pseudomonadota > Alphaproteobacteria > Hyphomicrobiales > Nitrobacteraceae > Bradyrhizobium > Bradyrhizobium yuanmingense. The sequence goes on along the minus strand of NZ_CP104173.1, from coordinate 2,908,497 downwards.
TTCGACCCGGCCAGAGGGGGGTTTGAGGGCGTCATCAGGGACGCGATGCCCAGCCACCGTGCCACTCTGGACAATCTGACAAATACCTACAATATATCAAAGGCTTAGTGATGTCCTCCACATTCGATCAGGTCGCCACGATCATCGCTGAAACCTGCGACATCCCGCGCGACACGATCACGCCGGATAGCCATGCCATCGATGACCTCGGCATCGACAGCCTCGATTTCCTCGATATCGCCTTCGCGATCGACAAGCAGTTCGGCATCAAGCTGCCGCTGGAGAAGTGGACTCAGGAGGTCAACGACGGCAAGGCGACCACCGAGCAATATTTCGTGCTGAAGAACCTGTGCGCCCGCATCGACGAACTGGTTGCGGCCAAGGGCGCGAGCGCCTAAGGGCGCAGTCATGCAACTCGAATACTTCCACATGATCGATCGCATCGTCGACCTCAAGGTCGACGAGAAGACGATCGTCGTCGAAGCGCAGGTCCCGCAGGAAAGCACCATCTTCGAGGGGCACTTCCCGGGTTATCCCTTGATGCCCGGCGTGCTCCTGATCGAATCGATGGCGCAGGCCTCGGGCTGGCTTCAACTCGGCGTGTTCCGATTCGAACGCATGCCGATCCTGGCCGCCGTGAAGGAGGCCAAGGTCCGCGGCTCGGTCTTCCCCGGCGACCTCATGAGCATCGAGGCGAGCCTCACCCATGAAGGCTCCGGCTATGCCATGACCGAGGCCAAGATCCGGGTCGGCGGCAAGCTGCGCGCCAATTCGGCGCTGACCTTCACGCTGATTCCCTTCCCCAATGCGGATATGCGCGGATACATGGCGAAGGTCGCCGAGCGCGTCGGCTTTCCGCAACAGGCCGTATCGTCATGACTGACACTCCCGCTTTGAAGCCGGGCCAGACCGAGGTCTGGATCACCGGCATTGGGCTCGCCACCTCGCTCGGCGAGGGCCTCGACGCCAACTGGGCCGCGCTTTCCGAGAAGCGCATCAATGTCGACGAGAAGGGCTTTGCGCCCTACATCGTGCATCCCTTGATGCCGGTATCCTTCGACAGCCAGATCCCGAAGAAGGGCGACCAGCGCCAGATGGAAGCCTGGCAGCGCATCGGCACCTATGCCGCCGGTCTTGCGCTCGATTCTGCCGGCATCAAAGGCAACAAGGACATCCTGTCCAAGATCGACATGGTCGTCGCCGCCGGCGGCGGAGAGCGCGACATCAACGTCGACAGCGGCATTCTCACCGCCGAGGCCAAGGGCGCTAACGCGCCGGGCTTCCTCAACGAACGGCTGATGAGCGATCTCAGGCCGACGCTGTTCCTGGCTCAGCTCTCCAACCTGCTCGCCGGCAACATCGCCATCGTGCACGGTCTGGGAGGCACCTCGCGCACCTTCATGGGCGAAGAGGTCGCCGGCGCCGACGCCGCCCGCATCGCGCTCGCGCGCATCGCCTCGGGCGAGAGCGACATCGCGCTGGTCGGCGGCTCGTACAACGGCGAGCGCAAGGACTTGCTCGTCCTCTACGAGTTCGGCGACTTCAACCTGAAGGACAAGTTCGCGCCCGTGTGGGCGCGCAAGGACCATCCCGGCTTCGCGCTCGGCTCGGCCGGCGCCTTCCTGGTGCTGGAATCGAAGGCGCATGCGGAAGCGCGCGGCGCCAAGCCGTTCGCAAAGCTGTCGAGCGTCGTCGCCGACCTCGCCAAACGCAAGCAGCCCGGCGACATGACCGCGACGCTCGAGAAGCTGTGGGACAAGCTGCCCAGGCGCGAGGGCAAGGGCGCGATCATCACCGGGGCGACTGGGGCGGAGCCTGCGACCTCGGACGAGCGCGACTTCCTGAAGAACCATGCCGACTTTCCGGTGCGCTCGACCGGCACGGTGTTCGGCCACGCCATGGAAACGCAATTTCCGCTCGGCATTGCCCTCGCTGCATTGTCGATCTCGCGCGGAGCGCTGTTCCCGCCGAATGATTCCACGGGGACCGAGATTGAAATGCAGGGCGCGCCCACCCAGATCGTGGTGGTGGGAGCCGGACACTGGCGCGGCGAAGGCATGGCGCTGGTCGAGGCGGTTTAATCAGCTCAAGCGGGGATCGACATGACTGCACCACGCGACAAACTCGGGCGTCCCGTCGTCGTCGTCACCGGCATGGGCATCATGACCTCGCTCGGCGCCGGCAAATCCGACAATTGGGCAAAGCTCGTCGCCGGCGAATCCGGTATCCGCACCATCACGCGTTTTCCGATCGACGGCCTCAAGACCACGATGGCCGGCACGGTCGATTTCGTCAGCGCCGATCCGTTCTCTTCCACCGCTCTGTCCGAGCGGATGGCCGAGCTGGTGACGCAGGAAGCGCTGGAGCAGGCCGGCATCGGCGCCAAGGCCGATTTCCCGGGTCCGCTTTTCCTCGCGGTGGCGCCGGTCGAGGTCGAATGGCCGCAGCGTCGCGAGCTCGGTCGCGTCGTCGGGCAGCAGGACATCACCTATGACGATCTGCTCCGCATCTCCGGCGGCGGCAAGTTTAGCGCCTATCATCATCGCTTCATGTTCGGCTCGGTTGCCGCCTATCTCGCCGAGACCTTCGGCACCAAGGGCTCGCCGATCTCGCTGTCGACGGCGTGCGCGTCCGGAGCCACCTCGATCCAGCTCGGCGTCGAGGCGATCCGCCGCGGCGAGACGGACGCAGCGCTCTGCGTCGCGACCGACGGCACCGTGAACCCGGAAGCGCTGGTGCGCTTCTCGCTGCTCTCGGCGCTGTCGACCCAGAACGATCCGCCGCAGGCGGCCTCCCGTCCCTTCTCCAAGAACCGCGACGGTTTTGTCATGGCGGAAGGCGCCGGCGCGCTGGTGTTGGAGAGCTATGAAGCCGCCACCGCGCGCGGCGCAAAAATTCTCGGCGTGATCGCCGGCTGCGGCGAGCTCACCGATTCCTTCCACCGCACCCGCTCCTCGCCCGACGGCAAGCCGATCATCGGCTGCATGAACAAGACGCTGGCCGATGCCGGCATGACGCCGGATCAGATCGACCACATCAACGCGCACGGCACCGCGACGCCCGAGAACGACAAGATGGAGTTCAACACGACGTCGGCCGTGTTCGGCGAGCTCGCGCAGAAGATTCCGGTCACCTCCAACAAGTCGATGGTCGGCCATACCATCTCGGCCGCCGGCGCGGTCGAGGCGATCTTCTCGCTGCTCACGCTCGAGCATCAGCGCATTCCGCCGACGATCAACTACGACAATCCGGATCCCACGATCCTGTTCGACGTCGTCGGCAACAAGGCGCGCGATGCGCGCGTAACCGCGGTGATGTCGAACTCATTTGGCTTCGGCGGCCAGAACGCTTCGCTGATCCTGACCCGCGAACCGGCCTGACCGGACGCATGGCGCTGCTTCCTGCGAGCACGAAGGCCCGCGCGCGGGAGACTGCCAAATCGCTCGGCGGCAGCCTGATCGGCGCCGCGACCGTCGCGATGCTGCGCACCACGCGCTATTTCGATCCGGCCAAGACCTCGGACTTCTTCGCGCGTGCCGTCAAGCTGATCGGGCCGCGCCTGCGCGAGCACCGCATCGGCCGCGCCAACCTCACCGCCGCCTTCCCCGAGAAGTCACCGGAGGAGATCGAACGGATCCTGATGGGCGTCTGGGACAATCTCGGCCGCGTCGGCGCCGAGTTCGCCCATATCGACCAGGTCTGGGACTACGCCCGCGATGTCCCCGAGAAGAGTCGCATCGAGATTTCCCCGCGCAGCATCGAGCTGTTCGACCAGATCCGCGACGACGGCAAGCCGGCGCTGATCTTCGCCGCACATCTTGCGAACTGGGAATTGCCGGCGCTCGCCGCGGTCGCGCATGGCCTGGACACCGCGATTCTCTATCGCCGCCCGAACATCGCCTCGGCCGATCGCATCATCCAGGAGATGCGCCAGGTCAACATGGGCACGCTGATCCCGGCCGGCCGCGACGCGCCGCTGCGGCTCGCGCAAGCGCTGAAGGACGGCAAGCACGTCGCCATGCTGATCGACCAGTATCTGACGGCCGGCGTCGAGGTCACGTTCTTCGGCCGCAAGACCCGCGCCAATCCGATGCTGGCGCGCCTCTTGCGCCAGGTCGAGTGCCCGATCCACGGCGTGCGCATCATCCGCCTGCCCGACGGCCGCTTCCGCGGCGAGCTCACCGAAGAGATCCAGCCGGTGCGCGATGCCGATGGCAAGATCGACATCCAGGGCACGACGCAGGCGATCACGAGCGTCGTGGAAAGCTGGGTCCGCGAGCATCCCGAGCAGTGGCTATGGCTGCACAGAAGGTGGCGGTAAATACTCCGTCATTGCGAGCGCAGCGAAGCAATCCAGAATCGTTCCACGGAAGCAGTCTGGATTGCTTCGTCGCTTCGCTCCTCGCAATGACAGGCGCTACTACCGCCCCGTCTTCACCTTCGTCCAGAGCCGGTTGATGATCCGTTGCGTGGCCGGCTCGCGCGCCGTGATCACGAACAGTTTTGCGAGCGTCGCTTCGTCCGGATAGATGTTCTTGTCGTTCAGGATTTTTGGATCCACCAGCTTCTGGCTGGCGAGGTTGCCGCTGGCGTAGGACAGGAAGTCCGAGTTCTTGGCGGCAACGTCCGGGCGATAGAGATAGTTGATCAGCTCGTAGGCTTCCCTAACATTCTTGGCATCCGCAGGGATCGCGAGATTGTCGAAGAACATCTGCGCGCCCTCCTTCGGAATGGTGTAGCCGATGTCGACGCCGCTTTTGGCTTCCGCGGCGCGGGCGCGGGCCTGCATGATGTCACCGGACCAGCCGACCACGAAGCAGATCTCGCCGGTGGCGAGCGCGCTTAGATATTCGGACGAGTGAAACTTGCGTACGGAGGGGCGGACTTTCGCCACGGCATCGGCGGCCTTTTCCAGGTCCGCCTGCTTGGTCGAGTTCGGATCGAGCCCGAGCCAGCTCAGCGCCGCCGGGAAGATGTCGTCGGCGGAGTCGAGCATGTGCACGCCGCAGTCCTTGAACTTGGCGAGGTTCTCCGGCTTGAAGACGATGTCCCAGCTGTCGATCTTGGCGTCGGGCCCGAGGATCTGCTTCACCTTGGCGACGTTGTAGCCGATGCCCGTCGTGCCCCACATGTAGTTGGCGGCGTAGACATTGCCGGGGTCGTAGGTGGCGAGGCGCTGCGTCACCACCGGCCAGGCATTGGCGAGGTTCGGGAGCTTCGACTTGTCGAGCTTCTGGAAGATGTTGGCCTTGATCTGGCGCTGCAGGAAATAAGCGGTGGGCACCACGACGTCATAACCGGACTTGCCGGCCATCAGGCGCGTCTCCAGCGTCTCGTTGGCGTCGAAGGTATCGTAGACGACCTTGATGCCGGTCTCCTTGGTGAAGGCCTCAAGGACGTCAGGCGCCATGTAGTTGGACCAGTTGTAGAAATTGACGACCCGCTCCTCGGCACCTGCGGGAGCGGAGAGCAACGTCAGCGCGGCGGCGATCGCGAAACCAAGGCCAAAGCCGGAGCGGCCGACGTTCGTCATCTCTGTCTACCTCTTGCGTCCACGCACCGCGTCCGACAGCCGCTCCAGTGCGGTGTCGAGCGTCTCGTCCTTCTTGGCAAAGCAGAAGCGCACCACTGATGTGACCGGGTCCTGCTCGTAGAACGCCGAGACCGGGATCGCGGCGACCTTGTAGTCTTTCACGATGCGCCAGCAGAACTCAGTGTCACTCTCGTTGAGCCCGAGCGGCGACAGGTCGACGGTGAGGAAGTAGGTGCCTTGCGACTTCAGCACGGGGAAGCCGAGGCTCTCCAGTCCCTTGGTCAGCCGGTCCCTGCTCCGCGTCAGGTCCTTGCGCATCGACAGGAAGTAGTCGTCGGACTTGCCGAGCCCATAGGCGACCGCGGCCTGCAGGTTCGGCGCGGTGGTGAAGGTCAGGAACTGGTGCACCTTGGCCGCGACGCGGAGCAGCGGTGGCGCCGCGCAGACGAAGCCGATCTTCCAGCCCGTCAGCGAGAAGATCTTGCCGGCCGAGCCGACCTTGATGGTGCGCTCGCGCATGCCGGGAATGGTGATCAGCGGGATATGCTTGTGCTCGTCGAAGGTGACGTGCTCCCAGACCTCGTCGCAGATCGCGATGACGTCGAACTCCTGGCAGTAGCGCGCCAAGAGCTCGAGGTCCTCGCGCGGATAGACCACCGCGCTGGGATTTAAGGGGTTGTTGAAGAGCACCGCCTTGGTCTTTGAATTGAACACGCTTTTCAGCATGTCCTCATTCAGCCGCCAGTGCGGCGGCTCGAGCCGGACCAAGCGCGGAATGCCGCCGGCCTGGCGGATGATCGGCAGATAGGAATCGTACACCGGCTGGAAGCAGACCACTTCGTCGCCGGGCTGGACCACCGCGAGGATCGCCGAGGTCAGCGCCTCAGTCCCGCCGGAGGTCACCATCACTTCGCTCATCGGATCGAGCTTGAGGCCGTGCCAATGGCCGTAATGGGTCGCAATCGCCTGGCGCAGCTCCGGCAGGCCCATCATCGAGGGGTACTGATTGTAGCCGTTCAGCGAAGCCTCGGCCGCGGCGCGGCGGATGTCTTCGGGGCCGGGATCATCCGGAAAACCCTGGCCGAGATTGATCGCATTGTTGTCGCGCGCGGCCTGCGACATCGCCTCGAAGATGGTGACGGGAAGGTCGGCGAAGACCTTGTTCAGCGAAGAGCTCTTGGTCGTCATTGCGCGGTTAGCCACCGACCTTGCTGGGAAGCCCAGCCGCCTTCCAGCCCAGCATGCCGCCGGCCAGATGCTTGTCGTAAGGCAGGCCCGCCGCCTGCGCCGCCAGCGAGGCGGTCACCGAACGCTTGCCCGAGCGGCAGGCGAACACGACCTGCTTTCCTTGCGGATCGGGGATCGCCTTGGGATCGAAGGTCGAGAGCGGAACCACGACGCCGTAAGGGTAAGCCTCGGCCTCGACCTCGTTCGGCTCACGGACGTCGACGAGCAGATAACGCCCTTCCGCGACACCCTTGGCGACCTCGTCCGGGGTCAGATCCTGCACTTGATTTGCCACATCATCCTCCAACGTCGCGGGCCGCATGCCGGGGTGATCCCGGCCGGCGGCAACCTCGCCTCTCGGGAGACGAAAATCAAGCGCCACAAAGGCTTGAGCCGCGCGGCGCAAGTTAAAGCTAAATCGCAGCGACTTGAAGTCCGCTTTGAATCCCAGGCCCTGAGGTCGCTGCCCTAGATCGTCACCTGCGTACCGACCTCGACCACACGGCCGGACGGGATCTGGAAATAGTCGGTGGCGTCGTTGGCGGAGCGGCTGAGCGAGATGAACAGCCGGTCCTGCCAGCGCGGCATGCCGGAATGGGCGGCGGGCTTGAGCGCCCTGCGCGACAGGAAGAACGAGGTCGACATGATGTCGAACTGCCAGCCCAGCTTGCGGGCGATCGCGAGCGCCTTCGGCACGTTGGGCGATTCCATGAAGCCGAACTTCAGCGTCACCTTGGAGAAGGTCGGTGAAATCTGCTCCAGCTTCACCCGTTCGGCCGGATCGATCCGCGGGGTCTGCGCGGTCTCGATGGTGAGAATGACGTTCTTCTCGTGCAGCACCTTGTAGTGTTTCAGACTATGCATCAGCGCGGTCGGCGCGCTGAGCGGGTCCGAGGTCAGGAACACCGCAGTGCCGGGCACCCGCTGCGGCGGCCGCTTCTCCAGCATCGCCACGAGATCGGCGAGCGGGAACTCGAGCTTGCGCGATTTCTCGAACAACAGCCGGCTGCCGCGCCGCCATGTGTACATCAAGATGATCATGACCGCACCGAGCGCCATCGGCACCCAGCCGCCCTCGAACACCTTCAACAGGTTCGCGCTCAGGAAGGTCAGATCGAGGAACAGGAACGGCGCAATCAGCGCGCCGGCGGCAAGCGCTGACCAGCGCCAGCCCTTCCAGACCACGACGAAGCCCATCATCGCCGTGACCACCATGGTACCGGTGACGGAGATGCCATAGGCGGATGCAAGCGCGCTCGACGAGCGGAACAGCAGCACCAGCAGCACCACCGCGACCAGCAGCAGCTGGTTGATGCGCGGAATGAAGATCTGGCCGGAATGGGCTTCCGACGTATGGCGAATTTCAAAGCGCGGCAGCAGCCCGAGCTGGATCGCCTGGCGCGTCAGGGAATAGGCGCCGGTGATGACGGCCTGGCTCGCGATGACGGTCGCCATGGTGGCGAGCACGACCATGCAGCCTCGGACGAAGCCTTGCGGGAACAGCTGAAAGAACGGGCTCACGATCAGGCCGGGGTCGCCGAGTACCAGCGCGCCCTGCCCCAGATAGTTCAGCGCCAGCGAGGGCAGCACGATGGTAAGCCACGCGGTCTGGATCGGCCGCTTGCCGAAATGGCCGAGATCGGCATAGAGCGCCTCGGCGCCGGTCACCGCCAGGAACACCGCGCCCAGCGTCACGAAGCCGACGATGCCATGGTGCAGCATAAAGTTCACGGCGTAGAGCGGGTTGAGCGCAAGCAGCACCTGCGGCTGCTGGGCGATCTGAGGGATCGCCGCCACCGCCAGAACCGTGAACCAGACGCACATGATCGGGCCGAAGAAGGCGGCAACGCGCGCCGTGCCGCGGGACTGCACGGCGAACAGGCCGACCAGGATCACAACCGTCAGCGGAACGATGTAGGGCTCGAACCTTAGCGTGACGTCCTTCATGCCCTCGATCGCCGACAGCACGGAGAGCGCCGGCGTGATAACGGCATCGCCGTAGAACAAAGCTCCAGAAATGATGCCGAGCAGGACGATGGTGGCCCCGCCGCGGCCGGTGCCAACCGCCCGCTGGGCCAGCGCCATCAGTGCAAGCGTGCCGCCCTCGCCGTTGTTGTCGGCGCGGAGCAGGATCACGACGTATTTGAGCGTCACCACCACGATGAGCGCCCACAGGATCAGGGAGAGCACGCCGAGCACGGCGGCCGGCGTCGGCAACCCGTCCGCGCCCGAGGCCGCCATCACCGCCTCGCGGAACGCGTAGAGCGGGCTGGTGCCGATGTCGCCGTAAACGACGCCGATGCTGCCGAGCGTCAGCGCGCCGAAACCGGCGGTGGTATGGGCATCGCCATGCCCATTTGCCGCCACCGTTTCCGGGGCGGGAACTGCTATGTCGCTTGTCATGGGAGAGCCCGATGGCCTCTAAAATGCTTCACTGCACAACGGCGGAAGAGCGCGCGGCTTATAGTCCTGCGCCACCGGCATGGCCTAGCCCGATTCCGGGCCATAGCCATGCAAATCTGCATGGCTACGCCAGTTGCATTCTAGATAGTGACCTGGGTTCCGACTTCGACAACGCGGCCGGTGGGGATCTGGAAGTAGTCGGTGGCATCGTTGGCCGACCGGCTCAGCGCGATGAACACATGATCCTGCCAGAGCGGCATGCCCGACTGTGCCGAGGCCTTCAGTGACCTGCGCGACACGAAGAACGACGTCGACATGATGTCGAACTGCCAACCCTGCTTGCGCGCGATGGCGAGCGCCTTCGGCACGTTCGGCTGCTCCATGAAACCGAAGCGCAAGCGGACCTTGGAGAACTTTTCGCTGATCTTCTCCATCCTGAACCGCTCCGACAGATCGACCCGAGGCGTCTGCGCGGTCTCGATCGTCAGAATCACGTTGTGCTCATGCAGCACCTTGTTGTGCTTGAGATTGTGCAGGAGCGCGGTCGGCACGAACGCGGGATCGCTGGTCAGGAACACCGCGGTGCCCTTGACGATGTGCGGTGGCCGCTTCTCCAAACTGCGGATCAGATCGTCCAATGGCACCTCGATCCGGCGGGTCTTCTGGATCAGGATTGCGGAGCCCTTGCGCCAGGTCCAGATCGTCCCGGCCATGACGATGCCGAACAGCAGCGGCACCCAGGCACCTTCGAGCAGCTTGAGCAGGTTGGCGCTGAGGAAGCTCAAATCGACGATGACGAAGGGGACGATCACGGCTGCAGCCGTCGCGGCGCGCCAGTTCCACAACTTCCAGATCACGACGAAGCCCATGATGCCGTCGGCGACCATGGTGGTGGAGACGGCAATACCGTAGGCGGAAGCCAGATTGCTGGGGGTGTGGAACAGCAGCACCAGCAGCATCACGCCGATCAGCAGCAGGCGGTTGACGCGCGGCAGATAGATCTGGCCGGCATGGGATTCGGAGGTGTAACGCACCTCAAAACGCGGCAGGAGCCCGAGTTGCACGGCCTGGTGGACCAGCGAATAGGCGCCGGTGATCACCGCCTGGCTCGCGATCACGGTTGCGGCCGTCGCGAGTCCGACCAGCGGCAGGACCAGGCTCTCGGGCACCATGCGGTAAAACGAATGCTCGATCGCGCTGGGATCGGACAGCACCAGCGCACCCTGCCCGAAATAGTTGACTAGAAGCGCCGGCAGCACGAAAAACATCCAGGCCGACTGGATCGGCTTGCGGCCGAAATGGCCGAGATCGGCATAAAGCGCCTCTCCGCCCGTCACCGCCAGGAACACCGCGCCGAGCGTCACGAGGCCGATCACACCGTGCGACAGCACGAACTGCACCGCATAGTACGGATTGATCGCCGCCAGCACCGTGGGATCGTCGGCGATGTGGACAGCCCCCATCACGGCGATGACGGTGAACCAGACCACCATCACCGGCCCGAAGGCCGAGGCGACCAATGCGGTTCCCTTGCTCTGCACGGCGAACAGCAGCACCAGAATGAGCACGGTGAGCGGCACGACATAGTGCTCGAGCGCGGGGGTCGCGAGCTTGAGGCCCTGCACCGCCGAGAGCACCGAGATCGCCGGCGTGATCATGGAATCGCCGATGAACATCGAAGCGCCGATCACGCCGAGCGCGAGCAGGACCCAGCTTCGCCGCCCGAGCGCGCGCTGGCCGAGCGCCATCAGCGAGAGCGTGCCGCCCTCCCCGTTATTGTCGGCGCGCAGCAGCAAGAGGACATATTTGGCGGTGACGACGATCAGGAGCGCCCACAGGATCAGCGAGAGCACGCCGAGCACGATGACGCGCGAGACGGGCTCGCCATGGGCGGCGGCCTTGACCGCCTCGTGGAATGCATAGAGCGGCGAAGTGCCGATATCGCCAAAGACGACGCCGACACTCCCGAGCGTAAGGGCCCAAAAACTTGCGGTGGGCCGCCCGTCCTGGGTCTCGGCCTGTGTGATGCTCGCCGTCATGAAGGTGGAGAACGCTTCGTTCCTGAAATTGATCCGGCGCCTTTTGACGCTTCCGGTGCACCTGTCAATCGGCGCACCATCATAGCAGGCGCCGAGCCGGATGCTGTGACGCCACAGCCACGCTCATCGCCCGCGCGACGACATGCCTCAGGTAAGATGGTAGCGCAAGGGGGTTACGGCCTCAGATTCGGCGGCAGCGGCGGATCTTCGCGCATCAAGGTGATGGTCACCCGCCGGTTGGCTGCCAGTGAGGGATCGTCCGGAAACAGCGGCTGGGTATCGGCCTTGCCGGAGACGGCGAAGATGTGCGACGGCGGCAGGCCCTGGCGCTCGAGGATCTGGCGCACGGCGTTGGCGCGATCGGCCGACAGATCGAAGGCGCCATAGTCGCTGCGGGTCGGCACGAACCCCGCCGCGGTGTGGCCGGCGATGGAGACGCGGAGCGGCGTCGCCTTGAGCGGGATCGCGAGCTTCTCGACCAGGCGGCGGGTGCGGTCATAGGGCACCTTGGAGCCGTCGGCGAACATCGAGCGGCCGTCCTGGTCGACGATCTCGAGGTTCAGGCCCTGCTTGGTCTCCTCGAACATGATGTGCTTGGACATCTCGGTCAGTTCCGGCATGTCCTGCAACGCCTGGCGCAGCGAGGCTGCGGCCAGCGCGAAATTGCGGTCGACCTTGATCTTCGCGCCGGAGGTCTTTTCGCGGTCTTCCTGATCTGGCGTCGGCGTGTTGGAGGCATCTTCCGGCTGGATGTGGTCGACGTTCTTGAGCCGCGGGCGCGTCGGCAGGCCGTCGGATTCGACGATGCCGGAGTAGCGCGCCTCGGTCTGCACGCCGAACGCCTCGCGCATCGAGCCCGCGACGATCTTCAGCTTGTTGGCGTCTTGCGTGGAGAACGCGACCAGCATCACGAAAAACGCCAGCAGCAGCGCCATCAGGTCGGCGAAGGTCACGAACCAGCCGTGGCCGCCACCGTGAGCATTGCCGCGCTTCTTCTTGGCCATCTCTCAAAATCCAGGCGGCGGCCTCAAGCCGGCACCGGCTCGCCTTCGGTGTGACGATGCTTCTCCGGCAGATAGGCCAGCAGCATTTCGCGCACCAGGGTCGGGCTCTTGGAGTCGCGGATCATCAGGATGCCGTCGATGATCAAGGTGCGGTTGGTCTCTTCGTCCAGCAGCTTGCCGTGCAGCTTGTCCGCGATCGGCAAGCAGATCAGGTTGGCGACAACGGCGCCGTACAGGGTCGCCAGCAGCGCGGTGGCCATGAACGGGCCGAGCTTGGAGGGATCCGACATGTTGGAGAACATCTGCACCATGCCAAGCAGCGTGCCGATCATGCCGAACGCCGGGGCGCAGTCGCCGACGGCGCGGTAGATCTTGCTGCCTTCGTCGAGGTGCATCAGGAAGTTGTCCCGGTCGCGCTCCAGATTGTCGCGAATGAAATCGAGGTCGTAGCCGTCGGCAACATAGCGAATGCCCTTGGCGAGGAAGGGCTCGTCGGTCTCGACCTTTTCGAGTCCGACCGGGCCCTGCTTGCGGGCGATTTCCGCGATGCGGGCGAGCTCGTCGACAAGGTCGTGAGCCGACAGGCGGCTCAGGGTGAAAGCAAACTTCGCGCCCAGCGGCACGCCGTGGATCATCGCGGACAAAGGAAAGCGGATCATCGTCGCTGCGAACGAGCCGCCGAAGATGACGATGACGGCGTGGATGTCGTAGAACATCCCGAACGTACCGCCCATCAGGATCAGCGACGACACAACAATGGCGCCTGCGACGAGGCCGACAAGTGTTGCGATATCCATGATCGACTCCAACGCCTACGCAACAACGGCCGTCCTGGCCGCTGGCGCGGCTCAACCCCGAACCGCATCGCAGACCCTAGAGCGCCGCCCTTAAAGGCGCGTAAAGGTTAAGTCTCGACGATGTGCCGCCTGCCGCCGCAATTTGTCCCGGTTGCCGTCCAGCGATAGGAATTTCAACCCTTCGCTAACCATAAGCAGGCGCCCACCACGTCACGTCGGCTGCGGCCCTCCGCCACATCGTGGACGGGGATCAGTTGGTGTCTGCTAGCGTTGCGACAGGGCCAATCGCGGAGCCAGCGCGATGTTGATGCTATTCGGTCTACTCACGGCGCTGCCCGCGGCGCTGGCGTTCCACCTGCTCGAGCCGGAACTCGTGCTTCCGGCGTTCAGCGTGCTGCTCTTTATCGAGGCCGCCTTCGCCGTGCTCGCGGCGCGGTTGATGCGCAGCGCCAACAGCGCAGACGATATCACCCTCTGGGACCTTGCCGGCGGCTTCACCCTGATCGGATGCGCCGCCGCCGTGCTCGGAGAACCGGATCAAGTCGCCCTGCTTCTGACCGAGCAAGGCGGCATTCGGCCGTCGTCCGGGCCGTAGATTGCCCTAAAGCGCGATGCGATTAGGATCAACCGTCATCGCGCTTTAGGTTATTGTTTGAGCATGATCTTTTCGGAAAACCGCTACACGCTTTTCCGGATCATGCTCCAGCAGCCGTCAATGGATCTCCGCAGAGCGCTTCAACGCGGCCTTGAGCTTCTCGAGCGAGAAGTCGGGACTGCGGGCGATCTCCAGGATCGGCGTCTCGCGGCGGCCGCACAGTTCGGCCGCCTCCGGCAGCTTTGCGGCAAGGTCGAGCGGGATCACGATGGCGCCATGCCGGTCGGCGTGGATGAGGTCGTCCGACTTCACGGTCATGCCGGCGACGCGCACCTCGCCGCCAAAGCTTTCCGCGTGCACCCAGGCGTGCGACGGGCCGATCGAGCCGGCTAGCGCCTGGAACCCTGGCGCCCATTGCGGGATGTCGCGGATCGAGCCGTCGGTGATGACGCCGAGGCAGCCGAGCGCCTTGTGCACGTTGCTCTGTACCTCGCCCCAGAACGCGCCATAGCCGACGTCGGGTCCGTCGATGTCCTGGATCACCGAGATGCGCGGGCCATGGCCGGTGCCGACATATTCGTAATATGCGATTCGGCGCTTGGACTGCTCCTCGGCCGGAAGCGATGACTTCAGAACCGAGCGGATCGTCACCGTGCGGGCATAGCCGACGATCGGCGGCAGGTCGGGAAACGGACAGACCAGCTGCTTGGTGGTGTAGCCGATCAGCCGCCGCTCGGGCGCCACGATCTCCATGGCGTTGCAGATCGTCGGCGTATCGTAACGGCCCAGCGCTTCGAGGACGGAAGCGGGCAGCGGCCCGGTCGCGGAATTGGTCACGGCGTTCTCTCCCAGGTTTGCGGCGATTGATTGCGCGATGCCGCCGGCACAAGGGCGATATAGCCGAGATCGGACCTCGACCCAACTCAGGCAGGCTTCATGGCAGATATCCGCGAGGAGCGCTTTAGTGCAGTCGTCCGGGCCGATCGTCGTCTTGCGGCGGCTCCGACAAATTCGCCAGCGTCGGCGCCGAGGGCGGTGACGGGACCTCGCCTCCCGCCGGCGCGGTGGCTTCCATCGCGCGCGCCTGGTCGCGATAGGATTTGTAGCCGAGCGGCAGCGCGAGGAGGTACAGCACCGTGCCGATCGACAGCACGTGCCAGGGATAGGCGATCAGGAGCGCGATGAAGACGATCACGGCGACGAAGGCCGGCAGCACCAGCTCGGGCGGCACGCGCATCCGCTTGGTCTTGCCGGAGAACACGGGCAGGCGCGACACCATCAGAAACGCGATCAGAAGCGTGTAGGCCGCGGTCACCGCCGCAGGTGTGCGCCCGACGTCGAGGAACGCGACATAGATCGGCAGCAGCACGGTGATCGCGCCGGCGGGCGCCGGCACGCCGGTGAAGAAATTGGCGGCGAAGGCCGGCTTGTTCGGATCGTCCATGGTGGCATTGAAGCGGGCGAGCCGCAGGCCGCCGGATATCGCGAACACCATGGCGGCGATCCAGCCGGCATTGCCGAGCTCGTGCAGCTGCCAGAAATACAGCATCAGGCCGGGCGCCACGCCGAAATTGACGAAGTCGGCGAGACTGTCGAGCTCGGCGCCGAACTTCGACTGCCCCTTGATCATGCGCGCGATGCGGCCATCGATGCCGTCGAGCGCGGCGGCGAACACGATTGCATAGACCGCGAGCGTCATCCGCCCTTCGATCGACAGGCGGATCGAGGTCAGGCCGGCGCAGATCGCCAGCAGCGTGATGACGTTGGGCACCAGCATCCGCACCGGGATCGGTCGGAACCGCCGGCGGCGGACGTCGGGATCCTTGAAATCGTAAGGCGTCATGGCTCGTCCTTATCTCGAGGCGAGATATAGCAAGCCGCGCCGCCGTCCGCCATTGCGGCGGAACGCCTGCGAGCACCGACTATTGGTTAATTGGCGCGGAACGCGCGGCCCGGGTCGTCGCCGGCAAGGTCGGCCAGGATCGTCTCTCCGGCGACCGCGGTCTGCCCTTCCGAGACCAGCGCCTTGGTGCCCACGGGCAGGTAGACGTCGAGGCGCGAGCCGAAGCGGATCAGGCCGAAACGCTCGCCGGCGCCGATCGCCTGCCCCTCCTTGACGAAGCAGACGATGCGCTTGGCGACCAGGCCGGCGATCTGGACCACGCCGATCCGCGCCGTCGGCGTCGTGATCACCAGCGAGTTGCGCTCGTTGTCCTCGCTCGCCTTGTCGAGCTCGGCGTTGATGAAGAGGCCGGGCCGGTAGGCGATACGATCCACCCTGCCCGCCACGGGCGCGCGGTTCACGTGGCAATTGAACACGCTCATGAAGATCGAGACGCGCGGCAGCGGCCGGTCGCCGAGCCCGAGCTCGGCCGGCGGCAGCGCCATGGTGATCATGGAGACACGCCCGTCGGCCGGCGACACCACGAGACCCTCGCGCGCCGGCGTCACACGGACGGGATCGCGGAAGAACAGCGCGCACCAAACGGTCAGGATCGTGCCGATCCACCCCAGCGGCGACCACAGCCAGAACAGGAGCAGGCTCGCCAGCGCAAAGGCGCCGATGAAGGGATAGCCCTCCTTGTGGATCGGCGGGATCTGACGCTGGATCGAATCGAGAATGGACATTGCTTTTTGCCGGTCGGGGGTTAATGCCACGGGGTCGTCGCGCGGGCTTGTTTAGGCCAGACTTTGTTTAGGCCAGACTTGGGACCGGAGACAAGGTCACTCCGCCGCCGCGGGCGTCGTCAGGCTATCATCGACCGGCGGCGGCTCCCGGTTAGGCGCGGCATTGGTGTCGGCCATCTTGGCCAGCTTCTCGCGGGCCTCCTCGGCCTCGCGCTGCCTGTTCCACATGCTGGCATAGAGCCCGCCCTGCGCGAGCAGGCTCGCGTGAGTGCCGCGCTCGGCGATGCGGCCCTGGTTCAGCACGATGATCTCGTCGGCGCCGACGATGGTGGAAAGCCGATGCGCGATCACCAGGGAGGTGCGGTTCTTCGCCACGCGGTCGAGCGCCCCCTGGATCTCGTGCTCCGTATGGGTGTCGAGCGCCGAGGTCGCCTCGTCGAGCACCAGGATCGGCGGCGCCTTGAGCACCGTGCGCGCGATCGCGACCCGCTGCTTCTCGCCGCCCGACAGCTTCAGGCCGCGCTCGCCAACCTGGGTCTCGTAGCCCTTCGGCGCCATGCGGATGAAGTGGTCGATCTGCGCCAGCCGCGCCGCCTCCTCGACCTCGGCATCGGTCGCGTCCCAGCGGCCGTAGCGGATGTTGTAGCGGATGGTGTCGTTGAACAGCACGGTATCCTGCGGCACCATGCCGATCGATGCGCGCAGGCTGGCCTGCGTGACCTCGCGGATGTCCTGGCCGTCGATCAGGATCCTGCCGCCGGAGACATCATAGAGGCGAAACAGAAGCCGCGAGATGGTCGATTTGCCGGCGCCAGAGGGGCCGACGATGGCAACCGTCTTGCCGGCCGGCACTTCGAAGCTGATGCCCTTGAGGATGGGGCGCGCCGGCTCATAGGCAAAGCGCACGTCCTCGAAGCGCACCGTGCCGGCGGAGATGACCAGCGGCTTCGCGCCAGGCGCGTCCTTGATCTCGGCCTCGCGGCTGAGCACGCCGAACATCTTCTCGATGTCGATGATCGCCTGCTTGATCTCGCGATAGACCATGCCCATGAAGTTCAGCGGCTGGTAGAGCTGGATCATCATGGCGTTGACCAGCACGAAATCGCCGACCGTGTTGGTGCCGTTGCGCACGCCGATCGCGCACATCAGCATGGTCGCGGTCAGGCCCAGCGTGAAGATCACCGCCTGGCCTGTGTTGAGCACCGCGAGCGAGGTGTAGGTGCGGACGCTCGCCTCCTCGTAGCGCTCGACCGACCTGTCGTAGCGCTGCGCCTCGCGTGCCTCGGCACTGAAATACTTCACCGTCTCGTAGTTGAGCAGCGAGTCGATCGCCTTGGTGTTCGCCTCGGTGTCGGAATCGTTCATCTTGCGGCGGATGCCGATCCGCCACTCGGTCGCGACGTAGGTGTAGTACATGTAGAGCGTGACCGTGATCAGGGTCGCGACCACGTAGCGCCAGTCGAATTGCCAGAGCAGCACCGCCAGCAGCAGCGAGACCTCGACGATGGTCGGGATCAGCTGCAGGATCACCATGCGCACGATGACCTCGATGCCCTCGCGGCCGCGCTCGAGCACGCGCGTGAGGCCACCGGTCTTGCGCTCGAGGTGAAAGCGCAGCGACAGCTCGTGCATGTGGATGAAGGTGAGGGTCGCGAGCTTGCGCACCGCATGCATGGCGACGCGGGCGAAGATGCCGTCGCGCCATTGCGTCAGCACCGCCATCAAGATGCGCATCACGCCGTAGCTCGCGGTCAGCAGCAAGGGCGAGGCGATCACCCAGAGATGCCAATTGTCGGCCGCGACCGGCGCGGTGTTGGCGCCGGTCAGCGCATCCGTCGCCCATTTGAAGCTGAACGGCACGGTGAGCGTGATCAGCTTGGCGGCGAGCAGCAGCACCAGCGACCAGACCACCCTCATCTTCAGGTCGGAACGGTCGCCGGGCCAGATGTAGGGCCACAGATGTGCCAGCGTGCCCATCAGCGTGGCCCCGGCCTGCGGTCCTGCCACGGAAGGATCAGGAACGTCGGCGCCGTCGAACGATTGAGGTTGGTCCATCAACAAACCCGAAGCCCGCCGGGTGCGGGCGCAACTGCGATTAACGATTTTCGCCCGTCATATAGAGCCTTCCCGATGCCCGTGCACCCCGCCAGATGGCGAATCTTCGATTGTTTGTCGCGATTTACCGGTAAATTCCCGGACGTATCGAATCACCGTTTGGGCTTGACGCCACTTCGCTGCAATGCATCATGGCACCAATGAGCACGATCAAAACCGTCTGTGTCTATTGCGGCTCCGGCCCTGGAACAAATCCCAACTTCATTGAAGCGGCGAAGGCGCTCGGCAGAGCGTTGGCGGAAAACAAGATCCGTCTTGTTTATGGCGGCGGCTCGCTCGGCCTGATGGGCGCGGTTGCGACCTCCGTGCTGGATCACGGCGGCATGGTCACCGGCATCATCCCCGACTTCCTCCGGATGCGCGAGAATGCGCTGACGCGCGTGCAGGAGATGGTCGTCACGCCCGACATGCACGAGCGCAAGCGGCTGATGTTCGAGCGCTCCGACGCCTTCGTGGCCCTGCCCGGCGGGCTCGGCACGCTGGAGGAGCTGGTGGAGCAGCTGACCTGGCAGCAACTCGGCCGTCACGCCAAGCCCGTGCTGCTCGCCAATGTCGACGGCTTCTGGGAGCCGCTGTTCTCCCTGGTGGCCCACATGCGGCAGACCCAGTTCATCCGCGCCGGCCTCACCGTCGATATCCTGAAGGCGGACAAGGTCGAGGAGATCATCCCACGGCTGCGCGCCGCGGCGGCGCAGATCCCTGACGACCAGCGCGATCTCGCGCCCGACGTGGCCCGGCGGCTCTAAAGCATGATCCGGAAAAAGTGTGAAGCGGTTTTCCGAAAAGATCATGCTCAAACAACAACCTAAAGCGCGATGACGATCCATCCTAATCGCATCGCGCTTTAGACCGTCCCTATTCCTGCGGAAACGTCACCGCCTCGATCCGGTTGCCGTCGGGATCGGTGACGAAGGCGGCGTAGTAGCGCACGCGATCGTGCGGGCGGAGGCCCGGTGCGCCGTCGGAGGCGCCGCCAGCGGACAGCGCAGCTGCGTGAAACGCATCGACCTCGGCTGCGGTTTTCGCCCGCAGGCAGATGTGCACGCCGCTCTCCGGCGCGACACGCGGCATGCCCTCGCGCAGATTGATCCAGAACTCCGGATAGGCCTTGCCAAACCCGATCGTCCGCGGCCGCGTGACGAGGCGCGCGAGGCCGAGTGCGGCGAGCGTCGCCTCGTAGAACTTTGCGGCGCGATCGAGATCGCTGACGCCGACGGAGATGTGGTCGATCATGGCCGTGCCCTTTCCCCATCCTCGGTGTCATCGCCCGGCTTGACCGGGCGATCCAGTACTCCGTGACAGCAGTAGATAAATCGATGGGCCGCAGCGTACTGGATTCCCCGCCTTCGCGGGGAATGACAGTCGTCGTGGGGGTTACGCCGGCGCGTCCGACTTCACGAGCTTGTAGATTACCGAATCCATTAGCGCCTGGAACGAGGCATCGATGATGTTCGGGGACACGCCGACGGTGGTCCAACGATCGCCGTTCTCGTCCTCGCTCTCGATCAGCACGCGCGTGACCGCGCCGGTGCCGCCATTGAGGATACGGACGCGATAGTCGATCAGTGTCAGGCCCTCGATGAACTTCTGGTACTTGCCGAGGTCCTTGCGCAGGGCGACGTCGAGCGCGTTGACGGGACCGTTGCCTTCGGCCGCCGAGATCAGATGCTCGCC
Source organism: Bradyrhizobium yuanmingense (assembly GCF_025200905.1). Lineage (NCBI taxonomy): Bacteria > Pseudomonadati > Pseudomonadota > Alphaproteobacteria > Hyphomicrobiales > Nitrobacteraceae > Bradyrhizobium > Bradyrhizobium yuanmingense. The sequence goes on along the minus strand of NZ_CP104173.1, from coordinate 2,888,482 downwards.
GGCGACGTCGACCTTGACCACCGCGAGCGCCACCGTGACGCGTTCGCCGAGCGCGTTGTAGCGCTGCTCGACGTTGACGTCGAACTGCTCGACCTCGAAATAATGCGGCACCTTGCCGAGCGTGCGGCGCGCCAGGAGCTCGAACGAGGCGTTGGCGGATTCATAGGCATAGCCGGCCGCCTCGCGCTCCTTCAATTCCTCGACGAGACGCGTCAGCTTCGAATCGCTCTTCTCGTAGGGGATACCGGCGCGGTCGAGCTCGGCGATGACGTTGGAGCGCCCGGCCTGGTCGGACACCAGCACCTTGCGGTGATTGCCGACCAGCTCCGGCAACACATGCTCGTAGGTCTGCGGATCCTTCAGCACGGCGGAGGCATGGATGCCGGTCTTGGTGACGAAGGCGCTCTCGCCGACGTAAGGAGCATGCCGGTTCGGCACGCGGTTCAGCATGTCGTCGAGCGTGCGCGACACCTTGACGAGCGTCGCCAGCTTCTCGGTGGTGACGCCGATCTCGAAAGCGTCGGCAAACCCCGTCTTCAGCTTCAGCGTCGGGATCAGCGAGCAGAGATTGGCATTGCCGCAGCGCTCGCCGAGGCCGTTCAGCGTGCCCTGGATCTGCCGCGCGCCGGCACGCACCGCGGCGAGCGAATTGGCCACCGCCTGCTCGGTGTCGTTATGGGCGTGGATGCCGACGTGATCGCCGGGGATGTGCCTGGTCACGTCTCTGACGATGGCCTCGACCTCATCGGGCATGGTGCCGCCGTTGGTGTCGCACAGCACCACCCAACGCGCACCGGCATCGAAGGCGGCCTTGGCGCAGGCGAGCGCGAAGGCGGCGTCTTCCTTGTAGCCGTCGAAGAAATGCTCGCAATCGAGCATCACCTCGCGGCCGGCCGCCTTCGCCGCCGCGACGCTGTCGCGGATCGAGGCGAGGTTTTCTCCCTTCGTGGTCTCCAGCGCGACGCGGACCTGATAGGCCGACGCCTTCGCCACGAAGCAGATCGCGTCCGCCTTCGCTTCCAAAAGGCCCGCGACCCCAGGATCGTTGGACACCGAGCGGCCCGCCCGCCGCGTCATGCCGAAGGCGGTGAAGCGCGCATGATTGAGCTTGGGCTTGGAGCCAAAGAACTCCGTATCGAGCGGATTGGCGCCGGGATAGCCGCCCTCGACATAGTCGATGCCGAGATCATCGAGCATCGCCGCGATGACCTGCTTGTCGGCCAGCGTGAAGTCGACGCCATTGGTCTGCGCCCCATCGCGCAGCGTGGTGTCGAACAGATAGAGACGCTGCTTGCTCATTGCCCCGCTCCGAGCGTCTTCTTCATGGTGGTGTTGGCGAGCCACTCGTCGTTGATGGTGACGCTGTTGCGCTGCTGGGCGGTGTAGCCGCGCTTGGCGAAGAAGCCCTCCGCGGTATCGCTGGCGTCGACCGAGAGGCTCTTGGCGCCGCGGCCGCCGGCGAGCTTCTCCAGCGCGTCGACCAGCATGGTCGCGATGCCCTGCCCGGCCACGGCCGGATGCACATAGAGCATGCGGATGTGATCATTGCCGCGCAGCGAGGCGAAGCCGACAGGCGAGCCTTCCAGCGTCGCGATCAGCGTCAGGTCGGACGCAAGCCGCTTGCCGAACTCCTCGTCCTCGGCCGCCGCCATCCAGGCTTCCTGCTGCGCCTCGCTATAATCGTCGCCGGTCAACTCCTCGATGCTGGCGGCGAAGATCGCGGCGAGCATCGGCACATCCGCCGGCAGGAAGGGCCTCAGTGCGGGCTTTGGCAAAGTCTGTCCCATCGTCCTTACCACATCCCATAAAGCTTGAGCACGATCGCCACCGCGCCGGCGAGCAGCGCGATTTTCAGCGCGATGTAATAGAGCCAGTGCCGCGGAAACGGCGTCTCGGGGCGCTTCATCGGGCGATCTCCCAGGTGGTGCCTTCCTTGGAGTCCTTGATCACGACGCCCATCGCAGCGAGCAGATCGCGAATGCGGTCGGACTCGCCAAAGTCCTTGCGGCCACGCGCAGCTGTTCGCTCCGCGAGCAGGCGCTCGACCTCCTTGGCGTCGATCCCGCTCGCCTGCTGCTTGCGCCCTTCCCACTGCGCCGCGCTCTCGGAGAGGAATCCGAGCAGCCGCAACGAGCCCGCAAGACCTGCGATATCGTTGCCGCGGAGGCCGTGCAGCGCCGCGATCGCCTGCGGCGTGTTGAGGTCGTCGAGCAGCGGTTCGACCACCGACGGAGCCGGCTCGCCGGACACGACATCGGCCGCGACGCGATACCAGTCGTCGAGCGTCTTGGCGCTCTCCTCCAGCGACTTCATGGTCCAGTCGATCGGCGAGCGGTAATGCGTCTTGAGCATGTTGAGGCGCAGCACCTCACCCGGCCAATCCCTGAGCAGCTCGTGGATCGTGATGAAGTTGCCGAGGCTCTTCGACATCTTCTCGCTCTCGACCTGCAAGAAGCCGTTGTGCATCCAATAATTCGCCATGCGCTCGCGATGGAAGGCGCAGCAGGTCTGCGCGACCTCGTTCTCGTGGTGCGGAAACACGAGATCGATGCCGCCGCCATGGATGTCGAAATGCTCGCCGAGATGCTTCCAGGCCATCGCCGAGCACTCGATGTGCCAGCCCGGACGCCCCTCCGCCTTGATGCCGGATGGCGACGGCCAGGACGGCTCGCCCGGCTTCGACGGCTTCCACAGCACGAAGTCGGTCGCATCGCGCTTGTAGGGCGCAACATCGACCCGCGCGCCGGCGATCATCTCGTCGAGCGAGCGCTTCGACAGCGCGCCATAGCGCGGCAGCGCGGAATTGGCCGCGTTCATCGCCTGCGGCGAGAACAGCACGTGGTCCTCGGCCACATAGGCAAAGCCGCCGGCGACCAGCTTCTCGATGATCTCGCGCATCTCGCCGATATGCTCCGTGGCGCGCGGCTCGACGCTCGGCCGAAGCGCGCCGAGCGCATCGACGTCGGCATGAAACTGCTTGCCGGTCTGCTCGGTGACCTTGCGAATGGCCTCGTTCAGCGGCAGGCCGGGAAAATCGCGCGCGGCGCGGTCGTTGATCTTGTCGTCGACGTCGGTGATGTTGCGGACATATTTGACGTGCGCCTCGCCGTAGATGTGGCGCAGCAGCCGAAACAGCACGTCGAACACGATCACCGGCCGCGCATTGCCGATATGGGCGAAGTCATAGACCGTCGGTCCGCAGACATACATGCGGACGTTGTTCGGATCGAGCGGCACGAAGGTGCGCTTTTCCCGGCTCAGCGTATCGTAAAGACGCAATTCCATGACAACCCATCCCTCTCGGCCGGGCGTCCAAGGCTCTCAATGTGTTTGAGAAAAGACGGCTCCAGCCAGCGAATCGCTAGCTCGTAATCTCGCGGCAAATGGCGCAAATGGCGAGGAGACCGTCCATGCGGCCACATATGGGCCACCACGGGCCCCGGCGTCAAGGGCCGCGAAAATGCCGTTTTTGCCTCCGCACGGGGCGCGGCCCGCCCGGGGGGTTCATGATCCCCTAACCATTTGAGCCCATTCTGAAACCCGCGGTTCCCTAATTTTTTGCCCCCGGTATTTTCATGCGATCCCTGCTCGCGCTCATTTTCAGCGCCTCGCTCCTTGCAGCACCTCAGGCGTGCGCCGAGACCCGCGTCTTCATCATCGCCGACCAGTGCCTGTCCAAGAACGACACCAAGGGCGACACATGCGGCGCCTCCGCCGCGCGCACCTATTGTCAGTCACGAGATTTTGCAAAGGCATCAGGCTATCGCCGGGTCGATCCCGACGAAATTACCGGCTCCGTCCCCAAAACCGGCACAAACTGCTCCCATGGCCATTGCGACGAATATGTCGCAATCACCTGCCAGCGCTGAATTCCCTCGGAGCTGGCGGACCTTAGGACCAGTTCGGCCCCTGAAACGACGTGACGATGCCGCGGGAAGCGGCTATTGGAGGGCGCGCTTCGGCCCCCACCTCACTTGGATGATCACGCTGGGCCGTGACCTCGCTAGAATGGCGGATATGCCTGAATTCTTCTCTCTCCTCCGTGCCCGCTCCCTCCTTGCCTGCACCGTGCTCCTCGGCACACTCGTGCTCGCCGATGGCGCTTTGGCGCAGGCCGGCCCGCCGCCCCAGCCCGGCCAGAACGGGCTCGGACCGAACCCGATGTGCGTGCGGCTGGAAGCCCAACTCGCCGCGCTCGATCGCGGCGGAGGTGATGCCGCGCGCGAAGAGCAGATCCGCCGCTACCAGGATTCCCAGGCCAAGCAGCAGGCCGAGCTCGACCGTGTCACCATGCAGGCCAAGCGCATGGGCTGCGATTCCTCCGGCTTCTTCTCGCTGTTCAACGGCCAGTCGGCGCAGTGCGGCCCGGTCAACACCCAGATCCAGCAGATGCGCGCCAATCTGGACCAGATTACCGGCAGCCTCGAGCGGCTGCGCGGCGGCCCCGGCGCCAACCCGGAGCGCGACAACCAGCGCCGCTCGGTGCTGATGGCGCTGGCGCAGAACAATTGCGGCCCGCAATATGCCAATGCCGTGCAGCAGCAGGGCGGCGGCAACTTCCTCAGCAATCTGTTCGGCGGCAACAACCCGAACAATCCGCAGGCCGTGCCGCCCTCCGATCTCGGCCCGCAATCCGGCACCTTCCGCACCGTCTGCGTGCGCACCTGCGACGGCGCTTATTTCCCGATCTCCTTTGCCACCGTGCCGGCGCGTTTCGCCGACGACGAGAGAACCTGCAAGGCGCTGTGCCCGGCCGCGGAAGCCGTGCTCTACAGCCATCGCAATCCCGGCGAGGACATGAACGCGGCGGTCTCGATCGGCGGCCAGCCCTACACGGCGCTGCCGACCGCATTCAAATTCCGCAGCGAGTTCAACCCGTCCTGCTCCTGCAAGGCGGCGGGACAGACCTGGGCGGATGCGCTGAAATCGGCCGATGACAAGGCCGCGGCCGAGCAGCAGGGCGACATCATCGTCACCGAGGAAAGCGCCAGGAAGATGCAGCAGCAACGACTCAACAAGGGCGCGCCGCAGCCTGCCAATGCCAAGAAAGGCGCGGCTCCTGCGCCAGCAACTGCTGCCGCACCGGTCGCCACGCCACCCGCGGACGCGAGCCCCGCGTCGGAGAACAAGCCGATCCGCTCGGTCGGCCCGACCTTCCTGCCGCAGCAGCAGAAGTAGGCCGCCACTCTGTCATGTTCCGCGCAGGCGTCCCAGCGCGGCCGTTCCGCTGTTACGGCTCGCCCTCGCGGCTCCACGGGAAGAGATTGGCCGGAAAGTCTGCTGCGTAGCGCCTGCCCTTCCGGGGCGGAAGCGGTGCATCCGGTGGGTTCGGATTGGGCTCGACCACCCGCCGATAGAGGTGCCAGGTGGCATGACCGAGCACCGGCAGAACGACGGCGAGACCGACGAAGAGCGGCAGCGAGCCGATCACGAGCAGCGCCGCCACGATGAGGCCCCATCCGGCCATCGCAACCGGATTCGCCGCCACCGCTCGGAGCGACGTGCGGATCGCGTCGATCGCCGTCGCATGACGGTCCAGCATCAACGGAAATGACACGACGCTAACGCACAATGCCACAACCGCAAACAGGAAGCCGACACCGCAACCGATGATGATGAGCGACCAGCCTTCGGGTGTCGTCAGCACGCGCGTTGCGAAGTCGGGTATGCTTGCGGCCGCAGCGTGACCGAAGATCGCGACATAGATTGCGTTCGCGGCACCGATCCAGGCCCCGAACAGGACCAGCAGGAGCACGCCGAGTTCGACCATGGCGCCGAACGACGGTGCGCGCAGCACCTTGATCGCATCCCATGCTTCGACCTCTTCGCCGCGCTCGCGACGACGGCTGAGTTCGTAGAGACCGATCGCGGCAAAAGGACCGATCAAGGCAAAGCCGGCGGCCAGCGGAAACAGTAGCGGCAGCACCGAATAGCCGAGCACCATCCTGAACAGGACGAGACCGAGAACGGGATAAATCAGGCACACGACGATCGCGTGACTCGGCATCGCCTGGAAATCCGCCCAGCCCAGGCGCAGGGCCTCGGTCAGGTCGGACAAGCTGATCTTGCGAATGGGATAGGCGGCCGCTTCGCCGAATGCGCGCCGCCTGATGTCGTGGGAGTACAGAGTGGCCATGTACGGACCCTCCCGTGCTGAAAATCGCGGTTTTCGACAACACGCGCTCTTCAAGCCACGCGTGTCCGCCTGACGAGCAGGAAACGCGAAGGGTCTGGTACGGAAACCCAGGTTCAGTAACCGAGCCTGGCCGGACGGAACCCGTCGCGACCTGCCCGGCAAGCTTAGCGCGCGCGGAGCACGACTGCACTCACGGTTGGGTGAATTGCGCACCCGCACGGATTTGTGCGTTGCATCACCCAAACCGAACAATGGGCGCCGGATGCTTGTCGGTTTGCCAGCACCGGCAATCACACCAATTCGGGCACCTCTATTGCTCTATTGACGCCGGATTAGGCTGGGATCATTTTAGACGCAGACGCCCTTAGAGTTGAAGGTCGCGAGCGTTCTCTTGATTTCGCGATCGGTGGACTGGGCGAAGCAAGAGGCCGGCGATGGCATATGCCAAGAAAGGCCAGCCATCGCGACCGACATGAGCTCCGCCCTGGATTCGTATCCGTAGCCTTCGATGGCAAGGATGGATCAGGATGGCTGTCGCACTGATACTGCTTCTGGTCGCGATCGGCTCGGTGCTGTTTCACATCTACAGCCCGTGGTGGTGGACGCCGATCGCCACGAACTGGGCCTATATCGACCACACGATCAACATCACGTTCTGGATCACGGGCTTTGTTTTCGTCGCCGTGATCGCCTTCATGGCTTACTGCGTCTTCCGCTTTCGCCATAGAGAGGGAAGAAGGGCTGACTACAATCCGGAAAACAAAAGGCTCGAATGGTGGCTGAGCGTCGGGACCGGCGTCGGCGTCGCGGCCATGCTGGCGCCTGGCCTCGTGGTCTGGCACCAGTTCGTGACGGTGCCTGCGGATGCCACCGAGCTCGAGGTCATGGGCCAGCAATGGCAGTGGAGCTTCCGCCTTCCGGGCAAGGATGGGCAGTTGGGCACATCCGATGTCCGCAACATCGCTTCCGACAATCCGATGGGGCTCAATCGTGACGACCGGCACGCGCAGGACGATGTCGTGATCGAGAGCGGCGACCTGCACCTTCAAGTCGGAAAGCCGGTCAAGGTTCTCCTCCGCTCGGTTGATGTCCTGCACGATTTCTACGTGCCCGAATTCCGAGCCAAGATGGACATGGTTCCAGGCATGGTGACCTATTTCTGGATCACGCCGATCCGAACCGGAACGTTCGATGTCCTCTGTGCGGAGCTTTGTGGCACTGCTCACTATCAAATGCGGGCCAAGGTCATCGTCGACGAAGAGCGTGAATATCACGCTTGGCTGGAGCAACAAAAAACGTTCGCAGAATTATCGCCGGCAAAAGCCGTCGTGAAGACGACGTACCAATCCGGCAGCAAGTAGCAAGCTGCCGCCGAAGATAGATCGGGCGCAAGAGGCCAGCGCCTCCCCCCGATGGAACGACCGAGGAGGTTCTATGGTCGATGTTCCATATGAAGGGATCCCCGGCATCCCGCCTGCCGAAGTACCTGACGTCGAGCTCTATCATCCGCGGAGCTGGTGGACACGATATGTGTTCTCGCAGGACGCCAAGGTGATCGCCATTCAGTATTCGCTGACGGCCACGGCCATCGGGCTGGTGGCCCTGGTGCTGTCGTGGCTGATGCGGCTGCAACTGGGATTCCCCGGCACATTCTCTTTCATCGATGCCAACCAGTACCTCCAGTTCATCACCATGCACGGCATGATCATGGTGATTTACCTGCTCACCGCATTGTTCCTGGGCGGCTTCGGCAACTACCTGATCCCGCTGATGGTCGGCGCCAGGGACATGGTCTTCCCCTATGTGAACATGCTGAGCTACTGGATCTACCTGCTCGCAGTCCTGGTGCTTGCCTCGACATTCTTCGTGCCCGGTGGCCCCACCGGCGCCGGTTGGACGCTGTACCCGCCGCAAGCAATCCTTTCAGGAACGCCCGGGCAGGATTGGGGCATCCTTCTCATGCTCGCGTCCCTGATCCTGTTCATCATCGGCTTCACCATGGGCGGGCTGAATTATGTGGTCACAGTGTTGCAGGCGCGCACGCGCGGCATGACCTTGATGCGCCTGCCCCTGACGGTGTGGGGCATTTTCACGGCGACCGTTATGGCGCTCCTCGCGTTCCCTGCATTGTTCGTTGCCTCGGTCATGCTGCTGTTCGACCGTCTCTTGGGAACCAGCTTCTTCATGCCCGCTCTCCTCGAGATGGGCACGCTTTCGAAACATGGCGGCGGCAGCCCGTTGCTCTTCCAGCACCTGTTCTGGTTTTTCGGTCATCCCGAAGTCTACATCGTCGCCCTGCCCGCCTTCGGCATCGTCTCCGATCTGATCAGCACGCATGCGCGCAAGAACATCTTTGGTTATCGCATGATGGTCTGGGCGATCGTAGCCATCGGCGCGCTCAGCTTCATCGTATGGGCGCACCACATGTATGTGAGCGGCATGTTCCCGCAATTCGGGTACTTCTTCGCCACCACGACGCTCATCATCGCAATCCCCACCGCGATCAAGGTCTACAACTGGGTGCTGACCCTGTGGCGCGGCGACATTCATCTCACGGTGCCGATGCTGTTCGCCCTCGGCTTCATCGTCACCTTCGTGAACGGCGGGCTCACCGGCCTCTTCCTCGGCAACGTCGTCGTGGACGTGCCCCTCTCGGATACCATGTTCGTGGTCGCCCATTTCCACATGGTGATGGGCGTGGCGCCGATCATGGTCGTGCTCGGCGCGATCTATCATTGGTACCCAAAGGTCACGGGGCGGATGCTGAACGAGGCCATGGGCAAGTTTCACTTCTGGGTCACCTTCCTCGGCGCCTACCTGATCTTCTTCCCCATGCACTATCTTGGACTGCTCGGGGTCCCGCGCCGGTATTTCGAACTCCTGGATACGACGTTCATCCCGTCCTCGGCCCATTCACTCAACGCCTTCATCTCCGTGGTGGCCTTGATCGTCGGCTTTAGCCAGATGGTGTTCCTGTTCAACCTTGTCTGGAGCCTGTTCAAAGGTGAGGCCTCAGGCGGCAATCCGTGGCGGGCGACGACGCTGGAGTGGCAGACGCCGGAGACGCCCCCGGCGCACGGCAACTGGGGCAAGGAGCTCCCTGTCGTGTACCGCTGGGCCTATGATTACAGTGTGCCCGGTGCCGCGGAGGACTTCATTCCGCAGAACCAGCCGCCGCGTGCGACTCAGCTCGTTCAGGGAGCTGCTTCGTGAGCGCCATCATCCTGTTCCTGGCTGTGCTTGCGGTGATCGCCGGATGGTGGCTGTCGCAGCAGCGCCTGACGGCGAAGCCCTGGCTGGAGGAAGGCCCGGCCGGTGACTTCCCCGGCGGCGATGCCATAACCTGGCCGGCAGCGAAGATCGGACTTGGCGTGTTTCTCGCGGTCGCGAGCGCCTTGTTCATCCTCTTCATCAGCGCCTACTCGATGCGCATGAGCGTGGTGGACTGGCGGCCGCTGCCGGTGCCGCGGCTGCTGTGGGTCAACACGGGCGTCCTGGTCCTGAGCAGTGTCGCGCTGCAATGGTCTTACGTGGCCGCGCGCCGACACGATACCGAAGGCGTCATGATCGGTCTGCTCGCGGGCGGAGCATCTGCCGTGATCTTCCTCGCCGGGCAGCTCCTGGCCTGGCAACGGCTCGGGGCTGCTGGATATTTCGTGGCGTCCAATCCATCGAATTCCTTCTTCTATCTGTTGACCGCAGTGCACGGGCTGCATCTGACGGGCGGTCTGGTGGCCTTGGGCCGAACCTCGGCCAAGATGTGGCGCGGCGCCGAGATCGCCGGCATGCGCTTGAGCGTGGAGCTGTGCGCCATCTACTGGCACTTCCTGCTGTTGGTCTGGCTTGTCCTGCTCGGTCTTCTCACCGGCTGGACCGACGATTTCGTCGACATCTGCCGCCAATTGCTGAGCTAGGGAGGCGAGACCAGATGGCTGAGACCGTGCTGACAAATCCGGGCCAATCGCCTGCGCGGCTTGAAGGCTGGCGCGGCATCGCCGCCGACTGGGCGTCCGATCAGCGCGCCTTCAAGAACGTGTCCTGGGGCAAGGCCATGATGTGGATCTTCCTCCTCAGCGACACCTTCATCTTCAGTTGCTTCCTGCTCTCCTACATGACGGCGCGCATGTCGACGACCGTGCCGTGGCCCAATCCCAGCGAAGTCTTCGCCCTCGATATCGGGGGCAACCACATGCCCCTGATCCTGATCGCCATCATGACCTTCGTGCTGATCAGCAGCAGCGGCACGATGGCGATGGCCGTCAATTTCGGCTACCGCCGCGATCGGGTGAGAACCGCAATCCTGATGCTGGTCACTGCAGCCTTCGGCGCGACCTTCGTCGGAATGCAGGCCTTCGAATGGACCAAGCTGATCATGGAGGGCGTCCGGCCCTGGGGCAATCCATGGGGCGCCCCGCAGTTTGGTGCGAGCTTCTTCATGATCACCGGCTTCCACGGCACCCATGTGACGTTCGGTGTGATCTTCCTGATCGCCATCGCGCGAAAGGTCTTTCGTGGCGACTTCGACGTCGAGAGGCGCGGCTTCTTCACGAGCCGAAGGGGGAATTACGAGATCGTCGAGATCACGGGCCTATACTGGCACTTCGTCGATCTCGTGTGGGTGTTCATCTTCGCATTCTTCTATCTTTGGTGAGGTCGGCGCATGACAAACGCGGCGGTACACATGGAAGAGCGGCTCCACGCTCCGGCGCACGGCGCAGTCGCAACGGAAGCCGTTCACGCCGAGGGGCAACAGCACCCGATCAAGCTCTACCTCGTGGTCTGGGGCTGGTTGTTTGTCCTCAGCACGTTCTCCTACCTCGTCGACTACTTTGGCCTGCATGGCTATCTGAGGTGGTCGCTGATCCTGCTGTTCATGATGTTGAAGGCCGGCCTGATCGTCGCCGTCTTCATGCACATGGCCTGGGAGCGGCTGGCCTTGACCTATGCCATCCTGCTGCCGCCGGTCGTGGTATTCGTATTTGTGGCGATCATGGCGCTCGAATCCGAATACACGCGCTTCCTGAGGGTGCTGTTTTTCGCAACCCCGTCATAGCGCCTGCCGTCGCTCAGGCCAGGCTTCACCCCTCGAATGCGTCGATTGACGCCGTGCTTCCACGTGACACCAGCGCCTCATCCGTCGCCGGCAACGGCTGGCCCTTGTCGCGAAAACGGTTGGTGATGGGATAACGGCGGTCGCGGCCGAAATTCCTCGGTGTCACCTTCACCCCAGGCGCGGCTTGGCGGCGCTTGTATTCGGCGACGTTGAGCAGATGATCGATCCGGATCACCGTCTCGCGGTCGAAGCCGGCGGCGATGATCTGGTCGAGCGGCTCCTCGCGCTCGACCAGGCGCTCCAGGATGGCATCGAGCACGTCGTAAGGCGGCAACGAGTCCTGATCGGTCTGGTTCTCGCGCAGCTCCGCGGTCGGCGGGCGCGTGATGATGTCGGGCGGGATCACCTCGCCGGCAGGGCCGAGCGCGCCCTCCGGCTTCCAGGAATTGCGCAGGCTTGCCAGGCGGAACACCTGCGTCTTGTAGATGTCCTTGATCGGGTTGAAGCCGCCGTTCATGTCGCCATAAAGCGTGGCGTAGCCGACCGACATCTCCGACTTGTTGCCGGTCGTCACCACCATCAGCCCGGTCTTGTTGGAGATCGCCATCAGCAGCGTGCCGCGGGTGCGGGCCTGGAGGTTCTCCTCGGTGATATCGGGCGGCAGGTTCTTGAAGATGCCGGACAGGATCGTCTCGAACCCGGTCACGGCTTCGGCGATCGGCAGCACCTCGTAGCGGATGCCGAGATGGCCGGCGAGCTCGCCGGCATCCGCGATCGAATGCGGCGCGGTGTAGCGGTAAGGCAGCATCACGCCATGCACCTGGTCGACGCCGAGCGCGTCGACCGCGATCGCCGCGCAGAGCGCCGAATCGATGCCGCCGGAGATGCCGAGCAGCACGCCTGGAAAGCCGTTCTTGGTGACGTAATCGCGTAAGCCCAGCACGCAGGCGGCGTAGTCGGCCTTGTCGCCCTCGGGCAGCTCGGCGATCGGCCCGCTGCAGCGCCAGTCGTCGCCGTTTCTGCTGAAGCGCAGCGTGACGATGCCCTCTTCGAAGGCCGGCAGCTGCGCCGCGAGCGAGAGATCGCCATTGAGCGCGAAGGATGCGCCGTCGAACACGAGCTCGTCCTGGCCGCCGACCTGGTTGAGATAGACCAGCGCCAGCCCGCTCTCCGTGACGCGCGCCACCGCGACCGACAGGCGCACGTCGTTCTTGTCGCGGGCGTAAGGCGAGCCGTTCGGCACCAGGATGATCTCGGCGCCGGTCTCGGCCAGCGTCTCGACCACGTTCTCGTAATCCTCGGACTCTTCCAGCCAGATGTCCTCGCAGATCGGCACACCGATGCGCACGCCGCGCACAGTGACGGGACCGGCGGCAGGGCCGCGCGAAAACAGCCGCTTCTCGTCGAACACGCCGTAATTCGGCAGGTTGCACTTGAAACGCAGGCTCGCGATGCGCCCGCCGTCGAGCAGCGCACAGGCATTGTAGAGCATGCCCTCCTCGACCCAGGGCGTGCCGACCAGCATCGCAGGCCCGCCATCGGCGGTCTCGCGCGCGAGGCTTTCGATCGCGGCGCGGCAGGCGGCCTGGAAGGCGGGCTTCTGCACCAGGTCTTCCGGCGGATAGCCGGCGATGAACAGTTCTGGAAACAACACGAGATCGGCGCCGTCGGACTTGGCCTGCGCCCGGGCCGCGCGCGCCTTGGCCGCATTGCCCTCCACGTCGCCCATGGTCGGATTGAGCTGGGCGAGCGTGACCGCGAATGTGTCGAGACGTTCGGTCATGGCCGCTTTATCCGATCCCGAGTTACAGGAATCCCAATCGCTCGATGATGGCAATGATCCAGAACGCGCCGGTCATCAAAAGCGCAACGCCAACCGCGGCCGAGCCCATGTCCTTGACTCGGCCGATCTGCTTGTCGTGATCCAAGGTCAGCCGGTCGGCGAGCTTCTCGATCGCGGTATTGAGCAACTCGACCGTCAGCACGAAAGCGACAGAGCACACCAATTCGACCGCGCGCATCGCGGTGGCGCCGATGAACCAGGCGAGCGGCACCGACAGCAGCAGCGCAAAGATCTCCTCGCGGACCGCCTGCTCCGACCGGAACGCAAAGGCCAGCCCGTTGCGGGAATTGATCGTGGCCTTCCAGATCCGCAGCAAGGTCTTACAACCCCGCTGCGGCCGGAATCGGCTGAGCCTTGCCGGCGCGCTCCTGCTTGAGCAGCTCCGCGACCAGGAACGCCATATCGATGGATTGCTCGGCGTTGAGGCGGGGATCGCAGACCGTGTGGTAGCGATCGTTGAGATCCTCATCCGTGATCGCGCGGGCGCCGCCGAGACATTCGGTGACGTCCTGGCCGGTCATCTCCAGATGCACGCCGCCGGCATGGGTGCCCTCGGCGGCGTGGACCGCGAAGAACGACTTGACCTCGGACAGGATGCGGTCGAACGGGCGAGTCTTGTAGCCGGACGTCGAGGTGATGGTGTTGCCGTGCATGGGATCGCAGGACCAGACCACCACCCGGCCCTCGCGCTTCACGGCGCGGACCATGTTCGGCAGATGCTCGCCGATCTTGTCGGAGCCGAAGCGGCCAATCAGCGTCAGCCGGCCCGGCTCGTTGTCGGGATTGAGCACGTCGATCAGCTTCAGCAGCTCGTCCACCTTGAGCGAGGGGCCGCACTTCAGCCCGATCGGATTCTTGATGCCGCGGAAATATTCGACATGGCCGTGATCGAGCTGGCGGGTGCGGTCGCCGATCCAGATCATGTGGCCCGAGGTCGCGTACCAGTCGCCGGTGGTGGAATCGACGCGGGTCATGGCCTGCTCGTAGCCGAGCAGCAGCGCCTCATGGCTGGTGTAGAAATCGGTGGCACGCAGCTCCGGATGGCTCTCGAGGTCGAGGCCGCAGGCGCGCATGAAGTTGAGCGCGTCCGAGATGCGGTCGGCCAGCTCCTTGTAGCGGCGTGACTGCGGGCTATCCTTGAGGAAACCCAGCATCCATTGATGCACGCTGCCGAGATTGGCGAAGCCGCCGGTGGCGAACGCGCGGAGCAGGTTCAGCGTCGCGGCGGACTGGCGATAGGCCATCAGCTGGCGCTGCGGATCGGGAATGCGCGCTTCGCTGGTGAAGGCGATGTCGTTGACGATGTCGCCGCGATAGCTCGGCAGCTCGACGCCATTCACCTTCTCGGTCGCCGACGAGCGCGGTTTCGCGAACTGGCCGGCGATGCGGCCGACCTTCACCACCGGCACCGCGCCGGCATAGGTCAGCACCACCGCCATCTGCAGCAGCACGCGGAAGAAGTCGCGAATGTTGTTGGCGCCGTGCTCGGCGAAGCTCTCGGCGCAGTCGCCGCCCTGCAGCAGGAAGGCCTCGCCGGCCGCAACGCGGCCCAAGGCCTTCTTCAGATTGCGCGCCTCGCCTGCGAACACCAGCGGCGGAAAGGTCGCAAGCTGCGCCTCGACGTCGGCCAGAGCCTTGGCGTCGGGATATTCGGGCACCTGTAGCACCGGCTTGCTGCGCCAGGACTCGGGCGTCCACCGCTCGGACATCGCAATCTCTCCGTGAAGCAAAAACCACAACCTGATCTGGGGGTTGCGAGGGCCGCCTTATACACAGGCCGGCCACGCCCCGCCAGTTGTAAATCCATTTCGCAGCGCAAACCCTTGCGGCCAAAGCCGAATTCGCATTTGCTTGGGCAGGCTTGAGGAATCCGACAGGACACCGACCGCCATGGGCGAGGCACTGGATGACGTTTTCATCGACGAGATCAGCTTCCCGGCAGCCGACGGCTATGCCCTGACCGGCACCCTGTTCCTGCCGCGCGGCGCCAAGCGCCATGCCGTCCTGATCAATTCGGCGACCGCCGTGCCGCGAAAGATCTATCGGGGCTTTGCCTCCTACCTCGCCCATCGCGGCTGCGCGGTGCTGACCTACGATTATCGCGGCATCGGCGATTCCCGCCTGCCGGCGATGGTCGGCTACAACCAGCCGAAATCGCTGGTCGGCTTCAAGGCCTCGATGTCGGACTGGGCGGCGCTCGACGTCACCGCCGCGGTCAGCTGGATGCGCGAGCGCTATCATGCCCTGCCGCTCGCCTATATCGGCCATTCCTTCGGCGGCCAGGCGCTCGGGCTGATCGCGAATAACAGCGATATCTCGCGCGCGGCCTTGGTGGCCTCGCAGGCCGCGACATGGCGGTTGATGACCTCGCCGGAAAAATACCGGGTCTACGCCTTCATGAATTTTGTCGGTGTGCCGCTGGTCAAAGCACTCGGTTACGCACCGGGCTGGGCCGGTATCGGCGAGGATTTGCCCAAGGGCGTCTTCCTGCAATGGACCGAATGGGTCTCGAGCCCGCGCTATCTGTTCGATTCAAAGCTGCCGGCACTCGAGAACTTCGCCAGGTTCAAGGGCGAGCTGCGCTCGCTATGTTTCTCCGACGATCCCTGGGCGACGCGGCCCGCGGTCGAGCTGCTCGCGAGCGGATTCACTGCGATCAAGCCGGAGGTGCTGATGGTCAAACCGTCCGACGTCGGCGCCAAGGGAATAGGCCATTTCGGCTTCTTCCGCCCCGAGCACCGCGACACGCTGTGGCGCGGCGTCGCGGAATGGATTCAGGGGGAATGAGGCTGCGTCAGCGGATGATCGTCGTCAGCGACGAGTAGCGCCGGTTCGGTTTGGCGTCGCTAGGTGCGAACTGCGCGAAGGCGTCGCTGACGCGCACCGCCGGCGGCGTGTCGCTCGCGAACCGAAACTCCTTCGGCCGCGGTGCGTAGAAGCTTGCGCGGTAATAAGCGTCGTCGAAGCGCGCCTCGCCGACGCCGAACAATGCGTCACAGACCAGCAGGAGCGCGTAGACTCCCGCGACCGCTGCGACGATCTCCCTGAGAATTGTCATGCCCGATGCCCTGCCCTTTGCGGGCAGGATGCAGATCGGTTCCAAAGGCCTGGTTTAAGGCGCCCGGCTTCTTGTCGGCAGCGTTTGCCGGCACTGAACCGATTGCAGACAATTTTATCGATCTCGAAAGAGAGCCCGCCCAACCGGACGATCAGGCGGGCTCCAGGATTGGCCGCTCGGGAGGTATTGGGCGGCCAGCTTATCAGCCGTGCTCGGCCGCCTTGCGATGGCCGCTCTCGCTGAGGCGGTCGACCCATGCGATGCCGACCGCCGAGACGATGAAGGTCATATGAATCAGCACCTGCCACATCACCCCGCTCTCGGTGAAATTGCTGCGGGTCGTGCCGAGATTGCCGGCCTCGATGAAGGTCCTGAGCAGCGAGATCGAGGAGATGCCGATGATCGCCATTGCGAGCTTGATCTTGAGCACGCTGGCATTGACGTGACCGAGCCATTCCGGCTCGTCCGGATGGCCGCTGAGGTTCAGCCGGGAAACGAAGGTCTCGTATCCACCCACGATCACCATGATCAGAAGGTTCGAGATCATGACGACGTCAATCAGCCCAAGCACGACCAGCATGATCTGCTGCTCGCTGGCGTCGAACGAATGCAAGACGAGGTGCCATAGCTCCTTCAGGAACAACAGCACATAGACGGACTGGGCGACAATGAGGCCAACATAGAGCGGCAGCTGCAGCCAGCGCGAGCCGAAGATCAGCTTCGGAAGCAGGCCGACCGGCGGCAACGGCGCGGCCCGCGCCGAAGGTGCTTTGGGTTCAGACGTCATTGATCACTCCGGACTGCGGTAGATTGTCGCCTCAGAGACTCGCAATCACCGGTGCAAGTTCCAGCGTGCCGCGATAGATCATCTCAAACGAGACGTAAAGGATGATGGCGAGGCCGACATAGGCCACCCAGCGCTGCTTCTGGAGCAAACGGCCAAGCAGATCCGCGGCAACGCCCATCATCCCAACCGACAAGAGCAGGCCGAAGGCCAGGATGTAGGGATGCTCCCGCGCGGCGCCCGCGACCGCGAGCACGTTGTCGAGCGACATCGACACGTCGGCGGCGACGATCTGCACCGCCGCTTGGCCGAAAGTCTTCTGCGTTACCGGCTGCTGTACCGGCGCAGCACCTGCGCCGTTACTATCGAATGCGAGTTCTTTCGAATGCGCGGCCTGCTCGCGCAGCTCGCGCCACATCTTCCAGCAGACCCAGAGCAGCAACACGCCGCCGGCGAGCAGAAGGCCGATCACTTGCAGAAGCTGGGTCGCAACGCCGGCGAAGGCGATACGCAGTGCGGTGGCAGCGGCGATACCGACGATGATGGCGCGGCGGCGCTGCTCGGCCGGCAGGCCGGCAGCCGCAAGGCCGATGACGACGGCATTGTCGCCGGCGAGCACGAGATCGATCAGGATGACTTGAAACAGCGCGGACAGCGCTTCGGCGGTGATGAGTTCAGTCATGATTGATCATTCCTAGAGGCAGACGGATCGAGCCAATGCGGCTTGCGCCGCTCGATCCAGTCGAAGACTTTTGAACGGGAGGAGCGCAGCGCAGGCACGTCCTCGGCGAGCAGAGCAAGGCCGAGCGGCAGCATCCAGACGCCGAGCACCGGGAGGATGGAGAGCACACCGCCGACGACCAGCAGCGTGCCCGAGGGGATCCTGACCCAGCGGCTGGACGGCTTGAGCAGATAGGTCAGGGTGTCGCTCATGCGCGGCGGCAGGCGGTCGACGAGCTTGGCCAGGCGCGGGTCTCCACCAGCGATCTGCTCGGTGTTCCCCTCGGTTTGCCTGGCGCGCTCGTTCGAAATCGTGCTCATGCTTACCCCTTCGAGGCGGCCTGCAGCTTGGGGCCCGGCGCACTCGCCCCGACCGGCTTCGCGCGCGGCAGCACCAGCGTCAGCAAGCGCAACAATTTAATCGCCTGGACTTCGTGGGGATGTACGTCCTCGTCTGCGGCAGCAACGCGCTCCGACAGCTCCACCAGATGCGACGACAGCGGCAGGTCCGAAACCGGTCGCAGCGTATCGATCACGACGTTGGCAAAATCCGGCTCTTCGAGCCGTTCGGCGAGTTCGTCGAACATCGCACGGAGCCGTTCGTCGCCGATGTGCGGCGCCAGCTTGCGGTCTCTGATGAAACGGATCACCTCGTCGCGTTCGACGGGTGAGACGCGCCGGTCAGCAACCGCTACCAGGGCGCCCACGATCACCACGGCCGCCGCGGCCTGCTCATTCAGGCTGGACGGTTCCGTGATCTCGATCGAATTTGAGGACTTGGTTCCGGACATCGTAGCTCCCTTAACTTGCGAAATAGCCGCACGGAGCTGCGATGGGGACGAATGGTCGGAGAAAACGAAACAGGGGGCCCGACAATCGGCCGATCCATCGCATTCGCGCGGGACTGGTCATCCGACATCGCGAGGTTTGCCGACGAACGTCGACGTCCTCGCCAGAGGGGCCCGGATTCTTGTTCGCTTCAGAATTATAGGTACGCCTGTCGGAATCAAGCAGGACCGGCTGCGACCAGCCGCCGCATCCGTTCGGCGTTGCGGGATCGGTCATGCAACCCTTTCGCAGCTGGAACCATGCGTCCGTAACAGGTGTTGATGCACCTCGCGACGCATCAAACCGCCTGGCAGGAACCCGCATGTGCCGCTGGATCGCATACCGGGGCGAAACCACCTCGTTCGAGCCTTATGTCACCGAACCCGAGCATTCGCTGATTGCGCAGAGCATCCGCTCGCTTCAGTCCACGGCGGGCTCGAACGGAGACGGCTTTGGTCTCGGCTGGTATGGCGAGCACCCCGAGCCGGGCCTTTATCGCGAGACGCGCCCGGCGTGGTCGGACGAAAACCTGCGCTACCTCTGCCGGCATCTGCACTCGCATCTGTTCTTCGCTCATGTGCGTGCCGCAACCGGCACGGCCGTGACGCGGCAGAATTGTCACCCCTTTGCCTGCGGGCACTGGATGTTCATGCACAACGGGTTCGTCGGCAGCTGGAATCGGCTGCGGCGCAAAGTCGAGGCGCTGATTCCCGATGCCTACTATCCGTCGCGGCTGGGCACGACGGATTCGGAAGCCGTGTTCCTGGCCATGATGGGGGCCGGTCTCGAGCACGATCCGCTCGGCGCGACACAGTCCGTGCTGCAATCGCTCCTCGGATTCGTCAATGAAGGCGGGCTTCGGGAGCGGCTGCGCTTTACCAGCGCGATTGCCAACGGCCGCGACCTCTACGCATTTCGGGTCTCGGTGAACGATGCCGCGAACACGCTCTACTTCCGCGAGGACGGCGGGCAAGTCATCGTCGTCTCCGAGCCGTTCGATAAGGAATCGGACTGGGCGGAAGTCCCGCCGAACCACGCCCTGATCGCGCGAGCGTCCGAAGCCGTCAAAATTGTTCCGTTCGACCTTGCAATTTCCAGTACATCGGGTGCGGAACCGGCCACAATCAGACGGATTATCGCCCGCAGGTAATGACCGCGCCGGTGGCCAATGACATTTGCTTCAGACGTTTCAAAGCTGCTACGTCTTGCCCCCTCCGAGGACAAGCAGCATGTCGTCATCCGTTCTGCCGGCGGCGGCGGCAATCCGGCGGAATATTCCTTCGGCATCGAGGAGGAATACTTCCTCGCTGACCGCCGCAGCTTCGAGGTCGCGATCCGCACGCCCAACGAGCTGTTCGAATCGGCAAACTGGTCGACCGGCGGCCAGGCCATGCGCGAGATGCTGCAATCGCAGCTCGAGGTCGCAACCAACGTTCATGTCGACGTGAACGACGCGCGCGAGGAGCTGCGCTTCCTGCGACGCGAGGTCGCGAACGTCGCTGCGCAATACGGCTTCGTGATCATGGCCTGCGGCACGCACCCGAGCGCAGTCTGGCGCATGTCGCAGCCCAGCCCGAAACCGCGCTACGAGGAGATGATCGAGGATCTGCGCAGCATCGGCCACCGCAACATGATGTGCGGCATGCATGTGCACGTGCAGCTGCCGGATCCCGAGAAGCGCATGGCGGTGATGCGGGCCATGCTGCCGCATCTGCCGCTGTTCATCGCGCTGTCGACGTCCTCGCCGTTCTGGAATTCGCACAAGACCGGATTGAAGGGCTACCGCCTCGCGGCTTATTCCGAGCTGCCGCGCAGCGGCCTGCCCGAATTGTTCGAAGGCAAGCAGGATTTCGACGCTTATGTCGGCGCGTTGCAGCGCTCCGGCGTGATCCCGGACGAAAGCCACATCTGGTGGGCAATGCGCCCCTCCATGAACCATCCGACGCTGGAGCTTCGCGCGCCCGACACCTGCACCTTCGTCGACGACGCGGTTGCCATCGCCTCGCTCTACCGCTGCCTGACGCGGCATCTCTATCTGCGCCCTCAGCTGTCCCGGGAGGTCACTGCGGTCGAGCGCGCGATCGCGGTCGAGAACAAATGGCGCGCCCAGCGCTACGGCACCGACTGCATCTTCGCCTCCAAGGACGGACCGGTGACGATCTCGGAGCTGCTCACGCGGGTGATCGACGACATTGCGGAGGACGCAGCCGCACTGCACTGCTCCGCCGAGATCGAACACTGCCGCACCATCGTCGCGCGCGGCAGCTCGGCGGAATTCCAGCTTCGCGCCTATCGCGAAAGCGGCGACGACATCGCAGCCGTGTCACAATGGATCGCTACCTCTACGCTGTCAGGAACGAGCGCGCCTGTGCATCGCAGCGCTCCTGCGCCGTCATAGCGCCCCGCGCAAGCTTGTGCGACGAAAATGCCATTCCTGAGTTACGGAGATCGTTGGAGAAGCGCATGAACCGCACCACACCCTGCCCCGGCTGCGGCCATGCGCTTGTCCCGATGCTGACGGCCCACGGCCACACGGAGCCGAGCTGCCTCTGGTGCGAAGGCTTCGACGCGCGCGCCATGGACATGGCGAAATGGGCAGGCAGCCCGTCCGGCAAGCCCGAGCCGGCGCTCCCGCGATCATTCGACTGAACCGAGCCGGGCGCCCGTCGCGGGCCGGCTGCATCCGCTTTTGCAGGGCATGCCGACAAATTAGACAAGACAAGCCGCTGCGCCCACTGACGGCTTGCCAGGACAGGTCGGGCGAGTTCGGCGCCACCTATTGTCTAACCTCAGGTGCAATCTCGATTATTTGCGCGTCGCGTGCAGCCGGCGGACCAGCGCGCCGCATTGCGCTCCGGCTGGCCTGAAATTCGCAAGACAGCATCAGGCCAAGTCCCTGCCCGGCCACGATGAGGAGCGGCCAGTCACGCGCGCTCGGCTTCCGGGATGAATGGCCTCAGATCGGAGAATGCCATGAACGTGCATGCTGCCGGAGACATCAAATTCACCGGTCTCACCCATCCGAACGGCGCCCGGCTGCGCCTCAACGATCAGGACTTCGTGGCGATCGATCGCGACAAGAATGCGAATTTCGAGGCGACCTACCGGCCGCAGGCGCTCTACAACCGCGCCAACGAAGGCTTCCACGCCAACAACGAAACCTTCCTGCTGCACGAGGTCGCCACCAATCTGCCGATCTACCGGCCCGACACCGGCCCCACCGACTTCCATCTACATCTGCCGCCGGGCGGCTTTCAGCTCGTGCTGGTCACCTCGGGCGCGTTCACCTTCGACTATGACGGCCGCTGGTACAATGTCGGCCCGGGCGCGGTAATGCTGCAAAGCGCGATCGTGCATCGCCAGCTGTTCTACACGTGGTCGGGCCTGTCGACCGAAGAAAATTTGAAGACGCCGCAGACGGTGGTGCCCGATCCGATCTCGATGGGCTATTCCGGCAAGTTTCTCGAAGCCTTCATCACCGATCCCACCACCTTTCCGAACCCGACCATTGTCGGCCCGGATCAGATCAATGAGGACGAAACGCCGCGCGTGGCCTGGAGCCATCCGCTGCATGACCGCCCGGCCGATGCCGGCTTCTGGCTTCAGGATCCCCTGGCGCTCGACGCGCTGTTCAAGCCGCTCACCGATGGTTCTGTCAGATCGGCGATGCCGGTTTACGTACGCGACATCGGCATCGAGATTCCGAGCGGGCATCTCGTCACGGGCCACATCATCGCGACCGACCCGCGTGGCCACGCGCTCTTGCCGAAGAGCACGTCTGCGGCGGCGGACGCGACCTGCTTTGCCAAGGGCGAGGTCGTGATCTATCGCGTCATTCGCGGCACGGCCGAGTTCAAGAAGAAGTCCGGCGAGAGCTTTGAACTCTCTGCCGGCGACGTGGTGACGGCGGGCAAGGATTCCATCAGCCTGATCGGCGTCGGCGAAAACACGCAGGTCCTCCGCCTCGGCCTGCTCAAGGGCATGAACGAGCTGCGCAGCTGGACGGCGACACAGCGCGACGAGATCGACGGCCTCGCCGGTCAGATCATCACGCAAAAGGACGTGCGTCCCCTGCGCACCGAAGGCAAGCCGGTCGGATATCTGTACGGCTGAGGCTACTCCGCCGCCTGCCGCACGTGCCGTGCGGTCGGGGTGCGCATGGTGACGAGCTCTTCGGCCGCGGTCGGATGCAGCGCGATGGTCGCGTCGAAATCGGCCTTGGTCGCCTTCATCTTCACCGCGATCGCGACGGCCTGCGTGATCTCGGCGGCGGCATCGCCGACAATGTGACAGCCGAGCACGCGGTCGGTCGCGCCGTCGACCACGAGCTTCATCAGCACGCGGGTGTCGCGGCCGGACATCGTCGCCTTGATGGGCCGGAACGTCGTCTTGTAGATGTCGACGTGGCTGAATTGCGCGCGCGCCTCGGTTTCCGTCAGGCCGACAGTGCCGACCTCCGGCTGCGAGAACACGGCCGTCGGGATATTGGCGTGGTCGACCTGCACCTCGCGCTTGCCGAACACCGTGTCGGCGAAGGCATGGCCCTCGCGGATCGCGACCGGCGTCAGGTTGAAGCGGTGGGTAACGTCGCCGATGGCATAGATGCTGTCGACCGAGCTCTTGGAGAAATGGTCGACCGCGATGCCGCCGTTGGCGGGATTGATGGCGACGCCCGCATTCTCCAGGCCGAGATTGGCGACGTTCGGATGGCGGCCGATCGCGAACATCACCTGGTCGGAGGCGAGGCTCGAGCCGTTCGACAGATGCGTGGTGAAGTCCTCGCCGTGGCGGTCGACCTTGGTCACGGTGCAGCCGGTGAGGATGGTGATGCCATGCTTCTCCATCTCGGCGCGGACATGGGTCCGGACATCCTCGTCGAAGCCGCGAAGAATGTTTTCGCCGCGATAGATTACCGTCACATCGGAGCCGAAGCCGGCGAAGATGCCGGCGAATTCCAGCGCGATATAGCCGCCGCCCTGGATCACGATCCGCTTCGGCAGCCTCGCAAGATGAAACGCCTCGTTGGAGGAGATCACGTGCTCGATGCCGGGGATCGCCGCGCCATGGTTGGGCGCGCCGCCGGTGGCGATCAGGATGTACTTCGCCGTGACCTTCCTGTCGTTCTCGAGCAGGCGGACGGTGTGCTTGTCCTCGATCACCGCGCGGCTCTTGACGATCTGCGCGCCTGATTTCTCGACGTTGGCGGTGTAGGCCGCCTCCAGCCGCGCGATCTCCTTGTCCTTGTTGGCGATCAGCGTCGGCCAGTCGAAGCTGGCGGGCGGCACGGTCCAGCCGAAGCCGGCGGCGTCCTCGAGCTCGTGACGGACGTGCGAGCCGATCACGAACAGCTTCTTCGGCACACAGCCGCGGATCACGCAGGTGCCGCCCATGCGGTACTCTTCCGCGATCATGACGCGGGCGCCGTAGCCGGCCGCGATGCGGGCGGCACGGACGCCGCCCGAGCCGCCACCAATGACGAAGAGGTCGACGTCGAAATCAGCCATTATCCACTCCGACCCCTTATCAGGAACGACCTTTCAGATAGGTGCGCTCAGATCTCCTTGCCACGCTTGCGCATCTCGGCACGGAAGGCGCCCATCACGGTTTCCGAGAAGTTCTGGGCCCAGCTGTTCATGAACGCCATGCTCTGCCCGATCGCGCGCGGCTCGGCATCGATCAGCTTCTTGCCCAGCGGCGACTTGTAGAAGGTGACGAGGTCCTTCAGCTCCTGCTCGGTGAACTCGCTGGCATAAATCTGCGCCATGCCTTCGCCGATCTCGCTCTGGCGGCCGTTGAGCTGCTGGGCCACGATCGGCGCGACCTCGTTGAGGTCCTTCTGGTAATTCAGGTTCTGCTGGATCAGCGCGCCCTTGGTCTTCTCGACCATGCCCGGCACGGCGCCCGCATACATCCCGGCGGCGTTCTTGATCTGCAGAATTTCCTTCGCTGCCGCAATCGCCGCGGGCGACGCCTTCGGCAGGGCCGGCGCCGCGGGAGCCTTCTGGCCCGCCTGCTGCGCGGCGACCGGGGCGGCCGAAAGGGCCAATCCCGCAGCGAGAGCCGCAGCCGGCAAGATTTTCAACACGTTCTTCATTCCTGGTCTCCTTTCGGCTTGCGCCGTTCAATCACGCGGATTCCGCCGCCGCCCGCCAGAACGGCCGAGCTGGCCAAGCCGATGAACAGCCCATGCTCGACCACACCGGGAATGGCGCTCAACGCCTTGGCGAGACCGGGGGGATCCGTAATACGTCCGAGCTGGGCATCGACGATCCAGTGGCCGCCATCGGTGACGAAAACGTGGCCGTCCTTGGCCTTGCGGACCGCCATTTGCCCGGAAACGCCGCATTCGGCAAATGCCTTTTCGATCGCGCGGCGCGTCGCACCGAGCCCGAACGGGATGACCTCGATCGGCAGCGGAAACTTGCCGAGCGTCGGCACCCATTTGCTGTCGTCGGCAATCACGATCATGCGGTCCGAGGCGGCCGCCACGATCTTCTCGCGCAACAGCGCGCCGCCGCCGCCCTTGATCAGATTGAGCTCGGGATCGATCTCGTCGGCGCCGTCGATCGTGAGGTCGAGATGGTCGATCTCGTCCAGCGTCGTCAGCTTGACGCCGCAGCGTTCCGCATCGGCCCGCGTCGCCTCGGAGGTCGGCACGCCGATCACCTTGAGCCCGGCGGCAACGCGTTCGCCGAGCAGCTCGACGAAGTGCTTGGCGGTCGAGCCGGTGCCGAGCCCGAGCTGCATGCCGTCGCGCACTTCCTCCAGCGCACGCGCCGCAGCCTGCCGCTTCAATTGGTCCATGGTCACGTGTGCGCCTGCCTTGTGAAGTCTCGGCCGATTCCGGCCGCTTTCGGGCGCCTATGTAGCCTCGTTTTTCCCAGGAGAACAGGGCCTGGAACAGGGTCTGGGAACAGGCCTATAAGGTGATCTTATGGGCCCGCCCCTTGCGCGGATAGGACCGGGCCGGTAGCGCTTGGGAATCATGACCTCCTTCAAGACGACTTCCCCTCACACCATCGTCTTCGATCTCGACGGCACGCTGGTGGATACGGCACCCGACCTGATCACGGCACTGAATTACGTGCTCGACCGCGAAGGCCTGCCGCCGGTGCCGATGGCCTCGGCCCGCAACATGATCGGCGCCGGTGCCCGCAAGCTGATCGAGCGGGGGCTGGAAGCGGAGGGCCGCACCGTCACGCCCGCGGACATGGACCGGATGACTGCGGATTTCATCGCGTACTATGCCGACCATATCGCGGTGGAATCCCGCCCCTTCGAGGGTCTCGAGGCCGCGCTCGACCAGTTTTCGGCGCAAGGCCACCGCCTCGCGGTCTGCACCAACAAGCTGGAATGGCTGTCGAAGCGCCTGCTGGACCAGCTCGACCTCAGCCGCCGCTTCGCGGCGATCTGCGGCGCGGACACTTTTGGCGTCCAGAAGCCCGATCCGACTATTTTTCGGGAGACGGTGGCCCGGGCCGGCGGCGACGTGAAGGCCAGCATCATGGTCGGCGATGCCGGAACCGATGTCGGTGTCGCCCGGCGGGCCGGCGTGCCCGTGATCGGGGTCAGCTTCGGCTACACCGACGTGCCGATCGCCGAGCTGAAGCCGGACCGCCTGATCCACCACATGCGCGACCTGCCGGCGGCCGCGATCAGCCTGATGACGGCAAGCAAAACAGCAACGCTTTGATAGGATTGCCATTTTCGCCGCCCCACATCCCGAATGGATGCATAGAGGGCTGACTTCACCGGCGCCGCGGGCGTTGCCGGCCGTACGCGGAACCCAGCTGCGAGCCCACCGAACGAGCCGAAATCCCGCGCCGAGGGGGTCACATGCGTCAGTGCTGCACTCACGTATACCACCCGATTGTCCTTGCCGCGTCCGATGCTTAGATTGCGTCGACCGCACCGCTGCAGCAAAGGTGCGCCCGTCGCCATAAGTGAAGGCCTCTCGCATGACCGGATCCGCCGCATTGTCGACCCCGATGACCGATCCGTTCGGGCGGACCATCACCTACTTGCGCGTCTCCGTCACCGACCGCTGCGACCTGCGCTGCTTCTACTGTATGTCCGAAGACATGACGTTCCTGCCCAAGGCGGACCTGCTGACGCTGGAGGAGCTCGATCGGCTCTGTACGGCCTTCATCGCCAAGGGCGTGAAGAAGCTGCGCCTCACCGGCGGCGAGCCCTTGGTCCGCCGCAATGTGATGTCGCTGGTGCGCTCGTTGTCGCGGCATCTGTCGAGCGGCGCGTTGAGCGAGCTGACGCTGACCACCAACGGCACCCAGCTTGCGAAGCACGCGCGGGAGCTCGCCGATTGCGGCGTCCGCCGCATCAACGTCTCGCTCGACACCCTCGATCCCAAGAAGTTTCGCGAGATCACCCGCTGGGGCGAGATCGACAAGGTGCTGGAGGGCATCGAGGCCGCGCGCGCCGCAGGGCTCGCCGTGAAGATCAACGCCGTGGCGCTGAAGAACCTCAACGAGGACGAGCTGCCTTCGCTGATGCGCTGGGCCCACGGCAAGGGCATGGGCCTGACGCTGATCGAGGTGATGCCGATGGGCGAGATCGGATCGGGCCGCATTGACCAATATCTGCCGCTGTCGCTGGTGCGCGCCCGCCTCGCCCAGCAGTTCACGCTGACGGATCTGGCCGAGAGCACCGGCGGTCCGGCCCGCTATGTCGGCGTCGCCGAGACCGGCGGCAAGCTCGGCTTCATCACGCCGATGACCCATAATTTCTGCGAATCCTGTAATCGGGTACGCATCACCTGCACCGGAACGCTGCACACCTGCCTCGGCCACGAGGATGCCTCCGATTTGCGCAAACCTCTGCGTGCATCGAGCGACGATCTATTGCTTGCGGATGCGATCGACCGCGCCATCGGGCTGAAGCCCAAGGGCCACGATTTCATCATCGACCGCCGCCACGACCGGCCCAGCGTCAGCAGGCACATGAGCGTCACCGGCGGCTAACTCCGTATAGTTGCGGCCCTATTCCCCTTAACTATCAACAAACTTCCGATTGACTGACGGCACGCCCGCTGGTTTGGTGCGGCGGCCTCATGCCTGCGCGGCGAGATAAGCCACGCGCCATCTCGGCGCAGTCAAGACGGCCGGGGCACAATCGGGGGAGGACCTATCGTTGCAAGCGCTCCTTAAGCTGAGCAGCAGGATCGACGCGTTCACGCGCTGGACCGGCAAACGTATTGCGTGGCTGATCGTGCTCGCCGTTGTCATTTCGGCGGTCAACGCGATCATCCGCAAGACGTTCGACACCTCGTCCAATTCGTGGCTCGAGCTGCAATGGGTGCTGTTCAGCATCGTCTTCCTGCTCTGTTCGCCGTGGACGCTGCTCGACAATGAGCACATCCGCATCGACATCGTAAGCAACACGATGCCCAAGAAGGCGCGCAACGTCATCGACATCGTCGGTCACGTGTTCTTCCTCATTCCGATCTGCATCGTCATGATCGTCACGGGCGTGCCGTTCTTCCTGCGCTCCTTCCAGATCAACGAGCAATCCGGCAATGCCGGCGGCCTGCCGCAATGGCCCGCCAAAGCCCTGATCATGGTGGGGTTCGCCTTCCTTCTGGTCCAAGGCATTTCCGAGCTGATCAAGCGGATCGCGGTGATGCGCGGCTTGATACCGGACCCGCACGAATCGCAGGTGTCGGCGCTCGAAGCGGAAGTCGAGCATCTCGTTGAAGCGATCGAGAAGAAGTAGCCGTTGGCGACGGTGTAGGGGGAATCCATGACCGCATTCATCATCGCCAATATGGCGCCCATCATGTTCGTATCGCTGGTCGTCATGCTGCTGCTCGGCTATCCGGCGGCATTCTCGCTCGGCGCCGTCGGCCTGTTCTTCGCCATCATCGGCGTCGAGCTCGGCCAGTTTCACCCCGACTTCCTCCA
The DNA here is from genome assembly GCF_025200905.1 of Bradyrhizobium yuanmingense. Lineage (NCBI taxonomy): Bacteria > Pseudomonadati > Pseudomonadota > Alphaproteobacteria > Hyphomicrobiales > Nitrobacteraceae > Bradyrhizobium > Bradyrhizobium yuanmingense. The sequence continues at coordinate 2,860,143 of NZ_CP104173.1, read as the reverse complement.
GGCCTTGCCGGAGCGCGTCTATGGCGTGATGAACAACGACACGCTGCTCGCGATCCCCTTCTTCACCTTCATGGGATTGGTGCTGGAGCGGTCGGGCATGGCCGAGGACCTGCTCGACACGATCGGCCAGCTGTTCGGCACGATCCGCGGCGGCCTCGCCTATGCCGTGATCTTCGTCGGCGCGCTGCTCGCTGCGACCACCGGCGTGGTCGCGGCGTCCGTGATCTCGATGGGCCTGATCTCGCTGCCGATCATGCTGCGCTATGGCTATGATCGCCGCGTGGCCGCCGGCGTCATCGCCGCCTCCGGCACGCTCGCGCAAATCATTCCGCCCTCCCTCGTCCTGATCGTGATGGCCGACCAGCTCGGCAAGTCCGTCGGCGACATGTACGAAGGCGCCTTCATCCCGGGCCTCGTGCTTGCCGCCCTCTACGCCGGATACGCTTTCCTCGTCAGCATGATCTGGCCGAAGGCGACGCCCGGCCTGCCGAAGGACGCCATCGGCTTCCGCGAAGAGAACGGCGATCGCGGCCTTGTATCGCTCGGTGTGCTGTTCCTCGCGAGCTGCGCATTCGGATGGCTCATGATGCGCAATTCCAGCACTCGTGGCGCCGATTACGTGGTGCTCAGCATGTTCTACGGCATCATCTTCGCATTCGCCGTCGCCGTGCTGAACTGGGTGGTGGATAAGCTGACCGGATTCCGTTTCCTCTCGAAGATGGCGCAGCAGACCACCTTCGTGATGGTGCCGCCGCTGTTCCTGATCTTCCTGGTGCTGGGCACGATCTTCATCGGCATCGCCACGCCGACCGAAGGCGGTGCGATGGGTGCCGCCGGCGCCCTCATTCTCGGTGCCGTGAAGCGGCGGCTGAGCTGGGACCTGATCCGGCAGGCCACGGAATCGACCGCCAAGCTGTCGGCCTTCGTCGTGTTCATCCTGGTCGGCGCCCGCATCTTTTCGCTCACCTTTTACGGGGTCAACGGTCACGTCTGGGTCGAGCACCTGCTCACATCGCTGCCGGGCGGCCAGATCGGCTTCCTGATCTTCGTCAACGCGCTCGTATTCGTACTGGCCTTCTTCCTCGACTTCTTCGAGCTGGCCTTCATCGTGATCCCGCTACTGGGACCGGCCGCCGAGAAGCTCGGCATCGACCTGATCTGGTTCGGCGTCATTCTCGGCGTCAATATGCAGACCTCGTTCATGCACCCGCCGTTCGGATTCGCGCTGTTCTATCTCCGGTCCGTCGCGCCGAAGGAGCGATACACCGATCGGGTCACTGGCAAGCGGATGGACCCCGTCACCACCGGCCAGATCTATTGGGGTGCGGTGCCCTTCGTCGTCATCCAGATCATCATGGTCGGCCTCGTGATCGCGTTCCCGTCGATGGTGATGCACTACAAGGGCGTGCAGACGAACATCGATCCCAGCACGATCAAGATCGAGGTGCCGCAGATCGAGCTGCCTCCGCTGGATCTCGGCCCTCCGCAGAAGTAGTGCGACAACTGGTTCTAGGCGCGAGCGCCCACACCCTCTTCCCTTCTCCCCTTGTGGGAGAAGGTGGCGCGAACGCAGTTCGCGCCGGATGAGGGGTTTCTCTCCGCGCATTTTACTCGCCGTCGGACTCGCGGAGACAACCCCTCACCCGGCTTCGCTATCGCGAAGCCGCCCTCTCCCACCAGGGGAGAGGGTGCAGCACGGCCGCGTGACAAGCGCCGCGAACACAGGCATATCGGCTCCTTCTTCAACCGAAGGACTGTCCGCTCATGCCCCGATCGCACCCCGCTTCCACGTTCTTTGGAACGTTGATCGCCTCACTCTGGCTGGCATCTGCCGCAACGCTGGTGCACGCCGAGCCGGTCGCCAACGTCCATGCGCTGGCGCAGAAGGAACAGCAGCCGCTGCTCGACACGCTGCGCGATCTCGTCAACATCGAATCCGGCAGCAAGGACATCGAAGGCCTGAACCAGATCGCCGAGCGCATTGCCGGTCAGCTCAAGCAACTCGGCGGCACGGTGGAGATCCTGCAGCCGACTGACATCTATCGCCTCGACGACACCCCCGAAAAGATCGGGCCGGCCGTGCACGCCGTGTTCAAGGGCACGGGGTCCAAGAAGATCATGCTGATTGCCCACATGGACACGGTGTACCTGAAGGGCATGCTGAAGGACCAACCGTTCCGCATCGACGGCGACAAGGCGTACGGGCTCGGCATTGCCGACGACAAGCAGGGCATCGCGCTCATTCTCCATACCGTGGCATTGCTGCAGAAGCTGAACTTCAGGGATTACGGCACGCTCACGGTGCTCACGAACGGCGACGAGGAGATCTCCTCGCCCGGCTGGCGCAGCACCATCACCAAGCTCGCCTCGGATCAGGACGTGGTGTTCTCGTTCGAAGGCGGCGGCACCGACGGCACGCTGCGCCTCGCCACCAGCGGCATCGGCTCGGCCTATCTTACCGTGCATGGCAAGTCGTCACATGCCGGCGCACGGCCCGAAGGCGGCGTGAATGCGCTGTACGAGCTCTCGCACCAGGTGCTGCAGATGAAGGACTTGTCCAAGCCCGAGCAGGGCCTGAAGCTGAATTGGACGGTGTCCAAGTCCGGAACCAACCGCAATGTGATCCCTGCCGAGGCGACGGCCCAGGCCGACGCGCGCGCCCTCAAGGTGTCCGACTTCGACGAGTTGCAGAAGGCGCTGCAGGACAAGATCAAGAATCGCGTGCTGCCCGATTCCAGAGTCGAGCTGAAGTTCGAGGTGCGGCGCCCGCCGCTCGAACCCAGTGAGGCCTCGCGCCGGGTGGCGGCCTATGGCAAGACGATCTATGGGGAGATCGGACTATCCCTCAAGGTCGACGAGAAGGCCATCGGCGGCGGCACCGACGCGGCTTTCGCCGCGCTGCAATCCAAAGGAGCCGTGGTGGAAGGCATGGGCCTGTCGGCCTTCGGCGCGCACTCCAACGATGCCGAATATGTGCAGGTGGGCAGCATCGTGCCGCGGCTGTATCTGACGACACGCATGATCATGGACCTGTCCACCGGCAAGCTGAAATAGCGGCTCGGTCGCCGCGTTTCACTTTCAGGCTTGCCGCCCTCCACGGCGAACGAGACCGAGCGAAGCTGTTTCGTCAGGAACAGGAAGCGTTCAGAGATCGTCTTCGAAATGACGTCCGGCATATGCGATTGTGACGATCTCGACCTCTGTCTTCAGGACACGGAACGCGATCGTCACGCGCCGCTCGAATCCGACGGTACGCAGACCTGGAAGAAGATCGTCGCGACTGGTCCCACGTTTGGGAAAGGTGGCGAGAGCCATGCATGCCTTCTCGATACGGTCGATATAGCCGCCTGCAATTCGGTAGCCGGCTCGTTCTGCGATGTACTCGTAAAGGCCGACCAGATCGGCCTCCGCCTCCGGTCGGAATACGACCTTAAGTGCCACGCTTGGCTGCCTTCACGTTTCTGGCGTGACGAGTCCGCAGGCGCTTGAAAACGTCGCTCGCAGCAACGCTTGGGCGAGGATCCTGGACCGAAGCTTGGACCTTGGCGGCCAGATATTCGTCAAGCGCGGCATCCTGACGATCGAGGGCGCGGAGGGCCGAGCGCATGACTTCGCTGGCAGAGGCATATTCGCCTGACTTCAGGCGGGCTTCCAGGCTCGCGCGCTGCGGGCCAAGAGTCACGGTGATCGGCTTGCTGGTCCGCATGTGGTTCCCCTTCAGTGCTCTACAACGCAAGATATGACAGTGTCATACATACCTCAAGCGCCATCCGGGCCTCCCTGCTCCGCGCACGAGGTGCATGTCATTGCCGGGCCAATTCCTCTCCCATCGTGACCTTGTCCGCCAGCCGAAACCGCAGCGTGAACTCCGCACCGCCGCCGGGGAGGTTCTGCACCGCGACCGTGGCGGCGTGATCGTCCGCTACGGCGCGCACGATCGAGAGTCCCAGCCCCGCACCGTCGCTGCGCCGGCGGTCGGCGCGCCAGAAGCGCTGGAAGATCAGCTCGCGCTCAGCCTCCGCGATCCCCGGGCCGGAATCGCGCACCCGCACCGAACCGTCCTCCCCTACCTCGACCTCGACGGTGGTGCCCTCCGCCGTGAACTTGATGGCGTTTTCGGCAAGATTGAACACCGCGCGCTGCAGCATCTCCGAATTGCCGTGGATCAGGACCGGTGCGTCGGTGCCCTTCAGCGCGATGTCCTTGCGTTGCGCGATCGCGAACGGGGCGATCGAGCCGACCACCTCGGTACAGACGGCGCGCAAATCCGCGGCCTCGCGGGGATCGAGCACCAGGGTGTCGAGCTCGGCGATCTCAAGCAGCTGGGCGACGATCCGGCTCATGGCCTCGATGTCGGCATGCAGCGCCTGCCGTTCGGCGCCGTCGCCGAGCGTCTCGATCCGCGTGCGCAGGATCGCCAGCGGCGTGCGCAATTGATGCGCGGCATCCGCCGTGAACTGCCGCTGCACGCGAAAGCCGGCCTCGAGGCGGTCGAGCGCCTGGTTCACGGCGGTGACCAGCGGCACGATCTCGCGCGGAATCTGCTCGGTCGGCAGGCGAATGTCGGTGCGTGCAGGGCCGATGTTGCTGGCCTCCTGGGAGGCCTTCCACAACGGCGCGATCGCGCGGCGGAAGATGATGATGTCGATGGCAAGCAGGACCAGGAGGATCGGGACGGTGATCCACCCGACCCGCCGAAAAAAGTTCGAGACGATATCGTCGATGATGACGTCCCGGTGGGCCAGATCCTCGGCAACCTGGATGCGCACCGTCTTGCCGGCAACGTCTCGCGTGACGCTGGCGCCGGAGACGGTGTCGGAGAAACGGGAGGGCGCCGTTGCGGCGGAACGCCGGTGCGAGGAGAACAGCAACCTTCCGTCGGCATCGCGAATGTCGAACTGGTAGCGGCCGTAGGCGTCCGAATAAAGCCCCTTGAGGCTGTCGGGCAGGTTGAAGGTCAACGTGCCGTCCGGCTGCGCGACGATGCGCTCCGCCAGCACCTCGGCCTGCGCGCGCATGGCATCGCGATGCAACTGGTCGATCTCGGAGTTGAGCAGCCAGAACAACACCAGCGGCAGGAAGATCGCGACCATCGCGACCGCGACGATGTGCAGAAACACGATGCGCGAGATCAGCGATTTGAAGGTCAGCGATCCGGCACGGCCCGCGGCGGGCACGCTATTTCTCCTCGGTCATGAGATAGCCGACGCCACGGATCGTATGGATCACGACCTTGGCGCCGTGCTCGGTCAGCTGCTTGCGCAACCGCGACACGTAGACCTCGACCGCGTTGGAGGCGACCTCGCCGTCGAGGCCGAAGATGTGGTCCTCGACGTTCTTCTTCGGTACCACCCGCCCCTGCCGGCGCAGCAGGATCTCGAGCACCGAGGTCTCGCGCGCGGAGATGATCCGCGGCTGGTCGTCGACGAAGATCTGCCGGCTCTCGGTGTCATAGACGAGGTTGGCGAGAGTGAGCGAGCGGCCGAGCAACTGGCCGGGGCGGCGCAGGATGGCCTCCAGCCGCGCCACCAGCTCCTCCATCGCAAACGGTTTTGCCAGATAATCATCGGCGCCGCTGCGCAGGCCCGTGACACGGTCCTGCAAGCCGCCGCGCGCAGTCAGCACCAGAACCGGCAGCGGCTCCATCTGGTGACGCAACTCGCGCAGCACCGACAGGCCGTCGGCATCAGGCAGACCGAGGTCGAGGATCATCGCAGCATAGCTGACGCTGTTCACCGCCTCGCGCGCCTCGGCCGCGCTGCCCACGATGTCGCTCTCATAGCCGGCTGCGGCCAGCCCACCGGCCACGAGCCGCGACAGCTCGGCATTGTCCTCGACGATCAGAAGCCGCATCGCATATCCGCTGGACGTTCCTGATACCGCACCGCTCGCGCCGCATCTGCGCTCTTTTCCAGCATTCGGGGCGCCGCGGCCAGCGAAAAAGCGCCGAATAGCTCTCCTTGTCAGGTCGGTGTAAGCCAGCGCTGCGCATGAACCCGGTCATCGACCACATGATCATCGCCGGCCGAAGATTGACCCACGGAACATTCGTTTTGGCGTGTCGTTAAATCCAAGCGCTCAGGATGAGCGCCTGGAGGAGCCCGATGTCGTATTTTCCATCTGGCGAAGACCAAGCCTTCCGCATTTGCAAGGTGCTCGCCGACGTCTTCTGCGCGATCCTGCTCGGCACCTTTTCGATCGTGTTCTTCGGCTGGATCGGCGGAATTGTCGCCTTCGTCATTCTCGAAGCTGCCCTGCTCGGGCTCGACTGGCTCATGCCAAGCGCAAGAGACGCAGCAGGCGTCGTTCGCTAGCCGCGCTTCCGATGCTCGGCAGCCGACCGATGGTCCGCCTCTGGCGGCAAATAAGCTCGGCTGCTACGACTCAGCTTGCCCCAACGCGCGGACCTTTCCATTACGACGCGCGCCGGCACTAACGGAAAAGGACACCGACCAGGCCTTGCGCAGCGCTCTTTGAATTTCATCGGGATCGAAGCGCATCGGGGGCATCGTTCAGCGCCACGATTTCGGATCGGGCGATGATGCATGTCTACCACTGTTTTGCCCGACGGGTCAAAAATTTCGGTAATTTCGCAATCGCTCGTGGTAACGAAGTCAAGTCATTGATATCGCTGCCCCTGTCTACTGTGCATGGGGTTGTTTTCGATGTTTTGGTTGGACACCCTCCCAACAGCAGCGACAACGCCCCGGAGTCTTTCGCTCCGGGGCGTGCCGCATTCGATCGGGACGCGATCAGCTCTGCGAGCGCCGCGCCATGAAGATGTCGTAGCCGACCTCGGCCACCTGGAACCAGGAATAGCCGTCGCTCGTGAACTTGGCGAGCGAGTCGTTCACCTTCTTGAAGTTCGGATTGGTCGCAGCGACTTCGGCGTGCAGCTCCTTGGCCGCCTTGTAGCAGGCATCCATGATCGCGGGCGAGAAGGCGTGCAGCTTGGTGCCGCCCGCGAGCAGCTTCCTCAGCGCCAGCGGATTGGCGTTGTCGTAGCGCGCCATCATGTAATTGTTGGCGTAGTGGCCGGCCTGCTCCAGCACGCTCTGGTAATATTTCGGCAGCGCGTTCCACTTGTCGAGGTTGACGAAGGCCATCAGCATCGGTCCGCCTTCCCACCAGCCGGGATAATAATAGTGCGGCGCGATCTTGTAGAAGCCGAGCTTCTCGTCGTCATAGGGCCCGACCCATTCGGCGGCGTCGATCGTGCCCTTCTCCAGCGCCGGATAGATATCGCCGCCGGCGAGCTGCTGCGGCACCACGCCGAGCTTCTGGAGCACGCGGCCGGTGAAGCCGCCGATGCGGAACTTCATGCCCTTGAGATCGTCGGGCGTGTTGACCTCTTTCCTGAACCAGCCGCCCATCTGGCAGCCGGTATTGCCCGCGAGCAGCGAGATGACGTTGTAGCCCTTGTAGAACTCGTTGAGCACATCGCGGCCGCCGCCGAGCATGTACCAGGCCTGATTGATGCGCATGTTGGGACCGAACGGCACGGCCGATCCGAAGGTGAAGGTCGGGTCCTTGCCGAAATAATAATAGGACGCGGTGTGGCCGATCTCGCAGGTGCCGTTCTGCACGGCGTCGAGCACCTGCAGGCCCGGCACGATTTCGCCGGCCGCGAAGATCTGAATCTGGAATTTGTTGTCGGTCGCCTCGGCAACCATCTTGCACATCATCTCGGCGCCGCCAAACAGCGTGTCGAGCGATTTCGGCCAGCTCGTCGGCATGCGCCATTTGATTTCCGGCATCGACTGCGCGATCGCGGGAGCCGCGAGCGTGGCGGCGCCGGCCGCACCAAGTCCTGTGACCTTGATGAAGTCTCTTCTCTTCATGATTTCCTACCCTGATGGATCTGATTGTGGAGCCTTCTTTGCGAGGCTTGCCGACAGAATGGAGCATCACGGGACCGAATGCCATCCCGATCGCACTGCGGCAAAGAAAAAGCCCGGCCTCGCGAGCGAGGCCGGGCTTTTCCGGTCTTACTACTTAAGCAATAAATCAGCCGCGAGTGCGCGAGCGGATCATGAAGCTGTCGTAGGTATATTCGGCAACCTGCCACCACAGATATTCGTCGGAGCGGTAGGCCTGCATGGCGTCGATGGCCTTCTTGAAGTCGGCGTTCTTGCCGGAGACCTCGGCCCACAGCTCGTTGGTCGCCTTGAGGCAGGCTTCCAGCACCTCGTTGGTGAACGGACGCAGCTGGGTGCCGCCGGCGACCAGGCGCTTCAGCGCCGCCGGGTTCTGCATGTCGTAGCGCGCAGCCATCCAGCTGTTGGCGTTCGCCGTCGCGTTCGTGAGGATCGCCTGGTAGCTCTTCGGCAGCGCATTGAACTTTTCCAGGTTGGCGAAGGCGTGGACGGTCGGACCGCCCTCCCAGAAGCCGGGGTAGTAGTAGTACTTGGCGACCTTGGCGAAGCCGAGCTTCTCGTCATCGTAGGGGCCGACCCACTCGGCGGCGTCGATCGTGCCCTTCTCCAGCGCGGGATAAATGTCGCCGCCGGCGAGCTGCTGCGGCACCACGCCGACCTTCTGCAGCACCTGGCCGGCAATGCCGCCGATGCGCATCTTGAGGCCGGAGAGGTCGGCAACGGTCTTGATCTCCTTGCGGAACCAGCCGCCCATCTGGGTACCGGTGTTGCCGCATGGGAAGCCGATCACGTTCGACTTCTTGAAGAACTCGTTGGCGAGCTCGTTGCCGCCGCCCTGATAGAGCCACGAATTCTGCTGACGCGCGTTGAGGCCGAACGGCACCGAGGCGAAGATCGCGAAGGTGGGGTCCTTGCCGACGTAATAGTACGAGACGGTGTGGCACATATCGACCGTGCCGTTCGAGGTCGCATCGAGCGCCTGGAGGCCGGGGACGATTTCGCCGGCGGCGAACACCTGAATCTGGAACTTGTTGTCAGTCATCTCGGCGACGTACTTCGCCACCTGCTCGGCGCCGCCATAGATGGTGTCGAGCGACTTCGGGAAGCTCGAAGTCAGGCGCCACTTCACCTCGGGCGAGGACTGTGCGATCGCCGGCGAGGCCACCGCGGTCGCCGCCGCGCCTGCTGCCGACACTTTGAGAAAATCACGACGCTTCATCTTCAGGTCTCTCCTTGCTGGGGCGTTTCCCCTTGACTTCTCTTCTTGCCGCCGCTCGTTCCGGCGACGCGTTGAGGTCGCGTCGAACCGAAGGGGCTTGACTGCGGGGGGCCTTTAACACGGCCAGCCCGGTTTCGGAACGCGACAATGACATGACGGGGCTCTACGAAAGTCGCATGCCCCGGAGCCTGCCGCGGTGCCCCCCATTCAGGCCGCGGCGATGACACCCTTGAGCTGGTCCCGGACCTGGCCGGCAATGGCGCGGTAGATCGCCGCATGAGGGCCGTCCGGCTCGCTGTCGACCACGGGATTGCCGGCGTCCGAGGTGGCGCGAATCGCCATGTGCAGGGGGATCTCGCCCAGGAATGGGACGCCGAGCTTCTCGGCCTCGTGCCGCGCCCCGCCATGGCCGAAAATATCCGACTTGGTGCCGCAATGCGGACATTGGAAGTAGCTCATATTCTCGACGATGCCGAGCACGGGCACGTTGACCTTCTTGAACATGGCAAGCCCCCGCCGTGCATCGATCAGGGACAGGTCCTGCGGGGTCGAGACGATCACGGCGCCCTTGAGCGGCACGTTCTGCGCCAGCGTGAGCTGGGCATCGCCGGTGCCCGGCGGCATGTCGACGACCAGCACGTCGAGCTTGCCCCATTCGACGTCGCGCAGCATCTGCGTCACCGCCGACATCACCATCGGGCCGCGCCAGATCATGGCGGTCTCCTCCTCGACCAAGAAGCCGATCGACATGATGGCGAGCCCGAAGCGCCGAAGCGGAATCATCTTGCGCTCGTCGTTCAGCTCCGGCTTGTCGCGCAGGCCCGTCAGGCGCGGCACCGAGGGGCCGTAGATATCGGCGTCGAGCAGCCCGACCTTGAGGCCGAGGTCGCGCAGGCCGAGCGCCAGATTGAGCGCCGTGGTCGACTTTCCGACGCCGCCCTTGCCGGAGGCGACCGCGATTACGGCGGCAACGCCGGGAATTTCCGATTGCCGCGCCATCGGCGACCCCCCGCCCTGGGGCGGCTTGTGGGCATGGGCCGGCTGCACGCCGGGCGCGCCGCGGCTCGGCTGCGGGGGTGGCAGCGGCGCGGAGCCCGGCTTGCGCTCGGCGGTCAGCGCCACCATGACGGTGGTGACACCGGGAATGCTGCGCACGGCGGCTTCCGCTTCGGCCCGGACGGATTCCCAGGCTCTTGCCTCGGCGGCGTCGACATTGATCGAGAAGAATACCTTGCCGTCGGAGGCGCTGATCGCGCTCAGCACATTGGCATGGGGAAGCGCGACCCCGCGGGGCGACTGGACCCTGGCGAGGCTATCGAGAACCTGTTGCTGCGTCACGCTCAAAGCGCATCTCCTGCAGTTGAGGATGCCCCATTAGAGCGGAAACGCCCAAAAGGCTACTGTCTGCCGATATCGTCCGCCTTTTCGGCCGGCGCCGCCCCCTGCTCCAGGGCGGCCTCGTAGTTCAGCTCGATCATGACCCCGTTGGGGTCGTGGACGAAGATCTGCCAGAGATCGCCACCGGGCACCTGGCGGGCCTCGAACTTGATCTTCTTTGACGCCAGCCGCTGTTTCATACCGTCAAAGCCGCGACTGGCGAAGGCGACATGGTGGACAACGCCGGAATCCGGCTTTTGTGGCTCGTCGGTCGGGGAAATGTCGACGAGGTGAACCACCGGCCTGCCCTCGCTGTACATCCAGGCGCCCGGGAAGGCGAAGTTCGGCCGCGCGCCTTTTTCCAGGCCCAGCACGTCTTCGTAGAAGCGGACGGTCTCGGCCAGATTCCGGGTCCGGATGTTGAAATGATCGAGGACGCCTACGCTCACGCCGCCCATGCTCTCGCTCCCTTGTTTTGAAATCCTTGGGTCGCCACCCTAGCACGGCAGGCCGCCAAACGAAGCCGTTGCCCTCTGGCCTCAAGGGTTTATGGTGCGCCTCCGGTCCGCCCTCACCGCGGAACCCAGGCATCCCTCGCTTGGCAAGAACCGTAAACCCGAACTACGGACAAGGTACCACTATGGCTAAAGTCGCTTTCCTCGGTCTTGGCGTGATGGGCTTCCCCATGGCCGGACACCTCGTGAAAAAAGGGGGCCATGAGGTCACCGTCTACAACCGCACCGCGGCGAAGGCGAAGGAATGGGCGGACAAGTTCGGCGGCAAGACCGCACCGACCCCGAAGGCCGCCGCCGAGGGTCAGGATTTCGTGATGTGCTGCGTCGGCAACGACAACGATCTGCGCGCGGTCACGATCGGCCCCGACGGCGCCTTCGCCGGCATGAAGAAGGGTGCGACCTTCGTCGACCACACCACTGCCTCCGCCGAGGTCGCCCGTGAGCTCGACGCAGCCGCGACCAAGGCCGGCTTCAAATTCGTCGACGCCCCCGTCTCCGGCGGCCAGGCCGGCGCCGAGAACGGCGTGCTGACGGTGATGTGCGGCGGCGCGCAGGACGCCTATTCCGGCGCCGAGCCGATCATCACGGGCGCCTATGCGCGGATGTGCAAGCTGCTCGGGCCCGCCGGAAGCGGCCAGCTGACCAAGATGGTCAACCAGATCTGCATCGCCGGTCTGGTGCAGGGCCTCTCCGAGGGCATCCATTTCGCCAAGAAGAGCGGCCTCGACGTCGCCGCTGTGATCGAGACCATCTCGAAAGGGGCCGCCCAGTCCTGGCAAATGGAGAACCGCTACAAGACCATGAACGAGGACAAGTACGATTTCGGCTTCGCGGTCGAATGGATGCGCAAGGACCTCTCGATCGCGCTGGCCGAAGCCCGCCGCAACGGCGCCAATCTGCCGGTGACCGCGCTCGTCGATCAGTTTTATTCCGAGGTCGAGAAGATGGGCGGCAAGCGCTGGGATACGTCGAGCCTGCTCGCACGCCTGCAACGCTGACGCTCTGTTGCGACCTGGTTCGGCGTAGCCGGCTTTGAACGTCGTCGCGACATCCGTCGCGACGGCGTTCCGTAAAGCGCGCCGACCGAAACAATCATAGACTTCCGGGGGGAAGCCTTGCCTAACGTGATCGCCGCCGTCCTTGCTGTTGTTGCGCGCCTGTTCCCGGTCGCGCTCCTGGCCCTGCTGGCATCACCTTCGCAGGCGCTTGCCGCATCGCTCGATGGTGCCAGCATTGGCCCGCAATGGGCGCTTCCATTCGCGGGGATGCTGCTCTCGATCGCCATATTTCCGCTCGCCGCGCCTCACTTCTGGGAGCATCACCAAGGCAAGATTGCCGCGATGTGGGCCACCCTGATCGCGCTGCCGCTTGCAATCTGGTACGGCCCGCTTCCAACCGTCCAAGCGCTCGTTCATACGGCGCTGCTCGAATACGTCCCGTTCATTCTGCTGCTCCTCGCTCTGTTTACCGTCGCCGGCGGAATCGTGGTGCGCGGCAATCTTCACGGCTCCCCCGTCCTGAATACGCTGCTGCTCGCTCTCGGCACTCTGATCGCGAGCGTCATCGGCACGACCGGCGCCTCAATGGTCATGATCCGACCGGTGATCCGCGCCAATGACGATCGGCGGCACAACGCGCACGTCGTGATCTTCTTCATCTTTCTGGTGTCCAACATCGGCGGTTCGCTCTCCCCCCTTGGAGATCCCCCGTTGTTTCTGGGGTTCCTGCGCGGCGTGGATTTTTTCTGGACGACGACACACCTGCTTCCCCAGACCACGTTCGCGGCCTGGATTCTGCTCGCCCTGTTCTTTTGCATCGATACTTATCTCTATCGCAAGGAAGGCCGCGTCAAACCGGACCCAACTCCGGACAATCCCTTGCGGATCAGCGGCGGCCTCAACTTCGCTTTGATGGGAGTCATCATCGCTGCGATCCTCTTGAGTGCCAAGCTCGACCTCGGCGGATTTGAAGTTCTCGGCACGCATCTCCAGGTGCAGAATCTCCTGCGCGATGCCGTGATGATCGGAGTCGTGTTCGCATCTCTCGCCGTCACCTCGAAGGAGGACCACGACGCGAACGGCTTCTCTTGGGGCCCGATGATCGAAGTGGCAAAGCTGTTTGCCGCGATCTTCATCACCATCATTCCCGTGCTCGCGATTCTCAACGCCGGCAAATCCGGCGCGTTTGCCTCCGTCGTAAACATGGTCACCAACGCCGACGGCACGCCGAACAATGCCGCATATTTCTGGTTGACCGGCCTGCTCTCATCCTTTCTCGACAATGCGCCGACCTATCTGGTCTTCTTTGAACTTGCCGGAGGCGACGCCAAGCATCTGATGACGAACGGCGCCTTGACCCTTGCCGCGATTTCCGCCGGTGCGGTGTTCATGGGCGCAAACTCCTACATCGGCAACGCGCCCAATTTCATGGTGTACGCAATTGCCCGAGCGAGTGGTGTCGGCATGCCCGGCTTCTTCGGATACATGGCCTGGACCTCCGTCCTGCTGCTGCCGGTCTTCGGGTTGGTCACGCTCGTTTTCTTCAGATGATTGAAGCGCGGGTTGATGAAAGCGGCCGCCCGGACTGCGTATGAATTAACGTTCGGTTAACGTAATTCTTTAGCTCCTTAAGTCAGCTCTTAAGGATTTCTTGCCAGAGATAGACAATGCAGAAAGCCCGCGTCCGGCGTGGGCAGGAATCCGTGTTGCTTGATGAGTAACCCCGCTGAAAAGCCTGAGGTCGTGCAGCTTCCGGCCGAGCCGGTGAGCGCGCCATCGGCGAGCAGCCGAAGGGCTGCGGCGCAGCGGGTGCGCGAGGCGCGCGACAAGTTAACGTCGACCAGTGGAACCCGGCCGGCTTTCGACGCCGAGATGCTGCGGCAATACGCCCAGACCCGGCTGTCGGCCTCCTATGTCGTGATGCTCCTGGTGGTGGCGACCGGCGTGCTGTTCGGGCTATGGATGCAGCCGATCCCGGCCGCGGCCTGGACCGCGGGCATGCTCTGCATCCACAGCGCCATGATCCGCAGCTGCCGGCGCTTCCTGACCGAGCCCGCCTCGCCGGCCGCGACACGCGCATGGCGGACGCGCTTCGTCGTGCTCGACCTGCTCTATGGCCTGTGCTGGATGGCGATCCTGATCCATCCCGTGCTCGACATGGTCACGGAAACGCTGATGATGTTCTTGATGCTGCTGGTGATCGCAGTATCGAGCATGCTCGCGGCCAATCTGCCGATCGCAGCCCTCGCCGCCACGGCGCCGGTCGCGGTTGCGATGGCGCTGAGCTTCGTGACGACCGGATCGCTGGACAATTACATCCTGGCAGCGCTGTCGCTCGCCGCCGAAGGCTATTTCGTGCTGCTGGCGCACCGCCTGCACTCCTCCACCTTCGCCACGCTGGAAGCACGTGCGGAAAAGGACGCGCTGATCGGCGAGCTGGAGCAGGCCAAGGCAATCTCGGACGAAGCGCGCCACCGCGCCGAAGCCGCCAACGTCGCCAAGTCGCGCTTCCTCGCGCAGATGAGCCACGAGCTGCGGACGCCGCTGAACGCCATCCTCGGCTTCTCAGAGGTCATGAAGAGCGAGATTTTCGGCGCGCATGCGGTACCGGTCTACAAGGAATATTCCGCCGACATCCATAATTCCGGCGTGCACCTGCTCAACCTGATCAACGAGATCCTCGATCTGTCGCGGATCGAAGCCGGCCGTTACGAGCTCAACGAGGAAGCGGTGTCCCTGGTCGGCATCGTCGCCGATTGCCATCATCTGATGAAGCTGCGTGCCTCGAGCCGCGGCATCACCATCCACGAAGTGTTCGAGCAGGCGATGCCGCGGCTCTGGGCCGACGAGCGCGCGATCCGCCAGGTCGTGCTCAACCTGCTCTCCAACTCGATCAAGTTCACCCCGCAGGGCGGCGAGATCTGGCTCAAGGCCGGCTGGACCGCCTCCGGCGGACAATATCTCTCGGTGAGGGATTCCGGCTCCGGCATTCCCGAGGACGAGATCCCGGTCGTGCTCGCCTCGTTCGGCCAGGGCTCCAATTCGATCAAGTCGGCCGAACAGGGCGCCGGCCTCGGCCTGCCGATCGCCAAGAACCTGATCGACCTGCACGGCGGCACGTTCACGTTGAAATCGAAGCTGCGCATCGGCACCGAGGTGATCGTCACATTCCCGCCGGAGCGCGTGATGAGCGCGCTTGCCCCACTCTCGGACGATTCTCCACCGCTCCAGCCGGAGAGCTCCGTCGTGCCGGACGAGAAACGCCGGCCGCGGCACAAGCCGATCATGAGTGCCGGCACAGGCTCTTAACGAGATGCTTGCAGACATGCCCGATCATCCCTCACTATGTCCGTATGAGCAAAGAAACGCCGTGCGTCGCCGTGTGCATGATCGATCCCAAGACGAAGCTGTGCTTCGGCTGCGGCCGCACCTTGCCGGAGATCGCACGCTGGCACGCCATGGAGAGCGCGGACCGGCGCGCGATCATGGCCCTCTTGCCGGAGCGCATGACGGAAGCCGGACTAGTGCGGATCGCTGGATCCCCAAAGCACGTCTGATCCGCCTGCGTGCCCTTGGAGGCGCGCGATGATCCGCTTCCTGCTCGTCCTGATCATGCTCGCCGGCACGGCAGGTGCCGTCGTCGCCTATGGCGATCCCGACCAGATCGCGCGCGCCAGCCACAAGGTCTCGCATATTTTTCGCGCACAAGCCGCCTCCCCGGCGCCGGCCGTGCAGATCCCGCGTGGCCAGGGCGGCGAATTCACGCTGCGCGCGAAGATCAACGGCGTCACTGCGCCGATGGTGATCGATACCGGCGCGACGTCGGTGGTGCTGACCTGGGAAACCGCAAGGGCGATCGGGCTGCCGCTCGAGATGCTTGAATACGACGTCGATCTCGAGACCGCAGGCGGCCACACCAAGGCAGCGCGGCTCACGCTCGACCGTCTCGCCGTCGGCAAGCTGGTCGAGAAGTCGGTGCCGGCCCTCGTCGTGCAGCGCGGCCAGATGAAGACCAATCTGCTCGGCATGAGCTTCCTCGACCGGCTGGAAAGCTGGGGCGTGCGCGCCGACACGCTGATGCTGACAGGGTATCCGGAGCAGCAGCGCAGTCCCCGCCGCGCGCGCACGGCGGTCGACTAAAGCGCGATGCGATTAGGATGAATCGTCTCGCGCTTTAGGTTGTTGTTTGAACATGATCTTTTCGAAAAACCGCTGCGCACTTTTCCGGATCATGCTCCCGCTCATTTAGGCCGCCTCAGCCGGCGCGCGGGCCCCGACACACGTGATCGCCTCGCGCAGCACGTCGAGACCGGCGCCGGGCTTCACACCCTGCTCGGCAAGATGCCGGCGGAACGCACGCGCGCCGGGCACAGCATGAAATGCGCCGACGAAATGCCGCGTGATCGCGTGCAGCCGCGTGCCGTGCGCGAGCTGCTCTTCGATGTAGGGCATCATCGCCTCGAGCGCGTCCTGCATGGTGGCGTGCGGCGCCGGCGCTCGAAAGATTTCGTGGTCGACCGCGAGCAGCCGCCACGGCTCCTGATAGGCGGCGCGGCCGAGCATCACGCCGTCGACATGGGCAAGATGCGCCTTTGCCTCGTCGATGCTCCGAACGCCGCCATTGATGATGACGGGCACATCGGGCATCGCGCGCTTGAGCCGGTAGACGCGATCATAGTCGAGCGGCGGGATATCGCGGTTCTCCTTCGGCGACAGGCCGTTGAGCCAGGCCTTGCGGGCGTGCACGATCAACGCATCGCTCCCCGCGGCGACCACCGCACGCGCGAGCGCATCGAGCGCGACCTCCGGATCCTGATCATCGATGCCGATGCGGCACTTCACCGTGACAGGAACGGCGACCACGCGCTTCATCGCGTCGACGCACCTCGCCACCAGCTCCGGCTCGGCCATTAGACAGGCGCCGAAACGGCCATCCTTCACACGATCGGACGGGCAGCCGACATTGAGATTGATCTCGTCATAACCGAAGTCCTCGCCGATCCGTGCCGCCGCCGCGAGCTCGCGCGGATCCGATCCGCCGAGCTGAAGCGCCACGGGGTGCTCGACCGCGTCGAACCCAAGCAGCCGCACCCGGTCGCCGTGAATGATCGCGCCGGTCGTCAGCATCTCGGTATAGAGCAATCCCCGCCGCGTCAGGTGACGGTGGAACACCCGGCAATGCCGGTCGGTCCAATCCATCATGGGGGCCACGGAAAAGCGATGAGACAACATATGGATCATATAGACTTTCGAGCCCCCGACGGGAATAGCGGATTTCATGACCGTGCCGGGCCCGATGGCACGCTCTGCGAGCCAATCGGCGCGGGGAAGGCCGGCGCCAGACCAGACGGCAAGCGGTTCGCGGCAACACGGCGCGGCGCCGCGCTCGAACGCGTACACGTCGAACGCGACCAGTCCGCTGCCAGCGAGTAGCGCGCGAAGAGCATGCTCACTCACGTGGGCCGTCGGAAGATTTGCCTTGATCTCCCGGTGCACATGTCGTGGACACGATAGCCCCTAACCAACATGAGAGATCGAAAGCGAAATCAAGCACGCTATTGCAGCGCAGGCTGCTCCAATCACGTCGCCATGCAGCAAATCTGTGCAGCGTGGTTGCGCCTGATCAGATCAGGCTTCGCCACTCGGCCGTCCTTACCTCGCTTGTTGCGGGCCGCGAGGATTGGCGTACGCCGCGGCGCTACACCAAGCTCAAGCAGTAGCTCGCCTGCGAGCACTCGGGCGAGCTCGCTGGCTTCGACAGGGAGCACCGGTCCAATGCTCAAGCTCGTGAGACAGCGTCTGAAAACAATCGACCTGCTTTGCGCCCACGCATGTACCGCCTTAGCCACCAGCCGCCCGCGTGAAACGCGAGGGCAACGCCGATAAGGGGAGAGAACGAACGTTTCCTTTCCGAACGGAAGAACGTCGGAACGCAAAGCGGCAGATGACGCTATCGAGACTCTCATTCACGTCGCGCATGCGGTGTCCGTGAAAGGCCATCCAGTTCTCGATGCGACGCATGCCTGAGCGTCCCAAGCCCGGCTGCGCCAGGAGCTCGGCCTTGGTGTGAAGCGACGCAATCTCGAGGAGGTAGTGCATGCGCGTCACGGGCTCTCTGCCAACCAACGCCGCAAGCGGACTGTGAACCAGAATGCCTGCAATTCGCTCAGGGAGAAGGCTTTGCCCCTGCTTGGGAACGAGAGCTTTCCTCACGGTCAATTCCAGCTAGACTTTCAGAAATTCCAAGATCGTTCTAAGAACTCCTCTAGCAAAGCCAATCGGCGTTGTCTCACACGTACACGCTGCGGTTGATCTCGATTAGACAGGTTCTAGATCGGGGAACCCCAAAGCGACAGCGGAACACGCCTGCAGGGTGACCGCGAGAACGCCGGCTATTGTGTAATGAGAACGGGACGATTCGTGATGCGTTTCAATCTCCATCCGCGCAAGGCTTTTGGAGCTGCGATCTCTCCCGGATCGTGTTCTAGGCGATGAGTTCCCGGCGCGAGATTGTCGAGAGCAGAGACTCCGCAATCTCCTGCGACCGCACGGCAATCACCGAAAGCAGCGTGTCGCTCAGACCGTGAGAGGATTCCGAATAGCCCTGGAGGTGGATCTGCGGCCGGAACGCCGGATTGATCACGAGCCGGTAGTTGCGATCCAGCGCCGCATCGCGAATGTAGCGGCGGATCGGTTCGAGAAACCCGTGCGGCGTCTCCCTGTCGTATCCCGTCGCCAGCACGACCACGTCATAAGTCGAACGACGGTTTTCGCCGCGGAACTTGTCAATCACGCCGATCTCGATGCCGTCCGGTCCCGCATCCACATTGGAAATCTCGCTGCGGGGACGCAACATGACCCTTGTGTCGCCACCGACGCGCTGCTGGTAGAGCAGCCGATAAAGCTGGTCCAGCAGGTCGGCATCGACGACGGCGTAGTTGGTGTTCCGGAAGTTGCGGACGATCGCATCCCGCCGCTCGGCAGGCTGCGCGTAGACGAAGTCCGTATAGTCGGGGTTGAAGATCTCGTTGACGAAGGGACTGCTGTCGGACGGCTTGAGAGCATGGCCGCGGAAGATCAGATCGATATGCGCTTCGGGACATCGGCCATGAAGATCGACCGTTACCTCGGTCGCGCTCTGTCCGCCACCGACGACGGCCACACGCACGGACCGGCCGCGCGGGACAACGCGCTCGATCAGGTCGAGATAGCGGCTGGAATGCAGCAGCCTGCGATCGTCGGTAGCCTTGGCAAACACCTGCGGAACATAGGGCTGGCCTCCAACCGCGACCACGAGATTTCGCGCCAGCCGCACGGTCTCCCCGCCGGCGAGCGAGCGCGAATGCACCCGCAACGACGTCACCGTCTGCCCGGCCGTCACCGGCTCGACGGCGACGATGGTCTCGCCGTAAGCGGCCTGCGACTTGAAATGGCTCGCCACCCACTGCAGGTAATCGTTGAACTCGACCCTGCTCGGATAGAACGTCCGGCAGTTGATGAAATCCAGTAGGCGGCCGCGCTTATGCAGGTAGTTCACGAAGGTGAAGGGACTGGTCGGATCGCGCAAGGAGACCAGATCTTTGAGAAACGATATCTGCATGTCGCTGCCCGGAAGCAGCATGCCGCCATGCCAGGTGAAGTGCGGCTGCTTCTCCACGAACAGCGGCGTGCATTTCAGCCGTGATCGCTTCGCGCATTCGTCCAATGCGATGGCGAGCGCGAGATTGGAAGGCCCGAATCCGACGCCAATGACGTCGTGCTCGATCGCAAGTTGATGGGACATGAAGCCGCGCTCCGCTTGCGCTTTAAGACGAGACCGTTGGGCCGGCGGCTGCCGGAAGCCAAAGCCGATCGCCGAAGAAGCGCTCGCGCAACAGCATGACCAGGGTCGCGCGCTTATGGGGAAAGTTGAAGTTCTTGATCCTTGCGAATCCCGAGCGCTCGAGATTGCGAAGCTGCTGCGTATGCGCCGCCGCCGGCTCCCCGACGATCCGCTGCGTGCGGCAATCGTCGAGGAACATGTAGTGCATCAGAGACGGCAGCCACGCGCTGATGTAACGAGCGCCGCGAAAAGCGTCCTCGCCCACGACCACGTGCCATCCCCGGTCATAGTCGTCGGCATCATAGAACGGCGCAATGCGATTTTCCTTGGCCCAATAGAGCTCGAAATAGCCGAACGGCTGCTCGCCGAAGCAGCCGATCAACGGCAGCATATGAGGATCGGCCAGAATGCCGGCCAGATATCGCCGATGCTTGCCGAGATCGCCCGCCTCGTTCCAGAATGCATCGACGCGAGGATCGTTCATCCAGCGGTGCAACAAATGGAGGTCATTCTCGAGATCGGCCACGCGAAACGAGATGACCTCCGACAGCCAGGGAATGAAACGACCGTACACCTTTCCCGCCGGCTTTGCGGCGCGGCGCGGATGGCGCTTGCCGTCCGTCATGACGTGGAGTTGCGGCAATGGCGGTCGCCCGGGGTTGACCAGCCAGTTGTCCCGCCGCTGCATCACCAGTTCGGGCAGCAGCACCAGTCGCCCCTCGGACATGATGGCAAGACCACTCTCGGTCAGCTCTCGTGCAAGCGGCGCTCTTCCAGCGAAGTCCAGAACAAGTCGATCGGCGCCAGGTCGCCAGGCAAACAGCGCCTCGGCGGACGCCGACACCGCCCGTGCCGCAACCTCGCGGTCGTCCGAGGCATTCAGGATATCGAGGTGATCGACGCGCTCGCGCAGACGCAGTTCCAACGCGGTCACATCGGCGGCGACGACGCGAAGGCGATCGCCCTCCTGGAAAACGGTCTGAGCGGAATATGGGCCGACCGGGAACGCACGAGGTCCGGTTCCGGAATCCGAAGCCTTGTTCATCCGGCCCTCGCATCTCGATCATCGTTGAGGCGTGGTGTAGATCACTCGCCTACAGGCTGACAAGGAATGCGCGCACACGCAGATTAGATTCTCTACAAATCTGACGGCCTGTCGCAAAACGGGATCGTATGCCGTCATTTGTGCGACAGATGGCGCCAGCGGCTCGCTACAATGTGTCTAAAGCGGCGCATCGGTTGGAACTGCGGAAGGCCCAGCGACGTTGCTGGCCCTTGCCTCGCTTGCGACGATCTTGCCGTCGCGCAGCCGCACCAGATGATCCGCAATCCCGAAATAGCGATCATCGTGTGAAATCACGATGATGGTCTTTCCGAGACGCTTCAGATCGGGCAGCAGCTCCGTATAGAAGATGTGCCGGAACGCCGGATCCTGATCCGCGGCCCATTCGTCAAACACGAGCACGGGTCTTTCCTCGAGCCATGCATTCATCAGCGCCAATCGCTTGCGCTGTCCGGTCGACAGGTCCGTCGTCGTGAACACGCCGTTCTCGACCGAGACCTTGTGCGCGACCTCCAGCCGCTGGAGATAGCGTTCCGCCACATCAGGAACCACGCCCTCTCCACGAATGAGATCCTCAAACAGATAATAGTCGGAGAAGATGGTCGTGAAGAGCTGGCGGTAATCGTCGCGTGTCTCCGTCAGGACCGGCGAACCGTCGCGCAGCACGGCGCCGCCATGCGGAGCATAAAGGCCCAGCAACAACTTGATCAGGGTCGTCTTTCCGCTGCCGTTCTGCCCCACGACGAAGACGATGTCGCCTTGCCGAACGAACAGATCAACCGGCCCGAGGACAAAGGGATCGCTGCCCGGCACGGCGCGAAAAGCATAGGTTACGCCGCGGAGCTCGATGGATTCGATGGCGGTCTTGCCGGGTGCAGCGGGCGCACTGGCCAGCAGATCGTGCTCGGGGCTCGAGAACTGCCCCGAGAGCTCCGCAATGCGGCGCATCGCGACCTGGGCGCGACCGAGCGCCGGCAGGATGCCAATGACCTGGTCAATAGGCCCGCGCATAAAGAGCAGCACCAGCACGAACCCGCTGGACACCGCAGCGGGACTGTCGGGCCACAGGAACGGTCGCAAGGTCAGCGCCACGCCGATCACGACGAAGAACAGCATCGTCCCGAACGCCCGCGCCGTCACGAACAGATTGATCGACCTGATCTGCACCGAGCTGATCCGGTCGACGGTCTGCTGGAGCTGCTCGACATAGACGCGCCGACGGCGCACCCGATTGAGGCGCAACTCCTTGGCACCTTCGGCGATCGCGCGATATTGCTTGTGCAGCTGATCTTCGGCCTCTCGCGCGGTGCTGAAGCCGCGAACGCCGCGCGTCCTCGCATATCCATGCGCCAGCGATCCCAGCACGATGACGACTCCCGTGATCAGGAAAAGCTGCCAAGACAGCACCGCCAGGTAAACCATGCAGCCGAGCGCGATCACGAGCGACACGAAAAAGGACGAAAAGAAGAACGCGAAATCGCTGATCGTGTCGACGTCCTGCGTGAGAACCGGGATCAGGCGATGCGTCCGGTAGATTTCGAGCTGATCGATCGGCGCAGCCAGGATTTTGGCGGCGAGCGACTTACGAAGCTCGGCGATGATCCGCTGTCCGACAAAATTGGCGCTGATGTCGGCGCCAATGGAACCGATCAGGATCAGAAGGCACAGGCCAGCGAAGGCGAAAAACAGCGTTACCACGTCGGCCTGCGTGGCATAAAGCCCATGATTCACGACCGCGAGCAACGCCGCGACGGAGGCACCGCCGACCACTCCGAGAACGCTGCCGCCGAGCACGAGTGGCCAGTAGGGCCGCAGGAGCTGCAGGATCTGCGTCGTCAGGCCGCTTCGTGAGTTCATGATGAGAGCCGCGCTGGAGGAGACCTGAAGCGAACCTATATGGGCGGACAAGCCGTGCCGAAGTGATGCGAATACATGATGGCAGCACCGCAACTCCAGCGGTTATTTTCGCTGCTCTTTCGATGGATTCTAATTTGGGATCGGCAATGCCTTTAATATGATGCGGGTAGTATCGCTTTTGCATCGCAGCCGGCGAGCGAGCAGGATTTTTGATCCAGAGCCGTGCCAGGCCGCGACATCCGGACATTTGAAGCGCTTGCAGGCTGGCATCGGACAGGCCGGTGGAGAATGAGTTTGGACTTGCTGATCTCCGAAACCCGCATCGCGCTTCCCGACGCCGCCGGCCTCGCCGCGCGGATGATCGATCATCTGGCCGAGCATGACATCGCCTTCGAGGACCGGGACGGTCTCATGGTGGCGAAACTGCCGTTCGGCACCAGTTTCCTCGCCGTCGAGGCCGAAGCGCTCAAGATCCGCGTCGAGGCCAACGACAAGGGCAATCTGGAAATGCTGCGCTCGGTCGTCGCCTCGCATGTGATCGAGTTCGCGGGAGACATTGCCCCAACCATCATTTGGTCAGGTCACGAATCCAACGGCGGCACGCTGGCCAATTTCCGTGAAGTGCGGCTGAAGGCCGCGATCACCCTGACGCCGCACATGCGGCGGCTGACCTTCACGGGCGACGATCTCGCCCGTTTCGCGAATGACGACGATCTGCACGTGCGGCTGTACTTCCCGCCCGAGGGCCTCGCCAAGCCCGAATGGCCGTGGCCCGCGCCCGACGGACGCATCCTGTGGCCCGAGCCCGACCGCAGGCCCGTCACCCGCTATTACACGATCCGCCGCATCGACTTGCAGAGCCGCGAGATCGACATCGACTTCGTGGTCCATGATCATGCCGGGCCGGGCTCGGCGTTCGCCGTGAACGCGACGGCCGGCGCCATCTGCGGCATGGCCGGCCCGCTCGGCCGGGGCATTCGTCCGGCGCGCTGGGTGCTGCTGGCGGGCGACGAAACCGCCCTGCCCGCCATCGCGCGAATTCTGGAGACGCTGCCCGCGACGGCGACGGGTGAGGCCTTTATCGAGGTCGCGGATCGGCGCGAGGAAGTTCCGCTGGTCGCCCCGGCCGGGGTAGCAATCCGCTGGTTGCATCGCGAGGGCCGTCCAGCCGGGACGACGCAGCTCCTGGTCGACGCCGTCAAGGCGGTGCGATGGCCGGACCATCGGGACGTCTTCGCCTGGATCGCGTGTGAGGCGCAGGCGCTGAAGGCCCTGCGCAACCATCTGCGCGATGAGCGAAAGCTTTCCCGCGACCAGCTTCTGGCCGTCGCCTATTGGAGCCTACGCCAACCATGACGATCCAACACTCGCAGACGAGCGAAAGGACGCTCGCCTTGCCCGACGTCACGCAGGCCTCGCTGGAAGCGCCCGCGCCCTTGTTCCAGCTCGACCAGGTCGGCTTCGCGGTGGCCGGGCGCGCGCTGCTCGAACCGCTGACGCTATCCCTTCCCGCACGCAGCGTCGTCGGGCTGATCGGCCATAATGGCTCCGGCAAATCGACCTTGCTGAAATTATTGTCGCGCCAGCAGCCGAGCTCGTCGGGAACGATCCGTTTCGAAGGCCGCGCACTGCGCGCCTGGAGCGATCGGGACTATGCCCGCAAGGTCGCCTACCTGCCGCAGCAGACGCCGCCCGCCGCCGGCATGCTGGTCAAGGAGCTGGTCGCACTCGGTCGCTATCCCTGGCACGGCGCGCTCGGACGGTTCGGTGACATCGACCGCGAGAAGGTCGCAAACGCCATGGCGTTGACCCATATCGAACCCTTTGCGGATCGCCTGGTCGATACGTTGTCGGGCGGCGAGCGCCAGCGGGTGTGGATCGCCATGCTGGTTGCGCAGGACGCCGAGTGCCTGCTGCTTGACGAGCCGACCTCGGCGCTCGACATCGCTCATCAGATCGAAGTGCTGTCGCTGGTCAGACAGCTCGCCCGCGAGCGCAGTCTCGGCGTGGTCGTGGTGCTCCACGACGTCAACATGGCCGCCCGCTTCTGCGACGAGATCATCGCGCTGCATTCCGGGAAGCTGATCGCGCGCGGCACACCGGACAAGATCATGACGCCGGCCGAGCTCGAAACCATCTACGGCATCCCCATGGGCGTGATGCCGTCGCCGGACCATGGCCATCTCATCAGCTTCGCGCGGTGAGCGCCGTCAACCGCGCTGCGGGCGCAGCAGCCAGATGAGATAGGGTCCGGCAAGCATCATGGCGAAGATGCCGGCGGGCATCTGGAACGGGAAGATCACCATGCGTCCGGCCCAATCCGCCGTCACCATCAGGATCGCCCCGATCAACGCGGCCAGCGCCGCCTGATGCAGCGCGCGCTGCGCCCCCATCATCCGTGCCATATGCGGCGCGATGAAGCCGACCAGGCTCAGAAGACCAACCATCAGCGTGGCCGTCGCCGTCAGCAACGCCGTCAGCAGCATGATGATGACGCGGCTCCGCGTCAGCGAGATGCCGATCGAACGCGAGGTCGCAGGCCCCAGCGGCAGGATATCAAGCCAGCGGGACAGCATTGGCACCATGATCAGCAGAACGAGCGCCGCGGCGGCGAGGATTGCGGCCTCGGCCGGGCCGATCTGGTAGAGCGAGCCTGTCAGCAGCGACAGCAGCGTGCCGATGCGGGGATCGCCTGTCGCCAGCGCCATGGCAATGATCGCGCCGAATGCCGCGCTCATGGCGACGCCTGCCAGCAGCACGCGCTCCGGACTGAACTCGGACCGCCGGCTGAACAGCAGCACCAGCGCCAGCACGATGAAGGCGCCGATCCCGGCCGCTGCAATCTGCTCCAGCCTGGTGTGGGCGGGAAAGAGATAGAGCAGAACGATCACGCCCATCGCGGCGCCATAGCTGATGCCCATGACCTCCGGCGCGGCCATCGGGTTTCCGGTCATCCGCTGCAGCAGCGTGCCGGCGACCGCCAGCGTCGCGCCAGCTGCCAGCGCCGACACCACGCGCGGCCAGCGCCACGGCCAGAATTCCTGCAAGCCCGACAGGCCGCTCCAGCGCCAGCCGTCGGAGCCGACCCCGAGGCCGAGTGCGATCCAGACGGCAAGCAGCAGCAAGACGAACGCGAACAGGATCACGCGCCAGGGATGATCGAGCCGCGCCGGAACGGATGGCGTGAGGTTTCCCATCGGCATGGCGGCCCGCAGCCGCGGCAGCAGCACGAGCAACATTGGCGCGCCGATCAGGGCCGTCACCGCACCGGCCGGCATTTCGCGATAGCCGGGCGGGATCAGAAGCACGAGCTGATCCGTCAGCCACAGCAGCAGGGCGCCGCAAAGTGGCGCCCAGATCAGCCGGTCGCGAAAGCGGCGCGCGCCTGACAGCATGACGATGGCCGGCGCGGACAAACCGACAAATCCCATGACGCCGACCACGCTGACGACCGACGCGCTGAGCGCGATCGCGATGACGAGCGCGAAGACCCGGGCCCTCGTCAATCCGAGGCCCAGATTGCGCGCGGTCTCGTCGTCGAAGCCGAGCAGGGTCAGCGGACGAACCATCGCCGCGATCAGCACGATCGAAATCAGCAGCCGCGGCGCCAGGAAGGTGACGTTGCTCCAATCCTGCTGATTGAGGAAGCCGGCGCCCCAGATGAACAGACCGATCAGATATTCGTGGTTGAGCAGCACCAGCGCCTGGGTGGTCACCGCGCAGTAGTAGCTGACGATCAATCCAGCGAGCACCAGGACGACGGGCGACAGCGCACGCTTCCAAGTCAGCCCGAACACGCACAGGAACGCAGCGAACCCGCCGCACAGCGCAATCCACTCGCGGCCGAAGGCCAGCAGCGACGGCGCCCACAGCGTCGTCACGGCCAGCGCAAGATAGGCGCCGTTCAGGACGCCGATGGTGCTCGGCTCCGCAAGCGGATTGCGCAACACCTGCTGAGAGACCGTGCCGGCAAGACCGAGGGCTGCGCCGGCCAGCAGCGCCACTGCGATGCGCGGAAAAACGGTGTAGTGCACGAGCATCTGCTGGGGATCGGTGACCTCGGGCCGCCACAGCACCGGCAGCCAGGCGCCCGCGGGCAGATATCCGGACAGGTTGCGCCAGGTCAGCGCGGCCGCGGCTGCCAGCAGCAAGCCGATCAGCACCGCCGGATGCATCTCCGAGCCGGACCGGGCCGGCAGTGCCTCAACCTTGCTCATGGCTTTCCCGCGGCAGACGTTCGGCGAGAAGGCGGGCGAAACGTTCGGCCGCCGGCACGCCGCCATAGAAAAATTGATTACCCAGGACCGTCAGCCGATGCGACCGAAGAGACGGCAGGGTTTGAAGCACAGGGCTTGCTTTCAGCAGCGCTTCGACATCCGCGACCCGCGAGGTCATCAACACCAGCCGCGCGTCCGGAACCGCGGCGAGCACTTCGAGCCCAACACTGGTATGGCCCCATGGGCCGCTCTGTCCGGTCCAGGCATTCCTCAATCCGCACTGATCGAGCACCTCCTGATAGAGGCTGTTCGGACCGAACACGAGCGCGCGGTTGCGCGCGATCTCGCTGACGAGATAGAGCGGCTTGCCGCCGCGACCCCGGAGCCGCTCACGATAGCCGGCCATGGCGACGTCGAAACGGGCGAAATAGGCTTCGCACGCCGACTGCACCCCGAGGCGTTTGGCAAGCTCCAGCGTCGAATGGCGCGCCGTGTCGAGAGGATGCCCGCCGGGTCTGAAGATCGTGAACGTTTCGACCGGCGCGATCAGCTTGAGCCGGGGGACGGCGGCCGCAATGCTGGGATCGATGACGATGATGTCGGGCGCGAAGCTCTGCAGCAGTTCGAGATTTGGCTCCGAACGCAGACCGATTTCCTGAACCGCGGACGGAACGGGCGGCTCGACGACGAGCCGGCCATAGCGCTCGATCTCCGGAATCACCAGCGGCACGACGCCGAGCGCCAGGATCGTCTGGGCACAGGCCCAGCCGAGCGCGGCGACCCGGGGCCCGGATTGCGATCCAGCGGTTTGGGCAAACGCCGTGGGCCATGGACCCGCAAGGGCCGTGCCTCCGATCGCTGCGCCCGCGCCGAGGAGCGCACGGCGGGACAGCCTATGGTCTGGAATAGAGGTGCTCATGGGATCCGTTCAGGCGCCTCTCGCAAAGAGGCCGCGAGAGATGATGATCATGACATACTTTGGCTCACGCTGCATTCCATGTCAGGCCCCGTTTTCGCCAGCGGCGAGAAAGGCCTTGGCCAGCGCCCGCCCGATCGCCGCCCTCGCCTGCAAGGCATCGGCCACGACATTCCCCATGCGCAGGAATTCATGGATCATGCCGGGATAAACGTGCAGATCGACGGGAACACCGGCCGCCGCCAAGCGGGCTGCATAATCGTTTCCCTCGTCCACCAGCGGATCGAACTCGGCGAGGACGATGCATGCGGGAGCGAGGCCTGACAAATCATCCGCTGCGAGCGGCGCGAAACGCCAATCGTCGCGATCCGACTCGTCGCGGAGATATTGCCGGAAGAACCAATCGACGGTGCTACGCTCCAGGAGATGGCCGGTACCGTAGCGCTGGTAGGATGCGGAGGTCTGTCGAGAGCTGAGACCAGGATAAGCGAGAATCTGAAGCACCGGCTGCGGAAGGCCCCTGTTTGTCCTCGCCTCGATCGCGAGCGCGGCGGCAAGCGTTCCGCCGGCGCTGTCGCCGCCGACGGCGACCCGGCGCGGATCGAGGCCGATCGCGCGGCCCTCGAGGCCAATCCAGGCTAGCGCGTCGACCGCATCCTCGAAAGCGGTCGGAAACTTGTGCTCCGGTGCGAGCCTGTAGCCGACCGAGAGCACGGCCGCACCGCTGTCCTTGGCGAGGCCGCGGCACAATGGCTGATGCGAATCGAGGCTGCCGACGACGAAGCCGCCGCCGTGCATGTAAAGAAGAACCGGAATGGGAGTGCGTTCGCTCGGCTGCGCGCTCGCATAAAGCCGCGCCTCGATGATCGCGCCATCCCGCACCGGCAGCGACAAACGCCGCTCGTAGGCAAGCGCCGGCGGATCGACGTCGAGCAGCGGCGAGGACGCATCGAAATCGGCCCGCGCCTGCGCAGCAGTCAATTGCGGAAACGGAACGCGCGCGCCGCTTTCGGTGCCGGCCTGCACCATCTCGAGCAATGCCGCGATATCTGGATCAAGACTCAAAGGCTTACTCCGCCGGTTCCGGGACCGTATCCTGCGCGGTCGACGCCGCCGCCGCCAGGAGCAGACCGCAGATCTCATCGAGCAGGCCGGCATCCCTCAGGATCGTGAAATGGCTGTCGCCAATGAGGCCGCGATCGACCGCCTTCGGCAACTGCGATTCCAGCCGATCACGCTGTGCCAGACGGGTCGAGGTCCACCAGCAGAGCGGCGTGGCTTCCAGGCCCCGCGGCAGCGCTGTGTTCTGCGCCAGCCTGTTGAGGTGCCGTCCGACTGCGAATGCAGCGGACAAATCATCGGCGCCGAGCGAGGCGTCGTTCGCTCTCACGCTCCTGCTCTGCTCCACAACAAAGGCGACCAGATCGCGGATGCGCTCCGGCGTCTCCGGCAAATCAGCGCGTTTCGCTGCCTCGACCTGCGCCTTGATGCGAGAGGCCGCAGCGCTCGGAAGAACCGCCGACAGCAATCCTGCGAGATCGTCGGCCCAGTGTGCCATCGGCTCCTGCCGGTTCGATCCGTCCGGCTGCCGCGGCACGAAGCTGTCGACCAGCGCGAGACGATCGACGCGCTCACCGCCGCGTTCGAGCTCGGCCGCGACGAGACCGACCAGCAGTCCTCCCAAGGACCAGCCGACCAGGCTATAGGGACCGCGCGGCTGCATCCGCCGGATCTCGGCCGCGTAGTCCACGGCCATGGCTTCGAGGGAGGCGTCGGTCCACGAGGGATCGACCAGCATTCTCGATTGCAGCCCGATCAGCTGCCGGTGCCCTTCGAGGCGGCGCGCCAGCGGCCCGTAGTCGAACACTGTGCCGAAGCCGCCATGCACAGCGAAGACCGGGTTCACGCCGCGAACCGCGGCATTCAGCGGCAGCAGCGCCGATGGCGCGGATGCGACGGCGGACGCCGCGGTGGCGCTGCCGGCGAGCAAGGCGCGGATCGTCGGCTTCTGAAGCAGATCGCGCAGCTTGATCTCGATCCCGAACGTCTTGTCCTGACGGACCCGCGCCACGACCTTGAGGCACAGGATTGAATTGCCGCCAAGCTCGAAGAAATTGTCGGTGACGCCGACCTGCGGCACCTCCAGGATCTCGGACCACAGGCGCGCCATTGCAATCTCTGCCGGGGTTCGCGGGGGGACGAAGCTCCGCATCGACGCATCGGGAGCCGGCAATGCACGCCGGTCGATCTTGCCGCTCGACAATGTCGGCAACCGCTCCAGCACCACGATCCGAGCCGGCACCATATAGGCCGGCAGGACGAGCTTCAGGAAACCGGTCAAGCGCTCGACCAGCGTCTCGGCCGCATCAGGCGCGGCGTCATCTGCCGCCTTCGGTGCGACATAGGCAATGAGCTGATTTCCGGCTGCACCCGGCACCGCCACCACCGCGGCCTGCGCGATTGACTCGTGACGGAGCAGCGAGGTCTGGATCTCTCCGAGCTCGATCCGGAAACCGTTGACCTTGACCTGGTCATCGCTGCGGCCGAGATATTCGACGGTGCCGTCCTCGCGCCACCGCGCCAGATCGCCGGTGCGGTACAGCCGCGCGCCCGGGGCCGACGAGAATGGGTCAGGCACGAAGCGCTCTGCGGTCATACCGGCCTTGCCGTGATAGCACCGTGCCAGCCCAAAGCCGCCGAGATAAAGCTCGCCGGCGACGCCGGCGGGAATAATGTCGAGCGCGGCATCGAGAATGTAGGCACGGCGATCTCCGACCGGCACGCCGATCGGCGCGTAGGGCGTGTCGCATTCCGACGCGCCATCGACTTTCCAGACCAGCGGCGTGACGACGGTTTCGGTCGGACCATAACCATTGATCAGAATGCGTGGCTTGAGAACGCGCCTGACCTTGTCGAAGCCCGCCTTCGGCATCGCCTCGCCGCCGAACGAGTAGAGCTTGACCGGCGGTGGATTGCCGCTCTGCTCGACGCAATCGGCGACCTGCTGGAGGTAGGCCGGCGGCAATCCGATATGGCTGACGCGATGGGCGTGCAGGTTCTCGACGGTCTGTTCCGGCGTCCACAATTCGGCGTCACGCATCAACAGCCGTGCGCCATGCGACAGAACTGTGAGCCAGCGCTCATGAGCGCCGTCGAAGGCCAGCGATAGGAAATGCAGCTCGCAGGAGCTTTCGTCGATCTCGTAGAGGCTGCCCGTGACGCGACAGTGCATCGCCAGCGGTCCGTGGGCGACAGCGACGCCCTTTGGCGTCCCCGTCGAGCCCGAGGTGTAGATCAAATAGGCAAGGTTTTCCGGATGCAGTTCGGGCTGCGGCGGATGGTCCGGTCCCGCGTCGAACTCGAACGAAGACAAGGAAATTCGCTCCATGCCGTCCGGGCTGCCCTCGATTTCGAGCGGACCCGTCAACAGGAACGCGATTGCGGCATCGCGCATGACGAACGCGCGCCGCTCCGAGGGCAGCTCGGGATCGAGTGGAACGTAGGCCCCACCCGCCTTGAGCACGGCCAGCAGCGCAATCATCGTGGCAGCAGTTCGCTCGACCACCACGCCGACGCGCTGCTCGGGCTTGAGCCCCCGGGCGATCAGGTGATGCGCCAGGCGGTTGGCCCTGCGCTCGAGGTCTCCGAACGAGAGCACCGAGCTGCCGATTGTCAACGCCGTCCGCTCCGGGAGACGCCGCGCATGGCTGCTGATCGCCTCATGCACCAGCGGCAGCGGAGCGCTCGACGTCGCGTGCCGATTGCAACGATCCGCAAGGACGGCGTCGAGCTCTGTGACGGGATGGATGCTACCAAGCAAGGCCGTGGCATCCCGAGTCAGCTCCGCCAGCAAGAGCTCGAACTGCGCCTTGATCTGCGCCGCCTGCGCTGCGGTGAAATGACTCGGCATATAGGTGTATTCGACCTGGAGCGTGTCTTCGACCAGCACCGAGAGGTCCATCGGATAGTTCGTCACGTCGACACTCTTGAGGCCGCTGAACTGCAATGCGCCTGCGCCGCGGTGCATGCTGCGTTCGATCGGATAGTTCTCGAAGACGATGATGCTGTCGAACATGGTCTGACCGGCGCGGCCGGCCCAGCCCTGGATGTCATAGAGCGGCGTGTGCTCGTAGTCCCGGATCGCCGAATTGCGGTCCTGCAGCGCGCGGAGCCATTCTCCGATCGGGCTTTCGGGCGGAATTGTATCGATCACGGGCAGCGTGTTGATGAAGAGCCCGAGCATCTGCTGCGATCCGTCGAGACCGGCCGGACGACCGGCCACGGTTACGCCGAATGTGACTGTGTTCTGGCCCGTATAGCGCTGCAGCAGCAGCGCCCACACGCCCTGGACGACGGTGTTCAGCGTGATCCGTTCGCGGCGCGCGAACGCCTTCAGCTCCGCGGTCGCGGCCTCTCCGAGACGCGTGTAACAGCGTTCGTGGCCGGATGCCTGATGGCGGCGCGCGCCGAAGGCGTCGGCGAGCTGCGTTGGCTGATCAAAGCTCCTGAGTTGTTCACGCCAGAAAGCTTCGGCAGCCTTGGCGTCCTGCGCCTGCAGCCAGGCGATATAGTCGCGGTAGCGCGTCGCGTTCGCGGCAGCAGCGCCGCCGTAATAGCACTCCAGGACTTCTCCGACGAACCTTGCCGAGCTCCAGCCGTCCATCAGGATGTGATGATAGGTCCAGATCAGCCGATACAGGTGGTCCTGGAGGCGCAACAGCCGCACCCGCTGGAGCGGCGGCCTCTGGAGATCGAACTCGGCGGCGCGCTCATCGGCAAGAGCCGCCGCAATTCTTTCATCACTGATCGCCTGCCCTCGCCAGTCCACCTGTGCGAACGGCACGATGGCGTCGCGATAGACGGCTTGCAGCGGGGAGCCGGAGAGCTCACGCCAGAGGAAGCCGGTCCGCAGCATCTGATGACGCGCGCTCACCTCGCGCCACGCTGTGCCGAGCCGTTCCGGGTCGAGGCCCCGGATCTCGACACTGACCTGATTGACATAAACGCCGCTGCCAGCATCGCGCAGGCTGTGAAACAGCATGCCCTGCTGCATCGGCGACAGCGGATAGACGTCCTCGACGCGGCTCCAGTCCAGACCGAGCCGTTCGAGCTGCTCACTGGAGAGTCCCGCCAGCGAGCCACGCTCCGATGCGGGGTCTTCCTTATCGGGCTCGACATCTCGGGACGACGCACTCAGCAGCTCGATGGTTTGATGCCGGAACACGTCGCGCGGCTCGATGAGCACGCCTTCGCGCCGCGCGCGGCTCACCATCTGCAGCGAGATGATGGAATCACCACCGAGCTCGAAAAAATTATCGGTGACGCCGATGTTGGGCTGGCGCAGCAGATCGGCCCAGATCGCGGCCAATGTAACCTCCGCCGGCGTGCGCGGCGCCACATGCTGGGCGGACGCCGCGAGCTGATCCGGCGCCGGCAATGCCTTGCGGTCGATCTTGCCGTTCGGCGTCAGCGGCAGGCGCTCCAGCACCACGATCCGCGCCGGGACCATGTAGTCGGGCAGCACCGGGGACAGCGCCGTTTTGAGCGCCGCCCCATCCAGCGCTTCGCCGCTGACATAGCCGACCAGCTGGCGGCCGGTGCCGGCCTCGCGCGCCACCACCACGGCCGCGCGGACGCTCGGCTGCGCCTGCAGCCGCGCCTCGATCTCGCCGAGCTCGATGCGGAAGCCGCGGATCTTCACCTGGTAATCGGCACGGCCGACATAATCGAGCACGCCGTCGGATCGCCACCGCGCGACGTCGCCGGTGCGGTACAGCCGCGCCCCCGGCGGACCGAACGGATCAGGGATGAAGCGCTCCGCCGTCAGGCCGCCGCGCTGCCAATAGCCGCGGGCGAGCCCGCTCCCGCCGATATAGAGCTCGCCGGCGACGCCGACCGGCGCGAGGTTGAGGTCACCGTCGAGAACGTAAAGCGTGGTGTTGCCGATCGGGCGGCCCAGCAGCGGACGATCATCCATCGCATCGAGCCGATGGCACGCCGACCACACCGTGGTCTCGGTCGGGCCGTACAGGTTCCAGACCTCGCCGGCCTGGGCCACCAGCCGCCGCGCCAGATCGGGCGGCAGCGCCTCGCCGCCGCACAGCACCCGGCAGCTCGCCGGCAGCGCAGGGCCGTCATGATCGAGCAGCATCCGCCAGGTCGACGGCGTTGCCTGGATCAGGGACACGCCATGCCGCTGCACGATCGCCTTGAGCTTGGCAGGATCATGCGCGGCCGCGCGATCCGCCAGCACGACGCAGGCGCCAATCGTCAGCGGCAGCCAGAGCTCAAGCACTGCGATGTCAAAGGACAGCGAGGTCAGGCCAAGCACCCGGTCGGCGGCCGTCATGCCGGGCTGCTCCGCCATGGTCGCGAGGAAGTTTGTCACGGCGTCGTGGCGAACCATCACGCCCTTGGGCAGACCGGTCGAGCCCGAAGTGTAGATCACATAGGCGAGGCTCTCGGCGTGAACGGCGACATCGAGATTGGCGGCATCGCTGCCCTCGCCGTCCTGTCCATCAACGAGCCAGGCTTCTGCGCCAGTCTTCGCCAGTATGTCTGCGAACTGATCGTGCAATCCCTGTTGCGTCAGCACCAGCGCCGCGCCGCTGTCGCGCAGCATGTGCGCCAGCCGCTCCGGCGGGTAATCCGGATCGAGCGGCAGATAGGCCCCGCCGGCCTTCAGCACCGCCAACAGCGCGACCAGCATCTCGACGCTGCGCTCGAGCGCCAGCCCGACCACGATTTCGGTCCCGACGCCGCGATCCCGCAATCGTCGCGCCAGCCGGTTGGCGCGTGCATTCAGCGCAGCGTAACTCAGC
Source organism: Bradyrhizobium yuanmingense (assembly GCF_025200905.1). NCBI lineage: Bacteria > Pseudomonadati > Pseudomonadota > Alphaproteobacteria > Hyphomicrobiales > Nitrobacteraceae > Bradyrhizobium > Bradyrhizobium yuanmingense. The sequence goes on along the minus strand of NZ_CP104173.1, from coordinate 2,825,461 downwards.
CCCACCTCGCCGAACACCAGCGCGATCGCCTGCGGCGACTTCCGGACCTGTGCCTCGAATTGCGCAATGATCCCTTCGCGCGGTTCATCCCGGCGCGTATCGTTCGCCCGTGCAAGCAGGACGTCTTCCGCGGGGTCGCGGGCCGCGATCATCCCGACCGGTCGATCGGCATCCATGCTCAGCGCCTCGATCAGCCGCACAAAGGTTCGCTGCAGCCGTGCGATCTGGGCCTCGTCGAAATATTTGCGCTGATAGTTGAAGACGAGGCGCAGGCGCTCATCGACGCCGATGCTGGCGAACAAAGGATAATTGCTGGTCTCGACGATCCGGGTTTCGCCGACCTGGATCTGCCGGTTCTGTCCGATTAGCGCGCGGTCGACCGGGTAATTCTCGAACACCAGGATGCTGTCGAATAGCGGCCGTCCGGGGCGCCCTGCCAGCCGCTGGATTTCATAGAGCGGCGTCGCGCCGAATTCGCGCAGGGCCAGATTGCGATCCTGCAACTCGTGCAGCCATGATCCAACGGCCTGCTGCGGGCTGACACCGTCGATGACCGGCAACGTATTGATGAACAGGCCGACCATCTCTTCGGCGCCGGCGAGCTCCGGCGGTCTGCCCGACACGGTGACACCGAAGCAGACCGTGCCCTGCCCGGTATGCTGTCGCAGCAACTGCGCCCATGCCGCCTGCACCAGCGTGTTCATCGTGATCCGCTCGCGCGCCGCGAATTCCTGCAAGCGTCCGGTCAGAGCCGCATCCAGCTCCAGCGCGAGGGTGCCGTGGCCTGACGATTGCGCGCCCGACCGGTCAGCCAGGCTGTCTGCCAGGAAACCCGGCTCGTCAAGTTCTGCCGTCGCATTGCGCCAGAACGCCGCCGAGGCGTCGCTGTCGCGAGCCTTCAGCCACGCGATGTAGTCGCGATAACGGTGATGCAGCGCCGGCAGACGTCCCTCGCCATTATGCTGCATCACCTCGGCGATCAGACGCGCCGAGCTCCATCCGTCGAGCAGGATGTGGTGATGCGTCCAGATCAGCCAATGCCTGTCGGCGCCGAGCCGGATCAGCCGGACCCGCTGCAACGGTGGTCGCGACAGGTCGAACCCGGCGGCCTGCTCCTGCCGCGAAACGTCGGCCAGCGCCGCATCCAGTTGCGCCTGGTCCCACGTCGCACTCCGTGCTCGCCAGTCATCCTCGATAAAGGGCACTTCGGCCCGCCGATAGACGACCTGTTGCGGTGCGCCGGGCAAGTCGCGCCAAATGAATCCCGTCCGCAGCACCGCGTGACGATCGCTGGCTGCCTGCCAGGCGCGGCGCAGCTTTCCGGCTTCCAGCCCACGGATCTCCGCCGCGACCTGGTTGACGTAGAGCCCGCTCTCGCCGTCATGCATCGCATGGAACAACATGCCTTGCTGCATCGGCGACAATGGATAGATGTCCTCGATCTCGCGCCAATCAAGCGCAAGCCTGTCGAGCTCGGTCTGACCCAGCCCCGACAACGCCACGTCCGATGGTGTCAGACCGCAAGCGCCGCCGGTGCAGTGATCGACCAGCTCGCGCAACGCAGCCTCGTACAACGCGGCCAGCCGCTCGACCGTCTCGCGCCGATAGCGCTTGCGGCCGAACCCGAACGATAGAAACAACCGACCATCGCGCACCGTGCCGTTCACGGTCAGCCAGCGTCGCAGCGGGCTCGATGCATCCCGCGATCGGCCGGCGCTTTCCGCTGCCATCTTGAACAGCGCCGCCTCGTCGCCTCCGTCGATCTGGCCGAGATAATTGAACGCAATCTTCGGCTCGCCGGCATGCGATAGCGCCAAACGTTGTTCTTCGGAGCCAAGATAGCGCAATACGCCGTAGCCCAGCCCGCGGCCGGGAATGACGCGAAGCTCCTCCTTCACGGTCTTGATCAATGACGAAGGATCTTCCGAGCCACCGGCCAACCGCACGGGAAAAGCCGTCGTAAACCAGCCGACCGTGCGCGAGAGGTCGAGATCGCCAGCGAGAGGCTCGCGGCCATGCCCCTCCAGCTCGACGAGAACGTCGTCCTGCCCACTCCACTGCCAGACGGCGCGTGCAAGGCCGGCAAGAAGGAGATCATTGATCTGCGTACGATAAGCCGATGGCGCATCCGTCAGCAGGCGCCGCGTCCATTGCTCTTCGAACGACAGCAGGATTTCATCGGCATCCGCCATGCGATCGAGGTCGGCATGATCGTCGTCGCAGGGAATGTCCGCATGCGCGCCGCGGCTGGCCCAGTAAGGCAATTCCGCCGCCAGTTCAGGGGACGTTGCGTAGGTCCGTAAGCGCTGTCCCCACAGTGCGTAGGCGTGGCTCTTGGGCGGAAGCACAACCGTGGCGTCGCCGTTTCCAAGCCGCGCGTAAGCTGCGGCGATGTCCTCCAGCAGAATGCGCCATGACATCCCGTCGACCACGAGATGGTGGATCACGATCAGGAAACGCTGGCTGCCGTCGGCGACATCGATGCCGATCGCTCGCAAAAGCCTGCCCTCGGAGATGGACAGGCTTGCTTGCGCCGACGATGCCAGCGCCGTCACGGCATCGCGGCCGGCCGCCTGCCGGACCCAGAGCAGTTCCTCCGCGCCAACAGCAGCGCCGTGCTCGGCATACCAGCTTCCTTGCTTCTGCTCGAAGCGCAGGCGTAGCGCATCATGATGATCGACCACGGCGGCGAGCGCGCGCCGCATCACGTTCCAGTCGAGGCGCTCTCGCGGATGCAAGAGCACAGCCTGGTTCCAATGATCCCGATTCTCCATGTCCTCAGCAAAGAAGCGGGACTGAATCGGCAAGAGCGGATGCGGGGCGATGACCTGCCCCTGATCGGCGAGCGTCCCCGTGCGCTGCTCGGTCCGCGCCGCGCGCGCCAGAGCTTCGAGCGTCTGATGCTGGAATACGTCGCGGGGCTCGATCAGGTATCCGGCGCGCCGGGCGCGGCTCACCATCTGGAGCGAGATGATGGAATCGCCCCCGAGCTCGAAGAAATTGTCGGTGAGGCCGACGGCCGGCCGGCCGAGCAGCTCGGCCCAGATCGCCGCAAAGGCGATCTCCGCAGGCGTGCGTGGCGCCTGATGATCCGCATGGCCATGGGCCATGTCGGGCGCCGGCAGCGCCTGGCGATCAACCTTGCCGCTCGGCATCAAGGGCAGCCGCTCCAGCACGGCAATTCTCGGCGGCACCATGTAATCCGGCAGGACGGCCGACAGCGCTGTCCGCAGCGCAGCCTCTTCCAACTCCGCCGTGCCGCTGACGTAGCCAACGAGCTGCCGGCCGGCGCCGACCTCTCGCGCCACCACCACGGCGGAGCGAACGCCGGGCTGCTCGAGCAGCCGCGCCTCGATCTCGCCGAGCTCGATGCGGAAGCCGCGGATCTTGACCTGGTGATCCGCGCGTCCGACATAGTCGATCGCGCCATCAGCGCGCCAGCGCGCCAGGTCTCCCGACCGATAGAGCCGCTCGCCTTGCTCCCCGAAGGGATCGGGAATGAAGCGCTCCGCCGTCAGCTTCTCGCGCCGCCAATAGCCCCGCGCCAAACCGGCCCCGCCGATGAACAACTCGCCGGTCACGCCTGCCGGAACCATGTTCAGATCGGCGTCGAGGATGCGGATCGTCACGCCGGGAATGGGCTGGCCGATCGGCACGCGCGTCCCATCCTCGTCGCGACAGGTCCAATACGTGGCGTTGATGAGAGCCTCGGTCGGACCGTAGCGATTGTCGAACCGCACATGGGGGAACGCCGCACGCACACGCGTCATGAGATCGAGTGACAGCGCCTCGCCGCCAGCAAACAGGCGCCTCAGCGAGGTGCAGCGCGGCGCGCCGGGCTCGGTCACGAAATGCTCGAGCATCTGCGGCACGAAGTGGAGCGTCGTCACGTCGTGGGCGATGACGGCGTCCACCAGGAGTCGCGGCTCGCGATGCGCGCCTGGAGCCGCGATCACGAGCCGCGCGCCGGTTGCGAGCGGCCAAAATATCTCCCAAACCGAGACGTCGAAGCTGAACGGGGTCTTGTGCAGCAAGGTCTCGGCAGGATCGAGACGATACTCCGCCTCCATCCAGTCAAGCCGCGCCGCCAGCGCGCGATGCGAACAGGCCACGCCCTTGGGCACGCCGGTCGAGCCTGATGTGTACATCACATAAGCCAGGCTGTCCGGATGAAGCGCCGCACCGGGATTGCCGGCATGGGCTTCGATCCGAGCTTCAGCCTCGCCGTCGATTGTCCAGGCCTCGACGTCCGCATCCGTGATCACAGACGCCAGATGCGGAAGCAGCCGCTCCTGGGTCAGCACCAGCGCCGTTCCGCTATCACGCAGCATGTGGAGCAGGCGATCGGACGGGTAGTCGGGATCGAGCGGCAGATAGGCGCCTCCGGCCTTCAGCACGGCCAGGACGCCGACGATCAGCTCGATGCTGCGCTCGAGCGCCAAGCCGACCAACCGGTCGCGACTGATCCCGTGCTCCCGCAACCGCCATGCCAGGCGATTGGCACGCGCGTTCAGCTCGCCATAGCTGATCTGCCGTTCACCGAAGATCAACGCGATCGACGATGGCGAAGCCGCGGCCCGGGCTTCGATCTGCGCGACGATAGTGTCGCCAAACTTCGGTGCCCGCTCGGCGCTGCCGCCCCAGCCGAGCAATCTCCGCTCCTCATCGGCATCGAGGCTGTCCAGCGCGCCCAGCGGCCGCGAGGCGTCCGCCACGATCCAGGCCAGCAGTTGAGACAGCGAGGCCTGCAGATATCTGATATGATCGTGGTCGAGGCGGCTGCGATCGTAGCGAAAGCCCAGATTGATGCCGTCGGGCTTGACGAAGACCGCCACCGTCAGCGCATAGTTGGTGATCGAGACCTGCTCGACCCGGCCGAACCGGCGTCCGCTTTCGCTCTCGCCCCGCAGCGCCTGATCGATCGGATAGTTCTCGAACACGAGGATGTTGTCGAACAACGCGCGTCCGGAACGGCCGGCAAGACGCTGGATTTCGTACAGCGGCATCCAGCCGTGATCGCGCAGATCCGTGTTGCGCGCCTGGAGATCGCGCAGCCACGCTCCAATCTCGGTTTGCGGGCTTGCCTGATCGACGACGGGCAGCGTGTTGATGAACAGGCCGACCATCTCCTCGGCCCCGCTGATCTCCGCCGGCCGGCCCGAGACCGTCGCACCGAAACAGACCGCGCGCTGACCGGTGTGGCGGCGCAACAGCTGCGCCCAAGCGCCTTGCACCAGCGTGTTCAGCGTGACGCGCTCGCTCCGCGCAAAGGCTTGCAGGCTTGCCGTCAGGTCGGCCGTGAGCAGCAGGTCCGACGAGCCATGGCCGGAAGCACCGTTGGCCGCAGGTCCTCCCAGCGTGTCCGCTAGGAAGCTGGGCTCGTCCAATTCGGCCAAGGCCGATCGCCAGAACGACGCGGACGCGTCGCGGTCCTGCCTTTGCAGCCACGCGATGTAGTCGCGGTAGCGGCCCTTCACGGCCGATAGTCGCGCACCGCGTTCGTGCTGCAGGATCTCAGCCATGAGACGCGCGGCGCTCCAGCCGTCGAGCAGGATATGGTGGTGGGTCCAGATCAGCCAGTGGCGTGCCTCGTCGAGCCGGATCAGCCGGACCCGCTGCAATGGCGCCTGAGACAGATCGAATGCCCTGGTACGTTCGGCTTGCGCAATACCCGCGAGCGCAACCCGCAGCTCCTCCTCTTCCATGGCGGCCGCCCGCGAGCGCCAGTCTTCTTCCTCGAATGGCAAAGGCGCAGAGCGATAGACCACCTGCTGCGCGGCCCCCGACAGCTCGCGCCACGCAAATCCGGTTCGCAACACGGCGTGGCGCGAGCTGATCTCGTGCCAGGCTGCGCGCAGCCTGCCGGCCTCGAGACCACGGACCTCCAGGCCGATCTGGTTGACGTAATTGCCGCTCTCGCCATCACGAAGGGCATGGAACAGCATGCCCTGCTGCATGGGCGACAGCGGATAGATGTCCTCGATCTCGCGGCAGTCGATCGTCGCGACCAGCGCGTCGAGATCAGCCTGTTTGAGGTTCGACAAGGCGAAGTCCGACGGCGTGATGCCGCGGGCGCCGCCCGTGCAATGCGCGACGAGTTCGCGCAAGGAAGCCGCGTAATGCTCGGCGAGACGTTCGATCGTTGCGCGCCGGTAACGCCTGCGGCCATAGCTGAACGACAGGCGCAACTGTCCTTCGCCGACCTGACCGTTGATGCTGACCCAGCGGCCGAGTGGCGCGCTTTCGCTGCGCATCGGCCCCGAGCTCTCGGGCGCGAGGCGGAACGGGGCACTCTCTCCCATGCTGGAATCGAACTGGCCGAGATAGTTGAAGACGATGCGCGGCTCAGGGCGTGTCGCCAGGGCGCTCCGCTGCGCCTCGGTGCCGAGATGGCGCAGGATGCCGTACCCCAGCCCGCGGTTGGGAACGGCCCGAAGCTCCTCCTTGATGGATTTGATCAGAGAGGCATCTTCCTCGGAGCTACCCGACAGCCGCACCGGAAAAGCAGTGGTGAACCAGCCGATGGTGCGGGACACATCGGCGCCCGCAAAGACGTCCTCGCGGCCATGGCCTTCGAGCTCGACGACCTCGTCCTCGATCCCGCCCCAGCGCGACACGGCTCGCGCAAGTGCCGCCAGCAGGAGATCATTGACCTGGGTGCGGTAGGCGGACGGGGCTTCCTTCAGCAGCCGCGTGGTCAATCCGGCGTCGAACGCCAGCAGGACCTCCTCGCCGTCTGCAACCCGGTCGACCCCGCCATGATCGTCATCGCAGGGAAACGCCGCATGCGATCCCCGCTCCAGCCAATAGTCGAGCTCGGCTGCCAGCTCGTCGGTTGCAGCATAGGCCTGCAATCGCGCGCCCCAGGATGCATAAGAGTCGCTCCTCGCCAGTGCGACTGAAGCCGCGCCCTGGCGGAGCTGATCGTACGCCGTCGCAAAGTCTTCGAGCAGCACACGCCATGACACGCCGTCGATGACGAGATGATGCACCACCACCAGAAGCCGCTGGCTGCCGTCCGCGAGATCCATGCCGACCACACGCAACAACGGCCCGGCCAGCGACAGGCTGGCCTGAGCTTGTGAGGCGACCTTCGTGACTGCGGCGGCATCCTGGAGGTCACCAAGAATCCACAGCAGCTCGGACGTTGGCGGTGTAGCGCCGTAGGTCGCGCGCCAACCGCCATCAATCTCCTCGAAGCGGAGGCGCAGGGCCGCATGATGCGCGACAAGAGCGGCAAGCGTGAGCTCGACGAGCTTCCAGTCGAGCCGCGACTTCGGCATCAGCAGGACGGCCTGATTCCAGTGATGACGGTCCCCTGCATCCTCACTGAGGAACCGCAACTGGATCGGCAGCAGCAGGTGCTCGCGGCCGTCGAGATCGATCTCAGCGGCGACGATCTCCGCTTTGTCTTCACTCCGCGCCACGCGCGCCAGATCCTGCAAGGTCTGATGCCGGAAGACGTCACGCGGCTCGATCAGCAGGCCCGCCTGGCGCGCGCGACCGACCAGCTGCAGCGAGATGATGGAATCGCCGCCGAGCTCGAAGAAATTGTCGGTGGCGCCGATGGCGGGCTGGCCGAGCAGCTCGGCCCAGATCGCAGCGAGCACCGTCTCGGCTGCGGAGCGCGGCGCGACATGCGCGGTGGTTGCGGCCGGCATCTCAGGCGCCGGCAGGGCGTCGCGATCAACCTTGCCGTGCGCGGTGAGCGGCAGCCGGTCCAATCGCACGATGCGGGCCGGCACCATGTAGTCGGGCAGCTCATCCGAGAGCGCCGCACGCATCGCCGCTTCGTCGAACGGCCCATCGCCGGCGACATAGCCGACCAGCTGACGGCTGACGCCGGCTTCACGGGCAACGACCACGGCCGACCGCACGCCGGCCTGCCGCATCAGCCATGCCTCGATCTCGCCGAGCTCGATCCGGAAGCCGCGGATCTTCACCTGATGATCGGTCCGGCCCACATATTCGATGACGCCATCGGCGCGCCACCGCGCCAGATCGCCGGTGCGATACAGCCGCGCGCCCGGCGAACCGAAGGGATCAGGGATGAAGCGCTCCGCCGTCAGCCCGCCGCGCTGCCAATAACCGCGCGCCAGCCCCTCGCCGCCGATGAACAGTTCTCCGGTCACGCCGACCGGGACGATGTTGAGATCATGGTCCAGGATGTAGGCCGAGCGGCGGCCCACGGGGCGACCGATCGGGGCATAGTTGCCGTCGATCTCCTCGCTCGCATCGACCTTCCAGACCAGCGGCGTGACCACGGTTTCGGTCGGCCCGTAGCCGTTGATCAATGCCCGCGGCTTGAGCGCGCGCTTGACCTTGTCGAAGCCCGCCTTGGGCATCGCCTCGCCGCCGAACGAGTACAGCTCGACTGGGGGCGGATCGCCACGCCACATCGCGAAATCGGCGAGCTGTTGCAGGTAGGCGGGCGGGAACCCGGCATTGGTGACTCGCTGCCGGCGCAGAACCTCGATGGTCTGTTCGGCCGACCACAGGTCGGCATCCCGCATCACAAGCGCGGCGCCACAGGTCAGTGCGGTCCAGAGCCGCTCATGGGCGCCATCGAAGGTGAAGGACAGGAAGTGCAGCTCGCGCGAGTGCCGATCCATGTCGTAGAGCCCGGCCGTCACCTCGCAGTGCATGGCGAACGGACCGTGTTCGACGGCGACGCCCTTGGGAATGCCGGTGGAGCCGGAGGTGTAAATCACATAGGCAAGGCTGGTTGGCACCACCGCGATCTCGGGATCGCTTTCGCTCTCCTTGGCGAGATCGATCGCACCGAGCGGAACGACCACAACGCCAGCTGGCGGCGGCGTTAACGCCAAACTATCTGCGTCGACCAGCACGACACGCGCGCCGGCATCGCGCAGGGTGCCGACCTGTCGTCTGGCCGGATGCTCGGGATCGAGCGGCAGATAGGCTGCACCCGTCTTCAAGATGGCGAGCAGCGCTGTAATGAGGCCTGGCGAACGCCGTGCCGAGACACCGACAAGGTCGTCGCGCCCGACACCGAGGCGGATCAGGTGGTGCGCGAGCCGATTGGCGCGGCGGTTGAGCTCGGCATAGCTGATTTCATCGTCACCGAAGACCAGCGCCGGCGCGTCGGGCGTTTCGGCGGCCAGCCGTGCAACCGTCCGATGCACCGGTGTGAACGATGAGCTTGCCGTTTCGTCGGCGCGATTCCATTGCCGCAACTGCCCCAGTTCCTGTTCGGACAGCAACGCCACATCGGCGATCCCTTGCGCGTCGTCGGCGACCATGGCCTTCAGGGTCGTGGTCCAATGCGCGGCAAGACGCTCGATCGTCGCCGCCTCGAACAGCGCCGCCGCATAGGTAAAGACGGCGCGGATTTCGCCTGATAGCCCCTCCTCGGTATCGAGCGCGAGGTCGAACTTGACGGCATCGACCTCCGTATCGATCGTCTCGATCTGGAGACCGGTCCGATCCGATGGACTAGCCGACGCCCGACGGCGCTGGTGATTGTAGAGGACCTGGAACAGTGGATTCTGACTCAGGCTGCGCGTGGGCCGAAGGATTTCGAGCAGACGTTCGAACGGCAGGTCCTGGTTTTCCTGTGCCTCGACAGTGGCCGCATGAACCGCCGCAATGAAGTCCGCGATCGCCGCGCGGCCGTCGATCTGCGTGCGAAGCACCTGGGTATTGACGAACAGACCGATCACGCCGCGCGCTTCGCCGCGATGCCTGTTGGCGACGGGCACGCCGATGTTGATGTCGGACTGCCCGGTGTAGCGATAGAGCAGCAGCTTGAAGCTCGCCAGCAGGACGGCGAACAGGGTCGTGCGATGCCGCCGCGCGAGCCCGCGCAAGCCATCGGCTAGCGCCGGGTCGAGCGGGATGCGATGTGCCGATCCCGCCAGATCCGGGACCGCCGGGCGCGGCCGGTCGATCGGCAGCTGGAGCACCGCCGGATCGGCGAGACGCCTGGTCCAGTAGCCGACCTGCCGTTCGCCATCGACCGCACTCATCCAGAGCCGCTGCCATTCGGCGTAGTCGGCATAGTCAATCTCCGGCTCCGGCAGCGCCGGTTCTTCACCGCAAGCGAATGCCGCGTACAGTTTCCAGAACTCGTCAACCAGCACGCCCATCGACCAGCCGTCGGCCACGATATGGTGCAGGCTGACGACGAGGAAGTGATCGCCCTCGTCCAGCGTCAGCAGCGTCGCGCGCATAAGCGGGCCGGCCTCGAGATCGAACGGCAGCGAAGCCTCCTGCCGCGCAAGCTCGCGCGCCTGCCGTTCGCGGTCGTCGCCATCGAGGGCCAGGTGCCGCAATGCGGCCGGCTGCGGAACCTGGATGACTTGTTCGGCCTGCTCCCCTTCCTGCCGAAAGACGGTGCGAAGCGCGCTGTGGCGGGCGACAAGCATATCGAACGCCTGTTGCAATGCGCGTGGTTGCAGCTGGCCGCGCGCGCGCACCGTCGCTGATATGTTGTAGGCCGCGCTGGACGGATCCATCCGCCACAGGAACCAGAGGCGCGCTTGCGCAAAGGACAGCGGCGCCCGCTTTCGCCCCTGGCGCACGATCGGCAGCATGGCGAGGTTGACGCCCTTCGCCGCGAGCTGCGACACGAACGCGTGCTGCTTGCCGGAATCGAGACGCATCAAGCGCCGTGAAATGTCGCGCAGCTGCTGCTTTTGCGTGGTTGCCGTGTCACTCATGGGACAGTTCGACTTCCTTCAACAGGTCGAGCATCGCTACGATGTCGTCGCTTCGCTTGTCGATCTCGCTCTCCAGGCCCAGCGCAGCAGCCATGGTTTCAACGGTCGTCAATTCAAACAGACGATTGAGCGGCAGGTCGTGGCCGAGATCGCGCTTGATGCGGCTGACGAGCTGGACCGCGATCAAGGAATCGCCGCCGAGCTCGAAGAAATTGTCGGTGACACCGATATTGGGCTGGCGCAGCAGATCGGCCCAGATCGCGGCCAATGCAGCCTCCGCCGGCGTGCGCGGCGCCACATGCTGGGCGGACGCCGCGAGCTGATCCGGCGCCGGCAAGGCCTTGCGGTCGATCTTGCCGTTCGGCGTCAGCGGCAGACGCTCCAGCACCACGATCCGCGCCGGGACCATGTAGTCGGGCAGCACCGGGGACAGCGCTGTTTTGAGCGCCGCGCCATCCAGCGCTTCGCCACTGACATAGCCGACCAGCTGGCGGCCGGTGCCGGCCTCGCGCGCCACGACCACGGCCGCGCGGACGCCCGGCTGCGCCTGCAGCCGCGCCTCGATCTCGCCGAGCTCGATGCGGAAGCCGCGGATCTTCACCTGGTAATCGGCACGGCCGACATAATCGAGCACGCCGTCGGATCGCCACCGCGCGACGTCGCCGGTGCGGTACAGCCGCGCCCCCGGCGGACCGAACGGATCAGGGATGAAGCGCTCCGCCGTCAGGCCGCCGCGCTGCCAATAGCCGCGGGCGAGCCCGCTCCCGCCGATATAGAGCTCGCCGGCGACGCCGACCGGCGCGAGGTTGAGGTCACCGTCGAGAACGTAAAGCGTGGTGTTGCCGATCGGGCGGCCCAGCAGCGGACGATCGTCCATCGCATCGAGCCGATGGCGCGCCGACCACACCGTGGTCTCGGTCGGGCCGTACAGGTTCCAGGCCTCGCCGGCCTGGGCCACCAGCCGCCGCGCCAGATCCGGCGGCAGCGCCTCGCCGCCGCACAGCACCCGGCAGCTCGCCGGCAGCGCAGGGCCGTCATGATCGAGCAGCATCCGCCAGGTCGACGGCGTTGCCTGGATCAGGGACACGCCATGCCGCTCCACGATCGCCTTGAGCTTGGCAGGATCATGCGCGGCCGCGCGATCTGCCAGCACGACGCAGGCGCCGATCGTCAGCGGCAGCCAGAGCTCAAGCACTGCGATGTCAAAGGACAGCGAGGTCAGGCCAAGCACCCGGTCGGCGGCCGTCATGCCGGGCTGCTCCGCCATGGTCGCCAGGAAGTTCGTCACCGCGTCATGACGGACCATCACGCCCTTGGGCAGGCCGGTCGAGCCCGAGGTGTAGATCACATAGGCGAGGCTCTCGGCGTGAACGGTGACATCGAGATTGGCGGCATCGCCGCCCTCGCCGTCCGCAGCGTCGAGCATCCAGGCCTCGGCGCCGGTCTCCGCCAGCACGGCGGCGAACGGATCGCGCAACTCCGTCTGCGTCAGCACCAGCGCCGCGCCGCTGTCGCCCAGCATGTGCGCCAGCCGCTCCGGCGGGTAATCCGGATCGAGCGGCAAATAGGCCCCGCCGGCCTTCAGCACCGCCAACAGCGCGACCAGCATCTCGACGCTGCGCTCGAGCGCCAGCGCGATCACGATCTCGGTCCCGACGCCGCGATCGCGCAAGCGCCGCGCCAGCCGGTTGGCGCGTGCATTCAGCGCAGCATAGCTCAGCTCCGCCTCGCCGAACACCAGCGCGATCGCCTCAGGTGACTTCCGGACCTGTGCCTCAAATTGCTCGATCAACGACTGTCGCCGATCATGCGCCTGCGTCCGGTTCCACGTCTCCAGCAACAGCTGCCGCTCGTCGGGGGGCAAAATGTCGAGCTGCCGGACCGGCGCACGCGGCGCGCGATCCAGCGCATCGGCCAGTTGATCGAGTGCCTGCTGCATCATGGCGCAAATGCGATCGGCCGAGAACGGATGGACGATCTGGGCGGTCAGGCCAAGCGCCTGGCCATAATCCTCGACCGCCAGCATCAGGGGATAATTGGTGCGTTCCTCGCCCCCGAGCCATTCGATGCCGGTGCTCTCCCTGTTGGCAGCCAGATCCGCCGGCATTGCATTGTGCCGATAGTTCAGGACCGCGCTGAACAGAGGCGCAGGTGCCGTGACGCCGCTGCATCGCTGCGCGAGCGCCAGGGAGGCGTGCTCGTGTGCCATCAGTTCGGTCAGCCGGCGATGCGCATCACGAACGCTGTCCTCGACCGCAGCGTCACCAAGATCCAGCCGCAACGGCAAGGTGTTGATGAACAAGCCCATGGTGCGATCGCCGCCCGCGCCGGCGTGCATGCGGCCGAACAGGACGGTCCCGAACACCACCTGCTCGCGCCCACTGGTTCGCCCCACCACCTGCCCCCAGGCGAGATGGCAAAGGCTGGCCAGGCTGACGCCCAACCGCCGCGCCTGCACACGAAGCCTTGCGTTCAAGCTCTCGGGCAGCATCAGCCGGGTTTCGGCAATACCGGCACCATCGCCGTGCACCCGATCCAGGCCGAACGGCGTGGAGGGCTCGTCGATGTCGGCGAGCATGCCGCGGAAGAAGCGCTCATGCTCCTTGGTCGCCGCCGATCCGCGCGCCTGTGCCACCAGATTCCGGAACGGATAAGGCGGCGGCAATTCGTGGCTCCGCCCGGACAGGATCTTCCCGACCTCGTCGTGCATCACTTCGAGCGTGGAGTGGTCGCCAATCAAATGATGCAGCAGGACCAAAAGCAGCCAGCGCTCTCCACCCGGATCGGCCGCGACCGCAAATCGCAAAAGCGGCGGCCGTCCGAGATCGATCCGATGCAAACGCGGATCGAATCGTCGCGCGAGCTGCTCATCCCCAGGGCCTTCGCCATCCAGCACGACCTCGTCGACGACCAAGGACGCCTGCCGCCAAACCACCTGTGCCGGCGTGGACAGTCCGCTCCACACGATAGACGTTCGCAGAATGTCGTGACGGGCGACCACCTGCCGGACCGCGTCGAGATAGCGATCGAGCAGGTTGCGGCTGGCAAATGCCATTCGGCCGACCAGCAGATAGGGATCGCCTTCCTTCGACAGCAGGTGGTGGAAGAGAATGCCATCCTGAAGTGGCGAGAGGCCGTAGACATCCTGGATGTTGGCGACGCCGCCAGGAACGTCGGCCACGATGCTGTCGATGTCGGATTGCGTCAACGTGATCAGCGGCAACAATTCCGGTGTGATCGCCGTCGTCTGCCGGGTGATCTGATTGACCGGAACGTCGGCCTCTACGCCGCCATCGAGGCTGGCGGCAAATTCCGCCAGCACCGGCTTCGCGAACAGCATGCGCGCATCCGCCCTCAGCGCATGCCGCTGCAATCGCTCCAGCATGCGCACTGCGAGCAGCGAGTGGCCGCCGAGCTCGAAGAAGTGGTCACTGCGTCCGATCCGATCGACGCCCAAGAGCTCGGCCCAGATATTTGCGACAATCTGCTCGACCTCGCCTCGCGGCGGTTCGAAACGGCGCCGCGCATATGCATCGTTCTCCGGCGCCGGCAGCGCCTTGCGGTCCACCTTGCCATTCGGCGTGAGCGGGAGTGCATCGAGACTTACGAACGCTGACGGCACCATGTAGTCCGGCAGACACGCACGCAGGTGATCGCGCAACGCGCTGGCAAGCTCTCCGCCATCGCGCCTTACGCCCCCCCTAGCGGCCACATAGGCGACCAGCCGCATGTCGCCGCCATGATTGCGCTGCACCAGCACGATTGAATCGGCAACGTCGGCGTGCTCGTTGAGCCGAAACTCGATTTCAGCGAGCTCGATACGAAAGCCACGGATCTTGACCTGGTGGTCGTTGCGGCCGAGAAACGCAATATTGCCGTCCGGGAGATAGCGGCCGAGATCGCCGGTGCGGTACATGCGTGCATCCGCATCGCCGCAGAAGGGATCGCGCACGAAGCGTTCCGCCGTCAGATCGGCGCGATTGAGATAACCGCGCGCGATGCCGACCCCTCCGATATGGATTTCACCGACCGCACCGAGCGGAACGGGCGCACCGAACCGGTCCAGGAGATAGATCCGCGCATTCGGCAGCGGTCGACCGATCGGAGCCGCGTCGCCATCAAAGCCCCGATGCCGCAACCAGCTCGTGGCGCAGACCGTTGCTTCCGTCGGCCCATAACCGTTGAAGACGGCCATATCAGGAGGCAATCCCTTGACCAGCTCGGCCCTGGGCAATTCACCGGCAAGAACGAGAACCCGCAACGAGGCGAGCCGTTCGAGATCGGTCCGCCCGTGCAGCATCGCCGGCGGCAAGGTCGCATGCGTGATCGCATTGTCCGCGAGATAGCCGAACAATGCCGCGGTGTCCTGATGCTCGCGCGTGCCGGCCAGAAACAGCGCGGCGCCCGAGCACAGGGCCATGACGATTTCCCAGATGCTGGCATCGAAACTGAGCGAGGCAAACTGCACGACGCGACTGCTCGAATTGATGTTGAACAATGCCCGCTGCGCCAACGCCAAATTCACCAGGCCACGGTGCTCGACCATCACCCCCTTCGGCCGACCGGTCGAGCCGGACGTGTAGATGATGTAGGCGAGGCTTCGCGCAGTCAGGCCTTCGAGGAGAACACTCGGATCCGACGTCGCCAGCCCTGCGTCTACGTCGGGGTCGACCATCTCGCAGGTCCCATCTGGAATGATCGCGCGTCCTGTGGCGTCTGCGATCAGCAGGCGCGGCCTGGCATCGTCGACAATCTGACGTAGCCGCTCCGCAGGATAAGCGGGATCGAGCGGCAGATAGGCGCCGCCCGCCTTCAGCACGGCCAGCAGGCTCACCACCATTGCGATGCCCCGCGGCAGGCAGATCGCAACGGGCTGATCCGGCACCACTCCCAACGTGATCAAGTGCCGCGCAAGCCTGTTCGCCCGCGCATCGAGCTCGCTATAGCTCAGACGAACGTCCTCGTATGCCAGCGCAATGGCGTCCGGCGCCCTTCTCACCTGCTCCGCAAACAGATCTTGAATGCAGCTTTCGGAGGGAAACGGCGTGGCCGTCTCGTTCCAAGTGTCGAGAACGCGCCTGCGCTCATCGGCACCAATGATATCGATCCGGTCGACCTCATGGTCCGCATCGGAGATCATCGCCCGCAGCACGGTCAACAGATAGCCCCGATGGCGCGTGATCGTCGCTTCGTCGAATAGCGACGTCGCATAATTCAGGGAGCCGACAATGCGCCCGTCCATCTCGCCGAGATTGAGCTCGAGATCGAACTTGACCTGTTGCAGCGGAATATCAGCGACCTCGGCTTTGAGGCCGGGCAACTCGAGAGGCCCCCTCTCGTTGTTTTGCCAGGCGAACACGGCCTGGAAGACCGGTGTCTGCTCCGGCCGTCGCAGCGATTGGACGATCTCGACGACCTGCTCGAACGGTAGGTCCTGATGATCCTGCGCCGCGAGCGCCGCCGCGCGCACGCGGCGGAGCAGTTCGGCCACGCTGGGCTCCGCCGAGAGATCAACGCGGACAGCCAGCATGTTGACGAAGAATCCGATCAGGCCCTCGATCTCCGGCCTATTTCGGTTGGCCGTCGGAGTCCCGATGACGATATCGGTCTGCGAGGAGAGTCTCGACAACACCACTGCCCAGGCCGCCAGCACCGTCATGAAAGCACTGGCGCCATGCGACTGACTCAGTCGCCTGATGCCGGAGGCCAGCTCCACATCGATCTCGATCGGCAGGGACGCCCCGGCGAGCGACCTGATTGGCGGACGCGGCCGATCCGTCGGCAATTCAAGCACGGCAGGAGCGTCCGCGAGTGCTTCTCGCCAATAGTCGACCTGCCGCTGCAAGCGTTCGCCCGACAGCCATTGCCGCTGCCAGACGGCATAGTCCGGATACTGGATTGCCAATGACGGCAGAGGATCGTCCTTGCCGGCGGCGAATGCCCGGTAGAGAGCGCCGAGCTCGCGCATGAGCACGCCGATCGACCAGCCATCGGAGACGATGTGATGCTGGGTGAGCAAGAAGAGATGCTCTCCCTCCGCCATCCGGATCAGGCGACCGCGGACCAACGGTCCAGCGGCGAGATCGAACGGCGTCGCGGCCTCCTCGCGGCAGAGGCGCGCCAGCTCCTGCTCGCGAACGTCCCGGCTACTCAGATCATGTTCGAGCAGCGGCACACGCGCATCCGTGGGCAGCAGCACCACGCGCGGCTGTTCGTCCACTACGCGAAAGACGCTGCGCAGGGCTTCGTGGCGCGCGAACACACGGTCGATGCTGCGACGCAAGGCTTCGAGATCGAGCTCGCCCGTAAGCCGCAATGCTCCGCGAATGTGATAGCTGGAATTCGTACCATCGAGCTGCGCCAGCAGCCAGAGCCGCTGCTGCGCAAAGGACATTTCCAACGATCCGCTCCGCGCCACCACCGGAATGGCACTGGCGCCACTCCTGTCGGCACTCCGGCCGCGATCCCTGGCCAGCGCGACGAGCTTTCTCATCTGCTGGGGATCCAGATCGCGTAAGCTCGGCTTTGCCGTGTCAGCCATGCTCACTGCTCCGTTCCCACCAGTTCCTGGAGCTCTTCGGCATCGAATTCTTGCTCGATGAGCCTGATCGACACGACCCGGGCAAATGAGGCAAGATCGGGATGAGCGAACAGATCCGAGACCGCGATTGACACGCCGATCTCCTGCGACACCCGGCTCAGCACCCGCACTGCGAGCAAGGAATGTCCGCCGAGCTCGAAGAAGTGATCGTTGCGTCCGACCTGATCGACGTCGAGCAGCTCCGCCCAGATCCCGGCCAGCGCCAGCTCGATCTCGTCCTCGGGTGCCTCGTAGGTGCGACTCGCCAACGCATCCTCGCCCGGCGCCGGCAGTGCACGCCGATCGATCTTACCGTTAGCGGTGAGCGGCAACTGCTCCAGCACCGTCACCGACGACGGCACCATGTAGTCAGGCAGAACGGCGGACAGTGCATCGCGCAAGGCGCGGCCGTCGAGCGACGGCCCGCCACTCGCATAGGCGAACAATTGGCGCCCGGTCCGGCCTTCGCCCGCCACAACGGCCGCCGCACGCACGCCACGCTGCTCGAGCAGACGCGCCTCGATCTCTCCGAGCTCGATACGGAAGCCGCGGATCTTCACCTGCTGGTCGGCGCGGCCGACATATTCAATCACGCCGTCGTTGCGCCAGCGCGCGAGATCGCCGGTGCGATAGAGGCGCGTGCCATCGTCGCTGAACGGATCGGGGACGAACCGCTCCGCGGTCAGTGCAGCCCGGTTCAGATAGCCGCGGGCCTGGCCAACACCACCGATGAACAGCTCGCCGGTGACGCCGGCGGGAACGATATTGAGGTCGGAATCGAGAATGTGCGCCGACCTCGCACCAACGGGCCGTCCGATCGGTGCGGGCTGGTGAGGTGTCAACGCGGCGGCGTCGACGATCCACGCCGTCGGCGCGATCACCGTCTCGGTCGGGCCGTAGGCGTTGACCAGAAGATCGATAATGAAAGCTTCTCGAAATGCCCTGACCCCGGTATCGGACCAGGCTTCGCCGCCGACGATACAGGCCCTGATCGCCAGCCTGCGCCCACCCTGCCGCAATGCCGCGCTCAATTGATCCGCATAGGCCGGCGGCAGGAAGATCGAGGTCACCGCATTGCGGGTCATCTCGCTGACGAGATCGTCAATCAGGAGACCGGGCTTCGAAGGCAGGACGAGCGAACCGCCCGTCATCAGCGGTACCAGCCATCGCTCGTGGGCGATGTCGAAATTGATCGATGCCGTCTGGAACTCGCGGTCACGCGAGGTCATGCGGTACAGCCGGCCGATGGCTTCGCAATGCATCGCCAGCGGTCCGCGCGCAACCGCCACGCCTTTCGGCGCGCCGGTCGACCCGGACGTGTAGATGACATAGGCCAGGCTGTCCGGATGGATTTCGATGTCGAGGTTCCCGCCGTCCTCGCCGGCGCGCGGCGATGGCTCGTCGATGCAGAGCGCCTCGACCCCGGCTTCGCGCAGCACCGGTGCAAGCGGCTCGAGCAGCGCGCCTTGCGTCAGGACCAGCGCCGCGCCGCCGTCACGCAGCATGTAGGCAAGCCGCTCGGCCGGATAATCCGGATCGAGCGGCAGATAGGCGCCTCCGGCCTTCAGAACCGCGAGCAGCGCGATGATCATGTCCGGGCTTCGGCTCAAGGCAATGCCGACCAGCCGATCCGGACCGACGTTCCAGAGGCGAAGGCGTCGTGCGAGCGCGTTCGCACGCGCGTTCAACTCGCCATAGGAGATGCGCTGGTCGCCGCAGACGATGGCAATGGCAGACCGCGCCTGCGCGGCCTGTGCTTCGATATGCATCACGACGTCGGCGCAGGATGATGCGGAGGTCAGCCGCGCTGCGCCACTCCATTCGAGAGCTCGTCGCGCGTCCTGCTCGACTGCCGCAGAGAGATCACCGAGCGCACATTCCGAATTCGCCGCAATCCGTTCCAGCAGGGCGTGGAGAATGTCGCGAAGGCGCAGGATCGCCGCCTCGTCGACCCGGCTCCGGTCATAGTTGAATTCAATGTTCAGCCGATCGCCGGCGGCGAACACCGCGACCGCCAGCGCATAGTTCGTCGGCGTCACATGCGCCACACGTCCCAGCCGCGGACCACCTTCCCCGCCTCGTAGCACCCCCTCGTCGATCGGATAGTTTTCGAACACCAGGATACTGTCGAGCAGCGGCTGCCCGGCACGGCCGGCGAGGCGCTGAATGTCGTAGAGCGGCGTCCAACCGTGCTCGCGCAGCGCCAAATTCTGTTCCTGCAACTGGCGCAGCCAATCGCCCACGATAGCTTGCGGGCTGGTCGCATCGACGATGGGAAGCGTGTTGATGAAGAGGCCCACCATCTCCTCTGAACCGGGCAATTCGGCCGGACGGCCCGAGATGGTCACGCCGAAAGAGACCGCGGACTGCCCTGAATGACGCCGCAGCAGCTGTGCCCACGCGCCCTGGATGAGCGTATTGAGCGTCACCCGTTCATGCCTGGCAAAGGACTTCAGCCGCTCGGTCAATGCCGCGTCCACCGCAAGCCCGGCGCTGGCATGGCCTTCGGCGAGGGATGTTTTGGGGGGCGTCAGTGTGTTCGCGAGCAATGTGGGCGCCTCAAGCCCTGCCAGAGCCTCGCGCCAGAACCTCTCGGTGCTCTCGCGATCGCGGCCCTGCAACCATGCAATGTAGTCGCGATAGCCGCCCTGCACGGCCGGCAGCGGGCGGCCGCTCGCCTGCTGCAACACCTCGGCCACTAGCCGGGCCGAGCTCCAACCATCGACGAAGATGTGATGATGGGTCCAGATCAGCCAGTGCCTCTCGTCGTCGAGACGGATCAGACGGATACGCTGAAGCGGCGGCTGCGAAATGTCGAAGCCCATCTCGCGCTCACGCCGGGATATCTCCGCCAGCGCGGCTTGCAGATCCGGAGGCGCGCTGCCGCGCCAGTCCTCCTCGACGAACGGCACCGTCACATGACGATGCACCATCTGCTGCGCTGCGCCCGACAGGTTCTGCCAGACAAATCCGGTCCGCAGGGCCGCATGCCGGTCGCTGACTATCTGCCACGCGGCTTTCAGCTTGCCCGCATCGACGCCGAACAGTTCGAGCCCGACCTGATTCACATAGGCGTCGTTGGCACCGTCGCGCAGCGCATGAAACAGCATGCCCTGCTGCATCGGCGAGAGCGGATAGATGTCCTCGATGCCGCGCAGATCCAGGTTCGCAGCCAACCGGTCGAGGTCGGCTTGAGCGAGCCCAGACAACGGGACATCCGATGGCGTGAGGCCGAACGCTCCGTTGCAGCAATGGGCGATCAGTTCGCGCAGTGCGTCCTTGTAATGTGCGGCGAGCCGCTCGACCGTCGCGTCCCGGTAGCGCTTGCGTCCGTATCCGAGAGATAGTTCCAATCGGCCGTCACGCACGAGGCCAGTGATGTTTAGCCAGCCGCGCATGGGTGCCGTGGCGCTACGCGAGGGACCTGCACTCTCCGCTGCGAAGGAGAAGTGCTGGTTGGTCCCTATGTTGGCGTCGAAGCGTCCTAGATAGTTGAAGACGATCTGCGGCTCCGCCAATTGCGCCAGAGCATGGCGCTGCTGTTCAGAGCCGAGATGGCGCAACACGCCATAGCCGATCCCGCGATTCGGAATGGCGCGAAGCGTCTCCTTGACCGCCTTGATCAGCGACGCCTCGTCGCCTGCATCTTTCAGCCGGACCGGGAAGGCCGTCGTGAACCAGCCGACGGTGCGGGACACATCCGCATCTGGGAAGATCTCCTCGCGGCCGTGGCCTTCGAGCTCCACGGTGATCTCGTCGTGCTGGCTCCAGCGCGACACCGCGCGCACGAGACCGGCGAGCAGGAGATCGTTGGCCCCGGTCCGATAGGCAGCCGGCGCCTGTTCGAGGAGCTGCGACGTCAGATCGGCATCCAACACCAAGGACACCTCGCCGCCATCACCGACGCGATCGACATCGCCATGGTCGTCGTTGCATGGCAGGCGTGCGCCGGCGCCACGATCCAGCCAATACGGCAATTCGGCCGCGATCTCCGCCGTTCCCGTATAGGCATGCAGCCGCTCGCTCCACGAGGCAAAGGAGTCGCTCTTCGGCGGCAGCGCGACGGGACTGCCACGCTGCAGCTGGTCATAGGCCAACGCCAGGTCTTCCAGCAGGATACGCCAGGACACGCCATCGACGACGAGATGATGGATCGCAAGCAGCAAGCGTTGGCTACCGTCCGCCAGGTCCATGCCGACCGCGCGCAGCAGCGGTCCCGAAGACAGTGAGAGGCTTTCCTGCGCAGCGCGGGCGAGCGCCGTGACCTCCATCGCGCCGCCGACGCCCGCATGAAGCCATAACAGTTCGGTTGAACCCGGCGCCGGTCCCTGCTCCCCCCGCCAAGCACCATCCACCTGCTTGAACCGCAAACGTAACGCATCGTGATGGTCCGAGATGGCCGCAAGCGCGCGCCGCAGCGTCTCCCAATCGACCTGCATACGGGGCAGCAGCAGAACCGCCTGGTTCCAGTGATCCCGGTTGGCAATGTCCTCGGCGAAGAAGCGCGTCTGAATCGGCATCAGATGGGGCATGCCAGATGCGGTGTCGCCGACTGACGCCTTCGCCGCCGGTCTCTCCTTCTTGGTCGTCCCCGCCGATATCACGGCGACCGTCGCCAACCCGGCAATCGTCTGCTGGCTGAAGATCTGCTTCGGAGTGAGCCGGATGCCGCGCTTGCGCAAGCGGGCGATGATCTGCAGGCTCAGAATCGAATCGCCGCCGAGTTCGAAGAAATTGTCATTACGGCCGACGCGCTCGCGAACGAGCACCTCGCACCAGACCGCCGCGATGGCAATTTCAATATCCCCCGCAGGCGCGGCATAGCCGGCCGACGCCCCCTCTTCGGCCGGTTCGGGCAAGGCGCGACGATCGACCTTTCCATTGGGCGTCAGCGGCAATTGCGCCAACATGACGATGTGTGACGGAACCATATAGTCCGGCACGATTGCAGCCAGCTGTTGCTTGATCGCATCGGCCTGTGGAGCGGCGCCGCTCTCAGCCACGCAATAGGCGATCAGCTCCTGGCGCTCACTTTCACCGATGGCGCGTGAAACGACCACCGCGTCACCGATTCCCTGCAGCGCCTTGATAACGCGCGCGACCTCGCCCAACTCGATGCGATAGCCGCGCAACTTGATCTGGTCATCAGAACGACCCAGGAATATCAGCCGGCCCTCGCGGTCGCAGCGGACACGATCCCCGGTTCGGTAGAGGCGCCCGCCCGCGGCGCCGAACGGATCCGGCACGAAGCGTTCCGCGGTCAGGCCCGCCGCGCCGCGATAGCCCCGCGCCAGCCCAGCGCCGCCGACATAGAGCTCGCCAACGACTCCGATCGGCACCTCGTTCAAGGCGTCATCGAGGACATGGACGCGCAGATTGGCAAGAGGCAGACCGATCGGAACCGAACCGTCCCCGCGGCCTGCCGCGCACTCATGCGTCACCGCACCGACGGTCGTTTCCGTGGGCCCGTAATGATTCAGGATCCGGCATTCCGGCCGCAAACGCCGGACGTCGTCCAGCAGCGCGCCATCGCACGCCTCGCCGCCCAGGACGAGCGCGTCGCGGGGGAGCAGATCGGCCGAGTGCGAGGCCTGAAGCAGCCCTCGCAGATGGCTCGGCACGATCTTGAGAATGTCGACCTCGCCCTCGCGCATCGCTTGTGCAAACGCATCCGCGTCGAATACGGCCTCTGGTGACAGCAGATGCAGCGTGCCGCCGGATGCGAGCGCACCGAACAGGACAGTGTGGCCGAGGTCGGCCGCCACCGTCGAAACCATCGCCATGCTCGCCGACGGGCGCGGCTTCAGACGTTGCAGCAGAGCCTGGACATAATTGGCCAAGGCCCCGTGCGAGACGCTGACGCCCTTAGGCGCGCCGGTCGATCCGGAGGTATAGATGACGTAAGCGGTCTGCGTTGGATGAATGGTCGTGTCGAGCGGCAGGCTCGATACCTCGGCGCGCGCCGCTTCCGCCTCCGCGTCGAGCACCAGGCAGCCCAGCTCGCGCGCATCCGTCAATTTGTCGCCTGCCGCAAGCATGATGTCGATGCCGCCGTCGGTCAGGATACGGCGGACGCGCTCCAACGGCCATTTCGGATCGAGCGGGACATAAGAGCCGCCCGCCTTCAGCACACCGAGCAAGGCGACGACAAAGGCCGGAGAGCGCTCGATCCACAGCGCAACCGGTGTCTCGCGTGCCACGCCCTTCGCGATGAGGGCGTGTGCGATACGATTTGACCGCTGCTCGAGCGCCGCAAAGGTCAGTTGCCCCCGGCCGCATCGAATGGCGATGGCGGTCTGTCGATCGACTGTCGCCGCGCGATGAAGGCTCACCATATCGGCGAAGCCGAACGCCGCAGCCTCACTCGGCACGGTCTGCCGGTGTCCGTCGTCGATGACGAAGTCCGATATCCGCCGCTCGGCGTTGTCGGCGATCTGGCGCAGCATCGAACCGAATTGCGCCGCCAGCCGTGCAATGGTCGGACGATCGAATAGGTCGGTGGCGTAGTTGAACGTGACCTTCATCCCGACGCCATCGATGACGTCGAGGGCGAGATCGAAATGCGAACCAGCGAGATCGACAATGTCGACGTCGGCAGCGAGCCCCTCCACGCCGGAGAAACCGCCCGGCGCCGTCATGTAGTTGAACTTCGCCTGGAACAGGGGATTTTGCCCACCGCTGCGTTCGGGCTTGAGGCTGTCGACCAGCATTTCGAACGGAAGATCCTGGTGCGCCAGTGCCTCGACCACCAATTCCCTGACCTGACGCAACAGGCTCGTGAAGCTCGCTTCGGCGGTCATCTCGGCCCGCAGCACCAGCGTGTTGACGAAACATCCGATCAGTCGTTCGAGCTGCGTATGCCGGCGCCCGGCGACCGGCACGCCGACACGCAAATCACTCTGCCCGGTGTAGCGATGGAGCAGCGCGTAATATGCGCCGAGCAGTAGCATGAAGACGCTGACGCGCTGCTTGCCGGCGATCTCCCGGAGCTGGGACGCAAGCACGGCGTCGATGGCCAGACCGATCGTATCGCCGGCATGGCTCTGGATCGTCGGGCGCGGCCGATCATGCGGCAGCGCCAGCACCGGGTGAACATCGCCGAGCTTGGCGCGCCAATAGGCGAGCTGCCGATCGCCCTCGCCGCCCGCAAGCCAGCTTCGCTGCCAGGCCGCAAAATCAGCATATTGAATTGCCGGAACCGGCGGCACGCCTGCGTCCTGACCGGTACCGGCTCGATAGAGAGCGGCTAGCTCTTCGAGTAGCACATCAAGCGACCATCCATCGACGATGATGTGATGGGCCAGCAACAGCAATTCGTAGGCATCGTCCGCGAATTGAAGCAGCACGGCGCGCAACAATGGCCCGTTCACGAGATCGAATGGCTTGCCGAGCTCGGATCGCCTGACCGTCTCCGCGCGCTCGGAGCGCTCCCGCACAGAATAGGCGCGGAGATCCTCGTGCCGAACGCCGATGCTCATGACATCGTGGACGAGCTGCGTCCCACGGCCGTCTCTGGCGATGAACGTGGTGCGCAATATCTCGTGACGACGGACGATCTCGCCGAAAGCACGCGAAAGCACTGCACGGTCGAGCCGTCCCTTCAGGCCGATTGTGCTCGCAACGGTATAGGCTGTCCCAGCAGGATCCATGTTCCAGAGGAACCAGAGCCGCTCCTGTGCGTGCGACAGCATCGTGCGATCGGCCGCGACGGCCCATGGGATCGGCGGGAGCGCCCGGCCAGCACCCGTGCCCGCCAGAGCATCGATCCGGCCAGCGAAGGCCGCAAGCGCCGGCGCGTCGAAGAAGGTGCGCAGCTCCACTTCCACGTCCAGGCGGTCGCGGATCGCAGCAGCAACCTGGCCAGCCGCGATCGAGTTTCCGCCCAGCACAAAGAAATCGTCCTCGCGATGCACCGCCGCGACGCCAAGCGCCTCGCACCACATCGCAGCGACGGCACGCTCGGTATCGCTCGCCGGCACCGTCACGGATGCAGTGCCGCGGCGACGCCCTCTCTCGAACACCGCGAAGCTGTCGAGCGTGTTGTCGGCGAGACGCGTTGCGCAGGCCGACCGCTGCAGCTTGCCGCTCGTCGTCAGCGGCATCGCTTGCGGGTTCAGCAGAACGATCACGGCCGGATATTCCTGCGCCTGCCGGAGCACGGCTTCGCCGATCGCATGTGCGAGCGCTTCCGGATTGCTACGCTTGAGCACGGCGCGGCTGAACTCCGCCGCCACTCCGATGGCTTCACGCCCCTCGACCTCGATGGGAAAGGCGGCAACCCGTCCGCTGCGGACGGATTCGACCTCGGCTTCGACCGCCTGCTCAACATCCGTCGGATAGACGTTCTGCCCGCGAACGATCAGCAGGTCCTTGAGACGACCGGCCACCACGAGTGCGCCGTCGCGAAGGAAGCCGATGTCGCCGGTCCGCAGCCAACGCGCACCATCTCGCTCGACGAAGGCTTGATGCGTGGCCTCGACATTGTTCCAGTAGCCGAGCGCGACACTGGGACCAGTGACCCAGATCTCGCCCACCTCATTCGCCTCGGCCACCGCCGATTCGTCGACGCGCATGATGCGCACGGCGTGACCAGCAGCAGTTCGACCACATGCCACGAGGTCCGTGCCTTCGCTGGCGCTCGCGATGCGGCCGGCGGCGAGTTCCGCGGTGTCGAGCGTGTAGCTGACGGTCTCGGCGGTGATGTCGCTGGCCGTGACCAGCAGCGTCGCCTCCGCAAGTCCATAGCAAGCCGTCAACGCCCGTCGATCGAACCCGGCCCGCGCAAACCGGTCGCCAAATTTCTCGAAGGTGGTGCGGCGGACGAACTCCGAGCCCGAGAACGCAAACCTCCACCGGCTGAGGTCGAGCCGACGGATGGTCTCTTCCGAGATGCGGTCGGTGCAGAGTGAGTACGCGAAGTCGGGGCCACCGCTCAACGTGCCGCCGTGACGGTCGATGGCCTCGAGCCAGCGCCGTGGCCGCTCCAGGAAGTTCCGTGGCGACATCAGGACGCCGGTAAAGCCCGTGAACAGCGGGTTCAGAAGTCCGCCGATCAGCCCCATGTCGTGATAGAGCGGCAGCCAGCTCACAAACACATCGTTCGGCGTTCCACTACAAACCGCTTCGATCGCACGCTCGTTGGCCGCTAGATTGCCATGGGAGACGCAAACGCCCTTCGGCTGCGAGGTCGAGCCGGATGTGTATTGGAGGAACGCGATCCCATCGGTGGCAGGCCTCGTCTCGCACCAGTCCGCGGCGAGATCGGGCGAAATCGTGTCCACCGCAACGATCTCCACGTCGGCGAGCTCGGGCAATGCCGCCTCGATGAGACCGCGCAGCCCCGTCTCCACCAGGATGAAGCGAGGCGCGGCATCCCGCAGGATACCGTTCAGTCGTCCTGCATAGCGCTCGGGACCGCCCTCAGGCGGATACGCCGGCACGGCGACTACGCCCGAATACAGGCAGGCATAGAATGCGACGGCATAGTTGATCCCGCTCGGAAGCAGAATCACCGCCCGTTCGCCCGCACCGCCCATCTGCTGAAACCATGCCGCAAGCGCCCTGATCCGAGCGTCCAGCGCGGCAAACGTCAGCTCATCGGCAACGTCGTCGCCCTCCAGGAATCGCAACGCCACCTTCTCCGGTCGCAAGGCGGCATGCTCTCGCAAGCGTTCGACGAGGTCGGATCTGTCCATGTTCTCAAATTCCTGTCCGGCCGCGCGCCGGAAATCCCCGCCGCCCGAATGAGACGTGCCGCTGATCACCCTTGCCGATCACCCCTGCCGATGAGCTTCCGCCATGGCGACGATCACCTTGCGCGGACCCCTGAACGGGGCCCGCGCGTGCGCGGTGAGCATGTTGTCGAGCATCACGACGTCCCCAGCCTGCCAGGGAAAGCTGATCTTGTGCCTCTCCAGAACGGTCCGGACCGTTGACAATGTTTCGTCCTCGATCGTCGAACCGTCGCCATAGAAGACGTTGCGCGGTAGATCGGCTTCGTCCTCGACCACGTCGAGCAGACTCTCGCGCACCTCCGGCTCGAGATTGGAGACATGGAACAGATGCGCCTGGTTGAACCAGACCCACTCCTTCGTGACCGGGTGCTGCGCCGTGCCCTGACAGACCTGGCGCGTACGGAGTTCGCCATCTTCCTTCCACTCGCATTCGATGTCGTGGCGAGCGCAGTAAGCTTCCACCTCCGATCTGGAGTCGGTGCCGAACACCTGCTGCCAATCGACGTCGAGCCCGTTGCCGTAGTTCCGCACATACATCACGCCCTTCTCGGCGAACCGCTCGCGAATGGCCGGCGGCATGTCGCGATAGATGGCGCGGCTGTCGGCGATCGGCGTCTCGCCGCCTTCCAGCGCTGGCTGCATGCAGTAGAACCAGATCTTCATCGGCCAATCGCGGGTATAGGCCTGCTCGTTGTGCAGCGGGATATGCTGGTGCGGCGGATACTCCGTGGACGTGTAGACGCCTGAGGTCACCTGCGAACGCGGCGTCGACCCGAACTCGTAGGTCAGCAGCGGGTGGCCGAAATCGGCCGCGAAGGCTCGAAACGCATCGGGACCATCGAGCGCGAAATCGCGAAACACGATGCCGCCGCTGTCGGTGAGGTACCGGTCGATCGTTGCACGCAGCATGGGAAGGGATTCGCCGAGCGGCTGCCCGGCCTCACCTGCCCTAAGCAGCATGGGAAGAGCCTTGCCCTCAATGAGTGGCTGGACGGAGAACGCGCTCATGATCCTCGCTCCGATGCAAACCGGTCGATCGCCCCGATTGCCGGGCCAGCGCCCAGCCGATCCGGTCGATCAGTTCGGCCTGCTGTGTGTGAATGAAGAAGTGATGCCCGGGCAGAATATCGAGCGTGAATGCCGCCGAGGTCTCCAGCCGCCAAGCCTCGAGTGCTTCGCGGCTGGTCTCGTCGTCCGCTCCGCCAAAAACGTGTACGGGGCACGGCAATGGACGCCGCGGCCGGTAGGCATAGGCTCCGCACATCAGAAAATCTGCGCGCAGTACCGGCAGCGCGGATCGCATCAACTCGGCATTCGACAGCGCCTCGTCGGGTGTGCCCTGAAGATCACGCAGCTCCTGCATCAGCGCCTGGTCGCTCAGGGGATGGCGCCACTTGCTGCCGTCCCGCACCGCCGGCGCTTCCGCACCCGAGGCGAAGAGAATGGCCGGCGCAGGCGCCCCGCGATCGAGCAGGCCATGTGCGAGCTCGAACGCGATCACGGCACCGAGGCTGTGCCCGAATAGTGCGTAGGGCCCGTCGAGCTGCGCGGCGAGTTCACCAGCCAGCTGTGCCGCCAGCACGCGCGGATCGGTCGCCAGCGGCTCGTCCATGCGCGCACCGCGGCCGGGCCATTCCACCGGCCGAACGTCGATCGACGACGACAGCAGCCTGCGCCACCGCGCATAGAACATGGCAGTTCCGCCGGAATAGGGCAGACAAAGAAGCCGCATCGGACGACCGGACTTCGCTGACTACGTCGTCTGCTGAGGCGACGCGCCGTCCATGAACTTGCGCAAGCTGAGCGGGCGCATGTCGGTCCACACCTGCTCGATATGGTCGAGACATTCCTTCTTGCTGCCGGACTTGCCCACCGCCTTCCAGCCGGCCGGAATCTCCTTGAACGTCGGCCAGATGGAGTATTGCTCTTCGTGATTGACGACGACGGTGAAGGTGACGTCGTCTCTGTCGAACACCATCATGGCGCGATCCCCTTTTCGGAAAGCGAAAGCAGAGACGTTTGACTAGGTGAGAAGCCGACGAGGGTCAAAGCAATATCGACGCGACTTTTTGTAAGACCTCAAAATTGGCGACGGGCGGACACAATGCAACCTCCGCGCTTGCGCGCCAATACGCGGAAAACTATTGGGATTTCAGGACGCGACGAAGATTGCTGCAATTCTAACTGCGCAAGGAGGAACTTTTCCGATGTGGCGTGATGGTGCGATTTTATCGCGGTGGTGTTTCATGACACTGTCATCAATCGCGACAAGTGCAGCTTGCTGATTATGGACCAACGAAAAACCGCCGCGGACCAGATCCACGGCGGTGCGCATCGGGAGTACCAAGGACCAGCGTTCAGAAATTGAACGTCGTCGACAGGAGGTAGGTGCGCGGCGCGCCGAGTGATACCGCGCTACTCACCGTGCGATAGGAATTCCAGTACGCCTCGTTGAACACGTTCTCCACGCTGGCGCGAACAACAATCGGCTTACCGTTCCAAGGCGACACGAATGTGTAGCGTGCGCCAAGGTCGACTCGCGTCCACGCAGGAAGCTCCTGCGTATTCGCATCGTTGGCGTAGCTCTCGCTAGTGTAGATGACCCGGCCGGTCATAGTCAGTCCCGGCAGGAACGGGGTGTCCCACTCGGCGCCGAGGTTCAAGTTAACCGCCGACACGCCGACGGGAACCTTGCCATTGTAGTTGACGATGATCGATCCGACGGAGACCGCCTGCCTGACGACCTCGCCGTCAATGAAGGTCACACCACCCAGCACCCGGAACGTCGGGGTCACCTCCCCGAAGGTGAACAGTTCGAAGCCCCGATTGCGCTGCTCGCCGGAAAGTCGCCTCGCAGGTAGGGTTTGCCCCGGCACTGCGACCGAAATAATGTTCGGACTGGTGATGTCAAATGCGCTGGCAGTAAAGCCGATCCGGCCCATATCGACCTTCATGCCGACTTCCTTCTGCTTGGTCTGAGCAGGAGGAATGATCTCGCCAACGTTCGAATACGACGTGGCGCCGACAACGACTTCGGGCGCCTTAAGGCCTTCGATGTAGTTTGCGTAAAGGGAGATGTTCTCCACCGGCTTGACGATGACCGCATAGCCGGGACTCCAGGTCGGAACGTCGACACTCGATTTGGCAGAGGTCAGCAGGTTCACGCTGTCTACGCCCGCTGTCTGCCGCCTCGCCCCGACAACAAACTGAAGCCTGTTGTTGAACATCGACATCGTATCAGCGATACCGACACTGGTAAGCTTGGTTCGCGTCTCCAGATTCTGGGCGACGGTAGCGAAGTTGGGATAAGGGATCGGAACCGGATTGTACAAGTTTGAATTGATCGCAGCGCCTGCCCTGCCGAACGAACTGTAATCTCGCTCGAAAGCCGAGTAGTTCACAGTCAAGAGATGATTGATGGGGCCGGTATCCACCGAGGCTCGCAGCCCGACCTCACCTGTATAATTGTCATAAACATCGCGCCCGCTGAATGGAACGGCCGTCCAGTTGCCGTTCGCGTTCGTGATGCGCGGCGATGGATAGACGTAGTCGATCTCGCTCTTGTGATATCCAGCCGCACCGTACGCCGTCACCGACTCCGTTAAATCGACTTCACCGCGCGTCATGGCAAACGCGTCTTTCGGTTTCCATGTCGCCCATTCCGGCATGTAATTGGCGCCGGGCTTCGGAAGGGCGGGAACTGGGATGGTGGTCGCGAACGGAGGACTGGTGGTAAACGTCAGGAACCGCAGCGGCGGCTTCAGATCATCAGCCTGATAACCGATATCCGTTGAAAAGCGCACGCGTTCACCCCGGTAGTCCAGATTGAGCACGGCGTTGCCGAACTGATCGGTCTGCCGATCATACGCAGTCGAGCCGCCCCGCGCCTCACCATTGAACCGGACGCCCCATTCTTTATGTTCGCCGTATCGACGGCTCACATCGGTTTGCAGTCCGAACTGAGACCTTGATATGTAAAGTGCAGTGAGTTGCGTGATGTCGAAGTCAGGTGCGCGCTTAGTCACCAAGTTAATGCTACCACCATTGGCACCTGCAGGCGGCATGCCGCCGAGAAGCACGCCCGGTCCCTTCAGAACCTCGACGCGCTCAAGGAAATTCGCTGACGTGGAATAGAACGGCGCCATTCCATAGAGGCCATTCATGGCGTAGTCGCCACTGTCGTGGTAGAAGCCCCTGATGTAGACACCATCGATGCCATTGCCGGCAGGCGTCTTCACCCGGACCGAGGGATCGTTGAACAGCACATCGCCGACGGTGCGCGCCTGCTGATTCTTGATCAGCTCCGCCGTATAGCTCGTCTGGTTGAACGGCGTGTTCATCACGCCGCGATTGCCGAGCAGACCGAGACTCCCGCCGGTTGCAACCTGGCCGCCTGCGTAGGCGGGCGGCACCGTGCCGACCGTTCCGGTCGAGGGCACCACATAGGGAACGGGTGCAGCCTGGCGCGGAGGCGCCGCGGCGACTGATCGCTGTCCACGCGAGGCGCGCGTCGACTGTGATCTCTGGACCGGCTGACGAACTCTTGGCTTGGGGGCATCCACGGTCACGGGCGGCAGATTGGATTGCGCAACCGCATGCTGAAGGTCACCCGAAGATTCCATCGACAGTGCGAGATAACTCACCGCGCCCAACGATAGTGTACGCACGATTTTCCTGGCCGAGAGTTCACGCATCATTCCTGCGCCCCAATTCCACTTGCAAGCACGTCCCCGTCGCTTCCTAACATACGACGGTGCTGCGAGAAGGAATTGGGACCTAGAAATTATCTAAGGTTGCACGACGAAACCGTCGTGATCGGAGAAGCGATTTCCTGCTTCGGACTTCACTGCAAATTTTCGAAAGCTTCTAGTTTCAAATCGTTCTAAGCGCCGATCCAACATGTGACATGCAGGCGATACGCTGTCACTCCGTCCGGAATTCTCTATTTAGCCAAGCAGGTTGCGTATGGTGCGCACGAATATTCTTGCACCAATTTCTATCAACTGATCCGGAAAGTCGTAGTTCGACTCATGCAGCCCGGGATGCTCTTTGCCGGCTCCCAGGAAAAACATCGCCGACTTCGAACGGGAGCCAAAACGTCCGAAGTCCTCGGAGCCACGCAGTGGAAGGCCCTCCGCCGAATGTCGCACCCCCTCTGCGTCCAGCGCGCTTCTAAGCTGGGCAACAGCATCGACGTCGTTTGCGCAATGATTGAAGACGTCGCGATAAGCGATTTCCGTGCTCAGCCCCTCACCGGCCGTCACGCTTCGAACCAAGTCTTCCGCCTCCAGGCGGAGCCGTTCCATCATCACGTCGGTGCATGTTCTCAGTGTCGCCCACAATTCGCCGAAGCCTGGCGCGATACCGAACGCAGGCTCACCAAGTCTTGCGTGGGTGATCGTCAGCATCGAGAAGTCGTCGTCCAGCTCCGTCCCGCGCCCGAGCGCGGGTATCTCCAGCAGAAGCCTGGCGAGCGCGTCTTTCGGGGAGATACCGAGCGCCGGATTCGACGCGTGCGTCGTTCGTCCTGATAATCTGATCTGCATTCCTTGCGAGGCGCAATTCACCAAACCTTCGGCAAGAGAGACCTGTCCAAGACCGAGGCCGGGAAGGTTATGCAGCGCGAAGACAAAGTCGGGCCGCATCTGCTCAAACTTCGCGTCAGCCAGAACGGCGGCCGCACCGGACCCGTCCTCCTCGGCCGGCTGAAACAGGAGCGCTACGCGACCTCGGCTTGGACGTTGCTGGCTCAGATTTTGCGCTACGGCCGCCAGAATTGCCATATGACCATCATGACCGCAGAGATGGGCCTTTCCTGCTATCAGCGATCGATGCTTGAGTTGTGATTTTTCCTGAATCGGCAGTGCATCCAGTTCGGCCCGAAGCATGATCGTCGGGCCAGACTCACGTCCATCATAGATTCCAAGCACGCCGTGACACCGAGGCCCGAAACGATCCTGTCGGCACCCGCCGCCTGAAGACGGGCCCGCACGGCTTCCGCGGTTTTTGCCTCTTGCCCCGACAGTTCCGGCACGGCGTGAAGATGGCGTCGCCATGCCACCAATTCATTCAGATCGTTCTCGGTCAGGAACATTGGGCTTCTTTCTCACTCATGACCGGCGGCGAAACGCCTGTTGTAGTCGCTGCACTGCTCTCGTCAATTCGATCGCGCGGAAGCCGAGCTCAGTATCACGCCTCAGACCGTCTGCTCAAATTTGCAGTCGATAGATTTTTGTGCATCTCCCGGTGCACACATCGTGCACATGCCGCCCCTTAGCCGATTGAAAATATTGAGCTCTCGCTCCAATCCATCACGGGCGCCGTAGAGAGCTTTCCATCGTCGCGGTCTCGCCGCGGGCCTGCGGCCGACGCCTTCGTCAGCGCGGGACGACGGCCGTCGCCTCGATCTCGACACGCGAGGATGGCTCGACGAGACGCACGATCTGCACCAGCGCCATGCTGGGGAAATGGGTGCCAATGACCTCGCGATAGACTTTGCCGAGCGCCTTCAGGTTCGACACATATTCGTCCATATCCACGACGTACCAGGTCAGGCGCACGAGATGGTCCGGCCGCGCGCCGCCCTCTGCCAGGATCGCGACGATGTTTTCGAGCGTCTGGCGGACCTGCGCAACGAAGCCGTCCGCAAATCGCCCGGCGACGTCCCAACCGACCACACCACCCGTCATGACGAGTCGTCCTTCGGCCATGACGCCGTTCGCATACCCCTTCGGCTGCCGCCAGCCGCTGGGCTGAAGCAGTTGCAGACCACGCGTCGCGGGGACTTCCGGCTTTCTGATCGTGCTCATGCGTAGTTCTCAATCCCTTCAGCGCGGCTTCAACAGCTCGCGGGCGACAATCAACTTCTGGACCTCGGTCGCACCCTCGTAGATGCGCAGCGCGCGGATTTCGCGGTAGAGACTTTCGACGACCTCTCCCTTGCGCACGCCGCGGCCGCCGAACATCTGGACGGCACGGTCGATGACGCGCTGCGCGGTCTCGGTGGCGGTCAGCTTCGCCATGGCGGCTTCGCGCGTCGTCGGAAGCTTCTGGACATCGCGGCGCCAGGCCGCGCGGTAGGTCAGCAGCGCCGCCGCGTCGGTGTCGGTCGCCATGTCGCCGAGCGCGGCCTGGGTCAGTTGAAGATCCCCCAGCGTCGCACCGAACATGTTTCGGCTGCGGGCATGCGACAATGCCTCGTCGAGCGCGCGACGGGCAAAGCCGAGGGCTGCGGCGGCGACCGATGCGCGGAAAATATCCAACGTCTGCATCGCGAGCTTGAACCCGCCCCCGGGCGCGCCGAGCCTACGGCTCGCGGGAATCCGGCAATTAGTAAAGCGCAACGTCGCCAGCGGGTGCGGCGCAATGACGTCGATGCGCTCGGCAATGCTAAAACCGGGATCATCCGGAAAGACGACGAAGGCCGAAATGCCGCGGGCGCCCGGCGCCTCGCCCGTTCGCGCAAACAGCGTATAGACGTCGGCAATGCCGCCGTTCGAGATCCAGGTCTTCTCGCCGTCGATGACGTAGGTGTCGCCGTCGGCCCGCGCCGTGCAGGACATCGCCGCGACGTCCGACCCCGCCTCCTTCTCGGAGAGCGCGAAGGCCGCGAGCCATTCGCCGGAACGCACCTTCGGCAGCACGGCCTTGCGCAACTCCGCCGAGCCACCCAGTGCAATCGCTCCGGAGCCAAGCCCCTGCATGGCGAAAGCAAAATCGGCGAGGCCATCGGCATAGGCCAGCGACTCGCGCGACAGGCAGATCGAGCGGGAATCGATCGACGTCGCATCGCCATCGGGCGCCGCGACCGCGCAATCGAGCAACCCCGCCGCGCCCATCGCGCGCACAAGCTTGCGACAGGCACCATCCACATCATTGTGATCGATCTTGTCGAGGGCTCCCGACTGCACGAAGCGATCGAGCGCCTCGCCGATCGCAAGATGGCGGGGCTCGAAGAACGGCCAGTCCAGCCATTCGCGCCGGATCATCTTTACCACGGAGTTCATCCGATCCCTCCTTCGCTCACTGCGCGGCCACGGCAGCGGCACGCGCCAGATTGGCTTCGTATTGTCCCTTGGCGGACAGATATTGCTTTGGCCAGTTGACCGCTGTGATCCCGATGCGCGCGGCTTCGTGCAGCGTCCAGGCCGGGTCGGCGAGATGCGGCCGCGCAATCGCGCAGAGATCCGCGCGGCCAGCCGCGAGAATCGAGTTGGCGTGATCGGCCTCGGAGATCGCACCGACTGCTATCGTCTCGATGCCGACTTCGTTGCGGATCAGATCGGCGAATGGCGTCTGGAACAGGCGGCCGTAGATCGGCCGTTCCTCCTTCCAGACCTGTCCCGAGGAGCAATCGATCACGTCTGCTCCCGCCTCCTTGAACATCGCAGCGAAGATCGCGGCGTCGGCCGGCGTGTTGCCGCCTTCGGTCCAGTCATGGCAGGACAGCCGCACCGACATCGGCCGATCGGATGGCCACGCCGCGCGCATCGCCCTGAAGACCTCCAGCGGAAAGCGCGCACGATTTTCGTGGTTGCCGCCATATTCGTCAGTCCGCCGGTTGGTCAGCGGCGAGAGGAAGCTCGATAGCAAATAGCCATGGGCGCAATGAAGCTCGAGCCAATCGACACCGGCGTCGGCAGCACGGCGCGTTGCGGCGACGAAATCGTCGCGGACGCGGTCCATATCGCTGCGGTTCATCTCCCGCGGCAACTGGCTGTGCGGCAGATAGGGCAGCGCGGAAGCCGAGATCAGCGGCCAATTGCCTGAAGCCAGCGGTTGGTCAATCCCCTCCCAGGCGAGCCGGGTCGATCCCTTCCGCCCGGCATGGCCGAGCTGGATGCCGACCTTGGCATGTCCGAGGCTATGGACCAGATCGACCAGCCGGCGCCATTGTGCCGCTTGCTCATCATTCCAGAGCCCGAGACAGCCCGGCGTAATCCTGGCATCCGGTGAGACGCAGGTCATCTCGGCAAAGATCAACGCGGCGCCGCCCATGGCGCGCGCTCCGAGGTGGGCGATGTGGAAGTCGTTGATCAGCCCGTCCTTCGCCGAATACATCGCCATCGGCGAGACCATGATGCGGTTCGCCAGCGTGAGGCCGCGCACGCGGTGCGGCGTCAGCATCGGCGGCGGTACCCGTTCGCCGTCCTCGACGGCGATGCCCGAGCGCGCGGCAAACCATCGCTCGAATCCTTCCAACCAGGCACGGTCGCGCAGGCGCAGGTTTTCATGGCTGATGCGCTGGGAACGCGTCAGCATCGAATAGAAGAATTGCGGCGGTTCGAGCGTATCAGCATAGCGCCGGCCGACCACCTCGAACCATTCCATCGCATTGCGCGCGGCGTTCTGGATGCGCGCCACGTCGACGCGGCGTACTTCCTCGTAGGCCTCCAGCACGGTCTGGATGCGGTCGCGCCCGTGACCATGGCGATCGAACTGGTTGGCGAGCTCGATGGCGTCGTCGAGCGCGAGCTTGGTGCCCGACCCGATGGCGAAATGCGCAGTGTGCGCGGCGTCTCCCATCAGCACGACATGGGAGCGGCCGTTGAACACGCTCCATTTGCCGCAGATCAGGCGGCTGAAATTGAGCCAGGCCGAGCCGCGCAGATGGCGGGCGTTGGTCAAGAGCTTCGCACCGTCGAGCGTCTCGGCAAAGATCTTCTCGCAGAAGTCGATCGACCCCTGCTGATCGAGCTCGCCCAGCCCGTGAGCATTGTAGGTCTCTTCCGTGGTCTCGACGATGAAGGTCGAGGTCTCCGCGTCGAACTTGTAAATGTGTGCCTGGAACCAGCCGTGCTCGGTCCTCTGGAAATCGAACGTGAAGGCGTCGAACGCCTTCTTGGTGCCGAGCCAGATGTAGCGGTTCGGCCGGATCACCATGTCCGGCTGGAACTGTTCGGCATAGCGGGCGCGAATCCTGGAATTCACACCGTCGGTGGCCACGATCAGGTCGGCGTCGGGGAATTCAAGATCGGACTCCACCTCACGCTCGAAGGCGAGCTCGACACCCAGAGCCTCGCAGCGCCTCTGGAGAATGTTGAGCAGATGCTTGCGACCAATGCCGATGAAGCCGTGGCCGGTCGTGCGCTGGCGCGTCCCCTTGAAGACCAGCTCGATGTCGTCCCAATGATTGAAGGCGTCCTCGATCTCGGCCGCGCTTTCGGGGTCGGCAAGACGCATCGCAGACATCATGGCATCGGAGAATACCACCCCCCAGCCAAACGTATCGTAGGGCTTGTTGCGCTCGACGACCGTGACGACATGTTCCGGATGTCGACGCTTCATCAGGAGGCCCAGATAGAGGCCGGCCGGCCCGCCGCCGATACAGACTATGCGCATGATCCCTCGCTTTCGCGCGTTGCGCCGAGCTCTCACCCAATTATTTTAAGTATAAAATATTTCCTCGACGCGTGCCTTGTCAAGGCGGTTCTGCAAAGGCCCTGGAGGGCACGCCTCTCGCCGCAGCGTCGATCTGAATTTTAGTGTAAATCGGATGCACGGCGGCGCCGATTCCGGATCCCTCGGACCCAGCCTTGAATTTACTTTTGGCACGAACTATCTTGCCAATGTCCACGAGAGCTGCGCCAGCTTTCGTAAGCCACGAAGCCCGGGAGATTCGATTGGCACTCGCGAAGGAGTCCACCCCTGTTTCGGCCAAGAACGAGACGGATCAGGAGGCTGAGTACAGGGCTCAAACACGCCTTTGGCTCCGACTGCTCGCCTGCACGTCCCTCATCGAAAGCGAGTTGCGGCGCCGGTTTCGCGAAGAGTTCGACTTCACGATGCCCCGCTTCGACGTTCTCGCCCAGCTCGACCGCGAACCAAGCGGACTTGTGCTGGGAGAGCTGCCCAAGCGCCTGATGGTCTCCGCCGGGAACCTCACGCCAATCGTCGACCGCCTGGTCGCAGATGGATACATCACCCGCACGGCGTCGAACCTCGACCGGCGGGTGCAGATCGTCTGTATGACGGTCGAAGGCCGCAAGATCTTCAGGCGAATGGCCAAGAGCCACGGCGCGTGGCTTGCCGAGCTCCTGGCGGATTTCCCGGCAGATCGGTTCGATGGATTGATCGGCGAGCTCGACGAACTCAAGGCCGCCGTCAGGGACGCCTTGCAAAAACCTTGAGCGGATACGACGTCAGCGTCGTACCTTCACTCCGGCCGCTTCGCGATCCCATGTATCCGTCGTGACACCGGCATCGCGCAGCACGCCCTTCTTGATCTTGCCGTTCTCCGTCAGCGGCATCTGACCGAGGATTCGCACATAACGCGGAATAGCGAAATAGGCGATCCGTCCTTCGCAATGCCTGACGATGTCGACGGGCTGTAGCAAGTGGCCCGGTTCCAGCAGAATCGCAGCAGCAACTTCGTCCTCACCCAACTCCGACGGCAGCGGGTAGACCGCGCAGGCAGCGACCGCGGGGTGCGCCTGGATCGCCTGCTCGACCTCCCACGAGGACACGTTCTCGCCGCGCCTGCGGATGGAATCCTTCATGCGATCGATGAAGCGATAATGCCCGTCGGAATCGCGAACGACCCGATCGCCTGAGTGGAACCACAGATTTCGCCAGGCCTCCACGGTCTTCTCCGGCATGCCGAAATAGCCGGACGCGAACGCAAAGGGTTCTCTCGCGCGAAGCACGAGCTCGCCGGCCTCTCCATCAGGCAGCGCGGAATCATTCTCGTCGACGATCCGCGCCTCAATGCCATCGGCCAGGTACCCCATCGTCCCCGCCCGATCCGACGGAATCGTGCCGGCGAACACGAAATTCGTCTCCGTCGACCCGTAGCCGTCGACCAGCGGTACGCCGAAGCGCTCGCGGAACGGGCCGTGGATTTGCGGCGGCACGCCGCCGCCAAGAGCGACACGAAGACGATGCATTGACTCGTCTGCGCTCTTCGGCTGTGCCAGGAGCATCGACGCCATCGCACCGAGCAGATAGCCGACCGTCGCATTGTGCTGTCGCGCGGCAGCCCAAAAGCCGGAAGCCGAGAACTTCGGCTCGAGCACGTACGTGCATCCGTTCAGCAGCGCCTGATAGAACGCATTCAGCGCGTTGGTGTGGAACAGCGGCAGCGTCGTGAACAGCACATCGCCCTCGCGGATTCCGAGCGCGCGCGCCGAATAGACGCCCCACCAGAACAGCTGCGCCTGCGGACAGCACACACCCTTCGCAGGCCCCGTGGTGCCCGACGTATAGAGGATCGCAACGGTGTCACCGGGACGCACGGCGCCGGCCGGGGCTGCGGCGCCAAGAGGCGGCAGCGGGACCGCGGAAAGCCTGGCACCGATTGCGTCGGCGGCAGCTCCGATGATCCAGGTCCGAGGCGGCAGCTCGACATCCGCCTCGACACTCTCGACCGCGCTGACGAACTGAGCCTCGATGACGAGCAGCGCGGGACGCGAGTTGCGGAAAATGTGGGACAGCTGGAAGCCGCGCAAGGCGGTATTGATCGGGACCGCAATCGCCCCCAGCCACGCACAGCCGAGATAGACCTGCAAGAACTCCGGACGGTTCGAGCACATCAGCGCGACCCGGTCGCCCGGCTTGATCCCGGTATCGACCAGCGTCTGGGCCGACGCAGCCGCAATCGTCGC
Source organism: Bradyrhizobium yuanmingense (assembly GCF_025200905.1). Taxonomy (NCBI): domain Bacteria; kingdom Pseudomonadati; phylum Pseudomonadota; class Alphaproteobacteria; order Hyphomicrobiales; family Nitrobacteraceae; genus Bradyrhizobium; species Bradyrhizobium yuanmingense. Next base: position 2,785,863 of record NZ_CP104173.1, on the reverse strand, counting down.
AGCCTGCGTAAAGCTCCAACGCGCCTCTCCGGCAACGAGCAGAAGGCGATCGCCGTAACGCTCCGCCTGGCGCGTGAGCATCGTCGAGAGGATGCGCTCAGACGACGGAAACGACGCCATCGCGCGCGCCCAGGCAGGCGTCACGTCCTCACCGCCGACCACCTCGGTGATGTTCGCTAGCGCATCTTTCTCCATTGCGACCATGCTCGCACCTCAAGGCAACAGCTTGTACTTGCCGTCCTCGATCTGAACCATGATGCGCGAGCGATCGTCGACTCCATGCCGGTCCGCCGGCGTGTAGGTGTACACGCCCTGCGTCCCGACGACCTCCTTGGTGGTGAACAGTGCCTGGCGAATCGCGGTACGGAACTCAGGTGAGCCTGGTTTGGCACCGGTTGCCAGCGCACGCTTGGCGGCGTCGGCGAAGATCAGCCAGCCGTCGAAGGAATAGGACGAGAATGAATCCGTCGGCGCCTCGCCATTGGCCTTTTCGAAGGCCGCGCGGAAATCCAGGGCGACCTTCTGGATCGGATTGCTGGCCGGAAGCTGCTCCGCCGCGGTCACAGGTCCCGTCGGACACATGATGCCATTGGCGGCTTTGCCGGCCAGACGAAGGAAATCGGCGCTGATCAGCCCGTGATTGCCGTAGAGCGGTCCCTTATATCCCCGCTCGGACAGAGCGATGACCGGCAGCGCGCCTGGCGTGCCAGTGCCGCCGAGCATGATGGCGTCGGGACGCGCGGCGAGTGCGCGCAGCACCTGAGCCGTCACCGAGGAGTCCGACCGGGCATAGCGTTCGTTGGCGACGACCTTGATGCCGGCGGCCTTCGCACTCTGCTCGAGCGAATTGTACATGAGATCGCCGAACGCATCGGAGAAACCGATGAAGGCCACGGTCGTCAAGCTCTTCGCCTTCATGTGGTCGACGATTCCTTGCACCAGAAGCGGCGTGGGCTGCGGCGTCTGCACGACCCAGGGGCCGCCGTCGCCTGATGGCACCGGTGCGATCGGCGACACCGCGATCATCGGAATCTTCATTTCGATGGCCGCAGTCGCCATCGCGAGCGTCTGGGGAGCGCCGGACGTGCCGATCAGGATATCGACCTTCTCTTGCTCGACCAGCTTGCGCGCATTGCGTGCCGACGCGGTCGGATCGGAGCCGTCATCGAGCTGGATGACCCGCAGCTTCTCGCCGCCGATTTCGCCGATATAGGCCTGACCTGCGGCGACGCCCTTCGCGTTGGGAATGCCGATCGATGACACCGGCCCACTGAGGCCGGTAACGAATCCGACGAGGATCTCGGCTCGCGCGAATTGCGGAACGGCAAGCAGCAATGCAGTGGAAGCCACCAGGCTCTTGATCAAGTTCATGGCACCTGTCTTTCGGGAGAATTTCTTGGTCTGATTGGCGAGCGCCATTGATTGGGGCTCAAGTGGACGACACCAGAGCGATGACTCGAAGCGGGCTGCCGGAACCGTTCTGGATCTTTAGTGGCGAGGCCACGATGACGGCGCCGGTGGCCGGAAGCTGATCCAGGTTACACAGGCATTGCAGGCCGTAGCGGCCCGCGCCGTGCAGGAAGTGATGCGCCGGATAAGGCGGCTCGAAGTGTCCGGCCTGCCCCGCATCCGTGCCGATGGTTTCGGTGCCGAAACCGATGACACCGCGCTCCTCCACCAGCCACTTCATCACCGCCGGGTTCGGGCCCGGCGTATGCGCGCCGTCGTCCCTGAGATTGGAGTAGTCACGCCAGCCCTTCTTCGACCAGTCGGTCCTGAGCAGGACCCAATTCCGCTCAGGGATCCGGCCGTGCCTGGCTTCCCAGGCTTCGACAATCGGGACGGTCAGCAGGAAATCGGGATCCTGCGCCGCCTGCGCCGAGCAGTCGATGACACAGGCCGGTGCGATCATGTCCTTGGCCGGCATGGTGTCGACGGCATTGTTCGGCAGGTTCTTGCCGGTGAACCAGTGAATCGGCGCGTCGAAATGCGTGCCGGTGTGTTCGCCGAACGTAACGTTGTTCCAGTACCAGGCCGGGCCGCGACCATCGTATCGCGATATCTCCTGGATGCGGACAGGCGCGGCCTGACCGAATTCCGGCGGCAGGACGATGACCGGAAAGTCCGGACTGAGTGTGAAGGTCAGATCGACGACGCGCACCGCGCCGGAAGAAATCGCACTCGCTAGCTCCAGGAGATTGCTTTGCATCGTCAAGTCCTCCAGCTCGGTTGAAATCCCGCTTCTTATCGGTCGAGCTCGCGCTCGAGCGCTTTCGGATTGGCCGCGAGACGTTGCCGGATCTCTTCGGCGACATCTCCGACATACATCTCTTCGAGTCCGTTCTTGAGGCCCGACACGACCGCCTGCGCAATCACGCGCGGCGCGACCTTGGGCGGCGGCACGGTCTGGAACCATTCGGTGTCGACAGGGCCGGTGAACAGGTTCATCACCCGGACGCCGCCCGGCCGCAGCTCCGCGCGCAAGCAATGCGACAACGACAGGCAGGCGGCCTGCGAAGCCGAGTAGGCGCCGAAGGCGGGCCAGTTCGCCAGTGCATAGACCGAGAGAATATTGACCCATGCCGCGCTGCTGTTGATGCCGTCGGCACCGCGCATCCGCATGGCGGGGCCAAAGGCTTGAGCGAGATTGATGAAGCCGAGATAGGCCTGATCGATCTCGTCCCGTGCGATGCTCGTGCCCCTGCGGTCGAGCAGGCCGCCCGGCCGGACATATTCCGTCGTGTTGACGAGAATATCGACCTTGCCGCCGATGTCGGCCGCAAGATCGGTAGCCGATTTTTCGTCAGCAGCATCGAGAGTCACGATCTCGATCCCTTCCTGGCCGCGCAGCCGCTCCTCGCCGGCGAACGGCCGCCATGGTTCGGCAACGCCGACGAACACCGTCTTGGCGCCCGCCGCCTTCAAAGCGGCGACGGCTTCCTGACCGATGACGCTGCGGCCGTTGGTGACGAGCGCGCGACGGAATTTCGGATCGGCCGTCATTTCCCGCCACTGCTTGTCGTCTGCCATGTTGGGAGTCTCCCCTTCGGGACGGGCAAAGGCCACCGCCTGGCCGCTCTTGTCGAGTTGCAGCGACATGCTGACGGCCGCGCCCTCTGCGCAGTCGGCATGAAGATGTGCGACGATCATCGGACCGCAATCCATCTTGATGAGGCCGATCCGCCACGGCGCCCGTTCGCGGAAATAGACGTCGCTCGGCACCCGTGCGGTTGTCTCGGCAAGCAGTACACCTCGCCGCGGCGCATCGACGAAAGCGAGGCCGGCCGAAAGACAAGACGGGCAGGCTTCGCGCGCCGGATAGGCAAAGGTGCCGCAAGCCTCGCAGCGCTGCAACATAAAGCGGCCTTCGGCGGCCGCGCGCGTGAACCCGTGCGACATCCTGCTGCGCGGTCGCGGTGGCGAGGCCGGTAGCCGCGTCCGCAGCAGCGGGTTCTTGCGCCGGGGCGGCTTGATCTGCTCTATCATCGCGACGGTCCAGCAAGGATCGCGGCACCCGAGGCGAGACCACGATCATAGTTGATCATACCGAACCCCGAGGCCAGAGCGAGGCTCGCATTCCTGACCTGCGTGGGACCGGCACTGCCCAGAACCTGCCGCAACCCTTCAACGAGGCCGAGATAGGCGCCGGCGGCACCGGCCTGCCCGACCGAGAGCTGTCCGCCCGAGGTGTTGTGCGGGAAGTCGCCATCGATGGTGAGATCGTGTTGGCGCACGAACTCAGCGCCCTCGCCCTTCTTGCAGAATCCGAGATCCTCGAACTGCATCATCGTGATGACGGGATAGTCGTCATAGGTCTGCACGACATCGAGATCGTCAGGCTTGACGCCGGCCATCGTATAGAGCTCGTCGACATCCATCGCCCAGCCGCCGCGCACCTGCATCGGATCGTCGGCAAAGGCATTGTGCCGCTCGATCGTCGAAAGGAGTCGCGCGGCGGGCAGCTTCAGGGATGAAGCCGTCTCATCGCGCATCACGAGGAAAGCTTCCGCGCCCGCACAGGGCATCACGCAATCGAACAGGTGGATCGGATCGGAAATCGGCCGGGCCGCCAGGTATTGCTCGAGCGTGAGCGGAGCCTTCATGAGCGCATGCGGGTTGCGCAGGGCATTGGCGCGCTGGGCGACAGCGATCTTGCCGACGTCCTCGCGCGCGACGCCGAACATTCGCATATAGTTGCGCGCAATCAGCGCAAAGCTGGCATTGGCGCCGCCCGCGCCGTAAGGATAGACGGCGTCCTGATTGAACCGCGAGAAATTCTCCAGCGTCAGCCTGAACGAATCGACGTGATTGGTGTCGCCAGCGACGCACGCCACGATGTCGGCATCGCGCGCCTGAACCGCGCGCGCCGCCTTGCGCAGCGCCGCAATAGCGCTGGCGCCGCCGAGCGGGATCGTGTCCAACCACCGGACGCAGAGCCCGAAATGCTGTGTCAATCCGATGCCACTGTCCGTGCCCATGGTGAAACTGGAGACGCACAGGCCGTCGATGTCGGAGGCCTTGATGCCGGCCTGCGCGACGAGCGCGCTCAGCGCTCGCCCGATCCACCACTGCGCGCTCTCGATGGAGTAGCGCACATAGGGAATCGTGACGGGAGCCGCGATCACCACGCCGTCATATGGAGCGCGCAAGGTGTTGGTCACCGACCGCCCTCGTTCATCCGCCTCAGACCACCGTCAGTTTCACGTCAATATTGCCGCGGGTTGCGTTCGAATAGGGGCAACGCTCATGCGCACCGGCAACGACCTCTTCGGCCACGGCCTTCTCGACACCGGGCAGGCTGACCTTCAGCTCGACAGCGAGCGCATATCCGACGGGCACCGGCCCCATCGCAACCTTCGCAGTCACGGACGGCTCGGCAGAGGGCACCACCTTCCGCGTGCGCGCGACGAGCTTGACCGCGCCGAGAAAGCAAGCGGCATAGCCGGCCGCAAAGAGCTGCTCGGGATTGGTGCCTTCGCCGCCGGGACCACCCATCGATTTCGGCAAGGACAGGGACACCGAGAGCAGACCGTCAGCGCTGACCGCCTTGCCATCCCGACCACCGGTCGCCGCCACCTCGGTCTCGTACAGGATCTTTTCGGGGGTCATCATTATTTGTTCTCCAGGAACGGTTTTTCGAGGACTAGCGGCTGTTACGGGCAAGTAGCGCGCGGAAGTCATCGCGGGCCTGGGCGCTGGCCCGCCTGAAGCTCGGCCCGCGGCTGGGCTCGGTGCCATTGAGCTTCCGGAGCTGTACCCACATCTCGGCACTCTTGAGCGCCACGGCCGCGCAGTTGACCACCGGAGCGTGGCCGACCTTCAGGCCATGCTCTCGCCCGATCAAGAGGCCTGGCAACACGCCGGCCGGGATCACGACATCCGCGCCGCGTTCCACCAGCGGGAGTGCGCAGGCGACGAAGTCCTTGATCATGCGGGCTTGGGCGGCGGCGTTTCCGGCGAACGCATCGGCGAAATCATCCGGCCTGCAGCCAAGGCCGGTCACATGGACGACGCGATCGCCGAGGCCGTAACGCTCGGCCTGCTCATAGTGCAAGACCTCGAAGACGGGATCGAGCGTCACAAGACCCAGCCGCCGCCCGAGTTGTGAGGCCGCCAGCAACGTCGCCTCGCCGGTCCCGATCACGGGAATGTCGAGGGCCGAGCGCAGCTCGTAGAGTCCGGGATCCTGAAAATGCCCCATGACGAAGGCGTCGAACCCGCCCTCTTCCGCTGCGATGCCGTTGTCGATCGCCTGGACCGCACAGCGCAATTCCGCGAGCCGTCCGAACTCGCGGTCCGGCGGACTGATGCCCTGGACGTGGACCGCCGTGCCTGGCGCAGCGATGTCGTTCAGGTATTCCGACAGCCGCGCCATGTAGGGCGCATTCACGCTCGCATCAACAAAGCTCTGCCAGAAGATGCGCATCGTCCTTCTCCTCAAGCGGTGATCGGAGGATCGGTCGTCGGCTGCCGATGAATATATTTCAACCATAAACTAATTGACGCGTCAAATGCGCGCGGCGGCGACGGCGACCAGTGCCGTCGGGGTCAAGGCGAGCACGGCGTTTTCTATGGGTCGATGAGCGCAGGAGCGCCGCACACTGACGAAATTGTATGCAACAACATTTTTTTCTGACAGCCCCGTGACACGTGTTGACGGCGCCACCGGAGTTACTTTAGGCTTTAAGTAATTCCTCGCCGGTCAAAGACCGGTGGCCATGACAATGATGTTGCAGGGCACCGATTTTGAGAGACTCGATCGTGTGGACAGTCGCCGTGCTCGAACAGCCGGCCTTAGCAGCAGCATCGCCGTTCGCGCATCGCGGCGGCACCGACGACCTTTCATCGCTCCGGAAAAGGCCCGCTTGCATGTGCCGGTGGGCCTATCGTTCGCGCGGCACGCAACATCATGGCTGCTGAGCGCCGGGCGAGTTCGGTCGCGCTCGGTATTTGGCGCCGCAGCAATGTTTTCAATCGGTCGGTTCGTCGTTCGGGGACCCCGTGCGGCAGCATCGAAGCATTCCTATCCAGCATCAACGGAGGAGAACGCATATGCGCAAGACTCTGAGTTTACTTGCACTTGCCGCCGGCATCGTCACAGCCCCCGCCGCGCGGGCCGATATCACCATCGGCTTCGTCACCTCGCTCAGCGGCAACGGCTCGTCGATCGGCATCCCCTACGGGCGTGGCATCAACGCGGCCTATGAATACAAGAAGACCGTCAACGGCGAGACCATCCGCCTGATCCAGCTCGACGACGGCTCCGACCCGTCGGCCGCGACCCGCAATGCCCGCAAGCTGGTGGAAGAAGAGAAGGTCGACCTCCTGATAGGCACGGCGACGGCGCCCTCGACCATCGCCATGGCGGCGGTGGCGAGCGAATTGAAAGTGCCGATGATCGCGGTCTCGCCGATCGGCAAACTGCCGGAAGCACCCGAGCAGTGGGTGGTGTCGGTGCCGCAGCCTGCGTCCCTCCTCGTCAAGATCATCGCCGATCGCATGAAGCGCGATGGCATGAAGAACATCGGCTATATCGGCTTCTCCGACGCCTGGGGGGACCTCGTCTACAACGGCGCCAAGGCGGCGGAGGCCGCCGGCGACGTCAAGATCCAGACCAACGAGCGCTATGCGCGCACCGACACCTCGGTCACGGCGCAGATCCTCAAAGTGCTCGCGGCGCGGCCGGACGCCGTGCTGGACGGCGGCTCGGGGACGCAAGGCGCGCTGCCGCTCCTCAGCCTCGCGGAGCGCGGCTTCAAGGGAAACACCTACGGCACGGTGGCGCTCGTCAATCCGGACTTCGTGAACGTCGGCGGCAAGGCGGCCGAAGGCATCCAGGTCTCCGCCGGCCCGGTCATCGTGGCCGAGCAGCTGCCCGACGAACATTTCGCCAAGAAGATCGCGCTGGATTTCCGCAGCGTCTACCAGAAGGTCCATAACATCCCGACCACCGACGGCTTCTCGGCCTACTCCTTCGACGCCTGGCTGATCTTCGCCAACGCAGCGGAGCGCGCGCTCAAGACGGCGAAGCCCGGCACGGCGGAATTTCGCGCCGCCCTGCGGGACGCGATCCTCAGCACCAAGGAGCTGCCCGGCGTGCACGCCATCTACAACTTCAAGCCCGGCTCGGTGACCGGCGTCGATGAGCGCGCGCTGGTCGTGGTGCGCCTGACGGGCGGCGCCTGGAAATACGCGCCGTAGTCGGACAGGGCAGGCCACCAGAACAAGGGGACGGCGTTCTCAATGACGAGCGACATCGCAGCCATTCTTGCGATCGACGGGATCGCCACCGGCGCAGTCTACGCGCTGGTGGCGATCGGGACCGTCCTCATCTTCACGGTGACACGGGTCATCTTCATTCCCTTTGGCGACATCGCGGCCTTCACGGCGCTGACGCTGGCGGCGCTCGACGCGAAGCGCTTTCCGGGCACGGGTGCGCTGGTCGTCATCCTTGCGTGCCTCGCAACCCTGATCGAAATCGTCTCGCTGCTGCGCAATGGCGAGCGTCGGCTGCTTCCGCGCGCTCTCTTCTTCTATCTCGCATTGCCGCTGGCCGTGGTTGGCCTCGCCTGGCTGACCATGCGCGCCGATCCGCCGCTCGCCATCAGGCTCGTGCTGGCCTTGATGCTGATCACCCCCATCTCCCCGCTGCTGGACCGGATCGTCTTCCGTCCCATTGCGGACGGAACGGTGCTGCTGCTCCTGACCGTTTCCGTCGCCCTGCACTTCGCGCTGGTCGGCCTTGGGCTGCTCTTCTTCGGTCCCGAGGGTGTCAGGACCGAGCCGCTGACGTCATTGTCGACCGAACTTGCGGGCGTGCTGATCTCGGGCCAGACCATGCTGATCGTGATCGCAGCCCTCGTCTTCTCTGGCCTGCTCTATCTCTTCTTCGACTTCACGCTGGTCGGTAAATCGCTCCGCGCGACGGCCGTGAACCGGACCGGCTCCCGCCTGATGGGCATACGTCCCGCCCGCGCCGGCACCATCGCCTATCTCCTGGGCTCGCTGATGGCCGGCGTCTCCGGAATCCTGATCGCGCCCGTCAACACCATATTCTACGATTCCGGCTTCCTGCTCGGCCTCAAGGCCTTCGTCGGCGCCATCGTCGGCGGCATGACGAGCTATCCCGGCGCGGCCATCGGCGCGGTCGGCGTCGGTATCCTCGAAAGCTTCGCATCCTTCGAGAGCAGCGCGCTGAAGGATGTCATCGTGTTCTCGCTTCTGATCCCGATCCTGATCTGGCGATCCCTCGCCTCGCTGCATTCCGAGGAGGAGATCGAGGAATGACGCGCCTTCACGTTCAGCTCGCGGCGGTGGCGGCGGTAGCGTGCCTTGCGCTCGCGCCATTCGTCCTCAACCCCTTCAGCATCACGCTGATGAACTATATCGGCATCTATTCGCTGGTCGCGATCGGCCTTGCCCTGCTCACCGGCGTCGGCGGCATCGTGTCCTTCGGACAGGCCGCCTTCGTCGGCGTCGCGGCCTATGCCACGGCCTGGGTCTCTGCTCTGAATGGATCTTCCCCGTGGCTCGGCCTCGTGTTCGGGGTGGCGCTGACCTGCGGTGTCGCCACCGTCCTCGGCGTCGTCACCTTGCGGCTCCAGGGCCATTTCCTGTCGCTCTCGACCGTCGCCTGGGGGCTCGCCATCGGCTTCCTGTTCGGCAATGTCGAGGGGCTCGGGCGCTTCAACGGCATCTCGTCGATCCCGCCGATCAGTATCGGATCGTTCGCGCTCGTTTCGAGCGCCCAGATCTATTTCCTGATCTGGGGCATCGTCGTCGTGGTGCTTTTCCTCGGATACAATCTCCTCGATTCCCGCGTCGGCCGCGCCATGCGCGCGCTGCGCGGCGGCAATATCCTGGTCGAAAGCCTCGGCATCAACGCCTTCCGGATCAAGCTCGTGACCTTCGTGATCGCGGCCTTCCTCGCCTCGCTCTCCGGCTGGCTCTACGCCCATATGAGCCGCTTCATCAGCCCGGGCCCGTTCGAGGCCGGCATGGGCATCGAATATCTGATGATGTCGATGGTCGGCGGCGCCGGCAGCCTGCTCGGCGGCGTCGTAGGCGCCGCTATCGTCACCCTGCTCAAGAACAGCGTGCAGGACTATCTGCCGCTGATCGCCAAGGGCGCGTCCGGCCAGCTCGAGATCGTCGCCTTCTCCGCGCTGTTCATCCTGTTCCTGCAATGGGCGCGGCAGGGCATCGTGCCGTTCGTCGCGCGCTACTTGCCGAAGATCAAGCGCGAACGGCCGCCAGCCGCCCCGCCACTGCCCCGCCGTCCCCAGCCGAAACCGGGCGAACTGCTTCTGAAGGTCGACGGCGCCGAACGGCGGTTCGGCGGTCTTGTCGCCGTCAACAATGTCAGCTTCGAAGTCCGCTCCGGCGAGATCCTCGCCGTCATCGGCCCGAACGGCGCCGGCAAGAGCACGATGTTCAACTGCCTGACGGGCGCGCTCAGGGTCAACAAGGGCGAGATCGTCTTTGCCGGCCGCGCCATCACGCGCGATCCACAATCCCGCATCGCGAGGGGCGGAATCGCCAGGACCTTCCAGCATGTGAAGCTGCGGCCGCGCATGAGCCTGCTCGAGAACGTCATGCTCGGCACCTACGCGCGCACCAGCACGGGCCTGTTCGCCGGCGCCCTGCGCCTCAACCAGCGCGAGGAAGCCAGCACCCGGCACGAGGCCTTGAAGCAGCTCGAACGCGTCGGGCTCGGCGACAAGCCGTTCGAGCTCGCGGGCAATCTGCCGCTCGGCAACCAGCGCATCCTGGAGATCGCGCGCGCTCTCGCCGCAGACCCGGCGCTGCTGGTGCTGGACGAGCCGGCCGCGGGCCTGCGCCGCCAGGAGAAGCTCAGGCTTGCGGAGCTGCTCCGCTCGCTGCGGTCGGACCATCTCACCATCCTGATCGTCGAGCATGACATGGAGTTCGTGATGTCGCTGGTCGACCGCATCGTCGTCCTCGACTTCGGCTCCAAGCTCTGCGAGGGCGCGCCCGCCGCGATCCGGAGCGACGAACGGGTGCAAGAGGCCTATCTCGGAGGCGTCGCGTGAGCGAGATGTTTTCCATGACGGACGTGACCGTCTGCTACGACAACGTCGAAGCAGTCCGCAACGTCTCGCTGTCGGTCGAGGAAGGCCAGATCGTCACCGTGATAGGCCCGAACGGTGCCGGCAAGACCACGCTGCTGATGGCCGCCATCGGGCTGCTCGCCTCGCGCGGCCGCCTCGTCTTTCAGGGCAACGACATCGGCAGGATGTCCGTCGAGGACCGCGTCGAGCGTCGGCTGTGCCTCGTGCCGGAGAAGCGCGAGCTGTTCTCCGACATGTCGGTCGCAGACAATCTCCTGCTCGGCTCCTACAGCCTGCGCGACCGCTCGGGCGTCCAGAAGACGCTGGACGAGGTCTATGATCGCTTTCCGCGCCTGAAGGAGCGGCAGCGCCAGGCCGCCGGCACCCTCTCCGGCGGCGAGCGCCAGATGCTGGCGCTCGGGCGCGCGTTGATGGCCAAGCCGAAGCTGCTCATGCTCGACGAGCCGAGCCTCGGCCTCGCACCGCTGATCGTGCGCGAGATCTTCCGCACCATCGCCTCGCTGCGCGATCTCGGCGTCTCGATCCTGCTGGTCGAGCAGAACGCCCGCGCCGCGCTGGAGACGGCCGACTACGGCTATGTGCTCGAGACCGGCGAGATCGTGCAGTCCGGCCCCGCCAAGGATCTCATCCACGATCCCCGGCTGATCACGGCCTATCTCGGCGGACACTAGCGCCGGCCTGGATCAGGCCCCGCTCGCTGAAAACACAAAACGTCGAAAACAACCCCATGCACAGTAGCCGCTGACAGCGTTTTCAATGACTTGCAGAGAGCCTTACGGATTTTACGAAAACAGGTTGTTCCGTCGGGCAAAACAGGGGCATAATGCCATCATCGCCGCTCCGGATGCCGACGGCTTCAACCGCCAACCTGGACTTCCGTTTTCATAAGGTACACTGCAAGACGCGCGACCGTCTGAATCCGTGCGACGCCAATTCTCCAACGCTCTCGCCAATCTAGCGCGTGGACTCGTAACGCGCGGACAGCCATAGCCGTGGATTTCACTCGTCAAGCCACCGCGTGACCTTTCGATCGATTGGTCCCAGTTCCTAGTGACACAGCGCCATGCTGATGGACGCGGACAATCGAGGTGTCGATCTCTGGACAGCGGCATCATGGGCAGCAGCAAGTGCGTCTAGAGTGACTTACATCACCTTATTCAAGTAACCCCCTCCGATCGTGCGCCGTATGTCGCGCTGATTTTGAACTCCCCCGCTTTGCGTGGCCACCAACGGCTACTCTGAACTCGAACTCCATAGGGAGGAAACCATGATGACCAAGACGCTGTTCGTCGGACTTCTTACAGCCGGATTTCTCTCTGCATCCTTCGCAGTTGATGCAGAAGCAGAACCAACTCGTTCCCAGCAAGTGAAAAACGTGGGAACTAGCCAGAATGGTGCCCGGGCGGGCTCCATGGATAGCTGGCCGCAGACGATGGACGAACTGAACAACGCCTACAACTGTGGTCCGTATGCGGACAAAGAGTCGGCCAAGAAGTGCAAGAAGTAAGCGTGTTTTTTGATCGCTCAAGTGCTGCTGAAGGGGTCAGCTACACGCTGGCCCTTTCTCTTCGGGCAATAACTCCGTGGCGGCCGCACGGCGCTACGCAAGGACCCGGCTTTCGATTTCGCCGCGCTCGATCGTCAGCGTCACGTCGGCGAAGGTCTCGAGCAGCTTCGGGTTCGACTCCGTGATCAGCAGGGTAATGTCCCGGTCCTGCGAACGAAGCCGACGCAGCGCCTCGGCGTACCTCTGCGCCAGCACAGGGGCGAGGCCCTGGAACGGCTCGTCCAGAATGACGAGGCGGGTGCCTAGCATCAGGGCGCGCCCGAGAGCGACCATCTTGCCTTGGCCCCCCGAGACGGAGCCCGCCGGGCGATCCGCCAGTTCCTTGAGTTCCGGCAGGACGGAGTAGGTCCGCTCCAGCCGTCGGCGCGCCTCGTCGGCGCCAAGTTTCGCCACGCGAGCAGGCAAAAGAATGTTTTCTTCCACCGTAAAGGCCGAAAAGAGACGACGGTCCTCGGGGGCGTAGCCGATGCCCAGGAAGGGCCGTCGGTGCGGAGGAACATGCCCCAGGTCCTGACCGCCCAGGCGCACGGTACCGCTCGCCTTCGTGAAGCCCATGATGGTCCGTACCGTCGTGGTTTTGCCGGCGCCGTTTCGCCCGATGAGCGCGGCGGTCGCGCCCGGCGGCAGCGAGAAACTGACGCTGCGCAGCACCGGCGCATCGGCGATCGCGACGTTGACGTTCTCGAAGTCCAGCATCGCCGTCATATGCCGATCACCTGTTCGCGGACCTTGGGATCGGCCAGAACCTCCGCGGGCGTGCCGACCTTTTGGATCTTCCCGACGTTCCACACCGCGACTCGGTGGGCATAGCGCTCCACCATGTCCATGTCGTGCTCGACGAAGACCGAGGTCACCTTCTCCTTGGCGAGCGCGGACGTCAGGATGTCCATGATCTCCAGCTTCTCTGCGGAGGCGACGCCCGAGGTGGGCTCGTCCATCAGCAGCAGTCTGGGCTTCAGCGCGAGCGCCAGAGCGATGTCGACCAGCTTGCGTTGTCCCTCGGGAAGCTCCCTCGCTTTGCGAGATGCGTACAGCTTGACGCCGACGAGATCCAGGAGGCGCTCCATTTCAGACAGCTCAGGCAGGGCGGAAAGAGCCCTAAAGCCGGAAGGGCTTCCCAGCCGCGAGGCTGCGGCGATCAGCATGTTCTCCATCACGGTCTGATCGAGAAAAAGCTGCGGTATCTGAAAGGCCCGCGCGATGCCGAGCTTGGTGATCGTGCGCGGGAGCTGCGCCGTGATTTCCTGGCCTAGGAAGGTGATGCTTCCGGCCTGCGGCCGCAGATAACCCGTCGAGATGTTGAGGAAGGTGGTCTTTCCGGCGCCGTTCGGTCCGATGATCGCGAGGTTCTCGCCTTGGAGCACGTCCAGATCGATACCGTCGGCGGCGACGACGCCACCGAACCGGATTTTGATGCCCTTCGCGGAAAGGAGGACGTTGGTCATCAATGTCCTCCCTGCTTCGCCTGGCCGTAGCGCTGCCTGAGACCTATCAGTCCGTTAGGCGCATAGAGAATGATGACGATCAAGACCACGCCGAGGATCAGTTGCCAGGTGTCGGCCAGGTGGGCCGCCGCATAGAAGCGCACGCACTCGAACATCGCCGCGCCGGCGAACGCTCCGAAGGCGTGGGCGCTGCCGCCGAGGATCGCGATAAAGACGAACTCGCCCGACTTCGTCCAGAACCCGAACTCGGGCGTGGCGATCTGCTGGATGATCGCCACCAGCGAGCCGCCGATGCCGCCGAGAAAAGCCGAGATCACGTAGCCTATCAGAAGCACGCGCCGTGCGGACGTCCCGAGATACTCGAGCCGGGTCTCGTTCGATTTGATGGCACGCAGCATGTGTCCGAGCGGGCTATCGAGATAGCGTTGCACGCCGTAGAAGGCGACGACCGCGATCAAGAGGCTCACGTAAAGAATGACGTACTGGAAGGTTTCGGGCGTAAACGACAGCCCGAACAGGGCCGGACGAGGGACCCGGATGCCGTCGGCGCCGTTGGTGTAATGAAACATCTTCTCCAGCAGCGACCACAGCACCATCGAAAACGCCAGATTCAGCATTCCGAAAAAGATTTCCCGGTAGCGCACGACGAAGAGCCCGACGAGGAGGCCGAAGACGGCGGAGGTTATGCCGCCCAGCGCGATAAAGAGCACGATGTCGCCGCCACCGACGTACTTGCCCCAGAACGCCGCGGTATATGCCCCGGTAGCGAAGAACATTGCATGTCCGAACGACACCTGCCCCGCCTGCAGCAGAAGAATGATACCGAGGACGACGATGCCCTTCGCGAGGATCAACGCGAACAAGGTTGCCCAGCTCGCTACAAAAAGGGGCGCGACGGCGCTGGCCAGAAAGAAGATGGTCGCGATCGCGGTGACCGGCTGGATGCGACCGCTCATCATATTTTCCTTACCTGCACGGCGCCGAACAGGCCGAACGGACGCACCAGAAGCACCAGCACCATCAGCAGATAGGGAACGAGAACTTCGAATTCCGGCTGGAGATAGATTACGAAGGCACGGGTCAGGCCGATCATCAGCGCGGTGAGCGCGGTGCCCTCGATCTGGCCGAGACCCGCGGTCGCAGCGACGGCAAAGGAAAGCACGATCATATCGGCGCCCATACCGGGGACCAGCGAGGTGGTCGGCGAGGCCAGCGCTCCTCCCAACGCGGCCAGACTCGCGCCGATGACGAAGGTGACGAAATATACGCGTTTTGCGTCAATCCCGATGGCCGTCGAAGCTTCGCGATCCTCCGTGACCGCAAGGATCACCGCTCCCGACAGCGTCCTGCGCAGGAAGTAGCGGAGTCCGAACAGCGTCGCCAAGGCGACGCCGGGCAGCAGAATGACCTGGTACGACGTGTAGCTGACGCCGAACACGGCGATGTTGGGAAGTAGTCTCAATGGCTCCGCGGCGAAGATGGGCTGCACGCCCCAGATCAGACGCTGCAGGTTGTCCATGATCATGAAGGCGGCGAAAGTGATCAGAAGCTGGAGGACATCCTCCTGTCCGGAGAGCGGTCGCAGCAGAAACCGTTCGATGAAACCGCCGCACACGACGCCGATCACGATGGAAGCGGCCAGCAGCGCGGGATAGGTGAGCCAAGGCGAGATCGGCGCGATTGCAAGGCTGAACGTCGCAGCCAGGTAGGCGCCGAACGCGTACAGCGAACCGTGCGCGACGTTGACCACGCGCAACACGCCGAAAATCAGGCTGAGCCCGACCGAGACCAAAAACACCAGTGCGGCGTAGCTGATCCCATCGAGGATCGCCAAGATAGCGAGTGTCGAGTTCATGATGGCCTTCGGAAAAGGTCCGTCCTCCGGGACGAGGCACGGAGGACGGGGATCAAAAATCGAGCGTGCCGTTATTGAGCTTTGAAGGTCGGCACGTCCATCTTGACGAAGTCCGGCTTGAGCGTCTTGAGCCACTCAACCGACCGTACGCCCGCCGGGTTGGTGATCATCTTCGGATCGAAGATCATCATGTTGTCGAGCAGCTTGAAGTCGTACCCCGGAACGGACTTGGTGACGCCGACCAGCTGAGCTTCGAGACCCTGGTTGTCCTCGGGCCGCAGCGTAATCGGACGGCCGAAGCCGGTGGCGAACTCGATGCCCGCCGTCGCGTCGACGACCTGTTCGCGCGTGGGCCAGTTGCCGCCGTTGGACTTGATCGCCTTGTCGTAGGCGGTCTGCAGGGCCTTGAACGCCTGCGCCATGTGATAGACCGGGTAGATCGGCCAGGCACCGGTCTTCGCCTTGAAGGCTTCATTGAACGCCTTGAAGGCCGCGTCGTTCTTCTTCTCGGGATGCAGGAACCAGTGGTCTCCGCGTGCGCCGACGATCAGTCCTTCAGGCAGGTCTTTGCCCAACCGCTGGATCGATGATTCGCCGATCCCGAGCACGAAGGTCGACTGCTGCAACAGGCCGCGCTGACCGGCCTGGCGGACCAGCGTGTCGAGATCTCCACCCCAGGACGTGGTCAGGACCACATCCGGCCGCAGCGCCAACAGACGGGAAACCTCAGTGGAATAGTCCGGTGCGCCGAACTTCGGGAAGAGCTCCGCGACGACTTGCACGTCCGGCTTCATCGCCTTGAGCGCGGTCGAAAAGATCTCCCAGCTCTCCCGACCCCATGCATAATCCTGATTGACCACCGCGATCGTCTTAAAGTCGGGCTTGGTCTTGAGCAGGTAAAGGAGCACGGCCAGCATTTCCGGCGTGCCGTTCGCCTGAGTCCGGAAATTGTAGCGGTACTTCTTGGTTTCGAGGATGGAGGCCGCACCGCAGTCCCACATGAAATTCATGACTTTGAGGTCTTCGGCGACGGGCACCAACTGGGTGCAGCTGCCCGACGAGATCGAAGCAAACGTGGCATCGACCTTTTCGTCCTGCACCACGCGTCGGTAGTTCGAGACGAGCGCTTCGCCTCCCGCGCCTTCGTCGATGAAGGAGAGCTTGACCGGCACGCCGCCGATGCCGCCCTTCTTGTTGAGGTCCTCCGCGATCATCTCCGCCGCGGCCTTCGCCGGCACACCAAAGACTGACGCAGGGCCCGACAGGAACGTCGTGATGCCGATTTTGAGCTCCGACGGCTTGCTCTGCGCAAGCGAGGGGCCCGTAAAGGCCGCAACTACAAGCCCGGCCGCAACCGCAGCCTTGAGAAACTGCATCGAAAGTCCTCCCTGTTTTATTGTTGCGCCCGGCTTCAGCCGCCGTGCGCTTCTTCTTGCAACAACGCTACTATAATTGTCGCGTGTTGCCAGCCCTCTTCTGTCATTCGCGAGCCGACGAACCCGGTTCGACGCCGTCGCCCATTTTGTCGGCTGCGCATCGATTGGAACGGACAAGGGCCCCAAATGGTCGATGCCTCCAATTCCAGCGTGCGAAAAAACAAACACCGACCGCGCTTTGCGCTTTGGGCCCATCGCGACATACTGCGCCGCCGCACGAACTCGGTCGCTATAGGAGTAAAGCAGACGTTGCTTTTGGCCGCATCACGCCCGGGTTACGGGTACGCGGCCTAGGACCTCGCCCCCACCACTCTGGTCAGCATCGGAAAATGCTTGTTGCCGCCTGCGAATGGCGGGAATTTCACGAAGTCGGCACGCATGTGCTTGATCACGTCGGAGCCGAGTGCGTGCGCGAGGGCTTGCGGGCTGTCGAACACCAGCTTGTTGCGTTGCATGTGCTCGACGCGCCGCGACGGCAGCCGGTCGACCCAGTCGATGCGGGTGTAGATCTCGATCTGGCGGACGTTCGGGAAGGTCCGCATGATCGAGGGGTGGTGCTCCAGATAATGCAGGTTCCAAGCGTTCATATCCTCGGCCGGGCCGGGATAGTGCACGAGGTAACTGCACGGGGTGGTCGTTCCCGCCGGATGCTCTGCGACATCGACCGGAAACGGGCGCGTCAGCATCACCTGGTGTGCGACATCGAGTCCGGTGAGGCCGGATAGCCCGGCCCCTGTTGCGAGGCTGGCGAGGACGCCGCCGCGGTCCATTGCCGCCTCGCAGGCGAACAGGTCGGGAAACCGGAGTTGAAGCGCAAAGGCGGGGCCGGTGCCGTCGGCCTTGTAAGGATGGTCGACCGACTGTTCCAGCGGCGTGAACAGCAGGGCCTCGGTCATGCCTGGGATCGATCCGACGCGCTCCGCCACAGCGGCAACCTCATCGGGACGGAGTCGCCGTTCGCCCGTGGAATCGGAGAATGTCATGAACAGCGAGATCATGCGGGCGTTGCCTCGGTCCCCTCGCCCACACTCACATGCGCCATCAGAGCGAGGCGAATGTCATCGGGCCATGGGATCGCATGATGATCGACCAGCGAGGTCGCAGCAAGGATCTGGCGCGCGCGCCAGCGCGGGCCATTCGCGCCGGAGATGACATGCTCGAGATGAAGAGATGACCCACCGACCCTGATGATGCGCAGCTTGAATGTCAGGAGATCGCCGAACATCGACGGCCGGGAGAAATCGCAGTTCAGGTGCACCGTGGGCGTTCCGATCTTTCGGACCGCGATCAGCTCCGGCCATGGAAAACCGATTCCAGCCCAGAACTCTTCGACGACGCCGTTGAGAATGTTCAAATAGGACGGGAAGTACGCGATCCCCGAGGGATCGCAGTCTCCGAACCTGAGCACGCGATCGAACGAAAAATTCGTCATCAGATCGCAACAACGGGGTGGCGGATGACACCGACGCCGTCGACGCCGGCCTCGACCACGTCGCCCGGCCAAAGCCATTCCTGCGGGCTCATGCCGGCGCCGACGCCTTCAGGCGTACCGGTGGCGATGATGTCGCCCGGCTCGAGCGTCATGCCCGACGAAATGTCCGCTATCAGCACCGGAATGTCGAAGATCATGTATTTGGTGTTGGAGTCCTGCTTCATGACCCCGTTCTTGGTCAGCCACAGCCGCAGATCGTGTGGATCAGGAATCTCGTCCGCGGTCACGATGCACGGGCCGAACGGCGCATAAGTGTCCATGCCCTTCGAGAAAATCCACTGTCCGGCGCGGCGATTGTCGCGCGCGGAAATGTCGATCATCACCGAATAGCCGAAGACGTGGTCCATCGCCTTGTCGGCCGCGATGCGCGTTGCGGTCTTGCCGATGATGACGGCGAGCTCGACTTCCCAGTCGAGCTGCTGCGTCATCTTCGCATTGTGCTGGATCGCCGCGCCCGGGCCGATCACGGAGGTCGGCGGCTTGGAGAAGACGACCGGCTGCTTCGGCAGGTCCTTGTCCGTATCCAGGCTTTTGGCGGATTCCGCCACATGCGCCCGATAGTTCAGCCCGATGCCGAATATGTTTTTCCGCGGCCGCGGGATCGGCGCCTGCAGCTTTACATCCTCGACCGCAACCGCCGAGCCAGCCGGGAAGCGGCCATCGGCGTCCGCCAGTGCATCCCTGAGCGCAGGCAGCAGGGTCACGCTGTTGTCGATGAACGACAGCATATCACCCGGCCATGTCACGCCGCTGGACGCACCAAGGTGCTCGACATCGACGACCAGTCCATTGACGAGGGCTCCAAGACGGGCACCGCTGGAGCCCAAGGTGTAGGTGACGAGACGCATGAAGGCTTCTATCCGGCTGTTCTGGTTGAATTCTGCAAGGGCCTATCAGGCGGCAACCGACTGGTAACCGCCATTGTCGCCATAGGCCTCTTCCCGATAGAGCCCGAGGCCCTCGATGACGGGCAGGTCGTTGAAGCAGAACAGGCAGGCATCCTCGCTCGCTGAGGCATTGCCATGCTCGTGCCAGGCCCAGGACGGAACGCAGAAGATGTCGCGCTCCTCCCATTCGAGCCGCTTGCCGCCGATGATCGAATAGCCACGCCCCTTGGCGACCTGGTAGATGAAGCTGCCGGTGTGCCGGTGCGACTTGGTCTTCTCGCCGGGGCGCAGCAGCTGCATGCTCGCACCGATCGTCTGCATCACGTGCCCGCCGGTGACCGGGTTGACGTAGTTCATGAGGATGCCGTCATAGGGTGAGCCATCGGTCGCGGCCGCATATTTCTGCAAGGACTCGTAGGTCGGCTCCCACTCATATTTGAACATCGGCGAATAGCCCTTCGACCAGCGCGAGTCCGCCGGCCGAAGACCGGGATTGCCCCAGGTCCGGGTCATGTCGTCCACGGGATAGCCGGACGGCTCCTGCTGGATGTTCGGATGCACGACGAAGAAATTGGCTTCCAGCGCGTTGACGAGCGGGATGTCCAGGCCATCCTGCCAGATGCAGACCGAGCCGTTGCCTTCGACGCCATGCTCGTGCCAGGTGCCGTTCGGCGTCAGCACGAAATCCCGCGCGCCCAGCGTCATCTTGTGACCGTCGACGATGGTGTAGGCGCCCGCGCCCTCCATGATGAAGCGCAGCGCCGAGGCCGAGTGGGCATGGGCCGTGGCGACCTCGCCGGGATGCATCACCTGCAATCCGGAATAGAGC
This sequence comes from Bradyrhizobium yuanmingense, assembly GCF_025200905.1. Classification (NCBI taxonomy): domain Bacteria; kingdom Pseudomonadati; phylum Pseudomonadota; class Alphaproteobacteria; order Hyphomicrobiales; family Nitrobacteraceae; genus Bradyrhizobium; species Bradyrhizobium yuanmingense. The sequence continues at coordinate 2,765,760 of NZ_CP104173.1, read as the reverse complement.
CAGCCGACCGCGGCCGACACGTCGCGCCGCCCGGGATTGTTGAGATAGATCACGCGCCGCCCGGCTTTCTCGGGCGAGACCAGCTCGACCGAGCGCAGCACGTGCTCGCGCAGATCCTTGTAGCGCCAGAGCACGGGAACCGAGGCCGATTGCGGCGCCCACGGCTCGATCTTGTTGGCGACGGTCCAGAGCGCTCCGGCTTCGTACCTTTCGAGATCCTTGTAATAGGCCTCGAGCTCGGGGGTGTCCTCGACATTGGCCCGGCCGATCACGTTCTCGCGCATCCTATCCTCCAAGTCCTGTCTTATGATCCCGCACCCTCAAGCGAACCGGCCCGTCATTCCCATCGACCTGGAATCGACGAGAAGCCCGCCTGCTCTTGGCCGGCGACGGCTTCCGCCTCTGTCAGACCGAGCGGCGTCTGCGGACGACGGTTGACCCGCAGATCGAAAATGTCGAACCGGTTATAGTGCCCGACGATGTCGTGCATCTGCTTCGGCTGGATGCAGCGATCGAGGTCGATGTCGGCATAGACGATGCCTTCGTCGTCGATCAAGGGATCGCCGACCACGCGCCCGTCCGGACCGATGATACCGGAGAATGCGCTCGACTTCCGTTGCAAACGCGCGCGTGCGTCGGGAACGACGGTCTCCATCGCCGCGATGATTTCCTCCGACACGGTCGAGCAAGAGACGATCGTGAAGATCTTGCCTTCGAAGGAGTGGGCAATCGCGCGCAATTTGATCGCCTCCGCCATGTCATAGTCGGGGGGCGCGACGGGAAGCGAGATATAGCTGGCGACGTGCACGAGCTCGCCCTGCCCGAGCAGCGCAAAGCGCGCGAGCGTGTTGGTGTTCTCGCCGCAGGCCAGGCCTCCGAGACGCCCGATCTCGGTATCATAGACGCGCAGGCTCGACCCGTCACCGCCGGTCCAGGTCAGCTTCTCTGCCCAGGTCGGCACCAGCTTGCGATGCTTGCCGAGCAACGCGCCATCGGGCCCGATGAAAACCAGCGTATTGTAGATCGCGCCGAGCGAGACCGGGCTGCGCTCGTTCACGCCGAGCACGACGTGGCATCCCGTATCGCGCGCGGCCTTGCAGACGATTTCGACCTCCGGCCCCGGCACCAGCACCGACGCCTTGGCGAGCTTCTCGAACCATGCACTGCCGGTGACGGGATCGGTGATCCAGTTCCAATAAGGATAGCCGGGAACGAACACTTCGGGGAACGCGACGAGCTTCGCCCCGTTGGCTGCGGCCTCACGGACCAGTGAAGCCGCCTTCTCCGCGGTCGCGCTTGCGTTGAGATAGACTGGTGAAGCCTGGACGGCGGCAGCTTTAAAGCGAGGCAGCTTCAGCATCGGCCCTACCCTGTCGCTGGCTCATGACCGCCTTGTCGGAGAGAGCATCCGCAAGCGTGATAGCATGGCGCGGCGTTGACTTACTTCACATGTAAACGTATGCTATCGCATATTTCTGGAGGGTGCAATGGCTGAACGGTCTTTTGCTCGCGAGGTCGAGGATCTCAGGCTCGGCGATGGCGACACGTTCCGCGGCGAAGGCATCCTCGCCATCACCAAGGCGCTGCTGCAATCGGGGGTCGCCTATGTCGGCGGCTATCAGGGCTCGCCGATCTCGCACCTGATGGACGTGCTGGCCGACGCCAAGGACGTGCTCGACGATCTCGGCGTCGTATTCCAGAGCTCGGCGAACGAAGCCGCCGCCGCGGCGATGCTGTCGGCATCGGTGATGTATCCCCTGCGCGGCGCGGTGGCGTGGAAGTCGACCGTCGGGACCAACGTCGCCTCCGACGCCCTTGCCAACCTCGCCTCGGGCGGTGTCACCGGCGGCACCATGATCATCGTCGGCGAGGACTATGGCGAAGGCTCCTCCATCATGCAGGAGCGTACCCACGCCTTCGCGATGAAGTCGCAGATGTGGCTGCTCGATCCCCGCCCCGAGCATGAATGCATCGTCAATCTGATCGAGAAAGGCTTCGAGCTCTCCGAGTTCTCCAACACGCCGGTCATGCTGGAGGTGCGCGTGCGCGCCTGCCACATGCACGGCAGCTTCGCCTGCAAGGACAATGTCAGGCCGGCGCACACCATCAAGGACGCGCTCAACAATCCCAAGCGTGACGTCAACCGCATCGTGCTGCCACCGGCGGCCTATGAGCACGAGCAGGAGAAGATCAAGACGCGGATGCCCGCGGCTATCGGATTCATTCGGGACAACAAGCTGAATGAGTGGATGGGGCCGAAGCAGGGCAAGGTCGGCATCATCATGCAGGGCGGCATGTACAACAACGTCATCCGCGCGCTGCAATATCTCGGGCTGTCGGATGCCTATGGCAACACGCAGATCCCGCTCTACATCATGAACGTCACCTACCCCGTGATCGATACCGAGGTTGCGGAATTCTGCATCGATAAGGAGGCCGTTCTCATCGTCGAGGAAGGCCAGCCGGAATATCTGGAGCAGGCGATCAATACGGTCTTGCGCCGCAAGGACATCCAGGCGCGCGTCCACGGCAAGGACGTGCTGCCGATGGGCGGCGACTACACCGCTCAGGTGCTGCTCGGCGGCGTCAGGGAATTCCTGGAGAAGACCGAGCCGCGGCTGCTGGGCAACCGGCCGCCGGCGCCGGACGCAGCGCCCGTGCTCAATCACCCCGCGGTCGAGAAGCTCAAGCAGGTGGTGCCGGCGCGCCCGCCCGGGCTTTGCACCGGCTGCCCGGAACGGCCGATCTTCGCCGCCATGAAGCTGGTCGAGGAAGAGCTCGGCCAGCACCACGTCTCCGCGGACATCGGCTGCCATCTGTTCTCGATCCTGCCGCCGTTCAACATCGGCGCGACCACGATGGGCTTCGGCCTCGGCCCGGCCTCGACCTCCGCCTTCAACGTCAAGGCGGACAAGCGGTCGATCGCGGTGATGGGCGACGGCGGCTTCTGGCACAATGGACTGACCAGCGGCATCGGCAATGCCGTGTTCAACAAGCATGACGGCGTGTTCGTCATCGTCGACAATTACTATACCTCGGCGACCGGCGGTCAGGACATCCTGTCCTCGCGCGCGGTCAACAAGCGCCGCAAGACCAACAATTCGATCGTGCAGGCGGTGAAGGGCATCGGCGGCCAATGGGTGCGCCAGCTCGACCGCACTTACGACGTCGGCAAGATGCGCGACACGCTGAAGGAAGCGCTGACGACGAAAGAGGAAGGCCCGAAGGTCATCGTCGCATCCTCCGAATGCATGCTGAACAAGCAGCGGCGCGTGAAGCCGCAGATCAACAAGGCGATCAAGGACGGGACGCGCATCGTCAAGGAGCGCTTTGGCGTCGACGAAGACGTCTGCACCGGCGACCATGCCTGCATCCGCCTCTCCGGCTGCCCGTCACTGTCGGTGAAGCAGCTCGACGACCCCTTGCGCGACGATCCGGTCGCGGCGATCGACAATTCCTGCGTCGGCTGCGGCAATTGCGGCGAGGTCTCCGAGGCCGCCGTGCTCTGCCCCTCGTTCTATCGAGCCGACGTCATCCACAATCCGACTCGCTGGGACATGTTCAAATCCAGGGTCGCCATGAGCGTGATCGGCTGGCTGCAGCGTCGGCGCGACCGCCGGCGGCCGGCGCTCGAGGCACTGGCATGAGGGACGAGACGGTCCGGGTGGCCCTCCCCGCCGCAGGCGAAGCGACGGAGCGGCCGATCTCGATCGCGATTGTCGCGATGGGCGGCCAGGGCGGCGGCGTCCTGACCGACTGGATCGTTCAGCTCGCCGAGAACCATGGCTGGGTCGCGCAGTCCACCTCCGTGCCCGGCGTCGCCCAGCGCACCGGCGCCACCATCTACTATATCGAGGCGATGCCGCCGCTCGACGGCCGCAAGCCGATCCTGTCGCTGATGCCCACCCCCGGCGACGTCGACGTGGTGATGGCGGCCGAATTCATGGAGGCCGGGCGATCGATCCTGCGCGGCCTCGTGACGCCGGATCGCACCACGCTGATCGCGTCCAACCACCGGTCGTTTGCGATCGGCGAGAAGATCGCGCCCGGCAACGGCATCGCCGACGGCGGTGCCGTGACCGGCGCCATCGGCATTGCGGCGAAGACCGAGATCATCTTCGATCTGAACGCGCTGGCGATCGCGCATGGCAGCGTCATTTCGGCCGCGATGTTCGGCGCGCTCGCAGGCGCGGGCGTGCTGCCGTTCAGCCGCGACAGCTATCTCGACGTCATCCGCACCGGCGGCAAAGGCGCCAAGGCCAGCGTCGAGACGTTCGAGGCCGCCTTCGAGCGGGTCAAGACCGGCCCGACAGAAGTTGCGGCCCCCGCGCCAACCAAACCGGCCGACGATACCCCCTCTTCCGCGACGCCCGATCCGCAGCTCGGCGAGCTTGTCGCAAGATTGAATGGGGAGCTGCCCCAGCCTGCACTCGGCATGGCTCGTGCAGGCTTGCGGAAGGTCGTCGACTTCCAGGACATCGCCTATGGCGGCGAATATCTCGACATCCTCAAGAGGTTGCACGCAGCCGACCGAAACGCCGGCGGTGGAGCACGTGCCTATGCCTTCACGGAAGCCGCGGCAAAGTACCTCGCCAACGCCATGACCTATGACGACGTCATCCGCGTCGCCGACCTCAAGACGCGCACCGGCCGCCGCGCGCGCATCGAGAGCGAGCTCGAGATGTCGAACGGACAGGTGCTCCAGACCACCGAGTTCATGCATCCCCGCATGGAGGAAGTGATGGGCATGCTGCCGGCAGGCTTCGGCCGCTGGCTCGGCGCGCGTCCGCGCCTGCTCGGCTGGCTCGATCGCCGCGTCAACCGGGGACGCCGGGTGCGAACCTACTCGCTGCCCTGGTTCCTGGCCCTCTATGTCGTCGGCGGAATGCGCGGCCTGCGCCGCCGCTCGCTGCGTCACGCCATCGAGACCGCGCACCGGGATTCATGGCTCAAGGCCGCGACCGAGGCGGTCGGCACCAATTACCAGCTCGGTGTCGAGATCCTGCAATGCCGACGCCTCGTCAAAGGCTATTCAGACACCCACAGCCGGGGGCTGTCGAAATTCGACAGGACGCTCGCGGCGATCAAGCTGGTGGAGCGCCGCGAGGATGCCGCCGACTGGGCGCGCCGCCTGCGCGAGGCCGCGCTGAAGGACAGCGCCGGAACGGCGCTCGACGGCGTGATCCGGACCATAAAGACTTTCGCATGATTCCACGGGCGCCGGACGCAGGATTGGATTGCCGTTCGCTCCGCAGGAGGTCAGGATCAGACCGCTTGACTACGATTCTCAGGTTGTTAATCGGAGCGAACGACCCGCGGTAATTCCCTTCACTCGACGAGACATTCTGTACTCGATGGTCATGCGATGCCGGCAGCACTCAAGGAGAACGTTGTTCCCGTCCCTGGGCAGATCGAAACCCGGCTCTGGCTCCAATTGCTGTCGCTGCATGGTGAGCTGTTCGCCTCGCTCAATTCGATGCTGAGTTCGGAGTTCGGCCTGTCGCTGGCAAAATTCGACGTGCTGGCCCAGCTCGATCGTTACCAGGAGGGCCTCGCGCTCGGGCAATTGTCGCAAAATCTGAAGGTGACCGGCGGCAATGTCTCGGGGCTGGTGCAACGTCTTCTCGCCGACGACCTCATCAGCAGGGAGATGTCGAGCGAGGACCGGCGGTCCTTCATCGTGCGCCTGACGCCGAAAGGCGAAGCGCTGTTCCGGCAGGCGGCCGAAATCCACAAGAAGCATCTCGCCAGACGGCTCGAGAACGTCCCGGCCCGGGAGCTGGACACCGCGCTGTCCGTGCTGAAATCGCTTTCCTCGAAACTTCATACCGAGAGCAAGAAGCAAAGTCGCAAGAGATAATGGCCAGAGAATCCAAGAGCAGATGGAAGTCGGGTCCGCCGAGGACGAGGGAGCAGCTGCAAACCTATATCCCGTACCTGTTCAACCGGCTCGCCAACCGCTGGAACCTGGATCAGAACCGTGATTTGAGCGAGCACGGCATCAACAATGTCGTGTTCCGGACGCTGTCGGTGCTGTTCATCTACAGGACGCTCACGGTCAACGAGGTCGCCGTTCTCGCGGTGACCGAGCAGTCGACGGCGAGCCGCATGGTGGAGTCCATGGTGTCGTCGGGCCTCGTCAAGCGCGAGATCGCCGAGGAGGACCAGCGCCGCCGCGTCGTCGCCCTGACGCCGGAGGGCGAAGCGCTGCTGCGCAAGATCTGGCCGATCATGGCGAACAATTACGACAGGCTGGTCGCGGGCATCGAGCCCGACGACATCGAGGTCTGCGCGCGCGTGCTGGCCAAGATGGTCGAGAATATCCGCCAGAACCAGATCTAGAACGCGCGCGTCAAGGCCCGAGGCCGACGAGGCTGGTACCGCCGCAGACATAGAGCACCTGGCCGGTGACGAAATCGGAGTGCTCGTCGAGGAAGAACGAGATTGCGTGCGCGACGTCCTCGCGCGAGCCGAGCCGCCCGACCGGAACGTTGCGCGCCATCCGCTCCTGCTGCTCGGAGCCGTTCGGGATGATGCCCCAGAAATTATCGGTCAGGATCGGCCCCGGGGCGACGACATTCACGGTGATGCCGCTCGCGGCAAGCTCCAGCGCCCAGGTCCTTGCCATGCCGTGCACGCCGGCCTTGGTGGCCGAATAGGCCGAGCGCGTCACTGCCCCCATCGCGGCGCGCGAAGAGACGAACACGATGCGCCCGAAGCGGCGCGCACGCATCCCTTCCAGCGCCGCCTGGGTCAGGAGCATCGGCGCGCCCAGATGCAACTGCGCCAGCATCAATATGTCTTCCGGCCTGGCGTCGGGCAGCAGGTTCGGCAGGATGATTCCGGCATTGTGGACCAGGCTGTCGACGGCGTGATCCCGGCAGATCTCCTGCGCGATCGCACGCGTCTGTTCGATATTGGTGAGGTCGGCGCGATAGGCCGCGAGCAGATCATGTGTCCAGCCGGGCTGCTCCAGCCCGACCGAGACCACGCGCTGCCCGCGCGCGACGAGCTTCTTCGCCAGGGCCTCGCCGATCCCCGAATTGCCGCCGGTGATGAGGGTGGTGCGGATCTCGCTCATGATCAGACCTTCTTTGATCAGACCCTTCTTTGATCAGACTTGCCGCTTCTTGAGGTCGCGCAGGTCGAAGAACGCGCCCTCGCCCATCAGCTTCCCGACAAAATCCTTCAACCCGCCGCGCTGGATCTTCTCGGTCGCGGTCAGTGGCAGGCTGTCGGCGAAGCAGATCCAGCCCGGCGCCTTGTAATAGGCCATCTGCTCAAGGCTCCAGCGCACGATCTCTTCGGCGAGCGCGCGGTCCGCGCCGGCCTTCTCAGCGATGATGACCGCCGCAACCTCGTCGCCGCGCACCTGATCCGGCGTCGCCGCAACCGCGGCCTGCCGGATCGCGGGATGGCGGTTGAGAACGGATTCGACCTCGACCGCGGCGATGTTCTCGCCGGAGCGACGGATCACGTTCTTCTTGCGATCGACGAAGTGCAGGTCGCCGTCCGCATCGCACGACACGATATCGCCGGTGTGCAACCAGCCGCCGGCCCACGCCTCGGTGGTGGCAGCCTCGTTCTTGAGATATTCGCGGAAGAAGCCGTAGCGCGGATCGGCGCCGGCGCGCCGCACCAACAGCTCGCCGGGCACATCGAGGGGGGCATCATTGCCGCCGTCATCGACGATCCGAACCTCGATCTCGGGGGCCGGGCGGCCAAAACAGCTGGTGCCGACCTTGCGCGGCTCGACATTGGCGGCGATGACGCCGCCGCTGCCGGTCTCGGTCATGGCCCAGGCCTCCAGCAGCGGAAAGCCGAAGCGCTGCTCGAACGTCGCATGCAACAGCTTGTCGACGCCGGCGCCGAAGCCGAAGCGTACGCTGTGCGCGCGGTCCAGCTCCGATGGCGGCGCGCTCATCAGCATCGAGGGCATCACGCCGAGATAATGCAGGCAGGTGGCACGGCTGTCGCGCACCGAGGCCCACCAGCTGCGCGGGTGGAAGCGATCGAGCATGGTCAGGCAGCCGCCGACCGACAGCATCGCCATCAGAGACACCGCCATCGCGTTCATGTGGAACAGCGGCAGCGGCGTGATCATCCGCTCGCCGTTTGGCTTGAGGTCGATCAGCCCGCCGACGTCGCGATACCAGTTTCCGCAATGCAGGAAATAGGTGTTGGTGAGCACGCAGCCCTTGGGCTGGCCCGTCGTCCCCGACGTATAGAGCAGCGCGCATTCGCTCCCCTCGCTAGCTGAGGTCGAGGACCGCGCACCGCCGAAGGGAGCGGGAACGTCGTCCTGATCGTCCACGACAGGGATTGGCCTGCCGGCCTGACGCGCGGCCAGCTCCACCTCCTCGCGCCGTTCGGTGAGGACGAACGCAGCATTCATCTCGGAATGCCCGATGATGTATTCGAGCTCGCTGAGACGGAGGTCCGGATTGATCGGCACCACCGAGACGCCGAGCGCATTGAGCGCGAACCACAGCTCGATGAAGACGGGCCTGTTCTGGAGCAGCAGCCCGACCCGGTGGCCTTCGCCGTAGCCGCGGCTCGCAAACGCTACGCGACGGCGCTCGACCCGGTCGAGCATCGCGCGGTAGGAAATCTCGCCCGCCGCAATGCCGTAGAAGCCTGCGGTCTCCGGCAGCACGTTGAGGAAACCCGCCTCGCCGCGGCGGAGCGCGGTCTCTTGAAAACGGGCATGGACAGTAGTCGCAGCGGACAAGGCAGTCTCACATGAAAAGCTGGATGTTGCCGAACGGCGCATCGAAATTGACGAGATCGACGCGCTTGAGCTTGATCTTCAGGGCATCGCCGACTTGCACGAGCTCGTGCGAGGCCCATCCCGAATAGCGCTCCAGCATATCGCCGCGCGTCTCGGTGTAGATGTAGGAGGTCCGGGCCTTGAACATTCCGGCAGCAGGATCGCACGCGACGATCCGCGGTGCTTGGAGCAGATGATGGCAACGGCTCTTCGGCTTCTGGCTGAAGGTGCGCTCGCCGGCGAGCCGCTCGACCCGCACCTTCAGGAGCAGCAGATCCTCGTACATCAGGGACGGCTGCAGCACCGGATCCTGCTGCTGCCATTCCAGCGGCATCCAATAACGCCCTTCGGGGTGAAACAGATCGAGCCAGGCCTGCCACTCCATGGTGTCGAGCAGCTCCGCCTCGCGATAGATGAAGTCCGTGATGGTCTTCTCGCCAATCATTCCGCAGCCTCGATGCGCTTGTCCATGTCCATGGTGATGAATTTCGCCCAGGCGTGAAACTGGTTGCGCATCTGCCGCTCGGACGTGCCGTTGATCACCGCCGTGACGTCCTGCTCTTCATGGCCGTCGTAGAGCCGTCGCAGATTAACCCATCGATTGCCGTTGGACTTCAGTCCTTCCTGCGCCCGCTCGTACATTTCGAGGTCGTCGTGGCCGACGATCGAGGTCGGCGCGTTGATGAAGCGGTTGTACATCAATGCGCGCTCGTAGAGCTTGTCGGGCGCGCCGACCAGGCGATAGACCCAGCTCTCGACCAGCGTCTTGTCGACCGCGATCGGGATGAAATTGCGCAGGATCTGGACAGCGCCCTTCACCATGATGTTCGGGAAGTAGACGGTGTTGTGCCTGACCTCGCCAAGGATCTCATGCGCGCGCTGCTCGCCGTAGGCTGCGACCATCTGGTCGAGGTAGCCCGGGATGTCCGAATAGTTCGAATGGATGGAGTTGGCGACGCCGGTGTGGCCGTGGCCGTTCGGCCAGATCCGGATGCCGCTCTGCTCGTAGAACTCGTACGGGCTCATGAAGGGACCGTAGAGCTGTACCGCCATCGGTGTTTCCGTGGAATCGCCCTGCTCGCGCTTCCAGACCTTGACCGCGGTGCCGGCCGAGCTCTCATGCGCCACCATCGGATGGCAGGTGTCGGTCTGGTTCTCGACCAGCATCTTCCAATTGCACGTGTGCATGTAACGGATCGGCGTCGCCTGGACTGCGAGCTTCCCCTCCGGCGAGCGGTCGACCATGTTGTCGATGGTCGAAAGACTTTCGCCGAAATAATCCTCGAAGGAGACGCCTGAAACGCTCAGGCGAGCGAAGATGAAATCACGATAAATGACGACGTTCCTGACCTTCGACAAGCCCTCATTCGCCTGGGTGTCGCCGAAGCCGGTGCCCTCGTAGCCCTTCTTCAGCGGGATCGCGAGCAGGGAGCCGTCGGTCTTGAAAGACCATGCGTGATAGGGGCAGCGGAAGAACTTTCCGGTGTTGCCGCAGGGTTCGGACGCGATCTTCACGCCTTTGTGCGGGCAGCGATTGTAGAACACATGGATGGAGCCGTCGGTATGGCGGCTGGCCATGACCGGCTGCCGGCCGATATTGGCGGTGATGAAATCGCCGGGTTTTGCAAGTTGACTGGCATGGCCGACATAGACCCAGCTGTTGGGAAACAGATGCTCCATCTCGAGCTCGAAGATCTCGGGGTCGACATAGACGTCGCGATGCACCTCGGCCTCGCGCACCAGCGCCGCAATCGCGTGGGCATTCCCGCCGTATCTTTTCATGGCGTCCCTCGTCTCCCCTAGAGATCCAGCACCAGTCGTTCCGACTTCGCGCGTGACACGCAGATCTGCATGACCTTGTTGGACGCCCTCTCCTCGTCGCTGAGGATGACGTCGCGATGATCGGGGAGTCCCGCGATCACGCCGCACTGGCAGATGCCGCAATCGCCGCGCCGGCAGTCGTAGAGCACGTCGAAACCAGCCGCCTCCAGCGCCTCGATGATGGTCTGCCCGGCAGCAACGCCGACAACCTGCCCGGTCGACTTGATCTCGACCTCGAACGGCTGGTCAGGCGATGACGGCTGCTCGGACTTGAAGAGCTCGTAATGAACGCGATCGGTTGACACGCCGGCGGCGGCCGCAGCGGCCTTCACCGCCTCGATCATGCCCGAAGGGCCACAGACATAGACGTGGGCGTTTGCTGCGGCATCGCCGAGCGCCGCGGCAATGTCGAGGCGGGATTCATCGCTGTCGTAGTGGACGGACAGCCCTCCGGCGCAGATCTCCTGCAATTGCGGCAGGAACGCCAGCAATCCTTGCGTGCGCCCGGCATAGTGCAGGCGATATGAGCTTCCCCGCGCCGCCAGTTCCGCCGCCATCGACAGAACGGGCGTGATGCCGATGCCGCCGGCGAACAGCAGCGCCGGCGCTGCTCCCTCGTGCAGTCGGAAATTGTTGACCGGCGCGCTCGCCTTCACGACGTCGCCGACCTTGAGCGCGTGCATGAACTGCGAGCCGCCGCTCGAAGCCTCCTCGCGCAGGACACCAAGCGCCAGCGCATCTTCAGGAAGTCCCGGCAACGCCATCAGCGAGTACGGCCGGTCTCCGCCATTCGGGAGCGCGACGCGGAGATGCGCACCTGCCTGCCATTGCGGCACGACGCCGTCCTCCACACCAAACACAAGGCTCCGTATGAACGGCGTCTCCGCGACATACGACCTGACCTTGAGCTTGAGCGGATGCACGTCCATTCAGGCATCTCACGGATTATATGAATTTGCATATTTTTAGACATGTAATAATTCGCTGTCAATCGTCAGCGTGGGGGGTAGGTCTGGATGTGCAATCAATGGATTGCCAGCTGGCTTCTCGGGCGATCGCCCGCTGGCAACGTCAGTGGCCAGCCTGGGGGCTCGCTACCGGTCTTTGCCGCCGGTCGCCAGGCCCGGCGCATCATGCGCTCTCCTGCGCTCCGCATCGAGCAAGGATACAAGGGGCGAAAGCCGGCGGTAATGGCGATCCGGTGATACTTCGAGGCACCTGCCCATCTCGGCACGCAGCTCAGGAAGGCGGCAGGCGGCATACCGGACGCGACGAATGCAAGCTGGCCGACTTCATTCCGAAATCAGAACTTACAGCCTGAGCAGCGCCCGCTCGTCCCCACGTGAGGGCAACCGCGATCAAGCGGCAGCCGCCTGGTATAGGCACTCGCGAAGCCAGGCGTGGCCTTTGTCCTCCTGATTGCGCGGATGCCACAACGCGACGATGCGAGCGGGCGGCAGATCGAGCGGCGGTGGCGTGAGATCGAGCTCGTGGGCGAAGCGGATCAGGAAGCGCCGCGGAAGGGTGCAGATGCAGTCGCTGTGCGCAAGGATGACCGGCGCCAGCGCATAGGTCTGAATCGAGACGGCGACGCGCCGGGAGCGGCCGAGCACCGCCAGCGCGTCGTCGACCAGGCCCGAGAAACCGCCGCCATCGGCGGAGATCAGCAGATGGTCGAGCGCGCAAAAGCTGTCGAGATCGAGCGGACCGATGCCGCGGGGATGACCCTTGCGCTGTGCGGACAGGAAGCCGTCTTCGAACAGCGGCCGCTGCATCAGCTCGCCATGTGTGCGGTCGGCGCCCGTCACCAGGATGTCGATCTCCCCCCTTTCGAGCTGATCCACGACATCGCGCGCGGGGTGAACGAGGGCGAGCCGCGCCCGCTCGGCCATCGCGGTCAAGCGCGCGACCAGGCCGGGCGCCAGCGTCACGGCCGGATTCTCGTGGATGGCAACGACGAAGGTACGCTGGCTCTTGGCGGGGTCGAACTCAGCCGGCCCCTCCACCATGCGACGAAGCTTGCCGAGCACGTCCGCAAGCGCCGTCTGCAGCTCCACCGCCCTCGTCGTCGGCACGACGCCGCGCCCGCTCGCCGCGGGCACGAACAGCGGATCGGCAAAGATCTGCCGCAGCCGGTTCAGCCGCGCCGAGAGCGCAGGCTGCCCGATATTGAGCCGGGAGGCCGCGCGCGTCACGTTCCGCTCGCGCAGGAGAGCCTCCAGAGCCAGCAACAGACCGAGGTCGATCTCGGCGAGATCGTTATCATCGGCCGGCCGACCCCGGCCGTGTTCCGCATCCTGCATCGGTGGCACCTCCGTCTGGGGCATGTCGCGACCGCGACGAGCCGCGATACGAGGGTTAGGGCCAAAACGCCGGCGTGAAAAGCTGGGCCAGCGTCCTTTCCGATATCGACAATGTCGATGGGACCTATCGAGCCCGCGACTCTCCCCAAGGCCTGGCGCGCTTCGTACCTCACCGTCACCGCGGCCCGGGCAACCAGCCCTACGCCGCGGTCCAGTGGAGGACATCTTGATGATTCACGCGGCCAAGACCTATCAGGTCGGCGAAGCATCCATCACGCGGATCGACGAGTTGCGGCTTGCCGCATTCAAGTTCGACGCGCTCTATCCGGGAGGCGAGCCGCGGGCGCTGGAGCGCCATCGCGACAGCCTGGAGGCGGGCTCGTTCGATGCTGCGACCGGTACCTTCATCCAAAGCATTCACAGCTGGGTGGTCAGGACACCGCACCACACGATCCTGATCGACACGGCCACCGGCAACGAAAAGAACCGGCCGGAGATTCCGCCGCTTCACCGGCTCAACGAACCGTTCCTGGCGCGGCTGGCCGCAGCGGGCGTCACGCCGGAGCAGGTCGACTACGTGCTGCTCACCCACGTGCATGCCGATCACGTCGGCTGGAACACCCGTCTCGTCGACGGACGCTGGGTCCCGACCTTCCCGAATGCGACCTACGTCTTCTCCGCGATCGAGCAGGCCTATGGCGAGAGCCTCGCGACGGGCACAGAGCCGACCGGAACGGCCCGCCCGGCCCCGTCCCTCGGCCCCGCGCTGCGCAAGCCGGCCGACCATGTCTATGACGACAGCGTCCGGCCGGTGATCGAGGCCGGACTTGCCAGACTCATCGCAGTGGACGGGAGCGAGGCCATCGAGGGCATCTCGTTCGTCCCGACGCCCGGCCACAGCGTCGATCACGCCTCCATCCGCCTCGTCTCGCGTGGAGAGGAGGCGCTGTTCGCCGGAGACGTGATGCACCACCCGCTCCAGGTCTATGAGCCTTCACTCAATTCCTGCTTCTGCGAATTCCCGGAAGCCGCGTTGCGCTCGCGCGCCTTCGTGCTGGAGGACGCCGCCGAGCGGGGCTCAACCATCTTCACCACCCATTTCGCACAGTCATCGGTCGGCCGCGTCAGCCGCACCGGAGGACGCTTCACCTGGCAATTCGTCTGAACGGAGAACGATCATGAACCAGCACGCCAGCGCGCGCGTCGGCAGGCCCAAGATCGTAGTCGAGGATCTCATGATCCCGAGCGACACGGCCGGAATTTCGCTTCACCTGCGGAACAAGCGCCCCGCGGCGCTCGAGACCTTCTCCGCCGAGCGAACCATCCTGATGATGCACGGCGCGACCTATTCATCGGGAAGCCTTTTCGATACGCCGCTCGGTGGCCTCTCGTTCATGGATCATCTCGCCGGCCATGGCTACGACGTCTTCGCGCTCGACGTGCGCGGCTATGGCCAATCGACCCGCCCGTCCGAGATGGACGCGCCGCCGGAGCAGTCCGAACCGCTCGTGCGCACCGAGGCCGGCGTGCGCGACCTCGCCAGCGCCGTCGCGCACATCCTGAAGCAGCGCAGGATCGCTCGCCTCAATCTGGTTGCAATGTCCTGGGGCGGCTCGGTGGCCGGCGCTTACACCGCAGGCAACAACGACAAGGTCGTCAAGCTCGCGCTGGTCGCGCCGCTTTGGGTGCTGCAGGGCCCAGCTCCGATCGATGCTGGCGGGCGCCTCGGCGGCTATCGCAACGTTCCGGTGCTGGACTTCAGGGAGCGCTGGCTTTCGGCTGCGCCGGAAGCGGCACGATCGAGCTTGATTCCGGCGGGCGGCTTCGAGCGCTGGGCCAATATCTCGCTCGCCACCGACCCGCTAGGCAGCGCGCAAGCGCCTGCCATCATGCGTGCAGTCAACGGCCCGATCCTGGACATCCGCGAATACTGGGCCGCGGGCAAGAGGCTCTATGACGCCGCTGACATTCGCGTGCCCGTGCTCCTGGTCCACGCGGAATGGGACCAGGACGTTCCTATCGACTCGGCGCAGAACTTCTTCCTTTCGTTGAAGCATGCGCCATACCGGCGATGGGTCGAGATTGGCGAAGGCACGCACATGGTTCTGCTGGAGAAAAACCGTCTGCAGGCGTTCGATGCGATCAACCAGTTTCTCGGCGAAGATTACAGCTAGCGCGGCGTCCTGCTGCACCGCGAAAATCACTCGCGCCGCAACATTCAAAAATGAGACTGCCAGTCAAGCCGAACGAGGCCGCGATGGGTGCAGCGCATCCGACTTCGGTTAGCTTTCCTCCAAAGCCGCGGGCTTCGAGAGCCACGGGCACCATACGGTTCGTCGCGGCAACAAGCGATGACACAGGGAGGAGCACATGTCGAAATGCAGCATCGGACTGCTCGCGTTGAGCAGCCTGTTTCTTTCGGGCGCGGCGATCGCCCAGGAAAAGATCAAGGTGGGCGTGACCGCAACGCTCGAGGGCACCTACACGGTGCTCGGCGAGGACGGCATGCGCGGCCACCAGACCGCGCTCAACGTGCTCGGCAAGAAGGTCGGCGACAAGGAACTCGAATTCATCGTCGCTTCGACCGATGCAACGCCGGACTCCGCCGTGCGCGCCGTGCGCAAGCTGATCGAGCAGGACAAGGTGCAGATCCTGCTGTCGCCGCTCTCCGGCGACGAAGGCATCGCGGTCAAGAATTTTGCCAAGAGCCATCCCGGGCTGACGTTCATCAATGCCGCATCCGGTGCGCAGGAAACGACCTATGTCGACCCGGCACCGAACTTCTTCCGCTACAACATGGACGGCGCGCAGTGGCAGATCGGCCTCGGCAAATACGCCTATGAAGAGAAAAAGTATCGCAAGATCGCGACCGTCGGCGAGGACTATTCCTTCATCTATACCCAGGTGTTCGGGCTGGTGCTCGAGTTCTGCGGCATGGGCGGACAGGTCACCAACCGGCAATGGGTGCCGCTGGGAACGAAGGACTTCGCCTCCGTCATCGCTGCCCTGCCCGACGACGTCGATGCCATCTATCTCGGGCTTGGCGGCGCCGACGCCGTCAACTTCCTCAACCAGTATCAGCAGGCCGGCGGCAAGGCGCATCTGATGGGCGGTTCCATCATGATCGACCAGACGATCCTGTCGTCGAAGGGCAACGCCAAGAACGCGCTGATCGGAACCATCGCGGCGAGCGGACAGGCCGACACCTGGGAGGATCCGGGCTGGCAGAAATTCGTGAAGGCCTATCAAGACGCCTTCCCGCCCAACAAGCGCTTCCCGAGCCCGTCGCTGCTCGCCACCAACTACTATAATTCAACCATGGCGCTGATCCTCGCACTGCGTCAGGTCAACGGCGATCTCTCCAACAACCAGGCCAAGTACAAGGAAGCACTGGCAAAGATCGAGCTCGACGCACCGAACGGCAAGATCAAGCTCGACTCCAACCGCCAGGCGATCGGCACCAACTTCGTCACCGAAGTCGTCGACGACGGCAAGGGCGCGCTGTTCAGCAAGGTCGTGAAGGTGATCCCGAACGTGAACCAGACGCTCGGCTACGACCCGGCCGTGTTCTCCAAGATCGGGCTGCCGAGCCGCACCGTGCCGGAATGTAAGAAGTACTGACGCATCACGTCAGGCAGACGCAACCGGGGAGCGACTCGCTGACGCGGTCGCTCTCCGCTCTTGCAATCTCGGCGGTGTTGTTGAAGGCTGGCCGAAAAGACAAGAACATTCGGGAGGGGAAGGCATGAGCCGTGCGCTCGCCGTCTTCCATGGCCGCTTCGGCCGGGCGACGGTTTATCAGTTGAACCGGCCTTTCAATATCCACGCCCATCGCGAAGGTCATCTGATCTTCCATGTCGGCGGCATGTCGGCATGCATCGATGTCTCCGACGGGCATTACGATCTCACCGAGACGTCGGTCGTCGCCGTCAATCCCTGGGAACCGCACAACTTCCTGCCGACCGATCTTGAGGGCGGCGCCATCTTCTTCGTGCTCTACGTCAACGCCGAATGGTTTGCGCCGGATGCCTCCGGCTCCGACCGGTTGCGCTTCGGCCGCACCCAGTTCAAGCGCACGCCAGCACTCGACAAGCACATCAGGCGGACCGCCGCGCTCGTGTGCGGCGCACCATCGCTCTCCAGTCTCGATTCCGAGCTGAGGCGGCTGATCGACATCTGCTACGACGAAAGCTGGCAGCAGGCCGAGATCGCGCGCGATCCGCGCGCAGGCGGCGCCGTCACCGACTTTCGCGTCCGCAAGTGCATCAAGATGATGTCGGAGAGCCCCGGCGCTGAAATCGAGCTCGACACCATCGCGCGCGAATCCGGCCTGTCGCGACCGCATTTCTACCGGCTGTTCCGCGTGCAGACCGGCGTCACGCCGAACCTCTATCTCAACACGCTGATCATGGAACAGGCGCTCGAAGCGCTGGTGGCGAGCGAGACACCGATCGCCGACATCGGCTTCGATCTCGGCTTCTCCTCACAGAGCGGTTTCACGCGCTTTTTTGCCGCCAATGTCGGGATGGCCCCGACCGATTATCGTCGCGCCGCCAAGGTTTTGCGCGCCTGAGCGCAGGCCACGAAAAGATACTCACGATCAAATGTCGCCCTCGCCGCTTGGCTAGGATGCCGGCAACGCGATCCCGGAAAAGAGGATCGCGCGTGACGGGAGGAAGTTCGCTCATGGCAGGGCCAGCAGCCGGCAACGGCTTGCATGCCCCCTCGCCCCGCTTGCGGGGAGAGGGTCTGGGTGAGGAGGAGTCTCCGCAAGTGCGGCGGCAGTTTGGCTTGCGGAGAGTCCCCCTCACCCGGCGCTACGCGTCGACCTCTCCCCGCAAGCGGGGCGAGGTGAAGCCATGAGCCGCTTCGTCGAACGCCATCCGGCTTGGGCGCTGATTACGATCATCGCGATTGCGGTCGCGCTCTGGCTGATCTTCGCAGTCTGGCCGCCGGGGCTGGAAGAGGCGATCGGCCGCAAGCGCGTCTTCCTCAACGCGGTGTTCAACGGCATCACGCTCGGGGGCCTCTATTTTCTGGTCGCCAGCGGCTTCACGCTGATCTTCGGCCTGATGCGCAACGTCAACCTCGCGCACGGTTCGCTCTATCTGTTCGGCGGCTATATCGGTTATGCCATCAGCACATCGTCCGGCTCGTGGATCCTCGGCTTCATCGTCGCCTTTGTCCTGACCGCCTTTGTCGGCGTGCTGCTGCAGGTGATCGTGTTCCGCCGGATGGAGGGCCAGGATCTCAGGCAAACAATGGTGACGATCGGGCTCTCGATCGTGTTTGCCGATCTCATGCTGTGGGCCTGCGGCGGCGACTTCTACCAGATCCAGACCCCGAAATGGCTGATCGGTCCCATCGAGCTGCCGCTGGTGACTGCGATCAAATCCTCGGGCGATCCGGTCTACCTCAGATATCCACTCGTCAGGCTCGTGATCTTCGTGGCCTCCGTGGTCATCGGCGTCGCGATGTGGCTCGCGCTCAACCGCACCCGGATCGGCATGATCATCCGCGCCGGCGTCGACGACCGCGATATTCTCGCCGCGACCGGCGTGCGCATCCAGCTCGTCTTCGTCGGGGTGTTCGCCTTCGGCGCGGGGCTTGCCGGCATCGCTGGCGTCGTCGGCGGCACCTTCCAGTCATTGTCGCCCGGCGAAGACATCCGTTTCCTGCTGGCGTCCCTCGTCGTCGTGATCGTGGGCGGCATGGGCTCGATCCCGGGCGCTGCGCTCGGCGCGCTGATCATCGGCCTCGCCGAG
Source organism: Bradyrhizobium yuanmingense (assembly GCF_025200905.1). Lineage (NCBI taxonomy): Bacteria > Pseudomonadati > Pseudomonadota > Alphaproteobacteria > Hyphomicrobiales > Nitrobacteraceae > Bradyrhizobium > Bradyrhizobium yuanmingense. Next base: position 2,747,101 of record NZ_CP104173.1, on the reverse strand, counting down.
CAGCTCGGCTCGGTCTACATCCCGACCTACGCCATCGTCGTGACCTTCCTGATCATGGTGCTGGTGCTGGCTATCCGGCCGCAAGGCCTGTTGGCGAGGCGCTGAGATGTCGCTCGCCCACGATGCCCCAGTTGCCGTAGGCCGCGCCACCAAGGCGCAGCCCCCCGCCCGGACATGGCCGGAGATCAACAACCCCGCTGCCTGGGCCGTCGCGGCCATTCTCCTGATCATGCCGCTGATCGCGAGCAGCTTTTTTCTGATCGAGATCTTCGCGACCACGCTGATCCTCGGCACCGTGGCGCTGAGCCTGATGTTTCTTGCCGGCTATGGCGGCATGGTCAGCCTGATGCAGCTCACCATCGCGGGCTTCTCAGCCTACATGGTCGCGGTGTTCGGCGTCAGCGGCAACCCCAATATCAGCCTGGGCTGGCCGTGGTGGCTCGCGGTGCCGATGGCGCTGGCGCTGGCGACCGCCTTCGGCACGCTCGGCGGAGCGCTCGCGGTGCGCACCGAAGGCATCTACACCATCATGATCACGCTCGCGATCGGAGCGGCCTTCTACTATTTCACCAACCAGAACTGGGCGATCTTCAACGGTCATACCGGCATCAACACCGTGGCCACGCCACACTTCTGGGGCGTGAACTGGCGCGCCGACATTCCCTTCTATTACATCGTGCTCGCGGTCGCCGCGCTCTGCTATTTCGCGGTCGAGTATCTCTCGCGCGCGCCGTTCGGCCTGGCGCTCCAGGGTGTGCGCGACAATCCGCGGCGCATGGCGGCGCTCGGCTTCAACGTCAATGCGCACCGCGTCGCGGCCTATGCTTTCGCGTCTTTCGTCGCCGCGCTGGCCGGCGTGCTCCAGGTCTGGAACTATCGCCAGATCTCGCCGGGTTCGGTCAGCGTCGGCGCCTGCATCGACGTGCTGATCATCTCCGTCGTCGGCGGCATCACCCGCCCGATCGGGCCCTTCATCGGCGCGTTGATCTTCGTGCTGCTGCGCACCTTCGCGCTCGACTTCCTGGTCCGACTCGGACTCGACGGCAACCGCTTCCGCCTGCTGATCGGGCTCGGCTTCCTCGCCATCGTGTTCTGGTCCTCGGACGGCGTCATCGGCCTCTGGCAGCGCTGGCGTCAGCATCAACGGCGCGAGGTGAGCCGCACCAGTGGAGGGCGCGGCCATGGATAGCGTCGCCCAACGCCTCTCCGCCGTCGGTGCCGGCGCCGCGCTGGAGCTGCGCGGCGTGACGCGGCTGTTCGGCGCGCTCGCCGCGCTGACCGACGTCACCATCACCGTGCGACCGGGCGAGCGGCGCGCCGTGCTCGGCTCGAACGGTGCCGGCAAGACCACGCTGTTCAACTGCATCACGGGCGACTTCCCGCCCTCCTCCGGCACCATCCGCTTCTTCGGCGAGGACGTGACGCACTTCCCGCCCTATGAGCGCATCCGCCGCGGGCTGCGCCGCACCTACCAGATTTCGGCGCTGTTCCCCGGCCTCACCGTGCAGGACAACGTCTATCTCGCCTGCCGCGGCGTCTCGCGCGGACGCTTCTCGTTTCTGCGTCCGGGACAAAACGATGCATTGATGCATGCGGCCGACAACCTGATCCAGGCCGTGCATCTGTCCGCCGTGAAGGACCAGCGCGTGGCCGAGCTCGCGCACGGCCAGCAGCGCCAGCTCGAGATCGCGCTCGCGCTCGCCGGTGCGCCGCGCTTCGTGCTGTTCGACGAGCCGGCAGCGGGCCTCTCGCCGACGGAGCGAGCCGAGCTGATCGAGATCCTGACCTCCCTGCCCGCCCATATCGGCTACATCATCATCGAGCACGACATGGACGTCGCGCTGCGCGTCGTCGAGAGCGTCACGATGATGCACAATGGCCGCGTCTTCAAGGAAGGCCTGCCGGAGGAGATTCAGTCCGACCCCGAGGTGCAGGAGCTCTATCTTGGAGGCGGCCATGAATGAGATCCGCCGCAGCAATCCCGCGCTCGAGATCCGCGGGCTCGACGTCTATTACGGCCACTCGCATGCGCTGCAGGGCGTCGATCTCACTTTGGAGAGCGGCGTGTTCTCAGTCGTCGGCCGCAACGGCATGGGCAAGACCACGCTGTGCAAGGCGATCATGGGGCTGGTCGGCGTGAGCGGCGGCTCGATCCGCGTGCGCGGCGAGGATGTCACGCGGCGGCCGCCGGCCCAGATCGCCCGGCTCGGCGTCGGCTACGTGCCGCAGGGCCGCCGACTGTGGCGCTCGCTCAGCGTCGACGAGCATCTGCGGCTCGCCGGCGGCCTGCGTTCGGGCGCCTGGACCGTCGAGCGCATCTACGACACCTTTCCCCGGCTCGCCGAGCGTCGGGATCACGGCGGCGGCCAGCTGTCCGGCGGCGAACAGCAGATGCTGGCGATCTCGCGCGCGCTGCTCACCAATCCGCACCTGCTCATCATGGACGAGCCGACCGAGGGCCTCGCGCCCGTCATCGTCGCGCAGGTCGAGGAGATGCTGCTGCGGCTCGGCGAAGACGGCGACATGTCCGTGCTCGTGATCGAGCAGAACATTGGCGTCGCCACCGCGATCTCGCGCAACGTCGCGATCATGGTCAACGGCCGCATCAACCGCATCATCGACTCCGCGCGCCTTGCCGCGGACCGCGAGCTACAGCAGCGCCTGCTCGGCGTCGGGCTTCATGCGGAGCTCGAACCGGATATCGAAATCGCCGCATCCGGCGCCGAAACGAAGCCGGCGCCGGCGCCACGGCGCGACGGGCCGGTGCGCATCTACATCTCCAATCCGACGCTGCCGACGCGATGGTCGCAACCGGTGCCGATCGCCCGCATCGAGGCCGCGGCGCGGACGCTCTCGACGCAGGTCGCCCGGCTCGACGAGACGGCGCGGCGCAAGCACGAACCGGTGGCGGCGCAGGCTTCGGGCCCGCCGGTGGTGCTGGTCGTCGGCACGCTCGATACCAAGGGCCAGGAGCTGCGCTACATCCGCGACATCATAGCCGAAAGCGGCCTGCGCACGCGGTTGGTCGACGTCTCGACCAGCGGCAAGCATTCCTCCTGCGATGTCTCCGCGCAGGAGATCGCCCTGAACCACGGCCGCGGCGGCTCCGCCGTGTTCGGCACCGATCGCGGAGCCGCCGTGACCGCGATGGCAGATGCGTTTGCCAATTGGCTGCGGCGCCAAGGCAATGTCGCCGGCGTGATCTCGGCAGGCGGTTCCGGCGCGGCCTCGCTGGTCGCCCCGGGGATGCGGGCCCTGCCCGTCGGCGTTCCCAAGCTGATCATCTCATCCGTCGCCTCGGGCGATGTCGGCCCCTATGTCGGCCCGGCCGACATCACCATGATGTACTCCGTCACCGACGTGCAGGGGCTCAATTCGATCTCACGCGCGGTGCTGGCCAACGGCGCCAACGCGCTCGCCGGCATGGTCAAGGCGCGGCTCGACACGCGTGCCGCAACGGCGCGCGAAGCCGGCGGGCTGCCCGCAATCGGCATCACCATGTTCGGCGTCACCACGCCGGCCGTGCAGAAGATCGCCGCCGACCTTCGCGACGATTTCGAGTGCCTGGTCTTCCACGCCACCGGCGTCGGCGGGCGCTCGATGGAGAAGCTCGTCGAGTCCGGCCAGCTCGCCGGCGCGATCGACCTCACCACGACTGAAGTCTGCGACCTCTTGATGGGCGGCGTGTTCCCGGCGACCGAGGATCGCTTCGGCGCGATCATCCGCAGCCGCCTGCCCTATGTCGGCTCGGTCGGCGCACTCGACATGGTCAATTTCGGCGCGCCTGACACCATTCCCGAGCGCTATCGCGGCCGCAAATTCCACGTCCACAATCCGCAGGTGACGTTGATGAGGACCACGGCCGAAGAGAACGAGCGCATGGGCCGCTGGATCGGCGAGCGGCTCAACCAGATGGATGGCCCGGTGCGTTTCTTCCTGCCCGAGGGCGGCGTCTCGGCCCTCGACGCGCGAGGTCAGCCGTTCTGGGATCCGGATGCCGACGCCGCGCTGTTCCGCACATTGGAGCGGACCGTGCGGCAGACCGGCAACCGCCAGCTCATTCGCATCCCCAAGAACATCAACGATCCCGATTTCGCCGCCGCCATCGTCAGTGCGTTCCGAAACCTGTTCGGGCGGACCGGTGTGCGGCGGAGACTCGCGAGGTGACCGATGGCCAGGTTTGAACGCGCGGCGCTGCTGAAGAGGTTTCGCGACATGGCAAGGCGCGGCGAGCCGATCGTCGGCGGCGGCGCCGGCACGGGGCTGTCAGCCAAATGCGAGGAAGCCGGCGGCGTCGACCTCATCGTCATCTACAATTCCGGCCGCTACCGCATGGCCGGGCGTGGCTCGCTCGCGGGCCTGATGGCGTATGGCGATGCCAACGCCATCGTGCTGGAAATGGCGAGCGAGGTGCTCCCCGTGGTCGACCAGACCCCGGTGCTGGCGGGCGTCAACGGCACCGATCCCTTCCGCGACATGGACGTATTTCTGGACCAGCTGAAGGCACTCGGGTTTGCCGGCGTCCAGAACTTTCCGACGGTCGGCCTGATCGACGGTACCTTCCGCGCCAATCTCGAAGAGACCGGCATGTCCTACGCGCTCGAGATCGACATGATCGCCAAGGCGCACGACAAGGACATGCTGACCACGCCCTACGTATTCAGCGAGAAGGAAGCCGCGGCGATGGCCATCGCCGGCGCCGACATCATCGTCTGCCACATGGGCCTGACCACCGGGGGCACGATCGGTGCGCAAACCGCCTTGAGGCTCAAGGACTGCCCGGCGCGGATTGACACCTGGGCCACCGCCGCGCTCAGCGTCAATCCGGACATCCTGGTGCTGGCGCATGGCGGCCCGATCGCAGATCCCGCCGACGCCGATTTCATCATGAAGAACACCCGTCATTGCCACGGCTTCTACGGCGCATCCTCGATGGAGCGGCTGCCGGTGGAGCGGGCGCTGACGGAACAGGTGCGGCAATTCAAGGCGATCGGCGCGCGATAACGCCCGAGAGGTTCGAGGGAGGGAAAGATGTCAGGGATGTTGGTCGGTGAATTGATCCTCTGGCTGATCGTCGCGATCATCGTGATCGTGGTTGGCGTCTATATCGTGAACTGGCTCTACCACCGCTCCTCCAAGGAGACATCGTTCGTCCGCACCGGCTTCCTCGGCGAACGCGTGGTGATCAATGGCGGCGCCTTCGTGCTGCCGTTCATCCACGACTACACGCCCGTCAACATGAACGTGCTGCCGATGGGCATCGTGCGTTCGAAGCAGGATGCCGTGATCACCCGCGACCGCATGCGCGTCGACATCGAGGCCGACTTCTATGTCCGCGTGCAGCCGACCCGGGAGGCCGTCTCGATTGCCGCTGCGACACTCGGCCGCCGCACCCTGGAACCCGGGCAGCTCCACGCGCTTCTCGCCGGCAAGTTCATCTCCGCGATCCGCTCGGTCGCTTCCGAGATGACCATGGAGGAGATGCATGAGCGTCGCGGCGACTACGTCGCGCGGGTCAAGACCGAAGCGGCGGAAGCTCTCGCCCAAAACGGCCTCGAGCTGGAATCGGTTGCGATCACCGATCTCGACCAGACCGATCTCGAGTTCTTCAACCCTTCGAACCGCTTCGACGCCGAAGGCCTGACGCGGTTGATGGAGGACATCGAGGCCAGGCGGAAGCTGCGCAACGACATCGAGCAGGATTCGATGATCAAGATCCGCTCCCGCAACCTGGAAGCCGAGCGGCAGGCGCTGGAGATCGAGCGCGAGAGCGAGACCGCACGCCTGGAGCAGGAACGCGACATCGAGATGCGCCGCGCGCTTCAGCGCACCGAAGTCGCCCGCGAGCGGGCCCTGCGCGAGACCGAGGCCGAACAAGCACAGATTTCCGCCCGCGAGGCCATCGAGCGCGCCCGCATCGCCAATGAGCAGGCGATCGCCGAGGCCCGCATCGCCTCCGAGCGCGAGACCCGCCAGAAGGAGATCGAACGGACCCGCACGATCGAGGAGAAGGAGCTGCTGGCGCGCGAGGAGATCGAGAAGACAAGGATCGCCAACCAGCGCTCGATCGATACCACACGCATCGCTTCGGAACGCGAAGTCCGCCAGCGCGAGATCGAGCGGATGCGCACAGTCGAGGAAGCCGAGATCGCCGCGCGCGAGGCAATCGAGAAAGCCCGCATCCAGCAGGACCGCGTCGTCACCGACGCCCGCATCGCCAACGAGGAAGAGACGCGGCGCCGCGAGATCGAGCGGACGCGCGCGGTCGACGAGGCCGAGATTGCCGCACGCGAGGCCACCGAAAAGGCGCGCATCGCCCAGACGCTGATCGTCAATGTCGAGCGTATCTCCTCGGACGAGCGCACTCGCGCGCTGGAAATCCAGCAGGTGCGGACCATCCAGGAGGCCGAGATCGAAGCGCAGCGCGCGGTCGAGGCCGCCCGCATTGCCCGGGAGCGGACGCTGGCTACCGAGCGCATCGCTGCCGAGCAGAACACACGGCAGCTGGAGATCGAGCGCAACCAGGCGCTGGACGTCGCCGGCATCGCCGCGCGCGAGACCACGGAAGCCTCGCGCATCGCGCAGGAGGAGCGCGTGCGCTCCCTGGAGATCGCCCGCAACCGCGCCGTCGAGGAAGCTGACATCGCCTCGCGCGAGGCGATCGAGGCGGCCCGCATCGCCCAGGAAAAGGCGGTTGCGGCCGAGCGCATCCAGGCCGAACGGGAGACGCGCGCGCTCGAAATCGAGCGGACCGGCGTCCTCGAGGCGGCCGAGCTGAAGCGGCGCGACGCCATCGAGCGGCAGCGCATCACGGTCGACCTGGCGCTCGAGGCCGAGCGCATCAATTCCTCCAAGAAGCGCGAAGTGCTCAACATCGAGCAGAAGAAGGCGATCGAGATCGCGGACGAGGACCGCGTCATCGCGCTGTCGACCAAGAAGTCCGAGCGGATCGACGCCGACCGCCAGGTCCGGCAGGCCGAGATCGTGGCGCGCAAGGAGGTCGAGACCACCGACGTCTCGCGCGAGCAGGCACTGGAAGCTGCCCGGATCGAGCGGCGCCGCGCCATCGAGCAGCTCGAGGTCGCCCGCGTGCAATCCCTGCAGGAAGCGGAGATCGCCTCCCGTGAGGAGGTCGAGCGTGCCCGCATCGCCTCCGACCGCGGCCTCGACGAGGCCCGCATCGGCCGCGAGCGCGAGCTGCGCAAGCTCGAGGTCAATCGTGAGAAGGACGTCGAGACGGTGCTGATGGAGAAGGCGATCGCGATCCATCAGAAGTCGCTGGAGGAGTCGGCCGCGCGCGCAGCCGCCGAGGAGGCGCGGATCCGGGCGACCGAAGCCGCCGAGCGCGTCGTCACCGCCCGCGAGAGCGAGATCGCCAAACGGCGCAAGACCGTCGAGGTTCTGCTGGCGGAGAAGCAGGCCGAAGAGACCCGCATCGCCGCCGAAGCCGAGCGCGTGCGCGCCGCGGTCGAAGCCGAAGCGCAACGCATGCTGAACGAAGCCGAGAACGTGCTGACTGACCAGGCACGCTACTCGCTGTTCCGCAGAAAGCTGCTCGACCGCATCGAGGGCATCGTGCGCGAGAGCGTCAAGCCGATGGAGAAGATCGAAGGCATCCGCATCCTCCAGGTCGACGGCCTCAACGGCAACGGCCACGGCAACGGCAATGGCGGCCGCAGCGCCACCGACGAGGTGATCGACTCGGCGCTACGCTACCGAGTCCAGGCGCCGCTGATCGACTCGATCCTGTCGGATATCGGCGTCGAAGGCGGCAGCCTGGCCAAGATGCCGGGGCTGATCCGCGAGGCCCGCGACATGCAGGGCATCAAGGAGGCCGCGCGCAAGGGTGGCGGCGGAGGTGGTGGCGGCGGCGACAAGCCGGCGGCCGCTCCGCCTGCGACCGAGGGCGGCGAGCCGCCGGCCGAGCGCGGGCCGCGGAAGAAGAGCTGAGGTTTGAGCGATGGCCCGCGTCTACGTCTCCACCGTCGTCAACGCCCGCAACGACCGCGTCTGGGCGCGGGTGCGCGATTTCAATGGCCTGCCGAACTGGCATCCGGCCATCGCCGAAAGCCGGATCGAGGGCGGCGAGCCCTCCGACAAGATCGGCTGTGTCAGGGATTTCCGCCTGCGCAATGGCGACCGCATCCGCGAGAAGCTGCTCGGCCTCTCCGATTACGACATGTTCTGCACCTACTCGATCCTGGAATCGCCGATGGGCGTCGAGAACTACGTCGCCACCCTGCGCCTGACGCCCGTCACCGACGGCGACCAGACGTTCATGGAATGGACCGCGGAATTCGACTGCGCGCCGGAACGGGAGACCGAGCTCGTCAACAACATCGGCGGCGGCGTGTTCCAGGGCGGCTTCGACGCCCTGAAGCGCGTGTTCGGAGGCTAGCCGTGCCGCATATCGTCAAGAGCACGATCCTGAACGCACCGACGGACGCGGTGTGGGACGTGCTGCGCGATTTCAACGGGCACGACCGCTGGCACCCGGCAGTTGCGACCTCCTCCATCGAACGCGCGCAGACCGCCGACAAGATCGGCTGCGTCAGGCGGTTCAAGCTGAAGGACGGCTCGGAGCTGCGCGAGCAGCTGCTGGCGCTGTCCGACCTCGAGCAGACCTTCAGCTATTGCCTGCTCGATACGCCGGTCCCGATGTTCAACTACGTCGCCCATGTCCGGCTGCTGCCGGTCACCGACGGCGACCGCACCTTCTGGCACTGGGAGTCGCGGTTCACGACGAAGCCGGAGGACAAGGACCGCGTCAGCCACATGGTGGCCGAAGACATCTATCAGGCCGGATTCGAAGCGATCCGCCGCCATCTGAAGGAGGCCGCTTAAGCCATGGCCGTGACGGTAAAGACCTTTACGAATGCGAGCGAGGCGGCTGGCGCGCTGTCGTCGGACCGGAGCGCGCGCTATCTCGGCGGCGGCACGCTGGTGATGCGCGCGCTGAACGAAGGCGACGTCTCGATCTCGACGATCGTGCGGGCTCAGGACCAGGCGCTGACCCGGATCGACGCCTCCGGTCCGCGCATCACCTTGGGCGCCGGCGTCACCTTCGCGCGCGTGCTAGCCGAGCGCGACCTCGCCTTCCTGCATGCCCCTGCCCGCTCGATCGGCGGTCCCGCCGTGCGCAACATGGGCACCGTCGGCGGCAATCTGTTCGCGCCGAACCCTTACGGCGATTTCACCGTGGCGCTGCTGGCGCTCGACGCCACCATTGCGGTTCAAGGCGGCTTCGGCTCGCGCGATATTCCGATCGAGGAGTTTCTGCAGGGGCGTGAGCGCCAGGCCGGGACGTTGGTGCTGTCGGTGTCGTGCACGCGGCCGGCCAGCAGCGAGGCGTTTCGTTATCGCAAGATCGCGCGCATCAAGCCGAAGGGCGGCTCGGTGATCACGCTCGCCGCGCATCTGCCGGTCAGCGGCGGACGGATCGCGGGTGCGCGGATTGCGCTGGGCTCGATGGCGCCGACCCAGATCCGCGCTCGCGCCGCCGAGCGCGCGCTGGAGGGCCGCTCGCTGGATGCGGCGACCATCGCTGCTGCGGCCTCTGCCGCCACAGAAGGAACATCGCCCTCAGACAACGCGCTCGGCAGCGCCTGGTATCGCCGCGAGATCGTCGGTGTGCATTTGCGGCGCCTGCTGTCGGGACAGGAATAGCTCGCCATGACAAAAATCCCCCTGCAGTTTCGCCACAACGGCCGCGACGTCGCAATCTTCGTCGACGGCGGCACCAACCTGCTCGTCGCGCTGCGCGAGCTGATCGGCGACATGACGCCGAAATTCGGCTGCGGCCAGGGTGGCTGCGGCACATGCAGCGTGCTGATCGATGGCGAGCTTCACCTCTCCTGCCTGACGCTCGCCGAGACCGTCGCGGGCCGCTCGGTCGAGACGCTCGACGGCATGAAGCAAGGCCCGAACCTGCATCCGCTGCAGCGCGCCTTTGCCGACAATTTCGCCGCCCAGTGCGGCTATTGCACGCCGGGCATGCTGATGGCTGCAAAGGCGCTGCTCGACCGCAATCCCGCCCCGAGTCGGGCCGACGTCATCGAGGCGATCTCCGGCAATATCTGCCGTTGCACCGGCTACGAGCCCATCATCAATGCCATCCTCGCCGCCGCAGGCGGCCGGGCCAGCGCCTGAGGTCAGACCATGCTGGAACTGCGCAAGGACATCTTCGCCGACGAGCGTGACGATAATTTGAAGGAAATCGGCAAGGGTACGCAGCGGCAGGACATGCTCGGCCACATCACGGGCACGTCCAGCTATTTCAACGACCACAAGCTGCAGGGCATGCTGCACCTGAAGGTCGTTCGTTCGACCCAGGCCCATGCAAGGCTGCGCCGCATCGATACCACCGAGGCCGAGCGCTCGGCCGGCGTGCGCCGGATCATCCGTGGCGCGGACGTGCCACGCAACCTCAACACGCTGCTCAGCCTGATCAACTTCGGCAAGGACGACGAGCCGTCGCTGGCGGTCGACAAGGTCCGCTACAAGGGCGAACCGATCCTCGCTATCGTCGCCGACAGCGAGCGCGAGGCGTTCGAGGCGATCGCAAAAGTCAGGATCGATTACGAGCCGCTGCCGGCCGTGTTCGACGTCGAGGATGCGCTGAAGCCGGGTGCGCCCGTCGTCAACGAGACCTATCCGAAGAACGCCTTCATCTATCATGACGTCTACGACCACCAGCGCCTGCGCTTTGGCGATGCCGATGCCGCGCTCGCAACCGCCGACCACGTGCTCGAGCAGCGCTACCAGATGTCGCCGATCGAGCACGCGCCGACCGAGACCAACGGCGCGATCGCCGCGCCCGATACCAACGGCCGCTACGTCGTCTATACCTCGACGCAGGCACTGTTCTTCTCGGTCGACACCTGCGCCAAGATCCTCGACGTGCCCTCCAACACCTTCCACTTCATCGGCGGCACCGTCGGCGGCGGCTTTGGCGGCAAGGTCGACACCTTGACCGAGCCGCTCGCGATCCTCGGCGCCATGTTGACGGGGCGCCCCGTCCGCTACGTGTTCGGCCGCGAGGAGGAGATGCAATACGGCCCGCCGCGCGGCGCCGAGCGCATCTACATCAAGGACGGCGTGATGCGCGACGGCCGCATCGTCGCGCGCAAGATCCGCGCCTATTTCGACAGCGGCGCCTATACGCGGCTGTCGAGCTATGCCGCGGTGAAATGCGCCGCGCATCTGCCGGGTCCCTACACTATCCCGAATGTCTATGGCGACGTCTATTGCGTCTTCACGAACCGCACGCCGGCGACCGCCATGCGCGGCTTCGGCGTCACTGCGATGGACTTTGCCATCGAATGCCAGATGGACAAGCTCGCAAACCTCGTCGGCATGGACCCGATGGAGTTCCGGATCCTGAACGCCTATCGCGACGGCGACATGAAGGCGCACCGGCGCGAGGCCAAGAACACCGCGCTGATCGAGTGCGTCCAGGTTGCCGCCGAGAAGGCCAAATGGCCGATCCGCGACGAGTTCAGGCGCGCCTCCTCGCGCAAGGACGGCGGCGGCAGCCGCGCCGTGATCCCGCCAACACCGACGGATTCGCGCAGCCGGCCCGCTGCGCCGGCGCAGCAGCGCACGACCTACGACCGCGCGCCGGTGACGGCGACAAGAGAGCCGCCGCGCGAACCACCTCCGCCGGCGCCGCCACCTCCCCCGCCCCGCCCGGCCGCGCCATCGCACGGCGCGACCCGATTCTCCTCCGTGTTCGGCACCAGGAGACGCTGAGATGACCCGGCATCGTGGACGCGGCATGGCGTCGATCAACTACCCCATCGGCATGAATCTCGGCGGCGATCCGAGCCAGGCGCTGGTGCATTCCAACCCGAGCGGCAAGTTCACCGTGGCGCTGTCGTCGATCGACCTTGGCCAGGGCATGAAATCTGTGACGCGGCAGATCTGCGCGGAGACGCTTGGCGTGCCGGTCGAGGACGTCTATGTCGACACCGCGGATTCCGATACCGGCCCGCACTGCATGGGCTCGTTCGCCTCGCGCGGCACCCATCGCGTCGGCAATGCCGTGATGGCCGCAGCCCGCGAGGCGCGCGGCGTGATGATGGAGGCCGCCGCCGAGGAGCTCGAGGTCAACGCCGCCGATCTCGAAACCGACGGTCGCGGCAACATCCACGTCAAGGGCGCCCCGCACCGCTCGATCTCGACAAAGGACGTGGCCATTGCCGCGCAGTTCAAGCAGGGCAAGACCATCTCGGGCCGCGGCATCTTTCTCGTGCCGCTGTCGGATGTCGATCCTGAAACCGGCGAGATGTCGCCGGCGACCTGCTACGCACACGCCTGCCTGGTCGCGGAGGTCGAGGTGGACGATGAGACCGGCGAGGTCGCGATGGTCCGGATGGACTCGGCTTACGAGCTCGGCCGTGCGCTCAACCCGCGCCTCGTCGAGCAGCAGCTGGTCGGCGGCGCCTGGATGGGCGTCAGCCACGCCCTCTACGAGACGCCGGAGCCGTACTATCCCGATCCTGTCCACGGGCCCCGCGACTTCGTCGAATATCTGATGCCCGGTCCCGGCGACATCTGTCCGCATGATATCGCCGTGCTGGAGCGCCCCGCCCCTGACGGTCCGTTCGGGGGAAAAGGCCCTGGCGAGATGTGCGCCAATCCGGTGCTGCCCGCGGTGGCGAATGCGATCTTCAACGCGGTGGGCGTTCGCATCGACGACCTGCCGATCACGCCGGAAAAGGTGCTGCGGGCGATCAAGGCGCAGGGCGGCGCGCGGCCGCAGGCGCGGCGTTAGAGGATCGGCCGTGGCGGTTCGCAGCAACATCGTCGGCATCGACAGCCCGGAGGCGCTGGAGCGGGCGCTGCGGGCGGCCTATTATCTCGCCGACGAAGGGCTCGCGACCGCCGCCTATCTCGGCCTCGCGCTCGGCAAGCCGCTGCTGCTCGAAGGCGCGCCCGGCGTCGGCAAGACGGAGGCGGCCAAAGCCATCGCCGCCGTGCTCGGCCGCCGCCTGATCCGCCTGCAATGCTACGAGGGCATCGACGCCTCTGCCGCGCTCTATGAGTGGAACTATCCACGCCAGATGCTGGCGATCCGTCAGGCCGGCGACGAGAGCATCGACATCTATGGCGAGACGTTCCTGATCGAGCGGCCGATGCTGGCGGCGCTGCGCGCACCTGATTCCACCGTGCTCCTGATCGATGAAATCGACCGCGCCGACCAGGAGTTCGAGGCCTTCCTGCTCGAATTCCTCTCCGACTTCCAGATCTCAATTCCCGAGCGCGGCACGGTCCGCGCGGCCGAGCGGCCGGTGGTCGTGCTCACCTCGAACCGGACCCGCGATCTGCACGAAGCCTTGCGCCGCCGCTGCGTCTATCACTGGATCGATTATCCGACGGCGGAGCGCGAGGCACGCATCATCATGATGCGCGCCTCCAGCGTCGCCGAAGCCACGGCCCGCGCCGTCGTCGCGGCCGTCGAGAGATTGCGGCGCGAACCGCTGAGCAAGGCCCCCGGGATCGCCGAAGCCGTCGACTGGGCCGAGGCCGCGACCCTCCTCAACAAGGGCGGCGCGCGCTGGCCTGATGCCTTCAAACGCTCGATCGGCGTCGCGCTGAAGGACGAAGAGGACCTGCACTTCATCGCGCCGCGGCTCGATGCCATGCTCGCGGAGGCGACCGCATGAGCATCGAGCCGCAGCTCCCGCGCGCTGCCCGCACCTTTGTTTCCTTCGTCGCCCTGCTGCGCGCCAACGGCTTCGCCGTCGCGCCGGAGCAGACCACCGCGTTCCTCGCCGCGATTGCGCTGCTCGGACCGCGCAAGCTCGAGGACATCAAGCAATCTGCGCTCGCCACCCTAGCCCCTCCGCCCGAGCGCCGCGCCACCTTCGATCGGCTGTTCGACCTGCATTTCCGCGGCAGCGAGGCGATCGAGCGTGCCGACGACGGCGAGGACGACGAGACCGTCCGTCTGCAGGAGGAAGGTCGCGGCGACGAGGAGCCCCTGCTCTCCGACGAGGCCAACGAGTCCGGCCTGACTGCATCGCGCACCGAGGCGCTGGTCGAGCGCCGCTTCGCGCAGCTCTCCACGACCGATGCGCTCCGACGGCTGGCGCGCGAGGCCCCGCGGCGCCTGCCGCGGCGGCGCGGGCACCGCCGCATGCGGGCGCGCCGCGGCCCCTTTGCCGACCTCCGCCGCACCTTACGCGACAGCGTCCGCAGCGACGGCGAGATCCTGCGGCTCGGCCACATGAAGCGGCGGCAACGGCCGCGCAAGGTGTTGCTGCTGATCGACGTCTCCGGCTCGATGAAAAGCCGCACCGAGGAGAATATGAAGCTTGCGCATGCGCTGGTGCAGGCCGCGCCCAATGTCGAGGTCTTCACCTTCGGCACGCGGCTGACCCGTGTCACGCGTGCACTGCGTCTGAAACGGCGCGAGCAGGCGCTGAGCGCCGCGGCACATCTGGTCAGCGATTGGGACGGCGGCACCCGGATCGGCGACGCGCTGCAAGCGTTCCTGGCGGTCCCGCGGTTCGGCGGCTACGCCCGCGGCGCCGCTGTGATCATCATCTCCGACGGGCTCGAGCGTGGAGAGCCGGACGCCCTTCGCGACGCTGTCGCGAAACTATCGCGGCGGGCCTGGCGCCTGAGCTGGCTGACGCCGCTCGCGACAGGCCCCGCGTTCCGTCCGCAGACAGAAGCTCTGGTCGCGATCGAACGCTCCGTCGACGATCTCGTGGACGGCGGGTCGAGCGCATCGATCGTCGCCCACGTCCTGGCACTGGGAAGGAGAGCTGCGTGAACGATATTGTCGACGGCCATCATCACATCTGGCGGCAGGCCGACCTGCCCTGGCTGACCGGCCCCATGCAGCCCCGCATCTTCGGACCGTACGAGCCGATCCGGCGCGACTATCCGATCCAGGAATATCTCGACGATCTCAAGGACAGCGGCGTCACCCGTTCCGTCTATGTGCAGACCAATTGGGCGCCCGAGCATTTTGAGGAGGAAGCAGCGTGGGTACAGCGTACCTCCGACGAACATGGCTGGCCGCACGCCATCGTTGCCTACGCCAATTTTGCGGCCGAGGACGTCCGCCCGCAGCTCGACCGCCTCAAGCGCTATCCTCTGCTGCGCGGGGTGCGCATGCAGCTGCATTGGCACGAGAACCCGCTCTATCGCTTCGCAGCGCGTCCGGATCTCTGCACCGACCCGACGATCCGTCGCAATGTCGCACGTCTTTCCGATTACGGCTGGAGCTTCGATTTGCAGGTGTTCACGCCGCAGATGCCGGATGCTGCGCAGCTGGCCGAATCCTGTCCCGGCGTGACCTTCATCCTCCAGCATGCCGGCATGCTCGAGGATCTCTCGCCGGCTGGACGGGCGGCCTGGCGCGCCGGGATGGCCCGGCTCGCGAGTTGTCCGAACGTGGTCTCGAAACTGTCCGGGCTCGGCACCTTCATCCATCGCAACGATCCCGCGCATATCGCCGCCGTGCTCACCGATACCGTCGCGATCTTCGGCGCCGAGCGCTGCCTGTTCGGCACCAATTTTCCGATCGAGAAATTGTGGACCAGTTATCGCGAGCTCGTCGCAGCCTTTCGCGCCGCCGCCGCCCCGTTCAGTGCGGAGCAGCAGGATGCGATCTTCAGGACGACGGCGACGCGCGTCTATCGGCTTTGACAGACAAGAAACGAGACGGGAGGGAAACGAATGGCGCTGGAGATCAAGATCCTGGACTACGGCGATATCGAGCTGGAATCGAGCTTCCTGGTGCTCGGCCGCGACTGCGGCCGCACCCGCCGCGTCCTCACGCTCGGCTTTTTGATCCTCGGCGGCAAATATCCTGTTGTCGTCGACACCGGCTATCGCTCCAACCAGATCATGGAGACGCTGGGCATGCGCGGGCTCCAGTATCATGAGAACATGATCGAGAACCAGCTCGCGCGCCACGGCGTTCGCATGGGCGACGTTCGCTTCGTCTGCCACACGCATTTGCATATCGACCATGCCGGCAAGGACGACCTGTTTCCGATGAACACGACCGTCGTGCTCAACCGCAAGGAGCTCGAATATTCCGTCTCCGGCCTGATGCATCCGCAATATCCCGCGCCAGACATCAAGCACCTGATCGACCGGCTGCATACCAAGAGCGCGCTGCGCTTCCTGGACCTCGAGATCACCGGGCCGATCGAGCTGATGCCCGGCGTCTATTGCGACGCCGCCAACGCGCACACCGAGGGCTCGATGAACATCGTCGTCGAGACCGCCGACGGCATCGCCACCATCTGCGGCGACGTGATCTACGACTTCAACGACCAGATCGTCACGCCCTTCCATGAGATCCACGATTGGGAGCCGCGTACCACCGGCAACCATGGCACCACCAAGCGCGCGGAAAAGGCGGCGATCAAAAAGCTGCTGAGCAGCTCGCGCTACCTGCTCCCGGTCCACGACCGTCCCGCCAAGATCGAAGGCGGCAATGTCGTGGGGCGTCTGCACGATCAAGTCCCTGGCCCGATCGTGCAGTCGCTGCCCGAGCGCAACTGGTTCCCGGCTTGACGTTGTCGAGGATCGACCGATGACGCATGTGACGTTGCGAAGCGAGTTCGAAACCCTGATCGACCCCTATGCGCCGGTCGCACAGATCGGCACCGGCTTCGACTTCACGGAAGGGCCGATCTGGCATCCGGTCGATCAGTATCTGCTGTTCTCGGACATGCCGGCCGACGTGCGGCGGCGCTGGGATGCGCGGCGCGGCGTCGTCGAGGTCAAACGCCCGTCGAACAAATGCAACGGCATGACCTATGACGCCGAGCTCAATTTGATCGTCTGCGAGCACGCGACCTCGTCGCTGGTCCGCGAACGCCCGGACGGACGGCGCGAGGTCCTGGCCTCGCATTTCGGCGGCCAGGAGCTCAACAGCCCGAACGACGTCTGCGTGCACTCATCCGGCGCGATCTATTTCTCCGATCCATGGTATGGCCGCATGCCGGTCTTTGGTCTCGAGCGGCCGCGCCAGCTCGGCTTTCAGGGCGTCTATCGCGTGGTGCCGGGCGGCGAGCCGAAGCTCGTGGTCGAGCGCAGCCTGTTCGACCAGCCGAACGGGTTGTGCTTCTCGCCGGACGAGAGGCTGCTCTATGTCAACGACACCGTGCAAGCCCTGATCCGCGTGTTCGACGTCAACAGCGATGGTTCGCTGTCCAATGCGCGCGTGTTTGCGAGCGGCATCAAGTCCGAGCTCGAGCCCGGTCTGCCCGACGGCATGAAGTGCGATCAGCACGGCAACATCTGGGTCACCGCGCCCGGCGGCGTCTGGGTCTATTCGCCGCGCGGCGAACTGCTCGGCAAGGTTCGCGTGCCCGAGCTCGTCGCCAACCTCGCCTGGGGCGGGCCGGATTTCCGCACGCTCTATCTCACCTCGACACATTCGGTGTATGCGATCCCGACCCGGGTCGGCCCGCGCCATGAGCCCTATATGAGCGGCCGGCGCGCTGGCGGCGGAGCAAGCCCGGGCTCATCGCCAGCCGCGCCTATTCTGAGCGAGGGCGAGATGCGGCTCGATCCGCAACGCTGCGCCATGATCATCCAGGATCTCCAGAACGACGTCATCATGGACGGCGGGGCTTTCGCCGAGTCGGGCGCGCCGGGTCATGCCAAGCAGCAGCATGTCGTGGAGAATGTGCGGCGCCTCGCGGAGGCCGCGCGCGCCCGCGGCGTCACCATCATCCATGTCTGGTTCGTGGTCGAGCCCGGCGCGCCCGGCGTCACGCTGAACGCTCCGTTGTTCGAGGGCCTGGTCGACAGCAAGGCGATGGTGCGCGGGAGCTGGGGTGCGGCCCCGGTTTCAGGCCTCGAGCCCCGGCCCGGCGATTTCGTCGTCGAGAAGATGCGGATGAGCGCCTGGGAAGGCACGCGGCTGGAGACGATCCTGAAAGCGACCGGTCGCGACATGATCATCAATACCGGCGCCTGGACCAACATGTCGATCGAGCACACGGCGCGGACCGGCGCCGACAAGGGCTATTTCATGATCGTGCCCGAGGATTGCTGCTCGACCATGAATGCCGACTGGCACAACGCCTCGATCAACTTTGCCATGCAGAACGTCGCGGTCGTGACCAGAGCCGACGCCGTGATCCGAGCGCTGGGATGAGCTGTGGCAAAGCTCCTGCACTTGTCCTGCTCGCCGCGCGCCGAGGCCGAATCGACAGCCGGCGCGCGGCTCTTTCTCGATGGCTTCCGCCAGGCCCGGCCGGATTGGGACATTGATGTCGTGGACATCTGGCGTGAACGGATGCCGGAATTCACAGGTCCGATCGTCGAGGCCAAATACGCGCGCATGAAGGCTCAGGTCTTCACCGATGCGCAGCGCGACAGCTTTGCCGAGGCCGAGCGAATGGCGTTGCGCTTCTCGCTCGCCGACCGGGTGCTGATCTCGACCCCGATGTGGAACTTCGGCCTTCCCTACAAGCTCAAGCAGTGGTTCGACATCATCGTCCAGCCCGGTCTCACCTTCCGGTTCGATCCGTCGCAGGGATATCTGCCGCTGCTCAAGGACCGGCCGACGCTGGTGATCATCGCCAGCGGCAGCGATTTTGCCACCGGCATGAACCGCGGCCGTATCGATATGGCAACGCCCTACTTACGGGAGATCCTGCGCTTCATCGGGATCAGCAATGTCCGCTTCGTCCTGATCGGTCCAACCACGGGACCACAAGCGCCGATCGATGCCGCCCGCGAACGGGCCCATCAACGTCTCGCTGCAATGGCCGCGACCTTCTGAAGCGCGATGGCGGCGTGTCGAGCCGGATCAGATCAGGCTCGACTTGCCCCGGCTCAGCACCTGGCCTGCGCCTTTGGCGCCGACGATCCGGCCCTCGCTGCAGACCACCTCTCCCCTCGCGATCGTCGTCACCGGCCATCCCGTAACCTCGAAACCTTCCCAGGGCGTGTAATCCGCGCCGTGATGCAGATCGGCCTGCCGGATCGGCTTCTTCAACTTGGGATCCCAGAGAACGATGTCGGCATCGAAGCCGACGCCGATCGAGCCCTTCCGGGGATAGAGACCGTAGATGCGGGCGTGGTTGGTCGCGGTCAGCTCGACGAACTTCTGCAGGGTGATGCGGCCCTTCGAGACGCCTTCGGAGAACAGGATCGGCAGCCGCGTCTCGACGCCGGGGATGCCGTTCGGCACCCAGCGGAACGAGGTACGGGCGTTCGGCGTCAGCTTGCCCTTGGGATCATCGTAGCGGAACGGGCAGTGATCGGACGAGAAGGTCTGGAACACACCCGACGTAATGCCCTCCCAGATCGCCTCCTGGCTCTCGACATCGCGCGGCGGCGGCGAGCAGACGTATTTCGCGCCCGTAATGTCCATGTTGAGGCCCTTCATGTCGTCGGCCGTCAGCGTGATGTATTGCGGGCAGGTCTCGGCATGAACGGGCAGACCGCGCTGCTGCGCCCAGCGTACCTGCTCCATCGCCTCGCGTCCGGAGACGTGCACGATCATGATGGGAACGCCGATCAGCTCGGCATGGCTGATGGCCCGGTGCGTCGCCTCGCGCTCGACCGCCTGCGGCCGCGAGGTGCCGTGATAATACGGCGCGATATGACCTTCGCGCTCCAGCTTGCTGGTCAGGAAACGGATGGCGTCGTAGCCCTCGCAATGGACCATGACCAGCGCCTCCTCGCGGCGCGCGACCTCGAACACTTCGAGCAGCTGCTTGTCGCTGAGCACGAGGTCGTCATAGGTCATGAACACCTTGAACGAGGTGTAGCCGTCCTTGACCAGCGCCGGCAGCTCCTGCCCGAGCACCACGGCAGTCGGATCGGAGATGATGAGATGGAAGGCCGTATCGATGTAGCACTCACCTTCGGCGAGCTTGCGATAGTTCTCGACACAGCTGCGCAGCGAGGTGCCTTTCTCCTGCAGCGCAAAGGGCAGCACCATGGTGTTGCCGCCGGCTGCGGCTGCGCGCGTCGCCGAGGCAAAATCGTCGGCCATCACCACGTCGGGGCCCGAGGGCTGGGAAATATGGACGTGGCTGTCGATGCCGCCCGGCAGCGCCAATAGGCCCGACGCATCGATCTCGCGCGCCGCGCCCGCGATGCTATCGGCGATGCTGACGATGCGGCCGTCGCGAATTCCGATATCAGCGCGAAACTCGTCGCTGGCCGTCACGATGGTGCCGCCGCGGATGGCGAGGTCGAGCTGCGTCACTGATGTCTCCGTCACCTGATATTTGGCATTGTCTGGAAGATCCGTCCCCATTGCGCAAGGGCCGTCACATCGCCGCCGGCGAGGCAGAGGGTCCGCCACAGCGTCACCGCGACCGAATCGAGCACGGCGATATCCAGCTCCCGCTCCAGCGTGGCCGCAAGCGCCGCACCATCGAGATTGGTGCAGAGGATGACGATCGCGTCAGTCCCCTCCGCCGCCACGGCGCGGATCATATCCGTGATCGTCGACGGCGCGACTTCGCCAAAGGAAAAGTTGTCGCGCAAGCCGAGATGCCGCTCGGCATGCGGGGCGATCCCCTCCTCAGCCCAGACGTCGGCAATGCGCCGCTGCACGTCGTCGGTATAGGGCGAGACCAGGCCGACGCGCCTGGCGCCGAGCGCGCAGGCGGCATCGATGCAGGCCAGGGTCGATGTCGTTGCCGGCACATTTGTGCGGGCCGTGATCGCCTCGCACAGGCTGCGGTCGCGGCCGATGCCGAGCCAGCTTGCGGACGTTCCGTTCCAGGCGATCGCGTCGACCTTGGCATCGGCCAGCAGATCTGCCGCCGGCAACATCACCGAGGCATCGAACTGGCTCAGCGCGGCGGCATCGAGCGCGATCTGGGTGACGCGGAAGCGAGAGAAATGCGCGGTGACGCCGGGGGTGCCCGCCAGCATGGCGCTGGTGACGGGCTCGAGCACCGAGTTGGAGGACGGCGTGATCATGCCGAGGCGCTTGCGCATGGCTGACATCGATCACAGTCGCTCCGTTGCCGCAGGGAGCATCAAACGCTCCCTCGAAACGATCATCGGCATCCCCGGCGCCGTGCGCAACCCGCAATTTGCATACTGCATACAATTTGTTCGATATGCATTTGTTTTACGCCACATACGTCGCCTATTTGAGCATCGCGTTCGGCTCGGTATGGCTAGGATGAGTTGCAAGCAGGAAGCCTCGCGTGCAGCAAAAATCCGAAACGAACCCGGCGCGAAAGTCGCCCAAGCTCAAGCGGATGGGCCTGCATGAGCGCGCCGCCGCGCGGATGCGGACGATGATCATTCGCGGCGAGCTGCCGCCGGGCTCGCAGACTCAGGAGACCAAGCTGTCGAAGGAGCTCGGCGTGTCGCGCACGCCCTTGCGCGAGGCGATGAAGGTGCTGGCGGCGGAGGGCTTGATCGAGCTGCGTCCGAACCGCAGCCCGCGCATCGCCGATATCGCGGTCGACGGCATCTCGGAATTGTTCGAGGCGCTCGCCGGCATCGAGCGGCTCGCCGCCGAGCTCGCCGCGGAGCGTGCCACCGAACGCGATCTCGCCCGCCTGCGCACGCTGCAGACCCGGATGGAGGGTCATCACCGCAGCGGCAAGCTCGACGATTATTTCGCCATCAACGGCGAAATCCACAACACCATCGTCCGCATGGCGCGCAATACGCCGCTGCGCGAGGCGCACGAGACGCTGATCTCGCGTGCCGAACGTGCGCGTTATCTCGCGCTCGGCGCCGACAGGCGCTGGAGCAATTCGGTCGACGAGCACGCCGACATCCTGGCTGCGCTCGAAGCGCGCGACGGCGAAGCGGCCGGCCGGCTGCTCGGCGCGCACGTCGCGCGGACCGGCACGGCGCTGCTGGAAGTCCTCGCCGCCTCTCAGGCCAAGCGGCCGGCGGCGTGATCATGAAGCTGCTCCTGCTCAACCCAAATACCAGCACCGAGGTCACGCAGCTGATGCTGGGCGTCGGGCGGCGCGCCGCCTCAAAAGGCACCGAGCTGATCCCCTGCACCGCGACCCGCGGCGTGCCCTATATCGCCACGCGCACCGAAGCGCAGATCGGCGGCGCCATCGCGCTGGAGATGCTTGCCGAGCAGCACAAAAAGGTCGACGCCGCGATCATCGCGGCCTTCGGCGATCCCGGCCTGTTCGCCGCGCGCGAGACCTTCGACATTCCCGTGGTCGGCATGGCGGAAGCCGCGATGCTGACCGCGTGCATGGCCGGACGCCGCTTTGCCATCGTCACCTTCGCGCAGGCGCTGGGGCCCTGGTACGAGGAATGCGTCCGCGCCCACGGGCTGTGGGAGCGCTGCGCCGGCATCCGCATGCTGGATACGCCGTTTCAGGCGATCTCCGAGGTCGGCACCGAGAAGGAAGACCTGCTGGTCGAGCTCGCCCGGCGCGCCATCGTCGAGGACGAGGCCGATGTGCTGATCTTTGCCGGCGCCCCGCTCTCGGGCCTTGCCGAGCGCGTCGCCGACCGGATCCCCGTCCCCGTGGTCGATCAGGTCATAGCTTCAGTGAAGCAAGCCGAGGCGCTGCATGCGCTGCGTTTACGCAAGGCCGTGGCCGGCACCTTCCGCCGCCCCGCCGCCAAGCCGACCATCGGCCTTGCCGATGCGCTCGCCGCCCGGCTCGAGCATCGCGACAGCTGATCAGAGAGGCGGCCGGCGATGCGAAAAACCCAGTTCGTTCTCGAGCACGCGGCCGAAGGCAAACAAGCGGGATTCGCATCCCGGCGGCGCGATGATCTGCATGCCGAAGGGCAGCTCATTCTCCCCGCACGGCACCGGCACGGTCAGCACCGGGAAGCCGACCAGCGACACGATGAAGGTCACGGCGAGATAGTCGATCGGCGTCTCCAGCGCGGCCCCATCGATGGCCGTGACGTCGGCGATTTGATTCGGCCAGGGCAAGACCGACGCAGCCGGCGCGACCAGGAAATCGGCGCGAGTGAACAGCTGGCGAAAGCTGCGGTAGATCGCGGTGCGGCGCCGCTCGGCGTCGAGGTAGTTCTGCGCGGACAGTTTTGCGCCGGCTTCGATATTCCAGATCACCGTCGGCGTGAGCTCCGCACGCCGCGTTCTCAGCAACTCGCCGTAAGCGTTGGCGATATGCGCGGCGCGCAAGGTGCGGAAGGTTTCGATCGCCCCGCCGCAATCCGGCGAGGACGGCACGACATCGGCGACACGCGCGAGCGCCTCGCACGCCGCCGCGAAGCGGGCACGAGCCTCGCGCGCAACGGGCGCCACACCGAAATCGGGCGTGACCGCAATCCGGGCACGGTCGGGGACTGGTCGATCATCATCGGTACTGCCGAGCGAGAGCGGATCATTCGCATCGTCTCCGGCGCAGACCGACAACGCGAGTTCGAGATCATCGACACCGCGGGCGAGGAAGCCGTGGGTCGCCAGCATGTCCCAGCCGAGCGGCCGGCGCGGCGATGCAATGCGGCCGGGTGTCGGCCGGATCGAGGCGACACCACAGAAGCTGGCGGGCGTGCGCACCGAGCCGCCGAAATCGGTGCCGTGCGCCAGCGGCACCATGCCGGATGCGACCGCGACGGCAGAGCCGCCGGACGATCCGCCGGAGGTCAGCGCCGGATCGAAGGGGTTGCGTGTCGGCCCGCGCAATCTGTTGGTGCAGACCGCGCCGAAGCCGAACTCCGGCGTGTTGGTTTTGCCCAGAATGACCGCGCCGGCACGCCGCAGCCGCGCCACGACGAGATCATCCTCGGCCGGGACGTGATCGCCGAACAGCAGGGATCCGTAAGTCGTCGCAAGTCCCGCAGTGTCAGTGAGGTCCTTGACCGCAATGGGCACGCCGTGCAGCGGGCCCATCGGCGCAGAGGCGGCATCGCACATCTGCGCTGCACGGCGGGCACCATCCGCATCCACCGTCACGAATGCCGCCAATCGGCTGTCGAGGCTCGCCATCCGCGCCAGATGCGCTTCGACGGCCTGGCGGGAGGACACTTCGCGCCTTGCAATGGCGCGCGCGAGCTCTGTCGCCGTGAGGTCGCATATCGATCGATCCGATGTCATGGGGTCACCATGCCAAAACGCTCCGCGAAAAGCGACAGTCGCGGGCACGAGACTTGCTTTCTCCTCTGGGGCAACGGGAGGCAACACCATGGTTGATGCGCCAAGCAGCCGATCGCTTGTCGTCGATGCGGTCACCCACCGGTATCCGAGTGGCGCGCTTGCGGTCGAGAACATCAATCTCGACATCAAGGGCGGCGAGATCATTGCGCTGCTGGGTCCGTCCGGCTGCGGCAAGACAACGCTGCTGCGCATCATCGCCGGCTTCATCGCGCAGACGCAAGGGAGGATCATCATCGGCGACGACATCGTCGATGCGCTGCCGCCGAACAAACGCGCCGTCGGCATCGTGTTCCAGAACTACGCGCTGTTTCCGCACCTGTCGATCAGCGAGAACGTCGCCTACGGCCTCGCCGCCCGCGGCATCGACAAGGCGACGCGCCAGCGCGAAGCGCAGCGCCTGCTCGAGCTGGTGCAGCTACCGGCTATGGCCGAGCGGCTGCCGCGGCAGCTCTCCGGCGGCCAGCAGCAGCGCGTTGCGCTCGCCCGAGCGCTCGCGATCAAGCCGTCGATCCTGCTGCTCGACGAGCCCTTCGCCGCGCTCGACAAGAATTTGCGGCTGGACATGCAGATCGAGGTCAAGCGGCTGCAGCGCGTCTCCGGCATCACTACGCTGATCGTGACACACGACCAGGAAGAAGCGCTGTCGATGGCCGATCGTGTCGCCGTGCTGAGCCATGGCAAGCTCGAGCAGTTCGGCTCGCCATCGGATGTCTACGACCGTCCGCAGACGCTGTTCGTCAACACCTTCGTTGGCTCCACCAACCGCATGCCCGGCATTGTGGTCTCAGCGGACCGCACGGCAGCGAAAGTGCGCCTCGATGCCGGCGCGGAGATCATCGCGCGTCCCGCAGGCGGTGCGCTCAGCGAGGGGGGCCGCGTCACCGTCTGCATCCGCCCCGAGCACCTGCAATTCGTCGGCGACGAGACCGGCTTTGCCGGCGTCGTTGGCATGTCGCTGCCGCTGGGCGCCACCGTCGTGCACGAGGTCACCACCGCCGACGGCTCCGGCGTCAAAGTTTCTCAGGCGCGCATCGGCGAGACGCGCGCCCTGGAGAACGGCGCTGCGGTGCGCCTCGCGCCGCTCGCCCCATCGCTCGCCAACGCCTTTCCCGCAACGCTTTAGATCCAGTCCTTGTCCAGAGGGGAGTTTGATATGATCATGAATCGCAGAAGCCTGCTGACCACGGCGCTCACGCTCGGGGCCATGAAGGCGTTTCCAGGCCTGAGCTACGCCCAGGCGCGTCCGCTGGTGTTTGCGACCTTCACCGGCAGCTGGGAGGAAGCGCACAAGGCCGTGCTGGTGCCGGCGTTCCGCAAAGCCAATGCGGACGCCGCGATGGTGCTCGATCCCATGCTCTCTGTCGACCAGATCGCCAAGGTCAACGCAGCGAAAGCAAATCCGCCGATCGACGTCATGCTGCACGATCCCGGTCCTGCCCTCGTCGCCGTCGGCCAGGATCTGGTCGAGCCTTATCCCGTCGAGAAGAGCGCCTACTACAAGGACCTGATCGCCGAGGCACAGGAACCGATGGGCCCCGCCCCGTTCTTCCAGGTCGTCGGCCTCACCTACAATCCGGAAGCGGTCAAGACGCCGCCAACGTCATGGGCCGATCTCTGGAAGCCGGAATTCAAGGGCCGCGTCGGCATCACCAACCTCAACTCGACACTCGGCACCGGCTGGCTGGTCGAGATCGCCAAGATGCGCGGCGGCTCGGAGGCCAATGTCGATCCGGGCTTCAAGGCACTGGAGGAGCTCAAGCCCAATCTCGCCGCGGTCGCCGCCAATCCCGGCGCGCTCGCGACCCTGTTCCAGCAGGGCCAGATCGACATCTCGCCCGGCAATTTCAACGCCATCCAGATCCTGAAAGCGCGTGGCGTGCCGGTCGAGTTCGTGGCGCCGAAGGAAGGCGCGATCGCCTTCAAGACAACGATCCACATCGTCAAGAACTCGCCGAACCGCGAGCTCGCCTTCAAGCTGATCGAGGCGGCGCTGACGCCGGAGGTGCAGACCACGCTGATGAACCCGCCCTACCTGATCGTGCCGACCAATTCAAAGGTGACGATGGGCGGCGAGATCGCACGTGTGCTGGCCAAGGACACCGCCGAGCTGAAGAAGAAGTTCGTGTTCCAGGACTGGAAGAAGATCAACGAGCAGCGCTCGGCCTGGATCGAACGCTTCAACCGCGAGATCTAGATCTAAAACCTCGAGGTTCGAGCCATGGGCGCAGCGCCGGCAGCACGGGACGTGACGTCCTACGGAATGGGATTGGCAGCGCCGCTGGCGCTGTTCTTCCTGGTCTTCTTCGTCGCGCCGCTGCTGCAATTGTTCTGGCTCTCGCTGCACAACGACACGGCCGGGCTCCATTGGGGGCTCGGCCAGTATCTGCACTTCCTCACCGATCCCTTCAGCCTCGGCGTGCTCGGCTCGACTTTGCTGCTGGGCGCCGAAGTGACGGCCGTCTGCCTCGTGCTCGGCTTTCCCATCGCCTGGCTGTATCAGCGGGTCGGGCCAAAGCTTCAGACCGTCATCATCCTGATCGTGCTGCTGCCGCTTCTGACCAGCGTCGTGGTCCGGACCTTCGCCTGGATCGTCATCCTGGGTCGCCAGGGCATCATCAACGCGACGCTGCAATCGCTCGGCCTGATCGATACCCCGCTGAAACTGCTCTACACCCAGTTCGGCGTGGTGATCGCGCTGGCGCAGGTGCAGATGCCCTTGATGACGCTGCCGCTGATAACCGCGCTCAGCCGCATCGATCCCAATCTCGACGACGCCTCCTGTTCGCTCGGCGCCGGAAGCTGGCGCACCTTCTTCCGGATCGTGCTGCCACTGTCGCTTCCGGGCGTCATCGCCGGCTGCACGCTGACCTATGCCGCCGCGATCACCGCCTTCATCACCCAGTCGCTGATCGGCGGCGGACAGATGCTGTTCATGCCGATGTATCTCTACCAGCAGGCCTCGACGCTGCAGAACTGGCCGTTCGCGGCTGCGATCTCGATCATCTTCCTGCTCGCCGTGCTCGCGGTCGTCTCGGTCTTCACCACGCTCGGCCGCATGTCGCGCGGCTATGGAGGCGCATGATGAGCGGCCGCAAGCGCACGCTCGAGGCGATCAGCTTCGAGCTCGTCATGACCGTGATCGCGATGATCGCGCTTCTCATCATCATCGCCCCCTCGCTCGTGGTGCTGATCGTCTCCTTCACCAGCGGCTTCTCGCTGCGCTTCCCGCCACCGGGCTATTCGCTGCGCTGGTACGTTGAGCTGTGGAATGCCTGGCAGCTGCACTTCGCCGCCAAGAACAGCCTGATCGTTGCGATGTGGGCGACCGGCCTGTCCGTTACCCTCGGCGTCGCCGCGGCGCTCGCGATCTCGCGCTCGCGGACACTGTCGGCGCGGCTGCTCGATTCGCTCTTCATGTCGCCCCTGGTGCTGCCCGCGCTCGCCTTCGGCCTTGCCGCCCTGATGCTGTTCTCGCTGGTCGGCCTGCCGGTGTCGCCGCTGACGCTGGTGATCGGCCACACCGTGGTCTGCGTGCCCTATGTCGTGCGCAACACGGTCGCAGCGCTGGCCCAGCTCGAGCCGACCCTGCTCGAAAGCTCGGCCGTGCTCGGCGCGAGCCGCCTCTACACGTTCCGCCGCATCGTGCTGCCGCTGATCCGGCCCGGCATCATCGCCGGCGCCTTCATCGCCTTCATGTCGTCCTTCGACAACGTACCGGTGTCGCTGTTCCTGCGCGATGCCGCCACCGACATGCTGCCGATCCGGATGTGGCAGGATCTCGAAGGCAAGCTGGACGTCACCATCGCCGCCCTCTCGGGCGTGCTGATTATCGCCACCGTCGCGCTGGTCGCGGTCATGGAGCGCGTCACCGGCCTGTCGCGGCGGCTGACGAACTGATCAGGCGCCGCGGAACAGCGAATAGCCCCAGCGCGTGAATTTCAACGGCAGATGAAAATGCTCGTCAACGTTCTTGATGCGAAAGCGGAACGGCGTCACGGTGAGGAAGCCGTCGCGCTCGCCAAAGAATTCGCCGAGATGAAACAGCACCTCGTACGCGCCCTCCGTCACACCGGCACCTTGCGCAACGGCATGATCGAGCACGCCGTTGGCGCCGAGCCGCCCGCCGGCGATGCGCTGGGAATCCGGATCGATCCGCCAGATCTCGACGCGCAGCCCCTGCGCCGGGCGCCCGCTCGCCACATCGACCGCGTGAATGGAAATACCGCCTGCCACAATGTTCCTCCCATGAGCACGTTGCCATGGTAGACGGAAACACGGCCGCTCGGCCAGCGCCCGCGCTGCTGCCGGCCCTGGGCGCGATGACCGCGCTGCAGGCCCTGGTCGCGCTGGCCTTGTTCGCGCCCGGCGTGGTCGCCCCGCGCGCCCATATCGAGGTCTGGCAGCTCTCGATGTTCTCCGCCGCGGTGTTCGCGGTCGGCATCCCCGCCTCGTTCTGGGGCGGCGGCTTCATCGCGCGCCTGGGCTCGCTGCGGATCGCGAGCCTGTGCGCGGCGGCCATCGTCGTCGGCATGGCCCTGGCTTCGCTCGGAACGAGCGCCGCCCTGCTGGCCGCGGGCCTCTGCATCGGCCTCGCCATGGGGCCGGAGACGCCGGCGAGCGCGGCGCTGCTGGCGCGGCTCGTCACTGCCGAGCGGCGCGCCTTCGTGTTCTCGGTGCGCCAGACCGGCAACCAGATCGGCGCCGTTTGCGGCTCGCTGGCCCTGCCCGCGATCGCCATCGCGTTCGGACCGGTCTGGTGCTATGCGGCCGTTGCTGCCTTGGCGCTACTGGCGATCGCGCTGTTCGAACGGTTGCGGCCGGCCTATGCCGGCAAGGTCGCCCCGCCGCCAAAGCTCGATCTCCGCGCGCGGGTGGCGCTGGTGATCGCGGACCGGCGGATCGCGATGCTGGCGCTGGCCTCGATGCCGTTCAGCGCGACGCAGGTGTCGCTCAACACGGTCTTCGTCACGCTCGGCACACGCGAGCTCGGCCTCAGCCATATCGAATCCGGCATGGCGCTCGCCTGCGCGCAAGCCGGCGGCCTGATCGGCCGTCTCGGCTGGGGCTATGTCGCCATGCGGCTCGATGCCTCGCGCGCCGTCCTCGTCGTCATCGGCCTCGGCATGGCCTTCTGCGCCGCGCTGCTCGGCCTGAATGGCGCTTCGCTCGGCCGCAGCGGACAATTCATCATTGCCGCATTGTTCGGCCTGACGGCGTCGGGCTGGAACGGCGTCTTTGTCGCCGAGATCGCCCGCCTCGCCCCGCAGGACCGGATCGGCGAGACCACCGGCGCGGTGCTGACCGCGTCCTATGCCGGTCTCCTTGCCGCGCCCGCGCTGGTGTCGATCCTGGATGGCGTGGCCAGCCTCGGCATGGCCTTCTTCGCTCTGGCGTGCCTTGCCCTCGGCGGTACATTGGCGTTGATCTGGGGAGGCCATGACAACGCGGACAAATAGCGCGCGCGAGATCGCCGCCGACGTCAGCGCCGGGCGGACCAATGCCGTCGAGACTGCGAAAGCAGCGCTCGGCCGCATCGAGGTCGCCAAGGCCTTGAACGCGGTCGTCACGATCGATCCTGCGCGCACGCTGTCGGATGCTGCGGCGGTCGATGATCGCCTGCGTATGGGCGAGATCATGCCGCTCGCCGGCGTTCCCGTGATCGTCAAGGACAACATCTGGGTCGGCGGCTGGCGCGTGACGCAGGGCTCGCGCCTATTCTGCGATTTCATCGCGCCGCGCGATGCCATCGCGGTCGAGCGGCTGCGCAAGGCCGGTGTCGTTGTCGTCGGCATCGGCGCGACCTCCGAGTTCGCCTGCAAGGGCGTGACGACCTCGCAACTATACGGGCCGACGCGACATCCGCTCGATTCCGCGCTGACGCCCGGCGGCTCATCCGGCGGCCCGGCCGCAGCGGTTGCGGCCGGCCTGGTGCCGCTGGCGATCGGCACCGATGCGGGCGGCTCCAGCCGCAGGCCGCCGGCCCATGTCGCCGTCGCCGGCTTCAAGCCGTCCTACGGCGCGATCCCCTATGGGCCAGGTTTCGCCGAGCCCTTCTTCGGCCTCTCCGTCATCGCGCCGATCGCATTGGACGCGGCCGATATCGCGCTGGCGTTTGAAGCCATGGCCGGCGCCGATCCGCGCGATCCGGAGTCTGCCGTCGTGGTGCAGCAAGCCAAAGACATCGGCAGTCAGCGCATCGCGTTCTCGCCGCGCCTTGGTCTCGACGTCGCGATCGACGACGTCGTCGCGAATGGCCTCGCCGCCGCCGTCGACCGGCTTTCCGCAGCAGGTTTGCACATTACACGACGCGATCCCGCCTGGCCGGCAGGCGCCACGGAGGATGCGATCATGCCGCTGCAGCATGCGGGGCTCGCAGCACTCCACGGCGAACGCTTTCGCAACGATCCGACTGTCTTCGATCCCGACATCGCCAAGCAGATCGAGCGAGGTCTCTCCTGGTCGGGTGCGGAGGTCGCCGCAGCGCTGCTCGCGAGCACCGCGATCGCCAATGCCTTCGCAGCGTTCTTCACCGAAATCGACCTGCTGCTGGCGCCGACCGTCCCCTGCGTCGCCTGGCCGCTGACGCAGCTCGGCCCTGATATGATCGGCGGAAAGCCGGCAAGCCCGCGGGCCCACGCGGTGTTCACGCCCTTCGTCAATCATGCCCGCCTGCCGGCGATCTCGATTCCGTGCGGAACGGATCGGCGCGGGCTTCCCTTCGGCCTTCAAATCATCGCGGCGCGCGGGCAAGACCGCTCGCTCCTCGCAGCAGCGCAAGAGATCGAAGCGATCTTGCGCAGTGCCTGACGCAAACGGAGACTCCCATGGTTGAGAACGCTCATTCGACAATTCGACCGCTCGACCCCCGCGACCGGTGGTCCGAGCTGTCTCGGGTGGAACGCAGTGCCGCCTATGACAACAACGCGGCGGTCAAGAACAGCCCGGCCCTGATCGCCGAGCGCAACGAAGCCTCAAGCCGGCTGCGGGGCTCGCTCAAGTCCCATCTCGACCTGCCCTACGGCGAGCGGGCGAATAACAAGATCGACCTCTACCCGGCCGCAAAGCCTGATGCGCCCTGCCTGGTGTTCCTGCACGGCGGCTACTGGCAGCGCAACTCGCGCGAGCTGTTCGCGATGCTGGTCGAAGGCGTCGCCGCGCATGGCTGGTCGGTTGCGATTCCCGGCTATTCGCTGGCGCCCGAGGTGTCCCTCACCGACATCGTCGCCGAGATCCCGCGCGCGCTCGACTGGCTCGCGGCGCACGGCGCGTCCTACGGCGTTGCCGGACCGGTCGTGCTGTCGGGCTGGTCCGCTGGCGCCCATCTCGTCGCAATGGCGCTGGATCATCCGCGTGTCCATGCGGGGCTCGCGCTCTCGGGCGTCTACGATCTCGCGCCGATCCGCGATACGGGGCTGAACGAGGCGCTGAAGCTGACGGACGCGGAGATCGCCACGCTGTCGCCACTGCGCCTGCCCGTCACCCGGAAGCGTCTCGACATCGCCTATGGCAGCAGCGAGCTGCCGGCGCTCGTCTGCGATTCCATCAATCTCTTCGACAAGCGCGTGGCGGCGGGAGCGCCGGGCAAGCTCATCTCGGTCGAAGGCGCCGACCATTTCACCATTCTCGAGGCTCTGCGCCGGCCGGACGGAGTCCTGGTGGAGGCCGCGCGGCGGCTGCTGGACTAAAAGTGCGAAAAACAACCCCATGCACAGTAGCGATGTCGTTGTTTGCAAAGGCGAATTGTTTGAGGGTCGATCGACACCGCCTTCCGCTTTGACTCGTCGGGCAAAACAGGGGCATGATGTCATCATCGCCCCGGCTGCCGCTCCTGCATCTCAATCCAGATTCGCTCGCCCGTGATCCGCACCGGATAAAGCCGCAGCGGCCGGCTCGGCCATCCCGCGGTGATTGCGCCATCGCGCAAATCGAACGACGCCGCATGGCGGGGACAATTGAGGCGCCCGGCCGTCACCTGCCCCAAGGCCAGATCCGCCTGCTCGTGCGGGCATGCACGTTCGCAGGCGACGACGTCGCCCTCGTTCCAGATCACGAGCAGGTCGCGCCCGGCGACGCGGACGATCGTCTCCGCCTTCAACCGGTCGAGATCGCAGACGGCAATCCACCCGGCCTCGTCACCCACCGAGATAGGCCTTGCGCACATGCTCGTTCGCGATCAGCTCGCTGCCGGCGCCCGATAGCACGATGCGGCCGTTCTCGAGCAGATAGGCGTGGTCGCACATCTCGAGCGCAGCGAAGGCGTTCTGCTCGACCAGCAGCACCGTGGTGCCGGCATCGCGAATGCCGCGGATGATCGCAAAGGTGCGCTCGACGATATTGGGGGCGAGCCCGAGCGACGGCTCGTCGAACATGATCAGGCGCGGCCGCGACATCAGCGCGCGGCCGATCGCAAGCATCTGCTGCTCGCCGCCCGACAGCGTGCCCGCCGCCTGCCGGCGCCGCTCGGCGAGCCGCGGGAATTCCGAGTAGATACGGTCGCGGTCGGCCGCGATCTCGCCCGAACGACGCCGGAGGTAAGCGCCCATATCGAGATTTTCCTCGACGCTCATATGCGGAAACACGCGCCGCCCTTCCGGGCAATGCGCGATGCCGCTCGCCAGCACGCGCGGCGGCTTCGCGCCGGTGATGTCGATGCCCTCAAACTTCATCTGGCCCGAGCGCGGCGCCACCAGGCCGGAGATCGCGCGCAGCGTCGTGCTCTTGCCGGCGCCGTTGGCTCCGATCAGGGCGACCAGCTGGCCGGCCTTCACGTCAAGCGAGATGCCGCGCAGCGCGGTGACGCCACCGTAGCCGCAGACCATGTCGCGGATCTCAAGCACGTCCTGCTCCATGTCCAAGATAGGCTTCGATGACAGCAGGATCGTTGCGGATCACATCGGGCGTCCCTTCGGCGATGATGCGGCCATAGTTGAGCACCACGATGCGATCCGAGACGGTCATCACCATCGGCATGTCGTGCTCCACCAGCAAAATCGTGATGCCGCGGTCGCGGATGCCACGGATCAGCTCGACGAAACGGTGCGTCTCCGAGGCGTTCATGCCGGAGACGGGCTCGTCGAGCAGCAGCATCGACGGCTCCGCCGCCAGCGCCAGCGCGACACCGACCAAGCGCTGCTCGCCGTAGGAGAGCGAGCCCGCCGCATCGTGGGCGCGGCGTTCGAGCCCGACCCACTCGAGCAGCTCGCTCGCGCGCTGCCGCAGCTTGCGCTCCGAGGCGCGCGCGCCTGGCAAGCCGAGGATGGCGTCGAGCAGCCGGACCCGGCCCTGCCGGTGCAGGCCGATCAGGAGGTTGTCATAGACGGTGTCGTTCGGGAATACGCTGGTGCGCTGGAAGGTGCGGATCAGGCCGAGATCGGCGATCTCGTGCGGCTTCAATCCGGCGAGCGCAGTGTTGCGATAGTTGACGCGGCCTGCGCTCGGCGTCAGGAAACCGGTCATGACATTGAAGGCGGTGGTCTTGCCGGCGCCGTTCGGCCCGATCAGGCTGACGATCTCGCCCTCGCCGACCTCAAAGCTCATGTCGGAGATCGCGACCAGCCCGCCGAAGCGGACCGCGACCTGATCGATGGTCATGGCGATGCTGCGCGCGGTCATCACGCCGGCTCCTTGGCGCCGGTTTCAGTGAGCGCGACCGGCGCCAGCGCCGTCGTCCCGCTCCGTCGCCGGGTCAACCGCTGCGCCAGCGACGGCACGATGCCGCGCGGCAACACGAACAGGATGGCGATCAGCACACCGCCATAGGCGATCCACTGCGCTTCCGGTGCCATCACAGGCCGTAGCGCCACCGGCAGCAGGCCAAAGATCAGGCCGCCGACGACGGGACCCGCCAGCGAGCCCTTGCCACCGCTGATGACCATGATCACCATGGTGACGGTGTTGATGAAGGCGAAGACTTCGGGATCGATGATCCGGATGTAGTGCGCATAGAGGCTCCCGGCCGCGCCGGCGATCGCGGCGGAGATCACCGCAGCAATCGTCAGCGTCCTGGTCACGTCGATGCCGACCGAGACGGCGAGCGTTTCGTTCTCCATCAGGCCACGCATGGAGCGGCCGAAATGGGAATGAACGAGGCGCGCGATCAGGAGATAGGCGATGAGCGCAACGACCAGGACGAGATAATAGTTGTGGAACTTCGTGCGCAGCGTCAGCTCGCCAAAGCCGGGCAAGGGCAACGCGATGGACGGGATGTTGGTCAGCGCCAATGGACCCTGCGTCAGCTCGACCCAGTTCAGCGCGACCAGCCGGACCACCTCGGCAAAGGAGATCGTCACAATGACGAAATAGGCTCCGCGAACGCGGAACGACAACAGACCGACGAAATAGCCGCACAATCCTGCAATCAAAATTGCCAGCACGAAGCCTACGATCGGCGGCCATGGTGTGTGGACAAGACGAAAACCCCCTAGCAGGCCGATGTCGAAGCCGAGCGATGTCAGTGCGCTGACATAGGCGCCGATGCCGAAGAAGGCGATATGGCCGAGGCTGAGCTGGCCGGTGAAGCCAAGCAGCAGATTGAGACTCATCGCGCCGATGACGAAGATGCCGGTCGTGATCAGCGCGTTGAGCAGATAGGGATCGCGCAGCCAGAGCGGCACCGAGGCCAGCGCCGCGACGGCGAGAATGGTGACGATCGTCTTCATCCGACGCGCTCCGCGCGCGCGAACAGGCCGGTCGGCCGGAAGATCAGCACCGCGATGATGATGAGAAAGCCCATGGCATCGCGGTAGCCGGACGAGACGTAGCCGGCGCCGAGCTCCTCGGCCAGCGCCAGGATGAAGCCGCCGATCACCGCGCCCGTGATGTTGCCGAGGCCGCCGAGGATGACGATGGCGAAAGCCTTGACCGCGGCGAGATCGCCCATCTGCGGGAAGATCACGTAGACCGGCCCGAGCAGCGCGCCCGCGGCAGCGGCGAGGCTAGAGCCGATCGCGAAGGTCGAGGTGTAGATCATGTCGACGTTCACGCCCATCAGCGACGCCGTGTCATGGTCCTGGAACGTCGCCCGCATCGCGCGGCCGAGGCTGGTCTTGTTGATGAGCAGATACGTCACAAGGATCAACATGGCCGCAGCGGCGAGCACGAACAGGCGCAGCCATGAGACGGAGACCGGGCCGAGCACCAGCGGCGCCTCCGGGAATGGCGTCGCTACGGATTTCGCGACGCCGCCCCAGATCCACAGCGTGCCCGACTGCATCGCGATCCAGGCGCCGATCATCACCAGCATGGTGGTGTCGATGTCGGAGCCGCGCAGGGGACGCAGCAAGGTCAATTCGATGGCCGCACCCAGCAGCCATCCGGCCAGCACGGCCACGGGTAGCGCGAGAAAGAAGTTCAGCCCGAACTGCTGCACCACGATGAACATGATGTAGGCGCCGAACGTGTAGAGCACGCCATGCGTGAAGTTCACGACGTTCATGATGCCGAAGATCAAGGTCAGCCCGATACCCAGCAGCGCATAGGTGCCGCCGAGCACGAGCATGTTGATCAGATGCTGAAGGAATTCGCTCAAGATTGTTCCCGATTAGTCCGTATTCGGCGAGAGCGGTGACGTACCGCCCTCGCCTGCGAACAAGCGCGTCAGAGCGTCTTCATCTCGATCTTGCCGTCGGCGATCTCGATGAGATAGACATTCGGCTGGCTCTGACCGCTTTCCTTGCCCTCGGGGCCCGACTTGCGGAACACGATGTCGCCGTTCAGCCCCTTGATGTTGATGTTCCAGAGCGCCGCCTTGATCGCGGCAGGCTCGGCCTTGCCGGCCTTCTCGATCGCGGCGGCGACGGTGCGGATGCCGTCATAGCCGCGAAAACTCTCGGTGCAGCCGGCGAAGTCGAAGCCGCGCTTCTTCCATTCCGCGATGAAATAGTTGGTGGCTTCCGGGTTCGGCGTCTTGTCCGGGAACCAGGGCAGGAAGGTGGTCAGATGCATGGTGCCGTTGGCGGCCGCTCCCGCCTGGGCGATGATCTGGTCCGGGTTCTGCGAGCCGCCGGTGGTGATGATGCGCTTCTTCAGGCCGAGCGCGGCGGCCTGCTTGAAGATCAGCGTGAGCTGGTCGACGGCGGTGGTGACGATGACGGTCTCGGAGTCCGAGCTCTTGATCTTGGACAGCTGCGCGCTCATGTCCTGCGCGCCCTGGTCCATGGTCTCGACCAGGCCGATGCCGATGCCCTTCTCCTTCATCATCTTGCTGAAATCCTCGGCGGTGCCGCGGCCCCAGTCGTTGTTGATGACAAGGAAGTCGACCTTTTTCAGCGCGAGCTTGTCGACGATGTTCTTGAACGCGGCCGCCTCGATCGCGGAGGGCGGCGAGATGCGGAAGATGAAGGGATTGCCCGTCGTCGTGATCTTGCCGGAGGACGAGGTCTCCACCACCATCGGCGTCTCGTATTCCATCAGCTTCGGCATCACCGCGAGCGTCAGGCTCGAGCCCCAGGCGCCCATCAGGACCGGCACCTTGTCGCTTGTGATGAGCTTCTCGGCGACGGCGGCGGCCTCCGTCGGGTTGCTCTTGTTGTCCTCGATGACGAGCTCGATCTTCTTGCCGAGGATGCCGCCCTTGGCGTTGATCTCGTCGGCGGCGATCTTGGCACCGTTAACGACGTAAGTGCCTGAGGCCGCGAACGCGCCGGTGAGCGGCTCGTTGACGCCGATCTTGATGGTCTGCGCCCCCGCGGCGCCGCCGAACAAGGCCGTCGCCAACGCGATTGCCGGAACCAGTCCGAGTGTTCGTGTCATGTTTGTCTCTCCAAATCCCACGCTGTTGATGTCAGGGCAGTCCAGGCTTCGTCACTCCGCGGCGCCGGTTCGCCGATCATTCCGCGCCACCTCTTCCGAAGGTGCGGCGAAATGTTTGCACGAGCCGGGCTCGCAAGACGTCCGATGCAATCGACCAGAAGCTGAGCTCCGCCGGACCTGCCTGCCCCGACGAGGCGCCGGACATGTGGCGGTCGAGATTGGCGGCGAACTCCGCAACGAGACGTTTTGCAAGGTCTCGCACCAGGCCGGGACGACCGACCTGAGCCAGCATTCCCGTGAGCGTGTAGCCGATAGACAGTTCGACCGCGGTCGCCGCGCCGCCTTCGAGCGGCAGCAGGCGGTAACGGATCTCGCCCTGCGTCGCGGAATGGCTGCGCTGGTCGGTACCGATGCCGACGATGCGCCCCGAGAGTGTCGCGGGATCCCGCTCGACACGCGCGGCCCCCTCGAAGCTTGCTGCGATCGGACCGAGCCTGACGCGGATCGATCCTTCGACGCGCTCCGGCTTTGGCGTCGACGACAGCGATACGCCAGGGAGGCAGGCGGCGATGCCTGCGATGTCCTCGAACATCGCGAACACCTTTGCCGGCGGATACGGCAACGTGAAGCGCTGATCGAGCACGGTTGCCGGCGTGAAGTCGGGGATGCTGCTTGGGGTGGCACTTTCCGGTGCCGGAGCTGGCGCGTGCCGCGCGGGCCGCAGCTCGTTCCGGGCGGTTGCCGCTCGCCCCGAGCCGGCAGGACCAAGGACGGTCCGGCCTCCATCCGCCACCGGCGCGACGTTGCGCGCGCGCCTTGCCTCGATCACGGACTGCACCGCGCGCACAATGCCGACATAGCCTGTGCAGCGGCAGAGATTGCCGCTGAGGCCAATGCGGATCTGGCGCTCGTCGGCGTCGGGCAGACGCAGCACCAGGTCGCGCGCCGAGACCAGCATGCCGGGCGTGCAATAGCCGCACTGAAGCGCGTGCTCGCGGGTGAAGGCAGCGCGCAGCTCGGTCGTGATCTCGTCCTCGTCGAGGCCTTCGATCGTGGTGACATCGGCGCCCTCGCAGGCCGCCGCATAGGTGATGCAGGAGCGCGCCGGCACGCCGTCGAGCAGCACAGTGCAGGCGCCGCAGACCCCGTGCTCGCAGCCGAGATGCGTGCCGGTGAGATCGAGCCTGTCGCGGACGAAATCGGCAAGACTGGTGCGCGGCTCCGCGTGCAGCTCCACCGCGCGGCGATTGACCTGAAGCGCGATCGTGGTCATGCCGCGGCCTCCAGAACGGCGCGCTTCAGCACGCTGACATGGATGTGGCGCTGCGCGGCATCGTCGATGCCGGCGCTTGCGAGCAGGGCATCGGCGACACGAACATCGAAACGCTGCTTGTAGTCGGCGGCGATCCGCCCGCCGAACAGCTCGGCATTCGTGACGACGATCGGCGCCGTGTCGATTGCACCGATGACGATACGCGCCGCGGCGGCGGCGGGATCGACCAGCACCGCACCGATCGCGTGGGCAAATTCGCCGGTCTTGCGGCAGCTCTTGGCATAACCCCAATGCGCCGTCGCTGATCGCGCCGGCACATGGACCGCCTCGACGATCTCGCCGGCATGCAGCGCAGATTCCAGCGCACCGACCACAAACGCTTCGACCGCCATCGATCGCACACCGGCAAGACTGCGCAATGTCACGCGCGCACCCAGGGCCGCCAGCGCCGAGATCCAGTCCGCGGCGGGATCGGCATGGCTGAGCGAGCCGCCGATCGTGCCGCGATTGCGGACCGCGCGATAGGCGATGTTGGCAGCGACAGCCCGCATGGCGCCGCGGGTCACGTCGGCCGTGCGGCCGTCCTCGATATCGGCATGGGTGACGAGGGCGCCCAGCACGAGCTCGTCGCCGGAGACCTCTGCGCGCTTGAGCT
The DNA here is from genome assembly GCF_025200905.1 of Bradyrhizobium yuanmingense. Taxonomy (NCBI): domain Bacteria; kingdom Pseudomonadati; phylum Pseudomonadota; class Alphaproteobacteria; order Hyphomicrobiales; family Nitrobacteraceae; genus Bradyrhizobium; species Bradyrhizobium yuanmingense. The sequence continues at coordinate 2,708,350 of NZ_CP104173.1, read as the reverse complement.
CGGCAAGGCCGGAAATGTCAATAATCAGCTCCGGCTGCACCAGCCGCAGATTGAGCATCGGGCCGAGCGATTGGCCGCCGGCGATGATCTTCGCCGATCCGCCGCTTGCGGCCAGCATCGAGAGAGCCGCATCGAGATCGCGCGGGCGCTCGTAAGCAAAGGGCGCCGGTTTCATGCCGCGCTCCTCTCAGCCGCACGCGCGGCCAGCACCGCCGCGACGATGCGATGCGGCGTGATCGGCGACTGCATCAGCTCGACGCCGAGCGGGCGCAGCGCGTCGTTGACGGCATTGGCGATTGCGGCGGGCGGTGCGATGGCGCCGCCCTCGCCGATGCCCTTCACCCCGAATTGCGTATAGGGCGACGGCGTCTCCATGTGGTCGAGGCGCGCGGCCGGGACCTCGGTCGGGCCGGGCAGCAGGTAATCCGCGAGCGTCGTCGCCAGCGGCTGGCCGGAGGCGTCGAACGGCATTTCCTCGTAGAGCGCGGTGCCGATGCCTTGCGCGAGGCCGCCATAGATCTGGCCGTCGACGACGAGCGGATTGACCAGCACGCCGCCGTCCTCGACGATCACATAGTCGAGGATCTCGACCTCGCCGATATCAGGATCGACCGCGACCACGGCTGCATGCGCGGCATAGCTGAAGGTGCCGCTGTCGCGCACGGGCTTGTAGCCTTGGGTGACCTCGAGCCCGCCGGGATCGACGTCTGGCGGCAAATCCTGCGGGCGGCGGTACCAGGTGTGGGCGATCGCCTTCAGGCTGACGCTGCCGTTGACGCCGCGCACCTCGCCATTCTGCAACACCACCGAGGCCGGATCGTGCTGCAAGAGTTTCGCGCCGATGCGGCGCGCACGTTCCCCGAGTTCGCGGCAGGCCGTCGCGACCGCACCACCCGCCATCACCATCGAGCGCGAGCCCCAGGTGCCGGTCGAATAGGGCGTCATCGCGGTGTCGCCGAGGACGATGCGGATGTTTGCGACATCCACGCCGAGGATTTCGTGCGCGACCTGGGCGAGCGTCGTCTCCATGCCCTGCCCGTGCGAGTGCACGCCGATGCGCAGTTCAAGGCCACCGTCCGGCGTCAGGCGCGCCGAGGCCTGCTCATGGCCCGGCACCATCGGGATGCCCCAGCCGGAATAGACCGAGGTGCCGTGCGCGGCCTGCTCGCAATAGATGGAGATGCCGACGCCGATGCGGCGGCCGTCGGCCTCGCCCTGCTTTTGCCTGGCGCGGATGGCGTCGATGTCGATGGCCGCGAGCGCGCGGCGCATCGCTTCCGGATAATCGCCGCTGTCGAAATGCTTCTTGGTGATGTTGTCGAACGGCATCTGTTCAGGGCGCACCAGATTGCGCAGCCGCACCTCGCCGGGCTCTAGGCCGGCTTTCGCCGCCACGAGGTCGAGCATCAATTCCAGCGCAAAGCAGACGCCGGTGCGCGCGACGCCGCGATAGGGCAGGATCGGGCATTTGTTGGTGGCGACCGAGAAGGTGCGGCAGCGATAGGCCGGCATCTTGTAGGGACCGGGCAGGATGCTGGCGACCTGCGCGGCTTCGAGACACGCGGAGAACGGATAGGACGAGTAGGCGCCGGAATCCACCGTCGCTTCGCAATCGATGCCGCGCAGCGTGCCGTCACGGTCAGCATAGACCGTGATTTTGTAATGATGTTCGCGGCAATTGGAGCTGGCGACGAGATGCTCGCGGCGGTCTTCGAGCCAGCGGACGGGATGGCCGCAGCGCATCGTCAGCCAGGACAGGCAGACCTCTTCGGGCAGCAAAATTCCCTTGTGACCGAAACCACCGCCGACGTCGGGCGAGATGACGCGGATCTGGCCCTCCTCCATGTCGAGGCATTCGGCGAGGCCGCTGCGCGTGATGTGCGGCATCTGGGCCGCCGAATGCAGCGTGAGCTGGTCGAGCCTCTTGTCGAAGTTCGCGACCACGCCGCGGCCTTCCAGCGGCGACATGCATTGCCGCGCCGTCGAGATCTCGCGCGTCACCTTGATCGGCGCATCGAGCGCGGCGGAGATGTCGACCTCGTAATTGGTCTCCAGGAAGACGTTGTCGCCCCAATGCTCGTGCACCAGCGCCGAGCCGGGCTCGCGCGCCTTCAGCATGTCATGGATCGCCGGCAGCTCCTCCAGATCGAGCGTCACGGAGGCCGCGATGTCCTCGGCCTCGGCGCGGGTCGGCGCGAGGCACATCGCGACGAGCTCACCGACCTGGCGCACCTTGCCGGTGGCGAGCACCGGCTGCTCCGAGATCTTGAAGCCCGGCAGGCCCGACACCGCACGGATCGGCTTGATGCCGACGAGATCGGTCGCCGTGAACACGCTGCCGCGATGGCGTTCGGGCACATGGATGCCGCGGATGCGCGCATGCGCCAGCGGGCTGCGCACGAAGGCGACGTCTTGAAGGCCGGCGAGCCTGACGTCGCCGACATATTGGCCGCGGCCGCGCATCAGGCGGTCGTCTTCCTTGCGCGGGAGCCGCGCGCCAACGCCCTGCCCCGTCTTTCCGTCCGGAAATTCTCGCTCGCTGCGCAACTTCGCGTTCTCCTTCACCGCCCGGCCTTATGCCGCGACGGCCTGCGGCAGGATCGGCGCGACCGCGTCGAAGCGGGTGCCGGCGCGCAGGCAGAAGGCTGGCTGCAGCAGGCGCTCGGCAATCACCTCGTTGTTCTCGTTGTCCTTGAGGACGAAGCGGCCGTTTTTCTCCGTGAGCACGGAGACGTCGGCGTCCATGCCGATCTTGAGCGCACCAATCTCGTGGCTGCGACCAAGCATTTTTGCGGGATTGGAGGTGACCATCGGCACCACCTGTTCCAGCGACAGGCCGAGCGCCATCATCGAGCTCATCGCCTGGACCAGGCTGAACTTGGCCTGACCGGCAAAGGGATGGTTCTCATCGTCCTCGTGCTGGTCGGGCGTTCCGGCCGGCGCGGGCACATGGGTGTTGTAGCCGTGGATGTCGGCGCCGAGCGTGGTCGGAATGATTCCGGCGGCGATCGCCTTCTTCGCGAGCCGATAGGAGAAATGGCTGCCGTGGCCGACGTCGACCTTGAGGCCGCGGTCGAGCGCGGCCTGGATCACCGGATGCACCTCGCCCTCGCGATTGACGAAGCCGCCGGGATGGCGCGTGAAGGGATGAGCGAGGATGTCGCCCTCGCGCAAGAGCGGGATCACGCGGGTGAGGATGGTGTCGGCGTCCTCGCCATTGGCGCCGCTCTCGGGCAGGCCCCAGAGCTGGCCGAAATGCACATAGACCGGCAGGTCGGCGCGCTTGCCGATCTCGGCCGCCATCTCGATCACGCGAATGCCCCAGCGCGCGAAGCCGCCGATCTCGGCATGGGCCTTGATGCCGCGCACGAGATCGAGATTGGCGGTTGCCGCCTTGACGGTCGCATCGATGTCGACGCCGTCGGGGCTGTAGAGCTGCGGATAGAAATGGCCCTCGAGGCCGCCGACGAGATAGGCGGAGATAAACGCATAGACGCGCGAGGCCGAGGCTTCCGCGATGAAATGGCGGAAACCCGGCAGCGTCATGCAGGACGGACCGCCCTGGTCGACCAGCGTGGTCACGCCGGACTGCACCCCGACCATGTCGGGGTTCATGCCGAAACGGCCGGAGACATATTGATAGACGTGCGCGTGGGTGTCGATCAGCCCGGGCAGCACGAGCTTGCCGCTGACATCGGCGACCTCCTTCGCGCTGGTCGGCAGAATGTCGGATGCGACCGCCGCGATCTTGCCATTGCGCATGGCGACGTCCTTGAGGCCATCGACGCCGGAGGCCGGACAGATCACGCGGCCACCCCGGAGCAGAAGATCGAAGCTGGCAGTGACGGACATGGCGCTCTCCTCTTCTTGCGAGGGGCGACGGCTTCGTCCCTCGAATTACGAAGCATGCTTCGCATTTTGACAAAAGCAAGCATCGTGCCATGATCCCGATGTGGCAGGCGCACTCGAATCGAGCTAAGCGCGGCAGGGTTTCGGCTTGGGAGTGTGTGCATTGCGGCAAGCGAAGACACGTCGCGGCGGGACGCGGCACCGCCCCTGGCCCTTGTCGGAACGGCCCGGCTATCTGATCCGCCGGCTGCACCAGATTCACGTCGCGCTGTTTCAGGAAGCCTGCGGCGAATTCGAGGTCACGCCGCTGCAATACAGCCTGCTCTCGGCGCTGGCGGTGCGAGAAACCGCCGATCAGACCACTTTGGCGGCCGATATCGCGCTCGATCGCACTACGACGACCGGTGCGTTGAAGCGTCTCGCGGCGCGCAACCTTGTCGAGCGCGCGGTGAACAAGGACGATCGGCGCGCGCGATTGTGCCGCCTGACGCCGGCCGGCGCCGCGCTGCTGGTTAAAATCGAGGGCGCGGCACGGCGAGCGCATCGCGCAACGCTCGGTGATTTGAGCCAGCGGGAACAGGCCCTCTTCATCGAGATGATGCAGCGCATCGTGGCCGGCCATCCCAGTCGCGACAGCGCCGCTGCCCTATTCGACTAGAGGCGAGTGCTGCGCTTTTGAGTTGGGCTGCTTAATTTATCATCGTACCGCTGCCCGGCCGTGCATCGATCGCCGTCAACCGGCGGCGGGTCCGGTGTGCTGCGGCAGGCCGGCGCGTCGGCATGGCCGGCGCTTAAAAACGCAGTCGCATCCGAGGCGAGCCTCGCTGCGTCCGGCATCGAAACGCGCCCGGCCCGGCCGCTCCGCAACCCATGGCACGATTTATGCTGCGATGATGCGAAGCGTGCTTCGTATTGGGGGATGTCATGACGGATTCCGAACTTCGCGCTGATATTCACAGCATCGAGCCAATTCCTGACGCGGACCGGGACTCCTCCGGGCCGCAGCAGATGTGGATCTGGGCCGGCGCCAACATCGCGCCGGTGAACTGGGCGCTCGGCGCGCTCGGCATCATCCTCAAGCTCGGCCTGATGGAGACAATCGCGGTCATCGTGCTCGGCAACATCGTGGGCTGCGCGATCTTCGCGACCTTCACGGTGATGGGACACAAGACCGGCGTCAACCAGATGGTGCTGAGCCGGTCCGCCTTCGGCGTCCGCGGCGCCTACCTGCCGAGCATCCTGATGTTCCTGATGACGCTGGGCTGGATCGGCGTGAACACCTATTTCCCGGTCAAGGTCTCGATGGGCATCCTCGGCCAGTTCGGCGTGCCCGACACCTGGCTGGTCGAGATGATCGTCATCACGCTGGTGATGGCGGTGCAGGTGATGATCGGCGTCTACGGCTTCTACGCGATCCGCACCTTCGAGAAGTACACGGTGCCGCCGACCATCGCCATCATGGTGCTGATGAGCGTGCTGGCCTGGACGCGGCCCGGCGTCGTCAACTGGAACCTGACCACCTCGCTGCCACCAGGCGCGCATCTGGCGATGCTGACGATGCTGATGACCGCAATCGGCGTCGGCTGGGGGATTTCCTGGGTCACCTGGGCCTCCGACTATTCGCGCTTCGTGCCGCGCTCCACGCCGTCGAAAGCCGTGTTCTGGTACAGCTATGTCGGCATGTTCGTGCCGACGGTCTGGCTCGGCATTCTCGGCGCGACCATTGCCTCGACGACGCTGGACACGGACCCCGCCAAGATGGTCAGCGCGGTGTTCGGCGGTCCCGTCAGCATCCTTGTCCTCCTGATGGTGTTGCACGGCCCGATCGCCACCAACATCCTCAACGTCTATTCGGCAGCGCTGGCGGCCCTGAGCGCGGGGCTGAAACTCTCGCGCTTCTGGCTCACCGTCATCGTCGGCGTCGCCGGCTATCTGGTTACCCTCTACTTCATCTTCGCGCCGTCGTTCGCGAAGGCGTTTGACCATTGGATGATCAGCCTGCTGTTGTGGATGAGCCCGTGGGCCGGCGTGGTGCTCGCCGACTTCTTCATCAAGCGCAAGGGCAAGATCGAGGTGGCCGAGCTCTATCGCTCGCCGGAGAGCAGCGCCTATGGCGACATCAACTGGGCCGGCATGATCGCGTTCTTCGCCGGCCTCGTTGCCGGATGGCTGGTGCAGGACGGCCTCGTCAGCGCGCTGCAGGGGCCGATCTCGATCTATCTGCTCGGCGGTGCCGATCTGAGCTGGTTGTTCGGAATCGGCGTGGCGGGCCTCGTCTACCTTGGGCTCGGCAAGTTCGCGACCTCGCCCACACCGGCCGTCGCGAGCCGTGCCGGCAGTTAGCCTGAGAGCGCTGAACCTCGTCTGTCGTCAGCGCGTGCGGCCAAGCCTCACGATCATGTCGCCGGGCGCAAGTGCTCCGGCGACATGACGGCGCAATCGCCACAGGCTCTCGCCGTCGACCAGCGAGGGCATCGGCAGTTCGTGGTCGGCGAAATTGGCGACGATCTGCAGAACGTCGCCCTGCTCGGTCTGCCAGCGCACATCCACGCCGCCCATGCTGGGATCCGCGCCGAGCAATTGTCGCTGCGCCGAAACGAACCCGCGTTTGATCAACGGCACGATCTTCTCTTGCCGCATCTTCAATAGCTGCGTCGTCAGCGCCCGGAACCTGGTGCCGGAAGGCGATTGCTCGATGCTGGTCCAGTCCAGCTTGGAGGCGCGGAAGGTTCTTTCGTCGCACGGGTCCGGGATTCCGGCGCGCGTTTCGGGGGTCGCGAACGCCTTGAAGTGCGAAAACTCCTTGCGGCGGCCCTCCCGTGTCAGTTCGGCGGCCTCGCCCGTCCAGTCGGCGAAGAACAGGAAGGGCGTTTCGGCTGCCGCTTCCTCGCCCATGAACAGCATTGGAATATGCGGGCTGAGCAGAACCAGTGCGAGGGCCAGCTCCAGCTTGTCCGGACCGACCAACCGCGACAGCCGCTCCCCGAAGGCGCGGTTGCCGACCTGGTCGTGGTTCTGGGCGAAGAAGATGGTCGCTTCGGGCGGCAGATGAGCGCTCGGCTCGCCGCGCGGCGCCTGGTGCAGGGGAAACACCTCGCCCTGATAGGCAAAGCCCTCGGTGAGGGATCGCGCCAAATGCTCGAGCGGCTTGTCCGCAAACGCCCGGTAATAACCTTCGTCCTCGCCCGTGAGCAGGACGTGGAGCGCATTGTGGAAATCGTCGCCCCATTGCGCATCGTAGTACGTCGCTCGTCCCTGCGAACGCGCGAGCAGGTGCGCCTGATTGGCCTCGTTCTCCAGCATCAGATGGATGCGCCGGCCCGCCAGCTGGCTGCGCAGGGTCTCGGCGAGCTCGACCAGGAAATGACGCTTCGAGTCGTCCTTCAGCGCATGGACCGCATCGAAGCGCAGGCCGTCGAATCCATAGTCCCGCAGCCACATCAGGGCATTCTCGATCAGAAACCCGCGCACGAACGCGCCGTCGGCTCCTTCGAGGTTGACGGCGGGCCCCCACCCGGTGGTGTGGCGCGGGTTGAAGAAGTTCTCCGCATAGAGATGCAGATAGTTCAGCTGCGGCCCGAAATGGTTATAGACGACGTCGAGATAGACCATGAGGTCAAGGGCATGCGCCGCGCGCAGCAGCCGCTTGAGATCCTCCGGCCGGCCATAGCGGGCATTCGGCGCGTTCAGGAGCACGCCGTCATAGCCCCAATTGTGCCGTCCGGGGACGTCGTTGAGCGGCATCAGCTCGATGGCGGTGATGCCGAGATCGCGAAGATAAGGCAGCTTCTTCTCGACGCCGGCATAGGTCCCCTCCTCGCTGAACGTGCCGACATGCAGCTCGTAGATCACGGCTTCCGCCCAGGGACGGCCCGCATAGAGCACCGGGTCCCGCAACGAGGCGGTATCGACCACCTCGCTCGGCGCGCCGACGTCGTCCGGCTGGAAGCACGAGGCGGGATCGGGCACGACGAGGTCTTGGTTGATCCTGAACTGATAGCGCGTGCCGGCGCGCGCAGTTTGGCTCAATAGCTGATACCAGCCGTCCGCATCGCGCGGCATCTTGCGTGGCGGCTGGCCGATTTCGAGCAGCTCGACCGATCGCGCCGTCGGCGCCCACAGGTTGAACGAGACCCCATGATCGACGATCTGAGGACCATGGCGCCGATTTTGCTCGGCCATTCCCAGCCTCTGATTCAAGCCCGTCCCCTTTCGCTGCATGCCCACTTCGGCATGCAATTGCGCACGTCAGGGCGACAAAGCGGAGCGGTGTGCGTTCGTTCCTGCACGGCGCCGACGCCGGACATTTGCAGCGCAACGGGAACGGAATCAGCAGCGCGACGGTTACCATCCCAGACAGGAGCCGTGGCCATGCGCCGCCCGAAGCCGCAACTGATCCGCAACAAGCTCGACCTGACCGACCGCGCCCAGGTGCGCCTCGTCAAGAAACGGCTCGGACTTTCGGACGCTGAGCTGATCGCGATCGTCGGGCGGATCGGCAACTCCATTCCGGCCATCAGCAAGGAGGCGGCTCTGCAAAAAGCCAACGCGCCGTCCAAGCCGGCCGACGTGGAGCCCACCGCCGCGACTGCGCCGACATCCTGACGGGCAACTCGGGGGCAGAGATGGACCAGCCAGCACATTCAGACGAGGCCCTGACGCGGACGGCCTCACGCCTGCGCCGCACCCGGATCACCGAAGGCAGACCTTTCCCGCTCGGCGCCACCTGGGATGGCCTCGGCGTCAATTTCGCGCTGTTCTCCGCCCACGCCAACAAGGTCGAGCTCTGCCTGTTCGACGATGCCGGCGAAACGGAACTCGAGCGCATCGAGCTGCCCGAATTTACCGACGAGGTCTGGCACGGCTATCTGCCCTCCGCCCGGCCCGGCACTGTCTACGGCTATCGCGTCCACGGCCCTTACGAACCCGACGCCGGCCACCGCTTCAACCCCAACAAGCTCGTGCTCGATCCCTACGCCAGGCAGCTGGTTGGCCAGCTCCGCTGGGGGCCGGAGCTGTTCGGCTACCAACTCGATCACGCCGACAAGGACCTGTCATTCGACGAACGCGACAGCGCGCCCTTGATGCAAAAATGCCGCGTCATCGATCCCGCCTTCACCTGGGGCGTGGCGCGCAAGCCGGAAGTGCCGTGGGAGCGCACGATCGTCTACGAGATGCACGTCAAGGGCTTCACCCAGCTGCATCCCCTGGTGCCGGAAGCCGATCGCGGCACGTTCTCGGGCCTGGCACATTCGGAAATCCCGGCTTACTTGCGCTCGCTCGGCATCACCAGCGCCGAGCTGCTACCGATCCATGCGTTCGTCGACGACAGCTATCTGGTCGAGAAAGGCCTGCGCAATTACTGGGGCTACAATTCCATCGCCTTCTTCGCTCCTGATCCGCGCTACCTGAAGGCGACGTCTGCGAACGAATTCAAGGCCATGGTCAACCAGTTTCACGCCCATGGCATCGAGGTCATTCTCGACGTCGTCTACAATCATACCGCCGAAGGCAACGAGCTCGGCCCGACCCTGTCGTTCAAGGGCATCGACAATGCCAGCTATTACCGCCTGCTGCCGGACAAGAAACGCTACTACATCAACGACACCGGCACCGGAAACACCGTCAATCTCTCGCATCAGCGTGTGCTGCAACTCGTCGCTGATTCCTTGCGCTACTGGGCGACAGAGATGCGGGTCGACGGCTTCCGTTTCGATCTCGCCACCATCCTGGCGCGCGAGCCCTATGGCTTCGATGAAGGCGGCGGCTTTCTCGACGCCTGCCGCCAAGATCCCGTGCTCTCCAGCGTCAAGCTGATCGCGGAACCCTGGGATATCGGGCCCGGTGGCTATCAGGTCGGTCAGTTTCCGCCGGGCTGGGCCGAGTGGAACGACAAGTTCAGGGACACGGTGCGCGCCTTCTGGAAGGGCGATCCGGGCACGCTGGCCGACGTCGCCAAGCGCGTTTCGGGCTCCGGCGACCTCTTCAACAAGCGCGGACGCCGGCCCTGGGCCAGCGTCAATTTCGTCACCGCGCATGACGGCTTCAACCTCAACGATCTCGTCTCCTACAACGACAAGCACAACGAGGCGAATGGCGAGGACAATCGCGACGGTCACGACAACAACCATTCCTGGAATTGCGGCGTCGAAGGGCCGACCAACGACGCCGAGATCACCGCCTTGCGCGAGCGCCAGAAGCGGAATCTGCTGGCAACGATGCTGCTGTCCCACGGTACGCCGATGCTGCTCGCGGGCGACGAGTTCGGGCACACCCAGAACGGCAATAACAATGCTTACGCCCAGGACAACGAGACCACCTGGCTCAATTGGATGGGCATCACCGCGAACGGCCGCAGCCTGCGCGAGTTCGTGCGCAAGCTGATCGCCACCCGCAAGGCGTTTCCGATCCTCTACCGCAGCCGCTTCCTGGTCGGCTCGCACAACGAGGAGCTCGACGTCAAGGACGTCACCTGGCTCTCGCCGTCCGGCGAGGAGATGACGACGGAGCAATGGCAGGACGGCAATGCGAAGTGCTTCGGCATGCTGCTCGACGGCCGCGCGCAGGAGACCGGGATCAAGCGCCGCGGCTCGGATGCGACCATGCTGCTGGTCTACAACGCGCACCACGACGTCGTGAATTTCACCCTGCCGGAGGTCACCGACGGACGCAGCTGGCTCGGCCTGATCGACACCAATCGGCCCGACGCGCCGATGGCCGAGTTCGAGTTCGGGCATGCTTACGCGGTGACCGCGCGCTCGCTCGTGGTGTTCGGCCTTGCCAACGACAGCATCGCGACGCGGCGCCTCCGCCAAGGCCTCGGCGCGCTGCTGGACATCGCCGACACGCCTCTGCCCGAGTAGGTGCGTGCCGGCCGTTCACGATCAGCGATCGACTTCGCCGAACACGATGTCCAGCGAGCCCAGGATCGCCGAGACGTCCGCCAGCAAATGCCCTTTGCAGAGGAAATCCATCGCTTGCAGATGGGCGAAGCCGGGCGACCTGATCTTGCACTTGTAGGCGGTGTTGGTCCCATCCGCGACGAGAAACACGCCGAATTCGCCCTTGGGCGCCTCGACGGCGACGTAGATTTCGCCGGGGGGAACATGGAAGCCCTCGGTGTAGAGCTTGAAGTGATGGATCAGCGCCTCCATCGACCGCTTCATCTCACCGCGCCGGGGCGGCGCGACCTTGTTGTCCTGCACGATCACCGGGCCGCCGCCGTCCGGCGACTTCAGCTTCTCGATGCACTGCTTCATGATGCGGACGGACTGCCTCATCTCCTCCATGCGAATGAGATAACGGTCGTAGCAGTCTCCGTTCTTGCCGATGGGGATGTCGAAATCCATCTCCGCATAGCAGTCGTAAGGCTGCGCCTTGCGCAAATCCCAGGCGGCGCCCGAGCCGCGCACCATCACGCCCGAAAATCCCCACGCCCAGGCCTGCTCCAGCGTCACCCTGCCGATATCCACGTTGCGCGCCCTGAAGATCCGGTTGAGCGTTAGCAAGCGGTCGAGATCATCCACGACTTTCAGAAACGGATCACACCAGGCCTCGATGTCGTCGATCAGCTTGGGCGGCAGATCCTGGTGCACGCCGCCCGGCCGGAAATAATTGGCATGCATCCGGCTGCCGGAGGCGCGCTCGTAGAACACCATGAGCTTCTCGCGCTCTTCGAAGCCCCACAGCGGCGGGGTCAAGGCGCCGACGTCCATGGCCTGGGTGGTGACGTTCAGAAGGTGCGAGAGGATGCGGCTGATCTCGTGATAGAGCACCCTGATGAGCTGGCCGCGGCGCGGCACCTCAATGCCGATCAGCCGTTCGATGGCGAGGCAGAAGGCATGTTCCTGGGTCAGCGGAGCAACGTAGTCGAGCCGGTCGAAATAGGGAATGGCCTGGAGATAGGTCTTGGCCTCGATCAGCTTTTCGGTGCCGCGGTGCAGAAGGCCGATATGCGGATCGACGCGCTCGACGACTTCGCCGTCCAGCTCGAGCACCAGCCGCAACACCCCGTGCGCGGCGGGATGTTGAGGACCGAAGTTGATGGTGAAATTTCTGAGGCTCGGAGATTGTTCTGGCATCCCGCTTCCGGTCGGAGCTGTCGCAGCCGTCACCTTAGCCGCGATCTGCAGCGACCGGCTTCACACAGGTTAATGGCTCGCCGCAAAGGGCGGCCATGCGTGCCGTTTGAGCCTTTGGAACACGGCATCAAGAGCCGCGTTCAATTGTCGACATTGGAGCTTTGAGATGAATGTCGATTGCTCGCCGCCGCTCTCGCGATCAATCTTCGCTATTGCGGGAGATACCGGTGATCGGCGCGACCACCCGACCGGCAATTGGCGCCCGTCTTGACCGACCGTGCAGCTGAGCCTGGCGGCACAGCCGAGCGTCCTCTCACCGCCATCACGTTCTCCGGCGGGCTCGGCCTCGGCGCCTATCATGGCGGTGTGTTTGAAGCCCTCAGTTCGCTTCGGCTGCCGATCGACTGGCTGACCGGTTCGTCGGCCGGGGCCATCACGGCCGCGCTGATCGCGGGGAGCCCGTGCGACGATCGGCTGCGCAATTTACGCAGCTATTGGCATGCCCCAAGCAGTCCAGCCGACGTGCCGAACGCGGGCCGCCATACTTTCGCGTGGCTGAGCTCGATCAGTACGCGCGTGCTGGGTCATTCCGGTTTCTTCCACCCCCGCCTCCCCATTCCGGCGTCTCACTACGGCGGCATCTACGATCTCGGCCCGACCCGCCAACGCCTGCAGCGCTTGATTGATTTCGGACGTCTGAATGGCGGCGATCTGCGCATCACGATCTGCGCCACCGATGTCGAGAGCGGCGATGCCGTGTTGTTCGACTCCGCATCGGAGCGGATCGAAATGGACCATATCCTGGCCAGCTGCGGCTTTCTCCCCGAATTCGCTCCGGTGCAGATCGCCGGCCGCTGGCTCGTCGACGGCGGGTTCTCGCTGAACGCGCCGTTCGATCCGATCCTGGAGACTGCAGGCCCGCTCCGCCTCTATGTGATCGATCTGTTTCCGCGCGACGGCAAAGTCCCCGATGGGCTCGAGGCCGCCTCCGAGCGCAAGAGCGACCTGACCTTCGGCAACCAGACCTTCCAGCGCCTCGGCTACGCTCTGGAGGCCCGTCAGCTCCGCGCCGAGCTTCAGGACCTCCACTACAAGGACGAGGTCTATCTCCTGAGCTACCGGCCGGGCCGCGAGGAGGCCGGGCCGGAAAAATCCTTTGATCTGTCGGAGACGGCCATGGCGCAGCGCTGGCGGGCCGGCTTTCTGGATATGCAATATGCCGCAAGCCTCACTCTAGCCCCGAACGAGATCTGCAGCGTGCGGCGGCCCTAGCGATGTCTCTCGGTGTCGGGACCCGAGCTGGGCGCTGTCCTGCCGTCAAGCCGCTCGCGAATGTCGTGCAGCAGCCGCCTGAGACCGTCATCGGCAGCCATACCCTCGGGCGGGGCGATGGTGGTGATGCCCCAGTTGGCGAGCACCGCCTCCTGCACCGGATTGCGCTGCGCGACGAATACGAAGGATCGCGGCCGGTCCTGGCTGTGCCCGGACTCGTCCCAGATCTGCCAGATCCGGTGCAGCAGCAGCCGGATGTTCGGATCGGACATGCTGTATCCGACGAAGAGCAGCGTGCTTCCCAGCGCATCGGCGCGAAAGCGGATATCGAGCGGGGAATTGAAGGCGAGCCGGTTGAGAAAATCGGTCTCGGTCAGAACCAGCGAAGCATCGTCATCGAAGTCGCCGTGGAATTTGATGATGTGGGTGACGCCGGCGCGAGCGCTCGCGATCTCCTTCGCGTTGCTGATCTTCGCAAAGGGCTTGTTCAGCACGTCGAACGCGGTTTCGAGGTTGCGGTCGTAATTGGTGGTGTAGATGACCGGAAAATCCAGCTCGACGATCATCCGGTGCAGCTCTGAAGCGGCGATCTTCTCGGGGTCGACACGCCAATTGCGGTCGAGCCAGCTGCGCAGCGGGCCGATCCCGCCGCGCTTGATCCGATAATATTCCGCGAGCATCTGATAGCCGCCATGCATTCCATCGATGACGTTGCGATCGAGGCCGAGATCGTCAAGGAGATGATCGATCAGGGACTGCCAGGACGGCAGGCCGACGGCCATCGAGACACCGGCGCCCACGAACAGGACGGCGCGGCGTCGCTCGATCGCCGCTGCCAGGATGTCGTGAGGCGGCCGCTCCTCCGATATGAGCCCCGTGGTTTGTTGGTCCATCAACCTTGAATGATTGGGCGCGCGACGCGTTCCTAATCCCGACGACCCCTCACCGGCCGAGCGGCGAGGATGTCTCGCGCGCCGTCTGCGCCGCGAACCGGGCGATCAGGCGCCGGAGCTGCGCCTTATGCACCAGGCGCGCCGCCGTCTTCGGCGAGACCCAGATCGCCTCCCGCTCGCCCTTCTCGGGCCACCAGCGCTCCCGCCCGTGCACCTTCATGGGGAAGACGGCAACGTTCATGGTCCGCTTGCGATCACCTTTTCGCTTGCGGTGCTTGAAGCTGCCCAGTGCGCGCGTGGCCACGACACCGACCAGGCCCGCCTCCTCATAGGCTTCGAACGCAGCCGTCAGGTGCGGCTCCTTGTTGCGCATCGGCGATCCCTTTGGGACGCTCCACCTGCGCTTGCGCCTGGTCGTGATCAGCATCACCCTCAGCTCGGACTTGTCCAACCGAAACGGCAGAGCGGCAAATTGCTTCTTTCCCATCAGGCGCCTCCAACTCGCGTCTGATAAGCGAGCGCCGCAGCCATGGTTCCTGTTTTGCGAAGTGGCGCCTCGCGTGTGGGCGCTGGAATTTCTAGGAAGCCTGAACTCCACCATGGTCACCTCCGCGCTCAGACCGGCGAAAAACAGCGCAACTGCAAGAGATCGTCGACGGAGAGGCCAAACAGCACTGGCCGAAACGCTGGTGCCGTCGCGAGCACGAGCAGCAGCAGAAAGATCACGTAGACCAGAGCCGGCGGCGTGTTTCTAACGACCCTGTAGACTGCCTTTCGCATGCACTCCCTCCTGCGCCCCCACGCGTGCCATGGCAACGCCCATTCCGATCATCGCAGCTCCCCACAGCAGGAAGCCGATATCCCAGAAAATGCGCTGGCCGTCGGGCACGGTCTCGTTCACCTGATGCAATCTCAGGATCTGGTGATCGACCACGCCTTCAGCGAGATTGAAGATGCCCCACCCGATCAGGATCGTCCCGAAACACTGCGAGCCGGACCACCGCGGCGCGCTTCGGCGTGTCCGCTGCCACATCAGGAAAAGCCCGGCGAGCACGAGGACGTAGGCGGCACTGTGAAAGATGCCGTCCCAGGTCGTATTGAGGGTGATGTTCTCGATGGAATTGAGGGGATACCAACCGCTTAACATATGATGCCATTGCAGCAGCTGATGAAAGACGATGCCGTCGAAGAATGCGCCGAGGCCAAGTCCGAGAAGGACGCATGCGGACGTCGGGAAATTGCTTTGTCTGTCTTCCATGTGGTGAACTCGTGCGCGGCTCGGCACTTCCGATACGGAATCAAGCCATGCCACACGCGCACGTTCCTATGGCGATCAGCATCTCACTGGGATCGAGCTTGCGATCAATCGTGCCAATTCATCGAGACTAACATGCGTTAAGACGAGCCAGACATTCGTCGGCACGCGTGCGCGATTGGTTATCGGCTTCATTCCCGATAGGAACGTTCGGTATCAACGCTGCGTCTGTCGCTCACATTTTGGAGATGCACATGCCGAGAAGATCGTTCTTGCTTGCTTTGAGTGGCCTCGGATTGTCGACCCTGAGTCACCTCAGGGAAATCGCATAGTGCGTAGCGACGGAAGCCAGAGAGGCGATCATGGCATACGCCCTGTTCAAGGACGGAGAGAAGATGAGCCGCACGTTTCCGACCAAGGAGGAAGCGCTGGAGAAAGCCGATGAGGCGGGGTTGGTCGAGCATGCCGAGGGCGAGGCGGTGCTCGAGGACGAGTTGAAGATCAGGCCTTGCCCGGCCGACCCCGAGCCTTGCGATGATGCGGACCTGGACTGGACGCCGGTCAAGCCGGCGTCCTGATCAGGGGCAGCGCAATCGCATATGACTTGTGGCGGCGGTCTGCGCGCACGCCTCGTCCTTCGAGACGGCGCTGACGCGCCTTCTCAGGATGAGGCTAATCGGTGTCAGTGCCCGTTGAAACTGCTGCCGCGCACTCCGACCTCATCCTGAGGAGCCCGCCTCAAGCGGGCGTCTCGAAGGATGGCCGCAGGGAAAATCTCAACTGCGATAGCCCTGCTGATCAAGAGGTCAGCATCATGGGCTCAGCATCCCCTGCAGATGCCTTTGATCTTTCGATCCGCCTCGGAATCGCGGGAGGTCTCCGAACGAATCTGGTCGTCGCCCTGCAGCGAGGGTCCGGGCGTGACGGTCCCATCGATGCGTCCGATGTTGGTGCCGCCTGCAGGATTGCCGGGTCGGCCGACGGTCGTCGATCCCCGTGGGCCGGAGCCGCCGCTCGATTGCGCTGTCCCGGCCGAGTTGGTCCCGGGCGCCGACGACGTGCTCCCGGCCGCCCCGCCACCGGCGCTCCCTCCCCCGCCGCCGCCACCTCCCTGCCCGAATGCCGCTCCGGCGGAGGCGGTCGCCAGCACGGCGAGCAGCACCAGACCTGTCCTGCTCATCGACTGTCTCTTGGTGCATCTGTTGAGGTCGAGCATCATCGATCCTGCTGGTAGCCCTGGTTGGTCGTGTTCTGCTTGATGTTGCCGTGGCGGCCCTGGGTATCGAAATTCTCGCGGCCCGGCTCCCGTTCTGTCGGCTCGACGGCCGGATCGGAACCGGGTCCCTTGTTGCTCCGCTGTTCTTCGGGGACTGGAGGCATCTTTGACATGTGCTGCTCCTGTGTCGATGGTTCGCAATGTCGAAATAGAACAATGAGTTGTCGCAGGGGTCGTTCCTGCGCCCGTCGCCGCAGCGCGAGACAGGGAACACCGCGCTGCGTCCCGGGTTGATCAGAGGGTGCTGCCGCAGCCCATCCTGCGAGCTCGACAGGGAAACTCTCGACGGGGAAACACATGCCAAAGGCGACTGAACCTGAAACCGATCCGCGAGAGACACCGCTCGACGATCCGCGCCGGAAGACCGATATGCCGACGCACCGGCAGACGGATAAGCCTTGGCAAGGCAATCCCGAGAAGGAACAGATCGATCCGGAACGGCCGCCGCTGGATCTGGAGCGGTGGCAGAAATCGAAGACGCACTAGCAGCGGAGGCCTGCTGGCGTGTCGAGATCGTGAATGACCGGCCGCAGCGGCCCGCCGGAGTGCAGTTCCATCGTTGCCAGCGTAATCGGCAGCTTGAAGCGGCGCTTCCCTGCGCTGCCTGGATTCAGATAGAGCACGCCGTTGACGGTTTCCATCCGCGCGCGGTGGGAATGCCCTGAGACCACGACATCGATCCCGAGCTCGGCAGGATCGATCGTCAGCTCGTTGAGGTCGTGCAGGACGTGGAAGCTGCGGCCGCCGAGGCGCAGCGTTTGTGTTTCGGGAAAGCGTTCAGCCCACGTGCCCCGGTCGACATTTCCCCTGATCGCGGTGACGGGTGCGATGCGGCAAAGCCCGTCCATCACCGCCTGGGCGCCGATGTCGCCGGCGTGGATGATGTGCGAGACGCCGGCGAGGCAGCGCTTCGCCTCGGGCCTCAGCAGTCCATGCGTGTCGGCGATCACCCCAATCATGAACGTCATGTCAGATCACGGCTTCAGTGCACTACATCCAGCGGCATCCGGCCGATTTCCTCACCATCCTCGTTCGTGACGAGGATCGAGAAGTGGCGGCCCTTAAGCTCGGGACGCTCCTCGAGCAGGCGCCGCGCAATCTCTTCGGCGACATCCAGAGCCTTGATGTCGTCCGGCAAATCGGCACCTCCCTCGTCGGCTACGGTTTCAGAATCCACCAAATCAAAATGATAGCGCGGCAACGTCTGGTCCTCGGGTGTTCCCGCAGGAACGCGCGGTCTCAGGGCTTCGTTCCGGCGCCGGAGCCATCTGCGGTCCGGCGGGCGGGCATCGCCGTCGGTCCTCGGCGCGAGATTGCCGCGGACTCACGCGCGGCGCCGCCGCGTCCTCGCGCGGGGTCTGGAACGGCCCGCCCTCGATGCCGCGAATGCCAGGCCGGCAGCGATCCCGAGCACCACGAGCCCCTTGCTGAGCACAGCGGCCGGCGGAACCTGCTTCCGCACCAGCCAGCCGCCGTCGACGGACGTGCCCTGCGGACCCGCTTCGAGCAAGGTCCCTTCGTTCCTTGCTGCTGGACGCGCGCGCGACAGCAGCCAGCGGAATGCGGCTCCGATGACATTCTCGGTGATCTCAGGAGCAACCGCATAGGCCAGTTGCCCGGCGCGCGCCGGCCACCCCACGGCCATCTCGTCACGAGGCGCGCGGACGAGGCGCAGGAGGGTCTGGGCTACATCTTCGGATTGATAAAGCAGCGGACCAGGATCGAGCCTTCGTCCGGAGACGTTGGCGCCGTGGACGAAGCCCGGCGTATCGACCATGGACGGAAAAACGCCACAGACGTGAATGCCGGGATGAGCCCGGAGCTCCTGACGCAAGCTTGCGGTGAAGCCGCGAAGGCCGAACTTGCTGGCGGTATAGGCTGCGGCAAAGGGCGTCGGCGCCCAGCCGCCAAGCGAAATGTTGTTGATCAGGACACCGCGGTTCTGGCGAAGGAAGATCGGAAGCACCGCGAACGCGCCATGCATGGTGCCGAGCAGATTGACCTCGATGGTCCGGCGATGAAGCGCGATGTCTGCATCCTGATAGGCCCCGAACACGCCCGTGCCGGCGTTGTTGATCCAGACGTCGATGCCGCCGAAGGCCTCATCCGCCTCACCGGCCAGACGCTGCACCGCCTCCGCGTCAGTGACGTCGGTCGGCACGGCCAGGGCCCGGCCTCCGAGCGCCTCACAATCCGCAGCAAGCCGCATCAAGACCTCGCCGCGGCGTGCGGCGAGGACCACGCTTGCGCCCTCGCGGGCAAAGGCCAGCGCCGCGGCGCGGCCGATTCCACTGGAGGCGCCGGTGATGACGACGCGCGTGCCGACCATCTGCCCGTGCTCGCGTCCCGAGACGTCCGCGGGAAGCAGCCAGCGCAGGGATCGCCGCAGGCGTGCCGTTCCCTGTGTTTCGAACCAGTCGCCATGCGCAAAGATCACCCGCTCCGGAGCCAGCTTCACGAGCCGCTCGCCCGCAGCCCGCGCCGAACGGCCGCCGAGGCGGAGCAGCAGCCGCAGATAGACCGGGGCCTTCCCGTCCGGCTTGGCAATGCCGAGCAGGCTCGCCGCGGCTGTATTCGAGGCGCTGAGGTGGTGGGGATCGAGGTTCTGCACGATATCCGTCAGAACCAGCGTCCGGCTCCGCCTGTCGAACAGCTCGACCTCCGAGAACATCGGAGCATTCACCGACACCGTTTCGAGGTCGGCGGCCCATTCCTCCGGCGTCGTGTCTCCAAGCTCGCGATCGACGCGGAGGCCGGCCGCCCGCACCTG
Organism: Bradyrhizobium yuanmingense; assembly: GCF_025200905.1. Lineage (NCBI taxonomy): Bacteria > Pseudomonadati > Pseudomonadota > Alphaproteobacteria > Hyphomicrobiales > Nitrobacteraceae > Bradyrhizobium > Bradyrhizobium yuanmingense. The sequence goes on along the minus strand of NZ_CP104173.1, from coordinate 2,688,954 downwards.
CCTGCGCGCCGCAAGGCCGCGCGCAGCAAAGATCGCGGCCTGCGGCAGCTGCCTTTGCCATTCTGGCAGGAACATCCAATGCGCAATATTCGGCGCCAGCAGGTATCTGATCGTGCCCAGCCGCTCCAGCTCTTGGCGCAAAGCCGGCGAATATCTCACCGGCGAATGCAGCACGAGGTCGCCGTTCGACAGGCGGATGACAGTCATCCGCACGGGCAGTTGCAGGCCGGCGGCGTTGATCGGCTTGTCGTTCACGATCCAGATATCGTCGGTCACCTGCGACAGGCTGGCAGTCGACACACCGGCGTCGGAACTTTGCATGAGCGTCTTTCCATTGCGAGGGCGTTGCACCAAAGCGCGTGGGCGGCGCTCGTTCCTCATCAATGTCTTGGAAAGAACGTCTGGAAATCACATCGCCGCGGTCGTTGGACCTCCTTCGAGCCGCACCCGTAGCGCGTTGCGGGCGTCGGCGATGACATCGACCCAATCGCCCGGCCGTGTTTGATGAAACAGCCGCAGGCTCGGGTACCAGAACGAACGCGCACCGGATTGGGGCCAGCGCCAGTCGCAATCGGCATGCAGCAAGACCCAGGCCTCGCATCCCAGCGCGCCCGCAAGGTGTGCCACCATGGTGTCGACACATACGACGAGATCGAGCTGCCGCAGGCGATGGCCGAGAGCGACGATATCAGGCGTGCTGATGTCCCGTGCCCCGATCGTCGCGAGCTCTTCGGTGCTCGTCCCGCGCTGAAGCGAATGGAGCGTCACGCCGGATCCAGCGAGATTGCGCAGCAAGACGGCCGGAACCTCCCGCCGCTTGTCCCACTCACCGACTTTCCAGACCAGGCCGACGGCCAGACTTTGCAGCCGAAGCGGTTGTACGGCAACAGGAGGGAGCGTCAGGTAGGGAACGCGCATCTCGACCTCATCGCGGCGCGCTCTGATAGCGTGCGGCACCTCCATGATCTCGATGTCGACCTCGAAAGCGCTCTCGGGCGCACCATCATGCAGCGGGATGGCGCGATCGACGCCCGCTGCGCCCTCGACCATCGGCAGCAGCTCGGGTTGACACCACAGGGTGACGCTGCGCGCAATCGCGCGAAGCGGCTTCATGAAGCGCAGGAACTGGATGGTGTCGCCGAGTCCGTGATAGCAGCGCACCAGCACGTGCTTATCCCTCAGCTCCTCGCCGCGCCAGATCCGCTGGAGGTGACGCGGGCCAGTGTGCTTCGGCGGATGCGCGATCTCCAGCAAATCACCATCGCTGATGGTCCAGGCGCGTGCGAAATCGCCCGCCCTGATTGCTTCCGCCCAGCCGCCCGCCATGTCGCGCGGTCGCTAATGTCGCACGAACTTGTGGAATCGACTGAGCTTGCCGTCCTTGGTTCGATCCTGATGCAGGAACGCAATGCCGGATTCATCGAACTTCTCGAAGAACGCATCCCAGCTGATCCGATCCAGCGCTTCGTCCGGCGGATCAAAATCAATGCGCAGGATTCCGGCGTGGCCGTCCTCCTCCGTCGCTTTCACTGTCGCCGGCTTCCCGCCGCGTTCTTCGGCCCATTTCTGGATGACGTTGTGATCGGTGGTCTCGTGGGCTTCGCTGTTCTGTGCCTTGGATGTCATGTCACACCTCGTTCACTAGGCGGGCGATGAACGCCGCACCGCATCGAACCATTGGCCGACAAACGCGGGCCGGAGTGATTGGTTCTTCGCGGCAGATACGAAACGGTCCGCGTGAGGCGAGCATCATCTTCTTCATCTTCATCATGAAAGTCGTTCGTTCCGAGCTGGCGGTACGGGACTTTATCCCATGTTAAGCGCGTCGCATTTTGTCGCGATGAATCGGCCCACGGCGTGCCGCTCGCATCTCCTTCCCAGGAACGAACATACCTTCCACACGTTCGCCGACGTACTTACACCGACTCTTGCACCGACGCCGCATGCTTCCGGAGGGCTTCATTCCATGCATTCTCGTCTCCAACACAGGCGCCGCGTGCGCGTCGGACTCGTCGGCGTCGGCAATTGCGCGAGCTCCTTCGTCCAGGGCCTCACCTACTACCGGAACGCCAAGTCGAACGAGCCGGTCCCGGGGCTAATGAACGCGGATCTCGGCGGTTACCATATCAGCGATATCCAGATCGCTTCGGCGTTCGACGTCAACGCCAACAAGGTCGGCCGCGACGTCGCCGATGCGATCTTCGCCTCGCCCAACAACACGCACCGTTTCTCCGACGTCGCGCCGACAGGCGTGATCGTGCAGCGCGGACCGGTCCTGGACGGCATCGGGCATTATCTCACCGACGACGTTCCGATTGCGGAGGTGCCGGAGGCCGACGTGTCCGAAGTGCTGGCGATGTCCCGCACCGACGTTCTGGTCTCCTATCTTCCGGTCGGCTCGCAGCGCGCCAGCGAATGGTATGCGGCGCGCGCCATCGAGGCCGGCTGCGGCTACGTCAATTGCATTCCGGTCTTCATCGCCTCCAATCCGGAGTGGCAGCGCCGCTTCGAGGAGGCCGGCCTGCCGATCGTCGGCGACGACATCAAGAGCCAGGTCGGTGCCACCATCCTGCATCGCGTGCTCGCCAATCTGTTCCGCGAGCGCGGGGTGCGGCTCGACCGCACTTACCAGCTCAATGTCGGCGGCAACACCGATTTCAAGAACATGCTCGAACGGGAGCGGCTGGCGTCGAAGAAGATCTCCAAGACCCAGGCCGTGACCAGCCAGTTCGACGTCCCCATGGACCCCGACAACATCCATGTCGGACCGAGCGACCACGTGCCGTGGCTCACCGATCGCAAGCTCGCCTTCATCCGCCTGGAGGGAACGACGTTCGGCGGCGTTCCCCTGAGCGCCGAGGTCAAGCTCGAGGTCTGGGACTCCCCGAATTCGGCGGGCGTCGTGATCGACGCGGTGCGCTGTGCCAAGCTCGCCATGGACCGCGGCCAGGCCGGAGCGCTGACCGGCCCTTCGAGCTATTTCATGAAATCGCCGCCGCAGCAGTTCACCGACGAGGAGGCCGGACGGCGGACGCGCGCCTTCATCGACGACAAGGCGTTTGCGTGATGGCTGGGATCATCCATCTCGTCCGCCACGGTCATCACGCCCTGCTCGGCCGCATCCTGTGCGGCCGGATGAAAGGCGTCGCGCTCGACGATCTCGGCTGTGAGGAAATGGCGCGCTGTGCCGGCACCATCGCGGCGCGGCCATCGCTCATTCAGTCCAGCCCGCAACGGCGCTGTATGCAGTCGGCATGCATCCTCGCGGCGCATTTCAGGCTGCCGGTCGAGATCGTTCCTGCCCTCGACGAACTCGATTATGGCGAATGGACCGGGCGATCGTTCGACGAGCTGGCGCCGGATCCCCGATGGTCGCGCTGGAATGGGCGGCGCGGCACCAGCCGCCCGCCCGGCGGCGAGAGCATGCGGTCGCTTCAGAACCGCATGGTCGCTCATCTGGAGCAGCTGCGCGGCGACCGCAATCTCGACGCGGTCGTCCTCGTCAGCCACGCCGAGCCGATCCGCGCCGCGCTGCTGCACTATTCGCGCACGCCGCTCGACCAGTTTCTTTCGATCGAGATCGATCCGGCCAGCATCAGCACGCTCCGCGCCGACAGAAGCGGCATGAAGATCACCAGGATCAACCAACGGGTGACGGCGTGAAGATCATCATCTTCGGCCTGACAATCTCGTCTTCCTGGGGCAACGGTCACGCCACCCTGTGGCGCGGCCTCTGCAAGCATCTCGCGCGTTCGGGACACAGCGTCGTCTTCTTCGAGCGCGACGTGCCCTATTATGCCGGTGCCCGGGATCTCTACGAGCTGCCGGGTGGCGCGCTCCGGCTGTTCGCGAACTGGGACGACGTGCGGCAGGCGGCAAGCGCCGAAATCCGTGATGCCGACGTCGCGATCGTGACCTCCTATTGCCCCGATGCGATCGCCGCGACCGAGCTGATTCTCGCTGAGGATCGTGCCGTTCCCGTGTTCTACGACCTCGATACTCCGGTTACGCTGGCAAGGCTCATCGCCGGCGAGGCTGTCCCCTATATCGGCCCGCGCGGCCTGCGGGACTTCGCGCTGGTGCTCAGCTTTACCGGAGGGCCTCACGTTGCGGACGAATTCCGCAACAGGCTCGGCGCGCGCGACACCCGGCCGCTTTATGGGCATGTCGACACAGACATCCACCATCCGGTTACGCCGCAGCCGCATTATCGCGCCGATTTGTCCTATCTCGGCACCTACTCCGAAGACCGCCAGCGCACGCTCGAGGCGCTTTTCGTCGCGCCCGCGCGGGCGCGCCAGGATCTCCGCTTCCTGATCGGCGGCGCGCAGTATCCGGACGATTTCCCATGGTCGCCCAACATTTATTTCGTGCGGCACCTGCCGCCGTCCGAGCACGCGCCGTTCTTTGCCTCATCGCGGCTGACCCTCAACGTCACCCGCCGGGCCATGGCGGAGATGGGCTGGTGCCCGTCCGGCCGGCTGTTCGAGGCCGCGGCCTGCGGTGCCCCGCTGCTGAGCGACGACTGGCCCGGAATAGCGGACTTCTTCGCGCCCGGAGAAGAGATCCTGATCGCACGCGACGAGCACGACGCGCTTGCCGCACTCGCGATGCCGGATGCCGAGCTCAGGCGCATGGCCCTGCGCGCCTATGAGCGCACCATGGACCAGCACACATCCGACAAGCGGGCGCGTGAACTGATCTCGATGCTCGAGCAGATTGCGTCGAGCCGGGTCAGCCGGCAACAAATCGAGGAGGCCTGATCATGTGGGGCATCGTTCCGGCCGCGGGCCGCGGCAGCCGTATTCAGCCGCTCGCCTTCTCGAAGGAATTGCTGCCGGTCGGCAGCCGGCGCGACGACGGTACCGATCGTCCCTGCGCCGTCTCCGAATATCTGCTGGAGCGCCTCATCCTCGGCGGCGCCGACAAGATCTGCTTCGTGATCTCGCCCGGCAAGTCCGACATCCTCGAATATTTCGGCGACCATTACGGCAGCGCCGAGCTCGCCTATGTGGTGCAGCCCGAAGCCTCCGGCCTGTGCGACGCGGTGTTCAGGGCAAGCACCGTCGTCGGGCGGCACGAAGACGTCATGGTCGGCTTGCCCGACACGGTGTGGTTTCCCAAGGCGGCCCTGCAATCCCTGCCCGAGGCAGACCTCTCGTTCCTGCTGTTCCCGGTCGAGCACCCCGAATTCTTCGATGCGGTGGTGCTGGACGGCGAGCAGGTGACGGAGATCCAGGTCAAGCAGCCGAATGCAGCCTCGCGCTGGATCTGGGGTGCTTTCAAGATGTCGGCCCACGGCTTCCGCCAGCTCCAGGCGCTGTGGCACGCACGCGAACGCCGCGACGAATATTTCGGGACGCTGGTCAATGCCTACCTTTCGACCGGCGGCAACGGCATCGGGGTCAAGGCCGGCGAATCCTACGTCGATGTCGGCACCATCGACGGCTATCGCACGGCAATGGCCCTGCTCGCCGAGGGCGTCGAGGGCCGTTCCAAGTCGCGGACCCGCGCCTCATCGGACGGGGCCCGGCCGGTCTCAATGAATAACGGAGCGATTGCATGACCAGAGGCGCCCTCTCCCGCGAGGAAATCCGCCAGCGCGTCGATGCGCTGGGGCCATGGTTTCACAATCTCGACCTCAAGGGCGTGCCGACAGCGCCGTCGCACTTTCTCGGCGACTACCCCAATGTGAAGTGGCAGCGCTTCTCCGGCATCATTCCGGACCGGCTCGAAGGCAAGACCGTGCTCGATATCGGCTGCAATGCCGGCTTCTACGCCATGGAGATGAAGCGGCGCGGTGCCGAACGCGTGCTCGGCCTCGACACCGACGAAGAATATCTGGCCCAGGCCCGCTTCGCGGCCGAGGTGAACGGGCTCAGGATCGAATTCCGCAAGATGTCGGCCTATGATGTCGGGCAGCTGCGCGAAAAGTTCGACCTCGTGATCTTCATGGGCGTGCTCTATCATCTGCGACACCCGCTGCTGGCGCTGGACCTGATCCATGAGCACGTCGCCGGCGATCTCCTCCTGTTTCAGTCGATGCTGCGCGGCGACAGCCGGGTCGATGCGATCGAGAAGAATTACGACTTCTGGACTACCGATCAGTTCGATTCCTCCGGCTACCCGAAGCTGCACTTCATCGAGCACAAATATGCCGACGACCCCACCAATTGGTGGGTGCCCAATCGCGCCTGCGTCGAGGCCATGCTGCGCAGCGCCGGCTTTGCCATCGCGGCCCATCCGGAAGAGGAGGTCTATCTGTGCAAGCGCACGACGCGGCCGCAGGTCGACGGGCCGGTTTATCCGTCACGGGAGGCGAGCCGATGATCGAGGCGGCCAAGATCTGGAACGAGCCCAACAACAAGTCGCATTGGGACCTCCTGATCGACCCGGACTGGGCGATGTTTGCCAACCTGGCGCTCGCGGCCGGCAAGGCCATCCGCAGCGCGCATCCGACCTTGCCGCGCGTGCTCGGCGGCATTTCGCCGATCGACCCGTCCTTCATGCGCAGCATGCAGGCGCGTGGCGTGCTCGATCACGTCGACGCCGTCGCCGTGCACGGCTTTCCGCTCGACTGGAATTTATGGCAGATCGGAGAATGGCCGGCCAAGATCGAGGAGATCAAGGCTGTTACCTCGCTCCCGGTCTGGGTGACCGAGGTCGGCGTCTCCTCGTTCGGCGCCGAGGAGGTGCAAGCCTGGGGCCTGTCGCGCACCGCCGACCTTCTGATCGGCCGCGCGCCCCGCATCCACTGGTACAGCCTCTATGATCTCCCTTCGGCCTGGGAGGCGACCACGCGGCACAAGGAGGCCGAGGGGTCCTCCTATTACCGGCATTTCCACATGGGCCTGCTGCGCGAGGATGGAACGCCGAAAGCCGCGGCGGAGCTGTTCGGCCAATACGCCGCCGACATGGGCCTCTGCCAGTGGTTTCATTTCGAGGACCATCGTCTCGATGACGCCGTGCGCTGGATGCGACGGTTCGGCGTGCGGCACTTGCGGACCGGCCTGTCATGGGCCGACAGCTTCCGCCCCAACGCACTGGACTGGTTCGACCGCCAGATGGATGCGCTGGCCGAGTTCGAGATCACTGTGACGTTCTGCTTCACGCCGGAACACCGCGGTCTCGAACCGCATCACACCAGCCCGCCGCTCGACGTGAACGAGTTCGCCGATTTCTGCGCGCAGATGGTCGAGCGCTATTGCACGAAGACCGGTCTCGCCTCCTCTAGTGGCGTCTCCCCGCCGATCAGGGAGCCGACATGCGTGCCCTGATCCTGGTGATGGATTCCGTCGGAATCGGCGCCGCGCCCGACGCCGCCAATTACGGCGACGAAGGTGCCGACACCATCGGCCACATTGCGGATGCATGCATGGCCGGGCGTGCCAATAGTCCGCAGCGGGAGGGGCCGCTGTGCCTGCCAAATCTCGTGGTGCTCGGCCTCGGCGAGGCCTGCCGCCTTGCGACGGGGCGCGTCCCGCCCGGGCTCGACGGCCGGGTTCAGGGTGCGCGCCATGGATGCGCCAGCGAGATATCGAGGGGCAAGGACACGCCATCCGGCCATTGGGAGATCGCCGGCGTGCCTGTCGCGTTCGACTGGGGCTATTTTCCAAAGATCCAGCCCTGCTTCCCGCGCGATCTCGTAACAAAGCTGTGCGAACAAGCCGGACTGCCCGGCATCCTCGGCAACTGCCACGCCTCCGGCACCGACATCATCGCCGAATTCGGCGAGCGCCACATGCGTAGCGGCGAGCCGATCTGCTACACCTCGGCCGACAGCGTGTTCCAGATCGCGGCGCACGAGGAGACGTTCGGGCTTGAGCGGCTTTACGACGTTTGCACGATCGCGAGACGGCTGGTCGATCCCCTGAACATCGGCCGCGTCATCGCGCGTCCGTTCGTCGGAACGGACGCAGGCAATTTCAAGCGCAGCTCGCACCGGCGCGATTTCTCGGTTCCGCCGCCCGAGCGAACCATCCTCGACCTTGCAGAAACTGCCGGCCGCGACATCGTCACGATCGGCAAGATCGACGACATCTTCGCTCATCGCGGCACCGGGAGAAACCTGCGCGGCGACGGCAATGCAGCGCTGTTCGATGCCACGCTCGATGGGCTTGGAGGCCTTGCAGAAGGCGGGTTTTTGTTCGCCAACTTCATCGATTTCGACACGCTCTACGGCCACCGCCGCGACGTCGCCGGCTACGCAGCGGCGCTCGAAGCTTTCGACGCCCGCCTCCCTGAGCTGCTGAGCCGGCTGCGAAGCGACGATCTCCTCATCATCACCGCCGATCATGGCTGCGATCCGACCTGGAGCGGCACCGATCATACGCGCGAGCAGGTCCCGATCCTGGCGTGGACCGCGCAGTCAACGGCTCCGATCGGCCGACGCGCCGGCTTTGCCGACATCGGCGCGACGGTTGCAAGACATCTCGACCTGCCGGCGCCACTTCATGGCGCGCATTTCTAGCCGGATTCTAGCTGGGATTCACTTGGGTTATTGATCCAGGTTAGAGAAATTTTCGTTTGTAGGTTTCGCAGGAACGAACATTCCTTGCACCGCTTCTAACTCCCAGACGTGACTGGCGCGCAGGTCGCCCGACCAAGCAAAGGCGCGCTTCAACTCTCATCATCGGCTGGTCCCGAACGGATCGGTCCCATGCGGCACGGAGCGGTGAATGACGCGAGTATTGATTACCGGAGGCGCGGGATTCATCGGTTCGCATACGGCCGACGTGCTGCTTGCGGCTGGCTATGAGGTCCGCCTTCTCGACAATCTCTCTCCGCAGGTCCATGGCGGCAACCGTCAGCGGCCCGCTTATCTCGCGGACGATGCCGAGCTCGTGGTCGGCGACGTCACGGACAGCGTCGCCGTCGAACAGGCCTTGCGCGGCGCCGACATGGTCCTGCATCTCGCCTCCGCCGTCGGCGTCGGCCAGAGCATGTACGACATCGAGCCCTATGTCAGGACGAACGAGCTCGGCACCGCCGTGCTGCTGCAGGCGCTGGCGAAGCGACCGGTCGCACGGCTGGTGGTGGCGTCCTCGATGAGCATCTACGGCGAGGGCCTGTATCGTGATGCCGTCGGCAACGTCGTGGCTTGCGACGAACGACCGATCGGGCAGCTTCGCCAAGGAGAGTGGGAACTGCGGGATCATGCAGGCCATGCGCTCGATCCCGTGCCTACGCCTGAGACCAAGCAGCCGTCTTTGAGCTCGATCTACGCGCTGAACAAATATGCGCAGGAGCGGATGTGCCTGATCACGGGCAAGGCCTACGGCATTCCGACGGTCGGCTTGCGCTTCTTCAACGTGTTCGGTCCGCGGCAAGCGCTGTCGAATCCCTATACCGGGGTGCTGGCCATCTTCGCCGCGCGGCTGCTCAATGGCCGGCCGCCGCTCGTCTTCGAAGACGGCCTGCAGCGGCGCGACTTCGTCCACGTGCACGATGTCGCCCGCGCCTGCCGCATGGCGCTCGAATCCGACCACGCCCAGGACGTCTTCAACGTCGGCTCGGGCCAGAGCCGCACCATTCTGTCGGTAGCCGAGGATCTTGCCCAGGTGATGGGACGGTGTGAGATCGCTGCCGAGATCACACGGAAATACCGTGCTGGCGACATCCGGCACTGCTTCGCCGACATCGGCAAATCACGCGACCTGCTCGGCTTCGAGCCGCATGTCGCGTTCAAGGACGGGCTCGAAGAGCTCGCCGGGTACCTCGCCGACCAGATCGCCGACGATCAGGCGGAGCGGGCGACCCGTGAGCTGCTGCAACGAGGGTTGGTCGCGTGATGAGTGAACAAGACAACAGACCTGTCCTGGTCACCGGCGGCTGCGGCTTCATCGGCTGCAATCTCGCCGACCGTCTGGCCGAGCGCGGCGACCGTGTGCTGGTGCTGGACAATCTCGCCCGCGCCGGCGTGCGCGAGAACGCGCAATGGCTGAAATCCCGGCATGGCGAGCGCGTCGCGATCACGGTGGCCGATATCCGCGACCCCATTCCGGTGATCGACGCCGTGCGCGAGGCACGCGCCGTGCTGCACCTCGCGGCCCAGGTCGCCGTGACCGACAGCGTCAGCGATCCCTCGGCCGATTTCGAGATCAACGCCCGTGGCACGCTGAACGTGCTCGAAGCCGTCCGCCTGCACAACGCCTCAGCGCCAGTGATCTTCGCCTCGACCAACAAGGTCTACGGGCGCCTGATCGAGGACAGCGAGATCGCGCTCACCGGCCGTCGCTACACGCCGGTCAACGATCTGCTCGCCGGCGGCATTTCGGAGAACGCGCCGTTGGACTTCTACAGTCCCTATGGATGCTCAAAGGGCACCGCCGATCAATACGTCCACGACTATGCCCGGGTGTTCGGGCTGCAGACCGTGGTGATGCGCATGAGCTGCATCTACGGGCCGCGGCAGTTCGGCACCGAGGACCAGGGCTGGATCGCACACTTCCTGCTCAGCGCCATAAGCGGCAATCCGCTGACGATCTATGGCGATGGCAAGCAGGTCCGCGACGCGCTGCACGTGTCGGACGCTGTGAGCGCCTGGCTCGCGGCGCTCGACCACATCGCGCTGGCGCGCGGGCGCGTCTTCAATCTCGGCGGCGGTCCTGCGAATGCGATCAGCCTGCTCGAGTTGATCGACCGCATCACAGAGCTGACGGGCCGCAAGGTCAGCTATCGCTTTGCGGACTGGCGACCGGGCGATCAGCCCTGGTACGTGACCGACACGCGGGCGCTCGCCACCGCGCTCGGCTGGACGCCGCAAATGCCTCTCGCCGATGGCCTGCGCTCGCTCCACACCTGGCTCGACAGCCGCTTCGGATCACAGAATAGAAGCGAGGCCCTGGCATGACGCGGGTCGCCCTCATCAATCCGAACTGGGATTTTTCGGGCAGCATCTATTTCGGCTGCCGCTCGCCTCACCTGCCGCTCGAGCTCGGCATCTCCCAGCACTATCTAAAGGCGGCCGGCCACGACACGTTGCTGCTCGATGCGCATATGTTCGATCTCTCTCTCCGCGACATCGAGACCGAGCTGCGCGCCTTTCGTCCCGGCCAGATCGTCTTCACCACCGCACCGACCTATCTGTTCTGGCGCTGCGCGCCGCCCGAGCTGCGCGTACCGCAGCAGCTCGCCATCGCGGTGCGGGATCTTGCGCCGACCCTGATCGCGGTCGGCCCGCATGGTTCGACCACGCCGAAGACCGCGCTGAAGAAGCTCGGCGTCGATATCGTCGTGATGGGCGAGTGCGAGGCGTCCCTGCTGCGTCTCGCCAATGGCGAACGGGACTTCCCCGGCCTGTGTTTCGCCGACGGTGCTTCGCTCCGGGTCAATGGCGGGCCCCAGGCGGTCGCGTTCAGCGATCAGCCCGCGCTCGACTGGCCGGAGGATATGATCCGGCGTCACCATCACCATCATCACCGCTTCGAGGCCGCGCCGACCGCACCGGGCGCCGAGGTGGAGGCCTCGCGCGGCTGCCCCTACAACTGCACGTTCTGCGCCAAGGAGAATTTCCGCAACGCCTATCGCAAGCGGCCACCCGCCGTCATTCTCGGAGAGATCGATCGTCTGCACCGTCATGGCATCGAGTACGTTTACTTCATCGACGAGATCTTCCTTCCTAATCGCGAGCTGCTGGAGGGCCTGACGACGCGCGGGGTGAAGTTCGGCGTGCAGACGCGGATCGATCTCTGGAAGCCCGACATGCTCGCCCTGCTCGGGCGCGCCGGCTGCGTCTCGATCGAAGCCGGCATCGAAAGCCTTACCGTGGAAGGGCGCGCGGCCCTCGCCAAGAACTGCAAGATGACGACGGATCAGCTTGCCGACCGGCTGGTCGAAGCCCGCCGCCACGTTCCCTTCGTGCAGGCCAATCTGATCGAGGTGCCCGAGGACGACGATCCCGTCGTGCAGCGCTGGCGCCGCACGATGCAGGATGCCGGTGTCTGGGCCAACGATCCGGTGCCGCTCTATCCCTATCCCGGCTCGCCCGACTACCGCAAGCTCTGGGGCGAGCCCGACGATGTCGCCTGGGAGCGTGCGCACCGGCACTATCTCGCGATGTTCGACCAGTTCAGCGACGTGCAGAACGATCGCCCGGTCCCGCTCGACAGCCTCGAACTCCAGGTGGCCTCATGAGCCGTGGCGCCGACAACAGGATCATGATGACGACCGACACGGTTGGCGGCGTGTGGACCTATTCCTGCGCCCTCGCCACGAGTCTCGCTGCGTCCGGTGCCGACGTTACGCTCGTGACGCTGGGCCCGCGGCCGCGTGACGATCAGCATCAGATGCTGCGCGAGACCAGCGTGCACCTGGTCGAGACCGACCTCGCACTCGAATGGCAGGACCCGGAGGGGCGGAACGTTTCCGACGCAAGGCGCGTGCTTGCGAAGCTCGAAGCCAGATTGGCGCCTGACGTCGTGCACCTGAACAGCTTTCGCGAGGCGACCTTTGCATGGCAGGCCCCGACCGTGCTGGTGGCGCATTCCTGCGTGAACTCCTGGGCCTTGGCCTGCCGCGATACGGCCTGGCTTGGCGAGCCCAGATGGCGCCGCTACAGCGAGCGGGTCGCCGCTGCGCTCGACGCGGCGCAGGCCTGGGTCTGTCCGAGCCGGGCCTTCCACGACGACATCACGGCGATCTACCAGCCGCAATCGCGCGGCGCGGTGATCTGGAACGGAATTTCGCCACGCGCCCCGTCTGGGCGAAAGCAGGACCTGATTTTCGCGGCAGGACGGCTGTGGGACCGAGCCAAGAACATCGAAGCGCTCGCCGCCGCCGCGCCTGGGCTGGATTGGCCGGTCGAGGTGGCCGGTCCTATCGAAGCACGCCTGCCAGCGGGTATCACCTGGCTCGGAGAGCTGCCGCACGCGGCGCTGGAGACGCGCCTGCAGCATGCAGCGATCTTCGTCAGCCCCGCACTCTATGAACCGTTCGGTCTCTCGGTGCTGGAAGCCGCCGCCGCCGGCTGCGCGCTGGTCCTCTCTGACATCCCGACCTTCAGGGAATTGTGGCGCGGCGCCGCCTTGTTCGTCGATCCCGCCGACAGCGAGGCGCTGCACCGGGCTCTGGCAGATCTTTGCGCTGACGAGATGGGCCGCGCAAAGCTGCAGCGGGCCGCCTATGAGCAATCCCTGACCTATTCGCTGACGCGCATGACGAGCGCCTATCTCGGTCTCTACCAGGATCTGATCGCATCGCGCCGGACGAGCGCCGCGGCCAGCCAAATCGAGGTGCGCGCATGAAATGCGTCCTGTTCTATCATGCCTTCACCTCCTGCTGGAACAACGGCAACGCGCATTTCCTGCGTGGCTATGCGCGCGAGCTCCATGCGCTCGGGCACGAGGTCGTCGTGTTCGAACCCATCGACGGCTGGAGCCGGCTGAACGCGATCCGCGAAGGCGGCAGTCATGCCATGGACGACATCCCGGCGCTCTTCTCCGGCATCGACATCCGCCGCTACGATACCGGCCTCGATCTCGACCGGGCGCTTGATGGCGCCGATCTCGTCATCGTGCATGAATGGAATTCGCCCGATCTGATCGCGCAAGTCGGGCGCAGGCGGGCGCAAGGTGCGTCCTTCACCCTGCTCTTTCACGATACTCATCACCGTGCGGTCAGCGCGCCCGACGAGCTTGCGCAATTCGATCTCGACGGATTCGACGGCGTGCTCGCCTTCGGCGAGGTGCTTCGGCAGATCTATTTGAAGCTCGGCTGGGCCGACCGGGTCTTCACCTGGCACGAAGCCGCCGATGTCGCGCTGTATCATCCGCTGCCGCAGGTCGAGCGGACCGACGATCTGGTCTGGGTCGGCAATTGGGGCGACGGCGAGCGCAGCGCCGAGCTGAACGAGTTCCTGGTCGAGCCCGTGGCGGAGCTGAAGCTCCGCGCCAGCGTCCATGGCGTGCGCTATTCGGATGATGCGCTCCGCACCATCAGGAGCGCAGGCATCCGCTATGGCGGCTGGCTGCCGGCGCACTGGGCCCCCGTCGCCTTCGCGGGCGCGCGCGCAACCATTCACGTGCCGCGCGGGCCTTACGTCCTGCTGCCGGGCATCCCGACCATCCGCGTGTTCGAGGCGCTGGCCTGCGGCATTCCCCTGGTCTCGGCACCCTGGTCGGATGAGGAAGGCCTGTTCCCCGAGGGCGCTTATCTCAGCGTTGGCGATGGCCAACAGATGAAGCATGCGCTTCGCTCCGTCATCGACGATCCGGAATTCTCTGCCGCGATGGTGGCGACCGGCCTGAAGGTCATCCAGGATCGTCATACCTGCCGCCACCGCGCCGAGCAGCTCATCGACATCGTCACCGACCTCAGGGATTCCAGCCGTTCGGCACGGCCTCAGCACGACATCGGAGCCGTCGCATGAACATCTGCTTCTTCGGATCCAGCCTCGTCTCGTCCTACTGGAACGGCGCCGCCACCTACTATCGCGGCATGCTGAAGGAGATCGCGGCGCTCGGCCACGAGGTCACCTTCTACGAGCCCGACGCGTTCGACCGCCAGTCGCATCGCGACATCGACGAGCCGGATTGGGCCAAAGTGGTCGTGTATCCCGCGACCGCGGACGGCTGGCGCCGCTCGCTCGACACAGCCGCACAATCGGCCGACATGCTGGTCAAGGCCAGCGGCGTCGGCGTCTTTGATCTCGAGCTGGAGAACGCCGTCGCCGCGCTGCCCTCACGGCTGACGCGGATCTATTGGGACGTCGATGCTCCCGCCACGCTCGAGGCGATGGAAAGCGATCCGCAGCATCATCTGCGCCGCGCGATCCCGTGCTACGATATGGTCCTGACCTATGGCGGCGGCGAGCCCGTCGTATCCGCGTATCGATCGGTGGGCGCGCGGGACTGCGTGCCGATCTACAACGCACTCGATCCCTCCACGCATTTTCCGTCACCGCCCAATCCGCGCTTTGCCTGCGATCTCAGCCTGCTGGCGAACCGCCTGCCCGACCGCGAGACGCGCGTCGAGCATTTCTTCCTCGACGTTGCACGCCATCTGCCCGAAAAGTCCTTCGTGCTCGGCGGCTCCGGCTGGGACGACAAGGACGCCTCCGCCAATCTGCGCAAGGTCGGCCATGTCGGCACCGCCGATCACAACGCGTTCTTCGGCTCCGCGCTCGCCACGCTCAACGTCAATCGCGACAGCATGGCGCGCTATGGCTTCTCACCGCCGACGCGGGTGTTCGAAGCGATCGGCGCCGGCGCCTGCCTGATCACCGACGAGTGGGCCGGCATCGATCATTTCCTCGAACCCGGCCGCGAGGTGCTGGTGGCCGCCGACGGAGCCGAGGTGGCCGAGCACCTCACCGCGCTCGATTCCGAGCGGGCCCGGTCTATCGCCCGCCGCGCCCGCGCACGCATCCTCAGCCAGCACACTTACCGGCAGCGCGCCCGCCAGTTCAACGATCTCTTCGTCGCCCACAGCTCCCGAATCGAGGCAGCAGAATGAACCTCTCCATCGTCGTCATCGGTCTTTCGGTCACTTCGTCCTGGGGCAACGGTCATGCCACGACCTACCGCGCCCTGATCGAAGCGCTGGCGCGACGAGGTCACCGCGTCACGTTCCTGGAGCGGGACGTGCCCTGGTATCGGGATCACCGCGACCTGACCAAGCCCTCTGCCTGGACTGTCGAATTGTACCAATCTTCGAAAGATGTTCCGCGCCAGTTCGGCAAGCTGATCCGCGATGCCGATCTGGTGATCATCGGCTCTTATGTTCCTGACGGGATCGCGCTCGCCGAATGGACCACGACGCACGCGAGGGGCATCACCGCGTTCTACGACATCGACACGCCAGTCACTCTGGCGCGGCTCGAGCAAGGCCTCGACTATCTCTCGGCGGCAATGATCCCGCGCTTCGATCTCTATCTGTCGTTCACCGGCGGACCGGTGCCCGGCATGATCGAGCAGAGCTACGGCAGTCCGCTCGCGCGTGCGCTTTACTGCAGCGCAGACGCGGAGATCTACGCGCCGAAGCAGGCGCCGCCGAAATGGGCGCTCGGCTATCTCGGGACCTACAGCGAGGACCGGCAGCCCGTTCTCGAGGAGCTGCTGCTGGCACCGGCGCGCACGCTGCCGAGCGATCAATTCGTCGTCGCCGGCGCGCAATATCCGGACAATATCGCCTGGCCCGCCAACGTTACGCGGATCGAGCACCTCTCGCCGAAGCAGCACCCGGAGTTCTACGCGGCGCAGCGTTTCACGCTGAACGCCACCCGCGCCGACATGAAGGCGCTGGGCTTCTCCCCGAGCGTCCGGCTGTTCGAGGCGGCGGCCTGCGGCACGCCCGTGATCTCGGACCGGTGGCCCGGGATCGAGACGATCTTCGCGCCCTCGAAGGAAATCCTGCTGGCAACCAGCCCGCGCGAGGTTGTCGAGATCCTGCGCGACATGCCGGACGAGCAACGGCGCACGATCGCCCACAACGCGCGGCGGCGGGTGCTCGCCGACCACACCCCCGACCATCGCGCGCGGCAGCTGGAGACCTATTACGCCGAGGCAGCCGCGCGGCGCCGCCGCAAGACGGCGCCACTCCCCGTCGTTCGCCCCATGCAGGTCGCCCAACTCTGAAAGGCCACGTCATGACGCTCCAGACCCGCATCCACGCGTCCCGCCGCTCGCCGACGGTCCTGGTCGCCGGCGGTGCCGGCTTCATCGGATCGCATCTCTGCGACGCGCTCCTGCAACGCGGCAGCATCGTGATCTGCCTGGACAATTTGTTCACGGGGACCACCGACAACATCCGGCCCCTGCTCAACCATCCGAACTTCCGCTTCATCGAGCATGACGTGCGCGATTCCATCGAGATCGAGGGCGAGATCGACCGGATCTACAGCCTCGCCTGCCCGGCCTCGCCCCGCCATTATCAAGTCGATCCGGTCGGAACGATGAAGACCTGCGTGCTCGGCTCGATCAACCTGCTCGAACTGGCGCGGCAGAAGGGCTCCCGGATTCTTCAGGCCTCCACCAGCGAGGTCTACGGCGACCCGGAGGTGCATCCGCAGCCGGAATCCTATCTCGGCAACGTCAATCCCGTGGGGCCGCGGGCCTGTTACGACGAAGGCAAGCGGGCCGCGGAGACGCTGATGTTCGACTATCGGCGGATGCACGGGACGGAGATCAAGGTCGCGCGCATCTTCAACACCTACGGCCCGCGCATGCTCGAGAACGACGGCCGCGTCGTGTCCAACTTCATCGTGCAGGCGCTGCGTGGCGAGCCGATCACGATCTACGGCCAGGGCACGCAAACCCGCAGCTTCTGCTTCGTTGACGATCTCGTGCGGGGGCTTCAGCTCCTGATGGAGAGCCCCGCCTCGGTCAGCGGTCCGTGCAATCTCGGCAATCCGCACGAGGTCACGATCGAGGCCATCGCCCGTGAGGTGCTGGCATGCACCGAATCTGCATCCCCGCTGCGCTTCGAGCCCCTGCCCAAGGACGATCCCAAGCGGCGCAAGCCTGTGATCGACGCCGCCGAGAAGATCCTGGGATGGCGTCCGAGGGTGGCATTGAAGGACGGCCTTCAAGCGACCATCGCCTATTTTGCGCTCCGTCTCGCCGGGGAATCGCCCACGCTCGTGCCGGCCATCGCCGCGCGCAGGACGCGCCCTCCAGCACGCGGCCGCCTGACGATGTCCGAGCAACCGTGAAGGCAAATCCTTTGACAGGCTAGCCCAGTGTGCTCGCGCAACAGGCCTAAAACGTTCCGGCCACAGTGACCCGAAACGCCATCGGCTCGACCGGGTGCAGCACATAGTCCATCACGCCGTTCCCGCAGACTGCGGCCGGTGCGGCATTGGCGGCGCAGAGATTGTAGAGCGTGTCGGTCTTCAACAGCGAGCCATAGGCATAGGTGATCTGGTTCGCCTTGCTGTTGAACAGGTTGAGCACGTCGAACTGGATGCGCCAGCCGTTCTCGCTGCGGTAGCCGAGCCGCGCGTTGGCGATGCCGGTCGGCCGCGAGCGGAACGCATTGTCCTCGGTCAACGGGCTCGCGCCGATATAGCGCCAGCGCGCGCTGCCGAACCACCCCGTCTTTTCGCCAAGCGTTATTCCGGCCGATGCCACCATCGCCGGGGCGTTGGGAATGTAGTTGCCGGGCGCATTGCCGATTTGCGCCTCGGGATAGCCGGCGAGCGAGGCATAGACCGCGGCCTGCTCGCCGTCATGGCCACGGAAGCGCGCATGCGTCATTGCAAGATCCACATCGATGTCGATCCAGGACCGCGGCCGGTAATGGTTGGTCCACTCGAAGCCGTAGCGGCGGCTGGCGCGGGTTGCCGAGGTATCGCCGGCATCGCCGGAGAACAGGATCTCGGAATCCTGGTCCAGGATGAAGAGGCTGAGAGAGCTCTCGAGGCCGGGAACGATCCTGCTGCGAACCCCGACCTCCGCGCCTCTGGTGCGCACCAGGAGCAGCGACGGCGTGAGCCTTGTCGCGGGATCGGTGGGATCCTCCGTCGTGGTCGCACCGCGGGCATCGTTCGAGTGCATGCCGTAGCCGGCGCCGAGGAAGAATTCCGTATGATTGAACGGACCAAGCACCATCCTGAATTTCGGGCTGCCGAGCGCGGCATCGGCGCGACCGGAATTTGCGGCGTTGAACAGAGAGATGACGTCGGCGGCGTAATAATCGCCGCGCCAGCCCAACGTCGTCCTGAGCCAGTCGGTCCAGCGCACCGTGTTCTCGGCATAGACCCCGACGCTGCCCTCGCCGACCTTGTCGCTGCGGATATTGCCGATGAAGCCGCGACGGAACGTATTGGTGAGCGCGAGGTCGATCGCATCATAACGCGATTGCAGACCGAAGGTGGTCTGCATCGGCAGGCCGGCCAAGGAGCCGTCCAGCGTGCGCGAGACATTGGCGCCCGCCATCAAGCGGTCGTCGTGCTGGTGGAACTGGTCGCCGAGCACGGGATCGTCAAGGAAGTAAGTGAAATTATTGAAGAGGTCGAGTTGGCTCTTCACCAGATAGGCGTTGACCTTCCATGAACCGATGTCGTCGGTCTGCGCGATGCGCCCGGACAGCGCAAAGCGGTTGGCATGACCGCCGTCGCTCGGATCTTCCGAACCGTACCGGCCGAGCAAGCCGCTGGTGATGGCGCGCTGCGGCACCTGGTCGGTCGCGTTCCATTTGTTGACGTAGGCCATGCCGGTGAGCGACATGCCGTCGGTCGCGGTGCCCTGGCTGTAGCGCACGAGGCCGTTGAGCTTTCGCAATTTGTCCGGATTGTCCCACGGGCCGTCGTAGGTCCCGATCTCGCCGGCCACCAGCAGCGAACCGTCGCCGACTTTCGCGGAATCCATGCCGAGCAGACGGCGGTAACCGAAGCTGCCGGCGCTCACCTGCGCCAGCCGCCGGGTGCTGTCGATCAGGCCGATGTGAACGCTTCCGACCGAGGCGAAGTCGCCTTCGTCGGCGAAGTAAGGTCCCTTGCGCACGTCCATTGCGGCGATGGTTTCCGGGATCAGCCAGTTGAGATCGGCATAGCCCTGACCATGCGCGTGGGTGCGCATGTTGACGGGGACGCCGTCGACGATGATCGCCAGATCGGTGCCGTGGTCGAGATTGTACCCGCGCAGGAAATACTGGTTGGCTTTGCCCTCGCCGGAATGCTGCGTCACGATCAGACCGGGCACGGCTTCGAGCGCCTCGCCCGGCCGTGTGAAAGGGCGCGCGTTGATCTCGTCGCCGGAGACAGTGATCTCGCTGGCCATGCCGGCTGCGGCCCTTGGACCCGAGCCGGCACTGCGCGGATCGGACGCCTGCGTCGTCGCGGGAGACACGAAGATGCGGCGGCCGGCCGCGGGCGATCTGGCGGCACGGCGCGATGCGGCCGTCATCTTGCGCCCGGGCGTGGCGCCGCCACTGACCTCGACCGGCGGCAGTTCGCGTGAGGTGTCATTGCTCTGTGCGAGGGCGCGGCCGTCATCCGCGAGCAGCGCCAGGACCGAGAGTGCCGTCAAAGCGCCGCCGCGACGACCGTGCTCAGGCCGCCTCGGTCGCATCGGTGCATTCCAAAACTTTCGTGCCGGCGCGGCGAGGCTCGTTCCCGAACATGCGGCGATAGAGCACGACCGAGACGAGCCATGCGACCGCAAACAGCGCGATCACGACAAAGCCGACATTGGCAAGCGACTCGTTGAGGTCCTCGACCAGCACCCATGCGCCGCCGGAGAGACCGAGCCGCTCGCCGATCAGGCCGAGCGCTTCGATCCCGCCGATGAACAGTGCAACCGCGACGGAGGCGCCGGTGATCGTGAGATTGTACCAGAGCTTGCGCAAGGGATCGACGAAGGCCCAGCGATAGGCGCTCACCATCAGCGCGGAATCGGCAGTGTCGACCAGCGCCATGCCTGCAGCGAACAGCGCGGGGAAAACCAGCACATCGGCGAGCGAGGCGCCGCGCGCGGCTTCGCTGGCGGAGATGCTGAGCAGGCTGATCTCCGTCGCGGTGTCGAAGCCGAGGCCGAACAGGAAGCCGAGCGGGTACATGTGCGAGGGCTTCGTCACCAGGCGGAACATCGGGCCGAGCAGCCGGGCCAGAATACCGCGGCTGGCAAGCAGCGCATCGAGCTGCGCAGCATCGTGAACGCCCTGGTCCCGCGCCGCGCGAAACGTCCGCCACAGGCCGACGAAAATGACGAGGTTGATCGCGGCAACCGCAAGCAGGAACAGCGCCGAGACTGAGGTGCCGATGAGACCGCCGATCTCCTTGAGCAGGCTGTCGCCGCCGAGGCTCACGACGCCCAGTGCCAGCAGCATGGTCGCCACCACGACGACGGTGGAATGGCCGAGCGCGAAATAGAGGCCGACGCTGCGCGGCGTCTCGGCGCCTTGCATCAGCTTGCGCACGACGTTGTCGATCGCGGCAATGTGATCGGCATCGACGGCATGACGCAGGCCGAACACCCAGGCCAGCAAGGCCGTCGCCATCACCGTCGGCCGGTCGCCGAACAGCGTGAAGGCCCAGGCCCATGCGGCGATGTTGGCGGCGACGAGCCCGCCAAGCAGCGCCACCGTTCCGGGCTCGACCGCCCGCAAAGTCCGCATCGCTGCTCGTTCCATTCGCTCGCCCTTACAGTATGACGTTTATCAAAATTTCTCATACTGGCAAGAGCAAGAGCCGGACCAGTTTCGGTCTGCCCCCTGACGAGCCGACGGAATGCGAGCCAAATGGCGGGCCTGATGGAGGAATTCCGCGTCAGCGGGATCACCGCGCCGATGCGGGATGGGCGCTCGCATTGGCAAGCAGATATCCAGTTTGACGCCGAAGTTGACGGTCGTCAGGGGGAGCTCGACCCACGCAACTGGAACCCGTTGCTGTGAAGCCGCTCACATCCGATTCGACGATCCGGATGTATTCATCGTGGCGGGTGGAGATGGCAGACGGAGACGCGCATGAAATTCCTCATGCTCTCGCTAATCGCAGCCATGCTTCTCGCCGGTGCGGCCAATAGCGTGTTCAGGCCGCATGCAGTACCTCACTTCGGTCAGCCCGGCATGGCGTCCATTCAAGACATGCAGACGGGCCAAGCCGACAAGCTTCCCGAGCAGGAGCTGCAGGACCGCTCCGTCTTGTTTGCGAAAGAGCCGCGGTAGGCCGGCAGGTCCGCTTTATTCGGCCGCTGCGGTCGCGGGTTGCCGCTGCCCGTCGTTCGGTCCCGTTCGCGCCATCTGCTCGTCGAGCCAGAGGCTGTGGTGCTCGCGCGCCCAGTTGACGTCGACTTCGCCCGAGCCCATGGCCGCGAACGCACCTTCCATGCCGATGGTGCCGATATAGATGTGCCCGATCATCGCCGCGACGAACAGGACCGCCACAATGGAGTGGACGATCTGGGCCATCTGCATGCTTTCGATACCCGTGCCGTAGAACGGGAACATCAGCGCATAGCCGCTCGCCGCGACGAGCCCACCACCGATCACGACGATCCAGTAGATCATCTTCTGGCCGCCATTGAAGCGATTGGCCGGTGGATGGTCATGCCCGATCAGGCCGCCACCCCGCTTGGCCCATTCGATATCCACCTTATTGGGGATATTGCCGCCGATCCACATCAGGAAGATCAGCACGACCCCCAGCGTGAACGGGAAGCTCAGATAATTGTGGGCGTATTTGGCCCATTGCGACCATTCGGAAAAGGCCTCGAAACCGATCAGCGGCAATAGCAGTTGCCGGCCAAAGGTGACGTTGAGGCCGGAGATCGCCAGGATGATGAAGCAGGTTGCCGTCATCCAGTGCACGAAACGTTCGAAACCGTTGAAGCGCACGATGGTGCGGCCCGAGTGGCCGCTTTCCAGCCGAACCATGCCGCGGGTGAGATAGAAGATCATGATCAGGGCGATCATGCCGATGATGGCAACGCCGCCGATCCAGGGCAGCGTCACCATGCGGAATTCCCGCCATTCCCGCCCCTGCGGCTGCTCGAGAACGCCGGACCGCTGATCCGGAATGCTGACACGCCCTTGAATCCGGTTCAGCTCCTGCAGAAGCTGCTGCTCCTTGACCGAGCTTGCAGTCGGATTGACCTGCTGAGCACTCGCAGGCGCCGCCATCGCCAAGAGAAGCAGCGTGCAAACGCCGAACGCCAGGCGAATGAACCTTCCAAATGACGCCATCACGTCCTCCCCGGTATTTGCGCGCCCTTCTGTTGCCACCTCAGGACTCGATCGCCTCGCGATAAGCGGTCTTCCAGCCCCATGCACCCGAGCCGTAGCCGCGCTTCATGACGCGCTCCTTGTAGATCTGTGCGATGATCTCGCCGTCGCCCGCAAGCAACGACTTGGTCGAGCACATCTCAGCGCACAGCGGCAGCTTGCCTTCGGCCAGCCGGTTCGCACCGTACTTCGCATATTCCTCCTTGCTGCCGTCGGCCTCAGGGCCGCCGGCGCAATAGGTGCACTTGTCCATCTTGCCCCGCGAGCCGAAGTTTCCGACCTTTGGATATTGCGGCGCGCCGAACGGACAGGCGTAGAAGCAATAGCCGCAGCCGATGCAGAGGTCCTTGGAGTGCAGCACCACGGCATCGGCCGTGGTGTAGAAGCAGTTCACCGGACAGACCGCCGCGCAGGGCGCGTCCGTGCAGTGCATGCAGGCCATCGAGATCGAGCGCTCGCCCGGCTTGCCGTCGTTGATGGTGACGACACGCCGCCGGTTGATGCCCCAGGGCACCTCGTGCTCGTTCTTGCAGGCGGTGACGCAGGCGTTGCACTCGATGCAGCGATCAGCGTCGCAGAGAAATTTCATCCGAGCCATGTGCGTGCTCCTCTCAGGCTGCGACGATCTGACAAAGCGTGACCTTCGGCTCCTGCATGCCGGTTGCAGGATCGTAGCCGTAGCTCGTGATCGTGTTGGCGCTCTCGCCCAGCACGATCGGATCGGTGCCGGCAGGATAGTTCTTGCGCAGGTCGTTACCGCCGAGCCAGCCGCCGAAATGGAACGGCATCCAGGCGACGCCCTGGCCGACGCGTTCGGTCACCATCGCCTTCATCTTGGCCCGCGAGTTGTTCTCAGCGCCGCTCACCCAGACCCAGCCGCCGTCCTTGATGCCGCGATCGGCGGCATCAGCCGGGCTGATCTCGATGAACATGTCCTGTTGCAATTCGGCGAGCCACGGATTGGTGCGGGTTTCCTCGCCGCCGCCTTCGTATTCGACGAGACGTCCGGAGGAGAGGATCAGCGGGAACTGCTTGGCGATCCCCTTCTCCACCGCCGCCTTCTGCACCGAGAAGCCGATGTTGGGCAGACGGAACTGCTTGGCATCGGGCAAGGTCGGATACTTCTCGACGAGGTCGACGCGCGGCGTGTAGATCGGCTCGCGGTGCACCGGGATTGGATCCGGCAGACCGAACGCATTCATGCGCGCCTTGCCGTTGCCGAAGGGCACGCAGCCATGCTTCAGCGCGACGCGCTGGATGCCGCCGGAGAGGTCGAGCGCCCAGGACACCGCATCCGGATTGGCCGGGTTGACCCGCTGGATCGTCGCCATCTCGGCCTCGGTGAGATCCTTGTCCCAACCGAGCTTCTTCAGGCTCGCCAGCGTGAACTCGGGATAGCCGTCCTCGATCTCCGAGCCCTTGGAGAAGGACTTGTCGGCGAGCAGGCTGACCTTGCGCGTCGTGCCGTCGGGCAGCTTCTCCTCGCGCTCGATGCCGAAGCGCGGACGGAATGCGCCGCCGCCGTCCATGACGTGCAGATTGTTGTTGTAGAGCAGCGGCGAGCCGGGATGCTTCACCTCGGGCGAGCCCCAGCACGGCCAAGGCAGGCCGTAATAATCGCCGCCGACTTCCGGATCGTCCTTGGGGGCGCGCATCGTCACCAGGTCGAACTTGTGCTGGTTCTTCATGTGCGCCTTGATGCGCTCCGGCGACTGGCCGCAATAACCGGTCGACCAGCTTCCACGGTTGATCTCGCGCAGCACGTCCTCGGGGACCGGAAGGTTGTTCTCGACCTTGATATTCTTGAACATCTTGTCGGCGAAGCCGAACTTCTTCGCCAGCAGATAGATGATCTCGAGGTCGTCCTTGGATTCGAAGATCGGCTTGACGATCTGCTCGCCCCATTGCATCGAGCGGTTGGAGGCGACGCGCGATCCCGCGCATTCGAACTGCGTCGCCACGGGCAGGATATAGACGCCGTCCTTGCGTCCGGCCTCGACCGCCAGAGACGCCCAGGTGGTCGGGTGCGGATCGGCGATCACCAGCAGCTCCAGCGCCTTCAGGCCCTTCAGCGATTCGGGAATGCGCGTGATGCTGTTGCTGGCGTGACCTTGCACGAACACGGCCTTGACGTTGTCCTTCTGTGCGACGTCGGCCTTCGGCAACAGCGCCGCATCGAACCAGCGCGTCAGCGGGATGCCTGGCGTCTCCATCTGCTTCTTCTCGTCGAAGCGCGAGACGAGATAGTCGTAGTCGACCTCCCAGACCCGGGACCAGTGCTTCCAGGCGCCCTCCGCGAGGCCGTAATAGAACGGCAACGTCACGATATCGAGGCCGACATCGGTCGCGCCCTGCACGTTGTCATGGCCGCGCAGGATGTTGGCGCCGGCCCCGGCCTTGCCGACGTTGCCCGTCATCAGCAGCGCGATGCAGCTCGCCCGCACGTTGGCGGTGCCGACCGTGTGCTGGGTCTGGCCCATGCACCAGATGATGGTCGCGGGCTTGACCGTCGCGAATGTCTTGGCGACGCGCTCGAGCTGCGCCGCGGGCACACCGGTGACGCGCTCGACCTCCTGCGGATTCCATTTCTCGACCTCCTTGCGCAGGTCGTCGAAGCCGTAGACGCGCTGGGCGATGAATTCCTTGTCCTCCCAGCCGTTCTTCAGGATGTGCCACATCATGCCGTAGAGCACGGGAATGTCGGTGCCGGGACGGATGCGGACATATTCGGTGGCATGTGCCGCGGTGCGGGTCAGGCGCGGATCGAAGACGATGAAATTCGCCTTGTTGAGCTCCTTGGATTCGAGCAGGTGCTGCATGCTGACCGGATGCGCTTCCGCCGCGTTGCTGCCGATGAACAGCATCGTCTTGGAGTTGCGCATGTCGTTGATGCTGTTCGTCATCGCGCCGTAGCCCCAGGTATTGGCGACGCCGGTGACGGTGGTGGAGTGGCAGATCCGCGCCTGGTGATCGGTGTTGTTGGTGCCCCAGAACGCGCCCAACTTGCGGAACAGGTAGGCTCCTTCGTTGGTCATCTTGGCCGAGCCGAGCCAATAGACCGAATCGCTGCCCGACTTCTCGCGAACCTGCAGCAGCTTGTCGCCGATCTCGTTCACCGCCGTGTCCCACGACACGCGCGTCCACTGCCCGTTCACCAGCTTCATCGGATAGCGCAGGCGGCGATCGCTGTGCACGAGCTCGCGCACCGAGGCGCCCTTGGCGCAATGCGAGCCACGGTTGATCGGCGAATCCCAGCTCGGTTCCTGCCCGATCCAGACTCCGTTGAGGACTTCCGCCGTCACCGTGCAGCCCACGGCACAATGCGTGCAGATGCTCTTCTTGACGGTGGCGCCGGCTGCGAGCGGGCCGGCGGCGGCCGCCTCCGCCTTTCGCACGTTGCCCACCGGCATGGCCCCGAGCGCGGCGAGCGCGCCGCCGGCCAAACCGGATTTGCGCAGGAATGTGCGGCGATCAAGTCCCCCGCCCTGCCCCGCAAGGGATTCGGCGACGGAACCGCGGCGATCGGAACGCTGGTGTGTTCGCTTGATAAGCACGGGCAGCCTCCCTCTCAGGCCGGATAACGATTGACGCGGTAGAACGTCTTCACGTGATCGGATTCCTTGTAGCGCGCCTTGCGCTTCTCATCGTTGGTTTCACTGTCGGCCTGGGCGGACCCGACCAACGGTGTTGCAAGCGCCGCGCCGGCACCGGCGGTACCCAAGCCGACCTTGCGCAGGAAATCGCGGCGTCCGACCTTTGATTTCGTCTCGTCACTCATCGCATCTCTCCCGGACCGAAGCGCCTCGGTCAGCTGGCGAATGTAAATGCTTCCGTCTCGATTTCGATGAAAGTGCGGCCGAGCGCGCCGACTGCGCGATAGAAACGGGCAGTCCCCGCGTTCTCGATGTCGGCGAACAACCGCCCCATCCATGGCGACACGTGCTTTTCGAAGAAGGCGCGCTGCGCCTCGTGTGAGGCATCGAAGCGGCCATCGGCAAGGCCCGACATGATCTCGCACAGGATGGCAGCGTGATCTTCGGGTTCGGAATCGTTGGCGATACGCTCGATGCCGAGCGTCATCAGGTCGCCGCGCAGGCGCGACAAAGGCCGTTCGTTGAGAAAGCCCGTGAGATAATAGGAAGCATAGGGCAGCAATTCACCGCGGCCGAGCCCGACAAACAAATCGAAATACTCCCGCTCGACTTTCGACGGGACGGCGCTCGAGGCCGCGTCGGCGAGCGCCGCATGCGCACGACCGAGCGGCGTCGCGTCTCCGCTGAGCGCGGCGAGCTGATCGAGCAGGCGCTTCGACGGAGGCGCAGACAGCAGCGCCGCGAGCAAGACGTATTCCCGCGCGCGCGCCGCATCGATGGGATCGACGAGCTCGGCGGAGCCGGCTTGCTCACCGTAAAGATCGGGCCGCAGATCGTTTCGGGAGACGCCGGTCGCCGTTTCGACTGCAACCACCCGTTGTGCGGGCACACGGGTCCAATTCGAGACGGAGGGCTGGCTGATGCCTATTTTGCGTGCAAGCTGAGCGATGCCGCCTGCGGCATCGATCGCTCGATCAAGTCCGTCATCGCGCACGTGGACCTCCCATCCCAGTCCCGTCTGCTTGATTATCGCTTTTGTTACAAAGCAGTAGGTAGCGTAATCCGGGTTCCAGCAACGGTCAATCGCCTGCCATAGCCTGTACCTATAGTCTTTGGTCGTGGTTCAGCGCGGCAGTGCACCACCATGCGTGCGGGACCTCACAGGCTCTGCAGAATCCGCAGGTCTTTCACCCACTGTCGGTTGCACTGCAGCAGGGATTGCCAGGTGCTGCGTCTCATCGGGCGGCTCGACGACATTGGAAACAAGTGCCACATCGGCTTGATGCGATTCCGCCGGAGAATCCGCCGTTTCGATCGACGCCTCAGCAAGA
Organism: Bradyrhizobium yuanmingense; assembly: GCF_025200905.1. NCBI lineage: Bacteria > Pseudomonadati > Pseudomonadota > Alphaproteobacteria > Hyphomicrobiales > Nitrobacteraceae > Bradyrhizobium > Bradyrhizobium yuanmingense. The sequence goes on along the minus strand of NZ_CP104173.1, from coordinate 2,661,371 downwards.
GTCTGGGCCGCCTCGCGCACGCCGCCGACAATGCGATCGACCAGTGCGGCCAGCTCCTCCGAGGAACAATCCAGCGGGCCAAATCCCGGCATCGCCGTCGGGTCGTTGAAGTCCCATGCATTCTCCGCGAGCCCGACGAAGTCGCGAATCGCGGGATCGGTCGCCCAAGCGCGGCGAAGAGCCGCAAGGCTCAACTCGCGAGGAATCCCCTTGCCGAGGAAGGCCGTGATGTCGGTGGCAGCATTGATCTCGTCGATCGACGGCAGGCTCGACAGATCGAACTCCGTCTCGTCCTCTTTGTCCTCGGACGGCGGCGTCGGCTGCGCCGGGGCAGGTTTCGCCGGCTCCGCTCGCGACTGCTGTTTGCGGCGGGACCAACGCGCAAGGAAGTCCTCCTCACTCATTCCTTTCCGCCTTCATGTTCGCGCCGCGCCAGCGCCTCCGGATCGGCACGGCGCCGCTTGCGTTTGACGAATTCGCGCTCGACATGGTGCTCGGCCACGAAGCTTTCAATCGCCTCGCGCAGCACTTCCGGCATCGGCACGGCCTCGACGAGATTGTCGGCGGCTTCGGTAAAGCCTTCGCCCTCGGCGGGGTCGGCGGTCACCGCGGTGACTGCATAGGGCCAGACGCCTTCCGCAGGCGACAACACGACCCAGATGCTCGGACCGCCGGAGGCGAGATTGTCGCGATAGCGCGCCGTCTCCGACGGATAGAGATCGATGGTCGCACTTCCGGCATAGAACAGGGTCGTGCCGTCCTGCTCGCGAAGCACGGTCCATGGCTCGGTCGACGGCTCGTCCGGCAGGACAGCAATTCCGCGCCAGATGAAATTGACCCAAGGCGAGTCGGCCTTGCGCCGCTCGACTACGACGCCGACGGCAATCGAGAGGGACGGCAATGCCGCGGGGCTCATGTCGCCATCTCCAGCCGCTTCACCGGCAACCCGGTCAGCAGATTCTGTGGCTTCATCCGCAGCTTCTGATCCGCCGTCATCGACAGGATCAGGTAGACCGGCTCATCCCCGACATCGTCGAGGGCACGGCTGGAATCCGCAAACGTCAGCCGGAACAGCGCCAGCACGCGATCGGCGTCGCGCTCGCCGAGCTCTTCGCCGTGCCACAGACGGTCGCCGAGCCTCGTGGCATCGGCGTCGAGCCCGACATACCAGCTCAGCTTCGCCTCGTGCAGCGCCCGTAGCGGCTCGATCACGACATCGATGCCGAGCAGGTGGGAGACCCAACGCGTCATCGCCTGCGCCAGCGCTACAGGTCCGCGGCCGTCGGCGGTCAGGTCGAGGGCCATGTCGAACTGGTCGCTCCGGTGCCAATAGGCCTCGGCATTCTCCTCGCCCAACACCTCGACCACCGCATCGGTGGTGGCGCCGAGCATCGACATCAGCGAGAGCACCGGGGTCGGGCTCCGGCCGCCGACGACCTCCTCGTCTCCCAGCAACAAAGCGTGCTCATGTGGGAGAACGCGCTGGATCCGGAAGAACAATTCGGCCGCGCGCAGCACGAACGGGTCGTCGCAGCCGTCGAGCGCGTTGCGCAGGATGACGTGCACGAGCTGGTTGACGAACAGCGGCGGCAGATCGTTCGCCCCTGATCGCACCCAGGCAAGATAAGCGGCTTCAAGCGTCGGATGCCGCAGCAGAAGATCGCGGAACGCCAGCACGAACTGCCAATTCTCCCTGGCATCAGCATCGGCAATCGCGGCGATCTCGCCGGCGCCGACGGCCTGGCGCGGGTCGGCGAGCAGATCGCGGTGCAGCCGGCGTTCGACCGGGCACGCGTCGTCCGGCGGCATCAGCTCGGGACGGGCAAAATAGGCTTTGAGAAATTCGTCCGTGACACGCAGGCCGCCGCCCTCGTCGCGATCGAGCAGGTGGTGACCACAGGAGATCCAGAAATCGTTCATCGGACGGTCGGCTCCCGGCCGAGATCCGCAAGCCTGAGATCGCCGTCCGGCTCGACGTCGTCCTCCATCTCGATGAACGAGAACGCCTTGCCATGCCCCTGGCCTTCCCGAAGCTGCAGCCGGCGGAACGACTCGCGGACCTCCCCGTCGCTCGAGGTGCGGTGCACTGCAATAAGCGAGCTGATGGGATGGCTGCAGAGCGACTGGGCAAAAGCGACCTCCTCTTCGGCCGCCGTTTTCGCCGCCGCCATATCCGGCGCGCCGAAACGATCGACCAATTGCCTCGCCAGCAGATCGACCAAGCCGTGGTAATCGTCCGCGGTCGCCGGAACGATCTGCGCCAGCGTCGACCAGCCCCAGGATTGCACCCCGAGGAACCCACCGCGAAACGCCGCGCGGGCCTTGCCCTCGAGCTTCGCGCCATCGCAATCCCAGAAGCGGAAGGCGCCGGAAACGGCCCATTCGCCCGGCTCTGCCGCCACGTCGAACACGAAAGTGTCCGAGGGATCGAGCGCGATCGTGCGCAGGAGTTTCACAGGCGCGGTCCTCCGAGGGCCGGATCGAGCCAGGACGGCACCGCGAGCGCCCGGACCAGGTCGCTTCGTTCGATCGTCTCCGTCCCGATGCGGCGCGTCAGGAGGTCGCCGCAATCATCTATGCGCTGTATCGTCTGCCTTTCACGCGGCATCCGCGTGAGATAGTCGCGCGCGACGCTGTCGAAGCCGTCGACCCTCCAGCCGTCCAGCGCCAGCATCAGATGCCGGGCGAAGCTTTCCGTGATCTGCGCCGCGCCCGCCTCGCCAAAGCCTTCCTGGTCAAGCGCCGAGGCCAGCGGGTGGACGCCTGGATCGTCATCATTCATGGCAACCGTCCGTATCATCGCGCCGAAGACCAGCCAGGGCGGCGGCGCGTCCTCGTCAGCTCCGGAACACCAACCCATCCGTCCGCCGCCGACCAGCCCCCCGTCGATCCTGACCGCATCCGGCCAGCCGATCGTGATCGGCTTGCTCGGCGGTGCATAGGCGCGAAGCGCGTCGGTGAGCGCGACCATGCCTGCGTAGAACGCACGCCGCGCGCTGCGCAACGGCTCGGCCGGCTCGAGCACCACGGCGAACTCGGCGAGGTCGAAGCGGCCGACATAGACGAGCGTTCCGGCGCCGCTCTCCGGTGCGATGCGGCATGCATGGGCAAAAGCGTCGCCGCTCTCGCGCAATCGCACCAATGTGAACGGCGGCGGCAGGTGGATCGGTTCCGCCGTGGAAACATGGCTCACTGGGATCGACGGCAGACCGTCCTCCGCTTTCCTTTTCTTCCCGATGGATAATGTCTATACGAGGCGAAGGGCCGGCGCGAGTCCGTCGTCGTCGTCCGAAAGGCGGAGGAGTTAACCTGGAGCAGCCGTCGAAGACCATCCTGATCTGCTCGTGCGAAGACACGATGCGCCTCGACGTGGCTGCAATCCGGCGCGCATGTCCGAACAGCGAGGTCAAGAGCTTCCGCCACCTCTGCGGGGCGGAGCTCGATCATTTCCGCAACATGGCCGCGACAGAAGGCGTGTTGACGGTCGCCTGCACGCAGCAGGCGGCGCAGTTTTCGGACGAGGCCGGCGAGCGGCCTGACGCGATCGGCTTCGTCAATATCCGCGAGACGGCCGGCTGGTCCCGCGACGGCGCGCACGCCGGCGCAAAAATGGCCGCCCTGCTCGCATCCGCCTCCATCCCCGCCCCGGACTATCCGCTCGTCACCTTGTCGAGCGAGGGCGTCATCCTGATCTACGGGCGCGATGAGGCCGCGATTGAGGCCGGCCGCCTGCTTGCCGATCACCTCGACGTCACCGTGATGCTGAAGCAGCTCGATGACACGGTGCCGCCGGTTGCCACGGTGTTCCCGATCGTGAAGGGCACGATCCGCTCCGCGAAGGGACATTTCGGCGCGTTCGAGCTTGTCATCGACGACTATGCGCGTCCCCGCCCCTCCTCGCGCGATCGCTTCGTGCTCGACTCGCCGCGAAGCGGGGTCACCTCGCGCTGCGATATCGTGCTCGATCTTTCCGGCGGTCTGCCAATGTTTCCCGCCCACGACCTGCGCGACGGCTATCTCCGCGCCGACACGAAAGATCCCGCCGCGGTGCTGCGCGCGGTGCTGACCGCGCGCGATCTCGTCGGCAGCTTCGACAAGCCCAGATATGTCGAGGTTGCGCCGGCGCTTTGCGCCCATTCGCGCTCGAAGCGTACGGGCTGCCATCGCTGTCTCGATCTTTGCCCGACCGGGGCGATCACGCCCGTCGGCGATCATATCGCAATCGATCCGAATATCTGCGCGGGCTGCGGCCAATGCGCGGCGGCCTGCCCGACTAGCGCGGTCTCCTACGCGCTGCCGCCCGCCGATACGCAGCTCCATAAACTTCGCGCCATGCTGCTCGCCTATCGCGAGGCCGGCGGCGCGAATGCGGTGCTGCTCTTTCACGACAGCCCGCACGGCACGCCGCTGATCGACGCCCTCGCGCGGCATGGCGACGGCCTGCCGGCGAACGTGCTTCCCTTTGCCGTCAACGAGCTCACGCAGGTCGGGCTGGAGGCGATCGTCGGCGCCTTTGCCTATGGCGTCTCTGCCGTGCGCTTCCTGCTCCGTGGCAAGCCGCGCCACGACGTGACCGGATTGACGCAGACGATCGCGATGGCTGAGGCGATCCTCGGCGGCCTTGGATTTGCGGGCCGTCGCCTCGCCACCATCGAAACCGACGATCCCGACGCGCTCGGCGCGCATTTGACTGATATCGGCACGCTCGCCGCGGTCCCGACGCCGGCAACTTTCAAGACCGTCGGCAAGCGGCGCGACCTCTTGCGGTTTGCCCTCAGCGAGTTGCATCGGCTGGCGCCGCAGCCGGTCGACGTCATCGCGCTGCCGCAAGGTGCGCCGGTCGGCGCAATCAGCGTCGAGACCGATGGCTGCACGCTGTGCCTATCCTGCGTCTCGGCCTGCCCGACCGGCGCGCTGCGCGACGATCCCGAGCGGCCGGTGCTGAAATTCATCGAGGATGCCTGCGTCCAGTGCGGCCTGTGCCAGAGCACCTGTCCGGAGAAGGTGATCAGCCTCAAGCCGCAGATCGATTTCCGCGCTGCGCGAGCGCCCGCCCTTGTCATTAAGGAAGAGGAGCCCGCGCTCTGCGTCCGCTGCGGCACGCCCTTCGGCGTCAAGAGCACGATCGACCGCATCGCCGCCAAGCTCGAAGGCCGGCACTGGATGTATCCGGCCGGCGACAAGCGAATCGAGGCGCTCAGGATGTGCGCGGACTGCCGCGTCGTGGTCATGAGCGAACAGCAATTCGATCCGTTCAAGGGCGTTCCGGAACGAACGCCGCCGCGAACGACGGATGATTACATCCGCGAACGCAACGGCAAGGACTAAAGCGGACGCCGTCGAATCGGCGCAAGGCAATCATCTCGACGTCGCGCGGGCCAGAAATTCGGTCAGCGCGCGCCGGTCCTCGGCCGAGCCGATGCGCTGCTCCGGCATCTTGGTGCCGGGGGTGTAGGCATTCGGCCCGATTTCGAACAATCGTGCGACGGTTTCCGGCGTCCAGACGATGTCCATCGTCTTCAGTGCATCAGAGAAGCGATATCCCGGCACCGAAGCGATCTTGCGGCCGTAGAGTCCCGCAAGTGTGGGACCCGCGCGCTGCACCTCCTTGTCCGAGAGCGTGTGGCAGGCAACACAGGCCCGAAACACATCGGCGCCGTGATCGCCGGCATAGGCCGCAAGCGGGTCGGCCGGTGTGCCGACCAGGCTTGAACCGATGGGATTGCCGGTGCGGGCATTCCAGCGCCTGATCCTGCCGTCCGCACCACCCGTCATCAGTGTCTCGCGATCGGCAAGGAAGGCGACCGCCCACACCGGCAGCCCGGGCCCAACCAGGGTGCGCAGCAGGTTGCGCGACTTGCGCTCGATGATCGCCACCGTGCCGCCGATCCCGGCCGCAGCGATCAGCGCACCGTCCGCCGACATGGCCAAGGCCACGACCGGCGTCGGACTGGCTGCGACCTCGCCGCTGACCTTGCCGTCCGTTGTCAGCATGCGCAGCCTGCCATCGACCGCGCCCGTGACGATTTCACCATCCGGCGCGACAGCCACCGCGTTCAGCGGCGCCGGCAAAGTCACGATGTCAGGTTGGCCATCCGGCAAACGCCAGATGCGCAGCGCAAGATCGTAGCCGACGCTGACGAGCCTGCCGTCCGGCAGGAAAGCGACCCCATTGACGTTCTGCGTATGCCCTTCGAGCATGCGGGATGTGCCGTCCGACAGCGACCAGAGCCGCACTGTCTGGTCCCATGACGCCGATGCGAGAAGCGTCCCATCGGACGACACAGCAAGCGCCGCGATCGGTGCGACATGTCCCTCCAGCACCCGGTCCGGTTCCGGCCGGCCCGCCGTCCACACCGCAATGCGCGCATCGGCGCCGGCCGTGATCATGCGGCCGTCTTTGAGAAAGGCGACGGCGTTGACGCCATCGGCATGATACCGCAGCACGTGCTCTGCCGTATCTGTCCTGAGCGACCAGCGGATGACGGCGGTGTCGAAGCTGCCGGAGAGAAGGCTGTCGTCATCGGGCGAAATGGCGAGAGCCCGTATCGGGCCGCCGTGTCCGACCATGTCGGCATGCACGGACGATGCGGCAAAGATGGTCCACAGCAATGCGGCCACCTTCGTGCACAGAGCCGATCTGTTCATTCCTGGCCGCCTGCTGACGTTCACCCGCTCGAGATTGCCAGAAGAGGCAACGGAAATGAATATCCTGGAACGGTCTACTTGAAACAGTCTACTTGGCCGGTGCCGTCGTGGTCTTGGACGACCCCTCCGGCGCGGGCTGCATTCCGGGCGGACTCTGGCCCTGGGGGCTTTCGGGCGGCGCACCACCCGAGCCGGTATTGATCGGACCCGTCCAACCTTGCGGCTGGAGCTGGCCCTTGTCCTCGGGAGGCGTTTGCCCCGTCGGCGAGTTGGTTTGCGCCGGCTGGGCCAGGGCGCCCTCGACAATGCAAAGTGCTGCGAAGCACAGGATCGTTCTCGGTAATTTCACGCCAAGCCTCCGATGCGCTCACCAGGCCTGCAGAAAACTTGCAAGACCCGCATCCGTTCCGGATCGTGCAGCGCAGCAGCACCGAGCTCCGGTCCCTTAGCTCGATGGGCGATGCGTCTTTCCGCCGATCCCGTGTTCAAAAGCCCATAGCGGGCGGATGGCTGATGCGATCGACGAGCTTGCTCGCCGCAGGCCCTGTCGTATAGATGGCGTGGTCCAATCGAGGGAGGCGGAGGATGAAGGCTTTTTTGCTTGGCTGCGTCGCGGCCGTGGTGATCGCGGTTGGTGGGATGGTGATCCTCGATCGCGTGCAGGAGCCCGCCGCGCACGCGTTTGCCACCACCGGGGTGCGTCTCTAAGAAGTCTCACTCGCGCTTGAGCCCGATCGGCCCGAGGATCGGAGCGGAGGGAACGAGCTCGACCTTGCGAACCATAGCTTTCCTGCAGCCGAGGATCGTAGATCATTGCCTGCGCCGTGCAGACGATGGCGCCGCGCAAGGTGCGCTCCATGCGCCATTTCCGCCTCCGGCTTCAGAATTTGGTAACCATACGAGCATGGTTGAACGCATTGGCGCAAATCGCGCGGCGGCAGTGTCTGACCTGTAACGGCCTTGGTATAAGCGCAGCTACGGTTCGAACGACGTTCGCGGATGATCCGGTTTCCTTGTGCGCATGAATAAGCCCAGCAACACGTTCGACATCGCCATCGAGCCGTCGTTCGACTTTCTGTCTCCGGAATATGCAGAGCTGTTCGATCGTTCGGCTGCCACTGCCTTCCAGCATCCGGTCTGGTTGCATAGCCTCTACACCAGGCTCGCGCCGGAAACGGATGCAACGGCTCTGATCGTCGTGGTGCGCTACCGCGACACCGGCGCCCTTGCCATGGTGCTGCCGCTGCTCCGGATCCGGCGCGGTCCGATACGGACCGTCGAGTTCGCCGACTTGCGCGTTTCCGACTATCTGGCACCGGTTTGCAGCCCGGACGTGTTCTCGCAATTGCTCCATGATGCGGCTGCATGCGCGCAGATTCGGCGCCTTGTCCGCCCCTTCGATCTGCTGCGAATGGCCAAGCTGCCTGACGGACGGCTTCCGATCGAGGACCTCCTCGCCACGTCCCGCCGTGTCTCGATGAACACCAATGCTTATGCCACGGTTCTGGTCGCGCCGTACGAGCAATGGCGGGCCAGTGCGATGGATCGCTCCTACCAGAAGGAGCTCGCCAAGAAATATCGCCAGCTGCAGAAGAAGGGCGCGCTGAGCTTCTCATGCTGCAGCGACAGCGCCGCCGTGCTCGAGACGATGGAGGTGATGAGGAAGTTTCGCGGCCCGCGCTTTCACGCACAAGGCGACGGAGACCTGCTGCAGCGGCCCGAATATTACGGCTTCTATTCCGACGTCGCCCTTCGGGGCCTTGGCTCCTTCGTTCGCCTCTATGCCATGAAGATGGACGGCGAAGTGATCGCCGCCGTGCTCGGATTGTGCCACCGCGACAGCTTCCTCGTCATCATGAGCGCCTTCGACATCGCCGGCTACAAGAGCCAGTCCATCGGCGCGCTGATGTTCGAACAAGTGGCGCGGGATTGTATCGAGCGCGGAGATCTGATGCTCGACTTCACCATCGGCGACGAGCCATACAAGAAATCGTTCGGCGCACAGGCTTCACCGATGTGGGAGGTCACGCAGGTCGGCAGCGCCGTAGGCGCGATCGCCCTCTTCGCGCTGAAGCAGGCGCCCTGGCTCAAGCTGGCGGCCAAGCGGCTCTCCGATTTGAAGGTTCAGCCCGCCCACACCGCGAGGCCCACGCGCTGACCGGCGGGGGGTCGCAGAGATCAGGCGCGCAATACGCCGCGGACGCGGCCAAGCCAGCCCGGATGCATCTGATCGACGCGGTGTGCAAGACTGCGCCGCAGGAAGTGCAACCGTCGCCGCACGTCCCAGCCGATATCGTTGCGCGAGGTCAGCGCCTGGCGGAAGCGTGCCATCTTCAGCGATTGCTGATCCGCCGCGATCTTGTCGCGATCGGCATAGAATTGCGAGATCTTCTCCAGGCCCATGCCTGCAGTCATGAGCCATCGCGGCACATATTCGGTGCAGAGACGGTCGACGTCCACGAGCAGGCGGGCGACGCCCGTTCCGGCCGCAGGACAATTGGTCTGGAACGCATCGCCGATGAGCACGATTCCGGGCCGGAGATGCCCCTCGACGACGGTCAGATCCATCACCCAGTTCTGGACGCGATCGGTCACACGGAAATCGCCGAGGTAGCTCCGCAATCCCGGCAGCAGGCGCAAAACTGTCGCCTCCGGTTCGCGGCGCAACTCGCGCATAACAGGATCGGTCGGATCGCGGAACATGAAGAGATTGGCACGCATTCCGGCGTGGACGGGAAACAGGCTGAGATAGTCGATGCCATCGGCGGTGCGTTCGCCGTAACAGGTCAACGCCTCGAAATCGAACGGGGTGCCATCCTTGCGCGCGATCGTGAAACCGAACGACACCGAATGGCGCTCGGCAAGCACGCGCCGCCTGATGCCGAGCTTGTAGCCCAGGGCTCCCGCCATGCCGGTGGCCAGAACGACGAGGCGCGCCGCCACGCGCCGTCCGGAGGCGAGCTCGAGATGCTGGACATCGCCGCTGCTGCCAATCGCTGTGACCTCGTCGACGATCAGGTTGGAAGGATCCGGAAGCTGGCGACGCGCCATTGCGACGAGATCGGCATAGGCAAATCCGTAAGCCCTGCCGACGCTGACATCGACCACCTTGCCCTCACGGATGTTGAGCACTTGATCATATCGGCACGCGACATCTTCGAGCGCATCGAGAAAGCCGAGCTTACCGAACAGCTCCAGCTGATGGCCGCCGATCTTCTCGACCCGAAACTCATCCGGATGGACTGCCCGCTTGTCGATCAGAGCGACGCGACGCCCTGCCCGCGCCAGCACGGCCGCCGCAAGCGATCCCGCAAGACCGCCACCGACGAGGGCGACGTCCGAGTCGATGGTTGCGGTCTCGTCCCCGTCGACCGGCTCGGTCACGGTTCTCGTCATGGCTCCGGCTCCCACGGTTAACAGCGTCTGCAGTGCAATTCTCTCGCCTGATGTCGCATCGCAGGGCCGGGTGCGAACATTTCCTGAGATTGAGGTTAATGACCGCAGGTGCCCAGTTCGCCGACTCGCCGCGGCACGCGTCTTGCTGTCCCGAAACCATTCTGCACGCGAGCCCCGGATCTCGCCTTCTCAGTCGTCGATGCGGCGTTATGCCGTCCGTCGCGCGAGTTGAAACTCGCAGATGTTGGACAATGGAGACAGCGATGTTCCAGAACGAAGCAACCCGTATCACCGCGATCGCCGAAATCCTCCAACTCGTCCATTAACACTCGCGATTGCTCGACATGCTAGGTTCTCGCCGGTATCGGAACATGTCTCGTCAGGGGAGCGCGGCTCCCTTAACCCTTCCATGATCGCATCCATTCTCCAGTTCATGCGGCGCGACGTCACGCGCGGTGTCGCCGGGACCATCCTGCTCAAGGTCGGCAGCGGCGTGCTCGCGTTCGCGTTGTTCTCGCTGGCGGCGCGGACGATGTCGCCTGACGGCTTCGGCATCTTTGCGACCTGGCTGTCGGTCGCGCAGATCGCAGCCGTGGTGGGACTGGTCGGCCAGGAATCCCTGCTGGTGCGATTCCTGAACGAATATCAGGTCGGCGAAAGGCCGGACCTTACCAAAGGCGTGCTGCAATCGAGCTTGAAGATCGCCTCGGTCGCAATGCTGATCGTGATCGGCGGGATCGCGATCGTCGCGAGCATGAGAGGCGACTGGTGGCTGCTGATCCTTGCGGTGTCGGCCTACACGGCCGTCAATGCCGGATTGATGCTCGGCAGCCAGATCGCGCGCTCGCTGGTCAGCATTATCATGGGCGAAGGAAACCGCGAGTTCCTTTGGCGGGCCCTCGTCGTCGTGTTCCTGCTCGTCATGCTGCTCGCCCATCGCCAACTCGATCCGGCCGAGCTGTTCGCGGCGATGACGGTCGCCATGTCGGTTGGCCTTGTTGCGCAGATCGTATCCGTCGCGCGCGTGCTGCCGGATCTGCGCAGTACGCCGGCGCGCTCGGAGACGTCACGCTGGCGATCAAGTGCCCTGCACTTCTGGCTCGCATCGATCCTCGAAGTCGCCAATCAGTATCTCGACGTCATTCTGGTCTACTGGATGCTGGATCCGACGACCGCGGGAATCTACTTTGCCGCCTCGCGCCTCGCCAACATTTTCGCCATGGTGTCCGCGGCGCTTTACACGTTCGGTGCGCGCCGGCTCCCGTCGCTCTATTTCAGCAAGAACCACGGGGAGTTCGAGCGGACCTCGCGCTTGATGGCGGAAGTGACTGGGCTCTGCGTCGTCGCCGGTCTCGCCACGATCTGGATCGGCGGCCCCTATCTCCTCAACCTGTTCGGACCTCATTTCGCCGAGCAGCATTCGGTCCTGATCGTGCTTGCAATCGGAACCGCCATTCAGGCGGCGGGCGGCCCGGCTGCTGCGATCCTGCAGCTGACCGGTCATGAACGAATCTATGTGCCGGTGGTCGCTGCCAACGTCGGGCTGCGGCTCGTCGGATTTCTCGTCCTGGTCCCCTTCCTCGGCGTGCTTGGCGCGGCGATTTCGACGACCGTGTCGCTCGCGCTCGCGACCATCGCCCTGAACGTCCTCTGCCGCCGGCGCAGCGGGGTGGATCCTTCCGTTCTGGTGCTCTTGCGCTTCCCAGCATCGAGGCGCGGCAATTATGCCGTTCGTAGCGCGGACTCGCGTGACTAGGTGTCAGCACGCGCCGCCGGGGTGAACGCGCAGGACCGATTGGTTAACGCGCCAGCCGGGAACCAGCGGAAATGCTGCGCCAACGACACCGTCGCCATCGCGCCGCATTAACTCCGTTTGTTGCTAGCCGGTGTCCGCGGGATGCCCGCATGATAGGTACGGAGTTAAGAAGGTGAAGATTTCGTTGCTTTAGCGGGTCGGGATCCGTGCTCCATTATCAGCCGAACAAGGACCTGGACGAGACGAGCGCGACGGCACCTGCGCGGCCGAACGGCAGTGGGCGAAAACTCCACGTGCTTCTTGCGCAAACCCAGGCCGAGAACGCCGGTGCACAGGAGATCTCGCGGCTGCTCGGCGCCGGGCTGACCGCGCGCGGTCACCGGGTCACCAACCTGTTCTTCTTCCGCAAATCGGACTCCTTTGACGAACCGCCCGCCACGCTCTACTGCGCGCCGAGCCGGCCGGGCAATCCGCTGGCGCTGCTGCGGATGCTGTGGACGCTCGGCCGCCACATCAGAACCACCAGGCCCGACGCCGTCTTGACCTTCCAGCATTTCGGCAACGTCATCGGCGCCGGCGTCACGCGCCTCGTGAGCCGTGCACCCGTCGTCGCCAATCAGGTTTCATCCGCGCTGGCGATGAGCTGGCCGGTCCGCACCGCCGACATCGCCATGGGCAGCCTCGGCTTCTTCGACTGCATCACGCTCAATTCGCAGGACATGGAGCGCGAATATTCGCGCTACCCCGCGGCCTACCGGTCGCGCATGGTGCATGTGCCGCACGGCTTCGACGACAAGGCCCTTACCCTGTCGAAGGAGGCGGCACGAGGTCAATTCAACCTGCCACCGGACCGCGTCCTGCTCGGTTGCGCGGCACGGCTGCATCCGCATAAGCGGCTCGATCTGGCGATCGGTCTGCTGCCGGATCAACCGTCCTGGCATCTTGCGCTGGCCGGCCAGGGAGCCGACGAGGCCCGGCTGAGGCAGCTCGCGAACGACTTGAACGTCGCGGACCGTCTGCATTTGCTGGGAGAGATTCCTCCTGGCCGGATGGCGGACTTCCTTGCTTGTCTCGACGTGTTCGTCTTTCCGACCCAGGCCGAGACCTTCGGTCTGGCCGCGGTCGAGGCCGCCAACGCCGGTGTTCCCTCCGTCGTGACCGATCTTCCCGTCCTGCGCGAGGTATTGTCCTACGAGGGCAGACCGACGGCGCTCTTCGTCGATGCCTCCGATCATGCGAAGCTCTCCGCGGCGGTCTCCAGGCTGGTAACCGACAAGCAATTACGTGACGAGCTGCGACAAAACGCCAAAGGCCTGCGGCTGCGCTATTCGGTAGATGCCATGGTCGAGGAATACGTCCGGATTCTCGACCGGGTCGTTTGACCTGGTACGTCGGAACAGATTGGCTCGACATGATCATCGAGTTTCGCTGTGAACGTGACTATGCGCGGCGCTGGATGGACCGCAGGACGCTGTCGGTCGACGGCCGGGACATGCCGGTGCAAGTTGCATGGACGGCAACGGCGGAGCCGCGGCCGGCGGGTCTCGATGCGCTGTTCGAGCTTGAACGCATCGTGTTGCACAAGGGCAAGCACAGCGGCGCCGACAGGCTGAGTATCGGATCGGAACCGCCGCGGGCCAACGTCGGCACAGCCGACGTGATCGTCGATTTCACGAATGCCCCGCGCGATCCGGCGAGCCCGGCCCGGCTGTATCTGCGGCCGCTGTTCAACGGCGTCGCAGGCGAAAATGCCGCGCTCGCCGCCATCCTCGCCGGCGACCTGCCCGTGATCGAGATCGTCAACGAGATCGACGGTTCGGTCCTCGACCGCGGCCATCCGTCCGGTGAGATTGCTGCGGGCGTCAGTGGTGCGCTCGAAACGATCATGGCGCGGACCCTCACCATGCTGGCGGCGATCCTGTCGGGAAGGCCGCGCATCGTGCCGCACCTGCCGCGCCCCGCTTCAACTGTCCCGCACCGCGGACCCGTTGGCTACGTGGCGCGCGGCCTTGCCGTATCGATCGCCAAAGAGATCTATCGCCTCTGCTGCTATGCCCCGCATTGGCATATCGGATGGCGCTTCAACGACGGCCCGGGCGTCTGGCAGACCGGAGACCTGTCAGGTCCAAGCTGGAACGTTCTGGGAGATCCTGGAACCCACTTCTACGCCGATCCCTTTCCCGTCACGTGGCAGGGACGGACCTTCGCCTTCTTCGAGGATCTCGATCACCGTGTCGGAAAAGGTATCATTTCCGCGATCGCGTTCAACGACGCGGGGCCGATCGGCGAGGTGATGCCGGTGCTGGAGGAGCCCTGTCACCTCTCCTATCCGTTCCTGATCGAGGACGATGGCGAGCTGTGGATGATCCCGGAGAGCTCGACCCGCGGGGACGTCGCCCTCTACAAATGCACTCGGTTTCCGGACAAATGGGAGCGATACGCAACGCTCCTTTCCGGCCTCGAGCTGGCCGACGTCACGATCACGCGCCACAACGGCCTGTATTATCTGTTTGGCGCCTGGCGCGACGGAACGGGTGGCTATTCGGATTCGCTGGCGATCTATTACGCCGATCGGCTCTTGGGGCCTTGGCTTCCCCACGCCAGCAATCCCGTCTTGATCGACCGCGCCAGCACGCGGCCGGCAGGAAACTTCGTCACGCTCGATGACAGACTGTGGCGACCCGTCCAGGATTGCACCGACGGATACGGCGCAGCGCTTGCCTTGGCGGAAGTGGTCGAGCTGTCGCCGACGGTATTCAAGCAGGTCGTCCGCCACACTCTGAAACCCGGACCGGCATGGCCGGGCAGGAAGCTGCACACCTTGAATCGCTGCGGGCGGCTCGAGCTGATCGACGGATCGCGCGTCCAGCCCAAGACCAGTCTCTTTACGAGCGCAATTCCATCGGCCGTGTCACCTGCGCGAACCAATCCCTCCACCGCCGGCTAGCAGCCGCGCGTCTTCGCGCCCGAGTACGCGGCTAAGAACGCGTGCGATCGTTCCGGCCTGCGATGCGTTGCCGCGCCAAGCCACGATCTGGTCGGGACGTATCAGGGCGAGATCCGCCTCATAGAGATCGCGCAACGATCTGGGTAGCGTGACGAGCTTTACGTCGGCCTCGATCGCGCGAATGGTGTCAGCGAATGACGCATGGGCCGACATGACGTCCCCAAACTGAAGCAAGGTCCATTCGAATCCGAACAGGTCGTATAGCGACATGCCGTCCTCCAGCCACGCATGCGGTGGGCGGCCACCCGGACAGGCGGTGGGAACGTAGACGTTGGCAGCATCCGGCGGCGGCTCGCTACCATCGGGGACGATGATTGGGGAGCCGTCGTAGCGTCCGCCGAAGGTGACGCCGGGGATGTTGAACTCGGCACGGGCGTGCTGATTGAGATAGGCACCCGCGATTCGCCGCGCCTTGTGGCCGGCCTCCGTGGCATCCTCGATCTCCGGCGCCGGCGCGAAGAGGCCAAGCGAATCGGCGAAGCGGCGCGCATGATCGGTGTTGCGGAGCGCCACCGGACGCCGCTCGACCTCGTAACTATTGAGCAGTGCCGCCGGGCTCACGCCCTTGACGACGCTTGCGAGCTTCCAGCCGAGATTGACAGCATCCTCGATGGCGGTGTTGTAGCCGAGCCCGCCGGTCGGCGTGAACAGATGCGCCGCGTCGCCGCCGAGGAAGACCCTGCCCCGCTGCATCCCGCTTGCCACCAATGCGTGACCGGCGGTCCAGGTCAGGAAGGACAGAACTTCGCAATCGATCGGCGCACCGCAGGCGCGCTGGAACGCGGCTTTGGCCTGGTTGATCGTGATCGCAGTTTCGTCCTCGCCCGGTCGCAACTGGGTGTGGAATGCAAATTCATCACGGCCGTTCACCGAGGCCATGAAGGCGCGGCGGTCGCCGTTGAAGCAATTGTACATCCACGCTTTCGCGTGGGGAACGCGCGCGTAGAAATCGGGCGAGCGGAGATAGACCGCCAGCATGCGGCCGCCCATGAAGTCGCGCTGCGTCCCGCTCTCGCCGCCATAGACGATCCCGAGCGATTGTCGGACCATCGAGCGCGGCCCGTCCGCCCCGACCAGGAAGCCGGCCCGGACCCGGGAGCGGCTGCCATCGTCGAGACGTTCGATTTCGCCGACGATACCGTCATCACTTTCCGTGTAGCCGATCAGCCGGTGACCGTAGTTGAGCTGGATTCCGGGCAGCCGTTCGGCGTGGCGGCGCAGCACCGCCTCGACATATTTCTGCGAGACCCGATGCGGCAGCTCCGCCGCGCTCCAGGAGCCTGACATGCCCTTGATCAGCTCACCCGCCCGCGACGCTGACGGCAGCGCGAACCGCGCCAGCTCGTATCCGGTATAGCGCGTGAAATATGCGACATCGGTCGGGTAGTCCGCGGGCAGACCTTCGCGCCTGATCTCGTCGGAAAAGCCCAGCCGCCGATAATGCTCCATCGAGCGCGCCTGCGTCGCATTGGCTTGCGGGTTGAAGGTCGTGCCCGGCTTTTCGTCGACCAGGATCGCGGACACGCCGCGGCGGCCGAGCTCGTTGGCCAGCATCAGCGCGCAAGGGCCCCCGCCAACGATGAGCACCGCGGCCGTCAGACGAATTTCCAAGATGCTTCTTCCTACCAACACCAACCTGCATGGTAAGGACACCTGACTATTTCGTCAAGCTGCCTGACTAATCCGGGTCATCGAGCGTGTCAAATTCCGTGCCATACACCGCGAGCCCCTTCAGGATTGCATCCATCGTGGCCTTGCCGAGCTCGACGCGCATCTCCCGCTCGGCAATGTCGACGGCATCACGGAACGCATCGAGCCATTTGCGCCCCGTGCGCGTGAACACGACGATGCGCGCGCGCCGGTCGGTCGGATCGGCGATGCGATCGACGAGGCCGAGCGCGGCGCATTGGTCGACCAGCTCGCCCATCGCCTGCTTGCTCATGGAGGCGCGGCGGGCGAGCTCGGTGAGCCGCGTCCCCTCCACGTCCAGATTGCGCGTGAGGCTGACATGGGCGATGCGCGTCTCGTCGTGGCCCCGCTCGGTCATCAATTCGAGCACACGGCCTTCGAAGCGCCGCACGGCGTTATTGAGCAGGCGGCCGATATTGGCATGCCGCCACGCGGTGCCTGACGTCGTGGATTTCACCGGATCTGCTTTCCGAATCGACCGAACGAGATCGTGGAAAGCTAGCACAGGCATTGCTGCGTGCTACTGGTGAGCACGCGAGGTATCGGCGGCGGGCGGCGCGATCGAACCGCCACCCGCCATCTCTCGTGCTTCGAACGCCCCGATGCCTTACTGCGAGCGATCCGAGGTCCAGCCCTTGTACGCGGCGACGTTATCCCGTGTCACCAGCTTGGACGGCAGCAGCTCGACGGTCGAAGCCGGCTTCTGGCCGTTGAGAATGCCGACGCCGACCTGCACGGCCCGCCGCGCCATGAAGAACGGATCCTGCGACGCGGACGCCTGAATCTGCGGCGACTGCGGATCTTTCAGCGCGGCCTCGATATCGGGCGCGCCGTCGACGGCGGTGATGATCATGCCGGTTCGGTTCTGCTGGCGTGCCGCAAGGTCGGTGCCGATCGCCTGCGGATCGTTGATGGCGAAGATGGCGTCGATCTTGGGGAAGCGGGTCAGATAGCCCTGCGCGACGGTGAGGCCGCCCTCTCGCGAGCCCTTGCCGTCCTGGTCGCTCGACAACACCTTGATGCCGGGATTCTTCGCGAACACGTTCTTGCAGCCGACCACACGGTCGATCACGGCGGAGACCTGCGGCCCGTTCTCGATGATGACGTCACCCTTGCCGCCCAATTTGTCGACGATGTACTGGCAGGAGATCTCGCCGGCCTGCACGTTGTTCGTGGTCACGGTGGCATCGGCGCCTTCGGCCGCGGTGTCGACAGCGACGACGACGATGCCTGCGGCCTGCGCCTTCTTGATGGCCGGCCCGATCGCCTTGGGATCGCCGGGATTGAGCAGGATCAGGTCGACGCCAGCGGCGATGAAATTGTCGATCTGGGTGACCTGCTTGCCGAGGTCGTATTCGAAGCCGACCGTCGTGATCTTCACGTTGGGATTGGTCTTCTTGGCCTCGAACTCGGCGCCCTTCGACAGCGCGACGAAGAACGGATTGCCCATCGATCCCAGCGAGACGCCGATCGACTTGAGCTCCTTGGCGAAGGATGGTGCGGTGGTGAGGGCAAGCGCCATGGCGGCGCCGGCGAGCATGATCGTCTTCAACATGGACTTCCTCCCTGGTCTGTCTTCGTCCCCGGCGCGGCAGACCAGTTGCCGCAACGGAATCTCGTCTCAAGCCATGCGCACGCCGTTGCGCGCCAGACCTTTCACGTTCTCGCGGAGCCTTGCAGCCGGTAGCGGTCCAGCGCCACGGCACCGATGATCACCAGGCCCTTGATCACATATTGCCAGATGTCGGAGACACCGATCAGGATGAGCCCGTTCGAGAGCACGGCGATGATGAGCGCACCGACCAGCGTGCCCCAGATCGAGCCGATGCCGCCGACGAACGAGGTACCGCCGAGGATCACCGCGGTGATTGCATCGAGCTCATAGGACTGGCCGAGCTGGAGTCCGTTGGCTGCGTAGAGCCGCGCCGCCTGCATGGCGCCGCCGAGCCCGGCGAAAAGTCCGGAGATGCCGTAGACGAAGATCAGGACGGCCCAGACCTTGATGCCGGCAAGCCGCGCTGCGCTCTCGTTTCCGCCCACGGCATAGATATGCACGCCGAGCACGGTCCGGCGCAGCACCAGCCAGGAGACGAGAATGACGAGCAAGGCGATTACCGAGAGCCATGGGATCGACGCGACTCCGGGAATGAGCGTCAACGAGCCGTTGCCGATGAAGGCATAGGGAATGGAGGGATTGAACACGGTGGTGTCAGCCCCGAGCAGCCGCGCCAGGCCGCGCACTGCGGTGAGCGAGCCGAGCGTGACGATGAAGGGCGGCAGGCGCAGCAGCGCAATCAGCGCGCCGTTGACGATGCCGAAGACGAGGCCGGTGAGCAGTGCGGCCGGCAGCCACAGCAAGCCGAGCTCCGACATCTTGGAGAGCGTCAAACCCGCCATCGCGGAGGCCGCCAGGATCGAGCCGACCGACAGGTCGATGCCGCCGGTGAGGATGACGAAGGTCATGCCGGCGGCGAGCACGGTGTTCACCGCGGCCTGCTGCAATACGATGCCGAGATTTTGTCCGGTGAAGAAGCGGCCTTCCGACAGCACGTTGAAGCCGATGCAGAGGATCAGCAGCACCGGCAACATGCCGAGCGCGCTGATCAGCATCCTCATCCGCTGGCGTCTTGTCTCCGCGGCAGCGCCATTGGTCGTCGTCGATGCCGGCTTTGCCTCCGCAGCACCATTGTCAGGCATCGAGATGCTCCATCCCCGTGGCAAGCCCCATGATGTCTTCCTGCGCAAGCGGCGAATTCGGACCGCGGCTGACCTCGCCGGCAATGTGCCCGGCACGCATCACGATGACGCGGTCGCAGATGCCGATGATCTCGGGCAGATCGGACGAGATGACGAGGATCGCGGTGCCGGCCTTGGCGAGATTGTCGATGATCGAATAGATTTCCGACTTGGCACCGACATCGACGCCGCGCGTCGGCTCGTCGAGAATGAGGACCTTCGGCGCGATGGCGAGCAGTCGCGACAGCAGCACCTTCTGCTGGTTGCCCCCTGACAGGCCGCCGGCGGGAACGCCGGCATTCGCGGCGCGGATGCTGAGGCCGGCAAAGGCGCGGTCGGCGCGCTCGCGGGCCTTGTCGCGATCGAGAAACCAGCCGAGCTTCGCATCGCGGCCGAGCACGGCGAGGTTGATGTTGTCCAGACACGACATGTCGAGAAACAGGCCGAGCGCTTTCCTGTCTTCCGTCAGATAGGCGATGCCGGCCTCGAGCGCCTCGCCCGGCGTGCGGATCTCGACCGGACGTCCCTCCAGCTCGAGCCGGCCGGAGGTTTTCGGTGACGCGCCGATGATGAGATGCGCAAGCTCGGTGCGACCGGCGCCGATCAGGCCGGCAAGGCCGACCACCTCACCCGCATGCACGGTGAGAGAGCAGCCCTTGACGCGCCCGCCATCGGCCATGTCGATCGCCGCGAGCACGGGATGCCCCCGCCCCGCCTCCGGATCATGGTCCTTCTTGTAGAACGAGGAGACGTCGCGACCGACCATCAAGCGCACGATGGTGTCGGCACGGATCTCGGGCTTGTCGAGCGAGCCGACCAGGCGGCCGTCGCGCAGCACGGTGACGCGATCGCCGAGCGCATAGACCTCGTCCATGCGATGCGAGATGTAGATGATGGCAAGGCCCTCGGCGCGAAGCTGGCGGATCAACGCGAACAGCCGCTCACTTTCGGCGGCCGACAACGAGGTGGTCGGCTCGTCCATGATGAGGATTTTCGATCTGACGTGCAGCGCACGGGCGATCTCGACCAGCTGCCGCTGCCCCATGGACAGATGCGCCACCAGCGTCGAGGGCAGGAAGTCCGCGCCCAGGCGCTTCAGGATCGGGCCGACGCCCTCGCGCATTGTGCCGCGCGCCAGCAAGCCTGACCGCGATATCTCCCGTCCCAGATAGATGTTCTCGGCAACGCTGAGATTGGGAGCGAGCGACAGCTCCTGGTAGATGATGGAGATGCCCGCCGCGCGGCCGCCGAGCGGGCCTTCGATCCGCACCGCCCTGCCCTCGATGCGGATCTCGCCGCCCGGGTCGGGCCGGTAGGCGCCGGACAGGATCTTCATCAGCGTCGACTTGCCGGCGCCGTTCTCACCCATCAGGGCGTGAATTTCGCCGGGATAGACGGTGAGATCGACGGCCCGCAGCGCCTTGATGCCGAAGAAGGTCTTCGAGACCCCGCGCATCTCGAGGATCGGATCGTTCATCGTGCCTCCCGGCGCACAATGCGTTTCCCACCCGCGTCTCGTTTCTCGGCAACGCGGTTTGGTCATTAAACAAAAGCGGGTGACGCAGGGCAATACCGAAGGCGAATATACCGAAGTATGCAAACCAGATTGGGCCAGCTAGTGGCGCGGCCGATACAGGTCGCGCCAGGCGGGAAGCCGTTCAGCGTAGGCATCGACCAGTGCAGCGTCGGGCTCGAATGTTTCGATGCGCTGCGGCTGCATGCATACGTCACCGATTGCCTCACCCGTGACAGCAAGCCGCCCCAATCTCGCCGCACCGAACGCGGCGCCGGTTTCACCTCCGGCAAAGCGATGGATCGGAATGCTCAGCACGTTCGCCAGCACCGAGAGCCAGAAGGCAGAGCGTGAACCGCCGCCAATCACGTCGGCTTCCGCAATCCAGATGCCGGCATCCGCGAGCGCATCGCGGCAATCGGCAAGCGCGAAGGCAACGCCTTCGAGCACCGCCCGCACGATCGCCGCGCGATCGGTGCCATGGCTCAGGCCATCCAGCATGCCGCGCACAACGGGATCGTCGTGCGGCGTCCGCTCACCGGCGAGATAAGGCAGGAAGCTCACGGGCGACGGCGCCTGCGGTCGTGCTCCAAGCGGCGCCAGCAGCTCGGCCTCGGCGGCGCCGAACAGGCGCGCGAGCCAGGCAAGGCAGGAAGCGGCCGAGAGGATCGCGCCGGCCTGAATCCACATCCCTGGAATGGCGTGGCAGAACGTGTGCACGACACGGTCGGGATTGGCGGCGATCCGGTCGGTCGGGACCATGAGCGCACCCGAGGTTCCCAGCGACACGAAAGCGGCTCCCGGCCGGATTGCGCCGATACCGATGGCGCCCGCGGGATTGTCGCCGGCCCCACCCGCGATCACCGGCTGCCTGATCATCCCCCAGCGCCGCGCGAGTTCGCTGCGCAGCGTGGTTGCGGGCGCGCATCCCTCGACCAGGCGCGGCATGTGCTCGCGCGACAAGCCGCTCGCTGCCAGCGCTGCGTCCGACCAGTCGCGGCGCGCGACGTCGAGCCACAGGGATCCCGAGGCATCCGAGACATCCTCGACGGCCTCGCCCGATAGCACCAGTCGCAGATAGGCCTTTGGCAGAAGAACGAGTTTCGTCGCCGCAAAGATCTCAGGCTCGTGCGCGGCGATCCAGAGCAGTTTTGGCCCGGTGAAGCCCGGCATCGCCTTGTTGCCCGTCACCTCGCGCAAGGCGGGCCAGCGTTGCTCCAGGACACGGCACTCAGTCGCAGAGCGTCCGTCGTTCCAGAGGATGCAGGGCCGCAGCGGCCTCAAGCTCGCATCGAGCAGCGTGGCGCCATGCATCTGGCCGGACAGCCCGATGCCTGCGACCGCCGCCAACGCATCGGCATGCGACGCCTTGAGGGCATCCAGCGTGGCGAAGGTCGCATCGATCCACTGCGCCGGATCCTGCTCGGAATAGCCCGGTTGCGGCGAGACGGTCGCGAGCGACCGGCTCTCGCTTGCGATCACGCGCTGGGCATCGTCGACGAGAACCGTCTTGACCGCCGACGTGCCGAGATCGATGCCGAGATACATGCTGCTTCCGCTCACTTCGCCGCGTCGATCCAGATCCCCGGCTCTGAATGCTCCCGGATGTAGCTGACGAGGAAGTCGGAGAACACCCTGATCTTGGCGGGCAGCCTGACGCGGTTCTGATAGGCGATGTTCATGGTGAGCAACGGCAGCTGCCAATCACTCAGGACAGGCACCAGCCGGCCAGCCGCGATATCGCCCTGCACGATATAGAGCGGCTGGATCAGGATGCCGAGCCCCGCGCGCGCCGCACCACAGATGATCTGGCCGTCATTGCTGTCGAGCGTCGGCGCGATCCGGATCGTCTGCGTCGTGCTGCCCTGGCTCAGCCGTAGCGAATAGGGATCATTGGCGAGATTGTAGATCAGCATGTTGTGACGGGCGAGATCGGCGGGATGCTCGGGCCGGCCGTGCTTCTCCAGATAGGACGGAGCGGCCGCGAGCACGCGGTGCATTTGCCCGATGCGGCGCACGATGATGTTGGAATCCGGTTCGTGCTCGCGGGTACGGATCGCAACGTCAATGCCGGCTTCGATGAAGTCGAGGTAGCGGTTCGCGCTGATGATCTGCACGCTGAGATCAGGATAGAGCGCACGGAAGGCTGGCAGCATCGGTGCGAGGTAGATCATCGCAAAGGAGAGCGAGCTCGTCACGCGCAGCATGCCCTTCGGCGACAGCGCGCGGTCGGAGACGGCGTCCTCAGCCTCGGCGAGCTCGTTCAGAAGCGTGCTGCACCGCTGCAGCAGTTCCTGTCCCGCTTCGGTCAGCCATTGCCGGCGCGTGTTGCGCTCGATCAGCCGGACCGCAAGCCGCTCCTCCAGCGCACTGAGATGGCGGCTCGCAGCGGCGTTCGACATCCGCAGGATTTCGGCGGCCTTGGAAAGGCTGCCGAGCTCAGCGGTTTTGGAGAAGACCTCGAGTTGAAGCAGCCGGTCCATTTTTGCGAAATAAGGAAAAGAGACTTACAAATTTTGACCTTTATTTCCGATTTCTGCAAGGCAAAATGGCACCAACAAAGCACCATCGCAGGCGAGGAAATCAGGAAATGTCGGGCCCGATCAGGCACATCGTGATGTGGCGACTGCGCGGGGAGAGCCCTGAGGAGCGCTCGGCCGCCCGGCTCAAGGTCAAGACCCTGTTCGAGGGCCTCAAGGGCCGGATCGACGGCCTCACCCATATCGAAGTCGGCATGGACGTCAGTGCGGTCGATTATGCCTGCGACGTGGTGCTGTTCTCCGAATTCACCGACCAGGCGGCGCTCGCCGCCTATGCCAACCACCCGGAGCATCTGCGTGTGCGCGAGGCGCTGGGCGACTTGCGGATCGGGCGCTTCCAGGTCGATTATCCCATCAAAGAGACCGGCGCATGATCGGTTCGTTCACCTTCGAAAACCTGCCCTGCCGCGTCGTGTTCGGCAGCGGCACGCTCGCCTCAGCCAAGGCCGAGGTCGAGCGGCTCGGCGGCAAGCGTGCGCTGGTGCTGACGACGCCGCAGCAGGAGGCACAAGGCAAGAGCTTGGGAGCCGCGCTCGGCCCGCTCTATGCCGGCATCTTTTCCGGCGCCACCATGCACACGCCGGTCGAGGTCACGGACCGCGCGCTCGCGGCAATGAAGGCATGCGAAGCCGATTGCGTCGTTTCGCTCGGCGGCGGCTCGACCACCGGGCTCGGCAAGGCCTTGGCCTTGCGCACCGGCGTCAACCAGCTCTGCATTCCCACCACCTATGCCGGCTCGGAGATGACGCCGATCGTCGGCCAGACCGAGAACGGACTGAAGACCACGGTGCGCGATGCAGCCGTGCTGCCGGAGACCGTGATCTACGACGTCGACCTGACGCTGACGCTGCCGGCGAGCCTCGCCGCAACCTCCGGCATCAACGCGATCGCCCATGCCGTCGAGGCGCTTTACGCGCGGGACGCCAACCCTGTCACCTCGCTGATGGCCGAAGAAGGCATCCGCGCGCTGGCGCGCGCCCTGCCCGCCATTGTCGCCAGGAGCGACGATCGGGAGGCCCGCATTGAGGCGCTCTATGGCGCCTGGCTGTGCGGTGTCTGCCTCGGCACTGTCGGCATGGCGCTGCATCACAAGCTCTGCCATACGCTCGGCGGCACTTTCGACCTGCCGCACGCCGAAACGCACACCATCGTGCTGCCGCATGCGCTGGCCTACAACGCGCCGGCCGTGCCCGACGCGATGGTGCGGATCGCGCGCGCGATCGGGGCAGCCGATGCAGCTCGGGGGCTTTTCGAACTTGCGAAGCGGCTGGGTGCGAAGGTCGCGCTACGCGATGTCGGCATGCCCGAGGGCGGCATCGACAAGGCGGCTGACCTCGCAGTCACGAATGCCTACTGGAATCCGCGCCCGCTCGAGCGTGGCGCCATTCGCGACTTGATCGCACGCGCCTGGGCCGGCGAACCACCCGGCGCCATAAAAGCGGCAGCTTGAAGCGATGCGGCGCACCCTGATCAGATCCGCCACCGTCATCAGCATGGATGACGCGATCGGCGATCTCTCGACCGGCGATGTGCTGGTCGAGGGCAGCCGGATCGCCGAGGTGCGCCCGTCGATCGACGCTGCGGCCGACACGGCGGTCGTCGACGGCAGGGGCCGCATCGTCATTCCCGGCCTGATCAACGCACATATGCACACTTGGCAGACTGGCTTGCGCGGCTTTGCAGCGAACTGGACGCTGCTGGAGTATTTCCGCCGCATGCATGCGGGCCTCGCCACCGTGTTCCGGCCCGACGACATCTACATCGCAACCCTCGTCGGCGCGCTGAACCAGATCAATCACGGCGTCACTACGCTGGTCGACTGGTGCCACAACAACCCGACGCCGGATCATACCAACGCAGCCGTGCGCGGCCTGATCGAAAGCGGCGTCCGCGCCGCGTTCTTCCACGGCTCGCCGAAGCCCGAGCCGAAGCCGGGCGAGCCGCATTTCTCGGAAGTGCCGCATCCGCGCCGTGAGGTCGAGCGGCTGCTGGCCGGGCCCCTCGCCGACCGCGACGGCCTCGTCACGCTCGGGCTCGCCATCCTCGGTCCGCATTATTCGACGCTCGACGTCGCCATGCACGATTTCCGCCTGGCGCGGGAGCTGAAGCTGATCGCATCGATGCATCAGGGCGGCGGTCCGGCCAAGACGCCCGGCGGCTGGGAGAAGCTGCTCGAGGCCGGCCTCGTCGGTCCCGGCATCAACATCGTCCATGGCAACGATCTGCCCGATGATCTGCTCGATCGTCTCGTCGATCTCGGCGTATCGTTCTCGGTGACGCCCGAGAACGAGATGATCCAGGGCCATGGCTTTCCGATCACCGGCCGCCTCCTGAAGCGCGGCGTGCGGCCGACGGTCGGGATTGATCTCGAATCCGTGCTGGCCGGCGATCTCCTCTCCGTCGCGCGCGTTGCGCTCTCGATGCAGCGGGCGCTCGACAATGCGGAATCGCGCAAGGCGAGTGGCGCCATTCCGGCGACGACCACGATTCCCGCGCGCGAAGCGCTGCGCTGGGTCACGACGGAAGGCGCCCGCATGCTCGGCCGAGGGCACCAGATCGGCTCGCTGACGCCTGGCAAGCTCGCCGACCTCGTCATCATCAACGCCTCCGACCTCAATCTCCATCCAGTGCATGATCCCGTCGCAACCGTCGTGATGCAGACGAGCCTCGCCAACATCGAGGCCGTCATGATCGGCGGCGCCTGGAAGAAGCGCAACGGCTGGCTGCTGGTTGACGGGCTGGAGACGAAGAAGGAGTTGCTGGCGCAATCCGGCCGGCGGCTGGTGCAGGATATTGAACGACAGGGACGCG
Source organism: Bradyrhizobium yuanmingense (assembly GCF_025200905.1). Lineage (NCBI taxonomy): Bacteria > Pseudomonadati > Pseudomonadota > Alphaproteobacteria > Hyphomicrobiales > Nitrobacteraceae > Bradyrhizobium > Bradyrhizobium yuanmingense. Next base: position 2,635,275 of record NZ_CP104173.1, on the reverse strand, counting down.
CCGCCTGAGGCGCCAATGGACAAGAACAATGACTGACGCTCTGAAAACAGTTGGTTTCATCGGGATCGGCAAGATGGGCCTGCCGATGTCGGTGCTCGTCGCCAAGGCGGGCTTTGCCGTTACCGCGTTCGACCAGAGCGCGGCGCGCATCGACGAGGCACGCGCGCAGGGCATTGCGATTGCCGCCTCGCCGGCCGAGGCCGTGAGCGGCAAGGCCGCAGTGATCACGTCCCTGCCCGACGACGCTGCTTTGCGCGGCGCATTGCTCGGCTCCGCCGGCCTGATCGCCGCGATGGCGCCCGGTGCCGTCTTGATCGAAACCAGCACCGTGAGTGTCGAAGCCTCGGCTGAGGTTGCAGCCGCCGCGCTGGCACGCGGCATTTCCTATCTGCGCTCGCCGGTCTCCGGCAATGCCAGCATCGTTCACACCGGCGCGCTGAGCTGCTTCGTGTCGGGGCCGAAGGACGCCTTCGAGAGCGCAAAGCCGCTGTTCACCGCATTCACCCGCGCCCAGACCTATCTCGGCCCGGCCGAGGAAGCGCGCTACGCAAAACTCTCGGTCAACCTGATGATCGCGGTGTCTGCGGCGATGATGGCCGAGAGCCTGGCGCTGGCGCGCAAGGGCGGCATCGCCTGGCAGGACATCCTGAAAGTGCTCGACGACAGCGCGGTCGCCTCTCCCATGGTGAAGTACAAGACCGCGCCGCTGCGGACTCGCGACTTCGAGTCCACCTTCTCCTGCAGGCAGATGGCCAAGGATCTCGACCTGATCCTGGGCGCCGGCCACGCCGTCGGCGTGCCGCTGCAGCTCGCCGCGCAAGTGCGCGAGACCTATGGCGCGCTGGTCGCGCAGGGCGACGGTGATACCGACTTCATCGCGACCGTCAAGCATCTCGAACGGCTGTCCGGCCTCGGCGAACCAAAACCCTGATCGCGGAGATACACATGCGTAACTTCAACGAAAACACGATCACGGACGCCGTTCTGGAGCGGATCGCGGGCGCGACCGATTCACGCATCAAGCAGGTGAGCGAAGCGCTGGTGCGGCACTTGCACGCCTTCGTCCGCGAGGTGCGGCCCACCCAGACGGAGTGGGAGTTCGGCATCGATTTCCTGACCCGCACCGGGCACATGTGCAACGACAAGCGCCAGGAGTTCATCTTGCTGTCGGACACGCTCGGCGTCTCCATGCTGGTCGACGCCATCAACCATCCGGTGCCCGAAGGCGCGACCGAGACCACGGTGCTCGGGCCGTTCTTCGTCCAGGCCGCGCCGGAGAAGGACAGCGGCGCTGACATCTCCGGGCCGATGGATGGCGATCCGATGCTGGTCACCGGCTCGGTCTCGGCCGTGGACGGAAAGCCGCTCGCCGGCGCCATCGTCGACGTCTGGCACTCCGACGACGACGGTTATTACGACGTGCAGCAGCTCGATGAGATCGGCGATCTCGCGATGCGCGCCCGCTTCCATACCGACACCAACGGCCGCTTCCATTTCTGGTCGATCAAGCCGGCCGCCTACCCGATTCCGCATGATGGACCGGTCGGCGAGATGCTGGAGGTGCAGGGACGTCATCCCTGGCGCCCGGCGCACGTGCACTTCATGATCTCAGCCCCCGGTTTCGAGCAGCTGGTGACGCACGTGTTCGTTGCCGGCGACCAATATCTCGACAGCGACGTGGTGTTCGGCGTCAAGGACAGCCTGATCCGCGAATTCGTCCGTCATCCCGCCGGCCGTGCGCCGGATGGTCGCATGGTGGAGCGCGACTATTTTCATCTCAACTATGATTTCGGCCTGAAGCAGGTCGCAAGCAACGCAAGAGCCGCTTAAGCTCAACGACGGACCAACAAGAGTCCGTAAAACAGGGACGGGAGCCGAGGATGGGACCGCGGGTCAGCACGGGCATTGTGGCCGAGCGCCTTGCCGGCATGATCGGTCCGCGCGCGAGCGTCGCGCGCGGCGTGCTCGATCAGCACGGGCAGAGCGAGTCGCACTATCAGAGCCTGCCGCCCGACATCGTGGTCTTCCCCGAGACCACGCAGGAGGTCGCCGAGATCGTCAAGCTCTGCGCCGGCGCGGGCATGCCGATCGTCCCGTTCGGCGCCGGGACCTCGCTCGAAGGCAATGCGGCGGCGGTCGCCGGCGGCGTCTGCTTCGACTTCGCGCGCATGAACAAGGTGCTCACGGTGCACGACAGCGACATGGACGTCGTGGTGCAGCCCGGCATCACGCGCAAGCAACTGAATGCGGAGCTGCGCAATACCGGCCTGTTCTTCCCGATCGATCCCGGCGCCGACGCCTCGATCGGCGGCATGACCTCGACGCGCGCCTCCGGCACGATGGCGGTGCGCTACGGCACCATGAAAGACAACGTCATGGCGCTCGAGGTCGTGCTGGCCGACGGCCGCGTGATCCGTACCGCCCGGCGCGCGCGGAAATCGGCGGCCGGCTACGACCTGACGCGCATGTTCGTCGGTGCGGAAGGCACGCTCGGCGTCATCACGGAGATCACGCTGAAGATACACCCGGTGCCGCAGGCGATCTCGGCGGCAGTCTGCAGCTTCGACACCCTGCACGATGCGGTGGACACCGCGATCTCCGTGATCCAGTCCGCGATCCCCGTGGCCCGCATCGAGCTGCTCGACGATGTCATGATGCGCGGCATCAATGCCTACGCAAAGCTCGGCTATCGCGAGGCTCCCACCCTGTTCTTCGAATTCCATGGCTCAGAGACTTCCGTCGCCGAGCAGGCCGAAGCCGCGCAGGCGATCGCGGCCGAGCATGGCGGCCATGGCTTTGCCTGGGCTAAGGCGCAGGAAGACCGCAGCCGGCTCTGGCATGCCCGCGACAACACCCTGTACGCCGGCCTTGGCTTGCGGCCCGGCGCGCGCGCTGTGATCACCGACGTCTGCGTGCCGATCTCGCGTCTGGCGGAATGCCTGATCGAGACGCGGCGCGACTCTGACGAGCACGGCTTCACCGCGCCGATCGTCGGCCATGTCGGCGACGGCAATTTCCACATGCTGATCCTGATCGACCCGACAAAACCCGAGGAGGCGGAAGGCGCCAAGGCGCTGCAGGCCCGCATGGTCGCGCGTGCCATCGCCATGGACGGCACCTGCACCGGCGAGCACGGCATCGGGCTCGGCAAGATCGGCTATCTCACCGACGAGCTCGGCGAGGCCGTGGATGTGATGCGATCGATCAAGACGGCGCTCGATCCTGACGGATTGATGAACCCCGGAAAGATCTTTGCTGGCAGAGCCAAAACATGAGCAACAAGCCATGAGCGACGCGCTCCCGATCGAGGTCACCTCGCCCACGCCGCTGCTGGAATTGCGCGGCATCAGCAAGGAGTTTCCGGGCGTCAAGGCACTGGACGACGTGTCCTTTGCCGTCTACCCCGGCGAAGTCCATATGCTGCTGGGCGAGAACGGTGCCGGCAAGTCGAGCCTGATGAAAGTGCTGTGCGGCGCCTATCGCGCCGACACCGGCGAGTTCTATTACAATGGCGAAAGAGTCGCGATCTCCTCGACCGCCGATGCGCAGAAGCTCGGCATCGCCGTGATCTTCCAGGAATTCTCGCTCGTCCCCTATCTCGACATTGCCCAGAACATCTTCCTCGGCCGCGAGCCAAAGGGCCGCATTCCCGGCACCATCGACCGCCGCAGGATATTGGCCGACGCAAAGCGCGTGCTCGACACGATCGGCTTCGACATCGATCCCGCCACCACCGTCGACAAGCTTGGCGTCGCCCAGCAGCAGATGGTCGAGATCGCCAAGGCGATCAGCCAGAATGCCCGCATCCTCGTCATGGACGAGCCCACCGCAGCCCTGTCCGATCGCGAGACCGAGCTCTTGTTCGCGCTGATCGCGCGGCTGAAGGCCGATGGCGTCGCCATCGTCTATATCTCGCACCGCATGGCCGAGGTGTTCGCGCTCGGCGATCGCATCACCGTGCTGCGCGACGGCCGCCGCATCGACGGTGTCCGGCCTGCCGACGTCACGCCGGACCAGCTGGTCCGCATGATGGTCGGCCGCAACGTCGACATGACCTATCCGCGGAATTTCGCCGACAAGCCCGGCGAGGTGCTGCTCGAGGTCAAGGGCCTCTCCGCGTCCACCGGCATCTCCGACATCAACATCGAGGTGCGCCGCGGCGAGATCGTTGGGCTGTGCGGGCTGGTCGGCTCCGGCCGCAGCGAGGTCGCCCGCGCCATCTTCGGCGCCGATCCCGTGACATCGGGGGAGATCATCTTCGACGGCAAGAGCATTTCCGGCGAGCCGGATCTCGCCGCCCGCCGCGGCATCGCGCTGATCCCTGAGAGCCGCAAGAGCGAAGGCCTCGCGCTGCTGCGATCCGTCAGCGACAATCTGGTGGTGTCGGCGCTGAAAAAGCTGTTTCCGAGCGGGCTGTTCGACCAACGCTCGGCACAGCGCACCGCCGACGGCCTGATCCGGCAGCTCCGCATCGCGACACCAAGCGCACGCCAGACCGTCGGACTGCTCTCGGGCGGCAACCAGCAGAAAGTCGTGATCGGCAAATGGCTGGCAGCCGGCTCGAAGCTCTTCATCTTCGACGAGCCGACGCGCGGCATCGATATCGGCGCCAAGTCGGAGATCTTCGCGCTGATCGACCGCCTCGTCGCGGACGGCGCCGCGGCCCTGATGATCTCGTCCGAGCAGGTCGAGATCTGCCATGTCTGCGACCGCGCCTATGTGATGCGCGAGGGGCGCATCGCGGGACATTTGTCACGCAACGAATTGACCGAGGAGAACATCGTGCGATTGGGGATGCATCATGCGTGAGGTCGCGGTCGTCGCTCAACCCAATCCGCTGCAGCGCATTCCCGGCGTTGCCATGGTGCTGGTGCTGCTGATCGCGCTGTTCAGCGTGATCGCGCCCGGCTTCCTGTCGGTCGCCAACCTCTCCAACGTGCTGGTGCAGTCGACCATCCTGACCATGCTCGCGCTGCCGATGACGCTGATCATCATGACGGAGGGGCTGGACCTGTCGATGGGCGCGGTGCTGACGCTGACTTCGCTGTGCGTCGCGATCGTGTCGCTTGCGACCAAGTCGATGCTGCTCGGCCTCGGCGCCGGCCTTCTGGTCGGCACGGCCTTTGGCCTCGCCAACGGCTGGCTGGTCGCCATTCTCGGCATACCTCCCTTCGTCGCGACGCTCGGCACGCTCGGCATGGCGCAGGGCCTGTCGCTGATCGTCAGCGACGGCCAGAGCGTGGTCGGCATTCCCCACAGCGTGCGCGACATCTATTCGGCGACGCTGCTCGGCATTCCCGTGCCGATCGTGATGGCGCTGGTGACATATGCGACCTTTCACGGCCTGCTCTATCACACCCGCTTCGGCACCTACATCTTCGCCCTCGGTGGCAACCGCGAGGCGCTGCGCTATGCCGGGCTCTCGCCCAACAGGCTGCTGATCGCGGTCTACGCGATCGGCGGCGCCATGGCCGGCATCGCGGGCCTGTTGATGACCGCACGCATGAACTCCGGCCATCCCACCGCCGGCCTCGGCCTGGAATTCGATGCCATCGCGGCCGTCGCCGTCGGCGGCACCTCGTTCGAGCGCGGGAATGGTTGGCTACTCGGTACGCTGCTCGGAGTCCTTTCCGTCGGCGTGTTGCGCAACGGGCTGAACCTGATCTCGCTCCCCTCCTCGGTGCAGGTCGCCAGCGTCGGCGTGCTCGTCATCGTTGCCCTGTTCCTCGACGGCCTCAGGAGCCGCACATGACCGACATCACCAAGGGCGCCATGGCGCCGCCCCGCTCCTTCCTGTCGCAGGACGCGGTCCAGCTATTCTATCGCCTGCTCGCGGCTTTCCTGATCTGCGCGGTGCTGGCCGTGCTCAGCGATTCCTTCCTGAGCCTCGGCAACATCCTCAACGTGCTGAGGCAGGCAAGCTTGACCTTCTTCATCGCCTCCGGCCTGACGCTGGTGGTGCTGACCGCAGGCCTCGATCTCTCCGTCGGCGCCAATGTCGCGCTGTCCGCCTGCCTCGCCGGTACCGTGATCCACACGACCGGTTCGCCTGCGCTCGGCATCCTCACCGGACTTGCCTGCGGCGGGCTCGTCGGCCTGATCAACGGCGTCATGGTCACGGCGCTCCGCATCCCCTCCTTCATCGCCACCTACGGCATGCTCTGGGTGCTGAACGGCCTCACCTATTGGTACATGGCGGGCGAGACCCTGCACGGCTTCCCGGCCGGCTTCCGCCAGATCGGCAGCGGCTATCTGTTCGGCCTGCCCATTCCGGTCTACCTGCTCCTGGTGTTCCTCGGCATCGGGACGTTCTTCGCGCAGCGCACGGTCTGGGGCCAGGAGATCTACGCGATCGGCGCCAATCCTGTCGCCGCACGACTATCAGGCATTCCCGTCGCACGCCGCCTGCTGCTGGTCTACGCGGTCTCAGGCACCATGGCGGGACTTGCCTCGATCATCTTCCTGTCGCGGCTCAATTCGGCCGAGGCCGATATCGGCGAGAGCCTGACGCTGCCGGCGATCGCGGCCGTTCTGATCGGGGGCACCTCGCTGTTCGGCGGCGTCGGCACCGTGTTCGGCACCTTCATCGGCGCGCTGATCCTGACCCTGGTGCTGAACGGCATGAACCTGCTCGCGGTCAGCGCCAATTGGCAGCCGCTCGTCACCGGCGTCATCGTCATTCTCGCGGTCTGGCTCGACATGAAGACCCGCCGCCGCGCGCAATGAGCACTTAGCAATCCAACAAGCAAAATGAGGGATGGAGGCAATATGAGAAAGACAATTGGCTATGTGGCGCTGCCGCTGCTGATGGCGACCGCGCTCACCACTGCGGCGCGTGCCGACGGCGAGACCATCGCCGTCTTCACCAAGAACCAGACCAATCCGTTCTTCCAGACGGTGCGGGTCGGCGCCGACAACATGGCGAAGGTGCTGAACGCGAAGACGCTGCAGTACATCCCGACCAAGCCGGACTCGATCCCCGAGCAGCTCAGCCAGATCGAGGACGTCGTGGTGAAGAAGCCGAGCGCGATCGTGTTCACGCCGGTCGACTACAAGGCGATGGTCCCCGGGGTCGAGAAGATCAACGAAGCCAAGATCCCGGTCGTCAACATCACCGACCGTTCTGCCGGCGGCAAGTTCCTGTCCTTCGTCGGCGCCGACGATTACAGCCTTGGGCTGGAGACCGCGCGCTTCCTGCTGAAGACGCTCGGCGGCAAGGGCAACATCGTCATCATCGAAGGCGTCAAGGGCTCGCTGACCAATGTCGACCGCGTCCGCGGCTTCAACGACGCGCTGAAGGAAGCGCCCGGCGCCAAGCTGCTGGCCTCGCAGCCCGGCAACTACCAGCGGCTGCAGGCCCTTCAGGTCATGGAGAATTTGATGCAGTCGAATTCACAGATCGACGGCGTGCTGGCGGCCAACGATGCCATGGCGGTCGGCGCGATCGAGGCGCTCGACGGTGCCAACCGCAAGGCGCAGGTGATCGGCATCAACGGCACCAAGGAGGCGATCGACGCGATCAAGTCCGGCAAGCTGCTGGCGAGCGGCGACTACAACGGCTTTGCGCAAGGCTGCCTCGGCACCATGATGGCGATCCGCTCCTTGCGGGGCCAGCCTGTCATCAGCGAGATCGTGCTGAAGCCGACGGTGATCACCAAGGACAATTACGGGCCGTTCGACGTGCCGCTGGAGCAGCGGACCTGCCCCACCTTCGAGGACGCCGGCAAGCTCAGCGCGAAGTAGGCCATCCCCCCACATCAAGACCGGACGGCCGCAGCCCGCGGCCGTCCCAAGAATGAAGCCAAGAAACGGAGACAGCATGCTGTTCGCCATTCACGCCCTCGACCGCACCGGCGCGTTGCCGACCCGGCTCGCCAATTACGATGCCCACAAGGCTTTCCTCAGCGACACCTCGCGCTTCGGCGTCAAGATCGTGATGTCCGGTCCGCTCGTCTCCGACGACGGCCAGACCATGATCGGCAGCCTGTTCCTGATCGAGGCCCCTAGCCGTAGCGAGGTCGAGGCCTTCAATCGCGCCGATCCGTTTGCCGCGGCCGGCATCTGGGACAAGGTGACGATCACCGGCTTCCTGCGCCGGCAGGGTTGAGGGTCCGCCACGACAAAGTGCGAAAACAACCCCATGCACAGTAGAACGGGGCTTGTTTTCGCTTACGAATTTCCGATGCACCGCGCGACCTCGCATCCGAGGCCAATGCCGACCCGGATCGGCGGTGGATTTTGACTCGTCGGGCAAAACAGGGGCATAATGTAATCATCACCCGATGTCAGTTGCGCCCGCCATCCAGGCACCTGCCCAGCGTCGGCGCGGTGTGCGACGCGGACTGGAGTCAGGTCCTTAACCGCTGACTGCCGGCGCAGCCTCTTCCAGGTGACACGCCACCCACTGCTCGGGTCCCGTCGCGCGCAGCGTCGGCTCCTCGGTCCGGCAACGATCGAACACGAACGGGCAACGGGTGTGAAAGCGGCATCCCTTCGGCGGATTGATCGGGCTCGGCACGTCGCCCTTGAGGATGATGGGATTGCGCTGGGCTCCGGGCTCCGGCAGCGGCACGGCCGAAAGCAGCGCCTTGGTGTAGGGATGCCTCGGCGCGGCAAAGATCTCGCGGCGCGGAGCCACCTCGACGATCTTGCCGAGATACATCACGGCGACGCGATGGGTCATGTGCTCGACGATGGCAAGATCGTGGCTGATGAAGAGCAGCGCGAGCCCGAACTCGCGCTGCAGGTCCTGCAAGAGATTGACGATCTGCGCCTTTACCGAAACGTCCAGCGCGGAGACCGCCTCGTCGCAGACGATCAGCTCGGGCTCGGCAGCCAGCGCCCGCGCAATGCCAATGCGCTGACGCTGGCCGCCGGAGAATTCGTGCGGCCTGCGGTTCAGCGCCTCGCGCGGCAGGCGCACCGTGTCCATCAGTGATGTGACACGGACCTCGAGATCCTCTGCGGACTTGGCGAGGCCGAAATTGCGGATCGGCTCGGCGAGAATGTCGCGCACACGCATGCGCGGATTGAGGCTGGAGAACGGGTCCTGGAACACGACCTGCACGCGGCGGCGCATCTGGCGCATCGTGCCAGGTGCTGCGTCGTCGATCCTCTGGCCATCGAGGATGACCTGGCCCGAGGTGATCTCGAACAGTCGCAGGATGGCGCGGCCGACCGTCGATTTTCCGCAGCCGGACTCGCCGACCAGGGACAGCGTCTCGCCGCGCGCGATCTCGAAGGAGACGCCGTCCACCGCGTAGACGAATTCGGTTTGCCGTCCGAAGAGGCCCTTGTTGATCGGAAAGTGCTTCTTGAGGTCGTTGACCTGGAGCAGCGGAACACTCATGCCGCGATCGCTCCCTTGGCGGCGTAATGGCACGCAGCGATGTGGCGGGGGCCCTTCTCTTCCAGCCCCGGCGCATACTGGCGGCACAGATCGGTCGCGAGCGCACAGCGCCCGGCAAAGACGCAGCCCGTGATCGGCTTGCGCAGATCAGGCACCTGCCCGGGAATCTCGGCGAGCCGCGTCGCGGTGCCCGCAAGCGAAGAGCCGAGCTTCGGCACCGCGCCTAACAGGCCCTGCGTATAGGGATGGCGCGGGGAACGGAACAGCTCGGCCACCGGCGCCTCCTCGACCTTGCGGCCGGCATACATCACCATGACACGCTCGGCGATCTCGGCGACGACGCCGAGATCGTGGGTGATCAGGATGATGGCGGCGCCGACCCGGCGCTTCAGGTCCAACATCAGCTTAAGGATCTGCGCCTGGATCGTCACGTCGAGCGCGGTCGTCGGCTCGTCCGCAATGAGAAGCTTGGGATTGCAGGCCAGCGCGACCGCGATCATCACGCGCTGGCGCATGCCGCCGGACAGCTGATGCGGATATTCGCCGACGCGCCGTTTCGGCTCGGGAATGCCGACCAGTGTCAGCATCTCCACCGCATGCGCCTCCGCCGCCTGCTTGTCGAGGCCTTGATGGATCATCAAGGTCTCGCGGATCTGGCGGCCGACGGTGAGCACCGGGTTCAGGCTCGTCATCGGTTCCTGAAAGATCATCGAGATGTCGTTGCCGCGGATCGCGCGCATCTCGCGATCGGACAGTTTCAGCAGATCCCTGCCCGCGAAGCGGATGCTGCCTGCGATCCGGCCCGGCGGCTCCGGAATCAGCCGCATCAAGGACATCGATGTCACCGACTTGCCGCAACCGGACTCGCCGACGATGGCGAGCGTCTCACCCTCGTTGATATGGAAGGATACCCCGTCGACCGCGCGGTTGATGCCGCCGGGCGTGCGGAAATGGGTCTGGAGGTTCTCGACTTCGAGCAAAGCCATCGCAATCAGCCTCGATCCAACACAGACAACATCACAGGCTTTTGGCCATGCGCGGGTCCAGCGCATCGCGAAGGCCGTCGCCGAGCAGATTCACGGCGAGCACGGTGACGGACAGGAACGCCGCCGGGAAGAACACGATGTAGGGCTTCACCTGCCAGAGCGCGCGGCCCTCGGCCATGATGTTGCCCCAGGACGGGATGGTCGGCGGCGTGCCGGCGCCGATGAAGGACAGGATCGCCTCCGTGATCATGGCGCTGGCGCAGATGTAAGTTGCCTGGACCAGCATCGGCGCAACCGTGTTGGGCAGGATGTGGCGCAGGATGATCATCGGCGTGCGCGTGCCGCAGGCCACGGCCGCGTCCACATAGGGCTGCTCGCGCAAGGACAGCACGACGCTGCGGACGAGGCGCGAGACGCGCGGAATCTCGGCGATGGTGATCGCCAGGATGACGTTGCCGACGCTGCCGCGCGTCAGGGCCATGAGCGCGATCGCCAGCAGGATCGGCGGGATCGACATCAGCCCGTCCATGAACCGCATCAGGATGCCGTCGGCCCAGCGGATGAAGCCGGAGACCATGCCGATGGCAAGGCCGATCGCCGAGGCGCAGATCGCGACCGACAAGCCGACCGTGAGCGAGACGCGCGCGCCGAACAGCACGCGCGAATAGATGTCGCGGCCGAGCACGTCGGTGCCGAACCAGAAATCGGCCGACGGCGCGCGGGTGCGCTTGGCGGGCGCAAGCGCCGTCGGATCGACCGTGCCGAGGTATGGCGCAAAGATCGCGATCAGCACCAGCATCAGCAGCAGCGCGCCGCCGATCGCGACCGTCGGATGGCCGCGCAGGAGGCCGACGAAGCCGCGCCGTATCCTGACCGGCCGCAGGATCTCGGGCAGCTGCGGTGCAAGGACGAGGCCGGCCGGAAGCGAATGCGGATTAACGGTGGTGTCGGTCAATAGCGGATCCTCGGGTCAACGAGCGTGTAGACGACGTCGATCATCAGATTGACGAGGACGTAGACGAAGCTGAACAGCAGCACGATGCCCTGAATCACCGGATAGTCACGGCGCAGGATGGCATCGATGGTGAGGCGGCCGAGGCCGGGAATCGCGAACACGCTCTCGGTCACGACCGCGCCGCCGATCAGGAGCGCGATGCCGATCCCGATCACGGTGACGATCGGCACCGCCGCGTTCTTCAGCGCGTGAATGAACAGGATGCCGCCCTGCCCGAGGCCCTTGGCCTTGGCCGTGCGGATATAGTCCTGCTGCAGCACTTCGAGCATGGCTGCCCGCGTGATGCGGGCGACCAGCGCGATATAGACGCAGCCGAGCGCGATCGCCGGCAGGATGAGATTCTCAAGCCACGGCCAGAAGCCGGAGCTGAGCGGCGTGTAGCCCTGCACCGGCAGCCATTCCAGCTCCAGCGCGAAGATGTAGGCAAGCATGTAGCCGACCACGAAGACGGGCAGCGAGAATCCGAACACGGCAAAGCCCATGATGACGCGATCGATCAGGCTGCCGGCCTTCCATGCCGCCACCACGCCGAGCGGCACCGCCACCACGATCGTCAGCAGCAGTGTGACGATCATCAGCGACAGCGTCGGTCCGAGACGCTGCCCGATCATCGCCGAGACCGGCAGGTTGGTGAAGATCGAGGTGCCGAGATCGCCGTGCAGGATGCGCCAGACCCAGCCTCCGAACTGGACCAGGAAGGGCCGGTCCAGCCCGAGGCTCTGGCGGATGCGCTCCACATCCTCCGGGCTTGCCTGATCGCCCGCGATCACCACGGCCGGATCGCCGGGCGCGATGTAGAGCAGGCTGAACACGAACAGCGCGACGATGGCCATGACTGGCAAGGTCGCGACGATGCGACGGAGGATGTAGGAGAGCATCTGGCCTCAGCGCACGATCATGCGGACTTCGACACGCCCCAAAAGAACGGCAGCGGTCCCTTGGCAACGCCGGAGACGTTCTTGCGCCACGCGGTGTAGCTCAGGAAGAAGCCCGTGGGCGCGTAGACGACGTCATCGATCGCCGCCTTGTTGAGGCGGCCCATGGCGGCCTTCTCCTCGTCGACGTTCTTGGCCTCGAACCACGAGGCGACCTCCTTTTCGGTGGCCGCGCTGGTGGGCCAGCCGAACCAGGCCTTGTCGCCGTTAGCACGGATGGCGGTGTAGGGAGCCGGATTGACGCAATCCGCGCCGGCGTGCCAGGTGTGGAACATGTTCCAGCCGCCCTGTCCCGGAGGCGTCTTCTGTGCGCGGCGGGAGCCGACGGTGCCCCAATCGGTTGCGACGAAATCGACATTCATGCCGAGCTTCTTGAGAAGGTCGGCGGTGACGTCGCCCATTGCCTTGGTGATCGGTTGGTCCTGCGCGACGAGGCAGGTCACCGGCTGGCCGGAATAGCCGCTCTCGGCGAGCAGCTTCTTGGCGGCGTCCAGATCGCGCTTGCCCTTCAGGATCTCGCCGCCCACTTCGGTGTAGAGCGGCGTATCCGGCGTGAAGAAGCCGGGCAGCGGCTTCCACAGCGAATTGTCGTCGCCGACGATCGCGCGCATGTAGTCTTCCTGGCTGAGCGCCATCAGCACCGCACGCCGCGCCTTGACGTCGTTGAACGGCGGATACAGGAAGTTCATGCGGAACGAGCCGATATTGCCGAGGGGATCGCCGATATCGACGCTGATATTCTTGTTCTTCTTCAGAACCGGAACGAGATCCGCGATCGGGTTCTCCCACCAGTCGATCTCACCGTTCTGCAACGCGGCCGCCGCGGTTGCCGGATCCGGCATGATCACCCACTCGACGCGGTCGACCATCACCTGCTTGCCGCCAGCAAGCCAGGACGCCTTCTCCTGCCGCGGTGAATAGTCGGCGAATTTCTCGAACACGGCCTTCGCACCGGGGACCCACTCGCTCTTGGCGAACTTCAGCGGACCGGAGCCGATATATTCGGAAATCTGCTTGAACGGATCGGTCTGCGCGATGCGCTCCGGCATGATGAAGCTGCAAGGCGAATTGTTCTTGCCGAGCGCATAGAGCAATTTCGGGAAGGGCTGCTTCAGCACCCATTTGAAGGTGCGGTCGTCGACGGCCGTGAGCTCCTGCTGGAGCGCCTTGATCATCAGGCCCATCGGATCGCGCGCCGACCAGCGCGTCAGGCTTGCCACGACGTCCTTGCTGAGCACCGGCTCGCCATCGTGGAATTTGAGGCCGGGCCGCAGCTTGAACGTCCAGGTGGTGCCGTCGTCGGTCACTTCCTCGGACTCGACCATCTGCCGCTGCGGCCGGAACGAGGAATCGATGCCGTAGAGCGTGTCCCAGACCATCGCGGCGGCATTGCGCACGACATATTGCGTGCCCCAGATCGGGTCGAAATTGGCGAGATTGGCCTGGGGCACGAATCGCAGGGTGCGCGCCGCCGCACCCTGGGCGATCGCCGGGGCCGACAGGCCACCCGTCAACGCCAGACTGCCCGCGCCAGCCAGTCCCTTCAATACCGTCCTGCGATCCATGAAGTCCTCCCAGAGATGCCGTGATGCCAGCTATTCATTGGCAAAGGGCAAGTGAAACCGAACCCATTTGCAAGCAAATGGTATGCCACTAAATGCGGCTTCGCCAGCGGGATCTCGCCATTTGGCGGCCCAGGAATACGAGTTCGGGGTTCACAGAGCGGCCGCCAGCGTCGGCCCGGTCTCGATATGCGGGATCGCCTCGACCAGTTTGCGCGTGTAGTCGGTCTTTGGATTGTCAAACAGCGCCCGGCTCTCGCCCTGCTCCACGATGCCGCCGTTGCGCAGCACGATGGTGCGGTCGCACAGCATGCGCACGACGTTGAGATCGTGGCTGACGAACAGCAGCGCAATGTCGTTCTCGCGCCTGAGGCGATCGAGCAGTTGCAGCACAACCGCCTGCACCGAGACGTCGAGTGCGGCGGTCGGCTCGTCCAGCACCAGCAGCCGCGGCCGGCAGGCGATGGCGCGGGCAATGCCGACGCGGGCCTTCTGCCCGCCGGAGAGCTGATGCGGAAACCGCGGCAACAGATCGAGCGGCAGCCCGACTCGCTCGGCGCATTCTTCCACCCGTTTGCGCAAGCCTTCGCCCGCGCGCATGCCGTCGAGCCGCATCAAGGGATGGGCAATGCAATCGAACGCCGTGAAGCGCGGGTTGAGGCTTTCGTTCGGGTCCTGAAAGACCATCTGGATGTCTTTGCGCAACGGCGAGCGGTGGAAATCGCGCGCCGCCACGTGCCCGATCGACTGCCCGTCGAACACGATGTCGCCCTCGCTCGGATCGATCAGGCGGCAGATCATGCGCGAGGTCGTGCTCTTGCCCGAGCCGGACTCGCCAACCAGCCCGACACTCTCGCCGCCCGCCATCGTCATCGAGAAGTCGGCAACCGCAGCAGAGCCCTGATCGAAACGCTTGGCGAGCTTGCGCACTTCCAGGAGCGGCGGCGTGCCGTGCGCTCGCTCCTGCCTGGGCCTGGTGACGACGTTGGCGTAACGCTCTCTGTCCTCCTCCGTCACGAGATCTTCGATCCGTGACGTCGCCGTCGGCGACGCCGCAACCAGGCGCCTCGTATAGGCGTGCTGCGGCGCACTGAAGAGAATGCCGGGGCTCGCCTCCTCGACGATGCGGCCGCGCTCCATCACGGCGATGCGGCGGCAATAGCGCGCCGCAAGGCCGAGGTCGTGCGTGATCAGGATCGTGGCCATGCCTCGCGCGGCGGCAATGTCTGCCAGCAGATCCATCACCACCTTCTGCGTGGTGACGTCGAGGCCGGTGGTCGGCTCGTCCGCGATGAGCAGTGCAGGATTGCAGGAGATCGCGATCGCGATCATGACGCGCTGGCACATGCCGCCGGAGAGCTCGTGCGGATAGGCGTTCATCCGCGCCTCGGGATCGCGGATCTGAACGGCGCGCAGCAGGTCCAGCGCCTCGGCACGCGCGGCCTCTTTCGAGATACGCTTGTGGGTGAGGATCGTGTCCGCGATCTGCAGGCCGATCGCGCGGATCGGGTTGAGCGCCGCCCGCGGATTCTGGAAGATCATCGACATCGCCGCGCCCTGCAGCTGTCGCAGATCATCGCCGCGGAGCTTGGTGACGTCCTGCCCGCGGAACAGAATCTTGCCGCCGGTGACGCGGCCGGCTGCATCGAGCAGCCGCGTCGTCGCAAAGCCGGTGACCGACTTGCCCGAGCCGCTCTCGCCGACGAGGCCGAGCATCTCGCCGGCCTTGACGGTGAGCGTGACGCCGCGCACGGCCTCGACCATGCCCCGCCGCGTCGAGAACGCGACGTGGAGGTCGTCGATCCTGAGCAGGTCCTCGCTCATGTGCGCATCCGGGGATCGAGAATGTCCCGCATGCCGTCGCCGAGGAGGTTGAAGCACAGCACGGCCAGCATCAGTGCGAGGCCGGGAAAGGCCACCAGCCACCAGCGTCCGGTGGAGATGAAGCGCGCGCCTTCCGCGACCATGATGCCCCATTCCGGCGTCGGCGGCTTGACGCCGAGACCGATGAACGACAGGCCGGCGGCATTGAGAATGGCCCAGCCGAGATTGAGCGAGATCTGCACCGCCATCGCCGGCAGGATGTTCGGCAGCAGGAAGCGCAGCACCACCGAGAAATGGCTCTCGCCGCAGGCGCGCGCAGCCTCGACCCAGCCGACATTGCGGCGGACGTTGACCTCGGCGCGCGCGAAGCGGATGTAGAACGGAAGATTGATGATCGCGGTCGCGATCACGATGTTCTCGATCCGGTTGCCGAGCGCGGCGACCATCGCCATCGCTAGCACGAACAGCGGAAACGCCATCATCACGTCGACGAAGCGGCCGACGGCGCGATCAAGCCGTCCGCCGGCATAGCCGCAGAACGCGCCGACCACGGCCCCGATCACGAAGGAGATTCCGACCGCGGAGACTGCGATGGCAAGGTCGAGCCGTGCAGCGATGATGAGACGGCTGAACACGTCGCGGCCGAGCTGGTCCGTACCGGCAATGTGCGCCGCACTCGGTGGCAGCAGGGCCTCCGACACGTTCGAGGCCACGGGATCGTAGGGCACGATCCACGGTCCGAAGATCGCGACCAGGACGAACAGCGTCACCCCGGCCGCGGCCACCGCCGTGAGCGGATTGCCGCGCAGGATCCAGACCGAATGGCGAAGTGTGGCGCTGGTCATTCGATCGACACCCTGGGATCGGCGATGCCGTAGCAGATGTCCACGACGAGATTGACCAGCACGAACAGGCTGGCCATCAGCAGCACGAAACCCTGCACCGGCGCATAGTCGGAGGACAGCAACGCGTCGAGCGCATAAGAGGCCACGCCCGGCCAGGAGAACACTTTCTCCACCAGCACGTTGGCGCCCAGCATGGTCGAGAACACGATGCCGGCGATGGTGATGACGGGCAGGATCGCATTGCGGAGCGCATAGGTGACGACCACCTTGCGCCAGGACAATCCGACCGAGCGCGCAGTGCGCACGAAATCGCTGCCGAGCGAGACCAGCATCGAGGCCCGCGTGATCCGCGCCAGCGGCGCGATCACGAACAGCGCCATGCTCACCGCCGGCAGGATCAACTGCCTGCAGGCCGCCCACCAGCCCTCGACGTCGCCGGCGAGCAGGAAATCGATCGAGAGGAAGCCGGTGCGCTGCGGCGGCAGCGAGGTGAAGACGTCGATGCGCCCGGTCGGATCAGGGGCCAGCCCGAACAGATAATAGAAGACATAGATCAAGAGCAGGCCCGAGACGAAGGTCGGCACGCAGACGCCGAGTGCGCAGAACAGCCGCACGCCGTGATCGATGATTGATCCCGGCCGCAGCGCCGCCAGCACCCCAAGCGGCACCGCCGCGATGAGCGCGATCAACAGTGCGGTGAAGGTGAGCTCGAGCGAGGCCGGCAATCGCTCGCGCAGGTCCTTCAGCACCGGCTGTCCCGTCATCATCGAGCGGCCGAGATTGCCGTGGCCGATGTCGGAGAGATAGAACACGAGCTGCTCCGGCACGGATTTGTCGAGCCCCATCTGCTTGCGGATCTGCTCGATCTCCTCCTTGCCGGCATTGGGCCCCGAGGCGAAGAACACCGCGGGGTCGCCGGGCAGGACGCGCATCAACAGGAAGGTGAAGACCAGCACACCGAACAGTGCCGGCAGCGACGACAAGAGCCGCCTGCCCGCCCGCACCATCGTTGCACCAAGACCGGTCGTCACCATTCAGCGTCCCTGCTGGCCGCGGATGTCACTTGCGGCTGACATCGCGATAATCCACCTGGCGGTGGAACTCATAGGTGTAGCCTTCGATCGACGGCGCCATCACCGCGTCCTGATTGGGCTGCCACAGCATGATCTGCGGCATCAGGTCGACATGCATCGCGTTGAGCTTGCGGCCGGCTTCCTCGTACTTGGCCTTATCCGGCTCGAAGCGGGCCTCCTGCGCAATCGCGGCAAGGTCCGGATTGTTGATCGAAGAGTAATTCCAGCGCTGAGTGCCGGTGTAGAAGTTGCGGTAGAAATAGTCGGTCGACGGCAGCCAGGCGACGATGCCTTCGGTGAAGAACGGCAGCTTCTTCTCGTTGATCTGCGTCGACATCTGCGCGTCCGGCAGCTTCTGGATGTCGACCTTGATGCCGATCTTGCCAAGAGACTCCTTGACGAGGGCGGCCATCGGCTCGGCCGTCGAGGCCTGGCCGACATTGAAGCTGAAGGTGGTCGAGAAGCCTTCGGGCAGACCTGCAGCCTTGAGGTATTCCCTGGCCTTGTCGAGATCCATCTTCACCGGCTGTTGGAACGGATAGATGCCGTTCGCCGGCTTGCCGTCCGGCCAGGTCGCGCCGAACAGCGGCGCGCCGCGGCCGAACAGGGCCGCCTTGAACATGTCCTCATAGGGCAGCGCGGAAGCGATGGCGCGGCGGACATTGACGTTGTCGAAGGGCGGGATCTGGTTGTTCATCGAGACGTAGGTGACCGCATTGTATTGCGGCGTCGAGATTACCTTGAGCTTGCCCTTGGCCTCCAGCGACTGCACGTCGCTGGCCTGCAGGTCGAGCACGAGATCGGCATCGCCGCGCTCGACGAGGTTGGCGCGGGTCGCCGGCTCCGGCACCGATTGCACGATGACGCGCTTGAAGTACGCCGGCTTGCCGGGCGATCCCCGGTTCCAGGCCTCGTTGCGCTTGATGATCACCTGCTCGCCCGGCTTGAAGCTCTCGACCGCATAGGCGCCGCTGCCGGCGGTGTGCTCCTTCAGCCAGGCCGTGGCCCAGGGATCGTCAGCCGTCGCGTGCTCTTTCGCCACTTTCGAGTTGATGATCATCGGGTACACGGTGGCAAGATTAGGCAGCGCAAGCTTGTCGGGTTTGGGAAGCGTCACCTCGATGGTGAGGGGATCGATCACCTTGAACTGATCGGCCGACGTCAGCGAGCCCGTCAGCAGCTGCGCCTTGCCGAGGATCGGCGCGGTGACGCAGCGGTCGAGCGACCACTTGACATCCTCGGCCGTAACAGGCGAGCCGTCCTGGAACTTTGCATCCTTGCGCAGGCGGAAGGTGATCTTCAGTCCGTCGGGACTGACGTCATAGGATTCGGCGAGCTCGCCGGTGATCGTGTCGAGGTCGAACACCCATTTGCCGTTGAGCTGCTTGCGGCCGAATGCCACCAGCCGGTCATAGGTGCTCATGCTCAACGCGAAGGATTCGCGGGTCGAGCCGGGGATGTTGGGATCGAGCGTGTTGACGGAGGCGCCGGTGACGTAGCGCAAGGTCTCTGCCCTGGTTTGCGCTTGCGACGGCGCAGTGGCGATGAGCAGCAGCGCAGTGGTGGCGAGAACTGAGGTCGCCAGTCTGAAAGACACAAAACGCATTGGTTTTTCCCTGAATTTCGAACGAGAACGCCAGCAAGGCAGGTTCAGAAGGAAGCAAGTTGCGCGCCAGTCCGATCGGACATTTCGAGGGACGCGAGGTCGCGACGGCGCATGGGTGATCACAGCGATTCCCCCATTTCTCGCGCATGACGCGTCACCACGGCCTGCGGCACGTCATAGGCGCTGAGCGAATCCCAGTGCCGTTCGACATCGGCGCGAAACAGGCCGCGCGTCAGGCCGTGGACCAGCTTTGGAACGGCGGTCGTCATCGCATTGATCGACGATCCCGACGGACCGAAGCTCATGGTCGAGGCGATGGCGAACAGATGGATGTCGGCGATCCACGGCGTCATTCCCGGCTCGCGCTCGGTGAAGGCATAGTCGTCGGCGAGATAGGGAAAGCGGCCGAGCCGTTCGTTGCGTTCGTCTTCCGGCGGCTGGTAGCGGTCGGCCCAGGTCGCGATGTTGCCGGCACATTGGGCGAGCTCGCCGCGGCCGGCAAAGTCCATGTCGATGCCGGTGCCGCAGATGACGACATCGGCGGTGATGGCGCCGCGCGGCGTCTGGAGTTCAACGCCGTTATCGGTCTTGCGCGCGGCTTCGACCGGCGCGCCCTCGTGCAGTGTGAAGTTGGCGTGACGCGCGCAGCGGTCATAGGTCGGCTGCGGAAATCCTTCCCGCATCTCGAGGATCTTGCGCATGAAGCGCCAGCGCCAGGCATCGTCGAGATCGCTGAGATGACGCAGGAAGCCACGAAAGGTCAGCCAGCGATAGGGCTGGATCACCTGGATCTGCGCACGGCGGCACAGCAGGTGCACTTCAGCGGCACCGGCCTCCAGCGCAGTCGCGGCATTGTCGAAAGCGGAGGCGCCGGCACCGATCACGGCGACGCGCTTGCCGCGCAGGCTTTCGAAATCGATGTCGTCGGCCACGGTTGCAACAGAGCTCGCCGGCAGATGCACCAGCTGCTCCGGAATCATCCAACCGCCCATGCCCTCCTGCCCTGTCGCCAGCACGATTTTGCGGGCATAGAGCGTTTCGACCTCTGCTGCCCGTTTCACGCGCGCAGCGAGCAGGCCGTCAGCCGCCGGCGCGATCTCCTTGAGCTCGCAAGCGTTGCGCACCGGCAAGCCGACCGCGCGCCGCAGCCAGAGCAGATACTCCGCCCAATGCTCGCGCGCGATCAGGCCGAGCTCCTGCCAGCTCGCCTTGCCGAAGCGGGCCTCGTGCCAGGACTGGTACGTCAGGCCGGGGATGTCGAGGTCGGGCCCGGTGTAGTCCTTCGGGCTGCGGAGCGTCGGCATCCGGGCGTAGGTGAGCCACGGGCCCTCCTTGCCCTCTTCGGCCTTGTCGATCAGCAGGATGTTGCTGACGCGCGAGCGCAGCAGGCCGAAGCCGATGGCGATGCCGGACTGGCCGGCGCCGACGATGAGAACATCCAGCGCCGGCTTGCCGTCCGGCCCCGCTTTCGGTTCGAGCCACGCCGCGCCGGGATGCGCGATCATCGCGAGATCGGCGCGAATGTCGGCTTCGAGCTGGGCCAGCGCCTCACTCATGCGGCGAGCCAGCCTCCGTCAACCACCATCACGGTGCCGGTCGTGAACGACGAGGCATCGCTGGCGAGATGCAGTGCGGTCTGCGCGATTTCCTCAGGCACGCCGAAGCGCTTCATGGCGTGGCGGTTGCGCGAGGCCTCGCGCACTTGCTCGGAATTGGCGTGACGGGCAAAGCTGCGGCGAAGCATCGGCGTGTCGATCGCGCCGGGCGCGATCGCGTTGACGCGGATGCCGTCGGTGGCGAAGTCGACCGCCATGGTCCGCGTCAGGCTGACGATCGCGCCCTTGGCGGCGATATAGGCGCTGTTGCCCTTGCCGCCGGCAATGGCGAGCTGCGAGGCCAGCGTGATGATCGAGCCGCTGTTCTGCCGCTGCATCTGCGGCACCGCAGCCCGCGCCCACAGCCAGGTGCCGCCGACATTGGCGCGGAACACCGCGTCCCAGTCGTCCAGGCTCGTCGTCAGCACCGTGCCACCACAGGAGAAGCCAGCCGCCGTCATGAGGATATCGAGCCGGCCATGCCGGGCCACGACGTCGCCGACGACGGTTTCGGCGAATGCGCCATCGCCGACGTCGCCGATATGCGTCGTCGCTTCGCCGATAAGGCTCAGCGTTTCCTCGAGGCCCGCGGCGTCACGATCGACCAAAGCGAGGCGCGCGCCCTCCTCCGCGAACAGTTTTGCGCTGGCGCGGCCGATGCCCGAGCCCGCGCCGGTGATGATGGCCGTGCGCCCCTGCAGCCGCATGTCAGATCCCCTCCCTGTGCTGCATCCACCAGGCGCTCATCGCGGCAGCTGACTCCGCACAGCCGAACCGCGCGCGCCAACCGAATTCGTCGGCCATTCGCGTTACTGAGAGCGGCGCGCGATCGCCCCCATGAAGCTTGATGAAGGTCTTCTCGCCCGGCTCCGCCAGCCGACACTCCAGCCCGGGATGCAGGGCCGCAAAAGCCTCGCCCCATTGCAGCGCCGACCAGGCCGCGCCGCTGGAGATATTGTAGAGCCGGTGGCGCGGCCGCTCGGCTTCGATCAGCACAGCCACGGCCTCGGCAGCGTCCAGCGCGTAGGTCCAATCCTTGATGCCTGGCGCCGGCAGCAGCGCCGGCTCGCTGCGAGCGAATGCGGCTAGAATCTGAAACTGGAGGCTTGGCGTATCGCGCACCTTCCCGATGCGTTCCCACGGACCGAACACTGCGCTTAAGCGCACACTCAGAAAATCGCCTCCCCACAACTCGGCAAGCCGCGCCACGGATCTCTCTGACGTGAATTTGCTGATGGCGTAGAAGGAGACGGGATCGCACGGCGTCTGCTCGTCCAATATCGGATAGCGTTGCCCCGCGGCTCCATAGGCAGATGCTGACGACAGATTGATCACACGCCGAACACCGCGGCGGATCGCAGCGCTCAGAATCGGGAACTGAGCCATCACATTGATCTCGAGAATGCTCGAGGTCGTGGACCGCTCGAGCTGATCCCCGGCAGTTATGGCAGCGCCAAGGACAATCGCGTCAAAGCCCTGCTTTACAAGCGTTTCGATCCTCTCGACGTCCGAGATCTCGCCCTGAATAATCGTGAGCCGCTCCCGGTAGTCGGCAAAGGATCGCTCCGCTCCAGCCGGCAGTTGCTTACGATCATACAGCGTCACCTCATGCCCGCGCGCGAGCAGCACCTCGGCGAGATTGAGGCCGACAAAGCCGGTGCCGCCGAAGATGACGATCCTCATCGCACGCGATCCACCATCACAGCAGCTCTGCCCCAAAATTCCGTTCGGGATCCATGTCGGCGACGAGCCGGCCGGTCGGCCTGGCCGCCTCGCCGCCGCTGCGCGCCAGGAATTTTCCGCTGCCGGCGCTCGCGAGGCACTTGTCGCCCTCGATGATCACGCGGCCGCGCGAAAGCACCGACACCGGCCAGCCCTTCAGCTTGCGACCCGCGAACGGCGTGTAGCCGGCAAGGTCGTGCATCATCTCGTCGGCGATGGTGACCTCGCGGTTGGGATCCCAGATCGCGATATCGGCGTCGGCGCCGACGGCGATCGAGCCCTTGCGCGGGTGCAGGTTGTAGATCTTTGCAGGCGCCGTTGCGGTCAGCTCGACAAATTTCTCCAGGCCCAGCCGGCCCTTCGACACCATCGCGTCGAACAACAGCGGCAGCCGCAGCTCCAGGCCCGGCAGGCCGTTGGCGACCTGCTTGAAGTTGGGATTGGGGCCGGCGCGCAGCTTGCCGGTCTCGTCATAGCGATACGGCGCGTGGTCCGACGAGATGGTCTGGAGATCGCCGAGCGAGAGCGCCTGCCACAGCGCCTCCTGGTCGGCATGCGTGCGCGGCGGCGGGCTGCACATCCACTTCGCCCCCTCGGCGCCGGGCTTATCGAGATCAGCGGCGGTCAAGAACAGGTATTGCGGGCAGGTCTCGGCAAAGACCTTGAGCCCCTGCCCGCGCGAGTCGCGGATCACCTTGGCGCCTTCGGCTGTCGAGACATGGAAGATCATGATCGGCTGGTCGATCAGCGCCGCCATGCCGATCAGCCGGGTGAAGGCTTCCGCCTCCGATATGCGGGCGTGGCTGACGGCGTGGTATTTCGGCATGGTGTAGCCACGTGCGAGCAGCCGCTTCACCATCCAGGCGATGATGCCGTGGTTCTCCGCATGGGCGCACAGCATCGCGCCGGACTGGCGCGCCGCGAGCAGGATGTCGAGCAGCGGCTCGTCGTCGACCTTGAGGCGGTCATAGGTCATGAAGATCTTGATCGAGGCATGGCCCTGCTTCACCAGCGCGGGAATGTGCTCCTCGACCGTCTCCTTGGTCGCGTCCGCAATGATCATATGAAAGGCGTAGTCGATCACCGCACCCTTCTTAGCCAGGGCGTGATAGTCCGCGACGACCTCAGGCAGCTTCATGCCGACATGCTGGGCCGCGAACGGGATCACCGTGGTGGTGCCGCCGAACGCGGCGGAGACGGTGGCGCTCTCGAACGTATCGGCGTTCATGATGCCGGCGGCCGACAGCTGCTCGATATGCGCATGGCTGTCGACGCCGCCGGGCAGCACCAGCTTGCCGCGCGCGTCGATCTCGCGCTTTGCGGGCGGAAGCCCGCGGCCGATGGCCGCAATGGTCTCGCCGGAGATGGCGACGTCGGCCTCGAAGACGTCGGTCGTGGTGGCGACGCGGCCGCCGCGGATGATCAGGTCGTAAGCGGGTTCAGTCATGAGGCACTCCGTGATAGGCTCAAGGCACGTTCGCTAGATCTCGCAGGAAGTCCATCATGTCCCGGCCACGCATTCTCGTCATCAACCCGAACTCCAACCACAAGGTCACGCAGGGGCTGGAGGACGCGTTGAAGCCGCTCGATTTCGAGGGCGGGCCGGAAGTGGTCTGCCAGACGCTGGCCGAAGGTCCGTTCGGCATTGAAAGCCAGGCGGACGCAGACAGCGTTGCGATCCCACTGCGAAAGCTGATCGAAAGCGACAACAGCTCGGCCGCCTTCGTCATCGCCTGCTACAGCGATCCCGGGCTGCAGGTTTGCCGCGAAGGCACCGACCGGCCCGTGTTCGGCATCGCCGAGTGCGGCGTGCTGACGGCGCTTTCCCGCGCGGAGACTTTTGGCGTCATCGCGATCGCCCAGCGTTCGATCCCGCGTCACATGCGCTATCTCAGGCAGATGGGCCTGACCGACCGCTTTTCCGGCGAGCGGCCGCTGAACATGAGCGTCGCCGAAACCGCTTCGGGCGAAGGTACGCTCGCCAAGATGATCGAGGTCGGCCGCGCGCTGCGCGACGAGGACGGTGCCCGCGCCGTCGTGATGGGCTGCGCCGGCATGGCGCGCCATCGCCGCGCGCTGGAAGACGCGCTGCGCATTCCCGTGATCGACCCGACGCAGGCGGCCGTTACCATGGCGCTGGGTACGGTGCAGTTCTCGGCTCACTAGGCGTCCTTCAGCTCGTTGGTGTCCTGGCGCGCGAGCCATTGCGCATGGCTCTCGCGGACAAGGGCAAACGTATCCCGCTGCGTGGTGTAGAGATTGCCGAACATGCGGCCAATCGGCCGGTAAGCGTCGAGATCGACATACATGTTGGCGGTGTCGACTAGCCCCTCGCGGGCGTGAACCCGCAAGACCTCGGCGACCAGGAGCTCGCGATCGGGCGAGAAGGTCATCACGACATGGCGCCGGCATTCCAGCGCAAAGGGCGCCGCGGCGAGACGCGGCACCTTCACGTCGACGGAGGGAAGCGTCGCCAGGCCCGTCGCGGCGACCTCGCTGTCTCCGGAGGGGAAATCGACCGCGCAGTCGTTCATTGCGACCGACAGCGCCTCGTCCACCATGTGCACCACGAACTCGCCGTCGCGATGGATGTTGCGGGTGGTGTCCTTCGGCGAGTGATCCGGCTTGTGCTGCAGGCCGAGCACGATCAGCGCGGGACTTTCGGAGAACACGTTGAAGAAGCTGAAGGGGGCGGCATTCACCGTGCCGTTCTCATCCAGCGTGGTCACCAGCGCGATCGGCCGCGGCACCACCACGCCGCACAGCAGCTTGTAGCGATCGCGCGGATCGAGCTCACGCAAGGAAATGCCTTTGTCGGCCATCGGCGTCACGTCTCCGGCGGCGGCACCGCGCCGGTCTGGCTGGTGATCAGGCCGTAATGCTCGATGCGGCGATGCCGGGCGAAATCGAAGATGGTGGTCTTGCCGAACGCCGTCGCATCGAGGTCGCAGGCATGGACCAGCACCTCGTCGTCATCCGTCTTGGCCTCGGCAACGATCTCGCCATTGGGATCGACGATCAGGCTGCCGCCGAACAGGGGATGACCGTCCTCGACGCCGGCCTTGGCGACTGCGACCACCCAGGTCGCGTTCTGATAGGCGCCGGCCTGCACCGAGAGGCGATTGTGGAACAGGCGCTTCTCGACGCCCTCCTCGCTCTTCTCGGCATTTACGGACGGCGTGTTGTAGCCGATCAGCACCATCTCGACGCCCTGCAGGCCCATGACGCGATAGGTCTCGGGCCAGCGGCGATCGTTGCAGATCGCCATGCCGATGATGCCGCCGAGCTCGCGCCAGACCTTGAAGCCGAGATCGCCCGGCTCGAAATAACGCTTCTCCAGGTGCTGGTGCGAGCGCTTGCTGTCGTATTCCACATGGCCAGGCAGATGCACCTTGCGGTATTTGCCGACGATCCTGCCGGTTTTGTCGGTCAGGATCGCGGTGTTGAAGTGGTGGCCATCGGGCGTCAGCTCGGCATAGCCGAAATTCATCGCCATTCCGTGCTGGGCCGCACGCTCGAACAGCGGCCTGGTCGCCGCGTTCGGCATTTCGCGCTCGAACCAGATGTCGAACTCGGCGCGGTCCTCGACGTACCAGCGCGGGAAGAACGTCGTCAGCGCCAGCTCGGGATAGACGATCAGGTCGGCACCCTTGCTCTTGGCTTCGTCCATCAGCGCGATCATGCGCTTGACCACGGCCTCGCGGCTGTCGGCTTTCTGAATCGGGCCCATCTGGGCGGCGGCGACATTGACGATGCGCATCAGCGAGTTCCTGATTTCTTGAGTTTCTTGGCGAGGCTGGGGATCGCAGCTTCAGGGACGTGGCGCACGCAGCATATCGCAGCCTCGCGCTGTTTTTCCAGCCAAGCAGCTTTCATGCCGTCCGCCCCCATTCGGCATCCTGCAACAGCCGCCAGTTGATCTTGTTGCTGGCGGTGCGCGGCAGGGACTCGACGAAGACGACGGCGCGCGGCGCCTTGTAACTCGCCATCGCGCAGCGTGCCCAGCCGACGATGTCGCCCTCCGACGTCGTCGCGCGCGCGGCCTCATCGAGCACCACCAGCGCCTTGACGGTCTCACCGCGATAGCCGTCCGGCGCGGAAATGATGCAGCATTCCCGGATGGCGCGGTTCTGGTACATCGCCGCCTCGACCTCGGCCGGCCACACCTTGAAGCCGCTGACATTGATCATGCGCTTGAGGCGGTCGACGGCGAAGAAATAGCCGTCGGCATCGCGATAGCCGAGATCGCCCGTGCGCAGGAACCGCTTGCCGTCGCGTTCGATGAAGGCCTCGGAATCCGCCTCTGGCCTGTTCCAGTAACCCTGCAGCACCTGCGGCCCGTGCACGATGATCTCGCCGACCACGTTGTCGTCGAGCTCGATCAGGCTCTCGGGATCGATCACCCGGGCGTCGGTCTCGTGCACGGCGATGCCGAGGCACTGCCGCTTCGGCGCCGCCATCGGATTGAGGTGCGTCGGAGACATCGTCTCGGTCATGCCGTAGCCCTCGACGAAATCGAGCCCAAACCGCCCCTTCAGCCGTTGCGCGACGACTGTCGGCATCGCCGCGCCGCCACCAGTCAGCACCTTGAGCTTCGCAAAACATTTGTCGCGGAAGCCGGCGCTGGCGAGCACATCCACGATCATGGTCGGGGCGGCGTTCCAGAATGTGACGCCATAGGTCTCGAACAAATCCGGCAGCAGATCCTTGTCCCAGCGCGCCATCAGCACCAGCGTGGCGGCGGCGACGATGGCGGCATTCATCGAGCCCTGCATGCCCGCGACATGGAACAGCGGCATGAAGCCGGTCATCACGTCGCTGCCATTGAGCCCATACCAGCGCGCTTGCAAGACGGCGGTGAACAGCGCGCTGCGATGGGTGTGCATGCACGCCTTGGGCTTGCCTGTTGTCCCTGAGGTATAGGGCAGGATCATCAGATCCGCCGGCCCCGCCTCCATCGCACCCGGCTGCAGGCCCTGCACTATCGCGGGCGACCACGAATACCAGCCCGGCGATGACGGCGGCTCCAACGGCCCCTCGGTCACGCATGATGGCAGTGTGTAGGGCGTCGCGGCTGGAACTTCGTCGCGGTACTGCGCGACAATCGCATGCGTAATCGCCTCGCCCACCAGCGGTGCAAACACATCGCTTAGCTCGCTGCCGATGATTGCAACCCTGGCGCCGCTGTCCGCGGCGAGATGCGCGATCTCGGCGGTCTTGTTCATGGGATTGACCGGCACGATCACGGCGTCCGCCCGCATCGTCGCGTAATAAGCGACGACATATTGCGGCGAATTCTGCAGCGCGATCATGACGCGGTCGCCGCGCTTCACGCCGCAAACGCCTTGCAGAAAGCCGGCCATGGCATCGACCCGGTCGCGCAGCTCGGCGTAGCTCAGGCTCGCCCCGTAGAACATTGTGGCCGGATGCGTTGGCCGTTCACCTGCAGCGCGCGCCAGCGCGTCGTAGAGCGTCCCCTCCGGCATCGCGAGATGCCAGGGCTCGTCCGCCGGCCAGGCCGGTGACCTCAGGGACTTTGTGTGATTCACCCGCGCTCCTCGTCGGCGATATCAAGACCGTGGTCGAGCGCGTCCAGAAGCTGGTTAGCCTCCCACTCGGAAATCACCAGTGGCGGCGCCAGGAAGAGCGAGGTCTGCTCGCCGCTGGTGCCGATCACGGCGCCGGCTTCCAGCGCGCGCTCCGCGACGCGCGAGGCGATCGGCACCTCGGTGGTGTCGGCGTGCCAGCTGCGCCAATCCGGGCCATGCAGCTCCACCGTCCAGTGCAGCCCCTGCCCGGCCACGCGCTGCACGCTGGGGTGCTTTTGCGCTATTGCGAGGAGGCGGCGGGTGAACAGCTTCTCCAGATTCTGCACGTGGTCCAGAATCCTGTCCTCACTGACGACCTTCAGATAGGCGCTGACGGCCGCCATGCTGATCGGATGGCCACGCAGCGTGCCGTAGTTCTGCCAGCTCGTGCCCTTCAGCCGCTCGACGATGTCTTTGGACACCACGACAGCGGCAACGGCCGCCGCGCCGCCGCCGAGCGACTTTCCGAGCGTCACGATATCGGGCCGGCTCTGCGCGCCCTGGAACGCGAACCAGCGCCCAGCGCGGCCCGCGCCGGTGACGACCTCGTCCGCGATCCAGTAAGAGCCGGCCTGCCGCGCGCAGCGCGCGACCTCGTCCTGATAGGCCCCGTCGTAATAGATGCCGCCTTGCGTATAGTCGATGATCGTCGCCGCCGTGTCCGAGAGCAGGCGCGGGGCGTCCGCGAGATATTCGCTGGGCGGGGTGTTGATGGCCGGCGCGCCATAGATCGCCCCATCCGGCGCCGGCAGGATCCGCACCGGCGCCATCGGTGCCGGTAGTTTCGAGCCGCCGGCGTGCACCGCAAGGCCACCGTGCCATTGCGGCTGCACCGTCATGCTGCGCGACAGCCCGGTGATGCCGTGATAGGCGCGCTCGCGCGTTGCCAGCGCCGAGCGCTGCGTCAGCGCCTGGCAGAGCGACAGCGCCATGTCATTGGCCTCGCTGCCGCTGATGCAGAAGCGCACCGCGCCGACCCAGTCCTCTTCGCCCATGAAGGCGATAGCCATCAGATCGTCGGCGGCCTGCTCGCGGCCGACCCAGGTCCAGCCTTCGTTGACGACGGGCGTATCGGCCGCGCGGCGGATCGCCTCCACCATTGCAGGATGGCGATGGCCGAGACCGCCGCCGGTATTGCTGCCGTCGATCAGCTTGCGGCCATCCGCAAGATGAAAGTAGACGCCCTCGCCGCCGACCACGGCCATCGGCGCGGCCTCGCCCGCATTCAGCCCGGTTCGCAACAATCTGCTCATCGCCACTGCCTCACTCCGCCGGAACGGCGCCGTAGCCACCGCCACCGCACATCTCGATCGTGACGAGATCACCTTGCTGCAACACCAGGTTCGACTTGCCGTCGATGGCGACGTTGGCGCCCTGCCGAACCAGCGAGATGCGGCAGGCCTTGCCGGGAGAGCCGCCCTGCATGCCCCACGGCGCCATCACCATGCGTTCGACGCAGGTGGTCAGGTGCATCGAGGGCGCCAGGATGCGGTAGGTGCGGACTGAGCCGTCACCGCCGCGATGCGCGCCCGCGCCGCCGGAATTCCGGCGGATGGCCTGCTGCTCGAGCCGGATCGCGTAATTCGCCTCGATCACCTCGACCGGCGTGTTCGAGGTGTTGGACAGATGCACGCGGGTCGCGGACGTGCCGGCCCGATCGTGCCGCGCGCCTTCGCCACCGCCATGGACTTCATAGAGCATCTTCCACGACCCGTTCGGCCGCGGCTCGGCGAAGAACAGCACACCCGCGGTGGTCGCACCGCCCGCGGACAGGCGCTCGGGAATGGTGTCCTGCATGGCACGGAAAATCGCATCGACGATGCGCATGGAGGTCTCGTGATTGCCGGCGGCAACGGAGGCGGTCCAGCCGGGCTCGAGGATCGAGCCCGGGCGCGTGATGATGGTCAGCGGCCGCAGCGCGCCGGCATTCTGCTGCATGTCGCGCCCACTCATGATGCGCGCGGCATAGGCGACCGCCGAGCGCGCCATGAATGGCGTCGTGTTGCAGAAATTGGAGACGCGGTCGCAACTTCCGGAAAGGTCGAAGGTCGCTTCGTCGCCGCGGATGGTGATCTTGACATGGATGCGCGCCGGCGCGTTGTTCGCGCTGCCGTCGTCGAGATAATCCTCGCCCTCATAGATGCCATCCGGCAGATCGCGCAGCGCTTCCCGCATCTCGATTTCGGAGAGGTCGTGCAGGCGCGACTGCGCCGCCATGAAGACCGCCTTGCCATGCTCGCGGCAGAGCTCGACGATGCGCTTCTCGCCGGCCTTGGTCGCCGCGATCTGGGCAAGAAGGTCGCCCTCGCAGGATTCGGCATCGCGGACATTGGCCTTGAGCAGCTGCACGATCGGCGTGTTGAGGCCGGCCGACGTCGCGATCAGCACCGGCGGAATCCGCATCGCCTCCTGGAAGGTATCGACCGCCTTGGCGAAATAGCTGCCGGGCCAGGTGCCGCCGATGTCGGGCCAATGCGCGAGGCTGACTGCAAAGGCGACGATCTCGCCGTCGAAGAAGACGGGACGCACGACCTTGACGTCGTTGAGATGATTGCCGCCGAGCGCGCCGACATTGTAGATCACGACGTCGCCGTCGTTCAGGCCATCGCGCGGCATCACCTTCAACAGTTCGGGGATGGTGTAGGCCATCGCGCCGAGATGAATCGGAATGTCGCGGCCCTGCCCGACCAGGCCGCCGTGACCGTCGGTGATCGCGGAGGAGAGGTCGCCGGCCTCGCGCAAGAGCGGCGAGCGCGCCGAGCGCGTCATGACGAGGCTCATCTCCTCGGCCGCGGCGGAGAGCCCGTGCCTGATGACCTCGACGACGAACGGATCGAGCTTCATGCCGCCCTCCGCGTCAGGAACAGATTGCCTGATGTATCGGGCCTCGCCTGCCAGCCCGGCGGCACCACCACGGTCGACCAGGCGTCTTCGATGATGGCGGGACCGTTGACGGTCTCGGTCAGCGAGGCGCGGTCGATGATTGCGGTCGGGATGTCATGGAAGCCGTCGAACGAGCAGCTACGCGTGCCCGTAGACACCGCCCTTGCTGCCGTCGCGGGTCGGCTGACGACCGTCGTCGACGGGCGGCGCGCCTGCACGCGCACGGACTCGATGACACAGGGCTCACCGGTCGCATAGCCGAACAGCTCGTGGTGCCGCGTCAGGAAGTCCTGCTTCAGCCTGGCGACGTCAAGCGGCAGCGTGAAGGATACCGGAATGGCGTCATTCTGCGCCGCGTAGCGCATCAAGGCCACCAGCTCGACCTGGATGTCCGCCTTCGCAACATTGCTGGCGAGAAGCGGCGCCGAGGCATCGGCAATCAGGGCCTCGATCCGTTCCGAGACGCGCGCGAGATCGATGCCGTCGAGGGCGGCGCGAAGGGTCTGCTGCTGCAGGAAGCTGAAATCGGCGGTGAGACAGCCCAACGCCGAGAATGCGCTCGACGCACTGGGCACGACCACCTCCGCAATGCCGTAGAGATCGGCGAGGCCTGCGGCATGCATCGGGCCGCCGCCGCCGAAGGCCAGCAGCGTGCAATCGCGCCCGTCGATGCCGCGCTCGACCGTGACGCGGCGGAGCGCGCGG
Source organism: Bradyrhizobium yuanmingense (assembly GCF_025200905.1). Classification (NCBI taxonomy): domain Bacteria; kingdom Pseudomonadati; phylum Pseudomonadota; class Alphaproteobacteria; order Hyphomicrobiales; family Nitrobacteraceae; genus Bradyrhizobium; species Bradyrhizobium yuanmingense. Next base: position 2,603,587 of record NZ_CP104173.1, on the reverse strand, counting down.
GCCATGGTCGCGTTCGCGACCTTGATGATGCCGAGCGCCGTCTCCGTCAGGCTCAGCCCGAGCGCGCGGGCAATCGGCGCGATGACGCGCTTTGCGGCCGCGATGTCGATGCCGATGCGGTCGCCAAGCTTGGTCTCAGGATTGAGATAGCCGAGCACCGCATTGGCATCGGTGATGGTCGGCTCCGTGCCGCCACGGCCATAGCAGGCCGGGCCCGGCTCGGAACCGGCGCTCTCTGGCCCGACCGTCAGCCCGCCGGGACCGTTGCGCACGATCGATCCACCGCCGGCACCGATCGAGTGCACCGCGAGCATCGGCTGGCGCAGCGGCTTGTCGCCGAGCATGCGGCCGTCGGTCATCTCGGCCTGGCCGTCGACGATCAGGCACACATCCGTCGTGGTGCCGCCCATGTCGAAGGTCAGCATCCGCGCGCAGCCGAGCTGGCGCGCAATGCTGACCGACGCCGAGACGCCGGCCGCCGGGCCCGACATCGCCATCACCAGCGGACGCTGCTTCACCGCCGAAATCGGCACCATGGCGCCGGCGGAGTGAAACACCTGCAGGCCGGGCCCGATCGGCAGCCGCTGCTCCAGCTCGCTGAGATATTCCACCGCGATCGGCATCGCGGCCGCGTTGAACACGGTTGCCGAGGTTCGCTCATATTCGCGCGCCTCGGGATTCACCTCGTGCGAGAGCGAGACGTGGGCGACGACGCCCCTGAGCCGCTCGCCCAGCATCTTTTCATGCACCGGATTGGCATAAGCGTGAAGGAGCGCGACTGCGACGCTCTGCACGCCGGTCCCCTTCAGCCACGCCACCAGGCGTTCGACCTCCGCTTCCTCGAGCGCCTTCAGCACCCGCCCCTCATGATCGAGGCGCTCGGCGAGCCCAAAGCAGCGTTCAGGCGGCACCAGAGGCAGCGATTTCGGCGGAATGTCGAGCCGGTAGAGGTCTCGGCGGCGATAGCGCGCGATCTCGAGCACGTCGGCAAAGCCTTCGGTCGCGACCAGCGCCACCTTCGGCAGCCGGTTCTCGACGATCGCGTTGGTCACGCGCGTGGTGCCGTGGACGAAGCGCTTCACCTCGCTCTTGCGCAGGCCGGCCGCCTCGATCGCCTCCAGCATCGCTTGCACCGGTGCGTCGGGGCGCGACGGCACCTTCGCAATCCGCGCTTCCGCGGAATCGCGCCGGATCGCGATGATGTCGGTGAAGGTGCCACCGATATCGGTGCCGACCTCCCAATGATTGCCGGGATCGCTCATCTGCACAATCAGCTACGCGTGACGTTCATCATCATTCCCTGTCATGCCATCACGTGCGAGCGTGCGACAGAGCGATGGCCGCGGGATAGGGTCAGAGTTGTCGCAAACCAAAGCGCTAGCAAGCCACCGGCCTTGCGCGGCGCAGCATCGGCTGCACGTTTCCGTGCAGCGCTGCTCGCGCAGAGAGCAGAAGGCCGCGAAGTCAAAATGTGCAGCGCACCCTTGGATTCTTCGAGGCAAATAGAAGCGCCCGTTGCACTGCAATCGGATCGCACAAGGCCGTTTGTCTAATTTGCAGGCGATCGGTCGGCGGTGCGGGAGACAGCACTGACCAAGAGCTATGCACGCAGGTCGGCTCAGCCTCTCTTTATTGTACGGTCGGTAAGCGAGGACATCACCGGCCGCTGGTGGATAACCCGGCGCGCCGAACGGGTCGCGCCGGGTACGGAGATTTCGCGACTGGCTATGCGCTCGCCAGCCATGCCCGCAAGCGCCGCCAGCCGATGACGATGCCGGTGATGGAGAACATCAGCCCGAGCGTACAGAGCCCGACAATGAGAGCGTCACGCAGCCGCGCATGAGCCAGCAGAATCGGGAAATCAAGCGTGTGCAGCGCACTGTAAAGCCAGCGATAGGCGCGGCGCGACGGGTCCAGTCTTTGCAGCAGCTTGCCATCGGCGGCATCGACATCGAACCAGAGATCGCCGCAGGTCGTGCGGTAGACGGGGGCCCCCGGAAGTGCGGATTGCGCCGGATAGTCGTCGTTGCCGGCGAGCAGGAACGGTGCGGCACAGCCGGCGCCAAGGCGCGCCGTCAGGTCGCCGATCTCCTGCCTATCCAGGTATGGCGCCGGTCCATCGCGCGGCGCCTCCCCTGCCCTGATCAACGCCTGACGGCCGAGACCAACCCGGTCGCGCCGATAGACATGGCCGTTGAAGGCGAACCATTCGACCTCGCGGGCCAACGGCGATATTGGCTGCGGATCGAGCGACGACGCGTCTCGCCAATCCGGGGCGGCATCGACCACGCCGGCCTCTGTCGGAGTCAGTTGCCCGCGCGAGAACAGGCGGCCGTGATCCATCGACAGCCAGCCGCTGAAGATCCAGGTCAGCACAAACACGGTCGCGACGAGACCGATGATGTGATGCAGGGCGTGCCAGCCACGATAGGGCGACGAGAGCTGGCGTCCCCGCATTTTCACACGCACGATTCCGAGCACCGCACCAAGCAATGCCGCGATCAGGGCCAGCAGCGACAGCGTCCAGACCACGCCATCCCACAGCGCCCAGCTGCTGCGCAGAATTGTCGGATAGATCCAGTGCAGCACGCTGCCGGCCCAGTTCCACGCGCGCTCGCTGCGCCTCGTATCCAGGACGACTTCGCCGGTCAGCGACGAAACGTAGACCTCCGTTCCAGGGGCATCGCCGAGAGCGGCGCGAGACAAGGGGCGATGCCGATCAAAACCGTTCGGCACGCTCCACTGATCGTAGTCCGACTGCGCGACGATCGCGGCGCGCGGCGCGTCGAGCCCGCGCTGACGTGAATAAGCTTGCACGATGGTGAGCGCGACATCGGCTGATGTCACCGACGCGTCTCCTCCATCGGAGGCGCGAACCGCTCGCGAACCTGTGGAGCCCGAGACGACGTAGACCGGTCCATCGCTCCGCTGGATCAGCCGAACACGCCTGCCATCGGCAATCCCGCTCGCCGCAACGGCGTCCGCGACCGAGATCCTCGTCCCGTCGCGATCGACCGGCACAAGTCCGGCAAATCGCTCCGCTTCCGTCAGCGACGGAAACGGGACGAAGTGCATGACGATCCCGCTCGCGAACCACATCGCGAACAGCAGACAGAACGCGATGCCGAGCCAGCGATGCGTGAGGACGATCGCGCCCATCATGCGCTCAGGGCCTCACCATTTGAACGCGGCCGATATTTCGTAGGTGCGCGGCGCGCCCAGGAGGATCTGGTCCGGATAGAACGGATCGCCCCAGATCGCGTAGCGCTTATCAGTGATGTTGCGGATACGGAAGGTCAGGCGGGCCTGGTCGACCGCATTGAACGCCGTCTTGGGGATGTCGACGAAGGCGTAGACGTCGGCCACGGTGTAAGCCTTCATCGTCACGACGTTGGCGTCGGTGTTGTAGCGGTCGCCGACATGACGGCCGGTGATGCCAAGCTCCACCGGCCATGGTGTGAAGAAGCGATACGACGCGCCGGCATTGGCGACGATACGCGGCACGTTTGGCGGCGTGTTGCCGGAGAACGAGCCGCCGGCAAAATTGTAGTCGGCATAGCGCGCATCGACATAGGCGATGTTGCCCCACAGCCGCAGCGGCTCGATCGGGCGTATCGAGGCGGCAAGCTCGACGCCTTTCGACTCCTGTCGTCCGGCGATGTTCAGTTGCATGCCGCCGGCGGCCGCATAGACGTTCTTGCGCAGGATGTCATAGGCCGAGAACGACCACTCCGCCCGATTGTCCCAGAACAGGTGCTTGACACCGGTCTCATAGGTGCGCGCGGTGGTCAGATCGAGCGGCTGGGTGGGCGAGAGCAGGAAGATGTTGTTGGCTGCGACGTCGGCGCCGGTGGCGTATTGGCTGAAGAAGGTCAGGCCGGGAACGGCCTCCCAGGTGTAGCCGATGCGGCCCGTCACCGGCGCCCAGTCTTTCCTGAATGGGAAGCCCACCTTCTCCACACCGTTCTTGTCGGTCGAGTTGCGGTCGAGCCCGATGTGCTCGACACGAAGGCCGCCGATCAGCGCGAAGCTGCGCGTCAGCTTGAGCCGGTCCTCGAATGACAGCGCCTCGTTGTCGATGCGCGCGGTCTGCTGCTGTGTCGTGAGCAAGCCGTAGAAACCGCGGTTGGGGTCGACCAGCGAAACGGAATCGCCGGGAAAGTTTGCCGCACCGGGCCTGACGAAATCGAGATAGCTCGACGACAGCGTCGTCACGAGCCGATTGTCGAAGCCCGCAATATTTGTATCCCAGATCAGGTCGGTGATGTTGCCGACCAGTCGCTGACTGTGGGCGACATAGAAACGCTCGCGATCGACCAGGTTCGTGGTGGAATTGAACGCCTCGATCTCGTTATTGAACCAGGTCCGTTCCGCGCCATAGCCATAGGCCTGACTTTTCAGCGTGAGGTCAGGCGCGAGCTTCAGCTCGAAGCCGCCACGCAGCCACACTTCCTGCGCCACGTTGCGGTTATCGAGAACGTTGTAATTGGTGTTGAAGGTGCGGTCGTCGATGGTGACGGCACCGAGATTGGTTCCGTTGTAATTCGAGACGTAATTGCCGGAGACGATCCCCGTCGTCGCATGCGAACCGCTGAAGGCCACCGGCACCAGCGGCGCGCCCCAATAGGCCTTCGAGCGGTCTTCGCGATATTCGACCGCACCCCAGATCCTGAGGCTGTCGGAAACACGGTAGTTGAGCTGGCCGGACGTGCCGAACGTCTTGACATTGGTGTCATCGGCAAAGCCGTTGAGGGCGGAACGGCTGATGTCGAAGCGATAGTCCAGGCCTTGCACATTGGTGCTGCCGCCGGAGCCGTAATGGGCACGGAACGAGTTCAGCGAGTCCCAGGAGAAATCGGCCTCGTTGCTGACAGCTCCGGTGTGCGGCTGCTTAGTGACGAAGTTGATCGCGCCGCCCGCGGCGCCCTCGCCCGAAATCAGCGAAGCCGGGCCCTTGAGGAATTCCACCGCTTCCAGATTGGCGGTATCCACGATCCGCGAGGTCATGTTCTGCGGACCGATCTTGATGCCGTTGTAGAGCGTGTTGATCTGGCTGTTGGTGAAGCCGCGCATCGAGAAGGCCGAAGGTTCGGCCGGGTTGTCGCCCGAGGTGACGCCGGCGGCGCCCTGCGCCACCTCGGACACGGTGCGATGGCCCTGCTCGCGCATGGTTTCGGCCGAGATCACCTCGACCGTCGCGGGCGTCTGCCGCACCGTCAGGCCGAGCCGCGAGGCGCTTTCGGCAACGGCATTGGTGTTGAGCGGCGTTTGCGGCGTCGAATCCGGCGTGACGGGTCTTGGCGCTGCGGATACAGCCGCCGGCCTGCGCGCTGCCGCGCGGCGCGCGCTCTGCGCCGTTCCTGCTGCCGGTTTGGCCGGCTTGCGGGCCTGGGCAGGCGACACCTCGACGGGTGGCAGCGACTCTCGGGCCTGCTGCGCCAGAGCGGCCGGCAGACCAAGAGCGGCAAAGGACGTGAACGCGGCGGAAACCAGCAGGACGCGGCGCGGTCGTGCGATACGGATGGAAGACACAGGTGAAAACCTCGGTATGACGTCAGTGGCACGTCACAGCGAACGAGGTTTCACCTTCGGCCTTAGCCGTCCGATGAAGCCGAATGTCTGTACTCCCCGACCGACATCTTCGCGTGTGACCACGGCTGACGGCAGGTCTCCTGGCTCGCGGGTCGTGACCGCTTCGTCGCCTTCCCGGGACCGAGGACCCAGTGGCTCCTGACGAAGGATTCACCGCTTACAGTTGCGGGGGCAGCCGCGGCATTGGGGACAATTTTCCCCGCACCGCATTCCCTTTTCATTCCCTCTCGGGAAAACCGTCGCGAGCATCTAGGATTACCACCAAGACAGAGTCAATGTGCCAGTTGCGGCGTTGGGGCCACAGCAACCAACTTCCTTGGAGATGAGCATGGAAGGCGAGACCTTCCTCTGGTTGATCAGGCATGCGGCCGTCGCGGGCGTGCCCGGGACGATCCATGCGGCCGATGCGCGGGCCGACCTCGGCGATCACGCTGCATTGGCGGCCCTAAGGCAGCTGTTGCCCGCGGATGTCGCCGGCTATGCCAGCCCGTCGCGGCGCACGGTCGAGACGGCGCGCGCGCTGGGGCTCGAACCGGCGCTGATCAGCGAGTTTCGCGAGCAGGATTTCGGCGACTGGACCGGCCATCGGCATGACGAGCTCGCCGCGACCGGTGGCGAGGCCTACGCGCAGGTCTGGCGCGATCCGGCGCACGGACGGCCGCCGAATGGCGAGAGCTTTGCGGATCAGGTCGCCCGCGTCCGCCTGGGCCTGGCCCAGATTGGCGCAGGCTCCGCAGCACTGGTCGTCCATTCCGGCACCATACGCGCTGCGCTCTGCATCGCGCTCGATCTCACACCGGAAGCCGCGCTGCGCTTCGTCGTCGATCCGCTGTCGCTGACCCGGATCGACCGGCTGGCGGGCGGTTGGCGCGTCGTGTCGGTCAACCAGCGCGTGGCTTGAGCCGCATCAAGAAGACCGATCCGGCACATTGGCCTGCGCGAACGTCGCCATGCCATTGTGAAGTGCGCACGCCGAGCGCACCAGCGGCAGCGCGATGGCGGCGCCCGATCCCTCGCCGAGCCTGAGATCGAGGCTGATCAGCGGCTGCACATTCAGCGCGCGCAACACCAGCCGATGCCCCTGCTCCGCCGATTGATGCGAGGGCAATAGGAACGGCTGGCAGGACGGGTTGAGGCGCGCCGCCGCCAGCGCCGCCACCGAGACGATAAAGCCGTCGATCAACACGGGGATGCGACGTTGCGCAGCCGCGATGATCGCGCCCGAGATCGCCGCGATCTCGAGGCCGCCTACAGCGCACAGGATTTTTTCGGGTGACGCCCCCGCAACGCCGTGATGCGCGATCGCCGCATCGATCACCCGCACCTTGTGCGCGCGGCCCAACGCATCGACGCCGGTGCCGCTGCCCGCGATCTCCCCGGCGCTCACACCGAGCAGGCTCGCAGCAATCGCCGCCGACGTCGTGGTGTTGCCGATCCCCATCTCGCCGAAGATCAAGAGATCAGGCCGGCCGGCCTCGGCGCGCACCACCGCGCGCTGCCCGGCCTCGAAGGCGAAGGCCAATTCCGTGGGCGTGAGCGCGGCCTCGACACTGAAATCGCGGGTGCCGCTGCGCGGCTTGTCGGTGACGATTCCCGCGATCTGCGCCTCGGCCAGCGTGCCGGCGTCGACCACCTCGAGGCTCGAACCCAGCTCGCGCGCCAGCACCGAGATCGCGGCGCCACCGGCGGCAAAATTCGCCATCATCGCGATGGTGACGGCTTGCGGATAGGCCGACACGCCCTGCGCGACGATGCCGTGGTCGCCGGCGAAGATGATGATCGGCACCCGCGCGGCGCGCGGTTGCTCGGTGGCCTGCAGGCCCGCAAGCTCGATTGCGAGCTGCTCGAGCCGGCCGAGCGCGCCGGTCGGCTTCGTCAGTTGCGCCTGCCGCGCAATGGCCGCCTCGCGATGAACAGCGGAGACCTCGGGGCAGTTCTGATAAACCCATTCGGGAAGCATGCTGCTCAACGCCTGCGTTTGATGATGTAGCTATCCATGATCCAGCCGTGCCGCTCGCGCGCCTCTTGCCGCAACGCGACGATGCGCGGGCCGACCTCGGCCAGCGCGCCGGACATGATGATCTGATCGGGCATGCCGAGATAGGCCCCCCACCAGATGTGAAGCCCGGCCGGATCCAGCGATTGGAACGCCGTGCCGCCATCGAGCATCACGACGACGGTATCGACGCCCTGCGGCCAGCCGCCTTCGCGCAAGCGCCGCCCCGTCGTGACCAGAAACGGCTCGCCGATGTCGTTGAGCGGCAGCGCATGCGCCGCGCACAGCGCCTGGATCGAGGTGATCCCAGGCACGACCTCGATTGTCGGCAATGGATCGAGCCGCCGCGCAATGCGCAGCGAAGAATCATAGAGCGAAGGATCGCCCCAGATCAGCAGCGCGACCTTGCCCTCATCTTCGAGATGCCCAGCTATCGTCTGCGACCAAATCGCGGCCACCGCATCGTGCCAATCGTCGACGCCCTTGCGGTAGTCCGCCTCGGTCGCATCGCGCACGGGAAGATCGAATTCGGCGATGCGCGTCGTTTTGTTGGTGAGCACACCGGCGCAGATCGTTCGCCTGAGATCGGCGAGATCGGATTTCGCAGTCCCCTTGCGCGGGATCAGGATGAGATCGGCGGCGTTGATGGCGTCAACGGCGGCGCGCGTGAGCTGCGCGGGATCGCCGCAACCGATGCCGATCAGGGAGAGCGTTAGCATCGCGAGCGCGATGGGCGGCCACACCGGCCGCCCATCGCTGATCTCTTACGCCGCGTTGTGCAGGCGCGGGGTGACGAGGCCGGGCGCGGTGACGCCGCGCAGCGACTTCGCCAGCGCCAGCACCGCGAGATCGGCGAGCGGTTCGATCACGATCACCAGCGCATAAGCGGCAGCGAACGTCCCGACGCTGGCGAGATTGCTCATCGCAAAGCCGGAGCCATAGAGCGCCCAGAACGCCACCCATGCGATCACGCCGGCCTGGTAGGTCGTCGAAAGCGCCAGCGCCTGACCGTACTTCAAATCGACATAGGCGGTGTTGCGGGCAATGATCCGCTTGGCGATCGCCTGGATCGCGAACAGCGGCACCAGAAGCGTGGTGACGTTCATGCCGTATTGCGGCAGATCGACTGGCTCCAGCAGCATGCCCTGAAGCAGCAGGCCAAATGCAAGGCCGAAGGCGGCGGGCGCAGCACCAAAGAGCAGGAACAAGGTCGAGCCGAGGATGAAGTGCACCTCTGATACCCCAACCGGAAAGTGCGGCAGGATTTCGAAGAAGACGAAGACGAGAGCGGTGGTGGCCAGTGTCCGCGCCGCGAACGAGCCGGCGCCCTGCTCGCGCACGGTCTCGACCGCGAGCTTCAAGGCAACGCCGCCTGCGGCGATGCCGGTTGCGTAACTCAACACGAGCTTGGCGCCCGTCACGATCCCGGGTTCGATATGCATGGCTCAATTCCTTTCCGCCGTCACACCCGACGGCCTTGGCCTCAAAACGTGCACGGCCGGTCTCCTGGCTCGCGGTTCACTGGGTTCTCCGGCCTTCCCGGACCTTGCGGTCCAGTGGCGGTTCGGAGGCCCTCACCGCTTACAGTCGCGGGGGCGGCTGGGGTTTTGGGCGCCGCAACTGGGTCCGCCCATCCCCATTCCCGATTATGCTCCGGCGCTTTGCGCCGCGTCGAGCACCATGCCGCTCTTGTGTGCCCCTTTCGTATCGCGGGCGTCAAGGGGCGAACCGCTGCCGGAGCCGTCATGCCGGATATTCTCCCGCCAGCGCGCCGAACAGGATGACGGCCGCAGTGGAAGCGGCGCCGCCGCGCCCAAGCTGCTCGGCGAGCTCGGCAATCGTGGTGCGGACCAGCCGTTCGTCGGGACGCCCGAGAGATTCGGCGAACAGCGCCGGAGTGCTGGGAGCGAGGCCGTGCGCGATCAATTTTGCGGCAAGCGCCGGAAAGGTGCGCCGGCCCATATAGACCACGGTCGTGGCCTCGGGGTCGGCCAGTGCCGCCCAATTCAGATTGGGCGGCAGCTCGCCCGTGACGTCAGCGCCGGTGATGAACTGCACCCGGCGGGAGGTATACCGGCGGGTCAGGGGAATGCCGGCCTGGGCGGCGGCGACACAGGCGGAGGTGACGCCGGGAACGATCTCGTAGCCGATGCCGGCCTCGCGCAGCGTCTCGATCTCCTCCTCCAGCCGGCCGAAAATGCCGGCATCGCCGGACTTGAGCCGCACCACGCGCGCGCCGGTTGCGGCATAGTCGACCAGGAGACGGTTGACGTGGTGCTGCTTGGTCGAAGGACGCCCGGCCCGCTTTCCCACCGCGACGAGATTGGCGCCGGGCCGTGCGAGATCGAGGATCGCGCCGGAGGCAAGATCGTCATAAAGCACGACGTCGGCCTCGCGCAGCCGCGTGGCGCCCTTCACCGTGAGGAGCTCGGGATCGCCCGGACCGGCGGAAACGAAAGAGACAAAACCGCTCACCGGTCCTCCGCGATCAGATGGAAGAACGTGCCGGTGGCATGGCCACGGCGCGAGCCGGTTTCGGCAATGACCGCGCCGGTGGCATCGTGCACGACCGCGAGCGGCGTATCGGGCTGGGCGAGGATGGTCGAATAGTGGAACTCGTGGCCGCGCAGGCGCGCGCCAGGCTGATGCCCCGGCATCGGCGCAGCCAGTTCAGCAAGACGATAGCCGAGATGCATGCGGCGCTTGGCAAAGCTGGTCTCGAGGCCAAGCAGCCCCGCCATCTCATGGCTGATACCGTCGGCGTCGGTCAGGCCTGCGCCCAGCACCATATAGCCTCCGCATTCGCCATGCACCGGCCGCGTCTCGGCGAAAGCGCGCAAGCCGCTGCGAAAGCGCGCATTGGCCGCGATCTTTCCTGCATGAAGCTCGGGATAGCCGCCGGGCAGCCAACACACGTTGGCGCTCGCATCGGGCGCTTCATCGGCCAGCGGCGAGAACGGCACGATCTCGGCGCCCGCGGCGCGCCAAGCTTCCAGCATATGCGGATAGACGAAGGAGAACGCCGCATCGCGCGCCAGCGCGATGCGCTGGCCGGGCGGCGTCACGTTCAATCCGTTCGCCGCAGCTTGCGGCGACCATTGGCCTGCCGAGTGGAGCACCGCATCGAGATCGACGTGCTCGGCGACAAAGCGCGCGGCCTCGTCGATCAGCTTGCCGATCTCGGCCTGCTCCTCGGCCTGCACGAGACCGAGATGCCGCTTCGGCAGGCTGATCTCGGCATGGCGCGGCAGCGCGCCGAACACTTTGATGCCGGCCTCGTTCAGCGCGCGCCGCACCAGATCCTCATGGCGGGGGCTGGCGACGCGATTGAGCACGACGCCGCCAAGGCGCACGCCGGCGCGGTAATCGCGAAGGCCGGCGGCGATCGCTGCCGCAGTCTGCGCCTGGCCGGAGGGATCGATCACCAGAACCACTGGCCAGCCCAGCATCTCCGCGATATCAGCGGTCGCTCCGGTGGCGGAGACACCGCGCGCGGCGACACCGTCGAACAGGCCCATCGATCCCTCGGCGAGAACGACATCTGCATTGCCGCCACGGCTGACGAGATGCGCGATGGTGCCGCGATCCATCGCCCAGCTGTCGACGTTGACCGAGGCGCGTCCCGTGGCTGCGGCGTGGAAGGCGGGATCGATATAGTCGGGGCCGCTCTTGAAGCACTGCACGTTCAGGCCGCGCTTGCGCCAGGCGCGGGCGAGCGCCAGCGTCAGCGTGGTCTTGCCGACGCCGGAGGCCGGCGCGGAGATGACGAGGCTCGCCGGCATCACGACGCCTCCGGAAAGCGCGGCTCGGCACCGACCGGCCGGTAGCGGCGGTCGTAATCGGCGGCATAGAGACGGCTCTCGTCAAAATCGGCAGCGCCAAGCGTCTTGCCGACCAGGATCAGCGCCGTGCGCTCCATCTCGCCACCCACGAACGCACCGAGCGTTGCAAGCGTCGCGCGCACGATGCGCTGCTCCGGCCAGCTCGCGCGCCAGACGATCGCGACCGGGCAATCCGCGCCGTAATGCGGCGTCAGCTCGGCGACGACCTGGTCGAGCAGATGGATCGACAGGTGGATCGCGAGCACCGCGCCGGTCGCAGCGAACGCGGCGAGCTTCTCGCCCTCGGGCATCGCGCTGGCACGGCCCGGCGTGCGCGTCAGCACGACCGTCTGAGCAAGACCGGGCAGCGTCAGCTCAGCCTCCAGCGCGGCCGCGGCAGCCGAGAACGAGGGAACGCCGGGTGTCACCGAGTAGGGAATCCCGAGCGCACGCAAACGGCGGAGCTGCTCGCCCATCGCCGACCAGATTGAGAGATCGCCGGAATGCAGCCGCGCGACATCCAGGCCTGCCGCATGCGCGGCTGCGATCTCGGCGATGATCTGGTCGAGCGACATTGGCGCGGTGTTGACGATACGTGCGCCGGGCGGGCAATGCGCCAACACGCCCTCCGGCACCAGCGAGCCGGCATAGAGACAAACCGGACTGGCCGCGATCAGGTCGCGGCCGCGCAACGTCAGCAGATCGGGTGCGCCCGGCCCGGCACCGATGAAATGCACCGTCATGGGCCGTCTCCTTCGGCAATCGCGGCGGTCGCGGTGCGATCCTGCGAGACAACCCGTGCTGCAATCAACCGCGCGCGCGGACCGGCGACCGCGAGCGCAGCAGCCTCGGCTACAGATCCGGTGCCAAATTTCTCCGCGATGAGCTTCGATTGCGTGGGCGTGTCGATGCCGGCCAGTGTCGCGACCGGAACGGCCCTGATCGGCACGCCGCATTCGCGTGCGAGCTGCTTCAGCGCCTCGGTATCGGCCTTGTCGCTGACGGTTGCCATCGCCGCAAGCCCTTCCGCACCGCCCGCAGCGAGCAGCGCTTCGCGCAACGAAGCCAGCGTCACATCGCGCTTGAAGCCGAGTCCGGCGACCTTCATCGGACCACACTCCACTGCACCACGGGGCGTGCTGCTTCCCACGACCGATAGCGGCCGAGCGGAGCGGCATGAGAAATTTCGGCTCTCATAAGCTCGCCACCATGGCGCTGATGTAGCTCGCTGAGCAACGCTTCCGTTTCCAGCGTGACCGAGTGTGCGACGAGCCGCGCTCCGAGCGAGAGCCGCGTCCAGATCGCATCAAATAACACTTCGTCGAGACCACCGCCAATGAAGACGGCATCCGGCGCTTCCAACCCGGCAAGAGCTTCCGGTGCCCTGCCCGTGACGATTGTGATCCGATGTGCCAGACCGAAGGCGGCCGCATTCTTGCGAATGTTCGCGGCGCGATCCTCGCGCGCCTCGACCGCAATCGCCGTCCCACCATCCAGCGCCCACTCCACGGAGATCGAGCCTGAACCAGCGCCGATGTCCCACAGCCGCTCGCCGGCCCGCGGCGCCAGCGCCGAGAGCGCAAGCGCGCGCACCGGCCGCTTGGTGATCTGGCCGTCATGGACGAAGAGGTCGTCCGATAATCCCGAACTGCGGGGCATCCCCTGTCCGCCCTTCGCCTCGACGGCGACGGTGACCAGGTTTCCGGCGAGATCACCGGCAAGACTATCGGCGCGATATTCTGTGATGCTTTCGCGCGGGCCACCGAGGGCGGCGAGCATCCAGAAGGCTGAGGCGCCCCACCCGCGCTCGCTCAACCACCTAGCCAGATCGCCAGCCGCTTTCCCATCGCGCACGAGACAGATGATGCGCGCCCCTCGCGCCAGATGCGGACCGAGACGCTCGAACGGTGCGGCGTGAAGCCCGAGGCAGACGGTGGATTCGAGTCGCCAGCCCAGCCGCGCGGCGGCGAGCGAGAAGGTGGACGGAGCAGGATGCGCGATCCACTCGTCGCCACCGAGCTTCTCGGCAAGGCTCGCGCCGGCGCCATGCCAGAACGGATCGCCGGAGGCGAGCACCACCGTCGGCCTGCCGCGACAGCTCAGCACGACATCCGCATCGAACGGCACCGGCCATGGACGACCGCGGCTGCCAATTTCGGCAAGCGCAAGATGGCGCTCGCCGCCGAACACGGTTTCGGCCTTGGCAAGCGCCTTTCGGCTTGCCTCCGACAGCCCGGCAAGGCCATCTTCGCCGATACCGATGATGGTCAGCCAGGGATCAGACATGATTCGCGCCCTCATTCTGGGCGGAACGGCCGATGCGAGCCTGCTCGCCGCGGAGATCGCGCGCGCCGGCATCGATGCCGTCTATTCCTATGGCGGCCGCACCCGCGCGCCCGCCGATCAGCCGCTGCCGACGCGCATCGGCGGGTTTGGCGGCGTGAGCGGACTTGCGGATTACATCCGCGCCGAAGGCATCACGCATGTGATCGATGCAACGCATCCCTTCGCCGCGGAAATGAGCCGCAACGCCGTTGCGGCTTGCACCGAGACGGGCACGCCGTTGCTTGCGCTGGAGCGCGCGCCCTGGATCAAGGCGTCCACCGACAACTGGATCGAGGTGGCGGATGTCAATCCTGCCGTCTCCGCACTGCCCGACGCCCCGGCAAACGTGTTCCTCGCCATCGGTCGCCAGCACATTGCGCCATTCGCGACGAAGCCGCAGCACGCCTACACGCTGCGCTTCGTCGACCCGCCCGACGCGCCCCTGCCCTTCGCGGCCGATGTGATCGTGTCGCGCGGACCGTTCACGCTTCATAGTGAGCTGGCGATGATGCGCACACGCGGCATCGCCTGGATCGTTGCCCGCAATTCCGGCGGCGACGGCGCACGCGCGAAGATCGACGCGGCGCGCATGCTCGGCCTGCCCGTGATCATGATCTCGCGACCAGAGCTGCCCGAGCGCCAAAGGGTCGAGAGTGTCACTGACGTGATGCAGTGGCTCGGTCATTCTGCCCGCCTCGGCGCATAGACCCAGCGGCCGACGCGGCGCGTCTGCGAGTTGCCGAGGATCACCAGCGTGCGCATGTCGGCCATCTCGGGCGTCGCCTGGTTCAGCGTCACGATCTCGATCTTTTCATCGGCCGCGCTGATCGCGCGCGCGAAGATCATGAGACGCTCGCCGCAGCCGGCCTCGCGAAGCAGCGCCAGCGCACGGCCGAATCCTTCCGGGCGGCTGGCCGAGCGCGGGTTGTACATCGCGATGGCAAAATCGCCTTCCGCCGCGAGGCGCAGGCGCTTCTCGATCACCGCCCACGGCTTGAGATTGTCGGAGAGATTGATCGCACAGAAATCATGGCCGAGCGGCGCGCCGGCACGCGCGGCGGCCGCCAGCATCGCGGTGACGCCGGGCAGCACACGGATCGAAAGTTCACGAAATTCCGGCGCCTGCTCGAGCGCCTCGAACACGGCGGATGCCATCGCGAACACGCCGGGATCGCCAGAAGAGACGACGACGACCTGACCGCCTTCGGCGGCAAGCCGCAGGGCTTCGCTCGCGCGTTGCAGCTCTTCGCGATTGTCGGATGGATGCAGAGTGAGCCCAGGCCGCGGCGGCACGCGCGCGACATAGGGCGCATAGCCCAGAATGTCGGTCGCCGTCGCAAGCGCGGCGGAAACTTCCGGCGTCACCAGCGCGTCGCTGCCCGGCCCGAGGCCCGCGATGGTCAGTGTGCCTGTCATTCGGCGGCATCCAGATGCCGGCCCTTGCCGTGCACGAGCACGATCGCGAAATAGGGACAATCGGCCGCATCGATCTCGGCGAGCCGCACCACGCGCTCGCCTGGCATGGTGCCACGCTCAACCAGCCAGGCATCGGCGAGCCGCCCGGCGGAGCTGAGCGCGCGGCGCACTTTTGCGAGATTGCGGCCGGTCTTCATGACGACCAGTGCATCGGAATCGCGCATGCGCCGTTCGAGCTCGGCCTCGGACAGCGTGCCCATCAGCACCGTCGTCACGTCGTCGCCGAGCGCGATCGGCCGGCCGACGCCGTTCCAGCAGCCGACCATGCCGGGAATGCCGGCGATCACCTCGATCTCGACGCGGCCTTGCAGGCGCGTGTGCAGATGCATGAACGATCCGTAAAAGTAAGGATCGCCCTCGCAGAGCACGACGACGTCGACGGCGCGCGAAAGCCGCGCCAGGCGCTCGGCCCATTCGTCGTAGAAGCCGGCGAGCAGCTGGACATATTCGGGGCTGTCGAAAGCGATCTCCGTCGTAACAGGATATTCCATGGGATATTCGGTAACGCCCGCAGCCAGCATGCCATCGACGATGCGGCGCGCCTGACCGGGCCTGCCCTTCTTGCGAAAATAGGCGACGTGGCTAGCGCCCCGCACCGTACGATCGGCACGCACGCTCATCAGATCAGGATCGCCGGGGCCGAGACCGCAGCAGATGATGCGTCCCATGGCTATTCGCTCCGGCTTGCCAGCGCGTTCACGGCAGCAACCGTGATGGCGGAGCCGCCGAGGCGGCCTTCGACGGTGAGCGCCGGTGCCGGCGGATCGGCCATCAGCGCGGCCTTGGATTCGGCCGCGCCGACGAAGCCGACCGGACAGCCGATGATCGCAGCCGGCCGCGGGCAGTCGCGATCCTCCAGCATGTTGAGCAGATGAAACAGCGCGGTCGGTGCATTGCCGATCGCGATGATCGCGCCATCAAGATGCGGCCGCCACAGCTCCAGGGCCGCGGCCGAGCGCGTGTTGCGCATAGACTGCGCCAGCGCGGGCACGGCGGGATCGCCGAGCGTGCAGATCACGGCATTGGCCGCGGGCAACCTCGCGCGCGTAATGCCTTCGGAGACCATGCGCGCGTCGCACAGGATCGGCGCGCCCTTCTGCAAGGCCGCGCGCGCGGCAATCGCCATATCAGGGGTGAAACGGATATGCGCCTCGAGGCCGACCATGCCGGCGGCATGGATCATCCGCACCACCACCTGCTCCTCGTCCGACGTGAAGCGCGCGAGATCGGCCTCGGCCCGGATGGTGGCAAAGGATTGCCGGTAGATCACAGCGCCGTCGGTCTCGTAGGTGTGCGGCATCAGTTCCCTCCGACCAGGATGGAGGGATCGCTGACGATGTCGGCGCCGTTCAGCCCGCGCAGGACCGGCGCGTCGCGGGTCGAGCCGTCGCGGACGAGATCGAACCCGGCGCGCGTCGCAATCAGGGTAACCGCAGCCGCGCCGGAATGGGCGCAGCCCTTGCCGCAGCCGGAGACGTGGAGTCGCGCGTCGGCGGGGATGCGCGGCGCCAGCGCCGCGGCCAGCGCGCGCGTATCGGCATGGGCCTCGCGGCAGCGCGGCGCGCCGCTGCAGGCGATGACGCGCAGCGCCGGATCATGGGGCCTGGTGATGAGCCCCGCCGCGCTCGGCATCTCGCGCTTGCCCTCGCTCAGCACCATCCGCCAGGGCGTCATGCGCAGCGCATGGCCGCAAGCAGAGAATTGATGCAGCGTCGCGTGCAGCATCTGCCCGAACGCCACCCCGACCATTGCGCCTTGCGGATAGTGCCCGGGACGCACCGCGGCCATCACCGGCGCAGGCTCGGTCTCGCCGCGCAAGGATTGAGGCAACACGGCGCCGGATGCGATGTGGGCTGCCATGCGCCCTCGCCCGCCGTTTGCACCGCCGGAGATGATGAACCAGCTTGCGAGCGCCAGCGCCGCGCTCACCGCCTGTCCGCGTTCAACGGAACGACCGAGCTTGGCGCCATCGGCCCGCACCAGGAGACCGCCCGAGCGGTCGCGCTCGATGCGGATGTCGGCGGAATCGCCGGCGAGAACACGCGACCGCCCGTCATCGATGGCGAAGCCGAACTTGGTGGGAAGCGCCAGGCCAGAATCGGCAAGCGCCTCCTCGAGCTCCGCGGCGAGCGACTGCGTTTCGTCGCCGTTGCTCCAGAACGGCGTCACCAGGATGTTGCGCCTGGCTTCGATGTCGGCGTCGGGATCGAGCAGCGCCAGTTGCGCCAGACCATCGAGCAACGGCCGATGGCCGTCCTCCTGAACGCCCCTGATCTGCAGATTGGCCCGGCTCGTGACGTCGATTAGACCGTTGCCGAAGCGCTCGGCGAGTTCCGCAAGCCCGGAGATTTGTGGTGCTTCAAGGCGTCCCCCGAACGGACGCACGCGCACCACGAGCCCGTCGCCCGATTGCATCGGGCGCAGCGCGCCGGGACACCAACCCTTGACCGTGGTCGCGCTCATGAGGCCTCCCGCAGCGCCGCTGCAATCGAATTGCGGCGGGTTCGCCAGAGCGAGGCTTCGCGCAGGCGCGTGAAGCAGGTTTCCATCGCGGCGAGTGCGGACGGATTTTCGTGCGCCATGAAGGCGCGGACGTCGTCGTTGCCGAGTGTCGCGTCGTAATAGAGGTCGAACAGATGCGGCGGCACCGCGCCGGCGAGATGCGCGAAGGCGGCCATGTGCTCCAGCGTCGCGGTGATCTCGGCGGCGCCGCGGAAACCGTGGCGCATCATGCCGGAGATCCAGGCCGGATTGGCCGCCCGTGCGCGAACGACGCGCGAGATCTCTTCCGTCAGCGTGCGCGCATGCGGCTCGCCGGGCCGCGTCGCATCGAGGTGATAGAGCGACGGCACGCCTGCGCCGAGGTTCGCGGCTGCCGCGGCGATGCCTGCCTCATGCGCGGCATAGTCGGCGGCCAGCAGCAGATCGGTTTCGGGCAAGTCCTGGACATGGACAAAAGCATCGGCGGACGCGAGACGCTGTTCGATACCAGCGCGATCCGGCTGCATCGCGCCATCGGCAGAGAACGCCCAGGACGATGCCGACAGCCACGCTTCGCCTGCGGCCTCGCGCGTGTCCGGCGTGAAGGCATCCGGGATAGCCGAGAGGCCGACGCCGTATTGTCCCGGCCGCGGCGCGAACACGCGGGACGCACGCTGGCGATAGGGATTCTCATCGCCCTCGTCCTCGCGCGCGGCGAGCGCCTCGGCGGCGGCTTCGAACAATTGCCCGAGCCCCGCGAAGACGTCGCGGAACAGGCCGGATACCCGCAGGGTGACGTCGATGCGCGGACGGCCGAGCTCGGCCGGCGCGATGATGTCATAACCGGTGACACGGCCGGAAGCGTGATCCCAGCGCGGCGCAAGGCCCGCCAGATGCAGCGCCATCGCAAACTCTTCGCCTGCGGTGCGCATGGTCGCCGACCCCCAGAGATCGATGACGAGGCCCTTCGGCCAGTCGCCGTGATCCTGCAAGTGACGGCGCAGCAGCTCTTCGGCGAGTTTTATCCCCTGCGCATGCGCCGACGGTGTCGGCACCGCACGCGGGTCGACGGCGAAGAGATTGCGCCCGGTCGGCAGCACATCCTGACGCCCGCGATACGGGGAGCCCGACGGCCCGGGGGCAACGCGTTTTCCGGCGAGCGCGGAACGCAATGCATCGCGTTCCGCATCGGCACAAGCGCCGCGGCCGAACACGTGCAGGCCGTCGCCGAACTGGCTCTCCTTGAGATCGCAGACGAAGCGGTCGATTCGCGGGATGGCTTCGGCTGGTGCTGCCGAGGCATCGAGGCCGAGATCGTCTTCGAGGCCCGCCACTCGCGCCTCGTCGCGGATCGCCGCGATCAGGCGTTGGCGACGGGCGGGATCGAGGCCGTCAGCGGTCGAATACTCATCGAGCAACCGTTCCAGCCGACGTAGACCTTCCGGCACCGCGGATGTCTCAAGCGGCGGCGGCAGATGACCGATCGTGACCGCGCCGATGCGCCGCTTGGCCTGCGCGGCCTCGCCGGGATCGTTGACGATGAAGGGATAAATGACGGGCAGGTCGCCGATCAGCGCTTCCGGCCAGCACGCTTGCGACAGCGCCACGGATTTTCCGGGCAGCCATTCCAGCGTGCCGTGCGCGCCCATGTGCACGGCGGCATCACAGCCTTGCTGCCGGAGCCAGAGATAGAACGCGACATAGGCGTGGCGCGGCGTGCGGGCGAGATCGTGATAATCGGCATCGCGCGAGGCCGCATCGCCGCGCTCGGGCTGGACTGCGATGATCGACCGGCCGCATTGGATCGCAGCGAAGTAGAACGCGCCGTCGCGGCAGCTCGGATCGTTCTCCGGTGCGCCCCAGGCCTGCACGAGATCGTGCTGCAAGGATTGCGGCAGGCGCGCCAGCCCCGTGCGATATTCGGCGACGCCCCAGGTCAAGCTCTGCTTCAATAGTTTTGCGCCGAGCGCATCGACCGGCGCAACGTCGAAGCCGACCTCCGCGAGATCGGAGATCAACGCCTCGACCGACGCCAGCGCGTCGAGCCCGACGGCGTGCGCGATCTGATGCGGCCGGCCCGGATAGTTCGAGAGCACGATCGCCAGCCGCTTCTCGCCGGCGGGCTTCTCCGCGAGGCGACGCCAAGCCGCGACGCGCGTGGCAACGGCGTTGACGCGCTCTTCGTCGGGCCTGTGCGCTAGATGCGCGAATTGCAGATCGGGATCGCGCTGACCGGCCGATTTGAAACTCACCACGCCTGCGAACAGGCGGCCGTCGACCTCCGGCAGCACGACATGCATCGCGAGATCGCCGGGCGACAGGCCACGCAGTGATTCCGCCCAATCTTCGCGCCGCGCCGTCGAGAGCGCGACCTGGAACACCGGACAGGACGCGGCATCGAACGGCGTCGTGCCGTCATCGCCAAGGGCCGAGAACGCCGTCGCATTGACGATCGCCGCCGCAGGATGTTGCGCCAGATGCGCGCGCAGCCAGTCGGCAACGCCCGGCGCCTTCAGCGAGGTGACGAACACGCCGTAGGCGTCAAATCCCTTCTCGCGCAGCGCCGCAATCAAGGCGTCGACCGGCCCCGTATCGGCGGCCGTGAGATAGGAGCGATAGAACGTCACGAGTGCGCGCGGCTTGCCCTCGCCAACTGGCGCGGCAATGACACCGCGCGCGGGATCATAGAATCCCATCTCGGGCACGGTCATCTCGCCGATGACCGGGCCGGCATAAAGGCCTGAGGCCAGCGCGAGCTGCGCGATCGCGGCTTGCGCGGCGACCGGACCACCGGTGTCGCAGAGCACCTTGAGCCGCCGCAGCGTCGAGACCGGCAGGGTCGAGTACGCATCCAGCCGCGCGTCGTCGCGGCCGTCCGCCGGCAGCACGGCGAGCACGATGTTGCGCTCTTGCGCGAGTTGCTGGAGCGCCGCAAGCCCGTACGCCCAATAGGATTCCCCGCCGATCAGGCGCACCATTATGCCGCGGGCCTGCGACAGCGTGCGCTCGATATAGGTGTCGACCGACAGCGGATGCCGCAGCTCCGCGAGATTGGCCAGCCGCAGCGACGGCAGGCTGCCCCGACCGCGGCGCCAGCCGGCCGCAAACGCGGCCAAATCGGAATCCGAATACGAGAGCACCACGAGATCGGCCGGGTCCTGGCCGATGTCTCTTGGCGTCGCGGTCTCCTCGAGACCGCGGCTCTCGCGGAAGACGACGTGCATCAGATACCAAGTCCTGAAAGACCAAGTCCTGCCTTGATGGCGGCCTCGTCGATATCGCCATGCTCGCCGATCACGACGAGCTTCGACTGTCTGAGACCCGCGCCCCAGGGCTTGTCGAACTGATGGCGCACCCGCTCGCCGACCGCCTGCAACAACAGGCGCATCGGCTTGCCAGCGACCGCGATGTACCCCTTCGCCCGCAGCACGTTCTGCTCGCGCGCCAGTTTCTGGACCGATGCGACCAGCGCGTCGATGTCGGCGACCTCCGGAAGGTCAATCACGACCGAGGCAAAATCATCGTGCTCGTGCTCCTCCTCGCCGTCATGATGCGATGGCCGCGCGGCGAGATCATTCTCGGCGGCCGCACCGAGGCCGAGGATGACGCGCGCGTCGATCGCGCCATCGGTGACCGGCAGCATCGGCACGCGGCGCGGCATCTCGGCTGTGATCGCCGCCTTTGCGGCTTCGATTCCGGCTGCGCCCGCAAGGTCGGCCTTGGTCAGCAGCACGATGTCGGCGCAGGCGATCTGGTCCTCGAACACTTCTGACAGCGGCGTCTCGTGATCGAGATTGTCGTCCGCCGCGCGCTGCGCTTCCACCGCAGCCGGATCCGGCGCGAAGCGGCCGGCCGCGACGGCCTCGGCGTCGGCCAGCGCGATCACGCCGTCGACCGTGATGCGCGAGCGGATCTCCGGCCAGTCGAACGCCTTCAGCAGCGGCTTTGGCAGCGCCAGGCCCGAGGTCTCGATCAGGATGTGATCGGGCCGCACCGGGCGCGCCAAGAGTTGCTCCATGGTCGGAATGAAATCGTCGGCGACGGTGCAGCAGATGCAGCCATTGGCGAGCTCGACGATGTTCTCCTCCGGGCAGTTCGCATCGGCGCAGGACCTCAGGATCTCGCCGTCGACGCCTTCGCTGCCGAACTCGTTGACGAGCACGGCGAGCTTCTTGCCGCCGGCATTGCTGAGCAGATGCTGGATCAGCGTCGTCTTGCCGGAGCCCAGGAAACCCGTGACGACCGTAACCGGGACTTTTGCGAGCGAGTTCATTCAGCGGCCTCCGGCACGACGGTAACAGGGGGAATACGGGCAAGCGACTGCTTGCGGAAGATTTCGGGACGGCTGCGCCAGGGCACGATTCCGTCGGGCGCCGCCGCGTAGGCCGCAGCACCTGCGACCACGTCCTGCGCATTCGCATCGGAGAGGCGGCCATAGACATAGGACCAGCGGCCGGGCGCGCTGAGCGCGACCGAGCAGCCCTGGCTGCACGCCGACAGGCATTCGACGGGAACCACGCTGACGCCCTCGGGCACGCCGGCCTCGAGGATCGCGCCATGCAGGCGCTTGCCGGGCGTCGTCTCGCCCTCGCCGAGCGTCTGGCCGGCGCGGCAGGTGATGCAGACATGAAGTGTGACGGTCATCGCCTCTTCCAGATAACAGCGGGAGGCGATGAGGCGCACGGACCATTCTCCAGAAAGGCCCGCTTCCCCGTCGCGGAACACCCCGTCCGCCGGTCCAAAACTCGTCGCGCTGGCAGGTCTCCCGGCTTGCGGAGCAGGGTTTTGGCCCTTCGATCCCCGCCTTCCCGATTCCAAAAGGAATCAGTGGCTTCGGGCATCTCTCCGGTCACGGTCGCGGGGGCGGCTGCAGTTTGGACCCAAATCTTTGCGGATTCGGACCCTATCGCATTCCCTCTTCGCCTGTCATAGGACAGGAACCAACGCCAGGCCACCATTTGCCGGTGGCCGCCACTTGTCAAGCCGAAGGACCGGGACCGATGACGCCTGAACCGGAAACCCACACGACCGAGGAAACCGACGCCCGCCACGCCGCCAAAATGGCGAAGAAGAAGGCCGCTCGCGACAAGATCATGGCGACCAAGAGCGGCGAAAAGGGCCTGATCATCGTCCATACCGGCGCGGGCAAGGGCAAATCCTCCTCGGCTTTCGGCATGATCGTCCGCTGCGTCGCGCATGGCTTCCCTTGTGCGGTGGTGCAATTCATCAAGGGTGCCTGGGATACGGGCGAACGGCGCCTGCTCACCGGCCATTTCGGCGAACTCTGTCAGTTCCACGCGATGGGCGAAGGCTTCACCTGGGAGACGCAGGACCGTGCCCGCGACATCGCTGCAGCGCGCGCCGGTTGGGAGAAGGCCAAGGAGCTGATCCTCGACGAGCGGCTGCGCATGGTCGTGCTCGACGAGATCAACATCGCGCTGCGCTACGACTATCTCGACATCGCCGAAGTCGTCGAATTCCTGACGACGCAAAAGCCTGCGATGACGCATGTCGTGCTCACCGGTCGCAACGCCAAGGACGAGCTGATCGAGATCGCCGACCTCGTCACCGAGATGACGCTGGTCAAGCATCCGTTCCGTTCCGGCATCAAGGCGCAGGCCGGCGTCGAGTTTTGAAGGCACGATGGCACCTGCGTTGATGATTCAGGGGGCCGGCTCGGACGTGGGCAAGTCGCTCATCGTCGCCGGCCTCGCGCGCGCCTTTACGCGCCGTGGTCTGCGCGTGCTGCCGTTCAAGCCGCAGAACATGTCGAACAACGCCGCGGTCACCGTCGATGGCGGTGAGATCGGCCGCGCCCAGGCGCTGCAGGCCCTCGCCGCCGGTGTCGAGCCGCACACCGACATGAACCCGGTGCTGCTCAAGCCCGAGACCGATGTCGGCGCGCAGGTCGTCGTCCACGGCAAGCGCATCGCGACCGCACGCGCGCGCGACTACGCGGCGATGAAGCCGTCGCTGATGGGCGCGGTGCTGGAGAGCTTTGAACGGCTGAAGGCGCGGGCCGATCTGGTGCTGGTCGAAGGCGCCGGCAGTCCGGCCGAGGTGAATTTGCGCAAGTCCGACATCGCCAATATGGGCTTTGCCCGCAAGGCGAATGTGCCGGTCGTGCTGGTCGGCGACATCGACCGTGGCGGTGTCATCGCCCAGCTGGTCGGCATCAGGACGGTGATCGACCCCGACGATGCCGCGATGATCTCTGGCTTCGTCATCAACAAGTTCCGCGGCGATCCCACGCTGTTCGACGACGGCTACAGGCTGATCGAGCAAAAGACTGCATGGCGCGGCCTCGGCGTGCTGCCCTGGTTCCCGCGTGCCGGCGAGCTGCCGGCCGAAGACGCGCTCGGCCTGCGCGATGCGCGCAAGCCGGGCCAATGCAAGATCGCCTGCCTGGCGCTATCGCGCATCGCCAATTTCGACGATCTCGATCCTCTCAAGCTCGAGCCGGGCGTCGATCTCGTGATGGTGCGCCCGGGCGAGGCGATCCCGGGCGACGTGCGCCTCGTCATCATCCCTGGCTCAAAATCCACCCGCGGCGACCTCGCCTTCCTGCGCGCGCAGGGCTGGGACATCGACCTGCTCGCGCACCACCGCCGCGGCGGCCACGTGCTCGGCCTCTGCGGCGGCTATCAGATGCTGGGGCGCAGCGTCGCAGACCCCGAAGGCATCGAGGGGCCTGCGGGCGACACGCCGGGCCTCGGGCTTCTCGATGTCGAGACGGTGATGAGCCCGCAGAAAACGCTGACACGTGTTGCGGCCGTGCATGCGGCGACGGATCAGCCGATCCAGGCTTACGAGATCCATATCGGCCACACCGACGGCCCGGATCGCGCCCGCCCCTTCGCCAAGCTGGACGGCGAGGCAGAAGGCGCGATCTCCAGGGACGGCCGTGTGCAGGGCAGCTATCTGCACGGCCTGTTCACGTCGGATGATTTCCGCAAGGCCTACCTCGCCAAACTCGACATTCCCGCAGGCGACGAGCCCTATCACGCCAGCGTCGAAAGCGCGCTCGAGGCGCTGGCCGATCACATCGAAAAGCATCTCGACGTCGAAGGCCTGCTCGCGCTAGCGCGCTAGGGCCTCGGCAAGGCGCGTCCATTCGGCTTCGCTGCCGGGGAGCCCGAGGCGCAGCCATGTCGGCTGTTGCGCGAACACGCGGGACCAGATGTGGCTGCGCGCGAGCCTCTCCTGCGCAGCCACCGCGTCGCCCGTTTCGTACAAGCGAAACAGCGGTGTGCCGCCGATGAGCCGCCAGCTTCGCGAATGCGCCATTGCATCGAGGCGAACACAGTCGCGCGCGAGCCGCGCCGACGTCGCCTCGGCCCAAGTCTGATCGCGCAAGGCACGACAGCCGATTTCGATCGCCGCGCCCGAAACAGGCCATGGACCCGACACGGCGGCAAGCTTGTCGATGTCGGCGGCATGACCGATGGCGAAGCCGAGCCGCAGGCCGGCCAACCCATAAAACTTTCCGAAGGAACGCAGGATCAACAGTCCTGGTCGATCCGCGTCCAGTGCAAGCGACAGCTGCGGATCGGGATCGGCAAAGCTCTCATCTACAACGAGACGGCCGACGCGCGGCAACAGCGCGAGCAGATCCTTGCGCGAATGGCACCGCCCGTCGGGATTGTTGGGATTAACGACGATGGCGAGGTCTGCACCCGCCAGCGCATCGAACTCCGTAATCTCGTGGACATCCAAGCCGGCGGCCGACAGGACGCCGGCGTATTCATTGTAGGTCGGCGCGAGGATGCGCGCCCGCCCCGGCGCCGCGAGTTGCGGCAGCAATTGAATGGCGGCCTGAGCACCGCCCATCGCAACGATCGGTGCGCTCGTGCGGTAGCCGTGCCGCGCCGCCTGATGCAATGCCTCGATCTCGGAGCGTGACGGCAGCGCGCTCCACGCGCGTGCGCTTACCTCGCCCACGGGATAGGGCACCCGGTTGATCCCGGTCGACAGATCGATCCAATCCTCTGCGCGTCCGCCGAAACGCCGCTGGGCCAGATCGAGATTTCCACCGTGCTCGCGCATGCCCCGTTGTTTCACGCGAAAGCCAGGATCGCAAGCACGCCGGCGACCAGCAGCATGGCGCGACGATAGACTGTCAGCGCCTCGGTGATATCGGCGGCGCGCGGATCGCGCGCACCCTCGTTCAGCCAGGGCTCGTTGGTCGCGTTGCCGTGATAGATGCGGGGGCCGCTGAGCCGCACGCCGAGTCCGCCCGCCATCGCCGCTTCCGGCCAGCCGGCATTGGGCGAGCGATGCCGGCGCGCATCGCGCGTCATGCACGCCAATGCCTCCGACCGTTGCGGTGCCAGCAGCACGAACAGAAATCCGGTCAGCCGCGCCGGGATGAAATTGGCGACATCGTCGATGCGCGCTGCCGCCCAGCCAAAGGCTTCGTGTCGTTCGCTGCGGTGGCCGATCATGGAGTCCAGCGTGTTGATCGCCTTGTAGGCGAGGATACCGGGCAAGCCCAACAGCGCGCCCCAGAACACCGGCGCGACGATGCCGTCGGAGGTGTTTTCGGCAAGACTCTCGATTGCCGCGCGCGCAATGCCGGCCTCATCGAGGCTTGCGGGATCGCGGCCGACGATGCGCGAGACCGCGTCGCGCGCCGCGGCAACGTCGCCGGCCAGCAAGGGCGTGGCGACGGCAGCCACATGATCATGCAGCGAGCGCAGCGCGACCAATGGCCAGGCCAGGATGCCAATCAGCACGATCTGGATCCAGCCCGAAGGAAGCAGTGATTGCAGCGCCCAGCCGAGCGCCGCGGAGAGCGCGATCACCGCAAGCGCGCCGGCGACGCCCGCGGCTCGGCGCAACGCCGGCGGATCGGACGCGCGATTCAAGGCGGTGTCGATGCCGGCAATCAGCCCGCCCAGCCAGGTGACGGGATGCCCGATCCGCGCGAACAGCCACGCCGGCCAGCCCAGAAGGGCATCCACCGCCATCGCCACCACCATCGCGCCCGCAAAGTCCACATCCAGCTCCTGTCCCGCCCCTGTTGCGCAAGACGGCGGCCGAGCGCAAGCCCCTCGCTGCCTGATTTCGGCTTTGTCTTTGGCCGCGTTTGATGATTAGTGCTGCGGCAGGAGACCTTTATGGCCATCATCTTGATCACCGGCGGGGCGCGATCGGGCAAGAGCACCCGGGCGGAGGCGCGCGCGCGCAGCTTTGCCGGCCAGCCCGTCTACGTCGCGACGGCCGAGGCGCTCGACGGCGAAATGCAGGAACGCATCGCAAGACATCGCGCGCGGCGCGGAGCCGATTGGATCGAGCGCGAGGTGCCGCTCGATCTCGTGCCCGCGCTGCTCTCGACCGAAGGTGGCGGCGCGAGGCTGGTGGACTGCCTGACGCTGTGGCTCTCCAACCTGATGCATGCGGCGCGCGATTGGGAGCGAGAGGTGAGAGAGCTCGCCGACACGCTGCCCCGCCTCAACAGCCCCGTCGTGCTCGTCACCAACGAGGTCGGCCTCGGCATCGTGCCCGACAACGCGCTGGCGCGCAGCTTCCGCGATGCCGCCGGAATCATGAACCAGATCATTGCCGGTGTCGCCGACGAGGTCGAGTTCGTCGTCGCCGGCCTGCCGTTGAAGCTGAAATGATCCCGCGCGCCGAGCACCTCAAGGACATCCTCGCCGATCTCAAGATGGCGACATCGTTCGTGACGATCCTGCCGGTGGCATCCTCGAAGCCTGCGGGCGACGGCGCCGTTGCGCGGGCAATGTGGGCGCTGCCGGTCGCGGGACTGCTGGTCGGCCTCGCCGGCGCCCTCACTTACAAGATCGCCATTCGCTTCGGACTGACGCCGAGCCTTGCCGCCCTCCTTGTGCTAGCCACGACCGCCCTCATCACCGGCGCGCTGCACGAGGACGGACTTGCCGACACCGCGGACGGCCTCGGCGGCGGCCGCACGCGCGAGCGCAAGCTCGAGATCATGCGCGACAGCCGGATCGGGACCTATGGCGTCTGCGCCCTGATCCTATCGTTCGGCCTGCGCTGGAGCGCGCTTGCGACGATCGCAAATCCATGGGCCGTCATGCTCGCGCTGTGCGCGGCGCACGTTGCTGCCCGTGCCGGCCTGCCGGCCTTCATGTCGCTAGTCCCGTCGGCGCGGCCTGATGGCCTCTCTGCCGGCGCCGGGGCGCCGCCCGGGCGCAGCGTGGCCATCGCCTTCGCGCTTGGAACGCTTGCGCTTGCCCTGACGTTGGGGCCGGGCAAGGCGCTGGTCGGCCTGATCCTGCTGTCACTGGCCGGCCTGCTGCTGGCGCGGCTTGCCATCCGCCAAATCGGGGGGCAGACCGGCGACATCCTCGGCGCGTTCGAGCAGACGGGCGAGATCCTGATCCTGCTGGTGGCGGCGTCCTTCCAAATGGGGCGATGACCTCATGGTCGAGTTCGACGATAGCTTCCGCCAGCACTTACGCGAGCTGTTCGTGTGGCGCCGCGACGTGCGCCGCTTCCGCAGCGATCCGCTGCCGGAGGGGGCGATCGATCGCCTGATCGAGACCGCCTGCCTCTCGCCTTCGGTCGGCCTCAGCCAGCCCTGGCGCTTCGTGATCGTCAATGATGCTGCAACGCGCCGCGCCGTGGTCGAAGATTTCAGGACGTGCAATGCCGACGCGCTGAGCTGCTACTCCGGCGACCGCGCCGCCCGCTATGCCACCTTGAAACTGTCCGGCCTCGAGCAGGCGCCCGGCCATCTTGCCGTGTTCGCCGACATGGGCAGCGACATCGGCCACGGCCTCGGCCGCGCGACCATGCCTGAAACGACGGAATATTCCGTGGTCGCCGCCATTACCGCGATGTGGCTCGCCGCCCGCGCCGAGGGCATCGGCCTCGGCTGGGTGTCGATACTGAACCCTGCGCGCATGCACGCTGTTCTCGACGTGCCTGACAGCTGGAAGTTCATCGCCTATCTCTGCATCGGCTATCCCGAGATCGAGTGCGACCGGCCCGAGCTGGAGCAGGCGAAATGGGAGCAACGGCGCAGCGCGGACGCGTTCACGCTGCGGCGCTAGGCCGCCGGGCACCAGATCGAAAGCCTGCGAACGAACATTCACATGCGCCTTTCGTCGATTGTGGGCACCCCGCTTTCGCGCTAAGCATCGAGCAAAGCAAGGCGATCGTGCAACGTAGTCCATGACGGGGCGATCTTTCGTTTCCTCGGCGGTCAATCGCCGCGGCTTCATTCGCCTCGCGACTGCATCGGTCGCGGGATGGATCGCGCTCGGCGCAACGCCGGATCGTATGCGGATCGTCGCCTCGCTCACCGCATTGCCGCTCGACGACGAGCTGACCAGACGCGGCATGATCGACAGCGCGAGCTCTCGCCTGGGCAACCTCGTCGCCGGCTTGCGGCAGCGCGGCTGGGTCGAAGGCGTCAACTTCCGCCTCGAGCTCCGTTCCACCTTCGGCGCGCCGGACCGGCTGAAGATGGCCGTCCAGGAATTGCTCGACCTCAAGCCGGACGTGATCCTGACGGGGTCGACGATCGAGACCGCCGCCGTCCTTGCCGCCACCAAGACCATCCCGGTCGTGTTTGCGACCGCGAACGATCCGGTCGGCAACGGCTTCGTCGAAAGCCTCGCGCATCCCCGCGGCAACGCCACCGGCTTCACCAACAGCAGCGCCGAGATGGGCGGCAAATGGCTCCAGCTGATCCGCGAGGCCGTGCCCGACGTCGCGCGCGTCGGCATCCTGTTCAACCCCGCGACCACGCCGCGCGGCGGACGCTTCTTCCTCGAATCGATCGAGCAGGAGGCTGCCGCATCCGGCGTCTCCGTGATCCCCGCGCCCGTCAACGCGCCCGCGGAGATCGACGACGCCGTCAAGCGCTTTTCCGAACTGCCCAAGGCGGCGATGGTCGCGCTGGTCGACAGCTTCCTCGTGGTCAACCGCAAGGCGGTGGTCGCGGCCGCCGCCAAATACCGCGTGCCCACGATCTATCCGTTCCATTACTTCATCGATGCCGGCGGGCTGATGAGCTACGGCCCAACGCTCGAGGTGCGCTCGGCCGATTACGTCGACCTGATCCTGCGCGGCACCAAGCCCGGCGACCTTCCAGTGCAATCGCCGCGCAAATACGAGCTGTTGATCAACCGCACGGTCGCCCGCTCGTTCGGCTTGACGATCCCGTTCACGCTGCTCGCGCGCGCCGACGAGATCCGCGAGTGAACGATCCCGGCGACCAGGAACCTTCGCGCACGCCTTCCGGCCGGCTGTTCAGGAAATATCTCTACTCGATCGTCGCCCTCGCCTTCGCCACGCTCGCCATCAACGCCAGCTTCGACGTCTGGTTCTCCTATCGCGAGCAGAAGCAGCTGCTGGCGGCGACCCAGCGCGAACAGGCCGCCTCCGCAGCGATTCAGATCGGCCAGTTCATCGGCCAGATCGAGAACCAGATCAGGTGGCTCGCGCGCCTGCCGCCGGAGCTGTCGACCCACGAGGACGAGCGGCTGAACGCCATCCGCCTCCTGCGCCTCTCGCCTGCGATCGCGGAGATCGCCCAGCTCAATTCGGAAGGCCGCGAGCAGCTGCGCGTATCGCGCCGGATCGCCGACAAGGTCGGCAGCAACGCCGATCTCTCCGCTTCAGCCGCCTTCCGCGGTGCCAATGACAGCCGGGCCTATTACGGTCCCGTCTATTTCTTCGGCGACACCGAGCCCTTCATGACGCTCGCCACGCGCGGCACCGGGCGCGCTCCCGATGTGATCGTCGCCGAGGTCAATCTGCGCTTCATCTGGGACCTCGTCACGGGAATCAGGGTCGGCAACACCGGCAAGGCCTATGTCGTCGACCGCATGGGCGTGTTGATCGCGCATCCCGATTTATGGCGGGCGCTCCAGCGCAGCGATCTCTCCGGCCATGCCGACGTCCGCGCCGCGCTCGACGGCATCGGGCCGCCTTCGGGCGGCCTCGGCAAGGAGGATCTCTCCGGCCAGCGCGTGCTGTCGACCTATGCGACCGTGCCCTCGCTCGGCTGGCTGGTGTTCGTCGAGCTGCCGCTTACCGAAGCCTACGCGCCGATCTATGCCTCGATCGGCCGCTCGACCTTCCTGCTCGTGATCCTGCTCGCCTGCGCGGTGCTGGTCTCGCTCATTCTCAGCCGGCGCATGACCGTGCCGATCCAGCTGCTGACCCAAGGAGCCAGGCGGATCGGCAGCGGCGACCTCAACTCGCGGCTCGCGATCAAGACCGGCGACGAGCTGGAGGCGCTCGGCGAGCAGTTCAACCGCATGGCGGCGCATTTGCGCGAATCCTACGCCACGCTCGAGCGCAAGGTGATCGAGCGCACCTCCGAGCTGGAGAAGGCCCGCGACCACGCGCTCGCCGAGCACGACGCCGCCGAGCGCGCGCGCCGCGCGGCGGTCGCGGCCAATGAGACCAAGTCGCGCTTCCTCGCCGTCGTCAGCCATGAGTTGCGCACGCCGCTCAACGGCGTCATGGGCGTGCTGCAACTCTTGGACGACGGCAGCCTCAGCGAGGCCCAGCGCCGCCATCTTGCCACCGCGGCGGCGTCGGGCGAAACGCTGATCGCGCTGGTCGATGCGGTGCTGGAATATGCGCGCCTCGAGGCCAGCACGGAAATGCTGGAGACTCGCGACTTCCGTCTCGACCAGCTCATCGAAGCCGCCGGCGACCTGATGCGTCCGCAAGCCCTGGACAAGGGCCTGAGCTTCGATCTCGCCTGCGATGACACGGTCGACACCGCCGCGCATGGCGATCCCGTCAGGCTCAACCGCATCCTGCTCAACCTGATCGGCAACGCGATCAAGTTCACCCCGAGCGGCGGCATCGGCGTGAGCGCGGGAACCGAGCGGCGCGGCGATCACCTCCTGCTGTGCATCATCGTGCGCGACACCGGCATCGGCATCGCGCCCGAGCTGCACGAGCGGATTTTCGAGGATTTCGTCCAGGCCGACGACAGGATCGCGCGTCGCTTCGGCGGCACCGGCCTCGGCCTTGCGATCGCGCGCCGTCTCACCCGCCTGATGCGCGGCGAGCTCAAGGTCGAGAGCGCGCCCGGCGCGGGCAGCACGTTCACGCTCCAAGTGCCGCTCGGGCTTGCCGGAAGCAGCGTGGCGCAAGGCGCGCTTGCGCCGCCGTCGCGGCAGCTCCGCGTGCTTCTGGTCGACGATGACCCCGTCAATTGCGAGGTCGGCGCAGCGATCCTGCACCGGCTCGGCCACCACACGACGATCGCCAGGAACGGCGCCGCAGCCGTCGAGCTCGCCCGCGATCAGGCCTTCGACGTCATCCTCATGGATCTGCACATGCCCGACATGGACGGCGTGGTGGCGGCCTTCCGGATCGGCGAGCTCGGTCTTGCCAAGATGCCGCGCCTCATCGCCGTGACCGCCGACGTCTCCGGCCGCGCCCGCGATCGGCTTGCCGGCGCCGGCATCGCCAAGGTCGTCAGCAAGCCGATCCTGGTCAACGCGCTGCGCGAGGCGATCGAGGATGATCTGGTGGCCGAGCCGGCAGCCGCGCAACGCCCGGCGACCGAACTGATCGATCGGCCATTCCTCGACGACCAGCGGGAGCTGCTGGGCGCCGCGCAAATCGACAAGCTCCACCATCTGCTCCAGCAGACGGGAGAACGATTGATCCACGACATCGCCGACGCCGTGGCGGCGGGCGATCACAAGCACCTCGCACGATCCGCGCATCAACTTGGCAGCGCGGCAAGTGCGCTCGGCCTCGTCCGCCTGTTCGAGCGCAGCCGCGACGTCGAGCTGGCGGCACCCGCGATGTCACCTGCCGAACTCGACAGTGCCGCACGCGAACTCGCCGAGATTCGACAGGCGTCGATGCAAGCGCTGAATGATCTGCTTGAACCTGCCGGACAGCAATCTGTCAGCTAGATTTGCGCAGGTCGGAGCTCCCAAGGGTTCTCTCCTGCGGCACCAGCGGCTGGCCAAGCGGAAAGATCAATCCCACGACTCCAGCCGGTTCTTCAGTAGGTCGCCCGGCCGGCGCTGTGTTTCCGGCCGGGCCAGCGCGCCCCCCAAGAGATCAACTACCTTCGTGCGGGACCTGTTAGCATTCGCTATCACGAGCCCGAAGTTTTAACGACCAGCTTTATGTTGAGCAGGTTGACACCCTTGAATGGGTTCGGCGCGCTTTCGATGGTTCCCGTACCCGTTGCATTCGCGTAGGCACCAGTGCCCGACAGAATCGTGTATTCGCCCGTCGATTTGCCGTCTTTGGCCGATCCGGTGTAGCGCGCCGTAATCGAGCCTTCCTCGAACGTGTAAGTGCTATAGCCGAAGAAGGGGCCAGACCCTTTGAGCAGGTCCGAACTATTGACGAACTCTTTCACGCCGATACGGCCATCGCTGAAGACGGCCACTCCGAAGAATTTCCCGGACACGACCGTCTGTCCTTCAACGTTTGCGGCCTCTATGACCTTGAGGTCGAGCGGCTTGGTGACGAGCTTGAACTCGAGCACCCGCTCACCGGCCACGGCGGTTGACGCCGCGACGGCCAATGCCACACCAGAAAGGAAAAAGGTGAGAGACTTCCGCATAGTTTCCTCCTGCGCTTGTTGAAACCAAGTCGAGAAGTGCGGGCGACTCATCGAGCCAGGCTCTTCGCGGTGGCACGGAAGAGAGCCCTCGGCAACGCCCGACAGCGGCTGAACTCTCTCTGTCCTGAGGCGAAGTCGGGACGCGAATATGAGTCCCAAGCCACGGGAAGAAAGTTCAAGTCTCCGTTGCGATATAATCTTATCCAGCCACTGCGCGGGACTCTCAGCAGAGGCACAATCATCATGGCCGCTGCTGGTTGCCGGACTTCATTTTATCATTCGCGCAAGAGTAATTCCGAGGAATCACTGTCAACAACGCTGACAATGGGAGAACCCATGCCACTCACAATTTCAGCGGCAGAGTCCCTAGACTGGCGCTGCGAGCCGTTGCCCCGGCAGATTCGTGGCTTCACGATCCAGCCTCCGCACGTCTGCGCCCGCCAACTTCCTCATCCTCTCGCCCGAACCGCTCGACCAGGAAATCGAT
The DNA here is from genome assembly GCF_025200905.1 of Bradyrhizobium yuanmingense. NCBI lineage: Bacteria > Pseudomonadati > Pseudomonadota > Alphaproteobacteria > Hyphomicrobiales > Nitrobacteraceae > Bradyrhizobium > Bradyrhizobium yuanmingense. The sequence continues at coordinate 2,569,859 of NZ_CP104173.1, read as the reverse complement.
GAACAGCCGCACCTTCACCGACAGATGCCGCGTCGGCGGATACACCGCATAGAGCGCTAGCGGCGGCGCGGAATAATCATCCAGCACTGTCCGCAACTCGCCTTTCCGCAACGCATCGGCCGCAATGAACTCCGGCAGCAGCGCCAGTCCCCTGCCCTTGATGGCGACATCGCGCAGCACCTCGGCATTGTTGACGCAGAGTGACCAGGCCGGCTGGATCCAGTGGTCGCCGTCGCGGCCGGTGAGCTTCCACTGATTACCCGTGAGCAGGAAGCCGTAGGTCAGCGAAGCATGCTCGCGCAGATCCTGCGGATGCTTCGGCGTGCCGTGCCGGGCGAGATAATCCGGCGACGCGCAGATCATGCGCGCCACCGGCATGATTTTGCGCGCGATCAGGCTCGACGATTCCAGCTCCGCGATCCGCAACGTCACGTCAAAGCCGTCCTGCACGGGATCGAGCAGATCGTCGCTGAGCACGATCTGGAGCTGCAGCTCCGGGAAGCGCGCCATGAAATCGGCGAGGACCGGCCCGAGGCGCATCGTGCCGAACGACATCGGCGCGTTGACGCGGAGCAGTCCCCGCGGCGCCGATTGCGCCTGCGTCACCGCCTGGTCCGCCGCTTCGATCTCCGAGAGGATCACGACCGCGCGCTCGAAATAGCGCTGGCCGTTCTCGGTCGGGCTGGCGTGCCTTGTGGTGCGCTTCAGAAGCTGGACCCCGAGGCTCTCCTCGAGGTCGGCGATGTATTTGCTGATCGCCGAGCGCGACAGCCGCAGCTGCCGGCCGGCCTCGGCAAAGCTGCCGCTTTCCACCACTTTCACGAAGGCCCGGAGGCTGCCGAGCTTATCCAAGGGATCGCCCCGTCGACTGTTTCCAAATCGTAGACATAGCCGTCATATTTGCATGGATTGTCTCCAATCCAAAGCGGAACGATATTTCCGGCCAGAGCAAGACCGCTCCCCGAATCTGGAGGACGACAATGTCTGGACTGCACCATGTCACCGCGATCGCCGGCGATCCCATCCGCAATTTCGGCTTCTACACGCGGGATCTTGGCCTGCGCTTCGTCAAGAAGACGGTCAATTTCGACGATCCCGGCACCTACCATTTCTATTACGGCGACGAGACCGGCCGCCCCGGCACCATCCTGACCTTCTTTCCGTGGGCGGGCGTCTCGGCCGGGCGCCGCGGCGTCGGCGAGACCCATCAGACCGCCTTCCGCGTGCCGCAGCGCTCGCTCGGCTACTGGACGCAGCGCTTCACCGAGAAGGGCATTCGGTACGAGGCGCTGGAGAAGCGCTTCGGCGAGTCCGTGCTGCCCTTCACCGATCCTGATGGCATGGCGCTCGCGCTGGTCGGCATTCCCGGCGCCGAGAATGAGCCCGGCTGGACCAATCGCGACGTGCCGGCCGAGCATGCGATCCGCGGCTTCCACGGCGTGACCCTGCTGCTCGACAGCGCGGCGAAGACGGCGGCCATCCTCACCGACGTGTTCGGCTTCAAGGAGACCGGGCGCGAGGGCTCGGTGATCCGCTTCAAGGCGCCCGGCGATGCCGAGGGCAGCGTCGTCGACGTCTACGAGGCGAAGGGCTTTCTGCGCGGGCATCAGGGCGGCGGGTCGGTGCACCACATCGCCTTCCGCGCGGCCGACGATGCCGAGCAGGGCCAGATGGCCGAGAGGCTCGTGAGCAATCACGGCCTGCACCCGACCGAGCAGCGCGACCGCAACTACTTCCGCTCGATCTACTTCCGCGAGCCTGGCGGCGTGCTGTTCGAGATCGCGACCGACATCCCCGGCTTCGCGGTCGACGAGCCCGTGGCGAGCCTCGGGCGCGAGCTGAAGCTGCCTGCTTTCCTCGAACCGCACCGCAAGCAGATCGAGGGCGTTCTGCCGAATCTGGAAGAGACCGCGTCATGACGGAGACTGCATTCATCCATCGTTTCGAGCCCGCAGGCGACGCGGGCTCTCCACCTCTGCTGCTGCTGCACGGCACCGGCGGCGACGAGAACGACCTGCTCGGCCTCGGCAAGATGATCTCGCCGGGCTCCGCCCTGCTTTCACCCCGCGGCCGCGTGCTCGAGCACGGCATGCCGCGCTTCTTCCGCCGTCTCGCCGAAGGCGTGTTCGACGAGGAGGACGTGCGCCGTCGCGCGCACGAGCTGGGCGAGTTCGCCACAGAGGCGCGGCAACGCTACGGCCTCGCCGCGCCGATCGCAGTCGGATTCTCCAACGGCGCCAACATCGCGGCCGCGCTGTTGCTGCTGCAGCCGGACGTGCTGGCCGGCGCGATCCTGCTGCGCGCGATGGTGCCGTTGTCGGATCCGCCCAAGGCTGCGCTCGGCGGCAAGCCGGTGATGCTGTTGTCCGGTCAGGCCGACCCGATCGTGCCGGCGAGCAATTCGGCACGGCTCGCCGCACTGCTGTCGCAGGCAGGTGCGAGCGTCACCCACAAGGTGCTGCCGGCAGGCCATCAATTGTCGCATACTGACGTAACGCTCGCCCGCGACTGGATCAGCAAGGCGGACGCCAAGGCCGCATGATCGAGCAGCGGCGCATCGTTTGAACGATGCGCCGCTGCCATCACTCGAACCAGCCGCGCCGCTTGAACCAGATCAGCGGCAACAGGCCACTGGCGATGATTGCGAGCCAGGCCAGCGGATAGCCGAAGCTCCAGTCCAATTCGGGCATGTGCTTGAAGTTCATGCCCCAGATGCCGACCATGATGGTCGGCGGCACGCCGACGACTGAGACGATCGTCAGGATCTTGAACAGCTCGTTCTGCTGGATGTTGATGAAGCCGAGCACGGCATCGAGCAGCAGCTGGATCTTGTCCGACAATCGCGTCTCGTAATCGCTGAGCGAGACGACGTCCTTGGACACGGCTTCCAGACGCTTCTTCGAGGATGCCGTGATCCACTCGCTGCCGACGTCGCCGGCAAACGCGGCAACGCGGCCCACCCCGAGCAGGACATCGCGCGCCTTGGCGAGCCGGTCGGCCAGCTCGCCGACAGTCTCCAGGGCCTCCCGCATCCTGCGGCTGGAGCGCACCGGGCGCTGGGTGCGCACCAGCCCGCCCCTAAAGACACCGCGCGAGAGCTGGTCGACCTTGCCGCCGAGATGCTCCAGGACATCGGCGCCGCGATCGATCATGGCCTCGAGCAGGCTGACGAACACGCACATGCCGTTCTCCAGGCTGTCATCGGAGCCGATGCGCTTGCCGATGTCGTCGAAGATCGGCAGCTCTGCGAAGCGCACCGTCACCAGCACATGCGGACCGATGACGAAGCCCACCGGCGTGATCTCGGCCTCGTCGGCCTCGGTGACCCGGACCGCGGGCGAACTGAGATAGAGCGTGCCGTGGTCGAAGATCAGGCGGCTCGACGCCTCGATCTCGCTGAGCGAGTCTTCCGAGGGAATGCGGATGCCGAGCAGCCGCTCGACGAACTGCTTTTCCTCGTCGGTACCGTTTAGAAGATCGGCCCAGATGACCTCCGTGGGCATTTCCGCGCCGATGCCGTGCCAGTCGTCGGACGGCCACCTGTAAAGTCTGAGCAAGAACCGAACTCCGTGGCCGCATCGTCATGCCGGATGGCGCCGCCCACTAACGCATGAGAGTTCCAGACGTTCAAGACCCTCCAAGTGACAGCGGCATTCCAGGGGACATCGAGATACCGACCCGGAACACGGTCGAGCGATGCACGTTGACGGACGCGCGGGTGATCCATGGATACGCGTAGTGCATCCCGACATGACGACATTCCTAGGTGTTGAGGCCTGCGACCTGACCGCCCCACCGCCGGCGGCTGACGCGATCCTGTTCGGCGCGTCGGATGCCACCCCGTACCTCGCAGGTCAGACCAGCCATGCCGCAAGAGCGCCCGACGTCATCCGTCGCGCGCTGCGTCACTATGAGAGCGATCTCACCCGCTGGGATTTCGATCAGGACGCCGAGCTGCTCGATCCGAGCAAAATGAGGGTCTTGGACGGTGGAAACGTCCCGACCGACCCAATGACGCCGGAGAGCAACCGTGATGCCATCAGAGCAGCCACGCAGGCCGTCCTTTCGGTCGGCGCCGTTCCGATCCTCCTGGGCGGTGATGATTCCGTCCCCATTCCTTTCTTCGAGGCGTTCCAGGACTGCAAGGGACTGACAGTCGTGCAGATCGACGCCCACCTTGATTGGCGGGATCAGCGCAACGGATCGGGCTATACCTTCTCCAGCACGATGCGGCGCGCCAGCGAATTGCCCTGGGTCAAGCGCATCGTGCAGGTCGGCTTGCGCGGCATCGGCGGCTCCGGTCGCGCCGAATTCGACGATGCAAAGGCGTGGGGCGCGAAGATCTTCACGGCAAGACATGTCCAGCATCACGGGATCGCAAGCGTGCTCGACGCGATCGAGGATGACGGCGAGTGCCTGATGACCATCGATTGCGACGGTCTCGATCCATCGGTCATCCCCGGCGTGCTCGTCCCACAGCCCGGCGGCCTATCCTATTTCGACGTTGTCGATCTCATACGGGGTGTCGCGGCAAAATCCAGAATAGTCGGCCTGGACATCGTCGAATTCGTTCCCGAGCGCGATGTGCAGAATCTTGGAGCGATTGCGGTCGCGCGGATCATCTGCAATGCGCTGGGTTGCATTGGTCGGCGGAAGGTATAGCTGCTACCGCATATGAATCGTGGCGGCGACCGGTGCGCACGCCTCGTCCTTCGAGGCGGCGCTAACGCGCCTCCTCAGGATGAGGCTCATCAGCATCAGTGCCCGTTGAAACTGCCGCCACGCATTCGATCCTCATCCTGAGGAGCCCGCCCAAAGCGGGCGTCTCGAAGGATGGCCGCAGCGAAAGCCCTCAAATGCGATAACCCAGTAGGGCGACCGAAAAGGTGAGAACATGCTAGTGCCGGACATCATACGACGAGCCATCGAAATTGGCGAACGGAGCGGCAAGATCACATTCGATCAGTTGAATCAGATTTGTGAAGGCCGTGTACTGAGCCCCGAAGACATCGACCGCATTCTGAGCGCTGTGAGCGAGGCTGGAATTCGGATTGAAGAAGACTGACGCTTTGGCTCCTGGCGCAACAACAGAGGTCTCAAGTCCACCATCCGTCACCGGGATAGGCAACACGATCCGCGGAAGAGATTTCCATCCCGACGCCCCTTCGAAGACGGCTGGCGTAGAATGCGAGAGGTGTTCCCTCGTTGTGCCGGCACCAGCGCACCTCGCCGATGAAGAGCGTGTGGTCAGCGATATCGATCGATTGGACCACCTCGCAGGCGAACTGCGCGATCGCCTGCGGGAGCACGAAAAATCCTTGGCGAGCGACGAGCGGCGGAGCGTCGCGCAACAAGGGCCTTCCGGCGAAGTGCGCGCAGAGCGCAGCATCTTCCGCATGCAGGACATTGACGGAATAGATGCCGGACTTGGCCACAGCCTGCCAGGTCCGCCCGTGCATGAGAGAGACAAGCACAGTTGGCGGATCCGCCGAAACAGTCGTGAAGCTGTTGGCGGTCATGCCGAGCGGCGCGCCATCCTCATCGACGGTCGCGACGACCGTAATGCCCGTCGCGAACCGCGATGCGGCTGCCCGAAAACCGGCCGGTTCGGCAACGTGACCCATTACGCGCCTTCGATCTTGAAATGGCAGAGCGTCGCACCCTTGGGCGAATAGTTCGGCACGTCGGCTGCGACCTTCCGGCCGATCTCCGAACCGAGCGCCGCGTCCATCGCAGCAGCGTCGGGGAAGAAGGCCTGGAAGATGCAGAAAGGCGCCTCCCCCGGTCCGAGTCGTTGGGGGAAAGCGTAATGATGACGCACCAGACCAGGGAGCGTCGCTGCCAGGGGGCATGCTTGTCGACGTAGTAGGCCCTGAAGGCCGATGGATCGTCGGGCGTCGGGTAAAGAACGGTCAAGCAATGCATTGGTGTTCCTCTCAGACATGGTTCAGCATCCGCCCAGGAGCGGAACTGAGTCCGTACGGCGGTTCGTCGTCAGGCGGCGATCCTGCCGCTTCTATCGATCCAGGCGTGGATGCGTTTGTCGCTCGCCAGACGATCCCACTGGCGCTCCGGATAATTGAAGTTCTCGGTGAACTCGTCGCAAAGCTCCCGGTCCTGCGACATGGCGAAAATCAGCCGGCCCATGGCTTCCGACGGCGGCTGCAACATCATGTTGGTCCAGCGGGCCGCGGCAAGCACGCGGTTCTCGCGCGCGCGGTCGACGTTCTCGACGAAGCGCGCATCGAATGCCACGGCATCGACGATCGCCTTGCCGAGCTCGAACGCCGCATATGAGGCCATGTTGGCGCCCTGGCCCATCAAGGGATCGACGACGGAGTGAACGTCGCCCAGGGCAATGGCGAGCTTGTCGCCGTCGAAAGCCACCCAGGACTGCCGCACCGTTGGCACCACCGCGCCTTGCAGCAGGTCGAGCGGCTGGGCCAGCCCGAAGCGGTGCGTGTCGATCCGGTTGTAGGTGTGCGGATGATGCTTTTCCAGCTTGTCCAGAAGAGTCTGGCGGAATGCTGCCGGGTTGGCGTCATAGCTGAGCGAGACCAGGTCGGCCATGTCGCCGCCGGGAATGTTTTCCATCAACAGCGCCGTTTTCATGCCGCCGAAGCTCAGCGTGGGAATGACGATCATCTCGCCATGGCCGGGCGAGACGGACAGGGTGACGCCGCGCGGATCGTCGCCATCCGGGCTGCCGTGATCAACGCCGTCGTACAGGCCGACGCAAAGCAGGCGCTGCGGCCGAGTGTACGGAGAGAGTTCGGGCCGGTGAGCGAACATGCGCCCGAGGGCGCCTTTGCCGGTGGAGACGACGAGAAGGTCGAAGCGCGAGACCAGCGCGGGGATGTCGTCATCCTGAATGCTGGCATATTCGATCAGGCCGCCACGATCCTCGAAGTCCTTCATCAGTGCCGGCAGGTAGATCCGATAATCCACCGCGCGGCTTGGCCGCTGAAAAGCACCGCGGAACAGGAGCCCGCCGTTCGGGAAATTGAAGTAATGATCGTGGTGGTGATAGACTACTCCGGGATCGTCCCAGTGGTTCACGCCGAGCTCGTTCTCGCGCGCGATGGTGACGCTGTGATGCGCGACGGTGTTCATCAGCCGTGTCGCCGCATATTGCTCCGGCGCGCGATCCGTCAGCACGGTTGCCGTAATCCCCTGCTTCTGCAGGTAGAGCGCCAGATGCAGGCCGCCGATGCCGGCCCCGAGAATGCCGATCGATTTGCTCATTCGCGTTCCTCCCCTGAACGCAGGAAGGCTAGACCGGACCCGCCATGACCGTATATGGAATGGTCAGAATAATATAAATTCCGGCGAGGAATGAATGGACCGGATCGAGGCGCTGCAGACCTTCATCCGGGTGATGGAGGCAGGGAGTTTCACCCAGGCCGCCGACGACCTCGGTTTGGGGCAGCCCGCGATCAGCAAGCGCATCGCGCTGCTGGAAGCCGAGTTTCGCTGCCGGCTATTCGTGCGCACCACGCGCAAGCTGCGGCCGACGCCCGAAGCCGACCGCGTCTTGAAATACGCCAAGGACATCGTCGCGCTGCTCGAGAGCGCCGGCGCGCCGACGCAGAGCCGGGTCGGCACTCCGTCAGGGACGTTGCGGATGACGGTGCCGACGTCGTTCGGCCGCTTCTTCTTCCGTGAGATCTTCGCCGAATATACCCGCCGCTATCCTGATGTCCGGCTGGACGTCAGTTTTACGGAACAGTTCGTCGACCTCATCGAAACCGGGACCGAGCTTGCGATACGGATCGGCAGCCTCAATTCGAGTTCGTTGGTAGCGCGGCGGGTGGGCACCATTAAGCGGTTGCTGGTGGCGTCGCCCGCGCTGCTTGCGCGTCATCAGGTGCCCTCGCTGCCGGATCATCTGCGCCGCATGCCCTGCGTCACGTACTCACGCCTGTCGCAGAAGAATCAATGGACGTTCGAATCCGAAACCGGCCGTTACGTCGTGGACATCGCGCCGGCGATGACCTGCGACGATGCGGACGTGATGACGCTGGCTGCATTGGAGGGGATAGGCGTCGCCGTGCTGCCGAACTGGTGCACCGCCGAGCACATCGCGGCCGGCCGTCTCGTCCATGTGCTGCCCGACTTCGTCGTGCCGCCGCTGCCCATGCACATTGTCTATCCCGACCCGCAATGGATGTCACACCGGGCGCGACTGTTCCGCGATCTGATCATCGAGCGTGCGGACGTCTTTGCGCTCGCTGATCGCTTTCGAAACGCCGATCTCGCCCCTTCGGCAACCACGGAAACTGGCTCGTTCCGTTGAGTGTTCGGCGTCTGGAAAGGGGCCACAAGCAGCAGTCGAGGTACGCACGGCTCCGCCGCCGCTCTGAGAGCCAACATTGATGGCCTCAGCATTGTTCGGCTCAGGGCCAGAAGCGGACAAACGTCGCTTCCAATTGTTAGCCACAGAGTGGTGTTTCCTTAATTTCCTGTGTGACAAAATCCGAGGATCGCAGGGATATTGCTTTGAACGATGCGGCTTTCACTAACGACCCGCGCTGACAATCTCGCTAAGCGTCGTAGCAAGATTCCTGAATGGATCGCTGCTGCATCGTCCGGCGACGTGGACGCTCAGTTGGCCCTCGCGTGGGAGTATGCCCGAGGTGATGCCGTTGCGCCCGATCTCGTGACGGCATGGAACTGGTTTGATCGTGCCGCCTCATCTGGTCAGGAGAACGGCGTCTTACATCGAGCCCGCTTCCTTCAGCTTCGCGGTGTCCCGGAGGGGGTTCGAGAACTTCGCAAGCTCGCTGTCAAAGGTAATTGGAACGCACAGTTTTGGCTCGCGACGCACTATCAGTCCCGAGACGGGCGTTTGAACCAGTTGAGAGCCGCCGTGTGGTACGACCGATCCTACAAAAACGGCTTGCTCGGCGGCAAGCTCGCCAAGCTGGCGCAACTGAGAAGAACCGCGCATCAACCCTACAAGACTGTGTTTGCCGTCAGGCTCCTCATTGAAGCCTTTTCGTTTTTCTTGCAAATTTTTCGTCAAGAGCAGAAGATCGAACTCCACGAGGTGCTTCTGTATCGCTTAAAGAGCAGACCTCGTGAGAGCAGCTAATCGGCGGTTGAAGTCTGCATCGGGTCAAAAGCTTGCGCTAATCGCGAGGTTTCTTGACTATGAAATCAAATGTTGAAGTAGGACCCTGCTGCCTCTTCCAATCCGCAAGCCTCTCCTCTTGCTCGTGCAACTCACGATACAGCTCAGACATCCGGGCAAATATCGACCGGATAGTTTCATCATTCGCGGCCTTCGAAATCTGAGCACATCGCTCGGCCGTGTCGAGATTTTCGCTGATGAACGCTGTCTCTACGCTACCACTAGGCCCTTACCTTGGCCTTCCGGCCAGACGTCTCGGATGCCTCAACGCATGCTTGTACTCGGATCGGGAAATGAACGGCCAAGCATTGTAATCTCCAGCCGCAAGAAAGCCGGAGGCACGATCGTGAGAAATCGGATTGTGCCAACTCACCACATCGGGCGGGCGCGTCGCATCGGGTGGAGGCCGGGCAATGAAATCTTCGGCCAACGGTACTCAAAGTCGCCGTCGAGAAACAATATCCAGCGCAGCACTTCGCGTTTCCAGACCGGATCGAGGCTGTGACGTCGGACCAAGCGATGCTCCTTCATATCGCTGTAGAGGAGCCACGACATGTCTGTAATCGCCCAGATCGCTGGGTCCCCGTCGTTCACCGGCATAGTTCGTTCAAACTGATCGTTGGTAATCGAGCCGGCAATCAGGTGTCTAAGGTTTCCTGAAAGCTGGTCGCGTGCTACGCGATCTATCATCCTGCTGCTCCGATCCGGCCGGTGGATCATTCACCCGGCAAACCTTCCGTTGAGTTAGCAGCTTTGCTCGCAGTTGAGAGAAATCTAGCGAGGTCCGCTTCGGGTCAAAAGCCGCCGATTTGCCCAGCAGCCGGGGCGCTTCCGGTTTACCCCGCTTCCGGACAACTCGTCGCTACGCCCTAACGGAAGCGATGGGCCAACAGCGGAAGTCGCGCTCATTCGATCACCTCGTTGCGCAGATAAGTCCTTGGCTCAGATTTCATTTCGGCAGCCCGGGGCAATGTGCCGCACGCCGGTTGATGGAAACGCGGTTCGGGGATGAGAAAAAAGGAGCTTCCGATTTCGGCGTAGCGGAGTTGATACCGCACGGGATCACCACACTGGCGCCTGACCTTCCGCCGCCACTGTGGGGCCAAGTCGCTCGGGCGGGGGTCGCATGGTGGTCGGCGCACGAGACGAAAAGTTCCACTCCGGCGGCCTGCCTGTGACTGCGTCCGTATAGGCAAATCGCGGAGCGACGCTCCGACGTCGGTTTTCGGGGAGCACACGCGTCATGGATGAAATCCTGCGTTGGGTGGCGACAGTCGGCACGATCGGGGCCGGGCTGATCCTAGCTGCGCGGGCGCGGCCACTCGTTACCGGCTGGGCCTTCGTCGTACTGAGCGGTGCATCGGTGATCTGGATCGTCGTCGGCTATCTAACAGCGGAATATGCGCTGATGGTTCAAAACGTGGTGGTGACACTTATCAACGTGTTCGGCGTCTACCGATGGCTGATCTGGAAAGGAAATGTATGAAATCGATCTGCCTGCGCGCTCTGCCGTCCGCGCGCGCACAGGTCAAGCTTAGGCTCGGCGAGCTCTGTCCGGTCTTACGTCACGTCCATTGGGAGATTTGCGGGTTAGCGAACAGGTAAGATCGGCTCCCCTACCCCGGTAAGCCCAGTCCATCGGATATACAAATTGAGAACGGCAGTAAGTCCGATATGGATCATGAGCGCCAATTGTCGGCACGCAGGTTACTTCCGATTTCCCCGATGAGCCGACAACAGAACGCTGCCTGGACCTGCACCTCTGGGCCACATTCGGACATGTGCGTCGTTAGGCTGACGAAGGTCCTTCAATAATCTTCCAATACGAGTCCTTGCGGATCACTTCGTCCGCGCGAAAAGTGTAAAAGTCACATCCTCGGACCTCGATCTTTTTTCCTTCGCCGGTAGTGCCCGTTAGCGTCCATTTTGAAATGCCCGTGTTTGCCATCGTATCCACAAAATGCTCGGCGTCGCCGTAGTGAACATCCGGTAAGCCTTCAAAGCGCGTCGCGAGCCCGTCTCGTACGTTGCGCTTGCCCTCGAAGCGGGAGCCCCACGGCTTGCTTCCCCTCGGCATCTCCAAGACACAATCGTCAGCAAAGAACTCCATGATGGAATCCAAGTCGTGCGCGTTGAACGCTTCACACAGCGCCGTCAATTTCGATCGAATGTCCATCCTTCCCTCCATCGAGTTCCCGGAAGGGATACAATAACACAAGGGCACGCAGGTGAGTTGAAGGGCCGATTAGACGTCCGATCGATGTCGCCTTCGGGTCACAAAGCGCCCTCCGCAGGGCAGGACGGCACGTCCGCCATATCGGTGAGAACAGACAACGGATTTGTCAGCGCATGCCACCGGCACCAACCGGCGCACGCACAGTGCACTCTAAGGCGCCGGCAAGCCGGGCAGCGGCTTGCGCTTGGCGGAGGCCTGCTCATACGCGTAGGCCAGGCGTAGCAGCTTGTGCTCGCTCCAGGCGCGGCCTGCGAAGGTAATGCCGAACGGATAATCGGGCGTGTCCTTGCCGTCGTCTGTGCCCGAAACGAGCCCGCCCGGCACCATGACGCTGGGATAGCCCGCCCTGGCGGCGATTGCGGCGCCGTATGCGCCGGGGAACAGGACGGCGTCGAGCTTGTGTCGGCTCATATAGGCATCCATGCCGCGCGTCTTGGCCGAGAGCAGGTCCATGGCGCGCGCCGATTTGTACTCGCGCTCGCTGAGATCGCCCCTGGTCATCTCCGCGGCGAGAAAGTGGTCCTGGCCGAAACGCAGCGCCCTGCCCGCATTCGCCTCGTTGAAGGCGACGATGTCGGCCATGGTCTTGATGTCCGTATTGGTCGCCCAATCCTTCAGATACAGATTGAGGTCGTGCTTCATTTCGTAGAGGAAGACGACCGGCGGTCGGGTGATCGTGCCTTTGTGGGCGCTCAGCGGATTGCGGTTGAGCACGGCCATGGTCGTGCCCGGCCCGCCGATCCAGCCAAGCGTCGGCATGCTGGCACGCACGATGACGGCTCCGAGATCCTCCAGCACCTGGATCGCCTCAGTCATCAGCTTGGCCGACTTCGGTGGCAGCTTGCCGTAATAGCAGTCGTTCAGTGGGTCGGCATGGTCGCTCGGCACGCCGATGCGCGCCCCCTTCATCGCATCGCGGGTCAGACCGGCGGTGTAATCGGCCGGCCGCCGCTGCTTTTGCGTCGCTGGGTCGAGCGGGTCCTTGGCCGCCAGCACGTTGAGCAGCAGCGCTGCGTCGCGCACGGTCCGCGTCATCGGCCCTGCGGTGTCCTGGCTGTGCGCGATCGGCACGATACCGGCACGACTGATCAGCCCGACGGTCGGCTTCACGGTGACGAGGCCGTTCTGGCTGGCGGGAAACAGTAGCGAGCCCGAAGTCTCCGTGCCGATCGAGGCCGCACACAGACCGGCCGCCACCGCGACCGCCGGGCCCGCGCTTGAGCCCCCCGGGGACACGACGGGGATGCCGTGATCGTCGGCCAGCGCCGGCGCATAGGGGTTCTTGACCTGGCCGCCCAGCGACGAAAAGCCGTGGGACATGTCGATTGCGAGCATGTTGGAAAATTCGGTCAGGTTCGCCTTGCCGAGGATCACCGCGCCGGCCTCGCGCAGCAGCTTGACGAGCGTCGCATCGTCGCGTGCGCGTGCGCCTTCCAGCGCCAGCGAGCCCGCCGTGGTCGGCTGCGCGTCGCCGGTTGCGATGTTGTCCTTCACCAGGATCGGGATGCCGGCCAGCGGCCGCTCGGCCGACGGCTCGGCGCCGTCGAGCCTGCCCGCGATCGCGAGCGCGTCGGGATTGAGCGCGCGGACCGCGTTGAGCTTGGGCCCGTCGCGGTCGTAGGCTTCGATGCGCGCGAGATAGGCTTCGACCAGCGCCGTGGCCGTGACATGCCCACTGGCCAAGGCATGAGTGATATCGCTCATCGGCGCATGATCGAGCTTCAAGGAGATCGGCGCCTCGGCGCTGATGGCCGCCGCGGCAATGCCTGCATCGCGGCGGGATGATTTCTGCACTTCTGCCTCGCCCGACGGCGCATCTCCACCACGAGACGCGAGCATGCCATCATGCCAGTGTTTTGCCCGACGGGTCAACTTCTAGGCGAATCGCGTCGATCGTACAGGCGCGACGTGTAAACCATTGAAACGATTGACCCCCGCTACTGTGCATGGGGTTGTTTTCAGGTTTTTGTTTTGAGTTGTCCTCTCCAATGCGTGGAGAGGACACAGCAACGGACGTCGCCTACTCCCAATACCACGTGGAGAAGTCGTTCTCGTATTGCGGCACGTCCTTCCAGACGCCCTTCAGCTTCTTGGCTGTGATGGTGATGAGCTGCGGCTGGAACAGGTAGGCGGAGACCGCGTCGGTGGCGAGCATGCGCTGGGCGTCGCCGAGCAGCTTGGCGCGGCCGGCTTCGTCCGGCGTCGAGACGATCTGCTTATAGAGCGCGTTGAACTTCTCGTTGTTGTAACCGAGGTAGTAGTCCGGCTCGGTGATCTTGACGAGGTCGAACGGCTCGACATGGCTTACGATGGTGAGATCGAAATTGTGCGGACCATTGCCGGCGAACACCTGCGACAGCCACTGCGCCCATTCGACGTTCTCGATCTTGGCGATGATGCCGACCTTGGCGAGCTGGGCCGCGGCGATCTCGCCGCCCTGCCGCGCATAGGACGGCGGCGGCAGCTTGAGCGACAATTCGAGCGGCGTGGTGACGCCGGCCTCCGCGAGCAGCTTCTTGGCCTTCTCGGGGTCATAGGGGTTGATGCCGGTGGTGTCGACATAGCCGAGCGCGCCCGGCACGTAGAAGCTGCCGATCGGCGTGCCGAAGCCGTCGACGGCGCCGTCGATCATGGCCTTGCGGTCGATCGCGGCAAGGATGGCGCGGCGGACGCGGACGTCGTCCAGCGGCTTCTTGCGGTGGTTGATGGCGACGATGGTCTTGGCCCGGGAGCCGCCGACCAGCACCGTGAAGCGCGGATCCGCCTTGAACTGTGCCAAGGCGCGCGCCGCGGCGACGCGCGGGAATGCATCGACGTCACCCGACAGCAGCGCCGCCACCTGCGCCGCCGGATCCGAGATGAAGCGAATCGTCACCTTGGACAGCTTGATCGCGGAGGCGTTGCGGTAGTCGGCCCATTTGGTCAGCGTGAGCGAAGAGCCCTTAGCCCAGCCGCCAAGCTGGTACGGTCCGGTCCCGACCGGCTGCGTGACATTGGTGCCCGCGCTCTTCGGCTCGACGATCGAGCCGCCCGCCTGCCCGAGCAGGAACGGCAGGTTCGGCTCGGAATATTTCACGGTGATCACGACGGTGTCGGCGTCAGGCGTCTCGACCTTCTCGAAGGCCTGGTACAGGCTCTTGTCCTTGTTGGTGCTGGTCGGCGCCGCGTTGCGCTCGAACGAGAACTTCACCGCAGCGGAATCGAACGCTTCGCCATTGTGGAATTTGACGCCCTTGCGCAGCTTGAACGTATAGGTCTTCAGATCGGGCGAAGCGGTCCAGCTCTCGGCCAGCAGCGGCGAGACCGAGCCGTCCTCGTTGATCTTGGTCAGCGTCTCATAGATGTTGTAGAGCGTGACCTCGGCGATCGCGGCGGCGGCCGCATTGGTCGGGTCGAGCCCCGGCGGCTCCAGCGCCATCGCCATGACGACGCTGTCCTTCTTGCTCTGCGCCAGCACCGGCAAGGGCGCCGCGACGAGCGCAGCGGCAAAGGCGACGATCGATAGTTTCCTGAACATGCGCAAACTCCCCTGCCAATCCTGTTTCCAGCTTAACGCCAATCCTGCCCCGGACACTAACCTTCCATGGCCGCCTGCGGCAACGCCATCACAGCCTCGGCCTTGTGGCAGGCGGCAAGGTGCCCCTCGCCCACCTTGCGTAACGCAGGCGGAACCTCGCGGCAATGCTGGTCGGCAAGCGGGCAGCGCGATGCATAGGGGCATCCGGTCGTCACCGCCGAGTGCGAGGCGATCGCCTGGGCCCCGCGCCGGCGGCGGCCACCCCCGGCGCGAGCCCGCGGCACCGCCTCCAGCAGCGCCCGCGTATAGGGATGGGCGCAGCGCTCGAACAAATCCTCTGGCCGCCCCTGCTCGACGATGCGGCCGAGATACATCACCGCGACCTCGTCGCAGAGATAGTCGACCACGGCGAGGTCATGGCTGATCAGGATGTAGCTCAGGCCGAACTGCTCCTGGAGGTCCTGCATCAGGTTCAGCACCTGGGCCTGCACGGAGACGTCGAGCGCCGAGACCGGCTCGTCGGCAACGATCAGCTTCGGCTGGGTGATCAGCGCACGCGCAATCGCGATGCGCTGGCGCTGGCCGCCGGAGAATTCGTGCGGATATTTTTCCATGTCCGCATCGCGCAAGCCGACCTGGCGCAGCACCGCGGCGACGCGGTCGCGGAACGTGGTGCGGTCGGCACCTTCCAGCACGGTCAGCGGCTCGGCGACGATCCGCGCGATGGTCTGCCGCGGATCGAGCGAGCCGTAGGGATCCTGGAACACCATCTGGAAATCACGCCGGGCGCGGCGCAGCTCGTCGGCCGGCAAGCGGTTGAGATCGCGCCCGAGCAGCGCGACCTGTCCTGCGGTCGGCCGCTCCAGCGCCATCACGACGCGCGCGAAGGTGGACTTGCCGGAGCCGGACTCGCCGACGATGCCGAGGCTCTTGCCGGCCCGGACCTGCACACTGACGCCGTTGAGTGCGCGCACCTGCCCCGGCGGACGGAACAGGCTCTCGCGCGGCAGCGTGTAGCGCTGTTCGAGATCCCTGACGTCGAGAAGCGGGGCGATGCTCATGCGGTCAGCGCTCCGACGCGCTCGGCCATCGACACGTCCGTTCTTATGCAACGCGCAAAATGGCCGGGGCCGACATCCACCATCGGCGGCAACGCGGCGCGGCACTGGTCGATCACGAGTGGACAGCGATCGGAGAAGGTGCAGCCGGACGGCAGATCGGCGAGCTCCGGCACCGTGCCGGAGATCGTCCTCAGCCGCGTCCCCTTGCGCGCGCCGAGCTTGGGCCGTGCACGGAACAGGCCCTGCGTGTAGGGATGGCCCATGCGACGGAACACCTCGTCGGTCGGGCCGCTCTCGACGACGGTGCCGCCATACATCACCATCATGCGCTGGACGTTCTCGGCAATGACGCCGAGATCGTGCGAGATCAGGATCATCGACATGCCGCGCTCCTCGACGAGGTCGGCGATGAGGTCGAGGATCTGGCCCTGGATGGTGACGTCGAGCGCGGTGGTCGGCTCGTCCGCGATCAACAGGTCCGGCTCGCAGGCAAGCGCCATCGCGATGGTGATGCGCTGACGCTGCCCGCCGGAGAACTGGTGCGGATAGGCATCGACACGACGTGCGGGGTCGGGCAGCCCGACGCGGTCGAGCAAAGCGATTGCTTCCCGACGTGCCTGCGCCGCCGAATAACTCTTGTGACGGCGCAGCGGCTCGGCGACCTGGTTGCCGATCGTGTGCATCGGATTGAGCGCAGTCATCGGCTCCTGGAAGATCATGCTGATGCGGTTGCCGCGCAGGCGGCAATAGTCAGAATCCGCAAGTCCGACGAGTTCATCTTCGTCCAGCTTGACGCTGCCGGTCACGACGGCACTGTCCGGCAGCAACCCCATCAACGACAACGCCGTGACCGACTTGCCGCAGCCGGACTCGCCCACGAGCCCGAGCGTCTCGCCGCGCTTCAGCGCAAAGCTGACACCGCGCACGGCCTGCGCTGGCCCGCGGCTGGTGTTGAGGCGAACGCCGAGATTGTCGACCACGATTAGCGGCATGTTGGAGCACTCGGCCATCGTCATCGCTCCCGCGCCAGCCGGGGATCGAGCAGGTCGCGCAATCCGTCACCGAGCAGGTTGAGGCCGAGCACCGAGATTGCGATCGCAACGCCCGGATAGACCGCGAGCATCGGCGACTGGAACAGCAACGTCTGCGCATCGTTCAGCATCCGTCCCCAGGATGGCTGCGGCGGCTGCGTGCCGAGGCCGAGATAGGACAGCGCGGCCTCGGCGAGAATGGCGAGCGCGAACTGGATGGTGACCTGCACGATCAGGATCGACAGGATGTTCGGCAGCACATGCTCGATGGTGATGCGGAAGCGCCCCTTGCCCGCCGCCCGTGCCGCCAGCACGAATTCACGCGCCCAGATCGCATTGGCCGAGCCGCGCGTCAGCCGGGTCAAGGTCGGGATCTGGAAGATGCCGATCGCGACGATCGAGGTCACCATGCCCGGCCCCACGACGGCGGCGAGCATGATCGCGGACAGCACGGCCGGAAAGGCGAAGGTGAAATCGGAAAAGCGCATGATGATCTCCTCCGTCCAGCCGCGCCGGGCCGAGGCGATCAGACCCAGAGTGACGCCGAAGGTGAGACCGATGCTGACGGCGATGACACCGACCATGATGGTGGATCGGGCGCCCGCAAGCAGCAGCGAGACGATGTCGCGGCCGAAGGAATCGGTGCCGAGCCAATGCGCCGCCGAGGGCGGGCGGAGCTTTGCGGCGATGTCGATTTCGTAAGGCGACCACGGCGTCCATACCAGCGACAACAGTGCCGAAGCCAGCACCAGAAGGCTCAGCGTGCCACCGAGGACGAAGCTGCGGTGGCGCAGCGCACGGCGCCAGAACGTGCGCGCCGGCAGCGGACGCGTTGCGACGGGCGCGTCGATGGTGATGGGCGCGCTCACAGGTCGTGCACCTTGATGCGGGGATCGATGAAGGCATAGAGCACATCGACCACGAAATTGACGATCACCACCATCGCGGCGAGCAACATCACGCAATTGCGCACCACGATCAGGTCGCGGTTGGCGATCGACTGGAAGATCAGGCGGCCGAGGCCCGGCAGGTAGAACACGTTCTCGATCACGATGGTGCCGGCGAGCAGATTGGCGAATTGCAGGCCCATCACGGTCATCACGGGGATCATGGCATTCCGCAGCACGTGGCTCCACAGCACCTCGCGCTTGCCGAGGCCCTTTGCGCGGGCGGTGCGGACGAAATCCTCGCGCAGCACTTCGAGCACGGCCGAACGCGTGACGCGCGCGAGGATCGCGGCCTGCACCACCGCGAGCGAGATCGCGGGCAACAGCAGCGACCTGATCCCCGGCCAGATGCCGTCCTCCCAGCCGGCAAAGCCACCGGCCGAAAGCCATTGCAGCCGCACCGAGAACAGCAGCACCAGGAGAATCGCGAACCAGAAATTCGGCAGCGCGATGCCCACTTGGGTCAACGACATCACGCCGACATCGCCGAGCTTGTTGTGGTTGGCGGCGGTGTAGATACCGGCCGAGAGCGCCAGCGTCACCGTGATCGTCATGGCCATGATCGCGAGCGGAATGGTCAGCACCAGCCGCTCGGCGATCAGGCTGCCGACCGGGGTGCCGTAGACGTAGGAATTGCCGAGATCGCCGACGAGAAGGCCCTTGATCCACTGCAAATAGCGAACCGCCAGCGGCTGGTCGAGCCCGAGCTTGACGGTGAGCGCGCGCACCGCGTCGGGCGAAGCATCGGCGCCCATCAGCATCTGCGCTGCGTTGCCGGGCAGCGCGTCCAGCACCAGGAAGATGATCAGCGATGCGCCGACCAGCGTCGCCAGCAGAGTCAACAGACGTCGGAGGACAAAGACGCTCATGCGCGCTCGGCTTCAGGGCTCACCCAGGCCACGATCAACATGTCCGGACGCCTTAAGCAAGCTCTTTGCTGCATCTCCATCTCCTCAAGACGGCCAGCGGGACAGAAGGTCGCTTGACGCCTCGAACAGAGCGCTCACGCGCAGCAATTCCGCGTCGGCCCGGAAACGGCCGACCAGTTGGAGCCCGATCGGCAGCCCGTCGCGGGCAAAGCCCGAGGGAAGGCTGATCGCGGGGTGACCGGTCATGTTGAACGGCATTGTCCAGGGGAACCAATGCGGCCGGACGCTGTCGTAATGCCTGCCGTCGATCTCGATATTGCCGAACAGGTCCTGCTTGATCGGCAGCGCGGTGCGCGTCAGCGTCGGCATCGCCAGCAGGTGACCGCGCGCAAGCAGCGATTGCACGCGGCGGAACAACGCGGTGCGCGCGAACATCGCCTCCTGATAGTCGATGCCGCTGACTTCGCTGGCGAGCGCGAGCTGCTTGAGGAAGGCCTCGCTCAGTTCGTCCCGATGCTCGGCCGCAAGCTTGGCAAAGCGCGTGCGCCAGACGGTGTGGTTGATGGCGCGCCAGATCGGCTCGATGTCGAACCCCTCGCCGGAGAATTCCTCGAGCTCGGCCCCTAACCCGGCCAGCCGGTCGAGGCTCACCTTGAAATTGGCGGCGACTTCGGCCGATACCGGACGGCCCGGCGGCGTCAGGCAGTACAGGATCCTCAGCCCGCGCAAATCACCATGCGGGGCGGCGGTGCCGATGAAGTCGGGCACGGGCACGGCGATCGACCAGGGATCGATAGGATCTTCGCCCGCCATCGCCTGCATCATCAGCGCGGTGTCCGCGACGGTGCGGGTGGTCGGCGTGACATAGGTCTGGTTGCCGAACACGTCGAGCGCCTGGCTGTGCGGGATCACGCCGTTGCTCTGCTTCAGGCCCACCACGCCGTTGCAGGCGGCCGGAATTCGTGTCGAGCCGCCGCCGTCGGTCGCAATAGCGAGCGGCGCGATGCCGCTCGCCACAGCGACCGCCGCGCCGCCGCTGGAGCCGCCGGAGGATCGGCAGGCGTCCCACGCATTGCGGGTCCGACCGAACAAAGGTGAATCGGTGAGGCACTTGCTGCCGAACTCCGGCGTCGTGGTCTTGCCGATCAGGATCGCGCCTTCGCTGCGCAACCGCGCGACGGCGACGGCATCCTCGGCCGGCACATTATCCTTGTAGGGAACGGCGCCGAAGGTGGTCTTGACCCCCTTGGTATTGACGATGTCCTTGACGGTTACGGGGATGCCGTGCAGCAGGCCGAGCGGTTCGCCCGCCATCACCTTGCGCTCGGCTTCGCGCGCCGCTGCGATCGCCTCGTCGCCGCACAACGTGACGAAACAGTTCAATTCGGGCTGGAGGGCCTCGGCGCGGGCAAGCACAGCGCGGGTGAGCTCGACTGGCGAAATCCGCTTTGCCGCGACGAGACCGCGCAGCTCGGTCGCGGACAACAGACAGGGATCGCCGTTCATCGTCACATCACGCTCCGAAGCGGGCCGCCATTGGCCCGAAGACATTGACAGCGAGAATGACAGTTTTGTTAACTCGCCGTCCAATACGATTTTTATCGCCAACCCATACGCTCTCGGTATGCCAATGGATCTTCGCCGGCTCCGCTATTTTGTCGCCG
The DNA here is from genome assembly GCF_025200905.1 of Bradyrhizobium yuanmingense. Lineage (NCBI taxonomy): Bacteria > Pseudomonadati > Pseudomonadota > Alphaproteobacteria > Hyphomicrobiales > Nitrobacteraceae > Bradyrhizobium > Bradyrhizobium yuanmingense. Next base: position 2,549,401 of record NZ_CP104173.1, on the reverse strand, counting down.
TTGCCGAGGCGCGCAGCATCGGCAAGGCGGCCGAGCAGCTCCGGATGGCGCAGCCGCCCCTCTCGGTCCAGATCCGCAAGCTCGAGGCCGAGATCGGCGCGCCGCTGTTCCGCCGCGGCACCCGTGGCATGGATCTGACCGAGGCCGGCCAGGCATTGCTGGCGCGCGCCAGCGAAGCGCTGGCGTTGGCAGCCGACGGCGCCGAAGCCGCACGCGCGGTTGCTTCGGGACGGCGCGGCCGGCTGTCAGTCGGTTACATGTTCGTGCTGGCGAATGCGATGTTGCCGCGACTCATCCCCGAACTGCGCCGCGCAGTTCCCGGCGTCGACCTCAGCTTCGTTGAGCTGAGCGCCTCGACGCGCGAGGCCCGCGTGCTCGACCGCAGCGTCACAGTCGCGCTGTGTATGCCCGCAATCAATCATCCCGAGATACAGGTGGCAAAGATCGGTGCACAGCCTTTCATGCTGGCCATGCCGATCCGCTCGCCACTCGCCCGCTTGAGCTCGGTGCCGATGGCCCGGCTGCAGGGCCGCCCGCTGATCGCACTCCCGCATCCGGACCATGGGCCCGCCTCCTCCGCGGTCGTCCCTTTATTGCGTCGGCACCAGGTGGTGATGCCGATCGCCAGCCGGGTGGAGACGGTGCATTCGGCGATGAGCCTGGTCCTGGCCGGCGAAGGTCTCGCCATCCTGCCGGCCTGCGCACAGCTCGGCGCGCCACGCGGAGTCGTGTTCAGACCCCTGCGTGACGTCACTGACTCCCTCGACATCGCAGTCTGTTGGCGGCGGGACTCCCACAGTCCGTTGATCGGAACCTTCCTCAAATGTGCCGAGAAGGCCGTCGCGCGGATGTGACGTGGGCTACCAGTCCCAATTGATCTCGTGGCTCCAAGGCGGATCGGCGCCCGGACGGGTGCAGGTCAGGCCGGCACAATTGGCGGCGAAGGAAAGCGCACGGCGGAGCTCGTCCGCGCCGATGTCCTGCAATCTCGGCCGGGCGATGCGATCCTGCTTGTAAAGTGCCAACAGCAGCGCCGCCTGAAAGCTGTCGCCGGCGCCAATAGTGTCCGCCACCTCGACCTTCGGTGCTTGCACTTCGATCTGCCCTGCTTGCGCATGCCAGGCTATGGCACCGTTATTGCCGCGGGTGATGACGACGAGGCTCGTCCCCTGCCCCAGCAATGTGCTCGCGCGCTGCTGATACGGCTCCTCGCCGAAGAGATAGGCGAAATCGACGTCCGACATCTTGATGAGATCGGCGCTTCCGGCGAACTCGGCCATTCGGCCGAGATAGGTTGGCTTGTCCTTGACGAGGTTCGGTCGGCAGTTCGGATCGAAGGAGATCGTGGACGACGCCCGCGCGTCTGCGATCAGCACCTTGGTCTCGGCCGCACCCTGGTCGTTGACCAGCGTGGTCGAGCCGACATGGACGGCCTCGACAGTATCGAACGGAATGGACCCATGCCGGTAAGTCCAGTTCCGCGTCGCGGTCTCGGCATCGTAGAAGGCGTAGTGCGACTCGCCCGCGACAATGCGGACAAAGGCGAGCGTGGTCTGGTGGTCGCTGCGGGTGGCGAGATCGAGTGCAACCTTCGATGCGGAGGCATGATCGGCGATCATGCGCCCGAACAGGTCGGTCGAGATGCCGCCGACGAAACCAGTCGGCGCGCCCAGCCGCGCCATGCCGATCGCGACGTTGAGGCAGGAGCCGCCGACCGCGGGCATCACCGCTTCGCGCCCTTCGACGTTTCGCGTCGGCACGAAATCGATCAGCGCGTCGCCGCAGGCAATCAGCATGTCCTTCAACCTCTCGCGACGCTGCGCATCGCGGCACGGCTGCCGCGATCGAGCTCGCGCAGCAGCTTGTAGACCTCGCGCTTGCGGGCGTGAAACGCGGCCATATCAGGCGCGGTCGGCTCGCTCTTGCGCCCCAGCGCCGACATCTTGGCCATGGTCTCACCGATCGAGGCATAGGCGCCACCGGCGACCGCCCCTAACATCGCGGCGCCCAGCAGCACCGGCTCCTTCGTCTGCGGCAACGCGACCGTGAGACCGGTGGTATCCGCCATGATCTGCCGCACCAAAGGACTGCGGCTGGCACCGCCACCCATGATCATGATGCTGGAGCGGACCCCATGCGCGGCAAAAGCCTCGATGACCTCCGCAAGCCCGTAGGCAAGACCGCAGAGGCCGGCGACGAACAGCCGTTCCATCGCGGCGATGTCGGTGTCGAGATCAAGGCCCGCGATCACCGCGCGCGTGTCGGGATCGGCATAGGGCGAGCGGTTGCCAATGAATTCCGGCAGCACGTGGACGTCGCGCGCCAGCAGCGCGGCGCGGCTAGCACCGCCGGAGCGCGCGATGATGCGGCGCTCGAGGAAATCGATGAGATCGAGGCCTTCGCTGCGTGCCGCCGCGCTCGCCTCGCCATGGCCGGGATGCGACTTGAGGAGATGATCGATCGCAGCGCCCGCGGCGGACTGCCCGCCTTCATTGAGCCAGAAATCCGGCACCATGCCGGAATAATAGGGACCCCAAACGCCCGGCACGAAGCACGGCTCCTTCGTCGTCGCCATGATGCAGGCCGACGTTCCCATGATGTAGGCGAGACGATCGCCGACATCGCTCGGGCCGGCTGCCCCGTCACGGCCGCCAATCGCACCGATACCGCCGGCATGGGCATCGATCAGGGAGGCGCCGACCGGGGTGCCCGGAGGAAGGCCGAGCTCGACTGCTGCTGCCGGCGTGAGCCCGACGCCGAGGCGCGTACCGGGCGCAACGATTTCGGTGCCGATGCGCGCGTATTTTTCGGCGACGAAGTCGGACAGGCCGATGCGCTTGAAGAACGGCGCGCTCCAGCCGCCGCCGTCATGGGCGAGATAGTTCCACTTGCAGGTGACGGTGCAGGTCGAGCGCTGCAGCGCGCCGGTCGCCCGCCAGGTCAGATAATCGGCCAGGTCGAAGAAGTGACCGGCGGCATCGAAACTCGCGCGCAGATGCCGCTTCAGCCATAGCAGCTTCGGCATCTCCATCTCCGGCGAGATCGAGCCGCCGACATAGCGCAGCACGGCATCCTCGGTCTCGTTGATCAGCCGCGCTTCGGCCGTGGCGCGATGGTCCATCCAGACGATGACGTTGCGCTGCGCCTCGCCGGAGGTGCTGACGGTGAGCGGCTCGCCTTGCGGATCGAGCACCACGAGGGAACAGGTGGCGTCGAAACCGATGCCGCCGATGCTGCCCGGCGTAATCGCTGCTTCCGACATCGCCGCGCGCACCGATTTGGCGCAGGCCTGCCAGATGTCCTCCGACGACTGCTCGACGATGTCGCCGGCCTCGTGCCAGATCCTGATCGGATGCCGGGCCGTCGCGAGCAGCGTGCCGGCCTCGTCAAACACCCCTGCCCGCGTGCTCGTGGTCCCCACGTCGACGCCGATATACGCTCGCGGCATGGTCTCTCCCGGTCCGTCCGTTTTGACGGTGAGCCTACCAGCAAGTGTAGCCGCCATCCACCAGCACGATACTGCCGGTCATCAGGCTCGCGGCCTCCGACGAGAGGAACAGCACGACGGAGGCGATCTCCTCAACCTGCCCCATGCGCGCCATCGGAGTTCCACCAATCCAGGCGTCATACATTTTCGGATTGCTCTTCACGAAGGCGTTGAGCGGCGTCTCGATATAGGTCGGCGCCACCGCGTTGACGCGGATGCCGCGCGCGCCCCATTCGGCGGCCAGCGACTTGGTCAGATGGTGCACGGCGGCCTTGGAGGCGTTGTAGAAGCACTGCTCCTGCGGCTTGTTGACGATGAAGCCGCTCATCGAGCCGACATTGACGATGGCGCCGCTTCCAGCCTTCAACATGTGCTTGCCGAACTCGCGGCAGCACCAGAAGGTGCCGTTGAGATTGACGTCGATGACGTTGAGCCAGTGCTCGTCGGTAACGGTCTCGGCCGGCGTCTCGCTCCGCGCGATGCCGGCATTGTTGACGAGGATGTCGACCTTGCCATGGCGGGCGACGAGATCATTTGCCACCTCCGCCACGCGTGTGGTGTTGGTGACGTCCATGATTGCGGTCTCGATGTCGTAGCCCTTCGCCCTCAGGCTGGCTTTGGCGCCGTCGGCGACCTTGCCGTCGCGGTCGCCGATGATGACCTTCGCGCCGGCCTCGGCCAGTGCCTCCGCGCAGGCGAGGCCGATGCCCTGGCCGCCGCCGGTGATGAACGCGGTCTTGCCGCTCAGCCTGAATTTTTCCAGATACATGATCGTCTTTCCGTCTTCTTGCCGTTTCTTGTCAGCCCCGAAGAGCGTTGCCGCTCTCGTCGAAGCGGTGAATGCGCGCAGGGTCGGGCATCAGCGACACCCGGTCGCCGCCATGCAGGCTCAATTCGCCGATGTAGCGCGCCGTCAGCATGCCGAGCGCGCCGGCGTCGACGTAGAGGAAGGTGTCACTGCCGAGATGCTCGGCCACCGCAATGGTTCCCTGCCAGCCGCCACCGCCGTCGCGCTCGATCTTCAGATGCTCCGGCCGAACGCCGATCGTCGCCGCCCCCTTCTGCAAAGCAGGCTCTCCGGTGACGAAATTCATCTTGGGCGAGCCGATGAAGCCGGCGACGAAGAGATTGGCGGGTCGCTCGTAAAGCTCCAGCGGCGAGCCATATTGCTCGATCTTGCCGCCGTTGAGCACGACGATCTTGTCGGCCATGGTCATGGCCTCGACCTGGTCGTGGGTGACGTAGATCGCGGTGGTGCCGAGCTGCTTCTGAAGTCGCGTCACCTCGATGCGCATCTGCACGCGCAGCGCGGCGTCGAGGTTGGAGAGCGGCTCGTCGAACAGGAATGCCTTGGGCTCGCGGACGATGGCACGGCCGATCGCGACGCGCTGGCGCTGGCCGCCGGAGAGCTCGCGCGGCTTGCGGTCGAGGTAGGGCGTGAGATTCAGCGTCGCGGCGGCCGCCTCGACCTTGCGGTTGATCTCGTCCTTCGGCAAGCCCGCCATCTTGAGGCCGAAGCCGATATTGCCGCGCACGCTCATATGCGGATAGAGCGCGTAGGACTGGAACACCATCGACAGCCCGCGCTTGGCGGGCGGCGTATCGACGACGTTCTTGCCGTCGATCAGGATCTTGCCGCCGCTGACGTCCTCGAGCCCCGCGATCAGCCGCAGCAGCGTGGTCTTGCCGCAGCCGGAGGGACCGACGAACACCACGAAGGAGCCATCGGCGATCTCGAGGTCGGCGCCCTTGATGATGTGCACGGGGCCGAAGGATTTCTGCACGCCCTGAAGTGTGATCTGACCCATGATCCGGCAGCCCCCTATTTCACCGCGCCAAAGGTGAGCCCGCGCACGAGCTGCTTCTGGCTGAACCAACCCAGGACGAGAATGGGCGCGATCGCCAGCGTGGACGCCGCCGACAGTTTTGCCCAGAACAGCCCTTCGGGGCTCGAATAGGAGGCGATGAACGTGGTGAGCGGCGCAGCGCTCGAGGTGGACAGGTTCAGCGTCCAGAACGCCTCGTTCCAGGCCAGGATCAGATTGAGCAACAGCGTGGACGCCAGTCCCGGGATCGCCATCGGCGTCAGCACATAGACCAGCTCGCGGCCGATCGTGGCGCCGTCCATGCGCGCGGCCTCTAAGATGTCGCGCGGGATCTCCTTGAAATATGTGAAGAGCATCCAGATGACGATCGGCAGATTCCCGAGGCAGAGGATGAAGACGAGGCCGATGCGGGAATCGAGCAGCCCGAGGCTCTTGTAGATCAGGTAGATCGGCACCAACACGCCGACCGGCGGCATCATCTTGGTCGAGAGCATCCAGAGCAGGATGTCCTTGGTGCGCTTGGTTGGCGAGAACGCCATCGACCAGGCCGCCGGAATGGCGATCAGCAGCGCAATGAGCGTCGAGCCGCCGGCGATGATGATCGAGTTCATCGCGTGGTGCAGATAATCGCTGCGTTCCTGCACGGTCGCGTAGTTTTCGGTGGTCCAGTGGAAGAACAGGAAGGATGGCGGGATCGCGAAGGCCTCGAGCTCGGTCTTGAAGCTCGCCAGCCCCATCCATAGGATCGGGAAAGAAGATCAGGAAGCCGAACAGCCAGGCCGCCGCCGTCGATATCATCACCCGCCGCGTCGTCGCCATCCGTGCCATGTCAGGCCTCCAGGTTGCGGCCGACGATGCGGACCAGGAAGAAGGCGACGATGTTGGCGATGACCACCGCGACGAGCCCGCCCGCCGAGGCGCTGCCGACGTCGAACTGGATCAGCGCCTGCGAATAGATCAGGAAGGCGATGTTGGTGGTTTGCAGGCCCGGCCCGCCGCCGGTGGTGACGAAGATCTCGGCGAACACCGTGAGCAGGAAGATGGTCTCGATCAGGATCACCACCGTGATGGGACGCGCGAGGTGCGGCAGCGTGATGTAGATGAAGGTCGAGACGGCGCTGGCGCCGTCCATCTCGGCGGCTTCCTTCTGCTCTTCGTCGAGCGATTGCAGCGCGGTGAGCAGGATCAGGGTCGCGAACGGCAGCCATTGCCAGGTCACGATCAAAATCACCGCAAACAGCGGCACGTCGTTGAACCAATCGATCGGCGTCAGGCCGAACAGCGAAGCGAGCCAGGCGAACAATCCCGACACCGGATGCATCAACAGGTTCTTCCAGACCAGCGCGCTCACCGTGGGCATCACGAAGAACGGCGCAATCACCATCAGCCGCACGAAATTGCGGCCGACCACGGGTTGGTCCATCAGCAGCGCCAGGGGAATGCCGAGCAGGATGGTCAGCGCCAGCACCGAGCCGACCAGCACCAGCGTGTTCTGAAGCGAGGCGAGGAAGGCAGGATCGGTGAGGAAGTAGCGGAAGTTTTCAAGGCCGACGAACGATTCCGAGCCGGGATCGAGCAGGCTGTAATGCAGCGTCGAGAAGTAGATCGTCAGCGCCAGCGGGACGATCATCCAGATGAACAGCAGTCCGACGGCCGGGGTCAGGAGCGACCGCGCAAGAAGCTGCGTCTGCCGGGTTGCCATTCTTGGCGCTCCGCTCGGAGGAAGAAGGGCGGCCATCCAGCAAGGATGGATGGCCGCAAGTTTGAGCTCAGGGAGAGCCCGGGTTCACTTGATGTAGCCGGCGCGCTTCATCTCGCGCTCGGTAGCGGACTGCGCAGCCGTGAGCGCCGCATCGACCGTCATCGATCCCGCAAGCGCCGCCGAGAACTGCTGGCCCACCTGCGTGCCGATGCCCTGGAATTCAGGGATGGCGGCGTATTGCACGCCGACGTAGGGAACGGGCTTCACCGTCGGCTTGTTGGGATCGGCGGCGTTGATCGAGGCCAGCGTCAGTTTCGCAAACGGCGCGACCTTCAGGTACTCATCGTTCTGGTAGAGCGAGGTACGCGTGCCCGGCGGCACGTTGGCCCAGCCCTCCTTCGAGGCCACCAGCTTGGTGTAGTCCTTGCTGGTGGCCCAGGCGATGAACTTCTCGGCTGCTTCCGTCTTCTTGGAGCCGGCAGGGATTGCGAGATTCCAGGCCCACAGCCAGTTGGCGTTCTTGCCGAGCCCGGTGTTGGGCGCGAGCGCGAAGCCGACCTTGTCGGCGACCTTGGACTCCTTGGGGTTGGTGACGAAGGACGCCGCGACCGTGGCGTCGATCCACATCGCGCATTTGCCGGCGTTGAATAGCGCCAGATTCTCGTTGAAGCCGTTGGAGCTGGCGCCGGGAGGCCCGGCTTCCTTCATCAGGTTGACGTAGGTGGTGAGTGTCGTCTTCCATTCCGGCGTGTTGAACTGCGGCTGCCACTTTTCGTCGAACCAGCGCGCGCCATAGGAATTGGCCATTGCCGAGAGGAACGCCATGTTCTCGCCCCAGCCTGCCTTGCCGCGCAGGCAGATGCCGTAGGTGCCGGCGCTCTTGTCGGTCAGCTTCTTGGCCGCATCGATCACGAAATCCCAGCTCGGCTTTTCCGGCATCTTCAGGCCGGCCTTCTCGAACAGATCGGTGCGGTACATCACCATCGAACTCTCGCCGTAGAACGGCGCGGCGTAGAGCTTGCCGTCGGCGGAGACCGCGTCCTTGATCTTGGGCAGGAGGTCGGCGACGTCGTAATCGGCGCCGAGGTTGGCGAGCGGTACCAGCCAGCCCTTCTTGGCCCAGATCGGCACCTCGTAGGTGCCGATGGTGAGGACATCGAACTGGCCACCCTTGGTGGCGATATCGGTGGTGACGCGCTGGCGCAGCACGTTCTCCTCCAGCGTCACCCATTTCACGGTGATGTCAGGGTTCTTCTTGGTGAACTCACCCGTCAGCCCCTGCATGCGGATCATGTCGCCATTGTTGACGGTGGCGATCGTCAGGGTCGTTTCGGCCATCGCCGGGACGGCCAGTAGCAGGCAAGACGCGCCGCAGACGGCGCCCAGGACATGTTTCACGGTGACCTCCCCTCAATTCGCGTTTTGGGCATATGCCCACGCGTTGGGCGTATGTTCAGCGCAAGGGCGGCACGTTGTCAAGCAGGCGCGTGGGCATTCCAGCAACTTGTGAGTGCTGCGGTGCGGGAAGGATGGGGAGGTTTTGCTTCACCCACGGCTGTCGTGCTCCGCGAACGCGGAGCATCCAGTGTGGTAGGCACGCGAAGCGTGAGCGCTTTACCGCTCCAGAATCGCTCTTGCCGTCGCCTCGTCCGTGATCAATCCGTTGATCAGCCCGCCGCTCAGCGCGGCTGCAATCGCCGCCACCTTGGCTGCGCCCACCGCCGCACCGATGGTCGTGGTCTTCGCCGGCACTTCCGGCGGAATGCTGGTGAGGCGCTTGTTGGTGCCGGCCTTGAGCAGGCGCCCCTTGGCGTCATAGGCCCAGCCGGTGATCTCGCCGATGGCGCCAAGCCGCATCATCTCGAACAATTCGTCGCGGGTGACGAAGCCGTCGACGTGCACCTGCGCCTTCTGATCCATCTGGCCGATGCCGACGAGGCGCAAGTCAGCCCTTGCCGCGACCGCCTTCACCTTCGCGATCGGCTCGATGCGCACCATCCTGTTGCGCTCGTCTTCCGACGACATCAGGAACGGCAGCGGCATCGGATAGTGCCGCGCGCCGGTGCGGTCGGCGAGCCGGCCGACGGTGTCGTAGAAGCTCGCCGAGCCGTCGGCGGAGATATTGCCGACCAGCGAGACGATCTGGTGATTGGGCCGCTCGATCGGCGTGACGCGCTCGACGGCGGCACGCACCGCCCGGCCCGTGCCGAGCGCGACGATCACGGGCGTCTCCGAACGCAGCGTGGAATCGAGCAAATTGGCGCAGCGCTCGGCGATTCCAGCCACCGCCTGCGGCGCGGCCGGATCGGCCGGCACCACCTCGCAATGAACGAGGTCGAACCGTTGCTTCAAGCGCGCCGCCAGCTCCATGCAGGCTGCGATGGGGTGCTCGAGCCGGAAGGTGATGAGCCGCTCGGCGAGGCACAACGAGACCAGCCGCTGCGCCGAAGCCCGCGACACCTGAAGCATCTTTGCGATCTCGTCCTGTGTGTGACCGGCAATGAAATAGAGCCAGCCGGCGCGCGCGGCGTCGTCGAGTCTCGACTTGTCGTTCTCGGCGGCCATGCGCGCTCACACCTCCCAGAGATCGCTCATATGTGTAAAGACCCGATCGGCCCCGGCGGCCGATAATATAGCCCGGCCATCGCGGCTGCGATAATGGCCGCCGCCGACAAATCCCCAGACGGTCATGCCGGCCGCCTTACCCGCCTGCACGCCGCTGACGCTATCCTCGATCACCAGCGTGCGCGATGGCGGCGTGCGCATGCTCTCGGCCGCATGAAGAAAGAGATCAGGCGCCGGCTTGCCGTGCCTGACCATCTGCGCGGTGTAGATCCGATCGCCGAAATATGCCCGAAGACTGGTGACGTCGAGCGAGAGCGAGACGCGGTCGAGATCGCTCGACGAGGCCACGCAGAACGGCACGGTCAGTCCGGAGATCGCCGCCTCCACCCCGGGAATCGGCGCGAGCGAGGCGGCAAAATTCTCCAGCACACGCGACTTCAGTCGGGGCGGGAAGGCGTCCGTCAGCGAGTGCCCGAGATCGCGATAATGCTGCTCGACGGCCTTGGTGCTGCGTCCGAGAAACAGCTCGAGCGCCTGCTCCTCGCTGAGCACGAGACCGAATTCCGCCAGGACCTCGGACAGGCAGCGGCAGCTCAAGAGTTCGCTGTCGACGAGCACACCATCACAGTCGAAGATGATCAGATCGGGATTTGGCCGGCCCTGCTCCATCCGGCCATTCGATCATATACCCAAGCCTTGAGCAATAGCCCAACGCCCAGTTGCATGAACCGCATCAGTGTGCCACCTGCCGGTAGATCGCCGGCAGTGCCGCGGGCAATCGTTTGATGTTGCCGACGATCGCATAGCCGCTGCGCCCGAACAGGGCCGGAAAATAGGATTGCGCCCCCGCGTCGATCGTTACGCCGAACACCGTGATCCCGAGCCGGCGCGCTTCCTGCACGGACTTTCTGGTGTCTTCGACCGCAAAGCGCCCTTCATAGTGGTCGACGTCGTTCGGTTTGCCGTCGGTGAGGACGAGCAGCAGCTTCTTGCGCTGCGGCTGGCGTGCAAGCTCGGCGGCGGCATGCCGTACCGCCGCACCGATCCGCGTGTAATAGCCGGGCTTGAGCGCGCCAATGCAGCGCTCGACCACGTCACTCATCGGCTCGCCGAACGCCTTAACCGTCTCGAGCCGCACCCAGGAGCGCCGGCGCGAGGTGAAGGTCAGGATGTTGTGGTGATCGCCGCAGGCGGATAGGCCGTGGGCAAGCACGAGCAGCGCCTCCTTCTCGACGTCGAGCACGCGGTAGCCATTGGCCCAGGCGTCCGTGGAGAGCGAGACGTCGACCAGCAGCGTGACAGCGAGATCGTGACCTTGCGGGCGCATCGCCAAATGGACGCGATCAAGACCGCTGCTGCTGCCGGCGCGGAGATCGCACCGCGCACGCACCAGCGCGTCTAGATCCAGATCATGCCCGTCGGCCTGAGCCCGCATCAACTCATGGCGCGGCCGCAGGACCTCGAAGCGGCGGCGCACCTGGCGGATGTGCCGGCGCATGGTCTCGTTGGGCGTCCAGCTTTCCCCATTCTCGGGGGCGGCAGATGCGAGTACGCGGCAATGATCCGGCAAATAGGAGCCGCTGCGATAATCCCACTCCGGATAGGTCAGGTCCGCAGTCAAGCGCGAGGCATCGAGGGCCTCCGGCGGGAGGTCGAGATCAAACTTGAACCGGCCCGCCGGCTTGCCGCTGCGGCGGCTGAGCGTTATCTCCTCGAGATCGTCCGCCGCCTTCTGCGCATCCTCCTCCTCACTGTCATCGGTGGGGCGGTCGACATTGACCATCTCGGCCATCGCGAGAATTTTCTCGAAGCGGTTGAGTACGAAGGGATCGCGGCGATTGGCGCCGTCCTCGCGCTCGCGCACGGCAAAGTGCTTGCGATTGTCCTCGCTCGCGGCCTCCGCACCATCGGCGCATTCATCCACGCCCGCATGCGCAGGCGACAGCTCGCGGGTCCAGCAATCGCCCCACAGCGGGCACGGAAGCATCGAGCGATAGCCAGGCGGCGCCTTGACCAGCAGCGGCTCCGTTCCCATCATCGCGGGCCACAGCTTGCCCGCAGGCGCCTTTCCGGTTCCGAGTAGCCCCAGCACGATCTGCTCGACCTCCTGCTCGATGCGCGGCAAGGGGCGACGCGGCCTGGCTTCGGCAGTTGCTGCGGCGAGTTGCGCATAGTCGTCGACGAGGCCGGGAAATTGCGCGAGCACGAAGACCGCCGTCTCGCTGGCCCGGCGCAACACCAGAAGATCCCGCCGCAGCGGATCGGATTCGGTGATGGTTTCGATCGGCGCGGCTGCGAACCATGTCGCGAGCCAGCGATAGAGCGCTGCATTCAGCGCGTTGTCGGGAAAGATCGCGATGCTTTCAGGAAGGAAGATGGAGGTGGCATCGCGGCCCGGCTGCTCCAGGCGCTCGTCACCGAGACCGATGCGTTGCCGCCAGCCGAGCCGATGCCCGGACTTGCGCGCGCCGGCACCGGCGATCTGCACACCCGCCTCACCGCCCAGCGCGCGGAACATCACCGCGAGCCTGTTTCTCATTTCCGCAAGCGAGACCGCATGCTCGGCATGAACCGGATAGCTGGCGGTGCCACCGACCATGCGGTGCCAGGCGCGGCCGACGGTCTCTTCCAGTTCGAGGAAATCGAGCATCGGAGCCGCCTCAGCCGATCACGGCACGCGCGACGTCCAGCAGCGCCGCCTTGACATCGGCATCGTCGGTCAGCGGCTCGATCATGCCAGCGAGCACGGCATCGGCCGTCGGCATGCCGGCCGCAATCAGGGTCGCGCAATAGACGACGAGCCGGGTCGAGACACCCTCCTCCAGGTCGTGGCCCTTCAGCGCGCGCAGCCGGCCAGCCAGCCCGACCAGCGGCCGCACGCGCTCCGGCGATAGTCCGCTCTCGGCGGCGACCACCGCAATCTCCTGCTCCGGCGGCAGGAAGCCGAACTCGATCGCGACAAAGCGCTGCCGCGTCGACGGCTTGAGCGCCTTGAGCAGCGTCTGATAGCCTGGATTGTAGGAGACGACGAGCATGAAGCTGTTCGGCGCAGCAAGCTGCTCGCCGGTACGCTCCAGAGGCAGGATGCGGCGATCGTCGGTCAGGGGATGCAGCACCACCGTTACGTCCTTGCGCGCCTCCACGACCTCGTCGAGATAGCAGATGCCGCCCTCGCGCACCGCCCGCGTCAACGGGCCGTCGCTCCACACGGTATCGCCGCCCCTGAGCAGATAGCGGCCGGTGAGATCGGCCGCGGTGAGATCGTCGTGGCAGGCGACGGTGTGCAGCGGCAATCCCAGCCGCGCCGCCATATGCGTGACGAAGCGCGTCTTGCCGCAGCCGGTCGGCCCCTTCAGCAGCACCGGCAGCTGATTGCGCCAAGCGTGCTCGAACAGCGCGCATTCGTTGCCACTGGCAATATAGGCGGGCGGCTGAGGTTCGGGCTTCGCCACGGCGAGAAGTGCTGCATTCATGGTCTTTCTCCGGAATTCACATAGTGACGGCGGCCGCAGCGAGCCACGGCCGCCTTTGCGCGCTCACTCGGCCGGCTGCAACGCGCCGGGGATGACCGGCTGACGGGCGCGACCGGGCACAAGCACGGCCCACACGAACATCAGCGCGGAGATCGCGACGAACACGCCGGACCCCAGCCGGACCCAGTAAAACATCGCGAGCTGGTCCTGCACGTCCATGTAGCCCTGGCCGAGCACGCGCTGGAGATGGACCTGGACCACGCCGGCGAAGGTCAGCGCGAAGGTCATCACCATCATGGCGGTGCACATGATCCAGAAGCTCGCCATGGAGAGCCATTGATTGTAGGGCGCACGCCCTCTGATCTGTGGGATTGCATAGGCCATCACGGACAGGTTCAGCATCACATAGGCGCCGAAGAAGGCGAGATGGCCGTGCGCGGCGGTAACCTGGGTGCCGTGGGTGTAGTAGTTGACCGAGGACAGGGTGTGCAGGAAACCCCAGACACCGGCGCCGAGGAACGCCATGACCGAGCAGCCGACCGACCACAACAATGCAGCGCGGTTCGGGTGCTTGCGGCCGGCCTTCCAGGTCATTTGCACCGTGAAGATCACCATGGTGAAGAACGGCGCGACCTCGAGCGTGGAGAACAGCGAGCCGATCCACTGCCAGTAACCGGGCGCGCCGATCCAGTAGAAATGATGGCCGGTGCCGAGGATGCCGGAGAACAGCGCCAGCCCGATGATGACGTAGAGCCACTTCTCGACCACTTCGCGGTCGATGCCGTTGAGCTTGATCATGAGATAAGCGAGCACGGAGGCCATGATCAGCTCCCAGACGCCCTCGACCCAGAGATGAACAACATACCACCAGTACATCTTGTCGACCGCGAGATTTACCGGGTTGTAAAAGGCGAACAGGAAGAAGATCGCAACGCCCCACAGCCCGAATACCAGGATGTTGGTGATCGTGGTCTTACGGCCCTTCAGCGCCGTCATGGTGACGTTGAACAGGAACATCAGGCAGACGACGACGATGCCGACCTTGATGATGAAGGGCTGTTCGAGGAATTCGCGGCCCTCGTGGTATTGGAAGAGATAACTGACCACAGCCACACCCGCAGCACCGAAAAACATCCAGAACTGGATCTTGGCCAGCAGCGGGCTGTAGAGCTCTGTCTCGGTTTCCTCGGGCAGCAGGAAGTAGGTCGCGCCCATGAAGCCGATCAACGACCACACGATCAGCGCGTTGGTGTGGATCATCCTGACGACGTTGAACGGCAGCAGGGTCGACAGCGTGTTGGGCAGGACGTAGATCGTTCCAGCGACGAGGCCGAATAGGACCTGCGCCACGAACAGGGTCAGCGCGCCGTAGAAATACAGCATCGCGACTTTCTGGGTCTGATATTTCATCTCAGGCTCTCTGTCTTGAGGGATTTCAGGAAGCGATGCGCTCAGCCCGCCTTGTTCGGCGGCCACTCTTGGCGCTTGATCTTGCTGGTCCATTGCAGGAAGTCGGCGAGATCATCGAGCTCCTGGTCGGTGAGGTTGAATTGAGGCATCTGCCGGCGGCCCGGTGCGCCCGAAGGCTGCGACTGCATCCAGGCCTTCAATGTCTCGCGCGCGGCGGCCGGATCCTCGTTGCCACCCCAGCGATCCCAGACATTGCCGACTTCAGGCGCAAAGTAGGCGCCCTCGCCCAGCAGGGTATGACAGTTGATGCAAGAATTCTTCTCCCAGACGTGCTTGCCGCGGGCAACCGAAGACGTCAGCGTGGCTGCGTCGGTCGATGTCGTGGCCATGTAGTAATGGCTGTGCGCCGTTAGCCCTATGAAGATGGCGAAGAAAAAGGCCGAGCCGCCGTAGAAGACGTTTCGAGCGGCCGACTTGGTCAGGCGTTCAGCCATTGCCAATCCTTTCCGGTTGATTCCTGCGAAATTGCGATGGTGTGATTTATTGCCGCTTTGCCCGGCCCGTTCTTTGTCAGGGCGCAATGAGCGCGTCAGATCAGGGCGACGAGCGCCGAGGCTAGCCAGGCAAGCAGCAGCACGATGAGGATCCAGCTCGCGACGAGACCGCGCCAGAGTGCGGGGACGGCGCGAAGATCCATGAAGTCGAGCGCGATGCGATGCCCCTTGAGCGCGGCGAAGGCAAGCAGCAGAGCGTTGCCGAGCAGCGCCCGTGGTATTAGCGGCGGCAGCAGGACGGTCGCAAGCGCAAGGCCGATCAAGGCGATCCAGGTGACGTCGACACGATCTGGCATCGTCATTTCACCAGATACAGGATCGGGAACATCACGATCCAGACCAGATCGACCATGTGCCAGAAGGCCGTTCCCGTCTCGACGCCTGATATCCCGGCACGGCGGCAGACCACGGCGAGAATGATGATGCCGAGGCCAACGTGCAGGAGATGAAAGCCGGTCAGCAGGAAGTAGAGCGTGAAGAAGGGATTGGTCTCAAGCCCGACCCCGCGCCGGGTTTCTTCGGCGTACTCTGCGAGCTTGATCGCGATGAAAAGGCAGCCGAGCGCCATGGCGCCGAGAAGCCAGTATCGTGTCGTTGCCCGTTGTCCATTCCGCACGGCCTTGGTCGCCCGGGCCGCCGCCCAGCCGCTGGTCACCAGCACGACGGTGTTGAGGCCGGAGAGATGCGAATCGAGCGTGGCCTGCCCGGCCGCGAACACCGCGGGGTGAATCGCGCGGGCGACAGAGAAGGCGCCGAGGAGCAGGCCGAAGGCGACGAGTTCGCTGAAGATCAGCACCCAGATCATGGGATCGCCGGGGAGATCCTGCAGGATTCCCCAGCCTGTTTCCTGCTGTTCGCACTCGGCCGTCGACATCGTCTTTCCGGATCAGGACACCGGTCAGACTTAGCTCGGCCACCAGGTTCCGAATTTGTTGCCGGACAAACTGGAGGACTGCAGGGCTCCTGTTTGCGCCGACACAACGTTCAGCCAGCCGTTTCGCGGTACGAACCGGCTCAGAGCTTCACGGAGCGCCGGACGATCCCATGAGCGATGCACAGATCGGGCTGATGACCGCAACACCCATCATCATTGCCTTCGCCATCGCGCTCAGGCGCATGGGCGTGCTGTCGACGGTGGGAACCGTATCGGCGGTGGGGCTCTCGATCGGGATCGCGACCGTGCTGTTCACGACGCAATCACCGCTGCCGTAGTGCTTAGGACCGTAGCCCGGATGCAGCGCAGCGCAATCCGGGAAATCTCACCAAGCGCAGAGACCCGGATTACGCTGCGCTGCATCCGGGCTACGAAGCGCTACCGCCGCTGATTGTACACGTCGATGCACACCGCGCCCAGCAGCACCAGGCCCTTGATGACCTGCTGATAGTCGATGCCGATGCCGAGGATGGACATGCCGTTGTTCATCACGCCCATGATCATGGCGCCGACCACGGCACCGCCGACTCGCCCGACACCGCCATAGGCCGAGGCGCCGCCGATGAAGCAGGCGGCAATGACGTCGAGCTCGAAGCCGAGGCCGGCCTTCGGAGTCGCCGTGTTGAGCCGCGCGGCGAAGACGAGGCCGGCGAGCGCGGCCAGCACGCCCATGTTGACGAAGGTGAGGAAGGTCAGCCGCTCGGTCTTGATGCCAGACAGGCTCGCCGCCTTGGCGTTGCCGCCGACGGCGTAGATCTGCCGGCCGATCACGGTGCGGCGGGTGACGAAGCCGTAGAGCGCGATCAGCGCAGTCATGATCACCAGCACGTTGGGCAGGCCGCGATGCGAGGCGATCAGATAGGTGAAATACAGCACGGCGCAGGCGAGCAAGATGCTCTTGCCGAGGAAGAACGCATAGGGTTCGACCTCGATGCCGTGCGACTGCTCGCGCGACCTTCCCTTGGCGCTGGCATAGACGAGCCCGAGCGCGAGAACGGCGCCGATCAGCATCGAGGTCGGATGCAGCGTGCCGGCCTCGGGCAGCAGTTCCGGAATGAAACCCGAGGACAGCTTCTGGAAGGTCGCCGGGAACGGCCCGAGCGACTGGCCCTGCAACACCGCGAGCGCTAGGCCCTTGAACACCAGCATGCCCGCCAACGTCACGATGAAGGAGGGGATCTTGAAATAGGCCACCCAATAGCCCTGCGCCGCACCGATCGCGCCACCGAGCGCGAGGCAAGCGATGAAGGCGAGCGTATAATCGACCTTGTAGGTCACCATCAGCAAGGCCGCCACGGCGCCGATGAAGCCCGCGACCGAGCCGACCGAAAGGTCGATATGGCCGGTGACGATGACCAGCAGCATGCCCAGCGCCATGATGACGATGTAGCTGTTCTGCAGCACCAAGTTGGTGAGGTTGAGCGGCTGCAGCAGCGTGCCGCCGGTCACGACCTGGAAGAAAAGCATAATTGCAACCAGCGACATCAACATGCCGTAATTGCGCAAATTGTTCTTGATGAAGCTGCCGTGCCGGCGCTCCTCGGGCAGCGAAACCGTCTTGTCGGTCATAGCTGCGATCCTCCCATCTCCGCGGCCGCGGGCGCGGCGTTCCCAATGCTTCGTTCGTTGCGCATGATGGCGCGCATGATCTTTTCCTGTGTCGCCTCTGAGCCCTTGAACTCGCCGACGAAGGCGCCGTCGTTCATGACGCAGATGCGATCGCAGATGCCGAGCAGCTCGGGCATCTCCGAGGAGATCACCACGACGCCGCGGCCGGCTTCCGCAAGCTCGTTGATGATACAGTAAATCTCATATTTGGCACCGACGTCGATACCCCTGGTCGGCTCGTCCAGGATCAGGACCTTCGGGTCGGTCATCAGCCATTTCGACAGCACGACCTTTTGCTGGTTGCCGCCGGAGAGCTGGCCGGTCTCCTGGTAGACGTCGGAGCAGCGGATGCGCATGCGGTTGCGGTAGTCGCTGGCGACCTTGAGCTCGGCGATGTCGTCGATCACCCTGCCAGGTGCAACCTGGTCGAGGCTCGCCAGCGTAATGTTCTTGCGGACGTCGTCGGCAAGGATCAGGCCGAGCTGCTTGCGGTCCTCGGTGACGTAGGCTAGGCCGGCATCGATCGCGGCGGCGACGCTCGGCAGCGCGATCTCACGGCCTTCGAGCCGGATAGTGCCGCTGATATTGGTGCCCCAGGAGCGGCCGAACAGGCTCATGGCGAACTCGGTGCGCCCTGCCCCCATAAGCCCGGCAATGCCCACGACCTCGCCGCGCTTGACACCGAAACTGACGTTCTTGATCACCTGCCGCTCGGGATGGATGGGGTGATAGACCGACCAGTTCTCGACGTCGAGCACGGGCTCGCCGATCTTCACGTTGCGCTCCGGGAAGCGGTGCGCCATATCGCGGTTGACCATGCTGCGGATGATGCGGTCTTCCTGGATCGGCTCGGCATGGCAGTCGATGCTGTCCACCGTGCGGCCATCGCGCAGCACGGTGATGTGGTCGGCGACCTTAGCGACCTCGTTCAGCTTGTGTGAGATCAGGATCGAGCCGATGCCCTGCTCGCGGAAGGTCATCAGGCGTTCGAGCAGCGCGGCGCTGTCGGCCTCGTTAAGGCTCGCGGTCGGCTCGTCCAGGATCAGCATCCGCACCCGCTTGGACAGCGCCTTGGCGATCTCGACGAGCTGCTGCTTGCCGACGCCGAGATCGGTGATCAGCGTATCCGGCGATTCCTTCAGGCCGACCTGCGCCAGCAGCTCGCGCGTGCGCCGGTAGACCTCGTCGCGGTCGATCACCCCCAACTTCGACGGCGGATGCGACAGGAAGATGTTCTCCGCAATCGACATCAGCGGGATCAGCGCCAGCTCCTGATGGATGATGATGATGCCCAGCGCCTCGGAATCATTGATGTCGCGGAAGCGGCGCTCCTCGCCCTCGAAGACGATGGTGCCCTCGTAGCTGCCGTGCGGATAGACCCCGCTCAGCACCTTCATCAGCGTCGACTTGCCGGCGCCGTTCTCGCCGACGAGCGCATGGATCTGCCCGGCGCGAACCGAGAAGTTGACGTCGCGCAATGCCTGCACGCCGGCAAAGCTCTTGCTGACGTTGCGCATCTCCAGCATGGCGGTCATGGCTTTGGTGTCCCTTGCGTTACTTCGCCTCTTCCCGCGTGCGGGGAGAGGTTGACTGATATCGGTGCATCCACATCGTCATTGCGAGCGCAGCGAAGCAATCCAGACAATTTCCGCGGTGGCAGACTGGATTGCTTCGCTGCGCTCGCAATGACGGAGTGCATACCAACCACTGCCCGTATGGAAAGAGGCCCCTCACCCTAACCCTCTCCCCGCAAGCGGGGAGAGGGGAAAAAGAGAGAGTCTTACTGGAACTGCGACTTCTTGTAGTAGCCGCTGTCGACCAGGGTCTTCTCCCAATTGTCCTTGTAGACCACAACCGGCTTCAGCAGATAGGACGGCACGGTCTTGACACCGTTCTCGTAGGTCTTGGTGTCGTTGACGGTGACCTGCTTGCCGGCGAGCGCGGCGTCGACCATGTCGGCGGTCACCTTGGCGAGGTCGCGGGTGTCCTTGAAGATGGTCGAGTACTGGTCGCCGCGCAGCATGGCCTTGATCGAGGGCACCTCGGCATCCTGGCCCGAGATGATGGGCATCGGCTGGCCGGCACTGCCGTAGCCGACGCCCTTCAGCGAGGAGATGATGCCGATCGAGAGGCCGTCATAGGGCGACAGCACGGCGTTGACCTTCTTGTTGCCGTAGTAGGCGCTGAGCAGGTTGTCCATGCGGGCCTGCGCCGTGGCGCCGTCCCAGCGCAGGGTCGCGACCTTATCCATGCCCATCTGGCCGGACACGACGACGAGCTTGCCGCTGTCGATATACGGCTTCAGCACGCTCATGGCGCCGTTGTAGAAGAAGTAGGCATTGTTGTCGTCGGGCGAGCCGCCGAACAGCTCGATGTTGAAGGGGCCCTTGCCGTCCTTCAGGCCGAGACCTTGCACGATCGACTCCGCCTGGAGCACGCCGACCTGGAAGTTGTCGAAGGTCGCGTAATAGTCGACGTTCGGCGTGCCGCGGATCAGGCGGTCATAGGCGATCACGGTGATGCCTTTTGCTTTCGCCTGCTTGAGCACGTCGGACAAGGTGGTACCGTCGATCGCGGCGATCACCAGCGCCTTGGCGCCCTTGGTCACCATGTTCTCGACCTGGGAGAGCTGGTTCGGGATGTCGTCCTCGGCATATTGCAGGTCGGTGTTGTAGCCGCGCTCCTTCAGCACCTTGACCATGTTGTTGCCGTCGTCGATCCAGCGCGCCGAGGACTTCGTCGGCATGGCGATGCCGACCGTCGCCTTCTGGGCGAAGGCAGCGACGCCTGTGGCCATCGTGGCGGCACTGGCCAACGCCAGCGCGAGAAATGTTGTCTTCAGTTTCAGCATGTTTCACTCCCTTTGGGTGTCAGACTTTCTTCGTGGTGTCGAGAACGACGGTCGTGTACGGCTTGGGCCTCCTATGCGAGCTTGACGTCGGGTTCCGCGCGTCCGCGCGCGGCTGCTTCGAGCAGAAAGGTGCAGCCGGCTTGCGGATCGGCAGCGCGTGCCGCGGTGTCCATATCCTGCCAGGCCGACGTGACGAGCAGGCGCGACAGGTCGGGGCCGACGAAGGCGGGGCAGCTCGCCTGCTTCGCCGGCACGCTAAGCGAACGCAGGCGCTCGCCTTGCGGCGAGTAGACGTCGATCCGGCTCGCGCCCCAGCACGCATTCCAGATCTGCCCGTCGGCGTCGCATACCGAACCGTCGAGACCGCCGATGCCGCTGTGGCGCAACAGCACCTCCGGCTCGCCGCGCGGCAGGCCGGTCGCGGGGTTGAGCGGCACGGCATAGAGCACCGCACGCGGCGTGTCGGTGAAGTAGCCGGTGGCGCCGTCGGGCGAGAAGCAGATCGAATTGGGAATGCTGATGCCGGGAAACAGCGTCGAGATCTTGCCGCGATGAAGCGCGTAGATCGCGCCCGCCTTCGGCTCGGCTTTCTTGCCCATAGTGCCGATCCAGAACGTACCCGATTGATGCACGCGGCAATCGTTTGAGCGCGTCATCGGATTGTCCGCTTCGAGCGGACAGAACAGCGTCATCGAACCATCAGCGACCTTGCGAATGTAGAGGCCGTCTTCGGCGACGATCAGCTGCCGCTCGGCGTCGATACGCCCCAGCGCGCTCGCCATCCGCCCGAGCGCGTGGCTGCGGACAGTGCCGGTGCCGAGTTGCGCCTCGAACAGCTTGCCTTCGCGAATGTCGAACCACCACGCCGTATCCGTGGTCACGTCATAGGTCGGACCTTCGCCGAGATGGCAAGGATGATCCGAGAGGACAGTCGTCGGCACCTGATCCATCA
Organism: Bradyrhizobium yuanmingense; assembly: GCF_025200905.1. Lineage (NCBI taxonomy): Bacteria > Pseudomonadati > Pseudomonadota > Alphaproteobacteria > Hyphomicrobiales > Nitrobacteraceae > Bradyrhizobium > Bradyrhizobium yuanmingense. The sequence goes on along the minus strand of NZ_CP104173.1, from coordinate 2,528,039 downwards.
TGGCGACCTCACTGAAAAGCGATAGACCGTGTGATGGCGATAGACCGCGCCGGGATCGAGGCGCGGGCTCGGGAAATCCGGCCGGTTCGGCGCGTCGGGCCAGATGTGCGGCTCCAGGCACATGGCGTCCGATTGCCGGATCAGCTTGCCGCCCTTGCCGGACATCGTACCGTCGAGATAATTGCCCGAATAGACCTGAAGTCCGGGCTGATCGGTGAACAGCTCCATGATGCGCCCGGAGCGCGGCGCCTCCAGCCGCGCCGCGAGCGCAAGCTTGCCGTCGCGCCCGAGGCAGTAGGTGTGGTCGTAGCCCCTGCCGTTGCGCAATTGCGGGTCACCTTCGCGGATGCGCTCACCCACCGGCCACGGTTTGCGGAAATCGAACGGCGTGCCGGCCACGCTGCGCGGCGGCTCCGGCAGCGGAATGGCGGTGGGATCGATGGCGAGGAACTGCTCGGCGGCGACCATCAGGCGGTGGTCGAGAATGGACGTCTCTGACGTCGCACCCTCGAGATTGAAGAAGCTGTGGTTGGTCAAATTGACGACGGTCGGCCGGTCGGTCCGCGCTTCCATCAGCAGCGACAGCTCGGTCGGCCCGGTGATGCGATAGGTCACGCGAACGTCGAGCCTACCGGGATAACTCTCCTCGCCATGCGGGCTGACATAGGTGAGCGTCACCGCGGGCTCGGCGCCTTCGTCGATCTCCGCGATCTCCCAGAGCTTGCGATCAAAACCCTCGAGCCCGCCGTGCAACGCATTCGGACCGTTGTTGACCGCTAGCTGCACCGTCTCGCCTTGAAGCGAAAACTGTCCCTTGGCGATGCGGTTGGCATAGCGGCCGACGGTGGCGCCCAGAAACTTCCGTTCGGCGAGATAGCCGGCGAAGGCATCATGGCCAAGCACGACGTCGTCATATCCGCCGTTGGCATCCGGCGCGATCAACGCCTGCAGCACCGCGCCGTAGCTGATGATGCGCGCCTCGAAGCCGCCCTCCCCGCGCAGCACGACGCGCTCGACCTCGCGGCCGTCGGGCAGCGTCCCGAACACGTCTCTTGTGATTGTTGATGCGGCCATGCTCAATCCACAAACGGTTCGACGATCGTGCGCTTGCCGAGCAGGAAGGCGTCGGCGACGAGACGGAGCGGCGTCAGATCGACGTCACTTGCGCCGGTTGCTGCGAGCGCGACGAAGCGTCGGTAGAGCCCGCGATATTCCTCATCGGGCCCTTCGGCAAGCACCTTGCCGTCGACGGCCATGCGCGCGCCACCGCTGGACAGCGTCAGCCGGCCCTGATCGGTTTCGACGAGGATATCCCAGCTCTGCGGCCCGGTCTGGCGGAAGTCGAACTCGGCGGTCACGGGCAGCCCGCTGATATCCGTCAGGTTCACGTTCGCCGCGATCGGCGCCTGGCAATTGGCTGGAAAGGCCAGCTCGGCCGCGGTGACGAACACGGGCTTCGGCAGAATCCTGGTCAGGATCGACAGCGCATTGATGCCCGGATCGAACACGCCGAGGCCGCCGGGCTCCCAGATCCAGCCCTGCCCGGGATGCCAGACACGCACGTCTTCCTTCCAGCTGATGTGAACGGATTTGATGTGCCGATCAGTGAGCCATTGCCGGGCCGGCTCCACCGTCGGCGCATAGCGCGAATGCCAGGTCGCAAACAATGTCCGCTTCGCACCCGCCGCCATCGCGATCAACGGATCAAGCTCGGCAACGCCGTTGCCCGGCGGCTTCTCCAGCATGACGTGCTTGCCGGCGGCGAGCGCCGCCGCGGCCTGGGCCCGTCGCACCTGCGGCGGCGTGCAGAGCGAGACCGCGTCGATCGGCGGCCCCTTCTGAAGCAATTCCTCGATGGTCGCAAAATGCGGCACCCCCTGCAGCGAGGCGTTGCGGCTCGCCACGGCGGCAAGCGTTGCGCCCGGTGTGGCGGCGATCGCCGCCACATGCTGGTCCCGCGCGATCTTGCCGAAGCCGACGATGGCGATGCGAAGGTCTGTCACGCTTGTTCTCCAGTGTCGGCCGACGGTGGCGGCTCGGCCGGGGCGGTTTCGATCGCCGTACTGTCATGGCGGCGCATGCCGTTGTGAATGACATAGACCATGGCCTCGGATGCGGCATGGGCATCGCCCGCGACGATGGCATCGACGATCTTCTGATGCCAGAGCAGCACGGTATCGCGATCCTCCGGCTCGACCGGAGCGCTGAGCAGGAAAGAGGCGCGCAGCGCTGCTTCAATGACATGCCCAATCGAGCGCATGAACAGATTGCCCGAGGCACGCGCCACGGCAACATGAAGCGCGAGATCTGCATCTGCAAAACCGACCGAGTCGGACGCTTCATGCCGCATCCGATCCATGCTGCGGCGCAGCTCGCTGATGTCTTGCTCGGATCGCTGTGTTGCCGCCAGCATCGCCGCGCGCGGCTCCACGGCGAGACGGATCTCGGCGAGGTCGTCAAGGAAGCGCTTGTCGATGCCGGCATCGAGGTGCCAGGCCAGCACGTCTGCGTCGAACATGTTCCAGGCACCTCGCTCGCGCACGACGGTGCCGACCCGCGCCTTGGTGGTGAGCAGGCTCTTGGCGACCAGCGTCTTGACGCTCTCGCGCAGCACCGGCCGCGACACGCCGAACATTGCGATCATCTCGGCATCCCCCGGCAGGCGCGTGCCTTCCGCATAGCGGCCGGCGATGATGTCGACGCCGATCGAACGCGCCACCTCCGCATGGTTGGAATGGGCCCGCCGGGTCGGGATGACGACGATCCGCGAGGTCATGACGCCGCTCCCGCATGCTTCGCCGCCGGCCGGCGCGCAAGCGCGACCAGCCCCTGCAGCAGGGCGATGAAGGCGAATAGAAGCACGCCCGAGGTGCGGGGGATCAGCAAGAGCTTTGGCGCGGTGCAGGAGGTCGACTTCATGCTGAGACGGACGTTTCGGCCGCGCGCCAGCCGGATTCCGATCCAATCTGCGAGAAGCCGATCGTGAGCTGGGCGCTGGCCGGCGTCGCGAGCAACAAGGCGGCCATGGCGCTGGCCGCACAGAGAGCTTTAGGGGGCATCAGGCGCGTCTCCCAAGATGTTTTATCCGGGGGCGCCGATTGGTAGCATGGCACCCACAGGCCGGCCTTCGCGCCAGCGGCGGGCACTATTTCACGGAAGTTGAGTTCCGACTAGTCATATTATTTGACTATTTGGAGCAAACGCAGCCGAGGTGGAGCGAGCTGAGTTATGACACGTTCAGCGCGATTTTGCTCCCTTCATGCAACGGAGGGATGAAAAAATTAGGCGGCGCGATGGAGCCTCAGCTGTCAGCGGGGCGAAGGTGCGCCCCCGCTTGCGGGAGGCGAAGGGCAGCAGCGCTAGATCAGCTTCCGCTGCGCCAGGTTCTTCATCAGTGCGCCGATGCCGAACGTCCAGGGCTCGCACTCGTCGCTGGTGCGCATGCGGTTGACGAGCTTGCCGAGCTGAGGCGCTGCGATAGTGACAATGTCGTCGCGCTTGTGGGTGAATCCCTGCCCCGGCGCATCGCGATCCTTCACGGGTGCGAACATGGTGCCGAGGAACAGCACGAAGCCGTCAGGATATTGATGCACCTTGCCGATGGTCTGCGCGACGAGATCGGTCGGATCGCGGCTGATCTTGCTGATCGAGGAATGGCCGTCGAGAACGAAGCCGTCCGCGCCCGTGACATTCAGGCTGATGTCCAGCCTGCGCGCGTCGTCGAGCGTGAAGGTGTCGTCGAACAGGCGCAGCAGCGGGCCGATCGAGCAGGACGCGTTGTTGTCCTTGGCCTTCGACAACAGCAGCGCCGAGCGGCCCTCGAAGTCGCGCAGGTTCACGTCGTTGCCGAGCGCGCCCCCGACGATCTTGCCGCGGCTCGACACGAACAGCACGAGCTCGGGCTCGGGATTGTTCCAGGTCGATTTCGGGTGCAGGCCGGCATCCATGCCGGTGCCGACCGACGACAAGGTGGGCGCCTTGGTGAAAACCTCGGCATCCGGACCGATGCCGACCTCAAGATATTGGCTCCAGGCATTCTGATCGATCAGCACTTGCTTCAGGTGCATCGCCTGATCCGAGCCCGGCTTGAGCTTTGACAGATCGTCGCCGATCAGGCGCGTCACTTCTTTCCGGATCGCTTCGGCCGAGGCCGGATTGCCCTTGGCGCGCTCTTCGATGACACGTTCGAGCATCGAGATCGCAAAGGTGACCCCGGCGGCTTTCAGCGTCTGGAGATCGACGGGCGCGAGCAGCCAGGGCTTTTGGGGATCGCGCCCGTCCGGCGGGGTGTTGGCGACGATCGCCTCGAGATCACCGATGCGCTCGCCCTTGGTGGCGGCAAGCGCCTTGGCGGGATCGTCCGTCTCGCAGAGCGCACTGATGGTCGGAAATTTTGCTGTGACGTCATACACACCGTCACCGCGCATGGCGGCGACGGCCGGACCGTTGACCTGCGGCAGCCAGACGCGGCCGACCAGCGTCCCCTTCGTGCCGTCCTCGGGGAGAAGGTCCTTTACAGTCAATGTCGTCATGGCCGCGTCCTCGCTGTTCTAAGGAATGGCCGCATTCGCAGCGGCCGTTCCCGTGAGCGAAGACCAATAAACGTCTGGCGCTGGAAGTCCAGAGCGGCGACGCGCCGTGCAATTATGCCCCTGCCCGCGCCTTTCGCGCTGCAATCTGGTGCAGTGCCCAGCGCGCATTCTTGCGGACATCAGGATCAGGATCGTCGGCGATCACGGCCAGGAATGCCTCGCCGTCAGGGTGGCCGATCTCACCTAGCGCGGCGGCGGCCTCTTTGCGCAAATTCGCCTGGTCGTGATTGACGCAATTGCCGATCGGCCGCACCGCGCGTTCGATCTTCATCTTGCCAAGGCTGCGGATCGCCTTCAGCCGCACCTGCCAGAACTCATCCGCGAGGCAAGCGACGAGCTGATCAGCCGCGATTGCACCATTCACGTTGAGGCCCAGCGTCTCCGCTGCCATCTCGCGGACCATCCAGTCGGCATCCTTCAGCGCGCGGGTGATGGTCTCCGCCGCCGGCTTCATCTGCGAAAAGGCCAATGCGCTCACGGCGGCGCGGCGCACATGGGCATCGGGATCGTTGATCAGCGCGGTTAGCGCCGGAATGGATTCTTCCAGCTTGAGAAAGCCGATCACGCCGATCGCCTGCACACGGACGGCGGCGTCAGGGTCCTGGAGCGCTTCCAGCGCGGGCTTGAGTGTATCCCTGCGGCGCAGTTCCTTCAGCGCGCGCAGAGCGCCCATGCGGACGAAAGCGTGGGTATGCCTGACCAGCGGCAGGATCGCGTCGGCGCAGGCGGGATCCTTGAATTCAGCCATGCTGTCGGCCGCAGCCGCCGCGACGATCCTCTCGGGATCGACGAGCAGCTTCACCAGCGCGCTTGCTGCCTCCGGTCCGTCGAACTCGCCGAGCGCCATCGCGACCTGCTGGCGCACACCGGCATCGGGATCGGTGACCATTTTGGCAAGATGTGCGACCGCGGCGGGATCGCCGGAATGACCGAGTGCAATGATGGCGACGCGGCGTTCGGCGGGATCGGCCGCCTGCAGCCGCTCGTCGGCGTCCTCGAGATCGTCATAGGATTCGAACGGGCTCGACATGATCACCTCAACAGATAGGGAATGTTGACGGTGACGGCGCCGGTCGGACAATCCGCTTCGCAGGGCATGCAATACCAGCACTCGTCATAGGCCATGTAGGCCTTGTTGGTCATGTCGCTGATGCGCAGCACGTCGAGCGGGCAGACATCGACGCACACCGTGCAGCCCTTGTCCGCGATGCATTTGGCGTCGTCGACCACCACCGGAACCGATGTCTGATAGGACGCGAGAGGCATGTGATGTCTCCTGTTGGCTATGTTCTGGTGGATCAGGCCGAGGCGCGAATGCGCTGCTTGTCGTAGAGGTCCTTCTCGTCGTCCGCGATCGGCACGACATAGGGCTCGACTGCGCGCTTCTCGCTGGTCATCCTGCCGTCCTGCTTGGACAGCAGCGTGTGGCAGAACCAGTTCTCGTTGTCCTTCTCCGGGAAATCCGTCCGCCAGTGATAGAGACCCCAGCGGCTCTCTTCGCGGTAGAGCGAGGCGTGTGCGGCCATATCGGCACAGTCCATGATCGACTGCACTTCGAGCGCGCGCAGCAATTCGTGCGCGTTGCGCGCGATCATGCGCTCCTGCATATCCTCACGCGCTTCGGCGAGCCGCCGCACGCCGAGCTCATATTTGCGCGTGACCTTCGGCGGCTGGAGATAGTCGTTGACCAGACGGCGGGTCTTGTACTCAATCTGGTTCGGCGGAATGCCGTCCTCGCGCTTGGTCGGCGCCATCACGCGCTCGCGTTCCATGGCGACGTCGGCCGCGTCGAATTCCGCGAAATCATGGTTGTCGGCGAACTCCATCGCGTCGATGCCTGCGACCGAGCCGTTGGTGAAGGCGCCGAGCATGTAATTGTGCGGGACGCTCGCCATGTCGCCGGCGGCGTAGAGGCCGGGTACGGTGGTGCGGGCATTGTCGTCGACGAACACGCCTGACGCGCTGTGGCCGGAGCAGAAGCCGATCTCGGAGATATGCATCTCGATGGACTCACTGCGGTAGTCGACCCCGCGCCCCTGCTGGAACAGGCCGCGCGTCGGACGCTCGACCTTGTGCAGCGTGGATTCGATCTCGGAAATGGTGTCGGGGTGGAGATGCTTGAGCTGGAGGAACACCGGACCCTTGCCGGAGAGGAGCTCGTTGTAGAACTCCAGCATCATCTGGCCGGACCAGTAGTCGCATTCGATGAAGCGCGAGCCTTCGTTGTTTGCCGTATATGCGCCGAACGGGCCGGCGACATAGGCGCAAGCCGGGCCGTTATAGTCCTTGATCAGCGGGTTGATCTGGAAGCATTCGAGGTTCGCAAGCGCGGCGCCGGCGTGATACGCCATGGCGTAGCCGTCGCCGGAATTGGCGGCGTTCTCATAGGTGCCGAACATGTAGCCGGAGGTCGGCAGACCTAGCCGGCCGGCGGCGCCCATGCACAGGATCACGGCCTTGGCCTTGATCACGAGCATCTCGGCGGTGCGCGTATTGACGCTGATGGCACCGGCGATGCGACCGTCGGAGGACTTGAGCAGACGCGTCGCCATGTAGCGGTTGGAGATCAGGATGCGGGCGCGGCGGAGCTGGCGGTAGAGCGCCTTCTTCACGGTCTCGCCGTTCGGCATTGGCAGCACATAGGTGCCGATGTGGTGCACCTTCTTGACGGCGTAGTCGCCGTTCTCGTTCTTCAGGAAGCGAATGCCGAAGCTGTCCAGTTCCTCGATGATCTTGTAGCAGTTCTGGGCGTATTTGTAGACCGCCTTCTGATCGACGATGCCGTCATTGGCGATGGTGATTTCCTTGGTGTACTGCTCCGGCGTCGCGTAACCGGGGATGACGGCGTTGTTGAGCCCATCCATACCCATCGAGATCGCGCCGGAGCGCTTGACGTTCGCCTTCTCGAGCAGGACGACATTGGCCTTCGGGTTCTTCAGCTTCGCCTTCAGTGCCGCCATCGGGCCGGCTGTGCCGCCGCCGATCACCAGCACATCGCAGGAAACTTCCGAAAGTCCGTCGACGATCTGATCTAGTGCCATCGCTTGCTCCTGGTTCGCCGATCCCGGCGCCTTTGCGTCAGATTTGTTCAGGGGGCGTCGCCGCGATAGCAATTAGTTGTCGCTGGGACGCGATTTGTAGCTCAGCGCTCGACGAAGGCTTTTTCGATGACGAAATGGCCGGGCTGGCTATGGTTGCCCTCGACAAAGCCGCGCGCCGCGAACATCGCGTGGAGTTCCTCGAGCATCGCCGGGCTGCCGCACAGCATGATGCGGTCAGTTTCGATGTCGAGGCTCGCTTGTCCGATATCCTCGAAGAGCTGGTTCGAGGCGATCAGGTCGGTGATGCGGCCGCGATTCCGGAACGGCTCGCGGGTGACGGTCGGGTAGTAGACGAGCTTGTCGCGGATCAAGGGGCCGAAGAATTCGTGATTGCGCAGGTCCTCGACGAGGTGCTCGCCATAGGCGAGTTCCGAGACCTGGCGGCAGCCATGGGCGAGCACGATGGTCTCGTAATTCTCATAGACGTCGGGGTCCTTGATCAGGCTGGCGAAGGGCGCCAGGCCCGTTCCGGTTGAAAGCAGCAGCAGGCGTTTTCCCGGAATGAGGTTGCCGGTGATCAGCGTGCCCGTCGCCTTGCGCCCGACCAGGATGATGTCACCTTCCCTGATCTTCTGAAGGCGCGAGGTCAGCGGGCCGTCCTGCACCTTGATCGAGAAGAATTCGAGCGCCTCCTCGTGATTGGCGCTGGCCATGCTGTAGGCGCGCATCAACGGCTTGCCCTCGACCTCCAGACCAATCATTGCGAACTGGCCGTTCTGGAAGCGGAAGCCGGGATCGCGCGTCGCGGTGAAGCTGAACAGGGACTCGGTCCAGTGCCTGACCGACAGAACCGTTTCCTTCTGAAATGCACTCATCGTCTCTCCTTGGTCATCGATGACGCGCAAGGTTTCGGAGAGAGGAGAGTCCGGCAATTCGGAAGTGAAGTTCCCGGTCGATTAGTTTCACATTTCGCGTGGGTTGCTCGAAGAGCAGGCTCGCGATCCCACCCGCACCGGCAATTAGTTGCTATTCGTGCGTTCCCGCCTCGACGTAGAACGAAGTCAGAGGTTCGTCATGACAATGACATTGGTGGCACCGACCGTGGCCGACTACGAAGCCAGCGCCGATCTCGCTTCGCTCCTGGTCCGCACCGCGCAGGACGACGCGCTCAGCGTTTCTGCCGAAACACTCCGCCTCTCCTGCAAATGCGCCCATTGCACCCGCGCCCGCTTCGACGGCCGCTTCCCCAAAGCGTTTCCGGGGATTGCGATTACCGACATCGGCGATCTCGGCTATGGGCTGAACATTTCGTTTTCGGATGGGCACAACCGGGGGATTTATCCGAAGCCGTATCTGCTGAACTTGGCGGGGCGGTGACCCGGTATTCGGTGTCATTTCCCCGCGCGAGGCGTCTGCCCCCATCTGGCACGGACATTGCTCCTCTTTAGAACGATTTGAAACGTTCGGGAGGCAGGCGATGTTGCAGGCAGCGAATGCGGTTCGCGGGGCTGTTCCCCCAGCAGTCAGGCCTGCCAGCAGTTCCTCGCTGCTGCTCACCGAGAACCAGCAATGGATCGGCGGTCCACCCCCGTTGATGGACAAGCTCTCACCGCGCGAGCGGGAGTTGGTGCTGAAGCAGGGCCGCCGCAAGGTGCTCAATCGCGGCCAAACGCTGTTCAGCCAGGGCGGCAAGCATGACGGCATCTGGCTGATCGAGAGCGGCCGCATCCGTGTATTCTACACCTCGCCACTCGGACGCGAAATCACGCTGGCCTATTGGCATGTTGGCAATTTCGTCGGCGGCCCCGAAGTGTTCGAAGGCACCGTGCATCAATGGTCCGGCGTTGCCTCCAGTAATTGCAGCGTCGTGCACCTGCCCGGAAAGGAACTGCGGTCCCTTGCTACAGAGATCCCGAACCTCGCGATTGGCCTGATCGAAGGCCTGACGTTCAAGGGCAAATGCTATTCGGCGCTGGCCCAGATGCTGGGGACGCGCTCGATCACGCAGCGTCTCGCCCATCTCTTGCTGCATCTCGTCGAGCTCTACGGCGTCGAGGATGCCGACGGCACGGTGATCGCCGCGGCCTTCACCCACGCCGACATCGCCCACATGGTCGGCGCCACCAGGCAATGGGTCACGATCAGCCTGAAGCGGATGCAGGAGAAGGGAATCGTGCTGACCAAACGGTCGCAGATCGTGGTCTGCCGGACCGACATTCTCGAGGAGATGCGCGGCCAGGCGACGGATTGAAGGGGGCCCGCGACCATGGCCGATGCACAGGCAAGCGGCTTTATAGTGCAGGACTGCCCAAGGAGTATGCAATCAGCTTTTCCCGGCAACTAATCGACTGCGGCGGCCACTCCGGATTTGCCCTGCTTGCGCCCTCCCCCAATCATGGCACCCACAGCACATCCAACCGAATGAGGATGAGAATGGTCCGCCATCTTCCCACGCTCTCGATCGCGATGTCGGTGACGTCGCTGGCGCTGCTCGTCGCGCAGCCGGCTTCTGCGGAAACCGTCAAGCTCGGCATCGGAACGCAGGATACCACGACCAACACGGTCACCGCAGGCGTCGTCATCCGCCAATTGCAACTGCTCGAGAAGTACCTGCCGAAGGACGGCAAATACGCCAACATCAAGTTCGAGCTCGAATGGCAAAACTTCACCTCCGGTCCGCCCGTCACCAACGCGATGATGGCGAACAAGCTGCAGATCGGGATGATGGGCGACTATCCGCTCATCGTGAACGGATTCACCTTCGAGAGCAATCCGGAGAGCAAGAGCCGCCTCGTCGGCATCGCCGCCTACAGCCTGTCCGGCTCGGGCAACGGCCTCGTCGTCCACAAGGACTCACCCTATTACGACCTCGCCGATCTCAAGGGTAAGCTCGTCAGCGTGCCTTTCGGCTCCGCCGCGCACGGCATGGTGCTGAAAGCGATGCAGGATCGCGGCTATGCGTCCGATTTCTTCCAGCTCGTCAGCCAGAGCCCGGAGGTCGGCTCGACCAATCTGCAGGAGAAGAAGATCGACGGGCACGCCGATTTCGTCCCCTTCGCCGAGCTGTTGCCGTTCCGCGGCTTCGCGCGGAAGATCTTCGACGGCGTCGAAACGAACTTGCCGACCTTCCACGGCATCGTGGTTCGCACCGACTTCGCCGAAAAATATCCCGAGGTCGTCGTCGCCTATTTCAAGGCGCTAATCGCCGCCAATCAGTGGCTGCGCGCGGATCCCAAGCTGGCCGCCGAGAAGATCCAGGAATGGACCGGCATCAACAAGGAGGTCGTCTACATCTTCTTAGGGCCCAGCGGCAATATGACGACCGATCCGACTATCAAGCCGGCGCTGATCGATGCGGCCACGACCGACGTCAAGGTGCTGCAGAATCTCGGCCGCATGAAGGAGTTCGATCCGAAAAAATGGGTCGACGACAAATACATCCGCAAGGCCTATGCTGAAATGAAGCTCGACTACGACGCCCAGCTCGCGAGCACCAACAACTATGAGATCTCGGGCGAGGACAGCTTCTGCAAGAAGCCCATCACCGATCCGCGCAAGGCGGGCGAAGTTTGGGTCGACGGTGCCGGCATCATGCCCTTCTCGTCCGCCAGCTGCACGCTCGGCGCCTATGCCGACTACAAGGCCAAGGGCAAGAAGATCAACGTCGCCTACGTCTTCGACACCACGCGCGGCATCAAGCTGTTCGCCGATCAGGCCTTCTTCGCGGTCGGCAATAGCGAGGTCGCCCCGTTCCTGCTGAAGAAGGACGCCGAAGCCTACGCTGCCAAGATCAGCGGCAAGGTGCTCGGCTTCGATGAAGCGATGAAGGCCGCCGTCGGCGGAGGCAAGACGTGAGCAGCCCCGCCCTCGTCAGACAGCCCGAGGACAGCATGCCGGCAACAGCACTTGCAGCGGCGGACCCCTCGCTCGCCGCCATCACCCCGCCCACGACGCCGCCTTCCTTCGGCACACTCGCCTTGCGCTGGTACCGGCTCAATCGGGCGGGTCTGCGGGCGACCGCGATCGGCATCGTCTCGCTGCTCGCGTTCCTGCTGGTCTGGCATCTGCTCACGACCTATCGGGTCGTGTTCTTCGTGCGCTTCACCAACGTGCCCTCGCCGCTCGCGGTCTATGACAGCTTCATCAAGGCGATTCACGATCCTAAATTCCTGATGCACATCCTGCTCAGCTGCCGGCGCATCTTCATCGGATTCTCGCTCGCGGCGATCCTCGGCGTGCCGCTCGGCCTCATCATGGGACGCTTCAAGCTGGTGCATGAGGTGATCTTTCCGGTCGCCGAAGTGCTGCGGCCGATCCCGGCAATCGCCTGGGTGCCGATGGCGATCATGCTGTGGCCGACCAACGAGCAGAGCATCGTCTACATCACCTTCCTCGGTTCGTTCTTCCCGATTCTCGTCAACACCCTGCACGGCATGTCGCTGGTCGACCCCGTGCTGGTACGCGCCGCGCAATGTCTCGGCGCGCGCGAACGCTCGATCTTCCGGGAGGTCTATTTCCCAGCCTCGCTGCCGCACATCTTCACCGGCCTCACCGTCGGCATGGGCGTCGCCTGGGTGTCGCTGATCGCCGCCGAGATGATCTCCGGCCAGTACGGCATCGGCTATTTCACCTGGGAAGCTTATTCGCTGGTCCAGTACGCCGACATCGCGCTCGGCATGATCGCGATCGGCGTGCTCGGCCTCGGGTCCAGCTTGCTGATCAGGGGCGCGGGGCAATTGGTAATGCCGTGGAGGTCGACATGAGCGAGGTGCTAGTGAACAGCCCAAAAGGCCACATCGAAGTCAAGAACTTCTCCCTCGCCTACGAGACCATCGAGGGCGCGGTGCAGGCCGTGACCGACACGCAGATCCATGTGCGGCCCGGCGAGTTCGTGTCGATCGTCGGCCCGTCCGGCTGCGGAAAGTCGACGCTGCTCAATGCGGTCGCAGGCTTCCTCAAGCCGACGACCGGCGTCGTTACCGTCGACGGTGAGCGGGTAAACGGTCCGAGCGCCGAACGCGGCATGGTGTTTCAGCAGTATTCTCTGTTTCCGTGGAAAACCGTGCGGGAGAACGTCGAGTTCGGCCTGAAGATGCGCGGCATGCCACGCTCGCAGCGCGAACGCGCCGCGCGCACGCTGCTGGGGCTTGCGGGACTCGAAGCGTTCGAAAAGCATTATCCGGAAAGGCTCTCTGGCGGCATGAAGCAGCGCGTCGGCATCGTTCGCGCGCTCGCGACGGGACCGAAAGTGCTGTTGCTGGACGAGCCCTTCGGCGCGCTCGACGCGCAGACGCGCGTCATCATGCAGCAGATCCTCACCAATATGTGGCAGCGGCTGAAGATCTCGGTGCTGTTCGTCACCCACGACATTGACGAAGCCATCTTCCTGTCCGACCGCGTCTATTGCATGACCGCGCGGCCGGGCTCGATCAAGGCAGAGATCCCGATCCCGCTGGAGCGGCCGCGGCAGCAATCGATGATGATGTCGTCGGAATTCTTGGCGCTCCGCCGCGGGCTGATGTCGCTGATCCGCGAAGAGAGCCTGAAGGCGATGGGCGGAGAGATCACCGACTTGGGCATGCAGGGGCTGAACATCGAGCTGCACGGCCACTCGCTCGCGGACGTGATTTGATTTAGCCCCTCCTCGCTGCGATGACGCTCTTGTAGGGTGGGCAAAGCGGAGCGTGCCCACCACCTGTCGCAATACGAGAGAGATCGTGGACGCACCTTTGCCCACCCTACGGCAGCTTTGCCCTGATCACTTGAACCAGTGCACCAGCGCGATGCTGATCCCCAGCAGCAGGATCAGCGACAGCGTCACGGCGGCTGTCACCCGGCCGCCGACATTGGCGAGCACGCGCACGTCGACGCCGAGGCCGAGGGCGGCCATCGAGACCACCGTGAGAAAGCCCGTGATCGTCGTCACGGGGCCAACCACTGTCACCGGCACGATCTCCAGCGAGCGCAGGGTCGCAAGCGCAAGGAAGCCGAGGATGAACCAGGGGACCAGGCGGAAGAAGCCGACGCTGGTTTTCTTGGCATCGCTCTGCCAGCGCGAGGCGACCAGCGACAGGCCGACCACGACCGGGCCGAGCATCAGAACACGCATCAGCTTCACCAGCGTGCCGATCTGGGTCGAGACGAGCCCTGCCGGCACCGTCGCGGCGAGCACCTGCGGCACTGCGTAGACGGTGAGCCCGGCGAGAATGCCGTACTGCGTTGCGGACAATTGCAGCAGCGGGATCAGCAGCGGCAGGCCCAGCACCATCATCACGCCAAGGATCGCCGTGAAGGAGATCGAGGACGCGATCTCGTCGTTGCTGGCGCCGATGATGGGCGCCACCGCCGCGATCGCGGAATTGCCGCAGATCGAGTTGCCGCAGGCGATCAGGATCGACAGCCGCGTCGACAGGCCGAGCAACCGGCTGAGCCCGAAGGAGGCGCAGAGCGCGACCACGACAACCGCGGCAATGGAGGCGAGCAGCGCGATGCCGGAAGCAGCGATCGCGGCAAAGCTGATGGAGGCCCCGAGCAGCATCACGGCGACTTCCAGCAGTTGCTTGGCGCTGAAGGCGATGCCCGCCTGCCAACGTGGGGCCGGCTTCCAGAAGCTGCGCACCGCCATGCCGAGCAGGATCGCCATGACCAGCGCCTCGACATAGGGATGCTCGAACACGCCCAGTTCGGCCCGCTCGAGCAGGGCCGACACGCCGGCGATCGCGATACAGAGGAGGATGCCCGGAATCAGCGCCGCAATACGGCTGACGGCGGTGGCCGGCTTGGCATCGGCCGGGCTGGATGCTTGATTCTGCGACACAAATCTCTCCCGAAGGAGAAAGATTTATACGCACCGCGACCCGATTGGGAAATATGTTTTCGACATATCAGGGCCGAGAGAAGTTCTGTCCTCGGACCGGAATAAACGGACTCAGAAGATCAGGTTCTTGGCCAGCGAGGCGACGCGGCTGAAGCCGTCATAGATGCCGGGCTCGAAGAAGGCTGCGCGGGCCAGCACGATGCCCGCGACCAGCGACCAGAACAGGGTAGTGCCGGCCCGCAGCAGGAGCTTCGATGCGCGCGACTTGGGCTGTGTGTCCGTTGCGGACACCAGTTGCTCGCCGAAGGGCTCAAATCCAATGCGTTCCATGGCTGCCGATCCACCAATTTCTGGCGGAAATGTCGTCGTTTCGGCTGCAAACAGCAATGGAAGCGATTGGCGTTTTTGCCCTCGGAAGGGGAAACTCCTTCCTCCGGATAGAGCCGCGGCAATAGTTTTCTTCTTCCCGCCTGTTTGGACCCCGCCGCTAAGCCGCCAGCCCGCTCTCTACTGGCGCAAACTCCAGCCCCAGACTCTCCGCCACCGCCTTGTTCGTCACCCGGCCGCGATGCACGTTGAGCCCGTTGCGCAGGTGCGGATTCTCCAAGACGGCCGCAAATCCCTTGTCGGCGAGCATCAGGCCGAACGGCAGCGTTGCGTTGTTCAGGGCCTGGCTCGAGGTCACCGGCACCGCGCCCGGCATGTTGGCGACACAATAGTGAACGACGCCGTCGACCTCGTAAGTCGGCTCCGCGTGCGTGGTCGGGTGCGAGGTCTCGAAGCAGCCGCCCTGGTCGATCGCGACGTCGACCAGCACGGCTCCCGGCCGCATCGATTTCAGCATCGCGCGCGTGACGAGCTTCGGCGCGCTCGCGCCGGGCACAAGCACGGCACCGATCACGACGTCGGCGGCGAACACCTCGTCCTCGACCGCCTCGATGGTGGAGAAACGGGTGCGTACGCGTCCAACAAACAGATCGTCCAGTTCGCGCAGGCGCGGGATCGAGCGGTCGATCACGGTGACTTCGGCCCCTAGGCCGGCGGCCATGCGTGCCGCCTGCGTTCCGACCACGCCGCCGCCGAGCACGACGACGCGTGCCGGCTGCACGCCGGGCACGCCGCCGAGCAGGAGGCCGCGGCCGCCGGCCGAGCGCTTGAGCGCGGCGCCGGCGGCCTCGATGGCGAGGCGGCCGGCGACTTCGCTCATCGGGGCGAGCAGCGGGAGGTGACCGCTCGCGTCGGTGACGGTTTCATAGGCGATTGCGGTGCAGCCGGAAGCGAGCAGGCCCTTGGCCTGCTCGGGATCCGGCGCAAGATGAAGGTAAGTAAAAAGGATCTGGCCTTCGCGAAGCTGAGCCCATTCGCTCTTCTGCGGCTCCTTCACCTTCACGATCATGTCGGACTTTGCAAAGATCTCGCGAGCGGTCTCGGCAATGGACGCCCCTGCCCGCCGGTACACCTCGTCGGACGCACCGATGCCGCTGCCGGCGCCGCTCTCGACCGTCACCTGGTGCCCGGCGGCGACATATTCACGGACAGCGCCCGGGGTGAGCCCGACGCGATATTCCTGCAGCTTGATCTCCTTGGGGACTCCGACGCGCATCTTGATCTCCCTCGCCAATGCTTTGATTCCGTTGTTGATCGTAGCGAGAGCGTCGGTTTGGTTTCGTGCAAATATCCGCTACCTTGGCGGCGCCCGCGCCGGTTTCCGGCGCGAAATTATCCTTTGACGCTGGAAACGAAACCTTGGCCCTCGACCGGAAAGACCTCGCCATCCTCGCGGAACTCACGACCAATGCGCGAGCCAGCCACACCGAGCTTGCCAACAAGATCGGCTTGTCGAGCACGGCGCTGGCGCGGCGGCAGAAGGCGCTGGAGGATGACGGCTACATCCAGGCCTACCAGGCCGCGCTTGACCTGACCCAGTTCGGCCTCACCACCACGGTGCTGGTTCGCATCGCGTTGGAGAGCCAGAGCGACGAGGCGCTGAAGGCGTTCGAGGCAGAGGTGACGAAATGTCCCTCCGTCGTGCGCTGCTTCCTGATGTCGGGGACGGACGACTACATCCTGATCGTGCTTGCCCGCGACATCCAGGATTTCGAGCGCATCCATCGCACCGAACTGTCCCGCCTGCCGCGCGTCGCGCGGGTGCAATCGAGCTTCGCGCTGCGCGAGATCGTCAACCGCGCGGTGCCGACCGTGGTGTTCGGCGAGACCAAGCGCTGATCCCGTCGATCCGATCGGGAGAACCGGTCGGGAACCAAGCAACCCGTCATCCGTTGGGCGCTATCGGCCAGCGACGGCAACGCATTCTCGCGTCATTTGCACAATTTGCCCGGCTCGGCCTTTCCGCAGGGAAATACACCATGGCCGACCTTACGATCCCCGAACGCATTCCGATCAACCTCGTCGTCAATGGCGAAAGCCGCGCGCTCGAGGTCGCGCCATGGACCACGCTTCTGGATGCGCTGCGTGACCGTCTGGAGCTGACCGGCACGAAGAAAGGCTGCGATCACGGCCAATGCGGTGCCTGTACCGTGCTGATCGACGGAAGGCGGGTCAATTCCTGCCTGACCCTGGCCGTCATGAGGGATGGCGCCGAGATCACGACCATCGAAGGCTTGGCAAAGGACGGCATGTTGCATCCCCTGCAACAGGCCTTCATCGATCACGATGCCTTTCAGTGCGGTTATTGCACGCCGGGACAGATTTGCTCTGCCGCGGGCCTGTTGGCCGAAGGCCGTGCGCGCGATGCGGACGAGATCCGGGAGCTGATGAGCGGTAACCTCTGCCGCTGCGGTGCCTACCCCAACATCGTGGCTGCGATCGAGCAGGCAATGAGCCGGTCATGAACAACTTCCAATATTCCCGCGCAAGCGATATTGCCGACGCCATCCGTCTGCTCGCCGCCGATCCCGGCGCGAAGCTGATTGCCGGCGGCACCAACCTGATCGATCTGATGAAGGAGAATGTGGAACGGCCCTCGCGCCTGATCGACATCTCCCGCCTGCCGCTCCGCGACATCGAGGAGACGGCGGACGGCGGTCTGCGCATCGGCGCCTTGGTGCCGAATTCGGACCTCGCCTACCATCCGTTGATCGAGCAGCGCTATCCGCTCCTCGCCAGCGCAATCCTGGCCGGCGCCTCCGCGCAATTGCGCAACATGGCCTCGGTCGGCGGCAATCTGATGCAACGTACGCGCTGCCCCTACTTCTATGACACCACGACACCCTGCAACAAGCGAAGCCCCGGCACGGGCTGCTCGGCCATCGATGGCCTCAACCGCAACCACGCAATCCTCGGCACCAGCAACTCCTGCATCGCGACCAATCCATCCGACATGAGCGTGGCGCTGGCCGCGCTCGGCGCGCTCGTGCATATCGCACGCCCCTCGGGGCAGCGCACCCTCGCGCTGACGGATTTCCATCGGCTTCCCGAGGACAAGCCTCATCTCGACACCAATCTCGGTAGCGGCGAGATCATTGTCGCCATCGAGCTGCCGCCGCACGGCTTTGCCCGGAACTACAGCTATCTGAAGATCCGCGACCGGCTATCCTACGCCTTTGCTCTGGTCTCGGTCGCGGCCGCGCTCGAATTGGAGGGCAACGCGATCGGCGAAGCGCGCCTTGCGCTCGGCGGCGTGGCTCACAAGCCCTGGCGAAGTCTCGAGGCCGAAGCTGCATTGCGCGGTCAGGCGGCAACACCGGATCATTTCGGGCGCGCCGCCGACCTGCTGCTGCAGGGCGCGACGGCACGCTCCCATAATGGGTTCAAGATCGACTTGGCGCGCCGAGCCGTCGTGCGTGCGCTGATGCAGGCCGCAAGCGCCACGCCGCAATCACAAGCTCACAAGAAGATCGCATGAGGGCTCGATGAACGCCTATGTCGGAACATCAACATCGCGCGTTGACGGCCGCGCCAAGGTCACCGGGGCCGCCAAATATGCCGGCGAATTCGTAGCTGACGGTCTTCTGCACGGCTTCGTCGTCGAGGCCACCATCGCGCGCGGGCGCATCGCTCGTCTCGACACCAGCGAGGCGCTGAAGGTGAAGGGCGTGATCGACGTGCTCACCCATGCACATCGGCCGCCACTCGCCGACAAGGACGAAGCCTGGAAGGACGAGGTGGCGCCGGAGAAGGGCTCGCCCTTCCGTCCGCTCTATGACGACAGGATCAAGTTCAACGGCCAGCCGATCGCACTGGTCGTCGCGGAAGACTGGGAGACCGCCAAGTTCGCCGCAACCCGCGTTCGGGTCGAATATGAGCAGGAGGCGTTTGCGACCGATCTCGAATCCGAACGCGGCAAGGCCGAAAAAGTGGATCAACCGCACAAGCCGCGTGGTGATGCCGCAGCAGCCCTGACCCGCGCGGCCGTGCGCCACGAGGCGGACTACGTCATTCCGAGCGAGCACCACAACCCCATGGAGCTCTTCGCGACGACGGCGGTCTGGAACGGTGATGGCGGGCTCACGGTCTACGACAAGACGCAGGGCGTCCAGAACGTCCAGAAGTTTCTCTGCAGCGTTTTCGGCAAGAAGCCGGACGACATCCGCGTGATCTCGCCCTATGTCGGCGGCGCCTTCGGCTCGGGCCTGCGACCGCAACACCAGGTGGTGCTGGCAACCCTTGCCGCGCTGGCACTGAAGCGCTCCGTCCGCGTCGTGCTGACGCGACAGCAGATGTATGGCCTGGGCTATCGTCCCATGACCATCGAGCACGTTGTGCTCGGCGCAAGGCCGGACGGCACCCTCGATGCGATCAGCCATGAAGCCATTGCTGTGACCTCACGCTATGAGGATTTTTCACGCAACGATACGGGCTGGGCCGAGCAGCTCTACAAGAGCCCCAACAGCCACTATTCCCACAAGCTGGTCGACCTCGACGTCCCGACGCCCTCCGATATGCGCGCGCCCGGTGCGGCAACGGGCGTCTCCGCGCTGGAATGCGCCATGGACGAATTGGCCGTCGCGCTGAAGCTCGATCCGGTCGAACTGCGCCTGAGGTGCTACTCGGATCGCGACCAGAGCGGGGACCTGCCCTACACCAGCAAGCAGCTGCGCGAGTGCTACGCCCGCGGCGCCGAGGCGTTCGGCTGGAGCCGGCGCAATCCGGCGCCGCGCTCCATGCGCGACGGCAAGGAATTGGTCGGCTGGGGCATGGCGACGGGCGTGTGGGAAGCACTGCAGATGCCGGTCGCTGTCCGCATCGTGCTGACCGCCAACGGCCATGCCGAGGTCTCCTGCGCCGCCTCCGATATCGGCACCGGTACCTATACGATCGTTGCCCAGGTCGCGGCCGATGCTCTCGGGCTGCCGATCGAGAATATCAGCGTCCGGCTCGCGGACTCGAGCCTGCCGCAGGCACCTGTGGAAGGTGGCTCATGGATGGCCGCCTCGAGCGCGCACGCCGTGCTTGGAGCAGCCGAGGAGATTCGCCGCGAGCTCGCGCGATATGCCAAGGCGATGCCTGCCTCGCCACTCGCCGCCGTCGATGCGCCGGACATCATCCTCCTCAACGGCACGGTTGCCAAGGCCGCCGACAGCAATCGCGCCGTTTCGATCGCTGATGCGATGCGCCATGGCCAAGTCGAGCGGATCGAGAAGGAGAAGCTGAACGAGTTCGCCGAGGACAAGTCGCATGCGCGAAACACGCATTCTGCCGTTTTTGCCGAGGTCAAGGTTGATGAAGAGCTCGGCGTCATTCGCGTCACCCGGATCGTGAATGCGGTCGCGGCCGGGCGCATCCTGAACACCAAGACCGGCCGCAGTCAGATCATGGGCGGGGTGGTCTGGGGAATTGGAATGGCGCTGCACGAGGAGACGGTGATGGATCACCGCTTCGGCCGCATCATGAATGCGAACATTGCCGAATACCACATTCCCGTGAACGCCGACGTCCACGACATCGACGTCATTTTCGTCGACGAGCCCGACGACCGCATCAACCGGTTGGGCATCAAGGGGCTCGGCGAGATCGGCATCGTCGGCGTGCCGGCCGCGATTGCTAACGCCGTCTATCATGCCACCGGCAAGCGCATCCGGCGCTTCCCGATCACGCTGGACAAGCTGCTGGAGTGAAGCGTCAGGCCAACCTTGCCGCAGCACTCGGGCATGTCATCCAGATGTCATCGAATGTGCAGAGAGCTGTATCTTCCTGCACATTCGGGACCCGCCATGGACTATTTCAAGCGCTTCAACTTCCTGTTCGCCGCCCCTGTGTTCGATGCCGACGATCTCGAAGGCGTCCGCTTCAACCAGATCATCGAGGAGATCCAGCGCTCCGGCTTCGAAGTGGTCCGGGCCCGCAAGCTGGAGGACGCCGAGATGGCGGTGCAGACCGATGCCGCGATCGGCTGCATGGTGGTGGACTGGGGCAAGAAGGGCCTGGAAGGCAAGACCTCGGCGCTGATCAATCTGATGCGCCGCCGCGGCCTCGACTTCCCGATCATCCT
This sequence comes from Bradyrhizobium yuanmingense, assembly GCF_025200905.1. Classification (NCBI taxonomy): domain Bacteria; kingdom Pseudomonadati; phylum Pseudomonadota; class Alphaproteobacteria; order Hyphomicrobiales; family Nitrobacteraceae; genus Bradyrhizobium; species Bradyrhizobium yuanmingense. Next base: position 2,507,138 of record NZ_CP104173.1, on the reverse strand, counting down.
GCTGATCCGTCGCAAGCGGTTCGAGGATTTGCCAGTCGAGGTGCTCGACTTCATCGACGGCTATGTCTTCCTCTCCGAGGAGACGCCCACCTTCATCGCCAAGAACCTGATCAGCCGGCTGAAGCAATATGCGGAGACGCTGAAGACGCCGTTCTTCGGCGCGCTGGTCGACTATGCCGAGGAAGGCAACCAGCTCTGGACCTGCCCGGGGCATAATGGCGGCGTGTTCTATAATCGCAGCCCGATCGGGCGCGTGTTCGTCGAGCATCTCGGCGAATCCGTGTTCCGCGACGACCTCGACAATTCCGTGCTCGACCTCGGCGACCTCCTCACCCATGAAGGCCCGGCGCTGAGGGCGCAGAAGGAAGCGGCGGCGATCTTCGGCGCGGAAAAGACCTATTTTGTGCTCAACGGCACCTCGACCTCGAACAAGATCGCGCTGGGCGCCCTCGTCACCGACGGCGATCTCGTGCTGTTCGACCGCAACAACCACAAGGCCGCCCATCACGGCGCGCTGATGATCAATGGCGGCATCCCGGTCTATGTTCCGACCGTTCGCAACGCCTGGGGGCTGATCGGCCCGATGCGCTGGGACAGGCTCGACGAGAAGGCCCTGCGCGAGGCGATCCGCAACCATCACCTGGTGAACGATCGCGACGCCTGGCGCAAGGAGCGGCCGTTCCGCGTTGCCGTGGTCGAGCAGTGCACCTATGACGGCTCGATCCACAGCGCCGAGATGATCATCAGGCGCATCGGCCATCTCTGCGACTACATCCTGTTCGACGAGGCCTGGGCCGGCTTCATGAAATTCCACCCGCTTTATGCCGGCCGCTTCGCCATGGGGCTGGCAAATCTTTCGCCCGACGCCCCCGGCATCATCGCGATGCAGTCGACCCACAAACAGCTGGCAAGCTTCTCGCAGGCCTCGCAGATCCACATCAAGGATCGCCACATCCGCGGGCAGAAGCGCCGCGTGGAGCACCGCCGCTTCAACGAGAGCTTCATGCAGCATGCATCGACCTCGCCGTTCTACCCGCTGTTCGCCTCGCTCGACGTCGGCGCGCAGATGATGAAGGGCCGCTCCGGCGAAGTGCTGTGGGACGACACGATCCGGCTCGGCATCGAGCTGCGCAAGAAGATCCGGGCGATGCGCCGGGAGTTCGAGGAGAAGGAGCAGAATCCGGATCGCCGCTGGTTCTTCGAGCCGTTCGTTCCCGATCGCGTCGCCATTGCCGACGTCAGCCGCCCCGGCGCGGCGCACAATGTCGCCTGGGAGACTCTCTCGACCGACGAGCTCGCCACCAACCCCGCGCTGTGGCAGCTCTCCCCGGATACCAACTGGCACGGCTTCCCCGATCTCGCGGAAGGCTTTGCCATGACCGATCCGAACAAGCTGACGCTGCTCACGCCCGGGTTCGATCGTGCGACCGGCGCCTATGCCGAGCACGGCATTCCCGCGCCCGTCGTCGCGCAATATCTGCGCGAGAACCGGATCGTCCCCGAGAAGAACGACCTCAACTCCCTGCTTTTCCTGCTCACGCCCGGCGTCGAGGCGAGTAAGGCGGGCACGCTGATCTCCGGCCTCGTCGCGTTCAAGAGGCTGCATGACGACAATGCACTGCTGGCCGACGTCATCCCCGAATTCTATCAGCGGCGGCAGGCGCGCTACGCCGGTGTGCGGCTGCGCGACCTCTGCGGCGAGATGCACCGTTTCTTCCGCGCCGCCGATGTCAGCGCGCTCCAGGCCCGGCAGTTCATGCCCGAGCACATGCCCGAGATCGCGATGTCACCCCGCGATGCCGCGCGCTATCTATTCAAGAACGACGTCGACTACCTCCCGATCGAGGCGATCGCCGGCCGCATCGCGACCACGCCGTTCGTGGTTTACCCGCCCGGCATCGCCACCATCGTGCCCGGCGAGCGGCTGACGGAACGGGCCAAGCCCATGATTGATTATCTCAAGATGTTCGAGACCTGCTTCAACACATTTCCGGGCTTCGACGTCGAGATCCAGGGCGTCTACAAGGAGGTCGATGCGAACGGACGCATCGGGCTCTACACTTATGTCGTGACCGAGTAGGTGCCGATGAACGAAGCAGCTGGGCGCGCGAGCGATGAACCCGTCCTGGTGCGGCCGTCACGCGAGAGCGACGTCGAGGCGATGCTGGCGATCTACCGCCATCACGTCCGCAACGGCGTGCCGCGCGATGTCGAAGGAACCGGTGCACCGGAACCGGACGATCTGCGCGACCGGCGCAAGAACCTGAAGCAGACCCGCCTGCCGCACCTGGTCGCGACCTGGCGCGGCGAGGTCGTTGGCTACGCCTATGCCGTGCTGTTCCGCAAAAGGCCGGCCTATCGCTACACCGCCGAGCACTCGATCTACGTCCACCACGCCCATCTCGGCCGCGGGGTCGGACGGCTGTTGCTCCAGGAATTGATCGACGCCTGCGCGGCGGCCGGCTTCCGCCAGATGATCGGCTATATCGATGCAGATAACGCGCCCTCGCTGACGCTGCACGAGCGATTCGGCTTTGCGCGCGCCGGTCTGCTCAGCGGCGTTGCCTATCGCCACGGCCGCTGGTCCGACACCGTCATGGTGCAACGCTCGCTCGGCGCGGGGACGACGACGCCCCCGCCTGTCACGGCACCAGGCCGGTAGGCCCCTACGACGGAAAGTCTGCCGGTCTCACATGGATGCGGTCGGCGTGCAATGACCAGTGACGCAGTGCCTGATCCTGGCAGAACTTCGCCTTCGCCCGTTCCCTGGCCTCGTCCTCGTCGGCGGCGTCGATCTCGAGCGTGCCCTGGCAGACCTCGCATTGCCGGCCGTATTCGCCGAGCACGTCCTTCATGAACCTGACGACATAAGTTGACATGGGACCTCCCTGCCTGCCCGCCGGCACTCTAGTCCCATTTAGGCCGGACGGGGAAAGGAGATTTTGACGCGGATCAAGGCTTGTCCAGTCCCGGAGGAAGATTCGTTGCGGAACCTGCCGCGCGGGTTTATGGGCAAATGCCGGTCGCCCATGAGGATTTTGCCTTGCACTTTGTCTCCGATACCGAAGTCACGAAAGCTCTGACCTTTCCGATCCTGATTGCGGCCCTCGAAGCAGCGCATCGCCGGCCGAAGATGGAGGTGCTGGACGCCTTCCTTGGAGACGAGAGGGGACAATACGTCATCCGTAGCGCCGTCGATCCCGGCCGCTACATGGCCAGCAAGATGTTCACCAGCTTTCCGGCCAACCTGGCCGAAGGCAGAATGCCGGCGGTGCAGGCCGTGTGCGTGCTGTTCGACGGCACCAATGGGCGGCCGCTGGCGGCGATGGACGGGACCGAGATCACACACTGGCGCACCGCGGCCGACTCCGCGCTGGCCACGAAACTGCTCGCCCCGCCCAATCCCGAGACGCTGCTCTGCGTCGGGGCCGGCGAGATGTCCGAATGGCTGATCCGGGGTCATCGCACCGTGCGGCCGTCACTCGAGCGCGTGCTGATCTGGAATCGCAGCCCGGACCGGGGCGCGGATCTCGCTCAGCGCTTGGCGAAGGCCGGCATCAAGGCGGAAGCAATCACGGATCTCGACGCAGCGACGCACGAGGCCGATGTCATCACCACCTGCACCCGCGCGCATCAGCCGCTGATCAAGGGCCGCAATCTGCGGCCGGGCACGCATCTGGACCTCGTCGGCGGCTACACACCGCAAACCCGGGAGGCTGATGACGAGGCGGCCAAGCGCTCCCGCGTCTTCGTGGACCGGCGGGAATCCGCCTTCCACGGCGTCGGCGACATCCTGCAGCCGATCGCGAGCGGTGCGATCAGCGAGACGGACGTCCTCGGCGACCTCTACGACCTCGTCGGCGGCCTTGTGCAGGGGCGAACGTCACCGTCCGACATCACGTTCTTCAAGAACGCGGGCGGCGGCCATCTCGACCTCATGACCTGCGAGGCCGTGTTCCAACAGCTCGGCGCAAAGCTGGGGTAGTGGCCCAGGCTGGCGAGACACGGCCGACGTCAGCCCTCACGCCTTGATGTCGAGGAGCGTGTCTTGCGTCTCGGCGTAGGCCTGAATGACGTTCGCATTGGCAACGAAGCTGTATTTTGCGGTCACCAGCTGAGCGAATTCGCTAACAAGATCGACATTCGGCGCTGCCACCAGGCCGTCCTGGTTTGCGAAGGGAGCGCTCGGGTCGGATTGCGCGGTATAGCTCGGCGATACCGTCGATACGGTCGCAACCGTACCGCCCGGCGTCGAACCGCTCGAGTGAGAGACCTGATCGACCCGCAAGGGCACGTAGGCTGCAGGAAACGTTAGAGCAATGCCCGCACCGGCCGATGCGCTCGACCCGCCTGACGCGGGTAGTGGGCCGGTCGTGCTGATGTTGGCGATATTGCTCGCCGCCACGTTCACGCGCAAACTCGCCGCAGAAAGTCCGGATGTCGCAATCGAAAGTATGCTCATGCTCCCTGATCTACAGGAGAGGTCAAACGCGTTCATTCACGCCATCAGTAAAATCCACCGCGCTCCGTTTTCATCCTGATAACCAAGGATCGGCGCGCGACTGGGCTTCGCGCGCCCTACCCCGGCGTCACGCCAAAAGCCTGCTTGAAGCGCTCGGCATAGCGCGGCCAAGCTTCGGGATTGATGATGCGCGGCGGGCGCTTGCCGTCGAGCACATCCAGCACCTGCTCGGCGGCGATCCGGCCCATGTTCTGGCGCGCCTCGATGGTGACGCCTGCCGTGTGCGGGCTCGCCAGCACGTTGTCGAACTGGAGCAGCGGATGCTCCGGCGGCGGCGGCTCCTTGGACCAGACGTCGAGGCCGGCACCGGCGATGCGCTTGTCGCGCAGCGCCTGCAGCAGCGCGTCCTCGTCGTGGATGAAGCCGCGTGCGGTGGTGATGAAATAGGCATGCGGCTGCATCAGCGCGAATTCGCGTGTGCTGATCAAGTTGCGGCTGCCCTTGTTGAGCGGGCATGAGATCGAGACGAAATCGGCGCGGCGCAACAGCTCGTCGAGCTCGACCTTCTCCCCGCCCCGCTCGGCCATCACCTCGGCCGACAAATACGGATCGTAGGCAAGCACTGTCATGCCGAGCAGGCCCTTGCACAAGGCGGCGATGCGCCGGCCGACATTACCGAGGCCGATGATGCCGACGGTCTTGCCCTCGACCTCGTTGCCGACGAGATCGTTGCGGTTCACGTCGCGCTCGCGGCGCAGCCGGCGATCCGACTGGATGATGCGCTTGGACAGCGTCAGCATCATCGCCAGCGCGTGCTCGGCGACCGAATGGGCGTTGCCGCCGGACTGGTTGACGACTACGACGCCTGCCTCCGTGCAGGCCTCGACGTCGACGGGATCGAAGCCGGCACCGTTGCTGGAGACCAGCAGCAAATTCGGCGTCCGCTTCAGAAAGGCGGCATCGACATGGAAATGCGGGGCGAGCTCATCGCGGGCGGCGCCGACCTGGTAGACCTGGGCAGCGCCGAGGAGCGGCCCATAGACATCCTCGGGGCTTCGGTTTTCGATGCGATCGAGCCGGACGTCGGGCCGGGCCTTCAGGATATCGATATAGATCGGATTGGCCAAATAATTGGAGTAGACGACGCGCTTGTTGTTGACGGACATCAGGACCCTTCCGGCTCGTTCGCGGGAGATCCGCAAGGTCAGCGCGATGCGCGCCCTCCTATGCCCCTCCCGTGTTCTGGTTGTCGCCGCTTATGCCATGGCGGTGCCGGCCACGGCAGGCCTGCTAGCGCAGATCACGGTGACGGCGCGGACATGTTGACAATCCCGCTGCCCGCGTCAAGTTCGGCAGACCGCCGCGACGGCCAGAACCAAGAAGCATGCGCGGCCCCAGGGAGAGCGCGATGGCGATTGCGGAACAGCAGCCGCAGGGGAGCAGCGACGGAAGCTGGCACGGCATCGTCCTGCAAACCTTGAAGCGGAACGAGATCAACCTGATCCCTTACGTGCCGGACCGCGTGCTGACGCCGCTGATCAAGAACCTGCACGCCGATCCCTTCTTCACCACTTTCGCGACCGCCCGTGAGGAAGAGGCCGTCGGCATCGTCGCCGGCGCCTGGATGGGCGGTCGGCGCGGCGCGGTGCTGATGCAGACCTCCGGCTTTGCGACGCTCGCAAACGTGCTGGCCTCGCTCGCAGTGCCCTACCAGATTCCGCTGATCATGCTCGTCTCTGAGCGCGGCACGCTCGGCGAATTCAACTACGGCCAGTCCCTGGTCTGCCGCACCATGCGACCGGTGCTGGATTCGCTGGCGCTGGAGCATCACACCATCACCCGGCTCGACGAGCTCGAATTCATCGCCGACCGCTCGATCAAGCAGGCCGTCACCACGCAGGCGCCGGTGGCGTTGATCCTCAACCCGCTGCTGACGGGCGGCAAGGTCTTCGACAAGTGAGGCCGACGATGAACACTGGCAACACCAAGGTGATGAACCGCTTCGACGTCACTTCGCGGCTGATCGCGAAGCTGAAGCACGAGGAAGCCGTGATCGGCGGCATCGGCAACACCAATTTCGATCTGTGGGCCGCCGGCCACCGCCCGCAGAACTTCTACATGCTGGGCAGCATGGGACTCGCCTTTCCGATCGCGCTCGGCGTGGCGCTGGCGCAGCCCGACCGCCGCGTCTTCGCGCTCGAAGGCGACGGCTCGCTCCTGATGCAGCTCGGTGCGCTCTCGACGATTGCAGCCTTGAAGCCGAAGAACCTCACGATGATCGTGATGGACAACGGCATCTACCAAATCACCGGGGCGCAGCCGACGCCGGCAGCGAACGTTGCCGACATCGTCGCCATTGCCATTGGCTCTGGTCTTGCGAGCAGCGCCTGGGCCGCGGACGAGGAAGATTTCGAGCGGCTGGTCGACGACGCCATGGCCGCTTCCGAGCCGAGCCTGATCGCGGTCAGGATCGACGACAAGCCCGGCGTGGGCACCACCCGGCGCGACCCCGTGCAGATCCGCGAACGCTTCATGCATGGCCTCGGCGTGCGCGATCCGCTTTAACATTTTTGTCATTAACTACACGGCGATCTGATACGAGCCTCGCGACAACCCGACCAAATTCGTGCTAAGCGACTCGGATGTTCATTCGTACCTTTGCCTGGCTGCTCGCCGCTGCCGTTACGTTCGCCACCCTCGGTCCTCCCGGCCTTCGCCCCCATTCCGACCTCGGTCAGGACGGCGAACATGCGCTTGCCTTCGTCATGGTGGGATTGGCCTTCGGCCTCGCCTATCCACGCCGGCGCCTACTGAGCGCAGCGGCCGCGGTCGTCCTGATCGGCGTTCTCGAGCTGATGCAATTTTGGGCACCCGGCCGTCACGCGCGGCTGGTGGATTTTTTGGTCGATGCTGCCACCGCGTGCCTCGGCTTTGCACTCGCCGCCGCCGCAGACCGGCTACTCTCGCGCTTTCGCACCAGCTCCGCCATGACAAGCGAAGGCCCCGCGGAGTGATGCTCCGCAGGGCCCTGCTCAGCACAAAGAATTGCGTCGATCAGTCGATGATCTTGACCACGCGGCGTGTGCGCGGCTCGACGATCACCCGGCGATCGTTCACGACCGCATAGCGATATTCGGTGTAGTTCGGCACGGGCCGCAGCACCACGGTCGGAGGCAGCGGCTCGCCGACCACGACGCGCTCCTGGACCACGACGGAGTCGCTGCGAGGAATTCCGCCGAGGACCGCATTCGGAATTTCGAGACCGGCGCCGACGGCTGCACCCACGGTGCCGCCAACCATTGCACCGATCGGGCCGCCGATGTCGCCACCTGCACGCGCGCCGTCCCTGGCGCCCTGTTCGGTCGTCGACTGAGCAAAGGCTGCGCTCGACGCCAGCAGCGACGCTGCAGCCAACGTAATCGCAAGACGGGTTTTCATGGTGTTTTGTCTCCAGTGATTGTCCTGCGCCTTCAACCCGCGGGGCCGGAGCATTGTTCCGGTTCCCCTGCGACGAAAGATGCATCACTGGACAGTGTTACCGCGTAACAGTTCAGGCCCTGGCGATCTCATGCCCCGCCATCAGTTCCAGCGCCCGCACCATGGCGGAGTGATCCCAGGCCTTGCCGCCATGTGCAGTGCAGGACGAGAACAATTGCTGCGCCACCGCCGTGCTCGGCAGCGACAGGCCGAGTGCACGCGCACCTTCGAGCGCGAGATTGAGATCCTTCTGGTGCAGCTCGATGCGGAAGCCAGGATCGAAATTGCGCTTCACCATGCGCTCGCCATGCACCTCCAGAATTCGCGAGGACGCGAAGCCGCCCATCAGCGCCTTGCGCACCAGCGCGGGATTCGCACCGGCCTTGGATGCGAACAACAGGGCCTCGCTCACGGCTTCGATGGTGAGCGCGACGATGATCTGGTTGGCAACCTTTGTCGTCTGCCCGTCGCCGTTGGCGCCGACATGCGTGACGTTCTTGCCCATCTTGTCGAAGATTGGCTTCATGGTGCCAAAAGCCCGCTCGGGCCCGCCGACCATGATGGTGAGGCTCGCCGCCTTGGCGCCGACCTCCCCGCCCGACACCGGCGCATCGAGATAATCGGCGCCGAGCGCCTCGATCTTTTTTGCAAACTCCTTCGTCGCCAGCGGCGAGATCGAGCTCATGTCGACGACGATCTTGCCCTTGGAGATGCCGCTAGCGACACCCTCCTTGCCGAACAGCACGGCCTCCACATGCGGCGTATCCGGCACCATGATGATGACCGCGTCCGCCTGCTCCGCGACCTCCCTGGCCGATGTGCAGGCGATGCCGCCCGCGGACATCAGCTCCGGCGCGATCGGAGCAACGTCACGCAGAAGCACCCGATGGCCCGCAGCCAGCAGATGGCCGGCCATCGGCCGTCCCATGGTGCCAAGTCCGATGAAGCCGATGTTGGTCATGTCTGATTTCTCACAGTTGGAGTAGCAAAACTCATCCGCGCACTCGGTGCACCTCTCCCGCTAGCGGGAGAGGGAGCGCACCGCCGACATGGCAATATTCTCAGGTCTCAAACGTCTGTGCCGCATGCCACGATAGGCCCTCCAGCGTCGTGGTGCGCGGCTTGTATTCGCAGCCGATCCAGCCGCGATAGCCGATCGCGTCGAGGTGGCGGAAGAGGAAGGGATAGTTGATCTCGCCGGTGCCGGGCTCGTGACGGCCGGGATTGTCGGCAAGCTGGACGTGGGCGATCTGAGGCAGATATTCCTGCATGGTGCGGGCGAGATCGCCCTCCATGATCTGCATGTGGTAGATGTCGTACTGGATGAAGAGGTTGTTCGATCTCACCTCGGAGATCAGCTGCACCGCCTGCTCGGTGCCGTTGAGGAAGAAGCCGGGAATGTCGAGCGTGTTGATGGGCTCGACCAATAGCTTGATGTTCTCTCGCGCCAGCGACGAAGCTGCAAAACGCAGATTCCCGACCAGCGTCTCCCGAAGCTCGTGCGGATCGGCGTCGACAGGGGCGATGCCGACGAGGCAGTTGAGCTGCTCGCAATCGAGCGCCCTGGCATAATCGATCGCGCGGAACACGCCGTCGCGGAATTCGGCGATGCGGTCGGGCAGGATCGCAATGCCGCGCTCGCCCCCCGCCCAGTTGCCCGCGGGGAGATTGTGCAGCACCTGCGTCAAGCCATGCGCCTCGAGCTGCTCGCGCAGCTGCGCCTTGTCGAAATCATAGGGGAAGAGATATTCGACCCCGGCAAAGCCCGCCGCCTTCGCCGCCGCAAAGCGGTCGAGGAACGGCATCTCGTTGAAGAGCATGGTGAGATTGGCGGCAAATTTCGGCATGGTGCTTCTTCCCCTATTCCGCCAGCTGCAGCACGCGCGTGGTCTCGACTTCGTCGAGCGGAAGGTCCAGCACCTCCTCGAACTCGACGATGTTGTCGATCTCCGTGCCCATCGCGATGTTGGTGACCCGTTCGAGGATGAACTCGACCACCACAGGCACGCGGTGCTTGGCCATCAATTCGCGGGCGGTCGCAAACGCTGCCTGCGTGTCCTTCGGGTCGGTGACGCGGATGGCCTTGCAGCCGAGGCCTTCGGCGACCGCGACATGGTCGACGCCGTAGACGCCGATCTCGGGCGCGTTGATGTTCTCGAAGGAGAGCTGGACGTGATAGTCCATGTCGAAGCCGCGCTGGGCCTGTCGGATCAGGCCGAGATAGGAATTGTTCACGACGACGTGGATGTAGGGCAGATTGAACTGCGCGCCGACCGCGAGCTCCTCGATCAGGAACTGGAAATCGTAGTCGCCGGAGAGCGCGACGATCTCGCGCTCCGGGCACGCCGCGCGCACGCCGAGCGCGGCCGGCAGCGTCCAGCCGAGCGGCCCCGCCTGCCCGGCATTGATCCAGTTGCGGGGCTTGTAGACGCCGAGGAACTGCGCGCCGGCGATCTGCGACAGGCCGATCACGGTGACATAGGTGGTGTCGCGGCCGAACGCCTTGTTCATTTCCTCGTAGACGCGCTGCGGCTTGATCGGGACGTTGTCGAAATGGCTCTTGCGCAGCATCGTCTTCTTGCGGTCGCGGCAGGCCGCAGGCCACGCCTGGCGCTCGCGGAGCCTGCCTGACCGCCGCCACTCCCTGGCGACGGCGACGAACAGTTCGAGCGCGGCCTTTGCGTCCGAGACGATGCCGAGATCGGGATTGAACACGCGCCCGATCTGCGTCGGCTCGATGTCCACGTGAACGAATTTGCGACCCTTGGTGTAGGTCTCGACCGAGCCGGTGTGGCGGTTGGCCCAGCGATTGCCGATGCCGAGCACGAAGTCGGACTCCAGCAGCGTGGCATTACCATAGCGGTGGCTGGTCTGGAGACCCACCATGCCGGCCATCAGCACGTGATCATCGGGGATCGCGCCCCATCCCATCAGCGTCGGCACGACGGGTATGTTGGCGATTTCGGCGAACTCGACCAGCAGGTCCGAGGCGTCGGCGTTGATGATGCCGCCGCCCGCAACGATCAGCGGCCGTTCGGCCGCGTTGAGCATCTCCAGCGCCTTCTCGACCTGCTTGCGCGTCGCGGCGGGCTTATAGACCGGCAGCGGCTCGTAGGTCTCGTCATCGAATTCGATCTCGGAGAGCTGTACGTCGAGGGGCATGTCGATCAGCACCGGCCCCGGCCTGCCTGAGCGCATCACGTGAAAGGCTTGGCTGAACACACGCGGCACCAGCGCCGGCTCACGTACCGTCAGTGCCCACTTCGTGACAGGCTTTGCAATTGACTCGATGTCGACCGCCTGGAAATCCTCCTTGTAGAGCCGCGCGCGCGGCGCCTGCCCCGTAATGCAGAGGATCGGGATGGAATCGGCGATCGCGGAGTAAAGACCGGTGATCATGTCGGTGCCAGCCGGCCCGGAGGTGCCGATACAGACCCCGATATTGCCGGCCTTGGCGCGTGTATAGCCTTCGGCCATGTGCGAAGCGCCCTCGACATGGCGCGCCAGGATGTGGCGGATCGAGCCGCGCTTCTTCAGCGCCGAGTAAAGTGGATTGATTGCAGCGCCGGGAACACCGAAGGCCGTCGATATACCTTCCTTCTCCAGGATACGCACGGCCGCATCGACAGCTCGCATCTTCGCCATATCGGACCTCGCTCAAATTGCGTCAGCGAGCGAGATCATCAGATACGCAGAAGCCGATCTCAACGAGACCGATTTTATTTTCCACGATGCGGCAACCACGAGAAAATCGTGGACGTGTCAATCGGTTAGATCAACAGATGCGTGAAAGCAGCTCACTCGAACAGCGGCACCAGCTGCATCTGCGGCACCAACACGAGTCCCTTATCGGTGATGCGAATTTCCGGAATGACCGATAGCGGAATCAAATTGAAGCCCATGTACGGGATGGTGCAGCCGGCCTCGGCCCATTCCTTCTTCAGCACCTTCACCTCTTCCGCCACTTCGGTGACACGCTTGTCGGACAGGAGTCCTGCGATCGGCAGCGGAACCAGCGCCCTCACCTCGCCGTCGGCGACGACGCAGACGCCGCCCTGCCGCTCCTTGATGGCGGCGATGGCGACCTGCATGTCGCCCTCGTTGGTGCCAGCGACGATGAGATTGTGGCTGTCGTGCCCGACGCTGGACGCGACCGCACCGCGCTTCAGGCCGAAATCCTTCAAGAGGCCATGGGCGACGTTGCCCGCGGATTGGCCATGACGCTCGACCACGGCGACGAAGCAGAGACCGTAGCGCGCGAACAGCGACGGCCAGTCTTTTGCGGGTTCGATCGCGACCTTCTCGTGGATCAGCGTGATGCCAGGCAGCGCGGTCTTGATGGCGTTGACGGTGCAGGCCTTGGCCGGCAATTCGGGCGTCAGCTTCATGGTCTGCGGCAGCTTGACGGTCGCATAGGCTCCCTTGGGATATTGGTAGCGATGCGACAGCGCCTGATCGAGACGCGGGGTGATCTTGCCGTGCTCGACCACGAGCTCGCCACCATACCAGGTGCATTGTGGCTCGAGCTGATCGTCCATCAGCACGAGATCGGCGCGGCGGCCGCCGCCAAGCCCGCCGATATCGCCTTCCATCCCGAAGCGGGTCGCGCCATGCAGAGAGCCCATTGACCAGGCCTGCTCGGGCGACATCCCCGCCTTCACGGCTTCCCGCACGACCCAGTCGAGACCGAACAGCAGGAGATCATCGGCGTCACGATCGTCCGTGCACACGGCGGTGCGCTTGTGCGAGGCCCCGAGCTCGGTGATTGTTCGGATCGCTTGCGGCAGCGAGTGCCAGGGCGTAGTCGGCGGTCCCCCGCGCAAAAACACCCAAACGCCGGCATCGAGCAGGTCATCGGCGATGTCGCGGTCGATCGCCTCATGGGTGTCGGTGACGCCGGATGCCGCATAGGCCGCAACGAATTCGCGGCCGTAGACATGCCCGGAAACGGGACGCCCCCGCTTTAAGGCTGCGGAGAGGATGGCATGGCTGCGCTCGTCGCCCATCGTGACAGGCACAAAATCCATCTTCTCGCCAAGCGCCACCGCTTCGGGCCAGCGATCGAACAGACCGGCGACCTTGTCCGGCGTGAGGTCGCCGCCCGCCGTCTCCAGTTCAGCCGAGGTCGCGGGAACCGTGCTCGGCACGGTCAAGAAGATCGACAGCGGCGCCTCGCGCGCATCTTCCAGCATCGCCTCCACACCGGCGACGTCCATGACGTTGCCGATCTCGTGGCTGTCGCAGAAGATCGTGGTGGTGCCGTTCAGCAACGCAGCCTCGGCATAGGCGCAGGCCGTCACCATCGAGGATTCGATGTGGATGTGCGGATCGACGAGGCTGGGCGCGATGATGCCACCGGCGGCGTCATACAGCGGAACATCGCTCCAGGCTTTCTTGGCTGTGCCTGCCGGTTTCACCGCCGCGATGCGGCCGCCTGTGATCCAGACTTCCCGCCCCTGATGAATGCGCTCCGAATAGGTCGAGAGCACCCGCGCCCCCGTGACGACGAGATCCGGCGCGACGCGGGCCGACGCAACATCGGCCAAGCGCCGCGTCATGCTGTGCAGGGGAGCAACGGTGAAGCGGGTGAGTTTGGTCATCGGGGCTCTCACGGATATTGGACAGCCCAGCGATGGTTGCCCCCGACGGCGGCAGGGGCAACTCAAATAAAACGGCACCTTTGCTTACGCATTGGGCAAACTGGCCGTTGATGAGTTCCGCTAGTCCTCATTCGCCTTGAACCGCCCGAGCCCCTTCAAGACGAAGGGTGCCACCAGCGCGATCAGCGCGACGCCGAGGAGCGTCGCCGAGATCGGGCTCTGCAGCAGCGTCATGGGATCGCCGAGGCTGATCGCGAGCGCGCGGCGGAGCTGGCTTTCGGCAATCGGGCCCAGGATCAGGCCGACGACGACGGGCGCGATCGGGAAATCGAACCGGCGCATCAGGAAGCCGAGCACACCGAAGCCGGCCAGCATCGACAATTCCACCACCGACGGCTTTGCCGCGATCGTGCCCATGGTCGCGAACACGAGGATGCCGGCATAGAGCCAGGGCTGCGGGATCGCGAGCAGCCGCACCCATAGGCCGACCAGCGGCAGGTTGAGCACCAGCAGCATCATGTTGGCGATGAAAAGACTTGCGATCAGACCCCACACGAGGTCGGGCCGCTCGGCGAACAGCAGCGGGCCCGGATTGAGGCCGTATTGCTGGAAGCCCGCCAGCATCATCGCGGCGGTCGCCGAGGTCGGCAGGCCTAGCGTCAGCAGCGGCACCAGCGTGCCGGCAGCGGAGGCGTTGTTGGCGGCTTCGGGGCCGGCGACCCCTTCGATCGCGCCCTTGCCGAATTCTTCGGGATGCTTCGTCAGCCGCTTCTCGGTCGAATAGGACAGGAAGGTCGGGATCTCCGCGCCGCCGGCCGGGAGCGCACCGATCGGGAAACCGAACATGGTCCCGCGCAGCCATGGCTTCCAAGACCGCTTCCAGTCCTCCTTGGTCATCCACAGCGAGCCGCGCACCGGCTCCAGCTTCTCCTCGGTGTGGTGGCGGCGCGATGCGACGTAGAGTGCCTCGCCCACCGCGAACAGGCCGACCGCGAGCGTTGTGACTTCAACGCCGTCGAGCAATTCAGGAACGCCGAACGCAAGCCGCGCCTGACCGGTCAACTTGTCGATGCCGACGAGACCGAGCGTCAGACCGATGAACAGGCTGGTCAGGCCGCGGATTGGGGAATCGCCGAAGGTCGCCGACACCGTGACGAAGGCAACGCACATCAGCGCGAAATAATCCTCCGGACCGAAGCGCACGGCGACATCGACCAGCCATGGCGCAAGGAAAGCCAAGCCAATGGTGGCGATGGTGCCGGCGACGAAGGAACCGATTGCGGAGGTCGCAAGCGCCGGCCCGCCGCGGCCGGCCTTGGCCATCTTGTTGCCTTCGAGCGCGGTCGCCATCGAGGCGCTTTCACCCGGCGTGTTGATGAGGATCGCTGTGGTCGATCCGCCGTACATGCCGCCATAATAGATGCCGGCGAACATGATCAGCGAACCGCCGGGGTCGAGCTTGTAGGTCACTGGCAGCAGCAGCGCGACCGTCAATGCCGGGCCGATGCCGGGCAGAACGCCCACGGCCGTGCCGAGGAACACGCCGATCAGCGCGTAAAGCAGGTTCATCGGCTGGACGGCGACCGCCATGCCGTGAGCCAGCGCGGCAAAGGTATCCATCACAGCAGTCGCTCCAGCGGGCCGGCAGGCAGGCTCAGCGTCAACAACCGGTCAAACGCGAGATAGATGAGGGTCGACATCACGAGAGCGATGATGGCGTCGATGAGGATGGCACGGCGCCCGAAGGCCGCCGAGGTCGTCACGAACAGGGCCGAGGTCGCCAGGATGAAGCCGCCGCCAAAGCCGATGATGGCGATCAGTAGCGCCAGACCGACGAGGATCAGAACCACAGGCACGGGATCGGCGCTTTCGCGTGCCGGCAGATTGCCGCGCAGAGCGTCCACGAAATTGCCGATCGCAAGCAGCGCAAGGCCGCAGGCGACCACGACCGGCATCGCCTCCGGCCCCATCCCGTACATCGCGGCAGATTGCAGGCCGCGCGCGTCCCAGACCAGCACGACCGCGAGCACCGCAAGCGATGCCGCGATGACGAGACCGGCGCGGTCGACGCGCCGCGGCGGCTGGACGGGATCGCCCGAGGTCATGATTTGACCAAGCCGACCGATTTCAGCACGTCGGTGACACGGGCCGTTTCCTTCTTCAGGAAGTCGGCAAAAGCATCGCCGCCGAGATAGGCATCCTCCCAGCCCTTCTGCTTGAGGATCTCTTTCCAGGCGTCAGACTTCACCATCTTCTCGACCGCATCGCTCAAGGTCTTGCGCTGCTCCGGCGTGATGCCGGGAGGCGCGACCACCGAACGCCAATTGGCGATCACGAGGTCGATGCCCTGCTCCTTGAACGTGGGGATGTCGTTGCCTGCGATGCGCTTCTCCGAGGTCACGCCGATCGCGCGCAGCTTGCCGGACTTGATCTGCCCTTCATATTCGCTGAGCCCCGAAATGCCCGCGGTGACCTTGCCGCCGAGGATCGCCGCCAGCGACTCGCCGCCGCCGGAGAACGGGATGTAATTGATCTTCTTGGCGTCGGCACCGACGGCGCCGGCGAACAAGGCCGCCATCACATGGTCGACGCCGCCGGCCGAACCGCCGGCAAAGGTGACCTTGGCGATATCGGCCTTCACCGCGGCGGCCAGATCCTGCGCAGTCTTGATCGGTGAGTTCGCGGGAACCACGATCACCTGGATTTCCTCGGTCAGGCGCGCGATCGGCGTCACCTGCTCCAGCGTCACTGGCGACTTGTTCATGGCGAGCGCGCCGACCATGACGAAGCCGTTGACCATCATCTGGTTGCCGTCGCCCTTGGCGCCGTTGACGAACTGCGCGATGCCGACGCTGCCACCTGCACCGGGAACATTGGTGACCTGCACGCTGCGGGCGACGCCCGCAGCCACCAGCGCCTGCTGCATCGAGCGCGCGGTCTGGTCCCAGCCTCCGCCCGGAGCCGCCGGCGCCATCAGCTTGAGCTCGAGCTGCTGGGCAAAACCCGGATTGGCTGCCGCGAGGGTCAACGCGACGGCTGCGCCGACAAGGCGCGCGAGAAATCGGAACATGAGGGCATCTCCAGGCTCATGCGGACGTTTGCCGCATTGTGTCGTTTGGTCGCATATCAGCCAAAACGGCCGATGCTGTCCAGTGAGATCCCCAAGAGTCCTTTTAGCGGGGCGCTGGGATCACCCCGCCAAGCGCGGCCGTCAATTCGGCCGCAACTTCCCGGACGATCTGCCCGATCTCCGGCAACCGTTCGTCGGTAACGCGGCTGGTCATGCCGGATACGGAGATCGCGGCAAGCGGTTCAGCCAGTGAGTTGTATACCACCGCGGCGACGCAGCGTAGCCCGATCTGCGCCTCCTCATCGTCAACAGCAAAGCCCTGTTTGCGGATTTTCTCGAGCTCCCTGAACAGGTCGCTCGGCCGCACGATCGACTTCTCGGTCAGGCGGGGCATGCCGTGATGGCGGATGACGGCGCCGACATCCTCGTCTGAATAGGTTGCGAGCACCGCCTTGCCGACGCCGGAGGTCACCATGGGGACGCGGCCACCGACCTTGGTCAGCGAGCGCATGATCTCGCGGCTTTCCATACGGGTCAGCACGATGATGAACTCATCGTCGACCACGGCGAGATTGGCCGTCTCGCGGGTGAGATCGCGCAGCTTGCGCAAATATGGAATCGCCTGTGCGGAGAAATTGCGTCGCCGCGCAAAGCTGGCGCCGACCGTGAAGCTGCGCACCCCGACATGCCATTTGGATTCGCCACGGTCGAACTGCACGAAGCGGCGGCTTTCGAGCGTTGCGAGCAGCCGGTGCACGGTGGACGCCGACAGGCCGGTGCGGATCGCGAGATCGCTCAGACGATAGCCTTCGTCGTCCTCGGCCAGCGTCTCGATGATCGACAGCGCGCGGTCGACCGATTGCACGCCACCGTCGCGGCTCTCGTGATCGGCCTCCGAGGCCGATTTGGGCTCGAGCGATTTGCGCCGGATCACGTTCTTGCTCATCGCGACCTGCATTTCTTCTCTTCCCCTCTCCCGCTTGCGGGGCCGAGACGAGCAACGCTCGCTCTGAAAGGGTCAGGGTGAGAGGGAGCTTCCGCAAGGACAGTGGCAATTGGACTCGCGGAAGCTCCCCCTCGCCCGGAATTTGCTGTGCAAATTCCGGCCTCTCCCCGCAAGCGGGGAGAGGTGAACGCAAGCTCAGAGCAGCCCTGCCCCGCGCGCCCACTTGTACTTGGCGCCAAGCACCTCGACCGGTAGCTCGGTCGAATAGGCGTAAGCCGGGATGCCGTTCTGATAGAGATATTCGGCGGCCTCCTCGACCTCGACGTCGCCAGCGAGCGAGGCAACCATCGGCTTCACAAAACCCTTGGCCTCCATCTCCTTCTTCACCTCGACCATGTTGCGAGCGAACACCATCGGCGGCGTGACGATGGTGTGCCAATAGCCGAGGATCAGCGCGTGGATGCGCTCATCCGACAGGCCGAGCTTCACGGTGTTGACGTAGGTGATCGGCGGTTCGCCGCCGGTGATATCCACGGGATTGCCGGCAGCACCGAACGGCGGGATGAACTTGCGGAAGGCCGCATCGAGATCCGGCGGCATCGACATCAGCGACAGGCCGTTATCGACGCAGGAGTCCGACAGCAGCACGCCCGAGCCGCCGGCACCGGTGATGATGAGAACGTTCTCGCCCTTCGGCGTCGGCAGCACCGGTACGCCGCGGGCGAATTCGAGCAACTGGCGAAGTGAGCGGGCACGGATCACGCCGGACTGCTTGAACACGTCCTCATAGATGCGATCGTTGCCGGCGAGCGCGCCGGTGTGGGACGACGCCGCCTTCGCGCCGGCCGAGGTCCGGCCGGCCTTGAGCACCACCACCGGCTTCTTCTTGGACACGCGCTTTGCGGCTTCCGCGAAGGCGCGGCCGTCCTTGAGGTCTTCGCAGTGCTGGGCGATCAGATTGGTGTTCGGGTCCTGCTCGAAGAAGGCGAGCAGATCGTCCTCGTCGATATCGGACTTGTTGCCGAGGCCGACGATCGCGGACACGCCCATCTTGGCCGAGCGCGAGAAGCCGATGATGGCCATGCCGATGCCGCCCGACTGCGACGACAGCGCCGCATGGCCCTTGACGTCATAGGCGGTGCAGAAGGTCGCGCAGAGATTGGCGGGCGTATAATAGAAGCCGTAGATGTTCGGCCCCATCAGACGGATGTCGTACTTCTTGCCGACCTCGACGATCTCGGCCTGCAGCTCCGGCGCACCGGCTTCAGCGAAGCCCGACGGGATCAGCACCGCGCCCGGGATCTTCTTCTCGCCGCATTCGGTCAGCGCGGCCGCGACGAATTTCGCGGGGATTGCGAACACCGCGACGTCGATCACACCAGGCACGTCCTTGACGCTCTTGTAGGCCTTGTAGCCGAGGATCTCGGCGGCCTTGGGATGGATCGGATAGATCTCGCCCTTGTAGCCGCCGTTGATGAGGTTCTTCATCACGGAATTGCCGATCTTGCCGTCCTCCGCGGAGGCGCCGACCACGGCGACCGCCTTCGGCTGCATGATGCGGTTCATCGCCGCGACGATCTCATCGGTCGGACGCGGCTTCGGCTTGGGCTTGTAGGCGAAGTCGACCACGATGCGGACGTCTGCGGCCGTGGCATCCTTCGGCGTCGCGAACACCGGGTTGAGGTCGAGCTCGACGATCTCAGGGAAATCGGTGACGAGCTGCGAGACCTTGACGATGACGTCGGCGAGCGCGTTGCGGTTCACCGGCTCGCCGCCGCGCACGCCTTTCAGGATCTCGTGCGCCTGGATGCCGTCGAGCATCGAGAGCGCGTCTTCCTTGGTCGCCGGCGCGAGGCGGAAGGTGATGTCCTTGAGCACCTCGACGAGCACGCCGCCGAGGCCGAAGGCGACCAGCTTGCCGAACGAGCCGTCGGTGATCGAGCCGACGATGACCTCGGTTCCGCCGGCCAACATCTGCTGCACCTGCACACCTTCGATCTTGGCATCGGACTTATATTTCTTTGCGTTGCCGAGGATGGTCTCGTAGGCCTTCTCAGCCTCCTCGGTCGTCTTGAGGCCGACGATGACGCCGCCGGCTTCGGTTTTGTGGAGAATGTCCGGCGAGACGATCTTCATCACGACGGGGAAGCCCATGGACGAAGCCATCTTGCCGGCCTCGCCCGCCGACTTGGCCACGCCCTCCTTCGGCACCGGAATGCCGTAGGCGTCGCAGACCAGCTTGCCTTCCGGGGCCGTCAGGCTGGTGCGATTGTCCGCCTTGACCTGGTCAAGCACCTTGCGGACGGCATCTTTGGAATTGGACATGTGGCTTCTCCCTTGACCTCAGTTCGTTCTTTTCAAAGCGCGCGCGTGTTTGCGGCTGCCCATGATGCTTGCCATTCGCCGCGCTCTGTTCCATGCGGCGGTACGGAGTGGCATAAGCCTCAAGACTACTCCGCCGGCATGGATCAAAAATGGCTGGCGATGGCATTTGGTATGCCAGAAGCCAACTTGTCAAGCTGGTGCATGGCCTAGAAGGCCGCAAAAAATAGGCAGCTTGACATTCTGGCATGTGGTATGCCAAAAACTTTCCAGTTAATATTCCTGTAAAAGACGACTCCCCACTGGAGGAGATTCGTCGTGTCACTACGGAAACCAACCAAGGCGTTGCCGAACATGGCCGAGGCAGACATCGCAATCGTTCGTATTGCCCCGGAGAGCAGCTTCAAGAACAAGGCGTATGACGCCTTGAAGGAAGCCATCCTCAAGATGGACATCTACTCGACGCCCGAGCCGGTGATGCTCGACGAGCGCGCATTGTCTGAGAGGCTTGGCGTCAGCCGCACGCCGATCCGCGAGGCCATCGCGATGCTGGAGCAGGACGGTTTCGTGAAGACCGTGCCCCGCCGCGGCATCATGGTGGTGCGCAGGACCAAGAGCGAGATCGTCGACATGATCCGCGCCTGGGCGGCGCTGGAGAGCATGGCCGCCCGC
Source organism: Bradyrhizobium yuanmingense (assembly GCF_025200905.1). Classification (NCBI taxonomy): domain Bacteria; kingdom Pseudomonadati; phylum Pseudomonadota; class Alphaproteobacteria; order Hyphomicrobiales; family Nitrobacteraceae; genus Bradyrhizobium; species Bradyrhizobium yuanmingense. Next base: position 2,486,589 of record NZ_CP104173.1, on the reverse strand, counting down.
CTCATCACCACCACCGCGCGCAAGAAGGACATCACGGCGCTGCGCGACTATTTCAAGGATTTCGGCAAGGACCGACTGCCCGAGGATCACGTCGAGGAATATTCGCGCGCCAACATCGCCTTCCACCAGGCGCTGATCTCGCTGTCGGAATCCCCCGTGCTGGTCGATCTCACCAACGACCTCCTCTTGCACGTGCGCGGCTATCGCCAGCTGACCATCGGACGCAAGGACCGCACCGCGACGTCACTGCCCGAGCATCTCGGCATCATCGAAGCGCTGGAAGCGCGCGACACCGAGCTTGCCGAGAAGCGCGCCCGCGATCACACCCTCGGCCTTGCCGCTTACGTCGAAGCGCACGGCCAAGAACTGTTTACGTAACTGTTCACTTAAGCAACGTTCACCAGAAGGGCGAACAATTCGCCCCAACGACCTTGAGACCAGGGAGACAAGGCCCATGCTGAATACCGCGACCAAGTCCGAAGCACCGGGCACCGAGCAGGAACTGACGGATGGCTTCCATCTCGTCATCGACGCGCTCAAGCTGAACGGCATCAACACCATCTATAATGTGCCGGGCATCCCGATCACGGATTTGGGCCGCATGGCGCAGGCCGCGGGTATTCGCGTGATCTCGTTCCGTCACGAGCAGAACGCCGGCTACGCCGCCGGCATCGCCGGCTATCTCACCAAGAAGCCCGGCGTCTGCCTCACGGTGTCGGCGCCCGGCTTCCTCAATGGTCTCACCGCCCTCGCCCACGCCACCACCAATTGCTATCCGATGATCCTGGTCTCCGGCTCTTCCGAGCGCGAGATCGTCGACCTCCAGCAGGGCGACTACGAGGAGATGGACCAGCTTGCGATCGCAAAGCCGCTGTGCAAGGCGGCCTATCGCGTGCTGCACGCCCAGGACATCGGCATCGGCTTCGCCCGCGCCATCCGCGCTGCGGTCTCAGGCCGTCCGGGCGGCGTCTATCTCGACCTGCCGGCAAAACTGTTCGGCCAAGTCATGAACGCCGAGGCCGGCCAGAAGTCGCTGGTCAAGGTGATCGACGCGGCGCCCGCGCAGATCCCCTCGCCCGCGTCCGTGAAGCGCGCGCTCGACGTGCTCAAGAGCGCCAAGCGCCCCCTCATCATCCTCGGCAAGGGCGCGGCCTACGCGCAGGCCGATGAGGAGATCAAGAGCTTCGTCGAGAAGAGCGGCGTTCCGTTCCTGCCCATGAGCATGGCCAAGGGCCTGCTCCCCGACACCCATCCGCAATGCGCCGGCGCCGCCCGCTCGACGGTGCTGAAGGACTCCGACGTCGTCATGCTGATGGGCGCGCGGCTGAACTGGCTGCTGTCGCACGGCAAGGGCAAGAGCTGGGGCGAGGCGCCGAAGAAGTTCATCCAGGTCGACATCGAGCCGAAGGAGATGGATTCCAACGTCGAGATCGTCGCGCCCGTCGTCGGCGACATCGGCTCGGTCGTCTCCGCCTTCAACCAGGCGATGGGATCATCCTGGACCGCCCCGCCGGCCGAATGGACCAAGGCGGTCTCGTCCAAGCGCGAAGAGAACGTCGCCAAGATGGCGCCGAAGCTCATGAACAACAAATCGCCGATGGATTATCACGGCGCGCTCGGTGTGCTGAAGAACGTCATCAAGGACTATCCCGAGGCGATCCTCGTCAACGAAGGCGCCAACACACTCGACCTCGCCCGCGGCGTCATCGACATGTACAAGCCCCGCAAGCGTCTCGACGTCGGCACCTGGGGCGTGATGGGCATCGGCATGGGCCAGGCGATCGCGGCCGCGCTCGAGACCGGCCACCCCGTGCTAGCGGTGGAAGGCGACTCGGCGTTCGGCTTCTCCGGCATGGAGGTCGAGACCATCTGCCGCTACAATTTGCCGATCTGCGTCGTCATCTTCAACAATGACGGCATCTATCGCGGCACCGACGTCAACGGCGCCAACTCCGATCCGGCAACGACCGTGTTCGTCAAGGGCGCGCGCTACGACAAGATGATGGAAGCCTTCGGCGGCGTCGGCGTCAACGCGACCTCGCCGGACGAGCTGAAGCGTGCCGTCAACGACGCCATGAAGTCCGGTAAGCCGACGCTCATCAACGCCGTGATCGATCCGGCCGCCGGCTCGGAGAGCGGCCGCATCGGCAACCTCAATCCACAGAGCGTTCTGCAGAAGAAGAAGTAAGTCCACCCCTCAACCCTTATTCCCTGCCGGGTGCAGGGGCAGACAGAGTACGGAGCAATACGATGACCAAAGCGCTCGAGGGCGTTCGCATTCTCGACTTCACCCACGTCCAGTCAGGACCGACCTGCACGCAGCTGCTGGCCTGGTTCGGCGCCGACGTGATCAAGGTGGAACGCCCGGGCGTGGGTGACATCACCCGCGGCCAGCTGCAGGACATCCCGAACGTGGACAGCCTGTATTTCACCATGCTCAACCACAACAAGCGCTCGATCACGCTCGACACCAAAAACCCCAAGGGCAAGGAAGTCCTCACCGAGTTGATCAAGAAGTGCGACGTGCTGGTGGAGAATTTCGGCCCCGGCGTGCTCGACCGCATGGGCTTTCCTTGGGAGAAGATCCAGGCGATCAACCCGAAGATGATCGTCGCCTCGATCAAGGGTTTTGGCCCCGGACCGTATGAAGACTGCAAGGTCTATGAGAACGTCGCCCAGTGCACCGGCGGCGCCGCCTCCACCACCGGCTTCCGCGACGGCGTCCCGCTCGTCACCGGCGCGCAGATCGGCGATAGCGGCACCGGCCTGCACCTCGCGCTCGGCATCGTCACCGCGCTCTACCAGCGCACCCACAGCGGCAAGGGCCAGCGCGTCACTGCCGCGATGCAGGACGGCGTGCTCAACCTCTGCCGCGTCAAGCTGCGCGACCAGCAGCGCCTCGCCCACGGCCCGCTGAAGGAATACAGCCAGTTCGGCGAAGGCGTGCCGTTCGGCGACGCCGTGCCGCGCGCCGGCAACGATTCCGGCGGCGGCCAGCCCGGCCGCATTCTGAAGTGCAAGGGCTGGGAGACCGATCCCAACGCCTACATCTACTTCATCACCCAGGCCCCGGTCTGGGAGAAGATCTGCGATGTGATCGGCGAACCCACCTGGAAGACCGATCCGAACTACGCCAAGCCGGCGGCGCGCCTGCCGCGCCTCAACGAGATCTTCGCCCGCATCGAGCAGTGGACGATGACGAAGACAAAGTTCGAGGCGATGGAGATCCTCAACAAGGACGACATCCCCTGCGGCCCGATCCTGTCGATGAAGGAGATCGCGGAAGACCAGTCGCTGCGCGCCACCGGCACCGTGGTCGAGGTCGACCACCCCACCCGCGGCAAGTACGTCTCGGTCGGCAACCCGATCAAGCTGTCGGATAGCCCGGCAGACGTGACGCGATCGCCGCTGCTCGGCGAGCACACCGACGAGATCCTGCGCTCGGTGCTCGGCTTCAGCGATCACCAGGTCGCCGAGATCCACAAGTCCGGCGCGCTCGACCCGCCGCAGAAGCAGGCCGCGGAGTAAGCGGACCACATTTCACGAGACCAAAGGGGCCGTCCGAAGGGGCGGCCCCTTTTGCTTGTGAAGGCGTGCAATCGCAGGCTCAAAATCAAAACTGGAAAACAACCCCATGCACAGTAGCCATCCCATTGGCACACAACGATATTTCTGATTCGACGAAAAAATTCTGACCCGTCGGGCAAAACAGGGGTATTATGCCATCGTGGCTATCATGCCGGGAGCGCACATCAGGCGCTGGCTGCTGCACATCGGAGCGGATCCCGACCACACGCTGTTCGCGGAAGGGGCTGCAGAGATCTGGAGTCCAAGGGCGCTTATCGGACGTCAGCCCGAGGGACGTCAGCATGGGCCACAACTGGACGGATCGCGGCGCGATCCAACGTGCCCGCCCAGCCGGAGCCAGTCGGTGCTAGCGAAGACCGGGAAGATCACCCTTCAGCCGCGCTTGCCGACCGTCGCAGACCCGGCGGTAACCTCGTCCTTGTGCGCGGCAAACGCAGCCAGCACCTCGGCTTTCTCGCGCTTAGGGACCTTGGCAAAGTCGAGGCTCCGCCCGAGTTCCGCCGCGACCTCATCGAACTCTGCCGGAGATATTCTGAGATTGCGGTGCGCTTCCTCAAGTCCGAGCGGCGTCGCGCCAGGCTTGGTGGCCGCGAACTTAAGGGGCCCGCCCGAAACGTCGCAGACCCACAGCGTCCGCATGAACTTGAGGCCCGGCAACCTTGTCAGGTTCTTGGTGTGCCATTCTCGTAGTTGCGGATTCTTGGACTTCTGGCCCACGACGGGATTCTTCACGACAGCGTCGCTGAAGTGATCCACCACGGCCGCAATAGCAAAAACGCCGCCCAGCCGCTCATACAGACTTTTCTCAGGCGAGGTTTGCTGGGCCTGCGCGTATGCCTTACTCGCTCCCTGCAATGCAGTCGTCGGGGCGGCGGTCAGCGCCATTCCTGCGACCATGCTTCGTCGTGTGATGGAAGTCGGAATAAATTGTACCATGGTCACCTCCTCTGGTGAGGCAACAGGATAATCCGTTGGGAGCATGCAGCCGGTCAGAATTCGTCACTTTCTTCCGGCATTAAATTTTAGGTCGATGGATTAAGATGGAAGCGTCGGGGTTACACGCTAAGAACGATTCACCGCACATTGGCTTGTGTGGCCGCCCGGGACGTCTGCGATGGGCCACAAGCGGAAGTCGGCTCTCTATTCGATAACTTCATCGGCGCGGGCTAGGAGGCTTTCAGGTAATTCCAAGCCGAGCACCCTCGCGGTGTTGCGGTTGATGATGAATTCGAATTCGGTCGGAGCTTGCACTGGCAGGTCTGCCGGATTGGCGCCGCGCAAAATTCGATCAACGTAGGATGCCGCGCCTGCATATATTTTATTGAGGTTTACTCCATACGAAACAAGACCCCCTACATCGCAGAATAGTCGTAGGAAGTAGATCGCGGGCAACCTGCACTTAGCAACAAGCGCGGTCATTTCCTTCCGTCGTGCGGCAGTCAGTGCGTCAGGTAGAAAAACAAGACCAGCGTTCCGCGTGTCTTGGAGAGATACGATTAGCCGTTCGATGCTGGAGCTATCGCCGTGGGGCGTCTCCACCGAAACCACTCCGGAGGTTTGTGCGACGGCCTTTATCGAAGCGAGAAACGCAGCAGAGTTATTCCCTAGTTCTGGGTTGTAGACAACGCCGATCCGCTCAATCTGCGGCGCGATTTCCTTCAGCAGGGAGACCCACTTACCCCCGAGAGATGGTACAAAGGCAGTGAACCCGGTAACATTACGACCGGGCCGCGCGAAAGTCTCGACATAGCGCATTCCAATCGGATCGCTGACCATCGCGAATACGGTCGGGATATTAGACCCCTCAGCTTGCAGTGACGCCATCGACGTGTTGGTAACCGCGAACAAGACATCAGGCTTCAACGAGATCAATTCGCGCGCGCACTTGCGGCTCTCCTCAGTATCGCCATCGCTTATGCAATAGTCTATGAGCAGGTTCTGACCCAACAGCCATCCTTTCTCCTTCAATACTCTTTCGAGAATCGGCCTGCTTAGAGGGCTAGCTAGGAGCGCACCCACGCGGCGGACTTGGGCCTGAGCCCCCGCAGTATATGGGAGGATTGCTACGGCACCGCTGAAGGCTATGAATTCCCGCCGTCGCATGCGTCGCTCCCTCTAGGGATCACGCCTGTGGGAAGATCAGCTTAGCACTTTTTTCGTGAGACCGGGTGCAATGACTGCTTCGGGTCAAAAGCTGCTGTCGAACACGAAGCCGCAATAGGTCTGCCAAGGGCCAGAAGCGGAAGAAGTACAGCCGAACTAATCAGGTATTCCCCAGGTGGCACGCACAAATAAACGGGCCGGCGGCAGCACGGAGGCGAGGTCAACTGGGGCGCGGTCCGGCTTAATTGCAATCAGATCGTAGCTCGCACCATGGTCGCTCGTCGTGTCCCTTAGCATTACACCGTCCGCGGTGTCCCGCGTCAGGGTCGCCGGTGCGGGATCAACGATGACGGCGGCGCGAATGCGCGCGTCCTGTATCGGCTCGGGCGGCGTCTCGCCGTTGTGAGGCTGTGCGCACATGCCGGTCGTCTCCTTGCAGAGGCTGGCGACCCTGGCGAAATCCGGCTTGATCCCCATCAGCACGAGGCCGGTCGCCCCGCCGAGCGAGAACCGACGAAGCCGACCCTCGCAGGATCGATCAAGGCCCTGTCCTTCGCATTGACTGGTGGCGGCCTGCGCGCACGCCTCGTCCTTCGAGACGGCGCTCACGCGCCTCCTCAGGATGAGGTTCATCGGCGTCCGTGCTCGTTGGCTATCTCGACCGGCTCAATGCGCCGACACCCTGGTCGACAAAGATGATGCCGCATCATCTCTGCATGCTGCGCAGCCAGTGCCGGATCGCCGCGAGCTTTGGCGGCGGCATCGCAGGCTCGCGAGGCGCAAGGACGTCAGCGACAAGCCAATACGCGACTTTCACTGACTGTCACTCCTCTCAGGGGTGCCCACGCAAAAGGACCACGAACAGCGTCGCAGAAAGCACGCTAGCCAGAGCAGCGTCACGACAACAGTGGCGAAGTGCCAATCTATGTCGCGGCGTCTGGCGCGCATTTGTGTTTCCAGCGGGTGGTCAGAGGTCCGGGCGAACGCGACGTATGCACAGCGCAGGCGAGTCGCTCCGCCTCTTCGACCTTGAGGCGGAGTTCTTCTAGTTCTGCAAGTTGGGAAGAGAGTTCGTTCAGCCGTTCGACAAACACAATCGTGCGGTGGTTCTGCATCGACGCCCTCGCCACAAGACTTGAACGGTCTAAGAGTAGAGAAGAGGAAGTGCGCAGCTCATTAAGATAAGTGAATCGGGGGTTGCGCCAAAAGACCTCTAGCCCGATTCAGGCTCAAACCCGTCCACTCCCTCAGGAACTCTCAGAGAGCGGAAAAAAGCGACACAACAACTGCTAGATTCAATATAGGCGGATCACGCGAGCAAATGCATTCTCAAGCGGCTTCGGGTCTGCTCCGATTTTTACATAGACTGGGGCGTAGCCTCTTTTTTCGGAATTTCCATCTTTGTAGACCTGAGACACGCAGTCGCTTAGCAGGCAATATAATCTGAGATGTGGAAGCCCCGGAGCGTGCGTTACAAATTCCGGTTCTGGTTTGAGATCGCCGAGGCGAGCCCAATAAGCCGAAGATCTGTTAAATATCTCAATTTTGTCGTCATTGATGCTAACCCCGTACGTCAAAGGGGGACCAATCTGCTCTCCATACGCGTGCCTTGCAATCTTTCTGAATGCAGTATGAAGGTCTGCAAGAGCTAAACGCTTTTCATCGCGTGTACCTGATTTCTTGTTCGGGAAAAGCTCTTCGAAGAATCGGTCGATATAGGGCTTTAGGCAATCGAGCTGTCGCTCAGAGAGTTTGACTCCGCTGTCAGTTACTTCTTCTTGCAGTGCAGCCACCAGCCCGTGGGCTTCCTCCTTCGTGAAGTTGACACTGGCGCCGGCGTCGGCGGATGCGTCAGCAGGTCTCAACAGTGTAATGCGACCGGTCGCATTTCCCTTCACTTCTGTTTTCTGCGTTGCCGAGCCGGTAGGGCATCCTACTTTAATAAGCCTCATGCCCAGCTCGATGCGTCTGGCTAAGTCGTCGGATTGGGCATGAGCCAATCCGATACCGATCGATTGAAGCGCGACAAGCCCAACGAATAGCAGCCGTTTCATCTCCTCCTCCACACTTTTAAGTGCTCAAAGCGACTAGGACAGGCCGGTTCGCGAGCTACGCCGCGGTTTGGTTGACAACTTCAAGTAGCTTATCTCTATTTCTACTACTTTAGCTTGGAAAAATGATGGGTGTGCGGCGCGGCGTCGCGCGGCAGCTGCGCCCTCGGCTTTCGCGCCCCTTAAGCAGCGCAGATCAATTTCAGATCAGCTTCGAACCTGATGCTGCGCTTGCCCGCAAGCGCCGTGCCCTCGAGGAAACCGCCCTTGGCATCGCACGTCCCGGAAAAACCAATTCCAATCTCGTGTCCGCCGAATACCGGGTCTTCCCCTCGCGCCGGCGTATGCTCTTGATTGACCATCTGCCCTCTCCATCGACCGCTGGAGGAGGAATATGACCCCAGATAGTAGAAGAAGGCATCGCCACCCAGGATACGGCCGTTGTTCAATAGCATCACCCCAGTCAGGCCGCCGGGGACGCCGTCCAAGATTTTGAGATGGATGGAGTACAATCCGTTGGAAATGCCACCTTCACCAATCATCCCGGGCGCCGGAAGGTCGCTTTCATCCAGCGGGGTCATGATGGATCGAAAGACGGCACCCGGCACCTGCGGGGAACTGCCCTCGAAGTGAAACGCCTTGCCAACGGCTCTTCCAACGACGGAAATTGACGAGACGTCGGAACCCAGCAAAGACTGATGATCAGCGCCAAAATTGTGTCGTCGGCTGGTCACATCGACACGGATTGAGTCCCCCTCGACATGGTAATTCCCGATATGAGCAAACCCTGAATTGCCGCCCAGCAACTTGCCCCGGCGCACATACGTGACGCTCCGGCCAACCATTTGATTGATCGAGAATTCACTTTTGAAGAGGCCGTCGAAAGTGCTTGATAACTCGTTCATCCGGCACCACCGATTGACTCGGACTCCTCTTTTGCTCAGCGGCTAGTCTCGGAAGACCGAGAGTACCGTTCGATTATTTCGACATCGGGGTCGATGACGCCCTCGCGATAGCCGAACAAGTTGACGTCCGAGTTCGGGGCAGAGCAGACTTGCTCTGCCCTGCCCGTGGTTCGCTACTGGCCGCGCCTGCGTTACCACCACTAAGCACCACAAAATCCATTCAGTCAAAACCGATAATTGATGCCGCCCTTGGCCGTATGAAGCTGAACCTCGGTGTCCGTGAAGGACGCTCCGGGGAATGCAAGAGCATTGCCGTTCGACTTTCCGAGATTGATGTAGATGTACTCGGCCTTGAACGTCCAGCGCGGGTCGAAAGCCCATTCAATGCCGCCACCCGCGGAGAAGCCGACCTGGACGTCGGACGATGACGCGCTTCGCGTCAGGGCCGGGAAGAAGCCGTTGAAATTGGCGATATTCGGCGTGGCGAGATTGGAGGTGAAGATGCTGTTCTTGACGTGGCCCCAGGCGAAGCCACCGGTACCGTAGATCAGCACATTGTTCGCCGCGTATCCGAGACGTCCGCGGATCGTGCCGAAGACATCGATTTCCTGCTTGAGATTGAACACGCCGGTGAAGGCGCCATTGTCGCCGCCGATCGTTCCGGTGACGCTGAAGGGGCGGCTCGCCGTTTCCCTGATGGCAGCGCCGCTGACATCCGCTTCCAGACCATACACGAACGTGCCGGACTGCCAGTTATAGCCGATTTGGCCGCCGCCGAATCCGCCCTTGGGGCTCACATCCAGGGTGAACGGCCCAGTGCCACCCGTGACGACATAGCCGGGCACCGTCCCGGTTGCGAGCGCGCCGGGATCGAAGGTCGCCGTCGGATCGCTCCAGCCATAACCGCCATGCACGCCGGCGTAAAAACCGGTCCAGCTGAATGCGACCGGCGCGGGCGGCGCCTTGGTGTAGGCCCTGGCAAGATCGGCCGCGGAGGCGGCGTGGGAGAGACACACAGCCGAGGCCAGAAGGGCAGCAGAGACGATGGATTTCATGACTTCCCTCAAATTGCGCCGAGAGGCGGCGCACCCATGGAACGATTCAGTAGCGGCTTTTCGCCTGCCTATTTCACAGAGGTGATCGCAACCACCATCTGCATGCGCGTTTGCCACCGTGCACCTAGTCGCAATAGCAGAAGCCATAGACGGCACCGATCTTCGCAATGTGAATATCCGCACTGGTCTTTCGCGACGTGGTGTCTGCGTTCGACCTGAAAATGGTCGTGGTGCCCAGGGTCTGCGTGCTCGAGCTGGTCCGTGTCTCGTTGCGGTCGATGTCGAAGTGCATGTAGCGATATTCGCCGCGCAATGACCATCGCTGCGTCAGCTTGAACTCGCCGCCCGCGCCGGCCGTATAACCCGCCACCCACTTGCCGTTGGGCCCTTCGAAATTGCCGGGATCGGGAAAAGTGAAATGGCCCAGCGCCAGGCCGCCGAGACCGTAAAGCATCAAGTTCGGGGTCACGAGATAGCCGGCCCGGCCGATCACGCCGACGTTCGAGCGCAATTGCTCGCTGGCCTGCATCGCCACCTGATTGACACCTGTCGTCACGACACCGTTGGAAACTTGCCGGGTATTCCTCGTTTGCTCGCCGACCGTCTTGAACGCGACATCGGAGAACAGCGTGCCTTCGATCTGACCGCCGGCCACGACATTGCCGGCTCGCCAATTGTAGCCTGCGAACAGGTCGACCATCGAGCCCATCGTGTCGCCGACGGCATTGCCGCGGGTCGTCGTGCTGACGACGCCATTCGTCGTTAGCACGGCGCCATTGAAATTCTGCTGCGCGGAGTCGGCCGTCGAGGCGAGGTTCTGTCGGGCGCGGCCTGCGCCGGCAGCGAAATAGGCGCCGAGATAGGGGCCCGCCCAGTGGTCGCTGGGCGCGCCAGGCATCGCGGCCATGGCCGAACGCGGTCCGCCTTCACCGAACCGGTAGACCATGCCGATCTTCCCGGTGTGGAAATCGGCATTGATCTGACGATGGGTGCTGTCGGTGGACACAGAGGTCCTGGAGGATCCGGTCGATTGCGAGTTCGATGCGAATTTGCTGGATTCGTCGCGGTCGAAGCCGTAATGCGCATAGCGATACTCGCCACGCAGCGACCAATTGCCTGTCAGCTTCACTTCGCCGCCGGCGCCCAATGTGTAGCCGGCCACCCACTTGCCGCTGGAATCGCCGCGGCTGAAGTCCCCGTCTGCGTTAGTGAAATGCCCCAGCGCCAGACCCCCGAGGCCGTAGAGCAGCACGTTCGGTGTCACCAGATAACCGGCCCGGCCGATCACGCCGACATTCGAACGCAGCTGCTGCGGAGCCTGGCTCGCGGCGGTTTGCGAGCCCGAGAACCGCGAGGTGACAGCTCCGTTCGAGGTGTCGACTGAGGTGAATGTCTGAGGACCGATGGTGTTGAACGTAACGTCGGAGAACACCGAGCCTTCGATCTGCCCGCCGGCCACGACATTGCCGGCGCGCCAATTGTAGCCCGCGAAAAGATCGACCATCGAGCCCGTCACGTCCCCGACGGGACGGCCGCGCGCCGATTCAGTGCTGGTGGAGGTCGTGGTCCCGACGCTGGTGGTCGTGCTGGTCCTGCTGTTGTTCGTTGCGATGGTTTCCGCCGCACGTCCGGCACCGGCACCAAAATAGGCACCGATATAGGGTCCCGCCCAGCCGTCGCTCCAGGCCGGGCCCGGCGGTGCCGCCATCGCCGACCGCGCGCCTGACGCGCCGAATTGGTAAACCAGTCCAACCTTGCCGACGTGGAAATCGGCATCGATATGCCGCCGGTGGACGGTGCTGTTGGTGGACGTGTTGGTGCCGCCGCCCGATACGGACGTCGACGAGTTGCCTGACGGCTCGTTACGGTCATATCCGAAATGCATGTAGCGGTATTCGCCGCGCAGCGACCAGCTGTCCGTCAGCTTGACCTCGCCGCCCGCGCCCGCGACATAACCGGCCACCCATTTGCCGTTCTTGTCGCTGACCTGCGCTTCCGGGTCGGGATAATTGTCGGGATAGGTCAGGTGCCCCAGCGCCAGGCCTCCGAGGCCGTACAGCAGCACATTCGGTGTCACCAGATAACCGGCCCGGCCGATCACGCCGACGTTCGAGCGCAATTGCTGCCGGTCCTCGATGCTGTTCGTCCCCGATTCTGTCGAGGTGACGACGCCGTTGTCGCTCGACACCGAGCTGTATGCCTCGTTGCCGACCATCCTTGTGGTGACGTCGCTGAACAGGGTGCCTTCGATCTGCCCGCCGACCACGACATTGCCGGTTCGCCAATTGTAGCCCGCGAACAGATCGACCATCGAACCGGTCATGTCGCCGGCGAGATTGCCGAATCCTGATCGCGTGAACGCCGACGACCCGCCGAGACTGCTGGCATTGCCTTCGTCGTCGATTCTCGTGGAGGTCTGCCTTGCCCGTCCGGCGCCGGCGCTGACGTAAGCACCGATATAGGGGCCGGCCCAGCTGTCACCCCAGGCGCCTGCGAATGAAGACCCGCGTGCTGCCGAAGGTATCGCCGCCATTGCGGACAGCGGCCCGGAATCACCGAATTGGTAGACCAGACCGATCTTGGCCAGGTGGAAATCAGCATTTATGCGTGACGAAAAGGATTGACTGCTAGTCGAGACGGACGTGGTTGCGCCCGTCGCCGAGTTGGCCGTTGAGCTGGCGGCTGCGCTCCGGTTGAAGCCAAAGTTCAGATACCGATACTCGCCGCGCAGCGACCAATTGCCGGTCAGCTTCAGCTCGCCGCCGGCGCCGACCGTGTAGCCGGCCACCCATTTGTTGTTGTCACCGCCGAAAGGATCGGCGCCGTCGGCAAAGGTAAAGTGACCGAGCTCGAGGCCGCCGAGGCCATACAGCAGCAGATCCGGACGCGCGAGAAAACCGACCCGGCCGATCAGCCCGACCCGCGAGCGCAGCTGCTGGTTGCTCTGCACGATCGCCGTGCGGGCACCCGTCGAGGTCACCGCCCCGAGCAGCACGTTGGTGCTGACGCTGTTGAGCGTCTCGTTGCCGAACGGCTTCAACGCGACATCGGAAAAGACCGTGCCTTCGACCTGTCCGCCCGCCACGATACTCCCGGCCTGCCAATTATACCCCGCGAACAGGTCGACCATCGAACCGGTCACATCGCCCGCAAGATTGCTCGCAGTCGTTCCGGCCAGGGTCGAGCTCGACGTCACAACACCGGCGTTTGTCGAGACAGAACTGTTACCGAAACGGCCCGTCGAGGATTCCGTCACACGTCCGGCACCCGCGCCGAAATAGGCGCCGATATAAGGCCCGGCCCAGCTATCCACCCAAGCGGGTCGGGGTGGCGCCTTCACAGAGAGGTCGGCGGCCAGAGCTCCTGCAGAAACCATGATCGAGGCGCCAGCCAATGAAGCGCCCGTCAGTGATGTCAGCTTTTTCACTCCACCCCCCAATTCCAATTCCAAAGCAGGCGCTCCAAAACCACAGGAACGCGCCCCGTCAAAAGGCGTAGCGCACCACGCCCTTGCCGCCGTCGTTTGATGGCTAAGTTACTGACACGTCATGGCCATCGGCTTCTTGTCCTGGCCTGCACCCGAGTTGAACGATTCCGCATCGTCTGCCCTTTTCGGAATCCATGTTGCTCGGTGGATACATTCGCCCGTTCAAAGCATGACGAAGTTTGACAGCGACGCGCTCGACTTAGACTGGCGCGCGCAGCCAATTGGTTCTCGCAGAGAATGCGGCGCTTTACCGCACACGTAGCGCTTGCGCCGCGATAAACTCTGCGGCGGTATCAAGTTACACCTGAACTTTGCCGTGCAACGATGTCCAAGGTCGTATTCGCTTCGGATCAGCTTCCCGCGCATCTTGACGAAGGTGCGCGCCAGCGGCTGTGGCTCGACCTGTTCACCGACCATTTGTGCGCGGCGGACATTTCGTTCTTTCCCGATGCGCCGTTTTACTCGCGGTCCGAATTCCTGAAACTCGGCGATATCGCGGTCACCCAGCTTGAGGCTAATATTCAGACGGCAGTTCGTACCCAGCGTCACGTCGAAGCCGATACCCGCGGCGACTACATCATCGGCACCACGTTCAACGGTGTGAGTACGCTGATCAGGCAGGAAGGCCGCGAAGCCATTCGCGGCGCGGGGGAGGCGATGCTCTATACCAACGCCGCGCCGATCGCGTCGCAACTTGATGGGCCGATCGCCTTTCGCGGCATCACGGTGCCGCGCGCGCTGCTGGCCGAGCGGCTGCCGAATTTCGAGGACCTTGCCTTGACGCCGTTGGCTGCATCGCCGGCCTTGCGTCACCTGGAGCGCTATCTCGCCATCGTCATCGACTCCGACATCGATGCCGACCTCGTGCTGAAGGAGAACATCGGCACGCATCTCATCGATCTGGTCGCGCTGGCCCTCGGCGCCCGCGGCGATTCAGCCGAGCTTGCGACGCGGCGCGGGTTGCGTGCCGCGCGGCTGCAGGACGTGATCGCAGATATCAGGGGGCGTTTCGCTGATCCGTCGTTTTCGCCGAGCGAACTTGCACGCAAGTTAGGGCTTTCGCCGCGTTACGTCCAGGAACTGCTGCAGGAGACCGGATCGAGCTTTACCGAACGTGTCACCGAGCTGCGGTTGCAGAAGGCACGGAAGATGCTGCTCGATTCCCGCTACAACCGATCGAAGATCAGCGATATCGCCTATGCCTGCGGATTCAACGAGGTGTCCTACTTCAACCGCTGTTTCCGCCGCCGCTTCGGAACTTCGCCGAGGCATTATCGCCGCGATGTCGGCGAGCCGATGTGATCGGACGCGCAGTCCGGCGCTCGGCTGGCTCGCGTCCACCACGCACCATGATCGCCTCCGATCGTGTCGTGGCTGCGGCTTGCCAGGCGGAGACACCTTGCCGCCGCTGTTGGTGTTGAGGCAAAGTGTCCGCAAGAAAGTCAGGGCTATCGCATATGACTAGTGGCGGCCTGCGCGCACTCAGCCCTCATCCTGAGAGCCCGCCTAAAGCGGGCATCTCGAAGGATGGCCGCAAGGAGAAGCTTTCAAATGCGATAGCCCCGCGCAAGGCAGGGAGGTCAGCATGTCACTGCTCGGCAAGGCCGCCGTCGCGATGTGGTGGAGCGTCCGCCCGGAGCAGCGCAGCGAGTTCGGCGACTGGCATTCGCACGAGCACTTTCCCGAGCGGCTGAGCATTCCCGGCTTCCGGCGCGGGTCACGGTGGACCAGCACGACGGACGCCGAGGGCTTCTTCGTGCTCTACGAGCTCGAGCACTACGACGTCCTTACGTCGAAGGGATATCTCGACCGGCTCAATGCGCCGACACCGTGGTCGACAAAGATGATGCCACATCATCTCGGCATGGTGCGCAGCCAGTGCCGGATCGCCGCGAGCTTTGGCGGCGGCATCGCAGGCGCGCTCGCCACCATCAGGCTGTCGCCGCTCTCTGGACGTTCCGCCGAGCTGCAGGCGCGCCTTCTCGATACGCTCGGTGCCCTTGCCTCGAAGCCGGGACTGACGGGCGCCCACCTCCTCCTGACCGATACGCCCAAGACGAGTTCGCCCACCACTGAACAGCAAATCCGCGGCAATGACGGTGCCGCCGATTGGATCATTCTGGTGTCAGGTTACGATATCGATGCGGTTGACGCTGTCATCGCCGGACAGCTCTCGCCGCCATCGCTTCAAAGAGCGGGCGCGCAGGATGGTCCGACGCCAGGTCGTTACAGATTGGCGTTCACAATGACACCGAATGACGTTGGGGCCTAGGCCGAGCCGATCAAAGAGCGCGCCGCTGCTCCGCAAAGAACTTCCTTGCCGCGGCTTGAAGTTTGCGCCCATCGTTTGGTCGTAGACCGACAATGAGCGCCTCCTGAACTCATTTGGGCGTCGAGCTCTTCTTGGAGGATTGTCCGCCAGGGGTGCTGCTGCCCGAGCCGTCCGTGGTGCCGGTCGACGAGGTCCCGGTCGTCATGCCGCCTTTGGTTTTGTCATTGTTCTTCGTGGTGTCGCTTGTTCCGCCCACCCCGGATTGCGCGCCTCCCTGTTGCTGACTGGGTTGCGCCATTGCGGTGGATCCCATCATCGAGGCGATCACTGCGCCCAGCATGAGCTTCTTGATCATCTGACCTGTCTCCTGTTCTGACTGCCAACAACAAGCCGATACGCTCCGTGTTCCTCACGTGCGCGGTTAAACCAGGAGAGAGCTTCTGCGCTCTGCGGTCCCTGCGCAGGCAGGGTTCTCGCATATGAGGGTTCGCGGTCCCGGCACCCGCGACAAAAAATCCGCAAAGTCCTGTCGGATCAGCGACGTCCCGGTCGTCCTCGTGACATGAATGGGCCATAGAGGCCAGCTCGGGCCCATCAACACTGAGGATAACAACCATGCCCAATACCGTCCGCCTGCACCGCGTTCTCGCCACCAGCCCGGAGAAAGTCTATCGCGCCTTCCTGGAAGCCGACGCGATGGCGAAATGGCTTCCGCCGAACGGCTTTACCTGCACCGTGCAACATTTCGAGCCCAAGGTCGGCGGCACGTTCAAGATGTCGTTCCGGAACTTCACGACGGGCAACAGCCATTCGTTCGGCGGCGAATATCTCGAGCTCGTGCCGGGCGAACGTCTCCGCTACACCGACAGATTCGACGACCCCAACCTGCCCGGCGAAATCCAGGTGACCGTGATCCTGAAGA
The DNA here is from genome assembly GCF_025200905.1 of Bradyrhizobium yuanmingense. Taxonomy (NCBI): domain Bacteria; kingdom Pseudomonadati; phylum Pseudomonadota; class Alphaproteobacteria; order Hyphomicrobiales; family Nitrobacteraceae; genus Bradyrhizobium; species Bradyrhizobium yuanmingense. The sequence continues at coordinate 2,470,206 of NZ_CP104173.1, read as the reverse complement.
AAGTCTCGGTCGGCACCGAGATCGACATCACGCAGGCCGGTATCCCCGACGTCATTCCACCGGAGGCGTGCTATCTCGGCTGGCAGGAATCGCTGCGTAATCTGGCCAGGCTCGTCGAGCCGGAGATCAATGAATAGCGGTCAGTATGGTAGGGTGGGCCAAGCGACTTGTCCGCCGTAGCTCGACGAGCGAAGGCGGAAGCGTGCCCACCACCAACGGTCTCTCAACCTCGCAAAGATGGTGGGCACGGCGCGCGAAGAGCGCGCCTTTGCCCACCCAACGGCACTTGCCAGATGGCGCGCACGGCGGAGCGCGCCTTTGCCCACGCGGCGGCACTGGTGTGCAGTCTTGATATGCATCAAGCCGTCAAGACGGCGAAGCGGCTAGGAGCAGACGTCTTCCCTGCGCGCGTCGGAGGCGAAATGATGCGATCTGCTGTCGAATGGTTGATCATTGCCGGTCTTGCCGCCGGTTTCGCCACCGCCGCCAAGGGCGAAGACGTCGATATCGGCAAGGCGGAATTTCAGTCTTCGTGCGCGAGCTGTCATGGCACTGACGCGAGGGGCAACGGACCCGTCGGCAGCCAGCTCAAGACCCGGCCTTCCGACTTGACCGTGCTGACCAAGAACAACAACGGGGTGTTTCCCACCAACGCCGTCTACGAAACCCTGTATGGGTCGAAATCGGTCCCGGCGCACGGCACCCGTGAAATGCCGATCTGGGGCGAGCGGTTCAACCCCATCGTCAACCTGCCTCACGCCGTGGATTCCTATTACTGGCAAAAGGCAGGGCCGCAGCAGAACCCGGAGGTCGTCGTGCGGACTCGGATTCTCGCCGTGATCGACTACCTGAACCGAATTCAGCAGAAATAGCGATCGAACAGCGTCGCCGCACAGACGCCGAACGCCGCCTGCTATGCCTTCGCGGCAGGTGCACCGCCTGCCGTCCAGCGCTCGGGATCCGGACTGTGCCCGATCAGCGCCAGGCCATAGGCGATCGACTCGAACTGGTCGCCGGACATCAGGCGCTCGTTGCCGAAGCGGTCGGCGAACAATTTTCGGACCGCAGGCACAAACGAGGTGCCGCCGGTCAGAAACACCTTCTCCACCTCGCGCGAGGCGATGCGGGCCTCGGCCAGCACCTTGTCGACGGTGGCACCTAACCGGGCGATGTCGTCGGCAATCCAGGCTTCGAATTTCTTCCGCGTGATGGCCGCGCCGATGTCGACGCCGCCGCCCCTAAAGCGGAAGTCCACCTCGTCCTGCGCCGAGAGCGCCACCTTGGCGTCGGACACCGCGCGGTAAAGCGCAAAGCCGAGGTCGAGATCGACGATAGTGATGAAGTCCTCGAGCAGCTCGGGCTTCAGCGCGGTGCGCGCGAGCTCGCGGAGCTCGCGCAGATCGCCGTTGCTCTTCATCATCGCGAGCTGATGCCAGCGCGCCAGGTTCGTGTAGTGCCCGGTCGGGACCGGCAGCACCTTGTCGAACGAGCGGAAGCTGGAGCCCTTGCCGAGCCGCGGCGAGACGATGTGGTCGACGATGCGATAGTCGAAGGTGTCGCCGGCAACGCCGATGCCGGCATGGCCGAGCGGCTCGGCGCGAAGAACGCCGCCCGTACGCGAGAAACGCATCACGGAGAAATCGCTGGTGCCGCCGCCGAAATCGGCCACCAGCACGGTGGCATCGCGCTCCAGCCTGCGCGCGAAGGAGAACGCCGCGCCGACGGGCTCATAGACATAGCGCGCGTGGCCGGCGCCCAAGCGCTCGAACGCGGCGCGGTAGCGCTGCATCGCCAGCGCCTCGTCGGGATTGCCGCCGGCAAAGCGCACCGGGCGGCCGACGGTGATGTTCGCCGCCTCGAAGCCGAACTTGTCCCCGCCGTGGCGCGCCAGCGTGCGCAGGAATGCCGCCAGGATGTCCTCGAATTTGTAGCGCTGCCGGAAGACTTGCGTGGTGTTGAAGCTCGAGCTCGCTGCGAAGGTCTTGAACGATTGCAGGAAGCGGTAGACGTGGCGTCCTTCGAGGAACTGCTCGATCGCCCATGGCCCGCCCTCGGCCTGGGCACCGGCGCCCGGCCGGTCCTCCCAGAAGCACAGCGCCGACACGTAGACGCTGTGACGCTGCCCGCCATGGTCGAAGCGAATGGCTTCGACCCGGCGGTCGTCCGCCGCCAGCGCAACGACCGTGTTGCTCGTGCCAAAATCGATGCCGATCGAGACGGCGGGCGAGGCGCTCGACATGAACCACTCTGAATGATGCTTGGAAAGGGGGCAGAGCACTAACGGCTTTGCCGTCCCCTTGCAAGACCTGGTCCGAGATGGTCGAGCTCGAACCTCACGCCGCGTGCCTGGCAGGCACGTCGATCAGTTGGACTGATCGCCTCGACGCCAGGCCGGAAACGGATCGGCGAGAGCGGACCATGCGGCGATGTCCATGGTGGACGTATCAGGGACAAGGCATGCGTCCAGCCTGCCACGGATCTCGGCCTCGTCCATGCCGGTGCCGATGAACACGATCTCCTGGCGACGATCGCCGTACAGCTTATCCCAATACTGGCCGAGCCGCTTGCGCCAGGCCTCATCGTTCGGCCACCGCTCCTTTGGAACGCTCGCCCACCAGAACCCCAGCGCTTCGGTCCTCACGATCGCTCCCGCCTGGCTGATCTCGCCGAGCCATTGCGGCCTCGTCGCCAGCCAGAAATGACCCTTCGCCCGGATCACGCCTGGCCAGGATGCCTTGACGAACTTGTCGAACTTCGCCGGATCGAACGGCCGGCGGGCGCGGTAGACGAAGTTCTTCACGCCATATTCCTGCGTTTCAGGCACGTGGTGGGCGAAACCATAGAGCTCCTTGTACCAGAGCGGATGCTGCTGGGCCTTCTCGAAGTCGAACCGGCCGGTGTTGAGCACGCGGTCGAACGGCACGCGGCTGTGATTGGCTTCGATGATGTCGGCTTCGGGATTCAACGAGCGGATGATCTGCCGTGCCGCCTCGCGCTGTTGCGGCGAGGCATCGTCCACCTTGTTGAGGACGATCACGTCGGCGAACTCGATCTGCTCCACGAGGAGATCGACCAGCGTCCGCTTGTCGCCGTCCAGCGCCTCGCCGCGCTCGCCGAGGAACTCGGTCGAGGAATAGTCCTTCAGCAGGTTGGCGGCGTCGACCACCGTCACCATCGTGTCCAGGTGGGCGATATCGGAGAGGCTTTCGCCCTCTTCCGAGCGGAAATCGAACGTCGCTGCGACCGGGAGCGGCTCCGAAATGCCCGTCGATTCGATCAGCAGATAATCGAAGCGCCCGCTTTCGGCGAGCGCACGTACTTCCCTCAGGAGATCGTCGCGCAGGGTGCAGCAGATGCAACCGTTGGTCATCTCCACCAGTTTCTCATCAGTCCGCGAGAGGTTGGCACCACCATCGCGGACCAGGTCCGCATCGATGTTCACCTCGCTCATGTCGTTCACGATTACCGCCACTTTCAAGCCGTGCCGATTGTTCAGGACGTGATTCAGCAAAGTGGTCTTTCCAGCCCCGAGGAAGCCGGACAAGACGGTGACGGGGAGTTTGGGCATGGAGATCGAACAGCCTCTTGAGGGGGATGGGCCGAGGACAACGAGACACGGCATCTCACTATGTAATGTTATAACATTACATTCTCTTTTCGACCTGACCCTGTCAAGGCGCTCGGCCCGCCCAGGGTTCGCCGCCTATGCCGCAATGCGGAAGAAAGAATGCTGCTATGCAAACAAGAACATGGACGCTGGCATCTGGCATACATAGATTGTTCCGAGAAATGAGACAGCAAGACTGACTGTTCTCAAGAAAGGGATTTCCGATGTCCAAGACCGCTTCCGTCGCTCTTGCGCCCTCCTCCTCGCTGTTCGCCCGCCTGATGGCCGCGATCGACGGCTTGCTGCTGGCGAGCGCCGAAATCTCCAATCGCAACGGGGACTTGCCGCGTTTCGGCCTGTAAGAAGGCCTTCGCTCCCGCACCGAACGGGCGACGGCACAGAAGCCAAAAACACGTTGTTTGACCAAATGGCCCCGCTTGTCGGGGCCATTTCTGTTTGGCAGCGCCCTCCCTCGCAGGCGAGCGGAACTGCGACGATTAGTCCGCCGAGGCCAACCGACGATTCCGGTTGTTTGTCTACTGGCATTTCGCATACCATCCATTCAAACAAGAATGGTTGCACGATTCAAAAGTGTAAGGACGGGGAAGCGTAACGCAGGACGGAAGGCCGAGTGGCAAGTTTTGCCGCGCCCTTGGCGAAGCCTTAGCCGAAAGATGCGGATGCCGCGCGTTATCCCTGCTCATACAGTTTCTATCGGGACTGCCATGGGTGCTAGACCGCAAGGGTAATCCCGGGGCATGTGACTCGGGATGGGCTAACGCAAGCCGACAAAGAGCGGCTGCGTTGAGGGTTCGACAGGGAGTGAACAAGATGAAGCCATTCGTTCTGAATGTCGCGTTGGCGGCAATGGTGATGTCGTGCGCGAGCAGCACCGCTAGCCGTGCCGCCTGGGAGCCGGTCCGTCCGGTCGAGTTCATCGTGCCCGCGGGCACAGGCGGCGGCGCCGACCAGATGGCGCGCACCATCCAGGGCATCGTCACCAAGCACAATCTGATGAAGCAGCCGCTGGTCGTCATCAACAAGGCCGGCGGCGCAGGCGGTGAAGGCTTCCTCGATGTGAAGACGTCGGCGAACAATCCGCACAAGATCATCATCACGCTGTCGAACCTGTTCACGACGCCGCTGGCGACGGGCATCCCCTTCAACTGGAAGGATTTGACTCCGGTCGCGATGCTGGCGCTCGACGAGTTCGTGCTCTGGGTGAATGCCGAGAAGCCGTACAGCTCCGTGAAAGACTATGTCGAGGCCGCGAAGAAGGCACCAAGCGGCACGTTCAAGATGGGCGGCACCGGGTCCAAGCAGGAAGACCAGATCATCACGGTCGGGATCGAGAAGGCCATCGACGCCAAGTTCACCTACATTCCCTACAAGGGCGGCGGCGAAGTCGCGGTGCAGCTGGTCGGCAACCACGTCGATTCGACCGTCAACAACCCGATCGAGGCGGTCGCGCAATGGCGCGGCGGCAAGCTCCGTCCGCTCTGCGTGTTCGACGCCCAGCCGATGGCCTATGACGAGCCGATCGCCGACGGCAAGGCCTGGAAGGACATTCCGACCTGCAAGTCGCAGGGCCTTGCGATGGAATATCTCATGCTGCGCGGTATCTTCATGTCGCCCAAGGCCACGAAGGACCAGGTCGAATATTACGTCGAGCTGTTCAAGAAGGTGCGCGCCACGCCGGAATGGCAGGAGTTCATGAAGAGCGGCGCCTTCAACACGACCTTCCTGACCGGCGCCGATTACGCCAAGTGGATCGAGGCGGAGGAGAAGCGGCACGAAAGCCTGATGAAGGAAGCCGGCTTCCTCGCATCGAATTGAGCCTGGCATCGATGACGGCCGAGGATGCTGCGCGTCCTCGCGCCGGCAGCGACTGCGAAAGACTGCATTTCCGCCTGGAGGCCTCATGACTGAACGATCCCGAGCCGAATCCGGCCCCGCCCACAAGACGCTGGAAATCGGCATGGGGCTGCTGATCGGCGTGTTCGGCCTCATCGTGATCTTCGGCAGCCTCAAGGCCGGCATCAATTGGGGCCCGGAGGGGCCGCGCGCCGGATTTTTCCCGTTCTATATCGGCGCGGCCATCGTCGCGGCGAGTGCGATCAACGTCTGGAACGCGCAGCGCGACGACGACGGACGGTTGTTCGCCGAATGGGGGCAGCTGCGCCAGGTCATGAGCGTCGTGGTGCCGACCGCCATCTACGTCGGCACAATGCCGTTCATCGGCCTTTACGTCGGCTCGATGCTCTTCATCGCCTGGTTCATGCGCTGGCTCGGCGGCTATCGCTGGCTGACCGTCGCAGCGGTGGCGGTCGGCATGCCGGTCGTGACTTACCTCGTTTTCGAGCGCTGGTTCCTCGTCCCTCTGCCCAAGGGGCCGCTCGAGGAATGGCTCGGCCTGTGAGACCCATCCACCCATTCAATTGCTGCTGCAGGACGTTTTGACATGGAAGAGTTGGCCAATCTGTTTCACGGCTTCGCGGTCGCCCTGCAGCCCTACAACATCATGCTGATGGTGATCGGCATCACGCTCGGCGTCCTCATCGGCGTGCTGCCGGGGCTCGGGGGCGCCAACGGCGTCGCGATCCTGCTGCCGCTGACCTTCAGCATGCCGCCGACATCGGCCATCATCATGCTGTCCTGCATCTATTGGGGCGCATTGTTCGGGGGAGCCATCACCTCGATCCTGTTCAACATCCCTGGCGAGCCATGGTCGGTGGCGACCACCTTCGACGGCTATCCGATGGCCCAGCAGGGCAAGCCCGGCGAGGCCCTGACGGCGGCCTTTACCTCCTCCTTCGTCGGCGCGCTGTTTGCCGTCGTCATGATCACGCTGGTTGCGCCGCTCGTCGCGGGCTTTGCGCTTCGATTTGGGCCGGCGGAGAAGTTCGCGGTGTATTTCCTCGCCTTCTGCTCCTTCGTCGGCCTCAGCAAGGAGCCGCCGTTCAAGACCATCGCCGCAATGATGATCGGCTTTGCGCTCGCGGCCGTCGGACTGGACTCGATCACCGGACAATTGCGGCTGACCTTCGGCATCACCGAACTGCTCAACGGCTTCGACTTCCTGATCGCCGTGATCGGCCTGTTCGGCATCGGCGAGATCCTGCTGACCATGGAGGAAGGGCTCGCCTTCCGCGGCGGCAAAGCCAGCATCAACCTTCGTGTCGTGCTCCAGACCTGGCGCGAGTTGCCCGCCTATTGGATGACATCGCTGCGGTCCTGCCTGATCGGCTGCTGGATGGGCGTCACCCCGGCCGGCGCGACGCCTGCTTCCTTCATGAGCTACGGCATCGCCAAGCGGCTGGCGCGACGCGGCAACAATTTCGGCAAGGGCGAGATCGAGGGCGTGATCGCGCCGGAGACGGCCGCACACGCCGCCGGCACCGCGGCGCTGCTGCCGATGCTGTCGCTCGGCGTGCCGGGCTCGCCGACCGCCGCCGTGCTGCTCGGCGGCCTCTTGATCTGGGGCCTGCAGCCTGGCCCGATGCTGTTCGTCGAGCAGAAGGAATTCGTCTGGGGCCTGATCGCCTCGATGTATCTCGGCAATCTCGTCGGGCTCATCGTCGTACTCACCTGCGTGCCGATCTTCGCCGCGATCCTGCGCGTACCCTTCGGCATCATCGCGCCGTTGATCCTGGTGCTCTGCGCGATCGGCGCCTATTCGGTGCACAACAGCACCTTCGACGTGATGCTGATGTTGGTGTTCGGCGTGATCGGCTATCTCCTGAAGAAGTGCAATTACCCGCTCGCGCCGCTGGTGCTCGCCATCGTGCTCGGCGACAAGGCCGAGGAAGCCTTCCGACAATCGCTGCTGGGCTCGCAAGGATCGCTCGGAGTGTTCTTCTCCAACGGCCTCGTCAGCACCATCATGGCGCTCGGCTTGGTCGCCCTGTTCTGGTCCGCGATCCAGGAAGGCTACAGCCGGCTGCGCACGTCGATGGCGTGAGGCGGGATCTGCGCAATCCGCATCGGTACCGACGCCAAATTGCCGCACTCCAGTCTTCTGGAATATAGAATTCCAGAGATTGCGCCGTCCCCCGCCGACGGCGCCTCGGCGCACGCGACCAATGCAGGCCTGCAAGAACGCCAAGTGCATAGGCTTTCAACAACGCCCCGCGACGTCGCCGATCCGAGATAAAGCGCTGTAAAAACAGCCTCTTAGCTTTAATCAACTGCAATCGCCGCCATCACGCCGACGCGATCGGGCTTTACATTTCCGCGCTCATAGCGCATGTGAACAAGCCCGCGCTATTTCGCCGCACCCTCCCGTCCTCGCTTGAATCTTGGCATATTGCATACCAGAGTGCGCGCCAGCGCATGCATAAAAATGATGGGCGCGTTTGGGAGGGTTTTTGATGACGGACATGGTGCAGTCGGCAGCAGCGGCCCCGAGTGCCGCGCGCGTAAGCGATGCCTATCGCTGGGCGCAATTGGCGATCGGTGTGGCGGCGATGGTGATGATCGCCAACTACCAATATGGCTGGACGTTCTTCGTCCCCGACATCCAGAAGACGTTCGGCTGGGATCGTGCCTCGATCCAATGGGCCTTCACGCTCTTCGTGTTGTTCGAGACCTGGCTGGTGCCGGTTGAAGGATGGTTCGTCGACAAATACGGCCCGCGCATCGTGGTGCTGGTCGGCGGCGTGCTCTGCGCTATCGGCTGGGCGATCAACGCGCAGGCGACCTCGCTGAACGGCTACTATCTCGGCATGATCATCGCAGGCATCGGCGCCGGCGGCGTGTACGGCACCTGCGTCGGCAACGCGCTGAAATGGTTTCCGGACAAGCGCGGTCTTGCGGCCGGCATCACGGCGGCCGGCTTCGGGGCAGGCTCCGCGCTGACCGTGGCGCCGATCCAGGCCATGATCAAGGACAGCGGATTCCAGACCACCTTCCTCTATTTCGGCCTCGGGCAAGGCATCATCATCTGCCTCCTCGCCTTCTTCCTGCTCGCGCCGAAAGCGGGCCAGGTGCCGCACGTGGTGGCGAATGCTAATATCATCCAGACCCGGCGCAACTATCAGCCGACCGAAGTGCTGCGCCAGCCGATCTTCTGGCTGATGTACTTCATGTTCGTGATCGTCGGCGCGGGTGGACTGATGGTCACCGCGAACCTGAAGCCGATCGCGGTTGACTGGAAGGTCGACAGCGTCCCTGTGACGCTGATGGCGGTGACGATGACGGCGGTGACCTTCGCGGCCACGATCGACCGCGTGCTCAACGGCCTGACGCGTCCGTTCTTCGGCTGGATCTCCGACATGATCGGCCGCGAGAACACGATGTTCATCGCCTTCGGCATGGAAGGGTTCGGCATCTGGATGCTCTACCTCTGGGGCCACGATCCGGTCTGGTTCGTGCTGCTCTCGGGCTTCGTGTTCTTCGCCTGGGGTGAGATCTACTCGCTATTCCCCTCGACCTGCACCGACACGTTCGGCACCAAGTTCGCGACCACCAATGCCGGCCTGCTCTACACCGCGAAGGGCACCGCCGCGCTGCTGGTGCCGATCGCCAACTACATGCAGCAGACATCGGGGACCTGGGACAGCGTGTTCATCATCGCGGCCGGCGCCAACATCCTGGCTTCGGTGCTGGCGATCGCGGTGCTCAAGCCCTGGCGCAAGGTCGTGGTCGCGAAATCGACGATCTGACCGGCGATACAATTCAGCAAGCACGACGCCCGGCCTCACGGCCGGGCGTTTTTCTTTGGCGATCGTCGCATCGCCTCGCCGGGGCGCGAGCGGAGCCACCAAGAAGTGACAAGTTAGGGCTTGCAATGTGGAATATCGTATACCAATCTCCGCGTCGCGCCTGCGACGATAAGCCACAATACTCGCGACACCAGGTCGTCTTGCGATCCTGTGTCACGGACAATCAGGCGCTGGGAGGTTCTCGATGATTTCCAGCCCGGACGGCGCCGTCACCGCCGCGCCGCTTCGCACCGGTTTCCGCTGGCTCCAGCTCGGCATGGGCATCGTCTGCATGGCGATGATCGCCAATCTGCAATATGGCTGGACGCTGTTCGTCGATCCGATCGATGCCGCCCACCACTGGGGGCGCACCGCGATCCAGCTCGCCTTCACCATCTTCGTCGTCACCGAGACCTGGCTGGTGCCGGTCGAGGCCTGGTTCGTCGACAAATACGGCCCGCGCATCGTCATCATGTTCGGCGGCGTGATGATCGCACTGTCCTGGATCCTCAACGCCTCCGCTGACAGCCTCACCCTGCTCTATGCGGCGGCGATCGTCGGCGGCATGGGCGCGGGTGCCGTGTACGGCACCTGCGTCGGCAACGCGCTGAAATGGTTTCCCGACCGCCGCGGCCTCGCGGCGGGCGCGACCGCTGCCGGCTTCGGCGCAGGGGCCGCGATCACCATCGTGCCGATCGCGAGCATGATCGCCTCGAGCGGCTATCAGCACGCCTTCCTCACCTTCGGCATCGCCCAGGGCCTCGTCGTGTTCGTGCTCGCCTTCTTCATCCAGCCGCCGCGCCTCTCCATTCCGCCGAAGAAGAAGCAGATCAACCTGCCGCAGACCAGGATCGATTTCACCCCGCCGCAAGTGCTGCGCAGCCCTGTTTTCTGGGCGATGTATCTCGTCTTCGTCATGGTCGCTTCCGGCGGGCTGATCACTGCGGCGCAGATCGCCCCGATCGCACGCGACTTCGGGATTGCCAACACGCCGGTGACGCTCGCCGGCTTCCAGATGGCGGCGCTGACCTTCGCGATCTCGCTCGACCGCATCTTCGACGGATTCGGGCGACCCTTCTTCGGCTGGGTCTCCGACACGATCGGCCGCGAGCCCACCATGTTCATCGCCTTCGGCACCGCCGCCTTGATGCTGCTGACGCTCTCGGCCTATGGCCGGGTGCCTGTCGTCTTCGTGCTGGCGACCGCGGTGTATTTCGGCGTGTTCGGCGAGATCTATTCGCTGTTCCCCGCAACCTGCGGCGATACCTTCGGTGCGAAGTTCGCAACCACCAACAACGGCATGCTCTACACTGCGAAGGGCACGGCTTCCCTGCTCGTCCCGCTCGCGAGCGTGATCTCGACCGCCTATGGCTGGAAGGCCGTGTTCGTGCTGGCGGTGGCACTGAATGCCATGGCGGCGCTGATGGCGCTGCTCGTGATCAAGCCGCTGCGCCGCGCCTTCATCCACGGCCAGGAAGCCGAGCGCACGGACAAAGCGACCGGCACTGCCAAGACCGAGACGGCGTGAGCTGCTGAACCTTGCCGGCTTGCGAAGGGGCGCAGCGATGCGCCCCTTTCTTTTTGGGGCACGGCGATAATGTCAGTACGCCTGTCGCAAGATTTTTCGGATCCGCCAAATCCAGCGCTTGACGATTGGCATTATGTATACCACACTTCCTCACCACTCACCCAGGGAGGTTGCAATGCTGGTCGGAGACATTCTGCGCAAGAAGACGCCGCGCGTTGTCACGGTGCGTATGAACGAAACGGTGGGGATCGCGGCCAAGCTGATGCGCGCCAACAATATCAGCGCGCTGGTGGTCAAGGATGTGGTCCGCTCCGAGGGCAACACCGCGGTCGGCATGTTCACCGAGCGCGACGTGGTGCGCGCCGTCGCCGAGCACGGCGCGGGCGCCGTCAACGTCAAAGTCTCCCAGCTGGTCTCGGTGCAGCAGCTGGTGTCCTGCACCTCCACCGACACGATCGAGCACGTCCGGCATCTGATGAACCGTCATCATATCCGCCATCTGCCCGTGATCGACGATTACAGCCTCGTCTCCGTCATCAGCATGCGCGACATCGCCGCGGCGATGGACGAGGCGCTCAACGGCACGCCGCAAGCGGCGGCTTAAAGCATGATCCGGAAAAGCGCGCAGCGGTTTTCCGACAAGATCATGCTCAAACAATAGACTAAAGCGCATCGCGCTTTAGAGCGGCAAAACTTCCCCCTGCGACTGCCGGCCCCGGCTCGGATCCTTCCGAGCCGGACCGGATCTTTCGTCCCAAAATCCGTCTCTGCTCGCGAGGATTTCATGAAGATCTGCATCTACGGCGCCGGCGCGATCGGCGGATATCTCGGGGTTCAGCTCGCGCGCGCGGGCGCCGACGTCAGCCTGATCGCACGCGGCGCGCACCTTGCCGCCATGCGCGAGCGCGGCCTGACGCTGCTCGCGGGCGAGGAAAAGCACACCGTTCATCCGCGCTGCACCGATGACCCCACCGAGCTCGGCGTGCAGGACTTCATCATCATCACGCTGAAGGCCCATTCGATCACCGGCGTAATCGAAAAGATGCAGCCGCTGCTCGGGCCTCACACCCGCATCGTCACCGCCGTCAACGGCATTCCCTATTGGTACTTCTACAAGCACGGCGGCCAATACGAGAACTCGACGCTGGAGAGCATCGATCCCGGCGGCCGGCAGTGGGGTGAGCTGGGGGCCGAGCGCGCCATCGGCTGCATCGTCTATCCCGCCACCGAGATCGAGGCGCCCGGCGTGATCCGCCACGTCTACGGCAACAACTTTCCGCTCGGCGAGCCCTCGGGCGAGATCACCTCCGACGTGCAGCGCCTCGCCGATCTCTTCGCCGCCGCCGGCCTGAAGGCTCCCGTGCTCGACCGCATCCGCGACGAGATCTGGTTGAAGCTTTGGGGCAATGTCTGCTTCAACCCGATCAGCGCGCTGACCCACGCCACGCTCGACGTGATCTGCACCGATCCCGCCACGCGCGCGCTGTCGCGCGCGATCATGGTGGAGACGCAAGCCATCGCCGAGACCTTCGGCGTCAAGTTCCGCGTCGACGTCGAGCGCCGCATCGAGGGGGCGCGCAAGGTTGGCGCGCACAAGACCTCGATGCTGCAGGATCTCGAGCGCGGCCGCCCGATGGAGATCGATCCGCTCGTCACCGTGGTGCAGGAGATGGGCCGGCTCACCGGCATCGCCACGCCCGCGCTCGATTCGGTGCTGGCCATGGTGACGCAGCGCGCCCGCATCGCCGGCCTCTATGACGGCGTCTCGACACCGGCTGATCCGCGCGCACTGGCGGTGGCGTGATGACGAGCGTGACCAAATGGCTGCGCTTCCGCCATGCCGGGACGACGGGCTTCGGCACGCTGACGTCCTCCGGCATCACCGTGCACGAGGGCGACATGTTCGGTCGCAACGCCGCAACGGGCAAGATTTTGGCGCTCTCGGAGGTCGAGCTGCTTGCGCCCTGCGTGCCCAGCAAGATCGTCGCGCTCTGGAATAATTTCCACGCGCTCGCGGCCAAGCTGAACCAGCCTGAACCGCCGGAGCCGCTGTACCTGCTCAAGGCCACCACCAGCATCGCCGCACCCGGCGCCGTGATCCGCCGCCCCTCTTATTACGACGGCAAGACCACCTATGAGGGCGAGCTCGGCATTGTCATCAGCAGGACCTGCGCCCGTGTCTCGCCAGATGAGGCCGACGGCTACATCTTCGGCTACACCTGCGTCAACGACATTACCGCCAACGACATCCTGACGCGCGACCCCACCTTCGCCCAATGGGCCCGCGCCAAGGGCATCGACGATTACGGTCCGTTCGGCCCTGTGATCGCGACCGGTCTCGATCCAGCAAAACTCACGGTTCGCACCATCCTCAACGGCGCGGAGCGGCAGAACTACCCGATCTCGGACATGATCTTCAGCGCGCAGGAGCTGGTGAGCAGGATCTCCCACGACATGACCCTCTCGCCCGGCGACCTCATCGCGGTCGGCACCTCGGTCGGCGTCGGCGTGATGAAGGAGCCCGTCAACACGGTGACCGTCGCGATCGACGGCATCGGCGAGCTCACCAACGAGTTTCGGCTGTAGACTTTTTCGCCGCCGCAGAGCAGCAAAATTGATCTGGCGCAAACCCGCCGTCGCGGCCAAGGCTACCCTCCCCGGCAAAAGATTGATTTCTGATGCAAGGGAGGACGCACATGTCGAATGCCGGCAACGCACTGCTGTGGACCGTGCTGTACTTCGCTCTCTCGTTCGCCGCGATCTTCGTGGTCTGGTTCGCCGATAGGATTCGGTCGAACTTGCTCGGGAAGCGATAGCCCCAGGGCACGTTGCTTCGTCCTAGCGCTGGCGGCTGGCCTGGGTGCAAGCGGGCCGGCACAGGGACGTGGGCGCCACCTCGCATCTTCCCGCAGCGCCTGGCGTCGACGGAATCCCGGTGCTGCGCGCTCCCGGCAAGCCCAGCGGGCCCCTGTCGGCACCAAGGGTCGGTCGCGCTCCGAAACATCCAGACACATCACATCTTCGCGCGCCCGAGCAATGCCGCCAACATGTCCCGTGCGCGCCGCAACTTGGACGCATTCGGCCGCCCTTTTGGGAGGCGTGTCTGGGGGCACGGCATGACCGTGTTTGGACCAAACCTTCTAGGGGTATCGCTGTGAAGAAGATTGTATTTGCTCTGGGTGCCACGCTTGCTTTTGCGACGGCTGCAAACGCTGCAGATCTGCCGCGCCGGCAGCCGGTGCCAGCCTATCCGGGCGAGCAGGCGCCAATCGGCAAGATGCCGATCGGCAAGAGCCCGATTGGAAAGGCCCCGATCGGCAAGGCGCCGGGCCCGGTCGCCGCGCGCTACTGACGCGCAGCGAAATACGCGTCAGACATTTGCGCTCGATGGTCGAGGGGGAATAGCGTGACGAACAAAGCTGGTCGATCGGGATCCTGCATCCTCGCGGGCTTCGCTCTTGCAGCTATGCTCTCATGCACGACGCCCTCGGCCTCGGCCCATGAGACCGACAAGCAGACCGACAGGCGCGTTGCCGATGCGAACGCGCTTGCTACGACCGACACTGCCTCGCGGCCACAGCCGCAATCGACGCGGCGCTCCGTCGCGCGTGCGGAGAAAGGCCCCTATTACGTCGACTTCCGCGCCCGCACGGCTGCGAGCTGGGGCCATGCGTTCGTCTGGTACGGCAAGACCAGTGAGAAGGCCGTCGAGGTTGCGGGCCTGACACCGGCCGGCGATACGCTCGCTTACGTGCTCGGTCACATCACCTTTGTGCCATCCGAGACCGGCGCCAGCTATGGCGATCTCGATCCGGAATATCTGACCGCGAGCTATCGGGTCTATCTCAACGAAGCCGACGCCAAGCGCGTGTTCGCCTACATCAAGGAGTTGCAGGCCAGCTCGCCGGTCTGGAATGCCGAGACCATAAACTGTACCGGCTTCATCGGCGACATCGCGGAGTTCATGGGATTGAAGGTCCCCCATCGCTGGCAGCGCCCGGAAAACTTCGTCAACAGCCTCAAGGAAATCAACGGCGGGCGGCAGATGGTGCGGTTGTCGGCGAAGTAGCTCTTCGCCCCATACTCGGTGTCATTGCCCGCGGAGGCGGGCAATCCAGTATTCCAGAGACTGCGCGGGTAGAGCCGAGAGGTCGCGGCGTACTGGATACCCCGCTTTCGCGGGGTATGACGGCGGAGTTTGAGGAAAGAGCTTGCCCTCATCAGGCAGCAGCGCACCCCAATTATCCGCCCCGCGGAATCTCCTCGCCTTCCGCATGGTCGCCCCGCCGGGCGGCGCAATAGACTTTTCCCACCCCCAGCGGCATCCTGCCGCCATCAACCGAGAACAAAGCGCCACGCGGGGCGCGGGGAAACAGATCATGTTGCAGACACGGTTCACCAAGCTCGTCGGCGTCCAGCACCCGATCGTTCAGGGCGGCATGCAATGGGTCGGACGCGCCGAGCTGGTCGCAGCCGTCGCCAATGCCGGCGCGCTCGGCTTCATCACCGCGCTGACCCAGCCGACGCCGGAGGACCTGACCAAGGAGATCGCGCGCTGCCGCGACCTCACGGACAAGCCGTTCGGCGTCAACCTCACCATCCTGCCGGCGATCAAGCCGCCGCCCTATGCCGAGTACCGCGCCGCGATCATCGAGAGCGGCATCAAGGTGGTCGAGACCGCCGGCAACAAGCCGCAGGAGCATGTCGACGAGTTCAAAAAGCACGGCGTCAAGGTCGTGCACAAATGCACCAGCGTCCGCCACGCGCTCTCGGCCGAGCGGATGGGCGTCGACGCCATCTCGATCGACGGCTTCGAATGCGCCGGCCATCCCGGCGAGGACGACACGCCCGGCCTGATCCTGATCCCGGCCGCCGCCGACAAGATCAAGATTCCGATGATCGCCTCGGGCGGCTTTGCCGATGGCCGCGGCCTGGTCGCGGCGCTGGCGCTGGGAGCCGAGGGCATCAACATGGGCACCCGTTTCATGGCCACCAAGGAGAGCCCGATCCATCAGCTCATCAAGGAGAAGATCGTCGCCAATGACGAGCGCGAGACCGAGCTGATCTTCCGCACCATGCGCAACACCTCGCGCGTGGCCAAGAACGCGGTCTCGACCAAGGTCGTCGCGATGGAGAAGGAAGGCGCCAAGTTCGAGGACATCCGCGAGCTCGTCGCCGGTGCCCGCGGCAAGATGGTCTATGCCACCGGCAATTCCGACGAAGGCATCTGGTCGGCCGGCCAGGTGCAGGGCCTGATCCAGGACATCCCGAGCTGTGCCGAGCTCGTCTCCCGCATCGTGCGCGAGGCGGAGGCGATCATTCGCAGCCGGCTCGAGGGGATGATCGTTCAGTCACAACGCGAAGCGGCGGAATAATCACTGCAAGACGTGAGAGTATTGCATGAAAGCCTACGTCTACGGCCCTGAAGGCGCGAGGATTTCCGACGTCGCTCAACCAAAGCCCAAAGGCACGCAGGTGCTCGTCCGCGTTCGCGCCTGCGGCCTCAACCGCGCCGACACCGGCATGCGCAAGGGCCACGCCCATGGCGCGGCCGGCGGCGTCGGCACCGTGCTGGGCATGGAATGGGCCGGTGAGGTCGCCGAGCTCGGGCCCGATGCGAAGGGCGTGAAGATCGGCGACCGCATCATGGGATCGGGCGGCGCGGCGTTCGCCGAATATACGCTGGCCGATCACGGCCGGCTGTTTCACGCGCCCTCGAACATGAATTTCGAGGAGGCCGCCACCCTCCCCGTCGCGCTCGCGACCATGCACAACGCCGTCGTCACGATCGGCGGGGTGCAGGCTGGCCAGAGCGTGCTGGTCCAGGGTGCGAGCTCCGGCGTCGGGCTGATGGCAATGCAGATCGCCCGGCTCAAGGGCGCGAAGCTGGTGATCGGCTCGTCCACCGACGCGTATCGCCGCGGCCGGCTGAAGGAGTATGGCGCCGACCTCGCCGTCGACAGCTCCGATCCGAAATGGGTCGACGAGGCGCTGAAGGCGACGAACGGCGAAGGCGTCGACCTCGTCGTCGACCAGGTCTCGGGCAAGGTCGCCAACCAGAACCTCGCCGCGACGAAGATCAAGGGCCGCATCGTCAATGTCGGCCGCCTCGGCGGCACCCATGCTGACTTCAATTTCGACCTGCACGCGGCCCGCCGCATCGACTATGTCGGCGTCACCTTCCGTACCCGTACCATCGAGGAGGTCCGCGAGATCTTTGCCGAGGTCCGCAGGGACATCTGGGGCGCGGTGGAATCGCGCAAGCTGCAACTGCCGATCGACAAGGTGTTCGCGTTCGACGACATCGACAAGGCGTTCGAGCACATGGAAGCGAACAAGCATCTGGGGAAGATCGTGGTGACGGTGCCGTAGGGCGCCGGCAGCGGCCCGGTAGGGTGGGCAAAGCGAAGCGTGCCCACGATCTGCATCCATCGCGGACGAATGGTGGGCACGGCGCTAACGCGCCTTTGCCCACCCTACGGGGCCGGAGCAAGGCGTAGACCGCTCCTGCAACTCACTAGCGACTACATCCTGTGGATCATCGCTTGATGTCCCACACGGGGCTGCTAAATCCCCGCCCATGACCTCCCAGCATGACAAAACCTCGGTCGCGGCCATCTCGATCTTCGCCAGCGGCGGCATGGCGGCGGCCAAGTTCGCGGTCGGGATCGCGATCGGCTCGCTGGCGCTGATCTCGGAAGCCCTGCATTCCCTGATCGACCTGGTTGCGACCATCATCACCTGGGCGGTGGTGCGGGTGTCCGACAAGCCCGCCGACGAGGAGCACCATTACGGCCACGGCAAGCTGGAAAGCATCTCCGCGCTCGGCGTCACCGCCCTGCTCTACGTGCTGGCCGGGGGCATCCTGGTTGAGGCCTATAGCCGGCTGCGCGAGGGAACCCCGCCGCCGACCATCTCTGCCGTGCCGTTCGTGGTGCTGGTGATCGATATCGCCGTCAATCTCTGGCGCGCCCGCGCCCTGCACCGTGCCGCGCGGGAGACCAGAAGCCAGGCCTTGGCGGCCGACGCGCTGCATTTCGCCTCGGACGTGATGGGCTCCTGCGCCGTGATCGTGGGCCTGATCCTGGCTGGGCTCGGCTTCTGGTGGGGCGACACCGCGGCGGCCGCAGCGGTTGCCGTGATGATCGCAGCGCTCGGCCTGCGCATGGCCGGCTCGACCGTGCAGACGCTGGTCGATCGCGCTCCCGAAGGCGCGCAGGAGAAGGCCAAAGCGGCGATCCGCAGCGTGCCCGGCGTGATCGACGTCGAACGCTTGCGCGTGCGCATGGTCGGAGCGACCACGTTCATCGACACTATCGCGAAGGTGCCGCGGACCTATCCGATCGACCGGGTCGAGGACATCAAGCGCAACGCGCAGGCCGCCGTCGCCAAGGCTTTCGGCGATGCCGACCTTACCTTCGCCGCAGTGCCCGTCGCGCGCGACAACGAGACCGTGCGCGACCGCATCATGGTGATCGCGCGCAATTCCGCCCTCGCCGTCCACCACGTCACGGTGCACGATCTCGGCGTCAAGCTGATCGTCAGCATCGACCTCGAGGTCGATGCCAACATGCAGCTCGAGGCCGCGCACGACATCGCCAACACGCTGGAGCGCAACATCCAGGAGGAGTTCGGCGAGGACGTCGAGGTCGACGTTCACATCGAGCCGCTGGAACCGGAACTTCCGTTCGGGGTCGATGCCACGCCGGACCGGGTGCGGACCATCGCCGCCGCGCTGACGGAATATGCCGCCGGCAGCGAGATCCACGACATCCACAATGTGCGGGTCCGCAACACCGACGCCGGCGAGATCGTCAACTTCCACTGCCGCGCAACACCGTCGATGAGCGTGATCAAGGTGCACGAGCATGTCGACGCGATCGAGCGTGCGTTGCGGCGCGCGTTCCCGAGCGTGAAGCGCGTCATCAGCCACGCCGAGCCGCCGCGGGCGTGATGAAGAATGCGCGACGAGTCACATGTTCTCGTTTCGGACTCGTTGCACCCGTGCCTTTGCGGACGCGCGACGCACAAACTGCGTGTTGGATAAGAATAATTTCGCGTTAACGATTCGTTGACTCTCGACAGCCCGCGAAAACTGGATTCAAATCGGTGTGATTCGGAAGTGACGTGGGGCTGCTTCCGGAACTCGTTTTTCAGGGGGCCGAAGGCATGTCGCGTGCAGACGCCGCGAACGCGTGCGTCCAATCCGATTCGATCAAGGGATTGGCGCAATCGATCGCGAAACCTGCCTATCATCGGCTGTTGATCGCGGAGCCGGCGCTGCGTCGCGCCGTGCCGACGCTCATCATCGCCTTCCTGATCACGATCTGCCTCGGTGCCTTCGTGCAGGTGGTCGATCAAACGCGCCAGAAGCGGCTGGTGATCCGACACGACATTTCGGCGCTCGCCGACCTGCTCGCCGAGCGCATCGACCGCCTCACTTCGGTTCGCCAGGAGCGGCTCAAGACCATCGAGGGCCTGCCGACGCTGCTGCCTGATCTCATTCCGTCCTGGGCCACGGCCTCGGGCCGGCACGTCATCGTCACCTCCGCCGGCATCGACCGCCGCATCCTCGCGCGCATCCCGGCCGACAGCGACCCGATCGGCAACGACCGCCTGCTCGATGCGATCACGACCGCGCAGCTGGTCGCGGCGCCGCCACGCGACGCCAACGTCTCCGACCTGACGCTGCCGAGCGGCAACGCGGCGATGGCGACCTCGCGGCAGATCAAGTCACTGCCCGGCTTCGTCACCGTGATCCAGGAGCGCAACGAGCCGATCTGGGGCTCGGACGCCGCGCTTTCGGTGACGCTGTCGGCGACCACGGGCTTCGTCGTCCTGATCCTGGGCTTCGCCTTCCACTGGCAGTCGACCCGCGCCCGCGAAGGCGACCTCATCAACGACGCGGTGCGCGGCCGCATCGACACGGCGCTCAACCGCGGCCGCTGCGGGCTGTGGGACTGGGACCTGTCGCGCGGCCGGATCTTCTGGTCGCAGTCGATGTTCTCGATCCTCGGTCTCGACGGCCGTCACGAACTCCTCACCTTCGGAGAGGTCAATGCGCTGGTGAAGTCCGATGACATCGACCTGTTCGCGATCGCCGACCAGCTCATCTCCGAGAAGATCGACCATATCGACCAGACCTTCCGCATGCAGCATGTCGACGGCCACTGGATCTGGCTCCGTGTCCGCTGCGAGAAGACGCGCGGCGCGACCGATTCCAGCGTGCACCTGATCGGAATCGCCGTCGACATCACCGAGCAGAAGAGCCTCGCCGAAAAGACCGTGGAAGCCGACCTCCGCCTGCGCGACGCGATCGAGACCATTCCGGAGGCCTTCGTGCTGTGGGATGCGAGCGACCGCCTGGTGCTCTGCAACTCGCACTTCCAGCGCCTGCACAAGCTGCCCGACAGCGCCGTCATCCCCGGCACCTCCTACGAGACCGTGCTCGAGGTCGGCCGCATGCCGGAGGTGCGCACCCGCCACAACGAGACCGCGGCCCAAGGCCCGGGGGCGCGCACCTTCGAGGCGCAGCTCGACGACGGCAGCTGGCTGCACATCAGCGAGCGCCGCACCAAGGACGGCGGCTACGTCTCGGTCGGCACCGACATCACCCGTATCAAGGAGCACGAGCAGAAGCTGGTCGACAACGATCTGCGCCTGCGCGCCACCGTCATCGACCTCAAGCGCTCGCAGGCCGCGCTGGAGCGCCAGGCGGTCGAGCTCGCCGACCTCGCCGAAAAGTACCAGCGCGAGAAGACCCGCGCCGAGGAAGCCAACCAGACCAAGTCGAAATTCCTCGCCAATATGAGCCACGAGCTGCGCACGCCGCTCAATGCCATCATCGGCTTCTCCGAGATCATGGGGTCGGGCATGTTCGGCGAGCTCGGCAGCGAGAAGTACCAGGAATACTGCCAGGACATCCTGACCAGCGGCCATTATCTGCTCGAGGTCATCAACGACATCCTCGACATGTCCAAGATCGAGGCCGGCCGCATGAAGCTCGACATGGAAGAGCTCGACCTCGCGCAGACGCTCGCCGAATCCTTGCGGGTCGTCACCGGCCGTGCGCAGGACAAGCACCTGACGCTCGATGCCGACATCGCGAAATCCATCTCGGTCGTCGCCGACCGCCGCGCCACCAAGCAGATCATCGTCAACCTGCTTTCCAACGCGGTGAAGTTCACGCCCGACGGCGGACGCGTCGTGGTGCGCAGCCGGCAGCTCGACGACAGGATCGTGCTGATGATCGCCGACACCGGCATCGGCATCGCACCGCATTCGCTGGCGCGGCTCGGGCGCCCGTTCGAGCAGGTCGAGAGCCAGCTCACCAAGACCTATCACGGCTCGGGCCTCGGCCTTGCCATCGCCCGCTCACTGGCGCAGCTCCACGGCGGCTCGATGCGCCTGCGCTCGAAGATCGACGTCGGCACCGTCGTGCGCGTGACCCTGCCGCGGGATGCGGTGAAGGCGGCCGGGATATCGGCTGCGGCTTAAAACCGCGAGCAACGATCGAGTCAGTTTCGATCTGGGATGCCCTTCTCCCCTTGTGGGAGAAGGTGGCGCGAAGCGCCGGATGAGGGGTGTCTATCCACGCGCAATACTTTCGGGAGGAGAGATACCCCTCACCCGTCTCGCCGCTACGCGGCGAGCCACCCTCTCCCACAAGGGGAGAGGGGAAGAAGAGCTCTCGGTTCACTCGGCTCAGCCAAAAGACCTTCCGCTTACGATTGCAGTGTCGGCGCGACTTCGCGCGCGACGTTGACCAGCGCTGCAATCAGCGGCGTCATGGGATCGCGTTGCGGGATCACCAGGCCGATGCTGTAATTGACCTCGGGGTCGACGATCGGGATCGAGCGGACGGTGTCGGACAGGCCGAGCGTCTCGGCGAGCTTGGCCGGCATCACGCTGGCCCAGCGCCCGGTCTTGACGTGCGTGAACAGCACCAGCAGCGAGTTCGACGTCAGCGTCGGTGTCGCCTCCGCGCCGACCGATCGCAATGCGCGGTCGATGATGCGGCGGTTCTGCATGTCTGGCGTCAAGAGGCACAGCGGCACCTGCCCGACCTCGGTCCAGGTCACCGTCTCGCGATCGCCGAACATCGCGTCCGGCGCGGTGAGCAGGCGATAGCTCTCGTTGTAGAGCGGGATGGTGCGCACCTTGCCGATCGGCTCGTTCTCGATATAGGTCAGCCCCGCATCGACCTCGAGATTTTCCAAGAGCCCCAGCACCTCGGACGAGGTGGTGGACTGGATGCGGAAGCGCACCTCCGGATGCTTGGCACGAAACGGCGTCGTCAGCGCGGCGACCATGCCGAGCACGGTCGGGACCGCCGCGATGCGGATCTCGCCGGAGAGCTGATGCTTCAGCCCGTTGATCTCGTCGCGCATCGCGCGGGCATCGCCCACGATCCGCCGCGCCCAGTCGAGCGCCCGCTCGCCTTCCGGCGTAAATCCCTGAAAGCGCGAGCCGCGTTGGACCAGCATCACGCCGAGAATTTCCTCGAGCTGCTTGAGCCCGGTCGACATCGTCGGTTGCGTCACGCCGCAGGCTTCCGCGGCGCGGCCGAAATGCCGCTCCTTCGCCAGCGCCAGCAATAGTTCAAGCTTGTCGATCAACCGATCGTCCCCTCGAATTCCATCGTGGCATGCAAGCTAGCACGCCGGGCCCACACCAACACGCAAAAACCCGCAGCCGACCCAACTTTCATGACCAATCCGTATCGATCAATCGCGGTTGCAAATCGATCGGAATCCGCAATCGCAGCTTCTGAGCGATGAGCTCGGTCACCGCGCTGAAGCAGGCTATGACCCTTCCAGCAGCGCCCTGAACACGCGCCGCACCTCGCTCTGGGTCTCCTTCACCCGCGCCTCCAGCGAGGAGAAATCCGGCGCGTCGCCGGCGCGCGCCATGACGCGTTGCAGGTCGGTGCCGGCGGTATCAGGCTTGAAGCGCTCGCTGACGCAGAGCCGCAGGATCTGGGTGAGGTCGTGATAGAGCCGCGCCGCGGCCCGCAGGATCTCCGTCTCCGATTGTGCGAGCACGCCGATCCTGCAGGCGTTCTCCAGCACCTGCATGGTGCTAACGTCGAGAATCTCGGGCTTGTCGTGCGCGTGCACGAGCTGGAGATATTGCGCGATGAAGTCGATGTCGACCATGCCGCCGGCGGCATGCTTGAGATCCCAGCAATCGGCCTCGCCCTTCTCCTGCGCGATCGCACGCCGCATGTCGGCGACGTCGTTGGCGGTGATGGCAGGATCGCGGCGGCGGGTCAGGACATCGCGGATGACGCGCTCGATCCGTTCCCGGAATTCGGGCGAAGCCGAGACCACGCGCGCACGCGTCAATGCCATGTGCTCCCAGGTCCAGGCTTCGTTGGCCTGGTAGTCCGCGAACGAGACGAGGCTCGAAGCCACCGGACCTGCGCGTCCCGAGGGCCGCAGCCGCATGTCGATCTCGTAGAGCACGCCGTAATTGGTGCGGGTCGTAAAGGCGCTGATCAGGCGCTGGGTGAAACGGGCGAAATAGTGTGCGCCGTGAAGCGATTTCACCCCGTCGGAGTCCGGATGGTCGCCGTCGAAATCATAGAGCAGGATCAGGTCGAGATCGGACGAGGCCGTCATCTCGCGGCTGCCGAGCCGGCCCATCGCGACGATCGCGGTCTCCTGACCCTTGATGCGGCCGTGCTGGGCGGCGAAGCGATCGGCGACGAGACCGTGCACGGTGTGGACGATTCCCTCCGCGACGTCGGCGAAGGCCGTGCTCGCCTGCTGCGCCGAGACGGTGCCGGAGAGGATGCGTGTGCCGATCAGGAACAGGCTCTCCTGCCCGAACAGGCGCAGGCGATCGAGGAACTCCTCGTATGAGCCGGCGTCCTGCACGGTGGTCGCGAGCCGCCCCGACAATTCCTGCCTGTCGGGCATGGCGCCGAAGAAGCGCGGATCGATCAGGCCGTCCATCAGCTGAGGCTGCCGCGCCAGCATGTCGCCGAGCCGCGGCGCGGCTCCCAGCACCAGCGCCACCAGCGCGACGAGATCGCGGTTCTGGCCGAGCAGCGTGATCAGCCGGCCGCCGCGCTGCAGCGCGCCGAGGAAATGATCGAACGAAACGACGGCGCGATCCGGCTCTTCGGCATGGGCAAGGCCGTCGATCAAGGCCGGCACGAACTCGACGAAGGCGCTTCGCGTCGCCTCAACGCGGAAGACGCGATAGTCGCCGGTGATCCAGTCGCGCACCGTCTGCGCGACCGCGGCGGGCTTCTTGAAGCCGAGCGTCGCGAGGTGCTGCAGCAGGCGCGGATCATCGGGGCCCGCACCGTAGTCGAGCGCCGGCAGCCTCGCCGTGCCGGTGGGGTCATCGCCCTCGAACAGTTTTTCGTAATGGCCCTGGACGATCTGGAGCTGGCGCAAGAGGTCGCGCGCAAAGGCCTCCCGAGTCCGATAGCCGAAGAACCACGCAAAGCGCTCGACCGCTTGCTTGTCCTCCGGCAGCGTGTGGGTTTGCTCGTCGGTGATCATCTGCAGGCGATGCTCGACACGGCGCAGGAATTCGTAGGCGGTCGCCAGCTCGTCACGCGCCGCCACAGTGATCCAGTTGCTGGCGGCGAGCACGTCAAGCGCCCGCAGTGTCGGCCGCACCCGCAATTCCGGATGGCGGCCGCCGGCAATCAATTGCTGGGTCTGCGCGAAGAATTCGATCTCGCGAATGCCGCCGCGTCCGACCTTGACGTTGTGGCCCTCGACCGCAACCTCGCTCTGGCCGCGATAGGTCTGCATCTGCCGCTTCATGTCGTGCACGTCGGCAAGTGCGGCAAAGTCGAGATGCTTGCGCCAGACGAACGGCCCGATCTCGGCGAGCAATGCCTCGCCCGCTTTTGAATCGCCGGCACAGGTCCGCGCCTTGATCATCGCGGCGCGCTCCCAGGTGCGCCCTTCCCGCTCGTAATAGTTCAGCGCGGCGTCCCGCGAGATCGCCACCTGCGTCGAGGACGGGTCGGGCCGCAGCCGCAAATCGACGCGGAAGACGTAACCATCATAGGTGCGCTGCTGCAGGATGCGCGCCATGCCTTGCGTCACGCGGACGAAGAACGGCTGCGGCTCGATATCGGGTGCGAGGGTCGTCGCATCGGGATCGAAGAACACGATGAGATCGATATCGCTGGAATAGTTCAGCTCGCCCGCCCCCATCTTGCCCATCGCGAGCACGATCAGCCCGCAGCCCTCTTCGGGTGCCTCGGGATTGGGCGGTGAGAGCTTGCCGCGTGCGGCTTCCTGCCGCAGCAGATATTGCAGTGCCGCCTGCACCGAGGACACCGCGACATCGGTCAGCGCCGCCGTCACCCGCATCACCGGCCAGACACCGCCGATATCGCACAGCGCGATCAGGAGCGCAGCCTCAGCCTTCATGCGGCGGAGCAGCCGCATCACCTCGGCCTCCTCCGAAGCCGCGAGCACCGCGCTGCGCGCCTCCGCGATCAGCGCCGTCAGATGCGCATCCGGATCGCATTCGAGCAGCCGGATCAGGCGCAAGGCATCGGCGCGCACCAGTTCGAACAGATAGGGCGAGAATTCCGCAATCCCGGTCAGGATCTCGCGGGCGAAGGGATGGCCGAGATGCGTTTCGAGACGGGCCGATTGCGCCGGCTCGAGCTCGGCCAGCCAGCTTTCGAAACGGCGTTCGTCGGTTGTGGAAGCGGCAATATGGGGAGCCTCCGCGAAGCGTGCGGCCAGCCTCTCACCATGCTTGTCCGCGTTTTCCGGCGCGGAGTCGTTCATGCCACCTTCTGTGGCACATCCGGTGTTGGCGGAGCAACCCTGTCGCCGGCGCCCGCTCGCGCCGGCAGCACGAGCGTGGCGACAAGGCCGGGATGGGCATCGCCCAAGCGCAATTCGCCGCCGTGCAACGTCGCCACCGCCGAGGCGAGGCTGAGGCCGAGGCCCGAGCCCGGCAGCGTGCGGCTGGCCTCCAGCCGCACGAATCGCTCGATGACGTGCTTGCGGTCGGCTTCGGGGATGCCGGGGCCGCGATCGGTGACGCTGAGCAGCACCTGGTCGCCCTCGCGCCTCGCCTCGATCGTGATTTGCCTCGCGTCCATGCTGACCACGGTTCCCGCCGGCTGTGCCGCGGGCTGGCCGTATTTGATCGCGTTCTCGACAAGATTGGCGAGCGCCTGGCTGATCAGCTCGCGATTGGCATGAACCGGCGTCGGCTCGCACTTGACCTTCAGGGTCATGCCGTCGTCCTCGGCGAGCGGCTCGTAGAGCTCGTGGATGCCCTCCGCGACCTCTGCGGCGTCGAAGTCGTCCATGTTGCCGCGCGCCTGTCCGGATTCCGCGCGCGCGATCATCAGCAGCGCGTTGAAGGTCCGGATCAGCCCGTCCGACTCCTCGATGGTCCGCTCCAGCGCGGCGCGATAATCCGCCTCGCAGCCCGATCTCGCCAGCGCCTCCTCGGCGCGATTGCGCAGCCGCGTCAGCGGCGTCTTGAGGTCGTGGGCGATGTTGTCGGAAACCTCCTTCAGCCCCGCCATCAGCGCCTCGATCCGCTCCAGCATGGCGTTCAGGTTCTCGGCGAGGCGATCGATCTCGTCGCCGCTGCGCCCCACGGGCAGGCGCTCGCTGAGATCGCCGGTCATGATCCGCTGCGCCGTGCCGGTCATCGCGTCGATGCGCCTCAGCACCCGCCGCGCGACGAAGATGCCGCCGCCGAGGCCGAGCACGACGACGATCAAGACCGAAAACTGCGCCGCCTTGGCGACGATGCCGAACAGGCGCCGCCGCTCGGCCAAGTCGCGGCCGATCAGAAGCCGGAAGCCGTTCTCCAATTCGGTGACGCGAACGAGCGCGCGATGATCGCGGTCATCGCTGTCCTCGATCCGCCGGTAGGCTGTCTCCGACCAGCCGCGCGTCGCCATAACGCCCGGCGCCAGCGAGCCGACATTGCCGGCGATCGCCTGGCCCGTCGGCGTGGTCACGAGATAGAGATTGGCGCCTGGCCGCAGCGCCCGATACTCGATCGTGCGCACGAGACCGACTAGGCCGCGGCGGTCGTAGATCTCGTTGATCTCCGAGGTCTCGGCATTGACGGTCTGCGTGATCTCCTCGGTGATCAGCCGCCGCGTATTCCAGGCGAAATAGGCCAGCAGCGAGGCCGCGAACATCGCGAACAGCAGCAGATAGACCAGCGTCAGCCGGAACGCCGTGGTGCGGACGAGTTTACCGAATGCCGTCACGGATCATGTACCCAGTTTCAACCACGCGCCTGCATCACGAGCATCGACACTCACGTATTTCGCTTTGTTTACAATAACATAGCCTATAGATTGTCGCACCTGCGCCTAGGTCCCTTGTGGAACGAGCAACGCGAAAGGCATTCGTGACCACACGTGATAGGCGCACGCGGAACGTTAAAGGGGCACTCGATCGGAACCAAGTTAAATCCCCGCAAGCTCGGGCCATGCGGACACCGGACGGAGCCTGCGGGAGCAGTGATCCGCTGTGGGCCTCCCCTTCCGACCACGCTGAGGAACATCAGCCGTTACGGGCGGACGTCCTTGTCGAGGGCATCGCGCCATTGCGGTCAAACCCGCCGGCTTCCCTCACACTTCCAGCCATTGCGCGCGAACGTCGCTGTTTGATTTCAGTTGCTCGGGCGTACCTTCGAAGACCACACGACCGTGCCCCATGACGTAGACGCGGTTGGAGATCTTCATCGCAATCGACAGCTTCTGCTCGACGAGCAAAATTGCGACGCCGGCCTGCGCAATGCGGGCGATGAGATCGCCGACCTGCTGCACGATCAAGGGCGCAAGACCTTCGGTCGGCTCGTCGATCATGATGAGATCGGGGTCGCCCATCAGGGTCCGGCACGTCGTGAGCATCTGCTTCTCGCCGCCTGACAGCACCCCCGCAGGCGTATCTGCCCGCGCGGCAAGATTCGGAAACATGTCGAGCATGTCCTGAAGCTGCCATTTGCCGGGACGCCGCGTATCCTTGATGCCGAGGAGCAGATTCTGGCGGACCGTCAGCCCCGGAAAGATGTCCCGATGCTCCGGCACATAGCCGAGACCGAGGCGCGCGATCCTGTAGCTCGGCAGCCCCGCGATGTCCTTGCCTTTGAAGCGGATCGTGCCTTGCGGCGCAACCTCGCCCATGATCGCCTTGACAGTGGTCGAACGTCCGACGCCGTTGCGGCCGAGCAGGCTGACGACCTCGCCTGCCGCAACGTCGAGATCGACGCCCTGGAGAATGTGGCTCTTGCCGTAATAGGCGTGCAGGTCCCTGACCTCCAGCATCAGTGCGCCTCCTCGCCGAGATAGGCTTCCTTAACTTTCGGGTCCCGCCTGATCTCCTCCGGCGTGCCGGAAGCAATGATGTGGCCGTAGACCAGCACGGAAATGCGGTCGGCCAGGCCGAACACAACGCTCATGTCGTGTTCGACGATGACCAGGGTCTTGCCCTCGGTCAGGCGCCGGATTAGCGACACCGCGCGGTCGGTCTCGGCGTGGCTCATGCCCGCCGTCGGTTCGTCCAGTAGCACGACGGTCGCGCCGCTGGCGATGGTGATGCCGATCTCGAGTTCGCGCTGCTCCGCGTAGGTCAACAAGCCGGCCGGAACATCGCGCCGATGCGTCAGATGGATGTCGTCGAGGATTTGCGCCGTGCGCTCGCGCACCTCCGGCAGGCTATCGACGTTCTTCCAGAAGGCGTAACGGTGCCCCGTCGCCCACAGCACGGCACAGCGGACGTTCTCCCAGACCGACATGCGCGCGAATACGTTGGTGACCTGGAACGACCGCGACAGGCCGCGCCGGTTGATCTCGAACGGCCTGAGGCCGGAGATCACATCGCCGTTCAGTCTCACCTCGCCCGAGGTCGGCTTGATGTGGCCACTGATGAGATTGAACGTCGTCGATTTCCCGGCACCGTTCGGACCGATGATGGCGTGACGCTCACCTTGCGCGACGCTGAGATTGAGATCGCGGATGATGCCGACATTGCCAAAGCGCTTCTCAACGGCGCGGACTTCGATCGCTGCCGTCATGCCAAGTACCCCCGATCGCGCGCGACCGTCGCCGCGCGGTCCCATGCCTCGGCGACGCGCCGCCAGCTCAGGCGCGCGACGAAGAAGCCGCCGATGAGGAGGACCGCCGCGCTCGCCCACGTCAGCGGCGACGCCGGACTGAAGGCAACGCCGAACAGGTTGATCGGATTGCCCTGACCGCTATGCGTGCGCGCGATCGATTCGATCGTCAGGATCACACCGCAAGCCAGTGCCAAGGTCGGCACCGCCGCGATCAGATAGGAAGGGATCACCGTCGGCAGAGTTCCGGCGCGAACCAGCGGCCGGTGCATCATGACCAGCCCGGCGATGCCGCCGGGGGACAGCATCACGATGCCGATGAAGATAATGCCGAAATAGAGCTGCCACACGCCGGTGACGCTGGTCAGCCCGAGCTGAAGATAGGTCACGAGGATTGCACCCAGGATGGGTCCGAAGAAGTACGCGACGCCGCCAATGAAGGTCGAGAACAGCACGAGGCCGGATTGGATCGCGCCGAGATAGGCGGCGTTGGCGATCTCGAAGTTGATCGCGGCCAGGCCCCCTGCCACGCCAGCGAAGAAGCCGGCAAAACAGAAGGCGATGTAGCGCACCACGTGCGGATCATAACCGATGAACTGGACGCGCTCGGGGTTGTCCCGCACCGCATTGCTGATTCGCCCCAGCGGGGTCCGCGTCAGCGCATACATCGCGACGGCCGAGATCACCAGCCAGAACGCGATGAGGTAATAG
Organism: Bradyrhizobium yuanmingense; assembly: GCF_025200905.1. Classification (NCBI taxonomy): domain Bacteria; kingdom Pseudomonadati; phylum Pseudomonadota; class Alphaproteobacteria; order Hyphomicrobiales; family Nitrobacteraceae; genus Bradyrhizobium; species Bradyrhizobium yuanmingense. The sequence continues at coordinate 2,440,577 of NZ_CP104173.1, read as the reverse complement.
ACCTGAAGCTGCGGGCCGAAACTCAAGCCGAAGATCTTCGGCAAAGCCGTGCGGTCGGTCGATATTCCGGACTCGCCGCCGAACACCGAACGCAGGATCAGCGAGGACGACGCCACCAGCTCGGCAATGCCGAGCGAGATCATCGAGAACACGGTACCAGCCCGCTTGGTCATCAGCCAGCCGATGATGATCGCGAAAACGAGGCCGCCGAGTCCACCGAACAGCGGTATGAACGGCAGCGGGATTGGCCAGCCGTGCGAGACCACTGCATTCATCATGTGGCACGCTGCGAAGCCGCCGAGGCCGTAATGCACCGCATGGCCGAACGACAAGAGGCCGGTCTGGCCGAGCAGGATGTTGTAGGACAGCGCGAACACGATCGCGATGCCGATCAGGCTGAAGGACGTCAGCGAGCCGCCGGAGGAGAAGATCAGCGGCAGCACGATCAGCACGGCGATGCCGGCAAGCCATATGCCGTAGAAGCGCAGGCCGTCGCCGGCCGGCTTCCCTGCGATTGTCGATGTCGGCGTCGATGTCGTTTTGGCGTTCATGTCTCGCGCGTCCCCATCAGGCCCATGGGGCGTACGATCAGAATGATCACCAGCAGCAGGTAGGGTACGATCGGCGCCACCTGGGCAATGGTGACGTTCCAGATGTCGGTGAGCACGGACGGCCCTGCCGACGGATCGAGCGGACCGAAGGCGCTCGCCAACGAACCGTTCAGCGCCACCGCGAAGGTCTGTATCAGGCCGATCACCAGCGAGGCGATGAAGGCGCCCGGCAAGGAGCCGAGGCCGCCAAACACGATGACGACGAACAGGATCGGTCCCAGCGCCGCGGCCATGTCGGACTGCGTCACCAGCGCCGGACCGGCGATCACGCCGGCAATTCCCGCCAGCGCGCTGCCGACGCCGAACACCAGCATGAATATGCGTCCGACATTGTGACCGAGATGCCCCACCATATGGGGATGCGTCAGCGCGGCCTGAACGATCAGGCCCACCCTCGTGCGCTTGAGCACCATCAGCAACACGATGAATATCAGGATCGACACAGCCAGCATGAAAATCTTGTAGGCGGGATAATTCGTCGAGAAGATCGTGAAGGCCGGAAAGTCGAGCAGCGCCGGCACGCGGTAATCGACGGGGCTCCTGCCCCACATCATCGCCACGATTTCTTCGATCGCGAACGCAAGACCGAAGGTCAGGAGCAACTCCGCCACATGGCCGTGCTTGTGCGTATTGCGCAGGCCGTAGCGCTCGACCGCCATGCCGATCGCGCCGACCAGCAGCGGAGCCAGCAGCAGGGCCGGCCAGAAGCCAATCCATTTGGTGAGCTGGAAACCGAAGAAGGCGCCGAGCATGTAAAAGCTGGCATGGGCGAAGTTGAGCACGCCCATCATGCTGAAGATGACGGTCAGGCCGCTCGACAGCAGGAACAGCAGCATGCCGAACAGCAGACCGTTCAGCGTCGATATAACGATCAGTTCAAGCACAGTAATCACACCTCTGGCCGGGACAGAAACGGCCCCGGCGAAGTCGGTCCGGATGCGAGCAGCAACCTTCCCGCGAGCCGCTGTCGGCTGCGGGAAGGCAAAGCTATTCCAGGCTTACGGCCGGGTCATCTTGCAGGTTGTGGGAACCATCGTCTTGGATGTGTCGATCTTGGAAACCAGATGCCATCCCCAGCCGGTGCCTTCCTCGTCGAACGGCTCGTCTGCAGCGAGCTTGCCGAAGGAGGAGATGTAGATCGGCTGGAAGAACTGGTGATCGTCCTTGCGCATGACGCCCTCACCGCCATCCAGCACCTCGAACTTGAGATCCTCGAGGGCAGCCGCGACCTTCACCGGGTCGAGCGAGTTGGCCTTCTCGGCCGCGGCCTTGAACATGCGCATCTCGTTGACGGCGCGCGGATACCAAAGCGACATGTTGACCTTGGCACGGAAGGTCTTTTCGAAGTCCATCGCCGGCTGGTGGCCGGAATTGGCAAAGCCCTCGGTGATCTGGAAGACCTGATGGTCGAGACCGGTCTGCTTGATTGCGGTCGGACCACCAGCGCCGCCGGCATAGTAGGTGTACCAATTGACCTTCAGGCCGGCGTCCGCCGCGGCTTTGAGCAGCAGTGCGATGTCCTGGCCCCAGTTGCCGGTCACGACGCTATCGGCGCCCGAAGCCTTGATCTTGGCGATATAAGGCGAGAAGTCGGTGATCTTCAACAGCGGATGCAGTTCGTCACCGACGATTTGGATGTCGGGCCGCTTGGCGCCCAGCATCTTGCGCGCATCCGCACGCACCGACTGGCCGAAGGAGTAGTCCTGGTTGATCAGGTACACCTTCTTGATCGCGGGGACATCCTTCATGTAGCTGGTGAGCGCTTCCATCTTGATGTCGGAGCTCGCATCCCAGCGAAAATGCCAGTAGCTGCACTTTTCGTTGGTCAGGCTCGGATCTACGGCGGCATAGTTGAAGTAGAGCACTTCCTTGCCGGGATTGCGCGTGTTGTTCTTGGTAACGAAGTCCGACAGCGCTGCGGCGACCGACGAGCCGTTGCCTTGCGTGATGAAGCGGGCGCCGGCATCGATGGCCTTCTGCGCCTGCACCAGGCTTTCCTGCGGGTTGGTCTTGTTGTCGAGAGGCAGAATCTCGATCTTGCGGCCCAATATGCCGCCCTTGGCGTTGATCTCGTCAGCCAGATACTGGAACGTCTTCAAGCCGCCTTCACCGATGCTGGCGCCACCGCCGGACAGCGGATCGATGTAGCCGAACTTGATTGTTTCCTGCGCGAATGCCGCTCCTCCGAGCATCGTCAGCGCTGCCGCCGCAGCAATTGCGAGCTTGTGCATCCTGGCCTTCTCCCTTTTGTATGTTCTTGTCCTTGGCGATCGAAGCTGACTCACAACGTCGGTCGCGCCCACTCTTCGCTACTCCAATATTGAATACTGTGTAAAGTTTTGGTGCAAGAAGTAATTGCGGCCTCAACGTGAAGATTGCCGCGCGCCGTCCGGAATATTGAATTCACAGGCAACTTTTGGGATCAAAGCCGCGCTCAATCTGCGGCTGACATCAAGTCCGAACGGGAAAGGATGAAGAGCGCGATCAGGGTCTCAGATTGGTTGCTTTATACCACTCCCCGACGGGGCTTGAGCCCCAAAAGGAACAGCCGCGAAAAATAATCGGCAATCTGCATCGGAGACCAGCTCCGCTCGTCCCTGAACCAGATCGGGTACCAGTGGCCCATTCCAGTCAGAACGCGTTCGGCGAAGTAAGTGTCGACGCTGCGGAAGTATCCCTCGTCGATCCAACACTGGTGGTTTCTCTGGTCCTGCTGGATCGTTGCGAGCACCTGCCTGACATAGTGCTTGCGGTCAACGTCGTTGAGATAGTTGATGTTGTGGTAGGTCGCCTTCGGGCCGCAAGGGGTATCGTGCAGCATCAACAACAGGCGGACTCTCTGGACGACGTAATCGAACGCCCCGAGGCTCAGGTCCTGCAAATATTCTCGAATCCCGATCTCACCGGCCAGACCTCTTCGCAGGCAAGCCAGCAAGAGGCGCTCCTTCTCGCTGAAATGATAATAGATGCCGGCGCGGGTCATGCCTGCCTCCGCCGCGATGCTCTCGAGCGACGTACCGGACGCGCCCCTTCGATTGAAACTGTCCGAAGCAATCGAGAGCATCCTGTCCAGCTTCGCGGCGCGCTTGTTCAATTTCGAGCGGGACTGGAGAAATGGTGCCAGGCTCGGCGCTTCAGGCATGTCCGGTAAGGCAATCTCACGCCGATACACCCCATGCGTGATGATGTCGTCAATGGCATCAATCGCCTGCTGGCGCGAATAATAGTCGCGCTCGGAGAACCAGAACGGAACCCAATCCAGGATGGAGATGAGGGCGACGGCCGTAAGGAGCGGCTCCTCGCAGGCGATCGAGCCGTCGGCAATGCCACGCTTCAGAAAGTCGGCGAGCAGCGCGGCATTCTGCCAGCGCCTGGCATGCACGTCTTTGCTGTAAGACGCAGCCAGTGCATCGATGTCGGAGAACAGGATCATGCGCTGGCCTTCAGGCCGCAGCCGGGCTCTTATGAAGCGCCTGACGATTTCGAGCCCGTCTATCCCGGGTTCGGCCGCCGTCTCGATTTCGTGCCTGTAGATCGCAAGACCGCGCAGGTAGCAGTGAAAGATCAGGTCTTCCTTGTCGCGGAAGTAGTGGTACAGCGCTCCCGGCACCGATCGAACCGATGCTGCGACCTGCTCCATCGTCACATTCGCATAGCTATGGCGGGCAAACAGCTTGGAAGCCGACACGAGGATCTCTTCAGCTCGGTCGGACGGGAAGGCGGCGACTTGCAAGCTTGAATATCCTTCCTGATCGTGGACGGATTCACCCCGGTGAAACGTCCACTACCACACGTCGGAAATTCTTGCCATCGGACGAGGCGTTAGGCCAGTATCGCCCGCAACCCTCGGACGGCGGTGCAAATGAAGACGCAGCCGATGATTGCAGGCGCGCCGTAGATCGACGCCGAACGCCCTATCTCATGCCGTCACGGATCATGTATCCGGCGCCGCGGATCGTGTGCAGCAGCGGGCGCTCGAAGCCCTTGTCGATCTTGGAGCGCAGCCGCGAGATGTGCACGTCGATGACGTTGGTCTGCGGATCGAAATGATAGTCCCAGACATTCTCCAGCAGCATGGTCCGCGTCACCACCTGGCCGGCGTGCTTCATGAGGTATTCGAGCAAGCGAAATTCGCGCGGCTGCAGCGTCAGCTCGTCCTTGCCGCGGGCGACGCGATGCGAGAGCCGGTCGAGCTCGAGATCGCCGACGCGATAAAGCGTCTCCTCGGCGGGACCGCCGCGGCGGCGCGACAGCACTTCGACGCGGGCCAGCAGCTCGGCGAAGGAATAGGGCTTCGGCAGATAATCGTCGCCGCCCGCGCGCAGACCCTTGATGCGGTCATCGACCTGCCCGAGCGCGGAGAGAATCAGCACCGGCGTCGTATTGCCCTTGTCGCGCAATGCGCCGATCAGCGACAGCCCGTCGCGCTTGGGCAGCATGCGGTCGACCACCAGCACGTCGTATTCGCCGTTCTCTGCCATGGCGAGGCCTTCCTCGCCGTCGGCGGCGTGGTCGGCGATGTGTCCGACTTCGCGAAACGCCTTGGCGAGGTAATCGGCGGATTCACGGTCGTCTTCGATGATGAGGAGGCGCATCGTGCGTTCGGCGGCGGTCAAGGAGGTCAACCTTCTCTAAACATGGCGCGAGCGGCGACCGCATGCAAGCCGAGCAGGAGAGGCTCGAAGCGGGGAAAAAGGCGGGCGGTGAAGCTGGGGGGACCTCACCGCCCTAGGCCTTCCGACGGAGGGGGGCGTAATTCCACCGGAAGGTAGATGAGGGAAGCCAGCGTTGCGCTGCTTCCCCGAAGGGCACCGGCGGCGGGGGCGACTGATGCCGGCGGTACCCTTCATCTCGTAGACCTCCTGAAGGCCTCAGCCCTTGGCGATGGGCACCGCGACGAAGCGCGACTGGCCGCCGCTCTTCACGCGCATCAGGACGCTGTTCTTGTTGTCGGTCCGCGCCGCATTGATGGCGTCGCGGACTTCGCCGGCGGTCGCCACGCTCTTGCCGCCGACCTCGAGGATCACGTCGCCTTCCTTGAAGCCGCGTTCGGCCGCCGCGCTCTTCGGATCGACCTCGGTGACCACGACGCCTTCCTTGCCGGCACCGGCCACGGAATTGGCCGGCGCAACGGTCATGCCGAGCTTCGGCACGTCGGTGCCCTTGCTGGCGCCCTTGCCGCTGTCCTTGTCGGTATCGGCCTTGGCCTCGACCGTATTCGGCAACTGGCCGAGGGTGAGATTGACGATCTTGTCCTGGCCCTTGTGCAGCACGTTGAGCTTCACGGACGCGCCGGGCGCCATGCCGCCGATCGTGCGGGCGAGCTCGCGGGCATCCTTGACGGGGTCGCCGTTGACCGCGGTGATCACGTCGCCGGACTCGATGCCGGCCTTCGCGGCCGGACCGTTGGCCTGCGGCTCCGCCACCAGCGCGCCTTCGGCCTTCTTCATGCCGAGGCTGTCGGCGATGTCGGAGGTGACGGGCTGGATCTGGACGCCGATCCAGCCGCGGCTGACCGAGCCCTTGTCCTTGAGCTGCGCAACCACGCTCTTGACGGTGTTGGCCGGGATCGAGAACGCGATGCCGACGCTGCCGCCGGAGGGCGAGTAGATCGCGGTGTTGACGCCCATCACCTCGCCGTTGGTGTCGAAGGCCGGACCGCCGGAATTACCCTTGTTCACGGGCGCGTCGATCTGGATGAAATCGTCATACGGGCCGTTGCCGATGTCGCGGCCGCTCGCCGAGACGATGCCCGCGGTCACGGTGCCGCCGAGACCGAAGGGATTGCCGACCGCGAGCACCCAGTCGCCGATCCGCGGTTTGCTGTCGGCGAGCTTGGCGAACGGGAAGTTCGTGCTGCCTTCGACCTTGATCAGCGCGAGGTCGGTGCGCTGGTCGGTGCCGATCACCTTGGCGGTGTAGGTCTTGCCGTCGTCGGTGGTAACCTCGACCTTGTCGGCGCCATCGACCACGTGGTTGTTGGTCACGGCATAGCCGTCAGCCGAGATGAAAAAGCCGGAGCCCTGCCCCTGCACGACGCGGCCACGGCCGCCCTTCAGGCCGGGGGGCAAACCATCCGGACCACCGAAGCGGCGGAAGAAGCGCTCCATCGGCGAGCCCGGCTGGAACGGCGAGGAGGAATCGTCGCCGTCGTCATTGCTGGCGGTCTTCTCCTTCATGTTGACCTTCACCGAGATCACCGAAGGCTTCACGCGCTCGACCACGTCGGCGAAGCCGACCGGACGCTCGACCTTGCGGACCTCGTTGTTGACCTGCGCATGCGCCGGGCTGGAGAACAGGTCGGCCGGCGAGGTCGACGGGCTGAAGCCATAGACGGCCGCGCCGAGACCGGCGACGACCGAAGCCATCAGCGCGAGCTTGCGCGCGGAAAACACCGACCGGCGCGGCCGCCGGTAGGACGGGAGGTTCGAAAGGTCGATACGATCGTTCATGCGGAAATCTCCAGAGCCCTGAATTCCTGTTGGTGCCGGATGCCGGCACCTTGCGGACCTGAAGATGGGGACTCCCGCCTTACCGCGCGCTGGCGGCGGGGTTAAACTTTCGTAATGATGGTCGGGGCCGATGCGGCAGTTTAGCACAGGCCAAAAATCGTGGCCTTACAGGAACTTAATCGAGTTCCCCCGACCACGCGCCAAGCGCGAATTCTGGCCCCTCAGCTCGCCCTGACACTGACGATGAACTCGTCGACTTCGCGCTTCAAGGTCTCGGCCTGCCGCGACAGATCGACGGCCGAATCCCTGGCTTCGGCCGCCATGCGGCCGGTCTCGGCCGAGGTGGAGGTGATCTGGACGATATGGTTGGAGACGTCGAGGGTTCCGCGCGCGGCGTCCTGGGCGCTGCGCGTGATCTCCTGGGTGGCGTTGCGCTGCTGGGCGGTGTCGACCTCGATGCCCGACATGATCGACGAGATCTCCGACAGCGTCCTGGAAATGCCGTCGATCGCGCCGCGGGTCTCCGCGGTGATGCCCTGAATGCTGGCGACCTGCGAGGTGATCTCCTCCGTCGCCTTACTGGTCTGATGCGCCAGGTTCTTCACTTCCGAGGCGACCACCGCAAACCCCTTGCCCGCTTCGCCGGCCCGTGCCGCCTCGATGGTGGCGTTGAGCGCCAGGAGATTGGTCTGCGATGCGATCGCCTGGACGAGCTGGACGACCTCGCCGATCTTTTCGGCGGCATCCGACAGCGTGTGAATGGTATCGCGGCTTTTCTCCGCCTGGCTTGCAGCGCCTTCGGCGCGCTGGGTCGCGTCCGTGACGCGGCGGCTGATCGTGCCGATCGAGTTCGTCATCGCCTCGGCAGACCCCGCAACCGTCTGCACGCTGGCGCTGGCCTGGCTCGCCGCGCTCGCGACCGCATTGGCCTTGGTGCTGGTGTCGTTGGCGGTCCGCGACAGCGTCTCCGCGTTGGTCTTCAGATGCACGGCCGATGACGCCACGCTGGCGACGACACTGGCGACGAGATCGTTGAAGCGCTTGATCCTGTTATCGAGGAATTTCGACCGCTCGGCCTGGTGCTGCGCTTCATGCAGCTGCTGCTCGGAGAGGCGGCGCCGCTCAATGCCGTTGGTCTTGAACACCTCCAGCGCACCGGCGAGCAGGCCGATCTCGTTGGTGCGGCCGAGCCCCGGAACAGATGTCTCGAACTTCTGGTCGGCAACCTCGCGCATGGCATGCACGATGGCCGCGAGGGGATTGAGGATGCCGTTGCGCACGGCGAACCAGGTGGTGAAGCAGATCGCGAAAGCGACGACGGCGATCACGCCGCAGGCGACCAGGAAATAAGAAAACGCGGTCTGCGCCTGCTGGTAGATCTGCATGGCATGGTCGCGCGCCGGGCCGCTCAGCGCGGCGAAGTTCGAGGACAGGCTGGTGATCTCGTTGTTGAGATAGAGGACCGCGATGAAGCCGGTGCCGCCGCCGATGCCAAGCAGGAACAATAACGCAGCGACGACGGCGCCGACCAGGAAGCGGATCGTCAGATTGCTGTTCGCGAACATCGGGGGACTCAGGAGCTGGAATCAAATCTCGCGACAAGCTTCCAGACAAAGGTCAATTTAGCATGAACCATGCAGCCGTTGCCGCGCACTGCGTGGCACGACGTAGACGGCTTCAGGGCGAATTGGGTTCGTCCGACATCAAGGCCGCGAGCCGTGCCTTCTCGTCGGGCGTGAGCGGCGGTGCTGGTACGTCCACACCACTTCGCGAGCGGCGGCGGATTTGCAGCCACAGCGCCAGGCCGCCGCCGATCAGCAGCACCGGCCCGAGCAGCCACAGCAGCAGGGTCTGCAGCTCGAAGCGCGGCTTGAGCAGCACGAACTCGCCGTACCGCGCCACCAGGAAATCGAGCACCTGCGAATTGCTGTCGCCGGCCGCGATGCGCTCGCGCACCAGCAGTCTGAGATCGCGTGCCAGCGGCGCATCGGAATCGTCGATCGACTGATTCTGGCAAACCATGCAGCGAAGCTCGCGCGACAATTCGCGCGCGCGCGATTCCTTCACCGGATCCGGCATGATCTCGTCGGGCTGCACGGCGTGGGCCGCCGGCAAAGCCAGCAACACCAACGCGATGAACGCGGCCATCATCCGGCGCATCGGGTCATTCCGCGGGCTGGAGGCGCTGCTTGGCCCGCGCCGGCTTCGGCGCGCCGACCCGCAGACGGCGGTCGGAGAGTGAGAGCACGCCGCCGAACGCCATCAGCACCGGTCCCCACCAGATCAGGAGAACCAGCGGCTTGTGATAGATGCGCACGGCGATGGCGCCTTCGGCGGTGGCGTCGCCGAGCGAGACGTAAAGCTGGCTCGCGCCGCTGGTCAACAGCGCGGCCTCCGTCGTCGAGGAGCCGCGGGTGGTGAAGCTGCGCTTGGACGGCGTCATCACCGTGACCGCCTCGCCATCGCGGCTGATCTTGAACTCTGCGATCATCTCGCGGTAGTTCGGGCCCTGGCGTTGAAACAGCCCGTCGAGCTTCAGATCGTAGCCGGCGACATGGGCAGTCTCGTTCGGTTTCATGGTCGCGATGTATTCGCTGTTCCAGGTGGTCTCGCAGACGATCCCGATCAGCGCAACGCCGAGGCCGGCATGTGCGAACGCGGTGCCCCAGGCCGAGCGCGGCAGGCCGCGCGCCCGGTGCAGCACCGTTGCGAACGGCAGGCGCACCAGGCCCGTCCGTTCGACGAGGTCGGTGACCGCGCCGGCGATGACGAAGACGCCGAGCCCGATCGCGAGCGGTGCCAGCGCGCTGCCGCCCCGCACCCAGGCCCAGACGATGGCGACCACGACCAGCCCGGCAACGCCGGCCGCGAGCAGGCGCTGCATCACGCCGAGCAGGTCGCCGCGCTTCCACGCCAGCATCGGCCCGAACGGCACCGCGAGCAGCAGCAGCGCGAACAGCGGCGCGAAGCTCAGATTGTAGAAGGGTGCGCCGACCGACATCTTGAAATCGGCGAGCATCTCCATCGCGAGCGGATAAAGCGTGCCGAACAGCACCACGGCGCAAGCCACCGTGAGCAGCAGATTGTTCAGCACCAGCGCGCCCTCGCGCGAGATCGGTGCGAACAGGCCGCCCTGCTTCAGCGAGGCGGCGCGGCCCGCGAACAGCGACAGGCTGCCGCCGATGAACAGGCACAGGATCAAGAGGATGAACACGCCGCGGGTCGGATCGGTGGCGAAGGCGTGCACCGAGGTGATGACGCCCGAGCGCACCAGAAAGGTGCCGAGCAGCGACAGCGAGAAGGTCAGGATCGAGAGCAGGATGGTCCAGACCTTCAGCGCGTTGCGCTTCTCCATCACCAGCGCCGAATGCAATAGCGCGGTGCCGGCGAGCCAGGGCATCAGCGAAGCGTTCTCCACCGGATCCCAGAACCACCAGCCGCCCCAGCCGAGCTCGTAATAGGCCCAATACGAGCCCATGGCGATGCCGAGGGTCAGGAAGATCCAGGCGACCAGCGTCCAGGGCCGCACCCAGCGCGCCCAGGCCGCATCGATCCGTCCCTCCATCAGCGCCGCGATCGCGAAGGAGAACGAGATCGAGAAGCCGACATAGCCGAGATAGAGCATCGGCGGGTGCACGGCGAGACCGATGTCCTGGAGCACGGGATTGAGATCGCGTCCCTCGATCGGGGGGCTCGCGATGCGCAGGAACGGGTTCGATGTCATCAGGATGAAGAGGTAGAACGCGCTGGCGACCCAGGCCTGCACAGCCAGCACATGCGCGCGCAGCGAGAGCGGCAGATTATTGCCGAAGCTGGCGACCAAGCCGCCGAACAGCGCGAGGATCAACACCCACAGCAGCATCGAGCCTTCATGGTTTCCCCACACGCCGGTAATCTTGTAGAGCAGCGGCTTCATCGAGTGGGAATTCTCGTAGACGTTGGCGACGGAGAAATCCGAGTTCACGTGCAGCATCACCAGCGCGGTGAACGAGGCGCCGACGAACAGCAGCTGCGCGAGCGCGGTGGAGCGCGCCACGTTCATCAGGGCGGCGTCGCCAAGGCGCGCACCGACCAGCGGCACGACGGACTGGATCAGTGCGAGGGCGAGCGCCAGCACCAGCGCGTAATGTCCTGATTCCGCGATCACCGCACCGCTCCCTGCGGATTGCCCTGGGCGGTCGTCGCCGCGGGTTTGGCAGCGCCAGAAGCTTGGGCGCCGTAATCGTCCTTCCAGTGCCCCTGCTTCTTCAGGGCATCGGCGACGTCCTTGGGCATGTAGGTCTCGTCGTGCTTGGCAAGGACGGTATCGGCCTTGAACACGCCGTTGGCATCGAGTGCGCCTTCCGCCACGACGCCCTGCCCTTCGCGAAATAGGTCGGGCAGAATGCCTTTGAAGGCGACCGGCAGCTTGGCGTTGCCGTCGGCGACCTCGAACGTCACCGCGAGATTGTCGCCGCGCTGGAGCGAGCCGGGCTGCACCAAGCCGCCGAGGCGAAACCGCTTGCCGGGCTCGACATGCTTCTCGGCGACCATGGTCGGGGTCGAGAAGAACACGATGGAGTCGCGCAGCGCGTTGAGCACCAGCGCGGCGGCGAGCGCGAGCACGGCGAGCGATCCGCCGATGATGGTCATACGTCGCTGCTTGCGCGTCATGGCGTATCCGTTCTCCGCATCTCTCGTCCCGAAATCATCATCCGCCGATCCCGAGAGTCTTCAGGCCTTCGTTGAGCTGGCGCAGCCGCTCGGCGTTGCTGGCAACCGCCTGCCGGGCATCGGCCGAAGCGCCCATTGCCTTGTCCCGCTCGCCCATCACCAGATAGGCGCGCACCAGGCGCAGCCAGCCCTCGACATCGTCGCCGTTCTGTTTCAGCCGCGTCGCGAGACGATCGACCATGCCGCGCACCATGGCGTTGCGATCGGTTTCGGCCATGTCCTTGGAGGCAGCAATCGTCTCGTCGGACAGCGCCGGCAGCGTGCCGCCGCCACCGACCCGCGCCAGCGAGGACTGCACCAGGGCACGCCACGGCGCATCCGCAGGCGCTTTCGCAAGCAGCGCGCGCCAGATATTGGCCGCGTCGTCCTTGCGGCCGTCCTGCTCGGCGGCAAGGCCCAGAAAGTAATTCGCCTTGGGATCGTCGGCGTTCAAGGCGTGTGCGCGCTCGAATTCGGCCTTGGCCTCGGCGGTCACCACGCCGCCGGCGGCAGCCGAGATCGCTTCGCCGAGATCGGACCTGCGCTCCGCGCTTTCGCCATTGTAGGTGAGCGAGTTGCGATAGGCGCGCACCGCGTCGTCGAAGCGGCCGAGCCGCTCCAGAACCGGCGCGAGCACGTTCCAGCCGCGCCCGTCCGTCGGATTCTTCTCAAGATGCTGCTCGACCTGCACGACGAGGTTCTCGAGCGACTGCGCCATGCCACCCCCGCGCTCCCGCTGCGCAAGGGGAAAGTCCTGCAGCCGGGGCGAGCCGAGTGGCATGTAGACGCCGGCCGCGATGAGCGGCAGTCCGGCAAGCGCCAGCACGGCCGCCGCACGGCGCCATTTGAGGTTCGACTTCGGCGCCGTTGCCGGCTCGCTGGCCGCCGCCGCGAGCAGCCTGCGGCTGACCTCGACGCGCGCAGCCTCCGCCTCCGGCGCCAAGATCAACCCTGCGGCGAGATCACGCTCAATTTCGGCCAGCTGGTCCTTGTAGACCGCGACCTCGCTGCCCTGATCCTGCGCGCGGCTGGTGCGGCCAAGCGGCAAGAGCACGGCGAAAATCGCCGCGACCGTCATCAGCGCGAACACGAACCATAGCGTCATCTGGCAAGCTTCCGGCGGCGCCCGAACCGCGCCTGTAGGTGCCTTTACACCACGGCCGGACGATGCGGCAATTGACAATTGTCAAGGCGGCGCAACCGCATGTAGTGCCGAAAAGGTGAAAATCCAACGGCTTAGCCGATCTCGAAGTCGACACTTTGCGCGGCCTGCTCGCCGTGCCCGTTGAAGGCCTTCAGGAAGTATGTTCCCGGCTTGATTGCATCCGGCAATCTGATGCGCAGCGCTCCGACCGGAACCCGAGATGCAACCCTGGTGGCGGTCTCAGGCAGCTGCCGATCGCTGGCCTTCTCGACCAGCACCACCTTGGCTCCAACCATCAGCCGTTGATACTTGGCAACGATGACGCGGTTCTCAATTTCAATCGAGCTGATGACCGGTTTCATGCGCCTACAGATGGAAATTTCCAGACTTGCACCCGCGAAAGTACGGTGCGCCATCAGTGTCGTCAACTTCAAATTGTGATCAGGAAAAATGCGCGCCGATCAGCCTGCGCGCGACGATTTGCGCTCGCCCGTGAGTGCATTTTCGGCGGCCCGGCTCATCAATGAGGCGTAATCGTCGCCGAACAGCACCTGGCAGAAGCGGATCGCGGCCTGCACCTGCTGCTGCCGATAGGTGCGGACCTTGTGATCGGCGGCACGCAGCGACTGCACCAGCTGCTCGGTCGACCGTTCCACATATTGCTGGAGATCGGAGAAGGTACGCAGCGTCACCTCGTTGATCGCAAGCTCGCTCGCATAGTTGCGGCACGTCGCGACGAAGTCGATCAGTGCCACCGTTTCCTCGACTTCGGTGCTGTCGATCCGCGCGCCCGGCGGAATGTCCTTTTCGGGGCGCTGGCGCAGGATGCGGCGGACGCGGCCGGGAACGCTGTCGATCTCGGACTGCAGCGCATTGGAGATGTCGGCCCGGATCGACGTCAGTTGCTTGCCCCAGGTCGAATCGTTGCGCAGGTCGAGCTCGGTGCGCAGTCCGCGCACGCCGTCGTGCAGCGTCTTGAGGTTGCCGGCAACATTGTCGAAATGGCCGCGCTTGATGTCCATGCGCAGGACCGCGGCGACGCAGGACAAATCGTGCAGGGCCATCGTGACGGCCATACCGTAGGGCGTCGCCGCGACGCGGATCTCGTCATCGGACGCCGCTATCTTGACCGCAAGGCGGATGATCTGCCAGGGCGCGGTCATCCGCTGCACGACGATCGACAAGGCGAAAGGCAGCATCTGCGGCGTCTGAAGTGCCGGAATGTTGAGCGCCGACGTCACCGAGGCGATCTGGGAATCCCCGAAGGCCCGCAAGGTGCGCGGTAATTTCTCGTTCAATGTCGCAATGGCGTCCCGGACCTGGAGCACCGCACCGATCGAATAGAGATCCTCGATCACGTTGGGCGGTCCGACCCGGGCCAGCGCTCGCGACTTGTCGCCGCCGCCCGGCCCCGTCAGCTCGAAGATGGCGTCCGCGGCCACCGCCTGAAGCTTCTGCGCCAGGGCTTCGACCTGCCCAGCACTGTCCGCCGGCATGCGCGCCAGCGCCGCCTCGAATTCGTTCACCTTGTCCGGTGCGCCGTCACGGCCAAGCCACTGCCAGATCGGCTGCAGCGAGGAGCGGCGAATCTGGCCGGCCCTGACAGGAGTGCCCGCTTCGATGAGGAACGGTTCCAGCACCTGGAATAGGAGCCGCGACAGATCGTCCGTGCGCGGCGGCAAAGCCTCGTCGGCCTCGCTCTTGCGGACGATCTTGCGCAGCTGCTCGAGCACGAGGGTGGCCACCGCCGTGTCCTGGCCGCGCTCCAGCGCACGCTCGAACTCCCGGATCAGCAGTGCCTGCGACTGCGGCGGGAGCTGCGCGAGATATTCCCTCAGCCGCTCGATCGATGTCTGGCTCATGCGCCCGGGTAATGCACGGTAAAATGGCGGACATGGGATGGGTCCGGCGCGATCATAGGGGGTCCCGACTTAAGAAGCCGTTTAGGAAGCTGCCTCGAATGCCTCCCATGCTTCGCTGGAGGAGCCTCGGCCGCGCCGGAAATTGTCGTCGAAACAAGGGATTATAGTCCGGGAAGAACCAGCTCGGCGCGCAGACCCCCAGTCGGGGCGCTGCCGAGCGAAAGGCTGCCACCATAGAGGGCCGCGAGGTCGGTCACGATCGACAGCCCCAGTCCCGACCCGGGCTTGGACTCGTCGAGGCGCTTGCCGCGCCGGGCGACCTGGGCGCGCTCGGCTTCCGACAGGCCGCGGCCGTCGTCGTCGACGATGACCCGCAAACGCGGCCCGGCGCCGGCCCGCTGTGGCGGCTCGACGAGGACATCAATGAGGACGCGGGAGGCCGCCCATTTGCAGGCATTGTCGACGAGATTGCCGACCATCTCCTCGAGATCCTGCCGCTCGCCCCGGAACTTGGCGGATGGATCGGCCTTGGCCTCGACCACGATGCCGCGGTCGCGATGGATCTTCTCCATGGTCCGCCGCAGTCCCTCGATGGCAGGCGCCACCTCCGTCACGGTCGCGACCACTGAGACCCGTGCCGCGATGCGGGCGCGCTCCAGATGATGGGCGACCTGATCGCGCATCACATCCGCCTGCTCCATCACCTTCTCCGCGAACGGATCGGCGGCATGCGCGCTGGCTTCGTTGACGATGACCGAAAGCGGCGTCTTGATCGCATGAGCGAGATTGCCGACATGGGTGCGCGCCCGCTCGACGATCTCGCGATTGGCGTCGATCAGCGCGTTGGTCTCGCGCGCCAGCGGCGCGATCTCGACCGGGAATTCACCCTCGAGCCGTTCCGCCCGCCCGGAGCGGATGTCGGCGATCGCGTCCGAGATGCGCTTGAGCGGTGCAAGGCCGAAACGGACCTGAAACACGGTCGTCAGCAGCAGCACGATGCCGAGCGCCGTGAAGGTGCCGCCGAGATAGTAGTCGAAGCTGCGTGTCTCGTCGAAAATCTCGGTATCGTCCCCGGCGACGCTGACCAGAAATTTGCCGTCGGCACCGAGATCGACCGGCCGTTCCACCATGCGCAGATTCTGCCCTTCCGGCCCGTCGACATAGGCGAGGCGGATGCCGGCGGCGGTGAGCTCGGCACCCTGCTCTTCGAGCTTCGGTAGCTTCTTGTCCCAAAGCGAGCGCGAGGAGCGCACTTCCGGCTTTTCGGTGTCGGTCCGCGTGATCTGCCAGTACCAGCCGGACAGCGGCAGGTCGAACAGGGGCTCGCCAAGCGACTGGAACTGGCGGTCCGGCGGCTCGTCGGGCGTTGCGACCTCGGCGATGAGGGTGCGCAGATAGAGATTGAGCCGGCGGTCGAAGGCGCGCTCGGTGGCGTTCTTGTAGACCGACGACAGCACCACGCCTGTGATGGCCAGGATCACCACGAGCCAGGCGGTCGCCGACAGGAACAGTCGGTTCGCAAGCGAGCTAGCGGCCATCGGAATGATCCCGGGCGGCGCAGGATGGCAGGTGGTCGGACGTCATGACCGGACCAAGGGCCCTGTTCGGCCTCCCGTCAAGCCAAGATACTTCAAAGGCCGGAACGCCTCAGGCGCCCGGGGCCGGCGGCGGGGTCAGGAGATAGCCCAGGCCGCGGACGGTCTGGATGATGTCGACGTCGAGCTTCTTGCGGATGCGGCCGACGAAGACCTCGATGGTGTTGGAGTCGCGGTCGAAATCCTGGTCGTAGAGATGCTCGACCAGCTCGGTGCGCGAGACCACCCGCCCGGAATGGTGCATCAAGTAGGCCAGAAGCCGATATTCGTGCGAGGTCATCTTGATGGGATTGCCCGACACGCTGACCCGGCCGGTTCGGGTGTCGAGCGTAACCGGGCCGCAGGTCAATTCGCTCTGGGCATGGCCGGTGGAGCGGCGCAGCAGGGCGCGGATGCGCGCCAGCACCTCCTCGAGGTGGAACGGCTTTGCGACGTAGTCGTCGGCGCCGGCATCGAAGCCCTGCACCTTGTCGCTCCAGCGGTCGCGTGCAGTGAGGATCAGGACCGGCATGGTGCGGCCGTTGCGGCGCCAGGCTTCCAGCACCGAGATGCCGTCCTTCTTCGGCAGGCCGATATCGAGCACCACGGCGTCATACGGCTCGTTGTCGCCGAGATAGTGCCCCTCCTCCCCGTCGAAAGCCCGATCGACGACATAGCCGGCGTCGGTCAGCGCCTTGGTGAGCTGGCGATTGAGATCGGGGTCGTCCTCAACAACGAGCAGGCGCACGCTTCTCTCCAAGGATAGGCTGCAAGAACAGGCGACATGAACACCGCCACAGATGAGCAATTCCGGCGTGAACTGAATATGAACGCAGGGAACCGGGCTACGTTACTTTTTGGTCATATACGACCCGGCGCGCGCAAATGCGACTGCGCCCACCGTGCCGCCGGAGGAGCCGGTGGCATGGTGGGCGCAACGTGCCGCATCGCGCGGCGAGCCGGAAGGTGCCGGCGTGCTGATCCGGCCGTCAGGTCCGGAAGAACACGAACCAGACGACGGCGAGGATCAGGATCGCAAGCCCGGTCGAGATGGCGAGCAGCGCCGCCACCGATGGTCCGGGCTCGCCCTGGCGTGCCTCGGTCGGAGTTTCGACGATCCGGTTCTGCTCTCGCCTGGTTGCCATGGTGACCTCGATCTGTGGCTGTCGCGTCGGATGGCCGCGACCTCCTCGGCGATGAATTGCCGGGGCAACGCGTCATCTCGGGCGATGTTCCGGTCCATGGGCCCGCCCGGCAAACACGGCGCAGGCGGCGATTAACGCCGTTGCAAGATTCCGCGCCGGCGGTTGCTATGATTCGCAACTGGGCGATGGTATCCTCAAAGCTTGTCCGCTGTTGCGTCTGGAGTAGCCCATGGCCCCCCGCGCCAATTGGAAGGGTTTTCTGCGTCTGTCGCTCGTGACCTGCCCGGTCGCGCTCTATCCGGCCACTTCGGATACGGAGAAGGTTTCGTTCAACCAGATCAACCGCAAGACCGGCCACCGCATCAAGTATCTCAAGGTCGATGCCGAGACCGGCGACGAGGTGACGTCCGAGGACATCGTCAAGGGCTACAAGGTCGACACCGACACTTATATCGAGGTCACCAAGGACGAGCTGGACGACATCGCGCTCGATTCCACCCACACGATCGAGATCGACGAGTTCGTGCCCAAGGCCGACATCGACAACCGCTATCTGATCCGCCCCTACTACCTCGTGCCGGACGGCAAGGTCGGCCACGACGCCTATGCGGTGATCCGCGAGACCATCCGCAGCATGGACAAGGTCGCGATCGGCCGCGTGGTGCTGACCAACCGCGAGCACATCATCGCGCTGGAGCCGCTCGAGAACGGGCTGATGGGCACGCTGCTGCGCTACCCCTACGAGGTCCGCAGCGAGAAGGAATATTTCGACGACATCCAGGACGTGAAGCTGACGAGGGACATGCTCGACCTCGCCAAGCACATCGTCGAGAAGAAGTCCGGCGCGTTCGAGCCCGAGCTGTTCGAGGATCATTACGAGACCGCTCTGATCGATCTCATCAACAAGAAGCGCAGCGGCATGCCGATCACCGCCAAGGCCGCACCGAAGACCGGCGGCAACGTCATCAGCTTGATGGACGCGCTGAAGAAGAGCATCGCGAACGAGAAGGACGCGGCCCCCGCGGCGAAGGTCGCCAGGGACACGGACAAGGAGACCGCCAAGGACACCAAGGCCAAGAAGCCGAAGAAGCGCGTCGAGGGCCAGCGCGAGATGCTGCTGCCGATATCAGGCAAGGGCGGCAAGGACGCTGCGGCGAAGGCTGCGACCACGCCGAAGAAGGCCGCCGACAAGCCGGTGCGCGCGCCGGCGCGGGCAAAGAAGGCCGGCTGACAGCACCACGCCCCGCGATCACGCCGTGATGTCTCTCCTCGCCGA
The DNA here is from genome assembly GCF_025200905.1 of Bradyrhizobium yuanmingense. NCBI lineage: Bacteria > Pseudomonadati > Pseudomonadota > Alphaproteobacteria > Hyphomicrobiales > Nitrobacteraceae > Bradyrhizobium > Bradyrhizobium yuanmingense. The sequence continues at coordinate 2,421,821 of NZ_CP104173.1, read as the reverse complement.
TCGGCCGGCCTGACATGCCCTGGTCGACGACGTTCGACGATCCCGTCCGCGTGAGCAACAAGCGCAAGCTGCTCACGCTTCAAGAAGCCGCCGACTACATCATGGAGCTGCCCGAGGACGCCCAGCACGAGGCGCATTGGCAGACCGCGATCGAGACCTTGATCAATGCGGCCGAGACCGGCGGCGGCTGGGTGATGTTCGCCCGCATCGCGATGTTGCGGGCGCTGAATACGGACGGCCGGCGCGGATGAGCGCGATCGAGACATCCTTGCCTATTCGTTGACGAACAGGCTCAACAATCGGTTAAGCGGTCAAGCCAATGGGGGCAATGCACCGGGCTGTCGGTTTGACTTCATTTGAACGGATCGACGGAACCCTAATTTAATGAATGCCGTCGTACGAGGTAAGGTGCGATCGCCGTGTTTTGGCGCGCTCGAAGATTTATTCGATCGATTTGCAAGTCCGATAACGACGCGACCATCCATCGGATCGGATGAACAGGAGTTGGCAATGCGTCTGCTTAGGTCCTTCCTTGCCGATGAGAATGGCGCAACCGCAATCGAGTACGGCCTGATCGCCGCAGGGATCGCTCTGGCAATCGTGACCATCGTCAACAGCACGGGCGCTGCGCTGCTCAACAACAAGTTCAACTCGGTCAGCACGGCGATGAAGTAACCGCCGGCCAACGGCCTGCGCAGCGGCTGCCCGCCGGAGCGGCGGGCCATGATCTGGGTCAACAGCATCGGGACGGCGACGTCTAAGCATGGAGGTCCGACTCCCTGCTGCCGGCCCGTCCATGCATCCAGACCTTCCGCATTCCCAACTGAAGATCCGCCGCGTCCGCCTCGACACCGGCCGTGAGAACGTCGTCGTCGTCTCGAGGCGCTCCAAGGCGCTGCGCGCGGAGATCTTCCGCGGTTTCAGCCGCGTCGAGCTTCGTCAGGGCGGCAAGGTTCTGCTGGCGACCCTGCTGATCACGGACGACGATACGCTCGCGGCTCCCGACGAGATCGGCCTCTCCGAGCCTGCGTTCCGGCGCTTCGCCGAAGCGGTCGGATCGGAGGTCACGGTCAGGCCCGCCTCGCCTCCGGAGAGCCTGGAAGCGGTGCGTGCGAAGATCCGCGGACGAACTCTGAGCCAGGCCGAGATCGGCGCGATCATCAGCGACCTTGCCCATTATCGCTACTCCGACATGGAGATCGCCGCCTTCCTGATAGGGTCGGCGAGCTTCATCACCAGCGACGAGCTGCTCGCCCTCACGGGGGCCATGGCGCAGGCCGGCACGCAATTGGTCTGGCCGACCCCTGTCGTCGTCGACAAGCATTGCATCGGCGGCATCCCCGGCAACCGCACCTCGATGGTGGTGGTGCCGATCGTCGCCGCGCATGGCCTGCCGATCCCGAAGACCTCCTCGCGCGCGATCACCTCGCCGGCCGGCACCGCCGACACGATGGAGGTGCTGGCGCGGGTGAATATCTCCGTCGAGGAGATGAAGGCGATCGTCTCCTCCTGCAACGGCTGCCTGATCTGGGGCGGGCACGTGAACCTGTCGCCGGCCGACGACGTCCTGATCTCGGTCGAGCGCCCGCTGAGCCTGGATACTCGCGAGCAGATGGTCGCGTCCATCATGTCCAAGAAGATCGCGGCAGGCTCGACCCATCTGCTGATCGACATTCCGGTCGGGCCGACCGCGAAGGTCACCGGCGGCGTCGAGGCCATGCGGCTGCGAAAGCTGTTCGAATTCGTCGGCGACCGCTTCGGCCGGACGGTCGAGGTGATCACGACCGACGGCAGCCAGCCGATCGGCAACGGCATCGGGCCGGTGCTGGAGGCCAACGACGTCATGGCGGTGCTCGGCAACGACAAGGATGCGCCGCGCGATTTGCGCGAGAAGTCGCTCCGGCTCGCCGCCCATCTCTTGGAATACGATCCCAAGCTGCGCGGCGGGGCCGGCTATGCCCGGGCGCGCGAACTGCTGGATAGCGGCGCGGCACTGAAGCAAATGCAGAAGATCATCGACGCACAGGGCCCCTCGACATGCAGCAACGAGCTCGGACCGCTCAGCTTCGACGTCGAGGCGAGGCATGATGGCATCGTGTCCGCGATCGACTGCCTGCGTCTGAACCGCCTCGCCCGCACCGCCGGCGCGCCGCTCGACAAGGGCGCAGGCATCCGCCTGTTCAAGAAGATCGGCGACCGCGTCGAGCAGGGCGAGCCACTCTATCGCGTCTACACGTTCGGCCGGTCGGAGCACGATTTGGCGGCCAGCGCGACTGCGGCCGACAACGGCTATGCGATCAACGGCAAGTCCCTCGGAGAATGACAGATGAGCATCACCGTTCGATTTTGCGGTGCCACCCGCACCGTGACCGGCTCGAGCTATCTGTTCCAGACCGCAAGCGGCTGTTTCCTGGTCGATTGTGGATTGTTCCAGGGCCAGAAAACGCTGAAGGAGCTCAATTACCGCGCCTTTCCGTTTCGCCCCGCCGACATCGACGCGGTGCTGCTCACGCATGCTCACATCGACCATAGCGGTCTGTTGCCGAAGCTCGTGCGCGCGGGCTTCGAGGGGCCGATCCTGGCGACGCGCGGCACGATCGACCTCTGCTCCTACATGCTGCCCGATGCCGGCAACATCCAGGAATCGGAGGTCAAGCAGCTCAACCGGCGCAATGCTTCGCGCGGGCGCAAGGAGGTCGAGCCGATCTACACGCAGGCCGATGCGATCGCATCGCTGCGATCGTTCCGCGCCGTCGACTACGAACGCTGGACCGACGTGATCCCCGGCGTCCGCGCACGCTACTGGAACGCCGGCCATTTGCTCGGCTCCGCCTCGATCGAGCTCGAAATCGCCGAGCAAGGCGCGGCGCGGCCGCTGCGCGTGCTCGTCTCCGGCGATGTCGGGCCGGAGGCCAAGCTGCTCCAGCCCGATCCCGAAGCGCCGAGCGATTTCGACTACGTCATCTCGGAATCGACCTATGGCGACCGCGTGCGCGAGGCCACGACACCTGCGCTTCGCCGCAAGCACCTCGCGGCCGAGGTGCGCGATGCCGCGGCGGCCGGCGGCGCGCTGCTGCTGCCCGCCTTCGCGGTCGAGCGCACCCAGGAGCTGATCGTCGATCTCGTCGACCTGATGGAGCACCGCGAGATTCCGACGGCGCCGATTTTCCTTGATTCACCGCTCGCGATCCGCGCGACCGAAGTGTTCCGCCGCCATTCCGAGAGCCTCGATCCGTCGGTCGACGCCACGCGCCTGCTCAACTCGCCGCATCTGAAATTCACCGAGACCGCGGACGAGAGCAAGGCGATCATGCGTCTGTCCGGATTTCACATCATCATCGCCGCGAGCGGCATGTGCGATGCGGGCCGGATCCGCCATCATCTGAAGCGCTGGCTGTGGAACGAGCGCGCGACCGTGCTTCTGGCCGGCTTCCAGGCCAACGGCACGCTCGGCCGCTTCCTTCAGAACGGGGCCAAGGCCGTCCGCATCCAGGGCGACGAGATCAAGGTCGCCGCCCGCATCCGCATGATTGACGAATATTCGGGTCATGCCGACGGCGCCGGCATGGCCAGCTGGATCGCGGCGCGTCGTCCCATCGCGCGCGGGCTGTTCCTGGTCCACGGCGAGGAAGCGGCGGTTGCGGGCCTGGCCGAGCGCGTCGCCGAGCGCATCATTCCCGCGGCCAGGATCTACCAGCCGATGCTGGACGACACTTTCGAGCTCGCGGCACCCGAACCGCGCGTGCTCGACGCCGATCATCGCCGGCGACTGTCGCCGGAGGCCGTGACGCGTCTCGACTGGCACAACGAGATGTCCGAGCTGATGCTCGACATCAACGATCGCGTCGCAGCCGCCGCCGACGACCGCGCCCGCGGCGTCATCATCCGAAGGCTGCGGCGGGCGCTGCAGGAAACGGCGTAGCGCTCGTGGAAACAATAATCCGGATTGCGCCTCGCTTCATCCAGGCTACGGCGCTTTGACGGCCCTCTGGGTGCTGATATTCTCCGGCGGAACGGGCTCGACGAGCCATGCCGCCAATCGATCAACCAGCGCTGCCGAGAGAATGCGGATGAGACGCGTGATGCTCCTGACGATCGGCCTCATGTCTGTCGTCGCCTGGCCGCACGACAGCGCCAGAGGCCAAACTTCGGCCGCGCCGCCGGTTTCGCTTGCTCGGCCCGATGCAGCGCCGCCACGCCCGGGTGCCACCAAGCCCGCCCGGGTAACGACGAACGGAACTCCAGCAGCGACGTCCAGCAGGGAGCCTTCCGTGATTGGCCGGCCTCAACCGAATCCGGCCGCCGACTACGATGGCTTCAGCGTCGGCACCGTCGATGACGTTGGCACTCCGAGCCGCGTGACGCCGCCTGCGCGTTCGCGCGCAGCAAGGGACACCAGGTCCAATCCGGATGGTCTCGATCAAGAAGATGAGGCGTTGAAGCGAAAGCTGATGATCTGCCAGAGCTGCAAATAGCAGAGCAATCGGATATGACTTGTGGCGGCGGCCTGCGCGCACGCCTCGTCCTTCGAGACGGCGCTGACGCGCCTCCTCAGGATGAGGCTAGTCAGCATCAGTGCTCGTTGAAATGGCTGCCGCGCACTCCGCCCTCATCCTGAGGAGCCCGCCCATAGCGGGCGTCTCGAAGGATGGCCGCCGGGGAAACTCCCAAATGCGATAGCCCTGCTGCAAAGAGGGATGTAAGCACAGCTTCAGATGCCGCGCCCATCCCGCTCGAATTCGTCCTTGCGAATCTTCAGGTTTTCGCGCCGCTGCTCCTATCCTTGAGGGCGGCCAGCAACTCTTTTCCGAGCGCTCCGGCAGAGGCGGGGTTCTGGCCCGTGATGAGCCGGCCATCGACGACGACGTGAGGTTGCCAATTGGCCGCGGACGAGTACTCGGCACCCTCTGCCCTCAACGCATCCTCGAGCTCGTAAGGTACGTCATCGCGCGCATAGTCGTACTCTTCCTTCTTCGAAAAGGATGTCAGCTTCTTGCCGCGCACGAACGGGACGCCATCGCCGAGGTCGACGCCAAGCAGCGCGCACGGCCCGTGACAGACAGCGGCGACGAGCTTGCCGGTGCTCCAGGCTCGCACAACGGCACTTTGGACCGCCGCATTGCGCTGGATGTCCACCATGGGACCAAGACCGCCGGGTATCAGGATGGCGTCGTAGTCGGCGGCATCCACCTCGGATAATTTACGGCTGTGATTCAGGCGGCGAAAGGCTTTGCTGGCGAGGAAATCCTTCTGAGCAGGATCTTTCTCGTCATATGCATCGTAAGGCGTCCACCCCCCGGCCGGCGACGCGAACTCCACCGCGATCCCAGCCTTGTTTCGAGCACCTCGAAAGGATGGGCAACCTCGGCGAAAAAGAAGCCGGTCTTGCGACTATGCGGTCCGATCACGGCTGCGTTGGTGACAATGAAGAGGACGTGTTGGGTCATGGTTTTCTCCTTTCGATAATGCTATCTGGGATCGCCTTGCCGCGGTGCGGAGACCACCTCAATTCGGACAGGGCTGTCCGGCCGCGCCCCACATCGCCATGTCCTTGACGTGATCCTCGAAGGTGCCGGGCGGCGTTGAGCGGCCGGCTCCGGGCGCCCAGCCGCGCGGGATGAAGCCGCTCAGCGAGGCATCGTGCCGCAAATGCCCGACGAGACCAGCGGCGTCGCGACCGCCGTTGCGCTTGGGATCTTTCATCTGGGCACAGATCTCGGCGCCGCTCTTGCCGAACCAGATGAAAGCCAGCGGGGCGAGCTGCCAATCGATGCCGGCGCGCGGCGGCGAGGGCGCCGGCTCGTTCGCCTGGGTCGAGGTCATGTGGCAGGTCGAGCACGGGATCGCTTCCGCTCCGATGCGGCTCTCGCCGCCATGGATGTTCATGCCATGCGGGCGAGGCTTGGTTTCGCCGGCCGGCGTCCAGATCGGTATCGCCTTGGCATCGACATGGCAGTTGGCACACCGTGGATGGGTCACGACGGCTTCGATCCGCTTCCACGCCTCCAGCCCCTCGGCGCGGCTGACGCTACCGGGCGGCAGCAGGTCCTTGGCGGCCTCGTCCTTCGCGGCGACGATCCCGGTCAGGGCGGCGACGGCCGACGCTGCCAAGACCAACGCGATCAGAGATCTCTGCATGGCGTGTCTCACACGAAATCGATGAACTTGTTGAAGGGCATTTCGCGGATGCGCTTTCCGGTCGCCGCGAAGATCGCATTGGCAAGCGCAGGCGCGGCGGGTGGCACCGGCGGCTCTCCGAGGCCCCTCACCTTCGGATCGTTCTCGAGCCCGCGAACTTCGATGACCGGGCATTGGTGGATCCGCATCGCCTCATGGTGATTGTAATTGGTCTGCTGCGCCGCGCCTTTTGAGTAGGTGATTTCGCAATTGATCGCGTGGCCTAGGCCCCAGACGACGCCGCCCTGGACCTGGTTCTCGAAATTGACGGGATCGATCACCTTGCCGACGTCGACCGCGACCCAGACCTTGTCGATCCGGATGCCACGGTCCGTCGCCGTCACCTCGACGACCTCGGCAACCGGTGTCCCGAACGACTCGACGAAGGCGACGCCGCGGCCCCTGCCGTTGCCGAGCGGCCCCTTCCAGGTCGACATCTCCGCGACCGTCTCCAGCAGCTTGCGATAATGCGGCACATTGCACATCGCGATGCGCGCCTTCATGGGATCGAGGCCGGCTGCGTGGATCAATTCGTCAATGAAGCTTTCGGTGAAGAAGCCGGCTGTGGACGCTCCCACGGAGCGCCACGTGGTGCACGGCGACAGCCCTTGCGCCTCGTAGCTGATGGCGCGGAAGTTGGGGATGTCGTAATAGACGTTCCACGTGCCGGCGGCCAATTGAGGATCGGGATCCTTCGAGGGTGCACCCATGCGCTCGAGCAGTCCCTTGAACGGCGCCGTCGATGCCAATTGCAGGTCGGTCGCAACGATCTTGCCGTTGGCGACGCTCCCCCTGTGACGCGCGATCGCAATCTGCCGCGGAATATCCTGGAGAAAGTCCTCCTCGCGCGAGAAGACGAGCTTGATCGGCGTCCCGCGCATCTGGTCGGCGATCTCCGCGAGCACGCGGACGTTCTCGAACTCGAGACGATGGCCGAAGCTTCCGCCGGTCCATTGATTGTGGAAGATGACCTGCTCCGGCTTGAGGCCGATAGCGTTCGCCGCAATCGCTTGCACCGCCTGCGGGCTCTGATGACCAACCCAGATTTCCAGGCCCTTTTTGGTGACGAGACCGACCCCGTTCAAGGGCTCGAGCGGCTGATGTGCCACGTAAGGAGCGCGATATTCGGCTTCGACGAGCTTGCCCCTCTTCAGGCCCGCTTCGACGTCGCCGATCGTCCGCCACTCCTTGCCGAGGAATTCGGGCTTGAACGAGGATTCCAGCACCTTCCAGTGATCGGCCTGCTCAGCGGGATAGGCCGACGGCGCCCACTCGCAAGCGATCGCGTCGACCGCCTTCATGGCGTACCAGCTGTTGGTGGCGATCACCGCAACGCCGTTCTTGATCTCGAGGATCTTCTTCACGCCCGGCATCGCGCGCGCCTTGCTGGCGTCGTAGGATTTCAGCGGCTGGCCCTTGCTGGGGTTCAGCTTGACTGAGGCGTAGAGCATGCCCTCCATCTTCTGATCGATGCCGAATTGCAATTCGCCCATAACTTTGGCGCGCACGTCGAGGCGCGTCATCGGCTTGCCCAGCATGCGCCAGGTCGAGGGATCGCGCGGCTGCGCATCGAGCACCGGCGGAATTCTTGCGGCCTCGGCCGCCAGTGAGACGTACGGAATTTTGCTTCCGTCGGGCAGGATCACGTGGCCGGATTGCGTGCGGATGTCGGCGATTGCGACGCCCGAACGTTTGGCCGCAGCTGCCTTCAACGTCTCGCGCGCAACTGCCCCTGCCACGCGCAGCTTCTCATAGGTGTCCGGGATCGTGCTCGAGCCGCCCGTCATCTGCAGGCCGGATTTGCGAAGACTTTCCAGCGCCGCAGCACGTGCTGCTTCGGCCGCAGGGCTCTGGTCCGCGGCCAGGAACGGCGCCAGCTCCTCCTTGAATCCGGTGTTGAAGTAAGCGGGACTCGGACCGGCGAAGCGGACTTCGAACTGGCCGGGGTCGAGGTCCATCTCCTCGGCGATCATGATCGGCTGCACCGAGCCGACACCCTGACCGATGTCGGCGTGTTGCGCGATCAGCGTGATCTTGTCGGGGCTGATCTCGACCCATGGATTGAAGGTGACGGAATTCGGGCCGAGTCCGGCGGCCAGCGGATTGCCATCGGCACTCGGCGCGGCCGCTTCGGCCGGACCATAGGCACCGAAAACGATGCCACCGGCGACCGCGGCAGAGCCGAACACGAAAGCCCGACGCGAAAGGGTTTGCATGTCGCCCATCTCACTTCTCCGCCATCTTGTTTGCGGCGGCCGCATGGATCGCCGCACGAATGCGCGGATAGGTGCCGCAGCGGCAGAGATTGCCGGACATCACCTGGTTGATCTGCTCGTCAGTCGGTTTTGGGATCGATGCAAGAAGCGAGATGGCCTGCATGATCTGACCGGTCTGGCAGTAGCCGCATTGCGGCACCTGATGCGCGATCCAGGCCTGCAAGACCGGATTTTGGTCCTTGTTGTGCAGGCCTTCGAGCGTGACGACCGATTTGCCCGCGACCTCGCCGATATGGGCCTGGCAGGACCGCACCGCCTTGCCGTCGATGTGAACGGTGCAGGCCCCGCATTGCGCGACCCCGCAGCCGTATTTGGCGCTGGTGATGCCCAGTTCGTCACGCAGCACCCACAACAGGGGCATCTCGGGCACGACGTCGACCTGGCGCTTGATCCCGTTCACCTTGAGCTCGATCATGCCGATATGTCCTCTCGCCTACCTGGTCGCTGCAACAGCAATGCCCGACGCCCAGTGCGCCGTATTTCCGAATCCTGCTGGATCATGCGCAATCCCTGCGGAATGGCTTTCGAGCCAATCGGCTTTCACCTCGGCCTGGCCACAGCACAATTCGCGATACTGCCCCGGGGTGAGATTTGCGGCCTTGCGGAATACGCGCGTGAAATTGGCCTGCGAGCCGAAACCGAACTCCAGGGCAATCTCGACCAGTGATAGGTGGTCGCGCGCGAGCTCCTGTCGCGCGGCGTGGACGCGGCGATCGGTGACATAACGGTGCGGTGACAGTCCGGTCGCCTCGCGAAACAGCCGGGAAAAATGATAGGGGCTGAGGCAGGCTTGGGTCGCCAGATCCTCCAGCCTGATATCGCTGCCGAGAGACGCCTCGATATAGTCCAGCACGCGCTGCAGGCGTCGCGCGTCGAGCGCCGGCGACTTGTCGGGCGCGCGCCAGCGGTCGATCGTGTAATTGCCCAGGAGATGCGCCGCGAGGGTGACCTGGATCCCCTCCACGAACAGCGCGTCGGTCGGCTGGCGCGGGCGATGGAGCAGATCGCGAAGCGGCGAGCAGATGTGGAAGAGCACCTGGTCCGCCAGGCCGTGAGCATAGGCGATCTCGACCTTGGCCGGATCGATGCCGAAATCCGCAAGCGCGCTGTGGTCAAGCAGTGTCGACGGCAGATAGAGATGAAGACATTCCATCCGGTCCGAAAGCTCGAGATGGCTCTCCTGCGTCCCCACGGGCACGAGATAAGTCATGCCCGGACGCGCAAGACTTTTCTGGATTTCGCCGTTGCCGGCACGGCACACCATGCCCCCGCCCGACAGCAGCATGACTAGCTCGGTGCAGATGGGAACGGGCGTTGCCTGACAGCCTGCCTCGAACTTGCGATGCTCGATGCTCAGCCCCGGCCAATCATTGACCCCCGCGAGCTTCTCGCTGTTCTTGTACTTGTGATCTCCATGCGTCACGAGCGCCATTACGACCTCCGCTTCGTTGCGGCGATTCCCGGCCCCGTATCGCGCGAGCGATCATTCCATCCGGTGGTGAGTTGCAGCCCCGGTCACTGCCACGCCGATCGCGAATTACTCACAAGCTGCGCCAGCGAAGTCCAGAGGCGGCACGGTTAAAAGAGGTAAAAGCCAGCCAAGGCAAAGGCTTGGCGCCAGACGTGTTCGGCTTCGCAAGCTTGATCTCCTCGCACCTCAGCAAGATGCGTGCGTCATCGCGCAGGAATCGGAAATATCGCAATGCGGGCGTGCGCTAGTGAAGGCGCACCAACGACAATGTCGCCGTATAGAGGACAGGAGCCTGACATGAAGCCGCTTACCTCCGCGCTTGCCGCGTTGTCGATCGCAACCGCCGCCCCCGCGGCCGCGGCCGACAGGAATGTTTCGATTGTTCTCGTGCACGGCGCCTTCGTCGATGGCTCGGGCTGGAAGGACACCTACGGCATCCTCTCGGAGGCGGGCTATGAGGTGCTCGTCGTTCAGCAGCCGACGATCACGCTTCGCGACGATGTCGCCGAGACCGAGCGCGTGATCGCCAAGGCGCGGCATCCCGTCATTCTGGTCGGGCATTCCTATGGTGGGATGGTCATCACGGAAGCCGGCGACAATCCCAAGGTTCGCAGCCTGGTCTATCTCGCTGCCTTTGCTCCTGACGCCGGAGAGTCCGTCAGCACGCTGGCGGAAGCCCCGGTGCCCGCCGGCGAGCACAAAGCTCCGCTGGTCACCGAGGGCAATTATCTGCTCGTCGACCGCGCAAAATTCCCCACCTCTTTCGCGGCCGATGTCGACCCGGCCACGACCCGCTTCATGGGCGCCGCGCAGCTGCCCTGGGGATTGCAGGCGGTGCAGACCAAGGTCGATCGCGTGGCGTGGAAGACGAAGCCGACCTATTACATGGTGACGAGCGAGGATCGCATGATCCCGCCGACGGCACAGCGCACCATGGCCAAGCGTTCCGGCGCGAAGGTGACGGAGATGAAGAGCAGCCACGCCGTCATGCTGTCGCATCCGCGCGAGGTCGCGGCGTTCATCAGAAGCGCAGACACGTCAGCGACCGACTGAGATCGGCTGCGCCGCACACCGACGGACTTGGCCCTCGCAGACAAGGACTAGCAACATGTCCCTCAAGGATATTCTGCCGGGACGACTAGGGTTCGGCGCGGCGCCGCTCGGCAACATGTTCCGCGACATCCCGGAGCGGGAAGCGCTCGCGACGGTGAACGCAGCCTGGGACGACGGCATTCGCTATTTCGACACCGCGCCGTTCTACGGCGCGGGGCTTGCGGAGATCCGCATCGGCGCCGCACTCGCCGGCCGGCCGCGGAGCGACTACGTGCTCAGCACCAAGGTGGGCCGCCTGATCCTGGACGAGATCGAGGACGTCGATGCCCGCGACCTCGGCGAGAAGGGCGGCGTATTCAGGTACGGCCGCCCGAACCGGATCGTGAACGATTATTCCCGGGACGGAACGTTGCGCTCGATCGAGGACAGCCTGAAGCGGCTCGCGACTTCCCACATCGACGTCGCTTTCGTGCACGACGTTGCGCAGGATTTCTACGGCGACGAGTGGCTCTCGGTGTTCGAAAGCGCCCGCAAGGGCGCCTTCAGGGCGCTCGACCGGCTGCGCGACGAAGGCGTGGTCAAGGCGTGGGGACTAGGTGTCAACCGGGTCGAGCCGATCGAGCTGCTGCTCGCGCTCGAAGAGCCGCGCCCCGACGGCTTCCTGCTCGCGGGCCGATACACGCTGCTCGACCATGCAAGGGCGCTGCAGCGGGTGATGCCGATGGCCGCCGAGCACGAGCTCGCGATCGTGGTCGGCGGCCCCTACAGTTCCGGCGCGCTCGTCGGCGGCCCGAACTTCGAATATGCGCCGGCGCCTCCCGAAATCCTCAAGAAGGTGGCGCGGATCAAGGCGATCGCAGACCGCTATCGGATCAGCATGAAGGCGGCCGGCCTGCAGTTCGCGCTCGCCAATCCCGTGGTTGCCGCCGTCATTCCCGGTGCGAGCCGCCCAAGCCGCATCGCCGAGGATCGCGCGGCGCTCGAGGAAGCCATCCCGGCGGAGTTCTGGCGCGAGCTGCGCTCCGAGGGGCTGGTCAGCCCCGCAGCTCCGCTTCCCGCCGCTGATTAACCAATCCACCGAACGACCAAGGAGAGCAACATGACAGATGAAACCGACAACACCACCGAGATGGGTCGCCGCGCCCTGCTTCAAACCGCCGGCGCCGCCGTCGTCACCGGCATCATAGCCGGCACGGCAATCGACGCACGGGCCGCGACACAGGATGCGGAGCGCGACGAGGCACCGCTCGGCGCGCGGCTCCAGGGCGTCCAGCATTTCGGGCTGACGGTCCAGAACATGGAGCGGGCGTACCAGTTCTACACGGAGGTGCTTGGCGGCACCGAGGTGTTCCGGCACGGCGACTTCCAGGGGGACGGGGTGCAGAATACGCTGCTGGCCGACCAGGAGATCGAGGCGAACGCACGCGGGATCAATCCGCGAACAATTGGCGTGCCCGACTTGCGAAGCGGGGCACAGCGGCTCGATGTCCGGTTCATCCAGTTCGACAACATGGTGCTGGAGCTGCTGCAATATCGCGAGGCTGATCAGCCCATGGGCAGCGCCAAGAGTTTCGCCGAACCGCTGGAGCACATGAGCCCGGCCTTTCCGCGCATGATGCACATCTGTTTCTATGTTCGCGACGATGTCGACTTCAACAAGTTCATTGCGGATCTCGAAGCGGAATCGGCGCGCCGCGGCATGACGCAGGTGAGGGCGAACCGCACCATCCGCGTCATGACGGAAGCGGATCGCAAGGCCGCGCCCCGCAGCACCAACACGAACCGGGTGACCGCCGAACCCTCGAACGGCTGGGAGTTGATCTATTGCAAAGGACCCGAAGGCGAGCAGCTCGAATTCGTCAAGGCGCTCGGTCCGGTCAAGAAGCGCTTCAGCGAGGCCTTGGCAAAACGGCAACAGAAGATCCTGCGCTAGATTCTCGTGCGGGGCGGCTGTCAGGTGTCCTGGCTGGTCACTCTGCGATCCAATCACATGTCGAGGACTTCACCATGCAAACTCTCGTCCGCAACTCGCTTGCCGCCCTGCTGATCGCCTCCGTGGCGCCGGCGACGCTTCCGGCCATGGCTCAGGAGGCGCCGCGGGAGATCCCGGAGGGGGCATATTCCGTGGTGGCCCAGGTGCGCGCCAAGCCTGGAAAGGAAGACATGCTGCGTGCCGCCACCTTGCCGCTGATCGACTTGGTCCGCGGCGATCCCAAGAACCTGATCTATTTCCTTCAGGAAGACCGCGCCAAGCCGGGCCACTTCATCTTCTACGAAGTGTTCGCCAGCCAGGCCGATTTCGACGCACACAACGCGATGCCTTATGTGAAGGATTGGTTCGCCAAGCTTCCGGAACTTGCCGACGGCGGCGTCGAAGTCATGCGCATGGCCGTTCTTGGCAAGCCCAAAAAATAGCCGAGCCGTCCGGCGCGCGCGTGTGTCAATTGTCCTGCGGCAAATCGTACGACCCGGAAGGGTTCCCTTCAAAAATATTGCAGTGCATGATAATACCAGTCGATCTATTCGATCGATTGGCAATGATCAATGCGGGCTGCCACGGAGACACGACAACGAGGCACAGGCCGCCGGGAGCTAACCTACAGCTTCGGCTCCTTTCGACTGATACCCAGCCGCCAGTTGCTCCTTCTCAAAGGGCGCCCCGTCAAGCTGGGCGGACGCGCATTCGAGCTTTTGCAGCTGCTGGTGCAGCGCTGCGGCGAGTTGGTCAGCAAGAACGACCTGATGGCGGCCGCCTGGCCCGGCACCTTCCTCCACGACAGCAATCTCAAGGTCAACATGTGGAGCTTGCGGCGTTCGCTGGGAGATACCCAGATCGAGCCCGTCTACATCGCGACCGTGGCGCGACGCGGATACAAGTTCATCGCGCAGGTGCAGATCAGCATCGGCGAGGTCGAGGACGATCTTGCGCTCGCCGAACCGCTTCCCTCGTCTAGTCCGCCATTGCTGCGCGGCATCGTTGGTCGTGAAGCGGAAATCGACGAAATTACCGGTCTGTTGACCGGCAACAGGCACGTGACCCTGGCGGGCGCCGGAGGAATCGGCAAGACGACGGTTGCCTTGGCTGTAGCCCAGGCGTTTGCGCCACAGTGCCGCGACGGCGTGTGCTTCGTCGATCTCGCAACGATCTCCGACCCGACGCTGTTCGGCGCCGCACTGGTGACGGCATTGGGCATCAGGGGCAATCCGGACAACAGCTTGGCTGCGGCCATCGACTATCTGAAACCGCGGCAGATGCTGGTCATTCTGGACAATTGCGAGCACGTCCTGCCAGCCGCAACGATCTTCGCCGGCAGGTTCATGGCGGAGGCATCGCCGTCCAAGCTGCTTGCGACGAGCCGCGAACCGCTCGGCACCGCCACCGAGCACGTCGTCCGGCTCGGCTCCCTGGTCTCACCCAAACCCGGCCACGCCCTGACCCCAGATCAAGCCGTCAGGTTTCCGGCAGTGCAATTGTTCGTCAGCCGCGCCGCCGAATGGGCGGACTACCAATTCGTCGATGATGATTGCGAGGCCGTTGCCGCAATCTGCCACTCGCTCGACGGCCTCCCGCTGGCCATCGAATTGGCGGCAGCCCAGATCGGCAGGTTCAATCCTCACCAATTGGTGGAGTTGCTCGACCAGAATTTGGGTTTTCGTGCCCCCGCCGCCGATGGCGCGCCGCCGCGTCATGAAACGCTGATGGCGACGATCGACTGGAGCTTCAGACTGCTGTCGCAGCGGGAAGCCAGACTGTTCGGCCTGCTCTCGGTGTTCAGCGACGCATTCGAGGTCGAGGACGCGGTCTTCGTCGCCGAAGCGGCAGGGCTCACGCCGGTCGACGTCGTCACCGGCCTCGGCAGTCTCGTTGTTAAATCGCTCCTGAGCGCGCAGGCACATGGCGCGAGCCTGCGCTATCGCCTGCTCGACAGCACATGCCGCTATGCGAGCGAGCGGCGCCGGGCCGATCCTGCCTGCGACCAGGCGCTGCGCCGTCATGCGCAACGTGTCCTCACGCTGTTCGAGCAGTCCGAGGAGGAGTGGAACTGGCGCGAGCCGGCCGATTGGACCCAGCGTTACCTTGGCCGCATCGCCGACTTGCGCGCCGCTCTTTCATGGGCGTTCGGCGAGCACGGCGATGCCGTACTCGGGATCAGGCTCACGGTTGCGGCGATCACCTTGTGGTCGGAGACGTCGATCCTGTCGGAAGCGCAGGCGCGGTATGCGGACGCGCTCGCATTGGCCAAGACCGTCCCGTGCGACGATCTGTCCAAGACAAAACTCGCCTGCGCCCTTGGGTGGAGCCTCTTCTACGCCCGCAAGATGTCGAATGAGAACGAGATTGCCTGGCTTGATGCCATCCTCTTTGCAAGGCGGGCCGGCAACATCGAATATCAGCAGCGGGCGCTGGTCGGGTTCGGCTTCTACCTGCTGCAGATCGGCCAGGTCGAGCGCGCCATATCTTATCTTGAAGAGGCCACTGAGCTCGCCGACCGCGATCGCGATCTGACGGCGACGTCCGAAGCCGATCGCGCGCTGGCCTGGGCTCGCGCTTTTGCCGGCGAATTGAGCAGGAGCCGCCCTGTTCTCGACCGTCTTGCAGCGACCTACTCGCTGGCCGAAGGGCGTTCGCGCAAGGACGCGAACGAAGTCTATCGGTTCATCACCGTCCGCTTCAATCTGCCCTTCGTCGCGTGGATGCAAGGGCAAGCGGACTACGCGGCGAGGCTCGCCAAGGACGCCATCGATGCCGCGGACCGCAGCGGCCATTGGGTGTCACAGTCGAACGCATTTGGGCTCGCCGCCCTTCCCGTTGCGCTCGAAACCGGCAATCTTGACGCGCTCGCGAGCTACACTGATCGATTGCGTCGCAACCTTGAACGCGAGCGCATCTCACGCTGGGTTCCGGTCGAGCGCTATTTCTCCGCATGCCTTCGCGACCTGCGGGGCGATCCACGCGCGGTGGAGGATATTCGAGCCGCGATCGACGAACTGACAGAATTCCGGTTCTTGATGCGGATCGGCAGCTATCTCGCGGTCCTCGCCCGCGCCTATCTGAGGCAAGGGCGGATCGCGGAGGCGCAAGAAGCCATCACGCGGGCGATCGAGCATCAGGAACGCCAAGGCGAGCGCTGGTGCCGTCCGGAGCTCCAGAGAGTTGACGCCGCGATCCTTCTCCACACCGGCGAGCCGCTGCGCGCCGAAAAGCGGTTTCAGCAAGCGCTCGCGGAAGCGCGCAGGATAGGCGCGCTGACGTTCCAATTGCGGATCGCGACCGATCTCGCGGCACATTGGATCGCCACCGACCGCAGATCCAAGGCTGTCCGGCTGCTCTCGCCGATCTATCACGAGTTCACCGAGGGGTTCGGGACACCGGATCTGCTTGCGGCCCAGCGCCTGCTGCAGCCGACCGCGAGCGGCTGCAGCGACCATCGCAGGATGGAGCCGGTGCACGCTCGCGACGCATAGCTGGCCTACCGCCGCGCTCGCTGCCCGCGCTTTACGCTCCCGGAAATTCCTGATCCTCTCTTGCCAACAAGCCGGATCAACCGGCCTTAGCCTGAGGAGAGAGACGCCATGAAGCTCGGCACCGCCATTGCGGAAATCATGAGGCGCGAGGGGATCGAGATCCTCTGCGGCTATCCGGTCAATCATCTGATCGAGCACGCGGCCAAGGCCGAGATCCGGCCGGTGATGGTGCGGCAGGAGCGCGTCGGCATCCACATGGCGGACGCCATCTCGCGGGTGACGTCAGGGCGCAGCATCGGCGCCTTCTGCATGCAGCACGGGCCGGGCGCGGAGAATGCGATGGGCGGCGTGGCGCAGTGCTTCGGCGAATCCGTTCCCGTGCTGGTGCTGCCGATGGGCTATCAGCGCAGGCTGGCGCATATCGAGCCGAACTTCAATTCCAGCGAGGCGATGAAGCCGTTCGCGAAATCGTCCGAGCCGATTATCCTCGCGACCGAAGTCGTCAACATCTTCCGCCGCGCCTTCACCAGGCTGAAGAACGGCCGCGGCGGGCCCGTCATCGTCGAGATTCCCTCGGACATGTGGAACGAGGAGGTGCCGGAGCCGCTGAACTACACGCCGGTGCTGCGCACCCGCTACGGCGCCGACCCCGTTCACGTCAAGGAAGCCGCCAGCCTGCTGGTGAACGCAAAACGGCCGGTGATCTATGCCGGCCAGGGCGTGCATTACGCGCAGGCTTGGCCGCAGCTGAAACGGCTCGCCGAGCGATTGGCGATCCCCGTCACCACCAGCTTGGGTGGCAAATCATCGTTTCCGGAGACGCATCCGCTGTCGCTTGGCTCCGGCGGCCTTGCAGTGCCGCGCGCGGTGCCGAAATTTCTGGCCGAGGCCGACGTCATTTTCGGCATCGGCTGCTCCTTCACCGAGACCAATTTCGGCATCGCGATGCCGAAGGGCAAGACCATCATTCATTCGACGCTCGATCCCAATCATCTCAACAAGGATGTGGAAGCGAAGATCGGCCTGGTCGGCGATGCCGGCCTCGTGCTCGACGCGCTGCTGGAGGAGATCGGCAAGACCGTCACCGCGGATCGCGATGCATCCGCCGTCGCGGCCGAGATCGCAGCCTCGCACAAGGAATGGCTGGCGAAATGGATGCCGAAGCTGACCAGCAATGACGCGCCCTTGAGCCCCTATCGCGTGCTGTGGGATCTCCAGCACACCGTTGACATCGAGAATACGATCATCACCCATGATGCCGGCAGCCCGCGCGACCAGCTCTCGCCGTTCTGGCGATCGGTCGAGCCCCTCACCTATCTCGGCTGGGGCAAAACCACGCAGCTTGGCTACGGCCTCGGTCTTGCGATGGGCGCCAAGCTGGCAAAGCCCGACAAGCTCTGCATCAACGTCTGGGGCGATGCTGCGATCGGCTTCACCGGCATGGATTTCGAGACCGCGGTGCGCGAGCGCATCCCGATCATGTCGATCCTGCTCAACAATTTCTCGATGGCGATCGAGCTGAAGGTGATGCCGATCTCGACCGAAAAATATCGCTCGACCGACATTTCCGGCGACTACGCTGCGATGGCCCGCGCCTTCGGCGGCTACGGAGAGCGGGTGACGCGGCCGGAGGACATCGTGCCCGCGATCAAGCGCGGCATCGCGAAGACGAGGGAAGGCGTGCCGGTACTGCTGGAGTTCATCACAGCCAAGGAGACCGAGGTGTCGCGGCCCGGCACGTGAGCGGAGCCGGTGCGGGCACGGCTGCGAGCCGCTGGCTCCGGCCGCAGAAGTTGTGATAATCCGGCCCGGTGCCGCGCACGCCCGCGGCTCAAGCTGGACCGGGAATGACGACCGTTTTGCAGGAAATCGAGGAACTCGAGCGCCGATTGCGGTCGGCCGCCGCCGAGATTGCGCAGCTGCGGGCCGAGCTTGCGACGGCTCGGGATCGCCAGAGCGCCAGCGCCGAGATCCTGCGTACCATCGCCGCCTCGCCGTCCGATGCGCGGCCGGTCTTTACGGCGGTCGCCGCCAGCGCAAAGCGCCTGCTCGGCGGCTTCTCCGCCACCGTGCTTCAGTTCATCGGCGACGAGCTTCACCTCGTGGCGTTCACGCCGACCAATCCGGAGGCGGACGCGGGGCTCAAGGCGTCGTTCCCGCGCAAGATCGCGGACTTCCCGACTTTTGGCCTCGTGCGGGAGGGCCAGACGATCCAGTTTCCCGACAGCGAGGCGGCCGACGTCCCTGAACTGAACCGGGAGCTGGCGCGGCTGCGCGGCTTCCGCAGTGTGCTATTCATGCCGCTGATGAACCGGGGCGCGCCGGTCGGCATGATCAGCGTCACCCGCGCCGAGCCAGGATCATTCGCGCCCGACCTCGTCCAGCTGCTGCAGACCTTCGCCGACCAAGCCGTGATCGCGATTGAGAACGCGCGCCTGTTCAACGAGACGAAGGAGGCGCTGGAGCGCCAGACCGCGACGGCCGACATCCTGAAGGTGATGGCGGCATCCCCGTCCGACGTGCAGCCGGTATTCGCGGCCATCGCCACCAACGCCAACCGGCTGATCGGCGGCTTCTCCACCGCGGTGCTCCGCTATATCGACGGTGCCGCGCACCTTGCGGCATTCACGCCGACCGATCCGGCCGGCGATCGCGTGCTCCAAGCGTCCTTTCCGGTGCCGTTCGCACAATTTCCGCCCTACCAGCTCGTGGCCAATGGTACCGCGGCGCAATTGCCCGACACCGAGGTCGAGCCGGCCGCGCGCGACATCGCGCGGGCCCGCGGCTATCGCAGCATGCTGTTCGCGCCTCTGATGAGCGAAGGCGAAGCCATCGGCATCATCATCGCGACGCGACGCGCGACCGGCAACTTCGCCGAGCATCACGTGCGCCTGCTGCAGACCTTCGCCGACCAGGCCGTGATCGCGATCAAGAATGTCAGCCTGTTCAACGCGACCAAGGAAGCACTGGAACGTCAGACTGCGACTGCCGACATTCTCAAGGTGATCGCGGCTTCACCGTCCGATGTCACGCCGGTGTTCCAGGCCATTTCCGACAGCGCCAAGGCGCTGATCGGAGCGCACTCCTCCACTGTCACCCGCGTCGTCGACGGCATGCTGCATCTGGCCGCCTTCACGACCGACAATGAGGCCGGCAATGCGGATCTGCTGAACTCATTTCCGACGCCGCTGTCCTCATCGGGCATTCACAGTCGGGTGGCGAGCAGCGGCGAGTATGCCTTCCGCAGCGACATGCAGAACGAGCCTGATCTTACCGAGGCCATGAAGGAGCTGGCGCGAACACGCGGTTATCGCAGCATCCTCGTGGTGCCGATGCTGCGCGATGGCCTTGCGATCGGCACCATCGCCGTCACGCGGCGGGAGCCCGGTTATTTTCCGGACAAAGCCATCAACCTGCTCAAGACCTTTGCCGACCAGGCCGTGATCGCGGTCGAGAACACGCGCCTGTTCAACGAGGTTCAGGACCGCACCAGCGAGCTCGCCAAATCGCTCGATGATCTCCGCGCCGCGCAGGACCGCCTGATCCAGACCGAGAAGCTGGCGTCACTGGGCCAGCTCACGGCCGGCATCGCGCACGAGATCAAGAACCCGCTCAACTTCGTCAACAACTTCGCCTCGCTGTCTGCCGAGCTGACCGAGGAGCTGAACGAGGTGCTCGCGCCGGTCCCGCTCCCCGAGAATGTCCGCAGCGAGGTCGACGAGCTGACGGGGCTTCTGCAGGACAACCTCGGCAAGATCGTGCAGCACGGCCGCCGCGCCGATTCCATCGTCAAGAACATGCTGCTGCATTCGCGCGAAGGCGGCGGCGAGCATGGGCTGAGCGACATCAATGCATTGGTCGAGGAGAGCCTGAATCTCGCCTATCACGGCGCACGCGCCGAGAAGCCCGGATTCCACGTGACGCTGAAGCGCGCGCTCGATCCAGCGGCCGGACAGGCCGAAGTGTTTCCGCAGGAAATCACCCGCGTGCTCCTGAACCTGATCTCGAACGGCTTCCACGCGGTCATCAGGCGCAAGGCCGACGGTGCCGCCGGTTACGAGCCGATTGTGACCGCCGCGACGCGCGATCGCGGCGATGACGTCGAGATCACGATCCGCGACAACGGCACCGGCATTGCCGACGATGTGAAGGAGAAAATGTTCAATCCGTTCTTCACCACCAAGCCAGCCGGCGAAGGCACCGGCCTCGGGCTGTCGATGACCCACGACATCGTCGTGAAGCAGCACGGCGGCACGATCGACGTCGCGACCGAGCCGGGCAAGTTTACTGAATTCACGATCGTGCTGCCGCGCAAGAGTGGTCTGTCAGGCAATAGCTGAGGTTGAATCGCGCGGTGGGTGCTTTCGGCAAACTGGCGTGGCTCATTCGGCGGCAATTGCTGTCGTTCTCCGGCGTCGGCCTCATGCTCGGTGCCCTGTTCTTCGCAGCCGCGCTGACGCCGACGCTGATCCCGCGGAGCTATCTCACGCAGGGCGCCATCGCCGGCGCCTGCTTCGGGATCGGCTATCTCGCCGGCAACGTCTGGCGCTGGCTGTGGCACTATCTGGAATTGCCCGAGCCGCCGGCGCGCCTGAGATCGACCGCAAACGCGCTGGTGGCGGCCGCCTGCCTGCTCGTCGTCATTGTTTTTCTGTGGCGGGCGGCCGGATGGCAGAACTCGATCCGCACCGTGATGAAGATGGCGCCAGTCGAGACCGCCCATCCGCTCAAGGTCTGCGCCATCGCCGTGATGACGTTCGTCGTGCTGCTGGTGCTGGCGCGGCTGTTCGCGCTTGCCGTGCGCCTCATCGCCGCGCGTGCGAGGCGCGTCATTCCGCGGAGGATCGCGAACGTCATCGGCGTGCTCGCCGCGGGCCTGTTGTTTTGGTCAATCGCCAGCAATGTCCTGATCCGCACGGCGTTCAACGCGCTCGATGTGTCCTTTCGCGAAGTCGACGCCTTGCTCGAGCCCGAGCGGCCGCAGCCGACCGCGCCCGAACGAACGGGAAGTGCCGCCTCGCTGGTGAAGTGGACGCAGCTTGGACGCATGGGGCGCAGATTTATTGCCTCGGGGCCGACCGCAACGGAGATCAGTGCCATTACAGGAAGGCCCGCGCTGGAGCCCGTGCGGGTCTATGTCGGCCTTGGCGGCGCCGAGACGGCGCAAGCGCGCGCCCGGCTTGCGCTCGACGAGCTCAAGCGGCAGCACGGGTTTGAACGCGACACACTCATCGTCGTTACGCCGACCGGAACCGGCTGGATCGACCCTGCCGCGATGGACACCGTCGAATATCTCCACCATGGCGACGTCGCCAGTGTCGCGATGCAGTATTCCTATCTCAACAGTCCGCTGACGCTGCTGTTTCAGCCCGAATCCGGTGCAGAGGCGGCGCGCGCCCTGTTTTCGGAAATCTACGGCTACTGGGCGACGCTGCCGAAGAACCGGCGGCCGAAGCTGTACCTGCACGGACTGAGCCTCGGCGCGATGAACTCGGAAAAATCCGCAGAGCTGTTTGAGATGATCGGCGATCCGATTGCGGGCGCACTTTTGAGCGGCGCGCCGTTCGAAAGTCGCATCTGGCGCTCGATCACGGCAAACCGCAATCCGGGCACGCCGGCCTGGCTGCCGGAATTCCGCGACGGCCGCTTCGTGCGCTTCATGAACCAGAATGGACCGACGGTGCCGGCAGATGCGCCCTGGGGTCCGATGCGCGTCGTCTATCTGCAATATGCGAGCGACGCGATCACCTTCTTCGCCTATCACGACGCCTATCGGGCCCCTGACTGGATGACGGCGCCGCGCGGGCCGGATGTGTCACCGGAGCTGCGATGGTATCCAGTCGTGACAATGCTGCAGCTCGCCCTCGACATGGCGGTCGCGACCAATACGCCGATGGGCTTTGGCCATGTCTATGCGCCCGAACATTACGTCGATGCCTGGGTCGCCGTCACCGATGTCCATGATTGGTCCCCCGACGCGCTGGCGCAGCTCAAGACCCATCTTGCAGCGGCGGCGCGAAAGGCCGCCGAGGGCAATGTCGCAAACGAGCCTTACGCCGATCGAGGCGGCTAGCCTACTCGGCCATCTCTACGGACTGCTTGGCCGACGGTCCGGCCAGCGGCCGCTCCTCCATCGCGATCAGGCACAGCGCAGCGATCGTCATCAGCGCGGTGGCGGCGCCGAACACGTAGCGGAAGGCGTGCCGCATGTCGTCGGCGGGTATCGCGACGGCGCCCGCGGCGTGATGCTCGCCGGCGAGCGGGACGTCGGTGCCGAGCGCGATGAGCAGGATCGCGGCGAAGGCCGCCACCGTGAACGAGGACATCAGCGAGCGGAAGAAGTTCATCGCGCCGGTGATGGTGCCGACTTGCGGACGCGCCACCGAATTCTGCAGCGAGACCACGCACACCGGAAAAGTCGTGCCGAGTCCCAGCGCGAACGCGGCCATCAGCAGCAGCAGGCCCCAGAGCGGCAAGGTGGTGACTGTGAGGGCGAGACCGCACAGCGCGGCCCATGACGTGCCGATGATGGCGACGCGCTTGTAGTGTTTCGCGCGAGCCATGGTGCGGCCGGCGACGGCCGCGCCGACGGTCGAGACCGCCGCGAGCGGGATCAGCGCAAGCCCCGCCTCGCTGGCGGTGAGATGATAGACCTGCTCGTAATAGAGCGGCAGCTGCACGGTCAGGCCGGTGATCGCCCCGAGGCCGCAGCCGCCCGCGGTCAGCGCGAAAGGCGCCACCGATCCCGTCAGCAAGGGCAGCGGCAGGAACGGCTCGTCGGCCCGCCGGGCATGCCATACGAAGGTCACCGCGAGCCCGACGGCACCGCCCACCATCGCCAGCACCGTCGGCGAAAGCCAAGCATAGCGCGTCCCGCCCCAGGTCAGCACCAGCATGAAGACCACGGCGGACGCCATCAGCAAGAGGCCGCCGAGCCAGTCGACCTTGCGCTTGCGGTGGAACACCGGGATCTTCTTCATCTTCGGCAGCAGCAATGCGAGTGCTGCGGCCGCAAGCGGCAGGTTGATCCAGAAGATCATCGACCAGTGCAGATGCTCGGCGAACACGCCGCCGATGACCGGGCCGAGGATGCCGCCGACCATCCAGACGCTCGAGAAATAGGCCTGGTACTGCCCGCGCTCGCGCGGGCTCACCACGTCGGAGATCACGGTCTGCACCACCGGCATGATGCCGCCGCCGCCGAGGCCCTGAAGCCCGCGTGCCAGGATCAGCATCGGCATGTTCGGCGCGATCGCGCACAGCACCGAGCCCGCGACGAACAGGCTGAGCGAGATGATGATCATGACGCGGCGGCCGTAGATGTCGCTGAGCGTGCCGAACACCGGCGCGACCGCTGTCGAGGCGAGCAGATAGGCGGTGATCACCCAGGAGAGATTGGAGACGTCCTGGAACTGGCGTCCGATCGTCGGCAGCGCCGTCGCCACGATGGTCTGGTCGAGCGCGGCCAGGAACATCGTCACCATCAGGCTGATGACGATGGTGCGGACCTCATCCGAGCTCAGCGGTGCCGGCGGGGCGATCGAGGGCGCATCGTCGACGCTGATGACCTCGCTCGGCAGGCGGGACAGCTCTTCGGCAATATCGTCAGGCAATGTCTGGGTATCGGCAGAATTGCTCTGCCGGTCGAACTTGTTCATCTCGATCGGACGTCGTGACGCGGTGCAACACCGCCAAGGATTCGTTCTATGCAGCCCAACATAGAGGGGAAATTTCTTCCCGGGCAGGCACCGCGGCGCATGGGTGCATCCCACCGACGCATCCTCGCGGCTCCGTGATCGACAGGCGGAGCGACGCCGTATTGAGGTACTACTTGGAGCCTGAGCGCCCCCAGCCCACTAAAGCTCGATCGGGTCCAGCAAGTTGATCAGATGCGGTTTGCCGGGATCAACGATGACCACTTTCTTGCCGAACTTGGGATTGGTCCGGAACAGAGCGCCGAGGCTGTGCTTTTCCGGCGACCAATTTTCTCGAACCGGCTTCTTGGTTGCCGGATTTTTTTTCTTGCGCGCCTTCTCCTTCGCCTGCTCCTTTTCCCAGTCGGCTTGGCGCTCGATATCGATCTCGTCAATCGGGTAAGTTAGGTGGATCGTGTATTCGGCGTCGACGCCCCGTGCTTTCAGCAGCATTTCCAAGGTCGCTCGTTCGGGGTTACCGTGCTCGCCATCGCCTGAGAAGACGTAGTGATCGGCAGGCACACGTTCGAAGAAGATCGTCTCCATATTGTTGTCGCTGCCGTGGTGAGGAACTTTCAGGACGTGGACATGCCGTTTCCAGTTCTCCTTCTTCTTGTCCGCGTCCAAGAGCCCCGCCAGCTCCATTCCTTCCAAAATCTTGTCCCCGCGCGCGTCGCCGGTCAGCAGCATGCTCTTGCCGCCCATTTCAGCCAGAACGACGATGCTGGAGAGATTGGGCACCGACTTGTCGACGAATGCCGCCAGCATTGCTTCCGGGTTTTTCTTCCCCTGCTTTTGCTCCCTCAGCCATTTGTCATGGGCCTCCTGAAGGGCCAGCAATTCCGGCTGCATCGGTCCTGCCACGGTCATCTTGAGACCGCCATCCAACGTCACCGCTTCCGTATCCTCGGTTGCGACGATCAGCTCGCCGTCGAATTTGTGGTTCAGTTTCCATTGCCGACGCGCTGGCGAGCGCCGTTGCAACACTTCGCGATCATCACGCAATTGACGGCCTTGCGAAATGCCTGCGAGAACATCCACCGTCTGATGCACCTCTTCCTCGTCAGATTCTTCGTCGGGCTCGATTGCGTCAAAATCCGGCCTGCGCGCAGTGCCTGCCTCGAATGACGCCGGCCCAAATCCGGACAACAGTTCTTCAGGCGCAGTCGTAAGCAGATCGTCAAAGCTGTTGTGCCACAGGCTGGCGACCTTGAGACGGAGATCGGGACTGTTGCCCAGCTGATCCGCCGTTAGTTCGAGAATGCCCCTGATGTGATCGTCGTCGATATGACTGATCATCACAACGTCTATGGGCAAGGGATCATTCGGCTCCAATTCGCGCGAACGGTGAATCTGCGCGATTCTCGGCGCCAGATGTGGCTTATAGACCTTGGCAGGTCCTCCATCGATCAGCATCAGATGCGGATCGTCAGCTGTTCCGAAATGAAGGATCAGGCAATCGCCCTTGCGGGCACGCAAGACGTCAAGGCTAAAATGCATCGCATTCCTCCTCAGATCGATTGAAGAGCCCGCAACACGTCGAGCATGCCGTGCCCCTGAAAGCTGCGCTCGCGGCCAAGATCCGTCGCGCTCTCGCACAGGATGCGTTTGACCCGACGCGGCTGCCCGATCAGCTCTTCGTATCGGGCGAGCAGCATGGCCGCGGCTCCACTGACCATGGGAGCCGCCATGCTGGTGCCCGATTCCGGAGCCCAATCATCATTCGGAACGGTCGATAGAATTCGCTCACCGGGCGCGACGAGATCCGGCTTCGCGCGGCCATCGCCAGTTGGACCGCGGCTCGAGAAGAAGCTGATTCCGTATGTATGCGGCCAATTCCCGTGGGTCGATCCAACCGTGATGACGCCCTCGGCGTTTCCTGGATCGGTAATACTGAAGGCGGCGTAATTTTCGAACGGACCGTCCTTCGTTTCGAATTTCTGAAAGCCGCGATTACCCGCTGCGGCCACGACCACCACTCCGCTTTCGACCAAACGCTCGCATTCGTTGCAAATCGGCGTCCGCCCACATGCAAAATTGCGCACGTTATGGGGAATTGAGAGGCTGAGATTCGCGCCGTGAATCATGATGTAGTTGTGCCGCTCGTTGACGTAACGGATGTACTGCATGGCAGCGATAACGGCGAACTCGGTCTCCTCCAGGCTCGCACCCAGCACGCGGAAATCGTACAGTCCGATGTCCGGGCACATGCCGCCAGCGTATTTGCCGTTCTTCTGGTCCGCTCCGATGATTCCGGCAACGTGGGTCCCGTGCGAACTGGGCAGCTTTTCAGACTTGTCGTTTGGATCCGGCCTCTTGACCGTGATTAGCCTTTCGACGGTCGCCCAGTTGATGGGGCGCTCCTTCTCGAAGTCTTCGGCAATCTTCTCTAGATTGACGTCCACCTCGGCTCCAGCGAGCCCGGACGTTCGGATCAGCTTTTCGCGGGTTTGAGCATCGACGTCACCCGTCTCACTGCTAACGATCTCGCGAATATTCGTGAAGTCGAAGATTTTCCTGACACGCGACGTCGGCTTCTCGCCGGACGTCATGAACGCGTCGTGATTGTTTTGAATACCGGAATCAAGAACTGCCCAAACGATGTTCTTGCACTGGACGTTAAACAGCGACCTCGCAGCGTCGGCCTTGACCGCTGGCACCGACCGATCGAGCGCGGGAACGGCCGATCGGTTGAGCGATACCTGGAAAATACAAGTTGGTCTCTCTTCCGCCGGCTCGCTCCTGGTATCGACGCCGTCGTTCTGCTGCCGAGCATTCTCGTCCGCTTTGACTACTTCATAAAGTGCGAACATGCCGGAGAGAATCTCGTCAGCATAGTCCCGGTATCGTTCCAATGCCTGCTCAAAGGTCAGTGGCTCCAGTGGTTCGTCCCAACCGACGGGACGTTCCAGCTTGCAAATCCAGTAAATCAATCCGGCGAGCGCGATATACCTTTGGAGCGACGTGGCATTGTCCAATGTGCGTTCGCGCAGCGCGTTGGATCTCTTCGGCCCTTGCTGGAGCAACTTTTTGATCGTCCCCTGATTATCGCCGGCATCCACGCCTTCGATCCTTTCGGCCACCTTCGGCTCGCGCCACCATTGTGTCCGCGGCACCAGGATGCGCAGCACTTGGTCGAAATAGAGCCGCGCACCGACGAGCCCCTGCAAATAGGCGACCTTGGCCTTTGTTGGAGGCCGGCCAGGCGGCGCAGATTCGACCGGCACTTTCAGCGCGCCTGCGATGGTACGGGCCACGCTCACCGCGGTCGCATTCTTGTGCGGCGTAATCAGAACATCCTGGGCGATGCCCGGATCGAGAGCGTAAGCCGCCCAGACATCGCCGAGCAGCGGCGAGTCCTGCAGCACGCGCCTGTCGTCGCGGGGACCCAGGAGGATATGTTCGACCACTTCGGGCGGAACAGAGAACTGCTTGGGTCTTCCGTCGGCCGAGACCGGCCAAGTCGGCCCGCGGCTCTTGGGTGTGCCGCTTTGCGGTTTTGCACGCCGCTTACGCCCCTTGTCGTCCGCCATTGTCGTCTTCCTCAGACACCAGACTGCGGATAGGGAAAGGCGGGCGGCGGCCCGACCGCCGCGAGATGCTTGCGCAGGGCTGCATCACACACGGCGTAGCCCCAGTTGATCAGTCTTTCCTGCGTCGTCGCGTCCAACCGCTTCAGACGTGTCGGCACTTCCGCAAGTTGCAATGTACGCTCGAAAGGACACGGCAGAGCATCGGCCAGCCCGTAATTCGCGATGTCGGTGCGGATGCCCCAATAGGCGCCCTTGCGCGTTCCCGATTTGAAGGAGTCGATGACCTGGCGCTTGCGCAGCGAACGCACCTGATTGTCGATCAGATTGAGGATCCGGTAGGAATGCCGCGGCCAGTCCGTCTCCGGCTCCTCCTCAGCCTCGATCTTGCCGCCGGCGTCGCTGACCAGAACGGTCTGGTGGCGCTTCCATGCGGTCTCGAGGCCGAGATTGTCGTAGACGCCGCCATCGCTGAGAACGACGCGCGTTGTAAATGGAGGCCGCTGCAGGTCGAGCCCGGTACCGGGCACGAAATCGCTGTCCTTGAGGCGCAATTCGAAGGGAGAGAGGACCGGAGGAAAAGCGGAGGACGCCGCCACGGCTTGCGCCAGCAGAATTTCTGGATTCTTCACCTCGCCGACGCGGTAGTCGCGCATATAGGGCTTCATGAAGCGCCAGAGCGCGCCTGACTGCACGTTCGTCGCATTGATCACGAAGCGCGGCTCGTCAGGCATATCCTGCAGAGTCTTGCCGCGAAACAGGTGATCGTCATACGCCTCGGCAATCCGGTCGCCGATGCTGCCTGGTAACAGCGCGCCCAGGATGACCGACTCGGCATCGATTGTGATGCCGGCGAAGGCGCGCAACGGCGCGACGAATTTCGGAATGAAATCGCTGTCGACGCTGTCGGGTGTGAAGCTGAGGCCCGGCCACGCCAGCGCCAACATGCCGGCAGTGATCGACCCGCCGGAAACGCTCGATATGCGCCTGACGTTCTTCAGCAGTCCTGTTTCATATAGGCGCCACAGGACGCCGACATGAAACACCATCGCGCGATATCCTCCGCCGGAAAGGCAGAGCGCAGTGGTTGGTTCCAGCGGCTTGTTCTCGTCGTCGGTCGGTATCGGGTGAACCGGATCGGAAATCATGGGGCCCCCAAAAATCCTAGGGTACCTTCAGCAATTCAAAACAACCTGAATATAGCCATAGCAGAATCTACAACCAGCTTAGCACCTCAACCCCTGAATGTGAAGCGCATCTGCATGCGACCGCTGCGCACAGCTGTTCAAGGTCGCTTCTTCAGACGCGCCCGCTTCGGCAAGGTCGCCGGCCATTGCACGATGTGGTCCTCGAGCTCCTCGTCCGGGACCTCCTCCTCGCTGCCCTCCACGCGGCCGCGCACGGAGACGCCGGCTTCGTGCACGGTGTTGGGGTCACCCGAAACCAGCGGATGCCACCAATAGAGGTCGCGCCCTTCGGCGACGAGCTTGTAGCCGCAGCTCGGCGGCAGCCAGTTCAGGGTGCGGACATTGGCCGGGGTCAGGCGGACGCAGTCCGGAACCTTGTCGGAACGATTCGGATAGTCCTTGCAGGCGCAGCTCGTCCCGTCGAGCAGCTTGCAGCCGATATGGGTGAAGTAGATCTGCCCGGTATCCTCGTCTTCGAGCTTGTTCAGACAGCAGCGGCCGCAGCCGTCGCACAGGCTTTCCCACTCGCGCTCCGACATCTGTTCCAACGTCTTGGTTTTCCAGAAGAATCCTTCCTGGCCTTGAGATCGTTTGGGAGCTGCGGTCATGCGCCTCAACAACAGTTCGAAAGAGCTACGGCAACGCCATCTAGGGCGCGCGGCGGCAATGGTGCAAGCGAGGCCCCTTTGAGGCCCGTAATGAACCGGGGGTCAATTAGGCCTGTTGTTCAAAATAGCGAGCGTGGCCATTGGTTTATGAGCCCCGCTCGGCTAGAAGGAACAGCAAGTCCCTCGGATGCTGGCCGGGCGCCTTGGGTTTGCCGCAACATACCCGCAAGACGTCTCGATGCCGCCCCGGCCGGGTGCTTGAACGCTTTCGAAGCAAGCCGCAAGGGTTCTAGGTGCGCCAGATCATACCACCGCATTGGAAGCAGAGGATCCGGAATTTCTTCCTGGATCTCGATGCGCGCATCGACTCCTCGCTGTTCTCCTCGGCCAAGGGCATCCGCGAGCTCTACGAGCGCTACTCGACCTTCATGGACCGCTTCTATGTCGGGCGGTGGAAGCGCTGGGTGTTCATCGAGCCGTTCTCGGAGGCCGCAACCCTCGGGCTCGGCGGCCTCGTCGTGATGCTCGCCCTCGCCATCCCGGCCTTCCGCGAGACCGCGGACGAGGACTGGCTGAAGAAGTCCGACCTCGCGGTGAGCTTCCTCGACCGCTACGGCAACCCGATCGGCAGCCGCGGCATCAAGCACAACGACTCCATTCCGCTGGAAGACTTTCCGGACGTGCTGATCAAGGCGACGCTGGCGACCGAGGACCGCCGCTTCTACGAGCATTTCGGCATCGACATCGCCGGCACTGCGCGCGCGCTCGTCACCAACGCGCAAGCGGGCGGCGTGCGCCAGGGCGGCTCCTCGATCACCCAGCAGCTCGCCAAGAACCTGTTCCTGAGCAACGAGCGCACCATCGAGCGCAAGGTCAACGAGGCCTTCCTCGCGATCTGGCTGGAATGGCGCCTGACCAAGAACGAGATCCTCAAGCTCTATCTCGACCGCGCCTATATGGGCGGCGGCACCTTCGGCGTCGACGGCGCGGCGCATTTCTACTTCAACAAGTCCGCGCGCGACGTGACGCTGGCGGAAGCGGCGATGCTCGCCGGCCTGTTCAAGGCGCCGACCAAGTACGCCCCGCACATCAACCTGCCCGCCGCCCGCGCACGCGCCAACGTCGTGCTGGACAACCTCGTCGATGCCGGCTTCATGACCGAGGGCCAGGTGTTCGGCGCCCGCCGCAACCCCGCCTTCGCGGTCGACCGCCGCGACGAGGCCTCGCCGAACTATTATCTCGACTACGCCTTCGACGAGATGCGCAAGCTGGTCGATACCTTCCCGAAGTCCTACACCGAGCGCGTCTTCGTGGTGCGCACCGCGATCGATGCCAACGTGCAGAAGGCGGCCGAAGACGCTGTCGAGAACCAGCTGCGCCAGTTCGGCCGCGACTATCACGCGACGCAGGCCGCGACCGTCGTCGCCGATCTCGACGGCGGCATCCGCGCGATGGTCGGCGGCCGCGACTACGGCGCCAGCCAGTTCAACCGCGCCACCGACGCCTATCGCCAGCCCGGCTCCTCGTTCAAGCCCTACGTCTACACCACCGCGCTGCTGAACGGCTACACGCCCAACTCGATCGTGGTCGACGGCCCGGTCTGCATCGGCAATTGGTGCCCGCAGAATTATGGCCATTCCTATTCCGGCTCGGTGACGCTGACGCAGGCGATCACGCGTTCGATCAACGTCGTGCCGGTGAAGCTGTCGATCGAGATCGGCCGGAAGAACGAGCCCAAGACGCAGAACCCCGCCAAGGTCGGCCGCGCCAAGATCGTCGAGGTCGCGCGCCGCTTCGGCATCAAGGCGCCGCTGCCCGACACGCCGTCGCTGCCGATCGGCTCGGACGAGGTCAACGTGCTCGAGCACGCGGTCGCATACGCGACCTTCCCCAATCGCGGCAAGGCGGTGACGCCGCATGCGGTGCTGGAAGTGCGCACCGGCGCGGGCGACCTGGTCTGGCGCTGGGACCGCGACGGCCCGAAGCCGCGCCAGGCGATCCCGGCTTCCGTCGCCGCCGACATGTCCGGCATGATGAGCCACGTCGTCAGCGAAGGCACCGCACGGCGCGCCGCGCTGGACGGCATTCCGACCGCGGGCAAGACCGGCACGACCAATGCCTATCGCGACGCCTGGTTCGTCGGCTTCACCGGCAATTTCACCTGCGCGGTGTGGTACGGCAACGACGATTACTCGCCGACCAACCGCATGACCGGCGGCTCGCTGCCGGCGCAGACCTGGCACGACATCATGCTCGTGGCGCATCAGGGCGTGGAGGTCCGGGAGATCCCCGGCATCGGCATGGGCCAGAAGCTGCCGCCGCAGCATGTGAGCAACGCGCAGGCCAACGCGGCTGCGAAGGTGCTGGAGACCAAGCCCGGTCCGCCGCCGGTGCTAACCAAGCGCGGCGCGGACATCCTGGTGCGGGTCGAGAAGCTGCTGGATGATGCGGCCAAGGCCGCGAACAAATCGACGGCGAATGACAGCAAGCCGGCAAGGCCGTCCTCGTCGACGAGCGCGCTCGCCTTCCCGCAGAACTATGCGGAAGACAACGCCAACGCCTCTGCCCCGCGCAAGAACTGATCGAAAGCAAGTGCGGCTGATCCTGACCACATTGACGGCGCTTCTTCTCGCGACGGTCGTCGGCGTCGGCGCGACGTGGATGACCACGACGCGCGGCACCGAGATCGGCGCGCTGACCATCGGCCCCTGGACGGCACGGCCGCGCACCGGCACCGCCGACGTCGATCCCTATTCGCGCGCCACCATCGTCCGCAACGGCGAGCTGCCGATCGGCACCGGCGACGGTGTCGCCTTCACCGCCACCACCGACGACAGGAAGAAGGCGCTCGACGGCCGCTGCGACGTGGTCGTCTCCGGCGTGACGCCGCCGGCGCGGTTCTGGACGCTGACGCTCTACGACCGCAAGGGCCATCTCGTCGCCAATTCGCTGCAGCGCTACGGCTTCACCAGCCAGGAGATCGTGCGCGCCTCCGACGGCTCGTTCGAGATCCGGATCGCCTCGCGCTCGCGCGCCGGCAACTGGCTGCCGACCGGCGGCATCGAGCGCTATGCCTTGATGCTGCGTCTCTACGACACGCCGGTCGGCGTTGGAACGCGCACCCAGCGCGATGCGCCGATGCCGAGCATCACCACGGTGGGCTGCTCATGATCCGGCTCGTCTTCACCGTCGTCGCCGGCGTGGTGCTGGGCCTCGTGGTCCATCTCGTCAGCGTGCTGGCGCTGCCGCGGATTGCCACACAGGATGCCTATTCGCGGCTGACGCCGATGACCAGGGTGAACGCCGTCACCCAGCTTCCCCTCGCCGATCCCAACAATTCGCCGATGCCGTTCATGGATCCGGCCTTCGCGCTGGCGATCTGTCGTTATGATCTGTCTGGCGGGCCGATCAAGCTCACCGTGCCGGTGAGCCAGGCCTACACCTCGGTGTCGTTCTACACCCGCAACGAGATCGCCTATTACGCCATCAACGACCGCTCCGCGGGCCGCAAGGTGATCGAGCTCGACCTGATGACGGAAGCGCAGCATAGCGAGCTGCCGGAGGACGAAGAGGTCACCGCGGCCGACCGCCTGATCATCGATTCCCCGACCACGACCGGCCTGATCCTGATGAAGGCGCTCGCGCCCGAGCCCGGCTTGATGCAGCAGGCGCAAGGCTCGCTCCAGGCTGCGACCTGCGCCCCGCAGACCGAGCCGCCGGCCAAGGCCGAGGCACCGCGCAGCCGGCGGTGAGCGCGGCCGCCAACAAAAAGTGCGAAAACAACCCCATGCACAGTAGCGGGGCGTTGAAATCATTACGCTCTTCCGCCGACCGCAACGATACCGCCGGGGACGCGTGCGTACCTTTGACTCGTCGGGCAAAACAGGGGCATACTGGCATCATCGAGAGTTGATCACACCCGCACGGAGCCGTCCGTCGCGGGTGTTGTCTTTGGCGCATCTTTCCGTGTCCATGCGAAACAATCCTGCCGCGTTCGGCTCGGGCACAATCATCGGCACTCTGGGCGGCTTGATCGGTCTCGGCGGTGCAGAATTTCGGCTGCCCCTGCTCATCAGCCTGTTCGGATTTCGCGGCCTCGAGGCCGTGATTCTGAACAAGGCGACGAGCCTGATCGTGGTGGCGAGCGCACTGCCGTTTCGCGCACGCGCCGTTCCGTTCGCGGAGATA
The DNA here is from genome assembly GCF_025200905.1 of Bradyrhizobium yuanmingense. Lineage (NCBI taxonomy): Bacteria > Pseudomonadati > Pseudomonadota > Alphaproteobacteria > Hyphomicrobiales > Nitrobacteraceae > Bradyrhizobium > Bradyrhizobium yuanmingense. Next base: position 2,388,171 of record NZ_CP104173.1, on the reverse strand, counting down.
CATGCCCATTGGCCGATCATCCTGAACCTGCTGGCGGGCAGCCTCGTCGGCGCCTATGCGGGGGCATCCTGGGCGACGCGTCTGGAGTCCGGGACGCTCTACAGGATCATTGCCGTCCTGCTGCTCCTGATCGCCGGCATGCTTCTGTTCGCACATGGCAACGAGGCGGCAACCCCACCGGCGCTGACAGGCGTGAGCCTGATCGTCGCGGGCATAGCAGCGGGCTTTGCGATCGGGATCGTGGCATCGTTGCTCGGCGTCGCCGGAGGGGAATTCCTGATCCCCACCCTGATCTTGTTGTTCGGCGCGGACGTGAAGCTCGCGGGCAGCCTCTCGCTCGCGGTGAGCCTGCCGACCATGCTGGTGGGATTTGCGCGCTATAGTCGCGACCAGAGCTTTTCGGTGCTCCGCGCGAATTGGCAGTTCATGCTTGCAATGGCCATCGGGTCGGTCGTCGGGACATTCATAGGCGGCCTGCTTCTCGGCGTCGTCCCGAATTCGATTCTTCTGCCGGGATTGGCCGTGATCCTGGTCATTTCGGCGGTGAGAATCTGGCGGCATGAGTAGGCTGGTTCGAAACAATGCCGCAACCGGCGATGCGCCCTCGATCGGTTCGCAGATCGAGACGGATCGCTAGAGCATGATCCGGAAAAGTGTGAAGCGGTTTTCCGAAAAGATCATGCTTCAAACAATAACCTAAAGCGCGATGACGATTCATCCTAATCGCATCGCGCTTTAATGGATGATCTGGCCGAGGAAATCCCTCGCCCGCTCCGTCCTCGGCGCGCGGAAGAAGGTTTCGGGATCGGCTTCCTCGACGATCGAGCCGCGATCCATGAACACCACCCGGTCCGCGATCTCGCGGGCAAAGCCCATCTCGTGCGTGACGCAGACCATGGTCATGCCGTCTTTCGCGAGCTCCACAATGGTGTCGAGCACCTCCTTGACCATCTCCGGGTCGAGCGCCGAGGTCGGCTCGTCGAACAGCATGATCTTCGGCTGCATGCACAGCGCCCGCGCGATGGCGACGCGCTGCTGCTGGCCGCCGGAGAGCTGCCCCGGATATTTGTTCGCCTGGTCGTGAATGCGCACCTTGCGGAGCAGACTGATCGCGCGCTCATGCGCATCAGTGCGGGACAGGCCCCGCACCTTCATCGGCGCCAGCATGCAGTTCTCGACGACGGAGAGGTGCGGAAACAGGTTGAAGCTTTGGAACACCATGCCGACCTCGCGACGTATGCCGTTGACGTCGGTCATCCGGTCCGACAGCTCGATGCCGTCGACGACGATGCGCCCCGCATCGTGCTTTTCGATGTGGTTGATGCAGCGGATCAAGGTCGACTTGCCCGAGCCGGAGGGGCCGCACAGCACGATCTTCTCGCCGACCGCGACCGTGAGATTGACGTCGTTCAGGGCCGTGAAATGGCCGAACCGCTTCACCAAATTTTCAACGGTGACGATGGACGCCCGATTCCCCTCAGCGAACTCAAGCATTTTTCCTCTCCAAAGACTGGGATGACCGTGCGCAGCGCTAGCGGCGTAGTCCCGCGATCGCATATCGCTTGCGCAAGGACGCCACGCATTGCGATGCCGCCGAACTGATCGCGAGGTAGACCACCGCAATGACCAGATACATCTCGACCAGACGGCCATTGAGCTGCGCCAGCTTCGAGGCTGCGCCAAGCAGATCGGTGAGCGAGAGCACGTAGACCAGCGAGGTATCCTGGAACAGGATGATGGTCTGGCTCAGGATGATCGGGCTGGCGGCGCGGAGCACCTGCGGCAGGATCACGGAGCGATAGGTGTCGAAGGTGGAGAGTGCGAGCGCCTGACAGGCCTCGAACTGTCCCCGGTTCACGGCGCGCAATCCGACGCGGATGATCTCCGAATAATAGGCGGCCTCGAACAGGCCGAAGGTGATGAAGGCGGTCCAGGTGGCGCCGATCGGGACCGGTCGCCCGCTTCCGCCGAAATGACCGAGCACGATCGGCACCAGGAAGAAGAACCAGAACAGGACCAGGATCAGCGGGATCGAGCGCATCAGGGCGACATAGCCGCGCACGAGCTTGCCGAGCACGGGCACTTCGAAGTGCTGCACGAGGGCCAGGCAGGTGCCGAGGACCAGGCCGACCACGAAAGCAACGGCGGTCAGCGCCAGCGAAAACAGCAGGCCCGACCAGAGGTAAGGCCACGCCTGAAGCACAACGGAGAAATCGAGGCTGGTCACTTCACGACCTCCATCGCGTCAGGCAGGGCATCAATCGGTTGGATGGCGTGCGTCGCGCCCGGCTTGACAGCATCGTCCGCAGGGCTCGTGCCCGGAATGCGCACGGCCCTGTCGATCAGCGCCATCCCCTGATAGGCGATGAGCGCCAGCGCGAGGTAGACAAGCGTCGCGGCGCCGAAAGCGGTGAAGGTCTGGAACGTCGCTTCGCTGATCTGGCGGGCCTGCGCCGTCAGCTCCATCAGCCCGATGGTGAGCGCGACCGAGGTGTTCTTGTAGATGCCCATCACCTCGCTGGTCAGGCTCGGGATGATCAGGCGCAGCGCCTGCGGAACGATGACATGGCGATAGGTCGGATAGCCGCCGAGCCCGAGCGCGCTTGCCGCTTCGACCTGACCTTTCGGCAGGGCCTCGATCCCGGCACGCACCTGTTCGGCGATCCGGGCGGCGGTGTAGAGACCGAGGCACACCAGCGCCGGAAAGAACGATCCCCAGGGCGGCGGAATCTGCTTGATGGCGTTCCCGAGCGAGGCGGGAAGAATCTCCGGCAGGACGAAGTACCAGAGAAACATCTGCACCAGCACGGGGATGTTGCGGAATATCTCCACATAGAGGCGGGCAAGCGCCGCGACGGCCCGGTTCTGCACGGTGCGGCCGATGCCGACGACTACTCCGACCGCGAAGGCAATCCACCAGCCGAAGAACGCCAGCGCGAGGGTCCAGCCGAGGCCCGAGACGAGCCAGTCGATATAGCGCTGGCCGTCTGCGGTCTGTTCAAGAAGCACTGCAAACATGGCGAACCTCGGGGCTCGGTTTGCGGGACACTCTCCGCCGACCTCGCAATTAGTCCACCGCGTCGCTGGGACGCGCGATCCGTTCCGTGAGCTCGACCGTCAGCGGAAACGCCAGGTTCTCATTCTTGGGCGGAATTGGCCTGGTGAACCATTTGGCGTAGGTCTTTTCGAACTGGCCCGACGCCATCTGCTTCGACAGAACGTCGTCGACCAGCGCCTTGAAGCCGGTATCGCCCTTCGTGAACATCAGGCCATAATAGATCTTGGCGTAACCCTCGGGGAGAAATATCAGCGCATCCGGCTTCGGAGCTGCGGCCTTGAGGCCGGCGAGCAGAATGTCGTCCTCCATGAACGCGGCCGCGCGGCCGGTGTTCAGCATCAGGAAGGATTCGGCATGGTCCTTTGCCTGGACGATGTTGAAGCCGAGCTGCTCCTTCGCATTCACGCCTTGCGCGAAGCCGACGGCATTCGAGCCCTGGGTGACGACGATGGTTTTGCCCTTGAGATCGCCGGCCGTCTTCAGGCCGCTGTCCGCTTTGACCAGCCAGCGCGGCTGACTGACGAAGGTGGCGACGGAAAACGAGACCTGCTCCTGCCGCTTCCTGTCGTTGGCCGTGCCGCCGCACTCGATGTCGACGGTGCCGCTCTGGATCAGCGGGATGCGATTGGACGAGTTCACCGGAACGTAATTGACTTTGAGATTGGGTAAGGCGGTCTCCGCCTTGATGCGCTCGACGATGGCCGCGCAGAGGTCGAGCGAGAACCCGATCGGCTTCTGGTCGGGACCGAGATAGGAGAACGGGATCGAGGCCTCGCGATGACCGATGGTGATGGCGCCGTTCGACTTGATCCTGGCCAGCGTGGGGCTGTCGGCGGCAGAAGCGGCGCTGCCGAGGCCGCCAATGACCGACAGAATGCTCAAGACACATGCAAACTTCGTCATGTACGTCTCCTTGCTGGACAGCCTATGCGGCTCTCGATGATGGCTTCACGCCGCGCCGCTGGATGACCTCGATCAGGCGGTCGACGTCGGCAATCGTGTTGAACATCCCGAACGACACGCGAATGCCGTCTCGCTCCGGCGACACGCGGACGTTATTCTCCTCGAAATGGCCGAGCCATTCGGCCGCGGGCAGCGCAATGACGTAGATGTGCGGCGCGCGATGCTGCCGCGCGCGAGGGCCGACCAGGCGAACGCCCAGCACATCGAGCCGGGCGATGAGATGATCGCCGAGATCGAAACAATGGTTCTGGATGTTCTCGACGCCCAGCGCTTCGATCATGTCGAGCGAGGCATCGAGGGCATGGATCGCCGGAAGATTGAAATTGCCGAGCTCGAAGCGGCGCGCGCTCGGGGCCGGATCGAGCCTGTCAGGCCGGGCGATCAGATCGGCCGGGACTTCAGCGAGGCTCGCGGCCGCAAGATAGGTCGGCTCGAGCTCAGCCCTCGACTTGTCCCAATAGAGCAGGCCCAGCCCTTGCGGCACGAGCAGCCCCTTATGGCTGCCCGAACCGATGAAGGTCGCGCGCATGGCTTTCGCATCGATTGGCACGACACCGATCGCCTGCATCACGTCGACGACGAAATGGAGCCCCTTCTCCGCGCAGAGGGCGCCGACGCTTTCGATGTCGAAACGATGGCCGGCATGGAATGTCACCTGCGAGATCGAGATCGCCCTCGTGCTCGCATCGATGTAGGGACGAAGACTGTCGGCGTTCACGATCTCCGTCATCGGCACGAATGCGACGGTCACACCCTTGCGCCGCAGATTGAGGAACGCGTAGGCGTTGTTCGGATGATCGCCGTGGATCATCAGGACCTTGTCACCGGCGCGCAGCGGCAGCGCATTCGCGGCGATGTTCATGCTTTCCGAGGTGTTCTTGGTGAAGGCGATCCCGTCGCCCGATACGCCGAGAAACCGCGCCAGCTTTTCGCGCGTCTGCTCGACGCGATCGAGCCAGACGCTCTTCGGGCCGGCGGTCTCGAGACCTTCGCTCAGAAAACGATCGATCGCCGCTTTGACGGGGCGCGCAAGCGGCGTCTGGAAGCCGGAATCGAGATAGGTGATCCGCTCGGCAGCCGGAAACTCCCTCCGCACGGCATCGACGTCGTAATGGCCTGACATCCCGATCTCCTGAAGCACTTCCCCGGTGGCTCGCACTGCACAAATCCTGTTCACCACCGAGCAGCGCCAACGATATGGGCACGACACAAAAGTGCCTATAGAAATTTTCATATTCCAGTATATTTCATTCCGAAAAATGATAATTTGTACTTCGGGTGGAGACTGGCGAAATGCAGCAGCCGAGTACCGACGGGCCATTGGGCCGCGCCTTCGCGATCATTGGCTATGTCGCCAGCCAGACCAGAGCAGCCTCGGTCGCGGACATCGCCGCTGCGCTGTCCCTGCCGCTGCCGACTGCGCATCGGCTCATCGGAAATCTGGAGCAGCGCGGGCTGCTTCAGAAAGCCGTGGGAACGAAGCGGTACGTGGTCGGCAATCAAATGGTCACGCTGTCGGCCCGCGTCATCGGCGCAGCTTTCCGTACCGCCCGCCGGCACGCGGTGCTCCGCGCCGTCGCCGCCGAAATCGGCGAGCAATGCGAGATCGGCGTCGTGCGGGACAACGTCGTTGCTTACGTCGACAGCGTCCGCGTATCGCAACCTCAAGGCCTGCAATTCAATCCCGGCGAAGCGGCCCCGCTCCACTGCACGTCGACCGGCAAGATCTACATGAGCCGGCTGCCGGAACGCGCGCGCGAGAAGCTGTGCCACGCGCTCACGCTGACGCGATACACCGAAACCACGATCGTGGACGTCGAGCACCTGATGAAGGTGCTCGATGAGACCCGCAAGCGCGGCTGGGCCAAGACCAATGAAGAATATGTGCGAGGCGTGGTCGGCTGTGCCGTTCCCATCCTCTCACCGGATCGCGAGCTGATCGCGTGCCTGGGTGTGTCTGTTCCCGTGGCACGGGTGAGCTTCACCGAGCTGGATCGGTTCATAGCTCCCCTGCAGAAGGCCGCTGCGCTGCTATCGGAGACGATCCTCGCGGACAACGAGGACGGCGTAAGCGAAGCCGTGTCGGCAAGCTGATGCTGCTCGAACGTCGTCCACAGTCACCGAGATTGTCCTCGCCCTGCAAGCCGGATCAGGCCTTGGTCAATATCTCGGGCGGTGCGACTTCGCCCACTCGCGGGCATGTGCGATGGGCTCTTGCGGCGGCAGGATGGCGCGCAGCTTCTGTATCGCCGGCTGGCTCTCCATGGGTCCCGCCATCGACAGAAGGCCGGAAATTTCGGACCCTGCCGGCGCTGTTCCTGCAGGAGCGTCGTCAAAATTCAGGCTCTCGGCCATGGCGTTTCCTCCCATCAGCACAGCCAGCATAGACGGCCAGGACGAGACCGGCCCGTGCCGACGCCCGCGACGCAAAGGCCAAAGCGGCGCGCATCGTCGGCTGCCCCAACACGTCAGACATTCAATCATTGAAACGCCTCACGGTGCATTTTCTGTGCCTTGGATCAGCTCTTGGTGCTGGCGGTCTTGTCGATCGCCGCGCGCAAGCCTTCAGCAAGCTTGATCGCGTCGTCATTGGCCCAGAAGTGCATGAAGAAGAGTCGCGGCTGTTCGTTCAGCATATGGCTGTGCAGCGCCGTCACCTCGATGCCATGCGTCCGCAGCGCCGCGATGACTGGATTCACCTCGTGGCTGGTCAGCACGAAATCGCCGGTGATGGCGGCCTTGCCGCCGCCGGTCGGCTGGAAATTGATGGCGGTCGCGACGCCCATTGGACCGACGGGGGTTAGCAGCATGCCGTTCTCCGTGATCGGGTCGCGCCGTTTCACATTGAACTGGTAGACGCCGCCATTGCCCTGCCCCTTGACGCCGATGATCTGATCGAGCTTTGCGGTGTCGAGATCGATAGAGGGCGGATTCCCGGCTGCGGCGACCGTCAGGGGCGTCTTGCTTTCGGCGAGCGCATCACGGATTGCCGACGCCAGCTTGATAGGGTCGCCGTGTCCGGCGACGTGCATGTAGAATGTCGCCGGGCTTGCGCGCAGCAGATGGTTGTGCACGGCAGTAATCTCGAGACCGCTCGTAATCATCTTCGCCATCACCGGATTGATCTCGGTCTCAAGCAGCACGAGGTCACCCATGACCATCGTTCCGCCATGCGCAGGCTTGAACGCCAGCCAGCCGCCAAGCGCCAGCGCCGGTTTGATCGTGACGCCATCCAACGTCACGGTGAGATCGGTGCGCGGGAAGCCGTAGCGATGGACATCGTCCGCAACGGTGGGCTTGCGGCCCAGCGTCTCATCGACCTTTTGCCAGTCGATGCTCTGCGCGTGAGCGTTCGTGATGAAGCAGGCAGCGACGCCGATCAGTGCCGAAACCGTCTTATGCATGGATCAGCTCCCTTGAGCTCTGGGTGTGTCCCTGCCCCAATCGGATAAGCGAGGCCGCTCCGGCCGTTCCGCCACACACAGCGGACTCGCCGCGGAGGCGCATGCCATGGCGGTTCGGATGCCGGCAAGCCGAGAGGGTCGTGGAATGGAGTTGCGGTGTGTGAACATGCTGCGCCCTTGGTGATCAGGACGCGATGCTTGGGCATGTCGCCTCGCGGGGAGATCGCACATCCCCGTCGCGCTGACTAAAAACCCGCAGGGCAGAACTGTCAACCGGCGCACGGCCGCGTCACGTCACGAAGAGTTCACCCTTTGAAGGAACCCGCCAGCCGCCATCTTGAAACGACGAGGCGGTTTCACATACATTGTCGGCGTGGGGACGATGCAGACTCCCCGTGAGACCCAGGTCCAAGCTCTGCGCAGCACGCAAATCCGTGGAGCTTGCGCATGGACACCGAACGTCACCCCTCTCCCCGCCAGACTATAGCCATCCTCTCGCGCGGCGACGCGGCCGCGCGGCGCGAGGCGATGGCGCAGAACAGCCGCTTCGTCCGCGTCTTCGAAGCGCTCGCCGCCGCGGGCATCGACGCCTTCCCAGTGATCTATGACGAGAGCTTTGCGGGCGCGGTCCGCGACCAATTGCTTGCAGCCGACGGCGTGCTGGTCTGGGTCGATCCGATCCACCAGGGCAAGACCCGCGCCGAGCTCGACGCCCTGCTGCGCGACGTCGCGGCGCAAGGGCCATGGGTGAGCGCGCATCCGGACATCATTCTGAAGATGGGCGTCAAGGAGGTGCTCTACCGGACACGGCATCTGGGCTGGGGCGCCGACACGCACCGCTATGACACCGCCATAAGCTTCCGCAGCCAGTTTCCGGCGCGCCTTCGTGCCAGCGGCCAGCGCGTGCTGAAGCAGAACCGCGGCAATGGCGGCCAGGGGGTCTGGAAGGTTGAGGCCCTGCCCGATACCGAAGGCATGGTTCGCGTGCTGCACGCGCAGCGCGGCAGCACGCCGGAGGACATGCCGATCGATGCGCTGCTCGCACGGTGCGAGCCCTATTTCGGTTGGGGCGGCTGCATCATCGACCAGGCGTTTCAACCGCGCCTGCCCGACGGCATGATCCGCTGCTACATGAGCGGCGCCAAAGTCGCAGGCTTCGGACACCAGAAGATCAAGGCGCTGATCCCGCCGCCGCCGGAGGGACCGGAGGCGCCTGAGGCGCAGCCCGGGCCGCGGATCATGCACGGGCCTGATGCTCCGCCATTCCAGGCGCTGCGAGGAGCGATGGAGGACGAATGGACGCCGCAGATGATGGCAACGCTCGGCATCGATGAGTCGTCATTGCCGGTGATCTGGGATGCGGACTTCCTGTACGGGCCGAAAGATGCGGCCGGCGCAGACACCTACGTGCTCTGCGAGATCAACGCGAGCTCGTGCTTTGCGATCCCCGAGGAGGCGCCGGCTGCGATCGCCCGGACGGTGAAGCAACGGCTGATGCGGACCGAACGTACACGGGCGCGAACTTAGCCTGGTCGCGCTCGTCGGAAATGGCAGCAGCTGTCAGGCGACAGTAGGACGCAATCTCGAATTGGTTGCGTTGTTGAAGCCAAAAGGCTCGAGAGCTATCGATCTGAATTCATCTTCGATCGGAGGAACGCATGAGCAAAATCACGGGCGGCTGTCACTGCGGTGCAATCCGCTACGAGGTCGAGGGCGAGGCGATCGTGCACGCGCTTTGCCACTGCCGCGATTGCCGGCTTCACGCCGGGGCTCCGCTCGTCGGCTGGACGATGTACCCCGAGGGCGCGGTCAAGGTGACCAAGGGCGAGCCGAAGGTTTACCGCTCCTCGGAACACGGGCGGCGGCACTTTTGCAGCGCGTGCGGAACCGGGCTGTTCTACGTCAATGCCAACATGCTGCCGGGGGTCATCGACATCCAGAGCGCGACCTACGACGACCCTGAGGTCGTGCCTGCCACGATGCAGATCCAGGTCGCCGAGCGCCTGCGCTGGATGGAGCATGCGCACGAACTGCCGGCCTTCGAGCGCTATCCGCCGCAGCCGTAGTGATGGCTAGGCGGAATGACCTTAGGTTGAATCGATTGCCACGGGCTCGGTGCAACCTCTCCCGCTTGCGGGAGAGGTCGGCGCGAAGCGCCGGGTGAGGGCTTTCTCCTCTTGGGGATTGTCCCATTGCGGAAGCACCTCTCCCCAACCCTCTCCCGCGAGCGGGAGAGGGAGCGCACCTCCGTCGTTGCGCGATCAGGGCTCATGTCATCGCACTCTAGCCTCGCGCAGCACTCTCAATCAATTTCCTGCGCGCCGATGAAGCGCATGAACGGCTTCTGACCGTCGGCACCGAACAGCACGACCTCGTAACGCTGCGGCTTGCCGCCTTCCATGCCCGGCGATCCGACCGGCATGCCCGGCACGGCTATTCCCTTCGCGTTTGGACGCTCCGCGAGGAGGCGTCGCACGGCCGCGGCCGGCACGTGCCCCTCGACGACATAACCGGCGACCTCTGCCGTGTGACACGCGACCAGGTTCGAGGGGACGCCGAGACGCGCCCGGATCGGCTCGAGGTCGGGAGTCTCCTCCACCTGGGCGGTAAATCCTGCGTCCCGCAGATGCTGCACCCAGCCGGCGCAGCAGCCGCAGCTCGGATCCCGGTGCACCGTGAGCGCGGCTGCGTCGGATGCTGCCGCGGCGGGCCTTGCAAAAGCTGCCGCGGCCATCAGCCCGACAAGGGACCGGCGGGTCATCAGATATGCGCGTTGCTTCATCTTCGGCTTCCTCTTCTGTCACTCCGTCGCCCTGACATATGATCGTGCGTCACGGCTCGCCTCATCCGGCCGGCTCCACGACGCGCAATCTGGCGCCGATCGGCTTGGGCATCTCAGCCGGTTGTTCTCTGTCCTCGCGCGTGGGCGGCAGGCGGACACCCTTCACCAACCCGAAGATCGCCGGGATCACGATCAGCGTCAGCAGCGTCGACGATATCATGCCGCCAATCATCGGCACCGCAATTCGTTGCATGATCTCCGACCCGGTTCCGGTGCTCCACATGATCGGCAGCAGGCCCGCCATGATGGCGACGACCGTCATCATCTTGGGACGGACGCGCTCGACCGCGCCCACCATGATCGCCTCGTGGAGATCCTGCCGGGTGAGGCCCCTGCCCTCGGCGCTGCACGTCGCCTTGATCTCGGCCAGTGCATGCTCGAGATAGATCAGCATCACGACGCCGGTCTCGGCGGCGACGCCGGCAAGCGCGATGAAGCCGACGGCGACGGCGACCGACATGTTGAAGCCGAGCCACCACATCATCCAGATGCCGCCGACCAGCGCGAAGGGCAGCGACAGCATCACGATCAGGGTTTCGGTCATGGCCCTGAAATTCAGGTACAGCAGCAGGAAAATGATCGTCAGCGTCACCGGCACCACGATCTTCAGGCGCGCCGCGGCGCGCTGGAGATATTCGTACTGACCGCTCCAGACCACGTAATATCCTGATGGGAACTGGATGCTGTCAGTCACGGCGCGTTGCGCATCGGCGACGTAGCTGCCGATGTCGCGATCGCGGATGTCGACGTAGACGTAGGTCGCGAGCTGGCCGTTCTCGGTCCGGATCGAGGTCGGCCCGCGCGCCGGCTCGACCTTCGCGACCTCGCCGAGCGGCACCGCGCCGCCTGCGGGCATCGGCACCAGGATATCGCTGGCGATCGCCTTGGGATTGTCGCGCAGGTCGCGCGGATAGCGCATGTTCACCGTGAACCGCTGCCGCCCCTCCACCGTCGTCGTGACGGTCTGGCCGCCGAGCGCCGCCGCGATGGTGTCCTGAACGTCCTGGATCAGGATGCCATAGCGGGCGAGCGCCTCGCGATCCGGGACGATCTCGAGATAGTAGCCGCCGATGCCGCGCTCGGCATAGGCCGATGAGGTGCCCGGCACCGTCTTGATCACCCGTTCGACCTGCTTCGCCAGCCGGTCGATCTCGACGAGGTCGGTGCCCATCACCTTGACGCCAACGGGGGTGCGGATGCCGGTGGACAGCATGTCGATGCGCGCCTTGATCGGCATGGTCCAGGCGTTGGAGACGCCCGGAAACTGCAGCGCCTTGTCCATCTCCGCGATCAGGCCGTCGATGGTGACGCCTTCCCGCCAAAGCTCCTTCGGCTTCAGACTGACCACCGTCTCGAACATCTCGGTCGGCGCCGGATCGGTCGCGGTCGCCGCCCGCCCCGCCTTGCCGTAGACCGATTCGACCTCCGGGAACGACTTGATGATGCGGTCCTGCGTCTGCATCAGCTCGGCCGCCTTGGTCACGGAGATGCCGGGCAGCGTCGTCGGCATGTAGAGCAGCGTGCCCTCGTTCAGCGTCGGCATGAACTCGGTGCCGAGCTGCCGCGCCGGCCAGATCGTAACGGCGAGCACGACCAGCGAAGCCAGGATCACCGGCGTCTTGGCACGCAGCACGCCCTTAATGACCGGGCGGTAGATAAAGATCAGGAAGCGGTTGATGACGTTTTTCCTCTCCGGCACGATCCTGCCGCGGACGAAGATCACCATCAGCGCCGGCACCAGCGTGACGGACAACAGGGCCGCGGCCGCCATCGCGAAGGTCTTCGTGAACGCCAGCGGGCTAAACAGCCGCCCCTCCTGCGATTCCAGCGTGAAGATCGGCATGAACGACACGGTGATGATGAGAAGGCTGAAGAACAGCGCCGGGCCGACTTCGGATGCCGCGTCGATCAGGATCTGGACACGCGACTGACCGGGCTCGGCGCGCTCAAGGTGCTTGTGCGCGTTCTCGATCATGACGATCGCGGCATCCACCATGGCGCCGATCGCGATCGCGATGCCGCCGAGGCTCATGATGTTGGATCCCAGGCCCAGCAGCTTCATGGCGCCGAACGCCATCAGCACGCCGACCGGCAGCATCAAGATCGCGACCAGCGCGCTGCGGACATGGAGCAGGAACACGATGCAGACGAGCGCGACGACGATACTCTCCTCGAACAGCGTGTGCTTGAGCGTGTCGATCGCCGAATAGATCAGGCCCGAGCGGTCGTAGACCGGGACGATCTCGACCGATTTCGGCAGGCTGCTCGCAATCTCCTTGAAACGCTTCCTGACGTTTTCGATGACGTCGAGCGCGTTGACGCCGAAGCGCTGCAGCACGATGCCGCTTGCGACCTCGCCCTCGCCGTTCAGCTCCGCAATGCCGCGCCGCTCGTCGGGTCCGAGCTCGACATTGGCGACGTCCCGCAGCAGCACCGGCGTGCCGTTGCTCGTTTTCAGGACGATGTTGCCGAGATCGTTGATGCTCTTGATGTAGCCCTTGCCACGAATGACGTATTCGAACTCCGACAGCTCGACCGTGCGGCCGCCGACGTCGGCATTGCTGGCACGGATCGCCTCCCGGATCTTCTGCATGCTGATGCCGCGGTCGCGCATGCGCTGCGGGTCGAGCACCACGTTGTACTGCTTGACGAAGCCGCCGATGCTGGCGACCTCGGCCACGCCTTCGGCCTTGGCGAGCGCGAATTTCAGATTCCAGTCCTGGATCGTGCGCGTGTCGGCGAGGTTCAATTCTTTCGACATCACGGCGTATTGGTAGACCCAGCCGACGCCGGTCGCATCGGGCCCGATGGTGGGGGTGACGCCGACGGGAAGCCGCGACGTGGCGCCGTTCAGGAACTCCATCACGCGCGAGCGCGCCCAATAGATGTCGGTGCCGTCCTCGAAGATCACGTAGACGAACGACACGCCGAAGAAGGAGAAGCCGCGCACCACCTTCGATTTCGGCACGGTCAGCATCGCCGTCGTCAAGGGATAGGTGACCTGGTCCTCGATCACCTGCGGCGCCTGGCCGGGATATTCGGTGTAGACGATGACCTGGGTGTCCGAGAGGTCGGGGATCGCATCCAGCGGGAGATGAAGCAGCGCGTAGAAGCCGGCGGCCGCCGCAAAGCCGGTCCCGAACAGCACCAGCAGCAGGTTGCGCGCCGACCAGGCGATGATGCGGGCGATCATTTGTGCTCTCCCGTCGCATGGCCGCCGTCGGCGGCTTGAGGCGCAGCCTCGGCAAAGCCTTTCAGCGCGGCCTTCAAATTGCTTTCCGCATCGATCAGGAAGTTGGCGGATGTGACCACCGCTTCGCCTTCGGCAAGGCCGTCGCGCACCTCGATAAAGCCGCCGCCGCGCCGGCCGAGCTTCACTTCCCGCGGCTCGAAGCGCCCGTCCCCCTTGTCGACGAGGACGGCCTGCCGCGTGCCGGTGTCGAGCACCGCGCTGTCCTGGATCGTCAGGACAAGCGCGCTATCGGCCGTGTCGACGTCGGCATCGACATACATGTCCGGCAGCAGCAACGCTTCGGGATTGGCGAGCTCGATGCGGACGCGAACCGTCCGGGTTTCGCGGTTCACCTGCGGATAGATCACCGCGATCTTGCCGGTGAAGCTTCGGCCGGGGAAGCTGCGCGCGCGCACCGCGACGGACTGCCCGACCGCGATGTTGCCGAGATCGCGCTCGGCGACGTCGACCAGCGCCCAGACCAGCGAGGTGTCGGCGATGCGGAACAGCACGTCGCCGGGATTGGCGCGCATGCCTTCGATCGCGTTGCGCTCGAGCACGATCCCGTCGCGCGGCGCCGACCAATGGATGGTGACGGGCGCGACACGCGTTCTCTCCATCTCGGCGATCACCCGCTCGGGGACGTCGAGATTGATCAGCCGTTGCCGCGAGCCGCGGCCGTAGATCTCGACCCCGCCGACGGTCTTGGAGGTGATGGTCGCAAGATAGTCGGCCGCCGCGGAGGCGACCGCCGAGCTGTAGATCTCCATCAGCGGCTGGCCCGCCTTGACGCGGGAGCCGGTGGTGACGTCCGCGATCTTCTGCACGAAGCTCTCGGCCCGCATCGCGATCACCGAGACGCGGCGCTCGTCTAGTTGGATCGTACCGGGCGCCTTGACCAGGACCTGGACCGATCGCCGCGCCACCGGCTCGGACTTCACGCCGCTGCGCTGGATCTTGCCGGGCGACAGTTTCACCGTGCCGTCATCGGCGTCGTCGCCTTCGTAGACGGGGATATAGTTCATCCCCATCGGGTCCTTCTTCGGCACCGGCGAGGTGTCGGGCAACCCCATCGGATTGCGGTAGTAGAGGATTTTTCGCGATGAAGCCGCCTGCGGTGGCTTCGGCTCTGCCTGAGCGGCCTTGTCGTCATCGTAGACCGGCAGATAGTCCCGCCCGCGGTCGTCCTTCTTCGGCCCGGCGGACCAAAGCGGCGCGCCGCTCGGATCGCGATAGTAGAGCGGAGTCCGGTCCGCTGGCGCCGCAGCCGGGGTCACCTCGGCATGGACCGACCAGCGCCCCTCGTTCGAGAACCAGTACGCGCCAAGGGCGAGGCCACTGCCGAGCGCGAGAGTCGTCAAGAGACGCAACGTCTTCATGGTTGTTTCGCGCGCTCGGAGCGCGCGTCCATGTGAATGGGAAAGAGAAGTTCGGGCACCGTCCGACGGCGCCCGAAAGCTCACTTGATCGCCTTGACGATGACCTTGCCGGTGACCGTCTCAGGCTCGCCCTGCACCTTCGCCGAGAGCGTGACCTGATAGCGGCCGGCCATCGGCAGGTCCGTCCTGAAGGCGTAGACGCCCGGCTCCTTGGAGGGCAGTGGCTCGACCGCCGATTCCATCTCGGCCATGCCGTCCGGAGCCATGTCGACGCGCGTCTTGAAGATGACGGCGTCGGGCACCGGCTTGCCGGTCTGCTTGTTGGTCAAGCGAACGGCGAGCGTGACGTCGTCGCCCTTCTTCATCTCGGGATTGACCGGCTCGAAGGCGTAATCGCCGGCACCCGCCAGAGCGACTGAAGCGGCGAGCGAAAGGGTGGCGGCAACAGCCGCAGTGCTGAACTTGGAAAGCATTGTCCTGTCCTCATGAATTGATCTCGACCGCGACGCTTGAATGCGCACATCAGTCATCGCCGCGCGGGGCGTGCCCGCGCGCGTCTTGAGAGATCAGATTCGAGGAGGCCGGAAGGGAGGACTGCCGCCGCGCGAGTCGACGACCTGATCGGCAGGAATAGCGGTTTCCGCTGCCGCGACGGCAAGGAATTCGAACGCCAGGGGACGAATGTCCGCCAGTGCGACGGTGCCGCCGACACAGCAGAAGCCCATCCCGCATTGGTAGCCGGTGTCGGAGCCCGTTCCCTTCATGTCGGGACAACAATCGTGCACCGACATATCGTCGTCGCCGCCGACCTGCATGGCCGCCTTCATGTCACCCGACGACATCGCGACGCCGGAAGCGGACGCGCCAGCCGGCAGCATCGCCAGGGAGATGGCGATGGCGAATGCCAGGATGGTCCGAACGATCCGCATGAAACGTGCTTTTAACCTTTTGGATACCTTTGGGAACCGCAACGTTGCCTGAGTACCATAGTCTGCGGCCGAATGCATTCTTTGATCAAAGTCAAGCATTCGTGACCGAGGCTCCGAGGCCTGTCAGGCCGACCGCCCGCATCCTGCCTCGCCTATTGCGACTTCGATACCAGCTCGCCGGACCGCGCCGTCCGCGACCATAGCAAGGCGAGCGGGCCGAGCGCGATCCCGGCCGCGAGCACGATGAAGGCCAGCAACCAGCCCTCTGCACTCTGGGGGCCGCCAGCGGCATCGAGGGCAACCCCGGTTCCCCAGGCTCCGATCGCCGATAGGCCGAACCCGACGGTCGAATGCAGGGCGAGAGTCGCCCCGCGATGCTCCGAGACAGCCGCGGCCGACATCCCGGCTGTCAATGCACCGGAATCCGCTGGCACTGTCAGGCCATAGATCATCAGCAGCAGCGCCAGCACCCATGCTGGAGCCGTCGCATTCAGGCCGATGACGAGGGCAACGCAAGCCGAGGCGATCATCACCACCGTGATCGCCCGATGTCGCCCGAATTTCAGTGCGGCCTCGTTGCCGAGGATGCTGGCCGGCATGGAGATCACTGCAAAGCAGAAGCTCATCAGGACCGGGCTCAGCCATGAGGGCGCACCCTGATGCGCGACGACGTAGGTCCAGAACCCGACCAGCCAGGTGCGAATGCCGTAGAGCTCGAAGCAGTGCGCGCCGTAGCCGAAGATGTAACCGAGCGCCTTGCGGTTGGCCAAGACGGGCGCAAAGTTCAAAAGGCGTCCTGATCTTGGAGCGGGACTGCGGCTCTCGATCAAGAGACACGCGACCACCATCGCGATGGGACCGATGCCGGTCACGTAGAACGCGGTCCGCCATCCCCAGCCGTCGGCGAGGACTTGGGCGATCAGGAACGACAGGCCGACGCCCACCGAGAAGCTCGACGTGTAGAGCGTGACCGCCCGCGAGGTGTCGCCGGCGGGCAGCCGGTCCGTCAGTGCCTTGAGCCCGGCATGTAGGCACCGGCAAAACCAAGGCCGGCGAGCGACCAGATGATGGTCCCCGACCAGAAGCCTTGCGCGAAGATGCCAAACGCGACGGTCGCAAGTCCGCTGACGACAGAGCCGCCGAGGAGCACGAGCCGTGCGTCGATGCGATCGGTCAGTGTCGTCAGCACGGGCACCGCCAGCATGTAGCCAAACGCGTAGCCGCTCGCCATCATCCCGCCTTCGGCGGCGGACAATCCCCACACCGGCATCAGATGCTGGGCCAAATTCGCGGACAACGTCACGTGCGGCAGCAGATTGCCGAGCTGGCCGATACACATCACCGCAATCAGCGGCCAGCCGCGCAAGCTACGAATGTTCCCCTCCCATCGGACAGCGACTCATGTCGTGTGATCCCCACGGAGCAGCAGAAGCGCGAAGAATGCAGAGACCGAGGCCAGCGCGCCGATCCAGAGCGCGCTGCTGCCGAGATGCTCCACCATCAGTCCCAGCGCAAGCGGCGCGAAGGCGCCCGTTGCCCTGGAAGGCAGCGAAATCATCCCGACCCGTCTGCCGAACCCGACCGGCCCAAACAGCGCCAACGGCAGCGTACCACGGGCAATGGTGATGATGCCGTTGCCCGCGCCATACAGCACCGTGAAGAGCGGTGCGAGCAAAGGGCCGCCCGCGACCAGCGCAAGCACCCCGATCGGATTCATGAGCATGGCGAGCCGCGCCGACAGCAGCGGATGAAACCGGCCAAGCCATCCTGCTTCCAGAAGGCGGGCGCCGACCTGTGCCGGTCCGACCAGTGCTCCCGCCAGCAACGCCTGTGCCGGCGTGGCGCCGAACGCAACCAGCATGGTTGGCAGGATGGCCGAGACTCCGGAGCTGACAAAACTTGCGGCCGCAAACATGTACGCCAGCAATATCATTGCGAAGGTTTCGCTCTGTCCGCCGGATTGCTGGCTTGCGCCCGTGCTCGGTCCAGCCTCCTGATGCAACGGAGCGGCACGGGGCAGCGCAAGGTTGAGCGGCAAGGCAAGGCCGATGTGGATCACCGCCCAAAGCTGGCAGGCCGCGCGCCAGCCGTACTCCGTGGCGAGCCATGTCGTGAGAGGCCAGCCGAGTGTGCTGGCGAAACCGGCGATCAGGGTGATGCCGGTGATCGTTCGTCGCGCATTGGCGCCGTAAATGCGCGCAAGCGTCGCGAACGCGGCCTCATAGAGGCCCATGCCCATGCCGATGCCGAGCAGGATCCAGGCTGCGATCAGCACCGCTACGCCATAGGCCACGGACAGCAGCAGCAAGCCCGCCGCGAAAACGAGGTTCGAGATGGCAAGCAGGCCGCGCCCACCGAACGTATCGATGGCGTGCCCAACGCGCGGACCAAGCAGGCCGGAGATGACGAGCGCTCCCGATAGCGCGCCGAACACGTAAGTCGGCGCAAGACCGAGATCGCCCGCGATCGGCGCTGCCAGGATGGCAGGAAGATAGTAGCTCGACGCCCACGCGATGGTCTGCGCGGTGCCGAGGGCGATGACGACGGTGAGCGGGCCTGCAGTGCCTCGACTCATGAGCAGCCGCACCCCGCACCGCCCGCCTTCTTGACGGATTCATCGGCGGCACAGCAGGCCGAAGGTTCGGCCTTGGCCGGACCGCCGCAGCATCCCGCCGCGGCGGCGGACGCCACGCTGCCGCGGGTGCAGACGCCGGTCTCCGGCAGCACGAGCTCGACCCGTGCCGCGGCCTTCTTGTCGCCGGCGATGTCGGCGGCGATCGATCGGACCTGCTCGTATCCCGTCATCATCAGGAAGGTCGGCGCACGTCCGTAGGATTTCATGCCGGCGAGATAAAAGCCCGGCTCATCATGCGCCAGCTCGCGCGCGCCGTGAGGCCGCACCGTTCCGCAGCTATGCTCGTTGGGGTCGATGAGCGGCGCGAGCGCGAGGGGCGCCTCGATCGCCGGATCGAGCCGCAGCCGCAGCTCGGACAGAAACGAGAGATCGGGCCGGAAGCCGGTCGACACCACCAGCTCATCCGCAATCACATTCCGCGCGGCCGAGCCGGCGCCTGCCGAAATCCTGAGGCGGCCTTCGATCTCCGAAATGTGAGTGACAGCGAAGCCGGTCTCGACCGCGATCTTTCCGGCAGTCACCAGCGCGGCGAAGGCTGACCCCAGCTCGCCGCGCGCGGCAAGCTTGTCGTTGCGGCCGCCGCCAAAGGCCTTTGCCGGATCGTCGCCGCGCAGCAGCCAAACGGGCCTGGTGCCGGGCGCCTCCTCGGCGAGCCGCGCGAGATCGATCAGCGTGCCCAGCGCGGAATGGCCGGCACCGAGCACGGCGACGGACTTGCCGGCGTATCTGCTGCGAGCGGAGCCTCGCACCGCCGGCATGCCATAGGCGATGCGGCCGGCGCACTCGCGTTCGCCGAGCGCCGGCAGACCGTTTCTGCCGGCGGGATTGGGCGAGAACCACGTGCCGGAGACGTCGATGACGGCATCGGCGTGCAGCGCCTCATCGCCTTTGCCGTTCTGATAGCGGATTTCGAACGGCGCCTGGTCCCGCCCCTTCGTCTTCGCCTTGTCGAAGCCGGCGCGGCTGATCGCCGTGACGCGGCTCGAGGTCCGGATCGTCTCGCGCAGCGGCGTTCGCGTTGCCAGCGGCGCGAGATAGCGCTCGATCAGTTCGCCGCCGGTCGGATAGGAGCTTGGATCCGGCGAATTCCATCCCGTCGGCGCAAGCAGGCGCGCCGCGGCCTTGTCGACGTTGTATTCCCACGGCGAGAAGAGCTGGACGTGCTGCCATTGCCGTACCGCATGCCCGGCCTCGGGTCCGGCTTCGAGCACGACAGGGGACATGCCGCGTTCGAGCACATGAGCGGCGGCCGCGAGGCCGACCGGCCCCGCCCCGATGATGGCTACCGTCTTGTCCATTCCGAACTCTCCATCCTTCTAGAATTATGGAATAACTGATCAAATGAGTCAGGCTGCGGTCTGCGCAGCCTTGCATCCCGCTTCTTCCGCACAGCACTCGGCGGCCAGGAAATCGACCAGCCCGCGCATGGCGTCGAAATTGGCGCGGCAGATCAGGGTGGTCGATTCCCTGATCTGACTGACCAATCCGACCGAGACCAGCGTCTTGATGTGGTGCGACAACGTCGAGGCCGGGATCTTCAGCTTGTCCTGCAAGCGGCCGACCGGCATGCCCTCGTGCCCGGCCCGGACCAGCGCGCGATAAATCTGCAGGCGGGTCCGATTCCCCAGGGCTTCCAGGCGTGCTGCTGCGTCGTCGATCTTCATGCGCGACATGATGCGCCCGTGCGCATCAATCGTCAAACCATATTTCTAGAATATTGGAAATTACCGCTCACTCCATGGACCGGAGGTTTCCAGATTGACTTTCCCGCAATAATTCCATAAATCTGGATATATGGAAACAGAGCAAGCCGTCCTGGCGCTCGCCGCGCTGTCTCAACCGACCCGTCTGGAGGCGTTCCGGACGCTGGTCAGGCACGAGCCTGACGGTCTTGCGGCCGGCGATCTCGCCCGCCTGTTGGAAGTCCCGCAAAACACGCTGTCGGCGCATCTGTCGATTCTGAGCCGCGCCCGCCTCGTGTCCTCCGAGCGGCACAGTCGCTCGATCGTCTACCGCGCCAATCTCGGCGAATTCCGCGACGTCGCGCTCTTCCTGCTGCGCGATTGCTGCGGCGGACGGCCGGAGGTTTGCGAGCCCGTCGTCGAGACCTTGCAATCGTGCTGCTCGCCAAAACGAAAGGAGCGAGCCGGCTGATGGACAGTTTCGATCTCCCGCGGCGCCTCGCGGCTGAAGCGCTCGGCACGGGTATTCTCGTCGCCACCGTGGTCGGCTCCGGCATCATGGCGGAAACGCTGACCAAGGACGTCGCCCTTGCGCTGCTCTGCAACACCTTGCCGACCGGGGCCATCCTGGTTGTCCTGATCACGGTGCTCGGTCCGATCTCCGGCGCACATCTCAATCCCGCAGTGACGCTCGTCTTCACCGGCAAGCGCGAGCTGCCGGTCAACGAGGCCGCGCTTTACGTGATCGCGCAGATCGCTGGCGGCATCGCGGGAACGCTGGCGGCGCATCTGATGTTCGGCCTGCCGCTGCTCGACCTCTCGACCAAGGTCCGAACCGGAGGGCCGCAATGGTTCGCCGAAGCGGTCGCTGCGTTCGGGCTGGTCGCGACGATCCTGGCCGGCATCCGGTTTCAGCGGACGGCCATCCCCTGGCTGGTCGGCCTTTACATCACGGCCGCCTATTGGTTCACGGCTTCCACGTCGTTTGCCAACCCTGCGGTGGCCATCGCAAGGTCGCTGACGAACACGTTCGCCGGCATTCGCCCCGCTGACCTGCCCGGATTCATCCTCGCGGAACTCTGCGGCGCCTTCGCGGGCATGCTGCTGATGAACTGGTTGCTCGGCCGCTCACGCGCGTCCGCCTCCGTCGCAATCACGGAGACAGTTCGATGACCGTCACGATCTATCACAATCCCGCCTGTGGCACCTCGCGCAACACGCTGGCGATGATCCGGCAGAGCGGCGTCGAGCCTGATGTCATCGAATATCTGAAGACTCCACCCTCGCGGGACAAGCTCAAGGAACTGATCGCGAGCATGGGCATTCCGGTCCGCGCGCTGCTGCGCGAGAAGGGAACGCCTTACAAGGAGCTCGGCCTGGACGACCCCAAATGGAGCGATGAGCAGCTCCTCGATGTCATGATCGCCCACCCTATCCTCATCAACCGGCCGATCGTGGTGACGCCAAAGGGCACGCGCTTGTGCCGGCCGTCGGAAGCCGTGGTCGATCTCCTGGACAATCCGGTTGGCCGGTTCGTGAAAGAGGACGGCGAAGTGGTGGAAGCGCGCTAGGCCTGAAGGCGCGCCGTGAGACAGATGCAGTCGAGCTAGCCCAGCAAGCCCTTCAATCCCGCATAGATCGAGCCGACGCCGGTCGCGGCAACGCCGGCGAGCGGCCCCGCGGTCTGCATGAGGTCCTGTATCAAGCGGGCACGACGGCGCAGCTGTTCCTCGCCGACATGCTGCCCGAGCAGCCGCGCCACCCTGAAGGCGAACGCGTTCGGCTTGCCTCCCTGCGTCAGCACACGCGGCAGGATCTGGAAGATCACGACGCTGAGAATGTTGCCGGAGACGAAGGCGAGCAGGATGCTCGCGCCATATTCGAACACTTCACGCCATTCGATCCAGATCGTCGGAAGGATCGGAACATGGTCATGGATCCCCGTAACCGTCAGCATCGATAGGACGCTGACGGCCGCTGCCAGGAACGCCAGCACGAACGCCGTCAGGGCGGACACCCGGTGCAACGGATAGGCCACGAAGCCGAACAGCAGCGGTATGGCGATCGATGCAATCCGGAGCGGGATGGGGGACACGTTGAAGGTGATGGTCACGAGCACATGCGCGATCACCAGCAGCAGGGCTGGAATGACCACATAAAGCACCGCATGCGTTCCGTAATAGCGCAATGGATTCTTGTAGCGCTCCAGACGGACGTTGACGCGATCGAGATCCCGCCTGAGCTTGTCCAGCTCGGCAACGATCTCGTCGATCTCGAGGAGCGTCGGTCGCACGACGCGCAAGTCGCGCGAACAATGCTTGCACGCGATGGCTTCGTCCTTGATCGTCTCGGCGCAGAACGGACATTCCATCGCTAGCGCGACTTCCCTCGCCTCATAATGGCTTCGATCTCGCCTCTGGCCCGCTTCAGTTCATCGCGCAGATCCTCGCGCTTGCGCAAGAGATCGTCGCGCTCGGCAAGCAACGTGGCGGGAACGGCGATGTCGCGCCCGCACGAGGCGCAGACCAGCGCACCCTTGGCATTTTCCGACCGGCAGTAGAGGCACGCCACTTGCGAGTTCACCTGCGAGCTCACTTGGGCGCAACCTTCAGGGTGAAGACGGTCGTGCCCGGCCGGCCATCGCTGTCCTTGATGTCGACACGCATCGTGTACTCGCCCGGCGGCAACTCCGCATCCTGCATGTTGATGCCATCTGGCTGCACGAAGGGCTTGACCCGAGGCGTCAGGTCGACGTTCGGCGTTCGGAGGAAGATCACCTTGACCGATTCCGGATCGATCTTGGCCCCGCCATAGGACTGGAATTTCAACACCAGCCGCAGAGGAGAATTCGCGGGAGCGCCCGGCGAGACGAACTCGATTTTCGGGCCGCGCATGATGCCGCGCTGATCGACGGCGACCGCGCCTTTGGGAGGCGGCAGCTTGGCCTCCTCTTCCGTGATCAATGGCGCGGCGAGCGAGGATCCCGCGGCCAACAGACCTGCAACCACCAGAGCCAGTAGAGCATTCCGCTTCATTTTCCTTGCCCCCTTTCCCATTCGTCAACGCAAGCCGCCATCGCCGATGATCGTGTAAGGCGCCCAGAACAGCGGATGCGCATAGGCAAACTCGGTCTTGCCCTCGCTGTTGAGATAGCCGGGACCATCGACAAGAGCCATCGTCGCCTGGCGCAGCGCTTCGCTGCGCGACAGCTTGGGATCGTCGGCCTGTCGCTTGAACAGGTTCGTCACCAATTGCCGCGCCGACTGGGAGTGCACCGACCAGTTCGTCACCAGCAGGGCGCGCGTGCCTGCGTAGAAGAACGCACGGCCCAGCCCGGAGGCCGCCTCGGCCCCCGCGCCTGCGCCGGCGCCGGTATTGCAGGCAGACAGCACGACCCAGTCCGCATCGAGCTTGAGACCGAGAATCTCTTCCATCGTCAGCAGTCCGTCGCCGCCCTCGCCCGTCACCACCGGCGACGACAGAGCGAGCGCCGGTTGCGTCAGCCCGTTGAGTTCGCCCGGGACTAGACCGTGGGTCGCAAAGGCCAGGATCCTGAAGCCGGAGAGGTTCATCGTCTTCACCGCGCTCTCGGTCGCGCTCTTGCCGAGGAACAGCACCTTCGAGGGATCCGCCTGCAAGGCCAGCGCGATCGACTTCAACTCGTCCGCGGTGTCGGGCAAACGGGGCAACAGACCGAGTTCGGCGCTATCGACGCCGTCGAGCTTGGGACTGTTGCGCCGCTTCAGCGGCCCGCCGCGCGTGATGTTGCCGCCGGCATCGGCCAGCTGAATCTTCTCACCCGTGCCTTCCGCCTCGGCGTGCTGATCGCTGTTGAAATAGGGATCGCCGAACGCGACGAGGTCGCCGCGGCCGGGCTTGCCGGGCGGCAACTGCCGCAGCGTGCGCAGCGCCGCCGCCGACGGCACCGTCGACACGGCATGGGTTCGCGCCAGCCACGGCACGTTGCGATAACCGACGAAGAGCGGGTCTTCGTCGGCGGCCACCTCCGCCGGTGCCGTCGGCAACAAGGCGAGCGGCAGCAGGCCCAGCGCACCGTTGGTGACAACGATCAGGTTCTTGGCCGGCTTCCAGCCGCTCTCGACCGGCTTGAGCAGCAGCTCGTACAACTCATGGCCGAGCTTGAGATCGAACGGTGGAATGTCCGAGATCATCGCCGCCTGGGGCTCGAGCGCCTCGCGCAGCTTGCGGATCTTGCTCTCGATGTCGCCGATCCTGGCCTGGACGGTGGCGAATGCCACCGGCCCCGACTTCGGCACGGCCCAGACGAAGCTGCCGTTCTGGCCGAAATAGAACGACAGCATGGCCTCGCCCTCGGTCAGCGTCGCGCGGATCTCGGCGACGCTCGGCGGCCTTGGCGAGACGAGATCGGCATAGATCGGGAATTTCTGCTTGATCTCCTGGCGCGCCTTGTCGCGCTGGCCGCGCAACGCTGCGATCGAGCCCTGTATCTGCTGCACGCCTTTCTCGTCGCGTTCCGCTGCGGGAAGCGCGAGCACGTTGTTAAGCGTACCGAGCTGGGCGTTGACCTGCTTGCTCAGATCCTGCTCTTTCCGCACGAGCTCGGCGAGCGCGGGATCCTTTGCCGCCGCACGCGCACTCGAGGCAGCCAGCGCCTGCTGCACCGAGCGGCCGCGGACGGCATCGGCCAGGCTGAACGTCTCTTCGCCGACATTGGTGCCGCCTCCTTCCACCCTGCCGAGCAGCAGCAGATAGCTCTCGACGATGGTCTGCAGCCGCTGGCTGCGCGCGGCCACCACGGTCGTGTTCTCGTCGTCGGCGTTATCGTTGGCGCTCGCCATCATCACCGGAATGGCGGCCCTAAACTCGCGGATTGCGTCGGCATCGCGGCGGGCGCGCATCAATCCGACCGCCAGCGTGCCGCGCGCCGAGGCGGCGTCGAAATGATTCTCCCCCACCCGGGCGATCTGCCTCTTCACGAGCTGCTCCGCGGCGGCAATGCCGGCGTCCAGCTGCCCGGAATCGTAGAGCGACAGGATGCGCGAGGGATTGAGCTCGAAGACCTGGCGGCGCTGCGGGTCCCAGCCGGCGACGGCCTTTTCTATCCGCGCAAACATCTCGCCCGCTTCGGCGTTCTGGCGACGAAGCGTCAGGATGCCCGCAAGCTGCGACAGCAACTGCACCGTCGCCTGCGAATCCTCGGGCACACCCACCGTCTTGTTGATGTCGAGGGCGACACGGCCGAGCTTCTCGGCCTCCTCGTAGCGGCCCTGGTCGACCAAAATGCCCGCCATCCCCATGACGAAGCGCGGCGTGACCGGATTGTACTTGCCGGTATCCTTCAGGCGCGACAGCAGCGCGCGGCGCGCATCCACCTCGGCCTCGGCCAGCTTGCCCTGCTTCGCCTTCATGCGCGCCTGGCTCAACACGGTGCCATCGATCGCCTGCAGCAGAAGGGTCTCGGCCGGCGCACTGTCCGACGCCATGATGGCCTTCGTGCTTGCGCGCTTGCGCAGCTCGGCGGTGCGATAGGCGGCCTCGGCATCGGCGAACTGTCCGCGTGCCTCGAAGATCGCGGCGCGAGTGAGCTCCAGCTCGCCTTCCCAGCTCTGGCCGAACTTCGCATAGGCCGCACGCCAATTGGGATGGCCGCTGGTGCGGGCCTCCTGGATCGCAGTCTGGGTGCGGCGGAGATAGGCTTCGGCCTGTGCGAGGTCGCCCATCTGGATGAGAACGACCGCGATCCCACGGTTCGTCACGAACTGAAATCCCTTGGCGCCGGGCATGCTGGCCGATTCGCGCAAAAGTCTTTGCATGATCTCGAGCGCGCGCTTCGGATCGCCCGCGAGCGAGTGTTGCAGGGACTGGAGCTGCAACATGCGCCCCAGCAAATTCGGGCCGACGGCGCCGCGCCCGACCTCCACGGCCTTGTCGGCGTCAGCCATCGCTTCGGCGAGCCGGCCGAGCTGCGCGCGGGCATTGGCGCGATCGAAATAGAGCTGCGCGAGGTCCTGGCGGGACTCCTTGCCCGTGGGCACGGAGTCGGCCTCCGACTTCAATTCCGCGATCATCTTCTCGTTGGGCTTGTCGCCGTCGAGGATCGCCGTGATGTCGGAGATGCTGCGCGGCGGGGCGACGAAATCCTTCGGCAGTGCCGTGCCTGCCTCGAGCTTGGGCGCCGTTTCCTTGGGAAGCTCGACGGCGACATTGGCGCGGCCATTAGCGGCATTGAGCGCCGCCATGACACAGGCCCTGACCTGCGGCGTTGCTTTTGCCCGGCAGGCTTCGAGATTTGCGCCTCCGGCAGGTCCGCCGCCGGCGCGCATGCAGGCCTGCACGATCGGCTTGCCGACCCTCATCCGGCAATTCTCGAGCGCTGCTTCCTTGGTCAGCGCGGCCGCGGAGCCAGTCGATCCGAGCAGAATGGCAACTGCCAACAGGCGGCCCGAGGAAATGTCCAGACGGCTCTTGCGCGGATGCGCG
Organism: Bradyrhizobium yuanmingense; assembly: GCF_025200905.1. NCBI lineage: Bacteria > Pseudomonadati > Pseudomonadota > Alphaproteobacteria > Hyphomicrobiales > Nitrobacteraceae > Bradyrhizobium > Bradyrhizobium yuanmingense. The sequence goes on along the minus strand of NZ_CP104173.1, from coordinate 2,361,585 downwards.
GCGTTTAAGCTCATCTCGAAGGACCTTTGGATAAAATGAATTCGAAGAAACGATGCGATCCTATCCGGCCGGCGCGGAAGGACAAGGGCCATCAATGCGGTTCCCGGAGAACCTCAACCAGGTGGGCGGCGGCAGGCGGCGCACTCCCGTGGAACCGGTCAGGCGGCCCGGGGAATCGGGCCGATCGGCCGCGGGGCGGCCGCGCTCAAAGGGCTGAGGACCCGTGCTTAGCCCTTCGAGACCACCGCGCGACCATAGGGCGGTTGCCCCTGGACCGGCGGATTGGCGGTCTGGGCGGCGAGCTCGCCGATCAGGCGATCGGCATCGGCGGCCATGCCGTCGGGGGCCTGGATCACCAGGCGCTCCAGCGCCCAGCGATAGGACGAGATGCGCTGCTCCAGGCATTGCTGCACCCACTGGATGATCAGCGAGTTCTCCTGCATGCGCGCGACCGCGTCGTCCCTCTCCCTCGGGGACAGCGCGGAGACCCGCGCCATGCTGGCATCGCGCTTCCTGTCGAGATCGATGACGCGGATCGCGGATGCGAAGAACGGCTCGAAGCGGGTGATGTCGTTGCGCACGTCCTCGATCAGCTGCGCATAGCGCGAGGAATGCGAGCGGTGCGGCTCGTCGATCAGGGTGCGCCCGTACATGGTGCGGTCGAACACGACCTTCTGCCGCCACGGCGAGGGCAGCGCCTTGTAGTCGCCGAACACGCTCTTCCATGCGGGGCGCGACAGCGGCGGCTCGATCATGGGATAGGCGAGATCGCGAAGCTGGCGCTCTTCGTCGGTGAGCTGGAATTGCGATGGTCTCAGGCCGACGCTGGAGGTGACCTCCGCACCGAGCCAGCGATGCATGTCGTCGCTGCGCATGCTCTCGCGGGTGCGGCCGAAGTCGCCGCCGCTACACGCCGCGAGCAAGGCGCCCAGCAGCGCGAGCAGGACGGCCGATAGGACAGGCCGGATCTGGTGGATGACGTCCGGCATTGCATGAAGCCGGATGTCAGCGGCGGCGACGACGGCGCCCCGGCGCTGTGCCCTGCTCCGGCCCGCGATCGCCGCTGGTTTCGTCCGCCTCGCGCTCGATTCGAATCACGGGAAGGATCAGAACCGTTCCCATGTCCGCGCGCGGAGCGACATCCCCGGACGAGCCCACCCGGCGACCGGCCGGAAATTCGATGATGGTCCCCATGTCAGCTCTCTTCAATTGCCGCGCGACCGAACGCGCCCCAGCAACATGCATTCATTAAGATCAGCTCATGGTTAACGGGGTGTAAACGGGCCGCTTCAACCGTAGCCGCACGGACCGCGCCGCGCCGTCCCGTTGCGGCACGACAACGCCTCAAATTGCAGGGCCGGCTTCACGCCTCGTTTTCCTTAACGAGGCTTTAAACGAAGCTGCGCTAGGCTCGCCCCCAAGTATCTTTCCCGAGTTGCGTACGCCTCCATGACCAAGTCGCTGTTTCCCGGATTCGACGGGCTGATGACCCTGTCCCGTCGCGAAGGTGTCGATGTCCGTCCGACGCTGCTGCGCGTGCTGACCGACCTCTATGTCCAGACGAGCACCCACAGCGACGACGAGCAGCGGCAATTCGTCGAGCTCGCCACGCGGCTGATCGACCAAGTCGACGATGCGACGCGCGCGGCCGTCAAGGCCCGCCTCGCGGTCTATCCGCAGACGCCCGTCCCGATCCTGCAGAAGCTCGGCCTGGTCGCCACCCAGGAAGGCCGCAGGGTTCCACTGGCCCGGGAGATCCCCGCCCCGCCGCGCGCGTCTGCTCCGGCGCGCGTGCCGACCGAGGCCGAGCAACGCATGGCCGCCAACTTGGCGATGCAGCCGAAAGAGGCGGCCGAGATCCACGACATGTTCTTCCGCGCCGGCGCCTCCGAGCGCGCGCTGATCCTGCATAATCTGGCGCAGACCCCGCTGAAAGCCGCCCCCCGTATTCCGACCGTGCGCGCCAAGCGCGCGATCCAGATCCTGGAGATGGCGGCGATCGCGGGCGATATCGAAAGCTTCACCTTCGAGCTCGGCGACAGCCTGATCCTGCCCTCGCGCGTCGCAGCCCAGATCGTCGACGATGCCGGCGGCGAGGCGCTTGCCGTTGCCGCACGCGCGCTCGACATGCCGAGCCCGGTGTTCCAGCGCATTCTCTTGTTCTTCAAGCCGGAGATCGGAACGTCCGTGAACGCCGTGTACCGCCTGTCGCGGCTCTATGACCGTCTCGCCGAGCGATCGGCGCTGGTGATGCTGGCGGCCTGGCGCGGCTCGACGCTCGCGGTCACCCGCGCGAAGTATCAGTCCTCGCTGCATGACGGGGAGCGCCAGCGCGCACGCGCCGGCGCGAGCCAGACGCGGCCGGGCGTGCAGCCCGGCTCGAGCCCGGCGGTGCGGACGGGGACTAATCCGTCGGATCGCTGATTTGCTTACGCCGCCTCAGCGAGCGGCAGCGGTGAGGCACGCAACGAACTCCAACCCCGTCATTGCGAGCAATGACGGTTGAGGCTACGCCTTGGCCAATTCCAGAAAATGCCGGCCCGCGCGATCCTCGGTCTCGACGATCCAGGCATCCGGATCGAAGCGGATTTCCTTGATCAGCCGCTCCTCGATCGTGTGATCCGGCAGAGGCTGCGGCGCGACAGGGACGAAAAAGCGGTCGACCGGCCGGCCGTCGTCATAGACGGTCTGCGGCGCCGGCGCATACAGCATGGCATGGCCGTCGAGCAGCGACACCTTGACGAACACCGCGCCCGCCTCCTCGGCACCGCGACGCCGCACGGCGCCGAATACGCCCTCGGTCTGGCACCGGCGCAAGTAAGCCGCCACCCAAATGTTGGATTTCAAACGCATGAATTCGACGATAGGCCAGCGCGAGGCCTCACGCCAGCTTTACGTCTCACGCCTTGCGCGTGCCGTCCTGACCACCGCGAATCTGCGTTGCGATGAAGTATGACAGCGGCATAGCGAGTGCAAATCCTACCGCCACGGCATAGGGAATGTTCCTGATGGCGTCGGCGGCGAAGCTCGGGACCATCAGCACCACGATGAGGCTGATGCCCGCCAGCGTCGTGCCGAGCATGATCCAGACGAGAATCGAGACCTTGAACATGACGACCTCTCTTCCTTGATGAGATGAGCCATCTTGTTCCTGCGGCCGCCGGCCGTCATTGATCCCACTCAAATCGCAATCGTATCGGATCCGGTCCATCGTGCCGGCGCCGGCAATTGACCTGCGTCAACGACACTCGACGTGCGGCTATTCGACCGGGCGGCCGATCGCAGCGGCGAGCTCGCGCAGCAGCCGGTCCGAGACCTGGCCGGTGACCTGCATCTTGTGCTCGCGCTCGAACTTCTGGATTGCGGCCTGGGTCTCGGCGCTCATGCTGCCCGTGATCTTCAAATTGCCGTAGCCGTATTCGGACAGCGCGCGCTGCACGCCGGCAATGCGACGTGCGGCCGGGCTTTGCGCCGGGATCGGCGCCGGCGGACGCAGGGCCGCGGGCGGTGTCGAGGTGGTCGCCTTGACCAGATTGGTCATCGGATCGTTCGAGCGCGTCGATGCGGTCGCCTCGACCGGCTTTTCGGGCGGCTTCTCGGCAGCACGCTCGGCGGGTTTGGGCTCGACCGGCTTGGGCTCCACGCGGAACTCCGTCGCGCGCGGCTCGAGCGGCGAGGTATCGGCGCCGACGGGGCGCGGACGCGGCATGGGATTCGACAGCGGCACGGACGACGGCGCGGGAAGATTGATCACCGTGCCGAACATCGGCGCGGGATGCCGGCCGGTCTGTAGGAACAGCGCATTGGCAACAATCGCGGCGATCGCGGCGACGGCGACGAGGCCGGCCAGCGTGTCCTTGGGGCTGTGCAGCAGCACGCGCATCACGAGGTTGCGCTCGGTCTCGACGTCGACAACCGCAGCCTTGGCGCCACGGCGGCGCGGAGCGGCTTCGTCCTTGGCAGACTTCTTAGGCACTTTTCTTCACCAGAGCGGGTTGGTCCTGAGACTGATCGTGAGCTTGGTCTTGAATATCCTGACCTTGAAGATCCTGGCGCAGCGCCGGCGTCAGCGTCGCAATCTTGCGCTCGGCCGGCTTGGCTTGCGGCGGCGTGTAGACGAGCGGCAGCTTGACGGTGACCGCCGTGCCCTCGCCCAACCTGCTTTGTACCGTCAATTCGCCGAGATGCAACGCCACGAGACTCTTCACGATCGAAAGTCCAAGGCCGGTGCCCTCGTGCCGGCGCTGATAGGTCGTGCCGGCCTGGAAGAACGGCGCGCCGATGCGCTTGAGATCGTCGGGCGCGATGCCGACGCCGGTGTCGCTGATGCGCAGCGTCAGCTGCGAGCCGGACACCGCGGCCGATACGCAGACCTGACCGCCGCGCTCGGTGAACTTGATGGCGTTGGCGACGAGGTTGAGCACGATCTGCTTGAAGGCCCTGGGATCGCCCGTCATGACGGGCAGGTCCTGCGGCGCGTCGGTGATCAGGTCGATGCCGTTCTCCCGCGCCTTCAGCGCCAGCAGATTGCAGCAATGCAATAGCGAAGCGCGCGGCGCGAACGGCTCGGACGCGATCTCGAAATTGCCCGATTCCATCTTCGACATGTCCAGGATGCCGTTAACGACCGACAGCAGGTGCTGGCCGGAATCGTTGATCAGCTGGGCGTATTCCTTGCGCTGCGCAGCACCCAGCATCAAGGCCTGCTCCTGCGCGATCATCTCGGAGAAGCCGATGATGGCGTTGAGCGGCGTGCGCAGCTCGTGGCTCATGGTGGCGAGGAAGCGCGTCTTGGCGGCATCGGCCGCCTCGGCGGCGCTGCGCGCCTGGTCCAGCGCCTGCTCGAAAAGCTTGCGGTCGGTGACGTCGCGCATCACCGCGACGACTTCGGCTTCGCACGTGACGTCACGCGCGCTGTCCTGATCGAGCGGACGGCAGCGCATCTCGACCCAGATGAAATCGACCTGGCCGCGCTCGGCGGCGGGCTCGCGCCGCAGCCTGAACTCGACGCTGCGCACCTCGCCGCGCGCCGCGTCGGACAGTGCCGTGAGATAGGCCGGCCGATCGGCGACATGGACACGGTCGAACAGGCCGTGGCCGAGCAGTTGCGCCACCTGCGCTCCGAGCATGGCCTCCACCGCCGGCGAGATGAATTGCACCGCACCGTTGCGCTGATGCCGCGAGATGACATCGCTCATGTTGCGCGCCAGCAGGCGGTAACGCTCCTCCTCGCGCGACAACAGCGCGACGCTGGTGCGCGCGAGCGATTCCGCGCCGAAGGCGAGGCCGCCGGCATAAAGAGTGGCAGACGTGACCCCGAAAGCCATCAGCACGCCGCGCTCGGCGGCACTCGGCTCAACCACCGGCAGCCAGCCGAGCTGGCTGACCAGAATCAGCATTCCGGCGCAGGACAGCGCAAGCAGCGAGGCAAACGCCGCGACGCGGCGCGAGGCCGACAGCGCAGCTTCGAGCGGAACCACGATCAGCCAGACCGCGGCGAAGGATTCGATGCCGCCTGTCGTGATCGCGACAGCCATGATCAGGCCGGCGAGCGCCAGCGACGACAGCACGTGCGCGCCCTCGTAACGGCCGGTGCGCGACAGGAACCAGGACAACATGATCGGCGCGATCAGCCAGGCAAAGGCCGCGACCTCGATCGCGCTCGGCGCGCCGCGCATGGCGAGATAGACCGGAAATGCAGCGAAGGCGGCGAGGCTGCCGAGCAGCCGCGGTGCCATGAAGGCGCGATGGCGCGCGCGCATCAGCGCATCGTAGCGCGCGGAGGGATGCAGCAGTGCATCGAGACAATCGCGGATGATACTCAAAACTGTCACGGGTCTTGCGCTTCGGCTCAATCGTCTCTTGGAAGACGCGCCGGAACGCCTCCTTGTCGTTGAGCCACCGTGTCAGAGCGACCTTAAACGAGTGCTAAGGCGGCACAGCGTGTGGCCGGACACCGCGTTATCGCGGAGCTTTTTAGACGATTTGGCGACGTCTTCGCTGCGAATGGTGAACGCAGGGTTTCACCCTGCTCCGCATGGTTTCGAATTGGTGGATGCGGGCGGCCGGCAGAACCATGGGTACGGGCGTCAATCGAAAATTTACCGGAACGTCGCTCCCGAAGAATCTGACGTCAATTTTCCGCGAATTAAGCTCAAGGCAATCACTTGCGATTTATCGAGGATCGCTAGGTCCGACATCCGCGGGAGATCGCCGCGGGCGGAGTCTAACGGACAGGTCGATAAGATGCGCTTTCTGCTCCGCATCACATTCTGGCTCGGGCTGGTGCTGGTGCTCCTGCCGCGGGACAAGACGCCCGAATCGGACAAGCTGCCGCAGATCGGCGCCGCCGATGCGGTGCAGGCCGCGACCGCGGCCGTTTCCGACGTGACCCAGTTCTGCAAGCGCCAGCCGGCGGCCTGCGAGGTCGGCGGCCAGGCCGCGACCATCATCGGCCAGCGCGCCCAGGACGGCGCGAAGAAGCTCTATCAGATCATCAACGACAAGAAAGAGCAGATCACCAACGACAAGAACGACGGCGGCAGGAACGACGGCAGCAAGACCGACAGCAAGAAGGCGCCCGACCATACCGGCTCGATCGCGCTGGCCGGCGAAGGCGATCTTGCAGCGAGCGAGGCGCCGCGCGATACCCTGACCCAGGACGACCTTGCGCTCGAATGGCGCGGACCGGGGCCGGCGAATTAAGCGTCCAGGCCCTATCGATTTCAGGGCTTCGCGTCTCTATATTGGCGGTAAGCGGGAACTGCGGGCCGATATGACGACGATCGACGACATCAGGGATAATTTCGAGCTTCTGGACGAGTGGGACGACCGCTACCGGTACGTCATCGAGCTCGGCCGCACTCTGGAACCGATGCCGGAGGCGGAACACTCGGCCGAGAACAAGGTGCAGGGCTGCGTCAGCCAGGTCTGGCTGCAGAAGACGGTCGATCGCAGCAATGGCGAGCCGGTCCTGAAATATCGCGGCGACAGTGACGCCCATATCGTGCGCGGGCTGGTCGCGATCGTGCTCGCGCTGTATTCGGGCCGCACGCCGCGGGAGATCCTCAATACCGACGCGATCGCCGTGTTCAACGAGTTCGGCTTTCGCGATCATCTGACGCCGCAGCGCTCCAATGGCCTGCGCTCGATGGTCGAGCGCATCAAGACCGATGCGAGAGAGGCGCTCGCGGAAGCGTCGTAAGATGCTCTCGTAGGGTGGGCAAAGCGGAGCGTGCCCACCTCCTGTGTATAATGAAAACTCGTGGGCACGGCGCTTTGCGCCTTTGCCCACCCTACAAGACCCCGACTACTTCCGCTTCCGCTGCTGCTGCCCGAGGCCCATCTGCTTGGCCAGTTGCGAGCGCGCCACCGCATAGTTCGGGGCGACCATGGGATAGTCGGCCGGCAAGCCCCACTTCTCGCGGTACTGCTCCGGCGTCATGTTGTACTGCGTGCGCAAATGGCGCTTCAGCGACTTGAAGCGCTTGCCGTCTTCGAGGCACACGAGATAATCGGGCGCGATCGACTTCTTGAGCGAGACGGCGGGCTTGGCCGGCTCCAGCGGCGCAGTCTCGGTGCGGCCTGACGAGACCCGCACCAAGGCGCCATGCACCTGACTGATCAGGTTCGCAATCTCGGCCGCCGGCGTCGGATTGTTGCTGAGATAGGCCGACACGATGCTCGCGGTCAGCTCGATGAAATTCTTCGCCCCCGCATCCGACATGCGCCCTCCCTTGTCCGCTTGTGGCTTACAGGATTGACGACACCGAAGTATTCCCTGTCAAGAATACATTCGGCTGAAACACGATGACTGACGGCGAGGCACTGATTACTGGTGAAAGGCGCCCGTCTACTTGAGCGCGCGGTCGCTTCAACCGCGCTGGTCGAGATGGGCACGGAGCTCGTCGATCGAGGCAAAGCGCATCATGCCCTCCGGCATCTGCGCCTCGATGGAGCCATCGGAATAGAGCGAATAGGCCATGCCATCGACGACGCCGGACTTGAGCACCGTCACCGGCGGGGGCTCCACGAGCGGCGGCGGCTCGGGCGCCGGCTCAGGAGCGGTCTCCGCCAAGGTCGACGGCGAGCGCGGCGGCGGCGGACGGCGTTGGGCGGCCGGCGGCTCCGGCGGGCGCGCACGGTCCGGCTTCGGCCAGGCGACGTCGAAGCTCGCAGGGGGCGAAAGGTTCGGGGCCTCGCTGGGCTCCGCGGGCGGCGGGGGAGTTTCAGTGGATTTTGCCTCCGCGCGCTCGCGCTCCTTGCGCGAGGTCGAGGCGAACAGCAGGTTGCGCCGGCGCGACGCTTCCGGAGCGGGAGGCGGTGTCGGGGCTTCCGGCTCCTGCTGCGGTGCCTCGGCACGCGGCCGCTCGCGCGCTGCAGCTTCGCTCTGCCACGGCGGCGGACTTGCGGGCGGTGGCGGCGGCGCCGGCTCGGCTCTCACCGCCGCAGCGGGCACCGGCTCGGGCGCGACTACGCCAGGCACAGCGAGGCCCGGCAGCGCGGGCCTGACCCGAACCTCGGATGGCGCGACCGCACCGGCCAGCCGGCGTGCGATGCCCCTGAGCTCGAGCAGCACCAGATGCAGGCCGACCAGTAACATTCCGGAGCAGACGCCAATGGTGCCGGAGACTATGAGAGTCCCACCGAGGCTGAATTCCCTGATCGTCATGCCGAAAATCACCGCGAGGAGACCCGCCAGCACGGCGCAAATCCCCACGATCAGCAATGCCAAATTCATCGAACTCACCCCCGGCCGCGCATCACGCGCGAGAACCGCTACGCCACGATACCGTCATACGCTGTTCCACGCCAACGGCCAATTCTGGGCAGTGTTCCTAAAGGGAAGGAAATCAGGGACTTATTCACATTCCCTTCAGCCGGGGCTCGCTACTGCTAAAGCTGCTCGCAAAGTCAGCTGAATGGGTGCCAACCGGAATTGCTGCGTCGCATCAGGAATTTAGCCATAATGCCCAATTACTTGGTAATGGAACTGCGCTATAGGGAGTCCGGGGTTGAGGCCCGCGCGCGCCAGCAGGGCCAAAAGGGGATTCCGGGGCACCGATAGCCATGACATCCATCACGACTTCGGCGATCGACACGCCTCAGCGGCGCTCGATCGAACGGACTTGCGACGATCTCGCCATGCTGGTGCTGGCCGCGGTCGCCGTCATTGCAGGCTTGACCTTCCGCGACTACGGGCTCGGCTGGGACGACTACACCCACGCCGAATATGCCGACCTGCTGCTGCGCATGTTCGGTTCCGGCTTCAAGGACACCGCGGCGCTCTCCTTCGCCAATCTCTACATGTATGGCGGCGGCTTCGACATGGTCGCGGCCCTGCTGCACAAGGTCATTCCGCTCGAGCTGTTCGAGACCCGCCGTCTGGTCGGCGCCATCGTCGGCGTAATCGGACTTGCCGTGACATGGCGGCTCGGCCGCCGCATCGGCGGACCGCTTGCCGGTCTGGCTTCCCTCCTCCTGCTTGCGCTCTGCCCGACCTTTTACGGCCACATGTTCATGAACCCGAAGGATGCACCCTTCGCGGTCGCCATGGTCGTCCTGATGCTCGGCCTCGTCCGGCTCGCCGAGGAATATCCGCAGCCATCGCCGCGCACGATCCTGATCGTCGGCTTGGGGGCCGGCCTTTCGCTCGGCTGCCGTGTTCTCGGCGGACTCGCGCTGGTCTACGCCGTGGTCGGCTTCGTGCCGCTGTTCCTGGAGGAATTGCGCACCGAAGGTCCGCGCGAATCCGTTCGCCGCTTCGCCCATGTCGTCTATGTGTTGCTGCCAGGCCTCGTGCTCGGCTACCTCGTGATGGGCCTGATCTGGCCGTGGTCGATCATGGAGCCCGGCAATCCCTTGGCGGCGCTGACCTACTTCTCGCATTTCTTCGAGAAGCCATGGAAGGAGATGTTCGACGGTGCGATCGTGTCGGTGCCCGACATGCCCTGGTCGTATCTGCCGACGCTGTTCGCCCTGCAGCTGCCCGAGGTGATGCTGGTTCTGATGGGCGGTGCGATCGTCAGCACTTTCGCCATGCTGCCGCGGCGCGAGGTTCCGGCACGCCGCAAGACCATCCTCCTGATGCTGACGCTGGCTGCTACCCTGCCGCTCGCGATCGCGATGGTGAAGCGCCCGGCGCTCTACAACGGCATCCGCCATTTCGTCTTCGTGATCCCGCCGATGGCGGTGCTCGGCGGCGTCGCCTTCGCCTGGACCATGGAGCGCCTGCGGGCCAATCACCGCACCTGGCAGCCGGTCGTGCTCGCCACCTTCTGCTTCGGCCTTGCGCTGTCGCTCGCCGAGATGATCCGGCTGCACCCCTATCAATACACGCACTTCAACCACATTGCCGGCACCGTGCGCGGCGCCGACGACCGCTTCATGCTGGACTATTGGGGCCTCGCCTTGAAGCAGGCCTCCGACGGATTGCGCGAGCAGCTCGTCGAGCGCCAGGAAGTGCCGCCCGGCAACCGCAAATGGAAGGTGGCGGTGTGCGGTCCGCAGCGCCCGGCCCAGGTGGCGCTCGGGCCCGACTTCACCATCGGCTGGGATTCCAACGCGGCCGATTTCGCCATGACGCTCGGCGAGTTCTACTGCAAGGGCCTCACCGCCCCGGTCATGGTCGAGATCAAGCGCGACGACGTGGTGTTCGCCCGCGTCTACGACATCCGGGGGCGCGGCATTTCCAGCCTGCTGTCGATCCCGGCGCCGTAGGATTTCTCCGTATCCGTAGCCCGGATGGAGCGAAGCGTAATCCGGGACCTGTGGTATCGTGCGAGCTGCCCCGCATTCCGCTTCGCTCCATGCGGGCTACGTGCTCCATGCGGGCCACGCTTGACAGCCACGCTCCTCGCGCCTTGCCGCAAGCCTCTCCCGCGACTACGCTCCTCCTCCGCAACAACGAGGTTCGGAGAGATCAGCCATGTCGCCAGCAGAAGCCCGCCTGAGGGAAGTCCCCTCCAACATGACGGAGGCGGAGTGGCAGCAACGGGTCAATCTCGCCGCATGCTATCGCCTGGTCGCGCTGTACGGCTGGGACGATCTGGTCGACACCCACATCTCCGCGCGCGTGCCCGGTCCCGACCATCACTTCCTGATCAATCCCTACGGGCTGATGTTCGAGGAAATCACGGCCTCCAGCCTCGTCAAGGTCGACCTGCACGGCAATCAGCTCTCCGAGAGCGAGTACAGCATCAATCCTGCCGGCTTCACCATCCATTCGGCGATCCACGAGGTGCGCGAGGACGCGATCTGCGTGCTGCATCTCCACACCCTCGACGGAACCGCGGTGTCGAGCAGCGCGGAAGGGCTCTTGCCCCTGAACCAGACCGCCCAGCTCGTCACCCACGACCTCGCCTATCACGACTATGAAGGCATCGCGCTCGACCACGAGGAGCGGCCACGGCTGCAGAAGGATCTCGGCGACCACAACCACATGCTCCTGCGCAATCACGGCACGCTGACGGTCGGCCGCTCGATCGCCTCCGCGTTCGAGCGCATGTACCATCTCGAGCGCGCCTGCTCGATGCAGGTGCGCACGCGCGCGCTCGGCACGCCGGTCTATCCGGTCGAGGAGATCGCGATCGAGAAGAACACCGAGCTGCTCGCCAACCGCGACCGCGCCGAGCTGCGCGCAAACAACCTCGTGTGGCCGCCCTTGCTGCGCAAGCTCGACCGCGTCAATCCCGGCTACCGGTCTTGAGATATTCACGAAATTGAGGTAGTGTTTCCGTCGAACTACCTCTGCACGTATTGGAATGAAACGCCGCCCAATTCCGGGCGGCGTTTTTGTTTCGTGAACTTCGTAGGGTGGATTAGCGAAGCGTAATCCACCTCTTCTCTTGGTGCAGCCCGCAAGAGTTGGTGGATTACGCCTTCGGCTAATCCACCCTACCGCACCGCGCCTATTTCACCTCCGCCAGCGCGGCGAGGATCCTTGCCCAGGAGCGGATGCCCTTCTGGAAGCTCTGCAGGTCGTATTTCTCGTTCGGCGAGTGGATGTTGTCGTCGTCGAGGCCAAACCCCACCAGCAGCGAGTCGAGGCCGAGCGTGCGCTTGAAGTCGGCGACGATCGGGATCGAGGCGCCCGAGCCCATCAGCACGGTCTCCTTGCCCCATTCCTCCGCGAGCGCCTTGCTGGCGGCGGCGAGCGGCTTCATGGTCCAGTCGAGCGCGACTGCGGGCGCGGCGGAATGGTCGCCGAACTCGACCTTGCAGTCGCCGGGAATGCGCGCCGTCACGTAATCACGGAAGGCCTTGCGGATCTTTTGCGGGTCCTGGCCCTGAACCAGGCGGAACGAGACCTTGGCCGAGGCATGCGAGGGGATCACGGTCTTTGAGCCCTCGCCGATATAGCCGCCCCAGATGCCGTTGACGTCGCAGGTCGGGCGCGTCGAGGCCTGCTCGACCAGCAGCCTGCCCTTCTCGCCAGCCGGGAGCGACAGCCCGACCGGCTTGAGAAAGGTCTCGGGCGTGAAATCGAGCTTCTTCCACTGCTCCAGGATATCGGGCGGCGTGTCCTTCACGCCGTCATAGAAGCCGGGGATGGTGATGCGGTTGTCGTCGTCGAACAGGCCACCCAGGATCTTCGTGAGCAGGCGGATCGGGTTCATCGCGGTGCCGCCGAACACGCCGGAATGCAGATCGCGATTGGCGGCGGTGATCTTGAGCTCTTCATAGAGCAGGCCGCGCAGCGAGGTCGTGATCGCCGGCGTGTTGCGGTCCCACATGCTGGTGTCGCACACCAGCACGTAATCGGCCTTGAACTCGTCCTTGTTGGCCTCGATGAAGGGCACGAAGTTCTTCGAGCCGACCTCCTCCTCGCCTTCGATCAGGAAGGTGACGTCGACCGGCAGCGAGCCCGTCACCTTCTTCCAGGCGCGGCAGGCCTCGACGAACGTCATCACCTGCCCTTTGTCGTCCTCGGCGCCGCGCGCGACGATGATCTTGCGGCCGTCGGCATGATCGGTGACGACGGGCTCGAACGGCGGACGGTGCCAGAGATCAAGCGGGTCGACCGGCTGCACATCGTAATGGCCGTAGAACAGCACGTGCGGCCGGCCGCCCGCGCCGGTCTTGCCGACGACGGCGGGATGACCCGCGGTCGGCCTCACCTCGGTGGCAACACCGAGGCTGGCGATGTCCCTGGCGAGATGCTCGGCGGCAGCCTTGCAATCATCGGCGAAGGCGGGATCGGCCGAGATCGACTTGATCCGCAACAACGAGAACAGGCGCTGCAGGCTGTTATCGAAATCCTTGTCGATGTGGTCGAGCACGGATTGGAGCTGCGCGTTGGCCATGATTGCTATCCTGATTGTTGAGTCTCGAGAGGTCCGGGTTTTAGCGCCGGTGCGGCCTTAGGGCTAGCCGCAAGCGGCGGATGCCGGATGTGCCAGGCGAGACACCCTGCGAGGACGGCGGTCGCAGCGAGGTTGTTGCCCCAAGCTTGGAAGGCGAGCGGAAACCACGGCAGCGACAACAGCATGAGGATGCCGGCCGCACTGAGGGCAAGCCAGGTTCCCAGGCGCACATGCGCTCGCTCGTCGAAGGCGGCCCGATGCATCAACACCGTCACCGGGAAGTACAGCCACATGAAATAGTATTGCCGGGCCAGAGGCGAGGCGACCGTCATGAGACAGAACAAGATGCCGAGCTCTTCGGCATCCGAGCGCGCCGTCCGCCGCGCTTGCCGCGGCATGACCGCAACAAAGCCGAGCCCGAGCAGCGCCGACAGCGCGAGCACGATCCAGTTCGCCGTCCTGTAGTCGACCTCGATCAGATTCATGGTGCGCGGCGGCTTGCTGGGATCGTCCTGATTGTAGTTGATCGGCCGGACCAGCCGATGCGTGACGGCAATGAGGGACTGGTTGACCCACGACCAGTTCTGCTCGTCACGCTGGCCAAAGCCCTTTTCCGAGCTGGTCCCGACCATGCCCTGGTACCAGGTCGCCAGCTCGGCCGCGTTGCGCTCGAAGCCGCGGATCGGTGCCGGCACGACATAGAGAAGAATGCCGGTGAAGACGATCGCGCTGACCAGGGCCGCCCATTTGCGCCGCCAGGCCAGATAGGGCAGCACGGCGATCGGGAACACCTTGATGGCGGCGGCGAGCGCGAACATGAAGCCGGCCAGCCACGATCGCTGATGCCGCAAGCTCCAGAAGCCGTAGAGCATCATCGCCAGAAGGAGGAGGTTCGGCTGGCCGAGGTCGAACATGTCGAACACGAAGGTCACGGTGGCGACGACCGGCAGCGCCTCGAGCCAACGACCCGGCGCGCGGTCCGAGCCGGTCATGACTTGGGAGAACGCCGCGGTGTACCACCACGCCACGGCGTTCAAGATCGACAGGACGACATAGAGCGGGATCTTGCCGAACCAGCTCGGGATCGCCAGCAGGATTGCCGGCAGCGGTGGATAGATGAAATCGAAATGCTCGACGGCCGTGGCAGGATACAGCGGCCCACCCTCCAGGACCTGCTGTCCGGCCCAGTACCAGAGCGAGTAGTCCTTGGTCTTGCCGCGGCCGAAAATCTCGGGGACGAGCACGTCGGCGATCAGGAGGACGCAGCAGAGCAGAAAAAGCAGATCCAGCGGCGCACCCAGCGACGGGCGTCTGGGTGCGTCAGGCTTGGCCAACGGGGCGGGCGGGGTCACGATGTAGTCCTGAGCGGCGACGACACAGGACCTAGCAGACCGGCGAAGGCTTGCAGAGCCCTTCACCTGAATTTGTGCGCCGTGGTAGCTCGGACGAGCAGATATCAGGCGACGGTCAACGTTCTAGAGCTTCACCGGATACGACGACTGCCTCAAACCGGGCGCTCTGCCTAACGCCGTAGCAATCCGCCGAGCGCGCCGCGGACCAGCGTACGGCCGATCGAGCCGCCGAGTTGGCCGCCGAGCGACTTGCCGATATTGGCGGCCATCCCGCCGATCACCTGGTTGGTGACCGATCGCGTCACGTCGCGGGCAATGACCTGGCCGGTCGACAGACGACCTCGCTTGACGTTGGTGCCGAAGATGGTGCCCACGATCGAGCCGATCTGGCCAAGGATTCCGCCGCCTGCGCCGGCTCCACCATTTTGTGCGTCGGCAGGCGCAGCCGTCCCGGCTACGCGCTTCTGCAGCATCTCATTGGCGGACTCACGATCCACCGCGGTATCGTATTTGCCCTTCACCGGGCTCCTGCTCATGATCGCCTTGCGCTCCTCGGGCGTGATCGGCCCGATCCGCGCCGTCGGCGGCCGGATCATCACCCGCTCCACCATCGAAGGCGTGCCGTTGCCCTCGAGGAAGGACACCAGCGCCTCGCCCTTGCCGAGCTCCGTGATCACCTTGGCGGTGTCGAGCTTCGGGTTGGGCCGGAAGGTCTGCGCCGCAGCGGCGACCGCCTTCTGGTCGCGCGGCGTGAAGGCGCGCAGCGCATGCTGCACGCGACCGCCCAATTGGGCCAACACCTTGTCCGGCACGTCGATCGGATTCTGGGTGACGAAATAGACGCCGACGCCCTTGGAACGGATCAGACGAACCACCTGCTCGATCTTGTCCATCAACGCCTTCGGCGCATCGTTAAACAGCAGATGCGCCTCGTCGAAAAAGAACACCAGTTTTGGCTTCGGCAGGTCGCCGGCTTCCGGCAATTCCTCAAACAACTCCGAAAGCAACCACAACAGAAAGGTAGCGTAGAGCCTGGGGCTCTCCATCAGCTTGTCGGCAACCAGGATGTTGACGATGCCGCGACCGTCGCTATCGGTCTTCATGAAATCCTTCAGCTCCAGTGCAGGCTCACCGAAGAATTTCGTTCCGCCCTGGTTTTCCAGCACCAGCAGCTGGCGTTGAATGGTTCCAACCGTCGCCTTGCTCACATTGCCGAAGCTCTGCGCGGCCTTCCGGATCTCGGCTAAAGGATCTTCCTCAGCATCCGGTCCCTTCTTGCCGCTGGCGGGCACGATCGCATCCAGCAGCGATCGCAGATCATTCATGTCCAACAATGGCAGGCCGTTCTCGTCCGCGACGCGGAATGCGACGTTGAGAACCCCTTCCTGCACCTCGTTCAGGTCGAGCATCCGCGCCAGCAATAGCGGCCCCATTTCGGTGACGGTCGCGCGCACCGGGTGGCCCTGCTCGCCGAACACGTCCCAGAACACGGTCGAGAACTGGTCCGGCTGAAACTTGAGACCCATTTCGCCGGCGCGCTTGAGGATGAAGTCTTTGGCCTCGCCGACTTCCGAGATGCCGGAGAGGTCGCCCTTGATGTCGGCCGCGAAGACCGGAACACCGGCGCGCGCAAATCCTTCCGCCATCACTTGCAGCGACACGGTCTTGCCGGTTCCGGTTGCACCCGTGACAAGGCCGTGGCGATTGGCCAGCGCAAGCGTCAGCCAAGCCTGCTCGTCTCCCTTGCCGACGAAGATCTTGTCGTCGGTATCGCCGAGCTTGCTGTCCTGTGCGGTCATTATTCTCTCTGATCTTTCTGCCGAGTTTCGCGTCGCGAAACCCGAATGCACCAATTCCGTAGTTTAACGCATCTCGTGCGCCGATTAAATCGGTTCAGCGGCTCCTGCGCATGCGACATTGTCGGAAACAGACGGACAACATCGGCCGAAAGTCGGAATGGGGCGTTCGCATAGCGGCAATTTTTTGCCGATTCGTTCTAGGCTCTTGCACGGCGGCAACACTTTTCGCGCGTTCGCGACGGCGCCTGCGTTCATCGCTTGTATTTCACGTCACACCGGCTCAAGATCATTTTCGAAAGCAATATTCCGGCATGCAAACCGGCTGAGGGGCGGGGTCTTATGGACGAGCTGATCGGACGGCTGGCGACAAACGCCAGCATAGATGGTGCTGTCGCTGAAAAGACCGTCGGCATTATCCTGGCCTTCCTTCGCAACGAGGGCCCTTCCGACAGTGTGCAGGCCCTGATCGACCAGATCCCCGGAGCGGAAGCTGCGATCGAAGCCTCCAAGAGCGGTGGCGGTCTGTCGCGGCTGATGGGCGGCGGCTTGATGGCCGTCGGCACCCGCCTGATGAGCCTGGGGCTCGGCATGTCCGAGATTCAAAACGTCGCCCGTGAACTTTTCCGCTACGGGCGAGACAAAATCGGAGCGGATCAGATGGGCAAGATCATCGCGGGGACGCCGGGCCTCAGCCAGTTCGCCTGAGCGACGCTTTTCATATCGAGCATCATGACATATCCGATTTCCGAGATTGAGGGCCTGCCGGCCTTTGCCGCCAACAAGTTGAAGGCGCAAGGAATCCGCACCACCGACGCGCTGCTCGAGGCGGCGTCCACCGTGAAGGGCCGCAAGGCGCTTTCGGCCAAGACCGGCATCAGCGAGCAGCAATTGCTGGAATGGGCCAACGTCTCCGACTACATGCGCATCCCCGGCATGGGCAGGGCCAAGGTCGGGCTCGTCCGCGCCGCCGGCGTCACGACGGTGCGGGAGCTCGCCTATCGAAATCCGGCAAGGTTGGCGCAGAGCATGCGCGAGGCCAACGAGAAGAAGAAGCTGGTCCGCGTCCTGCCTTCCGAGAAGTCGGTCGGCGACATCATCGCCAAGGCCAAGAAGCTGCCGCCGAAGATTACGTATTAGCGCTGCGGACCAAGCTGGAGAGGTTGGGGTACCACTGCTCCCAGATCGTCATTGCGAGCGCAGCGAAGCAATCCAGAATCTTGCCGCGGTGACAGTCTGGATTGCTTCGCTGCGCTCGCAATGACGGAGGGTGAGCAAGAACATCGCATCCTCTCGGCCGTCTGCACGCATCGGAATGGCCGCGAATGGCCCCAATCCCGTCTTGACTCCCCCTGCCCGACAGCGCAATGCCACGCGCATGAACGCCTCGCCCTCCCCTTCCGTCCCGCCGGCCGGCTCGGCCGGGATTGACGCGCTGCGGACGCTCGTGGGCCGGCGGCTTCCTGCGGTGATGGGCGTGCTCAACATCACCCCGGATTCCTTCTCCGACGGCGGCGAGTTCATCGCGCCGGCGCGGGCGCTGGAGCGGGCGCGGGCGATGATCGCCGCCGGCGTCGACATCATCGATATCGGCGCCGAATCCACCCGGCCCTACAAGGGCGCCCGGCCGGTCACGGCGGCGGAAGAGCTCGCTCGGCTGAAGCCGGTGCTATCGGACGTCGTGGCGCTCGGTGTGCCCGTCTCGATCGACAGCATGAAGGCGGAGGTGGTGGCCTTCGCGCTCGACCAGGGCGCGGTGATCGCCAACGACGTCTGGGGCCTGCAACGGGACGCCGGCATGGCGCCGCTGATCGCCGCCAGGGGCGTGCCCGTCATCGTCATGCACAACCGCGACAGCGTCGATCCCGCCATCGACATCGTCGCGGACATCAAGACATTCTTCCTGCGCTCGCTGGATCTTGCCGCAAAAGCCGGCATCGCGCGCGACAAGATCGTGCTCGATCCCGGGATCGGCTTCGGCAAGACCGCCGAGCAGAGCATGTCTGCGCTTGCGCGCTTGCGCGAGCTCGACATGTTCGGCCTGCCGATCCTGGTCGGTGCCTCGCGCAAACGCTTCATCGCCTCGGTGTCGCCGTCGGAGCCATCGGAGCGGCTCGCCGGCTCGATCGCGGCGCATCTGATCGCCGCGCAGCGCGGCGCCAAGATCATCCGGACCCACGACGTCGCCGAAACCCTGCAGGCCCTGCGGGTGGCGCAAGCCATCGAGAGCAAGCAATGACCGATACGATCTTCGTCACCGGCCTGTCGATCCATGCCCGCCACGGCGTGATGGATCACGAAACCGAGGTCGGCCAGCGTTTCGTCATCGATCTCGAGCTCTATACCGACCTGTCGGAGCCTGCGCGCAGCGACCGGCTCGCGGACACGGTGTCCTACGCCGATGTCGTGGCGACGACGACGGCGGCGTTCAAGAACACCAATTACAAGCTTCTGGAGCGCGCGGCCGGCGCGGTGGCGGACGCCATCCTGTCGCACTTCCCGCGCATCCGCGCCGTAAAGGTCACGGTGCACAAGCCGCACGCGCCGATCGCCGCGATCTTCGACGATGTCGGCATCGTGCTGACGCGCTCGCGGCATCCCTAATATGGCGAGCGTGCTGATCGCACTCGGCGGCAATGTCGGCGACGTCCGTGCGACGTTCAAAAGGGCGATCGCGCATATCTGCGGCATGGCACAGGCGGCGCTGATCGCGCGCTCCTCGGACTATGCGACCCCCCCGTGGGGCGACGAGGACCAGGATCCCTTCATCAACGCCTGTATCGAGATCGAGACCAGCCTCGATCCGCATGCGCTATTGTTCGTGCTGCAGAAAGTCGAGCAGAAGTTCGGCCGCGCACGAACCAAGGAGCGGCGCTGGGGCCCGCGCACGCTCGATCTCGACATGATCGCCTACGACGATGTTTCCTTGCAGAAGCCCGATTTGACGCTACCGCATCCGCGCCTGTTCGAGCGCGCGTTCGTGCTGGTGCCGCTGGCCGAAATCGCACCGGATCGCGTGATCTCGGGCGTTCGTGTGCGCGACGGGCTCGCCGGCGTCTCGACGCAAGGCATTGAGCGGCTTCCGGATACCGGTTAACCAAAAACAACCGTTTGCAGGAACGGTCCGCCATGGCAATTTCGCCTGCGAATAACAAGACGTTCGGGAGCCCCGCGCCGCATGACCTCCGTGACTGACGACCTGCCGCTGGCGGCGGATTTTCCCAAGGCCAGCCTCGAGGACTGGCGCAAGCTGGTCGACGGCGTGCTGAAGGGCGCGCCGTTCGAGAAGCTGGTCGGCAAGACCTATGACGGCATCAAGATCGAACCGCTCTATCCGCGCGCGACAGGCGTTGCGCCGGTGATGGGCCGGCCGCCGGCTGCGCCATGGCAGGTCGTGCAGCGGATCGACCATCCCGATGCGGCGCTCGCGAATGCGCAGGCGCTGCAGGATCTGGAGAACGGTGCAACCGGGCTTGCGCTGGTGTTCGCCGGCGCCAATGGCGCGCGCGGTTTCGGCCTGGAACCTTCGGCCGAGGCGGTGGCAAAGATCCTGAAAGACATTCATCTCGACGCCGGCATCGGCATCGAGCTCGAGATCGGACCGCAATCGCGGATGGCCGCGATCCATGTCGCGGAATATGTGAAGAGCAACGGCCTCGATCCCGCCGCCTGCAACATCCGCTTCGGGCTCGATCCGCTCGCGGCGGGCGCGGTGTGGGGCCACAGCCCCTATACCTGGGACGAAATCGCCCCCGCGATCACGGGCGCCATCAAAGGCCTCGCCGGGCTCGGCTTCAAGGGGCCGTTCGCCTCCGCCGACGGCCGGGTGATCCATGATGCCGGCGGCTCGGAGGTGCAGGAGCTCGCTTTCGTGCTGGCCTGCGGCGTCGCTTACCTGCGCGCGATCGAAGGTGCGGGCATTCCGCTGGAGACCGCGCAGGGCATGGTCTATGCGCGGCTCGCCGCTGATGCCGACCAATTCCTGACCATGGCCAAGTTCCGCGCGCTGCGGCTGTTATGGGCGCGCATCGAGAGCGCTTGCGGCCTGACGCCGAAACCGCTGTTCATCGCCGCCGATACCGCCTGGCGCATGCTGACGCAGCGCGATCCCTACGTGAACATGCTGCGCGCGACCATGGCGGCGTTCGCCGCGGGACTGGCGGGTGCCAACGCCATCACCGTGCTGCCGCATACGCTGGCGCTCGGCCTGCCTGATCCGTTCGCGCGGCGCGTGGCGCGCAACACGCAGCTTCTGCTGCTGGAGGAGAGCAACCTCGCCAAGGTCAGCGATCCCGCGGCCGGCGCCGGCGGCATCGAAACGCTGACGGCGCAGCTGTGCGATGCCGCCTGGGCGCTGTTCCAGGAGAGCGAGAAAGCCGGCGGCGCGTTCGCCGCGCTTCAGCAGGGTGTGTTCCAGAGCAAGGTCGCGGCCACGCGCAAGGCGCGCGAGGCCAATATCGCAAAGCGCCGCGACGTGCTGACCGGCGCCAGCGAGTTTCCGAACCTGCATGAGAGCGAAGCCGCTGTCCTGAAGGCAACGCCGATCGCGCTTCCGCCCTACGGCGAGCAGACATATAAGTTCGCGGCGCTGCCGCCGATCCGTCTTGCGGAACCGTTCGAGGCGCTGCGCGATAAATCCGACACGATGTTGAAGGCGCGGGGCGCACGGCCAAAGCTGTTCCTGGCCAATCTCGGCACGCCCGCCGATTTCACCGCGCGCGCGACCTTCGCGAAGAGCTTTTTCGAGGCCGGCGGCATTGAGGCCACCGGCAGCGAAGGCTTTGCCGATCCGGCCAAGCTGGCCGCGGCCTTCAAGGCCTCCGGCGCCGAGCTGGCCTGCCTGTGTTCCAGCGACAAGGTCTATGCGGAACACGCCGAAGCCGCGGCAAAGGCCCTCCAATCGGCCGGCGGGCGACATATCTACCTGGCGGGCCGCCCGGCTGAGGCCGAGGCGGCGCTACGGGTCGCCGGCGTCACGGGCTTTGTCTTCGCCGGAGGCGATGCGCTTGCCACACTGCAGGACGCCTACCGACGGATGGAGCAGCGATGACCGAAACCACCAAACCCGTTCTCACCGGCGGCTGCCAATGCGGCGCCGTGCGCTTTGCGGTCATGACGGCGCCGACCAGGATTTCGATCTGCCACTGCCGGATGTGCCAGAAGGCGAGCGGCGCGCCGTTCGCCTCTTTGGCCGACATCAACAAAACTGATTTCGCCTGGACCAAGGGCAAGCCGTCGTTCTTCCGCTCCTCCTCGATCGCCGATCGCGGCTATTGCGCCGCCTGCGGCACGCCGCTGAGCTTCGGCCGCATCGACGGCGACCGGATCGAGATCATGACCGGCACCTTCGATCGCCCCGACCGGGTGGTGCCGACGCGGCAGTTCGGCATCGAATCCCGCCTCGGCTGGGTCGTTGGCATCGCCAATCTGCCGAGTCAGACGACGCAGCAGAATTACGGACCGGAGAAGATGGCGACCATCGTCAGCCATCAGCATCCGGATCATGATTGAGGCAGTCCATGTTTCAGCTGCTCGGACAAACGTTGCTCGGTCTGGCAGAATGGAAGACTGAAAAGCTGCTCGCATGGCTGCTCTGGGCCGGGACCGGCCGAGTGACTCAGAGCCGCCTGGACGATCCCGTTTACAAGAAGAATGTGCAAAAGCTGATCGAGCGCAATCGCAGGTTTGAGGATTCCAAGGAATGACCCGCATTCCCAATTTTGCCGACGTCACTTTCGAGCGAGCCGCCACCGCCACTCCTGCCGGCGGCGCCGAGCCGTGGCTGACGCCGGAGGGCATTCTGGTGAAGCCCGCTTACGGCGA
This sequence comes from Bradyrhizobium yuanmingense, assembly GCF_025200905.1. Taxonomy (NCBI): domain Bacteria; kingdom Pseudomonadati; phylum Pseudomonadota; class Alphaproteobacteria; order Hyphomicrobiales; family Nitrobacteraceae; genus Bradyrhizobium; species Bradyrhizobium yuanmingense. The sequence goes on along the minus strand of NZ_CP104173.1, from coordinate 2,339,310 downwards.
GGCTGATCTGGCCGGGCTCGATTTCCTCGAGACCTATCCGGGCATCGCGCCGTACCTGCGCGGTCCCTACCCGACCATGTATGTCAACCAGCCCTGGACGGTCCGGCAATATGCCGGCTTTTCCACGGCCGAGGATTCCAACGCGTTCTATCGCCGCAACCTCGCGGCCGGACAGAAGGGCCTCTCGGTCGCGTTCGATCTTGCCACCCACCGCGGCTACGACTCCGATCATCCGCGCGTCGGCGGCGACGTCGGCATGGCCGGTGTTGCGATCGATTCCATCTACGACATGCGCACGCTGTTTGCCGGGATCCCGCTCGACCAGATGAGCGTGTCCATGACCATGAACGGCGCGGTGCTGCCGATCCTCGCGCTCTATGTCGCCGCCGCCGAGGAACAGGGCGTGCCGCCGGAGAAGCTGTCGGGCACCATTCAGAACGACATCTTAAAAGAGTTCATGGTGCGCAACACCTACATCTATCCGCCGGCGCCCTCGATGCGGATCATCTCGGACATCTTCGCCTACACCTCGCAAAAGATGCCGAAGTACAATTCCATCTCGATCTCCGGCTATCACATGCAGGAGGCCGGCGCGACGCAGGATCTCGAGCTCGCCTATACGCTGGCCGACGGCGTCGAATACTTACGCGCCGGCCTTGCCGCAGGACTCGACGTCGACCGCTTCGCGCCGCGCCTGTCGTTCTTCTGGGCGATCGGCATGAACTTCTTCATGGAGGTCGCCAAGCTGCGCGCCGCGCGCCTGCTCTGGGCCAAGCTGCTCAAGCCCTTCAACCCCAGGGACCCGCGCTCGCTGTCGCTGCGCACGCACAGCCAGACCTCGGGATGGTCGCTGACTGCGCAGGACGTCTTCAACAACGTGATGCGTACTACGGTGGAAGCGATGGCGGCCACGCAAGGCCACACCCAATCGCTGCACACCAATGCGCTCGACGAAGCGCTGGCGCTGCCGACCGATTTCTCGGCGCGCATCGCCCGCAACACCCAGCTGTTCCTGCAGCAGGAGAGCGGCACCACCCGCATCATCGATCCCTGGGGCGGCTCGTACTATGTCGAGCGGCTCACGCGCGACCTCGCCGCCAAGGCCTGGGGCCACATCCAGGAAGTCGAGGAGCTCGGCGGCATGGCGAAGGCGATCGAGGCCGGCGTGCCAAAGCTGCGCATCGAGGAGGCCTCGGCCAAGACGCAAGCGCGCATCGATGCCGGCAAGCAGGCGGTGATCGGCGTCAACAAGTACAAGCCGACCGACGAGGACAAAATCGAGATCCTGAAGGTCGACAACACCAATGTGCGGCGACTTCAGATCGACAAGCTCAAGCGGCTGAAGGCCGAGCGAAACCAGCAGGAGGTCGATGCCGCCCTCGCCGCGCTGACGCGCTCGGCCGGCGAAGGCAACGGCAATCTGCTCGCGCTCGCGATCGACGCCGCACGCGCCAAGGCGACTGTCGGCGAGATCTCGGACGCGATGGAGAAGGTGTTCGGCCGACACCGCGCAGAGATCAAATCCATCACCGGCGTGTACAAGCGGGAGGCGTCCAGCATGGGCACCCAGGTCGAGAAGGTTCAGGCGCTGATCGACGCCTTCGAGGAGGCCGAGGGCCGCCGCCCGCGCATCCTGGTCGCCAAGATCGGCCAGGACGGCCACGACCGCGGCCAGAAGGTGATCGCGTCGGCGTTCGCCGATATCGGCTTCGACGTCGACATCGGGCCGCTGTTTGCCACCGCCGACGAAGCCGCGCGGCAGGCGGTCGAGAACGACGTGCACATCCTCGGCGTCTCCTCGCTGGCGGCCGCCCACCTCACCGCGGTGCCTGAACTGAAGGCCGCGCTGAAGAAGCAGGGCCGCGACGACATCATGATCATCGTCGGCGGCGTGGTGCCGCCGCAGGATTACGATGCGCTCTATGCCGCCGGTGCCGAGGCGATCTTCCCGCCCGGCACGGTGATCGCGGACGCCGCCGAGGAGCTGATCCGCAAGCTGAACGCCCGGCTGGGGCATAGCGAGGCGGCGGAGTAGATGATAGACTGGCCGTGTGACGGCCAGGTGTGTCCATGACGCGTGACGAAATCGTCGCTGCGATACGCAAGAACGCGGATGCCATCAGAGGCAAGGGCGTAGCAAAGCTTGCCATCTTCGGCTCGCGAGCCGGCAACGATTATCGGCCTGATAGCGATATCGACGTGCTCGTCGAGATCGAGCCGGACACCTCGTTTTCCCTGCTCAACTTGATCGATGTCGAGCACATCATCGAGGATGCGACTGGCTTGCAAGCACAGGCAACTGTTCGCCGCTCCATCTCTCCCCGCTTTGCGGAGCGGATCGCAGACGATATTGTCGAAATATTCTGACGCTCACGCAGGAGCACTAACCTTGAAGTTCATCGCCGGTTTGAGCGTCGCCCTGGCGCTGAGCGCAACATGTGCGTTTTCCGCCCACGCCGCCGATCCCAAACCCGATGCGATCGTCAAGACCAAGAGCATCGAAGCGCGCGTCTTCCTCGGCGACAGGATCAAGGCGGATGCGGCGCTGGCGGCGGACTGCCTCGCGGAGGGCAAGAAGTGGCTCGACAAGAATGCCGCGGAAGCCGCTGCCGCGCGCAAAGCGGACCCGCAGTTCTTCAAGGAGGGCGGCTGGGAGTTCGAGCGCAAATATGAAATCCGCTCCGTGGTTGCCGACCGCTATGTCAGCGTCCTGCGCAACGACTACATGAACACACGCGGCGCCCATCCTAATTCGGACGTGAACACGATCCTGTGGGACAAGGCCGCCAACAAGCGCATCTCGATCCGTCCATTCTTCACCGAGACCGCCGATGGCGGCCCCACCATGAAGGCGATGGTGAAGGCCATCATCGCTTCGCTGACGGACGAGAAGAAGAAGCGCGGCGCCGGAGAGACCGCGACCGACGAGTGGTTCAAGTCCGTGGAGCCGCGCCTCCTCAAGATCGGCGCGGTGACGCTCGCGCCCTCCACCGAGGCCGGCAGGAGTTCCGGCCTCAACTTCCACTATCCGCCCTATGCCGTCGGCCCCTACGCTGAGGGCGAGTATGTCGCCTTCGTGCCGTGGGAGACGCTGAAGCCTTACCTCACATCGGAGGGCGCCCGCATCTTCGGCGGCGCACGGCCCAAGGGCGACGCGGACGAGCCGTGAGCTGAGGCTAACGGGATCGCAAACGGGTCCGGGCCAATGTCCGCGCGAGGGAATCCGTCCAATCGGGAATCCAGGAGGCAAACAGCGCTTTCCAGCGCTCGGCGTCCGCAGGTTCAGTTTCGAGCGCAACCGACCATTCGATGAAGGTGCGGTCGCCTTCGATGATCGGCCGCAGATGCATGGTGCCTTGGTATCGCGTCGGCGCCGGACTCGGGCTACCGTCGTCTTGCGGATAGGGTATCGCTTCGAGACCGGCATAGGTCAGGCTGTGCTGCAGGTCCGAGTGATCGACCAGGCGCTGGCGGATCCAGTTTCCGAGATAGCAGAAGCGCCTGACGGCGCCGACTTCATCGCCGCGCCTGTTGTCTTCGATCTCGCTCTCGCTCACGCCGTCGATATAGGCGGGGTAGTTGTTGAAATCGCGGATCAGGGACCAGACGTCGTCGAGCGGGTGGTCCAGCACGGCGCTGTAATAGGCTTGGGTCATCGGTGGCTTGCCTTTGTTTTCGTTGCGCGCAGAGGTTGGCTAGGCGCGCGGACAAAACCCACCCGATTTCCGACCGCCCATTCGACGGGCCGTCTGCTTTCACACAACATGGCGATTCCAGTTGGTAGCGCTACCTTGCGGCGGCGACGTAAAGCCGACTAGAATGCCGGAGTTGACAAGAGCGCCCGACATCACGGGCGCCGCTGGGAGGCATTAAATGTCCAAGATTTCGCGCCGCAGCTTTGCGGCTTCCACCGCCGCTATCGCGGCCTCCGCCGCTTTCGGCTTCAAGCCCGCGCTCGCACAAGCCTATCCGGCGCGGCCCGTCACCGTGATCGTGCCCTGGGGCGCCGGCGGCGGCACCGATGCCACTGCGCGCATCGTCGCAGCGCTGCTGGAGAAGGACCTCGGCCAGCCCTTCAACGTGGTCAACCGCACCGGCGGCTCCGGCGTGGTCGGCCATAGCGCGATCGCGACCGCGCAGCCCGACGGCTACACCATCGGCATGCTGACCGTCGAAATCTCAATGATGCACTGGCAGGGCCTCACCGACCTGACGCCGAAGAGCTACACGCCGCTGGCGCTGATGAACGAGGATCCGCCCGGCATCCAGGTCTCCTCCTCCTCGCCCTACAAGACGGTCAAGGAGCTCGCCGACGCGATCAAGGCGGCGCCTCCGGGGAAGTTCAAGGCTTCCGGCACCGGCCAGGGCGGCATCTGGCATCTGGCGCTGGTCGGCTGGATGCAGGCCATGGGCCTGCCCGCCAACCAGGTCGCCTGGGTGCCGTCGAACGGCGCGGCACCCGCAATGCAGGATCTCGCGGCCGGCGGTGTCGACCTCACCACCTGCTCGGTGCCGGAAGCGCGCGCCATCATCGAGGCCGGCAAGGCCAGGAGCCTTGCCATCATGGCGCCCGCGCGCAATCCGGTGTTCAAGGACGTGCCGACGCTGAAGGAGGCCATGGGCATCGACTACGCAACCGGCGCCTGGCGCGGCATTGCGGGGCCGAAAAATCTGCCGCCGGAGATCGCAACCAAGCTCACTGCGGCACTGAAGAAGGTCTACGACTCCGCCGAGTTCAAGGACTTCATGAGCAATCGCGGCTTCGGCACCGTGTGGGGCGATGCGGCCCATTTCGCGGGCTTCATGGACAAGGGCGACGCCCAGATGGGCGAGGCGATGAAGGCCGCGGGCCTGAGCAAGGCGTGATCCGCACCTGCGACGCCTTGATCGGGGTGCGAGGAACTCTCCGCAAGTCCATCTCTCACCTCCTCCGCGGAGACTCCGCCTCACCCCAACCCTCTCCCCGCAAGCGGGGAGAGGGAGCGCACCCCCTGTAGGACTCCCCCTATGCGTCTTCCCGACTCCGTCACGGGATCGTTTCTCGTCGCGCTCGGCGCGGCTGCCGCCTATGGCGGCTACATTCTGCCGCCGGTGCCGGGGCAGCCGGTCGGCCCCAATGTATTTCCGCTGGTGATTGGCTGCGGCCTTGCACTGTGCGGGCTCGCGATCGTGTTCGGCATCGGCCGTTCCTTCGAGGAGGAGGAAGAGCTGGTCCCGTTCGAGGACGGCCAGGCGGCTGCCCCGCCACCGCAGGGCAAGCTCTACGGCCTGCGCGCGCTGCTGCCGCCGGCGCTGCTGCTGTTCTACGTTGTTGCCGCCGACCGGCTCGGATTCATCATCACCGCGGCAATCATGGTCTACGTGACCTCGACCGCGCTCGGGGCGAAGTGGAAGCTGGCGCTGCCGCTCGCGATGCTCTCGCCGTTCGCCATTCATCTCATCTTCGGCAAGCTGCTCCGCGTGCCGCTGCCGGTTGGCCTGCTGCCGACGCCCTGGTGATCGATGTTGAAGACCCTGATTGATGCGTTCGCGCTGATCTCCACCTGGGAGGTCATCATCTCCATGTTCGCAGCCTCCGTGTACGGGCTGGTGATCGGCTCGCTGCCGGGCCTGTCGGCGACGATGGCGACAGCCCTGCTCGTCCCCGTCACCTTCTATCTGTCACCGATCGCGGCGATCGCGACCATCGTGGCGGCGTCCTCGATGGCGATCTTCTCCGGCGACATTCCCGGCGCGCTGCTGCGTATCCCGGGCACGCCCGCATCCGCGGCTTACGCGGATGAAGCCTACGCCATGACGCGCAAGGGCCAGGCCGAGCTCGCGCTAGGGGCCGGCGTCTGGTTCTCCGCGGTCGGCGGCATCGCCGGCGTGCTGTCGCTGATGATCCTGGCGCCGCCGCTGGCCGAGATCGCGCTGTCGTTCTCGACCTTCGAATATTTCTGGTTGGCGCTGCTCGGCCTGATGTGCGCCACCTTGGTGGCGCGTTCCTCCCCGGTGAAGGCGATCGCCGGCATGTTCATCGGCCTGCTCGTCGCCTGCATCGGCATCGAGAATCCCGGCGGCATCCCGCGCTTCACCTTTGGGCTTACGGACCTGTTCGGCGGCATCGAGCCGATCCCGGCCCTCGTCGGCGTGTTCGCGGTGGCGCAGGTGATGCGCGCGATGCTGACGCCCGAGCCGCCGCCGCTGCCGCGGCGCAAATTCGGAAGCATCATGGCCGGCCAATGGAAGCTGACCAAGCTCTATCGCTGGCAGATGACGCGCGGGAACATCGTCGGCATCATCATCGGCGTGCTGCCCGGCGCCGGCGCCGACATGGCCGCCTGGGTCTCCTATGCGATGTCGAAGCGTTTCTCCAAGGAGCCGGAAAAGTTCGGCACCGGCCATGTCGAGGGCCTGGTCGAGGCCGGCGCCAGCAACAATGCCAGCATCGCCTCCGGCTGGGTGCCTTCGCTGCTGTTCGGCATCCCCGGCGACACCATCGCCGCGATCGCGATCGGCGTGCTCTACATGAAGGGCCTCAATCCCGGCCCGACGCTGTTCACCGAGAAGGCGTCGAGCATGTACGCGATCTACCTGATGTTCATCATCGCGAATATCCTCATGATCCCGCTCGGCATCGCGATGATCCGCGTCGCCACCTACATCCTGCTGGCACCGCGCTCGGCGATCATGCCGATCATCATGCTGTGCTGCGCGGTTGGCTCGTTCGCGATCGGCAACAACATGTTCGGCGTCGTCACCGTCGCCGCCTTCGGCGTGATCGGCTATGTCATGGAGACGAACGGCTATCCCGTCGCCGCCATGGTGCTCGGCATCGTCATGGGCACCATGGTGGAGCAGGCCTTCGTCACCTCGCTGATCAAGTCGGACGGCAGCATCTTGCCGTTCTTCGAGCGTCCGGTCGCGGCCATCCTCGCCGCGATGGCGATCGGCGCGCTGCTCTGGCCGGTCATGGTGTGGATATGGCGCAAGGTGAAACAGCCGCAGACCGCCGCGGCAACGACCCGGTGATATCGGGCGGGCGGCCCTCGCCTGACCCGCCGGGGCAGGCCGAGCAGGCCCGCTATCGCTGGGCCGGGCCCTCGCCCTGTGCTAATGTCCGGCCATGACCGAGGTCGCAGACATTCCACTCCAGACGATTGTCGGAAAGCTCCGAGAGCTTGCTCCCGCCTTGAGGGCTGCGGGCATCAATCGCCTGTTCCTGTTTGGGTCCCGAGCGCGCGGCGACGCGCGCCCCGACAGCGACCTCGATGTTCTGGTCGAGACGACCCCGCATGGGCAAGAGCCACGTTTCGATTACTTCAAGGCTGTAAAACTGATCGAGGATCACATCGGCCTCGAAACTCAAATATCGATGCGAAACTTACTGAAGCCCCGCATGGCAGAACGCATCGCCGACGATTTGGTCGAGGTGTTCTGAATGCCGCCCACCGTCGAGGACCGGTTGCGAGACATTCTCGAGGTCATTGTCGAGATCGAGGCGTTGCTTGCGGGCTATGACTTCGCGCGATTCACCGCCGACAAGACCAGCCGTATGGCCACTGAACGCTATTTGGAAGTCATTTGCGAGGCCGCACGGCGGTTGCCCGACGAGATGAAGAAAGATGCGTCGAGCATAGATTGGCAAGCAATGGTGAATTTCGGCAATCGTTTGCGTCACGCCTATCATGCAACGGATGTTGGGATTGTATGGGCGACCGTTCAAGATCATCTCTCTCCATTGAAATCTTTCGTCGAAGGGCGCGTGCGACCGTCGAGTTGACGTGGACTCGCGCGCCCATAAGCAATGATGACTGTTCCCAAATCCACCGACATCAGATCCCTCGCCCGTGACCTTCGCTCCGGCAGCCGCGCGGCGCTGGCGCGGGCCATCACGCTGGTGGAGAGCCGGCGCGGCGACCATCAGGCGCTGGCCCGGGAGCTGGTGCAGATGCTGCTGCCGGACACCGGCAAGGCATATCGCGTCGGCATCACCGGCTCGCCCGGCGTCGGCAAATCCACCACGATCGATGCGTTGGGTACGTATCTCATCGAGCAGGGCCACAAGGTCGCGGTGCTCGCGGTCGATCCGTCCTCGGCGCGCAGCGGCGGCTCGATTCTCGGTGACAAAACGCGGATGGCGCGGCTGTCAGCCTCGAACGACGCCTTCATCCGACCCTCGCCGTCCTCGGGCACGCTTGGCGGTGTCGCGGCGAAGACGCGCGAGGCGATGCTGTTGTGCGAGGCCGCGGGCTTCGACGTCGTGCTGGTGGAAACCGTCGGCATCGGCCAGTCCGAGACCGCCGTGTGCGACATGACCGACTTCTTCCTCGCCCTGATGCTGCCGGGCGGCGGCGACGAGCTGCAGGGCATCAAAAAGGGCTTGGTCGAGCTCGCCGACATGATCGCGATCAACAAGGCCGACGGCGACAATTTGAAGCGCGCCAAGATCACCGCGGCCGATTATCGCGGCGCGCTGCATATTCTGGCGCCGCGGTCCGAGCATTGGCATCCGCCGGTCGAGACCTATTCGGCGCTGACCGGCGATGGCATCGCAAAGATCTGGCAAAAGATCCTGGATCACCGTAAGGCGATGAACGCCTCCGGCGATTTCGCCGCGCGGCGGCGCGAGCAGCAGGTGAAGTGGATGTGGTCGATGCTGGAGCAGCGCATGCTGGCGCGGCTGCGCAGCGAGGCCTCGGTGCGGAGCAAGGTTCGAAAGATCGAGGCCGAGGTCGCCGATGGCCATCTCACGCCGGCGCTCGCCGCCGAGCAGATGCTGGAGTTGCTGCAATGAGCGACAAGCTCCGCATTCTCCTCACCGGCTTCGGTCCGTTTCCCGGCGCGCCCCATAATCCGACCCAGCCGCTGGTGGCGCGGCTGGCGCAGTTGCGCCGGCCCGCGCTCGACGATGTCGTGCTCTCGAGCCACATCTTCCCGGTCACCTATGCCGCGGTCGACCGGCAATTGCCCGACGTGCTCGCTGCGCAAAAGCCCGACGCGCTGCTGATGTTCGGCCTCGCCGCCCGCACGCCTTACCTGCGCATCGAGACGCGGGCGCGCAACGCCGTCACCATGCTCTGGCCCGACGCCGCCAACACCCACTCGACCAAGCGCGGTATCGCCGGTCATGCCGACGCGATGATGTTCGGCCCGCACACCGCAAGGCTGCTGCGCGCCGCGCGCCTCACCGGCATCGACGCCCGCCCCTCGCGCGACGCCGGCGCCTATCTCTGCAACTACTTAAGCTGGCGCGCGATCGAGCGCGTGAAGGCGGGCGGACCCAGGCTTGCGGCGTTCATCCACATTCCCCTGCTCGCGCGCAGCGGCGGCGTGCGCCGCAAGGGCGCAGCCCGCATCACGCTCGAGGAGCTGGTGGATGCGGGGGAAGCGATGCTGATGGAGATGGTGCAGTTGGCGCGCAAGGCGCGCGCTTCGTAGGGTGGATTAGCGAAGCGTAATCCACCTCATCTCCATCAACGGTTCCACACTCGCGGTGACATGGTGGGTTGCGCCTACGGCTAACCCACTCTACGCACCGTCTTTTGCGTAAACATTTAACCCTACCGCGAACAATCCTCACGGTCCTCGCCCTGCTGCGCTACGAAACCGCTGCGGACACCTCCCGCGTCCGCCGGAGGACGCGTCATGAACCTCAATCGCCGTCATCTCATCGGGGCTTCGACCGCGGGCATTGCCGGTGCGCTGGCCATGCCGGCCGATGCCGCGCGCGCCGCGCCGCTGACGTCGCTGCTCGGCCGCGAAGCCACGCAATATGGTGTGCGGCCCGGCAGCAGCGAGGACCAGACCCGCGCGCTGCAGCGTGCCATCGACGATGCCGCGCGGGCGCAATTGCCGCTCGCCTTGCCACCCGGCGTGTACCGGACCGGTCTGTTGCGGCTGCCAAACGGCGCGCAGCTGATTGGCGTGCGCGGCGCGACCAAGCTCGTCTTCACCGGCGGCGCCTCGGCGATCCAGAGCGACGGCTCCGATGCGATCGGCCTCACCGGCATCACCTTCGACGGCGGCGGCATCCCGCTGCCGACACGGCGCGGCCTGATCCACGCCCTCGGCGGGCGCGACGTGCGCATCAGCGAATGCGCTATCACGAGCTCGGGCGGCAGCGGCATCTGGCTCGAGCAGGTCGCGGGCGACATTTCCGGCAATATCTTCACCGACATCGCGGTGACAGCGGTCGTGTCGTTCGACGCCAGGGGCCTCAGCGTCTGCCGCAACACGATTCTCGGCACCAACGACAACGGGATCGAGATCCTGCGCACCGCGATCGGCGATGACGGCACGCTGGTCGCCGACAACCGCATCGAGAACATCAAGGCCGGCCCCGGCGGCTCGGGCCAGTTCGGCAATGCCATTAACGCCTTTCGCGCCAGCAACGTGATCGTGCGCGGCAACCGTATCAGGAATTGCGACTATTCGGCGGTGCGCGGCAACTCGGCTTCGAACATCCACATCAGTGGCAACAGCGTCAGCGACGTGCGCGAGGTCGCGCTCTATTCCGAGTTCGCATTCGAGGCCGCGGTGATCGCCAACAACATCGTGGACGGCGCGGCCGTCGGCGTCTCGGTCTGCAATTTCAACGAGGGCGGCCGCATCGCGGTGGTCCAGGGCAACATCATCCGCAACCTGATCCCGAAGCGGCCGATCGGCACCGCGCCCGACGATGATGCCGGCGTCGGCATCTACATCGAGGCGGATTCTTCGGTGACCGGCAACGTGATCGAGAACGCGCCGTCCTACGGCATCGTCGCCGGCTGGGGCAGATATCTGCGCGACGTCGCGATCACGGGCAACGTGATCCGCAAGGCGCTGGCCGGCGTCGGCGTCTCCGTGCTGCCGGGCGCCGGCACCGCGCTCGTCAACAACAACATGATCTCCGAGACGCCGCGCGGCGCCGTGGTCGGCCTCGATCACGCCCGCGCGGTGACGTCGGATCTATCCGGCGACGGCGCACAACGTTTTGCGCAGCTGGTGGTCGGCGGCAATGCGGTGCGGCGCTAGAAGGCGTTCCGCAGCAGCGGGTACTTCGCTTCCAGGCCGTCGAGGCTGAAAGTGAATTCGACGACGCGCTCGGGGGCGGCGACGATTTCCTCGGCGGGCGGGGCGAACTGCGGCAGGAGCGCCGCCATCGCTGCGGGCGCGGTCTTCGGCGGCTTCGCGGCAGGCACCGGCGGCCTCACTTCCGGCGCGGCGAATGGCCGTGTTGCGGCCGGCTCCGCGAGCGGCGATCTCACGGCAGGCGCAGTGAACGGTGCCTTCGCAGCGGGTGCCCTCAGCGGCGGCATCTCGGCAGGCGCGGTGAACGACGGCCAAGCTACGGGCATAGCAAGCGGCGCGATCGGGGCTTCGGTGATCTCCGCGAGCACGTCGGGCTTCGGATCGAGCCTCACCGGCATGACGGTCTCGGGAGCGATGTGAACGGCCTTGGGCTGCATCGTTTGCGCCTGCTGCTCGCGCGGCGCCATGCGAGGCATCGTCGCCGGCGACCAACCGAATGCCGGCGTCACGCTCGCAGCCGCCTCGGCGACGTCCGCCCCCGTCGCAAGGGCGCGCCAAGTCTGGACGGCGCGCTTGGCTTCCTGGATGTTTTCGAGGAAGGCGATCTCGGAATGATAGCGGCGCCAGCGGCCGGTCTCAAACATCTCGGAGAGATGTTGCAGGCGCTGCTCGGCGAGAGCGCACCAGCGCGCTGCGATTTGGCGGCTGCCGGCCGCGTCGCGAACGAACTCTTCGCGAGCAAATTCTTGGCGATGTGTCATGAACCAGCCCGTCAGGAGAAAACACGGACGCGGGGGACGCAACGCACACGAATCAATCTAGACGCGACATGAATATTTTGTGGAAAAGTTTTGACTTGTCCAGCAACGACGCGGCATTCGTCGTCAAACACCGTAGTCGTGCGGTGATTTTCCGTGTTTTCGAGTCAAGCTTCGCACAAGCATGACGGAGTTGCGGCGGGACTCGCTCGCGACGGCGACCGAGGCCACGGCGACCTTCAACTGCAAGCTGAACGGATGCGAAGCTTCGAAAAATCGGACGCCAGAATCTTGTCTTGACGCGTTTTCTTCACGCGAACCGGCACCCACTTCGCTCGAAAACGCTCTGAAAAGAAGAGACCCGTCCGGGGGGACAACCGGACGGGTCGAGCCATATGGGCGCTTGGGGTGGATGGGCGCTCGCGCCTGATATGACTGATGGGGAGGGATGACCGCTCCCACATCAGTTGGTCGGGGCAGCGGGCTGAACGTTCAATCCGGGGTTCGCTTTTTTGACGCCGTCCCGTCGCGCAGATTTGTCGCGACCGCTATCGCGCCGCCGGCCTATCTGCCTGAGAAACCGCGGATTTATCCTCCGCGCTCGACAACGAAGGCTGCTCGATCGCGCGTATGCCCGGCTCGTCGCGACGCTTCGGAGCATCTTCACGTTTTGTTGTACCGGAGGCAGCAGCGACCGGCGTCGCGCTGTCGGCAGGAACAGCCATGACGGCGGCAAACGCGTCGGCCTGGCCGTCGCCGAAGAGGTCGTCGCGCCCGGGAGAGCCGAGGTCGCGTGCGGTCTTCACCAGCGTCATGCGCAGCGCTTCCGGCTTGAGTGTGTGGTTGCGCTCGAGCAGCAGCGCAGCGACGCCTGAGACATAGGCGGCCGAGAACGAGGTTCCCGACGTCACCTGGTATTTGCCGTCGGGTGCCGGCAGGAAGATGTCGACGCCGGGGGCGGCCACTGCGATGTAGTTGCCGCGGTTGGAGGCGGCGAACAGCCTGTCCTGCCGATCCGTCGCGCTGACCGCAATCACGTTGGGGTTGGCCGCCGGATAGAGCGGCGGCGATTTCGCGCCGGCATTGCCGGCGGCCGCGATCAGCACGAGACCACGCGCGGCCGTCGCCGCGATCGCGCGCTCGATCACCGCGTCCTTCGGACCCGCAAAGCTCATGTTGACGATCTGCGCGCCGTGCTCGGCGGCGTAATTCAGGGAACGCAGGATGATATAGGACGAGCTCTCCGCACCGCCATTGGCACCGCCGAAGGCGCGGATGGCGATGATGCGGGCCTCGGGGGCGCTGCCCATCAGACGGGCATGGGCCGCGATCGCCCCTGCGATGCCGGTGCCATGGACGTGCGGCCCTTCGGCACTGCCGAGCGCGTCGAAATTGTCGGCGACGGAATTGGCGAGCTCGGGATGCCGGGCGTCGATGCCGGAATCGATTACGGCGATTGTGACGTTGGCCCCGTGCGCCAACGTATGCGCCTGCGGCAGGCGCAGCTTTGCCAGCGCGTATTGCGCAGGATCGCCCTCGGTGGCGGCCGACGATTTCTGGTCCTGGAGCACGTAGCGGAAGTTCGGCTGCAGCGAGCGCACGCTGCCGTCGGCCGCGAATTCGCGCCGCACGGTCTCATAGGGCCGGCCGTCGGCGATGCGGAACAGGCCGAACGTGGCTCCGATCAGCGGGAAATTCTCGGAAGCGAGGCGGGTCAGGCCGTGGCGACGCGCCAGCTCGTCGGCCTCGGCGGTCGACAGCGCGCCGTCGATCTCGGCGACGAATTCGCCTGCGAAGCTGCGCGAGGTCGCAGCGACCGGCGCGTTGTTGCCGCGCCCTTTGCCGGCGCTCTTCTTGCCGGATTTTCCGGTGCCCTCGCCGCCCGCGTTCGGCTGCGCCAGACATTCGCCGTCGGCACCGCGATGGGCCGCGGTGCAGGCCGGATAGAGGTTCGGCGAGTAACGCGCATGGGGCAGCACCGGCGTCGTCGGCCGGATGCGCGGCGTCGTGGGAATGGTTGCCATCGTCCGCGGGCCGCGGCCAACGCTCACCGCGCGCGCAGCGATGTTCGGGCTGACCCGCGGGTTGATGTTCGGAGAGACGGTCGGCGTGCGCGAGGGAACGCTGATCGTCGGCGTGCGCATGATCGCCTGCGCCTGCGCAACCTCCACGCCGAAACAGGAGGCGACCAGAAGCGCAACGCCGACGGATGAAGCGCGGGCCCCAGTGCGCACCCTGCTCTCGGATTTGCCCGTCATTGGCTCGGCGGCGCGCCTAGGGCGCCGCGACGGCGAGGTTGACGAACTTCTCGCGCTGCATCCTGCCGAGCAGCGAAGCGAGCTCGTCCTGGCTCATCGCCTTGTCGAACTGGAGGCGGAACATGCCGCCCTTGGCATCGCCGATGATCGAAGCCTGGTAGCTGTCGAGCAGCGCGGTGATGTCGGCGACGCGCGCCTCGGGGGTGAAGCGCACCAGCGCGCGCGCCGGCGCGGCGGCGCTACCAAGCTCGCGCGTGATCGGTGCGCTGGTCGAGAGCGAAGCGGTTTGGAAGGTCGCCGGCTGGTTCTTCATCAGCACGGCGCCGATGATGCCGGCCTGCAGCACGAGCGCGACGGCACCGAGGCTCGCCGACCACGCCAGCGTGCGCGGCGACAAGCTCGCGAAGAAGGTCGAGATACGCGCCGACAGCGGCAGCGAGCCGCTCGCCCTCGCCGGCTCGGCATCGATCGCGGCGAACAGCTTCTGCATCGCGCGCGCCGACGGAGCGCCCAGGCTCTCGTTCAGATGAATGGTCTCTTCGTACTCGCCGCGGATCGCCGCATATTGCTTCGCCAGGTCCGGATCGCGCGCCAGCGCTTCCTCGACACGGCGCGCATCGCGCGCGTTCAGCGTGCCGGCAGCGTGCCAGGGCAGCAGCAGTTCAATTTCACTGGGCTCTTGCTCCAGCATCTTCTTGCTCAAAGCCATCATGGCCAGCCTCGCTCGACGCCGGCTGCCTTCAGCAGTTCGGCCAGTTTCTTGCGCGCATAGAACAAGCGCGTCTTCACAGTGTTCTCTGGTATCCCGACGATTTCGGCCACCTCTTCCACGGACTTCTCGTGGTAGTAGACGAGATCGACGATTTCCCGATGATCCGGCGAGAGGCCCGTCAGACACTCCCGCAACGCCTCACTGGTATCCTTCTTCTGCACCACCGTTTCCGGATCGTCGGACGTATCCTCGATCGCGTTGGCGGCGTCTTCGTCCAGCTCGAAATCCTTCCTGCGCCGGAGCGCAGACAGGGCCTTGAATCGGGTGATTGCCAGCAGCCAGGTGGAAACGGCAGATCGGCCCTCGAATTTGCCCGCTTGACGCCAGACGTCGAGAAACACCTCGCTGATGAGGTCTTCCGCCGCCTGCTCGTCCCGCACGAGCCTCAGCCCGAACCGGTAAACCCTGACATGGTGCCGCCCGTACAGCACCTGCATGGCGAGCCGGTCACCTTGAGCGATCCTGGCGATCAGGATCTCGTCTGAAGCCGCCTGTGTCGCGCTCAATGGCCGTCTCGCAAGGTTGGTCGGGTCGATGCGGTGGCCGGTTCGATGTGGGGGGCAAAATTGTTGAACCTACCGCAGTCATACGGGGGCTTGTGTGAGCTACCCCACATCCGGGCATTTTTCTTGTCCCACCCGTGGTGGTCAGCGTCGCTCATCCGAATCGGTACCATAATACTGCGATATTCCCTGCGGAATGCCTGCCCGGACATAGGCAGCCCGGCCTCATCCGGTTCCATAGCAGCCCCGCACCACCTTTGTCGCGCCAAGCCTCGCTTCGGCTCGACCGCAGCGCACACGATGCGTGATCATCGGTAAAATTCTCACGCTAGATGATCGCCTTGTTCCCTGCTGCACGGTTCGGATTCGATTTCAAAGGATACCAAACCTAAAGGCTTGCCACGTAGGTTTTTACGCTGACATCCACCATTGGCGGGACCATGGGTACGGCCGCGACGTCCTTTCCGGAGAGGAATGCCGCAGAGGTCGCGGATCTCGTCCTTGCGCCCGAGACGACGGCGCCCGAGGTCAGGGCGCGCCGCGTCTGGCAGCGTCGCCAGATGTATATCGGCCAGGTCGCGAGCTACTCGCTGGGCGGCGCGGTCCTGCTGCTCTACGCCTATGACGGCGCGGTCTCCATGGCCGTTCCGACGCTGTTCTGGCTCGGCGGCCTTCTGATCATCGGGACTTTCACGGTGCTGTCGGAGGCAGGTTTCGGCGACCGTTTCGACGATCATTACCTCACCGTCTATCAGATCTCGCTGCATATGGCGCTGCAACTGGTGTTCCTGCTCGCGGTGCCCACCATCGGGGTCGCGTTCCTTGCCGTATTGTTTCTGATCTTCGCGTTCGGCACGCTGCGGATGACGTCGAGCCAGGCCATGCTCACCTGGGGCCTCGCCACCTGCGGGCTCACCGTGGTTTTCCTGGGATCGGACCTGCCGATCGGACTGCCGGTCGCGACCCGGTTGCAGCGGACCGCCTCGATGCTCTGCTTCGTGCTGGTGATCGGGCAGTGCGCCTTCCTCGGCCTGTTCGGCGCCACGTTACGCAAGATCCTGTACAAGCGCAGCATCGAATTGAAGGCCGCCTATCGACGCATCGAGGAACTGGCCGAGCTCGACGAGCTCACCGGCTCCTACAACCGCCGCTGCATCATGCGGCTTCTCGACACCGAGATCGAAAAGTCGCGGCGGGCATCCACGCCCTTTGCGATCGTGCTGATCGATCTCGACTGGTTCAAGCGCATCAACGACGCTTACGGCCATCCCATTGGCGATGAGGTGCTGCGCACCTTCGCGATCACCATTTTCGCCAACATCCGCCCGGCCGACAGTTTCGGCCGCTACGGCGGCGAGGAATTCCTGCTGCTGCTGCCGGATACGTCGGGTGACGTCGCGCTCCGCACGCTCCAGCGCTTGCGCGGCATCGTCGCCGATCTCGACTGGGGCGCGTTCTCCCCCAGCATGCGGGTGACCATTTCCGCGGGCGTCGTGACGCTGCGCGACGTCGATACTGCCGACACGTTTCTCGCGCGCGCCGACAGCGCGCTCTATTCCGCCAAGGCGCGAGGGCGCAACTGCATTGCAACGAGCTGACCGATCCATTTTCCTCCGGTGCGACGGAAGCCGCTGCCGGGCCGAACGCTCCAGGACAGAGCAATGAGATCCAATTCCGCAAGACCATCCGAAAGCCTGCTCGAGGAATTGCAGGCCGCCCTCTCGCACGGCACCGTCGCGCGCCGGTTGGAGACGCTCCGCCGCGTCACCGATCTCTTCGTGGGCAACGCGGTCGACTATTCCGACGACCATATCCGCGTGTTCGACGACGTGTTCCAGTGCCTGATCGAGCAGATCGAGACGTCGGCCAAGGCGCTGCTCGCCGAGCGGCTCGCGCCGATCGCAGCTGCGCCGCCGCAGATCATCCGCACGCTCGCGCTCGACGAGGTGATCGAGGTCTCCGGCCCCGTGCTGTCGAAGTCGGAGCGGCTGGATGAGGCAACATTGGTCGAGATTGCGCGCACCAGGAGCCAGGCGCATCTCAAGGCGATCTCGCTGCGGCGGACGCTGTCGGAAGCGCTGACCGACGTGCTGGTGGCGCGGGGCAATGAGGACGTGGTGCAGTCGACGGCCGGCAATCCGGGCGCGCGGTTCTCGGAGGAGAGTCTCGCCGACCTCGTCATCCGCGCCGAGCGCGACCACGACCTCGCCGGCTGCATCGGCCTGCGGCCCGACCTGCCGCGCCATCACTATCTGAGGCTGGTCGCCAAGGCATCCTCGAGCGTGCGCAGGAAGCTCGCGACTGCGCATCCCGAGCTCGCGGACGAGGTGTCGAGGGCCGTCGAGGAAGCGGCCCAACGGGTTCGCGCCGTCGCCAGGACGAAACAGACGGAGATGGCTCGCGCGCTGGTGAAGTCGCTGCACGAGGACGGCCGCCTCAACGAGCTCCAGGTCGCCACCTTCGCCGAGCAGGGCAAGTTCGACGAGACGAACGCGGCGCTGGCCGCGCTCGCGGGGATCGCGGTCGAGACGGCGGAGACCATGATGATCGAGAGCCGCACCGAAGGCGTGATGATCCTCGCCAAGGCCGCGGGCATGCAATGGTCGAGCGTGCGCGCCATCATCGCCTTGCGCGAGAAGCTCTCCGGCGGGTCGCAGACCGACATGCTGAAGCTGCGCGACACCTATGAGGCGCTGCGCTCATCGACCGCGCAACAGGTGCTGCGCTTCCACCGCATGCAGTTGCACGCGACGCCGGCGGCATGAAGCCGTGCGCGCTAAAGCGCGATGAGATTTTGAATCGTCATCGCGCTTTAGGTTGTTGGTTGCGCATGATCTTTCCGGAAAACCGCTTCGCACTTTTCCGGATCATGCTTTAATACCGCAACACCCTCGATCCCACCGCCGCGCCGATCGCCGTCACCAGCGCGGTCGCGAGCGTGTACCAGGTCGCGACGAACAGCGGGGAATCGTCGGTGCAGTGCGAGGCATAGAGGGTCGCCGCAAGTCCCGCCGACACCAGCCCTGCGAGCGCTCCGGCGAGCGCGGGACGAGACGGCGCGCCGTGGCGCAGGCCGAACAGCGCCCCCGCAAGCAGCGGCAGCGCCATTGCGGGGATCGCGACCATGCAGACCCTGGAGTTCTTACCCACCAGGCGCATCGTCATCGGCATCGCCGGCGCCATCATCGCCTCGCTGCCAATCGCCACGGCGAGCAGCCCGACGGGAAGCAGCAGCAGCCAGCCCCAGCCGCGCAGCAGGGCTTCGGGACGCGACAAATGAAGGCTGACGATGATGGCGGGGATCGCGAGCGACAACGTCACCGCGAACTTCATGTCGAAGAACGGGTTGCGCATGGCGCTCATGACGTCGGCGCGCACGCCGAAGAACGTCACAAAGATCAGGATCGACAGCGGCGCAGCCACCAGCAGCGCCATGCTCAGCACGGCGCCGACGCGGGGCGCGCGATGCGGATTGTCGGCGGCGAGCGAGCGAATGAGTTGATCGGTGTCCATGATCAATGGTCCCGCAATTTGGCGGTCAGCGCCGCAAGTCCGCGATGCAGCGCGACCCGGACCGCACCCTCGCTCATCGACAACCTTGCCGCCGTATCCTTGATCGAGGCGGCCTCGACCGCGATCGATTGCAGCACGTCGCGCTGACGCTGCGGCAGGGTTCCGAGCTGGGCGGCGACCTCGCCGGCCGAAGCGGTGTCCTGCGGCGCCTCGCCCGGCAGCGTCTCGGCGAAATCGTCGATGTTGACGAACACGCGCCTGCCGCGCCGCCGGAGCGCATCGATCAGCTTGTTGCGGCCGATCGCAAACAGCCAGGGCGCGAAGGGGGCTTCGCTGTCCCAGGTATGCCGCTTCAGATGTACCGCCAACAGAATCTCCTGCACGATATCCTCGGCCTGGTCGGGCGGCTGACCCGCCCGCGCCAAGCCACGCCTCGCGGCGGCCCGCAGCACCGGCGCGACTGCCTTCAACAGACGATGATACGCCGCATCATCGCCAGCCATGGCCGACCGCATCAGGCCGGTCCACTCGTCCTCACGTCCGCGCACGCGCGCCCCTCACCATGCAATTCGGCCGCTCTTTCAATTTGTTACGCGGGCGCCAAACCTATCACGAATTCGTGATCAAGATCCGGGCCGCGCGACCGATGCGGCCGCAAACATCTGCGACGGCTCTTAACACCGATCGGTGCGTCCTGCATCGGGCGGGCGGCTGCCGGAGGGATCTGCCGCGTTTTTGCCCGGTGTAGCCCGAAGATTCCCATTTTCTGCCCCGCTGTCGTCACGCCCCGGGGTCTCTGTTCGCTGCCGGGACGGGCGGAATTGGGGAGATCGTCGACATGATGAAAACCAGCGCGCGCGCGGCCCTGATCGTTTTGGCCGGGCTTGTCTTGCTATCCGGGGGCCTCGCACAGGCGGCCCCGAACTCGGCCGCAGGCAACAAATCGGAGAGCGCCGACAAAGGGGCCGATACGGCCAAGCACCGGCGCCAAGACTCGCGCCGCACCGACAGCAGGAAGACGGGGCAGAAATCCGAGGACAAGGCCGACAAGAAGGACACGGCGGCCAAGCCCGACGAGGCCAAGAACGACAAGACCGACAGTCAGGTCCCGGCCTCAAGCCAGCTGGCCCCGGAGGTCGCCAACGCCAATGCGCAGCTCGCCGCCGACACGCCGACTGCCGCGGCAGCCTCCGCGATGACGAACCGCGCCAACGACAACGTCCAGGCAGCCGCCGATAATACCAGCACCGAGAACCCTCAAAGCCAGGTCGTCGCGCCCGATCAACTCAACGACATCGATCGGGCCTTGCAGGAGACCCCGCCGCCGCAGAAGGCGGTGATCGCCGCAACCGAGGCGCAGCCGCGGCCGGCGCCGGTGATGGCCAGCAGCCAGCAGAGCTCGGCCTGGGACCAGAGCTCCCTGATCGGCAAGATCTTCATCGGCGTCGGCACATTGCTGACCCTGGCCTCCGCCGCGCGCATGTTCATGGCCTGATGGCCGGTTCCGCCGGGACGCGACCCCGCGCGCGTCCCGCGTCCGTCCCCCTTGAAGGCATCCGCGCCAGCGGGCACATTGCCCGCTCAATCGAAAGCGTGGGTGGAGCATGAGCACGTTCGAACACATCATCGTCGAGAGCGTCGGCGCGGTCGGCATCGTCAAGCTGAACCGGCCGAAGATGCTCAACGCGCTCTCGTTCGGCGTCTTCCGCGAGATCGCAGCTGCGGTCGACGATCTCGAGGCCGATGACGCCATCGGCTGCATCGTCGTGACCGGCAACGAGAAGGCCTTTGCCGCCGGCGCCGACATCAAGGAGATGCAGCCCAAGGGCTTCATCGACATGTTCTCCGAGGATTTCGCCGCGATCGGGGGCGACCGCATCGCGCGCTGTCGCAAGCCAACCATCGCCGCGGTCGCCGGCTACGCGCTCGGCGGCGGCTGCGAGCTCGCCATGATGTGCGATTTCATCATCGCCGCCGACACCGCGAAGTTCGGCCAGCCCGAGATCACGCTCGGCACCATTCCCGGCATCGGCGGCACCCAGCGGCTGACGCGCGCGATCGGCAAGTCCAAAGCCATGGACCTCTGCCTCACCGGCCGGATGATGGACGCCGCCGAAGCCGAGCGCTCCGGCCTGGTCAGCCGTATCGTACCCGCCGACAAGCTGATGGACGAGGTCATGGCGGCCGCCGAGAAGATCGCCGCGATGTCGCGCCCTGCGGCCGCGATGGCCAAGGAAGCGGTGAACCGCGCCTTCGAGACCACGCTCTCCGAAGGCATGAGCGTCGAACGCAACCTGTTCCATTCGACCTTCGCGCTCGAGGACCGCTCGGAGGGCATGGCGGCGTTCATCGAGAAGCGCAAGCCTGTGAACAAGAACCGGTAGCGCACGAGCCGGTCAGGCCGGTGTAAGGCTCTGGCGCTTTCCCGCGCACAGCCTGTGACGCGCCTGCAACAAGCACGGAATACATGGGAGTTTTGCCCGCGGCAGTTTGCCTGCGGGACCTCGGCTGGCTAAACAGTTAAGAGGCCATCGTCGGCGGGGGCGGACAGCCGGGGTTAAGCGAGATTACATGATTGGGCGTACCGCCAGAGCTGGTCGCGGGGTGACGCGACGTCGATCGAGCGCGGGTCATGCGCTTGCGACATGGACCACGCTGGCGTTCTCGTGCGCCCTTCCCTCCGCGGCATGGGCCGAAGCACTGCCGGACGCCTTGGCAAAAGCGTATCAGACCAATCCGCAGCTCAATGCCGAGCGTGCGCGCCAGCGCGCCACCGACGAGAACGTGCCGCAGGCGCTGGCCGGCTACCGGCCGCAGATCGTGGCGAGCCTCAGCGCCGGCCTGCAATCGGTGCGCAATCTGTTGCCGGACAACACCATCCAGACCGGCAATCTGAAGCCCTGGATCATCGGCGTCACCGTGACGCAGAGCCTGTTCAACGGCTTCCGCACCGCCAACGGCGTGCGGGCCGCCGAGCTCCAGGTGCAGTCGGGCCGCGAAGCGCTCCGCAACGTCGGCCAGGGCGTGCTGCTCGATGCGGTCACCGCCTACACCAATGTTCTCGCCAACCAGTCGCTGGTCGAGGCGCAGCGCTCCAACGTCGCCTTCCTGCGCGAGACGCTCTCCGTCACCCAGCGCCGGCTCAATGCCGGCGACGTCACGCCGACCGACACCGCGCAGGCCGAGGCCCGCCTCAATCGTGGCCTTGCCGATCTCAACGCGGCCGAGGTCGCGCTTGCGGTCAGCCAGGCCACCTATGCGCAGGTGATCGGCAATGCGCCCTCGCAGCTCAGGCCTGCCGAGGCCGTCGACCGCTATCTGCCGAAGAGCCGCGAGGATGCCGTGACGATGGCGATCCGCCAGCATCCGGCGGTGATGGCCGCCAGCTTCGACGTCGATGTCGCCTCCACCAACATCCGCATCGCCGAAGGGACGCTGCTGCCGAGCGCGACGATCCAGGGCAGCGCCAGCAAAAGCCGCAACAACGACCCGGCGCTCAGCACCCTCGCCGAGGACCAGGCTTCGATCGTCGCCAATGTCACCGCGCCGATCTACGACGGCGGCCAGGCCGCGGCGCAGACTCGGCAGGCCAAGGAGATCACGGCGCAGAGCCGGCTCGTGCTCGACCAGGTGCGCAATCAAGCGCGTACGGCGGCGGTCAGCGCCTGGGTTGCCAACGAAGGCGCCAAGATCACGGTCTCGGCCTCGGAGTCCGAGGTGAAGGCGGCCACCGTCGCGCTGCAGGGCGTGCAGCGCGAGGCCGCCGGCGGCCAGCGCACGACGGTGGACGTCTTGAACTCGCAGGCCGACCTGATCCAGGCCAAGGCCCGCCTGATCGGCGCGCAACGCGACCGCGTGATCGCCTCCTACACGCTGCTCAGCGCCATCGGCCATCTCGACGTCAAGACGCTTAACCTGAACACGCCGGATTATCTGCCCGAGGTGCACTACCACCAGGTCCGCGACGCTTGGCACGGCCTGCGCACGCCGTCGGGGCAGTAGCCTCAAATCTCTCTGGTGGAGGCCGATGAAAAGCCGCCGCATCCATCTGATGGGAGCCTCGGGCTGCGGCGTGACCGCGATCGGTCGTGCGCTCGCCGGGCAGCTTGCGCTGCCGCATCACGACAGCGACGACTATTTCTGGCTGCCCACCGTGCCGCCCTATCGGACGACCCGCCCGGCCGCCGACCGCCTGCGCCTGATGCACGAGATGTTCTTGCCGCGTCTCGACTGGGTGCTGAGCGGGTCCGTCACCGGCTGGGGCGAAGAGCTCGTTTCGTACTTCGACCTGGTCGTCTTCGTGAGCGTGCCGCGCGAGATCCGGATGATGCGACTGCGCGCCCGCGAGGCCGCCCATTTCGGCGCTGATGCCGTCGCGCCGGGCGGCTGGCGCCATGGCGAGACCGAAGACTTCGTCGAATGGGCCTCCCATTACGAAGCCGGCGATCGCGAAGGCCGCAGTCTCGCCAAGCACGAAGCGTGGCTCTCGGGCCTGCCCTGCCCGGTCGTGCGCGTGGACGGCTCACGTCCGCTTGCGGAGCTTGTCGAGCAGCTATGCAGCGAAGCGGAGCGGTTGCCCGGTTGATGTGATATTCTCCTCCCACTCGCCGATAAAAAAACAAACCGGGAGAGAAACCGTGCTCAGCCGACGGAGCGTCCTGCTTGCCTCCCTTGCGGCCGGAGTAGCCATGACCAGCAAAGCCCATGCCCGCGCGGCGCAGCCTGCGACGCCGATCAATTTCGATTTGCCGGCGCATGCCTGCGACTGCCACACCCACATTCATGGCGATGTCGAAAAGTTTCCGTTCTTCACGGGCCGCGTCTATACGCCGGAGCCGGCTTCGCCGGAAGAAATGGCGGCGCTGCACAAGGCGCTGCATATCGAGCGCGTGGTGATCGTGACGCCGAGCGTCTACGGCACCGACAATTCGTCCACACTGTTCGGCATGAAGGCGCGCGGCGAGACCGCGCGCGGCGTCGCCGTAATCGACGACAAGACGCCGGAGAGCGCGCTCGATACAATGCACCAGGACGGCTTCCGCGGCATCCGCCTCAATCTGGCGACCGGCGGCGTCAATGACCCCAATATCGGCCGGCCGCGCTTCACCGCCGCCGTCGAGCGCATGAAGGCGCGCGGCTGGCACGTGCAGCTCTACACCACGCTGGCCATGATCTCCGCGATCAAGGACCTCGTCGAGACGGCGCCGGTGCCGGTCGTGTTCGACCATTTCGGCGGCCTTCACGCTTCGCTCGGGCTGGAGCAGCCGGGCTTCTCCGACCTCGTCGCGCTGGTGAAGTCCGGCAAGGCCTATGTGAAGATCTCGGGCGCCTATCGCTCGTCGAAGCTGGCGCCCGACTATCAGGACATGGTGCCCTATGCCCGCGCGCTGATCGCGGCCAATGCGGACCGCATCGTCTGGGGCACCGACTGGCCGCATCCGGATTCGAGCCGCGTCGAGGGCCGCAAGCCCACCGACATCGCGCCGCTCTATCAGATCGACGACGGCCGCCTGCTCAACCAGCTTCCGGTGTGGGCGCCGGATGCCGAGGTGCGCAAGAAGATCCTGGTCGACAATCCGGCGCGGCTCTACGGGTTCTGACGGTCAGCGCGCGCGGCGGGAGAAGAAGGAGATCAGCACCGGCAAGGTCACCAGAATCACGACCGGCGCCAGCATCATGCCGGTGACGACGACGACCGCGAGCGGCTTCTGCACCTGCGACCCGATGCCTTCCGACAGCGCTGCCGGCAGGAGGCCGACGCCCGCGACCACACAGGTCATCAGCACGGGCCGGAGCTGCAGCTCGCCGGTGCGCACCACCGCGCTCATGCGGTCCATGCCCTCTTCGATCAGCTGGTTGAACTGCGACAGGATGATGATGCCGTCCATCACCGCGATGCCGAACAGCGCGATGAAGCCGATCGCCGCGGAGACGCTGAACGCGGTGCCCGAGATCAAGAGGCCGAGCACGCCGCCGAAGATCGCCATCGGAATCACGCTCATCGCGAGCAGTGTGTCGGTCATCGAGCCGAAATTAAACCAGAGCAGCACGCCGATCAGCGCCAGCGAGATCGGCACCACGATCGAGAGCCGCCGGATCGCGTCCTGGAGGTTGCCGAACTCGCCGACCCATTCCATGTGCGAGCCCGGCGGCAGCTGCACCTGCGCGGCGATTTTGTCCTGCGCCTCGCGGATCGCGCTGCCGAGATCGCGTTCGCGCACCGAGAACTTGATCGGCAGATAACGCTCCTGCTGCTCGCGATAGATGTAGGCCGCACCCGAGACGAGGCTGATGGTCGCGACCTCGCTTAAGGGGATCTGCGTGACGGAGCCGTTCGGCCCAGGCGCACCGATCCGCAAATTCTGGATCGCCTCGGCGCTGCGGCGGTATTCCGGCGCGAGGCGCACGATAATCGGGAAGTGGTGGTCGCTGCCGGGCTCGTAAAGATCTCCGGCGCTGTCGCCGCCGATCGCGACCTTGATGGTCGCGTTGATGTCGCCAGGGGCTAGGCCGTAGCGCGCAGCCTTGACACGGTCGATGTCGATCTGGACGGTCGGTTGGCCCAGCGAGGTGAACACCGCAAGGTCGGTGACGCCCTGCACGGTCGACAGCACCTGCTTGATCTTGTTGGCGGTGTCGGTGAGCGCCTGAAGGTCGCTGCCGAACAGCTTGATCGAGTTCTCGCCCTTCACGCCGGAGACGGCTTCGGAGACGTTGTCCTGGAGATATTGCGAGAAGTTGAACTCGACGCCGGGGAAGCGATCGTCGAGCTGCTTGAGCAGCTGCGCGGTCAGCTCTTCCTTGTCGCGGGTACCGGGCCACTGGCTCACGGGCTTCAGCGGCGCGAAGAACTCGGCGTTGAAGAAGCCGGCGGCGTCGGTACCGTCGTCGGGACGGCCGTGTTGCGACACGACGGATTCGACCTCGGGCCGGGCGCGGATCACCTTGCGCATCTCGTTGACGTAGCTGTTGCCTTCCTGCAGCGAGATGGTCGGCGGCAGCGTGGCGCGGATCCAGAGGTTACCCTCCTCCAGCTTCGGCAGGAATTCGAGGCCGAGCAGCCGGGCGAGCGCGACCGTCATCAGCACCAAACCGACCGCGGCGCCGAGGACGATGTTGCGGTTGGCGACCGCCCAGTTCAGCACAGGCATGTAGAGCCGGTGCAGGATCAGCATCACCTTCGTCTCGGTCTCCTCGACATGCGCCGGCAGGATGATCGCGGACAGCGCGGGAGTCACGGTGAAGGTGGCAAGCAGGCCGCCGGCCAGTGCGTAGGCATAGGTCCGCGCCATCGGTCCGAAGATGTTGCCCTCGACGCCAGAGAGCGTGAACAGCGGCAGGAACGCCGCGATAATGATCGCCGCGGCGAAGAAGATCGATCGCGAGACGTCGGCCGCCGCGCTGAGGATGGCATGGCTCTTCATGCCGAACAGCGTCTCGGGCGACATATGCTCGGATTCCGACATCGGTGTCGTTTGCGTCAGGCGGCGGAAGATCGCCTCCACCATGATCACGGTGGCATCGACAATGAGACCGAAATCGATCGCACCGACCGACAGAAGGTTGGCCGATTCCCCGCGCAGCACCAGGATGATGACCGCAAAAAAAAGCGCGAACGGGATGGTGGCGCCGACGATCAGCGCGCTCCGGAGATCGCCGAGGAAGATCCACTGCAACAGCACGATCAGCAGGATGCCCACCACCATGTTGTGCAGCACGGTGTGGGTGGTGAGCTCGATCAGGTCGCCGCGGTCGTAGATGCGCTCGATGCGCACGCCGGGCGGCAGGATGCTGGAGTTGTTGATGGATTGAACGAGCTCGTGGACGCGCCTGATGGTCGGCGAGCTCTGCTCGCCGCGCCGCATCAGGACGATGCCCTGCACGATGTCGTCGGAATCGTCGAGGCCGGCAATGCCGAGACGTGGCTTCTGACCGACGGTGACGGTGGCGACGTCCTTCACCAGCACCGGATTGCCGCCGGTCTGCGCCACCATGGTATTGGCGAGGTCGTCGATCGAGCGGATCAGGCCGACGCCGCGCACCACCGCCGATTGCTGGCCGATATCAACGGTGTTACCGCCGACATTGACGTTGGAATTGCCGACCGCCTGCAGCAGTTGCGGCAACGTCAACCCGTTAGCGACCAGCTTGTTGAAGTCGACCTGGATCTCGTAGGTCTTGCTCTTGCCGCCCCAGCCGGTGACGTCGATGACTCCCGGCACGGCGCGGAAGCGGCGCTGCAGGATCCAGTCCTGAATGGTCTTGAGGTCGAGCACGCTGTAGTTCGGCGGCCCGACGAGACGGTAGCGGAATATCTCGCCGATCGGGCTGAGCGGCGAGATCTGCGGCTGCACGTTGCCGGGCAGCGGCGCAAGCTGAGCCAGGCGGTTCAAGACCTGCTGCAACGCCTCGTCATAGGTGTAGGCGAAGGAGAACTGGATCTTGACGTCGGAGAGGCCGTAGAGCGAGATGGTACGGATGGTCGTGACGTTCTTCAGACCGGCAACCTGGGTCTCGATCGGGATCGTGATGTAGCGCTCGATCTCTTCCGCCGACAGGCCCGGGCTCTGCGTCACGATGTCGACCATCGGCGGAGTCGGATCGGGATAGGCTTCGATGTTGAGCCGGTTGAACGCGATCAAGCCGCCGATCAGCACGGCGACGAACATGCCGACCATCAGGAAACGCCGGTTGACGGCAAGGGCAACGAGACGATCCATTCAGGTCTTCAATTTTCTTGGGTCGTCGATCAGCTGCCGGACGCCGCGCGGTCGATGAACAAACTGCCTTTGGTGACGATCTGCTCGCCGGGTTTCAGATTGCTGGTGACCTCGACGAGGTTGCCGTTGATGAGACCGATCTTGATCTGGCGCAGCTCGACCGACTTGTCCTCGCGCGCGACCCAGAGGCGGACCTTGTCGGCCTCGTAGATCAGCGCATGCTTCGGCACCGCCGGCGCGGCGCGGTCGCCGGCCGAATAGATCGTGACGTTCGCGAACATTTCCGGCTTGAGCAGCCCGTCCTTGTTGTCGATCGTGGCGCGGACCTGCAGGCGGCGGGTGGCGGGGTCGATCGCGGCAGCAACGTAGTTGATCTTGGCGCTGAACGGACGGCCCGGCAGCGCCATCACATTGACGGTGATGTCCTGCCCGATGCACACCGCGGCCGCATCGCTCTCGCGCACGAAGGCCGTGAGCCAGACCGTGGAGAGGTCGCCGACCACGAAGACCGGATCGCTGGCGCCGGAATTGACGTATTGGCCCGGGCCGATCTTGCGTTGCACGACCGTGCCGGAGATCGGCGAGTAGATCGTGATCTCCCGATCGATGACGCCCTTTTCCTGGAACGTCTTGGTGGCTTCGTCGGTGAAGCCGAGGATGCGCAGCTTGTTGCGCGCGGCTTCCAGCGCCGCCACCGAGGAGCGCATGTCGTTTTGCGCCTGCACCTGGGCCGCTTCCGCCTGCTGGTAATCCTTGAGCGGAATGGCATGGCCCTCGTAGAGGTCCTTGGCGCGCTTGAACTGGATGTCGGAAAGCTCGAGCGCCGACTTCGCCTTGTTCTGCGAGGTCATCGCCGCGATGAAATCGTTCTGGGCCTGCACGGTGTCGGCGGCCTCGATCGTAAACAGCGGTTGCCCTTGCTTCAGCGTCTCGCCGGGCTTGGCGAGCAGCTTGGTGACACGGCCTGCATAAGGCGAGAACACCGGCGTCGAACGATCCTCGTCGACCGCGACCTTGCCCTCGGTGACATACTCGGCCCGGAAGCTCCTGGCGGCGACCGGTTCAATCGTCAGCGTCGCCCATTCGGACGGTGTCGGCGTGAAGGTCTGCGCGTTCCTGCGCGACTGGCTGGAGATCTCGGAGTGCTTTTTTGCCTTCGGGCCCGAAGAGAACAAGCCGTACGCTCCGACACCGGCGCCGGCGACAGCTAGTAAAACTACGGATGCGATCACCCGTTGTTTTGCAATCACGTGCAATCGCTTGGTAATCTCAACTGCCATGGGGCCCGGTCGTGTCTGCGACGATCTCGGCAAATGATTGCCGCATCGGTCGCGCTAATAGTGCCGAATTGGGAGTTCAAACAACCTAAAAAACGCGTCGGCCCTTTCCGTTTGCGTTAAAATTCTGGGACTTGTCAGCTTCATGTCAGCTTCGGCCCGGCCATTGTGCCGAATGACTGCCGAGCGGCATCGCCGGACGGCTCCAATGCGCCGGCGTCTTCGACAGCCGAGCGGAATGCTGCACCGCCTTCAACGTGCCGAAGCCAGATTGCATGTGCTCTATGAACGCAGCATGTACGGCCTGTCCCGGGACATCGGGGGTATTCAATCCGCCCTCGAGCCGACCGAGATTCCACAGCCAGAATGTCGGCGGGGCTCTGCATCGCTGCTTCTCTCCCCGCTCATTTGCTGTACTTTTCGCGACCGTGTCATGATCGCAGAAAGGATTGCAATGGCCGCCATCGATCCCCTCATCGCAGGTGCCGTGTTCATCGCGACGGCGGCCACCGACGCCGTCTATGTCATGTTCACTTCGGCCGTGATCGCGCGCAAGCGCATCCCTGCGGCGAACTGGAGCGCGGTCTGGTACCTGCTCTCCTCTTATGCCGTGATCAGCTACACCGAGAACGCCTTCTACGTTGCCTTTGCCGCAATCGGCTCCTGGGCCGGCGCCTATGCTTCGTTGACCTTCCTGCACCGCCCGCCCGGCGGCCCGCCGGTGGGAGCGGCGCCGGAGTGAAGTCTCTCTGCGTCATTGCGAGGAGCCCTTGCGACGAAGCAATCCAGGATCCTTCCGCGGATGCATTTCTGGATTGCTTCGCGGAGCCTGTCATCGGGCCGCGCTTTGCGCGGACCCGGTGGCTCGCAATGACGACGTGGAGGCTTCTGGGCGCCTCGCGAAACAGCTACACTCGCAGCACCAACAAAAAGGAGCCAACAATGGATCTCGGTCTCAAAGGCAAGAACGCCGTCGTGCTCGGCGGCACGCGTGGCATCGGGCGGGCGATTGCGGCGACGCTGGCCGGCGAAGGCGCCAATGTCGCGGTGTGCGCGCGAAACGCCGATCAGGTTGCGGCCACCGTCGCGGAGCTGAAGGCGGGCGGCATCCGCGCCACCGGCGGCGCGGTCGACGTCACCGACGGCGCGGCGCTCAAAAGCTGGATCGAGGCTGCAGCAAAAGAGCTCGGCGGCATCGACCTGCTATTCTCCAATGCCGGCGCAATGGCGCAAGGGCACGATCCGGCGTCCTGGGAGCAGAATTTCCGCCTCGACCTGCTCGGCGCCGTGCATGCCTTCGACGCCGCCCGACCGTTCCTCGAGACAAGCGGCGCCGGCAGCGGCGATGCGGCCTTCGTGATCATCTCGTCGATCTCCGCGGCGCAGGCGGACACGGCCAGCTCCTACGGCCCGATCAAGGCCGCGCTGATCCACATGGCCAAGGGACTGGCGCGGCAATACGCGAAGAAGAAGATCCGAGTGAATGTCGTGTCGCCCGGCACCGTCTATTTCAAAGGCGGCGTCTGGGAGATGATCGAGAAGAACATGCCGGAGCGGTACCAGGACGCGATGAAGCGCAACCCGACCGGCCGCATGGCAACGCCGCAGGACATCGCGAGCGCGGCGGTGTTTCTGGCCAGCCCGGTGTCGGGATTCACGACGGGTTCGAATTTCGTCGTGGACGGCGCGATTTCGAACAGGGTGAATTTTTGAGGGCAGCTTGCCGAGCTCTCTCTCCTCCGTCATGGCCGGGCTTGACCGGCCATCCACGCACTGCTGCGCACTCCGAAAGACGTGGATGCCCGGGTCAAGCCCGGGCATGACGACTGAGAATGAGGCGCAATCATCGCAACAAACGTCGGCAGCAGCCCGCGCTCGCTCAATGAAAATCCCGCGAGGGCGGCAGGATACGGACGTTGCGGGGGTGACGGATTTTTTGCGCGGGCATGTCCGTAAGCGCGCGAGGGTCTTCGTTCAGCGGTTCGACCACGGTGGCGCCTGCGGGCAGCGGATGCTTGCGGCCGAGCGCATCGTTGGCCAATCCGACCAGATCGTGCGAGCGATCGATCATGCGCTGGGCGATGAGATGCGTCACCTTCTCCGGGCTGCTCTGGATGTAGCCTTCGACCAGGATGAGGCGCGCGCCCATCACTTCTTTCCGGTACTGCTCCATGATCTTGGGCCACACCACGACATTGGCGATGCCGGTTTCGTCCTCCAGCGTCATGAACACGACGCCGCTGGCGCTGCCCGGCCGCTGCCGCACCAGCACTACGCCGGCGCAGCGGACGCGGCGCCGCTCATTCTCATGGCTGATCTCCTTGCAGGCGACGATACGCTCGCGCGTAAACATCTGGCGCAGGAATTCCATCGGATGGCCCTTCAGCGACAGGCGGATGGTCTGGTAGTCCGCGACCACCTGCTCGGCGCGCGGCATCGCCGGCAGCGGTTTTGCGCCTTCGTCCGGCTGCTCGCGCGCGGTCGCCGCCTCGAACAGCGGTAGCGGCACGTCGTCGGGCAGCCGCCGCACCTGCCACAGCGCTTCGCGGCGGTCGAGCCCGAGCGAGCGGAACGCATCGGCATCCGCCAAGAGGATCAGCGCGCGCTTGGGCAGACCGGTGTCGCGGGCGAAATCCTCCAGCGAGGTGAAGGGACGACGGTTACGCGCGGCGACGATGCGGTCGGCCCAATCGGGTACTCTCTCCACACCGTCATTCCGGGGCGACGCGTCAGCGTCGAGCCCGGAATCCATTCCTCCGCCAGGCGTATGCGACGCGATGGATTCCGGGTTCGCGCTACGCGCGCCCCGGAATGACAGCTGAGAGCGTTTCAGCCTCTCTTCATCCTCGTCCAGCCAGTGGAATCCATCGATCTGGCGAAAGCCGAGGCGCACGGCGCAGAATTTGCCGCTTCCCTCCTCCAGTGTGTTCTGCGCAAAGCTGTAGGACACGTCGATGTCGCGCACCTCGACGCCGTTCTTGCGGGCGTCGCTGACGATCTGCGCCGGCGCATAAAAGCCCATCGGTTGCGAATTCAACAGACCGCAGCAGAAGGCGTCGGGATGGTAGTGTTTCAGCCACGACGAAATGTAGACCAGCTGTGCAAAGCTCGCGGCATGGCTCTCCGGAAAGCCGTAAGAGCCAAATCCCTTGATCTGGTCAAAGCAGCTTTTGGCGAAGTTGGGATCGTAGCCGCGCGCCACCATGTTGCCGATCAGCTTCTCCTCATATTGGCCGATGGTGCCGACATTGCGGAAGGTCGCCATCGAGCGGCGCAGGCCGTTGGCTTCCTCGGAGGTGAAATGCGCGGCCTCGATCGCAATACGCATCGCCTGCTCCTGAAACAGCGGGACACCGAGCGTCTTGTGCAGCACCTTGTAGAGTTCGTCCTTGTCGCCATGCTCCGGTGACGGCGAGGGATAGCTCACCTTCTCGAGTCCGTTCCGCCGCCGCAAGTAAGGATGCACCATGTCGCCCTGGATCGGCCCGGGGCGCACGATCGCGACCTCGATGACGAGATCGTAGAAGGTCCGCGGCTTCAGCCGCGGCAGCATGTTCATCTGGGCGCGGCTCTCGACCTGGAACACGCCGAGCGATTCCCCGCGGCACAGCATGTCGTAGACCCTAGGGTCGTCCTGCGGGACGCTCGCCAGCACAAGACGCTCGCCCTTGTGCTGGTCGATCAAGTCAAAGCACTTGCGGATGCAGGTCAGCATGCCGAGCGCCAGCACGTCGACCTTCATCATATGAAGCGCATCGACGTCGTCCTTGTCCCATTCGATGAAGGTGCGGTCGTCCATCGCGGCATTGCCGATCGGCACATAGGTGTCGAGCCGGTCCTGGGTCAGCACGTAGCCGCCGACATGCTGGGAGAGATGGCGCGGGAATTCGATCAGCTCGGTCGCAAGCTCGACCGCGAGGTTGATCATGGGATTGCCGGGATCGAGTCCGGCCTGCCGGACCTGCATGTCGTTGAGGCCCTTGCCCCAGCTGCCCCAGACGGTGTCGGCGAGCGCGGCGGTGACGTCCTCGGTCAGGCCGAGCGCCTTGCCGACGTCGCGGATGGCGCTGCGCGGGCGATAATGAATGACGGTGGCGATGATCGCGGCGCGGTGGCGGCCGTAGCGGCGATAGACATATTGCATCACCTCCTCGCGGCGCGAATGCTCGAAATCGACGTCGATGTCGGGCGGCTCCAGCCGCTCCTTGGAGATGAAGCGCTCGAACAACAGGTCCACCTTGGTCGGGTCGACCGAGGTGATGCCGAGCACGTAGCACACGGCCGAGTTCGCCGCCGAGCCGCGGCCCTGGCACAAAATGTTCTGGCTGCGCGCGTAGTGGACGATATCGTGCACGGTGAGAAAGTAATGCGCGTATTTCAGCTCGGCGATCAGCGCGAGCTCCTTCTTCAGGGTCGCGCGCAGCTTGTCGTCGATCTTGCCGCCGAAATATTTGTCGACGCCCGCCCAGGTCAGGTCCTCCAGATGCCCCTGCGCGGTCTTGCCCGGCGGTACCGGCTCGTCGGGATATTGATACTTCAGCTGATCGAGCGAGAACTCGATTGCGTCCGCAAAGCGCATGGTCTGCGCAATCGCCTCGGGAAAATCGCGGAACAGCCGCGCCATTTCACGCGGCGTCTTCAGGAAGCGCTCGGCATTGGCCTCTAACTTCCGCCCAATCGCCTCGATCGTGGTCTTTTCCCGGATGCAGGTCAGCACGTCCTGGAGCGGACGGCGGCGGGGATCGTGATACAGCACCTCATTGGTTGCGAGCAGCGGCACCTTTGCCTTTGCGGCGAGATCATCGAGCCGCAAGAGGCGACGCTTGTCGTCGCCGCGATAGAGCAGGCTCGCCGCCAGCCACACGCCCTCGGCACGGCTCGCCTTCAGCTTTGCGAGGACATCCAGCGCCCGCGCCAGCTCGAAACGATGCGGCAGCGTCAACACCAGGAGCTGGCCTTCCGAGAATTCCAGGAGATCGTCAAGCCTGAGATGACACTCGCCCTTTTCGATCCGCGTGATGTCATCGCCACGCTTGCCCCTTGTCAGGAGCTGGCACAGCCGGCCATAGGCCGCGCGATCGCGTGGATAGACCAGGATGTCGGGCGTGCCGTCGATGAAGACGATGCGAGCGCCGATCAACAGTTTCGGCTTGTGCAGCACCTCGTCATTGTCGAGCTCCTGATAGGCGCGCACCACGCCGGCAAGCGTGTTGTGGTCGGCAATGCCGATCGCGGGAATCCCGAGCTTGCTCGCCTGATGCACATAGGCGCGCGGATCCGAGCCGCCGCGCAGGAAGGAGAAATTGGTGGTGATGCCGATCTCGGCATAGCTAAGCGTATTCATGCGAAGAGACCGTGCACATACCAGCCGGGAGACGCAGGCTTGCAGTCACCGTCGAACACCTCGCCTTCATAGAGACCGTCGCGAAAGATCCAGAAGCGCAGGCCTTCGGCATCCTCGATGCGGAAATAATCCCGCGTCAGCTGCTTGCCGTCCTGCCGCCACCATTCCATCGCGATGCGCTCGGGCCCCTCTACCCGCACCACCGCATGCAGCGCGCGCCGCCAGGTGAATTGATGCGGCGGACCGTCTGGCACGGTCGCGAACGGCACCTTGATCGGCTCCGGCTTGTCGAACAGCCGCAAGGGACGCAGCGGCGGCTCGCTCGCGACGCGCGCCGGCCATTCGGCCTGCATGGCAGCAGCGAGATGATGCTGCGCCGATGCGGCCAGCACCGCGCTTTCGGGGATGTGGGTATCCTGCGGCAGGTGCACGACGACACGCCTGCCGCCGATCCGCGCGGCGATGCGGTCGATCAGCGCCGCGAGTTCGTCATTGTCGTGGACATGGGCATCGAGATCGCGCTGCTCCTGCACCACGATCTCGGTGCGGCTCGCCGACAACCGCACCATGTCGAAGCCGAAACCGGGATCGAGGGGATCGGCGAGGGCATCGAGCCGCTCGCGGAACAAGCGGTCGACCACGGCGCTTCGCGTCACCGGACGCCCGGTCTCGACCGTAATCGTACGCACCACACCATCGGTGCGGAAGAACGCCGCTTCAAGCCGCCGCGCGCCTTTGCCCTGCTTCTCCATGGATGCGATCAACGTGTCGGCGAGCCGCGACAGCGTCATCGCGATCATGGTGTCGGTTGCGATCGGCTCGGCAAAGCGCTTCTCGACGATGTAATCGGGCAGCGGTTTGCGCGGGCTGATCGGCGCATCACCCTGCCCCAGCGCATGGGCGAGCAGCGTGGAGAAGCGCGCGCCGAACCGCGCCGTGATCTCGGAGGCGCTGCGCGAGGCGACGTCGCCGATGGTCTTCAGCCCGGCACGGCGCAGGCCGGTGGTGATGGCTTCACCCGCACCGAGCGCGGAGACTGGAAACGACCTGATCGCCTCCGCCTCGCCGCCATCGGCCACGATGGTGCCGGATACCTGCCGCGTCAGCGTGCGGGCGCAGACCGAGGTGCCCGCGATCGCCGCGCTGACGGCAAAGCCTTGCCGGTCGAGCGCCCGGACCAATGTCCGCAACAGCGCGGCCTCGCCGCCGAACAAATGCGCACAGCCGGTGATGTCCAGGAACAGCCCGTGCGGTGGATCGAGCGCCACCAGCGGCGTGAAGCGGTCGCACCAATCGGCGATGTCGCTGAGCGTCTTCGTATCGGCCACGGTATCGGCGTCGAACACACGCAAATCCGGGCACATCGCCCGCGCATTGGCCAGCGGTTGGCCGATATACAGGCCGAGGCGCTCGGCGGCCTCGTCCAGCGCATGGATCACCAGCGCATTGTTGTCCTTGATGACGACAATGCTCGGCTCATGGTTGGTTTTACCCAGCCCGGCGCTGCCAAGGAACCGCTGGATCCTGTCGATGGGCAGGCGCGGCAGCCACAGGCTGAGGATACGTCGACGGTTCACTGAACTGGCACTCATCACAATTCCATTCCATGATCCACCGGCCGCAGGGGCCATGACGATTGCGCAAGAGCTCGGCATCGAACACCGGCGCGCCCCAGGCACTCCACACCGAGTCCGGCGGCGAATGCGCCGCACGCAGCATCCATCGTGTCTCCGCGGTCGAAGGCAGCGGCTGCGCGGCCATCCGCAGCAAGAGGCCGGTGACACCGGAGCCTTGCGCGGCCAGCGTCAGCTTGCGGCTCGCCACCAGATCGAACTGCCTGGTCTCGCCCCAGAGCTCAAGCACGACGGCGCCGAGCGCATCGCAGGCGAGCGCATCGGCCGAGGTGCGCAACGCGCTCTCGACATCGGCGGCGCGCACCATCACCACAGGGCGCGGATCGAGGCCGAGCTCGGCAAGCCCACTCATCGACAACGCACCGGTTTCGAACTCCGAAAAATCCTGCCGCACCCACAATAGCGGCCGGCACGCGCTCACGCGTCGCGCAAGGCCCATGACAAAGCCCGTCGCGGCCGCGCCCTGACGCCCCTCACAAAACACCTCGTGGATCGCCGCGCGCGCGAGCCCGCCCTTCAGCGCGGCGTCGGCCGCGCCATGGCCGAGCGCGATGCGATCGCGCGGATGCACGACCTCCGCCGTCTCGATGCGCTCGATCTGGCTACGCAAGGTCGCAAGCGCGCTCATACGTGCGCCGCTCATGCTCGCCGCTCCTCAGAGGTGATTGCCGATGGCTCTCAAAAAGAGAACCAGCGGCTGGCTCATTTGTTCATGATATGTTCTAATATAAAGCTAACGGCGCCGGCAGAGTCAATCGAATTGGCGCATCCAAAGATTCATGAGCGGAATCAAAGAGATTCAAACATGGACGTACAACGCAAGCTGGAGATTCTGGCGGACGCCGCCAAATACGACGCATCCTGCGCCTCCAGCGGTACCGAGAAGCGGGATTCCAGCGACGGCAAGGGCATGGGCTCGACCGCGCCGGGCATGGGCATCTGCCATTCCTACGCGCCGGACGGACGCTGCATCTCCCTGCTCAAGGTGCTGCTGACCAACGCCTGCAATTACGATTGCCTTTATTGCGTCAACCGCGCCTCCTCGAATGTCCCACGCGCCCGCTTCACCATCGACGAATTGGTCAGGCTCACGCTCGACTTCTACCGGCGCAATTACATCGAGGGCCTGTTTCTCTCCTCCGGCATCATCCGCAGCCCTGATTACACGATGGAGCAAGTGGTGAGCGTCGCGCGAAAACTGCGCGAGGAGCATCATTTCCGCGGCTACATCCATCTGAAGACCATTCCCGAGGCCGACGACGCGCTGATCGCCGAGGCCGGCAAATATGCCGACCGCCTTTCGATCAACATCGAGATGCCTGAGGAGACGAGCCTGCAGCAATTCGCGCCGGAGAAGGACGTGCGCGCGATCCGCCGCACCATGGGCCGGCTGCGGCTGAAGCTGGACGAGGCCGAGGAGAGCCGCAGCGCCAAGACGAAGGCCAAACCGCAGCGCTTCGCGCCCGCCGGACAAAGCACGCAGATGATCGTCGGCGCAGATAGCGCCTCCGATCACACCATTCTCCACACCAGCGCCAATCTCTACGGCGCCTACCGGCTGCGGCGCGTCTATTACTCCGCCTTCAGCCCGATCCCCGATGCCAGCCGCGCGCTGCCCCTGCGCGCGCCGCCGCTGCTGCGCGAGCACCGGCTCTACCAGGCCGACTGGCTGATGCGGTTCTACGGCTTCGACGTTGGCGAAATCGTCGACGACAGCGCGATGCTGCCGCTCGACATCGATCCCAAGCTGGCCTGGGCGCTGCGCCACCGCGACCGCTTCCCGCTCGACGTCAACCGCGCCAGCCGCGAGGAGCTGCTGCGCGTTCCGGGCTTCGGCACCAGGACGGTCGAACGCATCATCGCGACGCGGCGCACCACCACGATCCGCCTCGCCGATCTCGCGCGGCTGCATGTGCCCCGCAACAAGGCGCTGCCGTTCATCGTCCTCAGCGATCACCGCCCCTCACCGCATCGTCTCGATGCCGCCGGGTTGATCGAACGGTTCAAGCCGAAAGCAACGCAACTGGGATTTGGCTTCTGATGCAGTACATCATGCTCGACACCGAAACCGATTACGACGGCTGGCGCAAAGCCGCGCGCAGCCTCGTGCTCCATCACGTGCCGCCCGGCGCGGTCACCTGGACCGTGCAGGGCCACGAAGCCGAGCTGTTCGCACCGTCCTCGCCGTCTCCGATCCTCGAGGTGAACGACGGCACGTTCACCGTCTCGGCAAAATTCGTCGAGCTTGCCAAGGCGGCGATCCTGCATCGCGACGGCGAGCGCTTTGCGATCCTATATCGCCTGCTGTTCCGGCTGAAGGACAATCACGATCTCATTGAGGTCGCGACCGACCCCGATGTCGCGCTTGTCACGGCCATGGCGAAAGCGGTCTATCGCGACGAGCACAAGATGCATGCCTTCGTGCGCTTCCGCGAGATCGGCCGGGAACGCCAGGCGCACTACGTCGCCTGGTTCGAGCCGGAGCATCACGTCGTCGAGCTCGCCGCGCCGTTCTTCGCCAAGCGCTTTGCCGACATGCCCTGGTCGATCCTGACGCCGGACCTCTGCGCGCATTGGGACGGCCATGCGCTCTCGTTCACGCCGGGCGTCAGCAAGAGCGAGGCGCCGGGCGAAGACCGGCTGGAGGAAACCTGGCGGCGCTACTATGCCAGCATCTTCAATCCGGCCCGGCTCAAGGTGAAGGCGATGCAGGCCGAGATGCCGAAGAAATATTGGAGGAACCTGCCCGAGGCTTCGATCATTAAGCCCTTGATCGAGGACGCCGAGCGCATGACCGGCGCCATGATCGCCAATGCCGCAACCGATCCGCACAAGCCTCAGAAGCGGCCGGAGGCTCCGATGAAACGCAAGTCAGCTGCCGACGATCTCGAAACGCTCCGCGAGGAGGCCGCGCATTGCCGCGCCTGCCATCTCTACAAGGACGCGACACAGACCGTGTTCGGCGAAGGGCCGAAGAATGCCAACATCATGCTGGTCGGCGAGCAGCCCGGCGACAAGGAAGACCTCGCCGGCCATCCCTTCGTCGGCCCGGCCGGGCAAATGCTCGATCGCGCACTGGAGGAGGCCGGCGTCGACCGCAAGAAGGTCTATGTCACCAACGCGGTGAAGCACTTCAAATTCGTGCCGCGCGGAAAGATCCGCCTGCACCAGAAGCCGAACACACCTGAGATCCGGGCGTGCCGGCAATGGTATGAGCGGGAAGTTTCGACAATCCAGCCCGATCTCATCGTGGCAATGGGCGCCACTGCCGCGCAGAGCGTGTTCGGCAAGATCACCCCCATCGGCAAGAACCGCGGCCGGCTGATCGAGCTTCCCGAAGGCCGCAAGGCGCTGGTGACCGTGCACCCGTCCTATTTGCTGCGACTGCCTGATCCCGAAGCCAAGGTTCTGGAATATCGGCGCTTCGTCGAAGATCTGAAGATCGCCGCCGGCCTGCAGAAGAAGGCCGCACGGGCTGCGTGAATACAGTGGGAAATGGCTTCACGCCGTTGTCGACGATCCGATTTCTCAAATAGACAAGGACCCGTGGAATGCACGGGCCCTTCATCTGTGCTTCGGACCCGGTCCTACGACGCCGCGAGCTGCTCCTCGACCAGCTTCACCCAATAGGACGTGCCGTAGACGATCGCCTCGTCGTTGAAATTGTAGGCGGGATGATGCAGGCCGGCGCTGTCGCCGTTGCCGCAGAAGATGAAGGCGCCGGGCCGCGCTTCCAGCATGTAGGCGAAATCCTCGCCGCCCATCAGCGGCGCCATCTCGTGGACATGGGCCTCGCCCGCGACCTGCGTGGCGATGCGCCGTGCCACTTCGGTCTCCGCCGCATGATTGTTCACGACCGGATAATTGCGCTTGTAGTGCAGGTCGATCTTGGCGCCGGTGATCTGCGCCATGCCCGCCACGACTTCATGCACGCGCTTCTCGACCAGCTTGCGCACCTCCGGCGACAGCGTGCGGATGGTGCCTCTCAGGGTCGCAGTCTGCGGAATGACGTTGCGGGCGTTGCCGGCGTGGAATTCGCAAATCGATACGACCGCCGATTCCAGGGGATCGACGCTACGCGAGACGATCGACTGCAGGGCCGTGATCACCTGCGCGCCGACCAGCACGGAATCGACGCATTTGTGCGGACGCGCGGCGTGGCCGCCGACACCCTCGATCATGATGTCGACTTCGTCGGTCGCCGCCATGATCGGGCCCGGCCTGATCGCGAACGAGCCGACCGGGATGCCCGGGCCGTTGTGCATGCCGTAGACCTGCTCGATGCCGAACCGCTCCATCAGGCCGTCCTTGACCATGGCCGCGCCGCCGGCGCCACCCTCCTCGGCGGGCTGGAAGATCACCACGGCATCGCCGGCGAAATTGCGCGTCTCGGCGAGATAGCGGGCCGCGCCGAGCAGCATCGCGGTGTGGCCGTCATGGCCGCAGGCGTGCATCTTGCCGGGGATCTTGGAGGCGTAAGGCAGATTGGTCTGCTCCTCGACCGGCAGCGCGTCCATGTCGGCACGCATGCCGATCACCTTGAGCCCCTCGCCGGTTGGCTTGTTGCCCTTGATTACGCCGACGACGCCGGTCTGGCCGAGACCGGTCACGACTTCGTCGCAGCCGA
The DNA here is from genome assembly GCF_025200905.1 of Bradyrhizobium yuanmingense. Taxonomy (NCBI): domain Bacteria; kingdom Pseudomonadati; phylum Pseudomonadota; class Alphaproteobacteria; order Hyphomicrobiales; family Nitrobacteraceae; genus Bradyrhizobium; species Bradyrhizobium yuanmingense. Next base: position 2,298,906 of record NZ_CP104173.1, on the reverse strand, counting down.
ACTCCCGCAACCGGTCAGCAACGAATGCTGCGGTGCGGTGGACATCGTACAACAGCTCGGGGTGCTGATGGATGTCCCGCCGCCAGGCCTGGATATCGGGTTGAAGGTCGGCGACGCGGTTCACGATGGGCATGGAAGGTCTCGAACTGTTGGAAATGCAGGTCTGTCTACCATGCAAGCGTCGGTCCACCCAACCGCCGCCAATCGGGGTCTAGCCCTGTTCACCCGGCATGGCCGGGCTTGTCCCGGTCGGCTGCGTCTGCCTATTAACGGAAAGCAAAGAGACCATCCGGGTGGAAGCAGAATGCCGAGGCGGCTTGAAGGTGAGTTTGACTACATTGTCGTCGGAGCCGGCACCGCGGGCTGCATCGTCGCCAACCGGCTGTCGGCTGTCCCAGGCAACCGCGTTCTCATCCTTGAAGCTGGTGGCGACGACAACTGGATCTGGTTCCATATCCCGGTCGGCTATCTCTTCGCCATCGGCAATCCGCGTTCGGACTGGATGTTCAAGACCGAGGCCGAGCCCGGTCTGAACGGCCGCTCGCTGGCCTATCCGCGCGGCAAGGTGATCGGCGGCTGCTCGGCAATCAACGCCATGATCTCGATGCGCGGACAGGCTGCCGACTACGATCATTGGCGTCAGCTTGGCCTGACCGGCTGGGGCTATGACGACGTGCTGCCGTTGTTCAAGCGCCTCGAGGACCACTTCCTCGGCGCCAGCGAGCATCACGGCGCCGGCGGCGGCTGGCGCATCGAGGCGCCGCGGCTGTCATGGGCCATTCTCGACGCGGTCGGTGACGCCGCCGAGGAGATGGGCATCAAGCGCATCCCGGATTTCAACACCGGCGACAACGAAGGCACCAGCTATTTCCACGTCAACCAGAAGCGCGGCCGGCGCTGGTCCTCGGCGCGCGGCTTCCTCAAGCCGGCCTTGAGGCGCCCCAATCTGCGGCTCGAGAAGCACGTGCTGGTCGACCGCCTCATCATCGAGCAGGGCCGCGCCGTCGGCGTGCGCTTCATCCAGAACGGCGAGATCATCGAGGCGCGCGCAAAGCGCGAGGTGGTGCTCTCGGCAGGCTCCATCGGCTCGGTGCAGGTGCTGCATCGCTCCGGCATTGGACCGGCCGACTGGCTGTCGCCGCTCGGCATCGACATCGTCATGGACAAGCCCGGCGTCGGGCGCAATCTGCAGGATCACCTGCAGCAGCGCGCGATCTACAAGGTCGAGGGCGTGCGCACGCTGAACGAGACCTATTACAATCTGTTGCGCCGCGGCCTGATGGGGCTCGACTACGCTTTCCGCCGCCGCGGCCCGCTCACCATGGCGCCGTCGCAGCTCGGCATCTTCACGCGCTCCGATGCGACGCGCGCCCGCGCCAACATCCAATTCCACGTGCAGCCGCTCTCGCTCGACAAGTTCGGCGATCCCCTGCACCGTTTCCCTGCGATCACGGTGAGCGCGTGCAATCTGCAGCCGACCTCGCGCGGCACCGTGCGGTTGCGCGCGACAGCGCCTGACGAGAAGCCGATCATCGCGCCAAATTACCTGTCGACCGACGACGACCGCCAGGTCGCCGCCGACGCCATTCGCACCACGCGGCGCCTGATGCAGCAGAAAGCGCTGGCCAAATATCGCCCCAGCGAATATCTGCCCGGCCCCTCCGTCGGCGACGACGATGCCTCCCTCGCAAAAGCCGCCGGCGACATCGGCACCACCATCTTCCATCCCGTCGGCACCGCGAAGATGGGCACGGCGAACGATCCAATGGCGGTGGTGGACGAGCGGTTGCGATTCTACGGCCTCGACGGCCTGCGCATCGTCGATGCCTCGATCATGCCGACGATCACCTCGGGCAACACCAACACGCCGACCGCGATGATCGCTGAGAAGGGCGCCACGATGATTCTGGAGGATGCGAAGTAGCATCCCATCGCTCATGATCGATCCGCACCGTTTCTCAATCGGTCCCGCCGACGCAGAGATCGCCATGCTGCAATGGGGCGACAGCGGCAAGCCGCCTGCCCTGCTCGTACACGGCACCGGCTTCGTCGCCGACGTCTGGCACGAGGTCGCGCGCGAGCTCGCATCGACCTACACCGTCTATGCCCTCGACCGACGCGGTCATGGCGCAAGCCACAAACCCGGCGCCTATCACTTCCTTGATTACGCCGACGACATCTGCCGGGTGGTCGATACGCTCGATCTCCGCGACATCTACGGGATCGGCCACAGCGCGGGTGCGACCGATCTCCTTCTCGCGGCGAAACTCCTGCCCGGTCGCTTCGCACGCCTGTTCGTGATGGAGCCGACCGTCATGGACCCGCGCGCGGCGCGCTCCGGAGGATTGAGCGAAGAATCGCTCGCCCGCGTGCAGGGCACGCTACGCCGACGCGCCGAGTTCGACAGTCCCGACGCAGTGTTCGAACGTTACCGCGCAGCACCGGCGTTTGCGGATTGGACCGAAACCTCGCTACGGACGTATGTGCGCCACGGCTTCGCGCCCCTGGATGACGGCCGCGTCCGGCTCTGCTGCACGCCCAAAATCGAAGCCGCGATCTTGCTTCCCATCTACGAGGCGATGGAGCAGGTCTACATTGGGGATGCCCGCGGCAATCCGTTCGCGATGCTCAGCGAGATCGACTGCCCGGTGCGCGTCACGACAGCGGCGAAGTCGGGTCCAATCTACAAGGAGATGGCGCGACGCGCTGTGTCGCTGATCCCGGGTGTGACCACACGGGTTTTCGAGAATGCCGGCCACTGCGTCGCGCAGGAAGTGCCGGAGCACGTGGTGGAAGCCGTGCGCGAGTTTGCCAAATAAGGTTCGGCCGCGGACCGAGGCGGCCTGAGCGAACGTCTCTAAGCCGACCTGCGCACCGCGTTGTCCACCAGCGTCTTGCCGAGCGACCAGATCGCACCGGGGACCTTGTGGCTGCCGGCGATGACGTCGTCGAAGGCGCGCTCGATCCAGGCGCAGTCTTCCTCGGTGATCGTGAGCGGCGGCAAGAGCTTGATGGTGTGGCTGCCGTGGCCGGCGACTTGCGTGAGGATCTTGTGATCCTTGAACAGCGGCACGGTGATGAGCTGGCAGAACAAGCCCTTGTTGGCGGTCTCCAGCACGTTCCAGGAGGCCCGCAGGCGCAGCGACTTCGGGGGGCCGAATTCGATACCGATCATCAAGCCCTTGCCGCGGACTTCCTTGAGCAGCTCGTAGCCTGGCACCATGCGCGTCAGCGCGAGGCGCAGCTCGGCGCCGCGCTTGGCGGCCGCATCGATCAGCTTCTCCGATTCCATGACGTCGAGCGTGGCTATGCCCGCGGCCATCGCGAGGTCGTTCTTGGAGAAGGTGGAGCCGTGCACCACCGCGCGGTCCATCTGGTTGAAGATCTTGTCGAAGATGCTCTTGCGCGTCAGCACGGCGCCGACCGGCACGTGGCCGCCCGACAGCGACTTCGACAGCAGCACCATGTCGGGCTCGACGTTCCAGTGCTCGACCGCGAGGAAGCGGCCGGTGCGGCCCATGCCGGTCTGGATCTCGTCGGCGACGAACAGCGTGCCGTATTTCTTGCAGAGCGCGGCCGCGCCGGGCAGGAACTCGTCAGTGGGCATGTTGACGCCCTTGCCCTGGATCGGCTCGACCACGAAGGCTGCGACCTCGCGCGAGGCCAGCGCCTTTTCCAGCGCCGCCAGGTCGTTGAACGGGATCGCGGTGCAGCCCGGCAGCAGCGGCTCGAAGCCGGTGCGGAAATTGGCATCGCCGGTCAGCGACAGCGCGCCGTAGGTCAGTCCGTGATAGCCGTGCGCGCAATAGACGATGCCGGGACGCCCCGTCGCGCCGCGCGCGAACTTGATCGCGGCCTCGACGCATTCGGCGCCGGAATTGGCGAAGAACGCCTTGTCGAGATAGGGAACGTATTTCAGGAGGCGCTCAGCCAGCACACCTGCGAGCGTCGAGACGTCGAATTGGACGAGGTTGGGCAGGTCGGCATCGAGCACGCTCTTGAGCGCCTCGCGCATGACCGGATGATTGCGCCCGATCGCAAACACGCCGAAGCCGGACAACAGGTCGAGATAGCGCGCGCCCTCACGGTCGTAGAGATACTGCCCATGCCCCTTCTGAAAGCCGACATCGTAGCCGATGGTCTTGAGAACCCGGACGAACTGCTCGTTCAGATACCGGTTATGCAGGGTGCTGCGCTGGGCCTGACGGTCCGCGAATAGCTGAGACATGTCTGGATTTGGGCTGTGCATCCGCTACATACTTCGGTTGAGGGCCGTCTCGTCAACTGAAAACGGACCGTTACTGAAAACGGTCTGTGCGGCCTTTTGCCCTTTTTCGGACCATCTTCGCAAGCACAGCTTTAGACCATGTTGCACTGCCAAGGAACACACATGCGTTTGGCCCTTTACACCGGACTAATACTGGCTGGCGGTTACGCCGGCCTGACGCCCGCGCTCGCCGCGGATCCGACCGGCGACTGGCGGGTCGCCGACGGCGTTGCCAACATTCGCGTCGCCCAATGCTATGGCAGCATGTGGGGCGCGGTTTCCTGGGAAAAACAGCCCGGCGGACGCGACGAGAACAATCCGGACGCCTCGAAAAAGAACAGGCCGACGCTCGGCATGGCAACCCTGATCGACATGAAGAAGAAGCCCGGCGTCGATCAGTGGGAAGGACAGGTCTACAACGCCAAGGACGGCCAGCTCTACAGCGCGACCATCACGCCGGCCGGTCCCGACCAGCTCGAGATCAAGGGCTGCGTCATGGGCTTCCTCTGCGGCGGCGAAACCTGGACCCGGGTCGGCCCGCCGATCCCTTCGAGCCCTGCCAACGCAATGGCCAAGGGCGCAGCGAAATCCAGCGGCACTGCGCCGAAGCCCCAAGGGGGGCAAGCGGGGCAAGGGGCCCAAGCAGCCCAAGCCGGGAGCGGCACCACCACGCCTGCGCCCGCAGCTCCCAAGGCCGCCGGCGCAGCCAAGCCCGGTCAGAAGGGCGCCGCCGACCCGGTCGGCGACATCTGCCTACTCGCTGAGATTGCGGGGTTTGCCCATTAGGGCCGGCTGGAACAGCAGCACGGCGGCGAGCGTCGTCACCAGCGACAGTGCCAGCAGCTTGCCCATGCTGGACGTGCCGGGATGGCTCGACAGCCACAGGCTGCCGAACGCGGTCGCGGTCGTCAGCGCGCTGAAAAAGATCGCGCGCGTCAGGCTGGTCTGGAGCAGGTTCGTCCTGCCCGAGCGCCAGGCCACGACATAATAGATCTTGAAGGCGACGCCGACGCCGAGCAGCAGCGGAAGCGCGACGATGTTGGCGAAGTTGAGCGGCAGGCCGATCAATACGCAGATCTCGAGCGTCACCGCGCCGGCAACCAGCAGCGGCACCAGCGTCATCAGCACGTCGACGAAGCGGCGCAGCGTGATCCACAGCAGGAGCCCGATCACCAGCAGCGCATAGATGCCGGCGTGGATGAACGCCTTCACAACGGTGTCACCGGATTTCAGGATCGAGACCGGACCGCCGATCGCAGTCGGCTCGGCCTGGAGCACCGCCGCCGCGAATTTGCGCAGCGTATCGTTGTCGTTGGGATCGCCCTTGGGCAGCGCCTCGACGCGGATGATGCCGTCCTTGCTCTTCCAGGCGCTGACGAGATCGGGCGGCAGCGAGCTCAGGGTGACGGGACCTGCCTGCATCGCGTTCCTGAGCTGGTCGAACACGATCTTCAATGGCGCGACGAACACGTCCTGCGCCTTGTTGCGCGTGGCCTCGTCGCCGTTGGCGAGCTTCTCGAGCGCGTCGGCAAGACGGCGCGAGGCAACAGCGCCCGGGCCCTTCGCGTCGCCCGCGGTCCGGCGCAGATTGTCGACCGACGATTTCAGCGATTCGACATTCTCCTGGTCCGTCGGCGCCGCGTCGATCTGATCGGGGTTGAGCGCCGGATTCAGCACCTTGGCGCCCTGCGCGATGAGCTTCAGCTTCGGCGGCTGGTCCTGCGGCACGAAGCTGTCGAGCGACATCACCCTGAGCACCTCGGGCACCTTCTCCAGCTTCGCCTCGACCTGCCTTGCCTGCTCCTCGGACGTGGTCATCACGTTGATGGCATTGGCACCAGTATTGGGGTCCTTGCGCAGATCGAGGAAGGTGGCGATCGACTCGGCGTGCGGATTGCGCAGGTTCATCGGGTTGAAGTCGAACTTCATGAAGTAGAGCAGCGGCAGGCCGCCGAGCGCGAGCAGCAGCGTGCCGCCGACGATCAGCACCCGATGCTTTTCCAGGAAGTGATCGAGCGGCGCCAGGAAGGCGTACCCGACAGGCTCCGGCTCGCCGGGCGGGTTCAAAAGCTTGAGCAGCGCCGGCAGCACGGTGATCGACGAGATGAACGCCACCAGCATGCCGACGCCGGCGATCTGGCCGAGCTCTGCGATGCCCTTGTAGTCGGTCGGCATGAAGCAAAGGAAGCCCGCGGCCGTCGCCATCGCCGCCAGCGACAGCGGCACCGCCGAGCGCTTGGCTGCCAGCACCAGCGCGCCCGCGAGATCATCGTGCTTGTAGCGCTCCGAGCGGTAGCGGACGCTGTACTGGATGCCGAAGTCGACCCCTAAGCCGACGAACAGCACCGCGAACGCGATCGACAGCAGGTTGAACGATCCGACCATCATCAGGCCGGCCGCTGTCGTGATCGCCAGACCGACGAACAGATTGACGAACACCGCGAAGATGATCTTCGACGAATGCAGCGCGAGCCATAGGATGACCAGCACGACGAGAATCGTGCCGACGGCGTTGACGACCGCGCCCTCTTGAACGGTCGCGTATTCCTCGTTGGCGATCGGCACCGGACCGGTCAGCCGCACCCGCGCTTGGTATTTGCCAGCAAAATCCAGATCCGCCGCCGCTTTCCGGATCGCGTCGGTCGCATCCTTGCCGGGCTCCAGCGCGTTGTAGTCGAGAATCGGCTTGAACTCGATAAAGGTGCGCTTGTCGGAATCCTTGAGCGGCTCGTCGCTGACGAGTTCGCGCCAGGAGAAGCTGGCGTTGCCCTTGTTGAGCACGGTCTCGACCGTCTGCGCGATCAGGTTGAAGGGCCGCTCGGTGCTATCGAGCTTGACCTGGCCCCGCTTGACGCCGGCAAGGCCGGTCTCCAGCGCCCCGGTCAGGCCGCGGATCGAGGGATCGCCGGCCATGATCTCGATCAGCGGCGCGGCGGCTTCGAACTGGCCGGTGATCTTGCCGACCTCCTCGGTCGGCAGGAACAACAGGCCGTTCCGCTCGAAGAACGCGCCGCTGCCGAGCTGCTGCATCGAGTGGAAGTTGGTCCTGTCGTCCTTCAGCCTGGCATAGAGCGCGTCTGCCGCGGCGCTCGCCATTTCCGGCGTCCTGGCCTCGACCACAGCGAGGATCATTTCGTTCTGATCGAACGCCTTGTCGAATTGCTGGTCACGCTGCCGCCAGTCCAGATTTTGGGCAATCAGCGAGTTGATATCGGTGTTGATGGCGAAGTGGCGCGCAGCGTAATAGCCCGCCCCCACCGACAGCAGGAGCCCGAGAACGACGACGAGGGAGGCAAACCGGGTGCAGGCCCTGACGATGGCAACGACGACGCTTTGCAGCACTTCTTTTCTTTCTGCGGTTAACAGCTTGCCGGAAACGCCCGCTGTTTATCGGAGTTCCCGGCCGAAACCTATTGCTGTTTTGGGTGGTTCTCGCCGCCAGAAGGTTCGAGGTAAACGGCGGGAGACCGTGGCAAAATCATGCGGGGCGGCCGGTATAGCCAGGGAGTTGAGGCGGGAACGTGACGAAGGACTATGCAGGAATGTCGCGCACGCAGGCACACCGCAATCCCCTACTAAAATACCTCATAGACGCCTCCCTCAGCGGTTCCACCTTCCCCTACCGCCGATTTTTTGACACAAAGTATTGCGCCTCCATGCGCCGGAGCCGTCCACAGGGGTGGGTGGCTACCGCAGGCGCGAACCAATGGTGCGGATATTGCAACTCATTGGTCAGTATCGGAGTGCCGCTTGGGGACTGCAAAGAGCGGATTGGTGCAACTTGCGTGATGGGCGTCCAATGGAAGTTTATCTGGCGCAACCGCGCGGCTTCTGCGCGGGGGTGGTACGAGCAATCGAAATCGTGGAGCGGGCGCTGGAGAAGTACGGCCCGCCCGTCTACGTGCGCCATGAGATCGTGCACAACAAATACGTCGTCGAGAGCCTGAAGGCCAAAGGAGCCATCTTCGTCGAGGAACTCTCCGAGGTACCGCCGAAGGCGGTGACGGTGTTCAGCGCGCATGGCGTCGCCCGCAGCGTCGAGGAAGAGGCCGTCGCGCGCGACCTTCCGGTGCTCAATGCCACCTGCCCGCTGGTAACGAAAGTTCACAATCAGGGGAAGCGCTACATCGGCAAGGGCCGCACCCTGATCCTGATCGGCCACGCCGGCCATCCCGAGGTCGAGGGCACGATGGGCCAGGTCCCCGGGCCGGTGCAGCTTGTCCAGAGCGTTGAAGAGGTTAAGGCGCTGACCCTGCCGGCGGATACGCCAGTGGCCTACATCACCCAGACCACCCTGTCGGTCGACGACACCAAGGACATCATCGCGGCCCTTCAGGCCCGCTTTACAGACATTCAAGGTCCGGATATCCGGGATATCTGCTATGCGACACAGAACCGCCAATCTGCGGTAAGGGACTTGAGCAAGCTGGTCGACGTGATCTTGGTGGTGGGCGCTGCCAACAGCTCGAACTCGAACCGGCTCCGCGAAATCGGCACCGAGGCCGGCGTCGCGAGTTATTTGATTGCCGACGGCAGCGAGCTCAATCCGGAGTGGTTGAAGGATGCCAGGACCGTCGGCGTCACGGCCGGCGCTTCGGCGCCCGAGGTACTCGTGGATGACGTGATCGAAGCGATGCGGCGGATCGGACCGGTAAAGGTCTCGGTGTTGCCGGGCCGCGAGGAAAACATCGAATTCCGGCTTCCGGCCCAACTGGCCGCGAGCTGACCCACCCGAATTGAAAAGCCCAGAAAGAAACCTGTAATGGCTATCCCGTTCTTCAAGGAAATGCGTATCGGCGGCTATTTGCTCAAGCAGAAACTGCTTGGCCGCAAGCGCTATCCGCTCGTGCTGATGCTGGAGCCGCTGTTCCGCTGCAACCTCGCCTGCGTCGGCTGCGGCAAGATCGATTATCCCGATGCGATCCTCAACCGCCGCATGACGGCGCAGGAGTGCTGGGACGCCGCCGACGAGTGCGGCGCGCCGATGGTCGCTATTCCCGGCGGCGAGCCGCTGATCCACAAGGAGATCGGCGAGATCGTGCGCGGCCTCGTCGCGCGCAAGAAGTTCGTCTCGCTCTGCACCAACGCGCTGCTGCTGGAGAAGAAGCTCGATCTGTTCGAGCCCTCGCCTTATCTGTTCTTCTCGGTGCATCTCGACGGCCTGCGCGACCACCACGACAAGGCCGTGTCGCAGAAGGGCGTGTTCGACCGCGCGGTGTCGGCGATCAAGGCGGCCAAGGCGCGCGGCTTCACCGTCAACGTCAACGCCACCATCTTCGACGGCCACCCGGCCGAGGAGATCGCCAAATTCCTCGACCTCACCACCGAGCTCGGCGTCGGCGTCTCGATGTCCCCGGGCTACGCCTATGAGCGCGCGCCGGACCAGGAGCACTTCCTCAACCGCACCAAGACCAAGAAGCTATTCCGCGACGTCTTTGCGATGGGCAAGGGCAAGAAGTGGAATTTCATGCATTCCGGACTGTTCCTGGACTTCCTCGCCGGCAACCAGGAATACGAATGCACCCCGTGGGGCATGCCCGCGCGCAACATCTTCGGCTGGCAGAAGCCCTGCTACCTGCTCGGTGAAGGCTACGCGAAGACCTTCAAGGAGCTGATGGAGACCACCGACTGGGATTCCTACGGCACCGGCAAGTACGAGAAGTGTGCCGACTGCATGGCCCATTGCGGCTACGAGCCCACGGCTGCGACCGCAGCGCTCAACAACCCGCTGAAGGCGATGTGGGTGGCGCTGCGCGGCGTGCGGACGAGCGGCCCGATGGCGCCGGAGATCGACCTCTCCAAGCAGCGCCCGGCGCAGTACATCTTCTCCGAGCAGGTCCAGAAGAAGCTCTCGGAGATCCGCAAGGACGAAGCTGCGGCTGCGCAGGCGAAAGCAGCGCAGAAGGCGTCGACGGCGGCGTAAAGCGCAGAGCCCGTAGCCCGGATGGAGCGCAAGCGAAACCCGGGATGGTCTCTCCAAGGCCCCGGGTTACGCTTCGCTCCGTCCGGGCTACGAACGTCGAAACAAAAAGGCCCGGACGCCAATGGCGACCGGGCCCTTTCTTTATTCTCAGATCGAAGCCCCCGCTCACGCCGCCTTCGACACCAAGGCCTCGCTCTCGACGAACTCCGTCCCGATCAGATAATCGCGGCAGCCGCGCAACGACCGCAGGGCGCGGTTGAAGTCGATGCCGGTCGAGACCAGGGCATGCAGCGTTGCCGGATTGCGCACGATGCCGCGCAGCACGGCTCCGAGGTCGATCTGGCCGTTCGGCTTGATCGCCGCGCGGGCGAGCGCCGGCAGCGCGCGGTGGGCGGGGTCGCTGATGACGCGGACGGCGGCGAAGGGCAGCCCGGCCTCGGCGGCGTATGCCGCGGCGATGTGGCTTTCCATGTCGACCGCGGCGGCCCCGGTCTCGGAGTGCAGGGCCGCCTTGCAGGCGCGCTTCGTGACCACTTCCTCGGCACCGGCGAGGCTGCCGCGCACCACGCGGCGGCGACCGGAGGTCAGGCGCTCGATCAGGTCGTCGCCGAGCGACAGGCCAGCGGCCCAGCGTGTGTCGCCGGAGAGCACCTCGGTCGCCAGCACGACGTCGCCGGAGCGCAAGCTTGGGTCGAGCCCGCCGGCCACGCCGAACGAGATCACGCCGCGAATCGTCTCAGGATCCACCACCGTCAGAAGCGCCCGCAACTGGGTCGGGCTGCTGGATGAACAGATGACAGCCATTCCGGGCCCGGCCGCGATGCGGGCCTCCTGAACCAATCCGGTCACGATCAGTATCGGCCGCGGGTCGATGGCCTGACCCGCGGTAACATAGTCCCCCGTCCCCAAAGTCACATTCCGACCCCTACCACCCTGCTGTTGGTGTTCCGCAAGTTCCGATACCGCGCCAACGCCCACAGCGGAAAGAACTTTGGGTAACCATGATAACGTAGATAGAACACGCGGGGGAAGCCTGTGGCGGTGTACCGCTGCTCGTCCCACAGTCCTTTTTTGTCTTGTGTTGCAATCAGGTACTCCACCCCGCGGGCAACGGCCGGGTGATCAACCTCGCCTGCCGCCATCAGGGCAAGCAAGGCCCATGCCGTTTGCGAGGCGGTCGAGGGGGCGGCCTCCCAGCCCTTGTAGTCGAGCCGGTAGCTGACGGCGTCCTCGCCCCAGCCGCCGTCGTCGTTCTGGATCGAGGTCAGCCAGGCCGCCGCCTTGCGGATCATGGGGTCCTTGTGGTCGACGCCGGCCATGTTGAGGGCGCACAGCACCGACCAGGTTCCATAGATGAAGTTCATACCCCAGCGGCCGTACCAGGACCCCTCCGGGTGCTGGGTCTTCCGCAAATAGGCGACCCCGGCGGCCACCTGCTTGCTGGTCTTGGCGGTCTCACCGAGCTGGGCCAGCATCGAGATGCATCGCGCCGTGACGTCCTCAGTCGGCGGATCGAGCAGCGCGCCATGGTCCGAGAACGGGATGTTGTTGAGGTAATATTCGAGGTTGTTGACGTCGAAGGCGGCCCAGCCACCGTCGTCGCTCTGCATGCCCTCGATCCACTCCCGGCCGCGGGCGATCGCGTCGTCATAGCCGGCCGCACCGTGCTCCCGGCGCATGCGGTCCATCGACATCACCACGACGGCGGTGTCGTCGAGATCGGGGTAATGGGCATTGTTGTATTGGAAGGCCCAGCCGCCCGGGCGCACGTCGGGCCGCTTCACCGCCCAGTCGCCCTTCACCTCGAGCTCCTGCCTCGGAATCAGCCAGTCGAGGCCCTGCTTGGCGGCCGGCACCGCCTTGTCACCGCCGGCCTCCAGCAGCGCATGCGCGGTGAGCGTCGTGTCCCACACCGGAGAGACGCAGGGCTGGCAATAAGCTTCGTCGTCCTTGATGACGAGCAACTTGTCGATGCCCCGGCGCGTGATCGCGCGTGGCGGGAAGTTCTCGTCCTTGCCGAGGGCGTCGTACATCATGACGATGTTGGCCATGGGCGGGTAGATCGCGCCCATGCCGTCCTCGCCGTTGAGCCGTTCCTCGGTGAAGGCGAGCGCGGCGTCGATCGCGCGCTTGCGCAGACTCTTCGGAAACAGCGGCTCGATCACGCGCAGGATCGCATCGAGCGAACGAAACAACAGAAACCAGGCCATGCTCTGATGCGGCGCCTTGGCGGTCATGCCGATCGAGCGCGGATCCTGCAGGAACAATTCGTCGATGCCGACGCCCTTCGGATTCCTCGCGCGCGGCTTCAGCGCGGCGATCACCATCAGCGGCACCATCGTGGTGCGCGCCCAGTAGGAGATCTTGTTGAGGTGGAACGGCGACCAGAACGGCAGCAATACGATCTCGATCGGCAGCACCGGCACCGCGCGCCAGGTCACGACACCGAAGGTCGCGAGAAGGAAGCGGGTGAAGACGTTGCTGTTGATCGCGCCGCCGCGGGCATGGATTGCCTCGCGCGCCCGCACCATATGCGGCGCGTCGATGGAGTCGCCGATCATCTTCAGCGCGAAGTACGCCTTCACGCTGGCGCTCATGTCGAACTCGCCGTCATGCACCAGCGGCCAGCCGCCATGGGCGCCCTGGATGCGGCGCAGGTAATTGCCGATCTTGGCCTCGAGCACGGTATCGACTGGCTCGGCGAGATAATGGCGCAGCAGAACGTATTCGGCCGGAATCGTGCAGTCGGCCTCGAGCTCGAACACCCAATGGCCATCGGATTGCTGGAAGCCGAGGAGGCCCTGGGTCGCCGACGCAATGCTCGATTCCAAAGCTTCGCGGCTGGTCGCGGTCACGGAATCCATGTCGCTCGATTGCTCCGATAGTCGATTGAAAGTTGACCGGGAGAATTGCCCGTCGGGCCGCCTTTCAGGATCCTTTGGCGGCCAGAACCAGATCGGCGGCGCGGTCACCCGACCGGACCGATCCCTCGATGGTTGCTGGCAATCCCGTAGCAGTCCAGTCGCCGGCGAGGAACAGGTTTTTCAGCGCAGTGACCGGCCCGGGACGCAGGGCGTTCTGGGCCGGCGTCGCCGCAAATGTGGCGCGGCGCTCGCGCACGATCTGCCAAGGAGGCAGCTCACCGGAGACACCGCCCGCCTCGCAGACCTCGTTCCAGATCGTCTGCGCCAGTTCCTCGCGCGGCATGTCGACCAGGCGGTCGCCATTGCTGATGGTCACCGAGAGCCGGTTCGGGAACGCGAACAGCCATTCCACCACGCCGCCGATCACGCCGAGGATGGGCGCCGAGCCCGGCGGCGGCTCAAAGCGGAAATGCGCGTTCACAATGGCGCGGAATTCGGTCGGCGTCTTCAGCCCCGGGAGCAGGCTAGCGGCCGCGCGCGGCGGCACCGCCATCACGACGACATCGCCCGCACCGAGCTGGATCAAATCCTCGCCGCCGAAATTCAGCGCGGTCACCTTGCCGTCCGTGCTGACGAACGAGCGCAGCTCGTGGCCGAGCTGAACGCTGTGACCACGCTCCTGCAGAAACTTCACGGCGGGTTCGATCAGAACCGCGCTGAGACCGTCGCGCGCGATCAGCGGACGACAGGCCTGCCCGCCCGCAAGCAGCGTCTCCCGCACGATCGCGCCGGCGAGCCCGGCCGAGCCCTCGGGCGGATCGACGTTGAGAGCTGCCAGCAGCAGCGGCTGCACCAGGCGCTGATAGAGGATGCCCTCGGTCGGAATCGACTTGCCGACCAGCGTCTCCTCCGACGCCCAGATCAGTGGCGCCAGCTTGAGATAATCGGAAAGGCCGGTGTCGGGCACGCGGCGGCTTTCGTCGAGCACCCAGGTCGGCCACCGGCCATCGCCGAGATCGATCTGCCAGCGCTGCCCGGTTTTGACATCGACGAACGGAAATTGCGCCCGCTCGGGGCCGACCAGGCCCGCCTCGGTGCCGATCGCGCGCGCATAGGCGCGCGCATGGCTGTTGCCCGACAGCAGCAGATGATTGCCGTTGTCGATGGTGAGATTGGTGGCGCCGTCGAAATAGGACCGGCAGCGGCCGCCGGCCTGGTGCGTCGCCTCGTGCACGGCGACCTTGAAGCCGGCATTGGCGAGCCGCACGGCGGCGGAGAGGCCGGAAATTCCAGCGCCGATGATGTGAGCTGTGTTTTGCATCAGATGAAAGCGTAACGGAGCAGGATCAGGATGCGCGTGATCTTCGACACACGGACCGGCTCGCGCGGCGCGGTGAAGCCGCGCGCGATCAGGAGGTCCAGAATGGAATGGTAGTATTTCGACATGATCCGCGGCGCGCGCACGGCGCGGCGCCTGTTGCGGTTCATGATCTCGTCCGACTTCTCGAAGTGCACCTTGGCGCGCTGCGCCAGCGGCATGCAGACCTTCGGCAGCGCGCGCTCGGCGATCACGCGGTTCGGATCATCAGAGGTGATGCCGGCATGCAGCAGCGCCTCGCGCGGCAGATAGAGCCGGCCAAGGCCGGCGTCCTCGTCGATGTCGCGCAGGATGTTGGTGAGCTGCAGCGCGCGGCCGAGGTGGTGCGCGAGCAGGATGCCGTCTTCCTCGGGCATGCCGAACACGCGCACCGACAGCCGCCCCACGGCGCTGGCGACGCGGTCGCAATACAGATCCAGCGTCGCCATGTCGGGCGCACGGATGTCCTGCGGCACGTCCATCTCCATGCCGTCGACGATGGCGAGGAAATCCTCGCGCTTGAGCCCGAAGGTCTTCACCGAGGCGACGTAGTCCTTCAGCCGCGGCGGCGGATGGCCCTGATAGAGCGCGTCAATATCGTTGCGCCATTCCTGAAGTGCGGCGAGCCGCTCGTCGCGCGGGCCGTCGGAATCGGCGATGTCGTCGACCTGGCGGCAGAAGCTGTAGATCTGAAACATCGCTTCGCGCTGATCACGCGGCAGGATGCGCATCGCGGCATAGAACGAGCTGCCGGATGCGGTCGAGCCGTAATTGGCGCCGGGCGTGGTCGCCTCAAGCGTCATGGGCAGTCCCCGGTCTGGAAATGGCCTTGCGACGGATCGCACGGCGGCCAACTTCGCCGATGATCCCGGCGAGGCTGAAGGCGAGCAGCTCGAATTTGTTCAGATGCACGCGCTCCCGCAAGGGATCGCGTACCTTGAGCAAGCGCACGATGCGGTCGGCATAGGCCTGGATGACGGAGACGTCGACGCCGAGACGGAAATCCCGGATCTCGGCTGCGAGCGACCTGCCCTCTCCGAGCAGCACCTCGTTGCGTGCGGCGAGCGACTGCAGGCAGGCCAGCATCGCCGGCGGCGACTGCGCGAGACCGAGTTGCTCGACGGAGGCGCCGTGCGCTGCCAGCGCATCGCGCGGCAGATAGACGCGGTTGAGCTCGCGATAATCCTTGCCGCAATCCTGCAAGTGATTGTTGATCTGAAGGCCCGCGCAGAGCGCGTCCGAGGCGGCCCATGTCGAGGTGCTCTCGCCGTGAACGTCGAGCATGAAGCGGCCGACCGGCATCGCCGAGTAGCGGCAATAATGGATGACCTCGTCCCAGGTCTCATAGCGCAGCTTGGTCACGTCCATGCGGAAGGCGATCAGCACGTCGAGCGCATGACGTGGCGCCATGCCGCGCTCGGCCAGCGCGCGGCGCAAGCTGACGGCCTCAGGCTGGGTGTCACCCTTGCCGAGCAGTTCCGCCTCGAGCAGATCGAGATAAGCGAGCTTCTGGTCGGGGGGGAGCGTGGCGTGATCGGCGATGTCGTCCGCGGTGCGGACGAAATTGTAATAGGCCAGGATCAGGGCGCGATGACGCGGATGAATGATCCAGGACGCGACGGGAAAATTCTCGTCGCGGTCACCCTTGCCGGATCGCAATTCGCTCGCAGAGGTCATCGAGGGCTGGTTTACAATCGTTTGGACAGGAAGGGCTTTTTCGCTCGGGCGGGCTCACGCCGGCGACGCCGCCGCGGCCCCCATATAGGGGAATACGGCCGCAAAACCAATCCTGTCCGTCGATGGCTGCCCCTTCGAATTGGGCCCGGAAAAGCGGCCGAGGGCCGCCTTTCTAGGCCAATGGCCGAGTTTATTGATTGTGGTTCTTCAGCACCTGGTCGCAGGCCTGCGAGATCTTGGCCCGGTTCTCCTTGAGGCAGGCCAGGATGGTGAAATCGCCCTGGTCGATGACCGGGCGGCAGAACTTCTGCACATCGCGGGTGCAGGCCTTCTGCTCGGCGTCCGTGCCACGCCCTTGTTGGGCGAACGCTGCCGTCGAAAGGGAGGCCGACAGCAGGGTGAGAGCGACGAGAAGATTGCGCATTGTATTCCTTCATTCTGACGGCAGAATCGCACCGATCCCGGACTGCGCAGGGCGGATGGCCGGAACGGATTGGTTCTGATGGCAAGTCGCCGCTTGTAGCGGCCTCAGGGAAGGCACAAGCACTGGCAAATGCGGCCAAATTGGCGCCGCCCCCGCCGAATCAGGTCTTCCCCGCGCCTTCATTGACAGATGTAAGGGATTGATACTACATCATAATTCGGGAGCATTGCGTTTTAATGCAGACCTGTTGCCGCGCTGCATCTCTTCGCCCGTCCTCGGCTGCCGGAAACATGACGAAGCGCGGCAAATCGCGGCCCCTGGAAGCACGGCGCGGCCGCGTGAACCGCCGTCTCTGGCCGCCGGGCTTTGAACCTGCGACTTGCTCGGAGCACTAAACTTTCGATGTGGCGAGACGTTCTCGATCGAAGCGAACGTCGTTCCAAAGCGGGATATTCGAGATGACATTCTTTTGGCGATCTGGACTGGCAATCAGGGCGGCCGGCATCGGGGTGGCGCTGCTCTTCTCGGCATCGGCAAGCCACGCACAGTCGTCCGGACCGTTTGCCGGCTTCGACGGCGCGTGGACCGGAACCGGCACGGTGTCGCTGTCCGACGGCTCCACCGAGCGCATTCGCTGCAAAGCGGACTATAAGGTCGCCGGCAGCGGCCTCAACTTGAAGCAGGCGCTGAGCTGCGCCTCCGACAGCTACAAGTTCAACCTCACCAGCGACGTGACGAGCCAGGGCGACCGCATCTCCGGCAACTGGAGCGAGTCCAGCCGCAACATCTTCGGCAATCTCCAGGGCACCGCCGGCGGCGGCCAGATCGAGGTCTTCGTCGAGGCCAACGGCTTTGCCGCCAACCTGTCGCTGCGCACCAACGGCACCAAGCAGACGGTGCAGATCTCGTCCAAGGGCGAGATCCGTGGCGTCAACATCACGATGACGAAGGGCTGAAGGCCTTTCGCACGCAATGAGGAACATGCCCCCGGTTCTCGCGAGCCGGGGGCTTTTTGCTGACACGAACTGACCGGCTGGATTTGCTGAGATGGACCCGATCCGCAGACATCTGCTGAAGGCCGCCGGGCTCTTCGTGGCCAGCCGCGCCTTCGCCAGCGATCAGCAGGGAGCGAACATGCAGCCTTCGTCCGTGAAGCCGCGTCACGTACTCTGCTTCCTCGGCAAGAATGAAAGCCTGCTGCATCCGCCCAAGGCGGTGGCGAAGACGATCGCCGATTTCGGCTTCGAGATCGACCGCACCTATTCGCAAGCCAAACCCGATCCGCACATGGAGCGCTCTTTCGGTGTGTGCTGGGACCGCGTCTTTCCGAAAGCGTGGTCCGAGGCGGACGAAATGGCCGTACTCAATCACAAAGCGGTCCTCTACGTGCTGAGCCCGCCGATGGAGCAGCACAAGACGGTCGCCTATTCAGCTGCCGCCTTGCGAATTGTCGAGGAGATGATCGAGGCCGGCGCCACGGCCGTGAAAGGAGAAAGCGCGGGCGTTGCCCACGGACTCACGCGATGGCGGCAACTGGCCCGCGAGTGCAAGGCCGCCGCAAACACGAACCAGGGCCTTACCGTCACGCCAGCGATGGGCCGATCCTGTCGCCTCGCCTTCGCCAAGCGTCCGCTTGCCGGCGACACCTACAACGAAAGCGTCGGCTTCCACCTCGTCGGACTGCCGGAAATCTATGTCGCGCGATCGCGCGGCAGCGACCGTAACGCAGCGAATCTGATGGACGAAATCGCGGACGCAATGGCCGAGCGCGGCATCGAGGCAACGCTGCGCGACCGCAAGCTCGCGCTGTCGCGGGAGCAGGACTACGCCGAGGGCGACTTCAAGTTCAATCCTTACGGAATCGTTCGTATCGGCGCGTGAGGGCGGTCCGGCGCCGGCCCCTCAGATCGCCTGCTTGTCCGCGCCATGCAGCTTGGCGTGCAGATTGATTAGCCACATCGCCGTCGGCCGGAGGATGAAGAGATCAGCGACCAATGCCATCACCATCGAGAAGGCGCTGAGCCAGCCGAACAGACGCAGCGATGGCAGGTCGGAGAACACGGTGACGACAAGGCCGCAGGCGAGCACCACCGTGGTCAGGATCAGCGCAGGTCCCACCAGCACGGTGGCCCGCTCCACCGCGAGCGCCGAGCCGACACCCGGCTTGTTCTCCAGCCGCAGGCGGTTGAGGAAGTGGATGGTGGCGGAGAGGCCAAGTCCGAACGAGACGGTCAGCGCGACGACGCTGGCGAATTGCAGTCCCTCGCCCATGGCCCACAGCACCGTGCCCGACATCACCACCGGGAAGATGCCCGGCAGGATGCAGGCGAGTGTCACCACCCAGGAGCGGAAGGCGAGGCCGATGAAGATCGCGACCAGCGCGAATTCGATCGTGAGGCCGTGGTTCAGCTTCTCGATCATGTTGGCCGAGTTACGCGCGGCGATGGCGGCGAGACCCGTCACGGCGATCTCATAGCCCGGATGCTTCTTGCGAACGGCGTCGAGCTCCGAATCGAGCTTGTCGACGATCGGCAGGAGCTGGCTGGAATCCTTGTCCGGCACGCGGCCGGCTACCACGACAGCGTCCTGCTCGGCGTCGATGAAGCGGCGCACCAGGTGCTCGGGGATGACGCTGACATATTCCTTCAGCGTCGCGACGTCGGCACTGCCGGCCTTCTCCGCCAGCCAGCGGCGCAGCGTCTCCAGCGACCACACGTTACCGACCCCTGCGGACTTCTCGACTGTCGCGTGCACCTCGGCGATCGTCTGGAGCGTCTGCGGCGAATAAAGCGATTCACCCTTCGGGAACACGATCAGCACGTTGACGGGATTGGCGCCGGTCAGCTTGGCGTCTAACCGGTCGCTGGCGGCAACCGCCTGGCGCTTGTCCGGCACCTGGTCGGCGAGCCGGTAGCGCGGCTCCAGATTGGCATAGATGACGCCGAGGCCGCCGACGAACAGCACCGCCAGCAGGCTGAACAGGCCGGGCCGGCCGACCATGCGCACCGCAATCCAGTAGCAGAAATTGCGCAGCGCCTGTACGCCGGCATCAGCGCCCTGGAACTTGACTGCAAAGATCTTCTCGTTGCGCACGAACAGCACGCCGAAGACAGGCACCAGCGACAGCACCGCGACCAGCGCGATGATGGTGGCGGCAAGGCCCGCCTCGCCGAACTTGCGGATCAGGTCGGAATCGGAGAATTGCAGCGCGATGAAGGAGATGCCGGCGGTGCCATGCGTCAGCACGCAGGCCGGGCCCACCACCAGCACCGCGTTCTTGAACGCGGTGAACTTGTCCTGGCCCGCGATCAGCCTGTCGCGCGCGGCGAAGGTCAGCTGCATCGAGTCGGAGAAGCTGATCACCATGATGAGCGGCGTCATCACGTTCAGGAACATGTTGAGGTTGAAATTGGCCCAGCCGAGCGCGCCTAGCGCCAGCAGGATAGCGATCATCGGCGGGAATGCCGCCGCGATCATGAACGAGATCTTGCGGAAGAAGATGATGGCGATGATGCAGCCGGCGAGGATGCCGAGGATGTTGTAGGTCAGCCCGTCGCGCTCAACCGCGTTGCGGATCTCGAGCTGCATCACCGGGACGCCGGAGAGCTGCACGTTGAGGCCGGTGTCCCCGAGCGTCTCCTTCATCAGCGCACGGATGTCGGCGACGGTCTTGGTCAACTTGTTGGAAGCGACCACCTCCGGATCGAGCGACAGCACGACCAGCGCCAATGTGCCGTCCTCCGACAGCAGCTTGCCGCGGATGATCTCGTTGTTCTTGACGGTCTCGATGAACTTGTCATAGGCCGCGCCCTCCGGTAGCTCGGGCGGGAACAGGGCCGCCGGCAGCTTGCCGGGGGCCGGCGCCTGGCGCGCCGAGAACAGCGAGACCAGCCCGCGCGTGCCTTCGACCAGCTGCAGGTCGGTGACGAAGTCGCGCAGCTTCTCGAGGTTGCTGCGTTCCAGGAGGGTCTTGCCCTCGACCACGACGAGGACGTCGAACTCCTCCGCCGGGAATTTCTTGGTGACCTCTTCGTACTGGCGAAACTCGCGGGTGTCGGAGCGGAACAGCTGCGACAGCGAATCGTCGATCTTGATCCGGTAGATGCCGAACACCGCGCCGACGATCAGCGCGAGCAGGACGATGCAGGAGACGATCGGGGCCCGAACGGCGATCAGCCCGAGACGCTCCAGCCCGAAGGCGATGGAGGACGTAGATCCCTGCTCGACCTTGTCGACATGAACCTCACTCTCGCTGTGCTTTTCGAGCATGCCTTATCCAGTTCCTAAATCGGCTCGGCCTGTGAGCTTATCGCGCGCCGCGAACGGCTTGAAAACGCCATACCAATGGGAGGCTTGCCCTTTGAAAATGCGCGGAAAATCGCCGGCAGGGGTTTAGCAGGTCGACAGGTCTTTTCGCAAGCAGGCCCGGCGCGGCCGAATCGATCAGAAAAGTGGCGATCCGAGCCTGGAATGACCGTCATCCCGGCGAGGATGTGCCAATCTGGCGCGGCGCGCGGTCCGCACTCTCGTCCTTCAGCGCCACGCCGGTGATCTCCCGGGCCAGCCCCTCGCGGACCAGCCAGGCGATCTTGAACGCCGCCTCCTCGTGGCTCAACCCGGCGTGGTGGATGTTGGAGACGCAATTGCGCTCGGCATCGGTGCGGCCGGGCCTCGGCGCAAAGGTCAAATAGGCGCCGAGGCTGTCGGGCGCGGACAGGCCGGGCCGCTCGCCGATCAGCATCGCGACCATGCGCGCACCGAGAATGGCGCCGATCTCGTCGCCGAGCGCGACGCGCGCGCCCGAGGCGACGACGACATGGCGAACCGCGACAGCATCCCCCTGTGCAAGCGAATGCAACAGGCGCCTTGCCACGATCGCCGCATGGCTATGGACCGCCGCCGCGGACAGGCCGTCTCCGATCACGACCGCGAGCTGGCACGGCGCCGAGATGCTTCGTGCCAGACGCTGAGCCGAGCCGGGGTCGAGCTGTCGTCCCAGATCCGGCCGCCGCAGATAGTCGCCGCGATCGACCGCCCGGCTCCTGACCTCGGTCACCGCAACACCGAGTGCGTCGAGATCGGCGATGAGACGCGGCGTGTCGAAGGCCGCATGCACAGCATCGCGCGCGCGGGCATGGTCCAGCGTGAAATCGAGCAACGCTCTCGTCGGCAGGCTCGCGCCGCTGCGCCCCAGCGCGACGCGCGCAGGCGTAAACGAGCGCAAATCGAGGGTCGGACGGCGCGGCAGGGCCGGGTCAGACATGTGGCATCATTCGGCGGGCACGGAGGCCTCGCGCAGCCGGATCGAATAGTTCGAGGCGTTCTGCTTGCCGCTGGAGGCCGCGCGCGCAAAGGTGATGAGATGGTGCGCGACCAGCGTGCAGCCGATCAGGCCTTCGATGTCGCCGCGCTTGATGCGGCCCAGCGCGAACTTCCAGAACACGCGCCTATAGTCGCCGAGCACGCCGACCTTCCAGAAGATGTTGCGCAGTATGACGAGGCCGCGCCGGATGCTGCGCCAGGTCTTCATCTCGTCCGGCACCGGTACCTTGAGCCGGTTCACATAGACGTGGTCGCATTGGTGCTGATAGCGCGCGTAGACCTTGTCGGGCGCGTAAGCGACTGCCATGGCGTGCTTCCAGGACGCGACGACCTCGTCATAGGGCAGCAGGAAGTCGACGTTGGAATCGCGGCCATCGTCCTCGACCAGCCGCCCCTCGCGCTCAAGCCGGTCCCATAGCGGCGTCTTCGGCAGCGCCTGCAGCAGATTGATGGTGAGCAGCGGAATCCGGGACTCCTCGACGAAGGCGAGCAGCGCCTCCGAGGTGTTCGGCTTGTCGGTGTCGAGCCCCATGATGATGCCCGAGACCACCTCCATGCCATAGGAGTTAATGGTGCGCACGCCCTCCAGGATCGGGACCATCATGTTGTGGTCCTTCTGCATCGCCTTCAACGCGTCGGGATCCGGCGTCTCGATGCCGCAGAAGATGGTGATGAAATAGGCCTCGCGCATCTTCTCGAGGATCTCGGGGCGCTTGGCGATGTTGAGCGTCGCCTCGCAAGCGAGCCGCACCACGTAGCCGGTCCGCTTCTGCCACTCGATCAGGTGCGGCAGCAGGTCCATGGCCGCCTTGCGGTTGCCGATGAAATTGTCGTCGACGAAATAGACCGTGTCGGTCATGCCGCATTCGCGCAGGCGGTCGAGCTCGGCGATGATCTGCTGCGGCGTCTTGATGCGCGGATTGCGGCCGTAAAGGCCGGGGATGTCGCAGAACTCGCACTGGTAGGGACAGCCGCTGGAATATTGGATGCTGCCGAGGAAGTACTTCTTCACGTCGGCGAGCTCGTAGGCCGGGATCGGAAACTCCGTCATCGGCACGCGGTCCTTGGTCGTGAGCACGACCTGCTGTTCGGGCCGCGAGGTGCCGCGCGACAGGATCTCGATCAGCTGGTTGGTGGCATCGCCGAGCTCGCCGACATGCAGATAATCGAAGGACGGGTAATAGTCGGGACAGGCGCTGACAGAAGGCCCGCCGAGCGCGACCGGCAGATCGAACTCATGGGCGCGGCGGCAGATGTCGTTCATCTGCTGGCGCTGGATGTGCATGCCGCTGACGAAGACGGCTTCCGCCCATTCGAACTCCTCCCTCGTCGTGCGGCGCAGGTTCTCGTCGACGAATTTGACCTGCCATTCCTTCGGAAGATAGGCGGAGATCAGCAGCAGCCCTTGCGGCGGCATGAAGGCGCGGACGCCATCGGTCAGGGGATAGGAATGCTCGAACGTGCCGAAGGACGAGGTGTAGCGCGGAAACACGCAGAGAATCCGCCGGGACGTTCCGTTACTTTCAGCTCGCATCAAAGCTCCCCCGCCACACTCAACCGATGGTGCGGAAATTGCCAGCCCGACACATAGCGTAATGCTGTCGCCGGAATTTCTCAATATTGTGGCGTAAGCATAATTCCGAGAGGCGCCGATGGTTTCCCAACCGAGTTGACCTTCCGCCTCATGCGATCAGCCGCGCGGCAAAATCGGGCAGCAGGCCTGCATCGCCGGCAATCCGGAAATCGGCACCTGCAATGCCCGAGCGCGCCAGCCAGTCGTCGAATTCCGGCGCGCGGCGCAGCGCGAAGACGTCCCTGACATAGAGCGCGTCGTGAAAAGACGTCGACTGGTAGTTCAGCATGACGTCGTCGGCACCGGGAACACCCATGATGAAGGTGACGCCGGCGGCGGCGAGCAGCGTCAGGAGATTGTCCATGTCGTCCTGATCTGCCTCGGCGTGGTTGGTGTAGCAGATGTCGACCCCGAGCGGCAGGCCGAGCAGCTTGCCACAGAAATGATCCTCCAGCCCGGCGCGGATGATTTCCTTGCCGTCGTAGAGATATTCCGGGCCGATGAAGCCGACCACGCTGTTGACCAGCAGCGGAGCGAAGGCGCGGGCGACCGCATAGGCGCGCGCCTCGCAGGTCTGCTGGTCGACGCCGTGATGGGCGCCCGCTGACAGCGCCGAGCCCTGGCCGGTCTCGAAATACATCAGGTTCCGCCCGACCGTGCCGCGCGACTGCGACAGCCCGGCCTCTTGCGCCTCCTTCAACAGTGCGAGGTCGATGCAGAAGCTGCGGTTGGCGGCCTCGGTGCCCGCGACCGACTGGAAGACGAGGTCGACCGGCACGCCCTGCCCGATCAGCGACAGCGTCGTCGTGACATGGGTCAGGACGCAGCCTTGCGTCGGGATCTGCAGCCGCGCGATGATCTCGTCGAGCAGCCGCAGCAATTGCGCGATGACGGCGGGGTCATCGCTGGCGGGATTGATGCCGATGCAGGCATCGCCCGCCCCCAGCAGGATGCCGTCGAGGATCGAGGCGGTGATGCCCCTTGCATCGTCGAAGGGATGGTTCGGCTGCAGGCGTGTGCTCATCCGCCCCCTCAGGCCGATAGTGTTGCGAAAGGCGGTGGTGACCTCGCATTTCCGCGCCGCCAGGATCAGATCCTGGTTGCGCATCAGCTTCGACACCGCGGCCGCCATCTCCGGCGTGATGCCGGGCGCCAGCTTGGGCAGGATCTCGGGCGTTGCGGCGTCCGACAGCAGCCAGTCGCGGAAGGCGCCGACCGTCAGCGATGCCACCGGCGCGAACGCCTTGGCGTCATGGCTGTCGATGACGAGGCGGGTGACCTCGTCGGCCTCGTAGGGAACGACGGCTTCCTGCAGGAACTGGCCGAGCGGCACATCGGCGAGCGCCATCCGCGCGGCGATCATCTGCTCGGAGCTGGCAGCGGCAATGCCGGCCAGCCGGTCGCCGGAGCGCGGGGGTGTCGCCTTGGCGAGCAGGTCGCGCAGGTCAGGGAAGCTGTAGGTCGTGGCGTCGATGCTGTGGCGGTAGACCAAGGGTCTCTCCGGGGTTGCTCGGCCAACGGCCGACTCCAAGACTATCCCAAAAGACTATCCTGAAACTAAACCTTCGGATCAAGACGCTGAAATGACTTGCCTTTCCTTCGACCAAGGACGGAGGCGGCCAGGCCGCGCGTTAACGAGGCGTCCATCTTCGTTCTGCATAGTTTTGCAACAATTTGCCTGACCCCGTTCACCGGCCGGTCAGGCCAATCCGGGCTCCTTGAACATCATGACATCCGACCGATCTGGGAATGCCGCCAAGCCGGCAGGCCGCTTCACGCTTGCCAGCAAGCTCTATGCGATCTTCGCGCTGTTCGCGCTGCTCACGGCAGCGATCGCGATCTTGTCCGACTACAACAGCCGCCGCAGCGCGGACCTCGCAGTCGCGATTGAGACGGCCAATGCCGCCGCGCTGAACGTCGAGCGGGTCAACTCCCTCGTCTATGCGGTGGTGATGGAATCGCGCGGCATCTACATGTCGACCGAGCCGGCCGTGGTGAGGAAATACGGCGACGGTCTGCTCAAGTTCAACGCCCAGATCCTCGACGTCGTGAAGCGCTGGGAGACCATCGTCAAGGCCGACGATGCCGAGCAGTTCGCGACCTTCAAGAAGCGCATTGAGCAGTTCGTCGAGTTCCGCAAGGAGCTGGTGCGGCGCGGCGTCGAGATCAACGCGGCAGCGGGCCGCGAATGGGGCGACAACGACGCCAACCGCAGCGTCCGCTCGGCGCTGAACAAGGACCTCGAGGCGCTGTCCAAGGTCTATGCCGAGCGCGGCAGGCAGATCGCGCAGCAGACCGAGACCGCCCGCACATTGTCGTTCATCCTCACCTGCCTCGGCGGCGTGGCGCTGGCCCTCGTCGTCGCTGGCATCGTCATCATTGCCCGCTCGATCGCCCGGCCGCTCGCCGCGATCACCGCAACCATCAAGCAGGTCGCCGACGGCGCCGCCGATGTCGTGGTGCCGCACTCCGACCGCGCCGACGAGATCGGCGCGCTGGCCCGCGCCATCCAGGTGTTCCAGGACTCGATGGGGCGCAACCGCAATCTCGCCTCGCAAGTGTCGCAAGACGCCGCCGCGCGCGAGGAGCGCGCCCGTCACGTCGAGCGGTCCGTCGAGCAATTTCGCGAGGCGATCGGCGCGATCATGCGCGGCCTCAGCGACAACGCCTCCGTCATGCGCGAGACCGCGCAGACCATCACGCGTGTCACTGCGGATGCGAGCAGCCGCGCCGGCACCGCGGCGAACGCCACCGAGCAGGCCTCGCACAACGTCACCGCGGTGGCGGGCGCAGCCGAGGAGCTTTCGGCCTCGGTGGTGGAGATCGGCCGCCAGGTGCGGCAGAGCGCCGGCGCGGTCGAGCAGACCGGCCAGCGCACCGAGAAGTCGATCTCCGAGATCGAGAGCCTCGCTGCAGCCACGCAACGCATCGACGGCGTGCTCAACCTGATCCAGGCGATCGCCGAGCAGACCAACCTGCTCGCGTTGAACGCCACCATCGAGGCGGCGCGCGCCGGCGATGCCGGCCGCGGCTTTGCCGTCGTCGCCCACGAGGTGAAGGCGCTCGCGGGCCAGACCGCCAAGGCCACGGCCGAGATCAGCGAGAACGTCGCAATGATCCAGGCCTCGACGCGGAACGCCGTCGACGCCGTGCGCGAGATCGGCGGGGCGGTGCGCGAGATCAACGAGGTCACGTCCGCGATTGCCGGCGCCGTCAGTCAGCAGGACCAGGCCACGCGCGAGATCTCCTCCAACGCGCAAAGCGCTGCCCAAGGCAACGAGACGCTGGTGGCGAACATCACCTCGCTGCGCGATGCCATCGGCGAGACCGATACCGCGGCGGCTTCGGTGTTCACCGCAGCCAGCAGCCTGACCGAGACGGCGCAGACGCTGTCGCGGGAGGTGGAGACGTTCTTCCAGAATCTGCGCGCGGGGTCGGCGGACGGTCGCATCGCCAAGGCGGGGTAGCGGCCCGCCTGGCGCCGCGAAAACGGTCGCTCCAGCAAAAACGGAAAAACAACCCCATGCACAGTAGACGGGGGTCAGCTTTTTCAATGGCTTGGCGGCCCGGCGCGAAGCCCTGCTGTTGTTACGGACCGATTTTGACTCGTCGGGCAAAACAGGGGCATGATGTCAGCATGCCGAGCGTGGCGCCTGTGCCGCGGCTGGCAACCGAACGGGGTTACCGCTCCGAACCCGATCGAGCGACCAAGATCCGGACGCGGCCGCCGGCATCCTCGAGCTCGCGGTAACGACTTAGTTCGGCCTGGAGCTCCGGATCGGACCTTGCCCAGGCCAGCCAGTCGAACGGGACCGCGCTGAGCAGCCGGGTATCCACGAGGATCACATCCGGACGACCGGCGCGCAGGTCCGCGAGCAAGTGCCGCCGCTCGAAATCGATGATGCTGTCCAGTCTTGCGCGCTCGCCTTCGGCATCGGACGTTTTCTCGCGCAAAAGCGATCTGTGCTCTTTCACCTGGGTGAACCCGCCATGGCGTGCAGGGTCACTCTCGGTCAGCAGTTACTATCGTACTACACTGATCTGAGGCCATACTGCATCGCGGCCAAAAGACTTGCCCGTCGCGGCGCTTCGAAGCGCCGCCGATGCGCAATCCGGCCAAGGGCCACGGCGCTACCCCATCACCCCGCCGCGCCTGATCAGCTCCTTGCCGACGGCCGCGAGATGCACTTGGTCCGGCCCGTCGCCGATGCGGATGAAGCGGGCGTAGACGTAAGCCCGCGCGAGGAACGTGTCCTGCGAGACCCCGGCGGCGCCGTGGATCTGGATGGCGCGGTCGATGACGCGGGCGGCCATGCTGGGGACCACGATCTTGGCCGCGGCGATCAGGTCGCGCGCGGCCTTGTTGCCCTCGCGGTCCATCTTGTCGGCGGCCTGCAAGGTAAGCAGGCGGGCTTGCGCGATCTCGCAGAAGGAATGCGCGATGTCCTCGCGCACCGAGCCCTGCTCTGCGAGCGGCTTACCGAAGGCGACGCGCGAGACCGCGCGCTGGCACATCAGTTCGAGCGCACGCTGGGCGCAGCCGATCAGGCGCATGCAATGGTGGATGCGGCCGGGGCCGAGCCGGCCTTGCGCGATCTCGAAGCCGCGGCCCTCGCCGAGCAAAATGTTCTCGGCGGGCACGCGGACGTTGTCATAGACGATCTCGGGATGGCCGACCGGCGCATCGTCATAGCCGTAGGTGAGCATGTCGCGGACGATGCGCACCCCACGCGTATTCTTCGGCACCAGGATCATGGATTGCTGGCGATGGCGGTCGGGATGGTCGGGTGCGGTCTTGCCCATCACGATCAGGATCTCGCAATCCTCGTTCATCGCGCCCGAGGTGAACCATTTGCGGCCGTTGATCACGTAGTCGTCGCCGTCACGCCGGATCTCGCACTGGATGTTGGTGGCGTCGCTGGAGGCGACCTGCGGCTCCGTCATCGAGAAGCCGGAGCGGATGCGCCCCTCGAGGAGCGGCTTCAGCCAGCGCTCCTGCTGCGCCTTGGTGCCGTAGTTTGCGAGCACCTCCATGTTGCCGACATCGGGCGCGGAGCAGTTGAAGACCTCGGGCGCCCAGAGGATGCGGCCCATGATCTCCTTCACCGGCGCGTATTCGAGATTGGTCAGACCCGGCCCGTGCTCGCCGGACAGGAACAGGTTCCAGAGCCCCTGCTCGCGCGCCCGCCGCTTCAGATCCTGAAGGACTTGCGGAGTCTTGTAGCGTGAAGCTTCCGGCTTGACCTGCTCGTAGTAGAGCTCCTCGACCGGCTCGACATGGGCCTGCATGAACTGGCGAACGCGGTCCTGGAGCTCCAGCGAACGGGCGGAGTGGTGAAAGTCCATGGTGGTCTCCTGTTCGCTACATTTGAGGTCGTCATGCCGGGCTTATCCCGCCTGCGCGGCCGAAGCCGCTTCGGCGAGGCGAAGGCCCGGGCATCCACGTTCTTCGTGCCGCGGGGAAATGCGTGGATGGCCGGGACAAGCCCGGCCATGACGTGATGGAGACATCAGTCTCGTAGGGTGGGCAAAGCGAAGCGTGCCCACGCTCTTTCTCGGTCATCATTGATAGATCGTGGGCACGGCGCAAGTGCGCCTTTGCCCACCCTACGATTTCGCATCCGCCGCGAGAACCCGCCTCTCACGTCCCGCGCAACAGCTCGCTTGCCACCACCCAGTCGTTGCCGTCGAACTGGAGCATGTAGCCGTCCTTGATCGGGCGGAAATCCTGCGGCGTGGTGTTGAGGGTGATGCCGGGCATCAGGAGCGACAGCGGCACGTTCTTCAGATTCACGGCCTGCGCCATGATGTTCTCGCGCGTCAGATTGTCCTTGCACTGCTTCAGCAGCGCCACCAGCGCCTCGGCGACGGTGTAGCCATAGAGGCCGGCGACGTTGTTGATGTCGGCATTGGGCAGGCGCTTCTTCATGAAGTCGATATAGGCCGTCATCGCCGGATCGTCCTTCGGCGCCTCGACGAACGGCTTGAGCGCGCCAAGCGACAGCACACCCTTGCCAGCCTCCAGGCCAGCGGGCGCCATCACGGTAGCCTTGTTGGCGCAGCCGGAGGCCAGAAAGCGCGTCGGCTGCCAGCCGACCTCGTGCGCCTTGCGGATCGCCTGCGCGCAGGCGCGCGGCGTCACCGAATAGATCATGAAGACGTCGGCCTTGGTATTGGCGAGCGTCAGGACCTGGGAATCGACGGTGGGATCGGCGACCTCGAAGCTCGAGGCCATCGCGATCGCCTTGTCGGCGTCGGCACCGAGCGCCTCCTTGACGCCGCGAAGATATTCCTTGCCGGCGTCGTCGTTCTGGTAGAGCACCGCAAAGCGCGCATTCGGGTTCCTGGCGCGGGCATAGGCGACGTCGATCGCAGCCTCGCTGGTGTAGTTCGGCGCCCAGGGCAGCGCGATCGACCAAGGCATGTTGGCGGGATCGTTCCACTTCGAGGCCGAGCTGATCAGGAAGATCTGCGGCACCTTGTTGCTGTTGAGATATTTTGCGATCGCCGAGCTCGGCGCCGTGCCCATGGTGGCAAAGATGAAGGCGACGCCGTCGCCTTCGACGAGGCGCCGCGCGGCTTCCATGGTCTTGGGCGGCGAGAAGGCATCGTCGAGCGAGATCAGGTTGAGCTTGCGGCCGCCAACGCCGCCCTTCTCGTTGATCTCATCGAAATAGGCGGAGATCACCCGTCCCGTGATGCTGAGCGGCGATGCCGGGCCGCTATAGGGCATAGTGTTGCCGATCTTGATCTCGGTGTCGCTAACTCCAGGACCGTAGGATTTTTGCGCGGAGACAGGAGCGGACAAGCAGGCGGCAGCCAGCGCTGCGGCCAGGGCCAAAGCGGCTTTCATGGTTTCTCCCCAATGATTGTCGCCGCGGCGAAACGACCGCGCGGCGCGCTGCTTCTTGTCAGCGCGTCAGATCAGCGGAGTTCATCAAGATGGTCTTGCGTCGAGTTGCTGATGGCATCGCCTGAAGCGCGACGAGATTTTGATGAATCGCCATCGTGCGTCAGGTTGTTCTTGACGCATGAGCTTTCCGGAAAACCGCTTCGGCACTTTTCCGGATCATGCTTTAGCCGCGCCGCTTCAAGGCGAAGCCCAAGCTGACCCATCCGGCACCGGCCATGATCAGGTCGATGCCGAGGAACAGGCCGAGGATGTAGACGCTGTTCACCGGCCAGCGCACCAGGATCAGCAGCCCGAGCAGCAGCGTGACGACGGCCGACACCGCCACCCAGCCCCACGGGCTTTCGCGCTTCATGCTGAAGGCGAGAAACAGCCTGACCGCGCCGGAGGCCAGCAGCGAGGCGCCGAGGAACAGCGTGAGCAGAACCGCGGCGAAGAGCGGGTTCGCGAAGGTGAGGAAGCCGGCAACGATGTAGAGCACACCGAGCAAGGCCCAGATCAGGAACTTTCCCCAGCTCTTCATCTGGAATGCGCCGATCACCTCGGTGACGCCGGCGACGATCATCATTGCGCCGACCACGATCACGCTCGCCACCGTTGCCATCACCATGCTGCCGAGCGCGACGAAGCCGGCAATCAGGTAGACGACGCCGAGCGCGACGATCCAGCCCCATTTGGCGTGTAGCGCAGCCATTCCCGAGCCGAGACCGGACGGATGAGACGTATCTGACGCAGTTGTCATGGGCCACTCCTGCATGCGAAGCCCCCGGGCACACGCCATGATAGCACGCACCCGACCGAGACAACACCCAGCAGAGCAGACCTCGCCTGCCGCAACCTTGACGCAAATCAAGATCGAATGTGGCGGGTCAGCGCCGAGCGCAGGTCAATCGTCCGAACTGGCGAGCCCCAGCAGTTCCTGGCGCGTCAGCGCATTGTCGCGGAACACACCCAGCATACGGCTGGTGACGAGATCGGTCCCGGGCTTGTGCGCGCCGCGCGTGGTCATGCAGTGATGCGTCGCCTTGATGATGACGCCGACGCCTTCGGGCTTGAGCACGTCGTTGATGGTGTTGGCGATCTGTGCGGTCATCTTCTCCTGGATCTGGAGCCGTTTTGCATAGACGTCCACCACGCGTGCGAGCTTGGAGATGCCGACGACGCGCCCCTGCGGAATATAGGCGACCCAGGCGCGACCGACGATCGGCGCCATGTGGTGCTCGCAATGACTCTCGAAGCGAACGCCGCGCAGGACGATCATCTCGTCATAGCCCTCGATCTCCTCGAAGGTCTTTTGCAGGATCTCGGTCGGATCCTGCGCGTATCCGGAAAAATACTCTGCGAACGCGCGTGCAACGCGAGCAGGTGTCTCGCGCAAACCGTCGCGCGCGGGATCATCGCCGGCCCAGCGGATCATGGTCCGGATCGCCTGTTCGACCTCCGCCCTGTCAGGCCGATCGGACGGCGTCTGCGCCACGGCGACACGTTCCAGCTTGCGCACTTGTGACTTCATCAAGCTTCTCCCCTGCAACGAGCCCGCATATGGAAGCGGGCCCACAGCTTGGACCGCCGCAATCGGAAAAGGTTCCTGAAAGTCGGGGAAATTTGGGGAACGGATGGATGGCCTAGTGCCGACCCGCCAATCCCCTCATGATGAGGTGCGCCGAGCCTCGGGGCCGCCTATGACGCAGCCGCTTTCCGCACGTCGATCACGGCCTGCGCCCATTCGGCGGGCCGCTCCTGCGGCAAATTGTGACCGGCATCGGTGAAGACGCGCCGCTCGAAAAATCCCTCGAACTTGCGCGCGTGGTGGGCGGTGCCGGAATTGACGCCGTCGCTGTCGCCGTCGATCGCGATCGTCGGGACGCGGATCGTCGGCTGCGCGGCGAGCTTTGCCTCGATCCCCGCATAGGCGGGATCGCCGGCCACCAGCGCGTAGCGATGGCGGTAGGAATGGATCACGACGTCGACGAAATCAGGATTGTCGAACGACACGGCGCTCGTGTCGAACGTTGCGTCGTCGAAGACCCATTTCGGCGACCACATCGTCCAGAGCTGACGGGCAAAGCCGCGGCGGTTGCGCTGCAGCGCGCGGCGGCCGCGCTCGTTGTGGAATAAATATTGATACCAGAACGCCGCCTCCTCCGGCGGCGAAGCCGGCTCCATGGCGAGGGCGATGTTCTGGATATTGTAGGAATTGCCGGAGACGAGACCGACCACGCGCTCCGGATAGAGCGCCGAGACCACACAGGCGGCACGCCCGCCCCAATCGTAGCCGCCGACGACGGCGCGCCTGATACCGAGCGCATCCATGAAGGCCAGGAGATCGGCACCTAACGCCGCCTGCTCGCCGGAGCGCAGCGTCTCAGCGAAGCGAAACCGCGTCGGCCCGTACCCGCGCAGCCAGGGCACCAGCACGCGTGCGCCGGCCTCGGCGAGGATCGGCGCGGTCTCGGCATAGGCGTTCGCGTCATAGGGAAAGCCATGCCCCATGACGCAGGGCCAGCCGTCCGGCGCACCGTATTCGCGATAAGCGATGTCGAGGATATCAGTGGTGATGGTTTTTTGTTGCATGATTTGCTCACGGATGATCTCGTTGCGCAGAGCTCTTGTAGCCCGCATGGAGCGAAGCGCAATGCGGGGACGCCTGTATCCGCGAATCCCGGATTTCGCTTACGCTCCATCCGGGCTACGGGCTACAAGGGGTCTATTTCTGCGGACCGGACAGCGAGATGTCACGTTCGGCGCGGAACACGTTGCTGTAGAGGTTGGCGATCCATTGCCGGCCGATCTCGGTCTTGTTGAGATAGCCGATCTCGGTCTGGATGTGCGGAGCAACGCTGTTCCAATAGAATTGCGGGTAGCGGTTCACGATGTCGGCGGGCGAGTCGTAGCCGAGCTGGCGGTTGATGCCGACCTCCTCGAACTCGTAATAGAGCGCGTTGGCCTTGCGCAGATAGTTGGGATCGCCGAGCTGGCCGATGAAGTCGGCCGCACGCAGGATCGAGGCTTCGTCGTCGTATTCCTGGCCTTCACGGG
Organism: Bradyrhizobium yuanmingense; assembly: GCF_025200905.1. NCBI lineage: Bacteria > Pseudomonadati > Pseudomonadota > Alphaproteobacteria > Hyphomicrobiales > Nitrobacteraceae > Bradyrhizobium > Bradyrhizobium yuanmingense. Next base: position 2,265,550 of record NZ_CP104173.1, on the reverse strand, counting down.
CGGGAAAGCGCGTCCCCTCGATGGCGCGGGCAACGCGCTCCGGATCGACTCCCGGGATATGGCGGAGCCGCCGCGTCACATACAGCTTCGAACGGTCGACGTGGTACATCATCAGGCTCGCGTCCGACGCGCCGCGCGGCAACGAGATCTTGGTTTCGGCCGCATCGATGACGAAACCGTCGGCGTCGTCCTCCTCGAACAGCCCGCGGACATAGCCGATGTCGTGGGCGAGGCAGGCGATCAAGACATGAACGTAATCTTCCGCCGAAAGATGGGTATGAAGGCTTCGGCCGCGGAGGATCGCCTGGGCGGCCAGGGTCACCAGCATCGTATGCTCGATATTGTGGTAGAGCGCATCGCTGTTGCCGATGCATTCCATCGCGGTACGGGTTGCGCTGGCAACGATGCTTGCGGAAGTCTCATCGTACCGGCGGCGCATGAAGTTGCCGAGGAACTGCTCCAGCGATTCAGCTGCCAGTCTGGGTAAGGTTATCATGGACGCAGCCCCGTCCGCCGCTGGTATCCCATGCCATCTCCCGACGTCTCATTCTTGTCGTCGACGCAGGGGGAGCATAGCCCATCTTGGGCCGGGTAACCAAACTTCGGGACGGAAAATACGCAAATACCTTACCGTCCCGCTGCGCAACATCACGGTTGCCGTCACAGTTCAGCACAACCCAAAGCGGCGGGAAGGCGGCCGCCGCTCAGGGCGCGGCCAGGATATCGGCGCCGTCGGCCGGGCGCGAAAGGCTTCGGGCCAGGTAGAACAGCTCGACCAGCTTGCCGCGCTTGCCCGCCAGCGAGAAGATGTATTCGGGCGACTCCGCCTCGATTTCCGCGATCGCCACCTTCGCGATCCGGTCGATGCGGCTCGAGCCGTGCTCCCAGACGAAGCCGACGCCAAGCCGGTTGGCGACCGCCTCCAGCATCCCCTCGCGCGTATTGACGATGATCGCCGGACTGGCGCGCAGGTTGAGGGCGCGAAACGCCCGGTCGACGGCGCGCTGGGTCGCGGAATCCCGGGTCCGGAACACCAGCGGATATTGCATGAGGCCGGCGATGGACACGCGCGACTGGCGGCTGAGGTCGTGAACGGGATGGCAGATCGCAACGACGCGCTGCTGCACGCAGGGCTCGCGCCGGAAGCGGTTGTCATGCGGCACCTCCGGCAATACGGCGACGTCGACGCGCTGGTCGACCACCGCGGCCATGATCGCCGACCAGCTGCCGATCTCGATGTTGATCTGGATCTTCGGATAGAGGTTGCGGAACGCCGCGATCAACGCCATGCCGGGCATGGCGTTGCCGAGCCCGATGCGAAGCTCACCTCCCGTGAGCTCGTCGCGCTGCTGCAGGATGGCGAGCGCATCGGCTTCGACCGCCTGCATGCGGCTCGTCGCGGCATAGAGCCGCCGGCACAGCGATGTCGCGATCAGGGTCTGGCCGTGCCGGTCGAACAGCGCCACCCCGAACTCGGCCTCCAGATCCCGCACCAGCTGCGCAACGGCCGGCTGCGACACCCCGAGCCGCCTTGCCGCAGCGGCAAAGCTGCCGGTCTCGAACACCGCATTGACCGCCCGGACACGCGACGACGTCAACGCCACGACAACAACCCCAAGATGATATTCCCCGTCGGACCGGGCGAAAGCAAAACCTGGGATGACCATAAGGAAGGCCATTGACCGTTATGTGAATGTCAGACGCGCTTCCTACTCCTCATGCGCCGCAAACGGGCCAGCAGGGGATCAGCGCGCATGGCGCAAATCGAACTTTCCGCAATCCGCAAGTCCTTTGACGGCACCGACGTCCTGAAAGGCATCGATTTCCGCATCGCCGACGGCGAATTCATCTCGCTGGTCGGCCCGTCCGGCTGCGGCAAGTCGACCCTGCTTCGCATCATTGCCGGGCTCGAGCCGCAGAATTCCGGCGAGGTCCGCATCGACGGCCGCCCCGTGGACGGCATTCGCCCGAGCGCGCGCAACCTCGCGATGGTGTTCCAATCCTATGCGCTTTATCCGCATTTGAGCGCCTTCGACAATATCGCGGTGCCGCTGCGGATGCGGCGCCTCTCCGCGATCGAGCGACTGCCGCTACTGGGTGCGCTGCTGCCGGGCCGGCGCGCCAAGGAACGGCACATTCGCGCCGACATCGAAGGCATCGCCGAGCAGCTCGACATCAGCCCATTGCTGCGGCGCAAGCCCGGACAATTGTCCGGCGGACAGCGGCAACGCGTCGCGGTCGGACGCGCCATGGTGCGCGAGCCGCTGGCCTTCCTGTTCGACGAACCGCTCTCCAATCTCGACGCCAAGCTGCGCGTCCACATGCGCGCAGAGCTCGCCGAGCTGCATCGCCGCCTCAAGGCGACGTTCGTCTACGTCACGCACGACCAGGCCGAGGCGATGACGATGTCGAGCCGGATCGCCGTCATGATGGGCGGTGAGCTGATCCAGGCCGGCACGCCGGCCGAGATCTACAACGAGCCCGGCGACATCCGCGTTGCCGAATTCATCGGCAGCCCCAAGATCAACGTTCTCCCCGGCCGGATCCGAAAGGACGGCGGCGTCGATGTGCTGGGGACCGCCTTGAAACTTACGTGCAATGCGGCGGCCGGCGATTGCCGCATCGGGGTCCGTCCGGAGCGGATCGAGCTCGGCACCGGGCCGTTCTCCGGAACCGTCGTTCACCTGGAGAATCTCGGCGCCGAGGCCTTCGTCCATCTCGCGGTCGAAGGCACCGGGTCGCGCCTGATCGCGCGGCTCGCGGACGTCAAGCATTTGCCGGCGATGGCAAGCTCCGTCGCCTTCGGCTTCGCACCTGACGCGGTGCGGATGTTCGATCCGGCCGGGAAACGGATCGAGCTCAGAGTGGAGCAGGCCGAGCGCATCCGTGAGCCCGCCCATGTCTGACGGCTCCATGACGATCGGGGCGACCATCGCTCCCACGGGCACGACGAGGCGCAGGCTGCCGGCCCATGGCAGCCGACGGACCCATACCGCCTACGCGCTGGTGACCCCGGCCGCCGCGCTCATGCTGGTCATGCTGCTCGGTCCGCTCGCCGGCGTGATCGCTCTCTCCTTCACCGATTATCAGCTCGGCGCGCCGCATTTCTCCTGGATCGGGCTCGCCAACTACCAGGACCTGTTCGCCGACAAGGTGTTCTGGACCGCACTGCGCAACACGCTGACTTACGTCGTGATCGTGGTGCCCGGCGCCGTGATCGCCGGCCTTGCGATCGCGCTTCTGATCCAGAGCGGCACCAGTCTGCGCAGTCTCTACCGGACGATCTATTTCCTCCCCGTGATGGCGACCCTGATCGCGATGGCGGTGGTGTGGGAATTCATGCTGCATCCACAATTCGGCCTGGTGAACGGGCTGCTCCGCGGCGCAGGCCTGCCGGCCTTCGCCTGGCTGCAGGACCGCAACACCGCGCTCTATGCGCTGTGCGCGATCGGCATCTGGCAGGCCGTCGGCTTCAACATGGTGCTGTTTCTCGCCGGCCTCGTCTCCATTCCCAAGCAGCTTTACGAAGCGGCGGAAATCGACGGTGCCTCGAGCGGCTGGGCACGCTTCCGCCTCGTGACCTGGCCGATGCTGGGGCCGGTCACGACCTTCGTCGTCGTGATCTCGGGCATCCGCTCGTTCCAGGTGTTCGACACCGTGCACGTCTTGACCAAGGGCGGCCCGTCGAAGTCCACGGAGGTGCTGATCCACAGCATGTACACGGAAGGCTTCGAGTTCTTCCGCTCGGGCTACGCCGCGGCGATCACCGTGGTCTTCCTGGTCTTCGTCCTCCTGCTCACGCTGATCAAATCGAGGCTCTCCGATCGCGGCGTGCACTACACATGAGCAACGCGCATCCCATCCCGTTCCGGGCGATCCTCCGTCACGTGCTGCTGATCGCGGGCGCCGCGCTCATGCTGGCCCCCTTCATCTGGATGATCTCGACCGCCTCCAAGCCGCAGACCGAGATCTTCTCCGGCGAATTGCACCTGATCCCCTACCGGTTCGCGCTGATGGAAAACCTGCGCGAGGCCTTCGCCAAGGCCAATCTGCTGCGCTTCCTGCTCAACGGAATCATCGTCACGGTCTCGATCTTCGTGCTGCAGGTGATGGTGGCGCTGCCGGCGGCCTACGCGCTGGCAAAACTTCGCTTCCTCGGCCGCGAGACGCTGTTCGCGCTGGTGCTGTTCGGGATCCTGATCCCGCCGCAGGCGACCGCGATCCCGGTCTTCCTGCTGCTGCACAAGATCGGCCTGCTCGACAGCTATGCCGCACTCGTCCTGCCCTTCACGATCTCGGTGTTCGGCATCTTCCTGATGCGCCAGTTCTTCAAGACCGTGCCCGACGATCTCGTCGACGCCGCGCGCATGGACGGCATCTCCGAATTCGGCATCGTCTGGCGGGTGATGCTGCCGGCCGCGATTCCCGCAGTGACCGCCTTCGGCATCTTCTCCGTAGTCGCGCATTGGAACGACTATTTCTGGCCGCTGATCGTGCTCAACAGCGAGCATTTGCGCACGCCGCCGCTCGCGGTCGCCCATTTCCGCAACAGCGAGGCCGGCACCAGCTACGGCCCGCTGATGGCGGCGGCGATGGTGATCATCGCGCCGCTCGTCATCGCTTTCCTCTTTGCCCAGCGCCGTTTCATCGAGGGCATCACCCTCACCGGGATCAAGTAGCCACGTCACCTCAAACAAGGAGTCTATCATGCTGAAGACCATCATCGCCGCGGCGGCTCTGTCGCTTGCGGCCGGATCTGCGCTCGCGCAGACAAAGACCGAGATCGTGATGCAATATCCCTATCCGGAGCTGTTCACCGAGACGCACAAGCGCATCGCCGAGGAATTCGCCAAGGTGCGCCCGGAGATCAAGGTCACGATGCGGGCGCCTTACGAATCCTACGAGGACGGCACCCAGAAGGTGCTGCGCGAGGCCGTGACCAATCAGATGCCTGACGTCTCGTTCCAGGGCTTGAACCGCATCCGCGTCCTGGTCGACAAGAACATCCCGGCCGAGCTCGACGGCTACATCGCCGCGGAGAAGGATTTCGACAAGCAGGGCTTCCACCAGGCGATGTTCGACATCGGCACCGCCAGCGGCAAGGTCTACGCCCTGCCCTTCGCGATCTCGCTGCCGATCGTCTACGTCAACCTCGACCTGGTCAAGCAGGCCGGCGGCGACGTGAACAATCTGCCGAAGAGCTGGGACGAGCTGATCGCGCTGGCCAAGAAGATCAAGGCGCTCGGCAACGACACCAACGGCGTCACCTATGCCTGGGACATCACCGGCAACTGGCTGTGGCAGGCGCCGGTGTTCGCGCGCGGCGGCACCATGCTCAATGCCGACGAGACCAAGGTCGCGTTCGACGGAGCGGAAGGCAAGTTCGCCATCAATACGATCGCGCGGCTCGTCAACGAGGCCGGCATGCCCAATCTCGACCAGCCGTCGATGCGCGCGGCGTTCGCGGCCGGCAAGACCGGCTTCCACGTCACCTCGACCTCGGACCTCAACAAGGTCACGCAGATGACCGGCGGCAAGTTCGCGCTGAAGACGATTCCGTTCCCGGACGTCGCCTCCACCAAGGGCAGGCTGCCGGCCGGCGGCAACGTCGTGCTGATCCTCGCCAAGGACAAGGCCAAGCGCGATGCCGCCTGGGAAGCGGTGAAATTCTGGACGGGCCCCAAGGGCGCCGCGATCATGGCGGAGACCACCGGTTACATGCCGCCGAACAAGGTCGCCAACGAGGTCTATCTGAAGGACTTCTACGTCAAGAACCCCAACAACTACACCGCGGTCAGCCAGCTCGCGCTGCTCACCAAATGGTACGCCTTCCCCGGCGACAACGGCCTGAAGATCACCGACGTGATCAAGGACCATCTCAACTCGATCATCTCGGGCGCGCGCGCCAAGGAGCCGGAGGCCGTCCTCGCCGACATGACGGCTGACGTGCAGAAGCTGCTGCCGAAGACCACAGGCGCGGCGCGCTGACCATCCTCACATCCCCCGGCACGGGACGCCCTCGGCGTCCCGTGCCGCCTCGATGACCGGAGCTGGCGATGAAACTGCTGCATCTGAGCGACATTCACCTGACGGCGCCCGGTGCGACCATCGGCGGCCGCGATCCGCGCGTCAATTTCGAGCGGGCGCTGGCGCATGCGCTGCACGATCATCACGACGCCGAATTGATGGTGATCACCGGCGACCTCTCGGATTGGGGCGATCTCGCCGATTATCAATGGCTCAAGCAGCGCCTCGACGCATATCCGCTGCCGGTGCGGCTGTGCATCGGCAACCACGACCGGCGCGCCGCCTTCCTGAGCGTGTTCCCCGACCTCGCCGACGAGAACGGCTTCGTCCAGGGCATCCACGATACGGCTGCCGGCCGCTGCCTGTTCCTCGACACCGCCCATCCGGAAACGCACGCCGGCCGCTATTGCGACGATCGTCTCGGCTGGCTCGAGGCCCGGCTTACCGAGCATGACGGGCCGTTCCTGCTTTTCATGCACCATAACCCGATGCCTGTGCATCTCGTCCCGTTCGACCAGATCGGCCTGATCGACGAGGCTCCATTCCGGCATCTCGTCAGTCGCCACCGGGCCAAGATCCGCCACGTCTTCTTCGGGCATTGTCACTTGCCGCTTGCAGGCTCGATTGCAGGCGTCCCCGTCTCGTCGCTGCGGGGCACCAACCATGCGAGCTTCCCGCTCTTCTCCGAGACGAAGCTGCTGAGCGCCTGCGACCTGCCGCAATCCTACGGCGTCGCATTTTTCGGGGAGGACTATGTGACCGTGCACATGGTGGAATACGGCTACGACGGTCCGATCCGCATCCAAGGTTCGCCCGACTACAAGGCCTGGGATCGCGAGACCATGGTGCGGTGACGGCGAGCGCCGACCCTTTCCAGGGGCGCGTATTCATAAGCCCGCGCTGCACTCCTTGGAGAGTCCGCTCCACCTCGATAGCAGCGCGCTGGCGTCCTCGCCCGGGTCGGAGATGGGCCAGAAGCTGACATCCGATGTGAGGCTACAAGGATCGGCGGAAATTTCGCGGCGTCGTGCCGACAATTCTGCGGAAAGTCTGGGCGAAAGCCGACGGCGTTGAATATCCGACTGCGAGCGCAACTTCACTGATCGATAGATTTGGATCATTCAGCAGGCGTTGTGCAAGCAACATGCGTTGCCGAGTTAGCCAGACATGCGGCGTCAATCCTGTCGAGAGACGGAACGCCGAGCAAAAATGATAGCGGCTGCGGCCGACCAGGGACGCTAGTTCGTCAAGGCCGATCGGCTTGTCGAGATGCGCCAGCATGTATTCGGTCACACGCCTGAGCTGCCAGCGCGCGAGCCCGCCGCGAGTATAAGCGAGGCTCTGCGGCAGCTGCACTATGCTGTGCGAACGCAATAGCTGGATGCAGAGTAGGTCAACCGCGCGATCGACCAGCAACTTTGCCGAAGGATCGACAATGACGTCGGGGTCGCTGAGGATTGCAAGAAGCTGTGAGGTCACAGCGTCTTCGCTGCCGACGCGTGGCGCCAGCTCTACCTTGCCTCGCCCACCGATGAGTGTTCGGCAATGCTCCAGTCGTTCGTTGGTGAGATAGACATGGGACACGTGGAGCGGTCCTTCAACTTCCCAATCTCCATCATGCCGGTCGGGAATCACAGTGATAGAATTCGGCCGCAGCGGGGCAGAGAGCCGCCGTCGCTCAACCGTCCACGCACTGTGCTGAGGCTCTCCATAGTAGGTGCCGACAAGGTGTCCGGGCATGCCTGGGGCATAGCCATAACGCGTGCCACGAACAAAACGATGAGTGAGTTGTGTGCCGCAGTTTAACTGGATGGGTGCCAAAGGCGGCGGGGCTTCCGATAGCAGCCGGACCATCGTCTGAAAAGGATTTCGATCAGGCATCGCTTTGGTTATGTCATATTTGGCCGCACCCGCGACAGGCGCTTCATCGACATACCATGTTTCACGACATGGCGGGAATGGAAGCTGCGGTCGAAATGTCGCAATGTCTGGCTGATTGCACAAATAGTGCGCATGATTGACTTCGCGGTATCGAGACAACTCCGATGGCAAGTGGCACGTGGGTTGGGCTTGATCTCATTGCGCCCGGTCTACCACTCACAGCTGGGCTGCCTTGGCCGCGATGGGCGAGAAGCAGAGTCCACAGGCGCGGGCGCCACTTCGTCGCAAGATTGCGATAGTCGCCGCAATATCGGAACGGTGCGTCCGTCGGGATCATGGCCTACTGGGCCGGATCATCCGAGGGGATCCCGACCACCATGACAAACCAAGAACCGTTCGCCGCCGGCGCTGCTGAGACCGAAAGCACGCGGGGCGGAGTATCGCGCCGTTCGCTCCTGCTGACTGTCGGCGGAGCGGCTTCCATGGCGGTGGTGCCCCAGGTTACCGCGCAACCCGCATCCGAAAGCAAGCCCGCTGCATCGACGGCACGGGTTCGTCTGAACGTGAACGGAACGAGACAGGAGCTCGACTTGGATACGCGGCAATCCCTGCTCGACCTTCTGCGCGAAGATCTCGGTCTCACCGGTACGAAGAAGGGCTGCAATCAGGGCGCCTGCGGCGCTTGCACCATCCTGCTCAACGGCAGGCGGGTCGTGTCGTGTCTGACGCTGGCTGCGATGCACGACGGGGCCATTGTCGAGACGATCGAGGGTCTCGAGAAGAATGGTGAGCTTCATCCGCTCCAGAGCGCATTCGTCGAGCACGACGGCTTGCAGTGCGGCTTCTGTACCCCCGGGCAGATCATGTCGGCCGTCGGCTGCATCGCCGAAGGCCATGCGGGCTCGCCGGAGGACATTCGGTTCTGGATGAGCGGCAATATCTGTCGCTGCGGGGCGTATCCCGGGATCGTCGCCGCCGTTGCCGACGCCGCCAAGAGGGTCTGACCATGCTCCCGTTCACGATCGAGAAGGTGACCTCCATCGAGGCCGCCGTCGCCGCCGCATCCTCCGGAGGCCGCCTCATCGCCGGCGGCACGACATTGGTCGATCTCATGCGCGACGAGGTGGAGCAGCCACAGCAGCTCGTCGACATCAATGCGCTTCCGCTGTCCGGTATTCGCGTCGACCGGTCCGACCTCGTCATCGGCGCGCTCGCGCGGATGGCCGACATCGCCGCCCATTCCGATGTTCAGCGTCTTTACCCGCTGATCTCCGAGAGCCTGATCGAGGGCGCCTCGCCGCAACTGCGCAACATGGCCTCGATCGGCGGCAACCTGCTCCAGCGCGTGCGCTGCCCCTACTTTCGGATGCTCGACGCATCCTGCAACAAGCGCAGCCCTGGCTCGGGTTGCGCCGCACGCGACGGCCTGAATGCCGGTCACGCCATTCTCGGCACCAGCGATCACTGCGTGGCGACGCACCCCTCGGACGTTGCGGTCGCGCTGGTCGCGCTCGATGCCACTATGCGGGTCAGGGGGCCGAAGGGCGAGCGCACTTTCCCGGTCGAGGAGCTGTTTCGCTTGCCCGGCGACACTCCCCATCTCGAACACACGCTGCTGCCGGGCGAGCTCATCGTTGAAGTGCGGGTCCCCGGGGGGCCTGATAGCCGCCGGGCGCGCTATCTCAAGGTGCGCGACCGCGCGTCCTACGAATTTGCGCTGGTCTCCGCGGCAGCGGCGCTCGACGTCGTGGACGGCGTGATCCGCGGCGCGCGGCTCGCGGTTGGCGGGGTCGGCACCCGACCTTGGCGCATGCGCGCGGTGGAAGCGGCGCTGATCGGCAAGGTACCGGGCCGGCAGGTGTTTGAGGCGGCCGCCCGATCGGCGTTGGAAGGGGCCCGCCCGCTGTCCGGCAATCATTACAAACTCGAACTCCTGCCGCGGACGATCGTCCGCGCCTTCGAAATGACGGGAGGAATTGCATGACCATCAGCGTCATCGGACAGCCGCTGCCCCGCGTGGATGGCCGTGCCAAGGTCACGGGCTCCGCGCGGTACGCGGCCGATTTTAATCAGCCCGGCCAGGCCTATGCCGTGATCGTCAGCGCCACAATAGGGCTTGGACGAGTGACCGGCGTGGACAGCGCGGCGGTCGAGAAGATGCCGGGCGTTCTCGCCGTCCTCTCGCATCTCAACGCGCCACGCCTGGCGTACCGCCCGCACAAGAGCTACATCGATCCGGCGACGGGCGAGCGGCTGCATGTGCTGCAGGACGACCATGTGCGCTTCCACGGACAGCCGGTGGCGCTCGTCGTTGCCGCAACCATTGCGCAGGCGGAGCGCGCCGCCGCGGCGCTGCGCCTCACCTACAAGGCCGAGCGGCCAATCATCGATTCCGCAGGTCCCGAAGCCCGTCCCATCGTGCCCGAGGCTGGCAAACAGCCGGACGCCCGGCTGCCCGCCGACAAGGCGCGCGGAAGTGCGGATAAGGCCCTGGCCGACGCGCCGGTGAAGGTCGATGAGACCTATGACATCGCGCGCGAGAACCACAATCCGATGGAGCCGCATGCGACGATCGCCAGCTGGAACGGCGACCGCCTGACGCTTTGGAGCAAGAGCCAGTTCGTCGTCAACGAGCAGGCCGAGATCGCGGCGATCTTCGGTCTGTCGCCCGAAAAAGTGACGGTCATCTGCCCGTTCATCGGCGGGGCCTTCGGGACCTCGCTCAGAACCTGGCCCCATGTGACGCTCGCGGCCATGGCCGCCCGGCACGTGGGGCGCCCGGTGAAGCTCGTCCTGACGCGTAAGCAGATGTTCTTCACCACCGGACATCGGCCGCGCACGGTGCAGAGGATCGCTCTCGGCGCCACGGCGGACGGAACGCTCATCAGCGTGGTGCACGAAGGCACGGGCGAGACCAGTCGCTACGAAGAATTCATGGAAGCTCTGACCTCGGTCACGACGTTCCTCTACTCCTCGCCCAACGTGCGGACGCGCTACCGTCTGGTCCCGCTCGATACCGGAACGCCAAACCACATGCGTGGCCCTGGCGAGGCCAGCGGCGTTTTCGCGCTCGAATGCGCCATGGACGAGTTGGCTTATAAGCTCCGCCTGGATCCGATCGATCTGCGGCGCCGGAACGAGCCGGAGATCGACGAGGGAGAAAACAAGCCCTTCTCCAGCCGATCGCTGATGAAATGCTACGATCTCGGGGCCGAACGGTTCGGCTGGTCGCGCCGTACGCCCGAACCGCGCTCGATGCGCGACGGCCGCCTGCTGATCGGGATGGGAGTAGCCTCGGCAAGCTATCCGGCCTTTCACGCGCCGGCCACCGCGCGGGCGCGGCTGCTTCGGGACGGGACAGCCGAGGTCGAGATCGCGGCCAGCGACATGGGTCCGGGCACCTATACGTCGATGACGCAGGTCGCCGCCGAGACTCTCGGGCTCCCTGTCGAAAAGGTGCGCTTCAGCCTTGGTCGCTCCGATTATCCGCCTGCCCCATCCCACGGCGGCTCTTGGACCATGGCCTCGGTGGGCTCCGCGATCCGCGCTGCCTGCATCGCCGTGCGAGAACAGGCCGCGAAGAGCCGGAACGATCGGCCGATCGAAGCCACGGCGTCGTCTCAACGGGATCCCGAGGCTGCCGCCAGGTTCTCGATGCACTCGTTCGGCGCCGTCTTCGTCGAGGTCGCCGTCGATCCCGACGTCGGCACGATCCGCGTTCGCCGCGCGGTCGGCGCCTATGGCATCGGCCGCGTCGTCAACCCGCGTCTCGCCCACAGCCAATGCACCGGCGGCATGGTCGGCGGCATCGGTATGGCGCTGATGGAGTGCACCGTTCTCGACGCGCGCGACGGCCGGCCGGTCAACGCTCACATGGCCGACTACCTGATGCCCGTCAACCTGGACATTCCCCAGATCGAAGCGCACTTCGTCGAGGAGGCTGATCCGCACGTCAATGAACTCGGGGTCAAGGGTCTCGGCGAAATCGCCCTGGTCGGTATCGCCCCCGCGATCGCAAACGCCGTCTTTCATGCGACCGGCAAGCGCGTCCGCACCCTGCCGATCCGAATCGAAGACGTGCTGACCGCTTAGCGCTGTAAAGAGGGTGGCATACGCCACTCCTGGGCATGTGGTTGTTCTGCATCGAAGAGGCTGACGTACCCACCCTACTCCACCAGCAGCACGTCGACGGCGACGCCGAGCTTCTGCTTGGGCGAGCCGACGATGATGCCGTCGACCGGCGAGACGTCGGAAAAATCGCGTCCCATTGCGAGCACGATGTGATCGTTGCCGATGAGGAGATCGTTGGTCGGATCGAGATCGACCCAGCCAAGCTCGGCCCCGCACCAGAGCGACACCCAGGCATGGGTGGCGTCGGCCCCTTGCAGCCGCGGCTGGCCCGGCGGCGGAATGGTGCGCAGATAGCCGCTGACATAGGCCGCCGGCAGGCCGAGCCCGCGCAAGCCAGCAATCATGACATGGGCAAAGTCCTGGCAGACGCCGTGACGCTTGTCGAAGACTTCGTCGAGCGGTGTCGAGATCACGGTCGCCTTCGGATCGTAGCGGAATTCGCCGCGGATGCGTCGCATCAGGTCGACGGCGCCGGTGAGGATGCCCACGCCGGGCGGAAAGCTCACCCCGGCGTAGGCGCTGACCGGGCGCAGCACCGGCACCAGGGGGCTGGCAAAGACATAACCGACCGGCGAGGACGGCCCGAGGCTGGTGGCTTCGAACGCGATGTCGCGGACGCTCTCCCAGGGCGGGCTGACCGCATCGCGCGCCGGCGGTCGGCGCGAGATCGAAACCCGCGAGCGCGAGTCGATGCGCAGATTGCGATGCGCGGCTTCGATCGTCACGCTCTCGGTCAGCGTGCCGAAGAAGTCGCGCCGCACATTGCGCTCGGCCGGGCGCGGTTGGATCTCGACCTCGTGCGAGATCAGCTCCTGGCCGACGCCGCTTCTGGGCTCCAGCCGCAGCGTGCAGCGGGCGAAGCTGACGGGATTCTCGTACTCGTAGGTGGTGACGTGGCGGATGTCGTAGATCACGCCAGCCCCGTCAACTTTTCCGGCCGGCTGGCATTGGGACCGTGCGGGAAGTAGTGCTGCCCGATCGCCTCGCCGAGGCTGAGCAGATCCTGCTCCAGGGCGAACAGCGTCTTGACCTCGAGCTTCTCGGCCTCGGCGGTCGCGAGCATCGCCTGCATCGCCACGGCGAGACGCTGCGGTTTCTCGATCAGGCCATGCTCCTTCAGGCTCGGCAGCGCCGCAATGTGCTCGTTCAGCGTCGTCACCTGAAACGCCACCGAACGCGGATTGTAGCCGTCGAGCACCGCGAGGTCGCGCACCGGGGCCAGAATGGGCGCCAGCAGATAACGCGAGCGGTAGGTGATCTGGCAATCCACCAGCGTCAGCAGGATGTCGAGATCCTCGTCGCCGGCCTCGTCATAGGCGAACTGGCGGGTGAAGCGCGTGGTGTTGATGGCGCGCTCGATGCGGCGGCCGATATCGAGAAAGCGCCAGCCCGCGGCGCGATTCATATTCTCCTGCGCGAGCCCTGCGAAGCTCGCCAGCTCCTGCAAGGTCAGCTCGGCGGCGCTCAGCACGCTGTCGTCGTCCTCCACCTCGATGGCGAGGCGCTCGGCCATCTCGGTGATCACCTGCCAGGCATCGGGCGACAGCCGCTCGCGCAAGGAGGTCGCCGTGCGCTGCGCCGCCCTCACCAGCGACAGGGCCGAGCCGAAACGCTCCGCGCCCTGCAGCGCTTCGGCGACGATACGCCCCGCGGCCGTGCGCGAGGATTGCGAGACCGCGCCCCAGGCGACAAGGAGGCGCTGGATGCGTTCGGCCGATTGCACCGAGGCCGCCGTGCCCTTGTTCGGCCCGCTCGGCGAGCCCAAAGCGCGCACCAGCCGCAGCGTCGCCTCGGCGCGCTCGAGATAGCGGCCGAGCCAGAACAGATTGTCGGCGGCGCGGCTCGGCAGCACGCCAGCGATGCGGCGGATGCGCACCTTGTCGGTCGCCGGCAGGAGCGTCGCGGTCGCGACCTGCTTGTCGGAGACGACCCAGACGTCGGCGGCGCGCGCGCCGTCGCCCATCGACACCGCGCGCGCGTCCGGCTGCTCGGCGATGCGGCAGAAGCCGCCGGGCATGATGGCCCAGCCGTCCGGCGTGGCGGCGGCGAACACGCGCAGCACGAAGGGCCGCGGCGTGAGCTGCCCGTGCTCCCACACCGGCATGGTCGAGAGCCGCACCACCTCCTGGCCGACATAGTCCATGCCGCGCGCGCTGATCGCATCGATCAGACGCTGCCGTCCGCTCGCGTCGAGCTCGCTCGCGAGCACCGGACCATTGCTGTCGAAACCGGGAACGCCGCGCCGATAGGCGCCTTCGATCGCGACCTCGTCGAGCCGCGCCAGCACCTCGTCGCGCGCCACGCGCTGGCCGCACCACCAGGTCGCGATGTGCGGCATCTTCAGGTCTTCGCCGAGCAGGCGACGGCTGAGCGCCGGCAGGAAGCCGAGCAGCGCCCGGGCCTCCAAAACGCCCGAGCCCGGCATGTTGGCGACGACGACGCCGTCCTTGCGCAGCACGTCGATCAGGCCGGGCACACCGAGCCGCGAGGAGGCATCGAGCTCGAGCGGGTCGAGCGAGTTGGAATCGACCCGGCGCAACAGCACATCCAGCCGCTTCAGGCCGGCGACGGTGCGGATGTGGACGCGGTCGTCGCTGACCGCGAGATCGTCGCCCTCGACCAGCAGGAAGCCGAGATAGCGCGCTAGCGTCGCGTGCTCGAAATAGGTCTCGCTGAAGCTGCCGGGGGTGAGCACGCCGATCCTGGGCTCGTCGCGATCGGCGCGCGCGCGCAAGCTGTCGCGGAACGCCTCGAAGAACGGCGCGACGCGCGGCACGTTCATCGACTTGTAGAGATCGGAGAAGGCGCGCGACAGCACCAGGCGGTTCTCCAGCGCGTAGCCCGCACCCGATGGCGCCTGGGTGCGGTCGCCGAGCACCCACCAGCGGCCGTCGGGCCCGCGGCCGACATCGGCGGCATAGATCGAGAGATAACGTCCGCCGGGCGGCGGCACGCCGCAGACCGGACGGAGATATTCGGGACTGCCGGCGATCGCCGCGGCCGGGAGCGCGCCTTCGGCCACGAGGCGCCCCTCGCCATAAATGTCGCGCAGCACGCGCTCGAGCAGCTCGGCGCGCTGGGTGATGCCGGCGCAAAGCTGCTGCCAGTCGGCCTCGTCGATCAAAAGCGGCAGATGGCTGATCGACCAGGGCCGGTCGGCGCTATCGCCGGGCGCGCGGTAGGTGACGCCGGCCTCGCGGAGATGGCGATCGGCCATGCCGAAGCGGCGCTCGATCTCGTCGGGCGCCAGCGCGCCGAAGGCGTCGAAGAAGCGGCTCCAGACCGCGCGCGGCGCACCGTCGGGCCCCAGAAACTCGTCGGGGATGCCGGGCAGGCGGCTATAGTCGCGGACCCACTGCGCAATCCGCTGCTGGGCATTTGCCCTGCCCGCCTGGTCGTTGTCTTCGGCTGCGCCCTCGCCCATGGGCCTTTCCCTCCCCCACCATCATACTCATTGCAGGAGCGGGGTCCGCAAGTCGAGGGTCAGCGGAAATTCATTTGTGCGTTCCTCAGGCGGCGGCTGCATCGGACCCGGGGTGTGGCCGTGGTCCTGGAAGCGCGCCAGCCGCCGGGCCTCGGCCTCGTAGGTATTGACCGGCTTGGTGTCGTAGTTGCGCCCGCCAGGATGGGCGACGTGGTAGACGCAGCCGCCGAGCGAGCGGCCGTTCCAGGTATCGATCAGGTCAAAGGTCAGCGGCGCGTGCACGGGGATGGTCGGGTGCAGGCCGGAGGCCGGCTGCCAGGCCTTGAAGCGGACGGCAGCCACAGCCTCGCCGGAGCGGCCGGTCGGGGTCATCGGCAGGCGGCGGCCGTTGCAGGTGACGACGTGGCGGCCCTCGACGAAGCCTTCGGCCTTGACCTGGAGCCGCTCGACCGAGCTATCGACATAGCGCACGGTGCCGCCGGCCGAGCCCTCCTCACCGAGCACGTGCCAGGGCTCCAGCGCCTGCCGCAGCTCCAGCGTCACGCCGCCATGGTGGATGCGGCCGAAAGCGGGAAAGCGGAATTCGAGCTGGGCCAGATACCATTCCGGCTCGAACGGATAGCCCGATTGCTTGAGCTCGCCGAGCACATCGAGAAAATCTTCCCAGATGAAATGCGGCAGCATGAAGCGGTCGTGCAGCGCGGTGCCCCAGCGCACGAACTTGCCGCTCAGCGGCTCACGCCAGAACTTTGCGATCAGCGCGCGGATCAGGAGCTGCTGCGCCAGCGACATGCGTGGATCCGGCGGCATTTCGAGCGCGCGGAATTCGACGAGGCCGAGCCGCCCCGTCGTTCCTTCCGGCGAATAGAGCTTGTCGATGCAGATCTCGGCGCGGTGGGTGTTGCCGGTGATGTCGACCAATAGATGCCGGAACAGCCGGTCCACCAGCCAGAGCGGCGTCTGGTAGCTGGGCGGCGGCACGTGCGAGAGCGCGATCTCGAGCTCGTAGATGCTGTCGTGGCGCGCCTCGTCGATGCGCGGCGCCTGGCTGGTCGGGCCGATAAAAAGACCGGAGAAGAAATAGGACAGCGCCGGATGGCGCTGCCAATACAGCACCAGGCTCTTCAGAAGATCGGGCCGGCGCAGGAACGGCGAGTCCTGCGGTGAGGAGCCGCCGACCACGACGTGATTGCCGCCCCCGGTGCCGGTGTGACGGCCGTCGACCAAGAAACGGTTGGCGCCGAGGCGGACCTTGGCCGCATCCTCGTAGAGGCCGGTGGTGATCTCGACCGCATCGCGCCAGCTCTTGGCCGGCTGGATGTTGATCTCGATGACACCGGGGTCGGGCGTCACCTTGATCACCTCGATGCGCGGGTCGAACGGCGGCGGGTAACCCTCGATATGGACCGGAAGCTGCATCTCCTCGGCGGTGTCTTCCAGCGCCGAGATCAGCTCGAGATAATCCTCGATGCGCTCGACCGGCGGCATGAAGGCGCAGATCAGGCCGTCGCGGATCTCCACGGCCATCGCCGTGCGCACGGGTATAGCGGTGTTGAGATGCTCGGGGGCCGTACGCGGCGGCGATGGCGGACGCGCCATGCGGGTGAACACCGGCAGCCTGCCCCGCGGCTCCATCGGATCCTGCTCGACGATGTAGGGATATTGGTTGGGCGGGACGTGACCGAGCGAGCCGATCGGCAGGCGCAGGCCGAGCGGTGAATCGCCCGGCGTCAGGAACAGATGATTGCGCCGCAGCGGCCAGCGTTCGCTGCGCCAGCGCGGAGGTGCATTCCAGCGCTGGATCGGCAGCACGAAGCCGCGCGGCGTATTCAGGCCCTGGTCGAACACCCGCGCCATGCGTGCGCGCGCTTCGGGATCGGACAGCTTGGAATCGGTGGGATCGACATTGACCGGAAGCTCCGCTTCCTTCTGCAGCCAATAGGCGGGATCCTCATAGGCCGGCATGATGTAGCCGAGGTCGACGCCGAGCCGCGCCGCCGTGCCTTCCATGAAGGCCTCGGCATCCTTGACCTCCGGTCTCCTGGGATTCTCGATCCTGGCGATGAGGTCGGCGTTCTTCCAGATCGGCACGCCGTCCTTGCGCCAATAGAGGCCGAAGGCCCAGCGCGGCAGGCTCTCGCCCGGATACCATTTGCCCTGGCCGTAATGCAGCAGCCCGCCCGGCGCGAAGCGCGTGCGCAGGCGGCGGATCAGATCGTCGCCGAGCGTGCGCTTGGTCGGACCGACGGCCTCCGTGTTCCACTCGCCGGCCTCGAGATCGTCGACCGAGACGAAGGTCGGCTCGCCGCCCATGGTGAGGCGCACGTCCGCGCTGGCGAGATCGCCATCGACCTGCTCGCCGAGATCGTCGAGGCGCGCCCAGGATTCGTCGGAGAACGGCTTTGTGATGCGCGGCGCCTCGCGGATGCGCCTCACGCTCATGTCGAAGGAAAACTCGACCTCGGCAAAGCCGGCCCCACCAGAGATCGGCGCCGCCGAACGGTAGTGCGGCGTGGCTGCGACCGGGATGTGCCCCTCGCCTGCGAGCATGCCCGAGGTCGCGTCGAACCCGATCCAGCCTGCACCCGGCAGATAGACCTCGGCCCAGGCGTGCAGATCGGTAAAATCGTTCTCGACTTCCGGTGGCCCCTCGATCGGATCGATGTCGGGACGGATCTGGACCAGATAGCCCGAGACGAAGCGGGCGGCGAGCCCGAGATGGCGCAAGGTCTGGATCAAGAGCCAGGCGGAGTCGCGGCATGAGCCTGCGCCGGAGACAAGCGTCTCCTCCGGCGTCTGCACGCCCGGCTCCATGCGGATGATGTAGCGGACCTTCTTCTGGATCTCGCGATTGAGGTCGACCAGGAGATTGACGGTGTTCGGGGCCTCGTGCGGGATGGTGTCGAGGAACTTGGCGAACAGGCGATCGGGCTTGATGGTCTCGAGATAAGGCGCGAGCTCCGTCTTCAGATCCTTGGGATAGTCGAACGGAAAGCTGTCGGCATACGGCTCGACGAAGAAGTCGAACGGGTTGACCACCGTCATCTGCGCCGTGAAGTCGACCTCGAATTTCAGCTCGGTGGTCTTCTCCGGAAAGACGTAGCGCGCCAGCCAGTTGCCCTGCGGGTCCTGCTGCCAGTTCACGAAATGATTGGAAGGCGTGACCTTGAGCGAATAGCTCAGGATCGGCGTGCGCGTATGCGGCGCCGGCCGCAGCCGTATCGTCTGCGGGCCAAGGTCGATCGGGCGGTCGTATTTGTAGTGCGTGACGTGGTGTAGCGCGACGTAGATCGACACGGGATGCGGTGCTCCAGCAGCTTTTTTGAGCAGAACACCTGAGGTCAGCGCGATCAAGCACTAACAACGGGCACGGGGTGCCTAGGTAAGATGCGGAGCGGGTGATGGTGGTTGTTATTGGGCCGCGCCGGCGAGGCTCTTCCCTTCTCCCCTTATGGGAGAAGGTGGCGCGAAGCGCCGGATGAGGGGTCTCTCTCAACCCGCAAAACCGCTCGTGAGGATAGAGACCCCTCACCCGGCTTCGCTTTCAGCGAAGCCACCCTCTCCCACAAGGGGAGAGGGTTTGAAAGCCCTACGCCGCCGAGGTCAGCCTTTGCAGGAATTGGGTCACTTCGCGGCGGAGCGTCTCGACTTCGCCGTGGACGCGTTCGGAGGCGTGGTTGACGCGTGCAGCGACGCGGCCGGTGTCGGCGGCGGCCTCGCTGATGCCCGTCACGTTGGAGGAGACCTGCGAGGTGCCGGCGGAGGCTTCGTGAACGTTGCGGGCGATCTCGCGCGTCGCCGCGCCCTGCTGCTCGATCGAGGCGGCAATCGAGGCAGTGATGCCGTTGATCTCGGCGATGGTCTGCGCGATCGCCTCGACGGCCGCGACCGAATTGGTGGTCGATTGCTGCATCTCGCCAACCTTGGCGCTGATCTCTTCGGTCGCCTTGGCGGTCTGGTTGGCGAGGCTCTTGACCTCTGAGGCGACCACCGCGAAGCCGCGGCCGGCGTCCCCTGCCCGCGCCGCCTCGATGGTGGCGTTGAGCGCGAGCAGGTTGGTCTGCGAGGCGATCTCGCTGATCAGCTTGACGACGTCGCCGATCTGCATCGCGGCGTCCGCAAGGCTCCGGATCTCGCTGCCGGCGCGATTGGCTTCGTTCACCGCCCGTCCCGTGCTCGCGGTCGAGCCGGCCACTTGGCGATTGATCTCGGCGATCGACGATGCGAGCTGCTCGGCGGCGCTGGCGACAGTGGCGACGTTGCGCGAGGCCTGGTCGGACGCGGAGAGCACGCCGGAGGTTTGCAGGCTGGTCTTCTCCGCCGCCGCCGCCATCTGGCCGGCATCTGATTCGAGATCGGTCGCGGCGCCCATCAGCGTGCCCGCAACCTGATCGAGATGCGTGCCGAACTGCCGCGCGAGGCCGGCGATCTCCTCGACGCGGCGGCCGAGACTGTCGGTGCCGGCATTGATGACGGTCGCCGAGCGGCGGAACGAGCCGGGCAATCCGCGCGCCAGGATCTTGCGGAAATACTTGCCGCGGCTGGCATACTCCATCGATGCCGAAGCTTCCCGCTGGAACGCATCGGTAATGTCGAGCATGTCGTTGACTGATCTCTGGATGGCGCCGATGCGCCCGGCCTGCCGCTCACTGAGGATGCGCGCCTCGAGATCGCCGCCCGCCGCCTTGCGGCACACAGCGGCGACCTCGTCGACGGCAACCGCGGTGCGGTGCTGGCACCAGACGACATAGCCGGAGAGCGCGATCGTCGCGCCGAGAGAAGCGGCACTCGCGATCCCGGTCATGCCGAGAAGCGAGAGAACGAACGCAAGGACGGCAAGACCACACGCGAGCGCGGTTGCTCCCTGCGCCTTAGAGAGAGAGCACAAATTCATCGTAACCGACACCCTGTTGCTTGAGCAGGCCGACCATCGCCTCGAAGCTCGCCTGCATGCCCTCCTTGGCGTTGGCATGCCGCGCCTCCTCAGTGCACAGCGTCTTGTAGATCGGCTTGATGCGCTCGATCTGCGCGGGATCCGGCTTGCGACGGTTGGAGTGATAGCCGACGATGTTGCCGCGCTCGTCGAATGTCGGCGTGACGTGGGCGAATACCCAATAGTGACTGCCGTCCTTCGCCAGGTTGACGACGTAGGCGAAGATCTCCTGCTTGGACTGCAGCGTGTCCCAGAGCAGCTTGAAGACGGCGCGCGGCATGTCGGGATGGCGGATCAGGCTGTGGGGCGCGCCCATCAGCTCCTTCCACGAGTACTTCGCCATGCGGATGAAGACGTCGTTGGCGTAGGTGATGCGGCCTTTGAGATCGGTCTTCGATACGATCAGCTCCTCCTCACCGAGGAGATTTTCCACCCCAGTGGGACGTATCGCTTGCATCGGCTCGATCCTCAAATCACGCCGGCCCCACCACGCTGTGAAGCCGCATCGCCTCCTGTCTACGGCAACAGTGTTAACCAGATGTAAGCCGGGAACTTCTCACGGGAGGCGCCCACCTCCGTATCATTACTTAGCGAACGGCCGTTGCATTTCGGATCGCCACACGCGTCCCAATTCCGGTTGCGATCATCGGATACCGGCGGCGCTTGATTGGGTTGCGCGGCGATGCTCGCGCGACGCGCGACTACATCGTCGCGCCGAGCACCCAGGGCGCGAACTCGGCGCCGCCGAAATCGAAGCTCTCGCTCTTGGTCGGCTGGCCCGAGGCGGTCTTGAGGATGAGATCGAAGATGCGCTGGCCGCATTGTTCGACGCTCTCCTCGCCTTCGAGGATGGTGCCGCAATTGACGTCCATGTCCTCTTCCATGCGCCTGTACATGGGCGTGTTGGTGGCGAGCTTGATCGACGGCGCCGGCTTGCAGCCGAACACACTGCCGCGGCCCGTGGTGAAGCAGACGAGGTTGGCACCTCCTGCGACCTGCCCGGTCGCGGCCACGGGGTCGTAGCCGGGCGTGTCCATGAACACGAACCCCTTCTTGGTGACGGGCTCGGCGTAGCGCAGCACCTCGACGAGATTGGTGGTGCCGGCCTTCGCCATCGCGCCGAGCGACTTCTCCAGAATGGTGGTAAGGCCGCCGGCCTTGTTGCCGGGGCTCGGATTGGCGTTCATCTCGGCGCCTTCGCGCGCGGTGTACTCATCCCACCAGCGCATCAGGTCGACCAGCTTCTCGCCGACCTCGCGGCTGACGGCGCGGCGCGTCAAGAGATGCTCGGCGCCGTAGGTCTCCGGCGTCTCCGACAGGATCACGGTGCCACCGTGACGCACGATGAGGTCGCTGGCTGCGCCGAGCGCAGGATTGGCCGATACGCCGGAATAGCCGTCCGAGCCGCCACATTGCAGCGCCACGGTGAGCTCGCTCGCCGGCACCGTCTCGCGCTGGACCTTGTTGGCGTCAGTCAGCGCCTCGCGCACGAAGGCGATGCCGGCTTCGACCGTCTTGCGGGTGCCGCCGACCTCTTGGATGTCCATCGCGCGCAGGCGGCCGGCAAGCTTCTGCTCTTCCATCAGGCCGCCGATCTGGTTCACCTCGCAGCCGAGACCGAGCACGATGACGTGGGAGAAATTGACGTGCCGGGCATAGCCGCCGAGGGTGCGGCGGAGCAATGCAAGCGGCTCGTTCTGCGTCATGCCGCAGCCGGTCTTGTGGGTCAGCGCGACCACGCCGTCGACGTTGGGGAAATCGGCGAGCGGATTGTCGCCGGTGAAGGGATTCTTCTTGAAGACGTCGGCGACGAGGCTCGCGACATGCGCGCTGCAATTCACCGAGGTGAGGATGCCGATATAATTGCGCGTCGCGACGCGGCCGTCCGGACGGCGGATGCCTTCGAAGGTCGCCGGCAGGTCGAAGTTCGGCGTGGGCTTGACGTCGGCGCAATAGGCATAGTCCTTGGCGAAATCACCCATTCCGCAATTCTGCACGTGCACGTGCTGGCCCGGCGCAATCGCTTGCGTGGCAAAGCCGATGATCTGACCGTAGCGCCTGATCGGCTCGCCTTCGGCGATCGGCTTGATCGCGACCTTGTGGCCGGAGGGAATGCGATCGACCGCGGTCACGCCGTCGGCCACCAATGTGCCCGGCGGCAAGCTCGCGCGCGCGATCACCACACCATCATCGGGATGCAGGCGGATGACGGGGCTGATGGTCATGGCGGGTCTCCTTTGGAGGCGAATAGCGAATGGCGAGTGGCGAATGGAAAAGGGAGTAGCCCTATTCGCTACTCCCCATTCGCCATCCGCGAGTTTCTCAGGCCTTGCCGCCCGATTCCTTGCGGGTGGCGTTCACCTGCATCTTGGCGTAGGTCGTCATCAGGCCGACTTCATTGGACAGCGTCACCAGCTTGAAGCCCATGTTGATCGCGCGCGCCGCGCCTTCGGCGCCGCTGCAATGGATGCCCGGGTTGAGGCCGCGCTTGCCGCACTCCTTGATGATCTTCTCGTAGATCGCGAGAATCTCGGGCTCGCTGCGGTCGAGCTTGGGCTCGAGGCCATAGGAGAAGCCGAGATCGGACGGGCCGATATAGACGCCGTCGATGCCTTCGACGTCGAGGATCGCTTCCATATTCTCGACGGCGGTCCGCGTCTCCATCATCGGCAGCAGCACGATCTCGTCGTTGGCCGTCTTCTGATAGGAGCCGGCGGTGCCGTACATGCCGGCGCGGATCGGGCCGTTGGAGCGCACGCCCTTGGGCGGATATTTCGAATAGGAGACCAGGTTCCGGGCTTCCTGCGGCGTGTTGACCATCGGGCAAATCACGCCATAGGCGCCGCCATCGAGCACCTTGCCGATGATGCCGGGCTCATTCCAGGGCACGCGGACCATCGGGGTGACCGGATGCTTGTCCATGGCCTGGAAGCACTGCACCATCGAGAGATAGTCCTGCACGCCATGCTGCATGTCGACCGTGACGCTGTCGAAGCCGCATTGCGCGATCATCTCGGCCGAGAAGCCGGAGGGAATGGCAAGCCACGCGTTGACGACCGCCTTGCCCGACTTCCAGATCTCTTTGACTTTATTGGCCACGTTGCCTTTCCTTCCCTGTTGCTCTCACTTCGCCGCGGATCGGGTTGGGCCGCACTTTGAGCGAAAAAAAGCGTCAATGTCCATGGCTCTCGCCGCGCACGCACGCATATCAGGGTTCATCCCTCCGCGAGGGTATCATCGGTGCTGCCGAGCCCCGCAAGGCTCCGTTCGAGTTCGCCGAGCATCTCCTGCAATTCGGCGAGCTTGCGGGCGCCGAAACGCCGCGTGATCTCGGCATAGATCGCCTCCGACGTCGGCGCGACCGAGGCCATCAGCTTCAGCCCCTCCTTCGAGATCGAGACCATGCTGCGGCGCTGGTCCGCTTTCGCCGTCTTGCGCTCGATCAGGCTGCGCGCCTCGAGGTCGCGCAGGATGCGCGACAGGCTCGGCCCGAGCAGGAACGCGGTGCGCGCGAGTTCCGTTACCTCGACCGCCTCGATCGCCGCCAGCGCCCGCAGGATGCGCCATTGCTGCTCGGTCAGGCCGTGCTCGCGCAGCGAGGGACGAAACTGCCGCATCACAGCTTCCCGGGCCCGCAGCAGCGACATCGGCAGCGAACGCGAGAAATCGCGCATCGGCACCTGGCGCGTAGCAGGCGGGTGACCGTTGACGGGATCGGCGGATTTCTTCGTCATGACGCCCTTTCAAGCCGCAAAACGTTTGCAGTGCAGCAAGCCGAATTTGTGTTTGACGCATTCACTTAACATGTTAAGTATCTCGCGGCACCACGATTTGTAAGATCACAAATGGCGCTTTCCAACGACGATATCCAAGCTTGTGCGAGGCGTCTGCACCAGGCGGAGAAGACCCGCACGCAGATCCGGCAGCTCTCGCAGGACTTCCCGGACATCAGCATCGCGGAGGCCTACGCGATTCAGAAGGCCTGGGTGGACGTCAAGATCGCCGAGGGGCGCGTGGTCAAAGGCCACAAGATCGGCCTGACCTCGAAGGCGATGCAGAGCGCGCTTGGCATCGACGAGCCGGATTCCGGCGTGCTGCTCGACGACATGTTCTTCGCCGATGGAGGTTTGGTGCCGACCGAGCGCTTCATCGCGACGCGCGTCGAGGCCGAGCTCGCCTTCGTCATGAGCAAGCGCCTTTCTGGGCCCGACTGCACGCTATTCGACGTGCTCAACGCCACCGACTTCGTGGTGCCGGCGCTGGAGATTTTGGATACACGGATCGAGCGCGTCGATCCCAAGACCAAGGCGACGCGAAAGATCTTCGACACCATCGCCGACAATGCGGCGAATGCCGGCATCGTGCTCGGGGGGCGGCCGATCCGCCCGCTGGATGCTGACCTGCGCTGGATCGGAGCGCTGTGCTTCAAGAACGGCCAGCTGGAAGAGACCGGCCTTGCCGCCGGCGTGCTCAACCATCCCGCGACTGCCGTCGCCTGGCTCGCCAACAAGATCGCCCCGCTTGGGCTGGCGCTCGAGCCGGGCCAGGTCGTGCTCGCCGGCTCGTTCATCCGTCCGATCGAGACCCGCAAGGGCGACACAATCCAGGCCGATTATGGCGCCTATGGCTCGGTGAGCTGCTACTTCGCGTAGAACGAACGAAGACAGGGAGTGAAACCGCGATGCCGCATTTCACCATCGAATATTCGGCCAATCTCGACGGCCACCTCGACATCGCCGCGGTGTGCGAGGTCGTGCGCAAGGCAGCTAGCGAGTCCGGTATCTTCCCGCTCGGCGGCATCCGCGTTCGTGCCATCCGCTGCGAGCACTATGCGATTGCGGATGCAAAGCAGGATTACGGCTTTCTCGACATGGTGCTGCGCATCGGCGAGGGCCGCGACCTGCCTACCCGCCAGAAGGCCGGCGAGCACGTCTTCCAGGCGCTCTCGAGACATCTCGATCCCGTCTTCGCCGCCAGCAAGTTCGCCCTGTCGTTCGACATGCAGATCAACGACAAGGACACCAGCTGGAAGCGCAACAACATTCACGACGCCCTGAAAGCGGAGGCCGCTCATGGATAAGCCCACGCCGAAAGCCGATCTGTTCCAGGCCAACCGTGACCGCCTCGCGCCGCTTTTGAAGACTCTACGCGCGGACGGCATTGGCCACATGATCGACGGCAAGACCGTCGCCTCGATCTCCGGCGAGACGTTCGAGACCAGGTCGCCGGTCGATGGTGCCGTGCTCGCCAGTGTCGCGCGGGGCAAGGCCGAGGATATCGACGCGGCGGCGACTGCGGCTGCGCTCGCCTTCAAGTCCTGGCGCGACATGGGTCCGGCCATGCGGAAGAAGCTGCTGCATCGGGTGGCCGACGCCATCGAGGACAACGCCGACGACATCGCCGTGCTCGAATGCATCGACACCGGCCAGGCCTATCGCTTCATGGCCAAGGCCGCGATCCGCGCCGCCGAGAATTTCCGCTTCTTCGCCGACAAATGCGCTGAGGCGCGCGACGGCCTCAACACGCCGAGCGACGAGCATTGGAACGTCTCCACGCGGGTGCCGATCGGCCCGGTCGGCGTGATCACGCCATGGAATACGCCATTCATGCTCTCGACCTGGAAAATCGCCCCGGCGCTTGCGGCCGGCTGCACGGTCGTGCACAAGCCGGCCGAATGGTCGCCGGTGACGGCCTCCATTCTCGCCAGGCTCGTCAAGGAAGCCGGCGTCCCCGACGGCGTGCTCAACACCGTGCACGGTTTCGGCGAGGAAGCGGGCAAGGCGCTGACCGAGCATCCCGCCATCAAGGCAATCGGCTTCGTCGGCGAGAGCGCGACCGGCTCGGCCATCATGATGCAGGGCGCGCCCACGCTGAAACGCGTGCATTTCGAGCTCGGCGGCAAGAACCCGGTGATCGTGTTCGACGACGCCGATCTCGACCGCGCGCTCGATGCCGTCGTGTTCATGATCTACTCGCTCAACGGCGAGCGCTGCACCTCTTCCAGCCGCCTGCTGATCCAACAGAGCATCGCGAAAGAATTCGTGGAGAAGCTGACGGCGCGGGTGAAGGCGCTCAAGGTCGGCCATCCCCTCGATCCCGCCACCGAGATCGGGCCGCTGATCCATGAGCGGCATCTAGCAAAGGTCTGCTCGTATTTCGACGTGGCGCGCCAGGACGGCGCGACGATCGCGGTCGGCGGCAAGGCCTATGACGGGCCCGGCGGCGGGCATTATGTCGAGCCGACACTGGTGACCGGGGCGCACGGCAAGATGCGGGTGGCGCAGGAGGAGGTGTTCGGGCCGTTCCTCACCGTGCTGCCGTTCCGCGACGAGGCGGACGCGGTCGAGATCGCCAACGACATCCGTTACGGTCTGACCGGCTATGTCTGGACCAATGACATGGGACGCGCGCTGCGCGTTGCCGATGCGCTGGAGGCCGGCATGATCTGGCTGAACTCGGAGAATGTCCGCCACCTGCCGACGCCGTTCGGCGGCATGAAGGCTTCAGGCATCGGGCGCGACGGCGGCGATTATTCGTTCGACTTCTACATGGAAACCAAGCACGTCTCGCTGGCGCGGGGCACGCACAAGATTCAGAAGCTGGGAATTTAGCGGCGGTGTCATTCCGGGGCGGCTCGAAGAGCCGAACCCGGAATCCATCGAGCAGCAGAGTTGGTGGATGAATGGATTCCGGGTTCGTGCTTCGCACGCCCCGGAATGACGAAGCCGAGAGAGGGGAAACGCACATGCCGGTACCGCAACACGTCTTCGAGCCGCCGTTCAACATCATTCGCTCGAGCCACGTCGTGCTCGACGTCACCGATTTGAAGCTGAGCCGCGAGTTCTACGAAAGCATGGTCGGCCTGCATGTCGAGGACGCGGACGACGAGGTCGTGTACCTGCGCGCGGCCGAGGAGCACCAGCATCACTCCCTGGTGCTACGGAAAGCCGCCGCGCCGGCTTGCGCCCGGCTCGGCTTCAAGGTCGGCAACGACAAAGATCTCGACAAGGCCGCCGCGTTCCTGTCCGAGAACGGCCTCGCCTACGCCTTCGTCGACCAACCGTTCCAGGGCCGCACGCTGCAATTCACCGATCCCTTTGGCTTTAGAATCGAGCTCTACGCGGCGATGGAGCGGCGGCCGCATCTCTTGCGCCGCTACGACCTCTATCGGGGCTGCCACCCGCAGCGGCTCGACCATTTCAACGTCTTCGCCGCCGAAGTGCAGGACACCATGGAATTCTACGCCCGGCTCGGCTTTCGCCTCACCGAATATGCCGAGGAGGACGGGCCGGACGGGCGCATCGCCGCGGCCTGGATGCATCGCAAGGGCAATGTCCACGATTTCGCCATCACCAACGGCAAGGGTCCGCGGCTGCACCATTTCGCCTATTGGACGCCGACGGCGATGAACATCATCCATCTCTGCGACGTCATGGCTTCGCGGGGCTTCGTGAAGAACATCGAACGCGGTCCGGGACGCCACGGCATCTCGAACGCGTTCTTCCTCTATGTGCGCGATCCCGACGGACACCGCCTCGAGCTCTACACCAGCGATTATTTCACCGGGGACCACGACCACGAGCCGCTGCGCTGGTCGCTGCGCGATCCGCGCCGTCAGACGCTGTGGGGCGCCCCTGCCCCGCGTTCCTGGTTCGAGCAGGGCTCGCCGTTCACGGGGCAGGCCGTGCGCGAGCCGAAATTCGTGGCCGATGTGCTGGTGGCGGATTGATGAAGCTGCCTCGTCTCGCCACCTATTCCGTCAAGGGTGATGTCAGCTATGGCGCCGTCCTGGAGGGCGGCATCGTCGATCTCTCCGCGCGTCACGCCAGAGACTATCCCACGCTGCGCGAGGTGATCGCTGCGGGCAAGCTGATCAGCTTTGCCGAAGAGGCCGCCGGCCGCAAACCGGATCACGCGCTCACTGAGATCACCTGGCTGCCGCCGGTCCCGGCGCCGGAGAAGATCATCTGCATCGGCGTCAACTATCCCGACCGCAATGCCGAGTACAAGGACGGCCAGGAGGCGCCGAAATATCCGAGCATGTTCATGCGCTCGCCCCGCTCCTTCGTCGGCCACGACACGCCGCTGGTGCGCCCGCGCGCCTCCGCGCAGCTCGACTATGAGGGCGAGATCGTGCTGGTGATTGGCAAGCCAGGCCGGCATATCCCCGAAAGCACAGCGCTCGATCACATCGCGGCGCTGACACTGTGCAACGAGGGCTCGGTGCGCGACTGGCTGCGCCACGCCAAGTTCAACGTGACGCAAGGCAAGAACTTCGATTCCAGCGGCAGCCTCGGCCCGTGGCTCGTGCCCTACACGCGGGAATCGCAGGTCGCCGACATCAGGCTCACCACGCATGTCAACGGCGAGCTCAGACAGGATGATCGCACCAACCGGCTGATGTTTTCGTTCCGCTATCTCCTGAACTATATCTCGACCTTCGCAACCCTCGTCCCCGGCGATATCATCGTCACGGGCACGCCGACCGGCGCGGGTGCGCGGTTCGATCCGCCGCGATATCTGAAGCCCGGCGACATCGTCGAGGTCGAGGCCGAGGGGATCGGACGCTTGCGCAACGGCGTGGTCGACGAAGCCTGAACAACAAGCGAAATGGAATAGCCAAATGACCAGCCTCACCGGCGGCGAAGCGATCGTAAGCGGGCTTGTCGCCCACGGCGTCGACACCGTGTTCGGCCTGCCCGGCGCGCAGGTCTACGGCCTGTTCGACGCCTTCCACCAGGCCCAGCTCAAGGTGATCGGCGCGCGGCACGAGCAGGCCTGCGGCTACATGGCATTCGGCTATGCGCGCTCCAGCGGCCGGCCCGGCGTGTTCAGCGTGGTACCCGGCCCGGGCGTGCTCAATGCCAGCGCGGCGCTGCTCACCGCGTTCGGCTGCAACGAGCCGGTGCTGTGCGTCACCGGCCAGGTGCCGACTTCGTTCCTGGGCAAGGGTCGCGGCCATCTGCATGAGATGCCGGACCAGCTCGCGACGTTGCGCACCTACGTGAAATGGGCCGAGCGCATCGAATATCCGGCCAACGCGCCGACGGTCGTCGCGCGCGCGTTCCAGGAGATGATGTCGGGACGGCGCGGCCCCGCCTCGGTCGAGATGCCCTGGGACGTCTTCACGCAGCGCGCCGACGCGGCGCCTGCGAAGGTGCTGGAGCCGCTGCCGGCGCCGCAGCCCGATCCTGATATGATCAAGCAGGCCGCCGCGCTCATCAGGACCAGCAAGGCGCCGATGATCTTCGTCGGCAGCGGCGCGATCGAAGCGGGTGAGGAGATCCTCGAACTCGCCGAGATGATCGATGCGCCCGTGGTCGCCTTCCGTAGCGGCCGCGGCATCGTCTCCAATGCGCACGAGCTCGGGCTCACCATGGCCGCGGCCTACAGGCTGTGGCCGAACACCGATCTCATGATCGGCATCGGCACGCGGCTGGAGCTGCCGACCATGTCGCGCTGGCCGTATCGGCCCGCTGGCCTGAAGTGCATCCGCATCGACATCGATCCGGTCGAGATGCGGCGGTTCTCGTCCGACACTGCGATCGTCGCCGACGCCAGGGCCGCGACCCGCGATCTCGCTGCCGCCGTGGGCAAGGCCGGCTACAGCAAGACCTCCGGACGGCGCGGCACGATCCGCGAGGCCACCGCGGCCGCGCAAGCCGAGATCCAGCGGGTCCAGCCGCAGATGGCCTATCTCAACATCCTGCGCGAGGTACTGCCGGCGAACGCGATCGTCACCGACGAACTATCGCAGGTCGGCTTCGCCTCCTGGTACGGCTTTCCGGTGTACCAGCCGCGCACCTTCATCACCTCGGGCTACCAGGGCACGCTCGGCTCGGGTTTCCCGACCGCGCTCGGCGCCAAGGTCGCCAATCCCGACAAGCCGGTGGTGGCCATCACCGGGGACGGCGGCTTCATGTTCGGCGTGCAGGAGCTTGCCACCGCCGTGCAGTTCAACATCGGCGTGGTGACGCTGGTGTTCAACAACAACGCCTACGGCAATGTCCGCCGCGACCAACGCCAGCATTTCGATGGCCGCGTAGTGGCGTCCGACCTCGTCAATCCGGATTTCGTAAAGCTCGCGGAGTCCTTTGGCGTGACTGCTGCGCGCGTCACCGCGCCGGAGCAGTTCAAGGCGGCGATGGAGAAGGCGCTTGGCCACGGCGGGCCGGTGCTGATTTCCGTCGAGGTGCCCAGGGATTCCGAAGTCAGCCCGTGGGCCTTCATTCACCCGCCGAAGCCTTGAGGCCGGACCTTCCCTGCAGCCGCGCGGCTGCAATCACCAGCAGACCGGCGCCTGCGACCGACCAGCAGGCGACCGGCGCCCAGTGCAGCAGCGGCGCGTATTCCGGCATCTTCTGCAGGCCGCCGGCAACCGCCGCCATCCGCGCGAAGGTGCCGAGGGCAAGCGCGGAGAAGACGAGGCCCGTGACCTTGCCTTCCGCGCCGGTCGAGCCGATCGCGAGCGCAGCCGAGACCGCGCTCATCAGCATGCAGCCCCAGGCAGCTCCGGCGAGAAATTGCGCGGCGATCAGCGTGTTGAGGTTGCCGGCGAATTCGGCCGCCGCAATCGCCACCGCACCGACCAGGCCGGCGGCGCCCATCACGACGAGGCCGCCGCGATGCTTGACGACGAGGCTTGCCGGAAACATCGCGATGTTGAAGCCGATCCAGAACACCGGCATCAGCCATTGCAGGTCGCCGGGAGCTGCAAAGCGCAGATAGAGCGGCGCGCTGTTCATGGCAAAGTGCAGCTGGTAGCCGAGTGCGAGCGCGACCATCGCGACGATGAAGGCGATCGGGACGAGACCGAGCGGCTCTGCCGCTTCGTCCGGTGTGGGCGGAACGGTGTCGCGCGCCACGTCATGCTCGATCCTGGACAGCCCGAGCGCGGTCAGGAGCAGCACCACGCTGGAGATCACGAACGGTAACCGCGCATCGTGCTCGCGCAGCACCACGCCGAGATAGGGCGAGACCGCCCCGGCGGCACCGTAGCCGAGCATGGCGAGCGCTGCGAGGAACGGCACCTGCGGCTGGGCGCGGTATTTGCCGAGCAAGGTCAGCGGCGGCGCCCGCAACGCGGAGGACGTGATCGACCAGATCACGATCAGCGCAATGAACCAGCCCTGCGCCGCCGCACCGGCTCCGGCAACGAACGGCAGCGCGACGAAGGCGCCGCAGGAGACCGCGGCCACGACGGCGACGAACAGGCCGAGCCTGCCGACATGGGGCGCGAGCCTGTCGGCGGCTACTCCCATCGCGGTGTCGGCAATGGTGAAGATCGCCTGATCCAGCATCAGGATCAGGATCACGGCGGACGGCGCGATGCCGACCTCGGCCGCTAGCTTTGGCAGGTAGACGACATAGGTCGTCCAGCCCAGCGTGAACGCCAATTGCAAGCCTGCGAGATAAAGCCCCGTGCGGTTCGCCGTGCCCGTGCCGGCCGAGCTCTGTGTGGTGGTCATGTCGCCGCCTCCCCGCCCGAAGCTTAGACGAGCGAAGGCGGCGAGGAAACGCGTTAGCGCGTCCTGCGGAAGGTCAGATTGATCCGCTTCCGGCCGAGCAGCGGATGCTCGCCGTCGGCGAGCGGCGCGACGCCGTGATAGGCGAGCCTGCTGGCCCCGCCCCAGACCACGACGTCGCCATGGACGAGGCGGAAGCGGCGCGGCTTGTCGGCGCGCGCAAGGCCGCCGAACAGGAAGGTCGCAGGCAGGCCGAGCGAGACCGAGACGATCGGCGCGGAATAGTCCAGCTCGTCCTTGTCCTGATGGAGCGACAGCCGCGTGCCCGGCTCGTAACGGTTGACGAGGCAGGCATCGGGGGCAAAGCCTTCAAAGCCGCCCTGCTCCGCGGCGCGGCGGGCGAGATCGGTCAGCAGCGGCGGCATCGCCGGCCATGGCGCACCGGTGCGCGGATCGATCGGGTCGTAGCGATAGCCGGTGTGATCGGTGATCCAGCCGCGCTCGCCGCAATTGGTCATCGCCACCGACATCAGATGGCCGCCCGGCGTCGTCATCCGCCGGAACGGCGATTGCGCCACGATGGCGCGCACCGCGTCGATCAGCTCGCTCTCGATCGGCTTGACGAAGCCGCGCAGCAGCACGGCCCCATCGGCGATGTTTTCGCGCGACGGTTGGGCTTCTGCGACGCTATCGAACAAATCAGCCGTCAACGGCTCCGCTCATTTGGCATCGTGAAAAATCACCCCCAGCGTGTGGCGCCGGCCGGACCTGATCCGGCTGACGCCGTGGCGGAGATTAACGCGGTAGGTGCCGCGTGTCCCCTGCACCGGACGATGATGCACAGCGAAGGCGACCGCGTCGCCCTGTGCCAGCGGCACCACCTCGGGCCGCGACTGCATGCGCGGACGCTGCTCGGTCAGCACGAACTCGCCACCGGTGAAATCGCGTCCGGGCTCGGAGAGCAGGATCGCGACCTGGAGCGGGAACACGTGCTCGCCATAGAGGTCCTGGTGCAGGCAATTGTAGTCACCGGCCTCATATTGCAGCAGCAGGGGCGTCGGCCGCGTCTGCCCGGCGTCGTGGCAGCGCTTCAGGAACGCCGCGTGTGCGGCGGGATAGCGGATATCGATCCCCATCGCCTCGTTCCAGCGATTGGCGACGGCTTGAAGGTGCGCGTAGAGCGCCGGGCGAAGCTGCGCGATCAGATCGGGCAGCGGATAGGCGAAGTACTTGTACTCGCCGCGGCCGAAGCCGTGGCGGCCCATGACGATGCGGCTGCGGAAGTACGCATCGTCCGGGTAGAGCGCGGCGATGGCGCGGCATTGGTCCGGCGTCAGCAGGTTCTTCAGGACGGCGCAGCCCTGGGTGTCGAGCTCGGCGGTGATCTGCGGCCAGTCGAGGGCGTCGACATGGGCGGCGAGGTTGGGAACGGAGTCTGGTGCGGAAACGCGTTTCGCGATGGCCATAGCAATCATCCCATTCACATCCGTCATTCCGGGGCGCGACGAAGTCGCGAGCCCGGAATCCATAACCACGATCGGGAGTATGGATTCCGGGCTCGCGCCCAAGTGGGCGCGCCCCGGAATGACGGGAGCGGGAGTCGCAGATCCCGGGCGCCACAACCACCCGATTTCCGATGATCGTCTCCCCGTCATCGCGAGGAGCCCTTGCGACGAAGCAATCCAGACTGGTTCCGCGGAGAGAGCCTGGATTGCTTCGCTTCGCTCGCAATGACGCCGAGAGAGATCAGCCCCTCACCGGCAGCGTCACCAGGTCATAGCCGTGCCTGATGGTCCGCTTCAGCACGGGGTCTTCCAGCTCGAAGTCGAATCGATCCGCCGGGCGGATTCCGCCCTTGGCGGCGAACGTGCCGCCGAACATGGCGCAGCCGTCGGGGAACTTGCCACCGTCAAAGCCGCGCGCGATGAGGTCGGCGACCGGCAGCATCGCATCGAGCGTGCCCTCCTGGTAGAGCACGCGCTCGCCCTTGATGGTGGCATAGGAGCGCAGGATCATCTTGTCCCAATGGCCGATGACGTCCTCGAGCTCCCAGAGCGTCGAGGCGATCGGCTTGTCGCACATCTGCTTGGACACGGTGACGTTGTAGGCCTCGACCTTGCGGTCGGTGTGATCGGAGCCGCAGCCGACGAAGATGCGGCCCTGCCAGCCGATGAGCACGAATTCGACCTCGCCGGAGGAATCGCCACCGGTGCATTCGATGCTGTCTTCCTGGGTCAGCCGCCGCGCCGAGGCGCGGTAGTAGATCGGCGTCGAGGCCGGGCGGGCGATGCCCATCTCCTCCAGCTCGGCGATGTGCTTGTCGCGCGCGACCGCGTCGCGGCCGGTCCAGCCGGCGATGACCAGCTGGTCGATCGCCAGCGTCAGCGGCGTGGTGGTGTCCTGGGCATCGACGGTGAAAGTCAGATCAAACACGAATGACGGCCTCCATGCCGGCAGCAAGCTCGAAGATACGGCGGTCCGAGCCGCCTGCGCCCGCCAGCATCAGGCCGACGGGAACCTCGCCCTCGCGATGACAGGGCAGCGAGATGGCGCAACCGTCGATCAGGTTGATCAGGCTGCAATTGCGCAAGGCGCGGATGTTCTCGCGGGTGAACGCCTGATCGTCGGCGAGGTCGGCGATCTTCGGCGGTGTGTTGGGCGTGGTCGGCAGCACCAGCGCGTCATAGGGCGCGATGCGCGCATTGACGCGCGCGATCAGCGAGCGGCGTTCGTTGAGCAGGTCGATGTAGTCGGCCGCGCTCTGCGCCTCGCCGCGCATGATGCGCACCGCGACCCTGGGATCGTAGACGTCGCCCTTGGCCGTGATCAGATAGCGGTGCCAGGCATAGCTCTCGGACGCCGCGAAACCGCCCTTCGCGTTCATCGGACCGACGTCATGGAACTCCGCCATCTCGATACGCTCGACGATGGCGCCGTGATCGGACAGCGTCTTCAGCGCGCGCTCGAAGGTCTTGGCCACCTCTGCGTCGAGGTCGTCGAGCGCGATCGTGGTGGGCACCGCGAGGCGCATGCCCTGGATCGGCCGCGGCCTCAAGGCGACGATCGGCTCGCCCGCGAGCACGGCATCGAGTATGGCACAGCAGCTGACCGATCGCGCCAGCGGCCCGATGCTGTCGAGCGAGAACGACAGCGGCACCGAGCCGTCGAGCGGCACGCGGCGCTGCGTCGGCTT
Source organism: Bradyrhizobium yuanmingense (assembly GCF_025200905.1). Lineage (NCBI taxonomy): Bacteria > Pseudomonadati > Pseudomonadota > Alphaproteobacteria > Hyphomicrobiales > Nitrobacteraceae > Bradyrhizobium > Bradyrhizobium yuanmingense. Next base: position 2,230,496 of record NZ_CP104173.1, on the reverse strand, counting down.
GTAGCCGACGATGCCGTTGAAGGCGGCCGGAATCCGGCAGGAGCCGCCGGTGTCGGTGCCGAGCGCGCCATGCGCCATGCCGTCGAGCACGGACACCGCCGCGCCGGCGGACGAGCCGCCGGGCACGTGGCCTACGGACCGGTTCCAGACCCCCTTCGGCGTGCCAAAATGCGGATTGATGCCGATGCCGGAATAGGCGAACTCGGTCATGTTGGTGCGGCCAATCACGACGAAGCCGGCCTTGCGCAGCCGCGCCACCGTCGCGGCATCGTGCTCGGCAGGGGCTGAGTCATCCAGCGCGCGCGAGCCGGCGCGCGTCACCTGGCCCTTGATGTCGAACAGATCCTTGATCGAGACCGGGATGCCCGCATAGCGCGACGGCGCCGCCTTGGCCTTGCGCAAGGCATCCATCGCATCGGCGGCGGCGAGCGCGGCGTCCTTGTCGACATGGATGAAGGCGCGCTGGCCCTCGCCCGCGGGGTCGGCGATCCTGGCGAGGCAGGCCTCGACCAATTTGCGGGAGGTGATGCGGCCGCTTTCGAGGTCTTCGGCAAGCTGCGCCAGTGTCGGAAAATCAGGCATGTCTGTCTCACGGAATATTTCGCGCGCAATCTATAGCGCTGGCTCAGCTCGACACAAGCATTGTGCGCATGATGGCATGCATGCGCATTGCTGGACCGTTGACGCGCCATGGTCGATTGTCGCATCAAGTTCGAAACCGGCGGGCGCGAGGCCTGTCTTTGGGAGGAGCCGCCCACATGGCCGAACCGCAGCGCGCGCGACCGAAACCGACGCCGGAGACCCAGCATTTCTGGGACGGCACCAAGGCCGGCGAATTGCGCCTGCAGCGCTGCGATGCCTGCGCCCATGTCTACTTCCCGCCGCGTCCGTTCTGCCCCTCCTGCGCCTCGCGCAAGGTCAGCATCTTCAAGGCCAGCGGCAAGGGCTTTCTCTACAGCTACGTGATCAACCATCGTCCGGCCGCGCCGGGCTTCACGCCGCCTTACGCCATCGCGGTGGTCGAGCTCGACGAGGGCCCGCGGATGATGAGCAACATCATCGACTGCCCGCAGACCCCCGAGGCGCTCGAACTCGACATGAAGCTCGAGGTCGCGTTCCAGGAGCTCGACGACAAGATCACCCTCCCCGTCTTCCGCCCGGCGAAGGGGTAAGGCCATGCGCAAGAACCAGGTTGCCGTCGTCGGCGCGGCCGAGACCACCGAGCTCGGTGTCATTCCCAGCGCCTCGCAGCTCCAGCTGCACGCGGATGCCGCGCTCAACGCCATTGCCGACGCCGGACTGAAACTGTCCGACATCGACGGCTTTGCCACCGCGGTCGAAACGCCGCAGCAGGTCTGCCACTATCTCGGCATCAAGCCGACCTGGGTGGACGGCACCTCGGTCGGCGGCTGCTCCTTCATGCTGCATGTCCGCCACGCCGCGGCGGCGATCGAGGCGGGTCTCTGCAAGACGGTGCTGATCACCCACGCCGAGAGCGGCAAGTCGATGATCGGCAAACTGCCGCGCTCGACGCCGGCCGATAGCCTCAACGGCCAGTTCGAGGCTCCTTTCGGCGTCTACGGCCCGCCCAGCATGTTCCCGATTCCCGTGCTGCGCTTCATGAAGACCTACGGCATCACCCACGAGCAGCTTGCCTCAGTGGCGGTGGTGCAGCGGGAATGGGCGACGAAGAATCCGCGCGCGATGATGAAGGAGCCGATCACGGTCGCCGACGTCCTCAACTCGCGCATGATCGCCTATCCGTTCCGGCTTCTGCAGTGTTGCCTCGTCACTGACGGCGGCGGCGCGCTGATCCTGACCTCGGCCGACCGCGCCAGGGATTTTCCGCGCAAGCCGGTCTACATCATGGGCACCGGCGAGAGCGTCGAGACGCCGATGGTCAGCCAGATGGAGACGTTCAACTCCTCGCGTGCGTTCAAGACCGCCGGGCCGCTGGCGTTCAAGGAAGCCGGCATCGCCCACGGCGACGTCGACCATCTCATGATCTACGACGCGTTCGCGCATCTGCCGCTGTTCGGCCTCGGCGATCTCGGCTTCATGCCCTATGAGGAGACCGGCCAGTTCATCGCCGACGGCAACACGCGTCCCGGCGGGAAACTGCCGCTCAACACCAATGGCGGCGGCCTGTCCTACATGCATTCGGGCATGTACGGCATGTACGCACTGCAGGAGAGTGTGCGTCAGATGCGCGGGATCGCGCCGGCGCAGGTGCCGAACGCGAAGATTTCGGTGTGCCACGGCGTCGGCGGCATGTTCGCGGCGAGTGGCACGATCGTGTTTACGAACGAGAGGTAATGCGCCGCTCGCCTCTCCCTCTCCCCGTTCTTACGGGGAGAGGGTTGGGGTGAGGGGCCTCTCTCCACGGATGAGATGGCCGCGAGACCTGTACCCCCTCACCCGGATCGCATCTTCGATGCGATCCGACCTCTCCCCGCAAGCGGGGCGAGGTAAGAAACGCCGGAACGCATAGCGGAGAACCCACATGAGCAAATCACTGCAAGACAAGGTCATCATCGTCACCGGCGCAGGCCGAGGCATCGGGCGCGAGATTGCGCTTCTGTGCGCGGCCGAGGGCGCCAAGGTCGTCGTCAACGATCCCGGCGGAGCCGCCGACGGCGCCGGCGCGAACGCGGCGCCTGCCGAGGAGGTGGTCGAGGAGATCAAGAAGCGCGGCGGCACGGCGGTCGCCAATTTCGAGAGCGTCGCGGAAGCCATTCCCGCCAGCAAGATCGTGAAGACCGCGACGGATCATTTCGGCCGGCTCGACGGTGTCGTCAACAATGCCGGCATCCTGCGCGACATGATCTTCCACAAGATGAGCGTGGAAGCGTTCGAAGCCGTCATCAAGGTACATCTGATGGGCTCGTTCTACGTCAGCCACGCCGCAGCGCGCATCTTCCGCGAGCAGGAGTCGGGCTCGTTCGTGCACTTCACCTCGACCTCCGGCCTGATCGGCAACTTCGGCCAAGCCAACTACGCCGCGGCCAAGCTCGGCATCGTCGGGCTGTCGAAGTCGATCGCGCTCGACATGGGCCGCTTCAACGTCCGCTCCAACTGCGTCTCGCCGTTCGCCTGGACCCGCATGATCGGCACCATCCCGACCGAGACCGACGCCGAGAAGGCGCGCGTCGAGAAGATCAAGCAGATGGGCCCGGAGAAGATCGCGCCGCTCTGCGGCTACCTGCTCGGCGATTCCGCCAAGGACGTCACCGGCCAGATCTTTGGCGTGCGCATGAACGAGATCTTCCTGTTCAGCCAGAACCGTCCGATCCGCTCGGTGCAGCGGAGCGAAGGCTGGACTCCGCAGTCGATCGCGGAACACGGCATGCCGGCGCTGAAGGGCTCGTTCTACAAGCTCGATCGTTCGGCCGACATCTTCACCTGGGATCCGGTGTGAGATTGCGCGAATAGGGAGTGGCGAATGGCGAATAGGGTTTCTATTCGCTACTCGCCATTCGCAATTCGCCCTACCCCGTATTCCGCAAGCCCGCCGAAATCCCGTTGATCGTCAGCTGGATCCCGCGCAGCACCTGCTCGTCGGGGTTCTGCGCGCGGTGCTCTCTCAAGAGCTCGACCTGCACGTGGTTGAGCGGATCGAGATAGGGGAAGCGGTGGCGCACGGAGCGCTCCAGCAGCGGGTTGCCCTGGAGCAGCCGGTCCTGGCCCATGATGTCGAGCAGCGTCTCGATGCAGGAATGCCATTCGCGGCGGATGCGGCCAAAGATTTTTTCGCGCAAGGCTTCGTCCGGCACCAGTTCGGCATAGCGCGAGGCGATCGCGATCGAGCTCTTGGCCAGCACCATGTCCATGTTCGACAGCAGCATGCGGAAGAACGGCCATTCCTGGTAGAGCTCTTTCAGGAACGGCATGCCCTGCTCTGGATGCTCCGCGATCCACTGCTCGACCGCGCTGCCGAAGCCGTACCAGCCCGGCAGCATCAGGCGACATTGCGCCCACGAGAACACCCAGGGAATCGCGCGCAGATCCTCGATCGCGCGGGTCTTTTTGCGCGAAGCCGGACGGCTGCCGATGTTGAGCGTGGCGATCTCGTTGATGACGGTGGACGACCAGAAGTACTCGACGAAGCCTTCGGTCTCGTAGACGAGGCCGCGATAGGCCTTGAAGGCGAGGTTCGAGAGTTCGTCCATCGCGGTCAGATATTCGCGGCGCGGCGCGCTCTGGCGCGGATGCAGCAGACTTGCCTCCAGCGTCGCCGCGGCGAGGATTTCCAGATTGTTGCGGCCGACCTCGGTGTTGGAATATTTCGACGAGATGATCTCGCCCTGCTCGGTGATGCGGATCTGGCCGTTCACCGCGCCGCCGGGCTGCGCGATGATGGCGTCATAGCTCGGCCCGCCGCCGCGCCCCACCGAGCCGCCGCGGCCGTGGAACAGGCGTAAGCGCACGTGGTGCCGCTCGAACACTTCGACGAGGCCGATCTCGGCCTTGTAGAGCTCCCAGCCCGAGGTGACGAAGCCGCCGTCCTTGTTGCTGTCGGAGTACCCAAGCATGACCTCCTGCACGCTGCCGCGGCTGTCGACGAGCCGGCGGTAATCGTGCAACGACAGCAGGCGGTCCATGATGCTGCTCGAAGCCTGCAAATCCTCGATGGTCTCGAACAGCGGCACGATGTTGATGGCGCTGCGGCCGGAGGGATGGACGAGGCCGACCTCCTTCAGGAGCACGGCGACCTCGAGCATGTCCGACATGCCCTTGCACATCGAGATGATGCATTGAGGAATGGCGTCCGAGCCGAATTTCGCATGCGCTTCCGCGGCGGCATGGAACACGTTGAGCTCGCCCATCGTCTCGTCGCTGTATTTGACGAAGGGCGAGACCAGCGCGCGCGTCGAGCGCAATTCGTTGGTCAGCAGCGAGATGCGAGCGTCCTCGCCAAGCGCGAGATAGGACATGCCGGGATTGGCGGCGTCGATCAACTCGGCGATGGTGCGCTCGTGGACGGCCGAGTTCTGGCGAATGTCGAGCCGGGCCAGGTGAAAGCCGAAGCAATCCACCGCGCGGCGCAAGAGCCGCAGCCGGCCGCGCGCGATGACGCGGGCGTTGTTGGAGATCAGCGAGCGATGCAGCACGTCGAGATCGGCCAGCAGCTCCCTGACGCTCTCGTAAGGCGCCGCTTTGCCGACAGGCCGGCGCGTGATCTCGACTTCGAGCTTTTCGGCCGTCGCGGTGAGGCGGGCATAGATGCCTGAGACTGCCAGGCGATAGGGCTCGCCGCTCCGGTGCGGCGAGGTGTCCGGCGAACGCTCCGCAAGCGTGCGCAGCTCCTCGGAGACGTCGGCGAGATGGGCTGCGATCGACAGCTCCGCGCCGAGCACGTGCAGCTCGTTGAGATAGAACTGCATCACCCGGCTCGACTGCAGCCGCAGCGTGCCGCGCATCACGTCGGCGGTGACGAAGGGATTGCCGTCGCGGTCGCCGCCGATCCAGCTGCCCATGCGCAGGAACGAGGCAAGCTCGCCGGCCGCCTGCTCGCCGCTCTCCTCCAGCCGATCCTCCAGCGCGTTGATGAGCCGCGGCACCTCGCGCAGGAAGGTGTAGTCGTAGAACGACAGGCCGTTGGCGACCTCATCCAGCACGGTGAGCTTGGTCCGGCGCAAGAGGTTGGTCTGCCACAGCGTCAGCACCTCGCGGCGGAGCTGCTCGTCGCTGGCAGCCGCCTCCTCCGCGGTCAGTGCAACCCGCTCGCGGCGATCGAGCAGGGCTGCGATCTCCATCTCGCGGTCCATGGTGCTCTTGCGGCGGACCTCGGTCGGATGCGCGGTCAACACCGGGCTGACCAGCGCGGTCTTGAAGAAGTTGCGGAGCTGGTCGGGACCAATGCCCGCCGCCTTGGCGTGCGCCAGTGTCTCCGCCAGCACGCCGGAGCCGCCATTCTTGGCCGCCGCGCGCGCGCGCATCTGACGGATGTTGTTCTGGTCCTCGGCGATGTTGGCAAGGTGCGAGAAATAGCTGAAGGCGCGGACGATCCGCACCGTCTCGGAGGTCGACATGCTGTCGAGGATCTGCTCGAGCTCGCGGCGGGCGAGCCGGTCCTCGTCGCGGTGGAACCTGATCGAGGTCTGCCTGATGCGCTCGACCAGGTCGAACACGTCGGCGCCCTCCTGGTCGCGCACGGTGTCGCCCAGAATGCGCCCGAGCAGGCGGATATCGTCCCGCAGCCGGGCATCGGCCTCCATCGCCTGGACATCCTCAGGGCGGTTGGGGCGCTGCTCAGTGCTGTCGGATGGTACGGTCTGGAGGGACATGGCTCGCTCCCCTGCTCGCGCCCTTGGCGGCCCGGTCCGGCGGAGTGTGCGATACTTTTCTACCGCAGTGCAAGATGAAGTTGGGGCGACGCACCGTGGATCGGAGTGCGACGACCTCGTGTCCCGGACAAGCAGCAACGCCTTCGAGCGTTGCTGCGCCGAGCGGGGACCCAGGAGCCTCAGAGCACATCGCCGCAATGGGCCCCGGCTCTGCAGCGCACCACGCCGCGAAGGCGCGGCGCACTGCGCTGCGTCCGGGGCACGAGAAAATAGCTAGTCGTATAATAGGCATGCCTTCGCGGTCTCGCGGCGCAGGCGCCCGAAGTTTTGCTTTCCGTTTCGCCCTCATCGAGAAGCAAGGGCGCAGGGAAGGCCGGGCGCCAGCCGGCACCCAAGGTCCGCACGCGACAAGACGCACGCGGGGTGACCACAGGTGATGCCGGAACATCCCGGCCTTCCCTGCGCAATGGTTTTACGGCTTATGGCGCGCTCTCCCCGGGGAGCGATGCACTATTGCCCCCCGTCGCCTTGCGGATCACTGATGCGCGCACCCGGTCGGGCCGCTTCACCACCGCAAGCCTTGACGCACAGACCCCGGGCGTCAGGACCACACGCTTTTGCCGTCCGCGGACGTCTCTCCCGGACTGTCGGAAGCTCGCGCGTGCTCGCCCCCAATGCCGAAAAGCAACGTTGTGACCACACCGTGTCGTGCCGCGGATCGCGATGGCTCACGGGTTTGCCCGCCCTGCCATCCCGTCACGCGCCGGCGCTGCCGCGTCCATCGCATCCTGGCCTACGTATCGTGACGATCGCGAAACGTCCCTTTGACGAGCCGGGATGTGCTGCGGTTTACCCGAAACAGCGAATTCGGTCAATCAGAATATTTGCACTCCCGCCACTTGACCTGCATTGGCGTGTTTTGCCCGTCGGGCAACGCGAGGCATGGTGTGCGCCGCATCGCCTGGCCGCGTCCCGCCGCAGCCAAAGGCGCCCCCGGCGTCTGGTTTGCCACCGACAGCCCGCGCAACAAACGAATGAGGTTCGTGGCCAAGAGCTGACGTCTCGACCATGTCCAATTCCAGCGCTTGCTACGGCCAGAAAGCAAGATGACAACTTGCGGCGATGGTGGCAGAATGATGACAGACGTGGTTTGAAGACTTGGCGACCAAGAACAACGAAGAGAATAGTTCGCCGCGGTCACGTTGTCCAAGGGAGGAGATGGCTCATGAAACGCATGTTTCTGGGACTGGTCGCCGTTGCCCTGATCGCTTCGGCGTTTGTCGTATCCACCACAACAGTCATGGCGCAGACGAAGGTGTTGAAGATGCAGGCCACATGGCCGGCGTCGCTCACGCTCTATGACAACTTCACCTATTTCGTCGATCGAGTGAACAAGCTGTCAGCCGGCGCGCTGAAGATCGAGGCGATGCCCGCCGGCCAGGTCGTGCCGGCGTTCGAGGTGCTGGACGCAACCAACAAGAAGGTGCTCGACGGAGCGCATGCGTGGGCCGGCTACTGGACCGGCAAGAACAAGACCGCGATCCTGTTCACCGGCGGTCCCGGCGGCACCTTCGGCATGGACTTCATGGACGTGATGGGTTGGCTCTATCACGGCGGCGGCCTCGAGCTTTACAACGAGTTTTATCAGAAGGAGCTCAAGCTCAACCTCGTCGTGTTTCCAATCCTGCCTGCAGGGCCGCAGGCGTTCGGCTGGTTCAAGAAGCCGATCCAGACGGTCGAGGACATGAAGGGCATGAAATGCCGCCAGACCGGCATGGCCGGCGAAGTGTGGCAGGCGCTCGGCTTCACGGTGGTCAACATGCCGGGCGGAGAAATCATTCCCTCCGCGCAACGCGGCGTGATCGATTGCGCCGAATGGGTCGGCGGCATCGAGGACATGCAGCTCGGCTTCCACAACGTCTGGAAGTATCACTATTCACCCGGCTTGCATGAGAACGTGACGGTCGGCGAGCTCGTCATCAACGGCGATGTGTGGAAGGAGCTCAGCCCGCAACATCAGGAGATCATCAAGTCGGCGGCCAACGAGACATTCCTCGTCTGGTGGACCAAGTGGCAGCGCCAGAACGCCGATGCGCTGATTGAGATGCAGCAGAAGCACGGCGTACAGATTCTCCGCACGCCGACGGAGATCCTGCTGGCCTTCATCAAGAAATGGGACGAGATCGCGGCCGCCGAGGGCGCCAGGAACCCGTTCTTCAAGAAGGTGCACGACTCGCAGAAGGCGTATGCCAGCGCTGTGGTGCCGTACAAGAGGTCTTACTTCCCGCCATACTCCTTCATGGCGAACTACTATTTCCCAACCGAGAAATAGGACTCCTCCGAGGGCGGCCGATTTGACCGCCCTCAATTCGCACGCAGGCGGCCTGCTTTGCGCCGCACGAATGATCGGCGAAAGGGGCGAGGCATGGCTGAGATAACAGGCGGGCAGCCACCGGCGCTTCTGGCTATCATCAGGATGATCGACGGCTTCACCGACCGGACCGGCACGATCATCTCGTGGCTCTCGGTGCCGCTGGTTCTCGCCGTCGCCTATGAGGTTGGAGCGCGTTACCTGTTCAACGCGCCGACCATATGGGCCTACGACGCAACCTACATGCTGTACGGCTCGCTCTTCATGCTTGGCGCCGCTTACGCGCTGCACAAGGGTGCTCATATCCGTACCGACTTCTTCTGGGAGAAGTTCTCGATCCGTAGGAAGGGCTGGATCGATACGATCTCCTATGTCGTCTTCTTCTTCCCGAGCCTGATCATGCTGTTCCTGATCAGCTGGAACGAATTTCACTACGCCTGGCTGATCAACGAGACTTCGGACCAGACTCCCTGGCGGCCCGTGCTGTGGCCGTTCAAATTCGTCGTGCCGCTCGCCTGCCTCCTGCTGCTGGTCCAGGGCGTGTCCGAGTTGATCAAGAGCATCTACATGGCGCGCACCGGCGTCGAGCTGGAGCATAAGGAGAAAGTCGAGATATGACCGCAGAAGCGCTCATCGGCCTCATCATGCTGCTGGTGCTGCTGGGCGCGATCTTCATCGGTGTGCCGATCTCGTTCACGTTGCTGTTTCTCGCCTTCTCGTTCGGCTACTGGGGCATGGGCGGGACGGTCTTCGAGCTTGGTTACTTCCAGACCATCGGCATGATGAAGGAAGAACTTCTCGCCGCCGTACCGCTGTTCATCTTCATGGGCTTCATCACCGAGCAGGCGGGACTGATGGAGCGCCTTTTTACGGCGTTCCGCATGCTGCTTGCGCCGGTGCGCGGCGCACTCTTCCTCGTCGTCATCCTGACCTCGACCGTGTTCGCGATGGCGACAGGCATCGTCGGCGCAGCCGTCACCGTTCTTGGCATCATGGCATCGCCGATCATGACGAAGGCGGGCTATGATGCCAAGCTTTCAGCGGGCACCATCACGGCGGGCGGCACGCTCGGTATTCTCATTCCCCCGTCGGTCATGCTGATCGTGATGGGGCCGGTGCTCGGGGTTTCGGTCGCCGATCTCTATGCTGCAGCCTTCGGACCGGGCTTTCTGCTGGCCGGCGTCTACATCATCTATCTGATGGGCCGCTCCTTCATCAATCCCAAGCTCGGGCCGCCAGTGCCAAAGGATGAGCGGATCTACTCCGCTGGATACATTGCACGCGAGGTGGCCGTCGGAACGCTGCCGCTGCTCGGGCTCATCACGGCGACGCTCGGCTCGATCATCGGGGGGCTTGCGACGCCGACGGAGGCCGCCGGCATCGGCAGCGTCGGCGCGCTGATCCTGGCCATCGCATATCGCAGGTTCTCGCTCAGCGGACTGCAACGGGCGCTGATCTCGACGATGGCGACGTCGAGCATGGTCCTCCTGCTGGCGGTCACGTCGAACATTTTCGGTGCGGTGTTCGCCCGCCTTGGCTCAGCGAACTGGATCACCGAGACGATGCTCGGCCTGCAGTTGCCGCCGAGCCTCATGCTGATTGTCGTGCTCCTTCTCATTTTCCTGCTGGGGTGGCCGTTTGAGTGGCCGGCCATCATCCTGGTGTTTCTGCCGATCTTCTATCCTGTCGTGAAAGGCATGGGCATCGACCTCATATGGTTCGGAGCGTTGGTTGCGGTGGTGCTGCAGACCGCTTTCCTGTCGCCGCCCGTCGCCATGTCAGCGTACTATCTCAAGCAGGTGGTCAAGGGCTGGAGCCTCGGAACGATCTACGCTGGCATGTTCCAGTTCATGGTGCTGCAGGTGATCTGCGTTGGCCTGATGATTGCCTTCCCCGGCATTGCGACCTGGTTCCCACACACGCTGCATGAAGCATCTCGCAGCCAGGTGATCCCGGAGGAGTACAGAAAAATCCTGGAACAGCAGAAACAAGCACCGTCCCTGGAAGACGAGGACTGGTTGACACCAAAAAAGAAGTAGCCCGCGTGATTGAATCCGCGACGGCGCCGCACGGCTCCGCTCTGCCGCCGAACGCCGACGTTGAGGCAACGTCCTAAGCCGGCACGATCACCTTGCCGATCGGCCAGAGCGCGATGCCGGCGAGCTTCAGATGGGCCCAGGCGAAGGGGATGCCGATGATGGTGACGGCGAGGACCAGCGCGGTCAGGAGGTGACCGAGTGCCAGCCACCAGCCGGCGAGCACGAACCAGACGATGTTGCCGATCACCCCGAGCGGGCCGGTGCCGATATCCTCGACGCCGGTGACATCGTAGCGGTTGACCGCCCGGGAGCCGAACGGCAGCAGCGTGTAGACGGCGATGTTGAACGCCGCCCGCGCCCAGGGCAGGCCGATGATGGTGATCGCCATGACGATCGCGGCGATCAGCCAGCCGAACGCCATCCAGGCGCCGCCGATGAGGATCCAGAGGATGTTGAGCAGGATGGAAACGGGGGCCATGGGACGATCCGGAGGTGGATGATCCCATCCATATAGGCTCGGAATTTGTTCGTGCCAGGACGCTTCCAGCGCGCGGGGCGTAGCCCGGATGGAGCGAAGCGTAATCCGGGATGATCTTTCCACGGCGAGAGATCCCGGATTACGCTTCGCTCCATCCGGGCTACGAAGTAGCTAGATCTTCCGGCCCGCCTGCTCCCAATAGGGATCGCGCAGGCGGCGCTTGAAGATTTTTCCGGAATCTTCGCGCGGCAGGCCGGTGCGGATCTCGATGTGCTTGGGCACCTTGTAGTCGGCCAGATGCGCCTTCAGCGCGGCGCGGACATCGGAAGCAGCGAGCGTGACCCCGGGTTGCGGCTCCACCACCGCCATCAGCGCCTCGCCGAACTCGGCGTCGGGGATGCCGAACACGGCGCAATCATGCACGCCGGGCACCGCATGCAGCACGGATTCGATCTCGGCCGGGTAGATGTTGACGCCGCCTGATATCACCATGTCGCGCTTGCGGTCGCAGATGAAGACGTAGCCGTCTTCATCGATATAGCCGACGTCGCCGGAGGTGATGAAGCCGTCGCGGTCGATCTCGGCGCGCTTCTCCGGCTTGTTGTGATAGGTGAAATCGGCCATCTCGGCCATGCGCGAATAGATCTCGCCGATCTCGCCGACCCCGAGCACGCGTCCGTCGTCGCCGACGAAGCGCAGCTCGGCGCCCGGCGAGATCCTGCCGACGGTGCCGGGCTTCTTCAGCGCATCCTCGGAGGTTGCGAAGGTCACGGCGCTGGATTCGGTCGAGCCGTAGAACTCGTAGATCACCGGCCCCCACCATTCGATCATGGCGCGCTTGACGTCGGCCGGGCACGGCGCGGCGGCGTGGATGACGTGGCGGAGCGAGGAGACGTCGTACGTCCTGCGCACCTCCTCGGGCAGCTTCATCAGGCGGATGAACATGGTCGGCACCATGAAGATGGTGTCGATCTTGTAGTGCTCGATCGCCTGCAGAAATTCCTCCGCCTCGAAGCGCGGCATCAGCACCAGGACGCCACCGAGCTTGCCGGCGCGGATGCCGAACGAGTTCGGCGCGGAATGATAGAGCGGCCCCGGCAGCAGTGCACGGGCGCCGGGCTTAAGCCCATAGATCATCGCACGCATGCGCTCACCGGCAGCCTGCTGCTCCGGCGTCGGCGCGTTGCGGCGGACGCCCTTGGGATGGCCTGTCGTGCCCGACGTGTAGATCATGTTCATGGGCTGCGGCACGATCGGGCCGTCATAGGGCGGGTGTTGCGCAAGCCAGGCTTCGAAATCGATCGCGAAGTCCGGCTTCGTCAGATGATCCGGATCGATCTTGTAGTTGGAGCGGATTTCCGGCGGCGTCGGCACACTGAGCGCGGTGACTCCCTCAGGAATCGCATCGCGCAAACCGTGCAACATGTCGGCATGAGCGATCAGCACGGCGGCGCCGGAATCCTTCAGGATGTAGGTGATCTCCTCCGGCTTGAAGTGCCAGTTGATCGGCACACCATAGGCGCCCAGCCGCATCGCGGCGTAGGAGGCTTCGAGGAAGGCGATGTCGTTGCGCATCAGCATGCAGACGCTATCGCCCTGGCGGACGCCGATCTTGGCGAGGCCGGAGGCGATGCGGTCGGCGCGCTCAGTGACCTCGGCGTGAGAGCGGCGGCGCTCGCCGGAGACGATGCCGAGGAAGGGGTGGGTTTGGCTCATTGTTGTTTTTCTTTGTTGTTGTTTGTGCCGTCATTCCGGGTCGATGCGCAGCATCGAACCCGGAATCCATTTCACAGCGAACGATGCGGCTCGACGGATTCCGGGCCTGCGCCTACGGCGCATCCCGGAATGACCCAAAGCTAATCCGCAAAATTCGGCGCGCGCTTCTCCAGGTTGGCGCGCACGGCCTCGGTCTGGTTGGGGCTGCCGATCAGCTTCTGCTGCTCGACGGATTCGGCGAGCAGCGCCGGGCCCGGATCGACCGAGAGATTGTTCAGCATCCGCTTGGCCGCGCGGATCGCATCGGGGCTTTTCCCTGCGATCTCGCGCGCGACATCAAGCGCCGCAGCGCGCGGATCGTCGCAGATGCGCGTGGCGAGGCCGTAAGCCAGCGCCTCCTGCGCCGAGAAGATCCGCCCGGTGTAGGTGAGATCGCGCAGGATGTCATCGCGCACCAGCGAGGCCAGGATCGGCGTGCCAGCCATGTCGGGCACGAGGCCCCATTTGATCTCCATGATCGACATGCGCGCATCCGAGCTGAGAAAGCGCATGTCGGCGCCGAGCGAGAGCTGGAAGCCGCCGCCGAAGGCGACGCCGTGCACGGCCGCGATCACAGGCATCGGTAGCTGGCGCCAGCCCCACACCGCCTGTTGCGCGAAGTTGGCCTTGCCATATGTGCGCACCGTGAGATCGCGATTTTCGCCACCCGGAATTCCGTTGCCACCCTTCTCCTTCATGGCGGCAAAACGCCCCATGTCCAGCCCGGCGCAGAAGGCGCGGCCTTCGCCCGAGAGCACGACGGCGCGCACGCCCTTCGCCTTCGACAGCCGGTCGGTTGCGGCGACGAGGGCCTCGAACATGGGCTGATCCAGCGCGTTCATCTTGTCGGCGCGCACCAGGCGCACGTCGGCAACGCCTTCCGAGATCGAGATCGAGACGCGATCGTCCATGGACGAATTCTCCCCTAGTTCTTGCCTGTTCTTGTTCAGTGCCGCTTTACAGGACGCCGGCGGCCGGATTTAGTCAATCGACCAATTAACTGACAATCGCGACAGAGGAAACAGCCATGTTCAAGGAAAATCTTCTGGCGGGCCGACGCATTCTCGTGACCGGCGGCGGCACCGGTCTCGGCAAATCGATGGCGGCGCGCTTTCTCCAGCTCGGCGCCGAGGTGCACATTTGCGGTCGGCGCAAGATCGTGTGCGACGAGACCGCAACCGAGCTGATGGATCTCTACGGCGGCCGCGTCACCAGCCACGGCGTCGACATCCGCAACGCGCTCGCAGTCGAGGAGATGATCGAGAGCATCTTCCGCGATGGCCCCCTCACCGATCTCATCAACAATGCGGCCGGCAATTTCATCTCGCGGACCGAGGAGCTCTCGCCGCGCGGCTTCGATGCGGTCGCCAACATCGTCATGCATGGCACGTTCTACGTGACACATGCGGTCGGCAAGCGCTGGATCGCCTTGAAGCAGCCCGGCAACGTCGTCTCGATCACCACGACCTGGGTGCGCAACGGCTCGCCTTACGTGGTGCCCTCGGCGATGAGCAAGTCGGCGATCCACGCCATGACGATGTCGCTTGCCACCGAATGGGGACGACACGGCATCCGCCTCAACACCATCGCCCCGGGCGAAATCCCGACCGAGGGCATGAGCAAGCGCATCAAGCCCGGTGACGAAGCCGGCGCGCGCACCAGGGCGATGAACCCGATGGGCCGGGTCGGCACCATGGAGGAACTGCAGAACGTCGCGGTGTTCCTGATCTCCGGCGGCTGCGACTGGATCAACGGCGAGACCATCGCCATGGACGGCGCCCAGGCGCTCGCCATGGGCGGCAACTTCTACCAGCTCCGCGACTGGAGCGACGACGACTGGAAGACCGCGCGCGAGAGCATCATGGCGCAGAACGAGAAGGACCGCGCGAAGCGGGGATGACGGCGCATTGCAAATGCGCGGACATGTAAGGGGCTGACGTTTTCACCACGCCCCCAGTTGTCGTCCCCGCCTAGTGCGCAAAGCGCACGGGGGCGGGGATCCATAACCACAGGGAGCAGTCGTGGCGCGAGACAGGTAACTGCGTGTCTTCGCCAAACAACTTCCTGTGGCTATGGGTCCGGATCTGCGCGCGCTTGAGGCGCGCGCTTGTCCGGGACGACAGCGGAGCCCATCTTGTCTTCACCGGCGGATGACGCCACACTCCCGGGCATAAAAACAAACGCCTGCGGGAGAAACATGTCCACACAGAAACTGGCGAACCTCGCCGACATGGTGCGCGAGCGTGCAAAGAGCCGCGGCAGCGCCATCGCCTATGAATTCGAGGGCCGCACCACCAGCTTCGCCGAGTTCGACGCCAAGTCCAACAAGGTCGCGAACGCGCTCCTCGCGATGGGCGTGAAGATGGGCGACCGCATCGCCTATCTCGGCAAGAACAGCGACATCTATTTCGAGCTCCTGATGGGTGCGATGAAGGCTGGCGTCGTGATGGCGCCGGTGAACTGGCGGCTGGCAGGGCCCGAGGTCGCCTTCATCGTCTCGGATTGCAGGGCGCCGGTGCTGTTCGTCGGGCCGGAGTTCATCACTCAAGTGCGCCAGATCCGGGAGCAGATACCAAGCGTGCGCACCGTCATCACCACCGAGGGCGGCGCGCCGGAATGGCCGGATTTTACGGCATGGCGCGATGCGCAGAGCGGCGATGATCCGAAGGTGCCGATCGACACCACGGACATCGCGATCCAGCTCTACACGTCGGGCACGACGGGCAAGCCGAAGGGCGCGATGTTGTCGCATGCCAACTTCCTCAACCTGGTGCAATCCGGCAATGCCGAGGACAAGCCGGAGTGGAACCGGTGGTCGACCGACGATGTCTCGCTGGTGGCGATGCCGATCTTTCACATCGGCGGTTCGGGGTGGGGCGTCATGGGGCTCTATCACGGCGCCCGCGGCGTGATCGCGCGCGAGTTCGACCCGACCAAGGTTTTGGATTTCTTCGAGCAGTCCGCCATCACGAAACTGTTCATGGTGCCGGCGGCGATGCAGTTCGTGGTGCGGCAGCCACGCGCCAGGACGGTCGACTTCTCGCGGCTGAAATACATGCTGTACGGCGCCTCGCCGATTCCCGCAGCGCTGCTGAAGGAATGCATCGAGGTCTTCAAATGCGGCTTCGTGCAGCTCTACGGCATGACCGAGACCACCGGCACCATCGTCGCGCTGCCGCCGGAGGATCACGTCGAGGGGCTGGAGCGGATGCGCTCGGCCGGCAAGGCGCTGCCGGGCGTCGAGATCGCGATCCTGGATCCGGAGGGCAAGCCGCTGCCGCCGCGGCAGGTCGGCGAAATCGCAACGCGCTCGGGCTCCAACATGGCCGGCTACTGGAACCTGCCGGAGGCGACCGCATCCACGCTGCGCAGCGACGGCTGGCTGCGCACCGGCGATGCCGGCTACATGGACGAGGACGGCTATCTCTACATCCATGACCGCATCAAGGACATGATCATCTCCGGCGGCGAGAACATCTATCCGGCCGAGGTCGAGAGCGCTCTGTGCGACCACCCCGATGTCGCGGAAGCCGCCGTGATCGGCGTGCCTGACGACAAATGGGGCGAAGCCGTGAAGGCGATCGTGGTGATGAAGCCGGGCAAGCAGGCGACTGCCACCGAGATCATCAACTTCACCCGGACGCGCATCGCCGGCTACAAGACGCCGAAGAGCGTGGAATTCCTGCCTGCGCTGCCGCGGAATCCGTCTGGCAAGATCCTGCGGCGGCAGCTGCGCGAGCCGTATTGGGCGGGGAAGGATCGGCGGGTGAATTGATCCGCGGTGCCGTAGGGTGGGTTAGCCGTAGGCGTAACCCACCTCTTTGCAATCCACGCGGATGGCGCTGGTGGGTTACGCCCTGCGATCGCGCTTCGCGCAATCGCAGCGCTAACCCACCCTACGATAGCAGTGCGAGCCTCTAATGCTTCCCCGGCCCCATATAGCCGAATAAGAACCCCGCCACTTTCCGCATCTGGATCTCCTCGCTGCCTTCGGTGATGCGATATCTCCGGTGGTGGCGGTAGATGTGCTCGAACGGCTTGTGGCGTGAATAGCCCATGCCGCCATGGACCTGCATGGCGCGGTCGGCGGCCTCGCAGCAGAGGCGGTTTGCCCAATAATTGCACATCGAGACCCGGTCGGACAGGGTGCGCTCGATTTGCTCCTCGTCGAGCTGGTCCATCTCCCAGGCGGTCTTGCGGATCAAGAGGCGCAGCATCTCGGCTTGCGTGGCGAGCTCGACCAGCGGGAACTGGATCGCCTGGTTCTCGGCCAGTGCCTTGCCGAACGGTTTGCGCTCACGCGCGTATTTCACACTCTCGTTGATGCAGTAGACCGCGGCGCCGAGTGAGCTTGCCGCCTGGCGAATGCGGTTCTGGTGCACGAAGCATTGCGCCAGCGACAGGCCGCGGCCGACCTCGCCGAACAGCGCATCCTCCGGCACGAAGACGTCGGTGAAGCTGACGCGCGGATGGTCGGTCGGCATGTTGAAGGTCCACATGTACTCCTCGACCTTCACACCATGGGTCTTCGCCGGCACCAGGAAGCAGGTGACGCCGCGGGCGTCGCCATCGTTGCCGCTGGTGCGCGCGAACAGCGCGCAGTGCGTGGCGACATGCATGCCTGTCGTCCACATCTTCTCGCCGTTGATGATCCAGCCCTTGACGTTGTCGCGCGTGGCTGCCACCGCGCGCGTCTCCATGTGGGTGGCATCCGATCCGTGATGCGGCTCGGTCAGGCCAAAGGTGATGCGGTACTTGCCCCTGATCGAGCCGTCGATCATCGCCTTCTGGTCGTCGCGGCCGTAGCGGTCGAGCATGGTGACGACGGGGAAGTTGCCGACGATGGAATGCTCGTTCTGGAGGTCGTTATGCAGGCCGAGGCCCTTTGCGGCAAAATGCTCGCGGATCACGGCCATCCAGAGGTTGGAGCCGTCCTTGCCGCCATATTGCTTCGGCACAGGAAAGCGCAAATGCCCGGCGGCATCCGCAAGATCCTTGGCCTTGCGCAGCAGCGCCTCCCATTCGTGACGCGGCAGGCCGCCATTGTCGAAATCGGTGCGCGCCCATTCGCGGCGATGGTCGAAGAAGCGGATGTTGTCGTCGGCCCGTTCCAGCGGCTTGATCTCGCGTTCGATGAAACGGTCGAGCTCTCCGAGATAGGCGACGAGATCGGCAGGCAATGAGAAATCCACAGGTTCTCTCCCGGATTGATTTTATCGTTTTGCGTTAAGGCGCTGGGCGCATTCTTGCTTGGTGCGATTAAGGTGAGAAGAGCGCGTGCAAGTCAAGCAAGCCGAGATGTGAGGAGCGCAAGGCGCGCCCGCGCAATTCGATGGTGCTCTGGCGCACCCGCACGGTAGTATGGCGCCAATATTCTTCGAAAGAAAATCCGGGAGCGCGCGATGGAGCTGAAATTCTCAAAGGTGGAACGCAAGGGGCCGATCACGATCGTGACGCTGTCGCGGCCCGAGGTCTACAACGCGCTGCACACCGATGCGCACTTCGAGCTTCAGAAGGTGTTTGACGATTTCTCCGCCGATCCCGAGCAGTGGATCGCGATCGTCACGGGCAGCGGCGATAAGGCGTTCTGCGCCGGCAACGATCTGAAGTGGCAGGCAGCGGGGGGAAAACGCGGCTGGGACAAGGGCGGCTTCGCCGGCCTCACCTCACGCTTCGACTGCGACAAGCCGATCATCGCCGCGGTGAACGGCGTTGCCATGGGCGGCGGCTTCGAGATCGCGCTCGCCTGCGACCTCATCATCGCCGCGGAGAACGCGACCTTCGCCCTGCCCGAGCCGCGCGTCGGCCTTGCCGCGCTCGCCGGCGGCTTGCACCGGCTGCCGCGCCAGATCGGACTGAAGCGCGCCATGGGCATGATCCTCACCGCGCGCCATGTCAGCGCCAAGGAAGGGCTCGAGCTCGGTTTCGTCAACGAGGTGGTGCCGCAGGGCGAGGCGCTCGCGGCCGCGCTGCGCTGGGCCGAGATGATCGCCAAGAATTCGCCGATGTCGATCCGGGCCTCGAAGCAGGCGATTCAGAAGGGGCTTGGCGTGTCGCTGGAGCAGGCGATCGCGGAGCAACGGGACTATCCGGCCGTGCAGGCGATGGTCGCCTCGCAGGATTATATCGAGGGCCCGAAGGCGTTTTCCGAGAAGCGGCCGCCGAAATGGGTGGGAAAGTAGGAAACGGGTCTCCCCACTCGTCATTCCGGAGCGCGCCGACAGGCGCGAGCCCGGAATCCATTGAGCGACAGAACGTGCGGATGAATGGATTCCGGGTTCGTCGCTTCGCGACGCCCCGGAATGACGGCGGAGAGAGGAGCGCCCCCTCTCTCAACACTGTCATTGCGAGCGTAGCGAAGCAATCCAGGCTGCCCAGCAGAGACAGTCTGGATTGCTTCGTCGCAAGGGCTCCTCGCAATGAGGGGGAGAGACCTACCCGCTTCGTCCTAGTTCGCGCTTGTACGAGGCATAATTCGGCTGATCGACCGCCAGCTTGTCCATCGTGGTTGCCCACAGGTGCTCGGCGAAGCCTGGGGTCGCGAGATCCATCTCCCCGCTCGCGATGCGATGTGCGAGAACACGGTTGAGCTCCATGACCGAGCCGTCGATGCCGAGCAGCGCGCGCAGGCGCTCCACCTCCTTCGCATCGCTTCCCTCCTCCCGCGTCAGCTGCCGCGTGACGAGGTCGAGGATGTTGATGGCGACGCGCAGCTTGAAGGCTTGGTGGCCGGAGATCAGCGGCGTGATGTCGCTGCGGAGGAAATCGGCGACTGCCTTGGTCAGCTCGATCGGGGTCGGCTCGTCCTGCATGTGTCAGCTCCCGCGCGGCGCCAGAAGCCGCAACAGATCGATCTCGGTCTCGCTGGCGCGGCGGCCGATCATGGCGCGCTCCATGGAATGGTCGGGCCCCTCGCGAAAGCGCTGCATCATGCCGCCGCACATGATGCCCCAGCGCAGCGTGCCCATCACTTCCCAGAACTTGACGCGCTCAGGGTCGACCTTGCGGCCCGAAGCCTCGTAACCGGCGAACAATTCCTCGCGCGAGCCAAAGCCGCCGACGGGCTTGTCGATCTCGCCGAAGCGCCAGGAGTTCACGCAGACCCAGCCGAGGTCCTCCATGGGATCGCCGAGATGGGCGAGTTCCCAGTCGAGCACGGCGCGAACGCCATCCGCGCCGATGATGAGATTGCCGTTGCGGAAATCGCCGTGCACCAGCGTGGTCTCGACTGAGGGACCCGGATCGTGGTCGCGGAGCCAGCGCAGCGCCAGCTCGAACACGGGCTTGGGCCAGTTCAGGCTGCGATAGTCGCGCTCGAACTCGGCGATCTCCTGGGTCGCGCCCCTGCTGCGCAACGCAGGCAATTTGTCCTGCGGCAGCCGATGCAGACCTGCGAGAATGCCGCCGATCTGCCGCGCCAGACGCGGCCGCGCCGCCGCATACTCTTGATCGCGAAGAATCTTGCGCGCGATGGTCTCGCCCTCGACGCGCTGCATGATGAAGCCGGTGCCGAGATCGTCCTCCGGCACCAGCACATGCAGGACGCGGGGCGACGGCACGCCGGCCTCATAGGCGAGCTGCATCAGCTGCGCTTCCGCGGCAAGACCGGCCGCGCGGGTCGGCGCGGCGCCATAGCCCTTTGGTGAGCGCCGCAGGATCGCGCCGATCGGCCCGTCGGGATGGGAGATGTCGAAGCGCCAGGTTTCCTGGCTGGCGCCGCCGGAGAGCTTTGCCGCACAGGTCGCGCCGGTCGCCCCTTTGCACCAGCGCTGGACGCTGCGTGAAAGCGCCGCCTCGATCATTTGCCCTTGAACTGCGCGGGCCGCTTCTCGAGGAAGGCGCCGACGCCCTCGCGGAAATCCTCGGTGTCGCCGGCGCGGAGCTGGCACTGGAATTCCAGATTGAGCTGATCCTCGAAGGAATTTTCCGGGCTGTCCCAATAGAGCTTGCGGATCAGCGACAGCGCCACGGTCGGCCCGCTGGCGAGATCGCGCGCCAGCTTCATCGCTTCCTCCATCAAGACGCCGTCATCATAGACGCGGTTGACAAGGCCCCATTCCAGCGCCTTCTCGGCCGGCAGGCGCTCGCCCATCAACGACAATTCGATCGAGCGCGCGCGGCCGACGAGGCGCGGCAACAGCCAGGTCGAGCCGCAATCCGGCACGAGGCCGATGCGGCGGAAGGCCTGCAGGAAATAGGACGAGCGCGCGCATAGGATCATGTCGCCGAGCAGCGCGAAGCTCATGCCGGCGCCGGCGGCCGGGCCATTGACCGCGGTGACGATCGGGCAGTGCAGGTTGCGGATGCGGCGCAGGAAGGGATGAAAGCCGGTCTCCAGCGTAAGGCCGGCCTTGGTCTTCTTCGCCTGGTTGTTGCGGCCTTGCAGATTGGCGCCCGTGCAGAACGCCCGCCCCGCACCGGTCAGCACCACGCAGCGCACCTCGTCCTTCTTCTCCTCGATCGCATCGAGCGCCTCGGAAAGACCGCCCAGCATGTCGACGGAGACCGCGTTCATCACCTCCTGATGGTCGAGCTTGAGGATCGCGACCGAGCCATCGAAGTCGAGCGTGACGTGTTTGAACTCCATGGTTTCCTCATCAGTTGCGGCCCGCACCAGTTTCGCAGGCCGGAATTCGTTTTGCCGGGGCGCATATTTGATTTTTGGCGCGGTCTTGTCCATGGTGATCGGAGCATAGCAAGCAATCTTGTGCGCAGCGGCTGATGCGCCGCAGTCAAAAAACAGGAAACGCGCCATGAACCTCTTCGACCTTTCCGGCCGCGTGGCCGTGATCACCGGTGGCAATGGCGGCATCGGGCTCGGTATCGCGCAGGCGCTCGCGGGCCAGGGCTGCAACGTCTCGATCTGGGGCCGCAATGCTGACAAGAACAAGGCCGCTGCCGCGAGCATGGAGGGCCTGTCCGGCAAGGTCGACAGCCGCGTCTGCGACGTCACCGATCCGGCCTCGGTCGCTTCAGCGATGAAGGCGACGCTCGACACCTTCGGCCGGGTCGACGGCTGCTTCGCCAATGCGGGCATCGGCGGCGGTGGCCGGCGCGCCTTCATCGAGCGCACCGAGGAGGAATGGCGCACGATGTTCGCGACCAATCTCGACGGCGTGTTCCACGCGTTCCAGGCCGCCGCCAAGCACATGACGGATCGCGCCAATGCCGGCGATCCCTTTGGCCGGCTGGTCGCGACCTCGAGCCTCGCCTCGATCTTCGGCACGGCGCGCAACGAGCATTATGCCGCGACCAAGGCCGCCATCAACGCGCTGGTGCGCGCGCTCGGCGTCGAGCTGGCACGTCACGGCGTCACCGCCAATGCGATCCTGCCGGGCTGGATCAAGAGCGACATGACCGCAGGGCTCATGGCGAACGACAAGTTCGTAGCCAACGTGATGCCGCGGATTCCGATGCGGCGCTTCGGCGAAGCCTCCGATTTCGGCGGCATCGCGGTGTATCTGATGAGCAAGGCGTCGTCGTATCACACCGCGGATACGTTCGTGATCGACGGCGGCTATACCGCGTTTTGATTCTCGTAGCCCGGATGGAGCGCAGCGAATCCGGGACGGCCAAAAGCAAGCAAGACCCGGATTTCGCTCTGCTCCATCCGGGCTACAACACTGAGGGAACGGGCAAATGTTTTCACACGTCATGATCGGTACCAACGACCTGGACAAGGCCAAGGCGTTCTACGACCAACTGCTCGGCACGCTCGAGGTGCGGCCGGCCAGGGTCGACGGCCACCGCATCTTCTACATCACCAAGACCGGAGTGTTCTCGGTATCGAAGCCGATCAACGGCGAGCCGGCGACCTGCGCCAACGGCGGCACGATCGGCTTTGCCGCCAATTCGCCGGAACAGGTCGATGCGTGGCACGCGGCGGGCGTTGCAGCCGGCGCAAAATCGATCGAGGATCCGCCCGGCATTCGCCAGGGCCCGGGCGGCAAGCTCTATCTGGCCTACCTGCGCGATCTCGATGGCAACAAGATCTGCGCGATGCATCGGATGGCGAACTAGCCACATCCACTGCTGTCATTCCCCGCGACCCGGCTACGCCAAGGCTTCGCCAGGGTTGAGGTCCAGGGGCGCCGAAGCTTTAGCGTAGGCGGCAGGCGGGGAATCCAGTACGCCGCAGCTACTCTGTTCAATCACTGCCGTCTCGGAGTACTGGATCGCCCGCCCCAGTGCGCAAGTGCGCACAAGGCGGGCGATGACGGCGGAGAGCGTGGCGCGGGCGTGCCCAGTGCGCCGCGCCCATTCAAACAACATTTCAAACGGCCTTGCGATATTCCATCGCATGGCATGGCCTCACGCGTGAAAATGCGCCCTCGCACTTTGCCGGCGCTGCGACTATTCTTGCGCACAACACATTCTAGCGATCCCGGGAGGACCAATGACAAAACACACCTACATTCCCCGCACCACCAACTACACGCTCAATCCCGGCGACGAGCTCAACGACTTGCGGATGTCGGACCAGGTCCGGCCGCTTTACGATCACGTCAAGAAGTTCATCCGCGATACCGTCGAGCCGATGTCGATCGAGTTCGCCAAGGCCGGCGAGGGCAAGCAAGATCGCTGGAGTTTTACGCCGAAGCAGCTCGAGGTGCTGGAGAAGGCCAAGAACAAGGCCAAGCAGGAAGGCCTCTGGAACTTCTTCCTGCCCGATGACGAGACCGGCCAGGGCCTGAAAAATCTCGACTACGCCTATATCGCGGCAGAGCTCGGCAAGAGTCCGCTGGCCTCGGAGACCATGAACTGCTCGGCGCCCGACACCGGCAACATGGAAGTGCTGGAACGGGTCGGCACCAAGGAGCAGAAGGAGAAATGGCTGAAGCCGCTGCTCAACGGCGAGATCCGTTCGGCCTATGTCATGACCGAGCCGAACGTCGCCTCCTCCGACGCCAAGAACATCTCGACCACCGCAAAGCTCGTCGGCGACGAATGGGTGATCAACGGCGAGAAGTACTACATCTCGGGCCTCGGCGATCCCCGCTGCAAGATCCTCATCGTGATGGTGAAGACCAACCCGGACGCGGCGCCGAGCAAGCAGCAGTCGCAGATCCTGGTGCCGCGCGACACGCCCGGCGTCGAGGTGCTCGGTCCCATGTACGTGTTCGGCCAGGACCACGCCCCGCGCGGCCACATGCACATGCGCTTCAACAATGTGCGCGTGCCGAAGGAGAACATCCTGCTCGGCGAAGGCCGTGGCTTCGAGATCTCGCAGCTCCGCCTCGGCCCCGGCCGCATCCATCACTGCATGCGCACCATCGGCAAGGCCGAGAAGGCGCTCGACCTGATGGTGCAGCGTGGCCTCACCCGTGAGGCCTTTGGCAAGAAGATCGCCCATCTCGGCGGCAACATGCAGATCATCGCGCAGGCGCGCTGCGAGATCGAGGCGATGCGGCTGATGGTGCTGAAAGCGGCGAAGGCAATGGACGTGCTCGGCAACAAGGAGGCCCGCGTCTGGGTCTCCATGGTCAAGGCCATGGTGCCCGAGCGCGCCTGCAAGATCATCGATCAGGCCATCCAGATGCACGGCGCCACCGGCATCTCGCACTGGACCCCGCTCGCCGAGATGTATCAGGACGT
Organism: Bradyrhizobium yuanmingense; assembly: GCF_025200905.1. Lineage (NCBI taxonomy): Bacteria > Pseudomonadati > Pseudomonadota > Alphaproteobacteria > Hyphomicrobiales > Nitrobacteraceae > Bradyrhizobium > Bradyrhizobium yuanmingense. The sequence goes on along the minus strand of NZ_CP104173.1, from coordinate 2,205,971 downwards.
GCGGCACCTGCGCTTCGCCGACGGTCCGGACGAGGTGCACTGGATGGTGGTGGGCCGCCACGAGCTGAGCATGGCGTGAGCCGCTCTCTTGGCGCGCGTCGGCCTCTCCCCGCCCACGGGGAGAGGCGCAGAAAGAAACGGAGCCACCATGGACTACGCCGCCAGCGAGCTGACGCCACGCGAGCGCTACAAGGTGCTGACGTCCTTCATTCTGCCGCGGCCGATCGCGTGGGTGACCACGCTCGGGCCGACCGGCGTGGTCAACGCCGCCCCGTTCAGCTTCTTCAACGCCTTCTGCGAGGATCCGCCGCTCTGCATGTTCGCGGCCAACCGCAAGCCGAACGGCGAGGACAAGGACACGTTTCTCAACATCCAGCGCACCGGTGAATTCGTGGTCAATCTCACGGACGAGCCGCTGGCGCGGGCGATGCACGAGTCCAGCGGCGATTTTCCGCCTGAGATCAGCGAACCCGACTATCTCGGGCTAAAGCTCGCGCCCTCGGCGAAGATCGCCGTGCCCCGGCTGGCCGACACGCCCTGGGCCATGGAGTGCAAGCTCTGGAAGCTGATCGACGTCAACGACGATCGTCGCCTGATCATGGGCGAAGGCCTCCACTTCCACATCCGCGACGAGCTCTGGGACGACAAGGCGATGCGGGTGCACATGGACCGCTATCACCCGATCGGCCGCATGTTCGCCGACCGTTACTGCCGCACCGATGACCGCGTGGTGTTTCCGGCGGCGGAGGGCATGAAGAAATAGGCCGCAGCAACGGTGCGCTCCCTCGCCCCATGGGGCCGCGACGAGCTTGGCTCGCGCTGAGAGGGTTGGAGTGAGGGGCTTTCTCCACGCGCGAGACTGTCGAGGGACCTGTACCCCCTCACCCGAATTCGATCTGCGATCGAATTCGACTTCTCCCCACTTGCGGGGAGAGGTGATGAACCCGTTAGCTACGTCGCGGGCACGAGCTTGTCCTGGGTCTTGGTCTCGAAGTCGCTCGCGTCGTGGCGCTCGTGGAGCTGGCTGGCGGGATCGCCGGAGACCCGGTTGACCATGCGGCCGCGCTTCACGGCGGGGCGCTGCGCAATCTGGTCGGTCCAGCGCTGCACGTTCTTGTAGTCCTGCACCGACAGAAATTCGCCGGCGCCATAGACGAGCCCCTTGGCGAGCGCGCCATACCAGGGCCACACCGCCATGTCGGCGATGGTGTAGTCCTTGCCCGCGAGATATTCGTTGTCAGCGAGACGCCGGTCGAGCACGTCGAGCTGGCGCTTGGTCTCCATTGCGAAACGGTCGATGGCGTATTCGATCTTGGTCGGCGCATAGGCGTAGAAGTGGCCGAAGCCGCCGCCGAGATAGGGCGCACTGCCCATTTGCCAGAACAGCCAGGACATCGCCTCGGTGCGGGCCTTGACGTCCTTCGGCAGGAAGGCGCCGAACTTCTCGGCGAGGTAGAACAGGATCGAGCCTGACTCGAACACCCGGACAGGCTCGGGGCCGGAGCGATCCATCAGCGCCGGGATCTTGGAATTTGGATTGATGTCGACGAAGCCGCTGCCGAACTGATCGCCATTGCCAATCTTGATCAGCCAGGCGTCATATTCGGCGCCCTTGTGGCCGAGCGCCAGGAGCTCCTCCAGCATCACGGTGACCTTGACCCCGTTCGGCGTCGCCAGCGAGTAGAGCTGAAGCGGATGCTTGCCGACTGGCAGCTCCTTGTCGTGGGTGGGCCCGGCAATCGGGCGGTTGATGTTGGCGAATTGCCCGCCGTTCTCCTTGTTCCAGGTCCAGACTTTGGGCGGCACGTAAGGGGCGTCGGTCATGCGGGGCTCCGGGCAAAAAGGATGCGTCTGCATTAATTAGCCCGCAAACGGCCGATGACAAGGGCGCCGCAATGCATTGCCGGATGGGACAACTCTGCGTTTTGTCATGGCAGCCCCTCCCCTCCGTCATTCCCGGGTGCCCGCAGGGCCTGCGGCCCGCGGATAGAGCGCGACGTCTGCACACAAGATGCCTCGCCAGATCCGGCATGTCATCGATCGGCTAGCGTCACTTTGCTTTGCCAGCGAAAGCAACGAGAATGCGAAGCCTGCCGCCGGGAGAGAGCCATGAAATCGCCGATCTGCGACATGCTGGGGATCGAATTCCCGCTGCTCGCCTTCAGCCATTGTCGCGACGTCGTTGCCGCCGTCAGCCGCGCCGGCGGCTTCGGCGTGCTGGGCGCGACCGTGCATACGCCGGACACGCTCGAGCGTGAGCTGACGTGGATCGATGATCACGTCGACGGCAAGCCTTACGGCATCGACGTGCTCATCCCGGAAAACATCTCGACGGCCGGCGAGAAGGACGTCACCTGGAAGAGCCTGGAAGCGCGCGTGCCGCAGGAGCACCGCAACTACACGCGCGATCTCCTGGAGAAGTACGACATCGAGCTGACCACCACCGAGGTCGCGGACAACCAGCCGCAGCCGTTCGACGGCAAGACCGCGCTTCAGCTGCTCGAGGTCTCCTTCAATCATCCGATCCGCCTGATCGCCAATGCGCTGGGCGTGCCGCCGAAGGCGATGATCGAGATGGGCAAGAAGCACGGCGTGCCGGTTGCAGCGCTGGTCGGCGCCAAGGAGCACGCGCTGCGCCAGGTCGCGGCCGGCGTCGATATTCTCGTCGTGCAGGGCACCGAGGCCGGCGGCCATTGCGGCGAGGTCTCGACCATGGTGCTGGTGCCGGAGGTGATCAAGGCGATCAAGACTATCCGAGACGTGCCGGTGCTGGCAGCCGGCGGCATCATGACGGGACGGCAGATGGCGGCCTGCATGGCGATGGGCGCGGCCGGCGTCTGGACCGGCTCGGTGTGGCTGGCCACGGTCGAGTCCGAGACAAGCGAGATCTTTCGCGAGAAGATGATCGCGGCATCCTCGCGCGATGCGGTGCGCTCGAAGGGCCGCACCGGCAAGCCGGCCCGGCAGCTCCGCTCAGTCTGGACCGACGCCTGGGACCGCGCGCCGGATAGCCCGGGCGCGCTGCCGATGCCGTTGCAAAGCATCATTAGCCGCGACGCCTTCCATTCGATCGACCGAGCCGCCGCAAGCGGCAACGCCAAGGCGCGCGATCTCGTCAGCTATTTCGTCGGCCAGGGCGTCGGCCTGATCGACAGCGTCAAGTCGGCGGGTGCGGTGGTACAGGAGTTCAAGCAGGATTTCGCCGAAGCCGTCGAGCACATGAATGCGCTGGTGGCGGAGTGACGATCCCACTTGTCATTGCGAGCGCAGCGAAGCAATCCAGACTGCCTCCGCGGAAAGATCCTGGATTGCTTCGCTGCGCTCGCAATGACGAACAACTGACATCGTGAACTGAAGCAAGAAGAAATGACCAATATCCCCGAAGACCGCATCCCCGTCATCGTCGGCATCGGCGAGATCGTCGATCGCCCCAAGGAGATCGCCGAGGGTCTCGAACCGCTCGACCTGCTCGAACAGGCGCTGCGGCGGGCTGAACAAGACGCCGGCGCAAAGCTGCTCGGCGAGGTGCAATCGCTCGACGTCGTCAATTTCCTGAGCTGGCGCTATCGCGATCCGGAGCAGCTTTTGGCTCAGCGCCTCGGCATCTCGCCCGCGCATTGCTATTACGGCCCAGTCGGCGGCGAGAGCCCGATCCGCTACATCCACGAGGCGGCCAAGCGCATCGCGCGCGGCGAGTGCAGCGTGGCGGCGGTGTGCGGCGCGGAAGCGCAATCGAGCGCTACCAAGGCGGAGCGCGCCGGCGTCAAGCTGCCGTGGACGCCGTTCGCCTATGACGTCGAGGAACCCAAGCGCGGCGCGGCGTTCCAGAAGCCGCTGGCGGTGAAGCTCGGCGTGTTTCGACCTGTGACCGTCTATCCATTCTATGAAGCGGCCTCCTCCGCGCATTGGGGTCAGACGCCACGCGAAGCCATGGCGGAGTCAGGCACGCTGTGGTCGCGCTATTCGGAAGCCGCCGCGGAGAACCCGAACGCCTGGCTGAAGCGGCGCTACACGCCGGAGGAGATTACGACGCCGACCGCGGACAATCGCCTGATCGCCTGGCCCTACAACAAGCTGATGGTGGCGAACCCCAGCGTCAACATGGGCGGTGCGCTGCTGCTCACCAGTCTCGCCAAGGCACGCGCAGCCGGGATCGCCGAAGACAAACTGGTCTACCCGCTCGGCGGCGCCTCCGCGGAAGAGCCGCGTGACTATCTGCTGCGCGACCAGTTTTACGAGAGCCACCCGCAGAACGCCGTGCTGAAAGCGGCGATGGACCTCGCCGGCGGCGACGGCAAGTCCTTCGACGCGATCGAGCTCTACAGTTGCTTCCCCTGCGTGCCCAAAATGGCGCGGCGGACACTGGGCTTAGGTGCCGACGTGCAGCCGACCGTGACGGGCGGCCTCACCTTCTTCGGCGCGCCGCTCAACACCTACATGACGCATGCCGCCTGCGCTATGGTGCGGCGGCTGCGCGACGGCGCCAAGCTCGGCCTGCTCTATGGCCAGGGCGGCTTCGTCACCAAGCACCACGCGCTGGTGGTGTCGAAGACGGCGCCGCGCGAGGCGCTGGTGCAGGAAACGAGCGTGCAGGCCGATGCGGACCGCAACAAGCGCGCGGTGCCGGAGTTCGTCGCGGAGGCCACTGGCAAGGGCACGGTCGAGAGCTTCACCGTGCTTTACGGCCGCGGCGGCAATATCGAGCATGGCGTCGTGATGCTGCGGACAGAGGACGATCGCCGCACGCTGGCGCGGGTCCCGGCGAGCGACGGCGCGACGCTGGCGCAGCTGCTCGCCATGGATCGCACCCCGGTCGGCTCGTTCGGCGAAATCGCTATGGCAGAAGATAACGTGCCCGAGTGGCGGGTGGCGTGATCTCGTAGGGTGGGCAAAGCGAAGCGTGCCCACGGCCTTCGTGTGATCCGGAAAGAATGGTGGGCACGGCGCAAGAGCGCCTTTGCCCACCCTACGAGATCTCAGCCCTTCGGCGCCTGTTTTTTCCGACGCGGTCGAGAGTCAGGCGGCGCGAACCGAGTTCAGGAACTTGCCGACCTCGAGCTTGAGGCGGTTGGAATCGCGGGACAGCATCTGGGCCGCCGACAGCACCTGCGTGGACGCTGATCCCGTCTCCGAGGCGCCGCGCTGCACGTCGCCGACGTTGGACGAGACCTGCTGGGTGCCCAGGGCGGCCTGCTGCACGTTGCGGGCGATCTCCTGGGTCGCTGCGCCCTGCTGCTGCACGGCCGTCGCGATGGCCGAAGCGATCTCCGACAGACGCGCGATGGTGCCGCTGATCTCCCCGATGGCGCTGACCGAATCCTGCGTCGCCGCCTGGATGCCGCCGACCTGCTGGCCGATCTCGCCGGTGGCCTTGGCCGTCTGCTCGGCGAGCGCCTTGACCTCGGAGGCCACCACCGCGAAGCCGCGGCCGGCTTCGCCAGCCCGCGCCGCCTCGATGGTAGCGTTGAGTGCCAGGAGGTTGGTCTGGCCGGCAATCGCATTGATGAGCTCGACGACATCGCCGATCCGCGCCGCAGCCCGCGACAGCTCGCTAACACGCTCGGTGGTGGCATGCGCCTGGCTGACCGCCTCGCTCGCGATCCGGGAGGAATCCTGCACCTGCCGCCCGATCTCGCGCACCGAGGACGACATCTCCTCGGCAGCCGAAGCCACCGAATGGACATTGCTGGAGGCGGCCTCCGAGCCGGACGCAACTACCGTGGCCAGCTCCTGCGCCCGGCCCGCGGTCGAGGACAGGGTCGAGGCCGATGCCTCAAGCTCAGTCGCGGCGGCCGATACGGTCTCGACGATTTCCCCGATCGCCGCCTCGAAACCGTCGGCAAGCTTGGTCATGTCGGCCTTGCGCTGCGCCTCGGCGCGGCGCTGCACCGCCTGCACCTCGTCGCGGCTGAAACGGACGATGGTCTGCACGGTCTGAAGGTTGCGCAGCGCCTCGCCGATCTCGTCGTCGCGCTCGATCACGATGCGATTGTCAAGCTTGTCCTGCACGAGGTTGACCAGCGTGTCGTTGAGCTGCCGCATCGGTCCCTGAATAGCACGCATGGTCGCAAGGCCTGCGAAGCCGACGATAGCCGCACCGGCGACAGCCAGCAGCGACAGGATCAGGCTGGTCGAACCGCCGGTGGCGACCGCGCCACCGATGCCGAGCGCGAGCATGAACACCGATTGCAGCACCATCATCGTGATCAGGCGCGCCTTCAGCGTCCCGGTAAAGATGCTGAAGTGGTCGAGCCAGGAGCGGCGGCGGATGATGCCGGCGTCGATGCGATAGCCATGCGGCTTCTTCTCGCGGATGGCGGCATAGACCTCTTCGGCGAGCTTGCGCTGGTCGGCCGGCAGCTTGGTGCGGATCGACGTATAGCCCTTGACCTCGCCGTTCTCGCGGATCGGAGAAGCCGTCGCCAGCACCCAATAGAAGTCGCCGTTCTTGCGGCGGTTCTTGACTGCGCCGAGCCAGGGCTTGCCGGCCTTCAGCGTGTCCCAGAGATTGTCGAATGCCTCCGGCGGCATGTCCGGGTGACGAACGATATTGTGCGGCTGGCCCATCAGTTCCGCGGACGTGAAGCCGGCGGCCGCGAGGAAGTCCTCGTTGAAGTACGTGAGCTTGCCCTTCAGATCGGTCCGCGAAACGATCAACGTCTCATCACTGACCGGATATTCAACGGTGGTGACGGGAAGATTCTTGCGCATCAGAGCCCCCAAACAATGCGATATGCGTTCATTCCAGACAGGACGGCCGCTGTTCGAGGCGTCTTCCCTCAATTCTCGTAAGGCGAATTTAACTATCCATGAAATGGGCGCCCCGTATGTTTACGGTCGGCTCCCCATGATCCTACCGCCAGACGACATCACGCTACCGCAGAAAAAAAGAGCGGCGCTTTTGGCACCGCTCCTGGTTTGATCAATCCACGGCCGCGCCTTACGCGGCGCGGACGTTGGTCAGGAACTTGCTGACCTCGCTCTTCAGCCGGCTCGAATCGTTCGACAACATCTGCGCCGCCGACAGCACCTGCGAGGAGGCCGTGCCGGTCTCGGTTGCGCCGCGCTGCACGTCGGTGATGTTGGACGACACCTGCTGGGTGCCCTGCGCCGCCTGCTGCACGTTGCGGGCAATCTCCTGCGTCGCGGCGCCCTGCTCTTCCACCGCAGCCGCGATGGCCGACGAGATCTCCGACAAGCGCTCGATGGTCGAGGAGATCTCCTTGATGGCGCCGACGGAATCGTTGGTCGCCGCCTGGATACCGGAGATCTGCTGGCCGATCTCGCCGGTCGCCTTCGCGGTCTGCTCGGCGAGCGCCTTCACCTCGGAGGCGACGACGGCAAAACCGCGGCCGGCTTCGCCGGCGCGCGCCGCCTCGATGGTGGCGTTCAGCGCCAGCAGGTTGGTCTGGCCGGCGATGGTGTTGATCAGCTCGACGACGTCGCCGATGCGCGCGGCGGCCTTGGACAATTCGCTGACGCGCTCGGTGGTGGCACGGGCCTGACCGACTGCATCGCCCGCCATCCGCGCCGATTCCTGCACCTGGCGGCTGATCTCGCCGACCGACGAGGCCATCTCCTCGGTCGCCGAGGCCACCGACTGCACGTTGGTGGAGGCTTCCTCCGAAGCGCCGGCCACCGTGGTCGCGAGCTTCTGGGACCGCTCGGCCGTACCTGTGAGGGTGGTGGCCGATGCTTCCAGCTGGGTCGATGCCGACGACACTGTTCCGATGATCTGGCCGACGGCGCTCTCGAAGTCGTCGGCGAGCCTGACCATGTCGCGTTTGCGCTGCTCGGCATTGCGACGCTCGGTTTCAACCTGTTCCGCCTTCAGCCGCTCGACCTCGATGGCATTGGTCTTGAACACCTGGACCGCCTGAGCCATCTCACCGATCTCGTCCTTGCGTTCGATACCCGATACGATCACCGAGGTGTCCCCATTCGCGAGAACACCCATCTCGGTCGTGATGCGCTGGATCGGGCGGGTGACCGCGAAGGCGACGCCGAAGGCGCCCACGAGCGAGAGCAGCAGGGTGACGAGGCCTCCGATCAGCATGGCCATGGTGGCGCTGGACGAGGCGGCGTCGGAGGCAGCCGCCCGCACTGACAACAGCGACCGCTCTTCCCTGTCCATTTCCTGGACGACGGCGCGGAGGCCATCCATCGACTTCTTGCCGGCTCCGGAAGCCTCGAGCTCACGCGCCTTCGCCTGGGTTGCCGGATCCTTCATCAGCGCGATTTCGCGCTGCGCGACGTTGGTTGCCCAGTCGTTGGCAAGCGCCTTGACCTGCTCGAGTCGCTTCTGCTGCGTGGCGTTGTCCGAGGTCAGGCTGCCGACTTTGGCCGCCGCAGTCTGAAATTGTTTCAGCCCGGCTTCGTAAGGAGCGAGAAAGCCGGCATCGCCAGACACGAGATAGCCGCGAACGCCGGTTTCCTGATTGACCATCGCACCGACAAGCTCGGAAAGCTGCTCCAGCACCTGATAGGTATGCACTGTCATCTTCGCCGTGGAATTCATTACGCTCAGCGAGTTGTAGATGGCTGCGGTGCTGCCGGCGACGACGAGACAGATCGCCGCGAATACGGCGGAAACCTTAATGGAAATACGAAGGTTGTTGATCCAAGACATTAAATCCTCCCCAATGCTGACGGTCGGGAGTTGCTGGTCCGGACCGGCTCCGATCGTGCTACGACTTCCGCCACGATCTTACCGTCGCTCAGGATTGTTAGGTTTAACGACGCTACGCAGTAGTACGGAGCTTTCGCTGAAGAGTACGTCGCAATTCTACGGGCATATCGACAGCGCAACGCGCGCAGGAAAAACTATGAGCGGCGCCGATGGCGCCGCCCTTGCTTGTGGAACCCACGTCTGTCTACGCGGCGCGGACGTTGGTCAGGAACTTGCTGACCTCGTTCTTCAGCCGGCCCGAATCATTCGACAGCATCTGCGCCGCGGACAGCACCTGCGAGGAGGCCGTGCCGGTCTCGGTCGCGCCGCGCTGCACGTCCGTGATGTTGGACGACACCTGCTGGGTGCCATGCGCCGCCTGCTGAACGTTGCGGGCGATCTCCTGCGTCGCGGCGCCCTGCTCTTCCACCGCAGCGGCGATGGCCGACGAGATCTCCGACAGGCGCTCGATGGTCGAGGAGATCTCCTTGATGGCGCCGACGGAGTCGTTGGTCGCCGCCTGGATGCCGGAGATCTGCTGGCCGATCTCGCCGGTCGCCTTCGCGGTCTGCTCGGCGAGCGCCTTCACCTCGGAGGCGACGACGGCAAAACCGCGGCCGGCTTCGCCGGCGCGCGCCGCCTCGATGGTGGCGTTCAGCGCCAGCAGGTTGGTCTGGCCGGCGATGGTGTTGATCAACTCGACGACGTCGCCGATGCGCGCGGCGGCCTTGGACAATTCGCTGACGCGCTCGGTGGTGGCACGGGCCTGACCGACTGCATCGCCCGCCATCCGCGCCGATTCCTGCACCTGGCGGCTGATCTCGCCGACCGACGAGGCCATCTCCTCGGTCGCCGAGGCCACCGACTGCACGTTGGTGGAGGCTTCCTCCGAAGCGCCGGCCACCGTGGTCGCCAGCCGCTGCGAGCGGTCGGCGGTCGCGGTCAAGGTCGAGGCGGAGGCCTCTAACTGGGTCGAGGCCGATGACACGGTCTGGACGATCTCGCCGATCATCGTTTCGAATTCGCGGGTGATGTCGTCGACGCGGCGGCCGCGCTCGATCTTGGCTTCGGCGTCGGCCGCGGCGGCTTCGTCGGCGGCCTTCTTGGCGATCAACGCCTCCTTGAAGATCTGGAGCACGTCGGCCATGGCGCCGATCTCGGTCTTCTCGCCGCGATGCGGGACTTCGGCGGAGAGGTCGCCTCGGCCCAGGGCCTGCATCGGCAGGGTGATCGAGTTGATGCCGCTAGACACGTCGCGGACGAGATAGAAACTGACGGCGATGCCGATGACGATGGCGGCGCCGAGAATTGCCGAGACCAGCATGAAGGCGTAGGCGTAGCTGTCGGCGGCGTCCTGAGCGGCCTGTTCTCCGCCTTTGGTGTTGAGCTCGATGTCCTTGGTCAGGACCTCGTCTGCCTGAAGACCGAGCTTGTTGACGGTCTTCGTATTCAGCTCCCGGGCCTCGTGTGGGATCTTGCCGGCTTCCTTGCGCGAGAGCGCCATCACCTCTTCGGTGCCCCTCTTGTAATCGTCCCAGAGCTTTGCCCATTGGGTGTAGAGCGCCCTCTCCTCCGGCGAGGTGATCATCGGCTCGTAGCGGCTGCGGTATTTGGCAAGCGCCTCGAGCACCGTCACGGCCGTCTTTTCGTTGGCGAGCTTCTCGTCCAGCGTGTCGGAAAGCATGTGCTGGCGGACCACGTTGCGATAGGTGATGACGCTCGCCCGAAGCTCGCCCAGCACCCGCACGCTGGGCATCCAATTCATCGTGATGTCGACCGTGTTGGCGTTCATCGACCGCATTTTCATGATGGCGAGCAGGCCCATGCCGGCCATCGCGACGAGCAGGAATGCCACGACACTGATGATCTTGGCGCGGATGGAAATGTTGGCGAACATAATCGGATCTCGTTGTGCTGGCGCGGATGCGCGTCGAAGCTCTAAGAATAAACCAAAGAGGAGCTGCGGCGACATCTGAGCGCAGAGCACCTGCGCAAATGTTAACTGCGGCTCCGTACGAGTACCGAAGCCGAAAGAAATGAACGATGGACTAAGGAGGCTCTGCGCTCAGCGCATGAGCCTAAGCGCGTCGGAGAAGAAGTCCGGACCGCCAAAGTTTCCAGATTTCAAAGCGAGCAACATCTCGCCGGAGCTTGCACCGACCGCGCGCAGCACCGGGACTCCCGCCGCGATTTCTACTCCTACGAGAAATCCAGGAATTTTCAACCGATCGACCACGGCGCCGGATGTCTCGCCACCGGCGACGATCAAGCGACGGACGCCGGCCTGCACCAGACCCTCGGCGATGCCGGCCATGGCCTGCTCGATGGCGTGGCCTGCGGCATCGCGGCCATGGCGTGCCTGCACGGCCGCAACGGCGTCCGACGTCGCGCTCGAAGCGATCAGCACCGGACCTTCCGCAAGCCGCGGCCTCGCCCAGTCCAGCGCACGCTGCGCTTCAGCGGCGCCCGCGACGATCCGCTCCGGATCGAGATGAAGCACCGGCATGATGCGTTCGGCGCTGGCGATCTGCTGAAGCGTCGCCTGCGAGCAGCTGCCGGCAAGGCATGCCGCCAGGCCGCCGACGGCCGCGCCGGTTTCGCCGCTCGGCGCCGGCTTCACCTTGCCCGTCGACACCAGCGCGCGCGCAAGCCCGAGGCCCATGCCGGACGCGCCGACCGACAGAAGATGTTCAGCGGCGACGAGACCGATGGTCTCGAGGTCGCGGTCGAATACGGCGTCGATGATCGCAGCACCGATGCCTCTGGCGGCGAGCTCAGCCAGCCGTGCCCGCACGGCCTCCGCGCCGCGCGCGACGGTGGCGAGATCGACGAGGCCGATCTGCGTGCTGCTCTGGCGCGCCAGCACGCGCACCAGGTTGGAATCATGCATCGGGTTGAGCGGATGGTCCTTCAGCGGGCTCTCGCTGAGCGGCACGGCGCCGACGAACAGATTGCCCTGATAGACGGTGCGCCCGGTCTCCGGAAAGGCAGGCGTCACCAGCACGGCTCCCTCGCCGCAATCGGCGCGCAGCGCATCCATGACCGGGCCGATATTGCCGGCGTCGGTGGAATCGAAGGTCGAGCAGATCTTGAACAGCACGTGGCCCACGCCGCGGCCGCGCAGCCATTTGTCCGCCGCGCGCGAGCGCGACACGGCAAGGCCGGCCTCGATCGAGCGGCTCTTCAGCGACACCACGACGGCATCGACCTCGGGCAGCATCAGATCGTCGGCAGGGATGCCGATGGTCTGGACGGTGCGCAGGCCGGCGCGCGTCAGCGTGTTGGCGAGATCGGAGGCGCCGGTGTAATCGTCGGCGATGCAGCCTAACGCTGGGGTCACGGCTTCACTCCCGCATAGGGCTTGAACCAGGCAAGCCCATCGGTGGTCTTGCCGCGCGGATTGTATTCGCAGCCGACGAAGCCGGCATAGCCGAGCCGGTCGAGCTCATCGAACAGGAACGGATAGTTCAGCTCCTCGCTATCGGGCTCGTTGCGCGAGGGAATGCTCGCGATCTGGATGTGGCCGATGATCGGCATCATCTCGCGCAGCCGCATGGTGACGTCGCCATGGATGATCTGGCAGTGATAGATGTCGAACTGGAGCTTCAGGTTCGCAAGCCTCAGCTCCTGGATCAGATCCCGCGCAAAGCCGAAATCGTTGAGGAAGTAGCCGGGCACGTTGCGCGCATTGATCGGCTCGATCACGATGTCGATGCCGTGCGGCGCGAAGAACTCGGCGGCCCAGGCCACCGATTTGTAGAAGGCCTCGATCGCGACGCGCTCGCCGCGATTGGCGATGCCGGCCATCAGGTGCAGGCGCTTGACGCCCGTCGCCTTGGCATAAGGCAGCGCCGTCTCCAGGCTCGCCTTGAGATCGGAAAAGCGCGATGGCAGCGCCGCAAAGCCCTTCTCGCCGGCGTTCCAGTCGCCCGGCGGCAGGTTGAACAGCGCCTGGGTCAGGCCGTTGCGCTTGAGCCGTTCGCCGACGGCCTCGGCGGCATGCTCGTACGGAAACAGGAATTCCACCGCGGTGAAGCCCGCTTGCGCGGCGGCGTCGAAGCGGTCGAGGAACGGCACCTCGGTGAACATCATCGAGAGATTGGCGGCGAAACGGGGCATTGGAGATCCTCTGTTACTTGTCGCCGGGCAGCTTGACGCCGGTGACCTGCGCATACATGCGCGCGACCGATGCGTCGTCGTCGCGGCCCATGCCGGCGGCCGATGTCATCAGGAACATCTGGAGCGCGGCGGCGGAGACCGGCACGGGGAATCGGGCCGTGCGCGCCATGTCCTGGATGATGCCGAGGTCCTTGACGAAGATCTCCACCGCGCTTCGCGGCGTGTAGTCGCCGTCGAGCACATGCGGCATGCGGTTCTCGAACATCCAGGAATTACCGGCCGAGGCCGTGATCACCTCGTAGACCTTGCGGATGTCGAGGCCCTGCTTGGCTGCGAACGCCATGGCTTCGCTGGCGGCGGCGATGTGAACGCCGGCGAGCAGCTGATTGATCATCTTGAACGCAGCGCCCTGCCCGGCGGCATCGCCGAGCTCGTAGAGCTTTGCAGCCATGGCATCGAGCGCCGGCCGCGCCTTGGCAAAGGCGGCCGAGCTGCCGGAGGCAAGAATCGTCAATTCGCCTTGCGCGGCGCGCTGCGCCCCGCCGGAGATCGGCGCATCCAGATAGTGCCGGCCGGTCGCCTCCAGCTGCTTGGCAAGACGGCGCGCCACGTCGGGATCCATCGTCGCCGAGGAGACGAACACGCTGTCCTTGGGCATGGTCTCGGCGGCGCCATCCTTGCCGAACAGGATGGTTTCGGTCTGCGCGGCATTGACCACCACGCTGACAACGATGTCTGCGTCCTTGGCCGCTTCGGCCGGCGTCTTGGCCCCCGCGCCGCCGTCCTTCACGAAGCGCGCGACGGCATCCGCCGAGACGTCGCAGCCGGTCACGGCATGGCCAGCGCGCTTGAGCGAGGTCGCCATGCCAAATCCCATCGAGCCGAGCCCGACGACGGCGATACGCTGATTTCGTGAGGTGGAGGCGGACATATGCAACTGACCCTTGCGAGCGTTTCCCGGATGGCCGCCCTTTGCGGCAGCTTGGCAACCGAATAACACGGCTTGGCCGCGCTGCCAAAGCGTGAGACAAGCAAGCATGACGGCCATGAGCAATGAAACACGGCTGCGCGAGGACATCTGCCGCTTCGGACGATCCCTGTTCGAGCGTGGGCTGACGCCGGGCTCCTCCGGCAATATCAGCGTCAAGCTGGACGATGGCGGCTGGCTGGTGACGCCGACCAACGCCTCGCTCGGCTTCCTCGATCCCGCAAGACTATCACGGCTGGACCAGCAGGGCCGGCTGGTTTCGGGCGATGCCCCGACCAAGGAAGTTCCGCTGCACAATGCGCTCTACGACACGCGCGGCAGCGCGCGGGCCATCGTGCATCTGCACTCCACGCATTCGGTGGCGCTGTCGATGCTGCCCGAGATCGATCCGCGCGCCGCGCTGCCGCCGATGACGGCCTATTACCTGATGAAATGCGGCGCCACCGCGCTCGTGCCCTATTACCGCCCCGGCGACCCCGCGGTTGCAGATGCGATCAAGGGGCTGGCCGGGAAATATTCATCCGTTCTGCTCGCCAATCACGGCCCGGTCGTCGCCAGCAACACGCTGGAAGCTGCGGTGTTCGCGACGGAGGAGCTGGAGGAGACGGCCAAGTTGTACCTGCTGCTGCGCGGGATGAACCCGCGGTATTTGTCGCCGGCGCAGGTGAAGGATCTGGTGAAGGTGTTCGGGGTGACGTTGCCGGAGCACGGGCACGAGTATTAGCGACTTGCGGTAAGGGGTGGACGAGCGTCGCCTCACCACCGCTGTCATTCCCCGCGAAAGCGGGGAATCCAGTACGCCGCGGCTTCTCCGCATATCTCTGACGTCTCGGAGTACTGGATCGCCGATCAAGTCGGGCGATGACACCGGGTATGTTGCGCGGGCGTGCCCGATACTATTCGGCTACAGCCCCAGATATGCCTTCCGCACATCCGGATTGCCCTTGATCTCGCTGGCTGCGCCCTGCATCAGCACACGGCCGGTCTGCAGGATGTAGGCGCGGTCGGCGATCTCCAGGCATTCGGCCATGCGCTGCTCGACGATGAGGACGGTCATGCCGGAGTCACGGATGAGCTTCACCGCCTGGAAAATTTCGTCGACCAGCTTCGGCATGATGCCCTGCGAGGGCTCGTCCAGCATCAACAGCCGCGGACGCGTCATCAGCGCGCGGCCGATGGCGAGCATCTGCTGCTCGCCGCCGGAGAGCGTCTCGGCGCGCTGCTCCAGGCGCTCCTGAAGGCGCGGAAACAGCTTGAAGACGAGATCGAGCGGCTCTTCGCGGTTCGCTTCGCCCCTGTAGAGATAGCTGCCGAGGCGAAGGTTGTCGCGCACCGACAGACGCGGAAACAAACGGCGGTTTTCCGGCACATAGGCGATGCCGGTGGCCGTGATGTGATGCTGCGCCATGCCGTCGAGGCGCTTGCCGTCGAAGGTCACGCTGCCCGAGCGCGGACGCTCGGCGCCAGCGATTGACTTCAGCAGCGTCGACTTGCCCGCGCCGTTGGCGCCGGCGACGCAGACGATCTCGCCCTTCTGGACCTCGATCGAGACCGCGGAGATCGCGACCAGGCCCTGATAGGCGGTGGTGACTTCACGCACCGACAGCATGACGATCTCCCAGATATGCCTTGATCACCTTGGGATCGCGCACGACGTCGGCGGGCTTGCCCTCGACCAGCACCTTGCCGAGGTCGAGCACGATGGCGCGGTCCACCAGCGGCATCACGATCTCCATGACATGCTCGACCATCAGCACGGTGATGCCGGCATCGCGCACCTTGCGCACCAGGGCGACGCCGGTCTGCGCCTCGGTCGGCGTCAGGCCGGTGAGGACCTCGTCGAGCAGCAGCAGCTTCGGCTCGGTCGCAAGCGCCCGCGCGACTTCGAGGCGGCGCTTCTCGGCCGGCACGAGGTCGCTGGCAAGCACGTCGGCGCGCGCAGCGAGCCCGGTGAACTCCAGTACCTCATGCGCCTTGCGGCGGGCCTCGCGCATCACGGTGTTGCGCACGAGTGCACCGACGATGACGTTGTCGATGACAGTCATGGTCTCGAAGCTCTTGACCACCTGGAAGGTGCGTCCTACCCCGCGCTGGCAGCGCATCGCCGCCGGCATGCGGGTGACGTCCTCGCCATCGAACCAAATCGAGCCTTGCGTCGGCGGCAGCACGCCGGCGATCAGATTGAACAGCGTCGACTTGCCGGCGCCGTTCGGGCCGATCAGGCCGACGATCTCGCCTCGGTCGACCGATATCGAGACGTCGCTGTTGGCGACGAGGCCGCCGAAGCGCTGCCAGACGCCGCGGGTTTCGAGCAGCGCGCTCATCGGGCAGCTCCCGTCTTCTTCGGGCGTGAAAACAGGCTCAGCAGGCCGCGCGGCAGGGCCAGCGAGATCAGAACGATCAGCGTGCCGTAGACAATGAGGTCGACACCCCGCCCCGAGCCGCCGAACTTGAAGCGCGTCAGCTCAGTCAGCGGGATCAGGATGGCCGCCCCTAACACCGGCCCCCACAGGGTGCCGATGCCGCCGAGCACGGCCGGTAGCGCCATCAGCAGCGAGAACTGAAAGCCCATGACGCTTTCCGGATCGATGTAGGAGACGAACTGGGCGTAGAAGCTGCCGCCGACGGCAACAAGGAAGGCGGAGACCGCGGCCGCACCCATCTTGGAATTGAACACGTCGACACCGAGGCTCTCGGCCGCCTCCGGGTTGTCCTTGACCGCGCGCCACCAAAATCCCCATTTGGAGTTTTCCAGCCACCACGTCACGAACCAGGCGAGGCAGCACAGCGCCAGCGCGAAATAGAAATACGGCAGCTTGGTGCGCAAGAACTGGAATTTCAGCCAGCTGTCACCGCGGATCGGAATGGTGATACCCATCGCAGCGCCCGCCCATTCCCAGTTGTGGAACAGAAGCAAGCCGATTTCGGCGATGACGATGGTGGCGATCACAAAATAATGGCCGCGCAGGCGGAAGAAGGGATAGCCGAGCCCCATCGCGATGAGCGCCGACACCGCCCCGCCCGCCAGCATGCCGAACCAGGGCAGCACGCCGAACTTCGTGAACAGCAGCTCGGTGGTGTAGGCACCCAGGCCGAAATACAGCGCGTGTCCGAGCGAGATCTGGCCGCAATAGCCGGACAGGATGTTCCAGCTCTGCGACAAACCCGCATACATCAGCGTCAGGATCAGGATGTTCTGGACGACGACGTCCTTCACGAACAACGGCGTCAGCGCGGCAATAGTGGCGAGCGCTGCGGCGATGATGAGGTCACGGCGGCGCCGCGCTGCAAAATCCTTGTCCATCACATCGATCCGAACAGGCCGCGCGGCCGGATGAAGACGACCAGCAGATAGACCGAGTAGATGCCGACCGATTTCAGCGAGGGCGGCAGCACCAGCGCGGTGACCGCTTCGACGAGACCGACGATGATGCCGCCGGCGAACGCCCCGAACACGCTGCCGAATCCGCCGAGCGCCACCGTGACATAGGCGATCAGCGCAAAGGAGGCGCCGACGTCGGGATAGATGTAGAAGAATACGGCCATGATCGCGCCGGCAAGGCCGACAAGCGCGGCGCCCAGGCCCCAGCCGAATGCGAACACGCGGTTCTTGTCGATGCCGACGAGCGCGACTGCACCGGGATCCTCGCGGGTCGCTTCGATCGCGCGGCCGAAATCAGTGCGGTGGATGAAGAAGTAGAGACCTGCAAAAGCCGCGATCGAGACCAGCGCGCCGACCAGTTGCGGCTCCGGCAGGAAGATGCCGCCGACCGAGATGGTCTTGCCGCCGAGCCAGGATTGCGGGATGCTGCGATAGTCCGGCGTGAAGAAGTATTGCGCGAGGCCGCGCATGACGATGGCAAGCCCGAAGGTGGTGAAGATCTGCACCATGCCGGCATTGGCCTTGGCCCGCATGGCGAAGCGTACAAGGAGCAGGTAGACGACCGCTCCGAATATGAAGAGTGCCGCGGCGACCAACGGCGCCGACAACAGCGGATCGATGGCGAAGAACGCGAACAGGAAGAAAGACAGATACATCGCGATCATCAGGAACTCGCCATGGGCGAAGTTCGTGACGTCCATCAGGCCGAAGATCAGCGCGAGGCCGACCGCGATCAATCCGTAGAGCAGGCCCATCAGAAGGCCGCTCGCGAGACTCTGGATAATGGCTTGGGCTGTCAACTCTGGTCCCCCGTTCCAAACGTCACGACAGGCTTCGTCATTGCGAGCGAAGCGAAGCAATCCAGAAATGTTTCGAAGGAAGCAGTCTGGATTGCTTCGTCGCTTCGCTCCTCGCAATGACGGTGGGAGCAGTTTGCTCCCACCCCGCCTGCTCCGCTGCCCCCGCAGCGCTTACTTCATCGGCCAGATCGCCTCGGCGATCGCGGCCTGCGGCGGGAAGATGGTGACGAACTTGCCGCCGACATATTGCAGCAGCACCGGATCGGCGTCGTTGTTCTGGCCCATCTCGTCGAACTTGACGCGCTTCCAGGGCATGATGGTCTTCTCGCCCGGGATGTCGGTCGCGGCCAGCGCGTCGCGGATCTTCTCGCCGTCGGTCGACTTGGCGCGGCTGATGGCGTCGGCGAGGATGATCAGGCCCATGAACTGCCGCGAGGTGAGGTCGTTGAAATCCTTGCCGGACCTGGCCTTGAACATCTCGTTGATCTTGCCGACCATCGGCCGCTTCTGCGCGAGGTCGAGCGAGAAGGTGCCGCGCGAGATCACGCCTTCGAGCTTGTCGCCGACGGCATCGTAGAGCGCCTTCTCGGAGAAGCCGGCGTCCTGCGCCACGATCGCATTCGGCTTGTAGCCGAGCTCGGCCATGGTCTTGACCAGGAGGATGCCGTCGGTGGTGTAGCTCGACGGCATCAGCACGTCGGCATTGGCGGTCTTGAGCTGCTGCACCTCGGCAGAGAGCGAGGGCGAGTTGGCGCGATACTTGATGTCGGTGACGATCTTGTAGGCGCGCTCGCCGGCGATCTTGGTCTGGGCATTGCCGGAATCGGTGCCGAAGATGGTGTCCTCGTGGAACAGCGACAGCGTCTCGATCTTGATGCCCTTCTTCTTCATGGCGTCGAAGAAGTCGAACATCGCAGCCGAGTACATCTCGTCGTGCGGCGAGGCGCGGAAGTAATATTTCAGGCCGCGGCGGTGCAGGCTCGGCGAGGAATTGTCGGCGGACAGGAACGGGACCTGATAGCGCTCGCAGATCTGGCTGACGGTGACGGCCACCGCGCTCTGGTAAGTGCCGACGACGGCGCAGACCTTCTCCTGCGTGATCAGGCGCTCGGCCTCGGCGCGGCCCTTCTGCGGATCGGCCTGGTGGTCGGCGAACACGAGGCGGATCTTGGCGCCACCGAGGCCCGGCAGGCCTTCGCCCTTCGCCAGCGGCAGGTCGAAATCGCTGTCCTTGTTGATGACTTCGAGCGCGGTCTCATAGGCCTTCTGCGCGTCGACGCCCTGCTGCGCGCTGCCGCCGGAGAAGGGATAGATCACGCCGATCACGACTTCCGAACTCTGTGCGCGCGCCGCCAGCGGCACGAGGGCGGCAGTGGCGGTGGCCCCCAACAACACGTCGCGGCGAGTGATCGTCATGGCAAAGTCCCCTGTTACTGAATTTCGGCTGATCGAATGAAGCGATTGGTGGATGCGGTAAAGCCTGAAGAAGCAGCAGACGCTGCCCACTAAATCACGGCCATGCTTCTGTTCTTGAGATCGGTCACCAGCATCAGGCCGGGCGAATGCGTGATTGCAAACGGCAGCTTCGCGGCGTTGATGACCGATTGCGGCGTCACCCCGCAGGCCCAGAACACCGGAATCTCGTCATCGGCGACCGGCACCGGATCGCCGTAGTCGGGCTTGGCGATATCCTTGATGCCGATCAGATGCGGATGGCCGAGATGCACGGGTGCGCCGTGCACAGCCGGATAGCGCGAGGTGATCTGCACCGCGCGGATCGCATCGGCCGGCTTGAACGGACGCATCGATACCACCATGGGGCCGGCGAACGGACCTGATACACCGCAGGCGATGTTGGTGCGGTACATCGGCACGCGCACGTTCTTCTCGATGTGGCGGATCGGCATGCCCTCCTCGAGCAGCGCCTCCTCGAATGAGAACGAGCAGCCGAGCACGAAGGTGACGAGGTCGTCGCGCCAATAGCTCTTCACGTCGGTCGGCTCGTCCACGACCTCGCCGTCGCGCCAGACGCGGTAGCGCGGCACGTCGGTGCGGATGTCGAGATCGGCGCCGAGCGAGGGGATGTAAGGGCTGCCGACATCGGACATGCCGATGATCGGGCACGGCTTGGGATTGAGCTGGCAAAAGCGGTGGAAGGCACCGGCATAGTCCGCCGGCAGGATCGCCAGATTGCCCTGGACGTATCCGGGGGCAACACCAGCGGTGGAGGCGACCAGCCCCTCGCGATAGGCGAGCCGGGCCCTGCGGCTCGGGAGGGCGTCGGGTGTTTCAGTTTGCTGCGCTGCCACCAAAACAGTCATGTGATCGACCTGCCTATAAACTCGACAAAGACAAGCCAACACCAAGCGTGCTATAAAGTCTAATCTTCGTTTCTAATCAATCTCGATAAATCTGATTTATCGATTGGGAAAATCCTTCCAATGCTGGACTTCAGGTCGATCGAGACGTTCCTATGGGTCGTGAAGCTCGGCAGCTTCCGTGGCGCCGCGCAACGCCTCAACACCACCCAGCCGGCGATCTCCCAGCGCATTGCCCAGCTCGAGCGCGAGATGGGCGTGAAGCTCTTGAACCGCGATCATCGCATCGCCTCCCCGACCCCGAGCGGCCGGCAGATGATGGTCTATGCGGAGAAGCTGATCGGCCTGCGCGCTGCGATGATGGCGGAGATCGGCGATGCTTCGGCGATGCGCGGCGTGATGCGGCTCGGCGTCGCCGAGACCATCGTGCACACCTGGCTGCCGCGGCTCGTCAAGAGCGTGAACGAGGTCTATCCGAACCTGTCGCTGGAGATCGAGGTCGACATCACGCCGAACCTCACCGCGCGCCTGCTCGCGCAGGAGATCGAGCTCGCCTTCGTGGTCGGACCGCTGTCCGCCCCCGGCGTGCACAACCGGGTGCTCGCCGATTATCCGATCGGCTTCCTCGCAAGTCCCTCGCTTGGGCTCGGCAAGGGCCCGTTGACGCCGGCGGACCTCGCGCGGTTTCCGATCATCACCTTCCCACGCAAGACCAAGCCCTACGAGGTCGTGCGCGAGGTGTTCGACCGGCCGGAGCTGCCGCCGATCCGCCTGCACGCGTCCGCTTCGCTGGCGACCGTCATCCACATGGCGGTCGAGGGCCTCGGCATCGCCGTGATCCCCGACGCCATCGTCGAGAACGAGCTTGCCGACGGACGCCTGCAGCTGCTCGACACCGATCTCGCCATCGCGCCGCTGACCTTCACGGCGAGCTGGCTGGCCTCGCCCGATGTCGTCGCCGTGGAGCGCGTCGCGGAGCTTGCACGGCAAATTGCGCAGAGCAGCCTCGCGGTTGACGCGCCCGCACAGGCGCGTCATTGAAAAAGGCGCCGGACAAAAGAGAGACTGACGCATGAGCCGAGCCGCCACCAACCTGCAAATCGATTCGGCCCGCCTGTGGGGCTCCATCCACGAGACCGCGCAATTCGGCGCGACGGCCAAAGGCGGCGTGCGGCGGCTGACGTTGAGCCGTGAAGACAAGCAGGTGCGCGATTGGTTCCGCAAGGCCTGCGAGGATGCCGGACTGGAAGTCCACGTCGACGCGCTCGGATCACAGTTCGGCCTGCGCAAGGGCCGCGACATGTCGAAGCTGCCCGTCGGCATCGGCTCGCACCTAGACACCCAGCCCACCGGCGGCAAGTATGACGGCATCCTGGGGACGCTCGGCGCGCTGGAGGTGATCCGCACGCTGAACGACGCCGGCATCGAGACCGAGGCGCCGATCTGCGTCGTGAACTGGACCAACGAGGAAGGCTCGCGTTTCGCACCTGCGATGATGGCCTCCGCCGCCTATGTCGGCGACTTCACCACCGACGACATTTTGTCGCGCAAGGACGCCGAGGGCACTACCGTCGGCCAGGCGCTCGACGGCATCGGCTATCGCGGCGACAAGCCGGTCGGCTTCCAGAAACTCGGCTGCTTCGTCGAGCTGCACATCGAGCAGGGGCCGATCCTGGAAGCCGAAGGCAAGACCATCGGCGTGGTCGATTCCGGCCAGGGCGTGCTCTGGTACGACGGCAAGATCTCCGGCTTCGAGAGCCATGCGGGCTCCACGCCGATGCCGCTGCGGCGCGATGCGCTGGCGACCTTGTCGGAGATCGTGCTGGCGATGGAGTCGATTGCGAAGAAGCACGGACCGAACGCCGTCGGTACGATCGGCGAAGCCGTGATCGCCAATCCCTCGCGCAACGTCATTCCCGGCGAGATCGCCTTCACCATGGACTGCCGCAGTGCTGATGGTGCCATCATGGACGCGCTCGACCGCGATCTGCGAGCCGCGATTGCCGAGATCGCGGCGCGCCGCAAGGTCGAGGTCGAGATCGATCTGGTCTGGCGCAAGCCGCCGACGCACTTCGATCCGAAGCTGATTGCTGCCGTCGAGAACGCCGCCAAGACGCTCGGCTATTCCTCGCGCCGCATCACCTCCGGCGCCGGCCACGACGCCTGCAACCTCAACACGATCATGCCGGCGGCGATGGTGTTCGTGCCCTGCAAGGACGGCATCAGCCACAACGAGCTGGAGGATGCGACGCAAGGCGACTGCGCCGCGGGCACCAACGTCCTCATGCATACCGTGCTGGCGATCGCCGGCGTCGCATCCTGAGCGGAGAGAGACATGCGCGGAGTTTTCGTCGACGCCAATGAATCGCTGGCCGTGATCATGGAGCGGCTGGAGAAGCCCGGCGATCCCAAGGTGCGGATCAACAGGAACCCCGACATCACGCCGGAGCAATATCCAGAAGTTCTCGACGGCGCCGAGATCGCGATCGTCGACCACACCGCACTTCCGACCGAGGTCGCGAAGAAATGCACCGGGCTGAAGCACGTCGTGTTCCTCGGCACCGGCGCGCGCAGCTACATGAATCCGGAAGAGCTCGCCGAGCTCGGCATTTCCGTGCATCTGATCAAGGGCTACGGCGACACCGCGGTTGCGGAATCCGCGATCGCGCTGATGTGGGCCTCCGCCCGCGTCATCGCGATGATGGACCGCGAGATGCGCGCCGGAAACTGGCTGCGCGAGGACGGCATGCAGCTCACCGGCAAGACGCTCGGCCTGATCGGTTTCGGCGGCATCGCCGCGGAGGTCGCGCGCATCGCGTCCGGAAGCGGCATGAAGGTGATCGCCTGGAATCGTTCGCCGAAGAGCCACGCGAGCGTCGAATTCACCGACCTCGACAGCGTGCTGGCGAGAAGCGACGTGGTGTCGTTGCACCTGCTGCTCAACGACGAGACGCGCGGCATGATCACGCGTGAGAAGATCCTTGCGATGAAGCGCGGCGTCATCCTCATCAACACCGCCCGCGCCGCTGTCGTCGACGAGGCCGCCATGATCGAGGCGCTGAAGTCGGGCCATATCCGCCACGCCGGCCTCGATGTCTTCAACATCGAGCCGCTGCCCGGCGATCATCCGCTGACGAAGCTGCCGAACGTGACGCTGTCGGCGCATTCGGCCTTCCGCACGCCGGAGGCGAGCGAGAACCTGATTGAAGCGGCGTTGGTCCATTGCCGCCGGATCGTGAAGGGATAAGAGCAACAACAATGGCCGACTATCGCATCATCAAGGCAGAGTCGCTCACCAAGGCCATCCATGCCATCGTCAGGGCCGGCGGCTCCTCGGACCGCGAGGCCGAGCTCGTGGCCACCAATCTCGTCGAAGCCAATCTGAAGGGACACGACTCGCACGGCGTCGGCATGATTCCGCGCTACGTCCAGAGCGTCACCAATGGCGGCCTCGCCGTGAACTCGCACGTCAAGATCGTGCTCGACACCGGCCCGCTTCTCACCCTCGACGGCCTCACCGGCTACGGCCAGGTGATCGGCCATGAAGCGATGGAGCTCGCGGCCGAGCGCGCAAAGAAGAACGGTGTTTGCCTTGTCGGCCTCTCAAATTCGCATCACATCGGCCGCATCGGCCACTGGGCCGAGCAGTGCATCGACCACGGGCTGGTCTCGATCCACTTCGTCAACGTGATCTCGCGCCCGATCGTGGCGCCCTGGGGCGGCAGCGACGCACGCCACGGCACCAATCCGTTCTGCGTCGGCATCCCGCGCGCCGGCAAGGATCCGATCGTGCTCGACTTCGCCACCAGCAGGATCGCGCAGGGCAAGACCCGTATTGCCCATAACAAGGGCGTCGAGCTCGAGGTCGGCACCATCATTGATCACGAGGGCAAGCCCACGATCAATCCGCGCTACACCGTGATTCCGCCCTACGGTGCCATCCTCCCGTTCGGCGAGCACAAGGGCTCGGGCCTTGCGCTGGTGTGCGAGATCCTCGGCGGCGCGCTCTCCGGCGGCCAGGTGGTCAAGGGCTCGTCCGACGGCAAGTACAACGTCCTTAACGGCATGCTCTCGATCGTCATCGATCCGGGCAAGCTCGGCACCGGCGAGAACCTTGCACGCGAAGTTGAGAGCTTCGTGAGCTGGCACACCGGCTCGCCGCCTGCCCCCGGCATCGACAAGGTCAGAATCGCGGGCGAGCCGGAGCGCGAGATCAAGAAGAAACGTCTCGCCGAGGGCATCCCGGTCGACCCAACCACCTGGCAGGAGATCCTGGATGCCGGGAAGAAGTTCGGGCTGGAACAGACGGCCATCGAGAAGATCGCGAGCTGATCGGAGCGAGGCGCGTTCCTCGGCGTCGCCTCGCGCCTCATGACCAATCGCGCAAGCGAGACTGGACGGTGGCGAAGATATCGACGTGCTCGCGGCACGGGTTTGAACCGTCCCGCATGACCTTGCGACAATGCGGATATCCGATTGCATCCGCCCGAGGTTCGCATGCTCTCCCGTCTCGCAAAATTCGTGTCCGGCTCAAACCTTCCGTCGCCCGGGTCCGATCTCTACCGGCAACGGCTCGCCATCTACGAGAGCGAGCTTGGCGAGCCCGAGCGCACATTCACTGATAACGCAGAGCGCCGCATCGACATCCACGCCTTCGGCCGCGATTTCGTCCCGGTCTGCCAGGAGGGCTCCGACGAAGGCTATGTCCTTCTCACCAACGGGATGAGCGAGCAACGGATGCACGGCGTCCCCGGCGACGCGAAGCCCCGGGCCGAGCTGATGTGGTACGTCCGCGAGCCGACGCAGGACGTTTGCGCCAATCTGCGCTGGCTGGCCAATCTGCCGTTCATCGACACGACCTGGTTCGGCTTCGGCCATCGCGTCGCGCTTCCGTGGCCGCCGGTTGCAGGAACGGACTTCCAGACGTTCCTGTTGCTCACACCGATCATCGGCCCCGACAAGGAGATCGCCGAGGCGCTGGAGATTGCGGGCGATCCGGTGGAGATCCTGACCGTGAACCTGATCTCGCATCAGGAGCTCGGGCTGATCAAGTCCAGGGGGCTCGATCCGTTTCTCGATCTGCTCGACGAGAACGACTATCCGCCGATATTCGATCCGTCGCGGAGGTCGTATGTGTAGTCGTAGGGTGGGTTAGCCGAAGGCGTAACCCACCGCTGTTCGCATCCCCGGAGGCCGAAGAGGTGGGTTACGCCAGCGGACCACGCTTCGCGCGGCCGCAGGGTTAACCCACCCTACGCAGGATCACTCCCGCGCTAATCCACCATATCCGCAACCGCCTTGCCGCACGCCGTCGTGTCGGCATTGCCGCCGAGATCTTTGGTGCGCAGCGTGCGTTCGGCGAGCGTGCGCTCGATCGCCTCGACGATCGACTTGCCGGCTTCCTTCTCGCCGAGATGCTCGAACATCATCGCGCCGGACCAGATCATGCCGATCGGGTTGGCGATGCCCTGGCCGGCGATGTCGGGCGCCGAGCCGTGCACCGGTTCGAACACGGATGGGAAATCGCCCTCCGGGTTGATGTTGCCGGACGGAGCGATGCCGATGGTGCCGGTGCAGGCCGGGCCGAGGTCGGAGAGGATGTCGCCGAACAGGTTGGAGCCGACCACGACGTCGAACCAGTCCGGATGCAGCACGAAGTTCGCGGTGAGAATGTCGATGTGGTACTTGTCCCACTTCACGCCTGGAAACTTCTTGGCCATCGCCTCCACGCGCTCGTCCCAATAGGGCATGGTGATCGAGATGCCGTTGGACTTGGTCGCCGAGGTCAGGTGCTTCTTGGGCCGCGACTGCGCGAGCTCGAAGGCGAATTTCAGGATGCGGTCGACGCCGGTACGGGTCATCACCGTCTGCTGCGTCACGAACTCGCGGTCGGTGTCCGGGAACATGCGGCCGCCGACCGAGGAATATTCGCCTTCGGTGTTCTCGCGCACCACCCAGAAATCGATGTCGCCGGGCTTGCGCCCCGCCAGCGGCGACGGCACGCCGGGCATCAGCCGCACCGGGCGCAGGTTGACGTACTGGTCGAACTCGCGGCGGAACTTGATCAGCGAGCCCCACAGCGAGACGTGGTCCGGGATCTTGGCCGGCCAGCCGACCGCACCGAAATAGATCGCATCGTGCTCGCCGATCTTCTCCTTCCAGTCGTCGGGCATCATCTGGCCGTGCTTCTCGTAATAGTCGTAAGACGAGAAGTCGAAATGGTCGAAATGCAGCGAGACGTTGTGCTTCTTCGCCGCCGCCTCCAAAACGCGCAGGCCCTCCGGCATCACCTCCTTGCCGATGCCATCGCCGGGAATGACCGCGATCCGGTATTGTTTCTTGCTCATCGAGAACGTCCTTGGTTGGTCCGGCAGTCGCCGCCTTCTGACTGCACTGCAATGGACCAAACGCGGCGGCAGTGCAACGCTGCACTGCAATGTTGACCATGGCGCGGCCAAGCGCCTACTGATTTGATCCTGTTCCCACGAACGAGTACCCCATGGATCTGCATCTGCGCGGCAAGCGCGTCCTGATCACCGGCGCGTCCAAGGGCATTGGCGCAGCCGCCGCCGAGGCCTTCGCCGAGGAAGGCGCGCATCTCCTCCTCGCGGCGCGTAGCGGCGATCAGCTCAAGGCTCTGGCCGACCGCTTGCGCGCCGCGCACCAGATCGACGCCACAACGAGCATCGTCGATCTGCGCAAGGAGGACGACGTGGCCCGGCTGGCGAAGGAAGCCGCCGACATCGACGTCCTCGTCAACAATGCCGGCGACATCCCCGGCGGCTCGATCGACAAGATCGACGAGGCGACCTGGCGGCACGCCTGGGAACTGAAGGTGTTCGGCTATATCAACCTGACGCGCTACGTCTACGCTCAGATGAAAGCCAGGGGGGGCGGCGTCATCGTCAACGACATCGGCGCGGCCGGCGAGAAGTTCGATGCCAACTACATCTGCGGCAGCGCCGGCAATGCCGCGCTGATGGCGTTCACACGGGCGCTCGGCGGCAAGAGCCTGGCCGACAATATCCGCGTGGTCGGCATCAATCCCGGCCCCGTCGGCACCGACCGCCACGTCACCCTGCTCAAGACGCGGGCCAAGCACCAGTTCGGCGACGAGAGCCGCTACAAGGAATTCCAGAAGAGCCTGCCGCTCGGCCGTCCCGCGCATGCGCGCGAGATCGGCGACCTCATGGCGTTCCTGGCCTCGGATCGCGCCGGCTATACGTCGGGCGTGATCTACACCGTCGACGGCGGCATCAGCGCCGGGTGGGGTTAACTCTATTCTCGTCATTGCGAGCGCAGCGAAGCAATCCAGGAATCTTGCCGCAGTGACAGTCTGGATTGCTTCGCTGCGCTCGCAATGACGACACAACAAGCACGGGAGTAAGATAGTTGTCTCAAGACCTGATCCGCGAAACCGCCTGCACCGTCATCGACAAGCTGCGCTCCGGCGACGTCTCGCCGCTCGAGCTCCTGGACGTGCTGGAGAAGCGCATCAAGGAGGTCGACGGCAAGGTCAACGCGCTGCCGACGCTGTGCTTCGATCGCGCGCGGGAGAGTGCGAAGACACTGATGCAGAAGCCGGCGGGCGCGCGCGGGCTGCTCGCCGGGCTGCCGGTGCCGATCAAGGATCTGACCGACGTTGCAGGCGTGTTGAACACGCAGGGCTCGCCGATCTTCAAGGACAACATCCCCGCGAAGTCTGACCTCATGGTCGAGAACCTCGAGGCCAACGGCGCGGTCGTCTACGCCAAGTCGAACACGCCGGAGTTCGGGGCCGGTGCCAACACGTTCAACGAGGTGTTCGGCGCGACGCTCAATCCCTGGGACACGACGAAATCGGCCGCGGGCTCCTCCGGCGGCGCGGCGGTGGCGCTGGCGACCGGCATGGCCTGGCTCGCCCAAGGCTCCGACATGGGCGGATCCTTGCGCAGCCCCGCGGCCTTCTGCGGCGTCGTCGGCATGCGGCCGAGCATCGGCCGCGTCGCGCATACCCCCAAGTCCGGCATCGATCGCAATCTCGGCGTGGTCGGCCCGATGGCGCGCAACGTCGAGGATCTCGCGCTGCTGCTGGATGCCATGAGCGGCGACTATGCCGACGATCCGCTGTCGCTGCCGGCTCCCGCAACCTCATTCCTGTCGGCGGCCCAGGCGGGCAAGCGGCCGAGGCGCATCGCCTATTCGCCCGATCTCGGCATCACCCCGGTCGATCCCGAAGTGAAGGCGATCACACGAAAGGCCGCCGAACGTTTCGCCGAAGCCGGCGCCATCGTCGAGGAGGCGCATCCGGACTGGCGCGAGGCGCATGAATGCTTCCACGCGCTGCGCGCCTTCGACTTTGCGATCACCAAGGCCAATCTGCTGCGCACCAAGCGCGACCTGCTCAAGCCCGAGGTGATCTGGAACATCGAGGAGGGTCTCAAGCTCACAGTCGAGCAGCTCGCGCGCGCCGAGGCGCAGCGCGTCGGCATGACGGCGCGGGCAGTCGAGTTCTTCAAGAGCTACGATCTGTTGCTGACGCCGACCACGATCGTTCCGCCCTTCCCGATCGAGCATCGCTATGTCGCCGAATGCGCCGGCAAGAGGTTTGACAATTACGTCGAGTGGCTCGGCATCGTCTACGCCATCACGCTGGCCTGCTGCCCGTCTCTCTCCCTGCCCTGCGGCTTCACGGCCTCGGGCCTGCCGGTCGGCGTGCAGGTGGTCGGCGCGCCGCGCGCCGACGCGCAGGTGATCGCCGGAGCGAAGGTGCTGGAGGATATTCTGGGCCTGCGCGGTACGACGCCGATCGATCCGAAGGTGAAGGACTAGCCTCACTCTTGTGTCCCGGACAAGGGGCAGCGCGCCAGCGCTGCGTCGCAGAGCCGGGACACGAGACCTCACCTCCCGCTGGCCGCCTCCAGGCTGGGACGGTTGCTCGGTTCGCTATTTGGCGATCGGGCAGGAGCCGGGATTAGCGCAGCGAGGAGGCGTCGATCGCGTGGTGCCGGTCGCCTCCTCGGAGCTCGGGCCCACCGCCCCGTTCAGAATGACCGAGACACGCCATCGATATGTTGTTTGCGGCGTCAGACCGGAATCCCCAAAGCTCGCGCCTGTCACGTCGCCAACCGATTGGAACGCACCATCGGGTCCCGCACGCGAAACCCGGTAGGTTGTTCCGTCGTCTCCTGGAGACCAGGCCAGGTCAGCGCCGCTATCCGACGTATCGATCACCGTGAGCGACTGCGGCGCCGATAGCGAGGGCGCGGTCGCGCCGGCGGGCGCCGCGGCAGCGGTCGTGAGCGCATCCAGCATCGCCTTGATCGCCTTGATTTGCGATCCGGACTTCGTCACGTAGCTATCCTGATGGTTGACGTAACTCCACCAATCCCAACAGGCCTGCGGATTGCTTGGCCAGTATGGGCTGGTCTTGGTCTGCGGATAGAGAATGATCATGCGGTTCGTGTCCGCCCACTCATTGTAGCCGGCCTCATCCACGAATTTGCGTCCGATATCGGCGACGTCCTGCTTGCATCCGTGGAGCGCGACGTGGACTCGACACGGACTGCCCTGCTCGCAATCCCTGGGTACGAACACATAGCCGGTATCGCCCATGCTCAACGCGTCGGGCAGATGCGGCGTGGTATAGATCGATTGATCAAAGGTCTTCACCGAACCTGCAAGCTGCGCGGCATTGGGCGGATTCAGGCGGCCGTAAATATGCTGCAGGATGACGCCGGCCTGGTCATAGCCGCATTGGTCGATATAGGGCGCCGTGTTGGCCTTGCACTCGTTGAGCCCGGGTGCGCCCTGCTTCGCCACGACGAACGAGTGGCCCGCGCCGAGCGTGGCCTGATAGAACAAGTTGCCGCGATTGGCATCCCGCAGATAATGGCGATAGAAATCGGCGGCCGCATCGGTCGCGGCCTTGTCGACGATCGCGTCATTGTAGCCGTGAAAGAGATAGATCTTCTGCCTGCCTACATTGCTGAGAGGGTCGATCTCGCCCGCTGCGGCCTTCGCGTCGGCCTTTGCCGTAAAATCCTTCGGATTCAGATCCGACGCCGGCCCTTTCATGCATGCACCCGTGGCCCGCCGGATCGGCCCCCAGTACCAGGTGACGGCGTCGAACGCGTCCGCCTTTGCGCACCAGTAAGGGCCGCCCGCGACCACACCGACGCCCTTGATCACCGACGACCATGCCGTGCCGAACTGAACGGCCATGAACGCGCCCGACGAAATTCCCGAAATCGAACTCTCACCGATCGGCGCGCGATAGCGCCGCAACCCCTCCGCGGCGCACGATGACACGCCGAGAGCGGTTGTGAAGATCAGGACGCAAATCTGGGCGGCGGTGAATTGCCGCAAAACGGCCACGCGCATGACAGCCTCGCCAAGTCGACCGCAGGAGCAACCTCTGGTATTAGAGATCAAGATCGGAAATCGGCGCAAGCGCAAACAAGCGGCACCAAACGAGAAACCGTCACTTCGGCGTTGTCGGCGCCTCCAGGCTCCGGCTGTAGCGCGACATCGCGAAACAGAAGACGAAGTAGATCGCGGCCACGAAGATGTAGACCTCGACCGAAAACTGCTGCCAGGCGGGATCGATGATCGCGGTCTTCGCCGTCGTCAGCAGGTCGAAGATGCCGATGATCAGCACCAGGCTGGTGTCCTTGAAGAAGGCGATGAAGGTGTTGACCAGCGGCGGGATGACGTGGCGGATAGCCTGCGGCAGGATGATCAGCCGGTGCTTGTGCCAGTAGGACAGGCCGAGCGCGTCGGCGGCTTTATATTGCCCGCGCGGCACGGCCTGAAGCCCGCCGCGGATCACTTCGGCGAGGTAAGCACCGGCGAACAGGATGATCGCGATCTGTGCGCGCAGCAGCTTGTCGATGTTGAATCCGGCCGGCATGAATAGCGGAAACATCACGCTCGCCATGAACAGCAGGCTCACCAGCGGCACGCCGCGGATCAGCTCGACATAGAGCACGCTGAGCGAGCGGATCGCCGGCAGCTTCGAGCGCCGCCCGAGCGCGACCAGGATACCGAGCGGAAAGCCGACAGCGAGGCCGAACGTCGCCAGGATCAGCGTCACGGGCAAGCCGCCCCAGCGGTCCTGCGAGACGAAGGACAGGCCGATCACGCCGCCCCACATCAGCACGCTGATCAGCGCCAGTGCGCCGATCCAGAGATAGACAAGCTCGCGCCGCCATAGCGCGCGGCGGGTCGAGAGGTAGTACAATGCGATGAACAGCACGACCGACAGTGCCGGCCGCCACTGCTCGTCGAACGGATAGGTGCCGAACAGGATGAAGCGATACTTCTCGGGGACGATGGCCCAGCAGGCGCCGAGGCCACGCGCGGCGCGACAGGCGCTGGAATCGTTGGTGGGCGTCAGCCAGACCGCATTGGCGATGCCCCATTGCACGAAGCTGAAAACGCCCTTGGCGAGCAGCACCATTAGCAGGACGGTGATGATCCCATTCGGGATCGAGGAGAACAGGTTCTTGCGCAGCCAGTGCAGCGCCGGATTGCCCAGCTGCGGTCGGCGAGCGGTCCGGGGTGCATCGGGGATGTCCGTGATCGCGGTCATGATCAGCGCTCCACCAGCGCGATGCGCGCATTGTACCAGTTCATGAAGAAGCTGATCGAAAGGCTGATGGTCAGGAACACCGCCATGATCAGCGCGATGGCTTCGATGGCCTGTCCGGTCTGATTCAGCGTGGTGTTGGCGATCGAGACCACGTCCTGGTAGCCGATCGCGACCGCGAGCGAGGAGTTCTTGGTCAGGTTGAGATACTGGCTCGTCATCGGCGGCACGATGACGCGCAGCGCCTGCGGCAGGATGATCTGCCGCAGCATGAAGCTGCGACGCAGGCCGAGTGCGTTGGCGGCATCCCATTGCCCGCGTGGCACCGACTGGATGCCGCTGCGCACGATCTCGGCGATGAAGGCGGAGGTGTAGGTCACCAGTGCGATCAGCAGCGCGAAATATTCCGGCGCGAGCGTCAGCCCGCCGACGAAATTGAAGCCGCGCAGCTGCGGCCACTCGACCGTCCAGGACACGCCGAGCACCAGCGAGACCGCCGCCGGCACCACGACGATGAGGCCGAGCGCAGACGGCAAGGCCGGCCGCGGCTTGCCGTCGCGCATCTGCTGTGCGACCAACCAACGACGGAAGAGGAAGAACACCGCACAGCCCAGCACCGCGGTGCCGAGCACCGTGAGCTGCGGCGGGCCGAACGGGATCGCCGGCAGGATCAGGCCGCGATTGGACAGGAATACGCCCTCGACGGGCCGCCAGGCGGCACGTGCAGCCGGCAGCGCCTGCATCAGCACGTACCAGAACAGTAGCTGGAGCAGCAGCGGGATGTCGCGGAGCGTTTCGACGTAGACGGCCGCAAGCCGCGACAGCAACCAATTGGCCGACAGCCGCGAGATCCCGATCAGGGTGCCGAGGATCGTCGCGAGCACGATGCCGATCACGGCGACGCGCAAGGTGTTGGCGACGCCGACGACGAAGGCCCAGAGGTAGGTATTCCCGGGATTGTAGGCGAGCAGGCTGTCGGCAATCGGCATGCCGGCCTCGCGGCCGAGAAAGGCGAAGCCGGTCGTGATGCGGCGGGCCGACAGATTGGTGACGGTGTTGGACCAGAGGAAGGCGATCACTGCGATCGCGATGCCGACCACCAGGACCTGCCAGAACAGGCCCATCAATTGGTTGCGGCCGAGCACGAAGCGGCGGCGCGGCGGCGGCCTGGGATGATCGGCGGTCACAGCACAACAATCCTTCGTCGAATGCAGCGATTTCCGGCGCGCACGTCAACTGTTGCACCGAATTCGAATTCATGCAACAAATGTTTCATGGCCGAGCCCGCGAAATCCTCGCCCCTGAGCGAACTGCGCATCGCATTGCCGTCGCTCCCCCTGCGCTTACAGGAGGTCGGCCGTTTCGTCGCCGCCAATGATTACGATGCCACCACCCGCTCGATGCGCGATCTCGCGGCGGAAGCCGGTGCCGATCCCGCCGCGTTCACCCGGCTTGCGAAAGCGATCGGCTATTCCGGATGGGACGAGCTGCGTGCGGCGCTGACCGAGGCGCGGCGGCCGTCCCAGACCGCGCCCTTCTCCGGCCGCACAAGAGGCCGCCGTCACGGGCCGAACGCCGATGTTACGCTCATCCTCGACAAGCTCGAGGCCGAGGCCGCCGGCCTTCCGCGCATCCCGGCACAGCCGATCGCGGAAGCGGCGCGCGCGCTGCACGAGTCCAAGCGGATCTGGATCGCGGGCTATCGCAGCTGCCGCAGCGTCGCGGAACTCCTGAACTACGAGCTGCGCCTGTTCCGGCCCGAACAGGTGCAGCTCGTCGGCACGTCCGGGCCCGACGACCTCGATCTCGGCGCGTTCCGGCCCAGCGAAGCCGTCATCGTCATCGGCTTCCTGCCTTACACGCATGCGAGCGTCCGCGTCTCGCAGGCCGCGCATCGCAGCGGCGCGACGCTGATCGCGATTGCGGACAGCCTGTCGGCACCGATGGCCGAAGGCGCCGACCATGTGCTGCTGTTCGAGGCAGCCTCCTCGCCCGGCTTTTTCCCCAGTCTCACGGGCGCGATCGCGATCGCGCAGTCGCTCGCGGCGGTCACGTTCTCGCTCGGCGGCGCCGCCGCGAAGAAGCGGCTGGAAAACACCGAGGCGCGGCTCACTGCTGCCTCCACCTACGTCCCGGAGAAAGGTTGACCCATGAGCACTCGCACCAGCCGCGTGCTGCATCGCTCGCTGCGCGAAACCCCGCCAAAGGCGATCGGCGGCGAGGGCGTTTATCTCTTCGCCGAGGACGGACGTCGCATCATCGATGCCTCCGGCGGGGCGGCGGTCTCCTGCCTCGGCCACCAGCATCCGCGCGTGATCGCGGCGATGGCCAAGCAGGCGTCCACCCTCGCCTATGCGCATACGGCTTTCTTCTCCTCCGAGCCGGCGGAAGCACTTGCTGAAATACTGGTCGGACACGAGCCCGGCGGGCTCGCCTACGCCTATTTCGTCAGCGGCGGATCGGAGGCAATCGAAGCCAGCATCAAGCTGGCGCGGCAATATTTCATCGAGCGCGGCGAGCCGCAGCGGCAGCACTTCATCGCGCGGCGGCAGAGCTATCACGGCAACACCCTCGGCGCGCTCGCCGCCGGCGGCAATGCCTGGCGTCGCGCGCCATATGCGCCGCTGCTCTCGACCGCTTTCAGCCACGTCACGCCGGCCTTCGCCTATCGCGAGAAGCGCGAGGCCGAGTCGGATGCGCAGTTCGTCGCGCGTCTCGCCGCCGAGCTCGAAGCCGAGTTCCAGCGGCTCGGCCCCGACACCGTCGCCGCCTTCCTCGCCGAGCCCGTCGTCGGCGCCACCGCCGGCGCCGTGGCCGCCCCGGACGGCTACTTCAAAGCGATGCGCGAGATCTGCGACCGTCACGGTGCGCTGCTCATTCTCGACGAGGTCATGTGCGGCATGGGCCGCACCGGCACGATGCATGCGTGGGAGCAAGAAGGTGTCGCCCCCGACATCCAGGCGATCGCAAAGGGGCTCGGCGGCGGCTATCAGCCGATCGGTGCGATGCTGGCAAGCGGCAAGATCATCGACACGATCCGCTCGGGTTCGGGCGCGTTCCAGCACGGCCACACTTATCTGGCGCATCCCCTCGCCTGCGCTGCGGCGCTCGCGGTGCAGGATGTGATCCGCGAGGATGGCCTGCTCGACCGCGTGAAGGAGCGCGGCAAGCAGCTCGAGCAGCGCCTGACCCAACGCTTCGGCAATCATCGCCATGTCGGCGACATCAGGGGCCGCGGCCTGTTCTGGGCGATCGAGCTGGTTGCCGATCGCGCTAGCCGCACCTCGTTCGATCCGGCCCTCAAGCTGCACCAGAAGATCAAGGCGGAGGCCTTTGCCGGTGGCCTCGGCTGCTATCCCAGCGGCGGTACCGTCGATGGCGTGCGCGGCGACCACGTGCTGCTGGCACCGCCCTATATCGCCTCGGCGGACGAAATCGACCTGATCGTCGACAAGCTGGGCACGGCCGTCGACAGCGTGTTGCGTAGTGTCAATCAGTGAGGGGAGAGTAGTATGAGGAAAGTGGTTATCGCAGCGGGCCTGCTCGCGGCATCGACGGTGATCGCAGCGGCCGCGACGCTCGATACGGTGAAGAGCCGCGGCACGCTGGTGTGTGGCGTCAGTGCCGGTTTTGCCGGCTTCTCGGCGCCGGACTCGCAAGGCAATTACAGGGGTCTCGACGTCGATTATTGCCGCGCGCTGGCGGCCGGCGTGCTGGGCGATCCTACCAAGGTGCGCTACGTCTCGCTGACGGCTCAGAACCGCTTCACCGCCCTGCAATCGGGCGAGATCGACGTGCTCTATCGCAACTCGACGCAGACCTATTTGCGCGGCGCGACGCTGGGCCTGCGGCAGGGTCCGATCAACTTCTACGACGGCCAGGGTTTTGTCGTGAAGAAGGACCTCGGCGTCAAGGAGCTGAAGGACCTCAAGGGCGCCACCGTCTGCGTCGCGCAGGGCACCACGCACGAGGTCACGCTCGGCGATTACGGCCGCGCCAACGGCATCGACTGGAAGCCCCTGGTGTTCGACCGCGTCGACACCATGTACCAGACCTTCTTCGGCGGCCGCTGCGATGCGATGACCCAGGACGCTTCGGCCCTCGCCGGCGCGGTGACCACGGCCGCGCCGAACGCAGCCGACTACATTGTGCTGCCGCAGACCATCAGTAAGGAGCCGCTCGGACCCTTCACCCGCAACGGCGACGAGGTCTGGAGCGACATCATCACCTGGCTGCATTACGGCCTGATCGAGGCCGAGGAGCTCGGCGTCACGCAAGCCAATGTCGAGGAGATGACGAAGTCGCAAACGCCTGCGATCCAGCGGCTGCTGGGGGCCAGCGGCGACCTCGGCTCGCGGCTCGGGCTCGACAACAAATGGCTGGTCAAGGCGATCAAGGTCGGCGGCAATTACGGCGAGATTTTCGAGCGCAATATCGGCAAGGCGAGCCCGCTCAAGCTCGATCGCGGCCTCAACGGTCTCTGGAGCAAAGGCGGCTTGATGTACGCCATTCCGTTCAAGTAAGGGAGTTCACCTCTCCCCGCTTGCGGGGAGAGGTCGGATTGCGCAGCAATCCGGATGAGGGGGAGTTTCCGCGCGTCCAACTCTCACCTTTTTGTGCCGAGAGAGCCCCTCACCCCCGACCCTCTCCCCGTAAGAACGGGGAGAGGGAGAAGAAGCATCGAGCCCCCCATGCGCATCGCCCTTATCCACGCCCTCAAGCATTCCATCGCCCCGATCGAGGCAGCGTTTGCGCAGGCGTGGCCCGAGGCGCGGCTGATGAACCTGCTTGACGACAGTCTCTCGGCGGATCTCGCCCGCGACGGGCAACTCAACGATGCCATGACGGAACGGTTCCTCGCGCTCGGCGACTATGCAGCGGCGACGGGAGCGGATGGAATCCTGTTCACCTGCTCCGCCTTCGGCCCGTGCATCGAGGCCGTCGCGCGCGCGCATGCGCCGATGCCGGTGCTGAAGCCGAACGAGGCCATGATCGACAGGGCGGTGACCATGGGCCGGCGCATCGGCCTGCTCTCGACCTTTCCGCCGACGCTGGCGTCGATGCCGCCCGAGTTTCCCGCCTCCGTCGAGGTGGTGCCGAAGCTCGCCGACGGCGCGCTGGCCGCGCTCGACCGCGGCGACCGCGCCACGCATGACCGGCTGATCGCGGAGGCCTCACGGAGCTTGCGCGATTGCGACGTCATCGCGCTGGCGCAATTCAGCATCGCCGCGACGGCGCCGCTGGTCGCGGAGGCCGCCGGCCGCCCCGTCGTGACCACGCCGGACAGCGCGGTCGAAAAGCTGATGAAGCTGCTGAAGGCGAAGGGTTAAGCGCCGGCCTTGGTCCGACGTCGCGCATCCTTGATCGCGACCGCAAGCGCAGCCTTCGTCTCGTTGACGAAATCCTCGACCAGCTCCTCGCGCGTGGCATGCGCCGCCTCGCCCGTGAACAGGCCCTGCTCGGCCAGCATCACCACGCCGTGTAGCGCCGCCCAGATCTTGAGCGCCTGCCGTTCGCGCAAATAGCCCACGGCGGGCGCTTCCAGAGCTTCGATGACGAGCGCAAAGGTCTCCCGCGTTGCCTCGTGCAGCTCGCTGCCCTTGGCCGCGCAGGACACCGTGCGCGAGGCGAACATCAGGCGGTAGATGCCATTCCGGCGCAAGCCGAAATCGAGCGTCGCCTGTGCGAGCCGCGAGAGCTTCGATTGCTGCGCCGGCTTTGCCATCGCATCACGCAAGAGCGCCGAGAGCTGCCGGAATGCTTGCGCGGTGACGGCGGCGAGCAGCGCCTCGCGGTCGGCAAAATGCCGGTATGGCGCCGGCTGCGAGACCCCGAGCTTCTTGGCAAGCGCCTTGATGCTGATCGCCTCCGCGCCGCCCCGCTCCGCCTCTTGCAGCGCGGCCTCGATCAGCGCATCGCGAAGATCGCCATGGTGGTAGGTCTTCGCGGGCTTGCGGGCTGGTCGTGAACGCATGTCGGGGCGAAGCCTACAAGTTCCCGCTTGACAAGGGAAGCCCGCCGCGAATGTAATAGTATATAACTTAAATAGAACCGAGATGAGGAAACGCGCCGCCTTCGGGCCCTCGCGCGCACACGACCAAGGAAGCCGAGAATGGCAGAGCGACTGAAGGTTCACGTCGATCCCGACAAATGCCAGGGCCATGCCCGCTGCAAGGCGCTCGCGCCGGAGCTTTTCGAGCTCGACGAATACGGCAACGCGCACGAAGCTGGTGACGGCACCGTCCCTCCGGGACTTGAGGACAAGGCCTGGCTTGCGAAATCCAACTGCCCGGAAATCGCAATCGATGTGATCGAGGAATAGTGCGGCCGTTGCCGCCCCGCTGCGTTCAGCGAATACGAGCCAAGGGATTCCCTGCCATGTCCGACGTCGACCAGCCTGTCGCCCATCCGCCCGTCACCGACTGGGTTCATGATTTCGACCACACCGATCCGCAATGGACCGAGGACCCGTTCCCGATCTGGGACGAGCTGCGAGCCGTAAGCCCCGTGGTGCACACGAAACGCTTCCTCGGCTGCTATTTGCCGACGACCTATGAGGCCGTGCGCGAGATCGCCAACGACACCGAGCACTTCTCCTCCCGCCGCATCATCGTCCGCGACGTACGGCCGGAAATCACCAGCAGGAACGCAGCCCCGCCGATCACCTCCGATCCGCCCGAGCACAAGCCGGCCAAGCAATTGCTGCTGCCGCCGTTCACCCCGGACGCGATGAAGAAGCTCGAGCCGCGCGTCCGCGCCATCTGCAACGAGCTGATCGACGACTTCATCGCCGAGCAGAGGGTGGACGCTGCGGCGCGCTACACCAAGCACATCCCGGTTCGGGCGATCGCGCACATGCTCGGTATTCCCGAGAGCGACAGCGACCTTTTCATCAATTGGATCCACATGATCCTCGAGCTCGGCATCAAGGACGAGAGCAAGCTGCTCCAGGCCGTGCAGGAGATGACGGCCTATTTCGGCGGCCACATCGAAGCGCGCAAGAGCAAGCCCACCGACGACCTGATCTCCTACCTGATGAACGCCAGGGACAAGAACGGCAATCCGCTCGAGGACACCCATGTGATGGGCTCGCTGCGCCTGCTGCTGATCGCCGGCATCGACACCACCTGGAGCGCGATCGGCTCCTCGCTCTGGCATCTTGCGAAGACGCCGGCCGACCGCGAGCGGCTAATCGCCGAGCCCGGACTGATTCCAACCGCCGTGGAGGAGCTGCTGCGCGCCTATTCGCCGGTGACGATGGCGCGCGAGGTGGTCAAGGAGACCACGGTGTCCGGCTGTCCGGTCAAGCCGGGCAACATGGTGCTGCTGTCGTTCCCGGCAGCCAACCGCGACCCCACGATGTTTCCGGACGCTGACAAAGTCGTGATCGACCGGCGCGAGAATCGTCACGCGGCCTTCGGCCTCGGCATCCACCGCTGCGTCGGTTCCAACCTCGCGCGCATGGAAATGCAGGTGGCGCTGGAGGAATGGCTGAAGCGGATTCCCGACTTCCGGCTCGATCCGGCAGGCACTGTGACTTGGTCGCAAGGAACGGTGCGCGGCCCCCGCCAGTTGCCATTTTTGCTCGGAAAGGCGATGTAAGGCCTTCCCAAAGGAAGCGGACAGGCCTTTCATGGCGGGCGCGACACCAAGCACGCCTCCGCCATGCATCGCCACGAGCACAGGCCATGACCGACGAGACGCCATCC
Source organism: Bradyrhizobium yuanmingense (assembly GCF_025200905.1). NCBI lineage: Bacteria > Pseudomonadati > Pseudomonadota > Alphaproteobacteria > Hyphomicrobiales > Nitrobacteraceae > Bradyrhizobium > Bradyrhizobium yuanmingense. Next base: position 2,166,418 of record NZ_CP104173.1, on the reverse strand, counting down.
GACAGCAAGCTGACGCGCACCAAGGAGAAGTGGGCGCGCGAGGGCCGCTTTCTCACCGGCAAGATGACACGCCCGGAGGATCAAAGGCTTCCGCCCGGGCAGCACCTCACCAAGGACTGGCCGGTACTCGATCTCGGGGTCACGCCGCCGGTCTCGCGCGAGCGCTGGCGGCTCGACGTCTATGGCGCGGTCGAGACCCCCGTTTTCTGGACCTTTGCCGAATTCGCCGCGCAGAAGCAGTCCCGGTTCACCTCGGACATCCATTGCGTCACGACCTGGTCGCGCTATGACAACGAATGGGAAGGGCTCGCCACGCGTGAGCTGCTGGTGGCCTGCCAGCCGCGCGAGGATGCTCGCTTCGTCGTGCTGCATTCCTATGACGGTTACACCACCAATCTCGCGCTGGAGGATTTTGCCGCCGAGGACGCGCTGCTCGCCCACAGCTGGTCCGGCCAGCCGCTGACGGAGGAGCATGGCGGCCCGGTGCGGCTGGTCGTGCCGCACCTCTATTTCTGGAAGAGCACGAAATGGCTCCAGGCCATCGAATTCCTGACCGAGGACGCGCCGGGCTTCTGGGAAGTCCGCGGCTATCATAACCGCGGTGATCCCTGGGCCGAGCAGCGCTATTCGGGCGATTAGGTTCGAGCAAGACGGGGGGAAGCCCATGCCGACGGAACGCTTTCAATTCACCGGCGAAGGCGGCCATCAGCTCGCGGCCGCGCTGGAGCTGCCTGACAGCGAGCCCGCGGCTTTCGCGCTGTTCGCGCATTGCTTCACCTGCGGCAAGGACACGCTGGCGGCCAAGCGCATCTCGGTCGCGCTCGCCGCCAAGGGCATCGCGGTGCTGCGCTTCGACTTCACCGGGCTCGGCTCCAGCGGCGGTGATTTCGCCAATTCGACGTTCTCCTCCAACGTTGCCGATCTCGTGCGCGCGGCCGATCATCTGCGCGAGACCCGCAAGGCGCCTTCGATCCTGATCGGCCATAGCCTGGGTGGCGCCGCGATCCTAGCCGCTGCCGGACAAATTCCCGAGGCACGAGCGGTGGCCACCATCGCGGCGCCCTCGGATCCCGCCCACGTCACCGGCCTGTTCAGGGAGCATCTCGACAACATCCGCGCGCAAGGCGAGGTCGAAGTCTCGCTCGCGGGACGCCCGTTCCGGATCAAGCGCGAATTCCTCGACGACATCGCCGAGCACGAGCTGATGAAGGACGTCACCGGCCTGCACAAGGCGCTGCTGGTGATGCATTCGCCCCTCGACGATACCGTCGGCATCGACAACGCAACGAAGCTCTTCGTTGCAGCAAGACACCCCAAGAGCTTCGTCTCGCTCGACCATGCCGATCATCTTCTGACCAAGCCTGCCGACGCGCTCTACGCCGCCGACGTGATCGTGGCTTGGGCCAGCCGTTACGTCGATGCAGCGACGCCCGCAAAGGCGATGGATCTGCCGGAGGAGCCGCGGAAGGTCGTGGTGCAGGAGACCCGCAAGAGCAAGTTCAACCAGACCATCATCGTCGGCCCGCATCATCTGGTGGCGGACGAGCCCATTGCAGCCGGCGGCGCGGATGCCGGGCCCGGCCCGTACGATTTCCTGCTCGCCGGCTTAGGTGCCTGCACCTCGATGACCATGCGTCTCTATGCCGACCGCAAGTCGCTGCCGCTCGACCGCGTCACGGTCACGCTGAAGCATTCCAAGATCTACGCCAAGGATTGTGCGGAGTGCGAGACCCGCGAGGGCATGCTCGACCAGATCGAGCGCGACATCGCGATCGACGGCGCCCTCGATGCCGAGCAGCGCAAGAAGCTGATGGAGATCGCCGACAAGTGCCCGGTGCACCGGACGCTGACATCGGAGATCCGGATCGTGACGAAAGCGGTGGAGTAGCGATGCCCCGCTAGAAGCACGACGCCATCGTGCGCACGGCCGCGCTGATCTCGTTTTCGCACCACGCCGCAAAGCCGAGCAGCAGGCCGTGATCGCGCGGCTTGCCGAGCGCTAGGCTGGACAAGGCGCGCGTTTCGACGCCCGCCTCGACCAGCCGCTTCACCGCCGCCCGATCAGTGCGGCCGCGCTCGAGACGGGCGACGAGCTGGATACCGCCGGGGGGCACCTCGACCAAGAGCATGCCACCGAGATGCCGCTGCAGCTCCTCGACAAGATGATCGCGGCGCGCGTGATAGAGCCGGCGCATGCGGCGCAGATGCGCGAGGAAGTGCCCATCGGCGATGAATTCGGCCAGCGCCTCCTGAATGTGGCTGGCGGCGATCAGTCCCATGTGCTGCTGCGCGATCTCCAAGGTGCTGACCAGCGCCGCCGGCGCGACCAGATAGCCGAGCCGGATGTCCGACCTCATCGCCTTCGAGAATGTGCCGACATAGAACACACGGCCATGGGCATCTAACCCCTGCAAGGCCGGCACCGGCCGGCTGTCGTAGTGGAATTCGCCGTCGTAATCGTCCTCGACGATCCAGGTCCTGCCGGGCCGGCTTGCCGCGAGAAACTCGGTTCGACGGGCTAGCGACATCAACCGGCCGGTTGGGTGCTGATGCGACGGCGTCATGAAGATCAGCCTGGGAGCTCCAAGGCCTGGCATTCGCTGCATGCCCTGTTCATCCAGGCTGATGCCGGTCAGGCGCGCGCCGGATGCGTGAAAGGCAGCCGCCGCGCCGGGATAGCCGGGGTCTTCAACCCATACATGATCGCCCGGTGAAATGAGTGTGGCAGCAATCAAGGTCAGCGCGGCCTGCGCGCTCGGCAGGATCATGATCTGCTCCGCCGTGGCGCGGACGTCCCGGTTCGTCGCCAGATAATGCGTCAGCGCCTCCCGCAGGCGCAGCCGGTTGACCGGTCCCAGCTCGCGCCTGCCTGCATGCACGGCACTGCGGCGCAGGCAGCGTGCCCAGACCTCGTTCGGAAACTCCCTGAAATCGCCCAGCCCCGGGCGCAGCGGTTTGAGCTCCCCCCGATAAGACATCGGCCAGTCGGCCTGCTGGAGCTTCGTAGCCCAAGGCGAGAGCCGCAGTTTGCCGACGCATTCGCCCGCTGCGACGGCGCCCCGTTCGATGCGTTCGTGGCCGTCGATCATGACCACGGGACGGCGGCCATGAGACGCTGCGACATATCCCTCGGCCGCGAGCTGCTCGAACGCGTATGTGACGGTGTTGCGCGAGACGCCGAGATCGCTCGCAAGCCGTCGACTCGACGGCAGCACGCGGCCTTTGCCGAGGCGGCCGGTCGCGATCAGGCCTCGCAGCTGGCTCGTCAGTTGCGCCACCAGCCCCTCGCCATCGGTCCGCTTCAGCTCGATCAACGCGGAGATCGTCGTGTCGGATACTGGCACTCTCTTCTTCTCCAATCTGGCACTTTTTCAAATGCCAGTCGGGATGCTATCCGGCGGCTCGGACTGCTTCAAGGACCTGCGACATGAACACCCTGTCACCCCGTGCGGCCATCGGCCTGTTCCTCATCGTGGTGCTGGCCTGGGGCGTGAATTGGTCGGTGACCAAGCAGCTCGTGCAGTTCGTCCCGCCGTTGTGGAGCGCGGCAATCCGGAGTTGGATCGCGCTGGCTGGATTGTTCGTGCTGCTCGGACTGAGCAACAATCTCGTGATCCCGGAGCGACGCGACTTTCCCGTGATCCTGAGCGTGGCGCTGCTGCATATGACGCTGTTCTCGATCCTGGTTGCCAGCGGCCTTCGCTTCCTGCCCGCAAGCAAGGGCATCGTGCTCGGCTACACCACGCCGCTCTGGGTCGCACTCGCCGCGCCCCTTTTCGGCAAGGACACGCTGACGGCGCCGAAGCTCGCCGGCGCTCTGCTCGGGCTGATCGGCCTTGCCGTCATCCTGAATCCATCCTCGATCGACTGGACCAACCCAAACGTGCTGCTCGGCGCCGGCATGGTCATCCTGGCCGCGATCTCTTGGGCTGCGAACATCATCTATATCCGCGCGCATCGCTGGATCGGATCTCCGCTTCAGCTTTTGCTTTGGCAGGTGCTCGTGGCAACGATCGTGCTGTCGGTCGGCGCGACAGCTGTGGATGGCCTCCCGCATGTGGAGTGGTCGTGGAGGCGCGTATTGTTGTTTCTCTATTCGGGCCTGGTCGGAACGGTCCTGGCTTATTGGGCGATGTCGATGGTCAACAAGAGCATCTCAGCCCTGACGACGTCGCTCGGCACCACCGGGACACCGCTGGTCGGCATCGCCAGCGCTGCGATCCTTCTGGGTGAACCCATCGACGCGAGCCTTGCCGTCGCGGCCGCGCTGATCGTCTCCGGCATCGGCCTTGCGACGCTGGGCGATCGGTTGTTGCGCAGTCAGGCCACCGCGAGAGGCTGAACCCGCAGAACCCCGCGCAGGCCCGCCGCGGTGCCGAGCAGGATGCCGGCAGCCGCGACGAACGATCCCAGCGCGAGCGTAGACACGCCGGTGAGCCCCTGCCCGATCGAGCAGCCGAACGCCATCACGCCGCCGATCCCCATCAGCGCGGCACCGGTCCCTGAGCGGAGCATGTGGCGCGGCGAGGAATAGCCTTCGAGCTTGAAGCGGCCAGTTGCGAGTGCCGTCACCAGACTGCCGGCGAAGACGCCGGCCACCGTCGCGATGCCGAAGTTGAGCGTCAGTCCAGTCGAGAGCATGGCATATTGCAGGCTATCGGCGATCGGCGCGACGAACGTAAGGGAGGTCACGGGGACCGGATTGAAGTCGTCGGCACCGAGATAGCCGGTGGCCAGCCAGCCGCCGGCGACGAGGAGGCCCACAATGATGCCCGCTACGACCTGACCGGGCGAGCGACGGAACGCAGGATGCGCGAAAGCGAACAGGCTCAGCGCGACGGTTGTCGCGGCCGCGGCGAGCGCGCGTGAAAGCGATTCCGTGAAGCCGAGCGTCGCCAGCAACGACGGCAGCGAATTGGCAGGAGCCGTGGCTTGCGTTGCCTGGACCAGCGCAATGCGCGCCGGTGCGATGAGGCCCTTCAGCGTCATCTGCGCGGCAATCGCGAGCACGATCACGACCACGAAGGAGCGGAGATTGCCGCGGCCGAGCAGCACCAGCGCCCGCGAGCCGCAGCCGTTCGAAAGCACCATGCCGTAGCCGAACAGCAGGCCGCCGAGGAACAGCACCGCCGGCGAAAACGATTGCTGCAGATAGATCGACTTGCCGAGATCGACCGTGCCGCTGCCGGCGAGGAACTGGCTCGCGGCGATCGCAACAGCGATTGCGAGCGCGTAGGTCCGCACCAGCCGCCCGTCGCCCTCAGCCAGTAACCCGCGCATGCTGCTCATCAGGCAGAAACCGCTGAGCAGGCCAACGGCACCGTAGACGAGACCGATGGCCAGGCCGGCGAGGATAACGAGTTGCGTGGATTCCATGGTTACGGCTTCAGGATCACCCGGTCACGCGAGGAGCCGGCGACCGCAACATACGCTTCCTTCGCGCGCTCCAGCGGATAGATCGCATTCGCCCTGATCGGAAACGGCTTCAGATGGCCGCTCGCAAAACCCGGCCCGATGTCGCGCAGCACCGCACCCGTCGCGGCCGAGGATAGACCCAGCGTGTCGATGCCGACATAAGTGTGCTGGCCCCGATAGAATTCGAGGATGTTGAACTGCACGATGCGGTCGATCGCGGCGATCAGGATTTGGCGGCCGCGAAGCGCGAGCGATTTGTGCGCGGCCTGGAAATAGGGATCGCCGACCGTGTTGAAGACGACGTCGGCGCCCTTGCCGCCGGTCAATTCGTGCACGCGCGCGGCGATTTCGGTGGCGGAGGCGTCGATCACCTCGATGGGCGCGTTGGTGTGGCCTTCATAGGCTTCCGCCCTGCGCACCACACCGATCACGCGCGCGCCCTGCCAGGTCGCGATCTGCACCGCGGCCTGACCGACCTTGCCATTCACCCCGAAAACCAGAACGGTCTCGCCGCGCTTCGGCACGCCCGCCCTGCGAAAGCCTTCCATCGCGGTCACGAAGGGCACGCCGATGCCGGCGGCCTCCTCCCAGGACACAGTCTTCGGCTTCTCCACGACCGCATCGGCTTCGGCCACGAGATGGCTCGCATGAGTGCCGTCACGACGAATGCCGAGGTCCCCGGACGAGCCGAACACTTCGTTCCCAATGGTGGCGGCGGGCCCGTCAATCACCACGCCGGCATAGTCGCGGCCGGGGGTCCGGGGGAACACGGCATAGGGCATCAGCCCGGTCGCAGCCTTGACGTCGGAGGGATTGACCGCGGCAGCCTTCACCTCGATCAGAAGATCGTTCGGCCCGCGCGCAAGCATCTGCCGCTCAATTGTCGGCGCAAGCGCAGCGGCATTTTCAGCTTTGGCGCTGAGGCGCACACAGCGCGCTTCGACGGTTTTGGCATCGGCTGACATGAAAAGACCCGCGATTTCTCGCGGGCCTTGTCGCCTCTGGCGCCGGTCGAGTCAATCCGTCCGGTCAGTCCTTTGGCCGCTTGTCGAAGAGCCGCTTGGCCTTGCCGAGCGAGCGCTCCAGCGTGGCCGGCGCAACTACCTGCACCCTGGAGCTGACGCCGATCGTATTCTTGATGTGGGTCGAAATTCGATCCGCATGGTCGACGAGGCCGCGGCCGTCCCAGCTCTCGGGCCGCGCCTCGGCGATGATGGTGAGCTCGTCCATGCGGCCTTCCCGGGTGAGCTCGAGGATGAAATGGCCGCCGCACCAGTCGGTCGCGAGCAGCACCTCCTCGATCTGGGTCGGGAACAGATTGACGCCGCGCAGGATGATCATGTCGTCCGAGCGCCCGGTCACCTTCTCCATCCGCCGCATGCCCGGCCGTGCCGTTCCCGGCAGCAGCCGCGTCAGGTCGCGGGTTCGATAGCGGATCACCGGAAAGGCTTCCTTGGTGAGCGACGTGAAGACCAGCTCGCCCTTCTCGCCGTCGGGCAGCACCGCGCCGGTCTCGGGGTCGATCACTTCCGGGTAGAAATGATCCTCCCAGATGTGCAGGCCATCCTTGGTCTCGATGCATTCCTGAGCGACGCCCGGGCCGATCACCTCGGACAGGCCATAGATGTCGGTCGCGTCCATGTCGAAGGCGTCCTCGATCTCGGCGCGCATCGCGTTGGTCCAGGGTTCCGCGCCGAAGATGCCGATCTTGAGCGAACACTGGCGCGGATCAAGCTTCTGGCGCTTGAACTCGTCGAGGATCGCCAGCATGTAGCTCGGCGTCACCGTGATGATGTCGGGCCGGAAATCATTGATGAGCTGCACCTGCCGCTCGGTCATGCCCCCGGAAATGGGGACAACCGTGCAGCCAAGCTTCTCGGCGCCGTAGTGCACGCCGAGACCGCCGGTGAAGAGTCCATAGCCATACGCATTGTGGATGATCATGCCGGTGCGGCCGCCGGCGGCGCGGATCGAGCGCGCCATCACCTCGGACCAGGTGTCGATGTCGCGCTGCGTATAGCCGACCACGATCGGCTTTCCGGTCGTGCCGGATGAGGCATGCACCCGCACCAGCTTTTCGCGCGGCACGGCGAACATGTCGAAGGGATAATTGTCGCGCAGGTCCGTCTTGACCGTGAACGGGAATTTGGCGAGATCAGAGAGCTCGCGAAAGTCGGACGGATGCACGCCCGCTTTGTCGAACGCCTTGCGGTAATGCGCGACGTTGTCGTAGGCGTGCTTCAGCGACCACGCCAACCGCTGCTTCTGCAGCGCCATGATCTCGCCGCGCGAGGCGCGCTCATGCGCATCCATCTCGGCGCTATAGGCGTTGCCACCTTCCTTGAGCCTCGTCAGAGCCATCCTCGTTTCCCCACATTGCCTGTTCTTTTTTGTTTGGTTTTATTGATCTTGCGCCGGCAGCCATTTGCCGGGAATGACGCGGGAATGTCCGCGGAATTCCGCGATGACGACCTCGCCCACCGTGACACGCACGTCGTAGATGCCGGAGCGGCCGCCGCGGGTGATCTCCCGCGCTCTTGCGATGAGACGATCGCCAAGCTTGCCGGGCTTGATGAAAGTGATCTGGCCCTGCGCCGCGACGACGCGCTCATTGTGCGAGTTGCAGGCGAACGCGAAGGCGGAATCGGCGAGCGTGAAGATGAAGCCGCCATGGGCGATGCGCTGGCCGTTGACCATATCAGGCCGCACCGTCATGGCGAGCGTCGCAAAGCCCGGGCCGATCTCGACGATCTCCATGCCGAGACCCTTGGAGGCATCGTCCTCGGCCCACATCGCCTCGGCGCAGGCACGGGCAATATCCTCAGGCGACAGGGCGGCTTTGACGTTCACGCGCTTCTCCCGGCCAGACGGTTGCTCATGATGTTGTTCTGGTTGGCTCACTCTGTCAAATATTGCGACGCATTTGCATTGCGGAGCCGCAGAACGCCTGATCAGACATGATCATAATCGACCACGACACGCTCGGTGGACGGCTTGGCCTGGCAGGTGAGAACAAAACCGGCCTCGAGCTCCCACGGTTCCAGCGAATAGTTGATGTCCATCGGCGCCTCGCCTTCGACCAGCTTGGCGCGGCAGGTCGAGCACATCCCGCCCTTGCAGGCGAAGGGCAGATCGACGCCGGCGCGCAGCGCGGCATCGAGGATGGCCTCGTCCTCGGCGACGGGCACGTCGCGGCGCTTGCCGTCGATGATCAGCGAGGCGATCGCCTTCGGCGGCGCGTCGGGCGCAACCGCCTTTTTCGGCCGCGGCTTGCCGCCGAACTCGGAAACGAAGCGCTCGACATGGATGCGCTCGTCGGCGATGCCGAGATCGCGGCAGGTCGCCTCGATGTCCTCGCTCATGCCAAGAGGACCGCAGATGAAGACGTGATCGACGCTGGCCGCCGGCACCAGCGCGCGGAGCAGCACCCTCACCTTGTCGCCGTCGAGCCGGCCATGCAGGATCGGAATGTCCTGCTCCTCGCCGGAGAGCACGTAAAAGATCGAGAGACGATCGATGAAGCGGTCCTTGAGCTCCTCGAGCGCTTCGAGGAACATGATGTTGTCGGTGGTGCGGTTGCCGTAGAACAAAAAGAAGCGGCTGCCCGGCTCGCGCGCGAGCACGCCCTTCACGATCGACAGGATCGGCGTGATGCCGGAGCCGGCGGCGAAGCCGACATGAACGCGCGCACGATCTGTCGGCGGGACCAGACCGAAGCGGCCGGTCGGCGTCATCACGTCGAGCTCGTCGCCGCATTTGAGATCTTCGGCTGCCCAGCTCGAGAACGCGCCGCCATCGACCTTCTTCACGGCGATGCGGATCTCGCCATCGTCGGGGCCGGAGCAAATCGAATAGGAGCGGCGCACCTCTTCCCCGTCAAGCATGGCGCGCAACGTCAGATACTGGCCGGGCGTAAAGGCGTAAGCGCCGGCGAGTTCGTTGGGGATGGCAAAGGTCATCGAGACGGCGTCCGTGGCCTCGCGGCGGAGGTCCCTGACAGCGAGGCGATGGAAGCGCGGTGCGGCTGCGGACATGGTCAATGGCACTTGAAATAGTCGAAGGGTTCGCGGCAGGCCTTGCAGCGCCAGAGCGCCTTGCAGGAGGTCGAGCCGAATTCGGACAGCAGCTCGGTCTTGTCCGAGCCGCATTGCGGGCACGCCACCGTCTGATCGCCGAACAGCGCGCGGCGCGAGTTTGAAGCTTGCGGCGGCGCGATGCCGTAGGCGCGCAGCTTCTTGCGTCCGTCCTCGGTCAACCAGTCCGTGGTCCAGGCCGGCGACAGCACGGTCCGTACCTTTGCATGTTGAAAACCGGCGCGCTCCAGCGCAACCTCGATTTCGAGCGCGATCATGTTCATGGCCGGGCAACCCGAATAGGTCGGTGTGATCGCGACCTCGACATGATCGCCGTCGAGAACGACGTCGCGGAGCACGCCGAGATCGCCGATGGTCAGCACCGGGATTTCCGGATCGACCACGCTGGCGGCGGCGTCCCAGGCGCGCTGGCGCAGCGCGGCGTCATCGGTCACCATCACCATGTCAGCCCCGGAAAAGTCCGCTGCATCGATTGCAGCTCCGACAGGAGGTGGCCGAGATGCTCGCTGTGACGACCGGAGCGGCCGCCCTGCTGCATCCACTCGTTCTGCGGCAGCGCGAGCGTTGCTTCACGCGTGACGTCCGAGAGCGTCGCCAGCCAGCGCCCGCGCAAGCTTGCGGGATCGACGGCAATGCCGGCATGGATCAGCGCGCGTTCGCCGTCGTCGACGGCAAACATCTCGCCGGTAAAGGCCCAGAGATGATCGATCGCTCCTTGCGTGCGCGCGTGGCTCTCCTCAGTGCCGTCGCCGAGCCGGATAATCCATTCCGAGGCATGGCGCAGATGGTAGGCGCTCTCCTTCTCCGATTTCGCAGCAATCGCCGCCAGCGTCGCATCGCGCGAATTCATCATCGCGCGCCAGTAGAGATCGGCGAAGGCGGAATAGAAGAATTGCCGCACCAGGGTCTGGGCAAAATCGCCGTTGGGTTGCTCGACTAGGAGAAGATTGCGGTACTGCCGCACGTCGCGCAAGTAAGCGAACTTGTCCTCGTCGTTGTCCCTGCCTTCGACCTTGGCGGCAAAGGTGTAGAGCTCCCGCGCCTGGCCGATCAGGTCGAGCGCGATGTTGGAGAGTGCCATGTCCTCTTCCAGCATCGGCGCATGCCCGCACCATTCCGACAGCCTGTGACCAAGAATCAGCGCATCGTCGGCGCGGCGCAATGCGTAAAGCACCAGCGGCGTTTCGGAGACCTGGATGTTGGCGCAAGACATCACATCATCCCCATCACATGTGCCCCACTTCTTCCGGCACCTCGTAGAATGTCGGATGCCGGTAGATCTTGGATTCCGCCGGCTCGAACATCATGCCCTTCTCGGCGGGATCGCTCGCGGTGATCGCGCTGGAGGGCACGACCCAGATCGACAGGCCCTCGCCGCGCCGGGTGTAGATGTCGCGGGCGGCCTGCAGCGCCATGGTCGCATCGCTTGCATGCAGCGAACCGACATGCTTGTGCGCGAGCCCGTTGCGGCTGCGAATGAAGACTTCCCACAGCGGCGTGTTCGGCGTGGCCATATCGCTCTCCTATTCGGCAGCCTGGGCGGTCTGACGCTGGGCGCGCTTGGCGGCATAGCTAGCTGCCGCCTCGCGCACCCAGGCGCCCTCCTCGTGTGCCTTGCGGCGCGCGGCCATGCGGTCGCGATTGCACGGGCCGTTGCCGGCCAGCACCTGCTTGAATTCGGTCCAGTCGATCTCGCTGTAGCGCCAGTGGCCGTCAGCGTCCTGCGTCATGCCGGGATCGGGAATGGTGAGGCCGAGATATTGCGCCTGCGGCACGGTGGCATCGACGAACTTCTGGCGCAGCTCGTCATTGGAGAAGCGCTTGATCTTCCACTTCGTCGAGGTGTCGCTGTGCTGGCTCGTCGCGTCGGGCGGACCGAACATCATCAGCACCGGCCACCACCAGCGGTTCAGCGCGTCCTGCGCCATCGCCTTCTGCTCCTCCGAGCCGCGGCACAGCGTCACCATGATCTCGTAACCCTGGCGCTGGTGGAAGGACTCCTCCTTGCAGACGCGGATCATCGCGCGCGCATAAGGCCCGTAGGAGCAGCGGCACAGCGGGATCTGGTTCATGATCGCGGCGCCGTCGACCAGCCAGCCGATCGTGCCGATGTCCGCCCAGGTCAGCGTCGGATAGTTGAAGATCGATGAATATTTGGCCTTGCCGGCTAGCATGGCGTCGACCAGCTCCTCGCGCGAGGAGCCGAGCGTCTCGGCGGCGGCATAGAGATAGAGCCCGTGGCCGCATTCATCCTGCACCTTGGCGAGCAGCGCGGCCTTGCGGCGCAAGGTCGGCGCGCGCGTGATCCAGTTGCCTTCGGGCAGCATGCCGACGATTTCCGAATGGGCGTGCTGGGAGATCTGGCGGGTGAGCGTCTTGCGATAGGCCGCCGGCATCCAGTCGTTCGGCTCGATGCGCTCCTCGGCATCGACGCGGGCCTGGAATTGCGCAGCCTTGCCTGCGTCCTCGAGATCGCGATCAGCGGTCTCGGCCGTGTTCAGCGCCTGGGTGTACATGCGCATCCTCCCGTTTATTGGGAGAGAATATATAACAAGATTTACATCATGCAAGATATTTCTGTAACATAATGATCAGGCGCCGAACCTTCGTTCCAGCAGCTTTCGCGCGGCCGGCAACGGCCCTTTTTCATTGGTTCCATGGCTGTCGAGCCATTGTTCGGACGGAGCAAGCAGCGCGCGATAGATCTCGCCGCAGAGTTCGCGGGCCGCCCTGCCCGGCCAATCCGGCGGCAGCAGGCTCTCGGGCAGCAATGGATCGCGCAGCACGACGCGGCGGTAATGGTGGATCAAGAGGATCCGCGCGGTGAAGGCGTCGGCCTCGGACAGATCCGTGCCGCGCGCGATCGCGGCGCGCAGCGGCTCGAACGTCTTCATGAATTTCAGATAGGCATCGGCGGTCCGATCGAGCGGCCAGCTCGCGCTGAGCAGACGGCGGCCGCTGTCGTCTTCCGCCGAGACTTCGAGGCGGATCGCGCCCGCGGCCTCATCCGGCACCGGAACGCCCGATGGCGCGACCCATACGCCCGGCAGCGGGCTGCCGAAGCCGGCATTGCGCAGCGCTTCGCGCGATGCGTCGCGATCCTCGCCATTGCCGATCAGCAGCAGCTCGAAACGTCCGGTCCAGTCGGACGGCGGCGGATCGTAGATGTGGCGCGTCGCGGCCTCGAACGTCTGGCGGCCCTTGTCGGCCAGGCGATAGAAACTGTTGCGACCGACCTTCTCGCGCGTCAGCCAGCCGTCGGCGGCAAGCCGCGACATTGCGGTGCGCACCACGCCGCTGACGATGTCGAGGCTTTCGAAGAATTCCAGAAGCGTGCCGAGCCACACCGAGCCACCACGCGGCACGATGGCATCACCAAACACTGTGATGACGATGGAGCCGGTGCGCGAGGGCTCGCGCTTGAGCTGGTCGATGATACGAGAGAGCGGATGCGCCATGCAGCAGCCTTAGCGCGTTTGGTGCAGGCGCGACAGTGGAGCGGGACGACGGCTCTTCTCCTCCCCGCTATCGCATCTCCGATGCAATCCGACCTCGCCCAGCTTGCAGGGAGAGGTGAAGAGGAGCGCTACCGATGCGGATCGGGATACACCACGCTGCGCCAGCCGCTGCGATCGAACGGGCGCCACTGGCCTTCCTTCTGCGCGAGGCGATCGGCTACGGCATAGACGGCGGCCGGATGATGGCCCATGCCGCAATGGCTGCTCTCGACCTCGATGCTCTCGGTCTGTGCGCCCGTCTTCTCCATGCAGCCTTGCCAGGCGCAGACGCCGTCGGTACGGCTGAAGATGGCGGTGGTCGGCACCGGCGGCGGAGCGGCAAGCTCGCCGCCGAAACGCGGATCAACCTCGTCGGCCTTGCGGCCGCTCGCCCATTCATAGACGCGCCAGGCGTTGGTCGAGCGTGGATCGCCGGCAAAGGGGCTGCCGAGCGTGATCACCTGGCGCACGCTGTCCGGCACCATCTTGGCAAGCTGGCGCGCATAGATGCCACCGAGGCTCCAACCGACCAAGCTGATCTTGCGGCCGTGGGTGTCGTTGAGCTCTCGGATCTGATCGAGCATCGCATCCTGCACGCCGGGCCGCAGGCCGTAGTTGCGGCCTTGGCGCCAACCAGCCACTGCATAGCCCTTGCTGCTCAGAAACGTGCGCAGCGCGCCAGTGGAGGTGTCGGAGGCCACGAGGCCCGGCAGCACCAGCACCGGATGCCCATCGCCGCGCGGCGCAAGGCTCAGCAGCGGCAGCGCGCCGAGGAATGCGCCGAACTCGTGGATCGCGCGTCCTTCCAGAAACATCAAGGTACGGGACGGCGGACGCAGCGTTTGGGCAGTAGCGGTCATCAATGGTCCCCTGGGAAGAATCGCTGAAAAGGAGGCCGGCGAGGCCGGCAAATGCGTAGACAGATTCCAACTCGCCGGCTTCTGGATCGTTCCGCAGCGCAACATGAATCAGCTAGGCGGCCGGTTCCTGGTATTCAAGCGGGAGAGACGCGGGGCGACAATAGGTCCGCGCGTTAATGCTAACGGCCGTGACGCAAAAGTCACAACAATCGGAGCAGGAATTCTACGGTGTAGAGCGCGAGCCCGGCGAGCCCGCCGATCAACGAGCCGTTGAAGCGGATGTATTGCAGGTCGCGGCCGATGTTGATCTCGATCAGCGAAATCAGCTGGGTCATATTCCATGCTTTGACCTGATCGGAGATGAAGGTCGAGACGCCGCTCTTCTGGTCCGCGACGAAGCTGCGCAGCACGGTGACGAGACCCTTGTTGATCTCGCCGCGCAACTCGGCATCGCTGGCGAGCGCCTCGCCGGCTGAGACGAACATCCCGGCGAGATGATGTTGCAGCACCTGCGTCTCGCCGCTCGCGCTGCGCTCGATGAAGGAGCGCGTGTTGGCCCAGACGGTGCGGGCGAGATCGGCGAGCTCCGGCCGCGCCAGGAGATCGCGTTTCAGGCCGTCGATGCGGTCGATATAGGCCTGATCGGTGCCGAGCCTGTCGACGAAGTTCAGCACCATGCGGTCGAACTCGCCGCGGAACGGATGCTTGGGATCGCTGCGCACTTCGTTGAAGAAGGCGGTGGCGGAGGCCACGATCTTGTTCACCAAAAACTTGTCGGCGCGATAGAGCTTGAGCAGGGTCGGCAATTCCGCGCGCACCTTTTCGCGGATCATCGCCATCGTCTCCGTCTGGTTCAAGGTCTCGTGCATCACGCGCAGGAGATCGTCGAACAGGATCTGATGCCGTCCCTCCGCGACGAAGCCGCGCAGCGTGCCGGCCGCGAGCGGCGCGAGGTCGATCGCCTGGAGCTGCGAGGACATGCGGCGGATGATGAAGGTCATCAAGCCGGAGCTCTCGGTCGCGGACACGGCTTCCGGCAACAGCCGCAGCGCAAAGCGCGCGAGGTCGTCGCTGCGCTTGCGGTCGCGCAACCAGTCGGCGACGAAGGAGCCGAAGTCGATCTCCTTCAGCTTGGCTTCGACGGGACCCGCCTCGAGGAAATGCACCTGGATGAATTCGCCGAGCTTGTCGGCGATGCGGGCCTGGTTGCTCTGGATGATCGCGGTGTGCGGGATCGGCAGGCCGAGCGGCCGCTTGAACAGCGCCACCACGGCATACCAGTCGGCGAGCCCGCCGATGGTCGCGGCCTCGGCGAAGGCGGCAATGAAGCCGAACACGGGATGCACGGGCAGCAGCCATTTCGCGACGACGAACAGTGCCAGCGTCGCGGCCAGCACCAAAGTCGCCAGCGCCTTGACGCGGCGCAGCTCGGCCGCGCGTGCGGCATCGCCGGGGGCGTCGAAGGAAAAGGTGACAGACGAGTCCATGACTGCATCACAGTACTCGTCATTGCGAGCGAAGCGAAGCGATCCAGAATCTTTCAGAGGAAAGACTCTGGATTGTTCGTCGCATCAGCGCAAAATTGCCACGCAATTTTGTCGCGAGCTCCTCGCAATGACGGCGGCGCAAAACAAAGGCCCGCCGAAGCGGGCCTCAAATTCAGTTTGTGCTCAGGCGCCAGATCAGGCGGTCTTGCTGTAGACCTTGGCGAAATTGTCCTGAGCGGACTTCGCACCGTTGGCGGCGAGCTTGCCGAGATAGTCGGCGGTCGCCTTGGCGCGCGAGACGAACACTTCGCCGCGGGAGCGGAGCAGGCTCGACTGGATCTCGACGGCTTCGCTGACCGACTTGGCGGACGCGAGCTTGTCGATGCCCGAGAAGAACGCCTCAGCGTCCTCGTAGATCGCCTGCTGGATGTTGCGGCTGATCTTGCCGGCCTCGGTGATGGACTCGGTCACCGCGTTCTCGACGGCGGCGGTCACGCGCTCGGAGCCAGCGAAAACCTCGGCAGCACGGTCCTTGGCAGTGTTGGCAGTCTTCTTGACGAATTCGCGGGCGGCCTCGGGAACTTCCAGGTTCTGGATGCTCTTGAAAGCGTCCTTGAAGCCCTCGAAAGCGGTGTTGGTTTCAGTGGTCATGGGGTTCTCTCCATCCTCAATGGTTTGAGCTATGGGCTCACCCCGTCCGCATTGGCCCGGGGCACGACCTATATGGCACGGTTAATTGTGCATCGCAATATTGATATTGCAGTGCGATATCACGAAATAGTGAACAGCCCTCGCGAGAGGCATCCTTGATGCTTCCGTAGCCATGGGGGCACGGGAATGGGTTCGATCCGGACCCAATGTCGGACGCCCCCTGTTTAGTGCTGCACGGCGCCAGGCAGGCCGTAGGCCTCCATCTGAGCCTGGACCTGCGCGATGTTGTGGCCGAGCACGACGATGTCGTGGGTCTTGCCGTCGACGTCCCGGACATGGTCCCGCAGCAGGGCCTCGGCCTTGAAGCCGAGGCTCTCGAACAGGGCGATCGCCGCCTGCTGATCCACCGTCATCTGGACCGAGAGCTTTTCCAGGCCCGCTCCGAGCGCCAGCGCAAAAGTCTCCTGCGACAGCGCCTTGCCCACGCCCTTGCCGCGGACCTCAGGCGAAACCACCATCCGGATCTCACCGACATGAGGCGACCAGGAATGGGGATCGCGCACCAGCGTGCCGCAACCAACGACCCTGCCCTCTCTCACCGCGAGCAGGCTCTGAATAGCTCCGCGCTCGATTTCCTTGACCCAGGCCGACAGCACCTTCGGCTCGCTGATGTTGCGTGGCAGGAACAACAGGTCATGGGTCGGCAGGCCCTTGCCAAAAGCCAGCACCGCGGCCTCGTCCGCGGGCGACATCAGGCGGATCTCGATAGTGCCGGCGTCGGTCTTGACATGGCGCGGATAGGAACGCTGCTCGCTCATATCGATCTCTTTCCCAGCCAGGAATCCAGTTTCGGCCACAGCCGCTTCACCGCGTTGGCGCCGGCAACGAGCGAAACGTGACCGCCCTTCAGGATCACCTCTTCCTTGTCGGTCGAGCCGACCTTGGCGATCAGGTGCTTGGCCGCCTCATAGGGCACGATATGATCGTGCTCGGCGACGGCATGCAGGATCGGCACCGTGATGTTCTCGAGCTTGGCCGCACGGCCGCCGACCGACATGGTGCCGTCGAACAGCTTGTTGTCCCACATCAGGTCCTTGGTGATGGTGCGGAAATATTCGCCGGCGAGCGGCAGCGTGTCGGTCGCCCAGCGATCGAACATGCGGTACGACTTCACGAACTCGTCGTTCCAGATGTTCTCCCAGAGCTGGATCTGGCTCACCGTACGCGAGGCCGGCCGCAGCATCTCGAACGAGGACAGGATCATCTCCGGCGGCACGTTGCCGACGCTGTCGACGAGGTGGTCGACGTCGAAATAGCGGCGATCGGAGAAGTTCGAGAACAGCTTCATCTCCCGGAAGTCGATCGGCGTGGTGAAGCAGATCAGGTTCTTCATCGGCCCGTCCTTGTGGATCGAGCCGTAGAGCAGCGACAGCACGCCGCCAAAGCAATAGCCGATGACCGAGACGTCCTGCTCGCCGGAATCGGCTTGCACGCGGCGGACGCAGTCCGGAATGAAGTCGAGGACATAGTCCTCCATGCGCAGGCTCTTCTCCTCCGGCCTCGGCGCGCTCCAGTCCAGCATGTAGACGTCGTAGCCGCGTTTCAGCAGGAACTGGATGAAGCTCTGGCCGGGCACGAGGTCGAGGATGTAGCCGCGATTGGTGGTTGCCATTACGATCAGCACCGGCACGCGGTAGATCTCGTCCGACATCGGCCGGTAGTGATAGAGGCTCATGGTGCCGCGCGAGTGCAGCACGTCCTTTGGCGTCGAGCCGAGCGAGGGGCCCGAGGTCGAGAAATATTCGACGCCCTTGATGCTGCGCTGAATCGCGCGCTGCACCTCGGACTGGATGCGCTCCGGGATCGAGGCAAGATCAAGTCCCGCCGGCGCGTTCATTTTTGGTCTCCGCCTTCGGACGGCGGACGCTTGGTTCGCGGTGGCCGCGGCGCGGCGCCGGGTTGCGGCGCGCCCGACGTGGCCGACATCTGGCTCAGCATCGACTTGATCTCGCCGAGCTGGCCTTCGATCGACTGGAGCCGTTCCGCGATGCCGGTCATCTGCTCGCGGCTCGGCAGGTTCATCGAGATCAGGTACCTCTCCATGAGATCGCCGAATTGCTTCTGAGCACCTGCAGCAACGCCGCCGGCGCGGTTCATGGCCTGCGAGAATTCGGGCGTCTCCATCGCCTTGGTCGCGAAGGAGTTGAAACCCTTCTCCATTTCGCCAACCATCTTCTGCCACAAGGCGACCGGATCAGTGATCTTGTCGGTCATCAGCGTCCTCCCAATGCGGAGGGCTTTGCACCCTTCTTGTCCCGCCATACCACACCGTTGCGCGGTGCCGGTCAACCGGCAAGCAACCGACGCAACGTCGGAGACGCGGCTTCTTCGTGAAATGAAACCGTGCGATACAGCATCGGTCAGCAGGAGGAACCCGTGACCGCCCATCAACCGCCCCAGACCGTCCGCGCCAACGGCATCGACATCTGCTACGAGATCTTCGGCAACGACAATGCCGAGCCGCTGCTGCTGATCATGGGCCTCGGGGCGCAGATGATCCATTGGGACGATGCATTCTGCGAGCAGCTCGCCGCACGCGGCTTCCGCGTGATCCGCTTTGACAACCGAGACATCGGCAAGTCGAGCCATCTCACCGGCGGCAAGCGGCTGACGCCGTTCGAGCTGCTGAAGCTGCGCTTCTTGCGGATCCCGGTAGCCGCCACCTACAAGCTGATCGACATGGCCAAGGACACGGTCGGGCTGATGGATGCGCTCGGCATCAAGTCGGCGCATCTCGTCGGGGCGTCCATGGGCGGCATGATCGCGCAGGAGGTGACGCTGTCGTTTCCGCACAGCGTGCGCTCGCTGACCTCGATCATGTCGACGACGGGCAATCCGCGCGTACCGCCGCCGACCCGCGAGGCCGCCGCGGTGCTGATGGCGCCGCCGCCGCGCAGCAAGGAGGAATTCATCGTCCGCTATGGCCAGACCTGGAAGGTGCTGCGCGCCGGGCATTTCCCGGAAGAGGAAGCGCTCGACCCCGGCCGCGCCGAGCGGGTGTTCGCGCGCGGGCTCAATCCGGCCGGCGTCGGCCGTCAGCTCCGCGCCGTGCTTGCCTCGGGCAGCCGCAAGGAGCGGCTGCACACCGTGAAGGTTCCGACGCTCGTGATTCACGGCACCGTCGATCCGTTGGTCCGCCCCGAAGGCGGCAAGGACACGGCCGCGTCGATCCCGAACGCAAAGCTGCTGATGATCGAGGGCATGGGCCACGCGCTGCCCATGCGCTTCTGGCCGGAGATCATCGACGCGATCGACAAGCATGCGCATGGCGCGGCGGCGCAGGCGGCCTAGCCTTTCCGCGCGATCCAGATCACGTGGCGCGCGCCGCCGCCTCTGCCGGTGGCGCGAACGTTGACTTCGTTGACGTCGAAGCCGGCGCGCTTGAGGCGCCCTGTGAACGGCGGATTGGGTCCCGACGACCAGACGGCCAGCACGCCTCCCGCCCGCAGCGCCGTCTTCGCAACCTGCAGCCCGCTCGCATCGTAGAGCGCGTCATTGCCCTTCCGGGTCAGCCCTTCGGGCCCGTTGTCGACGTCGAGCAGGATGGCGTCGAAGGCCGAACGCTTCGCCCGGATGATTTCACCGACATCGATCTCGCGAATGCTCACCCTGGCATCATCGAGGCTATCGCCGAAGACCTCGGCCATCGGGCCTCGCGCCCAGGCGACGACCGACGGCACCAACTCGGAGACCACGATCTTCGCCTGGGCTCCGAGCACGGCCAGCGCCGCGCGTAGCGTAAAACCCATGCCGAGACCGCCGATGAGAACGACGGGCTTTGCGACTTTCTCGATCTGCTTCGCGGCAAGGGTTGCCAGCGCCGCTTCCGACCCCGACAGGCGGCTGTTCATCAGCTCGTTGGTGCCGAGCTTGATGGAGAACTCCTTGCCCCGCCGCATCAGGCGGAGCTCCTCGTCGGAACCGGGGATCTTGGCGGTGTCGATCTTTTCCCAGGGAATCATGGGAATGCTTTAGCACGAACAGGATCGTAGGGTGGGTTAGCCGAAGGCGAAACCCACCGCTCGGACAGAATTGGTGGGTTACGCCTAGCAGTTTGCGCTTCGCGCAATCCGCGGGGCTAACCCACCCTACGATCTGCGGCTACGCTCCCGCCCAGACGTCCAGCACATAGCGGTTGTTCGCGCCCATCTCCTCGATCCAGCGCGCGCTTGCCGCGGCATCACTGCCGATCTTCTCGCGGTGGATCGCAACCAGCGCCGCCTTCACGTCCGGCTCCATCTTGCCGCCGTCGCCGCACACATAGACGATCGCGCCCTGCTCGATCAGCGGCCAGACTTTGTCCTTCTGCGCCGCGAGCACATGCTGCACATAGGTCTTCGGCCCGTCCGCGCGCGAGAACCCCGTGAACAGCTCGGTGATGCCGCTCGCCGCCATCGCCTTCAGCTCCTCCGCGTAGAGAAAATCCTGGTCGGGATGGCGGCAGCCGAAGAACAGCATGGATGGACCGAGGGTGGCTCCCTTCGCCTTGCGCGCCGCGCGCTCCTGGAGGAAGCCGCGGAACGGCGCAAGTCCGGTGCCCGGGCCGATCATGATAACAGGCACGGATGGATCATCCGGCAGGCGAAAGCCCGCCTTGGTCTCGCGCACGGTTGCGTAGATCGTATCGCCCGCCCGCCGGTTGGCGAGATAGTTCGAGCAGATGCCCTTGTAGGTGCCGCGGCCGGAGGCAGCCGGACCTTCGACCACGCCGACCGTGACGCTGCAACGCGCGGGGTCGACCGACGGCGAGGAGGAGATCGAGTAATAGCGCGGCGCCAGCAGCGACAGCATTTCGAGATAGACGTGGAACGGTAGTTCGCAAGCCGGATATTCGAGCAGCAGGTCGAACACCGATTTGCGCTTGGCGAGGATCTCACCGCGATAGCGCTCGAGCGGTTCCGCCTCCTCGCCGACGAAGGCCAATAGCTTCGGCTTGGTGACGGGGCAGCGGGTGTGCTCGGCCATGATCTGGATCTGCTTGCGGGTCGCGACCTGCTGGAGCTCGACGAACTCGCTGAGCAGGCGACCAACCGATACGGCCGCGCCGACCGGCAATTGCGCGCGCCGGCCTTCGGCCACCTGAAGCCTGATCTGATCGGCCGGCAAAAAGCCGAAGCGGCGGGCAACTGAATCAACCAGCGTAGGATCGTTGCGCGGAACGACGCTGAGGTGATCGCCGACGCGGTAGCTGAGGTTGGCCGGCAGCTGCACCTCGATGTGGCGCGTCGAGCGCTCGGAAGCATTCGCGCCGGACTTGTTCTGGAGCTCGTCATTGACCAGCACCTTCATCGCCACTGCGCCGCCCTGGGCGACGATGGTGTTGACGGCGGTCACCGCGACCGGCTCGATTGCATAGAGCGGATCGTCCTCGGCGGTGCGGGTGAAATTCCAGTCGATGCCGAACTCCTTGGTCGCGACTTGCGCGGCGGCGGGGAACCATTTCTGGAACTGGCCGTCGAGATCGCTGCGGGCATCGCCCTCGCCGCGCGGATAGACCGCGCGCGCACCATGCTTCGACAATTGCTCGTCGATGAAGCGCGGCACCGATTGATAGGTCGCGGCCCAGTCGCTGTTGCCGCAGCCGAACACGGCGTAGCGCACACCGGCAAAGGCATCCTTCGGCAGATCCTCACCGAGCCATTTGACGAACTGCGTCGCATTGTCGGGCGGCGCGCCGTTATAGGAGGCGCAGATGATCAGCACGCCGCCCTCCTGCGGCAGCTTGCCGACATAGTCGTCGAGCGGGCCGAGATGCACGGCAAAACCGTTGATCTCGGCAAGATCGGCCATGCGCGTTGCGAGCTCCTCGGCGGTCCCGAGATTGGAGCCGTAGAGCACCAGCATCGGCGTGTTGTGGCCGGGCCGCGTGGTGGGCTGACGCTGCGCCTTTGGTGCCGAGGACGCAGCCGCAACTGGCCCGCCATAGGCGCCGCGCTCGCGGTCGGCACGCGGCCGCACCTTGATCTTGAAGCCTTCCGGCTTGATCGTCAGCGTCTCCTTCAGATGCATCTGGTAGCGCTGGTGGTCGATCAGCTTGAAGCGCTGCAGGATCATGCCGAGTGCGAGCGCTGCTTCATGCATGGCGAAGCCGCGGCCGATGCAGGCGCGCTGGCCGTTGCCGAACGGCTTCCAGGCATTGATCGGCCGTCTTGCCTCCGCCTCGCGGCTGAAATTCTCGGGGTCGAAGGCGTCGGGGTTGGGACCCCACACGCTGGGATCACGATGCAGCGCCGTCACTAGGATGGTGACGAACGTTCCCTTCCTGAGCTTGTACTGCCCGCCGCCGATGGTCTCGTCGTTCAGCGGCGAGATGCCGTAGGCCGGCGCCGGCGGCCACAGCCGCAGCGACTCCTTCAGGATCTGCGTGATGTAGGTGAGCTGCGTCACCTGCTGATAGGTCGGCTTGGCGTTGACGTCGGGGCCGAAGACGCGGTCGACCTCGTCATAGGCCTTCTTGAGAATCTCCGGGTGCTTGAGCAGCGCATAGAGCGTGTAGGACAACAGGCCGCTGGTGGTCTCGTGCCCTGCGATCAGGAAGGTGTTGATCTGGTAGCGGATATTGACGTCGTCGAGCTGCTCGCCGGTGGAACGGTCGACGCCGGTCATCATCGCGGCCAGCATGTCCTTCTTGTCGTCGATGCCTTCCGCGCTCTTGCGGCGTTCGGCGATGATCTCGTCGACCATCTTGTTCATGAAAGCGACGTCTTGGGCCAGCGTCTTCCGCCGCTTCTGCATCCAGAGCTGCTCGAACGGCAGGCCGCGCGTCATCATGATGGTTTCGAGCGATCGTACCAGTGACTCGACGAAAGGATGGTAGTCGCGCCGGTAGAACGAGTTGAAGCGGTACTCGAAGCCGCACAGGCCGATCGTATCCAGCGTCAGCGCGGTCATGTCGTGGACGACGTCGATCTCGTCGTCGGCGTTGAGCCGCTCCCATTTCTGGACGAGCTGCTCGGCGATGTCGACCATGCTCGGGTGATAGGACTGCATGGCGCGGTTGCCGAAAGGCTGCAGCAGGATGTTGTGCGCCTTGCTCCAGTTCGGCTCACGGGTGTCGGCGGTGAAGAGGCCGTCGCCGCCGACCGCACGCACGCGCCGCAGCGCGCCGCGCACCGTCTTGTCGAACCGCTTCTCGTCGGAGAGCTCGTCGACGAGATCGTGGCCGGAGACGACGACGATCGGCGAGCCCATCATGTCAAGCCAGAAGATCGGACCGAGCTCCTTGGCAAGCCGCGTCAGGTGCTGCACGGGAGCGGCCGCGTCCAGCGACAGCATATTGCCGACCACTGGCTTGGTCGGCGGCTGCGGAATCGGGTCCAGACGGTTCTTGGATGACATCGAAATGTAGTCCCCCTGCCTCAATGTCGTCGTTGCGAGCGAAGCGAAGCAATCCAGAAATGTATCCGTGGAGGCAGTCTGGATTGCTTCGTCGCCAGCGCAAATTGCTTGGCAATTTGTCGCGGGCTCCTCGCAATGACGCGTTCCCAATGACGACCGCTAGCCAAACCGCCTTCTCCGCCACTCGATCAGCTTGGCGCTGACCTCCTCCGGCTTCTCCTGTTGCGTCCAATGGCCGCTGTCCTTCACCAGATACTTCTCGAGATCATCGATCAGTTTCTCCATGCCGTCGGCCGCCGAGGGCGGCAGCACGGCATCATTCTCCGCCATGATCATCAACGAGGGCACGTGGATGTGGTGGTCCAGCCCCTCGGCGCGCTCCCAGTTGCGGGTGAAGTTGCGGTACCAGTTGATGCCGCCGGTGAAGCCGGTCTTCGTGAAGGTGTCGACGAACACCTTCTTCTCATCAGCCGACAGGATCGGCGTGCGCGGATCGACCTTGGCGTCGTACGCCGCAATCATCTGCGGGAAAGCCAGGTTGGTCTTCGACGAGGCGCCGACACCCGCGATCGGCGGCTCGTCCGGTTTCGCTGCCGGCTTTGCCAGCGGCTTGCGCATGAAGGCGTCGAAGGTCTGCTCGACGCGGCTGCCGAAGATCTTGTCCGGCTCGCGCGCGGGATCCTGGAACTGGACGATGTACATCTGGTCGCCGTAACGCTGGCGAAACAGCGCGATCGGGTCGATCGGCATGCGGTCCCAATGCGGGGTGTTGACGCCGACGACTCCGGCGACGCGCGTGGGATGCCGCAGCGGCATCTGCCAGACGACGAAGCCGCCCCAGTCGTGGCCGACGAAGATCGCCTTGTCGATCCCGAGATGATCGAGCAGACCGACGAGATCGCCGGTCAGGTGCTCCATGTCATAGGCTTCGACCGGCTCGGGCCGATCGGTCGCGCCGTAGCCACGCTGGTCGGGCGCGATCACGCGGATGCCGGCCTCGCTCAATGCCTTGATCTGGTGACGCCAGGAAAAGGCGAGCTCTGGCCAGCCGTGGCACAGCACGACCGGCGGCTTGTCGTCGGCCGGGCCTGCCTCGTAATAGCCCATGCGGATTCCGTTCGTCGTCGCGAACTTGAGCGGCGGCATTTCAATCATTGCAAAGTCCTTACTCGGCGGCGCCCTTGATATCAGCGGCCGGCGGCGTGTACGCCGCCTCCAGCGCGGCGAATTCCTCAGGCAGCATGTCGCACATCACCTGCACATGCGGAATGATGTTGGCACCGACGATAAAGCCGAAATCGAGCTGGTCGCGATAGCTCTGCACGGTGATGTTGAGTGCCTGCCCGTGGGTCGAGATAGACACCGGGAAGATGTGCAAGAGCTCGGCACCGGCGGCATAGAGCGTCTGCCGTGGCCCGGGCACGTTGGACACGGTGATGTTGGCCGCGGGCGGCAGCACGTCGGAGAGGTTCGAGCGGCTATAGAGCAGCGCCAGAATCTGCACCATGATCGGCGCGCCCAGCATCGAGATGTTGGAGACCTGCGGCATCAAAGCCCGCAAAGGATGCGACATCTCCTTGGACTTGGTTGATTGCGCGATGATCGCTTCCAGCCGCGCCTTGGGATCCTCGATGTTGGTGGCGATCGAGCAGATCATGCCGAACACCTGGTTGTTGGCCTCGGTGTTGCCCTCCTCCCGCAGCGAGATCGGCACCGCTGCGGTCAGGGATTTCGCCGGCAGCGTGCCGTATCGCAGGAGATAGCGGCGGACGACGCCGGAGGCGAGCGCCAGCACCACGTCGTTGAGCTTGCCGCCGGCCTGCTTGGCCAGCGCCTTCGCCCGCGACAGCGGGATCGATACGCCGGCAAAGCTCCGCTCCGAGGAGATCGTCTTGTTGAGCATGGTCGGCGGCGACACCATGCTGGCAAGGCTCTCGCGCGACTTCGGATCGGCGATCTTGCCGAGCACGTCGGAGACGCTCTTGAGCACGGTCGGGATGTTGCCGGCGAAGCGCACCGCGCTCTCGATCTGGTACATAGCGTTGTCGAACAGGATCGAGCCGATATCGCTCTTGCCGGTGCGGGGCAGCTGCAGGTTCTTCGCCGCTTGCGAAGCCTCCAGCGGCTGGCTGAACAGCTGCTGATAGGAGTCGAGCAGGTTGGCGGCGATGTCGCGCGGCTCCTGCCCGGGCTTGCTGCCCGCGGTCGGCGGATCGACCTTCCGCGGGATCGGCGAGATGTCGTAGATCATGTTGGTCAGCGCCGCACCGGCGCCGCCATCGATCGCGGCATGGTGCATCTTGGAATAGAGCCCGACCTCGTTGTCCTTCATGCCCTCGAACACGTAGAACTCCCAGAGCGGACGGGCGCGGTTGAGCAGCTTGGCATGCATCCAGCCGACGATGCGCTCGAGCGTAGCGCGGTCGCGCGGCTGCGGCAGGCTTGCCCGGAAGATGTGGCGGTCGATGTCGAACTGGTCGTCCTCGACCCAGGAGGGATGATCGATGTCGAGCGGCGCCTTCTCCAGCCGCGCCTTGAGAATCGGCGCGATGTGCAGGCGCGAGACGATCATCGCCTTGAACTCTTCGAAGAAATCGCCCTTGTAGTCGTCAGGCAGGCAGAAGATCGCCATGCTGCCGACATGCATCGGCATCTCCGGTGTTTCCAGATAGAGAAACGACGCGTCAAGCGACGACAGCTTCTTACCGTCAGCCATGGTTCCCTCCCGAGTATTCGACGGGCGCCTTGGCGGCGCTTCTCGTCAGGCCGATACTGCCCGGTCCGGCGGGGCATATGCAATGGCAAACGGCCCCGCCCGGTCAAATGGCCGGAAGTCTCCCTCCGGTTGCGCCAGGCGATCCGCCACGGCCCACAGCACCGCCGGGTTCACGCCAAGCCCAATATGGCTCGCCAGGTGCACCTCGATGTTCTCGGCACGGTCGGAGGGGCGCAGCAGACAGGTCCGCCAGTTCACGACGCCGTCGGCGCGCGAATAGATCGACGTTGCCGGCACCGGCAGATCGCCGGCAATCGCCTCGCGCGCTTCCGCATAGTCCTCCACCTTCTCGCCGGATAACGTCTCATAGAGCCGCGTCGCGTGGGTCGCCCGCACATCGTTGGCGAAAGGGCTGCCGAGTGTGACGACGTAGCGGACCTTGTCCGGCGCCCAAAGCGCGAGAT
The DNA here is from genome assembly GCF_025200905.1 of Bradyrhizobium yuanmingense. Classification (NCBI taxonomy): domain Bacteria; kingdom Pseudomonadati; phylum Pseudomonadota; class Alphaproteobacteria; order Hyphomicrobiales; family Nitrobacteraceae; genus Bradyrhizobium; species Bradyrhizobium yuanmingense. The sequence continues at coordinate 2,139,836 of NZ_CP104173.1, read as the reverse complement.
CGCGGGCATAGACGCCGCCGAGACTCCAACCGACCAGGCTGACCTTGCGTCCCGTGGCGGCATGGATTTCGGCCAAGCGCATGCGCAGCGAATCCCGCATTCGCCCGAGCCCGCCGAGATTGCGGCCCATCCGCCAGGCATGCGCCGCATAACCGAGCTCGCTGAGATAGCGCCGTATCGGCACCATGGAGAGGTCGCTGGCGAGAAAGCCCGGCAGCGCCAGCACCGGATGGCCATCGCCCCGCGGCGCCCGCATCAGGAGCGGCGACAGCAAGAGGCTCGCATTCAACTCGAATAGCCCACGGGCCTCGGCGAGCAGCAGGCCGAGACCCGGCGGACGAAGCCGGCCTTCTTGCAGCGCCCCGTCCGGCTCGGGCGACACTATTTTTTCTTGTCGCCGCTGCGGGTGCCGCCGAGGCCGGCCATCGCGACGAACATGTCCTGAAACCGCTCGGCGATCTTGGGATCGAAGGTGAACCAGCTCTGGATCAGCGATTCCGGCGAGATCTTCTCAATATTGCTGAGCACCTGCTGCTGCAGCTTGTCCATCACGGCGGTCTGCATCGGCGCCACGTCAGGCAGACCGAAGAACTGACGGGCTTCGAGGGGGGTACAGTCGATTTCGATGTTAACCTTCATGTCCCCTCCGGATGAGATTCGAGCGGCCTGTCGGAGTATCACCGCGAGAAGGTCTGCAAGGCAAGCGACCTGAGGGGAAGCCGCTAGGACCAGCTTCCCCAATCGACGGGTATGGTCAATCAAATTGTCGGCCCGCGCCCCGCGCAGAAGCTCGCCGGCCTGCCGGGGATTGCCGGGCAGCATTGCTGCACAGCGGCGCAACTTGGCGCGTTCCTTGCTGGAATGACGCTTGCACGGGTCGAGAACTCTGGGCAACATGGATCAGTCAGCCTCGCCGAACAATCAAAAATCACCGGCGCGGCAGTGTGGAGAGGGTCAAGAATGTCAGTCGGTCAAAGTCTGTTTGCGGCGACACTCGCCGGTACGCTCGCGTTGGCGGTCTCGCCAGCATCGAGCCAGACGCTACGTTATGCCAACCAGGGTGACCTGAAGTCGCTCGATCCCTATACCCTGAACGAGAGCACCACCCACGCTCATCTCGGCCACGTCTATCAGGGCCTCACGGCGCGCGACAAGGACCTCAAGATCATTCCGGCGCTGGCGGAAAGCTGGGAAACCCCAGAGCCGACGCGCTGGCGCTTCCATTTGCGCAAGGGCGTGAAATTCCACAACGGCAACCCCTTCACCGCCGACGACGTGGTGTTCTCGGCCGATCGCGTCCGCAAGAAGGGGTCGAACATGCAGACTCGCCTTGCGCCGGACGTCAAGGTGGTCAAGGTCGATGACTACACCGTCGACTTCGTCCTGCCCTCGCCAAATCCCATTCTGCATAACGCGTGGGATGTCTGGTACATCATGAACAAGAAATGGGCCGAGGAGAACAACGTCGTCGATCCGACGCCGGTGGCGGCGACCACGCCGAGCTATGCCTCACTGAACGAGAACGGCACCGGTCCCTTCATCATTGAAAGCCATCAGCCCGGCGTGAAGACGGTGTTCAAGGCCAATCCCAATTACTGGGGCAAGGTCGAGGGCAATCTCAAGGAGATCATCTTCACCCCGATCGCTTCCGACGCCACCCGCGTCGCCGCCCTGCTCTCGGGCGAAGTCGACGTCATCGAGCCGGTTCCGATCCAGGACATCTCCCGCGTCGATTCCAGCCCGAACGCCCAGGTGCTGAAGGGACCGGAGCTGCGTACCATCTTCCTCGGCTTTGACCAGATGCGTGACGAGCTGCTCTACTCCAACATCAAGGGCAAGAACCCGTTCAAGGACGTCCGCGTCCGCGAGGCCTTCTACAAGGCGATCGATATCGAGCTGATCAAGACGCGCGTGATGCGCGGGCTGTCGACGCCGTCGGCGCTGATGATCGCACCGGAACTGTTCGTGCTGTCCAAGGAGTTCACGCGGCCGAAATTCGATCCCGACGGCGCCAAGAAGCTCCTGACCGAAGCCGGTTACCCCGACGGCTTCGAGGTCACCATGGACTGCCCGAACGATCGCTACGTCAACGACGCCGCGATCTGCCAGGCCGTGGTCGGCATGCTCGCCCGTATCGGCGTCAAGATCAATCTTCTGGCGCAACCGAAGGCGCAGTACTTCGCCAAGGTGCTGAAGCAGGGCGGCTACCAGACCTCGTTCTATCTGCTGGGCTGGACCCCGAGCACGATGGACTCCCACAACGTGCTCTACGACATCATGGGCTGCCGCGACGATGCGAAATCCTCGCGCGGCGAGGCCAATCTCGGCGGTTATTGCAACAAGGAGTTCGACGCCATCACCGACAAGGTGCTGGTCGAAGCCGACACCACCAAGCGCAACCAGTTGATCAAGCAGGCCTACGAAATCGGCATGAAGGACTGGTCCTACATCCCGCTGCACCAGCAGGCGCTGGCCTGGGGCGTTTCGAAGAAGGTGAACCTGCCGCAGCGCGCCGACAATCTCGTCATGTTCCACTGGGCAACCAAGAAGGAATAGGATCGGTTGAACACGAGGTCCCGGCGGCATCCGCCTTCCGGGACCTTTTCTTTTCCGGCCGCCAAGGACGTCGGCCGTACGCTCACCCAAGGACAGTGGAAGGCATGCTCGCTTTCACGCTTCGCCGCGCCGTTCAGGCCATCGGCGTCATGTTCGCCGTCGGCATCATCGCGTTCTCGATGTTCCGCTTCGCCGGCGACCCCGTCAACCAGATCGTCTCGATCGACACCTCGGCCGCCGAACGCGCGATCGTGCGCAAGTCGCTCGGCCTCGACGACCCCGTGCCGGTGCAGTTCGTGCGCTATTTCGCCGATGCGGCGCAGTTCAAGTTCGGCGTCTCCTACCAGTTCCGCCAGCCGGTCGCGACGCTGTTGATGGAGCGCATGCCCGCGACGCTGGAACTTGCGATCTGTGCGACCGTGTTTGCCATGGTCTTCGGCATCCTCATGGGCGTCTATTCGGCGCTCAAGCGCGATACCGTGCTGGCCAAATTATTCCAGGCGATCTCGCTGATCGGCATCTCGCTGCCGACCTTCCTGATCGGCATTCTCCTGATCTACCTGTTCGCCGTGACATTGGGCTGGTTGCCCTCGTTCGGCCGCGGCGAGGTGGTCAAGCTCGGCTGGTGGACGACCGGCCTGCTCACGGTGTCGGGACTGAAGGCACTGATCATGCCTTCGATCACGCTCGGCCTGTTCCAGATGACCCTGATCATGCGGCTGGTGCGCGCGGAGATGCTGGAAGTGTTGCGGACCGACTATATCCGCTTCGCCCGCGCCAGGGGGCTGACCACGCGCGCCATCCATTTCGGCCACGCGCTGAAGAACACGCTGATTCCGGTGATTACCGTAGCCGGGCTTCAGTTTGGCTCGGTTATTGCATTTTCGATCATCACCGAAACGGTGTTCCAATGGCCGGGCATGGGGCTTCTGTTCGTCCAGGCCGTGCAAAACGTCGACATTCCGATCATGGCCGCCTACCTGCTGATGGTTTCACTAATCTTTGTCACCATCAATCTGGTGGTCGACATTCTCTACACGGTGGTCGATCCGCGCTTGCGCTCGACCGTCGGTCGCGCCGCATAGGACAACCTGCATGTCCGACGCAGTCGTTTCCAATTCCGACAAGCAAAGCGCGCAGCCGGTGCAGGTCGCCCATGGCTGGTTCAGCCGCACGCTCGACAGCGACTTGTTCTATTCGTTCCGCCGCTCCAAGCTCACCATGGTGGCTGCGGCCATCACGGTCCTGTTCTTCCTGCTTGCGATCTTTGCATCCGTGCTCGCGGTGCAGAACCCGTTCGATCCGGCACAGCTGCAATTGATGAATTCGCGGATTTCACCGCTGTGGACTGCGGACGGCCAGAGCCCGTTCCTGCTTGGCACCGACGAGCAGGGCCGCGACGTGTTCTCCGCGATTCTCTATGGCATGCGCATCTCGCTCGCCGTGGGTGTCGCCGGCGTGATCTTCGCCGGCGCGCTCGGCATCGCCCTCGGCCTGATCGCCGGCTATTTCGGCGGCGCAGTGGACGGCGTGATCATGCGGATCGCCGACGTGCAGCTGACATTCCCTGCAATCCTGATCGCGCTGCTGGTCAACGGCATCGCGAAATCAATCCTCGGCAACCGGCTGGACGCCACCAGCATGCTGGTGGTGCTGGTGATCTCGATCGGCCTGAGCTTCTGGGTTGGCTATGCCCGGACGGTGCGCAGCTCCGTGATGGTCGAGAAGAACAAGGACTACGTCGCCGCCGCACAGCTGATCGGCCTGCCGGCGCCGAAGATCATGCTGCGGCACGTGCTGCCGAACACGATGGGCCCGATTCTGGTCATCGCCACCATCAACCTTGCGCTCGCCATCATCACCGAGGCGACGCTGTCCTTCCTCGGCGTCGGCCTGCCCGACACCATGCCCTCGCTCGGCACGCTGATCCGCATCGGCAACAATTATCTGTTCGCCGGCGAATGGTGGATCGTCGCCTTCCCGGGGCTCGCGCTCGCGGCGCTGATCCTGTCGATCAATCTGCTCGGCGACTGGCTGCGCGACGCGCTCAATCCGAAGCTTCGATGAATACGCCTCGTCCATGACCGAACCCGTCCTTTCCGTGCGCGATCTTCACGTGGAGTTTGCCTCCCGCCGCGGCACGCTGCGCGCCATCGACGGCGTCTCCTTCGACATCGCCAAAGGTGAGGTGCTCGGCGTCGTCGGCGAGTCCGGAGCCGGCAAGTCCGTCACCGGCCTCGCGGTGATCGGCCTGATCGATCCGCCCGGCCGCATTGCCGGCGGCGAGATTCATCTCGCGGGCCTGCGCATCGACAATCTGCCGCCGGAGGAGATGCGCCGTATCAGGGGCAAGCGCATCGGCATGATCTTCCAGGATCCGCTGACATCGCTCAATCCGCTGTACAAGGTCGGCGACCAGATCGTGGAGACGATCCGCACCCACCTCAATCTGTCCGAGTCGGCCGCCCGCCGCCGCGCCATCGACCTCCTGGCCGAAGTCGGCATTCCCGCGCCGGAAAAGCGTATCGACGGCTATCCCCACGAGTTTTCCGGTGGCATGCGCCAGCGCGTCGTGATCGCGCTCGCGATCTGTGCCGAGCCCGAGCTGATCATCGCGGACGAGCCGACCACCGCGCTCGATGTCTCCGTGCAGGCCCAGATCATCTCGCTGATCAAGCGGCTCGGACGCGACCACGGCACCGCGGTGATGCTGGTGACGCACGACATGGGCGTGATCGCCGAAACCTCCGACCGCGTCGCGGTGATGTATGCCGGCCGCGTCGCCGAGATCGGCCCGGTGCAGGACGTCGTGAAGAATCCGCTGCACCCTTACGCCAAGGGCCTGATGGGCGCGATCCCGACGCTTGCGGGCGAGGACAAGCGCCTGGTGCAGATCCCGGGCTCGATGCCGCGCCTGTCGGCGATCCCGCGCGGCTGCTCGTTCAATCCGCGCTGCGCCTTCGCCTTCGATCGTTGCCGTGTCGATCGGCCGGAGCCGCTGCCGCGCGGCGCGCAATCGGTGGCCTGCCACCTCTATGACGACGTGCCGGCGGAGAGCGTGGCATGAGTGCTCCCTTCGTCCAGGCCACAAACCTGCGCCGCGTCTTCGACGTCTCGAAACCCTGGCTCAACCGCGTGCTTGAAGGCGGACATCTCGAATATCTCAAGGCAGTCGATCACGTTACCTTCGACATCAGGAAGGGCGAGACGTTTGCCCTGGTCGGCGAGTCCGGCTCCGGCAAGACCACGGTGGCACGCATGGTCGTCGGCCTGCTGCCGCCAAGCGCCGGCGACGTGCTGATCGACGGCGTCTCCATGACCGACCCGCGGCAGGCGCCAGCGCGGCGAAAGCTGCGCCGGCGCATCCAGATGATCTTCCAGGATCCCTATGCGAGCCTGAACCCGCGCTTCCGGGTCGATGCCATCATCTCCGAGCCGATCCGTGCCTTCGACCTGATCCAGGGCGAGCGCGACATCCAGGCTCGCGTCGGCGAGCTGCTCAGCCTCGTCGGCCTGCATCCAGACGACCGGCTGAAATATCCGCACGAATTCTCCGGCGGCCAACGCCAACGCATCGCGATCGCGCGCGCGCTCGCGTCCGACGCCGAATTCATCGTCTGCGACGAGCCGACCTCGGCGCTCGACGTCTCCGTGCAGGCGCAGATCCTGAACCTGATGCGCGACCTCCAGGACAAGTTCGGCCTGACCTACATGTTCATCAGCCACAACCTCGCCGTGGTGCGCCACATGGCGAGCCGCGTCGGCGTGATGTATCTCGGCCGTATCGTCGAGATTGCGGACGGACGCGAGCTGTTCGCCAATCCGCGCATGCCTTACACCAAGATGCTGCTGGGCGCCGTGCCTGATCTTGCCATGAGCGGCCGCCAGCGCATTCCGGTCAAGGGCGAAATTCCGAACCCGATCAATCCGCCCTCCGGCTGCGCCTTCAATCCGCGCTGTCCGCTGGCGTTCGATCTCTGCCGCAAGGAAACCCCGGAACTAATCGACGGCGTCGCCTGCCATGCGGTCAACACCGCGCCGGTCCCGGCGTGACGCGCGCGTGCCATGCAGCCTGCGCATTTGGAAGCGGCGTGGCCCTGTGATCAATTGCGCGCGCCGGAAATAAGGTGGTGAAGTCCCATGGGCAGTAATATCAATCCCGATCCGTTCACGACGAGGCCCGAGATCGAGGGCACGTTCGGGGTCGTCGCCTCGACGCACTGGATTGCGACGGCCGTGGGCATGGCCATCCTGGAAAAGGGCGGCAATGCCTTCGATGCCGGCGTTGCCACCGCCTTCACGCTCCAGGTGGTCGAGCCGCATCTGAACGGTCCCGGCGGCGACGTGCCCGTCATCGTGCATGACGTCAAGCGCGGCCGCACCGAGGTAATCTGCGGCCAGGGCCCGGCGCCGGCGCGGGCCACCATCGCGCATTACAGAAGCGAAGGCCTCGACATGGTGCCGGGCACGGGTCTGCTCGCCGCCTGCGTTCCCGGCACCTTCGAATCCTGGATGATGCTGCTGCGCGACTACGGAACGATGCGCGTGCGCGACGTGCTGGAGCCGGCGATCTTCTACGCCCGCGACGGCTATCCGCTGGTCGAGCGCGCCTGCGCCACGATCCAGACCGTCGAGCAGCTGTTCCGCAAGCACTGGCCGACGTCCGCCGCGGTCTACCTCCCGAACAGTGAAGTGCCGAAGCCAGGCACGCTGTTCACCAACAAGACACTGGCTGCGACCTACGCTCGGATCCTGAGCGAGGCGGAAAGCGGCGGCGGTGGCCGCGATGCGGAGATCGAGCGCGCGCGCAAAGCCTGGTCGCAAGGCTTCGTCGCGGAAGCCGTCGACAAGTTCTGCCGAACCCAGGAGGTGATGGACGTCAGCGGCTCGCCACATCGCGGCGTGCTCTCCGCCGACGACATGGCGCGCTGGCAGCCGACAGTCGAGGCGCCGCTCACCTACGATTACGGCCGCTACACGGTCTGCAAGGCCGGCGTATGGAGCCAGGGCCCGGTCACGCTGCAGCAGCTCGCGCTGCTGAAGGGCTTTGCGCTCGACGGCCTCGACCCGACAGGGCCGGAGTTCATCCATCTCCAGATCGAATGCGCCAAGCTCGCCTTTGCTGATCGCGAAAAATTCTACGGCGATCCCAAGTTCAACGAGATCCCGATCGAAACGCTGCTGTCGGATACCTATAACGACGAGCGCCGCAAGCTCGTCACCGACAAGGCTTCGCTCGATTTCATCCCTGGTTCTGTCGAGGGCTTCGGCGGTGTCGTCAAGCTGCGCCGCGCGGAGGGCCAGCGCGAGGCGGTCGGCGCGCTCGGCGCCGGCGAGCCGACCGTGGGCCGCTTCGGCGAGGTGCGCGGCGACACCGTGCATTTCGACATCATCGATAGGGACGGCAATATGGTGTCGTCGACGCCGTCGGGCGGCTGGCTGCAATCCTCGCCGATCATTCCCGAGCTCGGCTTTTGCCTCGGCAGCCGCGCCCAGATGTTCTGGCTGGAGGAAGGCCATCCCGCCGCGCTCGCGCCGGGCAAGCGGCCGCGCACGACGCTCTCTCCGACCATGGCGCTGCGCGACGGCGAGCCTTACCTCGCCTGGGGCTCGCCGGGCGGCGATCAGCAGGACCAGTGGATCACGCAATTCTTCCTGCGCCACGTCCATTGCAACCTCAATCTCCAGGAAGCGATCGACGCGCCGGCCTGGCATTCCGAGCATTTCCCGATCTCGTTCTGGCCTCGCACCGCGCGTCCCGGGGTGCTCGTGGTCGAGAACCGCGTGCCGAAGGCAACCATCGAGAACCTGCGCGAGCGCGGACATATCGTCGAGGTCGGCCCCGACTGGTCCGAAGGCCGCCTCACCGCGGCCTCACGCGTGGGCCCGCGCCGGCGCGCCGCCGCCAATCCGCGCGGCATGCAGGGCTACGCGGCGGGACGCTGAAGGCAGCACATGACCTGGTCGATCATCGCGCGCGATCCTGCCACCGGCCAGTTCGGAATCGCGGTCGCGACCCGCTTCTTCGCCGTCGGCGCGCGCGTGCCGTATATTGCCGCCGGCCTCGGCGCGATCGCAACACAAGCCTTCGTCAATCCCTATTACGGCATCGACGGCATCAAGTTGTTGCGCGAGGGCCTCAACGCCCACGACGTGCTCGCCACGCTGCTGGCGACCGATGGCGGCCGCGAGAGCCGCCAGGTCCATATCATGGATGCCAGCGGCGCAATCGCCGCGCATACCGGGCGCGACTGCGTTGATTGGTGCGGCCACGTCGCGGGCAGCGGCTTCTCGATCGCCGGCAATATGCTCGCCGGCCCAGACGTGCTCGACGAGACCGCGAAGACATATATCGCAAATGACAGCCTGCCCTTCCCTCGTCGACTAATCGCGGCGATGCGCGCCGGCGAAGCCGCCGGCGGCGACAAGCGCGGCAAACAATCGGCCGCGCTCGTGATCCACGGCGAGGAGGAATGGCCGGCCCTCGACATTCGCGCCGACGACCATTCCGATCCGCTCGGTGAGCTCGAACGGCTCGAGCGCGTCAGCCACGAGCTCTGGGTGCATTTCCGCGCCTCCATGCCGACGCGGCAGAACCCGGCCGGCAACACCGATCGCAGCGTCATCGACGCCAGCATCGAAGCGGCGCGCGCGAGACGATCATGAGCGCCGGCCCCCTCATCGAGATCAAGGATCTGCGTATCCGCTTTCATGGCGACGACGGCCGTATCACCCACGCGGTCGACAGCGTCGATCTCAGCGTCGCCAATGGCGCGACGCTCGGTCTCGTCGGGGAATCCGGCTGCGGCAAGAGCGTGACGTCGCTGGCGATCATGGGCCTGCTGCCGAAGCAGAGCGCGGAAATAAGTGGCGCGATCCGCTTCGACGGTTTCGACCTGCTGACCACGCCGGACCAGACCCTGCGCGATCTGCGCGGCAATCGGTTGGCGATGATCTTCCAGGAGCCGATGACCTCGCTCAATCCGAGCTTTACGATCGGCGACCAGATCATCGAGACGATCCTGCGTCACCGCGGCGGCTCGCGGAGGAGCGCGCGCGACCGCGCGATCGAGCTGCTGCGCCGCGTCCATATCCCTTCGCCTGAGCGTCGCATTGACGACTACCCACACAAGCTCTCCGGCGGCATGCGCCAGCGCGTGATGATCGCGATGGCACTCGCCTGCGACCCGCGGCTGCTGATCGCGGACGAGCCGACCACCGCGCTCGACGTCACCCTGCAGGCCCAGATCCTGGAGCTGATGCGCGAGCTGAAGGCCGCGAGCGGCGCCGCGATCATCCTGATCACCCACGATCTCGGCGTCGTCGCCGAGGTCTGCGACGAGGTCGCGGTGATGTACGCCGGCGAGATCGTCGAGCGGGCGCCGGTCGACGAGTTGTTCTCCGCGCCGCAGCATCCCTACACGGTCGGCCTGCTCGGCTCGATCCCGCGGCTCGACCACCGCGCCGAGCAGCTTGCGACGATCGAAGGCATGGTGCCGAACATGGCACAGCCGCCCGCCGGCTGCCGCTTCGCCGCGCGTTGCCCCTTCGTGCTCGACGCCTGCACCAAGGTGCCGCCGCCACTGGTCGAACTCAGCGACGGCCACCTCTCGCGCTGCATCCGCGCGCCGCTCGAATTGCTGGTGTCGTGATGGCGCTCCTCGAAGTCGAAGGCCTGGTCAAGCATTTCGTCGCTCAGCGCTCGCTGCTCGGCCGCGCGTTGGCGCACGTCAAGGCGGTCGATGGCGTGTCCTTCTCGCTGGAGGCCGGCAAGACGCTGGCCCTGGTCGGCGAATCCGGCTGCGGCAAGTCCACCGTCAGCCGCCTGGTGCTGCGGCTGATCGAGCCAGACGCTGGTATGATCCGCTTCGACGGCCGCGACCTGCTCGCGCTCGACGCCGGGACCTTGCGCGCCTTCCGCCGCGAGGCGCAAATCATCTTCCAGGACCCCTACGCCTCGCTCAATCCGCGCATGACGGTCGGCCAGATCCTGACCGAGCCGCTGGCGCTGCACGATCTGGTGCCGCCGGTGCGGCGGGCCGAGCGCGTTGCCGAACTGCTGCGGCTGGTCGGGCTGGAGCCGCGCCTCGCCCGGCGCTATCCGCATGAATTCTCCGGCGGCCAGCGCCAACGCATCGCGATCGCCCGCGCGCTCGCGGTCGAGCCGAAGCTCATCATCTGCGATGAGCCGGTCTCGGCGCTCGACGTCTCGATCCGCTCGCAGATCCTCAATCTGCTGCGCGAGCTCCAGAACCGGCTTGGCCTCGCCTACATCTTCGTCTCGCACGACCTTGCCGTGGTCAAGCACATCGCCGACCACGTCGCGGTGATGAATCTCGGCCAAATCGTCGAGACGGCGGAAGCCGACGCGCTGTTCGCCGCGCCGCGCCACCCCTACAGCCGCGCGCTGCTGTCGGCGATCCCGCTGCCGCAGCCGAAGGCGAAACGAACGACGGTGCTGCTGGAGGGCGAAATCCCGAGCGCCCTCAATCCGCCCGCCGGCTGCCGCTTTCACACCCGCTGCCCGTTCGTGATCGAGCGCTGCCGCAATGAGGCGCCTGCGCTTCTAGCTGACCGCACCGGCCATGCCACCGCCTGTCACCGCACCGCGGAGCTGCCGTCTGCCGACGCCATTCTACCCACCGCCGGCGGGTTTTCGCCGGCGCTTGCAAAGCTGGTCGCGGCCTTCAGCCAAAAGACGGAAGACAGCAGCCCCGACGGGGTTGGTATACAGTGCGCCGCGTCCGCAACGAAATAGCCGAAGCAATGGGGATTGACCGATGAAGATGTTTCGCCTGGCCGCAACAGCCGCCGCTGTGCTGGTGTCGATCGGGGCCGCGCAGGCCCAGACCACGTTGCGCATCGGCCTCGCCGAAGACCCCGATATCCTCGACCCTACGATGGCGCGCACCTATGTCGGCCGCATCGTGTTCTCCTCCTTCTGCGACAAGCTGTTCGACATCGACGAGAAGCTCAACATCGTGCCGCAGCTGGCGCTCTCGAGCGAAACCGCCGACGACGGCAAGGCGCTGGTCATCAAGCTGCGGCCCGGCGTGAAATTCCACGACGGTGAGCCGTTCGATGCCGAGGCAGCAAAATTCTCGCTGGAGCGGCATCTGACGTTCCCCGGCTCGTTCCGCAAGCCGGAGCTCGCCTCGGTCGATCACGTCGAAATCGTCGATCCCCTCACGGTCAAGCTGGTGTTGAAGTCGCCGTTCTCGCCCCTGCTCGCTCAGCTCACCGACCGCGCCGGAATGATGATGTCGCCGAAGGCGGCCAAGGAGGCCGGCGACAAGTTCGGCCTTCGCCCGGTCTGCGCCGGCCCCTACAAGTTCGTCGAGCGCGTGCAGCAGGACCGTATCGTGTTCGAGAAATTCGCCGACTACTGGAACAAGGACAACGTCTTCATCGACAAGATCGTGTTCCAGCCGATCGTCGATGCGACCGTGCGGCTCGCAAACCTGAAATCCGGCGGCCTCGACCTGATCGAGCGCGTGCTCGCCACCGATCTCAAGGAGGTGCGCGCCGACTCGCGGCTGAAGGTCGCGACCGCCATCGAGCTCGGCTATCAGGGCATCACGCTCAACATCGGCAAGGACAAGGCCAAGGGCCCGCTCAGCCAATCGGCCAAGGTGCGGCAGGCGCTCGATCTTGCCATCGACCGCGAGGCGATCAATCAGGTCGTGTTCAACGGCGAGTTTCAGGTCGGCAATCAATGGGTCAATCCTAATCATCCCTATTATCAGAAATCGCTTCCGATCCGTCCCCGCAACGTCGAGAAGGCCAAGGCGCTGCTGAAGGAGGCCGGCGTGACGCCGCCGATCAGCGTCGACTTCCTGGTGCCCAAGGGCGCGGAAACCGAAACACCGGCGCAGGTGATCCAGTCGATGGCAGCGGAAGCCGGATTCGACATGAAGATACGCCTCACCGAATTCGCAACCGGGTTGAAGCAGGCGGAGACGGGCGACTATCAGGCCTACATGCTCGCCTGGAGCGGCCGCGTCGATCCCGACGGCAACACTTTCGTGTTCCTGCACAACGGCGCACCCCAGAACTATGGTGGGTGGAACAATCCACAGGCCGACAAGGCGCTGGAGGAGGCGCGGCTCGTCACCGATCCCGCCAAGCGCAAGGCGAGCTACGAGGTCCTGGCCAAGCTGGTCCAGGAGGAAGAGCCGCTGCTTTACCTCTACCACCGCCGCATCATCATCGCGCACACGACCAAGCTCGAAGGCTACAGGCAAATGCCGGACGGCCTCGTCCGCGTTGTCGGCCTCAAGCTGAAGTGACGCTGCGAGGATGCTGAACTTCCTCGCTCGCCGCCTTGTGCAGATCGTGCCGACGCTGTTCTTCGTCTCGGTGCTGATCTTCTCGCTGCAGCAATTGCTGCCGGGTGACCCCGCGCTGGTGATGGCGGGCGAGGAGCGCGACCCGGCCGTGATCGAGCAGATCCGCCGCCAGTACCGGCTCGATCAGCCCGTCCCGGTGCAGTACGCCTACTGGATCAAGGGCGTGCTCTCGGGCGATTTCGGCGAGTCGCTGCGCAATAAGATGCCGGTGCGCGAGCTGATCGCGCAGAAGCTGCCGGTGACGCTGCAGCTCGGCTCGATGGCGATTCTGATCGCGCTGCTGATCGGCATTCCCGCCGGCATCGTCGCGGCCGTGAAGAAGGGTTCCGCGTGGGACTACGGCGCCAATCTCTTTGCGCTGTGGGGCATCTCAACGCCGAACTTCTGGCTCGGAATCATGCTGATCTTCCTGTTCTCGATCGAGCTTGGATGGTTGCCGGCTTCCGGCTACGTGCCGCTCACCGAGAACTGGCGCGCAAGCCTGGCCGTCACCATCATGCCGGCCTTCGTGCTCGGCAATGCGATCGCCGCGATCCTGATGCGGCATACGCGAAGCGCCATGCTTCAGGTGCTGGAAAGCGACTACGTGCGCACCGCGCGCGCCAAAGGGCTGTTGGAGCGCACGGTGATCCTCAAGCATGCCATGCGCAATGCGCTGACCCCCGTCATCACGCTCGGCGCGCTCGAGCTCGGTACGCTGCTCTCAGGCGCGGTCCTGACCGAGCAGATCTTCTCCATTCCCGGCTTCGGCAAGCTGATCGTGGATGCCGTATTCAACCGCGATTATGCCGTGGTTCAGGGCGTCGTCCTGGTCACGGCCACGGTCTACATCACGCTGAATCTGGTGGCCGACATCGCCTACATCCTCGTCAATCCGCGGCTTCGGGGCTGATCATGACCGACGCCGCGCTGCCGAGTCCTCTCACGCGAGCCGACGAGCTGGATAGCCCGGCCCGCCGCGCGCGTCGGCGGCTGTTCAAGCGCAAGGCAGCGGTGTTCGGGCTCGTCGTGCTCACGATATTCATCACCCTTGCCGTGCTCGCTCCGCTCATCGTGCCCTATGATCCCATCGCGACGAGCTGGAGCCTGGTGCGCAAACCGCCGACCTCGGCCCACTGGTTCGGCACCGACGAGCTCGGCCGCGACATCCTCAGCCGCGTCGTCTACGGCGCGCGCGCCTCGCTGCTCGCAGGCCTGATCTCGGTGGCGATCGCGCTCAGCATCGGCGTGCCGCTCGGTCTCCTCGCCGGCTACCGCGGCGGCTTCACCGACGCGCTGATCAGCCGCATCACCGATGCGATGCTGGCCTGCCCGTTCCTGATCCTGGCGATCGCGCTCGCCGCGTTCCTCGGCCCGAGCCTCGGCAATGCCATGATTGCGATCGGCATCTCGGCGACGCCGATCTTCATCCGCCTGACCCGCGGCCAGGTGCTCGTCGTCAAAGCCGAAGACTATGTCGAGGCCGCGCGCGCACTCGGCAATCCGCCGTGGCGGATCGCGCTCTCGCACATCCTGCCGAACATCCTCCCCTCGCTTCTGGTGCAGGCGACGCTCTCGATCGCTGCGGCCATCATCGCCGAGGCCGCCCTCTCCTTCCTCGGCCTCGGCCAGCAGCCGCCGGCGCCGTCCTGGGGCAGCATGCTCAACGCGGCACAACGCTTCCTGACCCAGGCGCCCTGGATGGCAATCTGGCCGGGCCTTGCGATCTTCCTCGTCGTGCTGTCGCTGAACCTGCTCGGCGACGGGCTGCGCGACGCACTCGACCCAAGGCAGCGCTGATTATTCCTCTTGGTGAGGAGCTCAGACCACCACCTCCCGCAGCACGCGGCGGCAATCCATCTCGAATTCCAGATCGACCACCGGCGGACGGGCGAAATGCCAGGTCAGCCCGGAGCGGAGCGCGCCGCGACGGACCAGTTCGTCCACCAGCGCATGGTGAAAGTCGTGCACGGAATAGGCCTGCACCCCGGTCGTGTCCTTCCAGCCGAAGCCGAAGGCCGCCATCCGGTTTTCCATCTGCGACGTGGTGGTGAAGCGCACCTTCTCGCGCAGCCCCTCCGGGCTGAGATCGCGGTAGCGCACCGTGCGCTCGACATAGGAGCCGCTGCCCTCGCGCGCCTCGGCGCCGCCGGCGATGACGAAGCTCGGCAAATCTGACCGCGTCGGACGCGTGAAGGAGAACGCATAGAACGACGGTTCGGACGGCGGATCGATCTCGGGGCAGACATTGCTGCGCGCCACCGGATTGGTAGTGCCGTCGAAGATGCCCCATTCGGACAGCGTCTTCACATAGTGCAGATTGAACGCGCGAAAGCCTTCTTCGCTGAAGGCCGCGGGCGAGCGCAGCTCGCAGGCGCAGAATGCCGTCAGCGGACGACCCGCCTCCTGGATGAACTTTGCGGCCAGCGCAAACCCTTCCGCGAGCGGCACCAGGCGGTCGAACCGGACCCGCTCGATCTCGTAGCCCTCATCCGCGGCAGCACCGGCGGAATATTGGAACACGGACGGGATGAAACGATAGTTGCCGGCCGAGAATTCGCGCGTCATGACGGACTCCTATTCCAGTTGCATGCGAGTGCCCTTGGCGCCGTTGAGCAGGCGCTTCAGGTGAAATCCGGCCAGCGGATCGTCGGCGTGCATGCCGACCAGCGCGGCGAAGGACGGCATGGCCGCGGCATCGCCGGCCTCCATCTTGGCAAACGCTTCGGCATATTGCGCCGTCGCTGGCGCCTCGAACCTCGCCTGCGGCAGCGGCTCGAATGCGCGCAGCGGCTCGCTGCGTCCGCGCAGCATCAGGTCGCCCACGGGACGGCCACGAAAGTTTTCGGCCCCATTCGCAACGCTGGCACTAACGCAAATGCGCGTTCCCAGGTGCTTGTTCGCCGCCTCAAGCCGGGCCGCAATATTGATGGTGTCGCCATAGGCCGTGTAGTCGAAGAAACGGTTGCCGCCGAAATTGCCGACCAGCGCCGGACCGGCATGAGCGCCGATGCGGGTAGCTCCGAAATTCACGCCTCTTGCCTTCCAGCGCGCCGAAAAGTCCTCCGCCCAGGCGTCGAGAGCATGGGCACAGGCGACCGCGCGCGTTGCATAGTCCGGCTGGTCGCCGGGGGCGTTGAACAGCACCTGGATCGCATCGCCGATGATCTTGGCGACCGTCCCCTCATGGGCGAAGACGATCTCGGTCATGCCGCCGACATATTCGTTGAGGAGCTCGCCCAGGGTCTGCGGAGGCGCGGTCTCGACCAGCGAGGTGAAGCCGGTAATATCGGTGAACAGGGTGGCGACATCGCGCCACTGCACCTCAATGCCGTCGCCATCGACGTTCGCGGCCAGCCGCCTTGCAATCTCCGGCGAGAAGAAGCGCGACAGCGAGGCATGGGCGCGCTCGGCTTCCATCTGGCGCCGCCGCACCTCGCGCAGCATCTCCACATGGCGGACGGTCTTCTCGATCGTAGCTTCGAGGTCGGCGAAGTCGATCGGCTTGGTCAGGAAGTCGAACGCACCGCGGTTCATGGCGGTGCGGATGTTGCTCATGTCGCCGTAGGCCGAGACGATGATGGTCGACTTCTTCTCCTGGGCCTCCTGGAGCTTCGCGAGTAGCGACAGGCCGTCCATTCGCGGCATGTTGATATCGGAGACCACCATGTCGACATGCGGATTCTGCTCCAGCGCTTCCAGCGCCTCTAGGCCGTCGCGCGCGAAGATCAGCGCGAGCTGCCCATCGCGGATCTGCCTGCGGAATTTCTGCAGGATCAGCGCCTCGAGATCCGGCTCGTCGTCGACGAAGAGGATGGTCGCAGTCATGCGGCTTGCTCGAGCCTCGTGTCGATCTCCTGGCGCAGCAGCGCAAAGTCGATCGGCTTGGTGAGGAGCCCGACGGCGCCCCGTTCGATCGCCTTGCGGCGCGTCTCGGCATCGCCATAGGCCGTGATCATGATGACGGGAACATCGGGATGCGCGGCACGCACCTTCGGCAGCATGTCGAGCCCGCTCATGCCGGGCATGTTGATGTCCGACAGGATCAGGATCAGCGAGGGATCACGGACTTCGGCGGCGCGCTCGAGCGCCTCGGGGGCCGAGAGGGCAAACTCCATCTGAAACCGGCCGGCGCGCAGGTCGCGCCGGAACTGCTGCCGAAACAATGCCTCGACGTCGGGCTCGTCATCGACGACCAGGATGTAAACGTTCAAGACTTTCCTCCGGAAGTGTCGCCCGCTGCCATCGTCCGCGGCAGCGTGATGATGAACTCGGTGAATACACCTTGTGTGGTGTCCACGTCGATCGTGCCGCCGTGTTGTTTCACCACGATGTCGTGGCTCATTGAAAGGCCGAGTCCCGTGCCCTCGCCGGCCGGCTTGGTGGTGAAGAAGGGATTGAACATCTTTTCCTTCACCTCGGCTGGAATCCCGGTGCCGTTGTCGCGAATCCGGATCTGGATCCTGTCGCCGAGATTCTTCGTTGCCGCGCGCAAGGTGGGCTCGAATGCATCGCCCTCGCTCTCCTTGCGCTTGGTCGCGGCATAGAAGCCGTTCGAGATCAGGTTCAGCAAGACGCGCGTGATCTCCTGCGGATAGACGTCGATCATGCCGGCAGCCGGGTCGAAATCGCGCTGGAGCGTGACGTTGAAGGCAGGCCTTTCGGCGCGCGCGCCGTGATAGGCGAGATTGAGGCTCTCCTCGACCACCGCATTGATGTCGACGGCGCGATGCTCGCCGGAACCCTGACGCGAATGCAGCAGCATGTTCCTGACGATGGAATCGGCACGCTTGCCGTGCTGCACCACCTTCTCGAGATTGGCCCTGAGCATGCCGGTCAGCTCGTCGACCTCCTCCTTCGTCTTGCCGTCGAGCGCGGCCGATTGCAGGATCTCGTTGAGCTCGTCGATCAGCTCGGTCGAGACCGCGGAGAAGTTGTTGACGAAGTTGAGCGGGTTCTTAATCTCGTGGGCGATGCCGGCGGTGAGCTGGCCGAGGGAAGCGAGCTTCTCGGTCTGAATCAGGCGGTCCTGCGCGGTGCGCAGATTGTCGAGCGATTGCGATAGCTCGGTCGTACGCTCGCGCAATTGCTTCAGCAGGCGCGTATTCTCGATCGCGATGACGGCTTGCTTGGTAAAGTTCTCCACCAGCGCGACTTGTTTGTCCGTGAAGCCGCGAATCTCTTGTCGAAAAATCGTCATCGCGCCGATCAGATCATCCTCTTTCAGCATGGGTACGGAGAGAAGGGTTCGGGCGCCGGCAACGTCGGCCATTCCGACGACAAAGGGAACACCGGCCTTGTACCCAGGACTTTCCCTCAAGTCATTGATCTGCGCGGGCTGATGCGTCGCGATGATTGCAGCCAGCGTCGTTCCTGGATGTGGGAAGATCGGAGTCCGCTTACGGAAGGCGGAGAAATCGGGCGGAATGTTGTAGTCGGTGACGATGTTGAATTTCTGGCCGTCCCACAGATTCATCGTGCCGAAATTCGCACCGCAGACGCGGGTAGCATTCTCCAACATCTTCTGAAACACCGGCTCTAACTCTCCCGGAGAGGAGCTAATGACTTCGAGCACCTCCGACGTCGCCGTTTGTTGCTCGAGCGACTCGCGCAATTCGGCGGTCCGCTTCTCGACCTTGTTCTCGAGGTCCGCATAGGATTCCTGCAGGCGCGCGCCCATGTCGTTGAACTGGTCGGCGAGCCCTTCGAGCTCGTCGCCGGTCTTGATCGAGATGCGCTGGGAGAAATCACCACCGCCCATTCGTTCCGCGCCGCTCCGCAGCGCCTGAATCGGCCCGACCATGCGGCGCGCCAGGAAGATCCCGGCCAGCACCGCGAAGATGGATGCCGCGAGCAGCACGATTGCAAGGCGCTGCAACGAAGCATAGAGCGCGGCATAGGCTTCCTCGACCGGCAGCTCGACGAACATGGTCCAGCGCAGCGGCTCGATCGGGGCCGATGCGGTCAGCACCTTCTGCCCCTGGATGTTGTGGGCCTCGGAAAGCACGTCAGGCATGGCGCCGCCGGCCTGCACGGCGCGTACCTGCGCAAGGCCGGACATGTCGGTGTTGCGCAGCACGAGACTGATGTCGGGATGCGCGATCAAGCGGCCCTCCGGGCCGACCACGTAGGCGTTGCCGTGCTCGCCGACCTTGATCTGGGACACGACGTCCCAGATCAGCTTGAGATTGACCTCGGCGATGCTGACGCCGGCATCCTTGCGTGCGCCCGCAAGCGCCAGCGTCATGTAGGGCTCGGACTCCCGGCGAAAATAGACCGGCCCGTAATAGACCTTGCGCGCGACCGCCTCGGTGAACTTCGGATCGCTCGACAGGTCGATCCCGCTGTCGAGCGCGTCCATCGCCAGCCGCGAGACCCGCAGCCGCTCCTTGCCGGTCGAATCCACCTGGGCCAGCTCGGTGATCGCAGGGACCTGGCGCAACAGGCGCAGCGCGTCAAACCGGCGCTGCTCGATCGAGCCGCCCGACCAGGGCAGCTGCGTGGTCCAGCCGAGCTGGCTCTCGATCTCCTTGACGAACCGGCCGATCTTGGCAGCGGCCGCCTCGGCCTGCTCGTGCTGGACCCGGATCAGAGCGGCCTTGTGCTCGCGATAATAGAAGTAGACCTCGAACAGGCCATTGGCGAGCAGCGCAATGGCGACGACCGCCACGAAAAGCGCGACGTATTTGGCGAAGAGCCGGGTCCGGATTCCGCGCCCCGCCGTGTCGCCGGAGGCGACCTCGCCTGGGGCCGCGCTCGGCAATGTCCCGGCTCGAGGTGTATCGGGGTGGAGGGACAGGCTCATTCCACGGAACCTAGCAAGAAGACCGGACCTTGTCTCTCGCAAGCGCGGCAAGGAGCTCGCCCGAGACCCAACGAAAAAGGGCGGCAGCGGATCACCGCTGCCGCCCTTTCGGGACTAACCTGCCAGCGGCCTCAGGTCGGCCGTAGCGCCTTTGAATCGAGGTCCAGCTCGCCGATCTGCTTGTTCCGCTCCGAATCGGCCGCCGCGCGATGGTCGGTCGCCAGCACCACATAGACTGCCGGCAGCACGAACAGCGTGAACAGCGTGCCGATCGACATGCCGGCGACGACAACGAGACCGATCGAGAAGCGGCTGGCCGCGCCCGCGCCGGTCGCGGTCAGGAGCGGGATCAGGCCGGTCACCATCGCGGCCGTGGTCATCAGGATCGGCCGCAGACGGATGCGGGCCGACATCTCGATGGCCGAGCGGCGGTCGAGCCGCTCGTTAACCTGGAGCTCGTTGGCGAACTCCACCATCAGGATGCCGTGCTTGGTGATCAGGCCGACCAGGGTGAGCAGACCGACCTGGGTGTAGATGTTTATGGTCGCCATGCCGAAGAACAGCGGGATCAGCGCACCGACGATTGCCATCGGCACCGAGATCATGATGACCAGCGGGTCGCGCAAGCTCTCGAACTGGGCCGCCAGCACCAGGAAGATGATGATCAGCGCGAAGCCGAAGGTGATGGCAAGCTGATTGCCTTCCTGCACGTATTGCCGGGAGTCAGCCAGATAGTCGTGGCTGAAGCCTTGCGGCAGCTTCTTGGCCTCGCCTTCGAGGAAGTCGACCGCAGCGCCGACGGTCACGCCGGGCATCGGCACGGCGGAGAACGTCGCCGAATTGAGCTGGTTGTAGTGCGTCAGCGAATTCGGATCGGTCTTGGTCCTGATCGAGACCACGGTCGACAACGGAAGCTGCTGCCCGGTGTTGGTCGTCACATAGTAGCCACCGAGCGATTCCGGGGACAGCCGCTTGCCGCGCGGCACCTGCGGAATCACCTGATAGGAGCGGCCCTCGAGGTTGAACCGGTTGATGTAATTGCCGCCGAGCAGCACCGCGAGCGTCGAGCCGAGGTTCTGCATGTTGACGCCGAGGTCCTGAGCCTTGGTGCGGTCGATCGTCACCTCGACGTTCGGCTGGTTGTAGGCGAGGTCGCTATCGGAGACGATGAACATGCCGCTCTTGCGTGCAGCCTCCTTCAGCTTCTCCATCTGCTCATAGACGGTCTGGAAGCTGGCCGTGGAATTGATCACCATCTGGATCGGCAGACCGCCGGGTCCGCCCGGCAATGGCGGCAGGTTGAACGCGAACGCCTGCACGCCCTCGATCTTGGAGAGCTCGGCCTGCACCAGCGGCTTCAAGGCGATCGACGAGCGTGTGCGCTCGTCCCAGGGCTTCAAGAGCATGCCGGCAATGCCGCCTTGCGGGCCGTTGATGCCGTTCAGCACGAAACGCAGATCGGTCTCGGGGAATTTCTGGAATTCCTTGTCGAGCTTCTCGCCGTAGAAATCGACATAGTCGATGTTGGCGTATTTCGGCGCCTTGGTCACCGCGAACACGATGCCCTGATCTTCCTCGGGCGCCAGCTCCTTCGAAGTGTTCATGTAGAGGAAGCCGACGAGTCCCAGGATCGTCACGGCGAACAGGCCGGTGATGGCCTTGTAGTCGAGCGAGCGGTCGAGCTTGCGGCCATACCACCGCGTCATGGCGCCGAACACCCGGTTCACCAACTTGGCGAAGCGGCCCTCTTCGGTGTTCTTCAGCAGCACCGAGCACATCATGGGCGACAGCGTCAGCGCGATCACGCCTGATACGATGACCGAGCCTGCGAGGGTAAAGGCAAATTCGCGGAACAGCGACCCGGTGAGGCCACCGAGGAACCCGATCGGCGCGTACACGGCGGCGAGCGTGATGGTCATGGAGATGACCGGCCCGACGATTTCGCGCGCGCCTTGTAGCGAGGCCTGGACCGGCGTCTTGCCCTCCTCCAGATGGCGATGGATGTTCTCCACCACGACGATGGCATCGTCGACGACGAGGCCGATCGCCAGGACCATCGCGAGCAGGGTCAGCAGGTTGAAGCTGAAGCCCAGCGCCAGCATCATCGTGCAGACGCCGATCATCGACAACGGAATGGTGACGACGGGAATGATGACGGAGCGCAGCGAGGCCAGGAACAGGAAAATGACCACGATCACGATGATGACGGCTTCGCCCAATGTATTCCGCACCTCGTCGATCGAAGATTGGATGAACTTGGTCGAGTCGTAGGCGACCTTCATCTTCATCGAGGGCGGGAGGTTGCGTTCGAGCTCGGGGAACAGCGCGCGCACACCCTTGACCAGCGTCAGCGGATTACCCTGTGGCGTCGCCTGCACGCCAATGAAGATCGCGCGCTCGCCGTTAAAGGCGACGCTGGCATCCGTGCTCTGGGCTGCAAGCTCGACGGTGGCGATGTCCTCCATCCGCACGAAGCCGCCGTCCTTGGCCTTGACGATCATCTTCTTGAACTGATCGACGTTGGTCAGGCCCGTGTTGGTCGAGACGTTCGAGACGATCAGATAGCCCTTGGTCTGGCCGGCCGCGGACTGGAAGTTGTTGGCCTGGATCGCCGCCGCAACGTCAGCCGGCGATACGTTGCGGCCCGCCATCTTCACGGGATCGAGCCACAGCCGCATCGCAAAGGTCTGGCCGCCCAAAATGTCGGCCGAGGCGACGCCGTCGACGGTCGACAGCACCGGCTGCACCACACGCGTCAGATAGTCGGAGATGGCCGAGCCGGACAGCTCGTCCGAGGAGAAGCCGAGATACATCACGGCCGTGGTCTGGCCGGTGGTCTTGGTGACGATCGGGTCGTTGGATTCCTTCGGAATCAGGTACTTCACTGAATTGGTCTTCGCCAACACCTCGGTGAGCGCCTGGTTCGGATCGAAATTCAGCTTGATGTAGACCTGGATCGTCGAGGTGCCGAGCACCGAGGACGAGGTGATGTAGTCGACGCCTTCGGCGGACGCGACCGCCTGCTCGATCGGCGTGGTGATGAAGCCCTGGATCAGGTCTGCGGACGCGCCGGGATAGACGGTCGTGATGTTGATGACCGTATTCGACAGCTTCGGATATTGCCGGATCGGCAGCACCATTGCCGCGCGCAGGCCGATCAGCAGGATCAGCAGGCTGACGACGACCGACAGGACCGGTCGTTTGATGAAAATGTCGGTAAAGGCCATCGCGGGCGATCTCGATTTCTTTTTTTCAAGACGCGTGATCCGGCCGGGCCGGATCACGCGAGGATATTGTCAGTAGCGCGGCGGCTGCGCCGGGATCTGCGGGGCCGGATCGGTCGAGATCGATACCGGCGCGCCTGATTGCAGCTTGAGCTGGCCGAGAGCGACGACCTTGTCGCCTACCTTCAGGCCCTTGACGATTTCGACGCGACCCTCGACCCGGTTGCCGGTCTGCACGAAGGTGCGCACCGCCGACAGGCTGGTCTTGCCGTCTTCTTCCTTCTTCTCGGTGATCACGAACACCGAGTCGCCGTACAGCGTGTAATCGACTGCCGTTTCAGGCACCGTGATCACGGCCGGCTTTTCCGGCAGCACCACGGTCGTGGTGACAAACATGCCGGGCTTCAGGATCTTCTCCGGATTGGCAATCGTGGCCTGCACGCGGATGTTGCGAGTATCGGTCGAGATCTGGGGCTCGATCGTGGTGATCTTGCCCTCGAAGGTGCGGCCCGGATAGGCGTCGACCTTCAACCGCACGACCTGGCCGACCTTGAGGCTGCCGGAATCCTTTTCCGTCACCGTGAAGTTGGCCCACAGCTCGGACAGATCGGTCAGCGACACGATCGCCGTGCCGGCGGTCAGATACTGGCCGACCTCGACCTTGCGCATGCCGAGATCGCCGGCGAACGGCGCGCGCACCAGCTTCTGCGAGATTAACGCCTCGGTCTTGGCGATGCCCGCCTGGGCCTGGTCATAGGCAGCCTGCGCGGTATCGACGGTCGCCTGCGGACCGAACTGGCGCGAGGCCAGCTGCTTGGCGCGTTCAAGCGACAGCTGCGCGACGGTCGCTTGCGCCTTGTAATTGGCGAGATCGCCCTGCTCGGGCGCGTCGAACAGTTGCACCAGCGGCGTGCCGGCCTCGACGCGCGTGCCCGGCTCGAACTTGATCGCGGTGACACGGCCGTTGACGTCGGCGCTGACGTCGACCTGATGCACGGCGACGAGGCTGCCGACCGCGGTGAGCAGGTTCGGCACCACCTCGGACTTCGCCTCGGCCGCGCTGACAGCGGTCGGCGGCGGCTTGTTGTTGGCGAAGAATTGCTTGATCATCTGGCCGCGGAAGTAATTGAACCAGACGAGCCCTCCGACGAGCACGGCCAGAAGCGTGCCAACGATGATGAACCAGCGCACTGGCCGGACCGGACGCTTGGGAGCCTTGTTGTCGATCGGTTGCCCCGAAATCTTGTTTTCGGCCACGATGTTCATGTCATGCACTTTCTGCAATCGCCGCCCGGTTCGCATCCGCGGCCTGATTGCGGCCCAGATGCGAAGCAATTGCGGCGTCGTTAAGTCCGATACCCCTCAGGAGAAACTCACAGAGCTGCCGCTCCAGGTCGGTCGCCCTGCCGTAAGCAAGACAGGGCGTGGCCGGCAGCCTGGTCAGCGCCGCGGTCATCACCGCATGATGCGCGAACCAGAACAGGTTGAGCGGATCGCCAGCGCAGGGCCGCGCGTCACCGCTCGCAACCGCACGCTCGAGCGAGGCGACGAAGACAGCGCCGATCAGCGTCTCGATCTTGGCATACAGCAATCGGGCGAATTCGCCGTCATCCAAATGGCTCGTGGCCATTAGCCGCAGGCGCTGGGCCTCTTCCTGATCGGGACCGTCGGCGATCTGGAGGAAGTGTTCGACCATGCCGCGGATCACCTCGACCAGCGTAGCCGTCGACGGCTCGCGCTCGAGCAGCTCCATCAGAGCGGGATCCGCCTCGCATTCGTCGCTGAGGATCTCGGCGTAGAGCGCCGCCTTGGACGGGAAATGCTTGAACAGCAGCGCTTCAGAAATGGCAGCGGCGGCCGCCACGCTCTTGGTCGTGGTGCCGTTATAGCCGTGTCGGGCAAAGCAGCGCTTTGCGGCGCCGAGGATCAATTGACGCCTCAGGTCGCTCGTCATACGCAATGAGCTCATGCTGGGTGAGTAAGCACTCACCCACGCAGGAGTCAAGCACTATGTTGCATCGCAACCTGCGTGCGACCTAGAATCAATGGAAATTGGTCGAGCCTGCACGGCCCGCGTGCAGGCGTTCGGGGATGGACGGACCGCCTAGATCGGCTGGAAGCCGAGGTCAGCACGGATCCGGTTGACGATGTAGGTCCCGTCCCGCGTCGGCAGAATCCGCTCCAGGCCGGCGCTGTCGATCTTCACATTGGCAAAGCGCGGACCCGCAGAGACGTCGTGGACGGCTTTGGCGAAGGCTTCGACTTCGGCCATGGTCGTGACAGCCCGGCTGTCCTTAATGCCGCAAGCCCTGGCGATGCCGACGAGGTCGGCGGCGCCGGAGGTGTGGCTGGTCTGGCCGCCGGTCTCGCCATAGGCCTCGTTGTCGAGCACTGCGATCGAGAGGTTGGCCGGCTTCTGCAGGCCGATGGTGGCAAGGCTGCCCATGCCCATCAGCATCTCGCCGTCGCCGGTGATAACCAATACCGGCAGCTTCGGCTGCGCCAGCGCCAGACCCAGCCCGATCATCGCGGCGCCGCCCATGCCGCCCCAGAGGTAGAAGTTGCGGGCGTGGTCGCCGGCGGCGCACATGTCGTTGGTGGAAGCGCCAAGGCCGCCGATCGCGACGACGTTCTTGCGGTTCGCCAGCAGCGTGGACACCACCTGCCGGCGGTCGAGGAGATTGGCCTTGCTCATTTGGTGAAAACCTTGGCGCCGATCAGGCGCTGCGACAGAAGGACGGCGGTTGGCGTCAGCGCGTTGTAGGCCTGCGCCGCGGCCGCTTCCAAGACGGCAGGCACCTCGGCAGCGTGCGAGGCGCGCAGCACCTTGACGCCGGAGAGCTCGAACACGCCTTGCGTGGTCGAGCCCATCGGCACCTGCCACGGATTGAACTCGCCCCACTCGCCGCGCATCGTCACGAGCGTGAGGAACGGAAAGCGCAGGATCGGGATCAGCGACAGCATGTTGATGCAATTGCCGACGCCGCTCGATTGCATCAGCAGCACGCCGCGCTGTCCGCCCGCCCAGGCGCCGGCGAGCAGCGCCACGCCTTCCTCCTCCGTCGTCAGCGCAATGCCGCGCATGGTGGAGGAGGCCAATACGCGCTGGATCAGCTTGGAATGACCGGCGTCCGGAACGTAAGGCACCTGCCGGACGTCAAAGCGCTGGAGGGTCGCGAAAATATCGTCGGGCCAGTTCGGCGCCGTGTCGGCAGCGTCAGCGCGTGCGTGCATTTTCCTGTCCGGTCGGCTAGCAAGGTAGAAAGACTGTAGACGCATGCATGCGCCGACCAGAACAACAAAAACGGCATATCGGCTTTAACCGGCGAGTATAACGGGATGAACGCAGATGCGAAGGCGCTGGCCGCAAGCTTCGACCTCGAGAAGCTGACGCCGGAGTTCTACGACAACCCCTATCCGACCTATCGTGCACTGCGGGAGAACGAGCCGGTCAAGCGCCTGCGGAGCGGCACCGTGTTCCTGACCCGCTACGATGATCTCGTCACCACCTACAAGAACACCAAGTCGTTCAGCTCGGACAAGAAGCGCGAGTTCGCGCCGAAATACGGCGACACCCTGCTCTACGAGCACCACACCACGAGCCTCGTGTTCAACGATCCGCCGTCCCATACCCGCGTCCGCCGCCTGATCATGGGCGCGCTGTCGCCGCGCGCGATCGCCAGCATGGAGGGGGACCTGATCAAGCTGGTCGACGGCCTGCTCGATGCCATCGAAACCAAGGGCGCTTGCGAACTGATCGAGGATTTTGCCGCTTCGATTCCCATCGAGGTGATCGGCAACCTGCTCGACGTGCCTCACGAGGAGCGCGGGCCGCTGCGCGACTGGTCGCTGGCGATCCTGGGTGCTCTCGAACCCGTAGTGTCGCCCGAAGTAGCTGCGCGCGGCAACAAGGCGGTGGCGGACTTCCTCGCTTATCTGCAGACGCTGGTGTCGCGGCGGCGCGCGAAGCCGGGCAATCCCGAGCGCGACGTGCTGACGCGTTTGATCCAGGGGGAAGAGAACGGCGAGCGGCTGACCGAGAAGGAGCTTCTGCACAATTGCATCTTCCTGCTCAATGCCGGCCACGAGACCACCACCAACCTGATCGGCAACGGCCTCGTGGCGCTCGACCGCCATCCCGACCAGAAGCAGCGCCTGATCGAGAACCCGGACATGATCAAGACTGCGGTCGAGGAGATGTTGCGCTACGAGAGCTCCAACCAGCTCGGCAACCGCATGACCACCGAGAAGGTCGAGCTCGGCGGCGTCATGCTCGATGCCGGCACGTCGGTGACGCTGTGCATCGGGGCTGCCAATCGCGACCCCGCGCAGTTTCCCGACCCCGAGCGTTTCGATATCGCGCGCACGCCGAACCGGCACCTCGCCTTCGCCACAGGCGCGCATCAATGCGCAGGCATGGCCCTGGCGCGGCTGGAAGGGGCGATTGCGATCTCGCGCTTCCTGGCGCGCTTTCCGAACTATGCCGTCAGCGGTCAGCCGGTGCGCGGCGGACGGGTGCGGTTCCGCGGCTTTTTGAGCGTGCCCTGCGCGCTTGGCTGAGGGGCCGGCAACCAAACTGCGAAAACAACCCCATGCACAGTAGAGCCTGGGTCGCGGAACGGTGCCCTGTGGCCCGGCAGAACCACCTGACATTTCGGGACTATCAGGCCGCGCCGCGCCATCGGCGCATCAAGGCTTCCGAGCTGACAAACCGATACCCACATTCATTTGGGCGCGACCCGCTGGTGCAGTCGATTGACGCCCCCGCGCGCAGCAATGGAGTGACGGCAGATGAGCTCGTCGGTCATTGATTTCATCGCGACAGAAGCGCGCTTCGGGGCCCATAATTACGAGCCGATCGGGGTCGTCCTGTCGCGCGGCGAAGGTGTCTGGGTCTGGGACACCCAAGGCAACCGGTACCTCGATTGCCTCTCGGCCTATTCGGCGGTCAGCCAGGGCCACTGCCATCCCAAGATCCTGGCGGCGATGGTCGAACAGGCGCACAGGCTGACGCTCACCTCGCGTGCCTTCCACAACGACCAGCTCGCCTTGTTCTACGAGGAGATCGCCGCGCTCACCGGTTCCCACAAAGTGCTGCCGATGAACAGCGGCGCCGAGGCGGTGGAAAGCGCGATCAAGTCGGTCCGCAAATGGGGCTACGAGGTGAAGGGCGTGCCGGACGGCCAAGCCGAGATCATCGTCTGTGCCAACAATTTCCACGGACGCACGCTGGGCGTCGTCGGCTTTTCAACGGACCCCGAGACACGCGGACACTTCGGGCCGTTCGCGCCGGGCTTCAAGGTCATCCCGTTCGGCGACGCCGCGGCGCTTGCGGGAGCAATCACCCCAAATACGGTCGCCTTTCTGGTCGAGCCGATCCAGGGCGAAGCCGGTGTCGTCATTCCTCCGGCCGGCTATTTCACTGAGGTCCGGGAGCTCTGCACCGCCAAAAACGTGATGCTGGTGCTCGACGAGATCCAGACCGGGCTCGGTCGCACCGGCAAGCTGCTCGCCGAACAGCACGAGGGAATTGAGGCGGACGTGACGCTGCTCGGCAAGGCCCTGTCCGGCGGCTTCTATCCGGTCTCGGCCGTGCTCTCGAACAACGACGTGCTCGGGACATTGCGACCCGGGCAGCACGGCTCCACCTTCGGCGGCAACCCGCTTGCCTGCGCCGTTGCCCGCGCGGCGATGCGCGTGCTGGTCGAGGAAGGCATGATCGAGAACGCGGCGAGGCAAGGCGCGCGCTTTCTGGAGGGCTTGAAGGACATTCGCGCCAATACGATCCGCGAGGTGCGCGGGCGCGGCCTGATGCTGGCGGTCGAGCTGCATCCCGAGGCCGGACGGGCACGCCGCTATTGCGAGGCGCTTCAGAGCAAGGGCATCCTCGCCAAGGATACCCATGAGCATACCATCCGCATCGCCCCGCCGCTCGTGATCACAAGCGACCAGGTCGACTGGGCGCTGGAGCGGTTCGCCGCGATCCTGACGCAGGATTTCTCTTGAGACTGGCTGCGTCGGAAGATCGCAATGCCGGCCGTGGCCAAGGACGAACGATTCCACGGTCTGTGCGTTGAAAGTCGTGGGCGATTACGAGTTGGGAGCTAGGATCATGCTTCCGCGTGGCGTTTGCCTGACGGCTGTTTTGGTTAGCGTCTCGATGCTGACGACGAGTGCGTCGGCTCAGGGACCTCACGGACACGGACGGGGTGGAGGACCACCAGGACCAGCCGCAGCGCCGCCATCAGCACCACCGGCCATGGCACGCCCGGCAGCACCACCACCGGCTATGGCTCGTCCAGCCGCACCGCCAGCAGCACCGCCAGCCATGGCACGTCCGGCGGCTCCGCCAGCCATGGCGCGTCCCGCCGCGCCGCCAGCCATGCCGCAGCGACCGGCGATGGCGCCACGTCCGGCGCCGCACATCGCATCACCGCCACCGCGTCCGACCCCACAAATCAGTGCCCCCCGAGCCGCCCCGCAGGTGGCAGCGCCCCGCCGCGAATTCCAGCGCCCGCCGGCAGCGCCGCAACGTCCGGCGATGGCGCCGCGGCCGGCGCCGCAGATCGCCGCCCCTTCGCGCCCAAGTGCCCCCCCGGCCGTGA
The DNA here is from genome assembly GCF_025200905.1 of Bradyrhizobium yuanmingense. NCBI lineage: Bacteria > Pseudomonadati > Pseudomonadota > Alphaproteobacteria > Hyphomicrobiales > Nitrobacteraceae > Bradyrhizobium > Bradyrhizobium yuanmingense. The sequence goes on along the minus strand of NZ_CP104173.1, from coordinate 2,110,318 downwards.
GCGAGCGATCGGGACCGCCGCGTGAGATGCTTTCGCGCCAATCCGCGGAACGCCAAGACCGCATCGACCGCTTGCAGCAGCGCGTGCAGCAACTGCAATCGCAGAAACCGGAAGGCGCAAGGGCGCAGCAACAGCAGCAACGGCTGCTGCAGTCGCAGAGCCGTCTTCTTGAGCGCGAGCAACGCGTGCAACAGCGCTCGCAGCACGTCGAGCAGCGGCAGCGCGACATGCTGTCGCGCCAGACGACGGAGCGCCAGGCCCGCATCGAACGCCTGCAGCAGCGGGTGCAGCAATTGCAGTCGCAAAAGCCCGAAGGCGTGCAAGCGCAACGGGCGCAGCAGCGAATGCTCCAGGCGCAAAACCGCTTGCTTGGCCGAGAGCAGCGCGCGCAGCAAATTGACCTGGCGCGCCAGCAGCGGCTTGGGCTGCAGGCTCCGGCGGAGCGCGCTCCGGCACTTGCAGCCGCTGCGCAGGCCGCCGAGCGCGGACGGTTTGCGGAACGCTTCCGCGAGCAGTCCACTGCGCTGACCCAAGCGGCTCTCGTCACGCGCCAAAGCGGCTGGGCACCCCGGCAGGCCTGGCGTCACCGTCATCCCGCGGTGTTCGTGGCTTGGCTTGGGCCCGTGTTCTGGCCTTACGCCTATTCCGACATCTTCAACTACACATTCTGGTCGTATGGCTACGAGCCCGGATATTGGGCGTACGCCTATGACGACTTCGTCGACACCGTGTTCTGGGGCGGTGACGGCCCCTACTCCGCTTATGCCAGCACCAACTCGTATGACTACCCTCAAGCCGGCGGCGGCTACCGCGCGCGCCAGCGTGCCAGCGTGAGCCCGCAGACGCTTCAGCAATTGTGTGCCACGCCGGACAAGGGCGTGACCGCCTGGCCGCTTGCCGATATCGCACAGGCGGTGCGGCCGACGCCGGAGCAACGCGCATTGCTGGACGAGCTGAAGACCGCGGCGGCCAACGCTGCCGGTGTGTTCAAGGACTCCTGCGCGGAGACTTATGCACTGACTCCCCCTGGCCGCTTGCGCGCGATGATGAACCGCATCAGCGCGACGCTTGAAGCCGTCAAGATCGTTCGACCGGCACTGGAGAATTTCTACAACTCGCTCAGTGACGAGCAGCAGGCCCGCTTCAACGCGCTTGGCCCCAATGTCGGCGAGCGCTCGCCGCAGCAGCAGGAGGCGAGTAGCGAGGGCTGTGGCGATCCGAAGTCCGGGCTGACGCAGTTGCCGATCCAGAGGATCGAGGCTGTGCTCCACCCGGCCGGCAAGCAGAAGGAGGCGCTGGACCGCCTCAGCGAAGCGACGGCGAAGGGCGTTGAAAGCCTACAGGCAGCCTGTCCCAACGATGCGCCGCTGACACCTGTCGGACGGCTGGAGACGATGCAGCATCGGCTCGAGGCCATGCTGACGGCCGCCAAGCTGGTCGAACCCGCCCTGGACGAGTTCTATGCCACGCTGAGCAGCGAGCAGAAGGCGCGCTTCAACAGGCTGCAACAGGTCGCAGGCCAATGAGGGCGGCGTCGCGTTCCCTCGTTGCAATTTGCAGCGGTCGAACGACGTCAGTGACGTAATCGTTCTCCAACGAAAGCAAGCCCGCGATTGAGGGAGGGATCATGACAGCCTTAGCTTCCTCCATAAAACACGACATTGCTGCGGCGTACGCCGCGTGGGACTCAGCATTCAACAAAGCAGATGCCAGGGCTATCGCGGCGACTTACGTGCCAGACGCCAAATTGTTGCCGCCGACGCATCAAGTGATATCCGGTCCGACAGAGATCGAGAGCTTCTTTGCTGGGCTGTTTTCAAGCGGATTCACCGATCACAGGTTGGTCGTCATCGACGCCGGCGGAGATGAGAAGATCGTCTACGGCACGGCCCATTGGAGCGCCAACGGTAAGACAGCGGATGGCGCCCGCCAACCTGCAGGCGGGATCGCAACCCACGTGTTTGAGCGACAGGAAGATGGTTCGCTGAAGCTGAAGTTGCATACTTTCAATTGAGCTGACCGTCGCCTGATCCGGCACGAGGAGGCTTCTCGTGGATATCGCGCAATGGCTTCGCGGTCTCGGGCTGGAGCGCTACATAAAGACCTTTTGTGACGCTGAAATCACGTCCGAAATTTTGCCAGAACTGACTGAAGCCGACCTGCGGGAGCTTGGCTTGCCACTCGGCCCGCGCAAGGCTGTGCTAAGAGCAATCCATGCACTCGCTCCACCGATCACCCCGGTGGCGGTCGAGGCCAATCGACCTGCCAACTACGTGAAGCCATCGATTCCTTCGGACGCGGAGCGTCGACAGCTCACGGTCATGTTCGTCGACCTGGTCGGCTCGACGGCACTTGCTTCAGGGCGCGATCCCGAGGAGCTGCGTGACCTCTTGCAGGCCTACCATAACACCGTGGTGGGCGAGATCGACCGATTCGAAGGCCACATAGCCAAATTCCTCGGCGATGGCGTTCTCGCTTATTTTGGCTGGCCGCGGGCGCACGAAGATGAGGCGGAGCGCGCCGTTCGCGCCGGGCTTCGAGTGACCAAGGCGGTCGCATCCCTTACCGAACCGGGTGGTGCAGCGCTCGCCGCTCGCGTCGGCATCGCAACCGGTCTGGTCGTGGTCGGCGAGCTGATTGGCGAGGGAGAGGCTCGCGAGCGCGCAGTAATCGGCGAAACACCAAACCTAGCCGCCCGACTGCAAGATCTGGCCAACCCAAGTGATGTGGTGATTGCGGAATCGACCCGCCGCCTACTCGGCGAAGCTTTCACGTACCGCGACCTCGGCACGGTGCCTCTCAAAGGTTTCCCGGAACTGGTGCAGGCGTGGCTTGTCATTGGTGAAGGCGCGGCAGAGAGCAGGTTCGAGGCTCGGCATGGCTTGGCAACGACCGCACTGGTCGGACGGAATGAAGAACTTGCATTGCTCCTGGATCGCTGGGAGCGGGCGAAAGAGCGGGAAGGACAGATCGTCCTGCTCGGCGGCGAAGCCGGCATTGGCAAGTCGCGGCTCGTGCGAGCCTTACGCGACCAGGTCGCCCGTGTGCCGCACACGCCGCTGAGTCATTTCTGTTCACCATTTCATACCAACACCGCTCTATATCCCGTCGTTGGCCTCCTTGAACGGGCAGCGGCAATACGGCGGGAGGACGCTTCCGACGAACAGCTCGATAAACTCGAGGCCATGCTCGCGCTTGGTGCGGACGATGTGCATGAGAGCGCGCCGGTTCTCGCGGATCTCTTGGCAATCCCGACCGGGGAGAGATACCCGCCTCTTGCACTCAGTCCGCACCAGAAGAAGGAGCGAACCTTCCAGGCCCTTCTGGAACAGATACAAGGCTTGGCGGCAAGACAGCCAGTGCTTGCCGTCTACGAGGACGTCCATTGGGCGGACCCTACTATGCTCGAATTCCTCGATCGGCTCGTCGACGAGGTGCAGCGACTTCCAATTTTGATGATCGTTACCTTCCGGCCCGAGTTCATTCCGCGCTGGACGGGTCATGGACATGTGACAGCGCTCTTTCTAAGCCGGCTGGGACGTCGGCAAGGGGCGGCAGTCGTTGACCGGATCACGGGCGGCAAAACACTCCCTCAGGAGGTGCTTGAGCAGATTCTGGCCAAGACCGACGGCGTGCCGTTGTTCGTCGAGGAGCTCACCAAAGCCGTCGTCGAATCCGGGCTGCTCAAAGACCACGGCAGCCGTTATGAGCTGATCGGCCCATTACCGCCGCTGGCGATCCCGACGACGCTGCAGGACTCCTTGATGGCCCGGCTTGATCGATTGGCGCCGGTCAAGGAAGTTGCCCAGATTGCAGCTTGCATCGGACGCGAATTCGGACACGATCTTCTGCGCCTTGTAACGGCGCTCGACGAGCACGCGCTCCAGCATGCTCTCAATGACCTATTGGCCGCGGAACTGATATTCCGTCGTGGCGTACCTCCGAATGTTGGCTACAGCTTCAAACATGCGCTGGTGCAGGACATCGCGCACGAGAGTCTTCTAAAGAGCAAGCGGCAGCAGATCCATGCCCGCATAGCTGCAGCTCTCGAACAACATTACCCTGCCCGTGCGGAGGCGGAGCCGGAGACGATCGCTCTGCATCTCACCGAGGGTGGACTGGCAGGAAAGGCGGTGGATTATTGGCTGCGGGCCGGCCGCATTGCGGCTGGGCGTTCCGCAAATCTCGAAGCGATCACTCATCTCACAAGGGGGCTGGAGGCGCTCAAGTCAAATCCACCAGGCCCGGAGCGCGATCGTCAGGAACTCGCTCTGCAAACAGCAATCGGAGGTCCACTGATTGCCATCCACGGATACACGGCTCCGCAGCTTGGCACAGCCTTCAGCAGGGCTCATGCGCTCTGCTATGAACTCGACGACACGGGCGCCTTGTTCTCCACCCTTAGCGGCAAATTCATTTTCCACTTCGTGCGCGGCGACTTTGCTGCCATGCAGAGCCTCGTTGCCGAGGCGCAGCGCGCCGCCGAGCGCACCAGTGACACAGCGCTGGAACTAGCTGTGCATCGTCTGGCCGCGCTCACCGCAATGCATGCCGGTGATTTTCTGACCGCACGCTCGGAGTTCGAAACGATCTTGAGTCGCTATCAGCCGGAGGAGCATCGGCCTCCACCTGTGCACTACGTACATGACCCAAAAGCCTCGGCGCTACCCTACTTGGCGATTGTGCTTTGGGTTCTGGGTTACCCCGAACAGGCTCAGCGGACTAGCCGTGCCGCATCCCAATACGCCATGGAGTTGAATCAGACGAACCTTACCGCGCATGTGCAGGTCTATGGCGAGGCGGCTCTTGCGGAGCTCATGGGAAACGTGGCGGCCGTCCATGCGCACGCCGACGCCATCATCGATCTCGCCGATCAGAACAGCTTGAACTATTGGCGCGTGAGCGGCCTCATCCTGCGGGGCTGGGCAATGGCGCAAGAGGGCGACGCGGAGGCCGGCCTGGCCATCATGCGCCTCAGCCTGAACGAGCGGAACAGGCTCGGAGCCAGTTGGTACCAGGTTCGGTACTTATGGATGCTCGCGACCACCTACCTCTACTCAGGTGACTACGACAACGGCGTCGCCGCCCTTGCCGAAGCAAAGGTCCTTGCCGCGCGCAGCGACGAGCATATGTGGGAGGCAGAACTTGCATGCATCGATGGCGAACTGCACCGGATTCGTGGTGCTCCAGCTGACGAGGTCGAGGGGTATTTGCAAACTGCACTCAAGGTCGCCCAAAGCCAGAGCGCAAAGTCCTTTGAATTACGTGCCGCAATGAGTTTGGCTCGGCTTTGGCGCGACCAGGGTAGGATAGCCGACGGGCGGTGCCTTCTTGGCTCGGTTTACGGCTGGTTTACGGAAGGCTTCGAAACGCCGGACCTTCGTTCCGCCAAGGCGCTCATGGAGGAGCTTTCCCGATCATGATCGCGCGCCTTTTCAAGCTTCAGACGTTGCCGCACAGCGAGCACACAGATGATACGGCAACCCTGTACTTGCGTTATTGGATCTGAACACGAGGCAATTCCGCTGTGGGTCACAAGCAGTGCTGCTCTGGACGATCAGCCCGACTTCCTTTTATGAGTACACGGCCTTTCTGTCCTCACGCGGCGGAAATCGTCTTCCGCTCAGCACTTCGCATCTGTGATCGCTTGAGGCTGCTCTACCTCATTCAAGCCAATGGCGTTGCATTGTTGGAAATGGGAAGATAGCTCGAGGTCAGCCAGATGATCCCAGTATTCTGCCTCTGCGAGCAGCTTCCATTTGTTCATGCTGTTGTACGCGGCCTGTTGACGGCACAGTGAGCTCATCGCACGCAAGCGTCGCACTTTCTCCACTGCGAACCTCCCTCCGCGCCTGCTTGGTCGCAAGCGCATTTGTGTCGGCAGAGCTTCGCAGATCGAATTGACGAGTGATAGTCCGGGATTCGACGGTAAAATCGATGATAGCGCAATCGTCTGACTTTTCACGAGACACTCCAGGCAACTACACCACCGTCCGATGTCGCTGGATGCAGGTCTTCAGCACCTCGTCCATCGGCTTGCCCCACCATTCGTTGGAGAAGATCTCGATCTCGGAATAGCCGGCAAAGCCCTGCGCTTCGACCGCTGCACGCACCGATTTGATGTCGATGACGCCGTCGCCCATCATGCCGCGGTCGTTGAGGATGTCCCTGGTCGGCACCAGCCAGTCGCAGACATGGAACGCCAGCAGGCGGTCCCGGCCGGCGCGTGCGATCTGGTCCATCAGCTCCGGATCCCACCAGATGTGATAGACGTCGAGCGCGACGCCGAGCATGCCGGTGCGGCCGGGGTCGAGCCGGTCGCAGATATCGAGCGCCTGCTTGGTTGTGTTTACGCAGGCGCGGTCGGCCGCATAGGCCGGATGCAACGGCTCGATCGCCAACGGCAGCTTGGCTTGCCTCGCGTAGTCGAGCATGTCAGCGAGCGCTTCCTCGACCTGCCCGCGCGCTGCCACCAGATCCTTCGAAGCCTCACTGCCCGGCCGCGAATATTGCGGCAGGCCGCCGACGACGAGGACGATGCAGGGCGCGCCCAGTGCCTTGGCTTCATCGACACAGCGCCTGTTATCGTCGCGCACTTCGCCCCGGCGCGAGACATCCGAGGTGAACATGCCGCCGCGGCAATAGCCTGAGAGATCAAGGCCAGCCTCGCGCACCGCGCGCGCGACGCGGTCGAGACCGACGTTCGCGACCTGGTCGCGCCAGGGATCGATGGCTCGGATGCCGTGCTTCGCGCAGGCCTCGATGATGGCGACGAGGTCACCCTGCTTGCGGACGGTCGCCGTGTTCAGCGACAGCCAGCGGTGGTCGGACGAGAAATCGCGCATCAGGATTCGATCCCGTGGGTGGCCAATACGGTCTTCATCCGTTGCGTCGCGAGTTCAGGGTTGGCGAGCAGACCGGCTTGGTCGGCCAGACGGAACAGCTCGGCGAGATGCAACGTCGAACGCGTGCTCTGCTGTCCGCCGACCATGGTGAAGTGATCCTGGTGTCCGTTGAGATAGGCCATGAACACGACGCCGGTCTTGTAGAAGCGCGTCGGCGCCTTGAAGATGTGACGCGACAGCGGGACAGTCGGGCCAAGCACGTCGTGGAAGCCGGCTTCGTCGCCTGCCGCCAGCCGCGACAGCGCGTAGGACGCCGCCGGCGCGATAGCATCGAAGATGCCGAGCAGCGCATGCGAGAAGCCCTGCTCGTCGCCGGCGATCAGCTCCGCGTAGTTGAAATCGTCGCCGGTGTACATCTTGATGCGGTTGTCGAGGCGGCGACGCATGTCGATCTCGCGCTGCTTGTCGAGCAGCGAGACCTTGACGCCGTCGACCTTGGCGGCGTTGCCGTTGATGATGGCGACCGCAATGTCCATGGCCTTGTCGAGATCGTTGGTGCCCCAATATCCCGCCAGTGCCGGATCGAACATGTCGCCGAGCCAATGGATGATAACGGGCTCACGGACCTGCGAGAGCACGCGGTCATAGACTTTGGCGTAATCGTCGGCATTGCGACCGAGTTTTGCCAGGGCGCGCGAGGCCATCAGGATGATGCGGCCGCCGACTTTCTCCACCGCCGAGATCTGCTCTTCATAGGCACGGATGACGTCGTCGAGGCTCCCAGCGTCCTCCACTGCGAGATGATCCGTGCCGGCGCCGGAGAACACCAGCGCGTTGCGCCGCTTGGCGGCGGCGACCGAGCGCGTGATCAGCTCCAGCGAGGTCGGCCAGTCCAGCCCCATGCCGCGCTGCGCGGTGTCCATGGCTTCGGCAACGCCGAGGCCGAGGTCCCAGACGTGCTCGCGGAAAGCGATGGTCTTGTCCCAGTCGACGGCGGCCGACAGCCAGGGATCGTTCTCGGCAAAGGGATCGGCCACCGTGTGCACGGCCGAGAAGGCGATGCGGTTCAGCGGCCCCTCGAGCTTTGCGGGGAACGTGCGCGAGGCCGCGAGCCGATAGGTCTCGATCGAGCGATCGACTTTGGGCAGCTTCAGCGACAAAGACGACATCGGTTGGACTGGCTTGTTCATGATTTCGAACCTCTCCCCGTCATTGCGAGCGAAGCGAAGCAATCCAGACTGCCTCTGCGGAAAGATTCTGGATTGCTTCGCTTCGCTCGCAATGACGGCTCAGTAGACATCGGGATTATCCGACTGACCTCAAACCTTGATGGGCGCGACGTCGATCCAGCGCCGCTCCTTCCAGCTCTTCAGCGCGCATTCGGCGAGCTGAACGCCCTTGGCGCCTTCGAGCAGTGTGAACTTGTAAGGGGCGTCCTCGTAGACGTGGCGGATGAACATCTCCCATTGCTCCCTAAAGCCGTTGTCGTAGGTGACGTTGTCGGGCAGCTTCTGCCAGTCGCCGTAGAAGTCGTGCAGCCGCTTCTCGTCGGGATTCCACACCGGGCGCGGTGTCGCCTGCCGCGCCTGGATCATGCAATCGGTGAGGCCCGCGACCGCCGAGCCGAGCGTGCCGTCGACCTGAAAGGTGACGAGGTCGTCGCGATAGACCCGCGTCACCCAGGACATGTTGATGTGGGCGATGATGCCACCCTCCAGCTGGAACGTGGCGTAGGCGGAATCGTCCGCGGTTGCCTTGTACTTCTGGCCCTGCTCGTCATAGCGCTCGGGGATGTCGGTGTTGCCGATGCAGCTGACGCTCTGGACGTTGCCGAAGAGGTTGTCGAGCACGTAGCGCCAGTGGCAGACCATGTCGAGGATGATGCCGCCGCCATCCTCATCGCGATAGTTCCAGGACGGCCGCTGCGCCTCCTGCCAGCCGCCCTCGAATACCCAATAGCCGAACTCGCCGCGCACCGAGAGGATGCGCCCGAAGAAGCCGGAATCGCGCAGGAAAGCGATCTTCTTCAGCCCCGGCAGGAACAGCTTGTCCTGCACCGTGCCGTGCTTGACGCCCTTGGCATTGGCGAGCTTGACGACCTGGACGGCCTCCTCGAAATTCGTCGCGATCGGCTTCTCGCAATAGACGTGCTTGCCGGCGTTGATGGCCTGGGTCAGCAGGCCGGGCCGCGCCTGCGTCGTCGCGGCGTCGAAGAACATGGTGTCGTTCTTGTCGGCGAGCGCGGCATCGAGATCGGTGGTCCAGCGGGTAATGTTGTAGCGCTTGGCCAGCGCCTCGACCTTGTCGGCGCTGCGGCCGACCAGGATCGGGTCGGGCATGACACGGTCACCGTTCTTCAGGCGCACGCCGCCCTGGTCGCGGATCGCGACGATCGAGCGGATCAGATGCTGGTTGAGCCCCATCCGGCCGGTGACGCCGTTCATGATGAGGCCGAGGCGTTGGGTGGTCATGCCAATTGCTCCTGAGATCTTGGCTGGGCGAGCGGGCGCAATGCCAACCAGTCCGGATGGACCGACGAGGCGAAGCCCGCGCAATGAAGCGATCCCGTCAGGAGATCGCCGTCGTGAATGGAGAGCCGGATGCCCCGCCTGGCATCGGCATAGAGATCGGGATGCGCGGCGGCGAAGGCCTGAGCTTCTGCTATGGGCGTTTCACCGAAGCCATCGACGTAGTGGTGGCCGTTGCGCTCGGCGTGAGTGACGCCAAGGAAGGCGCCGAGCGCAAGATCCTGCTGCACGGCAAGGCCGGCCTGGCAGGTGAGGTCCTCACCAGTGATGAAGAAGGCTTCGCCTTCCGCGCTCCATTTCGCCGCACGCGTGGCGTTGATGATGGACTTGTAAAGTCCCTTGCAAGATTTCGAGGAGATGCCGCGATAGCCGAGCGCCCGTGCTGCCGGGAACGCGTCGTAGGAATCGTCGGCTTCGTCGATGATGAAGCCACTTGTGCCCAGCGCGCCGAGCGGCGTTCGCCGCGTGATGTCGCGCGGCATCGGCTGCTCGACATAGAGCAGGCGCGCGGCAATCGGGCGCAGCGCGGCGTCGCGATTGAGCCCGTCCATCAGCGCCTGTAACGCGGCGAGATCGGCATACTGCTCGTTGGCATCGAGCGTCACCTTGTAGTCGCGTCCAAGCGTGTCGAGCTGCTTGCCGATCCGGGCGAGCCGCGCCGCATCGGCAGCCGGATCGCCGGACAGCTTGAGCTTGAAATAGCGTGCTCCGGTATTCTCGCGTGGATCGGCAACGCCGCCCTCACCCTCGACGACATCATCAAGGCCGACGGTATGCCTGATGGCAACACGCGCCAGCGGCACCCGGCCGGCGAGAAACGTCCTGATGTCCCGCTCGCTCAGGTCAGGAGAAAGCCGCGCGTCGATGCCGGCGATGTTCGCGGCCATTCCTTCAAAGAAGCTGGTACCTATCGCGCGCAGCAGCGCATCGAGGATGGCCTTGTCGATCTCCGCGGGGCCGTAGGCAGCAGCCAGCGCCGGAATGTTCTTCTTCGCGCAGGTCGCGATCTGGGCACCGATGCAGGAGGCATGCAGATCGAACGCCGTCTGGAAGCCGGTCCGTGCCAGATAGAGTCCGCGCGCGATCTCCAGCGAGCGACGCAACTCGTCCACCGTCTGCGCTGGCGACAGCTCCGGCCGCTTGTCGAACCACTTTGGTACCAGCAGCTCGGCGCTGGCACCGACGGCGGTGCCCCGGCCCTCGACCTCGATCTCGGCCCGCACGAACAGCTGCGGCGTCGCGTTGATCGTGATCGCACCGAAGCGGAACGGCCGCGCGAACTGCACGGGACGTTCGAAGAAGGCGATGTCTCGCAGCTTCAGGCGGGGGGACATGGTTTCAGTCCAACGCCCCTTGCGAGAAGAAATGCTTGCGGATGCGCTGCACCAGCTCCGTAAACACCGGGTCGGCCATCGCGTCGAGCGAGCGCGGGCGCGGCAGCGGCACGTCGTAGATCGCGGCGATCGCGCCGGGGCGCTCGGTCATGACCAGCACGCGGTCGGCGAGGAACACGGCCTCCGGAATCGAATGCGTGATCAGGAGCACGGTCTTCTTCGTCTCGCGCTGGATCCGCATCAATTCGACATTCATGCGCTCGCGTGTCAGCGCGTCGAGCGCGCCGAACGGCTCGTCCATCAGCATGATCTTCGGATCGTGCACCAGCGCGCGGCAGATCGAGGCGCGCTGCTGCATGCCGCCGGAGAGCTGCCAGGGCAACTTCTTCTCGAAGCCTTCGAGGCCGACCAGCTTCAGCAGCGACTTGGCGCGGTCGAGATATTCCTGCCGCGGCAGCCGCTTCATGTCGATCGGCAGCATCACGTTGCCCAGGATGTTGCGCCAGGGCAGCAGCAGCGCGTTCTGGAACACGATGCCGACATTGCCGTGCGGCGTCGTCACCTTCTGGCCCTCGACCAGGATCTCGCCCGTGGTCGGCGCCAGCAGGCCCGAGATCAATTTGAGCAGCGTGGACTTGCCGCAGCCGCTTGGGCCGACCACGACGAAGAACTCGCCGTCATTGATGTGGAAGTCGAGCGGCCGCAGCGACGGCACATCGCCGTCGCGCGTCCGGTAGGTCTTCGACACGCCCGACAGCTTGATGCCCGACGCATCGCCGGCAGCCCGGTCGCTCACCAGTCTCAGATGAGCGGCCGACTGCGCGTTTTCACTCATGACCGTCGCAGGTTTCACGAGCCGCTCTTCGGCAGATAGTCGTTGGTGTAGAAGGCCTTCGGGTTCTCCTTGGCCTTGGCGTCTAGGCCGCCATATTCCACCAGCAGGTTGACGGTCTCGGTCATGTTCTGCTCGGTGACCTGGAACGGACGCTTGCCCTTGGTCTCCGCGGTCCGGTAGAGCGGGATGGTCAGCTCAAAACCCTGCGTCAGCGTGTCGATCTTGCCGCCCTTGGGGTTGGCATCGAGGATCGATTGCGCCGCCACCTTCGGCTCCTTCTCGGCAGCTTCGACCGCCTTGGTCGTCGCCGACATGAAGCGGCGGACGAGGTCCGCATTGGCCTTCACGTAGTCGGTGTTGGCGATGACGCCCGAGGAGACCATGTTGATGCCGTAGTCGGCGAACTTGATCGGATAGACATCCTTGCCGGTGGCGTCCTTGATCTTCATCGACTGGTCCATGACGTAGCCGAGCAACAGATCCGCCTGGCCGTTGATGACGGCGTTGAGCTTGGTCTGGCCGTCGCCGGCGACGGTCTTGAAGTCGCTTTCCTTCAGGCCGGTCTTCTTCAGGAACAGCGGCCAGATCTGCGTCATGGAATCGGCCGGCGTGATCGCCACCGTCTTGCCCTTGATGTCTTCAGGCTTCCTGATGTTCTTGTCGGCGAAGCCCATGGCGGACATCGGGCTCGTTTGCAGCAGCACGCCGGTTGCGACCACGGGCGCGCCCTTGATCGCGGCGCGCATCATGGTGGGGACGTCGACATAGCCGAAGTCCGCGGTCTTGGCGGCAACCGCCTGCGTGGTCGCAGCCGAGCCGCGGCCTTCCTGGATCTCGAGCTCGATGCCTTCGGCGGCGTAGATGCCCTTGGCCTTGCCGTAATAGAACGGCGCGTGCTCGCCATAGACGTACCAGTTCAGCATCAGCACGACCTTGTCGGCTGCCTGCGCCGGCATGGCTGCGAACGCCATCAGTGCTACGGATGCAGCTCCAATCAACCGCTTCATCGTTTCTCTCCCTTGCCGTTGGTTGCGTCGGCCGTTGGTGGCCGCTCGTTGCTTTAGTCAGGATGCAAAGATCACGTCCTCGCGCTGGCTGACATGCCAGGGAATGACCAGCTTCTCGATCCGGTCGACGATCCAGAACAGGACCACGCCGAGCAGCGCCAGGATCACCAGCGCCGCGAACATCGTCGGCAGGTCGAAAGTTCCGATCGAGCGCTGCATCACGTAGCCGATGCCGGAATTGGAGCCGACGAACTCGCCGACCACCGCGCCGACCACGGCTAGCGTCACCGACACTTTGAGGCCGGAGAAGATCGCCGGCAGCGCATGCGGCAGGTTCACCGCGCGGAACACCTGCAGGCGGCTGCCCTGCATGGCACGGGCGAGATCGACCATATCGGGATCGACCGATTTGAAGCCTTGCACCGCGGAGACCACGACCGGGAAGAAGCCGAGCAGGAACGCCGAGATCACCTTGGGAATGATGCCGAAGCCGAACCACACCACGAACAGCGGGGCGATCGCGATCTTCGGCACCGATTGCGAGAACACCAGCAGTGGATAGACGTAGCTCTCCACCGTCTTCGAGCCCGCGATCAACATCGCGACGGGAATGCCGAACAGCGCCGACAGCAGGAAGCCGCAGACGGTCGCATAGGTGGTCGGCCAGGACTGGCGCAGCAGCTCCGGCCATTCGGTGCGCAGCACGGCGACGACGTCGAGCGGCGCCGGTATCTGGTAGGCCGGGATTCTGAACAGCCGGATCGCGAGATCCCAGGCGACGACGATGAAGACCAGGAACAAGAACGGCCGAACCCAGGCTGCATTCAGCAGCTTGGAAACAGCGTTTTGCGGCTTCGGCTCGGCCAATTTTCACTCCCGGCAGTCTTCTTCATTATGGGGGAGAAATTAACCCGTTGGATAAATACTGTCCAGAGCTTTCCCTGTGACGTTTTGTGCTCGGGGTTCCGGGAGCTTTTGGGGACGGGACTATCGCCTTCCGTGTCCCGGACGCGCTGCAATGTAAGCGTTGCTGCGCTGCGTCCGGGGCACGGGGGCGGAGTGAGGTGCACGCCGCTTCCACGTGGTCATTGCGAGCGCAGCGAAGCAATCCAGGATCTTTCCGCGGAGACAGTCTGGATTGCTTCGCTGCGCTCGCAATGACGGAGCAAGGCGCCCCATCATGGCTACGAGCTACACCGCCTGCACGACCGCGGCGCGCGACTTCGGCGTCTTCGCGATCTCGAACAGCGCCGCGGATTGCCCCGTCAGCGCGGCCAGCACCAGGCCCACCATATGCGCCAACCGCTCGTCCTTGGCCTTCTTGTCCAGGAGATCGCGGCCGAAGATCACGCTCAGCGTTGCCGAATTGGAGAGATAGAAGAAGCTGAGCGCTGCGATCGAGATGTAGAGCTGCACGGGGTCGACCGCGACCTGGAAGTCGCCGCTGTCGACGCCGCGGCGCACAACGGTGCGGATCATCTCGACGAAGGGCGAATGCATGGACTTGACCTTGGTCGATTTCTTCAGGTGCTTGGCGCGCGCGAGGTTCTCGGTCTGCAGCAGCGACAGGAATTCGGGATTGCGCAGGAAGTAGTTCCAGGTGAACTCGATCAGGCGGCGGATCGCCTCGGGCGGATCGAGATGTTCGAGGTCCAGCCCGCGCTCCTCGCTGCGGATCTTGTCATAGGCGCCTTCGAGCACGGCGAGATAGAGCTCGTCCTTGTTGCCGACGTGATAGTACAGCATGCGCTTGTTGGCGCCGGCCTTGGCCGCGATGCGGTCGACGCGCGCGCCGGCAAGGCCATGGGCGGAAAACTCCTGCTTGGCGGCTTCGAGAATGCGCAGCCGCATCCCCTCGGGGTCGCGCTGCCATTTCAGAGTTCGCTTTGCCTTCGCCAAACCGGGTGCTCGCTGGGTGCCGACAAGACGCGTGTAGCACGCGAGCGTGAGTTTGAGAATGTTCGTCATTCCGGGGCGCGCCTCTTGGCGCGAGCCCGGAATCCATTGGGCGGCAGAGTCAGCCGCGAAATGGATTCCGGGTTCGATGCTACGCATCGCCCCGGAATGACAGAATCACTCCACCGGCTTCGGCGAACGCTCCAGCAGCACGGTCTGGATTCCGCAGGTGCCGTTGCGCACGGTCATGATGCGCGTCCCCGGCTTGCGGCCGGTGCGCACCTCGCTGACGTCGAGTCCGCTCGCGATCAGGCGGGCGCGGGTGGCGTCGATGTCGCCGACCCGCCAGCTCAGGCCCCAGAGCCGGTCATGCGCGGCATCGCCGCCCGCGACCGGGCGGCGCACCACCTCGACGATGAGATCGCCGCAGCGGAAGAACATCAACTGGCCCCAGTCCTGGTGCGAGCGGTCGAGCGCGAGATCAAGACCGAGCCGGGCGCCGTAGAGCGCGGCGGCGCGCTCGGAATCCTCCGTGGTGACGACGACATGGTCGAGCCCCTCGATCGGCGCGATGTCGGTCACGGCGGACTTCGGACGCTCGTCGGCCAGTTCCAGGAAGAACATGCGCACGCCGCGCGTCAGCTCGGTGGCGGCCCGCGTGCGCTTCCAGTGCAGCACGGCACCCGTGACGGCGTCGTTGCTTTCGACGTCCGCGACCGGATCGGGCCTCAGGGCCACCCGCTCCAGCCGGCGGTGCATCTTGCCGATGTCGGCGACACGAAAGCACAGGCTGGCGAGGATGCCTTCCTGGTTGCCGAGCAGTGCGCGCATACGGTCGGCGGTGACGCTGAAGCCGTGAGGGGCCATCAGCTCGATGGTCATGTTGTCGAGGGTGAACAGCACCCGGTCGGCGCCCTCGCCCGAGTTCTGCCAGGCTGGCGCGCGGGCGAGCAGCGTCTGATAGGCCGCCTTGGCCGCACCGATATCGCCTACGAGAACGACGATGTGATCGAGGCCGATGATCATTCTGCACCCTTTTTGTGGACGGGGAACCCCGGGAGCGAAAGACGGCGTTTGTCCGGGCTTGGCATGGGCCAGTGATGGTCGTATTCCCCCAAGATGCTGACCTCAAGCGCTTCGGGCGGCAGTTTTGCGAATAATTTCAGCGTCCCTCCGGAGCGGAACCGGTGCTAGAGTAATCCGCCGGCCGGGACCACAAGCGCATCACGGACAAGCAATGCAGGCTCTCTTCATCGGACAGACCTATATCGACGTCGTCTTCATCACCGACCACATGCCGACCGGCGACGAGAAGCACGTGGCGCGTGACTACGCGGTCTCCTTCGGCGGCAATGCGGTGACGGCGGCGTTCTGCTGCGCCAAACTCGGCATCGTGCCGGACCTGATCGCGACCGCAGCCAATGACTGGCTGGGGCGCATGTTCCAGGACATGTGCGCGAAGTACGGCATCTCGCTGCATGGGCGCAAGGTCAACCAGTCCTCGCTCTCCTTCATCATGCCCAAGGACGGCAAGCGCGCCATCGTCCGCTGCCGCGACGACGAGCACATCCACCCCTTTCCGATGCTCAATCTCGGCGGCTGCCGCGCGCTGCATGTCGACGGCCACCAGCCGGATGCCGCCATCCACTACGCCAAGGTGTGCCGCGAGGCCGGCATCCTGACCTCGCTCGACGGCGGCGGCCTGCGCACCAACACCCATGAGCTGCTCGAATTCATCGACGTCGCCATCGTCGCCGAGCGCCTGTGCGAGCAGATGGATCTGACGCCGGAGAAGATGCTCGACTATCTCAAGAGCCGCGGCTGCAAGATCGGCGGCGTCACCATGGGCGAGAAGGGCCTGTTCTGGTACGACGAAACCGGGACGGTGCAGGTGATGCCGGCGATGCCGATCCCGCGCGAGCGCGTGATCGACACCAACGGCGCTGGCGACGTCTTCCACGGCGCCTATGTCTATTCCTACCTCGCCCATCCCGGCAAAAGCTGGCGCGAGCATTTCGACTTTGCCCGCGCCGCCTCGACCTACAAGATCCAGCGCCTCGGCAACGAGGCCGGCTTGCCGACGCTGGTCGATATCGCCAAGGTCAGGCACGAGTTCGAGGTCAGGGTCTAGAAAGAGATGGGGCGGGTCTTCGTTGCCGGCAGCATCAACATGGATGTGGTGGCCACGGCCGATCGCCATCCGCGCGTCGGCGAGACCGTCGCCGGCCGCCAGGTCCTGTATTTCCCAGGCGGCAAGGGCGCGAACCAGGCGGTCGCGGCCTCGCGGTTAGGGGCGCGGACCACGCTGATCGGGCGGCTGGGCAGGGATTCGTTGGGCGCTGAGCTGAAGGCCTTTCTCGGCGACCAGGGCATCGACCTCGGCTATGTCGTGGAGACGGCCGAGGCGCACACCGGGACGGCCATCATCACGGTGGCCGAGGCCGACAACACCATCGTCGTCGTTCCCGGAGCGAACGGGCTGGTCGGCGCTGATGACGTCAGCGTCGTACCGCTGCTGAAGGGCGACGTCGCCGTCAGCCAGTTCGAGATTCCGCTGCCGACGATCGCTGCCTTCTTCCACCGCGCCCGCGCGGCGGGGGCAGTGACCGTGCTGAACCCGGCGCCGGCGCAGAAGATGCCGGGCGAGCTGCTGGCGCTGGTCGACATCCTCGTGCTGAACGAAACCGAGCTCGGCTTCCTCGCCGGCGTTGAGCTCTCCGAGAGCGACGCGGCCGGCCGCATCATCGATGTCGCGCGAAAACTTCAGGCGCGCGAGGACCAGACCATCTGCGTCACGCTCGGCAAGCGCGGCGTGCTCGCGCTCGCCGGGCACGAGGAGATCTCGGTGGCCGGCCGTGTGGTGAAGGCACTCGACACCACCGGCGCCGGCGACTGCTTCGTCGGCGCGCTCGCCGCGCAACTGGCCGAGGGCGCAGCCTTGCGCACGGCCCTCGTCTTCGCTAACGCCGCGGCCTCGATCAGCGTGCAGCGCATGGGCGCCGGCCCGTCGATGCCGACGGGGGCGGAAGTGGCGGCGATACTGTAGAGGCCTCTTCGCCTCTCCCCGCTTGCGGGGAGAGGTCGGAATTTGCGAGAGCAAATTCCGGGTGAGGGGGACTCTCCGCGAGTCCGACTGCCATCCTATGCGCGGAGAAAGCCCCTCACCCCAGCCCTCTCCCCGTAAGAACGGGGAGAGGGAGAAGAACTTCATGCCAGCGCGCTCTTGAGGTCGAAGCTCTCGTCCGCGGCCTGCTCCGGCGTGATGGAGCGGTCCATAGCCTGCAATCTCCGGCCAAACATGTGATCGCCGGCGCGGTTGATGGATTCGATTCCGAGCAGCTTGTCGCCGTGATAGCAGAACGCCGAGAATGCCTTCTTGGCGGGATCGCCGCGCAGCACGACGCGGTCGTAGCCGGTCGTCAGCCCCGCGATCTGGAGCTTGTCGTCGCCCTGATCGCTCCAGAACCAGGGATGGCTGTCGTACGGTTTCTTATCCCCGGTCAGCTTTGCTGCGAGGCAGCGGGCCTGATCGGTGGCGTTCTGCACCGATTCCAGCCGCAGCGATCCGCCGAAGCGCGGGCTTGCGAACAGCGCGCAATCGCCAATGGCCGAAATGTTGGGATCAGCCGTCGACAGATATTCATCGACGATGATGCCGGCGGCGACCGGCAGCCCTGCCTCGGCCGCGAGTTCGATGTTCGGCAGCACGCCGACGCCGACCACGACGAGGTCGGCCGGCAGATGCCGCCCGTCGCTCAAGGACACGCCGGTGACCTTGCCGGCCTCGGCTTCGATCGAGGTCGCCTGCACACCGAGATGGATACGGATGCCGGCCTCGCGGTGGCGCGCCTGAAAATATTCGGAGACCTCCGCCGTCACCGCCCGCGCCATCACACGCGGGGCGAGCTCGAGCACGTCGACCTCGAGGCCCTTGATGCGGGCGGTCGCGGCGAATTCGAGGCCGATGAAGCCGGCGCCGATGATCACGGCGCGCGTCTTCGACGGCATGATCGCGCGCAGCGCCTCGCTGTCATCGAGAATGCGCAGATATTTCACGTCGGGCAGATTGGCATTGGGCAGATCGAGCAGGCGATTGCGCGCGCCGGTCGCCAGCACGAGGTGCCAATAGTCCAGCGTCTCGCCGGATGCGAGATGCACCTTACGCGCGGCGCGGTCGATCGAGGCGGCGCGGCCGGCGATCAGCTCGATGCTCTGGTCCTGGTAAAACTTCTCAGGCCTGAACATCAGGCTCTCCGGGCCCGCGGAGCCCTTGATGTAGGCCTTGGACAGCGGCGGCCGCTGATAGGGCAGATGCGGCTCGTCATTGATCAGGCAGATGCGCTCGGCAAAGCCGGCCTGGCGCAGCGATGCCGCGATCTGGTAGCCGCCATGGCCGGCACCGACGATGATCACCGGGCCAGTCATCGGACAGCCCATTTCCGGAAGACACGAGCGTGACCCATGCCGCCTCCTCTCTCGCTGATTTTGCTTGCTGGCCTTGCGAGGAGCCGGCGCTCGTGTCCGTCCCTTGGCGAAAGCGGCTCCATTTGAGCCTATCGTTCCGCCCGGCGCAAGAGCGGTGGTTCGGGGATTGTCACCCCTGCCCTTCTGCGATTTAGTTCGAGCCTCGACCTCCTGCCGGAGAATTTAAGATGACCGCTCCCGTCTCAAAGCCCGACGATCCCGCCCTGCTCAAGGTCGACGGCCCGATCGCGACCATCACGCTGAACCGCCCTGCCGCATTCAACGCGATCGATCTTGCGATTGCGCAGAAGCTCGAGCAGCTCGCAACCTATATCGAAGGCGCCGACGACATCCGCGTCGTGGTGCTCGAAGGCGAAGGCCGCGCGTTCTGCGCCGGCGGCGACCTGCAGACGATCGGGGCCGCCGCCGAAGCCGGCACGGTGACTTCAGTCGTCGGCGAGCTATTGAAGCACTATCACGCCTTCATCGAGATCATCAGGCGCATGCCGAAGATCTCGCTGTCGAGCGTGCACGGCTCGGCCGCCGGCGCCGGCATGGGCCTCGCCTTCGTCACCGATCTCTGCATCGCCGCTGACGATGCCAAGTTCACGCCGGCCTATGCCAAGATCGGGGTGTCGCCGGACGGCGGCTCGACCGTCGGCATCGTCGGCACGGTCGGCTCCCGCCGGGCGCTGCAGATCTTTCTCGTCGAGGACAATTTCACCGCGCAACAGGCCTATGAATGGGGCTTGGTTGCCAAGACCGTCCCCGCGGCCGAGTTGAAGACCGCGACGCAAAAACTTGCCGAGCGTCTCGCGCAGAACCCGCCGGCTTCGATCGCCGGCACCAAGCAGCTGGTCTATCAGGCGGCGACCACGCCGGTGAAGCAGCAGCTCGATGCCGAGGAGCACAAGATCATCATGGCGATGAACACGGAAGCGTTCCGCACCGCCGTGAAGAAGTTCACGAGCAAGGGGAAGTAGCAAGGCGGTGGCTCAGCCCTTCGCGGGGCCCGTTCTCTGCATGAAGTCGAAATCGCAGCCCTCGTCGGCCTGCAGGATGGTCTCGTTGAACAGCCAGGCGTAGCCGCGCCGCGCCTCTTCCGGCGCGGCCACCGGCTTCAACGCAGCGCGGCGCCGCTCCAGCTCGGCGGCGTCAACCAAGAGCTCGATGCTGCGCTTGGCCACATCAAGGCGGATCATGTCGCCGTTCTCAACCAGCGCCAGCGGCCCGCCGACGGCGGATTCCGGGGTGATGTGCAGCACGATGGTGCCGAACGCGGTGCCGCTCATGCGCGCATCCGAGATGCGCACCATGTCCTTGATGCCGCCGCGCGCGAGCTTCTTCGGGATCGGCAGATAACCGGCTTCCGGCATGCCCGGCGCGCCCTTCGGGCCGGCGTTGCGCAGCACCAGCACGTCGTCGGCGTTGACGTCGAGATCGGGATCGTCGACCCGCAAGGTCATGTCCTCGACGGATTCGAACACGACGGCGCGCCCGGTGTGCTGCAGCAGCTTCGGGCTGGCGGCGGATTGCTTGATGACCGCGCCGCGCGGGGCGAGATTGCCGTGCAGGATGGCGAGGCCGCCCTCCTTCTTGATCGGATTATCACGCGGACGAATCGCATCCTGGCCTGGCACGTCCTCCGCATTCGCCGCGATCTCCCGCAACGTCTGGCCGCTGATGGTCTTGGCATCGAGGTCGACGAGATCGCCGAGCTGCGCCAGCAGCTTCGGCACGCCGCCGGCGTGGTGGAAGTGCTCCATATAATGCTCGCCGGACGGCTTGAGATCGACCAGCACCGGCACCTCGCGACCGATCTGGTCGAACGCTGCGAGATCGAGCCGGTGCGGCGAGCGATGCGCCATCGCGGTCAGATGGATCAAGCCGTTGGTCGAGCCGCCGATCGCCTGCAGCACGACTTGCGCGTTCTTGAACGAGGCCGGCGTCAACACGTCGCTCGGCTTCGGGCCCTTGGCCTTGGCCATCTCCGCGGCAACCTTGCCGCTGGCCTCGGCGAGACGGAAACGCTCGGCATGCGGCGCGGGAATCGTCGCGCTCATCGGCAGCGACAGGCCCATCGCCTCGATCATGCAGGCCATGGTCGAGGCCGTGCCCATCACCATGCAGGTGCCGACCGATGGCGCCAGCCGGCCGTTCACCGCCTCGATCTCGGCATCGTCCATATCGCCGGCGCGATATTTCGCCCAGAGGCGGCGGCAATCGGTGCAGGCCCCCAGCACCTCGCCCTTGTGATGACCGACCACCATCGGCCCGACGGGGATGACCACGGTCGGCAGGTCGGCGCTGATCGCGGCCATCACCTGCGCCGGCAGCGTCTTGTCGCAGCCGCCGATCACGATCACCGCATCCATCGGCTGGGCGCGGATCATCTCCTCGGTGTCTATCGCCATCAGATTGCGCAGGTACATCGAGGTCGGATGCGCAAAGCTCTCCGCGATCGAGATGGTCGGGAACACGAAGGGCATCGCGCCCGACAGCATCACGCCGCGCTTGGCGGCTTCGATGATGTCAGGGACGTTGCCGTGGCAGGGATTGTAGTCGCTATAGGTGTTGGTGATGCCGACGATCGGGCGCTCCAGCGCGTCGTCAGAATAGCCCATGGCCTTGATGAACGCCTTGCGCAGGAACAGCGAGAAACCGGCATCGCCATAGCTCGTCAGACCCTTGCGCAAGCCACTCGTCATCAGGTCGCTCCGTCCAGTTTGCCCCGGTGGTACCGCCTCGCCCCGTATTGTCAACAAGGCGCGCAAATGAACCCGGCGCGGCTCATCCGTCCCCGAGGACCATCGTCTGGTAGATCCTCCTCGATCGCACAACCGATTAACGACTTGTTAGAAGTCTCTAGCGCAAATGGTTCTCGAAATAAATAACAACCATGCCGGGTCCGTTGCCCGGAGAAATAGCATGAACGTACCCGGTGTCTTGATCGCAGCGGCTTTCGGCGCAGCTTTTTTTGCCGCCGAGTATGTGTGGTACTACCAGCCTGATTTCATCAACCCTGACGCCCTGATCAGCGCGCTCTCCACTGAACACATGAAAGCTCGCGCAGCCGTTCGACACGCGCTGATCGATCCAGGGACGGCCACATTCGGCGCGTTGCGTCAGTCGAGGCCGGCGCGGCGCGCTATGTTTGCGGCGGCGTCAAGGCAAGGGACAAGTCCGGACAGTTCATCGACGCCCCCTTCGTCTACAGCGTGGCCATCGATTTTGCCCGCATCGATGACGACGGACGCATGACGCATCAGCGTTCGGGATACCGGCCGTGCCCCACTGAGGACGACAAGGTCGCGCAACAGCGGCCGGCTCTGTCGCCCGGCGCGTCGGCGGTCGTCAAGACCGTCCAGAAGATTGCTCCCGACGTGCAGACGTCGATTGCGCCCGTCCTGACAGCGCCTGCGGCCTCGGCCGGGGGATCGTCGTCCGGCGGGACAATGGAGCAGCAGATCCGCGAGCTGGCCGGCCGGACCGTTCCGCCTGATGCCGCACCTGGGCAGGCAAATCCGCCCGCGAGGCGCGAGGCCGCCAAGGAAGGCGACTGGCGCGCCGATCGGCCTCCCACCGCCTGGCCTACATTCCCGCCGGACCACGCATTGGCGAAGCCAACCCGGAAGCGAACCCCCTCGGAAGCACTGGCCCTGGCGAAAGAGGTCGAGGACCGCTGGAAGCGGGCGGAATCATCGGGCGACATCTCCATGCGTCCTTCAGCGGACGACATCGACGAGGCCTGCCGCGCGCTGCTCACGATCGATTCAAAAGACGCCCAATATCCAAACGCGTGGGCTGCCTTTGCACGATTGCAGAAAATGAGCCGGGACATCGCCAGAGGTTGATTCGACGGCTTGACCGGCCCGGCGGTCGTCCTTTTCGCAGCCTCTTGCAGCCAGCGCGGTCGACAGCTCTGGCAGGTACGTGCGGTCGCCAAGCGCGAGCACCGCTCCATCGTCAACCGCACGCGATCCCGACTGGTCTCGCATGGTCGGTGCTGCCAGCTGGTCTGGTATCAATTGGGTCCTGGCCCCCTCGAATGCCGGCCAGGCCCGCCTCCCACCCAGCAACAGCCTTGGAGCTCAGTCCAGCTGCGACATTTGAACGCAACTAAGAATGAGTCGCAAGAATTGCATCGACGGCGATTGCGTGAAATCTTTTGCGAATGACTTGCATTTGCAGGGGGTCGGCGTATGTGCCCGAGACCTTCCGGCAATCAGCGGGTCTCGGCTTAGAGGTGATTTGTTCGTGTCTGGAATATTGAGCTTCCCGCGCGCCCTAGCGGCGGCAACGATCGTGGCCAGTCAGCTGGCGAGCTGCGCCTTGGCCATCGCCGACGACAAGCGGGGACGCACATCTGGTACGCCTCCCGCCCCGCTCAGTCACGCCGCCTCCAAGCCCGCGCAGAACCTGTCGTCAGCTCATTCAGACATCGACACCGAGCACATCTTCGGCTTCAGCATGGGCTCCGATATCGGCAAGCCCGGCGAAATGGAGGTCGAGTTCGAGAATGTCGGCGCATTCGGCAAGCGCTCCGGCACTTACGCAGCCTGGGCCAATCTCAATCAGGTCAAATATACGGTCTCGGACAACTTCCGGATCGCACCCGGATTTGCACTGACGGGACATCACATCAATGGCGTTCCGGGACTTGCCGATCATCGCGACGTCGCTTTCGGCGGGGTGGCGCTCGAACTGCGCTACAAGCTGCTCGATCGTACCGTCGCGCCCTTTGGGCTGACCCTCCATGCGCAGCCCGGCTGGAGCCGGATCGACGACGGCAGCGGCATGCACATCGCGCAATATGGCGCAGAGTTTGCCGCGCTGTTCGATCGCGAGCTGGTGAAGGACAGGTTGTTCGCCGCCTTCAACGTCTGGTACGGGACCGGCGGAACCCGCGAGACCCTGACCAATCTTTGGCGACACGATTCCGAGATGCAGCTCCAGGCCGCGATCTCCTACGCAGTGAATCCCGACCTCCTCTTCGGCCTCGGCGTACGCTACGCGCGGGCCTATGACGGCGGCGGCCTCGACCGCTTTTTGGGAGACGCCGTCTTTGCTGGCCCAACCTTCTCCTACAACATCTCGAAGGAGGTCGGCATCTCCGGCACCTGGCAGATGCAGGTTGCCGGCCAGGCGATCGGCGACGTTCGCAGCCTCAACCTCGATCAGTTCGAGCGGCACCAGGCGCTGCTGAGGATCAACCTGCATTTCTGACGCGCCGGCAAGTGATTCAGGGACGTCGCGCGCAGCGGCCTGATCACGATGACCGTTCAATACCGCCTGAGCAGCCCGCGATCGACACTGGCATCGCCATAATCGGCGCAGGCTCGTTTCGGGTTCCTGATCAACTCCGTCCGGACGCGCCTGAATGTCGTGGCGGCTGCGTCGGACACCTCGGGACGGAATTTACGGGGGTTGTAGCTCGCACCGTCGCGGGCCTGGATGGCGGCAGCATAGGCGTCGATCATGGCCATCGCCGCATCCGGGCTTCCGAGAAGCCGCGCGCCGAGCCGAACGCTGCCCGAGCCGTCGACCTCATAACCGTCGCATCGCTGCTCGAGCACCACCGATGCCGTGACGAGTTGGTCGAGGAACGTCGCCTCGGCCTCGCTGAGCGTTGCGGCTGGCGCCGGCACTGAGACGATCAGCGCGGAGAGTGAGACAATGGGCAGTTTGATCTTCATGCTCGGCCGATCTCTGGATCGATCAGGCGCGTCCCTGACTAACCACGACAAGGCCGTAAGGAACGCCTGATCGTTGAACAGCCTGCCGCCCCCCGCGATAGCGTTGATCTAGATCAATGGACGGAGGCGACCAGACCGAAGCTACGCGGCGCTCGCTGACGCACGGCCCATGACGGCCGCGCCCTCTATCGTTGCGGCGGCTGCTTCCGGGGTGCCGTGTCCCGCGGCATGTCGGCCAAGCGCGACCTCAGGCGCGGCACTGCGAAGTCGAGAAATGCTCGCAGCTTCGCCGGCATGAAGCGGTTGGGCGAGTAGACGAAGCTGACCGGCTGCGGCGGCGGTTGAAAGTCCTGCAGGAGCGCAACGAGCTCTCCAGACCTCAGCGCATCCGACGCCAGATAGGAGAACACGACGGTGATCCCGATGCCTGCGCGCGCGGCATCGATGGCCGATTCCAGATTGCTTGCAATGAAGCGCGACCGAACCGGCACTGCATACTCGGTCTGCCCTCGTTTGAATCTCCACGTGCCCGGCGATTGAAGCGGAGGATAGCTGATGCAGTCGTGGGCGGAGACATCATCGGGAGCCTTCGGCGTTCCCCGCAGCTTCAGATAGGACGGGCTGGCGCAGGCGACGCGGTGAATTTCCCCCACGCGCACGGCGATCAGGCCGCTGTCGGCGAGATCGCCGACACGAAGCGCGACGTCAATGTTCTCGTCCAGAAGGTTGAGCGTCCGGTCCTGCAAGATGAGCTGAACATCCACCTCCGGAAATGCCGCAAGAAACTCGGCAAGGATCGGCTGCAAGCATAGCCGACCGAGCGCGACCAGCGTCGTGATGCTGAGATCACCACGCGGCGTGGTGTATTCGCCGGAGGCAACGCGCTCGGCTTCGGTGAGATCGGCGAGAATTCGCTTGGCCGCGGCGATGTAGGAGCGACCGGCGTCCGTTGGGACGAGCGCGCGGCTCGAGCGATGAAACAGCTTGGTCTGGAGGTGCTCCTCGAGCTCCGAAACCTTCCGGCTCACCGTTGCCAACGGCATTTTCTGACGGCGCGCGGCGGCGGACAGGCTGCCCGCCTCCGCCACCGCCAGGACCACCGACATGCTTTCGAGACGATCCATGGGACACTTCCATATTCTGGAAGGAAAGGTCCCGATTTTGCCAGATACCCACCATTTCCGGAAGTGCCTATTCCTTTCCGCACCCAAACCGAAGGAGAGACGAAAATGACCCAGACCAGAACAGGCACTGCCCTCATCACCGGAGCTTCGACCGGAATCGGCGCGATCTACGCCGATCGCCTGGCGAAGCGCGGCCACGACCTCATCCTCGTTGCGCGCAACAGGCAGCGGCTCGCATCGCTCGCGCGCAGGCTCGGCAACGAAACTGGCCGCAAGGTGGAAACGGTGGAAGCCGATCTCACATCCCCTGCCGACCTCCGCCGCGTCGAGCAACTCATCAGAACCAACGGCGACATTTCGGTGCTGGTCAACAACGCCGGCGTCGGCGCCTCGGCCCCGCTGATCGATTCCGACATCGACAAGATGGAAGACATGATCCGTCTCAACGTCGGTGCACTGACGCGCCTGACCTACGCAGCGGTGCCCGGATTCATCGCCCGCGGCCACGGCACGATCATCAACATCGCTTCCATCGTCGCGATCGCGCCGGAGCTGCTCAACGGCGTCTACGGCGGCTCGAAAGCTTTCGTGCTCGCATTCACCCAGTCACTCGTTCACGAGCTCGCCGGGAAGGGCATCCGCATTCAGGCCGTGCTGCCGGGCGCCACTGCGACGGAGTTTTGGGACATCGCGGGCACGCCGGTTCACCAGCTTC
Source organism: Bradyrhizobium yuanmingense (assembly GCF_025200905.1). Classification (NCBI taxonomy): domain Bacteria; kingdom Pseudomonadati; phylum Pseudomonadota; class Alphaproteobacteria; order Hyphomicrobiales; family Nitrobacteraceae; genus Bradyrhizobium; species Bradyrhizobium yuanmingense. The sequence goes on along the minus strand of NZ_CP104173.1, from coordinate 2,083,874 downwards.
CGGCAGAGATCGTCATGTCGGCCGACGACCTGGTCGACGCCGCCCTCGCCGGTCTCGACCTCGGCGAAGTCGTGACGATCCCGGCGCTGGCCGACAAGTCGGAGTGGGATCGCCACGAGAGCGCGCGGCTTGCCATGACGAACAAGCTCTCGAGCACTATTCCCGCCCCCCGCTACAACCTGCACACGCACGTGAATGCGTGAGCGAACAACCGGCATCAAACGGAGATCACCATGTCACGCATCATCAGCCAATCGTCCACCTTATCCATCGCCCTGCGCCGCACGATCAGTTGGCGCGAACAGTCTGAACGCCTGCTCGCTTACGCCGAACCGATCAGCCGGATCGGTCTCTACGCCTCGCTCGCAATCATCTACGCCTGGTTCGGCGGGATGAAATTCACCGACTACGAAGCACAGGGACTCGTACCCCTGGTCGAGAACAGTCCGCTGCTGCGATGGTTCTACACGCTGTTCTCGGTGCGCGGCTTCTCGACCTTCCTCGGCTTCGTCGAACTCAGCATCGGGCTCCTGATCGCGCTCCGCCTGTCCAGCCCGATCTACTCCGCGGCCGGCGGCCTGTTGTCGGCCGGGCTGTTCGTCACCACGCTGAGCTTCATGATCTCGACGCCCGGCGTCGTCGTGCCGGAGCTCGGGGTCCCCGCGATCACGGTCGCTCCGGGTCAGTTCCTGCTGAAGGACGTCGGCCTGCTCGCCGCTTCGTTCTGGGTGTTCACGGACTCGCTGAAGGCCGTCATCCGCAGGTGAGAGCTCAGCCACAGCGCAATAGCCGAACTCGAACAGGAGCCCCGCCATGAAAATACGATTCAACCTCGGCGGGGCTCACGCTGCTCGCGGTGTTCGCCATCGATAGCAGCGAGAAGGATCTGACCACTGCCATCCGGCAGAATCACCGTCAAGGAGAGAAACATGAGTAAGCGTCTCGACTACAACCAGATCGCGCCGGCAGGCATCAAGGCGCTCGGCGGCGTCTACGGCTACGTCCTGCAGAGCCGGCTTTCCGCCACACTGATCGAGCTGGTTTATCTGCGGATCTCTCAGATCAACAATTGCGCCTACTGCCTGGACATGCACACCCGCGACCTGCTCAAGAAGGGAGAAAAGGTCGAGAAGATTGCGCTGCTGCAGGCATGGCGCGAGGCCGGAAATCTCTTTGACGAACGCGAACAGGCTGCCCTGGCCTGGGCGGAGACGGTGACGCGGGTTGCCGAGACCGGCGTGCCCGACGAGGCATACCAGGCCGCACGCGTCGTGTTCGAAGAGCGTGAGCTCGTGGACCTCACGATCGCGATCAGCCTGATGAACGCCTACAACCGCATGGCCATCAGCTTTCGCGCAACCCCGGCGGCTGCCGCCGGCTGATGCTTCCCCCACAACATCCTGCACAACCCGAAAGGACATTCACATGACGAAACGTGGAATCGTGGTTGCGGCGGCGCTGATCGCCGCAATCAGCCTGGCTTCACTCTCGGCACGATCCGAAGAGCCACGACTGGGCGACATCAAGCGCACACATCTCATGAAGGAAGCGCTGAGTGCGCCCGGGCGCGAGGTCATCCAGGTTCGCGTCGACTTTCCTCCGGGCGTCGTTGCCGTCAGGCACAGCCACCCGGGCGAAGAGCTCGTCTATCTGATCGAAGGCGAGCTGGAATATCGGCTCGACGGCAGGCCGCCCGTCATCCTGAAAGCCGGGGACGTGCTGCTCATTCCTCACGGAGTGCATCACGCCGTGAAGAATGTCGGCAGCGGCAACGCCGCGGAGCTTGCGACCTACATTGTCGAGACCGGCAAGCCGCTGTTGACGCTCGGCCGGTGAACGATCTCTACCGCTTATTCCAGTCGATCACACGATCCGGATCAGCGTCGAACTCCATGCTGCAGAACGTGCCGCCCTGGAAATAGTCGCCGACCGGGTCCGGCTTCAGCTTGGCCTGCTCGGCCATGGCGTGCTCACGGAAATCTTCGGCGCGGCCGGTGGGGCGATAGCCGAATTCGTAGGCGCGATGGTTGTCCCACCAGGCGCGTTCGTTGAAGGAGGCGCCGTAGAATATCTCGAAATGGATGTCGGGATGCTCGAGCCCGATGCGGCAGAGCTGCACGAGATCGTCCGGCTTGAGCCAGATCGAGAGCCGGCGCTTGTCCAGCGGCATGTCGCCGAAATTGCCGATGCGCAGGCACGTCACCTTCATCCCATGCTTGTCGGCGTAGAGCGCGCCGACGGCCTCGCCGAACACCTTGCTGACGCCATAGCGGCCGTCGGGGCGCGGGGTAACGTCGGTGCCGATCTTGTGATGGCGCGGATAGAAGCCGACGGCGTGGTTCGACGAGGCGAACACCACGCGCTTGACGCCCTTGCGGTAGGCCGCCTCGAACAGGTTGTAGCCGCCGATGATGTTGGCCTGGAGGATCTGATCCCAGGTGCCTTCGACCGAATAACCGCCGAAATGCAGGATGCCGTCGACGCCCTCGCAGATCGCCTCGCATTGCGCGAGGTCGGCGAGGTCCGCGGCCTTGAATTTTTCATCGGGGCCGAGATCAGCCGGTGGCTTGATATCGGACAGTAGGAGATCCGGGTAGATCGGCGGCAACAGCTTCCGCAGGCTGGTGCCGATCCCGCCCGAAGCTCCCGTCATCAGAATACGCGGCATGTCGTCCCTCGCCGTTGGTGACCGAATTTGCGATCACGTGTCTCTAATGATAGCAGGATTGTCCAGAGGGAACGAAACGAGAGAACCGGCATGAATGAGGCATCGTCCCACACGGAGGAACGGCCAGGCTGGCGGCCGGCGACCTATTACCCCGATCCCGCGATCAAAGCGCTCGATCCCCGCTTCGAAAAATACTGGCTGAAACTGTCGGCGGTGGAGCGGCTGGCGACCGGCCTGCGCTGGGCCGAGGGGCCGGTGTGGTTCGGCGATGGGCGTTATCTCCTGTGCAGCGACATTCCGAACCAGCGCATCCTCAAGTGGGAGGAAGAGACCGGTGCGGTCAGCGTGTTCCGCAAGCCCTCGAATTTTGCCAACGGCAACACGCGAGACCGGCAGGGCCGGCTGATCACCTGCGAGCACGGCGGCCGGCGCGTGGTGCGCACCGAGTATGACGGCAGCATTACCGTGCTGATGGATCAATTCAACGGCAAGCGGTTGAACTCGCCGAACGATGTCGTTGTCAAATCGGACGGCTCGATCTGGTTCACCGATCCGACCTTCGGCCTGCTCGGCAATTACGAGGGCTACAAGGCCGAGCCCGAGATCGAGCCCAACGTCTACCGGCTCGATCCATCGACCGGCAAGGCGACGATCGTTGCCGAGGGTGTGCTCGGACCGAACGGGCTGTGCTTCTCTCCGGACGAGAAGATCCTCTATGTCGTGGAATCGCGGGGCGTTCCGAACAGAAAGATCCTCGCCTATGACGTCTCGCCCGAGGGCACCACGATCGCGAACAAGCGTATCCATATCGATGCCGGGCCGGGCACGCCCGACGGCATGCGCTGCGACATCGACGGCAATCTATGGTGCGGCTGGGGCATGGGCGATCCCGAGCTCGATGGCGTCGTGGTGTTCGCGCCCGACGGCGTCATGATCGGCCGCATCGCCCTGCCCGAGCGCTGCGCCAACGTCTGCTTCGGCGGCGTCAAGCGCAACCGCCTGTTCATGGCCGCGAGCCAGTCGATCTACGCGCTGTATGTGAACACGCAAGGTGCTGTGGGGGGATAGGTTTTACATACAGCGCGCCCAACCACCGACCGCCTCTATCCCTTCTTCTCCTGTACCGCCGCGGTCTGCTTGACGAGCGCCTCTTCGAACGCCTTTTCCAGCGATGCCGCATAGACCTTGAACTCGCCCGGGTCGACGGGTCCGCCGCCGGCGAGCTTGGCGCGCTTCTCGGCCATCTTGTACATCTCGGGATGAGGAGCCAGCAGGATGTCGACCTTCATGTCCTTGGCACGCGCAAAGGTCTTGCGATAGTCGTCAACGATGCCGGCATAGGTCGGCCTGCCGACAAGCCGGTTCAGCGCGACGGTGCCGCTGCAGAAGATCAACACCGAGCGTGTTGCATCGCCATCCTTCACCGAGAATGCCCAGCTGGTGCAGCCCGGCGAATGGCCGGGCGTCTCGCGCGCCGTTAGCGTGACGCTGCCGACCGCGACGGTCTCGCCCTCACGCACCGTGCGGTCGACTTTCACCGGCGGAAAGTCGAGCGCCTTCTCCTCCTGCGCACCCGGATAATAGCCGCCTTCGAGCAACGGCTTGTCGGCCTCGCCCGCGACCATCTGCGCGCCGCTCGCCCGCTTCAACTCGGCGAAGCCGCCGGTGTGGTCGATATGGGCGTGGGTGTTGATGAGATACTTGATGTCGCTGATCTTGAAGCCGAGCTTCTCGATGCTCGTCCTGATCTGCGACGTCGATTCCGGCATCACGGTATCGACCAGAATATGTCCCTGTGGCGATGTGATCAGGTAGGACGCGAGGCCGTTGGTGCCGACATAGTAGACGTTGTCGATGATCTTGAACGGCTCGGTCGGTTCGTTCCATTTCGCCCTGAGCGTGTTGAGCAGATCCTTCACCGTCTGGGCCTGCGCAGCGCCTGACAGCGCCAGCAGCGCAACGAATGCGATGATCAGTTTTCTCACGTTCCGTCCCTTTGCTTTTCTTGATTTGACGGGCTGTTGTCGCCGTAAAGCGGCTGGTCTCACAGCAAAGATGCCGGCTTCCCTGGAAGCCGGCATCCCCTCGCGGCGCAAGCGCCGTATCAACTACGCCGCGTTGAAGCCGGCGACGGCCTTCACTTCGAGGAAGTCCTCGAGGCCGAACTTGCCCCACTCGCGGCCGTTACCGGACTGCTTGTAGCCGCCGAACGGCGCGGTGCGGTCGTTGGGTACGCCCTGCAGGTTGACGTTGCCGGCGCGGATCTGGCGGCCGACGCGCTTGGCGTCCTCGACCGTCGGGCCGGTGACGTAACCGGCGAGGCCATAGGGCGTATCATTGGCGATCTTGACCGCGTCGGCCTCGTCCTTGGCGCCGATGATGGTCAGCACCGGCCCGAAGATCTCCTCGCGCGCGATCGTCATGTCAGGGGTGACGTCGGCGAAGATGGTCGGGCGGACATAGAAGCCCTTGTTGACGCCTTCGGGCAGGCCCGGGCCGCCGGCGACGAGCGTTGCGCCCTCGTCGATGCCCTTCTTGATCAGGCCCTGGATCTTGTCCCACTGGCCGCGATTGACGACCGGGCCGATGGTGGTGCCTTCGGCGCGGGGATCACCGGCCTTGGTCTTGTCGGCGACGGCCTTGGCGATCGCGGCGACTTCCTTCATCTTCGACAGCGGCACGATCATGCGCGAGGGCGCGTTGCAGGACTGGCCGGAATTGTTGAACATGTGCATCACGCCGCCGGTCACCGCCTTCGTGAGGTCGGCGCCTTCGAGGATGACGTTCGGCGACTTGCCGCCGAGCTCCTGGCTGACACGCTTCACCGTGGGCGCGGCGCGCTTCGCGACGTCGATGCCGGCGCGGGTCGAGCCGGTGAAGGAGATCATGTCGATATCAGGGTGCTCGCTCATGGCGGCGCCGACCTCGGGGCCGAGGCCGTTGACGAGGTTGAACACGCCCTTGGGCACGCCGGCTTCATGGAGGATCTCCGCGAAGATCAGCGCCGAGGTCGGCGTGAACTCAGATGGCTTCAGGATCATGGTGCAGCCGGCGGCGAGCGCGGGCGCGACCTTGCAGGCGATCTGGTTCAGCGGCCAGTTCCAGGGCGTGATCATGCCGACCACGCCGATCGGCTCGCGCAGCACCATGGCGGTGCCGACCGGCTCCTCGAAATGATAGTTCTTGAGCACGTCGAGCGTGGTCATGAGATGGCCGAGGCCGGCGCCGGCCTGCAGCTTCTCCGCCATCGGCAGCGGTGCGCCCATCTCGTCGGAGACGGCGGCGCCGATCTCCTTGAGGCGGCCCTTGTAGACCTCGATGACCTTGCTGAGCAGCGCGACGCGCTCTTCGCGGCTGGTCTGGGAGAAGGTCTCGAAAGCGCGCTTGGCGGCGGCAACCGCCTTGTCGACGTCGGCCTTGGAGCCTAGCGCAACCTCGTACATCGCCTCTTCCGTCGCCGGATTGATCACGGCGGTGGACTTCTTGACGGCGGGGTCGACCCAGGCGCCGTCGATGTAGAATTGCATGCGATTGACCATCGTTAACCTCTTCTTGGGGGCTTGGAGGGGGCGTTTCGGCAGGCATCCTTGCACGAAAGCGCCGGCAATTGAACCCGCCATATGCGGGGCCAGCGTTGCGGCGAGCGGAGGTTATATGAGCCGATGGCGGGAACGAGGCAAGGTGGACGACGGCGTCATTCCGGGGCGCGCATTAGCGCGAACCCGGAATCTCCAGATTCTGGGTTCGATGCTTCGCGTCGCCCCGGAATGACGAGGCAGTTACCTCCGCTACACCGCCATCTTCCGATGCAGCACCGGCGCGCCGGTGGTGAGGCTTTCGGCCGCATCGATGATGGCGTTGGCGTCGATGCCATAGTGCCGATAAAGGTCCGCGATGCTGCCGGTCTGGCCGAACTGCTCGACACCGAGCGCCTCGGCGCGATGGCCACGGACGCTGCCGAGCCAGCCGAGCGCAGACGGATGGCCGTCAATCACGGTCACGATGCCGCAGTCGCGCGACAGCGGCGCGAGCAGCTTTTCGATGTGGCTGAGATGCTGCACGCCGCGGCGGTCGCGCCGCAATTTCCGCGCGGCGGTCCACCCCGAATGCAGACGGTCGGCCGAAGTGATCGCGAGCAGGCCGACGTCACGGCGGCTCTCGCCGATGAAGCCGGTCGCCTCGATCGCTTCGGGCGCGACCGCGCCGGTATAGGCGATCACGACCTCGGCATTCGGGCCCGGCTTGCGCAGCCAATAGGCGCCGTCGGTGATGCCCTGTCGCAGCTCCGGTGTCATGATCCGCTGCGCCTGCTCGATGGCGCGTGTGGAGAGGCGCAAATAGACCGAACCGCCCTCGCCCGGTTCGCGCTGCATGTGCTCGAAGCCGAAAGCCATGATCACGGCGAGCTCGTCGACGAAGGCCGGCTCGAACGAGGCCAGGCCGTCCTGCGCCATGCCGATCAAGGGCGTTGCGATCGACTGATGCGCGCCGCCTTCGGGCGCGAGCGTGATGCCGGACGGCGTCGCCGCCACCATGAAGCGCGCGTCCTGGTAGCAGGCGTAGTTCAGCGCATCGAGGCCGCGCTCGATGAAGGGATCGTAGAGCGTGCCGACCGGCAAGAGCCGCTCGCCGTTGATCTGGTGCGACAGGCCGAGCGCCGAGAGCATGATGAACAGGTTCATCTCGGCGATGCCGAGCTCCAGATGCTGGCCCTTTGGCGAAGCGTCCCAATTGTAGGTCGAGGGAATTTTCTCGCTGCGGAACAAGTCCGCCTTCTCGGCCCGCGCGAACAGGCCGCGGCGGTTGACCCAGGGGCCGAGATTGGTGGAGACGGTGACGTCCGGCGAGGTCGTGACGATGCGCCTGGCGAGCTCGCTGTCGCTGCGCGCGATCTCGTTCAGCACGAGGCCAAAGCCCTGCTGGGTCGACATCTGCGGCGACGGCTTGAAGGCGAGCTGTTGCGGCACCTCGACGACGGGCGCCGTGAGCCGGCGGCCATCCTCGTTGAACGGCACCCGCGCGAGGAAGGCCTCGAGCTCGGCCGCATCCTGCGGCAGCCCTTCGAACTTGTCCCATTCGTGTCCGAGCCGGATGTTCTGGCTGTCGCGATATTTCTCCATCTGCGCGACCGTCATCAGGCCGGCGTGGTTGTCCTTGTGGCCCTGGAACGGCAAGCCGACGCCCTTGATCGTGTAGGCGATGAAGCAGACGGGGCGGTCGTGGTCGATGGAATCGAACGCCTCCAGCACGCTCGCCATGTCGTGGCCGCCAAGGTTCGACATCAGCGCCAGCAGCTCCTCGTCGCTGCGCTTGTCGATCAGTTTTGTGATCGGGCCCTGGTCGCCGATTTCGTCATGGAGGTGCTTGCGGAAGGCCGCGCCGCCCTGGAAGCACAGCGCCGCGTAGAGCGCATTCGAGCAATTGTCGATCCACGTCTTCAGCGCCTCGCCGCCGGGCTCGGCGAAGGCGTCGCGCATCAGGCGGCCGTATTTCACGATGACGACGTCCCAGCCGAAATTGCGGAACATGGTCTCGAACTTTTCCCAGAGACCTTCGCGCACCACGGCATCGAGCGACTGCCTGTTGTAGTCGACCACCCACCAGGTGTTGCGCAGGCCGTGCTTCCAGCCCTCCGCGAGCGCCTCGAAGATGTTGCCCTCGTCCATCTCGGCATCGCCGACGAGGGCGATCATCCGCCCCTCGCGGCGGTCCTTCATCCAGCCATGCGCCTTGACGTAGTCCTGCACAAGCGATGAGAACAGCGTCTGCGCGACGCCGAGGCCGACCGAGCCGGTGGAGAAATCGACGTCGTCGACGTCCTTGGTGCGCGAGGGATAGGACTGCGCGCCCTTGAAGCCGCGAAAGTTCTCCAGCTTCTCGCGGCTCTGCCGGCCGAACAAATACTGGATGGCGTGGAACACCGGGCTCGCATGCGGCTTCACCGCGACGCGATCTTCCGGCCTCAGCACGTGGAAGTACAGCGCCGACATGATGGTGGCGAGCGAGGCGGACGAGGCCTGGTGGCCGCCGACCTTGAGGCCATCCGCATTGGAGCGGATGTGATTGGCGTGGTGGATGGTCCAGGACGACAGCCACAGCGCCTTGCGGCTGAGGGCGGTCAGGATGTCGAGACGGGCGGGGTCAACGGGCATGGCGATGCTCCGGGAAATATGCACCCGATCATACGCCTGCGCGGTGCGTCAAACTTCTCAATTTTTCGCGCCATCCCCGCCGATATTGGGATACTTTACCAACGTAGCGGACAAAATGCAGGTTTCATCCCAATGCCCGAGCTCGACGCCATCGACCGCAAGATCCTCAGCCACCTTCAGAACGACAGCCGCCTAACCATGCAGGAGCTCGCCGACAAGGTCGGGCTCTCGGTCTCGCCCTGCCATCGCCGCGTCAAGCTCCTGGAGGAGCGCGGCGTCATCTCGCGCTATGTCGCGACCGTCGACCAGAAGGCGCTGGGACTGCATGTCAGCGTGTTCATCTCGATCAAGCTGGCACGGCAGAAGGAGGAGGATCTCAACCGCTTTGCCCGCGCCATCTCGAAATGGGACGAGGTGCTGGAATGCTATCTGATGACCGGGAACCGCGATTATCTGCTCCGCGTCGTCGCCGCCGACCTCGCCTCCTACGAGGCGTTCCTGAAGACCAAGCTGACCCGGCTCGACGGCATTGCCTCGATCGAATCGAGCTTTGCGCTGAGCCAAGTGAAATATTCGATCGCGCTGCCGGTGTGACCAAGCGTCCGCCGGATTGCATGTTGTCACATGGGCGCAACAAACCCTGCCGATGGTCGTTGTGCTGGTATCCGAGCCGAGAGAAGAACCCATGACCGCAGCCGATCGCAAATCCGAGATCTCCAAGCGCGAGCGCATCATCCAGGAAATGGCCGACGATCTCGACGAGGAACTTGAGATGGAGCTGGATGATGCCCGTCTCGACGAGCTCCTCGACGAGACCGGAACGCTGAAACCGACGGTCGATCGCAGGCTCTATTTCCGGGAACTGCTTCGCCTCCAGGGCGAGTTGATCAAGCTCCAGGACTGGGTGCAGAGCGAGAGGAAGAAGGTCGTGGTGCTGTTCGAGGGCCGCGACGCCGCCGGCAAGGGCGGCGTGATCAAGCGCATCACGCAACGGCTCAATCCGCGTATCTGCCGCGTCGCGGCGCTCCCCGCGCCGAACGAGCGCGAGCGTACGCAATGGTATTTCCAGCGCTACGTCGCGCACCTGCCGGCCGGCGGCGAGATCGTGCTATTCGACCGAAGCTGGTACAACCGCGCCGGCGTCGAGCGCGTGATGGGCTTCTGCTCGGAGGCGGAGTACCAGGAGTTCTTCAAGACCGTGCCGGAATTCGAGCGCATGCTGATCCGATCCGGCATCATCCTCGTCAAGTACTGGTTTTCGATTACCGACGACGAGCAGCAATTCCGATTCACCATGCGCATCAAGGATCCCCTGAAGCAGTGGAAGCTGAGCCCGATGGACGTCGAGTCCCGCAGTCGCTGGGAGGCGTACACCAAGGCCAAAGAGACGATGCTGGAGCACACGCATCTGCCGGATAGCCCGTGGTGGATCGTCGATGCCGTGGACAAGAAGCGCGCCCGGCTCAACTGCATCGCACACCTATTGACTCAGATCCCGTACCAGGAGGTCGTGCGGGCTCCGGTGACGCTGCCGCCGCGCGTGCGACATCCCGACTATCAGCGAGGCCCGGTCCCGCCAGAGATGTACGTGCCGGCGAAATATTGACACTCCTAACGCCACGGCTGCACGATGATCTTGGTGTGGGCTTCTGGGTTGGCGAGATCGGCAAAGGCCTTTGCGACGCCGTCGAGGCCGACTTCGGCGGTGACCATCGCGGCCGCGTCCACCTGCCCTTCGGCGATCAGGCGCAGCGACGCAGCAAACTCCTCCGGGGTGTAGCCGAGCACGTATTGGACGTTGAGCTCCTTCATGATGCCGAGCATGGGCTCGCTTCTGTCGCTCTCCATGCAGACGCCGACTACGACGATGCGCGCATCGCGCGGGGCACCCTCGAACACCTGTTGCAACAGGCCGGGCACGCCGACGCATTCGAAGATGATCGCGGGCTTCAGCGCGGGCAGCATGGCCTGGAACGGCGGCCGCGCCGCCTTCTCAGCCTCCGACATCTGCGCGTGCTCAGCCCAGGTCGCGTAAGGCTGCGACGTGCGGGGATCGACGACGATGTCGGCACCGAGCTTTGCGGCGAGCGCGCGCCGCGCCGGCGAATAGTCGGCCGCGACGATCGGATGCAGCCGTTTGAGCTTCAGCGCGGCGATCACCGCGAGTCCGACCGGGCCGCAGCCGATCACGAGCGGCACCTCGCCGCCACGGATATTGGCTTTGGCGACGGCATGAACGCCGACGGCGAGCGGCTCGGTCAGCGCGGCATGCTCCGGCGCGAGGCCGTTGGGTACTTCGAGCAGCAGCGCTTCGCTCAGCAGCATCGCCTCGGCATAGCCGCCGATATTGTCGTTGGAATAGCCGATCCCTTCGATGCCCTGCGGCGTCACCAGCGCGGGAAGCGAGCAGACGTGGGTTCCCGGCTTCAGCTTGCGCGATGTGCCGGGGCCGTAATCGACGATCTCGCAGCAGAACTCGTGGCCGAACACGACGTCCCGGCTGAGGTCCATCGGCTTGCGCCCGGTCTTCCGCGCCATCTCCACCATGCGATGGGCGTGCTGGCGCGCGTGCAGATCGGAGCCGCAGATGCCGCAGGCGAGCGTCTTGACCAGAACCTGACCTGGGCCCGGCGTCGGCTCGGCCATCCGGCCAACGACAATCTCACCGTTCCTGAAAATCGCGGCGCGCATCCGGCTCCTCCCCTTTGGAGCGAGTGATAGCACGAAGCAGGACGTGCAAACTTGCGTCAGGGGTTCGGGGACCGCTCTTCCAGCACCAGCAGCTGGGCGCGGCGCACCCGCTCGCGATGGGCGATATAAAGACCGCTGGCGACGATGAAGGCAGCGCCGACGACCGTCCAGATATCCGGGACCTCGCCGAAGATGAAGAAGCCCAGAATGCTGACCCAGAGCAACTGCGTATAGGAGAACGGCGCCAGCACCGAGGCATCGCCGTAGCGATAGGCCAGCACGATGATCCACTGGCCCACGGTCGAGGCGACGCCGATCACGATGCCCAGCCCGATCGCGGTCCAGCTCGGCGTGACCCAGACGAACGGCACCATGACGCTGAGGATCGCAACGCCGGTCAGCGCGGAATAGGCCATGGTGGTGAGCACCGCTTCGCGACCGCTCATCATCCGCGTCAGGATCAGCGCGGCGGCCCAGCAGAACGCCGAGATGATCGGGAAGAATGCGGCGGCATGGAACGCGCTCGTGCCGGGCCTCAGGATGATCAGAACGCCCGTCAAGCCGATCGCGGTCGCGATCCAGCGCCGCATGCCGACCTTCTCGCTCAGGAAGATGATCGACAGTGCGGTGACGAATAGCGGCGAGACGAAGCCGGTGGCGGAGGCTTCGGCGATGGGCAGAAATGCAAGGCCGGTGATGAAGAACAGCGACGAGCCGAGCAGTGCGGCGCCGCGCATCAATTGCAGACCGAGCCGCTCGGTGCGCATCGCATGCAGTGGCGAGCCCGGCAGCATCACGGGCGTGAATAGCAGCGCGAACGTGACGAAGCGGATCCAGGTGATCTCGATCGAAGGCAGGCTGGTCGACAGATATTTCGCGGTGACGTCGGAGCAGCCGAGGAAGATCGTCGAGAGCAACACCAGCGCAATGCCCTTGAAGGGATGATCGACGCGCGCAGGCGCGCGGCGAGCCTGCTGCTTCTTCTCCGGAACGGGCATGGGAATACTGTCGAGCCTTGCGGCTGCGGCGGGCGGCGGTGTCACGGCTGGAACCCGGGCAAAATGCGAATCGAGAACAGCCGTAAAAAACGACATCTGCTCCGCATTCACAACTTCCGAAAACAGGATGCCGATATGCGCGAGCCGCCGCGCGCGTCAATGCTCCGTTAATCTTGCCCGTTGTGCACTACAGCATGGGCAGGCCGCGCGGCTTCGGCCCGCGCGGAAACACCGCGTCGAGCGCCGCAATCTCGTCCTTCGTCAGCACGAGGTCGCCTGCTGCCGCATTCTCGCCGGCATGTTCCGCAGACGAGGCCTTCGGAATGGCGAACACCGTAGTCGCACGGGTGAGAAAGCTCAGCGCAACTTGGCGCGGCGTCGCACGTCGCGCCTCCGCGATGCGCGCCAGCACGGCGCCGCCCTTGCTGCTGCCTGCGGGGAAATCGTCGTGGGCCGAAAGGGGAGTAGGCAACGACGGCAACATTATGCCGTTCACACCACGGGATCACCGCATGCTCGATCGCGCGTTCTTTCAGGTGGTAGAGCACCTGGTTGCAGGCGATCCGCCCCTCGCCGGAGACGTCGAGAATCTCATCGAGATCGTCGGCATCGAAATTGGAGACGCCCCAGGACTTGATCTTGCCTGATTGCACCAGCTCCTCGAACGCAGCGACGGTGTCCTGCAGCGGATAGGAGCCGCGCCAGTGCAACAGATAACAGTCGCGCCGGTCGGTCTTCAGCCGCTTCAGCGAGCGCTCGCAGGCGGTGATGGTGCCGCGGCGCGAGGCGTTGCTGGGCAGCACTTTCGAAACGAGGAACACTTCATCGCGCCGGCCTGCGATCGCATCCGCAATGACGAGCTCGGCATCGCCGTACATCTCGGCGGTGTCGATGTGGGTCATGCCAAGATCGAGCCCGCGCTGCAGCGCCGCGATCGCGCGCTTGCGGTCGCCGTGGTCGAGATACCAGGTGCCCTGCCCGATGACGGAGACGCTGGCGCCGATCTTGCCGAAGGGTTTCTTGTTCATGGTCGCTCCGATCTCCGCTGTTATTTTTCCCTCTCCCCGTTCTTACGGGGCCGCGACGAGCTTCGCTCGCGCTGAGAGGGTCGGGGTGAGGGGCTGCTTCCGCAAACTCGATAACAAAGAGACTCGCGGAGGCCCCCCTCACCCGCCGCGCTTTGCGCGTCGGCCTCTCCCCGCAAGCGGGGAGAGGCGAAGAGTCCGCGCTACAATCCCCCGATATCCGCCACCAGCACGCTGCCGGTCGCGGACTCCGTGATATAGAGCCGATCCTTGTTTTCGCCACCGATCGCGACATTGGTGCAGTTCGGTCCCGCGCACGATTTGATGCGCGCGATCAGTTCCCCGTTCGGCGCGAACACGAAGGCGTGGCCGAGCGAGGGGTGGCCGACGAACAGGCGGCCCTTGGCATCCATGGTCAAGCCGTCGGGGCCGCTGGTGCCGAACAGCGAGCAGAAGCGGCCGACCTTGGACACGCTGCCGTCCTTCATGAACGGCAGCCGCCACACCGCGTTGTCGCGCGTCATCGCAACGAACAGCACGGTTTCGGTTGGGTCGAGCACCAGGCCGTTCGGACTGATGCCGGTGTCGAGCAGGCAGTCGAGCCGGCCGTTCGATGCCAGCCGATAAACCCGCCCGCTCGGATCATGCAGCCCGGTCTGGCCCTGATCGGTGAAGTAGATATCGCCGTTGGAGGCGAGATGCAGATCGTTGCAGCCGCGGAACGATTCCGAATTGCGCCCGGTCAGGACCGGCTTGACGCGGCCGGCTGCGGCATCGAGCTCCATGATGCCATGCCTGTAGTCGGCGACCAGGATGCGTCCGTCGGCTGCGATCTTCAGCCCGTTCGGCCAGCCCTCATATTCGATCACGAGCGACCATTCGCCGTCGGGCGCAATCCGGAAGATGCGGCCGAACGGAATGTCGACGATATAGAGATTACCGTCCTTGTCGAATGACGGCCCCTCGATGAAGCTCTCGGTCGGTATGTTCGGCCGGTTGGCGTCGGCCCAATCGGTTCGCACGCCCTTGCGGCGAAACTTGTCGGGCATGGCGGTGAACAGCCTGGTCTCGATCAGGCGCGGCGGCGTTTCCAGGTACATCATGGTTGTTGTGGATGTTGAAAGGAGCGCGGCACCATACGGCACATTAGCCGGCGCGTCGATTGGGGTGGTCCACATTGCAATGGTGCGGGCGCTGCGTAGGGTGGGTTAGCCCCGGGGGCTGCGCGAAGCGCAGTCCCTTGGCGTAACCCACCTCTTTCGCTTCCGCATTGACGAAGAGTGGTGGGTTACGCTGCGCTAACCCACCCTACGAGACCTATCCCGCCGCGCTCGCGACCTTCGCCTGCTGTGCAGGCACTTCCGTCATCGCAATCAGGCGTTTCAGCTCGGGGATGCAGGAGCCGCAATTGGTGCCGGCCTTGAGCTTGGCGCCGATGTCGGCGGCGGTGCGCGCGCCGCTGGCGATGCTGTCGCAGATGGTGCCGCGGCCGACGCCGAAGCAGGCGCAGACGATGGGGCCGGTCGAGGCCGCGCCTTCGCTTGACCTGCCCGACAGCAGCATGCGGCGCTGCTCGTCGCTGACCTGATCGGCCGCGAACAGACTCTTCACCACCTCCCAGTCGCCGGCATCATGCGCGGGGCCGACGAACAGGCAGGTCTCGATGCGATCGCCTACGAACGAAGCTGCGCGAAAAACCCCGCCGCCGAAATCGCGATATTCGGCAACGTCCTCGCCGGCGACGCTCTCGAGCCAGGCGGGCCAGCGGGCGAGATCCGCGTTGTCGGCGAAAAGATAGCCGAAGCCGCCGCTGACGGTCACGCGCGTCCACAACAGGTTCTGCGGCAGATCGAGCGGCTTGCGCGACAATGCAAAGCCGCGGAAGACAAATTCGTAAGGCGCGATCGCGGCCGGCGTCGCCTTGGCTTCCGGCTGCCCCGAGAACGGATCGGTGAACGGTGCGACCATCGCCCCGACGCGGCCGTGCGAGGCGTTCATCGCGCTCCAGTGGATCGGCACGAACAGCGTGCCGCGCTGCTGCCACTCGCTGACGACGACTTTCAGGATGCACTGGCCGTAATCGGTGGTGATGCGGGCATAGCCGTCATGGACGATGCCGTATTTGCCGGCGTCGTCGGGATGGATCTCGACGAAAGGCTCGGGCAGATGCGCGCCCAGGCGCTGGCTCAGGCCGGTGCGCGTCATGGTGTGCCACTGGTCGCGGATGCGCCCGGTGTTCAGCCTTAAGGGGCGCGACGGACCGGTCTCGCCGCGCAGCGCCGGCACCTCCGGCGCAACGAAGCGGCCCTTGCCGTCATTGGTGAAGAAGCCGCCAGCAGCGAAGAAGCGCTCGCCGGGCACCCCGCCTTCGCGCGCCGGCCATTGCACCGGCTTCAAACCATCGAAGGCTTCGTCCGACAGCGAGGTCAGCGCGCCGATGTCGAAATCGCGGCTGCCATTGTTCTCGAATGCCGAGAGCGCGGCATGCTCTCGGAAGATATCGGCGGCCGATTTGTAGTTGAAGCTGTCGCCGAAGCCGAGGCGCTTTGCGGTCTCACTCAGGATCCACCAGTCGGGACGCGCTTCCCCCGGCGCCGGCAGGAACGCGCGCTGGCGCGAGATGCGCCGCTCCGAATTGGTCACCGTGCCCGACTTCTCGCCCCAGGCCAGCGCCGGCAGGAGCACGTGCGGGCCGGCCGCGACGGTGTCGTTGGAGAGCACGTTCTCGGACACCACGAACAGCTCGAGCTTCTTCAGGGCATCGCGCACCATGTCGGCATCGGGCAGCGACACCGCGGGGTTGGTGCCCATCACCCAGAGCGCCTTGACCTCGCCGCGGTTGATCGCCTCGAACAGCTGCACCGCTTTCAGCCCCTCATGGGTGGCGATGCGCGGCGCCTTCCAGAACCGTCTGACGCGATCGATGTCGGGCGGCGTGAAGCCCATATGGGCGGCGAGCATGTTGGCGAGGCCGCCGACCTCGCGGCCGCCCATCGCGTTGGGCTGGCCGGTCAGCGAGAACGGCGAGGCGCCCGGCTTGCCGATGCGCCCCGTGGCGAGATGGCAGTTCAGGATGGCGTTGACCTTGTCGGTGCCCTGCGCCGACTGGTTGACCCCTTGCGAATAGAGCGTGACGACCTTCTCGGTGTCGCGGAACATCCGGAAGAAGGCGGCAACGTCCTGTTCGGAGAGGCCCGTGGCGAGCGCGGTCGCGGTGACGCTGCCGGCGATGCTGCGCGCGCGCGCCAGCGCATCATCGAAGCCAGACGTGTTCTGCGCGATGTAATCCTGGTCCAGCACGCCATTGTCGGCGAGATGCACGAACAGGCCGGAGAACAGCGCGGTGTCGGTGCCGGGCTTGAGGCCGAGGAACAGGTCGACATCGCTGGCGGTATCGGTGCGGCGCGGATCGATCACGATCATGCGGGCGCCGCGCTCCTGCCTGTTCTTCAGCATGCGCTGGAACAGCACCGGATGGCACCAGGCCGCGTTCGAGCCGACGAAGACGAGCAGATCGGCCTGGTCGAGATCCTTATAACAGCCGGGCACCGTGTCGGCGCCAAAAGCGCGGCGATGGCCCGCAACCGAGGACGACATGCAGAGCCGGGAATTAGTGTCGACATTGGCGGTGCCGACAAACCCCTTCATCAGCTTGTTGGCGACGTAATAGTCTTCGGTGAGGAGCTGGCCGGAGAGATAGAACGCGACCGCGTTGGCGCCATCGCGCGCCACGATGTGCTGCATGCGGTGGGCGACGTGGTCCAGCGCATCGCTCCAGGCGACCCGCTCGAGCACGCCCTTGCAGCGGATCATCGGATAGAGCAGCCGCCCTTCCAGCCCGACGGTCTCGCCGAGCGCGGAGCCCTTTGAGCACAGGCGGCCAAAATTGGCGGGATGATCGGGGTCGCCCGCGATCGCCGCGCCGCCCTTGCCGTCGGGCGTCGCCAGGACGCCGCAGCCGACGCCGCAATAGGGACAGGTGGTCTTGGTGGTGCGGAGATTTGGATCGATCGCCGTCATATCACGCCGCTTTCGAAGGCTGCGCCAGCGCGCGGCCGAACATCATGTCGGTGCGGATCGAAGCGACCTTGTCGCGATTGCGGATCAGCTCGAGGTACCAGAGCGCATCGATCGTATCGCCGATCAGCACCGCCCCGGTGAGCCGACCGTCGGCGATGACGAGCTTCTTGTAAGTGCCGCGCCTGCGATCCGACAGCACGAGGCTCTCGCTGCCCTCCCCGCCCATGAAGTCGCCAGCGGAGAACACGCTGACGCCGGAGACCTTCAGATTGGTCGAGACCACGCTGCCCTGATAGGCGGCGGGCCGGCCGGCCAGATGCCGCGCCAGCACGCGCGCCTGCTCGTAGGCGGGCTCGACCAAGCCATAGCAGGTGCCGCGATGCTCGGCGCATTCGCCGAGCGCAAAGATGTCGGACGCGGAGGTCTGCATCACGTCGTTGACGACGACGCCGCGGTTGACCGCGATCCCCGCCTCTTTCGCCAGCGCGACGTTCGGCTTGATGCCGGCGGCGAAGATCACCGCATCGGCCTCGATGCGGCTGCCATCGGCGAGCTCGACGGCCTGGACGTGGCCCTCGCCGTGGATGCGGGCCGTCGCGGCATTGAGCATGACGCGGATACCCTTGCGCTCGACCAGCGTCTTGAGCAGGTCGGCCGCGGGCGCGTCGAGCTGACGCTCCATCAGCCGATCCATCAGATGCAGCAGCGTCACGGGCGCGCCGGCCTTGGCGAGACCGTAGGCCGCTTCCAGCCCGAGCAGGCCGCCGCCGACCACGACGACGCGCTTCCTAGCCGCGGCCAGTGTCAGCAGCAGGTCGACGTCGCGGGTGTCGCGAAACGTGTGCACGCCGGCAAGATCGGCGCCTGGCACGTTGAGCCGCAGCGGCGTCGATCCCGTGGCGAGCACGAGCTTGGAATATTCCATGCTCTCCTCGCCCGCGATCTTGAGCTCACGGCGGCCGACATCGATCTCGCTGACGCGATAGCCGTAGCGCACCGTGACGCCGCGGTCTCGCCACCAACCGGCCGGCCGCAGCTCGATCTCGTGCGAGCCGGTCTCGCCCGCCAGCACGGAGGAGAGGAGCACGCGATTGTAAGCGAGCCGCGGCTCTTCGCCGATCACGGCGACCGCATAGCGGCCGAGCGCGGTCTTGGCGAGCTCGTCGACCAGACGCGCGGCCGCCATACCGTTGCCGACGATGACCAGCGGTTCACTCACAACGCATCTCCTATTCGGCGGCCTGCGCTTGCGCGCCGTAGGCCTCGGACATCATGTAGCCGGACAGCACGCCATAGGCGTCGGTCCAGGCTGCGGCGAGTTCGGGCGTCCAGGCTTCGCCAAGGCCCTTCTCGAGGGTCCACAGCAAGGTCGCGCCGACCACGGGGTAGTGCTCGGCCTTGGCGCCATAGTCGACGTGACGCTTGGCGAGCGCGGAGGCCGCGGGAAGAATCGATTCCAGGTTCGACAGGCCGCCGACCACGGCGGCGAGCATGCCCATCAGCTTCTTGCGCTGCTCGGTCATGTCCTCGGGAAACATCGCGCGCACGGACGGCGCCACCTCGAACAGTCGGTCGTAGAACAGCACCGCGGCGGCTTCCGAAATCGGGGCGACCTTGGCGAAGCTCTGCTGAATGAGAGTAATCTGCTCGGGCGTCATGATGTTCTCCTGTCTGTTTCGGTCTGCCTTCGTCCGCGCCATTGCGGACAAAGTTCATGGATCAAACGTCATCAGAGAGACTTCTCCCCGCGTACGGGGAGAAGCGACATTCGTGCCAGTTTGTCGTGCTCACACACGCGCCTCGGCGAGGCTTGGCGCGCCTTCGCCCTGCGGGCTGCGACGCAGGTAGAACCACCAGGTCAGAGCGAGGCAGGAGGCGTAGAAGGCGAGATAGACCACGAGCGCGAGCTGCGGCCCGCCGGTCATGGCGATCGACTTGCCGAAGCCGCTCGGGATCAGATAGCCGCCGACGGCACCGACCGCGCCGATGAAGCCGACCGCCGCGCCGCTCTCGATGCTCGCGGTCTTCAGGGCAGCGCTGCGTGCCGCATCGCCCTTGCCGCGCACCTTGAACAGGTTCTCCTCGCGGAAGATCGAGGGGATCATGCGGTAGGTCGAGCCGTTGCCGATGCCCGTCGTCACGAACAGGATCAGGAACATCGACAGGAAGCCGATGAAATCCTTGTGCCCCACGAAGTAGAGCGCGCCGACCGTGGCGCCCGCCATCACGATGAAATTCCAGAACGTGATGATGGAGCCGCCGACCCGGTCTGCGAGCCAACCGCCGAGCGGACGCGACAGCGAGCCGACCAGGGGGCCGAGGAAGGCGATCGAGATCGTCACGGTGGGGAACTGCGTCTTGAGCAGCAGCGGAAACGCCGCCGAATAGCCGATGAAGGACCCGAACGTGCCGATATAAAGATACGCCATGATCCAGGTGTGCTTGCGCTTGACGATCGCGAGCTGGTTCTTCACCGACGATTTCGCCGTGGTGAGGTTGTTCATGAAGAACACCGCGCCGAACACCGCGATTGCGATCGGCAGCACCCACATTAGGCCGGCATTCTGCAGGAAGATGCCGTCGACGGGCGTCGCCTGATACAGGTTGAAGACGGCGAGCGTCATCAGGATCGGGGTCAGGAGCTGCACGCTGGAGACACCGATATTGCCGCCGGCCGCGTTGAGGCCGAGCGCCCATCCCTTCATCCGGTCGGGAAAGAAGAAGGAGATGTTGGTCATGCTGGAGGCGAAATTGCCGCCGCCGAGACCCGCGGTCGAGGCGACCAGCAGCATGAGCCAGAACGGCGTGTCGGGCTGGCTGACGAAATAGGCGAGCGACAAGGTCGGGATGAACAGGATCGCCGCGCTGAAGATGGTCCAGTTGCGGCCGCCGAACGTCGTCACCGCGAAAGTGTAGGGAAAGCGCATGAAGGCGCCGATCAGGCCCGGCACGGCGACGAGCTGGAACAGCTGGTCGGTGGTGTAGTGGAAGCCGGCCTGCGGCAGCTTGGTGGTGACGATGCTCCAGATCAACCAGACCGAGAAGCCGATATGTTCGGCGACGATGGACCAGATCAGATTGCGCCGCGCGATCGACTTGCCGGTATTGTTCCAGAACGCCTCATCCTCGGGGCGCCAGTCTGAAATCCAGCTGGAGTTCAGGGTCGGATTCTTCGTCATTGCGTATCCCTTCCAGGCTCACCGCTGCGTCGTTGCAGGCTCTGCCTCCGGTCACGGAGGCGCGCTCCGAGGCTTCACCCCGGTGGCGAGATCACGATGCTGATTGATGATGTTGAGGGACGTCGTCGTTGGCGTCGCGCAAAGACGTTTCAATTTCCGTGCC
The DNA here is from genome assembly GCF_025200905.1 of Bradyrhizobium yuanmingense. Taxonomy (NCBI): domain Bacteria; kingdom Pseudomonadati; phylum Pseudomonadota; class Alphaproteobacteria; order Hyphomicrobiales; family Nitrobacteraceae; genus Bradyrhizobium; species Bradyrhizobium yuanmingense. The sequence continues at coordinate 2,062,978 of NZ_CP104173.1, read as the reverse complement.
AGTTGCGCGCATACGGGAAACACAGGGATTTCAGGATGTTATTCGTATTGCCCGAATTGTTTGCAGGGCTTTTCCGCACGCAAAATTTGCGTTTCGCTCAATCCCTGTGCGACGCACAAGGATTGAGCTTGATGTCGATTAATTGGGCGCGGGCAGATCTCGCGTGAACGCGTGACTTACGCGGCTTCGACGAAGCGATGACGCTCGTAGAGGAATTCGAGCACGCGCTGGCGACACTTCAGATATGTGGCGTTGGTCGCGAGGTCGAGCCGCTTGCGCGGCCGCGCCAGCGGCACTTCCAGCACCTCGCCGATGCGCGCGCTCGGTCCGTTGGTCATCATCACGATGCGGTCGGACAACAGCACGGCCTCATCGACGTCGTGGGTGATCATCAGGATGGTGTTGCCGAGCTTCTGATGCAGCGCCATCACCGAGTCCTGCAAGTGGGCGCGGGTCAGCGCGTCGAGCGCGCCGAACGGCTCGTCGAGCAGCAGCACCTTCGGCTCCATGGCCAGCGCCCGCGCGATGCCGACGCGCTGCTTCATGCCGCCGGAGATCTCCGATGGACGCTTGTCCCTGGCATGGGCCATCTGCACGAGGTTGAGATTGTGCATCACCCAGGCGTCGCGCTCGGCACGGGACTTGGTCTTGGCGAAGACCTTGTCGACGCCAAGCCTGACGTTTTCGTAGACGGTCAGCCACGGCAGCAGGCTGTGGTTCTGGAACACCACGGCACGATCGGGCCCTGGCGAGTTCACCTCGCGGTTTTCCAGCAGCACGCCCCCCATCGTGGCGCCGGTCAGCCCTGCGATGATGTTGAGCAGGGTCGACTTGCCGCAGCCGGAATGGCCGATGATCGAGACGTATTCGCCTTTCTCGATCGTCAGATTGATGTCCTTGAGCACCTCCGTGGTGGCGGTGCCGCGGGTGAAGACCTTGTCGATGTGGTCGAGTTTCAGGTAGGCGGTCATGTCCCCTCTCCTCAGTTCTGCGCCGTGCCGCGGGTGACGACCTTGCCGAGCCCCGCGATCAGGCGGTCAAGCACGAAGCCGATGATGCCGACATAGAACAGCGCCAGGATGATCTCGCTGATATGCGAGGAGTTCCAGGCGTCCCAGATGAAGAAGCCGATGCCGACGCCGCCGATCAGCATTTCGGCGGCGACGATCGCGAGCCACGACAGGCCGATGCCGATGCGCAGGCCCGTGAAGATGTAGGGCGCCGCCGCCGGGATCATGATCTTGGCGAAGAATTCCAGCGGATTGAGCTGCACCACCGCGGCGACGTTGCGATAGTCCTGCGGGATGTTGCGGATGCCGACCGCGGTGTTGATGATGATCGGCCAGATCGAGGTGATGAAGATGACGAAGATCGCGCTAGGCTGGCCGTCGCGGAAGGCCGCGAGCGAGAGCGGCAGCCAAGCCAGCGGCGGAATCGTGCGCAGCACCTGGAACAGCGGATCGAGCCCGCGCATCGCCCAGACCGACTGCCCGACCAGCACGCCGAGCGCGATGCCGGCGATGGCCGAGAGCGAATAGCCGAAGGCGACGCGCTGGAGACTGGCGGACAGATGCCAGAACAGGCCCTTGTCGATGCCGCCACGGTCGAAGAACGGATCGAAGATCAGCTCCTTGGTATCCGCAAACACTTTTGAGGGCGGCGGCAGCGCCGAGCCGGCTCTGCGGCAGACCAGCTCCCACACCAGCGTCAGCAGAGCGATCACGACCAGCGGCGGGATCACGCGCACGGCGGTCTCGCGTGCCATGCGTGCGTAAGCCTCAGTACGCGGGGGACGCTTCGGCGTCAGCGTGACGACCGGCGCAATCGTTGCAGCAGGCGTCGCGGTCTCAACCTCGATCTTCGTGGCAGTCATGTTCATCGCTATCTCTCTCCGGCGTGGCAGGGACGATGCGGCCGCCCCTAAAGGCGGCCGCAGGGCTCCATCAGACTTCGACGCGCTTGATCGCGAGCGACTTCAGATAGGCGGCCGGATTTTCAGGATCGAACACCTTGCCGTCGAAGAAGGTCTCCTTGCCGCGCGAGGCGGAGGCCGGAATGTCGGCGGCGGCGACGCCGAGGGTCTTGGCCGCATCGCGCCACATGTCCTCGCGGTTGACCTTGGCAATCAGCGCCTTGGTATCGAAGTTCGGCTCATACTTGCCCCAGCGGATGTCCTCGGTGAGGAACCAGAGATCGTGGCTCTGGAACGGATAGGAGGCATGATCGCGCCAGTACTTCATGACGTGCGGCGAGTTCTCGACCACCTTGCCGGGGATGCCATAGTCGAACTTGCCGGCGGTGCGATCGTAGACGTCCTCGACCGGGCAGTTGATCCACTGCCGCTTGGCCATGATGGCGGCCAGCTCCTGCTTGTTTTCCGCCTTGTCGGCCCATTGCTGGGCTTCCAGCACGGCCATTAGGATCGCCTTGCTGGCCTTCGGGTATTTGTCGACGAAGGCCGCGCGCATGCCGAAGGACTTCTCCGGATGCTTATTCCAGATCTCGCCGGTGTTGACGGCGGTGTAGCCGATGCCCTGGTGGATGAGCTGGAGATTCCAGGGCTCGCCGACGCAGAAGCAGTCCATGGTGCCGACCTTCATATTCGCCACCATCTGCGGCGGCGGCACCACGATGGTCTCGATGTCCTTGTCGGGATCGATGCCGCCGGCGGCGAGCCAGTAGCGGATCCACAGATCGTGGGTACCGCCGGGGAAGGTCATCGCAGCCTTCACGGCCTTGCCGGACGCCTTCTTCTTCTCAAGCGCCGCCTTGAACGGCGCCGCATCGGTGCCGAGCTTGAGGTCGGCATATTCCTTGGCGACCGAGATGCACTGCGCATCGAGATTGAGCCGCGCCAGGATGTACATCGGCGTCGGCTGGTTGTTCTGCGTCACCTTGCCGGCCGAGATCAGGTACGGCATCGGGGTGAGGATGTGCGCGCCGTCAATGCCGTTGCCTTCGGAGCCGAGCACGAGGTTGTCGCGCGTGGTGCCCCAGGACGCCTGCTTCTGCACGTCGGTGTCAGGCACGCCGTGCTTGGCGAACAGGCCCTTGTCCTTGGCGACGAACAGCGGGCCGGCATCGGAGAGCGCAATGAAACCGAGCTTGGCTCCCTTGACCTCGGGGCCTGCGTCCTGCGCGAAGGCGCCGGCGGGGAAATTCAGCTTGGCGGCGGCGAGCAGTGCGGCGGTCGAGCCGGTGGCTTTCAACAATTGACGGCGGCTGAGGCCAGTCTCGGAGGGCCGGCGAATGCGCTTGGTCATAGGTCGTGTCGTCCTTTTGCGTCGTTGCGGAATGATTGCGTCAGTGCGCACGAGCAGCCCGTCCGTCCGTGACGCCAGAAAAAGGCGCATGCGAACGCGCGACGGGGAGACCCCGTTCGGGTGCGTCAGCAATTCGGATGAGAAGTCTCGCGGGACGGCTTCAATGGCGTCGACCTGGAACTATTCAAGCTTCATGCCAAGCCTGCCACCGCCAAAAATGATGGATAATCAGATGCTTGGTAATTCCGCGCCTGACTAACACAGCCCTGTTCCGCACGCGAAATTTGCGGTCTGCTCAATCCTTGTGCGCCGCACAAACGTTGTGCAGTCGCTCAAGCAAGAGGCGGCGCAGTTCTGCCAATCATCCCCCTGCAGCTGACATCTAGCTGAATTTGCTAGCTTTTTCGATCGACGCGCCACGGCACACAAATTGCTTCTAAGGTTGCGTCAACGACGACTGCGGCTTGGCCGCATTGATGCAGCCTCTGGCGGCTGCATCCCGGAAGCTCACCTGCTTCGCGGTCTCCGGCTTCAGAGTCCTCGTGACGCGATTCCCAAGGCTTCCAAACTTTCCATAGCCCTCGTGCGCGGCAGGCTGCCCGCACGGCCGATGACGTTCAGCCGCGCCCTCGTCGGGGGCGTGTCGATCTCACTTACGAAGCAAAGGAACCATTGATGTCGTATCTCGCGCCTTCGGAATTCGTCACCAAGATGGTGGATGCGGGCGAGTCCAAGATCTTCATGTCCACCCGGGATACCATTATCCGCGCCTACATGGCCGGCGCGATCCTGGCCCTCGCAGCCTGGTTTGCCGTCACGATCACCGTGAACACCGGCCAACCGCTGGTCGGCGCGCTCCTGTTCCCGGTCGGCTTCGTCATGCTCTATCTCCTGGGCTTCGACCTCCTGACCGGCGTGTTCGTGCTCTCGCCGCTCGCGCTGATCGACAAGCGCCCGGGCGTTACGCTCAACGGCGTGCTGCGCAATTGGGGTCTCGTCTTCGTCGGCAATTTCGCCGGCGCCTTCACCGTCGCCTTCATGATGGCCTTCGTCACGACCTTCGGCTTCACGCAGGCGCCCGACAAGGTCGGCGCCGCCATCGGCAATATTGGCGAGGGCCGAACCCTTGGCTATGCCGCGCACGGTGCGGCCGGCATGGCGACGCTGTTCCTGCGCGGCATGCTCTGCAACTGGATGGTCTCGACCGGCGTCGTCGGCGCCATGATCTCGACTTCCGTCCCCGGCAAGGTCATCGCGATGTGGATGCCGATCCTGGTGTTCTTCTACATGGTGTTCGAGCATTCCGTCGTGAACATGTTCCTGTTCCCGTCGGGCCTGCTGCTCGGCGCGAAGTTCTCGATCATGGATTATCTGATCTGGAACGAGATCCCGACCGTGCTCGGCAACCTCGTCGGCGGCCTCGCCTTCACCGGCATGACCCTCTATGCCACCCATGTCATGACCCTGCCGAAGCGCCAGGCGGAGAAGCCCGCGAAGCCCCGCGTCGCGGCCTGATCGAATAGGTCTCGACAGGGGAGCCTCGCCCAAGCACGGTGAGGCTCCCCTCTCCCGGTGATGACGATGCCCCGCGGACTCCAGATTTCGGTCGGCCAGCATTCCGACAAGGGTCGCAAGCCCATCAACCAGGACTTTCACGGCGTCCTGATTCCGGAAGAGCCGCTGCTCAGCCTGAAGGGCATCGCGGCCGTTCTCGCCGACGGAATTTCCTCGAGCACGGTAAGCCAGATCGCCAGCGAGTCGGCGGTCAAGAGCTTCCTGATGGACTATTACTGCACGTCGGAGTCGTGGACGGTGAAGACCTCCGCCCGCCGTGTGCTGGAGGCGACCAATTCCTGGCTGCATGCGCAGACGCGCAAGAGCCAATATGCCTATGACCGCGACAAGGGCTATGTCTGCACGCTCAGCGCCATGGTCATCAAGGCAACCACCGCGCACATCTTCCATGTCGGCGATTGCCGCGTCTATCGCGTCGCCGGCAAGGCGCTGGAGCAACTGACCGACGATCACCGCATCATCGTCTCGTCCGAGCAGACCTATCTCGGCCGCGCGCTCGGCATCAATCCGCAGCTCGAGATCGACTATCAGGCGATCGAAATCGAGGCCGGCGACACCTTCCTGCTGGCAACCGACGGTGCGTACGAGTTCGTCGATGCGCGTTTCGTCACGAGTGCAATCGACGAGCACGCAGCCGAGCTGGACGGGGCGGCGAAGGCGATCGTGGAGGAAGCCTATCGGCGCGGCAGCGACGACAACATCACCGTGCAGATCCTGCGGATCGATGCGGTGCCTCAGCGCGATCCGGCCGGCATCTTCAATCAGAGCTCGGAATTGCCGCTGCCGACGCTGCCGGAGCCGCGGGCGATCTTCGACGGCTACCGGATCGTCCGCGAGATCCACGGCAGCAGCCGCAGCCATATCTACCTCGCCGTCGACACCGAGACCGAGCAGCCGGTCGCGCTCAAGCTGCCGTCGGTCGACCTACGCGACAACGCCGCCTATCTCAAGCGCTTCTTGATGGAAGAATGGATCGCACGCCGGATCGACAGCCCGCATGTGCTCAAGCCGCTGTCGCAGTCGCGGCGACGCGGCTATCTCTACGTCGCGACCGAGTTCGTCGAGGGGCAGACCTTGAAGCAGTGGGTGACCGACAATCCGCGGCCCGATCTCGAAACCGTGCGCGGCCTCATCGAGCAGATCGCCGCAGGCCTGCGCGCCTTCCATCGCATGGAGATGCTGCATCAAGACCTCAGGCCCGACAACATCCTGATCGACAAGACCGGCACCGCCAAGATCATCGACTTCGGATCGGTCAGGGTCGCCGGCGTGGCCGAGGCGGCGCCGCCAGGGGAGGCCGACGAAATCCTGGGCACCGTCCAGTACACGGCGCCGGAATATTTCCTGGGGCAAGGCGGCTCGCCGCGCTCCGACATGTTTTCTCTGGCCGTGATCTGCTACCAGATGCTGACGGGAAAGCTGCCCTACGGCACCCAAATCGCCAAAATCCGGCGCAAGGCGGATGTGCGAAAGCTTAAATATCGCGCCGCCGACGATGACCGCAACGTTCCCGCCTGGGTCGACGGCGCGCTCCGGCGCGCGCTCCATCCCGATCCCTACAAGCGGCACGAGGATCTCTCGGAATTCATCTTCGAGCTTCGCACGCCCAACCCGGCCTATCTCGACACGCGCATCACACCGCTCCTGGAGCGCAGCCCGCTGATGTTCTGGAAGCTGACAACGGCGGCGCTCGCCTGCGCCGTCGTCGTGCTGCTGGCCTTGCTGCATGCGCGCTGATCGAGATTGCCGCTCGCCACATGATTAATAGCGAGCGGCGCAGCCAGCCCGCCTGCGCTTCTGCTCTGGCAAGCCTCAAACGGGGGCCGCGATCTCGGCGACGAAGTCGCGATAGGAGCGCAAGGGACGACCCAGCATGCCGGTCAGACGCTCGACGTCGCCGGGCTCAGGGATCATTCCCTCGGTGAGGAAACGCTCGCCCATCACCCGCATGTCGAAAGCCATCCAGGGCGGCATGAACTGCCTGAGGTTCTTCTCGAACCCCGCGGTGTCGTCTCCGCCGTAGGCGATCGCGCGGCCGAGCACCTCCGACCAGATCGCGGCGGCCTTCGCGCCAGTGAGTGTCTCAGGGCCAACAAGATTGATGCGTTCGAGCGGAAGCGGCGCTGCGGATGTCTCGCGGCGGATCAGTTCGATCGCAGCAATCTCGCCGATGTCGCGCGCGTCGATCATCGCAAGGCCCTTGCTGCCGATCGGCATCGGGTAGACGCCATATCCGGTCACGGCATCCTTGATCATGAGTTCGTTGTTCATGAAATAGGCGGGCCGCAGGATGGTCGCCTTGAAGCCCATCTGCTCGATCATGCGCTCGACCCCGAACTTGCCGGCGAAGTGCGGCACATTCACGTAGAGGTCGCTGTGAATGACCGACAGATAGACGAACCGCTCGATGCCGGCTTCGCGGGCAAGGTTGAGCGCAGTCAGCGCCTGAGTGAATTCGTCCGGCACCACGGCGTTGAGCAGGAACAACGTCGAGACGCCCGAAAACGCAGTGCGCACGGAATCGACGTCCAGCAAGTCGCCCTGGGCGACGGCAACACCTGCCGGAAGGTTGGCCTTCTCGGGATTTCGGACGAGTGCGCGCACATCGGCGCCGCGCTTGACGAGTTGCTCGACGACGTTGCGGCCGATGGTGCCGGTGGCGCCGGTAACGAGGATGGTCATGGGATCACTCCGGTTGGGTTTTGGAAGACACCCGGAAACTAATGATCCACACGCGAGCCGATAGACGCTATATTTGGACAGACCGTCTCACTGGTGGAACAGATGGATTTGCTTGCGCTTGCCGATTTCAATCTCGTCGCCCGTCACGGAGGGTTCGGAAAGGCCGCGCGGGCAGCGGGACGTCCGAAAGCGACCTTGTCTCGACGTGTGTCCGAACTGGAGAGCAGTCTTGATCTGCGTCTGTTTGAGCGCGGCGGGCGCACGCTCAAGCTCACCCAGGAAGGGCGCGCGCTCTATGAACGGACGGGCGCACTTCTCACCGAGCTCGACGAAACCGCGGCCGCGATCGCCTCGGGCGGAGACAAGCCAAAGGGCAGGCTGCGGATCAGCGCACCCCTGCTCTTCTCGCAAACCGCGATGGGCCGTCTCGCGGCCGGCTTCGCCCTTCGACATCCGCAAGTCCGGCTCGAAGTTACGACCGATGACCGCTACGTCGACATGATCGAGGAAGGCTTTGATCTCGTGATCCGGGTCAATCCCGATCCGGATGAAAGCCTGGTCGGCCGCATCTTCTTGCGCGACCGAATGCTGGTCGTCGCCAGCCCCGCTCTGAAGCACCCGAGAGGAAACCTCGCCGTTCCGGCCATCGTGCGCGGCGATGACAAAGCTGCGGTTTGGGACATCAGACGGCCAAGCGGCCCATCGCACATCGCGATCGATCCCGTGCTTCGACTGTCATCCCTGATGATGGTTCGCGATGCCGTGAGAGCCGGTATCGGTGCCGCAAGGCTGCCGCTGTCGCTCGTCAGCCACGATCTTGCCGCCGGCACGCTCGTTCGATGGGGCGACGTCGAGGGAGCCGACATCGCCCTATGGACGCTCTATCCCTCGCGGCGATTGCTCAGTGCGCGCGTCTCCGCTTTCCTCGATTATCTGAGAGACGCCTTTCCAAAGGGAACGCCCGACGAGTTGGCAGCCTATATCGGGGGATGACTGAGATTTCGCATCCTCACGCCGGCTCGGTCGCCTTCATCCCGAGCGGCTTCGGCGCCATGCCGCCGCCCGGCTTGAGGTGGAATTCGTAAGTCATCAAATGCCACCGCCCGTTCGCCGTGGTGCCGTCGGGCATCTCAAGGTCGTTGCGCGGCTCGACCTTGGCGACGAGGTCGTCCTTCACGCCGAACACCACGTCGGAGTCGAGATATTTGTCACCGTCCATGAAGACGTGCGTGATCAGCGGCTCATAGCCTCTGGCATTGACCAGGAAGTGCACATGCGCCGGGCGCATCGGGTGGCGGCCGGTCTGCACGATCATTTCGCCGACCGGACCATCGGTCGGGATCGGATAGCTGCACGGCAGGATGGTGCGGAAGAAGAAGCGGCCATCGTCATCGGTGATGAAGCGCGCCCGCGCCGAGGCGCCGACCTCATCGTAGTTCGGCTTCTGGGAATCGTAGAAGCCGTCGTCATCGGCGTGCCAGACGTCGACGGGAACGCCGGCGAGCGGCTTGCCCTCGAGGTCGGTGACGCGGCTCTGCACGAACATCCGCTCGCCGGTCTGGTTGTTCGGCGAGATGTCGGTGCCGTGCGCAGTCACCTTGTGCTCGCCGACATAGAACGGGCCGAGCACCGTGGTCTCCGTGGCACCGTCGCGATCCCTGTGATTGACGGCGTCGACGAGCATGGAGACGCCGAGCACGTCGGACAAGAGGATGAATTCCTGGCGGGTGTCGGTGCATTTCTGCCCGGTCCGGGTCAGGAAATCGATGGCATATTCCCATTCCGCGAAGGTGAGACCGGTCTTGCTCACGTAATCGTGCAGCGAGCTCACCAATTCCTGCAGCAGAAATTTCGCGCGCGTGTCGGGCGTGTGGTCGAAGCTCCTGACGACGGCTTCGGTGAGTTCGGTCTCGGTGAACTGAGTCATGGTGCGTTTGCCCTCGCGTTCTTCTCGTTGGCCCCGGCGGGCTCCTTGCGTTCCGAGCCCGAGTCTACACCAGCCGGGCCGGCCTCGTTAAGCGCAACCGGCTTGGAATGCGGCCGTCATTTCGGTATCAACTTTCCGACAAAACGCCCCGGAGGAACTGATGCTCGCCCCCACCCCCGCTTCGCCCGAATCCGTCGGCATGTCCAAGGCCGCGCTCGACCGCGTCGATGCGCATCTCAAGCGCCGGTACATCGATGCCGGGCGTTTCCCGGGCACGCATCTCCTGGTCTACCGCCGCGGCAAGGTCGCGCACAGCTCGGTGCAGGGCTTTGCCGATGTCGAGCGCAAGGTGCCGGTGAAGGACGATACGATCTATCGCATCTATTCCATGACCAAGCCGCTCACCAGCGTCGCCTTCATGATGCTGGTCGAGGAAGGCCTCGTCGCCATCGACGAGCCCGTCGCGAAATATATTCCGGAGTGGAAGGACCTCGGCGTGTTCGTCGCCGGCACCTACCCGGCCTTCCTGACCCGGCCGCCGTCGCGGCCGATGCTGATCGTCGACCTCTTGCGCCACACCTCCGGCCTAACCTATGGCTTCCAGCAACGCTCCAACGTCGATGCCGCCTACCGCAGTGAAAAGATCGGCGAGGTCGAAAAATCAGGCACACTCCAGACCATGGTCGAGGGCCTGGCCAAGATCCCGCTGGAGTTTTCGCCGGGCGAGTCCTGGAATTACTCCGTTGCGACCGACGTGATCGGCTATCTCATTGGCAAGATCTCCGGCATGCCGTTCGAGCAGTTCCTGAAACAGCGCATCCTCGATCCACTTGGCATGACCGACACCGACTTCCACGTCCCGGCTTCGAAGGCGCATCGCTTCGCCGCCTGCTATTCCGCCGATCCCGGCGGCGGCATGACCTTCCATGCGGGCCAGCGCCGCGAGGGGCTGACGCTCCAGGACGACCCGGCAACGAGCTCGTTCCTGTCGCCGCCCTCGTTCATCTCCGGCGGCGGCGGGCTGTGCTCGACCGTTGCCGACTATCTGACCTTCTGCCGTGCGCTGCTCAATGGCGGCGAGCTCGGCGGCGTCAGGCTGATCGGGCCGAAGACGCTGGCGCTGATGACGACCAACCACATTCCGGGCGGCCGTGCGCTGCCGGACGTCTCGCGCTCGCTGTTCTCGGAAGCGACCTATAACGGCATCGGCTTCGGTCTCGGCTTCGCCGTGACCATGCGCCCGGCCGAGACATTGATCGCCGGCAGCCCCGGCGAATACAATTGGGGCGGCGCCGCCACGACCTCGTTCTGGATCGATCCGGCCGAGGACCTGATCGCGATCTTCATGACGCAAGTGCTGCCGTCGAGCGCCTATCCGATCCGCCGCGAGCTGCGCAGCATGGTCTACGCCGCGATCACCGAAAGCAATCTGTAGTCCACCGCGACGACCCCGCGACGCCGGCCGCGGGATCACGCCATCGCCCCTCACTTGAGCATTTCCGGCACGATCAGGCGCGGCAGGAACAGCGACACGCTGGGCCAAATGATCACCGCCGCCAGCACGAGTAGCATCGGGATCAGCATGATGACCGTGTCCTTCAGGGCATAGCGCAGCCGCACGCCCGCGATCGAACAGGCGATCATCAGACAGAGGCCGTAGGGCGGCGTCACCAATCCGAAGGCCAGCGAGACGATGGAGATGATCGCGAACTGGACCGGATGCAGATCGACGGACCTGGCGAGCGGCTCCAGCACGGTGCCGACGATGATGATCGCGGGGATGGCGTCGAGAAAGCAGCCCACCACCAGAAAGCAGAAGGCGATGAAGAAGCCGGCCGCGACGGGACCCATGCCCCATGTCGAAACGTTCGCCAGCAGTTCTTGCGGGATCTTGTAATAGGCCAGCAGCCAGCCGAACGCACTGGCGGTGCCGACGCAGAACAGCGCCACGCCGGCGAGGCGCCCAGTGTCGAGCAAGGCTCTGTACAATTCACGGATTCCCGTCTCGCGGTAGAAGAACGCCGAGAGCACGACGGAATAGAGCACGGCAACGCAGGCGGACTCGGTCGCGGTGAACCAGCCGAGCAGAATGCCGCCGACGATGATGAACGGCGTTATTAACGCGGGTATCGACCGCCAGATGGCGCATCGCATGTCGACCCAGGTCGACTTCGGATAGGTCGGGTAGCCGCGGCGCACCGCATAGACGTGCACCGTCGCCATCTGCGCGCCCGCGATCAGCAGCCCGGGCATGATACCGGCCAGATACATCGCCGCTATCGAGGTCGAGATCAGACCGCCCCACACGATCATCAGGATCGAGGGCGGAATGACGACCGCAAGAACCGCGGAGGCCGCCGTGATGGCAATGGAAAACGAGAGATCGTAGCCCTCCTTGGTCTGCGCATCGATGAAGATCTTCGATTGGCTCGCCGCATCCGCAGTGGAGGAGCCGGAGATGCCGGCAAAGAACACCGACAGCACGACGTTGATCTGCGCCAGCGACCCCGGCCAGTGCCCGACCATCGAGCGCGACAGCGCCACCAGGCGATCCGTGATACCGCCGATACTCATCAGGTTCGCCGTCAACAGAAAGAACGGCACCGCGAGCAGGATGAACGAGTTGTACGCGTTGAAAGTCTCCTGCGCGAGCGTCATCAGCGACAGGCGCGGCTCGATCAGAAGGATCGGCACGCAGGCAAGGCCCAGCGCGAAGGCGACCGGCACGCGCACGATCAGCAGGCCGACGAAGACCCCGAACAGCACCATGGCGGCCTGTCCGGCAGAAAGTACAGTGCCGTTCATTGCTGTGCCCCGACCAGAACGCGCAGTTCATCGAGTATCTGTTCGCCCGCAAACACGATCCAGGTCACGCCGGCCACCGGCCAGGCAACGTGGATCAGCCAGAGCGGCAGATCGGCCAGCTCCGACGTCCTGTTCCAGGCGAAGCGTGTGAATTCGATGCCGGCCGACACGAACACGAGGGCCAGTGCCAGCACGCCGATCCGCGCGATGATCCGCACTGCGGCCTCCGACCGCCGCGACAAATCGGGCCACACGTCGACCTCGAAATGCTGAGCCTCGCGGATGCCGACCATGGCGCCGATCATGATCGTCCAGATGAACAGGAATCGCGCCATCTCCTCGGTCCAGATGTAGGAGGGAATGAACGGCGTGTAGCGCGAGACGATCTGCAATGTGACGGGGATGACCAGGATGCCGACGCAGGCGGCAAGCAGGAATTCCAACAATTTCGCATAGGCCGCGGTGACGCGACGCCACAGCGACGGTGTGGACGGGACGTGCATTTCGGACATTGGAGCTCCGTACGGCGCTCATCCGCCATGTCCGGGCAGGAAGCGGGGCCTGCCCGGAATGCTGTCGGCGGACAGGGCGGCCTCAGACGACGTTGATCTTCTCGAAAATGCCCTCCGCGCCGATCTCCTTGGCGTAGGTGGCCATCACGGGGTCGGCGAGCTTCTTCATGGCGTCCCGCTCCTCGAACGGAACGCGCTTGAGCTTGCCGGCCTTCTCCAGCGTGTCGAGCTTGACGACCTCCTCGCTCGACTCGAGCTGGCGGCCGTAATCGCCGGCCTCCTTGCCCGCTTTCATGATCGCGTCCTGCAGATCCTTCGGCAGGGTCTTCAGCGTCTTGACGGAAAAGCAGATCGGCCGGATCGACACGGCGTGCTGGGTCAGGTTGAGATGCGGCGCCACTTCATAGAACTTCATCGCCTCGACGCCGGCCGCTTCGTTCTCGCCGGCTGATATCACCCCGTTCTGGATCGCGTTGTAGACTTCGTTATAGGCGATCACCGTGGGGCTCATGCCAACGGCCGCAAAGGTCTTCGACCAGATCGGCGCGCCCTGCACGCGCACCTTGAGGCCCTTGAGGTCGGCGAGGTTCTTGAGCGGCTTGTTGGCGAAGATGTTGCGGATGCCGCCGCCGGCATAACCGATCAGAACCACGTCCGCCTTGGCCGCGACCTCGTCGGCGACTGGCGCCAGGATATTGGCTTCGACCACCTTGTTCATGTGCTCGATGCCCTTGAACACGAAGGGCGCATCGATGAACGGGGCGGCCTTGGCGAAGGTCGACATGTGAGCCGGCGAGACGATGCCGTAATCGACTGCCTTGCCTTGCGACATGTACTCGAAATACTGCTTCTCGAGGCCGAGCGAGGAGTTCCTGTGCAGGGTGAAGTTGACGGGCTTGCCGTAATATTTCTTCACCAGCTCCTCGAACCGCAGCAGGGCCCGATTGAAGGCATGGTCGTCATTGAACTGCACGGCACCGTTCAGTGTGATCGGGGCTTGCGCCCTCAGGATCGACGGCATGCCGATGGCAGCTGCCGCAGTGGTTGCACCGATCCCAGCGAGAAATGACCTTCGCTTCATCGTCTCCCCTCCCTTTGACCTCCGGCCCTGTCGCCGGGCCGTGAGCGCAGCCGTTATGCGGCTTGCGAGAGGCAAGCGTATGAAAAACCTCGGCGGGACGGAAGTCATTTCGCGTGGGCTGGAGCTACCCCTTCGTCGCAGGACTGCACGTAAGCGCCTGCTGCACTGCAACTCGCCGCTTCGGTATGCGGCGGAGGCGCGAGGTCTCCGGCGATCAGGAGCGCGCTGGACGGACAGCGAAAATTCGTGGCGCAGCACAATTCCTGCGCCTATGGTCTCTTCAAAATCATTGTCCGGTGCTGCCGCGCTGGAACCGGGACGCCTGCGTTCGCCAAAGCTTACCTTGCCCGTTCGGCTCGCCTCCTTGTCGCCGGAACGACGCTACCGCTGATCGTTTTCGCGGTGGGCCTTGCCTGCTACAACTACCATCAGGATCGCAGCGAGGCTGCGCGCCGTTTGCTGGAGCGGTGCGTAGCATGCGCATGGTGCTCGCTGCCGAGGTGCAGCGGATCACGGGGGCTTGCCCCTGCCGCGCGGCGTCGTCTGCACTGTGACCTGCACGCTGGAGGAGACGCTTTGATCCGCGGTCCACGCGCATATCGCAACGCAACACGGGGTGTGCTGCGACAATTGCGCTTGCCCTCATCCATTCATCCGATGTTAAACATCCGATGATTGCAGCTGCCGGGGCGTGGCAGCCAAATACAAACGAACCAGCCGCGACAGGCCGGACGGGAGAAACGTACGAGTGGCAAGAGCGCGCCCGAGCCCCGTCGACAAGCCGATCAAGCCCGGCCGCATTCGCGCCGTGCTGACGACGCTCGGCCGGGAGATCGCGCAGGATCTCATTCCGGTCGGGACAGCCCTGCCGCCGGAACCTGAGCTCGAAGCCCGCTTCGGAGTCGGGCGCGGCGTGGTGCGCGAAGCCATCAAGACGCTCGCCGCTAAAGGTCTGGTCAGCGTGCGGCCGCGCCACGGCACGCACGTGCTGCCGCGCCACGAATGGAGCCTGCTCGACCGCGACGTGCTAAGCTGGCTGGTCGGTCAGGACGAGCCGGATCGGGACCTTCTGCTGGCAATCCAGGAGGTGCGCTCGATCATCGAGCCCGCTGCCGCAGCGCTTGCGGCCGAGCGTGCAACAAAGAACGACCGCTGGCGGATCGACACGGCCCTGGCGGCGATGCAGACTGCAAAGGACCAGGCCAGCGCCCTCGCTGCCGACAAGGCTTTCCATCTCGCCATCCTGGACGCGACCCACAATCCGGTCCTCCAGGGCTTTCGCGGGGCGATCGATACCATTCTGGGCACCGTCTTCACCGTTGCCGTCGGCGGCCCCGGCGGCTGGTTCAAGGACAATCTGCCGAACCACGTCATAGCGGCGCGGGCCATCGAGAGCGGCAACCCGGAGAAGGCGCGCGCCGCGATGGAACGGCTGCTGGGCTACACCCGATCGAAGCTGTCGAACCGAAAGACCATTATCGCCGCGGCGGCTCGCAAGGCGGATGGATCGACCCTGCGCGCCGTCAGGAAGCCGAGCCTCAACCGCAAGAGAAAGCGCCATGCACCGTGACATGAGGGGGCTCGGCCCGGATCCCCGCTCCGCGCGGATCGCGAGGAGGGTCGCAACCGATACAGATATGCGATTGCGCGAGACGCGGCTACGATACCAGCAATGATCAGTGGGAAATGCCGGTACAGGCATAGCTGAGCGTCAGGGAGGTCGAATGCAGCTGACGGGCAGTCTGAAAGGCCGATCGTCGCGGCTGATGCGCAGCGTCAACTCTCTGGCCGGCGCTGCAATGTTCGTCGCGCCGCTGCTTGCGCTGGTCGCGGTCTGGGCCGCCGTGGTCCCGCTGTTCAACGTCAATCCCCGCGTGTTTCCCTCGGTCGGCGCGGTCGGCACCGCCGCGCTTGACTCGATCCGGGACGGCACTTTGTTCGCGCATGTCGGCGCCAGTCTTTTGCGCGTCGGCCTGGGCACACTGATCGGCATCGCCACCGCGGTGCCGCTCGGTATCGCCATGGGCGTCAGCCCGACGGTCGCGGCCTTTCTCACGCCGCTGTTCCGGTTCTTCTCGGTGCTCGCCGGCATTGCCTGGATCCCGATCGCGACGCTGTGGTTCGGTTACGGTTTCGGCGCGATCGTCTTCGTGATCTTCAACGCCGTATTCTTCGTCGTCGCCTACAACACGCTTCTCGGCGTCAGGACCATCCCGCACACGCTGCGCAACGCTGCCGCCTCGCTCGGCGCCGGCCGCTGGGCGCTGCTGACCGAAGTACTGCTGCCGGGCGCGCTGCCCAATATCGTCACCGGCATTCGCACCGGCCTGGGCTTTGCCTGGCGCGGCCTGATCGCCGCGGAGATGATCGCGACCAATGTCGGGCTCGGCTACATGCTGTTCGTCGCGCGCGATTTCTACCGCACCGAGGTGATCGTGTTCGGCATGATCGTGATCGGCGTGCTCTGGCTTCTGATCGACCGTTTGCTGCTGGTCCCGCTGGAACGCGCGACCATCGAGCGCTGGGGCATGGTGAGGCGCGCATGAACGTCCTGCTGCAAATCTGGGCCGGCTATGCCCGCCTGACCCGGCGCTGGCCGGGCATCGCCGCGATCATTCCCTTCATCCCGGTGCTGGCGCTGTGGACCGCGGTCAGCGAGGCCGGGCTGTTTCCACGCGCGTTCTTCCCCGGCCCGGCCGACGTCATCCGCGCATTCTTCACGCTGACCTACAAGGGCATCCTGCCCGACTATCTCCAGGACAGCCTGATCCGGCTCGCGACCGGCGCCGCGGTCGGCATGGCGCTCGGCATACCCTTGGGCATCCTGATCGGCACCAGCCGCTGGGCGCATCGCATCTGCTGGCCGGTGCTGCTGTTCTTCCAGGCCATCGGCGACATCGCCTGGCTGCCGATCCTTCTGATCTGGTTCGGCTTCGGTCTGACGACGATGACCTTCGTCATCGTCTACACCGTGCTGTTCCCCGTCGTGCTCAACACCGTGCTCGGCGTCGAATCGGTACCGCGCGATCTGTCACGCGCCGCCTTGAGCCTCGGGGCTTCGCGGGCGCGCGTGCTGTGGGAGGTGACGCTGCCGGGCGCCCTGCCCAACATCATCACCGGCCTGCGCAACGGACTCGGCTACGGCTGGCGCGCGCTGATCGCGGTCGAGATGATCGTCGGCACGTCGGGCATCGGCTTCATGATGTTCGATGCGCGCCGCGCCGGGTCGACCGTCGAGATCATCCTCGGCATGATCATTCTCGGACTGCTCTGGTACATCGTGGACGCCTGGATTCTCGCCCCGCTCGAGCGTGCGACCGGCCAGCGTTGGGGATTAGTGACATCATGAAGACGCTCTCGCTGCGCAATCTCGGCAAGACCTATTTCGACCCTTATGCAGGCGCGCATGTCACCGCCGTCCACGACGTCTCACTCGACGTCGAGCCCGGCGAGTTCATCTCGGTGGTCGGCCCCTCCGGCTGCGGCAAGACGACGATCCTGAACATGATCGCCGGCTTCATTCCCTATTCGAAGGGGGACATCCTGCTCGACGGCAAGCCGGTGCACGGGCCCGGCCCCGAGCGGGGCGTCGTGTTCCAGTCGTTCGCGCTGTTTCCCTGGAAGACCGTGCTCGACAATGTCGGCTTCGGGCCGAAGATGCGCGGCGTTCCGAAGGCCGAGCGCGACCGCATCGCGCATGAATATCTCGCGCTTGCCGGGCTCTCGCATGCGGCGCACCGCTATCCCAACGAGCTTTCCGGGGGCATGCAGCAGCGCGTCGGCGTGGTGCGCGCACTCGCCAACAACCCTGACGTCCTCTTGATGGACGAGCCGTTTGCCAGCGTCGACGCGCAGACGCGCATGACGCTCCAGGAGGAGCTGACGCGCATCTGGCAGGAGCGCAAGCCGACGGTGATCTTCATCACCCATGACGTGTCGGAAGCGGTGTTTCTCGCCAATCGCGTGGTCGTGCTCTCGAAGGGACGCGTGCTCGACGAGATCGCGGTCGACCTGCCGCGTCCTCGCATCTGGGACGATCTCGTCAGGGATGATGAGTTCAAGCAGCTCTCGGCGCGCGTGCTGCAGATGGTGCGCGCAGCATGAGCATCGCCTCCGAAGCCTTGCGATCACCCAAGCTGCGCATCGCGCTCGGCGCAATTGCGGCATGGGCGCTGTTTCAGCTCTGGCTGACCATCGCGGCGCCCGGAAAGATCTCGCCGCAGCTCACGGGCACGTCGGAAAAGGTGAACGTGCAGATCGAGCTGCCGTTCACGCCGGAGCGTTTCCACGTGCTCGCCTTCCAGCAATACGGACGCGTCTCGGGCACGGACGAGCATTCGATCGAGCTGCGCGGTGTCAAAAGAACGGACCTCAATGCCGTGGCCCGGCCCTATTGGGTGACGGCGGTGGGGCCGATAAAAGAGGGAGGCTGAGACTATGAAACGACTCTTGCTGCTTGGATTGGCGCTTCTGGCCGGCATGGTGCCGGCAAGCGCCCAAACCCTGACGAAACTCAAGGCCGGCATGGTCACCGGCATCGACCAGATCGGCCTGCCCATCGCGCTCGAGCGCGGCTTCTTCGAGAAGTACGGGCTCGACGTCACGATCGCACGCCCCTACGCCACCGGAGTCGACGCGCTGAACGCGTTGCAGGCCGGCGAGAGCGAGATCGTGCAGGTCGGCGTACCCATGATCGGCGCGGTGCTGCGCGGCATGGACCTCGTCGCGCTGGGCAATTACAGCGGCAACGCCACCAAGGCCGGCTCCGATGCCACGATGGCGATCATCGCGCGCGAAGGCTCGGGCATCGTCAAGGGCGACCTGTCGACGTTGAAGGGCAAGAAGATCGCGGCGTCGTTCGGCACGATCAACCATCTCTATATCCTGGCGACGCTGGAGAAGGCCGGACTGAAACCCGACGACGTAACATTGGTCAACACCCCGCCCCCGGACATGACCGTCGCCCTGCTCGCCAAGGGCATCGACGCGTTCTCGGGCTGGGACCCCTGGCCGATCGTCGCGGGCAAGGACGTGCCGGGCGCCGTCGAGATCATTCGGGGCGGCGACGTGATCTCTTATATCGGCTTCAACGTCGCGCTGCGCCCATGGGTGCAGGCCAACGGCGAGACCATCGAGAAATTCCTCGCCGCCGTCTCCGAGGCCGACCAATGGATGCGCAAGAACCCGAAGCTGGCGGCACAAGTCGCGACGCGCTGGATTCCAGGCCTGAAGCAGGAGGTCGCGGAGGCCGCGATGCAGTTCAACATCCAGCAGGCGGACCGCCGGCTGTCGGCGAACAACTACCGCGCGCTGTGGAGCGCCCAGGACCGGCTCACCCGGCTCGGCATCCTCAAATCGACCTTCGATGTCAACGCGCATATTGAGCCGAAGCACATTCTCAAGGTCATGAAAGACCGTCCTGAGCTGTTCGCCGACCTGCCGCCCATCCCGGAGACGGCGGCGATCACGCCGGGCTACGTGTTCAAGCCCTGAGCATTGTTGCAAACGTCCAGACCGGCGCGCCATGCACGCCGGTCCGGCCCATCGTCTGCAACGCTGGCAGGCGTCTGGTCTAGACCGTCGAGATGCCGTCGATCGGGCTGACATCCCCGACGAAACGCAGCAGGTCGGCCATCGTGAATTCGCCCGGCACTTGCGACGGCAGCGTCGGCTTCCAGGTCTTGCCCTTGAGCCAGAGATACGACTGGTGGTCGCCATGGACGAGGCCGACGAAGACTTCGGCAAGCAGGGTCGCGCCGACCGGGCCGAGCCTTTCGCCGCTGCCCCGCTGCTCCGCCTCCTTGAGGATGTAGTACCAGAGCGGGGTGTTTTGGTGCAGGCCATGCTTCTTCGCCACGGCGCCGTCGCTCCCCTTCGAGATTTCCTCCGGCGTCAGCGGATTCTTGATCTTCATGGCCTTGGCGACGTCCTGCCCGGACGGCAATCCGAGCAACACGCCGCGCTTGAGGTTGCGGAACGGCAGGCTGCCGCCGTCACCAGGCAGGGTATGGAGTTGCGGCACGATGAACGGGTCGATCTTGCGGGAGGGATTGAAGCCCACGCCCGCAGGATTGTTCGGCAACAGCTTATAGTAGCGCCGCCAGTCGATGATCCAGTTGCTCGAAAGCACCGGAAGCGGGAGCGGCGGCTGAATCGGGTTTGGTGCCAGATCGCCGATGATGCCGCCCGACAGCCCGGTGAACCTGAACAGCAGGTCCAGGGTCGCCGGCGCGAGGCCACCGGGCGTGAAGATCCGGTTGTGGCTATAGACCTGGCGCACCATGCTGTGGCCGAGACGATAGACGGCGCCCGAAAACTCGACGGGCATGTAGGGGATCTTCTTGAAGCGGTAGAAGCGCCGCCCCTGCTCGAGGATCTTCGCGACGATCCCTTTCTCGGTGATCCGCTCCACGAAATCGTGCAGGACCATCCATTGGTAGTGCCAGGTCACGATCCGGCGCGCTTCCTCGAAGATCTCGCCCGCCGGCTTGCCGGACGCCGCGAGCTGATCGCAGACCTTGTTGTGAAACTTCAGCATCGCAAGGTGGGTTTGCGCGACGACCAGGTTCTCGTCGTTGCGGTGATCGCCGATCAGGGCAAACCCCTCGGGATTGCGCGGCAGGTCGTTGCGATGATCGCCGGTGATGTCATCGACGTTGACGGTCTTGCCGATCAGCAGCTTGGGGCCCGGTGTCTTGCCGCTGTCGCTGGCCGAATTGCGCGCGTAGAGATGACGGCTGCCGTCGGGGCCGAGACCATAGACGCTGTCGAGATCGAGTGCGGGCGTGCGGAAATTCGTGACCGCCGTCGGATCGGCTTCCTTCTCGCCGAAGGAGGTCAGATCGAGCGTAATGTCGTGATCGACGAATTGGCCGAGATAGGTGAAACCCGCGGGGACATTGAGGTTGTTTCCCGCGGCGTCGCCGGGGGCGGGATCCTTCATCGCGTCGGCGAGCTCGCGCAGCGGACCGTCGTCGACAGCCAGCGGCTCCAGGGTCGGAAACATCCGGCCAAACATGCCCGGATCGTCGTGTCCGGAAAGCGTATCCAGAAATTGTCGCGTCGGTTGACGTCCGGCCTTGCCGTGACCGGGATGAACATTCACGTCGGTTCCCATCGCTTGCTCCTGCTCAAATGCTTTAGGGGAGAGGGGCGCCGAAGATGTCGCTTCCAAAATTCTCGTTTCAGTATACGTTCAGAAGAATTGCCCCTCAGGGTGTAGTACCATGAAATATTACTACAGATTGCATTCTCTGGGCGGCTCCTACCGCGAGGCTTTTTGCCCCACCAGCCACACAGGCTTTTGATCGTCCGAAGCTCGAGCAGGAAAGACTAAGGCGCGATCGACGCGTCGGCTGAATCTCTCAGCGCGTCAGCGCTTGGCAGCGAACCGCGACCAGATCTCAGCGTCCGTGTAGAAGTCCACGCCGCCATCGAGATCTCTCACCAGCCACTCGCCGAGATAGACGATCTGGGTGCCGCTGCGCCGCTCGTGCCGAAGCTCGAATTTTCCGTCGGCATCCTTCTGCAGTGAGCAATTCGACTGAACCCAGCTCGGCCACTCCTGCAACGGCTGCCCCAAAAATTGCCAGGCAACCAACGCCGCGTTGTCCGACAGGGGTTCTAAGCGCAGTGTCTTGGTCACGTGATCTCCACCATGCGAGTTGTCCCCCGATGAAACGCCTCGGGACCGGAAAGGTTTGGAATCGTCGTTCCGTGGCAGCATGCCTGACCGATTTCAACGGTTCCTCTACTTTTTCGTCCGTGAAAACCCGGTCCCCGCGCGCCCTAACCGATCGTCTGCAGCACCGGAAACGTCTCCAGCAGCCAGATGCTCACATTCGAGACCGCGCCGGTGAGAAAGCCGATGCCGGTGAGCACCATCAGGACGCCCATGGCGCGCTCGACGTTGACGAGGTGGCCCTTCATGCGCGCGAACAGCGCGGAGAACTGTTCGATCATCAGCGCGGCGATCAGGAATGGGATGCCGAGGCCCGCGGAATAGACCGCGAGCAGGCCGGCGCCCCTCGTCACCGTGGCTTCCGCCGCGGCGACCGAGAGGATCGCGGCGAGGATCGGGCCGATGCAGGGTGTCCAGCCGAACGCGAATGCGAGGCCCATGATATAGGCGCCCCACAGGCCGACCGGTTTGGGGATCGGCAGGCGTCCTTCCCGCATCAGAAAGCCGATGCGCGTCAGGCCGAGGAAGTGCAGGCCCATGATGATGATGACGATGCCGGCGAGGATCGACAGCTCCGCCGACCAGGCACGGATCAGCCCGCCGATCAGCGAAGCGCTGGCGCCGAGCGCCACGAAGATGGTGGAGAAGCCGAGCACGAACAGGAGCGCCGACATCATGATCGCGCGCTTGGAGGCCGCGACCGGCTCGTCGCTCTCGACATGCTCGATCGTGGCGCCCGTGAGGTAAACCAGATAGGGCGGAACCAGAGGCAGGACGCAAGGCGAGAGGAAGCTGACGAGGCCGGCAATCAGTGCGGCCGGAATCGAAACATTTTGCATGATGCAATCGGAGCCATCTCAGGCCCCGTCAGGGCGCGCAGGGAACGCGCCCGGCCCGGAGCCGAACCGGCTCTGGTGTAGCCCATGCCGGAGAATGCGCAACAGAGGCGCACAAAGCCAGGGCTCCGCCCGATGCCCTCCGTGATCACAGATGCGGCATCGGGACGCGCACAAACCTCGCCGGAAAGCGAGATTGGGCGGCGCGGCTACTTCACCACGCGGAGCAGCGGACGCCGGGGCTGGTCCTGCGTCTGCTTGGAAGGGGGCGGCGGCTCGCTGGCAGCGCTCCGCAGCATTTCGTCGCACAGCGCCTTGAGATCGGCACTGTCGATTCCTTTCAGTTTCATCCTGACGTCGAGGATGACGATGGACAGCATCTCGGCCGACTCGCGGCTGTTGCAGGCATTGAGAACCCTGCGGCACTCCTCGAGCGTTTCCAGCACCGACTGCAACTGTTCGTCTGAATGCGACACCGGCGTTCTTTCCGTTAATTCGGCCTGCGAGACGTATCTGTCACGCCCCCTTCGGCCCCCATGGAAGACGATAGATAGCACGAGGCGACTGCGCCTTCGAACCTGATTTCGGTGTGTTTCTGCTGTGGAACCGGGTTCCCGCTCGCATCGCCATGCGGCGCCTTTGGCGACCGCAGCAATGCTCCGGGAGCGAACGCCTGACGCGGTGCGATTGATCCAGCAACGGCGAAGAGCACCGACTCCTGCGCAAGACCGTTCATTGCAGTCAGCGCCGGCACTCCCGCAGCCATCTCGCGGCTCGCAACGGAACTCACGTCATACCCCTCACTCGAGCCGATTAGCCTCGCCCGAATTCCCAGCCCATGGGAGCATCCAAATACCGCCCTAAGGTAGTAAGGATGACGTTCAAAACTCGTCGTTCCCCAACCCGTCGTGGTTGTGGTTTGCGCCAGATTCTGCCAGTTTAGCGTTCCAAAGGGAATTGTATGCACTCCTTGGCGGAAAGGGGCGTTCCTCTGGAGGAACGCCCAAAGACAAATATCAGCGGCCTCTCCGACTGGGACGCCGCCCGCATATTCTTGGAAGTCGTCCGATGCGGAAGCTTTCGCTCGGCGGCCGAGCGCCTGTCTCTGTCGATCAACGCCGTGCGGCGCCGCATCGACGATTTCGAACGCCAGACCGGCACCACGTTATTCACGCGCGACGTCCACGGCACCCATCTGACCGATGAGGGCGCCCTGGTGGTCTCCGCCGTCGAGCGCATGGAGGCAGCCACCTTCGACGTGCTGCGCGCCAGCGATTCGATGGCCAACGCGCTGTCGGGCGAGGTCCGCGTCGCCGTCACCGAGGGGCTCGGCACATTCTGGCTTGCCCCCCGCCTGGTCGAATTCCAGCAGGCCTATCCGAAGATCCTGGTGGACCTGCATTGCGCGATGCGCTCGGCCGACGTCTCGCGCCACGAGGCCGACGTCGCCATTCATCTGTCCCGTCCCTCGGCGCTGGACATCAAGCTGGTGCGGCTCGGCCGCATGCATCTGATGTTCTGGGCCTCGGAGAAATACATCGCAAAGCATGGCGCGCCGCGCTCGGCGGCGGAATTGATCAAGCATCGTCTGGTGCTGCAATTCGCCGACCAGCTCGCCGCCAAGGAATCCTTCGAAAGCTTCTTCCCGGGCGTGTCCGAACGTGACCTTCTGGTCATGAAGACCAACGTCTCGAGCGCCAACTATTGGGCGGTCGCGAATGGCGCCGGCATCGGCGTCTTCCCGAGCTACGCCATTGCGCTCGGCGGGAAATTAATTCCACTGGAGGTCGAGCTGAACCGACCGCTGGATATCTGGCTGTCCTACCACCCTGGTAGCGGCCGTATCCCGCGCGTGCGGCACATGATTGACTGGCTGATCGAGGCTTTCAATCCGGCCCGCTTCCCGTGGTTTAAGGAAGAGTTCGTGCACCCGCATGAATTCAAGGACTCGTATATGGGCGAACCCCTGACCCAGCTCTTCGGGGGATTTTCAACCGAAGAACAAAGGTGAAAACAGAGATGAAAGCAGCGGCCAAAAGAATGAAGCAGCGCAGCGCGGGCAAGCCGGACATCGAGCTTGGCAAGCGGATCCGTCTGCGGCGCGTCGAGATGAAGATCTCGCAGGCCGAGCTCGGCGAGAAGCTCGGCGTCAGCTTCCAGCAGGTGCAGAAATACGAGAAGGGCGTCAATCGCGTCGGCGCGGCCCGGCTTCAGCAGATCGCCTCCGCCCTCGATGTGCCCGTGACCTTCTTCTACGACGGCGACAACAAGGCCCGCGAAGTCGAGAGCCTGCTCTTTCTCGATTCGGCCTTCAGCCTCCGCCTGCTGCGCGCCTACAGCAAGATCAAGGATCAGACGGTGCAGCGTCAGCTCGTCTCGCTGATGGAATCGATCGCGGCGAACGAGAGCTGAGGCCGGTCGACGGTCCGGCCTTCACGGCCGACGTTCAATCCGCCGCGTCACGGGGGCGCGGCCGGATTGCACGAGATCGGCCGAAAGATGTCTGCGCGCAACCGCGCGCGGCCGGTCTCGGGGCGGCATGGCCGCCCCTTTTGTTGGCGGTCTTCCCCCGACCTTTCCGCCTCCGTCGAACGCCGCGCGCCATGCAATCGCAGCACGGGCGGATGCAGGCTCTCCTCTCCCGCGCCGGTTGACCGCGGCGGTGCCTGCGCCGCACATTGCGCCTCGCCACCGAGCAGCGAGCGCGCGATGCCAGACGTTATCAGCACGACCGGAACACCTTACGCCGACGGCAAGATTCTGACGCACACGGCCGATGGCGTCGGCGTGATCACCTTCAACAATCCCGACAAGCGCAACGCGATGTCGCTGGAGATGTGGGAGGGATTTGGCGAGGCGTTGACGGCCTTGCGCGACGACGACACGGTGCGCGTCGTGATCCTGCGCGGCGCCGGCGGCAAGGCGTTCGTCTCGGGTGCCGACATCAGCCAGTTCGAGAAGGTGAGGCACAATGCGGCGGCATCCGAGCAATACGCCAAGCGCAGCGCCGCCCAGCGCGCGCTGCTCGCCGATTATCCCAAGCCGACCATCGCCTGCATCGACGGCTATTGCCTCGGCGGCGGCATGCAGGTCGCCATGCTCGCCGACATCCGCCTCGCCTCGCATGAAAGCCAGTTCGGCATTCCCGCCGCCAAGCTCGGCATCGCCTATGGCTATGACGGCCTGCGGCATCTGGTGTCGCTGGTCGGGCCGTCCTGGGCGCGGCTGCTGATGTATACGGGCATGCGCATCGATTCCGCCGAGGCGCTGCGCATCGGCCTCGTCGAGCGCGTGTTTCCGCAAGGCGAGCTCTGGGGCGAGACCATGGCGATGGCCGAGACGATCGCGCAGAACGCCCCGCTCGCGATCAAGGCGGCCAAGATCACAATCGCGCAGGTGCTGAAGGACGAGAGCCGGCGCGACATGGAGGCGATCAAGGTGATCGGCAATGCCTGCATGGACAGCGCGGATTTCCGCGAGGGCCGGCAGGCCTTCATGGAAAAGCGGAAGCCGCAGTTTAGGGGGAAGTAATTTCGTCGTGGAGAGAGGCCAGGAGCACAGCCCCTACAGCGCTCCCAGCACCGCTTTCGTGATGTCAGCCGTGCCATTGCCGCCGCCGAATTCCATCGGCTTGATGCCGCCGGCATAGACCTGGTCCACCGCACGCTCGATCGTCTCGCCGGCTTCCGCAGCGCTCTCGATGCCGTGCTTGTCGGCGAGCCAATCCAGCATCATCGCGGCGGACAGGATCATGCCGGTGGGGTTGGCCTTGCCCTGCCCCATGATGTCAGGCGCCGTGCCGTGGCACGGCTGGAACACCGCGTACTTGTCACCGATGTCGGCGGACGGCGCCATGCCGAGGCCGCCGATCAGGCTCGCGGTGATGTCGGAGACGATGTCGCCGAACATGTTCTCCATCACCATCACGTCGAAATCCCAGGGACGCTTGACCAGCATCGCCGAGCAGGCATCGACATAGAGCCGGTCGGTCTTCACGTCAGGATGGTTCTTCTCGATCTCGTCGAAGATGCCGCGGAAGAACGCGAACGCCTTGAATACGTTCGCCTTATCGACGCAGGTGAGCGCGCCCGGCTTGCCGCGCGCCTTGCGCCGCTCGGCAAGGCGAAACGAGAACTCGAACAAACGCTCGGAGGTTTTGCGCGTGATCACCATGGTCTCGCGCGCGTCCTCGTGGGTGACGACGCCCTTGCCCATCGAGGCGAACAGGCCTTCGGTGGACTCGCGGATCACGACGAGATCGATGCCGCGCTGGTCGGCACCGACGATCGGGCTCGGTACGCGCGGAATGAGGCGCGCCGGACGCACGCCGGCATAGAGATCGAAGATGAAGCGCAGCTCGATCTGCGGCGCGATCTCGGTGTTGTCGGGGTAGCGCACCGACGGCAGGCCGCAGGCCCCGAGCAGGATCGCGTCCGCCTCCTCGCAGAGCTTGATGGTGCTATCCGGCATCGACTTGCCGGTCGCGAGATAATGGTTGGCGCCGGCCGGCGCCTCGGTGAAGCGGAAGCCGAGGCCGGACTTCTCGCCGACCTTGCGCAGCACCTCTAGCGCCGGCGCCATGACTTCAGGGCCGATGCCGTCACCGGCGAGCACGGCAATGTGGAAGGCGTTGTTTGCGGACATTTAAGGCCTCAAGGAAGGTGTCAACCAGGTCGTCATTGCGCGCGAAGCGAAGCAATCCAGAACTGCATCCACGGAGACATTCTGGATTGCTTCGTCGCTTCGCTCCTCGCAATGACGAGGGAGGGAGCGTTCGTTACGGCGTCAGCACCGTACGCCCGACCACCGCGCCCTGCTGCAATTGCAGCAGGGCGTGGTTGGCCTTGGCGAGCGGTTGCGGCGTCACCGGGATCGGCGGCACCTTCTTGGACCGCACCAGGTCGAGCAGCTCCTGCGTCTCGCGCAAATTGCCGACATAGCTGCCCTGGATCGTCACCGCCTTGATCGGAATCAGCGGCAGGGCCCAGGTCGCGCCGCCGCCGAACAGGCCGACAAGGACGAGCTTACCGCCCTTGGTCAGGCAGTCGAAGCCGAGCTGCGTCGTAGCAGCGTTGCCGACGAGGTCGATCACGGCGCGGATAGGGCCGCCCGCCTTCTTGGCAAGCTGCTCCAGCGCGTCAGGGGCCTTGGGATCGACGGTCGCAAGCGCACCGGCCTTCTCCGCCGCCTCGCGCTTCCTCGCGTCGATATCGACCATGATCGCGCCCTTGCCGCCCATCGCCTTGAGCAGCGACAACGCCATCAGGCCGAGGCCGCCGGCGCCGAACATCACGATCGGCGTGTCGAAATGCTGCTCGACCTTCTTCAGCGCGCTGTAGGTGGTGACGCCCGAGCAGGCATAGGGCGCCGTCGTCGCGGGATCGAGGCCCTTCAGATTGAGCAGGTAGCGCGGATGCGGCACCAGCATGTGATCGGAATAGCCGCCGTCGCAATAGACCCCGAGCGAGCGCGGCGTCAGGCACATGTTCTCGTCACCGGCGAGGCACGTGGCACATTTGCCGCAGCCGATCCAGGGATAGACCAGCCCGACATCGCCGACCTTCAGGTCGCCCTGATCGGTCGGCTTCACGTCGGGGCCGAAGGCGAGGACTTCGCCGACCGTCTCGTGGCCCATGGTCAGCGGCAGATTGATGCCGCGGTCCTTCAACGAGAGCGGCTTGCGGCCATGGCCGAGATCATAGCCGCCCTCCCAGATGTGGAGGTCGCTGTGGCAGACGCCGGCGGCCTTCACCTTGATCAGCACCTGCGTGCCCGAGGGCTGCGGCGTCGCCTCGTCGACCTCCTGCAGCGGCGCCTTGAAATCGGCAACCTTGAAACTCTTCATCGGCGTCCTCCCGCATGCTTCTTGTTGTCGCGCCACCATGCCATGGTCGGCGCGACCAGACAAACCGGTCTTAGTTCAGGCCAGCGGATGATGGCAAGCCGCGAACTGGCCGGGTGCGACCTGGCGCAACTCCGGTATCTCCGCGCTGCAACGCTGATCCGCGCGCGGGCAGCGGGTGCGGAAGCGGCAGCCGGACGGCGGCGCAATCGGCGATGGCGGCTCGCCGGCCGCCACACTTTCGGCGGGTCGCACGTCCGGATCCGGCACCGGGATCGCCTGCAACAGCAGCGCGGTGTAGGGATGCGCAGGCCGCGCGAACAATTGCTCGGAGGGGGCGACCTCGCAGAGCCGGCCGAGATACATCACTGCGACGCGGTCGCTGACCGCTTTGACCACCGCGAGGTCGTGCGCGATGAACAGCAGCGTCAGACCGAAGCGCGCCTTCATCTCCTCCAGCAGGTTGAGGATCTGCGCGCGAATGGAGACGTCGAGGGCCGACACCGGCTCGTCGCAGACGATGAACTCCGGGTTGAGCACCAGCGAGCGCGCGATACAGATGCGCTGGCACTGGCCGCCGGAGAATTCGTGCGGCAGGCGGGTCGCCACGAGATCGGGATCGAGCCCGACCGCGGAGAGCACCTCGTGAACGCGCCGTTTGCGCTCGGCGGCATCCTTGATCCCGGCGATGATCAGCGGCTCGGCGACGATGTCGCCGATGCGCCGGCGCGGATTGAGCGAAGCAATTGGATCCTGGAAGATCAGCTGCACGCGGCGGCGCATCCGGCGCAGCGCCTCGCCCTCCATCGCGGTGAGGTCCTCGCCGTCGAACATCACGCGGCCGGACTTGGCGCGGCGCAGTTGCAGCACCGCGCGCCCGAGCGTCGACTTGCCGCAGCCGGATTCGCCGACCAGCCCAAGCGTCTCGCCGCGCGCGACCTGGAGGCTGACACCGGAAACGGCATGAACAATCTTGTTGCCGAGGCCGTATTCGACCACGAGATTGTCGACGTTGAGAAGCGGCGCGGGGCGCGCGGCAAGCTGCATCATGCCTCGATCCCCTCCGTCATCCGGATCGGATGGAAGCAGGCATAGAGATGTCCCGACACCTCGGCGCTGGTCAGGACCGGTTTGGCCTCATGACAGCGCCCGCCGGCATAACTGCAGCGCGGCGCGAAGGAGCAGCCCTTCAGCGGGCGCGTCGGATCGGGTGGACGGCCCGAGATCGCCGGCAGCGGCGTATGCGGCGCGGTATCGAGCTTCGGGATCGCCGCCAGCAGTGCCTCGGTGTAGGGCATGTGCATGCGCTTGAACAAGGCTTGCGTCGGCGCGCGCTCCACCACCCGGCCGGCATACATCACCGCGACCTCGTCGGCCCGGCCGGCGACGACGCCGAGATCGTGGGTGATGATGATCATCGCCATGTGGCGGCGGCGCTGCTCGCGCGCGAGCAGATCGAGGATCTGCGCCTGGATGGTGACGTCGAGCGCGGTGGTCGGCTCGTCCGCGATCAGGAGCTTCGGCTCGCAGGACAGTGCGATCGCAATCGCGATGCGCTGGCGCATGCCGCCGGAGCATTGATGCGGATATTGCGCGAGCCGCTGCTCCGGGGCGGGAATGCCGACGGCGGCGAGCAGCTCGATGCTGCGGGCCTTCGCGGCGGGAGCGTCAAGCTCGAGGTGCTCCTGGATCGTCTCCATCAGCTGCGTGCCGATGGTGAGCACAGGGTTGAGCGAGGTCATGGGGTCCTGGAATACGACCGCGAGGTCGCGCCCGCGCAGCCGCCGCAGGCTTTCAGGCTCGAGCCGCACCAGATCCTCGCCGTCGAACATCACCCGGCCCGTCAGCTTCGCCTTCTTCGGCAGCAGCTGCAGCACGGCGCGCGAGAGCATGGTCTTGCCGCAGCCGGATTCACCGACGATTCCGAGCGTGCGGCCGGCCTGCAGCGAAAGGTCGACGTGATCGACCGCGCGCAGGTTTCCGCGCGGGGTCGGCAGCTCGACCGCGACATCCTCGATGGCCAGGAGCGGCGCGGTCACAGTGCCCCCTGACGTGGGTCGGTGAGAGCCCGCAAGGTGTCGCCGACGAGGTTGAACGCCAGCACCGTCGCAAACAGTGCTGCCGCCGGCAGAAAGGCGAGGCGCGGCGCGACGTCCAGACTGTCACGTCCCTCCCCGATCATGCTGCCCCAGCTCGGCATCGGCGGCGGCACGCCGAGGCCGAGGAAGGACAGCGCGCCCTCGACCACGATGGTGACCGCGACGCCGAGCAGGAAGAAGGCGAGCAGCGGCAGGATGACGTTCGGCAGCAGCTCGCGCAGCAGGATGCGCGCATGGCTAGCCCCTAACGCCTCGGCGGCGATCACGAACTCGCGCCGCGCCAGCGTCAGCGTCGCCGCGCGCGCCACGCGCATGAAAGCGGGAATGCCGAGCACGCCGAGGACAATAGTGAGGTTGGGGACCGACTGCCCGAGATAGGCGACCACCGCGAGCGCGAAGATCAGCGGCGGAAAGGCGAGCAACACATCCATGCTGCCGACCACCAGCGTCTCGAACCGGCCGCGGAAATAGCCGGCCAGCAGGCCGAGCGCGCCGCCGATGACGAGGCCGATCATGGGCGCGATCAGCCCGACCGTTAGCGACACCCGCGCACCAAAGATCAGCCGGGCGAGCTCGTCGCGGCCGAGCCCGTCGGTGCCGAGCCAATGTTCCCCGGAGAAGGCGGCGCGCCGTTCCAGCATGTCCATATCGGTCGGGTTCTGCAGCGGCAGCACCGGCGCCAGGATCGCTAGCGAAAGGATGATCGCAACCCAGGCGCTTGCGATCCAGAACAACAGGCCGAGCTTGGGCTTGCGGCCGACCGGCGCAGCTACCTCCTCGTCCTGGATCGACAGCTCAAGCGTGGCCATGGCGGATCCTGGGGTCGAGCACGGCATAGAGCATGTCGACGATGAAGTTGACGATGACGAAGCCGCAGGCGACCAGCAGCACCACGCCCTGGAGAATGACGAGGTCCCGGGTGTAGATCGCCCCGACCAGCAGCCGGCCGATGCCGGGCAGCGCGAAGATCGTTTCCACGATCAGCGTGCCGCCGAGCAGGCGACCGATATTGATGCCCGTCACCGTCACCAGGGTCAGCGAAGAAGGCTTCAGCGCATGCACCAACAGGATGCGCGATGGCTTGAGACCCTTTGCTTTCGCCAGCGCGATATAGTCCTCCTGCAACGTCGCGATCATGTCGGAGCGCAGCACCCGCATGATGCCCGGCCATTCCGCCAGCGCCAGCGTCAGCGCCGGCAGCACGAAGAAGCGCAAATTGGCCAGCGGCGCCTCGGTGAACGGCACATAGCCGGTCGCCGGCAGCCAGCGCAGCTCGACCGCGAACAGATAGATCAGCAGGATCGCAGTCAGGAACGACGGCATCGACAGCATCGCGAAAGCGCTGCCGGTCATGAAGCGGTCGAACGCACCGCCGGCGCGCGCGGCACAGGCGATCGCAACGGGAACACCGATCAGGAGCCCGATGAACTCGGCCATCAGCATCAGCTGCAGCGAGACCGGGATGCGCTCGGCCACCGCCTGCAGCACCGTCTGCCCGGTGCGAAACGAGCGGCCGAGATCGCCCTGCACCACGTGGCCGAGCCAGCTCAGGTAACGCCACCACAGCGGCTGGTCGAGTCCCATGTCGCGGCGCAGCGCCGCGACGTTCTCCGGCGTTGCCTGATCGCCCAGGATGACGAGCGCGAGATCGCCCGGCAGCAGCGAGGCGATCAGGAACGTCAGCAACGAGACGGCGAGCAGGACCGGCAGCATGGCAAGCAGCCGCCGCCCGACGAAGTTCAGCATCGCGCGGTCATTCCAGCCAGGTGGTCGAGACGTCGATCACGCCGTTGTAGATCTTCGGAAAGCCCTTCAGCTTGGCGCTGGACAGCGCGTAATAGGTATTCTGGAAGGTCCAGAACCAGATCGCCTCCTTGTTGATCAGACGGCTGATGGCGCAATAATCCTCGGTGCGCTGGCCGATGTCGGCGGTGACGCGCGCATGGTCCAGAAGCTTGTCGAGCTCGGGGTTCGCGTATCCGGCGAGCGCCAGCGGGCTGCCGCTGCGGAAATTCGCGTACATCTGCGGATCGGGATCGGCGAGATCGACGATGCGCCACGGCGTCAGCTGGAACTGCCGGGTGAAGGCGCGCGTCGGAATCGTGGCCTGGTCGACCTGCTCGATCTCCATGTTGGCGCCGACGCGCTTCCAGAATTGCTGCAGCACTTGGCCGACCATGCGGCCGCGCGGCGTCGCCGTCACCAGCATCTTGAACTCGACCGGCTTGCCGTACTCCTTGATCAGCGCCTTGGCCTTCTCAACGTCGAACGGCAGCGCCCCGTCGTCCTTGCACTTGACCCAGGAGCCGTCGCCGTAAGGATTGCTCGCGGGCCGGCTCAGGCCGTTGCTGATCGCTTGCGACATCTTGGGACGGTCGATCGCCATCACCAGGGCCTGCCGCACCCTCACGTCATCGAACGGCGCCACCTTGGTGTTGAAGGCGTAGACCTGCGCGCCCGAGCCCTTGTAGGTGTGCACGGTGAGCTTGGGGTCCTTCTGCGCCCTCATGATGTTGTCGGCGTCGTTCTCGTCGTCCCAGATGATGTCGGCCTCGCCCGATTGCAGCGAGGCAAAGCGCGACTGCGCGTCGGGCAGCGGCTTCAGGACGATGCGGTCGAGATACGGGCGACCCTTGTCCCAGTAGTTCGGGTTCTTCTCCAGCACCATGCGGTCGCCGGCGGTCCATGATTTCAGGATGTACGGGCCGGTGCCGACGGGATTGCGGTTGTAATCGTCGCCCTTGGTCTTCCAGGCGGTCGGCGAATGGATGACGTTGTTCTGGCTCTGGATGGTGATCGTCGCCGGCAGGTTCACGGAAGGATCGGTGAGATTATAGACGATTGTGTATTCGTCCGGCGCCAGCACCTCCTTGACGTTGGTGATGTAGAAGGCGCAGCGGCACTTGTTGGCGGGGTCCTTCTGCCGGTCGAAATTCTCCTTGAAGGCCTGCGCATTGAACGGCGTGCCGTCGTGGAATTTGACGCCTTCGCGGAGCTTGAAGGTCCAGGTCTTGTAGTCCTCGGAATGGCTCCAGGACACCGCGAGCTTCGGCGCGGCCTCGCCCTTGTCATTCAGCGTCGTCAGCGTGTCGAAGATCGCGGCGGCAGCGGTGAAGGTCGAGGTGTCGTAGACGCCGACCTTGAGCGGATCGAAGCCTGCGATCTCCAGCTCCTGACCGACGGTGATGCTGCCGCCTGATTTCTGCGCCTGCGCTGGCGTAGCCAGTGCAAATGCCGCAACGAGGAAAATAGGCACGCGCCTGCGTGCCAAGGCCGCCGCGTTCGTCATGGTTCCTCCCGGGATCCCTCGTCCGATGTTTCGGATCGTGAATGACTCGGAGGCGAGCTTGGCGACAAATGCCCGCCTCGGCAAGAGGAACGAACGAGAGTTCGAACGCCGCATGTGGCGGCGATGAGACTCAGGATGTCGCGGCCGTTTTGCCTGGCGGAATTGCCGTACCGTCCGCAAGGCCGATCTCCTGGCGCAACGCGTCGGTGTGCTCCCCGAGCACGGACACGGTCTTGGCCGGCGCCGTGTCAGCCCCCGACATCCGAAACGGCAGGTTGAGCACCTGGAACGAGCCGCCCTCGTCCCGCACCTCGGAGAGTGCCTGGCGGTGCGCAAGCTGCGGATCGGCCAAGGCCTCGGACACGCTGCGATAGGCCGAGGCCGGCACGCCGGCAGCGCCAAGCACGCGCAAGCACGCATCGGTCGAAAGCTGCCGCGACCAGATTTCGACGCCGTCCATCAACTCGGCCCAGTTCTCGCGGCGCGCGGCATAGGTGGCGAAACGCGGATCGGAGACCCAGTCCGGGCGGCCGATCACCCCCATCAGAGCCTGGAACGTCTTCTCGCTGGCGATCGTGATCATGACGTAGCCGCTTGCCGTCTCGGTCGGTCCGAACATCGGGCGTGGCGGCGGCGGCACCGCGAATTGCGAGCTCTGCAGCTCGGTCAGCGTCAGCGACAGCATGGTTTCCAGCATGGAGACGTCGATGTGCTGGCCGGCGCCCGTCACGCTGCGTTGATAGAGCGCCGACGCGATCGCGCCAAAACCATAGGTCCCGGTGACGACGTCGGCGTGGTAGATACCGCAATAGTCGGGACGGTTGCGGCCCGGCTGGTAGGCGAGATGGGCCATGTCGTAGCCCGAGGCCGCGTGGATCACCGGGGCGTAGGCCGGCAGCTCGGCCGAAGGGCCGGTCTGGCCATAGCCCGAGATCGAGCAGTAGATCAGCCTCGGGTTGACCTGACGCAGGCTGTCGTAGTCGAGCCGAAGGCGGCGCATCACGCCGGGACGGAAGTTCTCGACCAGAATGTCCGACGTCGCGGCCAGCCGGCGCACCGCCTCCTTGCCATCCTCGGACTTGAGGTCGAGGACCACGCTCTTCTTGCCGACATTGAGCTGACCGAACGCGGTGCTGCAGCCGTTGCGGAGGGGAGGCCGGGTCCGCATCGTCTCGCCGCCATCGGTCTCGATCTTGATGACCTCGGCACCCATGTCGGCGAGCATCCGCGTGCAATGGGGCCCGGCGATGGTGGTCGAAAAATCCAGCACCCGCAGGCCCGCGAAGGCCTTTGTCGTCGTCCCCTCATGCTTATCTGCTAGCTGCATGCCTGCCTGCGCCCTTGAACTCGTGGAACCATCGAAGATCTTTGTTGTTGATGCGGCGACCCTAGAGGGCGGCGGCTGAGTAGGAAAGTGTTTACCGAACAGACGTGCCGCGTGGGCGGGCTTTGGATTTCCAGCACAACTGGACCCGTTCTTGCATAGCAGCAAGCGGGGTCGAAAGAGGGCGGTTGTTCTTGAGGGTCTTGTTCGTCACCACAGAGATGGACGACTTCGTTCGCGTCGGCGGATTGGGCGCCGTTTCCGCCGCCCTCCCCCGCGCACTTCGCTCCTTCGCCGATATCCGGATCATGCTGCCCGGCTATCGCGACATCATCGAGCAACTCACGCATATTCAGGTCGTTGGCCGCTGTCCCGCATTCGCGGAGATGCCGGCCTGCTCGCTCGGCCGTGCCGCGACCAAGGACGGCCTGCCGGTCTATGTGCTGTTGTGCTCGCAGCTCTACGACCGACCGGGCAACCCCTATGGCGACGAGCTCGGGCGCGATTGGCCCGACAACGACATCCGCTTCGCGCGCTTGGCCTCGGCCGCGGCTGAGCTCGCCATGGGCAAGCTGGACAAGAATTGGGCAGCAGACCTGATCCATGCCAACGACTGGCAGGCCTCGCTGGTGCCGGCCTATCTCGCCTGGCAGGGCGCCAAGCTGCCGTCCATCCTGACCATCCATAACCTCGCCTATCAGGGCCTCTTCCCGAAGGACTCGTTGCGGCGGATCGGCGCACCGGAGAGCTCCTTCCACATCGACGGCGTCGAGTTCTACGATCAGGTCTCCTTCCTCAAGGCGGGCCTCGTCTACGCCTCGCACCTCACCACGGTCAGCGGCACCTATGCGCGGGAGATCACCACGGCCGAGTTCGGCTGTGGCCTGGAGGGCCTGCTCCGCCTGCGCTCGGACGCCGCCGAGCTCACCGGCATCCTCAACGGCATCGACGAGAGCTGGGACCCGCGCTCCTGCGCCCAGCTCGCCCAGCAATTCGGCGCCGGCGACTGGGTCGGCAAGAAGGCGAATGCGGATTACGTCCGCAAGCAGTTCGGGCTGGCGGTCTCGCGCGGGCCGATGTTCGGCATCGTCGCGCGGCTCGTGCACCAGAAGGGCATCGACCTCGTTCTGTCGGCGGCGGACGAGATCGTCGATGCCGGCGGGCAGATCGTGGTCACCGGCTCCGGCGAGCCGGCGCTCGAGCAGGCCTTGATCGACACGCACCGCCGCCGCCCCGACGCCATCGGAGTTGCGATCGGCTTCAACGACGCCCAGGCGCGGCGCATCTTTGCCGGCAGCGACTTCACCTTGATGCCGTCGCGGTTCGAGCCGTGCGGGCTCAGCCAGATGTACGCCCAGCGCTTCGGCTCGCTGCCGATCGGCCACCAGACCGGCGGCCTCGCCGAGACCATCAGCGACGGCGAGACCGGCTTCCTGTTCTCGAGGCCGTCGCGCGAGTCCTTCCTCGGCGGCGTGCGGCGCGCCTTCTCGGCCTTCATGGCCCACGACCAGCTCGACACGATGCGCCGCAGCGCCATGGGGCGCTCGTTCTCCTGGAGCATCTCGGCCGGCAGCTACAGCGCGCTGTACCGCAAGCTGGCGTCGGTGTGAGGCACCGCTGTCATTCCCGGGCGCGCCGTTTGGCGCGAGCCCGGAATCCATCGTGCGGCCGGAACGCTCGGAGAAATGGATTCCGGGCTCGCGCTCCGCGCGCCCCGGAATGACAAGCTGCAACGAGCTTGCCTCGAGTCCCTATTTCCCGCGCACATCCATCTGCGGACGGCCGATCCAGGCGCGATTAAGACACCGCGTCATCCAGTCGGGCCGCGCTTCGCCCCGCAGCCGCGCCTGCGCTTCCTGGTAGGGACCGACATAGCGCAGCCGGCCAGGCAATTTCGGATAGACGCGCCGGATCCACCGCAGCGCGTGATCGGCGGATCGGATCGCACGCGCGTCGAGCTCGAAGCCGAAGCCCGCGCGCAAGCGCTCGGGCAGCATGCTCGCGGTGAGCGCGCAATACCAGCGCGGCGGCCGCAGCCACGGGCGCGCGCCGCTGAATATCTGCGCGGCGATCTCGCGCGCCGCAGGGCCAACGGTCAGCGTCTCCGACTGCGCCATTGCCTTGGTGTAGGCGACGAAGCCGGACCAGTCCGCCGGCAAATCATCCCCCTTTAATCCGAAGAGGGCGCCGTACAGCCTGGCCTCGCTCCAATAGCGATCGCGCTCCTCCGCCGAGAGTGGCGGCAGCACCAGATCATGTGCCATAAGCGCGGTCTCGACCAGCGTGGCGTGGACCCAGCGCAGCGCGGGGATGTCGTTGGCGCAGTAGCGCGAGCCGGCCGCGAACGGCCCCACGGTCTCGGGCATCTCGCCGACGATCATGCTGTGACGCCGATGTAGCTGCCGGGACGACAGCAGCGCCCGGTCCAGCGAACCGAACACCATCGTAAAGACGATGTCGAAGGTGCGATGGAAGCGGCCGATCGGATCGGCAAGGGTGCGCGAATGCTCGGCGATCGCCGCCGCCACCCAGGGATGGGCCAGTTGCAGCAGCAGCGCACGGCCGGCGCCGAGAAAGAGCACGGCCTCCCGGTCGATCTGCCAGGTCAGTGAGGCCGGACCGAATACGCCCGCGACCGGTCCCGCCGCGTTGGCACGCAGCGTCTCGAGCGACTCCTCCAGATCTTTCTCAGCGACCAATTGCAAGCCTCGCGACGAAGATACGGCGACCATACTCCGGACCGCGCGCCTGCAAAATCGTCGTCGTGCGAGGCTATGACGAACAGAGCCTCACTCCGCCGCCATCGGCATCTCGTCCATATGCTCGTGCAGCACGACGCCGGCGAGCGGATCGAATTCGCCGATCCAGGGCTTGCGCGCCAGCACCGATTTCGTGTGCGCATAGCCGGCGTGCCAGCGCCGCGTGATCCCGGACGGACTGAAGTCGATATCCTTGGTATGGGTCTCGTGCTCGAGCTGAGGCGCCAGCAGCCGCACCACGTGCATGCGGGTCGGGCAGCCGTAGCTCGTCAGTTCCCTCACCGCGGGATCGTTGCGCTCGCTCTCGGGCAGCCGCGCCGCGAGCTGGTTAATGACGTGGCGCAGACGATGGGCCTGCTGCTGTCGCACGATCTGGCTGGCGATGCGGCTGGAATATTGCACGTCCTTGTGCCGGTTCAGCACCTCCGCCATCGTGGTCGGCTCCGGCCCGACCGGATTCCACAGATGCACGGAGAAGATCAGCGAGTTCCTGCGTGGATTGTCGTCGAACACGGCTTCGGTCGGCGTGTTCGACAGGATGCCGCCGTCCCAATAGAGCTCGCCGTCGATGCGCACGGCGGGGAAAGCCGGCGGCAGCGCGCCCGAAGCCATCACATGCTTCACCGTCAGCTCGCCGTCGCGGCTGTCGAAATAGCGCATTTCGCTGGTGCCGACATGAGCCGCACCAACCGTCAGACGCGGCGCGCAGCGGTTGGCGAGATCAAAATCGACGAGCTCGCTCAGCGTCTTCTCCAGCGGCGCGGTCGAATAATAGCCGGCGTGATCGGCGCCCAGCGGATAGGAATCGCCGGCATGGGCCAGCGGATTGGGCCGGAAGAAACCGGCAATGCCGTGGGTCACGGTCGACCAATAGGCCAGCTTCTCGTTGAAGCCGGGAAACGCGGCTCGCCAGTCCCAGACCGGCTGCTGCTCCATCCGCTTCCAGAACTCCCGCAAGCGCGCGAGCCGGTGCTCGGGCGCGTTGCCGGCGATGAGGCTCGCATTGATCGCACCGATCGAGGTGCCGATGATCCAGTCCGGCTCGATGCCGGCTTCGTGCAAGGCCTGGTAGACCCCGGCCTGGTACGAGCCGAGCGCGCCGCCGCCCTGAAGCACGAGCACGACCTGACCCGGCAGGTCGTGCTGCTTATGCTGAGAATTGTCCTGCGTGCCCATGTCTCGCTCCTGGTGAGCTTGCACTGTTCGAGTATTCGACTTGCTGCGCCGGCCCATGTCAATGCGCGGTCCAACCGCCGTCGACCGGCAGCGCAACGCCGGTGATCGAGGCCGCCGCGTCCGTCGACAGGAACACCGCGAGTGCGCCGAGCTCCTCGACCGCAACAAAGCGCTTGTTCGGCTGTTGCGCCAGCAGCACGTCGCGGATCACCTGATCGCGGGAGATGCCATGGGCCTTGGCCTGGCCGTCGATCTGCGCCTCGACCAGCGGCGTATGGACATAACCAGGGCAGATTGCGTTGCAGGTGATGCCCTGCTCCGCCGTCTCCAGCGCCGTCACCTTGGTGAGGCCGACGATGCCATGCTTGGCGGTGACATAGGCTGCCTTGAACGGCGAACCGACCAGGCCGTGCGTGGAGGCAATGTTGATGATCCGGCCGAAACCGTTCTGCCGCATTGCCGGCAACGCGAGCCGCGTGGTGTGGAAGGCCGAGGACAGGTTGATTGCGAGGATCTGGTCCCACTTCTCGACCGGAAACTGGTCGAGCGGCGCGACATGCTGGATGCCGGCGTTGTTGACCAGGATGTCCAGCCGGCCGGATTGGGCCACCGTTGCCGCGATCATCTCGGCGATCGATTTCGGCCTCGTCATGTCCGCCGGCGAATAGCTGGCCTTGACGCCGAACTCGGCGGCGATCTGCTCGCGCGTCCGGCCGATCTCGCTGGCGACACCAAGGCCATTGAGCACGATGTCGGCGCCCGAGGCGGCGAGGGCCCGCGCGATACCGAGACCGATGCCGCTGGTGGACCCGGTGACAAGCGCCACCTTGCCGGCAAGCACGCGTGATGAAGCGGACGTCTGCGTCTTGATGGAAATATTCATGATCCAGACCTCTTCTCAGCGCGACACCGCGCCAGGCTGGAGCGAAATGTGCGGGATCTCCGGGATTTGCGGAAATGCCGGTTGGCTTCCGAGTCGATACGTCCGCGCTATCGCAGGCGGGATGTCATTTTTCGCCCTGATCGGCTAGATTTCCGGTCGATATTTGCTGGGAGCCGATCCATGGAAATGCACCAGGTCCGCTATTTCCTCGCGGTGGCGCAGCTCTTGAACTTCACGCGCGCGGCCGAGGAATGCAACGTCACGCAGCCCTCGCTGACGCGAGCGATCAAGCAGCTCGAGGCCGAGCTGGGCGGCGACCTGTTCCGCCGCGAACGCCCCGCCGCGCAATTGACTGAGCTCGGCCAGCGCATGCATCCACTCCTGAAGCAGTGCTATGACGCGGCCATCGGCGCGCGCTCGCTCGCCTCCTCGTTCAGGAGCGGAGAGATCGGTGCGCTCCGCATTGCGCTGACGCATTCGATCGACCTCGCTTTGCTGATTCCGCATCTCAACGAGATCAAGCGGCAGTTCAACCGGCTCGAATTCCGCTTTCTGCGCGGCTCGGGCCGGGAGGTCGGCGACTTCCTGAAGAAGGGCGAAGCCGAGCTCGGCATTGCGGCCGAGATCGACGAGGCCTGGGACCGGCTGGATGTCTGGCCGCTGTTCACCGAGAGCTTCGAGCTCGTCGTCGGCGACGGGCACCGGCTGGCCGGCCGCAGCTCGGTCGAACTGGACGATCTGCGATCGGAGCTGCTGCTGAGCCGAACTTTCTGCGAGCACGCGCGCCGCATCTCCGCGAGCCTGCGCGAGCACGGCATCGACATCGAACAGGGTCATGAGGTCTCGAACGAGCGCGACTTGATCGAGCTGGTCGAGGCCGAGATGGGCGTCGCCATGGTGCCGCACACCTCGCCCGTGCCGGAGCGGCTGACCCGCGCCGCGGTCACGGGGCTGGACGCCCGCCGCACCGTCAATCTCTATGGGGTCGCCGGCCGGCAACGCACCGCCGTGGGCAACGCCGTGATGCGCATGCTGCGCGGCGCCGACTGGCGCGAGATCGCGGGGTAGTCTTTACAGTGTCGACCGCCCTTCCCCTCTCCCCCTGTGGGAGAGGGTGGCTCGCCGCATAGCGGCGAGACGGGTGAGGGGTATCTCTCCGCGACTCCAATCCTCATTTGTGATTGCGGAGGTACCCCCCCTCATCCGGCGATTCGCGCCACCTTCTCCCACAAGGGGAGAAGGAAGAGAGCGTAGCTCAATTCTCCTGGCTCGCGCGCTCCAGCGCTTCGATCAGATCGTCGATCTCCATGCGCTTGCGGAAATCCGGATCGACGAAGCGGGCTTTCACGATGCCGTCGCGTCCGACCACGAACACGGCCGGGATCGGCAGCATCCAGCCGTCATTGCCGTGGAATTTCGCCATGTCCTGATAGGACAGCAATTGCTGGATCTCGGCACCTAACCAGATCGCGAGGTCGAGCGACAGCGCATAGCCGTTGTCGAGATCCGTCAGGATCGGAAACGGCGCGCCGGATTCGGACTTGAGCTGCCCGGTATATTCCTGCGTCTCCGGCACGATCGCGACGACCTGCGCCCCCATCGCCTTGATGCGGTCCAGCGCCTGGACCACGGCGCGGACATTGAGCCGGCAATAGGGACACCAATGGCCGCGGAAGAACATCACCGCGACGGGGCCTTCCTCCAGCAGCGAGGGCAGCGACACGAGATGCCCCCCCTCGTCGGGCAACATGAAGGGCGGCATCGGGTCGCCCGGCCGCGGCGCGGTCTCGCCGCCGCCGTTGTCGCTCAATCGCGCGACCAGGCGATCGACCGCCTCGCCATAGGCCGGAAAGACCTCGCGGCTGGCATCGGCATAGGCGCGGAGCTGTTCGTTCAGCGTGCTGTCCATGTCGCGGCAGCGCTGGAACGCGAGCCTGAGCTGTTCGGCATCGGCTGGCGAGAGAGACGTCATCTTCCTGCTCCGGCTTCCTTGCGGGCGAATATTAGTTTCCCGGTTCGCCCGCCCGCAAGGGGCGACCACAATCGGGCGTGCTGGCATCGGACGCCGGATGCTGCGAAAGCGGAAATGCCGATGCCCAATCGGTTCGATAGCTGCCGCCTATCGGCATAGCGCGGGGCTATCGCATCGAAAGCAAGCCGGCATTTCAACATGGAAAAGGTCTCGACGAAGCTCCTGCCATAGCCCGCGGCCATCAGGGCTCGCGGCCAACAGAGGAGACTTTCCATGTCTAGCCATCTCACAATGTCGCGCGTGGTTTGGACAGGCGTTGCCGTTCTCGGCGCGCTGACATTTGCGACGCCGGTTTTCGCCGGCGAATGTCCGGCCGGCAAGACCAAGCCGAATGCGCAGCCGATGGTCGACTACAAGCCGGTCGGCGTCACCGACGTGACGCTCGGCACGATCGATCTCGGCAAGCAGCCCGCCCGTATCGAGGGCCGCGAGCTGCGCTTCCGCAAGCTGACCATCGAGCCCGGCGGCATCGTGCCCTGGCACAGCCATGACGACCGTCCGGCCCTGATCTTCGTGCAGCAGGGCGAGATCGTCGAATACGCCTCCAACTGCGTCGACCCGATCGTGCACAAGGCCGGCGACATCCGCCCCGAAGTCCACGGCACCTCGCACTGGTGGAAGAACCTCGGCAAGGAGACCGTCATTCTCTATGTCGGCGACGTCCGCAAGGATCCCAACGACCGCCATATGTAATTCCCTGCGGCCATACTTCGAGACGCCCGCTTCAGGCAGGCTCCTCAGGATGAGGACGGAGTGTGCGGCAGCAGCCTCGGCGGCCACGATGTCGCTTAGCCTCATCCTGAGGAGACCGCCACCGGTTCCGCGCAGAGCGCGGCCCGATGACAGGCTCCGCGGTCGTCTCAAAGGACGAGGCGCGCGCTCGGGGCATGCCAGGGCATGAGGGAGCGCAACGACATGACCGATCTTTCCGCATCGATCAAACCGACCGCGACGACGATGAATGCGCATTCCCCTGGCTTCGCGTTTCGCTCGCTCGTGATCGGCCTCACCGCATTCCTGACGGTCGTCGATCTCTTCGCGACGCAGGCGATCCTGCCCTCGCTGACACGGCACTACGGCGTCACACCCGCGGCAATGGGCTTTGCCGTCAATGCCAGCACCTTCGGCATGGCCGCAGCCAGCCTCGTCGTCGGCTTCTTCAGCCCGCGTATCGACCGGCGAACGGGCATCCTGCTCAGCCTGGCCCTGCTTGCGGTTCCCACCAGCCTGCTTGCTGTCGCGCCCAATCTTGCCGTCTTCACCGCGTTGCGGGTCGCGCAGGGCCTGTGCATGGCGTCCGCCTTCGCGCTCACCCTCGCCTATCTCGGCGAGCAATGCAGCGCCATGGACGCCGGCGGCGCCTTTGCCGCCTACATCACCGGCAACGTCGCCAGCAACCTCGTCGGCCGGCTGATCTCGGCCGCATTGGCCGATGGCCTCGGCCTCGCCTGGAACTT
This sequence comes from Bradyrhizobium yuanmingense, assembly GCF_025200905.1. Taxonomy (NCBI): domain Bacteria; kingdom Pseudomonadati; phylum Pseudomonadota; class Alphaproteobacteria; order Hyphomicrobiales; family Nitrobacteraceae; genus Bradyrhizobium; species Bradyrhizobium yuanmingense. The sequence goes on along the minus strand of NZ_CP104173.1, from coordinate 2,019,755 downwards.
CTACTTCTTCGCGGCGCTCAATCTTACCGGCGCAGCGCTGGTCTATTTCACCGTCAACCGCGTGCGGCCGATGCATGCGATGATGCCGGCGGCTGCGCCGCTCGCCGCCACCATCGCGCATTGGCGCAATCCGCAGCTGCGCGCCTCTTTCGGCATCGGCTTCTGCATCCTGTTCGCCTTCATCGGTACCTTCACCTACGTCAATTTCGTGCTGGTGCGGCCGCCGCTGTCGCTCGGCATGATGGATCTCGGCCTCGTCTATTTCGTCTTCCTGCCGTCGATCGTCACGACGCTTCTGGCCGGCAGGGTGGCGGCCCGGCTGGGAACGCGGCCCACGATCTGGGGCGCGCTCGCTGTTGCCGGGCTCGGCCTGCCCTTGATGCTGTCGCCGCGTCTGGGCGAAGTGCTCGCCGGCATGGTCCTGGTCGGGGTCGGCACATTCTTCGCACAGGCCGCCGCGACGGGTTTCGTCGGACAGGCCGCAGCCGACAATCGCGGCATCGCCAGCGGGACCTATCTTACGTGTTACTTCTGCGGCGGACTGGTCGGTACGGCCGTGCTCGGGCGCCTGTTCGACGCTTTCGGATGGCAGGCGTGCGTATTCGGCGTGGGCGCGGCGCTCGCTGCCGCAGCCCTGCTTACATTCGCCCTGAAACGCTAGCGCTTGGCCGGCGCTTCCTGCGGCGGCTCGTCGTCGGCGATCGCGCGCCAGGCGGCGCCGTCGAGATCGTCGTACTGGCCGCTCCTGAGCGACCACAGGAAAGCGACGAGACCGGCACCTCCGAGCATCAATGCTAGCGGGACCAGGATGACCAGTATCTCCATTACACGATCTCCCGCGAGGCGCTGCGGGCGCGCAGCGAGTTCAGCATCACCAGGATCGACGATCCGCTCATGGCGGCAGCGGCGATCAGGGGCGTCACGACGCCGCTGATCGCAACCGGCACCGCGAGCACATTGTAGCCGATCGCAAGCCAGAGGTTCTGCCGCATCAAATGCAGCGCCTTGCGCGAGGCGTCGATGGCGGCGACGACGGGAGCCAGCGGCCGGCCGAGGAAGACGAGATCGGCGGTGGCCTGGCTGAGATGCGCGGCCGAGATCGGCGACATCGAGACATGGGCCGCCGCGAGCGATGGCGCATCGTTCATGCCGTCGCCGACCATCAGCACTTTCGCACCGCGCCGTTTCAGCTCCTCGATCCGCGCGATCTTGTCGGCCGGGGTGACGCCGGCGCGCCACTCGGGGATGTCGAGCGATCGGGCCGCGGCCTTCACGGCCGGCTCGCGATCGCCGGACAGGATCTCGACGCCGATGTTACGCGCCTTCAGAGCCGCGATCACCGCCTTGGCATCGGGTCGCAGGCCTTGGCGAACCGAGAGGATGAATTTTTCGCTGCCCTTGCTGAACGCGACGATGGAAGCTTCGGGATCGACCAAGGCGCTGGCGACCAGCGCCTCGGCACCGCTGAAGGAGGGACGGCCGAGGCGAAGCTCGAGGCCGTCGACGGTCGCACGGACACCCTGCCCGGCCTCCTCCACCGCATTGAGGATCGGAGACTTCGCACCGGCAGCTTGCGCGACGGCGGCAGCCACCGGGTGATGGCTCGACAGTGCGAGCCGGCCGGCGAGTTCGAAGACATCGGTGGGAATGTCGGCGGCATTCATCACTTCGAGCTCGGGCAGCGTCAGCGTGCCGGTCTTGTCAAAGATCACATGGTCGGCTTCAGCCAGCCGCTCGATCGCATCGCCCGCATTGAGCAGAACACCGGCCTTGAACATCGCGCCCGAGGCCACCGTCTGCACCGTCGGGATCGCAAGCCCTAGGGCGCAGGGACAGGTGATGATCAGCACGGCGACGCCGGTCACGATCGCATCGTGCCAGCTCGCACCGGCGAGGACCCATCCGAGAATGGTCAGGAGCGCGGTCGCATGCACCACCGGCGCATAGAGCCGCGAGGCCCGGTCGGCAAGGCGCATGTAGCGCGAGCGCGCCTGGAGCGCGTTGTCGAGCAGCCGCGTGATCTCGGCGAGCAGCGTCGCCTCGGAGGCAGCCGAGACCCGCACCCGCAAGCTGCCGGAGATGTTCATCGATCCCGCATAGACCGGCGTGCCCTGCTCGGCCGTGACATAGAGCGTCTCGCCGGTGATCAGGCTCTGGTCGATCTCGGAACGCCCTTCGATCACGGTGCCGTCGATCGCGCAGCGCTCGCCGGGCCGGAGCAGCACGATGTCGCCCGGATTGATCGCCGCCACCGGCACCTGCGAGATCTCGTCGGGCCCGATGAACTTCGCGGCCGTCTCAGCCTTCAGCGCGGCGAGATTGCCGGCGACCGCGCGGGTCCGCCGCCGCATGTTCTGGTCGAGGAAGCGGCCGACCAGGAGGAAGGTCAGCAGCATGATCGCGGCGTCGAAATAGGCATGCTCGGCGTGGTGGATGGTCTCGACCACGGACATGCCGAGCGCCAGGATCACGCCGATCGAAATCGGCACGTCCATGTTGGTGGTCTTGGCCGACAGAGCGCGCAAGGCCGAGCGAAAGAACGGCTGGCCGGCATAGGCCGCCGCCGGCAGCGCGATCAGCGCCGACAGCCAGTGGAAGAAATCGCGCTGCTCCGGCAGCATGTCCGAGACGTTGCCGGACCACACTGGGATCGACAGCATCATCACGTTCATGGTGGCGAACGCGGCGACCCCGAGGCAGCGCAGCAGGAAGCGGGATTCGGCGACCTCGGCCACTTCCGCACTCTCGGTCTCGAACGGATAAGCCTTGTAGCCGAGCTCTTCGAGCCGGTCGATGAAACGGCCGGGGTCGAGCGTGCCCGCCTTCCATTCCAGCGCAACGCGGCGGTCGGTGAGGTTGACGCGGGCCAGGGTGACGTCGGGGATGGCCGAGAGCCCGCGCTCGATCTTGGCCATGCAGCCGGCGCAGTGAACGCCCTCGACGGCGAGATCGATGTGCCGGAGGCCCTCGCCCGCATCGCGGACGTAATGAGAGAAATCGCGCGTGACCTGCATGACGGAATCCTTCAGTTCAGGATCACGCGGTTGCGCGACATGAACACGCGCGTCCCCCGCGCCTCGCCCTCGATCACCAGGTCCCATTGGCCCGGCGCGACGGACGCCGCATTGCCGCGATAGAGGCCGATGCCGGCTTCGGTGAGCTCGACGGCGAGGTCGGCGCGCTTGTCGGTCGGCCGCTCCAGCCGGCCGCCGAACTTCAGCCCGGAGATCGGCTGGCCGCCGGCGTCGCGGGCCTCGACCTGGACCGAGGCGCCGCCGTCGTTGCGGCGCTCGACATGGGCGTTGACCTTCCACTTCCGCGCGGCCTGGTCCTGCGCCGCCGAGATCTCGCGATCGTAGACGAGGCCCGCGGCATAGGGGCTGTCGACGTCGGTGCCGGGCAGCGTTGCGATGGCGAGCTTCATCATGGTGGCATTGACGCCGATCACGAGGCCGAAGAAAGCGACCAGCATCAGGAAAACCTTGGTTCCGGTCAGCGGCTTGGATGACATGGTGGTCTCCTGATCTTACGGCGCGACAAAATTGTCGGTGGCACTCGCGGCGACGCCGAGCCCGATGTCCATGACGTGGAAGCGGACCGGAATCGATTTCTCCGGATTGTTTTCGGCCGGCGCGGTGACCAGCAGCCGCAGCTCGCTGGTCGCATCGCGCGGGATCACGATGATCGGACGGTCCGGCGTGACCGAATCGATGCCGACGACGTGCATCGTGGGGTTCACGGGCCCCTCGACGTCGATCGCGATGACGCGGTCGTAGCCGCTCTTGTTCAGCAGCCGCACCGTATAGGCGTTGCGGATCGAGCCGTCGCTCAGCTTGACCGCGACCGGGTTGCGGTCGTGCAGCACGTTGACGTCGAGCAGGCTGCGGGTCGCCAGCGTATAGATCATGAAGCCGCCGACGGCCGCGATAATGGCACTATAGACGACGGTGCGAGGCCGGACGATCCGGTAGATCGGCGCCTTGCCTTCCTGGCGGCGATGGATGTTGATGTCGTTGTCGTAGCCGATCAGCCGCTTCGGCCGGCCGATCTTTGTCATCACGTTGTCGCATGCGTCGATGCAGAGGCCGCACTGGATGCATTCCATCTGCGGCCCGTTGCGGATGTCGATGCCGGTCGGGCAGACCGCGACGCATTGGTAGCAGTCGACGCAATCGCCGACCTGCTGGCCGAGGGCGCGCAGCTCGGCGGCCTTTTTCACCGAGGTGCGCTTCTCGCCGCGGTCATAGCGATAGGTGACGTTGAGCGCCCATTCGTCGGTGAGTGCGGCCTGAATGCGCGGCCACGGACACATATAGGTGCAGACCTGCTCGCGCATGAAGCCGGCGAGCAGATAGGTCGTCGCGGTGAGGATGCCGATCCAGATATAGGCGAGCATCGGCCCCTGGAAGGTGACGAGCTCCTTCACCAGGGTCGGCGCGTCGTTGAAATAGAGCACCCAGGCGCCGCCGGTCCACCAGGCGATCATGAGCCAGATCGAATGCTTGAGCACGATCTCGGAGATGCGCTCCAGCTTCATCGGATCGGACGATTTGTCCTTCTTCATCCGCTCGCGCCGGTCGCCCTCGATCAGGCGCTCGACCGCGTAGAACAGGTCGGTCCACACCGTCTGCGGACAGAGATAGCCGCACCAGATCCGCCCGCCGATGGAGTTCATCAGGAACAGCGCCACCGCGGCGACGATCAACAGGCCCGTGAAGTAATAGACCTCCTGCGGCCACAGCTCGATGAAGAAGAAATAGAAGCGGCTGTTGGGAAGATCGATCAGCACCGCCTGGCTCGGCGCGCCGAGACCGCGATTCCAGCGCACGAAGGGCAGGAAGTAGTAGACGCCGAGGCAGAATGCCATCAGGCCCCATTTGATCCGGCGGAAAGTACCGGAGACGCTCTGGGGATAGACCTTCTTGCGCGCCGCATAGAGCGGCCCGACGTCGTCCGCGGGCTTCAGTTCGTTCGGATTGACGGTCTTGTTCATCGCCTCGAGCTTCTTCAAAGGTGCGATTAAACCTAGACCCGGCACCGCCGCGCAGGTTGATCCAACGCAAACGGGGGCGCTTTTCTTCGCCCCCGCCGGAAGTCGTCGGTCGCGGATCGGCCTATTTGCCGCCGCCGAGCGAGTGGACGTAGACCGCCATCGCCTTGATGGTGGCGGGATCGAGCCGGCCTTCCCAGGCCGGCATCACGCCGGCGCGGCCCTGGCCGATGGTCTCGATCAGGCTCGCCTCGTCGGAGCCGTAGAGCCAGATCTTGTCGGTCAGATCAGGTGCGCCCATCTCCTGGTTGCCCTTGCCGGCGTCGCCGTGGCAGGCGGCGCAATTCTCCGCGAAGATCTTCTGGCCCTTGGCGGCGTCATAGCCGTTGCGGGTCGACAGGCCCGACAGCGACCGCACGTAATTGGCGGCGGTGACGATCTCGTCGCCCTTCAGCACGCCATCCTTGCCGAAGGCGAGCATCTGCCCCTCATGGGTCTTGGCATGGCCCGACCGCACGCCGAACTGGATGGTCTGCATGATCTGGTCGAGCGAGCCGCCCCACAGCCATTCGTCGTCGTTCAGGTTGGGATAGCCCTTGGACCCCGTCGCACCCGTGCCGTGGCACGGCGCGCAATTGTCGCCGAACACCGTCTTGCCCTTGGCGCGCGCAAGCGCCAGCAGAGCCGGATCCTTCTGGATGTCGGCGAGCGAGGCCGAGCCCAGCGCCGCCATCTTGTCACCCCGGATCTTTTCGAGGTTGGCGAGCTCGACCGCGACGTCGGCGCGCGAGGAATAGCCGAACAGGCCGGTGGTGTTGCTTTGGATCAGCGGCCAGGCCGGATAGACGATCCAGTAGCCGATCGACCAGACGATGGTGAGATAGAAGGTGATCACCCACCACCGCGGCAGCGGCGTGTTGAGCTCCTTGATGCCGTCCCACTCGTGTCCGGTCGTGGACTTGCCGGAGACGGAATCGATGTCGCTAGAATGATCGGTCATGGTTTCTCACTCCTCCCGCAAGGGCAGGTGCGCTGCCTTGTCGAACGCAGCCTTGTTACGGGGCCAAAATGCGTAGGCGATGATCGCGAGAAAAATCGCGACGAACACCGGTGTCCAGATCGTCGTCACGAGATCGGACGCAAGATTATGGACGGTCAGGATGGCTTTCATCGTTCATGCCTTCTCAGCGAAGATTGACTTTCTCGTTGTAGATCTTGAAGTCGACCAGCGTGCCGAGCATCTGCAGATACGCAACCAGCGCGTCCATCTCGGTCGGCGTGCCGGTCTTGCCGTCGAAATTGCGTACGACGGCCTTGGCGTAGCGCTTGGTGAAAGCGTCGGTGCCGGCATTGTCCGGATCGGCCTGGGCCTTCAGGTCGGCGGCGGCATTGGCGAGCTGCTCGTCGCTATAGGGGACGCCGACGGTCCTGAGGGCGCGCATGTCGCCGGCGATCGCATCCGGGTCGATCTCGGCCTTGCTGAGAAACGGATAGCCGGGCATCACGGACTGCGGCACGATCGCGCGCGGGTTGGCCAGATGGGTGACGTGCCACTCGTCGGAATATTTGGCGCCGACACGGGCGAGATCCGGGCCTGTGCGCTTGGAGCCCCACTGGAACGGGTGATCGTACATGCTCTCGGCGGCGAGCGAGAAATGGCCGTAGCGCTCGACCTCGTCGCGCAAGGGCCGGACCATCTGCGAATGGCAGAGATAGCAGCCCTCGCGGACGTAGACGTTGCGGCCGGCGAGTTCGAGCGGCGTGTAGGGCCTGACGCCGTCGACCTTCTCGATCGTGCTCTTGAGGTAGAACAGCGGAGTGATCTCGACGAGACCGCCGATCGCAACCACGAGGAGGATACCGACGACCAGGATGATCGAGTTCTTTTCGAAGATTTGGTGGCGTGTCCAGAACGACATTGCTTGAGCTCCTCATTCCGCCGGCTGAAGAGCGACGGGCATCTGGACTTCCTGTTCGCCGACGCGAACCGTCATCCAGAGATTGTAGGCCATGATCAGCGAGCCGATCAGGAACAGGCCGCCGCCTGCGGCGCGGATGATGTAGAAGGGATGCATCGCCTCGACGGTCTCGATGAAGGAATATTCGAGGAAGCCGAGCGAGGTGTAGGCGCGCCACATCAGGCCCTGGAGGATGCCGGACACCCACATCGCCGAGATGTAGAGGACGATGCCAAGGGTGGCGACCCAGAAGTGCCAGTTGACGAGCTTGAGGCTGTAGAGGCCCTTGCGATTCCAGGCCCACGGCACCAGGCAGTACAGCGCGCCGAAGGAGACGAAGCCGACCCAGCCGAGCGCGCCGGAATGCACGTGGCCGATGGTCCAGTCGGTGTAGTGGCTGAGCGAGTTGACCACCTTGATCGACATCATCGGGCCTTCGAAGGTCGACATGCCGTAGAAGGCGACGGAGACCACGAGCATGCGCAGCACGGGATCGGTGCGCAGCTTGTCCCAGGCACCCGACAACGTCATCAGGCCGTTGATCATGCCGCCCCAGGAGGGCATCCACAGCATGATCGAGAAGGTCATGCCGAGCGTCTGCGTCCAGTCCGGCAGCGCCGTGTAGTGCAGATGGTGGGGACCTGCCCAGATGTAGAGGAAGATCAGCGCCCAGAAGTGGATGATCGAGAGCCGGTAGGAATAGATCGGCCGCTCGGCACGCTTCGGGATGAAGTAGTACATGATGGCGAGGAAGCCGGCGGTCAGGAAGAAGCCGACCGCGTTGTGGCCGTACCACCACTGGAACATGGCGTCCTGGATGCCGCCCCAGGCGACGTAGGACTTCGAACCGAACACCGAAACGGGCAGCGCCGGGTTGTTGCCGAGATGCAGCACCGCGATCGTCACGATGAAGGCGAGATAGAACCAGTTCGCAACGAAGATGTGCGGCTCCTTGCGCTTGAAGATGGTGGCAAGGAAGACGAGCAGATAGACGACCCAGACGATCGTCAGCCACAGATCGGCGTACCATTCCGGCTCGGCATATTCCTTCGACTGGGTGACGCCGAGCAGATAGCCGGTGCCGGCGATCAGGATGAAGAAGTTGTAGCCGAGCACGACGAACCACGGCGCGAGGTCACCGGCAAGGCGCGCGCGGCAGGACTTCTGCACCACGTAGAAAGAGGTCGCGATCAACACGTTGCCGCCGAAGGCGAAGATCACGGCGGAGGTGTGCAGCGGACGCAGGCGGCCGAAGCTGATCCAGGGCAGATCGAAGTTCAGCGCGGGCCAGGCCAGCTGCGAGGCGATGATGAGGCCGACGAGGAATCCGGCAATGCCCCAGAACATCGCCATGAAGGCCGAGAACTTGATCGGCCCCATGCTGTAGTTCGGGCGGCCGTTGATCTCCTGGGCCGGCAGCGCCGCCGGCCGCTCGAAGTAGCGGTTGACGATGAAGAACACCGCAGCGAGGCTCGCCGCCGCGCTGAGCGCAGCGTGGAACGCGAAGGGCGCATCGAGCGCCTTGGCCGAGGCGATCACGCAGAGGAAAGCGGTGACTGCGAATACGACAGCCAAGCCGCTTTCACCGATGGTCATGGATTTTGAGATGGAGGGCTGGCTCATGCGGATTCTCTCTGAAAGAACACGCTGCCAGAAACCACATCCACCCTCGCGGCGAATTGATTGAAATCAAGATAGATGGATTTCTGTTAATGTGAGCCGATGCAGTGCCAGTTGAAATGCCCTCTCCCCTTGTGGGAGAGGGCAGCGAGAAAGGTGCGGCAAACTCACTTGGTTGAGGGGTTGGTTCCGCACGAAAAGTTTTTCCGTTGAAGCGGACCCCTCATCCGGCGCTTCGCGCCACCTTCTCCCGCAAGGGGAGAAGGGAAGAAAGATAGATAACCTCCGTGAAATCACGGAGGTTGGAACAGAAGGATCCAGACCTCACTCCCGCGCCGTCGCCTTGAGCGCCGCGATGACGTCCTCGCGCGCGATGATGCCGGCCAGCTTCTGCGCGCCGTCGAGCACGATGATGCTCCTGATGCGGTGCTCGACCATGATCTGGAGCACGCGCGTCAGCCGCGTGTCGGGGCTGACATAGATGAACTCGGGCGTCATGACGTCGCCGATCTTGCGGCTCATCAGGTCGTCGTAGCGCGGCAACATCTGGCTCGGCGTGAAGGCGAAGCACTTCAGGATGTCGAACTTGGTGACGATGCCGACCACCTGCCCGTCGTCTTCGACAGGATAGGAATTGAAATCGTCGGTCTCGAACATCTCGCTGAGCTGGAACAAGTCGAGGCCGCGCTGCACCGTCTTGACGTTGCGCGTCATGTAGCCGTCGACGGTCTGTTCAAGAAATTGGTACACGGCGCGTCCTCCTCGATTCCTCCAACTGGCCGGCCGATGGTCAGTGCGACAGCAGCACGCTGCGGACGGTTTGCGTCACCAGATATTGCGTGACGCCTCCGAGGATCAGTTCGCGAAATCTCGAATGACCATAGGCGCCCGCGACGATCAGGCCCGCGCCGGTGTCGCCGGCGACTTTCTCCAACCGCGCAGCAGGGGTTTCGTTTCCTGCGGCCTCGAGAACCCGCGCAGTCGCGGTGACGCCGTGACGGCCGAGCCAGGCGGCAACGTCGCTGACACCGGCCATCACGGCCGAACGGTCGTCGCCCCGCTCCGGGATTTCAACGATGGTGACGTCCTTCGCCTTGTGCAGCATCGGCAGCGCGCCCGCCACCGCCCGCCGCGCTTCCGGCGTGTCCTTCCACGCCACCAGCACGCTGCGCAGGTCGAGCCAGTTGGCCCGGTCGGGAACGACGAGCAGCGGGCGGCCGGTCTGCATCACCAGGTCCTTGGGGCTCGCCAGCGAGAAAGCATCGGAGAAGGCCGGGCTCTGCCCGCCGCTGACGACGATGTCGGCGCAACGCGCCTGCGCCGTGACGAAGCGGGCCGGATAATCCATCGCGCTGCGCCACTCCGCATGCCCACCGCGATTCTTCACGGCCGCCCGGAATTGCGCTTCGAGCCCGGCCAGCCGCCGCTTGATCGAAGCTTCGCCCTCGTCGATCAGCGCTTGCGCCTCTGCGCCGTCGGTGAAATAGAGCGGCGGGACGAACTGCGCCGCAGCGACCCCGACGATGGCCGCCTCGAATCGTTCGGCGAGCTCGCCTGCGACCTGAAGACGCGCTTCGTTGGGCTGATCGAGCGCCAGGCTGACCATGACGGTCGCGTATGTCATCGGGAATCTCCAGCATTACAGAATTTTTTGAATCCTAGACCCGCTGCCGCGCAACAAGGCTGAGCTAGATCAAATCGAGGTCTCTGGCTGCCCACTCTCCCGGAATGGGGAGTCCGGCAGTGGATTCAACGTCCGCGCTTGCCTCCGGCCGAGCCTTGGGCGACATTGCTGAAGCGGTAACGGCATCCTGCCGGTCCGCCGAGAATAGGAGCAGAACCTTGGCGCCGACCCGCGGGAACCATCCGGCAGACGATGGTCGGGGCGAGCATTTCCGAGTCCGCATCGAGGGATTCGGGGTCGGCACCTGGGACCTCGACCTGCAGACTCGCGAGCTCGACTGGTCGGACACGGCCAGGCGGCTGTTCGGCCTGCAGCCGGACCAGGCCGTCAGCTACGATCTCTTTCTTTCCCTGTTGGAGCCGGGCGATCGGGACCACCTCCTGAAGGCGATCGGGCGCACATCGGAAGGTGGCGGGGGCCTCGACTTGTCCTTCAAGGTCAGCGGCGCGTCCGGAAACGGCCAATGGATCCGGGCCAGGGCCGGCGTGATCCGGGACGATGCGGGCATGCCGCGTCATCTCAGCGGGATATTCCTCGACATCAACGAGGAGAAGCAGCTCGAAGAGGCCCTGCGGTCCCAGGAGAATCATCTTCGCTCGATTCTCGAAACGGTGCCCGATGCCATGATCGTCATCGATTCACGCGGCATCATGCAGCTCTTCAGCAGCGCGGCGGAGCGGCTGTTCGGCTACAGCAAGCAGGAAGCGATCGGCCGGAACGTGAGCATTCTCATGCCGGAGCCCGATCAGTCGCGTCACGACAGCTATCTCACGCGCTATCTCAGGACCAATGATCCGCACATCATCGGCATCGGCCGGATCGTGACGGGCAAACGCCGCGACGGCACGACCTTCCCGATGCACCTGTCCGTCGGGAAGACGCAACGCGCGGGCGAGCCCCATTTCACCGGCTTCGTCCGCGACCTCACCGAGCACCAGCAGACCCAGGCGCGGCTCCAGGAGCTGCAATCCGAGCTCGTGCACGTGTCGCGGCTGACCGCGATGGGCGAGATGGCTTCCGCGCTCGCCCACGAGCTCAACCAGCCGCTGGCGGCGATCAGCAATTACATGAAGGGATCGCGGCGCCTCCTCGCCGGCAGCACCGATCCCAACATGCCGAAGGTCGAAAGCGCGCTGGACCGCGCGGCGGAACAGGCATTGCGCGCCGGCCAGATCATCCGCCGCCTGCGCGACTTCGTCTCCCGCGGCGAGTCCGAGAAGCGGGTCGAGAGCCTGTCCAAGCTGATCGAGGAAGCCGGCGCGCTCGGGCTCGCCGGCGCGCGCGAGCAGAACGTGCAGCTCCGCTTCAGCCTTGATCCCGACGCCGACCTCGTTCTCGCCGACCGGGTGCAGATTCAGCAGGTGCTGGTCAACCTGTTCCGCAACGCGCTCGAGGCGATGGCGCAGTCGCAGCGGCGCGAGCTCGTCGTCGCCAACACCCGTGTCGCCGACGGCATGATCGAGGTGGAGGTCTCCGACACCGGCATCGGCTTCCGCGAAGACATCATTCCAAACCTGTTCCAGACCTTCTTCACCACCAAGGACACCGGCATGGGCGTGGGACTCTCCATCAGCCGCTCGATCATCGAGGCCCATGGCGGCCGCATGTGGGCCGAGAGCAACGCAGCGGGCGGAGCGACGTTCCGCTTCACCCTGCCGGCAACCGACGAGAGCTGATCCATGACGACCAAGGGAAATGTTTACGTCATCGACGACGACGCGGCGATGCGGGACTCGCTGAACTTCCTGCTGGATTCCGCCGGCTTCGCCGTCACTTTGTTCGACGACGCGCTCGCCTTTCTCGAAGCCCTGCCCGGCCTCGGTTTCGGCTGCATCGTCTCCGACGTGCGCATGCCCGGCCTCGACGGCATCGAGCTCTTGAAGCGGATGAAGGCGCAGCAAAGCCCGTTCCCGATCGTGATCATGACCGGTCACGGCGACGTGCCGCTGGCGGTCGAGGCGATGAAGCTCGGGGCGGTCGACTTCCTGGAAAAGCCATTCGATGACGACCGTCTCACCGCCATGATCGAGTCGGCGCTCCGCCAGGCCGAGCCCGCCGCCAAGAACGAGGCCGTCGCGCAGGACATCGCTGCCCGCGTCGCGTCCTTGAGCCCGCGGGAACGCCAGGTCATGGAGGGGCTGGTCGCGGGCCTCTCCAACAAGCTGATCGCCCGCGAATACGACATCAGCCCGCGGACCATTGAGGTCTACCGGGCCAACGTCATGACCAAGATGCAGGCGAGCAGCCTTTCGGAACTTGTTCGCCTCGCGATGCGCGCCGGCATGCTCAACGATTGAGGCAGGTCAAGGCGACTTCACGGCGCAGTGCTAGCCAGACAGCATGGTTGAGGTCAGCCCACATCGTGCGCGGCCGTCGTCCTCCCCACAACCCACCGTCTTTGTGGTCGACGATGATGCCGCAGTTCTCGGATCCCTGCGGTTCCTGCTGGAGACCGACGGCTTCGCCGTGCGGACCTTCAGGAGTGGCACGGCGCTGCTCAATCTCGGCGCCGCGCCCGGGCCGGACTGCTACGTCATCGACTACAAGATGCCCGACATCAACGGCATCGATTTGACCGGCCGGCTTCGCAAATCCCACCGCGACGCGCCCGTGATCCTGATCACCGGCTATCCCGACGAGAACATCTCGGCCCGGGCCGCGATGGCGGGCATCAAGGACGTGGTTTTGAAGCCGCTTCTCGACGAAAACCTGGTCAAGTGCATCCGCCACGCCATCCAGGACCGCCCCGGAGCGTGACCTAGGGACTCTACGTAGGTAAACATCCCTAAGATAACGCGCGAAATTTCCGGATTGCGTGTTTCATCGTAGCAGTGCTCCATCACAACGGAGATGGCGCAGATGCTGACCCAGACGCTCAACACCCAGGCGATCAACACCCAAATCGGTGGCAAGATTGCTCCTGCCCACCCCGTTACCGACCAGTTCGGCGCGATCGCGGGCCATGTCGGCCTGGTCGCCACCGAGTTCTCCTACGGCAAGGACGAGGAGATCTATGGCGAGGAGGAGGCGGCCGAATATGTCTATCAGGTCGTGACCGGCGCGGTGCGCAGCTACAAGCTTCTCTCCGACGGCCGCCGCCAGATCGGCGCCTTCCATCTTCCCGGCGACGTGTTCGGCCTCGAATCCGGTCCCACTCACCGCCTCGCCGCTGAAGCCATCATCGATACCACCGTCCGCCTCGTGAAGCGCGCCAGCCTGGAAAAGGCCGCCGGCACCGACGTGCAGGTCGCCCGCAAGCTCTGGGCCATGACCGCCGGCGAGTTGCGCCATGCCGAGGACCACATGCTGCTGCTGGGCCGCAAGACTGCGATGGAGCGCGTCGCGACCTTCCTGCTCGAAATGGACCGCCGCCTCGCCGTCGCCGGCATGATGGCACTGCCGATGTGCCGCCGCGACATCGGCGACTATCTCGGCCTCACCTTGGAGACCGTGTCGCGCGCGCTGTCGCAGCTTCACGCTCAGGGCATTCTCGGTTTCTCCGGTGCCCGCCAGATCGTGCTGCGCAACCGCCAGCGTCTGCACAATCTCGACGCCTGATCCTCCATCTTCCTCCCGACCCACTTTGGCCGGCTGAATACGTTCAGCCGGCCACTTCTTTGTTGGCTGTCAGACCCGTGCGCCGCGTCTCCGGCATCACAAAGAAGATCAGCAGGAGCCCCGCTGCGGCAACGCCGGACAGCCCGATGAATGCGGTGGCATTGCCGAACTTGTCGCTGACATAGCCGCCAAGCACCGTGCTCAGCGACGCGCCGATGCCCGTTGCGGTGCCGACGATCCCCTGCGCCAGGTTGAAATGCCCGCTGCCGAACGCGACGTCGGCGACGATCAGCGGGATCATCACCGCGAAGACCGCCGCGGTGATGCCGTCGAACACCTGCACCAGCACCAACAGATACGGATCGCGCACGGTCGCAAACAACAGGCCGCGAATCGCCAGAGCCCCGAATCCGATCAGCAGCAGCGGCCGCCGGCCCCACGCTTGCGCCTTGCGCCCGACCGTCGGCGACAGCAGCGCCACGATCGCTTGCGGAACGACGATGCAAAAGGCGACGAGCACGGTCGCCCATTGGCTCGATCGCGCCGTCACCGCGCTCGCCATCAGCGGCATCATCGCGGCGTTCGCGAGCTGCAGCAGCAGCACGCTGAGCGCGAACACGATGAGCGGGCGCTGCCGGATCAGGTGCCAGATATTGGGATCGCCGCGGTCGGCGGCTTCAGGCGGCAGCTCGCCGTGACAGCGCCTGATGTCGACCTCGTTCTCGCGGATGCGCGACAGAGCGATCAGGGTTGGAATCACGAGCAGGAAGGTGACCAGGAAGACCGAGCGGCTCGATAACAGGTAGCCCGCGGTGCCCATCACCGCCGCCGCGACGCCGTTGCCGAGCGAGGCGAAGCGCGCGTTGCGCCCGAGCCGCTCGCCGATCGCGAGCGGGCCGACGAGGCCGAGGCTGATCGCGGCGATCGCCGGCCCGAGCACGCAGCTCGCCATCGCATGCAGCGTGGCGGCGGTCACCACGACGGCGAAGATCGGCATCGCCGCATAGGCCAGCGCGCAGGCGCCGATGGTCGCGATCGCGAGGGCGGCGACGAGGCGCTCCGACTTCGCGGCATCGATGATCGCGCCGCCCGGCATCTGGCCGATCAGGGCGACGATGCCGCCAATCGACAGCACGAACCCGATCTCGACCTGGGTCCATTTCTGCGTCGTCAGATAGACCGCGATGAAGGGACCGAATCCGGTCTGCACGTCGGCGAGGAAGAAGATGAACCAGTCGAGGCCGCGGAGGCTCTGCCGCGACGGGGCCGGAATGCCCGCAGCCGCCGGCTCCGCGACGTTGTCCTGCTCGACGACGCCGCCGCGATCTGCATGGTTCGGCTTCCTCGATAACAGCACGGGCGGTCAGCCCTCCCTGCACCTCACTGGATCACTTGCAGCGGCTGAAGGCTGCCGGACGCGCCGAGCACGACGATCGGCGTGTCCTCCTTGTATTCCGGTGCGGCCGCGACCTGCGCCTTGGTCAATTCCAGCGTGATGCTGTCCTTCTTGTTGGCGATCTTGCCGAAGCGCAGCGCGTTCCAGTCCACGACGATCTTGCGGCTGCCGACGCCGAGGAAGCCGCCGAAATCGATCGCCGCAGCGCGGACATGACCGGTGCGATCGACGATGACGTCGACGATGCGACCCATGTCCTCGCCGGCGGCGCTGCGAACGTCGCGGCCGAGAACGCCGTGGGCCTCGCTCGCGCCGATGATGGTCACCGATGGCGGCGGCGCGGCGTCCTTGGGCGTGACGGGCACCGTGGAAGCCGGCGGTTGCACATTTGCCGGTGCCTTTGCCTCGCTCGGGGATGCAGGCGGCTCCTCGGCCGCGCGCGATTCGGCGACCGTCAAGCCCGCGACGATCGCCACGCCCAAGACCAACCTTCCGATCGCACGCATGACCTCCTCCTCGCGCCTCTAGCGCGCCAGCACGATCGAGACCTGGATCTGACCGCGCGTGCGCAACACTTCCAGCGCCACGTCGTCGCCGTGACGGCTGACGCGAAGATCGACGCTGGATTCGCCAAGGCGCAGATCGCGCAGGATCACCTCGTTGAGGAACGCCGGCAGATGCGGGTTGCGCAGGCGAATCTCGCCGCGCGCGACGTCGAACTCGAGGCCGAGCGCCGCCTCCAGCAACGTGAACGGCGTCGCGCTGGCCCAGGCCTGCGGCGCGCAGGCGACCGGGTACAGCGTCGGCCCGCGCCGCTTCTCGCGCCGGAAGCCGCAGAACAATTCGGGCAGCCGGCGCAAATCCATGTAGGTCGCGGCGTCGAACAGCCCCTTGAAGACATGCGCCACCGAATGCTTGAGGCCGTAGCGCGCCAGCCCCAGCGCGATCAGCGCGTTGTCGTGCGGCCAGATCGATCCGTCATGGTAGGACATCGGGTTGTAGCGCACCTCGCCTTGCGCGACGGTGCGGATGCCCCAGCCCGAGAAGAAATGCGGCCGCATCAGATCGGCGGCGACGAGACGCGCGCGGTCCTCGCGGACCATGCCGCTGAACAGGATCTGCCCGGCATTCGAGGTCCTCACCTTGCAGGGCCGCTTCTTGCCGTCGAGCGCGAGCGCATAGGTGCCGAGCTCCTCGCACCAGAACGCCTGCTCGAAGCGCTCGGCGAGCGCCCTGGCTTCGGCCTTGAGCTTGCGCACGCGGTCCGGCTTGCCGAGCCGCAGCGCGCAACGCGCCGCGAGCTGCTTGGCGGCAAAGACGTAGCCCTGGACCTCCGCGAGCGCGATATTGCCCTCGGCAAGCCGGCCGTCGGCATGGAAGATCGCGTCATAGGAATCCTTCCAGCCCTGGTTCGCCAGCCCTTTCTCGGTCGCGCGCTGGTACTCGACGAAGCCGTCCTGATCGGGATCGCCCGGACCGTCGATCCAGGCGAGCCCCGCCTCGATCGCGGGCCACAGCTCGATCAACGTGGCCTCGTCGCCGGTGCGCTCGAAATAGCTGCCTGCGAGCAGCACGAACAGCGCGGTCGAATCGACGCTGCCGTAGTAATGCGCGAACGGGACTTCCCCGAGCGCCGCCATCTCGCCGCCGCGCATCTCGTGCAGGATCTTGCCGGGCGCGGCGTCCGCGAGCGGATCGACCGCCGCGGCCTGGAAATGCGCGAGCCGGCGCAGGACGCCCTTGGCAATGCGCGGATCGACCCAGAGCATCTGCAGCGCGGTGATGAGGCCGTCGCGCCCGAACGTCGTCGAGTACCAGGGAATGCCGGCATAGGGATAGCGTCCCTGCGGCGTCTCGGTCATCAGCATGTTGAGGTCGGCCATGGCCTGGCACAGCACCTCGTTGAAGATGTTGTTGGAGGTCTCGATGCTGGCCGCGCCCATGGTCGACTGCCGCATCTCGCGGCGATGCGCCAGCAGACCCGGGAAGAACCGCACCGGCTTCTCCGTCAGCGGCCGGTTGCAGGACACGGCCACGAACAGCGATTTGGCCTGGTGCGGCTCAAGGTCGAGTTCCCAGGTCGCAGCGTTGACCGAGAGCCGCGTCGGACGCGGATCGAAATGCAGGCCGGTGGTCCGCTCGGCGTCGTCAAGGCCGCGATACTCGAACAGGACGTCGGTCGGCCCAAGCAGCCGGCCGGTTCCGACCCCGCGGCGCGGCCGCCGCTCGCCGCGAACCTCGAACAGATCGGCGAAGTCGTTGCCGAACAGCAGCGTCAGCTCGAAGCTGGTGCGCCGGTCGCCATGGTTCTGCACGCCGATGCGCTGGTAGGCGGTGCCGCGCCACAGGAAGATGGTGCGCACGACGTGCAACAGGTCCTTTTGCAGAACGAGGTTGCCCTGTCGGTAGATGTCCGGATTGGTGAGATCGACGGTCAATGCTGAATTGTCGTCGCGCAGATTCGAGCCGAGCAGCAGCGGCTGGAGATCGTCGAGCACGAGCTCCAGCCGCGCAAGATAGCGCGTGTCGTGATGGAACAGTCCGTCCGGCCCGCCAGCGGACGCGCCGATGTCGCCGTGGCTGTCGAGCACGATGAAGGTGTCGTCGTGCTTGAGCGAACGCCGCGGCCGGGCCGAGGGCCCGGTCATCGGAATGTAGAAGGGCTGTTCCGCGACCTGTTCCGGGGTCCGCGTCACGGAGACGAACTGGGTTACGGCTTCTGCCGACATGAGCTGCTCCCCTGCGCTTGATTCGAAACGCGACCGACTCGAAAACGCGACTGTTGGTTTACGCGGCGGCTTGCGCGAGCCGGCTCATTTCCTGCGTGACCAGCTCACGATACGGCCCGTGACCCTGCATCAGGCGCTCGGGCGAGCCGTCCTCGATGATCTTACCATTCCTCAACACCACGACACGATCGAAATTGCGCAGCGTCGCAAGGCGATGGGCGATCGCGATCACGGTGCGGCCGCGCATCAGGCGGGACAGCGCCTCGCGGATCGCCTCCTCGGATTCGCTGTCGAGCGCGGCGGTCGCCTCGTCCAGCAGCAGGATCGGCGCGTCCTTCAGGAAGGCGCGCGCGATCGCGATGCGCTGGCGCTGGCCGCCCGACATCTTGACGCCGCGGTCGCCGACCATGGTGTCGAGGCCCTCGGGCAGGGTCTCGACGAAGTCGCAGCGCGCTGCGATCGCCGCGCGCAGCACCTCGTCGTCGGTCGCGTTCGGCCGGCCATAGCGGATGTTCTCGCGAATGGAGCGATGAAACAAGGAAATGTCCTGCGGCACGACGGAAATCGCCTCGCGCAGGCTCAGCTGCGTCACCTTCGAGATGTCCTGGCCGTCAATGGTGATATTGCCCTCGTCGACGTCGTAGAAGCGCTGCAGCAGCGTGAACAGCGTCGACTTGCCGCCGCCGGACTGGCCGACCAGTCCGACGCGCTGGCCGGGCTGGAGGCGCAGGCTGAAGCGCTCGAAGATCTTGTCGCTGCCGGGATAGCCGAAGGTGACGTTGTTGTACGCGATGGCCGCGCCGCTTTTGACCAGGGGCTCGGCCTCGGGATGATCGCGGAGCTCGTGCGGCACCAGCAGCGTGGCGATCGCCTCTGTCAGACGCGCGACGTGCTGGGTGACGTCGACCAGCGCCACCGCGAGATCGCGCGTCGCGCTCAGGATCGAGATGCCGAGCGTACAGACCAGCACGACGTCGCCGGTCGTCGCTTGGCCCTTCTGCCAGAGCGAGATCGCCCAGGCCATCAGCGCAATGGTCAGAAGCACGGTGATGACGGCATGCAACAGCCGCAGCTTCTCCAGATAACGCAGGCTGCGGCTGCGCGCGGTCAGCTCCTGGTTCACGGTCGCGTCGAACCGCTCATGCTCGTGGCTGATGCCGCAGAAGGCGCGCACCAGCGGCATGTTGCTGATGACGTCGATCATCTCGCCGTCGACCAATGCGGCCTTGTCGGCGAAATCGTCATGCAGCGGCTTGCCGGCCGCGGCCAGACGAAACATCGCAACCACCATGCCGCCCGCGATCGCGATCAGGCCGAGCGCCATGTAGGGACTGACGGTTCCAATCAGGATGATTGCCGCAATTGTGGCAATGCACGGCGGCAACACATTCCAGACGAACATGTTCTCGACGGTGAACACCGCGTTCGAGGTCGCGGTGATGCGGCTCGTCAGCATGCCGGGCATCCGGTCCGAGAAGTAGCTCGGGGCGTGCCCGGTCAGATGACGAAATATGTCACGCCGTAAATCGCCGGTGACCCGGACGAAGGTGAAGCTCGCCGTCCAGCTTGCGATCCGCCACAGGAAGTTGTCGGCGGCAATCAGTGACATGAGCAGAATGAATGCCAGCCATACGCCACCGCCATACGAGGGACCGGCCGACAAGGCGTCGACCAGAGCTTTGACGCCATACTGGGTGCCTACGGAGCAGGCAACGGCCCCCACGACCGCGGTCAGGATCACCAAATGCGACGCGAGACGACGCCGGAGATAGCGCAGGACAAAGGCAAATGGCCTACGCGCGTACCCAGAAAGCTGATCCATATGGCTGTCGCCCCGTTATGCTGATTTTTCGTTTCGTTACTGGTCGAGTGAACATCGACCGCTTCGCCTCGGTTCCCGGGCAATCCCATCACGACATGCGGATGCGGACGATGTGCGAAGATGTAGTGGCAGCATCGCGACGCTCCGCCGACGTGTCGAATATGTAACGTTCGGGGGAAGGAACTTCGCAGGTGCGGGAACGTTCCCTCGTCTGGCATTGCCGGTGCCGTTAAGGCGGGGGTTTCAACTTCATGATCGCAGAGGAGATGGTGAGATGCGCATCGCGCAGGTAGCTCCGTTGACGGAGGCTGTTCCACCCAAGCTGTATGGCGGCACCGAGCGGGTGGTGCATTGGTTGACGGAAGAGCTGGTGGCCCTGGGCCATGACGTGACGCTTTTCGCCAGCGGCGACTCGCGGACATCGGCCAAGCTCGATGCATTATGGCCGCGGGCGCTTCGGCTCGACGGTTCCGTGCGCGATCCCAACGCGCTGCACATGGTGCTACTAGAGCGGGTGCGGCAAAAATGTGACGACGAGGAGTTCGATTTCCTCCACTTCCATCTCGACTATTATCCCTGGTCGTTGTTCCACCGCCAGCCGACCCCGTTCGTGACGACGTTGCACGGCCGGCTCGATCTTCCCGAGCATCAGCCGGTCTTCAACACGTTCACCAAGATGCCGGTCATCTCGATCTCCAATGCGCAGCGGCGGCCGGTGCCGCAGGCGAACTGGGTGACGACGATCCACCACGGCCTGCCGGAGAAGCTGCTGACGCCGAAGCCGGCGAAACAGGAATACCTCGCCGTGCTCGGCCGCATCGCGCCCGAGAAGGGCGTCGATCGCGCCATCAAGATCGCGACCCATTGCGGCATTCCGCTCAAGATCGCGGCCAAGGTCGACCGTGCCGACCAGGATTATTACGACGAGCTGATCCGGCCGATGATCGAGAACAATCCGTTGGTCGATTTCATCGGCGAGATCAGCGATCACGAGAAATCGGATTTCCTCAGCGGCGCGCTCGGCCTCTTGCTGCCGATCGACTGGCCGGAGCCGTTCGGCCTCGTCATGATCGAGGCCATGGCGTGCGGAACGCCGGTCGTCGCCTTCAACCGCGGCTCGGTGCCGGAGATCATCGACGAGGGCCTCACCGGCTTCATCGTCGAGGACGTCATCAGCGCCGCGGGCGTGGTGAACCGGCTTCCGCAACTCGACCGCGCCGCGATCCGCAAGCAGTTCGAGACGCGCTTCACCGCGCGGCGCATGGCCCTGGACTACCTCGCCGCATATCGCAGCCTGACCGAGGCGCAGGCACCGCGGATCAAGCTGGTGAGCAGCGCGGAGTAGGAAGGCAACTTAGGCGCAAACTTCATGGCCGGGCCAGTACCGGCCATGATTTGCGTAAGCGCCCGGCCCTATCAATTCGTCATTGCGAGCGCAGCGAAGCAATCCAGGATCTTTCCGCGGAGGGACTCTGGATTGCTTCGCTGCGCTCGCAATGACGGAGGACTTGGCGACGGCCTCCTACCCGACCCTCACCCGCTTCGGCTCGGCGATCTCGAACATCCTTCCTACGCCGCTCACCCCGCTACATCCCCAATAGCCGCGGCAGCCACAGCGACAGGCCCGGCCAATAGGTCACCACCACGAGGAAGCCCAGCATCGTCAGCAGCCACGGCCACACTGCGACCGTGAGCTCGGTGATCCCCATCTTGGCGATGCCCGAGGCGACGTAGAGATTGAGGCCGACCGGCGGATGGCACAGGCCGACCTCCATGTTGACCGTCATCAGGATGCCGAAATGGATCGGGTCGATGCCGAGCTTGACCGCGACCGGAAACAGGATCGGCGCCATGATCAGGATGATCGAGGACGGCTCCATCACGTTGCCTGCGAGCAGCAGCAGGATGTTGACGAGCAGCAGGAAACCGATCCAGCCCAGGCCCTGGTCGATCATCCATTGCGCCAGCGCCTGCGGCACGTTCTCGTAGGTCATCAGGAACGAGAACAGCACGGCATTGGTGATGATGTAGAGCAGCATCGCCGAAAGGTTGGCCGACGACAGCAGCACGCGCGGCACGTCGCGCAGCTTCAGGTCCTTGTAGATGAACACCGCGACGATGAAGGCGTAGACCGCGCTGACGGCGGCAGCTTCAGTCGGCGTGAACAGGCCACTGTAGATGCCGCCGATCACGATCACGATCAGGAGGATGCCCCAGATCGACTTGCGGAACGCATCGAGACGCTCCATGAAGGTCGCCTTC
The DNA here is from genome assembly GCF_025200905.1 of Bradyrhizobium yuanmingense. Lineage (NCBI taxonomy): Bacteria > Pseudomonadati > Pseudomonadota > Alphaproteobacteria > Hyphomicrobiales > Nitrobacteraceae > Bradyrhizobium > Bradyrhizobium yuanmingense. The sequence goes on along the minus strand of NZ_CP104173.1, from coordinate 1,997,736 downwards.
GGCATCCGCGGATAGTCGTTGCGCCAGGCGCGATAGAACGTCGTCATGCCGAGCAGCGTGGCGAGCGCAAGCCCCGGCACGATGCCGGCGATGAAGAGCTTGCCCACCGAACTGTTGGTCGAGACGGCGTAGAGCACCATCGGGATCGATGGCGGAATCAGAATGCCGAGCGAGCCCGACGTCGTGATCACGCCGGCGCCGAACCGCTTCGGAAAGCCTTGCGCGACCATCGCGGGCAGGATCACTGAGCCGATCGCCACCACGGTCGCCGGCGAGGAGCCGGAGATCGCGGCGAACAGCGCGCAGGCGACCACGCCCGACAGCGCGAGCCCGCCGTACCAATGGCCGACCAGCGAGGTTGCGAAGGTGATCATCCGCCGCGCCACGCCGCCATGAGTCAGGAAGTTGCCGGCCAGAATGAAGAACGGGATCGCCATGATCTCGAAATTCTCGATGCCGGTGAACAGCTTTAGCGCCACCGATTCGGTTCGCACGTCAGTCAGCGTGAACATGAAGCTGAGCACGGTCAGACCCAGCGCAATCGAGATCGGCATGCCGGTCAGCATCAGCGAGATCAGCAGCGCGAATACGATGAAGACGCGCAGGCCCTGCGGCAAGGTGATGACATGGGCCGCATGCGCGAAGCACAGCGCGACGATCAGGACCGGCAGCAGCATCAGGATCCAGCCGAGCGGGCTGCGCTCGTCCCGGACCACCTGGGTGGGCGTGACCGGCGCCGGATGCACCGGATCCGCCTCGACGCCCTCGACGCCCGCCATATCGTGATGCGGCAGCTCGCCGGTGCGGTAGAACGACCAGGCGACCTGCAGGAAGCGGAAGCACATCAGGCCGGAGCCGAGCGGGATGGTGAGATACACCATCCACATCGGCGCTTCCAAATCGTTGGACTGTTGGCCGCTGTGCCACATGTGGCTGACGAAGGCGGCTCCGAAATAGCCCACGATGGCGGTGAACAGCGCACCGCACAGCAGGCCGAAGGTGATGATGCGACGGCGCGAGCCGCCGGGCAGGATGTTGACCAGCACGTCGACGCCGACATGGATGCCGGTCCGCACGCCATAGGCGGCGCCGAACTTCGCCATCCAGATGAACATGTAGATGCAGAGCTCCTGCGCCCATGACAAATCGAGCGCGGCAAGCCAGGCGAACGTCGCGCGCGCGGGCACGGCGAGGACGGTGAGGTTGCGGGCTTCCGCCCATTTGGCGAGGTCGATCGACAGCCCGGCGCCGTAACGGTGCACCACCGCGACGAAGATGAGCGACGTCGCAGCCGCGATCATCGTCGCGATCAGCCATTCCTCGAGATGATTGAGAAAACGATTCAGCACACGCAGCAACTTGGTCCCCCCGGATTGGATCATTCAAGCGCAACGGCCGGGAGCGCAATTGCCCCCGACCGTTGGTATTGTTGTTATTGGGCCGCAGCCGTCGGTAACAACGAGAGCTAAGCGCTGCCAAGCTAACGTGATGACCGCCGGATGCGCAAGCCGGCATCCGCGCGTGTCCAAGGCAACGCGTGCTATGCCGCGTTGCGGCAGCGCCATCAGCCTTTCCGTTGCGCGACCATGAAGAGGCGCCGGAACGGGAACAGCGTCTGCCCCGCCGCATTCTTCGGATAGGCCCTTGCGACGCGCATCCCGTAGGCGGCTTCGAACGCGGCCTTCTCCTCGCCTTGGAGCACGTCGAGATAGCGCGTCAGCCAGGTGCCCTTGGTCCATTCCTTCACGGGATTGTCGCCTTCGAGCACTTGCAGATATTCGGTCTCCCAAATGTCGATGTTGGCCGACATCGGCGCGAGCAGATCGTGATAGAAGGCCGGCCCTTCCACCGGCGGCCGGATGACGAGATGCTCCACCTTGGAGCGCCATGGGCCGTCGAGCGCAGTCTCGCCGATCAGCACATGCGAAGGCGCGAGGAAATTGCGCGGCATCTGCACCGCGAGCATGCCCCCGGGTGTCACCTTCTCCATCAGCGACGGAAACAGTGCCGCATGATTGGGCAGCCAATGCAGTGCGGCATTGGAATAGATCAAGTCGTACTGCCCAGCGGGACTCCAATGGCCGAGATCCTCATGTGACCATTCCACGTCAGGCGCGGCCTTGCGTCCTGCCGCGACCATCTCCGCCGAGCCCTCGACCCCGGTCACGCGTGCCTCCGGCCAGCGCTCCGTGATCAATTTGGTGACGTTGCCGGCGCCGGCGCCGAGATCGGCGATCGCGCGTGGGGCAAAATCGGGAATCCGCATCAACAGGTCGACGGCGGGCCGGAGCCGATGGCCGGAGAACTTCAGATATTGCTGCGGATCCCAGACCATCCTTCGACGCCTTTTGTTTTTCGTATTTCCTTCGCCAAGGCTTTTGTCCTTAAACAAGGCTCTTGTCCTTCGGCAAGCCTCTTGGTTACCACTGCTCGTCCCGGTCGGGCAATTCGCAAGCCCGCGGGACAGAGCGGCAAACGAACAACAAAAAGCAGGCAGGACCAAGGGAGCGTGCGACCATGGACCTCGGGCTCAAATCGAAAACCGCTGTCATCACCGGCGCGAGCATCGGCATCGGCCGCGCCATCGCCAGGGGCCTCGCCGCCGAAGGCGTGCGCGTCGTCGGCGTGGCGCGCCGTACCGATCTCCTCGCCGAGCTGGTGAAGGAGATTGCTACAAGGCAAGTACACTCCCTCTCCCGCCTGTGAGAGAGGGCTGGGGAATGTTTCCGCAATGGGATAGCCCCGAGAGGAGAAAGCCCTGACCCGCGCCGGAGCCTGTCGTCGGGCGCGCCGTCGGCGCGAGCCGGTGGCGTGACCTCTCCCGCATCCGCCTTCGCCAAGGCTTCGGCGGACAAGAGCGGGAGAGGTTGCACCGAGCCCGTGGCAATCGATTCAACCTAAAGCCATTCCGCTCTAACTGCGCATCCGACGGCCCCATTGCCGCCGGACCTCACGGTTTGACGTAGCTCCAGCCCTGTTCCTGCAGCTCCATGACGCGGACGACACCCGATTTGACCACCGTCGCCTGCGGAATCAGATTGATGTCCTTGTTCTCCGCCTTCCGCATATTTTCCTGGGTGTTGCCGCAGGCTTTGAAGGAGATTTCGGGATTGCTCATCGCGAGCACCTCGATGCGTGGCTTTACCGGCGAGGTATCATCGCGCAGCATATGAAGACCGGGACCAAAGGTGACAATCTCGATTGAGACTGGTTCACCGAGATCGCGGTAATATTGCGCGACATTGGTGGCATTGTTGAGCGTGAGGTTCATCATCGCAGGTTCGTTGGAATTGACCTGCAATATCAGCTGGTGCGGCTTTTTGACGATCTCGGGTTTTGTCGCCTGAGCCATCGCCGCCCGTGTCGCAGCGGTTTGCTTGCTCGTGTGAGTCTGCCCCGGCTTGCTCACGTGCATCCGTCTAGTCGGTTGCTTCGGATCGCGTGCTTGATTCTTCTCGCTCATCTGCGGGATCAACTGGTTGTCCTGTTGCGCCTGCGCGCTTGGTTCGACCAGAAGCACCATCGCCAGGCCGCCGATGATTGCTATCGTCAACTTCGGATTGATCATCTCGTGTCTCCCGTTCCTTGACCATCACCTTCCCGGTCTGGCGACGCTATGTGGCCATTTGCATGCAGCCGCCATTCTCTTGCGCACGTTCTCGAATCCGCTGAGCAGGAACTGTCCGTCTTGCACCTGACCAGTGCGGGCGAAAAGGCGCACGACGATGTGACCCTCGTCGGGTAGCGCGTTCAGCAACTTTACGACGTCGCCCCCGAAAGCGACGCCGGAGCCGAATGACGGCGACGCCGCCGCGAGTTGCATCGGCGTGTCCGCATTCAGCCGAAAGGAGATGACGTATTCGTTGGCGCTCCGTGACAGCGCCGGTCCGGCGACCGTGACTTCCGTTCGGCCTTTGCGGCAGTGGATTGCGAGTTGCATCGTGGCTCCATCCGAGCCGCCAACCGAAAAGGTGGTGGCGGTGACGACGGGTGAATAGTCGACCGGCGAGGTGGTCTCGCTGATCAGCCAGCCGCCGTCTGACGCCCGCCGCCCGGGCGGCGGAATCTTACGTGACAGTTCTTGCAGGCATTCCAGCCGGCCCCGCCCTTCCATCGCCGAACAAGCCCGAAGTGATTCGACGGCATCGCCCGTGTCTTGCGCGTAAGCGATTCCGCAGGCTACGTTCAAGGCGACGGCGAACGGAGGAACGGCACTCTTCATGGCCTCGCCTGTACGCTGCGTGCCTTGCGATCCAGCCATTCCTGCGCAGCCGGGAAGCGGGTGAGCCCGGGGACGGACGCCGCGAGATTGATGGACTGCCATTTCGGATCGAAGCCTGGTGCCTGCAGGCGGTCAATCCGCGAGAACAGGTACTCGACGAGGCGCGCCACGCGTTGATAGCGGTTTGAGCGTGGCGGCCAGTTGAATGCAACGAGAGCCGTCGGCACGGCAAGAGTCGCAACCCGCTCACCCTGTTTGATCAGATTGGGATACTCGTTGGCGTTCAAGGTCGCCGGCAGATAATAGTCCTCGAACTTCCTGTCGTAATGGACCGGCAGGAACTTGAATCCAGCTTCCCAGCGGCCTCGCACGAAGGCGTCCACGGGCTTCGACGTGATGAACACGACGGCCGACATCTCCCCCTTGCGCATCTGTTCCAGGGCAAGCTGATGCGGAATGAACGTCTTGTCGACGTCGATGCCGAGGCGGCTGAAGATCAGCGGACCGGAATAGGCGGCTGCGGTGCCCTGAGTATTGAAGTTCACCTTCTTGCCGGCAAGGTCCTGCAGGCCGGTGATCTCCGGCCGCACGAAGATGTGCAACTCGGACGGAAACAGATTGAGCAGATAAGTGATGCGGCTTTGGATCTGCGGAACCTGAAGCTTGTACTCCTCGAGCGCGTCGGAATTGATGATCGCGGTATCGACACCACGCAGATAGAGCAGCGCATTCAGATTGTCGGTGGCGCCCCGGGTGACGATCGGCAGGAGATGCAGCTCTGCTCCGTCGTCGACGACACGGGCCATTTCTGCCGCGAGGCGGATCGGCGCGCCCTCGAGCAGGCCGCCGGCGAGCCCGACGGTCCAGGCGTTCATCCGGCCCTTTTCGCTCTCCTGAGGGAGCGGCCGTCGGAGCATTTGTGCATCGGCCTTGTCGGATCTTGCGGTTTGTGCTTCCAGGCAAGTCGTTTGAAGCAGCACGGCAATCGGCACCAGCGCGGCGAGCACGAGCGACGAGAGCGACCTTGGCAGCTTGTTCATGTCGTTCCTTTCCGGATTGCCCACCGTCACCACTCTTCCCGGCATGAATGCAAAGCCCACTCTCAGTGATGCAATGCATCCAGTCGTTCCTTGGCTCCGCGAATGCCGCTCCTCTGTGCCTTCGCGTAGAGCTCGCGCGCCTTGGCCGCCTCGCCGCGCGTTCCATAGGCACCCCAAGCCGATAGAACCGCCGGATCATATGTCTCCGCGAGCATGAAGGTCGCCTGCGCACTGTTCTTCTCAGCCGCAAGCTCGAGCACAATCCGCGCTGCACCGATATTGCCCTGATCGAGCAACGCTCTGGCACGCGGGATCAATCGGGCCTCCACCTCGTCCTGGCCTGGATTCGTCGGCGGCTCCGTTGCGGTCACGTTCTGCGCCGTCGACAAGGTCGGGCCGCCGTTTCTTTGCGCCGCCGGGGCGTGCTGATCGATAAGGCGCGATACCGAGGCGATCTCGCTCTCCCTGGCTTCAGTCCTGCTCCGCTCCCGCTCCAGCGACTGTCGCAGTTCGGCGATCTCCCGGTTCGCTGCCTGTCTCTGCTGCGAGGCTGCATCGTTCGCCTCGCGCAGATGCCCGTTCAGCGATTCGATGACGCCGCGCGTTTGCGCAAGCTTGCTCTCCAGCGCGGCAGCATGAGCCTGGGCCTCTTCGAGGGCACGGCGTTGTTGCTCGGCGTTCGCCGTTCCCGACCGCGCGGCGTCCTCTTGTTGCGCGAGGGCTGCGTTCCTTTCGCGCTCCTGCTGCAAGGACTGCCGCAATTCCGCGATCTCCCCGCCCACCGCCTCGCTTTGCTCCGCCGTCGCACCGTCGGCCGTAGCCGATCCGCCAGTCATGCCGGCAAGCTCGCTCGCGAGGGCGGCGGCGCGTGACTGCGCCTCGTAGCGTTCTTGCTCAGCGCTTGCCGCTATCGCCTGCGCGGCGCTCACTCGCTTCGCCAGGACGGCGCTCTTTTCCCGCTCCTGCTGCAGGGACTGCCGCAGTTCAGCGATCTCCCACGCCGCCGCATCCCTCTGCTGTGCGGCCACCTCGTCCGCCTCGCGCGCCTGCGCGATACGAGCCTCTACTTCGCGGCGGGTTCCGGCAAGTTCGTCCGCGAAGGCGGCGCTGCGGGCTCGCTCAATTTGAAGAGACTGCCGCAGCTCCTCCGTGGCAGTTTCCGCTGCATGCGTGCGCTGGACCGCTTCTTCGAGCTCCCTGCGCGCGCCGGCCAGTTCACCGGAGAGCGCGTCACTGCGCCCGTCGGCGTCGAGCCGTGGTGGCGGGCCCGCCGCGCTTGCGGAGACCGCCTGAATCGGGGCCTCGGACATTTCGCTCTGAAGGAGTGCTGGCGATCCGGTCGCGAAGTCAGGCCGCTGGTCGAGGCCGGCGGCGCTCCCGCCGTCGATTCGAGTTGTTTCGGCAGTCGGTTGTGCGTTGAACGGGTCGAAAGCACCGAGCAGGGTCACCCCAGCGAAGATAAGGGTGACCAGAACGACAGCTGCAATGAGCGAACCACCCGTCTCCTCCGGATCGATATCCTCGGTCTCACCCCACCAATGGGTCCGTGAAGAGCGGAGCGGCGAGCCGCCCCATCTGCCCGTCTCGGGCGACCCGTAACCGAGCTCCTCCGCCGCATCTTCTATTCGGGTGCTTTCTCGGTCCCTGGGTGCAGTATCGATTGATTGGCGCATGCATCACGCCTCTCTCAAGAGCAACTCCAATGGAGCGATCGCCCAGCCTGTTCGCATGGTTTCGGCACCCGATCAGAACACGCGTAGATAATGTGTTGCGGCGCGGCGACACGCCCAAATTAAATATAGCAATTAACTCAAATACATATAATTTTGACCATATTCAAAAGTCAAATTAAATATGCTCGTCGGATGCCGTTAAACAACCTCATACATCGCATGGAATATAGGGCTGGCGCCCCGAATCTGCGTATCTGTCCATGTTCTCGTCGCGTCTAGGCATGGAGGAATGACCATGCGCATTGCATTGCCGTATTTGGGAATTGGCGTCTGTTTGTCTGTTGCCAGCTGGTTGGTGCTCGGGCTTGTGCTCTAGCAGCGGTTTTCCGTAAGAACTCGGAATCGAACTGGGGTGGTCGCGCAAAATCACCGATCCAACGGCGCTTTGATCTTTGGCATGTTCCGATCGCGGTCGGCGACGTCCCTGCCGCGCGTGTCAATCAAATTTCATGAACCTTTGCTATGGTCATCAACACTCATAGGTTTAAGTCCATTCTGTTTCTTGGCCCAGCTGTTCATTTCCTGACAGTCATAGTTTAGGGCGCGTCATGAGTACTCGTGGTCAGTGCGACCGTATTGCGATTCTGCGTCAACGTGTTTTGTCGCTCAGCTCTCAACTGACGGAGCTTCAGAACCTTCGTACCCGCCTGGAAAAGGCTGAGGAACGACGAATGCGCAAACGTTCAAAAGTTACTGGTAGCTTGGCGATGCGGCGCCGATCTTGGCAGTAGGCGAGTCGACAGCCCAAGCCCGCGTTGGGAGCGCCTCAAATTTCGAGGATCGTAACTCCCGGATGCGGGTCCTTCACTTGCCTCATCGCGCCCATGCCCGTTACACACCCAGGCGTGTCCCTTCAGTTGTTCTCGTGCCACCACAGCTGGCTCGAGATCGCCGAAACGGCCCGGCTTGACCGCATGAGTGCGCTCGTAGTGTTTTGGGCCTCGCGGGTGCGATACATCACGGGAGCGGTGATCCCGGTGGATGGGGGGTTTGCGGTATCAGTTCTAGGAATTCATGCGATGCGTTCGACATTGAAGAGCGTGAGGGTTGGGGTCGGTCTCTTGATGCTCCTCGCCGCAGTTCACTTGACCTCCGCCGCGTTCGGCGAGGACAAGCAGAGCGCCGGCAGTCGAGATGAGACTGCCGCCTTCGATCCCATCCGGTTTGGAGGCAGAACGGATTTCCAGGTCTCAGCCCTCGCCGAGGTCCCACGGCAGGTGGCGCGCGCAGCACAACGCGAAAACTGCGACGTCGAAAAAGGCATGAAAGAGATTCCGCTTCGCTTCTTGGTCGAAAGAGAGCGCCGTTTCGTCCTCGTATATTGTCAGTGGATCGTGGGAAGTCATCTCGTCTTCGACCTTAACGACGCGCGCCATCCGAAGCTCGTCGCGTTTCCATTCTTCGCACAGAACACCGGGTTCGGCACCACGCCGCGGCCGGGCCTCATCACCTGGCGAAAGGAGGCCGGCGTGTTCGAGGCTGAGACCGGAACAGACATGTGTCCGAGCTCTCGCCTTCGTCACGTCTACCGCCTGGGAACGACCGAAGGCTATACCAGTGGCACCAGCAGCTTCGTGCTCGTCCGCGTGGATGTCACGGCGCGCGGCTGTGGGGGTGACCAGCCGTGGTCGACGGTGTGGCAAGCACCGAACTGGCCGGAGTCGATGATCGTGCGGTGAGGACGAACGTGAGGGATGGCCAGGTTATCGCACATGACTTGGCCGGTGCGCACGCCTCGTCCTTCGAGACGGCGCTTACGCGCCTCCTCAGGATGAGGCTAATCGGCGTCAGTGTCTTCCGAGACTGCAGCCACACACTCCCTGCTCAGGAGCCCGCCTGAGCGGGCGTCGCGAAGGATGGCACAGAAAAAGGCTCTCGGCCCTTCGGTGGATGGCGGGTTGCGGTATCAGGTCTAGGAGCGAAGGCTCTCGTCCCAAGGATTGCTGCGCCGCGGAATAGTCGGGGTTACGGCAACGTTGATTTGCGTCAAGCGAGTGGTCGAGTCGTTGCGAGATCGTCGCGCGCTATCGGCGAGCCGACACGTGACTGCAGATATCCGTGTTGATCGTCTGTTGACCGGCGATCGCTTCGCATGGCGACCGGCCTTTGGAGTGCGCGCGGTGAACGTTTGGACGCGTTGGGTGCCCGGGATCGATACGCTTCGGTACTACGAAGCGGCCTGGCTTCGGCATGATGTCTTCGCAGGTCTCGTGCTGGCGACCATGCTTGTCCCGGTCGGAATTGCCTATGCCGTGGCGTCCGGTCTGCCGGGCATCCACGGCCTCTACGCGACCATCGTCCCGCTTCTGGCCTACGCGATGTTCGGTCCGAGCCGCATCATCGTGCTCGGACCGGACTCGGCGCTGGCAGCTGTCATCCTCGGCGTCATCGTCCCCCTGTCCGGCGGCGATCCGGTCCGCGCCGCAATGCTTGCCGCCATGATGGCGCTCGTTTCGGGAACGGTGCTCATTGTGGCCGGCATCGCACGGTTAGGGTTCGTGACGGAGCTGCTGTCCAAGCCGATACGGTACGGCTACATGAACGGGATCGCGCTGACCGTTTTGATCAGCCAGTTGCCAAAGCTGCTCGGCTTCTCGATCGAAAGCGAAGGACCGCTGAGAGACCTATGGGCGATCGCCGTTGGGATCGGTGATGGCAAGATCAATTGGGCCGCATTCGCAGTCGGGCTTGGTACGTTGATCGTCATCCTGCTGCTCAAGGACAGCAAGCGACTGCCGGGAATCCTGATTGCCGTCGTCGGAGCGACCCTTGTCGTCTCACTCCTTGATCTGGGAACTGGTTATGGTGTGAAAGTCTTGGGGCCACTTCCACAAGGTCTGCCGGCCTTCTCCATTCCCAGGATCGGCTATGGCGATCTGATCCCCGTGCTGGCCGGCGGCGGCGCCATCGCTCTGGTCTCGTTCGCCGATACCAGCGTGTTGTCGCGAACCTATGCTGCTCGTCTGGGCGACAAGGTCGATCCGAACCAGGAGATGGTGGGCCTCGGCGCGGCCAATTTGGCGACCGGCTTTTTCCAGGGCTTCCCGATCAGCAGCAGTTCCTCGCGCACGCCCGTTGCCGAAGCCGCCGGCGCCCGCACCCAGCTCACATGTGTCGTCGGCGCGTTTGCGATCGCGTTCCTTCTGTTGGCTGCGCCAAACCTGTTGCAGCACCTGCCGAATGCCGCATTGGCCGCCGTGGTGATCGCAGCCGCAAATCGGCCTGATCGAGATCAGTGATCTCAAACGAATCTACCGGATCCAGCGCTGGGAATTCTGGTTGACCGTGCTGTGCTTCGTGGGCGTAGCCGTGCTCGGCGCAATTCCCGGAATCGGCCTCGCCATCGCGGTCGCCATTGCCGAGTTTCTGTGGGACGGCTGGCGTCCGCACTCCGCAATTCTTGGGCGGGCGCAGGGCGTCAAGGGCTATCACGACATCACGAGATATCCCGATGCCCGCCTGATACCCGGACTGGTGCTGTTCCGCTGGGACGCGCCGCTGTTCTTCGCCAATGCCGAGTTCTTCAAGGAACGTATTCTGGCCGCGGTCGAGCAATCGCCGACACCCGTGCGCTGGCTGGTCGTCGCCGCCGAACCGGTCACGAGCGTCGACGTCACCGCCTGCGACACAATTGCCGAACTGGACGAGGCGCTCCACGTCAGGGGCATCGAACTTTGCTTTGCCGAGCTGAAGGATCCCGTGAAGGACAAGCTGAAGCGGTTCGGGTTGTATGCGCAGGTCGGCGAAGCGCAGTTCTTTCCGACCGTCGGCTCGGCCGTCTCGAGCTACCTCCACATCAACAATGTCGAATGGGAGGACTGGGAGGATCAGGTCGAGGTCGGTCGTCACGTCGGGTCGTGACGAGCCGGCCAGCGCGACAACCAGCGCAGGGCCGCACCTGCGGCCATTTTCGGCGAGCATGGCGGCCAACCGCCAGACCGCCGCCGGCAATAAGCGAGTCATTGCTGAACCGCGGGCGCGCACTTCGTCCCCGGCTTCGGGGAACATGGGCCCAATCCAATCGTTGCCTCCGCTCCACTGGAGGAAAGTTCATGCCCAAGAAATCGCTCGCCGAAATCTCAAAGGAAATGGCCGGCATCGACATCGCCATTCTCTCGACGCACACCGAGAACGGCGAGATTGCCAACCGTCCGATGAGCAACAACGGCGACGTCGCCTACGACGGCACCTCGTACTACTTCACCTACGAACAGGCGCGAACGGTATCGGACATCCAACGAAATCCCAAGGTAGCGCTCGGATTCTCATCGGAGGCGGGCCTATTCTCGAAGGGAATCTACCTCGCGGTCGAAGGGACTGCCGAGCTGATCCGCGACAAGGCCGCCTTCCAACAGCATTGGACCAGCGACCTCGACAAGTGGTTCGACAACGGCATCGATACGCCGGGCATCGTCCTGATCAAGGTCAAAGCCAAGCGCATCACTTATTGGACGGGCCGCGAAGAGGGTGAGGTCGTGATCTGACCGACGCGGTGATCGTGCGCCGATTCCTCGATTGGTTCTTCAGGAGCCGCGAAACCGGTGCCATCACCATCGCGCAATGGCCCAACCTCGTCCTATGGATCGTGATCGTCGCGGGCCTTCTGCTTTGGATCTGGCCTTCCGCGGGAAGCGCCAGCGTCGCCCTGACAATCGTCTTTAAAAGCGGACTAGTGATTTGGGGCGCCGATGAGATTATCCGCGGCGTGAATCCCTGGCGGCGCTGTCTCGGCGCTGCGGTCGTCGTCTACGAGCTCATCACGTTTGTGCCGTAAGGTGATTTCGACGAAGCACGCCCAACCTTCGCGGTTTGCTGATCCCTGCGCATCGCGCCGCCATGCACCGGGCTGACGCCGACGATCGCGGCCTGGAACTGGCATTTTCTCGTACGACCAATAGCCTGCCGGAGCGAGATCGAAGGGCACCGAACTTCACCCCTGCCCCGCCGGCGGGACCACGTAGAGCGTCAGCGCGAACACCGCATAGATGAAGATCAGCAGGGCGCCGACGAACCAGGCCGAGCGCCCGCTGGCCGTGATGAAGGCCGACGTCACCGTCGCGATCATCATCATGGTGACGGCGCCCGGCCAGAACTGCAGGTCCATCGGCTTCGGCCCCACGACATAGCTGAGCAGCACCAAAGCGGGTGCGACGAACAGCGCGATCTGCGAGGCACTGCCGAGCGCGATGCTGACGGCCATGTCGAGCCGGTCCTTGCGCGCCGCGGCGAAGGCCACCGCGAATTCCGCGGCGGCGCCGACCAGCGAGACGACGATGAAGCCGACGAAGGCCGGGCTCATTCCGAAGGTTTCCGCCGCCTTCTGCACCGATTCCACGAAGATCTCGCTGACCAGCGCGACCAGCACGGTGACGACCAGCAGCGTGCCGACGGCCGTTCCGATCGGCCAGTGCGCCTCCTTGTCGTCGTCGCCGTGACCGGCGCTTGCGAACAATTCCTTGTGCGTTCGAAGCGAGAACAACAGGCCGAGCCCGTAAGCTGTGATGAGCAGGACCGAAATGCCGAGGCTGAGCTTGTTGAGGATGCCCCCGCCCTGCGGCAGGTGGTCGAGATCGGCGACCGCCGAAGGCGCAAGCAGCGCGACGGTCGCCATCAGCAACAGGCCGGACGAGAGCCGCGCACCGGCGCGGTTATATTCCTGCACATGATAGCGCAGGCCGCCCAGCAACAGGCAGGCGCCCAGCATGAACACCGCGTTGGTGACGATCGCGCCCGCGATCGAGGCCTTCACCAGCATGTACTGGCCGGCGCGCAGCGCCGTGATGGCGATGATCAGCTCGGTCAGATTGCCGAGCGTTGCATTGAGCAATCCGCCCACGGCATCGCCAGTCTTGGCGGCAACCGCCTCGGTGGCGTGGCTGAGCAGCGCCGCCAGCGGAACGATGGCCAGCACCGCGAGCACGAACAGCAGCGTGTGGGAATGCGGCGCCACCGCCTCGGCCACCAGCACGATGGGCACGAAGGCCAGCATCCAGAGCAAAGGGGTATTCCGGATTTCCCTGAGCAGAATCTGCATGTAGCCGCCCTTCCATCGATGCGCTGATGGAAAGTTCGGGCGGCCGCGCAGGTCGAGTGTTGATCTGTCTCAACGCCGGCGTGGTGGAGGCGGCGCGCGCAGGACGCGCATGCGGCCTGCTCCCGGCCGATCGCCGGCACGCTGGCATCCTGCCAGTGTTTTGCCCGACGGGTCAACTTGATTGCGGCTGCGACCGCCGTTTTCGACACGGCAGGAAAATGCCTTGTCGATCAAAGGGCCTCCTACTGTGCATGGGGTTGTTTTTCGACTCTTTTCATTTGGCCCTGCGCTCGCAGCGCAGCCGCATCGCCTGACCTTCGCGCATACACAGCATGCAAGCTTGCGCCTGTGGAAGCCGGCGCCTCCGTAGTACATGCCGAACGTCCCCCATGGCTACGCCGCCGGAGCAGCGCGCCAACAAAAATGACGATCACGTTACCTGCCGCCGCGCGCGAGCCCGACAATCCCACCGCCGACGGTCTTCCGTCGACGCAGCGGCGCTGGGCGGTTGCCGCGATCTTCACTGCGCTCGCGATGGCCTCGCTCGACACTGCCATTGCCAACATCGCCCTGCCCGCCATCGCCGCCGACCTGCACGTCACGCCGGAGCAGTCGGTCTGGGTCGTCAACGTCTACCAGATCGCGCTGGTGGCGACGCTCTTGCCGCTGGGAGCGCTCGGCGAGATCGTCGGGCACCAGCGCATCTATCTCGGGGGACTGATCCTGTTCACCATTGCCTCGCTGTTCTGCGCGGTGGCATGGTCGCTCGACAGCCTGTTGCTGGCGCGCACGCTGCAAGGGCTGGGCGCGAGCGGCATCATGAGCGTCAACACGGCGCTGGTGCGCTTCGTCTATCCCGGCCGCATGCTCGGCCGCGGCTTCGGTCACAACGCGCTCGTGGTCGCGACCGCCTTCACCTTCGGGCCCTCGATCGCCTCCGCCATCCTCGCCTTCGGCCCGTGGCCGTGGCTGTTCGCCGTCAACATCCCCTTCGGCCTCATCGCCATCGGCATCGGCTTTGCCATGCTGCCGAAGACCCCGCGCGCTGATCACGGCTTCGACTTGCTCGGCGCGATCCTGGCCACCGCCTGCCTCGGCCTGTTCATCACCGGCATCGGCAGCGCCGCGCACAATCTGTCGCCATTCGTGGTCGGCATCGAGCTGGTCACAGCCCTCGTGCTCGGCGTGATCCTGACCCGCCGCCACGCCGATCATCCCGCGCCGATGCTGCCGATCGACCTGTTCGCCAGGCCGATGTTCGCGCTGTCGGCGGCGACGGCGGTGTGCTCCTTCGCCGTCCAGGGCCTCGCCTTCGTCTCGCTGCCGTTCTATTTCGAGGATGTGCTCGGCCGCTCGCAGGTCGAGACCGGCTTCTTCATGACGCCCTGGCCGCTGGTGGTCGGCATCATGGCGCCGATCGCAGGCCGCCTCTCCGACCGCCATGCCGTCGGCCTGCTCGGCGGCATCGGGCTCGTGCTGCTCGGTCTCGGCATGGCGCTGCTGGCGACGCTGCCGCCCAATCCCGCCATTGCCGACATCATCTGGCGGATGGTGATCTGCGGCATGGGCTTCGGCTTCTTCCAGGCGCCGAACATGAAGGCGGTGATGGCAAGCGCGCCGCCGCACCGCAGCGGCAGCGCCTCCGGCATCGTCGCGACCGCGCGCCTAACTGGGCAGACCACTGGCGCGGCGCTCGCCGCCGCCTGCTTCGCACTCGCTGGCCACGAGGGCGCGACGCTGGCGCTGGCGCTCGGCGCGGGCTTTGCCGCGCTCGGCAGCGTGATGAGCTTCCTGCGGCTCGCCGTGAAGTAAGCTGTCAGGCCGCCGTCACGCCGACAGCCACCGGAGCGACGGCCTCGCTGTCCAGCGCGGCCAGGCGCTGGTCGATCGCCGCGATGACCTTGCGGGAGTACGGTCCGAGATGCGCATAGGCCGCGATCATCTGCACGGCGATGCGTGCGGACGACGTGTCGCGCTTGGCGCAGTTCATGAAGGTCTGCCAGAGCGGCCCCCGCGCCTCAGGAAGCGCGGACACCACCTTGTGCACGGTCTCCATGGCTCCGAGCTTGGAGCGGATATCGCCTTCGGCAAGCTCGGAACGCTGCCTCGACCGGTCGAGCAGCGTCATCAGGCGGTCGACACGTGCTGCATAGGCCGCCGGGCTGTAGATGTGTTCCAGCACCCGCTTGTAGTCCGTCAGAATGTCGCGCAACGGGCGGACCGGATCGAAATTGATGCCCGCCGTGCACTGATCGGCGCCAATCGTCGGCGCCACGTCGTGCCCGGAATGCAGCCGGCCTTCGCGCTCCAGCCGGCGCGTGAGCTGCGTGTTGGGCAAGGCATAGAGCAGGCCGACCATGGCGACGGGGATTGCCGCCTCCTCGATGAAGTCGATCATCGCCTCCGCCATCGAGACCTTCTCGTTGTCGAAGCCAACGATGAAGCCCGCGGTGACGAGCATGCCGGCGGCGTAGATCTTGTGGATGCTCTCGGCGATGTTGCGCCGCGTGTTCTGCTTCTTGCGCATCGCGACCAGCGTCGCCGGGTCCGGACTTTCGATGCCGACGAAGATGCCGAAGAAATTGGCCGCACCCATCAGCTCCAACAGCTCCGGGTCGTCGGCGAGATTGACCGAGGCTTCCGTGGAGAATTCGAACGGATAGCCGTGCGTGCGCTGCCATTCGGCGAGCTTCGGCAGGAACTGCCGTAGCGACTTCTTGTTGCCGATGAAATTGTCGTCGACGAAGTCGAGATGGCCGCGATAGCCCATCTTGTAGAGCGTCTCGAGCTCGACGAACATCTGCTCGATCGTCTTGGTCCGCGGCACGCGCCCGTAGAGCTCGATGATGTCGCAGAACTCGCAGGTGAAGGGACAGCCGCGCGAATATTGCACACCGAGATAGAGATAGTCCTCGAACTTGAGCAGGTCGAAACGCGGCACCGGCGTCTTGGTGACGTCGGCCTGGAACTTCGGTGCGGTGAAGAGGCCGGATCGCGCGCCGCTCTCCCAGGCCGCGATGAATTCGTTCATGACGCTCTCGGCCTCGCCGAGCACCCGGAAATCGGCCCGTTCATAGATATGGGGGCTCGAGGTGGGGTCGGGTCCGCCGACCACGACCGGCTTGCCGGCAGCGCGGCAGAGCTCGATCAGACGCAACGTGTCGGCCTGCTGGGGCAACATTCCGCCGGTGAAGACGACGTCGGCCCAGGCGAGATCCTCCTCCCCGAACGGCGCGGTGTTGCAATCGATCAGCCGGACGGTCCAGCTCTCGGGCAGCATCGCGGCGACGGTGATCAGGCCCAGGGGGGCGGCCGGGCGCTTGACGCCCAGCACTTTGCAGGATTCGCCGAAGGTCCAGAAGGACTCTGCCGAGAACAGCGGGTAGAGCATCAGTACGTTGCAGGGACTCGGCACGTTCATGGAACTCCTTTTGCGTCGGCGCAGTGTACCAAAGCGCCCGCGACTTGCACCCCGGCAATAGGGACAAACTGTCGCCGCAGCGCAAGCCGCGCGGGGCCCTGGAACCGGCATTCACAGCCGGACGTCGCCTCAAGCCGCGGATTGGCGCCCTCGGAACAAGGCCTCAACCCGAATCGATTGCGAAGGGATGAGCCAAAACGGCGTCCCGGTCCATACCCAGAGCGGGGGCCATGCGCCCTGGTCGCGCTCGGTTTGTTGATTTGAACCTCGGACTATTGATTTGAACCGTTCCAGTTTGCCGCACACATTGCGCCCCTGAGTCCAATCGGTGGATTGGGCCAATCAGGGGACTTGCGATGGCAAACCTAACAATCAACGGAAAACCCTTCACGCTCGACGTCGAGCCGGATACGCCGCTGCTTTGGGCGATCCGCGAGAATGCCGGCCTGACCGGCACCAAATACGGTTGCGGCATTGCACAATGCGGTGCCTGCACGGTTCACCTCGATGGCGTTGCGATGCGCTCCTGCGGCATCTCGGTCAGCGAGGCCGAGGGCAAGCAGATCACCACCATCGAGGGGCTCGCCTCGGGCAATACGCTGCACAAGGTGCAGGAGGCCTGGATCGCCCAGGACGTGCCGCAATGCGGCTATTGCCAGAGCGGCATGATCATGGCGGTGGCCGCGCTCTTGAACGAGAAGCCGAAGCCGACCGACGCCGACATCGACGAGGCCATCACGAATATCTGCCGCTGCGGCACCTTCCAGCAGGTGCGCGAGGCGATCCACACGATCGCGAGCGCGTAAGGAAATCCCCACATGAACAAGCATATATCGCCGCGGCTCAACCGCCGCGCCTTCGTCATCGGCACCGCTGCGGTCGGTGCCGGCCTTGCCATCGGCCTCGACCTGCCCTTCGGCGGCCCCGCCGTGGTCCGCGCCGCCGACGGCTCGCCGGAGATCGGCGCCTGGGTCGTGGTCAGGCCCGACGACACCGTGGTGATCCGCATCGCCCGCTCGGAGATGGGCCAGGGCTCGCTGACCGGCCTCGCCCAGCTCGTTGCCGAGGAGCTCGAATGCGACTGGACCAAGGTCACGACCGAATATCCGACGCCCGGCCAGAGCGTCGCGCGCAAGCGCGTCTGGGGCGATTTCTCGACTGGCGGCAGCCGCGGCATCCGCTCCTCGCAGGACTATGTCCGCAAGGGCGGCGCCACCGCGCGCGTGATGCTGATCCAGGCCGCAGCCGACGCCTGGAAGGTGCCGGCCTCCGAATGCAGGGCCCAGAACAGCGTCATCACCCATACGCCCTCGGGCCGGACCACGACCTATGGCAAGGTCGCCGAAGCTGCGGCGAAGCTGACGCCGCCGGCGGACGTCAAGCTGAAGGATCCGAAGGACTGGAAGCTGATCGGCAAGGGCGTCAATCGGCTCGACACGGTCGACAAGACCACCGGCGCGATGATCTACGGCGTCGACGTCAAGCTGCCGGGCATGCTGAACGCTGCGATCAAGGACTGCCCGGTGTTCGGCGGCAAGCTGAAGAGCTTTGACGAAGCCAAGATCGCCAACATGAAAGGCGTCAAGAAGGTCGTCAGGGTCGGCGACACCGCCGTCGCGGTCGTCGCCGACACCTGGTGGCACGCCAAGACCGCGCTGGAAGCACTGCCGATCGTCTGGGACGAAGGCGACAACGCAAAAGTCTCCAGCGAGTCGATTGCGAAATGGCTGGCCGAGGGCCTCGACAATGCGCAGCCGGCCTATGTCGGCAACAAGAACGGCGACGCGAAGGCCGCGATTGCCGGCGCCGCCAAGAAGGTCGAGGCCGTCTACTCCTATCCCTACCAGAACCACGCCACGATGGAGCCGATGAATGCCACCGCGCTCTACACGGCGGACCGATGCGAGGTCTGGTGCGGCACGCAGAACGGCGAGGCGGCGTTTGCAGCGGTGCTGGAAGCGTCCGGCCTGCCGCCGGAGAAGTGCGACGTGCACAAGGTGATGTTAGGCGGCGGCTTCGGCCGGCGCGGCCAGACCGACTATGTCCGCCAGGCGGTTATGATCGCCAAGCAGATGCCGGGCACGCCGATCAAGCTGCTGTGGTCGCGCGAAGAGGACATGGCGCACGGCAGGTATCACCCGATCACCCAGTGCAAGATGACCGGCGCGTTCGATGCCAACAACAACCTGATCGCGCTGCACTACCGCCTGTCCGGGCAATCGATCCTGTTCTCGCTCCGCCCCGAAGCGTTGCAGAACGGCATGGATCCCGCGGCATTCCAGGGCGTCGCCCAATCCGGCGAAGCCGCATTTGGCTATTCGGTGCCGAACCTTCTGGTCGAGCATGCGATGCGCAACCCGCACGTCCCGCCCGGCTTCTGGCGCGGCGTCAACGTCAACCACAACGCGATCTACATGGAATGCTTCATGGACGAGCTCGCCCATGCCGCAGGCCAGGACCCGCTCGAATTCCGTCGCAAGCTGATGGGCAACCACCCCAAGCACCTCGCGGTGCTCAATGCGGTTGCCGAGAAGATCGGCTGGACCACGCCGGCGCCGCAAGGCGTCTATCGCGGCATCGCGCAGGTGATGGGCTATGGCAGCTATGTCGCCGGCGCCGCCGAGATCTCGGTGACAGAGGGCAGCAAGATAAAGGTGCATCGCATCGTCGCCTCCACCGATCCCGGCTACGTCGTCAATCCGGCGCAGGTGGAGCGACAGGTCGCCGGCTCCTTCGTCTATGGCCTCTCCGCGCTGTTCTACGGCGGCTGCACGGTGAAGGACGGCAAGATCGAGCAGACCAACTTCGACACCTACAACTCGATGCGCATCAACGAGATGCCGAAGGTGGAGGCGGTGATGGTGCCGAGCGGCGGGTTCTGGGGTGGCGTCGGCGAGCCGACCATCGGCATCGCGGCGCCGGCGGTGCTGAACGCGTATTTCGCCGCGACCGGCAAGCGCATCCGCCATGTGCCGCTGCGCGACCAGAACATCACCTTCGCGTAAAGCATGATCCGGAGAAGTGTGGAGCGGTTGTCCGAAAAGATCATGCTCAAAGGACAAATCGCGGCGGCCGTATCGGCCGCCGCAGCATTTTCCGGACAGGTCTCATGAATGCGCCGGTGACGCGGCGGAATGCCGTCCTCGGCATCGCCGTCGCGGCTACATCGCTCGCCGCCCCTTCGATCCTGCGCGCGCAATCGGCGGGCCGCGTCGTCGTGGTCGGCGGCGGCTTCGGCGGCGCGGCTTGCGCCCGCGCGCTCGCGCGCGCCGATGCTAAATTGCAGGTCACCCTGATCGAGCCGAACCAGACCTACATCTCCTGTCCATTCAGCAACGAGGTGATCGCGGGCCTGCGCGAGATCGAGGCGCAGCAGTTCGGCTATGACAAGCTTGCCGCCGGGGGCATCAGCATCGTCATCCAGGCTGCGACGGGCATCGACACGCAAACGCGTCGTGTGACGACGGGGGATGGCACCACGTTCGGCTATGACCGCCTCGTGCTCTCGCCCGGCATCGACTTCCATCTCGAAGCCCTGCCCGGCTACGACGGTGCCGCGCCGGAGACGATGCCGCACGGCTGGAAGGCCGGCGCGCAAACGCTTTTGCTGCGCCGGCAATTGGAAGCGATGGCGGACGGCGGCACGATCGCCATTGCAATCCCGGCCAATCCTTCCCGGTGCCCGCCAGCGCCCTACGAGCGCGCGAGCCTGATCGCGCATTACCTGAAGTCGAGAAAGCCGCGGTCGAAAGTTCTGATCCTCGATGCCAAGGACGCGTTCTCTCAGCAGCGGCTGTTCGAGAAAGCGTGGAAGGAGCTCTATGGCGACATGATCGAGCGCGTCGCACTGTCGCAAGGCGGCCGCGTCACCTCGGTCGATCCGACGATGCGAACCATCGTCACGGAGTTCGGCAACTACACCCCTGACGTCGCCAACGTCATCCCGCCGCAGCGCGCGGGGCGCATCGCCGCCATCGCTGGCGCTGCGGACGCGACGGGCTGGTGCCCGATCGATCCCGTCACGTTCGAGTCGAAACTCGTTTCGAACGTCCACGTCATCGGCGATGCCTGCCTCGGCGGCGGCATTCCCAAATCAGCATCCGCTGCGAGCGCGCAAGGCAAGGCCTGTGCTGGAGCGATCATGAATCTCCTTGCAGGCCGCGCACCGGAGGCGCCACGCCTGACAGGCGTCTGCTACAACGTCGTCGCGCCCGGTTACGGCTTTTCGCTGGCCGGCAACTACGAGCCCAGGGGCGACATCTTCGCCGAGGTCGAGGGCGGCGCCACCAGCCCGGTCGACGCGCCGCGCGAATTGCGCGCCCGCGAGGCGGACGAGGCCGAGCGCTGGTTTGAAACCATCACGGCGGACACCTTTGGCTAGAGCACCGATCCATATCGCAGCGCTGATCTCTGCCAGCCTCGCCTGCAGCGCGAGCGCGGACGAGCTCGTGCCCTACACAATCGTCGGCGACGGCATTCCCGCCTCGCTCACCGGCTCGCCCAGCGATGCCACGCGTGGGCGCGCGCTGGTGCTCGCACGCACGACGACCTGCATCCTCTGCCATTCCGGCCCATTTCCGGAAACGCGGTTCCAGGGCGACCTCGCGCCTGATCTTGCCGGTGCCGGGAACCGGTGGTCCGCGAGCCAGTTGCGGCTTCGACTGGTCGATGCCTCGCGCTTCAATCCGGACACCATCATGCCGTCCTATTATCGCAACGACGGCCTCGTCCGCGTCGGACGCAACTTCGCCGGCAAGCCGATCCTGTCGGCTGCGGAGATCGAGGACATCGTGGCTTTTCTTGCAACGCTTCGGGACTAGGTTTCATGCCAACCACGCGACGACAATTCTTGAACCTCGCCGGAGGCGTGACAGTCGCCGGCACGGTCCCGATCGTGACGCTGCGGCCGCTTCAAGCGACGCCGACGATGCTCAACGCTGCGATCCGTAACCTCGTCGGCGAAGCCCAGATTCGCAACGGCAGGATCAGACTCGACATTCCGCCGCTGGTCGAGAACGGCAATACGGTGCCGATGACGGTCAGCGTTGCAAGCCCGATGACGGCGGACGACCACGTCAAGAGCATCCACGTCTTCAACGAGAAGAACCCGCAGCCGAACATCGGCAATTTCTATCTTGGTCCCTCCTCCGGCCGAGCCCAGGTCTCGACCCGGATCCGGCTCGCCGACACCCAGAAGGTGGTCGCGATCGCGCGCCTGTCCGACGACACGTTCTGGCAGGTTGCCGCCGATGTCGTCGTGACGCTGGCGGCCTGCACCGAGGAGATGAACTGATGGCCGCCCTCATCAACGTTCCCTCGAAAGCCAAACGCGGCGAGATCATCGAGATCCGCACGCTGACCTCGCACATCATGGAAACGGGATTCCGCCACACCGCGGACGGCAAGCTCGTGCCGCGCGACATCATCACGAGCTTCATCTGCCGCTACAACGGGGCCGAGGTCTTTCGCGCCGACCTGTTTCCGGCGATCGCGGCGAACCCATATTTATCGTTCTTCACGGTGGCCAAGGAGAGCGGCAAGTTCGAGTTCGAGTGGATCGGCGACAACGGCTATTCGTCCACCGCATCCGCATCGATCAGGGTCGAATGATCGCTTGGCGCGCGATAGCGGCGGCGATATTCCTCGTCACGGGCCCAGCCCTGCTCGCCGCAGAGATCCCGCCCGATGCGCGCCGCTCCGGCTATGCCTTCATGGGGCCGGACTCCCGGGCGATGCAGGACGACGACACCGCCAATCCCGGCATGCTGTTCGTGCTCGACGGCGAGCAGCTGTGGAAGAAGAAGACCGGCAGCGCCGACAGGGCATGCGCCGATTGTCATGGCGATGCGCGCACCAGCATGAAGGGCGTCGCGGCGCGTTATCCTGCCTTCGACAAGGCCCTCGGCCGTCCCGTCACGCTCGACCAGCGCATCAATCTCTGCCGGGCCAATCATCAGCAGGCGACGCCGCTACCTTACGAGACCCGCGACCTGCTCGCATTGTCCGCCTTCGTCGCCCACCAGTCGCGTGGCAATCCGATCACGGCCGGCGACGATCCGCAACTCAAGCCGTTTGTCGACCAGGGCCGCGACCTCTTCATGCAGCGCGAAGGCCAGCTCAACCTTGCCTGCACCAACTGCCATGACGACAATTTCGACAAGCGCCTCGCGGGCGCTCCGATCACGCAAGGACAGCCGACCGGCTATCCGCTGTATCGACTGAAATGGCAGACGCTGGGCTCGCTGGAGCGACGGCTGCGCAGCTGCATGAGCGGTGTCCGCGCCCAGGCCTATGATTACGGCTCGCCCGAGCTGGTCGCGCTCGAGCTCTATCTGATGTCGCGCGCGCGCGGCCTGCCGATGGAAACGCCGGCGGTGCGGCCCTGAAACAGCAACGGCCGAACCATCCGCCCGGCCGTTCCGCAACAATGAAGCCGGGCCTACTCCGCCGGTGCGGCCGACATCTCCGGATGCGCGGCATAGTGTTCGCTGGCGCCGAGCTTGCTGGCCGCGAACAGGCCGGCGGCCATCACGGCGTAGGCCAGCGCGACCGTGGGGGTCACGCCAAAGCCGCCGCCGATGCCGACGGCCTCGCCATGCATGAAGCCGAAATAGGTCAGGATCGCCCCGACCAGCGCAAAGGCGGAGGCCTTCTCGAAATCGCGCTCGATGATGAAGACACCGATAGCGCCGAGGATGAGGCCGCCGAGGATGGAGCCGCCGCCCATGACTTCGAGGCCGTGATAGAACACGCCCTGCTGCGGCAGCGCCGCCACCGCTGCGGTCTTGACCGCGTCGGCCTTGTCGGCCGCCATCCCGCCGACGGTTGCTGCCGCAGTCATGGTCGAGGCCAGCATCGTATCGATCTGGAGCTTGGCCCAGGCGGCAAGGTGCGGGGTCAGTGCCAGCACGATCGCAGGCGCGTGCTTGACCGGCGTGGTCTGGAACGCCTGCGCGCCGATCAGCATGCCGATGTAGAGCAGGATCGGAGAGATCGCGACCACGGGCACCAGCGCCAGCAGCACCGAGATGATGCCGAACCAGGACAGCACCACCACCATGATGCCGGTCGCAGCCGAATAGCCGATTCGGCCGCCCATCGCCTTCCAGCCGGGATGGCCGATATAGACCGCGTTGATGAAAGGATTGCCCATCAGGCAGCCGATCAGGCTGACGACGCCGTCGGCGGTGAGCACGCGCGTGGTCGGATAGTCGTCGCCGGCCGCTTCCGCGCTCTCGACATTGTCCATGGCCTCGACGAGGTCGTAGATGCCGAACGGAATGGCCGTGACCAGGATGATGCCGAGGAATTCGAAGCCGGAGAAGACGTAGCCAAACGCCGGGATCGGCACCGAGAAGCCGAAATTGGCGAAGGCCGCACCGACGCCCGCGATGCTCAGGCCGCCGAAGCCGAGCCCGAACAGGTTCGAGCCCCAGGCGATGATCATGCCGGCCGCGATTGCGACGAGGCCCGCGGGAATGCCGCGCCAATACTTCACGCCGCCGAACCAGCTCACCAGGATGATGGCGAAGCAGACGAGACCGATCTGCGGCGTCATGTACATCTCTAACGCTGGCCGCATCGAGATGAAGGTGACGGAGACCCCTGCGAGCGTGCCGAGCAGCGCCGCGCGCGGCGTGATCTTGCGGATGAACGGCGCGATGAAGCCGCCGATCATCAGGATGAAGCTCTGGAAGAATACCCAGACGAGGCCCGCCGACCACCCCTTGAGCGGATCGCCGGTCTTGAGCGTGATCGGCAGCATGATCACGAAGGTCACGATGAACATGTGCGGCACGCTGACGCCTGACGGCAGCGCGCAGACGTCGTTGCGGCCGGTCTTCTGGGCCAGGCGATAGGCGAGATAGGCGTAATAGAAGGTGGAGAGACACATCATCAGCCCGAGCGCGGGCAGGATGCGGCCGAACACGAGGCTGTCGGGCATCTTCAGCACGAAGCGCAACAGGCCCGTGAGCACCAACATGTTGACGAGGATGTTGGTGCCGAAGCCGAACAACGCGTTCCAGTCGCCCGACGTCCATAGCGCCGGCTTGAAGTCGAACTTGTTCAGATCAGAACTGCCGGCCGCCCCCGTCAATGTGCTCATGATATACCCCTATGTGGTCGAAACCTTCATTGCCTCCAGAACTGCGGCTGAATCCGCGACCCAACCGAAGATGCCGCCCTGGGCCTTGATCATCTTCAGGCCCATCTCGTGAAACTCGGGGAAGTAGGACGCGCAGCCGTCGGCGATGACGACGCAGCGATAGCCGCGGTCGTTGGCCTCGCGCACCGTGGTGTTGACGCACACTTCGGTGGTGACGCCGCACACCAGCAAATTCTCGATGCCGTATTTTTCCAGGACCTCGCCGAGCTCGGTCGCGTAGAACGCCCCCTTGCCGGGCTTGTCGATGACGATTTCGCTGTCGAGCGGATAGAGCTCGGGAATGATGTCGTGGCCGGCCTCGCCGCGAATGAGGATGCGGCCCATCGGACCGGGATCGCCGATGCGAAGGCTCGGCGCGCCGCGCTCGACCTTGGCCGGCGGCGCGTCGGAGAGATCGGGCAGATGCCCCTCCCGCGTGTGGATGACCAGCATGCCGGTGTCGCGCGCGGCCGTCAGCACCGCGCCAATCGGCTTCACCGCGCGCGCGAGCTGGCTGACGTCGTTGCCCAGCGTCTCGCCGAAGCCGCCGGGCTCCATGAAGTCGCGCTGCATGTCGATGATGAGGAGCGCGGTGGCGGGCCAGTCGAGCGTTATCGGCTCAGGCTCGGCGCTGACGACGCCCCTTGTCGGCTTGGCTGAGTTCAACATGACGGCCCCGCGAGAACTCTCCTGAGCGGGAGTTCTGCAAGCGCCGTGCCATTGTGTACAATTGCGGTTGAGCGCGGGTAGCGAGGGAATTTGTCGTCTGGTCAGAAGGTTACGCCGGCGATCGGCGTCTGCTTATTCCCTGTGCGACGGCTTCGCGCCGTGCATCTGCTTAAAGGATGAGCGGCCTCCGCTCGTCATTCCGGGGCGACGCGAAGCGTCGAGCCCGGAATCCATCGGGCGGCAGTGCGCGAGGTGAGATGGATTCTCTGATGCGCAATTGCGCATCATAGCTCGCGCTGCGCGCGCCCCGGAATGACGGGAGTGGGACTACCGCCCTGCCCCATACAACTGCCGATGCTCTTCCTCATACGGGGCGTAGGACTCCTTCAGCGTCGCCATGTTCAGCAGCATGGCCGCCACCATCGTGCCCGCCTTGTCGAACACGCGCGTCTTGACCCAGGCGCTTTCGGTGCGGCGGCTGCCGGACAGCGCGACCACTTCGCGCTCGACCTCGTATTCCTCGCCCTCGAAAAGTGGACCCTTCAGCAGGCGGATCTCCTGGTCGGCGAACAGGCCGACGGCCGGGCCCTTGGCCGGCAGCGGATCGTCCTTGGAGCGGTACTGGAACAGCACGCTCAGCATCTCCATCGGGATGATGGGCTTGCCCCACGGATTATCCGCGCCCGAATAGTACGGCGAGCTTTCGGTGATGACGGCGAGCTTCTGCCTCAGCGAGAACGGATAGAGGTCGCCCATGTTCTGGTCGAACGCCATGCGCACCGACTGCCGCTTGCTGGTCTGCGCCACCTTCACATCGCGCAAGATCACGGGATCAGTGAGCGGCTTGAGCTCGCCAAGGCGCGCCTCGAGCGCCGTTGCAACCGGCAAATCGCCGACTGATGCCGTGCCGCGCAGCACCTCAGTGCCGTCGCGCTTGACCATCTGGATCTGGCACTGGCGGGTGCCGGGCAACGGCTTCGCCAGGATCGCCTGCACCTCTTCGCCCTCATAGCAGACGCTGCGGTAATGTGCTGAAAGGCAGCCTATCTCGAACCAAGCCTGCCCCCACAGCCGCTCGCCGAGCGGAGCGAACTGGCTGAAATGCGTCGGGCCCTCGATCGTGCCGCCCTTGAAGCCGAGCTTCTGCGCGGTGGCGTCGTCATGGATCGAGGCGTGCGCGTCATAGGTCTGCGCCTGCAGCATCTGGCGTGGCTGACGCCACGGCCCGATCAGGGCCTCGGCCGTCTCCGTGATCTCGGTGTCGAATGCGTTTGCAGTCATGGCGCTCTCCGCGTGCAAGCCATGACTAGCAGGAGCGCCACGGATGCGGCCAGCGATATTGACTTCGCTGGCCCATCCTTTTGACTGTCACAATTCGCATCGCGCAGCCGCGATTCCTCCCGCAGCGCAAACCTCCCGCCGAACGAAAGACGAGGACTTCCGAATGACGCTGTTGCAGGTCGAGCTGGACGACAAATACCGGCTCGAATCGAAGCGGATCTTCCTCTCCGGCACGCAGGCCCTGGTCCGCCTGCCCATGTTGCAGCGCGAACGCGACCGGCTTCAGGGCCTCAACACCGGCGGCTTCATCTCGGGCTATCGCGGTTCCCCGCTCGGCATGTACGACCACGCGTTGTGGCGGGCGAAGTCGCACCTTCAGCAGCACGACATCGCTTTCGTCCCTGGTTTGAACGAGGACCTCGCCGCAACTGCGGTCTGGGGCAGCCAGCAGGTCGGCCTGTTTCCCGGCGCCAAGGTCGATGGCGTGTTCGGCATCTGGTACGGCAAGGGCCCGGGCGTCGACCGCTCGGTCGATGCGCTCAAGCATGCCAATGCCGCCGGCACCTCGCTCAATGGCGGCGTGCTGGCGCTCGCCGGGGACGACCACGGCTGCCAATCCTCGACGCTGGCGCATCAGAGCGAGCAGGTGTTCGCGGCGGCGCTGATTCCCGTGATCAATCCTGCCACGCTCCAGGACTATCTCGACCTCGGCCTCTACGGTTTTGCACTGTCGCGCTTCTCGGGCTGCTGGGTCGGCTTCAAGGCGATCAGCGAGACGGTGGAGAGCTCCGCGTCGATCTATAGCGACCCTGAACGCATCCAGATCGTGGTGCCCGACGATTTCGAGATGCCGCCCGGCGGCCTCAACATCCGCTGGCCCGATCCGCCGCTCGAGGCTGAGAACCGCCTGTTCGGCCCCAAGATGGCCGCGGTGCAGGCCTTCGCCCGCGCCAACCAGCTCGACCGCATGGTGCTAGATTCCAAGCCTGCGCGGCTCGGCATCGTCGCGACTGGAAAAGCCTATCTCGACCTGCGCCAGGCGCTCGTTGATCTCGGCATCACGGACAAGGACGCGCAGGACCTGGGCCTTCGCATCTACAAGGTTGCCTTGACCTGGCCGCTGGAGGAAAGCGGCGCGAAACGTTTCGCTGAAGGTCTTCAGGACGTGCTGGTGGTCGAGGAGAAGCGCGGCTTCATCGAAGACCAGCTGATGCGGATCCTCTACAACGTCGATGCCTCAAAGCGCCCGACCGTCACCGGCAAGCGCGATGAGCGCGGCGCACCGCTGTTGCCGAGCGAGGGCGAGCTGACGCCGACCATCGTCGCTGGCGCGCTGGTGGCGCGCTTGCGCAAGCTCGGCCATCACAGTCCCGTGCTGGAGCAGCGCCTCGCCAGGCTCGAGGCCTTCGACAACCCGGTGACGACCAGCACGCCGATCAAGCTCGCGCGCACGCCGTTCTTCTGCTCGGGCTGCCCGCACAACACCTCGACGCGGGTGCCCGAGGGCAGCCGCGCCATGGCCGGCATCGGCTGCCACGGCATGGCGCTGAGCATGCCGACCCGCCGCACGGATCTGATCTCGCATATGGGCGCCGAGGGCGTGAACTGGATCGGCCAGTCGCCCTTCACGAACGAGAATCACATCTTCCAGAATCTCGGCGACGGCACCTACACGCATTCCGGCCTGCTCGCCCTTCGTGCGGCTTCGGCCGCCGGCATCAACATCACCTACAAGATCCTCTACAACGACGCCGTGGCGATGACCGGCGGCCAGCCCGCCGAAGGCGCCTTCAACGTCGCGCAGATCGCCCATCAAGTCTGGGCCGAAGGCGTCAAGCGGCTTGCGATCGTCTCCGACGATCCCACAAAGTATCCGCAAGGGGGATACTTCCCGCAAGGCGCGACCATCCACCACCGCCGCGAGCTCGATGCCGTGCAGCGCGAGCTGCGCGATATCAAGGGCCTAACGGTCATCATCTACGACCAGACCTGCGCCGCCGAGAAGCGCCGCCGCCGTAAGCGCGGGCTCTATCCCGATCCCGCCAAGCGCGCCTTCATCAACGAGCTCGTTTGCGAAGGTTGCGGCGATTGCTCGCAGGCCTCGAACTGCGTCTCGGTGCAGCCGCTGGAGACCGAATTCGGCCGCAAGCGCCAGATCGACCAGTCGAACTGCAACAAGGACTTTTCCTGCGTCGAGGGCTTTTGCCCGAGCTTCGTCACCGTCCATGGCGGCTCGCTGAAGCGGATGAAGACCTCGGCTGTGGATTCCGGCCAGCTGTTCGCGGATCTGCCGCTGCCGCCGGCGCGTGAGCTGGACGGGCCCTACAACATCCTCGTCACCGGCATCGGCGGCACCGGCGTCATCACCATCGGTGCCCTGCTCGGCATGGCTGCCCATGTCGACGGCCGCGGCTGCTCGGCGCTCGACTTCACCGGCCTGTCGCAGAAGAACGGCGCGGTGATGAGCCATGTCCGCATCGCCCCAAAGCCGGAGGACATCTCCGCCGTCCGCATCACCACCGGCGGCGCCGATGTCATCCTCGGCTGCGACATGATCGTCTCCGCGGGCCCGACGGCGCTGAGCCGCGCCGAGCGCGGCGTGACCAAGGCCTACATCAACGCTGATCTGCAGCCGACCGCGAGCTTCGTGCAAAACCCCGATCTCGATTTCGAGATGGGCGCGATGCAGACCGTGCTCCGCGACGCGATCGGCGACAACAACCTCGACATCATCGACGCAACAGGCATTGCCGCGGCACTGATGGGCGATTCCATCGCCACCAATCCCTTCATGCTCGGCTTTGCGTTCCAGAAGGGCGCGATCCCGCTGTCGCTGGAGGCCCTGCTCCGCGCCATCGAGATCAACGGCGCTGCGATCGAGATGAACAAGCTCGCCTTCACCTGGGGCCGGCTCGCTGCCCACGACATGTCGCGCGTGCGCAGCGTGCTCCAGTTCAAGGCAAGAGCGTCCGCGCCTGCGAAATCGCTCGACGATATCATCGCGACGCGCGCCGAATTCCTGACCTTCTATCAGGACAAGGCCTATGCCGACCGCTACCTCGCAGCCGTCGCCAAGGTGCGCAAGGCGGAGAGCACGGCTTCGGCGGGGTCAACCGAGCTCACCGAAGCGATCGCAAAGAACCTGTTCAAGCTGATGTCCTACAAGGACGAATATGAAGTCGCCCGGCTCTACACCGACGGCAGCTTCGCCAAGAAAGTCTCGGAGAAGTTCGACGGCGACTTCACGCTGAAGTATCACCTCGCACCGCCGATCTTCGCCAAGCGCGACAAGGCAACCGGACATCTGCAGAAGCAGGAGTTCGGCAGCTGGATGACCCACGCCTTCCGCGTGCTCGCCAGGCTGAAATTCCTGCGCGGCACCGCGTTCGATCCGTTCGGCCGCACCGAGGAGCGCCGGACCGAGCGGAAATTGATCGCGGATTATCTGGCGATGATCGACCAGCGGATCACAGGGCTGAAGCCGGATCAAATCCCGCTGCTGGCAAGGCTTGCGCGCGTGCCGGAGACCATCCGCGGCTTCGGCTACGTCAAGGAGGCCAACATCAGGCTGGCGGCGGCCGAGACGGCGCGGCTGGAAGCGGAGCTGGAGAACAGCCGCTTTGCCGCCGCGGCGGAGTAGAGGCTAGGCGCCAGCCCCTCTCCGCGTCAGCCACACACTCGCTGTCATCGCCCGGTTCAGCGCGCCGGCTTGCGCTCGATCGGGTCGATATCGATCGCCCGGAGGCGACCGAGGCGCAGCACGTCCATGGGTAGCCGGCGGCCGATCCGGTCGCGGTCGAGCACGCGGATCAGATCGTCGACGCCGTTGATCTCGACGCCGTCGAGCCTGATCACGACGTCGCCGGGCAACAGGCCTGCCTTCGCCGCTGGTCCATCCGGCTCGATCTGCATCAGAAGCGCGCCCATCTTGTTCTCGACGCCGGCCAGCACCGCGTGCCGCCGCGGGACCGGCGCGGTCTGCCCGGCGACACCGATATAGGCGCGGCGGACATAGCCGTGGCGGATGATCTCCGACAGCACGAATTGCGCGGTGTTGCTGGCGACCGCAAAACAGATTCCTTGCGCGCCATTGATGATCGCGGTGTTGATGCCGATCACCTCGGCATGCGACGACACCAGCGGCCCGCCGGAATTGCCGGGATTGAGGGCGGCATCGGTCTGGATCACGTCCTCGATGGTGCGCCCGCTCACCGAGCGGATCGAGCGGCCGAGCGCCGAGACCACGCCGGCCGTCACGGTCGATTCGAAGCCGAGCGGATTGCCGATCGCGATCACGAGCTGGCCGCGCCGCAGGCTCTTGGAATTGCCGAGCGCGGCATAGGGCAAGTGCCGCACGCCATTGGCACGCAGCAGCGCCAGATCCGTATCGGGATCAACGCCGAGCACCTGGGCGTCGCCGACATGGCCTTCGACGTCGCGCAGCCGGATCTCCTTCGACGTGCCGACCACATGACTGTTGGTGAGCACGAGCCCATCCGGCGAGATCACGATGCCGGAGCCGAGCCCGCCGCGCTCGCGACCGTTCGACACCTTGGGGCCGGTCTCGACGCGCACGACCGCGGGCCCGACCCGGTCGGTCACGTCGATCACGGCATTGGAATAGGCGTCCAGCAGCGCCCGGTCATCGGCCGGGCCAGGCGCCGTCGTTCGCGGTGACGGTGCGTCATCGGCGATATCTGATGTGAAGTCCAACATGGCAAGAGTCCTCGAAGGCTCACACAGATGGTGGCCTGTTCCCGTCGCCGCAAGGGCCCGCCTGGAGCGCAGCGCCGGGCTGCCCAGATGGCTAGGGCGGGCGCCTCAGCGAGCCACCTCTCGCCTTGACCGGATCGAGCAGCGACCAGTCCCCCTCTGGGAGCACATGGCCCTTGGGGAATGGCGCGCGCAACTCGAGCCCCAGCGAGCCCAGCACGCGGTCGTCGCGGTAATAGCATTGCAGCACGACACGGACGAGCGTTGCCGCGGCGGCACCGCCGCTCTTCCGAAACTCGTGCACCACCGCATCGCGTCTGGCGACATCGAGCTCGGCAAGCGGGCCCCCGGCGAGCCGCGCCAAATGATCCAGCGCCGCCGCCACCAATTTGGTATCGCGACCGAGCGTCGCCAGCATGTCGGCCTGGATCGCGGGATCATCGGCGCCCGGCACCTTGTACTCGTCACTGGCCGGGATGATCATCGCGGCGACAGCGCGGAGGTCGTCGCGCTGCCTGCGTGTCAGTTGGTTGTCTGCGGACATCACACCCTCAATCGAACAGATTGGCGAGGCGCTGCTTCATCTGGTCGGCGATGTAGAGCGCGAGGGCCTGGATGGTGGAGGTCGGGTTCACGCCGCCCGAGGTGACGAAGATGCTGCCGTCGACGATGAAGAGGTTCTTCACGTCGTGCGCGCGGCCCCATTCGTTGACGACGGAACGCTCGGGGTCGGTGCCCATGCGCGCGGTGCCGAGCAGGTGCCAGCCGCCCCAGGGGATCGGCGAGTTGACGCAGATGTCGCTCGCGCCGGCAGTCTCGAGGAACTCGCGGCCGCGCGCCAGCGCGTGCTCCATCATCTTCCGGCTGTTCTCGCTGATGGTGTAGTCGACCTTCGGCGCGGGAATGCCGTGACTGTCCTTCAGCACCGGATCGAGCGTGACACGATTGTGCTCCTCCGGCAGATCCTCACAAATCGCGGAGAAACCTAAGCGATGGCCGTTGAGCTTGCGGAACACGCGGTGGTGATCCTCGCCCCACGGCAAGATGCCCTTCTGCTCGCTGACTACGGCCTCGAACACCGGCCCGGCCCCGCGCACGAACTGCACGCCATAGCCGCGCACGAAGCCGCGCGACAGGTCGGTGTCGTACCATTGCTTGCTCCACAGACAGGTCGGCGGCGCGCGGTTAGAGTCGGTCGGCTCCTTCACATAGCCGTAGATCTGCGCATAGGGATGGAACATCAGGTTCTTGCCGACGAGGCCCGACGAATTGGCGAGCCCGTTGGGGAAGCGGCCCGATGCCGAGTTGAGCAGCAGCCGCGGCGTGCCGACGCCGTTGCAGGCGATGACGACGACATGCGCGGGCTGAAACTGCTCGATGCCGTCTTTGTCGTAATAGACCACGCCCGAGGCCATGCCGTTCTCATCGGTGGTGATCTCGCGCACCCGGCAATGCGTGCGCAGCTCGACGCCGGCACGGATCGCATGCGGCCAATAGGTGATGTCGGTGGAGGATTTTGCGCCTTGCGCGCAGGCCGGCGTGCAATGGCCGAGATTAATGCAGCGCGCCCGGCCCTCGTAGTCCATCGTCGCGACCGTGGTGTCCGACGGCCACCAGTGCCAGCCGAGCTTGTTCATGGCCTTGGCGATGATGGCGCCGGACAGGCCCATCGGCTGCTGCGGCATCGGCGGATGCGTCAGCGGCGACAGCGGATCGCCTGACAGGCCCGACGTGCCCATCATGCGGTCGTTCTCTTCGAAGAACGGAGTCAATGCCTCGTAGTCGATCGGCCAGTCGTCGGCGACGCCGTCGAGCGTCTTCACCTTGAAATCGGAGGGATGCAGCCGCGGCCAGTGCGCGGTGTACATCACCGTCGAGCCGCCGACCGCGTTGTAGTTCACGACCTTGATCGGAGAGTTGTCGTCGTTGATCGGGTAGTCCTCGGGCCGGCCGCGCACGTTCGGGCTCGAAGACCATTCGCCGTAGAACTTGGCCTCCCAGTCGCGGCCCGTGCTGGGATATTCCGCCGGGTTCATCCAGCCGCCCTGCTCCAGGCAGAGGATGTGCATCTTGGTCTCGGCCAGCGACCACGCCACCGCCGCGCCCGAAGCGCCGGCGCCGATGATCAGGACATCCACCGGGTCTTTCATCGCAACCTTGTCCTCCCCCTCGCCGCTTACCGGGCGATTCGGCCTTGCGCGGTCAGCGAGGCCGGCGAAACGATACGGGCAGAGCGCCGGCGGAGTAAAGCGGCGGGGCCGGAATGTCGCACTTCGCGAGGCGCAGACCATTGGTCTCGCCACATCCGGATGCTAGGAACGGGGCGCACGAGCCATCGATAGCGAGACCGTATGTCCTTCCAGAAAATCTTTGCAGCCGCCCGCGCTTTTGCGCTCGTTTCGTTTCTCGCCTTGTCCGGATTTCTGGCCTTGTCCGGACCAGTTTCCGCGCTGACCGGCGCCGCGACGGCCCGTGACGGCAACTCGGTCCAGCTCGGCGACGTCACCTACCGGCTCGACGGCGTCGACGCGCCGGAGCTCGACCAGGTCTGCATCGACAATAAAGCCGATGCCTGGACCTGCGGCATCGAGGCCCGCGACCAGCTCGCGAAGCTCATCAACAAACGAACGGTGCGCTGCGACGATGTCGGGCCCGAGAAGAGCTTTGGCAAGCGGCACCGCGCCATCTGCACGGCCGAAGGCGACAAGGCCAGCCTGAACGAGCAGCTGATCAAGCTCGGCTTTGCCCTCGCACGCGAGCCGATGAAGGCCAACGTCAAGCCGGCAGCCACCGAGGCGAAGACGACGGCGGCGGGGATCTGGAAGGGCTGTTTTGTTGCACCGCAAGATTTCCGCAGCGGCAAGAAGGACGGCGCGCTGCTGGGCACCGCCTGCCGCCCGGACCGCGACAAGGAAATCCGCGCCGTGCTGTTTCCGGAGGAGCTGACCATGCCCCCCAACTGCAGCATCAAGGGCAAGCTCGCGGTGCGCGCCCGCGTCACCGGCAATATCGGCATCTACCATCTGCGCGGATGTCCGAGCTATCCCGCGACCACGACACCGGATCGCTGGTTCTGCTCGGAGGACGACGCCCAGGCGGCCGGCTTCCGCAAGGCCTACAATTGCCGCCGGCCAAGGTGAGCAAGCTCCCTCACGCACCCGTCAGTGGTAATCCGAGACCGTATTGATCCGGAATTGAACTTGGTCGGCGGTTGCTGCATTTGTATGCCAACGCAAGCGCCCTTGCGCGAGCGTTTCCTTGGCAGCAATCCGGCTCCGGCCGATTGTCTTTGCTTGGGCGTTTCCTCCCTAGACTTGGGCCGCTTGTCACAAGCAAGCGGCTCTTTCTTTTTGCGCGGCTGTCACTGCATCCGCATGATCTGGTCCATCGGCGGCATGTTGGCGTTGAGATTCGCCATGATCCAGACCGTGCCGCCGACCACCAGGAACACCACCAGCAGCCCGAAGGCGAGCGCCAGCACGTTGTTGGTGTTATCGGGGCCGGTGGTGATGTGCAGGAAGAACACCAGATGCACGCCCATCTGTGCGATCGCGAGCACGATCAGCGCGACGGGAATCGAGGGCTGCCAGACCAGATCCGTGCCGGCGATGAAGAACGACGTCGCCGTGAGCAGCAGCGCGAGCACGAGCCCGACGACGTAACCGAGGATCCTCGCGCCGACGCTATGCTCTTCTTCCTCGCCCGGCGCGAGGTCGCGTTTGACCATCCCATGCGTCTGCTCACTCATGGCGCGCTCCCGAGCAGGTAAACGACGGAGAACACTGCGACCCAGACGATGTCGAGCGCGTGCCAGAACAGCGCAAAGCACGTCATCCGGCGCAAGATGTCTGCGCGAAAGCCCTTGGCGAACACCTGGGCCATCATGGTGAGAAGCCACAGCACGCCGGCGGAGACGTGAAGGCCATGGCAGCCGACCAGCGAGAAGAACGCGGTCAGGAACGCACTGCGTGACGGGCCATAGCCGCGCGCGATGAGGTCGGCAAATTCGCGAAACTCGAGAACGAGGAATATCAGCCCGAGCACGCAGGTCACGGTCATGCTAAGATAAAACCAGAACCGGTTGCGCACGTCGGCGGCGATGCTGGCCATGCCGCAGGTGAAGCTCGACAACAGCAGGCAGACCGTCTCGATCGCCACGTTCCTCTGCTCGAAGATCTCCGCGCCCTTGGGGCCGCCGGCGGTCTGGCCTGACAGCACCGCATAGGCCGCGAAGAAGCAGGAGAACATCACGATGTCGGAGAGCAGGAAGATCCAGAAGCCGTAGGCGGTCACGATCCGCTTCGGCGCGGGGCCGGGATGCTCGATGACGAGGCCGATATGATGGGGATCGGCGTGCGCGTGGCCTGCGGTCGCGGTCATCGCCATCAGACTGCTCCCGCCATGCTGACGAGGTTGCGCCGTTCCTCGATGTTGCTGCGGTCGATGCGGGCGACCTCCTCGGCCGGGATGACGTATTCGTCATGGTCGCGCCAGGCGAACACGACGAAGGTCGCCCAAGCGCCCAAGCCGCCCAGGATCACCATCCACCAGATGTGCCAGATCAGCGCGAATCCCATGATGGTGGCGAAGAAGGCACAGACGAATCCGGTCGGGGAATTCCGGGGCATCTCGATATCCTGATAATCCGGCGTCTCATGCGCGAGCGATTGCTGCTTCGCGCGCGCCTTCATGTCCCAATAGGCGTCCTCGCCGCGCACATCGGGATTGAAGGCGAAGTTGAACACCGGCGGCGGCGACGAGGTTGCCCATTCCAGCGAGCGCCCGTCCCAGGGATCGCCGGTGCGATCGCGCAACGCCTCGCGATTGCGGATGCTGACGACGAGCTGCACGATCTGGCAGATCACCCCGATCGTCAGCACCGCCACACCGACCGCCGCAACGATCATCCAGGGCCGCCAGGCCGCGACGTCGTAGTGCTGCATCCGCCGCGTCATGCCCAGCATGCCGGCAATGTAGAGCGGCATGAAGGTGATGAAGAATCCGACGAAGGTGAACCAGAATGCAGCCTTGCCCCAGCGTTCGTCGAGACGGAACCCGAACGCCTTCGGGAACCAGTACTCGAAGCCGGCAAAAACGCCGAACAGCACGCCGCCGATGATCACGTTGTGGAAGTGCGCCACCAGGAACATGCTGTTGTGGAGGATGAAGTCGGCCGGCGGCACCGCGAGCAGCACGCCGGTCAGTCCGCCGATGAGGAACGTCACCATGAAGCCGACCGACCACAACATCGGTGTCGCAAAACGGATGCGGCCGCCATACATTGTGAACAGCCAATTGTAGATCTTCACGCCGGTCGGTATCGCAATGATCATGCTGGCGATGCCGAAGATGGCATTGACGTTGGGACCTGCGCCCATCGTGAAGAAGTGGTGCAGCCAGACCATGAAGGAGACGACACAGATCGCCATGGTCGCGAGCACCATGGAGCGGTAGCCGAACAGCGCCTTGCCGGAGAAGGTCGAGACCACCTCGGAGAAGATGCCGAAGGCGGGCAGCACCAGGATGTAGACCTCGGGATGGCCCCAGGCCCAGATCAGGTTCATGAACATCATGACGTTGCCGCCGGCCTCGTTGGTGAAGAAGTGGAAGCCGAGATAGCGGTCGAGCAGCAGCATCGCCAGCGTCGCGGTAAGGATCGGGAACGCCGCGACGATGAGGAGGTTCGAGGCCAGCGTGGTCCAGCAGAACATCGGCATGCGCAGGTAGTTCATCCCCTTGGTGCGCAGCTTCAGCACGGTGGTGACGAGATTGATGCCGGCCACCAGCGTGCCGACGCCGGAAATCTGCAGCGACCAGGCGTAATAGTCGACGCCGACGCCGGGCGAATAGGACAGTTGCGACAGCGGCGGAAAGGCGAGCCAGCCGGTGCGCGCGAATTCGCCGACCACGAGCGAGATATTGACCAAGAGCGCACCCGTCGCCGTCAGCCAGAAGCCGACCGAATTGAGCGTCGGGAAGGCGACGTCGCGCACGCCGAGCTGGAGCGGTACGATGAGGTTCATAAGCCCGATCACGAACGGCATCGCCACGAAGAAGATCATGATGGTGCCGTGCGCGGAGAAGATCTGGTTGTAGTGCTCCGGCGGCAGATAGCCCTGCGACTGATACGCCACAGCCTGCTGGATCCGCATCATGATGGCGTCGCTGCCGCCGCGCAGCAGCATGACCGAGGCGAGCAGGATGTACATGACACCGATGCGCTTGTGGTCGACGCTGGTGATCCATTCGCGCCAGAGATAGGGCAGATGTCCCTTCACCACGACCCAGCCCAGCACGCCGAGGATCGCGACAAGCACCACCGCGCCGGCGACGAGCGGAATCGGCTGGTCGAGCGGGATGGCCGACCAATCGAGCTTACCGAGCATCATGGCCTCCACTGTGCGACCGGCCTGCTTCGGACGCGAGGGCCGGCCCGGGCCCCGGCGGAATGTGCTGGGTCGCGATCAAATCGAACAGGCGCGGATCGTCGAGGCGGTAGACCGGCCTGCCCTTCTCAATGCCCTGCTGCATCAGCTTCTTGTAGCTGTCCTCGTTCAGCACCGCGTCCGTCTTCGCCGTATGCGCCACCCAGTCCGGGAAGGCGAGCGGCGAGATCACGTTGACGTCGAACATCATGTCCGGGAAACCGTCGCCGGAGAAATGCGCGGACAGGCCCTGAAGCTTGCCTTCGTTGTCGGCGCGCAGGTTCAGCTTCGTCACCATGCCGTTCATGGTGTAGATCATGCTGCCGAGCTGCGGGATGAAGAACGTGTTCATCACGCTCGATGACGTCAGCTGGAAATTCAGCTCGGCGCCGGCCGGCACCGTCAGCGTGTTGACGGTGGCGATGCGCTGGTCCGGATAGATGAACAGCCATTTCCAGTCGAGCGAGACCGCCTGGATCCGCACTGGGCTGCCGGTGCCCGGCACGGGCGCGGCGGGATCGAGCTGGTGCGAGCCGATCCAGGCGACGCCGCCGAGCAGGATCACGGTGAGCGCCGGAATAGACCACACCACCATCTCGACGCGGCCGGAATAGACGAACTCCGGCTGGTAGCGCGCCCTCGGATTCGAGGCGCGAAACCAGAACGCGAAAGCCAGAATCGCGAAAATGGTCGGCACCACGATCACGAGCATGATGAAGACCGAATCGACCAAAATAGTTCTATTGGCCGCAGCCACGGGCCCTTGCGGATCGAGCAGATTCATCGGCAAGCCACTGGTGGTTGGGAAGCCCCGGGACTGAGCCTAGCGCGGGAAAGGCTCCGCGACAAACGCTGCGAGGCCGGAACGGTTCCTGGACCGCAACGGCCAGCCATGCGCGATGGACCGGCCGCCACATGCAATTCCGTGCGATGTCAATGACATGAACGCGGAAAGCGCGCTCTTCTCTCCCAGGAGCGCGATTGCTAGTCTGCACGAAAATAATGACAAGGACGGGAGTGAACCGAGATGCGCTTGAAGGACAAGGTCGCGATCGTCGTCGGAGCCGGGCAAAGCCCCGGCGAAGGCATGGGCAACGGCCGCGCCACCGCGCTCACCTTCGCGCGCGAGGGCGCCAAGGTCTTGTGTGTCGACCACCATCTGGAATCGGCGCAGGAGACGGTCACGATGATCACCGCGAAAGGCG
Source organism: Bradyrhizobium yuanmingense (assembly GCF_025200905.1). Taxonomy (NCBI): domain Bacteria; kingdom Pseudomonadati; phylum Pseudomonadota; class Alphaproteobacteria; order Hyphomicrobiales; family Nitrobacteraceae; genus Bradyrhizobium; species Bradyrhizobium yuanmingense. The sequence goes on along the minus strand of NZ_CP104173.1, from coordinate 1,958,847 downwards.
GCACGGCGGCGGCCTTCAAGGCGGACGTGACCAAGGCTGCGGATATCAAGGCGATGGTTGCGGACGCGCAATCGCGCTGGGAGCGTATCGACGTGCTGCACAACAATGTCGGCGTCAGCCTCGCCGGTGGCGATGCCGAGCTGCTGCAAATAACCGAGGAGGCGTTCGATCGCGTCGTCGCGATCAATCTGAAGAGCTGCATTCTCGCGGCGAAGGAAGTGATCCCGATCATGCGCGCGCAGAGAAGCGGCGCCATTATCAACATCTCGTCGATGGCCGCGATCACCACCTATCCTTACGTCGCCTACAAGGCGACGAAGTCGGCGATGATCGCCTTCACCGAACAGCTCGCCTACCAGAACGCCGAATACGGCATCCGCGCCAACGTCATCCTGCCCGGCCTGATGAACACGCCGATGGCCGTCGACACCCGCGCCCGCGAATGGCACAAGACCCGCGCCGAGGTCGAAGCCGAACGCGACAGCAAGGTGCCGCTGCGCAGAAAGATGGGTACGGGCTGGGACGTCGCCAACGCCGCGCTGTTCCTGGCGAGCGACGAGGCGAATTTCATCACGGGCGTGACGCTGCCGGTGGATGGCGGTGCGAGCGTGAGGCGAGGATGAGGTGCTCTTCTTCCTTCTCCCCTTGTGGGAGTAGGTGGCGCAAAGCGCCGGATGAGGGGTTCTCTCTACACCTGAGACTGCTCGTGACGATAGATACCCCTCACCCGGCTTCGCGTTCGCGAAGCCACCCTCTCCCACAAGGGGAGAGGGTGCAGCGTCACCGCGGCGCGCTTGTCACCCGCCAGATCGTGCCGTTGCCATCTTCCGAGATCAGCAGCGATCCATCCTTCGCCACCGCCACTCCCACCGGCCTGCCCCACACTTCCGTATCGTTCACGACGAACCCCGTCACGAAATCCTCGTACTCGCCGGTCGGCTTGCCGTCCTTCATGCGGATGCGGATCACCTTGTAGCCGGTGCGTTTCGACCTATTCCAGGAGCTGTGCTGGGCGGCGAAGGCGTCGCCCTGGTATTCGGGCGGAAACTGCGCGCCCTGGTAGAAGGTCATGCCGAGTGAGGCCGAGTGCGGCTGGATCAGCACATCGGGCACCGTCACCTTGTCCTTGAGATCCGGCCGCGCGCCGGCATGGCGCGGGTCTTCATTGCCACCGATATAGAACCACGGCCAGCCGTAGAACGCGCCTTCCTTCACGCTCGTGACGTAATCGGGCACGAGGTCGTCGCCGAGACCGTCGCGCTCATTGGTCGAGCACCAGGGCAGACCGGTCTGCGGCTGGATCGCGAGGCCGACGCAGTTGCGGATACCGGTGGCATGGATCTTTCGCTCCTTGCCGTCAGGGTTGAAGGCCAGCACCGCGCCGCGCTCGAGCTCGCTGGCCCATGTGGCGCCGAGCGGCTGCGTCTTCGCCCACGCCTCCATCCCGCCGGGCGGCGTGCCCATGCCTTCGGCGACGTTGCTGAGCGAACCCACCGACACCAGCATACGCTTGTTGTCGGGCGTGAAGACGATATCGCGGGTGGAATGGCCCCCATCCGGCAGGCTTGCGACAACCGTCTCCGCTTTGCCGCGCGCCTTCACATCGCCGGCCTTGTAGGGAAAGCGAACGACGCTGTCGGTGTTGGCGACATAGACCCATTGCGGATTGTCGCCGTTCGGAAAGAAAGCGATGCCGAACGGCTGCCGCAGGCCGCTGGCGAAGATCTCGTTGGTCGCGACCTGGCCGCCCTCGCCCGCGCGCAGCACCCGAACGGTGCCGGCGCGTGTTTCCGCGACGAACACATCGCCATTCGGCGCCGCGCGGATGATGCGCGGCGCACGCACGCCTTCGGCGAACAGCTCGATCTTGAAGCCGGCCGGCACCTGGAGCTGGGCTTCCGGCGGACGCGGCACCACGCGCGACGAGCTCGCAACCGATCGCGTGGCGCCGGGCCTGACCAGATCCTGCGGCCGGATCAGCCTGACCGTGCCGGGCTTGTCGGCGCGCCAATCGCCATAGGCGTCCTTGCCCTGCAACACGGGCTCGGCGTGTGCGCCGGCCGCCGCAGCAGCAGCCAGCAGCGCTGCGAGCATCGCCACGAACGTTATCCTGTCGCTCAATTCGTCGTCCTCCGCCTTGGGCGTGTCGTGCGTCAACGCCGATCACCCGCAAAAGGTCTCTCGGCGAGTTTGGCGCCTGCCGAATCCCACGTCAGTTCATGCCCGCACGATGTGCATCAGCCGCAGTCCATCATACTGGAAAATGCGGTTGAACGGTGCGACACATTGTGAGGGCGGCGATCGCCGGTTACGGTCATGGAGGCTGCGGCATCCAGGTCGCGCCGGATGAGGAGATCATGTGGGGATCCGTCATATCGGAATGGGCGAGCCTGCTGCTGCGCTGGCTGCACGTGGTGGCCGCAATCGCCTGGATCGGCAGTTCCTTCTATTTCATCGCCCTCGACCTCAGCCTGAAGCCGAAGGCCGACCTGCCGGGCGGCGTGCAGGGCGAGGCCTGGCAGGTCCATGGCGGCGGCTTCTACCGGATCATGAAATACCTGGTCGCGCCCAGCCAGATGCCGGACGAGCTGACCTGGTTCAAATGGGAGGCCTACACCACCTGGCTGTCCGGCTTCGCGCTGATGGTGGTGGTGTATTATCTCGAGGCCGACTTGTTCCTGGTCGACAAGTCGATCCTCGACCTCACATCATTCCAGGCCGGACTGTTCAGCTTCTGCAGCCTGGTGCTGGCGTGGCTGCTCTATGAGGCCGCCTGCCGCACCGGGCTCGCCCAGCGCGAACTGCCTTTCGCCATCGGCGGCTATCTGTTCCTGGTCGCACTCACTTACGCCTTCACCCATGTGCTGAGCGGACGCGGCGCCTTCAACCAGATCGGCGCGATCATCGGCACCATCATGGTGGCCAACGTCTTCACGCTGATCATCCCGAACCAGAAGAAGATCGTGGCCAGCCTGATCGCCGGACAGGCGCCTGACCCCAAGCTCGGCAAGGCCAGCAAGGAACGCTCGGTCCACAACAATTACCTGACGCTTCCCGTCGTCGTGCTGATGATCAGCAACCACTATCCCCTGCTCTACGCCACGCGCTTCAACTGGATCATCGTCGCGATCGTCCTGGCGCTCGGGCCGGTGATCCGCCACTTCTTCAACGAGCGTCATGCCGGGCGCAAATCGCCCTGGTGGGTGTGGGGCGTGGCCGCGGCCGGCGTGATTGCGATCCTCCTCCTCTCCGCCGCCGGACCGCGCGAGGTGAAGACGGGCGCATTGTCGGCGCCGGTCACGGCCGCCAATGTCGAGGAGATCGTGATGTCCCGCTGCAGCATGTGCCACGCGGCCGAGCCGGTCTGGGCCGGCATCGTCACCGCACCGAAGGGCATTGTGCTCGACACGCCCGAGCACATCCATCGCAACATTCGCCTGATCGGGCGGGTTGCAGCCTGGTCCAATTCCATGCCGCCCGGCAACATCACCGAGATGACCGGCGAGGAGCGCGCCGTCCTCGCGGCTTACCTCGAGCAGGCGCGCTGAAGCGCGTCGGAGGATGCATCGCGCGGAATGAAATTCCGCATCTCTCGCCGAATTGAAAATGACTTGACGGCCCATCCGGCGTAGACATGGCCGACAGCCGCCGGCGCGGCGCAAAATCAGCTTGCAATCGGGGAATAGCAACAGTGGCCCTCAAGAACGTCATCGGTATCGACCACGCCGTCGTCATGGTGAAGGACCTCGACAAGGCCGCCGAGAACTACAGACGACTCGGCTTCACGGTCTCGCCGCGCGGCACCCACAGCGCGCATATGGGCACCGGCAATTACACCATCATGTTCGACCCCGACTACATGGAGCTGCTCGGCGTGCTCGTGGCAACCGAGCACAATGCGCCGGCCCGCGCCTTCGTCGAGCGCCATGGCGAGGGCATCGAGCGCATCGCTTTCACCGCAGTCGATAGCACCGCCGGCGCCGAGGAGATCCGTGCACGGGGCCTGGAGCCGATCGGCCCGACCGATTTCGAACGCCCCGTCACGCTGCCAGACGGCACGATCTCGGCGGCGAAATTCCGCACCTTCATGTGGCCGACGGCTGAAGCGCCGGGCGGCGTGCGCATCTTCGCCTGCCAGCACAAGACCCGCGAGACTGTGTGGATCCCCGAGCTGATGACCCACGCCAATGCGGCCAAGCGGATCAAGCAGACGCTGATCGCAACGCCGGAGCCCGCCAAGGAGGCCGCGCATCTCGCCCGCCTGATCGACCGCGAGGCGAAGACCGACGCGGACGGCGCCGTCATCGTGCCCTCCGGCGGCGATCGCGCCGACTTCGTCTACCTGACGCTGGACCAACTCGCCAAGCGCTATCCCGGCGTGTCGCTGAATGGCCTCTCAGAGCGCGGTGGCGCCGCGCTGGTGCTGGTCAGCGGCGATCTCGCGGCGACCGAGAAGGCGCTGGGGCCAGCCGCGGTGCGGAGCGGAGCTGCGATCTGCGTGCCGCCGGCCAAGGCCAACGGCACCCTGCTCGCCTTCATTGCCGGCTGATTTGAGCCAATTCTTTAACGGGCGTTTACCCGGCGGCTGTAGACTTCCCGGCCATCAAGCCACCGGGGCCAAACGCATGTTCAAAGAGGGATCGCCGATCGCCTATGACGCGCCGGCCGAGCTGAAGAAATGGCCGTCGCTGAAGGGCGAGCGGCAGAAGGATCGCGGGCCGCCCTATCTCGTCTACAACGGCACGCTCGCCGAATGCGTCCGCGAGCTCATGGGCAAGCCGATCAAGGGCATCTCGCTCTACGACATCATGACGACGCCGCAGGCCGCCTTCGATCAAAACGTGCTGTCGCCCGGCGACGCCGCGGAGATCGCGATGCGGAAGGATTTTCCGAAGGACTAGTTCGCGGCACGCTTCGCAGCGGGCGTGCCCTGCCGCTTCGATGAGGATTCCGTCGGCGCATCGAGGAAGACGACGGGCATGCCGCGCTTCACGTTCTCGCCGAGCACACGCGCGTCCCAATTGGTGAGCCGAACGCAGCCGTGCGACGCCGACTTGCTGACCTTGTCGGGCTCTGCCGTTCCGTGGATGCCGTAGCCCTGCGCCGACAGGCCGATCCAGTATGCGCCCACCGGATTGTTCGGACCCGGCTTGATATCGAACGGTCTCTTGGACTTGACGCTCTTGAACTTGTACTCGGGATTGTAGCGGTAGGTCGGCAGCTCGTGGCTGGCGGTGACCTTCAGCGTTCCCGTTGGCGTCGGGCGATCCGGACTGCCGACTGACGCCGGATAGAACGCCAGCAGAGCGCCGCTTGCATCGAACGCTTTCAAGGTCCCGTTGGTCTTATCGACTTCGAGCCGGGCAATGCGCGGCAGCTCGCGCCGCGCCGGAACATTGGCAACCACGATCGTCTCTCCGGCCTTGTCGAACGCCTTGCCCGGATTGAGCGCCTTGAGCAGGTCCGCGCTCATGTGGAATTTCTCGGCAAGTCCTTCGAGCGGGCTGGTGTAGCTCAGCGCGTCCAGCGACTTCATGTCATCGAGCTTGGCCGGCAGCTTCTTTAAGAACGGTCCCTTCACGTCGGCGTCGGCGATCTTGTAGTCGACGAGAATCGGGCCCTCGCTCGCTGCGGTCAGCTTGTCCCAGAGCTCCGGCGCCACAACCTTGTCGGATGCGATGCCGTTCTGCTCCGCGAACGCCTTGAGCGCCTTCTGCGCGTTCTCGCCGAGCTTGCCGTCAATCTCGCCGGGCGAAAATTGCGCGCGATCGAGCAGCACCTGAAGCTTCACCACGGCTGCATTCAGCTTGTCGGTGGCCGGCGGCTTCGCAGGACGCGCAGCCTCGTTCACCGCAGCAGGCTCGAGATTGCCTGCGAGCGCCGGAGCGATGAGCCACAGCGACATCACCGCGCCTAGTATCCATCGCATCGTCATCGCGCATCCCATTCGCAAACAGCCAGCAAAGCCGCGGAGAGTTTCTCTTCGGGAACACCGTAGTAACACCGAAGGAACCCGAGAGACCGCAGCTTTGCCGCAATCGGACGGTTAAGAACTTCCTGTCGCCGGCGCGTCGCTGGCCGTTCATCCCACAGTTCGAGGTTCTCCCAGCAAATGCGATTTGTCGTCGCGGCTTGCGCCGCGTTTCTGCTTCTGATGTGCGATCTCGATCCGTCGGCATCCCGCCAAGCATCACGTTTCGACACCACTGTTCTCAAGAACAATCATGCCTCGTCACTTGTTCCGGTGGTCGAGCTCTTCGTCGCCAGCGTGCAAGCGATCGAGCTTGCCAACGCGCACGCGGCTTACGAGCAGGTGATCGAGCCACCGCGCGCGGTCGAGCCGTTGGTGCAGGCGGAGCCCTCGCCAACCGAACGATTTTGTCACGCGCTGCGCGAGGCCGCCGAATCCAGCGGCATTCCGGTGCCGTTCTTCGCGCGCCTGATCTGGCAGGAGAGCCGCTTCAAGTCCAACGAGGTCAGCCATGCTGGCGCGCAGGGCGTCGCGCAGTTCATGCCGGGGACGGCCGCCGAGGTCGGGCTCGACGATCCCTTCGATCCGATGAAGGCGCTGCCGGCGTCGGCAAAATTCCTGCGCAAGCTGCGCGACGATTTCGGCAATCTCGGCCTTGCTGCCGCCGCCTACAATGCCGGTCCCGGCCGCATCCAGAAATGGCTTGCCAGGCAGAGCGCGCTGCCGCGTGAGACGCGCGACTATGTCCGGATCATCACCGGTACCAAGGCCGAAGACTGGACCGAACGGTCGGAGGCACTCGCGATCCGCATCGACCTGCCGCGCGAAGCGCCATGCGAAGGCATCGGCAGTCTTTCGAAGGCCAAGGACGTCGCCTGGGTTCCGGTGAACCTGACGCCTTCGGTTGCGAACATCATTCGCAAGGCGGAGCAAGTCGCGGCGCGCGTGACGACGAAGGGCGCCCGCAAGCGGCTCGCCACACTGTTGCGGAAGAATGTCACGGCTCCCGGCAAGGCCCGCAGCATGATCGCGGCACGCGCGGCCGGAAAGAGCGCGAAGGCTCGCGCCGTTCGTCTCGCATCGCGCGAACGGACGTCAGGCTAACGATCGGAGCCGCTCGCTTGCGGCGGCTCCGACCCAAATCGACCTAGTCGATCTCCTCGATCACTCGCCGCTCGCGCGGCTCGATGACATAGGTCCGGGTGTCGCGGTGGATGTAGCGATATTCACGCAAGCCCGGCGCATCGCGGTAGACCGTGGTCGGGAATTCCTCGACCTCGACGCTCTCGGGAAGACGGTCACCGACGCGGATCTCACTGCGCGCTGTGCTGCCGGTGGTCCGCACTTCCTTGCGTCCCTCGGTACGGGTTTTCGCATGCTTGCGGATCACCTCGCGATCGCGATCCGAGAACTTGCTGGCGCTGCGCTCGCGCGTCGTCGTCGTTGTCGCCGTGGACTGGCCTGAGTACGGCAGCACCGTCACGATCTTGTAGGTCGCCGGATCGACCACGACGATCTGATCTTTCACCAGCGCAAAGCTGTAGCCGCGATATTGCGGCACGATCTCGACGACGTCGGGCGGCAGCGTCGAGAGGTGCACGTCGCGCGGCACCACCGTGCCGACGTTCAGCGCGAAATTGACGTTGGTCAGCGGCCGCACGTTGAGGTGCGAGATCGACGCGCTGATCTTGGTCTCCTGCTGCTTGTTGAGGTTGACGTCGGCCTGGGCGGCCGCCTGGTTGCTCGTCGGCGCAGTCGGTGCCTGCTGGGCCTGGTTGGTTCCAGATGCGGCCGGTGCCTGCTGGGCTTGATTGCTGGCCGGCGGCGGATTGGACCGGTCCTGTGCCTGGTTGGTGTTCGCAGCTGGCGGGTTGGCGCTCTGCTGCGTTGCAGGCTGGTTACCGGCTGCATTGGAATTCGCCGTCCCGCTCTGCGACTGCGCAGTCGAGCCCGTATTGGCGGTGCCGGAGCCGGACGATGGTGGATTGGTCTGCGTGGTCTGGGCCGGCGTTCCCGACGACGGGGATTGCTGCGGTTGCGATGTGGTCTGCTGCTTGTCGGTCGCGCTCGACGGCGAGGTCGTGGATGGCGCGGTGGAGTTCGACTGGGACTGCGGCGTCTGCTGAGACGGCGGATTCGTGCTGGGCGATTGCGCAAACGCGGCGCTCGCCAGCACCACCCCCATTGCGGTGGTTGCCAACAGGCGGATCATGGTTCACTCCCTTTCATCAAATGAACATTGGCTACTAACCTGCGCTAGGACGCGCAGTTCCACTTTTTCCCGAGGGAAGGCCGCGGCTCTTTTTGCGGAACCTGCAATGCCATCGAAGAGTGCCGGGATCATCGCCTATCGCAAGCGTGGGAACATCGAGGTGCTCCTGGTCCATCCCGGAGGGCCGTTCTGGCGCAACAAGGATCTCGGCGCATGGTCGATCCCGAAGGGTGAATACACGGACGGAGACGACGCGGAGATCGCGGCGCGACGTGAGTTCGCCGAGGAGCTAGGACAGGAGCTTTCCATGCCGCTGACCCCGCTGGGCCAGGTCAGGCAGCGCGGGGGCAAGCTCGTCACCGCGTTCGCGGCCGAGCTCGATCTCGACGTGCGCAGCATTCGCAGCAACACGTTCGAGATGCAATGGCCGCCGCGCAGCGGCAAGCGGCAGGCCTTTCCGGAAGTCGACCGCGCCGAATGGTTCACGCTCGACGCGGCGCAGGAGAAGATCAATGCAGGACAGCGTCCGCTGCTCGACCGGCTTAAGCTGCTGATCGGCAGATAGCGCGTCGCGCCCTATTCCGCCTTGATGTTCGCGGCCGCAACCACCTCCGCGAGCTCCTTGGTCTCCTTGGCGATCTTCGCGGCGTAGTCGGCTGGGCTGAGCACGCTGACGACGCCTTGCGCGCCGAGCTTCTCCTCGGCCGAGGGATCCTTGGCGGCGGCGACGATCTCCCGATGCAGGGTTTCCAGGATCGGCGCGGGCGTTGCCTTCGGCATGAAGAAGCCGACCCAGAACGAGATGTCGAATCCGGGATAGCCGGCTTCCGCCACGGTCGGCACGTCGGGCAGCGCCGGCAGCCGCTCGGCCGAGGACACCGCCAGCGCGCGCAGCTTGCCGGCCTTGACCAGCGGCACGGCGGAGAGCGGATCGAACACTGCCAGCACCTCCTGCGCGAGAATGCCGACCTCGGCGGCCGAGCCGCCGCGATAGGGCACATGGATCAGCTTGATGCCGGCCTTCTGGCTGAGCAGCTCCATGGCGAGATGGGCGAGATTGCCGTTGCCGCCGGAGCCGTAGGCGAGCGCGCCGGGCGCGGCCTTCGCCGCAGCGACGAGATCGGCCACCGACTTGACGTTCGCCGTCTTGGGATTCTCGGGATTGACGACGAGGACGAGCGGCGCCGAGACCACCGTGGTGAGCGATGCAAAGTCGACTTGCGGATCGTAGCGGATGTCCTTGAACAGCGTCTTGTTCAGCGTGATCGTCGACGAGTTGCAGGCGAGCATGGTGTAGCCGTCCGCCTCGGCGCGCGCGACGGCTTCGGCCGCGATCATGCCGTTGGCGCCGGCGCGGTTCTCGACCACGAAGGGCTGGCCGAGCTTGTTGCTCAAGCGGTCGCCAATGATGCGCGCGACGACGTCGACCGGGCCGCCCGCACTGAAGCCGACCATGATCTTGACCGGCCGCGACGGATATTTCTGCGCGAGAGCCTCTGTCGCCGGCGCCAAGGCGCATAGAGCTGCGATGACTGCCAGCAGGCGGGCGGTTCGTTGCATTCGTTCTCTCCCAGACCTCTTGGCGTCGCTTGTGCATGCTTGTTGGTGCGACGCCGTAGAAGTCATGAATAGCGGCCGTGCCGGATTTCGCAATCGCGTTTGAGCGCCGGCATTCCGCCGCACGGCACGTGCGTGCCGCTTCCAATACAAAAGTGCGAAAACAACCCCATGCACAGTAGACCGCCCCTTTCAGAACAAATGCTTGCGCAGGGCCGAGGAAATTTTTCGGATTTACGAAATAAATTCTGTCGCGTCGGGCAAAACAGTGCCATAATGCCATCATCGCAACAGTCGCGAGCGTCACGGCCTGCCGGTCCGGACCCGTGCCGACGCGGTTGCGTCTAAACCCTTCATCGACATCCGAAATCCGCATTCGCGCGCAGCGGCGAACGGCCGTTCGCGCTTGCGCGCTCAAAGGACACATGCCCATGACGACAGCTCTCGAACGCCACATCCCCTCGCCGCTCGCGGCATCCGATCGCAGCGTCCCCGCCGCGACCCCGCGCGTAAAACTCTACAAGCGGCGCATTGCGATCCGCCATCCCGACCCGCACACCGGCGAGCGGCTGCTGGCCGAGGCGCTCGGCGCCGCCGACCGCGACGCGATGCACGGCATATTGAGGCAATTGGTCAAGGCCAGCGTGGTCGGGCAGAAGCCGGATGAGGCCAATCTCGCCTTCATGATCTCGACCATCAGGAGCATCGCGCCGAAGGATTCCATCGAGGCCTTGCTGGTCTCCCAGATGGTGTCGGTGCACATGGCGGCGATGCGCTGTGCCTGCCGTCTCGCCTGCACCGACGATCTGACGCAGCAGGAGGGCATCGCCCGCGCCTTGACCCGGCTCTCCCGCACCTTCGCCGCCCAGGTCGAAGCGCTGAACCGCCACCGCAACAGCGACGAGCGCGCGATCACGGTGCAGAATTTGTCGGTGCAGGACGGCGGACGGGCGATCGTGGGCAACGTCACGCAGCATGCCAGCATGATCATTGCGGAGGCTGGCGCAATGGAGACGACTTCGAATGCAGAAACGGGCGCAGGCCGCGAGGTCCATACGAGTGGCGCCTGCGTATGACTCGCGATCACATCCGTCATACCGATGCAATGCAGTCGAGCCCGCGCTGCGGGGCGCAGACGCGCCGCGGTCTCGCGTGCCGCGCGCCAGCCGTGCACGGCAAGCGCCGCTGCCGCATGCATGGCGGCGCGCCAAGATCGGGCGCTCCGAAGGGCAACCGGAATGCATATCAACATGGAATGTGCACACCGGACGCCCGCGCCGAGCGACACCGGATGAAGGCCTTGCTGGAGGACGCTTGGAAGCTGCTGATCGAGTTGAAATAGATTGCGGCCCAGGAGCGACGCGGATGACGCCATTCCGGCGCGAGACATGATCTCAAGAAAACGAAGCTCTGATGGAGCCTTAAGCCAGAAAGCTCGGTGCCGCAGCCATAGAACTAGGGCCTTGTGCTCGCCGGAGCCACAGGGACAATCTGCAGCCCAGCTGCGTTCAGCGCTTCAGTGATTTGCTTGGCCAGCAGCTTGGCTTCCTCAGTGCCGATTTGAGCGTCGGGAAGCCGCTCGAAGAACGCACAAAGCGTCGTCGCTATGATGGTATTGACCTGGTGCGCATCAACCATTTGCTGCACGCGACATTAAGAATGACTTCACCGGCGCGGCGGTCGCCTGCCGGGCCGTGGCGGGTCATCGCAAGCCGAAGAACGAAAGAATGACGGCGATCACAACGATGAGCCCTATGAGGTAGATCAGACTGTTCATCGCAATTCTCCTTTCCCACGTGATGGGTTGGATTCATTCGAGGGTCGTCGCTGCGTCCCTGGCACTACCTTGCTGAACGGCCAGCTTTTCGAGCTCCACTTCCTTCTCGATGGCCGCCAGAGAGTTGCCGATCTTGTCGACGATCCTGACCAGATCGGCATTGGAGATGCGAAGCCGCCTGCGGACCGACTTGACCTGCTCAGCGTTCGAAAGATCGAGCGTCGTGCGAATGGGCCGTGGCGGTCTCGAGGACAGCATGATCAGGTCTCCCTAACCTAGGTAAGAGAGACGATGTCTCCTTTGTTCCTACGTTCGCCAACGGAAGCTCCCAAGAGCGAAGATGATGCAACCGTCGCGCGCACCGCGGAGACGCCCACAACACTTTATCCCCGCGGCGCAACGCCATGACTCCCTACCAGGCTGAGTGCCGTCTCGAAGGTGGTGCGTTGCAATGCGGCTAACCTCTCGGCAATGGCATTGCTCGAGAGGTCGAGTACCAGTCCGAGGTCACATTCCGGCATGAGGGGGGCGCGCTGCCGCCATTGGCACCCGCCCCCTCGATCATGTAACTCACCCCAAAACCTTCTCGGGACGGGACGCTCATGGCCAACGCCGACGACGACGCGGGCACCGCCACCCGCGCGCTGATCTTCGCGCTGGTCGCGCTCGCCTGCGGCCACATGCTGTCGACCCTGCTGCGCACCATTCCGGCGGTGAGCCTCGACCTGATGGCGGCGGATTTCCACATCGAGCCGCAGGCGCTGGCGAGCCTCACGTCGGTCTACCACTTTGCCTTTGCAGCCTCGCAGATCCCGGTCGGCGCGGCGATGGACCGGTTCGGCGTGCGGCCGGTGTCGCTCGCCCTGCTGGCGGGAACCGTGTTCGGCGCGATGGCCTCGGGGTTTGCGACGGGGCCCGAGAGCTTCGCCGTCGGGCAACTGCTGCTCGGCGTCGCCACCTCGGGCATGCTGATGTGCCCGATGACGCTCGCAGCCAAGCAATTGTCGGCGGCGCGATTCGGATTGTGGTCGGGCGCCATCCTCTCGATCGGCAATATCGGCATGCTGCTGTCGGCGAGCCCGCTCGCTTTCGTGATCGATACTTACGGCTGGCGCGCCGGGTTCTGGATCTCCGCAATCGGCGGCATCCTCGTCGCGCTGGCGGTGTTCGTACTGGTGCCGCACCAGCCGGCCGAGCACAAGGACGAGTCCTCGCCGCTGTCGCAGATGATCGATGTGGTCAGGCTCGGCCTGTCACGGCCGCTGCGCGGCGTGATCGCGCTGGCGATGGTGTCGCTGGCGAGCACGCTGGTGCTGCGCGGCGTGTGGGGAGGACCCTGGCTGATGGAGATCAAGGGCCTGACGCGGATCGAGGCCGGCAACCAGCTCGGCGCGTTTACGCTGGCGATGATCGCAGGCCCGCTGCTCGTCGGCATGATCGACCGCAGGCTCGGCCGCCGCCGCGAGCTGGTCGCCGGCACGCATGCGATCGCGGCGCTACTGCTCGCGCTGATGGCGCTGGGAGCGCCGCACTTTGCCGTTGCATGGCTGTTCGGCGTGAACGTCATGCCGCCCTCCTACGATCTGGCATTGTTCGTGCTCATCGGGCTCTTCACCTCGGCGCAGCCGCTGCTGTTCGGCATGTCCAGGCAACTCGTCGATGCGCAGGTCGCCGGCAAGGCGCTTGCGGCCGTCAATCTCGCCTTCTTTCTCGGCACTGCGCTGATGCAATCCGTCACCGGCGCGGTGGCCGCACTCGCGGGGCTGCCGGCGGTGCTGCTGTTCATGGCGGCGGCACTGGCGGTCGGCGTGCTGATTTTCTTGATCTACACGCAGCGCGTCTGAGCCCCTTGCGAAATGCGGAAGCGCAGGAGATGCTGCGCCGCCATCCGCATCAAGGGAATTCGAGTCCATGCCTGTCGACACCAAAGCCGCCACCGATCGTCTCATGCGCTTCCTCGCCGTGGAGGGCGTCACCGGGCAGGAGGCGGCGATCGGGCGGGAGCTCACGGCTGCGCTGAAGGAGAGCGGTGTGCCGGCGAAGGCGATCCGGCTCGATGACGCCAACACGCGCATTCCGGTGCCGACCGAGACCGGCAACCTCATCGTCGACCTGCCCGGCCGCGGCGCGCTGCACAACCATCCACGCATCATGTTCATGACCCACATGGACACGGTGCCGCTGTGCGCCGGTGCCAAGCCAAAGTTGATGGGGCGCAAGATCGTCAACGACGCCAAGACCGCGCTCGGCGGCGACAATCGCTGCGGCTGCGGCGTGCTGGTGACGCTGGCCGCCGAGCTCCAAAAGCAGAAGCTCGATCATCCGCCGATCACGCTGTTGTTCTGCGTGCGCGAGGAGAGCGGGCTCTATGGCGCGCGGCACGTCAAGCTCGACGAGCTCGGCAAGCCCGTGATGGCGTTCAACTATGACGGCGGCTCGGCCTCCAACGTCGTGATCGGGGCCGTCGGCGCCGACCGTTGGACCGTCGAGATCTTCGGCCGCGCCTCGCATGCCGGCGTCGCACCCGAGCGCGGCATCTCCTCGACCATGATCATGGCGCTGGCGCTTGCGGACGTGAAGGCCGGCGGCTGGTTCGGCAAGGTCGTGAAGGGCAAGAGGCAAGGCACCAGCAATGTCGGCCCGGTCACCGGCGGCGAAGGCCGCCCCGCGGGCGATGCCACCAATGTCGTCACCGACTACGTGCATGTGCGCGGCGAGAGCCGCAGCCACGACGGAAAATTCTTCAAGGAGATCACCAAGGCCTACAAGGCCGCGTTCGAGAAGGCGGCCAAGAAGGTCACCAACGCGCAAGGCAAGTCCGGCAAGGTCAAGTTCAAGGCCGAGACCGACTATTATCCGTTCCGCATGAAGGAGAACCTGCCGGTGGTCAAACGCGCGATCGAGGCGGTGTCTGCCGTGGGCGGAACGGCGAACGTGCGCGCCGCCAATGGCGGCCTGGATGCCAACTGGATGGTCCGCCACGGCGTTCCGACCGTGACCTTCGGTGCCGGCCAGAACGAGGCGCACACGGTCGACGAATGGATCAATCTCGACGAATACGACCGCGCCTGCGCGCTGGCGGTGCAGCTCGCGACGATGCGGTGAGATGGCAAACGGCACGTCATAGCGCTTTAACCCGGCTCTGATCTAACGGGTCGATCGCGGTTTCCATGAAGTCCGCACCTGTCCCGTGCTGCCATCGATGGCGAGCACCGTCACGCGGTTCCTCGGCCGCAATCAAACCGAGTCAGGAGCAAACCTCCGCCATCAACTCCAAGTAGATTCAGATCCAAGCGTGACCGCAGTGCGTCTCGCCGAGACCTCCGCTGTTTTCAGAGTCACGCGACTGACATGAAATGGGAGTGATGCGCCATGCGCACGATGCCGAACGACACCCTGATCCTCACCTTTCCGGACTTCAGCCAAACCGCGACCATCGTCGGAGATCCCAACTTCCCGATCGACGGCTGGGGCGGGAACGACACGGTGACGGCAACCATCCTCAACACGGACGTGTTCGTTACGCTGATCGGCGAAGACACGGTCATGCAGGGCAATTCCCACGGCGGCAACGACACGCTCACGGCGAACGTGGATTTTCCCTTTAGCGGCGCCACCATTATGGGCGACGCCGAGACCATGTTGGGCAATGCTGCAGGCGGCAGCGACACGCTCACCGCCGACGCCGGCGGCAATTTCCGCTCCAACATCTCCATTTACGGAGATGCCGGAGGCGACATGTCGGGCAACACGCAAGGCGGCAATGACACGCTGACAGGCGTGACCGGTGGGCGCGCCTTCGAGAACGTGTTCAGCGGCGATGCCGGGGGATCCATGAGCGACAACGCGCATGGCGGCAACGACACGCTGAACGTATTCGAATATGCATACGAAAGCACGGCGACCCTCAGTGGGGATGCCATCGGTGCCATGACCGGCAATACAATCGGTGGCAACGACGACCTCACGCTCGGCATCAGCAGCGGCATGGCGATCGGAGGTGGAACGCTGGCCGGCGATTCGCTCACGTCATTGACCGACAATGCCCAGGGTGGCAACGATACCCTGACCTTCGTGACGAATGGCGGCGAGCCGCCGCCGGCCGTCTACGGCTCCCAGCTGATTGGCGACGCCATGAACATGTCCGGCAGTGCGCGTGGCGGCAATGACATCCTCAATGGCGGAGAGTTCACTGATCATCTCTACGGCGATGCGCGGACTTATGCGCCATCTACCCCTGGCTCTATCACCGGCGGCACGGACACGCTGAACGGCGGCGCGGGTAATGATCAGCTGTGGGGCGGACCGAACAACGATGTTTTCGTCTTCACGGCCGGCTCCGGCAACGACGTCATCAACGACTTCAATCAAGGCAACATCGCGGTCGGCAGCACCGCGGGGGAACTCGACGTGATCAACCTGCACGACTACGGTTTTGCCGACTGGGCGACCCTGTCCGGCCTCATCAGCGATGACAGCTCGGGCAATGCGGTGATTCAGCTCACTGCCAATGACACCATCACCCTGAGCGGAGTGCATGCGGCCTCGCTGGAGGCGACTGACTTCATAGTCTAGCGTAAGGTGGGTTAGCCCCGCGGATTGCGCGAAGCGCAAACCGCTAGGCGTAACCCACCATCTTCGTATCCGCGGAGACAGAAGTGGTGGGTTACGCCGAGCATATGCGCTTTGCGCATCCGCTCGGCTAACCCACCCTACGAAGAACAAAAATCAGGGAGGCACCATGCCACGCATCGCAAACATCGAGACCGGGCTCTACCGGATCCCCCTCCCCATCACCCTGTCGGACTCCACGCATGGCGACATGACGGCGTTCGAGCTGATCACCTGCCGCATCCGCGATGCCGATGGCGCCGAGGGCGTCGGCTACACCTATACGGTCGGGCGCAACGGCGGGGCTGTGGCCGACATTCTCAAGCGCGAGATCCCGCCGCTGGTCGAAGGACGCGAGGCCGACGATACCGAGGCGATCTGGCATCATGTCTGGTGGGGGCTGCATTATGGCGGGCGCGGCGGGCCGGCGGTGCTGGCGCTCTCGGCACTCGACATCGCGCTGTGGGATCTGAAGGCGCGGCGCGCCAAGCTGCCGCTGTACCGCCTGCTCGGCGGCTTCGATGCGCATGTGCCGTGCTACGCCGGCGGCATCGACCTCGATCTCTCCGTCGATGCGCTGCTCAAGCAGACCGATGGCAACCTCGCCAAGGGTTTTCGCGCCATCAAGATGAAGGTCGGCCGGCCCGACCTCAAGTCCGATGTCGCGCGCATCTCCGCGATGCGGCAGCATCTCGGCGACGGCTTTCCGCTAATGGCGGATGCCAACATGAAATGGACGGTCGAGGAGGCGATCCGCGCCGCGCGTGCTTTCGTTCCTTTCGACCTCACCTGGCTCGAGGAGCCGATCATCCCCGACGACGTCGCGGGCCATGTGCGTATCATGCAGGCGGGCGGCGTGCCGATCGCAGCGGGCGAGAATCTGCGCTCGCTGTGGGAGTTCAAGAACTACATCGCCAGGGGCGCGGTGTCCTACCCGGAGCCCGACGTCACCAATTGCGGCGGCGTTTCCGCCTTCATGAAGATCGCGCGGCTGGCGGAGGCGTTCAACCTGCCCGTCACCAGCCATGGCGCGCATGACATCACCGTGCACCTGCTCGCGGCCTGCCCGAACCGATCCTATCTGGAGGCGCACGGCTTCGGGCTCGACAAGTATATCGAGCATCCGCTGGTGCTGAAGGACGGGCTGGCGCTGGCGCCCGATCGGCCGGGTCATGGGATTGGGTTCGATTGGAAGGGGCTGGCGAAGCTGGCGTAACACCCATTGCTCGTCATTCCGGGGCGCGACGAAGTCGCGAACCCGGAGTCTGTTGGGCCGCGGAGCTCGCTGCACGATGGATTCCGGGTTCGCGCCAAGAGGCGCGCCCCGGAATGACGGAAAAAGCGCACATTGCTGCACGCGAGGCATTCCAAGGCGCGGGGTGCGTGGCGGTGATAATCCTTTATGGTGACGGCACCCGACACCTTGCGAAAGATCCCCTGCCTTGACCCCCGACCTGCACCAGAAACTGACCGCGTGGCGGCGGCATCTTCACGCCCACCCGGAGCTGTCGCTCCAAGAGAAAGAGACCGCCGCGTTCGTGCAGGACAAGCTCACCGAGCTCGGCATTCCCTTCGAGGCTGGAATCGGCGGCCACGGCATCGTCGCGACCTTGAGGCGGGGCCATGCGCAAAGGCGGGTCGGCCTGCGCGCCGACATGGATGCGCTACCGATCACCGAGGATACCGGACTGCCCTACGCTTCGACGACATCCGGCGTGATGCATGCGTGCGGCCATGACGGCCATACCGCCTCGCTGCTGGGCGCCGCAGCGCTGCTCGCCACTGATACCGATTGGAGCGGCACGGTCGACTTCATCTTCCAGCCGGCCGAGGAAGGCTTTGGCGGCTCGCGCGCGATGGTCGCGGCCGGGCTGTTCGACCGCTTTCCGATGGAGCGGATATTCGGCTTCCACAACTGGCCGGGCCTTGCCGCCGGCACCATCGCCGTGCACGACGGCGTGGTCATGGCCTCCGGCGGACGCATCACCATCACGATCGAGGGCCACGCCGGGCACGCCGGTATGCCGCATCTGACGCGTGATCCCGTGGTGGCGGCCGGGCACCTCATCGTCGCGCTGCAATCGGTCACCTCGCGCGGCGTCGATCCGCTCGACACCGCCGTGCTGTCGCTGTGCACGATCGAAGGCGGCACCGCGCCGAACCAGATCGCCGGACGCGTCACCATCCGCGGCACGCTGCGCTACCACCGCGAAGTGGTCAAGGACGTCATCCTCGATGGCATCACGCGTACCTGCGCCGGGATCGCGACCAGCTTCGGCGTCAAGGTCACGCCTGAGATCGTCTGGGGCGTTGGCGTGGTGATCAACACGCCTGATGAGGCTGACCTCGCGCGCATCGCCGCGGAGAAGGTGCAGGCACCGGTACGGCGTGATCTCGCGCCCAGCATGGCCGGCGAGGATTTTGCCCATTATCTGCAGCAGCGGCCCGGCGCCTTCGTCTGGATCGGCAATGGCGAGTTGCGCGACGGCGCGGAGCTGCACGGCCCGCGCTACGATTTCAACGACGCGATCCTGCCCGTGGCTTCACGCTGGATGGCGGAAGTGGCCAAGGCGGCGCTGGCGACGAATTAACTTAGGAGATCTCGCGCGGCAGCTTCCAGTCCGGCCGCGGCGCGAACGTCTCCTCCGTCTCTTCGATGCGCTCGACGTGATAGCCGGCCGGCACAATGTGGCCGCCCTCCTCGTCCGCAATGGGGACGTCCGTGACGAGGCCCTCGATCAAGGCAGCTTCCCACACTTCCTTCTCGGTCGGAAAGGGATTGCCGATCTGCTTGTTGCCTTCGAACAGCGCGTACATCGGTTCCGGTCCTCGCGTTCACGCTCACGAGAAACGTATCGGCCGCACGGACGTTCCCTCCGGCAAATAACAACGGATGGTACGTGAAACATGGCGCGCGTTCTGATCGGAACTTCGGGCTGGCACTACGCCTCCTGGCGCGGCCCGTTCTTCCCCGAGGGCGTGACGCTGAAGCAGCAGCTCAGCTATTATGCCGGGCAGTTCGACACCACGGAGCTGAACGGGGTGTTCTACCGCACGCCGACGCCGGAGGCGGTGAAGGGATGGCGGGAGCAGACCGGCCGCGATTTCGTGTTCGCCTGGAAGGCGTCCAAGTTCATCACGCACTGGAAGCGCCTGTCGGACCGCTCCGTCAACAGTCTGGAGCTCTTGGAGGAGCGCATCTCCCGGCTCGGCGGCAAGGCCGGCCCGATCCTGTTCCAGCTGCCGCCGCAATTCGAGGCGAACGCGGACCGGCTCGCCTCGTTCTTCAAGCTGCTGTCGCGGAAACGCCGCTACAGTTTCGAATTTCGTCATCCGAGCTGGTATCAGCCGCGCATCCTGCGCATGCTGGCTGAGGAGAACATCTCGCTGTGCCTGTCCGATCATCACGACGCGCCGGCGCCGTGGAAGCGCACAGCGGATTTCGTCTATGTGCGCGGACACGGGCCAAGCGGGCGCTATCACGGGCACTATACCAAACCCACGCTGGCGCAATGGGCCAAGCGCATCAAGTCGTGGAAGCGGCAGGGCTGCGACGTCTATGTCTATTTCGACAACGACCAGAAGAGCGCAGCACCCGCCGATGCAAAGGCGTTAAAGCAGCTGCTGTGAGTTAGATGATGCCGCTCTGCCGAAGCGCCGCGATCTCGTCCGCATCGTAGCCGAGATCGGCGAGGACGCGGTCGGTGTGCTCGCCGAGCGTCGGCGGACGGTGCGCGATCTCGCCCGGCGTTTCCGACAGCCGCACCGCGGCGCGGGCAACCGGTGCCTGTTTCGGCAGGCCCGGATAGTCGACGTCCTGCATGAAGCCGGCCGCGCGGATGTGCGGATGATCCAGCGCCTGTTGCGGCGAGAGCACGGGGCCGGTCGGAATCATCGCGTCGCCTAGCGTGTCGACGGCCTCCTGCGTGGTGCGCTCGGCACACCAGCGCGCCATCCGCTCGCTGATGATGCGGCCGTTATTGCCGCGGCTGATGTCGTCGGCAAAGCGCGGATCGTTCAGCCACACCTCCTCCTCGCCCATCAGCCTCGCCCAGCGCTTGAACAGCGGATGACCGGTGACCTGGCACAGCACCCAGCCGTCCTTGGTGCGGTAGATGTCGGCGGGCGCCGCGGTCTGGCCGAGATTGCCCGTCGGCACGCGGTTGACGTCGATGACGGCCTGCTCGATCAGCGTGGCATTGGTAAAGGACAAAGCTGTTGCGAGCAGCGCGCCCTCGACGATCTGGCCGCGGCCGGACTTGCCGCGCTCGATCAGGGCGGCGAGCGTGCCGAACGCGCAGTGCAGCGCAGTGCCGAAATCGACCCAGTTCACCGCGGCGCGGTACGGCGGATCTCCGCTGCCGGTCATGTACACCGAGCCCGACATCACCTGGCCGACGCCGTCGAAGCCGACGCGGTCGGACCACGGGCCCGGCCCGCCGAACGCAGTCGCCGTGGTCAGGATGATGTCCGGCTTGATCGCCTTCAGCGAGTCGTAGTCGAGCTTCATCGCGCGCAGGGTCTGCGGCGGCAGGTTGGCGACCACGACGTCCGCGGTCGCGATCAGGCGGCGCATCACCTCCTGGCCTTCCGCCTTCATTGGATCGAGTGTGATGCCCTTCTTGTTGCGGTTGATCTGGAGGAACAGCGCGCCCTCGCCGCCTTCGCCCACCGGCGCGACGAACCGATCCTCGCTGCCGTCGCGCTTCTCGACCCGGATGACCTCGGCCCCGAACTCGGCCAGCAAGGTCGCGCAATAGGGCCCGGCGATATAGCGCCCGAAATCGAGCACGCGCACGCCCTCCAGAACTCCTCCCATCGGCTTCTTCCCTGTTGTTCCAAGGAGATTACAGGGACTGGCTGCCACGGCAAGATCAAGACAGGCATGGGCCGGCCCTCAGTATGACGGCGCGGATTCAGGTCTTGCGACAAAGGAGCAGGCGCCAGGAACGATTCGAGCATCGGAGGCTTGGTTTTTTTAGTCCAAACAAGGAGAACCCGATGAAAAAACTAGCGACGATTGCGACTGCTGCTGCGTTGGCTGTGACTTCCACGATTGCTTTGGCCCAAGGTGGCGGCGGCGCCGGGAGCGCGGGCGTTGATCGGACCAATAACAGCATGGCGAATGACGCTGGCAAGGGCGGCCCCAAGACGACGACCGGCGCCGGCAAGACGTCCGGCAGCAAAGTCAAAAGCTCCACCGATCACGGAGAAAAGACCGGGGAAAAACTGCGGGGCCAATAACGGGCAATCCGCAGAAGAAGAGACCGCTCCAGGGCGGCCTCCTCCGATGTGCTTCCGATCACGGTTAGGTGACGACGCGGGAGGAGTATCCCTCCAAAGAACTAGCCGCCGAAAGGCGGCTAGTTCTTGACCTTGTATTTTTCTTATTTCTTCAGGGCGTCAGCCGCACCTCGCATCGCATGGCACGGGGCCGGCGAAAGCATTCGACGGCCGGAATCTATGCTTTAAGATGCACGCGTCTATCCCCCAGCGAGAAGCGCACAACGATGCCGCAGCAATTCGATCGATCCACAGAAGATCTCGGCAACGCCATCCATTTCGAGCACGTCAACATCCAGGTCCCGGACCAGCGCCTCGCCACGCTGTTCTACGTCGCCGGGCTCGGGCTCACCCGCGATCCCTATCT
Source organism: Bradyrhizobium yuanmingense (assembly GCF_025200905.1). Taxonomy (NCBI): domain Bacteria; kingdom Pseudomonadati; phylum Pseudomonadota; class Alphaproteobacteria; order Hyphomicrobiales; family Nitrobacteraceae; genus Bradyrhizobium; species Bradyrhizobium yuanmingense. Next base: position 1,937,069 of record NZ_CP104173.1, on the reverse strand, counting down.
GATGGTGTCCGACACCAACATGTGGATCAATGCCGGGCGGAGCCAGTTTCATCTGCCGAGCGGCCGGCCGCAGGTGCTGCGCGGACATATTGGCCTCGTCATCGAAGGCCGCGAGGCGCTGCTGGCGCGGCTTGCATCGGTCGCGAAGAAGCTCGAGGGCACGACGTTCGCGTTCAGGGAGCACAACGACCATGTCGAGGCGGTTTGCCCCTGGGGTAACCGCGTGCGCTGCTACGAGCCCGACGCGGCGCGGTTCGGCCGGATCGCGCTCGGCATTCCCTATGTCGAGTTCGACGTGCCCAAGGGAACGGCGGCCGGCATCTGCGCCTTCTACCCTGAAGTCATGGGCATGCCCGCGAGCCTGCGGAACGGCGATGGCACTGTGGCCGCCGTGAAGACGGGCCGCAACCAGCATCTGCTGTTTCGCGAGACCGACCGGCCGCAAGCCGACTATGACGGTCACCACGTGCAGATGTACATCACGGACTTCTCCGGCCCCTACCGCAAGCTGCTTGCGCGCAAGCTGATCTCGCGCGAGGACAATCAATACCAGTACCGGTTCTGCGACATCGTCGATCTCGACAGCGGCAAGAAGCTGTTCACGGTCGAGCACGAGGTGCGCTCAGCGACCCATCCGATGTTCATGCGGCCGATGGTCAATCGCAATCCGGCGCTCAACAACCGCAATTACGCGGTCGGCCACGACGAGTCGGCTTGGGCGATGGGGCCGGATCAGTACGAGGGGTAGTCCTCGCGCGGCGCTTCCGTGCGCTTCACGCTACGGCAAATTATCCCGCAGGAAGATGTCGATGCGGATGCGCTCCTGGTCGGGGCTGATCGGCTCGCCCGAACAATGCGCGAGCAGGACTCGCGCCGCAGACCGCGCCTCGTGGCCGGCATCCTGGTTGATGACGGCGTCGAGCGTGCCGCGCACCAGGAACCGCCTGGTGTGCTCGGTCAGCTCATGGGTGATCCAGACCACCTCGCGCGCGCGGCCCGAGGCCTCGAGCGCATCGGCGATGCCGCGGTTTCCGGCGCCGCAACAATAGATGCCGCGGAGATCGGCGTGGCGGGCGAGCAGCGCGGCCGTGAGGTCCCGGGTGCGGTCACTGTCGTCGCGCCCCTCGATGACAGGCAGTGCGGACAGGCTCGCATACTCGCTCGACAGGATCTGGTGGAAGCCGAACTGCCGTTCGGTGTGATCGCGCAGCGACAACGATCCCGCAATCACGGCGACGGTGCCCTCGCGTCCGGCAAGGAAGCGGCCCATCAGCGTGGCGGCGGTGCGGCCCGCGGCCGGATTGTCGATCCCGACATAATGCGCCCGGGACGAGCTCGGGGCGTCCGACACCAGGGTCACCACGGCAACCCCGCGCGCGACGAGCTCGTCGATCGCGGCGCGAACCCGGGGGTGATCGAGCGCGATGACGGCGACGCCCTGATAGGCCGGCGAGAGGTTCTCCAGCGCACCGGCAAGGATGTCGGGGTCAAACACGTCGACATGGTGGATGTCGATGAAGCCGCGATGGCCGGCGAGCCAGTCCGCGGTGCGCGCGACCTGCTCGCTGAGGTTGGTCATGAAGCTGTTGCTGCCGGTCGGCAGCACGAACGCGAAGCGGAAGGTCTGCCCGCGGGCGAGCCGCGCGGCGGCAACATCGGCGCGATAGCCGAGCTTTGCCACCGCGGCCTCGACACGCGCGACGGTCTTGGCGCGGACACCCTCGCGCCGGTTGACGACGCGATCGACGGTGGCGAGCGAAACGCCCGCCGCGCGCGCAACGTCCTCGAGCGTGGCCCGAAGCACCGGCTGGGTCGCGCCTTCAGTCATTCGCGCGCGGCCCATAGCATGCCGCGGGTCATCAACGTCCGGATCTCCGGCACGTCGAGCTCGTAGGCGCGGTGGCCCAGCGAGGAATAGAATACCCTCCCCGCGCCATAGCGCTTCTTCCACACCACCGGCATCACCACGCCCTCGATCCAGGGCGCGTGCTCACCGGTGAAGGTCGTCGTTGCCAGGACCTCGATGGCGGGATCGACATGCATGTAATATTGCTCAGACCGATGCTCGAAGCTCTTCAGACCCGTCATGATCGGATCGTCCGGCTTCGTCAAGTCGACCTTGTAGTCGATGATGTTGCCGGGATGGGCGACCCACTGCCCGCCGCACAGGAATTGGTAATCGACCGATTCGCGGAAAGCATCGCACATGCCGCCATGGTGGCCGGCAAGCCCGACGCCGCTGCGCACCGCATCGCAGAGGTTGAGCGCTTCCGCCTTCTCGATCTTCGACATCGTGTAGATCGGTATGATCAGCGACAGATCGTGGATCGCGGGATCGGCAAAGGCTGCCGTCGTGGTTTCGATCCGCACCTCGAAGCCTTCCGCCTTCAGCCAGCCGCGGATCATCGACGCGCAGAGATCGGGATCGTGTCCCGGCCAGCCGCCCCATACAATCATTGCCTTGCGCATGGTCATACCCTCAATCGATCTGTCCGGTTTCACGCCCCGCGGGCAGCATCGCCGGCCGCTCGACGCGGCTCTCGATCCTGACGCGACGGCCCTCGTCGGCGGAAGTCTGGAACGCCTCCATCACCTCCAGCACGTGGAGGGCGAGCGCGCCGCTGGCGCGATGCGGCCGGTCGTTCAGGATCGCGCCAGCCATGTCGGCGACGCCGATGGAGCGGAACTCGCCCTCGACGTGGCCGTGTGTCAACGGCATCGCCTCCCATTCGCCGCCGGTCTTCGCCACCTGAACCTCGCCGCCGAAGCGATTTGGATCCGGCACCAGCATGCTGCCCTTGTCGCCGTAGATCTCGATCGGCGCATGCCGATGTTTCGGCACGTCGAAGCTCATCGTGATCGACACGACCGCCCCGCTTTCGAACTCCAGCGTCCCCGCGACATGGGTCGGGACCTCGACCGGAATCAGCGCGCCGTTCATCGGCTGGCTGGTGACGAGGCGCTCGGTTTTGGGGCGCGCGGTCGAGCCCATCACGCTGGCGACCGGGCTGAGCAATTGCACGAGATCGGTGATGTAATACGGCCCCATGTCGAGCATCGGTCCGCCGCCGCGCAGGTAATAGAAGCCAGGCGCCGGATGCCAGCGCTCGTGGCCGGGGCAGCCGAAGAAAACGCTGCCCGCGACTGGCGTGCCGATCGCGCCGTCGTCGATCAGCTTGCGCGCGGTCTGATGGCCGCCGCCAAGGAACGTGTCGGGCGCGCAGCCGACGCGCAGGTTCTTCTGTGCGGCAAGCTCCATGACCTTGCGCGCCTCAGCGACATTGATGCCGAGCGGCTTCTCCGAGTGAACGTGCTTGCCGGCGTTCAGGACCGCCAGGCTGACATCGGTGTGGGCGAGCGGCACCGTGAGATTGACGACGATCTCGACATCGTCGCGCTTCAACAATTGGTCGACCCGCATTCCCGGCAAGCCGAAGGCCGCGCCCTGGCGCTCCGCAATCTCGCTGCGCATGTCGGCGAGCGCCCTGACCTCCATGACCGGAAAGCGCTGGGCCGCCTTGAGATAGGCGGTGCTGATCACCCCGCAGCCGATGATTCCGATGCCGACTTTTCTCATGTTATCTCCTCAGAATACGGCTCATCCCTTGACGGCGCCTGCGGTGAGGCCGGCCACGATGTGCTTCTGGGCCAGCAGGAACAGAATGATCGTGGGCAGGATGGTGAGTGTGATGAAGGCCAGGATCAGGTGCCATTCGGACGAGTATTCGCCCTGGTAGACCATGATGCCGAGCGGCCAGGGATACAGCGCATCGGTGTTCAGCATCACCAGCGGCAGCAGGTAGGCGTTCCAGCTGTTGACGAAGGTGATGGTGCCGACCGTCGCCAGGATCGGACGCGACAAGGGCAACGTCACATAGCGGAAGAACTTGATGTAGCTGCAACCGTCGACCAGCGCGGCCTCGAGCAGCTCATATGGAATGTCCTTGAAGAAGCGACGTAGCAGCAGCACGCTCATGGCGAGGCTGAACGCCACCTGCGGCAGCGCGACCCCGAAATAGGTATCGAGCAGGCCGAGATCGCGCACCTTGATGAACAGAGGCAGCACGGCGGTCGCGGCGGGAAACAGCAGGCCCAGCGTCAGATAGCTGAGCAGCATCGATGAGCCGAAGAACCTGACATGGGCGAAGGTGAACGCGGCCATCGAAGCCGTGATCAGGGTCAGCGCCACCGCCAGCGTCGAGATGACAAGCGAATTGCGCAGCAGCTGCCAGTAGCGCGCCGAGAACAGGATGTCTGCGTAGTTCTGCCATTCCCATTGTGCGGGCAGGCCGAACGGATTGACACGGAGCTCGCCGAGCGACTTGAAGCCGCCGAGCAGGGTCGCGAGCAACGGCACCAGGACGAAGATCGCGACCAGGCCAAGGAACAGCGCCTTGAACAGCGCTGCGGGATCGAATGCGCTTCTAGCCCCGACACTATTCATCGCGCATGAACCATCGCTTGTAAGTGAAGGCAAAGGTCACGCAGATCGCGAACAGGATGACGCCGATGGCGCTGCCATAGCCGACGCGCATGCGCGAGATGCCATTGTTGTAGAGAAAGCTCACCAACGTGTTGGAGGAATCGGCCGGTCCGCCGCGCGTCAGCGGCATGACGAGATCGAACAGCTGCAGCGATCCGATGATGGCGAAGAACACCGACAGGCGGATCGTCGGATAGAGCAAGGGGATCACGACGTGGCGCAGCGTCTGCGTCCGCGTCGCGCCGTCGATACGGGCGGCCTCGACCAGGTTTTTGTCGAGGCTCTGGAGCGCGGCGATGAACAGCATCATGTGGAAGCCGAAATATTTCCAGACCACCACGATCAGCACCGCCAGCATCGCCGTGTCGGTCGAGGCCAACAGATGCGGAGGCTCGGCGCCGAAGGTGCGCCAGATCGAGGCGACGAGGCCGTAGTCGCCGTCATAGACGAAGCTGAAGATCAGCCCGGTTGCGATCTCGGCGAGGATATAGGGCATGAAGAACAGCATGCGCAGCGCCACGGCGCCACGAAAGCGTTCGGCCAGCATGAGGGCGAGCGTGAGCGCAAGCGGCAGCTGGACGGCGAGCGAAACGGCGATGATCAGCCCGTTGTTGCGCAGCGCGAGCCAGAAGGCCCGCGTCTCCAGCACGAAGCGGTAATTGTCGAAGCCGATCCAGTTCGTCGGCCTGCCGAACCCGTTCCAGTTGAAGCCCGAGTACCAGGCGGCCTCGCCGATCGGCAGCACCACGAACAGCGTGAACAGCAGCAGCGCGGGCGGCAGGAACAGGATCAGGACCGTGAAGCGGCCATCCCAGCCTGGGCCACGAATCCCGACCTGGGGGGCCGCCTCACCGGCAACGCCGATCGGCGACGACATCGCGATCCGTCGCGCCACCGGTCAGTTACCCTGCTTGTACGCCGCTTCGATGGCTTTCGCTGCGTTCTGCGGGCTCATGCTGCCGCCGGCGATCTCAGCCGTGACGTCGTTGACGACGCGGCCGACCGACGGGCCAAGGCTCTGGTCATAGAAGTTCTGGTGATAGTTGGACTTCGCCAGATTGGCCGCGATCTGCTTCATGAAAGCGCTGTTGAGACCGGCCTCGCCGCCCTTGACGACGGGAACGATGAAGTTGCCGGCGGCAAGCCGCGCCTGCACGTCCTTGGAGATAAAGAATTTCAGGAAGTCGGTGGCTTCCTTGGGCGCCCCCTTGGTGATCAACCAGCCGGTGATGCCGCCGAGCGTGTCTGACGGCTCGCCCTTGCCGCCGGGTACGACCGGAAAATCGAACCAGCCAAGCTTGTCGTCGCCGAGACCAACCTTGTCGGCGGCAAACGCGCGCTGGGTGTGATAGAAGGACGAGATGGCCAGGATCATCGCGGCCTTGCCATCGCCGAAATAGCCGACGGCCTGCGGATTCTTGAAGCCGAGGAAGCCGTTCTGGAAGGGCTGGAGATCGACCAGCTGCTTGAACAGCTCGCCGGATTTCTGAAAGGTTTCGCCGGCGAACCCGCCATTCTCACCCTTCAGTGCTGCATCGAAGGCCGGCTTGCCGCCGATGCGCACTGCGAGATGCGTCCAGTAAAAATGCAGCGGCCATTTGTCGGCACCGCCAACCACAATCGGCGTCACGCCCGCGGCCCTCAGCGTTTTCACTGCGCCGAGCAGATCGTCCCATGTCTTGATCTTGCTCGCGTCGACATTGCCCTTGGCCATCAAGTCCTTGTTGTAGAGGAAGCCGACCTGCGAGAGCGCGGTCGGCAGGCCATAGACCTTGCCGTTGCTGGTGAAAGCCGCGAGCGCCGCCGGCGCGATCGTGTCGCTGTAGCCGCCGCTCTTCACGGAATCGGTGATGTCTGCCAGCACGCCGGCCTCGATCTGGGTCTTCAGCACTCCGCCTGCCCAGCTATAGATGATGTGCGGCCGGTCCTTGGATTGCAGGATGGTCGGCAGCTTGGCCTTGTAGGCCTCGTTCTCGAGGAACTGCATCTCGACCTTCACACCGGGGTGCGACGCCTCATAGCTGCGTGCGACCTCCTCCCAGATCTTCACCTGGGCCGGGTTGACCTCGATGTGCAGCCATTTGACCGTGGTGTCGGCTGACGCGGAACTGGCCCAAAGCAGGCATGCGGCAGCGGCGAGTCCCAGTTTCCCGAGCAATCTCATCACATCCTCCCGACCGTCTTTTATTCTTTGACGCAATCCTGCCCTCAATTTTTGAGGTGCGCAACACAATTTCTGATCTATGCACCTCACCAATGGAATGGCTATGGTTTGCGAAAGAGTCGACGCGGCCTGCCGCGCCGGCCGCAACAAACGAGGTGCCCATGGCTGCGATCTATTCCGACCTCGCCGGCAAGGTCGTGCTCGTCACCGGTGGCGCAGCCGGAATCGGCGCTGCGATCGTGCGGCGCTTTGCGGAGCAGAAATCCAAGGTGGTGTTCTTCGACATCAAGGTCGACGAGGGACAGCGCCTGGCGCGCGAGCTATCCGAGCAGGGATTGGCTGCGCATTTCCAGCATGTCGATCTCACCGACATCCCTGCGCTGCGTGCCGGCGTCGTCGCGGCACGCAAGGCTCATGGCCCGATCAACATCCTGATCAACAATGCCGCGCATGACGAGCGGCACAACACCGAGGAGATGACGCCGGACTATTGGGACAACCGCATCGCGGTGAACCTGAAGCACCAGTTCTTCGCATCGCAGGCCGTGTTGCCGGACATGAAGGCGGCCAATGCCGGCGCCATCGTCAATTTCGGCTCGGTGTCGTGGATCGCAGGACAAGGCGGCATGGCCGCCTACACCGCGAGCAAGTCAGGCGTGATCGGGCTGACGCGCTCGCTGGCGCGCGACTACGGCCCCTACAACATCCGCGTCAATGCGATCGCGCCGGGCTGGATCATGACCGAGCGGCAGCTCGAGAAATGGATGACGCCGGCCGGCGAGATCGAGCTGCAGCAGCGACAATGCCTGAAGCGCCGGCTCATGCCGGACGAGGTTGCGAAGTTCACCGTCTTCCTCGCCTCCGACGAGGCCTCCGCCTGCACCGCCCAGCACTACATCGTCGATGGCGGCTGGGTCTGAGACGCCTTGAGGATCCAGTCGGAAAATCTGATCCGGGCGCGGCCGCGCGAAACTCACGAGGTCAAGGACGCGATGGATCAGGCTGGCCGAGACGGGCTGGCGCCGTGGTCGCGCGAGGCCGACCGATGCCCTCGCTCAAGGTCTTGCCGCTGGCGACATTGACGAAGTGCAGCGAGGCGCAAGCGGGACATCGGACCGGGACGTGCGTGTCCGCGGCGTCGGAGGCTGTGCCGGGAATCCAGTGCTGCACGTTCATGCCCGTGCGGGGGCATTTGAAGATGACGTTGCGCTCCATGCTGGAGATATGCGCCCGGCGCGGCGACCTGGAAATTGCGGGCCAATACTTACGCAGATGTCCTGAACGGATTGACGCGAGCAGCGGTGAAGACATCGCGCAGCGCTTGTAAGCAGGTTGCCGATCGAGAAGCGTTCGGTCGAATACCGCCGCCTCCTTTGAGCTGAATCAAGACATGTTTGCGACGCCGACGATAGTCTTGTGTCGGCATCGGGAACGCTTTTTCGAGGTCCCCTTTGCCGGAGCGAGCGACGTTTGGATTTCGAGGCCTTCCCGGCGCCGCTTTCACGGAGAGTGCAGAAGACCGCGAACATGGAGCAGGCCGGAGAGCGGCTCCGCCGGAGAGTTCGATGGAACGAAGATCGGCAGCGCGGGTTTGCTGGACGAGTTCAGACCCTGGATGGAAGAGCCACGCGAACAATCGGCCTCGGCGCTCCCATCGAGCCCGAGGCCGATTTTCGTCGAAGCCAGTGCATGGTCTGGACAAGGGAGGATGCCGATCAGGAGAACCGACATGCTTGCCGACATTGACACCGACGATCTCACCGAGGTCGTGCGCTACGCCCTGGAGACGACCCGCGCGACGACGGCCTGCCCGTTCCATCGGGACGTGATCGTCCGCATCGGCGATGACGCCGCCGAGAGTCACGCCTTCGAGCGCGCCAAGCGAATCGTCAGATGCGACGGCGCCGAATGGAACAAGGAGGCTCTCAGGGCCGAGCTCGGCCGCCAGCTCGGCGCAGCCGCCGACGGCCGCTGCCCGAAGTGCGATCCGACCGCCTCGTGCACCTAGCGCGCCGCGATTTGCAAAATGTTGCGGCGCCATGCGTCGGCGACGAGCCATGCAGATCGACCCGCTCCGGCGACTTAACTTGTGTGAAGGCCGCAGATGGAATTGGCACCTAGCCTGAACGACGCGCGTCGTGCATCAGAGGTCAGACTTCCCGTGAAAGTGACAAAGCCGATCGCCTCGATCATGCGCGGGAGTTCCAAGACGGATCCTCCGTCGCCGGACGGGAACGACGAATGTCAGCTGCCGCCATCGGCCGAGAGGCGTCAGGTCGTCGATGAGTACGCCGAAAACTTGCGGAAGATCATCCGAAGACTGCTTGGAAGGCTGAACTGACAGCGCTTGCGGTCGTCCTTGAGCGCTTTGCGGCAAGGGAGCAACTTGTCCGGCCCTTTGGCGTGCGATCGTGCTGCCGGTTCGCCTTTCCGGGCGAGCGCTACGGCCAAACCCCGCCGCCCGAAGGGGCAAGGGTGATACGAGCTTGCCCATCGTCTCAATGACAAGGACGTCGCATGCCTCAGTGCACCCCAACACCGAGCAGGCGCTCGACCATCTTGGGGTCGTCGCGCAAGTGCGCGCATTCCCCACTCCAGACCGCTTTGCCGCGTTCAACCACCATGACATGATCGGCAAAGCGCAGCGCTCGTTCGATCTGCTGCTCGACCAAAACGATGGTCATCTCACCAGAACTCGCCAGCGCGGTGATGATTTCCATGATCTGATCGCAGATCACCGGCGCGAGCCCCTCGAGCGGCTCATCCAAGAGGAGAACTGAAGGCCTTCCCAGCAGCGTCCTGGCGAGCGAGAGCATCTGCTGCTCGCCGCCCGATAATTGCGTCCCGAAATGGCGTCGACGTTCGGCCAACCTCGGAAACATCACATAGACCTCTTCAAGTGCCTCTCGACCTCGATCCTTGAGACCCGCGACCAGGTTTTCTTCCACCGTCAGCGACCGAAATATGTCGCGTGTCTGCGGTACGTAACCAAGACCTCGTTGAGCGCGTGTCGATGCCTTGGTGTCCGTGAGATCAGCCTCGCCCAGGAATACTTTTCCCCCATGATGGGTCGTCAGACCCATCAGCGATGCGAGCAAGGTCGTCTTGCCGACTCCGTTTCGACCAAGGATGCTGAGACGGCCTCCGGGCAAGACCTCGAACGACATGTGATCGATGATACGGGTGGGGCCATACCCGGCACTGAGACCTTTGACTTCAAGACGCGTGGCGGGCATCTGCGTAGCTACCTAGATAAGCTCGACGGACTTCCTGATGGTGCGTGACTTCTGCCGGATCGCCCTGGAAGATCAGCTTTCCGTTGGCGAGAACGAGCACACGGCGGGCAAATTTGAACACCAGGTCCATGTCATGCTCGATCATCAAGACCGCGATATCAGATGGCAATCTGTCGATCGCCTCGATGATCTTGGAGGACTCCTCCGACGGAACCCCTGCCGCGGGCTCGTCCAGGAGCAGGACCTTCGGCTCGAGAGCAAGCCCGATTGCCAGGTCAAGAAGGCGCTGCTGACCGTACGCCAGTTGCGAGACCTGCCTGTCGGCCAGATGGGCGATACCGAGCGTTCCAAGGGCCCGCTCCCACTCCCGACGAACGTCCGGCCGATCCATCGGGCAGGAAAACATGCTTCTCGTGAGCCCCTTTCGTTGCATCACGGCGAGCGCGACGTTTTGTGCGACCGTCAGGCTCTTGAAGAGCCTCGTGATCTGAAATGTCCGGATCAAGCCGGCGTCGACGCGATCGGAAATCGGTAGCGCGGTGACATCAACACCAGCGAGGTGGACGGCACCCTGTGAAGGGGTCAAGTCGCCGGAGATGACGTTGACGAGCGTGGTTTTGCCCGCGCCGTTCGGGCCAATCAACGCGACCCTTTCTCCCTTCCCGATACTGAAGGAAATATCATCGTTGACCCGCATCCCGCCGAAGGACATCGAAACGTTTCGCAGTTCGAGCAGCGGCCGGCTCACGGGCGCCTCCTCATCACCGAGGCGGTGCGACCAGCAAGCAAGCCTCCAAGGGACACCAGGCCTTTCGGGGCGAACAAAACGACCCCGATCAGCAACGCACCGACCATGGTCATCCAATGGAATGGATTCGCAGCCGAGACGTAGTGCTCGAACACTTGGAAGACGATGGATCCGATCAGCGCGCCCCAGAGACTGCCTGCGCCACCCAGGACCAGCATGACGAGAGCTTCAGCCGACCGCTCAAATCCGATGCTATCCAGTCCCACGACGCCCGTATTGATGGCATTGAGAGCACCACCAATTCCGCCAACAACCCCCGACACGCCATACATCAGCACGAGCCGGGGATACACGCGGGCACCGATCATCCGAGCTCGCAGGCTGTCATCCTTGATTGCCTGACAAAGCAGGCCGAACGGAGAGTGCACGATTCGAAGCAGCACCACGAACACGACCATAAGCACCGCAACGGAGAACACATAGCCGGTGCGACCATACATGTCGAACGCATAGACCCCGAAGATTCGTCCAGGCGAAATGCCGGACAATCCGTCGCTTCCGCCCGTCAGGCTGGACAGTTTGTTGGCCAGCGCCGCGACGAGCTGTCCGACGGCAATGGATAGCACGAGCTGGGGGAGACCCTTGAACCTCGTGACAAGGACGCCTGAGACCAGCCCCATCACGGCACCGGCCACCGCCCCCACGAGCAACAACAGCAGGGGGTCGGAATGTCCGGCAAGGCAGGCGTTACCCACGACGTAGGCGCTCACACCATAGATCGCCGCATGCCCCAGGGTGGCGACACCGCAATACCCCGTGACCAGATCGAGCGACAGCACCAGAAGCGTGATGCTGATCAGTCGCGTCAGAAACGCGAGGTCCTCCGGAAAAAGCGTGTAGCCGAGCACTCCGAGCGCCAGCGTGATTGCGACAGCGCGCAGCTCAAGCGGCACGGAAAAACGCGGCGGGCTCACGCCATCGACCATGGCTCGATCGGTCACGTCAGTGCCTCCTGCCCAAAAGGCCGTTCGGGAACAGAAACACGACCAGGATGACCGCAAGATAGAAGAAGAACTCACCATATTCGGGTGCAAGATACTTGCCGGTCGTGTCCGCGAGGCCAAGCAATATCGATGCCGCCACGGCGCCCGGGATCGATCCTGCCCCGCCGACCGAGACGACGACAAGGAACGTCACCATATATCTGAGCGCGTAAAAAGGTTCGACGGGCAACAGTTCGGCGCCCACCACGCCCCCGAACGCCGCCAGGCCGACCGCAAGCGCGAAGGTCGCGGAAAAAAGGATCTGCGTCTTGATTCCGAGCGACTCGGCCATGTCACCGTTGTCGACCGCGGCACGCAGCCGGATCCCAAACTCGGTGCGGTCGATCAGTAGCCAGAGCAAGCCCGCGGTGCACACTCCGCAAATCGTCACGAAAATCCGATGAGCCGGGATCATTCGGAAGCCGAGATCGACGGGACCGCTCAGCAGCGGAGGCAGCGGAATGGATTTGGTTGTCGGGCCAAGAATGTAGTTGGCAACGCCAATGATGGCGAACGCGATGCCGATCGTGAGCAATATCTGGGTCAGCTCATCGGACTTGCGATAAATCCGGCGGTAGAGAAGAAACTCGAGCGGAAAGGCGATCGCGATGGTGCCGAGGACCGCTAGGACAATCGCGAGTGGATATCCAACTCCCGCGTTCTTGAGCGCAAAAGACGCGAGATATCCCCCGATCATCGCAAATGCGCCATGAGCGAGGTTCACTACCCTCATCAGGCCCATCATAATGGATAGGCCGATGGAGATGATGAAAAGCACCATGCCGTACGAGAGGGCATCTAGCCCGATGCTGAGACCCGTCCACGCCATTAGTTGAATGCTTCCGCGGCTTTTCGGATCTGGAGCCGCTCGGCAGCCAGCCCGAACAGGTGGATGTGCGCGTCCGTCAAGCCGGGTATCATCCGGTCGCTGGCATCGCGATAGATGCGACCGTTGACGAAGCGAATAGACTGCGACCGACCACTCATTCCGGGCCCTTCTCCGACACGATGAAGAGATCGCTCGCGAGATCTACATCGCGAGCGATCCGCTCTAGTTCTTCGCCAGGCCCCAGTCCGGCTGCGCATCGAACGTTTGCAGTTCCTTGTTGAGGAGCTTGCCGTCCTGCTTCACGACTTCGCGCAGATAAACGTTCTGACGAATATGCCGGGTATCCGGGTCGATCGACACGGGGCCACGCGGACTGACCCATTTCATGCCCTTCACGGCCGCAAGGGCTTTGTCCGGATCCTTTTGACCGTTCGTGGCCTCAACCATCTTGTAGATGAGCCGAGCACCGTCATAGGCCGCGACCGACGCCATGGTGATGTCGTCAGCCTTGGCGCCGGCCTTGATCAGATCGGCCAAGAAGGCTTTGTTCTCTGAAGAGTCATGCGAGACCGCGTAGTGGTAAGTCGACAGGATGCCTACGCCGCTGTCACCGATAGTCGGAAGATCGGGCTCGGTCACGACATCACCCGTGGACAACAACTTCACGCCAGACGCTTTCAGCCCGTTGTCGATATAGGCCTTGACGAACCCCAGGGTTGGTGGACCGGCCGGCAAGAATGTGAAGATCATGTCTGCGCCGGAATCCTTGATCCTTTGCATGATCGGGCCGAAGTCGGTCGTATTGAGCGGCATCCTGATCGATTGGACGATGGTGCCTCCATCTGCCTCGAACGTCTTTTTGAAGGCCGATTCGGCATCGATGCCGGGGCCGTAATCGCTGACGGCGATCGCCACCTTCTTGGCCGCTCTGGCCTTCGCCACCTTCGCCGCGGGGACCGTGTTCTGCCACATCGTAAAGGACGTCCGCACGATGTAGGGGCTCTTCTCGACGATCGCGGACGTCGCGGCGTTCATGACGATCATAGGCACCTTCGCTTCCTCGAGAAGCGGAGCGACGGCCAGGGCGTCCGGAGTGAAGTACAGTCCCGCGATGTACTGAACCTTCTCCTTGACGATCAACTCCTGAGCCAATGATTTCGACTTGGCGGGGTTCGGCGATTCTTCGTCGCGATAGACAAACTCGATCTGATGATCGCCCACTTTCGATCCATGCTTGGCCACCCAGGCGTCAATGCCGTACTTGAAGTTCTGGCCGAACAAGGCATACGGACCGGACATGGTGCCGATGATCCCCACCTTGATGGTGTCGCACTGCGCCGGCGACATCCAGGCAGTGGCAATCGCGACGGCCCCAACAAGTCCAAACCTCAAGCTCATATCTCTCTTCTCCCGCTTCGGTGATGCTGTTTCAGAACATTTCGAAATATTCTCGCTGCTCCCACTCGGTGACCGTCGATTGGAAGCGCTCGATTTCCGCGTTCTTGATGAAAACGTAGTAGTCGACGAATTTCTCTCCCAGAGCCTCGCGGAAGAAGGGGTCATCGCGCAATGCGAACACCGCCTCGCGCAAGGAGGTCGGCAGGAGGTTCGCCTTGGTCTCGTAGGGGGTGTCCGCCGACGGACCGGGATCGAGCTGGCGATCAATGCCGTTGAGGCCGGCCAGAATCTGCGACGCCATGTAAAGATAGGGGTTTGCGGCCGGCTCGCCGATCCTGTTTTCGAGCCGGGTGGCTTTGTCGTCGGGACCGCCCAGCACGCGGATCATGACGCCCCTGTTGTCGCGTCCCCAGATCGCCCGATCCGGAGCCAGCGAATAGGAACGGTAGCGTTTGTAGCCATTGATCGTCGGCGTCGAGAAGACCGCGGATGCCCTGGCATGCTCCAGCAGCCCGGCCATATAGTGCTTGCCAAGGTTCGACAGGCCGGCCGGTTCGCTGGTCATGAACGCGTTGACGCCGTCTGTTCGGGAGACCAGCGATTGGTGAAGGTGCCACCCCGATGACATCACGTTCGGTATCCGCGGCCGGCACATGAAGGTCGCGTGATAGCCGTGGCGGTTGCAGATCTGCTTCACTGCCGTACGAAACAGCACCATGGTGTCCGCCGGCTCAATGCCGACGGTGGGCTGGAACACGAACTCGCACTGGCTCGGGCCGTATTCCAACTCGATCGACCGAAGCGGCAAGCCCAGCGCCACGATGTTTTGCCTGATCAGCTCGAGCGCAGGCTCCATCTGGTCGTAACGTTGCTCCGTCAGGTACTGATAGCCCTGCGAAAGCAGGCTGACCTCCGGAGGCTCACCCGGTTGGCCGGGACTGCCGGCGTCCCAAGGCGCCAGTCGGGGATTCTCGACTCTGAAGATGTGGCATTCGACCTCGAGGCCCGCTTTGAAATCATAGCCCCGGTCTTTGAGCTGCCCCAGCACGGATTGATACAGGCCCCTGGAGGCGAAGGGCACGGGTCGTCCATCGGAGAAGTAGAGGTCGCAAAGCACCCACCCGGTTTTTGATGCCCAGGGGAGAACCTTGAAGGTGGTGGGATCAGCGACCATCAAGATGTCGCCTCCCCCCTGCATCTCGTGCATCCCGAACCCGCCGCCGGCGGTGAAGACGGGAAACACCGTGCGGTGAGAGGTATCTTTCGCGAGCAATGTCGTCGTTATCGAGCAGCCGCTCTCGATCGACGAGAGCGCCTCGGAAGCGACCAGCGCCTTGCCGCGCAAGATGCCGTGCTGGTCCGGAAAGGAGAGCCGGATCGTATGCAACTCCTGCTCCTCCGCCATCCGCCGCATGCGGATGGCAGCCTCCTTCTGTTCGGCCGACCAGAGACCGTGCTTTTCGACGAAACTCAACGACATCTCCTTTGCTGAGCTGGGCGGCCTGGCTTATTCGGCGGCGGTCAGGTGAGGCACCTTCTTGGCGAGCTCGGCGGGCACCGGCGCGGCCCAGGGAGCGCCCCGACGACGCTTGACGTCCACTTCCATCCAGTAGGTTTCCCAGCCCTTCGTCGGACCGATGCCGTCCATTGTGGCCGGCCCCTGGATGCTGCGCGCGCTGGCAGCGTCGAGGAACAACAGCGGCTTGCCCCCGGAGGCCACCTTCTCGATCTCCTGGCGAAGCAGCCGGCGGTACTGAATGATCGCCTTGTCGGATTGGCCGAGATGCTCACGCGTCCGGTCCTGAATAGCGCCCATCGACTCGACGGCC
Source organism: Bradyrhizobium yuanmingense (assembly GCF_025200905.1). Lineage (NCBI taxonomy): Bacteria > Pseudomonadati > Pseudomonadota > Alphaproteobacteria > Hyphomicrobiales > Nitrobacteraceae > Bradyrhizobium > Bradyrhizobium yuanmingense. Next base: position 1,921,339 of record NZ_CP104173.1, on the reverse strand, counting down.
CACTGGTCGTGGACGTTGATGTCCGCACCCATGCCGGTGTAAGTCTCGGTCGCCTGCTCGTGCGGGTCGAAGCCGTAGTCGTTCGACTTGTTCTTCCGCGAGCGGTATTCCGGCAACTCGTAAAGCTCGAGGCGCTGCGCGCGCATTTTCGCCTTGTCGACGGGCGCGGCGTAGCTGGTGAAAATCGCATACCAATAGCAATTCACGTCGTCGACGGGCACGTGCCACTGGGTAATCGTCATCTCCGTGCTCATCGGAATGACGAACGCATGCGGGAATAGCTGGTTGGTGACGCGAACGTGGGTGCGCTGCTCGTCGATTTCTCGCAAGGCGATGAGCCGCAGGCCGTATTCGGTGTGCTCGACGTTGATGATCGGCCGGTCGTACTCGCGCAGGACCTTCGTCATGGGCATTTCCGAGTCGGCCGACGCACCGCGAAACTGCTTGCCATAGGCCGCCGATGTATCCTCATCCTCGAAGAACCGGTGAAGGAACGATGCGTGGGCCGGGTCGATGCCGACTTCCAGCGCCTGCAGCCAATTGCATTCGATCAGGCCCTTGAAGGCGAAGGTGTATTCGTCCGGCGCCGCGAAGCAGTCGATCTCCGGAAACGCGGGCGGCTCGCCTTCACCCAAATACGCCCACAGGATTCCACCCTTCTCCACGACGGGGTAGGACCGCTGCTTGATATTTTTGCAGAGCGAGGAGTTTGCAGGCTCGGCGGGCGTCTCGAGACACTGTCCCGTGACGTCGAACAGCCACCCGTGGAAGGCGCAGCGCAGGCCACCGTTCTCGAGCCGGCCGAAGGCAAGGTCGGCGCCCCGATGCGGGCAGTCGCGATCGAGCAGGCCATAGCGCCCCGTTTCGTCCTTGAACAGAACGAAGTTCTCGCCGAGAAGCTTGACGGCCTTGATGGGGCGCCCCTCCGCGAGTTCGTCGACGAGCGCAGCAGGCTGCCAATACATCCGCATCAGCTTTCCCGCAGGCGCCTTCGGTCCGACGCGGGTAATGAGGTCGTTCTGCTCTTGGCTCATCATGACTTGGATCTCCTCTCTCGGCTTCGAGATGCGTCCTCATGCTATCGGGACGCGGACTAACGCTGAAACACGATCTTGCCGCCGACGATCGTCAGGTCGGCTTTGATGTCTTTGATCTGCTCCTCGGGGACCGTCATGAGGTCCGCCGACAACACGGTCAGGTCCGCGAATTTTCCGGCCTCGATCGTCCCCTTCTCGTTCTCTTCGAACATATAGTGCGATGCCGCGCTGGTGTAGAGGCGCAGCGCCTGCTCGCGGCTGACGGCTTCGTTCGCTCCATAAACGCGTCCGGCGAGATCCTTGCGGGTTACCATGACGTAGATGTTGATGAAGGGATTGATCGTGTTCACCGGGAAGTCGGTGCCTGCGCCGAGGCTGTTCAGCCCCACCTTCTCGATGAGAGTTTTCGTGGGCACGGCCCGATTGGCGACCGCCGCACCCAGGAAGCGCTCGACGGTGGCCGCCTTGTCCCACATGAAAACGTTCTGGAGGTCGACTCTGACACCGAGGCGCTTTGCGCGCTCCATTTGCTCGGGCACTATCAAGCTTCCATGGATCAGGACGAAACGCCGATCCTTGATCGATTTCTCCTTGTCGGCCGCTTCGAATGCATCAAGGACGTGGTCGATGCCCTTGTCGCCGACGGCATGGACACCCACGCGCCAATTGTGGCGATTGCAAATGGACACCAGCTCCTTGAGGCGTTGCGGCGACTGCTGGGCAATGCCGTGGTAGCCATCATGCGAGTCTGGATAGGCCTCGCGCATGAGCGCCGTCTTGAGCGTCATGCCGCCATCGTAAAGGATCTTGATTCCGGCGAACTTCAGCCAGTCATCGCCAAAGCCGGAGGAGGCGCCGTTGCCTCGCATGATGGCCTCCCAGGCCGCGTTCTCGGCGGGGGGCTCCGGGCGCCACATGAGACCGACCCGTAGCGTTGCTTCACCGGCCTGCGCCACGCGCTGCAGGGCCGCGATGTCCCTGGGCGAGGTGGCCCCTTCTACGGCGCTGGTGATCCCGAACGAGTTCAGCACGCCTTCCGCGAGCTTGAATTGGCGAAACTCGTCGTCCGCCGTCCACTCCGGAACGGTCTTTTCGACCTGATCGATCGCCGTCTCGACCAGAACGCCGGTCAGGTCACCGGCACTGTCGCGCTCAAACGATCCGCCGCTTGGGTTTGGCGTGGCCTTGGTTACGCCGGCCCTCTCGAGCGCCATCGAATTGGCCATCGAGAAGTGGCCAACGGTCCGGAGATAGACCGGATTGTTCGGCGCGACGCCGTCGATTTCCTGGCGTGTCAGGTAACGCTTTTCCGCGAGCTGTGACGGGGGATGCCAGGCGCTTCCGATGATCCACTCGCCGGGCTTTTTCTTCGCCACGAACTGCTTGATGCTTGCGAGGGCATCCGCAACAGTCTTGGCGCCGCTCATGTTGACGACGTAGTCGGACAGACCGGCAGCCTTGAAATGCGCGTGCGTGTCGATCAGCCCGGGAACGACAGTCTTGCCCTGCAAGTCGATCGTGCGGGTGCGATTTCCGGCCAACGCCTTGATCGTCGCCGCGTCTCCTACGGCCAAGATTCTTCCGTCGCGAACGGCAAGCGCTTCCGCAACCTTTGACTGACCGTCCATGGTGAGAATCTTGCCGTTGATCAAGGCAAGCGAGGGAGCATTGGCCTCCTGCTGCTGGGCAAACGCCGCGCCTGATGTCAGCACCACTCCCACGATCGCTGTCGTCAGCTTCATTGCATCCTGCCCTGTCGTTCGGTAGTCGAACATTAGTTCGATATCGTTCAGAATGACTCCAATGTGACGCGCAAGCAAGCAAAATATTTCCGCATAACTTGCCTAATGGAACCGCAGCGGCGGCCATCAGGTCGGGATTGAGGGTCCGCCAGAACTAGCGTAACCGTTTAACGAACTTATGTTCTCAGATCGAACAAACTTAGGAAACGGAGGTCGGATGCCGCGAGTGAGATTTGTCCAGCAGGACGGCAGCGGAAAATCCATCGAGGTCGGACGCGACGTGAGCGTGATGCTCGCGGCCGTCCGCAACGGTATTCACGGCATCGACGGCGAATGCGGCGGCTGCCTCGATTGCGCGACCTGTCACGTCTACGTCGATGAAGAACAAGCAAGCTCTCTCCCTCAGCCGAGCGAAGAAGAGCTCGAGTTGCTGTCCGCCGTCTCGGGAGAGCGAAAGCCGAACAGTCGGCTGAGTTGCCAGCTGAAGGTGCCCGCCCCTCTCGACGAGCTGGTGGTCCATGTGCCGGCGAGGCAATCATGACAGGGCTGGTCATCATCGGCGCATCATATGCCGGGGTTCAAGCCGCTCTCACGGCTCGTGACGCCGGCTATTCTCAGCCCATCACCATTGTGTGCGACGAAGAGTGGCTGCCCTATCAGAGGCCGCCGCTATCCAAGGAATTCCTTCTCGGGCGCATCAGCGAGCAAAATCTGATCTTGCGCGACGAGACTTTCTTCGAAGGCAAGCAGATCAATCTCGTTCTTGGGCAGCGCGCCACGCTGCTCGATTTGCACGCGCGACAGGTCACTCTGGCCGGCGGCAACGCTTTGAAGTTTGAAAAACTCCTCTTCGCCACAGGCTCGCGCGCGCGGCGCATCGCGGTTGAAGGCGCGGACTTGGATGGAATTTTCTATCTGCGTTCGGTGACCGATGCGATCGACCTGAAGGCAGGTCTGGCCAATGCTGCGGAGATTGTCATCATCGGGGGCGGCTTCATAGGGCTGGAAGTTGCGGCCTCCGCGGCAAAGCTGGGCAAGAAGGTCACCGTCGTGGAAGCGAGCAGCCGCCTGCTTGAACGTGCCGTCTCGCCGGTCTTGTCGACCTTTCTTCTTGATACGCATTTGCGGGCTGGCGTCGACGTGATGCTCGACGAAACGGTTGCTTCCTTCAAAGGAAACGGTCGAAAAGTTTCCGCTGTTGTGCTGGGCAACGGTGCCGTTGTCCACGCCGACCTGGTGCTGGTGGGGATTGGTGGTGTCGCCAATGACGAGATCGCGCGCTCGGCGGGGCTTAGATGCACGAATGGAATTGTCGTTGACGCGCACGGACAATGCGAAACATCGGACATTTTCGCGGCCGGTGACTGCGCCAACCACTTCAACCGCTTTTGCGAAAGCTGGGTGAGATTGGAATCGGTGCAAAACGCCCAGGATCAAGCGAAGGCCGCTGGACTGGCGATCGCCGGCGCTCGAGCGCCCTATGAGAATGTGCCGAGGTTCTGGTCCGACCAATATGACGTCAAGCTGCAGATCGTCGGGCTGGCCGGTCGATATGATCGGCAGGCGGTCCGAGGTTCGGTCGACGACGGAAGATTCTCGGTCTTCTACTATCGCCAGGGCCGATTGGTCGCGGTGGACAGCGTCAACCGGCCAGGCGAGCAAATGGCAGCCCGACGCCTGATTGCGGCGGGAATCTCCCCTGCACCGGAGCAAGCCGCAGACCCTTCCTTTGACCTCAAATCCCTGGTGACAGCCGGAGACAAGGCTGGCGCCTAGCGCGCGGATTTGTGATGGTTCTCGCTTTCGAGAGGCCACTGAGAGGGACCGCCCAATAGAATGCCGAGGCTGAAGCGTACGGAAGAAGAGGAAAAGGCGCGGGAGGGCAGCGAGTTCATCGAGACCCTGGATCGGGGTCTTCGCGTGATACAGTCGTTCGGTATCGATCGCCGTCCAATGACCCTCAGCGACCTCTCCAAGAGCGCGAATCTTCCGCGGGCGACGGTGCGCCGGATTCTGATGACCCTCGTAAAATCCGGATTCGTCGCGGGCAACGAGCGGTTGTTTTCGCTAACGCCCAGAGTGCTGCTTTTGGCTTCGGCCTATTTGACGTCGAACCAAATCAGCACCGTGATGCAGCCGTTGATGGACGAGGTCGCCGGCAAGGCCAGGGAGGTCTGCTCCCTTGCGGTCCTGGATGGTGAAGAGGTCGTTTTCATCGCCCGCTCGAGTCCGGCGCGGGTATTTTCGACCGGACTGGACATAGGATATCGGCTGCCGGCTTTCTGCACGTCGGTGGGACGCGTTCTGCTGGGCAGATTGGCAAACGACGAGCTGACGAGAACGGTCGACGGCATGAAGCTGGCGGCTCTGACCCAGTCGACGCTGGTCGACAAATCGGCAGTGATTGCGACGATCATTGCCGACCGCACCAAAGGGTATAGCCTTGTCGATCAGGAAGCCGAAGAGGGCTTTCGGTCGATATCGGTGCCAATTCGCCGCTACGATGGCGCCGTCATCGCGGCCGCAAATATCGGCGCTCATGTCGATCGCATCACGACCGGTGAGATGATCGATCGCTTCCTGCCTCTCCTCAAGGAGATGTCCCTCGCCGCGCAGCCCCTGCTCGTCTGAGAAGCTGCCGTCTTTTGGCGAGCACCCGTCATTTTAGCCGTTTCTTGTAGGCGACCGGGTCCATGTCACGGACATCCACGCTTATGCTGGCCACATCCGGGCATCGCTCTGTCATCGTCCGTCGAAGGCTCGTACTCAGCTCGACCTTCTGGTCGGGCGATCGACCTTCGAGCAAATAGACAGACAGATGCACGAAGCTGTCACGCTTCCCGGCAACCAGGAAATCGTTGTAGACGCACGCGCGCACCTTGACGTCCTCCGCCTTCATGATGCCCGTTCGCCAAGCGGCTTCAAAGAGCGCTTCCATCAAGCCTGTTACGTCGTCGCGAGCGAGCGCCCCTTCCGAATATTCGATCACCAAGTGCGGCATGACGTTGTTCTCGTTTTAGGTGGCGTTCATGAGATGACCTCACCGTCGTAGACCGTTCGCCCCTCAACGTCGCCATCTTTGTCGCGGCGGGTCATGGTTCGCATGGGGAAGGCCCGGTCGGCGGAATCTTTGCCGAGAAACGCCCTGTGCAGCGCAGAGCTGTGCAGCAGCTCCCCAGCCGGGCCGGGTCCGTGGGTGATTTCAGGCTGGGCGGAAGATCTGGCTGGGGCGGGAGGGATCGAACCTCCGAATGGCGGAATCAAAATCCGCTGCCTTACCGCTTGGCTACGCCCCAACAGACGACGAACGGAACGGGCAGAACCGGCACCCGCAGATTCCCGTCGGTCGCAGCCGGTCTATAGGGAGCGGCGCGGCATTTCAACCGCCTGGAGGGGCAAAAAGGGCCCGGCGGCCGACACTCTATTCTGGGCTCCGACGGCCCTGCCCGTACCGGCCAGCCCATCCGGCGTCCCGGCAGTTGAGACCGCTCCCGTTTCATGGGAATACGGCGCCAATATTTGTTCTCGGGGAGTGAGCCATGACCTACCGCGCGCCGATTTCTGACATGCTGCTGTCGCTCAACCATGGCGCGGGCCTCAAGGCCGCTCTGGAGGCCGGCCATTACGGCGATTTCGACGCCGACATTGCCGCGGCCGTGCTGGAGGAAGCCGGCAAGTTCGCATCCGACGTGCTGGCGCCGCTCAACAAGGTCGGCGACGAGCACGGCATCAAGCTCGAGGGCGCCAAGGTCACGACCGCGCCGGGCTGGCCTGACGCCTACAAGCGCTGGACCGAGGGCGGCTGGAATGCGGTGTCCGGCCCGGAAGATTTCGGCGGCCAGGGCCTGCCGCTCGCCATCAACGCCGCCTGCACCGAGATCTGGAGCGCGGCCAACGTCGCCTTCGGCCTTTGCCCGCTGCTGACGGCGTCGGCGATCGAGGCGCTGGACGCCCACGGCAGCGACGAGCTGAAGCAGATCTATCTCAAAAAGCTCGTCTCCGGCGAATGGACCGGGACGATGCAGCTGACCGAGCCGCAGGCCGGCTCCGACGTCGGCGCGCTGCGCACCCGCGCCGAAAAGCAGGCGGACGGCACCTATCGCATCAAGGGGACGAAGATCTTCATCACGTATGGCGAGCACGACATGACCGACAACATCGTGCATTTCGTGCTCGCGCGTCTGCCCGATGCGCCCGCCGGCACCAAGGGGATCTCGCTGTTCCTGGTGCCGAAGTTCATGGTCAACGCGGACGGCTCGCTGGGGCCGCGCAACGACATCTATGCGAGCGGCGTCGAGCACAAGCTCGGCATGCATGCCTCGCCGACGTGCACCATGACCATGGGCGATCATGGCGGCGCCATCGGCTATCTGATCGGCGAAGAGAACCAGGGCATGCGCTGCATGTTCACGATGATGAACCAGGCCCGCCTCGGCGTCGGCCTGGAGGGCGTCGGCGTTGCCGACCGGGCCTACCAGCAGGCCCTGTCGTATGCGCAGGAGCGCCGCCAAGGCCGCGCGGTAGGCAAGAAAGGCGGCGGCTCGGATGCGATCTTCGTGCATCCCGACGTCAAGCGCATGCTGATGCGGATGCGGGCCCAGACCGCGGCCGCCCGCACCATCTGCTATGCGACGGCTGTCGCGATCGACGTCTCGACCCGCGCCAAGGATCCGACGGTGCGCGCTGAAGCCGCCGCACGCGCGGCGTTGCTGACGCCGATGGCCAAGGCCTATTCCACCGATATCGGCAACGAGGTCGCCTATCTCGGCGTGCAGGTGCATGGCGGCATGGGCTTCATCGAGGAGACCGGCGCGGCCCAGCACTACCGCGATGCCCGCATCACCGCGATCTACGAGGGCACCAACGGCATCCAGGCGATCGATCTCGTCACGCGCAAGTTAGCTGCCAATGGCGGCGCGTCGGTGTGGGCGCTGCTCGACGAGCTCTCGGCGACCGTCAAGCAGGTGGAGGCCTCCAACGATCCCGCCTTCGGCACCACCGGCACCAAGCTGCGCGAGGCGCTGGAGGCGCTCACGCGCACCAGCAAATGGCTGCTGGAGCGCGTTGCCTCCGCGCCGAACGACGCGCTTGCGGGGGCGACGCCCTATCTGCAGCAATTCGGCTCCACGCTCGGCGGCTGCCTGCTCGCCTCCGAGGCGCTCGCCGCCAAGGCCGAAGGCCTTGGCGACGCGCCACGCTACGTCGCGCTGGCGCGCTTCTTCGCCGAGAACATCGCGGTGCAGGCGGGCGCGCTCGAGCGCACCGTGACCGAGAGCGCGGAATCGGTCGCAGCGGCGGATGCGGCGCTGCTGGGGTAAGGTGAGCGCCGCAAACGCGACATCGTAGCCCGGATGGAGCGTAGCGAAATCCGGGAAAGTCTCACCGCGGATACAGCGGTCCCGGATTGCGCTGCGCTCCATCCGGGCTACAAAGCTGCGACCTGAGCTCTTCTCCCCGGCCGCCACAGCACCACGCCCGCCGCGGCGAGATCGAGCACCACGCAGATCGCAAACGCCGTCGTGTAATTGCCCGTAACGCTCCGCACGAGACCGACGACACCGGGGCCGAAGGCGCTGACGATGCCGCTGATCGAGGTGCCCAAGCCCACCGCGGTCGCGAAGGCCGAAGCACCGATCTCGCGCTGGATGATCAAGGGCGGGAACGTGATCATGTTCCCCATCGAGAAGCCGTAGACGGCGCAGCAGGCCAGCAGCACGGTCGGGCTCGTGCTTTGCAGAGCCACGAACAGCGCAGCCGCCTGGCTCGTCATCGAAACCGCACAGGCGAGCCGGGCATCGAGCCGGTCGACGAACAGGCCGAGCGAGAGGCGCCCGACGATCGCCATCGCCGCCATGATCGTGACGGCAAGCCCTGCGGCGGAGCGGCCGATCAGCGGCTCGAGAAACGTCACCTGGTGGACGATGAAACCCATCTGCGCCAGCAGCGCGAACGCGATCGGCAGCACCATGGTCCAGAACGCCGCGTTGGCGAGCACCGCCTTGCGCGAGCGAACCGGCGCTGAGGAGCCGGAGGAACGTCCGCCCGCTGCAGGCGCCATGCCTGCGGGCCAGCCGATGAAGGTCACGACCGCCGGCAGCACCAGCACCATCATCGCGAGGGTCGCCGCCAGCATCGCGGAACGGAAGCCGATGCTGCCGGTCAGCGACAGCAGCAGCGGGACGAGAATGATGCCGCCGCAAGTCGCGCCGTTGAAGGCAAGGCTGAGCGCAAGCCCGCGCCGCTGCTCGAACCAGGAATTCAGCACGGTCGCGATCACCACCGTGCCCATGCCGGTCCAGCCGACCGACATCAGCGCATAGGCGAGATAAAGCTGCCAGGGCGTCTGCACCAGCGCCAGCAGCACGGTCGAAGCGCCGAGCGCCGACACGCCGCACAGGATCAGCGCGCGCAGCCCGATGCGCTCGAGCAGGTCATCGGTGAAGATGACGAGCACGGAGGTCAGGAGAAACGAGAAGGTGCTGGCCGCGGAGATCAGCGTGCCCGGCCAGCCGTGAGCGCGCTGCAACTCGGCGAGATAGACGCCTTGGCCGTAGAGGCCGAAGCCGAACATGAAGAAGGCCATCAGGAAGCACGCCAGCACGACCCGCCAGCCGCGATAATACGGTGAGGATTCGTCGATCCGGGGGGCGGCAATCATGAATCTGACGGTCTGTCTGAAGCGAACGGGGCCGGATCGTGCCCCACAACCAGCGGTTTTTCAAATGAAACATTGTAGCTAATTGTTGCGGCACGTAGCGGACCTGGCATTCATCGAGCGGCATGGCTCGTGCGATGATGGGATTGTCGGGGGAACGACGCTGCGCGTGCCTCAAAAATGACGACAACAACCTTCGTGAAATCTTCGCGCCGAACGAATAGTCTAACTCCATGCGACATCTTCTCCGCCTGGCTTGCTTCGTCCTCGCTCTCACCGGCACCCTCCCTGCTGCGGCCCAGAGCGCAGCCCCCGTCGAGCTGCGCATTCTCGCGATCAACGATTTCCATGGCCATCTGCGGCCGCCGCCGGGCGGCATCCGCATCAACGACCCCGAGGACAAGTCCAAGAAGGTGACGGTGGTAGCCGGCGGCGCCGAGTACATGGCGACGCTGCTGAAGCAGCTGCGCGACGGGCACAAGAACGCCATCTTCGTCGCCGCGGGCGACCTGATCGGCGCGAGCCCGTTTCTGTCGGCGATGTTTCACGACGAGCCCTCGATCGAGGCGCTCTCGATGATGGGCCTTGCGATCAGCTCGGTCGGCAATCACGAATTCGACGAGGGCAACACCGAGCTTCTGCGCATGCAGAACGGCGGCTGTCATCCCGCCGACGGCTGCCAGGGACCGCATCCCTTCAAGGGCGCCAAATTCCGTTATCTCGCGGCCTCCACCGTCGAGACCGCGACCGGCAAGAGCGTGCTGCCGCCCTACGAGATCAGGGAGTTCGACGGCATCCCCGTCGGCTTCATCGGCCTGACCTTGAAGGAGACCGCCGGCATCGTCTCGCCCGCGGGCATCGCCGGGCTCGAATTCCGCGACGAGGCCGAGACAGTGAACGCGCTGGTGCCGCAGCTGAAGGCGCGCGGCGTCGAAGCGATCGTGGTGCTGATCCACCAGGGCGGCGAGCCCGCCGGCGACTACAATGAATGCCCTGCCATCACCGGGCCGATCGTCGACATCGTCAGGAAATTCGACCGTGCCGTCGACGTCGTCGTCAGCGGCCACACCCATCGCGCCTACATCTGCGATATCGACGGGCGGCTCGTCACTAGCGGCGACAAATACGGCACACTCGTCACCGCGATCGACCTCAAGCTCGATCCTGTGACTCGCGATATCGTCGCCGCCAAGGCCGAGAACGTCATCGTCGCCAATGCTTCGCTGGCCAGGGATCCCGAGCAGACCGCGTTGATCGACGCCTACGACAAGCTCTCCGCGCCGATTGCCAACCGGCCCGCCGGCTCGGTGACGCAGACATTGTCGCGCGTGCCGAACGAGGCCGGCGAAAGCGCGCTCGGCGATATCATCGCCGACGCGCAATTGCTCGCAACGCGCGATGCGAAGGATGGCAGCGCTGTCATCGCGCTCACCAATCCCGGCGGCATCCGGACCGACATCGTTCCGAAGGAGAATGGCGCGATCACGTTCGGCGACGTCTTCGCCAGCCAGCCGTTCCGCAATCGTCTTGTCACCATGACGCTGACGGGCAGCCAGCTCAAGGACTTGCTCGAGCAGCAATGGCTGGACCCGAAGCGGCCGCGGATTCTCCAGGTGTCGAACGGCTTCAGCTATACCTGGGATGCTTCAAAACCGTTCGGCGAGCGCGTCAGCCTGGAGAAGATGACACTCAACGGCAGGCCGATCGAGCCAGGAAGCGGCTACCGCGTCACGCTCAACGATTACCTCGCCGTCGGCGGAGACGGGTTTACCGTCGCCAAACAGGGCACCGCGCCACAATACGGCGGTTACGATGCGGACGCGCTGTTCGCGTTCTTCCGGGCGCACGGGCCGGTCGGTCCGCTGCCGCCCCGGCGCATCCTGCGGGTGAATTGATCCGGATCAAGCGGGCAGCCCTTTGCCATTCCCGGCCAAGCGCTTAGATTGGATTTTGCATTGCGTTTTGGCGCCGGATGCGCCAACGACGGCAAAAGCCCGTTTTCCGTGAGGCCGACCTGATGAGCACGCTTCTCCTTTCCCACAAGGCCTGCCTCGACCATGTCACGCCGCCGGGACACCCTGAGAGGCCGGATCGCCTGCGCGCGGTGGAGGAAGCGTTGTCGCATGAGCGCTTCCAGTTCCTGGCGCGCGAGGAGGCGCCTGAGGGCGATCTCGATCTCGTCACGCTCTGCCACAACGAGCATTACGTCACCGAGCTGCGCCACATCGCGCCCACCAGCGGTCAGGTCTACATCGACGGCGACACCTCGATGTCCCCCGGCACGTGGGAGGCGGTGATGCGCGGCGTCGGCGGTGCGGTTGCGGCGACCGAAGCGGTGATGGCCGGCGAGCATCGCAATGCCTTCGTCGCGGTCCGCCCGCCCGGACATCACGCCGAGATCGGCAAGCCGATGGGCTTCTGCTTCTTCGACAACGTCGCGATCGCCGCGCGCCACGCCCAGCGCAAATACGGCATCAAGCGCGCGGCCATCGTCGACTTCGACGTGCATCACGGCAACGGCACGCAGGGCATCTTCTGGTCGGACCCGACCGTGATGTACTGCTCGACGCACCAGATGCCGCTGTTTCCGGGCACCGGCGCCAAAAGCGAGCGCGGCGATCACGACACCATCGTCAATGCGCCGCTCGCCTCCGAGGACGGCGGCCCGGAATTCCGCGTCGCGTTCGAGAATCTGATCCTGCCGCAGCTCGAGAAATTCAGCCCGGAGCTCTTGATCATCTCGGCCGGCTTCGACGCGCATTATCGCGATCCCCTGGCTTCGCTCAACCTGCGCGCGGAGGACTATGCCTGGGTGACGCGCAAGCTGATGGACCTCGCCGACAAGACCGCCGGCGGCCGCGTTGTTTCGGTGCTCGAGGGCGGCTATGACCTGCAGGGACTGAAAGAATCTGTTACGGCGCATGTCGGCGCCCTGATGGGCGCTTGACCCACCCGCCACATTACGCCCGTAAAACTCTGCTTTCTCAAAGGTGAAGCGAATCGGGCAATCGGAAACGGATATGGCCGAAAACACTCAAGTCGACGTCTCCAGGCTCACCTTCGAGCGCGCGATCGAGGAACTCGAAACGATCGTGAAGCGGCTCGAGGACGGCAAGGTGCCGCTCGAGGAATCCGTGACGATCTACGAGCGCGGCGAGGCCCTGAAGCGGCGCTGCGAGGAATTGTTGCGCCAGGCCGAGGCGCGCGTCGACAAGATCACCACCGATGCCAGCGGCCAGGCCACCGGCACTGCGCCGCTCGACGTCCAGTAATAAGAGTGCTCTCCCGCTCAGTCTTCTGCCCCCGCAGGGCCGCGCAAGACCGCGACGCAGGTCCGCGTAGAATGTCTTCGCGGTAAGCGTGGCCGCTGCGTCCCTTATCGCAGTGCGCAGCTCCCGGCCGGCATGCGGTTCCCTGGCGGTGGATACGTCCCTGCCTTCGAATCGGGTCGTTGAGAGCTAGAAAAGCCCATACTCGGGCCAAAAAGCCTGCCAAGAACCGAGCAAGGCCGGAACCCCTTACCCCGCCCCGAGGTTAACCACTTCTGGTCCGCGAGTTGCACCTGCATACCCCTAATCGGCCCAGCGGGTTGGCTTCGGCCTAAGCTTTGGTGTAAAGCTGCGCGGAGTGTGGCTTTTTGTAAGCCTTGCGTGGGCACCGATTACCGACGACAAGTGCTTCAAACTGCTGATGAAATTGGCTTGGGACGGACGAAGCCGAACTAAGTGACAGGGATCACAGAGACTGAACCGGAGCACACTTAAGCTTACCTAAGCTTGAAGGCGGGGCCTTGCCCCGTGCAGGTGGCTCCGACGGTTATAGGACTCGCGCTGCGCCGATATTGTGCAAACCCATCGCGCACCGGAATGACCTTCCGGTGCTGACAAATTGGAAATCGCCGTGAACGCATACAGTAAGACGCCGCTTCTCGACACCATCCGGACGCCGGAAGATCTGCGCAAGCTCAAGGTCGAGCAGGTTCGCCAGGTTGCCGACGAGCTGCGGCAGGAGACCATCGATGCCGTCTCGGTGACCGGCGGTCACTTCGGCGCGGGCCTCGGCGTGGTCGAGCTCACCACCGCGATCCATTACGTCTTCGATACGCCGCGCGACCGGCTGATCTGGGACGTCGGCCACCAGGCCTATCCGCACAAGATCCTCACCGGCCGGCGCGACCGCATCCGCACGCTGCGCACCGGCGGCGGCCTGTCCGGCTTCACCAAGCGCAGCGAGAGCGACTACGATCCGTTCGGCGCGGCGCATTCCTCGACCTCGATCTCCGCCGGCCTCGGCATGGCCGTGGCGCGCGACCTCTCCGGCGGCAAGAACAACGTTATCGCCGTGATCGGTGACGGCGCGATGTCGGCCGGCATGGCCTATGAGGCCATGAACAATGCGGGGGCGATGAACTCGCGCCTGATCGTCATTCTCAACGACAACGACATGTCGATCGCGCCGCCGGTCGGCGCCATGAGCGCTTATCTGTCGCGCCTCTATTCCGGCAAGACCTATCGCACGCTGCGCGATGCGGCCAAGCAGATCAACAAGCGCCTGCCCAAGATCCTCGCCAACCGCGCCAATCGCGTCGAGGAATATTCCCGCGGCTTCATGATGGACGGCGGCACGCTGTTCGAGGAGCTCGGCTTCTACTATGTCGGCCCGATCGACGGCCACAACCTCGACCATCTCCTGCCCGTGCTGAAGAACGTCCGCGACATGGAGACCGGTCCGATCCTGGTCCACGTCGTGACGCAGAAGGGCAAGGGCTACGGCCCGGCGGAAGCCTCCGCCGACAAGTATCACGCCGTCGTCAAGTTCGACGTCGCGACCGGTACGCAGGCCAAGGCCAAGCCGAACGCGCCGGCCTATCAGAACGTGTTCGGCCAGAGCCTCGTCAAGGAAGCGCAGAAGGACGACAAGATCGTCGCCATCACCGCGGCGATGCCGTCCGGCACCGGTGTCGACATCTTCAACAAGGCCTTCCCCGACCGCACCTTCGACGTCGGCATCGCCGAGCAGCACGCGGTGACCTTTGCCGCGGGCCTTGCGACCGAAGGCTACAAGCCGTTCTGCGCGATCTACTCGACCTTCCTGCAGCGCGGCTACGACCAGATCGTCCACGACGTCGCGATCCAGAGCCTGCCCGTCCGCTTCGCCATCGATCGCGCCGGCCTCGTCGGCGCCGACGGTGCGACCCATGCCGGCTCGTTCGACAACGCCTATCTCGGCTGCCTGCCCAACATGGTGATCATGGCGGCGGCGGATGAAGCCGAGCTGGTGCACATGGTGGCGACCCAGGTTGCGATCGACGACCGTCCGAGCTCGCTGCGCTATCCGCGCGGCGAAGGCCGCGGCATCGAGATGCCCGAGGTCGGCATTCCGCTCGAGATCGGCAAGGGCCGCGTGATCCGCCAGGGCAGCAAGATCGCGCTGCTCTCCTTCGGCACCCGTCTCGCCGAATGCGAGAAGGCCGCCGACGAGCTCGCCGCCCACGGCCTGTCGACCACGATCGCCGATGCGCGCTTCATGAAGCCGCTCGACACCGAGCTGGTCCTCAAGCTCGCGCGCGACCACGAGATCCTGATCACGATCGAGGAAGGCTCGATCGGCGGCTTCGGCTCGCATGTCGCGCAATACCTGACCGATCAGGGCGTGCTCGACACCGGCATGGTCAAGTTCCGCTCGATGGTGCTGCCCGACGTGTTCCAGGATCACGACACCCCGGCCGCCATGTACGCCCGCGCCGGCCTCGACGCCAAGGGCATCGTCGCCAAGGTGTTCGAGGCGCTCGGCAAGGATGTGAAGACCGAGACGGTCAAGCTGGCTTGATTGTCGCGGCAGACGCTGAACCCCACCTCTCCCGTAGGGAGAGGTCGGATTGCTCCTGGCGATGCGAAGCATCGTCCAGTGCAATCCGGGTGAGGGGCTCAGATCCCACGTGAGAACGTAACCCCTCACCCGCGCCTTCGGCGCGACTTCTCCCCTTGGGAGAGGTTTTGCACCGCCAACGTCGCGGCAACTCCGATGCCTTCTCAATCGGTCGTGCGATGAAAATCTATCTGGCAGGCCCCGACGTGTTCCTGCCGGATGCCGTCGAGATCGGCCGGCGCAAGGTCGATATCTGCGCCGCTCATGGCCTCGCCGGCCTTTACCCCCTCGACAATGCGATCGACCTCACCGCGCGCGACGCTTCGCGGCAGATTTTCTGCGGCAACGAGGCGATGATGGACGATGCCGACGCGATCATCGCCAACCTCACCCCGTTCCGGGGCGCCGGCGCCGATCCCGGCACCGTCTACGAGCTCGGCTACATGGCCGGCCGCCGCAAATTCTGCCTGGCTTATTCCAACGATGGCGCCGTCTATGCCGACCGCCTCAGTCGCTTCATGGACGTCGTGTCCGAGGATGGTCGGCTGGTCGATGCCCAGGGGCTGGCGGTCGAAGATTTCGGCCTCGTCGACAACCTCATGATGATCCATGCGCTGGAGCTGCACGGCTGCCCGCTGGTAACGCCGGCCACTATGCCGACCGACGTCTGGCACGATCTCACCGCGTTCGAGACTTGCGTCCGGATGGCGGCCGCGCGATTGATCGCTACATAAGCTTTTTAGTCGTCCGTCGGAGATCCGATGCCCCCTGCCCGCAAGCGCGCGGATGTATTGCTGGTCGAGCGCGGCCTGTTCGAGAGCCGGGCGCGGGCCCGCGCGGCGATCGAGGCCGGCCTCGTCACGGCCGACGACAAGCAGGTCGCAAAGCCGTCGGAGACGATTGCCGAGGACGCGGTGATCCAGGCCGAGCCGGCGCACCCTTACGTCTCCCGCGGCGGCGTCAAGCTCGCCGGGGCGCTGGAGCGGTACAGAATCGAGATCGAGGACCATGTCTGCCTCGACGTCGGCGCCTCCACCGGCGGCTTCAGCGAGGTGCTGCTGGCGAACGGCGCGAGCCTGGTGTTCGCGATCGATGTCGGCACAAGCCAGCTGCATCCCTCGCTGCGCGATCATCCCAAGATCGTGTCGATCGAGGAGACCGACATCCGCAGCTATGAGGGCAAGCGCCTGCCGGCGCGCCCCGATGTCGTCGTCATCGACGTCAGCTTCATCTCGCTGAAAACGGTGCTGCCGGTGGCGCTGTCGCTCGCGGCCGCACCGATGAGCCTGCTGGCGCTGATCAAGCCGCAGTTCGAGGCTGACAGGAAGCACAACAAGAAGGGCGTCATCCGCGATGCTGCCGTGCACCGGGAGATCTGCGACGACATCGCAGCCTTCGCGGCATCGCTCGGCTGCACCGAGATCGACATATTCCCCTCGCCGATCACCGGCGGCGACGGCAATATCGAATTCTTCCTGGGCGCGCGCCGTGGTTGAGCGCATCACGATCGATCATGTCGGCCATCGCGGCGACGGCGTCTGCCTCGATGCCGGCGAAGCGATCTACGTGCCTTACACGCTCGGCGGCGAGACCGTCGAGGTCGATCACGTCGCAGGCCATCATCCCGACCGGCGCAAGCTGCTGGCGGTGGAGGTCGCAAGCCCGGAACGCGTCGAACCATTCTGTCCGCATTTCGGCGTGTGTGGCGGCTGCGCGATCCAGCATTGGGCGAACGAGCCGTATCGGGCCTGGAAGCGCAATATCGTGATCGAAACGCTGACGCAGGCCGGCATCGATTGCGAGGTAGCGCCGCTGGTCGACGCTCATGGCGCCGGGCGCCGGCGCATCACGCTGCACGGCCGCTTCGGCACGCACGATATCCTCAAGGTCGGCTTCTCGGCTGCGAGCTCGCACGACGTCATCCCGATCCATCGTTGCCCGATCCTCGATCCCGCGCTCGAGGGCGCACTCGATGCCGCCTGGGCACTGGCCGAGCCGCTGACGTCCAAGATGCCGGTGACCAAGCCATTGGACATCCAGGTCACCGCGACCGCCAACGGGCTCGATGTCGACGTGCGCGGCTCGGGCCCGCTGCCGACGGCGCTGGTCACCGCGCTGTCGCGGGTCGCCGAGCAGCACCGCCTGGCGCGGCTGACCCGGCATGGCGAGCTGGTGCTGCAACGCTTGCCGCCGACGGTGAGGATGGGCCGCGCCGAGGTGACGCTGCCGCCGGGCTCGTTCCTGCAGGCGACGGTGGCAGGCGAGGAGGCGCTTGCGGCACTCGTCACAGAGCGCATCGGCAAGGCCAAGGAGGTGCTCGACCTCTTCTGCGGCGTCGGTCCGTTTGCGCTCAGGCTCGCGGAGAAGGCGCGCGTTGCAGCCTATGACAGCGACGCCGGCGCCATCGCGGCGCTGGCGAAAGCTGCGCGAACACCTGGCCTGAAGCCGATCAAGTGCGAGCCCCGCGATCTGTTCCGCCGCCCGCTGGTGCCGCAGGAGCTGCGGGACTTCGACGCCGTGGTATTCGACCCGCCGCGCCAGGGCGCGCAGGCGCAGGCTCTGAAGCTTGCGGCGAGCAAGGTGCCGCTCGTGATCGCCGTGTCCTGCAACGCCGCGACCTTTGCCCGCGACGCACGGCTCTTGATCGACGGCGGCTATCGGCTGGAGTCCGTGGTACCGGTCGACCAGTTCCGCCACACGCCGCATGTCGAGCTGGTGGCGCGGTTCAGCCGCTGACGCGGGCTACGCCGAAGCCTCGAATTGCGGCTGCCATCGCAAGAGGTAGGACTGCAGCGAACGCACCGCGATCGCCAGCAGGATGCCGACGAACATCATGACGAAGATGGCCACCATCATCTCGCTGGCATTGGCCCGCGCCTCGGCTTCGATGATGAGCTTGCCGAGACCGCGTTCGGCACCGATGAACTCGCCGACAATGACGCCGATCAGCGCGAAAGAAACGGCCGGCAGGAGCGAGGCAAACACCCAGGCGAGCGCGGACGGGATCACGACCGTGCGCAGCACCGTGAATTCGCTGGCGCCGAGCAGGCGGGCGGCAGCGATCTGGTCACGGTCGACCGCACGCGTTCCTTCGAAGGTATTGAAGAACACCACGAAGAACACGACGAGCCAGGCGGTTGCGATCTTGGAGAGGTCACCGAGGCCAAAGATCAGGATGACGAGCGGGACCAGCGCAATGCGCGGTATGGAGTTGAGCGCCACGATGTAGGGGCTGAACACGCGAGAGAGGAAATCGGAACGGCCGAGCACCAGGCCGGCCGCGATCCCGCTCGCCGAGCCGAACAGAAAGCCCCACCAGGTGTTCTTCAACGTGACGAGTGTGGCAAGCCATAGATTGTTGTCGCTGCCCTTGATGCAGGCGGTAAAGCCGGTCGCGTCTGCGAAGCAGCCAAGCCGCAAGAAACTCTGCCAGATCAGCGACGGCTTGGCGACGAAATAGGGATCGAGGATTTTCGGCACGTAGGCCTTCGGCAGCAACGCCTTGCTCCATTCGAAGCCCCACTGCCAGACGACGAGAACGACTGCGAGAATGGCCAATTGCCAGAACAGGATGACGGTGCGGCTGTTGGACATGATCAGTCGGCCCTGGTGCGGCGGAATTCTTCGCCGAGGGAATGCCAGATGTGGGAATAGAGCCGGGCGAACTCGGCCGTCTCACGCACGGCCACGGGATCGCGCGGACGCGGAATGGCGACGTCGAAGTCTTCCTTGAGACGCCCGGGGCGCGCCGAGAGCAGAATGATGCGGCTCGCCAGCGTCAAGGCTTCGCCGAGATCGTGAGTCACAAACAGAACGGTCTGCCGCTCGCGTTCCCAGATCTCCAGCAGCGTCTTGTGCATCTCGAGCTTCGTGTGGGTGTCGAGCGCGCCGAACGGCTCGTCCATCAGCAGGATCTCGGGCTCCAGGATCAGCGTGCGCATTAAGGCGACACGCTGGCGCATGCCGCCGGACAGCATGCGCGGGAAGCTCTGCGCAAAGCCTGCAAGGCCGGCCTTCTCGATGGCGGTGGCAACGCGCGCGGCGCGCTCGCTCTTTGGCACTCCCGCGATCTCCAGCCCATAGCCGATGTTCTGCTCCACGGTCCGCCACGGAAACAGCGTATCGCGCTGGAAGACATAGCCGACCCTGGGGTTGACCTCGCCGGTCTCGACCGTGTCCTGGTCGATCAGGATGCGTCCGCCGGAGCGCGGCAACAGCCCCGCGACCATATTGAGAATGGTGCTTTTGCCGCAGCCGGATGGACCGAGCAGCGCGACGAACTCGCCCTGCTTGATCTCGAAGGAAACGTCATCCACCGCCACGAACTCGCGTCCGGACGCGTTGAAGCGCTTGGCAAGACCCTGTACGGCGATGCGCGTGCGCGCAGCCGCTGCTCGATCCTCGTCGCGCGCGAGCGCGAGGCTCTGGCTTGGCGCGGCGATCATTTGTATTTCGCCCTGGCCGCCTGAAGGAAGCTCATGTCGACCGCATCCTCGTACCTGGTCTCGGGAATGTCCGTGCCCTTGCGGTACCAGGGCTTGGCGCCGCGCTCGAACGACGCCTTGTCGATGACGCCGTCATAGGCCCAGGTCGACTTGTCGAAGCCGAGCTCGGCGCTGACGGCATCGGGATCTATCCCTGAAAAATACTTCGGCGTGACCAGCGCCTGCACCTCCGCGAGCGGCGCCGCCTTCACAAAAGCCATCGCCCGGTAGATCGCGTTGACGTAGGCCTGCACCATCGCCTTGTCCTGCTGGACCGTGTCCTGGAGCGTGTAGATCACCAGCACGGGCAACGTCCCGCCGAAATCCTTCTCGAACACGCCAGGCTTCGACGTGTCGTAGATCGTCCGGCCAAAACCCTTCTTCTCGACCTCGACGATCCAGCTCGGCGGCGCCACGATGGCGTCGAACTGCTTGGTCTGCAGCGATGGGAACATCGTGTTGGGCCCGCCGCCCGCAACCCAGTTCACCTTGTTGCCGAGCCCACGCGCTTCGAACACATAGGTGCCGTACACCCAGGTGCCTGACCCGATGGCGGTCGCGGCAACGATCGGCTTGGCGCCGTCGGGGCGCTTGTAATCCGCGAGCTTCTCGATCGAATTGATGCCGCTCTCGTAGAGGTCCTGCCGGACCACGATGTTGGCGTAGGAGCATACCATCTCGGTCGCGAGCAGCATCCTGCAGGGCTTGCCGCGCGCACCGAGCTGGAGCGGATGGCTGGCATCGCCGTGCGCGAACAGCGCCTGCCCCGCCGCCAATGTCTGCCGGCCGAACGTACCGGCATTGCCGGTAACGAGCTTGGAGTCGAGCCCTTCGTCCTTGAAGTATCCCTTCAGCTCCGCGATCATGCCGACGGCGTAAACCGGCGACACCGGCCCGAAAGCGAGCGAGACCTGCTTGGCCTCCGCACGCAATGGCCCCGGCAGCAGTGACGCGCCGGCCCATGCAGACCCCGCGAACAGCGCCTGGCGTCTCGAAATGCTCATGTGATCCTCCTCCCTTGGTTCTTGTTCAATCGCGCGGTCCGTCAGGACGGCGGGACCTTGATTGTCCCTGCTTGTCGCAGCTGTTCGATCTCATCCGGCGACATCCCGATCTCGCGCAGGATCTCGCCGCTGTGCTCGCCGATACCGGGTGGATTGTAGCGGTTGGACAGCCGCTTTCCGTCCATGGCAATCGGCAACAGCGGTGTCTTGACCTCATTACCGTCAGGCAAACGGATGTCGGTCAGGCCGCCGGATTGGTTGAGATGCGGATCATCGAAGAGATCGCCGGGCTTGTTCACCGGTGCGTAGGGCAGATCGAGCTGCTCGAGCCGCGCGGCGAGATCGGCCTTGTCCCATTGCTTGAAGATATTTGCGATTTCCGGGATCAACCAGCCGCGATGATCGACCCGGTCATTGCTGGTCGCAAAGCGTGGATCGGAGAGCCAGGCTTCGCGATCGAAGGCGCGGCAGAACGCTTCCCATTGCTCTTCACCGACGATGGTGACGAACAGTTTCGAACCATCCCTGGTGTCGAAGAGGTCGTAGACGGGCCACGGGCTGTCCTTGATCGAATAGGGGATCGATGGCTGCCCGCTGACCACCTCGCACATCATCGCCTGGGCCATCAGGAACACGTTGTTCTCATACAGCGCACTCTGGATGTAGCGGCCCCGGCCGGTACGCTGCCGCTCGGCGAGCGCGGCCTGGATCGCGATCACACCGAACATGCCGCCCATGACGTCATTGACCGAGGCGCCGGCGCGCATCGGCCTGTCAGGCAAACCGGTCATGTAGGCGAGGCCGCCCATCATCTGCACGACTTCGTCGAGCGCCAGGCGGTTCTCGTAAGGACCAGGCAGATAGCCCTTGAGCGAGCAATAGATCAGGCGCGGCGCGAAAGCCGCGACGCTCTCGTAGTCGAGACCAATCCGCTTCAACAGGCCCGGCCGGAAGTTCTCGATCAGCACGTCGCTGTGCTCGATCAGTCTGCGTGCGATGTGCTGGCCCTGTGCTGTCGACGTGTCCAGAGCGATGCTGCGCTTGTTGCGGCTGTAGGTCGCAAAGAAGCCGGCGGCAGGTCCCTTGAAGGCGCGGGTACGGTCACCTTTGGGCGGCTCGACCTTGATCACCTCGGCACCGAGATCGGCCAGGATCAAGCCGCAGCTCGGCCCCATCACCATCTGGCTGAATTCGATGACCCGAAGGCCCGCCAACGGACGAAGCTCAGATCCCGTCTCACGCACAGCCATGGTCATGCCGCGCTCCGCAGGAGCTTGGGAATTCCGGCCTCGTGCAGATGCCCGGTCAGATGGTCTGCGGGGATGTGGCGGGCGAGAATCTCGCGGGTCTGCATCAGGCGGTCGAGGTCGATGCCGGTGGAGAGCCCCATGCGCTCCAGCATGAACACCAGATCCTCGGTGACGATGTTGCCGCGTGCGCCCGGAGCGAAGGGACATCCGCCGAGGCCGGATACGGCGGCATCGAAACGGCGAATGCCCGCTTCAAGGCCGGCGACGGCATTGGCCAGGCCGGCGCCGAGCGTATCGTGCAGATGCAGCCGCAGCGTCATTTGCGACCCGAGCTCGCGCTGCACCGCCCCGACGATCTGCCGGATCGATTTCGGCGTCGCATAACCAACGGTGTCGGCAAGCCCGATCTCGTCGGCACGCGCTTCGGCAAAAGCGCGCGCAACCCGGCACACCGCCGCTTCGCTCACCTCCCCTTCCAGCGAGCAGCCGAAGGAGGTGGAGATCGCCCCCATCAAGCGCGGCCGCTGCCCCAACGGCTGGGCGTCGATCGCAGCGCGGACTGCGCGAAACCCCTCGACCTGCTCGTCGACCGAGCGGCGCACGTTTGCGCGGTTGTGCGTCTCGCTGGCCGAGATGACGAAATAGACGGCGTCGACGCCGGCGCCGATGGCGCGCTCGGCGCCCTTCGGGTTCGGCACCAGCGCACCGATGAGAGTCGATTTGTGCATGAGCGCATGCGCCATCACCGCATCAACGTCGGCGAATTGCGGCACGACCTTCGGCGGGACGAACGACCCGGCATCGATCTCGCGTATGCCCGCGGCGGCGATCATGTCGATCAACGCGCATTTGGCCTCGGTCGGAACGAAGATGTCCAGGTTCTGAAGACCATCGCGGGGCGCGACCTCGCAAATGTGGACATCGGGCTCGCGGGCCATGTGGGTCTCCCTGGGGACGATTGTATATTGTTGCATAAAAGAACAATCCATGAGACAGTCTGTCAAGCCCTAAAACTTGCGTGCACTGCAATGAGCGCCACCGACAGTTCCCGACCGCGCAGCGACAAGAACGGTTCCGAGCGGGCCGAGCAGCTCGCCGGCCTGATCATGGCGCTAGCCCGCCGCGAAGGCATGAAGGCCGGAGACCGCTTGGTCGAACAAAGGCTTGCGGATGCGCTGGATCTTTCACGCGCGCCGATTCGGCTCGGCCTGAAGGCCCTGGAAGCGGCGGGGCTGGCGCGCGGCGAGCCGCATCGCGGCTTCGTGCTGGCGAAGAATCCGACCAGCGGCGCCGCCCAACCGGCGCTCGCGGCCGTCAGGCGCGGCGAGCAGGTTTATACGGCCATCGCAGGGGACGTGCTCGCGAGCCGACTCCCAGCCGACGTCACGGAGGCGGAGCTCTTGCGCCGCTATGATCTGAGCCGCGCGGAGTTGCAGCGGCTGCTGGACCGTATCGCCGCCGAGGGCTGGATCGCACGCCTGCCCGGCTATGGCTGGCGTTTCGCGGAGACGGTCTCGAGCCCCGAAGCGCAGGCGCAGGCCAAGGCGTTTCGCGCAGTGATCGAGCCGGCGGCGATCGCACAGCCCGGCTTTGCGCTGCCCCAGGAGGTGATCACACGCCTGCGCGAGCGCCAACAGCGGGTCTTCGACGGCGAAATCGAGAAGATGACGATTGGCGAGATCTTTCACTCCGGCTGCGAATTCCACGAGGAGATCATCCGCGGAACAGGCAATCCATTCTTCCTCGAAGCGCTCAAGCGCGTGAACTCGATCAGGCGCCTGTTCGCCTATCGCAGCTTCGCCGATCGTGACGGCATGAGGCGGCACGTGCGCGAGCATCTGCGCCTGCTCGACGTTCTGGAAGCGCGGCGCTACAGCGAAGCCGCCGACCTGATGGCCCGGCACCTGCAGCGTCCGCTGGTCGCCGGCGTATCGTGATCCTGCCGACCTTGATTCCGGTCAATCTTCTCGGCGCCGCCTGGCGCTAAGAATGCCTCATCATGGGGTGTGGAGCGGAAGTCCGTGGCCAACCGGCGACAATTCATCACGACCGCGCTCGGGCTTTCTGCGGCAGCGATCGGCAGCCCTTCCGCCGCGCTGGCGGCGATGACCTATGACGAGGCCATCAACGCGTCACGGGCTCCGCTGCGAGCAGCGCCCAGGGATCGCGAGCTGGTCCGGTTTGCGACGCTTGCGGCCAACAGCCACAACACCCAGCCGTGGATCTTCGCCGTCCGCGGCAATGTCATCACGATTGCGCCTGACGTCGCGCGGCGCTGTCCGGCCGTCGATCCCGACGATCATCATCTCTTCGTCAGTCTCGGCTGTGCCGCCGAAAACCTCATCCTCGCCGCGGCCACGCTGGGCTGGCGCGCCGATCCGGTCGTCGACGGCGATCGCATCGTGATCACGCTCGACGAGGCCGCTCCTGCCGCATCGGCCCTGGCCGATGCAATTCCCGTCAGGCAATGCACCCGCGCGGCCTTCGCCGGCAAGCCTGCCGCGCCCGAGATCCTGCGCCAGCTCGAGAACGCCTGCCGGCAACCCGGCGTCGCTGCGATCCTGATCACCGAGCGTGCCGGAATGGCTGAGGTCACCGACTATGTGCTCGAAGGCAATTCGGCGCAGATGCGCGACAAGGCCTTCATGCGCGAGCTCGTCGACTGGATCCGCTTCAACGAGGCAGAGGCGGTCGCGACCATGGACGGGTTGTTCGCGCCCGCATCGGGAAATCCTGCGCTGCCGTCCTGGATAGCCCGGCCGCTTCTGAAGCTGTTCTTCACCGAAAGCGGAGAAAACAAGAAATATCGCGAGCAGCTCGACAGCTCGGCCGGTGTCGTCGTGCTTGCTGCCGATCGCAGCGACACCTCGCACTGGATCGCGGTCGGCCGCGCCTGCCAGCGCTTCGGCTTGCAGGCGACCGCACTGGGACTGAAATATTCCTTCGTCAACCAGCCGGTCGAGGTCGCAGCACTGAGGCAGCAATTCGCGACCCGGCTCGGCCTCGGCGAACGACGCCCCGACATCGTGATGCGCTTCGGCACCGGCCCAAGCCTGCCGCAATCGCTGCGGCGTCCGCCGGAGCTGGTGATGCGACCCTAGCGCCGAAGGCCGCTCAGCGCCGGCGATTCGCCGGGCAGCATGTTCGATCTGATATCGCTGTCCATGCGGCCCGAATCCTGCTGGGCGTAGCCGACACCGAACGACAGGCTGAGATTTGAGGTCGGCTTGAATTCGACACCCGCAAACCCGCCATAGCTGGGCCCGGCGCTGGAGGTGAGCGGCGCCAATGAGCTGCCGATGCCGTTGCCGTATTTCAGCGTGTCGAAGCCGGCAAAGAAGGTGACGGGCATGCCGCCGGCGGTCTTCATCTGATAGCCAAATTGCGTGCTGTCATAAGAGAGCGCGCTGAAATTGCCGAGCGAGCCCGCCTGGTTGAAGCCGCTCAATCCGAGATTTCCGCGTTCGCGACCGATGACGAAGCCGTTCGCAGAGCTCGTACGCCAATCGGCCTCTCCGGCGTTGAAGCCCGCAAAGTTGCCATAGCTGTCGGAGCTCAGGCCGACAGCGCCGCCAAGGCCGAAAGGCCCGCCGGGAATCCAATATCGCAGCGGCGCCACTTGCGCGTGAACCGGCGCTCCGCCGAGGGAGAACACGGCGAGAGCTGCAAGAGCGCATGAGCGTGCAAGGTCGAACATTCTGGCTACCGTCTAAAAGCCCTTAAAACTATACTCCTCGACCATCATCAATGCCAGCGGAGTGACCGCGCCGGCCCTCGCGGCCGCAGGTCTTTCGGGGAACCGCACCTGATGCCGGACGATCCGCTGCTCACCCGCCTGACATCCGTTCTTGCCGATGTACCTGGCGTTCAAGCTGTCGTGCTCGGCGGCTCTCGCGCGCGGGGCCGCGCGCATGCGGCCTCGGACTACGATATCGGACTCTATTTCAAGTCAGCGCTGGACACCGGACGGTTGCTTGCCGCCGCGAAGACGATCGCGGACGATCCCGCCGCCACGACGGTGACGCCCGTCGGTGAATGGGGCCCGTGGGTCGTCGGCGGCGCCTGGCTTTCGGTGGGAGGCCGCAAGGTCGACCTGCTCTACCGCGACGCCGACGCGGTCGAGGCCGTCATGGAATCCTGCGGCGCCGGAGCGGTCACCATGGACTACCAGCCCGGCCATCCCCACGGCTTCTGCTCAGCGATCTGGATGGGCGAGATCGCATATTGTCAGCCGCTGCACGATCCGAACGGAATGATCGCCCGGCACAAATCGATCGCACTTCCCTATCCGGAGCCTCTACGCAGCGCCCTGATCCGGCGCTTCCAATGGGAAGTCCTGTTCAGCATCGAAAATGCCGAGCTCGCGGCCGCACGCAACGAAAGGACCCATGTCGCGGGCTGCCTCTACAGGTCGCTCGCCTGCGTCGCGCAGGTACTGTTCGCGCTGAACGAGCGCTATCTGATCAACGAGAAGGGGGCGCTGCAGGAGGCAGCCGGCCTGCCGCTGACGATTCCACACCTGGTGGAGCAGGCCGACGAAATCTGGCGACTTGTCGCTGATGGCGGTTTCGCGCAGGCCTGCGCAATGCTGCGGCAGGTCGACCGAGAATTGAAGGCGCTGGCTCACCCCGGCGGAACAGCGCCGTAAAGGGTTATGCGGTCTTGTCGACCGAAGACGACGAATCCGCCGGCGGATATTTTGTCACCGGCACCATGAAGGATTTGGTGCCGACCTGGTAGATGATCTTGCCGTTCTGCCCGTCGTCGGTCGCGATCTGCGTCTGTCCGAACATGATGACGTTCTTGTAGACGAAGCCGGTGCCCTTGCGGGTGACGCCGTCGGTGGTGACGCTGACCTCGGCCTCCTTGCCATTGACGGACAGCACCTTGAAGCTCGCGCTCTTGCCGTTCTCGCTGGAATAGCCGCCCCAGCTTCCCATCAGGCGGCTGTCGGACGCGGGCGGGTCCTGCTTTTGCAGATTTGCAGTCTGCTTGCCGACGCCCCCGAACGAGAACAGCATCACCATGTTCTTGCCGTCCTTGGTGCCGACCGTGACCCCGCCGAAGGTGATGAGCGTGCCCTGAACCTCGCCGAAGCCGCGCTCGGTGCGTCCGTTGTGGGTGTACTCGACCTGCGCCCGGGCGCCGCGGATGTTGACGACCTTGAAGCCGACGGGCTGGTTGTTGCCCACCCAATTGCCCTTCCAGTCACCGAGCAGAGCGCTCTGGCGATACAGCCGCTCGTTGGCGGGCGAAATCTGGCTGGTGCTCGATGTGACGATGGCCATTGGATTGCTCGGACGGGCCTCACAAACCCGCTTTCGCTGGCTTGGGCAGGTCAGGATGCCGGCGGGAACGAACAGTAACGATGCGATTAGGGCCACGCACCCGTTAACGAGCCGTTAAGCGCGCGCGTCGGCCGGGCGGGCAAAAGATCTCAGCCGGAACTGGCGTGATGCCACCGGAAAAAACCGCCCCCTCACCGCCCCCAGCGATCGGACCAGATCTTCTCGCCGATGAGGCAATTGACGCGCGGCTCCTTGTCGGCAACCGGCATCACGGGCCGCTCCGGGGTGCGGCCGGCGATTTCCATCAGCAGCTTGGTGCGGATCGCTTCCTTGAACTTGTCGCGCTCCTTGATCGTGATGACGAAGGACCCCGGCCCTCCGATGACGCAGTCCTCGTAATAAAGATCGAGATTGTCGATATCCATGGTCGAATAGGACGGCTCCTTGACCATGATCGGCAGGCCGTTGATGACGATGCCTTTCTCCAGCGCGGCGTCACGCGCCATCGTGACCGGGCCGCCATTGTTGTTCGGACCGTCGCCGGAAATGTCGATGACGCGGCGCAGGCCGCGATAGGGATCCTCGTCGAACAGCGGCATCGCGAAGTTGATCGCGCCTGATATCGAGGTGCGCGAAGCGCGCCGGATCGGCGTCTTCATGATCTCGGCGGCAACCGCGTCCGCCGTCTCCGGACCATCGATCAGCCGCCAGGGAATGATGATCTTCTGGTCGCTGGAGGCGGCCCACTCGAAATAGGTCACCGCGATACGGCCGTTCGGGCCGAGCTTCAGCGCCTGCAGGAACTCCTTCGACTGGATCGCCTGGGCATAGCCCTCGCGCTGGATCGCGAGCTCGTCCATGTCCATCGAGTAGGACACGTCGACCGCGAGGATCAGCTCGACATCGACGCTCTGCGCGTCCTTGTCGGCCGCAAGCCGCTGCGGTTGAGTTCTGGGCGATTCGAATTTGGGTCCTGGTGCCGCGATGCCCGCGACGTCCCCTCCGGCAAACATGCCGGCCACCAGCACAGCCCCGATCGAGAACAGCAAACGCATCGCAGTCTCCCGTCGTATGACGCGATGGTGACATGCAATCGGCTTGCCGCAAAGGCCGAAGATCGCTTGTGCTTCACATTCGAGTTAGGAATTCACACGTTACGCAAGTCTGCCGCCATGTTGCCGCGCTTGCGTCAGGAACAGGCGCGGTCTCAAGAGCCGTCGTTCGGGGACTCGCGAAGCGAGGATCCCGGAATCTGAGAGATTCCGGGTTCGATGCTGCGCATCCCCGGGAATCACAGCTGCCGGCGGAGGCACGCGACCCCGCCCATTTGTCCGGCACGATTTCCATGCTAGGTTGGTCGCACAGATGGGGATGGAGTCCCCCGATAACCGCCCGGCGGTCGATGACCTCATGGGCTGATGACTCCTGCTCGAGGAGAGGCAATCTTGGGCCTCTGCCTTTGGCGGGAGCATGGACGTACCCGCCGATGGCGGGTTTTTTGTTGCCTGCTGGCGGCCGGCGGGCGAATGCGAGGGGACGACGAAGACGTGACGATGACGACACCGAATGCCGTACGTACCACGCTGCCCAGGGGGATCTGGGTGCTCGGCTTCGTCTCGATGTTCATGGACATCTCCTCCGAGATGATTCACGCGCTGCTGCCGGTCTATCTCGTGACCGTGCTCGGCGCCTCCACCCTCACCGTCGGCTTCATCGAGGGCATCGCCGAGGCGACCGCCTCGATCACCAAGATCTTCTCCGGTGCGCTGTCGGACTGGCTCGGCCGCCGCAAGCTGCTCGCCGCGCTCGGCTATGGGCTAGCCGCCTTCACCAAGCCGCTGTTCCCGCTCGCATCCAGCGTCGGATGGCTGGTGGCCGCGCGCTTCATCGATCGAGTCGGCAAGGGCATTCGCGGCGCGCCGCGCGATGCGCTGATCGCCGACATCGCGCCCGTCGGCCTGCGCGGCGCGAGCTTTGGCCTGCGGCAATCGCTCGACACGATCGGCGCCTTCCTCGGGCCGCTCGTGGCAATCGGCCTGATGTGGTGGACGGCCGACAATTTTACCCTCGTGTTCTGGGTCGCGGTGCTGCCGGCCTTCCTGTCCTTCGGGCTGATCGCGTTCGCGGTGAAGGAGCCGGAGCCCGATCCGAGCCGGAAACGTGCGGAAAATCCGCTCAATCTCGCCGCAATGCGCCAGCTCGGAGCGGTCTATTGGCGCGTCGTCGCCGTGGGCGTCGTGTTCACGCTCGCGCGCTTCAGCGAGGCCTTCCTAATCTTGCGCGCACAGAACATCGGGCTCGACGTGATGTGGGTGCCGGCTGTACTGGTGCTGATGAACGTCGCCTATGCACTGTCGGCCTATCCGGCCGGCGTGCTGTCGGACCGGATCAACCGGACCGGCCTGCTCGCGCTCGGCCTGGTCTTCCTCGCCGCGGCCGACCTCGCGCTGGCGCTGCTCCCGAGCCTTGCGGGCCTCGCGCTCGGAGTCGTGCTGTGGGGACTCCATATGGGACTGACGCAGGGCCTGCTCTCGGCCATGGTCGCCGATGCCGCCCCGCCAAGCCTGCGCGGCACCGCCTTCGGCTATTTCAACCTGTTCACCGGGCTTGCCTTGCTGGCTGCGAGCGTGATCGCGGGTGCGCTGTGGGACGCCGATGGACCGGCGGGAACGTTTCTTGCCGGGCTTGGATTCGCGCTGGTTTCGCTGGTGGGGCTGCTCGCCGTCGGCAAAGGTCTGGCCACCGAGGGCAAGTGAAGCAAATGGCGAAGTGGGGAACGAGACATTGAACATTCAATACATTCTCGCCGTTGCCGGCGGCGGAGCGCTCGGCGCGGTCATACGCTATCTCGTTGCGATCGGGTCGGGCCGCGCGTTCGGTACGGATTTTCCGTGGGGCACGCTGATCGTCAACGTCACCGGATCGTTCCTGATCGGCATTTTCGCCGCGCTGTTCGCGACCAAATGGAACCTGCCGCAGGCCGCGCGGATGTTTCTGACGGTCGGAGTTTGTGGCGGATACACGACGTTCTCGACGTTCTCGCTGGATGCCTGGTATCTGATCGAGCGCGGCCAGACATGGGCATCTGCCGCCTACATGATTGCGTCGGTCGTGCTGTCGGTGGGCGCTCTGATCGCCGCATTACAGCTCGTTCGCGCACTTCCGTAACTCGCGCAGGCGCAAGTCGTGCATTCCTG
This sequence comes from Bradyrhizobium yuanmingense, assembly GCF_025200905.1. NCBI lineage: Bacteria > Pseudomonadati > Pseudomonadota > Alphaproteobacteria > Hyphomicrobiales > Nitrobacteraceae > Bradyrhizobium > Bradyrhizobium yuanmingense. The sequence goes on along the minus strand of NZ_CP104173.1, from coordinate 1,890,814 downwards.
CCCAGCCGCGACGGCATAGTGGCGAGCGGCCGCATATCTTGGAGCGCTCCCCGCTCCTGCGGTATGATGTGTTGGCTGGTGGCTCATTCGAGCCAGGGCGTTTCGGGACACGATGAACGACACCGTCACCAAACCGAAAACCAGGACCAGGACCAAGGTCGAGCGGCCGAAGCTCCACAAGGTCATCCTGATCAACGACGACTACACGCCGCGTGAATTCGTTACCATGGTGCTGAAGGCCGAATTCCGCATGACCGAGGATCAGGCCTACAAGGTGATGATCACCGCGCACAAGCTGGGCGCCTGCGTGGTGGCCGTATTCACCAAGGACGTCGCCGAAACCAAGGCAACGCGCGCCACCGACGCCGGCCGCGCCAAGGGCTATCCGCTATTGTTCACGACGGAGCCGGAGGAATAGGCTTCATCCTGCGACGATGAATGTCCTTCAGCTCAGTGCACATCACGCCATCACCACCGTCGTCTCCTCCGCCAGCCCGTAGACGCGCTGCGCCTTGGAAAATCCTGCGATCGGAAACTCGCCGAGCTGGTGCCAATCATGGCGGCAGACATTGGCAAAACCTTCCGAGGCGACGACGGTCCGCCCCAGGCGCCCCGTGATCTTCTCCAGCCTTGCCGCGAGATTGACCGCCGGGCCGATGCAGGTGAAGTCGAGGCGGTTGCCGCCGCCGATATTGCCGTAAAGGATGTTTCCGACATGCAGCGCGACGCCGAAGCGGAAGCGCTCGACGGCCTCGCCCACCGGAAAGGCGAGCGCCTCGACGCTGGCGCGCGAGTCGCGCGCCGCCTCCAGCACCTGCGCGCAGACATGAGCGGCATCGCCGACATATTCGTCGATCGGGAACACGGCGAGCAGGCCGTCGCCCATGAACTTCAGCACCTCGCCGCCATGGTCTCGGATCGCCGTGACCTGGCAGTCGAAATAATGATTGAGGATCTGGACAACCGTCTCGGGCGGCAGCCGGTCCGACAGCGCGGTGAAGCCGCGCAGGTCCGACAGCCAGATCGCCGCCTGCATGGTGTCGTTGTGACCGCGGCGGATCTGGCCGCCGAGGATGCGCGCGCCGGCGCGATTACCGACATAGGTGTCGAGCAGCATCTCGGCGGTGCGGCGCATAGTGATGATCTCGCTGATGCGTGCGAGAGGCGCTATGAGAGCTCGGATGGCTGCGATGTCGTCGTCGCTGAAGCCGCCGGGCTGCCGCGTGATCCAGCTCGTCGCGTGAATGGAGCCGTCGAGAAAAGGCACCGGCACCGCGATATAATCGGTCGCGCCTTCGGCGTGCATGTCCTCGAGGAACGGAAATCGCTTGCTGTCGGGGTCGCCTGCGCGGCCCCTGACCTCGATGCCCTGCTCGAAAACCACGCGAAGCGGGCTGTGGGCGAATTGGGGCGTGTCCAGGATCTCAAAATCGACGCTGCCGATTTCAACTCCCTCGCCCTGCCGCCAGATGAAGTTGCGGCCGAAGACTTCGGGATGCAGCGTGCGGATGAAGATGCCGAACCGCCACAGCGGCAGGCCGGCCGCGACCAGACGTTCACAGAAATCGGCAATCCCTACGGCCGACTCCTGAGCCGCCCAAGTGCCGTCGATCAGCCAGTTGGAGATGCGCTGAAGCTCGGAGCTGTTCATGGCCGCATTTGCGGACTAAGTTGCAGGGCCGTCAAGCTGCGCGGTGGACTAGTACCGCGAGTTCAACGCCCGACCTGTCCGCGATCGCGCAGGAAGTGATCGGCCAGCACGCAGGCCATCATGGCCTCGCCGACGGGGACGGCGCGGATGCCGACGCAGGGATCGTGGCGGCCCTTGGTGAAGATCTCGGTCTCGGTGCCTTGCCGATCGACGGTGAGACGCGGCTGCAGGATCGACGAGGTCGGCTTCACCGCGAAACGCACCACCACCGGCTGCCCGGTGGAGATACCGCCCAGCACGCCGCCGGCGTGGTTGGAGAGGAAGCGCGTGCCGTCATTGCCGGAGCGCATCTCGTCGGCGTTCTGTTCGCCCGTCAGTTCCGCCGCGCCAAAACCGGCGCCGATCTCGACGCCTTTCACCGCGTTGATGGTCATCATCGCGCCCGCCAGATCGGAATCGAGCTTGGCGTAGATCGGCGCGCCGAGACCTGCCGGCACGCCCTCGGCGACGACCTCGATCACGGCGCCGATCGAGGAGCCGCTTTTGCGGATGCCATCGAGATAGGTCTCGAAGAACGCGGCCTTGTCCTTGTCGGGACAGAAGAAGGGATTCTTGGCGACCTCGTCCCAGTCCCACTTGTCGCGGTCGATCTTGTGCGGGCCGATCTGCACCAGGGCGCCTCGCACCTTCACATCCGGCAGCACTTTCCGCGCGATGGCGCCTGCGGCAACGCGCATCGCGGTCTCGCGCGCCGAGGAGCGCCCGCCGCCGCGATAATCGCGCACGCCGTACTTCGCCTCATAGGTGAAGTCGGCATGACCGGGACGAAACTTGTCCTTGATCTCGGAATAATCCTTCGAGCGCTGGTCGGTGTTCTCGATCAGAAGGCCGATTGGCGTGCCCGTCGTCACCTGAGCGCCGGTCTCGGGATGGGCCATCACGCCGGACAGGATCTTCACCTGGTCCGGCTCCTGGCGCTGGGTGGTGAAGCGCGACTGGCCGGGACGGCGCCGGTCGAGATCCCGCTGGATGTCGGCCTCGGTGAGCGGGATCATCGGCGGGCAGCCGTCAACCACGCAGCCGATCGCCACCCCATGGCTCTCGCCGAAGGTGGTGACGCGGAACATGTGGCCGAAAGTGTTGAAGGACATCGCTGCTCGCGGGTTCGTAAGTCAATGCTGACTTAACTCGCCCTGAAATAGGGGTCAAATATCGGCGAAGCCGTCATGGCCGGGCTTGTCCCGGCCATCCACGTTCTTGGTGGCTGCGAGCACGAAAGTCCGTGGACCCGGGACAAGCCCGGGCATGACGGCGGGGGCGAGGCAGCGCTCCGGGCTAACTAAACTTCTCCAACCGCCCGTCGCGGAACACGTAGACGGCGCCCTGCTCGATATAGAGCTCGGCGGCGCTGGCGGGCGTCTCGAGGCCCAAGGCCACCATCAGGGCTCGGCAGGTCCCGCCATGGGCCACTGCGACGGTGTCGGACAGGAGCTGGTCGTACCAGGTGCGCACGCGGACCTGCACGTCGGCGTAGGTCTCCCCGCCCGCAGGCCCCACGGTCCATTTGTCGGCGAGGCGCCTTGCATAGATGTCCGGATCCCTCGCCTCACTCTCGGCCAGCGTCAGCCCCTCCCAGGTGCCGTAGCCGATCTCGCGCAGACGATCGTCGAGCGCGTAATCGGCAGGCGGCAATTCGAGCTTGCCGCGCGCGAGCTCCATGGTCTGGCGCGCACGGCCGAGCGGGCTCGACACGTAAGCCAGCGCGGCCTTGTCGCGCCCGTCGCGCTTGAACAGTTCGGCGAGAATGCCGCCGGCCTGCACGGCCTGGCTGCAGCCGCGCGCGTTCAGCGGAATGTCCCTGGTGCCCTGAAGCCTGCCGAGCGCATTCCACTCGGTCTCGCCGTGGCGAAGATAGTAGATCGTAGGCTTGGGCATTTCAGTTAGAGGCTAGTCCTTCCCGCCAAGCGAGATATCAGGCGCATCCGGCCGCTTCATGCCGAGCACGTGATAGCCGGAATCGACGTGGTGCACCTCGCCGGTGACGCCGCGCGAGAGGTCGGAAAGGAAATACAGCGCGCTGCCGCCGACGTCTTCGGTGGACACGTTGCGCCGCATCGGCGCGTTGGTCTCGTTCCACTTCAGGATATAGCGGAAGTCGCCGATGCCGGACGCCGCCAGCGTCTTGATGGGACCTGCCGAGATCGCGTTGACGCGAATGTTCTTCTCGCCGAGATCGGCAGCGAGATAGCGCACGCTGGCTTCCAGCGCCGCCTTGGCCACGCCCATGACGTTGTAATGCGGCATCCACTTCTCGGCGCCGTAATAGGAGAGCGTGATCAGCGAGCCGCCATCCGTCATCAGCTTCTCGGCGCGCTGCGCCACCGCCGTGAACGAATAGCAGGAGATCAGCATCGACTTCGAAAAATTCTCCTGCGTGGTGTCGACGTAGCGGCCGTCGAGCTGCTCGCCATAGGCGATCGCATGCACGAGGAAGTCGATCTTGCCCCATTTCTCCTTCAGCACAGCGAAGACGGCATCGATGGTCGCGGCATCGGTGACGTCGCAATGGCCGAGCACGAGGCCGCCGATCTCGGCGGCGAGCGGCTCGACGCGCTTCTTCAGCGCATCGCCCTGATAGGTGAAGGCGAGCTCGGCGCCCGCGGCGTGGCATGCCTTGGCGATTCCCCAGGCGATCGAGCGGTTGTTGGCGACGCCGAGGATAACCCCGCGCTTTCCTTGCATCAGACCCGAATTCTGCGCCATTTTTGCACGTCCCGTCGAACTCTCGTTGAGGTCTGGAGGTACACCAGCCCTCCCCCGCGGTACAGCCCTAATCCGCAGCATTAACGCTGTTTCGAGTGCCGGAATAGCCGTTCCGCTTGGGTGTTATGATCGCTATAGGCGCGCGCCTAACGCCAGGGATGTCAGGACCGCAATGAGTGCGTTTCGCCAGAGTGTGGAAGCCATGATCCCGGCGTTGCGCCGCTACGCCCGCGCGCTCACACGCGATGCGGATGCGGCCGACGATCTGGTCCAGGATACGTTGGTACGCGCGCTGCGTTCGGAGCGGCTGTTTCTCGGAGGCGACGTCAGGAGCTGGCTCTATACGATCCTGACCAACCTCAACAAGAACCGGCGGCGCTCGCTGGCAAGGCGACCGCAATTCATGCCGCTGACGGATAACAACCCCGATGCCAGCGGGACCGAGGCCGAAGGACGCGACATCGAGAAGGCACTGGCTACTCTCGTCGAGGAGCAGCGTTCGGTGCTGCTGCTGGTGATGCTGGAAGGCATGAGCTACCGCGAGGTTGCCGACATCCAGGGCGTGCCGATCGGCACCGTGATGTCGCGCCTGGCGCGCGCAAGAGCCCACGTCAAAGCCTCGCTGGAGGGCGAGCGTACGGCGCTCAGGCGGGTGAAATGATGGCCGGGTCGATGCATCGAACGATCTCCGCCCGCAGCCGGATAGTGAGCTGCGCGAAGCTAACTCGCAGAAGACATTTTGGGCCGCAGAGCCAGAGACGACCGATATGAACGACCGCAAGATTCCAGTAACCGAGGACGAACTGCACGCCTATGTCGACGGCGAGTTGCCGGCCGAGCGACGCGCCGACGTCGAGGCCTTTCTTGCCGCCCACCCCGAGGACGCCGAGCGGGTGCAGTCCTGGCGGACCATGGCCGAGATGCTGCACGCGCGTTACGATTCGATTGCCCATGAACGGGTGCCCGCACGGCTCGAGCTCGAGAGGCTGGAGCGCCGCCCGCGGCAATGGTTTTACGGCGCCGCCGCGGCCGTGCTGGTCGCCTTCGTCGCCGGCGGCACCGCCGGCTGGGTGGCGCATGGCGCCGCCAACGCGCCCTCGACCTTCCGGAGCTTTACGGCGGACGCACTCGACGCCCACCGCCTCTATGTCGTCGAGGTCCGTCACCCCGTTGAGGTCGGCGGCAACGAGCGCGATCACTTGCAGGCCTGGCTGACCCGGCGCTGCGGCTGGACCGTGTTCGCGCCGAACCTGGAGGCGAGCGGGCTGAAGCTGGTCGGCGGCCGGCTGCTACCGGGACCGAACGGTCCGGCGTCGTTCCTGATGTACGAGGGCGCCTCGGGCGAGCGGTACACGATCTACAGCGCCAAGACCGAGAATGGTGCAACGCAAATGCGCTACGCCAAGACGGACAAGGACGGCGCGTTATTCTGGTCCGAGCGCGGCGTCGGCTACGTCGTCAGCGGCAGCAGCGATCGCGAACGGCTGACCAAGGTGGCGCAGGCCGTCTACGACCAAGCAGAGAAAAACGGCACCTAGACAACCGCGCAAGGCCAGTGCCCAGATTCCGTCATCGAAAATTTGGAATCAGGACATCGACACGTCTCATTATCGCACCGGGTGCTCACGCGATTATGAGCGGCGTTCGATCCGCCGATCGACGCGGGCGGCCTCGATTGGGGTTTTTGGTACCGCGCTGGTCCCCCTCTCGAGGCCGCACCTTTTTATCGGCTGCCCCGCCGGACAGCCGACACGTCGAGACCATGAAGCGCTACCACGCCTCAGGCGTATGATGGGCATCATCTCCAGGACGATGCCGTGGTCCTTTAGGAGAACCCCTTCAGTTCGCTCTCGCCCTAAAGCGCGATGGCTCGCGCTTTAGCTCTTTGTTTGCGCATGATCTTTCCGGAAAACCGCTCCACACTTTTCCGGACATGCTTTAGCCGACACCGCCACGTGGATTGTAGGGGTGTTGGTCCCGCCACTTCTCCATCAATGCTTCAAGCTCGGCGTCGTTCCCGTCCGGTAGCATAATCCTGATGATGACGAAGAGATCCCCAGTCCCGCCGGCTTTCGGCAGGCCCTTGCCCTTGAGGCGGAAGGTCCGGCCGCTGGACGTGTTCTTGGGGACCGAGAGCTCCACGGCATTGCCGAGGGTCGGCACGCGGACCCTGCCGCCGAGCACCGCCTCGTAGAGCGTGACCGGCAGGTCGATCCTGAGGTCTGCGCCCTCGACCTTGAAGAACGGGTGCGGTGCAATGTTGATGGTGATCAGGAGATCGCCGGGCGGATGGCCCTGCGCACTTTCTCCCTGCCCCCGCAGCCTGATCTGCTGGCCCTCGGTGACCCCGGCCGGAATCTTGACGTTGAGCTCCTTGCCAGTCGGCAGCCGCACACGCTTCTCGCCGCCCTTGACCGCCTCTTCCAGCGAGACGCTCATGGCGACGTTGACGTCGAGATCGAGCCCGATGCCGCCGGTGTCGAACTCGAACTGGGCGCCGCCGCCGGCTCCGGGCCGTGCGCCGCGCATCCCGCCGCCGAACATGCTGTTGAGGATGTCCTCGAACGCACCGCCGCCCGGGCCGCCCGCACCGCCGCTTCGGAACGTATAGCTTTCGAACCCGCCAGGGCCCGCGCGGCCGCGAGGACCGCCGCCGCCCGGAAAACCCTGGAAGCGCGGCTTGCCCTCGGCGTCGATCTCGCCCCGGTCAAACTGCTTGCGCTTGTCCTCGTCGCCGAGGATCTCGTTGGCCGAGTTGATCTCGGCGAAGCGTTCGGCAGCCTTCGGATCACCCTTGTTGCTGTCAGGATGGTGCTTCTTGGCCAGCTTGCGATAGGCGCTTTTGATCGCGGCAGCGCTGGCGCTCCGCGGCACCCCCAAGACCTCATAGGGGTCGCGCATTCGTCACGTCTCCTTCAAGAAATCGAATTGTTCAAAGGGCTCCCCGCCCCACCTGCGGGTGATGTGGGAAGAGAGTGGCATTTTTGCAACTAGGAACGCGAGCTGAAGCTCTATCTTTGGAGCATGGTCTGATCGGAAAACCGGTTCCCACGTTTCCGGATCATGCTCAGCTCCGCCACGGCTTTAGCGTATGAATCTCCCAACGGCCACGACCGCTTTGGCAGCCGGCGCCCTGGAGCCAGCTTTCGGTATTGCCGTTGACGTAGCTCGCCAGGAAGTCGCGGCATTTGCGCCCGTCCTCGGCGGCATAGGACTGGGCGATGGGCGTCACCGAGCCGCGCGCCCCTGTCTCCGGATTCTCCCAATGCTGGCTGGAATCCTTGTCGCCCTTGCTGAGGACGTCAGAGGCGGCGTTGCGGGTGAAGGCGAGATCGGTCTCGGTCGGGGGAGCGTCCTTCGCCGGCCGCGCGATCGAGCCGGTGAGGTCGCTGTCCTCGGCCTTGGCATAGGCGCTGCCGTCGTTGCGGGAAAAGCTGCAGCCGCCGGCACCAAGCCCGATCAGAATCATCGTCATGACGAAGCCGGACGGCCGGATCGCCGATAGGCCAACGCGTCCCCATGCCCTATATAGGGCGGTAGCGGACAACAACGCGTTTTGGGCCGCGGGACGCAACTCGGACTCCGGACATGACCGACACGACCTCGATGAAACACCAGACACCCTTAACATCCGGTGATTTCACCGCTGCCGACGAGCCATTTGCGTTGTTCGAGGCCTGGCTCAACGAAGCGGTCAAGAGCGAGCCGAACGATCCGAACGCCATGGCGCTCGCAACGGTCGATCCCGACGGGCTGCCTGATGTGCGCATGGTGCTGATGAAGGGCTTCGATACCGAGGGTTTCGTCTTCTACAGCCATATCGCCAGCCAGAAGGGCCGCGAACTCGCCGCAAATCCTAAGGCAGCGTTACTTTTTCACTGGAAGTCGTTGCGCCGTCAGGTGCGCATCCGCGGCAACGTGACGCCGGTGACCGACGCGGAGGCCGACGCCTATTTCGCGACGCGACCGAAGCAGGCCCAGATCGGCGCCTGGGCGAGCAAGCAATCGCAAGAGCTGGAGAGCCGGTTCGCGTTCGAGCAGGCCATCGCCAAGGTCGCGGCCAAATACGTCATCGGCGAAGTGCCGCGGCCGCCGGGCTGGAGCGGCTGGCGCATCACGCCGGTGCGGATCGAGTTCTGGCACGACCGCCCGTTCCGCCTGCACGACCGCATTGAATTTCGCCGTGACGCCGCGGGCCAACCGTGGTCCAAGACGCGGATGTATCCATAAGCTTTGGGCCGACCTGAAAGATGTCCATGCCGCATTCGTCCAATGCGCCGCGCCGCACGCTGCTCCTGACCGGAGCCAGCCGCGGCATCGGCCACGCCACCGTGATCCGTTTCTCCTCGGCGGGCTGGCGCGTCATCACCTGCTCGCGGCATCCTTTCCCGGAGGACTGCCCCTGGGACGCAGGGCCGGAGGACCACATCCAGGTCGACCTCGGCGATCCCAAGGACACCGCGCGCGCGATCTCGGAGATCCGCAACCGGCTCGAGGGCGGCACGCTGCATGCGCTGGTCAACAACGCCGCGATCTCGCCGAAGGGCGCCGGCGGCTCGCGGTTGGGCTCGGTCGACACCGACCTCGATACCTGGACCCACGTCTTCCATGTCAACTTTTTCGCGCCGATCATGATGGCGCGGGGGCTGATCGAGGAATTGAAGGCCGCCAAGGGGTCGGTCGTGAACGTCACCTCGATCGCGGGCTCGCGCGTGCACCCCTTCGCAGGCGCGGCCTACGCCACCTCGAAGGCCGCGCTCGCAGCGCTGACACGCGAGATGGCCTCCGACTTCGGCCGCATCGGCGTCCGCGTCAACGCGATCGCCCCGGGCGAGATCGACACCTCGATCCTGTCGCCGGGCACCGAGAAGATCGTCGAGCAGCAGATCCCGATGCACCGCCTCGGCACGCCCGACGAAGTGGCAAAGATCATCTACGTGCTGTGCACGGACACCAGCTCCTACGTCAACGGCGCCGAGATCCACATCAACGGCGGCCAGCACGTGTAGGCGGGCACTGTCATTGCGAGCGAAAGCGAAGCAATCCAGACTGTCTCCGCAAAGACAGTCTGGATTGCTTCGTCGCGGAGCCTGTCATCCGGCCCGCCGGAGGCGGGACCGGGTGGCTCCTCGCAATGACGGAAGTGGAAATGGCCGCTCAGGGAAGCAAGGCGATCCAGACAACGCCGCCGCAAGACCTGGATCGCCCTTACCTTCCGTTCCTCAATCGAGTCGAATCCGACGTGACCGCTCGCGCGGCCGCGGAGCGGCCGTGCTGAATGCAGTCGAGCAGTCGTCGTCGTTCTCACCATCGAGCAGCGGAGCACCACAGTGCCGGCACATGCGTGCCGACATCGACGGCGCCTTGCCGCTCGCCAGAACCTGACGGTAGTTCGCCAGATCGATGACGTTGCGGGGCGACGTTATGTGTTTCTCAACCATGGCTGTTCCTCGCGGCTACGCCCTGCTTATCGCAGACAAGTTTCGCGCAAACGTTCAGCCCACCGCTCAAATTTTACCGGAGGAATTGCGGCATGACACACGCGTCACCGCGTCGCCGCAATCCCGATCGATTCTGCGACACGATTCATCGTGTCTATGCGAGCGGCGTAAGGTCTCGGTAGGTATCTTTGCTCGCGCACGATCCTACAGCCACTTCTTCCACTTGAAGATCCAGTAGGGGACGATGGCGGCGATCAGCATCATCACCAGCGCCATCGGATAGCCGTGCACCCATTCGAGTTCCGGCATCACCTTGAAGTTCATGCCGTAGATCGAGGCGATCAGGGTCGGCGGCATCAGGACAACGGCCATGACCGAAAATAGCTTGATGATGTTGTTCTGCTCGAGATTGACGACGCCGAGCATGGCGTCGAGCACGAAGGTGATCTTGCTGGAGAGATAGGAGGCGTGATCGGTCAGCGAGGCGACGTCGCGCTGCATGGTCTTGAGCTGCTCGCGCATGTCCTTCGACCACTTCACGCCCTCGACCACGGCGGACAGGAACGTCACGACGCGGCCGATCGACACCAGGCTCTCGCGAACCTTCGAGGTCAAGTCGCCCTTGCGGCCGATCGAGATCAGAATCTGGGAATATCGCTTGGCGTGGCCGTGGCGCTCGCTCTCCGGCTCGAAGATCTCGTGGGAGACCTGGTCGATCTCTGCGCCGCAGCGCTCCAGAATGTCGGCGCAGCGGTCGATCACGGCGTCCAGGAGCTCCATCAGCACCATCTCGCCGGTGATCGAGGGCGTGCAGGAGCGGGCGAGCTTGGCCTCGACCAGCGCAAAGGGCTTGGGCAGGTCGTAGCGGACCGTCACCAGGCGGTGGTCGCCGAGGATGAAGGTCACCGCCGTGGTCCGGGGCATGTCGGTATCGGAGTGGCACATCAGCGTCGCGGTCATGTAGCGCGCGCCGTTCTCCATATAGAGGCGACTGGAGATCTCGATCTCCTGCATGTCTTCCCGGGTCGGGATGGCGATGCCCGCCAGCCGCTCGACCGCCTTGTCCTCGGCAGCCGAGGGGTTGACGAGGTCGATCCAGACTGCGTTCTCCGGCAGCGCTGTGAGATCCTCGACAACCGCCTTCTTGAGGGAGGTCTCGGAGAGAACGAACACCGAAAACATCAAAAGCTCCAGAGATCCTGCGACAGAACGACAGCCCTTAGCGCGATTCTGACAGGTTCACGATGACAACAACATTAACGGAGCGTTTGCATCTGCGGCGGCCCTAGGGCTCAACTGTGGCGCCGGAGGAACAGTCTGGCGCGTCTTACCAAAAAAACCCGCACGACACCCCCAAATTTGCGGCAGAAAAGCCACAGCTGGGGTCTTACAGCCCTGGAAAACGGCTTCGGCGCTGGAATTGTGGCAGATTTCAACCATAATGGGCTTAACGGAGTCGAGGAACTTGGGCGCTACGCTCAGGTCCCTTCCGCACGGTATTGTTTTGATTGGAACCAAACCATGTCGTCGCTGAAAATTATGTTTGGGATTTTGGCCGCTGGCCTGATGCTGTCGGGCTGCATGCAGGCCACGACGCGTTACGAGGCGACGGACACCAAGGCGTTCAAGCCCAAGGACAAAGAACTCCTTGCCAAGGTGAAATACGAGAATACCGCGGTCGCAGAACCGTTCCGCCGCGCCATTGTCGAATTCCACCGCAAGGAAGCGCCGGGCTCGATCGTGGTCGATTCCGACAACCATTACCTCTATTACGTGCTGGAGGGCGGCAAAGCGATCCGCTACGGCATCACTGTCGGCGAAGAGGCCATGGCCTGGTCGGGCATCGCCAAGGTGGCCAGCAAGACCGAGTGGCCGGCCTGGCACCCCACCCCCGGCGAAATCTCGCGCTTGGGCGTGCCGACCTATGTCGCACCCGGACCGGACAATCCGATGGGCTCCCGCGCGCTGTACCTCCATTCTGGGGGCAAGGACACGCTGTTCCGCATCCACGGCACCAACCAGCCGGAATATATCGGCGCCTCGATCTCGTCAGGCTGCATCCGCCTGACCAACGAGGACGCGATCGATCTCTATGATCGCGTCAAGCTCGGCACCCTCGTCGTGGTGCTCGAGCCGAAGCACGGCGATTCGCCCTATAAGCCGCGCCTCGCGCTCCAGGGTGGTTCCAGCTCACCCTACTAAGCAGGCCTTGCCCGAGGCTTTTCAAAGGCGCCGGTTTCACCGGCGCTTTTTTGTTGCCGGCTGGTGCGATCGGGCTTTGTTGCCATCCGCCGCCGGCTTGTCCGTAGGTGCAGCAGGCTTTTCCGTCTCACCGCCGTCGGCGCCCTCCTTTGCCTCGGGCTTGGCCGCGACCTCGCGCGGCGGTGCCTCCTCGGGACGCGGCGCCGGCAGCAGCGGTGCGACCTGAGGCAGCGGATCCCACACGTTCCACTGGCAAATCCGGTAGTCGTTGCGTCGCTGCGCGAGATCGAGATGGATGTGGTCCTCGTGGTACCAGTCCGAACCCGGGCCTAGCACGGTGGAAAAGCGAGTGCAGACCGAGTGCAGCACGCGCTCGCGCACCTCGCGCGAGGTGGTGCGGTCGGTCAGGCCGATCGACTGCCCATTGGCGAGCTTGATGCCGCGGATGTCGATGGCATTGGCCTTGCCGTGCTCGGACAGCATCGCGCCGGCCACGCGGTTGCGGCCGCGGCACTCGAAGCTGTCGAAATTGTCGAGCTCGCTGACGGCGGAGCCGAGGCTGGTCGCCAGCGGCGCCATGTCCTTGCGCACCCAATCGGCGAGCGCGGACGCCATGGTGCAGCGGAGGATGGCCGCCGGCTTGACCGTCACCTTGCGCTTGTCCGGCAGCACGATGGCCTCCAGTCGCACCAGATCCTCGCCGCCGCAGGCACCGGGACCGCGGATATCCGGAATGGACGGCGCGATCGCGATCTCCTCGGTCAGCGCCAGCCGGCAGGCCGAGGCCTGCTTCTCGGGCGGCGGCGCGGACTCGGCGGGCTTGTCCGCGCCTGGCTTGTCGGGGGACGGCGAGCCGTCTGCCTGCGCCGCCCCCTCATCCGACGCTTTGGGGGCCTCCTCGGGACGCGGTTTCGGCAGCGGAATCCTGGCGGCGCGAACGGTTGGGCGGGGCTTCGGTGCTCCAAGGTTGAAGATATCGAGCGGCGCATGATACTTCCGCGCCTCTGCCCTTTCGGCGATCAGCAATAGCCCCGCCGCAGCGGTAACCATTGCCGCCCCGGCGGACATATAGCCGCGACAAGACCATTTGCGACGAAAGTCCGGCAGGCTAAAACTCATGGCAATTCTTTGGCCCAACGCTGAGAGCGATAACGCGCCCAGCGACTTCTCGGAGGAACGTCGGAATGCTTGGTTTGATGCAAGATTGGCCCCTGCTCTGCCACCGGATCATCGAACACGCCGCCAGGATTCATGGCAAGCAGGAGGTGGTCACACGCTCGGTCGAGGGACCGATCCATCGCACCAACTACGCCGAGATCCACAAGCGCGCGCTCAAGGTCTCGCAGAGGCTGGAGCGCGACGGCATCAAGCTCGGCGATCGCGTCGCAACGATCGCCTGGAACACCTGGCGTCATCTGGAGGTCTGGTACGGCATCATGGGGATCGGCGCCATCTGCCATACCGTCAATCCGCGCCTTTTCCCCGAACAGATCGCCTGGATCATCAATCATGCGCAGGATCGCGTCGTGATGACCGATCTCACCTTCATTCCGATCCTGGAGAAGATCGCGGACAAGTTGCCCAGCGTGGAGCGCTACATCGTGCTCACCGACAAGGCTCACATGCCGGAGACCACGCTGAAGAACGCGGTCGCCTACGAGGACTGGATTGCGCAGGCCGACGGCAAATTCAAATGGAAGGACTTTGACGAGAACACGGCGGCGGCGATGTGCTACACCTCCGGCACAACCGGCGATCCCAAGGGTGTGCTGTATTCGCATCGCTCCAACGTGCTGCACGCGCTGATGGCCAACAACGTCGACGCGCTCGGCACCAGTGCGTCCGAGACAATGCTGCCGGTGGTTCCGCTGTTCCATGCCAACAGCTGGGGCATCGCCTTCTCCGCGCCCTCGCAGGGCACCAAGCTGGTGATGCCGGGCGCCAAGCTCGACGGCGCCTCGGTCTACGAACTGCTCTCGACCGAGAAGGTGACGCACACCGCCGGCGTGCCGACGGTGTGGCTGATGCTGCTCCAGCACATGACGGCCAACAATCTCAAACTGCCGGATCTGAAGATGGTGATCTGCGGCGGCTCGGCGATGCCGCGCTCGATGATCAAGGCCTTCCTCGACATGGGTTCGAACGTCCGCCACGCCTGGGGCATGACCGAGATGAGCCCGATCGGAACCGTCGCGGCGCTGAAGCCGCCGTTCCAGAATGCGACCGGCGATGCCAGGCTCGACGTGCTGCAGATGCAGGGTTATGCGCCGTTCGCCGTGCAGATGAAGATCACCGACGATGCCGGCAAGGAGCTGCCCTGGGACGGCAAGACCTTTGGCCGCCTCAAGGTCTCCGGGCCCGCCGTCGCCAAGGCCTATTACCGCGTCGATAGCAACATCCTCGACGAGGACGGCTTCTTCGACACCGGCGACGTCTCGACCATCGACGAGGACGGCTATATGCGGATCACCGACCGCTCCAAGGATGTGATCAAGTCCGGCGGCGAGTGGATCTCCTCGATCGACCTCGAAAACCTCGCGGTGGGCCACCCCGCCGTGGCGGAAGCCGCCGTGATCGGCGTGTTCCACCCCAAATGGGACGAGCGGCCGCTGCTGATCGTGCAGCTCAAGCAGGGCCAGCAGGCCACGCGCGAGGACATCCTGAAGTTCATGGAGGGCAAGATCGCCAAATGGTGGATGCCCGACGACGTCGCTTTCGTCGACGGCATTCCGCACACCGCCACCGGCAAGATCCTGAAGACGGCGCTGCGCGACCAGTTTAAGGATTACCGGTTCCCGAACGCGGCGGCGTGACGGGCTGGGTGCGCCCCTCCTTGGAGGGGCGTCAGCGTCCGACTTGTTGAAGCCTCCACGACGTCATGGCCGGGCTTGTCCCGGCCATCCACGCCTTGCCCCACGGTGCGGTGAACGTGGATGGCCGGGACAAGCCCGGGCATGACGGCTTGGGCGTAGCCGGAACCCTTGAATTTGCTCCCGCGCCGTGGTCTCAACTGCGCATCGTCGCGCCAAATCGGCCGGCATCGCCAACCCCGGCAGAGCTCACCCGATGGCCCGCAGGTTTTCCGCTCCCTACCAGTCGGAGCCCGTGTCCAGCCTCGCGAGCTGGGCGCGCAATCTGGCCGTGTTCGCGGTTCTGGCGGTGGTGGTGTCGATCATCGTCGTCCGTTTCGATTTCCTGGAGCCCAAGCCGGCGCTGGCGACGTTCATCGGCGGGCTCGCGATCGCCGGCCTCTCGATCCTGTTCGGGCTCGCCGGCTTTGCCGCAATCTGGCAGAACGGCTCGCGCGGCATGGCGCGCATCCTGCTCGCCTTCCTGATCGACGGGGCGATCCTCGCCTATCCCGCCTATCTGGCCTTTCAATATCGCAAGCTGCCGTCGATCTACGACATCACCACCAATCCGATTGATCCGCCGCGCTTCGATGCGCTGGCGCGCCTGCGCACCGGCGAGGGCACCAACACCGCGGTCTATGCCGGCCTCTATTCGGCGGAGCAGCAGCGCCATTTCTATCCCGAGATCGAGCCCGTCGAGCTCGAGATCTCGGCCGACCGCGCCTATGCGATCGCGCTTCAGCTCGTCCACAAGCGCAAATGGATCGTGATCGACGAGCGCGCACCGCAGCCGCCGCGCCGCATCGGCCGCATCGAGGCGGTGGCGCGCACGCCGATCATGGGTTTCCGCGAGGACGTTTCGATCAGGGTCGTGCCGGATGGCGATGATTCCCGCGTCGATATCCGCTCTGCGTCGCGCAATTTCGACAGCGACCTCGGCAGCAACGCCGCACGCGTCAAGACATTCATCGACGACCTCAACACCGCCGCCGACGCCGATGCACTCAAGCCGGTGAAGAAGACGCCGGTGACGCCGCCCAAGGCGCCGGCGAAGACGGTGAAGAAGTGACTTGGCGAAAGGGGAGTAGCGAATAGCGAATGGAGCCGCCCATTCGCTATTCCCCATTCGCTATTCGCCCCTAGGCCATCCGATAGGTCCCGCCGATCACGGGATCGCCATCCGTCGCCACCACGCCGCGGGCGACCAGATCTTCCAGATGCGCCAGCACGGAATAGCCGGCAGCTGTCGTCAGGCGCGGATCGATACCGATATAGATCGCGCGGACCATGGTCGGGATGTCGGTCTCGCCCTTGGCGAGGCGGTGCAGGATCGAGGCCTCGCGTGCCTTGCGGTGGCGGATCAGGAAGCGCACGAAGCGCTGGCCCTCGGGAATCTCGGGGCCATGGCCCGAGAAATAGAGATCCTCCTCGCGGGTGGCGAGCCGGTCGAGCGAATCCATGTAGTCGATCATCGAGCCGTCCGGCGGCGCCACGATCGAGGTCGACCAGCCCATCACGTGATCGCCGACGAAGTTGAACTTCCGCTCCGGCCAGGCGAATGCCAGATGGTTGGCCGTGTGGCCGGGCGTCGCGACGGCTTCGAGCCGCCAGCCGTCACCTTCCACGACGTCGCCGTGCACGAGATTGACGTCCGGGGCAAAATCGCGGTCGGCGCCGGATTCCGGATTGTGCTTCTCGCTCTCGAATCGCGGCCGCGAGGCGCGATGCGGGCCTTCGGCATAGACCGGCGCCGCCGTCGCCTGCTTGATCCGCGCGGTGTTCGGCGAATGGTCGCGATGGGTGTGGGTGACGAAGATGTGCGTCACGGTCTCGCCGCGCACGGCATCGAGCAGCGCCGCCGCATGCGCCGCATCGTCTGGACCGGGATCGATGATCGCGACATTGCCCTTGCCGACGATGTAGCTGACCGTGCCCGTGAAGGTGAACGGGCTCGGATTGTTGCAGAGCACGCGCCGCACGCCGGGGCGGACCTCCTCGACGATGCCGGGCTTCAGCGGAAAGTTGCGGTTGAACGGGACGTCGTCGTTGTCGGACATGGGACTTCCTGTGCCACACTCTCTGCCGTCATACCCCGCGAAGGCGGGGTATCCAGTACGCCGCAGCGCCAGTGACAAAAGCGAAGTCTCTGGGATACTGGATCGCCCGCCTGCGCGGGCGATGACAGTTGAGCAAGCTAGCCGCGGCGGAAAAACATAGTGACTAGAAAAACGCCTGAATGCCCGTGATCGCGCGGCCCAGGATCAGGGCGTGGACGTCGTGGGTGCCCTCGTAGGTGTTGACCGTCTCGAGGTTATGGACGTGGCGCATCACGTGATACTCGATCGAGATGCCGTTGCCGCCGTGCATGTCGCGGGCGGTGCGGGCGATGTCGAGGGCCTTGCCGCAATTGTTGCGCTTGATGATCGAGATCATCTCGGGCGCGAACTTGCCCTCGTCCATCAGGCGGCCGACGCGAAGCGAGCCCTGCAGGCCGAGCGCGATCTCGGTCTCCATGTCGGCGAGCTTCTTCTGCACCAGCTGGGTCGCGGCGAGCGGCTTGCCGAACTGCTTGCGGTCGAGCGTGTATTGACGGGCGCGGTGCATGCAGTCCTCGGCGGCGCCAAGCGCACCCCAGGAGATGCCGTAGCGGGCGCGGTTGAGGCAGCCGAACGGGCCCTTGAGGCCGGAGACGTTGGGCAGCAGGGCGTCCTCCGGGACCACGACGCCGTCCATCACGACCTCGCCGGTGATGGAGGCGCGCAGCGAGAGCTTGCCGCCGATCTTCGGCGCGGACAGGCCCTTCATGCCCTTCTCCAGCACGAAGCCGCGGATCTGGTTGTCGTGCGCGGCCGACTTGGCCCAGACCACGAAGACGTCGGCGATCGGCGCGTTCGAGATCCACATCTTGCTGCCGGTAAGGCGATAGCCGTCCGACACCTTCTCGGCGCGGGTCTTCATGCCGGCCGGATCGGAGCCGGCATCGGGCTCGGTCAGGCCGAAGCAGCCGACCCACTCGCCGCTGGCGAGCTTGGGCAGGTACTTCTTGCGCTGGTTCTCATCGCCATAGGCGTAGATCGGGTACATCACCAGCGAGGACTGCACCGAGTTCATCGAGCGATAGCCGGAATCGACCCGCTCGATCTCGCGCGCGACGAGGCCATAGGCGACGTAGCTCGCATTGGCGCAGCCATATTCTTCCGGCAGCGTGATGCCGATCAGGCCGAGCTCGCCCATCTCGTTGAAGATCTCGCGGTCGGTCTTCTCCTCGAGATAGGCCTTGGAGACGCGCGGCAGCAGCTTGTCCTGCGCATAGGCGCGGGCGGTGTCGCGAACCATGCGCTCGTCTTCGGTGAGCTGCTCGTCGAGCAGGAACGGATCGTCCCACTGGAAAGAAGCCGCAGCCGGCTTGTCCTTGGCCTGAGGGCGCACGCTCATGAAACGTCCTTTCGCGTCTGGTTCCGTCGATAATTGCCCGACAAAGTAAAGCGCCGCGGCAACAAGTTCAATTGCATCCTGGCTTGGTCGTTCCGGGGTGGCGCTTTCAGCGCGACCGGGAGAAAGACAATGCGTGTCAGCTTTCGAGCTGCTCGTTGGCGACGATCTCGATGCCGAAGCCCGATAGGCCCTTGTAGTCGTGCACCGACGAGGTGAGATGCCGGATCGAAGTCACGCCGAGGTCGCGCAGGATCTGCGCGCCGACGCCGACCTCGCGCCACTGGCGGTTGCGGTCGGCCTCCGTCGACGTCTCGTCCGGCAGCGGCGAAACGGGCACGCCGGCCGCGCCGTCGCGCAGGTAGACCAGCACGCCGCGGCCGGTCTTCTTGAAATGCTCGAGCACGGCGGCCATGCGCTTGTGGCCGGTGAAGGTGTCCTTGACGATGTTCGGCTTGTGAAAGCGCGTCAGCACGTTCTTGCCGTCGCCGACCCCGTTATAGACGAAGGCGACGTGGGCGATGGAATCGAACGGCGAGCGGTAGGCATAGCCCTGCAAGGGACCGATCGGGCTGTCGGTGACGAAGGTCGAGACCCGCTCGATCAGCTTCTCGCGCGCCTGGCGGTAGGCGATCATGTCCGCGATGGTGACGTGCTTGAGCTTGTGCCTGACCGCGAATTGCGCGACCTGCTCGCCCTTCATCACACTGCCGTCGTCGTTCATGAGCTCGCTGATGACGCCGACCGGCGGCAGGCCGGAAAGCTTGCAGAGGTCGACCGCGGCCTCGGTGTGGCCGGAGCGAAGCAGCACGCCGCCGTCCTTGGCGATCAGCGGGAAGATGTGGCCGGGCCGGGCGAAGTCGTTGGCGCCGACATTGGGATTGGCGAGCGCGCGGCAGCACGAGGCGCGCTCCTCGGCGGAGATGCCGGTGCCGCCGTCGGGCTTGTAGTCGATCGAGACCGTGAACGCGGTGGTGTGCGCGGAATCGTTGTGGGCGACCATCGGATCGAGCCGCAGCCGGCGCGCGTCCTCGGTCGTCACGGGCGCACAGACGATGCCGGAGGTATGGCGGATGATGAAGGCCATCTTCTCGGCGGTGCACAGCGAGGCGGCGACGATCAGATCGCCCTCGCCCTCGCGGTCCTCGTCGTCGGTGACGACCACGAGCTCACCCCGAGCAAAGGCCTGCAAGACTTCCTGAACGCTATCGGGCATTTCCCAATCTCTATCGGTTATGGCCGGGAGGCTTAGCCGGACTTGGGTCGGGGCGCTAGTCTCCCCAGCGCAACCACATATGTCCGAGGGCGGGCCTGCCGATGGGTTTCAGGCTTGCACCGGGCATACCAGCGATATAGGCGCAGATTGCCCGCAAGGAAGGCGGGCAAGGAAGGCGGCCCGACGCCATCAGGGCAGCACCTCGCGGCGCTCGCCGAGGCGCTGATCGAGCTCGGCGCGCTTGTCCGCGAGCAGGCCGGCCTGGGCGGCTTCGATCACGGTAAACAGCTCATGTGCATCGCTGAGCCGGGTCACGGTGACATAGCTGGCGCCGGCCTCGTAGAGCGCGCCGACGTCGGCCAACAGGTCGGCCGTGGCGACGATCAGGGCGGTCGGATTGAGCGCGCGGACGTGACGGACCAGCTTCTCGTTGGTGGCGCCCTTCAGCAGCGAATCCGGCACGCTGAGGATGATCATCTCGGACTTGCCGACGCCGGCATGGAGCAGCGTGTCGGCGCTGCTGATGTCGCCATAGATCACGTGCAGACCACGTGAAAGCAGGGTCTGGTACACATTGGGGTTGAAATCGACCACGGTGATCTGCTCCAGCAGCACCGGTGCCTGCCGTTCGATCTCGGCCAGCAGCGCACTCGCCGCACGGAAAAAGCCGAGGATGACGATGCGGCGGGCCTCGCCATGGCCGCCCCCGTGGCCCTCCTCGGCATGGCCGTTGCCATGGTCGAGATCGCGCAGGCCGATCCGCTTCAAGGGGCCGATCGCCCAACGGGTGATCTCGTCGCTGCGGGTCATCACGAAGGTCGAGAGCACCGCCAGCACCACGAAGGCGAACGAAGCCGCATTCGCCGTCTCGGCTGCGATGTGGCGGTCCGCGACGCCGGTCTGGATCACGACCAGCGAGAACTCGGAGATTTGCGCGAGGTTGAGCGCCGGCAACAGGCTGGCGCGCAGGCCCTGCTTCATCAGATAGAGCGGGGTGAAGGTGGTGACGAGGCGGCTCACCACCGTGAACGCCGCGATCATCAAGGCGAGGCTGATCACCGAGAGGCCGGGCACGGGAATGGTCATGCCGAGCGCGACGAAGAACAGCGTGATGAAGAAGTCGCGCAACGTGGTGACCTTGGCGGTGACATCGAGCGCATAGGGGAAGGTCGAGAGCGAGACGCCGGCGATCAGCGCACCCATCTCGCGCGACAGCGACAGTTGATAGGCGGTCTCGGCGACGAGAAAGCACCAGGCGAGCGCACCGAGCAGGATCAGCTCGGGCCGCCGGGCGATCTGGTGGAACACGCGCGGCAGCACGTAGCGGCTGACCAGAAGCGCGGCCGTGACCAGCACCGCGACGCGGCCGATCGAGAGCAGGATGACGCTGACCTGCAGATTGGCGAGACTCGGCTGCACCGCCAGGAACAGGATGGCAAAGATGTCCTGGAGCACCAGCACGCCGAGCGTGATGCGGCCCGGCAGCGTATCGAGCTCGCGCTTCTCGTAGAGCACCTTGACGATGATGACCGTGCTCGACAGCGCGCAGGCGACGCAGAGATAGACCGCATCGAAATGCCCACCGCCGAGCGACAGGCCGATGCCGACGAAGAACAGAAGCCCGAGCAGACAGCCGCCCAGCAGCTGGCTGCCCGCCGCGAACAGGATCACCCGCCCGGCCCGAACGATCTTCTTCAGGTCGATCTCGAGCCCGATCATGAACAGCATGAAGATCAGGCCAAGCTCGGAGATGACGCTGATCGATTCCTGCGAATGGACCCAGCCGGCGCCGAATGGACCTATGCAGAAGCCGGCGATAAGGTAGGCCAGGATCAGCGGTTGCCGGGAGAAATGGGCGAGAAGCCCCAGCATCCAGGCGAACAGAATAGAGAGTGTGATATCGCGAATGAGCTCATGCATGCCAAATTGGTCCGTTTTGCCGCACCCTAGAGGTGGGTTGCGGTGCGGCAAGCGAGCAATTCGTCACATGCGGAATGGGCTCTTCGCAGCCATGCTGCTCGCTCCCCTCGCCTTTGCCGTGCCCGCCGCCGCGCAATCCAAGGTCAGTATCGAACAAAACTTTGCCGATTCGCTCACCACGCCGCTGAAGGAGGACCTCGCCGTATCCGGCGGTTTCTACGTGCCCGCCTATTCCAGCGTCGCGATGAGCCAGGGCAAGCTGCGTGTCGACTTCTCGGTGACGCTGAGCGTACACAACGCCTCCGAGACCCAGCCGCTGGTCATCAAACGCATCGCCTATTTCGACACCGCAGGCAAGCAGGTCGAGAGCTATCTGAAGACGCCGGTGGCGTTGAGGCCGCTCGCCACCGTCTCGATCTTCATTCCGACCGACGACGTGCGCGGCGGGACCGGCGCCAATTTTCTGGTCGACTGGGCCGCCACGGGCGAGATCGCAGAACCCGTGGTCGAAGCCTTAATGGTTGGCGGCATCGCCAACACGCATTACGCTTTCATCAGTCAGGGCCGTCCGACCAGGACGGCCGGCAAGAAGTAAGGCGGCCGGTGCAAAGCCGACGCTCAACAAGAACAAAACGAGGAACGCTCCCATGACGTCCAGCTTCGATTTCGCGCCCCTGTTTCCAGCAGGGCTGCCGGCCCCGTCTGCGCGCTGGACGGGCCTTGCCAAATACAGCTTCGTCGGCGGCAACAACGATTCCGAACAGGTGCCGCTCGACGAGCTGATCGAAGCGGCCGACACGGTGCTGCGGCGCGAGGGCCGCTCGCTCGCCACCTACGGTCTGGCGCATGGTCCGCAGGGCTACCTGCCGTTGCGCGAATTCCTGGTGACGAAACTCAAGCGCGACGCCGGCATCAGCTGCACGGTCGACGACCTCCTGATCGTCTCCGGCTCGCTGCAGGCACTCGACCTCGTCAACGCCACCCTATTGACGCGCGGCGACACCGTGATTTTCGAGCAGGAGAGCTATCAGGGCTCCCTGACACGGCTGGCGCGGCTCGGCGTCAACGTCGTCGGCATTCCCCTCGACCAAGACGGCATGCGCATGGATCTGCTGGCCTCCGCGCTGGCCGACCTGAAGCGCCGCGGCATCCGGCCGAAATACATCTACACCATCCCGACGGTGCAGAATCCGACCGGCAGCATCATGCCCGAGAGCCGCCGCACCGAGCTGGTGCGGCTCGCGACCGAATATGGCGTGCCCATCTTCGAGGACGATTGCTATGCCGACCTCATCTGGTCGGGGCAGCGGCCGCCCGCGATCTACGCGATGAGCGAGAGCGGCGGCGTGATTCATATCGGCTCGTTCTCCAAGTCGATCGCGCCGGCGCTGCGCGTCGGCTTCGTCGTGGCGCCCTGGGAGGTGATGTCGCGGATGCTGGCGCTGAAGACGGATGCTGGCTCCGGTGCGCTGGAGCAGATGGTGCTCGCCACCTATTGCAAGCCGCATTTTTCAACTCACGTGCCGGCCCTGACCAAGGCGCTGCGCACCAAGCTCGACACGCTCATGGAAGCGCTCAACGAGCAGTTCGGGACCGCCGCTGAGTTCGAGGAGCCCAAGGGCGGCATCTTCCTTTGGGTGAAGCTGCCCGACCAGGTCGATACGCTGAAGCTGTATCAGGCCGCGCTCGCCGCCGGCGTCTCGATCAATCCGGGGCCGGAATGGTCGACCAGCAAGGGCCATTCCGCTTCGCGGCTGCGGCTGTGCTTTGCCAGCCCCACGCACCAGCAGATCCGCGATGGCGTCGCCGTGCTAGCCGAAGTCTGCCGCAAGGAGTTTGGCGTGCCAGCCCGCAGCGCCAATGTGGAGAAGCGAGCCTGAGGCCCAGTCCGGACGTCTCCTCACGCCGCCTGTGGCTGACTGCCGTGAATCGCGGAAGCCAGCCGCAGCAACAGGACGATGGAGACGTTGCCTTTGCCGGCCTCGATCTGGGCGATGTAGCGCTCGGAAATCCCCGAGCGCCGGGCGAGCTCCCGGCGCGACAGATCGCAGCGCATGCGTGAGGACCGCAACCGATCGCCCAGCTCGCTCAGAAACGCGGCCTCGGAATAAGGCGGTACGGCACAGCTCCCCGGCAGTACTTCGCCCGCAAAATCCATGACTTGATTCAGCATTGCTCTATCCACGTTCGCCTTCGGGAAACGCCATCTTATCTTCGAACCGCCCCGCCTCATTGACGCGGATCAAATTCGCGGGCGATCGGCAGCCGCCGTGGCAGGGCCGCGCGCGGGATGCTAAACTTTGGAATTGTTCGAGGCGGGGTTTTTCAGGACATGATGCGTTGTTCGGGCCGCTGGATCGCGGCTGCGGTGCTGTGGGTCGCGTTCACCCCCACGGCTGGTGCCGAGACGCTGGCCGTGACCGTGGAGCAATGGGGCCTGCTCGGCTCCTGGGCGGTCGATTGCTCGGGTAGGCCCGACCGCGACCAGGGCGCGCGCTTGACTTACGAAATCCGGAAAGACGGCCGTGTGATGTACCGGCGCGATTTCGGCGAGGCCAGGGACGAGAACGAGGTGGTGTCCGCCACGGTCAATGCCGAGGGCCTGCTCAATGTCATGGTGTACTTCCCCTCGCTGCATCAGGCCCGCGAGTTCGGGTTGCTGTTGCAGAAGGACGGCAGCCTGCGCGCGATCTACAATCGCAGCGAGCGCGGCGAGTACACGATCAGGAACGGCAAATACGTCGCCAGCGGTGCGCCGACGCCCGCGCAGCAGCGCTGCGACTAGCACGCCTTCGTCTGAACATCCGTTCAGAATTCTCTTCCCGCTCCTCCGGAACGTTCGCGCAAATCTGCGGTTTAGATGTGCATTCGTTTGGAGGAGGACATCATGAAGAAGCTTGGTTATGTGGTTGCGGCTCTCGGTGCGCTCGTGATCGCGGCGCCAACGCTCGCAAGTGCGGAGACGGTGGTGATCAAGCGCAGCGGCGGTTATCATCATCATCACCACGGCCCGTACGGCGCCCGCGCCGAATTCCGCGGACATCGTCATCATGGCTGGCATCGCCACCATCGCGGCGACAAGGTCGTCGTGATCAAGCGCAGCCATCGCCATCACCACTGGGACTAATGCGCAACGCGACAAGGAAATGGCCCCTCACGGGGCTATTTCTATTGTGTTCTTTTCCTTCTTCCCTTGTGGGAGAAGGTGGCATAGGCGGCCTTCGGCCGCCGTTCTTGAGAACGCCGATAATGCGCATCGGCTATTGCGCCGGATGCGGGGTTGCGTCAGCAAGTCCGAAAGTGAAAGACTCATGCGCGGAGAGAGACCCCTCACCCGTCTCGCCGCTTTGCGGCGAGCCACCCTCTCCCACAGGGGGAGAGGGTAAAGAGCGCCTAATCCCACGCCGGCGCGAAGCCTGGATTGACGCAGCGTCTGTCCTTCGCCAGCGCGGCGATCTTCTCGCGATCGGCATCGTCGAGCGTGATCTTCAGCGCGTCGAGATTGGCCTGCTGGCTCTCGCGACGCGAGGCCTTGGGGATCGCGGCGACGCCGTCCTGGTCGAGCAGCCATTTCAACGCGACCTGCGCCGCGGTGGCATTGTGCCCGGCGCCGATGTCGGCCAGCACCGGATCGCTCGCGAAACGCCCTTGCGCCAGCGGACAATAGGCAACCAGCGGAATCGACCGCGGCTGGAGATAGGCCAGCACCTTCGATTGATCGAGCATGGCGTGATATTCGACCTGGTTGCAGGCGATCGGCGCCTTGATCTCCTCGACCGCGACCTTGAGCAGCGCGGTGGTGAAATTGGCAACGCCGATGGCGCGCGTGCGCCCCTCCTCCTTGAGCGTCATCAGCGTTTCGAACACCGCCCCCCAGTTCGCGGCCTTCGACGGCCAATGCACGAGATAAAGGTCGACATGGTCGAGCCGGAGCTTCCTAAGGCTGGCGTCGAAAGCGCGGCGGATCGCATCGGAGCTGAGGTTCTCGTGCCAGACTTTCGTGGTGACGTGCAACTCGCCACGCGACACGCCGGACGCGGCGATGGCCGCGCCGATCGCCTCCTCGTTGGCGTACATCTCGGCGGTATCGATGTGGCGATAGCCGATCGAAAGCGCGCTCTCGACCGCGGCACGGCAGGCATCGCCCTGCATGCGGAAGGTGCCGAGGCCGAGCTTGGGCATGCTGATGCCCTGGGTTTTCAGATGATCCATGCAACAGGCTCCTGAGCAATTCAGCCCACCGGATCGCGCGGCGATGCCGCGTGAGCAGACTTTTCGGTGATGGAAAAGAAGTGGCGGGACCCCTCACCCTAGCGCGGGAGGAGCAAAGCGGCCAATCAAGATCGGGTTAGCAACCTCACCAATGCTGCGCCACCAGCGACGGATGCACCTGCGGCTGCGGCACGATGTCGACCGACCAGAGGTCGCGATTGTCGACGTCCTTCAGGGTCACCGTCATCACGCCGCTGTGGCCATCGATGTCGACCCGCCCGAAGAACTGCAAGCCGAAGCAGGGCGCGAGATTCTCGCCTTGCGCAGCGCTGCAGCCATGCTGGTACATCGCGACCGGGCCGAAGGTGTCGTCGAGCTCGCCCGGTCCCCAGCTGCCGGCATGCAGCGGGCCGGAGACGAACTCCCAGAACGGCTCGAAATCCTTAAATTGCGCCTTCTTCGGATCGTAGTAGTGCGCGGCGGTGTAATGCATGTCGGCGGTGAGCCAGACGATGTTGCGGATACCGGCGCGCGTGATGAATGCGAGCAGATCGGCGATCTCGTGCTCACGCCGGTCGGGCGGCCCATCGCCGAGCGCAACGGCATCCAGGCTGATCAGGCCAATCGGCAAGTCGGCCGCGATCACCTTCCAGGTCGCGCGCGAAGCGGCGAGCTCGCGCTTGAGCCAGGCGAGCTGCTCGGCGCCCAGGATCCAGCCGCGGTGATCATCGCCCTTGTTCCAGCTCTCGTCGCGGTAGCTGCGCATGTCGATCATGAAGACGTCGAGCAGCGGGCCATAGGCGATCTTGCGATAGACGCGGCCGTGCCGCGCGCCGATGTCGCGGATTGGCATGAAGTCGAAGAAGGCCCGGCGGGCTCGCGCGACCAGGCGCGGGGTGCCGTCGTCCTCGTGTCCGGTCTCGTCATAGGTCCCGATCGGCGACCAGTCGTTGGTCACCTCGTGATCGTCCCACTGCGCGAACATCGGCACCTGCGCATGGAAGGCGCGGAAGTGCTCGTCGAGATGGTTGTATTTGTAGTTGCCGCGGAACTGCGCCAGGGTGTGCGCCACCTCCGATTTCTCTTCGGTGACGATGTTGCGCCAGGTCTCGCCGTTCGGCAGCTTCTGCTCGGAAGGGATCGTGCAGTCCGCGTAGATGTGATCGCCACAGTGGATGAAGAAATCCGGATTGTTGTCGAGCATGGTGCGATAGCTGCGATAGCCGCCGCGGGAGACGTCGATGCCCCAGCCCTGCCCCGCAGTATCCCCGGACCACAGGAACGAGATCGACTGGCGCGCTGCCGGCGCGGTGCGGAAATGCCCGACGCGGCTTCCACCGAGGAGACCGGTGGCGATGTCGTCGAAGCGGATGCGGTAGAAGATGTCTTGCCCAGGCGGCAGATCCGCCAGCAGGAGTTTTGCAGTGAGATCAGTGTCGGACAACGCATCGCCGGAAGCCGAGGCGATGACGGTCTTAAAGCTCTCGACCGTCGAGCATTCCACCTGCATCCGCGCCGGCCGGTCCGCACGCGCCCAGATCACCGCGGAGCCGCCGGAGACGTCGCCGGACTGGATG
Organism: Bradyrhizobium yuanmingense; assembly: GCF_025200905.1. NCBI lineage: Bacteria > Pseudomonadati > Pseudomonadota > Alphaproteobacteria > Hyphomicrobiales > Nitrobacteraceae > Bradyrhizobium > Bradyrhizobium yuanmingense. The sequence goes on along the minus strand of NZ_CP104173.1, from coordinate 1,863,548 downwards.
CCGCCTGTGATCTGCGGTCGATCGGCGGCGCGGCTCACATGAGGCTTCGCGAGCGAGGCGATGGCGAGACCGGAGGCGGAGCGGACCAGGAACTGCCGCCGGGTCCAGGCGCGCGAGGCGCGGAGCGTTGCCATTCAGGAGACCTTCGTCGAATCGCGACGGAAGGTGCCTGCGCTCCTTGACTGCCAGCTTACGGTTTCTTGACTCCGCGCCTACGGTTTTGCGACGCGGGGATGACGGCTGTGATCACCGCTTCCAGTTGCAGATGCCGCCAGAGCGGCATGGCCAGGTCTGGATGCGGGTGTCCATCGCCTGCGCATCGAGCGGGTTGCCGCGGCGTGCTAGCTTGGCGCGGGCCGCCCCGCGCGACGGTGCGCTTCTGGCATGCGCGCTCTTCGGCTCGGCCACACGAACACGTTCGGCGGCAACCTTCTTCGGCACATCGACCGGCTCAGCACGCGCCTGCGCTTCGTTCGCGCCACGCGCTTCGAGCGCGACCGGCGCGAAGTGCGTCTCCGGCCCGAGACGTTTCGGCGACAGCACCGCCTTGGAGAGATCGAGGCCGAGATATTCGCCGGGCTTGTAGTCGTCGGCGCGCGCAACACCGGCCCCTGCGACCACAAGGGCAAAGGCAATTGCGAAGGGAACACTTTTCAGGACCACGGACGCCTCCTGAAATCGATTTATGAAACGGGCAATTTACCCCTATCTAGGAGGCGCCGCGCGTAATTCCAGCGGTCAGATGCCGCTGTGGTTAAGAAGTTTGACGGTGTCAGGCGACCTTTCGCGCAGCGTCCGTCCCGTCCAGGAACCCGAGCAGGCGGCTGCGGATGATGGTTTCAGCCTCGCCCATGATGCGATCGATGAGCTCCTTGCAGGAAGGAATGTCGTGGATGAGCCCTGCGACCATGCCGCAGCTCCAGGCGCCGGCATCCATCTGGCCGTCCAGCATGATCCTGGGATAGACGCCCGCGACCTGGTCGTGGATGTCGTCGATCGTGAGCTTGGCGCCCTTCTCGCGCTCGATCTCGAGCAGGCGGTCGACATTGGCGTTCTTCAGGACGCGCTCGGTATTGCGCAACGCCCGCATGATCAGGCGGGTATCGAGCTCGGTGGCTGCGACGAGAGCATTCTTGACGTTCTGGTGCACCGGCGCTTCCTTGGTGGCGATGAAGCGCGTGCCCATGTTCATGCCCGCCGCGCCCAGCGAGAGCGCCGCGACCAGGCTGCGACCATCGGCCATGCCGCCGGAGGCGACGAACGGGATCTTCAGCTCTTCCGCCGCACGCGGCAGCAGGATCATGTTGGGAATGTCGTCCTCGCCGGGATGGCCGCCGCACTCAAAGCCGTCGACGCTGACGGCGTCGCAGCCGATGCGCTCGGCCTTCAGCGAGTGACGCACCGATGTGCATTTGTGGATGACCTTGATGCCGGCGGCCTTCAGCGCCGGCATGTAGGCTTCCGGGCTGCGGCCCGCGGTCTCCACCGCCTTGATGCCGCCCTCGACGATGGCCGCGATATATTCCGGATAAGGCGGCGCCGAGAAGGCCGGCAGGAAGGTGAGGTTGACGCCGAACGGCTTGTCCGTCATGTCGCGGCAGCGAGCGATCTCCTTGGCGAGCAGCTCGGGCGTCTTCTGCGTGAGACCGGTGATGATGCCGAGCCCGCCGGCATTGGAGACGGCAGCGGCCAGCTCGGCGAAGCCGACGAAATGCATGCCGCCCTGGATGATCGGGTGCTCGATGCCGAACAGTTCGGTGATCGCGGTCTTCACTGAAAATCCTCCCGGTTTTGCTTGATGTTGAGCTCAGTCTAGCCGGACTTTCTCGCGGCGGTCACCATTTCTCTCCGAAGGGGCGGATCTCCATCTCGAAGGTCCAGGCGCTCTTCGGCTGCTGGTAGAGCTGCCAATAGGCGCTCGCGACCGATGACGGCGGCATCAGGAGATCGGGATTATCGAGCGCATTCGGCCCGAGCGCCTCGAGCCGGCGCTGGCGCACCCATTCGGTATCGACGCCGGAATCGATGATGAGATGGGCGACGTGGATGTTCTTCGGCCCGAGCTCGCGCGCCATCGCCTGCGCCACCGCGCGCAGGCCGAACTTGGCGCTGGCGAAGGCGGCATACCCGCTGCCGCCGCGCAAGCTCGCGGTCGCACCCGTGAAGAAGATGTTGCCGCCGCCGCGCGGCAGCATCAGCCGCGCTGCCTCGCGCCCGGCGAGGAAGCCGGAATAGCAGGCCATCTCCCACACTTTCCGAAACACGCGCTCGGTGGTGTCGAGGATCGGGAAATTGACGTTGGCGCCGACGTTGAAGATGCAGACTTCGAGCGGTGCATGCTTGTCGGCGTCGTTCAGGAAGGCGATGACCTCATCTTCCTTCCGCGCGTCGAGCGAGCGCGCGTGGATGTCACCACCGGCAGCTTCGATCTCTTGCACCAGCGGCGCCAGCTTATCGCCATTGCGGCGGCCGGCGAAAATCGAGAACCCTTCGGCGGCAAACTTCTTGGCGATCTCGGCGCCGATGAAATCGCCGGCCCCAATGACGGCCGCAGTGGCGTTTCGCTTGGACAAGACCGCCTCCTCCCATGGGCCGCACTGCGGGCGCGCGGCGTTTGTGTGCCGGAAGCTATAGTTCAAAAATAGAACTGTCAAACTGAGTGGCTGAGTGTTAGCTTCTAGTGAAAATCTCTCTGATCGATCAACTTAGTTCCTTTTTCAGACTGACGACTTGCAGGAACTGCATCATGAAATGGGACACGCTGGAGGAAGAGCCCTGCTCGCTCGCGCGCACCGTCGCCGCGATTGGCGACCGCTGGACGCTGCTGATCCTGCGCGAGTGCTTCTTGCGGGTCAGGCGGTTCGAAGCGTTTCAGTCCTCGCTGCAGATCACACGCCATCTGCTCTCGGAGCGGCTGAAGAAGCTGGTCCGCTTCGGCATCCTGCGCCGCGTCCCCTATTCCGAAGCACCGAAGCGTTACGAATACATCCTCACCCAGAAGGGGCTCGACCTCTACCCGATCATCATGGCGATGGTGCATTGGGGCGACGCCCATATGGGCGACGAGCGCGGCCGCCCGCTGCTGCACGAGCACAAGAGCTGCGGCAAGCTGTTCGATCCCGTAATGGTGTGCTCGGAATGCGGCGAGGTGCTGCATGCCAAGCAGGTGCATGTGCATGCGGGCCCGGGGCGGAGAGAAGCGGCGGAGTGAGTGAGGCGCCGCGCCTCTCAAAGCTCAAGCGAAGGGAACACCGTAATAGGAGTTGATGCCGCGCACGGCGGCGTCGTCGCTCCAGTTCCAGTCGGTCTTCTCACCGTATTTCGGCGCGCCTTCGAGATCCTTGGCGGTGATCGCAGTCACGTAACCGCCGAGCTCGGTGTCGTACTTCAGAGATTGCCAGGGCAACGGATAGTGATCATTGCCGAGGCCGAGAAAGCCGCCGAAACCAAGCACCGCATATGAGACCTTGCCGCTGATCTTGTCGATCATGACCCGTTCGATTGAACCGATCTTGTTGCGATCGGCACCGTAGACCGCGGTTCCCTCGACCTTGTCGCTTCCGATCAGCCGGCCCATCTCGTTACGGTCCAGTTCGCTCTGATTGAGCATCGTTATTCTCCACTCGGCTATTTGTGAATCAACCGAAAGGGGTGCGCGATCGTTCCGGCGCGTGTTCCGGAAATGCTTGGGAACATCGCCACAAAGAACCGGTTCTCTGAGGCTATCGAGGCCGCAACAGAGAAAGCCGCCCGCAATGTCCCAGACCGTCTCCGACTTCATCATTCAGCGCCTGCACCAATGGGGCGTGCGCCACATCTTTGGCTATCCGGGCGACGGCATCAACGGCGTGTTCGGTGCGATGAACCGGGCGGGCGGCAAGATCGGCTTCGTGCAGGCGCGCCACGAGGAGCTGGCGGCATTCATGGCCACCGCTTACGCAAAATTCTCAGGTCAGCTCGGCGTCTGCATTGCGACCTCCGGTCCCGGCGCCTCGCATCTCCTCACCGGGCTGTACGATGCGCTGCTCGATCACCAGCCGGTGCTGGCGATCGTCGGCCAGCAGTCGCGCAACGCCCTCGGCGGTCAATATCAGCAGGAACTCGACCTCCTCTCGATGTTCAAGGACGTCGCCGGCGCCTATGTCATGCAGGCCTCCTCGCCTGCGCAGGTGCGGCACCTGATTGATCGGTCGGTGCGGATCGCACTGGCGCGGCGGACTCCCACCGTCATCATCTTGCCCAACGACTTGCAGGAGGAGAATTACGAGGACCCGCCCCGTGCGCACGGCACGCTGCATTCCGGCGTCGGGTACAGCCCACCTAAAGTCGTCCCTCGTGATGCCGATCTCGACCGCGCCGCGGAGATCCTCAATGCCGGCAAGAAGGTCGCAATGCTCGTCGGCGCCGGAGCGCTCGGTGCAACCGACGAAGTCATCGCGGTCGCCGACCGATTGTCGGCCGGCTGCGCCAAGGCGCTGCTGGGCAAGGCGGCGCTGCCCGACGACCTGCCATGGGTCACCGGCTCGATCGGCCTGCTCGGCACCGAGCCCAGCTACAACATGATGATGGAATGCGACACGCTGCTGATGGTGGGCTCGGCCTTTCCTTACGCCGAATTCCTGCCGAAGGAAGGCAGCGCGCGCGGCGTCCAGATCGACATCGACGCCGGCATGATGTCGATCCGCTTTCCCATGGAAGTCGGCCTCATCGGAGATGCCGCCGAGACGCTGCGCGCATTGCTGCCGCGGCTGAAGCCCAAGAGCGACGGCGCCTGGCGCCAGGGCATTCAGGACGACGTTGCGACCTGGTGGAAGACTTTGGATGGCCGCGCGCATCAGCCCGCCGCGCCAGTCAATCCGCAGCTCGTCGCCTGGGAATTGTCGCCGCGCCTGCCCGACCGCGCCATCATCACCAGCGATTCCGGCTCCTGCGCCAACTGGTTCGCCCGCGACCTGAAGATGCGGCGCGGCATGACGGCCTCGCTTTCCGGCGGGCTCGCCTCGATGGGTGCTGCTGTGCCTTACGCGCTCGCGGCCAAATACGCCCATCCGGACCGCCCCGTGATTGCACTCGTCGGGGACGGCGCCATGCAGATGAACAACATGGCCGAGCTGATCACCGCGGCGAAGTACTGGCGCGACTGGAACGACCCGCGCTTCATCGTCTGCGTCTTCAACAACGAGGACCTCAACCAAGTCACCTGGGAGCAACGCATCATCAACGGTGATCCCAAGTTCGAGGCGTCACAGCGCATTCCCGACGTCTCCTATTCGCGCTTCGCCGAATTGATCGGCCTGCGCGGCATCTTCGTCGACAGCCCACAGCTGCTCGGCTCGGCCTGGGAACAGGCGCTAACAAGCGAGATGCCCGTCGTGCTGGAAGTGAAAACCGATCCCGAGGTGCCGCCGCTGCCGCCGCACATCACCTTGCAGCAGGCGAAGAACTTCTCGCTCGCCCTGATGAAGGGCGACCCGAACGAGAGCGGGATGATCAAGGGAGCAGCGCGGCAGGTGCTGGAATCGATCCTGCCAGGAAAGCAATGAGGCGAGCCATGAGTGATTTCCGCGACATCCGGCACGGCGTCAACGATCCGGTCGACGGTCTCGACGTCAAGCGCCGGATCAGTGACAACCCCACCTCCCACGAGCAGGCGCAGCACCACGCGGACGTACGGGCCGACGCGACCGCCACGGCGGCCGAACCGTTCCTGCCCGAACGGCTTCGACGCAAGCCGACAGATCCCATCAATCCGCGCACCGGACGGAATCGCGCGGATTAGCCGTTAGGAACCTCGGCCCCGGCGGCGTGTTGGTCGCCGCACGTCGCCGGCAAGCGGCCACGCGACCTTTTCGGAAGGATTTGACCATGAAACGCACAATCATCGCTCTTGCCTGCATGATTCTCGCAGGCCCTGCCCTCGCCCAGTCGCTGGGCGAAAAGACCGGCGTGAATTCGGCGCTCGGCGTTGCGCCTGCGACCGCGGACTTCGTGACGCAGGTCGCGATCAGCGACATGTTTGAGATCGAATCGAGCAAGCTCGCCCAGCAGAAGGGCAACGCGGAAGAGAAAGCCTTCGCGCAGCAGATGATCACCGATCACACCAAGACGAGCAACGAGCTCAAGGGACTGGTCGGCAATGGCAAGGTGCAGGCCAAGCTGCCGACGGCGCTCGACAGCTCGCATCAGAGCAAGATCGACAAGCTCAAGAATGCGAGCGGCAAGGATTTCAGCTCGGACTACAATTCCTATCAGGTCAGCGCGCATGAAGATGCCGTGTCGCTGTTCGAGCGCTACGCCAAGGGCGGCGACAATGCCGAGCTCAAGGATTGGGCCGGCAAGACGCTCCCGGCGTTGAAGCACCACCTCGAGATGGCCAAGAACCTCGGCAGGGCACCAAGCGTCGGCCAATCCAGCAAGTAACGCATTGCTGAAAGGACGCCGGCCCTCCGGCGTCCTTCCTGACGCGCGATGAGAACGTCATCGCGCTGCCGCTGGGCGGTGCCTGCCGGTTGAGCCAGGAACCTTCTTTGTTTCCAGGCTTTACAAAACTGTCATGGAGGAACAGTCGCCGACGGACCGATGGCCCTTGTAACAGTCAAACCCACCCGGATCGATACGGCGATCGCCAACGAGATCGCGCACAATACCAAATCGGGGCTCGAGCATGCCGCCCAGGCCATGACGTGGGCCGCCGACGAGCATGTCCTGGTTGCGCTCGCGGCAGCAGGATGGCTCTACACCCGCCTCCGGCACCCGCAGCAGCGCCCCGTTGCCGATCACGTCCTGATCGTGTCGCTTGCGACGGCCGTGTTACCGCATGTCTTGAAATCCGTGTTCGATCAGACGAGGCCCGACCGGCTGACGGTGAGCGGCCATGGGCGCGGTGTTCCCTTTTCGGGGCGCGCGCATGATGCATTTCCCTCAGGTCACGCCGTGCATATGGGCGCCCTTGCCTCGGCCGCGGGCCTGTTGCCGCCGGCCCCGCGCAACCTGGCGCGCTCCTTTGCGGTAGCGCTGTCCCTGACGCGTGTCGCGCTGCTCGCGCACTGGGTCAGCGATGTCGTGGCAGGTTTCATGCTGGGCATCGTTGTCGAGCGCCTGTTCCGGCCGTTCACGATGGCGAAGTCACGGCAGCGGCAGCGCAAGGGCTCGGGGGGACAGCCATGACTGAATATCTCGTGCGCTTCGTCGCCGGCGGCCTGATCGTATCCGTCTTCGCGATCCTCGGTGACATGCTGCGGCCGAAGAGCTTTGCCGGGCTGCTCGGCGCCGCACCGTCGGTGGCGCTTGCCACCCTCGCCATCGCAGTGGTCCAGCACGGCCCGCAATATGCTGCGGCCCAGAGCTGGACGATGATCTATGGCGCCGTCGCGCTCGCCTGCTACAGCGTCGTCGTCTGCCACCTCCTGATGAGGTTCCGTTTCGGCGCGCTTCCAGCCACGATCCTCGCCTTTGCCGCATGGCTCGTTGTCGCCTTCGGCCTGCTCGCCGGCCTGGGAGGTGCCGCCTGATGCTGGTGAAGCTATCGACATCGGCGCTGAAACAGACGCGGTGGTACGAGTACGCCATTCGCTTCGTGCTCGGCGGCGGTGCGACGGTGCTCGCGGGCGTTATCGGCTCGAAGTCCGGCCCGTCCGTCGGCGGGCTCTTTCTTGCTCTTCCGGCCATCTTCTGCGCCAGCGCGACGCTGATCGAAAGCCACGAGCGTCACGCCAAGGAGAAGGCCGGCCTGAGCGGGCGGCGTCGCGGACAGAAGGCCGCGGCGCTCGATGCTGCCGGCGCCGCGCTCGGTAGCATCGGCCTCGCCGCGTTCGCCGCTATCTTCCATTTGATCGTCGGGTCAAGCGTCGCGCTCGCTTTTTTCGCCGCGATGACGGTCTGGGCCATCGTGTCCGTGTCGGCCTGGTGGCTCAGGCGCAAGCTTCGCAATGTCTCCCACAAATCGCGCCGATCAGGCCATTCGCCGTCGGCAACGGGCTCTCGCTTCGCAAAGCCTTAAAGCGCGATGAGATTTGGATGAATCGTCATCGCGCTTTAGATTGTTGTTTACGCATGATCTTTGCAGAAAACCGCTTCACACTTTTCCGGATCATGCCCTAGCTCGCTTTCGCTCCCGTCGAAGGCTGCGATTGCGGCGGCTGAAGGCCCGGGCTGTTGGCCCAGCGCTCGACCTCATCAATGATCTTCTGCTGGCTTGGCCGCACCGGCTCGGGCGCTGCGGGTTCTGCGGAGAGCCTGCGAGGTAACCTGACTTCGTCGGTCATGGTCTCTCTCCCTTACGGGAACAATGCCTTACGGCGGCATGCGTTTCAATAAATTATTGATTTTATTGGATTTCCTATTCACTTGCAGACTTCGTCGGCTTTCGCGGAACTCTCATCAAGTTGGTTCGTTGAGTAAGCTACTCAACCTACTCAATTTGCGTGATCGCCATGAACGACCTTCGCGCCGAGCGCCTTCAGGTCATGCTCTCGCCGGAAGAGTTGGCCGCCATTGACGATTTCCGGTTCAAGCACCGCATGCCGACGCGGGCGGCAGCAGTCCGCGAACTCCTGAAGTTCGGACTGGCCGCTGTGGGCGTCGATGCCGCTGCCGGCGTGAAGTCAAGCAGCTTCGGCGTATTCGGCCGCGGGCCTGAAGGACATACTCAGGGGGATCCGGAGAGCGGCGCCGAATGACGCACGGAAAGCCCCTCCAAAAGCAAACGACCCCGGCACGGTGGGTGCCAGGGCCGTCCTTGGAGATTGCTTCCGGCGCACCGGGGGCATGACAGCCGGAAGCAATCCGTCGACTCTTCCCGCGGAAATTCGTTCCTGGTGAGAGCTAGCCGGTGGCGTCGCTCGAGCCGTCCGGCATGGCGCCGGAACCCGGCGTCTTGATGTTGTCGTTCAGCTTGGGATCGCGCGTCGCTTCACGCGAGGGGGAGCCTTTCGGATCCGCCTTGTGCACGGATTGCGCACGTTCCTTGTCGCGGGGCTGCACCTCCCCACGCTTGTCCTTGACGATGCCTTGGTCGGAATGGGCCATGATGCGCTCTCGCTTCTGCTGATGTGTCGGAGCGCTTACGCATAGCGGCGTCAAATGTTCCGCTGCGGCAATCAGCTGCGCACGGCGTGGACGGGAGATGCGCTCTCGAGATGCACCTGTCGCACCGTGGTCACCGTCGCGAACGCGACGGAGACGCCAAAGGCGAGAATGAGGGAGAGAAGAGCCAGACGCGGAGCCATCGCCAAACCTCCTTCTGCAATTGGAATCTCCGCGATCGACGTTCCCGGATGATCCCAAATCAGTTGTGCGCCTTCCGTGAGCGGTCTCACATGCAGATTCTTGAAGACGAGCTCACCCGTTCCGCTTTGGAGCTGCATGGACGGGAACGGGCGAAATTTCGCCGTCGAGCCAATCCTGCTCGTTGGCGAGTGCCGTCCAGGCGTCGGCCATGCGCGAATAGCGCTTATGGGCGGGCTGTCCGTCAGCGCGCTCGGCAAGCTGAAGACAATTGTCAGCGTTGTCTCTGAAGACGTCAGACTGTTTCATATAGAGGACGTGGGGACGGAACTCTTGCGCCGCAACCCGCTTACCGGATCGTAATGGTCGGGGAACTTTCGCACGCGGTTCGTCATTGAAGATCGATGCGAGTTGTCGCCGCAATCATTCTGGCATTGATCAGCACCTCGGCGCTTGCCGACAGCCTTGGCGAACGAAAGCCCGGCGCACGGGCGCCCTCCGCGATCGAGGTGATCAGCGGTGCCTACAATTTCAGCCGGTTTCAACAGGGGCTGCTCGAGAACACCGACCTCAAGGGCAACGCCGAGGTCAAGAACCTCGCCGCCCTGCGCGCCGAGGAAGCGGCTAAGCGCGACAAGCGACTGAAAGAGGTCCAGGAGGCCATCGGCGCGGAATTGCATGTTGGCAGGGCGACATCCTCGAGCGCGAGCCTCGTCGAGCCCGAAATGTCGGATGGTCCGGCCTACGTCAGAAGTTTCTATGCCGCGCAGATTCCCGAGTATGAATCGATCATCGGCCTGCTCGAGCGCTATCTGACGGCGCCCGACAATGCGGCGCTCGCAGCGTTCGCGCGCGAACAGCTTCCGCTGCTGCGCGCGCAGGTCAGGGACGCCGAGCGCACCATGGCGGATAAATAACTCTACTTGGCGTTCGGATGTTGCTGGCTCTGCGGCCGCACGGTGCGGTCGCTCTCCGGCATCTTGTCGCGACCCGCATCGCCGTTGTCGTCCTTGCCGCCGGACGATGACGTGCCGCTTCCGCTTGGATTCGAGCGGGTGGCCGCTCCGGTGGTCGGCGTGTCCGCCTGCGGGTTGGCGGAGCTTGCGGCGGGGTCGCCCGTCACGGAGCCGCGCCCGCTTGGCGCACCGCCCTGCGCCAGAGCCGACCCCGCGGCAAGCGCCGTGATGGCGATGGCGAAAATTGCTGCCTTCATGTCCGTTCTCCCTGTCTGCGCTGGCTAACCGTCAGGCTCGGCGCTCCGTTCCGAAGCAGGGCTGCGGACGTCGGACGCGTTGACGACCCGCCCCTGCGGCCTTTTTCCTTTCGAGGGGTATGGAACAAACCGGTCGGTCCGCTGTTAACTCGGTCGGGCTGAGCAAAGCGGGTTCCATTTCCTTGCGCCGTACGTTGGCGCTTGATTTCGAATTTGGCTGACGCTCTTATTTCGTCGAACGCGTCTTGCCTCAGATTCGGCCGACGCCTGCGGGGGAAACAGTATGAGCGACCTCGATTCCGGAACTGCATCACGCTCCGGTCGTCGCGTCCCAAAGCCAAAAATCAACGGTACGTCCGAGTCAGATTCCCGAGCGGAACTGCTGCTCGCCCTCCAAGCGATGCGCAGCGGTGACTTTTCGGTGCGCATGAGCGGCGACTATCTCGGTATCGACGGCAAGATCGCCGACACTTTTAACGAAATTATCGCCGCCAACCAGCGCATGGCGCAGCAGCTCGAGCTGGTGGGCCAGGTGGTGGGACGCGAAGGCAAGACCCGCCAGCGCGTGAAATTCGGCCTTGCGTCGGGCTCCTGGGCCGACATGGAAGGTTCGGTCAACACGCTGATCGACGACTTGTTGTGGCCGACGCGCGAGGTGACACGCGCGGTTGCCGCTGTCGCCCAGGGCGACCTGCTGCAGACCGTCAAGCTCGACGTCGACGGCCGTCCGCTCCGCGGCGAGTTCTTGCAGTCGGCGACGATCGTCAACACCATGATCAAGCAGCTCGGCGTGTTCACCTCGGAGGTGACGCGCGTGGCGCGCGAGGTCGGCACCGAAGGCAAGCTCGGCGGCCAGGCCCAGGTGCCGGAGGTGACCGGCGTCTGGAAGGACCTCACCGAGAGCGTCAACTCGATGGCGAACAACCTGACCAACCAGGTTCGCAACATCGCCGAGGTGACGATCGCGGTCGCCAACGGCGACCTCTCCAAGAAGATCACGGTCGACGTCCGCGGCGAGATCCTACAGCTCAAGGAAGCCATCAATACGATGGTGGACCAGCTGCGCTCCTTCGCCTCCGAAGTGACGCGCGTGGCGCGCGAGGTCGGCACCGACGGCAAGCTCGGTGGCCAGGCCATCGTGCCCGGCGTCGCCGGCACCTGGAAGGACCTGACCGACTCCGTCAATGCGATGTGCGGTAACCTGACCGCACAGGTCCGCAACATCGCCAACGTCACCACCGCCGTGGCGCGCGGCGACCTCTCGCGCAAGATCACCGTGGACGTGCGCGGCGAGATCCTGGAGCTGAAGGACACCATCAACACCATGGTGGACCAGCTCAACTCGTTCGCCTCGGAAGTCACGCGCGTCGCGCGCGAGGTGGGCACCGAGGGCAAGCTCGGCGGCCAGGCCCAGGTGCCGGGCGTCGCCGGCACCTGGAAGGACCTCACCGACAACGTCAACTTCATGGCCTCCAACCTGACCGCGCAGGTCCGCAACATCGCCGACGTCGCGACCGCCATCGCGAGCGGCGACTTGTCGAAGAAGATCACGGTGAACGTCTCGGGCGAGATCCTTCAGCTGAAGGAAACGCTCAACACCATGGTCGACCAGCTCAACGCCTTCGCCGGCGAAGTCACGCGCGTCGCCCGCGAGGTCGGCACCGAGGGCCGGCTCGGCGGCCAGGCCAACGTGCTCGGCGTCGCCGGCACCTGGAAGGACCTCACCGAGAGCGTCAACTCGATGGCCTCGAACCTGACCGCGCAGGTCCGCAACATCGCCGAGGTGACCACCGCGGTCGCCGGCGGCGATCTCTCGAAGAAGATCACCGTGGACGTGCGCGGGGAGATCCTCGAGCTGAAGGACACCATCAACACGATGGTGGACCAGCTCAACGCCTTCGCCGGCGAAGTCACGCGCGTGGCGCGCGAGGTCGGCACCGAAGGCAAGCTCGGCGGTCAGGCGGTGGTGCGCGGCGTCGGCGGCACGTGGAAGGACCTCACCGACAGCGTCAACTCGATGGCCTCGAACCTCACCGGCCAGGTCCGCAACATCGCCGAGGTCGCAACCGCGGTGGCGAAGGGCGACTTGTCCAAGAAGATCACGGTGAACGTCTCGGGCGAAATCCTTCAGCTGAAGGAAACGCTCAACACCATGGTCGACCAGCTCAACGCCTTCGCCGGCGAAGTCACGCGCGTGGCGCGCGAGGTCGGCACCGACGGCAAGCTCGGCGGCCAGGCCGACGTGCCCGGCGTCGCCGGCACCTGGAAGGACTTGACCGACTCCGTGAACTCGATGGCGGGCAACCTCACCGCGCAGGTCCGCAACATCGCGGAAGTTGCCACCGCCATCGCCGGCGGCGACCTGTCGCGCAAGATCACCGTGGACGTGCGCGGCGAGATCCTTCAGCTCAAGGACACGCTGAACACCATGGTCGACCAGCTCAACCGCTTCGCGGGCGAGGTGACGCGCGTGGCGCGCGAGGTCGGCACCGAAGGCCGCCTCGGCGGTCAGGCCAACGTGCCCGGCGTCGCCGGCACCTGGAAGGATCTCACCGACAGCGTCAACTCGATGGCGGGTAACCTCACCGCCCAGGTCCGCAACATCGCCGAGGTGACGACCGCGGTGGCGCGCGGCGACCTCTCGCGCAAGATCACCGTCGACGTGAAGGGCGAAATCCTCGAGCTGAAGAACACCATCAACACCATGGTGGACCAGCTCAACGGCTTTGCCGGCGAAGTCACGCGCGTGGCGCGCGAGGTCGGCACCGAAGGCAAGCTCGGCGGCCAGGCCGAGGTGCCTGGCGTCGCCGGCACCTGGAAGGACCTCACCGACAACGTCAACTTCATGGCCTCCAACCTGACGGCGCAGGTCCGCAACATCGCCGAGGTCGCAACCGCCATCGCCGGCGGCGACCTGTCGAAGAAGATCACGGTGGACGTACGCGGCGAGATCCTTCTCCTGAAGGACACGCTGAACACCATGGTCGAGCAGCTCCGCTCCTTCGCCGCCGAAGTCACGCGCGTGGCGCGCGAGGTCGGCACCGAGGGCCGGCTCGGCGGTCAGGCCGTCGTACCCGGCGTCGGCGGCACCTGGAAGGATCTCACCGACAACGTCAACCTCTTGGCTGCGAACCTCACCACCCAGGTCCGCAACATCGCCGAAGTCACCACGGCGGTCGCGCGCGGCGACCTCTCGCGCAAGATCACCGTCGACGTGAAGGGCGAAATCCTGGAGCTGAAGAACACCATCAACACCATGGTGGACCAGCTCAACGCCTTCGCCGGCGAAGTGACGCGCGTCGCACGCGAGGTGGGCACGGAAGGAAAGCTGGGCGGCCAGGCCCAGGTGCCCGGCGTCGCCGGCACCTGGAAGGATCTCACCGACACCGTCAACTTCATGGCGGCGAACCTGACCGAGCAGGTGCGCGGCATCGTCAAGGTGGTGACCGCGGTCGCCAATGGCGATCTGAAGCAGAACCTCACGGTGAAATCGAAGGGCGAGGTCGCAGCGCTCGCCGACACCATCAACAACATGACCGAGACGCTCGCGACCTTCGCCGATCAGGTGACGTCGGTGGCGCGCGAGGTCGGCGTCGAAGGCCGGCTCGGCGGCCAGGCCAACGTGCCCGGCGCTGCCGGCACCTGGAAGGATCTCACCGGCAACGTCAACCTGCTCGCGGCCAACCTGACCTCGCAGGTGCGCGCGATCGCGGAAGTCGCAACTGCGGTGACCAAGGGCGACCTGACGCGGTCAATCCAGGTCGACGCCCGCGGCGAAGTGGCGGAGCTGAAGGACAACATCAACACGATGATCACCAACCTCCGTCTCACGACGGACGTGAATACCGAGCAGGACTGGCTCAAGACCAACCTCGCCAAGTTCACCAACATGCTCCAGGGACAGCGCGATCTCACCACGGTCGGCCGATTGCTGCTCACCGAATTGTCGCCGCTGGTGAACGCCCATACGGGCGTGATCTACCAGGTCGAGAACGAGAACGATCCCCAGCTCCTGCTGCTCGCCTCCTACGCCAGCGACGGCGTCTACCCCTATCAGCCGGTGCTGCAGTTCGGCGAAGGCCTGATCGGCCAATGCGCCTTCGACAAGCGGCCGCGCGTCGTCTCCGACATTCCCTCGGACGTGGTGCCGATCAACTCGGCGCTGTTCCGCGTCGCCCCGAAGAACCTCGTCGTGCTCCCGGTCCTGTTCGAAGGCCAGGTCAAGGCCGTGATCGAGCTCGCCTCGCTGGTCTCCTTCACGACCTCGCAGATGACGTTCCTGGAGCAGCTCACCGACTCCATCGGCATCGTGCTCAATTCGATCGAAGCCACGATGCAGACCGAAGGCCTGCTCAAGCAGTCGCAGCAGCTCGCCGGCGAGCTACAGACCCAGCAGCGCGAATTGCAGCAGACCAACGACCAGCTCGAGCAGAAGGCGCAGCAGCTCGCCGAGCGCAACGTCGAGGTCGAACGCAAGAACCAGGAAATCGAGCAGGCCCGCCGCGCGCTCGAGGAGAAGGCGACCGAGCTCGCGCTGACGTCGAAGTACAAGTCCGAATTCCTCGCCAATATGAGCCACGAGCTGCGTACGCCGCTGAACTCGATCCTGATCCTCGGACAGCAGCTCAGCGACAATCCCGATGGCAACCTCTCGGCCAAGCAGGTCGAGTTCGCCCGCACCATCCATGGTGCCGGCACCGACCTGCTCAACCTCATCAGCGACATTCTCGATCTCTCCAAGATCGAGTCCGGCACCGTGACGGTCGACGCCGAGGAAATCCTGACCGCGAACCTGCTCGAGACCGTCGGCCGGCCGTTCCGGCACGAGGCGGACAACCGCAACCTGTCGTTCAAGATCGACGTCGATCCGAACCTGCCGCGCAGCATCGTGACCGACTCCAAGCGGCTGCAACAGGTTCTGAAGAATCTGCTCTCCAACGCCTTCAAGTTCACCGCCGACGGCGAAGTGCGCCTGAAAGTCGCCGGCGCAATCGGCGGCTGGGGGTCGGATCATCCGGTGCTGAACTCGGCGCCGGCCGTGATCGCCTTCGAAGTGTCCGACACCGGCATCGGCATTCCCCTGGAGAAGCAGAAGCTGATCTTCGAGGCGTTCCAGCAGGCCGATGCCGGCACCAGCCGCAAATATGGCGGCACCGGTCTCGGCCTTGCGATCAGCCGCGAGCTTGCCAGCCTGCTCGGCGGCGAGATCCACCTGCGCAGCGCGCCGGGCAAGGGCTCGACCTTCACGCTCTATCTGCCCTTGAAATATTCCGGCCCGACCCTCGCGCCGCGGGCGCCGGCGTCACAGCAATACGGCCAGCCGCCGGCGCTGCAGCCTGCCGCGCCTGACCAGCAGCGCGTTATCGAGCAGCTGCCCGACGACCGCCTCAACCTCGAGCCCGGCGACACCATTCTCCTGATCGTCGAGGACGACCCGCATTATGCCCGCGTGCTGGTCGATCTGGCCCGCGACAAGGGCTTCAAGGTCCTGGTCGCCGCGCGCGGCGCCGAGGCCCTCGAGCTCGCCAAGCAATACCAGCCGACGGCCGTCTCGCTCGACGTGTTCCTGCCCGACATGCTGGGCTGGACCGTGCTGAGCCAGCTCAAGCACAATCCGCTCACCCGCCACATCCCGGTCCAGATCATCACGCTCGACGAGGACCGCCAGCATGCGCTGGCGCGCGGCGCCTTCTCCTTCGTCAACAAGCCGACGACGACCGAGGGCGTCTCGGCCGCGCTGACGCAGATCAAGGAATATGCGCGGCCGCGGCGCAAGCGACTCTTGATCGTCGAGGACAACGAGGCCGAGCGGCTCTCGATCCGCGAGCTGCTGCACCACGACGACATCGAGATCCTGGCCACGGATACCGGGGCCGGTGCGCTCACGACGTTGCGCGAGCAACCCTGCGATTGCGTGGTGCTCGACCTCAGGCTGCCCGACATGAGCGGCTTCGAGGTGCTCGATCAGATCCGCAACGACGAGGCGCTGTCGAACATCCCCGTCGTGGTGTTCACCGGCCGCGAGCTTTCCGCCGAGGAGGATGCCGAGCTTCACACCATGGCACGCAGCATCGTGGTCAAGGGCGTGGAATCGCCCGAGCGCCTGCTCGACGAGACCGCGTTGTTCCTGCACCGCGTGATCACGGAGCTGCCGATCGAGAAGCAGCGCATGCTGGAGAAGCTGAACAGTTCCGACGAGGACCTGATCGGCAAGACCGCCCTGCTCGTCGACGACGATGCCCGCAATATCTTCGCGCTCTCGAGCGTGCTGGAACGACGCGGCATGAAGGTGCTGACGGCCACGACCGGCAGCGAGGCGGTGACCTTGGTCGAATCCAATCCGGAGATCGCGATCGTGCTGATGGACATCATGATGCCGCAGATGGATGGCTACCAGACCATCGGCGTGATCCGCGAGAACCCGGCCTTCGCCCGTCTGCCGATCATCGCGTTGACCGCCAAGGCGATGAAGGGCGACCGGGAGAAATGCCTCGAAGCCGGCGCGTCCGACTACCTCGCCAAACCGGTCAACACCGACCAATTGCTGCTTGCGATCCGCATGTGGCTGCATCGCTGAGTTGGACCCGCGTATGGATCAGGAAAAGGTCAACATCCTGCTCGTCGACGATCAGCCGGCCAAGCTGCTCGCCTATGAGGTGATCCTGAAGGATCTCGGCGAGAACCTCGTCATCGCCTCCTCGGGCCGCGAGGCGTTGGAGGTGCTGCTCAAGACCGAGATCGCGGTGATCCTGGTCGACGTCTGCATGCCCGAGCTCGACGGCTTCGAGCTCGCCGCGATGATCCGCGAGCATCCGCGCTTTCAGAAGACCGCCATGATCTTCATCTCGGCGATCCAGGTCAGCGACATCGACCGGCTGCGCGGCTACGAGATGGGCGCGGTCGATTACGTGCCGGTTCCGGTCGTGCCGGAGGTACTGCGCGCCAAGATCAAGGTGTTTGCCGAGCTCTACCGCAAGACGCGCGAGCTCGAACGGCTGAACCACGAGCTCGAGGATCGCGTCCGCGCCCGCACCGCGGAACTGGAGGCTTCCACCGCGAAGCTGCGCGAGAGCGAGCAGCGGCGCAGCATGGCGATCGCGGCAGGCAAGATGGGGTCCTGGGACTGGGACTGGATCAGCGGCGATTGGATGTGGGACGAGGGGCAATACAATATCTTCGGCGTCAGCCCCGACAATTTCGAGATCAATCCGGCCAACGTTCAGGCCCTGCTGCACCCCGACGACGTCGACCAGTTGCGCAAGGCGATCGCCGAGTTCAACAAGGGCACACGCGCCTATGAGACGGAGTTCCGCATCATCCGGCCCGACGGCGAGGTGCGCTGGTGCGTCGGCACGGCGGCCGCAACCACGGACGAGAGCGGGCGCGTGGTGCGCGTCAGCGGCGTGACCGTCGACATCACCGAGCGCAAGCGCGCCGAGGAGCGGCAGAACCTGCTGGCGCGGGAAGTCGATCATCGCGCGAAGAACGCGCTGGCGCTGGCGCAGTCGATCGTGCGCCTCACCCGGGCCGACGAGGTCAAGGCCTATGTCAACGCCGTCGAGGGGCGCATCAATGCGCTGGCGCGCGTGCACACCATCCTGTCGCTGTCGAGCTGGCAAGGCGCCGAGCTCTCCAGGCTGATCGACGAGGAGCTTGCGCCCTACTCGCTGGGCGACCAGATCAAATTGGCAGGGCCCGAAGTTCAGTTGCTGCCGGCGACGGCCCAGACGCTGGCGCTCGCACTGCACGAGCTCTTCACCAACTCGGCAAAGTACGGCGCGCTATCCACGCGAGCGGGGCGGCTCGCGATCGATTGGCAGGTCGACGAGGAGCTGCTCACGCTGAGCTGGGAGGAATCCGGCGGTCCCCTGGTCAAGACCCCGAAATCGCGCGGCTTCGGCACGCGAAGCCTGCTTGCGAGCATCGAGTCCCAGCTTGGCGGACAGGCGCAGTTCGATTGGCGCGCCGAGGGCCTGCTGTGCCGTCTTGAGGTGCCGTTGACACGCAAGACCGCGGCGGCTGCACCAAGCAAGTTCGACACCGCCGGCGCTGCCGAATTGCAACGCGCATCCGGTTAACCTGACGCTGCGCTGCTCATGCGCTGCGCCGTGCGTGGTTCGCGCGCGACGCGCCCTTCGAGCCAAGCTTCCGTTCGGGCGAGATCGCGCAGCGCCCTCGCGTAGCGGCGGGCCGCGCTTCGCTCCGCGCCAAGCGGAAGCTTGCGCGCCTTGCGCAGGATGTCCGCGGCCGCGTTGCGATAGGCCAGCGAGCGGTAAAGAAAGACGACCTTACCCATATCGATGTTCCCGTCGATGTTCCCGTTTTGCTGGCGCCCATCTTGGCAAGCCCGGCATGAACGCCGGATGAAACGGGCGGTAACAATTCCTTCAGCGGAACGGAACCCGGCGATCACATGCGCGTTGGCGTGGCAGTTCGGGATGCCGTCCCATGCGCACCAAGAAGTCGTCTGAGCTGATCTCTGCCAGCGGCCTTATCAAGCTGATGACGCATGCAATGATGGGCGCAGCGCTCGGCCTCATTTTCAGCCTCACGCTCGTCCTGTCCAATCCAGCCGTCGCCAACCTGCTGAACAATGGCGGAAGCCAGGCCGCGATGGTCTTCGCCCTCACCTTGGTGACGACCTTCGCGATCGGCGCGACGCTCACCGGCGCCGTGTTCATCCTGGCCGAGGACAAGCAAACTTGAAGCGTGGGTGACGCACGGAAGATACTTCGCCGGGAACTCCCTGCCGCGACGCGCGGTTTGTGCCTGCGTCAATTTAACTCAGGGAGTTTCCCCGCGTGAAGACGACCAAGCTCGCTCTCGCCGTAATATTGGCAACCGGCCTTGCCGCCGCGCCGTTTGCCGCCCAGGCCAAATCGCACAAGACTAAGCATGGATCCTCGATGTCGTCGGCACAGACCACCGGCGCCAACACCAAGTCCTCCAAGGGCGCTGATCCGTCCGGCCAAGGCGGCGCCGGTCCCGGCTCTGATCAGGGCGGCACCATGACCAACAAGGGCGGCATGACCGACACCAAATAGGCGCTCCCTGGAATCATGAAGGGCTCCGCATTGCGGAGCCCTTTGTCTTCTATCTTTGGTTCGGCACTCGGCCTTCAGTATCCGGCGCCAAGGATCTCAGCGGCGCTCGGCTGCGCGCGCGGAGTTGCCGCCTGTCTTCACGGCACGAAGCCGCACCCGGTCGCGGACGTTCGGCAGTACGTCGCTGCCGCCGGCAGCCTTCCATTCGGCGATCAAGAGATTGATCTTCCGGCGCAAGTCCATCTGCGCCAGGGCTCTTTCCGTGCAGTCGTGATCGCGCTCGACGAGGTCGCGCACCGACGCCTCGACGTCGGCCATCTCAAGCCTCAAGGCTCTGATTTTACGTCGAATTTCATTAATTCTGTTGTCCATGCCTTGTTAGAACAAAATAAGAACATATAGTCAAGTCACGATTTCAGGACGGAGACGCCAGATGCAGGTTCAAGGTAAATACGACGCCAGATTTTTCCTGGGCGAGCAGATGACGCGGGCGCAGGGCCTCAAGCTGAAGCGGCTCAGCGAAGAGGCCTACCAGCCCGGCCAATATGCGCGGGATCTGTCCTTCAGCGAGGCCGCCCGGCGCATCCAGGTGCTGGAAGCGGAGATCGAGCTGGCAAACTCCTTCTAGAGCATCGCATCGCGCTTTAGGCATGCGCCGTTCCACGCTCCCGGAACCATGGCTGTGCAGAATGGTTCTCCCCGCCGAGGGAGAATATGCATGGCACGCAAGGCAAAAAAGCGCCGCTACTCACGCAGCTCGGGAAGCGATGTCGCCACCGAGATGCGGCGTTACAAGAAGGGCACCGCGAAGAGCGGCCGTGGCGGGCGCGGCGGCCGCGTCAAGAACCGCAAGCAGGCCATCGCGATCGGACTGTCGAAGGCACGCAAGAAGGGCAAGAAGGTCCCGAAGAAGGCTTCGAAGCGCAAGAGCGCCAAGAAGACGTCCAAGAAAGCATCCAAGAAAACGTCCGGGACGTCGTCCAAGAAATCGTCGAACAAGAAATCATCGAAGCGCAAATCCAAGCGGTCGCGCTGACCCGCCTCAGATCATGCTCCCCGGCATGAAGCAGCGGATCGAAATCCCGAACGCAGTCTTGACCGGCCACACCATCGTGCGGCCGGCCCGGTTGGGCTCGGTGATGACGGCCTCATCCGGCACATCGATCCACTGTCCGTCGATGCGGACACGGTAGCGCCCGTTGTGCGACTCCCAGTCGA
The DNA here is from genome assembly GCF_025200905.1 of Bradyrhizobium yuanmingense. Classification (NCBI taxonomy): domain Bacteria; kingdom Pseudomonadati; phylum Pseudomonadota; class Alphaproteobacteria; order Hyphomicrobiales; family Nitrobacteraceae; genus Bradyrhizobium; species Bradyrhizobium yuanmingense. The sequence continues at coordinate 1,842,848 of NZ_CP104173.1, read as the reverse complement.
GATCGGCAAGGGCGAAACCGTCCGCGTCCGAGCAGCACGGACCGAGATGGCTGCGCAAACTGTCGAACCATGGCTTCAGAGGAGAATTCGCGTAGCGGCCGTCGTCGCGCCCGAGCGCGTTTCCCCCCGAGAGCACCAATGGCGCCACGAGCAGCGCACTCCTGAGCGAGAGCTTCAATCGATCCATGTCGGCACCGATCACTTGTGAACCACCGGCGAGTTCCACAAAGCGCCGGGAGGCTCGAAGTTCCACGCTTGCAACCTTCTCTCAGCGGCGACGTTGGCGCAGAGCACCGAGGCGCCCTGCGAGTGTGATCAGCGAACACGGCTTTTTCGGACGCACCAGGTCATCATCCCTGCCGTTAACGAGAATGTGACCGGCCTGGTGCGGACGTGACGTGTGTGCAAAAGGCGGCCCGAAGGCCGCCTTCCTGGATTGGTAAGGGTCGAGTTGACGTTATGCGAGTGGCACCGCAACGAAGCGGGTGGCCTCCGCGCTTCTGACCTGAAGCAGCACGCTGCGCTTGCCCGACGATTTGGCCTGCGCCAGCTCGGAGCGCACCTCGCCGACATTGCTGACAGCCTTGCCGCCGACATTGAGGATGACGTCGCCGGTCCGGATGCCGCGTTGCGCGGCCGGGCCTTGCGGATCAACCTCGGTGACGACGACGCCGTTCTGGCCTGCGCCCTGAACGTCACCGGCGGGCGCCAGGCTGAGGCCGAGGCGCGGCGTGCCGACACCCGGCTGTCCGCTGCCCTCGTCGGCATTGCCACTGCCATTGCCCTTGGCCTGCCGCTCGTTCGGCAACTCGCCGAGCGCCAGCGTCACCGTCTTGCTGTCGCCCTTGCGGAAGACATCGAGCTTCACGGACGTGCCCGGCGTCAAGCCGGCGATGGTGCGGGCGAGGTCGCGGGAGTCCTTGATCGTGGTGCCGTTGACGGCGGTGATGACATCGCCCGCCTGGATGCCGGCCTTCGCCGCCGGGCTGCCATCCTGCGGATTGTCGACGATCGCGCCGCGCGCCTCCTTGAGCCCGAGGCTGTCGGCAATATCCGATGTCACCGGCTGCACCTGCACGCCGAGCCAGCCCCGGGTGACCGCGCCTTTGTCCTTCAATTGCGCGACGACGAGCTTGGCGGTCGAGGCCGGGATATCGAAGCCGATTCCGACCGAGCCGCCCGAGGGCGAGAAGATCGCAGTGTTCACGCCGATCACGTTGCCGTTCATGTCGAAGGCCGGACCGCCGGAATTACCCTTGTTGATCGGCGCGTCGATCTGGATGAAGTCGTCATAGGGACCGTTGCCGATGTCGCGGCCGCTGGCCGAGACGATGCCGGCGGTCACGGTGCCGCCAAGACCGAAGGGATTGCCGACCGCGACCACCCAGTCGCCAATGCGCGGCTTCTGGTCGGAGAACTTGACGAACGGAAAGTCCTTCTTGCCGTCGACCTTGATCAGCGCGAGATCGGTCTTCGGATCGGTGCCGACCACTTTCGCGGTGTAGGTCGTGCCGTCGTCCATCGTCACCTGCACGGACTCGGCGCGATCGACGACGTGATTGTTGGTCACGGCATAGCCGTCGGCGGAGATGAAAAAGCCGGAGCCTTCGCCCGTGATCATCTGGTGGCGCTGGCGCGGCATGCCGTTCGCGCCGCCCGGGAAGCGGAAACCGAACTGTCGCGAGAACTGGTCGAACGGCGTGTCCTCGTCCGAATCCATCCGGTTCTGCTGCAGCATCGCGCTCTTGTCGTTGTCCTGATCGATTTTGACCCGCACCGAGATCACAGCGGGTTTGACCCTGCTAACGAGATCGCCGAAGCCGGGCGGCGTCGCGGCGGCTTCGGCCGCCTGAGCCGGCGCAATCAAGGAGTTGATGCCGTACGGCGAGGCGCCTGGCGCAACTGCCAGGGCGGCCACGCCCAGCGCGGCCACGGTGCCGAGCAGCGCGAGCCGCCGCGGCCGCAAGATCTTGCGAGACGTGGTGATGTCGGAATTGACGCGATCGTTCATGTCGAAATGTCCATGTTGAGCAGGTGTCGCCTTGCCCGCAACATGGTCGCTGCCACCTTACGGCGTCCCGTCCGTCCGATTAAATCTCGGCAAAGAATGGATGAGCGGTCGCAGCAGGCAATCCGGACGTTTGATACAGCTCAACGCGCCGCCTTCGCGCAGTGAAAAACTGCGACCCTCGGATGATGCTCAGCGGAGGCGCGCCATGTACAAAGACATTCTCGTCCACATCCCCACCGAACGTCCCATGCGTCCCGCGATCGAGGGCTCGGTCTCGCTCGCGGCGAAGCTCAACGCGCATCTCGACGCGGTCGCGGTCGGCTATGTCGCCACCAGTACGGCTTACGTCATGGAAGGCGGCGCGGCGGTGGCGGCCGTGTTCGAGCTGGAGCGCGAGCGGGCCGAGGCGGCGCTCGCGGTATTCAAGAGCGAGGCGGCGAACGCCGGCATCTCCTATACCTGCCACGCACTCGGCGCGATCCCGGCAGATGCCGCCGGCTCGCTCGGCGAGATGGCACGGCTGCACGACCTCAGCGTCGTGCTCCAGCCCGATCCGGCGCAAGGCTCGTTCGACAACGACATGCCGAGCGAGATCCTGTTCCGCGCGGGCGGCCCGGTGCTGTTCCTGCCCTACACCTTCCGGGGAGCCTTCAAGGCGAAGCGGATCGGCATCTGCTGGGACGGCAGTCGCGTTGCCGCCCGCGCCATGCGCGACGCAGCTCCGTTCCTGGCGCGCGCCGAAGAGATCGTGATCATCACCGTCAACGAGACCGACGACGTCTCCAGCGAAGCTTCAGCGAGCGGCTTGGCCAGACATCTCGGCCGGCGCGGATTGTCCACCCGCACCGTCAGCCTGACCGCCACGCGCGCCGACATTCAGCCGATCATTCTGTCGCTGGCGGCCGACGAGAGTCTCGATCTTCTGGTGATGGGCGGCTACGGCCATTCGCGGTTGCAGGAACGCTTTCTCGGGGGCGTCACCCGCGCCATGCTGGAAGCCATGACGGTCCCGACGCTGATGTCGCATTGACGCGCCGGCCTGGCGCCGTCACGCCGCGACGGGAGCTTCCCATGTCGTGGGCGCGGCGGCGTCCTTGTCGCGGTGCACATTGCACGCGTCGAAGTGCGCCTTGAGCTCGATTTCGGCAAGATGTTCGAAATGTTCGGCTTGGCCGAGGAGTTCCCAGTTCTGGAGCGGCCGGTAGGCCGCCTGCTGACGGCAGAGGGACGCCAGCGCCCGGTAGCGACGTACGTTCTCCATGAGACCCTCCCTCGCGTTCACCGGCTTATTGCCCTGATTTGCGTCAGGCCGATGGCGTTTATGCAAAACATTTGCTGCGCGCTCAACGCGCCTGAACCAAGTTAATTTTCGAGAAGTGCCGGTAAGGATTTTAGTTCCAAACGTCCGCTCGGAACTCTGTGCCTAGTGCTAGGCGTAGAGGCGGCGCTCCACGGCGACGCCCACCAGGTCGAGATAACGCTCGATCAAGTCGGGACGGCCGACGAGATAGCCTTGCATCTCCTCGCAGGCCTCGCGGGCCAAGAAGGCACGTTGGGCTTCCGTCTCCACCCCCTCGGCAATGACCGGGATCTTCAGCGCGTGCGCCAGGCTCAGGACGGCGCGGACAATCTCGGCCGATTGCGGCGTCGCCTCCAGGTTGGAGATGAAACTGCGGTCGATCTTGATCTTGTCGAACGGGAACGACTGCAGATAGGACAGCGAGGAATAGCCGGTGCCGAAATCATCCATGGCGATGCGGATGCCGAGCGCCTTCAGCCGCCGCAGCAGGTTGAGCGCGCGGGTGAAATCGCCGATCAGCACGCCCTCGGTGATCTCGACCTCGAGCCGCGTCGGCGTCAGCCCCGTCTCCAACAGGATCTGGTGGGTCGAGCGCTCGAGATCGCCCGCCTGGAATTGGACCGGCGACAGATTGACCGCGACCTGCAACGGCCGCGGCCAGGATGCCGCCTCGCGGCACGCCTCGCGCAGCACCCATTCACCGATCTCGACGATCAGCCCGTTCTCCTCGGCGAGCGGAATGAACTGGTCCGGCGGCACGAAGCCCCGCGTCGGGTGATTCCATCGCAGCAGCGCCTCGAAGCCGATGACCTCGCCATCCACCCGCGCCTGCGGCTGGAAATAGACGAGGAGCTGGTTCTGCTCCAGCGCCTGCCGCAGGTCGTGCTGCAACAGCCTGCGATCGCGCAGCTCCTGGTCCATCTCGGATTCGAAGCAGCGGACCCGGCTCCTGCCCTCGCGCTTGGCGCGGTAGAGAGCCGAGTCGGCATTGGCGAGCAGCGTCGCCGCGTTCACGCCATCGTCGGGATAGAACGCGATGCCGACGCTGAGGCCCACGTGGGAGAGATAGTCGTCGACCTCGAGCTCCTTGCCGATCGTCTCGACCAGGCGTTCGGCCAGCGCCAGAACGTCCTCACGGCTGGCGTTGTCGGGCATCAGGATCATGAACTCGTCGCCGCCGATCCGGGCGACGAAGGCGCCTTCGGCTTCCGCGGCAAGCCGGTCGGCGGCCGCCCGCATCAGCATGTCGCCGACGGGGTGACCGAACACGTCGTTGACCTCCTTGAAGCGGTCGAGATCGAGGCTCAGCACAGCGAAACTGGTCGATGCCTCCTGCGCCCGCTCCAGCCGTTCGTCGAGCGCCGCGTTGAAGGCGCTGCGGTTCGGCAGGTCCGTGAGCGCATCATGATGCGCAAGATGGCTGATCCGCTGCCGGGTGGTGACACGCTCCGTGACATCCTCGATCACGCCGACCAGATATTGCGGATCCCCGTTGCCATCCGTGACCAGCATCTTGCGTGAATTGACGACCCGGTCGCGGCCCTTGACGCCGACTTCGAGCAAATGCTCCTCCAGAACCATCGGCATGCCGCTGGCCGCGACGCGTCTATCCTGCTCGTTGACCACGCGGGCCACGTCAGCCGGGAAGATCTGCTCGGGCGTTCGGCCCAGCATCTGTTCGCGCGGCATGCCGTAATAGTCTTCTCCGGCGCGGTTGAGCAGGATGTAGCGCGAACTCGGAATGTTTTCGATGATTGTGTCGAGGAACTCGCGGGTCCGCAGCAGATCCTGCTCGACCTCGTCGCGCGTTTGCGCGCGTACTTCGATCATCCGCTGACGCTCGCGATCACCGGCCTCGTAAGCCGCGCTGACGAACTTGCCCAGCTTGACGAGATCGACCTGTCCGGTGGCATCGGTGGCGCAGCGGAGCTGCTCGGCGAACAGGCGATGCATGCTCATGCCATCACTTTGCGCCGCGTGCGGGCTTCATGCCGCAGTTTCCGTCGTTACGCATCCGCGCTCTCATAGCGTCCCTAAACCACAGATTGAGACGCTTGGCATTGCGCGGTCGTTAATCCATTGTCCTTCTCCGGTGCGTTGGTTACCCCGGCCTGAATGAGCCGATCGATTTGGAAGGCATGCTCCGTAGAGATCCGGAGAAAGTGGCGCGCCTTGACACACCGGAGCCACGGCGGTGGGCTGATCCGTAATCTACCGGATAAGCGCACTTTCTTCGGCCCGCTTCGCGGGCGCGGAACTATCTTGCAGCTTCGGAACCCGGCCGGTCTCCGCGGCGATGCGAATAGCCGCGATATTGGCGGCATATTCGCCAGCGCTCTTGCCGCGAAACACGGCGGAGCCCGCGACCAGCGTGTCGGCACCCGCTGCAGCCACGGCCGCGGCATTGTCGCGCGTGACACCGCCGTCGACCTCGAGCCGGATCGGCCGCCCGCCGATCATGGTCCTGATCCGCCTGATCTTGTCGATCTGCGATGCGATGAAGGATTGGCCGCCAAAGCCCGGATTGACCGTCATCACCAGCACGAGATCGATCCGATCGAGCACATACTCGATCACCGCATCCGGCGTCGATGGACAAAGGCTGACGCCAGCCTTGCTGCCAAGCGAGCGGATCGCCTGGAGCGAGCGGTCGAGATGCGCCCCCGCTTCGGCGTGCACCGTGATGATGTCCGCTCCGGCCTTTGCGAACGCCTCGAGATAGGGATCTGTCGGCGCGATCATCAAATGCACGTCGAACGGCTTCTTCGAATAGGGGCGGACCGCCTTGATGACGTCGGCACCGAAACTGATGTTCGGCACGAAGTGTCCGTCCATGACGTCGCAATGGATCCAGTCGGCCCCAGCGGCGTCGATCGCGGCGACCTCCTCGCCGAGACGCGCGAAATCCGCGGCGAGGATCGATGGAGCGATCATGATCTCCTTCGTCATGGCACTGCACTCCGCGCATCCGCACCGCCGCTGAAGACTCGGCTCGCCAAGACGTCCATGGCATCGATGGTTTCGAGGTCGGCGACATCGAGCATGCGATCGAGATCGGACACCAGCCGATCGGCCTGCCGCAGGCGGATGCGGTCGACGGCGTTGCGGATCGAGCGCGCGTTGGAGAAGAACGGCTGGGTCCGACGCAGCGCGATGTATTTCTCGAACGCCTCGCGCGCCGCGGCCGACAAGCGATAGCCGCGCTCCTTCAGCATCAGCTCGGCTATGACGAGCAGCTCGGCCTCTGCATAGTCAGGGAATTCGATGTGGTGGGCGATGCGCGAGCGGAAGCCGGGATTGGAGGCGAAGAATTTCGTCATCCGCTCGCCATAGCCGGCGAGGATCACGACGAGGTCCTCGCGCTGGTTCTCCATCACCTGGAGCAGGATCTCGATCGATTCCTGACCATAGTCGCGCTCGTTGTCGGGACGATGCAGGTAATAGGCCTCGTCGATGAACAGCACGCCGCCCATCGCCTTTTTCAGTATCTCCTTGGTCTTCGGCGCGGTGTGGCCGATATACTGGCCGACGAGATCGTCGCGCGTCACCGAGATCACCTGCCCGCGCCGCACGAAGCCGAGCCCGTGCAGGATCCTGGCCATGCGCAGCGCGACGGTGGTCTTGCCTGTTCCAGGATTGCCGGTGAACGACATGTGCAGCGTCGGCGGCGCGGAGGCGAGGCCGGCACGCTGCCGGATGCGCTCGATCAGCAGCAGCGAGGCGATCTGGCGCACGCGGTTCTTGACCGGCTTGAGTCCGATCAGCTCCTGATCGAGCTGTTGAAGCGTCTCGGTGATCCCGGCCGCTTCAGCCTCCTTGCGGAGATCGAAATGGGTCTCGCTGTGTTCGGTCGTGGTTGCGTGGGGGACATCGAGCATGGCTACCCTCGAAGAAAAGAGCTTCGCCGCGAGCAAGGCGGCGAAGCAGTGGTCCGCCAAGGATGCGAAGCAGGGAGAGCTCCGCGCGGAAGCGGATGACTCAAGCTGGCGCGTGCGCGGCCGGCTTTCGAACCGTGGTGTAGCGGACCGCACGGCCGCCGACCTCCTGCCGCACCAGCTCGAACTCCGTTTCTTGCTTCGGCCGGTTGACGAGGAAGGAGATCCGCACCGACTCCCAGCCGTGGCTGGCATCGAAGCCGCTGATGCGGATATAGCGGTCGCCGTAGACCCTGCGGCACTCGGCCAGCTCCATCATCACGCCGGCGGCGTCCTGGAGATCGAACATCGGCAGGCCCCACATCTCCCAATAGGTGTTTCGGGGATGCGGATCGTCGGTGAACTCGATGTTCACCGCCCAGCCATTGGCGAGGCAATACTGCACCTGGCTGGTGATCTGCTCGTCGGTCAGATCCGGCAGGTACGAGAAGCAGCCCTGGGTGATCTTCATCTCAAATCTCCTCAGACGGTTTCCAGCGCGGTCGGCACGAAGTCCGGCGTGTCGGTGGATTGATAGTTGAAAGTGACATCCTTCCAGACCTCGAGCGCGGCCTTCAGCGGCGTGCAGGTCTGGGCCGCCTTGGCCAAGATTTCCGGGCCCTCGTGGACATAGTCGCGGCCCTCGTTGCGGGCGAGGATCATCGCTTCCAGCGCCACGCGGTTGGCGGTCGCGCCGGCCGCAATGCCCATGGGATGGCCGATGGTGCCGCCGCCGAACTGCAGCACGACGTCCTCGCCTAACAGGTCGAGCAGCTGGTGCATCTGCCCGGCATGGATGCCGCCGGAGGCCACCGGCATCATCTTGTTCAGGCTCGCCCAGGACTGGTCGAAGAACAGGCCATGCTCGAGCTTGGTCGGGTTGAAGTCTTCGCGGCAGACATCGTAGTAGCCGCGTGTGGTGTTGGGATCGCCTTCGAGCTTGCCGACCACCGTGCCGGCGTGGATGTGGTCGACGCCGGCAAGCCGCATCCATTTGGCGATGACGCGGAACGACACGCCATGGCTCTTCTGCCGCGTATAGGTGGAGTGGCCGGCGCGATGCAGATGCAGGATCATGTCGTTGCGCCGCGCCCACTTGGCCACGGACTGGATCGCAGTGTAACCGATCACGAGGTCGATCATCACGATCACCGAGCCGAGCTCCTTTGCGAACTCGGCGCGCTCGTACATGTCCTCCATGGTGGCCGCGGTGACGTTCAGGTAGGTGCCCTTCACCTCGCCGGAAGCGGCCTGCGCGCGGTTCACCGCCTCCATGCAATAGAGGAATCGATCGCGCCAATGCATGAAGGGCTGCGAGTTGATGTTCTCGTCGTCCTTGGTGAAGTCGAGCCCGCCCTTCAGCGCCTCATAGACCACACGGCCGTAATTGCGGCCGGACAGACCGAGCTTCGGCTTCACCGTCGCGCCGAGCAGCGGCCGGCCGAACTTGTCGAGCCGCTCGCGCTCAACCACGATGCCGGTCGCCGGTCCCTGGAACGTCTTCACATAGGCGACGGGAAAGCGCATGTCCTCGAGTCGCAGCGCCTTCAGCGGCTTGAAGCCGAACACGTTGCCGATGATCGAGGCCGAGAGGTTGGCGATCGAGCCCGGCTCGAACAGGTCGAGATCATAGGCGATGTAGGCGAAATACGAGCCGGGTGAGCCCGGAACGGGATCGACGCGATAGCACTTGGCGCGATACTTCTCGGCCGCCGTCAGGCGATCGGTCCACACCACCGTCCAGGTCGCGGTCGAGGATTCGCCGGCAACCGCAGCAGAGGCCTCGATCGGGTCGACGCCCTCCTGCGGCGTGACGCGGAACAGCGCGATGACGTCGGTGTCCTTTGGCGTGTAATCGGGCTCCCAATAGCCCATGCGCTTGTACTCCATCACGCCGGAGCGATAGCGCTCTTTGCCGCGGACCGTGCCTGCATGTGCGTTCATGTCTCTCTCCTGCTCTTTTCTCTGCTCTTTCTAGTTGTTAGGCCGCCACGGGCTCGCGGGCGTCGATGCGCGGATCGAGCTCGCCGGCGCGATAGCGCCGCGCCATCTCGCTCATCGGAATGACCTTGATCTTGCTGGCGTGGCCCGCGGTACCGAACTGCTCGAACCGCTCGCGGCACAATTCGCGCATTGCGTCCATCGCCGGCTTCAGGAACTTGCGCGGATCGAATTCGGAGCGCGCTTCCGCCGCCACCTTCCGGAACACCGCGGTCATCGCCAGCCGGCAATCGGTGTCGATATTGACCTTGCGCACGCCGCTTCGGATGCCGCGAACGATCTCCTCGACCGGCACGCCCCAGGTCTGCGGCATCTCGCCGCCGAACTGGTTGAACATGTCCTGGAGCGGCTGCGGCACCGAGGACGAGCCGTGCATGACCAGATGCGTGTTCGGCAGCCGGCGGTGGATCTCCTCGACCACCCGCATCGCCAGGATATCGCCGTCGGGCTTGCGGCTGAACTTGTAGGCGCCGTGCGAGGTGCCCATCGCGATCGCGAGCGCATCGACCTTGGTTGCACGGACGAAGTCGACGGCCTGGTCCGGATCGGTCAAGAGCTGATCGTGGCCGACCTTGCCCTCGACGCCGTGACCATCCTCCTGCTCGCCGCCGCCGTGCTCGAGCGAACCGAGCACGCCGAGCTCGCCTTCGACGGACGCGCCGACCCAATGAGCGAGATCGACCACGCGGCGCGTGATCGCGACGTTATAGTCATAGTCGGCCGCCGTCTTGGCGTCGGCTTTGAGCGAGCCATCCATCATGACGGAGGTGAAGCCATGGGCGATGGCCGAGGCGCAGGTCGCTTCGTCATTGCCGTGGTCCTGGTGCATGCAGAGCGGAATGTCGGGATAGGTCCGCTCCAGCGCGTCGATCATGTGCGAAAGCATGAGATCGCCGGCATAGCTGCGCGCGCCGCGCGAGGCCTGGATGATGACCGGCGCATCGACCGCGGCCGCCGCCTGCATGATCGCGATGCCCTGCTCCATGTTGTTGATGTTGAACGCCGGCACGGCGTAGCCGTGGCTGGCAGCGTGATCGAGCAATTGGCGAAGGGTGATACGGGCCAAGATTCGTCCTCCTTATTGGCTCTTGCGGGCCATCGCCCGGCGAGCCGCTTCCGCAATGCTTTGCGGTGTGATGCCGAATTCGCGGTACAACACCGGGGCGGGGGCCGAGGCGCCGAAGCCGCGCATGCCGACGAATTCGCCGTCAGCGCCGATCCAGCGATGCCAGTCGCCGGCGACAGCTGCCTCGATGCCGACGCGCGGCGCGGTGCCGAGCACCGAGGCGCGGTAATCCTCCGGCTGCTCCTCGAACAGTGCGAAACACGGAGCCGAGACCACGGCGGCGCGAACGTGCTCGGTCGCGAGCAGGCGTGCGGCTTCCAGCGCGATCGAGACTTCCGAGCCGGTTGCGATGAGCGTCACGTCACGGCCGCCGTCCGGCGAGACGACGAGATAGGCACCGTTCGCGACGCGGTTTCTGCCGCGCCCATCGCTGCGGAATGTCGGCAAGGCCTGCCGCGACAGGCATAGCACTGAGGGGCGATGCTCCGCCGCGAGCGCGCAATCCCAGGCCTCCAGCGTCTCCACGGCATCGGCGGGGCGGAACACCAGTAGATTGGGGATCACGCGCAACGCCGCGAGATGCTCGACCGGCTGGTGCGTCGGTCCGTCCTCACCAAGGCCGATGGAATCGTGCGTCATCACGTGGATGACGCGCAGCCGCATCAAGGCCGCAAGTCGGATCGCCGGCCGGCTGTAGTCGGAGAACGCCAGAAACGTGCCGCCATAGGGAATGAAGCCGCCATGCAGCGCCAGGCCATTCATCGCTGCGGCCATGCCGTGCTCGCGGATGCCATAGTGGATGTAGTCGCCGGCGAACGCACCGCTCTTGACCGGCGCCTGCGCCTTGGCATGCGTCAGGTTCGAATGGGTGAGGTCCGCGGAGCCGCCGACCAGGCCGGGAATTGTTCCTGCGATTCCCTCGAGCACCTGTTGCGAGGCCTGCCGCGTCGCCAGCTTCGGCCGCTCGGATGCAAAGTGCTCACGCAATTTCGCCGCGGCCAGCGCATAGGCGGCGGGCAGAGCCGCGGCTTTGCCCTCGACGAACAGGTCGCGCTGCTCCGGCGTCGCACCTTCGTAACGATCGAGCCAAGCGAGGCGGTCGACCTGCCCGCGCTGCCCGATCATCCGCCAAGCCTTGAGCACCGGGATCGGCACCACGAAAGGCTGATAGTCCCAACCCAGCGTCCGCCGCGCCGCTGCCGTCTGCTCGGTGCCGAGCGGCGCGCCATGCACTTTCTCGGTGCCCTGTCTATCAGGCGCGCCATAGCCGATGATTGTGCGACAGGCGATCAGTGACGGCTTCGCGGTCTCCCGCTCCTCCGCTATCGCCTGCGCCACCGCTTCGGGATCATGTCCGTCGACGCGGCGCACCGACCAGCCGGAGGCAGCGAAGCGCGCGAGCTGGTCGTCCGATGTCGCCAGCGAGGTCGGACCGTCGATGGAGATGCCGTTGTCGTCGAACAGCACGATCAGCCGGCCGAGCCCGAGATGACCGGCCAGCGAGATCGCCTCATGGCTGAGGCCTTCCATCAGGCAGCCATCGCCTGCGATAACATAGGTGAAGTGATCGACGAGCCCATCGCCATGCCGCGCATTCGCCATCCGCTCGGCGAGCGCCATGCCGACCGCGGTCGCAATGCCCTGGCCCAGCGGTCCCGTCGTGGTCTCGACACCAGCCGTGTGGCCATATTCGGGGTGGCCCGGCGTCTTCGAGCCCCACTGGCGAAAGGCCTTGATGTCGTCGAGGCTGATATCGCCGCCGGTGAGATGCAGCAGCGCATAGAGCAGCATCGAGCCGTGCCCCGCCGACAGCACGAAGCGGTCGCGGTCCGGCCAGTTCGGATGCGCCGAGTCGAACTTCAGGAAGCGCGAGAACAGCACAGTCGCGACGTCGGCCATGCCCATGGGCAGCCCGGGATGGCCTGACTGCGCTGCCTCGATGGCATCGACCGCGAGGAAGCGGACGGCATTGGCGAGATCGTTATGCGTGACCGCATTGAGGTCAGCTTCGGCATGGACGGAGATGTTCATCGGAGTCTCTCCCTGTTCACTTCAGGCTGCGCTTGCGCTCGATCAGCTGCATGATCAGCGGCGTCAGGATCAGCTGCATGGCCAGGTCCAGCTTCGCGCCGGGGCAGACGATCGAGTTGGCGCGCGACATCCAGCTCTGCGGCAGCATCGAGAGCAGATAGGGGAAGTCGATACCGCGCGGATTCTTGAAGCGGATCACCACCATCGATTCGTCCGGCGTCGGGATCCAGCGCGCGATGAATGGATTGGAGGTGTCCACGGTCGGGACGCGCTGAAAGTTGATGTCGGTCTCGGTGAATTGCGGGCAGATGTAGTGGATGTAGTCGGGCATCCGCCGCAGGATGGTGTCGGTGACCGCCTCGGTCGAATAGCCGCGTGCGCTGCGGTCGCGGTGCAGCTTCTGGATCCATTCGAGGTTGATGACGGGCACGACGCCGATCTTGAGGTCGGCATAGCGCGCGACGTTCACCTTATCAGTGACTACCGCGCCGTGCAGGCCCTCGTAGAACAGCAGGTCCGAATCCTCCGGCAGCTGCTTCCAGTCGGTGAAGGTGCCTGGTGCCGCGCCATGCAGCGCCGATTCCTCGGCGTCGTGGACGTAGTGCCGCGTCACCGCGGTGCCGGTCTCGCCGTAGTCGCGGAAGGCGCGTTCCAGCTCCTCGAACAAATTGGTCTCGGGGCTGAAATGGCTGAAGTGCTTGTTGCCGCGCTCGGCCTCCTTCGCCATCTGCGCACGCATCTCGGCACGGTCGTAGCGGTGGAAGGCGTCGCCCTCGATGTAGACGGCGTTGACCTTCTCGCGGAAAAAGATCTGCTCGAAGGTCTTCTTGACCGAGGTGGTGCCGGCGCCGGAGGAGCCGGTGATGGAGATGATCGGATGCTTCCTGGACATCGGACGCCTCGCTCAGAGCCGGAAGAATCCGCGCCGCGCGAACAGCGGCGCCGAGACGCTGGCAACCAGCAGCGGATCGCAATGCAGCTCCTCGACGCGCCGCACCTCGTTGCTCGAGCCCATGATCAGCGGCACGCGCTGGTGCAGGCTCTGCGCCGATAGATCGAGGATGCGCTCGCGCCCGGTCGAGGCCGAGCCGCCGGCCTGCTCGATGATCATCGCCATCGGGTGTGCTTCGTAGGTCAGGCGAAGGCGGCCGTCGCCGTAGCCGGGCCGCGCATCGGAAGGGTAGAGAAACACGCCGCCACGGGTGAGGATGCGATAGGCCTCCGCGACCAGCGACCCGATCCAGCGCATGTTGAAATCGTGGTTGGCGTGCCCGTCGACGCCGGCGAGGCATTCGTCGATGAAGGCGCGCACCGGCGGATCCCAATGCCGGCGGTTCGAGGCGTTGATCGCGAACTCCTCGCAGGCTTCGGCGATCTGCACGCCGCTGCGCGCGAAGCGGAAGCAGCCCGCCTTGCGATCGAGCGTGAAGATGTCGACGCCGTCGCCGAGCGTCAGCACCAGCGAGGTCTGCGGGCCGTAGGTGACGAAGCCCGCCGCGAGCTGCGCCGAGCCGCGCTGCTGAAAGGCGAGTGAGAGATCATCGGGGGCCGGCAGGATCGAGAAGATCGTGCCGACGGTCATGTTGATGTCGATGTTGGAGGAGCCGTCGAGCGGATCGATCGCGATGCAGATTCGCCCCTGACGATCGACGATCTGGGCCTCACGCATCTCCTCCGACGCCAGCGCCGCGATCGGCAGCCGGCCGAGGCAGCGGCGCAGGATCGCGTCCGCCTGGACGTCGAGGTCGCGTTGGAGATCGCCGTCGCTGTTGCGCCCGGTGGTCAGGCCCGAGGCGTCGGCGAGATCGCCGCTGGCGATGAGATCGGCAATCTCGATCGCCGCGGCCGCGATGGCATCGACCGCGGCTGCCACGGCCAACGCATGCGGCGCGGTCTCAGAATACCGTTGAAGGTGGTCGTCCAGCCTGAGTTGCCCGGTCATCTGCGTCCATCCCCTTGCCGGTGCCGCAACCATTCCCTCCTGGTGGAGGCAGGTCACGGTCAGTGCCGGCATTCAGGAGATTGACAGGAGCGGCTTAATAAGGAAAATTTCTATTCATAATGAGCCTCAAAGAATTTTCTTATAATGGTCCCGGCCATGCAGCGGCCCAGCTCCGGCATCTGACGATCCGGCAGCTGCGCTCGCTTGCGGCGCTCTCGGCCAAAGGCAGCGCGACGGCGGCGTCGAGCCATCTCGGGCTGACCCAGCCGGCCGTGACCCAGCAGCTGCGGCAGCTGCAGGACCTGGCCGGCCTGCCCCTGGTGCAGCGAACCGGCGACGGCATGCTGCTGACGGAAGCCGGCAGGGAGGTGCTGGCGCTGGCCGAACGGGTCGAAGCCGCGATCACCGATTGCCAGGGCGCGCTCGACCTGCTCGCGGGGCGGACCGGCGGCACCGTGCATCTCGGCGCGGTCTCGACCGCGAAATATTTCGTGCCGCACGCGATCGCGGCGTTCTCCAAGCGCTACCCCAAGATCGAGATCAAGCTGACCATCGGCAATCGCGAGGAAATCCGCGAGGCGATGCACGGCTACGACCTCGACTTCGCGGTAATGGGTCGGCCACCGGCCGACGTCACCGTCGACGTCCGCCAGCTCGGGCGCAACCCGCACATCATCGTCGCGCGCAAGGGCCATTGGCTGGAGAAGGATTCCGGCCTCAGCCTGACCGATCTCGTGCACGAGACCTTCCTCACCCGCGAGCCCGGCTCGGGCACGCGGACGCTGATGGAGGGCATGTTCCAGAAATCGGATCTCGAGCCGATCATCGGCATGGAGATGAGCAGCAACGAGACCATCAAGCAGGCGGTCATCGCCGGGCTCGGCATCGCCTTCATCTCGGCTCACACCGTGGCGCATGAGCTCGCCGAGGGCCGGCTCGTCGTGCTCGACGTCGCGGGCCTGCCGATCGTGCGGCAATGGTACGTGATCCGCCGCAGCGACAAGGTGCTGCTGCCGCCCGCGCAGGCGATGTTCGATTTCCTCGGCTCGGAAGGCTCGAATTATCTGCCTGATTTGCCCGAGCTAGGCGGACGATAGCCGGCCTTCGCTCAGCTCATCAGCTTCATGGCGAGCGTCGCCGCCAGCACCACGATGATCTGGAGCAGGCGCTCCGTCGTGAAGATGCGGTTGAAGGTGGTCATCGCGTGCCCCGGCCGACGTGAAGAAGAATCTCTCGGCCGTTGCTAGCACAGAAGGATGCGGAGACAACTCCGTAGTTGCCCGTGGCGGTCGCGCCTTCGGCGAGCCGGTTCAGGGCGCGCCGATGGCCGGCGATTAGGCCGCGAGCGGGGCGGTGTGGTCCGTGCGCGAGGCGAAATAGGCTTCCAGCTCCGACAGCGCCCGCGCCTCCCACTCGCTCGCCTGCTCCAGCAGCGACCAGCTCTGGCCCGGGCGGAACGCTGCGGTCTGGCGATAGAGCGATGCGATGCCGCGGTAGCGGCGCACGTTCTCCAGGATGGCGTGACCGTTCATGTCCGAAAACTCCCTCGTCATTCCCGCGGGAGAAACTGCGGCCAAATCTTTTTCGAAAAGTTAGCGGCGCGCGGCAAGTTCGCGGATGGTTGCCGGACTGTTGCTCGGGCGCAACGCGCGCGGCGCGATCTATTGCGGATTCGTTGCCGCGCTCTCGCCCGAAGGCTTCAGCCCGCCGCTTCTGACGATTGTCATCGTCGCGCGGCAGAGATCGGCAAGGCCGATCAGGAGGACGGCAAGAAGACAGAACAGGTTGATGGAATCGGCATGCGCGCTGGTCAGCGCATTGAGCTCGAAGAACGGCGGGATGAACGCCCACCACACCAGCGGCACGGTGAGCAGCGCGGCGAATGCCGCCGCCGGTGTACCCGCCATCAGCGCAAGCACGAACAGGCCGGGCAGGAACGCTGCGAAATAGAACTTTGCGCCGAGCAGGACGCAGATGCCCTGAACCACGGCCGAAACCGCGACGACGGCGAGCCCGAGCAGAAACGCCCCCCACGACCATGGCCGTACCCGCCGTGCGCCAAACAGCCCCGCACGTTTCATCAGCATCCCCCTGCCGCCCGTTAACCAGGTGCGTTGCGACGAAAGTACTACAACCGCAACCAATCCGTGAGATGCAAATTGCGTCATCGCGAGGTCGGTCGCACCGTTCGGGCGACGGCCGCTACTCGGTCAGCGCGTAGAGCAACCCCGCGACGGGCAAAGCAAGGCCAATGGCCGATGCGAGCGTCCAGCCTCCCTGTGCGAACGCCCATGCTCCGACCGCCGAGCCGACCGCGCCGGCGGCGAAGAACGTCGCCATGTAGAGACCATTGAGGCGACTGCGGTGCTCGTGCCCGAGCGCGAAGATGGCGCGGAAGCCCAGCACCACATTGCCCTGGACGCCGATATCGATCGCAATCGCGGCCACCACCAGACAGGCGAGGTTCAGCATCGAGCCGGACGCGCCGATGGAGGTCACCAGGAAGCCGGCGGCCGTGAGCAGCATCGCGACCAGCGTCGCGATCCGGCTATGGCCGCGGTCCGCGAGGCGCCCGGCGATCGGTGCTGCGAACACGCCGGCGACGCCGGCCAGCGCGAACAGCGCGATGCCGCGCTGGGAGAAGCCGAACTCGCCGGCGAGCTGGAGTGGCGCCACCGTCCAGAACAGGGTGAAGGCGCCGAACAGGCTCGCCTGGTACAGCGCGCGGCGCCGCAGCAGCGGCGTGGCCCGCACCAGGTCCGGCATCGACAGCAGCAATTGGCCGTAATGCATCCGCGTGACCGGCTTGCGCTTCGGCAGCGCCATCCAGAGCACGGCTGCGAGCACGATCATCAGCGTGGCGGAGGCGAAGAACACTGCGTGCCACGACAGCAAGGCGGTGACGAAGCTCGACACCGGACGCGCCAGCATGATGCCGAGCATCAGGCCGGTCGAGACGTTGCCGACGACGCGGCCGCGGATGGCTTCGGGCGCCAGATGCGCTGCATAGGGGATGATGATCTGCACCGCGACCGAGCCGAGGCCGATGAACAGTGCGGCGAGCAGGAACGGCAGCGCATGGGTTGCGAACGCCGCGGCGAGCAGCGCCGCGGCGCCGAGCATGATCACCGAGCAGATCAGCGCGCGGTTCTCGACGAGATCGCCGAGCGGCACGATCAGCAGCAGCCCGGTGCCGTAGCCGATCTGCGTCATCGTCACGATCAGCCCGCTAGCTGCATGCGACAGGCCGAGCGCGGCGCTGATTGGGGCGATCAGCGGCTGCGCATAATAGATGTTGGCGGCGACCATGCCACAGGCCGCGGCAAGCACGAAGGTCAGGCGCTGCGACACCGCATCCGGCCCCGGCGCGGTCTCGATCGTGGCATTCATCGTCATTCGCATGGTCTCCAGGTAAGGCGCAGGAATGGCCGTTAGGTAAGGTATAGGGAATGGTCATTCCCTATTCTGACAAAAAATTCAGGCGAGCAGCTTCATTGCGGCGCCGACGAGACGCTCTGCGTCGAGCGGCAGACGCGCCTTGCCGACGACGCGCATTCCCTGCGTGATGCAGAGCATCAGCCGCGCGGTGTCGTCGGCTACGACATGGCGGGGGATCGAGCCATCGGCCTGTCCGGCGCGGATGAGGCCGGCGATGAAGCTCTCGTTGCTCGCGAGCTGTGTGCTGACGCGGGCACCCACGACCGGATCGAGCGCGGACAGTTCGACCGCGCTGCCGACCACGAGGCAGCCGCGCCGCCCCTCGCTGCCCCGGGAATGCTCGACATAGGACAGCAGCACGTTGCGGATTTGCTCGCGGCCGTTTGCACCACGCGCCGCCGCGCTGCGGGTCTGCTGCTGGCGCAGGGCCGTGTAGCGCTCGAAGGCGGCGAGAAACACCGCATGCTTGTCGCGAAACGCCTTGTAGATGCTTCCCGTCGCGAGCCGCATCGCCGCAGTGAGGTCCCCGATCGAGGTGGCATGATAGCCGCGCTCACGAAACACGCGCACGGCGCGGTCGAGCGCGGTGTCCATGTCGAATTCCCGGGGACGGCCGGGCAGACGGGCGGCAGGTCGGGAGTGGCGGGCGGTCTTTTGCATTGCGGGATAATAGGGAATGAACGTTTCCGAATAAACACACGTGGTCGTGAAAGGAATCAATGACGAAGGAGAGAGCGTCACCCCCTCCGCGGCACCGGCGTCCCATCCGCCATGATCGTCACGCCCCTCCGCTCGACGATCATGCCGTAGGCGCGCGGCTGGCGGTGCACGTCGAAATTGAAGGTGGTGCGCTTGTAGGATTTGCAGAGATCGAGATCGCAGCGCGCCAGCGCGATCTCGTCGCTCTTTGTCGTGCAGGCCGCAATGATCTCGCCCGAGGGCGCGATGATGCAGCTGCCGCCGATGTGGTCGACGCCCTCCTCCACACCGGCCTTGGCGACGCCGACAACGAAAGTGCCGTTCTGATAGGCACCGGCCTGCATCACCAGATGATTGTGGAACAGCGAGAGATCGTCATGCTCCGGCGCGGGCGGATTGTGCACGGGCGTGTTGTAGCCGATCAGCACCATCTCGACGCCCTGCAGGCCCATCACGCGATAGGTCTCGCTCCAGCGGCGGTCGTTGCAGATCGCCATGCCGATCACGCCGCCGAAGGCATCGACCACGCCGAAGCCGCTGCCGGGCTCGAAATAGCGCTTCTCCAGATGCTGGAATTCGCGCCACGGTTCGTGCTCGGCATGGCCGGGCAGATGCACCTTGCGATATTTCAGGACGATCGCGCCACTCTTGTCGACGAGGATGGACGTGTTGTATCGCCTGACGATCCCGGCCTCGAGCGTCAGCTCGGCATAGCCGAGGCAGAAGCCGATGCCGAGCTGGCGGGCGAGATCGAACAGCGCCTGTGTCTCGGCACCCGGCATCTCGCGCTCGAAGAAGCTGTCGATCTCGGCCTGGTCCTCGAAGTACCAGCGCGGAAAGAACGTGGTCAGCGCCAGCTCGGGATAGACGATCAGGTCGCAGCCGCAGGCCCGCGCCTCGCGCATCAACGCCATCAGTCGCGCCACCACCGCGGACCTCGACTCGCTCCTCGCGATCGGTCCGAGCTGGCCGGCTGCAATGGTCACAGTTCTCGTCACGCGTCGTTCCTCATCTTTTTCGAGTGCGCCCGGCCAGAGCCTATCACCCGCGCGCACAGGCCGCCTCGGCGCCCCGTACTGAGGGCACAATCAAATTCCGGGCCTGCGGGTATCATCGTGCGGCGCTGGGTGAGCACCAAACAGGAACTTCGTTGCCGATCTGCAACGGTTCCCCGCCGTCTGAAGCCGGACAAAACAAACTCCCATTCCGGCCATGAACCGCTCTCACAAGGCCGTGAGACTATCAGGGGAACGACGATGCGCGCACAACGCGTTTGGAAAGTGAATGGGGCCGCCAGCATCGGGCAGCTTCAATCGAGACTGGACGACCTGAACAAGCGTCTCGGTCAGCTCGAAAACCAGCATCCGGACAGCTGGAAGCTCGAGGAGCTGAGATCGAGCGCGCTCAGCCTGTCGCGGGAGATCGACGACATCCGCTGCGCCGAAGCGACGGCGGCCTTGAGCGAGCTGCTGCGGAAATAGTCGGCCTGCCGATTCGCGCCGGCGCAGGGAACCAAGCGCGGCGGCGGCCATTTCCATGCAAAGCATGGAGCAAGACCATGAGCAGGCAGCTGACGCGCGCCGATCTCGCGCGCGACGTGGCCGGGCCCACGCTGGTTCTGTGCACGGCGGCGGCCTTCACCATCGCGCGCCATTTCTCATTGTGAAGAATTTGACGCTGTGAGGGATTTTGCATGACGTCCGATCCCGAGGAGCAGGTCAGGCTGCAAGGC
Source organism: Bradyrhizobium yuanmingense (assembly GCF_025200905.1). Lineage (NCBI taxonomy): Bacteria > Pseudomonadati > Pseudomonadota > Alphaproteobacteria > Hyphomicrobiales > Nitrobacteraceae > Bradyrhizobium > Bradyrhizobium yuanmingense. The sequence goes on along the minus strand of NZ_CP104173.1, from coordinate 1,822,714 downwards.
TACGGCGAGATGACGCTGCGCACCGCGGTCGAGACCTTGATGCTGCTCGCACCGCGTGAGCGGTCCGAGGCCGCGATCTATCGCGTCCGCGACGGCGTGCGCCTCGCGCAAAGCGAGGTCGCCGAGCTCGCATCACACTGGGGTATCCAGCCCGCGCCCAACGTGCGATCGCCGAGACTGGTGCCGGAGCAGCACTGGCAAGACGTCGTCCGCGGCATGGTGCGCGACGCCCCGCTGCCGTCGCTGCTGGTGGCCTTTCTGGTCGGTGTGCTGGTCGCTCGCAGATGATGCGCGCTCGCGATGACGCGCTCACGTCAATGGAAATCGCGGCGTTCCGTGAAACCCGAGGAAACCTTTTTTGCTCGCGAAAACGCGACCGTTCCGCGCGGAACGTCTCGCGGCAGGAGGGATTGGTCCCCCGTTAAGCCTCGAACATGGAGACAACCATGACACGTACGAAACTCGTGAGCGTCGCCGCAACTCTGGCCGCGATTTTGTCGCTCGCAACTGTAAGCCCCAGCCTCGCTGCGGGCCGCGGTCCCGGCCCGTGCACCCCACCGGCTGGAGAAGCAGTCGGCGCCGCCGGGCCCGCCATGAGCGGCGGCCAGTTGATGGCCGGCATCGGCCAATGCCAGCGCATCGGCAGTTGGCACCCTGCCAACACCTACGGTTATTGGAGCCCGGGATACGGCTATGACGGGCCTCGCTGGGGCGCATCAGCCTACGCCCCCTACGAAGACTAGGCCCTTCACATAACAGCGTCACAACGGCGCGGCCGATCACGGCCGCGCCGTTTGCGTTGGCGGGGCGCACCAGCAGGGATTGCTTCGCAGCACCAAGGCGAGCTGCAGAAGTAGGTTGTCAGCTAATCTCCGCTAAAATTCGGAGCGCGAATCGAGAGCGAGGAGTCGTGAAAGTCACGACTTGCGACGATATCCACACTAGGGTGGCTTCGTCCTCTGATTTTGAGAGCCGGCCCAATGCCGTTTCTGCTGGGCGTGCTGGTGGCGCGGCGGTAGTCTCCCAACAACCGCCGGCTACGGAAGGATCGATCACTTCTGCCCGTCTGCTCGCATCTGCTCGGCGTAAGGACGTAAAGCTGCGGACATATCGTCGAGGTGTTTCTGCCACTCCGCGCCAGGCATGAAGGCGATCACCGGCTCATCCCCGGGCGAACCCGTCAGGTACTCTGGACTACGCAGGCCCTCGGCGATCCCGGCTTCCAGCTTCTTGACGATGTCGTCTGGAACGCCCTTGGGGACCGCAAAGCCGCGTTCCGCCGTCGTCATGACCGGAAAGCCCGCCTCCTCTGCCGTCGGAACGCCCGGCAGCGATGGAAAGCGCTTCTTCGACAGGATCGCGATGACACGAAATGGCCCCTTGTTGGTGCCATGCAATTCGGGGATCTCGCTGAGGGTGACCATGCCGACGTCCAGATGCCCGCCCAGGAGATCGGTCCGCTGTGCGGCCGTTCCTCTGTAGGAGATCTCGTTGGGCTCGACTTTCGCGGCTGCCGCAAGCATGCGAATGGCCAGATGACCGTTCGTGCCGGCACCATTGTGACCGAAGGTCACCGAGCCCGGCTTGCTGCGCAGTGCGGCAACGACATCCGGCAGATTGCTGAATCTGCTATCGGCAGGCACCACCATGACATTCGGATCTTCGACGACGCGAGCGACCAGCCGGATTTCATCCGTGGTGTATTGGGTTTTGCGGGTCATTGGCAGGAAGTTGTAGCCTGGCACGTTGACGACACCGATCGAATAGCCCTCGGGCGCCGCGCGCGCGATCGACGCAAACGCGATCTCTCCGCCGGCGCCGGGCTTGTTCAGGACGACGAACTTCGCCTTGCCGCCCAGCGCGCGCTCGACAAAGGGGAGAAGCTTGCGCGCCATGACATCGGTGCCGCCGCCGGGCGCAAAGCCGACGACGACTTCGATCGGCTTGTCGTCGGGCCACGCGGCCCATGCCGACCCGCAGGCCGCGAATCCAAAAGCCGTAGCGAGCGCGATGATTTTATTGTTCATGATTTCCAGCCCTGTTTTTGTTATTGGCCGATCGCGCCTCGGGCGCGCGATCAGCTTGGGACTCATCTAGCCGTCGGGATGACTGGAGGGCAACCGGCGAGGCACCACGGCCCGGCGCTGATGGTGGCGTTTTTGGTGGGTGTGCTGATGGCGCGGCGGTAGGCCCCTGACCTAGCTCCGCAAGTCGGAACCGCCGGCGCTCGCTTCTGGCAAGCCATGCTACCGCGACAGGCCACCCTGCCCCGCCAAATCGGCCGTGGACCCAATCCCGAAATCGTTGCAAAAGGCGTCCTGAGGCGCCGGCAGCCGGGCTGCCAAGACTCTGGAAAACGTCGACTTTTGGAAGAATGGTCGGAGTGGCAGGATTCGAACCTGCGACCCCTGCGTCCCGAACGCAGTGCTCTACCGGGCTGAGCCACACTCCGACAAGAAGGCGGCTTATAGCGTCGGGCTTGACGCACTGCAAGCGGCCGAGATGAGGAATTTTATCCCTGTGAAGACGGGTGTCGAAACGCTGATATTGCCGGCCGGCGAAGCCGGCGCGGAAGCCGCCGCCCGGCGACTTGCGGCCGGCGGGCTGGTCGCGTTTCCGACCGAGACGGTCTACGGGCTCGGGGCGGATGCTGCCAATGCGGTCGCGATCGCCCATCTCTACGCCGCCAAGGGCCGGCCGGCGTTCAATCCGCTGATCGCGCATGTCGCGGACCTCAAGGCCGCGCGGCGGATCGGGCGGTTCGATGCGCGGGCGCTGGCGCTTGCGGAGGCGTTCTGGCCGGGGCCGCTGACGCTCGTGGTGCCGAAGGCCGAGGACTGCACGGTGGCGGATCTCGCCACCGCTGGCCTCGACACGGTGGCGATCCGCATCCCCGCCCATCCCGTCGCGCAGGCGATCCTGCGCGCCTTCGGCGGCGCCGTGGTGGCGCCCTCGGCCAACATCTCCGGCCACGTCTCGCCGACGCTGGCCGCGCATGTCGAGAGCGACCTTGCCGGGCGGATCGACCTGATCATCGACGGCGGGCCTGTTACGGTCGGCGTTGAATCCACGATTGTCGGCTGCTTCGACGCGCCGATGCTGCTTCGTCCCGGTGGGCTCTCGCGCGAGCGGATCGAGGCGGTGCTGGGCGCGAAGCTGACGCGGCCGCCGGCGGAGGCTGGCAGCGACGACAGCCAGCCGCTGGCCCCGGGCATGCTGGCCTCGCACTACGCACCGCGCGCCCATGTGCGGCTCAATGCACGTGAGGTCGCGCCGGGCGACGCGCTGCTGGCGTTCGGCCCGGAGCGCCTGCCCGGCCTTGACGCCGCCTCGGCCGTCATGAATTTGTCGCCCACCGCCGATCTCGATGAAGCCGCGGCCAATCTGTTCGGCTATCTTCGCAGCCTCGATGCGAAAGCGCCGCGGGCGATTGCGGTGATGCCGATTCCCGAAGATGGTCTGGGCGAGGCGATCAACGACCGGCTGCGCCGCGCCGCGGTGGCGCGTTGAAGCAAGAGACGAGGACATGAACATCAACAAGCCTGCCACCCCGCCGCTTGCGCCCGAATTGATCGAGCAATTCCGCAAGATCGTCGGCGACCGCCACGCCATCACCGACCCGACTGACATCGAGCCTTACGTCACCGAGGAGCGCAATCTGTTCCACGGCCGCTCGCCGCTGGTGCTGCGCCCGGGCTCGACGGCGGAGGTTTCCGCGATCTGCAAGCTCGCCTCCGCGCACAACATCGCGCTGGTGCCGCAGGGCGGCAACACCGGGCTCGTCGGCGGCCAGACGCCGCACAATGGCGAGGTGGTGGTGTCGCTGCGCCGGCTCGACAAGATCCGCGAGGTCGACACCGCGTCCAACACCATGACGGTGGAAGCCGGTGTGGTGCTGCAGATCGCGCAAGCCAAGGCCTCCGAGGTCGATCGGCTGTTTCCGCTGTCGCTCGGCGCGGAAGGCAGCTGCACCATCGGCGGCAATCTCTCGACCAATGCCGGCGGCACCGCGGCGCTCGCCTATGGCGTCGCGCGCGAGATGGCGCTGGGCCTCGAAGTGGTGCTCGCCGATGGGCGCGTGCTCAATTCGCTGTCAAAGCTGAAGAAGGACAACACCGGCTACAATCTACACAACCTCTTCATCGGCGCCGAAGGCACGCTCGGCATCATCACCGCGGCGACGCTGAAACTGTTTCCGAAGCCGCGGGCGATCGAGACCGCCTTCGTCGGGCTGAAATCGCCGGCGGCGGCGCTGAGGCTGCTCACCATCGCGCAAGGCGAAGCCGCCAATGCGCTGACGAGCTTCGAGCTGCTGTCGGAGCTGGCGGTGGATTTCTCGGTCCGCCACGGCATCGACGTGCGCGATCCGCTCGCAGAGAAGCATCCCTGGTACGTGCTGATGGAATTGTCATCGCCGAGCGAGGATGCCCGCACGCTGGAGACGATCCTCGGCCGTGCCATGGAGGAGGAGATCGTCGACGACGCCGTGATCGCGGCGAGCCTCGCCCAGCGCGGCGCGTTCTGGAAGCTGCGCGACGAGATGTCGGCGGCGCAGAAGCCGGAAGGCGGCTCGATCAAGCACGACATCTCCGTCCCGGTTGCGGCCGTGCCCGAATTCATCGCGGAAGCCGATGCGGCCGTGGTGAAGCTGATCCCCGGCGCCCGGCCGGTGCCGTTCGGCCATCTCGGCGACGGCAATCTGCATTACAACGTCAGCCAGCCGATCGGCGCCGACACCGCCGATTTCCTCGCGCGCTGGCATGATGTGAACGCGGTGGTGTTCGAGATCGTGCTGCGCATGGGCGGCTCGATCTCGGCCGAGCACGGCATCGGCGTGCTCAAGCGCGACGAGCTCCCCGAGGTGAAGGACAAAACCGCGATCGAGCTGATGCGCTCCATCAAGACGATGCTCGATCCGCTCGGCATCATGAATCCGGGGAAGGTGCTGTGAGCGCTTCCCTTGCGATCGATGCGATCACCGATGCCGACGTCGAGGGCGTGGTCGCGCTGTGGCAGCGCTGCGGCCTGACGCGCCCCTGGAACGACCCGCATGCCGACATCGCACTAGCGCGGCGGCGCGACAATTCCACCGTGCTGGTCGGCCGCGACAATGGCGCGATCGTCGCCACCGTGATGGTCGGCCATGACGGCCATCGCGGCTGGGTCTATTACGTCGCCGTCGATCCCAGCTGTCAGAAGCGCGGCTATGGCCGCATCATCATGGCGGCGGCCGAGGACTGGCTGCGAAGCGCCGGGATTTTGAAGCTGCAGCTCCTGGTCCGTCGCGAGAACGCGCAGGCCAACGCGTTCTATGGCTCGCTCGGCTTCGAGCTATCGACATCCCTGATGTTCCAGAAGTGGCTCGACGGCCGTGCGACCACGCCAAGCAATTGAGATCCAGCCATGACCCTTTCCGACCGCGTCCGCATCAAGGACGTCCGCGTGCTCTCGGACGGTTGGACCACGCTGAAGACCACGACCTTCGAATATCGGCGCGCGAGTGGCGAGTGGCAGACCCAGCATCGCGAGACCTATGAGCGCGACAACGCCGCCGCCGTGCTGCCATATAATCTCGCGCGGCGGACCGTGATCCTGGTGCGCCAGTTCCGCCTTCCGGCCTTCATCCGCGGTTACGACGACCTCTTGATCGAGGCCGCCGCCGGCGTGCTCGACAACGCCGAGCCCGAGGAGCGCATCCGCGCCGAGGCGGAGGAAGAGACCGGCTATCGCCTGCACCATGTCCACAAGGTGTTCGAGGCCTTCATGAGCCCCGGCGCCATCACCGAGAAGCTGCATTTCTTCGTCGCCGAATACGAGCCCGAGATGCGCGTCAGCGACGGCGGCGGCCTGGAGCACGAGGGCGAGGACATCGAGGTGCTGGAGCTCTCCATTGACGAAGCTCTCGCGATGATCGCCGACGGCCGCATCATCGACGCCAAGGCGATCATGCTGCTGCAGTATGTGGCGCTGCATGTGTTCAGGTGACCTTGCGGCTGTCCTTCCTTCTCCCCTTGTGGGAGAAGGTGGCGCGAAGCGCCGGATGAGGGGTTCTCTCCACTTGTGAGATCGTTCGTGAGGATGGATACCCCTCACCCGTCTCGCCGCTATGCGGCGATCCACCCTCTCCCACAAGGGGAGAGGGGAGGAGCGCAGCTCGCTCTATCAAGCCTGCAATTCAGACCTGCGCCGCCGCTCCCCCCCGGTTGAGCAACCGCAAAACTATCTCTAGTCTGTCGTCAACCAACAACCAGGAGACGCGCCATGTCCGCTCCGCGCGACGATGAATTCGGCTTTGCGCCCGACTACGATTCCCCCGTCCCCTACATGCAGCGCACCCGGGATTATTACGCGGCGATCGGCTACACCACGCCGTACCGCTGGGCGCATTACACCGAGGCACCGTTCCAGCCGCTGAAAAAAACGCTGGCCCAATCGCGCGTCACCATCATCACCACCGCGGCGCCCTACGATCCGGCCAAGGGCGACCAGGGGCCGGGCGCGGCGTATAATGGCAGCGCGAAGTTTTATCAGGTCTATGACGGCGACACGTCGAAAAAGCACGATCTGCGCATCTCGCACATCGGCTACGACCGTAAGCACACCTCAGCCACCGACAGCGGCACCTGGTTTCCGCTGCCGCAGTTATTGAAGGCATCCGCGGCCGGCCGCATCGGCGAGGTCGCGCCGCGCTTCTTCGGCGCGCCGACCAACCGCAGCCATCGCGTCACGCTCGACACCGACGCGCCGGAGATCCTGGCACGCTGCCTCGCGGACAAGGTCGACGTCGCGGTGCTGGTGCCGAACTGCCCGGTCTGCCACCAGACCACCGCGCTGGTGGCGCGGCACCTGGAGCGCAACGGCATCCCGACCGTGGTCATGGGTTGCGCCAAGGACATCATCGAGCACGCGGCCGTGCCGCGCTTCCTGTTCTCCGACTTCCCGCTCGGCAATTCCGCCGGCAAGCCGCACGACATCGCGTCGCAGGCCCAGACGCTCGAGCTCGCGCTCCGGCTGCTGGAGAGCGCGAGCGGTCCGCAGACCACGATGCAATCGCCGCTGCGCTGGAGCGAGGACGCCTCCTGGAAGCTCGACTACAACAACGTTGCGCAGCTCTCGCCCGAAGAGCTGGCTCGCCGCCGCGCCGAGTTCGACAAGCAGAAGGAGATCGCGCGCGGCAACCGCGCCGCCTGACGTCCTCCAACAACAATAAGCCGAGGGAGAGCGAGGTGACGCGACCGTTCGAGGGCGTGAAGATCCTGGATTTTACGCAAGTGCTGGCCGGCCCCTATGCGAGTTATCAGCTCGCGCTGCTCGGCGCCGACGTCATCAAGATCGAGCGGCGCGAGGGCGAGGACATGCGCCGCACGCCGCTCAGCCGCGAATGGGCCGAGCGCGGTCTGGCGCCGGCATTCCAGGCGGTCAACGGCAACAAGCGCAGCTTGACGCTCGATCTGCAGAACCCGGAGGCGATCGCGATCGTGAAGAAGCTCGCAGGCCGCGTCGACGTGGTCATGGAGAATTTCCGCCCCGGCGTGATGGACAAGCTCGGCATCGGCTATGAGGCGCTGTCCGCGATCAACCCAAAGCTGATCTATTGCGCGGTGTCGGGTTTCGGCCAGACCGGGCCGGATCGCCTGCGGCCCGGCTATGACGGCAAGATGCAGGCGCTGTCGGGGATCATGGCGATCACCGGCCACCCCGAGACGGGGCCGACGCGCGCGGGCTTTGCCGTGTGCGACGTGCTCTCGGGCGCCACCGCTGCGTTCGGCGTGTCCAGCGCGCTCTACCAGCGCGACCGCACCGGCAAGGGGCAGCTGATCGACGTCTCCATGCTGGAGGCGACGCTGGCGTTTCTCTCGGGCCAGATCGCCGACTGGTCGGTCGCCGGACATCGACAGCAGCTATCGGGCAATCAGGCGGTGAGCCGCCGGACCACGGCGAATTTGTTCAAGTGCGGCGACGGCCATATCCTGCTCGCCGTCAACAACGAGAAGCAGTACCGCGCGCTGATGGCTGCGCTCGGCCGCGAGGATACGCTGTCAGATCCGCGCTTTGCCGACTGGTTCTCGCGCAACGAGAACGAGGGCGCGCTGCGCGCCATCATCGAGCAGGCGCTAGCGAAACGGCCGGCACGCGAATGGGAGACGATCTTGGAGGACGCCGGCGCGCCCTGCGCCAGCATCTGGAAGGTCGAGGAGGTCATCGACCATCCCCAAATCAAGGCGCGCGGCGCGATCCAGGAGCTGGACACGGAATACGGCCGCCTGCGCTTTGCCGGCAGCGGCTTCAAGCTGGCCCATGGCGGCGGCAGGCTGGATCGCATGGCGCCGGAGCTGGGCGCGGATACGGACGCGGTGCTGGGCGAGCTGGGATTCGATGCGGCGGAGATCGCGGGCTTGAGGGCGCGGGAGATTGTGTGACGGCAGCGCCTCACACTCAGTCGTCGTCCCGGGGCGCGCGTAGCGCGAACCCGGGACCCATAACCACAGGATCGCGTTTGACGAGACTCGTGGTGAACAGTTTGCGCCATAACCTCATCCTGTGGCTATGGGTCCCGGATCGGCGCGCGCTTTGGGTGCGCTTGTCCGGGACGACAGCGGAGTGAGTGGCGGCACCGCACCTAGAACAACGACCCCTGCCCGTCATCTGATGACGCTGCCGCAGTCTTCCGCACCGCCTTCTTCGGCTTCGCCGCCTCGGCTTCCGCCTCGATCTCCTCCGCACTGATCGGCAGCACGAGCTGCTCGTCGTCATTGGCGACGCGGTTGACGCGGGTGGAGACCGGGTGCCAGGCGAATTCTCCGACGCGCGGGGCCCTCATCAGCGGCAGGATTGCATCGATCTCGTCGCCGTTGCTGTCGAGCCAGCGCTCGAAGTCGCGCGGGCTGATGGTGACGGGCACACGGTCATGCAGCGCGGCGAGATCCTCGCCTGCCCCGGCGGTGACGATCGCGACCGTGTCGAGTTCCTCGCCGTTCGGCCCGACCCAGGTCTCGAACACAGCGGCAAAACCGAGCGGCTCACCGTCGGCGCGGTGGATGAAGAAGGGCTGCTTGCGGCCGGCTTCCGTCTTCCATTCGTAATAACCATCGGCCGGGATCAGGCCGCGCCGGCGGCGAATCGCATTCTTGAAGGCGGGCTTCTCCAGCACCGTCTCGGAACGGGCATTGATCAGGAGCGTGAACCCGCGGGGGTCCTTGACCCAGCCGGGCAACAGGCCCCAGCGCATCAGACGGAAATGGCGCGCGCCGTTCTCGAGCAGCACCACCGGAATCGGTTGTGTCGGCGCGACATTGTACCGGGGCGGGAAATTCGGCTGCTCGACATAGCCGAACAGTTGCCGCAAAGCCGCGGGGGCCGAAGTTATGACGAAGCGTCCACACATCCTTGGAGGCCTATATAGGGTCCGTTCAGGTCCTTTTAACCCCGAACGTTAACACTGCGGCAGATGAGCTCAACGGCCTCCCAACCCGCGCGGACGCATGTACAGACGGGCCCTGAGGCGACCGCCTGGGCCGAACGGCTGCGCGTGGCCAACATCAATCCGCGCACCGGGCTTGCCACCGACTATCTCAACCATTTCAATGAAGCCGTGATGCTGCTCGAAATGGTGCCAGATATGCCGGAATGCGCCGAGGACTTCCTGACCTGGACGCCGCTGTCCTATGCCGAGCATTTCACGGCGTCGAATTTCAAGGCGCGGGATTTGGCGATCGAAGCCTATGAGAAAGCCGATCCCAACGTGCGTGCCCAGTTCGACCACTTGACGGATACCATGACCTCGATTCTGACCGCGGTCGGCTCGGCTATGCGCGAGGTCGAGAAGGACACGACGCGGGTCCGCCTCGCCGAGCAGGCCACGCTTTGGGTCAAGCCCCTGATCGCAGCCTGCGGCGGCATCATCAATGGCGGGGCGGAAGCCGACGTCGACACCATCATGGCGAACTCATCCGGATAGGTGACGCGATTGGCCGCAATCGTCCATCCTGCCCATCCCCAGCTTGCGGTCAGCGCGGCGATCTTCCGCGACGGCAAGGTGCTACTGGTCCGCCGCGCCCGCTCGCCGGCCAAGGGCTTCTATTCGCTGCCGGGTGGCCGGGTCGAGTTCGGCGAATCGCTGCATCAGGCCCTGAGCCGCGAGGTCGACGAGGAAACCGGCCTTTGCATCGAGATCATTGGCCTCGCCGGCTGGCGCGAGGTGCTGCCGGCCGCGGCCGGCGCCGGCCATTACCTGATCATGTCCTTTGCCGCGCGCTGGACGGCCCGGGAGCCGGCGCTGAACGACGAGCTCGACGATCACCGCTGGATCGCCCCTGGCGCCCTGGCAAGCCTCGGCGACCTCAAGCTGACCGGGGGGCTCGAGGAGGTCATCCTGTCCGCTCACCGGCTGCTTGGAGCCTGACCGCCCGCCTTGCGCCAGCCGTCCCGAGGGGGCATACAGCCGCCGATGTCGTCGCGATTTCTGGCCATTTTTGTCCTGATTCTCGCCTGCGCCTCCGTGCCTGCGAGGGCCCAGGACGTGGCGGCGCCGTTTGACGGCGAACTGCAGCGGCTGGCCGAGATCCTCGGCGGCCTGCACTATCTGCGCGGCATCTGCGGGGCCAACGAGGGTAACAAATGGCGCAATGAGATGCAGGCGCTGATCGATGCCGAGACCCCCTCCGGCGAGCGCCGCACCCGCATGATCGCCGGCTTCAACCGCGGCTATAACGGTTTTCAGCAGACCTATCGCAGCTGCACGCCGGCCGCGATGGTGGCGATCCGCCGCTACATCGAGGAAGGCTCGAAGATCTCGCGCGATCTCACGGCGCGCTACGCGAACTAGCTACCCCGTCATTCCGGGGCTCGCGCGCGAGAGCCCGGAATCCATTCATCCACCGTCTCTGATGCCCGATGGATTCCGGGCTCGCGCGAGGCGCGCCCCGGAATGACGGCGCGGTCGACGCATGTGCGGGCCGGGAACCCTGTCATCGACTTTGTTCACAGCCGTTAACCGTTCTTAAAGATGTGGCCTAGCGGTCGTTAACGCCCGTGCTACACCTCTCGCACAGCGCATCGCCGTGGATCGCGCCTCAGCCTGACCGAGTTTCATGAGCCAGCCGATTTCCTACGCCCCCGCCCGCGCGCCGCTGCCCGATCACGAGCAGAAACAGGCCGCACTGAGCTATCTCAACGAGGCCTGGGCCGAGGCGCGTCATGACGGCGTCGACGGCGACTGCCTGGCGCAGGCGAGCCTGTTCGCGGCCCTCGCCGAGCTCGTCGGCACCTATGGCGAGGACGCAGTGGCAAAGTTCGTCGAGGGCTTTCCCGGCCGCATTCGCAACGGCGAATTCTCGGTCGGCATCTGCAGGCAGTAAGCCGTCCTGAAGCAGTAAGCCGTCCTGAAAATGACCCCGCCACGCGGGCGGGGCCAGTTGACGGATGAATGACTCTGCGAAAGGCGTCGCGAAGTCTGCCGCTCTTATCGCACGGAAGCCGTTGCCGGCGGACAAGCATTAATCTCGCGATGACCGGGAGATGTTCCCGACAGAGCCGGGAACGCGCGCCTCAGTCCGTCTCGATCGGCAGCGCCGGATCCCTCGCCCATTCGCCCATCGAAGCGTCGTAGAGCGTCAGCTTGTCGTAGCCGAGCTGCGTCAGCAGCAGGAGGTCGATCGTCGCCGAGATGCCGCCGCCGCAATAAAGAATCACATTCTTGTCGCGCGTGACGCCCTGGGCGGCGAACTTCGCTTGCGCATCCGCAAGATCCGCCAGCGTCTTGTCGGCATTCACGAGTGTGGCTGCGGGAACGTTGACGCTGCCGGGAACGCGGCCCGGCCGGCCATAGCGGCTCGGCTCGAGGCCGCGGTGAAACTGCGGCCCGAGCGCGTTGACGATGATGGTCGCGGGATCGCCGATCCGCGCCAGCACGGCTTCCTTGTCGACGAAGCAGCCTGGGCGCGGCGCCGCCTTGAAGGCCGTCACCGGATAGCCTTTCGGTGCGCCCGTCTCGGTCGGCCGTCCCTCCTGCTGCCATTTGTCGAAGCCGCCGTCGAGCACGTGGGCATCGACGCCGAGCGCGCGCAACATCCACCAGAACCGCGTCGCCCACATTATCGTCCCTATGCTGTAGAGCACGATGGTCTTGCCAGCATCGAGGCCGTGGCGGCCGAAGGCGGCCTCCAGCTGGGCGACATCGGGCATCATGAAGAAGTGTTGCGACGAGGCGTCGGAGAACTCGCCTTGCAGGTCGAGGAAATCGGCGCCGGGGATGTGGCCGGCGGCGAACGTCTTGTCGCCGGGCACGGCGCGATAAGGCACGGCGCTGCCTTCCGGCGCGGGCTCAAGATAGGTCGTGCAGTCGTAGAGGCGAAGGTTGGGATCGCCGAGCATGGCGGCGAGCTGCTCGGTGGCGATGAGGGCGGCGGGTTGGGACATCAGGCTGCACTCCCGTTCGAGAGAAAGTGTAGACCGCCCCTCCCGTCATTGCGAGAGCAGCGAAGCAATCCAGAGTCTTTCCGCGGCGACAGACTGAATTGCTTCGCTGCGCTCGCAATGACGAATGGGGAAGCCCCGTGCGTCCCCCACATCACCCTACTGCTTCAGCGTCTCCAGGAACCGCACCGGCTCGCCCTGCGCGGCCGTCACCAGCTCGCCCTGCCACATCACGCGACGGCCGCGGATAAAGGTGCCGACCGGCCAGCCGGTGACGCGAACGCCGTCATAGGGCGTCCAGCCGGCCTTGGACGCCACCCATTTGTTGGTGATGGTCTCGCTGCGCTTGAGATCGACGATGGTGAAGTCGGCATCGTAGCCGGCGGCGATGCGGCCCTTGCAGGCCATGTTGTAGAGGCGCGCAGGGCCGGCGCTGGTGAGGTCGACGAAGCGCGCCAGCGAAAGCCGACCCGCATTAACGTGATCGAGCATAACAGGCACCAGCGTCTGCACGCCGGTCATGCCGGAAGGCGAAGCGGGATAGGTCTTCTGCTTCTCCTCCAGCGTATGCGGGGCGTGGTCGGAGCCGAGCACGTCGATGATGCCCTGTTCGATGCCGCGCCAAATGCCGGCACGATGATCGGCGCCGCGCACCGGCGGGTTCATCTGCGCCAGCGTGCCGAGCCGCTCGTAGCATTCCGGCGCGACCAGGGTGAGATGGTGCGGCGTCGCCTCGCAGGAGGCGACATCCTTGTGGTCGCGCAGGAACTCGATCTCCTCCTTGGTCGAGATGTGCAGCACGTGAATACGCTTGCCGGTCTCGTGCGCGAGCTTGACGAGGCGCTGCGTCGCCATCAGCGCCGCGGTCTCGTCGCGCCAGACCGGATGCGAGCGCGCATCGCCCTCGATGCGCAGCGATTTGCGCTCGTTGAGGCGGTATTCGTCCTCGGCGTGGAAGGCGGCGCGGCGGCGGATCACCTGGAAAATGCGGCGCAGGCTCTCGTCGTCCTCCACCAAAAGCGCGCCGGTGGACGAGCCGATAAACACCTTGACGCCGGCGCAGCCGGGTGCGCGCTCCAGCACAGGCAGGTCCTGCACGTTCTCGCGGGTGCCGCCGATGAAGAAGGCGAAATCGCAATGCATGCGGTGATGGGCGCGCTTCACCTTGTCGGTGAATTCGGCCTCCGTCACGGTCAGCGGCGAGGTGTTCGGCATCTCGAACACGGCGGTGACGCCGCCCATCACGGCGCTGCGCGAGCCGGTCTCGAGGTCTTCCTTGTGCGTCAGCCCGGGCTCGCGGAAATGCACCTGCGTGTCCATCACGCCGGGCAGGATGTGCAGGCCCTTGCAGTCGATCACCTCGGCGGCCGAGCCTTGCGACAGCGGACCGAGCTCGGCGATGCGGCCGCCCGTGATGCCGATATCCCGCACGCCCTCGCCGTCCTGGTTGAAGACGGTGCCACCCTTCAGGATCACATCGAAACGCTGGGTCATTGGGCCTCTCTCATCCTCAGGGCGCAGGGCTCGAGGTCTTGTCGTTTATGCGTTGCGGGCTTACGTTCCGGAGCAACATGTCGCAAGAGATTTTCGCATGAAATCGGCGTTTCTTCCCGACCGGGGCGTGATCAAAGTCGCGGGTGAGGATGCGCGCAACTTCCTCAATGGCCTCGTCACCACCGACCTGGACAGGCTGAAACCTGGTCTGGGGCGATTCGGCGCATTGCTGACGCCGCAGGGCAAGATCATCGTGGATTTCCTGATCACGGAAGCGTCCGCGGGCCACGGCGGCGGGTTCCTGATCGACTGCCCCAAGGCGCTGGCGGACACCCTCGCCACCAAGCTGAAATTCTACAAGCTGCGCGCCAAGGTCACCGTGGACAAGCTCGACCTCGGCGTGCTCGCGGCCTGGGACGGCGAGCCGACGGCGCAGCCCGACCTTGCCTTTGCCGATCCGCGGGCTGAGGGGCTCGGCTACCGCATCCTGGTCCAGGAAGATCTCAAGCAGAAACTGTCCGATCTCATCGGCGCCGAGCTGGTCGATGCAGCCGAGTACGAGGCGCACCGCATTGCGCTCGGCGTGCCGCGCGGCGGGCTCGATTTCATGTACAGCGATGCGTTCCCGCATGAGACCAACATGGATCGCCTCGCCGGCGTCGATTTCGACAAGGGCTGCTATGTCGGCCAGGAGGTCGTCTCGCGCATGCAGCATCGCGGCACCGCGCGCACGCGCAGCGTGAAGGTGCTGCTCGAGGACGCCTCGCCCGAGCCGGGCACGACCATTCTTGCCGGCGACAAGCCGGTCGGCACCATCGGCTCGACGGCTGGCGGCAAGGGAATCGCGCTGGTGCGCATCGACCGTGTCGCAGACGCGCTCGATGCGGGCCAGCCGCTCACCGCTGGGGGGCTGGCTTTGACACTCGCTGAACCAGACGTCGTTCGCATTCCAGCCAAGCAGCCGACCGCATGAGCCGCGCTGCCCGCTTGCATCCCGATGGTCTGACCCGCTGCCCCTGGCCGGGCGAAGATCCGCTTTATGTCGCCTATCACGACACCGAATGGGGCGTGCCGGAATACGACGACCGCGCGCTGTACGAGAAGCTGATGCTGGACGGCTTCCAGGCCGGCCTGTCCTGGATCACGATCCTGCGCAAGCGCGACAATTTCCGCAAAGCCTTCGACGATTTCCAGCCGGAGAAGATCGCGCGTTACACGCCCAAGAAGGTTCACGCGCTGATGAACGATGCGGGTATCGTGCGCAACAAGGCCAAGATCGAAGGCGCGATCCTGAGCGCAAAGTCCTATCTCGACATCATGGAGAAGGGCCCGGGCTTCTCGAAGCTGCTGTGGGACTTCATGGACGGACGGCCCAAGGTCAACCAGTTCAAGACCACGGCAAGCGTGCCGGCCTCGACGCCGCTGTCGGTACAGATCTCCAAGGAGCTGTCCTCGCGCGGCTTCAAATTCGTCGGCCCGACGATCGTCTACGCCTTCATGCAGGCGACCGGCATGGTCAACGACCACCTGGTCGACTGCCACTGTCATGCGACTTGCAGCAAGACCCAGCGCAAGCTGCGCCTCAAGGCCAAATGACGGCGAAGAAGGCAGCGCGCAACGAAGAGGTCCGCGCCTGGCAGCGCATGCTGTCGGGCCGGCGGCTCGACCTGCTCGATCCTTCCCCGCTCGACATCGAAATCGGCGACATCGCGCACGGGCTGGCGCGGGTGGCGCGCTGGAACGGGCAGACCCTCGGCGCGCACATCTTTTCGGTCGCACAGCATACGCTGCTGGTAGAGACCGTGCTGCGCCATGAGATACCCCGCGTCGACCAGCGCGTCCGGCTCGCGGCCCTGCTGCATGATGCGCCGGAATATGTGATCGGCGACATGATCTCGCCGTTCAAGGCGGTGCTCGACGGTCACTACAAGGCCGTCGAGAAGCGGCTGCTCGGCGCCATCCATATCCGCTTCGGTTTGCCGCCGGTATTGCCTGATGACATCACGCAGGCCATCAAGGCCGCCGATCGCGGCGCGGCCTATCTCGAGGCAACCGAGCTCGCCGGCTTCAGCGCGAGCGAAGCGCGGCGCCTGTTCGGCAAGGATCCGGGTCTCTCCGACAGCGTCCGACGCGACTATCTGACGCCTTGGACCGCGGCGCGGGCCGAGAAGCAGTTTCTGGAGCGGTTTGGCGCCGTGTTTGCGTAGCATTATTCCTTCGTAGGGTGGGCAAAGCGAAGCGTGCCCACCGAACCAAGCGACATGCGCGCAATTGCGAAATGGTGGGCACGGCGCGATGCGCCTTTGCCCACCCTACGAGCGCTCGCTATAATCGGGCGCAAAAAGGTTCGCCATGATCCACGTCTGTTCCCTCGCCGCGCTTCCCGAAACCGTCCGCCTCACCAAGGCCAGCCACGTGCTGACCGTGATGGCCAATGTCGAGCAGGTCGCGCGTCCCGTGTCGGTGCTCCCGGCCAACCATCTCAAGGTGTCGATGGACGACATCACCGAGGAAATGGACGGCTTCGTCGCGCCGTCGGAGACGCATATCGAGCAGGTGCTCAACTTCGTGCGCGGCTGGGACCGCAGCGCCCCGCTGGTGGTGCATTGCTATGCCGGGATCAGCCGCTCCACCGCCAGCGCGTTCGCGGCCGTTTGCGCGCTTAATCCGAATCGCGACGAGATCGAGATCGCCAGGAAGATTCGCGCGGCCTCGCCGATCGCCTCGCCGAACCGTCGCATCGTCAGCCTCGCCGATCATGCGCTCGGACGCAACGGCCGCATGCTGCGCGCGCTCGACGAGATGGGCCCCGGCGCGATGATGGTGGAAGGCCGCCCCTTCGCGATCGAGCTCGAATGAGGCGGGAGTCGAATAGCAGCTGCGACGGGACTGCACCCCCTCTCCCGCTTGCGGGAGAGGGTTTCTCCGCATTGGGACAACCCCCTAGAGGAGAAAGCCCTCACCCGGCGCTACGCGCCGACCTCTCCCGCAAGCGGGCGAGGTTACAGCGAGCCCGCGGCGAGATCTGTTCAACCAACGAAGATATTCTTTCCGCAACACCTGCGATCGTCATCACATGAGCGACACGCAGCTGACGCCAATCGAAATCGGCCTCACCGCCGCTATCGTCGCGATCGAGAACCACGAGCCGTTGATCCTCACTGCGCATAGCAGCGACGGGCTTGCCGGCCTGCCGTTCGGCCCGTTCGACGCGGTGAGCCATCGCACGTTCGAGATCGGCCTGCGCGCTTGGGTCGAGCAACAGGCGGGGCTGCGGCTCGGCTATGTCGAGCAGCTTTACACGTTCGGCGATCGCGGCCGTCATGCCGAGGCCGGCGACACCGGCGCCCACATCGTTTCGATCGGCTATCTCGCGCTGACGCGCCCGGCGGGCGGCGAGCTCGCGACAAACGCGGCGAGCTTCGCGCCCTGGTATCGCTTCTTCCCCTGGGAAGACTGGCGCGACCAGCCGCCGGCGATCATCGCCCGCGACATCATCCCTGCACTGACCGAATGGGCCGAGGAGGAGACGGCGGAGACGATTCGCGCACTGCCGCGGAAGGATCGCGTGCGGTTCTATTTCGGTCTCGACGGCGCACCCTGGGACGAGGAGCGCGTGCTCGACCGCTACGAGCTGCTCTACGAGGCCGGGCTGATCGAGGAGGCCCGCCGCGATGGCCGTCCTGCGGCATTGGCGCGCAAGACGCTTCCCCCGCTCGGGACCTCGATGCGGTTCGACCACCGCCGGATTCTCGCCACGGCAATCGCGCGGCTGCGCGCAAAGCTGAAGTATCGTCCTGTAGTCTTTGAACTTTTGCCGACCGAATTCACACTCACTGAACTGCAGCACACGGTGGAAGCGATCTCCGGCCGGCACCTGCACAAGCAGAATTTCCGCCGCCTGGTCGAGATGGAAGCCCTGGTCGAACCGACCGGGGTGATGTCGACACAGACGGGCGGACGGCCGGCAGCGCTCTACCGCTTCCGCCGCGAGGTGCTCCAGGAGCGGCCCGCGCCGGGCTTGCGCGTTCGCTCCCGGCGCTAGAGCATGATCCGGAAAAGTGCGTTGCGGTTTTCCAGTAAGATCATGCTCAAGAAATTAAGATCCTGATATCAGTGGTATCGGCCCCTGCCCGCCGATTGCCTGGAGGCTTCATGTTCGACGGCCCGTTTGACGTCTTTGCGCTGATCATTGCGATCATCGCCTTCCTGATCGCGATCAAGGCGTCCAGCCAGGCGACCGAGTTGCGCCGCCGGATCAGTTCGCTCGAAGATATGCTTTACGCGCAGCGGACGGTGCAGCCGCCCCCGCTGATGCCGGCGCAGGCCGAAGCCCCCGCGACGACTGCAGCCGCAGAGCCGCCGCCGCTGGCCCCGGAAGCCGAAACGACGCCGCCTCCGCTCGTCACCGAAGAGATTTCGCCGCCCCCGCTCGAGCCGAGCACGGGCGCCGCTGCGCCCCCTCCGGTGCCGGAGGCAGCACCCGGCTTCGAGGAGCGGCTCGGCACCCGCTGGGTGGTGTGGATCGGCGGGCTTGCGCTCGCGCTCGGCGGCTTCTTCATGGTGCGCTATTCGATCGAGGCCGGTCTGCTCGGCCCCGGCGTGCGCGTGTTCCTCGGCGGCCTGTTCGCCGCTGCGCTGCTTGGCGCCGGCGAATGGACGCGGCGCAAGGAGAGCATCTCAAGCATCGCGGCGCTGCCTATCGCCAACATTCCCGCGATCCTCACCGCGGCCGGCACGGCGGTGGCGTTCGCGACCATCTACGCGGCGTACGCACTCTACGACTTCCTCGTGCCTGCGACGGCCTTCGTGCTGCTCGGCATCGTTGCGATGGGCACGCTGGCCGCAGCGCTCCTGCACGGCCCTGCGCTCGCCGGGCTCGGCGTCGTCGGCGCCTTCGTGACGCCGATCCTCGTCTCCTCCGGCAAGCCGGATTATTGGGCGCTCTACATCTATCTTGCGGTCGTGACGGCCGCGAGTTTCGGGCTCGCCCGCATCAGGCTATGGCGCTGGCTTGCGGTCACGACCATTGCCTTCGCGGTGCTCTGGATCTTCCCGGGTCTCGATACCGAACAGGTGCAGGTCGCGCCGCACGCCTTCCATGCCATCGCCGGCTTCGTGCTCGCCGCACTGCTCGTCGTCTGCGGCTTCATGTTCGGGCCCAGCATGGAGGACGGCGAGATCGAGCCGGTCTCATCGGGCGCGCTTGGCGCCTATTTGTTCGGCGCGATGCTGGTCGTGCTGTCGAGCGCGCATGCGGATCTCGCGCTGATCGCCTTCACGCTCCTCGTCGGCGGCACGCTGTTCGTTGCCTGGCGCGCACCGGCGGCGACCGGCGCGCTAGGCGCGGCCGCGGCGGCCGTGTTCATCGTGTTCGCCGAATGGGCGGTGCGCGCCAACCCCGATATGCTGGTGCTGCCGGGCGGCCCGATGCCCGGCGTCGGCCCGGTCGCGATTGATAGCGCGGTGACGCTGCATCTGGTGACGGCCGCGATCTTCGCCGCCGGTTTCGGCGTCACGGGCTTTTTCGCGCAAGGCCGCTCGAACTCGGTGATCATTCCCGTGGTGTGGTCGGCGGCGGGCGTCGCGACGCCGATCGCCATCCTGGTTGCGCTCTATGCGCGCATTGCCCATCTCGACCGCTCGATCCCGTTTGCGATCCTCGCCGTGCTGCTCGCTGCGGCCTTTGGCGCCGCGACCGAAGCGCTGATGCGCCGCGAAGAACGGCCCGGCGTTGCAACCTCGGTCGCGCTGTTCGCGACCGGTACGCTCGGCGCGCTGGCGCTGGCGCTGACCTTCGCCCTGGAGAAGGGCTGGCTCACCATTGCGCTCGCGCTGATGTCACTCGGCACCGCCTGGATCTCGTTGCAGCGGCCGATTCCGGTGCTGCGCCGGCTGGCTGCCGTCTTCGCTGCGATCGTCACCGCGCGCATCGTCTATGATCCGAGCATCGTCGGCGATGCCGTCGGCACCACGCCGATCTTCAACTGGCTGTTGTGGGGCTATGGCCTGCCGGCCGCCTCGTTCTGGGGCGCGAGCATCTTCCTGCGCCGCCGCGCCGACGATCCGCCGCTGCGCGTGGTCGAGACGGCGGCGATCCTGTTCACCGCGCTGCTCGCCTTCATGGAGATCCGGCACTTTGCGACCGGCGGCCGCATGACCTCACCGCCCTCGCTGCTCGAGTTCGCGCTGCAAGTCTGTGTCATGCTAGCCATGGCAATCGGCCTGGAGCGCCTGCGGCTGCGCAGCCACAGCATCGTGCACAATGTCGGCGCGGTCGTGCTGACGGCGATCGCCGGCCTCATCAGCGTGTTTGGCCTCCTGATCCTGGAGAACCCGATGCTGCTCTCCAGCGTCAATGTCGGCAGCCTCGTGTTCAATCTGCTGCTGCTCGGCTATGCGTTGCCGGCCGTGCTGATGCTGCTGCTCTCCTACGCAGTGGCGGGACACCGCAGTGTCGCATATGCAAACACGATTGCGGGTGGCGCCCTGGTGTTCGCGCTCACCTATGTGACGCTGGAGATCCGCCGCTTCTATCACGGCCCGGTCCTGCTCTACGGTGGCACCACGAGCGCCGAGCAATATACCTATTCGATCGGCTGGCTCGCTTTTGGCGTGGCGCTGCTCGGCGTCGGCATCCTGGTCAATTCGGAGCGTGCGCGGCTGGCGTCCGCTGCCGTCATCGCGCTGACGATCTTCAAGGCCTTCGCCGTCGACGTGTGGACGCTGACCGGCGTCTATCGGGCGCTCTCGTTCATGTGCCTCGGCGTCGTGCTGGTCGCGATCGGCTGGCTCTACCAGCGTATCCTGTTCCGGCGGCAGATCGCACCGCCGCCGGCTGCGCCGCAGACGGGCAGCTAGACTGGATCGTCGGGCGGGCACTCCACCTCTCCCCAGCGGGGAGAGGTCAACAACGATCGAGCGGGTGCCTCTACGCCGCGCGGACCGATTCCAGGAACTGCGCGACCTCGACCTTCAGGCGGGTGCTGTCGGTCGCCAGCGACTTCGCCGCCGACAGCACTTCACTCGAGGCCGAGCCGGTCTCGATCGCACCGCGCTGCACGTTGGTGATGTTGGACGACACTTCCTGCGTGCCGAGCGAGGCCTGCTGAACGTTGCGCGAAATCTCCTGCGTGGCCGCGCCCTGCTCCTCGACGGCGGCGGCGATCGCGGCCGACACCTCGGACAGCCGCTCGATGGTGCCGCCGATCTCCTGGATGGCGTTGACGGATTCTTGCGTCGCCGCCTGGATGCCCGAGACCTGCGCCCCGATTTCGCCGGTCGCTTTCGCGGTCTGCTCGGCCAGTGCCTTGACCTCGGAGGCGACGACGGCAAAGCCGCGGCCGGCTTCGCCCGCGCGCGCCGCCTCGATGGTCGCGTTCAGCGCGAGCAGATTGGTCTGGCCCGCGATGGTGTTGATGAGCTCGACGACGTCGCCGATGCGGGCGGCCGCCTGCGACAGCGCGTTGACGCGCTCGTTGGTCCGCGCCGCCTGCTCGACCGCTTCCGCTGCCATCCGCGCCGAATCCTGCACGCGGCGGCTGATCTCGGTGATAGAGGACGACAGCTCCTCGGAGGCCGAGGCCACCGCCTGGACGTTGGTGGAAGCTTCTTCCGACGCCGCCGCAACGACGGTTGCGAGCTCCTGGCCGCGCTGCGCGGTGCCGCTCAGCGTCGCCGCGGAGGCCTCGAGCTCGGTCGAGGCCGACGACACGGTCTCGACGACCTCCCCAATCATGACCTCGAAATTGCGGGTGATGGCATCGACACGTCGGCCGCGTTCGATCTTGGCCTCGGCGTCGCGCGCCGCCGCAGCGTCGGCCGCCTTCTTGGCGATCAGCGCCTGCTTGAAGATCTGGAGCGCATCCGCCATCGAGCCGATCTCGGTCTTCTCGCCGCGATGCGGCACCTCCACCGCAAGGTCGCCCTCGCCGAGCGACTGCATCGGGCGGATGATCGAAGCGATGCCACGCGAGACGTCGCGCACGAGATAGTAGGCGGCGCCGATCGCGATCACAACGGAGGCCACGATGATCCCGACCAGCACACGGAAGATCGTAGCGTAGCTGTCGGCGGCCTGCTTCGTCTCCAGCTCGGCGCCCTGATTGTTCATTTCGATGCCCTTCTGGAGCAGCGGATCGGCGGCCTGAGCCATCTTCGCGACCTTGGTCTGCAACATCTCGTTGGCATCGGTCGGGAACCGGCCGACACTCTTGCGCGACAGCGCCATTACATCCTGCACGCCGTTCAGGTACTCGGCCCAGGCCTTGGTCCATTGCTCGTAGAGCGAGCGCTCCTCTGCGCGCGTGATCAGCGGCTCGTAGATCTTGCGGGTCTTCTCGATCCGTTCGCGCAAACCTGCCAGGCGCTTCTCGGCAGCCTCCTTGCCTTCGGCAGTATCCTGCATCAGGTGCAGACGCAGCGCGACGCGGAGCTCGTTGATGTCAGCACGCATCGAGCCGAGCGCACGCACGCTCGGCAACCAGCCCTGCGCGATCTCGACCGTATGGGCGTTGATGTTCTGCATCGTGCCGATCGCCATCACGCCGACGCCGGCGAGCGAGAGCACGAGGACCGACAGCACGGTCAGCAGCTTGAAGACGATCGACAATTTCGACATCACGACAATCCCGATGATTACCCGGCAACGCGCACATCATCTGCGCCGCAGACGTCACGACGGACGACCCGGGCGAAGGTCAGTTCAACAAATGCTGGCTGGTTCTTTTCCCGAAGGATTGCGCGCATAATCGCAAACAGGCGTTAACAGGAGGCTACGTAAAAATACGGCTCGTGCGCAGCGATCGTGGTTCGCTGCAACTCTCTGTTGCAGCCGCACCGGCATCTCCCGTTACGATGCGGACGCAAAGGCACGTGTCAGGCCGCGCGGACGGTATCGAGGAACTTTCCGACTTCGAGCTTCAGCCGGTTGCTGTCGCCGGACAGCGATTGCGCGGCGCCCAACACCTGCGAGGATGCCGAACCGGTCTCACTCGCGCCGCGCTGCACGTCGGTGATGTTGGATGACACCTGATGGGTGCCCGTCGCCGCCTGCTGCACGTTGCGGGAGATCTCCTGCGTTGCGGCCCCCTGCTCTTCCACCGCGGCTGCGATGGTCGAGGAGATCTCCGACAGCTTCTCGATGGTGTGGCTGATGTCCTTGATCGCGCCGACCGAATGCTCGGTGGCGGTCTGGATGCCGGCGATCTGCTGGCCGATCTCGCCGGTCGCCTTCGCCGTCTGCTCGGCAAGCGCCTTGACCTCCGAAGCGACGACGGCAAAGCCGCGGCCTGCCTCGCCGGCGCGCGCGGCCTCGATGGTTGCATTGAGCGCCAGGAGATTGGTCTGGCCGGCGATGGTGTTGATCAGTTCGACCACGTCGCCGATCCGCGCCGCAGCAGCGGAGAGCTCCCCGACGCGATCGGTCGTGGTGCGAGCCTGGTTCACCGCATCGCCGGCGACGCGGGCGGATTCCTGCACCTGCCGGCTGATCTCGGTGATCGACGACGACAGCTCTTCGGTCGCCGACGCGACCGACTGCACGTTGGTGGACGCTTCCTCGGAAGCGGCAGCAACCATGGTCGTGAGCTCCTGGCCGCGCGCCGCGGTCGCGGTCAGCGTCGAGGCGGAAGCTTCCAGCTCGGTCGCGGCCGAGGACACGGTATCGACGATCTCACCGATCGCGGCTTCGAAGCTGTCAGCCAGCTTGTGCATCTCGGCCTTGCGCTGCGCGGACGCAATCTGGTCCTGCCTGATCTTGGCTTCGGCGTCCTCGCGCGCCTTCTGCTCCGACACGACCTTGAACTTTTCAACGGCCGCCGCGACGCCGCCGACCTCGTCCTTGCGGCCGAGACCGGGCAGAACCACGGAGAAATCGCCGCCGGCGAGCTTGTCCATGGCGACCGTGAGCGCACGGATCGGCCGCGCGATGGTCAGGAACGACATCAGCCAGGAGCCGACGAGGACGAGCATGGCGAGTGCGCCGACCAGGATCGCAAGCTGCTCGCTCGATCTCATTTGGGCCGCGGCCGCGGAATTCTTCTCCTCGGATTTGTGCCTTGCGTAGTCGGCGATCTGGCCGATCAGCACGTCGAGCTCGCCGGCAATCGGCAGGGTCACCTCGCGTGCGATGCGAACGACGTCTTCATTGAGCTTCGCAGCGCGGGCCGCTCCGTCTGCACCGCTGGCGGCCAGGGCTTCGCCGCGCACGCCGGCGATCTGCTGCGCGGCCTTTTCGTAATTCGCAGCCAGCGATCTCAGTTTCTCCATCCGAGCGCGGTTCTCCGCCTCGTGAGAAAGCTTCAGCATTTCATCGACCAGCGCATTCGTCGATTTTTGCCGGTCGCCCAGATTCTGGACGGCCTTCTGAATGTCAGCCGGGCTATTGGCAAGACGAAGGTCTCGTACCGCAAGCTGCATGCCGCGAACCGCAGCCTCGGCCTTGACTGCGTCGCGCGCGATCTGCTGCTGCGCAAGCGCGCTCTGGCTGCTCTCGCGAATGCCCGCATTGCCGAGCATCTGGCTTGCAATCATGGCCCCAACCAGGAGCACACCGAGCGCCGACGCAATCGCCAGCTTGGTCCCGATCCTCAGATTCTGAACTAGGCTCAACATGGGCATGCTTCCCCCGAAGGAACGCGCAGCCGAGTCATTGTCGGCTTCCCCTGACTGCGCCATTGCCCAAAAAATGAGCTTCTCACATTCCGATTTGGTTAACGAAATCCCTCGCAGAAATACTGACTTTGCACGCTAAATGATTGAGCGCGAAAGGAAACGATCCCGTCATAGTTGTAAATTGCAGCTTCAAGTCGGAGCTAGGACGCTTTACATCCGATGGCCTCGCCGACGAGGCTGATTCGAAAGACCGGCTGCTTGTCCTCATCGAGCAGCTCCATGCACCACTCGGCGTTCGGCTTCAGGCCGCGCGCGATGCCGCTGAGCAGATTGGCGCACACCTCGGTCATCTCGGTCCAGGCGGCTGCGCGATCCTCGAACTCGTACGGCAGGTCGGCGGCGCCGGAATAACGGCCGGTGCTGATGCGGAAGAAATAGAGCGACATGGTTGAACCCTTGCGTGGGACCGCCCCCCGGCGCGCGCAAACTGCGGCCCGAACAGCTACCAAGGCATGAAAGCCGCCGTCCGTATGACTACGGCGCAGGCGGCTTGATGTTCGATGATGCCTTCGACGATCAATGGCGCGGGTTGTCTCGCGCAGGCGAGCTCACTGCGTGGAGCGGCGCAGCTCCAGCGGTCCCTCGTTCTTCGCCGGCTCGGACTTCACCGGCTCGAGCCGGCTGCCCTCGACACGCGGTGTCTCGACGCGCGCGGCTACCTCGGTGGTCGAGGCGGCAACCGTGCCGGTGTGCTCCGGCTTGTGCAGCGAGCGCGGCCGCGCCGCAGCGCGCGCCATCAGCATTTGGTTGCCGCCCTGGTGACGGAAGTCGCAATAGGCGAAGCCCATGCCCGACACCGAGCCGCGGAAGCTGCGATCGTCGGTCTTTTCGAGGTTGAAACAGGGCTCGAACGGAATGCCCTTGATCGAGGCGCAAACGTTCTGGCCGCGGATCTGGAGCGTATTGCCGGGAAGTCGGAGGTGCTTGACCGGGCCCGAGCCCGAGAATTGCACCGCACCGGCGGCGCCGAGATCGTCGAGGATGCGGCCTGCCCCGCGGGTGCCGTCGAAACAGGTGAAGGCGAACACCTTGCCGGCCACGAAGCGGCGCGCCTCGTCGGCGTTCATGCTTCCAGCGATGGCCGGCGCAAACGTCGCTGCCGCCGTGACAGCCCCCAACACAATACGCGCAAGCATGCTCAACTCCGAACCAACCCCCGCAGCGGGCGATGCCTTTATCTCTTTACCCGCTGCTTACCATACGAACCATGGCGAGATTGAAGCAGCTTGGTTGGTAAAGTCTGAACGCCGTCAGACAATTTTTACCACGACGCGGCCGCGAACCTGGCCGGCGAGGATTTTCGCGCCCCAGCCCTGAACCTCGTCGAGCGAAATTTCCTCAGTAATTTCAGAGAGTTTTGTTCTGTCCAGGTCGGAGGCCAAGCGCTGCCAGGCGGCCTTCCGGGGCTCGATTGGGCACATCACCGAATCGATGCCGAGAAGGCACACTCCGCGCAAAATAAACGGCGCCACCGAGGACGGCAGGTCCATGCCGGCGGCCAGGCCGCAGGCCGCGATCGCGCCGCCATATTTCGTCATCGAGAGCAGGTTGGCGAGGGTGGTCGAGCCGACGCTGTCGACGCCGCCGGCCCAGCGCTCCTTGGCGAGGGGCTTTGCCGGCGCCGACAATTCGTTGCGGTCGATGATCTCGGCAGCCCCCAGCTGCTTCAGGTAGTCGGCCTCGGAGGCCCGGCCGGTCGAAGCGATGACGTGGTAGCCGAGCTTCGAGAGCACGGCGATCGCGACCGAGCCGACGCCGCCGGCAGCGCCCGTCACCACGACCGGGCCGCTCTTCGGCGAGATGCCGTGCTTCTCCAGCGCCAGCACCGAGAGCATCGCGGTGAAGCCGGCGGTGCCGATCGCCATGGCGTCGCGCGCCGATAGCCCTTGCGGAAGAGCGACCAGCCAGTCGCCCTTCACCCGCGCCTTCTCGGCATAGGCGCCGAGATGGGTCTCGCCCATGCCCCAGCCGGTGCAGACGACCTTGTCGCCCGCCTTCCACTGCGGATGCGAGGAGGCTTCAACCGTGCCGGCGAAATCAATACCGGCGATCATGGGGAAGCGGCGCACCACCGGCGCCTTGCCGGTGAGCGCAAGGCCGTCCTTGTAGTTCAGCGTCGACCATTCGACACGGACGGTGACGTCGCCCTCCATCAGCTCGGTTTCGTCGAACTGCGCGAGCTGCGCGGTGGTGCCCTTGTCCGCCTTGTCGATCCTGACAGCCTTGAATGTGGCCACGACTGAACTCCCTGACTTTGTTTGTCGGGGATGTTTAGCCGATCAGGCGGGCTGCGCAACCGCCCGCTGAACGGGTTTTTCCACGATCGGAAGATTGATCAGCGCCGAGAGCACGCCGAACAGGATCGAGAGCCACCAGATCGGCGTGTAGGACCCGAACTTCTCGAACACGATGCCGCCGAGCCAGACGCCCAGGAAGCCACCTACCTGATGGCTGACGAAGGCAAAGCCGTAGAGCGTCGCGAGCCAGCGCGTTCCGAACATCAGCGCCACCAGCGCCGAGGTCGGCGGCACCGTCGACAGCCAGGTCAGGCCGGAGATTGCACCGAACGCGATCGCCGAGAACGGCGTGATCGGGAACGAGATGAAAGCGAGGATCGCCAGCGCGCGCGTGAAGTAGATGGCCGAGAGGATGTAGCGCTTGGGAAGGTAGTTCTGGAGATACCCCACGCTGAGCGATCCGATGATGTTGAACAGGCCGATCGCCGCGATCACCCAGCCGCCGGTTTGTGCGGTGATACCGCGATCGACCAGGAACGCCGGCAGATGCACGGTGATGAAGGCCAGCTGAAAGCCGCAGGTGAAGAAGCCCAGCACCAGGAGCACGTAGGAGCGATGACCGAAAGCTTCGGCAAGCGCCTTAGTGATGGTCTGGTCATCCGCGGGCGTTGCGCTGTTCACGCTTGTCACCGGCGGCGTCGAGAGCGCCAGCGAGAGCGGGATGATCAGCAGCATCAGGAAGCCGAACACGGAGAGCGCCTGCTGCCAGCCGAAATTGTCGATCAAGGCAACGCCGATCGGTGCGAACAGGAACTGCCCGAACGAACCCGCGGCCGTGCCGGCGCCGAGCGCGATGCCGCGCTTCTCCGCGGGCAAGAGCTTGGTGAAGGCCGACAGAACCAGATTGAACGAACAGCCGGCGAGGCCAAAGCCGATCATCACCCCGGCGCCGATGTTGAGCGACAGCGGCGTCGAGGAATAGCGCATCAACAGCAGCCCGCCGGCATAGAGCAGCGCGCCGACGCACATCACCCGGAACAGGCCGAAGCGATCCGCGACCGCACCGGCGAACGGCTGGCCCAGTCCCCACAACAGATTCTGCACGGCGATGGCGAGGCCGAACACGTCACGGCCCCAGCTGAATTCGTGACTCATCGGCTGCACGAAGAAGCCGAGCGCCGAGCGCGGACCGAAACCGAGCATGCCGATGGCACAACCACAGAGGATGATGACGGCCGGGGTACGCCAGTTGGAGGAACGCGAGGCCGGAGCGAGCTCGCCGATCTGTGTCGACATGGTTGTCCTCGTCTTGTCCTTGGCGGAGCCGCAAATCAGCAGCCGCGGGACAGCCCGTTTAATGCATATGCATGAAAATCCCAAGGCAAAAACGATTGCATTCCACGAAGAGCTGACGCGGGAGCATTGCGTTTCAATCCGACCTCGCCTGACAGGTGCGCGGTGACGGGAATGTGTGGGGCAGGCCCTAGCGATACTCGCGCGTGCGTGCTATGCCTGATTTACTCATATTGAGTATATATGGCTTCTGTCCGGCCTGCTCGGCCGGTTTTCTCGGGCCCACTATATTCTCAAACTGAGCATAATGCCACGCATAATGGCCACACTTGGGAGGCTTCAATGCCGATCACTGCAATTTACGGTCCCGACGACTTTGCCAACCGGCCGCAAGGCCAACCCACCGTCTCCCCGCGCCCCGTCCCGGTGCCTCCGGGACCGACATGGCCGATGCCGTCCCTGGAATGGTCGCCGGCGGTCGAACGCGCCACCGCGCCGCTCTATGACCGCGTCAAGCACGTGATCCCGCCGATCGAATGGCCGCTGATGGCCCCGACGATTCACGCAATCAACGAGCTCAAGCGCGCGCGGGGCGCAGTCATCCTCGCCCACAACTATCAGGCTCCGGAGATCTTTCACTGCGTCGCCGATATCGGCGGCGACTCGCTCCAGCTCGCGGTCGAAGCCACCAAGGTGAAGGCCGGCATCATCGTCCAATGCGGCGTGCACTTCATGGCGGAGACCTCGAAGCTGCTCAATCCGGACAAGACCGTCTTGATCCCGGATTCGCGCGCGGGCTGCTCGCTCGCCGCCAGCATCACCGGTGCGGACGTGCGGCTGCTGCGGGAGAAGTTCCCCGGCGTGCCTGTTGTCGCCTATGTCAACACCTCGGCGGAGGTGAAGGCCGAGGTCGACATCTGCTGCACGTCCTCGAACGCGGTGCAGGTGGTCGAGAGCCTGAACGCCCCGACCGTGATCTTCCTGCCCGACCGATACCTCGCCACTTACGTGGCGTCGAAGACCGACGTGAAGATCATCGCCTGGAAAGGCGCCTGCGAGGTGCACGAGCGCTTCACGGGCGAAGAGCTGCGGAGCTTTCGCGAGGCCGATCCGTCGGTGCAGATCATCGCGCATCCGGAATGCCCGCCGGACGTGCTGGCGGAAGCCGACTTCACCGGTTCGACCGCGCACATGATCAACTGGGTGCGGGCAAAGCGGCCGCGGCGGCTCGTCATGATCACGGAATGCTCGATGGCCGATAATGTCCGGGCCGAGCTGCCCGACGTGGAGATGCTTCGCCCCTGCAATCTCTGCTCGCACATGAAGCGCATCACGCTCGCCAACATCCTGGAAAGCCTGCTGACGCTTCGCGAGGAGGTGACGATCGACCCCGAGCTCGCGGAACGCGCGCGGCACTCGGTCGAGCGCATGATCAATCTGAGAAATTGAGGGCGAGTAACATGCAACACGGCATCCACGACCGCGCCCGCACCGACGACGTCGTCATCGTCGGCGGCGGCCTTGCCGGACTGTTCTGCGCGCTGAAGCTCGCGCCGCGGCCGGTGACATTGATCTCGGCGGCCCCGCTCGGGCACGGTGCATCCTCGGCATGGGCGCAAGGCGGCATCGCGGCGGCCGTCGCCGAAGGCGATACGCCGGAGGCACACGCTGCCGACACCGTCGCGGTCGGCGGCGGCCTCGTCGACGAAGCCGTTGCGCTCGGCATTGCGCGGGAGGCTGCGCCGCGCATCCACGATCTTCTCGCCTATGGCGTGCCGTTCGACCGCGATCTCGACGGCAGGCTTGCGGTCGGACGCGAAGCTGCGCATTCCGCGAGTCGCATCGTGCATGTGCGCGGCGATGGCGCCGGCGCCGCGATCATCGCGGCCTTGAGCGAGGCCGCGCGCCGCACGCCCTCGATTTGCCTGATGGAAGGCTTCGTCGCCGAAGCACTGCTGACCGAGGACGGCGCGGTCACTGGGCTTCAATTGCGCGAGGCCGGCAATCCTGCGGCACGGCCGCTCGTGCTCGCCTCACGCGCGGTCGTGCTTGCGACAGGTGGGCTCGGCCATCTCTACGCCGTCACCACCAACCCGTCGGAAGCGAGCGGCTCGGGCCTTGCGATCGCCGCCCGCGCCGGCGCCGTGATTGCCGATCCTGAATTCGTGCAGTTCCACCCAACCGCCATCATGGTCGGCCGCGACCCGGCACCGCTCGCCACCGAAGCGCTGCGCGGCGAAGGGGCAACGCTGATCAATGGCAACGGCGAGCGCTTCATGAGCGCCCGCCACCCGCTCGCGGAGCTCGCGCCCCGCGATATCGTGGCCCGCGGCGTGTTCGCCGAGATCGCGGCCGGGCGCGGCGCCTTCCTCGATGCGCGACAGGCGCTGGGCGCGCGTTTCGCGACGAGTTTTCCGACCGTGCATGCGAGCTGCATCGCCGCCGGCATCGATCCCGCGACGCAACCGATTCCGATCGCGCCAGCCGCGCATTACCACATGGGCGGCATCGCGGTGGACGCGCGCGGTCGCAGCTCGATCGAGGGCCTCTGGGCCGCCGGCGAAGTCTCCTCCACGGGCGCGCATGGCGCCAACCGGCTTGCCTCGAATTCGCTGCTCGAAGCCGTCGTCTATGCCGCCCGCATTGCCGATGACATCGCCGGCCGCACTGTGCCCCCGCCGGCACGCCTTCCCGAGTCTTTGGTGACACCACGCGCCGGCACGCCGGATGCTGCGGAGGTGAAGCGGCTGCGCGCAATGATGAGCGCGCATGTCGGCGTGATCCGCGACGGTGATGGGCTTGCGCAAGCCGTGCGCCATTTCGCCAGACTCGAGCGCGAGGCCGGACACGGCGTCCTCGGCAACATGGCGATCTCCGCTCTGCTCGTCGCCGTTGCGGCCTGGACGCGGCACGAAAGCCGCGGTGCGCATTACCGTTCCGATCACTCGGCCGAGAACCCAGCGCTGGCGCAGAGAACGATGACCACGCTCGCCGCGGCGCGCGAGGTCGCGGAGAGCCTCGACGAGCGCCCGCGGCCACGCCTTGTGCAATCCATGATCGCCTGAAGGAGGCCCCATGATCACCCCGACCTCACTGCTCTATCCCGATGCCTTCCTTTCGCCGCTGGCCATCGAGACCGCCGTTGAGCGCGCGCTCGACGAGGATCTCGGCCGCGCCGGCGACATCACCTCGCTGGCGACGATCCCGGAGGCGACGCGCGCGCAAGCCATCCTGGTCGCGCGCCAGTCCGGCGTGATCGCCGGATTGCCGCTGGCGCTCGCGACCTTGCAGAAGCTTTCGCCCGAGATCGAGGTGCGCGCACATGTCCGCGATGCCGCGCGGGTTGCGCGCGGCCAGCACGTGCTGACGATCTCGGGCCCGGCGCGCGCCATTCTCACGGCGGAGCGCACCGCGCTGAACTTCGTCGGCCGGCTGTCGGGCATCGCCACGCTCACCGCGGACTATGTCGCCCGCACCGAAGGCACCAGGATGCGCATCTGCTGCACGCGCAAGACCACGCCGGGATTGCGGGCGCTGGAGAAATACGCGGTGCGCTGCGGCGGCGGCTTCAACCACCGCTTCGGGCTCGACGATGCGATCCTGATCAAGGACAACCACATTGCGGTGGCCGGCGGCATCCGCCCGGTGCTGGAGCGCGCCCGCGCCCATGCCGGCCATCTCGTCAAGATCGAGATCGAGGTCGACACGCTGGCGCAGCTGCGCGAGGTGCTCGAGAGCGGGATGGCCGATGCGGTGCTGCTCGATAATATGGACCTTGCGGCGCTGCGCGAGGCGGTGAGGCTCAACGCGGGCCGCCTCGCGCTGGAGGCGTCCGGCGGCGTCACGCTGGATTCGATCGCCGCCATCGCGGCCACCGGCGTCGACTATGCGTCGGCCGGCGCCCTGACGCATTCTGCGCCGAATTTCGATTGTGCGCTGGACATCGAGGCGTGATGGCACTTCTCGCGTCATGGCCGGGCTTGTCCCGGCCATCAACGTCATGCGTTACGAAGAACGTGGATGCCCGGGACAAGCCCACGGCTGTCCGGTTTAAATTTGGCATAGTCTTAGGCTCATCTGGCGGTCATTTTTGATAATCGGGGGCGGTAGGTCGAGAAGGTGATCGATCCGGCGCCGCTGCATGAGATTTTGAGCGACCAGACGGGTGAAGATCAGAAGGTTCTCGACGCTTTGTTGCGCTTTGTGGGCCGAACGCAAGAGCAGGAAGGCGATCAGCGCGATGGCGATCTGGATGCGCACGGCATTCTCGGACGTGCCGAAGAAGTGACGGATTTTGAGAGTGTGCTTGACCCAGCGGAAGAACAGCTCGATCTGCCAGCGCCTCTTGTAGAGTTCAGCAATTTCGTCGGCCGGGGCATCGAGATCATTGGTCACGATGCGCAGGATCTTGCCAGTCTCGGTGCGAACCGTGATCTCGCGCACCGGATCCCTGAAGGGGTTTTTGCGGGACTTTGCCTGCCGTGCAGGCAACAGACCTATGCGGTCGGAGAGCGCGCAGGAGCCTTCAGGCAGCTTGTTCTCAACTATGTCGCTCAGGGGCGTGTTGACCTTGAGCCGGGTCACCAGGCGGCATCCCGCAGCGTCGAGCTCAGCCCACCAGCCATAGTCGTAGTAGCCGAGGTCGAAGATATAGGTGGCCCCGGGGCGGATCGGCATAGCCTTGGCGACGGTGATGTCGTTGACATTGGCGGGCGTCAGCTCGGCGAAGCTCGGACGCTCACTGTCCGGATTGTAGACGATATGCAGCTTGACCCCATGCACGCCGGAGCAAAACCGCGCCCAATCGGAACTCAGAGAGTTCAGCCGAAAGCCGGTCGAATCGACCAGATACACCGCTTCGGCCACTTTATCGGCAAGATCACGTTCGCAGCGGCCCATCAGCGCCGCCAACAGTTCGGCAAACACCGCGCTGGACCGCTTGGCGTTGGCGTCAGCCAAAGTCGATCGCGACAGCTCTTTGGTTCCGAGATGGTAAAGCCGTGCGGCATGGCTCTCGAAGGATGCTTCGATCGATCGTAGGCTTTGGGCGTCCGAAAGCTGCGCGTACAGCATCGCAACAAACTGATCCTGTGTGCTGAGCCGCCGCACCCGCTTATTGGCCTGGTACCTGTCCACAAGCCGATCCAGAACACCCCACGGCACCAAGTTCAGAATGCCGTGAAATACTGTATTGTGGTGGCGCATGGCGGGACTCTCCTGGCGTGTCTCGAACATTTGGCGATGCTCAAGACCGTAGAAGAATCCACGCCATGCGCCCTGTCCATGAAAATTAAACCGGACAGCCGTGGGACAAGCCCGGGCATGACGATCAACTTGTAGGCGCTACCGCCGCTCGCCCAACTCCGCGGAGCTCTTGGCTTCCTGCGCGAGCGCGGCGGAGAGCGCGGCGGTTTGCGCCGGCGTGCCCCAGCTCGGCAACTCGCTGCCGTCGCCCCAGTTGCGCGGCCGATAGAAGGTGTGCACGCCG
Organism: Bradyrhizobium yuanmingense; assembly: GCF_025200905.1. Taxonomy (NCBI): domain Bacteria; kingdom Pseudomonadati; phylum Pseudomonadota; class Alphaproteobacteria; order Hyphomicrobiales; family Nitrobacteraceae; genus Bradyrhizobium; species Bradyrhizobium yuanmingense. The sequence goes on along the minus strand of NZ_CP104173.1, from coordinate 1,789,114 downwards.
GTCTTGTACAGCTTCTTCATCTCGGCGACCCAGGACGGGCGCACCCAGTAGGCGTGATAGTGCGTGGACTTGCCGACCTCGGGCAGCCAGATCTGTCCGTCGAGCATCGCCTTGGAGATCTTCTTGGCGCGCTCCCACATTTCGGGCTCGCGGATCACGTCGGCATTGTTGTCGCAGGCGAAGGTGAACTGGCAGGCCAGGTGACGGTGCTTGTTCTGGTAGACCGCGCCGCACACGGTGTCGGGATATTTGCCGGAGAAGACGCGGTTCATCACCACTTGCGCCACCGCAATCTGGCCGCGCACGGCTTCGCCGCGGGCCTCGAAATAGACGGCTTCGGCAAGACACTTTTCGGACTTGGCGCGCGACTTGTCGTCGAGCGCGAGTCGCTCCGCCGGCGACTTGCCGCGCTGGTTGTCGGCGTTGACCTCGCCCTTCGGCGCGACGCTCTCGCCGCTCTCGATGTCCTTGGCGATCTCCGCCGTCGGCGGGGTCAGCGAGGCCGTCACCTTCATGTCGGGGTCGGGCATCACGATCAGCGGCTCGGCGCCGGGCTGCCAGCTCTCGATGGTCTCGAGATTGCCGCCCAGCGAGGAGCTGCCGAAGAACAGGCTCGATGTCTTGACGCTGAAAGGATCGCGCGCGGGAACAGCCGGCGCCGTGGCGCGCTTCAGCGCTTCTAGCGGCTGCACCGCGAACGCGCGCGCAGCCTCGCTCGCCTGCGGCGGATTGGAATATTGCGGCAGCGGCGGCGCGCGCATCGCCTCCTGCAGCTCGGGATCGAGCGGGGCCGCGGATTCCGGCGACATCGCCGGCGGCAATGCGGCGGTCTTGGCGCCGAACACCGAGCTGTTCGAGGTCGCGGGATCTTCCTTGGCCGGTGCTGCAGCCGGCGCGGCCGTCTCAGGCGACTGCGTCGGCGTGACGATTGCGAGGCGATCGCCCTTCAGGGCGCGATCGACCTTGGGAAAGTCGGATGCGTGGTAGCGCGGCGGTGCCTGAAGCGCCGGATTGCGGCGGATTGCGCCGGTGACGTCGCCGCCGTCGAGGCTCGCGAGCCGAACCATCGCGCTCTGCGGAACCGAGGTGCCGATGGGGCGGGAAAAACTGTAGGTGGCAAGCTGGATCGAGGACGCAGCGGAGAACACCTGCTTCTGCCACCGCTCGGCGACGCCGGGTTGGCGCGCCAGCAACGAGGCAATGTCCTGATAGCCGGTCTCTCTCGGCATCAATGCGAAGATGCAGAGACCGATGCCGAAGGACGCGAACCGCGCGCCCTTCGGATGGTTACGCAACACAGACATCGATACGCTCACGCTACGCTTACGCTGGTTCGATCGAACTCAGTACATCCGTGCAATTCGATCTTTATTGTGAGTATCCAATTTAGGTTGCCGGGGCGTTAATCGGCGTTGCGCAGGCGGCACACTCAAGCGAATGCAGGTGTTTTCACGGGGCGACGTCGCGCATTGGTAAATGCGGCCTCACGTGAAGCGGTAAACATCGGGTCAACGCGAATGGTGAAGGAACTCTTGCGCCCCCGCGTACCATCACGGGAAGCTGTTGGGGGAGCGCCTGTGCGATGACGACGGTTGCGAGGGGCCAACGCGCCCCTCACTCGGCGATCAGCTTCAACCACTCGTCTTCGGTCAGCACCTTGACGCCGTGCTTGTTGGCGTCCGCGAGCTTCGAGCCGGCGCCGGGGCCCGCGACGACGAGATCGGTCTTTTTCGAAACCGAGCCCGACACCTTGGCCCCGAGCCGCTCGGCCGTCGCCTTGGCTTCATCCCGTGTCATCTTCTCCAGCGAGCCCGTGAACACCACGGTCTTGCCGGCGACGGCCGAATTGCTGTTCGGCTTCTCGGCGTCGACGATCTCGACCTCCTTGGTCAGGCGTTCGACAATGCCGCGATTGTGACTCTCGCCGAAATAATCGGCGATGCTCTTGATCACGGTGTCGCCGATCTGGTCGAGCGCGTCCATGTCCGCGATCGCCTCCTCGTCGCCCTTGGCAACCTTGAGGCAGGCATCATGGAAGGCGTCCCACGAGCCGTAGCCGCGCGCCAGCGCCAGCGCCGTGGTCTCGCCGACATGGCGCATGCCGAGCGCGAAGATGAAGCGCTCCAGCGCGATCCTGCGCCGGCTCTCGATGGCGCCGAACAGGTTGCGCACGGAGGTCGCGCCGTAGCCTTCGATCTCCTCGAGCTTGAGTTTTGCGTTGCGCTTCTCCAGCGTAAAGATGTCGGCGGGCTCCTTCACCCAGCCCTCGTCGAAGAAGTACTGGAGCTGCTTCTCGCCGAGGCCGTCGATGTCGAAGGCCCGCCGCGACACGAACAGCTTCAGATGCTCGATCTTCTGGTAGGGACAGGCGAACTCGCCGGTGCAGCGGGCGCGCGAGCCCTCCTCGCCCGTCGCCGTCTCCTCGCGCACGACGTCGGTGTGCAGCGGACACGGGCACTTCTTCGGGAAGTGGAATTCCCTGGCGGTCTTCGGCCGCTTGTCGAGGACGACGTCGACCACCTGCGGGATGACGTCGCCGGCGCGCTGGATCACCACGGTGTCGCCGATCCTGATGTCGCGCCCCTCGCGCAGCACCTCGCCCTTGTTGCCGATGCCCTTGATGTAATCCTCGTTGTGCAGCGTGACGTTCTGCACGATCACGCCGCCGACGCCGACCGGCTCGAGCTTGCCGACCGGCGTGAACGAGCCGGTGCGGCCGACCTGGATCTCGATGTCCCGCAGCACCGTCATGGCGCGCTCGGCCGGGAATTTGTGCGCGATGCCCCAGCGCGGCGTGCGCGAGACGAAGCCGAGCCGCTCCTGCCAGTCGATGCGGTCGATCTTGTAGACGACGCCGTCGATGTCGTAGTCGAGCCGCGCGCGCTGCTCCTCGATCGCATGATGAAAGGCGAGCAGTTCCTCGACCGAGTGACAGAGCTTGGTGAGCGGATTGGTCTTGAAGCCGCAGCGCTCGAACCAGCCGATCATGCCGCTCTGCGTGTCTTCCGGCATCGCGCTCATCTGACCCCAGGCATAGGCGAAGAAGCCGAGGGGACGGGAGGCGGTGATGGTCGGGTCCTTCTGGCGGAGCGAGCCGGCGGCCGAATTGCGCGGATTGGCGAAGATGGTATCGCCTGCCGCCTTCTGCCGTTCGTTGAGCGCCAGGAACGCCTTCTTGGTCATGTAAACTTCGCCGCGCACCTCGCAGATGTCGGGGATGTTGCGGCCCTTTAGCTTCTGCGGCACGTCTTCGAGCGTACGGATGTTGGCGGTGACGTCCTCGCCAACCGCACCGTCGCCGCGCGTCGCGGCGGTGAGGAGCTCGCCACCCTCGTAGCGCAGCGACATCGAAAGGCCGTCGATCTTCGGCTCGGCGGAGAAGTCGATCTTGTCGTCGTCGAGCTTCAGGAAGCGCACGATGCGGCCGACGAAGTCGCGCACGTCCTCCTCCGCAAAGGCGTTGTCGAGCGACAGCATGGGCACGGCATGCGGGACTTTCTTGAAGCGCCCTGACGGCGCGGCGCCGACCTTCTGCGAGGGCGAGTCCGCGGTGACGAACTCGGGAAAACGCGCCTCGATCGCGTTGAGGCGCTGGCGCAGCGCGTCATATTCGGCGTCGGTGACGGTGGGCGCGTCCTCCTGATAGTAGCGCTCGTTGTGCCCCTCGATCTCGAGGGCGAGCCGCTTATGCTCGACCTTGGCCTGCGCCTTGGTGAGCTCGGCGACGTCGCGTAGCGGTGTTGCTTTGGATTTTGCTGCTCTGGCCATGGCGCTTGGATACGACGGAGCGGGCGGGAGGGTAAAGGCTTGTGGAAATCTCGTGCCCCGGGCGCAGCGCAGCGCTCCTTCAGCGGTGCGCTGCAGAGCCGGGGCCCATGTCGCGGCAGGCATTCTGGGTCCCGGCTCGCGCTACGCGCGTCCGGGACACAAGCCTAAGCCGTCGCCGCCTTGAGCAGCCGTTCCGCCGCAGCCCTCGCCTCGGCCGTGATCTCGGCGCCGGCGAGCATGCGGGCGATCTCCTCGCGGCGGTGGTCGGCGGCGAGCGCATTGACGCGGGTGGCGACGCGCTTGCCCTTGTCGAGGGCGTCCTTGGAGATGAGCAGGTGCTGGTCGGCGCGGGCGGCGACCTGCGGGGCGTGGGTCACGGCCATGACCTGGACCTTGCCGGCAAGCCGCGCCAGGCGCCCGCCGATGGCGTCCGCGACCGCGCCGCCGACGCCGGTGTCGATCTCGTCGAAGACGAGCGTCGGCGCCGACCCGCGGTCGGACAGCACGACCTTGAGCGCGAGCAGGAAGCGCGACAGCTCGCCGCCGGAAGCGACCTTCATCAAGGGCCCCGGTCTGGTGCCCGGATTGGTCTGCACCCAGAACTCGACGCGATCGAAACCTTGCGGCCCGGGCGCAGCCTCGTCGGTCTCGACCTGGGTCATGAACCTCGCGCGTTCGAGCTTGAGCGGGGCAAGCTCGGCATTGACCGCCTTGTTGAGCTTCTCGGCCGACTTCTGCCGCGCCAGCGACAGCTTCTTGGCGGCCGCCGCATAGCGGCTGTCCGCCTCGATCGCGGCCTGCTCCAGCTTCTTCAAGCGCGAGGCGCCGGCATCGATCAGGACGACGTCGGCGGCGTATTTGGCGGCCAGCGCGGCGAGGCCGTCAACCGGGGTCGAATATTTGCGAGACGCCGCACGCAAAGCAAAAAGCCGTTCCTCGATGCGCTCGAGCTCGGCCGGATCGAAATCAGTTGCGGCCAGCGCCGCCTGGAGATGCTGATCGGCCTCCTCCAGCGCGTTGATCGCCGCGTCGATTGCCTTTACCGCGGGCTCGACCAGCGCCGGCGAGTTGACGCCGCGGCGCTCCAGCCGGCGCACCGCCGCCGAGAGCGCGGCAACCGGCGAATGATTGCCGCCGACCGCCTCCTGCGCCTCGCGCAGGTCGGAGGCGATCTTCTCGCCCTGCATCATGGTGGTGCGGCGGGAGGCCAGTGCGGTTTCCTCGCCATCTTTGGGCGCGAGCTGCTTCAGCTCGTCGGAGGCGTGACGCAGATAATCGGCCTCGCGCGCCGCGCGCTCCATGGCGGCGCGATGCTCCTCAAGCGCGGTGTTGGCGGTGCGGCGCGCATCCCAGAGCGCTTCGACGGCCGCGACGTCCTTCTCCAGGCCGGCAAAAGCGTCGAGCAGGCGGCGGTGGGTGGCGGCATCGACCAGCGCGCGCTCGTCGTGCTGGCCGTGGATCTCGACCAGGGCGGTGCCGACCGCCTTCAGCGTCTGCACGCTGATCGATTGGTCGTTGATGAAGGCGCGGGTGCGGCCGTCGGCGAGCTGCACGCGCCGGAGAATCATCTCGCCGGTGTCGTCGAGGCCATTCTCGGCCAGTATCTTCGTCGCAGGGTGATTCTTCGGGACATCGAACACGGCCGTGACCTGCCCCTGCTCCGCGCCGTGACGCACGAGGCCGGCGTCGCCGCGGCCGCCGAGCGCCAGCGCAAAGGCATCGAGCAGGATGGATTTGCCCGCACCGGTCTCGCCGGTCAAAACCGCGAGGCCGGAGGCGAATTCGATATCGAGCCGTTCGATCAGGACGATGTCACGGATCGACAGACGCGCCAGCATGGAACCAAATTTCCTAGCCGAGACCCATCTTCTTGAAGGTCCGGCTGATCCAGGACCCCTGATTCTCGCTCGGCTCGAGACCGCCGGATTTTACAAGATTATAGGCGTCCTTGTACCAGCGGCTGTCAGGAAAATTGTGCCCAAGCACCGCCGCCGCGGTCTGCGCTTCGCCAACGATGCCGATCGCCATATAGGCCTCGGTGAGCCGGAACAGCGCCTCCTCGACATGGCGAGTGGTCTGGTACTGGGTCACGACGGTCTTGTAACGATTGATGGCGGCCGTGTAGTCGCGCTTCTGGGCGTAGTAGCGGCCGACATTCATTTCCTTGCCGGCGAGCTGGTCGCGCGCGCCCTCGATCTTGGCCTTGGCCGAGGTCGCATATTCCGAGTTCGGATATTTGCGCACCACCTCTTCCAGCGCAGCGATCGCCTTTTCGGTGCGGGTCTGGTCGCGGCTGATGTCCGGGATCTGGTCGTAATGGGAGGCGGCGATCAGGTATTGCGCATAGGCCGCATCCGGGCTGCCGGGATGCAGCGTGACGTAGCGGGTGGCGGCACCGATGCAACCGTCATAATCGCCGCCCTGATAGGACGCATAGGCCGACATCAGCAGCGACTTGCGGGCCCAGTCGGAATAAGGATGCTGGCGGTCGACCTCTTCGAACTTCTTGTTCGCCGCCTTCATGTCCTTCTTCTCGTTCATGAGGTACAGGCCCTCATTGTAGATCTTGTCGGCGGGCTCCTCGACGAAGGTGTCATCCTTGGCGGTGAACTTGTCCCAGAGCGCGCCCGTGCCGCATCCGGCGAGCGGCAGCGCAAGAACGATGAAGGTGACGGCCTGAATCAGCCCGCGGGCTCGCGACGAGACCGAGAAATATCCGCGCGTCATACGCTGTGCCGACATGAGTTTAAGCCCTGACGCCCTGTGATGCGGTGTCCGCCAGCCCACGAACCCCTCATGGGCGCGAAATGTAACCGTGGTGCCTGCCATGCGACCACGCCGATGTATCCGAAAACGATCGTTAACGAACCGGATAGGGAGGCATTTCGCCCGGATTAAGGCGAACCTGCCGCAATGCTAGCCGATCATGGTTACCAGGAGTTTCCCGGGGGGCCGCCAACCGCGTTCTGAAGGCGGCAGGCCGCGTCAGGACACATCCGGTCCGAAGGCCGCAGCGACCCGGCCGCCGACGATGCCGCGACCGACCTCGCCCACGGCACGCGTGGTGCGGCGGGCAGCCTCGCCCTCGACCACCCGCCAGGCGGTCCGGTCGGCGAGCAGCGCCGTCAGGACGGCGTGGTTGAGCTTGTGGCCGCCACGCACCGAGCGGTAGGCGCCAAGCAGCGGCAGGCCGGCCAGCGAGAGGTCGCCGATCACGTCCAGCACCTTGTGACGGGCGCATTCATCGGCGTAGCGCAGGCCTTCGGTATTGAGCAGCCGCTCGTCATCGAACACGACGGTGTTGTCGAAGGAGGCGCCGAGGGCATAGCCCGCGCTCCACAGCCGCGCGACATCGTTCATCAGGCCGAAGGTCCGAGCCCGGCCGACTTCGCGGCGGAAACCTTCCGGATTGAGGTCGAAGGCGTAAGCCTGCTGGCCGATGACGGGATTGGTGAAATCGATCTCGACCTCGACGCGGAACCCGTTGGTGTGGGGCCTGATCTCGCCGAAGGAGTCGCCGATCTTGACCGAGATCGGCTTCAGAACCTGGATGAAGCGGCGCTGCGCCGGCTGGGTGACGATGCCGGCCTGGTCGATTGCCGCGATGAAGGCGGCGGCGCTGCCGTCCATGATCGGGACTTCGGGACCGTCGATCTCGATGGTAGCGTTGTCGACACCCATTCCCCGCAGTGCAGCAAGGACATGCTCGGCGGTGGACACCAGCGGACCGTTGCGGTCGCCGAGGACGGTGGCAAAGTCAGTCGCAATCACCTGCTCGGCGGTGGCCTGAACTTCGCGGTCACTTCCCTCAAGTCCGGTCCGGACAAAAATAAAACCCGCGTCGACAGGCGCAGGCCCAAGCGTGAGAGTGACAGGAAGACCGGAATGAACGCCCACGCCTGCCACAGAGGCTTGCGCACGAAGCGTTGTTTGCCGGCTAAATTTCATCAGGAACCCGCCCCACTAAGACCCACTGCGACTTATACGAGACCCGCTTGGCCGGCCAGAGCCGACGCTACCGAATCTCCGTATCCCCAAGTCACGGCAAACCATAGTTGCAGCCTCAAACAGCGCCAACTCACGCTTTTTTACCGATTGTTACCCCAAACCTGCCGTATTCGCGCCAAGGCTTAACCAAATTGCGCCGGGTTTCGGGACCGCTATCGGCAGTTCTACTGAACCACCGAAGCCGTAATTAATCATTTAAAATCAGTTGTTTGGCTGCTCAATCCGGACATGCCCGGGACAAAAGGAAAGGTCCCGGCGAGCTCCTCGCCGGGACCTTTTTTTGTCTGCCTTATTGTAACAATCCTCAGGTCGCCTGCCGCCGCAGGAAGGCCGGGATATCAAGATGGTCGTCACCCTGTGGCGCCGGCGCAACAGGCGCGGGGCGGCCATGGACGTCCAGACCCTGCGGCGCGGGACGGCGGGCATACTCCGATACCGGCTCGTTGGACGCGATCTGCTGCGCCACGGTCTTCTGCGGCCTGCGCTCGGGCAGCGGCGGCATGGCGGGACCGGCGGTGCGGGCCGCGACCGGTGGCTCGCTTTCCTCGTCGCGACGGCCGAGGCCGACATTGGCGAGGCGCTGCAGCAGCGACAGGCGGGTCTTCTGCGGGGTCTCCTCCTCAGCCTCGCCGCGGGCCTGCCGAATCTCGGCTTGCGCCGGCATCGGCAGCTCCTCGATTCGCGGCATGCGCGGCGCGCGGGCCGGACGCTCGGCCTGCGGCGGGATGAAGGTATCAGGCGTCATCGGCTCCTGCACCGCGACCGGGGCCATGTCGGCCTCCGGGAACAGGGTCGGCTTCTGCGCGATCGGGCGCACGGTGACGTCGCCATAAGTCTGTGGCGCGGGCGGCTGCGGCACCTCGGAAACGGCAGCGGCGATCGCGGCGAGCGCAGCACGCTCGACGTTCGGACGGGGCGCGGCGGCAGCCGGAGCCGGCGCGGCGGCCGGGGTCTGGGCTTCCAGCTTCTGAGCGCGCTCGGCCAGACGCTGATTGTCGGCACGCAGCCGGGCGGTCAGGTCGGCGAGACGGCTCTCGGCGGCGGCGGCCGGGGCGGCAGCCTGCTGCATCTGCGGTGCCGGGTTGGCGACGGGCGCAGAGGTGGCCTGGCTGTTGCGGGCGATCGCGGCCTGCTCGATGCCGGTGGCGACCACCGAGACGCGGATCAGACCGTCGAGCGCTTCGTCGAAGGTGGCGCCGACGATGATGTTGGCGTCCTGGTCGACTTCCTCGCGGATGCGGGTCGCGGCTTCGTCGACCTCGAACAAAGTGAGGTCCTTGCCGCCGGTGATGGAGATGAGGAGGCCCTTGGCGCCCTTCATCGACGAGTCGTCAATCAGCGGGTTGGCGATCGCGGCTTCCGCGGCGGTCAGCGCGCGCTTGTCGCCGGAGGCTTCGCCGGTGCCCATCATCGCCTTGCCCATCTCGCGCATGACGGCGCGGACGTCGGCGAAGTCGAGGTTGATCAGGCCTTCCTTGACCATCAGGTCGGTGATGCAGGCGACGCCCGAATAGAGCACCTGGTCGGCCATCGCGAAGGCGTCAGCGAAGGTGGTCTTCTCGTTGGCGACCCGGAACAGGTTCTGGTTCGGGATGATCAGGAGCGTATCCACGACCTTGTGCAGCTCGGAGATGCCGGCTTCGGCCGTGCGCATGCGGCGCTGGCCCTCGAAGTGGAACGGCTTGGTCACCACGCCGACGGTGAGGATGCCCATGTCGCGCGCGGTCTTGGCGATGACGGGAGCTGCACCCGTGCCGGTGCCGCCGCCCATGCCTGCGGTGACGAACACCATGTTGGCGCCCGAGAGATGGTCGCGCAGCTCGTCGATCACCTCTTCCGCTGCCGCGGCGCCGACGTTCGGCTGCGAGCCGGCGCCGAGGCCTTGCGTGACGGCCGTGCCCATCTGCACGATGCGCTGCGCTTTCGACATCGTCAGCGCCTGCGCGTCGGTGTTGGCGACCACGAAGTCGACGCCCTGCAGGCCCGCCGTGATCATGTTGTTGACGGCGTTGCCGCCGGCGCCGCCGACGCCGAACACGGTGATCCGGGGCTTCAGTTCGTGAATATCAGGAACATTGATGCTGATGGTCATGGTTGCCTCTCGATCACGCGCGCGTGGGTTCGCCCCGGCCGGTGGCCGCGGGAGTTGGTGAAAATCGAAGATTGCGGAAAGCGGTCATCAGAAGCCCTCGCGTAGCCATCGTCCGACCTTTCCGAAATATCCGCCGGTCCCTGTCTTGATCTGCTGCCGCGTATGCCGCGGTTCGACATGTTCGAGGTGAACATATTGCGGGTAGACCAGAAGTCCGGCCGGCACCGCGAACGCGGCGTTCTTCGCCTCGTTGGGAAGCCGGCCGAAACCGAGCGGACGACCGACCCGCACGGGCCGGCCGAGAATCCGGGTGCCAAGATCGACGAGGCCGGTCAGCTGGGAGGCCCCGCCCGAGAGCACGACGCGGCCGTTCGGCTCTGCGGCGAAGGGCGAATCCTTCAGCTTGTCCCGAACCATTTCGAAGACTTCCTCGGCACGGTGCTTGACGATGTTCGCGATGGTGGCGCGGGAGACGATCTGCGGCAGATCCTGCTCGTCACCGGCTGTCGGCACAGACATCAGCTCACGCGAGTCCGATCCGCCGGTGATGACGGTACCGTATAAGGTCTTGATTCGCTCGGCATCGGCAATGGTCGCCGAGAGTCCGCGCGCAAGATCCATCGTGATGTGTTGCCCGCCGACCGCAAAACCCGCCGCATGCACGAAGCGGCCGCCCGAATAAACGGCAATCGTGGTGGTGCCGGCGCCCATCTCGACGACAGCGGCGCCGAGATCGGCCTCGTCGTCGGTCAGCACCGACAGTCCGGCCACATAGGGGCTGGCTGCCATGGCTTCGACATTGATGTGGCAGCGCTCCACGGCCAGCATCAGGTTCCGCGCCACGGTGGCGTCGCAGGTGACGACGTTCATGTCGACGCCGAACTGGTGCGCGACCATGCCGCGGGGATCGCGGATTCCTTTGACACCATCGAGCGTGTAGCCGACCGGCAGGGCGTGCAGCACGGTCCGGCCTTCGCCGGTGGCGTGGCGCATGCCGGTGGAGGTGACGCGACTGACGTCGGCCGGCGTCACGGCGCCGCCACGAATGTCGGCGGCAGCCTCGACCAGCTGGCCGGCGAGCCGGCCGCCGGAGACCGACAACAGCACGGACTCGACCCGCACCTTGGCCATCTTCTCCGCGAGCCCGACGGCCTGGCGCACCGCCTGCTCGCATTCGCCGAGATCGATCACCGCGCCGGCCTTCATGCCGCGCGCCTGGATCTGGCTGTAGCCGATCAATTCCACCGCATGTGTGCGGCCGCGCAGCGCATCGCTCGGCGGCGACGGCTTCAGCCGCGCGATCATGCAGGCGATCTTGCTGGTGCCGATGTCGAGGCAGGCGACGATGCCGCCGCGCTTGTGCGGCATCGGGCGCGTCTTCGGCGTCTGGGTGCGATCGAGACCGGTCATGCGGAATCCCCGGCCTTCTTTTTCTTCTTGTCCTTGAACAGCTCCTCGCGCGCCTTGGCGGCGTCCTCGGAGAGCTGCACCACCAGCCGGTCCGGCAGGCGCATGTCGACGGCGACGATATCGCGCGAGAACAGCCTGTCCTCCTTGTCGAGCTTCGACAGCATCGCAAGCGCGTTGCCGACGTCCTGCTCGGGCAGGCGAATGTCGAGACCGTCCTTGAGCCGCAGGTTCCAGCGCCGCTCGCCGACGTAGATCGCGGCCTTGGTCACCGAATGGACCTGCGGGTAGCGCGCCAGCAGCGCCAGGAAATCGCGAGCCTGGGTCTCGGCGCCCTTGCCGACCACGAGCGGCAGCGACAGGAAGCGGCGCGAGACATAGGGCTCGAGCACGGCGCCGTCGTCGGCGATGACGGAGAGCCGGCCGGCCTCCTGCCACAGCGCGAACGCCTTGCGCTCGGTGAGCTCGATCATGAGCTGGCCCGGATAGAGCTTCAGCACGGTCGCATCCGCGATCCAGGGATTGGCCTTGAGCTTGTCGCGCACCGCCTCGGCATCGAGGAACAGCAGCGAGGAGCGACCGCTGACGCCGCCGATCGCGAGGATCTCGTCCTGGGTCAGCTGCTTGCGGCCGTTGATCACGACGGAGGTGATGCGGAAGCCGGCGGAATTGGCCAGCGCATTGCGGGCATCGCTGACCGCGGTGACGAAATCCTGGAGGTGGCCGCCCTTGACGATGCCGAAGCCGCAGCTGCCGATCAACAGCAGCACGGTCATGCTGAGGCCGACCCGGCGCGGCAGATAGCGCTCGACCAGCGCGACCAGGCGCGGCGGCGGCTCGCGCTCGACGGCGGCCTTGGCCTGGGCTTTGGCTTTGGCCTTGTCCCTGGCGGCAGCGCGCGCCGCTTCGTGCCTGTCCTGCACCCACTCGCGCAGAAGCACGACCGCTCCGATAGCGGCCGCCTTCAGGTCAGCTTGAGGCCTCAGCGATCTCAAAACCGATCGGGTGAGGCGTCCTGCACCATCCATTGCACGAGCTCGTCAACAGTTTGCCCGCGACATCGCGCGGATCCTGGCGAACATGACGTCTCGGACTTGCCGGGCCGGGTGCTGGTCTTCAGCAGAAGAAAACCTCTCCCCTTCAAAGCGTTCGCTGGAGGTGACATCACCCGCGACAGCTCACGCGCCGGCAGCCAAAGCGCCATATGCGCCGCCAGCGTTAACCTTCGGACGTCCTGGTAAACAAAAGGTAAAATTCGTTAACGACCTGCGCATTTTGCCTCGCGATATCTGGCATTTGCGCCGCCATGTCCGGCATTTTACCGGTTTTGGCCACCAAACCGGCCCGTTTCGCCGGTCCGGCCGTTAACCAGTCCTGACTATTTCCGCACGCGCTGGCAGGCGAGCTCGACCAGGCCGCGCAGGAAGTCGACGAACTCGATGCCTTCGGCTTTCAGCGCCTTGGGGTAGAGCGAGGACTTGGTCAGCCCGGGCAGCGTGTTGGTTTCGAGATAGACGAGGCCCTTGTCCGAGACGATGAAGTCAGAGCGGGAGTAGCCGGTGCAGGACATTGCGCAATGGGCCAGCATCGCCTGCTCCTTAAGCGCGGCGGTGATCTCGGGTGCGAAGCGGCCGGGGCAGATCTCCTGGGTCGATTTCAGAAGATATTTCGCCGCGTAGTCGAAATTGCCCTCGCCCGGAATGATCTCGATCGGCGGCAGCGAGATGATCGAGCCGTCGGTGCGCTCCAGCACACCGCAGGTCGCCTCCACGCCGACGATGTAGGGTTCGATGACGTACTCTTCATGCTTCGCTGCGTTGCGGACAGCGACGAGGTCCTGCTTGGCATTGACGAAGATCAGGCCGTAGCTCGACCCGTCGCGCGCGGGCTTTGCGATCAGCCTTCCATACTCGGCGAAAGCCTCGTCGATATCATCGAGCGCAAGATTTTCCGGCGGCGTCACGCCGCCGAGCGCGGCGAAGCGCTTGGCTGCGATCTTGTCGAAGGCCAGATGCGACGACGCCGAGCCCGAGCCGGTGAAGGGCACGCCGCGCGCCTCGCACATCACCTGCAATTCGCCGTTCTCGGCCCGCCCGCCGTGCAGGCCGAGCACCAGCACGCGATCCTCAGCCTTGGCCCGGTCGAGCGCCTGCGCGAGCGGGACGCCGCGCGTGCCCGGCTTGAATTCGTCCTCGAACGGGCGGGCATGCTCGAGCAGCTGCTTCGACTGCACGACGTGCACCTTGTCCTCGACGTCCCACCACCAGAGGTCAGCCTCGGGCAGCGCCTGATGCAGCGCCTGGGCTGTGGCAACCGAGACGAGACGCTCGCGGTTGGAGCCGCCGAAGAGGATGGTGATGCGCATGTTTCTGTCACCCATGTGTATCGTCATTCCGGGATGCGCCGAAAGGCGCAGGCCCGGAATCCATAACCACGATCGTGAGTATGGATACTCGGGTGCGCAATTGCGCACCATAGCTCGCGACTTCGTCGCGCTCCGGAACGACGGTGATCATGAAACCCCGATCCGCTTGATTTCCCAGTGTAGCTCGATTCCGGAATTCGCCTTCACGCGTGCACGTACCGTCTCGCCCAGCGTCTCGATGTCGTGCGCGGTGGCCTCGCCCGTGTTGATCAGGAAGTTGCAGTGCATCTCCGAGACCTGCGCGCCGCCGACGCGCAGGCCGCGGCAGCCGGCGGCGTCAATCAGCTTCCAGGCGGAATGGCCGGGCGGATTCTTGAAAGTCGAGCCGCCGGTTTTCTCGCGGATCGGCTGCGCGGTCTCGCGATGGCTCTGCACCTCCGCCATGCGCGCGCGGATCGCCTCCGCATCCCTGATCTCGCCGCGAAAGCGCGCGGAGGTGAAGATGATGGAGGGATCGACGCCGCTGGAGCGGTAGACGAACTTCATCTCGGCGTTGGAGAAGACGTGCTTGGTGCCGTCGCGCCCGATGCCCCTCGCCTCGATCAGCACGTCCTTGGTCTCGTCGCCATTGGCGCCGGCATTCATGCGCAACGCACCACCGATCGTGCCGGGAATGCCGAAATAGAATTCGAGCCCACTGATATTGGCGGAGGCCGCAACTTCGGCCACGCGCTTGTCGAGCGCAGCCGTGCCGGCCGTGACGATGTCGCCGCTCGCAGTCGCCTCGCCGAAGGCGCGCGGCGCGAGACGAATGACGACGCCGGCAATGCCGCCGTCGCGCACGATCAGATTGGAGCCGACCCCGATGACGTAGACGGGAATGGCGGAGGCGAGATGCGCCAGGAAGTAAGCGAGATCGTCCTCGTCCGCCGGCGTGAACAGCACCTGCGCGGGACCGCCGACGCGAAACCAGGTGAGCTCGGCCAGCGACTGGTTCGCCAACAGCCGCCCGCGAAGCTCGGGCATCGCGGCTTTGAGTGAAGGGGTGATGTCGGGAAATCCCACCGCGCTACCCCAGCGCCTTCAACTGGTCCGGCAGCGCATACGCCCATTGCGTGATGTTGCCGGCGCCGAGACACACAACGAGATCGCCGCTCTTGGCGATGCCATGAACGATTTTGGCTAGTTCGCCGGCATTGGGCAGCGGGATCACCTCGCGATGGCCGTGGGCGCGCAGGCCGGCGACGAAATGGTCGCGGTCGATGCCTTCGATCGGCGCCTCGCCGGCAGCATAGACGTCGGCGACGACGACCGCATCGGCATCGTTGAAGCAGGTGCAGAACTCCTCGAACAGCGATTGCAGGCGGGTGTAGCGATGCGGCTGCACCACCGCGATCACCTTGCCGGTGTAAGAATCGCGCGCGGCCTTCAGCACGGCTGCGATCTCCACGGGGTGATGGCCGTAATCATCGATCACGGTGACGCCGTTCCACTCGCCGGTCTTGGTGAAGCGCCGCTTGACGCCGCCGAAGCCCGCCAGCGCCTTGCGGATCGCCTCGTCAGACACGCCGAGTTCGTGCGCGACCGCGATCGCCGCCGTCGCGTTGGAAGCATTGTGCCGGCCCGGCATCGGCAGCGCGAGATCGGCGATCTCATGCGTGGTGCCGGTCTTGCGGTCACGGATCACGACCTTGAATTTCGAGCCGCCACCGCCGGCGGTGAGATCGACCAGCCGCGCATCGGCCTGCGGATTCTCGCCATAGGTGATGATGCGACGGTCCTCGATCTTGCCGACGAGGCTCTGCACCACGGGATGATCGATGCACATCACGGCAAAGCCGTAGAACGGCAGGTTCTCGACGAAGTGACGAAACGCGTCCTGCACGGCCTCGAAGGTCTTGAAGTGATCGAGGTGCTCGGGGTCGACATTGGTGACGATCGCGACATCGGTCGGCAGCTTCAGGAACGTGCCGTCGCTCTCGTCGGCCTCGACCACCATCCAGTCGCCGGCGCCAAGCCGCGCGTTGGAGCCGTAGGCGTTGATGATGCCGCCGTTGATCACGGTCGGGTCGAGCCCGCCGGCGTCGAGCAGCGTGGCGACCATCGTCGTCGTGGTGGTCTTGCCGTGGGTGCCGGCGATGGCGACGCAGCTCTTCAACCGCATCAGCTCGGCCAGCATCTCGGCGCGGCGCACCACGGGAATGCGCCTCTCGCGCGCCGCCATCAGTTCCGGATTGTCGCGCTTGATCGCGGAAGACACGACCACGACCTCGGCGCCGGCGATATTCTCGGCCTTGTGGCCGACCGACACTTTCGCGCCCTTCTTGCGCAGACGGTCGAGATTGTAATTGTCGGCGGCGTCCGAGCCCTGCACGGCATAGCCGAGATTGGCCAGCACCTCGGCGATGCCGCTCATGCCGATCCCGCCGATCCCGACGAAGTGGATGGGTCCGATCTCGCGCGGCAGTCTCATGTGGTTTCCTTGGGGTCATCGTCCGCGAAGGCGGACGATCCAGTACTCCGCGACGCCAGAGATTCAATTCAACTGCGTCGGATACTGGATGCCCCGCTTTCGCGGGGCATGACAAGTGGCTTTTTTGGCCATTCGGGCCGGAACAGGCGTCAGATTCCCGCGGTCTTCACCACGAGATCCGCCAGCCGCTCGGCCGCATCGAGCCGCCCCGCCCCCTTCGCCGCCGCCGCCATAGCGGCAAGCCGTGCCGGCTCGGCGGCGAAGCCAGAAAGTTCGGATGCCAGCCGGTCGGAGCTGAACTCGGTCTGCGGGATGCGGATCGCGCCGTCGACCTTGGCCAGCACGCCGGCATTGGCGAACTGGTCCTGGTCGATCGAGCCCGGCAACGGCACCAGGATGGAGGGCCGGCCGATCGCGGCGAGCTCGGCCACGGTCCCCGCACCGGAGCGCGATACCACGAGATGATTGGAGGCAAGCCGCGCCGGCAGATCCGTGAAGAACGGCGCGAGCTCGGCCTTGATCTTGAGCTTGTCGTAGACGGCGCGCACGCGGCTCATGTCCTCTTCGCGCACCTGCTGGGTGAGGACGAGACGGCTCCACAGCGCAGGCTCGAGCCGCTCGATCGCGCTAGGCACGATGTCGGCCATGATGCGCGCGCCCTGGCTGCCGCCGACGACGAGCAGACGCAGCGGACCGTTCGGCTCGGGCGCGGCATACTTCACCGCGGCGGCCGCGAGGATCGCCGGACGCATCGGCGTGCCGACGGTCGTCGTCTTGCCTGCCAGCGCAGGATCGCGATCGAGCACACCGGGCAAGGACGTCGCGATGGCGCGCACGCGGCTCGACAGGAACCGGTTGGCGCGGCCGAGCACGGCGTTGGCGTCGTGGATGATGCCGGGCACGCCGGCGAATTTCGCCGCGACCAGCGGCGGCAAGGTCGGATAGCCGCCGAAGCCGACGACGGCGACGGGCTTCAACCGCTTG
This sequence comes from Bradyrhizobium yuanmingense, assembly GCF_025200905.1. Classification (NCBI taxonomy): domain Bacteria; kingdom Pseudomonadati; phylum Pseudomonadota; class Alphaproteobacteria; order Hyphomicrobiales; family Nitrobacteraceae; genus Bradyrhizobium; species Bradyrhizobium yuanmingense. The sequence goes on along the minus strand of NZ_CP104173.1, from coordinate 1,772,017 downwards.
ATCAGCGCGTAGGCCGACAGCGTGCCGGCGGCAAGCGTGAGGCCGGCATAGGCCAGCTGAAGCGGATTGCGGCCGCGCGCGGTCTCGCTTCTGACCACGTCGATCATGTCCTTGCTGAACAGCCCGCTATAGCGCAGCGCGCGCTCGTCGGTGACGAGGCGGACGCGATAGCCGCGCCGGATCAATTCGACGCCGAGGGCCTCGGCCGGGAACAGATGGCCGCCGGTGCCGCCCGCGGCGAGAAGAATCAGGGGGGACGTGTCCATAATGAGGGAGTTTTACAGGGTCTTTCTCGTCATTGCGAGCGAAGCGAAGTAATCCAGACCACCTCCGCGGAGACAGCCTGGATTGCTTCGCCGCTTCGCTCCTCGCAATGACGGCTCACGCGTAACTGCGCATCGCCTCGGCGTGGCCGCTCGCCTCGACCTCGGTGCGCGGGCGCAGCCGCGTCAGCGCCAGCATCATGCCGACGCCATAGGCGAGCGAGACCATCGAGGAGCCGCCATAGGAGATGAAGGGCAGCGTCATGCCCTTGGCGGGGATGAGCTGCAGGTTCACCGACATGTTGATCGCCGCCTGCACGCCGAACAGGATCGCGAGCCCGGAGGCCGCAAAGCGCGAGAACATGTCCTCGTTGGCATAGGCGCGCGACAGCGTGCGCATGACCACGAAGGCGAACAGCGCCAGCATCGCAAGGCACAGGATGATGCCGAACTCTTCGCCCGCGACCGCGAAGACGAAGTCGGTGTGGCTGTCCGGCAGGCTGCGCTTGGCGATGCCCTCGCCCGGTCCGAGCCCGAACCAGCCGCCGTTGTAGAAGGCTTCCATGGCGGTATCGACCTGGAAGGTGTCGCCGGAGGCCGGGTTCATGAAGCGCTTGATGCGCCCCGCGACGTGCGGAACGAACAGATAGGCGCTGAACAGGCCGGCCGCGCCGAGACCTGCGAGGCCGAACACCCAGATCATCCGCATGCCCGCGATGAAGAACAGCGAGCCCCACACCATCAGGACCAGCATGGTCTGGCCGAAATCCGGCTCCATCACCAATAGCGCGACCAGCATCAGCAGCAGCACCACCGCCATCGAGGTCGCCGGCATCTCCGGGCGCCTCGTCGATTCCGCGAACAGCCAGGCCGCGATCACGACGAAGGACGGCTTTGCGATCTCGGAGGCCTGGATGTTGACGCCGAGCAGCGTGATCCAGCGGCGCGAGCCCTTCACCTCCGGGCCGAAGGCGAGCGTGAGCACGATCAGGACGATGCTCGCCGCGAAGATGATCAGCGCCGAGCGGCGGATCGCGCGCGGCGACAGGAAGGACACCCCGAGCAGCACGATGCAGGACGGCACCAGGAACAGCACGTGGCGGCTGAAGAAATGGAAGGCATCGAGCCCGATGCGGGTCGCAACCGGCGGGCTCGCCGCCAGCGACAGGATCACCCCGGTCAGCATCAGCCCCAGGATGGCGCCCATCAGCGGCTTGTCGACGGTCCACCACCACTCGGAAAAGGGGGTGCGTTCTTCACGGGAGAGCATGGGCGGCCGCTTTCGGACAGAGGTCCGTTCATTGGTCGCCGAGGTTGGTTACCGGGAGGTTAAAGGGACGGGTAACTTTTGAGCGAAGCGTTGGTGCCGGGCTACGAACCGGGAGCCCTGACGAATCGATAGGGTATGCCGCCAAACGCCAGAGTGAGAACGCCATCCTCGGCGAATGAGAACTGGGTTCGTTCAACTTGTGGAGCTGAGGGCTGGTCGGTGACAATCGTCGAGCCCTCCACCCGATATCGAAGATTGATGATTTGTCGCTTGTCGTGCTCACGAATTGTGTAGCGCAGCCCACCGCTCTCATCGAACTCGAGCAGGACATTTCCCAGGCGGGCTAGCGCCAGTTCATCGGTCTCATCTACAAGCCAGGCGCCTACCAGAGTCATTATGTCATTCAATGGTTGGTGTCGGTGTCCTCACACTACCGGCTGCACACCCGGCAGCGCTTGCACCAGCTCGCGGAACTTGGTGCCGCGGATCTCGAAGTTGCGGTACTGGTCGAAGGAGGCGCAGGCGGGGGACAGCAGCACGACGGCATCGGTGAGGCCCGACGCTTCCGCATCGCGGGCCGCGTGTTCGACCGCAACGTCCAGGGTCTGGCTGATCTCGTGCCCGACCTGTGTGCCCAGCGTGCCCGAAAACTCCTGCGCGGCTTCGCCGATCAGATAGGCCTTGCGGATGCGCGGGAAGAACCCGGTCAGGCCAGTGATGCCGCCCGCCTTCGGCTTGCCGCCGGCGATCCAGAAGATCTCCGAAAACGACGACAGCGCATGCGCGGTGGCGTCCGCGTTGGTGCCCTTGGAATCGTTGACGAACAACACGTTGCCGCGACGCCCGACCTGCTCCATGCGATGCGCCAGGCCCGGAAAGCTGCGCAGGCCGTTCTGCAGCACGTCCTGGCTGATGCCCATGGCGAGCGCGGCGGCGGCCGCGCAGGCCGCGTTCTGCGCGTTGTGCTGGCCGCGCAGCGAGCCGATGCCACCGAGCGCGGCGATCTCGCTGCGGGCGCCGCCCGCGGCGCGCACGATGGTGCCGTGCTCGACGTAAATGCCCGACGCGAGCGGGTTCTTGACCGAGATGCGCACCACGTTCTTGCCAGCGCGGTCGAGCCGGTCGGCGATGTCGCGGCAAAAGCCGTCATCGACACCGACAATCGAGGTGCCGCCGCCTTGCACGCCGGCCACGAGGCGCTCCTTCACCGCGGCGTAATGCTCGATCGTGCCGTGGCGATCGATATGGTCCTCACTGACATTGAGCAGGATGCCGACGGAGGGATCGAGCGAGGGCGCAAGGTCGATCTGGTAGGACGACATCTCGATGACGTGGACGCGGCCCGTGCGCGGCGGCTCCAGCGACAGGATCGCGGTGCCGATATTGCCGCCCATCTGGGTGTCGTAGCCGGCGACCTTGGTCAGATGCGCGATCAGCGCCGTCGTGGTCGACTTGCCGTTGGTGCCGGTGATGGCGACGAACGGCGCGTCCGGCGCATGGCGGCGCCGCTCGCGGCAGAACAGCTCGATGTCGCCGATCACCTCCACCCCTGCCTCGCGCGCCTTCAAGACGCTCCAGTGCGGCACCGGATGGGTGAGCGGCACGCCGGGCGCGAGCACGAGGGCTGCGAAATTCGCCCAGGAAACGTTGCGCAACTCCGCGGTGATGAAGCCGGCCTGCGTGGCCTTGGCGACGTTCTCGGCATTGTCGTCGGCCGCGATCACTTCGGCCCCGCCGGCCTTCAACGCATGGCAGGAGGCGAGCCCCGAGCCGCCGAGGCCGAACACCGCGACCGTCTTGCCGGCGAAGGACGTGACGGGGATCATCGATCGGTCACCGCAGCTTCAGCGTCGAGAGGCCGGCGAGCGCCAGCATCACCGAGATGATCCAGAATCGGATCACGATCTGCGGCTCGGTCCAGCCCTTCTGCTCGAAATGATGGTGGATCGGCGCCATCGCGAACACGCGCTTGCCCGTGAGCTTGAAGGACACGACCTGCACGATGACCGAAACCGCCTCGAGCACGAACAATCCGCCGATCACCGCGAGCACGATCTCGTGCTTCACCGCGACCGCAATCGCGCCGAGCATGCCGCCGAGCGCGAGCGAGCCGGTGTCGCCCATGAAGATCGAGGCCGGCGGCGCGTTGAACCAGAGGAAGCCGAGGCCAGCGCCGAGCAACGCGCCGCAGAGCACCGCGAGCTCGCCGGTGCCGGCGACATATTTGATCTGGAGGTAATCGGCGAACACCAAGTTGCCGGTGAGATAGGCGATCATCGCGAAGCTCGCGGTGGCGATCATCACCGGCACGATGGCGAGGCCGTCGAGGCCGTCGGTGAGGTTCACCGCATTGCCGGCGCCGACGATGACGAAGGCGCCGAAGACGACGAAGAACCAGCCGAAATGCAGCACGGTATCCTTCAGGAAGGGAATCGTCAGCGCGGTGGAGGCGGGATCGCGGTTGAGCCGCACCAGCGCATAGCAGGCGACCAGCGCAATCACGGCTTCGATCAGGAGGCGTAGCTTGCCGCCGAACCCGGTCGTGGTCTGCTTGGTCACCTTGAGGTAATCGTCATAGAAGCCGACGAAGCCGAAGCCGAGCGTCACCGCCAGCACGATCCAGACATAGGGGTTGAGCGGATTGGCCCACAGCACGGTGCCGACCGTGAGCCCGGACAGGATCATCAGCCCGCCCATGGTGGGCGTGCCCTTCTTGGAAAGATGCGATTGCGGACCGTCGGTGCGGATCGGCTGGCCCTTGCCCTGACGGATGCGCAAGTGATCGATGATCCAGGGGCCGAACAGGAACACGAACAGCGCGCCGGTCACGATGGCGCCACCGGTGCGGAAGGTGATGTAGCGGAAGACGTTCAGGAAGGTGCGAAAGGCACCGAAGCCCGGAAATGTGTTGGAAAGCTCGATCAGCCAGTAAAACATTCAGACGGTCCTATGGCGCCTTTGCACGTCCAGGTGCTTCACGCGCATTCGCTGGTCTTCGTCATGGGCCGCGCGTTTCGGGAAACGGACGGCTTCCGCCGCAAAGGGTGGGATTCGGGAACGGCGTCTTCCAAGCAGTTTACGCCTTTGCCTGCAAGGCGGCCACCAGCCCCGGCACAAACTTGTTGACCCAGAACATCTTCTTGCTGCCCTTGACAACCACGACGTCGCCTGCCTTCAGCAGATTTGCGACCTCGTCCGGCTTCAGCGTGGCGGGATCGTCGTGCCAGCCAAGACCCTTGCCCGAGGGCAATGCGTCGAACAGGTGGCGCATCAGCGGCCCGACGCAATAGACGCCATCGATGCCGTCGAGGTGGCTGGCAAGGCCGGTGTGATAGCTCGTTGCGTCCGCGCCGAGCTCGAGCATGTCGCCGAGAATCGCGATGCGACGGCCGCCGCTCATGTTGCGCGCCTGCAGACTTTGCAGCGCCGCGGCCACGCTGGCCGGATTGCCGTTGAAGCTGTCGTCGATCACGGTGACGTCGCCGACCGCCTGCTCGACGCCGCGGCCGGTCATGATGCCGACGCGGTCGAGCTTGACCGCGAGCGTCGCGACGTCGAGATGCGCGGCATGAACCGAGGCGAGCGCGGCCAGCGCATTGTGCACCCGGTGCGGCGCGCCAGGGGTGAGGCTGAAGGCGATCTCCTTCCTGCCGATCGCGGCCACGACCTGCCAGCTCTCGCCGTGCGGCGCGTGCGCGACCTCGTGCACCTCGGCATGCTCGCCGCCGAAGCGCACGACCTTGCCCTTCCACTCGGAAGCCTTGATTCCGGCGGGCAGCACCAGCACGCCGTTCTCGGGCAGTCCGAGCGCGATCGATACCTTCTCGCGCCGGATGGCTTCGAGCGAACCGAGCTTTTCCAGATGCACCGGCTGGACGTTGACGACGAGCGCGACGGTTGGCTGCGTGAGCTCGCTGAGACGGGCGATCTCGCCCTTCTGGTTCATGCCCATCTCGACGACCCAGAGGCTGGCGTCCCGCCTGGCATTGCACAGCGTCAGCGGCACGCCCCAGAAATTGTTGAAGCTCGAGGGGCTCGCATAGGCGTTCGGATAGGCGGCGAGAAATTCCTTGGTGCTGGTCTTGCCGGCGCTGCCGGTGAGCCCGATCACCGGGCCGCTGAAGCGCGCGCGTGCGGCGCGCGCGAGGGCCCAGAGGCCGTCGATCAGCGTGTCCTTGACGACGATCTGGGGAATGCGGATGCCCGCGATCTCGTGCGGCACGATCATCGCGACGGCGCCTGCGGCTTCCGCCTTGTCGGCGAACTCCCAGCCGTCGCGCGCGCTGGCGAAAGCCGAGATGAAGCCGCCGCTCGGCGTGCCGCTCAGCGCAACGAACAGGCTGCCCGGCTTCACCAGCCGACTGTCCTGGGTGACGAAGTCTATTGCCGTGTCCGGGAAAGATCCCGTAACACCAAGCGCGCGCGCGACCTCGGCAACCGTCCATATTGGCCCGCTCATGCAACCCTCGACGCTAGTGCGGCGGCGACCGCCTCGTGATCACTGAAAGGCAGCACCTCGCCGCCGACGATCTGCCCGGTCTCGTGGCCCTTGCCGGCGATGAGCAGCGCATCGCCCTCCTGCAAGCCCTCGATCGCGGCGCGGATCGCCTCGGCGCGGTCGCCGATCTCGCGGGCGCCCTTGGCGGCGGCGAGGATCGCGGCGCGGATCGCTTCCGGCTTCTCGCTGCGCGGATTGTCGTCGGTGACGATGACGGCGTCGGCGTTCGCCTCCGCGATCTCGCCCATGATCGGACGCTTGCCGGCATCGCGGTCGCCGCCGGCGCCGAACACGACGACCAGCTTGCGCTTCGCATAAGGCCGCAGCGCCTGCAGCGCCTTCGCGAGCGCATCGGGCTTGTGCGCATAATCGACGAAGATCGGCGCGCCGTTGCGCTCGCCGACGCGCTCGAGCCGGCCCTTGGCGCCTTCGAGATGTTCGAGGTTCGCAAACACGTTTTCAGCACCGCTGCCCGTGCCGATGGCGAGGCCGGCCGACACCAGCGCATTCTCGATCTGGAATTCGCCGACCAGCGGCAGCCGGATCGCGTAAGCCCTGCCGCGATGTTCGACCGTAAGCTTTTGCGAGAAGCCTTCGACTACGGCCTCCGTGAGGCGAATGCCCTCGCCGGCGCCATCGCCGTTGCGGCCGACCGCCATGACGCGCAGGCCGCGCGATGTTGCCGCATCGATCGCCTCCGCCGAGCAATCATGATCGGCCGAGATCACCGCAGCGCCATCAGGCGGGACCAACTCGCGGAACAGGCGGAGCTTGGCCGCGAGATAATGCGCAACGGTCGGATGGTAATCCATGTGGTCGCGCGAGAGATTGGTGAAGCCGCCGGCCGAGACGCGCACGCCGTCGAGGCGATATTGGTCGAGCCCGTGCGAAGACGCCTCGAAGGCGAGATGCGTGACGCCCTCGCGCGCGATCTCGTCCAACTGCCGGTGCAGCGCGACCGGATCCGGCGTAGTCAGCGAGCCATAGACGGTGCGCTTCTGCGATACGAGACCGATGGTGCCGATGCTGGCGGAGGCGTGCCCGAGCCGCTCCCAGATCTGGCGCGTGAACGCGGCGACCGAGGTCTTGCCGCTGGTTCCGGTCACCGCGGCAATCGTCGCGGGCTGTGCCGGGAAAAATCTGGCCGCGGCAAGTGCCAACGCGCGGCGTGGATTGGCGACAGCGATGAACGGCACCTTGCAGGCGTCCGGTGCATGGTTGCCGACGACGGCCACCGCGCCCGCCGCAATCGCGGCATCGACGAAGCGGGCGCCGTCGGTCTTGCTGCCTGCGAGCGCGAAGAAGAGATCGCCCGGCTTGACCACGCGGCTGTCGAGCGCAAGGCCGCTCACCTCGAGCGCCGCAGCGGCGGGCTCGATCGCGGCATCATTGCCCTTGACATCCTGACCCAAGAGGTCGCGCAGCTTCATGGTGTTCCAGTCGACATGCCGTGCCGGAAAGCCGAATCCTCCGGGGAAAATCCCGACTCAGCAGCGGCGATGGCCCACCCGGTTGATTACTGGGTTGTCCTGGATGCTGCAAGAATAAGGCGCTCCGCAGGCGGCAGCTCGAACCGCGGCTCGACCCCCAGAAGCGGCGCGATCCGCTCGATCACCTTGCCGCCGGTCGGCACCGCGTTCCAGCCCGAGGTGATGAAACCATGCGTTTCCGGCAGTGCCTGCGGCTCGTCCAGCATGATCAGGACGTGATATTTGGGATCATCGCAGGGCAGGATGGCGGTGAAGGAATTGAGCACGCGCTTCTTGGCGTAGCGGCCGTTGACGACCTTCTCGGACGTGCCGGTCTTGCCGCCGACGTAATAGCCCTTGACGTCCGCCTTTCTCGCCGAACCGACTTCGGCATTGAGCCGCATCAGGAACCGCATCTTGTCGCTTGTCTCCGGCTTGATAACGCGCTTGGCCATCGCCATGGCTTCGGATTCGCTGCGCTTCAGGAATGTCGGCGGAATCAGATAGCCGCCGTTCACCAGCGCGTTGATGCCCATCACCGCCTGCAGCGGCGCCACCGACAGGCCCTGGCCGAACGCGGCGGTGACCGTGTTCAGCTCGCTCCAGCGCCGCGGCAGCAGCGGCGCCGCACTCTCCGGCAATTCGGTGCGCAGCCGCGTCATCTGGCCCAGCTTGGCGAGGAACGCCTTGTGCGCCTCGACACCCTGGTTGAGCGCAATCCGTGCCGCCCCGATGTTGGAGGAATAGGTGAACACTTCCTTGGTGTTGATGAAGCGCCCGACCGGATGGCTGTCGTGGATGGTGAACTTGCCGTAGTGCAGGTTGCCGCGTGCGTCCCACATCGAGTTCAGATTGATCTTGCCGGAATCGAGCCCCATCGCCAGCGTGAACGCCTTGAAGGTCGAGCCCATCTCGTAGACGCCGGTGGTGAGGCGGTTGATGCGGTCGGGGTCGTGCGCTTCCTTCGGATTGTTGGGATCGAAGTCCGGCAGCGAGACCATCGCCACGATCTCGCCGGTCTTGACGTTGGAGACGATGCCTGAGGCGGCCTTGGCGCGGAACTTGTCCTTGGCCTTCAACAGCTCGTCGCGCAGCGCATGCTCGACCCGCAGATCGACCGCGAGCTCGATCGGCTTCTGCAACCGGTCGGTGGCAAAGCCGGCGCGGTGGAGGTCGGCGAGCCCTTGATTGTCGAGCCACTTCTCGAGGCCGGCGATGCCCTGGTTGTCGATATTGACGAGACCGATGAGGTGAGCGACCTCGTTGCCGGTCGGATAGACGCGCTTGTTCTCGCGCAGGAATCCGATACCAGGAATGCCGAGCTTGTGGACGGCCTGCTGCTGCGCCGGCGTGACCTCGCGCTTGAGCCAGACGAAGCCCTTGCGTGTCCTTAGGCGCTCGCGCACCTCGGCCTCGTCGAGGTCGGGAATGGTCGCGGTGAGGAGCTCGATCGCCTCGTCCTTGTCGATGATGCGGCGCGGCTCGCCGAACAGGCTCGCCGCCTTGACGTCGGTCGCAAGGATGGCGCCGTTGCGATCGACGATGTCGGGCCGCGCGGTCGCAACCACCTCTTGCGCTGCGGCGCGGCGCGCGCTGTGGGCGTCGGCGCCGATCGCGAACATCACGAGCCGCCCGCCGATCAGGGCATAGACCGAAGCGAAGGCGAGCATGGCGAGGCCGACACGCGCGCGCGCCTTCGCGGCGCGATCGACGTTGCGCCCGTAGAGCAGGCTACGGATCAGCCGCCGCCGCCAAGGCTCAGTCGACTTCTCGATGGGTTTTGCAGGCGTTGCCGGGCTCATTGCTTATCCTCGGGCTGAGGCACGGAGCCCGTCACCGCATCAGGGTCGCTCGCGGCTTCGATGGTCTTGAGCATGGCCCCGATCGGATCGGGCTCGCCCGGCCTGAACATCCGGGGCGGACGCTCCGGCAGGTTCTTCAGCGAATCATATTGCGTGCCATTGACCGGCTTGAGGTGCAGATGCCGGTCGGACAGCCCTTGCAGGCGGTGAGGCGCGTCGAGCTTGGCCCATTCGGCCCGCAGCGCCGCGATCGCATCGCGCTGCTCGCGGATCTCCGCGCGCAGCCGCAGCACCTTCTCGGTGCGCGCCGTGGAGTCCATCTTGATCCGGTAGACATGGGCGGCTGCGAAGATCAGCGCACCGATGACGAGGAGGTGGATGATGCGCATGCGCTAGCCGCCCCTCATCACGTCGGCGAGCTTCGGCCAGGACGATGCCTCATCGGTCTCATGCGCCGGCGCCGCGGTGCGCTCGGCCGCGCGCAGCTTTGCCGAGCGCGCGCGCGGATTGTGCGCAACTTCGTCCTCGCCGGCGACGACCGGCCGCCGCGTCAGCAGCTGGAAGCTCGGCGCAATCTGCGCGACCTCCGGCAGATGCCGCGAGCCGCCGCCGGTCTTGGAGCGCTCGGCGAGGAAATTCTTGACGATGCGGTCTTCCAGCGAATGGAACGAGACGACGACGAGGCGGCCGCCGGCCTTGAGCACGCGCTCGGCCGCAGCGAGCGCGGTCTGGAGCTCCTCGAGCTCTTCGTTGACGAAGATGCGCAGCGCCTGGAACGTCCGTGTCGCCGGGTGAATGTCGCCGGGCTTGGATCGCACCACCCTGCCGACGAGATCGGCGAGCGCGCGGGTGGTCGTGAACGGGGTTTCCTGCCGGTCCGCGACGATGGCGCGGGCGATGCGGCGCGAATGCCGCTCCTCGCCAAAGAGATAGATGATGTCGGCGAGATCGCCTTCCGAGGCGCGCGCGACGATTTCGGCCGCGGTCGGACCTGTCTGGCCCATCCGCATGTCGAGCGGACCGTCGAGGCGGAAGGAGAAGCCACGGCCGGCCTGGTCGAGCTGCATCGAGGATACCCCGACATCCATCACGACGCCCTCGACGTCATCGACGCCCTGCGCGTCGCAAACTTCGGCGAGATTGGAGAAGCGGTCCTCGACCAGCGTCAGCCGGCCCGCGGCGCGTTCGACCAGCTCGGCACCGCCGGCAATCGCGGTGCGGTCGCGATCGATGGCAATCAATCGGGTTCCCGGCACGTCCAGGATCGCGCGGCTATAGCCGCCGGCGCCAAAAGTGGCATCGACGTAGACGCCGCCCTCGCGCGGGGCGAGATGCGCGATGGCCTCACGGCCAAGAACGGGGATGTGCGGAACCGAACTCATGCGCGACGCCTGCCGGCCGCCGGCCGAGATACCCAAGCGGAATCGAGGCCGAACAAGCCCATAACGCCTCGAATCATTGCGCGTCGCGGCGGTTCCACGACAAAGCCCCCGTCCAGCATGGTTACCAAGCCCGATCGTCCCGGGCCACAAACCCAGTGTTCCCAGCGGAATTTGTCGGGCAGCCATGGGATTTCGAGCCAAAATACGCTTTGGCCGCCTCCGGACGCGGGTCGGCTCTTCATCCCTCAGTAACGGCCCTTAGCGTTAAGAAAGCGTTGCTCGGTTCGTGACAAGTGGAAAAGGTGACGATGGAGTGATGCGTCATCCACACACATTGCCAAAATGAATCCGTTAACCGCGCCGCGCAATTGCGCGCGATGGAGGGTAAAGGAATAGTAAAGAGAAGGGCTTGCCCCACTCTCCGTCCATTGAGCTGCTCATGCCCTCGGGTTCGTCCACGCCTGGATCTGATTCGAAGCGTCACCGCGTTCTCCCGGTTCCCAAGACCGTGGCGGGCCTGCGCACCTTCGAGCCCGATTCCTCGATCGTCTCCGACATCATCCCCTCCCCGAACCATGGCGAGCGCAGCAAGGGACGGCAGCCGGACATGATCGTGCTGCACTACACCGGCATGCCCGATGTCGAAGGCGCGCTGGCGCGCCTCTGCACCGCCGGCACCGAAGTGTCGGCGCATTATGTCGTGCTGGAGGACGGCCGCATCGTGCAATGCGTGCCTGAGGCCAAGCGTGCCTGGCACGCGGGCGTCTCCTCCTGGGCCGGCGAGGACGACATCAACTCCTGTTCGATCGGCATCGAGATCATCAATCGCGGCCATGACTGGGGCTATCCTGAGTTTCCGCTGCGCCAGATTGCCGCCGTGATCGCGCTGTGCCGCGGCATCATGCTCCGCCGCAAGGTGCCGGCGCACCGGGTGCTCGGCCATTCCGACGTCGCGCCCGCCCGCAAGAAGGATCCCGGCGAGAAATTTCCGTGGCATTCGCTGGCCAATTCCGGCGTCGGCCACTGGGTGACGCCCGCGCCGATTGTCCGCGGCGAGACTCTCATGCTCGGCACCATCAGCGACGCGGTGCTGAGCATGCAGCAGGCGCTGGCAAGATACGGCTATGGCGTGCCCCTGAACGGCAAGTACGACGCTGCGACGATGGAAGTCGTCACCGCCTTCCAGCGCCATTTCCGCCCGGCGCGGCTGGACGGCGTCGCCGATCACTCGACGCTGTCGACCTTACAGGCGCTGCTGTCGAGCCTGCCGGCGGAAGGAACGCCGGTGGCGTCGACATAGCAGACGTCTTCCGAGAATGTGACCTCTTGCTCCGTCATGCCCGGGCTTGTCCCGGGCATCCACGTCCTGCCTCCACGCATGACGAACGTGGATGGCCGGGACAAGCCCGGCCATGACGGAAACTCAATCCATCTCCCTCATCCTTCGCGCATAGAGCCTTCGCAACGGCTCGAGCTGCGTCGCCACCGTCGCCGCACGATAGGCCTCGCGCGCCTCCTCCGTCCTGCCGAGCCGCCGCAACAGATCCGCGCGCACGGCGGGCAACAGCTCATAGCCGCGAAGCCCGCCGCGCGCGGCGATCGCATCGACGAGATCGAGCGCTCGTGCCGGCCCATCGACCATCGACAGCGCCGCGGCGTGATTGAGCTCGATCACGGGCGACGGATTGATGCGCAGCAGCACCTCGTACAGCCCCGCAATCTGCGGCCAGTCGGTTTCCTCGAAGCTCGGCGCACGCGCATGCAGCGCCGCGATCGCGGCCTGCACCGCATAGGGTTGTGGCCGGCCCGGCACGCGCAGCGCGTGCTCCACCAGCCGCAGCCCCTCGTCGATCTGCGCGCGGTGCCACAGCGAGCGGTCCTGCTCTTCGAGCAGGACGATGTCGCCGGCCGGCGTCTGTCGCCCGGCGCGGCGCGCGTCGTGCAGCAGCATCAGGGCCAGCAGGCCCTTGATGCCGGCGCGGTCGGGCATCAGCCGGTTCAGCAGGCGGCCAAGCCGGATGGCTTCGCTCGCCAGATCAGGCCGCATCAAGTCCGCGCCCTCGGTTGCGACATAGCCTTCGGTGAAGACGAGATAGACCACGGCGAGCACGCCATCGAGCCGCGGCGCCAGCATCTCGCGTTCCGGCACCTCATAGGGGATGCCGGCAAGCCTGATCTTCTGCTTGGCACGGACGAGCCGCTGCGCCATCGCCTCCTCGCCGACGAGGAAGGCGCGTGCCACCTGCGCCGTCGACAGTCCGCACACGGTGCGCAGCGTCAGTGCGACCTGGACCTCGGGCGCGAACGCGGGATGGCAGCAGGTGAAGATCAGCCGCAGCATGTCGTCGTCGAGCGTTGCGGTCGGCTCGTCCGGGCCCAGCGCGTTGAGCTCGAGCTCGTGCACCAGCGCCTGCTGCTTGCCGCGGAAGACAGCCTGACGGCGGATGCGATCGATCGCCTTATGCTTGGCGACGTTGACGAGCCAGGCGCGCGGATTGTCGGGGACCTCACACGCCCAGCGTTCCAGCGCGACCGCGAACGCATCCTGCAGCGCGTCCTCGGCGAGATCGAAATCGCCGACGAGACGGATCAGCGTGGCTAGCGCCCGCCCCGCCTCGTCGCGGAAGATTTTGTCGATCTCGCCAGGGGTCATGTCACGCGATCACCCCCTCTCGTCATTCCGGGGCGCGGCAAAGCCGCGAGCCCGGAATCCATAACCACGATTCGGGGATATGGATTCCGGGCCTGCGCCTTGCGGCGCATCCCGGAATGACGAAGGTGAGAGAGCCGTCACTTCTCATAGACCCAGATCGGCCGCACCTCGATCGAGCCGATGCGTGCGCTCGGAATCCGCGCCGCGATCTCGATGGCGGCGTTGAGATCCTTGGCTTCGATCAGGTAATAGCCGCCGAGCTGCTCGCGCGTTTCCGCGAACGGACCATCGGTCGTCAGCGTCTTTCCGTCGCGCACGCGCACCGTTGTCGCGGTCGTGGTCGGCTGCAAGCGGTCGCCGGCCTTGAAATTGCCGTTCTGGATGATGTCTTGCGTGAAGGATTGATACTCGGCCAGGATCTTCTGGCTGGTCGCCGCGTCGATCTTCGCGTACTCGACCTCGTTCTGGTAGATCATCAGCAGATATTGCATCGGTTCACTCCTGTTGCTCGGCTCCATCGCCGACATCCAGTCGAACGGGGCACGCGCCAAACGACATCTTCAGGATAAATTATTTCTGGGCGAGCGTGCCTCGCGATATCGGCTTGACGAAACCGTCACAAATGCCCATGCCTAAAGCCGTCAGTCGGCCGGACGGCCGCTCCGGCAGGTGCCGAAAGGCCGCCGGGGAGGAAAGTCCGGGCTCCCTTGACATGCGGTGCCGGATAACGTCCGGCGGGGGTGACCCCAGGGAAAGTGCCACAGAGAACGAACCGCCCGCCTTCGCCCTCCGGGGCTTCGGCGCGGCAAGGGTGAAAAGGTGCGGTAAGAGCGCACCGCGGGTCCGGCAACGGAGCCGGCATGGCAAACCCCACCGGGAGCAAAACCGAATAGGGACGGCTTAAGCGGGCTGTTCGCGAAAGCGATAACGCCGCGGGGCGATGTCAGGCCCGCCGTCCGGGTAGGTTGCTCGAGGCCATGTGCAAACATGGTCCCAGAGGAATGGCCGTCACGTATCGCGCGCGCAAGCGGGCGGTGCCCTACAGAACCCGGCTTACAGGCCGGCTGATGTGCGACGAGGGGTTCGGTGCCAACGCATCGGACCCCTCACCATTTTGGCCGATCACCTCGCCAGCCAACCGCCGTCATTCCGGGGCTCGCGAAGCGAGAGCCCGGAATCCATCGGGCGGCAGAGACTGCAGAGAAATGGATTCTCAGATGCGCAATTGCGCATCGTAGCTCGTGCTGCGCACGCCCCGGAATGACGGCGAGAGTTACGCCACGATCTCGCTCAACGCTTTCATCAACGCCTCCGGCGCCGTCACATTCGGCGCGTGGCTGGCGTCGAGCTCGACATAGCGCCAGCCCTGCTCGCTCTTCGTGCGCTGGGCAAACTGCCCGAACACATCGCCGGGCGGAAGGCGCGTGCAGTAGATGTAGCTGCGCGGCACCGCCGGCTCGCCATGTTCGACCCTCAGGCGCGTCTCGAAGCATTTGATCGGCATCGGGACGCGGCGCGCATTGAGCCAGTCGAGATCGGCCTGCGCCGTGTCCGGCGGCGGCGGGTTCGGCGGGATGCGATAGCCGTCGCCCGAGCTGACTGCCCTGCGCATCTGCTCGCGCCCGCCCTCGTTGAGGTCGAACAGCGACTGGCCGTCACGCGGCACGAAGGCGTCGAGGTAGATCAGCTGCGTCACGCGCTCGCGCGCGCGGTCGGCGACCCCGGTCGCAACCATGCCGCCATAGCTGTGGCCGAGCAGCACGATGTCGCTGAGGTCCTCGAAAGCGATGACGTTGAGGATGTCCTGGATATGGGTGTCGAGACCGATCGATGGATTGGCCAGATGCGCGCGCTCGCCGAGCCCGGTGTAGGTCGGCGCCACCAGGCGGTGGCCGGCCTGCGCCATCAGCGGGTGCATCTTCTTCCAGGCCCATCCGCCGGACCATGCGCCGTGACAGAGCAGGAAGGTCTTCGCGCGCGGGGCCATCGGCGTTTCCATCGTTCTTGCTTGATACGATGGAGTGTAGCGGCATGCCGCGCGATGTAAACGCCGCCTCAGGCGGCGCGCGTGTCCTTCACCAGCACCGGCGCAAGCTCGCCGGCCTCGCGCCGCAGCTTGCCCGCCTCGAAACCGTGCATGCCGAGCTGCCATTGCAGGCCGACGATGGCGCCCTTGGTCGGTTGCAGCAGCGCGAGGGAGGCGAACAGCGTCACCGGCAGCCACACCGCGAGCTGCAGCCATTCCGGCGGCGCGTAGGCGGTCTCGACCGCGAGGATTGCCGGCACCACGAGATGGCCGACCACCACCATCACGAGATAGGCGGGAAAATCGTCGGCGCGCTGGTGGAACAGCTCCTCGCCGCAATGGTCGCAAGCCTGCGTCACTTTCAGGAAGCGGCCGAACATGTGCCCTTCCCCGCAATTCGGACATCTGCCGCCGAAGCCGCGCCACATGGCCTTGGCCAGAGAGACCGTCGCCAGAGAGACAGACATGACCACACCTCTTCCTTTTCGATGATCCATGCAATAATATCTTGCATCCATACATTCAAAGGTTATGGGCCTAAATTGCATGGAATGGATCCCTACAATCTCGGAGCTTTCGGGCCCGCGCTACCAGCGCATCGTCGACGCCATGGAGGCCGACATTGCCGCCGGCAGGCTGGTGCGTGGTCAGCAGCTGCCGACGCAGCGCGCCCTGGCAAAGGCCCTCGGCATCGACCTCACCACGGTGACGCGCGCCTACACCGAGGCGCGGCGCCGCGGCATCATGGAAGCCAGGGTCGGACAGGGCTCGTTCGTCTCGGAGACCAGCGCGCGGCGCGCGGTTGACCTGCCGCACCCGGTCGCGATCGACCTGTCGATGAACGTGCCGCCGCACCCGCTGGAGGCGCAGCTCGACGAGCGCATCATCGCCGGGCTCGAAGCCCTCCACGCGCAATCGGGCCTGACGGCGTATCTCAACTACCAGCCGCCCGGCGGCAGCGCGCATGAGCGCGAGGTCGCGACGCGCTGGATGCGCGCCCGCGTTCCGCATGCACAGGCCGACCGGCTGGTGATCTTTCCCGGCGCTCAGACGATCCTCTTCAACCTGCTCGCCCATCTTGCGCGACCCGGCGACACCGTACTGACCGAAGCGCTCACCTTCCCCGGCATCAAGGCCGCCGCGGCACTGTTCGGTGTCAAGCTCGTCGGTGTCCCCATGGATGAGGACGGCATCCTGCCGGATGCGCTGGCAAAGGCGTGCCGCGTGCATACGCCGAAAGCCGTCTATCTCATTCCGACGCTGCACAACCCGACCACGGCGACGCTTTCCGCCGAGCGGCGCGGCACTATTGCGAAGATCATCCGCGATGCCGGCACCATCCTGATCGAGGACGACGCCTACGGGCTGCTCGACCGCTCGGCCTCGCCGATCGCGAACCTCATTCCGGAGCGGACTTATCTTGCAACGACGCTGTCAAAATGCATCGCGCCGGCGCTGCGTGTTGCCTATCTGGTGACGCCCGACAGCGGCGCCCAGCGGGACATGCGCACCTCCCTGCAGGCGACCGTGCAAATGCCGGCGCCCTTGATGGTCGCGCTGGTGACGCATTGGATCGAAAACGGCATCGCCGATCGCATCATCAGCGCCATCCGCAACGAAGCGGTCGGGCGCCAGCAGCTCGCGCAACGCGCGCTGAAAGGCTTTCAGTTCCTCGCCAGGCCCGCGGCGCATCATCTCTGGCTGCGGCTGCCGGAAGGACGCCCCGACGTCGCGGCACATCTGCTGCGGAACGGGCTTGCGGTCGTCGCCGGCGATGCCTTCACCGTCGACGGGGCACCGCCGCATGCGGCACGCGTCTCGCTCGGCGCGGCCCGAAACAGATCGGAATTGACGGAAGCGCTGCGTATCCTGGTCGGCGCGCTGCACAAGCCTGCCGATACGAGGCAGATCGTCTAAAGCGGAAATGGTTTCCTTCACCTCTCCCGCTTGCGAGAGAGGTCGCGCCGAAGGCGCGGGTGAGGGCTTTCTCCTCTTGGGGATTGTCCCGTTGTGGAGACACCCTCTCCCAACCCTCTCCCGCAAGCGGGAGAGGGAGCGCACCTCCCTCGTAGCAATCGAGCTATATTCATCGCACTTTAGATCACCGACGGTGAAGCGCCCGCAGAGCACGCTTGCATGCGGCATGGATTGACCTCGATGGCGGCAGGCATGTTATGCGAGCCGTGCGATCAACCGTTCGGGGTCGCCGCTTGCGACAAGGACAATCCGTTGGAAACGCTCACCTACGTCCTGCTGCTGCTCGGCGCGCTCGCCGGCGGCTTCGTCTCGGGACTGGCCGGCTTCGGCACGGCGCTGATGGCACTCGGCATCTGGCTCTACGTGCTGCCGCCCTCGCTCGCGGTGCCCCTGGTGCTGATCTGCTCGGTCATCGCGCAGACCTCGACGCTGCCCTCGATGTGGAAGAATTTCGATCTCTCGCTGGTCTGGCCGTTCCTGATCGGTGGACTGATTGGCGTGCCGCTCGGGACCATGATGGTCGCCTCCGCGGACCCGGAGGTGTTCAGGCTGAGCGTCGGCGTGCTGATCCTGATCTTTTCGAGCGCACTGTATCTGAACAAGAGGCCGCTCGCGATCAAGATCGGCGGCCGGATCGCAGACGGTGCGATCGGCTTTGCCGGCGGCATTCTGGGCGGACTTGCCGGATTGTCCGGCCCGCTGCCGATCCTGTGGGCCAACATCCGCGGCTGGAACAAGCACGAGCGGCGCGGCATCTTCCAACTCTTTAACTTCACGGTGCTCGCCACCGCGCTGGTGTTGCAGACGGCATCAGGTCTCGTCGCCCTCAAGGTGGTCTGGCTCGCGGCCGTCGCGTTTCCGGGCACGCTGATCGGCGCATGGGCGGGCGCGCGCGTCTACCATGCGCTGAACGACAAGCATTTCGGCGATGTCGTGCTCGGCCTCTTGTTTCTGTCGGGCCTGACGCTCGTCTGGAACAGCCTTGGCGCGCATTAAAGCGCCGCGAACTCGCGGGAGGTCACTTTCGCTACGCGGGAGCACGGGCGGAAGGCGCGACCGGCTTGGCTTCCACCGTCTCCGCGGCCTGGTCCCGCGGCGCGAAGCGCTTGCCGAACTCGCGGCGCAGCAGCCACAAGCTCAAGCCGGCCTGCAGCGTCGTCGCCGCGATCGAAAGATACCAGACGTGCTCGATGCGGAATCCGGGTCGCGTCGACAGCCAGAGCACCGGCAGCGAATAGGTGAGCACGCGCGTCATCGAGCTCAGCAGCACAGGCTTGGTGTTGCCGAGGCGTTGGAACATGCTCGAGCAGGTGAAGATGAGCCCCTGTGCCACCATGTTGAGCGAGATGATCCGCAGGAACAGGTAGGCGACCTCCATCGTCGCCCGATCGTTCGAGAATCCGGCCAGCAGCAGCTCCGGCTTCAGCTGCGCGAGGATCATGAAGCCGACCGCCACGATGGAGGTGATCAGCGCCGATTTGACGAAAGTCTCTCGCACCCGCGCGGCGTCGCCAGCGCCGAAATTCTGGCCGGCGATCGGCCCGGCCGCCAGTGCAACCGCGAGCGCCGGCATCTGGATGAGGGCGAGGACGCGCTGGCCGATACCGAAGCCTGCCTGTGCCGCCGCGCCGAAGTCGCGCAGCACGTAGTAGACTACCGCCATGAAGATAAACATCATTGCGAACTCGCCGCCGGCCGGCAGACCGACATTGAGGATGCGCTTGAAGTGGCGTGGTTGCGGACGCCACTGCACCGGATTGAATGCAACGTAGCGCTCGACCTTGCGAAAATACGCCAGCAGCATCAGGACGCCGGCGCCCACCGCGATCGTGCTCGCCAGTCCGGCGCCGGCGACACCGAGCGGATAACCGGTGCCCCAGCCGGAGATCAGGACCGGCGCCAGTGCAATGTTGATGATGACGGCAAGGACCCGCACCAACATGGCGGGGCGCACGATGCCGGTCGCGCTGAGCGCGGAGGCAATGACTTGCATGACGAATTCCAGCGCGAGCGCCGGCATGAACCACAACAGATAAGTGGTCCCCGCCTCGATCGTGGCCTGGTCAGCGGCGATCGAACGCATGTAAAGACGCGACAGCACCGCTCCCGTGACCAGGGTCAGCAGGCCGAACAGCACCGACAGCGCGACCGCCTGATTGAAGATCAGATTGGCGTCCCGCCGGTCCTTGCGTCCCACCGCATGCGCAATCAGCGCCACTGTCCCGACGCCGAGCACCTGTATCAGGCCGTTGACGAGAAAGCCGGCATTTCCCGCGGCGGCCACGCCTGCCACTGCGGCATCACCTAGCCCCGACACGAAGTAGAGATCGACCAGCTGGCAGATCATGATCGAGATCATGCCGGCCATGATCGGAGGCGCCATGCTCAGGATGTGGCTAGCGATGGAGCCGCGCGTCAGGTCTTTCATCTCATTCCATCCCTCGACGCCGTGACGGCGGGACTTCGCCCCGCCGCCGCGCGCCTCACTCCGCTGCTGCGATCTGTCCGAGCTCCACCACCTGACGCTCGAACAGGCCGCGATAGATGCCCCCTTGCTTGGCTGCGAGCACCGTATGCGTGCCCTGCTCGACGATCTCGCCGCGGTCGAACACCAGGATGCGATCGAGGCTCCTCACCGTCGACAGCCGGTGCGCGATCACGATCGAGGTGCGCCCCTTCATCAGCCGCTCCATCGCCTCCTGGATCAGCGCCTCCGATTCCGAATCGAGGCTCGAGGTCGCCTCGTCCAGGATCAGCACCGGCGCATCCGCCAGGAAGGCGCGCGCCAGCGCGACGCGCTGCCGCTCGCCGCCCGACAGCTTGACGCCGCGCTCGCCGACCAGCGTGCCGTAGCCCTTCGGCAGGCGCAGGATGAAGTCATGCGCGTTGGCGAGGCGGGCCGCCTGCTCGATCGCTTCAAGGCTGGCACCGGGCCGGCCATAGGCGATGTTCTCGGCGAGCGTGCGGTGAAACAGGATCGGCTCCTGCTGCACGATCGCGATCTGGCTGCGCAGCGATTGCTGCGTGGCGAGCGCGATATCCTGCCCGTCGATCAGCACGCGGCCGCCGGTGACGTCGTAGAGCCGCTGCACCAGCTTGACGAAGGTGGTCTTGCCGGAGCCGGAGCGGCCGACCAGGCCGACCCGCTCGCCGGCGCGGATCCTGACCGACAAGCCGTCGTACAGCGGCACGCGATGGCCGCCATAGTGGAACGTGACGTCGTCGAACACGATCTCGCCGCCCTCGATCGCGATCGGCCGCGCGTCGGCCGCATCGGCAATGCCGATCGGCTCGTCATGGATCGCCACCAGCTCGTCCATGTCGTTGACCGAGCGCTGGAGGTTGTTGATGTGCATGCCGACGTCGCGCAAATAGGCGTGGATGATGTAGTAGCTGGTCAGCACATAAGTGACGTCGCCGGGCGAGGCGTGACCTGACATCCACAGCAGCACCGATCCGCCGATCACGGACGCGCGCAGGCACAGCAGCAGCGAGAGCTGCGACATCGCCGTGTAATTATAGCGGTACCAGGTCCGCCGCACGCGCACGCGCCAGCGGTTGATGACACCGGCGAGCCGCGTGTCCTCGCGCGACTCCGCGCCGAAGGATTTCACCACGGCATTGCAGGTCAGCGCATCCGCCAACGTGCCGCCGACCTTGGTGTCCCAGGCATTGGAGACGCGGGCCGCCGGCGCGATGTAGCGGGTCGAGAGCACCACCGTGATCGTGACGTAGAAGATCGCCCCGATCGCGATCACCACGCCAAGCGAGGCCCAGTGCATCCCGATCAGGATCATCGAGCCCACCAGCACCAGCAGCGAGGGCGCCAGCGCCATCAGGATGGTGTCGTTGAGCAGGTCGAGCGCCCACATGCCGCGAGTGATCTTCCGCACCGTGGAGCCGGCAAAGGAGTTCGCATGCCAGTCGGTCGAGAAGCGCTGCACGCGGGTGAATGCCTCTTGTGCGACGTCCGACATGGTTTTGAGCGTGAACGGCACGATCGCCTGCAACCCTGCGAGCCGCAGCACCACCGAGGCCGCGCCCAGCGCCACGATGGCGCCGAACGCGACCAGCGCGGCATGGCGCGCATCGGGATCGGACGGTCCGCGGGTCAACGCATCGACCAGATGTCCGGAGAAGACCGGCATGAACAGGTCGGCGACGGTTGCGCCCAACAGGCCGCCGGCCACGACGAGGCCGCGCACCGGCTGCTTCAGCCAGTGCCGGAAGACGAAGGGCAGCACCACGCGAATGGCGGCGGGCTTCTTTGACAGAGCGGTCATGGCATCATCCGGCCGCTTCGCGCGGGCCGGCTCCATCGATGGACGCGAGTCGGCCCAAAGGCCGCGACGGCGTCACGTAAGACTGACTTTGACTTGGGAAACGAAGCGATCGGGACGCTTGGCCAAAACCTTGGCCCAATCGAAGCTGGCGGAAGAGGCCTCTAACAGGCCGCGTACATACCGAGCCAGAACGTGATCGAGGTCATCATCGAGCGCGGGCGTACGATCTGCGATTGCGACGACATCATGCAAATCTCTCCCCGGTTCGAATGAATGAGGTGCGCTTTATAGATGTGTCGCCAGCCGATTGCAACGGGGCTCGCGCGAGATCACGCACGAGTGTTGCAAATTAGTGCGCGTCGCCGGCCGCGCCGAACGGGGAAGCCGGCTTGTTCAGCAGCGCGACCAGCAGGCTGAGACCGAGATAGAACAGCGCCAGCATGAGGAAGACATCGCCGAAGCTCATCACCACGGCCTGACGATGCACGATCTGGCTGAGCTGCTTCATCGCCATCAGCGCGGAATCGCCGAGCCCCTGGAACTTCTGCATCAACATGGTCAGGGTTTCAGTCGCGGTCGTGTTGCCCCAGGTCACCCGCTCCTGCAGGCGGACGATGTGCAGGTCGGTGCGTTCGTTGAGCACGGTGTTGATGACGGCGAGGCCGACCGCGCCGCCGAGATTGCGCATCAGGTTGAACAGTCCGCTCGCGTTCTTCACCTTCTCGGGCGCGAGCGTGCCGAGCGCGATGTTGTTGGTCGGCACCATCGCGAACATCATGCCGATGCCGCGCAGGATTTGCGGCACCAGCAGCTCGTAGAAATCGTATTCGCGCGTGATAAAGGTCATCTGGTAGGAGCCGATCGCGAACACGATGAGGCCGAATGCGATCATGTAGCGCATGTCGACCTTCGCCATGAGCCGGCCGACCAGCGGCGCGACCAGGAACATGGTGATGCCGGAGACGAACATGGTCTCGCCGATCATCAGCGCGCTGTAGCCGCGCACTTCGGCGAGATAGCGCGGGTAGATGTAGGTCAGGCCGTAGAGGCCGATGCCGATGCAGAATTGCAGCGTGCATCCGACGGCGAAATTGCGGTCGGAGAAGGTGCGCAGATTGACGATCGGCTCGGCCGCCGTGAACACGCGCCAGAAGAAGGCGATGGCCGAGAGACCGCTGATCCAGGCGCAGATCGCGACCGACGTGTCCTGCATCCATTGATGTTGCGATCCTTCCTCCAGCACGTATTCCAGCGTGCCGAGGAAGCTCGCCATGAACAGCAGGCCCCACCAGTCGAAGCGGTCGAGCAATTCGAAATGCGGCTCGTCGAAATCGACCAGCGCCAGCACACCTAATGTAATGCCGATGCCGGGCACGACGTTGATGAAGAACAGCCAGTTCCACGACATCAGGTCGGTGATGTAGCCGCCGACCGTCGGCCCGATGGTCGGGGCCAGCGTCGCGACGAGGCCGATGATGGGTCCGACGATGTGGAATTTGGTGCGCGGGAAGACGGTGTAGGCCGAAGCGAACACGGTCGGGATCATGCCGGCGCCGAGAAAGCCCTGCAGCGCACGCCAGAGGATCATCTCCTCGATCGTCGTGGCGAAGCCGCAAAGCAGGCTTGCGGCGGTGAAGCCCGCCGCCGAGATCGCGAACAGCAGCCGCGTGCCGAAGGCGCGCGACAGGAAACCCGACAGCGGGATCGCGATCACCTCGGCGATCAGATAGGCGGTCTGAACCCAGGACACCTCGCTGGAGCTCGCCGACAGCCCGGCCTGGATTTCGCTCAACGAGGCCGAGACGATCTGGATGTCCAGGATCGACATGAACATCCCGAACACCATGATGATGAACGCGAACAGCCGCTTCGGCGCAATGCGCTCCGAAGCGGGATCCGCCATCATGGCAGGTGAAGCGGTGGTGGCGGTGGCCATGTGTCAGCTCGGACTCATCTCACCTCTCCCGCAAGCGGGAGAGGGAGCGCACCTGCATTCGGGGCAGCGGCGCGGCTCATGTCATCGTTCCTACTGCGGATGAACCGCGGTGGGATGGTCGAGGTCGACCTCGCTGTCGGCGTCGGCGGCGCCCTTGTTGGTGTCGACGGTGGCGTAGACCGACATGCCGGCGCGGAGCAGGTTCTGCTTCGCCACCGATTTGGGCACGCGAATGCGGACCGGCACGCGCTGCACGATCTTGGTGAAATTGCCGGTGGCGTTGTCAGGCGGCAGCAGCGTGAATACCGAACCCGCGCCGGCCGCGATGCTGTCGACCACGCCGGAAAACTTGCGCATGCCATAGGCATCGACCTTGATCGTCACCGGCTGTCCCGGGCGGATGCGCTTGAGCTGCGTCTCCTTGAAATTCGCGTCGATATAGACCTCGTCCAGCGGCACGATGTTGCCGAGGCGCTGGCCGACCGCGACGAAGTCGCCGGTGTTGACCAGGCGGTTCGAGAACGTGCCGTTGACCGGCGCGCGCACCGCGGTGAAGCCGAGGTCGCGCTCGGCCTTGGCCAGCGTGGTCTTGAGCTCGGCGAGCTGGGCCTGCGCTTCGGCTTGCTGCGCCTTGGCGACGTCGACATTGCTGACGGCAACCTCATAGGCGGCCTTCGCGGCCTTGACCGCGGCGGCGCCCTGGTCGCGTCCGGCCTCCGAGCTTTCGAAGGTGGCGCGCGAGGCAAAGCCCTTGCTGCTCAGCGCCTGCTGGCGCTCGTAATCGAGGTCGGCGCGCTTGAGGCCCGCTTCCGCGGAGACGAGCTGCGCCTTGGCCTGGGCGACCTGGCTATCGAGTGCGGCGACCTGGCGGCCGATGCGATCGATGGTGGTCTGCTGGGTCGCGATCTTGGTCGCGGCGGCTTGGACCGCGATCCTGTAATCGCCGTCGTCGATGCGGAAGATGATGTCGCCGGCCTGGACGGGCGTGTTGTCGCCGGCGAGGATCGCGGAGATATGGCCGGCAACGCGCGCGCCGAGCATGGTGTTGTTGGCGCGGACATAGGCATCGTCGGTCGAGATGTAGAAGCGGCCGACCAGCGTGTAATAGCCGGCATAGCCCGCAACGGCGAACGCGAGCGCGAGGCCGAGGCCGGTCAGGACGAATTTGCGCTTGCCGGATTTGGGCGCAGCGGCGGCGGGCGCTTCCGCCCCGGGTGCCGGCGGCTTGTCGGTCACCGGACTCTCCGGCGCCTCGCGGGTCGGACGCTTCGCCTCCTCGGCGACATGAGGGCGCAGTTGCTCGGCAGGGAGTGCGGATGCCTCGGAGCCAGGATCGCCGCCCGCCTGGCCCTCCACCGCTTCCTGGCGAAGGACGCGAGCCGTCTGGTCTCTCGATGCGGCCATCCAGGCCTCCCCACAAACGCAACCGAGGGCGCCCGCTGTTGCGGGCGGTCTCCTCGCTACATCTCAAATACCATTGACCGAACGGTTCGGTCAATATAGAGATTATGTCCTGCAGACCTTAATGCCGCGAATCCTTCGTTGGCGTTTCATGGCCCTGATCCGAACCAAAAAGCTTCCGAGACCCTAAACCAATGGTTGTAGCTGGCGGCGAACAATTGCACGTCGTCCCGGACGAGGACAATTCCAAGCGCCGCCAGATTCTGGACGGCGCCCGCAAGGTGTTCATGGATCTTGGCTTCGACGGCGCCAGCATGGGCGAGATCGCCCGCGCCGCGCAGGTCTCCAAGGGCACGCTCTACGTCTATTTCGCCGACAAATTCGCGCTGTTCGAAGCCATCGTCGAACAGGAGGCGCTCCAGCATGGCCAGGTCGTGTTCAGTTTCGATCCCGAGCGCGAGGCCGAGACCACGCTGAAGGAGTTCGGCCTCGCCTATCTTCACCTGGTCTGCCGCCCCGGTGGCGGATCGGCGATCCGCACCGTGATGGCGATCGCCGAGCGCATGCCGGATGTCGGCCGCCGTTACTATGCGCGCGTGCTGGACAAGAGCATCAACCGCCTCTCCAACTATCTCAAGGCCCGTGTCGCCTCGGGCGATCTCGCGATCGACGATTGCGATCTCGCCGCCTCGCAGTTCATGGAGCTCAGCAAGGCCTCGCTGTTCCTGCCCTTCGTGTTCCAGGCGGCGCCCGCGCCGTCGGAACAGCGCATGAGTGCGGTGGTCGAGAGCGCGACGCGGATGTTCCTGGCGGCGTACAAGGCGAAGTAACAGCGCGTTGCACGTGCGAGCCGAGCCGCCCTATATTGCGGCCATGTCTCGAGATCTTCGCCCGCCGGTCGACATCCTCCACTACGAGATCGTCCAGGAACAGGCCTCGGCTCTGGGACGGATGGGCCGCGCCCTCGAACAAAGCCTGTCGCGTTTGCGCGAGTTCGACGCCGCCCACGCCGCGGCCGAATTGCCGGAAGCGATGCAACCGGCTAGGCGCAAGCTGGTGCTGGAAGCCGGCCAGGCGCTTTGGATGTTCGTGGTGCAACGCGAGGCGTCCGGCTTACGCGACAGCCGCCACATCATGCGCACCTACAACGTCCCGGGTGAGGTGCAGCGCTGCATGGGGCTGGCACCCGCGCCGCGGAAGCCGGCCGCGGGGTGAACTCCGGCTCCGCTGAGATCAAATTTCGATTTTTTCCATTGCGCGCCATCCGTGCAGGACACGCCGCCCCTCCCGCGCGAACGCAAAGCAATTGCCGCCGCCGGCGGGCTGATCGTGGATGCGGGCGATCGCATGGCCCGCAATGTGGCAGAACAGCAGCGTGCCGACCGCGCCGTGGCCGACGAACAACACGTCGCCGGGACGATGTCGCGCCAGCACCGCCTCAGCCTCGCGCACGATCCGCGCCTGTGCATCCGCGGCACGCTCCCAGCCGCGCACGCTGAGATGAGGCGCGGCGAAGAACTGGTCGGCGACGGCTTCGAACTCGGCCGGCTTCAGGAAGCCGGTCGCCGAACGGTCGTTCTCGTGCATGGCCTCGCGGATCTCGATCATGAGTCCGAGCCGAGCGGCAACGATCTCGGCGGTCTCGATCGCCTTCCGCTCGCCGCTGGAGACGATCTGCGTCGTGCTTGCGAGCCAGCCTGCATTCGCCAAAGCTTCGGTGCGCGCGCGACCCACCGCGCTCAGGCCCCATTGCGGCACCGGCACATCGGGATCGATTTGCACCTGCGGGTGGGTGAGATAGCGGACGATAGACATTGCCTTTGACGCGATCGTAGCCCGCATGGAGCGAAGCGGAATGCGGGGACAGTTTTTCCCGGATTGCGCTTCGCTCCATCCGGGCTACTGGCAAATCGGGCTATTCGTCGATGTAGTCGTCGTCTTCCCGCTTGTGCATCGTGCTCTTGCGAGCACCGAGCGAACCGGTCACCGACGGCTCGCGCCCGCTCGCATAGGGTCTGCGCGATTGCGCGCGCGAGGCGACCTCTTCGCCCGACACCGCGGCCGGCTGGCAGATCAGGCGGCGGCTGGCGCGGCGCATCAGATCGACATGGATGTGATCGTAGTGAAAGACGTTGGAGCCCGGCGCCAGCACGGTCGTGAAGTGCGCGCAGGCCCCAGCCTGCACGTCGCGCAGGAAGCCCTGCTCTTCCGGCATGCCGCGCCAGCCGTCCTTGATGGTGATGCGGCGGCCGTCGGCGAGCACGAAGGCGGAAATGTCGAGGGCGTTGCCGAAGGCGTGCTCCGAAATATGGGCCCGCGAATTGCCGTTCATCCCGCGGCAGGAATAGGCGGAGATCTGCTTGATCTCGGCGACGCGCACGCCGAACCAGCGCATCGCCGACGGCTGCACCGTGTCGGCGAGCCAGCGGTCGAGCTCGGACACGATCGGACAGGCGAGCGTCGCGGTCGGCTTGATCGCGACGGGACCGACGCTCGTGACGGGATTACCCTGCGCAGGACCAAGACGCGGCAGCGGCTGCTGCGCCGGCGCCTGCGAGTAAGGCGCCGGACGAGCCGGATAGCTCGGTGTGTTCATGTAGCGCGCCGCCCCCGCGGCATCGGTGCCCTCGGGCGGCAGGTCGATCTCGTCTTCCTGCGCGGCCACGCCGGGGGCGTTGAGCGACATCGGTCCGGTCGAGGTGCCGTAGCCGGTGGGCTGGCGCACCGCGCTCTCGGGATAGTTCGAGGGCTGCGGATAGGACGATGCGGGATATCCCCGGCTCTGCGGATAATTCGACTGCGGCTGCACCGGCCAACGCGGCTGGTTGCCGATGCTGCCGGGCGGGCGCAGCGCCTCGTCGGCAAAGCCATAGGTGCCGGAAGCTTCGCCGATGGCGGCTACCTTGAGCGGAAACTCGGCGCCGCAGCTGCCAGGCCCGGAGATCGGGTCGATGCGGACGATGTCCGCACTTTCCTTGACTGCGCCCGATTTCAGGCATGCGGCTTCTGCCTCGGCCCGCCACGGTTCGCGTTCGGCCTGGAAGAAGCCGCGACCGCAACCCGCTAGCGAAACAAGGACGATGGAGCCGACGAGATACAAACGAACTCCGCGCGTCATGAACGCACGTTCGGTGAATTTACTTAAAGACTCTTCAACGTGTTGATTTCAGTGTTCTTTAACCCTACCGGGCGCGGCGGCACCGGTTGCTGCCGATGACGAGCGACAGCGAGCCTGACTTTTTCGAAAAGAGACTTTCTGTTAACCATGACGGCCGCGGCAATGCGCGCGACCGCGGGAGCGACCTCATGACGTTCGCCGGCAGACTGAGCGTTATCACCGCCTACCTCGCCATGGCCTTCGTCGGCGCCATCGTGCTCGGGATGATTTAGACTCAAAGCACACAGTGACTCTCTTCCCTTCTCCCCTTGTGGGAGAAGGTGGCGCGCGAAAGCGCGACGGATGAGGGGTTCTATCCTCGCGGCACAGTGCTTGTGGAGACAACCCCTCACCCAAGTGAATTCGTGTCGACCAGCGGAGCTGCCCTCTCCCACAAGGGGCGAGGGCACAACAATGCGCATCGCCGCGAGCTACGACCGCGCGCTCCATTGAGGTGACGTCGTGATCAGCTCCTCCCGCGGCGCTTCGACCCGTGTCCAGTCGTTGCCGGAGCACCAGAAGCGGCCGAGCGCGCAGGCTTCGACGTGCAGCTTGCCGGAGCTCTTCAGCGTCATCGTGGCGTAGTAGGTGTTGCCGCTGGAGCGGCTGTAGATGCTGCCGGTCCAGACATTGTGCTTCTTCGGCTTCATGTTGACGAGCACGCTCTCGCCCCGGCTCGTCGCTTCGCTGAGCGCGTAGCCGCACAGCGTAGCTCCACAGCGCTCTATGCGGACCGTGCCCTTGGCGCCGGCGCTCTCCCATTCGCCGAGCGGCGCATGGCCTTCGTCAGCGCCGATCTGCGCCACCGCTGCGGTCTGATTGATCTCGGCGCCCGGGACGATGACCGGCGGCTCGATGCGCGGCGGTTCGAGCGCGGCGGTCTTCGGCTGATCGATGCGCTCCAGATCAACCCGCGGCGGACCGTCGCTCAGCGCCTCCATTCTCGAAATCTCCAAGCTTGGCGCCGGCGGCGGTGCAACGGGCTGCGACGTCGCCGCGGCAAGCACGGGAGGCGCCGGTGCCGGCACCACCACAGCCGCTTGGGGCGGCTTGACCGCTGCCGTCGGACAAGCCGGCTGCGGCGCCTGGACCACCGGCGCGGGCGCCGGCTGCGCGGCTCGTGCCATGCCGACATCGTCCGTCGACCTGAGGCTGCGCCTGGAAGCCACCGTGATACAGGACGCAGATCGGCAATTGCGCGGCGCCTCGACATGGAACCGGTTGCCGCCGATCGAGAACGTGTAGGCGCCGGCCTGCGCCGTCGGCGCGATCGCCAGCAACGTGATCGATGTGGCAAGACAGGTGGCAAGCCAGGTCGCAAGCCGCTGCATCTGCGTTTCCCTCGGTGTCGCGACGACGTTACGCAGCGCAGGCGCGGCTGAATGTGCGCTGCATCACCCAGGCGTTGTTCGCTCGTTGTGACGCCCATCACAGAACGCCCGACCGCCGCGGCTTAGGGTCGAACCACGCTTCATTCACCAGCGACACCAGTCCATATCGGGACCGCGCTATTTTCGGAGGTTGTCATGAACAAGCTCTCCATCGCCGCCACCGCCCTCTTCCTGGCTTCGACCGCCGCCGCGCATGCCGGCAATTCGATCTCGTTCCAGATCGAGGGCCAGCACATCCGCATCGAGACGCCGCGCAACTGCGCTTCGCTCAATTGCGTGACCATCGTCGCGCCGGGCCTGTCGGACAAGCCGATCAAGCTGAACAACATCAACCTCAAGGGTCTTGGCGGCTCCAAGGACGATGACGACGACACCACGCCGGCTCCGGCGCCCACGACGGCGCAACCCACGCCGGCTCCCGTGCAGCAGCAGCCCGTGCCGCAAGCGACTGCGCCGGCACCGCCAGCCGCGCCCGCTGCCCCAGCCGCGACCGCTGCCGCCGCTCCTTCTGTCGGCTTCGACAGCTCGCAGCCTGCTCCTGTTGCTGCGCCTGCCCCTGTTGCCGCTCCCGTCGCCGCGGCTCCCGCGCCGGCTCCGGTGGCTGCCGCGCCCGTGGCCGCAGCGAACTCGCCGATCGGCATCTGGGCGACCGAAGAGAACAAGGGCAATGTCCGCGTCGAGCAGTGTGGCGCCAATCTCTGCGGCTATGCCGAGAAGACCAATGAGCGCATCCTGATCAACATGAAGCCCGAAGGATCGAAGTGGAGCGGCCGCATTCGCGATCCCAACTCCGGCCGCAACTACGACTCCACGATCTCGATGAAAGGTCCGAATACGATGCGCGTGCAAGGCTGCGCCTTCGGCGGCATGTTCTGCGGCGGCCAGACCTGGAAGCGCGTGAGCTGACCCGCGGAGCGCATCGCGAAAAGTAGACAACTCTTCGTCATGCCCGGGCTTGTCCCGGGCATCCACGTTCTTCGTACCGCAATCAAGACGTGGATGGCCGTGCCTTCGCCGCGCCGTAGCGGCTTCGTCCGTGCAGGCGGGACAAGCCCGGCCATGACGGAAGGATAGCTAGCCCCTGCCCCGACGACAGACGTTCATCAACCATTCAGCCACACCCCGTTGAAATCGCCCGATCTCGCCTCACGCTCTCACCGGGACTCCTTCGTGACATCAATGCTGGCTTGGCGCCGCCTCGTATTCGCGCTCGCCCTGCTGGCCTTGCCGCTGGCAGGCGCTGGTGTAGCGTGCGCATCCGAGACGATCGAGTTCGCACAGGCGCAACCGCAAGCCCAGCCAACGCCCGCGCCTTCGCCGACGGCGACGCCGGCACCGTCTGCAGACGCACAGCCCCCCGCCGTCGAGCCGATCGGCAACGTCGCGACCGTGACGGGGATCGCGACCGTGATCCGCGACAAGAATGCCTATCCGCTGCGCGTGCGCGACGATATCTATCTCAACGACATCGTGCAGACCTCGTCGAACTCCGCGCTCGGCATCACCTTCAACGACGCCACCACGTTCAACCTCTCGGCCAGCGCGAAGATCACCATCGACAATTACGTCTATGACGACGGCGGCAAGCAAAATTCGGCGATCTTCGACGTCGGCAAGGGCACGGTTGCCTTCGTGGCGGCCGCGGTGGCGAAGACGGGCGACATGAAGATCACGACGCCGACGGCAACGCTCGGCATCCGCGGCACCACCGGGGTCGTCGACGTGCCCGAAGGGGCGGCGGCGAACCGGGCGCGCAACGTCAACATCAAGCTCTATCCCGACGCCGACGGCCGGGTCGGCCACATCGATGTCGAGGAACGCGCGAGCGGCGCGCGGCTCGGCGCGCTGACGCAAGCCGCGAGCGGCTTTGCGATCCGAGCGGGCGCAGCCACGGCCGGCGGCATGCGCTTTGCTGCCGTGCCGATCATAATTCCCGCGCAGCAGATCGCGCGCGACCGCGGCTTCGTCGGCCAGGTGCATCTGGCGCAGACTGCGGGCCGGCAGATCGTCATCGAGCAGCGCGACTTCCGTCGCGCCAATCCGGCTGCGCTCAGCCGCATTCCGCGGCCGGCACAACCGCCGCAGCAGCAACAATTGCGGCCGACGACAACCCCAGGCCGGCAGCCGCAACGACCGAACGTCCAGCCGCGACAGGACAATCGTCCGGGTCAGCAGCAGCCGGGCACGCCGAGCCGGCAGGGACTACAGCAAGGCATGCAGCCGCAGCCCGGCCAGCCGCAAGGTGCCGGCCGTCCACGCGTACCGCAGACCCTGCCGCAGCGTGGTGGACAGATTCAGCCCGGAGGAATCGTGCCGCCGCAACCGGGCGGGACACAGCAAACAGGTCCGCAGCAGCCATTGCCGCGCACAGGATTGCAACCGGGCCAGCCTCCGGCTCAACAACCAGGTATGCAGCGCCCCGGCGGCTTCCAGCCACGCCTCCCCGCCGCGCAACGTCCCGCAGCGCCGCACAGACCCGCGCCCGCTCCGAAGGAGAAGGAGCGGCGGTAGTCTTCCTTCTCCCCGTGCGGGAGAAGGTGGCGCGAAGCGCCGGATGAGGGGTCTATCCACTCGCCGGACCCGCTCGTGAGGATAGAGACCCCTCACCCGTCTCGCCGCTATTGCGGCGAGCCACCCTCTCCCACAAGGGGAGAGGGTGCACCTTCAATGCCGCACTGAAATTGCGCGTAAGTAACTCACGCTTCGCCGCGCAGCCAAGCTTTCACCTTCCGCAACAGGCCGTGCCGCAATTCATCGACGGATGCTGCTTCCGCTTGTGTCAGCGTCTGCAAAGATGCATGGATGTCGTCTTTCGCCAACGGCGACACCGGCTCGGAAACCTGCTCCGGGGCGAACAGAGGCGCCAGCCCTGCCGCCGCGAGCGCGATCGGTCCGATCTGAGTCAGGAAGACGCGTTCGTATTCGCGCGACAGACGGGCGATCGCGTCGTCCAGCGTCAGCCAGTCGACCGCCTTGATGTCGTTCATCAGCTTGCGGACCGGTCCGCCGTCGGCCTCCATCCGCCAGTAATGCACGACCTTGGAGCGCCCGCCGGACTGATAGACCAGCGTGCCCAGAAATTCGTGCACGGCCACGTCGTGGCCGGTCTCCTCCAACACCTCGCGGTGCGCGGCTTCCCTCGGCGTCTCGCCGTCGTCGAGCTTGCCCTTGGGCAGGACCCATTCGTTGCGCTTGCGCTGACGCACGACTGCAACCAGCGGCACCGGCGCGCGCCGCAACACAATACCACCCGCCGCCATGACCGGCGCCCGCGCCATCGTCACATCCGTATCGATCGAACCGTCCCCGCCCGACGATATAGGCGGCGGGGGCGGCGGATTGAAGGCTACTTTCTCCTGAGCAGCGCTTGACCGGCGCGAATGCGCGTGCCCTCGGCAATGCCGTCGCAGAAGGAGAAATCGCCGGGCGCGAGGATGATGATGGTCGAGCCGTGCTCGAACCAGCCGAGCTCCTCGCCTTTGCTCACGTTGACGTCGCCGGGAAAATTGACCGGGCCGCGGGTCTGCGCGCTCAGCACCATGTCGAGAAAATGCAGGCGGATGCTCGCGACCAGGATCGCCGCAACCGGCACCAGCGTCACGGCTTCGCCGGTCGACAGATGCGTGCGGATCACCGCGCGCTCGTTCTTGCAGAACAGACGCTCGACGCGTTTGAGCGCGATCGGGTTGACGTTCCAGACGTCGCCGTGGATCAACGTGACCCGCTCGATGTGCGCGTCATAGGGCGCATGGAAGCGGTGATACATGCTCGAGGTCAGCCGCAGCGTGACGAAAGAGCCGTTGCGGTGCTGCTCGACCAGCGCGGAATCGCCGACGAGATCGAGCAGCGAATAGGGCGCGCCCTTGACTTGGAACAGTTCGGTGTCCGCGATTTTCCCGTGAGCGCCGACGATGCCGTCCGAAGGGCTCGCCACCACCGCAGGATCGGGATCGAACGGCCGCAGGCCCGGCTTCAGCTCCCGGGTGAAGCAGTCGTGCAGGCTGCTGAACTGCGTCTTGCGCGCCTCCGACAGATCGAGGTCGGAGAACAGCTTCCACAGCGCGATCGAGAAATCCCGCACCAGGGGATTCTCGATCTTGGAGAACCAGCCCATGAAGCGGGTCAGCGCCGCGCGGGGGATGCGGTTGGTCAACAGGAAGTTGAGGTCTTCCTGCTGGGTGAAAGAGGCGATGAGGGCTTTGACTGTCATGAATCTGTCAGCTCGCAGGTTTAGCGCTTGTTGTCATGGAAACGACACTCCCGATTCTCTCGATGTCCGTGGCCGCCGCAGCGTCCGCTGCCGCCGTCCTCCCGAAGATCAAGGCGCGGGTCGAGCTCTCCCGCGCCAAGCACCGCTCGCTGGCCGGGCACTCGAAGATGTCGCGCCGGGTGGCGCGGCTGCTGCCGTTCTACGAGTTCGAGGGTGATCAATACTTCGCCTGCGACGGCGCGCCGGCGAACATCGCAGCGCAACGCAAGGACGCCTTCTTCCGTCTCGCCAGGCTTTACGCCGAGCGCTACCCCCGGGGTCGCGCGATGACGAAGGAAGCGGCGGAGACGATCTCCGACCTGAACTTCACCGAAAGCTACCGCGTGCCGTTCCAGTTCTCGCGTCTCGTCCGCGAGCATCTGGGCACCTCGACCTTCATGGAATCCTCGCGCGGCGTCACCGTCACCGACGTCGACGGCAACACCGCTTACGACCTCACGGGCTCCTACGGCGTCAACATCTTCGGCAACGACTTCTACAAGGAGTGCATCGAGGGCGCCGAGAAGCGCGCGCATGCGCTCGGCCCCGTGCTCGGCCCCTACCATCCCGTCATCCTCGAGAATGTGCAGCGGCTCTGCCAAATCTCCGGCCTCGACGAAGTCTCGTTCCACATGTCCGGCACCGAAGCCGTGATGCAGGCGGTGCGGCTGGCGCGCTACCACACCAAGCGCACGCATCTGGTTCGTTTCGCCGGCGCCTATCACGGCTGGTGGGGCGACGTGCAGCCGGGCGTCGGCAATCCCATTCCTGCGCATGAGACCTATACCCTCGCCGAGATGTCGGAGAAGACGCTGCATGTCCTGCGCACGCGCAAGGACATCGCCTGCGTGCTGGTCAACCCGCTGCAGGGGCTGCATCCTAACGCAAACGCGCCCGGGGATTCCTCGCTCGTCGATTCCTCGCGCGGAGGCCATTTCGATCGCGCGGCTTACACCGAATGGCTGAAGAAGTTGCGCGAGGTCTGCGACCAGCGCGGCATCGTCCTGATCTTCGACGAGGTCTTCGTCGGCTTCCGCCTCGCTGCCGGCGGTGCCCAGGAGTATTTCGGCGTGCGCGCCGACATGGTGACCTACGGCAAGAGCCTCGCCGGCGGCCTGCCGGTCGGCGTGGTCTGCGGCAAGCGCGAACTGATGCGCCGCTTCCGCGACGACCGCCCCGCCGACATCTGCTTCGCCCGCGGCACCTTCAACTCGCACCCCTACGTCATGACGGCGATGGACGAGTTTCTGAGCCGCCTCGCCAGCCCGAACTTCCGCGCCGTCTATGACGGGCTGGAAGAGACCTGGAACGGGCGCGTGAAGAAGCTCAACCAGATGATGCAGGATGCCGACCTGCCGGTGCGCTTCGCCAACTTCTCCTCGATCTGGACGGTGAAATACACCACGCCGTCCCGCTACAATTGGATGCTGCAATATTACCTGCGCGCCGAAGGCCTGGCGTTGAGCTGGGTCGGCACCGGACGGCTGATCTTCAGCCTCAACTACACCGACGCCGACTTCACCGAAGTCGCCGACCGCTTCGTCCGCGCTGCGCAGAAGATGAAGGCCGACGGCTTCTGGTGGCACGATGGCGTGCTCACCAACAAGCAGATCAAGCGCCAGATCCTGAAAGAGATGCTGGCCAAGCGCTTCGGGCGCTGAGGCTTTCTGACACTTGGCCCCGATCACCGCTCGCCCTTCTCCCTCGCCCCGCTTGCGGGGAGAGGGTCGGGGTGAGGGGGACTCTCCGCGCGTGCGGTGAGCATTGACGCACGACCATCTGGCAGCATCCCCGCGGAGAGTCCCCCTCACCCGAATTTGCGCTCCGCGCAAATTCGACCTCTCCCCGCACGCGGGGAGAGGTGAAGGAAGCACCGCGTTCGCAGCCCCGAACACGTGGATGCCCGGCACAAGGCCGGGCATGACGTAGCCATCAGACATCGGAGCGTGTCGCGTGCGCCGCGCGCTTCAAGCGTGCTGCTCTTCGAGCACGGGCTCGTCGATGAAGCCCAGCGTGTGCTCGGGATTGAGGTGCAGGCCGGGATCCATCAGCTCGCCGCGCATCAGGGCGAGCGGAGCACCGCGATAGAGCATCAAATCGTGGAACGGATCGGTCAGGATCTTGGTCATCCAGACGAGGCCGGTCTCGACGTCGCGGATGAAGAACAGGTGCACGGTGCGGAACAGCAGGCCGCCGCCGCCGACCACGAGCCAGATCTTCGCCACCTGCCGCATGAAGTCGGTCGCGCTCTGCCAGGGCGTGAAGATGCCGAACAGGGTGGGATCGACGACCAGCACCAGCGGCGACAGCGCCCAGATCGCCATCAGCACCACCTTGCGCTGCAAATTGTAGCCGACCTTGATCTCTTCCTTGTACTCGTGCGTCGCCTGATTGATGTGGTCGTAGGTGTGCGGCTCGAAGAAGAAGTGACCAGCCTGGCGCGAGGTCATCGACACCAGCCAGCCGACCAGTGCCGAGACGACGGGATCGATGAACAGCCAGACATAGGCAAAGAGGAAGCTCAGCGCGCTGACGAAGTGCAGGCTCTGATTGATGCGGCTGTGGTGATAGTAGCGATGGTCGTCCCAGCGCTGGATCCGCAGCTGCTCGAGATAGTTCTTGATCATGCTCATCCCCAAAATGCTTTCGGGTTCAGGATTTACAGAGATTCGATGTAGGCCGTGTGACATCATCATTTTGTCATGTGACGATGTGCAGCGGCGCGATGACGCACGAAAGACGCGTAAGCTCACGCCGCCTTGGCGACGTCGACCTTGCGGAAGCGCACCAGCGAGAAGTGTCCCAGCGGCGGAATCAAGCGGCGCTCGGCAAGCTCGATGCCGTGCGCGCCGGCGAGCCATTTGGCGTAGCGCGACCAGGCGAACTCGGCGGTGCGGAAGCCGAGCGGACGCACCACCGGCTGCAGCTTCTGCTCGATGAAGCGGCGCATGCCGGTGTCGGCGCTGACGCGGGTGAGGATGATCAATTCGCCGCCCGGACGCAGCACGCGGGCGAATTCGTCGAGCGCCTTCTCCGGGTTCGGCACGGCGGTGACGACGTATTGCGCCATCACGACGTCGAAGGAATTATCGGGGAATTCGAGCTTCTCGGCGTCCATCACCGCGAGGCCCTCGACGTTCTTCAGCTTCTGCTCCGTCACGCGGCGCCGCGCCTTGTCCAGCATCGCTTCCGAGATGTCGGTGCCGAAGATGCGCAGGTTCGGCGCGTAGAGCGGCAGCGAGATGCCGGTGCCGACGCCGACCTCGAGCACGCGGCCGCCGATCTTGTTGGTGGCCGCGATCGCGGCCTGCCGGCCCTTGGCGAACACGCCGCCGAACACGAGATCGTAGACCGGCGCCCAGCGGTCATAGGCCTGCTCGACCGTGCCGCGCGTGAGGTCGAGCTGCTGGGTGCCGTCAAGGTTCATGATCTTAGCCATCGATGAGGTTCTCGCTGTGGTTCGAATAAACGGTCAGCCGCGCACCGGCCGCCGCGCCATGCGAGGCGAGGCGCGCAAGGAGCGGCTGGGCTGCAGTGAGGTGAGGTTGCCGACGAACTGGCGCGCGCTGTTCTCCCAGGAGCGCTCCAGCGCGAAATTGCGGCACGTCTCGCGCGACATCGTGAGCGCGCGCAGGCAGGCGGTGCGCAGATCGTGGTCGATCGCGCCGATCGGGTGATCGGCAATGACGTCCTTCGGGCCCGTGACCGGAAACGCCGCAACCGGCGTGCCGCAGGCGAGCGCCTCGAGCTGCACCACGCCGAAGGTGTCGGTCAGGCTCGGAAACACGAATACGTCGGCCGCGGCGAGATGCGCGGTGAGATCCGCCCCCTTCTTCTCGCCGAGGAAGACTGCGTCCGGATATTTCTTCTCCAGCGCCGCCTTCTGCGGGCCGTCGCCGACCACGACCTTGGTGCCGGGCAGGTCGAGCGAGAGGAACGCTTCGAGATTCTTCTCCACCGCCACGCGCCCCATCGTCATGAAGATCGGGCGCGGCAGGTCGAGCTGTGCCGGAGCGTCGGGATGAAACAGCCCGGTGTCGACGCCGCGCGTCCAGAAGCCGAGCCGCTTGAAGCCGCGCTCGGACAGCTCCTGCCGCAGCGAGGGCGTCGCAACCATGGTCATGGCGGCGGCATCGTGGAAGTGGCGCAGCACCGCATAGCCGACGCCCGCCGGGATGCCGGTCCGCACCGAGACGTATTCCGGAAAGCGCGTCGTGTAGGAGGTGGTGAAGGCGAGCCGGTTGCGGCGGCAATAGGCGCGCGCCGCCCAGCCGATCGGGCCCTCGGTCGCGATATGCAGCGCCTCCGGCGCGGCCTTCTCGATCCGCCGCGCGATCTCCTTCGCCGAAGGCAGCGCAAAGCGCAGGCCCGGATAGGTCGGCAGCGGCCAGGACGGAAAGCCGTCGGGGGTGAGGAAGTCGATCTCGACGTCGAGGGTCTTGGCCGCATTCGCCAGGGAGGTCAGGGTGCGGACCACACCGTTGACCTGGGGATGCCAGGCGTCCGTCGCGATTAATACCCGCATGGGAAAATCCCGAGAGTTTGATGATTCTCAGGCATCGACCATCAACGAAGGATATTTCAGGCGTGTGACGTCACAGAAGTGTCGGCGCGCTGTTTTGTTCGTTAACGAGCCGGCGGGGCCACGAAACTGTCATGAAACAATTCTTGCCGCCGTGAAACCGTTTTCGGTTTTCCGCGCAAATGTCCCGAAACGTTTTGCCGTTAGGAATTCAGGCAACGGAGCACCGCAACGGTGCCGCGGTGAGCAAAACACCGAGCAAACAGGGGCGATCACATGTTCAATCTGGACACGTTCAAGACGTTTTCGCGCGCCGTTGCACTCAGTGCCGTCGCGGTCTCCGCAATCACGTTCGCTGGTGCAGCCAAGGCCGCGCCGGTGCAGATCTTCCCGTTCTTCCAGCCGCTGCCGCCGATGACCGCGCCGCAGCCGCTGCAGCCGTATCAGCCGTCGTATCAGCCCTATCAGGCGCCGACCTACCAGACCGAGCCCGAGGATCAGGACGCGGTCGAGCTGCCGGCCCGCTTCCGCCGCCAGACCGTCTCTTACGCGACGCGCGAAGCGCCGGGCACGATCATCATCGATACGCCCAACACCTATCTCTATTACGTGCTCGGCAATGGCCAGGCGTTGCGCTACGGCATCGGCGTCGGCCGCGACGGCTTCACCTGGTCCGGAATCCAGTCGGTGAGCCGCAAGGCCGAGTGGCCGGCCTGGACGCCGCCGCCGGAAATGATCGCCCGCCAGCCCTATCTGCCGCGCCACATGGCCGGCGGCCCCGGCAATCCGCTTGGCGCGCGCGCCATGTATCTCGGCGGCACCATCTACCGTATCCACGGCACCAACGCCCCCGAAACGATCGGCAAGCGCGTGTCCTCCGGCTGCATCCGCATGACCAACGAGGACGTCACCGACCTCTATTCCCGCGTCAACGTCGGCACCAAGGTGATCGTGCTGCCGATGACCGAGCGCCGCGCAGACCTCGGCGCCGCGAGCCGCTGAAGCGACAGGACAACGTAACGCGAACGGCCCCGGAACCCACCGGGGCCGTTTTCGTTTGCCCTGACATCCCGTTGCGCCTGTTGCGGCGCAATCCCCGATGGAGGCGCAAATGCGACCACGAAGGCAACCCTCGCCAAGCCCATGGCTGCACGCCCTCGCCGGCGCCGGAGCACTGACGCTGCTCGTGTCCGCGCCCGCCTCGCTCGCGCAGCAACCCGCGCCTGACGACGCCGGCAAGCAGGCTTTCAACAATTCCTGCCGCACCTGCCATTCCATGAAGGAAGGCGACAATCGCCTCGGTCCCAATCTCAACAAGATCGTCGGACGCAAGGCCGGCTCGCTGCCGGACTACAATTACTCCTCGTCCATGAAAGAAGCCGGCTTCGCCTGGGACCAGGACAAGCTCACCCGCTTCATGGTCAAGCCGGACGAGGTCGTGTCCGGCCACAAGATGCAGCCCTATGGCGGCATCTCGAAGGACGAAGCGGGTAAGGTGGTTGCGTATCTGCAAGCGGCGGGCGGAACGCAATAGAAGGCGCCACCGTGGGGCAATTGGCTTGCGAGGTGCGGCCATCCTTCGAGACGCCCGCCTCCGGCGGGCTCCTCAGGATGAGGGCTGCGTGCGCGGCCTCATCCTTGCAGCAAGCCTGGAACGTCAGTTAGCCTCTTCCTGAGGAGACCGCGAAGCGGTCGTCTCGAAGGACGAGGCGTTCACGATGACAGACGGCGCATACCTCTACATTCTCCAATGCGCGGACGGCAGTTACTACATCGGCACGACCCGCACCGAGCTCGAGATCAGAGTCGCGCAGCACAACGCCGGCACGTTCGAGGGCTACACAAAGTCTCGTCGACCCGTCACTCTGGTCTTCTCTCAATGGTTCGATCGCATCACCGACGCAATCGAATGCGAGCGCAAGCTCAAGAAATGGAGCCGCGCGAAGAAGGAAGCATTTATGCGCGGCGACTTCGCCAGGCTGCATGAGCTGGCAAAGCGAGGATCACATCATCCTTCGAGACGCCCGCCTCCGGCGGGCCCTCAGGATGAGGCCTGAGTGCGGGGCAGCTCTCTAGCCGCGGCTCCGATGTCGATTAGCCTCATCCTGAGGAGACCGCGGAGCGGTCGTCTCGAAGGACGAGGCGTTCACACCGGCGGCGCGCTTACCGGCTGACCGCGCCCCGCCATCAGCCTCAGCCACGCCGCGGCGTGGAACGCGCTCATCAAGAGATACATCGGCACCATCCCGCCGAGCAGAGAGCCCTGCCCGGCGCCGCACAGCATCTCCGCGGGCCCACCCCCGGGCAAAGCCGTCAGCACGGCCATGATGGCGAAGGTCGGCGTGGCCGCCAGCCCCAGCCATCTGGCGAGGTGGCGCGCGGCCGCGACGCCGTCGGGGCTGGCGCTGGGGACCGCGCTGACCGGACCGGTCATTTCCGCTCTCCCGCGGCCTCCTCGCGGAAGGCTTTCTCGCCGGCGTCCGAGATCTCCACCCATCGCTTGTCGGGCGCGGCGCCTTCGGTGTAGCTGTCGTGCCAATTCCACCATTTGTAGGTCGGGGTCTGGGGGTAACCTTCCGGCGAATCTTCCCACACCTCCTGGCGGCCGAGCGGGGTGATGTCGAGATAGTTCCAGGTCCCGCCCATCTGCTCGTCACCGCGGCTCTTGACGAAATAGGTGCGGAAGATGCGCGTCCCGTCGCGGTAGAACACATTCGTCCCGTGCCATTCGTCGACGCCGAAATCGGCATCGAAGCTGTCGGTGATGGTGACCCAGGGCATGATCCAGCCCATCCGCTGCTTCAGCCTGACGATGTCGGCTTGCGGCGCGCGCGAGGCGAACACCAGCGTGGTGTCGCGGGCATTCAAGTGCGAGACATGGGCGACCTGGTCGGCCACCATGGAGCAGCCGCGGCAGGCCTGATCGGGCCAGCCGAACACGCCGGGCTCGAAGAAGGCGCGATAGACGATCAGTTGCCGCCGGCCCTGGAACAGGTCGTGCAGACTGAGCTTGCCGCCGGGCCCCTCGAACGCATAGGTTTTGTCGACAGCCATCCACGGCATGCGGCGCCGCTCGGCGGCCAGGGCGTCGCGGGCACGGGTATGCGCCTTCTCCTTCACGAGCAGCTGCAGACGGGCCGCCTCCCAGTCCTGCGGCGACACCACCGGCGGTGTCTGCATGGCGGTGTGTCCGTTGGTTCCTGCTTTTTCTGCTGATGTCATCATGACTCTCCAAAGCTTTTGCTCGACGTCCTGCCAACGACTTCTGGCACCAAGCGGTTGCGCGGTGGGAGTAACAAGTGTGGCGGGATTGACATGGAATCGCTGATCACTGCCGCTGCGCGCGCCTTAGAGGCCGGTGATCCGCTCGGCGCCCTGAACCGCGTCGCGCTGCGCAACGATGCGCCGTCGCTGGCGCTGCGCGGCATCGCAATGGCGCAGCTGGGCGATCTCGCCAAGGCCAAGTTGCTGCTGCGCACCGCCGCGCGCGCCTTCGGTCCGCGCGAGGCGGTGGCACGCGCAAGATGCCTGGTGGCCGAAGCCGAGATCGCGCTGGTCTCGCGCGATCTGAACTGGCCGGTGAAGACGCTCGCCGCGGCACGCGCGACGCTCGAACAGCACGGCGATCTCGTCAATGCCGCCCATGCGGGCCATGTCGAGGCGCGCCGCCTGCTTCTGGTCGGGCGCCTCGACGAGGCCGAGCGCACCCTCGCCGAAGTCCGTCCCGCGATGCTCCCGCCCGCGTCGCAGGTCGTCCGCGAGCTCGTGCTCGCCGGCATCGCCATCAGGCGGCTCAGAACGAACGACGCGCGCACGGCGCTCGGCCGCGCGGCTCACGCGGCGCGCCTTGCAGCCATTCCGGCGCTCGTGGCCGAGGTCGACAGCGCGAGCCTGATCCTCGACACGCCGGCAGCACGCCTGATCGCCCGCGGCAGCGAACATCCGCTGTTGCTGGGAGAGGTCGAACGTCTGGCGACCTCGACGGCGCTCGTCGTCGATACCTTCCATCACGTCGTGCGGAGGCAAGGCGTCGCGGTGTCGCTTGGAACGCGTCCCGTGCTGTTCGCGCTCGCGCGTCTCCTGGCGCAGGCATGGCCTGCGGATGTCTCGCGCGAGACGCTGATATCCGGCGCCTTTCAAGCCAGGCACGCCGACGAATCGCACCGCGCGCGCCTGCGCGTCGAGATCGGACGACTCCGCACCAAGCTCGCGCCGCTGGCCGATATCAGCGCGACGAAGCAGGGCTTCGTGCTGGCGCCGCGGAAGACGCGCGACGTCCTCGTGCTGGCGCGGCCCGTTGAGGAGAAGCACGCCGCCGTCCTCGCCTTTCTTACCGACGGCGAGCCATGGTCGAGCTCGGCGCTCGCGCTTGCGCTTCGCATCAGTCCGCGCACCGTGCAGCGCGCGCTCGAGGAGCTGGCGCGGTCGGGCAAGGTGCAGTCGTTCGGACACGGACGGGCGCGCCGCTGGATGACGCCGCCCGTTCCGGGTTTCCCGACAGGCTTGTTACTCCCCACGCCGCTCCTGAAGACGTAGGATGCGCGTTAAGCACAGGGAGCAAGCACATGAAACGTTCAGCCGCCGAGATCGTCACGGAGTATGGACCCTTTCCAGGCGTCGAGGCCGTGCATGGCGTCACCTATGACGGCACGCGCGTCTGGTTCGCTTCCGGCGACAAGTTGAACGCGCTCGATCCGGCCGACGGCAGGATCGACCGCTCCATCGACGTCGCCGCGCATGCGGGAACGGCGTTCGACGGACGGCACCTGTTCCAGATCGCCGAGGACCGCATCCAGAAGATCGATGCGGCTTCGGGCAAGGTGCTCGGCACCATTCCGGCGCCGGGCGGCGGCGGCGATTCCGGCCTCGCCTGGGCCGAGGGCTCGCTCTGGGTCGGGCAGTATCGCGACCGCAAGATCCATCAGATCGATCCCGAAACGGGGAAGATCCTCCGCACCATCGAGAGCAAGCGCTTCGTGACCGGGGTGACCTGGGTGGACGGCGAGCTCTGGCACGGCACCTGGGAGAACGAACAGAGCGATTTGCGTCGGATCGACCCGGAAACGGGACAAGTGATCGAGCAGATCGACATGCCCGCCGGCACGATCGTGTCAGGCCTGGAATCGGACGGCGGTGACCGTTTCTTCTGCGGCGGAGGCAATCGCGGCAAGGTGAGAGCGGTCCGGCGCCCGCGGCAAAGCTAGAGCATGATCCGGAAAAGTGCGAAGCGGTTTTCCGAAAAGATCATGCTCAAACAACAACCTAAAGCGCGATGACGATTCATCCTAATCGCATCGCGCTTTAGTCCTTGGGTCTGGCGTGACGGCACGCCGACGGCGCGTTCACAATCCGTAACCTGTTCGCCCCAATTCCACCCAACGGGTGCGCTCTAGCGCCCTCCTCGCCCGCCCTGTAGAATCCCCGTCGGGGCGACTTGGGGGATTGATGCGTCTGACGTGGAATCTGAAGACTATCCTGATCGGTGTCGCGGTGCTCGCGGCGTCGTTCTTCATCAGCCTGAAGGCGATGGACTTGCTGGCGCCACGCGCGACGGATTCGGCGCCGCCGGTCGCTCAGCTGCAGCCGCTGCCGCCGGCCTCGAAGAGCTCCATCGTGATCGCGCCGGTCGCCATCGCGCTGTCGGCTATCCGCGAGCAGGCCGAAAAGGCCGCGCCGCGCAATTTCGCCGGCAAGGCCGACAACCCGATCTCGCAGATCCTGGAGAATGCCGATATCGGCTGGTCCGCCGCCCGGGGCCCGATGGCGGCAGCCGGCGACAAGGACGTGCTGACGATCTCGACCCCGCTCACCGGCAAGCTCAACGTGACCGGCTCTCTGTCGTCGAAGGCCACAGGCGCGCTTGGCGATGCGCTTGGCAGCGTGCTCGGCGGCGACGCCGCGAAGCGGATCGGCGCGGTCAACATCAAGAACCTGAACGCGAGCGCGGAGATCAAGGGCAACGTCGTCGTCACCTCGCGCCCGAAGCTCGCCGCCGCCTGGTATCTGGAGCCCAATCTCGGCGCCCAGGTCAATC
This sequence comes from Bradyrhizobium yuanmingense, assembly GCF_025200905.1. Taxonomy (NCBI): domain Bacteria; kingdom Pseudomonadati; phylum Pseudomonadota; class Alphaproteobacteria; order Hyphomicrobiales; family Nitrobacteraceae; genus Bradyrhizobium; species Bradyrhizobium yuanmingense. The sequence goes on along the minus strand of NZ_CP104173.1, from coordinate 1,727,704 downwards.
TCGGCGACACCAACCTCAACGTCGCCGGCGCCAAGGTCAACGTGCCCGCGCAGGTCAAGCCGCTGATCGACAAGACCGTCGGCGAGCAGATCAACGCCGTCTCCGAGCGCATCCGCAACGATCCCAGCCTGCGCGAGAATGCCAAGGCGCAATGGATCAAGGCCTGCCGCTCGATCCCGCTGCAAGGCTCGGGTTCCTCGCTGCCGCCGCTCTGGCTCGAGATGAAGCCGGTGCGCGCGATCGCGGCGCAGCCGCGCGTCGATGCGCAGGCCGTGACCTTATTGCTCGGCCTCGAAGCCGAGACACGCGTGACCTCGACGCCGACCAAGCCGGACTGTCCGTTCCCCGACAAGATCTCGATCGTGCCGCCGACCGGCACAGGCGTGAGTATCGGCGTGCCGATCGACGTGCCTTTCACCGAGATCAACAAGCTGATCGCAGCGCAGATGGTCGGCCGCACCTATCCGGAGGACGGCTCCGGCCCGGTCGACGTCACCGTCAAGAGCGCCAACGTCATCCCGTCGGGCGACCAACTGCTGATCTCGCTTCTGGTGCGCGCCAAGGAGAAGAAGAGCTGGTTCGGCCTCGGCGCCGAGGCGAATGTGCACATCTGGGGCCGGCCGGTGCTCGACCAGGCGCAACAGACGCTGCGGCTCACCGACATCCAGCTCGCGCTGGAATCCGAGGCCGCCTTCGGCCTATTGGGTGCCGCCGCCCGCGCCGTCGTCCCGCAGATGCAGCAGGCGCTGCTGCAGAGGGCAACCCTGGATCTGAAGCCGATCGCCGCCAACGCCCGCGAGAAGATCGCCGCCGCGATCGCCGATTACCAGAAGAGCGAGGACGGCCTCAAGGTCGAGGCCAGGATCGACAGCCTCACTCTCGCCGACATCGCCTTCGATTCCAAGACCCTGCGCGTGGTCGCGGAAGCCGGCGGCTCGCTGAACGTATTCGTGACGAAGCTGTCGGGGATGTAGCGCGTCCCTGCGCATCGCAGGGCCGTCGCATGTGAGAGCTCTTCCCTGCGGCCATCCTTCGAGACGCCCGCTTGGGCGGGCTCCTCAGGATGAGGGCGGAGTGCGCGGCAGCTGTTGCAACGAGCACGGACGCCGATGAGCCTCATCCTGAGGAGGCGCGCAAGCGCCGTCTCGAAGGACGAGGCGTGCGTGCAGGCGCCGCCACCCGTCAGAGGCGGTTGTCCCGCCACTCGCCGGACCCGCACAATTCCTCGTCGCTTGCGCCGCTGGCATTCTCGCTGCAGGATGCTAATCTCGCACGCGCATTGTAGGGGACAACGCGAGGACAACATGGAAGCCGGCATGGTCACGCCTGCGCCGGCGCTGGTGCGTTTTTCCGGCATTCAAAAGACCTATGATGGCGAGCATCTCGTGGTGAAGAACCTCGACCTCGACATCAGGAAGGGCGAATTCATCACCCTGCTCGGCCCGTCGGGATCGGGCAAGACGACCACGCTGATGATGCTGGCCGGCTTCGAGGTGCCGACCCATGGCGAGATCTACCTCAGCGAGCGGCCGATCAAGAACGTGCCGCCGCACAGGCGCGACATCGGCATGGTGTTCCAGAACTACGCGCTGTTTCCGCACCTGACGATCGCGGAAAACATCGCCTTCCCGCTCTCGGTTCGCAAGTCGAGCAAGGCGGAGACGCAAGAGCGCGTCAGCGCGGCGCTGCGCATGATCAAGATGGAAACTTTTGCGCACCGGCGGCCCGGGCAATTGTCCGGCGGTCAGCAGCAACGCGTGGCGCTGGCCCGCGCGCTGGTGTTCAATCCGCAGCTCGTGCTGATGGACGAGCCCCTGGGCGCACTGGACAAGCGGCTGCGGGAGCAGATGCAGCTGGAGATCAAGCAGCTGCACGAGACGATGGGCATCACGATCGTCTATGTCACCCACGACCAGAGCGAAGCGCTCACGATGTCGGACCGCATCGCCGTATTCAACGACGGCATCGTGCAACAGATCGACCGCCCCGACGCGCTGTATGAGCATCCCGTGAACAGCTTCGTCGCCCACTTCATCGGTGAGAACAATGTGCTCGCCGGCACCGTGGAAACCGTGGAGAGGGATTATTGCCGCGTCGCGCTGGCCGGTGGCAGCACAGTCGCCGCACGGGCGGTCAACGTGTCAGGCGCAGGCGCATCGACCTCTCTGTCGGTGCGGCCGGAGCGTGTCGCAATAATTCCCAATGGCAATTCCAGTGAGGGACCGAACCGGCTGCCGGCAAAAGTGCAGAACACCATCTATCTCGGCGACCACGCGCTGGCCGTGCTGGATGTGGCCGGCAACGCCGAGTTCATGGTCAAGCTTCAGCCGGCAGCGCATCACGGCCTAAGACACGGCGAAAGCGTGTTCATCACTTTCCGCCCGGAGGACTGCCTCGCCCTCGATCCCGTCTGATCCGTCGGCGGCAAAGCTGAACACTCGATGTCAACGCAACTCACATGAAGAAGGAACGAAGACCATGCTGAAGCGCAAGATTGCTCTGGGTTTCGCCGCGGCACTGGGCGCCGGTGTCGCGCTGACCAATGTCGCAGAAGCGCGTGACCTCACTGTCGTCTCGTGGGGCGGCGCGTATCAGGAGGCCCAGAAGAAGGTCTATTTCGAGCCGTTCAAGAAAGCATCCGGCATCGCGATGAACGACGAATCCTGGGACGGCGGCGTCGGCGTGCTGCGCGCCAAGGTGCAGGGAGGCGCCGCCACCTGGGACGTCGTCCAGGTCGAGAGCGATGAGCTCGCGGTCGGCTGCGAGGAAGGCCTGTTCGAGAAACTGGACTATTCCAAGATCGGCGGCGAGGCCGCCTACATCCCGCCGTCGGTCAATCCTTGCGGGGTCGGCGCCATCCTCTACGATTTCGTCCTCGGCTACGACAAGGACAAGCTGAAGGAGGCCCCGAAAGGCTGGGCCGACTTCTTCGACACCAAGAAGATTCCGGGCAAGCGCGCGCTGCGCCAGGGCCCGAAGACCACGCTGGAGATCGCCCTCATGGCCGACGGCGTCGCACCGAAGGACGTCTACAAGGTGCTGGCGACCGACGAAGGCATCGAGCGCGCCTTCAAGAAGCTCGACACCATCAAGGGCGACCTCGTCTGGTGGAAGGCCGGCGCGCAGCCGCCGCAATTGCTCGCCTCCGGCGAGGTGGCGATGACCTCGGTCTACAATGGCCGCATCGACACCGCGAACAAGAACGAGAAGAAGAACTTCGGCATGGTGTGGGACGGCGCGCTCTTCACCCTCGACAGCTGGGTCATCCTGAAGGGGAGCCCGAACAAGGATGCGGCCTACAAGTTCCTGGACTTCGTCGGAAAGGCGGAGAACCAGTCCAAGCTGTCGGAGAACATTGCCTATGGCACTTCGAACAAGGATGCCGCCGGCCGGCTCGCGCCCGCCGTCCTGAAGGACCTGCCGACGGCGCCTGACAACATCAAGAACGCGGTCGAGATCAACGTGGCCTTCTGGCTCGAGAACATCGACCGCCTGACCGAGCGCTTCAACAAATGGGCCGCGAAATAGCGGGAGCAGCTAGAGGTGCGCGCGGACAACTCGCCCGTGGCGCATCCTTCGAGACGCCCGCCTACGGCGGGCCCTCAGGATGAAGGTCTGAGTCTGTGGCAGCGACGTTACTGGCACCAATGTCAATGAGCCTCATCCTGAGGAGACCGCGAAGCGGTCGTCTCGAAGGACGAGGCGCTTGCTCAGGCTGCTCCAAGAGGCTTTCTCCATGACAGCAGCGCCCGCGCTCGGCGCCGATAACAAGACTGAGGTGCCGCTCAAACGCCGATTGAGGCGTGCGGAGCGGACACGCCAGGTCAAGGCATTGGCGCTGGTCCTGCCGCTTCTGCTGTTTCTGCTCTTCACCTTCGCAGGTCCCATCGCCGGCATGCTGTGGCGCTCGGTCGAGGACTGGGAGGTGCGTCAGGTCCTGCCGCAAACGGTCGCTGCTCTTGCCAGTTGGGACGGCAAGGACTTGCCGGATGAAAACGCCTATGCGGCGCTTGCAAGCGACATCCTGGCGGCGCGCGCCGCCGGCACCCTTGCGATTGCGGCCAAACGGCTCAACTACGCGCTGAACGGCTTCCGCACGATCCTGACCAGCACAGGACGCAATCTGAAGGCGGTGCCTGAGCCCGGTACGGCCAGGGAGACGCTGGGCAGGATCAACCCCGCCTGGCGCGAACGCGCCACCTGGACCACGATCAAGGACGCCGGCGGCCCGATCACCGGCTTCTACCTGCTCGCCGCGCTCGACCTGACGCGAAACGCCGACGGCGCGATCGTCGCCGCACCACCGGATCAGGCCATCTACCGCGACATTTTCCTCCGCACCTTCCTCATCAGCCTCGCTGTCACGGCCCTCTGCCTGATTCTCGGCTTTCCGGTCGCCTACCTCCTGGCGACGCTGCCGCCCGGCCGGTCGAACCTCTTGATGATCTTCGTGCTGCTGCCGTTCTGGACGTCGCTCCTGGTTCGCACCTGCGCCTGGATCGTCCTGTTGCAGAGCAAGGGCGTCGTGAACGATAGTCTGCTCTGGCTCGGCATCATCGACGCACCCTTGCGCCTGATCTACAACCGCTTCGGCGTCTGCGTTGCCATGACCCACGTTCTGCTGCCGTTCATGATCCTGCCGCTGTACAGCAGCATGAAGGCGATCTCGCCCGCCTACATGCGTGCCGCCGCTTCGCTCGGTGCACCGCCCCTCACCGCCTTCCTACGGATCTACCTGCCGCAGACCCTGCCTGGCATCGGCGCGGGAAGCCTGCTCGTCTTCATCCTGGCGCTCGGCTACTACATCACGCCGGCCCTCGTCGGCGGCGCCGCCGACCAGATGATCAGCTACTTCATCGCCCTCTACACGACCGAGACGGCCAATTGGGGCCTTGCTTCGGCGCTGGGCGCGGTGCTGCTGCTCGCCACCGTTCTGCTCGCTCTCGTCTACGGCAAGCTGGTGCAGGGCCAGCAGGTCACGGGAGGGATGAAGAATTGAGCGACAATTCCTCCTTGCGCACCCCCAGCCAGCGCATCGCGTGGACCGCGACTATCGTTGTCTCCACGCTGGTGTTCATCTTCCTGATCGCGCCCATCCTTGCGATCATGCCGCTGTCGTTCAGTTCCAGCTCGTACCTCACCTATCCGCTGCCGGGCCTTTCCTTGCGCTGGTACGACGACTTCGTCAATTCGCCGCGCTGGATGAACTCGCTCAAGAACAGCGTGATCATCGGCGTCGCCTCGACGCTGTTGTCCATGGTCCTCGGCACGCTGGCCGCGCTGGGGCTGGCGCAGTGGAAGAGCCGGTTCAAGCCGCTCGTGCTGGCCTTCGTGCTGTCGCCGGTGGTTGTGCCCGGGGTCATCACCGCGGTCGGCCTGTACTTCTTCTTCGCGCCGATCGGGCTGACCGGCAGCTATCTCGGCCTGATCCTGGCTCACACCGCGCTGGCGACGCCCTTCGTAGTGATCACGGTCGGGGCGACGCTGCAGAGCTTCGACACTAATCTGGCACGCGCGGCCGCCTCGCTCGGCGCCTCGCCAATCTACGCGTTCCGTCGCGTGATCCTGCCGCTGATCCTGCCGGGTCTGGCATCAGGCGCGCTGTTCGCGTTCGCAACCAGCTTCGACGAGGTGGTGATCGTGCTGTTCATGGCGGGTCCCGAGCAGCGCACCCTGCCGCGCGAGATGTTCAGCGGCATCCGCGAGAACATCAGCCCGACCATCACGGCAGCGGCCGTGATCTTGACGACCGTCTCGGTCATCTTGCTCGCCACCCTGGAAGCCCTGCGCCGACGCAATGAACGGCTCAAGGGCAGCGGGGGTTGAGGAAGTTAAAGACATGACAGCGCGCCCGGTGAAAACCAGGCGCGCTTCGTTCAGGCAGTTACGCGAGCCGCATTACTCCGCGTACTTGAACTGCGGCATGTTCTTCAGCTCGTCCTTGCTGGCATTGAACACGGCGTGGTCCGGGTACCATTTTGACGCGGACGACGTCGATGCGGTCGCGGCAGGCCTGTCGGTACCGGTCGCAGCGCCGGTCGTCGTGCCGGCGGGCCGGGCGCCGGTGTTCGCGCCGGTGCCGGTATAGGCGACGGGCTCGTTGACGAACTTCAGCTTCTCGTAGGGCACGGCGACCAGATGCTCGCCCATGCCGAGGAAGCCGCCGACTCCGATCACGGCGATCTTGATGTCACCGTTCTTGTCCATCAGCAGGTCGTTGATCGTGCCGATGTTCTCGTTGGCCTCGTTGTAGACCTTCAGGCCATCCATTTTCGAGGTACGCCACTGGCCGGAAGCCGTCGTGGTCGTTGCGGTGGCCGCAGGGGCCGCCTTGTCGGTGGTGGCGGCGGGCGGCGTTTGCGCGATTGCGACGGTCGCAAGTAGCGCGGTACCGGCGAGGCCGGTGACGATCGATTTCATCAACATTGTTGTCCTCTCCTTCACAGAAAACTCGTGCGGAGAAAACCGCTCTGATCGGGCGCAGTTCCGTGCGCGCCGCAATTTCGTCGCGCCATGCGCGAACTGTTCCTGCGTCACTCAGGAACATTTTGCGGTGCACGGTTCCCCGCCGAGGATCATGCGCATTGGGGCAAGGCAGGACCGCGGCGAGGACCTCGCTGACCCGGCGTCGCCGAGGTCAGCTCTTGTAGTCGATCAGGAGCGCGGCGAGGCTCGAATTGCCGGTTGAGCGCCATTGGCACCGTAGGAGGAGGCTGACGATTGCGATTGCTGCAGCGCCTGGAGGAATTGCTGGAGGATCTCGGCGGTGGTCTGGTCCGTCGAGCTACTGCTCGTCGAATCCGTCGTCGTCGAATCCGAAGAGCCGTCGTCCGGCGGCGGACCGCCTAGTCCACGCGCGAAGGCGGACTGAAACACGCTTTTCAGCTCCTCGGCCTCTTCGGAGATCAGCGTCCCGTTCGACACTTCGCTCGAGAGGAGGTCCTCGATCTTCGACTGCATCTCGTCCTTGGAGGGAGGCGCGCCGCTCGACTGGCCGCTCGATCGGCTCTGCTGGAGCGCCGTGTCGATATCCGTCAGCGCCGTCGAGAGCGCGGACTGGTCCGACGACGAGATCGTGCCGGCGGAGACTTGCGACTGCAATTCCTGCTGAAGCCGTTGCAGTGGCGATTGATAGCTGCCGGCGGAGGCCGCCGAGATCGAGGTCATGATGGCTCCCTTCGTTTTGCGGGTTTCGCCGCGGACCACGCCACGGTATGGTTAACGGCCTTAACGAGAGCTTGCCGCTCGGCGGTGGGGCGATTGCCGTCCGTTGCTGACCGCCCGGTAGAAACAATTCGAAACAAAAATCTTCGCCTTTTGGCCGGAATTTTGGACAAACAAGGTCCATGGCCATTCCCAATCCCAACATCCTGGTCGTCGAGGACGACCGCGAAACCCGGACGCTGATTGCGAAATATCTGCGCAACAACGCCTGCAACGTCACCGCCGTCGCCGACGGCCGCGAGATGTCGCGCGCTATGGCCGACCACCGCGTCGATCTCATCATCCTCGACGTCATGCTGCCTGGCGAGGACGGCCTCAGCCTGTGCCGCAAGGTGCGCGCCGAAAACCAGACGCCGATCATCATGCTGACCGCGCGCGGCGAGGACGTCGACCGCATCGTCGGCCTCGAGATGGGCGCGGACGATTATCTGCCGAAGCCGTTCAACCCGCGCGAGCTGCTCGCCCGCATCAACGCGGTGCTGCGTCGCCAGGCGGCCGCGCAAGCGGCGAGCTCGGTCGAAGGTGCCTCCGCGCTCACCTTCGAAGGCTGGCGCATCGATCTGCGCTTGCGCGAGCTCCGCAATCCCGCAGGCGCGCGCGTCGCGGTGACCAGCGCCGAGTTCGACCTGCTGCGCACGTTCTGCGAGCGGCCCGGCCGCGTGCTGTCGCGCGACAGCCTGCTCGACCTCACGCAGGGGCGCAGCACCGGCTCGTTCGAGCGCTCCATCGACGTGCTGGTCAGCCGCATCCGCCGCAAGATCGAGCCCAATCCGGCCGATCCCACCCTGATCAAGACGGTGCGCTCCGGCGGCTATCTGTTCACGCCCGCGGCCGTTGTTCTCTGGCGCGCCCTGGCTGATGGCACTGATGAGCGCCTTCATCTGCGTCACCGTGCTCGGCCTGTGGGCGGCGCGCGCGCTGACGAGACCGCTGTCGTCCTTCGCCGCGGCGGCGGAGAATTTCAGCCTCGAGGGCGCCGCCGAGCCGCTGCCCGAGCGCGGCCCGGAGGAGATCCGCGCGGTGGCGCGCGCGCTCAACCGCATGCACGAGTGGATCGTGCGGCTGATGTCGGACCGCACGCGGATGCTGGCCGCGATCAGCCACGATTTGCGCACGCCGATCACGCGGCTGCGCCTGCGCGCCGAGTTCATCGAGGACGAAGCCAACCGCAAGCGCATGCTGATGGATCTCGACCAGATGCGCGCGATGCTGGAATCGGTGCTGTCGCTCTTGCGCGACGACCGCAAGGTCGAGGCGGTGACGCTGGTCGACATCGCCAGCACGCTCCAGCTCGTCGCCGATCAGTTCGGCGACATGGGCCATGTCGTGCACTATGTCGGGCCGGCGTCCGCGACCGCCGCCGCGCGGCCCGACGATCTGCATCGCGGCGTCACCAACCTGGTCGAGAACGCGGTGCGCTTCGGCGCCGAGGTGACGATCCGCCTCGACGTCTCGGACACCATGCTCGTCATCGACGTCGAGGACGACGGCCCCGGCATTTCGGATGCGCGCAAGCAGGAGATGCTGGAGCCGTTCGTGCGCGGCGACGACGCGCGCACCATGGACTACTCCACCGGCTTCGGGCTCGGCCTGTCGATCGCGCGCGCAATCGCGCTCGGCCACGGCGGCGAGCTGTCGCTGCATGACCGCGCCCCGCGCGGCCTGATCGTGCGGATGCGATTGCCGGTCTCGCAGGCACCGCGCCTTGCCGCCTGATCAAGCCGCGAGCGGCGGGTGCTCGATCGCCTCGTGCGGGAAGATCGCCACCGCCTCGAAGCGGTAATTGCAGGCGTGGCAGGTCCAGAGATAGGAGACGCGGCCTTCGCCCGGCTCGATCCAGTCAGGGAACGGGATCGGTGTGCCACATTGTGCACAAGGGTTCTGCTTGGGAATGTCGTCGATGTCTGCAGGGGTCATGGACGTCTCCCGAGTGCTGGCTTTGACTAGCGATTGTTGGGCGAATGCGCGAAATGGACAGACCCGCTGTCGCGTAAGGCGCTCCACCAGCTCCGAGCTTAACCCAGGTTTAAGTCGCAAAAGCGACGAGCCGGCGAAAATCGCCGTTGGTGACATTTCGCCACATCATCGCCGTGTTCCCACGGCCTAACGCGCTCGGGCGCGGGTCCGTTATGCCGAGGAATATTTCGATGAAAATCTTACGAACTGTCGCGTTGCTCGCGGCCGGATTGACGTTGCCGCAGGCCGCTTTCGCCGGGCAAGCCGAGTATGCCGAGATGGTGGCCGCCCATGCCCGCGCCAACGGCGTGCCGGAAGCGCTGGTGCATCGCGTCATCATGCGCGAAAGCCGCTATCAACCGCATGTGGTCGGCCGCGGCGGCACTATCGGGCTGATGCAGATCAAGCTCGCGACCGCGCGCGGGGTCGGCTACACCGGCGATGCCGCCGGCCTGCGCGATCCCAACACCAACCTCACCTACGCTGTGAAATACCTCGCCGGCGCCTACCGCGCCGCCAATGGCGATCACGCGCGAGCCGTGCGTTATTTCGCGGGCGGCTATTACTACGCTGCAAAGCGCCAGCGGCAGGAGGCCGTCCAGGTCGCCAATGCCGGCGAGACCATGGGTCAGGGCACTATGGGCCAACCTTGGCTCGAGCCGAACGGCAACCCGCAGCCGATGTTCGCCGCTCCGACCCACAGGAAGCTCGCCCAGCGCGTCCGTAACGCGCGGGCGCAGGTTCCCGCTCATTGATCTCCGTTATGGCCGGGCTTGACCCGGCCATCCACGTCTTGCATCTGCGCCAAGAACGTGGATGCCCGGGCCTTCGCCTCGCCGAAGCGGCTTTGGCCGCGCAGGCGGGACAAGCCCGGGCATGACGACTGTTACCGCGTTGACCACCCCATCCTGCTGGCATACATTACCACCGTTCCGAGGGGTGCTCCGAGGAGGAGCTGAGATACCGCTAAATGGGCAATACCGCCCAGGACCGCGGTGACCCTTTGAACCTGATCCGGGTCATGCCGGCGAAGGGACAGGGATGTTGCAGACCATCAAGCGACCGGATTCACCGGTATCCATCATCGGCGCAGGCATCGCGGGCGCCTGGCAGGCGTTGCTGTTCGCGCAGGCCGGTCATGCCGTCACCTTGCACGAGCGCGGTGACGAGGCGATGACGGATGCCACCAGCCATTGGGCCGGCGGCATGCTCGCGCCCTATTGCGAGGCCGAGATCGCCGAGCCCATCATCAGCCGCCTGGGCTTGCGCTCGCTCGATCTCTGGCGGCGCGAGCTGCCCGACACACCGTTCAATGGCTCGCTGGTCGTCGCCCACCCGCGCGAGCGCAACGATTTCGAGCGGTTTGCGCGCATGACCGCGGATCACCGCCGGCTCGATGCCGCCGGCCTTGCCGCGCTCGAGCCGTCGCTGGAGGGCCGCTTCCGCGACGCGCTGTTCTTCCCCGCCGAGGGCCATGTCGAGCCGCGCCGCGTGCTGCCGCAGCTGCACGAGCGCATCAAGGCTGCCGGCGGCACCATCAAGTTCTGCAGCGACGTCACCGCGAACGAGCTAGACGGCATCGTCATCGACTGCCGCGGCCTTGGTGCCCGCGACGAGCAGAGCGAGCTTCGCGGCGTCAAGGGCGAGATGATCCTGATCGAGACGGACGAGGTGCAGCTGGCGCGCCCGGTGCGGCTGATCCATCCGCGTTGGCCGCTCTACGTGATCCCGCGTGAGAACGGCCTGTTCATGCTGGGCGCGACCTCGATCGAGGCCGAAGACACCGGCGTCAGCGTGCGCTCCGCGCTGGAGCTCTTGGGCGCGGCCTATACGGTGCACCCGGCGTTCGGCGAGGCCCGCATCGTCGAGTTCGGTTCGGGGCTTCGTCCCGCCTTTCCCGACAATTTGCCGCGCATCGGCATTCGCGATCGCAAGATCAGCGTCAACGGCCTCTACCGCCACGGCTTCCTGATCGCGCCTGCGCTCGCCGAGCTGACGCTCGCCTATGTCGAGCGCGGCCAGATCGACAACGAGGTAATGCAATGCTCCTGATCGTCAACGGCGAGCCGCGCGAGGTCAGCGCAGCCAGCGTGGACGCGCTGCTCGCCGAGCTCGACTACGAAGGCAGCCATTTCGCCATCGCGCTCAATTACGACGTCGTGCCGAAGAGCCGCTGGGCGGAGACGCTGCTGAAAGCCGGCGACGAGATCGAGATCATCACGCCGCGGCAGGGAGGGTGAGCCGAATGACGGAGCGCGCCTTCCATCTGCCGCCCGTTCAGGGTTCTTTCCGTCATTGCGAGGAGCGCAGCGACGAAGCAATCCAGAGTGTCTCCGCGGATGAATCTCTGGATTGCTTCGCTTCGCTCGCAATGACGGCGGAGAGAGCCTGAATCGAGGAAACACCCACATGGTGACCTTCTACGGCAAAACCTTCGCCTCCCGCCTGCTGATCGGCAGCGCGCTCTATCCCTCGCCTGCGATCATGCAAGAGGCGATCCGCGCCTCCGGTGCCAACATCGTCACGGTCTCGCTGCGGCGCGAATCTGCCGGCGGCAAGACCGGCGATGCGTTCTGGAAGCTGATCCGCGAGCTCGACGTCACCGTGCTGCCGAACACCGCCGGCTGCCGCACCGTGCGCGAGGCGGTGACGACGGCCAAGCTCGCCCGCGAATTGTTCGGCACAAGCTGGATCAAGCTGGAGGTCATCGCCGACAACGACACGCTGCAGCCTGACGTCGTCGGCCTGGTCGAAGCCGCCGGCATCCTGATCAAGGACGGTTTTGAAGTGTTCCCCTATTGCACCGAGGACCTCTCGGTCGCGAGCCGCCTGGTCGAAACGGGGTGCAAGGTGGTGATGCCGTGGGCCGCGCCGATTGGCAGCGCCAAGGGCATCACCAACCGCGATGCGCTAAAACTGTTGCGCGAGCGGCTGCCCGACATCACGCTGGTGGTCGACGCCGGCTTAGGGGCGCCCTCCCACGCCGCGCAGGCGTTCGAGCTCGGCTATGACGCCGTGCTGCTCAACACCGCCATCGCCAAGGCCGCCGATCCCGTCGCGATGGCGAACGCCTTCCGCCTCGGCTGCGAGGCCGGCCGCACCGCTTACGAGGCCGGGCTGATGAACGCCCGCGACTTCGCCTCGCCCTCCACCCCTGTCGTTGGGACCCCGTTCTGGCATGCCGTATCCTGATCGCTTCTATCCCGTGGTCGACAGCCTGGCCTGGGTCGAACGCCTGACCAAGCTCGGCGTCGGCACCATCCAGCTGCGCGCCAAAGAGCTGAACGACGCCGACGCGCTGCAGATCGTCACCGACGCGCTGGCCATCACCAAGGACACGCAGGCCAAGCTGGTGGTGAACGATTATTGGCGCGCAGCGATCGTTGCTGGTGCACAATACCTGCATCTCGGCCAGGAGGATCTTGCAGACGCAGATCTCGGCGCTATCCGCGAGGCCGGCCTCAAGCTCGGCATCTCCACCCATGACGACGCCGAGCTTGAGACCGCGCTGGCGGCGAAGCCCGACTACGTCGCGCTCGGCCCGATCTTCTTCACGACCCTGAAATCGATGCGCTTCGAGCCGCAGGGCATTCCCAAGATCACCGAATGGAAGCAGCGCATCGGCACCATCCCGCTGGTTGCCATCGGCGGCATCAAGTTCGAGCACGCCGCCGAGATCTTTGCCGCAGGCGCGGATTCGATTGCTGTTGTCTCCGACGTCACCCAAAACCCCGACCCCGATGCCCGCGTGCGGCAATGGCTCGACGGTTCGAAGGAGGCGGCGTGATGATCGCCCCGCTCCCTCCACTCGTCATTGCGAGGAGCCCTTGCGACGAAGCAATCCAGACTGCTTCCGCGGATGCATTTCTGGATTGCTTCGCTGCGCTCGCAATGACGGAGCAAGAATTCACCAGCGTCGTCTCGGCGCCAATGCAAACGAATTAAACCGGAGGATCCCATGAACATCCGCTCCAACCCCGACAAAACCGTCCCCGCCGTCACCACCGGCCCCCTGCCCTCCTCGCGAAAAATCTTCGCGACACCCGACGCCGCGCCGGATATCCGCGTGCCCTTGCGCGAGATCATCCTGTCCGAAGGCGCGGGCGAGCCGAACCTGCCGGTCTATGACACGTCGGGGCCCTACACCGACCCCTCCGTCACCATCGACGTCAATGCCGGCTTGGCGCGCAACCGCAAGCAATGGGTACTGGAGCGCGGCGGCGTCGAGGAATATGAGGGCCGGCAGATCAAGCCGGAGGACAATGGCAGCGTCTCCACCGACAAGGCCGCGCGCGCCTTCTCGGCCTATCACAAGCCGCTGCGCGGGCTCGACGGCCACAAGGTGACCCAGCTCGAATTCGCCCGCGCCGGCATCATCACCAAGGAGATGATCTACGTCGCGGAGCGCGAAAACCTCGGGCGCAAGCAGCAACTCGAGCGCGCCGAAGCCGCGCTCGCCGACGGCGAAAGTTTTGGCGCCTCGGTGCCCGCCTTCATCACCCCGGAGTTCGTGCGCTCGGAGATCGCGCGCGGCCGCGCCATCATCCCCTCCAACATCAACCACTCAGAGCTCGAGCCGATGATCATCGGCCGCAACTTCCTCACCAAGATCAACGCCAATATCGGCAACTCGGCGGTGACGTCCTCGGTCGAGGAAGAGGTCGAGAAGATGGTGTGGGCGATCCGCTGGGGCGCCGACACCGTGATGGACCTCTCGACCGGGCGCAACATCCACACCACGCGGGAATGGATCCTGCGCAACTCGCCGGTGCCGATCGGCACCGTGCCGATCTACCAGGCGCTGGAGAAGTGCAACGGCGATCCGGTCAAGCTGACCTGGGAGCTCTACAAGGACACCTTGATCGAGCAGTGCGAGCAGGGCGTCGACTATTTCACCATCCACGCCGGCGTGCGCCTGCAATACATCCACCTCACCGCCAGCCGCGTCACCGGCATCGTCAGCCGCGGCGGCTCCATCATGGCGAAGTGGTGCCTGGCGCATCACAAGGAAAGCTTCCTCTACACCCATTTCGACGAGATCTGCGACCTCATGCGCAAGTATGACGTCTCGTTCTCGCTCGGCGACGGCCTGCGTCCAGGCTCGATCGCGGATGCCAACGATCGCGCGCAGTTCGCGGAGCTGGAGACGCTCGGCGAACTGACGAAGATCGCATGGGACAAGGGCTGCCAGGTCATGATCGAAGGCCCCGGCCACGTGCCGATGCACAAGATCAAGATCAACATGGACAAGCAGCTCAAGGAATGTGGCGAGGCGCCGTTCTACACGTTGGGGCCGCTGACCACCGACATCGCGCCGGGCTACGACCACATCACCTCGGGCATTGGCGCCGCCATGATCGGCTGGTTCGGCTGCGCCATGCTCTGCTACGTCACGCCGAAGGAGCATCTCGGCCTGCCCGATCGCAACGACGTCAAGACCGGCGTCATCACCTACAAGATCGCCGCCCACGCCGCCGACCTCGCCAAGGGCCACCCCGCCGCGCAACTGCGCGACGACGCCCTCTCCCGCGCGCGGTTCGAATTCCGCTGGACCGACCAGTTCAACCTCGGCCTCGACCCGGACACGGCGAAGAACTTTCACGACGAGACCCTACCGAAGGAAGCCCACAAGGTCGCCCATTTCTGCTCGATGTGCGGCCCAAAATTCTGCTCGATGAAGATCACGCAGGACGTGCGCGACTACGCGGCGACGCTAAACGATCCGAACAGCGTGGGGATGTCGATGAGCGGCACGGCCGAGGACGGCATGGCGAAGATGAGCGCCAAGTTCAAGGAGATGGGCGAGAGCTTGTATCTGGATGCGGAGAAGGTGAAGGAGAGTAATCGGGTGTTGTGAGAGAGTTCTCCTCGTCATGCCCGGGTTTGACCCGGGCATCCATCCGAAAAAAGAGGAGCCGGGCCGACAGCCCGGCTTTTTCTTCGAAACTCGCTTTAAGAAATCCTCTTCTTCAATAACGGCTGGTCCTCTTTGACCGCGGGCAAACATTCCACTTCCCAAGGGAAGCGCCGATTGACGTCCTGCCAGATGACCTGCAGACAGGGGAATGCACGCCGCGATTTCCAGTAGAACCAGATCGCCGTGCCGAGATATTCGGGATAGGCCACGAACGGCACTTCCCAGAAGCCGAGCTTGTAGCCGTTCTCCAGCAAATCATCGGAGACATCGCCGTCGACGAATTTATGGCCGGATTGCACTCGGTCACGGACAAGGTTGATGATGGCCTGCGCCGTTTCGGCTCTCTGGCCGAAAATGATGAGTTCGGGATGACCATAGTTCAGATGCAGACCAATTGAAAATGCAAACGGTGGATTTGCATCTGGTATGCCCGTGATATGGCAGCCGTGATTGCGGACGTTGCGCAAAATGACTTTATCGGCTTCGTGCTCGGGCTCGGGCCATTCGAACTGATCTTGCATTTTCAACCCAGATGAAACAAGCGCAGCCAGGACGAGCGTAGCGACATCCGGGGTCTTTGTCGCTAGCATATCGCTGACGCTCCTGCCGGCTACAACTCCACGGATAAGTGATTTTGTCCGATAGCAAGCTCCACCGCCTCCCCGATCAGCTCCGTCCCCACCTCCGCCTCGTTTTCGTCGGCACCGCCGCCTCGACGCGCTCGGCGGAGGTCGGACACTATTACGCCCATCCCGGCAACCGCTTCTGGCGTGCGATCCATGAGGCCGGCATCACGCCACGGCGCTATCAGCCGAGCGAGTTCGCGTCGCTGATCGAGCTCGGGATCGGCTTCACCGATCTCTGCAAGACGGGCGCCGGAATGGATCACCAGATCGCGGCGGAGACGATCGACGTGCCGGGCTTCAGGGCGAAGATGGACAAGTACCGACCGGGGACGATTGCGTTCACGAGCAAGAGGGCGGCGAGCTTGTTTTACGGCAGGCCGTCGGCTGCGATTGCGCTGGGGCGCCAGCCGTCGGATGGGAGCTGGCCGGAGACATTCGTGCTGCCCTCGCCATCAGGAGCTGCGTCCGGGCATTGGACGCTGGAGCCGTGGCGGGAGTTAGCCAAGTGGATCGCTGCGTAGGGTGGGTTAGACGTGCGGATGCGCGAAGCGCAGTCCGCCGGTCGTAACCCACCACTTCTGTCGCCGCGGACGCAGACGTGGTGGGTTACGCCTTGCCCCGTCCCGTGGGGATGGACCGCGTATGGAAACGGCTAACCCACCCTACAAGACGAGTGTCGGAATCCGTCTCCGCCAATCGTCCTCCGGACCAAGCGCGACGCACATGGAGTCCCCCATGCCCACCATCACCGCCTTCGAATCCTCCCCCGACCGCGGCAAGGGCCACGCGCGCGACATGCGGGTGCGCTGGGCGCTGGAAGAGGTCGGGCAGCCCTACGACGTCCGCCTCGTCTCGTTCGCCGCGATGAAACAGCCGGCGCATCGCGCGCTGCATCCGTTCGGACAGATCCCGACCTATGAGGATGGCGACCTCGCCCTGTTCGAATCCGGCGCGATCGTGCTCCATATCGCCGAACGCCATGATGGCTTGCTGCCAATGGATGCCAACGCGCGCAGCCGCGCCATCGCATGGATGTTCGCCGCGCTGAGCACAATGGAGCCGCCGATCGTCGATCTCACCATGGCCATGCTGTTCGAGCGCGACAGGAGCTGGCACGCCGAGCGCCTGCCGAGCTTGCAGGAGCGCGTGCGCATCAGGCTCAGTGAACTGTCCCGCCGCCTTGGTAAAGCCGACTGGCTCGATGGCGCCTTCAGCGCCGGCGATCTCATGATGGTGACGGTGCTGCGGCGGCTGAATACGTCAGGCCTGCTCGACGAATATCCTGATATCGCCGCCTATGTCGCGCGCGGCGAGGCGCGGCCGGCATTCAGGCGGGCGTTCGAGGCGCAGCGGGCGGTGTTCACGGCCGCGTCGCGTTCGTAGCCCGGTTAGCCGCTTCAGCTCAGTTGGGCCAGCTCGCGGGCGAGGTTGGCACGGGCCTGGCGGTCAAAGGTCGCGGCGAAGGCCGGATCGGGAAAGATGACCTCGCGTGCCGCGAAGCGGCGTAGCACGCGGGCGCGGCCTGGGCGATACTCGCCCTCGGCGACATGGCTGAACTCCCGGCGGATCGCGGCGGCATAGGCGTCGTAGCGGGCCGGATCGGCGCCGAGAATGCTGAGGTCGATCGAGATCAGGATCGCGCCGAGGCGATCGTCGGCGGGAACGTCGTGCGTTTTCGTCAGGCGGATCAGGCGGCCGACCTCCTGGCGAAGCTCGGCGCGGACGTGCTGCTCGGCAAGCTCCGCGCTGCGCTCCTCGTTGTCCGTCCGCGTCGGATCGTAGACCGCATCGTGCCACCAGATCGCTTCCGACAACGTCTCGCGCTCGGCGACCGAGAGACCATCGATCCGCGCGAGCGCCGCCAGGCAATCCTCGATATGCGCGAGATTGTGATAGTGGCGGCCGGGCGCCGCATAGGCAGCGACCAATTCGTCGCGGGTCATGGGCGAAGTCTCGCGTCGTCGATCTTGTCCTTGTTGATGGCCATCGTCATCTCCCGGACCAGAGGATCGCGGTCATCCTATTGCGCAAAAGGCAATTCGCAAATGGCGCTCTGACGTAGCCCGGATGAGCGCAAGCGATATCCGGGGACCCCATTCCCGCATGTCGCTGCGCTCATGCGGGCCACGAGGATTGCATCCGTTTCCACTCCCTAGCATGCTGGCCTCCGTCACCCCGGAGGAGCCCGCCCATGCTGACCCTCTACTCCTACCCAGAACTCTTCGGCGTCGCCGACAACAACGGCTACGGCCTCAAGGTCTATGCGTTTCTCAAGCTCGCGGGCGTGCCGTTCGTGCATGAGCACGTCTTCGATGCCTCGGCCGCGCCGCGCGGGCAGCTGCCTTACATCGTCGACGACAGCGAGATCATCGGCGACAGCGACACCATCATCGCGCACGCGACTAAGAAATACCGCCTCACGATCGACGCCGGCTTGTCATCGGAACAGCGCCGCACCGACCATCTCGTCACGCGCATGCTGGACGATCTCTACTGGGTGATGTCCTATTCGCGCTGGAAGGACGAGCGCTTCTATCCGGCGTTCCGCGACGCCTTCATCGCGCAGCATCCGCAGATCGACCCTACCGGCTTCGAGAAGGCCAAGGCCTACAACGCGCAGCGCTATCACTTCCAGGGCATCGGTCGCTACACGCCCGAGCAGGCCTACGCGCGGGGGCTCGCTGACTTGCAGGTGCTGGCGGACATCGCGCCGGCGCAAGGCTTCGTACACGGCGCGGCGCCGACGAGCGTTGATGCCGGCATCTACGGCTTCATCGCCAACATCTATTACTTTCCGATCCCGACGCCGCTGAAGGCCTTCGTCGATGCGCACGCCAACATCGTCGCGCATTGCGAGCGGGTGCATGCGAGGGTCGAGAAATCGTAGGGTGGGTCAGCTTCGGGCGGCGCGAAGCGCTGTCCGAAGCGTAACCCACCACTGTTCGTCTCCGGAGACGCCAAAGAGGTGGGTTACGCCCCGCGGATTCGCTGCGCGGATCCGCAGGGCTAACCCACCCTACGGCACCGTCTTCTACCGCATCGTGATCGCAAGCCCGCTGAGATCCGCATTCGCCATCAACCCCACCTGCGTGCCCGACAGCTCCAGCACTGCGCCCTTCTGGTTGGTCAGCACGATGGCGCGGGCGCCGGAGCCGACGGCGATGCCGGCACCGGCGGCGCCGTAGACGCCGGCAACGTCGGAGGGACGGTTGATGTTGGAGACGCGGCCGCGCAGCACGGTCTTGGATCCCCCGAACACGAGGCCGTAGTCGAGGCCACCCGTGGAAAGCCCGTAAGAGCGGCCGCGGAAGTTGAGCACGCCCGAGCCGCCGGAGCCGCCGATGATCCAGCCCGCCTTGTAGATCGTCAGCGTCACGAAGCCGCTGTCGGCCTGCGCCGTCGTCGAGAGGCCAGCCAGGGCGACGATGGCGACGCACGCGGCGCGGAGGGTGGATGCGAGCTTCATGGGGGTCTCCGGGGGCTGTTTTTTAAAGGAGGGTTCGAATCAGACGGAGCGAATGTACCTGATCGATCGGGGCGGCAACATGATCGGCGGGCGTTTCCGCAAGCAAGGCGGCGGCGAGACTCGCGGAAGTCCTCATGCTCCGTCATTGCGAGCCAACGGGTCCGCGCGAAGCGCGGCCCGATGACAGGCTCCGCGAAGCAATCCAGAATCGCTCCGCGGCGGCAGTCTGGATTGCTTCGTCGCAAGGGCTCCTCGCAATGACGGGTGAATGGCCTGCTCTCTCGCCACGCGCAGGCCGCACGCGGGGAGAGGCGAAGACCACCAACCGCCAGCATGCCATAATGCCCCTGTTTTGCCCGACGGAGCAACCGAATGCTTCGCGTTTGGCGAATTCTGGAAAACATCAATGATTTCCGTGCGGCGCCTACTGTGCATGGGGTTGTTTTCGCACTTTTGTTTTGAGCATCCCCGCGCCAGCCGCTACGCTCCTGCGTCCGCCCCCGTCCTGAGGTGATCCCATGCCGATCCAGCATTTCGCGCCCCCGCCGCACGTCAAGGCGCCGCCGCTGTCCTTTGCGACGCGGGTTGGCGACCTCCTGTTCGTCTCCGGCATTCCCGGCTTCGATGTATCAGGCGCGCTGCCCGACGGCTTCGAGGCGCAGTTCGCCAATGTCGTCATCAACATCAAGCGCGTGCTGGGCGAGGCCGGCGCCGGGATGCATGATCTCGTCAAGGTCAACGTGCTCCTGACCCGCGCCTCGGACGTCGCCGCGATGAACGCGCTCTATGCCGGCGCCTTCGGCCCGCCGCCTTACCCGGCGCGCACGACTTGCGTGGTGCAGGCGCTGCCCGATCCGAAGATGCTGATCGAGATCGAGGCGGTCGCTTCGCTGGCCAAGTAGGAGCGGATTAAGCTGCGTGTGACCTATCGGGCACGCGTCCAAACCAAATGCGTTGGGCACAGCTGACATGTCCGTGAATGGCGGCCCCCCGGCTTGCAAAGGACCTGCTTTTACCGCACGAATTTTTTCGGTCCCATGTCCCACCACCCATGTCCCACCAGGAGATACTTCATGCGTCGCCTTCTCGCGCTCAGTGCCGTTGCCGGCATCGCTAGTTCCGTGTTCGCCGTGCCCGCCTCCGCGAAGGTCGGCTATTACGTGATCCGCTGGGACAACACCGGCATCTGCCAAGTCTGGAACGAGGACCTGCAGTACAAGCCGTTCCAGTTCGGGGTCTCTACCTACAAGGTCGTCAGCAAGCCGTTCCCGACCTTCCAGCAGGCCTCGGACTTGCAGATCAAGATGCGCACCGAGCGGAAGTGCACGCTCTGAGCCGGGCGCGAGAGTAGCGTTTGGAGGGCGGGTCGCGCGGGCGATCCGCCCTTTTGCTTTGCGTGGCCTGAAGCGCTTCCCCGGCCGCCATCAGACCTGTCCCACGCACATTTTTTGAACCTCGGCGGCGGGTGGAACTACTCACATCTTGTCCGGGGCGCGTGCCAAGCGCGTCCCGCACCACCCCTCCCCGTCATTGTCGGGAGGCGCATCACATCATTCATTTGAGGAGCTGATCATGCGTCGTATTTCCATGCTGTGCGCTGCCGCCGGTCTTGCCGTCACCGCGTTCGTCGCCGCGAGCCCGGCCGAAGCCAGCTATCATCTGATCCGCTGGCAGGACACCGGCTTCTGCCAGATCTGGGACGAGAGCATCCCGACCACGCCGTGGCCGGCCGGCTATCACCGCGCCAGCGCCAGCGTGCCGACCTTCGTCGATGCACTCATGGTCAAGGACGCCGCGCTCAAGAGCGGCAGCTGCAAGTGGTAAGATAATCGATCGGCGGACGAAGAACCGGGCAAGGACGAGGGCGTCCTTGCCCGGTTTGCTTTTCGAAGGCCTGAGACGCTCACGCGTCCTTGTACGCGCCGGGATGGATCAGGATGTCGCGCGCGGCGGCGAGGTCGATGAAGGCTTCGGCGCTGCCGCCCTGGTCGGGATGCAGGCCCTTGGCGGCGCGGCGATAGGCCTGGTTGATGTCCTCGCAAGTGAGCTGCACCGCGAGCGGCAGGCCGAGCACCTTGCGCGCGCGGTCCTCGCTGGAGAGCTTCTTCGGCGCGGCGTTACGGCGGCCGAAGCGCGGCGCGGTCAGATCGTGCACGACCTCGAGCACCACACTGATACGGCGCTGGGCCGCCAGCGTCACGCTGTGATCGTCGTTGTCGACGGCCTGGCGCAGCACCGGCAGCGCCTGCTCGGCAGCCTGGCGCAGCGTGACGTCGCTGCTCATCCGCGCGATCTCGGCCACCAGCCGGCCGGCCTCGGCCCAATCCGGCGCTTGCGCGGACCGCAGGCGTTCCAGAGCGAGTTTCCAGGTTTCGAGCCGTTCCATCATGCGCGCAACGTTTAGCAATCAGGATCAGTATGCCAAGGCCGCCGTTTCCGACCCCTTAATTTCGCGTTAGCGTTTCGTGAAACTTCGAAACGAAAACGGGAGGAAACTGCCATGGCGCTGCTCGCAAACCACATCGCTGTCGTCACCGGCGCCGGTTCCGGAATCGGCCGGGCGATCGCCACCGGCTATGCGCGAGAGGGCGCGCAGGTCGTGCTGCTCGACGTCAACGCGGAGACGGTGGCGGAGGCGGCGCAGGAGATCCGGCAAGCGGGCGGCAAGGCCGAGAGCTTTGCGCTCGACGTTGTCAGGCGCGAGGATTGCTTCGCGCTCGCCAGGCAGATCGCGGACGAGATCGGGCAGGTCTCGATCCTCGTCAACAATGCCGGCATCACCCGCCGCAACGCCTTCACCGCGGAGACCGAGACGGTGGCGAAGGACTGGAACGACATCATCTCGCTCAACCTCAACGGCGTGTTCAACGTGACGCAGGCGTTCCTCGCGCCCTTGCGCGCCAGCAAAGGCCGCATCGTCAACATCGGCTCGATCCAGTCCTTCGTGCATCTGCGCACGCCGAGCTCGGCGGCCTACACCACCTCGAAACACGGCGTGCTCGGCTTCACCAAGGCGCTCGCGGTCGAGCTCGGCAAGGAAGGCGTGCGCGTCAACGCGATCGGCCCCGGCTTCATCGAGACCAACATCAACGCCAATGCGCGCGCGACCAATCCGGCGCTGGTGCAGGCTTTCATCGATCACACCCCGCTGGCGCGCACTGGCAAGCCCGAGGACATCGTCGGTCCCGCGGTGTTCCTCGCCTCCGACCTGTCGGCCTATGTCACCGGAACCATCGTGATGGTGGACGGCGGCTATCGCACCGTGTGAGGGACGCGAGGCTCGCACCAATCGCGGCGGCATCTGGGCATTCTCAAGATCAATTCGGTGCAGCCCCTCCAATTAACCTTTCATTAACCAAACCGGACCACCGTAGATTCACGGCTTGGGGGTCGTTGGTTCTCGATCCGCTTCCGACGATGGAAGCGGGCGTTGATCGGGAGGTGTGTTGATGACCACTGTTCATGTCGCCGCGTCCGGGCCGGACGCACAATTCCTTGCCCCGAACCAGATCGTTCCGCTTCTGATCGGTGCCACCGTCGACGAGGTCGAGCGTGAGCTCGTGATCCAGACGCTGGCGCGCTGTGACGGCAACCGCACGCGCGCCTCGCGCGTGCTCGGCCTTTCCGTACGCACGCTGCGCAACAAGATCAGGCTCTATGCCGCCTCCGGCATCGACGTGCCCGCCTGTCAGGATTAGCGCACGACATCAATCGGCCAGCGACGACGCGCTGCGCAGCCGCGCGATCGATGAGGCGGCCGCTCGCGCCGCCGATTGATGTTGATCAAGCCTGGCACGATGCACGGGCAGAATTGCTGCTGTCGTCAAACGCCGCTAAGTAGCTTGCTCCAGGTGAAGGGAGCGGTGGCGTGGCAGACGACCAGGGACGACGGCCGGGGCCTCAGGGGCCTCGCGGGCGGCAAGGCGAGCCGGGACGGCCGGGGCCACAGGGGCATCCGGGCCGGCGCGGCCCCGACGGCGCACGCGGCAAGCCCGGGCCGCAGGGCAAGCCGGGCCCGGTCGGAAAGGCCGGGCCGCCCGGCAAGCCCGGTCCGCAAGGCAAACAGGGCGAAGCCGGTCCGCGTGGGCCAGCCGGCGCACCGGGACCTGCCGGGCCGCAGGGACCGGCGGGGCCGCAAGGCCCGCGCGGCGAGCCGGGTCCGCCCGGCCAATTGCCGTCGATCGAGCAGGTGCTGCCCTGGCTCGACCAGCTCTTCGATGCCTGGGACGAACGCCGCCGCCAACGCGAGCGCGAAGCCGCCGAGCGCGAAGCGCTCGAAGCCGCCGTCCAGGAGACCGACGAGGCAATCGTCGATGACGAGGGCGATGACGTCGACGATCACAGGAAGAAAAAGAAAAAGAAGAAGCAGGGCAAGGATAGCCGACGGGTCTAGTCGGGCCGATCCTCGCGCCGCGGCAGCATGCCCATG
This sequence comes from Bradyrhizobium yuanmingense, assembly GCF_025200905.1. Classification (NCBI taxonomy): domain Bacteria; kingdom Pseudomonadati; phylum Pseudomonadota; class Alphaproteobacteria; order Hyphomicrobiales; family Nitrobacteraceae; genus Bradyrhizobium; species Bradyrhizobium yuanmingense. Next base: position 1,704,086 of record NZ_CP104173.1, on the reverse strand, counting down.
CGCTCGAATTGCCAGCGCATGGCGCGATACCAGAAATAGCCGACCGCCGCGCCGCACAGGGCGAGGATGATCACGTTCGCGCTCGAGAACGAGCCGCTCCACCACATCATCCACGCGGTCCACAGCAGCGTGAAGACGATGGCACCTGCTTTCAAAGGAAGAAGGGGGCGGCTCATGTCGTGCTCCGGGCGATCAAAACCCCGGCCGCCACCATCGCAAGCCGAGGCAGCAGATACCGTGAGCCAGATCACGGAGCACGCTGCCTGACCTCACGTACCGAAGCGCAGCCGCGAACGCTCTTTCGCCTTCTCCGCCTCAACCTCGCGGTCGCGCGCCGGCGCGTTCGTATGCAGCGAGGTCAGGAGTTTTCGCGCCGCCTCGGAGACCTCGGCCACCGCACGATCGAACGCCGCCTCGTTGGCCTGCGACGGCTTGTTGAAACCCGACAGCTTTCGCACGAATTGCAGCGCGCTGGCGTGGATCTCATCCTCCGTCGCCGGCGGCTCGAAGTTGAACAGCGTCTTGATGTTGCGGCACATGCACTTTCTCCCGGCGTTTTCCTTAAGACGAAGGTCCGAGCCGAAATCCTACATCCGCCTTCTCGCTTCTGCGACCAACTTGGTGGATGCGCCACAAGCTGATCTCGCAGCGCATCATAAGCGGGGCGCCGGCATCGCATATTATTTGAGCATGCATTGCAGTGACGGCTCAGGCTTAATCCGTGCCAACGATAGGGAAAGACGCGCAGGACAATCGCGCGCCCATGGCACGATACGCGACGAGGAGGATCGCATGCACAGGCTCGCACTGTGCGTTTGGTTGGTTGCGACGACAGCGCTGGCAAACGTTGCGTTCGCGCGCGACAATGGCCAATACGACCACGTTCCGCCCGACATCCGCGCCTGGTTCAAGAGCGTGATCGCGCCGAACGGGGTTCCCTGCTGCGACATCTCCGATGGCCATCGCACCGAGTATGACGTGCGCAATGGCGCTTATTGGGTGCCGATCGAGGGACAATGGATCGAGGTGCCCGGACGCGCCATCATCCGCGACCAGGGCAATCCGATCGGCCAGGCCGTGGTGTGGTACGTCCACCACCGCGGCTCCATCATCATCAGCTGCTTCGTGCCGGCGGATGCGGTGTAACGCGCCTTGGTGATTTCCATTGGCTGGCGACGGCCCGATCGGGTAGCTTGAAGCCCAGCTGAAGCGGAGGCACGCCGTTGACCAATCTTAGCGCCGAAGACCTCGCCACCATCTATGCCAAGCCGAGCCCGCGCGTGATCGCGAAGGCACGGCCCGCGATCGATGCGCATGCGAAGAAATTCATCGAGATGTCGCCATTCTGCGTGCTCGCGACATCGGGAGCGGACGGCAGCGTCGACGCTTCGCCGCGCGGCGGCGGCATCGGCTTCGTCCGCGTCGCCGGCCCCAACCAGCTGCTGATGCCCGACCGCTCCGGCAACAACCGCATCGACAGTTTTCGCAACGTGGTCGAAGGCTCAGGCTTCGTGCATTTGCTGTTCTTCGTGCCGGGCATCGAGGAGACGCTGCGCGTCGGCGGCCGCGGCAGGCTGTCGGCCGACCCGGATCTGCTCGCCTCGATGGTGGAATTCGGCAAGCCGCCGCGCGCGGTGCTGAACGTCGCGGTCAGCGAGGTCTATTTCCATTGCGGCAAGGCGCTGATGCGCTCGAATCTGTGGGGGTCGGAGAAGGTGCAGCGCTCGGTGATGCCGAGCATCGTCACGGTCATTCACGAGCAGACCGGCCTCGGCGAACCGGCGAGCCATGAGGCCGTGGAAGAGCTCTACAAGACGCAGCTGTAGCCGAGAGCGGTTCCGCAAAACGAAACGACGTGCGGCAACACGTGGATGGCCGGGGTCAAGCCCGGCCATGACGATGGAGGGAGCCGGGCCCGAGCTTAGTGCCCCTCGCCCTCGAGCCCGCCGACATGCTTCTGGGTGTAGAGCTCGAGGCCGATGCGGCCGATCAGATCGAGCTGGGTCTCGAGGAAGTCGATGTGGTGCTCCTCGTCGCTCATCAGCTTCTCGAACAGGTCGCGTGTGACATAGTCCTTGGCGCTGTGACAGTAGGTCGCCGCTTCCTGATAGAGCGCCCGCGCGCTCATCTCGGCGGCGAGATCGCACTCGATGATCTCCTTGACGTTCTGGCCGATGCGCAGGGGATCGAGCACCTGCATGTTCGGAAAGCCGTCGAAGAACAGGATCCGCTCGGTGAGCTTGTCGGCGTGCTCCATCTCCTCGATGGATTCCTTGCGCCAGACCTTGGCCATGTCCAGCAGGCCCCAATTGTCGAGGAAGCGGTAATGCAGCCAGTACTGATTGATCGCAGTCAGCTCATGACGCAGCGCCTTGTTGAGATAGTCGATGACTTTTGCGTCGCCCTGCATGGTTCACTCCAGCTCTTGCAGTCCAAATCGGTCCCAAACCGAATTTAGAACGCTTCTAAATCACTTTGCGAGCGAGAGCAACCGGCTACGGGAACCCAGCCGGGGAAAAGCTCAGCCGGAATTGCGGAAGTTTTCAGCAGGCCGCGAGGGCGAACTCGGCGGGTTCGGCGGTCTCGTCGTTGGCGGCCACGGTGTGGCTATGCGGGCAGCCGGCGCAGCAGGACTGCGCACAGGGGCCGAGCGCTTCGTCGATGATACTCTTGATCGTCCGGGCGCAGCGCCCGCATTCGGCGCTGCAGCCGAGACAGCCATAGACCTGTTTGGCATGCCGCACGGCGTCGTCGGACTCGGCGACGGCGGCGCGGATATCATCATCGCTCAGCACGTTACAGGAACAAACGATCATGGAAGCGGCAGGCCCTTCGGTGATGCGCCATCATCGATATTTAACAGGCCGGCCGGATGCAAAAGGAAAAACAGGTATTTGAAGCTATTCCAAACTGGCCTGATCAAAGCCTAGAACGGCTCTAAATCAAGCTCTTGCGCTGGATCAAGATTGTAGCCCACTAGTCGCCGCCACCGCCGCCTCCTCCTCCGCCGTCGCCACCGGCTCCGCAGTCGCCGCCGCTACTGCTGCTATCGCTGCTGGAACAGCTTGCGCCGTCGCCAGAGCTCCCCGAACTGCCGCCGGAAAGCCAGCTTCCCAGCGAGAAGCCGTCATTCGTCCCGGAATAGGTGCTCTCCCCGCTACTCCCTCCGTGGCTGCCGGCGGTAGCGCGGGAGCGCCGTGCGCGGTTCTGGAGATGTGCGATCCAGCCGTAGCCGACCGCGAAAACGATCCCGGCCGCAATCAAAGCATTAACCATCGCGTTGCCCATCATCGTCTCCCGGTGGGACCCATACCAATTGGTCGTCTCCGGCAAAGGTGCCGTTCATTGATCATTCAAGCGGAATATGGAACCTTGCGGCCCAAAGGTTCCCGCGTGTTCGTCTGAAAGGTCAAGCAATGAAGAAGTCGCTCCTGGCGGTCGCTGCCGTCGCCATTCTGGCCCTGACGGCCGGAACGCCGGCCCATGCCCAGCGCGGTGTCGCGGCAGGCGTGGCCGCCGGGATCATCGGCGGCGCCATTGTCGGCGGCGCGCTGGCTTCTCCGTATTATTACGGGCCTAGCTATGGCTACTATGGGCCGGGCTACTACCCGCCGCGCTACTACGCCCCGGGTCCAGGCTATGTTGCCGACGACTATTACGGCGGCTGCGTCTGGCAGAAGCAGCGCTTCTGGGATGGCTATGCCTGGCGCGTCCGTCGCGTCCGAGTCTGCGGCTGAGGCGCGCCAAGCCGGTTCACTACGGATGCGCCGTTCATCTCAGGGCCTGAAAAAGACCGCTTTTTCTCGTCACAGCTCCGTGTGCGTTTACCGTGGATTGACCATTTGCGCGCTTCCTAGCTGCAAGGCCAATTCCATCAGAGTGTGCGTGAACCTTTGAAACCCGGGCGCCTCTAACAGGAGGAACCCATCTCCCAGGAGAGCCAAGAGCATGAACAAGACTTTAGTTGCCGCCCTCACGGTCGCGACGGTCGCCGGTTCGCTGGTGACCGCCGCTCCGTCCGCGAAGGCCCATGACGGCGTCGGCGCCGGTATCGCAGCCGGCCTGATCGGCGGCGCCATCGTCGGCGGCGCAATCGCCTCCAGCCGTCCGGCCTATGGCGGCCCCGTTTACATCGCCGAGCCCCCGCCGCCCGCGCCCTGCTACTGGCGCCGCGAGCGCTATTGGGACGGCTACGGCTGGGTCAGCCGCCCGGTTCGCGTCTGCTACTGATCTGATTGCCTGGCGCTGCGCGCCGCGATCGGAAAGCCCGGCCGAGAGCATCGGCCGGGCTTTTTGTTTGCGCACGCTAAAGCGCGATGCGGTTAGGATGAAGCGTCATCGCGCTTTAGGTTATTGTTTGAGCATGATCTTTTCGGAAAACCGCTTCACACTTTTCCGGATCATGCTCTATCGCGCCGCCTGGATCGAACGCAGCACCTCTTCGCTCGGCCAGCAATCGAGCTTGAGGCCCGCCGACTTCTGATAGGCGCCAAGCGCCGCACGCGTCTGCATGCCGGCCTTGCCGTCGATCTTGTCCTTGTAGAGCCCGATCCGCGTCAGCTCGCGCTGCATGGTCTCGACGTCCTTGGTGCGCAGCTGTTTCGAGGCCGCCCATGGCGTCGCGAACGGCAGCGGGTTTGTCATGCGGTCGGCAAGGTGGCCGACGAACAGCACGTAGAGATCGGAGAAATTGTATTCCTTGATGACGAAGTAATTCTTCGTGGTCAGGAATGACGGGCCGTAGATGCCTTCGGGCTGGAGCAGCGAGGCCGGCTGCGCCTGCTCGGCGGCGCTGAGCTTTTGGCCGCGTACCGGGACAAAACCCTCGCGCAGCCATTGGCCGATCGGCTTCGTCACCTCCGGCACGCCCGTCGTGCAATCGACCTTCGCCGGCGCCTGCACCTCGTAAGCCCAGCGCACGCCGCTCTGCCAGCCCTTGTTGACGAGCTGCTGCGCAGCCGAGGCCAGCGCATCCGGCACCGAGTGCCAGATGTCGATGCGGCCATCGCCGTCGAAATCGACGCCATGCTTGTAATATTCGGACGGCAGGAACTGGGTGAGGCCGGTCGCGCCGGCCCAGGACGAGCGCATGTCCTTGCGCGTGACGACGCCTTCATCGAGGATCTTGAGCGCGGCAATGAACTCGTTGCGATACTGATCCTTTCGGCGTCCGACATAGGCCTGCGTCGCCAGTACGCGCACCAGATCGTAGGGCAACGTGTGCCGGCCATAGTCTGTCTCGCGGCCCCAGATGGCGAGCATGACGGTCGCCGGCACCCCGGACTTCTTCTCGATCTCGTCCAGCGAGGTCCGATGCTTTTGGAGCAGCCGCTGCCCCTCGCCTGCAAGCCGCGCGATCGAGGCTTCCTTGACGTAGTCGGCCGGCACCTGCACGAACTCGGCCTGCGACGGCGCACCCGTTGCCGGCCGCCCGGGCAAGAGCAGATCGGGCAGCTTGTAATCGGGCTCCAGCCCGCGCGTTTGCGCATCGAACGTTGCACGCGAAACGCCGGCCTGTTGGGCCGCCGGCCACAACGAGGCGATGAACTGGGTGAAGGCGGCGTCGGCAGCACGGACGGGCGACCAGCTGCAGGCGATGACGATCCCCGCAGCGATGAGCGCCCGTCGCATCATGCCGCCATCACCGCGTCAGCTTCTTGTACTTCACGCGGTGCGGGATGATGCTGTCCTGGCCGAGCCGGCGCATCTTGTCCTTCTCGTAATCCTGGAAATTGCCTTCGAACCATTCGACGTGGCTCTCGCCCTCGAAGGCGAGGATGTGCGTCGCGATGCGGTCGAGGAACCAGCGATCGTGGCTGATGATGACGGCGCAGCCGGCGAAGTCCTCCAGCGCCTCTTCGAGCGCGCGCAGCGTGTCGACGTCGAGGTCGTTGGTCGGCTCGTCGAGCAGCAGGACGTTGGCGCCGGACTTCAGCATTTTTGCGAGATGGACGCGGTTGCGTTCACCGCCCGAGAGCGCGCCGACCTTCTTCTGCTGGTCCGCGCCCTTGAAGTTGAACGACGAGCAATAGCCGCGCGAGTTGACTTCCTTCTTGCCGAGCAGGATCAGTTCGTTGCCGCCAGAGATCTCCTCCCACACGGTCTTCTTGCCGTCGAGCGCGTCGCGCGACTGGTCGACGTAGCCGAGATGCACGGTCTCGCCGACCGTGATCGTGCCGGAGTCCGGCTTCTCCTGAGCGGTGATCATCCTGAACAACGTGGTCTTGCCGGCGCCGTTGGGACCGATCACGCCGACGATGCCGCCGGGCGGCAGCTTGAAGGTGAGGTTGTCGATCAGGAGACGATCGCCAAAGCCTTTGCTGAGCCCCTCGAAATCGACCACGTTGGCGCCGAGCCGCTCGGCCACTGGAATGATGATTTGCGCGGTCTGGGTCTGCTTCTCGCTCGCCTTCTTCAGCAGCTCCTCATAGCGCTGGTAGCGCGCCTTCGACTTGGCCTGGCGGGCCTTCGGCGACGAGGCGACCCATTCCTGCTCGCGCGCGAGCGTCTTCTGGTGCGCCGCATCCTCGCGGCCCTCCTGCTCCAGACGCTTCTGCTTCTGCACCAGCCAGGACGAGTAATTGCCCTCGTACGGGATGCCGCGGCCGCGATCGAGCTCGAGGATCCAGCCCGTGACGTTGTCGAGAAAGTAGCGGTCGTGGGTGACGATCAGGATCGCACCGGGATAGTTGCGCAAATGGCCTTCCAGCCACGACACGGATTCCGCGTCGAGATGGTTGGTCGGCTCGTCCAGCAGCAAGAGTTCGGGCTGGTCGAGCAGCAGGCGGCACAGCGCGACGCGGCGGCGCTCACCGCCCGAGAGTTTCGTCACGTCGGCATCGTCGGGCGGACAGCGCAGCGCGTCCATGGCCTGGTCGACCTTGCTGTCGAGATCCCACAGGCCCTGGGCCTCGATCTCGTCCTGCAGCTTGGTCATCTCGTCGGCGGTCTCGTCCGAATAGTTGACCGCGAGCTCGTTGTAACGGTCCAGGATCGCCTTCTGCTTGGCGACGCCCTGCATGACGTTTTCGCGCACGGTCAGCTTGGAATCGAGCTGCGGCTCCTGCTCGAGATAGCCGACGCGGGCGCCCTCGGCGACCCAGGCCTCGCCGGTGTATTCCTTGTCGAGACCGGCCATGATCTTGAGCAGGGTCGACTTACCCGAGCCGTTGACGCCGAGCACGCCGATCTTGGCGTCCGGGTAGAAGCTCAGATGGATGTTATCGAGCACCTTCCGGGTCGGGTAGCTCTTGGTCAGGCCCTGCATGAAATAGATGAACTGGCGCGCCATCGGTCCCGTGAAACCTTCGATTTGAGGAAATTTGCTTCGCCAGCGATGTAGCGATCCCGCCCCCAAAGGGCAATGTTTTCCGTCCGTTCACCACGGATGAATACGGTCAGGAAACCATCCGGCCACCGATCCGGACAATTGAAACCATCTTTTAATAAATCAGGCCAAAGCTCGGTTTCGCGCGGAAACAGCGCCACCCGCTCAGAACGAACGGGGAGCACAGCGAGGCCGCATCATGGCTCTGATCGAGACCAATTCGCTTCCCATTCCGGCAGGAGCCGGGCGCACTTTCGGGTTCGCCTCGGAGATCAAGGCCTTCTGGAAGCGCTTCTTCGTCACCGCCTTCAATCCCTACCGGCCCGAACTGCATTACATGCGCGGCCCCGGCCCCGCCTGGCGCGCCAAGCACGGCATGGATGCACCGTTCCGCCTGAAGCCCCGCGACGTCTGAGCGACGATCCCTATCGGACTTTTGAAGACGCAGGCTGCTTGCGCGCCGGCGCGATTGCGCGCAAACCATGGCCAGGTTCCGATGACGGCGCCCGCCTGGCGCCTTCACCTCTCGCCATGGATGAACGCTGATGAGCCGGCTGCGCTGCGCAATCCTCGACGACTATTTCAATCTCGCCCTCGACGTCGCCGATTGGCCGAAATTGTCGGATCGCGTCGACGTCACCGTGTTCAGCCATCCCTTCGCCTCCGAGCAGGCCGCAGCCAGTGCGCTCACCGACTTCGAAATCATCTGCGCGATGCGCGAGCGCACGGCGTTTCCCAAGAGCCTGTTCGATCGCCTGCCGAAGCTTAAGCTGCTGCTGACCTCGGGCATGCGCAACGCTGCGATCGACATCGAGGCCGCGAAAGCGCGCGGCATCGCCATCGGCGGCACGCAATATTCCCGCGATCCGACGGCGCCGCTCACGATGGGCCTGATCCTGGAATTGACCCGCGGCATCGGCCGAGAGAACGCGCGCATGCATGCGGGCGAGTCCTGGCAGACATTTGCCGGAGTCGAGATCGAAGGGCTGACGCTCGGCGTCGTCGGGCTCGGCAAGCTCGGCAGCAAGATGGCGGGCATTGCGAAGGCGTTCGGCATGAACGTGATCGCCTGGAGCCCGAACCTGACGCCGGAAAAGTGCGCTTCTGTTGGCGTCGGCTACGCCTCCAAGGAGGAGCTGTTCGCCAAGGCCGACATCGTCACCATCCACGTGGTGCTGAGCGAGCGCTCGCGTGGCCTCGTCAGCCGCGCGGATCTTGCGCGGATGAAACCGACGGCCTTCCTGGTCAACACCGCGCGCGGGCCGATCGTGGATGAGCAGGCGCTGCTGGACGCCTTGCAGCAGCGCAAGATCGCAGGTGCAGGATTGGACGTGTTCTCGGTCGAGCCGCTGCCGGTCGACCATCCCTTCCGCAAGCTCGACAATCTCGTGCTGACGCCGCATCTGGGCTACGCCACCACGGATGGTCTGCGCATCCATTACGGCCAGATGGTCGAGGCGATCGACGCCTTCACCAAAGGCGGCGAGCTGCCGCGGAAGCTGGCCTGAAACGAAAAGGGCGTGCCGACGGCACGCCCTTCGCAATCTCATCGAGTTGAGGCCCTCAGCGCACGGTGACCGGCGCGGGCAGCGGCGGCACAACGGTGGGCTGCGTCCCCGGGACCGGGCCCGCCTGGGCGGACATCGGAGCCGGCCCGGCAGCGCTCTGCGTCGGCGCAGCGGAGGCCGTCGCCGTTCCCGGCGGCGGACCACCCGGCATCACGACAACGCGGGTGCCGACCTTGACGCGCTCGAACAGGTCGGAGACGTCCTCGTTCAGCATGCCGATGCAGCCGGAGGAGACGAACTTGCCGATCGTCGAGGGCTGGTTGGTGCCGTGGATGCGGTAGACGGTCGAACCTAGATACATCGCGCGGGCGCCGAGCGGATTACCCGGGCCGCCGGCCATGAAGCGCGGCAGATAGGGCTGACGCTCGATCATCTCGGTCGGCGGATGCCAATCCGGCCACTCGGCCTTGCGGGTGATCTTCTGCACGCCCGTCCAGGTGAAGCCGTCGCGGCCGACTCGGACGCCGTAGCGGATCGCACGGCCGCCTCCGAGCACGTAATAGAGGTAGGTGTTGGGCGTATCGACCACGAGCGTGCCGGCCGGCTCCTTGGTCTGGAACGCGACCTCCTGACGGCGCAGGTTCGGCGGCAGCTGCACCGGCGCGGCATCGGGCTGCTCCTCGGGCGGCAGCGCGGCCAGGGTCACCGGGCGGCCATCCGTGCCCACGGGCGGCTGTCCGGCCTGGACCGTCCCAGTCGCGGAGGGACCGCCCACAGACTCGGGCGGACGCAGGCCATCGTTGGCGGGCGATTGCTGAGGCGGACGGTCGGCGTAGATCACCGCCGGCGGACCGGCGGGGCGGCCGTAGCGGGGATCGTCGGGCGACATCACGGGGCCCTGCGGCGCGGCCGAATAGACCGGCGGGGCGCCAGCCGGGCGCCCATAGCGCGGATCATCCGGCGACATCACCGGACCTTGGGGTGGGGCGGCCGAATAGACCGGAGGCGCGCCCATCGGACGACCGTAGCGCGGATCGTCGGCCGGACCGGGCGGGGGCAGCGAGGCATGCGGCATCGCGTCGTCGTCTTCATCCAGCGCGTCGAAATTCGGCATGCGGTCACCGGGCCGATATTCGGCAGGCGCGCCATAGCTTGGTACCTGCTGGATCGGATAGCTCTGAGCCTGAGCGAGCGAGGTTCCCGCCGCAGCGACTGTTGCGGCAGCGCATATCGTCAGAAAGTGTTTGATCATCATCGCTCTTGTATAGTCCCCAAGCCCGACCGGACCGTTAACGGCCAGATGACGGAAGATAGCGGCACATTCAAGACATATCAGGCTTATTTGCGCCGGACTTGCCGATTTGTGATCCGCAAGACTACCGTTGCCCCGTTGCATCACGGGGCTGAAATCGTATCGCGCCTTCGATTGGCGCGATGGTCGGCCGCGATTTTAACGGAACGATGCGGAGACGTTGCGATATGGTCGAATCAGCCTGATTCGCCACCTTTTTGAGCTCCGATCCCGCGTGGCGAACGCGGCAAGCAGTACCGTCACCGCGTTCAGATGGCTCTTGAGCCCCGGCTACTTCCGCCGCCGGGGCGGAAATTCGCAATCGCTCAATGCTTCCCGGCTTTCGCTTCCTGTTTGCCGCGATCCTGCTGTCAACCTCCATCCTGGTGTTCGGCCTAGGGGCCGCCGCTCTGCTCCGGGCGACCCATCAGCAATATGTCAACAACCCCGGCTGGCGGAACGGGCCGCAGGAGCAAATGTTTGCGCAGGCGCCCGAGCCGGCCCAGCCGGTGCTCGCGGTGCTGCGGACCGAGCCGGAGCCACCTGCCGAGACCACGCCATCGCTGCGCGACCAGGTGCCGACCATCGCTCTGCCCCTGAGCGAGCCCGAACAGGTTGCTGCACTGACGACCGAGACCGACGTCCAGCCCGAGGCCGCCGCGCCCCTGGCTGAAGTGCCGGCCATCGAAGCAGCCAAGCCCGAACCGACCGTGACGGCCGCAGCGCCGGCTTCCATCGATACGCTGACCCCCGCCGACACCACGGCCGGGATTCCCGAGGCCCAGCCTGCCGCAATCGCCAGCGAGCCGGAACCAGCTGACCCGGCCCTCGCCGCCGCGGCGCTCGATGTCGCCTCCGCAAGGCTCGCTGCGCTGAACGCCGCCACAGCGGCGACGGACGCGCCGGCGAAGGTCAAGGCCGAGAGCAGCAAGGCCGAGAGCACCAAGTCGGACAGCAAGGCGACCAAGCGCAAGGCGAAAGCCAAGAAGCGAGCCCGCGTGGTGCGGCGCCCACCGCCTCAGCAGTTGCAGCAGCAGCTCGATCCGTTCGGTCAGCAGCAGCCGGCCTTCGCGACAACGACGACCGCACGCACGCGGTGATCTTACTTCTTCACCTCTCCCCGCTTGCGGGGAGAGGTCGGAATACGCGCGTCGCGCGGATTCCGGGTGAGGGGGTACAGGTCCGTCGATAGTCTCATCGTGTGGAGAGAGGCCCCTCACCCCAACCCTCTCCCCGTAAGAACGGGGCGAGGGAGCGTACCGTCATCGTGGCTGCAACCTCAAGCCGGGCCGGTCGCGATGGCCGGGCCGCCGGCCTGGCCCCATTCCGACCACGAGCCGTCATAGAGCGCGGTGTCGGTGATGCCGAGGCGGTAGAGCGCGAGCGTCAGCACGCCGGCCGAGACGCCGGAGCCGCAGCTCGTCACGATCGGCGCATCCAGCTCGACGCCGGCATTGGTGAAGGCGGCGCGGAGCTCGTCGAGCGGCTTCATCTCGCCGGTCGCGGCGTCGAACAGCAGATTGTAGGGCACGTTGCGGGCGCCGGGGATGTGACCGGAGCGGATGCCCGGGCGCGGCTCGGGCGCGCGGCCTTCGAAGCGATCGGCGGCGCGCGCGTCGATCACCTGCTCGTTGCGGCTTTCGACATTGGCGATCAGTTGCTGCATGCTGCGCACGCGGTTTGCGTCATAGCTCGCCGTGAAGGTCGTCGGCTTCGGCTTGACCTCGCCGCTCTCGGTCGCGCGTCCCTCAGTGCGCCACTTCTTCAGACCGCCATTGAGAATGCGCACGTTGCTGTGGCCATAGGACAGGAACATCCACCACGCACGCGGCGCCGCGACCCAGCCGCCGGCATCATAGAGCACGACGGTGTCCGCGTTGGAGATGCCGAGATTGCCGACGTCGCGGCCGAACTGCTCGGCGCTCGGAAACATGTGCGGCAGCGGGTTGGAATGATCCGACACCGCATCGACGTCGAAGAACACGGCGCCCGGCAGATGCGCGGCGAGATAGTCGTCCTTCGGCAGCGGCAGCACGCCCGGCAGCTTGAAGCTGGCGTCGAGGATCTTGACGTTGGCATCGCCGATGTGAGCGGCGAGCCATTCGGTGGAGACGAGGGGGTCGGTGGCGGTGGTCATTGAAGCATTCTCCGTTGGTCATTCCGGGGCGTGCGAAGCACGAGCCCGGAATCCATCGTGCGTCAGAGTCTGTGGATCAATGGATTCCGGGCTCACGCTTCGCGTGCCCCGGAATGACGGGTGGAGAGGGCAAGGCCCTCACCCCTTCTTCTTCGGCTCCCACTTCTCCGTGGGCCCGCCGGCATCGCGCCAGGCGGCGTAGCCGCCGGCGATGTGGGCGACGGGCTTGAGGCCCATGTCCTGCGCGGTCTTGGCGGCGAGCGCGGAGCGTAAGCCCCCGGCGCAGTGGAACACGAACTTCTTGTCTTCCTGGAAGATCGGTTTTGCGTACGGGCTCTGCGGGTCGATCCAAAATTCGAGCATGCCGCGCGTGCAGGCGAAGGCGCCGGGGATGCGGCCGTCGCGCTCGATCTCGCGGGGATCGCGGATGTCGACGATGACGACGTCGCCGTTCTTGGAGATCTCGATCGCGTCCTTGGCGGTGAGCGTCTCGATCTCGGCATTGGCCTCGTCGATCAGCGCCTTGATGCCGCGGGTGATGGTCTGGGGCACGTGCTTCTCCCTCTTGTTGTCATTCCGGGGCGCGCGTAGCGCGAGCCCGGAATCTATTCCTCTACATGCACTGCGGCCCGATGGATTCCGGGTTCGCCCTTCGGGCGCCCCGGAATGACGACGGGAGGCATCAATGCGTCAATTCCTTCATCGCAGCTTCCAGCCCCTCGATCGTGATCGGATACATACGATTGGCGAAGATGCGCTTGATGATGGTGGTGGATTCCGAATAGTCCCAGTGCTTCTGCTGCACCGGGTTCAGCCACACCGTATGCGGATAGGCGCGGATGATGCGGTCGAGCCAGACCGAGCCGGGCTCCTCGTTGACATGCTCCACCGAGCCGCCGGGCACCATGATCTCGTAAGGCGACATCGAGGCATCGCCGACGAACACGACCTTGTAGTCGTGCGGGTATTTGTGCAGCACGTCCCAGGTCGGCGTGCGATCGGTGAAGCGGCGCTTGTTCTGCTTCCACACGCCTTCATAGAGGCAATTGTGGAAGTAGAAATACTCCATGTGCTTGAACTCGCTCTTCGCCGCCGAGAACAGCTCCTCGACCTGCTCGATATGCGCATCCATCGAGCCGCCAATGTCGAAGAACACCAAGAGCTTCACTGCATTGCGCCGCTCGGGGCGCATGTGCACGTCGAGGTAGCCGTGATTGGCGGTCTCGCGAATGGTGGTGTCGAGATCGAGCTCATCGGGCGCGCCGGTGCGCGCGAACTTGCGCAGGCGCCGCAGCGCCACCTTGATGTTGCGGATGCCGAGCTCAACATTGCCGTCGAGATCCTTGAACTCGCGCTTGTCCCACACCTTCACGGCGCGGTTGTTGCGGTTCTTCTCCTGGCCGATGCGCACGCCTTCGGGGTTGTAGCCGTGCGCGCCGAACGGCGAGGTGCCGGCGGTGCCGATCCATTTCGAGCCGCCCTGGTGCCGGCCCTTCTGCTCCTCGAGGCGCTTCTTCAAGGTCTCCATGAGCTTGTCCCAGCCCATGGCCTCGATCTGCTTCTTCTCTTCTTCGGTCAGGTATTTCTCGGCGAGCTTCTTCAGCCACTCCTCGGGGATCTCCGCCTTGTCCATGGCCTCGAGCAGGCTTTCCAGCCCCTTGAACACCGTGCCGAAGACGCGATCGAACTTGTCGAGGTTGCGCTCGTCCTTCACCAGCGAGGCGCGCGACAGGTAATAGAAATTCTCGACCGTATAGTCCGCAAGGTCAGCGTCGAGCGCCTCCATCAGCGTGAGGTATTCGCGCAGCGTCACGGGGACCTGCGCATCGCGCAGAGAGGTGAAGAATTGCAGGAACATGGGTGACAGATTGCCCGTCGGGTGGCGAACGTCAAGGGGCGCAGACCGTCGCGGGACGCTGGACCGGCAGGCTTTTTGCTCTAGAATTGGCGACATGAGGGGTTGTTTGGGGGACGTTTGCAATGGGAATTCTCGCAGCGCTGATCATCGGTGCCATCGCCGGCTGGCTTGCGGGCAAGATTGTCCATGGGGCGGGATTTGGGCTGATCGGCAACATCGTCGTCGGCATCATCGGCGCGCTGGTGGCGAGCTGGGTTCTGCCACAGCTGCACATCCAGCTGGCAACGGGCACAATCGGCGCCATCGTCGATGCCACGATCGGCGCGGTGATTGTGCTCGTCATCCTTTCGCTGATAAAACGGGTCTGAAAGCCTGACCGAACCAGGAACGGCCGCCGCGAGCGGCCGTTCGCTTGTCGTGACCGAGGCCATTGATACTGGCAATGCGTTGCGACGACGACCAACAAGGACGCGCGATGAAATTTACCGGCACCAAGGACTATGTTGCGACCGACGATCTCAAGGTCGCCGTCAATGCTTCGATCGTGCTCGAGCGTCCGCTCCTGGTGAAGGGCGAGCCCGGCACCGGCAAGACGGTGCTGGCGGAGGAAGTGGCGAAGGCGCTGAACGCGCCGCTTCTGACCTGGCACATCAAGTCCACCACCAAGGCGCAGCAGGGCCTCTACGAATACGACGCGGTGTCGCGCCTGCGCGACAGCCAGCTCGGCGATGCGCGCGTATCCGACATCCGGAACTACATCAAGCGCGGCAAGCTGTGGGACGCCTTCACCAGCGAGCAGCGCCCGGTGCTCCTGATCGACGAGATCGACAAGGCCGACATCGAATTCCCCAACGATCTGCTGCTCGAGCTCGACCGCATGGAATTCCATGTCTACGAGACCGGCGAGACGATCAAGGCGAAGCAGCGCCCGATCATGATGATCACCTCCAACAACGAGAAGGAGCTGCCCGACGCGTTCCTGCGCCGCTGCTTCTTCCACTACATCAAGTTCCCCGACGCCGACACGATGGGCCGCATCATCGACGTGCACTTCCCCGGCATCAAGAAGCGCCTGGTCGAGGAAGCGCTGCGCATCTTCTTTGAGGTGCGCGAGGTCCCGGGCCTGAAGAAGAAGCCGTCGACCTCGGAGCTGCTCGACTGGCTCAAGCTGCTGCTCAACGAGGACATGAGCGCCGAGCAGCTGCGCGAACGCGACCCGCGCAAGCTGATTCCACCGCTGCACGGCGCGCTGCTCAAGAACGAGCAGGACGTGCATCTGTTCGAGCGGCTGGCGTTCTTGAGCCGAAGGGAAGTGTAGGCACGCCGTAACGCGTCGCACGGTGCCGTAGGGTGGGTAAAGGCGCATAGCGCCGTGCCCACCATTCCTCCGTGATGGATGCAGATCGTGGGCACGCTTCGCTTTGCCCACCCTACGATATCGAGTGTGTCGCGAGCAGCCTCCCGATCCCGTCATTGCGAGCGCAGCGAAGCAATCCAGTATCCCTCCACCGCAGTAGTCTGGATTGCTTCGCTGCGCTCGCAATGACGGAGCAAGGAGCAACGGCGTCGTTCTCCGCTGGCAATTCAATTTGCAGACACACCTTCGCAGCCTCGCGGCTCATCTCCCCCGAGCTTTGCTTCATTCCGTCGCGCCAAAAGAAAGAGGGCGCAGGGAAGACCGGGTGCCGACGGGCACCCGCGGTCCGCTGCGCGAAAAGCACACGCAGAGAAACCGCACAGCAGCATACAGGTGTCGCCGATCACTCGGCCTTCCCTGCGCGATGGTCGGACGGCTTATGCCGTGCTCTCCCGGGAGCCGAATTCCTTCTGGCCTCCCTCGCCCCGCGAATTGACGATGCCGTCTGCCCGGTTGGGCTCGCGCGCATCTCCGCAAAAGGGCTTGACCGTAGCAACGACGGCCAGGACCACACGGTTTTGCCGTACGCAGCTCATCCGGCTTCGCCAAGAGGCTTCGCCGGACTTCAGCGCCGTTCGTCTGCACGGGGCCTCGGGCTCACAGGGACTACCCGCCCTGCCCGCTACCCTTTCGTGCCGACGCTGCCGCGTCCACCGCAACCCGGCCCGCGTTTCGAACGACTCGCGAACCGCCCCTCTTTCGTGAGCCGGGCTGTTTCGATCTATGCCGCAATTCCGAATTTCGGTAAAGCGGAATATTTTTATGGAGAGGGGTTGACGGGGTGACGGGGTGTTTTGCCCGACGGGCTACGGGCCGTGAAGCGTCGCCGCCCACTCCAGCGCCGGCAGCACCGTGCCTACGAGCAGACCATATGAGAAGGCCTTTTGAACTGGTGTGCGCCGTGGAAACCATCCTACTCCGCCCATGAAGTACATTATCGCCCAGAGGCCGGCAAGGAGGGTCCAATCGCGCCAGCCCACGCGGAGCAGCAGACCGAGCGGAATAGCGGTGCAGAGAAAGACGACGCCGCAGAAGGCAATCTGGCCAACGGATTGCCGCTCAGCGCCGGATTGGGGCATTTGGCGTTTTGCCTATCGGTGAAGCGCATAGGGCGGATTGGCCGAAGGCGTAATCCGCCACGGCTCGTTTTCACATCGAAAGAAGCGGTGGGTTACGCCTACGGCCGCGCTTCGCGCCGCCGCTGGCTAACCCACCCTACGAAGATATCACGCCACCGCTGCGTCCGGAATCCTTGCGGCTTCCAGCGGCTGCTTACCGCGGATGAGGTCGGAGGCGCGGTCGGCGATCATCATCGTCGACGCATTCAAATTCGCCGAGATCATGCGCGGCATGACGGAGGCGTCAATGACGCGGAGGCCTTCGAGGCCGTGGACGCGGAGCTGGTCGTCGACGACCGCCCACGTCGAGTCCGCCGGGCCCATGCGGCAGGTGCAGCCGGGGTGGAAGGTGGTGGTGCCGCGCTCGGTGGCGGCGTGCAAGAATTCGTCGTCGGTGTTGACGTTGGGGCCGGGGAAATCCTCGTAGGCGTAATAGGGCGACAGCGGCGCGGACTTCAGCAATTTGCGTGCGAGCTTCATGCCGCCGACGATGACGCGGCGGTCGAGCTCGGCGTCGAGATAATTGGTCTGGATAACAGGCGGCGCGAACGGATCGGATGAGCGGATGCGGACATAGCCGCGGCTCTCGGGACGCTGCTGCCAGGACGCCACCGTCATGCCGGGCTCGTCCTCGAGCTGGCCCTGCACGCCTTCTTTGTAAGAAGCCGGCGTGAAGGTGAGCTGCAGGTCGGAGCTCTCGGCGCTCTCGCCGGAATGCCAGAAGCAATAGACCATGGTCGGCGACAGCGACAGCAGGCCCTTGCGCTGGGTCGCCCATTTCAACGCCTCGATCCACAGCGAGAAGCCGCGGCGGAGCTCGTTGATGGTCTTGATGTCCTTGACGCGCGCCACCGTGCGCGGGGCGTAATGGTCCTGCAGGCCTTCGCCGACCGGTAGCGCGTGACGCACGGCAATGCCGTGCTGCTGCAATAGGTCCGGCGAGCCGATGCCGGAGAGCTGCAGCAGCTGCGGCGAGTTATAGCTGCCGCCGGAGAGGATCACCTCCTTGTTGGCGCGCACTTCGACAGCATGGCCGCCGCGGCCGCCCTTCATGTAGCGCACGCCGACGGCGCGCTTGCCCTCGAAGATGATCTCGGTCGCGTGCGCATGGGTGTGCACATGCACGTTGGGCCGCTTCATCGCCGGCTTGAGGAATGCGGTGGCGCCGGAGACGCGCAGGCCGTTGTTGATGGTGCGCTGGCAGTAGGAGACGCCTTCCTGGGTCTTGCCGTTGTAATCGGGATTGCGGGGAATGCCGAGCGAGACCGCGCCTTCCATGAAGGCCTCGCAGAGCGGATCGCGCCAGTTCATGGTGGTGACGATGAGGTTGCCGTCGCGGCCGCGATAGATCTCCTCGCCCTCGCCGATCCGCTTCTCCAGTCGGCGGAAATAGGGCAGCACGTCGGCATAGCCCCAGCCGCGATTGCCCATCTGCGCCCAGGTGTCGAAATCCATGCGCTGGCCGCGATTGTAGATGTGGCCGTTGATCGAGGACGAGCCGCCCAGCGTCTTGCCGCGCGGCGCATAGATGCTGCGCCCGCCGGTCCACGGACCGGGCTCCTGCTGATAGGCCCAGTTGATGCTCTTCATGTGGAAGGTCTTGATGAAGCCGGCCGGCAGATGGATGTAGGGGTGCCAGTCGGACGGGCCCGCCTCGAGCACGCAAACGGAGGTGTTGGGGTCCTCGCTGAGCCGGCTGGTGAGCACGCAACCGGCGGAGCCCGCGCCTACGATCACATAATCAAATCTATCCAT
This sequence comes from Bradyrhizobium yuanmingense, assembly GCF_025200905.1. Lineage (NCBI taxonomy): Bacteria > Pseudomonadati > Pseudomonadota > Alphaproteobacteria > Hyphomicrobiales > Nitrobacteraceae > Bradyrhizobium > Bradyrhizobium yuanmingense. The sequence goes on along the minus strand of NZ_CP104173.1, from coordinate 1,685,675 downwards.
GGTCCCTCGGCCGCCCCTAGCGCGGCTTGTCGTTGAGTTGGAATTCGAGATGGGCCTGCACCGTCGGCCATTCAGCGGCGGTGATGCTGTAGACGACAGTATCGCGCAAGGTGCCGTTCGGCGCGATCTGGTGGCTGCGCAGGATACCGTCCTGCTTGGCGCCCAGGCGCTCGATGGCGCGGCGGCTCTGGTGGTTGAAGAAGTGCGTGCGGAACTCGACCGCGATGCAGTTCAGCGTCTCGAAGGCATGGCGCAGCAGCAGCAGCTTGCACTGCGTGTTGAGCGGGCCGCGCTGCGCGCTCTTGCCATACCAGGTCGAGCCGATCTCGACGCGGCGGTTGGTGGCATCGATGTTCATGTAGGTGGTCATGCCGACGATCTTGCCGCCGGCATCGAACACGGTGAAGGGCAGCATCGAGCCCGCGGCCTGCAGGCCTAAGCGGCGGTCGATCTCCTTGCCCATGTCCTCCGGCAGCGGGATTGCGGTGTACCACAGCTTCGACAGCTCGCCGTCCTTGACCGCCTCGACCAGCCCTTCGCGATGGTCATGCGACAGCGGCTCGAGACGGGCATGCTGTCCGCGCAGGGTGATGGGATCGGGCCAGGGCATTCTATCGTTCCTTATGATTGTCATTCTGGGGCGGCTTGAAGAGCCGAACCCGGAATCTCGAGATCCCGGGTTCTATGCTCCGCATAGCCCCGGGATGACAATCGCGTTTTACGCGATTGTCACTTGTTCAGAAAATTCAACGGCAATCCGCCGCGCGGCCAGTCCATGGCGATCAGCTCGCCCTTGCCCGACAGCGTGATATAGGCGGTCTTCAGCTCGGGGCCGCCGAAGGCGATGTTGGTGGTGACGCGGTCGCCGGTCGGAACCTGTTCCACCAGGGTGCCGTCGGGCGCGATCACCGAGATGCAGCCGGAGACGAGCGTGGCGACACAGACATTGCCGTTCGCTTCCACCGCGAGCGAGTCGAACATCTGGTAGCCGCCAAGGCCGCAGATCGGCTGGCCGCGCTCGCCGCGATAGATCGGATCGCGCGGCTTGAGCGTGCCCGGCGCCGAGAGCTCATAGGCCCAAAGCCGCCCGGTCGGCGTCTCCGCGATGTAGACCGTATTCTCGTCCGGCGACAGGCCGATGCCGTTCGCCGGCAATACGCCATGCACGATTTCGACGATCTCGCTCATGCCGGGCTTGAGGTAATACATGCCGCCGACATCCATCTCGCGCGCACGCCGCTTGCCGAGGTCGGAGAACCAGAGGCCGCCGTGCTTGTCGAAGACGAGGTCGTTCGGCCCGCGCAGATCGTGCGCGCCACATTTGGTCACGACGGTCTCGACCTTGCCGGACTGCAGATCGACGCGCTGGATCGCGCCGCCGAGATAATCGTCCGGCTGCGGACCCGGCATGATCATCTTGCCGGCCGGAATCCAGGAGAAGCCGCCATTGTTGCAGATGTAGATCTTGCCGTCGGGCCCGAGCGCGGCGCCATTCGGGCCGCCGGGAATCTTCGCCACGATCTCCTTGCGGCCGTCGGGATAGACACGCGTCAGGCGCTGGCCGCGGATCTCCACCAGCACGACCGAGCCGTCCGGCATCACGACCGGCCCTTCGGGAAATTCGAGGTCGGTGGCGAGAACGCGGACGTTGGACATTGGAGACCCTCCCGGCGGCTTGTTATGGCTTGCGCGGGATGTCCGGCACGGGCCCCCGCAGGCAAGATTTGCCTGCGGTTATGGCAAAGTCGCCGGAGCTTGCCAAGCAAGCGGGACGGTATGCCAGCGTTGCGTGTTATTCTCTGACCGGTATCCAGATTTCGAAGCCGCCGTTGCCGGTCGCGGGATCGAATTTTTCGTCATAACGCTCGAAGTTCGGCGCGTCCGCGGCTTTCAGGCCAGACGCCGGCAGCCATTGATTCCAGATCGTGTTGACGGTGCGCCGGATCGAGGCGACGTGATCCTTGTGCGTGAACACCGCATAGCGCTGCTCCGGAATGCGGATGCGACCGAAGCGGCGCGGCAGGTCGGAGAAATCGGCGACCTCGACGCCGGCAATGTAATCGAAATTGCCGGCATCATCGCCGTTGCAGCAGACGCCGTAGGCGACGTGACCGACCCGCGCGGGGATGTCGGCGACCTCCTGATTGAAGCGCTGCCACAGACCAGGGATCATGGCACCGTTGTCGCAGGAGATGCGCTCGGCGCAACCGGCGACGAGGAAGGCCTTTGCGGTCTCGAAACGCGGTGGGGCAAGATGGTCGAGCATGGTGGAATCCATGAGGATCGGCTCCTGTAGCCTGAGCTGGTTGACGCACGCTGCCGCCCTCACCGCTTCGGGCGTGGTGCCGAATTGGTCGCGGAACGCGCGGGTGAAAGCTTCGTGCGAGCCGTAATCCGCCTCCAGTGCCAGCGACAGGATGTCAGGTGCGCCCTTTGCCAGACTGCGCGCCGCCTCCGTCAGCCGCCGCGCGCGCACGTAGCGCATCACCGGCAGACCGACGGCTGCGGCAAACGCACGCACAATGTGGAACCGCGACACGCCCGAGATCGCAGCGATCTCGTCGAGCGTCATCGGCTCGGCCAGATGGCTCTCGATATACCAGAGCGCGCGCTGGGCTGGATTCATGGCGGTTCAGGCTCTCGTTCGAAGCGCGGTGATGATGCGCCGATCGGCATCACTTTGCTTGATCGGCATTGCTGTCGTTTGCATGAGGATAGCCGGTCAATGGAAGCTGGCAACGCCCCGGTGTTCGTGGCTACACTCGCCGAAACCGCTCACGAGAAAGAGGAACCGGGTCATGGAAATCACCGATGTGCGGGCGCACCATATCCGCATCCCCTATGATGCCGGTGTCGCGAGCTTCCGCCAGGGCGCGTCCGCCATCACCGCACTCGACATGGTCCTCGTCGAGGTCACGACCGATGCCGGGCTGACCGGCTGGGGCGATGCTTTCGCCTATGTCTGCCCGCGCACGACGCGCAGCGCCGTCGAGGAGATGATCGCACCGCAGGCCCGCGGGCTGGAGGTGCCCGATGCGGCCGGCATCCCCGCCGTGATGGAGCAGATCCAGCGCAATTTGCATCTGTTCGGCCGCTACGGCATCACCATGTTCGCGATCTCCGGGCTCGATATCGCATTGTGGGACCTCGCCGCGAAGGTCGCGGGCGTGCCGCTGCACCGCCTGCTGGGCGAGATCAGGCGCACGGCGATCCCGGCTTACGCGAGCCTGCTCCGGATCGGCTCGCCCGACAACATCGCCGCCGAATGCAGGAAGGCGCTCGCGCTCGGCTATGGCGCGATCAAGCTGCACGAGACCACGACGCCTGCGGTGCTTGCCGCGCGCGAAGCGATCGGTCCGAGGATTCCACTGATGGTCGACATGAACTGCCCGCTGACCGGGGACCAGGCGATCGCGTTCGCGGCGACATGCCGCGACGCGCAGCCGATGTTCCTGGAAGAGCCGGTCTGGCCGCCGGAAGACTTCGCCACGCTTGCCGAGGTGCGCAGCAAGAGCGGGCTCGGAATTGCCGCCGGCGAGAATGCCTGCACCGAATATCAATTCCGCCAGATGATGGAAGCGGGCGCGGTCAGCCACGCCCAGCCGTCAGTCATCAAGGTCGGCGGCATCACGGAATTCCTGAAGGTCGCAGGCTTGGCCGATCGGCTCGGCATCAGGATCGTGCCGCACTCGCCTTACTTTGGCCCGGGCCTGCTGGCGACGCTGCATCTGCTCGCGACGCGCGACGACGGGCTGGTCGAGATGTTCTATTTAAAGCGCGAAGCCTGCCTCTGGGACGGCCGCGCCGATGTCGATGCAAGCGGCCATGTCGCGGTGCCGGCGGGTCCCGGGCTCGGCTACGAGCCCGATCGTGGCGTGATGGAGCGATATCGCGTCGCGTGATCGACGCGCCTATTTCGCAGCATCCTTCGCCGGCGGCGCGTCCTGCTTCTTCTTCAGATCCTCAGTGGTCTTCGCCTGCGCGGCCTGGAGATCGAGAAGCGTCTTCTGCAGGCCGGCGATGGCTGTCTTCAGCGCATCGATCTGGCGATTGGCAACATCCAGCTTTTGCTGATGGTCGAGGCTGAGCTTGGTGATCGTCTTCTGCAGGAAGTCGACATTGCTCTGGAGGCAGCTGGTGCGGCGCTCCATGGTTTTCTCGACCGTGCAGATCTCGATGCCGGGCACGTCCTGCGCGAGCACCGGCAGAGGCGCCAGCGTGGCGAGCAGCAACATTGCGAAACAAATTCCGGCGTTTCGAAGCAGCATGAAAGTTCCTCGGCCAGTCGATCACATCAATGTGCGCTGTTTGCGCGCTGCAGCGTGAGGCTACCACACTCGCACCGCATTCTCGCGTTGAGCTCGGGCCCGTTCCCCTGGGACGGGGAGCAGTGAACCGCATGCGGGAGAAGTGGGCGCTCTCCGCGGCTTTGTTTAGGGGAGATTTTCGGAATGGCAACGCGCGATAGACGTTTGGCGGAATTCGACGGCGCCGGAGAACCACCGCCGGGCCTGCCACTTGAAGTGCTGTGCGAGGATCACAGCGGGACGTATCAACTGCCGTTCGCCTGCCGCTATGTCGAAGGACGCTGGCAAAACCACGAGGCCGGGATTGCGGTGGAAGCAACCGTGATCGGCTGGCGCCTGCCGCGCCTGAAGCAGCGCGGGGCCGCCTGAAGGCGGTGTCTGTTTCAAAATGCGACGGGGCCGCGCTGCGCTTTAACCTTCGGAACGCGGCCCGAACGAATCACGTCCGAATCAGCCGAAGCGCCTTGTACGCACCTGTTCACGGCTAGATCTCGCTGCGGTCCGGCAGGGGCGCACAATATCTGCGCAGCCGGCCGGATCGCAGGCGCCTGTCACCGGGTCCAAAGGTTAATTGTTGCAAAGGCATAGCGCTGCGTTCCGCAGCGGACGGCCGCCGCCCTCGAAACAGGCAGGCCGTGCAACGCCTGCCTAATACTCGACCTCGAGCTCCTCGATCTCGGCCGGCTCCTCCTTCGCCGCCGCGACCCATTCCTGCATCTCGGGCATGGCCATGATGGTGTCGGCATAGGCCTTGAGCGGCGGTGCGAGCTTGACGTCATAGGTCACGAAGCGCGTTACGACGGGAGCGTACATCGCATCCGCCATGGTGCGCTTCTCGCCAAACAGGAAGGGACCGCCCGATTTCTCCAGGCAGTCGCGCCAGATGAACCAGACCCGGTCGATATCGGCCTGCGCCCGCGACCAGATCTTGAAGCCGGGAAAGTGCCCCTTCAGGTTGACCGGCAGCGAGGCGCGCAGCGTGGTGAAGCCGGAATGGATTTCGCCCGAGATCGAGCGGCAATGGGCGCGCTGGATGCGGTCGGCCGGCAACAGGCCGGCGTCCGGCATGACCTCGTTGAGATATTCGGCAATCGCCAGCGTGTCCCAGACCACGGCGCTCTCGTGCCGCAGGCACGGCACCAGGATCGAGGACGACAGCAGCAGGATCTCCGCACGCGCCGACGGATCGTCCGGCGCGGTGACGATCTCCTCGAAATCGAGCCCGGAGAATTTCGTCAGCAGCCAGCCACGCAGCGACCAGGACGAGTAGTTCTTGCTGCTGATGGTCAGTGTCGCCTTCGCCATAGAGCCCTTCCCTCACGCCTGGGCAACGCACCGCCGCGCGTGCGTGCCCGTGATCTGTGCCGACCCGACGGGGCGCAGCAAGCGACATGCCAATTTTCCGGGCGGTCCGGCTCCCGTCTGGCTTCGATATTGCATCACGACAGGAGGCAAGTGGGCGCTTCAGTATGATGTCGATGTATTATCAGGCTTTTCAGAACCACATGGACCTGACGGCGCCATGGCGCGCGGGGGCTTCGTCCGCACTCAAATTCCTCAATCTGGTGCCTCAGGGCTCATCGGACCAAGTGGTCGGCCGGCTTTCGGCCGCGCTGGAGCTGATCTCGCGCTCCACCCTCACCTATGACCGTCCCGCCTACGGCATCGACAGCGTCATGGTGGGCAACCGCGACGTCGCGGTCAGCGAGGAGATCGCCTACGCGACGCCGTTCGGCTCGCTGCTGCACTTCAGGAAACACGGCGTGGCCGAGCAGCCGCGCATGCTGCTGGTTGCGCCGATGTCCGGACACTTTGCCACGCTCCTGCGCGGCACCGTGAAGACGCTGCTGCAGGACCACGACGTCTACATCACCGACTGGCACAATCCGCGCGACATCCCGCGCAGCGAGGGCCGCTTCGGGCTCGACGACTACACCGAGCACCTGATCGATTTCCTCGGGCAACTGGGGCCGCGCCCGCACATGGTGGCGATCTGCCAGCCGTCCGTCTCCGCGCTGGCGGCCGCCGCGATCATGTGCGAGGACAACCATCCCTCGCGCCCGGCGACGCTGACGCTGATGGCCGGCCCGATCGACACACGGATCCAGCCGACCAGGGTCAACGAATTCGCCAAGAGCAAGCCGATCGAATGGTTCGAGCGCAATCTGATCAACTACGTGCCGGTGCAGTGCCGCGGCGCTCTGCGCAAGGTCTATCCCGGCTTCGTGCAGCTCACCGCCTTCGTCTCGATGAATCTCGAGCGCCACATCAAGCAGCATCTCGACCTCGCCAACCACATTGCCAAGGGCGAGAAGGAGAAGGCCGCGACGATCAAGACCTTCTACGACGAATATTTCGCCGTGATGGATCTGCCGGCCGAATTCTACATCGAGACCGTGCGCGACGTGTTCCAGGAGCATCTCCTGCCGCAAGGCAAGCTGATGCATCGCGGCCGTCCGGTGAACACCAGGGCGGTCAGCCGCATGGGGCTGATGACGGTCGAGGGCGAGAAGGACGACATCTGCTCGATCGGCCAGACGCTCGCCGCCCAGGACCTCTGCACCGGCGTACGCGCCTATCGCCGCGTCCACCACATGCAGGCCGGCGTCGGCCATTACGGCGTGTTCTCCGGCAAGCGCTGGAACAACGAGATCTATCCGCTGCTGCGGGATTTCGTGCACGTGAATTCGTGAGGCGCACGCCGGGGCGCACGAGAGCTACTCTTCAAGCTCGTATCGCGCTGGGCCACGCGATGATTTGCCCTGACATCACAAGGCGGTTGCGCCCGCTCTCCTTGGCGGCGTAGAGCGCCTTATCCGCGGCCGCTATCAACGACGTGAAATCAGCATTATCGCCGAACGACATATGTGTGGCGCCACCAATACTGAGGGTGACCTGCTTGGATGGCGGGTTGAGCGCGTGCAGGATGCCGAGGTCTTGAATCGCTTGCCGGATTCGCTCGCCGACCTGCTCGCACCCTCCCGTGTCCGTATTTGGTAGCAGCAAGGCGAATTCCTCACCACCATACCGAGCGGCCAAGTCTGCTGGCCGCCGGGCCTGTTCTGCCAGGACCCCGGCGACCGAGCGGAGACATGCATCGCCCGCCTGATGCCCGTACTGATCATTGAAACTCTTGAAATGATCGACATCCATCAGCAACAGTGACAGAGGCCTTCCTTCGCGCCTGGCTCGGTCCCATTCCGCCTCTAGCCGCTCGTCGAAGTGTCTGCGGTTTGCCAAGTCCGTCAGGCCATCCGAACTGGCGAGAGCCGCCAGCTTATCTTCCAGGTCCTTACGTTCGGTCATGTCGCGCGAGATCGCCACCACGCCGTTGATGTCTCCACTCTGCGCACTCCTGGCGACGCGCAGCGCGGTTTCGATCCAGACCTCGCCTTTCTCGCGATGCCGAGTGCGATAAGTGATTCTCGCCTCCTCGGCTTCGCCGTTCATCAACGCGGAGATCGTCTCCTCAACCCGCGCCAGATCCGCCGGATTTATGCCGGCGAGGGCCGACGTATCCACCAATTCGTTCGGAGCCCAGCCAAGGACTCGCGCGCTGGACGGCGACGTATAGAGAATCCGTCCATCGACCGCTATACGCATGACCATGTCTCCCGACTGCTCCGCGAGGAGACGAAAATCCGCCTCCTTGGCGATCAGAGCAGCGGCCATCTTCTGCCGCATGTGCAACTGGCGCACCAGCCAAACCCCCGCAACAGCGAGCCCTCCTATCAGTCCCAGCACCGCAGCCACGCGCGTCAGCGCCGCTTTGCGCCAGGGGGCCAAGACGTCGTCTTCCGATTCCGTCGCAACCACGACAACAGGGTAGCGACTGCTGAGTTGATAAAAGCTCAGACGCCGAACGCCGTCGAGAGGCGACGTGAAGTAGTAGACGTCCGCACTTGGCCGCTCGCGGAAATTCCTAAAAAGCGGTGCATTCGACAGATCGCGCCCCGTATATCCGTTGTCCGGGCTACGCGCGAGGACAACGCCCTTCGCGGTCGCCAGTGCAATTGAGCCGTTCTGGCCAACGTCGAATCCGCGATAGAATTGCAAAAAATAGTCGACATCGATCGTGGTAAGAGCCACTCCGGCAAAACTGCCGTCAGGATGATCGAAGCGCCTTGACGCTGTGATGATCCATTGCCCCCCCGATCTGCTCCTCACTGGACCCCCAATGAAGGTTCCTCGCTCAGCCACGGCGCGATGATACTGGAAATACTCCCGGTCGCTGTTGTTGAGGCCGGCGAAATCCACGGGCTCGCTGGTTGCGAGCCAGCGGCCGGTCTCGTCATAGACGAACACAGCTCGAATCCGGTTCGCGGCTTTGCGCCGGGAAAGAAAGGTCTGAATCTTCGCGATCGCCGCCGGGCTGGTCCCCTCGAGTTCGAGTTGGCCGACCACCACATTGAGAACGGTGTCCGCGAGTTCGAACGTATCTTCCGCGTGTTGCGTCACCGACCGGGCCAGATTGGCCACGTCTGTTTCGGAGCCCTTCAGCAGCGTCTGTCGCTGGGACCACTCCCGCCAGCCGCTGAGCGCGACAATCGCCAAGCAAGCGACCGCCACGAATGCGGAGGCCCAGAGCGTCAGACGCCCCTTCCGAAGATCGCTGCGGTGATCGATCAAGAGATGCTCCCTGCACCCTCAACCCCGTAAACGCCTTGGGCTAAAGGATGGTTGCTCGTTCCGCTTGTGATTTTGGGAGAACACCGGAAGGAGATTGACGGCATCGATGAGCGGCTTGACCGTCGATCGATAGCGCATGGACTGGTCCGGCGAGAAGGACAACACAGCAATCAACTCGGCGCGACGGCTTCGATTACTGTGCCGGCCACTCGGCCAAAGCCAGGTTCAGTAAAACTCGTCGGATGCAGGCTTCGAGCTCCGGCAAGAAGTGCAAAATCGTCTGTCCGCGGTTGAGGCCGAATGACCATGCTCTCTGCCGGCAGACGCTCGGTCGGCGAGACCGACGCGGGCTTCGCGCCGCCTGCAACAATGTGGGGCAACGGTGCGGCCATCAACCAGATGTTCTTAAGCATCGCCCTATTCACCGAGCACGCGACGACACCTTTCCGCTTCAGACGGGCGACGGTAAAGAGCTTGCGGATCAGCAGGTCTCGTTCAAGCGACTGCGGCAATTTGAACTGCACCCCGATGAGCCGGCCCCTTTGTTGCGCAATCACCGCATCGACCCATCCGACCTGCATGATGTGCACGCGCAGCGGTTCTCCGGCGCGAGGAAAGTCAATACCGGAGCCAAGCAGAACGCCGGCGCCAGAGAGGGAGATGTTGCTCACGCGTCCAGAAAGCTGCTCGCCGGTCACGGTCTGGATCAAGATAGTTTCGTCGATGTCGAAACGCTCCTCGGTACGTCCCATCCGCGCCTGCAGCGAGGTCATGCAGACGAAGAAAAGCACGACGATGTTCACGACCGACCAGAAGGCAACCATCGGTAGAGCGGCCGGATGATCGATGATGCGCCATTCCGGGATCGTGTTCAGAACCACACCGACAACCGTCAACGCCATCAAGACCGCCGACGGCCAGAATATCTCCGCAGCGTAACTTGCGCGCCGCGCGGCAGCGCCCTTCGGCGTCACCCTGAACGCATGTCCCGCCGGCTTGACGAGAGTCCCCAGCACCGTCGGCAATATCTTGAAGCTCTGGATCGTCGCCGACACCTGAGCGGCGAGCGGAAAATGCACGTGCGGCGCGAACCAGGAGATGCCGCCGTTGAGCGCCAGGATCGCGGGGAACAAGTAGTAGAACACCGATTCGGGGGTGACATCGACGACAGGCGCCAAGCCGGTCCACATGAACACGATCGGAACCACCACGACCATGAGCGCCCGCAAGCCCAATGAGAGCCAATGCGTCGGAAAGAAGAGGAGCCGATGCATCAAGCCCAGTCCGGGGCCGAGCGGACCGGCGGCGAGGTACAGCGTCTGAATCGCGCCACGCGCCCAGCGTTGCCGCTGCACGAAAAAGGCATCAAGGCTTTCCGGCGCCAGTCCAATCGCCAGCGGTTCGCAGAGATAGCGGGTGACGTATCCCTTGCGCAGCAGGACGAGCGTCAGCAGGATGTCTTCCGTAATGGACTGGGTCGGCAAGGCATCGCCTACCGCGCGGAGTGCTGCGCGACGCGTGACGGAGTTGGAACCACAACAAAAGGCACCATCCCAGCCGTCGCGCGCGGGCATGATGGAATCGAAGAAGAACCGTTGCTCGTCCGGCAATCCCCTGTGCAGGCCGAGATTCGCCTGCATCGGGTCCTCATTGTAGAAGGCGTGCGGGATCTGAACGATTCCGACCTTTGGATCAGCGAAGAAGCCCATCGTGCGCATCAGGAAATTGCGCTGCGGCACGAAATCCGCATCAAAGATCGCGAAGAACTCGCCGCTCGTCTTGGTCAGGGCATGATTGATATTGCCGGCCTTGGCATTCAAATTGTCGGCGCGCGTGAGATAGCCGGCGCCCTTTTGCATGCAGAGTGCCCTGAGCCAAGGCCTGCGACCATCATCCAAGACCCACACCTGGACGTTCGGATAGTCCAGGCACAGCGCGCCGGTGATCGTCTTTTCCAGCACCTCGAATGGCTCGTCGTAGGTCGGAATAAAGACGTCGACCGAGGGCAGCTCATCATCCGGCAGGCTGCGAAGCCGACGCTCGTGCTGATCTGCTTCGCTTCGGCGATCGGTCCTGCGAAGGAACGTCAGATAGAGAATGAACTGATCTGTGAAAGTCAGAAGCTCGACGAACAGACAGAACCAGATCCAGCCGACCTGATACCAGGTCCCGCTTGCCGGCAGCACTGTGGTGAAAATACGCCATTCGAGATAGTGGGCCACCACAAGCCAAACCACAACAAAGACCGCAAGACGCGCCCAAGGGCGCGCGACCGGAAAGGTCGGCGCCAACAGATACATCGCAGCAAAGATGCCCAGCATCGGCGCGAACAGCTGAGAGAGAGGCAGAGTCATGGCTTGCATGGACCATCTCGCTCACAGGAGCGATTGGTCGAGTTCCAGGCGAGCGGTCAGCCATTTCAACTTCGAGCTGACCAATCGTAGCAGGCCGTCGGCTCTGCGCTCGAAGCGCACCTCAGCCAATCGTCCGATATCGCAGGAGCCGTTGCGGTCGGCCGACGTCTCATTGGGCGGAAGCGATATCTCAATGGTAATGTTGCCCGGATCAGGCCGCGGCACCCGAGCCGCAAGCAGCCGATCATCGCCGTACGCGGCCGATCCGCGGACCTGCCGGATCTGGCCGCTCTTCCATTCGCGACTCCCAATCAGACGGACGGTAGCCGCATCTCCAGCCTTGATCTTCTCGAAATCGCGCTCGGGTAGTTCAACGACGATAAACCGGCGTTTGCAATCTGCGAAATCGAAGACCGACTGCCCTTCCGTGACCATCGAGCCGGGGCTGGCCGCGACCGACCAGACCACATGGGCTGCGGGCAAGGACAGATCGTAGTGATCGAGACGATCAAGTCGAGTGCGTTCCTCTGCAATTTCCGCGGCCAACTGCGCGGCACGTGAGCTGTTCTGCAACAGGTCTGTCTCGAGCTCCTGGCGGCGGAGGACAAGCCGCTCGCGCTGCTGCTGAGAATAGGGCACGTCGTTGGCATCGCCACGAAGATAAATGCCCTTGTCGGCCGCCCCCAATTCCGTCTTGAGGCGCCGCAGGCGTTCATCGGCCATCTGGCACCGCGTTGCGGTTGCCTCCTGCGAGGCCTGGGCCTCACCGGAGCGGATCTGCGAACTGATGCCGAGCTTCACGAGCCTCTCCATCCGGCCCGCGACATCGTTCCGCTGCCGCGCCTCAGCGAGACAGCCGCCTTTTTCAACTTCCGTTTCACCTATCTCGTGGCGCAGGCGCGCTACCATCCCCGAACGATAGTCCTCGCTTCGCTCGCGGAGCTTGCGATCGAGCTCGGCGATTTCCTCGAGTTGCCGGCGTGCGAGCTCGGCGCGTTTGGTGGACATGGCCAGCTGCTGATCAAGGTCCATGAGGTGCCGGCGATCCGGCGAACGCGCCTCGACCAGCGGCACCATCCGGGTGTGCTCGAAATATTCGCCCTTGCGGGGAAGATCTGACGAGAGCTGACCCGCCATCGGCGCAGTCACCCGCATGAGCTCGGCATTGACATAGGCGGAGGGCGCGATTCGGTAGGTCACATACGGCAACAGGGCCCATCCGCTGAGAGCGATGATCCCGAGCGCCAGGGACCGCCGAGCGATCCGGCTGCGAATGAAACGTTCGACATGCAGGCGAACCACGACTGGATCTCCAAATGGGCTTTGGTCGCTCCGCCTGCCCTTGCGAAGGCAAGCCTATCACCGCATGGCCCAGGTGTTGGCATGAAGCCTGCGCCTTGAGACAATGAGCAATCCGACAACAGCTGCTTGCCGAAATCAGGATTCGCCGCCGCAGCAGACTCCCCCTCGCAACCACGAGAAGCATATCTAGCTTTCACCACAGCAGGTTAAGACGTGTCAAAACCGGAGAACTACGGCTCGGGAATCGAGAACAAGATGCCGACCTATTCTGGCTTGAAGTCGGCGCGGCACTTGTACTGATCGAATGGCGGCGCGGCTAACGCCCATTCCTAAGCAGCTCTTTCGCTTCCGCGAATTCGGGAAGTCCATGCTCCGCCTCGAATTGAGCGACCACGGGCGCAAGCACTTCGGATAGCGTACGCGCTCGGCCATTTGTCTTGTACAGGCGTGCAAGTTCAAGAGCGCTGCGCAGCTCAAAGGTCTTGGTCTGCTGATGTTGTGCGATGTCCAGCGCCCGCTTGATGGCGTCTTCGGCACTGGATTCGTCCGAAGGATTATGGCGCGATAAGAGTTTACCGCGGACACGATGCAGCTCGGCATCAAGCCAATGCTGGCCGGATTGTCCCGTCCCGGCGATCAATTCGTCCAGGATTTCCAGCCCGGTCTCGACGTCGCCTAAATCTGCAATCGCCAGGGCGACATGCATCCCCCAGAACGGTTCGCAGAGGTAGCAATCGTTCTCGTGCAGGAAGGTCCAGCCGTGACGCATGTCCGCCAGTCCGGTCATTCGGTCTCCTGCACGCCACTTGGCGAGGCCGTTCAGGTAGGTGCCGGCGGCCACGTACAGCGGCATCGTGTGGGCGCGTGCGAGACCGAGCGCCAGGATCGTCTCTGTCTGCTGCAACATGCCCCCGCATACTCCGTCGAACACCGCGCGATGAACCAACGCATTGGCCTGGGACAGCGCCCGTTTTTCTCCCGGAGTACCCACCGCTTCCGCGGCGAGCTTGCGCGCACGAGCGATGTCGCCGAGCGGCCAGAGCACCAAAGCGAGAAATCGCATGATCACGAACGGGAGATCCAGCGCCGACGCCCTGAAGGTCGCGGGATCCGGTTCGGCCCGATAGATCGCCAGCGCCCGCTCAAGATGCGTACGCGCGTTCAAATACTCGCCGGCGAACCAGCAGGTCACGCCCCCAGTCCAATGGGCCACGACGGCGGCCACCGGCGAGTCCGGCCGTCGCTCAGCGGCGCTCCTGATGGCATCCGCCAGCTCCCGCATCGGAGCAAGTTCGCCATGGGTCAGGCAGGCATTGAAGAGGCCGGAATGGACCGGCGCAAGTTCAACGGGATCATCGATACCGGTTCCGAATTGTCGCGCGCGCGTCCATGCGGCGACCGTTTCCGGAGCACTGTGGCCGAGGCTGCCCCGCAAGGCACGGCCATATGCGATTTGAAGATGCAGCCTGCTCATCATGCGGTGGGGCTCGCCAGGCAATTGATCGGCGATCGCGATGGCCTTGCCGAGATGCGCGATCGCCTCGGAATAGGCCGAGCGTTTCAACGCCTGCTGGCCCGCCTTGCGCCACCATTCGAGGGCGATCTCGCTCAGCCCCGCCTCGGTGAAGTGGTGCGCGAGAACTTCCGGCTCGGTCTCGGCGACGATTGGAAACTTGTCGCGCAGGACATCGCCAATCCGTGTGTGAAGCACCTGCCGTTTGCTCTTGAGCAGGCTCTCGTAGGCCGCTTCTTGAACAAGGGCATGCTTGAAACTGTAATTTGCTTCGGGCGGTGTCCCACGACGCAGCAGCAGTTCGGCCTCTTCAAGTTGTCCCAGCGCCGCGCCCAGCGTCAGATCGTCGCGTCCCGCCACGGTTTTCAGCAGCGCGTACGAGAAGTCGCGGCCAATGGCGGCTCCTATCTGGGCCACCTCCTTGACCGGAGCGAGCCGATCAAGCCGCGCCATCAGCGAATCCTGCAGCGTCGCAGGGATAGCAAGCGGCGGCAGCGGATTCGTCAGGCGGTAGCGCCCGGCATCCTCAACGAGCAGCCCGGACTCCAGCACCATCTTGGTCAATTCCTCGACGAATAGCGGAATGCCATCGGTCTTGTCGATGATCTGCTCCATCATCTCGCGTGGCAGCTGGCGACCGACGACAATCTGCTCGACGAGCGCGCGCGTGTCCTGCCGATCGAGCCGGTCGAGCCGCAACAGACTGACGTTGGCAAGGCCCGACCAGGAGGGCTCGAACTCCGGCCGGGACGTCAAGAGCACGAGTATCGGCAGTCCCCTGATCCGATCGACCGCGAGATCGAACAGTTCAAGTGTCGTGGCATCGGCCCAATGCATATCCTCGCAGATGATCAGCAGCGGCTGGCCTCGCGCCAGTCCCTCAAGCTGATCGAGAAGGGCAGCAAATGTCTGCCGCCGCTGCTGCGCCGGGCTCAAGCCGAGGGGCGGGCAATGGTCGCCGGTGGGAATCGAAAGCAGAGCCGCAATGAGCGGTGTTGCCCGGGCGACCTGCTGGGTTGCTATTGCGAGCATTGCCTCGAGCTTGCCGAGTTTTTCATCCGGCGTGTCGTGCGAGCGAATTCCGGCGGCGCGCTCGAGCTGCGCGACGAAGGGATGAAGCGCACTGTTGGTGTGGTAAGGCGAACACTGATATCGCACGCGACGGTGCAACCCCAACGAGGGGCTTTCCGACAGCGTTGCTACAATACGCGACTTGCCGATGCCCGCTTCGCCGGAAATCAATACGAACTGGCCCCGCCCCTGCCATGCCTCCCGCTGGCGCGAGAGGATGAACTCGATCTCGTTCTTGCGGCCGACAAAGCCGATCGAGCGCGCGGCACGGACTGCCTCGAAGCGACTCTCGGATGCGGTCGCGCCTTCCACCTCCCAGACCGCGATGGGGTCTGCCATTCCCTTGACCTCCCGACGGCCGAGATTGCGCAGGGAGAACAGATCGCCAAGCAGCCGGCGCGTCGATGAAGCAACGACGACGACCCCCGGCTCCGCCAGGCTCTGGAGCCGGGCGGCGAGGTTTGGTGTGTCGCCGATGGTTGCGTGCTCCTCCGACGCATCTCCGCTGATGAGGTCGCCGACCACCACAAGTCCGGTCGCAATTGCGATCCGCAGTTCAGCTCGTTCGTCGGTCCCTGTCTTGAGCTGGCGTATCGCGGAGATCATGTCGAGGCCGGCGCGCACCGCGCGCTCGGCATCATCTTCGTGGGCGCGCGGATAGCCGAAATAGACGAGTATTCCGTCACCGACAAATCTGGCTATCCTGCCATCGTAAGCAGCAACCACGCTCGCGCAGGCAGCGCGATAGGCCCGGATCACCTCCCACATATCCTCGGGATCGAGACGCGCCGAGAGCGCAGTCGAGCCGACCAGATCGCAAAACATGACCGTGAGATGCCGCCGCTCGGCGTCCTGAGGAGGAGCGGGAGATGCGATCAACGCGGCCGGATCGAGGTCAGCGATAGCACGCAGCATCTTGCGGCGATGGCCGAGCAGGACTCCGAGCTTATCGAAGTCCTCATCCATCAGTTCGGGAAGGACGCCTATGTCGATCCCATTTTGGGCAAAGCGCTCCGCGTATTGCGCAAGCCCCAGCTTCTCGAGCCACTCCGCAATCTGCATTGGCTCCACCGATCGTGTGGTTAGCGGTTAGCAGAAGTTTTGGACCACGGCGCGCGCGGACAATATACCAACGTTACCATTATGGCACGTCATGTTTGTTGCGCGACCACCTAGGCTTCTCAATCCCGATATCGCATTGAACCAGTGAGCTGCGCGAGGCGAACGGCTTCGCACCTAAACATCGTCGGCACGCAGCATTGGACGGCAGAGGTTGCGATGAGTCTCGTCGCAGTCGTTCCGAACCAGAAACTGAGGCTTGTGCCAAGCGGATATTTTTCGCGACCGCAGCTCCTTCATTGCTCGCCGATAGGCGCTTCATAGCTGCGAGCCATCGTGCCCGCCGCAACCTGGAGCGAAGAACCGATTACCCAGCAGCCGGCAACAAAGCCGATCAGGCCGTTAGGCAGATTTTGATCAAGGACAAGAATGCTGACGGACAGAGTCGCAGCGATTGCCGCACCGAACGTGCCAGCCGCACTCATAATCTCGACCGGCTCGGAACCGTTCCATTCTTCCGAGATGCTCGATGTCGACCTCTGTGCGCCATGGCCAGCCATATCAATTCCGACGTAATAGCCGACAGCTCCGTAGAGTATTGTTATCAGGACGATCCAGCCGCTTTCGAATAGTCCGGCTTTCTGACGTAACAGGGCCGCCCCAACATAGAGGCCGCCAGATGCACCAACGGCGGCCAGCCCGATTCTTTCAAGAAGATGAGCCGATTTGATCAGACTTGAACGGGCGATCCGAAGATTGCCGACGCGCCTTGTTGCAGAAAAGGCGCTGAAAATTGCGCTGCTTATCTTCATAGGAGCTCCTTCTGAGTAAGTAGCAGCCTACCGGCCGACCCCGAACAGAAGCTGCGTGAGTTGCGCGATGCCCTTTCATTCCAATTTCTGAAGAATCTTTGCTGAGTGATGGGACTGGCTTTGCTCGTGAGCGAGACGGAACCAATCCAAAGCTGCGAGCATGTGGCTGCGCAGGCATTGCATCTCACCCGTGTTTCAAATGATCCGGGTGCGGCAATTTTCGTTGCGAGAGTGGTAATTCAGAAAGAGAGCGAGCGCGTATGAAGCGGTTCACACACGGTCCTCCCTGTCGCTCTATTCGGTCACAATTTCCGAAGGACGCATCTCATTTCGCGATAACGGACGGCGAACATGCTGGATCTGCAACGCGCGGTTGGTCAGCACGCTGCCCGCGTCTGGCCGAAATCAAAGATACGCGCTTGGTTTCGTGAAGCTCGCAGCCTCAGGCCGACCATTCCTCGCCCCACATCTGCACGACGTGACCGGGCGACACTTCGCGATAGCGCCGCACGGGGGGCTGATAATCCGGCGCGCGGACCGGGCTTCTGATCTCGTCGTTGGAGGTTGGACGCGGCGTGCCGCGGCGTGACGGATCGGGCACCGGCACGGCGGCCATCAGCTTTTTGGTGTAGGGGTGCTGGGGGTTGCCGAACACCGACGCGCGCGGGCCGATCTCGACGATCTCGCCGAGAAACATCACGGCGACGCGGTGGCTCATGCGCTCGACCACGGCGATGTCGTGGGAAATAAAGAGATAGGCGAGGCCCATGCTGGCCTGGAGGTCGAGCATCAGGTTCACGACCTGCGCCTTCACCGAGACGTCGAGCGCGGAGACAGCTTCGTCGGCGACGATCAGCTTCGGCCCGAGCGCGAGCGCGCGCGCGATGCAGATGCGCTGCCGCTGGCCGCCGGAGAATTCGTGCGGGAAGCGCGCGGCCATGTCAGCGGAGAGGCCGACGCGGACGAGCAGGTCGGCGACCTTGTCGCGCGCCTGCGACGCCGTTGCCAGTCCGTTGGCAAGCAAAGGCGCAGCGATCGCCGTTCCCACCGACATGCGCGGATTGAGGCTCGCGAACGGATCCTGAAACACGATCTGCATGTGCTTGCGGACATCGCGCAAAGCCCGGCCGTTCATGGCCAGCACATCCTGGCCGTCGATCAGGACGGTGCCGCTGTCCGGCTGCGTCAGCTTCAGGATGGAGCGGCCGGTGGTCGACTTGCCGCAGCCGGATTCGCCGACCAGCGCCAGCGTCTCGCCGGCGCGCAAGGTGAAGGAGACGTTCTCGACCGCATGGACGCGGCCCGAGACCTTGCCGAACAGGCCCGAGCGAATCGGAAAGCGCGTCGTGAGGTTTGAGACTTCCAGCAGAGGCCGCTCGGCGGGCGAGACGGTATCGGGCGTCTCGGCCGGCTCGTCCGACGTGCCCGTCACCTTGTCGACGATCGGAAACCGCATCGGCCGCATCCGCCCGTCCATCGAGCCGAGCCGCGGCACCGCCGCGAGCAGCGCGCGCGTATAGGGATCCGCAGGCGCGGCAAAAATGCGCGCGGTGGCGTCCGTCTCCACCGCCTGCCCGCCATACATCACCACGGTGCGGTCCGCGATCTCGGCGACCACGCCCATGTCGTGGGTGATGAAGAGGATCGACATGCCCTCCTCCTGCTGAAGTTCTTTGAGCAGTTCCAGGATCTGGGCCTGGATGGTGACGTCGAGCGCGGTGGTCGGCTCGTCCGCGATCAGAAGCTTCGGCTTGCAGGCCAGCGCCATCGCGATCATCACGCGCTGGCGCATGCCGCCGGAGAAGCGATGCGGGTGCTCGTGGAAGCGCGACGCCGCCGCAGGGATGCGGACGCGATCGAGCAGGCGGACGGTCTCCGCCTCCGCCGCCGCGCGCGACAGGCCGCGATGCTGGATCAGCGCCTCCGCGATCTGGAAGCCGATGGTGAGCACCGGATTGAGGCTCGTCATCGGCTCCTGGAAGATCATGGCGACGTCATTGCCGCGGATATCCTTCATATCAGCCTCGGGCAGCGCGAGCAGATCGCGCCCCGCCAGCATGACGCGGCCCTCGACCCGGCCGATCTCGCTCGGAATGAGCCGCATGATCGACAGCGCGGTGACGCTCTTGCCCGAGCCGGACTCGCCGACGATCGCGACGGTTTCGCGGGCTGCGATGTCGAACGAGACCTTGCGAACGACGGGAATCCATTGCCGCTCCAGCATGAAGGAGGTGGTGAGGCCGGAGACCGAAAGCACGGAGGACTGTGCTTCGGCAACGGCCTGATCAGATCTTCTTCTGTCGATGCTCATGCGATTGCCCTAATAGCCCCGCCTGCGATCGACCAGCCCCGGCAGCTCCTCGCCGCGGCGGTGACGCGCGATGACGTCGAGCACGAAATCGACGGCCGTATCGGGCGTGGTCATGCTGGCGTTGTGCGGCGTCAGCAGGATACGCGGATGGCTCCAGAACGGGTGGCCTACCGGCAGCGGCTCGGGATCGGTGACGTCGAGCACCGCACCTGATAGCGCGCCGCTGTCGAGGGCTGCGAGGAGATCGGCCTCGACGAGATGCGGGCCGCGTCCGACATTGACGAGCCCTGCCCCGCGCGGCAGGCGCGCGAACAGCTCGGCATTGAGAATGCCGCGCGTTTGATCCGTCAGCGGCAGCAGGCAGACGAGAATGTCGGCCTGCGCCAGAAATTCTGGCAAGGCATCGGCCCCCGCGTAACAGGTGACGCCTTCGATCTCGCGCGGCGAACGATTCCACCCAAGAAGCGGAAAGCCGAACGTCTTGAGCCGTTCCAGCACGGCCTGGCCGAGCTGGCCGAGCCCCATCACGCCGACGTGCCGGCGCCTGGCCGGCGTGATCCGGATCTCGCGCCAGACCTGCTGCCTCTGCTGACTGACGAAATCGAGGAGATCACGGTGCAGGGCAAGCACGGCCATGGTGACGTATTCGACCATGGTCTCGGCAATGCCGGGCTCCAGCATGCGGACCAGCGGGATGTGCGCCGGGACTGTCGTGGTGTCGAACTGATCGACGCCCGCGCCCACCGAGAAGACCAGCTCGAGATTGGGAAAGGTCGTCGTGATGTCATCCGGCGGCACCCAGGCCACGAGATAGCGCACCGCGGCCGGATCGCCGATGTCGGGCCAGAGCCGGAACGGCACATCAGGCGCGCGCTCCGCGAAGAAGAGCGCCCACTCGGCGCCGCGCACCATATTGGCCTTGTAGAGAACCGTCATGCCGGCCTCAGAACGGGCTGACCGGCGCGAGCCGGCGGCCGTCGATCATGCGCTTGTGGCTGTAGGCGGCCGGATCGACAAGCGGCGTCGCGCCGGTCACGAGGTCGGCGGCGAGCTTGCCGGCGGCGGGACCGATGCCGAAACCGTGGCCGGAGAAGCCGGTCGCGAGGAAGAAACCCGGCAGCGCATCGACCGGTGAGATCACCGGTATCGTATCGGGCGTGCAGTCGATGGTGCCGCCCCAGGCTTCGGCGATCTCGATGTCCTTCAATTCCGGATTCGACTTGATCAGCGCCGCCAGCGCCGCATTGACCAGCGACATGTCGGGCGCGGGATCGCGCACGCGCTCGGCCTCGAACGGCGATGGCTTGTCGAAACTCCAGCTGGTGCCGCGCATGAGCTGATCGAAGAACGATTTGCCGAACGAAAGCTTCAATCCGTTCTTGCGATGCTGATAGGTCGGCCAGAACGTGCGCGCGTAACGGAACAGGTCCGGCGACAGCTCGACCGTGCCGCGGTTGCGCAGCGCCAGCGTGAAGCCGCCGTCGAGGCGGCGGCGGATGCAGTAGAAATCGGTGCCGAGCGCGCCGGAGGTGATCTCCGGTCCCGGCGTGGTCCGGCACGCGGTGGCGTTGACGAGTCCGATCGGCAGCTCGATGCCGTGGCGGCGGCAGAACAGCGACGACCACGCGCCGCCCGCCAGCAGCACGGATTGCGTGCGGATGGTGCCCTTCTCGGTGACGACGGCGCTGACCCTCCCGCCCGTCGTCTCCAGCCCGCGCGCGGCGCAGCCCTGGTGGATGGTGACGCCGTGCTTGCGTGCGGCGGTGGCGAGCGCAGGGACGGCCATCGACGGCTCGGCGCGGCCATCGCTCGGCGTGTGCAGGCCGCCGACCCATGTGTCGGCGTTGCCGGGCATGCGCTCGGCGACCTCGGCCGGCGTCAGCACGGTGGAGTGAACCTGCATCTCGCGCGCGACCGCGGCCCAGCGCTCCCAGCTGGCGAGTTCGTCCTTGCTCTTGGTCAGGAACAACACCCCGGTTCGCCGGAAGCCGGCATCGACGCCGGCATCGTTCTGCATGTCCTCCCACAGAAGCAGCGCCTCGCGCGCGAGCGGGATCTCCTCGCGTGCGCGGCCTTGCTGGCGGCACCAGCCCCAATTGCGGCTCGACTGCTCGCCGCCGACATGGCCCTTCTCGACCAGCGCGACGGAGTGCCCCTTCTTCGCCAGATGATAGGCGGCCGAGACGCCGATGACGCCGCCGCCGATGACGACGACATCTACCTGCGCCGGCAGGCGTTCGTCGCTGTTGATGCGGTTGAGCGGCGGGGACATGGGGCACTCCTGGAGTTCAGTTCGAGTTCTTGCGCGTCAGAGGTCTTGCGCGTCACGGGATGTTCATTCGCGGATCGAGCGCATCGCGCAGGCCGTCACCGAGAAAGTTGAAGCTGGTCACCGCGAGCGTGATGGCGACGCCCGGCGCGATCGCGAGCCAGGGCGCGCTGGTGAGATAGATCTGCGCATTGTTGAGCATGTTGCCCCAGCTCGCCGCCGGCGGCTGGATGCCGTAGCCGAGATAGCTGACATAGGATTCGAGCAGGATCGCCTTGGCGACGTTGAGCGTCGCGGCAACGACGATCGGCGCGATCGCGTTGGGCACGAGCTCGCGGAACATGATGCGCAGGTTCGAGGAGCCGAACGCGAGCGCGGCGACCGCAAACTCACGCTCGCGCAGCGAACGCACCTGGGCTTCGACCACGCGGGCCACCGCCATCCAGGCCGTGGCGGCGATCAATATGGTGGTGGTGACGAGACCGGGCTCGGTCAGCGCTGCGAGGGCCAGCAGCAGGAAGATGGTCGGAAAGCACAGCACGGCGTCGACGAGCCGCATCAACACCGCGCCGACCGCGCCGCCATAGAACCCGGCAAAGGCGCCGACGACAATGCCGACCGCCATCGCGATCACCATCGCGACGATGCCGATCGAGAGCGAGACCCGCCCGCCCATCATCAACCGTGCCAGCACGTCGCGGCCGAGCTCGTCGGTGCCGAGAATATGCGCGCCGGAGAGCGGCGGCGCGAACCGCTTCATGATGTCGATGTAGGTGTCGTCGAACGGCAGCAGGTAGGGGCCGAACGTCGAACCGAGCACGAGCACGAGGATGATCAAGGCGCCCGCGAGCGCCAACCGATGCCGGCGAAAGCGCCGCCACGCGGCCTGGCCGGGCGCGAGCTGAACGGTGGAGAAGGCTGCGGTCGCCATCGCTTCAGCCCACCCGGATGCGCGGATCGACGACGGCATAGAGGATGTCTGCCAGCAGCGAGCCGATCAGCACCATCGTCGCCGAGAACATCAGGATGCCCATCACCACGGGATAGTCGCGGTAACCAATCGAATCCAGGAACAGGCGGCCCATGCCCGGCCAGGTGAACACGGTCTCCGCCACCAGCGCACCGCCCAGCAGCGTCGGAAACTGCAGGCCGGCGACCGTGATCATCGGCAGCAGCGCGTTGCGAAGCGCGTGCACCGTGAGAATGCGCCATTCCGGCATGCCCTTGGCGCGTGCAGTGCGGATGTAGTCCTGGTTGATGACCTCGAGCATCGAGGAGCGCATGAAACGGCCCCACATCGCGGTCTCGACCAGCGCCAGCACCATGGCCGGCGCGATCAGATGATGCAGCAGGTCGAGGAAGGAGCCGTCGCCAATGGTATGCCGGTTGCCCGCCGGCAGCCAGCCGAGCTTGACCGAGAAGACGTAGATGGTGACGAGGCCGAACCAGAAGGTCGGGATCGACAGCGCGATCATGGCACCGACGGTGGCGAGCGTATCGAACAGCGAGTAGCGGCGTAGCGCGCCAAGGATGCCGATCCAGCAGCCGAGCAGCACCGCGATGATGGTCGCCGTCGCCATCAGCTCCAGCGTGGCGCCGAGATGCGAGGAGATCACCGACAGCACCGCCTCGCCGTCGCGATACGACTTGCCCCAATCACCCCGCACCATGCGGCCGAACCAGTCGAGATATTGGACCGGCAGCGGACGATCGAGGCCGAGCTGCCTGGTGACGCGGTCGAGATCCTCCTGCGTCATCTGGCTTGAGACGGCAAACTGCGACAGCGGCCCGCCGGGCGCCAGATGCAGGATGGCGAAGCCGATCCCCGAGACGATCACGAGCAGCATGATCGCCTGCGCCAGGCGATTGACGACGTAGCGGGCCATCTCAGGCGATCCGACCAGCCCGAGACATCAGGCCCAATACCATTCGCGCATGTTCCAGCTGTTGATCGACATGTTGATGTTGGGACGGAAGCCTTGCAGCCCCTCCTTGATGCCCTCGGCGATGAAGCCCTGGAACAGCGGCAGGATGGCGAGGTCGTTGCGGATCAGCTTTTGCAGCTCGCCATAGGTGGCCTTGCGTTGCGCCAGGTCGAATTGCTTGGCGCCTTCAGACAACAGCCGGTCGGCCTGCGCGCTTTGATATTGATAAGTGTTGAAGCCGCGGCCGCCCTTGGCGGGAATGGCGCCGGAGCCGAAGCGCGGCGTCACGTCGGGGTCGCTGCCCAGCATGAAGTTCACGCCGACGATCACTGAATTGAACTTCGATTGCTGCCAGAAGTCGCCCCAGATCACGGCCGCCGGCATGTTGCTGACGCGCATCGCCGCGCCAATGGCCCGCCAGTCCTGGATCAGGAGCTGCTGGCACTGTTCGCGCACGGCACTGCCCGCCGTCGTCGAGTTGGTGAATTCGAGCTTGACGCCGCCCTTCTCGCGAATGCCGCCGGAGCCGCGAACCCAGCCCGCGGCGTCGAGCAGCGCGTTGGCCTTGGCAGGATCGTATTTGTGCTGCGGCAGACCCTGCTGGAACGACCAGGCCTGCTGCGGCACGAAGCTCTCGGTCGGCGTCGGCAGACCGTAATTCAGCGCGTCGATGATCGCCTGCTTGTTGATGGCGAGATAGAGCGCCTCGCGCACGGCACGATCAGTGAAAGGACCAAAATCCAGGTTCGGCGCGATATGCTCTACCGAGGAGGTCGAAGAGACGAAGATCTTGCGGCCCTTCAGCGTCTTTGCCTCCTGCACGAAGTTCGGCAGGATGCCTTGCAGGCCGGTGTAGTCGACCTGACCGGTGCGGAACTGGGTGTAGAGAACGGTCAGGTCCGGAATGTATTTGAAAACGACGCGTTCGACGTAAGGTCCTTTGCCATGATAACCGGTATGGGCATTCAGCTGGATGTGGTCGCCCGGCACGCGCTCGGCCCAGCGGAACGGCCCGGTACCGATGGGTGCGTTGTGGAACGGCGAGGAATTAGGATCGGACACCTTCTCGAGGATGTGCTTGGGCACGATGAAGGTGAGCGAGAGAATTGACATATATGGCGAATAGGGAGCCTCCATTCGCCAGTGGATCTCGTCGGGCGCGACGACCTTGATGTCCTTGACGAGGCTGTGGCCGACGCGGTTGCGGACGCGGAAATCGGGATTGTTGATCAGCTCGAGCGAGAACTTGACATCCTCGGCCGTGAACGGCGTGCCGTCGTGCCATTTCACGTCGCTGCGCAGCTTGATCTTCCACGTCAGGCCGTCGGCCGAGAGGCCGCCATTCTCGATGGTCGGGACTTCGCGGGCGAGGTCGGGAACGAATTTCCCGTCGGGCTCGATGTACCAGAGCGGCGAGAACACCTGCCACCAGATGCCCTGGTCGACCTCGATGCCCGGCATCAACGGATGAAAGACGGTCGGCTCCTGCGACAGCGCAGCAATCACCTGCCCACGCGGCTTGTCCGGGGGATTGGCCGGACGTTCGGTTTGTGCGACGGCGCTCCCTGAAAGTGTCCAGCCTGCGGCTGCGCCCGCACCGAGCTGGAAGAATTGACGGCGATTCGGAATGCCGAGATGCCCTGCCGCAACGCCGAACTTGCCGGTGTTGTCTACCATGACCCACTCTCCGTTCCGCACGCGGCACCCCCGCGCCCCCGAGACCCCGGCAAAGGGACAGGAGTGGGCTTTAGTGCTTCTAAATTTTTCTCGCAAAATTTCATCACGACTAAATACAGCTGTCAATCGCATTGCTAGAATGCGCCAGCTTTTCACTCTGACTAAAGCGACGGGACTCGATACCCGAGGCTGAGACGATGCATGGGAGAGCGACATGGATGGTCGCGGCGATACCAACGGCACCAAGGACAGCCCGACGATCGAAGCTGACGATGCGGTCGACCAGCGCCTGGGTGAAACCGTGCGGCTGCTGCGTCAGCGCGCCGGCCTGTCGATCCAGGACGTCGCCAACAAGACCGGTCTGTCGACCGGCATGATCAGCCAGCTCGAACGTGCGCGCGCGATGCCGTCGATCCGCACGCTGCGCCTGCTCTCAATCGCGCTCGACGTTCCCATCTCCTATTTCTTCGAGAGCAGCGATCCCACTGATGCGCCGCGCTACACCGTGCGCAAGAACGCCAGGCGGCTGCTGCGGCTCACCGCCAGCGGCGTCGTCAAGGAAGCGCTGACGCCGGAAGGCAATGGCCAGCTCGAGCTCTACGAGCTCACGCTCAATCCCGGCGCCTCCTCCGGCACCGACTTCCTGCAGCACACCGGCGAGAAGGCGGGCTACATCCTCTCGGGCAGCCTGCGGCTGTGGCTCGACAACCAGGCCCATGTGCTGGAAGCCGGCGACAGCTTTCGTTTTCCGAGCATCGTGCCGCACATGTTCGACAACCCGACCCAGCAGGTGGCGCGCGTGATCTGGGTGACGACGCTGCGCCAGACCGACTCGCCGGCGGGTTGAGTCCGGCATCAAGGTCTGGCGAGACGGATCTAGCTCATCCTTCGCCGCAGCGTGGCTGACGGCGTCTCGCCGAATTTCTCGCGGTAGGCGCCGGCCATGCGGCCGAGATGGGTGAAGCCGAGATCGAAGGCCATCTCGGTGATGGAAACATCGGGTGCGGCTTGCGCGAGGCGCGCATTGAGGCCGGCGAGGCGCATGTCGAGCAGCATCTGCGAGATCGACACGCCGAAGTGACGGCGGAAGCCGAGCTGCAGCGCGCGGATGCCGATGCCGGAGGCGCAGGCGAGCTGCGCGAGGTCGAGCGGCTCGCCGGCATGGTCGGCAAGGTGGTCGCGCGCGGCGCGAAGGGCACGCGGCAAACGCTCGGCCTGTCCTGAGAAAGTTTCAATCGCATCCGACAGGCCATGCCGCTGCCGGTTGAGCAGATGATCGAGCAGCGCTTCGCGCCAATCGGCCATTGCGGCCGGCGACAGCCGGCCTGATGGTCCGAGACGCTCGGCGAGTGTCATCAGCTCGGCGAGCCTCGTCTGCAGGGCCCGCCCGGACGGCGCATCCAGCTCGATCACCGGATCGAACTCGACCACCCCGGTCGCCCTGCCCGACAAGGCCGCGGCGCGCTGCTCGACCATGCGGCGATCGAGCAGCAGGATCGCCTGCGCACAATCGCTCCACATCATCCGGGTCGGAATTGTCGGCGACAGCAGCGACGCGATCCGGTCCGGGGCCGCATCGAGCTCACGACGACCGGCACGAATGCGGGCGCTGCCAGCAAGCGGGACCTGCACCAGGAAGAAGCGCTCGAGGCAGCCCGGATCGATGCTGACCGCTCCACCATAGGCGACGTAGTTGATGGAGAAACCCTCGAACGCCGCGCAATTGTGCCGGGCCGAGAAGCCGGCCGCGCGCGCCTGTGTCGGCTTGAGATCATGCGGGCAGAAGATGCGCCCGATCTGCTCGGCCGCCTCGTCGACGTCATCAGTGGTGACGCGGGCGAAGGCCGCAAGCCGTTCGGCTGCAGAGGCTGTTGCGCTCATTTCCAGCTCGGCTGCGGACATCGTCGACCATGCTTCGCGCCCGGAATTCCTTTAAGCCTATAATAGTTCCGCGGGGGCGAAAAGGGCCGGAGCTCGCAAATTCGTCGTGCTGCATGGCAATAGGTTCATCCGGATTCGTTTAGCGGATAGACAGGCGGTCCGTCCTCGGACGATGCTCCGTCCCCGCCGGAATCCATGAGGAGCAAGCCATGACTGCACTCGAAAAAGGCATCACCGCGAACGGCACAGGCTACGGCGGCAAGAGCTGGAACATCCTTGGCCAGGTCTATTTCCCCAAGGCCGTCACCGACTCCACTTTCGCGTTCGAGACCAACAGCGATCCCGGCCAGTTCGTGCCGGTGCATATCCATCCGACCCAGGACGAGTTCATCCTGGTGCAGGAAGGCACGCTCGATCTCAAGCTCGACGGTCAATGGGTCAAGGCCAATGCCGGCGACCTCGTGCGCATGCCACGCGGCATCCCGCACGGCTATTTCAACAAGTCCGACAAGCCGTGCCGCGCGCTGTTCTGGGTCTCACCGATGCAGAAGCTGGAGGCGCTGTTCAACCAGCTGCACAATCTGACCGACCCGGCCGAGGTCGTGCGCATCTCGGCGCTGCATGAGGTCGACTTCCTGCCGCCTGAGGCCAACGACTAGCCGTCGCCGCTTCCTCCGCTTGCATCTGCTTGCAGCCCCGGCCGGCCGCGCCTTGTGGCCGAACGCGGCCGCTTGCGCCAAACACATCGAGCAATCCCATGGTCAGCCCAAAACATGTCTGCGTGATCGGCGCCGGCGTCTCCGGCCTTGCCGCCGCGAAAGCATTCTCCACCCGAGGCCACCGCGTCACGATCGTCGAGCGCAGCTCAGATCTCGGCGGCGTCTGGGAGCCGGCGCGCTCCTACCCCGAGGTGCAGACCCAGAGCCCGAAGGAGCTCTACCGCTACACCGACCGCGCCATGCCGGATGCCTATCCGGAATGGCCGACCGGGCCGCAGGTCCACGCCTACCTCGCCGATTATGCCAAGAGTTTTGGCCTCGAGCGCATGCTGCGGCTCAACACCGAAGTCGCCGGCATGGCGCGCCGTGCCGACGGCAGGCCGGGATGGACGCTCGCCTTGAAGGACAAGAACGGCACGACCACGAGCGAGGATTTCGATTTCGTCGCGGTCTGCACCGGGCAGTTCAACGAGCCGCGCGAGCTGCATTGCCCCGGCGAGGACGGCTTTCTGGCGCAGGGCGGCCAGATCCTGCACTCGTCGACATACGGCGATCCGACACTGGCGAAGGGACGCCGCGTCGTCGTGCTCGGCGGCTCGAAGTCCGCGACCGACATCGCCGTGAATGCGGTGAAGTCAGGTGCGCGCGAGGTCACCATCGTGATGCGTGAGCCGGTCTGGCGCATTCCCTATTTCATCGGCGGTCTCGTGAACTTCAAGCGCATCCTCTACATCCGCGCGCAGGAGGAGATGTTTCCGGGTTGGGGCATCAGCACGATGGGACGGCTCGCGCACCGCCTCGCCGCGCCGCTGGTCTGGGCCAATTGGCGCGGGCTGGAGAGCCTGTTGAAGGCGCAGCTCAAGCTCGGCCGCTGCAACATGGTGCCGAAGGAGCGCATCGAGGACGGCGTCAACTGCTCGGTGCCCATCGCAACGCCGGGCTTCTACCCGATGGTCGCCGACGGCCGCATCAAGGCCGTGTTCGGCACGTTCGACCATTATGAGGGCGACAGCATCGTGATGAGTGGTGGCGAGCGCGTGGGCGCCGACGTCGCCGTGCTCGCGATCGGCTACAAGCTCGGCGTGCCGTTCCTGCCCGAGGCCTACCGGCAGAAACTGGTCGATGCCGACGGGCAGTACCGGCTCTATCGCCTGATCGCCAATCCGGATCTGCCCGAGCTCGGCTTCGTCGGCTTCAACTCCTCGTTCTGCACCGTGCTCTGCGCCGACCTCGCGGCGAACTGGCTGGTGCGTTATGCCGACGGCCAGCTCGCGAACCAGCCGACGGCACAGGCGATGCGCGACAACATCGAGATGATGCTGCACTTCAAGCGCGTCGAGCGGCCGGCCGCGGGCGTCTATGGCGGGCTGTGCGTCGCACCCTATCACTACCGCCATTTCGACGAGCTGATGGCCGATATCGGCGCGAAGAACCAGAAGACCGGCGGGCTCAAAGGACGCTTCCAACCTCCGGATGCGGATGCTTACGGCAAATTCCTCGCGACGGCGCCGGACTATCGGGCGGCGTGAGAGGAGAATTGCGGCAGCTCGCCTCCGGAGTCTACGATCTCGCTGGCCATCGAATCGACGGGAACCAGCCACAGGATCGGTCATGGGATCGAGACGACTTGCCGCCGCGGCGCTTGCGGCCGTTGCCTTCTTCGTGGCGGCGCCGGTCGATGCGCAGAAGGCACCGTCGCCGCAGCAATCGGCGGCGCTCGCCACTTACGAGCGCGCGCTCGGCGACTTCAAATCCGTGCTCGCCGAGCGGCGGCGCCAGATCGAGGCGAAGCAGCCGCTGCCGAACCTGCCGGGGCAGGCGCTGTATCTCGCACGCGTCGCCGTCATCAGCAGCTACAAGGACTTGACCGACGTCACGCCGTCGCGGATCGGCCGGCCCAACAAGTTCGAGATTCCCCCGGCCTATTTCGACGCCGACATCGAGCCGCTGGTCGAGGAATACGGCAGGCTGTTCGACATCATGGAGGCGCCGCCTGCCGGCGCGCAGAGCTCGCCGACGCCGTTCAAGGACGTCGTCGACCTCGCGGTTGCGATCGCGCGCGCCAAGGGGCTCGCGCCTGAACATGCCGAGACGGCGGGGCGCATCAGCCTCGGGCTCTTCTTTGCCGAGACCAACGGCAAGCAGAATGTCCGCAATGCGCGCTCCAACACCTATATGGGCAGCTTCCAGACCGGCCCCTCCGAGGACCGCAACGGCCGTCGGAAATGGGAGAAGATCAAGGCCGACGTCGCTGCGATCGATCCGCACCTGAGCGCGCGCAACGACAGGGAAGAGGCGCGCGCCCGTGGCACCGACCAGCGCTTCAACCATTGGACCAACGTCCGCAACGGGTTGATGAACGCGCACGCCGATCTGTTCCGCGAGATTCCGGGAATCGTCAAGACGCTGCCCGACCCGATCGACCAGATGAAGCTGTTCCAGCTGATCCAGATCGTTCCTACCCCGACGCGGTCCGCGCTCAAATCGGGCGATCTCCTGAACTATCGGGTGTCGAGCCCCAGAATCATGAGGTACCTGCGCAACAACAGCATTTTTGCCTTCGGACAGGCCGACCGGGCAAAGACCTCGGCGAGCTACCGCGAGATCTTCGCCGCGATGTGGCTGTTCAACCGGAAGTTCGAGAAAGCGATAGCGAGATACGCCGAGATCAAGCCGCGCTGAGGGATCGTTGCAACCGCCGGTGGAGGTTGTAGTCTCGCGGCCTCATCGGCGACACTGGACTGTTTCATGCGCATTCTCATCCTCGGCGGCAGCCAGTTTCTTGGGCGCGCGATAGCAAGCCATGCTTGCGCGGTCGGTCACGACGTGACCTGCGCCGCGCGCGGACTCGCGGGGCCGATCGCTACGGGTGCGCGCTTCATGCAGATCGACCGCGACCTGGCCGACGGACTTGGGCCACTCACGGGTGAGACGTTCGACGCCATGGTCGACGTCTCGCGTCATCCCGGCCAGGTCCGCCGTGCGGTCGCCGCGCTGAAGCGGCCGGGCGTGCATTGGACCTTCGTGTCCACCGTCAGTGTCTATGCGGACAACCGCGTGCCGGGCCAACGGGCCGACACGGCGCCGCTGCGCGAGCCCATTGGGGCAGATGTCGAGCACAGCACCGACGCGATCTACGGCGCCGCCAAGGTGGCCTGCGAACAGGCGGTCGGCGATGATGCCTTCATCTGCCGCGCCGGACTGATCGCAGGCCCCGAGGACCCGACCGGACGGTTCGCCTATTGGCCGGCGCGGCTTGCGCGCGGCGGCGAGGTGCTGGCGCCGGGATCGCCGGAGGATGCGGTCCAGTTCATCGACGTGCGCGATCTCGCGCAATGGATCGTGCATGCGGCAGAGAGCGGTCTCGTCGGCATCTATGACGGGATTGGGCCGATCCGCACGCGCGGCGGATTCCTGAGCGAATGCGCATCCGCGCTGAACGCGTCCTGCACCTTCACCTGGATCGATCGCGCCTTTCTGGAAGCGCATGACGTCAGGCGTTGGGCGGGCCCGCGGTCCTTACCGATGTGGCTGCCATTGCCGGACTACGCCGGCTTCCTGACGCGCGATACCTCGCCGGCGCGCGCGGCCGGATTGACCTCGCGACCGCCGGGAGACACCGCGCGCGATACGCTTCATTGGCTCCGCGCCAACAACGGGCCAGTCGTCGGTCTCACTGCCGAAGACGAGAAGGATGTGCTCGCGGCGTGGCATGCGCGCCAGCCCTAGGTGCGGACGGGCCATCGTTCGCCGGTGAAAAGCGCCTTGTCGTGACAAATCTGTCAAAGGCCACACTGCCGTTTTCGGTGCAAGACCCGTGACCGCCATGGCTATGGTGTTCCACGACTGCCCGTTTGTTGGTAGCCTGCCGCACCGACAGACAGCAATCGGGGACCACCGAATGACGCGCGCCAATCCCGCATCTCCCGCACGACGCAATGGAGCAGCGAGGAAACATATCGGTCGGGCACTCGCCGCAACCGCGGCATTGGCTGCGCTCGCCGGCTGCGAGGACAAGAACACGTTCGTGGCGCCGCCGCCGCCCAAGGTCGACGTCGCGACGCCGGTGCAGCGTCCGGTGACGCGCTACATCGAGGCCACCGGCAACACGGCACCGATCAAGAGCGTCGATCTCGTCGCGCGCGTGCAGGGCTTTCTGCAAACGATCGACTATCAGGACGGCACATTCGTGAAGCAGGGCACCCAGCTGTTCACGATCGAGCCTGAGACCTACAAGCTCAAGCTCGAGCAGGCGCAGGCGGCCGAAGTCGGCGCGCAGGCTTCGCTCCGGCAGGCGGAGGCCGACTACAAGCGACAGGCCGAGCTGGTGCAGCGCCAGGCCGTCTCGCAAGCCACGCTCGATAATTCCACCTCCGCGCGCGACAACGCCCAGGCCAATCTGCAGCAGGCCCAGGCCAACACCAAGCTCGCCGAGGTCAATTACGGCTACACCAAGGTCACGGCACCGTTCGACGGCATCGTCAGCGCGCACATGGTCTCGATCGGCGAGCTCGTCGGCGTCTCCTCGCCGACCCAGCTCGCCACCATCGTGGCGATGGACCCGATCTATGTGAACTTCACCGTCAACGAGCAGGACGTGCTGCGCATCCGCGCCGAGGCGACCCGTCGCGGACTGACGCCCGCGGACATGAAGCACTTCCCGATTCAAGTGGGGCTGCAGACCGATACCGGCTACCCTCATGAGGGCAAGCTCGACTACGTCTCGCCGACCCTCAACCAGTCGACCGGCACGCTGGCCGTGCGCGGCCTCGTTCCCAACGACAAGCGGGTGCTGCTGCCTGGCTATTTCGTCCGGGTCCGCGTGCCCTTCGACCAGGAGAAGAGCGCCCTGCTCGTTCCCGACACCGCGCTCGGCAGCGACCAGGGCGGCCGCTATCTCCTCGTCGTCAACAGCGACAACGTCGTCGAGCAGCGCAAGGTACAGATCGGCCCGGTCGACAACGGCCTGCGCGTGATCGAGAGCGGCCTGAAGCCAGAGGATCGCGTCGTGACCGCGGGGCTCTTGCGCGTCATCCCGGGCCAGAAGATCGACCCGCAGGTGACGAAGATCGAGCAGACGCAGGCCTCGAGCAAGTAGGGGCTGCCAGCCATGATCTCAAAGTTCTTCATCGAGCGGCCGGTCCTCTCGAACGTCATCGCGCTGTTGATGATCCTGATCGGCGGCGTCGCGCTGTTCAATCTCGCCATCGCGCAATACCCCGACGTGGTGCCGCCGACCGTGCAGGTCACCACGCGCTATCCCGGCGCCAGCGCCAAAACCGTGATCGATACCGTGGCGCTGCCGATCGAACAGCAGGTCAACGGCGTCGAGGACATGCTCTACATGCAGTCCTACAGCGGCTCCGACGGCACCTACACGCTGACCGTGACCTTCAAGATCGGCACCGACCTCAACTTCGCGCAGGTGCTGGTGCAGAACCGCGTCTCCAGCGCATTGTCGCAATTGCCGCAAGCCGTGCAGAACCAGGGAGTCACCGTGCAGAAGCGG
This sequence comes from Bradyrhizobium yuanmingense, assembly GCF_025200905.1. Lineage (NCBI taxonomy): Bacteria > Pseudomonadati > Pseudomonadota > Alphaproteobacteria > Hyphomicrobiales > Nitrobacteraceae > Bradyrhizobium > Bradyrhizobium yuanmingense. Next base: position 1,652,337 of record NZ_CP104173.1, on the reverse strand, counting down.
TCGACCTCGATCCTGTTGTTCGTGACGCTCACCTCGCCGGATGCGAGGTACGACAGCCTCTACTTGAGCAACTACGCCACCATCAACATCCGCGACGAGCTCTCGCGCCTGCCCGGCGTCGGCAACGTCACCGTATTCGGCGCCGGGCAATACTCGATGCGGATCTGGCTCGATCCCAACAAGCTGCAGGTGCGTGGCCTGGTGCCGCAGGACGTGATCCAGGCAATCCAGCAGCAGAGCCAGCAGGTCGCCGCCGGTCAGGTCGGCGCGCCGCCGACGCCGCCGGGACAAGCGTTCCAGTACACGCTGAACGTCAACGGACGGCTCGACGATTCCGGCCAGTTCGAGAACATCATCGTCAAGACGGGCACGAGCGGCGACGTCACGCGGGTGCGCGACGTCGGCTGGGTCGAACTCGGCGCGCAGACCTACAGCCAGATCTTCTCGCTCAACAAGCAGCCCGCGGTCGGCATCGGCGTGTTCCAGTCGCCGGGCGCCAACGCGCTGCAGGTCGAGCAGGCCGTCGAGAAGAAGATGGCGGAGCTCGCCAAGCGCTTCCCCGAAGGCATCAAGTACGACACGCCGTTCGACACCACCAAGTTCGTCGAGGCCTCGGTGCACGAGGTCTATATGACCCTGATCGAGGCCGGCCTGCTGGTGCTGGTCGTGATCCTCATCTTCCTGCAGGACTGGCGCGCGATGCTGGTGCCGGCGACGACCGTGCCTGTCACCATCATCGGCGCCTTCGCCGCGATGGCGGCACTCGGCTTCACCATCAACATGTCGACGCTGTTTGCGATCGTGCTCGCGATCGGCATCGTGGTCGACGACGCCATCGTCGTGGTCGAGGGCGCCGCCCACAACATCGAACAGGGCATGAACGGCCACGACGCCGCGATCCGCGCGATGGACCAGCTGTTCGCGCCGATCGTCGGCATCACGCTGGTGCTGATCTCGGTGTTCCTGCCCGCTTCGTTCCTCGCCGGACTGACCGGGCGCATCTACTCGCAATTCGCGCTGGTGATCGCCGCGACCGCCCTGCTCTCCGCCATCAACGCCGCGACCTTGAAGCCGACGCAATGCGCGCTGTGGCTGCGGCCGGCCGTGCCGCCGGAGCAGCGCAATTTCTTCTATCGGGGCTTCAATGCGGTCTACAACCGCGTCGAGCGCGGCTACACAAGGCTGATCACGTTCCTCGTGAAGCACGCCACCATCTCGGTCGCGTTCGCACTGCTGATCATCGCCGCCAGCGGCTATGGCCTGTCGCGGGTGCCGACCGGCTTCCTGCCGATCGAGGACCAGGGCTATCTGATCGCCGCGGTGCAGCTACCCGACGGCGCCGCGCTGGAGCGGACGCAGGCCGTGCTCGACAAAGCGAGCGGGCTGATCAAGGACACGCCCGGCGTGGCGCAGGTCATCACCATCGCCGGCATCTCCGCGCTCGACAACAGCGCCAGCCTCGCCAATGCCGGCGTCGCCTACATCATCCTGAAGGATTGGGACGCGCGTAAAGGGCCCGGTGAGGATCTGCGCTCGCTGGTCTTTGGCCTGAACGACAAGCTCGCTGATATCATGGAGGCGCGCACCATCGTGTTGCCGCCGCCGCCGATCCAGGGCATCGGCAACGCCGCCGGCTTCTCGATGCAGGTCGAGCTGCGCGACGGCAACAGCGATTTCGCCAAGCTGCAGGCCATCACCGGCGCGATGGTCACCAACGCTCAAAGCCAGAGCGCGCTGCAGCGCGTGCAGTCCTCGTTCCGCTCCTCGGTGCCGCAATTCAACGTCGAGATCGACCGCGTCAAGACTCAGACGCTTCATGTCACCACGGATCAGGTGTTCTCGGCGCTGTCGACCTATCTCGGCTCTTCCTATGTCAACCAGTTCAACAAGTTCGGCCGCGTGTTCCAGGTCTATACGCAAGCCGATCCCGCCTTCCGCGTCACCGAGCGCGACATCGCCAACATGCAGGTGCGCAACTCGAACGGCGACATGATCCCGATCGGCACCGTCGCAAAGATCACGCCGGCCACCGGCCCGTCGCTGATCAGCCTCTACAATCTCTATCCGTCCTCGACCGTGATCGGCCTGCCGGCGCAGGGCTATTCGTCGGGCCAATCGCTGAAGCTGATGGAGGAAATCGCGGACAAGACGTTGCCGCCGGGCACCGGCTATGAATGGACCGCGATGTCGTATCAGGAGAAGGCGGTCTCGAACCAGATCTACTGGGTGTTCGGGCTCGCCATGCTGCTGGTCTATCTCGTGCTCGCCGGCCAGTACGAGAGCTGGTACGCGCCGATCTCGGTGATTCTCGCCGTGCCGCTGTCGCTGCTCGGGCCGATGCTGATCCTCTCCGCTCTCAAGATCGACAACAATCTCTATTGCCAGATCGGCCTGATCCTCTTGATCGCGCTCTCGGCCAAGAACGCCATCCTGATCGTCGAGGTCGGTCTCGAGCTGCACGGCCGCGACGGCAAGCCGATCATCGAATCCGCGATCGAGGCGGCGCGCGCCCGCTTCCGCCCGATCCTGATGACCTCGTTCGCCTTCATCCTCGGCGTCGTCCCGCTGGTGCTCGCCACCGGCGCCGGCGCCAGCGCGCGCAAGTCGATCGGCATCACGGTATTCTCGGGCATGCTGGCCTCGACCTGCCTTGCGGTGCTGTTCGTGCCGGCCTTCTTCGTCGTGGTGCAGCGCTTCGAGAACTGGCGGGCGTCGAAGAAGAAGCCGCAGGCGGTGGCGGAGGTGAAGCCCTAACCCTGCTCCGCCGGCGCCTGCCGCGCCTCGCCGCTCGAGACCAGGAGCACCGAGACCTTCGACTGTCGCAGCACTGCATCGGCGACGCCGCCGAAGGAGAGATGGTCGGCCTGGATCCGGTCAACGCCCATGACGACGAGGTCGACGTCGGTGGTGTCGATCTCGCGCAGAATCGCCGCCTCCGGCGCGCGGTTCACGCGCAGGGTCGTGGTGATGTCGACGTCGTAGCGGGCGGCGAGATCGCTGGTGTCCTTGAGGATGCCTGTCTCCTGGCTCAACCCGCGCGAGCTACCGCGCTGCGCACCCTTGTCGCGCGTCGTCGCTACATAGACCACCCGAAGAGAACCTGAGCCGGCCTGCGCCAGCGCCACGGCGACCTCGGCACCGCGCTTGGAGACGGCGCTGCCGGACACGGGAACGAGGATGTTGAGCGCCTCGGGCATCGGCTGTTTCAGGTGCTTGCCCTTGGCGGCCACGATCGCAAGCGGTCCTTCGAACTTCGCGGCAATATCCTCGACCTTGCGATCGAAACGGTCCTTGGTGGCGGCGACCTTGGCGATGCCGACGACCAGGAGATCGAAGCCCTTGCGCGCCTCGTCGGCAATGGTCTCGCCAAGCTCCGCGCGCCTGGTGCGGCTGATGACATCGACGCTGCCGGCATCGTTGTCGCTGTTGGCGGAGACGGTTTCGGCCGCCTTCTTCACCACGGCTTCGTGGCTCACTTCCTCGCCGCGCCCCTTCTCTTGTTCCTCGGCGCGCTTGCCGATATGCAGCACCGTGATCGGCAGGCCGCGCATGCCGGCGATCAGTCCGGCGACATGCGCGGCGAAGGTGGCGTTGACGCTCTCGTCCACCGCGAGCAAGGGACGTTCGAGATTGGCGACGAAGCCGCGCCTCTCGAACTCCTCGCGCTCCAACCGCTCCTTCTCCTCCGCGCTCATCGGCAGCCTGGCCAGCGCCGCGCGCAGCATCGGCGGCATCGCCATCGTGGTCACGATCGCCATCGTCACGATCATCGTGAACAGGTTCTGGCTGAGCACGCCGATCGACAGGCCAATGGTCGCGATGATGACCTCGGTCGAGCCGCGCGCGTTCATGCCGCTGGCGAGGGCCAGCGACTCCCTCCCGTTCAACCCGCCCACGGTGCCGCCGACGAACGCGCCACCGAACTTGCCGACGCTGGCGATCACGACGAGCAGGCCGGTGAGCATCAGGAGGTTGGGATCGCGCAGCACCGTGAGATCGGCGCTGAGCCCGGCGAGACCGAAGAACACCGGCATGAAGAAGCTCGAGATCAGCCCGCGCAGGCGCTCGTCGATCTGCCGCGTCAGGATCGGCGATTCCCCGACCAGGATGCCGGCGACGAAGGCACCTAATACGGTGTGGACGCCGATCAGATGCGTGATCATCGCCATGACGCTCATCAGCAGCAGGATCACGGAGATGACCGCGGCCGCGCTGACGAGATTGTCGTTGGCCCAGCGGATCAGCTGGAACACCAGGCGGCGGCCGATGGTGAAGCTGACCGCGAGGAAGGCGAGCGTTCCCAGCACCGACTTGGTCACGGAAGCGATGTCGAGCGAGCCTTGCGAAGCGAGGCTGAAAATGACGGCGATGATGATCCAGCCGATTGTGTCGTCGATCACGGCGGTCGCGACGATGATCTGCCCGACGTTGCGGCGCATGAAGTTCATCTCGCGCACGACGACCGCGACGATCTTCACCGAGGAGATCGACAGCGCCGTGCCCATGAACAGCGACGCCACCAGGCGCTCCTGCGGATTGGGCAGCAGCGCATCCGGCAGGAACTCGCCGAGTGCGAAGCCGCAGGCGAACGGCACGACGATGCCAGCGATCGAGATCGCGATCGCGGCCCTGCCCACCTTCCGGACCAGCTTGAGGTCGGTTTCCATGCCGGTCAGCAGCAAAAGCAGCAGGATGCCGAACTGGGCGATGCCGGCGATCATCGCCTTCTGCTCGGGCGCGTTGGGAAAGATCGCGGCTTGCGCCTCGGGCCAAATCCAGCCGAGCAATGACGGCCCCAGGATGATGCCGGCGAGCAGCTCGCCGATCACTGAGGGTTGGCCGACGCGCATCATGATCTCGCCGAGGCCGCGACCCACCGCGATCAGCAGGACGATCTGCGCCACCAGCAGGAATTCGGACGGGCCGGCCGATTTGCCCGCTTCGGCGCCGGCCGCAATGGTGGTGAGGATGAGCGCCGCGGGGACGAGGCCGACCGGCCGGAGCAAGGTCCACAGCATGCAGGCGTCATTTCCCCTTTACCCGGCCCCGCTGTCGGGGCCACGGGGATAGAACCCGCGGGAGGCGGCGGGAGTTCCTGCCGCGCACGACGGGACGGAGGGGGCAAAAACGCCAAACGCGAAAACAACCCCATGCACAGTAGGGATGCCGTTGAAAACTTTCAAAAAGTTCGGCTTTGCCGAAACGGCTTGCTCCGTCGGGCAAAACACTGGCAGAATGGCATCGTGGGTGGCATGGCGAGGGTGCCTCCTCATTCTCCGTCATTCCGAGCGCAGCGACTTGTCCGCCGAAGCCTTGGCGAAGGCGGAAGCAATCCAGAATTTTTCCGCGGCGGCAATTTGGATTGCTTCGTCGCAAGGGCTCCTCGCAATGCGGTGGAGAGAGTCTCCCTCACACCACCTGCGGCGTGCGGATCTCGCGCGGCAGGATCAGCGCGGCGGCGATGGCGAGCAGGCAGAGGGCGGCGAAGGCGTGCAGCATGGTGACGAATCCGCCCCGCTCATAGAGCCAGGCGACCAGACCGACGGAGGCGCCGGCCGCGGTGAAACCGACGAAATAGCGCACGGCATAGGCGCGCGAACGCCACTCTTCCGTGGTGTATTTGCCGACCATGGCGTCGTTGACCGTCACCTGCCCGAACGCACCCATGACGATGCCGATCGAAACGACGATCAGCGGCAGGTTGGACAGGCTCGCGGCCAGATACAGGAATGGCGCCAGCATGAAGGAAAGTGGCAGCGCCACCGTCTTCAGGGAGTAGCGGTCGAGCAGCCGGCCGATCGTGTACTGCGTCATCGCGCCGAACACGTAGACGCCGGCGGCGATGACCCCGAGCAGCGCCGGGCTTTTGGTCAGGTCCGCAAGCCGCTCGGCGAACAGCTTTGGCAGCGCCACGGTGACGGCGTTGAAGGTCGTGGAGATCGCGATCACCACGATCAGCAGCGCCAGGATCACGCGCCACATGTCCCGTTTGGCCACCCGCGCCTGCGCCGCCGCTTGCTTCGAGCCCTTGCGGTCCTCATGTACGATGGTCAGCGCGAAGGCGATGCCGATCAGGACCGTAACCGCGCCAGGAACGATGAACGCAAAACGCCAGCCGAGATATTGGCCGATCACGCCGGTGACCAGGGCCGACGACGCCACGCCGAGATTGCCCCAGACGCCGTTGATGCCCATCTCGCGGCCGAGCCGATCGGCGTAGGACACGATCATGGCGGTGCCGACGGGATGATAGATCGACGCAAAGATGCCGATCGCAAGCAGCGCGGCGCCGAGCTGCACGGGGGTCTGCACGAAGCCGACCGCGATCATCGAAAGGCCGATGCCGACGAAGAAGATCAGCATCATGTGGCGGCGGCTCCAGCGATCGCCCAACCAGCCGGTGAGCAGCGAGCCGGCGCCGAAGGCGACGAAGCCCGGCGTCGCGTAGGGCAAAAGTTCCGAATAAGCCATGCCGAGCGCCGGGCCCATGATGATGACAGCGGCGGCGAAGATCAGCATCGAATAATGGTCGATGAAATGACCTGCGTTGACGAAACCGATGACCCGACTGGGGCTGTTCATTCCCGAATCCTCTCCTGCTCCGAAATGAGTTATATGTCCTCCCCATGACGGGATGCTGCCAATGACTGTCTTGGAAACGCCAATCCTGCGGGAGGTCCGGAGCAACCACCACTCGCCCGCGGGCGTGCACCTGGTCGCCCGCGACTATCCCAAGGGGATGCGGATCGATCTGCACATGCACCGCGAGGCGCAGCTGATCTATGCGGCAAAGGGCACGATGCAGGTGACGACGCCCGCCGGACGCTGGCTGGTGCCGCCGGACCGCGCGGTCTGGGTGCCGGCCGGGCTCGAGCATGCCATCGACCTGCTGGCCGACATCGAGATGCGCACGCTGTATTTCGACCTGTCCTGGCTGAAGCGCGAGCAGCGCTATGACGGCCTGACCAGGGAATTCGTGGTGCGGGTGTCGCCGCTGCTCAATCAGGCGATTCTCGCGCTGTTCGACGGGCGCAACACCGAAGAGCGCACCGAGCTCCTGGTGCGCCTGGTGATGCTGGAATTGCACCAGGCCGAGGATTCCGCGACCTTCGTGCCGCTGCCGCGCGAAGCGCGCTGCCGCCGCGCGGCGATGATCGTGCTCGACGATCCCACCGGCCTGCACGACATCGACACGCTGGCGCGCGCGGTCGGAACCTCCGCGCGTACGCTGTCGCGGCTGTTTTCGAGCGAGACGCAGCTGAGCTTCAAGAGCTGGTGCCAGCGCGCGAGGATTGCGGCGGCGATCGAGCGGATATCGACGGATGCGAGCGTGTCGGTGAAGCAGCTCGCGACCCAGCTCGGCTATGCCAGCGTGCCGGCGTTCTCGGCCGCATTCCGCCAGGTGACGGGTCGGACGCCGACGGAGTTTGCAACACACGCGGTGTCGTCGCCCGGCTTGACCGGGCGACCCAGTACGCCGAGACGGCTCGGCTAGAATCGAGAAGCTGCGGCGTACTGGATGCCCGGTCAAGCCGGGGCATGACAGCGCGTTGGAATGAGCACTGCCCGGCATATCATCGACCCGTTCCGGCATGCCCTCATTCTCCAAACGCACGGCGGAGCGAAAGATGCCGCATTCGCCTGCTTGATTGTGATCGGCTTGCACCCAAATCCCGTGTAAGCTTGCCGCATCGCACAGACCTGATACGAAAGCCCCGATGGCCAACGCCTTCTTCTCCGACCTGCTTGCCACCATCTCCGAGCGCGGCCGCACGTTGCTTCGCCGGGGGGACGCCGCCGAAACCAAGCATGATGCCGACGGACTGCTCGAGCTCTGCGATGCGCTGCTGTCGGGCCGGGGCGAAGCCTCGGGCACCGCGATGGCGCGCGAGGTGCTCGACATCTACCGGGAGCTGGACGCGGCGGCACGCCGCGCCTTCTTCGAGGGCTTGGTGCGCGATTTCGGTCCCGATCGGGAGCGCCTGTCCAAGGCGATCGAGACATGGCGCGCCGCGCCCAGCGACGAGGACGCAAGCTCGCTGCACTTCGCCTCAGAGCCGCGCCGGCAGGAGCTGATCCGGCGGCTCAACCGCGCACCCGGCGGTACCGGCGATCTCGTCAACATGCGGGCCGATCTGCTCGGCATGATGAACGGGCACACCGATCTCGCCGCGCTCGATCGCGACGTCTCGCATCTTCTCTCTTCGTGGTTCAACAGGGGGTTTCTCGTGCTGCGCAGGATCGACTGGTCGACTCCGGCCAACATCCTCGAAAAGATCATCCGTTATGAGGCCGTGCACGAGATCTCGGACTGGGACGATCTGCGCCGCCGCATCGATCCGGTCGACCGGCGCTGCTACGCCTTCTTCCATCCTGCGATGGTGGACGAACCCTTGATCTTCGTCGAGGTGGCGCTGACCGAGACGATCCCCGGTGCGATCCAGCCCCTGCTCGCGGTCGACCGCCAGCACCTGCCGATCGAGCGCGCGCGCACCGCCGTGTTCTATTCGATCTCCAACACCCAGCGCGGCCTGGGCGGCATCTCCTTCGGCAGCTTCCTGATCAAGCAGGTGGTGGAAGAGCTGCGCCGCGAGCTGCCGAAGCTCGACACGTTCGTGACGCTGTCGCCGGTGCCTGGCTTCATGGCCTGGGTGAAGCAGGACAAGGATCTGCCGCTGTCGGACGAGGACCGCGAGGTGCTGAGGCGCCTCGATGATCCCAGATGGTTCGAGAGCCCGGAGACGGCGGCACTGCTCCGCGCCGTGCTGGAGCCGCTCGCGGCGCACTATTTCCTCAAGGCGCGCACGCCGAAGGGCAAGCTGATCGATTCCGTCGCCCGCTTCCATCTCGGCAACGGCGCGCGGCTGGAGCGCATCAACTGGCTGGGCGACCTCTCGCCCAAGGGAATGCGCGAGTCCGCCGGCGTCATGGTCAACTACCTCTACCGCCTCGACGACATCGAGAAGAACCACGAGGCCTATGCCAATGACGGCGAGGTCGTGGCGTCGAATGCGGTGAAGAAGCTGCTGAAGGGCGAAGGGCGAAGGCTGCTGGATATGAGGCTGTCGTAGGGGGCGGACGCTTACCACATCGTCATTGCGAGCACAGCGAAGCAATGCCGCCGTGGAAAGATTCTGGATTGCTTCGCTGCGCTCGCAATGACGGAGTGTGGGGCGACAGCTTGCGAAACCCAACGACCGCCCGCTGCAGGCTCGGACGACGACCGGATGACTTCCGCTCCCTCCCCGTCGTTGCGAGGAGCCCTTGCGACGAAGCAATCCAGACTGCCTCCGGGGAGAGATCCTGGATTGCTTCGCTACGCTCGCAATGACGGAGGACGTGGCAGCGGCTCGCCGAGTAGCCGCAGATCTCCTGCCGGTCAGATCAGCGTCTCGTACAAATCGTCCCAATTCGGATTGAGGCTCTCAATGAGCGCAAGCTTCTTCGCCCGGCTGCCACCTTTGATCTGCTTCTCGCGCACAATCGCGTCGGACATGGTCGCGTTCAGCTCGTACCAGACGAGGAGCTTGCAGCCGTACTTCGATGAAAAACCCTTTACCAGTCCTTCGCGATGCTCGAACGCGCGGCGCGGCGGATTAGAGGTGACGCCCGTGTAGATCGTTCCGTTGCGACGATTGGCGAACATGTACACGCAGGGTTGCTTCATAATCGTACTCGGCTGAGAATAGCCGCTACGATATCACAACTAAGAGATGATTACGAGGCTTTCGCCACACCGTCATTGCGAGGAGCCGTTGCGACGAAGCAATCCAGACTGCCGTAGCGGAAAGATTCTGGATTGCTTCGCTGCGCTCGCAATGACGGAGTGTGTGGCGACAGCTCGCGCAATTCGGCACATTGGGCTGCGGGCCAGACGCCCGCGAGCGGCCAGTGGCTCCTCCACCGTCATTGCGAGGAGCTCTTGCGACGAAGCAATCCAGACTGCTTCCACGGAAAGATTCTGGATTGCTTCGCTGCGCTCGCAATGACGGAGTGTGTGGCGACAGCTCGCGCAATTCGGCACATTGGGCTGCGGGCCAGACGCCCGCGAGCGGCAGTGGCCCCTCCACCGTCATTGCGAGGAGCTCTTGCGACGAAGCAATCCAGACTGCCTCCGCGGAAAGATTCTGGATTGCTTCGCTGCGCTCGCAATGACGGAGTGTGTGGCGCGGACGTCGCGCTCCAACGATACTCCTACTCCGCCAGCGCCTGCATCTCCTTGTAGAGATCGGACTTGCCTTCGAAGCCGATGCCTGCAAGCTCGGGCATGGTGATGTGGCCGTTCTCGACGCGGACGCCGTCGGGGAAGCCGCCATAGGGCTGGAACAGGTCGGGATAGCTTTCGTTGCCGCCTAAGCCGAGGCCGGCGGCGATGTTGAGCGACATCTGGTGGCCGCCGTGCGGGATGCAGCGGCTCGGCGACCAGCCGTGGGTCTTCAGCACCTCCAGCGTGCGCTGGTATTCGCACAGGCCATAGGACAAGGCGCAATCGAATTGCAGCCAGTCGCGATCGGGGCGCATGCCGCCGTAGCGGATCAGGTTGCGGGCGTCCTGATGGCTGAACAGGTTCTCGCCCGTCGCCATCGGGCCCGGATAAAATTCGGCGAGCGCGGCCTGCAGCGCGTAGTCGAGAGGATCGCCGGCTTCCTCGTACCAGAACAAGGGATAGTCGCGCAGCATCTTGGCGTAGGCGATGGCGGTCTCCAGGTTGAAGCGGCCGTTGGCGTCGACGGCGAGCTGGGCGTCCTTGCCGATCTCCTTCAGCACCGCCTCGATGCGCCTGCGGTCCTCGGCGATATCAGCGCCGCCGATCTTCATCTTGACGACGTTGTAGCCGCGATCGAGATAGCCGCGCATCTCAGCCCGCAGCATCGAGAGATCCTTGCCGGGATAATAATAGCCGCCGGCGGCGTAGACGAAGACGCGCGGATTGGCTTTGACGCCGTGACGCTCGGCGAGCAAGCGGAACAGCGGCTTGCCGGCGATCTTCGCCACCGCGTCCCACACCGCCATGTCGATGGTGCCGACCGCGACCGAGCGCTCGCCGTGGCCGCCCGGCTTCTCGTTGGTCATCATCGCGGCCCAGACCTTGTCGGGGTCGAGATTGTCGCCGGCTGCGTCGAGCAGCGACTTCGGATCAGCTTCCGTGATGCGCGCGGCGAAGCGCTCGCGGATCAGGCCGCCCTGCCCGTAACGGCCGTTGGAGTTGAAGCCGTAGCCGACGACGCGCTTGCCGTCGCGGACGACATCGGTGACGACGGCGACGAGGCTGGTCGTCATCTTCGTGAAGTCGATATAGGCGTTGCGGATCGGCGAGGAGATCGGTTTCGTAATTTCGCGGACGTCGACGATGCGGACGGACATGGGGTGGGCTTTCGGTGGTTATTATTGTCATTGCGAGGAGCGAAGCGACGAAGCAATCCAGACTGCTTCCGCGGAAAGATTCTGGATTGCTTCGCTTCGCTCGCAATGACGGGGAGAGAGTGTGTGCTCCTCGCAATGACGAGGAGCGAGCGGCGCGCGCTCAGGTCAAGCCTATTTCTTATCCCTGAAATACGGCTCCACCGGACCGTGCACCTTGATGGTCAGCGGGTTGCCGTGGCGGTCCTTGGCGTTCCCTGCGGTGACACGGACCCAGCCTTCGCTGATGCAGTACTCCTCGACATTGGTCTTCTCGATGCCCTTGAAGCGGATGCCGACGTCGCGCGACAGGATCTCCGCGTTGTAATAGGGGCTGTTCGGGTCGACCGACAGGCGGTCGGGAAATTCGTCGCTCATGATTGTCTCGCTCACAACAGTGTTTCGATTTGATTGCGCAATCCTTCGGGCCGGGCGGTCGGCGCGTAGCGCGCGACCACGCGGCCCTCACGGTTCACCAGGAATTTGGTGAAATTCCATTTGATGGCGGCGCCGAGAAGCCCGGATTGCTGGCGTTTCAGGTACTCGTACAGAGGATGCGCCTTCGGCCCGTTGACGTCGATCTTCTCGAACAGGGGAAAGGTGACGTCGTAATGGGTCGAGCAGAATTCCTGGATCTCGCTCGCCTGCCCCGGTTCCTGCGCGCCGAACTGGTTGCAGGGAAAGCCGAGCACCGAGAAGCCGCGCGGAGAGAGGTCGCGATGGAGATCCTCGAGGCCGCGATATTGCGGCGTGAAACCGCATTTGCTCGCGGTGTTGACGATCAAGAGCACCTGCCCCTCGAAACGCCGCAGGGCGACCTCCTCGCCGGCCAGCGAGTTGGCCTTGAAGTCGTAGATGGCGGTCATCGCTAGCCCACGGGATCGATCGGCGATGGCGGCACGCCGCCGGCCTCGATCGCTTCGCCCGCGAGCAGGCACAGATCCTCGCGATAGCGGCCAGAGACGATGTGCACGCCGACCGGCGCCCTGCCGACGAGACCTGTGGAGACCACGAGGCCCGGCAATCCCATGAAGGGAATCGCGATCTGCGGCAGCTGCGCTTCCCAGACCCGCTTGAAGGAATCCTCGTCCTTGCGGTCGAGATGGTCGGGGAACGGCAATTCGCCGGAGACCGGCGTCAGCAGCACGGCGTATTTTTCGAAGAACAGCATCCAGTCGCGGGTCAGCGTGGCGCGTCGGGTCAGCGCCTTGGCGTAATTGGCCTGATCCATCGGCGTGACCCTGGAGCGGTTGCCGCGCAGGCAGGCCAGTGCGCCGGGATCGCCCTCGCGCTCGGCCATCTCCAGCTGCGCCTCATAGCCGTCACCGAGCCAGAGCTTGATCTGCCATTCCACCGCTTCGCGCATCGGCGGCGTGTCCTCGATCACATCGACGGTCCAGCCCGCGCGCTCCAGCCGCTTGCCGGCATCGCTCACCGCGGCCTTCACCTCCGGCGCGGTGGCAAGGCCACCCGGATTGAGGCAAAGCGCGGCGCGCTTGTCCCGTGCGGGTCCTTGCAGCGGCACCGGCGCGAACCAGGGATCGCGGATGTCGCGGGCCGACATCGCTTCAAGCGAGATGCGCAAATCGTTGACCGTGCGCGCCAGCGGGCCCGAGACCGCCATGATCTGCGGACCGATCGGGCGCTCCGGCAGCGCCGGGTTGAAGGCGGGAATGCGTCCGAGCGTCGGGCGCAGACCGTGCACGCCGCAGGCATAGGCGGGATAACGGATCGAGCCGGCGATGTCGGTGCCGTGGGCGATGTGGCCGATGCCGGCCGTGACCGCCGAGCCGGCGCCGCCGGACGAGCCGCCCGGCGTCAGCGAAGCGTCGCGGGGGTTCTTGGTGTCGCCGTGGATGAGATTGGTGGTGAACCAGCGGTAGGAGAAGGCCGGGCAATTGGTGCGGCCGAGCAGGATGGCGCCCGATTTCCGGAAATTGGCGACCACCGGATTGTCCTCGCGCGCGATCAGGTCGCGCTGCAGCTTGAGGCCGTTGGTGGTGGCAAAGCCTTCCTGGTCGACATTGGCCTTGATGGTGACGGGCACGCCCGCGAGGACGCCGGGGTCCTCGCCCCGGCTAATTGCGGCATCGACGGCATCGGCCTGCTTGAGCACGTCATCCGGCCGGTGGTCGATCACCGCGTTGAGCTGGGGATTGACGGCATCGAGCCGCGCGAGACCGGCCTTGGCGGCCTCCCTGGCGGAGACTTTTTTGGACCTGACGAGGGTGGCGAGGTCGGCGGCCGACAGGCGCCAGAGATCTTGCATGGCTTGCTCCGTATGACAGGCGTCTTTTAGCGCCGGGAACGCGGCAAAGCCATGCGGATTTCGCGGGGGTGAAAGGCGGGTTTTGCGCCGGGCGTTGCCTCATTCTCCGTCATTGCGAGGAGCCCTTGCGACGAAGCAATCCAGGCTGCCTCCGGGGGAGGGATTCTGGATTGATTCGCTACGCTCGCAATGACGTGGAGAGAGCGGTGAGCCCCTTACCTATCGCGTCCGGCTAATGCCTCGTCGCGGACTGGTCCGGCATGTCGAGCAGCGCTTCGGTGAAGGGAAACTCCAGCACGATCTCGCCGTCGGCGTCGGTGACCTCGATGACGGCCTCCAGCAGCGCCGGCTGGGTTCCTTCCGACTTCACGACCTCAAGGATCATCTGGCGCGCAACCTCCCAGGCGCGATCGGGGTTGCGCAGGTCCTCGCCGTCAGGATCCACGATCAGTTCGTCGCCGATGCGGGTGTTGAAGAAATATCTGGGCATGCCTGATCCATTGGGGTCGTCTGTCGCCGATGAGAAGCCGGTCCATACTCACAACTGGTTTATCCCGACAGGGATCACGACCTATCGGCAATTTTGCGTATCTGATCCGCTCATCTTTGCGGCCGCAATACGCCATCTTTGCAGTGCAACAATTCCCGCAGCCTACTACCTAGGTCGGGAAAATTTCACTGGCGAACTTTGCCGTCCGCACTAATTTGTCTGATGGGCGGATACGTCCGAATTCGCGAAAATGGAGAGCCAAATGGCCTGGAAAGCCCCTAAGATCGTCGAAGTGCCCTGCGGCATGGAAATCAATATGTATGTGAGCGCCACCCGCAAGTAAGCGGCTGGTGGAAACGCGTTCTGCGCAGGTGGTTCTTTCGGTCACGATACGTTTCCGGCAGAGAGAAACCTTGTCCGAAACTGTCTCGGCCTGAGATCCACCTCGCCAATTCGCCTCCAGGAGACGGATCATGCTTCGCGTCGTCGTCCTGGGCGCCGGGGCCGGCGGCGGAGTTCCGCAGTGGAATTGCGGCTGCGAAGGCTGCCGCGCGGCTCGTGCGAAGGGACAAGAGCTGTTTCGAACCCAGGCTTCGGTCGCCTTCAGTGGCGACGGCGAGCACTGGTTCCTGATCAACGCCTCCCCCGATCTTCGCCAGCAATTGAACGCCACGCCGCAGCTGCACCCAAAGGTGGGCGCGCTGCGCCACACGCCGATTGCGGGCGTGATCTTGACCAACAGCGAAGTCGATGCCGTGGCCGGCCTGCTGTCGATGCGCGAAGGCTCGCCCTTCACGATCTATGCGCACGAGAAGGTGCTGGCGATCCTCAGCTCCAACAGCATCTTCAACGTGCTGAACGAGAAGAACGTGCGACGCCAGCCGATTGCTCTCCGCGAGCCGTTCGAGCCGCGGCTGCCCGACGGTGCGCGCTCAGGGCTCGAGGTGCTGCCCTTTGCCGTGCCGGGCAAGTCGGCGTGGTATCTCGAAGGCAAGGCGCATCCGGGCGGCGAGAGCGGCGACGGCGACACGCTGGGCCTGAAGATCACCGACAAGGCCACGGGCAAGTTCTTCTACTTCATCGCGGCCTGCGCCGAGGTGACCGACGCGCTCAAGGCCGAGATCGACGGCGCTTCACTGGTGTTCTTCGACGGCACCGTCTGGCGCGACGACGAGATGATCAGGGCTGGCCTCGGCCACAAGACCGGCAAGAGCATGGGCCATGTCGCCATGTCCGGCGAGGACGGCGCCATCGCCCGGCTGGCCGATCTCAATATCGACAGGAAGCTGTTTCTGCATATCAATAACTCGAATCCGGCGCTCCTGCCCGGCTCGCCCGAGCGCAAGCTCACTGAGGAGGCGGGCTGGCAGATACCCGCGGATGGAACGGAGATCGTGCTGTGAACGCCGCATCACTGACTGGAATGACCGCACTCTCGATCGGCAAGGACTTGAAGCTCAACTCCGCCGAGGAGCTGGAGGCAACGCTGCGCCACATCGGCGCCACGCGTTATCACAGCCTGCACCCGTTCCATAAGCTGCTGCATGGCGGCAAGCTGAACAAGGGCCAGGTGCAGGCGTGGGCGCTCAACCGCTACTATTACCAGAGCACCATTCCGATCAAGGACGCGGTGGTGATCTCCCGCTTCCGCGACCGCGCCACGCGGCTGGAATGGCGCCATCGCATCGAAGACCATGACGGCGACGTCGGCAGCGAGGGCGGCATCGAGCGCTGGATCAAGCTGACCGAGGGCCTCGGGCTCGACACCGCTTACGTCGAATCCACCGAAGGCATCTTGCCGGCGACGCGCTTCGCGGTCGAAGCCTATGTGCACTACTGCCGCGAAAAAAGCCCGCTGGAGGCGATCGCCTCCTCACTCACCGAGCTGTTCGCGCCGAACCTGCATGAAGAACGCATCTCGGGCATGCTGGAGCACTACGACTTCGTCAACCCCGACATCATGAGCTACTTCAAGCGCCGCCTGACCCAGGCGCCGCGCGACGCCAATTTTGCGCTCGATTATGTCAAGAGGCACGCCACGACGCCGGAGCAGCGCGCGCAGGTCTGCAACGCGCTGATCTTCAAGACCAACGTGCTGTGGGTGCAGCTGGATGCGCTCCAGCATGCCTATGTCGAGGGCCACATTCCGCCGGGCGCGTTCGTGCCCAAAGCGAGCTAAGGATTAAAAGCAATGGCCGGGCCGCGGAACATCAGCGTCAGCGAGGCGAGCCGCCCCGTGCTGCCGCGGCATGCCAAGCTCAGATATGACGAGACCCGCAAGGTCTGGGTGATCCTGGCGCCGGAGCGCGTGCTGGCGCCGGACGAGATTGCGGTCGAGGTCTTGCAACTCTGCAACGGCGAGCGCAATGTCGGCGACGTCGCCGATCAGCTCGCCGCAAAGTACGCAGCGCCGCGCGAGGCGATCCTGGCCGACGTCATCGCCATGCTGCAGGATCTCGCCGACAAGGGCTTTCTCACCGAGATCAGGGAGAAGACGTCATGAGCGACGTGACCATCCCGCCCAGCGACAGCCTCGCGGTGCTTGAGAAGCAGCGCTCGACGGCGGAGACGTTCGGCATTCCGCTCGCCGTGCTGCTCGAGATCACCCATCGCTGCCCGCTGCAATGTCCCTATTGCTCCAACCCGGTCGAGCTCGACCGCTCCGGCAAGGAGCTGACGACCGAGGAATGGAAGAAGGTCTTGAGCGAGCTCGCCGAGATCGGCGTGCTCCAGGTGCATTTCTCCGGTGGCGAGCCGACGGCACGGAAAGATCTCGTCGAGCTGGTCAAGCATGCCAGCGACGCCGGGCTCTATACCAATCTCATCACCTCGGCCGTGCTGCTGACGCGCGAGAGGCTCAGCGATCTCGCAGATGCCGGGCTCTGCCATGTGCAGATCTCGTTCCAGGGCATCGAGGACGGCCTCGCAGATCGCGTTGCCGGCTACAAAGGCGGCCACCGCAAGAAGCTCGAAGTCGCGAAATGGACGCGCGAGCTCGACCTGCCGCTCACCGTGAACGCGGTGATGCACCGGCAGAACCTGCACCAGCTGCCCGACATCATCCAGATGGCGCTCGATCTCGACGCCGACCGGCTCGAGGTCGCCAATGTGCAATATTACGGCTGGGCGCTGAAGAACCGCGCCGCGCTGATGCCAACCGTGGCGCAGCTCGATGAGTGTACCCGCCTCGTTGAGGAGGCGCGCGAGCGGCTGAAGGGCCGACTGACCATCGACTACGTGGTGCCGGATTATTACGCGCTGCGGCCGAAGAAATGCATGGGCGGCTGGGGCCGGCAGTTCTTCAACATCTCGCCCGCCGGCAAGGTGCTGCCCTGCCATGCCGCCGAGAGCATCACCGGGCTCGATTTCGAATCGGTGCGCTCCAACCATTCGATCGCCTGGATCTGGCAGAACTCGGAGGCCTTCAACCGCTATCGCGGCACCGGCTGGATGAAGGAGCCGTGCAAGAGTTGCGAGTTCCGCGAGATCGATTTCGGCGGCTGCCGCTGCCAGGCCTTCGCGCTGACCGGGGACGCCGCCAACACCGACCCGGCCTGCGCGCTGTCGCCGCTGCACGAGACCATCTTCAAGCAGGCGGAAGCCGAGGCCGCAGGCGACACCAGCCGCTTCCTCTATCGCAACTTCGCCGGCGGCACCCTGGAATCCGAGAATGACGCCTGACGCCGACGCGGGCACAGCGGCCAAACGCACTGATCCCTTTGCGCCGCTGACCTCCGATATGCTCGACGTCGGCGACGGCCATGAGCTCTATGTCGAGAGCGTCGGCCGCAGCGATGGCATCCCCGCGGTCTATCTGCATGGCGGGCCCGGCAGCGGCTGCCAGCCCGACCATCGCCGGCTGTTCGATCCCGACCGCTTCTGCGCCGTGCTGTTCGACCAGCGCGGCTGCGGCCGCAGCCGGCCCAAGGGATCGCGCGAGCACAACACCATTGCGCACCTGATCGCGGACATGGAAAAGATCCGCGAAAAATTCGGCTTCGAACGGTGGATGGTGGTCGGCGGCTCCTGGGGCGCGACGCTGGCGCTGGCTTATGCAGAGGCGCATCCCGAGCACGTCTCGGGCATTGCGCTGCGCGCGACGTTTCTCGGCACGCGAGCAGAAGTCGAGACGGCCTTCACCTCGCGCCTGTCGCAATTCCATCCGGCGCTGTACGAGGATTTCCTCAGCGTGCTGCCGCCAGAGGAGCGCGACCGGCCGGTGGATGCCTATTGGCGCCGCATCCTCGATAGCGACCCTGCCGTGCATGGCCCGGCGGCGAAGGCCTGGCACGACACCGAGCGCGTCTTGTCCGAGCACAAGCCGGCACGGACGCGGCTCGACCTCGCCGGGCTGAACGTCTGGCGCACATTGCCGGCGACGCCGTTCATGGAAGCGCATTATTTCATCAACGACAGCTTCATGAACGAGGACCAGCTGCTGCGGAACGCGGGCCGGCTCGACGGCATTCCCGGCATGATCGTGCAGGGGCGCTATGATCTGTTGTGTGCTCCCGCGACAGCGCAGGCCCTTGCGAAAGTATGGCCCGGTTCCGAGCTTCGCATCGTGGAAGAAGCCGGGCATTCGCTCTATGATGGCGGCGTGAGGGACGCGGTCATGAAGTCGATCGCGGACCTTGCGTCGAAGATCGGGCGATGAGAGGACAAGAAGAATGCCGCTCGCCGGAAAGGGCATGCTGCTGACGTCGATGAACATCGACGCTGCGGACGAGGCCGATTTCAACCGCTGGTACGATCGCGAGCATCTGGAAGAGCGTGTCGCAATCGACGGATTTCTCGAAGCGCGGCGCTATGTCGCGCATGCCGCCAACCCCAAATATCTCTCGCTGTACTCGACCGAAACGCTCGGCGTGCTCGACAGCCCCGCCTACCGGGCGCGCCTCGCCGACCAGACCGAATGGTCGCGGCGATCCATGGCCCGCTTCAGGGACATGCTGCGCGTGGTCGCGCGCATCACAATCAGCAAGGGTACTGGCCGCGGCGCGTCGCTCGGCCTGGTGCGGCTGCGGCCGACGCCCGACAACGCCGGTGCGTGGCGTGATGCGCTGCAAGAAAAGCTGGCGCCGCAGGACCGCGACGGCATCATCTCGATGCACCTGCTCGAAAGCGAGCCGGAATTGTCGGGCGCAACGGCGGGAATTCCGGCGGTGCGCAACGAGGGCGCGCGCGACTGGTTCGTGCTGATCGACGGCACGCACGTCAATGCCGTCTCCGCCGTCATCGCCGAGCGCTTCACCGGCCCGGCTGCGGCGCCCTTCCCGCTCCCCATCTCCGTCGGCACCTACTGCCTGATGTGGGACCTCGCCAAGAGCGATGTCGCGCGCGGCTGAACGGCATCCGCATCGCAGCATATTGCACCGCACGCATCTCGTGCGCCGCGCGTTAATGCTGTGCACGCGTACCTCCCATGAAAGCGGTGACGCGCGCAAATTTGCCGTTGTACTTCGGAACGGTTCTAATAAGCTAACCCAATGACGTCATTCAGAAACCAGATCGAAGCGCGTTAAGCGCTCGCCAAGCTCAAACAAAAAAGGCCGCGGGGTCTTCGGGCCTGCGCGGACAGGGTAGGAATGAAACCGACCGACATCGCGGCCCCCGACTACTTTCACAAAGTGGTCGATTGCCAATGGGCCTGTCCTGCGCACACCCCGGTTCCCGAATACATCCGATTGATCGCCCAAGGCCGCTACAGCGATGCCTACATGATCAATTGGAAATCGAACGTATTTCCCGGCATTCTGGGACGCACCTGCGATCGTCCCTGCGAGCCGGCGTGCCGGCGCGGACGCGTGGAGGAAACTCCTGTCGCGATCTGCCGCCTCAAGCGTGTTGCAGCGGATTTCAAGGACGACATCAGGCAGCGGCTGCCGAAGCCCGGGCCGAAGAACGGCAAGCGTGTCGCGCTGGTCGGCGGCGGTCCCGCTTCGCTGACGGTGGCGCGCGATCTCGCGCCGCTCGGCTATCACTGCACCGTGTTCGATGCCGACCCGGAAGCCGGCGGCATGATGCGCACGCAGATCCCGAAATTCCGCCTGCCCAATTCGGTGATCGACGAGGAGACCGGCTACATCCTGGGTCTCGGCGTCGAGTTCAAAGGCGGCCACCGCATCGACAGCATGAAGGCGCTGCTTGCCGAGAAATACGACGCCATCTTCGTCGGCTCCGGCGCGCCGCGCGGCCGCGAGCTCGAGCTTCCCGGCCGGAAAGAGGCCGCCGCCAACATCCATATCGGCATCGAATGGCTGGCCAACGTGTCGTTCGGCCATGTCGACAAGATAGGCAAGCGCGTCATCGTGCTCGGCGGCGGCAACACCGCGATGGATTGCTGCCGCACCGCGCGCCGGCTCGGCGGCGAGAAAGTCACGGTGGTCGTGCGTTCCGGCTTCGACGAGATGAAGGCCTCGCCCTGGGAGAAGGAAGACGCGATCCACGAGGATATCCCGATCCTCAACTACATGGTCCCGGTGGCCTTCAAGCATGTCGCCGGCAAGCTGATCGGCGTCACCTTCCAGCACGTCAAAGCCGAATACGACGCTAAAGGCCGCCGCAACCTCGTGCCTTCGGGCGATCCCGATCAGACCATTCCCTGCGACGACGTGCTGGTCGCGGTCGGTCAGGAGAACGCCTTCCCCTGGATCGAGCAGGATTGCGGCATCGAGTTCGACAAATGGCACATGCCGAAGGTCGATCCGAAGACCTTCGCCTCGACCAACCCGAAAGTGTTCTTCGGCGGCGATGCCGCGTTCGGCCCGAAGAACATCATCTGGGCGGTCGCGCACGGCCATGACGCCGCGCTGTCGATCCACAAGATGCTCTCGGGCGAAGCGGTCGACGAGCGCCCGCTGCCAGAGGTGCAAATCTCCTCGCAGAAGATGGGCATCCACGAATGGAGCTATGACAACGACATCTCGCCCGACAAGCGCTATAAGGTACCGCATCGCGACAAGGTCGTTGCGCTGAAGGACATCCGCGCCGAGGTCGAGCTCGGCTATGATGTCAAGCTGGCGCTCGGCGAAGCGCATCGCTGCCTGAACTGCGACGTGCAGACCGTGTTCTCGACCTCGCTCTGCATCGAGTGCGACGCCTGCGCCGACATCTGCCCGATGGATTGCATCACCTTCACCGCCAACGGCGAGGAAAGCGATCTGCGCCAGCGCCTGAAGGCGCCCTCCGCGCATCCGGACCAGGACCTCTACGTCTCCTCGGACCTGAAGACCGGGCGGGTGATGGTGAAGGACGAGGATGTCTGCCTGCATTGCGGGCTGTGCGCCGAGCGCTGTCCCACCGGCGCCTGGGACATGCAGAAATATTTCATCGAGATGACCCACGCAGGTTCGACATGTCCGACAAAAAGCCGATCAGCAGCGTAAACGACTTCGTCGTCCGCTTCGCCAACGTCAACGGCTCGGGCTCGGCCAGCGCCAACGAGATGTTCGCGCGCGCGATCCTGCGCCACGGCGTGCCTGTCAGCCCACGCAACATCTTCCCCTCCAACATCCAGGGCCTGCCGACCTGGTACGAGGTGCGCGTGACGGAAGCCGGCCATCTCGGCGCACGCGGCGGCGTCGACATGATGGTGGCGATGAATCCGCAGACCTGGGACAAGGACGTCGCCGGCATCGAGCCCGGCGGCTACCTGTTCTACGATTCCACCAAGCCGATGCCGTCGACCAAATTCCGCGACGACATCACAGTGATCGGCGTGCCGCTGACTGCGATCACCAACTCGACCTATACCGATCCGCGTCAGCGACAGCTGTTCAAGAACATCATCTATTTGGGCGCGCTCAGCGCGTTGCTCGACATGGACCCCAAGCTGATCGAGCAGCTGATCGGCGAGCAGTACAAAGGCAAGGAGAAGCTGCTCTCCTCCAACGTCCATGCGCTGCATCTCGGCCGCGACTGGGCGCTGCAGAACCTGAAATGTCCGATTGGGCTGCGCGTGAAGAAGTCCGACAAGGTCGGCGACCGCATCTTCATCGAGGGCAACAGCGCCGCCGCGCTCGGCGCGGTCTATGGTGGCGCCACCGTGTGTGCCTGGTATCCGATCACGCCGTCCTCGTCGGTGGCCGAGGCTTTCACCGCCCATTGCAAGAAGTACCGGCACGATCCTGAAACGGGCAAGGCGAAATACGCGATCGTGCAGGGCGAGGACGAGCTCGCGTCGATCGGCATCGTGATCGGCGCGTCCTGGAACGGCGCCCGCGCCTTCACGGCGACCTCCGGCCCCGGCATCTCACTGATGACGGAGTTCATCGGCCTCTCGTACTTTGCCGAGATTCCGGCCGTGATCATGAACATCCAGCGCGCCGGCCCCTCCACGGGCATGCCGACCCGCACCCAGCAATGCGACATCATCGCCTGCGCCTATGCCTCGCATGGCGACACCAAGCATGTGCTGCTGTTCCCCGAGGACCCGGCCGAGGCCTTCGAGTTCGCGGCCGCCGCCTTCGATCTCGCCGAGCGGCTGCAGACGACGATCTTCCTGATGCTCGATCTCGACATCGGCATGAACCACCGGCTCTGCCGCCCGCTGAAGTGGGACGATGCCAGGCAATATGACCGCGGCAAGGTGATGACGGCGGCGATGCTGGAGGAAGGCCGCGACTTCGGCCGCTATCTCGACGTCGACGGCGACGGCATTCCCTACCGCACCTATCCCGGCACGCATCCGACCAAGGGCTCCTACTTCACCCGCGGCACGTCGCGGGACCGCTATGCGCGCTACTCCGAGGAAGGCACGGTCTACGCCGACAACATGCAGCGCCTGATGCGCAAGTTCGAGACCGCGCAGGACCTGGTGCCGCGTCCGCTGCAGGCCAATGCGGAACGGCCGACCAAATATGGCGTGATATATTTCGGCTCGACCTCGCCGGCGATGGACGAGGCGATCGGCCTGCTGGAAGCGCGCGGGCATCAGCTCGACCGTCTGCGCATCCGCGCCTTCCCGTTCCATTCCAGCGTGGCCAGCTTCCTCGCCGAGCACGATTTCGTATACGTCGTCGAGCAGAACCGCGACAGCCAGCTGCGCCAGCTCATCGTCAACGAGAACGGCATCGATCCCGTCCGGCTGGTGCCGATCGTGCATTACGACGGCACGCCGATCACTGCTCGCTTCATCGCCAAGGCCATTGGCGACCACCAGGACCACCTCAAGGTGACCCCGCTCCGCAAGGCCGTTTCATGACTTACATCGCAAAACCGAAATTCCATCATCCGGGTCTGAAGAAGAACGCGCTCGGCTACACGCATCGCGACTATGAGGGCAAGATCTCGACGCTATGCGCGGGCTGCGGCCATGATTCGATCACGGCCTCGATCATCGAGGCCTGCTACGAGCTCTCGATTGAGCCGCATCGGGTGGCGAAGATCTCCGGCATCGGCTGCTCGTCGAAGACGCCGGACTATTTCCTCGGCAATTCGCACGGCTTCAATTCCGTGCACGGCCGCATGCCATCCGTGCTGACAGGCGCCAATCTCGCCAACCGCGATCTGATCTATCTCGGCGTCTCCGGCGACGGCGATTCCGCCTCGATCGGTTTCGGCCAGTTCGCGCACTCGATCCGCCGCGGCGTCAACATGACCTATATCGTCGAGAACAACGGCGTTTACGGCCTGACCAAGGGTCAGTTCTCGGCCACCGCCGACCGCGGCTCGAAGAGCAAGAAGGGCGTCACCAACACCGACAACGCCATCGACCTCGTCGCCATCGCGCTGCAGTTAGGGGCCACCTTCGTGGCGCGCTCGTTCTCCGGCGACAAGAGCCAGCTGGTGCCGCTGATCGCCGCCGCGATCGGCCACAAGGGCGCGTCCTTCATCGACGTGATCAGCCCCTGCATCGCCTTCAACAACCATGCCGGCTCGACCAAGAGCTTCGACTATGTCCGCGAGCACAATGACGCCGTGAACCGGCTGGATGTGCTGGTCGGCCGCGACCCGATTGCGGTGGACTACGCGCCCGGCACGGTGCAGGTGGTCGAGCAGCACGACGGCAGCAAGATCGCGCTGCGCAAGATCGATGCCGATTACGATCCGCACGACCGCCTGGGCGCCCAGACCTTCCTCGCAAGGCACGCCGCCAAGGGCCAGATCGTCACCGGTCTTCTGTACGTCGACCCCGACGCGGAGGACCTGCACGAGCATCTCAACACGGTCGAGACGCCGCTCAACGCGCTCGAGGCGGACACGCTCTGCCCGGGCTCGGCGGTGCTGGACAAGATCAACGCCAGCCTGCGGTGATCATCTTCGCGCTGATGCCGCCGGCCTGACGCGTATCGTGATCTTCTCCGACACGACGGGTGGTTCGAACGGATAGTGCTTGGCGTCGCCAAGCACCAGTTGCAGCGTGTGCGTGCCCGGCGGAAGCTCGAGAAACGTTTCGGTTTGTCCGGCTCCGAAATGCAGATGGGACTTGTCCTGCGGAATCGGCTCCTTGGCATCGATGGGGTCTTTCACGTCGATCAACAGATGATGGTGGCCGGCATTGTGGTAGTCGTCGCCGGCATGCGTCACGCCCATGTTGCGCAGGCCGAAACGGACCCAAAACCCACCACGGATCTTCTGGCCGTCATACGGCGAGATGAAATAAAGCTTGGCGTCCTTTGGCGCAGTTTTGCCTTGCGGATAGGCCGCGCCGGGGAGCAATGCGATGGCGGCCGCGAGCGCGATACAGGAAACGATCTTCATCAAATTGACTCCAGTACCTACGGACTGAGCGCGATCCGGAATCCATGCGTGGGGTAACGGACGCCGGTGTCGTATCCACCGCGGTTTGACGGCCGCACATATCTCGAATCGTTCTTCCAGGAGCCTGAGCGCAGGACATGAGAGCCGCAGTCAGGGCTAGTCCACGCCGAGCCGTCGCTGGGCGCGCCCTGATAGGTCCGGTGCCAGCAGTCTGCGACCCACTGATCGATGCCGCCGCCCATGTCGTAAAGCCCGAATGGATTGGGCTTGAAACTGCCGACCTTGGCCGGCTGCTCGGCCGCAAGTTCACCGCAATCCTTGCAGCCCGCCATGCCCGGCTGGAGCTTGTCGCCCCACCAATATTTGGTCTGTGTCCCGCCGCGTGCCGCATATTCCCATTCGGCTTCGCTGGGAAGCCGGTAGGGCTTCTTCGTCGCTTGCGCGAGCCAGGCGACATATTGCTGCGCATCGGTCCAGCTCACATTGCTGACCGGGGCATCGTCCTTGCCAGTGGCCGTGAATCCGCACGCCTTGGCGGCAGCGCATTCGTTCCACTCCTGCACCGTTACCGGATATTTTCCGATCGAGAACGGCTTGATCGTGACCTGATGGACGGGTCGTTCGGTCGGATCGTCATTGCTTCCCATCGCGAAGCTGCCGCCACGAATGGCGATCATTTCGGGTTCCCGGACCGGCGTCACCGATGGACTGGATGCCGGAGACGGTGAAGGCGATGCTGCGGGCGGTGGCACCGTTGTGGGCAACGGAGAAGCCGCGGGTGCGGCTTGTGGCGCCGGTGCTGCCGGGCTCGGTAACGACGGAACGGACTGCGGCGCCGGCGAAGCCAACGGCGCCGCGATCGGGGGAGCGGCAGCCTGTTGCCCCACCTGGCTGCGGTGCTGCACCAGCACGTACCAAAGCACGTAGCCGGCAATCACCAGCAATGCCGTGATCAGAAGAAAGAGCAGGACGTTCTCACGCCGGCTTCTTGTCTTGCCGACCGCATCAGCGTCCGGCAGCACACGATACACGCGCACCGGATCGGTGATGTTCTTGACCTTGCGGTCGCCGAGCGACTCATAGCCGCATACGATCTTGTGTTTGATCTGCTCGTAGATCGCGCCGGATATGAAGACCTGCCCCGGCTCCGCGATGCCCTCGATACGCGTGGCGATGTTGACGCCGTCACCATATATGTCGTCCGGCTCCACGATGACGTCACCGAGATTGACTCCGATCCGATATTCGAGCCGGGAATGCTTGGGAATGGAGGCGTTGCGGCCGACGAGATTCTGCTGGATGACGATGCTGCATCGAACGGCTTCCACGGGACTGTCGAATATGGCGATGAAGCCGTCGCCGGTCGTCTTCACCAGACTTCCATGGTGCTCGATGATGCTGGGCTGGATGATGTCGCGCTCGATCCGCTTGACGCGGGCATGCGTGCCTTCCTCGTCGGCCTGCATCAACCGGCTGTAGGAGACGATATCGCCGACGATGATCGCGGCGAGACGGCGAGGCATTCCGCTGTGCGGCGGCGGCTCGTCGGGATTTCCGGGTCTGAAGTTGCGAATTTCGCCCATGCGGGGGACTCCACAAACTTACAAGGCAGCCCCAGCCTACGACCGCCAAAGGCGATCGTCTGTGAAGGCTATCACATTGACGAACCGAGACAATGTCGCAGCGATTGCAGGCTTCAAGTTCCGAAGAGCCGCCCGCTTCACCGCTTGAACCTTCTCGAGCCCATCAGTGACTAAGGCGGAGCGTGAAGCGAGTTGCGCGAATCCGCACCGCGACCACCGCTCGAGCGGCTTGCGACGGTTGAACGCGGGTCACCAATTCTGCGTCTAACAGACAGCAGCTCTGTCCTGCTGCGACGAAATTGTCGTGTGCACGAGGCCCTCATGAAGCTCGTCATCCTTGCCGCCCTCACTTTTGCTGCGCTGACCAGCGTCGGCCGCGCCGAGGAAGTCGACGATATCCGCGAGGCCAGTAAGGCCGAGGCCGAGACCTTCAATACGCGGATGTATGCGAAGCCTCCCGGCGACAAGGCCTATGCCTGCTTCGTCCGCCGCTACGATGCCGACCATCTGGCGCGGCATCCGAAGCAGAAGGTCGCCGCGATGAAGCTGCTGATCTCCGCGGAATTCGACGAGGAGGACAAGGAGCTTCACCATTCCTTCCGCCTTGGCTTCAGGTACCGTCACCGCAGCGGCGATTTCGACTCCAGCGGCTCGTGCAACCACGCCGTATTCACCAGGAGCGGCGACGAGGTCCGCCTCGGCTGCGGCGTCGACTGCGATGGCGGCGGCATCGGCGTTGCGCTCTCCAAGGACGACAAGTCCGCGATCGTCCGGCTCGAACGTGTCAGGGTCTGGCAGAACAACAAGCCGGACGATGACGCCGAGCATTCGCTGACCGCCGGCGCCGACGACAAGATTTTCCGGCTCGACCGGGCCGACAATCGCGAGTGCGCCTCGCTGGTGACCGACCGCAAGGAACTCGCTGCGCTGCGCCACAAGTGATATGCCTGCGGCAATGTCAGGCAATCCAGGGAGAATGCCATGAACCGCCGCAGCATCTTGTGGAGCGCCGTCTCGGCTTTGGGCGCGGCGCTTGGCGCCTCCAGCGCGAAAGCCACGACCGCCACCGCGCCGTCGAACAAGCTCAAGGTGGTCTATCACCTCAGCGACGCCGAGAAGGTCCATTTCGTGCTCGGCAACATCCAGAACCACTTCGACGGCGTCGGCGGCCCAGAACATGTGACGATCGCGCTGGTGATCCACGGCCCGGCGCTGAAGGCATTTCACTCGGCGCAGGCCAACCCCGACGTCAGCAAGCGGATCAGTGATTTCTCCAAGGGCGGCGTCGAGCTTGCGGCCTGCGGCAACACGATGAAGGCGCAGAACGTGACGCTGAGCGAGCTGCTGCCGGGCTTCGTCAACGCAGAGAACGGCGGCGTGGTCCGGCTGGCCGAGCTGCAGTCGCAGGGGTATCTGTATTTGCGGCCGTAAGATTTGCGAAAGACGCGCCACACTCTCCGTCATTGCGAGCGCAGCGACTTGTCCGCCGAAGCCTTAGCGAAGGCGGAAGCAATCCAGAATTCTTCCGCGGAGGCAGACTGGATTGCTTCGTCGCAAGGGCTCCTCGCAATGACGCGGAGAGGGCTGCGCCCGCCATCGCCGTATCCTCCCGTCGCACTTGACTTACCCATAACTCCACAGTTATGAGTCTATCCATAACTTCCTGGTTATGGATTCCGCATGTCCCCCACCCCCGACCTGCTGTTCAGGACGCTCGCCGATCCGACCCGGCGGGCGATCTTCGAGCGGCTGTGCCGTGAGGGGGAGCAGACGGTCGGGGCGCTCACGGCGCGATCCGGCGTATCGCAGCCGGCGGTGTCGAAGCATCTCGGCGCCCTGAAGCAGGCTGGGCTCGTGCGCGACCGGCACGAAGGACGGCAGACCCATTACAGCGCGCAGCCCGGTGCGCTCAATCCGCTGATCGACTGGACCGGCCAGATGGCCGGGTTCTGGCAGAAAAGGCTAGATGCCCTCGACGATCTCCTGAAGAGGATGGACCAATGAACGCCCCCGCCGAGACGCGCTCCGTCGTGATCGAGCGCGAATTTGCCTATCCCGCCGAGCGGCTCTGGCGCGCGCTGACGCAGCCGCATCTGATCGAGGAATGGCTGATGAAGAACGACTTCAAGCCGGTCGTCGGCCATCGCTTCAATCTGCGCGGCGAATGGGGCGGCGTGCTGGACTGCGAGGTGCTCACCATCGAGCCGCAGAGGACGCTGGCCTACACCTGGAATTTCTCGCATGAGGACGCCGCGTTCGATCTCAAGAGCATCGTCACCTTCACACTGACGCCGACGAGCGCCGGCACCCATCTGCGCGTCGAGCAGGCGGGCTTCCGCCCGACGCAGAAACAGGCGTTCGGCGGCGCGCATGCCGGCTGGAAGCAGTTTTTGGCGAAGCTGGACGATTTGCTGGCGCGGGCGAGCTAGCTCCACCACCCATTCCGATCATTCTCAAAGGAGGTCCCAATGAGCACGCCTATGTGGATTCGGCAGATTCATCGCTGGCTGTCGATGGCTTTCACGCTTGCCGTCATCGCCAACATCGTGGCGATGACGATGCAAGTCGAGGCCGTGTGGATCGGCTTCCTGGCGCTGGTGCCGCTGATTCCGCTGCTCGCGACCGGGCTCTATCTGTTCGCGCTGCCTTATCGCGGCCGCAGCAACGCGTGAACGAGGCCATGATGAAGAAGCCCGTGGCGGCGAAGACGAGCAGCGCGAAGCAAGCAGGTACCGCCTCGCCATCCAAGCTGATCGACGGCCGGATCAAGGAGCTCGGCGACTGGCGCGGCGAGATGCTGGGGCGGGTTCGCGCGCTGATCAAGGAGGCCGACCCTGATGTCGTCGAAGAGTGGAAATGGCGCGGTGTTCCCGTCTGGGAGCACGACGGCATCATCTGCACCGGCGAGACCTACAAGGAGGTCGTGAAGCTGACCTTCGCCAAGGGCGCCGCGCTGGCGGATCCCGCAGGTCTCTTCAATTCCAGCCTCGACGGCAATGTGCGCCGCGCGATCGATATTCGCGAGGGCGAAACGATCAACGAGAAGGCGTTGAAGGCGCTGATCCGCGCGGCGGTCGAGCTGAATGCGAGCAAGAAGAAGCCGGGGAAGCGATCAGCCTCGTAGACGCGATGGGCCGCCACAAGTGCCTTCCTTCTCCCCTTGCGGGAGAAGGTGGCGCGAAGCGCCGGATGAGGGGTCTCCATCGGCACGGGAGAGTGCGGAGAGATACCCCTCACCCCAGTGAGCTTATGTCTGCCGGCGTCGCTGCCCTCTCCCGCAAGGGGCGAGGGCACATCAATGCGCATCTCGCGTGGTGCCCCATGTAGGCAGCCCCGTCACGCCACCGCCGCCGCGATCGGGCGTGGGCTGACGACGTATTCGCGCAGCACCTTGTCGTTGGCATCGACCTCGATCAGTGCGACGTCGTAGGTCCAGAGATCGGCCAGGTGCTGGAGCACGCGCTTGGCGTCGGTCTCGTTGAGCTGCGAGCCCTTGATGACGTGGTGATGCAGGATCAGGCGGCGGTCGCCGGAGAGATCGACGTCGACCACCTCGATGTTGGCGTCGATGTAGCCGACATCGTGCTGCCGCGCCAATTCGCGGCGGACGCGGCGGAAGCCGCGCTCGTCGTGGATGGCATCGACGCGGATGCCGGCGCGCTCCTCGGGATCGTCGTGCAGGTGGAACATGCGGAAGTGCCGCATCAACTTCGGGCTCAGGAATTGGCCGATGAAGCTTTCGTCGCGGTAATTGGCCCAGACGTCGCGCAGCACGCCCATGACGTCGCCCTTGCCGGCGATGTCGGGGAACCACTCGCGGTCCTCGTCTTCCGGATTGGCGACGATGCGCTCGATGTCCTGCATCACCGCGAAGCCGAGCGCGTAGGGGTTGAAGCCGGAGAAGCGCGGGTCGTCGAACTCGGGCTGGAACACCACGTTGGTGTGCGACCCCAGGAATTCGAGGAAGTTGCCGTCGCTGATGCGACCCTGCTCGTGCAGCTTGGTCATGATGCGATAATGGACGTAGGTCGCCGTCCCCTCGTTCATGACCTTGGTCTGGCTCTGCGGATAGAAATATTGCGCGATGTGGCGGACGATGCGCAAGAGCTCGCGCTGCCAGGGCGCCAGCCGCGGCGCGCTCTTCTCCAGGAAATAGAGCAAATTCTCCTGCGGCAGGCCGAGCAGCTTGCGGCGGCGCTCGATGCTGAGCGCGGAGCGGCTCTTGGCGGCGCCCTTCGGCACGGTGCGCCAGAGATCGTTGAAGACCTCCTCCTCGTGCTGGCGGCGGCGCCCTGCCCGCTTCTCCTCGGCGCGCAGATCGAGCTTCTTCTTGCCGGGATAACGGTCGATGCCGTGCGACATCAGCGCGTGCGCGGCATCGAGCGTGCGCTCGACCTCGATGCGCCCGTAGCGATCCTCGCACTGCATGACGTAGTTCTTGGCGAAGTCGAGATAGTCCAGGATGCCGTCGGCATCGGTCCATTGCTTGAACAGATAATTGTTCTTGAAGAAATGGTTGTGGCCGAAGGCGGCGTGCGCGATCACCAGCGTCTGCATCGTCGCCGTGTTCTCCTCCATCAGATAGGAGATGCAGGGCGAGGAGTTGATGACGATCTCGTAGGCCAGCCCCATCAGGCCCTTGCGGTAGGACGCCTCATGGAACGCGAAGTGCTTGCCGAACGACCAGTGCTTGTAGAACAGGGGCATGCCGACCGACGAATAGGCGTCCAGCATCTGCTCGGCGGTGATGACCTCGATCTGGTTCGGATAGACGTCGAGGCCGAGATCCTTCAACGCCACCTCCTCGCAGGCATCGGTGATGCGCTGCAAGGTGTGGAAATCCCAATCGGCGCCTTCGAACAAACGTTCCTTCATGGAGCGGCCTTCTCCTGGGCAGTGTCGCGGCGCTGGAACAGATCGTGGAATACCGGGAAGATCTCGCTGCGCTCCGAGACCTTGCGCATCGAGAGCGGGGCGCCGCTGTTGCGCAGGCGTTCGTAGAGGCTCCAGAGCGAGGAGTCGGAGAGATCGAAGGCGCTGCCGCCGGCCTCGCCGACCTCGAGATAGGCGAAGAACTGGCAGACCGGCAGGATCTTCTCGGTCAAGAGGAGCCCCGTGAGCTCGCCGTCGGAATAGGAATTGTCGCCGTCGGAAGCCTGCGCGGCGTAGATGTTCCAATCCGACGGGTTGAAGCGCTCGCGCACGATCTCGTGCATCGCCTGCAGCGCACTGGAGACCAGCGTGCCGCCCGAGGCCGGACCGTAGAAGAAGGTCTGCTCATCGACCTCCTCGGCGCGGTCGGTGTGGCGGATGAAGACGATCTCGACGTGCTTGTAGCGCCGCTTCAGGAACACGTAGAGCAGCATGTAGAAGCGTTTCGCCAGGTCCTTCATGTGCTCGGACATCGAGCCGGAGACGTCCATCAGGCAGAACATCACGGCCTGCGCGACGGGCTTGGGCACCGTCTCGAAGCGCCGGTAGCGGATGTCGAGCGGATCGATGAAGGGGATGCGCTTGGACTTCGCCTTCAACGTTTCGAGCCGGGCCACGAGAGCCGCACGCTCGTCCTCGTCCGTGCATGCTTCGATCGAGGCTTCCAGCTCTTCGATCTCGTCCTTGCGCGGACGCTTGAGCGCGATGCGGCGGGCGAGCGCGAGCTTCACCGTCCGGCTCACCGAGATGTTGGCGGGCGAGCCGGTCATGGTGTAGCCGGCGCGCTGGATGCCTTCGCTCTCGGTCTGTGCGATCTTGCGCTTGGCGAGATCCGGAAGCTCGAGGTCGTCGAGGAACAGATCGACGAACTCGTCGCGGCTCAGCACGAAGCGGAAAGCGTCCTCGCTGTCGCCTTCGCCGGGACCGGAATCCTTGGCGCTGCCCTGGCCGGAGCGCTGGAGATAGTCGCCTTCAATGAACTTCTTGTTGCCGGGCAGGACCATGTCGCGCGTCCCGCCTTCACGGCGGAAACGCGGCTCGTGCATGCCGTCGAGTGGAATCGTGACCTCACCACCCTCCAGGACGTCCTTGATGTCGCGTTCCTGCGAGGTCTTCTTGACGGCGCCCTGCACCAGGGATTTGGCCCGACGCAAGAACCGCTGGCGGTTCTCAAGACTCTTGCCGCCTGGATTCAGGCGCCTGTCAATAATGTGAATGGGCACTTTACCATTCGCCTCCCATCCGCCTCAACCGGCCTGCTTCACGCGCATGTACCATTCGACGAGCCGGCGAACCTGACGTTCGGTATAGCCGCGCTCCACCATGCGTGCGACGAACTCGCCGTGCTTCTTCTCCGTCTCGCCGTCCTTCTTCGACCCGAAGGAGATGACCGGAAGCAGGTCCTCGACTTGGGAGAATATCCGCTTTTCGATCACATCGCGAATCTTCTCGTAGGAGGTCCAGGTCGGATTTTTGCCGCCGTTCTGGGCCCGGGAGCGTAACGAGAATTTGACGACCTCGTTGCGGAAGTCCTTGGGGTTGGCGATGCCCGCCGGCTTCTCGATTTTCGTCAGCTCCTGGTTCAAAAGCTCGCGATCGAGCAGCTGGCCGGTATCGGGATCCTTGAAGTCCTGGTCCTCGATCCAGGCGTCGGCATAGTCGACGTAGCGATCGAACAGGTTCTGCCCATAATCCGAGTAGGATTCGAGATAAGCCTTCTGGATCTCGTTGCCGATGAACTCGGCGTAGCGCGGTGCGAGCTCGGCCTTGATGAACTCGAGATAGCGTTTCTCGGTCTCCTCAGGCAGCTGCTCGCGGCGGATCGCCTGCTCCAGCGCGTACATCAGATGCACGGCGTCGGCGGCCACCTCCTGCGGATCGTGGTTGAACGTCGCAGCCAGGATCTTGAAGGCGAAGCGGGTCGAAGCACCATCCATGCCCTCGTCGACGCCGGCGGCGTCGCGATATTCCTGGACGCTGCGCGCCTTCGGATCGGACTCCTTCAGGCTCTCGCCGTCGTAGACCCGCATCTTGGCGAACAGGGTGGAGTTCTCGTGCTTGCGCAGGCGCGACATCACCGAGAACCGCGCCAGCGTCTCCAGCGTCGACGGCGCGCAAGGAGCCGAGGCGAGCTCGGAGCCCTGGATCAGCTTCTCGTAGATCTTCTGCTCCTCGGTGACCCTGAGGCAGTAGGGCACCTTGATGACGCAGATGCGGTCGATGAAGGCTTCGTTGTTCTTGTTGGCCTTGAAGCTCGCCCACTCGGCTTCGTTCGAGTGCGCCAGGATGATCCCGGTGAACGGGATCGCGCCGATGTTCTCGGTGCCGATATAGTTGCCTTCCTGGGTTGCGGTCAGCAACGGGTGCAGCATCTTGATCGGCGCCTTGAACATCTCGACGAACTCGAGCACGCCCTGGTTGGCGCGGTTGAGACCGCCGGAATAGCTGTAGGCGTCGGGATCGTTCTGGGCGTAGGTCTCGAGCTTGCGGATGTCGACCTTACCGACCAGCGAGGAGATGTCCTGGTTGTTCTCGTCACCGGGCTCGGTCTTGGCGATCGCGATCTGGCGCAGCCGCGAGGGCTGGATCTTGGCGACCCGGAATTGCGAGATGTCGCCGCCGAAGGCTTCGAGCCGCTTGTAGCACCACGGGCTCATCAGGCCGGTGAGGCGACGGCGCGGAATGCCGTACTTCTCCTCCAGCATCGGACCGAGCTGATCAGGATCGAACAGGCTGAGCGGGCTCTCGAACACAGGCGAGAGCTCGTCGCCGGCCTTGAGCACGTAGATCGGCTGCACTTCCATCAGCGACTTGAGCCGCTCGGCGAGCGAGGACTTGCCGCCGCCGACCGGGCCGAGCAGGTAGAGGATCTGCTTGCGCTCTTCGAGACCTTGCGCCGCATGGCGGAAGAAACCGACGATGCGCTCGATGGTTTCTTCCATGCCGTAGAAGCCGGCGAAGGCTGGATAGGTGCGGATGGTGCGGTTCAAAAAAATACGGCCAAGGCGTGGGTCCTTGGCCGTGTCAATCGTCTGAGGCTCACCGATCGCCGCTAGCAGTCGTTCAGCCGCGTTCGCGTATTTCATGGGATCGCTTCGACACGATTCCAGATATTCCGCCATCGACATGTCGTGCTGGCTTCTCGCCTCGAACGACCGAGCGAAAGCGTTGAATAGAGAATCGTTGTACATGATCCCTCTCCGCGTGAGTTCCGCTACAAGCTGAAACGAAAGCAGTTACCGGACCGTTCCTCAGGCCGTTTCGAATCAGCGTGAGCACATGACAATCATTGGACACCCTGGTGCCGACTCGACGCAACGCACAACGTAGGCACTCCATGAGTTACGAACAGGCACCTGCCTGTAATTTGTGCGAATCTCTGTCTATTCTGGCCCATTTCCAGAAAATGTCACTCGGTCGCCACATCCGGGCGTTCCCGGGGATGGCCCCATCCGGCAATGCAGCATAGCGGGCCGGGAGCGGCGATCTTATGACGCTTGTACGGCGAAGCCTTGCGGTCCCCGTTCATCTTCCTGCTGCAATGCGGTGTGCTGGCGGCCTGTACGTCGCGGCAACCGCGCAGCACCGTGTCACAGTCGCTGCCAGGCCAGGCCCACCCCGACGGATGACAACGCGATCGTTCTGTGCGTAACGGCCAGCTTGGGATGCTGCGGAGCTCTTCGCATGTCCGGCGTCGGCCTCAGCACGATCATTTCGTGACGCGGCAATCTTCGAGCAAGATTTCCGCTATCGAACCCCGTGGCAGAAATTCATTGTCGATACGGAGAGCGCGGATGCGAAGGAGTGGATGACGACGACATGCCCGCTGGACAGCGAGGCGCTAAGATCGGCCGGATGGTGAACGACCTTTACGCAACAGCAAGGCGCCCGTCTGGATCGCCATGATCGCGACGGAGTTACACTGGAGGGTATGACTCCTGCACCCTTGATTGGTTCCCTCCCGGGTGCATGTAGGCTAGAGGATAGCGCGTCAGACCTTCGCGAAAACCCCTCGTCCGCAGGCTTGGAGATAATAAGCATCATGAATCCCGTCAAAGAACTGGAAAAGCACGGACAGGCGGTCTGGCTCGACTTCCTGGCCCGCGGCTTCATCGCCAAGGGCGACCTGAAGCGGCTGATCGACACCGACGGCGTCAAGGGCGTCACCTCCAACCCGTCGATTTTCGAAAAGGCGATCGGCAGCTCGGACGAATATGACGCCCCGATTGGCAAGGCGCTGAAGCGCGGCGACCGCACCGTGGCCGACCTGTTCGAGGCCGCTGCGATCGAGGACATCCAGAACGCCGCCGACGTGCTGCGCCCGGTCTATGACCGCCTCAAGGGCCGCGACGGCTATGTCAGCCTGGAGGTCTCGCCCTATCTCGCCATGGACACATCGGGCACGATCGCGGAGGCGCGGCGGCTCTGGAAGGACGTCGGTCGCAAGAACCTGATGGTGAAGGTGCCGGCGACGCCGGAGGGCCTGCCGGCGATCGAGCAGCTGATCAGCGAGGGCATCAGCATCAATATCACGCTGCTGTTCTCCAAGGCCGTCTATCTCGAGGTGGCCGAGGCCTACATCGCCGGTCTGGAGACCTACGTCGCCGGCGGCGGCGATCCGTCGCATGTGGCCAGCGTCGCCAGCTTCTTCGTCAGCCGGATCGACTCGGTGGTCGACAAGCAGCTGGACGAGAAGATCGCCCGCGCCAACGATCCGTCCGAGAAGGAACGTCTCGCCGCGCTCAAGGGCAAGGTGGCGATCGCCAACGCCAAGCTCGCCTATCAGGAATACAAGCGCCTGTTCGCAGGCCCGCGCTGGGAGAAGCTCGCCGCCAAGGGCGCCAAGCCGCAGCGCATGCTGTGGGCCTCCACCGGCACCAAGAACAAGGACTACAGCGACGTCCTCTATGTCGAGGAGCTGATCGGCCCCGACACCATCAACACCGTGCCGCCGGCAACGCTGGATGCGTTCCGCGATCACGGCAAGCCGCGCGACAGCCTGGAGGAGAACGTCGAGGACGCGAAGCGCGTGCTGGAGGAGCTGGAGCGCTCCGGCATCTCGCTCGATGCGATTGCCGAGGAGCTGGTCAAGGACGGCGTCAAGCTGTTTGCGGATGCCGCCGACAAGCTCTACGGCGCCGTCGCCCACAAGCGCGCCGTCGTGCTCGGGCCCGCACTCGACCGCCAGCAGCTCTCGCTGGGCGACGGGCTCGGCAAGGCGCTGGCCAAGACCACGGAGGAATGGCGGGCGTCGGCCAAGATCCGCAGGCTGTGGCAGCGCGACAAGTCGGTCTGGACCGGTGCGGACGAGGACAAATGGCTCGGCTGGCTCGACAGCCCGCACCAGGCCGACATTGCCGATTACGAGGACTATGCGGGCCGCGTGAAGGGCCAGAAATTCTCCGACGCCGTCGTGCTCGGCATGGGCGGCTCCAGCCTCGGCCCCGAGGTGCTGGCGGAGACCTTCGGCAAGAAGCCCGGCTTCCCCAAGCTGCACGTGCTCGACTCCACCGATCCGGCACAAGTGCGGGCGATGGAGGCGAAGATCGACATCGCCAACACCGTCTTCATCGTCTCCAGCAAGTCCGGCGGCACCACCGAGCCGAACGCGATGAAGGACTATTTCCACGAGCAGGTTGCCAAGGCGGTGGGTGCAAAGGTGAAGACCGGGCATCGCTTCATCGCGGTGACCGACCCCGGCTCGTCGTTGGAGAAGGCGGCGAAGCAGCTGAACTACGCCCGCATCTTCCATGGCGAGCCCTCGATCGGCGGACGCTATTCGGTGCTCTCGCCCTTCGGCTTGGTGCCGGCGGCAACCGCGGGCATCGACGTCAAGAGCTTCGTCAAGCATGCGCTGGTGATGGCCCGCTCCTGTGGCCCCGATGTGCCGCCGTCCGAAAACCCGGGCGTGCAGCTCGGCCTTGCCATAGGTCTCGCGGGACTCGAAGGCCGCGACAAGGTGACGATCCTGGCGTCGAAGAAGATCGCCGATTTCGGCGCCTGGGCCGAGCAGCTGATCGCGGAATCGACCGGCAAGGAGGGCAAGGGCCTGATCCCGATCGAGGGCGAGCCGCTGGGCGATCCCTCCGTCTACGGCAACGACCGATTCTTCATCGACATCCGCGTCGAAGGCGAAGCGGACGCCGCACACGATTCCCAGCTTGCCGCGATCGAGGCGGCGGGTCACCCCGTGGTGCGCATCGTCATGAAGTCGATCGAGCATCTCGGCCAGGAATTCTTCCGCTTCGAGATGGCAACCGCCGTGGCCGGCAGCATTCTCGGCATCAACCCGTTCGACCAGCCGGACGTCGAAGCGGCCAAGATCAAGACCCGCGAGCTCACCGCCGCGTTCGAGAAGACCGGCAAGCTGCCGGCGGAAGAGCCGGTGGTCAGCACCAAGGAAGCCGATCTCTACACCGACGAGGCCAACGCCACGGCGCTACGCGCCGCCGGCGCCAATGGCGATCTCGGCTCCTGGCTGAAGGCGCATCTGTCGCGATCCAGCGACGGAGACTACGTCGCCCTGCTCGGCTATATCGCGCGCGACAAGGCCACGATTGACGCGCTTCAGGCCATGCGCCTCGAGGTGCGCGAGAAGCGGCATGTCGCGACCTGCGCCGAGTTCGGCCCGCGCTTCCTGCACTCGACGGGACAGGCCTACAAGGGCGGGCCCGACAGCGGCGTCTTCCTCCAGATCACCGCCGATGACGCCAAGGACCTGCCTGTGCCGGGCCAGAAGGCGAGCTTCGGCGTGATCAAGGCGGCGCAGGCGCGCGGCGATTTCGACGTGCTGACGGAACGCGGCCGGCGTGCGCTGCGGGTGCACCTGAAGGGTGGGCTCAAGAAAGGCCTTGCCGCGCTCAATGCAGCGCTCAACGACGCGCTGAACTAAAGGAATAATGCAGATGCAACTCGGCATGATCGGCCTCGGCCGAATGGGCGGTAACATCGTTCGCCGCCTGATGCGGCACGGGCATTCGACCGTGGTCTACGACAAGGACGCCAAGGCCGTCGCGGGCCTTGCCGCCGACGGCGCGGTCGGCTCGGCGACGCTGGAAGAGTTCGTCGCCAAGCTGGAGCGGCCGCGCACGGCCTGGGTGATGCTGCCGGCAGGACGCATCACCGAGACCACGATCGAGACGATCGCCGCCGTGATGCAGGAAGGCGACGTCATCATCGACGGCGGCAACACCTTCTGGCAGGACGACGTCCGCCGCGGCAAGGCGCTGAAGGCGCGCGGCATCCATTATGTCGATGTCGGCACTTCCGGGGGCGTGTGGGGGCTCGACCGCGGCTACTGCATGATGATCGGCGGCGAGAAGCAGGTGGTCGACCGGCTCGATCCGATCTTTGCGGCGCTCGCGCCGGGCGCCGGCGACATTCCGCGCACGCCGGGGCGCGAGGGCCGCGATCCCCGCGTCGAACAAGGCTACATCCACGCCGGGCCCGTCGGCGCAGGCCATTTCGTCAAGATGATCCACAACGGCATCGAGTACGGCCTGATGCAGGCCTATGCCGAAGGTTTCGACATCCTCAGGAATGCCAATATCGAGGCTTTGCCGGCGGATCATCGCTACGATTTCGATCTCGCCGACATCGCTGAAGTGTGGCGGCGTGGCAGCGTGATTCCGTCCTGGCTGCTCGACCTCACCTCGACTGCCCTCGCCGACAGTCCGCAACTGTCGGAATATTCCGGCTTCGTGGAGGATTCCGGCGAAGGCCGCTGGACCGTGAATGCGGCGGTCGACGAGGCCGTGCCGGCCGAGGTTTTGACCGCGGCGCTCTACACACGTTTCCGTTCCCGCCGGGAACACACCTTCGCTGAAAAAATTCTCTCGGCGATGCGCGCAGGGTTCGGCGGACACAAGGAGCCGAAGCAGCCGGGCGCGGCGAAGCCGAAGTAACGAGTAAACCAAGCGAAGGCCGACCATTCGTGACAAAAGACCCGCAGCCAAAGCGCAAGCCGGAAAATTGCGCCTTCGTCATCTTCGGCGTCACCGGCGATCTCACCCATCGCCTGGTGATGCCCTCGCTCTACAACCTGGCCGCCGAGCATCTTCTGCCGGAGAAATTCTGCGTCGTCGGCGTCGCCCGCAGGGGCCAGTCGGATGAGGAGCTGCGCGACAGCCTGCTGAAGGGCTTGCGGCAATTCGCGACGCGCCCGGTGGACGACGACATCGCAACGAGGCTTTTGGAATGCGTGACCTTCGTCGAGGCCGACGCAAAGGATCCGCCCTCCTTCGACCGCCTGCGCCAGCATCTGGATTCGCTGGAATGCGCGCAGGACACCGGCGGCAACCGGCTGTTCTATCTGGCAACGCCGCCGGCCGCGTTCGCGCCGACCGCGCGGGAGCTCGGCCGCACCGGCATGATGAGGGAGAACGGCGCCTGGCGGCGGCTCGTGATCGAAAAGCCGTTCGGCACCGATCTGGCCTCGGCCCGCGCGCTGAATGCCGAACTCTTGAAGATCATGGACGAGCACCAGATCTACCGGATTGATCATTATCTCGGCAAGGAAACGGTGCAGAACATCCTGGTGCTGCGCTTTGCCAACGGCATGTTCGAGCCCATCTGGAATCGCAACCACATCGACCACATCCAGATCACCGTGGAAGAGAAGCTCGGGGTCGGCCACCGCGGCGGCTTCTATGATGCCACCGGCGCGCTGCGCGACATGGTGCCGAACCACCTGTTCCAGCTGATGTCGCTGGTCGCGATGGAGCCTCCCGCCCGCTTCGACGCACATTCCGTACGCTCCGAGAAGGCGGACGTGCTGACATCGATCCAGCTGCCCAGCCGGGAGGACGCACTGAAGAATTCGGTGCGCGCGCAATATCTCGCGGGCCGCAGCGGCGACGACGAGATCACGGACTATCGCAAGACCGCGGACGTCAAGCCAGACAGCACCACCGAGACCTTTGTCGCGCTCAAGCTGATGATCGACAATTGGCGCTGGGCCGGCGTGCCGTTCTACTTGCGCACCGGCAAGGCGCTCGGCCACAAGCGCACCGAAGTCGCGATCAAGTTCAAGCAGGCGCCGCTGTCGATGTTCTCAGGGACGGACGTCGACCGGCTGTCTCAGAACTTCCTCACCATCGGCATCGCGCCGACCGAGACCATCGAGCTGCAGTTCAACGCCAAGATCCCGGGGCCGAGCATCACCATCGACGGCGTCGAGATGAAGTTCCGCTATGGCGACTATTTCCGCGCCGATCCCTCGACCGGCTATGAGACGCTGATCTACGACTGTATGATCGGCGACAACATCCTGTTCCAGCGCGCCGACGGCATCGAGGCCGGCTGGCAGGCGGTGCAGCCGTTCCTGGACGCCTGGAAGAGCGCGGGCAACAACGGCATCGAAACCTATGAAGCCGGCAGCGACGGCCCTGCCTGCGCCGACGAGCTGCTCCGGCGCGACGGACGCAGCTGGCGGAAGTACTCGTGATGGCTCCGGCCGGGCAGCCGAAGCTGATCGTCGAGGCCGATGCCGAAGCTCTCGCCCGCGCCGCGGCCGAGCGCGCAATGGTGCGGATCGCAGCCAATTCCGGTCGGATCGCGATCTGCCTCACCGGCGGCTCCAGCCCGAAGAAGCTGTATCAGTTGCTCGGCAGCGAGGCCTGGCGCGGCAGGATTCCGTGGGAGCGCGTGCATTGGTTCATCGGCGACGAGCGTTTCGTGCCCGACAGCGATCCCCTCAACAACATGGCGGTCGCCCGCGCGACCTTTCTCGATCGCCACGCGCCCGCCGGCCATATTCACCCGATCCCGACCACAGCCGACAATCCCGATGCCGCTGCGGAAGCCTACGCGCGTGAGCTGCAGGCCTTCTATGGCGGAGACCAGCTCGATCCCGCACGTCCGCTGTTCGATCTCGTCCTGATGGGCGCAGGACCGGACGGCCACACCGCCTCGTTGTTTCCCGGTTACCCCGAGATCGAGGAGACCCGACGCTGGGTCGTCGGCGTTCCCAAGGCGAACGTTGCGCCGTTCGTGCCGCGGGTCTCGCTCACCCTGCCCGCTTTGGCCTCCTGCCGCGAGATGCTGTTCGAGATTGCCGGGCACGACAAGCGGCCGATCTTGACGCGCCTCTGCAATGGCGAGAATCTGCCGGCCTTGCGCGCGCGCTCGAACGGCGAGACCGTCTGGCTGGTCGACAAGGCCGCGCTTCCGGAGGACATTCGTGGGCCGCGCTGAAGCACCCTGTGCATTGATCGTGATGGGCGTGTCGGGCTCGGGCAAGAGCACGGTCGCGAAGGCGCTCGGCGAGCGCCTCGGCTGGCGGTTCGAGGACGGCGACAGCTTCCATCCCGCCAGCAA
This sequence comes from Bradyrhizobium yuanmingense, assembly GCF_025200905.1. Classification (NCBI taxonomy): domain Bacteria; kingdom Pseudomonadati; phylum Pseudomonadota; class Alphaproteobacteria; order Hyphomicrobiales; family Nitrobacteraceae; genus Bradyrhizobium; species Bradyrhizobium yuanmingense. The sequence goes on along the minus strand of NZ_CP104173.1, from coordinate 1,610,642 downwards.
TGTCGAGAAGATGCGGGCCGGACATCCCCTCACCGACGAAGACCGCTGGCCCTGGCTGAATGCCATCGCCGACGAAATCGCGCGGGTCTGCGGCCGCGGCGAGCACGTCATCATCGCCTGCTCGGCGCTGAAGCACGCCTATCGAGACGTGCTGCTGCGCGGACGCGATGACGTCCGCTTCGTGTTCCTGAAGGGCACCAAGGAGCTGATCGCCGAACGGCTCGCGCAGCGCAAAGGGCACTTCATGCCGCCCGGACTGCTCGCCAGCCAGTTCGAGACGCTGGAGCCGCCGGAGCCGGGCGAGCACGTCATCACCGTCTCGATCGACGAGACCGTCGAGGCGATCGTAGACGGCATCGTGCGGCAGCTCAAACTGGGCGGCGCAACACCCAAGGTTCTGCCATGACCCAAATCTCACTCGTGGTCTCCGACGTCGACGGCACGCTGCTGACCAAGGACAAGACGCTGACGGAGCGCGCGAAGAACGCCGTGCAGCGGCTGCACCAGGCTGGCATCGGTTTCACCATCACGTCCAGCCGTCCGGCGATCGGCATGCGCTTCTTGATCGAGCCGCTGGCGCTGTGGCTGCCGGTTGGGCCGTTCAACGGCTCCTCGATCGTCGATCCCGAGATGCGGCCGGTCGAGCAGCACCTGATTCCAGCGCGCGCGGCCGAGCGCACCTTGCAGATCCTCCGCGACTACGGCGCCGACGTCTGGCTGTTCACCACCGACAAATGGCTGATCGACAATCCCAGCGGCAGCTACGTCGCGCACGAGCGGCACACGATCCGCTCCGATCCGACGATCGTGACTGACTTCTCGCCCTATCTTGCCAGCGCCTGTAAGATCGTCGGCGCCAGCGCCGACGCCGCCCGGCTCGAGGCGTGCGAGAAGGTGATGCAGGAAGCCCTCGGCAGCGCAGCGACCGCGGTGCGCTCGCAGACCTATTATCTCGACATCACCCCGCCGGGCTTCAACAAGGGCACGTTCGTGCAAGCGATGGCCAGGCGCCTCGGCATCTCGACCGACGCGGTCGCCACCATCGGCGACATGCAGAACGACCTCGCCATGTTCCGCGTCAGCGGCACCTCGATCGCCATGGGCAACGCCGCCGACAACGTCAAGGACGAGGCGACGCACGTCACTGCGACCAACGAGCAGGACGGCTTTGCCGAGGCGATGGAGATGATCTTGACGCGGAATGGGCTGGGCTAAAGCGGAATGGCTTAGATTGACTCGATTGCCACGGGCTCGGTGCAACCTCTCCCGCTTGCGGGAGAGGTCGCGCCGAAGGCGCGGGTGAGGGCTTTCTCCTCTAGGGGGCTATCCCATTGCGGAGACACCCTCTCCCCAACCCTCTCCCGCAAGCGGGAGAGGGAGTGCACCGTGCTCGTGGGGGCAAAAGCGCCTGACGGCTCTTCCTACTACTTCGACCGCTGCACCGCCGGCTTCTCGCTGCCTTGCCTTGCCGCCGACAAATTGTGCGCCGTGTTGATCAGCGCGATGTGGGTCAGCGCCTGCGGGAAATTGCCGGTCTGGCGGCGGGCCACGGAATCGTATTCTTCGGCCAGTAGCCCGACGTCGTTGGCGATGCCGACCACGCGGTCAAGCAGAACTTGCGCCTTGTCGAGATCGCCCGACAGCACGTAGGCATCGGCGAGCCATAGCGTGCACGCCAGGAAGGCGCCTTCGAGCGGCGGCTGGTCCGGGGGCAGCTCGCGCGGGTCGTGCCGCAGCACGAAACCGTCGCGCATCAGGCATTTTTCGGCCGCGGCGATGGTGCCGCGGATGCGCGGGTCGTCCGCCGGCAGGAAGCCGACGGCGGGCAGCAGCAGCACGCTGGCGTCGAGCATCTTCGAGCCGTAGGATTCGACGAACGCATTTTCCTCCGCATCGAATCCCCTGTTGCAGACATCGCGATGGATGGCTTCGCGTAGCGCACGCCAGTGCAGCAGCGGCGCCTTGAAGCCGAAGGTCTCGGCGCTCTTGATGCCGCGGTCGAAGGCGACCCAGGTCATCACCTTGGAGAAGACGTAGTGCTTGGGTTGGCCGCGCCGCTCCCAGATGCCGTGGTCGGGCCGGTCCCAGACTTCGGCCAGATGATTGAGCACGGCGCATTCCAGCGCCCAGGTCGTCTCGTCGTCGAGCTTGAGCCTCGCCATGCGCGACTGGTGGAAGGCGTCGATCAACTCGCCGTAGACATCGAGCTGGAGCTGCGCGTGGGCGGCATTGCCCACGCGCACCGGCTGCGCCCCCTCATAACCGTCGAGCCAGCCCGCCTCCCATTCCAGGAGGCGCCGCTGGCCCCAGATGCCGTACATGATCTGCATGTTCGCCGGGGAGCCGGCGGCCGCGCGCAGCAGCCAATTGTGCCAGGCCAGGGCTTCCTCGGTGTAACCCGAGTTCATCAGCGCCAGCAGCGTGAAGGTGGCATCGCGCAGCCAGCAGAAGCGATAGTCCCAGTTCCTGCTGCCTCCGAGCTTCTCCGGCAAGGAGGTGGTGGGTGCCGCGACGATGCCGCCGGTCGGCGCGAAGGTCAGCGCCTTCAGCGTGATCAGCGAGCGCAGGACCAGCTCCTGATAGTCGCCGTCACGGGTGCAATGGCCGCACCAGTCCTCCCAGAATTTTTCGGTCTCCTGGAGCGCCAGCTCCGCATCGATCGGCGCAGGCGGGGCGAGATGCGAGGGACCGTAAGTCAGCACGAATGGCACGGTCTCGCCTTCCTTCACCTCGAAGTCCGAGACGGTGGTCAGATCCTCGCCGCGGGTCTCGACCGGCGTGCGCAGCACCGTCATGTCCTGGCCGGCGATGGCCATCAAGGAATGGTCGATCCGCCGCACCCAGGGAATATCCGCGCCGAAGCCGAAGCGGATGACGAGCTCCATCCGCATCTTCACGGTGCCACGGATGCCGCGGACCAGCCGCACGATGTCGGACGCCTTGCCGCGCAGCGGCATGAAATCGATCAGCGCGACGGTGCCGTTCTTCGTCTCGAACCGCGTTTCGAGGATGAGGGTGTTGCCGAGATAGCGCCGCGAGATGGAGGTTGCGCCCTCGCTCGGCGCGACCAGCCAGCGGCCGTTTTTGTGCGTACCGAGGATGGCGGCAAAGCATGCGTCGGAATCGAAGGCCGGCCAGCACAGCCAGTCGATCGAGCCGTTGCGCCCGACCAGCGCCGCGGTCTCGCAATCGCCGATCAGCGCATAGTCCTCGATCCTTTGAGCCAATGTCGTGCGAGCCTGGCAAGTCCCGGCGGTTCAATTCCCGCCGGGCAATGAACGTTCCCGCGTCGCAGCCTTCAAAGCTGCGAGATCGATCTTGGACGCGATCTTGTCGAGCGCGACCGGAAGGCGCTGGCGCCAGTTCGGATGCTCGTCGATCGTGCCGGGAATGTTGGGCTGGTCGATCACGCCGAGCAGATCCTCCATCGACACCGCGAGCAGCCGTGACGGCGTGCGCGACAGGAAGGCCAGCACAGAGTAGAGATCATTGGCGCTGATGCCGTTCTGGCGCAGGATCTCGTCGAGCCCGCCGAGCGCATCCCAGCGCGCCTGGTCGTTCTCGCCGGGATCGAGCCCGAGCGAGCGCTTCATCTTGAGATCGCTGAAGGAGCGCCAGCCGGCATAGGTCGACAGGTCATGCGTGTTCAGCGTCACCAGCGCATTGGGCCGGTAATGGTCGACATTGCGGAAATGGCCGGCATCGTCGCGCTCGAACATCATGACGAGATAGGACCAGATGCCGAAATCCTGCATCATCTCGCGGAAGCCTTCCGGCACGGTGCCGAGGTCCTCGCCGATCACGATGCATTTATGGGCCGCGCTCTCGCGCGCTACGGCGGCCAGCAGTGCCTCGAACGGCATCTGCACATAGGCGCCGTTGTCGGGCTTGAAGCCGCGCGGCACGAGATAGAGCCGTTTCAGGCCGAGCACGTGATCAAGCCTGATCGCGCCGGCATGGCGCATCGACGCCGCGAGCATGTCGGCGAACGGGACGAAGGATTGCGCTTCCAGCCCGCCGGCATTGAAGCCGGCAAGGCCCCAATCCTGGCCGATCGTGTTGAGCACGTCGGGCGGCGCGCCGACCGCGAGATGACGCGAGATCGCCGTCTGCTCGTTCCAGGCATCGAAGCCGTTGGACTGCACGCCGACGGCGACGTCGAGATAGAGCCCGACCCGCATGCCGAGCTGGCTGGCCAGCTCCTTGGCCGCATGCAGCTGGCTGTCGGCCGTCCATTGCACGAATTCGACGAACTCGACCTCGCGCTTGTCGGGGCCGTTGCGCAGCTCGGCGAATTTCGCCTCGTCCGGCTGCTGCCATTCTTGCGGCCATTCCCACCAGGGTCCGGTGAAACGATGCCGCAGCACCTCGAAACAGGCAAAGCGGGACAACAGCGGCGCGCGCTCCGCACGGAAGGCGTCAAACGCCTTGCGACGCGCCTCGCTCGCGCTTGTCACGAAGCTGTTAAAGGCGGCGCGCAGGCCCAGCCATTTCAGCGCCGCCATGTCGGTATAAGGGACGCGGTCGCCCTCGCGCAGACGGGCGGCCGTTGCGGCCGCGTCGGGCACGAGGTCGGCCGAAAATTCAGGGATCGCCTCGACGTCGATATAGAGCGGGTTGAGGAAAAGCCGGCTGTTCGGCGAATAGGGGCTGCAATCGGCCGGGTGATCGTCGAACAGGACATGCAGCGGATTGAGCCCGACGCCGTCGGCACCGAGCTGCTTGGCGAGCCGGACCAGGCCCGCGAGATCGGTGAAATCACCGATGCCCCAATTGCGGTCGGAGCGGACGCTGTAGAGCTGCACGGCGAGCAGCCAGCCGCGGTCGAAATCGCCGCCGAAACAGCGCTCGGGCGCCACGATCATCGGCACGTCTTCGCTCGCACCTTCGGCATCGGTCAGCGTCAGGCGGTGATACCCGAGCGCCAGGCCCGCGGGCCAGGCGATCACGGGCTCCCGCGTCTCGCCTGCCGCGATCACATTGCCGTTGCCGGCGATTTTCCATTGCAGCGGCGGCGCGCCAACCGACGCCAATTCCGTGCGCGGGCGTCCGAGCGCACGGACCACGACCGGCCCGCTGACGAAGCGATAGACCCGCTTCTCCGGCAGGGCGTCGAGGATGGATTTGAGGGCCTCGGGCGCGGTGACCCGCAGCTTGCCGAGGGCATCGATGAATTCGGATTGAACGCCCTTGATCCGGGCTTGAGCTAAAAGATCCATTCGGCACGCAGCTTGCAGGCCATTGTTTGGCCAGGGGCATCGAGAATAACGAGATCGCGGAAGAGGTTAGTCAGGGGTAACTCGCAAACTGCGCTTGCCGTTCCCAAGGGAACCAATGACACACAAGCGGCTTTCTATCATGGTACCAAGCGTGGGTTCCCGACAAGGGAAACGGGCTCCTGCTTTCTTGTCAATGGCATCACCGTGAACAAGACAATTCAAACTGTCGAGAGTGCCGCGGCCGGCAGCGCTTTCCTGATCGAGGACGTCTATCCCGCTATCGACGGCGGCCGTTTCGCCGTGAAGCGGATCGCGGGCGAGCCGGTCGAGGTCTGGGCCGACATCTACCGCGATGGCGAGGCAGTGATCTCAGCCGCGCTGATCTGGCGAGGAGAGCAGGAGCGCGAATGGCGGAGCGAGCCGATGACCCATCACGGCAATGACCGCTGGTCCGGCGCGTTCACGCCCCCCGAGCCTGGCCAATATGTCTACGCGATCGAAGCCTGGACCGACGAGTTCGCTACATGGTCGCACGCCGCCGCGCGAAAGCGGCGCACCGGGGCCGATGTCAGCCTCGATGCGATCGAGGGCGCCGGGCTTTTGACCAAGGCGCATGGCGCGCGGCAGGACGCCGCAGCTATCATCATCAGGCAGTGCGAAGATTACCTGAGGAACGGCGACATCACCTCGCTGCTCGCGACCGAGCTCGGCGAAGCCATGGCCGAGAGCCAGTCGCGGCCGGACCTGACGCGTTCGCCATTCTTCCCGCTAGCCGCCGACCGCGACAAGGCCCGCTTCAGCACCTGGTATCAGATGATGCCGCGCAGCCAGAGCGCATTGCCGAGCCGGCATGGCACCCTGCGCGACTGCATCGCGCGCGTGCCTGACATCGCCGCGATGGGCTTTGACGTGCTCTACTTCACGCCAATCCACCCGATCGGCAAGACCAGCCGCAAGGGCCGCAACAATGCGCCGGTGGCCCGTGAAGGTGATCCCGGCTCGCCCTATGCGATCGGCTCGGCCGAGGGCGGCCACGATGCGCTGCATCCGGAGCTCGGCACGATCGAGGACTTCCGCGCGTTGGTCGCCACATGTCTTGAATATGGGCTCGAGCTTGCGCTGGACTTCGCGGTGCAGTGCTCGCCGGATCATCCCTGGCTGACGCAGCATCCGGAATGGTTCAAATGGCGGCCCGACCGCTCGGTGAAGACGGCGGACGGCCCCTATTCCGACATCGTTATCCCCGACTTCAATTCGGTCGATCGCGTCGGGCTGTGGAATGCGTTTCGCGACGCCATGCTGTTCTGGATCGACAAGGGTGTAACCATCTTCGCCATCGACAATCACGACACCGCGCCGCTCGCGTTCTGGGAGTGGCTGATCCGCGATATAAGCCGCCGTCATCCCGACGTGATCCTGTTCTCCAAGACCTATGCACGGCCAAAGCTGATGAAGGGCCTCGCCAAGCTCGGCTTTTCGCAGTCCTTCACATACTTTCCCTGGCGCACGGAAAAGTGGGAGCTGGAGCAATATCTCGGCGAGCTGACGCGCTATCCCGAACGCGATTTCTACCGTCCGAACATGTTCGTCAACACGCCTGACCTGTTGCCCTTTCACCTGCAGAGCGGAGAGGCCTGGGCCTTCAAGTCGCGGATCGCACTGGCTGCAACGCTCTCGGGCAATTACGGCATCTACAGCGGATTCGAGCTGCTGGAACATGACGCCATTCCCGGCCGCGAAGAATATCTGGATTCCGAGAAGTATCAGATCAGGCAGCGCGACTGGGACAGACCGGGCAACATCAAATCCTACATCGCAGGGCTCAACCGCATCCGCAACGAGAACGCGGCGCTCCAGCAGACCGCGAATTTGCGCTTCCTGGCCATCGAGAACGGTGAGACGATCGCCTTCGCCAAGGAGACGGCCGATCCGGCCAACATTGTCGTCGTCGTGATCGCGCTGTCGCGCCACGTGCGGGAATGCTGGCTGCCGCTCGGCGATCTCACAGTTGAAGCCGGAGGACGGCGTCACCATGTGACGACACTCGAAAACCTCCTCACCGGCGAACAGTCTCGCATCGAATGGGGCGGCATCAAGTTGCGTATCGATCCCGACCGCGATCCGGCACTTCTGTTCCGCTGCCTGGCGTAAGGGGTCACGCCATGAATGTTCTGTCTTCCGTCGATACCAAGAAGGCTGAGGCTGCCGAGATCGTGGATGAGCTCTGGTACAAGGACGCCATCATCTACCAGCTCCACGTCAAGGCCTTCGCCGACAGCAACAATGACGGCATCGGCGACTTCGCCGGCCTGACCGAGCGGCTGCCCTATCTGCAGGAGCTCGGCGTCACTGCGCTGTGGCTGCTGCCGTTCTACCCTTCGCCCGGCCGCGACGACGGCTACGACATCGCCGATTACGGCGCGGTCAATCCCGATTTCGGGACGATGAAGGACTTCAAGCGGTTCATCCAGGAAGCGCAGAAGCGGGGCTTGCGCGTCATCACCGAGCTCGTGGTCAACCACACCTCGGACCAACACAAATGGTTCAAGCGCGCGCGCCGCAGCCATCCGGGCTCGAGCGCGCGCAACTGGTACGTCTGGAGCGACACGGACCAGAAGTACCAGGGCACGCGCATCATCTTCACCGACACGGAGAAGTCGAACTGGACCTGGGATCCGGAGGCCGGCGCGTTCTACTGGCACCGCTTCTTCTCGCACCAGCCCGATCTCAATTTCGACAATCCGCGCGTGGTCAGTGCCATCATCCAGGTGATGAAGCGCTGGCTCGATGCTGGTGTCGACGGCTTCCGCCTCGATGCCATTCCCTATCTGTGCGAGCGCGAGGGCACCTCGAACGAGAACCTGCCCGAGACGCATGCGATCATCAAGCGCCTGCGCCAGGAGCTGGACGCGTATTCCAAGGGCAAGCTGCTGCTGGCCGAGGCCAATCAATGGCCGGAGGACGTGCAGGAATATTTCGGCCGTGGCGACGAGTGCCACATGGCCTATCACTTCCCGCTGATGCCGCGCATCTACATGGCGATCGCCCAGGAGGACCGCTTCCCGATCACCGACATCCTGCGCCAGACGCCGGATATCCCGGCGAGCTGCCAATGGGCGCTGTTCCTGCGCAATCACGACGAGCTGACGCTGGAGATGGTCACCGACGTCGAGCGCGACTATCTCTGGACCACCTACGCCAACGATCCCCGCGCGCGCATCAATGTCGGCATCCGCCGGCGCCTTGCGCCGCTGATGGACAACGACCGGCGTAAGATCGAGCTGATGAACTCGCTGCTGCTGTCGTTCCCGGGCACGCCGATCATCTATTACGGCGACGAGATCGGGATGGGCGACAACATCTATCTCGGCGACCGCAACGGCGTCCGCACGCCGATGCAGTGGAGCCCGGACCGCAACGGCGGCTTCTCGCGCTGCGACCCCGCCCGCCTCTACGCGCCGCTGATCATGGATCCCGTTTACGGCTATGAATCCGTCAACGTGGAGGCGCAGTCGCGCAGCCTGTCCTCGCTGCTCAGCGCCACCAAGCGGCTGATCTCGGTGCGGAAGTCGACGCTCGCCTTCGGCCGCGGCACCATGACCTTCATCCGCCCGGCCAACCGCGCCGTGCTCGCCTATGTCCGCCAATACCGCGACGAGGTGATCCTCTGCGTCGCCAATCTGTCGCGCGCCGCGCAGGCCACCGAGCTCGACCTGTCGCCGTGGAAGGACCGCATCCCGCAGGAGATGCTCGGCCGCACACGCTTTCCCGCGATCGGCGAATTGCCCTACATGATCACGCTGGGGCCCTACGGCTTCTACTGGTTCCAGCTTCAGGAGCGCGACAAGTCCGAGCCGGTTGTGCCGCGCGCGGTGCCGGAATTCGAGACGCTGGTCGTGCCGGTGAACTCGAACTGGGTCTCGCTCGCCCGCGAGCGCGGCGTGTTCGAGCGCGACGTGCTGCCGGGCTTCCTGTCACGGACGCGTTGGTATCCCGAGAACAATCCCAAGCACATCCGGACCACGCTGACCTCCGCGGTACCGTTCAGCGACATCGGCGACAACAGACCCTGGATCGCGTTCTTCGAGACGACGCGGGACGAGGTGACGACGCGGTACGTGATGCCCATGCAGATCGAATGGGTGCGTTTCGACCGCGAGCGCTTCAACCCGAAGGCGCTCGCCGCCGTCCGCCAGGGCGCACGCGAAGGCACGCTCCTCGACGTCGCGACCGAGCAGATCTTCATCGGTCTGTTCTTACGAGGGCTGTCGCAAAACCTGGTCGTGGACGAGAACAATCTGCGGCTCGAGTTCAAGGCGACCAGCCGTTTCGCCGACTACACCATCAAGGAGCCCGAACGCATCCGCGCCATCGAACAGTCGAACAGCACCGCGCTGGTCGACAACAAGTACGTTGCCAAGATTTATCGGCGGCTGGAAAGCGGCATCAGCCCTGAGATCGAGATCGGCTACTATCTCACCGAGGTCGCCCGCTTTGCCAATACGCCGGCGCTGCTCGGCAGCGTCGAGCTGGTCGACGGCAACCAGCGCAGCGCGCTCGGCGTGCTGCATGCCTATGTCGAGAACCAGGGCGACGGCTGGACCGTGACGACCGGATATCTCGACCGCTATATCGACGAGCAGCGCGTGGCGCCGGCCGATGAGATGCCGCGCGAAACCCAGGAGCAGGCGCCCTATCTGCATTTCATCGCGCAGATCGGCCGGCGGCTCGCCGAGCTGCATGTCGCTCTCACCGCGGCAGAGCCCGCCGATCTCGCCCCGGAGCCGATCGACTCCGCCCAGATCAAGGCTGCGCTCTCCGACCTCAAGGCGCGTGCCGAGCGGATTCTCGAGCTGCTTGCCGACAGCCGCGACGGGCTGCGAGAGGTGGACCGGCCCCTGATCGACCGGCTCATCGCTGCACGCGCGGACCTGTTCGACCGCCTCAATGCGCTCTTGCCATCCGAGATCGGCGGGTTGAACATCCGTCATCATGGCGACTTCCGGCTCGGGCAAACTCTGATCGTGAAGGACGATATCTTCATCATCGACTTCGACGGCGATCCGCGTGTGCCGCTGGCCAACAAGCGCCGCAAGGCGCCGGCCGCGCGCGACGTCGCCGGCCTGATCCATTCCATCGACCTTTCTGTGAACGTGGCGCTGAGCCGCGCGCTCACGGGTGCTTCCGACGAGCAGGACCGGCTCGCGGCCGCCCTCGACGAATGGCGCGAGCGCGCCACCGCGACCTTCCTGTCCGCCTACCGCGAAGCCATGACCGATCGGAGGCTGTGGCCGGACGATCGGTCCTGCGCGGAAGGCCTGTTGAGATTTTTCCTGCTGGATCGAGCGTTCCACGACGTAGAGTACGAGCTGTCCCGCCGGCCTGAGGGACTCCATGCGCCGCTGACCGGACTGCTTCGCATTCTGTCAAGTGCCGAGAGCGAAGCCCATGCCTAAACTGCCTGCAGAAGCCTACGCGATCATCGAAGGCCGCCACTCCGACCCCTTCCACTATCTCGGGCTGCATCCTGAGGGCGGAAAGAGCGTTGTCCGCGCGTTTCTGCCCGAGGCCACCAATGTCGAGGCGGTCGGCGACCACGGCGAGGTCGCGCCGCTCGACCGCGTCCACGATTCCGGCCTGTTCATTGGCGCCCTGCCCAACGGTTCGAAGCACTACCAGCTGCGCGCGAAGTTCGGCAACGACGTGGTCGAGTTCGAGGATGCCTACCGTTTTCCGCCGATCCTGACCGATTTCGACCTCTATTTGCTCGGCGAAGGCACCCATCAGCGCCTCTATGACAAGCTCGGCGCGCATCCGATGCGGCTCGAGGGCGTCGATGGCATCGGCTTCGTCGTGCTGGCGCCGAACGCGCGGCGCGTCTCCGTGGTCGGCGACTTCAACTACTGGGACGGGCGGCGCCATCCGATGCGGGTGCGCGGCAACGGCTATTGGGAATTGTTCATCCCGCATGCGAAGGCCGGCGATCACTACAAGTTCGAAATCGTCGGACCGCATGGTCATCTGCTGCCGCTGAAATCCGATCCGATGGCATTTGCCAGCGAGCTGCGGCCGAAAACGGCCTCGATCGTGTTCGACGAGGCGCGCCTGCCGCGGCCGCGCCCGGCGCCTGAAGGCATCAACGCATTGTCGGCGCCGATGTCGATCTACGAGGTGCATCTCGGCTCGTGGCGGCGCAAGGACAACAATGAATGGCTGACCTATCGCGAGCTGGCCGAGCAGCTGCCGGCCTATGCCCGCGACATGGGCTTCACCCATCTCGAATTCCTGCCCGTGAACGAGCATCCGTTCGATGGCTCCTGGGGCTATCAGCCGACCGGCCTCTATGCGCCGACCAGCCGTTTCGGCGGCCCCGAGGATTTTGCCGCCCTGATCGATGCCTGCCACCGCGAAGGCATCGGCGTGCTGCTCGACTGGGTCCCGGGCCACTTCCCCGACGATCCGCATGGGCTCGGCCATTTCGACGGCACCGCGCTCTACGAGCACGCCAACCCGCTCCAGGGCCGCCACCTCGACTGGGGCACGCTGATCTACAATTACGGCCGCACCGAAGTGACGAACTTCCTGGTGTCGAATGCGCTGTTCTGGATGGAGCGTTACGCCATCGACGGTCTGCGCGTCGATGCGGTCGCCTCCATGCTCTATCTCGACTACAGCCGGCCGCCCGATGCCTGGATCCCGAACCAATATGGCGGGCGGGAGAACATCGAGGCGATCAACTTCCTGCGCCGCTTCAACACGGAAGTGTTCGCCCGCTTCCCGCAGGCAACCACCGCCGCCGAGGAGTCCACCGCCTGGCCCCAAGTCTCGCGCCCGGTCGAGTTCGGCGGGCTCGGCTTCGGCTACAAGTGGAACATGGGCTGGATGCACGACACGCTGAACTACATCAGCAAGGATCCGATCCACCGCAAGCATCACCACGGCGAGATCCTGTTCGGCCTGCACTATGCGTTCTCGGAGAACTTCATCCTGCCGCTGTCGCATGATGAGGTCGTGCACGGCAAGCGCTCGATCCTCGGCCGCATGCCCGGCGACGAGTGGCAGCGCTTTGCCAATTTGCGCGCCTATTACAGCTTCATGTTCGGCCATCCCGGCAAGAAGCTCTTGTTCATGGGCGCCGAGATCGCGCAGAGCCGCGAATGGAATCACGACCAGTCGCTCGACTGGCACCTGCTCGAATACAAGGTCCATTCCGGCGTCCAGGCCTTGATCCGCGACCTCAACCGGCTCTATCGCGCGGTTCCGGCGCTGCACCAGATGGATTGCGAGCAGGCCGGCTTCGAATGGCTGATCACCGATGATGCCAACCGCAACGTCTTCGCCTGGCTGCGCAAGGGATTCGACGAGCACGCGCGGTGTGTCGTCATCATCAACTTCTCGCCTAACGTCTACCAGAACTATCGCGTTCGCGTGCCCTTCGGCGGCAAGTGGAAGGAAGTTCTCAACTCCGATTCCGCCCATTACGGCGGCAGCAATGTCGGCAATGTCGGCGAGGTCCATGCCGAGGGCGGCGAGCTGCGCCTCACCATTCCGCCGCTGGCTGCGATCTTTCTTGTTCCGGAAAGCTGATCGATGCGCCTGACTGCCGGATCGCCCGCACGGCTCGGCGCAAGCTGGGACGGACGCGGCACCAATTTCGCGCTGTTCTCCGCCAACGCGCAGAAGGTCGAGCTCTGCCTGTTCGACACCCAAGGCCGCCGCGAGCTCGAGCGCATCGAGCTGCCCGAGAAGACCGAGGATGTCTGGCACGGCTATCTCAACGACGTCGCGCCGGGCCAGCTTTACGGCTATCGCGTGCACGGCCCCTACGAGCCCGAGCACGGCCATCGCTTCAACGCCAACAAGCTGCTGCTCGACCCCTACGCCAAGCGGCTTGCCGGGCGCCTGGTCTGGAGCGATGCGCATTTCGCCTACCGCACCGGAAGCCCGCGCGAGGACCTGTCGTTCGACCGGCGCGACAATGCGCGCGGCATGCCCAAGGCCGTCGTGGTCGACGAGACCTTCAACTGGGGCCGCCGCGAGATCCGGCCGAATATTCCCTGGGAAGACACGATCATCTACGAGGCTCACGTCAAGGGCCTGACCCAGAAGCGCGAGGACGTTCCGCCGAATCTGCGCGGCACCTATGGCGGCCTGTCCTCGCCTGCGATGATCGATCACCTCAAGAAGCTCGGCGTCACCACGGTCGAGCTGCTGCCGGTGCACAGCTTCGTCGACGACCGCATCCTGGTGGAAAAGAAGCTCGCCAATTACTGGGGCTACAACACGCTGTCGTTCTTTGCGCCCGAGCCACGCTACGCCCAGGACAACGCGCTCGATTCCTTCCGCACTACGGTGGCGCGGCTGCACGATGCCGGCATCGAGGTGATGCTCGACGTCGTCTACAACCACACCGCCGAGGGAAATCATCTCGGTCCGACACTGTGCTATCGCGGCATCGACAACGCCTCCTATTATTGGCTGAACCGCGAGAACCCGCGCTATTACGACGACTTCACCGGCTGCGGCTCGTCGGTGAACCTCACCCATCCGCGCGTGCTGCAAATGGTGATGGATTCCTTGCGCTACTGGGTCGAGGTCTGCCATGTCGACGGCTTCCGCTTCGACCTTGCCACCACGCTGGCGCGCGGGCCGAACGGTTTCGATCGCGGCAGCTCGTTCCTGACCGCGGTGCGGCAGGACCCGGTGCTGGCCACCGTCAAGCTCGTCGCCGAGCCGTGGGACCTCGGCCTCGGCGGCTACCAGGTCGGAGCCTTTCCCTCGCAATGGTCAGAATGGAACGACCGCTATCGCAGCGCCATGCGCCGCTACTGGAGCGGTGAAGGTAGCCTGATCGGCGACATCTCCAGCCGCATGACCGCGTCCTCCGACTTGTTCAATCACGACGGACGGCGGCCGCGCGCCAGCATCAACCACATCACCGTCCACGACGGCTTCACGCTCGCCGACCTCTTCAGCTACAACGAGAAGCACAACGAGGCCAACGGCGAGGACAATCGCGACGGCTCCAACGACAATCACAGCAACAATTGCGGCGTCGAGGGCCCGACCGATGATCCTGGTATCATCAGCCTGCGCCGCCAGCTGCGCAAGAACGTGCTGGCCTGCCTGATGCTGGCCCAGGGCGTTCCGCTGATCCTCGCCGGCGACGAGGTCGGCAACTCGCAATCCGGCAACAACAACGCCTATTGCCAGGACAACGAGGTCGGCTGGGTCGGCTGGGACAATCTCGGCAAGGACGGCGACGACATGATCGACTTCGTTGCCCATCTCGCCGACATCCGCCGCCGTTTCTCACAGTTGCGCAGCCATCGCTGGCTCGACGGCCGCCCCAAGGACGGCGTCTCCTACGGCGCATTGTGGCTGACGCCCGCCGGCAACGAGATGACGGAGAGTGACTGGACATTCCCGGATGGGCGGTTTCTCTCCTATGTGATGGGCCCGATGGAACCGGGCGGCGCTGCGATCTTTATCGTACTGAACGCCGCTCCCGAAGAGATCGCATTCAAATTGCCCAAAATGACCGAATACAAGCGCTGGCAGCAGATCCTGAACACGACCGATGCCAAGCTGAATACGATCGACTTCCTGCCCGGGAGCGACAGCAAGGCGCCGCCGCGCTCCGTGCTCGCCTTCGCAGGCGCACTATGAGGCCATCCTTCGGGGCGAGGCCGACCAAGGACGGCGTGTCGTTCCGGCTGTGGGCGCCGGCCGCGCGCCGCGTCGATCTCCTGCTCGACCGCAGGCACGCGATGCAGCGCCGGCAGGATGGCTGGTTCGTCGCCGAGATCGCCGGCTTGTCATCTAGCAGCAAGTACAAGTTCAGGATCGACGACGACATCGACGTGCCGGATCCCGCTTCGGCCTTCCAGCCCGACGACGTGTTCGGCCCGAGCGAGGTGATCGATCACGATGCCTTCGTCTGGCGCGCGCGCGATTGGCGCGGCCGTCCCTGGGAAGAGACGGTGCTGATCGAAACCCATGTCGGCACCTTCACGTCCGAAGGCAGCTATCGCGCCATGATCGACAAGCTCGATCACCTCGCCGCGACCGGCATCAATGCGCTGGAATTGATGCCGCTCGCCGATTTCGCAGGCCGCCGCGGCTGGGGCTATGACGGCGTGCTGTGGTATGCGCCGGACAGCGCCTATGGCCGGCCCGAAGACCTGAAGACGCTGATCGACGAGGCGCATCTGCGCGGGCTGATGGTGTTCCTCGACGTCGTCTACAATCATTTCGGCCCGGAAGGAAACTATCTCGGCCGTTACGCGCCGACCTTCTTCACCGATGCGCACACGCCGTGGGGCAGCGCGATCGATTATCGCGTGCCGCAGGTGCGAGCCTTCGCCGTCGAGAATGCGCTGTCCTGGCTCGGCGACTACCGCTTCGATGGCCTCAGACTCGACGCCGCCAACCACATCATGGCTGTCCCGGGCGAGCAGTCCATGCTGCAGGACCTCAGCGTTGCCACCGGCGAGCTCGCCAAGGCCACGGGACGCCACATCCATCTCGTGCTGGAGAACGGCGACAACCGCGCCAGCCTGCTCGATGCCGCGCAGGAGCCGCCGAACGGCAAATATCGCGGGCAGTGGAACGACGATTATCATCACGTCTGGCACGTGATGCTGACCGGCGAGCATGCCGGCTACTATGGCGATTACCAGACGCCGCGCCTGGATCTGGCACGCGCTCTCGCCTCCGGCTTCGTCTATCAGGGCGAGATCTCGGAATTCTGGGGCAAGAAGCCGCGCGGCGAGCCGAGCGGCCAGCTGCCGCCGGCGACCTTCGTCAATTTCCTGCAGAACCACGACCAGATCGGCAATCGCCCGCTGGGCGAGCGGCTGGAAAGCCTGGCATCGCCACAGCAGATCGAGGCCGCGCTCGCGGTCACCCTGCTCGCGCCGATGGTGCCGATGCTGTTTCAGGGCGAGGAATGGGGCTCGACGGTCCCCTTCCCGTTCTTCTGCGATTTCCAGGGCGAACTCGCCGATGCCGTGCGCAAGGGCCGCAAGCGCGAATATGCCTGGGCTTACGAGAAATACGGCGACGAGGTGCCCGACCCGCTCGATCCGGCAACGGTGCAATCGGCCGTGCTCGACTGGACCGGCCGCACGCCGCAACAGGAAGCGCGGCTCACGCTGGTGCGAGAGCTGCTCGGCGTCCGTCGCAAGCAGATCGTGCCGCGGCTGAAGGGCGCAAGCTTCGGTGATGCCGAAGCGGCCGACAACGGCCTCGTCACCGCACATTGGCGCATGGGCGACGGCACCACGTTGCGTCTTGTCGCCAACCTGTCGGATCACGAGATCACCTCCAGCGTCAGCGCGGGCACGCCGATCTGGGGCGGCGGCGCCGGCGAGCGGCTCACGCCCTGGTCGGTGGTCTGGCGCCTCGGAGGTTAGAATGCCTCCCGCCATTCCGCTCGCGACCTACCGGCTCCAGCTCACCGCGGATTTCGATTTCGACAAGGCCGCCGCGGTCGTTCCGTATCTCAAGGCGCTGGGCATCACGCATCTTTACGCCTCGCCGGTGATGAAGGCCCGCAAAGGCTCGACCCATGGCTACGACACGGTCGATCACGGCCAGTTCAATCCCGAGCTCGGCGGCGAGGCCGGCTTTACGCGGCTGAGCCAGGCGCTTCAACAGCACGATCTCGGGCTGATCATCGATTTCGTCCCCAACCATGTCGGCGTGCATTTTGCCGACAATCCGTGGTGGCTCGACGTGCTGGAATGGGGCCAGGCCTCGCCGCACACGGCGTCCTTCGACATCGACTGGGACCAGCTGGCCTACCGCGCTCGCGGCGGCGTGCTGCTGCCGATCCTCGGCTCGTCCTACGGCGAGGCGCTGGAGCGCGGCGATATCGAGCTGCGCTACGACCCGGACGAAGGGACTTTTTCCGCCTGGTATTTCGAGCACCGCTTACCGATCGCGCCGGAGCGCTATGGCGAGATGCTGCGGATCGTCGTCAAGGAGGCGGACACGGCGGAAACGGAGCCCGGCAAGCACCTGCTGTCGCTCGCGACCCGCTACTCGGGGCTGCGGCGCCCCAATCGCAAGGAAGCTCCCCGCTTCAAGTCCGAGCTCAAGGAGATCGCAGGCGCCGCCGACATCATCAAGCGCGGCCTTGCCGCCTATCGCGCCGGCAAGGACCGCCCGGCACAGACGTTGACGCTGCATCATCTCCTCGAGCGCCAGCACTACAAGCTCGGGCACTGGCGGCTTGCTTCCAGCGACATCAATTATCGCCGCTTCTTCGACGTCAACGGCCTCGCCGGCCTGCGCGTCGAGGACGCGAGCACGTTTGCCGCTACGCACCGGCTGGTGAAGCAGCTCATCGCCGACGGCAAATTGCAGGGAATCCGGCTCGATCACATCGACGGCCTGCGCGACCCGGCCCAATATTGCCAGCGGCTGCGCCGGCTGGTGCGCGACGCCCAAAGCAACACCGCCCAAGGCAACACCACCCAAGGCAACACCAAGCCGTTCTATACCGTGATCGAAAAAATCCTGTGCGAGCACGAGCGCCTGCCGCATTTCGCCGGCGTCCAGGGCACCACGGGCTATGAATGGATGAATGTCATCACCCACGTGCTGGTCGATTCCAAGGGACTGGAGGCGCTGGACGAGACCTGGCGGCAGATCAGCAACCGGTCGCCGCGGCTTGTGCCTTACGTCAAGGACGCCAAGCGGCGCGTGCTGGAGACGCTGCTCACCAGCGAATTCACCGTGCTGACGCGCCTGCTCGCGCGCATCGCCAACGGCCATTATTCGACGCGCGACTTCTCGGCCGACAGCCTGCGGCAAGCGCTCGAGCTCTATGTGTTGCATTTCCCGGTCTATCGCACCTACCTGACGCATAGTGGCCCGACCGCAGCGGACCGCAAGCTGATCGACGACACCATTGCGCGCGCCCGCCGCGACTGGTTCGCCGCCGACGAAGGCATTTTCGACTTCCTGCGCGATGCCTTGACCATGGACCTGCTCAAGCCGGGCCGTCCGCCGCACAGCGCCCCGCGCGTGCGCCGCTTCGCGCTGAAGGTGCAGCAATTCACCGGCCCGATGATGGCAAAGTCGCTGGAGGACACCGCGTTCTATCAATTCCACCGGCTGCTGGCGCTGAACGAGGTCGGCGGCGACCCCGCCAGCACCGGCCTCAGCATTCCCGCCTTCCACCAGGCCATGCAGGCCCGCGCCAGGGAATGGCCGCAAGGCATGACGGCAACCGCCACCCACGACACCAAGCGTGGTGAGGATGCGCGCACGCGCATCGCATCGCTCAGCGAGATTCCCGGTGAATGGACCAGCGCAGTGGCGCGCTGGAAGGTGCTGAACGCGCCGCACCTCACGCTGCACGGCAATTTCCGCGCGCCGTCGGCAACGTTTGAATACATGCTCTACCAGACCCTGCTCGGCGCCTGGCCGCTTCAAGCGCCGGCCGATGCCGCCTTCATCGAGCGCATCCAGGCCTATGCCCTCAAGGCCGCGCGCGAGGGCAAGGAGGAGACGAGCTGGCTCAACCCTCATGAAGCGTATGAGAACGGGATCCGCGATTTCATCGCGAAGATCCTCGACCCCGACCAGTCCGCGGAATTCCTTCAGGCCTTGCAGACGCTGGCGCGCCGCGTCGCGCTGCTCGGCACGTTGAACTCGCTGAGCCAGCTCACGCTCAAGGCGACGCTTCCGGGCGTGCCGGACTTCTATCAAGGCACCGAATTCTGGGACCTGTCGCTGGTCGATCCCGACAACCGCCGCCCGGTCGACTTCGCCGCGCGCCGCGCGGCGCTGCCATCACTGGAAGCGCCGGACTGGAGCGGCCTGATCAAGAGCTGGCCGGACGGCAGCCTCAAGCTGGCCTGGACGCGGCATCTGCTCAAGCTGCGCAACGAGCTTGCCGACGTCTTCGCGCAGGGCGACTACCAGCCGCTGGAAGTAAGGGGCGCCCATGCCGACCATGTCATCGCCTTCGCGCGTCGTCAGGGCCGCGCCGCCGCGATCGTCGTGGTCGGGCGTCAGTTCGCGCCGTTCACCCAAGCAGGCCGGGAATGGCCCGCACCGGAAGCTATTGACGCCACTATCGACACCACGGGCTATGTCGTGCCCGGCCTTGCCGGCAATGACTTGCCGCTCGCGCAGGCCTTCCGCGATTGTCCTGCCTTCGTCGTCGCAGGCCGAACGGCGAATGCCGTCAGGGCGGCGCGGCAGCGCGTGCGCGCCTGAAGTCACTTTCCCCCGTCTTTGGTCAGCAGCAATTGGCCGCGCTTCCTGATCGTCGCCTGCGCCATCTCGGCAAAGCGCTGCAACAGCCAGGGCAGCACCACCTCGACCCGAACCTGATCGTCGCCGACATCGACCTGCCCCGTCGCGACCTGGCCGAGCGCGCGGACGCGGAAGGCCAGAGTGTCGCCGCTCCAGCTTTCCTCCTCGACCTGCATCACGGGAATGCTCGCCGCGGCGCGGCCAAGCCCCGTCTTGAGCCGGCGCACCGCCTCCTCACGGCCGAGACGATGCGGAATCGAGACGACGAGCGGTGCTGACATGGGTCCTGCCTTTCTGACTGACGTCACATAGTCATGTCGCGTCCACCAACAAAGGTTCCATGCAAGTTGATCCCCCGGCCGTGTTTCAAAGCCGGAACTTTACAACCTGCGGCAAGTTGCTCCCGCACAACGGGACAGGTTGCAATGACCCTTCTTACGAAGGGCTGGAGGAGATTCGCATGTCAATCGGCACGATCATTCTGATCATCTTGATCATCGCCCTGCTCGGCGGCTTCAGCGGCATCGGCGGCGGGCCGTTCTATGGCACCGGCTATTACGGCGGCGGCGGCCTCGGGCTTGTCATCGTCATTCTGCTGATCCTGATCCTGATGGGAAGGATCTAGTACTGGCTCCGTAGGGTGGGCTAAGGCGCAACGCGCCGAGCCCACCACTTCGCTCGAACGAAACAAGGTGGTGGGCACGCTCCGCTTTGCCCACCCTACGACACCCGCCTTCCCCGCAACAGCGGCAGACCTACTTCACCTTCCCCGCCAGCTTCTTCATCGCGGCCTTGATCGACACGGCTGCATCCTCATACCCCTCCCATGCCTTCGATCGCGCCAGCAGGGCCGGCACGGTGCGCAGCGTATAGCGCTTGGGATCGAGGTCGCTCTTCACCTGCGCCCAGGTCACCGGCATCGAGACCGTGGCCCCGGCGCGCGCTCGGGGCGACAACGGGGCCACCGCCGTCGACATGCGGTCGTTGCGCAGATAATCCAGGAAGATCTTTCCCTTGCGCAGCTTCTTCGACATGTTGAGCAGATAGCGCTCGGGATCGTCGTCCGCCATCCACTGGCAGACGCCTTGGGCAAACGCCTTGGCCTCCTTCCAGCTCACCTTGTCGCGCGCGCCATGGAGCAGCGGCACCACGACGTGAAGGCCCTTGCCGCCGGTGGTCTTGCAGAAGCTCTCCATGCCGATATCAGCGAGCCGCTGCCGCATCTCCTTGGCGGCCTCGACAACGTCGGGAAAGTCCACGTCAGGCGCGGGATCGAGATCGAACACCAGGCGGCCCGGGGTGTCATAGGCATAGGGCGCGCAGTTCCACGGATGCAGCTCGACGCCGCCGATCTGCGCCACCGCGGCGAGCCCTTCGATCCGGTCGATCTGAAGATACGGCTTGCGGTCGCCGGAGACCCGCGCGAGCTCAAGAAGGTTCGACGTTCCCTGCATGGCATGGCGCTGGAAGAAGCACTCGCCCTTGATGCCGTCGGGCGCGCGGATCAGCGAACAGGGCCGGCCCTTGAGATGCACGATCATCCATTCGCCGACGGCTTCGAGGTAGCGGGCAAGATCCAGCTTGGTGACGGCACCACCATCGCCGTCATCCGGCCAGAGCTCCTTGTCCGGCTTGGAGATGACGACGCCCATGACCTCGGCATTTTGAGCGGTCTGCTTCGCTCGCCCGCCCGCCTTGGTGCGCGCCGCCTTCCTGGCCCGGGGCTCGGCGAGCTCGGTGTCGACGGGCGTCTCGGCCTCGACCTCCTCCGCCGCCTTGTCCTGCCGCAAGCCCTTGAAGGCCGCCTGGCGAATATTGCCGTCGGCCGTGAAGCCCGCGAACTCGATTTCGGCGACGAGCTCGGGCTTCAGCCAATGCACGTCCCGCGTCTTCTTCGGCGCGTTCTTGCCGCCGAACGGGCTTTCCTTGCTCTCAATCGCCTTCAGCGCCGGCATGATGCGCTTGACTTTATCAGCGCCAAAGCCGGTACCGACCATGCCGACGAAGGCGAGATGATCGCCGCGCTGCACGCCTGCCATCAGGGAGCGGAATTTGCCGTTGGTGGTCTTGTAACCGCCGATCACCACTTCGTGGCCGGCGCGGCATTTCGATTTGACCCAGCTCTCGGTGCGCCCCGAACGATACGGCGCATTCAGCTTCTTCGACACGACGCCTTCGAGCTCGAGCTTGCAGGCCGATTGCAGCACGGCATCGCCGCCGCTCTCGAAATGCTCGACATAGCGGATCTGAGTCGATTTCCGCTTGCGCGCTTCCAGCAGCTTCTTGAGCTGCGCCTTGCGCTCCCCAAGCGGCAGCCGACGGTAGTCCTGCCCTTCCGCGAAGAGCAGATCGAAGGCGAAGAAGATCAGGTCGTCGGTCTTGCCATCGGACAGCGCAGCTTGCAGCGAGGAGAAGTTCGGCGCGCCGTTATGGTCGAGCGCGACGATCTCGCCGTCGATCATCACGTCCGGCAGCGCGGCGGCTTCCTCGGCGATGGAGGCGAACTTGCTGGTCCAGTCGAGACCCTTGCGCGTCTTCAGCGTCGCCTCGCCGTCCTCGACCCGGAGCTGGACGCGATAGCCGTCGAATTTGATTTCGTGGCACCAGCCCTCGTCTCCGGGCGGCCGCTCGACCAGCGTGCAGAGCTGCGGCGCAACGAAATCCGGCATCTCAGACACCGTCTTAGCCCTCGTCGCGGTCGCGGCAGTTTTCTTCGCCGCTTTGCCGCCCTTCAACGCGGTGCGCGGCGACGGCTTCACCGTCCGCCCTTTCGTCTCTTCCGCGCGGTTGGACTGCCAGACTGCGTCGGCCTTGCCCTTGGTGCCCTTTGCCAGCATGAACGGCTTCGGCGCGCGGCCCTTTCCTTCCGCGATCTGTTCCATCGCCCGGCCCGAGGCGACGGACTTGTCCTGCTCGAGAATATCGTTGTCCGCGCCTTCGCGGACATACTCGTCACGATGCTTGATCAAGAGCCAGTTGGTCCGCTTCTCGCCGCCGCGGTTGCGCATCCGCACCAAGACCCAGCTTCCCTGCAGCTTGTCGCCATGGAGCGTGAACTTCAGGTCGCCTTTCTTGAAGCCGGCTTCCGGATCGTCCGATTCCCAGGTGCCGCGGTCCCACAACATCACGGTGCCGCCGCCGTACTGGCCTTCCGGAATCGTGCCTTCGAAATCGCCGTAATCGAGCGGATGGTCCTCGACTTCGACGGCCAGCCGCTTGTCGTGGGGATCAAGCGAAGGCCCCTTCGTCACCGCCCAGGACTTGAACACGCCGTCGAATTCGAGCCGGAGGTCGTAGTGCAGCCGGGTCGCATCATGCTTCTGGATGACGAAGCGCCGCTGTTTCGATGGCGCCACGGCGGTCTTGCCCGAAGGCTCCGGCGTCTTCTCGAAGTCCCGCTTCTGTCGGTAGGTGGAGAGTTTCTGCAGCACGTCCGGTCCCGCTTCTCGTTCGGCACTTGAAGCCTATCACGGCGAAAGTCCCGCCCGGAACCAAAACCCGATGGGACGGTTGGGGTTCCA
Organism: Bradyrhizobium yuanmingense; assembly: GCF_025200905.1. Classification (NCBI taxonomy): domain Bacteria; kingdom Pseudomonadati; phylum Pseudomonadota; class Alphaproteobacteria; order Hyphomicrobiales; family Nitrobacteraceae; genus Bradyrhizobium; species Bradyrhizobium yuanmingense. The sequence continues at coordinate 1,587,628 of NZ_CP104173.1, read as the reverse complement.
AAACGCCTTGAAAACGCTGGAGAATGGAATGGCCCCGCGCGCCTACTGGAAGGGAACGTTGAAGCTGTCGCTGGTCAGTTGCCCGGTCGTGCTCTATCCGGCGACCACCGCGGCCGAGAAGACGCGGTTTCACCTGATCAACCGCGAGACCGGGAACCGGCTCAAGCAGCAGATGATCGATTCCGAGACCGGCGACGTCGTCGAGAGCGACCAGAAGGGCCGCGGCTACGAAGTGCGCAAGGGCAAATACGTCGAGATCGAACCGGAGGAGCTCGAGGCAGTCCAGATCGAGAGCAATCACACCATCGACATCGAGAGCTTCGTGCCGCGCGAGGAGATCGACCAGCGCTTCCTCAACCATCCCTACTACATCGCCCCCGACGGCAAGGCCGCGGTCGACGCCTTCGCGGTGATCCGCGACGCCATGAAGGACCAGGAACGCGTGGCGCTCGCCAAGATCGTTCTGACCAATCGCGAGCACGTCATGGCGATCGAGCCGCGCGGCAAGGGCCTGCTCGGCACCACGCTGCGCTTCCCTTACGAGCTGCGCGAGGAGGACCAGTTCTTCGACGACATCAAGAGCCCGAAGATCACCAAGGACATGGTCGAGCTCGCCGGCCACATCCTGCAGACCAAGGCGGCGCATTTCGATCCCAGCAAGTTCAAGGACGAATACGAGGATGCGCTGAAGGCCCTGGTGAAGCGCAAGGCCAGCGGCAAGAAGATCGAGCTGCCCGAGCCCGAGGAGCGGCCGAGCAACGTCGTCAGCCTGATGGACGCACTGAAGCAGAGCCTGAAGGGACGCGGCGGGAAGAAGACGGCGGCGAAGTCGCACGCGCGCCGCGCGACCGGACGGCACCGCAGTGCGAAGAAGGCGCACCGGTCGACGGCAAGGCACAGGAAGGCGGGTTAGTTCGTCATTCCGGGGCGATGCGAAGCATCGAGCCCGGAATCCATCGTGCCAAGCGCGACGGGCAGAGAAATGGATTCCGGGCCCGCGCCAACGGGCGCGTCCCGGAATGACAGCCGGGGTCTATTCCCCCGCCTTCAGCCGATACCCGATCCCCGTCTCCGTCAGCACGTATTGCGGCCGCTCTGGATCGGCTTCGATCTTTTGGCGAAGCTGGCGGACATAGACGCGCAGATATTGCGCGTCGGTCAATTCGTCCCACAGCTCCTTCAGCAGGAAGCGGTGGGTGAGCACCTTGCCGGCGTGCTGCACCAGCACGCGCAACAGGTCATATTCCTTCGGCGAGAGCTTCACCTCGCGCTCCCCGACCTTGACGATGCGACGGACGAGATCGACCGAGAGATCGCCGGTGCGGAACACCGGACGCTCGCCCTTGACCTGAAGCTGGTGGCGCAGCGCGGCGCGCAGGCGCGCCAGCAGCTCCTCCATGCCGAACGGCTTGGTGAGATAATCGTCGGCGCCGAGATCGAGCGCCTGCACCTTGCCGGCTTCGTCGCCGCGGCTCGACAGCACCACGATCGGCACGCCGTCGTTGCGGGCGCGGATGGTGCGGAGCAGCTCATGGCCTTGAACGTCGGGCAGGCCGAGATCGAGAATGATCAGCGCCGGCTCCTCGCCAAGTTTCTCCAGCGCCGTCTTGCCGTTCGGCGCTTCCAGGATTTCGTAGCCCTGGGTCGTCAGCCCCATTCGCAGCAATTTGCGGATCGGCGGCTCGTCGTCGATGACCAGGACCTTGATCGGAGCAGCGCTCATGCGGCGGTATCCAATGCGTGGCTCTCTGCCGGAACCGGCAGGCGAATGGTGAGGACCGCGCCGCTCCGCTCGCTGCGATTGGCGGCGGAGATCGTGCCGCGCATCGCCTCGACGAAGCCGCGCGAGATGGCAAGCCCGAGCCCGGTGCCGGGACGGACGTGATCGCCCTTCTGCACGCGATAGAACTTGTCGAATACGCTCTCGAGCTCGTCCGGTGGAATGCCGGCGCCCTCGTCGGCGACCTCGAGCACGACATGAGCGCTGTCGCACCGGCCGCGGATCGAGATCGTGGTTTCGGGGGGCGCGTATTTCGCGGCATTGTCAAGCAGGTTGAACAGCACCTGCTCGAACAGCACGGCGTCGAGCTGGAGCATCGGCAGATCGGCGGCCAGCACCAGCTCGACCTTGTGGCGGCTGAGGATCTTGCTGGCGCGCCGGAGCGCGCTGCCGACGATCTCGCTGAGATCGTGCAGCGCTGTGTTGGGCACGATGGCGCCGGATTCGAGCTTGGTCATGTCGAGCAGATTGGCGATGAAGCGGTTGAGCCGCTCGGATTCGTCGATCACGGTGGCGAGCAAATCGCGCTTCTCGGTGTCCGAGAGCGCGCCGGCGAGATCGCGCATGGTGGAGGCCGCCCCTAACACCGAGGCGAGCGGCGTCTTCAGATCGTGCGAGATCGAGGTCAACAGCGCCGAGCGCAGCCGCTCGGATTCGACGGTGCGCTTGACGCGGTCCATGTCCTCGACCAGCAGCACACGCTCGATCGCGAGCGCGCCCTGGTCGACCAGCGCATCGAGCAGCCGCCGCTGGTCCGGCGTCAGCAGCGGGCCGGTACGATCGTTGTCGATGCCGATCACACCGATCGGGCCCCGCCCGGTGCGCATCGGCAGAAACAGCCGCTTGGCGCCCGGCAAGGTATCCGAGCCGCGGCCGGCGGGACGATCGTTGCTCCAGGCCCAGTTGGCGGCGGCAAGGTCGGCCTGGTCGAGCTCGTCCTCGGGCGGATAGCCTGATTTCACCGTGAGCAGGCCTTCATCCGGCAACAGCAGCACCACGCGGACCTTCAGCATCAATGCGGTCTGGTAGGCACTGGCCCACAAGACGTCGTCCAGCGTGGCGGTGCCGGCGAGCTTGCGGCTGAAGGCATAGAGCTGCTCGGTCATCCTGATCCGGCCGATCGCGGTGTCGGCCTGGATGCGCACGCGCGCCGCGACATTGGAGACGATCATCGCCACCACCATGAACAGCACGAAAGCGGCGACATTGGTCGGGTCGGTGATCGTGAAGGTGTAGATCGGCGGGATGAAGAAGAAATTGTAGCAGAGCGAAGCCGCCACCGTGGCCAGCAGCGAGGGCCACAGGCCGTAGCGCACGGCAACTGCGACGACCGAGGTCAGCAGCACGAGATCGACGTTCTCGATGCCGAAATAGGGCTGGATCAGCTTGGCAGCGCCGAGACCCACAAGCACGATCCCAAGCGCCTTGAGAAAAGGCAAGGGATCGAACGGCTCGGATCGTGCGGCGGTCTGCACCGCCATCTTGGGCGCGGCCTCTCCGGAAAGCTCGTTGCCGGGAATGACGTGAACGCTGATATTGCCCGCGCGGCGCACCAGGTCGTGCACGACCGAGCCGCGTGTCATCTCGAACCAGCGCGAGCGCGTCGACTTGCCGATCACGATCTGCGTGACGTTGTTGCCGTGCGCGAAACCGATGAGATCGTCAGCGATGCGGCGGCCGACGGCGGGAATGGTCAAGGCTTCGCCGCCGAGCGATTCCGCGAGCCGCAGCGTATCGGCCAGCCGATCGCGCTCCTCGTCGGACAATTGCAGCGATCGCCGCGTCTCGATCGAAATCGCGGTGAACGGCGCATGCAGCCGGTCGGCCAATCGCTTGGTGTAGCGCACGAGGCCGGCCGCGCGCGGGTCCTCGCTGACGCAGACCAGGATGCGCTCACCCGCGGCCCAGGGCCCCGGAATCGCATTCGCCTGCATGTGGTTGAGCAGCTGCTCGTCGACCCGCTCGGCGGTGCGCCGCAGTGCGAGCTCGCGCAGCGCCGTGAGATTGCCTGGCGAGAAATAATGCTCCAGCGCCCGCTCGGCCTGCTTGGGCACATAGACCTTGCCCTCCTTCAGGCGCTGGATCAGGTCGTCGGGCGTGAGGTCGATCAGCTCGATCGCGTCGGCGCGGTCGAACACCGAATCCGGCACGGTCTCGCGCACCCGGACATGGGTGATCTGGGCAACGACGTCGTTCAGGCTCTCGATGTGCTGGATGTTGACGGCGGTATAGACGTCGATGCCGTGCGAGAGCAGCTCCTCGACGTCGAGATAGCGCTTGGGATGGCGGCTTCCGGACGCATTGGTGTGGGCGAGCTCGTCGACCAGCGCAATCTGCGGCCGCCGCGCGATCACCGCGTCGAGGTCCATCTCCTCGACGATCTGGCCGCGGTAGTCCAGCCTCTTGCGCGGGACCACTTCGAGGCCGCGCACCAGCGCCTCGGTCTCGGCGCGGCCATGAGTCTCGACGAAGCCGACCACGACATCGATGCCGGCCTTGCGCTTGGCCTGGGCGCTTTGCAGCATCTCGTAGGTCTTGCCGACGCCGGGAGCGGCGCCGACGAAGATCTTCAGCCTGCCGCTCGCACCCTCCTCCCGGCGCGCCGCTTCCAGCAGGGCCTCCGGTGACGGACGTTGTTCGGGATCGCGACGCTCTCGGACCATCTTGCCAGTATAATCACCCGTCCACTGCGAGCCTAGACGGCTACTTCGCGGCCATGCGATCGAGCGCGAGATTCAATGCCAGAACGTTAACCCTGGGTTCGCCGAGCAGGCCGAGCAGGCGGCCTTCGGTGCTGGCGGACACGAGCTGCTTGACCTGATCCTCGGGCAGATTGCGCGCCTTCGCCACGCGCGGCACCTGGAATTGCGCCGCTTCCGGCGAGATGTTCGGGTCGAGGCCGCTGGCCGACGTCGTCACCAGGTCGACCGGCACCGAGGCGTTCGGATTCTCGCGCCTGAGCTTGTCCACATCTTCCTTCAGCCGGTCGGCCAGCGCCCTGCTGGTCGGACCGAGATTGGAGCCGCCCGAATTGGCGGCGTTGTAGGGCGCGGGCACCGTCTTGGTCGAATCGTTCGGGTCCGGCGCCAGCGTCGCCGAGCGGCGGCCGTGGAAGTACTTGTCGTCCTTGAACTCCTGCCCGATCAGGGCGGAGCCAATCACCTTGCCGTCTTTCTCGATCAGGCTGCCTTGCGCCTGCACGGGAAACAGCGCGCCGGCAATGCCGGTCATGGCGAGCGGATAGGCAAGGCCCGTGATGGCGGTGAGCGCCAGCAAGAGGACGATGGCGGGGCGGATTTCTCTGAGCATGTGCGTTCTCCAATTTCTCCCGTCATTGCGAGGAGCGAAGCGACGAAGCAATCCAGGCTATCAACTGCTGAGATATTTCTGGATTGCTTCGCTTCGCTCGCAATGACGAATTCAAGCCAAATGCAAGGCGGTCACCGCGAGATCGATCGCTTTGATGCCGATGAAGGGAATGACGATGCCGCCGAGCCCGTAGATCAGGAGGTTGCGGCGGAGCAGTGCGCCGGCACCGACGGCGCGATAGGCGACGCCCTTCAGCGCGAGCGGGATCAGCGCGATGATGACGAGCGCGTTGAAGATGATCGCCGACAGGATGGCGCTCTGCGGGCTCGACAGGTTCATGACGTTGAGTACGTTGAGCTGAGGGTAGAACGCCAGGAACATCGCCGGGATGATCGCAAAATATTTGGCGACGTCGTTGGCGATCGAGAACGTCGTCAGCGCACCGCGCGTCATCAAGAGCTGCTTGCCGATCTCGACCACCTCGATCAGCTTGGTCGGGTTGGAGTCGAGATCGACCATGTTGCCGGCCTCGCGGGCGGCTTGCGTGCCGGTGTTCATGGCGACGCCGACGTCGGCCTGGGCGAGCGCCGGCGCGTCGTTGGTGCCGTCGCCGCACATCGCCACCAGCTTGCCCTTGGCCTGCTCGTCACGGATCAGCTTGAGCTTGTCCTCGGGCGTTGCCTGCGCCAGGAAATCGTCGACGCCGGCTTCCGCGGCGATGGCGGCCGCCGTCATCGGGTTATCGCCGGTGATCATGATGGTGCGGATGCCCATGCGGCGCAGCTCGGCAAAACGCTCGCGGATGCCGCCCTTGACGATGTCCTTGAGCTGGACGATGCCGAGCAGCCTGCCGTCCCTGGCGACAGCCAGCGGCGTGCCGCCCGATTTGGCGACCTCGTCGGCAATGGCGCTGATCTCGCGGCCCGCCTCGGACAGTGCCGCAGGCTGCATCCCCCGTGCCGTATTGCCGGAGGCGATCCTGGTCGGCGCCCCGCCGCCGATATAGTTGAGGATGGCATCGACCGCGCCCTTTCGAACCGACGAGCCGCCGGCGTCGACGCCGCTCATGCGGGTCTGCGCCGTGAACGGAACGAAGGTCGCGCCAAGCTCGGCCATATCGCGGCCGCGGATGCCGTACTTCTCCTTGGCCAGCACGACAATGGAGCGGCCTTCCGGCGTCTCGTCCGCCAGCGAGGCGAGCTGGGCGGCATCCGCCAGGTCCTGCTCGGCGACGCCGCGCACGGGACGGAAGGCGGTCGCCTGCCGATTGCCGAGGGTGATGGTGCCGGTCTTGTCGAGCAGCAGCGTGTCGACGTCGCCGGCGGCCTCGACCGCGCGGCCCGACATCGCCAGCACATTGAAGCGCACCAGGCGGTCCATGCCGGCGATGCCGATCGCCGACAACAGCGCACCGATCGTGGTCGGGATCAGCGTCACGAACAGGGCCACCAGCACGACCACCGAGATCGAGCCGCCGGCATAGGCGGCGTAGCTCGGGATCGTCACGGTGGCGAACACGAAGATGATGGTGAGGCCGGCGAGCAGGATGTTGAGCGCGATCTCGTTCGGCGTCTTCTGCCGCTCGGCGCCCTCGACCAGCTTGATCATGCGGTCGATGAAGGTCGATCCCTGCGCGGCGGTGATGCGCATCCGGATCCAGTCCGACAGCACCTGCGTGCCGCCCGTCACCGCCGAACGGTCGCCGCCGGATTCGCGGATCACGGGCGCGGACTCGCCGGTGATGGCGGCCTCGTTGACGGAGGCGACGCCCTCGACCACCTCGCCGTCCGAGGGGATGGTGTCGCCGGCCTCGACCAACACGAGATCGCCGACCTTCAGGCTCGTGCCTGACACGAGCTTGTAGTCCCGGCCCGCGCCGCTCAGGAGCTTGGCCTGGCTCTCGGTGCGGGTCTTGCGCAGTGTCTCGGCCTGCGCCTTGCCACGGCCCTCGGCCACGGCTTCGGCGAGATTGGCGAACAGCACGGTGAACCACAGCCAGAGGATGATCTGGAAGGTGAAGCCGAGATTCTCCCCGCCGGTGACGAGGTCGCGCAGGAAGATCACGGTCGTGAGCGCGGCCACGATCTCGACCACGAACATCACAGGGTTCTTGATCATGGCGCGCGGATCGAGCTTGGTGAAGGCAGCGCCGATCGCTGGCATCACGATCTTCGGATCCAGCATCGCCGAGACCGGCATGCGCTTGTTGGATTTGTGGACAGGTTCCATGGAGGTCACTCCGAAAAGCGAGATCAGAAGACGTTGCCGGCGTTCATTGCGAGATGCTCGACGATGGGGCCGAGTGCGAGCGCCGGGAAGAAGGTCAGGCCGCCCATGATCAGGATGACGCCGACGACGAGGCCGACGAACAGGCCTCCGGTGGTCGGGAAAGTGCCCATCGACGGCGGGATCGACTTCTTGGCCGCGAGCGAGCCTGCGATCGCCATCGCCGGCACGATCATGAAGAAGCGGCCGACGAACATCGCGGATGCGCCCGTCAGGTTGTAGAACGGGGTGTTGCCGGTCAGGCCGGCGAAGGCGGAGCCGTTGTTGGCGGTCTGCGACGTATAGGCGTAGAGCACTTCCGAGAAGCCGTGCGGGCCCGCATTCGCCATCGAGGCAACGCCGGTGGGAAGCACGACCGCGACGGCCGACCAGCCCAGGATCATCAGCGGCAGGATCAGGATCGCGAGCATCGCCATCTTGACCTCGCGGGCCTCGATCTTCTTGCCGACATATTCCGGCGTACGGCCGACCATCAGGCCTGCGACGAAGATCGCGAGAACGACGAACAGCAGCATGCCGTATAGGCCGGCGCCGACGCCGCCGACGATGATCTCCCCTAGCTCCATGTTGATCAGCGGGATCATGCCGCCGAGCGCGGTGAAGCTGTCGTGCATGGCGTTCACGGCACCGCAGGACGCGGCGGTGGTGATCACCGCAAACAGCGAGGACGCAACGATGCCGAAGCGGACTTCCTTGCCCTCCATGTTGCCGCCGGTCAGGCCGAGCGCATGCAGGGTCGTGGTGCCGCTGGCTTCAGCCCAATAGCAAACGGCGACGCCTGCGACGAACAGCACGCCCATCACCGCGAGGATCGCCCAGCCCTGGCGCTGGTTGCCGACCATGCGGCCGAACACGTTGGTGAGCGCCGCGCCGAGCACGAAGATCGACAGCATCTGCACGAAGTTCGACAGCGCGGTCGGGTTCTCGAAGGGGTGAGCGGCATTGGCATTGAAGAAGCCGCCGCCATTGGTCCCGAGCATCTTGATCGCGACCTGCGAGGCGACCGGGCCGACCGCGATGGTCTGCTTGGCGCCCTCGAGCGTGGTCGCTTCGACGTAGTCGCCAAGCGTTTGCGGGATGCCCTGCCAGACCAGGAACAGAGTGAACACGACGCAGATCGGCAGCAGGATATAAAGCGTGCAGCGGGTCACATCGACCCAGAAGTTGCCGATTGTGCGCATGGACGCGCGGGCAAAGCCGCGGATCAGGGCAACGGCGAGCACGATGCCGGTGGCCGCCGACAGGAAATTCTGGTGCGTCAGGCCGACCATCTGGGTCAGATAGGACAGCGTGCTCTCGCCGCCGTAGTTCTGCCAGTTGGTATTGGTGATGAAGGAGATCGCGGTGTTGAAGGACAGATCCTCGGCGACCGCGGATTGGCCGGCTGGATTGAACGGCAGCACGGCCTGCAGCCGCATCAGGCCGTAGATGATGAGGAAGCCACCGACATGAAACAGCAGCATCGCGACCGTGTAGGTCAGCCAGTGCTGCTCGCGCTTCTCGTCGATGCCGGAGATCCAATAGATGCCGGCCTCGATCGGCCGCAGGACGGGCGACAGGAAGGTGCGCTCGCCGTTGAACACGCGCGTCATGTACCAGCCGAGCGGCTTGGTCAGCGCGACCACGATCGCGCAATAAAGAATGATCTGGAACCAACCGATCACAGTCATGGCATCAACCCTTCAGGCTTTTGGTCCGGCGCAAAAGCGGCAGGAGCAGCGCGAGCAGGCCCGCGACGAGCGCAGCGTCGGCCAGCAGCAATTTTGCGAGCAGCAACACGGCTCAGAACCGCTCGGGCCGCAGCAGTGCATAGGTGAGATAGATCAGGAGGCCGAACGAGACGGCGCCGGCGAGCGCATAATCGAAGATCATGGCCCGCTCCCTCACAGCCGTTCGCAGGCATAGGTGTAGCCGATCGCGAGGGCAAAGAAGAAGAAGCCCAGCGCCAGCATCAAAAGGTCCATCATGGCGATACTCCTTAGGAGAGACGATGTCCGGCATAGCCCGTCTCTGGATCCCGGCGGGCCGCTTGCTGCGATCGAGCGCGGCACGGGCGGGAACTTCACCGCGCTGAAGTGCCACCGCGCCCATAGGTTTTCGAGATGAGACCTATGGCGACGTTATAGGAATCTCATAAAGGCCGGCCCGTCCCGGCGCAGGGCTCGCGCCTGAGAGCTTTCCCCGCAGCCATCCTTCGAGACGCCCGCTTGGGCGGGCTCCTCAGGATGAGGGCGGAGTGCGCGGCCATAGTTTCAGCGGGCACTGACGCCGATGAGCCTCATCCTGAGGAGGCCGCTTATGGAATCCTTATATCTCTCACCCGAACCCTCTCTCGTTTTCAAATGCCCTCCAGGCCATCTTGGCGAGGCCGGCCGACTGACCGACGCCAATTCCAGGAGGCCTGATATGACCGCTCTCCACCCGCTCGATCTCCCCTCGCTCGCCGAGCAGCTGCGCAAGGCCCATTCAATGACGCGGCCGCTGATGCTCGACATCATCGGTCGCGCCTGCCGACGCTTGCCGTCGCTGGGCCGGAGCGAACGCGCAGCCCGCGTCGTGCGCCTGATCGATGCGGAAGCCTGGGCCGATGCGGCGCTGGCGCTGCTGGAGCTCGAGCTGCCGATGTGGCAGGTCCGCCGCATCGCCTACGATGACGGCGAGTGGCATTGCGCGCTGTCGCGCGAGCGCGAGCTGCCGGACTGGCTGGATTCCGCGGTCGATGCGCGCCATGCCGACCTCGCGCTCTCTCTGTTGTCGGCCTTCGTCGAAGTCCGAACGCTGGCCATCGAAGTGTCGCGGCCGAGCGTTCCGTCGGTGCGCCCTATGCTGGATCCGCTTTACGAGCCGGTCGCCTGCCACAATTCCCGCTAGACGCATCTGAAAGGACACGAGAAATGCCGACGCCGATTCTCGGCTTTGAGCGACCCCGTCTGAGGGCTGAACAGCAGTTGCCCATATCGAAGCTGCGCAAAGCTCGACTCGAGCGTATCGCCCTGCATGGGTTGGCCATGCTGTCGATGGGCAGCGTGCTCACCGCGCTGATCGCGCTGAGGACCGCAATCCATATCTGGCATCTCCAGGCCTGACCGGCATTGCGGACGTGATGATCTTTCGCGGCCTCAGCGGCTAGCTCCTCACCTCCGCCTCGATCAGTCGCGCCAGCTCCGACGCGGTGACCTCGATCGGCCGGCCGCTGCGCTCGACGCGGGCCTGGATCAGCGCGCCCTGGAGCGCCGACGTGCAGAGCACCGCCAGCGCCTCCGCCCGCGGCCTGGCAAACCCGTCGGCGACGAGCTTGTCACGCAGGATCGATAGCCGTGCCGCATAGGCCTTGCGACCGGCCTCCGACACGGCGCGCTCGCGCGGCGCCAGCTCGAGCAGCACGGTCGTGATCGGGCAGCCATTGCGGAAGCCGGAGCCCTGCATCCAGCCTGCCAGCAGTCTGGCGTGGGCGCGCAAGAGCTCGCCGGTCGAGCCGCACTCTGCCGCGAGCTCGGCGACCGTCGCCGCGACGCGGCGGCCCGCCTCCTCCACCGCCGCCACCGCGATCGAGGATTTTCCGTCCGGAAAGTAATGATAGAGCGACCCCTTCGGCGCGCCGCTGACGTCGACGATGTCGTTGAGGCCGGTGCGGGCAAATCCCTGGCGGCGGAATAGCGTCACCGCGGCATTGATGATGGGCTGACGGTGCTTCGGCACGGCCGGCATGGCACTCTCCTCCGCTCGGAAATTATATTGATTGGTCTACATCAGCCTCCGACAGTCAAGGCATGACAATGACGGAGAGAGGCAGATGCCTGAGAGAGTGACCTATGAACTGAACGACGGCGTGGCGCGGATCGGGCTCGACGACGGCAAGGTCAACGTGATGTCGGCCGCGATGCTGGGCGAGATCGGCGCCGCCTTCGACCGCGCCGAGACGGAGGCGGAGATCGTGGTGCTGCGCTCGGGCCGGCCAGGCATCTTTTCCGCGGGCTTCGATCTGAAAGTGTTCGCCTCGGGCGATGCTGCCAAGAGCCTGGAGATGGTCCGGGCCGGCGCCGAGCTTGCGCTGCGGCTGATGTCGTTTCCGCATCCGACCATCGGCGTGATGGAGGGCCATGCTTACCCGATGGGAACGTTCCTGCTGCTCGCCTGCGACGTCAGGCTGGGCGCGCGCGGACCGCACCGCATGGGGCTGAACGAGGTGGCGATCGGCATCGCGCCTCCCAGCTTTGCCATCGAGCTCGCGCGCAGCCGGCTGCATCCGGCCTGGCTCAGCCGTACCGTCACGCTTGGCGAGATGTACGAGCCCGAGGCGGCGCAGACGGCCGGCTTTCTCGATCGCGTGGTTGCACCTGAGATGGTCGACGCCACGATCGAGACGATCATCACCGGCCTGCGCGCCATCCACATGCCGTCGCATGCCACCGCAAAGCGGCGCCTGCGCCAGGGAGCCATGGACGCCATGCGCGCGGCGATCGACCGCGAGCTGACCATGGCTGCCTATGAGGCAAGCAACCGCGCGCGCAGCGCAGTCGCGCTGCCCGGTTGAGGCCGGCTATCCCGCGGCAAAGGCGTTGCCTAAAACTACCTGGCCGATCTGGCGCAGTTTCACGGAACCGTGTAGAGCGCTTTCATGAGCACAGGCAATGTCAACGTCGTCGCCCACCCCCTGGTCCAGCACAAGCTCTCCCTGATGCGGGAGAAGGACCGCTCGACCAAGAGCTTTCGCGAGATCCTGAACGAGATCGGGATGCTGCTGGCCTACGAGGTGACGCGCGACCTGCCGCTGGAGCTGGTGGACATCGAGACGCCGATCGCGCCGATGCAGGCACCCAAGATCGCCGGCAAGAAGCTCACGCTGGCGCCGATCCTGCGCGCCGGCGTCGGCTTTCTCGACGGCATGCTCGCCCTGATGCCGTCGGCGCGCATCGCCCATATCGGGCTCTACCGCGACCCCGAGACGTTGCAGGCCGTGGAATATTACTTCAAGGCGCCGCAGGACCTGTCCGACCGCACCGTGATCCTGATGGATCCGATGCTGGCGACCGGCAATTCCGCCTGCGCCGGCGCGTCCCTGCTCAAGGCTCGCGGCGCCCGCGACATCCGCTTCGTCTGCCTCCTGGCCGCGCCCGAGGGCATCGCCAAGTTCCAGAGCGAGCATCCCGACGTGCCGATCTGGACCGCCGCGATCGACGAGCGGCTCAACGACCACGGCTATATCGTGCCAGGCCTGGGCGACGCCGGCGACCGGATGTTCGGCACCAAGTAGACAGGTTTGCACGACCGGGTTAGTCCGATGGCCATGAGTGCCAACGATTTTTCGCTGCAATCGCTGCTCCGGATCAAGACCGCCGCCGACCCTGCCCTGGTATTCGACGGCACAGCCGTCTCTCGCGCGGAATTCTCGGCGAAGATCGAGCAGAGCGCCGCCTGGCTAGCCGCGCAAGGCATCGGCAAGGGCGACGTCGTCGCGGTCTGGCTGGTCAACCGGGTCGAATGGCTGGCACTGCTGTTCGCCGCCGCACGGCTCGGTGCCGTCGCCGCCGCCGTCAATACGCGCTATCGCAGCGCGGAGGTCGCGCACCTGCTCAAGCTATCAGGCGCGAAGCTCATGGTGGTCGAGGCGGCATTCCGCGCGATCGACTTTGCCGCCATCCTCGCCGATGTCGCCGAGGCCGAAGTGCCCGCGCTGCAACGGCTTGCCGTGGTCGGCGCGGATGCGATCCCATCACGCTGGCCCTGCGTGCGGTTCGATGCGTTCGAGACGTCTTACCCGCCCCCTCCGCCGATCCAGGATGATGTCGACCTGCCCGTGCTGCTCTACACCACGTCGGGCACGACCAAGGGGCCGAAGCTGGTCGCGCATTCGCAGCGGACGCTGGCGAGGCACGCCGCCTCCGTCGCTCACGCACTCCAGCTCGATCACCACCGTCATTCGCTGCTGGCGATGCTGCCGTTCTGCGGCACGTTTGGCATGACGAGCCTGCTCGGCTTCCTCGCCGCCGGCGCGACCATTCATGTGCTCGATGCCTTCGAGGCAGCGCCGGCGCTGCAGATCCTCAGCACGCAACCGATCACGCATTCCTTCGGTTCGGACGAGATGTTCCGCCGTATCCTCGCTCTGACCGATGCGCCGCGCCCGTTTCCGCATCTCGAAGTCTGCGGCTTCGCTGCATTCCAGCCCGGCTGGCGCGAGCTGGCCGCGGAAGCCGAAGCGCGCGGCCTGAAGCTGTTCGGGCTCTACGGGTCGAGCGAGGTGCAGGCGCTGTTCTCGATCGGCCGCCTCAGTGATGCCTTTGCCGATCGGATCGAGGGCGGCGGCTGGCCGATGTCGCCGGAGGCGAAAGTCCGCGTGCGCGATGTCGAGACCGGAGAACTTGCGGCCAGCGGCATCTCCGGCGAGATCGAGATCAGCGCACCCTCGCGCTTCCTCGGCTATTTCAACAATCCGGAGGCAACACGCGAGGCGATCACCGCCGATGGGTTCTTCCGCACCGGCGACATCGGCCGGCTGCGCGGCGACGGGTCGTTCGTCTACGAGACTCGCGCCGGCGATGCGATGCGCCTCGGTGGCTTCCTGGTCGCGCCCGGTGAGATCGAGGACGAGCTCAAATCCTGCGCCGGTGTCGCCGACGCCCAGGTTGTCGCCGTCGATCTCAAGGGCCAGGCGCGCTGCGTCGCCTTCGTGATCCCGACAAGTGAGCCGCCCATGCAGGAGACGCTGATCGCGCGTCTGCGCGAGCGGCTCGCCGGTTACAAGGTGCCGGCGCGGATCTATGTCGTGGACGCCTTCCCGGTCACCGACAGCGCCAACGGCGTGAAGATCCAGCGCGCCCGGCTTCGCGCCATGGCGATGGAGCGGATCGCCGCCGAATAGACCCGTTCAGCACGACTTGTTCAGTACGATTTGGCGAGCCCCAGCACCTTTTCCGCGATAAAGCTGAGCGCGAGCTGCGGGCTGACCGGCGCGATGCGCGGGATCAGCACTTCACGCAAATAACGTTCGACATGGAATTCCTTGGCATAGCCGAAGCCGCCATGGGTCATCACCGCCTGCTCGCAGGCCGAGAAGCCCGCTTCTCCCGCCAGATACTTTGCAGCATTGGCCGCCGCGCCGCAGGGCATGCCCTTGTCGTATTGCCAGGCCGCCGACATCACCATCAGCCAGGCCGCCTCGAGCTCGACCCAGTTCACCGCAAGCGGATGCTGGATGCCCTGGTTCTTGCCGATCGGCCGGTTGAACACCACGCGCGTCTTGGCGTATTCGGTCGCGCGCGACAGCGCGAGTTTTCCCAAACCGACAGCCTCGGCCGCGATGAGAATGCGCTCCGGATTCATGCCTTCGAGGATGTACTCGAAGCCTTTGCCCTCCTCGCCGATGCGATCCTCCATCGGGATCTCGAAGTCCTCGAAGAACAGCTCGTTGGAATCGACGATCTTGCGGCCCATCTTTTCGATCTCGTGGACCTTGATCCTGTTGCGGTCGAAATCGGTGTAGAACAGGCTGAGCCCGTGGGTGGGCGAGCGCACCTCTTCCAGGGGCGTGGTGCGCGCCAGCAGCAAAATCTTGTGCGCGACCTGCGCCGTCGAGATCCACACCTTCTGACCATTGACGATGTAGCGGTCGTTCTTGGCGACCGCGCGGGTCTTGAGCTGGGTGGTGTTGAGGCCGGTGTTGGGCTCGGTGACGGCGAAGCACGCCTTCTCGCGGCCCTCGACCATCGGCGGCAGCATGCGCCTGCGCTGCTCCTCGGTGCCGAACACGACGACGGGGTTGAGCCCGAACACGTTGATGTGCACCGCCGAGGCACCGGACATGCCGGCGCCCGACTCGGCAATGGTGCGCATCATGATCGCAGCTTCCGTGATGCCGAGCCCGGAGCCGCCATACTCTTCCGGCACGCAGATGCCGAGCCAGCCGGCGTCCGCCAGCGCCTTGTGGAAGTCGTGCGGGAAGCCGCCGTCGTGGTCCTTCTTCAGCCAATAGGCGTCGGGAAAGCCTTCGCAGATCTTGGCGATGGCGTCGCGAATGGCTTCCTGCTGATCGGTGAGCGCGAAATCCATGGTCTTGATCTCCCTTCGCCAAGCGTTCTTTAGCTCGAAAAACTGCAGGCAGATACGTGAATTTGCCCGCGAAGTGTGTCTACCATGCATGGGGTCATGCGGCGCGACGTGACGCGCGCGCCGTTATTTCGCAGGGAGGAAACCGCGATGGCCGGACTTTATTTCGAGGACTTTTCCGTGGGCCAGGAGTTCAGGCATCCGCTGACCCGGACCGTCACGGAGATGGACAACACCATGTTCAGCCTGCTGACGCTCAACCCGCAGCCGCTGCACATCGACGCGCATTTCGCCGAGAAGACCGAGTTCGGCCAGCGCATTTTCAACAGCCTATACACCCTCGGCATCATGATCGGCATGACGGTCTATGATACGACCTTAGGGACTACCGTCGCCAATCTCGGCATGACCGACGTCACCTTTCCGAAGCCGGTCTTCCATGGCGACACGTTGCGGGCCACGACAAAGGTGCTCTCTGTGCGCGAATCCAGATCGCGGCCCAAGGCCGGCATCGTCGAGTTCGAGCACCATGCCCTGAACCAGAACGACGAGATTGTCGGCAAATGCCGCCGCATGGCGATGATGCACAAGAGGCCGGTCTGATGCGTTCGATGCTGTTCGTGCCGGGCGATTCCCCGCGCAAATTCGAGAAGGCGAGCGAAGGCAAGGCCGACGCGCTGATCATCGATCTCGAGGATTCCGTCGTCACCGAGAAGAAGGCGGAGGCGCGTGAGCTCACGCTCTCGATGCTGAAGAGCCGCCCCGGCCCGCATCAGCTCTATGTCCGCGTCAACGCGCTCGACACCGGCATGACGCTGGCCGATCTTGCCGCGGTGATGCCGGGCAGGCCTGACGGCATCGTGCTGCCGAAATCGCAAGGCGGCGACGACGTGCGACAGGTCGCGACCTGGCTCGAGGCTTTGGAAGCGGCGTCCGGCATCGCGATCGGCGCGACCCGCATCGTCTGCGTCGCGACGGAGACCGCCGGCTCGATCTTCGGCCTCGGCAGCTACAAGGGCTGCTCCCCTCGCCTCGCCGGACTGATGTGGGGCGCGGAAGATCTCTCCGCCTCGCTCGGCGCTACCGAGAAGGCGAGCGGCGGCGTGTTCCACAGCCCCTATCGCCTGGCGCGGGATCTCTGCCTGATCGCGGCGGCAGCCGCCGAGGTCGCGCCGATCGACACTGTTTACACCGACATCGACAATCTCGCCGGCCTCGAGCAGGAGACGCGTGCCGCGCGGCGCGACGGTTTTTCGGCCAAGGCGCTGATCCACCCCAAGCATGTCGACATCGTCAACGCGGCCTTCGCGCCGACGGAGGCCGAGCGCGCCTGGGCGGAGAAGGTGATCGCGGCGTTCGCGAGCAATCCCAATTCCGGCACGCTGCGGCTCGACGGTCAGATGATCGACAAGCCGCACCTTCGCGCGGCGATGAAGGTTCTCGGCCAGTCCTAGAGCGGGACGCAAGCCGGGCCGGCTGCCGGCCTCAGTCGAACCCCTGAACGGGCGGTGCCGAGGAATGCGCCGGCGCGGCAGGCGCGGCTTGAACCGGCGGAGCCTGGACCGGCGGGGCCGGATTGCCGGCAGCTCTCATCTGGCCGTTGGCGGCCATTGCCTCGCGCGTGCGCGACGGGCTACCGGTCGCGGCGGCGCGACGCGGCGGCGGCTGCCGGTGCCTGGCCGACTGCGAGCCTCTCAGGCCCCAGGACCGGGCGATCGAAGGTCCGGCCGTGTAGCCGATCAAGGCGCCGGCGACCGCACCCACCGGCCCAAGCACGACCGCACCCGAGACCGCGCCGAGCGCCGCGTCGCCTGCGCGCTCCTGCGCGAGCGCGCCCGCGGGCACGCAGGCCAGCATTGCGACAGCAGTGATCAGTGCCTTGTTCATCGGAGCGCCTCCCTCGCGACAGATCACTCCTGCTCAAATATGGCCACACGAGGTTCGCTTGCCGGCCAACAAAAGGCAATCGCGCCCGGAACCCGGGCGTCCGGACAGCTCGATTGGCCGACCATCGATCTCCAGGAGCCAGCGACAAGGACAGGCGCGCCAACATCTTGACACCGCTCACCCGCTGAATATTTTTTTGCCGAGAAGAGATCTTCTCATCCTCGCAAACCAAAGGATCTAACGCGACCGTCTGGAGAGACGACGATGCTCGATGAGAATTTGGCCCGCATTCGTGCGCACCGCAACAACATCCACCGCTACCGGCGCCTGCTGAAGACCAGGCTGTCGCAGCTCGAGCGCCAATTCATCGAGAGGCGACTTGCCGAAGAGCGATCGGCGCTCGATGGCCTGACCGCCACCACCTTTCCCGTCGGCTTCCGCGCCGCCGAAGCGCCGGCGAACGCGTTGGGGATGGCGCAATGAACAGCCAACGCGACCTGCTCATCCGCGGCAGCGAGAAGGTCATCGGCCATTACGAGCTGCTTCTTGCCAGCGCCAAGAGCGAGCATGAGCGCCAGCTTTATCGCCAGCGCATCGAACGCGAGCGGCGGCTGATCCGGGACCTGCAAGGCGAATGGGATCACCGCGCGGCCTGAGCTGGGAGATCACGCCTCCCCGGCACCGTCGCAGGGAGGGCTATCGCATTTGAGAGCTCTCCCCTGCGGCCATCCTTCGAGACGCTCGCTTGAGGCGGGCTCCTCAGGATGAGGACGGAGTGTGTGGCTGCAGTTTCAAGAGGCACTGACGCTGATGAGCCTCATCCTGAGGAGGCGCGTAAGCGCCGTCTCGAAGGACGAGGCGTGCGCAACGACCGCCATCACAAGTCATATGCCATAGCCCTGCCGTCGCAGGGACGAACCGCTTCCGCGGTTCGTCCCTGCGCATTCGTTTCAGCGGACGAGGCGATTGGGGCCTGCGAGTGCGCTGCTCGTGCCGGCTGCGGGCGCCACTCTCACCGTGGCGGTGAACGGCGCACCGTTGCGTAGCAGCGTGAGCTTCACGTCCTCGCCGATCCGCGCCAGGCCGATCGTGTTGCGGAGCTGGGCGGCAGTGCGGATCGGGCGGTCGTCGGCGCCGGTCACGACATCGCCCTTGCGCAGGCCGGCCTTCTCTGCGGGCGAATCCGCCGCGATCTCGGCGATGACGGCGCCCTGATTCAATCCCTTGTTGACCGACGGATGCAGGTCCTTCAGCGAAATGCCGATGCGGCCGCGCTCGACCCGGCCGCTCACGATGATCTGCTCCATCACCTTGCGCGCCATGTTGACCGGAATGGCAAAGCCGATGCCGACGTTGCCGCCCGCGGGCGAGATGATCGCCGAGTTGATGCCGACGAGCTCGCCACGCAGGCTGACCAGCGCGCCGCCGGAATTGCCGGGATTGATCGCCGCGTCGGTCTGGATGAAATCCTCATAGCCCTGCTTGCCGAGGCCGGTGCGGCCCAGCGCGCTGACGAGCCCCGAGGTCACGGTCTGGCCGAGGCCGAAGGGATTGCCGATCGCGAGGACGAAATCGCCGACATCGAGCCCGTCGCTGTCGCCGAAGGCAAGCGCCTTGAGCCCGACCGGGTTCTGAACCTGGAGCACCGCGACATCCGTGGGCGGATCACGGCCGATCACCTTGGCGGAGAACTGCCGGCCGTCCTTGGTCGTGATCTGAACGGCGGATGTGCCCTCGACCACGTGATTGTTGGTCAGCACATAGCCGCGCTGGGCGTCGACGATGACCCCGGAGCCGGTCGCATTGACCTCCTTCTCGATCTGCCGGGGAACGTCGAAGAACTCGCGAAACAGCGGATCGCGATAGAGCGGATTGTCCTCGCGCACGCGGCCGTGCACGGAGATATTGACCACGGCGGGCGTCACCTGGCGCACCAGCGGCGCCAGGGTCGGCACCGGGCCGCCGGTCTTCACATCCGGGATCTGGCCGGCGGCAGGCTGCGACGCCGTGAGCGTCAGCATCAGCAAGGCCAGGAACAGCAGACGCACAGCATTCATCATCGTCACCCTGCCGCTTGTGTTGTGGGGAGTTTCGAAACCTTCGTGGCTTCAGCCTTCGTCGCCTGACGCGACGATCCAGCCTTGCAGGGCCAGAAGCGGGACAGTCCAGGCTGCCGCGGCCTGACCGAGCAGCACGAGAGCGAGGACGGTGGGCGTGACTATCATGCCGCCTGCCCTTCTGCGGCGGCCCATGGCCGCCGCAGCCGCATCGGCACGCCGCCGCCCCGCGGCGGATCATCATTGTCATTGTCGCCGTCGAGCTTGCGCAAGGCGGCCAGAATGTCGGCGAGCCGGACCGTGTGGCTCATGCCGGGAATCTCGCGCAAGGCGGGACAGGATTCGACCGCATACATGTCCGATGCCCAGGACGACAGGATGACGCGCTTCTCGGGCGACGAGAGCTCCTCGGCATTCAGGACGTCGGCAGGCGAGTCGTAGTGGGCGGCGGGATGAAACAGCGGATTGAGAGTGCCGGAATTGGTATTCACGTTGGTCATCGATGGGTCTCCCACATGCTCCTTTCCAGGGGGACGGCTTGT
This sequence comes from Bradyrhizobium yuanmingense, assembly GCF_025200905.1. Lineage (NCBI taxonomy): Bacteria > Pseudomonadati > Pseudomonadota > Alphaproteobacteria > Hyphomicrobiales > Nitrobacteraceae > Bradyrhizobium > Bradyrhizobium yuanmingense. The sequence continues at coordinate 1,567,721 of NZ_CP104173.1, read as the reverse complement.
TGACGATGAGACGGCGGCGCCACATCGCCGCCGTCTCACCTGACGTTAGTGCGTATTGATCGCGATGCGCTTGACGCCTTCGCGTGCCTTCTCCGATTTCGGCAGCGACACGGTCAGGACGCCATTCCTAAACGACGCCTCTGCCTTGTCCTCCTCGACACCCTCCAGCGGAATCTGCCGTTCGAAGGCGCCGTAATAGCACTCGGTGAAGAACCTGCCTTCGCCGTTGCGCTCCGCCTTCTTCTCGCCGCGGACGGTCAGCACGCCATTGGCGATCTCGACCTGAACGTCCTTCTCCGTCAGGCCGGGAAGCTCGGCCGAGACGGTCAGCGTCTTGTCGGTCTCGCTGAGCTCGACCTTCGGCCAGCCGAAACGGCCCTCCATCAGCGGCGACAGGCTGGTCGCCCCGAAGCCGCGGAAGACATCGTCGAACAGACGGTTCATCTCGCGGTGAAGCGTCAGGAACGGATCGAAATTGTCGCGCGCCGGCGCAAGCTCCTGGTTCTTCGACCAGGGAATGAGATCACGAAAAGCCATGGTACCCTCCTTCATGCATCGGAAAGCGCGGCCCGCGCACGCGCGCGCCGCGTTCCGCTACCTGTTCGATCGAGCGCTCAGGCTGCTTTCTTCTGCTCGATCTGCGTTGCCGCAGGAGCGCCGCCCGCGATCGGAATGCGGCGCGGCTTCATGGCTTCCGGAACCTCGCGGACGAGGTCGATGATCAGGAGCCCGTCCTGGAACGAGGCCTGCTTCACCTGGACATAGTCGGCGAGGTTGAACACGCGCCGGAACGGACGCGCGGCGATGCCCTGGTAGAGGTATTCGCGCGCAGCCGTCTCGGGCTTCTTGCCCTCGATGGTGAGCGCGTTCTGTTCGGCCGTCACGGTGATGTCGTTGGCGCCGAAGCCTGCCACGGCAAGGCTGATCCGGTAATGGTCTTCGCCGGAACGCTCGATGTTGTAGGGGGGATAATTGTCCTCGGTCGCCTGGCGCAGCGTGCTGTCGACGAGGTCGGCCAGGTGGTCGAAGCCGATGGTGGAGCGCCACAGCGGCGCAAAGTCAAAGCTGGTCCTCATAACCAAGTCCTCCAAAGAGCAAGATGGATACGAAGGAGCGCAAGGCGGGATTTCAGACGGGTCCGAAAGACCAACCCGGCGCCCGTGCCGGACCCGGTTGGCATCCGACACACCGCTCTCGCGGCGAAAAACGACTTAGAAAACCGCAAACCGGTTTCAAGAGGGGCCAACGGATTTTTTTTCGACCCCATCGATGGTCCGCCGAGCCCGGACGCACTCGGCGGCAACGGCAAGGTAAAAAAGGGGTAAAATGGGCGGGTCGAGGGTAAGGCCAGGTTGCCTCCGCGCGTCTGGCCCCGGGGCAACGCGCATGACGAACCAGGCGGCAGCACACCGCAGACCAGGGACCCGACCGCGTCCGGCCGGGCGCACGGCCGGCGCGATTGCCCTGCTGGCCGCCGCAACCACCTTTGCGGCGCAGGCCGACGACATTGCCATCTCGCCTGCCGGGCTAAAGACGCTCGGAACGATCGATGCGCGCTTTCAATCCTACAACATCGAGATGGTGGAGGTGACCGGCGGACGGTTCTGGAAGCCTTATCCGCGAACCGCACGTGCGTTCGACGAACGGGATCGTTACAGCGCGCGGCCGCCGATCGATCTTGCCAATGCGCGACTGCGCCTGCTCGCCGCGGCGTTGTCGCCGGCCTATTTGCGCGTGAGCGGCACCTGGGCCAATGCGACGTTCTTTGCCGAGGCGCCGGGAGAGCCACCGCCGGGATTCAACACGGTGCTCAGCCGAGCGCAGTGGCGCGGCGTCGTGGAGTTCGCGCATGCGGTCGATGCGGAGATCGTCACCTCCTTTGCGATCAGTCCCGGCAGCCGCGATGACCACGGCATATGGAAGCCGGATCAGGCGCAGCAGCTGGTCGACACCACGCGCGCTCTGGGTGGGCGCATCGCCGCCGCCGAATTCATGAACGAGCCGACGCTCGCAGCGACGGGCGGTGCACCGGCGGGCTATGACGCGGCCGCGTATGGCCGCGACTTCAAGGTCTTTCGCGAGTGGATGCGGCGCGCCGCACCGGAGACGCTGATCCTCGGTCCCGGCTCGGTCGGCGATGCACCATCGCCGTCCGGAGCGGGGCTCACCACGCGGGACCTGCTTGCCGCATCCGGTCCCGGCGTCGATCGGTTCTCTTATCACCATTACAACACGATCTCACCGCGATGCGGCGGGCACGACGATCCGGCGCAGGCCCTCTCGGAGCAATGGCTGGGCCGCACGGATACGACACTCCGGACCTACCAGGCGCTGCGCGACGCATTCGAGCCGGGCAAGTCGATCTGGCTGACCGAGACGGCTGATGCCGTCTGCGGCGGCGGCTTATGGGACCGGACTTTTCTGGACACGTTCCGCTACCTCGACCAGCTCGGACGCCTGGCGAGGGCCGGCGTCCAAGTGGTGATGCACAACACGCTGGCTGCCAGCGATTACGGCCTGCTCGACGAAACAACGTTCCGGCCGCGGCCGAGCTATTGGGCCGCGCTGCTCTGGCGCCGGCTGATGGGAACGATCGTGCTCGACGCAGGCAAACCTGCTGCGCGCGATCTCCATCTTTACGCGCATTGCCACCCAGCCACGACAGGCGCGGTGTCGCTGCTCGCAATCAACACGTCGCGCGGCACATCGCGCACGCTATCGCTGCCGGATTCCGCCGAGCGGTACACGCTGCACGCAGCGCAGTTGCAGGGTACGATTGTGCAGTTGAACGGCAAGAGGCTCGCGCTGACCCCTGAGGGCCAGCTGCCCCGGCTCGAGGCACGCGCAGCACCGCCGGGAACGGTCAGACTTGCGCCAACGACCATCACCTTCCTGGTGTTTCGGAACGCTGCAAATCCGGCTTGCTTGTCCCGACGCTCAGGATCTTAGCGCTCCCCGCGCCGTCTCCGGCGCCAGCAGCGTCGCGACGATCGTGATGACCGACAGCGCGACGATGTAGACCGACACCGCCCAGTACGATCCGGCCCAGGCCAGCAGCGCCGCCGCGATCAGCGGCGAGAAGCCGCCGCTGAGCGCCGCCGCGACGTTGGCGCCGAGCGAGGCGCCGCTGTAGCGCACCTGGGTGCGGAACAGCTCCGGCATGAACGCGGCCTTCGGCCCGAACAGCAGCGCATGGGTGAGCGTCATCGTGACGACGAGCGCAAGCGTGATCAGCGCCGGCTCCCTGGTGTCGAGGAACCAGAACAGCGGAAACGCCAGGGCCACCGAGAAGACGCCGCCGGCCAGATACAGCGCCTTGCGTCCGAAGATGTCGGACAGCCAGCCGGCCAGCGGCAGCGTCGCGAACTCGACGATCGCGGCATAGACCACGGCATCCAGGATCACCTGCCGGGGCAGGCCGAGCCTGGTCGTCGCGTAAACCACCGTGAACACGGTGAGGAGATAAGCGAGCCCGACCTCCGATACCGTGATGCCGATCGCGAGCAGAAAGCTGCGCCAGTCGCGGCGCAGCACTTCGAGGGCCGGCTGCGCCAGCACCTCCTTGCGCTCGACGATCTCCTTGAAGTGAGGCGTCTCGGCGAGCTTGAGCCGCACGATGAAGCCGACGCCGACCAGCAGAATGCTGATCAGGAACGGCACGCGCCAGCCCCAGCTGAGGAAGTCCGCCTCGGGCAGCTTCGTCATCAGGGCGAAGATGCCGGTGGAGGCGGCGACGCCGACGGGGAAGCCGACCTGCACCAGGCTGCCGTAGAAGCCGCGGCGATTGCCGGCGTGCTCGATCACCATCACGACCGCGCCGCTCCACTCGCCCCCGAGCCCGATGCCCTGAACGAAACGGAGGATCACGAGCAGGATCGGGGCCCAGACGCCGATCTGATCGTAGGTCGGCAGGCAGCCGATCAGGAAGGTGCCGAACCCCATCGCGATCATGGTCGCAACCAGCATGGTCTTGCGGCCGAGCCGGTCGCCGTAATGGCCGATGATGGCACCGCCGATCGGCCGCGCGACGAAGCCGACCGCATAGGTCGAGAATGCCGCCAGCGTGCCGACAAAGGGATCGAAGCTCGGGAAGAACAGCTTGTTGAAGACCAGCGCCGCCGCCGTGCCGTAGATCAGGAAATCGTACCACTCGATCGCGGTGCCGAGCGCACTCGCCCACACCACATGCGCCGTCGTCGATCTTTCCGCGGAAGCGGAGACCCCCGTTGCTGTCGTCATGCCCTGCCCCAAAGGATTCCGGACGGCATCATGGCCAAGCCTTGTGACGGCTGCAATCTGTGGAGGTGTTGCCTCCCACAGGATTACGGCGCGGGATTTGTGCGCAGGTCGCGCACCACCCGTCATTGCGAGGAGCCCTTGCGACGAAGCAATCCAGACCGCCTCCGCGGAAAGACTCTGGATTGCTTCGCGGAGCCTGTCATCGGGCCGCGCTTCGCGCGGACCCGGTGGCTCGCAATGACGGGTGTTGAGGCAGGAGCGCTCCTTAAGGGGCATCATCCGGCCATCGTGGAACCGGCCCGACAGCCGTTATTCGCCATTGACAAACTAATTCGCCATTATCTAATTTCCCTCCACAACGACCCCGCCGCACCAAGCGGCCAAAAAGAGAGGAAACGATAATGAGAGGGCTTCTGGCCTGCGCCGTGCTCGCGGCCATGACTTCGGCTGCCATGACCACAGGCGCCAGCGCGCAAGTGTCCGACGACGCGGTGCGGATCGGCGTGCTGACGGACCTGTCGAGCTGGGGCCGCGACAACTCTGGGCCGGGCTCGGTCGAGGCCGCAAAGATGGCCGTGGAGGAATTCGGGCCGACCGTGCTGGGCAAGCCGATCGAGATCATCAGCGCCGACCACCAGATGAAGACGGACGTCGGCGTTCAGATCGCCCGCGGCTGGTTCGACAACGGCAAGGTCGACGCCGTCGTCGACATCCCCAATTCCGGCATCGCCATCGCCGTGCACAACATGGTGCGCGAGCGGGGCAAGGTCGCGCTGCTCTCCGGTCCCGGCGCGAGCTCGCTGACCGATGAGCTGTGCAGCCCGAACACCGTGCACTTCACTTACGACACCTACGCGCTGTCGAAGGTGACGGCCTCCGCCGTGATCCGGGAAGGCGGCAAATCCTGGTACTTCATCACGGCCGATTATGCCTTCGGCCATCAACTCGAGAAGGACGCCACGCGCTTCATCAACGAGATGGACGGCAAGGTGCTCGGCGGCGTCAAGCATCCGACCAACACCGCCGACTTCTCCTCCTTCGCGCTGCAGGCGCAGAGCTCGAAATCCGATGTGGTCGCCTTCGCCAATGCCGGCCAGGACACGGATAACGCCATCAAGCAGTCCGGCGAGTTCGGCCTGGTCCAGGGCGGCCAGAAGCTGGTCGGCCTGTTGATGTTCGACACCGACGTGCACGCGATCGGCCTGAAGGCCGCGCAGGGCACCTACATGACCACGGCGTCCTACTGGGCCATGGACGAGGCCACGCGCGCCTGGTCGAAGAAGTTCTACGAGCGCACCAAGGTGATGCCGACCATGATTCAGACCGGCGTCTACGGCGCGGTGCTGCACTATCTCAAGGCGATCAAGGCGGCCGGCACCGACGATTCCGCCAAGGTGATGGCGAAGATGCGCGAGCTGCCGATCGACGATATCTTCGTCCATGGCGGCAAGTTGCGCGAGGACGGCCGCGTCATCCGCGACATGTATCTCGCCAAGGTGAAGACACCCGCGCAGTCCAAGGAGCCGTGGGATTATCTGGACATCGTCAAGACCGTGAAGGGCGATGACGCCTTCCGTCCGGTCTCCGAGTCCAAATGTCCGCTCCTGAAGAAGTGAGGCCCGATATGGCTGGCAACGAGCATGGCACCATGGAGACGTACGAGTGCGACGTGCTCGTGGCCGGATCGGGTTGCTCTGGCATGTCGGCCGCGATCACCGCGCGTCATCGCGGGCTTGACGTGCTGATCGTCGAGAAGGAGCCGCGCTTCGGCGGCACCACGGCCCGTTCCGGCGGCTGGCTCTGGATCCCCGGCACGTCGCTGGCTAAGGCGTACGGCATCGAAGAGACGCCGGAACAGGCTCGCACGTATTTGCGGCATGAGGCCGGCAACAACTACGACGCAGCACGCGTCGATGCCTTTCTGAGCGCCGGCCCTGAAGCTGTCGATTTCTTCACCACCAAGACCGCGCTGCGCTTCGACATGCCGCTGGTGTTTCCCGACTACCATGCCGAAGCGCCCGGCGGCGCCCAGGGCGGCCGCTCCATGGTGACGCGCCCGTTCGACGGCCGCGAGCTCGGCAATCTCATCAAATCGCTCGGCATGCCGCTGCCCGAGCTCACCGTGTTCGGCATGATGCTCGGAAGCGGCAAGGAGATCATCCACTTCATGCGGGTGACGAAGTCGCTGACCTCGGCGGTCTATGTCGCGAAGCGCCTGACGCGGCATTTCATGGACGTGCTGCGCTATGGCCGCGGCATGACGCTCACCAACGGCAATGCGCTCGCAGGCCGCCTCGCAAAGTCAGCGCTCGACCTGAAGATTCCGATGTGGCTGTCCTCGCCGGTGCGCGAACTGACGGTCGAGAACGGCGCCGTGACCGGCGCCATCGTCTCGCGCGAGGGACGCGAGGTGCGCGTTCGTGCACGACAGGGCGTTGTGCTCGCCTGCGGCGGCTTTCCGCATGACGTCGGGCGGCGCAGGAAGATGTTCCCGCATGCGCCGACCGGCGTTGAGCATTATTCGCCCGGGCCTACGGGCAATACCGGCGACGGCTTGCGCCTTGCAGAAGGCGCCGGCGGCCGCATCGAGGACCGCCTGCCGAACGCGGCGGCCTGGGTGCCGGTATCGCTGACCACGCGCAAGGACGGCTCCAAGGGAGTGATGCCGCACTTCATCGATCGCGCCAAGCCCGGCGTGATCGCGGTGATGCGCGACGGCAGGCGTTTCGCCAATGAGGGCAATTCCTATCACGACTTCGTCCAGGCCATGATCAAGGCCGCCAAGCCTGGCGAGGAGATCGCCGCATTTCTCGTCTGCGATCACAAGACGCTGCGCAAATACGGCCTCGGCTGCGTGCCGCCGTTCCCGATGCCGCTGGGTCATCATTTGAAGACCGGCTATCTCATGCGCGGCGATACGCTGGAAGCGCTGGCGGCGAAAGCCGGGATCGACGCCAAGGCGTTCGCCGAAACGGTCAGGCAGTTCAATGTGACGGCGCCGCTGGGACAGGACGCCGCCTTCGGCAAGGGCTCGAAGGCCTATAACCGCTACCAGGGCGATGCGCTGCACGGCCCCAACCCCTGCGTCGCACCGATCGAGAACGGACCGTTCTACGCCATCAAGATGGTGATCGGCGATCTCGGCACCTATGCCGGCATCGTCACCGACGCGAACGCACGGGCGCTCGATGCCGAAGGACGGGTGATTCCCGGTCTCTATGCCGCCGGCAACGACATGGCGAGCATCATGGGCGGCAATTATCCGGGCGCCGGCATCACGCTTGGGCCGGCGCTGACCTTCGGCTACATTGCCGGCAGACATCTTGCCGACAGCGCCGCCAAGCGCGACGCGGCGTAGAGCATGATCCGGAAAAGTGTGCAGCGGTTTTCCGAAGAGACCATGCTCAAACAACGACTCAGGCGCATCGGAGGCGCATGAAGAGAGAGAGCCGCGGTATCCAGTCGATCGAGGTCGGCGGCGAATTGCTTCGCGCGCTCGCCCGCAGCAGCGAGCCGATGATGCTGCGCGATCTCGCGCGCGAGGCCGGCATGACGCCGGCCAAGGCGCATCCCTATCTCGCCAGCTTCTCCCGCATCGGCCTGATCGAGCAGGACGAGAGCACCGGCCGCTACGAGATCGGCGCGCTGGCGCTGGAGCTCGGCCTGATCAGCCTGCGCCGCCTCTCGGGCGTGCGCATCGCGCGTCCCAAGATCGCGGGCCTTGCGAGCCAGATCGGCCACGCCGTCTCGCTCGCGGTCTGGGGCACGCACGGCCCGACCGTGGTGCAGCTCGAAGAGCCGGCCCAGCCGGTGCACATCGTGATGCGCGTCGGCTCGGTGATGGCGCTCTTGGAGACCGCGACGGGCCGCGCGTTTGCCGCGTTCCTGCCGGAGAAGACCATCAGGGCCGCGCTCGACAGCGGCCTCGACCGCCACGGCGTCGGCTACAACCCGAAGCGCACCGTGAAGGGGGCCAAGGTCGCCGACATGCTCGCCGAGGTGCGCAAGCACGGTCTCGCCCGCGCGCTCGGCGATCCCCTACCTGGCGTGAACGCGTTCGCCGCGCCGGTGTTCGATCATTCCGGCCACGTCGCGCTGGTCATCACCGCGATGGGCCCGGAAGGCACTTTCGACGCGCGCTGGGACAGCCCGATCGCGCACGCGCTGCGCGACTGCGCGGGGGCCATCTCCAAGCGGCTCGGTCACGGGCTGACGGTTGCGGCGGAGTGAGGGCAGACTGCCCGCCTCACGACGACTGTCATTCCCCGCGAAGGCGGGGAATCCAGTACGCCGCGGCCCATCGATTCAATCACGACCGCCTCGGAATACTGGATCGCCCGGTCAAGCCGGGCGATGACAGCGAGAGTGGGGCGACAACGGCCCTACTTCTCCTTCACCGGCACCGTGTAATTCAGGACCAGTCGGCCGCCGTCCGGATAGATCGTCTGCCCGGTGATATAGGACGCATCGTCGCTGGCAAGGAAGGCCACGACGGAGGCCACCTCGCTCGGCTCGCCGCCGCGGCCCGCCGGCGTGCGCGACAGCACGGTCTTGCGCGCATCCTCGGACGTGTAGATCGCGGAAGCCACCATGTCGGTCAGGATCGTGCCCGGCCCGACCGCGACGACACGAATGTTGTGCGGGGCCAGCGCGACGGCGGCGACCGATGTCAGCTGCTTCATGCCGCCCTTTGACATGGCGTAGGTCGCCAGCGCCGGGATCGCCAGTAGCGCGTTCACCGAGGACATGTTGATGATGACCCCGCCGCCGCCTTGCGCGATCATTTGCCTCGCCGCCGCCTGCACGCCGAAGAACGCGCCCTTCAGATTGATGCCGAGGATCTCGTCGAACTCCTCCTCGGTGATGTCGAGAATGTCGCGATTGCGGGCGACGCCGGCATTGTTGACCATGATGTCGAGCCGGCCGAACTCCTTCACCGCGGTCGCGACCAGCTGATCCACGTCCGCGCGCTTGGCGACATTGCCGACGACAGTGCGTAGCGCATCCGGCCGCCCGAGCTCGGCGGCAGTCGCCGCCAAACCCTCGGCATCGACATCGGAGATGACGACCTTGACGCCGTCGTCCAAAAATCTCTTTGCGCAGGCCTTGCCGATGCCGCGCGCCGCGCCGGTGATGGCCGCGACCTTGCCGGATAGTTTCATGGGTTCACTCCTGCAACTTGTAACGATCTCTCGGACGCATTCACGCAAAGACGCGCGGGCGCAGCCCGGCATGAAACCAGGTGATCATGGAATAGATGTCATAGACGGGCAATCCGACCTCAGCCTGAAGCGCGGCGGCATAAGGCGGCATGTTGGTGCATTCGAGGACGATGGCGCCGACATCCGGATGCTTGGCAACGAGCTCCTTGCCGGCCTCGACCACGTCGCGCTCGGCTTGTGCGATGTCCATATCGTCCTTCTCGGCCTTGATCAGGACACGGAAGAACTCCTTGCCATTCTCGGTGCCGACCAGCGGCGTGTCGAGCGGAACGCCGGCACCCTCGAGATGGGCCGGCGTCAAGGTCGAGCCCGACACCGTGACCAGGCCGACGCGCTTGCCCGGCGGCAGGGTCGCTTGCACCCACGGCACCTGCATCAGCGATGACGTCGCGACGGGAACGCCGACGGCGGCCGCGATCTCCTTCTGGAACAGCGAGAGGAAGCCGCAATTGGTGGTGATGGCCTCCGCCCCCAGCCGCACCAGATCCTTGGCCGCATCGATGAAATCGGGCAAGAGGCCGGCCGCGCCCTTCAGCACGACCTTTTCGGGCGAGGCGCCGCTCACCACGCGATAGAGCACCGGGAATGGCCATGTCGTGCCGTTGCCCATGTCGCCGGGAATGCGGGGAAAGCGCGCTTCCAGCATCAGGATGCCGAGCGGCGCGCCGTAGATGGCCTTGCCGCCACGGGCGATACGGGAGGAGTTGCCGGGATCGGTCATGGTGCGCTCTCAGAGGAAACGATCGGGCGCGAACGGCGCGAGTGGAATCTCCGGCGCCTTGCCGCTCACGAGCTGGGCGACCAGACGGCCGGTGCGGGCCGAGCCGACCAGGCCGACATGGCCGTGGCCGAACGCATAGACGATGTCGCGGGAGGCGCGCGCATAGCCGATGCAGGGACGTCCGTCCGGCATGCTCGGCCGATGGCCGAACCAAGTCTTGACGCGCGAGGCCGGAAGATCCTTCGGCAATTTGGGGAACATGCTGACGAGGTGGTTGCGCAGGATCTCGGCGCGCTTCCAGTTCGGCGCGGCCTCGAGGCCCGCGATCTCGACCGTCCCGGCGGCACGCAGGCCCTTGTTGGTCCAGTTCACCACCAGCTTGGCGTCGGAGGCCATCATCGAGCTGCGCGGACCTGCTTCCGGATTCTCGATCACGACATGATAGCCACGCTCGGTCTCGAGCGGAAGGGGATCGCCGACCGACGCTGTGAGCTGCTTCGAACGGGCACCGGCCGCGACCACCGCGGCATCGCAAGCAATCTCGCCGGTCTCGGTGACGACAGCGACGAGCTTGCCGCCGCTGAGCTTCAGCCCGGTCGCCTTGGCGCGTACGTGCTTCGCGCCGCTCGCAATCGCATGATTGGCAAGGGCTGCAACATAAGCGCCGGGATCGCGGCAGCGCCCGGCCTCCTCCACCACGACACCGAAGGTGTAGCGCGGATCCAGATCCGGCTCACGTTGGCGCATCTCGTCGGCATTGAGCTCCAGCCATTCGACGCCGACCTTCTTGCGCAGGCGCCAGCCGAGATCATTGTCGAAATTGCCGCGCGAGGTGAACACGTGCATCACGCCGTTGCGCTCGATCAATTCAGGGACGCCGGCTTCTTCCGCGAGCTTCCTGTGCAGCAGCGGCGCGTCCTTCAGGAGATCGCGCAGCGCGAACGCCGTGGTCTCGACCCGCGCCGCGGTCCAGCCCGAGAGCAGATATTTGATCAGCCAGGGCAGCGCCTTCGGCAAGTATGACCAGCGGATCGCGAGCGGGCCGAGCGGGTCCAGGAGATAGCCCGGCACCTTCCTCCAGACACCCGGCTCCGCCGGTGGAATCACCGAATGCGACGACAGCCAGCCGGCATTGCCGTAGCTCGCCGCCTGTTCGCCGCCGGGCTCGCCAGGATCGATCAGCGTGACGCGGTGGCCCTCGCGCAGCGCCTCGATGGCGCTGATCACGCCGACCGCGCCGGCTCCGATGATGGCGACGTTGCGGCCTTCAGGCATCGCCCTAAGCCTTCACTGCGGGCGTAAAATCCTTTCCGACCGAGATCGCCCTGGGATCGATGATGCAGTGGAGGATCGACGGCTTGCCCGAGGCGAGCGCGCGCTCGAACGCCGGTGCGAACTCCTCGGTGCGCTCGACACGCTCGCCATGGCCGCCGAACGCCTTCGCATACATCGCGAAATCCGGGTTCTTGAGCTGGGTGCCGACGACGCGGCCGGGATAGTCGCGCTCCTGGTGCATGCGGATGGTGCCGTATTGCGCATTGTCGATGATGATGACGATCAGTGGCGCGTCGTACTGCACGGCGGTGGCGAACTCCTGGCCGTTCATCAGGAAGCAGCCGTCGCCCGCAAACGCGACCACGACACGATCCGGGTATTGCCGCTTGGCCAGCACACCCGCCGGCACGCCATAGCCCATCGAGCCCGAGGTCGGCGCGAGCTGGGCGGCAAAGCTGTGGAAGCGGTGATGGCGATGGATCCAGCCGGCGTAGTTGCCGGCGCCGTTGCAGACGATCGCGTCCTTCGGCAGGCGGTCGCGCAGCCAGGTCATCACCTCGCCGTACTGGAACCTGCCCGGCAGCTCGCGCGCCTTCCCGGTCCAGGCCAGATAATCCGCATGCGCCTTGGCGGCCTCGCCCTTCCACGCCACCGCAACTGACGGCTTCAGCGTCTCGACCGCGGCGGCGAAGGCGGCAGGCGTCGCCTGGATCGCCAGATCAGGCTGATAGATGCGGCCGAGCTCTTCGGAGCCCGGATGGACATGGATCAGCTTCTGCTTCGGATTGGGAATGTCGAGCAGCGTATAGGACGAAGACGGCATCTCCGACATGCGACCGCCGATGAGCAGGAGGACGTCCGCATTGTCGATGCGCGCCTTCAGGCCAGGGCTCGGCCCGATGCCGAGGTCGCCGGCATAATGCGAATGGTCGGCATCGATCAGCGAAGCCCGGCGGAACGAGGTCGCGACCGGCAGGTCGAACCGCTCGGCGAACCGCGCGATGCTCTTGGTCGCCTCGTCGGTCCAGCGCGAGCCGCCGAGAATGACGAGTGGCGCCTTGGCGCCGGCCAGCATGGCGCCAAGCTTCTCGATATCGGCCGGCGCCGGCCAGCTCACGGCGGGCTCGATGCGCATGGCGTCCGCCACCGCCGCCGTCTCGGTTAGCATGTTCTCCGGCAGCGCGATCACCACGGGACCGGGGCGGCCCTGCATGGCGACGCGGAAGGCACGCGCGACCAGCTCCGGAATGCGGTCGGGGCGATCGATCTCGACCGCCCATTTCGCCATCGAGCCGAACACCGCCTTGTAGTCGAGCTCCTGGAACGCCTCGCGCTCGCGCATGCCGGTGTCGACCTGGCCGACGAACAGGATCATCGGCGTCGAATCCTGCATCGCGATGTGAACGCCGTGGCTGGCATTGGTGGCACCGGGGCCGCGTGTGACGAAGCAGACGCCGGGCCGCCCCGTGAGCTTGCCATAGGCCTCCGCCATCATCGCCGCACCGCCTTCGGCGCGGCAGATCACGACGTCGATCGGGCTGTCATGCAACGCATCGAGCGCCGCCAGATAGCTCTCGCCCGGCACGCAGGTGACGCGCTCGACGCCCTGGGCGACGAGCTGATCGATCAGGATCTGGCCCCCGGTGCGGGTGTTGCGAATGGTCATGTCGGCTCCCTCAAGACTTCGGCGATACGCAATTGTTCGGGAACTGGCCTAAGACAGGCCGAGAGCGTGTGCAAGGTCGAAAGGCTTCTCGCAGCCTGCGCAGGCGTCATGCCCGTCCCTGCCGTTTGCACTACAGGCCCTGCCGCGGCCATGATGGCGAGGTTCGGCATCTTCGTCTACGATCCCTCTGAATCACTGTTCGGGAGCACCGGAATGCAAACCATTGGCCTGATCGGCGGCATGAGCTGGGAGAGCACCGCGCTTTACTACAAGCTCATCAACGAGCGGGTCCGCGACCGCATCGGCAAGCTGCATTCGGCCCCGCTTCTGATGTATTCCTACGATTTCGAGGAGATCAAGCAGATGCAATATGCCGGCCGCTGGCAGGAAGCCGCGGCGAGCCTGGCCGAGGTCGCGCGGCTGCTCGAAAGTGCCGGCGCCCGGGCGATCGTGCTGTGCACGAACACGATGCATAAATTGGCGCCGGAGATCATATCCAGCGTCAACGTTCCGTTCATCCACATCGGCGATGCGACGGCCGAGCGGATCCGGGCCAAGGGATACGGCCGCGTCGGGTTGCTTGGCACCAAGTTCACGATGGAGGAAGACTTCTACATCGACCGATTGCGCGCGCACGGTCTCGACGTCCTGGTCCCTCCCGCGGACGAGCGCGCCGAGGTGAACCGCATCATCTACGACGAGCTGTGCCTCGGCAACGTCGCCGTGCCCTCGCGCCAGCGCTACCAGGAGGTGATGGCGGCGCTCGTCGCCGGCGGCGCCGAGTGCATCATCCTCGGCTGCACCGAGATCACCATGCTGGTCGGCCCCGACGACATTTCGGTCGAGACCTTCGACACCACGGCCATTCACGCCGAGACGGCCGCCGATTTCGCGATCGGGTGAATTGATCTCCTCGGTCCAGCCCGTGCCGCGGTCGAGGTCCTGGGGACGTGGACTATCCTCACCCGCTCCGCTTCTGTCGCGCGCTCGCCAGCAGCACCAGCATGAATGAGGCCGCCGTCATCAAGGTCGAGATCGCGGCGATGGTCGGATCGATCTCGTCGCGCAGCGCGGTGAACATGCGCTTGGTCAACGGCTGATACTGGCCGCCGGAAATGAACAGCGCGACGATGGTCTCGTCCATCGCCGAGATGAAGGCGAAGATTCCGCCCGCAACCACGCTGGACTTGATCTGCGGCAGCGTCACCGCGAAGAAGCTGCGCAGGCGGTTCATGCCGAGGCTGCGCGCCACCATCTCCTGCGCGGGATCGAAACTCTGCAGGCCCGCGAGCACCGAGATGACGACATAGGGCAGGCCCAACATCACGTTCGCCAGCACGAGGCCGGGCATGGTCGCGACCAGACCGACCTTGGCATAGACGAAGAAGATACCGACGGCGGTGATGATGATCGGTACCACCAGCGGCAACAGCAGCGCCAAGTGGATCAGCCTCATGATGCGCAGCTTCGACTGGCTGATGGCATAGGCAGCGGCCACCCCGAACGGGGTCGCGATCACGACGGTAAGGAGGGCGACCGTCAGCGTCACCCGCGTCGCCTGCATCCAGGCGGGATTTGAGAAATATTGCTGGTACCAGCGCAGCGAAAAGGACGGTGGCGGAAAGGTGAGAAAGCGCGCGCTGGAGAACGAGATCGGCGCAATAATTAGAACGGGGAGGATCAGATAGACCAGCACCAGCGCGCTGACCACGTAGAGGGCGATCCGTGCGGGCGAGGCGCGCATCATTTCTGCCCCAACACGCGGTCGAGCGAGATGAAGCGGCTGACGACGAAGAAGATCACGAGCACACTGATGAGCAGCACCACCGCGACCGCGCTCGCCGCCCCGAACTGGTTGTAGAGCTCGACATTGCGGCTCACCAGCATCGACACCATCACGGTGCGGCCGCCGCCGAGTAGCTCCGGCGTGATGTAGAAGCCGAGGCAGAGCACGAACACCATGGTGCAGCCGGCGAGCACGCCCGGCAGCGACAGCGGCAGGAACACGCGCATGAAGGTGAGCGACGGGCTCGCGCCCAGGCTGGCGCCGGCCTGCATGAGATCGTTCGGAATCTTCTGCATGGTGGCGTAGAGCGGCAACACCATGAAGGGCAGCAGGATGTGCACGGTCGCAACCACCGTGCCAAAGGTGTTGTGGACCAGCGCGAGCGGCTCGGAGATGACATCGAGGTAGCGCA
This sequence comes from Bradyrhizobium yuanmingense, assembly GCF_025200905.1. NCBI lineage: Bacteria > Pseudomonadati > Pseudomonadota > Alphaproteobacteria > Hyphomicrobiales > Nitrobacteraceae > Bradyrhizobium > Bradyrhizobium yuanmingense. The sequence continues at coordinate 1,552,400 of NZ_CP104173.1, read as the reverse complement.
GGAGCTGGTTGATCACGCCGGTGCGCTGCAGCAGCGCCAGCCAGGCATAGGCGCGGACCAGCACGCTGGTCCAGAACGGCAGCACGACCAGCGAGAGGATGACGATGCTCCACCCTTTCGGCACCGAATTGGCAAGGTAGGCCACGGGATAGCCGAGCAGCAGCGCGATTGCCGTGACCGCGAGGCTGATCTCGAAGGTCAGCGCAAAGCTGCGCCAGTAGACGTCTTCGGTGAAGACGCGGCGATAGTTCTCCAGCGTGAAGCCGTCGTGGTAGATCGACTGCCAGGCCAGCCAGCCGACCGGCAGCAGGATCAGAGCCAGGATCACCAGCAGCGCCGGCGACACCAGTGCCAGCATCAGGCCGTGCTCACGGCGCTGATGTTTTTGGGAGGGATCTGGCACTGAAGTCGTCAACGCTGCCTCGCTCACTTCTGCATGAAGGACGCCCAGCGCTTCTCGGCGGCTTCGCCCGCCGGCGAGGACCACCAGGCGTAGGACATCAGCGCTTGCTTCGCCGCATTGGCCGGCTCGCTCGGCAATTGCGCGGCGCGCTCGGGCTTGATGACGCTGGTCTCGAATGCCTTGGGATTGCCCGGACCATAGTCGATGTGCAATGGCAGATTGGCCTGGTGCACGGGATCGACGGCCTCGTTGAGGAATTTTATCGCGGTGGCGAGATTCGGCGCGCCCTTGAGGATGCAGAGCGAGGTACTCTGCAGGATGCCCTGGTTGTAAGTGAAGGTGACCTTCGCGCCTTCCTTGGCGACCGCGCTGACGCGACCGTTCCAGGCCATCTCCATGTCGACCTCGCCGTCATTGAGCAACTGCGCCGACTGCGCGCCCGAGGTCCACCACACCGTGATGTGCGGCTTGATCTCTTCCAGCCTCTTGAAGGCGCGGTCGACGTCGAGCGGATAAAGCTTGTCCGGTGCGACGCCGTCGGCCATCAGCGCCGCCTCCAACGTTGCAAACGGATGGTTGCGCAGCGCGCGGCGGCCGGGGAATTTCTTCACGTCCCAGAAATCGGCCCAGCTGTTCGGCGCGTCCTTCGGGAATTTCTTCTGGCTGTAGGCAAGTACGCTCGAATAGAACTCGTAGGACACTGAATAGGGGCTGCGATAGGCCTCCGGCATCGCCGCGCCGTTTGGTATCTTCGAGAAGTCGAGCTTCTCCATCAGCCCCTGTTCGCCGCCGCGCAGGCAGTTACCGGTCGGGGTGTCGACGACGTCCCAGATCGGCTTGCCGCTGCCGACCTGCGTCTTGATCGCGGGCCAGGCATCGGGAATGGAGTCCTGGTTGATGGTGATGCCGAGCTTCTTGGCGGAGGGATCGAGGATCGCCACCGTCTGCGCCTGCTGATAGGCGCCGCCCTGCGAGACGAAGGTGATCTGCTCGGCGGCATCAGCCGCGCTGGTCAGTCCGATTGCGCCCAGCAGCGCGCAGCCCAATCCAAATTTCTGCTTCATCGTCATCCTCACCTCCTCCAAATGATCTCACCGACCGATCGCATCGAGAAACTGGTACCAGCCGGCGACCACGCGCACGGCGGGCTCCCGCAGCGGATAGAACGGAATCGCCTTCATGCGCCGGGCGTCGAGCAGGCCGACGTCGGGCGCCTCGCCGCGCACGAAGGCGGCGAGATAGCGGCCCATCAGGCTCGACATCGCAACGCCGGCGCCGTTGTAACCCACCGAGAACAGCGTGCGCTCGTCGAGCCGGCCGATATGCGGCACCGAGTCCAGCGTCATCGCAACGAGCCCCGACCATTTATATGCGAGCGAGACATCGGCGAGATCGGGGAAGATGCCGACCATCGCCTTGCGCAAGGCACCGAATGCGGCCTGCGAATCCTGCTTGCCGAAGGCGCCGCGGCCGCCAAAGATGACGCGGTTGTCGACCATGCGGAACCAGCGCATCATGCGCTTGGTCTCGGTGTAGGTGCGCCCCGTCGGCATCAGTTTTCCCGCGAGATTGCCGGGGAGCCGCTCGGTTGCGACCATGGCGCTGCGGAACGGGATCAGCGTGCGCTGCAGATGCGCGGTGGCGCCGGTCAAATCCGAATAGCTGTTGGTGGCAATGATCGCCTGCCTGACGCGCACCGCGCCTTGCGGTGTCTCGGCAACGATGCCGTCCTTCTCGCGCCGGAGCTTGACGACCGGCGACTCCTGGAAAATCGGAACGCCGCGGCTTGCAACGCCATTTGCGAGGCCGCGCAGATAGTTCAGCGGATGGATCCCGCCCGAGCCGGGATTGAGCACACCGCCGACAAAGATGTCGGAGCCGGTCTCCTCACGCACCTGTCCCTTGTCGAGAATGCGGACCGCGGCGGAGCCCATCTCGCGCGTCATCCAGTTGGCTTCGTCGATCGCGGCCTTGAGCGTCGTCTCATTGTGCGCGGCCTTGACCTGGCCGGTGCGCACAAGGTTCGCGCTGGTGATGCCGAATTCGGAGACGAGCTCCTCGACCATGTCGGTCGATTCATGCGCGATCTCGTACATGCGCCGCGCCATGGCGCGGCCGTGTGCGGCATCGATCTCACGGAACGAGAGGCGGAATTTTGCGGTGATCACGCCGCCATTGCGCCCGCTCGCGCCCCAGCCGGGACGGTTGGCCTCGAGCACGACGGGGCTGAGCCCGCTCCTGGCAATGTGGTGCGCGGCGGAGAGGCCAGTGTAGCCTGCGCCGATGATCACCACATCCGCCTGTTGCTCGCCCGACAGCACGGGAAACGCGCGCGCCGGCTCCGCCGTGGCTTCCCACAGTGAATTGACCGATGGCAGCGCGCGCCAGTCCCGTGTCATGCCACAGCTCTCCGTTACGCCGCCGGCCCGATGGCCGCGTCGGCAAGCGCCTTCAACGTCGGATAATGGAAGTCCGGCTTGGTCAGCGTCTCCACCGCCGGCGTACCGCCGAAGCCGGCAATGCCCTGGCGGCGCTCGATCCAGCACACCTTGTAGCCGAGCTTCCGCGCGATCCCGATGTCGTGATACTGGCTCTGCGCGACGTGCAGGATGTCGGACTGCTTGTAGCCGAAGGCGGACTGGCGGCCCTTGTTGTAGGCGAAGAATTCCGGGTTCGGTTTTGCAACGCCGGTGTCGTCGGCGCAGACGGTGTCATCGAAGGGATTACCGAGCGCATGCGCGTAGCATGAGAGTGCCACGCGGTCGGCATTGGTCATCGCGACCAGGCGGAATTTTGTGCGCAGGCGCTTCAGCGCCTCGACCGAGTCCGAGAACGGCCCCCAGCGCAGCACGGCAAGCTGGAAGACGTCACAGGAGGCATCGTCCGCCGGCAGCCCGAGCTCCTTGGCGAGATAGCGGTAGACGTAGAACATCACCTCGCTGGAGCGCTCATAATGCTTGTCGCGGCCTCGCTTGTAGGATTCGAAGATCTGCTCGTCGCTGAGCTCGGCCGCCTTCTTGCCTCCGATCTTGCGCACCGCTTCAAGTACGCCGGTCTCGAAATCGATCAGGGTGCCGACGACGTCGAAGGTGAGGACCTTGAAATTGCTGAACGCGGCTTGGGTCGACATATCGCTTCTTCTCTCGGTTGAACAAGGCTGGATTCAGTCCACCCTGGGCACGACAATGGTGTCCTCGGGGTGGAGCGTAACGGTGAGGCTGCCGCCGAGCGGCGGGATGCGGTGATAGGCCTGGTGATAGCTCGGTTGGCGCAGGCTGAGCGCGATGCCATCGGCGAGCGCGAGGAAAATGCGCAGGCTCTCGCCCTGATAGACGATGTCGGTGACGGTCCCGGTCAGCCGGTTGCAAGCGGCATCCTGCGCGCCATCATCGATCAGCAGCTTCTCGCTGTGCACGGCCAGCATCAGGGCATCGCCATCGGGAATGGCGCGCGCGCTGCGCAGCAAGACGTTGCCGAGCGCGACGCTGGCGGCATCGACGCGGCGAACCGGCAGCATCGTGGCTTCGCCGATGAAGCTGGCGACGAAGGAATCGACGGGATGGTCATGCAGCCGCGCCGGCTCGTCGATCTGAACCAGCCGGCCGTCCTTCATGACGGCGACGCGGTCGCTCATGGTCAGCGCCTCGCGCTGGTCATGGGTGACGTAGATGATGGTCGCGCCGATCCGCTTGTGCAACGCGCGCAGCTCGATCTGCATGGATTCGCGCAGCTGCTTGTCGAGCGCGGAAAGCGGCTCGTCCATCAGGATCAGGCGCGGCTCGAAGATCATGGCGCGCGCCAACGCCACGCGCTGGCGCTGACCGCCGGAGAGCTGCGCGATGCCGCGCTCTTCATAGCCGGCAAGCCCGACCATGCTGAGCGCTGCGCGCACCTTGTCCGGCCAGATGGATTTCGGCAGGCGTCGCGCGCGCAAGGGAAAGGCGACGTTCTCGCCGACGCTCATGTGCGGAAACAGCGCGTAATTCTGGAACACCACGCCGATGTCGCGCTTGTGCGGCGGCATGTAGGTGACGTCACGGCCTCCGAATAGAATCGTGCCGGAGGTCGGCAGGATGAAGCCGCCCAAAATGCCGAGCAGCGTGGTCTTGCCGGAGCCGGACGGGCCAAGCAGTGAGACGAATTCACCGGCGCTGACATTGAGCGAAACGTCGTCGAGGGCGCGAACGGCGCCATAGGCCTTGCTGGCGGACCTGATCTCGACGCTCTCCGCGCGCTTGTCCAACGATCGACCTCGCGATGTCCCTCAGCCGGCGTGCCTCACTGCGCGCCATAAGCCTGCTTTATAGACAGGGATTTGGAGCACTCACGGCAAAGCGTGCGCTGCACCAAATCCTCTCTCGAAGGGCCTGTCTTTAAGCTGTCATGCTGATGACACCAGACTTGGCAAAATCCGGCAATTGCCAAATTCTCACCGCGCCCATAACATGACGTTATGCCAGAGCTCCGTCGCATGCTGCCGTCCAGCAACGCCCTGTTCGTCTTCGACGCGGCGGCGCGCAATGGCAGCTTCACGGCTGCGGCCGCCGAGCTGAACGTCACGCAGCCGGCGGTGAGCCGGATGCTCGGCCAGTTCGAGGAGCATCTCGGCGTTCGCCTGTTCGATCGCAAGGCGGGCCGCGCGGTGCTCACCGAAGAAGGCGAGCTGCTCTATCGCCGCGTGCTCGAAGGCTTTCGCAGCATCGAGAGCGGGCTCGTCGAGATCGAGCGGCGGCGCAAGGGCACCGAGACGGTGACGCTGTCGGTCTCCTCCGCCTTCACCACGCACTGGCTGATGCCGCGCATCGACAAGCTGCAGAAGCAGTTTCCGCAAGTCGATCTGCGCTTCCAGTTGATTTCCGGCGCGCTGCGCGGGCCGGTGGAGAATGTCGATCTCGGCATGCGCTTCCGCGATCGCGACGAGCCGCCCTCCGGCGGCACGCTGGTGATGAAGGAAGTGATGCTGCCGATGTGCAGCCCTACCTATCTCGGCGAGACCGATCCCGCCGAGGGCAACACCATCATTCGCCTCGCCGAGACGCCGGGCGACTGGGCCGCGGATTACGCTTCGCTCCTCACCGGCCGCCGCGGCGCGGCCAAGGCGCTGAGCTTCACTGACTATGCCGTCGTGGTGCAGGCCGCGCTGCTCGGCCAGGGCATTGCGCTCGGCTGGCTGACGGTCGCCTCGCACTGGCTGCTCACCGGCGCGCTGGTGCCGGCCTCCGACCGGCTCACCACCACGCGCCGCATCTGCGAATTCCTGCCGCCGCGCAACCGCCCGATGCGCCCGATCGCCGCCGAGATCCGCGACTGGATCATCGCGCAGATGAAAAGCGAGATCGCCGCGATCGACCGGCTCTATCCGAAGCTCGGCGCCATGGCGGCGTGCTATTGAGCCTGGAGCGAGCTTCACAAGAAGCCGTCATGCCCGGGTCAAGCCCACGGCTGTCCGGTTTAAATTTGGCATAGTCTTAGGCTCATCTGGCGGTCATTTTTGATAATCGGGGGCGGTAGGTCGAGAAGGTGATCGATCCGGCGCCGCTGCATGAGATTTTGAGCGACCAGACGGGTGAAGATCAGAAGGTTCTCGACGCTTTGTTGCGCTTTGTGGGCCGAACGCAAGAGCAGGAAGGCGATCAGCGCGATGGCGATCTGGATGCGCACGGCATTCTCGGACGTGCCGAAGAAGTGACGGATTTTGAGAGTGTGCTTGACCCAGCGGAAGAACAGCTCGATCTGCCAGCGCCTCTTGTAGAGTTCAGCAATTTCGTCGGCCGGGGCATCGAGATCATTGGTCACGATGCGCAGGATCTTGCCAGTCTCGGTGCGAACCGTGATCTCGCGCACCGGATCCCTGAAGGGGTTTTTGCGGGACTTTGCCTGCCGTGCAGGCAACAGACCTATGCGGTCGGAGAGCGCGCAGGAGCCTTCAGGCAGCTTGTTCTCAACTATGTCGCTCAGGGGCGTGTTGACCTTGAGCCGGGTCACCAGGCGGCATCCCGCAGCGTCGAGCTCAGCCCACCAGCCATAGTCGTAGTAGCCGAGGTCGAAGATATAGGTGGCCCCGGGGCGGATCGGCATAGCCTTGGCGACGGTGATGTCGTTGACATTGGCGGGCGTCAGCTCGGCGAAGCTCGGACGCTCACTGTCCGGATTGTAGACGATATGCAGCTTGACCCCATGCACGCCGGAGCAAAACCGCGCCCAATCGGAACTCAGAGAGTTCAGCCGAAAGCCGGTCGAATCGACCAGATACACCGCTTCGGCCACTTTATCGGCAAGATCACGTTCGCAGCGGCCCATCAGCGCCGCCAACAGTTCGGCAAACACCGCGCTGGACCGCTTGGCGTTGGCGTCAGCCAAAGTCGATCGCGACAGCTCTTTGGTTCCGAGATGGTAAAGCCGTGCGGCATGGCTCTCGAAGGATGCTTCGATCGATCGTAGGCTTTGGGCGTCCGAAAGCTGCGCGTACAGCATCGCAACAAACTGATCCTGTGTGCTGAGCCGCCGCACCCGCTTATTGGCCTGGTACCTGTCCACAAGCCGATCCAGAACACCCCACGGCACCAAGTTCAGAATGCCGTGAAATACTGTATTGTGGTGGCGCATGGCGGGACTCTCCTGGCGTGTCTCGAACATTTGGCGATGCTCAAGACCGTAGAAGAATCCACGCCATGCGCCCTGTCCATGAAAATTAAACCGGACAGCCGTGGGCTTGTCCCGGGCATCCACGTTCGCCGTGCCACGTGGTAAGGCGTGGATGGCCGGGACAAGCCCGGCCATGACGCTGTGGAGGCGTCGCCCCCCTCCCTCCACGTCATTGCGAGCGCAGCGAAGCAATCCAGAGTCTTTCCGCGGAGGGATTCTGGATTGGTTCGTCGCAAGAGCTCCTCGCAATGACAGTGTGGAGAGAGGTTTGCCCGCTACCGATGCTCGATCGCCCTGATCGCACCGCGCAACTCTGCGAGGCCGCGCAGGCGGCCGATGGCGGTGTAGCCGGGATTGGTGCGCTTGGTGGCGGCGAGATCGTCGAGCATGCGGTGGCCGTGATCGGGACGGAACACGATTCTCTTGTCCGGTGCGCGCCGCGCGTTCTCCTTTAGCAGCGTCTTGAGCACCGCGATCATGTCGACGTCGCCATCGAGATGATCCGACTCGTAGAACGACAGCCCGTCCGCCTCGCGCTTGGTCGCGCGGAGATGGGCGAACGCGATGCGCGGGCCGAAGCGCTCGGCCATATCAGGGAGATTGTTCTCCGCGCGCACGCCGAGCGAGCCGGTGCAGAAGCAGATGCCGTTGGCCTTGGACGGCACGGCATCGAACAGCGCCTGATAATCGTCGGCGCTGGAAGCAATGCGCGGCAGGCCGAACAGCGGCCGCGGCGGATCGTCCGGATGCAGCGTCAAGGAGACATCGAGCTGCTCGGCCACCGGCGTCACGCGCGCGAGGAATTCCGCGAGATGCTGCCGCAATATCTTTGGCGTGATGTCGCGATAGGTGTCCAGCCGATCGCGGAATTGCGGGATCGTCATCGGCTCGGTGGTCGAGCCCGGCAGCGCGCTGGCAATGACCATGACGAGATAGTCGATATCCGCCTGGCTCATCTGCTCGAACAGCTTTTTCGCGCGCGCCTGCTGCTCGGGGCTATACTCCTGCGCGGCCGCCGGGCGCTTCAGGATGTGCAGCTCGAATGCCGCAAAGCGGTCCTGGGCGAAGCGCATGGCACGGGCGCCGTTCGGCAGCTCCCATTCCAGATCGGTGCGGCACCAGTCCACCACGGGCATGAAGTTATAGCAGATGATCTTGATGCCGGACGCGGCGACCGCCTCCAGGCTCGCGATCCACGCCTCGATCGACTTGGTCGCTTTTCCGCCGAGGCGCTTGACGTCGTCAGGGATCGGAATCGATTCCACCACCGACCAGGTCAGCTGCGAGCGGCTGGGCTGGCCGTTCTCGATGAAGTTCTTGCGCTCCTCGACCGCCTTGCGCGTCCAGGCCTCTCCGATCGGCACCTGATGCAGCGCCGAGACGATCTGGCTCGCCCCGGCCTGCCTGACATCATCGAGCGAGACCGGATCATCCGGTCCGTACCAGCGCCATCCCTCCAGCATCATGTGCTGCCTCCCAAAGCGTTTTCGAGCGAAGTGGGTACCGGTTCGCGTGAAGAAAACGCGTCAAAACAAAAGTCAGTTCGCGGTCAGCACGACCTTGACGCTCTTCGAACGGTCGAGCGCCAGCCGCAGCGCGTCGGGCGCGGTCGAGAGCGGCCGCTCGGCGGTGACCAGCGACAGCACATCGACGCTGCCGTTGCCGATCAGTTCCACCGCATTCATGAACTCGAAGCCGAAGCGGAACGAGCCGCGCAGGTCGATCTCCTTGGCCATCACCGCATTCGACGGCGTCGGGATCTGGCCGCCCGGCAGGTTGCCGATCTGCACCACGACGCCGCCGCGCCTGACGATGCCGATCGCGCTGGCAAGGCCCGCGGCCGTGCCCGAGACCTCGAACGCGACGTCATAGGGGCGCGACGCAGCCTGCGCCTTCAACCCTTCCTCGCCGGCAGAGACGTTCTCGACGTGGGAGGCGCCGAGCTTGGTCGCAAAGGCCAGCGGCGCCGGCGCGATGTCGGCGACGGTGATGTCAGCCATGCCGGCGCGGTGCGCCGCGAGCATGGTCAGAAGCCCGATCGGGCCGGCACCGAAGATGATGCCGCGCTTGCCCTCGATCTTGCCGGCGCGCGCCACCGCGTGCAGGCACACCGCGAGCGGTTCGGCCAGCGCGGCCGCCTGGTAGGACACGTGATCGGGAATCTTCACGCACTGCGCAGGGATCGCATCGAAGTAGTTGGCGAAGCCGCCCTGCATGTGCGGCGTCTTCGAAGCCGAGCCCATGAAATAGATGTTCTCGCACAGGTTCGGCCGGCCCTCGCGGCAGGCGACGCAATGGCCGCACCAGCGCGACGGGTTGACGGCGACGCGGTCGCCGACCTTCAGGTTCGCAGCGGCACCGGAGATCTCCACGACCTCGCCCGAGATCTCGTGTCCCAGCACCAGCGGCGACTTCACCACGAAGTCTCCGGTGCGGGCATGACGAAAATAGTGCATGTCCGAGCCGCAGATGCCGCCGGCGCCGAAGCGGATGCGCACCATGCCGTCAGCGAGCCTGTCGAGCGGATGCTCGATCATGCGCAGGTCTTCGGGGCCGAACAGGGTCGCGGCGAGAGCGGTCGAGGTCATTTGGAGAGTCCCATGTATTTTGGCAGCCAGAGGGTCAGTTCGGGAATGAAGGTGATCGCGATCAGCGCCAGCAGCAGCGGAACCAGCCAGGGCAGGATCGCCACCGTCGTTCGCTCGACGGAGAGCTTTGCCACGCGGGCGAGCACGAACAGCACCATGCCGAGCGGCGGATGCAACAGGCCGATCATCAGGTTCAGCGTCATGATCAGGCCGAAATGAATGGGGTCGATGCCGAGCTTGAGCACGATCGGGAGCAGGATCGGCACCAAAATGGTGATTGCCGCCGTGGTGTCGATGAAGCAGCCGACGAACAGGATCAGCACGTTGGCGAGCGCCAGGAACACCCATTTGTTCTGGGTGATGCTGAGCATCCAGTCCGAGAGCATCTGCGCCGCCTGCGACACCGTCAGCAGCCAGGCGAAGATCGACGCCGCCGTGACGATGAACAGCACCGAGGCCGTGGTCTCGATGGTATCGAAGGTCGCCTTGGCGACGGTCTGGAACGTCATGGTGCGGTAGCGGACGAGGCCGAGGAACAGCGACCAGATCACCGCGGCGACGGCGGCTTCCGTCGGCGTGAACCAGCCCAGCGTCATGCCGCCGATCAGGATCACCGGGGCCATCAGCGCCATCACCGCCGAGAAGTCGAAATACCAGTCGATCAGGAGCAGCGTGCCGAGGCCGATGACGACGGCCGTGTTGACCGAAAGGCCGGCCAGCACCATCAGCCAGATCGCCATCGGGAACGACAGCACGATCAGGATCTCGAGGCCGGCCGAGCCGAGCTGCGGCCAAGAGAACGGCGTGTCGCTGCCCCATTTGTTCTTGTGCGCGAAATAGGTGACCGTCACCATCATGAACAGCGTCAGCACGACGCCGGGAATGACGCCGCCCAGGAACAGCGCGCCGATCGAGACGTTCGCCATCATGCCGTAGATCACGAACGGCAGCGACGGCGGAATGATCGGTCCGAGCGTTGCGGAGGCCGCGGTGACGCCGACCGAGAACTCGGTGGAGTAACCGTGGTCCTTCATCGCCTTGATCTCGATGGTGCCGAGGCCGGCGGCATCCGCAATCGCGGTGCCCGACATGCCGGAGAAGATCACCGAGCCGATGATGTTGACGTGGCCGAGGCCGCCGCGCATCCACCCCACCAGCGCGACGGCGAATTTGTAAATGCGCCCGGTGACGCCGGCGATGTTCATGAGATTGCCGGCCAGGATGAAGAAGGGCACGGCGAGCAGCGGGAAGCTCTCGACGCCGGCGATCATGCGCTGCGCCAGCGTAACGTCGGGCGTCACGCCGCTGACCAGAATGTAGAGCAGCGACGACACCGCCATGGCGATCGCCACGGGAACGCCGAGCAGCATGAGAACGAGAAAGCCTCCGAGCAACAGCAGCATGGTTTTATCCTTCCGATCCGTCGTAGGCACCGGGACGTTCGAGGACCGAGTAACCCTGCCGCCAGTTCTGGATTGCCACCTGCACGGAGCGTGCGAACATCAGCACGAACCCGAGCAGCACGGCGTAATAGACATAGTCCTTGGGAAGATTGATGGTGGTCATCTGCTCGTCGCCGATGATCCTGATGTAGACCCAGACCAGCTTGATGGCGTAGCCGAAGAAGGCGATCCGGATCAGGTCGATCGCGGTCGACAGCACGCGCCCTACGGCATGCGGCAGGTAGCGATAGACGAGGTCGACCTGGATATGCCGCGACAGCCGTACGCACATCGACGAGCCGATGAAGACCACCCCGATCAGGCAATAGGTCGCGATCTCCTCGGTCCAGGCGTAGCTGTCGTTGAGCACGTAACGGGTGAAGAACTGCAGGAAGACGGCGAGCGCCATCACCCAGAAAATCGCCAGCGCCACCCAGTCCTCGAAGGCGTAGACGCCGAGATCGACCTTCGGCGTCGCCTCCTCCTCGAAGGTGTGCGCGATCTCTTCGGCGGTGATCTGCCGGTGGATTTCGGCGGTGGACATGTTACCTCTCTCCAAATCGTCGTTCCGGGGCTCGCGAAGCGAGAACCCGGAATGACGTCTTTGATCTACTGTCTCACGCTTGCTCCGCTCCTCATCCTGAGGAGCTTGCGAAGCAAGCGTCTCGAAGGATGCCCCCGGGGCACACCGGGGCCCTCATGGTTCGAGATGCCCTTCGCGCTCCTCACCATGAGGGTCTTATGGCGGGGCAAGCGGCGGTCACTTCACCGCCTGGATCTTCTCCCAATCCGCCTTGCGGTACCCGAAAGTCTCGAACGCAACGTTCTTCAACACGGTGTCGCGGAACTCGTTCTTGTCGACCTCGGTCACGGTCAGGCCCTTGTCCTTGAAGAAGGCGACCAGCTTGGCCTCGTTCTGCTTGATCTCTCCGGTGGCCTTGGCAGCCGCCTCCTGCGCCACGTCGGTGAAGATCTTCTTGTCCTCGTCGCTGAGCTTCTTCCACAGCGCGCCGGCGATCACCGTGTTGAGATGGTCGACGATGTGGCCGGTCAGCACGATGTGCTTCTGCACCTCGTAGAACTTCTTGGCCTCGATCGTGGTCAGCGGATTTTCCTGCGCCTCGACGGTGCCGTTCTGGAGCGCGAGATAGACCTCGGCGAACGCGATCGGCGCGGTGTTGGCGCCGCAGGCCCGCGGCATCGCCAGATAGGCCGGAACGTCGGGCACGCGGATCTTCAGGCCCTTCATGTCCGCGCAGGTCTTGATCGGCTTGTTGGACGAGGTCTGGCGCACGCCGTAATAGGTCACCGCGACGATGTGGTGGCCGCTCTTGTCCTCATAGCCCTTGGCGAGCTCCTTGAAGATGTCGCTCTTGGTGTAGGCGAGCAGATGATCGGCATCGCGGAAGGTGTAGGGATAATAGGTTACGCCGATCGGCGCGAAGCTCTTGGCCGCGAAGCTCGATCCGGAGATGATGATGTCGACCGAACCGAGCGAGAGGCCCTGGTTGATGTCGGTCTCCTTGCCGAGCTGCGAGGCCGGATAGACCTCGATCTGGTAGCGCCCGTTGGTGCGCTTATTGATCTCCTGCGCGGCCCAGACCGAGGCTGTGTGGAACGGCTCCGAGGGCTCGTAGACATGGGCCCATTTGAGCTTGGTCTGCGCCATGCTGGCGCTGGTCGCTGCCAACAGCGTGGCGGCGGAAATCACTGCTGCAATCGTCATCTTCTTTAACATCGACTTTTCCTCCATCGTTCAAGTCTGCTTCTTGTTCGCCCGCCCCGGCATGGATGCGGGCCGCCCAATCTTTATCGCTGCCGCGAGCTGCCGCTCTTGGCCCGTTCTTTGGCCCGCTTCTTCGGTGATCGCTTTGGTGTCGTCGGCTTCGCCAGGGGTCGCGCGGTCCGGCTTCGCCCCGAGGCCGCTGCTGCGGCGTTCTCGGCGCCAAAGTTCTGTGCAAAGCGCTCCTGGGATCGCGCCAGATGAACGCGCATGGCTTCGCGCGCCGCCTCGGGATCACGCGCCGCGATCGCGTCGCGAACGGCGCGATGCTCGTCGAGTGCCGTGCGCCACGTGCCCGGGTTCTCGAAATAATGCGCGAGCTGCGCGAAATAGGGATTGAGCCGCTGGTCGAACAGCTCGCCGACCACGCGCACCAGCACGGCGTTGCCGAGGCTTCCGGCGATGGCGACGTGGAACGCACGGTCGTGCACCATCGAGGCTTCGCCGGGATGCTCGACATTCTCCATCGCGACCAGGGAGGCGTCGATGCGGGCGACGTCACCCTTCGTCGCCACGCGCGCGGCCTGTTCGGAGATGGCGCTCTCCAGGAATTCGCGGGCGCGCAACAGCTCGAACGGGCCTTCGATGACGGCAGCTTGTGTGGGCGCGGCCACGGCGGCGGGCTCGATCACATAGATGCCGGATCCGACGCGGATGCGCAGGCGCCCTTCGACCTCGAGCGCAATCAAGGCTTCGCGCACCGTGGGCCTCGACACCTTGAGCTGTTCCGCGAGGTCGCGCTCGGTCGGCAAGCGGCTGCCGACCGCGTACTCGCCGCTGTCGATCAGGCTTCGCAATTGATCGGCGACCTGGCGATAGAGCCGTCTCGCCTCCACAGCTTCCAGCGGCACGCTGGTCCTCCCGAAAAGGTCTCGCGCGGCGCCTCCGGCGCCCGCGACCCGCCAATTTTGGAAAATTGGTCTTACCAATTGACCGGAGCATTGACCTGATACGGACGCCATGTCAAGCAGCGGCAAAGCAAGGGGAGACGTCCATGCGCCAGAGCTCGATGCGCCTTGGTCGCGCCAATCTCGACCGCCTGGCACCTGCCATCCGGCGGCCGGCCTATGACCGATCGCGCGTCACGCCCGGCATCGTGCATCTCGGGCTCGGGGCGTTTCATCGCGCCCATCAGGCCGTCGTCATCGACGATTGCCTTGCTAGGGGCAGCATGTCCTGGGGCATCATCGGCGCGAGCCTGCGCAGCCCGGAGACGCGCGACGCCCTCGCCCCGCAGGACCATCTCTACACCGTCGCTGTGCGCGCCGCCGAAGGTACCGAGCACCGCGTGATCGGCGCCCTGCTCGACAGCGTCGTGGCGCGCGAGAAGCCGGCAGCCCTGGTCGAGCGGATGGCCGATCCCGCTATCCGCATCGTCTCGCTCACGGTGACCGAGAAGGGCTATTGCCATACGCCGCAGACCGGCGATCTCGACGAGCGGCATCCTGATGTCGTGCACGACCTCAATAATTTCGACGCGCCGCGCTCGGCGCCGGGCTTCATCGTCGCCGCGCTGGCACGCCGGCGGGCGCAGGGTCTTTCGCCCTTCACCGTGCTGTGCTGCGACAACCTCGCCGCCAACGGCCACACCGTGCAGCGGATCGTCACGCAGTTCGCCGCGCTGCGCTCTAGGGAACTCGGCAAGTGGATCGCCGACACGGTTGCTTTCCCCTCGACCATGGTCGACCGCATCGTGCCGGAGACGACGGATGCCGACCGCGATGCGGTCGCATCCGCGCTGGGCATGCGCGACGCCTGGCCTGTCATGACCGAGCCGTTCACGCAATGGGTGGTCGAGGACCGCTTCACCGCGGGCCGGCCGGACCTTGCCGCAGCGGGTGTCGAGCTCGTCGGCGACGTCAAGCCGTTCGAGCTGATGAAGCTGCGGCTGCTCAACGCCAGCCATTCCGCGCTGGCCTATCTCGGCTATCTCTCCGGCTACGAGACCATCGCCGACACGATGCAGGATCCGCATTTTGCGCGCCTCGCCGCGCAGGTGATGGAAGAGGCCGCGGTGACGCTGACCATGCCATCAGGCACGGATCTCGCCGCCTATCGCGCCTCGCTGCTCAAGCGCTTCGCCAATCCGGCGCTGCACCATCGCACTTGGCAGATTGCCATGGACGGCTCGCAAAAGCTGCCGCAGCGGCTGCTCGGCGCGATGCAGGATCGCCTTGCCAGAGGCCTGCCCATCGCAACGCATGCGCTGGCGGT
The DNA here is from genome assembly GCF_025200905.1 of Bradyrhizobium yuanmingense. Lineage (NCBI taxonomy): Bacteria > Pseudomonadati > Pseudomonadota > Alphaproteobacteria > Hyphomicrobiales > Nitrobacteraceae > Bradyrhizobium > Bradyrhizobium yuanmingense. The sequence goes on along the minus strand of NZ_CP104173.1, from coordinate 1,537,325 downwards.
GGCCGGCTGGATCCGCTACGTCAGCGGCGTCGACGAGCAGGGACGGCCGATCGACGTGCGCGATCCATTCGCCGCCGAGTTCGCCGCGCTGGCGCGCGAGGCAGGACCCGTTGCCGAGCGCCTCGCGCCGGCACTGCTCGGGGTGGCGAAGGTGTTCGGGCCGCTCGGCGCCGAGCCGCGCCTGCGCGAGGCTGTCACCGCGGCGCTCGGCCGCCTCTATGCCGACGGCGCGCGGCGGGCCGTGGCAACGCACGTTTCAGCGTGACCACGACGCGGGCAGCATCCTGAATGCTGCACTGCGGCCAAAGTCGACGGAAAGTCGCGCTTGATTTTTGCCTGTCCTTGCCCCACCCGAGAGCGATGGGAAACGACACCAAGGTCATCGCCGCCAACGCGGCCTTTTACGCGGCATTCTCGACCGGCGACTTCGCCGGCATGGAACGGATGTGGGCGGATGACGACGGCATCTCCTGCATCCATCCCGGCTGGCCGGCCATCATCGGCCGCGCCACCGTGATCGGAAGCTGGCGCGACATCCTGCAAAACCCGCAGCGGCCGCAGATCGTCTGCGCCGAGCCGCAGGCCATCGTCGACGGCGACAGCGCCCGCGTGCTCTGCATCGAGATCGTCGACGGCACCGCGCTGGCTGCGGCGAACCATTTTCGCCGCGTCGGCGACGACTGGCGCCTGGTGCATCATCAGTCCAGTCCGATCGCACAGATTGTCGAGCAGGCCGAGGACGATAGAGCAAGTCACCGCGTCCACTGAGCACGGCGATCACGGCGCCGTGATCTACTGTGCATGGGGTTGTTTTTCAGCTTTTGTTTGGCGGGCCGAAAGTTCCGACAGATCGTCGAGCACGACATGCGCGCCGGTGAAGTCGTCGTCCCCGAAGAACGTGCTGCGGGTGATCAGAACCGGGACGCCGGCGCGCGAGGCCGCGATCAGACCGTTGGCGGAATCCTCAATCGCAACGCAATCGGATGCCTCGAGCTTCAGCCGCGCCAGAATCTCGAGATAGACGTCGGGCGCCGGCTTCTTGTGCCTGACGTCGTCGCCGGCGACGATCGCATCGAAATCCGCGGCCCAGCGTTTGCCCAGCGCCTGCGACAGCAGCGCATCGATATTGCCGTGCGATGTGGTGGTCGCAATCGCAAGCCGCTGGCCGCGCGCCTTCGCGGCCCTGAGCAAGTCCGTCACGCCTGGCCGCAAGGGACAGCGGCCGGCCTCGACCAATTCGGCATAATGCGCGGTCTTGATGCGGTGAAGTTCTGCGATGTCCCCGTCCGACAAGGGCGGAGCGGTCACTAGCCTCTCGTGGTAGGCGCGCATGCGCTCCTTGCCGCCCGTCACCCGCAACAGGTCCTTGTAGACGGCGCGGTCCCACTGCCAGTCGAGACCGAGGCGGGCGAAGGCCAGATTGAAGGCCTGCCGATGCAGCTCCTCGGTTTCGGCCAGGGTGCCGTCGACGTCGAAGATCAGCGCGGCCGCGCGCCGGATCAGATCGGCGGCGTCCGCTGGCGACTGAACCAACGCTTCGGCCTGCATGATCGATGCCTCCCTTCCGGCGCTGCGTAAAGCGATCATCGGCCGAGCCGGAGGGCGAGACAAATCGCAATATCTTTTGCCGGACCCAAAAATCTCTTATGAGCGAACGGTGCGCGACGGCGCGAACGGGAACTTTCGACCTGCACGGGAGACGCATGCGGCTCTTCATCCTCGGCCTCGGCTACAGCGCGCGGCATTTCGTCCGCAAGCACGGCGGCAGCTTCTCGCATGTCGCCGGCACCGTGCGCGATCGCGCGCAGCGGAATGACCTTGCCGGGATCGAGGTGCATCCGTTTTCCGGCAGCCTTCCGTCGCCCGAGACGGTTGAACGGGTTCGCGACGCCGACGTCCTCCTGGTGTCGATCCCGCCCGGCAGCACCGGCGATCCCGCGATCGCGGCGTTTGGCGGCGTGCTGCAGGGAAGCCGCCGCAAGGTCGTCTATCTCTCCACCATCGGGGTGTACGGCGATCACGCAGGCAGCTGGGTCGACGAGAGCACGCCGCCGCAGGCCATCCTCGACCGCACGCGGATGCGGATCGCGGCGGAGCAGGCCTGGACGGATGCGACGGGCGGCGATGCCGCGATCCTGCGGCTTGCGGGCATCTACGGTCCCGGCCGCAACGCGCTGGCGACACTGCGCGCGGGAACGGCGAGGCGCATCATCAAGCCGGGACAGGTGTTCAACCGCATCCATGTCGACGACATCGCGAGCGCGATCATCGCCGCTATTCATCACCAGGGCGGCGGCGTTTGGAACGTCTGCGACGACGAGCCGGCGCCGCCGCAGGACGTGATCGGCTATGCCGCGCAGCTGATGGGCGTGGCGCCGCCGCCGGAAGAAGCGTTCGCCACCGCCGAAATGTCGGCGATGGCGCGCAGCTTCTATGCCAGCAGCGCCCGCGTCTCCAACGAGAAACTGAAGCGCGAGCTCGGCGTCACGCTGGCCTGCCCCACCTATCGGCACGGCCTCGACGCTCTCTGGCGCGCAGGCGAAGGACGTTAGGGTTCCTGCACCTCCGATGCCGCCCAGACATGCCGCGCCCGCGCTTGACTTCCTGCCGGCGCGGTCGTGATCTAACCTTCGAGCGAGCCACCGCACAACGAGCTCGCCTCTTGGGAGAATGCAATGAACAAGACGATCGCCATGATCGCGGCAACGATTGCTGTCGTCACGCTCGGCGCCGCGCGCGCTGCGCCGCTGCCCGAAGCCAATCCCGACGATGTCGGATTTTCGAAGCAAGGCCTTGCACGCCTCGATAATTTCTTCGCGCGCGAGATCGCGGCCAAGCGCGTTCCCGGCGCAGTGGTCGCCATCGCGCGCGACGGCAAGCTCGTCCACTACAAGGCCTATGGCCTGCTCGATCCGGCCAAGGGCACGCCGATGCCGCTCGATGCGATCTTCGCGCTGGCCTCGATGACCAAGCCGATGGCCGCGGTCGCCGGCCTGACGCTGATGGAACAGGGTCGGCTGCCGCTCCAGGCCAAGCTGTCCGAATACTACCCGGGCTTCGCCGACATGAAGGTCGGCGTGCCTCAGGCGGATGGATCACTCAAGCTCGAACCGCAGGCCTCGCCGATCTTCATCCACGATCTCTACCGGCATACGTCGGGGTTGATGTATGGCGGCCGCCCGGACTCATCGAGCCCGGTGGCGCGGCAATATCCTGATGGCATTGCGCCGGCGATCGACGGCGACACCCAGGCTTTTATCGATCGCATCACCAAGCTGCCGCTGGCGCAGCAGCCCTCGACCGCGTTCGAATACGGCTTTTCGATCGACGTGCTCGGCGCTGTCGTCGAGAAGGTGAGCGAGCAGAAGCTTGGCGACTATCTCGCTGCCAATGTCTGGCATCCGCTCGGCATGAAGGATGCGACCTTTCATCCGACCGAGGCGCAGCGCCCGCGCCTCGCCCGCCCCTTCCCGAACGATCCGCTGACGGGCAAGCCGCAGGCCATCAAGCTCCTGGACACTCCAACCAAGTTCGACTGCGGCGGCGCCTGCTCCTTCGCGACGGTCGGCGACTACATCCGCTTCGGACAGATGTTGCTCAACGGCGGCGAGCTCGACGGGCAGCGCATCCTCGGTCCGAAGACCGTCCGTCACATGACGGCGAACCATCTCGGCCCCGAGATCAAGAACAACGTCGCCAATGTCGAGCCGCATCGCGGCGGCTTCGGCTTCGGCCTTTCGGTGGCGGTCCGGACCAGCGAAGGATTGTCGTCGGTCCCCGGCAATCCGGGCGAGTTCACCTGGAACGGAGCCTACGGGACGCAGTTCTTCTGCGATCCCAAGGAGCGTCTCGTCGTCGTGGTGGGAACGGCGGCACCGGGTGAGCTCAGGAAGTATTATCGCGAGCAGGTCCAGGACATCGTCTACGGCGCGATGACGAAGTGAGACCGTCACATGAAAGAGAAAGGGCGGCCACTTGGGCCGCCCTCTTGATTGACCGTCAGCTCAACACGCCGTATTTCTTGAACCAGGCCTCTGCCTGCTTCCAGGCATCTTCCGCGGCGTCCTTGCGGTAGCTGCCGCGATAGTCGGCATGGAAGCCGTGCGGCGCTTCGGGGTAGATCTTGAAGTCGGCCGTCTTCTTGCTCTGCTCGAGCGCGGCCTTCATCTGCTCGACCTGCGCGACGGGAATGCCGGTATCGGCGCCACCATAGAGGCCGAGCACCGGCGCCTTCATCTCGGGCGCGAGCTGCAGCGGGCTCTTCGGCCACAACGGGTTGGCTGGATCGACCAAGGTCCCGTAGAAGGCAACGCCCGCCTTGAGCGCACCGCTGTGGGCGGCATATTCCCAGACCGTGCGGCCACCCCGGCAGAAGCCGATGATGCCGAGCCTCGTCGTGTCGCCGCCTTTCGATCCTGCCCAGGCGACCGTCGCGTCCAGATCCGACAACAGCTCCGCGTCCGGCTTCGCATTCACCACCGGCAGCAGCTCCTTGATATCCGTCACCTTGGTCAGGTCGATGCCCTTGCGGAAATAATAGTCGGGCGCCACCGCGAACGCGCCGAGCTTGGCGAGGCGGCGCGTCACGTCCCGGATGTATTCGTGCAGGCCAAAGATTTCCATCGCCACGATGACCACCGGCGCCTTGGCGTTGCCGGCCGGGCGGGCGAAATAGGCGGGCATTTCCTCAGAGCCGACCTTGATCTTGGCATCGCCGGCCTGGAGACCGCTGGTATCCGTCGTGATGATGTCGGCCCGGACCGGACCGGCCGCGAGCGTGTAGCCAGCGGCGACGGCCGCGGTCGCGCTCATGAATCCGCGGCGCGAGAGCGGGGCGACTTTCGTCAGTCCAACGACGTCGGATGTCATGGTGGTTTCAAAGCTCATCGATCTTCCCATTCCTGATTCCCATGCTGATGCCCCTCGGGCGCCGCATTCGCCAGTAATTGCCGGATAAACGCAAGTCACCAGCCTGCGAGCACGCGGCTCACCACGTCATCCCTTCGTTAGCGAGCGCCGGTGTCCGCCGCCCGCCGGAGCGTGGGCCGTGTGCCGTGTGCCGTGTGCCGGGACTTAACCGTCTGGCTGCACTGCACCGCAACATCCATTAACCGAAAAGAATCGTTCTTTGCCTGCCGGCCAGGCCGCTTGTCGCTGCACAGAATGCGCCTGAGCGCACACCCGACAGGCTCTGCCGCAACAAATAGCAATCGCAGCGACGATGGTGACACATCATGTTGCTTACGCATCGCTCATCATCACCAAATCACGTGCGAACCGCCCTCATTTGATTGAAATTTTCGGAGGATCTTGGCCGCGCGATTTACCCGGTCTTTCTTTGTGACACCCTAGTTCCACGGCCGGAAGTTCCATCTTCGGAAACGCAGAGGCTTCTTCCCGCGACGCGCGATGCTCGCCCGCAACGGACGGCGGAGCGCGAGCGGGTCTCATTCTCGTCCGCCCCGATTGCGCTACCCGAGGCCCAATTGAATAAACGTTTATGCGACCTGGAACTGAAATGAATTTGGCTCGTGAATCGATTGAACTGTTGGAGCAGGCCGCACGCATCCTGTGGTTCGAAGGCACCAAGCACGGTTTGCGCGACCGCGAATGGATGGCGCTGCGCTTCCTCTCCCGCGCCAACCGATTTTCCCGAACCCCCTCGGCGCTGGCGAGCTACGTCGGCACCACGCGCGGCACCGCCTCGTTCATCATCGGCGAGCTCGAGCGACTCGGTTATCTCGAGCGGAAGCGCTCGGCCACGGACAAGCGTTCGGTGACGTTGAGCGTGACCCAGCAGGGCAAGAAGTTCTTGGTGCGCGATCCCGTCAACGTCCTCATCGAAGCGATTGGCGTTCTGGACGACGAGGTCAAGATCCGCTTCCGCGACACGTTCCGGCACGTGCTGGACCACTCCGATGCCGCCGAGCAGCGGCACCACACCGACGTCTGCAAGCGGTGCATCTTCCTGCGGGAGGATCGCGCCAATACCGACAGCAAGACGACGGCCGAGTTCAGCTGCCGCCTGTTTCGCGCACCGATCGCCGAAGCGGAGGTCGATCTGCTGTGCACCAGCTTCGAGCATCACCGCCAATAAAAGGCGGCTCGTTCAGGGCGTTGCCTTGCGCGACGAATAGATGACGCCGCCGCTTGATTCCACCACCAGGCGCCCGTTCTCGTTCCTGATCTCTTCGATGCGGCCAAGACCGGGCACCTGTTGTCCCAGCACGGCTTCGATGACACCGTTCGGGCCCTGCAGGATCGCAATTCCCTCATAGGCCTGGCGGACCGACCAGCCCTTGATCGCCTTGCGCGGCGCCAATGCACGCTCGGGTGCAGGCACCGATCCCGTGAATTCGGGCGCGGCGACCGCGGCCATCATCGGCCCTTGCGCTGACACCGGCTGCGTCTGCACCGTCGCCGGCGCGGGAGCTTGGGCTTGGGCTTGCACCTGAGCGAGCTTGTCGAGCTTCACCGTAGAGGACGAGCTCACCCGCTCGATCCGGTCGAGATTCTCGGCAAACCGGCCGAAGCGATCGTTCGTGACCTTGCTGGATTGATCGACCGCGGTCCGCAAGCCATCGAGGTTTTCAGACACGCCCGACACTTGCTTGCGCAGTTGCGCGACGGTCTCGCGCAGAATCCTGATCTCTGCATTGGCCGCAACGTTGTTTGGCGCGGGCTGGGTGGTGAGATAGGCGATCACGCCGGTGCAGGCGCAGACCACCAGCATGGCAGCGACCGCCAGAGTTGCGAGCGGCGCGACCCAGGTCGGACGGGGTGGCGGCGGCTTCGCCACGATCACGGCCGGCTTGATCACGACCGGCGCCGGCTTCGGGATCGCCATCTTGTCGAGGCGGGCCTTGGCACGAATCCGCTTCAAGCCGTCGAGTGCCTCCTTTGCGAGAGCCTCGTCGCTCGCCGTCGCCGATACGCGCTTTGCGCTCGCGGCAGGCTTGGTCGTCCGCGCCGCGTTGTCCATTGAATCGCTCGCCTCCGGCGCTGGCTTCGCCGCCGCGGAAGCGTCCGCGGTCGCGTTGGGACGAGCTTGTCCATCGGACAACATATGAAAATGCTCCGTTCGGTTCGGTCTGTCGAGCGACGACGTTATCTGTCGAAGCTTGCCTGAAACGTGCGGGTCGAAAGCCGTTCATCGCGCGCGATGCGACGTCGCATGAGTCGATCGCGCCATACACGTGGCGATAGTGCGACTCGAAAGACACACACTCGCCAAGATTTCATCAAGCTGGAGGCGCGGCGCAGACGTGAGTCGAACTTCCGCATGCGGAAAAGCGAGTTCCAGAGTCAATCCGGGGTTGAAAACCCATCAATGTGCGTGCCCCGGAGCACCACCCGAAATAGCTGTAATTGTACGGGGATGCGGAACTATACAACCATCACAATGCAAAACTAGTTCAGCATCAAAATCAACTGATACGTTTGGATGCATCAAGAAACAACCAGAAACAAATCAACAGCATCAAGTGCGTGTAGCAATCGCTTTCTTTCGCACGCTTGATCGGGAATCGGCAATCGCTACGGTTCTACTCAAGTGATTCTCGCCAGTTGGCGAGGAGATCGACATGGTTCAGCAGTGTTCGGACGCGATGAGCAACTTGGCGCAACTGTTCTAGGTCGTTTCTCAATCTGCTCCGCGAGGTGATCAGTAAGACACCCGCCGAGCCTCAACGCAGTAAGCGTTTCAGTATCGAGTTGAAGTAACAGGCCTGCGAGACGCAGGCACTGAACGCGTAGGGCTGCCCGCGAATATCGAAACCACAACAACGGTTCGCGGGATGGAATGTCGTCAAACAGCATCGTTGCCGAGCCGGAGCATCACAACAACCAACCGGCCGCAACAAGTGCGAAACAGGGGCGAAAGACTGATGTATATTATCGTTGATGATCGTGAGAGCGTCGCGAACAGCTATGTCGGAGGGCTCGTTCGCGAAGGCGTATCGTCGATCGGGTTCTCCTCCGGAGAATTCTGGGACTGGCTGCAATCTGCGAGCGAGTCCGATCTGGCGGCGGTGGACGCTTTTCTCCTCGGCGATTGCGATGCCCGCGGAAGCCTGCCGCGGGCGATGCGCAAGCGCTCCTCGGCTCCCATCATTGCCATGAGCGGCCAGAAGATGCTCAAGAACACGCTGGAGCTGTTCGAATCGGGCGTGGACGACGTCGTGCACGTGCCGATCCACCTGCGCGAGATCCTGGCACGAACGGCCGCGATCGCGCGCCGCCGGGTGGGCGAGCTGCCGAGGCCCTGCGAGAGCAGGATCCAGGTCTTCTTCAACGGCCGTGATCCCGAAATCGCGGGCCACGCCCTCACCCTGCCCCGCCGCGAACTGCGCATTCTCGAATATATGGTGGCCAATCACGGCAAGTGGATCACCAAGACGCAGATCTTCAATGCGGTCTACGGCATCTTCGAGTCCACCTTCGACGAGAGCGTGATCGAGAGCCACGTCAGCAAGCTGCGCAAGAAGCTCCGCGACCGCCTCGGCTTCGACGCGATAGTGGCAAGGCGTTACGTCGGTTACCGCCTCAACATCCCGGCGGGCGAAACTCTCGACGAGCCGGTGCAGGAGCTCGAGGACGTCGGCATCCTACTGAACAGGACGCAGGCCGCCCCCGCGGCATACCCGGCCGGCAACTGACAGGGCAGGACAGCGCCACGAACCGGCAACGGCCTCTGCGAAGCAGCTTCGCGGAGGCCGTTGCACTTTTGGCGGCGAGCTGAGCGCACGCCTCGTCCTTCGAGACGGCGCTGACGCGCCGCCTCAGGATGAGGCTAATCGGCCCCGGTGCGCGCTGAGACCGGCGCCGCGCATTCCGTCCTCATCCTGAGGAGCCGCGTAGCGGCCTCTCGAAGGATGGCCGCAGAAAAGAGCTACGGCTTCTGCTGGAATTCTTCCTTGGAGACGTAGTTGAAGTCCTCGACCAGGACGTCCTGGACAATGTCACCCTGCATCCGTTCGTTGACGCGCTGCTTGATGGCCGTCGTCAGGATGGCGAGGTCGTAACGGGCGAGCTTCCTGAAGTCGAGACGATCGTCGGCATAGATCCTGCGGAAGGCCTCGTCGACGACGAACGGCTCCGGCGGGACGTTCAGCTGGTGCATGGTCCGCGCCTCCATGGTGTAGACGAAGCGGGCGACGATGTAGCCCTGGACATTGCCGTTCTCGACCATCGGCACGCTCAGCGCCCGCGTCTTGTGATATTGCAGCCCTTCGAGATATTCGTCCTTCGCCGGCAGCAGGTTGCCCTTCTCCTTCCAATAGGCAACGGCATAGCTCGTGCCCGCCGTGAGGATGCATACCCAGAGCCCGGCCAGCACCAGCCTGATCATTTTCCGTCCTGCGCCGTGCGACCGGTATAGGTGCCGTCGGACTCGGCGTCCTTGACCGCCTTGACGATGATGCTCGCGACTTCGCGGACCGCGTCGTAGTGCATTTCCAGAATGGAACGATTCCGCTCGAGCTTCTCGCGCAGCCGCTGAATCTCCTCGCTGATCTCGACCTCGCCGCCGAGGTGCATCCGCGCCCGCATCAGGCGGACGAACTCGAGCATGCTCCGGCTCTTCCGCGCGCTGAAATCGTCGAAATCGATCTTCTGGCCGGTCGCGAGCGCAGTCGTCTCCTCCTCGACGATAGTCGCGAGCCGGCGGATTGCGGCCAGCAGGCCACGCATCTCGTCCGATCTCACCGTGTCCGCGGCGTCGACCCTTGCCTCGCCACCCCCGATCGGCAGCAACACGGGCAGCAGCGCATCGCTCGCTGCGGCTTCCGTCGTCATCATCTCGGTGTCCGCGACCGCCTGGTCCATCGCCACGGCCACCGCGCCTTCTTGTGCCTGCATTGGAAATTCACCTCTCAACTTCTGTCACCCGTTCGCGGATCATGATTTGGCCTTCGCAGCGTCCGCTCCAGCCGGATGCGCAGCGGCGAGCTGCCGGGCGATGCCGACACCGTTGCCCTTTGCCAGCTGACTGCCGAGCTGCTCTGCAAGCATCGACTTCCAGACGCCGCCAGCCGTGCCCTTGCCGAAGACCTCCTCCGACTCCTTCGGCAACATCGTCTCGACGAAGGTCTGGAGGATGAAGGCTTCGAACTTCCGGTAAACCTCGCCGGATGCCGGCGCCTTGATCACCTGCACCGGCGCGCCATTCACGGCACCCGACTGCGCTTCCGCGACTTTCGCCGCGGCTTGATCGGCGGTCGCCGCTTTGGCCTTGCCGACTTCCGCCTCCATCGTGGCGGCGAAATCGGCGTCCGACGATTTCAGCGCGTCGAGCTTCGCGGTCGCGGCGCGCTGCGTCGCGGGGTCCGCGGCTTCGAGGACGTCGAGGACGAGGTCGGGCGTCGCTGTCACGATCATGTCTTGTTCCGGTTGGCTGGCTGTGGCGTCCAGGCGTGCACGGTAAGGCTCGTTCCCGTCATGTCCTCGAGCGAGCGCTTCTCGGCATCGCGGAGCTTGTCTGCGAGTGCGGCCTTGGCGACCTCCTCGAGCTGTTTCACGCGGCGGGTCTCCCGGCGAACCTGATCGAGCTGCTGCACGGCCTGCGCCTGCACCGCACGGGCGCCGACGCTCGCCCTGTTGAGACGCCGCGCGATCGATTCGTTCGACGATCCCGCCGGCGGCTTTCCATCGTTCAAGGCTCCGACCAGCCATTCCTGCTCGTCCTGCAGGCTGCGCTCCTGCTGCCGCAATTGCGCGAGCTGCCATTCGGAGAGCCGGAGCTGCAGCTTCACCAGCGAGACCATCCGGCCGAGCTTGTCCGCGCGCGATGTCATGACCCGGTCACTCCGCCAGCCACGACGACACGCCCAGCATGAACTGCGTCAGCAGCTCGTCGCTGGTGAGGTAGAGCAGCAGGAAGCCGCCGAACAGCACGAAGGGCACCGAGATGAAATAGACCGGAATGGCCGGCGTCAGCTTGTTGATCAGGCCGACCGCCAGGTTGACGATGACCGAATAGACGATGAAAGGGCTCGAGATCCGCAGCGTCAGCACGAACGCTTCCGAAAGGCGGCCGACGAGCAGCTCGAGCGCGACGCTGCCGCCCAGCCTGCTGCCGGGCTTCCAGACGTCGTAGGAGTTCATCAGCCCCCGTAGCACCTGCCAGTGCTGGTCGGTCATGAAGAACAGCGTGGTGACGGCCGCCATGATCAGCGGCACCAGGGCCGGCGCCGGATCGGTGTCGGCGATCGGTGTGCCCGGGATGTTGCTCAGCCCGATCGCGCTCGCCATCATGGTCGCCATGGTCTGGAGGGCGAGGAAGAACACGCGCCCGCCGAGCCCGATGACGCTGCCGACCACGAGCTCGGAGCAGATCAGGAGCGCGAGCGTCAGGGGAGCCGCGTTGTCCGTGAGCGGCTTCAGGACGGCAATCAGGATCGGCGTCAGTGCAAACGTCGTGACCAGTGCGACGAACAGGCGCACCTGGGGCGGAACGTTGACGCTGGAATAGCCGGGCACCAGCATCAGGCAGGCGCCGATGCGGCAAAACACGATGAACGTCACCAGCACGCTGTCGGCGAGCCCTGAGATCACGATATGGCTCCGAGCGCCCTGATCTCGGCGCTGCGCGCGACTTCGACATGCGACAGGATCGGCAAAGTCGGGAACACCCGCTCCAGGATCATCCGGACATAGGGGCGCGCTTCCGGCGTCACTGCCAGCACCACGCTGGTGCCGCTCTCGGTGAATTTCCGGATCGCGGCGCTGGCTTCGGTCGCGAACTGCTCGATCAGGCGCGGGTCTGCGTCGAACTCGACGACGTCCCCCTTGGCATCGCGCTTCAGGCTCTGGTGGAAAGCGAGGTCCCAGCGGTTACCGAGACGAACCACGTTGAGCACGCCATTGTCGGAGAGATCGCCGCAGATCTGCTGGGCGAGCCGGGTCCGAACGTGCTCCGCCACCTGCTCGGAGCGCCGCACATGGGGCGCGATCTCGGCGATCGCCTCGAGGATCAGGTGAAGATTGCGAATGGAGACTCGCTCGGCAAGCAGGATCTTCAGGATCGCCAGCAGGCCCGAATAGGAGATCTGCGACGGGCAGAGATCCTCGACCAGGCGCTTGTATTCGGGATCGAGCCGGTCGAGCAGGGCACGCATGTCCTTGTAGGACAGCAGCTGGGCAAGGTTCGCCCTGATCACTTCGCTCAAATGCGTGAGCAGCACCGACAGATTGTCGACCGGCTTGCAGCCCTGCCGCTTGACTTCGTCGGTGAAGGCTTCCGTCACCCACAGCGCCTTCATGCCGAACGCAGGCTCGATCACCTCGTCGCCCGGCACGTCGGGCTTGCCGTCCTTGTCGACCAGCACCAGCACCTCGCCGAGCCTGAGCTCGCCATGGGCAACGCGCGTGTCGTGAATCCTTATCTGGTAGCTCTTGGGATCGATCGACAGATTGTCCGTGAGCTTGATCTCGGGAATGACGAAGCCGTACTGCTTGGCGAATTTCTTGCGGATCTTGGCCACGCGGTGGGCAAGCTCGGTGCGCGAGCCCAACAGATGGATTGAAAGGTGGCCGCCGAGCGCCAGCTCGATCTCGGCGGTCTTGAGCTGCTCCTTGACGGACTCCTTGGCCTCAGCCTGCGCGCGCTCGTCGGCCTTGCGGGCCTCCTCCTTCTGCTTCAGCGCAGCCTGCCGCTTCGGCAACGAATAGCCGACGAAGGCCATGACACCCCCAAGCAGCACAAACGGCGCCATCGGCAGTCCCGGCATCAAAGCGAGCACGAACATCATCAGCGCGGCGGCCGACACCGCGCGCGGATAGCCGCCGAGCTGCCGCAGCACCGCCTGCTCCGCCGAGCCCGTGGTGCCGCCCTTGGAGACCAGGAGGCCCGCCGACAGCGACACGATCAGCGCCGGCATCTGCGACACCAGACCATCGCCGACGGAGAGCTTGGTGTAGACGTCGGCCGCGCGGGACAGAGTCAATCCGTGATGGGTGACGCCGATGACGATGCCGCCGAAGATGTTGATCGCGGTGATGATGAGACCGGCAATGGCGTCGCCACGGACGAATTTCGAGGCGCCGTCCATGGCGCCGAAGAACGCGCTCTCTTCTTCGAGCTCGCGGCGCCGTCGCTGCGCTTCCTTGTCGTCGATCAAGCCGGCGGACAGGTCCGCATCGATCGCCATCTGCTTGCCCGGGATGGCGTCCAGGGTGAAACGGGCGCCGACTTCGGCGATACGCGTCGCGCCCTTGGTGATCACGACGAAATTCACCGTCACCAGGATCGCGAAGATGATGAGACCGATCACGAAGTCGCCGCCCATGACGAACTTCGAGAAGCCTGCAACGACATGGCCCGCCGCATGTTCACCCTCCCCGCCCCGTGACAGGATCAGGCGCGTCGTCGCGATGTTCAGCGCCAGGCGCAGGATCGTCGCGATCAGCAGAACGGTCGGGAAAGCAGAGAAGTCGAGCGGGCGCTGAATCCACAGCGCCACCATCAGGATCAGGGCCGACAACGCGATCGAGAACGCGAGGCCGAGGTCGATCAGGATCGGAGGAATCGGCAGGAACAGGATCGTGAGCATGGTCACGATGCCGGCGGCGAAAAAGGCATCCGTTCCGAGGCGGCGCTGATTGGGCGGGCTAGCAGCTAACGTATCGGCCATGGGGTCACCGGCAGAGGGGTCCGCCCGCAATCTGCCGCGCAAAGCTTACGCGGGGATGGTGCCGGGCCGTCCGGATCAGAAGCCGCGCTCGATCCTGGAATAGACCATCTCAGTGAAGGTCGACAGATGCGCGCCGATGAAGGAGCCGGAGACGGCAACGACCAGGAGAATGACGATGATCTTCGGAACAAAGGTCAGCGTCACCTCCTGGATCTGGGTCAGCGCCTGGATCAGCGCGATGACGGTGCCGACCAGCATGGCTGCGCCGACCGCAGGCCCGGAGGCGACGATGATGGTCCAGATCGCCGCCTGGACGATATCGAGGGCGTCCCGCTCGTTCATGACTGGCTGATCGTGAGGCCCGGTCCGACCGCGACCTTGGTGCCGTCCTGAAGCGTCGCGATGGAGCCGTCGCTGTTGATGGAGACCGAGACGACCTTGCCGCTGAAGGTCGCGCCGGTCGAGTCGGTGAAGCTGACCGTCTTCCCGATCAGCCCGTTGGCCTGCGACAAGGACTGCGAGGACAGCAGCGCGTCCAGCTTCGCATTCGTCTGCATCGCCTGCTCGACCGTCGAGAGCTGGGCGAACTGGCTCATATACTGCGCGGTGTCCATGGGATTGGTCGGATCCTGGTTCTTCATCTGGGCGATGAGGAGCTGGAGAAACGTGTTGTAGTCCACGCTGTTGCTCGACGTCGTCGAGTTGGTGTCGGTCGAACTGGATCTGCTGGTGCTGTCGGTCGCGCTGGTGACGTTCATCTTGTCTCTCCGCTGTCAGGCAGCTTCGACTGGGGAAACGGCGGCGGCGCCGGCCAGGATGGCCTGCTCCACCGGAAACAACGCGCGAATCCGCTTGAGCGCCTCGAAATAGCGGGTCGCCCCAACCAGTTCGTGGATCGCGCCGAGCCCATCGAGCATCTCGCGGTTCTCGCAAACGGCACAGAGGGCCGCGTGATGCTGGGCGTAGAGCGCCGCAGCGTCGCGAACGTCGGTCGGGTTCATCAGCATGAGCTGGACGATGAAATAGAGCTGCCGCAGGGCCGTGGTGGCGTCGGACGCCTGCATGACCTGCCCTTCGAGCAGGAACATCACGTCGTTGACGAGCTCGACGGAGACCTTGCGGTCGACGCGGAGCACCGCGCCGTTGATGTAGACCCGTTCGCCCGCGCGCAAGGAGATCTTCATTAAAGCGCGTCTCGGATCAGGCGGTTGATTTCGATGAGCTGCACCACGTCGCTGGACCGCTGCTCGCGGAGACGATCGGCTTCCTTGACCACCCACAGGCCGATCGAGATGATGTCGGCACGCAGCTTGTCCGGCAGGCCGTTGTCCGGGTGCGCGAGATCCTCGATGAAGATCGTCCACAGCCGCCGCACATAGAGCAGGCTCTCGACCTGATCCTCGGGGCTGAAACGTCCCTTCTGGATCCGCTCGAGCCGGTCGATGCCAAGGCTGAGTGCCTGCCGCTCACGGCTGCGCGCCTCATAGCCACTATCGTCAACGACCGCTTCATAGGCTTCAAACGTCATCAGGACCACTCTTCGCAGAAAACCGAACAACTGGACAAAGGTTACGAGCCTGACAGCGCAGCCTTGGCTCAGAGATAATTGATGAGGCTGATCTTCTGGAGCTGCGCGGTGAGCGCCAGCGCGGTCTGGATCTGTGTCTGCAGCGTATTGACGCGGACCGAGGCTTCGGTCGGGTCGACCGCTTCCATTCCGACGATCTGATTGTTCAGAATGTCCTGCTGCGTCTTGAGCTTGGCGGTTGCGGTGGTGACCCGCTGCTGGACCGTGCCGACGCTGCCGCCCAGCGCAGCGAGATCGTTGATGGCGTTGCCGACCAGCCCGATGGCCTTGTCCACCACGACCTGGAACGTCTCCTGGCTCAGCTTCACGTTCCCGAGATCGGCCATCATGGTGTAGGCCTCGGCGAGCCTGCGGAAGCCGATCTCGTTGGCGCTCACTGACGTGTCCGCGATCTCGGTGGTGGAGATTCGGCTTTGCATGGTCTGGTCCGTCGCCGAGGACCAGTTGGTGTTCCAGGCCGGGCTCGCGAACCCAGCATCGAAGGTGGTGTCCAGGAAGGTCTGCATCTGGGCCGGCGTAATGGTGGCCACGGCGGGCGAGGATTGCGGGAAGCCGAAGGCCGCGAGAAAATCGGCATCGACCTGGTTCTTGCTGGCCGAGCCCGCGGCGTACGGCGTGATGGGCGCGTTCTGCGTGTTGATGCCCGAGAACAGCGACGAGCCGTTATAGGAGACATTCAACGCGCCGATCAGGTCCTGGAGATTGGAGGATGCAGGCGGCAGGATGACCCGCCCGCCGCCGTCGGTGCTGCGGGCCGCGATCAGATCCTTGAGGAAGTCGGTCGCGGTCTTGTTGAGCTGGGTGATCCTGTTCTGCGTCACGTCCAGGCGTCCCGAGACGAGACCGTTGGTGTCGACGAGCTGATCGGCAAAGCTCCAGTCCGCCCGCAGCGTGAGGTCGCTTCCCGTCGTCGCACCGAGTTCCAGACCAACGTCGTAGAAGCGGCCGGTGGTCGCTTCGGTCGAGGCCTTGCTCAGCGCCGCCTGGTTGTTCGTGATCGAATACCTCAACGACGAGGACAGCATCAGGGTGGAAACGTAATTCGCGCTCATCATGGCTCAGTTCCCCACGGCGGCCAGCAGGCTCTGCAGCATTTCATCGACGGTCGAGATGATCTTCGACGAGGCCGAATAGGTTCGCTCGACCTGGAGCATCAAGGCCATTTCGTCGTCCATGTTGACGCCGTTGACGTTTGACAACGCCGTGATGCTGCGGTTGAGCAATGTGCTCTGGTACTCGGAGTTGGCGTCGGCGGTCTTGCGCTGGTTTTCGATCCAGCTCGCCGATGATGATGCGAAGTCGATCAGGCTGCCGCTCGGCTTGCCTTGCGTCGTTGCATCGAACGGCTGCGCGGCATCCATGCCGCCGATGAGCTGCTGCAGTCGGGCCGAATAGCCGCCGTTGCCGGCGGTGTTGTATTGGTAGGCGGGGTTGCCGCTGATCGCGCCGTCGCGTAGCAAATTCGGGTTGCCGCCCAGGCTCGGATCGACCGAGGCCGCGACCGAGATCGTGCCGGCGAGGCCCACCGAGACGGTCGCGCTCGCCGGCATCGCCGGCGCGCCCGGATAGGTGAAGAGACCGGGAACGTCGGGCAGCGCCGCGGCGGTCTGATCGCTTTCCCTGAACGTATTGATCAGGCCGCGCGCGATTTCGTCGAGCTGGCCCTGATAGGTGACGGTGTCCTGGTCGCGCAGCTGGGCGAGGCCTGCGAGCTTGCCCGACTTCAGCGGCATCACCGAATTGGCGCCGGTCACCGGGACCCCGTCGATGTAGACGGCGTTGCCCGTGGTGCCGGCGGTGTAGGCATTCGTCGGCGCAAAGCTCACCGTCCGCGCCGTCTTGTCGAACAGCACCACGCCGCTATCGGCGTAGAGCGCCGCGTCGCCGTTGGGGCGGATCGACATGTTGACGCCGACCTCCTGCGACAGCTGCGAGACGATGCTGTCGCGCTGATCGAGATAGTCGGTGATGTCGTCGCCGGAGATCGTGCCTTTCACGATCGCGGTGTTCACGGTCTCGAACCGGGAGAGCAACTGGTTGATATTCTGAACCGACGTCTTCATGTCGGCATCGGCGCTTTCGCGGACCGACTGCACGGTCCGGGTCGCCTGGTTGAGCGCGGTCGCCATGTCCCTGGCGGACGCGACGGCCGCCTGCGCCAGGGTGGCGTTGTCAGGGGCGTTGGCATATTTCTGCAACGCCTGCTTCAGCGCGTTGAGCTGCGCCGTCGGCGACTGGTCGAGCTCCGGATCGTCCACCGTCGCGGTGGCGATCTTCTGCAGGCCGTCATAGATCGCGGTCTGCTTGGCGGACGACGAGGTCGCGATCAGGACGTTGTTGTAGAGGCCCGAGCTGGCGGCGCGCTGGATCGCCGCGACATAGACGCCGGCGCCGGGCAGATTGTCCAGCACGGTGAGCTTGCGCGAATAGCCGGTGGCGCTGGCACCGGCGATGTTGCGCGAGATGACCGACGACTGAACGCTCGACGCCATGAGCGAGGAGCGAGCCGAGTTGAGAGCGGCGGTAAGCGACATGGCGTGCTCTTGCCCGAAACGAGCGCCTAGGAATTCAGCGCTTCAAGTTGACGACGACATCCAGCAGATCCGAGCCGGTCTGGAACGATTTCGAGTTCGCCGTGAAGCCGCGCTGGGCCTCGATCATGCCGGTGAGTTCGTCCGCAAGGTCGACGTTGGAGTCCTCCAGGGCACTGGACTGGATCGTGCCGAGCCCACCCGTGCCGGCATTTCCGACCTGCGCGTTGCCGGAATTCATGTTGGTCGAATAGACGTTGCCGGGCTCGGGCGTCAGATTGTCGGGGCTCGCGACGTCGGCGAGCATGATGGTGTAGAGCGTCAGCTGCTGCCCGTTCTTGAGGATCGCCGTCACATGGCCGGCATCGTCGATATCGACCTTGTCGATCGCCGAGGGAACGCTGCCATTGACAGTGGCCTTGAAGCTGAAGTCGGTGCCGACCTGGGTCAAGTTCGACAGGTCAAAGGTCATCGCCGCACCTCCGGGAACGGTGAAGGCGAGACCGGTCGGGCTCGCCGCGGCGAGCGCGCCCCTGCCGGCCGCCGTGGTGTCGAAGGTGAAAGTGGTGGCGGCGCCGAGCGAGGTGCCTGTCGCGGAGTCGTAGACCCCGATCTGCCAGGTATCCGAGCCGGCAGCCGTCGCCGTGTGGGACATATAGACGTCGAGCGTAACGGCCTGGCCGATATTGTTGTAGGCCACGATCGAGCTCTTCGATGAATATGACGCCGGGCCGGGTGGGCCAGCAATGACAGCCGCTTTCGGATCCAAATTGCCGGTCGTGAGCGTTCCCGCCGTTGACGGCACCGGCACCTGCGAGACCTGGGCGATGTTGACGATCTGCATCCCGGACAGGCTGTTCTGCGAGAAGTTGGTCACGTTGCCGGGCTGGCCGAGAAGATAAAAGCCGGCCCCGTTGACCAGATTGCCCTGGCTGTCGGGCACGAACGAGCCGGCCCGCGTCAGATATTGCTGCGTGTTGTTGGCGTTCGACACCACGAAGAAGCCATTGCCCTGGACGCGGAGGTCCGTGGTCGACGTGGTATACTGCGTATTGCCCCCGTCGCTGATGGCATAGCGGACCTTGGTTTCGACAGCGCCGGAATCGTAATTGCCGGAGCCGCTCTTCAGGATTAGCGAGGAGAACTCCGTCGAAGCCCGCTTGTAGCCCGTCGTGTTGACGTTGGCGATGTTGTCCGAGACCGTCGACAGCTTGTTGGACTGCGCGTTCATCCCGGAAACGCCGGTGCGCATAACACCATACAGGCTCATGAATTGGGCTCCTTTGGTAGGTTGCAGCTACAATGGGGGTTCTTGCTTGCGCGGGGCTGATGATTGGGCGCGATGCACAACTTGTCGTGGTCCGGTCAGCTCTGCTTCAGCTCGTCTTGGGCTGGCAGAACGAGCGCGCCTTGTCCGTCCACGCGCCGAAACCGCTCGAGACGAGATGCGCAACGATGTGACAGACATAGCGCTTCTGCGCCGGCTGATTGTTGGGACCCGCGTTGTAGCGCGCGACAGCCATGGTCCAGCTGCCCTCGCGCTGCTTCAACTCCTTCAGGAACCGCGCGGCGTATTCGACGTTCCCCGCGGGATCGAACATCGCCCGGACCGAAGCGAACTTTTCGGCGTGATAATAATGGTTGATCTGCATGCAGCCGAGATCGATCAGCTTGATGCCTTTGCTGCGCATGGCCTCGAAATTCGCGATTGCATCGTTGATGTCCTTCGCGAACACGGTCTGGCCGTCGGCCCCGAGCGCGTAAGGATGGAGCGCGCCGCGCCGGCCGGTCTCGGTGAGGCCGACCGCATAGAGAATGCCGAGCGGAATCCCATGCTGCCGGGCCGCGCGCGCCATCTCGCGCTCGCAGGGGCGCGCAGTCTCGGCGGCGGCTTCCGAAGCGCTCGCGTTACAGATAAACAGGGCCGCGACGGTGATGCGGCGCCACGTCCTGCTCATGACGCGTCTCCTGGTTGAACTGGCGCTCCTGGCGAGCCTGTTTCGCGCCGCCGTCGGATTGCCCCGACGACGTGCCGGCACCGCCGAACGCGCCTTGCGACTGCGGCGAGGATTGTTGCTGGCCCGAGAGCTGGGGCTGGGACTGGCCGGAGCCGCTCTGGAATCCGTCCAGCGAGCCGTGCTGGACCGGCGCGACGTCGGCGACGTAGCCGGCCGACTGCATGAGCTCGCGGATCTGGTCGCGCTGCTGGTCGAGCATCTGGCTCGTGTCCTTGCGCTCGGCCGCGAGCTGGACGGACACTTCGGTGCCGACGAGACGCAGGCGCACCGTGACGTTGCCGAGGGCGGGCGGTTCGAGATTGACCGTCAGGATCCTGAGCGGCTGATCCGGTGCGTTGGTCTGGGATGCGGCGAGATCGGGTGCCGCGGACGCAGCCGGTGCCGAGGACTCCTTCAGCTCGGCGACGACTGCATTGGCAACCTGCTGCGGGGCGTTGAACTGCGCCGGTGGCAGATGGGTTTCCTGCTGGACCACGGTGACCTTGGTTGTCTCGGGTAGCGCGGCGCGCGCCGAAGCCTTGGCAGCGCGCTCGACATCGGCCGTAACCGCCTCGAAGCCGGGTGATGCCGGCCTTGCGCTCGAGGCTTCCGCACCTTGCGTCAGCGCAGATTGCGACGCCGCCATCGCTTGCGAAGCCGCCGCCTGCGAGCGCGCGCCGGCCGGGGCAGGACTGGATGGACCGGCATCGCCGGTCGCCGCCTTCACCGCGCCCGGTGCCTCGTGCCTCGCCGAGGGCGACCGCTCGTCACGCGCGGGCGCGTCCTTGTCTGCGGAGGGCACTTGCATCTGCGGCTTCACGGCAGACACAGCAGCGATCTCCTGCCCGACCATCACAGCGATGCCGGATTGATCCTGGCGATCTGTCCCGGTGAGATGATCGACCGGACGTGGTTGCTCCGCCAGCTTGTCGGACTTGGTGTCGGAGGTCTCGTCCATGGACTTTGGATCAGCAATGGTCGCGACGCGTTCGCGCAGCGCCGCCTCCTTCGGCTGCTCCTGCTCGGCCGGATGGATCGGACACGTGCGCAGCGTTCTGGTCTTCGCGGCCGCCTCGCTGCCGTCTTCGCTCAGCGCCTGCTTGGCGAGGTTCGAGACGGTGTGGAGCAGATCGTTGAAGGACGAGTTCGCCTGTGGTTTGGTCGCGGCACCCTTTGCCGCGCGCGACCCGCGCATGTTGAGACTCTCGGCGAGACCGTTGAAGAGCTGTCCGGAGGTTCCACTGAGCTTGGTCATGGCCGGCGATCCTTGGTCAGGAGTTCGAGCTCCCCGAGCTGCTTCTGCGCGCGTGCGAGCGTCGCGGTCGATGACGCCAAATCGAGTCGCGCCGGCGTTGCCGGAGGCTTGTCCGCTGCCGCGGCGGATCCGCCCGCGAACGGCTTGCGAACGTCGAGCGCGAGCTGCACCGTGGCATTGAGAAGGGGGACGTCGCGTTCGGGCAGCTTCGACCGGTCGAGCGCCTTCAGTTCGGCGAGACCGCCGTCATATTCGTCGGTGAGCACGCGCGAGGCGCCGCGGAGGAAATGGGCGCGCTCGCGTTCCGCCGATGCATCCGCGCTCAGGGTCAATGCCCGCTCGCCCGCAAGTCGGGTCACGGTCAGCCGTCCGCGCACCATCGCGGCGCGCGCCATCATGAGATAGAGCTTGAGGCGGCTGGCGCGATCGATCTGCTCGAGCAAGGCTGAGATCCGCGCAAAGCGGCGCTCGTCGAGTGCCAGGCTCGATTGCGTCAGCCCCGCGGAGAAGCGCTGCCAGAAATCGCCCGCATAGATCGAGTTGCGGTAATGGCGGATATAGGCCAGCGTCAGGAACTCGAACTTCTCGAAATCCTCCGCCTGCCCCACCAGCAGGATCTCGCGCCGCAGGGCCGCCTCCTCGACCAGCGTGCCGGGCAACAGCAGGCGCGCATCGTCCAGGCGCTCGATCGCGAGCGAGGCCTCGGCGCGCGCGAACAGCGCGCCCTGAACCAGCGCGACCTGTCCGCCCAGTCCCGAAGGAATCGTCCGCGGCTTGATCTCCTTGAGCAGCTCCCGTGCTTCCTCTTGGCGACCCTCGACATAGGCGAGCGCACCGTTGAACAGCCGCTCGTCGACGTTCAACTTGTCGCGCGGTAGTTTGCGGACGATTTGCGGCGCACCGCCGCTGAGCAGGTAGATAACGACCGCCTGGCCGTTCCGCGGATTGCTCCACACCGCGGGATCGGCCGCGAGAAACTTCTCGCCGATTTGCCGGATCAGCGCGATATGACTGCCATGTGCGGCGGTGTCGCCATTGGCGATGCCGTCCTGCACCGCTTGCAGCGCGCGGACGAGCTCATAGGGTTCGCTTCCCTGGGGTGCAGGCTGGGCAAGCGCATTTGCCGCGATGAACGGCAGCAGCAAGACGGCGCGGCGCAGCAGCCTGATCAAGGTCGCTTCTCCCGGATCAGGATTTCGATCCGGCGGTTCTGGGCGGCCGCCGGATCGTTCGGGAGCTTCGGCCGCCGATCGGCGTAACCTTCGATATGCTCGATCCGCCGCGCATCGACGCCGGAACGGACCAACATGTAATAGGCCATCTGCGCACGCGCGGTCGACAGCCTCCAATTGTCGTAGGTTTCCGATCGATACGGCCGATTGTCGGTATGCCCGCGGACGATGATCATGCCCTGGCGCTTCATCAGCAGCGGCCCGATCTTGTCGATCACGCGGATCAGCTCGGGCCGCGGCTCCGCCGAGCCGACCGCGAACATGCCGAAGCTCACATCGTCGGTGAGGCTGACCAGGAGCCCTTCCTCGACCTGACGCACCTCGGCCGCCGGCCCCGCCCCTGCTTTGATGTCCGACAGCGCCTCCGCGACCGCGGACTGAAGCTGCTTGAGGGTGGGCTGCTGCGTTTGCGCCGCGTCGCGCGCTTCGGTTTCCTTGGCCGTATCGTTGAGACGAGCCTGCGGGGCGGTGCTCACCTGAACGCCAGCTTGGGCGCTGCCCTCGCGCGGCGACTGCGTCGGTGCGGCGCCCGGCGGCACCAGCGGCGACAGACTTGAGGACGAGCTCTCCGGGCCCGGAGCCACGTTGCCGCCGGCATCATCCGTCCTGCTCCGGCGCGCCTGCACCTCGCCCGGATTTGCTCCGGCTGCGCCGTCTCGCGCGGAGGCATTCGGCTTCGGCTCGCTCTCGATGAAGCGATCGGCGTCCTTGGACGCCTGTGGCGCCAGCTTCCAATAGCCGGGATCGAATGGATCGCGATAGGCATCGCCCCCCTTCAGGCCGTCCTCTTCAGCGGAGGTCAGAGCGCCGGCGCGCCGCTGGCCCGTCGACTGGTTCGCGCTGTTGGCGATCTCGGCGAGCGTCGCATAGGGGTCACGGAACAGGACCTTCTCCTCGAAAGAGGCCGGCTTCTCAGCCGTCGGAGAATCGCCGCGCCTTTCCTCGTTCGTACCGGCCGGCTGACGCTTGCCGTCCTGGCCTTCGAACGACGACGGCTCCTTGTTGGAGAGATCCTTGAGGCCCTTTGGGGCAGGTGAGTTCTCAGCGAGCTTGATCGGATTGAAATAGCTCGCGACGACCTGCTTCTGGTCCTGGTTGAGCGCGTTGAGCAGCCACATGACCAGGAAGAACGCCATCATCGCGGTCATGAAGTCCGCATAGGCGATCTTCCAGACGCCGCCGTGATGCGCCTCCTCGGCGAAGGCGCTGCGGCGGCGGACGATCACGATCTCATGCTTGACCTCCTCCATGGCGGACTACCGGCGCGCTTCCTTGAGGCGTTCACTCCAGGCGGAGATCTGCGTCTCGATCACGGTCTGGTCGGCCACGACGCGCACCTCGAGCGTCTCGGCGGCCACGTATGCGATGCCCGTTCGCCTGGACGCCTCGAGCTGCGTCTTCACGAGGTCCAGCAGCTCGCTCGGGCCGGTGACCTTGAAGGCGGGCGCCGACGAGCTGCCGGTCAGCGCCGCGATCTGCTCGACCAGCGATCCGATCGCCTTGTCGCGCACCGCATCGGCGAGGAACGGCAGCAGGATCCGCGCCACGGAGCTTGCGATGTTGGTCTCGATCTCGCGGCAGGCCGCCTCGAAGCCGCTGACGATCGCGACCGCCTGCTGGTCGGACCATTTGGCCCGCTCTTCGCCGAGCCGGATCGCACTGCGGACGCGCTCCTCGGCCAATTTGGCGCCGCCTTCCGCGACGCCCGCGGCATGGCCGCGCCGATAGGCATCGTCCAGGAGATTGACCGGCGGCGCTTCCGTCGCGGGCGCAGGGGACTGAGCCTGAAGCTGCGTGTGGGCCTGCGGCTGCGATTGAGGCTGCGGATCGCGCCTCGCCTCCTTTGGCCTGGTCAGCACGTCCTGGATTTTCGGAGGCGGGGGCGGCGGCGACGACTTGACCCGGCCGTTCGCATCGAACTGCGTCAGGAGTTTTCCGATTGCCGCGTTCATGCCGCCTCCTCGCGTCGCATCCAGTCTTTAAGGATCGCCGCCGCCTGCGTCTGATCGAGCCGGACGATCTGCTCGAGCCGCTTCTGCGGCGTTCGCTGCATCTTGCCTTCGAGGTCTTCGACGAGGTTGAGCTCGGCCTCCTCGCCGTCGGGCAGCGCAAGGGCCGCCGAGGCCTCGAGCTGGGCGGCCTCGGCCGCCTCGGCCTGCTCCTGCTCCGCGCGATGGGTCAGGATGCCGTTGACCGCCGGCCGCAGCCCGAACCAGACCAGCATCGAAGCCACGGCCAGGATCGTGATCGCGTTGATGACGCTGCCGAGCTGCTTGTTGATCATCTCGACGAAGCTGATCGGCGGCACCGGCGCCAGCTCACGCGAGCCCTCGATGAAATCGACGGCCGTCACCTGGATCTGATCGCCGCGCGCCTTGTCCAATCCGCCCGCGGTCGCCGCGAGCTGGCTGATCTCGGCGAGCTTGCTGTCGATGATGGCCTGGTTGCTCTTGTCGCCGAGATCGGCAACCAGCCGAGCGCGATTCACCAGGACGGCGATGAACAGCTTCTTGACCGAATAGCCGTCGCTGACCGTCGTTGTGGTCTTGGAGGAGACCTCGAAATTGGTGACGTCCTCGCGGCGGGTCTTGTCCTCGCTGGAGTTCTTGCCGCCGCCCGCATTCACCTGCTGGTCGGGGAGATTCTGCTGCACCGTGGTCGGCGACGAGCGGTCGGCGTTCTGCGAGGATTCCTTCTCGCGTACGGCCCGCACCGAGCGCTCGGCGCGGTTCTCGGGATCGTAGACCGTCTCGTTGATCTGCCGCTTGTCGGTGGACAGCTGCGGAGCGACGCTCACCTCGAAATTGTCGAGGCCCAGATACGGCGTCAGCGCCTTGCGGATGCTCTCCTGCACCATGCCGCTGACCGTCTTCTGCAGGCTCGCCATCTTGGTTGGCGCGGCGCTGGCCTCGTCCTCTTCGGCGAGCAGCATCGAGCCGTCGGCATCGAGCACCGTCACCTTGTCGCGGCTCATGCCGGGAATGGCGGCGGCGACGAGATGCCGGATCGACTGTGCCGTGCGCGCCTCGATCGCGCCGTCGGTGCGCAGCACGACCGATGCCGAAGGCGGCTGCTGCGTGGCGCGGAACGAGCCGCGCACCGGCAGCACGATATGCACGCGCGCCGCCTTCACGCCCTTCATCAGCTGGACGGTGCGGGCGATCTCGCCTTCGAGCGCGCGCAGCTTGGTGACCTCCTGCATGAACGAGGTCAGCCCGAGCGAGCCGATCTTGTCGAACAGCTCGTAACCGGAATTGGCGCTGGTCGGCAGCCCCTTCTCGGCGAGCAGCATCCGCGCCTGCATGGTCTGGCTTGGACGCACCGAGACCGCATCGCCGGCGGAATTGACGTCGAAGGTGATGTTCTGCTCGCGCAGTGCCGCGCCGATGCGCGTCACATCTTCGCGGGTGAGGCCGGTGTAGAGCGTTTCGAACTCGGGGCGGCTGAGATAATAGGCGCCGCCGACGACGGTGACGAGAACCGCAAAACCGATCAGTCCCAAGGCCATCAGGCGTCGCGGCCCAAGCTCCAGCAGATTGTTGAGCAGTTGCTGTACCTGCGCACGACTGAGCATATGACCTCGTACCAATGCGAATGGTGACGACACTCAGCTGCCAACCTTGTCTGAAGGTTGCGCGAGGCGCGAATGTGTGGGTTCGCTGGCGAGGCGTTGCAATTATGCAAGACGGGGCGACGCAATCGGTTTGGCAGCCGCGAGCGAGCGCTCGGGCGCACGGCAGCCCGACCGGCCGCGGCATGTCGCAAGACGTATGACGAAGGTTCGATTGCCGGCACGTCGCGAGTCGGCGCCCACCATCACGGCGGAGACCGTGCTCCCTGAGGGAGCACGGTCGTTTTCGAGAGCGCCGCTTAGCCGCGGAACAGCGACAGGATGCTCTGGCTGTTCTGGTTGGCGATCGACAGCGCCTGAACGCCGAGCTGCTGCTGGGTCTGCAGGGCCTGAAGGCGGGTCGATTCCGCGTTCATGTCGGCGTCGACGAGCTGGCCGACGCCGCGATCCACGGAGTCCATCAGGGTCTTGACGAATTCCGTGTTGGTCGAGATGCGGTTCTTGACCGCGCCGAGATCGGCAGCGGCCGAGGCCACCGAGTTGATGGCGGCGGTGACCTGCGCGATGTAGGCATCGAGCGTGGTCTGGTCGGCCGCCGAGTCAGTCAGCGCGGAGATGTTGATCGTGTCGACCGAAGCGCTGCCGGCCACGGTATCCAGAATGCCGGTCTGCGTCGTGGAGTACAGCGTGTAGTTGGCGGTCGTCACGGTGATCGAGCCGATGGTGGGCGTACCGCCGACGCGGGAGTAGGACGACACGAGGTTGAAGCTCGTCGGGGTGGTACCCGTCGTCGTGCTCAGCCAGTTGATGCCGTTGAAGGTCGCCGAATTGGCCTTCAGCTTCATGTCCTGCTGGATCTGGGTGATGTCCGCCTGGATCTTGGTGCGGTCGATACCCGCGGTCTTGGCTTCGACCAGCAGCGCCTGGAGCTTGGTCAGACCGGATTCCTTGTCGCCGATCACCGAGGTCAGAGCGGTATATTCGGTGTCCACGGTGGCAGCCGACAGGCCGAGCGAGTCGGAGACAGCGGACAGCGCGGCGTTGTCGGAGCGCATCGAGGTCGCAATCGACCAATAGGCGGCGTTGTCCGAGGCGGTGGACACGCGCTGACCGGTGGAAATCCGGTTCTGCGTGGTGGCGAGTTGCGTGCTGACAGACCGCAGGGTCTGCAACGCGGTCATGGCGGAGGAGTTGGTGAGAAGACTAGAACCCATTTTGATGTCCCTTTGAAGATTGACTTGAGTTGGGGACATACCGGGCTTGCACCGGTACGACAGGGCGGCGTCATGCCTTTGGGCGTGCCGCAAACGCGGGTTCAAGGCCCAATCTGTCGTAGCGGCGAGGTTAGCGAGCGAAGCTTGTGCGGGGCTTGTGGCCCTGTGTTCCGGCCGCAACAGGCGGCCGGACTTGGGCGCGCGTGGCTGCCCAAGCGAAAGGGCCGCGCTTCGCGAGAAGCGCGGCCCTCCCCGATGACTTCCGTCTTAGCGGAACAGCGACAGGATGCTCTGGCTGCTGTTGTTGGCGATCGAGAGCGCCTGCACGCCGAGCTGCTGCTGGACCTGAAGGGCGGCCAGGCGGGTGGATTCCGCGTTCATGTCGGCGTCGACGAGCTGACCGACACCGCGGTCAACCGAGTCCATCAGCGACTTCACGAAGTTCGTGTTGGTCGAGATACGGTTCTTGACGGCACCGAGATTGGCGGCGGCCGAGGCCACCGAGTTGATTGCAGTCGTGACCTGCGCGATGTAGCCATCGAGCGTGGTCTGGTCGGCCGCCGAGTCGGTCAGCGCGGCGATGTTGATCGTGTCGACCGACGCACTGCCGGCCACGGTATCCAGAATGCCGGTCTGCGTGGTCGAGTAGAGCGTGTAGTTGGCCGTCGTCACCGTGATCGAGCCGATGGTGGGCGTGCCGCCGACGCGCGAGTAGGATGACACGAGGCTGAAGCTCGTCGGGGTGGTACCCGTCGTGGTGCTCAGCCAGTTGATGCCGTTGAAAGTCGCCGAGTTGGCCTTCAGCTTCATGTCCTGCTGGATCTGGGTGATGTCCGCCTGGATCTTGGTGCGATCGATACCTGCGGTCTTGGACTGGACCAGCAGCGCCTGGAGCTTGGTCAGACCCGAGTCCTTGTCGCCGATCACCGAGGTCAGAGCGGTATATTCGGTGTCGACGGTCGCGGCCGACAGGCCGAGCGAGTCGGACACCGCCGAGAGCGCAGCGTTGTCGGAGCGCATCGACGTTGCGATCGACCAATAGGCGGCGTTGTCCGACGCGGTGGCGACGCGCTGGCCGGTCGAGATCCGGTTCTGCGTGGTGGAGAGTTGCGAACCCACAGACCGCAGGGTCTGGAGTGCGGTCATGGCAGTCGAGTTCGTAAGCAGGCTTGACATTGCGAATGTCCCTTTATGTACGCGTTTACATTTTCACGAGGGGACATACCGGGCTTTCACCGGTACGGAAGGGCGGCATCATGCCTTTGGACCGATCTGTGTGGGTCCAACCCGCCGTGCCGCATTGCTAGCACGCCGAATCTTGCTTCCGGATTAAGACGAGCTTGAATTCCGCAGTAGAATCATATGGTTAAAATAACGCGCCGCTAACCAAATCCAGCACCTTTCGCTTAACCATAACCGGCCGGCCAGTGCTCACGAGAACGAGCGGACCAGCCCGGAGGCCAGCAGATTCCAGCCGTCGATCAGCACGAAGAACAGCATCTTGAACGGCAGCGCGAGGATCGTCGGCGGCATCATCATCATGCCCATCGACATGGTCAGCGTCGCCACGATCATGTCGATCACCAGGAACGGCAGGATGATGAGGAATCCGATCTCGAACGAGCGCCGGAGCTCGGAGATCATGAAGGCCGGAATGATGACGCGCAGATCGACCCGCTTGTCGTCGAACTTCCTGCGGAAGCTTTCGGCGGCGAGCGCTTCGAAGGTCTGGAGATCCTTGTCGCGGACATGGGCCAGCATGAACTCGCGGAACGGATCGGTGATCTTCAGATAGGCTTCCTCTTCCGAGATCTCGTTCTTCATCAGCGGCTGGACGCCGGTTTCCCAGGCCCGGTCGAAGGTCGGCGCCATGACATAGAAGGTCATGAACAGCGCGAGACTGATCAGCACCAGGTTGGCAGGCGTGGTCTGGAGGCCGAGACCTGCGCGCAGGAACGACAACGCCACCGCAAATCGCGTGAAGCTCGTCACCATGATCAGCAACCCCGGCGCCACCGACAGCACCGTGATCAGCGCCATCAGTTGGATGATCCGGCCGCTTGTCGAGCCGTTTCCGGGCGGCAGCAGCGAATTCAGGTCGGGAATCTGGGCCAGCGCCGCTTCGGGCAGCACGACCAGAACCAGCGCGAGCAGCAGGACTTTCACCCTCACTGGATCACCAGCGTTTCGATGATCAATTCGCGGACCTTGCCTGACGAGCGGATACTGGCGCGCTCGGTCAGGTCGTCGCGCAGATGCTGGAGCCCGCGCGATCCTTCGAACTGCGCCACTGTCGCCGACCGCAGATAGGTCACGATGTCCTCGCTGATGTGGGCGGCCAGAATGCCGGCATCCTCGTCGCTCATGCTGTCGGTCACCATAGAGGCTTCGATGCGCGCCCAATTGTTGGCCGGCGCGGCGAGATTGGTCACGATCGGGGACAATTTCCGGAGCCGCGCACTGCCGGTGTAGCTCGACGCGATCGGCGGGGACGTGGCGTTCTTCTTCGCGTCGGCAACCCGCTCGGCGGTCGCGATCAGATGCAGACCGGCAATCGCGCCCGCGCCGATCGCGATCAGGGTCAGCACGACGATGGCAGCGATCAGGCGCATGGCGTCTCCTGCCATCGCGGCGCGATCCAGCCGGCTCGGGCCTCAGAATGGTGCCACGGCGTCATAGATCCGGTGTCCCCATCCAGGCTGCTGCACGTCCGACAGATTTCCGCGCCCGCCATAGGACACGCGCGCCTCGGCGATCTTGTCGTAGGAGATGGTGTTGGCTCGCGAGATATCGCGCGGACGCACGATGCCGCCGACCTTGAGCACGCGCATCTCCGTGTTGACGCGAAATTCCTGCGAGCCGCTGATCATCATATTGCCGTTCGGCAGCACGTCGGTGACGACGGCCGCGATCGAGAGCCTGATGTCCTCGGTGCGGTCGATCTGGCCGTTGCCCTTGATCTGGGTATTGGTGCTGAGATTGGCGTTGGCCGAACCCGTGTCGTTCCATCCAGCGATGTCCATCAGCCAGTCGAGCCCGAACTTGACCTGCGAATCGCGCGAACGGCCAGTCTTGTTGTCGAGCTTGGCCTTGTCCTGCATCGAGATGATCACCGTCACGACGTCGCCGGTGCGGCGGGCGCGCGGATCGCGGTAGAGATCGGTGCCGTCGTCCCAGGTCGAGCGATAGCTGACGGGCGTGCGCATGCGCGGCGTCACCGGGATCGGATCGGCCTGCATCCGCAGGCCGCTGCCGACGGGCGACATCTGCGGACCGGTCAGGACTTCGGCCGGATCATGGAAGCAACCGGCCAGAAGTACGGACGCCGCGAGCAGCGAGAGGATGAGGATCGGCTTGGTCATCTATTTGCTCTTTCCGTCGTCCACGCGACGCATGCCGCCGAGCAGGTCTGCGAGGTGCGCCGCGCGTGCCGTGTCCATCTCGTTGAAGATCGCGCTCGAGCTGCGCGGGCTGAGCTTGGCGAGCACTGCGGCGGCGGTCTCGTCGGCCATGCCGGCGATCTGCGTCGCCGCAGCTTCGGGCTTCATGCGCGAATAGATCTCGACGACGCTCGCTTCGGCCTTCTTCAGGAAGTCGTCGCGCAGCGCCATCCACTTCTCGTATTCGGCGCGCTTGGCCTCGACCTCGGCGATGCGCTCGCGCAGCAGGCTCTCGGCCTTCTCGAGCTCCTTGAGCTGCCAGGCCAGCCTGGCATCGACGGCGGGATCGGCGACGTTGCTGCAGAACAGCGCGATTTCGTTGTCCGGGGGCGGCGCAGCCTGCGGCGGTGCAGGCGTCGGCGGCGCCGTGACGCTGCCAGGCTTAGCCGGACGGGCAGGCGCCGGTGTCTCCGGCACCGCACCGGTGACCGCGGGGCCCGAATCTTCGGCCGCCCATGCCGTGGCCCGGACCGACGCATTGTCGACAGGTGTCGCGGTGGCCGACGGCTGCGGCTTCTGCGGTCCGCCAGCGCGGGCGCGGGCGAAGGAGAGCAGGTTGAGCGGTTTCGACGGCTTGGCCTCGTCCAAGGCGAGCGCGGGCGAGGCGCTCGCGAGCATTGCTGCCGCGGCCAGCAGGAGGAGTTTGCCTTTGTGATCCAGCTTCAGCATCGGGCCGCGTGCGATTCTCGCTTCAGACCTGAGCATTGAGCGACCAAGCTTGCACGACGCTTGCGCATCATTGCACGATGACGTCGGCCTGGAGCGCGCCTGCCGTCTTGATCGCCTGCAGGATCGCGATAATCCCCGATGGCTTCAGGCCAATCTGGTTCAGCCCGCGCACCAGGCGCTGGAGATCGACCCCGCTCAGGATCGCCACCTGCGATCCGGCCTCGTTGGCTTCGACCACGGTCTGCGGGACGACCACCGTCTGTCCCCGCGAGAACGGCGCCGGCTGCGACACAACCGGCATCTCCGTGACGCGAACCGTCAGATTGCCGTGGGTCACGGCGACGGTGGATATCCGCACGTCGCGCCCGATCACGACCGTGCCGGTGCGCTCGTTGATCACGACCCGGGCCGGCGTATCCGGCTCGACCACCAATTCGCCAATCTCGGCGAGGAAGCGAACAGGGCCGACATGACGCGGCTTCGACAGCACGATGGTGCGGTAGTCGCGCTCGAAGGCGATCTGCGCGCGGTAGCGACCGCCGGCGTAGCGGTTGACAGCGTCGAGGATGCGCGTTGCGGTGACGAAGTCCGGGTTCTTCAGCTGTAGCACCAGGAACTCCATCTCGTGGAGACTTCCCTGCACCTCGCGTTCGACCAGCGCACCGTTCGGGATGCGCCCGGCCGTCGGCGTGCCCTGGCTGACGTTCTGCGCCTGGCCTCCGACGCTGTAGCCGGCAACCGTGATCGCGCCCTGTGCCACCGCATAGACGGCGCCGTCCGCCGCGCGCAGCGACGTCATCACCAATGTGCCGCCGAGCAGCGACGTCGCATCGCCGAGCGAGGACACGGTGACGTCCATGCGCTCGCCGGGCCCGATCGAAGGCGGCAGGTCCGCCGTCACCATCACCGCTGCGACGTTGCGCGTGCGCAGCGTGGTCGGACGCGGGGGATTGTTGGTGCTCGTGGTCTCGTTCCTGACGTTGATGCCCATGTTCTCGAGCATCGACTGCAGGGACTGTTCGGTGAACGGAGCGTTGCGCAGCGTGTCGCCGGTACCGTTGAGGCCGATGACGAGGCCGTAGCCGACGATCTGGTTCTCGCGCAAACCCTTGATGTCCGCGATGTCCTTGATGCGGACGGCGGCCTGGGCGCCGGCGGCCGACACCAGCAGCATGAGCGCAAGCAGGAGCCTGGTCATGACCCGTCCATGACCTTGACGCTGCCGTCCGGCTGGACGACGCCCCTGATGATCACGCCGGTGTCCGTGTTGCGCACGGGGATCAGCGCGCCGGCCGCACCCGACTGCATGGCCGAGCCGTAAGTGACGATGGACAGGCCGCTGTCCTCGACCACGACCTTGACCATGGCGCCGCGCGCGACGGTCCAGGGGTCCTCCACCGCATTGGTTGGAATGGGCTGGCCCGGCAACAGCGCGCGCCGCGCCATGCGACCGACCAGGATCTGGCGTCCCTCGATGAACATTGCGACGCCGAGCAGGCTCGGCGCGAAGGCGCGCTCGGTGATCATCTCCTCGCGGATTATCTCGCCGGCGCGGATCGAGACGGCCGGTACGGGAAGCCGCTTCTCCTCGGCCGCGGCGGCCCGCGCCGCGGCGAGAACCAGCAGCACGGCGGCCAACCCGCGCACGATCAGGCCCACCCTGTTCAACATCGAGACACCGGAACTAGCGCATGCCCTTCGAGACCGTCTGGGCCATTTCATCCGAGGCCTGGATGACCTTGGCATTCATTTCGTAGGCACGCTGGGCCGAGATCAACTCGGTGATTTCCTTGACCGGGTCGACGTTCGAGGCTTCGAGCCATTTCTGGTTGATCTTGCCATAGCCGGCATCGCCCGGCAGACCGACGACCGGCGTGCCGGACGCCGTGGTCTCCTTGTAGAGATTGCTGCCCAGCGGCTCGAGACCCGCTTCGTTAGCGAAGTTGGCGAGGTTGAGCTGGCCGATCTGCCGCGGATTCACTTCCGTGTCGAGCTTGGCAAACACCTGGCCGGTCTGGTTGACCGTGACCTCGACCGTCCCCTGCGGGATGGTGATCGCGGGATCCAGCAGGTAACCGTCGATCGTGACCAGCTGAGCGTTGGCGTTGACGTTGAACGAGCCCGCACGGGTGTATTGCACCTCGTTGTTGGGGCCGAGCACCTGAAACCAGCCACGTCCGTTGATCGCGAGATCATAGGGATTGCCGGTCTGCGTCAGCGCGCCCTGGATGTGCAGCTTGCGGATCGCCGCGGACTTGACGCCGAGGCCGAGATTGGCACCTTCCGGAATCGGCGACGAGCCGTTGGTGTTCGCGATCCCCTGCATGCGGTCCATCTGGTAGAACAGATCGGTGAACTCCGCGCGCGCCCGTTTGTAGGAGGTCGAGTTGATGTTGGCGATGTTGTTCGCGATGACTTCGATGTTGGTCTGCTGGGCGTTCATGCCCGTGGCCGCGATGGCGAGCGATTTCACTGGTCCCACTCCTTCAGATCAAATCGACATCCGAACGACTTCCTGGTAGGCCTGGACGACCTTGTCGCGAACCGCGACCGCCGTCTGCAGGGCCTGCTCGGCCGACATCAGCGCTTCCACGACGCGGCGCGTCGATTCCTTGCCCTGCATTGCCGAGATCGATGCCGCCTCGCCCGCCTTCAGCGTCCCGATCGCATCCGACGTCACCTGCTTCATCACCGATTCGAAGCCGACGTCGTCACTGGTCTGGATCGCGGTGGACGCCGCCGGCGAGACGGCCTGCGTCTCGGTCGCACGGCTCGCGGCTTGCCCTGCGGAAATCGCGGTGGATGAAATCGCCTCAAGCATGGTCAGCTCCTCAAGAGATCGATGGTCATGCCGAGCATGGACCTCACCTGCTTCACGACCTGGAGATTGGCCTCATAGGAGCGGTTGACCTCCCGCATGTCGGCCATCTCAATCATCATGTTCACGTTCGGCAGCTTGACGTAGCCGGCCTTGTCGGCGGCGGGATGCCCCGGATCGTACTCGACGCGGTAGGGCGTGGTGTCGACCCCGATCTCCTTGACCTTCGCGAGCTGCGCGCCCGAGGCGCGATCCATCGCCGCATCGAAGGTGATGGTCTTGCGCTGATACGGATCGGCGCCGGCGGCGCGCCCCGTCGAGGTGGCGTTCGCGAGGTTCTCCGAGACGATGCGCATGCGCGTCGACTGCGCTTCGAGCCCGGAGCTTGCGACCGTCAGCGAGGCGCTCAATGAGTCCAGCATGTCAAATCACCTCAGGCCTTTGCACTCGACAGCACCATGCGGTGAAACGACCGCACGATCGCCGCGTTCATCGAATAGTCGCGATTGACGTCACTGCCCTTGATCATTTCCTGCTCGAGGCTGACGGAGTTGCCGGAGTGAACCACTTCCCAGCTGTCCTTCTTCGCGGTCGCCCGCGTGTCGATCTCGGCTGCGGCCAATTGCATGTGCGAAGGCGACGTCGTCGCGAGCCTCACCGGCATGCCGTCGAGCACCTTGCTGAACGGCTCGACGTCGCGCGCCCGGAATCCCGGCGTGTTGGCGTTGGCGACGTTGGTGGCGATGGTCGACTGACGCAGCTCGAGATAGCGCGCCTGCGACGATGCGAGTTCGAAGAGAAAAAGCGGTCCCACGACGGCCCCATTCTGATCCATTCGGGACGAGCCTAGGGCGTTAAGCTTTCGTCAAGCTGTTGCGCGAAGCACCATCCTCGGAAATCTATCGAACGTTCCCGGGCCGCGGCGCCTGCTTGGATTGGAGGAAGTAGATGATCTCGGCAACGGGCCGGAAGAATTCCGCCGGAATCACCTGATCGACCTGGACTGCCTCGTAGAGCGCGCGCGCCAGCGCCTTGTTTTCGATGACTGGGATTCGGTTCTGCTCGGCAATCTCGCGGATCTTCAGCGCGATCACGTCCATGCCCTTGGCCACGACCAGCGGCGCGGCGTTTTCCTCGCGCTTGTAGCGCAGCGCGATCGCGAAGTGCGTCGGATTGGCAATCACCAGCGTCGCGCGCGAGGCCGAGGCGATCATGCGCTGGCGCGAACGGTCGCGCGCCAGCGAGCGCAGGCGCGCCTTGATCAGGGGATCGCCTTCCGCCTGCTTGTGCTCGTCCTTGATCTCCTGCTTGGTCATGCGCAGCTCGCGCCGCCAGTGGAAGCGCGCCCAGGCGAGATCGATCGCCACCAGCACGATGGTGGCGATGCAGATCGCCGAGACGATGCGCATCGCGATGTTGAGGATCATCTCCGGCAGCGCGACCGGGTCGGTGTACATGGCCTCGAACGCCCTCGCTTCGGACGCGCGCAGCACGAAGGCGACCACGGCGGTCACCGCGGCGAGCTTGAACAACGACTTGGCGAACTCGATCAGGCCCTGCGTCCCGAACAACCGCTTCCAGCCGCTGACTGGAGAGATTCGCGACATGTCAGGCTTGATCCGCTCGAGCACCAGGCGCGGCGCGTTCTGCAGCAGCGAGGCCGCGAGCCCGAACACCACCAGGATGACCACCAAGGGCACCAGGAACCGCAGCGCCTGCAGGCCGACCACGGTGAGCAGGTTCTGCGCGTCCGCACCGGTCGAGAGCGGGAAGCCCTCGGGATCGTCGAGCAGGCTCTTCAGCGTCGGCGTCAATTGCTGCACGCCCTGGCCGATCAGGAATGCCTGGATCACCATCAGCGCGGCCATCGAGGCGAAAATGGAGGCCTCCCGAGAGACCGGAATCTTGCCCTGTTCGAGCGCATCGCGGACTTTCTTCTCGGTCGGCTCTTCTGTCTTGCTCTCCTGATCGGATGTTTCTGCCATGCCCGTTCAGCGGTCAGCGGAAGACCAGCCCATCCTCCTGCTCGGGGTTGAGCTCGATTTCGCCCTTCTCCGCGAGGTCGAGTGCAAGGTCGGTGATCACACGGCGCGCCTCGAGCACGTCGCGCTGGTTCGACGGCTCGCCGATCGCGAGCTCGGCCTCGACGACGCGGCGGACGCGCGAGGCGACCGCGGACAGGATCACCTCGCGGAAATGCTTGTCGGTGCCCTTCAGTGCGACCACGATGCGGTCGGTCGGAACCTGGTCGAAGATCATGGTGCGCGCCTTCGGCGCCAGGTTGATGACGTCGTCGAAGGTGAACAACAGCTCCTTTAGCACCTCGGCCGACTTCGGACGCTTCTCCGACAGGCTCTTCAGGATGTCCTCGATGTGGCCGCGCTCCATCTTGTTGATGATGTCGGCGACGCGGGCGTAGGTGTCGGCGCCGAGGTTGCGGGCGAAATTCAGCGTCAGATCTTCGTGCAGCGTCTTCTCGAGGACCTTCATCGCGTCATCAACGATCGGCTTGAGGCTGAGCACGCGCCGCATCAACTCGTTGCGCAGACTCGACGGCAGCTGGCTCATGACCTTGGCGGCGCAGGACGGCTTGACTTTGGACAGGATGAGCGCCGCGGTCTGCGGATGCTCCTTGGACAGGTAGGTGGCCAGCGAATTTTCCGACACCGACGAGACGCGGTCCCACACAGAGCGGCTCGAATTGCCGAGTAGGTCCGTCATGATCGCCGAAACCTGATCGGCCGGAAGCACGTCGCCGAGCACCGCTTCCAGGCCACCGAGGGTGCCGAGAATGTTCGCGCCCATCGAGAACTGCTGGGCGAACTCCTCGACGATCCCCTCGAGCTCCTGCGCGGTGATCGGCCGCAGCTCCGCCGCCGCCTTGGTGACGATGCGGATCTCCTGCGGCTCGAACTGCTGAAGCACGCTCGCCGCCGCCTGCCGGCCCATGGCCAGCAGGAGCGCGGCGACCTTTTCCGTGCCGCCCAGCGTGGTAACGCCTCGCTGCTTGACGGGAGCGATGCCGACCGGTGCCGCCATGGTCAGGTATCACCCTGCCCCAGCGGTCCGACGATCTCCGTGAGTGAGACGCCGAAGCGGGAATTGTCCTCTTCGACGACGACCACCTCGCCGCGGGCGACGATGCGGCCGTTGACGACGACGTCGACGGGCTCCCCGACCCGGTGATCGAGCGGAACCACCGCGCCGCGTCCGAGCTTCATCAGGTTCGCCACCGGAATGGTGGCCGATCCCAGCACCACCTGCATGGTGACGGGAATGCGCAAGATGGCGTCGACATTGGCGAACTTGCCGGTCTCCTCGGCCGTGCGCTGGGCGATCTCGGCCAGGCGTTCCAGCGGTGACGTCTCGGTCTCAGCCGATGCAGGTGCAGACTCGTAGTCGAATGATTGCGCCATATGGTATCGCCTCTTGGTACTTCCGCTGCCGGAGCGCCGTGGCGTTCCGGCCGTATTGCTCTGCCGGTGCCGGCATTCAGTGCTTGTTCAGCTCGGCGGTCGCGGCCGTCGCCGCGGGTGCGAGCCCGCTGCGCGCATCGAGCGCTGCGATCGCCTCGTGAGCCTGGTCGATCTTCGTGCTCAGCACGTTGGCGAGGCGTCCGAGATTCGCCGTGGAATCGTGCGCCGCGGTGATGACCGTGTCGAAGGCACCCGCGGTCTCGTGCATGATGGTTGAGAATTCGCCCTGATAGCTGCGCAGCCGCGCCAGCTCGCGATGCATCCTGGTCACCCGCAGGCTGGTGAAGGCGAGCGCAACCAGCAGCACGATATCAACGAGATAGGATATCATCGACGAACTCCCGCTTCTGATCGACGGGATCTGCCACCTGCATGGCGTAATAGCCGTCGAGCTGGCCGATCTGACACCAGAACAACACCTGATTGTTGCTTTCGAGACGGGCCAGCGTGCGCGGCGTGGCCTCGAGCTCGAGCACCTGCCCGACCTCGAACTTCACGACGTCGCCGAGCGTCACCATCTTCTCGTCGAGGACGGCGCTGAGGGTCACCTCGGTCCGCTGCACCTCGCTTTCCATCTGTTCGCGCCAGCGTGGGTCGGCGGCGCGACCGTCGCTGACGACCACGTGAGCGAGCTTCTGACGCAGCGGGTTGAGCGCGGAGTGCGGAATGATCAGGAACATCTGACCGCCGCGGTAGAGTGCCTGCACCATCATGTTCGCGCAGATCGACATGTTGCTGGCGCGTCCGATCGCCAGCGACGCCATCGCGGTCTCGACACGCTCGACGCGGAAGGTGACGTTGGACGTTCCGGCGAAGGCGCCTTGCAGCGCCTTGGCGAACCGCTCGAACAGCGCCTGGACCAGCCGTATCTCAATGTTCGAGAACGTCCGTTCGACGTCAAGCGGCGGTTCCGCTCCGTCAGAGCCGAACATCGCCTCGACCATCGTGAATACGAAGTCGCGGTCGAGCATGATAATGACGCGCGAATCCCACTGCTCGGCATAGAGCACGGCCGCGACCGCGTTGCCCTCGTAGTCCTTGATGATGTCGCCGAGCGGATCGTTGGTGATGCCGTTGACCGAGAAATAGCAGGGCGTTCCGGCCATCGGCTGCAGGCTGTCGGTGCACGATGCCGCCATGCGATCGAAGATCACATTGAGCATCGGCATACGCTCGATCGATATGCCGGCAGCGTCCAGCAGGTAGTTCGGCAGCTGCTTGCGCTGGTCGACTTCTGCGTCTTCCATCATCATGCGCGCGCCGCCTTGGGTTCAGCGTCGGCAGCGACGGGCTTGGGACCTGCGATCGTCTCGTTTTCGACGACGTCGATCGAGGGACGCTCGCTGCTGGAGATCATCTTGCGGCCGTGCTCGACGGCGATCTGCGGCATGGCACCGTTCATGAATGCCAGCAGCGTCTGCTTGACGATGATGTAGGGCCGACACTTCTTCTCGCGCGTCATCTTGATCTTGATCGCGAAGGGCGAAAGCACGCCATAGGACAGGAAGATGCCTGCGAAGGTGCCTACCAGGGCTGCACCGATAAAGCCGCCCAATAGCTTCGGCGACTGGTCGAGCGCGCCCATCGCCTTGATGACGCCAAGCACGGCGGCGACGATGCCGAGCGCCGGCAGCGCCTCGGACACCGTCACCAGCGCATGATAGGGCGCCAGCTTGCCTTTCACGATGGTATGGATCTCCTCGTCCATCAGCGCCTCGATCTCGTGCGTGCGCGCATTGCCCATGATGATCAGGCGGACATAGTCGCAGATGAACTGGAGCAGCGAGGGATCTCCGAGCACGCTGGGGAACGCCTTGAAGATCTCGGAGTTCGAGGGGTCGTCGATATGCGCCTCGACTTCGTTGCGCCCCTTGCCCCGCAGCTCGCGCATCAGAGCGTGGAGCGCGCCGAGCAAGTCAAGGTAGTAGCGCTGGCCGGGCACCGCGCCGGTGATGGCCTGCATACAGGCGACGCCCGTGTCCACCACCGTCTTCCATGGATTGGCCACGATGAAGGTGCCGACCGCGGTTCCCATGATGATCACGAACTCCCACGGCTGCATGAGCACGGCCAGGTGCCCGCCCATGGCGGCAAAGCCGCCGAGCAGCGCCGCTACCGTGATGAAAATCCCCACGAAACTGCCCAACGCGCCGCTCCATCGCCGATCCCACCTGGAATACCTAGTCGGCGACGCTTGCGCGAAGCTGGCTTCGAGGTCGCCAGCCCCGCGCAAGCAATTGGCGGCAGCTTGAAGCGGGGTCGCGACCTGCGGCCAGAGGGGCGCGTGTCATGCTATCCACCATCGCGGACTACACCAGGCTGACCAAGGACATGGGCAAGTCGCTGACGCAGGTCGCGAAGCAGCCGGACGTCAGCCGCGACACCGACTATTTCCTCGGCCATATCGGCAAAGTGAAGACCATCGACGATTTCCTGAAGGACTATCGTCTCTATTCCTATGCGATGAAGGCCTATGGCCTCAGCGACATGACCTACGCCAAGGCGTTCATGCGCAAGGTGCTGACCGAGGGGGTCACGAGCAAGGACGCCTTCGCCAACAAGCTGACCGACACCCGCTACCGGCAATTCGCGACCGCCTTCAATTTCGCCGCACTCGGCGACAAGGCGACCCAGACCGCCGCGGCCACGACCGGCACCGCGACCCAGTACGTCACGCAGACGATGGAGGAGAAGGCCGGCGATCAGAACGAAGGCCTGCGTTTGGCGCTGTATTTCACCCGCAAGGCTTCCACGATCACGACCGCCTACCAGATCCTGGCCGACAAGGCGCTGACGCAGGTGGTGCAGACCGCGCTCGGCCTGCCGTCGACGATCAGCGCGGCGAACATCGACGCCCAGGCCAAGATGATCGCGGACAAGATCAAGCTCACCGACTTCCAGGATCCCGCCAAGGTGACCAAGTTCGTGCAGCGCTTTGCGGCGATGTGGGATGCGACCCAGGCCCGGAACGACAGCTCGACCAATCCCGCGCTGGTCCTGATCGCCGGCGCCGCGACGTCGGTCAGCATGGATACCAACGTGCTCACGACGCTTCAGAACATCAAGTTCAACAGGTAAGTCATGCAATCGGCTCTCTATGTGGGATTGTCGGCGCAGGTCGCCCTCGAAAAGCGCCTCCAGACGATCGCCAACAACGTCGCCAACGTCAACACGGCCGCGTTCCGCACCGACGTGGTGAAGTTCGAGACCGTGCTGTCCAAGGCCGGTCCGACGCCGGTGGCGTTCTCCTCGCCCGGCGACAACATCATCTCGCGCGAGATGGGCAACATTACCGAGAGCGGCAACCCGCTGGACGTCGCCGTGGTCGGCCAGGGCTGGATCGCCTTCGCCGGTCCGAACGGCACGGTCTACACGCGCGACGGCCGGCTCCAGATCGCCCCCAACGGCGATCTTCAGACCGTGAGCGGCTTTCCGATCGTCGATTCCGGGGGCGCGCAGATCACGCTCGACCCGAACGGCGGACCGATCTCGATCGCGCGCAGCGGCGCGATCATCCAGGACAACAACGAGATCGGCACCATCGGCCTGTTCAGCATTCCGGCCGACGCCAATCTCGAACGCTACGGCAATTCAGGCGTGACGCCCGACCGGCCTGCGACCGCCATCGCGGACTTCTCCCGGGACGGCTTCAAGCAGGGCTATGTCGAAGGCTCCGGCGCCAATCCGATGCTCGAACTGACGCGGCTGATCTCGGCATCGCGCGCTTTCGATGGCACCAACTCGATGATCGAGGGCACCGAGAGCTCGCTGCAGAACGCGATCCGGACCCTCGGCGAACCCGGCAAGTAGATTGCGCGCCAAGCGCGCAGGATGAGGTTGGACGGTTTCCTTGAACGCTCTTCGGCAACTCGAGTGGGCGCTGCTGGAGCTTCAGCAGAGCACTCCCCTGGCAAGCGTCAGTGGCGCGATCTCCGAGATCGCGCCGACGCATTTCCGCGTCTCCGGCCTGTCGCGCTTCGTCAGGCTCGGCGAGCTCATCGGCGTCGATTGCGGCGGTAAGCGCCAGATCGGCGAGGTGGTGCGGATCGACAGCGACGGCATCATCGCCAAGCCGTTCGACCGGCAATTTGGCGGCGGGCTCGGCTCGGCGGCCTACCGGATGCCGCCGCTGTCCTTCGCGCCCGATCCGAGCTGGAAGGGCCGCGTCATCAACGCCCTCGGCGCGCCGCTGGACGGACAGGGGCCGCTCACGCAAGGGTCGCAGGCGGTCTCGGCGGAGGCGGAGGCGCCGTCGGCCATGAAGCGTGCGCGCGTGCACAAGCCGCTGCGCACCGGCGTACGCGTCATCGACCTGTTCGCGCCGGTCTGCGCCGGCCAGCGCGTCGGCATCTTTGCCGGATCGGGCGTCGGCAAATCGACGCTGCTCGCGATGCTCGCCCGCAGCCAGGGCTTCGATACGGTCGTGCTGGCCCTGGTCGGCGAGCGCGGCCGCGAGGTGCGCGAGTTCATCGAGGACGTGCTGGGCAACGACCGTCATCGCGCTGTCACAATCGTGTCGACGGGCGACGAAAGCCCGATGATGCGGCGACTGGCGCCGAAGACGGCGATGGCGGTCGCCGAATATTTCCGCGACCGCGGCGAATCGGTCCTGCTGATGGTGGATTCGATCACCCGTTTTGCCCACGCCGCCCGCGAGGTCGCGCTCGCCGCCGGCGAGCCCGCGGTGGCGCGCGGCTACGCGCCGACGGTCTTCACCGATCTGCCGCGCCTGCTCGAGCGCGCCGGTCCGGGCGAGGAGGGATCCGGCACCATCACCGGGATCTTCTCCGTGCTGGTCGACGGCGACGATCACAACGAGCCGATCGCCGACACCATCCGCGGCACGCTCGATGGGCACATACTGCTCTCAAGGCACATCGCCGACCAGGCGCGCTATCCGGCCGTCGATGTTCTGGCCTCGGTCTCCCGCCTCGCCCACAACGTCTGGGACCCCGAGGAGCGCGAATTGGTGAGCAAGCTGCGCGCCATGATCGCGAAATACGAGGACACGCGCGACCTTCGCCTGATGGGCGGCTATCAGCCGGGACGTGATTCGGGCCTCGACCAGGCGGTCGAGATGGTTCCGCGAATCTACAACGCGATGCGACAGGGCGCATCGGCCCCGCCGAGCGCCGATCCGTTCCGCGAGCTTCGGGACATGCTCAAGGGCGACTGACGGGTGGAGAGGGTGAGGCGCCTGCCGTCCGCCCTGCCCGTGGTTTTCGACAAGAGATTGCGCATGTCGCTACGCTTCCAGCGCATGCGCGTGCACACCGGCTCACCCATTTTCGTCGTGAGCGAATTCGCCGTTCGCGGTGTGCACGAGCTGGCAAGCGCTGTGCAAGCGATCGAAGAGTCTATTCTGCAAGCACGACGGGAACAACCGCCGCGTGCAATTCCAATGAGTTCCCTCGACGATTCCGCGGCAGAACGCACAAGTTGTGGATGACGTGCCGCCAAACGTCATCGTGATGCACAAGCTTCGATCAGTTTGCATCAACGCAAGACAACAACGCGCGTGCAATCAAACTCTCACAATATCGAGTGCATATTTCTCGCCGCGCCATGTATTGCGTTCACCATCATGTGTCCCGAACAACGAGATTGCCCTTGAACGTTACATTCGCCTGCCACGACATCCAGCCTGTGAGAGGGTCTCTACTTGATTTTGTTGAGAAGCTCATCCATCGTTTTGGTTGAGTATAAGAAACGTCTGCTTGTGACTTGAACTTTGGGGGCTCCGGTTGAGCTACTCCGATCCACCGTTTGCCGGCGACGGCAACCCGAGCTCCCGCGCGACGACCACGCCGTTGGCATGCCATCAGCGATACGGCTTCTCGCTGCGGACGATGCGACGCTCATCGGCCGAGGTCGGGCGCGGTGCGATCCGCGCCATTGTGCGAGAGTTCGACAGGGCATGCTCGTCTGACACTCAGGGCGCAAAGCGGCTTCGGGACGCCGCAGACGAAGTTCCGGGGACGAGGTAGATTCATGCCATTGGCGCGGGAAGCCGTCGAGCTGCTGGTTCAGGCGGCGCGGGCTTGGTATTTCGAAGGCAATCAGCATGGATTGCGCGATCGGGAATGGATGGCGCTGCGCTTTCTCGGGCGCGCCAACAGGTTTTCGCGCACGCCGTCCGCACTGGCCGGCTTCATCGGCGCCACACGCGCGACGGCGTCGCAGATCGTGAAGACTCTGGAGAGCAAGTCGTTCCTGGTGCGAAAGCCGTCGCATGAGGACAAGCGTTCTGTCGTCCTGCACGTCACGCCGCAGGGCGAGAAATGCCTGAGCCAGCACGACCCGATCAATCACGTGGTCAACGCGGTGACGTCGCTCGGGACCGAGGAGTGCATCAGGCTGCGCGACTCTCTCCGCGAGATCCTCAATCACCTCGATGCTGCCCATCAGCGGCTCGAAGCGAGCATCTGCCGGGACTGCATGTTTCTCGCAGAGCGCGGGCCGGGCACCGGCAAGGGGCGTGGAAACGCCGAATTCATGTGCCGGCTCTATCGTGCTCCGATCTCGCTCGAGGAGACCGAGCTGCTCTGCACCAGCTTCGAGCGCACGCGTGACCGCCCCAAGATCGAGCAGCATCTCGACCGCGAGCGCATGGCGAGCCAGGGCTGAGGCCGCCAAGAAGCGGCGCTCCATCAACGTCATTGCGAGCGAAGCGAAGCAATGACGGAGTATGAGGCGATAGCTCGCTCTCCGAGTGACGGCTGTCATTCCCCGCGAAGGCGGGGAATCCAGTACGCCGCGGCCTCTGCATTGAACAACTGTCGTCTCGGAGTACTGGATCGCCCGGTCAAGCCGGGCGATGACAGCGAGTGTGTGGTCGCAGACGTGCATATTCATTCTCGCGACTGATTTCGCCCGAGCTTTGCTTCGTCTCGCCGCCCTCATCGGCAAGAGGGCGCAGGGAAGACCGGGTGCTGACATCGCACCCGCGGTCTGCTGCGCAAAACGCACACGCAGAAAACCGCACAGCAGCATACAGGTGGTGCCAATCACTCGGCCTTCCCTGCGCGATGGTCGGACGGCTTATGCCGTGCTCTCCCGGGAGCC
The DNA here is from genome assembly GCF_025200905.1 of Bradyrhizobium yuanmingense. Classification (NCBI taxonomy): domain Bacteria; kingdom Pseudomonadati; phylum Pseudomonadota; class Alphaproteobacteria; order Hyphomicrobiales; family Nitrobacteraceae; genus Bradyrhizobium; species Bradyrhizobium yuanmingense. The sequence goes on along the minus strand of NZ_CP104173.1, from coordinate 1,492,838 downwards.
GAGTTCCTTCTGGCCTCCCTCACCCTCGCAAAAGTCACCGGCACCGCGCCGGTTGACGCCAATGCCGCATTCGCGAGAGCTTGACCGTAGCAACGACGGCCAGGACCACACGGTTTTGCCGTACGCACGGCCTGCCATTTCGCCGCAGTTTTCCCAGCTCCGTCGACAGAGCCGGAAACTTACAGACGAGACGAAACCTAGCAGCGCCGTTCGTCCGCGCGCGGCCGCGAGCTCACCGGGGACTACCCTCCCTGCCCGCACCTTTCGCGCCCGACGCTGCCGCGTCCACCGCAAGCCCGGCTCGCGACAATGACGACCTCATGATCGCCCCTCGAGATTGAGCCGGGACGACCGACACATACGACAAATCCGAATTTCGGTAAAGAAGAATATCTTTGCTTCACTGGGTTGACACGAGACCGAAACAGGCCGCCAGGCTGGCCCTGGAACCCGCGGGACCAAGATGCACCCTTGTATGCATTATCCCAGTTGCTATCCCCCTGCGCTTCGCTTTACATGCCCTCAACTGCCCCGCGGAACGGCCGGGGCCGGAAAAATCACACAGATTTCCAGGGGACGGAGCATGGCGCGCAACATATTGATTCTTGGGGCTTCTTACGGCTCCCTGCTGGGCACGAAGCTGCTGATGGCCGGGCACAACGTGACCCTGGTCTGCCGCGCAAAGACCGCGGAGCTGATCAACCGCGACGGTACCGAGGTGCGCATTAAGCTACGCGACGAGGCGGTGCACCGGGCGATCTTCTCCCGCAACCTCCCTGGCAAGCTCGACGCGGTGACGCCGGCCAATGTCGACCTCTCCCGCTACGATCTGGTCGGCCTCGCGATGCAGGAGCCGCAATACACCAACCACACGGTGCGCGTCCTCATGGTCAAGATTGCCGCGGCGAAGCTGCCGTGCCTGTCGATCATGAACATGCCGCCCCTGCCCTATCTGAAGCGGATTCCGGCACTCGCCGACATGGATCTCGAGGAGGCCTACACCAATGCGCAGGTGTGGGAGCGGTTTGAGCCCGGGCTGGTGACGCTGTGCTCGCCCGACCCGCAGGCCTTCCGGCCGCCGGAAGAGGCCGCCAACGTGCTGCATGTCGGCCTGCCCACCAACTTCAAGGCGTCGGTCTTCGCCGACGAGAAGCACAACAAGCTGCTGCGCGAGCTGGAGGCCGACATCGACGCGGTGACGCTCGACGGCCACGACGTGCCGGTGAAGCTGAAAGTGTTCGATTCCCTGTTCGTGCCGCTGGCGAAATGGTCGATGCTGCTGACCGGCAATTACCGCTGCATCACGCCGAACGAGCCGCAGTCGATCCGCGACGCCGTGCACGGCGATCTCAATCGTTCGCAGACGATCTACGACCATGTCGATGCGATCGCCCGCCGCCTCGGCGCCGATCCGCAGGACCAGGTGCCGTTCGCGAAGTACGCCAAGGCCGCGGAGAGCCTGCTCAAGCCGTCATCGGCGGCGCGCGCGGTCGCGAGCGGTGCGCCCTTCATCGAACGCGTCGACCTGCTGGTGAAGCTGATCTCGCATCAGCTCGGCGTGCCCAACGCCGAGATCGACCGCACCGTCGACACCGTGGACCAGAAGCTGAACGAGAAGATCGTGCAGGGCGGCTCCGGCGCGCAGTAGCGCCGCTCCCACCGAGGTCCGCTCAGGCAACCAGGAAGGATTGCAGCCAGATCAGGCCGGTCACGGCGACCAGCGTAACCGCGCCGGTGCGCGTGACGAGGTCAGGGCGCCCGAGGCGACGGGCGCCGCGGCCGAGCGTTGCGCCGAGAATGATCCACGCGGCGCCGGCGGTGAGAATCTGCAGCACGATCACGCGCAGCTCGCGCGTATTGACGCGCCAGAGCATGACCGCGAGGCACAGGATGTAGATGGTCACGGCGACGCGGAGCAGCAGCGCCGCAATCGGGATGTCGCTGATGACCGGACCGAGCGCCAGCCGCAGCACCGCGATCGCCAGCAGATAGCCGCACAGTTCCGCCGCAAGCAGATGAAGGGAGCGCGAGATGCCCGCTCCGGCCCCCGATGTCGCCAGCAGGGTGTTGGTCGGCCCCGGCACCGCCAGCAGGAAATAGGTCGCCGTGAAGAAGGTCAGAAAGGTCATACGGCCGGATAGCAGGTCTCGGGCCCGTCGATCTTGATCTGCGTCATTTGGCCGAGCGATGGCGGTCTGCACCATCTTCCCCGAGCCGAGGCCTTTCGGCACCGGGTTCCTGCCGCTCACGGCGCATGCTTTCCGGTTTTGGCGTGGGCAACACCACCTGATTCGCGCTGGAGCGCTCGACGCGCCGCGGCTGGATTGATAAGCCGCTGTCCGCGAATGACGGGACTTTGAGTCGGGGACATGACGGTTGCGATCGAGATGGGGCAGACCACGGCAGGCGCCGCGGCCGCCATGGACCTCGAGGAACTGCTGGCGACCCGTCTCCTGGTGCAGGGCAATTCGGGCTCCGGCAAGTCGCATCTGCTGCGGCGGCTGCTGGAACAGAGCGCACCCTGGGTGCAGCAGGCCATCATCGACCCCGAGGGCGACTTCGTCACGCTGGCCGAGCGCTTCGGCCATCTGGTGATCGAGGCCGAGGATCACACCGAGCGCGGCCTCCAGGTCGCGGGCGAGCGCGCACGGCTGCATCGCGTCTCCACCGTGCTCAATCTCGAAGGTCTCGACGCCGAGAACCAGATGCGGCGCGCGGCTGCGTTCCTTGGCGGGATGTTCGACGTCGACCGCGATCATTGGTACCCGATGCTCGTCGTCGTCGACGAAGCGCAGTTGTTTGCGCCGGCGGTGGCGGGCGAAGTCTCGGACGAAGCACGCAAGCTCTCGCTCGCCGCCATGACCAATCTGATGTGCCGCGGCCGCAAGCGCGGGCTTGCCGGCATCATCGCAACCCAGCGCCTGGCCAAGCTCGCCAAGAACGTCGCGGCCGAAGCCTCGAACTTCCTGATGGGGCGGACCTTCCTCGACATCGACATGGCCCGCGCCGCCGACCTGCTCGGCATGGAGCGGCGGCAGGCGGAAGCCTTCCGCGATCTCGAGCGCGGTCAGTTCATGGCGCTGGGACCTGCGTTGTCGCGCCGGCCGCTGCGCCTCAACATCGGCCCGACCGAGACCAGCCCGCGCAATTCGACACCGCGGCTGATGCCGCTGCCGGAAGCCACGCTTGAAGATGCCCGCGCGGTCATCCTCGCCGCACCGCCGCCCGATGCCAGCCGGCCGCAGCGACGGCCGGCTCCGGATCTGCTCGAGCAGCTTCGCGCGGCGAAGGCCGCCGCGGTGCCGGAGATTCGGGTCGAAGTGGTCGAGGCTCCCGTCAGTGCCGAAGAGCTCGCCGAGCGGCGCGATCGCGTGGATCGCACGCTGCGTGCCGTGATGGCCGAGCCCGACGCCGGCTTCCGCGCCATCGGCGTGCTCTATCAGGAGTTCGTGGTTCGCTGCCGCATCGAGGGGTTAGGGGCGGCGGTGCCCGATCTCAGCGAATTCCGTCGCATGCTGACGCATGCGCGCGCCGGGCTCGGGACGGATCTCACCGAAGACGACGCCTGGCAGGACGTGGCGCTGCGCGCCTCGATCCTGCCCGACGACATGCAGGGCGTGTTCATGATGATCGCGCGCGCGGCGAAGGAAGGCTGGCCCTGCCCCGGCGATGCCGCAATCGCCCGCGCCTACGGCTCGCACTCGCTGCGCCGCGCGCAGCGCCTGCTCGGCTACATGGAGGAGCAGGGCCTGATCGTCGTCCAGCTCGACGGCGGCGGCCGCCGGATCGTGACGCTGGTGGAGCTCGCCTGGGCGACCGCGCCGGGCGATCCCAACGGCGATGATCAGCCGGCGGAGCAGGTCGCAAGCGCGGCGTCGGCTTGAGCGTCAGGCCGCCTCGGAGCCGCCGAGATAGGCGTCGCGGATGCGGGGGTCGTCCTTCAGTGCGCGCGCGGGGCCAGACAGCACGATCTTGCCTGTCTGCAGCACATAGGCCTCGTGCGCGATCTCGAGCGCGAGGCTGGCGTTCTGCTCGACCATGAAAACCGAGACGCCCGCCTGGTTGATGCTGCGGATCAGTTCCAGCACGCGATCGACATAAAGCGGCGACAGGCCCATGGTCGGCTCGTCCATCACGATCATGCGCGGGCGGCTCATCAGCGCGCGCGCCATCGCCACCATCTGCTGCTCGCCGCCGGACAGCGAGCCGGCGCGCTGCGACAGCCGTTGGCCGAGCTTCGGGAACAGCGTCAGCATCCTGTCGAGATCCTGCGCGATGGCGTCGCGGTCATTGCGCACGAAGGCGCCCATCAGGATGTTCTCGCGCACGCTCATGTCGGCGAACAGCCGCCGCGCCTCCGGCACGGAGCCGATGCCGCGGCGGACGATCTGCGGCGTGGAGAGCCCGATCAGCGAAGCGCCGTCGAACGTCACCTCGCCCGAGCGCGGCTTCACCAACCCTAAGATGATCTTCATCGTGGTCGACTTGCCGCTCGCGTTGCCGCCGAGCAGGCAGACGATGTGGCCGCGCGCAACCGTGATCGACAGGTCGAAATGCACCTGGGCCTGGCCGTAGAAGGTGTTGACATCAGACAAAGCCAGCAGTGCTTCGGGTGCGCTCGTCATGCCGCGCTCTCCTGCTCCGTCGTCCCTGACAGTCCGTGGCCGAGATAGGCCTCGATCACCTTGGGATCGGTTCGCACCTGCTCGCCCGGCCCTTCCGCGATCTTCTTGCCCTCGTCCATGACGATGACGCGGTCGGACAGGCGCATCACCATCTCCAGCTTGTGCTCGATCAGCAGGATCGTCAGCCCTTCGGCTTTCAATTCGGCGACGAGTCCCTGCATCTCCGCGGTCTCGGTCGGATTCATGCCGGCGGTGGGCTCGTCGAGCAGCAGCAGCCGCGGCTTCAGCGCGAGCGCACGCGCGATCTCGACGCGGCGGCGGTTGGCGTAGGAGAGGCTATAGGCGGGCTGGTCGATGCGCGGCAGCAGCCGTTCGCCGAAACGCGCGAGGATGGCCTTGACCTCCTCACGCAGCCGCTCCTCCTCGGCCCTGACGCGCGAGGGACGCAGCAAGGCCAGACCCAATTCCAGCAGCGGACCGATCACCGGCACGGCCGGCTTCACGGCGCGCAGCCGCGTGTGCGCGCCGATCAGGACATTGTCCATGACGCTGAGATTGCCGAACACGCGGCCGAGCTGGAAGGTGCGCGCGATGCCTTCGGCCGCGAGCCGCTCCGGCGGCAGGCCGGTGATGTCCTGCCCTTCGAAGCTGACGGTGCCGGCATCGGGCCGGTCAAGCCCGGTGACGAGATTGAACAGCGTCGTCTTGCCGGCACCATTCGGGCCGATGATGCTGATCAGCTCGCCCCTGGCAAGGTCGAGGTCGATGGCGTCGACCGCGGTGAGGCCGCCGAAACGGCGCGTCAGGCCGCGCAGGGACAGCATGGCGTGAAGCTGCTTCTCCATCAGACCGTTCCCAACAGGCCCTGCGGCCTGAACCGCACCAGCAGCAAGAGAACGATGCCGTAGATCAGGATGCGGTACTCGGCCGCGATCCGGAACACCTCGGGCAGGCCGACCAGCGCCACCGACCCGACGATCGCGCCGACGACGTTGCCGAGGCCGCCGAGGATGACGACGGTCAGCGCCAGGATGGATTGCTGCGTGTTGAAGGTCTCGTGGTTGATGTAGGAATAAAGATGCGCGGCGATGCCGCCGCTGACGCCGGCGGCGAAGCCGCCGAAGATGAAGGCGATCGACTTGTAGCGGTTCAGGCTGAGGCCATAGGCGCGCGCGGCGATGTCGTCGTCGCGGATGGCGCGAAAGCTGCGGCCAAGATGCGAGGTAAGCAGCCGTCCCTGCAGCAGCGCCAGCACGACCATCACCGCAAGGCTGAACCAATAGACCGAGGTCGGGCTGATCAGGTCATAGCCGAATAGAGCCAGCGGCGGGATGCCGGAGATGCCGATCGGACCGCGTGTCACGCTTTCCCAATTCAGGATCACCAGCGCCACGATCTCGCCGATCGCAAGCGTCGCGATCGACACATAATGCCCGCGCAGGCGGAAGGAAGGCGAGATCAGGAGCGTGCCGAGCGCGGCGCTCATCAGGCCACCGCCGATGACGGCAAGTCCGGCCGGAACGGCCAGCACCAGCGACAGCAATGCGGAGGTGTAGGCGCCGATCGCAAGCAGCGCGGCATGACCGAGAGAGACCTGCCCCATCGTGCCCGCAACCAGCGTCAGGCTGAGCCCGAGCATGCCGAGCAACCAGGCATTGATCAGGGTCTGGAGCACGTAGAAGGACACCGGGAACAGCGGCAGGATCGCAAAGCCGGCAACAGCGACCAACAGCGCCCAGCGCGGAATATTCACCGGGCGGCTCGGCGCGATGAACGTGCCGGTGAGCGGCTCGGGCGGCGCCTGCCGTGCGCTGACGAACAGGCCGTTCGGCCGCACCACGAGCACGACGACGAGCAGCAGGAACGCGAACAAATTGCGGTAGCTGGTGCCGAGCACGGCGACGCCGTAGCTCTCGACGAGGCCCAGCAGCAGGCTGCCGATCACCGCGCCCGGCACGTTGCCGGCGCCGCCGACGACTTCCGCGACGACGCCCTTGAGCGTCGCCTGAAGGCTCATCGCCGTGTCGATCTGGTTGTAGTACATGCCGACCAGCATGCCGGAGACGCCGCCGAGCGCCGCCGCGATACCGAACACGGCCTGATTGACCCGGTTGACGTCGACGCCCATCTGCATGGCGGCGTCGCGGTCCTGCGCCGTGGCACGCACGGCCCAGCCGAGCTTGGTGTAACGCAGGAACACGAACAGCAGCAGCGCACTGGTGAGGCCGACGCCGGCAATGAGCAGATCAAGCGGCCCGATCGTCCCGCCACCGACCTGGAAGCGGACATCGGGCAACTGGCTCGGCAACGCGCGCGGATTGGGCGAGAAGATCAGCATCACCAGTTGGTCGAGCACGAAGCTGATGCCGATGGTCGCGAGCAGCGGCGCGATGCGCACCGAGTTTTGCAGCGGCCGCAGACCGAACCGCTCGATGATCAGACCGACGATCGCCGCCGCCACGGCGACCACGATGATGGTGAGAGGCAGCGGCGTGTGCAGCTGCACCACCGCGATCCAGCCGATATAGGCGCCGACCAGATAGATCGACCCTTGCGCGAAGTTGATCAGCCGGCTGACGCCGAAGATCAGCGCGAGCCCGACTGCAACGAGCGCGTAGACATTGCCGACGATCAGCCCGTTGATGGTGTGGTCGAGCCAGGAGGACACGCAGTATTCCTAATCAGGGAGAAAGCGGCCGGAGCGATCGCTTCGGCCATCGCATCAGGTCGGCTTGCCGTCCCACAGCGCGAACTGACCCTTGCGCACGACGAGCTCGGCGTTCATGGCGCCCTTGACGCGGCGGCTCTCGACGTCGAACGTCGCCTGACCGAAGATGACGCTGGAGACGTCCTTCACCTTGGCGAAGGCATCGCGGATGGCGCGGCGGTCGGTGCCGCCGATCTTCACCACGGCAGCGGCCATGTTCATCGCGTCATAGGAATAGGCATTGAAGGCGTCGGGCTCCTGCCCGTTGTACTTGGCCTTGAAGCCGTCGATGAACTTCCTCACCTCGGGCCGCGGATCTTGCGGGAAATAGCGCGTGCCGAGATGGACGTCCTCGACCGCCTCGCCCCCGAGCTCGATGAATTTCGGCGAATACACCGAGCTGGCCGCGCAGATCGTCTGCTTCAGGCCGACCTGGCGGGCCTGGCGCGCGATCAGCGCGCCGTCGGAATAATAGGAGATCAGGATCAGGCCGTCCGGGCTGGCGTCGCGCACGCGCACCAGAGTGGAGCGGAAGTCGCGTTCCTCGGCGATGTAGCCCTCGGTGATCGCGACCTCGGCGCCGTATTCCTTGGCCGCCTTGACGAAATGGTCGCGGCTGGTGCGGCCCCAATCGGTGTTGAGGTGCAGCACCGCAAGCTTCTTCAGGCCGAGCCGCCTGACGGCGTAGGACGCCAGCAGCGGCTGCTCGTCGGCCTGGCTCACGGACGTGCTCCACATGAAGTCACCGCCCTTGGTGAAGTCGGGGTGCGAATTGGTGAAGCCGAACTGCACCAGGCCGCCGCGCTGATAGATCGGGGAGGCCGCCATCGAGGCGGGACTGGAGAAATCGCCGAGCTCCATGACGATGCGGGGATCGGAGACGAATTTCTGGGCGATCGCGACCGACTGGCGCGGATCGCTCTGGCTGTCCTCGAACTGGTAGGCGAGCTTGCGGCCGTTGATGCCGCCGGCGGCGTGAATCTCGTCGAGCGCGAGATCAAAGCCCTGCTTCCACTGCGCGCCATATTGCGCGTTCGGTCCCGTGAGGGGGCCGCTGACCCCGAGCAGGATCGGCTCGGCGGATTGCGCCAGTGCGGCGCGCGAGAAGGCTGTGCCCGCCATCATGGCGGCGAGCGAACCTTTGACCAGGGTACGGCGATCGATGTTGCTCATTCACGGCTCCATCCATTCAATGTTGATACAGCAGCAATTCTCGTGCCGGTGAGATTGCCTATTTCGAGGGCTCGCCGAGCGACAGCATCAGCCGGTTCGCCCAGTTGAAGAACGCGGCGCCGTTGATGACGTCGACGATCTCGGCGTCGTCGAGACCGGCGCGGCGCAGCTCGGCGATATTGTCAGGCCCGAATGCGATCGGCGTTGCGGCCAACGCCACCGAGGCCTTGACCACCGCATTCCAGCGCTCACCGAGATCGGCCCCAACGCCCTCGTCAAGCAGACGCTGCACGTCGTCGCGGCGCTTGGAATAGGTGCTGGCGAAGCGCGCATGCACGGAGGCGCAATAGATGCAGCCGTTGTAGCGCGAGGTCGCCGCAGCGGCGAGCTCGCGCTCGGCGCGCGGCAGGCCGTCGGCGACGTTGTAGAAGATGTCCTTGTCGGTCTTGGTGCGGGCTTCCAGCACTTCGGGATCGCGCACCAAGAGACGAAAATATTCCGACTTGGCGCGGGCGCGGTCGACGAGGCCGGCGTAGTGCCGCTCGGTCAGCTCGGCCTCGGGCAGCGGGTCGATCCACGAGACCCAGCCGAGCTCGTCCTGGGTGAAGGCGACGGGCGGATTGACGGTGCTCATGATTGGACCTCCTACGCGTTCGCTGCGGCGAGCGTGCGCAGGCCGCTGACGACGCGCACCTGGAACGACAGGAACGCAACGAGCTGGGACAACGTGACGATGCCGGTGGATGACCAGCCGGCAGCCAGTAGCGCCTTCATGTCGGCGGACGCGGCATCGCGCGGGTGGAAGAGAAGCAGATGCGCGTGCTCCAATGCTGCGACCAGCCTGGCGCCGAGGACAGGCTTGCGCTCCGCGCTGACGCGATAGATCAAGCCGGCCTTGTTCTCGATCGACAACGGACCGGCCGGATAGGCGCCGTATGGGCCGGAGGTCTTGCCGCGCTCGATCTCGGCGTTGATCGCATCGAGCAGAGGCGCGCCATCCGCAGTCGCGGCAAGCTTGTCGCGATAGAAGGCGGCGACGGGGGACTCGCCATGGAGCCCGGTCGCGAAGGCCGCGACCACCGCGCGCTCGGCAAGCGAAAAATCGCCGGCGTCCACCGGCTCGAACAAAGCGAGATAGCTCTTCTGCGCATTCTCGCGCGCCTGCAGGCGGCGCGCGCGGATGGCGTCGAGTGTGGAGCCGGGCTCGATCCCGGCGAGCGTGTCGATGATGTCTTGCGTTCCCATCATTCAGCCTCGTGCAACGCGTTTTTCGTTCATTCCGGCTAACCTGCGAGGGCAATGTCTTTGGCGGCCGTCCGGGTCCAGCCCAGCACTGGGGCGACCTTGTCGGCGACGAGCTCGATGGAGCGCAGGACGTCAGCATGCGGCGCATCGACCGAATGCACCTGGAAGACGAGATCGGTCACCCGTTCCAGCGTGGCGTCGGTGCGGAGCGAGGCAATGACGTGGTCGGCATCGCCGACATGGGTGTCGAACGCGGTAATCATCTCCTCCAGCGTCTCGCCTGGAGGGGGATGTCCGCCCTTCATGAATTGCGGCAGCGCGCGGCGCAGTCCGATATCGGCGAGGCGCAGCGCCTCGCGATGGTCGTCGGCAACGAAGATGCTGCGCGAGGCCATGATGCGCGGCTCGCGGCCCGGCGGCAGCGCGGCGAGATAGGCGTCGATGATCGGGTTCTGGATCTCGGCGAGCGTCGCGTTCGGCGCGTCCTTGGCCCGCGGCTGCGTGCGCGAGAGCAGGAGGCCGTCGCCGGCCTTGCCGGCGCGGGCGCCGCCGGCAACGGAGAACGTCGCCTGCCAGATGCGCTTATCCAGTTGCGGCCGCTGCGGATAAAGCGTATCGCCGCCCTCGAGCGGCTTGCCGGTCAAGGCCTTGCGGACGATGTCCAAATTGCGGGCAAAGATCTCGTTGCGCTGGGCGCTGTCGAGGCCGAAAGCGGCGAAGGCGGACGGGTTGCCGCCGGTGCCGACGCCGAGCTCGAAGCGGCCGTTGCAGAGGAGATCGAGCACCGCGGCATCCTCCGCCACCCGCACCGCGTTCTCCAGCGGCAGCGTGACGATGCCGGTGCCGAGGCGGATGCGCGAGGTCTGCGCGGCGACATAACCCAGGAACGTGAAGGGCGACGGCAGGCCGCCCTCGCGCTCATGGAAATGATGCTGCGCGATCCACGCGGAATCGAGCCCGGCCTTCTCGGCGCGCACGATCTGCTCGGCGGCGAAGCGATAGCGGTCCGCCGCCGGCGCCTCGTCGAGCAGCCGCGTGAAGAAGCCCAGGCGTTTCAGGTTGGCAAAGCGTTTCATACGATCCCTGTCGGGCGAGGATGGGCCCCGATGATGTCGGTTGCCGCAGTTCCCGACAAGCGGGCATTACGCAGGGCACATACGCAAGATTCCTGCGCAAGGCTGATCGCAAGGCTGCCCGCCGGATCGCCTTGATGTGGACTCTGGGCGGGCAGATTGCCTACCAGCTCGGCAGCACCGCGCCCTTGAACTTGGTCAGGACGAACTCCTTGACCTCAGGCGTGTGGTAACTGTCCACGAGGATCTTGACCCAAGGCTTGTCCTTGTCGGCGCTGCGCACCGCGATCAGGTTGACATAGGGCCCCTTCGGGTCCTCGCGCAGGATCGGATCCTTGACCGGATCGAGGCCCGCCTGGGTTGCATAGTTGGTGTTGATCGCGGCGGCATCGACGTCGTCGAGCGCGCGCGGGGCCTGCGCCGCGTCGACCTCGATGAACTTCAGCTTCTTGGGATTGTCGGTGATGTCGAGCACGGTCGGCTTGAAGCCGGTGCCGTCCTTCAGCTTGATCACGCCCTTGTCGCGCAGCAGCAGCAGCACGCGGCCGCCATTGGTCGGATCGTTCGGGATCGAGACCTTGCCGCCCGCGGGGATATCGCCGAAGGCCTTGTGCTTCTTCGAATAGACGCCGATCGGGAAGTTCACGGTCAGGCCGACGGATTCGATCTTGTAGCCGCGGTCGGCCTTCTGGTTGTCCAGGTAAGGCTGGTTCTGAAACGAATTGGCCTGGATCTCGCCGGCATCGAGCGCGGCGTTCGGCACCACGTAATCGGAGAACTCCAGGAGCTGGATGTCGAGGCCCTGCTTGGCGGCGATCGGCTTCACCGCTTCGAGGATCTGCGCATGCGGCCCCGGCGTCACGCCGATCTTGATGGTCTCGGCCGCGGCTGCGGCGGACCATGCGGCCAGCACGGCAGAGAGAATCAGGGGAAGGCGAAACGGCATCTTGGTCTCCTTGGGTCTTGCGGCAACGGACCCGTATTCCCTTTTCTGCGGTGCGAAATCAATGAAATGGAAATCCATATTGTCCGCGGCTCGGGGCCAGCCTTTCTCCATTCGGCCGCAAACGGAAAACGAATGCAGAGTGCGACAAAGTGCGCGCGCGTAACCCGGATGAAGCGCCGCGCAAGCAGGGCTGCTGCCGCTCGTGGCAAGAATCCCGGATTGCACTTTCGTTCCATCCGCAGCCGGGCCAGCGTCCTTCTCTTTGACTCCACCACGCCCGACGTGCTGAGTTAGCGCGCACTGAGCCGGTGGCGACGAAGTGGGGATCATCCAATGAACGAGAACGAAATCCGCAATCTGGTCGCAGAAGTGAAGCAAGGCACGCTGTCGCGGCGCTCATTCATCAGGACAATGGCCGCGGTCGGAATCGCGGCGCCGATCGCCAGCCAAATCCTGGTCTGGCACGATGTGGCGATGGCTGACGCCACGTTGCCGTACAAGCCGGCCAAGGCCGGCGGCGGCGGCACGCTCAAGATGCTGCTCTGGCAGGCGCCCACCCTGCTCAATCCGCATTTCGCGCTCGGCACCAAGGACCAGATCGCCTCGCGCATCTTCTTCGAGCCGCTCGCCGGCTGGGACAAGGAGGGCAACCTCATCCCCTGCCTCGCCGCCGAGGCGCCGACCAAGGCGAACGGCGGCCTTGCGGCCGACGGCATGAGCGTGATCTGGAAGCTGAAGCGGAGCGTGACGTGGCATGACGGCAAGCCCTTCACCGCCGACGATGTCGTCTTCACCTGGCAATACGCCGCAGATCTCGCCACCGCGGCCTACACCACGGGCTCCTACAAGGACATCAAGGTCGAGAAGATCGACGACCACACCGTCAAGGTGATCTTCCGGGCGCCGACGCCGTTCTGGGCCGATCCGTTCGTCGGCTCGGTCGGGATGATCCTGCCGAAGCATCATTTCGGCGAGTATGTCGGGGCCAAGTCGCGCGAAGCGCCGGGCAATCTGAGGCCGGTCGGCACCGGCCCGTACAAATTCGTCGAGTTCAAGCCCGGCGATATGATCCGCGCCGAGCGCAATCCCGACTATCACATCAAGAACCAGCCGCATTTCGACATGGTCGAGATCAAGGGTGGCGGCGACGCGGTGTCCGCGGCGCGCGCCGTGCTGCAGACCGGCGAGTACGACTTCGCCTGGAACATGCAGGTGGAGGAGGAGGTCCTCAAGCGCATGGAGGCCGGCGGCAAGGGCAAGCTCGAGATCACGCCTTCAGGCAATGTCGAGTTCATCATCCTCAACACGACAGACCCCTGGACCGAGGTCGACGGCGAGCGCTCGAGCGTCAAGACCAAGCATCCGACGCTGTTCGATCCCGCCGTTCGCCGCGCGATCAACTTCCTGATCGACCGCGATTCGATCCAGAAGTTCATCTACGGCCGCGGCGCCATCGCCACCGCGAGCTTCGTCAACGCGCCCAAGCAGTTCAAGTCGCCCAAGCTGAAATACGAGTTCGACATCGACAAGGCCAACAAGATCCTCGACGAGGCCGGCTGGACCAAGGGCGCGGACGGCATCCGGGAGAAGGACGGCAAGAAGCTCAAATACGTATTCCAGACCTCGACCAACGCGCCGCGGCAGAAGACGCAGGCCATCATCAAGCAGGCGTGCCAGAAGGCCGGCATCGACATCGAGATCAAGGCGGTCACCGCCTCCGTGTTCTTCTCATCCGACGTCGGCAATCCCGACACCTACTCGAAATTCTATGCCGACATGGAGATGTACAACACCACGCAGCCGCAGCCCGATCCGGAGCGCCTCTTGAACCAGTGCGTGTCCTGGGAGATCGCCACCAAAGACAACAAATGGCTCGGCCGCAACAATTCGCGCTATTCCGACCCCGAAGCCGACAAAGCCTACAAGGCCGCGCAGAACGAGCTCGATCCGGTCAAGCGCGCCGCGCTGCTGATGAAGGTCGACGAGATCTTCTGCGAGGCAAACGTGTTCCTGCCGCTGCTGTCGCGCCACGTCGTCAACGCCGGCGCCAACAATTTGATGATCGACATCTCCGGCTGGGACACCATCACGTGGAACCTGGCGGCGTGGTACCGGACCTGAGGGGGCTCGTGAGCGCGCTGATGGTTGCAGCGCAGCGCGGGATTCAGATCGCGATGCCGAATCCCGTCCACTGTGTGCTCCAGATCACAGCGGAATCGCGCAACCTCGCCTACAAGGATCAGGCATGGCCGCAAACAAGGTAACGGCGGTACGCACGAGGCTGGGAAGACCATCAACAGCTACGGACTTTGTGACGCCGCCAGGGTGAACAACCCGGCGGCTTTTTCCTTGCTCGCGCGACCTGCGGTCCGCGCGCAGAGGACGGAGATACCGCCCGGCGCTATGAAGCGCCCGAGCTCTTTCGCTCCTCGCGTTCATCTTCGATCTGACGTTCGGCTTCCAGCCAGAACTCCAACTCGCGATTGCTCGGCCGTCCCGCCTGCTCCCAGAGCTCATAGGCGCGTGTGCGCACCTTGCCACGGCGCATTATGCGAAGCAGCTTTCGTTTCAGTTCCTCCGCGAAGCTCCTGAAGCGTTGTCCGGTGGTTTCATCCCTGACGAGCGAGGCCGCTCGCGTTGCGAGTTCGATCTGGTGCTCTAGCTTCTTCTGCTCGTCCACCACCGAAACTGCCGCGGAAAGAATTGTTGTCGGAGCCGTGCGGACACTAAATTCCTTTCCGGGATGGTCCGTTCCCTGAGGTGCAGCGTTTCGGAAGTGACCAGCCGAGCAGGCATCGGTTGGGCGCCGCTAGTGCCACGTCGTGTCGGCTTCGACGATCACCACCCTGATTTCAGGGTCCTCAGTCGTGTTGCAGGAGCAGGGCATGCCCTCGCCACAGCGGCAGCCGCCGAGCTTCTCGCTCCAGACCCGGAGCGGATGGTTTTCGCAGACCCATCCAAGACCCTGGCAGAATGGGCAGGTCTTGTCGGTCACAGCGTATCCGGCGTCCGCAGCGTGCTCGACCTGTCCTCGTTGCGCAGCTCCTGCTCCGCCGCGTGCCAAAATTCCTCCTCGCGCCCTTCGGGCTTGCCCGCCTGCTCCCACAATTGGTGCGCGCGTTCTCTGATCTCTTGCTCGGTCGGCTCGGACAATTGCACCTCCTGCTTGGAAGCACGGCCCCACCCAGGGGGGTATGGGGGGCTTGGAGGCGGGGCCGTGCAGGCCAGCGATCGGCGGCGATGCTGACCCGCGGAGTCAAGTTTCGATCGGGCGCGAGAGTTCCAAGCTGCGCCTGTGCGGCACGACGCCGCGAAGGAAAATCCAGGACGCGGCAAACAATCCACCATGTTCCCAAGGCGAGCGGCCGCAGCAATTGCCTCAAGGCAGTCGGCACTCGGGGCACAGCTGCTGCTGTGCCCCTTTCTGAGATGCCAAGGACGCGCGTTAGAGCAATCCCACCCTGTGCATGATTTCCCGGATCTGCGCCGGATTCGGATCCACCATCATGGGCGCGACTGCCGCGCCTGCGGTCTGTGCGGGACCGTGAGCGACGGAGCTCGATCCGTTCTTGATCGGATCGACGGACTGCAGATTCATTGCGGCCGCCGTTTGTGCCGGACCGCGCGCCACGTGGATCGCACTGCCGTGCACGGGATCGGCGGACGGCGGCGGCGACCCCACGGGAACCATGCTCGGCGCTTCGACCGACTGCAATCCAAGCAGACGCCGCAACGTTGCCAGCGCAGGGTCGGTTGCGGTAGCGGCGGCGATCACCGGGGCGACGCCGGTTTCCAGGCCGAGTGCCCGCATCACGTTCGGCAATCCCGCGCCGGTCCGATTTGGGTCGCCAAACTGCAGCGGCGTCGCGGTTTCCTTCAGAATTTGGAACAGCCGCTCGACACGGCGTGCGTCGCGATTCTGAAAGTTGCCTTTGGTGAAGTCCGGATGATGCGCCAGCACCAGCGCGGCCAGGCCCGTGACATGGGGAGTCGCCATCGAGGTGCCGTCCCATGCTCCGAAGCCATCGGCGGGAAGCGACGAGACGATCGCCACACCAGGCGCGCAGACGTCGACCTCCGGACCGAAGCAGGAGAACTTTGCCGGAAAATATCCGTCGCGGCTCTGGAAGCCGTCGAGGGCCTGCTGCGAATGATAGCTGTCGTTGGGGAATTCGCCCCACTTGCCGATCGCGGCAACCGCCAGGCAATGCGGCGTCGACGCGGGAAACTGCACCGGCCCCGAGGAATTGCCCGCGGCGATGATGCAGGCCATACCCATTTGCTTGGCCCGGATGATGCGTTCCTCGATAATGCGCGAAGGCTCGCCGCCGCCCAGGCTCATATTGGCAACATCGATGCCATGCTCCATGCAGTAATCGAGCGCGGAGACGAGATCGCTGAACCGGCCGCCGGGGAAGATGCGGCAGACGTGGATTTCCGCCGCGGGAGCGAAGCCGCGGATGCCGCCACCGGCGCCGACGGGTCCGCCAGCGATGATTCCAGCGCAATGCGATCCGTGGCCGATCGTATCGACGGTCCAGGCCGCCTTGTCGGTCCCGACGATACTGGTGCCTGCCGTGATCCCGTGCAGATTGCGATGGGTCGGCGCCAGGCCGGAATCGATGACTGCGATCTTCATGCCGGCGCCATCGAAGGACGGCGGCAGACGATCAAGGCCCATCGCGCGCTCACCCCATCCCATCAATTGCTGGCCGGGGAAATTCCGCAACACCGCGCCGAGCGCCCTGGCAACGATCCGGTTGACGCTGTTAGGAACGAGCTGCGGACGATCGAGCCAGAAGGTCCAGTAGTCGATCTTCGGTTTGACCAGGATCGAGCGGATGGTCTCGGGTCTTTCGCCTTGCAGGGTCACTGTGGCGCGGCCGGTGGCGTCCGTGATGCCTTGGGCCGGCCACATGCTGCCGAACACATAAACCTCGGCTTCAGGCAGCGGACCATCCTGGCCCAGCACTTCGATCGTGGTCGTGAAGCCGTCGGCCAGCGGTGTCAGCACCCCCGGATTGGGCAGCTGCGGCGTGGTCGGATCGAGCATGTAGCTCAGCCGCTCGTCGCGCTCCACCGCGCAACGCTGTCCCGCCTGGGTCTGCAGCAACTTGGCCTTGTCAGGAGTCATCTTGGCGAGGACCAGCGGGCTGAGCGGCACTTGTCCGAGCTCTGCGCTCTGAAATCCGAACAGGCGCGGCGGAGAGACCGTTTTCACCACTTCGATGTCGGGACTGTTGCTGAGCTGCTGAGTCAGGAAATCGACGCTGAAGGTCGCAAGCCCGGGCTGCTGCTGCGGCGCGATCATGAATTGCGCCGGGCGCGCTGCGATCGTTGCGGGCTCCTGCCCCCGTGACGATGATGGAGCGGTGCCCTGGTCCGGAACGGACCCGTTGCCGTTCATCGCGGCTTCGGTCGCGTCGTGCTCGCCCTGCGTGGAAGTTCCTGATTTGCCTTTCGTGGCCATCTGCGGCCTCCTTGATGTTTTGCGTGTCCAATGTTTGCCCACCGACGTCAGTCGGCATCGAATGGCTTCAGCGCTGAATCCGGTTCGACCACCAGCGTGGCAAACGTCGATTTCAGGCGATCGGCCTGTGTGGTCGTCATCGACAAGATGACGACATCGGGTGCGACTTGCGCGACTCGCTTCACGCCGGGTTCACGCTGCAAGTGTTCGTTGAGCTCACCGGATTGGACCGGGCCTCCCTGCACGATGAATTGCTGCGACGCGGTTGAATCGGCCATCTGGTTTCCATTCACGTCTAAGCGCAGAGGGCGGGCTTGCGCCCGCCCCCACGCGTTGGGTCTAGTGCATCGTGCCAGCGGGCTGGCCGGCGTTGAAGACTCCGAGCTGACGGCCGATATCGAGGCCGGTCTGGGCGCCCTGGCCGATCTTCTTCAGCACGCTCCAGAAGCCCTGCAGCTCGATGTCGGAGACCTGCGCCGCCGCGGGCTGCAGGCCGGGCTGGGCGCTGAACACGCCGAGCTGCTTGCCCACATCCAAGCCGGTCTGCACGCCCTGGCCGATCTTCTTCAGCACGCTCCAGAAGCTCTGCAGCTCCATGTCGGAGACTTGCGCCGCCGCGGGTTGCAGGCCGGGCTGGGCGCTGAACACGCCGAGCTGCTTGCCCACATCCAAGCCGGTCTGCACGCCCTGCCCGATCTTCTTCAGCACGCTCCAGAAGCCCTGCAGCTCCATGTCGGAGACCTCCGCCGCCGCGGGCTGCAGGCCGGGCTGGGCGCTGAACACGCCGAGCTGCTTGCCGACGTCCAAGCCGGTCTGCACGCCCTGGCCGATCTTCTTCAGCACGCTCCAGAAGCTCTGCAGCTCCATGTCGGAGACTTGCGCCGCGGCAGGCTGACCGCCGGGGCCGGCACTGAACACGCCGAGCTGGCGACCGATATCGAGGCCGGTCTGGGCACCCTGGCCGATCTTCTTCAGCACGCTCCAGAAGCTCTGCAGCTCGATGTCGGAAACCTGCGCCGCGGCGGGCTCCAAGCCGGGCTGGGCGCTGAACACGCCAAGCTGCTTGCCGACATTCACGCCGGTCTGCACGCCCTGACCGATCTTCTTCAGCACGCTCCAGAAGCTCTGCAGCTCCATGTCGGAAACCTGCGCCGCCGCGGGCTCCAGGCCAGGCTGGGCGCTGAACACGCCGAGCTGCTTGCCGACATTCACGCCGGTCTGCACGCCCTGGCCGATCTTCTTCAGCACGCTCCAGAAGCCCTGCAACTCCATGTCGGAGACCTGCACGGTACCTTGCATGTCCGGACCGGCCGAGAACGGCAGGAAGCCACCACCGATGTTGCCGATCGCGCCGCCGATCTGCTTCCCCTTCTTGCCGCCGAGCAGGTTGCCGATAACGCGTCCGGCCGCGCCACCGAGGATCGAGCCGAAGATCCCCTGCGGGTCCAATTGGCCGTAGTCCTCAGTCTGTTGCTGAAATCCAGTCATGTTCAAAATCTCCTGATGAAGTGCTTGAGCCGTGAGCGACACGCGCTCCCCACAGGGAGGCGGGATCACTGCGCACGATTGTGCGAGCGGCTGAAGGCTACGACAGGGATCGTGATGCAGGCGTCACGTCGAGCGTGAAAGTTGCGTCAGAATTCTTATCGCGAGGCAATTTGAGTGAAGTAGATCTTACAGCGGCTCGGAACGTGTGCCGGATTTCGAGCTGCAGCCGTTCCGTCTCTCGCTCCGGCGCTGCGCGAACCTCGCGCCACAGTACGGAGCGGCAGAGATCGTACTGACGGAGCGCATCGGTCCGGCGGCCTTGCTGCGCGTAACAGCGCATCAAGATGCGATGAATCTCTTCCTGCAACGGGTCGATTGCGAGGATCCGTAGCGCGAGTGCGATCGCGATATCCATGTGTTCGCGCCCGCCGGAGTCGAGCAGGCCCGCAAGCGCCCGCATCGCCTGGGTCCGCAGTCGCTGGCGCTCGGCAGACAGCCAGGCCTCGAATTGGCATGAAGTCGAGCCGATGCCCTCGAGAAGGTCGCCGCGATAAAGCACCGCCGCGCGGGCCAGACGTTCGGGATCCCCTCCCGTCAAAAGCCGCTCGAATTCCCCGACATCGGTGCTGATGCTGTTCGGACAGATGCGTATATCATCGCGATCGGCCAGGATCACATCCGAATATCGCGGCAGCTCACGCCGCAACGTGAGCAGGGCTTGTCGAAGACTGGCGCGCGCGCGATCGCCGAAATGACCGTCCCACAACAGCGTCGCGAGCTTGCCGCGCGAAATGGCGCGAGGAGAACTGAGCGCCACGTAGCCCAGGAGAGTTGCAGCCTTGCGACTGGGGATCAACACCGACTCGCCGGTCGCACACACGACCTCGACACCGCCGAAGAGATTGATCTGGAGCAGCGACATTGTCCTTTTCCTTCGGTCATTGTCTTCTGTCCCTCATTCTATCCAGGGGCGAACATTCTTCTTATGATCATGATCACTAGGACACGGACAGCGCCGATTGGCCGCACATCGTCGATCAGACCGGATGCTCTTACGGGCACCATACAATCTAGGTTAGACAAAGCAATGGAACTCGCCTTGGCTCCGCGTCAGCAATTTGTGAGAGCGGAAATTTCAGATGTGTGAGGTAGCCCATAGTCAGCATGCAAATTGCAGGCGCCACAATTGCTCGCATTTGGTGCATCTTTCGTGCGGACGCCGGACGCCGCAAGCTGTCGCATCACGTGACGCACCGAATGCCGTGCGAGTTGTCCCACTCGGCGGTACTCGACAAAGCGAAGTCATGGGTCACGATTGCATCCATATAGAGCAGATCCGTCGACAACGGGTTCCGCGGCTTCGCGACCGCCTTACGTCATCCGAACCCAGACGCCATTACCCGCGGACGACTTCACCGCAGCCTCGATCAACTTCACGCCGGCGAGGCCATCCTCGACCGTCGGGAAGACGACATCGGGATGCGGCTTTTCACCGGCCGCTGCCGCGCGGATGGCGCGCGCCGCCTCGGCATAGATCGTTGCGAAGCCTTCAAGGTAGCCCTCAGGGTGGCCTGATGGGATGCGGCTAACGCGGGCGGCCTCGCCCATTGCGCCGGCTCCGCCGCGGGTCAGGAGCTGCCTGGGCTTGCCGTAGGGTGTGAACCAGAGATGGTTCGGATTCTCCTGCGCCCATTCGAGGCCGCCTTTGCTGCCGTAGACGCGCAGCGTGAGCCCGTTCTCGTTGCCGACGGCAACCTGACTCGCCCACAGCATGCCCTTGGCGCCGCCCTTCCACTTCAGGAGGATCTGGACATCATCGTCGAGCCGCCGCCCCTCGACGAAGGTCGACAATTGGGCGAGCAATTCGTCGAGCTCGAGCCCGCTGACGAAGCAGGCAAGATTGTAAGCATGGGTGCCGATGTCGCCGATGCACCCGCCGGCGCCGGACCGGGACGGATCGGTGCGCCATGCCGCCTGCTTCTGGCCGGTGGTTTCCAATGGCTCAGTCAGCCAATCCTGCAGATACTCGGCCTTGACGAGACGGATCTCGCCGAGATCGCCGTTCGCGACCATGGCGCGCGCCTGCCGGATCATGGGATAGCCGGTGTAATTGTGCGTGACGACGAAGATCCTGCCGGTCTTCCTGACCAGCGCCACCAGTTCCTCGGCCTCGGCCACGGTCGTCGTCAGCGGCTTGTCGCAGATGACGTGGATGCCGGCTTCGAGGAAAGCTTTCGCGACCGGGCGGTGCATGTGGTTGGGCGTCACGATCGAGACCGCCTCGATGCCATCCGCCCTCGCCGCTTCAGCCCGCGCCATCTCCTCGAACGAGCCATAGGCCCGGCCGTCGGCGATACCGAGCTCCTTTGCGGACGTCTTGGCGCGAACCGGATCCGACGCGAGCGCGCCGGCGACCAGCTCGAACTGGTCGTCGATGCGCGCGGCAATGCGGTGGACGGCACCAATGAAGGCGCCCTGGCCACCGCCGACCATCCCGAGCCGGATACGACGATGGCCGCCGGTTTCGTTGCTTGCTTCGATCGCCATGTTGCACCCTCTTTTTTAGGAGATGCCGAGCATCTTGCGGTTGGCAGCCGCGTCAGCGCCGCTGCCTGCGAAATCGTCGAAGGCTTTCTCCGTCACCCGGATGATATGGTTTCGGATGAACTCGGCGCCCTCGGCCGCGCCTTGCTCGGGATGTTTCAGGGCACACTCCCACTCGAGCACCGCCCAGCTATCGTAATCGTATTGCGTGAGCTTGGAGAAGATGGCGCCGAAATCGACCTGACCATCGCCGAGCGAGCGGAAGCGGCCGGCGCGGTCGACCCAGCTCTGGAACCCGCCATAGACGCCCTGGCGACCGGTCGGATTGAATTCGGCGTCCTTGACGTGAAACGCCTTGATGCGCTGGTGGTAGATGTCGATGTAGTCGAGATAGTCGAGCTGTTCCAGAACGAAGTGCGAGGGATCGTAGAGCAGGTTCGCGCGCGAGTGGTTGTTCACCCGCTCGAGGAACATTTCGTAGGAGACACCGTCGTGGAGGTCCTCGCCAGGATGGATCTCATAGGCGAGATCGACACCGTGCTCGTCGGCATAGTCGAGGATGGGCCGCCAGCGCCCGGCGAGTTCGTCGAAGGCGGTCTCGATCAGGCCGGCGGGACGCTGCGGCCAGGGATAGACATAGGGCCAGGCAAGCGCGCCGGAAAACGTTGCCTGGGCACTTAGCCCGAGCCGCCGGGACGCCAGGATGGCGCGCTTGACCTGATCGACGGCCCATTCCGTGCGGGCCTTGGAATTGCCACGCACGTCCGGCGCGGCGAAGCCGTCGAACGCCGCATCATAGGCCGGGTGAACGGCGACGAGCTGGCCTTGCAGATGGGTCGAAAGCTCGGTGATGGAAAGCCCGTGCCGAGCCGCAACACCCTTCACCTCGTCGGCATAGGTCTGAGACTCCGAGGCTTTGTTCAGGTCGAAGAGCCGCCCATCCCAACTCGGAATCTGAATTCCCTTGTAGCCAAGCGAGGCGGCCCATCCGCATATGGCATCGAGCGAATTGAACGGCGCCGCATCGCCAGCGAACTGAGCGAGGAATATCGCAGGCCCTTTGATCATCTTCATCGCGTGCTTCCTTCCTTGGACGTTTTTGGGCGCTTTTCCGCGCACTTGGTTCGAGGATGCCGGCCATCAAGGGAGAGAGCAATACCGGACTATGCAACGAGAAAAGCTTCGAACGGCCGCAGGACAGATCCAGGCCGCAGCTTCATCGCTTCTGCAACACGCTGGAAAGCGCCGGACCGTCGTTCAAGATCGAGAAGATTTCCCGCGAGGATAGATGCTCTGCGGCCTCCTCGAAAGTTTCGCTTGCATCGACCTTGGCACGGCCGACCGCCAGGTTGGCGTCGACCGTATCGGGCCTGGTGGCGCGAGGAGGCAGCAACTGCGCGAGGTGGAAGGCCAGGAGCGCGGGGTCTTGGCGCAGCTCCACCAAGGCGGGGCTGCCCCCTACGTCTGCCGACGCGCTGAGTTCGTTCGCTCGCCGCAGCACGGAAGGCGGCTCTCGTTCTTCGGGAGTAACAAACAATCTTCCGGAGGCGGGCATGGCGGTCAGCGCGCCTATGGGAACGGCGAACAGCAGCCCAACGATGACCGGCGACATCCAAAGCAGAAGGGGCACCGAAACCGCGTACGCGCTTGCGGCCATCGCAACGCCGCACAGGGTTGGAATGCCGTACTTCCGATAGAGTTCGCGGCGCTCCACCGTGCCGTCGTCGCGCCTCTGGGTCTGCCAGCCGGCATCGCGGCCGGCCAGAATCTCGACGACGGCGATCGACTGAAAGATCATCATCACCGGCGCCATCAGCGCGGACACGACGATCTCTGCGAGAACTCCGGCCGAAGCACGCAACGCGCCGCCGAACTGGCGTCTCACCGAGCCGCGCATCCAAACGAGCACGAGGCTGAGCAGCTTCGGCAACAGCAGCAGACCCATCGTGGCGACGAACACCCAGATGGCGAGCACGGGATCCTGGGCCGGCCACGTCGGAAACAACGAGAAACCCTTCGGAAAATACTCCGGCCGCACGAAGCGGGCCTGCAGCGAGATCAACATTCCCAGCAAGAGGAACAGCAGCCAGAGGGGCGCCGTCAGATATGCCCCTATCCCCACCATGAAATGCACGCGCGAGACCCAGTGGAGACCCCGCGCAGGCACGACGGCGAGATGCTGAAGATTGCCCTGACACCAGCGCCGGTCGCGCGCCGCGAAATCGAGCAGCGACGGCGGCACCTCTTCGTAGCTTCCGCCGAGCGCCGGCAGCATGTAGATGCCCCACCCGGCGCGCCGCATTAGCGCTGCCTCGACGAAATCATGGCTGAGGATGTGCCCGCCGAACGGCTTGCGCCCGCGCAACTGCGGCAGCGCAGCCGATTCCGCGAACGCCTTCACCCGGATGATCGCGTTGTGGCCCCAGTAATTGCCTTCCGAGCCGTGCCACCAGGCGACGCCAGCGGCGATCATCGGTCCGTACAGGCGGCCCGCGAATTGCTGGACTCGGCTGAACAGGCTTCGCGCGTTGACGACCATGGGGAGCGTCTGCACGAGGCCGGCGCTCGGATTGCTCTCCATGGCATGGACCAGTCGGACGATGGTCTGCCCGCTCATGAGACTGTCGGCGTCGAGCACGATCATGAAGTCGTAGGCGCCGCCGAACCGCGTGATCCACTCGGAGATGTTGCCGGCTTTCCGAGCCGTGTTGTCGGCTCGATGGCGATAGTACAGCCTTGGCGTTCCGACGGCCTGTCGCAGCACAAGGAGCGCTTTTTCCTCGGCGACCCAGATGTCGGGATCGGTGCTGTCGCTCAGAACGTACCAGTCGAACAGCCTTCCTTGGGAGGTCGTCTCCAGGGATTCGATGATCGCGCGAAGCCGCGCCGTCAATCGTTGCGGATCTTCATTGTAGGTGGGAAGCAGCATGGCGGTGCGGCTTGCGATCGCAGGCAACTCCGCCTCTGGCGCGAGGGCGCCCGGACGATGGGCCAGCAGCACGAAGAAGCCGGCCAGCGCGGAGGCGAACGAGAAGGCGACCCAGGCGAGCAGGACCAGGAAGAGCGCCAGCACCATGGCTTCAAGGACGGTGACGCCGCCGACCTGCAGCACGCGATACATCTCATATCCGCCGGCCCCCGTGAGCGCCGCCGTCGAGAGCAGAATGAGGCCGCGCCGCCAGGCCATTGCGGGGGCAACCGGCGCAGGAATACGGTCGGGTACCAGGCTTTTTCCGAGGTCGCCAGGAGCCATCGGAAGGGGGGCCTCCGTCGGCAGCAGGCGCTGGGTCGCGATATCGCCGGCAATCGGCCGCGGTGCGGTGCTCAGGGCGCCCATCGGTAGACCCAGACTTCCGACAAGGGCTTGTCGCCTTCGGCCAGGAACGCCCGCAGTTCGATCGGCTCGCCTTTGACCCGGCACTGGAAGCTGAGCCGCCAGCCACCGGTGTAGGGATTGGGCTGCGTGACGATGTTCTTCACCTCGGACTTCTCCGCCGTCACCACGCCTTTGACACCGGCAGGATCGACGCCCTTGAGGTTGTCGCCATGCAGATCGAGCACGAACAGGCGCGCATCTCCGCCCCTCGCTCCTATCCCGCTTCGCGTGAATCTGGCCAGCGAATGCGGCTTCGGGCTATCTGGCCCCCAATGCAGCCGATAGGTGTAGTTGTGTTCGCCCTTGGCCTGGAGCGGGCTTTTCGGGCGCCAGAATGCGGCAATGTTGTCGTGGATCTCCTCCTTGGTCGGGATCTCGAACAGCACGACGCCGCCCTCGCCCCAATCGCCGATCGGCTCCATCCAGAGACTTGGACGTTTTTCGAAGCTGGATTCGATGTCCTGGTAGGCGAAGAAGTTTCTTTCCCGCTGCATCAGCCCGAAGCCACGCGGATTGAGATCTTGGAAGGTGCTGATCTGGAGATCGCGAGGATTGCTGAGCGGCCGCCACAGGCTTTCGCCCTTCCCGTTGAAGATCGCAAGGCCATCGGAATCGTGGACGGAGGGGCGGAAATCGTCGATGTCGTTGCGGTCGTTCGGACCATAAAAGAACATGCTGGTCATGGGCGCGAGACCGGCGCGCGGCATCTCGACGCGCGGGTAGACCGACATCTCGACGTCGAAGACCGTGGTCTCCCCGGGGCGCACGGTGAACCGGTAGCTCGCGGTGCAGCTCTTGCTGTCGAGCAGAGCATGGATCACCAACGAGGTCGCACCCGGCGCCGGCCGTTCGAGCCAGAACGTCTTGAAGAGCGGAAATTCCTCGCCCTTGGCTTCGCCCGTATCGATCGACAGCCCCCTCGCGGAAAGCCCGTAGGTCTGCCCCTTGGCCACGGCGCGGAAATAGCTCGCACCTAGGAAGACGCAGACCTCGTCGTAATAGTCGGGACGGTTCATCGGCGCATGGATGCGGAAGCCCGCGAACCCGAGATCGCTGTCCTCGAACGGCGGGACCTTCTCGCCGAAGGAGAAGTCCGCCTTGCGGTACTTGAGCTCGGATGCCTTTCCGTCCGCGACCTCGAAGATGTTCACCCTATTCTTGTAGAAGAAGCCGCGGTGGAAAAACTGCGCTTCGAACGGAAGATTCTTGCCGCGCCAGAGGGACCGCTCTGGCAAAAAGCGGATCGAACGATACTGATCGTAGTCCAGGTCCTTCAATCCGCCCGGGAGCTTCTCGTCGGGCGCCTCGTACGGCTTGCCCGCCAGCCTCCGCGCCAGGTCCCTCACGGTGGACGGCCCGAAAATGTCATCCGAAGGGGCGGCCAGACTGCATCGGGAAGCAAGCAGCAACGCCGGCAGCACTGCCGACCCTTGAACAAGCTGGCGTCGGTTCACGTGCTCTCCCCGATCGTTACTGCTGCCCCGGCCAAGCAAACGACCATCACGCCCACGAGTTCCAGCCCGTCCGGCGCCCAACTCGAGGAGCGGCCAAATAGAGGTAAGCTAAATGCCCAAACCGGATGAAATTCGCCGTCCGGCAGTGTGCCTGGTGCAAGCGCTGGCGATCGGCTTCAATGTCGCAGCGGAGTGACATTTCATAGCAGGAAGAGGATCATGGCATCGCCTGACAGGACGAGGATTTTGGCTGGGCAGGTGGCCCTGGTGACCGGCGCAGGGCGAGGGCTCGGCCGCGCCTTTGCGGAAAAGCTCGCCGCGCTCGGTGCCAGTGTCGCGATACACGGCATGCGCGAGAACGGACCGGCCGAATATGGCGAGGGCACCACGCTCACTGCCGTTGCCGCGGAGATCAGCCGAGAATTCGGCGTGAGCACCGTGCGCGTGCTGGGTGATCTCACCGGGAGCGACGCAATTTCGCGGGTGATTGCCGAAACCGAGGCCGCTCTCGGGCCGATCGACATCCTCGTGCACAATGCGGGCGGCGATATCGCGGCTGCGGGTGGCAAGCCCGATCCGAACGATGCCGTGAACATCAAGGAAGCCGACATACGGGCCGTGCTGGAGCGGAACCTGCTCTCGACCATCCTGACCTGCCAGGCGGTCGCGAAGGGCATGATGGAGCGGCGGCGCGGCCGCATCGTCACGCTCGGCTCGGTCGCCGCCTTCAAGGGCCGCACCAACGGCTCGATCTATGCGGTGGCGAAGGCCGGCGTGACGCATTACACGCGTTGTCTTGCCGACCAGCTCCGTGCCTACGACATCGCCGTCAACTGCATCGCGCCCGGTGACACCCGCACCGGCCGATTTCTTGGCACCCGAGCGGTCGACCCCAACCGGATGGTCGAGACCGGGACGCTCGACCGCATCGCCACCGTCGACGAGGTCGCGCGCGTGGTCGAGTTTTTTGCAGGACCCATGGGTGCCTTCGTCTCGGGCCAGGTGTTGCGGATCGACGGCGGTGGACAGGCGTGGCCGGCGTGAGCGGTCGAAAATGTCACCATGTCGCAAGTCCGATTGTCGGGCACGATGCGTGACCCGCGGACAGGGCCCTTGCGCCGATGGACCAGGGGGCAACATGCCTCCGACAGGCGCCACTCATTGCAGGCGACCTAGCAGCGCCGTTCGTCCGCGCAAGGATGAGCCGGGATGGGCGGGGTGTACGATATTCCGAAATTCGGCTCAATACCGTGAATTTTGGCCGGCGCGACAGCCAAAGCCTTGCGTCTCATTTCCCGGCAACGAAGTAAAAATCCTGCCGGCCCGAGACCGATCCGTAGCTGAACGGCTTTTGTGCACGATTGGTCGCCTCCATGACGTCGTCACGCACGACGTCGAACAGCCGGCGCACCTCGAGACCGGGCTTGCGCATGTTGTTGACGAACGCCGTGGCGAACGGGCTGTTCCTGCCCTCTCCGTCGAGCGCCATCTCTCCGTCCTTGGCGGCATACACCACCAGCGTGCCTGCCTCGGGCTCGATCGCCGCAAGGCCGCGCGACACCGAACGCGACGCCAGCGTCATGGTACGCTTCATCCGGTTGGCGAAGGGATTGTCGCGGCAGGCATCGAGGACGATGAGGCGCAGCCGCTTGGCGCGTTCCGCCGCGTTCAACACCTGGTCCAGCGCCACGGCTTCGAAGCTGACGTCGCGGTCGGAGGCGATCTTCGCGTCGATCGGGATCAGATAGTTGATGCCGCCGACCTCCATGCCGTGACCGGCGTAATAGACCATCGCCCAGTCGGCGGTTTCCGCCTGCCTTGCAAAGTCGCGCAGCGCCGCAGTCAACGCATCCTTGCGCAGATCGGTCAGCAGCGTGACGGAATCGAATCCGGTGAGCTTGAGCGTATCAGCGACGAGCGCCGCATCGCGCGCCGGATTGGCGAGCGCTGCGACATTCTCATAAGCGGAGTTTCCGACCACGAGCGCGATGCGCCTGTCATTTCTGCTTGACGGTCCCGGCAGCGCGATGACCGACGTGGTGGTGGCGGGAACGGTCTTGATGGACGTATCGTCCAGCGCGGCGAGGCGTTCGCGCGCCTTGTCCATCGACCATTTCGCGCTGTCGTACTTCTGCGGAGCAGCCAGAGCTGCGTTGAAGTCGGCGCGGGCCTTTGCGACCTCGCCCAGCTTCTCGAACACCATTCCGCGGTTTACCAGCGCGCTCTGATGTTGCGGATCATTGCGCAGCGACTCATTGAAATCGGCGAGGGCTTGATCGTACCTGCCCTGAAGGAGATAGATGTCGCCGCGGTTGTTGTAGGCCAGCGTCGTCCTCGGCAAAAGCCGGATCGCCTCGCTGAAATCGGCCACGGCACGCTCGGACTGGCCGGTGTCCCGATAGGACAGTCCGCGATTGTTGAACGCATAACCGTAGGTCGGGTCAATGCGAATGACCTCGGAGTATTCGGCGATCGCCCGGGTGTGGTCGCCCTTGCCGGCATAGAGCCGCCCTCGATTGAAGTAGGCGAACTTGAACCTCGGATTGATGCGGATCGCTGCGTTGTAATCCGAAAGCGCGCGCTCGGAATCACCTGCAGCGGCATAGGCCATGCCGCGGTCGTTGAAGGCGTTCAGATTGTTTGCATCGAGCCGGATCGACTGGGTCAGGTCGGCAATGGCCCGATCCACCTCGTTCCGGCGAAGCAGGGCGGCGCCGCGATGCTGCCAGGCAAGCGCGTATTTCGGATCGATGCGGATCGCCTCGCTGAAATCGGAGATGGCGCGATCGTAGTCGCCCTTGTCGCCGTATTCGGCACCGCGATTGTCGTACGCCACGGCGTCGCGCCCGCCGCTCTTTGCGATCAGCCGCGAGCACGCGGCGATGCGGTCTTCATGGCCGCGCTGCACGCAGATTGTCCGGTCGTCTGCGGCCGCAAGATCAGCAGCTGCCAGAGAAGCGAAAAAAACGAAACTGAAAACCAGTGCAATCCGAATCCGCATGGTCGCCACCCTGCCTCCGAGCCGCAGTATAGACAGGAAAGGCGGCCGCGCCTGTGATGGTGATCACAGAGCCGTCGGTTGCCCAAGCTCGGAGCGGGGCATCAACATCACGCAGATGCGGCGGCGTGCCGCGGTCACCCCAGCCACACTTGCCATTCGCCAATCAGCCTCGAATTCCAAATGCGGGACGCAGTTCCGCGTTCTCGCGGCTGATTTCGCCCGAGCTTTGCCTGGTCGCTCCACCCTCTTGAGCCAAGAGGGCGCAGGGAAGGCCGGGTGCTGACATCGCACCCGCGGTCCGCTGCGCGAAATGCACACGCAGAAAACCGCACAGCAGCATACAGGTGGTGCCGATCACTCGGCCTTCCCTGCGCGATGGTCGGACGGCTTATGCCGCGCTCTCCCGGGAGCCGAGTTCCTTCTGGCCTCCCTCGCGCCTCGCGGAATTCACCGGCACCCGCGCCGGTTGACGCGACTACCGCCTCCGCAAGAGCTTGACCGTAGCAACGACGGCCAGGACCACACGGTTTTGCCGTACGCACGGCCCGCCATTTCGCCCGCAGTATTCCCAGCCCTGTCGACGGAGCCGGAAACTTACAGACGAGACGAAGCCTAGCAGCGCCGTTCGTCCGCGCGCGGCCGCGAGCTCACCGGGGACTACCCTCCCTGCCCGCACCTTTCGCGCCCGACGCTGCCGCGTCCACCGCAAGCCCGGCTCGCGATCAAGACGACGACGCGATCGCCCCTCAAGGATGAGCCGGAATGAGCGACATGTACGATATTTCCGAATTTCGGTAAATGGGAATATTTTTGCGGAGAGGGGTTGACGGGGTGGCGAAACAGGGAGCCTCGCTCGGCGGGCGACATAGGTGCAGCACTACATTATCATCGCGCGCGCAGTTTCCGGCGGGCTAGGAGGATATCCTTTTGGACTTCGAAGGCACGCGCTTGCCCATATTCTTTGCTTCATCTGCATGACCGAAGATCGGCGCCAGCACGCCTTCCACTACGTCCAAGGCCGTGTAAAGATCTTCTTCGGTTGGCTCATAAGCGCGATGCATCGCGGCATGCCCCACTTCGAGCGTCGGAAGAATGCTTTCGCGCTGCCTCTGCGAAATGAACCCCTCGCGTTGAAACGCATCTAGGTTCTTAATGAAACCTTCCCGATCGCCCACCTTTAGAATCATCACTTGTTCGAGGACAGCACGTATACCCATCGCTGCCAATCGATACTGTCCGCCAAACACAGCTTGATACACTTCGTGCATCAGATCGCCAATCGCCTCGTGCCCCGGCCAAAGACGCATCATCGATAGCCATTTTGGCATCTTTCGCGATACAGGAGACGGATAATACGAATACTGCCACTTCTCGTTTGCGAAATACGGATCGCGTACTGACATGGAGATTGTCCCGCACCCATCGCACTCGATGAGCCGGTGAATGTAGGAACCGTATTCGGAAGAGTTATTCTCTTTCCGGAATAGCACCGAGTGCTTTGTCTCCCGTACGCATCTA
The DNA here is from genome assembly GCF_025200905.1 of Bradyrhizobium yuanmingense. Classification (NCBI taxonomy): domain Bacteria; kingdom Pseudomonadati; phylum Pseudomonadota; class Alphaproteobacteria; order Hyphomicrobiales; family Nitrobacteraceae; genus Bradyrhizobium; species Bradyrhizobium yuanmingense. The sequence goes on along the minus strand of NZ_CP104173.1, from coordinate 1,462,218 downwards.
GAACACGGCGCTTGAACCTTTATCTTTTCTGCCATAGCTCTTTGTGCCCCTAGAAGCTTTTGGGCCTCTTCATTCGACGACTTCCACTGGCCATCCGAAATAAGAATACAGAAACTCCCCGCCCCCTTCTCTATCAGTCAGTTTCACTCGCAGGCGGAAGCGTGTACCAACAGGATAGATCTTTGGGTCCATCAAGTCTTTGCTGCATTCAACGCGTAAGTGCGTAGGAAACTCCTCGCCGGGCACAGGTCGAATATGCACTGGTCCGTGTAGGCCGGCGGTGCTCGCTGGGTAGTAGCTTTCGACAATGCAGTAGCGGTAAGGTTCATTTCTCTTCGCCATGGTCTCTTTCCATTGCCCTGTCCTATCGTTTTCTGTCTTCGGCTCGAAGCGCTCGGAGTGTTTGGAACAATGTGAGGGAGGGCGCGGTGCTCTGCTCCTCAGAGGCTCCGCTAACTTATGGCTTCTCAGTGGCGTCATGTACCTCGTAGATCTTGTACAATGCAGGTTCACCCCGGATGGTGCTCATTTCCCCATCCACGATGTACGCCATCTTGAATGGATTATCCTGTTGATCGACGATTGCCGCTTTTACTTCAGGACTCATGAAGCGAAGCTTGATGGGCCTCTTAGAGAACTTCTCGATTACACCTCGATCGCCTGTTTTTGCTTTGGCGTCGCCCTTCATTTGATAAAGCTGGAGCAGTTCACTCCTGAACCCACCACTGGTGGGTATCTCTGGACCTAAATAGCGTCGAGCCTGATTTTGCAATGCATTGGCGCGTTCGTGATTGATGATGATCGGCTGGATATTAACTGGAGCAGTATTGCCTTGAACATGAACATTGACAGTTAGCGTCGATCCACCATCTTTGGCGACAGGATCGACGATCTCTGAAACGCGTTCGACCGACGCTGGATTAACGGCTTTGACTTTTTTCGACTTGCTTTGAGCCAGGAGCAGAAAGTCGACGATCTCTTGCAGATTTGTCACAAAGCCCGCAAATACGTCGATGTGCTTGACAATGAACGAAGCCTGATCAAGCAGCGGCTCGAGGATCAACAGAATACTGCCGGTCTCGACCCTCGCCACATAAAGTCGAGAGTTGGTCGGTGCAGGTTCGTAGCGACCAACCACAAACTCTTCGTATTCTTGTCCTAATGCCTGCAGACTGCGGCCAAGATCGGTAATATCGATCGGACGCCTATTATCGAACCTGACCTCGAGCCGTGCTTCAATCTCGTGCCGGTCAGCACGGCGCACAACGATTTTCCTCGCCGCCATATCCCCACTCCCCGCGAAGGGATCATAGACCTAAATCTTAGGTAGATTCCACCTATCCGAAGGAAGTAACTCGCCTCTCACGGCTAAGTCAGCCATCGGAATTGACGGTCGTAAAAAGGTCCTTGCCGCCGGACTTTAGTTGATCGAGGGCGGCGATTGATGCGGAAGAATTTTGGTAGCGGGGGAGCGCTACCGCTTTTCCCCACATCAGCCAAGCCTACAATACCTTATGCATTAGGTGAGCCGGGCGCAGCAACTGTAGGCTCGCACCAGAGGGATGTTGAAAGGTACCCGGTCCAGGGGAGCGACCTCCGGCGCGGAAAGTCGAAAGAAGGGGCATTTTGGTTTGTCTCCGGTCGGATTTCCCTTGGCCTGGTTCCAGGTTCAATCCCGGAAGGGCAAAAGGCATTCGCTCCGCGTGACAATCTGATCGAGAGCGGCCACTGCTTGCGAACGTAAATAGAGACAGAAGAACAACGGAGCTCTCGCTATTGATCACCTTAATCGCCGTTTGTTCGCGAATTTCGGTCAATCCGTGGGTCAGCTAGCCTCGTTGTCCATTGGCGCGATGCCGCCCGCACGCGCCATCCGCCTGAGCATCATCCTACCTCGTGATGCAGGGATCTTCGTTTCCGACAAAAAAAACGGGTAGCGCCTTCTACTGAAGTGGACCTCGGCAACCTGATGGCGGTGACATAAACCCAGGTGCCGATCCCAACCGAGCCGGCCCGGACGAAGAGAGTGCCCGCATCGAAGAGGAGACCGATCACGCTCCAGAGCAGAACAGCGCAGTTTGAAAGCCCCTTCATGGACCCTGACGGCTTCGTAGCCGAAACGTCTGCTCCGATTGTTGTCCACGCGCAAAAAGCCCCTTCGAATGGCCGCGCCTCGAGTCCTGCGTCTTCCCTCGTTATCGATGAGTGCCGTAACGGTTGCCAGTTCTCGAATTGACATAAGTCCCGCCACGGTGTGATGGGCCGGATCCGCCCAAATAGCTGCCGCCATGATTGGTAGTGTGATGTCCGCCCGCCGTAGCTGACGCGCCCTCCATGTCCTCCACGTGCGTTTGCTTGTCCGATCACGCCGAGCAGCAACAGACCGGAAACTATTGCAATCAACTTCATATTTCGCCCGCCCCTTTCGAATGATGCGTATCCAAGCGCAGTCGATGCGGGACAACAACCTTTGATACGCGCAAAGTTTGCAGCTTTACGCCGTGAACAGCTGGAGCGGAGCCGTTTTCCGGCGAGTAACGCGCGTGCCCTGGTCCGCGAAACTTCTCGAGCTGCCAATGGAGCCGGTAACCTCGCCTGAATGCGAAGCCGATCGAGCAGAAATACCGCAGATAAGGACTCTCTACGCTGATTATCATCGTGGCCGCGATGCTAACGTAGCACTGCTACTTGCTTGGGGCCAACATTGTCATCGCCGAAAATTTCCGCCCAGTCGACTACTGCAGCCAATCGGGATCTAATCTTCGTAGTGATCGAGCGTCATCGCGAGCTGTCGGCGCATTACGAGGCGGCCCTGTCCGTATCGGCGAAGCTCGATGAGGGGCCGGAGTTTGATGCCGCCGACCAAATCAGCTGTCAAAGGAACCATGCTCTCGGGGAGCAAGCGAATGTGCTCATCCGTTCGAGGCCAACCACGATCGCGGGCGTTATTGCTCTGACCCGTTATGTCGGTAGTCTACGAGAGTGGGACCTGCCAGATGATGATGCGTGGTATCGGATTTTCTTAGAAGGGCTGGCAGACGCGATCGATGCAATCGCCATGGCAGAGCGGCTTGGGCAAAATGGCGATTAACATGGCGGTCGCTTTTATCTTCCGCGGCATACTTTTCTGGGGAGCAATTGCTGCGCTTCTCTATTTCGTCTGGAAGTTGCCCTTCTGAAGCCTGACGATTAGCGGCTTGTCCGAGCCAGTGTCAAGGCAATGAGGAACAGCGGCTTTTCAAGCACGGTAAGCAGCCGCTCCTGAACATGGCTGCGATATCAGTTTCGGTGGCCGTGCCCGAAGCTGATCCGTCTTAGAATCGTCGACCACGAACGCCTTGCCAGCGGCGCGGCAGGCGCGTTGATCGACTGCTGCAGAAGGGCGCGCGCTTGACAAAGATGAAGAGAACGGCAGCCCAGCAAGCGGGCCCGCTGTGCCAAGGAGGCCATGCCATAGCGTCGGTCACGGCCTGCACCGTCGGTCACCTATCTGCCCGTTAAGTGCCCAAGGAAACATTAGTTTCTCTGGAAATTGGGACACTTCCGGACATCATGGGACAGACGACCGCAGGAGCCGCGTTGGAGCAGCCCCTGCGGTCGGTGCCACGACGTTCCGCACGATCGCCACGGCGCCTGCTGGTTAGCACGTAGATCTGCCAGCGTGAACTGGCGCGCCCACGCTACGGCCACAGTTGGAGCTGCTCCAATCCGTTCTCGATTCCTCAAGTCGGGTGGAAGTTGGAAGCCACTTCAAAGGCCGAGCGGCCGCCTGCCCGGCGATGTCCGCGGCGAGGCGGGTGGCGGCCTTCGCCAAATCGGCACCCCCACGCTGCGCGTGGCGCTAGCGATCTGCGCGAGGACGCCGCGCCAGTCGCGGTCGCCCTCCACCCCCCCTCGGGCGACGGCGTTGCGTCGGATCGGACCGCGGCAGCGCGCACGCCGCCGCCTCCCGCGCGTTCAGGCCGGCGCACGGTGGCCTCACCCCGCAGAGTCGCTGCGGTACCGGGTGGCCGAGGTCTGGTAGTACTGCGCGGGGATGGCCGCCATGGCGTCAATCAACGGTCCCCACGGGGCCGGAAAGCGTTCTTCCGCCATCACCCGGTGCAGCGCGCGCGTATGGCCGGCCAGCTCGTCGTTAAGGAACTCCACCACAGGCATAGCTGGATAGCGCTGCAGCAGCAGGATCGCCGCGTTGTCGGCCTCGCTGGCCGACCTGTCCTTGTCGCGTCCATGCAGATCGTTCTGCAGGCGCCCTATCGCTGATATGAGCCGCAGGACCTGGCAAAACGCCGGACGCGCGCGCAAGGTCGCCATGTCCAGCCCCCACAGCAACGACAGGCAACAGAACACGTTCGCGTAGGCAATCGAATCGATGCCGTTGTGCAGGTACTCGGCGTAGGACCAGCGTTCCGCCCCTGCCGCGTGCGCATGTCCCGCGCGCAGCGCCGCGCAGTAGCGCCGGGTATCGTCGAGAAGCTGAGCATAGTCGCGACGATCGTAGGCGAGCGCGGCCAGCGAAGCGCGCAGCACAGCGCAACCCTCGAATCCGGGGATCACGCACGGCTCGCCCTGCCCCAGCGCTTGCTCCACGGCGGCGAGCTGCTCCGGCGCGATCAGGCCAAGGTCGTTGCAATCGTCGAGCCAGAACAGCAGCGCCAGTTCGCGATAGAACGCGACGATCAGCGTTTCGTCCTGCGGATCGCGACCGGTGCGGGTGCTGGTGTCGCTCAGGCTCGGGTGGATGTGCCGGAGGATGTACTGGCCGCCCCTGGCCGCTTCCACGGCATGCTCGTCGGCGAACCCGGTCAGGGAACGCCCCCACTCCAGCACCTGCTGCAGCACGCGCTCGGTCTGCATCATGGCGCCGCTCCTGCTCCCTCGGCCAGAACGCGCCGCCCCCAACGGAGCGCCAGCCACAACCCAGCGAGTTCGGCCACGCGCACGACCCGAGTGGGGCAATACAATTCCTTGCCGATCCACAGCGGCGTCTGCGGCAATGCATGCGCCGCATGGCGGGCGAGCATCCACTCCAGCGCACGTGCGACCACCCGCGCGATGCGCCGGCGCCCTGTCGCCTCTTCACTCCCGTCCATCACATGTAACGCGAACAGCGCGTACGCGGTTTCCTCGAATGTGGACGCGCGACCGGCGCCCCAGCCCCCGTCGTCGCGCTGCGCCTGCAGCAGCGCCGCCAGCGCGCGCTCGTCGCGCCACTGGGGCTTGCCTTGCGCCAGCGCAGCGATCGCATGCGCGGTGGGATACAACCACGAAACGTGCCATTTTTCGTTGTCCCATAGACCGTGCGGGTTGCGATTGGCCTCGACGTACGCGCTGGTGCCTGCGGCGGACTTTCCCAAGAATCGCAACGCATGCAGGGCATGGATGTTGGTCGACACCGAGGCATTGCGCTCGCCGGGGAAGGTGACGAACAGCTCGCCAATTTCGAAACGGCGCAATGCATCGGCCGCTGGGTCGCGGCCTGCAAGGTGCAGGACGCACAACGCAATGGCGGTGTCGTCCGCATCAGCCGCGAAGTGCAAGGCGGGCCCCAGACCGCGCACACCCAGACGGGCGTCGAGCTGCGCGACGATGACGCGGACCACCTCGGCGAGCGCGGGATGCGCGAACAGCCCGGCCAGATTCAGGGTGTACAGCGACCAGCATGGCTCGAACACATTGATCGGCCAAACGTTGGGAAAGACACCTTCGATGCCGCTGCGCGTCGCCCGTGATGCCATCTGCAGATACGCGTCGGCGCGCCCTATCTGCGGCGTGCTCCCCCGTGTCACCGCGTGCGCACGCCAGGCGGCAGTGGCGGCCGGACTGATGCCGATGCTGCCGTCGTCGTCCGGGCATGCGGTGGTCGGCGACGTCCCCCAGGCTTCCCAGGAGTGCAGCAACGGATGGCCGCACGGCAACACCGCCGCCGCCCCCAGCTTGATCAGGCACGCTTGCCGCAACGGCAACAGCGCTGGATGGCGGGGAAACGCTACGCCACCCAGCAAGGATGCAGCCTCACCGCAAAACTGCGGCAGGATCAGCTCCGCGCCGACCGGCGCGTCGTCCGGGACCGCGTGCGCGTAGGGATCGGGTTGGCGCTGGAGGAACCGGGTCGCAGCCTGGACTGCGTCGGCAGCACCGGGAAGCGGACCGGCACGCTGCAATGCCAGTAACGCTGCCCACGTGGGCGCATGGCGGAACAGCGGGAAGTCCGCGCTTCCCCATCCGCCGTCGGCCTGTTGCTGCGTGATGAGCCACGCGTATGCGTCCTGCCGACCGGTGACGTTGCCGTGGAAGCGCAGCGCTCGCGCCGTGTCGTAAACAGACGGACCGACGCTGCCGCCATCGCTCATTTCGCTCAGCAGGCGGCGCAATTCGGAAAGGATCTGTTCGAACAACGCGTTCACGGGGGATGTTCCTTTTGCAGACGGTTGACGAGAACCGGGACGGGCAGACGCCGCGCATGTCGCCGCAGGTCCCTCGCATAGCCAGCGCCGGACGGCCCTGCTTCGGCGCGCCCCCCCGATGCTGGCGCCGGTCCGCCGCATAGGCCTGCGCGCGGCCCAACCGCTGCGATCGGCGCCGCGGACTCGGACACAGCGCAGCATGCACAGCTGCCGTTGGCCGATCGCAGCGGCACAGGGCGCCTCCATTCGGACGAGCACGCTCATGCGCATGGCGCGTGCCTGAACAGATACGCGTTGGCCCGCTGTAGGAGTTGTGCCAACCGTTCCGTACGCGGCCCCAGCGGCGCGATGGACTCCCCGGCATCGCGCAACAGATCCAGCGCGAACTGACGTGCTGCCTGCAGTCCCATGATCGACGCGCAGGTCGGCTTCTGCGCCGCCGCGTCTTTGCCGGGAGTCTTGCCCAGCGTCGCGGTATCCGCTGTCACGTCGAGAATGTCGTCGATCACCTGCAACGCCAGGCCGAAACAGGCGCTGTAGTGATCGAGCGCACAGTACAGTGCAGCGTGCGCGGCATCCTCCGCGATAGCGCATAGCGCGCCCATGCGAACGGACGCGCGCACTAGCGCTCCGCTCTTCATCCGGTGCATCGCCACGATCCTGTCCAGCTCGACGTGCTTTCCAACCAGCGACAGATCCATGGCCTGCCCGCCTGCGGCACCCTCGGCTGACACCGCCTGCGCCAGTTCGCGCACGAGCGCGATACGATTGTCGCCCGGTGCATCCAGGCTCGCCAGGGTCAGGAAGGCGTGCGCCTGCAGCGCATCGCCGACCAGGATCGCGGTAGCTTCGCCGAACTTGACGTGCACGGTCGGAAGGCCGCGGCGAAGCACGTCGTCGTCCATCGCGGGCAGATCGTCGTGGACCAGGGTACAGGCATGCATCATCTCGATGGCAGCGCCGACGTCGTCGAGCATGTGGGCCGGCGTGTCGGCCAGTGCGCCGGCAGCCAGACAGAGCAAGGCGCGGGTGCGCTTCCCGCCGTGCAAGGTGGCGTAGCGCATCGCCGCTATCAGCTCGGTCTCACCGTGATGTTCGGCGCAGAGAAGACGCGCTAGCACGTGTTCAACCCGCTTTGCGCCGTCCTGCATCCAGATCACGGGCGGCAGCTCGCCGGATGCGCTGCGCGCCTGCGCGCCCAATCCGCCGAGCACGGGATCACCAGTTCTGTCGTCCTGTGGCGTGGAACCGGTCTGCATGTTGTTCATGTCCTTGTCCCCTTACAGGCGAGCCGCCGCGGGGCACCGTGCGCGCGTGCCGAGTGCAGCATTGCCCCGCGTCGCCGGCGCCGCTGCCTCGCCACAGGAGCATGCGACCCCGCTCAGGAGAATCCGATGCGGATAGTCATGGACGGATGTGCGGTCGGGTAATAGCGCCGGCCTTTTTCGACGCCGCTCAGCAACCGCGGCCGCGCCCCGCGCTCGTGCATGGTCAGTGCCAAGGCGATGCAGAACTGCACCAGTTCCAGCCACGCCAAGTGGTAGCCGATGCATACGTGCGGGCCGGTACCGAATTGCAGCAGGTCCACCGGCCGGATCGGCTCGGAGCGTTGCAGCCACCGCGCCAGGCGAAACTGATCAGGTGCCTCGTGCAGCAGCGCCGAGGTCGAGAAATGCAGCACCGGGATGCACAGATCGGTGCCCGCGGGAATGCGCCGTTGGCCGAGTTGCAATTCACGCACTGCGCGACGCACAAGGAGCGGCGTCGGCGGATGCACGCGCAGGGTCTCGCGGAACAGCGCCTCGGCGACCGGACACTGCGCCAGGTCCGCGTGCCGGGTCGGCACCGCGCCCACGCGTTGCGCCTCCTCGACCAGGGCGTCCCACAGCCCAGGCTGCCGTGCCAGCTCAATCACCATCCAGGCCATCGTCGAGGCGGTGGTGTCGTGACCACCAAGCAGCAGCAATCGGAGATTGGCGACCAGGACGTCATCGGATAGCGCATCGTCGCTGCGATCGAAGGCGCTCACCATGTCGTTGATCAACCCGATGCGCGCGGCACGTTCGCGCGCGTCGCGGACGAACTCGCGCAACCGCGCATCGATCCAGTCGCGGGCGGCGCGGCCGCGCCGCAACGGCAGTCCGGGCAGGTCGACCGGGGGCGCGACGATCAACTGCAGCAGTTGCCGGTACTTGCGATGCCATTTCGGCAGGTCCTGCACGGGGATTCCCACGAGGCTGAAGATGAGCTTAAGCATCAGATCGCCGGTTTCGCGCAGGATGGTTACGTCGCCGCGGTCGCGCCACCTCTGCACCCGCGCCTGGATGATGGGCGCGAACAGCTCGCCGATCCCGGCCCGGGTCAGCCCCATGGGCAGGAGCGCCGGCTGGATTGCATCGCGCGCCTGCCGGTGCGCGGCGCCGTCCTGGGCAACCAACGTTCCGCCAAACAATTCGGGCGCGATCTCTTGGATCAGTGCCGTGGACACGTCCTTGTGCCGGAGCAGTGCGAACGCATCCGGATCCATGCAGGTCATCAGGTGTCCGGCAGGGCCGAAATCCAGCCAGAAGTGGCTGCCCAGGGTCCGTTCCGCGTGCCGCAGCAGGCGCGGCAGGCCGCAGACGATGGCGGGAAGATGCCCGACCAAGGGGAAAGCGCCGGGCACGACCGGGATGTCGTGCCGGAGCCGATGCCGACGGTTCAGCGGGTTGAGCAGCATGTTCATCAGCAGCACGGCGACGCGGCCGCTTGGGCGGTCTCGCCGGTGGGCCGCGCGGCGCGGCTGTTGCCACCGTCGGCGTACGTCGGCACATGCGCCAGCATGCCGCCGTCGATGCACATGACCTGGCCGGTGATGAACGCTGCATCGTCGGAGAGCAGGAACGCCACCAGCGCGGCCACGTCCTCGGGGCGACCGACGCGCGGCAGGAGCTGGTGCCGGCGCAGATGCCGTTGCATGCGCTCGTCCAGCTTGGCGAGGAGACGCTCGGTCATGATGAGACCCGGCGCAACCGCGTTGCAGCGGATCTGCGCATGACCGTACTGGGTGGCGAGCGAGGCCGATAGCATGTTCATCGCCGCCTTCGACGTGGCGTACGACGTCAGCGCGGTGTCACCGCTGAGCCCCTGGCACGACGACATGTTGACGATCGCGCCACCGCCGCGGGCGATCATCCGTGGGATGGCCTGCCGGCAGCAGAGCAACGTCCCGCGCAGATTGGTCGCCATGGTCTGATCCCAGACTGCCAGGTCCAGGTCGAGGATCGCGCGGTCGCGCGGAGTCAGATGCATGGCGCCCGCGTTGTTCACCAGCAGGTCGACCCCACCGAAGTGCCTTTCCGCCGTCTCGAACAGCGCTGCCACCGCCTGCGCCTCCGCGATGTCGGTAGCCAGGGCCAGCGCGTGGCCCGCCTCGGCCGCGATTTGCGCGGTGCAGGCGATGGCCGCCGAGCCATCGATGTCGGCGACCGCCACTCTGCCGCCCTCGCGCGCGATGGCGAGGGCGCATGCCTTGCCGATACCGGCGCCGGCGCCGGTCACCACGGCCACCTTGCCTTCAAACCGTCCCATCGTGTCCTCCTGAATTGCATTGGTCTCTCGCGGCAAGCCGCTGGGCCTCCGCCGGAGAAGGAGCACTGTTGGTGCTGGCGCGCTCGCCATCGCCAGCTTCGCTTTCGATGACCCGAATGGCGGCGACCGGGCACTGGCTCGCTGCGAGCTGCACGGCGGCGTGCAGCGCCTGCGGGACTGTCGCCCCACACACTTCGGCCACGCCGTCTGGTTCTCGCTGGCGAAAGGTGCCCGGTAGCGTCAGCACGCACTGTCCGCTGGTTCCGCACAGATCCTGGTCGACCACGACGCACATCTCAACCCCCGGCGCACGCAGCCGCACCGGCAGCGCGCGGAACGTCCTCAGGAACGCGGAGGGCTCCCGGATCGGCTGCTCGGCCAATGCCAGCGTGGGAAAGCGCGCCTGAAGCCGCGGCAAACTCTCGGCCAACTGCACCCGGGCCAGTTGCGCACCGAGGCAGAAGTGGATGCCGTGGCCGAAGCTCAGCATGATCTTTCCGTCGGTCGACATGCCAGGACTGGTGCCGTAGAACCGCGCGGGATCGAAGCGGTCCGGATCGGCGAAGGCATCAGGGTCGCGATTGCCGGACGCGATCAGCACGCGCACGTCCGCGTTCTTCGGGATCACCACGCCGCCCAATTCGATGTCGCGCTGGGCGATACGCGGAATGGAGCTGAACATGGCGGGCGCATCGCAGCGCAGGACTTCTTCGACGAATGCCTTTACCCCCATGGCGTCTCCCTGCAGCCAGTGCCGCTGTTCGGGATACGCCAGCATCGCCAGGACCGCATGGTCGATGGTCGCAGCAGTGGTGGCGAAGCCACCCAGCAGCATGCCCCACAACATGCTGATCAACTCCGCATCCGACAGCGTGTCGGCATCATCGTCGTTTGCACCGACCAGCATCGACACGATGTCGTGGCGGGGATCGGTGCGCTTGCGCTGTATGAGACCGCCGAAGTAGGCCTTCACTCTGGCACTGGCCACGTCCGCCGCGGCGAGCCGGGCATCGCTGGCGTGCGGGCTCAGGCCTTCCAGAATGGCGCCGATGCCGGCGGCGAGCCCGAACATGTCGTCCTGGGGCATGCCAAACAGTTCGGCGAAGACTAGCATGGGCAATGCCAGCGCGAATTCCCGATGCAGGTCCACGGCCTCCCCGCGCTCCAGCGCGGGCGCCATGACGTCGAGGCGCGCTGCGACGATGCGCGCGATGCTCGGCCGCAGGTTGTCGATCTGGCTCATGTTGAAATCGCGCGAGATCAGCCGGCGCAGACGCGTATGCGCCGGTGGGTCCTTCATCGCTAACGTGGAGGCTAGCAGATTAAGCGACAAGCTGGTCGCCGCATGGGGAAAATAGCGCGCCAGTTCGCCCGGCGCTGGTCCCCGAAACGCATCACCCGTGGCCTTGAGCGCCCAGTAGATATCAGCGTGGCGGCTCAACAGAAATCGGCCCGACGCCGCGCGATGCACCGGATCATGCTCGCGCAACCACCGCATGAACGGATACGGGTCGTTGATCCATGCCCGCGACGCCAGTTCGGCGAAGGCGTCGCGGCATGCTGCCGTGGTTTCTTGCACGTCCATCTTGGTTACCTGTTGGCTGGCTGATCTGACCGGTGCGCCACAGGCGCCCCGGCAAATCGCGGAGGCGATCGCGATTCCTCAGCGGCGTCCGCACATCACCAGAGCACCGGGAACTCCTCGAACCCGCCAGTGATGATCTCTTTGCGCAACTTCAGTTCTTCGGGCGCCATGGCCAGGCGCAGCGCGGGAAAGCGCTGGAAGATCGAACCGAACACCGCCTTGAGTTCCAGTCTGGCGAGCGCCCCGCCGATGCAGGAGTGCGGCCCGTAGGAGAACGCCAGGTGCGGCTTTTCCTCGCGTCCGATGTCGAAGATCTCCGGTTCGTCGAAATAGCGCGGGTCGAACGACGTTGCCGGCAAGCCGACGAGCACTTTGCTCTCCGCGGGAATATGAACGCCCGCGATGGTCACGTCGGTCTTCGGATAGCGCATGATGCCGTCCCAGCCCGCCCCCGGCGGGTACATGCGCAGGATTTCCTCCACCGCCTTATCCACCAGGGATGGATCGCCGACCAGGCGTTCGCGCTGTTGCGGATGACGGAACATGGCCAGCAGGCCGAATTCGATTTGAGCGACGGTGCTCTCGTGCCCCGCCACCAGCATGCCCGCCGCTAGGCCGATCGCTTCTTCTTCGGTCGCCTCGCGATGGTCGACCGCCGCGAGCAGATCCGTCAGCAAATTGTCGCCCGGATCCTGGCGTTTGTCCCGCATCTTGCAGCGGATGTAGGCGCGTAGTTCGTCCCAGGCCAGGCGCGACGCGCTGCGCGGGCCGCTTTCGTGCTGGTGCGTCATCACCTCGTCGGACAGCCGGGCGAAAAAGGCGTGATCCTCGTAGAGCACGCCCATCAGCGCGCTGATGACCATGGCCGGAAGCGGAAAGGAGAGGTGGCGCCGCAAGTCGGCGGGCTGGCGCTGCGCCGCCAGGTTCTCGAACAACTGCGCAGCGACCGCCTCGACATGCTGCGCCAGCAGCTTCACCCTGCGGCTGCTGAAGGCCGGCGCCACCAGCGTGCGCAACCGGACATGCTTGTCCCCCTCGTGCGAGACCAGCCACCCCGGCGAACCGAGAATCACCGAATCCGGGGTGAACGCCTTCGGCGGCATTCCCGCCGGCCGGAACGCCGCGTCCGACAGCACCGCCTTGGCCTCCTCGTAGCCTGTCACCCACCAACCCTCGTGCCCGGACGGGAAACGCACCCGGTGGATCGGACCGTTGGCGCGTAGCGCCAACATCTCGGGAGACGGCTCAATGTGATCGACGCGCCACATCGGGAGTGTCGGCAGAGGTTGTTCGGACACAGTGGCACTACACTCTCTAAGGGGAAGGTGCCCGCGGGCGCTGCGGGCAGCGACTTCCCGTGCGCTTGCATTCACTTCTGTTCGTCGATGATAATCGGCGGGGAAGGCGACCGAATCCTAGGGCCTCAAGTTGGCTTTAGCCACCTACCGACTCTTGTAGTTGCCCCTAAGCTAAACGCCTGGTGACGCAAAGATATGCGAAGAACTCTGTCGTGACGCACTACCATCGGAAAGCTAATTCCGATGGGCATCCGCCTATGTGGGTTGGCTACAGGCACGTATCACCGCACTTAGACCGCCCGAAAACGGACTTGCAACGCAATGCGCTGCTCGCGCCGGCGTTGATCCGCGGCACCTCTTCGAGGATCACGCCTCGAACGCGAAGGATGACCACACCGGCTTGGCGCGGGCGCTCGCTGTCGCACCTGCTCGCGATCGTGACTTCGCTCAAGCACAATCAGGTGGCGTTCTGCTCCCTGACCGAAAGCCTGGACACCACGACGCGCTCGGGCGAATTCCTGTTCCAGGTGCGGCGCGCACGCGCAGTATGAGCACGCTTTGATCCAGGAGCGTGTTGCAAGCCACTTGCGCACGTTCGCGCTGCCATCTCGCGAAGCACGTTGTCGTCGATCAAATACGCGGTCACGGAATCCGGCGGGGCGCACCCTCGCCCGCCTCAGCTTCGCTGATCGAACCCAACGTCCGCTAGCTTTGCCAGCGCCCGATTCAGACCGAGGGGGACAGGGACTCTCGCTTAGGATAAGCCTTGGCGTATTGGATCGCGGTGTCAACCTGATCGCGCGTCAGCGATGGAAAATTGTCGACGATCTCCCCGGCCACCACGGGCGATGGCGGCCACTATGTAGAGGGGAAATGTTGCTGCTTTAATGATGGTTTCGTTGCGATCACCTCCGACCTGTACGCATCGGCGTAGTTCTTCGAAACGAAGAAAGACGATTTTGAGGTGGGCGTCGATCTTGCCTCGATTCAAGGACTAGTTCGTAGACGCGTCTCGGTGCTCGTCGAAGGAGACCTGCCGGATCGCTTCACACAGGCGAGGCCGGGTGAGATCTCTAGAGGTTTATGAATGCCTAGCTCGGCCCAACGAGAACAGCTACGGAAACACCAACCCAACAGCAGCTCGACGGATTGAAGCGGCTGAGTGAAATCGTTAAGTCCCAGATAACCCCGAAATCGTCACGTCAAAAGAGGAAGCGGAGCACCTCCACGGGAACGACTGAAACTGGCAGTTTTCTAGCCTGTTGACTTGGGTTTATCTCAACGACTGCCAGCGGAGACCCTTTCATGTACATACCGCTCCACTTTCGAGACGACGACATCGAGAACATTCGAGCAACAATCCGCTGCGCCCGATTGGCTAATTTGGTCACAGCGACATCAGATGGGCCACTTGCGACGCCTCTTCCGCTCTTCCTCGATGAGAGCGAAGGCGAACACGGCGCGCTATACGGGCATTTGGCAAAAGGTAATCCGCAATGGCGCACGGCCCCGATCGGAGAAGCTCTGGCGATCTTTACTGGCGCAGAGGCTTATGTAACGCCATCCTGGTATCCCAGCAAGCGACAAGCTGAACAGGTGGTGCCGACATGGAATTACATCGCGGTCCACGCGCAGGGGCCGATTGAGTTCTTCGAGGACTCCACTCGCCTGCTTGAGATTGTGACGCGTCTGACGAATATCCATGAGGCGTCTCGTGCGACGCCCTGGGCCGTCAGCGATGCTCCCGCGGGTTTCATCGCCGCCCAGTTGCGTGAAATCGTCGGCGTGCGCATCCCCATCACGAGGATCGAAGGCAAACGGAAGATGAGCCAAAACCGCCCCGTGCCTGATCGCATTGGTGTCGCCACCGGCCTAGCGGCGAGCAAACTGGCACGGGACCAGGAAGTTGCATCGCTTATCTTGGCTCAGGACTGAGACGATAATGTTCATGACCCGCCAACAGCGCCGCTCGACAAGAGCGATCTTACATCAGCTTCACAGACTCTAGCGATCTGCTATCAATTACCTCGCGAAAATTCACGAACGGAACAGTCAGCTCCGGCTTGCCGCACTGAGTAGACACTTGTCCGTATTCCGACAGAAGTACAATCTCGTGTCCGGTCCAGTACAACGCGTAGTAAGCGTTGAGACTTTCGAAAGCCCCTTCGGCTTTGTGGCTTTCCCGGCGCCGCCTGGGGTGGCCATTGCTTAAAACAAATCGATCCAGAAACAGAGCCAGAAAAGCAGCTATACTCACGCTCCCAAAACTCCATCTCGCCCTGGAAGAACGGTCCGCCCGTTCAGGTCACTAACGCACGCTGCCCCCCTGACAACTCTGTTCGGACATATCCACTACCATCACCCCAGACATGTAGAACAGCAAATACCTATTACCGCACGATGACGTGCCCCAGGTTTACGCATGAAATCCGCCATTGAATTCGCCTGGAATGGCACACTACTCGATGAGGCAAATGCGGTCTTGTCAATGTTATTTTGAGCGGCCTCAGCCGCGCGACCATCGATATGCAGGTTTCGAGAGGAGTTTGAGCTCCCCTTCTCCATTCTTTCCGCAATTTGGATATGTCGAAAAAATGAAATCGAGCTCGTGCACGGCAAGGACGGCGCCATTTTTTCACGACACGTGCCTTTTTTTTCCAACGCAGTTGAGTTATTACAAAAGCATAACTGAAGATGCCGTTGGCGCTCTCCTGCTGTCCACTTCGCCATTCGACATTCGAAGGGATGAGCTCGGTGATCGAGTTATTTGTCACGCGACCCAGCCACTGGCTCAGTTTGAGGACTCGCGCCAAATGCTATCATGGAGGACATGTTCGTCTTTCGCTTGGCACGATGCTTGCTGAAGATCATTTCGCTTCAAGGGGCGAGGAAGAACTGCGAGGGCCTGGAAAAGCAGGATGAGCACAAATGTGATCGGCGGCGTCGCGAGCACCGATGTTATGAAACGTGCAGCGCGCATCGGTGCCGAAGTCAAAAATATCAAGCTATCGGGCGATCTACCGGACCACGCGATCGCCGCGATCAACAGCTTATTGCTCGAGCACAAGGTGATCTTCTTCCGCAATCAAGGACATCTCAATGACGCCGAGCAGGAGCGCTTTGCCGCTCGTCTCGGAAAGCTAGTGCCACATCCGATGCTCGGTGCTGCCAAGGGGACGGCGTCGCTCCTCGAACTGGACTCCACTCGCGGCG
Organism: Bradyrhizobium yuanmingense; assembly: GCF_025200905.1. Lineage (NCBI taxonomy): Bacteria > Pseudomonadati > Pseudomonadota > Alphaproteobacteria > Hyphomicrobiales > Nitrobacteraceae > Bradyrhizobium > Bradyrhizobium yuanmingense. Next base: position 1,446,145 of record NZ_CP104173.1, on the reverse strand, counting down.
GCGGTCGGGCCGACGTTTGGCATGCGGATGGAACCTTCGCCGACGCATATCCCAAGATTTTAGTCCTGCGAGCCGTTGTAATGCCAACGTTCGGAGGCGACACCGTGTGGTCGAACACAGCTGCCGCTTATCTTGATTTGCCGCCGCCGCTACAACGGCTTGCCGAGGGCCTGTGGGCCGTTCACAGCAACGTCTTCGATTACGCCGGCATCGCGCGTGTCCGTGAGGTCGACAAGAAACACTTTGACGAGGTGTTCACCAAAACAGTTTTTGAGACCGAGCATCCCGTCGTACGCGTCCATCCCGAAACAGGCGAGCGGACGCTAGTGCTCGGCGCCTTGGTGAAGCAGTTTGTTGGGATCGCCAAATACGACGGACAAAAGCTGTTCGATCTGCTCCAGTCTCACATCACAGCGCCCGAAAATACTGTGCGCTGGAACTGGTTAGAGGGGGATATTGCGATATGGGATAACCGCGCAACGCAGCATTACGCGGTCAACGATTACGGGGACCAGCATCGGGTCGTACGTCGGGCCACGATCGAGGGTGACGTGCCTGTCAGCGTCCACGGCCGGAGCAGTGTAACGCGCCTGAAGGTGACCGAATAACTGCATGTCGACGCTCAGTGCTCTGTCTGAAAACCGAGAAAACCTGGGAATCGGAGTTGTTTCGGGCAAACGCGGCAAGACACTTTCCGACACGATATCTCAGCTCTTAAGCCAACGCGGCACCGCCTAGCTTGATGCAGACACCTATTTAGCGTCGACAACAGTCTCGAGGAAACTTTGAGCATCACTGTCCTTCGCCAGTGGCCGCTACGTGGCCTTGACGTTTCAGCTTAGAAAATCCTCGATCCGTCGCCATAAAGCGCGACAACATGGGGGCGATGAGTTTAGTCGGATCGACCACTTGCCCCCCCTGACGCGTAAGCGCTTCTGCATATGCAATGAGGTCACGGTGGACCGCCGCAGGGAGCTCCGTACTCACTTTGACGGGCTTGTCGTCTGGAAGCTCCCCTATTTTTAGTTTTGGCATGTTGTCACCCTCTATACAATGTAAGTATGAGGTCATGATTGACAAGAACACGAACCGGGAAGCCAGGTCGCACGTTAAGCGTGGGCTGGATGCTGAGACTGCGGCGAACCACCTGCTGCCCGGTCTGGTTTAGTGAGTCCGACGCTCCATGTCGCAATGCCTGGATGATTGCGCTGTCGTTGCTGTTGGTGTCCGAGCCGGCACCCAGTTCGGTCCCGATCGCCAGAAACGTCGATAGTGCCGCAGCTTTGAACAGTTCGCCCCAGTGATTGTCCACTTGGTCTTCGAGGCCGGCATACCCAGCGGTGTCAGCGCCAGGCTGCCGTTCGAGAACGATGGAACGTCCATTCGGCATAATCAGCCGTGTCCAGACGAGCAGCACACGAGACTGGCCGAAAGTGACCTGGCTATCGTAGATACCGATCAGACGCGCCCCCTGTGGCACAAGCAGAAAGCGGCCGGTCGGCGTGTCAAAGACATTCTCGGTTACCTGCGCGGTGATTTGACCTGGAAGGTCCGATCGGACCCCGGTGATCAGCGCCCCAGGAATCACTGTTCCAGCCTGCACGATGTAGGGTGAAGCGGGCCTAGTGAGGCGGTCAGGGCTTACAGTGCGACGGTCCACCGAAGCGTTTACGAAGGCAAGCTTGCGGTCCTGACCGTTTTGCGCATATCCATCGTCGCCAGAGTTCGTTGAGTTGGGCGGCACGATGCGGTCGCCTCCAACCGCAGCGCCGGACGGACGCATCTCTCGCCCATTAGTCGAAGCGAACAGACGACTGATGCGGGCTGCTTCGGTCTCTTGATCCTGGCGCTGCTTGTCGGGGTCAGCGCCACTCGTTGGCGACAAACCTTGAGCGGCAAGGATCGGTCGACCCAGGTCGCCGGGAAGCGGCGGACCTAGCTGCGGAACGCCAGCGTAGTCCTTCGGCAGTGTCGTAATGCCATCGGCAACATTGTGGTGATCGGTACTGTAAAGTTCGTCGACCGCCTGATTACGGGAGCGATTGTTTTGCAACGACCACAGCACTGCACCGCCGACGACGAGCAGAGCAACCGCGCTCCCGCCCGCCAGTATCTTCCGCGACAACCTCGTCACGGGCGGATGCTCTGCTCTCAAGCGAAAGCTCCTAGACTGCTCCTCTTGTGTTTGCGGCGGCGCGACTTGGGGCTGGTCGTTCTCGTTCGGCGCAATCATGATGACGGCCTCCCGTCTGTCCTGACAATCCTGACCTTCCGTTGGTGCTCACCGCCGAGCCGGAGTTCGGCAGCAGCAAACAGCCGATCCACGATCAACACGTTGCCGTAGGCGCGGTAGTTGACGAGTTCGGTCTTGCCATCCGGGCCAATGACAAAGAGCGGAGGCATCTCGCCCTGTACGATGCCTTGCGGGAATTCGACATAGACCTTGCGGCCATCATCATATGCGGCGAGCGGCCGCCAAGGAGGATTATCCCCTTCGATAGCGTAGCGGGAGATGCGTTGCGCCGGATCAGGAAGAACGGGTTTCAGAGCGACTGAACGCGACCGTTCGCGCACCGTCTCAGGATAGTACCAGGCAACGGATGGCATGTATGGCCGCTCGCGAGAGCGGAGCTCAATCAAGTAGGTTCGCCGGTCAGTGTTGACCACAAGGTTAGTCTCGATCGAAGCTCGGGTCGGCTTGACTAGGATATGGACGCGCCGTGTGTCGCCGCTCCCGCTTTCGGTGTCACCCACGACCCAGCGTATGGTATCTCCGGCCGCGATCGGCCCTGCCCCCGTCAGTTGCTCTCCTTCCTCTAGCGCGATATCCGTGATCTGCCCCGGCGCGGCGTAAATCTGATACAGCGCTCCGGGACTATAGGCGTAGATTTGCGCCGCGTTGAAATACCCCCGCTTGCGCGGTTCGACTCGGGCTGCGCTGTTTGCGGTCTCAACCCGGCTCACGGGTTCAGCGTCTTCCTTCCCTCCCGACTTGCCGCCAAGAGCCGGCTTCCAGAGCGGTGGAACGTGCAGCGGTCGCGACCTGTCGTCGAGAATTGCTGGAGCCGGCGGCAGCGGCGGGACCTCCGCGTCGTAGCTGATCTCCGGCGGAATGTAGGTCGCGCACCCGCCGAGCGCGAAGGAAGCAAGCAAGAGAGCAAACAAGACTGCTCGCTTCGCGGTCGAAAATTCGGGCGGAGTCGGACTGATCCTGCTGTACGGTACCGGATGCTTCGAATGAACGTCAGACGGCGTCTTGGTCACTGACTCAACTCCTTTGACCAGTTGATGGCGCGAACGTAGACGCCAAGGGGATTCTTGCGCAGGCGTTCGGCATCGCGCGGTGTCTCGATCACGATCGCGACAATTGCAGTCCAGCGCTCGGTCGAGCTCAACGAGCCGTTTTCGTAGACGCGCTGGGTCCACGCGACGCGAAAGCTTTCCGACGAGGCGCGAATGACGCTCGAGACGTCCACGGAGATTTGCACCTTACCCAGCTTGGCAAATGGATCATTGTTGCGCGCGTAGTCATTGAGCGCAGCGGCGCCGCGATCGGTCGTAAAATCATAAGCCCGGAGCCAGTTTTGGCGCAGAACTATGCTATCGGCGGGCAAGCCTCTGACATCCTCGATAAAGCGCGCGAGATGGTAGGCGATCTGCGCATCATTGGGTTGATAATTGATGTTGGCCGGCGCAACCCTTTGAGCCTGACCAAGATGGTCGACTTCGACCACCCAAGGCGTGATCGATCCTTGATTTGAATGCCAGACAAGTCCACCAGTGAGACCGGCTGAAAGCATCAAGCAGCCGAACGCCATCAGGCGCCAGTTCTTGGCCTGCGCGCGGGCCGATCCAATGCGTTCGTCCCAAACCTGCGCTGCCTTTTGGTAAGGTGTGATCGGCTCGGGCATGCGCCCGTAATGAACGGAAGGTCGTTTGAACATCGATAATTACCCCTGAGGACAAGTGATCGGTTTTGAGGTCGTGCGGTGTCCGGGTTGAGCCGCTGCCGCGCGGCGGGTGCGAAAGCGAGATGGCCGCGCGTCAGCGCTCTCCTTCAGACAGATCGACAGATGACCCGCTGCTGCCGTGATCGCCTGAGCGAACCGCGTGGCCAGCCGCCGACGCACCGTGCCGAATGGTCTGGGCTCGCTTCATGCGCCGCGCCCAATCTGGCTGCCCTTCAGCCGAAGTGCTCGCGGCCTGCCCTCCCGTTTGCCCACCTGCGCCGAACGCGGCCGCTGCTCGACGCAAAGGACTCATGGCAGCCGAGCTGCCAGCCTCCGCGACACCAGCAAGGCCTCCGCTTTGATAGGCGGCGGACGCTCCACTCAAGACGGCACCCCCGCCGCGCGCGACGCCAGCAATCGCGCCGCCAGCGAGACCGACACCGCCGGCGGCGAGGCCTCCGCCGGCGGCAACAATACCGCCAGCGGCAAGGCCCGTTCCAATCGCCGCACCGGCGCCGAGCTGCGGTCCGCCGGATACCAGTCCGTTGGCGATTCCGGGACCAAATATCCCGAGGCCCAGCAAGGAGAGTGCAGCAAGGACCAGCGTCATCGAGTCTTCGATGGTCGGCTGAGCGCCGCCGAAGCCAGCGGTGAACTGCGAGAACAAAGTCGAGCCGATCCCGACGATGACGGCCAGAACCAGGACCTTGATTCCGGAGGATATGACATTGCCCAGGACCCGCTCTGCCGCGAAGGCGGTTTTACCAAACAAGCCAAAGGGAATGAGCACGAAGCCGGCCAGCGTCGTGAGCTTGAACTCGATCAGGGTGACGAAGAGCTGGATCGCCAGACTGAAGAAGGCGAGCAGCACAACAACCCAGGCGAACAGGAGAACGACGATCTGGACGAAATTCTCGAAGAAGCTGATGTAACCTATCAGGTTGGAGATCGAATCGAGCAACGGTCGGCCGGCATCAAGTCCGACTTGGGCGATCTTTCCCGGCCGCAGGAAGTCCGACGCGGACAGGCTTGCGCCCGATGCTTTCAGTCCAAGACCAGCAAAGCTCTCGAAGACAATACGTGCCAGACTGTTCCAATTACCAATGAGATAGGCAAAAACACCGACGAAGAGCGTCTTCTTGACGAGGCGCGCCATGATGTCTTCGTCCGGCCCCCAACTCCAGAACAACGCGGCGAGCGTGACGTCGATCGCAGCAAGGGTCGTTGCGAGATATCCGACATCGCTCCCCAGCAGCCCGAAGCCGTTGTCGATGTAACGCGTGAATGTTTCCAGGAATTGGTCGATGATCTCCGTACCCATCATGGCTTGCTCGCCTCAGGCGTCGCCGGTTGCGGATATCCCTGTGGAACCCGGCTCTGATCCTTTGGGGCGGGCGCCAACGCTGCGGCGGGTTCTTCTTGGCCAGAAACCGCGCCACCGGATTTCTTGGCCAAGAAGCGGCGCCGGTTTTCGGCCCACACCTGCCTGCAATGCTGATAACCAGCCGTATCCTCAGCAGAGACGCTGCGGCAGCGTGCGAGGTCCGAACTGGTTGCATCTGTCGTCTGCTCCGCCTTCGGCAGCACGTGTGGCTCGTCTCCGCCACGAAGCTGAATCGTGCAGGCAGCGACGACCAACACGCCGATTGTCGTGAGCAGCGACAACGCCTTGAACGCCCTTATGTCGGTCATTGGTGGAACATCTGCACGTTGGATGATTGATAACCCTGCCCCGGCGTCAGGAATCGCCTGAGTTGCTCTCGCCCCTGATCCTGGGCCGAGGCGCGCTGAGCGGCCTCAAGACTCTGCGCCCTCCCCTGTGCCGCTATGACAGCGGTGAGGTCGGCGAGTTGCTGCGCGTTCAGAGCGAGGATCTGATTGCCGGCCTGAGTTGCCTGCAGAGCGCCACTTGCGCCTTGGCTTGACGTTACGAGTGCGGAGGTCTGGATACGATTGGTGTCGAGATTACCAACGATGCCCGCCTGGACGCGAAGCGCATCTTGCGTTGCGGCATAGGAATTCTGCCAACGCGACTGAGCATTAGAGATTAGCAATTGGTTTGATTGGCTACTGGTCGCCGGCGCGTAGCTGGTTGAGAACGCGCGATCGATCTGTTGGACGTCATAGGCGATCCGCTGGGCCTGGGCCAGCAATTGCTGGGTCCGCTGAATCGAGGACTGCAGTTGCTGGAGGGACGAATACGGCAGGTTTGCCAGATTTCTGGCCTGATTGATCAGCATCTGTGCTTCGTTCTGCAACGAGGTGATCTGATTGTTGATCTGCTGGAGCTCCCGCGCGGCCGTCAGGACATTCTGGACGTAATTGTTGGGATCAAAGACGATCAGCGCACGTGCGGGCTCCGTAACGCCAAGCACCAGCGCAAAGGCGGCCGTGGTCGCCAATAGGCCCAGACGTCTCATAGCGATTTCTCCAGATTGACGAGATTGGGGATCAGATCTGTCGCCCAGGCGACGCCACGGTGCTGAAGCCAGGCCGGCACGAAGCCGTCGGGTCCATGTTCGGCGAGGAGTTGCGTGATGGCGGCCTGGTCAGTCTTGGAAGAGGCTACGGTGAAAGCCAGCGCAACTTCACCCAAGCCGAGTTCGAACATCCGGTTGCCGCGGCGGGACTGGCAATAGTAGTCGCGCTTTGGCGTTGCCCGGCTCAGCAGTTCGATTTGGCGATCGTTGAGACCGAAGCGGCGGTAGATGGCGGTGATTTGCGGTTCGATCGCCCGTTCGTTCGGCAGCAACAAGCGTGTTGGGCAGCTTTCAATGATCGCCGGCGCGATTGCGGAGCCATCGATGTCCGAAAGCGACTGGGTGGCGAAGATGACGGACGCGTTCTTCTTGCGAAGCGTCTTCAGCCATTCCCGGAGCTGGCCCGCGAAATCCTCGTCGTCGAGGGCAAGCCACCCCTCATCGACGATCAGGAGTGTCGGCCGGCCATCGAGACGGTCCCCAATACGATGGAAGAGGTACGCCAGAACGGCCGGCGCGGCGCTCGTTCCGATCAAGCCCTCGGTCTCAAACGCCTGGACCGAGGCCTCGCCAAGGCGCTCAAATTCGGCATCGAGCAGGCGCCCGGAGGGGCCGCCCAGGCAATAAGGTTGCAAGGCGCGTTTCAGGGAATTCGATTGGAGCAGGACTGACAGACCCGTCAGGGTGCGCTCCTGCCTCGGCGCCGAGGCGAGAGACCTCAGCGCCGACCACAGATGATCCTTGACCTCAGGAGTGATCTCGATCTTTTCCCGTGCCAGGATCGCGCCGATCCATTCCGTCGCCCACCCTCGCTCGGAAGGATCGTCGATCCACGCCAACGGTTGCAGGGCGACGGGGTCTTCGTCCCCGTCAGAGAAAGCGCCACCGAGATCGTGCCAGTCGCCGCCCATGGCGAGCGCGGCCGCCCGGATCGAACCGCCGAAATCGAACGCAAAGACCTGAGAGTTCGGGTAACGCCTGAACTGCAGCGCCATCAGCGCGAGCAATACCGACTTGCCCGCGCCGGTCGGTCCCACCACAAGGGTATGGCCGACGTCGCCGACGTGGAGGGAGAACCGGAACGGCGTAGATCCCTCGGTCTTGCCGAACAGAAGCGGCGGACCCTTGAAGTGCAGATCCCTCGCCTCACCCGCCCACACGGCCGACATCGGAATCATATGAGCGAGATTGAGGGTCGAAACCGGCGGCTGCCGGACATTGGCGTAGACGTGCCCGGGCAGACTGCCGAGCCAGGCTTCGACGGCGTTCACCGTCTCGATCATGCAGGTGAAATCGCGGCCCTGAATGACCTTCTCGACCAGCCGCAGCTTTTCATCGGCGGCGTTAGGATCGCGGTCCCAGACAGTTATGGTCGCCGTGACAAAGGCTTGTCCGATTTGATCCGACCCCAGTTCCTGCAGTGCCGCGTCGGCATCAAGCGCCTTGTTGTGGGCGTCGGTATCGAGCAGCGCCGGTGCCTCGTTGGTCATAACCTCCTTGAGGATGGCACCGATGGATTTTCGCTTGGCGAACCACTGGCGGCGGATCTTGGTCAGCAGCTTGGTGGCGTCGGTCTTGTCGAGCATGATCGCCCGGGTCGACCAACGATACGAGAACGGCAGGCGATTCAGGTCGTCCAGGATTCCCGGGGTCGTGGCGCCCGGAAAGCCGACGATCGTCAGGACCCGAAGAGTGGCTGAGCCCAACATGGGCTCTAGCCCGCCGGTCAACGGCTGGTCGGCCAAAAGCGCATCGATATACATCGGAATTTCTGGCACGCGAACGCGGTGACGCTTGGTCGAGATCGTCGAGTGCAGGTAGGTCAGCGTGTCCTGATCATCGAGCCAGCTGCATTCCGGCATGAACCCCTCGACGAGCTGCAGCACGCGGTTGGTTTGATCGACAAACCCGCGGAGCACCTCGCGCGCGTCTGCGCCAACAGTCCGATCGCGGCCCTCATACAGCAGGCGCTCTGCCCTGGCGGCTCCCTCCTCCGGCGGTAGATAGAGGAAGGTCAGGAAATAGCTGGACTCGTAGTGAGCGCCGGCCTCTTCGAACTGGGCCCTGCGTTCGGCATCGACCAGTGCGGATGCGACATCTGGAAATGTACTCGGAGGATAGGACCCAGCAAAATGACGCTGCGCCTCGACAAATATGGCCCAACCAGATCCCAGACGGCGCAGGGCGTTGTTCAGGCGACCGGCGACGGCGACGAGTTCAGCCGGCACTGCGCTATCCAGGTCGGGTCCGCGGAATCTTGCTGTCCGCTGGAACGAGCCGTCCTTGTTCAGGACGATTCCCTCGTTGGCGAGCGCTGCCCAGGGCAGGAAGTCGGCGAGCCGCGCGCTGGAATGGCGATATTCGGCGAGATTCATCATGACCGAGAGCTCAGAGGTTGAGATGACTGGGGATGCGCAGATGCCGGCGCACCACATCGACGAAGGCGGAATCGCGTTTGGCGGCCCAGACGGCGGCCATATGGCCGATGAACCAGAGGACGAGGCCCGCGATCCAGAGCCGCAATCCAAGCCCAAGGGCTGCGGCAAGCGTGCCGTTGACGATCGCGACGGACCGCGGCGCGCCGCCCATCAGAATCGGCTCAGTGAGTGCGCGATGAACGGGCACGACAAAGCCTGCCGAAGGATCATCCATCAGATCACCACGCCGCCGCCGAAGGAGAAGAACGACAGAAAGAAGCTCGAGGCGGCAAACGCGATCGATAGACCGAACACGATCTGGATCAGCCGGCGGAAACCGCCCGAGGAGTCCCCGAACGCGAGCGTGAGCCCAGTCACGACGATGATGATGACGGCGATGATCTTGGCGACCGGACCTTCAACCGACTGCAGGATCTGATTGAGTGGCTGTTCCCAAGGCATGTTCGAGCCGGCCGCCCATGACGGCGACGCTGCCACAAGCACTGCGCCGAAGGCGGCCAACGATGCACGTCGAAGAAAGCGAAATTGATGACGCATGTCAGTCTCCTGCTGATGAAAGTTCGTAGTCGCCAGAGGCGCCAAGACCCGAAACGAGGGCGAGCTCAGCGAGACGACGCTCAGCGCCGCGGCCGGCAAGGACCGCGACGAGGTTGATGGTCTCAGCGATCAGGGCACGCGGAACCGTGATGACGGCCTCTTGGATGAGCTGCTCGAGCCGCCGCAGCGCACCGAGCGCGCTGCCCGCATGAATGGTCCCAATGCCGCCTGGATGCCCAGTCCCCCAAGCCTTGAGCAGATCGAGCGCCTCGGCACCTCGGACTTCGCCAATCGGAATGCGATCAGGTCGCAGGCGCAGCGAGGACCGAACGAGATCCGATAGCGTAGCCACGCCATCTTTGGTCCGCAGCGCCACTAGATTGGGCGCTTTGCACTGAAGTTCGCGCGTATCTTCGATCAGCACGACCCGATCAGCAGTCTTTGCCACCTCGGCCAGGAGCGCATTCGTCAGCGTCGTTTTGCCCGTCGATGTTCCACCAGCGACCAGGATGTTCTTCCGTGCAGCGACCGCGCTCTTCAGGAACTTGGCCTGCTCCGAGGTCATGATCTTCTTGGCGACGTAGTCGTCGAGCGTAAACACTGCGACAGCTGGCTTGCGGATAGCAAAGGCCGGGGCGGCAACGACCGGAGGCAAAAGGCCTTCGAAGCGCTCGCCGGTTCCAGGCAATTCGGCCGACACCCGTGGCGCGCCGGCATGCACCTCGGCGCCTACGTGATGCGCAACCAGGCGAACGATTCGCTCGCCATCTGCAGCCGACAGAGTTTCGCCTGTGTCGCTCAGACCATTCGACAACCGGTCGATCCACAGCCGCCCATCCGGGTTGAGCATCACCTCGATGATCGCTTCGTCTTCGAGGTAGCCGGCAATTGCAGAACCAAGCGCGCTGCGCAGCATTCGCGCGCCGCGCGAACTCGCTTCCGATTGAATGGAATTGATTGCCACCGTTCGTCCCCACCGAATGAGGACGTCCAACGAGCGTCCTCATGTGGGGATGATTAGAAAAGGCACCGATGGACTTGGCGCAACAAGCGGCTTCAGTGATCGTAGCCTAGCGTAGAAAAAGAAAGACTGAGAATTGATGTTTGAGGCCTACGCAATCGTGTTAGTTCGCGGGAGTGGTCTGCTCACCAATCCGCATTGTCATCCCCTGGCAGGAGGATGACCGAGTCTTCGTACAACCCGACTCGCTCGACCGCGCAGGAAACATCAGCCGGCCTGAAGAAGAGGATTGAACTCATCCACGAAGCGATGGATCGGCGCCAAGGCAGCGCGAACCAGACTAACGCCGCGATCTGCAGTACTACGTTCAGACCAAAAGCGACTTGATAGGCTTGGACGGGCCTATGCCCATCATTTGCGGACCATTGTTCCAGAACAAGTCCTGTTGCGTATTGCGCCAGAAATGCCCAACCGAAGTGCAAGACATTCAATGCACCATTGGCACGGCCGGCAAGCTCCGGAGGGAAGTAATCCGCTATCACCGCGAAGCTGACCACTGTCGCCGTTCCGACAATTGCGACAATAGACCAAAGCAGGATGGACGGCAAAGACACTCGCAGGATCAGGGATAACTCAGCCGCGATGAACAGCACCGCAACCATCGCTAACACCGTCTCCGCCCCGATTCCTTTCCGCTTGATGGCGTGGACGGTCGTACCGAATAACCAGGCGCCAGCGCTCAATACGATGGACATCATAAAAAGCTGTCTGACGAGACCTGCGCGATCAAGCCCCTCCACGTCGGTCAACCACGGGGATGCCCACAATCCCTGCAGAGACCAGGTTGATCCGACGCACGTCGCCGACAACGGGGCCATTCGCCAGAAGCGCCGATCGCCGAGAACGAAGCCAAGAGTGGCGCCCGCTGCTGATGGGACAATGCCTCGCTCAGGCACGACGGCATAGATGAGAATGGCCGTCGCACCGGTAGCGACCGCCAGGACCCCAAAAAGTTGCCGCCAACCCATCCAGGCGAGCAGGTGGTCGACGGGGACCGTAGCAGTCACCGCTCCAAGCGATCCCAGCATGACCATGTAGCCGTTAAGCAAGGCGACACGCTCCCTGGGGAACCAGAGGACGATCGACTTCAATCCTGCGGTCAACGCCGCCGCCACGCCAAGCCCGATCATTGCACGCGCGAACAAAAGCGACAGGAAGTCAGTCGATATCGCGAAGAGGCCGGCGCCTGCTGCGGCAAGCAAGAGCAGAACACTCTGGACGCGACGCGGACCAAAGCGATCCAACAATATACCGACAGGGATCTGAGCGACCGCGAAAACAAGAAAATAGACCGACGTAAGCAACCCGAGGTCGGCAGTCCCAAGCCCGGTATCCGAGCTGAGATGGTTGGCGATCAGAGCGTTGATCGTTCGAAACAGATACGAGAGATAGTACCCAACTGCAAAAGGGAGAAAAACGCGCGCGATTCGCCATGCGGTTGAGATTTGCATGCTGGCCCCTTTGCTCTCAGCTCGCTCAAGCCGATAGCGCGTCCAGCTTTTTGTCAGTTCGGCTAAATCGTTGCGGTCGTAGGCTGGCGTAGAAAAAGAAGGATCAGCGAAACGGCCTTTCTACATGGTTCGATCAGGTCTCTTCTGCCGGTTCCGGACGGCAGACATCTTCTGGAATCTCGCGCAGAAAGCTTTGCCCCTTTTGCAAACGACGCCCGAGCGCCTCAACGAATCCTTCAAAGCGCTCCCTGCCCTTTGCCTGCGCGGGCGCCTGCGCGTCGTTGGGCAACGGTGGCGTGATCGTCAACCAGAAACGAATGAACAAAGCCAAGGTCTCGGCCGTCAAACCAACGTCGCGCTCCAGCCTCTGCATTTGGCGCGACAATCGATCCAGGCGACGGGTAAACGCTGCCTCCCGCCTGTCCGCTCCGTCCGGTGACAGAAACGAAGCGACAGCTGCTTCCACGATCGCGGACCGGGAAAGCTTCTTACGATCGGCCAGCTCCGAGATCTGTTTCAAAAGCTCTGGCGGGAAATAGACGTTCATCCGGTCGCGCATATTGCCTCAGAGCTCCATACCGTCATTCGGGTCCAGAGCGACTTGACGGGCAACACCGCGCATCTGTTGGCGTATGAGCCGGGACTGACGGACCGCATCCTCGTCATCATCTAGAACGGCAGCAAATTCTTCTGCGGGTGTCGGTTCGGTCGTCTCCTTGGCGATCGCCACGTGATCGGGGAGTTCGGGCTCACGACGGAGTCCGCTGTTCGCCCTGTCTTCCTCGGCCCCCGAAGCTTGATCAGCTGGTCTAGCCGTCGGCTTCAGCGGTCCGAGCACTGACCATCCGTCTGTTCGCGACGATCGGCCGGCGCTCGCTGGATCGGGCGGCGGTAGAACCCGCTCGGTGAACCGCCGATCTTCGTAGTAGCGGACCTTCTTTGCCCGGATCGGCGGCGTGCCCGCCACCATGACGATCTCGTCCTTCGGCGGAAGCTGCATGACTTCGCCTGGGGTCAGCAGCGGTCTTGCCGTCTCCTGCCGCGAAACCATGAGGTGGCCTAACCACGGGTTCAACCTGTGACCGGCATAGTTCTTCATCGCCCGCATCTCGGTGGCCGTGCCCAACGCGTCGGAAACCCGCTTGGCGGTTCGCTCGTCGTTGGTCGCGAAGCTGACGCGGACGTGGCAGTTGTCGAGAATCGCATTGTTGGGCCCGTAGGCCTTTTCGATCTGGTTGAGCGACTGCGCGATCAGAAAACTCTTGATTCCGTACCCCGCCATAAAGGCGAGCGCAGACTCGAAGAAGTCGAGCCGCCCAAGTGCGGGGAACTCGTCGAGCATCATCAGGACCCGATGCTTGCGATTAGGAGCGTGCAAATCCTCGGTCAGGCGTCGGCCGATCTGGTTCAGCACCAGACGGATCAATGGTTTGGTCCGTGAGATATCGGAGGGCGGCACTACCAGGTAAAGCGTCGCAGGTAGGCTATCTGCGATCAGGTCGGCGATCCGCCAATCGCAACAGCGGGTCACCTGGGCCACCACGGGATCGCGGTAGAGCCCAAGGAATGACATCGCGGTGGACAGGACACCGGAGCGTTCATTCTCGGATTTGTTGAGGAGCTCGCGCGCGGTCGAGGCGACAACCGGATGGGCGCCCTGCTCGCCAAGATGGGCGGTCGTCATCATTGCCTTCAGCGTCACCTCGATCGGCCGCTTCGGGTCGGACAGAAAGGCCGCCACGCCGGCCAGCGTCTTGTCTGCCTCAGCATAGAGGACATGGAGTATGGCGCCGACCAGGAGCGAATGACTGGTCTTCTCCCAATGGTTCCGCTTGTCGAGCGAGCCTTCGGGGTCGACCAGTACGTCGGCGACGTTCTGAACGTCGCGAACCTCCCATTCCCCCCGCCGGACTTCGAGGAGCGGATTGTAGGCTGACGACTTTGGATTCGTCGGGTCGAACAACAGGACCCGGCCATGCCGCGAGCGAAAGCCGGCGGTCAATTGCCAGTTCTCACCCTTGATGTCGTGCACGATGGCCGAGCCGGGCCAAGCCAACAACGAGGGAACGACGAGCCCGACGCCCTTGCCGGACCGGGTGGGAGCAAAACACAAGACGTGCTCCGGTCCATCGTGGCGGAGGTAGTCGCTATCGAGCTTGCCCAGCACCACGCCATCCCGACCAAGCAGTCCGGCCGCTCGAACCTCCTCCAGACCAGCCCACCGCGCCGAACCATAGGTCTCGACGTTTTTGGCTTCACGAGCGCGCCATACCGACATGCCGATCGCTACGGCAATCGAAGTGAAGGTCCCAGATGCCGCAATGAACGCGCCCTCAACAAAGACCTGCGGCGCATAGGCGTCGTAGACGAACCACCACCAGAAGAAAGTCGGCGGGTAATAGATCTTGAATCCAGACAGTTCGAACCAGGGCCGCCCAAGCTCCGGTTGCCAGGCAAGCCGCCAAGCCGTCCACTCGGTTGCTCCCCAGATGGCCAGCAATACAATCACGCCGACCGCAATCACCTGTCCCCATAGGATTTTGGTTCCGGACATCCGAACGTCCTTCCGCAACTGAATTGAAAAGATTGCTAGAGGCCGAGGTCGCGCTTGCGACCAAAGCCCCACTCGATGCCACCGCCGTCCTTCACGACGCCGGTGACGTGTTGGCCGAGTTTCTGTTCGAGTTCGCGGGACCAGGGCACGAGCTGGAAGCCGAGCCCATTGTCGATCATGGCGAAGCGTCCCGAGGTGAGCGTCAGCCGGTGGCGGTACGTGCCCGCCACATGCTCCCCGGAGTCAGGCTTAACGTAAGGGAGGCGGGTCTCGGCAGAGACTTTTGCGGCCACCTCGTCCAGTTCACGTCGGCGCAACGTATTCAGGAGGTCGCGCTGGAGGATGAGGCGCTGGCCCTGCCGCCGCGCCAGGCCCTCCTGGATCAGATGCTCGGCGCGCGCTTCCAGGGCGTCGCGGGTCTCGCGGCCGAATCCACCCATGGCGAGCGGCATGGAGTCGCGTTCGACCAGCCTGTGGTCGAGCCAGGTTGCTCCTTTAGCAGTGACCTGATCGGCAAGATCGAGATCGGAACGGGTCGCCAGCACCATGGTCGGCCGCGGATCGCCGGTTTGACCGAAGTGCCGCACTTCCACGATGCCGCCGACCGGCGGTGCGTGCTCGAAAGCCTCGACGCCTCGGAAGCGCACATGGTGCGCACGTCCGTCCGTACCGTCGATCAGGGCGTAGGCCTCGCCGGTCAGTTCGTCATGCAATCCCCGGTCAACCAGCCGTCCGACAATCTGAGACGTGGGCTGTCCACCCTCGATGACAAAGTCTGCAATGCCGCGCGCTTCACCACGCTCCGTAAAGGTGCGGTGCATGGTCTTGATGATGTCGCCGCGCATGCCGAGTTCGCGCAAGCTACGCTCGGCCTCGAGTCCGACCGTCCACTCCCCCGGCGCGGCCGATGCGGCAAGGCCCATCTTCTCCAGATGCTGCAGGCGGCCGACCATCAGGCGCCTGATTTCAGGATCGGGCTTGCCGGGACTCTCAGGGCGAAGATCGATGTAGCCCGTCTCATCGGCCGCCAGCCGGATTTCCCGATCGAGCCGCGTCCATCGCTCCGCCGTGACTTCCCTCTCCAGCGAATTGCGGATCTCGTGCTCCGGCTTTGGACCGAGTTCAATGGCGACCAGTTCCTCGGCTCGTGAGCGCAGGCCCTGGCTGATGTAGTCGCGGGAGATCACGAGATCGCCGCCCTCCCCATCAACTCCACGAATGAGAAGGTGAACGTGGGGATTGTCGGTATTCCAATGATCGACAGCCACCCAATCGAGCTGCGTGCCGAGATCGGTCTCCATCTGCCTGGCGAGGTCGCGGGTGAAGGCCTTCAGGTCGGTCATCTCGCCGGCATCCTCGGGCGAGACGATAAACCTGAAATGATGCCGGTCGTCCTTGCAGCGTTCTGCCAAAGCCGCGCTATCGGCGCGGTCGCTGCCGGCATCGAACATCTCGGCCCGTTCACCACTCCGGGTCACGCCGTCGCGCTTCAGATATGAGAGGTGGGCGGTCAGTGGTGCTGAACGAAAGACTCGCCCTTTGTGCCGCACCACGCGCGCCTTCACCACAACGCGCCGCGTCGGGCTGAACAGCCTGGCGCGGCTGAAGGCGAGCCGGCCGCGGCCAAACGTCGAGCGCCCATAGGCCGCCGAACGCCTGCTGGCTGCGGCCTGTCCCGAGTTGTGTCCGGCTTTCTTCGCGGCACGCAGAACCTGATTGATGAAGCTCTTCGGCTTCGGCGCGCGGGTACTGCGGATGCGCCCAGGCCGAACACGCAGATCGCTGTCGCCCACGCTCACGGCAGGGCCTCCGAACGATCAAACGCCCACACGGTGCTGAAGACGCCCTTGATTGCTTTCATCAAAATGCAAGGCGCGGCACGCGCCCCGACCGACCGGCACGCCAGAACCCAAGCCATGCCAATGGCTTGCGGTTCGACCGGCGAGCCCCTTTTATCTCGCCGTCCTGCCGTCGTGGTCTCCCGGTCGCCGGATCCCGAAAGAGCCGCTGCGACTTGGCAGCCGGCTCGCGAAGCCCCCACTGCTTCCGAGCGCTTGCGATAGCGATCGTTACCCGAAGGGCCGAGACACCCGAAGGGTGGCTCGGTGAGGAGCGAAGCGACGAGTAGAGCGCGGGCCGAAGGCATCGCCCATACGCCGTCAGCTTGCGAACCCGCACACTTGGTCATTGCGATGCTCCCGAATCGATCGAGGCACGAACACGCCAATTGGCCGAGAGAACCGTGTGCCCGTCCTGCCGTCGTGGTCTCCCGGTCGCCGAAAGAGCCGCCGCGACTTCGCAGCCAACTCGCGAAGCCCCCACTCCTTCCGCGCGCTTGCGATAGCGATCGTTACCCGAAGGGCCGAGACACCCGAAGGGTGGCTCGGTGAGGAGCGAAGCGACGAGTAGAGCGCGGGCCGAAGGCATCGCCCATACGCCGTCAGCTTGCGAACCCGCACACTTGGTCATTGCGATGCTCCCGAATCCGATCGAGACACGAATACGCCAATAGACTGAGGAACCATGCGCGACACTTCGTGCACTGAGATTGCGGTCGTGGCGCCGCTCAACGGCATGAGCGCCGGCAACCGATCGTGCGTTTTCATGAGAACGGATCGCGTGACGAATAGCGTCCCAACTGCTGATGACTGACCGCTGGACGCCCACCTCGGCGGCAGTTCGATGGTCAGCAGATCTGCAAGCTTTGCGACGTATGCTCGCGTCTCGTCTGGCAGAGAGCCGCCTGCGAGATGCTCTTCATAGCGAGATGGTCCCGCGTTGTACGAGGCAAACACGCCAGGCGAGCCATACCGATCGAGCAGTTCGCGCAAGTAAGCCGTGCCGGCCAGAATGTTGTCGTGCGGGTCGTAGGGGTCGTTCCCGAGATTGTAGCGCTCGCGAAGCTCCGCCCAAGTCGCCGGCATGATCTGCATCAGGCCCATTGCTCCTCTGGGCGACTTGGCGTGCAGGTCTCCAGCACTTTCGACGTTAATGACCGAACCGATCCAGTTCACCGGAATTGCAAAACGCTGCGAGGCTTCGTCGACGAAAGCTGCAAACGGGCGGCTTTCCTGAGCAACCGCTTGAGCTAACGGCAATCTACTCCGGGCAAGAGCAGCACTGTCCGACGCAGCGAAAACAAGCAGCAGCGACGCGACGGCCCAAACACGCACGCCCGGCCGAGCCAGGCATGCCGTCGCGCTCACCCCCGTCCAGGGTAAAGCCGCTTCGCACCGGCCATGCGGCCGCCCTGGACCGCCGCGGCGCGCGTCGGCCCTGCAACGGTTGGTCAGGACGGAGGAATGGTCCCGCGATCGATCGAACAGAGGAATGGCGGGGTAAGAACGTGGAACACGCACGATCACTCCTCCCACGTCCACACGGGCAGCGCACGGCCGATCACCGCCGACGCAGGCAAGAATCCAAAATATCGGCCATCAAGAGAGTCGTCCGACTGCCAGTTCATCAGAAACAGTTCGCCATCGCCGACGACGCGGCAGCCCTGCCACTTCGGCAGCGGCCGGCCGCGTCCGTCGCGATCCTTCGCCTCACCCACCGCGACATCGTCGACTGAAATCGTGAGGCCGGTTCTGCAAACACGCTGCCCCGGAAGAGCGAGTACGCGCTTCAGCATGGGGATACCAATGGGCAAATAGCCGTTAAGGTCGAGGAAGGTCGCGAGCGGCTCCGGCGGCTGCACGGCGACCAAATCAGTGACTTGGAATTGGTCCGCCGATCGGAGGCGGTAGAGACCGATCGGCACGCTCGCGGATGCGTTCCAGATGTAAAGCGGAAGCGGCTCCAGCACGATCGTCGCGACGAGCGCAGTAGCAACCCCAATCGCCGCGGTCAGCGTCTTCATGCGGCCCGTCATCGCATCACCCTTTGACGATGGAGCCAGGCTTGGTGGCGCGCTTTCGTGTAGGGACGCGGGTTTTCGTTGACGGACAGGCGGTTATGAACATGATGCCAATGATCAGGCGCGACATCAGCTGGATCGATGCCGAGCGCCTCAACGGCATCGGTCATTTGTAATACCCGCTCGACCTTCGGCCAGCCGGACAGACGCAGCAAAATCTCACCGCCGGGTGTCACATAAGGCACGGTCGAGCAGCGCTGTCCCGGAGCGACTGCGCGCAAGATGTCGATCCGCGAAATGATTGTCCCAAAGTCGTTGGAGGTCCAACGGACGAAGGCAAAGATGCTGCCGGGCGCAAATGACAGGACGCGCCGATGGCGATCAAGCTTCCGTTCCTTGACCATGCGACCGAACCGAATGCGGTTTTCGATGCGCCTCTCCAGCCACAGAACTTCCACTTCGGTAAGATCGCTCATACCGTGGCTCCCATGCGCTCGAACTGGGAGCCGTCCGCTTTGGCGGAGGGGAAGGGCGTGTACGGCTTGTGAAGGCCAGCAGGACGGACGGGCGGGCTTTGCCGGCCACCTTCCATTCGCTTTGCGGCTTGGTCCGTTAGAAGAAATCCGAAGGATTTCTGGTTAGTAAAGTTAGAGCAGCTGGAATGCGCGGGGAAACAAGCTCTTAAGCTCGATTCCGGTCCCCGATAGCACGAGGATCGGGTCCCCGATAGCACGAGGGTTGCGGTCCTCGATAGCACGAGCTGATTCACAGGTTGTCCTCCGATTTTGGAATGAGACCGCGCCGGCGCAGGCGTGCCGTTAAGGGATGAACAGGCGATGGCGTGAAGTTCAGCCGCTCGGTGCCATCAGGATCCCGTGTCAGCACGAGCTGATAGCCAGGCAATGTCTGGCGCTGGACGATCTGACGAACGTCGTAAGCAAAGTGCTTGAGCGGCGAGAGGATGCCGGACTTGGCATGGAGATGCACAAGATCAAAGCTCCAGCCGCCGTCCTGGCGTCCACCGTGCTTGCGTACAAGGCGATAAAGCCAGCGCTCGAGCCCGCCCGTCAGGTCAAAATAAGCGCGGTCAATCGTCAGCACGAGCGCGTCATCGATGACGCCAGCGTAGAACCAATCCGGCAGGATCAACTCGAGCCCATAGGGGCGGCCATTCGCATCCGCCGTCTCCTTCCACTCGTTGATCCAGGAGAAGCGATGCCGTCGCCGTTCTGCCGGTTGACGGATCGACGTCAGCACCGTCGTTGACTGAAGTCTGTCGAGGCCCGCCTTCAGCCGGTCATAGTCGCGTGCGCTGGTGCCGCGGCCGACGAACGTCAGAATCTCGTAAGGCGTTGCAGCCATCAGGCGCGACGTCTTCAAGCCGGCATCACGGGCTTCGACGATCTGGGACGCCGCCCAGATCAGAACGTCTGCATCCCAAATGGTCGCCATGCCGTGTTCCGGCACAGCTTCAACGCGAATTGCGATCGCACCTGCGCTGAAATCGATCGGCACAGTTCGCTTTGTTTTTGCAAGCGAGAAGAACGGATAGGCCATCAGATCCTGCGCATCGCGCGGCGCGAGATCGCCGGGCAGCGCCCGAAAGAGCTCAAGCTGGTCGCGCTCGGAATGGTGTTTGCGCCGCATAGTCACAGCTCTCACGCTGACATCAGCGACGTTCCTGACCTGCGTAGGGACGCAGGACCGGATGCTTCTTGGCGGGCAGCACAGTCCCCTTCCCGGGGTCGGATGTCGACGTCTTGGCCCCGCGGTCGGCCCACGCCTTCAGGTCATCGACGGCGTAGACGACACGTCCGCCAATCTTCCGATATGTTGGTCCTGTGCCGTACGTGCGGTGCTTCTCCAGCGTGCGGCCGGAGAGGCCAAGGTAACGCGCGGCCTCAGGTGTGCGCAGGAATCGCGGGGGAAGACCGGCCATCGGATCGGGCATTTGAGAACTCCAGGAGGACAGCGCACTACGCTCGGCCTAGGCCGGCGCGTGTGCGGTCATCATGGAGGAGCAAGATCTCGGAGGGGGATGCCGAAGTTTCAGGAGGCGATTTTCGGCACCCCTCCGGAGCGGCACTACTCGTCCTTGCGCCCGGGCCGCAGAAGTTTGCGGTAACCACCGCGCATCAACGTGAGGCCGCCTTGCACCAAGCGGATCGTTCGATTGCGCAGATCATGCGTCTTCCAGGCGCGATCGGGGATGCGCTTTTTGCCGAACAGTACTTCGGCGATGACGCGATAGCTTGCGCCCGCGCCGTGCGCGTCGAGCGCACGGATCGCAACCCTCAAGCGGTCACGCCGCTGTTTCGACAGTTGATGAAAGGCAGGACCTGGCGCGCGTCCATTCATCGCGCGCCACAGCCTGCGGGCTGCATAAGCACGCGCGTCGAAATCGCCGTCAAATGGCAGCTCAGCCGCATATGACGCGCCGAGCACTGGCGGCTCTTTGGACCAGACACGGTGATCCACTGCACCGATGCGCAGCACGGCGTGCCAGCCGTCGGCGGCGCGGCGCACCTGGCCAGCTGCAAGGTCAAGCAGCGGTTGAGACGCTGAACTGCTATCGGCAGCCCCGGCAACCTTGACCGGAACGACCGCCGCTAGAACCTCCGGCGCCCAAAAGATCGTCTGTTCGTCGAAGGACCTCTGCGGGTCATGGGCGAAAGCAGAGGCCCCACCTCCTCCTGAATTCTGGTGTTACTTCGCCATCGGGACTGCTGGCGATCATCGCCTCAAAGTCGCGCCGATAGTCCGCGTTACGACGGAGACATTCCCAGGCGATGTCGGTGATTTCGGCGTCTTGTAGGCTCTTGTAGGATTCCGGCGACCGCCAGTCGAATTCAGGCATTGCTTCCGCCCCATTGCACGCAGCTAACAAGGATTGCGGCGCAATAGGTATGAACGAGGCGGTTGTAGGAAGCCCCTAGTTTGGCACCACGTGGTGCACCGAAATGACCACCGGTTAGCAAAAGAAAATAGTTCTGCCTGCAAGTCGCCGGCCGGCGGTTTTCTTCTATTTTGAGCCGGTGCCGCGCAAGAGGCGTCCCCGCTCGGTCACCCATTTGGCGCGCGCGAGATGACTCTGATATACGCTCCGCGCACGGTCCGGCTCCCGCACCGGATCGATATGCAGCACCACTCGAGCGACTTCCATCCAGTCAGCCCCTTGGCTTTCGGCCTGCAGAAGGCGCATGTAGGTCACGACATGCTGCTCATCGTAGACAGTGAGAATTTGATCTGCAGGCGCAGCGTCGGCGACGTCTGGGTCGAGCGGCGGCTTCCTCATAAGACTCCACGCCTTAGTTTAGACAATTTCTAACACACGGTCAGGAAGGAGCAGAAGCGCCAAAATTGTCGCGGGAGCCGTCCGGATCGCGTTTTGTCGAGAATACTCCGTGGTGAAATACTCTTCAAGAACATGCCCTCTCGCGTATGGATATACGCGAGATACTTGCAATTAATTTGCGGAAGCTTCGGCAGGCCCGTGGCTTGTCACAGGAGGAATTGGCTCATCGTGCTGAAATCGACCGCACTTACATCAGCGCACTCGAGCGAAGCGTTTACGCGGCAGGTATCGACGTTGTCGATCGGCTGGCGCGCAGCCTTGGTGTCGAGGCAGCCGACCTGCTCACTCGCCCGTCCGCAAGCGCCAAGAAAAGGACGCGGGGACAGGCCGAATAATTGATGTCGAGCCGCTCGATCCGACGGCCCTTATCGCTTACTCATGCCCGGAAGAATGAGAAGCCCCGCCCGGCGGACCGGACGGGGCTTGGTGGGACGCTCTTACTCGCCGGTCTTGCGCGGCCGCGACCAGAGCAGGGTGTAGCCTTGACCGCCTTCGTCGTCGAACAGGTTCGCGTAGATCGGCGCGTTGAACGAGGGGTCATCGAGCTTGAGCGAAAGGTAGTCGCGGCCCTCTTCGGAGCGCTTCGACCAGGCCGCGCCGATCTCCGCGCGACCCACATAAATGCGGTGGCTGGGAGCGTTGTCGTTGGATCGGTTGGTCTCGGCGACGATACGGACGCCCTTGGCCTTCAGGCTCAGGGTCACGATCTCGCCCTGGAACTCGTTGCCAACCTTCTTGAAAGAACCGATGCTAGCCATGTCACTTCTCCTGTTGTGTTTCGAGCCCGCGACCACCGCGGCCTCGATGGCGATCTGCAGGCCGAGGACGATCGGCGACGCACCCACTCGGGCCGAAGTGCAGCGGAGGACGCCGTTGTGGCGACTTTCTTGCCTCGCGAGGAATGGGCGAAGCCCAGGGGAAGAAAGTCGCATCAACGGCGTTGCGGCTCAGACGATCGAGGCGAAGCCGGTCTTCGGCCAGATCAAGCCATCAATGAGGCCACGTGCGTCGCGTGCTGAACCACAATCTCTGGAGAAGGGTGGCTAACTCGGTTTTGATAAACAAGAGGTCGGAACGATTCAGCGCGGAAAGAGAAACAATCTCCTGCAAAGGGCGGCATCGTCTCCGAAGAACGGATCAGGTAACATCGCTCTGCCGCGGCTGCGTGGGCCAGACCGAATGCCGGCAGCTTGATCGAGAGTCCCGAGGAGGGACTGCCTCTCCCGCGCTCAAGTTTCGATCTCCCCAGTTCAACGCGCCGATCCTACACGCACCTGTTCGACGACGAAGGTGGTAAACGGACATCCTTCGGGCCATGCGGCCGTATGAACCGGTTAGGACGGGTTATCCACCACCCCGGCCGGCTCGAACGGGCCGGTCTTCGCCAAAACAATCAAGCGCGTCCATGACGTAACGCCAATGCAAACCGCGCCAAGGCAAGCGAAGACCTCACGCCACGCCAGCGAGTGCATCCCGATCTGTGACAGGGCGAACACCACATGATAGCCGGCGACGGCAGCGGGGACAGCAAATGCGGTCGCGATGGCGATGCGCAGGATCAACGACCGAGTAATGGCGACGGCGGCCTGACCGACGGCAAGCGTCAACGCGCCACCGGCTGTTCCGATGAGCAGCGCACCGACCACGCCGGCGCCATTCTGAAACGCCGTCATCCCGATACTCAGTGCGACAAAAAACGGCAAGGCAGACACAGCGAGCGCAAAGATCGCCCAGCAGAACAAGCCGATGCCGAGTGTGCTGAGAACAAGCCCAAGGGCAAGCATGGTGGTGGCTCCATGTGCATAGGTTTAGCAGTCGCGCCTTCCACCACCACCACGGCGCAACTTGGACATAGGGTCGAAACGAGGCGGAGTTGCGGCGCACGCAATCCGCTTTGATGGTCTGGAGCGAGGAGACGGCGCTCACGCGCCGCCGAACCTCCAGACGGGAATGCCGAGGCGCTTCGCTTTGTCCGCCAGGTTGTCCTGGATTCCCGTGCCGGGGAATTGCATGACGCCGATCGGCAGGAGTTCGAGCATGGCGTCGTTGCGCTTGAATGGGGCTGCCTTGGCGTGCTTTGTCCAGTCAGGCTTGAAGGCGATCTGAGGCACCTTGCGATTGGTCGCCCATTTGGAGGCGATAAGCTCCGGACCTTTGGGCGAGCCGCCATGGAGCAGGACCATGTCGGGATGCTTGGAGTAGACCTTGTCGAGGCGGTCCCAGATGAGGTGGTGGTCATTGAAGTCGAGCCCGCCGGTAAGTGCGATCTTCGGTCCTGCTGGCAACAAGACCTCGGTTTCAGCGCGACGCTTGGCTGCGATGAAGTCGCGGGAGTCGATCATTGCTGCGGTCAGCGTGCGGTGGTTCACCAGCGATCCCGATCGAGGGCGCCAGGATGATCCGGTGTGAGTCTCAAAGCGCCCGATGGCCTGGTCGCGGAAGAGCTCCAGGCAGTTACGGCGCTCTATCAGCGTGATCCCTTCGGCCGTTAGGCGCTCGAGTTCGACCGATCGGACTTCGGAGCCATTCTGCTCGCGCTGGCTCTTTTGCTGCGCCTGCTCGTTGTCGTCGAGATGGCGTTCGATGCGGTCGACGGCACGATGGAACAGGTTGACGGTCGACCAGAGCAGATCGCCTAGGTCCGGCTCGAGCCGCGTGTCGCTCAGTGTCGCAACCAGGGCGTCGAAGACATCGGCAACGGCGCCAGCGATCATCTTGCCGTCGGGAAGCGGTCGTGAGTCAGGCTGGTCGTCGAAGGGACGGTAGCCGAAGAGTTGTAGCTCGGTGAGGACGTGGTCAGTTGGAGAAGAGGCGTGCGGCGGTTCAATGTCGTCGTGGTCGGTCATTGGAGGGATCCTTTGCCGGATCGGCCGCGCCCATCGCGGCCTTCGTGGCGATCACTCAGACGGCGGGCGGAGCGGGCCAGAACCCGCAAGGGCCGAAGCGGCAGCGGAGGATGGCGGAGGCCGGCTATTTTGCTTCGCGATGCAAAGCGCGCCGGTTTGATGGCTGTTGTGTCTGCTCATCGCCGGCGCGCGGCGGAAAATAGCCGGGCGTAGCCATTGCCGGCCCGGTCCGGTTGCCGTCCGATCGCCCTCTAGAAGGCCGAGGTCGCCTCCTCTTCCGGCAATGGCCTCGTTATGACCGACCTATCAACGTCGATCGAAGCACCGGTCTATTCTGCGGCCACCGTCGACGAATGCAGGAAGCGGACGATGTCCTCTGGTACGAGTTGAAGCCGCAACTCTGCTCGGAGGGTCTCGAGACCGAAGATGTGCAGGTCTTCGTTGAAATCGCCCAGCCTGGGCGACAACGCAATCGTTTCAACGCCGACGGCTTTTGCACGCCGGGTGAGAGTAGCCTGCACGGCATCTCCGGCGGCATCTGCGTCGCGGGCGATATAGAGCCGACGCAGGCCAGACGGCAGCAACATGGCCGAGAGGTGATTGGCCGAGAGCGCTGCGGCCATAGGCAGAGTCGGCAGCACGTAACGCAATGAAAGCATGGTCTCGATTCCCTCGCCGGCGGCGAGCACGTCGTCCACCACGCCGAAGCGAACGGCGTTGCCGAGCAGGTTGCCCATGGCCCTGCGTGGCGTGTCGATCGGAGCCTTGCCGAGACGAGTGCGATCAAAGCCGTCTGGATCGAGCCAGGTTCGGTGCGCTCCGGTGATCCGCCCCTCAAGGTCGGTGACACGGGCAATCATCGCTGGCCAGGTTTCGGTCGGCGAATGCTCGTCCGGTCGATAGTAGCAACGAGGCTGGAAGCGCAGGCTGCCACCATGGTGGACAAGGGCTATTCCGCGACGCTGCAAATAGGTCTCGACCACCGTCCCCTCGATAGAGCTGGATATCGCAAAGAGCCGACGGGCGGCTTCCTGCGATCCAGCGGGCACCATCGAACGAACGGGTTTCGCGGCCAGCTGCGGCTCAAGACGAGGCAGCTTCAGAAACCGCCTCGCTTCCTCGGCGGCCTCGCTGAAGTCGCGCAAACCCCGGCATTCGCGGATGATGTCGAGGAGGTCGCCATGCTCGCCGGTCGCAGCGTCAGTCCACTTGCCAGCGGGGCCCTTAGGTGATTCCTGGAGCCGCACGAACATCGAGCGGCCCGGCGTGTTGTGGACGTCGCCGACCACCCAGTACCGCCCTGCCCGCTTGCCATTGGAGAGATAGTATCGGCACACGGCCTCGGCCTCGCGCGCGAGGCGGCGTGCCAGTTCGCAAGGCGCGGGGGACATCACGCGGCCTCCCGCTCGCTGATGCGCGCGACCGGGTAGGTGTCGAGTACCTTTGTCAGGATCCCGACGCCGCTTGCGTCCGTGGGCACGAACATCCGCAGCTTCCAGGAGATAATCTCTCCAAAGAGGCCGTATGCGCGTAGGCGATCGCGCATCGTGTCGTTGAATCCCGACAGCTCGATGCGGCAAGCGCCCATCACCCGGACGCGTCGAAGCTGGAGCCCGGCCGCGAGGTCGAGGACAGCGCGTCGCTCCATTACCGCTGCAAAGGCAGCGTCCGGCGACAGCGTGGGCGCGTCCGCCGAGATGGCGTTTGCGACCCACGCGGCAGAAACCTTGCGCCCGATGATGCGTTCGCCCGCATCGGTCTGGAGCCGATAGACGCGGGTCGATTCGTTCGGCAGCCGCTTCCAGATGGGTAGCAGCAGTCCCGCAACGACGTGGATCGTGCTTTCCGTGAACTCCGGCACCTCGGCAAGTTCCGCCAGCCAGGCAGCGGCAAAGCGCTCGCGATCCGCTTCAATCCAATGGCTCTCCACCATCATGTTCAAGGGGACCTGGTGCTGCTCCATAGGCCGGATCAGGCGGACGCGGCTCTCGATCTCGCCGTCGTCGAGCATGATGCTCGAGGCCGGGACCTGCACGGCCGCCCTGCCCGAGCGCTCGTTGATCAGCAGGACAGCATGACTAGAAAGACGAGCAAGGGCGTCATCCAAACCAACAGGATGGTTACGCTGGCGCTGGACGATGGTGAGCAGCCGGGTCTCGGCGCTGGTGCCCGGATGGACATAGATCGTCCGCCGGTCGGTGACGACAAAGCTTTCGGCGCGGAGCGTTTCCAGCCCGAGGTCGTAGGTGCCCGACGCGACAGCGCCCTCGATCCGAGCGGTCAAGAGCTGCTCGAAGGCGGTGAACAGGACATTCTGCAGGTCGATGGTGAGCGCCAATAACCTGTTCAGGAAGGTCGTGATCGGCGGCAGGTCATCCCTAAGGCCATTGATATCCGTCAGTTTCAGGCCGGTCGCATCCTCGAACCTATCGAGCGAGCAACCTTCGACCTTGCCTCGGACGAGCAGCGTGTAGAGTTGACGCAAAGCATCGCGCCCGTACTGACTTTCGAGATTGTCCTCCGGCCGGAATAGACCCTGCCCTCCGGTCTGGCGCTGGCCGCGCGTGATGGCCCCCAACGTGTCGAGCCGGCGGGCAATGGTGCTGAGAAATCGCTTTTCGGCCTTCACGTCGGTCGCGATCGGGCGAAACAGCGGCGGCTGCGCCTGATTGGTCCGGTTGGTTCGACCGAGACCCTGGATCGCAGCATCCGCCTTCCAGCCGGGTTCGAGCAGGTAATGAACCCGCAAGCGGCGATTCCGGGCCGACAACTCGGCGTGGTAGCTCCTCCCCGTGCCGCCCGCGTCGGAGAACACAAGGATGCGCTTGACGTCATCCATAAACGCCGAGGTCTCAGCGAGATTGGCTGAACCCGCGCGGTTCTCGACCACCAAGCGCTCGCCCTTTCGGATGACCCGTCGCGAGCGGCCAGTCACTTCGGCGACCGTGTCGGTGCCGAAGCGCTGCACGATTTGATCCAGCGCGCCGGGTACCGGAGGCAGCGAGGCGAGTTTCTCGATGAGGCGATCGCGGCGTGCGACGGCTTCGCGGCTCTCGACTGGCTGTCCGTTGCGATAGACAGGCCGAGAGCAGAGGTTGCCCTCAGAGTCGGTGAACGGCTCGTAGAGCTGGACCGGGAAGGAATGGGCGAGATAGTCGAGCACATACTCGCGCGGGGTGATATCGACCTGGACGTCGCCCCAATCCTCGGTCGAGATCTCGGCGAGCCGGCGCTCCATCAGCGCTTCGCCCGTTGAAACAATCTGGATGACAGCGGCATGGCCGGCGTCGAGATCGCGGTCGATCGATCGGATGAGCGACGGCGTCTTCATCGAGGTCAAAAGATGGCCGAAGAAGCGCTGCTTGGCGCTCTCGAAGGCGGATCGGGCCGCGGACTTTGCCTGCCCGTTCAGCGTTCCGGTTTCGCCGGTGATGTTGGCGGCCCGCATCGCAGCGTCGAGGTCGTTATGGATGACGCTGAACGCACTGGCATAGGCGTCGTAGATGCGGACCTGCTCCGGCGTAAGCTGGTGCTCGAGGAGCTCATACTCGACGCCCTCGTAAGAGAGCGAGCGGGCCGCGTAGAGGCCGAGCGCCTTGAGATCACGGGCCAGCACCTCCATCGCCGCGACCCCACCCTGCTCGATCGCTTCGACGAACTCGGCGCGCGTGGCGAATGGGAAGTCGGCGCCGCCCCAAAGGCCCAGGCGTTGGGCATAAGCGAGGTTGTGGACCGTGGTAGCGCCCGTCGCCGACACATAAACCACGCGAGCATTGGGCAGGGCGTGCTGGAGCCTCAGGCCCGCGCGCCCCTGCTGAGAGGCCGCCTGGTCGCCGCGCTTGCCCTTGCCGCCGACCGCATTCTGCATGGCATGGCTCTCGTCGAAGACGATCACTCCGTCGAAGTCGGAGCCCAACCATTCAACGATCTGACTTACGCGCGAAAGCTTCTCGCCACGCTCGTCGGTGCGTAGCGTGGCGTAGGTGGCAAAAAGGATGCCTTCCGAAAGCCGGATCGGTGTGCCCTGGCGAAACCGGGACAGTGGCGTAACAAGCAGCCGCTCCATGCCGAGCGCGGACCAGTCGCGCTGCGCATCTTCGATCAGCTTGTCGGATTTGCTGATCCAGACAGCACGGCGGCGGCCCTTGAGCCAATTGTCGAGCAGGATGCCGGCGACCTGCCGTCCCTTGCCCGCACCGGTCCCATCACCCAAGAACCAGCCGCGGCGAAAGCGGACGGCATCTTCTGCGTCGTCGCGCGCGGCGGCCACAAGGTCAAAGGCCGCATCGACGGTCCAGGAGCCCGCGAGAAATTCGGAATGCGCCTCGCCGGCATAAATAACGCTCTCGATCTGGGCATCCGACAGAACTCCGTCTGCGACCAGGCTTGAACGCAGATGCGGACGATAGGAGGGCTTCGGTGGCGCAACGGAGGCCATCGCCGCGGACTGCACGAGCTTGGTCGGATGTGCGCATGATCCCGGAATACGGATCGACTGCAATCCGTACGCCTCATACAGCGCATCGGTGAGGCGGGCGCCTTCCGGCGGCGACCATTCGACGGTCTCGTACGCAAGTTCCACACCTTCCGGCGCGCTCCGCGCATTCGACGAGGGGCTTGGTGCAATGGCGCCGGCCGATCGGAGCATCGCAGGGCGCCTAACGATGTCGGCCACGACCGGCACTGCGACGGGCAGCCTCGCTGGCACATACTGGGTCACCCAATTGAGCAACGTGGCGACATCGCCGGCCATGCCTTGCGAGGCGGGAAAAGCCTTCGGATCGGCGGCGGGCCACTTGTCGATTACGAGCAGCCTCGTGTCCGTCTGAGTGCCGTGCTTGGCGTAGACGGCGCCGTCGATTGCGGCAGAGAACACGACCCGTCCGCGCTCCTGGAGGCGAACAAAGGCCTCCAGCCACGCCGGGTTATCCGGCGCAAGGCCTGCGCCAGCGATGGCGACGAGTCGCCCACCGTCGCAAAGACGCGCGAGTGAGGACGCAATGTGCCGGATAGCCGCGTCCGCCATCCGTCGATCGACGTTCGCTACCACGGAGAACGGCGGGTTCATCAGAACGACGCTCGGTACAGCGCTCGCGTCGAGATGATCATCGATCTGCGCGGCGTCGAACCGCGTGACCTCAACGTTGGCAAACAAATGATCGAGCATCGCCGCGCGGCCTTCGGCCAGCTCGTTCAACACCAGAGAGCCGCCGGCGAGCTCGGCAAGGATGGCGAGCAAGCCGGTCCCGGCGGATGGCTCCAGAACGCGATCGGCAGGCGTAATACCGGCTGCGGTGCATGCGGCCAGTCCAAGCGAGATCGGCGTCGAGAATTGCTGCAGCGCCTGACTGTCTTCGGAACGCCGCGTATGGGTCGGCAGACAGCTCGCAATTCTCGCGAGCATTGGCAGCATGGCAGCCGTCGAGCCAGCCTTGGCGCGCATGGCCGGACCGAACTTGCGAAGGAAGAGAACGGTTGCCGCCTCGCAGACGTCATACGCGGTCTTCCAGTTCCAGGCGCCGGCCGCATCCGAGGCGCCGAAGGCCGCTTGCATGGCGCTACGCAGGACGGCGGCATCGATGCGACGGCCGCGTTCGAGCTCGGTCAGGAGCTGTCGGGCGGCTTTGATAGCAGCAGAGGTGAGAGTAGCAGCGGCACGCATCGAGAGCGGCGCTGCGGCAGCGCCGCCCGCGAGAGATTCGGTCATGACAGGATTCTTTCGGAGAGCGGGAACGGGTCGAACCATCAGGCGCTCTCCTTTGACCCGACGGCTCAAACCCTTCCCGGCCCTGCTCTCCCTCTCAGCCCTCGCCCATAAAAATGGGGACCGGCGTTACACACTGGTCCCAAGCAACTGCGGGATGGCCGGAGCCATCCCGTTCTGTGTCACTCAGCCGCGTCGAGCTGTTGCGGGTCGTCCTCGCCGGCGTTCTCCCGATCCTCATCATCGGCAAGGAATTCGGGCAGCGGGCCTGCTTCGCCTTCCTGCGCCACGGGCGCCGCATCGGGATCGACGAGGCGCAGCGGCTCCGGCAACCAGCCTGAGCCGTCCAGAAGGCGCTCGGCCTCCTTGGCCATGTCGGCCTTCTTCAGGTGGTCGATCAACTGCGCGGAAGATTCGCCCTTTGCTTCTCGCACGGCCTCCAGAATGCGCGGCTTGGTGACCCGGCCAAGATAGTTGTCGACGGTGGGTCGCCAACCGGCCTGCACCATGTCGAGCCCGACCGCGCGCGCGAGCACGTTTGCCTGGTCGAGACGCGTGCGGACCCCGTGGGCGGAGACACGGCCTTGGTTGTAGCGGTTGGCCGACTCGTAGAGAGCGTTGACCGCAAATGACGCACAGTGAGCGAACAGGGACGCCTGCGCGGCGCCATCGAGGGCCGTGAGCGCATCCCAGAGATCGTTCTCGCTCTTCGGCAACCGCGATTTCCAGGATTCATGCCGCGCCTCGACGGCCTTCGCGGACGCGCTCTCCCGCAGGCCGGGCGCTTGAGCGGAAAAGGTCGGCGTGCGAAGTCCAATCTCAAGGGAGCTCCCAGTCGACGAGAATCGGTAAAAGGCCGTCAGCACGAAGTTGTGCAGCACCGCCTGGAACGCGATCGCGGGATTTTCTGCCAGCGCATCGCGCAATGCCAGGGTCCGATGCGCCGTCAGTTCGGTGATCAGCCGATCCGGCAGAAGCCTGGCCACGTCCTCATCATCCTCTTCGGCATCAGGAGCGCCACCTGCGACTGCGATGATCGAGCGCTGAACTGAAATGCCAGGCTCCTGCCCATCAGTCGACGACACGTCGGCGTCCTGCCCGACATCAGGATCAGCTGCCGGCACCTCGTCCTCCGGCCGGACGTAACCCCGGTCCACGGCGAGGCGTCCTTCGGAATCGATGCTGATGAAGACACCCGCTCGTGCGATCTCCGTCGCTTCGTAAAGCATCGGCCGGTCTTCGAATGCCGCCAGTGCCGCCTCGATTTCGCCGAGACGCTGGTCGATTTCGTCGGGCAGCTCGTCGGCATCCTGGTAATCGGTTTCAAGCTTGGCTTGCTCGGCGTTCAGGGCATCAATGGTGGCCCGCTCCTCGGGCGAAAGATCGATAGGTTTGCCTTCGATTCTGCGGAGGCCTTGAGCGTGACCATAGGAGAACTCTACGGCGACTGAGATCCACTTCCAACCTTCGGCAGCAATCATCTCAGCTTCGGCTCTGAGCTTTTCGGTTACGAGGCGGTCGAGCAACACGACGTCCTGAAGCCAGCCGCCGTCGTCGTGCTCGAACAAATCCCGCAGGACGCCGCCACCCGCGTGCTGATAGGCATCGAGGCCCACAAACTGCGCCCGGCGATCGGACCCGCGCACGGTGTTCTCGGTGAGCAGCCGGCGGATCTGGTAAGGCTCGTCATAACCGGAACGGCTTACGTTCTGCCAGACTTGCTCCTGACGGTCGTGATCGGCCGTGACCGAGAACGCCATGAGCTGCTCGAGAGTCATGCCGTCTTCGGCATAGACCTCATGCAGCTTCGGCGACACCGACGCCAGCCGCAGCCGCTGCTTCACGATCGCCGGGTTCACGAAATGGCGCGCGGCGATGTCTTCCTCGCTCATGCCGAGATCGCGGAGTGTCTGGAAGGCCCGAAACTGATCAAGCGGATGCAGGCCGACCCGCTCATCGTTCTCCGCCACCGAATCGTCCGCGGCGATGCCCCCTTCACGCACAACGCACGGCACCGCCTGCGTCTTTGACATGCGTTTTTGTTTCACCAGGAGCTCGAGAGCCCGATAGCGCCTGCCGCCTGCCGGCACCTCGAACATGCCGGTCTCGTTGCCATTTGCATCAACGACGGCCCGGACGCTCAGACTTTGCAGAAGCGTACGCTGCGCGATGCTCTCGGCTAGCTGCTCGATCGAGACACCGGCCTTGACGCGGCGAACGTTCGACTGGCTGAGCACGAGCTTGTTGAAGGGAATGTCCCGGGAAGGCGACAGCGTGATCTTTTGTGCGGCTTTCGTCATTTCGGCTCTCCACGACGGGCGGCCGTGAGACTCTCTCTCGGCTTCCAACCCGTCGCGAACAGCCTTCCCTCCTCTCACTCTCGCGCGAGGCCGAGCATCACGCCGGCTCGCGATCGGCGACAAGCCGAATCCAGCGACGCGGGCTCAACGGACCTGGGAATGAAGCCGAGCAAATAGTCCGCGGCCTTGCTCGCCTGCGAGGCGGCCCGCACGATGGCCCGATTGTCTTCGCGCAGGACTTCAAGCCAGGAGCCGATATAATCGGCATGGCGCACGGTCGGGACGATCCCGAGCGACGCGCAGCTGAACGCGGAACTCAACTCGGCGACCAGTTCTTCGAAGGCATACTTCTTCGTACCGTAGGATCCGCTCTGGTCGCGGTTGAGGCGCGAGGGATGCCCAGTTGCATGACCGAGTTCATGCAAGGCCGTGCGGTGCCAGTTGATGGGTTCGAAATAGGCCTGCGGCGGCGGGACCTGAACATAGTCTTCGGCTGTGGCATAGAATGCGCGATCTCCACCGATCCGGAATGAAATTCCGCTGCCCTTGATCAGAGCGTCGACCGTGGGTGCGATGAGGCCAGCCGGCGGTCGCGGCGCAGCGGTGGCAATCTCGTCAGGCAGATCTGCGCACTGATCGACGTTGAAAACGGTAAATCGTTTTAGGAATGGTATCGCCTGCGCGTCTTCACCGGTCTCGGCGGCGCGCCGCTTTTCGTCATTCGGCACGAAACGATCAGCGTAGACAACCGTGGTGCCACGCGCTCCCTTGCGAACGTGGCCGCCAAGCGAGAGCGCCTGACGGAATGTGAGCCAACTTTGTCCGGTGAATCCGCGTTCGATCACGGCGCCCCAGAGGATGAGGATGTTGACGCCGCTGTATTGCCGGTTAGTCGATGCATTTTTCGGCATCGCCAGCGGCGCTTTCGCCGCGGCAGTACCCCAGGGCTGAACCCAGGGGACGCGTCCGGCCTCAAGCTCGGCGATGATCTTGTCGGTGATTTCGCTATAGAGGGTTGCCCGGTCCTGGCCGGCGCGCGCGCGAGCAGTAGTGTTTGACATCGCGGGTCTCCGCGACGGGCGCCGCGAGTCTCTCTCGCAACTTCTAACCCGTCACGGAAAAACCAGCCTGCACTCTTACTCTCAGCCCTTGCGCCATGTACCGAGGGCCTCATTCGCGATCAGGCGTGCGCCCAAGGGCGCATCGCCGCAACGGAAAATGGCACCCGGAGAGCGTGAGCATAGCGACCCGAAGGGGCACGCGGGTCCGAGTGCAGCGACGAGACCGGTTCAATAGCGGCACCCGGGAACGGGGCAGTGATAGCGATCGCCGCAGGCGAGCCCCTTTCCCGAGTGCCCCCGGCGAGGAGCACCAAAGCTCTAGCGCGAGGGGTCGAAGCCGCAAGGCCGAGACGCTGCGCGGCTCGGTTCACGAGAGCCCGGTGCGGCCCTGGCCGCACGCGCCAAAACCTGAGCGAACGTGATGCAGGCAATGAATACGAGAACCGCCCGACATTTTCACAGAGTCTCACAATTATGGAAGAGAGGCCTGTAGGCGGAGCGACAGCGAAGACCCCTCGCGGACGCGGAAAAGGCACCCGCAGGAGGGTCAGCATAGCGCCGACGCGTAGCGGCGGGGCCCGGGACCGAGTGCAGTCGCGAGACCGGTTAAGAAGGCACCCGACCCGAAGGGCAGTGATAGCGACGCCGGCGTGCAATGACGGCGGGCCCGAGGGCGAGTGCCTCCGGCGAGCGACTCAATGCGGATTTACGTCTGCTTGGTATCAATTTTGCTTTTGTGATATCGTCTCACTCGTGTGCATGTCTATGCACGGCGTGGGCATGTTCACTGAGAGCCAATTCTTACAGAGGACGACATGGCCAAGAAAGCGAAGAAGGCGAAGAAGACCGCGAAGGCAGCTACCAAGAAGGTGGCAAAGAAGACTTCAAAGAAAAAGAAGTAGTCGTATCGGCTGCTGATATATTGCCGCCTCCGGGTCGGAACCCGGACGAAGAGCGAGACCTCCCAAAGGATATGAAGCGTCCTTTGCAGCCGTTTGGTATCGCGACGCGCTAAGATAAGGCCGGACCTTTGTGCAGGTGGCTGCTGCGTAAAGGTCCGGTTTTTCGTTTCTGCCCAACGAGGGCGTGATCTGGTCGTGCGCGAGGGATCGAAGCCGCAAGGCCGAGACGCTGCGCGGCTCGGTTCACGAGAGCCCGGTGCGGCGACAGCCGCACGCGCTGATCGGACAAGGAGCAATCACCTGAGCTCGGACGTCTGAAGTATTGGAAAAATGGTTTCTTCAGTTCGTTCTTGCCCACCCCTAGCACCTCGCCAAGCTGAAAATTCAGCCTTCGAAAAACCACGAGATCCCACGATCCCGAATCCCAGTCGTGTGTTAGCGATGGGGAACGTCTGCGGGACTAAACGATTCGTCCCAGCGTGGGAGAACCTTTCAATGCTGATGACCAAGCAGAGACGGCCGGCGATACGGACGCTGCGGGGATGGGCGATCCACGTCCTCCAGGAAGCGGGCGCCATCCGCGAGTGCGAGGAGCACAGTTGGATGCAGGACCGCGCCGATCCGCATGCACGAGAGCGCGCCTTCAATATTGCTCGTCAGGATCCGCCAGCAGACGTGTCCCGTGACGTAGCGGAAGCCGCGATTCGTGACGTGCTGGACTCGATTGGTGATACCTGCCCAGAATGCCCACCTGACGAGGAGGAGCGGCGCTAAAGCTTCGACGCCAGCCCGTCCCTACTCAGCGGCCTAGCCGCTTCTCTACCCGCTTGCGCGCGTTGCCAACCTTTTTGACGGCCTTTTTCACCGCCGGTGCCGACCTTCCGGTCTTCTTCGCCTCGTACTGCACCTCGTAGTCCTGCCCGCCGGCCACCCGTGCCCGGTCCTGCTTTCGTCCGCGGGACGTCTTCGACTTCTTCGCTGCCGCCATGGATACCTCCTGTTCGTGGCGTCGAGGCAACGCAACAAGGATTCGCCGGTTCCGGAACGATTCGAACTGTGCCAATTTGAATCGCCTGTAGCGTGGAGTTCTTCAGTGGCGTTTCAGCGTAAAATGCCGGCGGCTATTGGCGTCAAGGCGCCCTTCCCCGGCTTTATCGAACCGGCCCTGGCCACCTCGATCGAGAAGGTGCCATCCGGAGAGCGCTGGATTCACGAAATCAAGTTCGACGGCTACCGTGTTCAGGTCCATCTGGCCAACGAGACTGCGAAGATCTTCACCCGGCGCGGCCACGATTGGACGCATCGCTTCCGGAAGGTCGCTCACGATGCCTGGCGGATCAAGGCGAACTCGGCGGTGGTGGACGGCGAGATCGTGGTACCTGCCGCCGACGGCACGACCGATTTCTCGGTTCTGCAGAACGAGCTCAAGGGCAAGTCGAAGAGCATCGTGCTCGTAGCGTTCGATCTGCTCTATCTGAACGGCCGAGATATCCGGAAGCTACCGCTCTTTCAGCGCAAAGCCGAACTCAAGAAGATCCTGAGCGGCACCGACATCCAGTTCAGCGAAAGCTTCGAGATAGACGGCCGCGAGATATTCGCGCACGCCTGCAAGCTCGGCCTCGAAGGCGTCGTCTCGAAGGTCCGGGGCAGCGCCTATCCAACGGGACGCACGAATGATTGGGTCAAAAAGACCTGCGTACAGCGTGAGACGCTGACCATTGCCGGCTTCGCACTCGATGGGACGAAGTGGGACGGCATCTACGTCGGCCGACGCAAGGGCAACGATCTGGTCTACGCCGGCAAAGTCGACCACGGCTTCGACAAGGTCTCGGCCGCCGATCTGCAGAAACGGCTTAAACCCCTCATCCGAAAGACCCAGCCTTATACCAAGCGCATCGGTCACAAGGGCATCTGGGTCGAACCCAAGCTTCTGGCCGAGATCGAGTATCGCGCGAAATCGGCAGAGGGGAAAGTCCGCCATCCATTTTTCAGGGGGCTTCGGGAGGATCTGTAATGGACGCCTTTGACCGCTTCTGGGAGTGGGCGGAAAAGCCGCTCGATAGTCCGCTAACGATCCCTGCGGAGCTCCATCGAGCGGTGATGGAGCTGTCTCCGGAGAACAGGCGGGACCGCGCGAAGGTCAATGAGTCCGCAGCGCGGGCGGCTTACGACCGATAGTTACAAGCGATTGCCCAGTCTGAGCATGCCTGCTCGAGACGCGCCATTCAACATTGTCCAGCTCGAATTGGACAGTGTCCGAATTCGCGAAACGGAGTATGATCTGGTCATCACCGGAGAAGGCAGTGGCCGCGGGCACCGGTGGCTGAGAGACCAATCGCGCTCCCGCCTGCAGCAGGAGCCACCAATGTCTCATGATTCCGAACGTGTCATACTTGCGCGTCGCCATGTTGCCAAAGGACGCCAGATCGTCGAAAGGCAGCAACGGATGGTCGGCAATGGCGGTGGAAACACCGCGGAAGCTCTGAAGCTCCTGGCGCTCTTTGAAGCAACGCAGAATATCTTCGAGGATGATCTCGAACGCATCTTGCGGGAAGAGCGCAACGGCTAAGACTGGATACCTGGCAGTCTAGATTGGCGATTTCCGATCTCGGCGGCAAAGCAGGCGCATTTCCTGAGACTCGGGATGGTCACACTTCGAGAACTAAACTCGCGCCCGTCGTAACGCGGCTTCCACCCGGGCCTTCTCCTTTTCCCAACGTGCTTCCTCGTCCCGCGCGAGCTCCTCAAGAACCTCAAGCTGTTGTTGGATGTCAGCCGCCTTTTCTTCGTGCGTGCGACGGGCCGCGTCCAAGACACCTTGCGCCTTGTCGACGGCGAGCTGCCGTCGCTCGCGTTCCTTCTGCCGGGCGGCCTCTTCCTTGGCACGTTCGCGCTCCCGCCGCTGCTGCTCCTTCTCGAAAGCAAATGCAGCCTTCCGGTCGGCCGCATCGTTGTGGGCCCGCTTGGAAGGCTTCCGTGGTTGACGGCGGCCTGTCTTCTTTGAGCTGCCACTGGCAAGGTCGGTAGGTAACTCCGCATGCTCCCTGAATGGCCCGTTGGAGCCGACGGGTCTCTTCAGAACGACGCCCGGCGCATCCCTAGTCGCCTCGATGACGTCCGGATCGTCGCTTTCCTTCGCCGCGCCCTGGTGGAAGAGATTGCTGTTGGCGCCCCAGGCTTCGAGGGCCGCTTTCATGGAAGGAGCGGCGATCGCCAGATCGAAGAAGCCCAGCGAAGTCTGAAAGGTTTTCAGTTTTCTCGCCATCGGTCTGATCCGCCCTCCTCAATCGAGCGTCAACGTCGCATGCTACGGAGCCTGCGGAACACGACGCGGCCCCGAAGCGTTCCCTAATCCTTGAAGGACGTCCATGCATTTCGCAACGTGCTCTTAAGGATTGGCCTCGAATGAGCCGGACGTCGACCCTGCCTAAGAGCCTGCAGCCGATGCTCGCTACGCTCACCGACGCGCCGTTCGACGATCCCGGCTGGGTTTTCGAGGACAAGTATGACGGCTTCCGGATGATCGCGGAAATCCGGCGAGGCAAGGTTGCGCTCTACAGCCGAAATGGCAAGATCATCAGCCGCAGCTATATCGAGGTCGCCAAAGCGCTGGAGGGCGCGAAGGGCGATGCCGTGATCGACGGGGAACTCGTCGCGATCGGAAAGGACGGCGTCTCGCATTTCCAGTTGCTTCAAAACGCGCTGCGCCATGAGGCGAAGCTCCTGTATTGCGCCTTCGACCTCATGTTCGCAGACGGCGAGGACCTGCGCGCGCTGCCGCTCCTCGAGCGCAAGAAGCGGCTCAAGGCCATCCTTCCGCGCCACAAGCTCATCGCGTTCAGCAATCACCGCAAATGCAGGGGAACGAAGTTCTTCGCAGATGCCGAGCGGAGACATCTCGAAGGCATCATGGCCAAGCGCGCCGATAGCCCGTACGCGTCCGGACGCCGGACCGCCGACTGGCTGAAGGTGAAGACCGCGCAGCGGCAAGAGGTCGTGATCGCCGGCTTCACCGCGCCGAAGCGAACCCGGCCTTTCTTCGGCGCTCTCGTCCTCGCAGTACGCGAAGGGGATGCATGGCGGTACATCGGCCACGTCGGCACCGGATTCAGCCACCAGGTTCTCGAGAGCTTCACGGCAAGCTCGTGAGGCTCAAAACCGCCAAGTCACCGTTCCCTGCCAAGGTGAAGGATGAGCAGGTCACGACGTGGGTGGGTCCTGCGTTGGTCGCAGAAGTGAAGTTCGCGGAGTGGACCAGCAACGGCGAGCTGCGCCAGCCGGTCTATCTCGCGCTGCGGTCCGACAAAAACGCAAAGGACGTCGTTCGCGAAAAGAACTGGTCGCGAAAATAATGTCGGCGAGACCAGCCGTACGACCTGGAGTCAGCCGGCGGGTCGCTCGGATGCCGAAGGCCAGGGCGGCAGGGGTGGCAACCCGAGAACCTTACGAACGGGTCCAAACGACCGCCGGTGAGCTGCGCATGCGCCAAACCTGGCGAGCGCCTCGGTAGCCCTTGTGATCCGCGAAGCCATAGCCGGGGTGTCGCACGTCGAGCGTCCGCATGACGGCGTCGCGCTCGACTTTCGCGAGGATGGAGGCGGCCGCGATGCTGGCGGACTTGGCGTCGCCTTTGATGATGGCCTGCTGAGGAATATCGATCTCCTTCAACCGCTTCGCATCGATCAGCAAGTGCTGCGGCGTCAAGCCTAGCTCCCGGACCGCACGCTGCATAGCCTGAATGCCCGCCCAATAGATGTTGATCGCGTCGATCTCCTCGACCTCGACGAACGCCACAGACCAACACTCCGCCTTTTCCTTGATCTCCTTCGCGAGTTCTTCGCGAGCCGCAGCGTCGAGTTTTTTCGAGTCGTCGATTCCGACTATCCGCGTGCCCGGTTTCAGGATCACGGCGCCAGCGGAGAACGGCCCGGCGAGAGGGCTCATTCCGGCCTCGTCCACACCTGCCACGGCGGCATGGCCACTTTCCCAGAGCGAGGTCTCGAAGCGGAGCATCTTGCGAAGCCGCTGTCCTTCGGACCTATTCTCGAAGCGGCGTTTGTCGATCGCAGCCAGGATGGCACGCGCTCCGGCACGGGTGTCGGCCCGCAAGATCAGCTCGACGCTGGCCTCGAGCGGTCTTTTCTCGACGACATAGCGCTGACGCAATACATCGAGTGAGTACTGGGACATTACGGCCTTCGTGAAGATTGACTGTGGGGGAGCATGTCAGTGAACTTTATGGCGATTGTCTGAAGTAGCTATACAGCCTCACCGACCGCGCAACGCCCTCTCAAAAAGGAACCCGGCCAGCTCTCCCGCGCGGGTTCGGCCTCCATTTCCTCGCTATATTGTCGCTCGCCGGCTCGGTAGAAGGACCCGTGCTCATTCGCCGTGCCGAGTAGATCGGGGCCGGCATGGCCGCAAACAAGGTAACGGCGGTACGCTTGAGGCTGGGGAGGCATATCGACAGTTCCGGACTATCAAACCGCTGCTCCCATTTGGCGGATTTTTCTTCCCTCAGTCGCTACCTCAAGAGGCGTTTGCTCTTGCCCGTTCGCGCGCCTCGCGCCGGCGTTCACGTCTTTCGCGCCGCCGCTTGGCACGATCGGCGGGCTGCCGCAGCGGAGGAACAGGCGCGGGCGAGGTCGCACTCGTCTCCAGAACTGGAGGCGGCTCGGCCCTTTCCAAGGCCGTTGGCCGCGCTTCCATCAATTCGAGCAACGCCCGTCCTTTGGACGTGATCTTCCATCCTCCGCTTATCCGTTCGACCAATCCTTGTGAGAAGATGTCGAGGTCGGGCACTCTGGCCGCGAGGCGCCTGGTCCGGTCCGCCCAGTCGCGGCCACTCGTTGCCAGGATGGCCATATCCCTCTTGAGGTCCTCCATCACGGCAAAGCCGTCCGGATAAGCTACCAAAATCTTCAGGACGGTGACTTGGAAGATCACGCCCGCCCCCGCGATCAGCGCCACATCGTCGGCGCATGCGAGAGGGCGTCGCGACCAATCTGTTTGAGACCTTCGGGAGAGATCTCGCCTCTCGTCGCAGCCTCTAGGATTTTCGACGCGACGTGGGTACGTGCCCCGATCTCGCGGTGCGAGACGCTTTCACAGACTTCATCGAGAACCGCGCGCAAAAGCGCGGTGGTTGCCGTGTCGAACATAAGCTGCCCCCTAAGGGAAAATCTAATCCTAGCGCGGTTTCGCCCGCTTGGGAATTCAAGCATGTTAAACTTTGCGGACGGTGCACTGCACCCATAGCTGCGTCTCGCCCCCAATGGATCGCCTCTCTGGCTGAAGCCGTCAAAACCGAACTGATTAGGCTGAAAGACTACGCTGCCCAAACACTCTCCCCAGCGCAAACCGCAGTGGCGCGGCCTGCAGCGCGCAAAGTGTCCCCTCTCATTGCAAATCGCGAGGTCGACGGCTCAATGCGCCGTTGGTTCGGCCTCGCGGCTGTCGCCTTTCTGCCGGTCAGCGCGATAGTCTCACGCGACCTCGTCGAGATGGGATTTACCATCCGCCAGAGCCTGCGCGGATGACGAAGGAGTGACCGTCTGGCGTGACCGGTGCTTCACGATAGGCTAGGCCGACCTTCGCTGCGGCTTTGCGGCTGGCTTCTTGGCCGCGCCCTCCTTCGCCGGCTTCTTGCCTGCGATCGGCATCAGCATTTCCTTCTGCCCGGCCGCCGCCTTGCGCGGCTTCTTGGCTGTCTTCTTTGGCGCCTCTGCCGGGCCCGCCGCGTCTCGTCCGATGCTCTTGCGCAGCGCGTCCATCAGGTCCACGACGTTCTCGCCTCGAGGGCGCGCTTTGGCGGTGATGGGTTTGCCGGCGCGCTTCTGATTGATGAGATCGATGAGGGCGGTTTCGTACTGATCTTCGAACTTGTCCGGCTCGAAATGGCCCGCCTTCTGATTGACGATGTGCTTGGCGAGATCAAGCATGTCCTTGGTAACTTTGACGTCCTGGATATCGTCGAAATATTCATCCGCGGAACGGACTTCGTAGGGATAGCGCAGCAGCGTCCCCATCAGCCCCTTGTCGAGAGGCTCGAGCGCGATGATGTGCTCGCGATTGGTCAGCACCACACGGCCGATTGCGACCTTGTTCATCTCGCGGATGGTTTCCCGAATGACGGCGAAGGCATCGTGCCCGACTTTACCGTCGGGACGCAGGTAGTAGGGGCGAATGAGATATCGGGGATCGATCTCGCTGCGGTCGACGAACTCGTCGATCTCGATGGTTCGTGTCGATTCAAGCGCGACGTTCTCAAGCTCCTCCTTGGTCACCTCGATGAAGGTATCCGTATCAACCTTGTAGCCCTTGACGATGTCCTCGTTGTCGACCTCCTCGCCGGTGTCGGCGTCGACCTTGGCGTATTTGATCCGATGGCCGCTCTTTCGGTTCAGCTGGTTGAACGAGACCTTTTCGGATTCCGACGTGGCGGGATAGAGCGCGACCGGACAGGTGACGAGGGAAAGACGCAGGAAGCCTTTCCAGTTGGCGCGGGGGGCCATCGCGGGGGAACTCCATTACTGATGCCGGATTCAAGACGAACGAACCGCCTTGGTTCCGACACCGCGACCCGGCCAACGGGCCGATTTTTCTCACCTAGGCCCTTGGACGGACTCGACATTTGTTCTTGTTATGTTCTAATTCGGGCATGACCGACCGACCCGCGAGCTGGCGCATGCCGACCCCGAAGCAAATGGAAAAGCTGGCTGCCCAAGCCGCCCGTAGGCCGAGCCCTTCGACTCCGGCTCCGGATTCGCAGCTTCCGGCCGAATACTGGGAATCAGTCCTCAAAGACCCTCGCGCCGGGACGACACGGGCCGAAACGCGGCAGCGACGGCTTTCCGAAATTCAGCGCCATGTGCTGCGTGTCTCCTGCCGCCGTTGCGACCGGACCGTGGAAATCCAGACCGCCGATGCTGTCCGATTGTATGGCGCCAACGCGCTCTGGAAAGACGTCGCGCAGCGGCTGCTCGACAACACCTGCCAGCAGCGCACCGGCAGGCATGAAGAAGACGGGTGCTGGCCAGCGTTCGAGTCGCCGTAGTCGCTCAGGATTTGCCGATCCGATCTCGTTGCGCCTGGATGTCCGGATGGCCCCGAAGTATCACCCTACGCCCCTGTCGGGCGGCGATCGCAAGGCTCTGGCGAAAGAGCTCGGCAAGGCGCGCGCGATGGCTAACATTCTGGCGGCCCAATCGGCGGAGATGCGGGCCAAAGGCGAGGCAATGATCCAGCAAGCCGACAGGCTGCTTTGCGAAAGCTGGAACGAGCGCATGTGGAGTGACGGCGAACCGATCGATCCCTCGCCGACCATCGACCAGGCCATGAATGGAGGCTTCCCGTGGCTGGAGATCAGGTGCGCGCGCTGCAAGACGCCGAGCGACGTGGATCTCGCGGCGATGAAGCATCCGCCGACCACCTTCGTCCACGACCTCGCCAGTCGGCTGCGCTGCCGCAAATGCGCCAAGGCGGGCCGGCGTCCATCCGCGACTCTGCTACAGTTGACGTGGCAGCCGCGCCACCCTCGAAGCTAATCCTGACCGATGTGCAATCTTTATTCGATCACGACCAACCAAGAAGCCATCAGCGCGCTTTTTCGTGTCGTGAACCGATACGTTGGCAACCTGGCGCCGATGCCGGGGGTTTTTCCCGACTACAAAGCACCGATCGTGCGCAACGGGGCTGAGGGCCGCGAACTCGCTACGGCGCGGTGGGGAATGCCATCGTCGTCAAAAGCGCTGATGGATGCCACGAAGAAGCGAGCCGAGAAGCTGCAGGCCAAAGGCAAGGCAGTGGATTTCAAGGAATTGCTCAGAATGGAGCCGGACGGCGGGACGACCAACATCCGCAACGTGAAGAGCAAACACTGGGCCCGCTGGCTCGGCGTCGAAAACCGCTGCGTGGTTCCGTTCAACTCGTTCAGCGAGTTCAACAAGCCTGAGGGCGGTGACATCTGGTTCGCGCTCGATGAGTCCCGTCCCCTCGCCTGCTTCGCTGGCATCTGGACCAACTGGACATCGGTCCGGAAGGTCAAGGAAGGCGAGACCACCAACGACCTCTATGCGTTCCTCACGACTGAGCCGAACGCAGAGGTCGGCGCCATCCATCCCAAGGCGATGCCCGTAATCTTGACGACGCCGAATGAGGTCGAGGCCTGGATGATGGCCCCTCCAGATGAGGCCCTGAAACTGCAGCGGCCGCTTCCGGACGGATCGCTCAGGGTTGTCGCCCGCGGCGTCAAGGAAGACCCGGTCGGGCTGCCGGCGTGACGATGACGATAAGGGATCGGGCCCGTCCCGTCAGCGCAAGATCATCCACGTCGACATGGATGCGTTCTACGCGGCGGGTTAACCCGGGCCTCCGCGGCAAGCCGGTCGCGCTTGCGAGTATGTCCAGCCTGACTTTCACGATATTAAAGCGCCAACCGTATCAGCACGTTTGTATGCGGAAAGTCGCTGACGTCCGACTATGACCCACGACGCTCGGATTGCTCCGATCCACACGTGTGGCAGACGTCGCACTCGGCATGCTCGCTCCGGCTGATCACATTTCCCTTGCATTTGTCCGTGCCGCAGGCTTCCCGCACGACCGGATAGTCGGCGCTGCACATCAAACAATGGAGGGTGGATTTGTCCTTCAGATAGGCTGTCCTGCATCGGACAGGGTCGACCTCGTGATACCGCACGGAAGCGTCCGCAACGCAGGCATGGCAGAGATATCTGCGCGTGGTCTTCTCGCAGCGCGACATCGTTCAAGGCCTGCGGCGTCG
Organism: Bradyrhizobium yuanmingense; assembly: GCF_025200905.1. Classification (NCBI taxonomy): domain Bacteria; kingdom Pseudomonadati; phylum Pseudomonadota; class Alphaproteobacteria; order Hyphomicrobiales; family Nitrobacteraceae; genus Bradyrhizobium; species Bradyrhizobium yuanmingense. The sequence goes on along the minus strand of NZ_CP104173.1, from coordinate 1,401,906 downwards.
GAACATTCACAATCATGCGGGGCGCTATCCGTTGGACGATGGAGTGGACACTATCGCCGCGATGCAACAGGGTCCATGCCACCTCGCTCTCCGCCGCGCCTACTGATCGGGCACTATTACGTGAGGATCGTCCGCCCGCACCGAAGTCTGAAAACTGAGCCACCACGACACTGCCGAGATAAGCATTCTCATAGCCTTCTGCTTGAGGACATCGCCGGGGCTTGCGGCCAGTTGGGACTAGACTAAGTTGGTCATTGCGGCAGGAAAGGGCTGGAAAGCGGCGACGAGGAGTTCGTATGGCTGAAGTGGTTTATCTCACCGGAGCGCCGGCCACCGGCAAGAGTACGCTTACCAGAACTTTGAAATCGCAGATCGCGGATCTCCAGATCTTCGAATTCGGCGAGCGACTGACGGCAAGGCTTGCGGGCTCCGGCCAGGTGACCGATCAGGCCGACCTTCGGTCTCAGTCTGCGCGAGCGATAACCCTCGACGACGTCCGCGCGGTGGATCGAGAGCTGCTCGATTTCGTTGCGACGCACAGGGCGACCCGCCCCGTCATCATCGACAGCCACGCCGTCACCAAGGAAAGTTACGGCTATCGGGTGACGCCCTACAGCCTCAAAGAGTTTGAAAAGCTCGGACCTACCCAGATCTGGGTGCTCTACACCGAACCGCAGGTGGCGCTCCGACGCATCGCCGCCAACGCGCAGGGGCGACCGCGGATCACAGAAGAGGAAGCGCGCTTCCACACGCAACTTCAGGCCAGCGTCGCCATCACCTACGGGATGCACCTCGGGACGGCGATACACTTCTTCGACTCCGCCGTGCCAGGCGAACAACTGGCATCTCAACTCGTCGCAAGACTATCGCGCTCCTGAATTTCGGCTGCGATCTTCGATGGCTTTCGCCACCTGCAGGTATCGCCCCAGCTGGCCTGCGCGCCACTGTCGTTCCGACCAGAACCACAATCTGTCATCGCGCACCACGAGCCGGAGAGCCGGCGGGTCGACCGCGTCGAGGTGAGAAAGCAGGGTCGTCGGCAGGACCATGCGTCCTGTGCCGTCGAGCCGAAGCCGGATGTACCGATCCATCGCCGCAAGCGCGACTTCGCTTCGATCGGGCTCGCTGAGATCTTGCAGGACCGCTTCGATCTGGGCGATCCGGTCCGCTCCCTCCCCCCTCCACGACACGACCTCGGCCGATCCGTTCGCTTCGAGGATTGCCAGGAGCTCGGTGGTCCCGGCAGACAGCCATTCCAGACGCCGCCTGGCCATCAGCGGAATGGACATCCGATCCTTCGAAGACAACCCCACGACCTCCGTCCAGACCGAGGGATGCACCCGTGATACCGGGTTCCAGTTTGGCTCGCGACCAGCGCTCATGGGACGATATGGGAAAAATTAAGCAACAGGATTTCCACCGGCTCTCAACACATCTATACACAGCAATTGCCAGAGATGTCACCATACATCGTTTGCGTCTCGTTTGACCGGAGTTTACGGTCTTTGGGAAGAATTTAGGATCATGCCAATGCTTGCCCGTACCCGATCGCTGCCGCTTGAAAGTTCTCCGCTGCGCGCGTCGTTGACTGAGACGGTTTGCTGGTCGCGCATGCAGACCGAGGCCGGCCAGGAGCTTCAGGCGATCGTCGACAGGAAGGAGCTCGAACGCTCGGCCGGGAACGGTGTGTTTTGCTGGGGAGTGGGCAATGCGCCTTCCCGGTCCATCCCCCAACTCGTCCGCGCAGGCGCGGATGTCGACGTCGTCTTCTCGATCATGAAGTCCCGCCCGAAAGCGGTCGATGTCGCCCCCAGCCGCCTTCGCATCTGGCGGTCTTTCTTCGATCATTCCGGCCGGGAGCAGCCCCTGCCGCCGGCCACCCTGATCACGAGTAGAGCAGATGCCGGCATACGGACTAGGAACGTCCACTACGCGTTGATGTGCCGGTCCGACCGGGAGCTGACGCTGGGCGATTTCGGACCGTTCGATCCGAGCGCCTACCGCAACCTCTCCGACACGGGGGGAGCCGTGGGCGCGTCGCAGGTAACCGCCCTGTTGCGGCGCGTCTCCGGCGAAGCGCCAGCTCCCGCATACAGGGTAAATCTCAAGGCCAAGCTCGGGCTTGGATATTGGGTCCGGCTGGGCGACCCGATTGATCTCACTGCGGGTCGGCGATCGATGCTCGAACGGGTCTTAGCGAACCTGTTGTCCGTAACCCCCGACGAGTGGCTGCGGATAGTCTCCGGTCTGCGATCGGGACCTTCGAGTGCGACCGAACCTCAGCCTAGGCTGTTCTAGCTCCCTAGAAGCGTGTAGAACGAAACGGGAATCATCGACGGACGGGCGGTGACAAGGTGGCGGCTGAGTCGGGCAAACTCAGGAAGGATCTGAAAGACGCCGGCCTGAGCGATCAGGCTATCGACGCCGCGTGGCCGACTTGGTGGAGCGAAGAGGCGGACGGATCGGCTTCGGCCCGCGCCGAATTGCGGTTCGCCCTTGCTCGCAAGCTCGGCGTGTCGCCGAAGGCCCTGTCGGACGATCGCGTGGAGTTCGTCTGGCAAGATACGGCACGGTTCAAGCACCTGTCTGGAGAAGGAGCCGCGCAGAAAGCCGCGCTCGCCTCCTTCGGGGTGGCGGTCGCACACCTCCTTCTTCAGGGTGTCGGCGAGGCGGCCATCCGCCCGCCTACGGCGGAAGAACTTCGCGACGCGATACGCGACGGCGGCGCGCCATTCGTCGATCTCACGTCTCTTCTGGCGACCTGCTGGGCACTCGGCATCCCGGTCATCCACCTTCGGGTGTTTCCGCTCGCGACGAAGGCGATGCATGCAATGGTCGTCGAGGCCAACGGACGCTTCGCAGTTCTCCTGGGAAAGGACGCGCAGTACCCGGCGCCGGTGGCATTCACGCTGGCGCACGAACTGGGGCACGCCTCGCTCGGCCATCTCAACGGCGCTTCAGCCATCGTGGACCTTGACGATCCGATCGAAAGCGAACAGGAAGACGACGACGAGAAGGCCGCCGACAGGTATGCGCTCGCTTTGCTGACCGGCTCCCCCGAACCCGACATCCGGACCAACATCGACAAGTTCGGCGCACGACAGCTTGCGGCAGCCGTCCAAGAAGAAGGTCCGAAACGGGGCATCGAACCCGGAACACTGGCTCTCTGCTACGCCTATCGCACCGAGAACTGGGCTCGCGCCATGGCGGCCTTGCGCCATATCTACTCCGAGAAGAAGCCGGTCTGGCGCGAGGTGAACGGCTTTGCCGAAGATCAAATCGACTGGTCCGCACTGAGCGATGATTCCGCGGAGTTTCTGCGGGCGATCATGGGAATGCCGAATGGCTGAACTCATGCTCGTCGACAACGACGTCCTGTTCAAGACGTCGTGCTACGGTTTGTCGCTCGATCTTATTGACATTTTGGCTGGCGAAAGCCGCGACGTGGCTGGCCTTGCGCTGGCGAAATTCGTCCTAAAGCGGAAGATCGAGAAGTCGGGCAAGATCGTCGACCGGCAAAGGGCCGCAAAGGCGCTGGACGCCGTGCTCGCCTCGATCTCTGCCCTCGAACCCGACGATACCGAACTCGGTCTGGCCGCGCAGTACGAAGAGCACGCGCTGTCGGCCGGTTACGCCTTCGACTCGGGCGAGAGCCAATTGCTTGCCGTGCTGGTCAATCGGGCGGCCAAAAACATGGTGACGGGCGACAAGCGGGCCGTGGCCGCCGCCTGGCAGTTGGCTACCGACCTCGAAATCGTTTCCGCGCTCGCTGGGCGCTTCGGATGCTTCGAACAGGTCATGCTGGGGATCTGGGCCAAGAAGGGTGGGCCGGCGCTCGCGGCTTCGGTATGCGCAGAACCTGCCGTAGACAAGGCGATGGCAATCTGTTTTGGATGCTCGTCGACGTTCGACGAGCAGAACATGCGAGAGGGGCTGGACAGCTACGTCGGACACCTGCGCGGCAACAGTGGCGAGTTGCTCTGCGACAAGCTTCCAGACTAGCGCGGATCCCTCAGAAAGACCGAATAGGGGTCGACCAATTCGGCGACCAAATTTATATTGATGTCGGAGGTCTCCGCTTGGTTGGCCAGCTCGGGCTTCTCATCCACGAGCAGGCAGGCCTTGTCGACCCGTCCCTTGATGTAGCGGCTGCCGACACGGCCAGCATTAGGCCCTACGGCAACGCGCGTTTCGTGCAATTTCAGGATGTGATCCTCCTCCCTGAGGCTCTTGATCATCAAGGCATAGCGCGATCCCAGCACGTTGATGTCCTTAGGAATCTCCTGCCACTTCAATCCGTCCACCGAGTATTCGTGGGCTCTCAGCGGCTCAGCTTCGTGCTTCGAATCCATGGCCTGCATGCAGAGGAAGATCGGCGCTCCGCTTTTCTGGACGTCCTCCGCGAACGGCTGCACCATCGTCGTCGGATGACAGGTGTTGCCGCCGTAGCCCCACATGCTGAAGCCGGCCTTTTTGATCTCTTCCGACTTCCGCTTGATGATGTCCGCGAGGGACTCCTGGGCGTGTTTTCCCACCTTCATGTAGAGGATGCCCGCACCCGGACGGATGATGGTCGTCATGACTGTCCCTCCAGCAGAATCAGCTCATATTCGTCTTCGTTCGCCATACCGTAATTCAACCGCTTCTTCTCGCGGACATAGCGGACCCGCGGAGCTTTCGATCGCCCATAGAAATTATTGAGCCGCTCCGGCTCCACGACAGGCGTGCTCTCGACGGCTCTGGCCGCGCCCGGCAACGCCGACAATATCAGATTGCAGGACTGCAGGTCAGGCGCATCGTCCAGGTGGTACAGATGCAGACGCGGCATCATCCTCGACACGAAGTAGCCGCTCTCCGCTCCGAAGCGCTGTACCTTGCCCAGGACCTGCTTCGGCCACTCCAGTTCCTTGTCGTCGGCGATCACGATCATTCCGTCGCCGCGGTAGCCGACCGCTTCCATACCTCGCTGCGCGAACACGTTGACGCTCTCGCCGTCGTTGTGCTGGCCCCACGGTGGGTTGGTATAGAATAGGTCAAACCCGCCTGGTTTCGGAAAGGCGTCCAGCACGTTATAGAGCTCGGCGGTTAAGTTCGGAATGTCCTCCTTCTGGGCGAAGCGCCTGATGGCCTCGACGATGCGTTCGTCGAAATCGAAGACGGTGACCGACTTCGGCCCGTACTCGGTGATTCCGCAGTGTTTGAAATAGGCGATCGAAATGCTGATCGCGTCGCCATCGCCGATGAATGCGACGTTCTTGTCCTCGACCCAGTTGGCGACGAACTCCGTCTGCATGACCATGTCGCCGCTCTTCATGTAGATCTGATCGAACTCCCGGAGCGGCCGCGGCCGGTTTTGAACCACGTCCGAAATCGCGTTCATCGCCATGCGCAGGTCGATCTGCTTTTTCGCCATCTTCCCCCCTCCAGAAAAGCGCGGCAAATCAATCAAAACGAGTATCTGGCTTACGCTTCCCGCGCACACAGGGCAACCGTGCTGCCTGGCCGGACCAGCCTTATTTCACATCCAATTAGACCTAGTCTGACCTATCTATAGGTCGATGCAACTGCATTTTCACCAAGCCGTCCGCGGCCTGAGCGACGCGAGCAAGTCGCGGCTCCCTCAACCTTCCGCGATGATCGCGGCGCCAGCGTTGGTCGACGCCTCCAGCCTGCCCCGTAGCTACCGCATCACTTGGGGGTCGTTCGGCTTGCGCTGCCGAGCTGAGGTGAGCTTGCGGCCTTCCCCGGCCTGTTAGCTGCCGGACCGACTAGTCGAACACGATGATATCCATGCGGTCGACCAAATCGGCATCCCAGACCTTCGACCAACATCGCCTCAGATTCATGGGCCGAGGTCAACATATTTGGTCCGTCCAGATGGGCCGGGGTCGCTTGGACGACGTCCCCGAACCAGAACACGAGGTAAATCCGCATCGCTGCAGCACCCGGATCGGAAGCGCAACCTTGCAGCTGCGTCGCGGCGGCGGTCCATAGGTCCGGTGAAAATGACGTTTGATCTGGCCGGCTCCCGAAAAGGCGAGCAAGTCGGTCGCGTCGCCTTTCCTCAGCGCGCCTCCGGAATGGTCGCAGCGATCCGGAATTTCTCAAGCCGGTCGCCAATGCAATCCAGAAGATTGCCGCCCTCTCAATCGACCTGGTATGCGAAATCCAGGATGGCGCAGTCGCCCCTATTCGCCCATTTGCTGAGACCCTGTTCCCTCGCACTTGAGTGCAGGTCGCGTCCGTCCACCGCGCAATCGTGTCCCCTCGTAATCAGCGCCATTACAGGAACTCCCGAATGCTTCTCGCGCAGCTTGCAGAAATAGGAAACTCTCCAATCATTGTGCCGCTCAAACTCTTCACCTAGCTTGAGGGTTTTCATGCGCTCGGGAAACTCGTCGTACATGATGCTTAAGGCATTTATTCCAGTTCTCGAATAGCCTTCCCCGCGCACCACGAGCTTCCGAATCTGATCGAGGTTGAACTGTCCGCCGTAAGACCGCGCCAACATGTAAAGGAGCTCCGCGAGCGCGTTTCCTTCGACGGTCGCCCATATTCGATTTCCCAAGGACAGCACTTCGTCCAAGACGAGGTCGATGGGAAAATATGAGATCTCCTTTTGATAGCGGGCCAGGAGTCGGTTTGCGGCTCCGACTAGTTCGTGGTCGTGCGTCTCCAACGCGAACCGGACCAGATCCCGAACGTGCGTCGCCCTGGCTATCGGATGAACACCACGGGCGATCAACTTCAGTTCCACATTCCCCGCCCCGTCGAGCGGGGCAAGCCACTCGGCCGCAATCGTCGTTGAGCCACGCGCACCGTAAATTGAAGGCCGAAGACGATTTGCCTCGATGCATCCCTGGAGCCAGCAGAACCAACTCTGGCCCGTAATTGATTCGACCAGCACAAGAATGACGGGAATCCTGCATTCACACGCGTATTTCAGGAATCCATTCTTCAACCTAACCGGTCTTTTGGCCGCGGCACCTTCGAAGCTCTTAATCTGGCACTTCAGAAAGTCGGCGGTCGGATCGGGATCGCACAGCTCGACCTCCATGTCGATGCCGACATCCTCCTCCTGATTTCTGACGATCCAACTGCCCAGCCGCTCGAACTGCGCAGCTGCGACTCGGTGTCCCAAGGACCCGATGCGTTGTGAGGGCGTTCGCCGTGGCATGTCCAAAGTCTGCTGGATTTTTGAGATGTAGCGCGTTGTGTCAGTTGGCGAGCGCTTTGAGCGCAAGCGGCGAAACCTTCGACGCAAGCCTCACGACGCAGAGAAAATCTTAAGGTTCACGCCCACCGACTGGCAAGCCGAATACGTTGAGATGACCAGGTGATAGAACTGCAATACGTGCGCCTTAGGGGGCGACGATTGGAATTCGCGCTCGAGAGCGGACTTGGAAAGCATCCCGCCCGCGCAAACGAGCCAGATCTCGCGTTCCGCACCGGGCGATTGCTTGACCCTCGCGAGCATCTTGCGGAACGCCGCGGATCCTGGCCCTGCCCGCCTCCTTGGGATGCGATCGGTCTTTTTTGCGTTGCCCTTTCCTTTGCTGAGCGTCCAATCCTGGTCGAATTTTTTGAGCGCCCCTGGCAAGTCGTCGCCATCGCTCTTCAGAAACGCGAGGTTCTTTACTCCTTGTCCACAGACGTCATAGAAATCCGCGGCTGAAACGCCGGGGTCCCCGGACTTATGCTTCGCTACGACGAAGACCGCCCGCGCGCTTAACGGATTGTCGTCCACGCCGATGAAATCCCCGGCCTCCGTCCCGAAGTCGTCGCAGACCAAGGCCGGGAAAGGCGCTCCGAATTCAGGGGTACCGCGCTTCTGCGTCAGAGCGTCGTCGATCACGCGGAAGAGCGAACCATGCTGCCAGGTCGGAAGGTCACCTCCGATCGGAACGCCCTTTTCCGACGTGACGGCGCCAAGTTGTTTGACTGGGGTGACGAGATCAAGGACGAGCCTTCCGGGACCATCGGACTTCGCCAGATCGAGATCGAGAGCATAGAACGCGCCGTTGACGTACGCATGGTGCATGTCTGCGGTTATTATTCGGAACGGTTGAAGTTGATTCAGACGCTTCGCGAGCGAGACCTTCGCCTCCGATTTCGACTTAACTTGGCTAAGAGTGGGTGACGTCAGCCAGTATTTGCGCTTCTTGGCGTCCCACTTTATCCAAACCTTCACATCTGCGCCATCGATCTTCAGCACGAAGCGGAAAGGTGCTGGCGCGGTCGGACCCACGTCCGTTTCGATGTCCACGCAGAGTCCATCCGGATCGAACTTGGTGTCAGCTTGCGTCGCCGGGCTGCTGAATTGCCCGGTCAACTCGAGCATATCGACCAGGATATTAATTGGCGTGGTATCGGCAGGTGTATCGGTCGGGGCGGCAAATCGTGACAGTATCTGGGATCCGGGTCGCTTCGACCGCAGGAGACCGTCGATTTCCGCGCACCAACCTTGAAACTCGGACGCGGTCAGATCCGTTCCCGCACCATCCCTGACGCGGCTGCGGGAAAATCCCACCGCTCGCCGCGTATCATCTGCCCAGCCGCCTGCCCGCGTGACGACGTTCATGTGCTCGCCCATGAAGACGCCTGCACGTTCCAGGGAGCGTGCGGACAGCGAGCGCGACCGAAGAGCGGACGGTCCGAGATCGGTATTCTTGACCGCGAGAAACGAAACCGTGTTGTCAACGTCTTCGGGTAGCAGCGAGCGCAAATGCATGGGACGAAGACGACCGATTAGCCCATCGAGTTCGTCGATCCACAGCCCGGCGCTGTCGTAGAAATACAAACGTCTGCCGATCAGGGTGTAGATCGTCACCTCGAGCGAGGCCGCCTGGAAGAGATATTCAGCCAGAAAGGGAGACTGATTCATCCGCAACGTGACGTGAAAGCGGCAGTTTCCTCCGGGAATGCCGCGAGTCTGGTGTTGAAACCGGTCTTCCGCATCGAGTGCCTGGGAAACCGCATTCTGAAATTTGTCCAGGTCAAACTGGTCAGAAACGTCATAGACGAGCGCAGCTTGGGGAAATCTCAGATCGTCCGAGAGATCCGCATCATCGAGGTCAATTCGCGTACGGAACTTTCCGCTGACATAATCCATCTGCGGCAGTGCGGCCACCAGACCTCGGAGCACATCGTCGCCGTTGCGCAGTGGCGGTTTTCCCCCGTTCGCGACGCAAGCCTTGTCGTAGGCGAGGAAGCTTTCCCAATCACGATCCGCGCCGTCGGAAGGCCTCGTCAAAATGCATGCCTCAGGCATCTTCGTTCCCAGGGGGCCCGACTGGCGCGTGAGCCTGCCGACTTGTTGCACCAGCATCCTCGTATTGCCGAAGGGCTCGTAAAGCGCGAGCACCGAGCATCTTGGATCGTCGATCCCCTCCACCAACATGAACTGATGGATCAAGAAGCGCTCGGATCTTTGCCGCAGATCCGCCGGTACGTCCGGCCGCAGTTGCGCCCCCGGTGGCCCGGTCAGCGTGAAGTTGTTGTGCAACGCCATAACTCCGTCCGTGCGCCCGGCCAGGGCGGCCACGAACGCCTGGTACAGATCGACAACCGAATCCTCGCTTCCCGCCCGTACGATGACCTTGTGCCCGCGATCCATGCGACCGGTCGTGACGAGCCGGTCCGATTCCGCCACCACCTGTGTCGCGAACGTCGTTGCGTCGTCCGACAGATCCATCTTCCGCAGTTCGACGCCGCGGATTAGAGCGCTTGCGACGGCCTTCTCAAAAGAGAGAAAATGGATGTGGCCGTCGTCGACGTTGAACACCTTCAAGTCGCCCCGGAAGGGCGTGGCGCTGAAGAGCACGGTCGGCACGTTGAAATCGCGGACGACGGCGGCCCAGAGCGGTGCCGGCTCGCGATGTCCCTCATCGAAGACGATCGTCCCGATCGTACCCCGGAGCAAGCCGATGTCGCCCGTAGCGTGGATCTGCTGCACGGCTTGGATGGTCGCGACCACGATCGTCCGTAGACCTACAGATCCGCGCAATTTGTCGCCCAGTTGCCGGACCGAACCTGGCAGTGCCTGAAGGATTTGATCGGGGCGCCACTCCGGCCCGGCACTGATCGTGTCCCAAAACCGCGATTGGAACTCGGACATCAACTGTTCTACAAGCGCGGCGGATGGACAGACAACGAGGACGGGGGCGGACGCTGCCCGCACTGTGGCGAGCACGGCCATGACGCCGGTCTTTCCGGTGCCGGTCGGCATGTGGATCAAGCAGCCCCGTTTGCTTCCGGATGCGAAGTAAGCCTCTCCAATTCGGACTGCGTCGCGCTGATGCTCCCAAAGTCCCAATTTCTTCAACTCTCGGCCAGTCATCCTCGATACCGTCAATTCACCCACGCGCCGGTGACCACGTCAAGCACACCCACCTAGCAGCGCATTAGTGCGGCATCTATGCAACCTTGGGTTAGGTAAGAGCCTGGCTGGAGTTGCGCCCGCAAGTCGCACGTCCATTAGCTCGACACCTCTTATTCAACCATTTTCAACGTGAACGCGGTTGGTCGGCTAACTGAGCGCCGTGGCGGAGATCATCGAAGCATATGCAGGCACCATGATTGACAATGAAATATCAAGCGGCGCCGGCTGGTCGAGCTCAAGGACAGTTGCGGTGGCCAACCCGAATCACCAGCGCTGCGGTTTGCGAGGTAGAACAGCCATAGTTCAAGACTGCATCGGGCCAATGCGGAAGATCGCGCTTTATGTCTGCAGAGATACCTCCGGCGGTCGCCACTTCTTCTAACGGGATCTCGGCAAGTTCTGTAGCTTCGAGCAGTGTTAAGCTCGACAATTCCTCGACGAGCTTCGGCACATCAGCCATGGCGTGATCCTGCGGCATGATTTTATTACCACTATCACAGAAACGCCAAACGGAGGCGGATGGCGGCTCCCTGCTTTCCGGCTGCCGAACGTGCCCTCATCATTGAGCACGACGTGTCAACCCGCGCGCTGTGCGAAAGTGGGCCAGCTCACATTTCGACACGCACAATCTATGATATAGGTCGGCCTTTTGGCGCACTTTGGGGGATGGTGTGCAATGCCGAAGAATATCGTGATCTTTTCCGACGGCACAGGCCAGGCTGGCGGCATCAATTTCGACGAAGCCCGGACGAATGTTTACAAGCTTTACCGCGCCTGCCGGGTCGGCCCAGACACGAAGGTCGAACCATCCAAACAGGTGGCCTTCTACGACGCCGGTCTTGGTTCGGCGTCCGACGGCGGTCACTTCAAGATCGGTTGGATGCGGTGGCTCTACAACCTCGCCAGTATGGCGACCGGCCTTGGGATCACCCGGAACATTGTCGACTGCTATGCCGCGATCATCGCCCTGTATGAGGAAGGCGATCGGATTTTTTTGATCGGCTTCAGCCGCGGCGCATACACGGTCCGATCGGTGGCCGGCGTCATGACGTATTGCGGGGTCCCGCGCCATATGCCGGACGGCTCGCCCCTGCGTCGCGACCCAAAGAGCATCCACAAACTGGCCGAGCACGCCGTAAAGGATGTCTATCAATTTTGCCCATCGTACTCGCGCAGGATTGTTGGGTATCGCCAATTCCTGCTGGAGACGCGCGACGCCATCGCCGCCCAATTCAGACAGCAGTACGGAAGCACAATCACCGTCAACGGCGCCGAGCACGCGAACGTCTTTCCCTACTTCATCGGGGTGTTCGATACCGTCGCCGCCCTCGGCCACAAATATCTGGGCGCGGCGCTCGTGACCTCCGGCATTGCGTTACTACTCGGGCTTCATTGGCTCGGTGGCTTCCTTCAGCCGATCTTTCCCTGGGCCGGATGGGGGGCCCGGCTTCTGAGCTACCTTGGCGTCGCCACAGCGCTGATCATCTTTCTCATGAACTATCTTAAGATCGCACCGGATCTGCCCGGCTACGGGTTCATCAAGCGCCTGCGGACGGTGCATTTCGCCCCGGCGAAGCACAAATTCTACGACACAACCCTCAACCCCAATGTCGGCTACGCCAAGCATGCGATCTCCATTGACGAGAACCGCGCCGACTTCAAGCGCGTCGGCTGGTCCCCGACCGTCGAGAAGCAGGACCAACGCGACGCGCACGGCAATCTTTACTTCGAACAGGTCTGGTTTCCGGGCGTGCACGCCGACGTCGGCGGCGGCTATATCGAAAATGAGGCTCGGCTCTCGGACGTCGCGCTGAACTGGCTGCTTGCCGGAGCTTCGCTCATTCCGGACGGGCTGAAACACGACGGCAGTGTGCTACGGCTGTCGCCCGATCCCGCGGGCCCCCAACACAATGAGCAGGCGGGAGGCTTCCTCAAGGCCGGAGTTCGTGATCTGCCGATCGATCCCGAGACGGAAGAATCGAGATCACCGATGCACAAATCGGTCTATCGGCGTTTCGAGGCCGTGTCCGTTCTTCTTTACGATCGCATGGCGGCCTACCGCCCGGACAACATGAGGGTCCACGTCGACTTCAAGCACTATTTCGACGGAAGCACCGCGCGACCGAACCAATGCGTCGCCGATGACATTGAACAGAAGTGGGAGAATGCAGGCTATGTGGGACGGCTTTAAAGCGAGTCGCCCGAGTCCCCGCCGCGTTGACGCAGATCACAATGCCGAGATTGGACTGGCCGACCAGCCACTAAAAACACCGTTTGAAAAACCGTTTTAGTTCGGCTCTCTCAAACGGTTTCTCTCGCTAAGGTCTTGATTTATATGGTGGGCGCACCAGGGCTCGAACCTGGGACCCGCTGATTAAGAGTCAGCTGCTCTACCAACTGAGCTATGCGCCCGAAAGGCGGTCAAGGCCTTGCGAGGCCGGTCGTTTAGCAAAGCGTTCCGGGTCTGGCAAGCGATCGGACGCAAGTTTTCCAAGGTCTCGTCCGCAGCCCCGGAAATGCGAAAAGCCGCTGGATTCCAGCGGCTTCGCCAGGTTTACGGCCTGAGAACCGGTCCGTTCAGAGCCGGCCCTCCCGGTCCCGGTCGGGACCGCGGTCACGGTCGAAGCGGTCATGGTGGAAGTGGTCCATGCCCCGTTCCATCATGCGGTCCATGCGCTCCATGAAGTGGTGGTGGCGCGGGCCGTCCCCGCCGCCGCCGAACGGGCCGCGGTGCCGGGTCAGCACGGCGAGACGCCGTTTCTGGCCCTCATCGAGGGTCTTGTAGAGCGGATCGGCGGCATCGGCGATCTTCTTCAAGGCGGCGGAGCTGGCGCCCATGTCCTCGGCGCGCTGGCGCAGGCGGGCGATCGGATCGTCCGGTCTGTCGGCATCGCCCGGCCCGGCATTCATTCGCGCATTGGCGCGGTCGATGCGCAGCTTGGCGAACTCCCGCACCGCCGCCTCGACCGGCGGCCACAGCTTCTCCTGATCTGCGCTCAGCTTCAGCCCGGCATGGACGGCGGCGATCCGCGCATCGACGAAGGCGGCCCGGTCCTCGGGGTTCATGCGCATGTGGCGGACGTGCTCCATCCACGGGCGATGATATTGGGCATAGACCGCGCCCGAGCCGGCGATGCTCAGCACGGCAATGGCGGCGATGGTGAATTTCTTCATCCTGACCTCCTCTGAAAGGATACCCGTGAGGATGAGCGCGAGGGGGCTGACGCGCAACTTACAACTTGGACAGGAAGCGCGCTCTTACAGAGATGTAATCGCCGTGAATGTCCGTTCAGATGCGAACAAAAAATAATTCGCAACAAAAAGGGCTTCCGTCGCTGCGCGGAAGCCCTTCGTTGGGGTCGCCCGTCGAGGTCAGTTCGTCGGGCTCTTGGCTTCCTTCAGGAACTCGTCGATCAGCCCCTGGCCGATGCGGCCCGCGGCCTCCTTGTAAACCGGCTCCATCGCCTTGCGCATCGCCTCGTCCTGATCGGCCGTCAGCTTGATGATCTCGCTCTTGCCGCTCTTCTTGATCTCGGCCAGCGCGTCATCGTTCTCCTTCTGCGACTGCGCGTTGCTGAACTCGGTCGCCTCTTTCATCGCCTTTGACAATGGGTCACGGATGTCGGCCGGCAGATCGTCCCAGAATTTCTTGTTCACGATCACCACGTAGCCGATGTAGCCGTGATTGGTTTCGGTGATGTACTTCTGAACCTCGTGCATCTTCTGGGTGTAGATGTTCGACCAGGTGTTCTCCTGGCCGTCGACCACGCCGGTCTGGAGTGCCTGGTAGACTTCCGAGAACGCCATCACCTGCGGCAGCGAGCCGAGCGACTTGAACTGGGCCTGGATCACGCGCGAGGATTGGATGCGGAATTTCACGCCCTGATAGTCGGCCGGCGCGATCAGCTTCTTGTTCGCGCTCATCTGCTTGAAGCCGTTGTCCCAATAGGCAAGGCCGGTGATGCCCTTGGCATCCAGCAGCTTCAGCAGCTTGGTGCCGAGCGGCCCTTCCGTCACCTTCCGCAGCGTCTTGATGTCGGGCAGGATGTAAGGCAGGTCGAACACCTCGAACTCGCGGATGCCGAGCGGCCCAAACTTGGAGTTGGACGGCGCCAGCATCTGCACGCTGCCGAGCTGGAGCGCCTCGAGCTCTTCCTTGTCCTTGTAGAGCGTCGAGTTCGGATAGACTTCGACCTTGACCTTGCCGCCGGTATACTTCTCGGCGAGCTCCTTGAACTTCTCCGCGCCCTTGCCTTTCGGCGTGTCGGTGGCGACGACGTGGCTGAATTTGATGATGATCGGTGATTGGGCCGATGCCGGCCCGCTCAAGCCAAGTGCCAGAACCGCGATGGAGGCGGCGATCGCCGAGGTGCGCATGGTCTCTCCCTGTCGTTTGTTTGAGCCGCCCGGCGGCGCCGGGTGGCCAGTCTTATGCCGGCTGCATCAATAGCGGCTCGCTTACACAGCCGCTATTGTCCCTTAGCAGGGCAGCCATTCAGCTCGCCGCCGCCGTCGTCACATTGTCGCGCTGGCGCTTCATGACGATCTTGTTGAGCGCGCCGAGATAGGCCTTGGCCGAAGCCACCAGGGTATCCGGGTCCGCCGCACGTGCGGTCATCGAGCGGCCGTCCTGCGCCAGCCGCACCGACACTTCCGCCTGCGCGTCGGTGCCCTCGGTGACTGCGTGCACCTGGTACAGCTCGAGCTTGGCCTCGTGCGGCACCAGGCGCTTGATGCAGTTGAAGACGGCGTCGACCGGGCCATTGCCCTCGGCTTCCTCGATCTTGATCTGACCGTCGACGTCGAGCTTCATGGTCGCGCGCTGCGGACCGTGGGTGCCGGCGATCACCGTCAGCGAGGTCAGCTTGATGCGGTCGTGGGAGGCCGCCATCTCCTCGTCGACCAGCGCCTCGATGTCCTCGTCGTAGATGTCCTTCTTGCGGTCGGCCAGCGCCTTCATCCGCGTGAACGCATCTTCCAACTGGTTCGGACCGAGCTTGTAGCCCATCTCCTCCAGCTTGTGCACGAAGGCGTGGCGACCGGAATGCTTGCCCAGCACCAGCGACGACTGCTTCAGGCCCACCATCTCGGGGCGCATGATCTCGTAAGTCGAAGCGTCCTTCAGCACGCCGTCCTGGTGAATGCCGCTCTCATGAGCGAAGGCATTCCGGCCGACGATCGCCTTGTTGTATTGCACCGGGAACGAGGTCGCCGCCGAGACCAGCTTCGAGGCACGGGTCAGCTGCGTCGTGTCGATCTTGTTCCAGTAGGGGAATTTGTCGTTGCGCACGTTGATCGCCATAACGATCTCTTCGAGAGCGGCGTTGCCGGCGCGCTCGCCGATGCCGTTGATGGTGCACTCGACCTGGCGCGCGCCGCCCGTGATGCCGGCCAGCGAGTTGGCGACCGCCATGCCGAGATCGTTATGGCAGTGCACGGAGAACACCGCCTTGTCCGAGTTCGGCACGCGCTCGATCAGCGTCCTCATGAAGTGGGTATATTCCTCCGGCACCGTATAACCGACGGTGTCGGGGATGTTCACCGTGGTGGCGCCGGCCTTGATCACGGCCTCGACGATGCGGCACAAAAAGTCCATCTCGCTGCGGGTGCCATCCTCGGCCGACCATTCGACGTCGTCGATCTGGTTGCGGGCGCGCGCGACCATCGCGACCGAGGTCTCGATCACCTGCTCCGGGGTCTTGTTCAGCTTCACCCGCATGTGCAGCGGCGAGGTCGCGATCACGGTGTGGACGCGGCCGCGCTTGGCGAACTTCACGGCTTCGGCACAGCGGTCGATGTCGGCGGGATGGGCGCGCGACAGGCCGGCGATGACGGCGTTCTTGGAGCGGCGGGCGATCTCGCTGACCGCCTGGAAGTCGCCTTCGGAGGTGATCGGAAAGCCGGCCTCGATGACGTCGACGCCCATATCATCCAGCAGTTCGGCGACCTCGAGCTTCTCCTCGAAGGTCATGGTGGCGCCGGGGCACTGCTCGCCGTCGCGCAGCGTGGTGTCGAAAATGATGACGCGGTCCTTCTCGGACTTGTTCACGGTGGCCATTCCTAGATTTCCTTTTGAGCGTTTGCGCCGTTCAGAGCCGTTTCAGTCCCTTGGCGCTTGAGGTGTCCGTTGATCTCGACCAACCCCTGAGCGCCCAGGCGCATGGCGCCCAGCCGGCCCTCAGGGGCAAGTAAGAAGAAGGCCGCCAATAAGGAGGGTGGGCAGCAGCGCAGCCGGGATCGCGGCGGCGGCCAGAGCCACCTCCCCCGAAATCCCCTCGATTTGGCCGCGAATCAGCATTGCCAGACCCTGTAGAGCCTCAAATCCTCGGTCAAAACCGTTGACGGTTGGTTTCGGGAGAGGCCCGATGTGGCCGTTTCTAGACGAGAAATGGCCGCAACTGCAACGCCAAAAGAGGGTCAACATAGGTGACCTAAAAGGGATAGGCCTACGCCGTGCCGGTGCGGCGGGCGCGCGCCCTGTTCTCCCAACGGTTCAGCATTTGGCCGAGCTCTCCGGTGGGCGCAGCGGTGTCGGTCTTCGCGATCTCGTTGGTGTTGGCCGGCGCATTGGCTGAGAGCCAGTCCGGCTCAGCGTACTCGCGCCAGCGGCGTGCCTCCGCGCGCCTTTTTCGGGAGACGTAATCTCGCGTGAAATAGCCAGCCGCAAACGCGAGTGAGAGAAGGATGACCAGGATGACGACTTGCACAATGAGCTCCGGCTTTATCCCCCGCTAGCGCCCTGCAATCCAAACGCACTCGAAGGTGACGGAATTGCGACCCGCGATCACGCCGCGGTTTCAAGTCTGCCTCTCGCAACCGGACGCGGACCGGACTAACCTTCGCCGCGCTTGGCCGGATCAACCGGCCGGCCGAACGTAACCGGGAGGATACGATGACACGCCAGGAGGCTCCTGAGCAGGAGCAGCGTGCGCACGATGCTGCGCTTTCACGACGAACGCTGGTCGGGGGGCTGGCGCTCGGCGCCGCGGCCACGTTGGCGGGCCCCGCGCTGGCCCAGACCGGACCCGCCGCACCGCCGACGACGATCACGACGCCGCCGCGCGATTTCGGCCCGGGCGGCGCGCCGACGACCTATTTCTGGGACCCCGACATCATCGCGGTCGATCCGTCCTTCAACGATCTCGCGCAGCCCAACACCGCGATCAAGCGTCTCTACACCGGGCTGCTCTGGGCGGAAGGCCCGGCGTGGAGTGCGCAGGGCCGCTATCTCTTGTGGAGCGACATTCCCAACAACCGGCAGATGCGCTGGACCGAGGACGACGGCCGCGTCAGCGTATTCCGCTCGCCCTCCAACAATTCCAACGGCAACTCGTTCGACTTCCAGGGCCGCCAGCTCTCCTGCGAACACCTGACGCGACGGGTGACGCGTTACGAGCATGACGGTACCGCCACCGTGCTCGCCGAGTCCTACCAGGGCAAGAAGCTAAACTCGCCGAACGACATCGCCGCGCATCCCGACGGCAGCTATTGGTTCACTGATCCGCCGTATGGCGGCCAGCTCTACGAAGGCGAGCCCGACGTCGCGGGCGGCCCGAGCAATGCAGGCGGCAAGCTCAATCCACGGATCGGACAGCCGGCCGGCTTCGTGCCGGGCAAGCGCGAGCTGCCGACCAACTGCTATCGCATCGATCCCTCCGGCCGCATCGACCTCGTCGTCACCGAAGACCAGGTGCCCGATCCGAACGGGCTCTGCTTCTCGCCCGACTACAAGAAGCTCTACATCGCCTCGACCGGCAAAGGACCGGGCGACACCGGCCCCGGCGGCAAGGGCGAGATCTTCGTGTTCGACGTCGGCAGCGACAACAAGCTGTCGAACCTGAAGAAGTTCACCGATTGCGTGATCGACGGCGTGAAGTGCGGACCGGATGGCCTGCGTTGCGACGTCAACGGCAATCTCTGGGCCTCCAGCAATGCCGGACGCGCCGTCGGCTACAGCGGCGTCACGGTGTGGTCGCCGGAGGGCAAGCTGC
The DNA here is from genome assembly GCF_025200905.1 of Bradyrhizobium yuanmingense. Classification (NCBI taxonomy): domain Bacteria; kingdom Pseudomonadati; phylum Pseudomonadota; class Alphaproteobacteria; order Hyphomicrobiales; family Nitrobacteraceae; genus Bradyrhizobium; species Bradyrhizobium yuanmingense. The sequence continues at coordinate 1,383,534 of NZ_CP104173.1, read as the reverse complement.
TCGGCCGCATCCGTCTGCCGGAAGTGTGCGGCAACGTCTGCTTCGGCGGCCCCAAGCGCAACCGCCTGTTCATGGCCGCAAGCCAATCGCTCTACGCGGTGTATACGGCGACCCAAGGCGCCGGGCCGGGCTGAGCGGCACCACCCACGAACGAACGCGCCGGCGTGAAGCGCCGGCGCCGAAGAACCTCGACTTTGGCGATATTGACTTTCCGCCGCCCCGCTCCCCATACTTTGCGAACAACAACAAGATCGAACGACGGTTTTGAGGGAGGATAGGATGCCGACTTCACGCAGGCAGCTGCTGAAGACATCGGCGGCTGCCGCCGCCGCACTCAGCCTCGATTGGACACGCGCCCAGGCACAAGCCGAGACTATACGCATCGGCCTGATCTACGACCTCACCGGCCCCTTCGCCGCCGGCGGCTCGGTCGCCTCCTCGATCGGCGCGCAGATCGCCATCGATCTCGTCAACGAGAAAGGCGGTGTCGGCGGCAAATACAAGGTTGCTCCGGTCGCCGCGGATTCGCAGAGCAAGCCGGACGTTGCGATCAACGAGGCCGAACGCCTGATCAGCCAAGAGAAGATCGACATCCTCAACGGCGTCTATGCGAGCTCGCATGCGGTGCCGCTCGCGGCCAAGGTCGAGCAGCAAAAAAAGATCCTCTGGATCACGACCGCGGTCTCGACCGCCGTGTTCAAGGACAAGAACCTGCAACACGTGTTTCGCGCGCAGATCCATTCGGATCAATACGGCCAGGCCTTTGCAAGCTTCCTCACCGAGCACGCCAAAGCCAAGCTCGGCATGGATCCGAAGGAGGTCAAGGTCGCGTTGATCCACGAGGACGGCCCTTATGGCGTCGGCGTTGCCTCCGCTGACGAAGCCTATGCGAAAGAGGCCGGCATTCCGGTGGTGCTGCGCGAAGGCTATTCGGCCTCGGCGCCCGATCTCTCGGTGCTGGTGACGAAGATCAAGCGGGCCAAGGCCGACGTGATCTCGCACGCGGGCTACAACCCTGACATCACCCTGTTCCTGCGCCAGGCCCGCGAGAGCGGGTTGCGCTTCAAGATGCTGTTCGGAGCCGGTGCCGGCTACAGCCAACTCGACAAGTTGCGCGCCACGTTCGGCGCCGACATCGACAATTTCTGCAACATCGACCCGGTGCCGGCACAGCTGCTCGATCCCGCCAAGCTCGCGCCCGGCATGGGCGATCTGATCAAGACCATGGTCAGTCGCTACCAGGCCAAGACCGGCGCCACCGACGTGCCGCCGCACTGCTCGATGGGCTTCAACCAGACCTGGGTGCTGCTCAACAACGTGCTGCCTGTCGCCAAGGAGAAGTACGGCAGCTTCGAGCCCGAGGCGATCCGGAAAGCGGCGCTCGACGTCGACATCCCCGCGGGCGGCACGATCCAGGGCTATGGCGTGAAATTCTTCCCGCCGGGCACGCCGCTCTCCGGCCAGAACGAACGTTCGACGCCGGTCGTGATGCAGAACGCCGGCGCGCACATCTCCGTCGTGTGGCCGACCAACATCCGCACGCAGGACCCGGTCTTCCCGCTGCCGAAGGGCTCGACCTACGGGGCGTGAGGGGGCGGCACGGGCAGTGTACACCCTCTCCCCTTGCGGGAGAGGGTGGCTCGCCGCGTTGCGGCGAGACGGGTGAGGGGTCTCCCTCCGCGTGTTCAACTCTCATTGGGATGCGCGGAAACAACCCCTCATCCGGCGCTTCGCGCCACCTTGTCCCGCAAGGGGAGAAGGATTTGCAGTGGGCCTGTGGCCCCGTTCAGCGACTTCGTGTCGCCTACAACACCACCCGCCGCCCCTCCTCCGCCGCCCAATATCCTGCGTAGTTCACCTTGATCGTCTCATAGGCCAGCGCGAGGTCCGACAGCGGCTGGCGGCCCGTCGCGACGCATTCCATGAAGTCCTGGATCTCCTGCAAATAGCCGCGCGTCCATTCCTCCTCGAGGCAGACATATTGCCAGCCGGTTTTGCGGTCGACCTTCTCGGTGATGTAGACGGAAGCGAGCTTCTCCTCGCTGGTCTGATAGCTCATCAGATGATTGTTGGGCGTGATGTTGGCAAACAGCGAGCCGCCGCTCGTATAGGTCTCGATCAGATTGCGCACGCCGCCCATGATCATGTCGCCGGAGAACACCGTCGCCTTGGTGCCGTCCGAGAAAGTGGCGGTGAGCGTGCCCCAGTCCTCGACATCGACGGGATTGGCCTTGATGTAGCTGCGCTCCTCCGGCTTGAGCCCGGCGGTGACGTTGCCGACATCGCCGGTGACGCTGGCCGCATGGATGCGCTCGCCGCGCGCCTTGGCTTCGACCTGCTTCAGATACAGCACGGCCGAGAGGGGATGGCAGCCCATGCGGATCAGCGAGCCGCCGCCGGTCATCGCCCATTGCGCGGCATGCGCGGCGTGCGAGCCGGAATGGCTCTCCTCGCCCTTCATGAACAGAATCTTGTCCTTGGTCGCCTTGATGATCTCGGCGGTCTTGGTTACGGCCGGCGCGTAGATCCAGTCCTCGGCATACATGAAGAGCTTGCCCGTGCGCTCGATCGCGGCCCGCGTCCTGTCCATCTCTTCGATCACGCGTTCATACATCAGCGCCTTCGGCACGTGCTTGCCGATCGGCTGCTGATCGCCTTCGCGGCCGAAATAGCCGGCGAACGGCTTTTCGCAGATGACGTGCTTGCCGGACTGCATGGCGGCGACGATCATCTCGGCGTGAAGATTGGGCGGGGTGCAGATGTCGACGACGTCGAGATCGCGGTCGGCGATCAGCTCGGCGAAGCTCCGGTAAACACGCGGGATATTGTGATGCCCGGCAAACGCGACAACCTTGTCGCCGCGGGCAGCAACCGCCGCGACCTCGACGTCAACGCCATAGACGCGCCGGAACGCATACATGTGCAACTCCGACACGAAGCCGCAGCCGACGAGTCCTACCCTGATCCTTGTCATAGCGCCCCCTTTGCATTGGGCGGCACTATAGCGCGCTCGGACGCCTAATCCACCGAGACCTGAACGACGCCCGCGCCCATGATGCATGGACCCGGCAGGGCCATCACACGTTGTTACTGCCGGTGGAACACCAGCGTGCGGACTTCGATGCTCTCGCGGGGCGCAGCATCAGCCGGCGTGGTCGGATCGACGAATGCGGTATGCGGCCCGAAACGGGTTCGGCCGTCGGTTGCGGAATCGTAGCACTTCAGCAGCAGCGCCTCATCCGGCGTCATCTCCGGGAAATAGAACCAGCGGTGGTTCGGATTGTATTTCACCGAATAGGTCTCGCCGCGGCGGTTGGGATAGATCAGGTCGGAAGCGACGAGGTCTTCCGGCTTGACCGTGGTGCCGTCGGCCATGGCGAGCGGTGAATCCCGCAAGGGACCGCGGATCGGCCGCCACAGATTGATCACCTGCACGCGCCCCTTCAGCAGCTCTTCGGCTTCATCAGGCAGATGCTCGCGGACGCGGTTGGTGCCGGACGCGATGGTCTGGTCGACATGGACGCGCGTGGCCGGCTGACGCGGGCCACCGTCGCGGATATCAGGCGCGCCCTCGACACGCTTGCGCACAGTGTGGTCGAAGATGACGACACGGTCGGCCTTCAGCGTCGCGCGCAGGAACGCCTCGACCGCTGGATAGTAGACGCTGCGGATTTCCTCGTCGTTGTAAAAATCCTTAACCTGGGTCGGATGACGCACCAACGCAAAGCCCTCGCGATCCAGCGAGAAGTTCTGCGCGATCAGCCGCGCATCGAAGATCGGCACCTGATGCGGCTCCGGCAGCGAGGTGGTTTTCGGCTCACCCGGCGGCGGATCGAACGCGTAGGTGCGCGGCTTGCCGTCGATCGGTGCGAGATAATTGAGTTCGGCGGTGACGAAGGGAAGCGATTCGATTTTTGTTTCTTGCAGGCCCATGGCCGGTCTCCCGATGTGGTCGTCGGATTGATCTTTGCGGGAGTGCGCCGTGCCGCAAGAGCTGCGGCGCAAATAGCAATAAGGGTGTTGTCGCGAGCGCTATGGGCAGGAGGATTGTTTCGAGGAACGCGATCAAGTTGGAAGTTGTCTTCCTGCTTCACGGATGCTTGAGCGCTTGAGAGGTCTCGTGCCCCGGACGCAGCGCATCACGAAGTGGTGCGCTGCTGAGCCGGGGCCCATCTAACCAAACGCAATCGGTGCGCCATGGGGCCGGCTCTGCGCAGCAGCGTTTCACGCTGCAGCGCGTCCGGGACACGAGAGTTGCGTAAAGGCTACAACCCCACCTTCGCGATCGCGTCCGTGAACGAGCGATCGACGATCTCCGCGGCATCCAGCTTCTGCTTGATCAGGCCCCAGCGGAAATAGAGGTCGATCGTCGCCTGCTCGTCTTTGACCACGCCGTCATCGATCGGCGCGATCCTGATCTTGGCGCGTGACAGCCAGTTCTGCGGCACGGCGGTGGGGATGTTCATCAACCTGCCCCAGGTCGCGGCATAGCTGTCGATATTGTTTAGCGACCAAGCCCGCGCCGCGGTGAGGCGGCGGATGAAATCGGTCAGCTCGGCGCGCTTGTCCCTGATCGCGTCGGGCCGCGCTACCTGGAAGCTCAGCCCCGGCGTCAGCCCTTCCGAGGTGATGACGCGCCGCGACTTGAACAGCACCTCCTCCTGGCTCACATACGGCTCCCAGGTCGACCATGCATCGACCGAGCCTTGCGTGTAGGCGATCTTGGCGTCGGACGGCGCCAGGAACGCGATCTGGACGTCGTTCGCGCTCCAGCCGTTCTTCTCGAGCGCAGCAAGGATCAGCTGATGGCCGATCGAGCCGCGGCCGGTCGCGATCTTCTTACCCCGGAGATCGGCAAAGCTCTTGATCGGCGAATTCTCGGGCACGAGGATGGCGAGCCCCTCGCGCGTCTGCCGGATAGCAGCGATCGCCTTCACCGGCGCGCCCGACGCGGCGGCGAAGGTGAAGGGCGCATCGCCAACGAGGCCGGTCTCGATCGCGCCGGCGCTGAGCGCTTCCAGAAGCGGCGCGGCCGCCGGAAACTCCCTCCACTCGATCTTGTAGGGCACATCCTTGAGCACGCCGGCCGCTTCCATCACGGCCTGCGCATTGCCCTTCTGGTCCCCGACACGGAGCGTGGTTTGCGCAGCTGCCACTTCGAACGAAGCGAACAGCAGCGCGCCGGCCAACATGAGGCGGATCATTCTGCGGCCTCGCCGCGAACGGCCTGGCGCTTGGCGACCAGCTCGCGTGTCAGCGGGATCAGCTCCCGGCCGTATTCGATGCTATCGATCAGCGGATCGAAGCCGCGGATTAGGAAATGGCTGATGCCGAGATCGTAATAGTCACCGAAGACCTCCGCAACCTGCTCGGGCGTGCCGACCAGTGCCGTGGTGTTGCTGTTGGCGCCGGTCAGCTTTGCGATCTCGGTCCAGAGCCGCTTGTCGATGCGGCTGCCCTGATCGGCGAGCGCGAGCAGGCGCCGTGCGCCGGCGGTGGCATGCCCGTCAGCGGGCTTGCGATAGCCGGTCTTGTCCTGGAGCGCGGTGGCGCGCGCGAGAATTTCCTCCGCCTTCTCCCAGGCCTGCTTCTCGGTCGGTGCAATGATCGGCCGCACCGACAGGCTGAAGCGCGGCGTCGGCCGCCCCTGCCGCACCGCGGCGTTGTGCACGCGCGAGGTGATATCGCGCACCTGCGCGTAGGATTCGCCCCACAGCGCAAAGGTGTCGGCATGCTTGCCAGCGACGTCGATCGCCGCATCCGAGGCGCCGCCGAAATAGACGCGGATGCCTTCGGGGCGATACGGCTTTACCTGCGAGAAGGCGTTCTCGACCTGGTAGTACCTGCCCTTGTAGCTGAACGGCTTGTCGCTCCTCCATTGCAGCTTGAGCACGTCGAGGAATTCAGAGGTGCGGGCATAGCGCTCGTCCTTGTCGTCGAGCGTGTTGCCGTCTTGCCGCAGTTCGGTGGCGTTGCCGCCGGTGATGACATGGAGCGCGACGCGGCCGCGGGAAAACTGGTCGAGCACGGCGAACTGCCGCGCCAGCAATGTCGGGGCGGTAAAGCCGGGCCGCTGCGCGATGAGCACGTTCAGCCTCTCGGTGTGATTGAGCACGTGCTGGGCGACCTGGAGCGCATCGGGCGAGGTCGAATGAAACGCCAGCAGCGCGCGGTCGAAGCCGGCATTCTCATGCGCCTTCGCCACCGTCTCGATATGGGTCGGATTGAGCACCGGTCCTTCCCGGACGATGGTCTCGGACGAATTGTTGTTGCTGATGAAGCCGATGAACTCGATCGACATGATCGTCTCCCTGTTGATCCCTAGAGGCCGAGTGCGAGGCGGCCGAGGCCGATGCGCGTGGAATCGTCCTGCGGCGTGTGCACGCGGCCGCACAGCACGTCGCGATAATGCCGCTCCAGCGGATTGGCGCGGCTGAGCCCGTGGTTACCGGTCAACGACAGCGCGTCCTCGACGACGGCAACGGCGTTGTTGGTCACGGTCAGCTTGATGACGTTGGATTCACCGGCAGAGAGATCGACGCCATCGTCGAAGTCGCGGGCAGCCGTGTCGATCAAACGTGCGTTGACCGCAAGCCGCGCCTCGATGGCCCCGACGATCTCCTGCGCGCGGGCTAAGGTCGCCAGCGGCGCGCCGAGGCTGGCAGGCACGCGCTGCTTCAGGAAATTGATCAGCCAGTCGCGCGCGGCGCGGGCAACGCCGTCGTAGATCGCGGCGATGAAGACGGTGTGCACAGTCTGCTGCGTAACGTCGAGCGTGCGCCAGTCCGCCGGCTTGCGCAAATCGACCTCGGCGTCGAGCGGGACCACGACGTCGTCGAAGATGACGTCGTGGCTGCCGCTGGCGCGCAGGCCGTGATGGTCCCAGGTCTGGACGATGCGCGTGCCCGGCAGGCCCGCCGGCACCAGGAACTGGCCGACGCGCGGCTCCGCCTCGTCGGTGCGCGCCCAGACCAGGTACCATTTCAGGATCGGCGATCCCGTCGAGTAGATCTTGTGGCCGGAGAGGCGCCAGCCGGTTTCGGTGCGCCGCGCGATCGTCGCCGGCAACCCTCCGCGCGCAGGCGAGCCGAGCTCCGGCTCCACGCGCAGGGCGTTGATGAGCGCGATGCCCTCAACACTTTCGCGCGCGAGCTTGCGCGACAGTCGCGCCGGCCAGTTCGGACTGCGCGCCATCACGAGATGATTGATGTAGTGCATCGACAGCACCAGCGCGGTCGACGGATCGGCCTTGCCGAGAATGCCGAGCACGCGCGCGGCATAGCGCGCGCCGGCACCGGCGCCGCCATGAACCGCCGGCACCGTCAGAGACAGCAAGCCTGCCTCCGAGAGCTCGCGAAAATTCTCGAAGGGAAAGCTGCCGAGCCGGTCGTGCTCGGCCGCGCGCGCCGCAAAGCTTGTGGCAAGCGTCGCTGCGCGGGCGATGTAGTCGGGCTCGCTGTGAGCCGTGCGGCCCTTGGCTATGGAGGTCACCATGTGGCATCTAACCCCAACAGCCCGAGGATCTGGCGACGCAGGTCGGCCAGATACGGATCGCCGCGATGGCGCGGATACGGACGGTCGACGCGGATATCGGCCTTCACCCGCGCGGGACGATCGCTGAACACGATGACGCGGTTGGCGAGCACCAGCGCCTCCTCCGCATCATGCGTCACCAGCAGCGTGGTGAACCCCTTGCGCTGCCAGAGCGCGACGAGCTCGGCCTGCATGGTGATGCGGGTCAGCGAGTCCAGTTTCCCCAGGGGCTCATCCAGGATCAGGATCTTGGGATCGTTGACCAGCGCCCGCGCCAGCGCGACGCGCTGCGCCATGCCGCCGGAGAGCTGGTGCGGATAGGCGTTGCGGAACGGCGAAAGCCCGACGAGGTCAAGCGCGTCATCGACGCGCTGGCGCTGGCTCCTCAAAATGCCCTGGGCCTCAAGGCCCAGGGCGACGTTGTCCCAGACCGACCGCCAAGGAAACAGGGTCGGATCCTGGAACACGACGACGCGCGAGGGATGCGGGTTCCTGATGCGCTCCTCGTCCTCCCGCAGCCTTCCCGCCTTCGGTTTGTCGAGGCCGGCGATCAGCCGCAGCAAGGTCGACTTGCCGCAGCCGGACGGGCCGAGCAGCGCGACGAACTCGCCGGGCTCGACCCAGATGCTGACGTCGCTCAGCACCGGCAGCTCGGTCCCGTCGATGTCGAAGGCGTGGCTGACCTGCTCGATATCGAGCGCGGCGCCGGTGGCCGGATGCGTGACCGCTTCGGCGAGAGCTGTGGCTACCATTTGACGGTCCCCTTCTGCCAGACCAGAAGGCGATCGCGGATCGCAAACAGCAGCGTGATTGCGCCGGAGCAGAGCAGCGACATCACGATCAGCGCTGCATACATGTTGGCGTAGGCGGCCCAGCCCTGCGCCCATTGCAGGTACCAGCCGAGCCCGGCCTTGACGCCGATCATCTCGGCGACGACGAGCACGGCAAAGGACGAGCCGAGCCCCATGAACAGGCCGACGAACACGTGCGGCAACGCGGCCGGGATCGCGACCTTCAGCACCAGGAACGAAGGCTTTGCCCCAAGCGTGCGCGCGACGTCGTAATAGGCGTTGCTGACGCTCGCGACGCCCGACCAGGTCAGCACGGTAACCGGGAAGCCCGTTGCCAGCGCGATCAGGAAGGTCGAGGCGCTCCAGCTCGACGGAAAGGTGAAGAAGGCGATCGGCAGCCAGGCGGTCGCCGGCAGTGGGCCGATGAAGCGCAGCACCGGATGCACCCAATAACCGACCGCGCGCGACCAGCCGATCGAGACGCCGGTTAGAAAGCCAATCGTGGCGCCGATCAGATAGCCGCCGAGCTGGAGCTTGATCGAGGCAAGGACGCTGTCGAGCAGCTTCGGCAGATCGTCGGTATAGACCTCGATGATCGCCTGCGGCGGCGGGAAGAACGGCAGCGGCAGCCAGGCGAATTTTGCCGTCGCGACCTCCCACACCGTCAGGAACACCCCGAGCGCGACCAGCCATGGCGCGCGCTTGTGCAGCGCCTGTCCTGCCGATCCCAGATAGTCGGCCCCGACGGTGCCGAACAGCGCGAGCGCCGCGATGATGAAGGCGGCGATGCCGAGTGAATGCGTGCGCGACCAATCGCCGACATCCTGCCACCAAAGGCAGGACAGGCCGAGGGCGATCCAGGCGACGCTGGCGAGAACGCCGGCGCCGGACTCCCGGATCCAGCTCGCCAGCAGCGGCACGCGCGAGGTGCGCGGCGCGCCCGAGGCAAGGCCGTCAGACAGCGAATACGTCGACATAGATGCGCTCCGCGAATTTGGCGGTGTCGGTGCTCTGCTTGAAGACCTGCACGCTCTTGAGGTCGTCGGCGTAGGCCTTGAGCTCGCGCTTCAAGATCTCGCCGACGGGATGATGATGGTGGGTGTGGTAGCGCACCATGCCCTCGATATCGGCGAGCGTCGCCGCCTTCGGCGCATAGGGCTGGAACGATTTCGCCGCGAGCGTCGCATTCTGCGCGGTGAACATCGCGGCATCGAGCAGCGCCTGGGTGATGGCGCGCGCGACTTGAGGCTCTTCGCGCACGAGCGAGCCGCGCAGGCCGAGGATGCAGCAGCTCTTCTCGCGGTACTCCCCATCGAGATTTGAGGCGACCTCCTTGTACTGTGTGTCCTTGAGCCAGAGATAGGCGAGCGGATCGGACGACAGGAACGCCTGCACCTCGCCCTTCTCCACGGCAACGTTGAGCAGATTGCCGGGATAGGCGCGCCAGTCGACGTCCTTCACCGGATCGATGCCGAGTTTGGCCAATTGGATCGAGAAGAAGTTCTTGTCGGGACCGGCGAGATCGCCGACCGCGACGATCTTGCCCTTGAGGTCGGTCAGCTTCGAGACGCCGGAATCGGTGCGCGACAGCACCCGCATGCAGCCGCCATGGGTGCCCGCGGCGATCTTGACGTCAAAACCCTGCTCCAGCGGCTTCAGCCAGCGCAGCGCCATGCCGAGACCGGCATCGCTTTTGCCTGTCGCGATGGCCTCGAGCAGCTGGTCGGTCGAGCCGGAATAGTTGACGAGCTCGACGTCGAGATTATGCTTCTTGAAGAAGCCGTGCTCGATCGCGACCGGCACCGGCGCGAGGCAGACGGCGCCGGCATTCCACGACAGCTTCAGCTTGCGCGGCGCGCCAGTGAGCGCGGGTGCGTCAGAGGCCGTGCGGCACAGCGGAAACTCGGAGAAGTCGACACCCGGCACGATCGCGGGCGGTGCGAAGGCCTGCGCACCCAGCGCGCCGAGCGGCGCCGCGAAAGCGGCGGCAAGCCCTGCCTGAAGCATGTGGCGCCGGTCGAGTTTCGATCCGCTGCGCTGGTTGTCGTTGTTCATCAGCCCCTGGCTCCTGCGCTGGCACGGCTCCGCCTCGTGCGCAACGGGTCGCGTTGCGCATGTTCCGTGCGGAGCTGCGTTGAGAGAAAATTGTTCCGTCGGCGCTTCCCGCGCCACGTTGATGCGATGCGCAAATCATGCGGCGCGTTCGCGGCATCGTCAATGAAATGGATTTTCGAATGTTGCGCGCAGGAAAGTCATTTCTCTCCACCCGCGCATGCGGGAGCGATGAAAGGATTTTCGCAGATGCATGGGCGCTCAAGTTCAAGCGCGACGCCCTTGACTGCCGCGTCCTTGTCCAGTTCGGCCGTGCACGCTGTGTATTCTCGAAAGCAGCGCTCCGCTGAAACGTCATTGCCTGAAGCACGCACAATACGGTTGGCCATTTCATTGACGGCGCACCGCGCGCTCATAGACTTGATCGTCTCGCTGCACCGTTCGCTCACGCATCGTGAGCAACGCAACAAGACGGATCCAATGAGCATCAACTCTCACGACCATTCCATCACACGCCGGCTCGCCACCTCGCTGCTCGCCGCCGTCATCACGCTATCGACCGCTGCCGCATCGCTCGCCGCCGACATTGTCGTGCTGCGCGTCGGCGACCAGAAGGGCGGCAATCGCTCGCTGCTCGACATCTCCGGCTATGCGAAGGACCTGCCTTACAGAATCGAATGGTCGGAATTCCCCGCGGCCGCGCCGATCCTCGAAGCGCTCAATGCCGGCGCGCTCGACGTCGGCTACACCGGCGATCTCTCGTTCCTCTCGGTCTATGCCGCGGGCGCGCCGATCAAGGCGATCGGCGGCACGCGCTCGGATGCGAAGACGCAGGCTATCCTGGTGCGTCAGGATTCGCCGATCAAATCGGCGGCCGACCTCAAGGGCAAGCGGCTCGCCGGCACACGCGGCGGCTGGGGCCAGTTCCTGATCGATGCGACACTGGAGAAGGCAGCGATCAAGCTGGAGGATGCGACCTTCGCGCCGCTCGGCCCGGTCGATGCCAAGATCGCGCTGCTCGCCGGCTCGATCGACGCCTGGGCGGTGTGGGAGCCCTACGTCTCGTTCGCGACGTTGAAGGACAAGGCTCGCGTCATCGCCAACGGCGAAGGGCTGACGCCGACCATCACCTTCATCGTCGCCTCCGACAACGCCATCGCCACCAAGCGCGCGGCGGTGCAGGATCTGGTGCAACGGCTGAACAAGGCGCGGCTATGGTCGCTCGACCATCTCGGCGAGTACGCCAAGAACACGGCCGAACTGACAAAACTGCCGGAGGACGTGCTGCTGTCGGCCTACACCTCGCAGCGCACCAGCCCGATCGTGATCGACGAGAACGTGGTCAAGGAGGTGCAGGAAGCCTCCGACCGCTCGACCCGTTACGGCATCCTGCCGAAGAAGATCGATGTCAGCAAAGCCGTCGACCGCAGCTTCACGGCTGCGGCCGCGGGATCGAATTAGGCGGAGGCGGCGGGATGCACCGGCTTCGCCTCAGGCCCGGCCCATTGCATCTCGCCGCGATCGTGCTCATGCATGCTGCATGCATGAGCCTGATCGTGTGGCTCTCGTTCTAGCCGCGCGGTCTCACCAGTAGCCGCGGTAGTAGGGACGGTAGACCCCGTACGGCCGGTGATAAACCCGGTACGGCCGGTAGTAGCCGTAGCTGTAGTACGGGCGATAGGGCCGATAATATCGCGGATAGACCGGTGCGTAGCCGTAGCCGCCGTAATAAGCGGGGGCGTAACCATAGCCGTAGCCCGGATATCCATAGCCGTAGCCGCCGTAATAGGGGCCGTAGCCGTAAGGAGACCCCGCGGCGATGGCACCGCCGATGAGCGCGCCGGCTGCGAGACCACCGAGGGCTAAGCCCCAGCCGCCGCCGCGCCAATGCACCGGTGTGAGATTATCACCGGCCGCAGCCTTCATCGTCGCAACGTTGGTCGGCATCGGGGCCGCCGTGGCCTGCCCGATCTGGGCCACCATGACCACGCCGGCCAATGAACAGGCAATCGCCGTCTTCCAGATCCTCATCGTCCTACTCCCTGTCTGACCTTTCGCTTGAAAAAGGGATCGCAGCGTCATGATCGGACATCCTTGCGCCAAGTCAAAGCATTGAATTTCAAAGCCTGGAGTTTGCGTGCACCGCACAAGACGCTTGCCTCCGTTCTGATCAACCGGTGCCCGGCGACGTCGCCGCCTGTGACAGCCGCGCGACGGTGGCTGAGGCCCGATCACCCGGCAAGGCATTAAGCTTCCCGTGCATTCGCAACCAACAACCACCTTCACGATTTACTATTCGTGCCATTACTATCGGTTCCAATGTGCGCGGCCGGGAGGCTTCTCGCGAGCGCCAGAGTTGTGGGAGGATCACATGAGTGCCGCGAGACCCGAGCCGCTTGCCCGTCAGGCGCTGGCGTTTGTCCTGGCCGGAGGACGCGGCAGCCGCCTGCTGGAGCTGACCGACCGCCGCGCCAAGCCGGCGGTCTATTTCGGCGGAAAGTCCCGCATCATCGATTTCGCGCTGTCGAACGCGGTGAACTCCGGCATCCGCCGTATCGCGGTGGCGACCCAATACAAGGCGCACAGCCTGATCCGGCACCTTCAGATGGGCTGGAACTTCTTCCGCCCCGAACGCAACGAGAGTTTTGACATCCTGCCCGCCAGCCAGCGCGTCTCCGAGAGCATGTGGTATGTCGGCACGGCGGACGCGGTGTACCAGAACATCGACATCATCGAATCCCACGCCTGCCGCTTCATCGTCGTGCTGGCCGGAGACCACATCTACAAAATGGACTACGAGGTGATGCTGCGCCAGCACGTCGAGAGCGGCGCCGACGTCACCGTCGGCTGCCTGGAAATGCCGCGGACCGAATCTTCCGGTTTCGGCATCATGCATATCGACGAGAACGGCTGGATCCAGGAGTTCCTGGAGAAGCCGAAGGATCCGCCGCCGATGCCGGGCAAGCCGGACGTCTCGCTCGCCAGCATGGGCATCTACGTGTTCGACGCGAAATTCCTGTTCGATCAGCTCAAGCGCGATGCCGAGGACCCGAACTCGAACCACGATTTCGGCAAGGACATCATTCCCTACCTGGTCAAGAACGGCCGCGCGATGGCGCACCAATATTCGACATCCTGCGTCCGCTCGGGCAGCGACACTCGCGCCTATTGGCGCGACGTCGGCACGGTCGACGCCTATTGGGCCGCCAATATCGACCTTACCGACGTGGTGCCCGAGCTCGACCTGTTCGACCGCGCCTGGCCGATCTGGTCCTATGCCGAGATCACGCCGCCGGCGAAATTCGTCCATGACGAGGAGAGCCGGCGCGGCCAGGCGGTGAGCTCGCTGGTCTCCGGCGGCTGCATCATCTCCGGCGCGTCGCTGCGCCGCTCGCTGCTGTTCACCGGCGTGCGCATCAACTCCTACGCCAATGTCGAGAATGCCGTGATCATGCCTTACGTGAGTGTCGGCCGCGGCGCCCGCTTGAGGAACGTCGTGATCGACCGCGGCGTCGAGATCCCGGAAGGGCTCGTCGTCGGCGAGGATCCCGAGTTCGACGGAAAGCGCTTCCGCACCACCGAGCAGGGCATCTCGCTGATCACCCAGCCGATGATCGACAGGCTCAATACATGACGCCTGTTCGCGTCCTCGCGGTCGCCTCTGAAGTCTATCCCCTCGTCAAGACCGGCGGCCTCGCAGATGTCGCCGGCGCGCTGCCGGTTGCGCTGAAGGCGCATGGCGTCGAGATGCGCACCTTGCTGCCGGGCTATCCCGACGTGATGCGCCTTTTGTCCGGCACAGAGGAACTGCGGCGCTGGTCGGATTATTTCGGCGGCCCCGGCCGGCTGCTGGCGGGCTCGCATGCCGGGCTCGATCTGTTCGTGCTGGACGTGCCGCATCTCTATGCGCGGCCAGGCAACCCCTATGTCACCACTGACGGCGTCGACTGGGCAGACAACGGCGTGCGCTTCGCCGCGCTGTCGCGCGTGGCGGCCGATATCGGCCACGGCCTCGTGCCGGCCTTCGTGCCCGATGTCGTGCACGCCCACGATTGGCAGGCGGGGCTCGCGCCGGCCTATCTGCACTACGACAATCGTCCACGGCCCGGCACCGTGATGACCATCCACAACATGGCCTACCAGGGCAAGTTCGCCCCTGAGCTGATCGGATCGATCGGCCTGCCCTGGCATGCCTTCAACGTCAACGAACTGGAATATTTCGGCGGCATCAGCTTCTTGAAGGCCGGCTTGAGCCTTGCCGATCGTATCACCACGGTATCGCCGACCTACGCGAAGGAAATCCAGAGCGACGAAGGCGGCATGGGCCTCGGCGGCCTGCTTCGTGAACGATCCAACGTGCTGAGCGGCATCCTCAACGGCATCGACACCGAGGTCTGGAATCCGCAAACCGATCCGCACATCGCCTACCGCTTCGGCGCGGAAGACCTGACCTTCCGGGCCGCGAACAAGGCGGTGCTGCAGCAGCAGTTCAATCTCGATTCCTCGGACGAAGCGCCACTGCTCGGCGTCATCAGCCGCCTGTCGTGGCAGAAGGGGCTCGATCTCCTGATGGAGGCCATCCCGACCATCCTGCGCGAAGGCATGCAGCTCGCGCTGCTCGGCAGCGGCGACCGCGATCTGCAGGATGGCTACCAGGCCGCGGCCCGCGCCAATCCGGGCCGGATCGGCGTCGTGATCGGCTATGACGAGATTCTCGCGCATTTGATCCAGGCCGGCTCGGACGCGCTGATCGTGCCGTCGCGCTTCGAGCCGTGCGGCCTGACCCAGCTCTGCGCGCTGCGCTATGGCGCGGTGCCGATCGTCTCGCGCGTCGGCGGCCTCGAAGACACCATCGTCGATATCGGCGAGGCCGACGCGTCCGGCCACGATGCCACCGGCTTCAAATTCGCCCCCGTGACGGCGGATGCCCTCGCCGGCACGCTGCGCAAGGCCAACACCGCCTTCCACGACAAGCTGACCTGGCGCCGCCTGCAACGCAGCGGCCTTGCGACCGACGTCTCCTGGCGTAATCGCGCCGGCGACTATGCCTCGCTGTACCGCGATCTCATGGCGGCGCGCGCGTGAGGCAGAGCCGAATCCATGCTATAGAGCCGACATGGACCCCTTCGCGATCAAGCTGCTCGGCTTTGCCGCCGCCACCTGCACCACCGTCGCCTACGCGCCGCAGTTCATCAAGGTCTGGAAGACCCGCTCGGCGCGCGACATTTCTCTCGGCATGTTTCTGGTCATGATGCTGGGCCTCACGCTCTGGCTCATCTACGGCCTGCTTTCAGGCGATGCCCCCCTGGTCGCGGCGAACGCCGTCACCATGGTTCTCGCCGGCGGCATTCTGGTGATGAAGCTGAGATATGGGTGAGGCTTTCTTCGCCTCTCCCCGCTTGCGGGACGACGGAGAAGAGATCATTACCCAAACACATACGAGGCCATCGCCACATGCGCGACCTCGTCGACGAAGACGCGCCGTCCGACGTCGCTTCCCGCAGCACCGGCCGCCACCATCAGCGGCAGCAGATGGTCCTCGCGCGGATGTGCAAGGCGTGCGCTCGGCGCATTCTCCCAATCGACCAGCATGGCATTGCGGCGCGCCGCATCGGGGTTGCTGATCGCCTCGTTCAGATAGGCCTCGAAATCATACGAGACGGGCTTGGACTCCGGACGGTTGAAGCCGCGCATGTTGTGATAGGTCAGGCCGCTGCCGACGATCAGGATGCCTTCGTCGCGCAAGGATGCGATCGCCTGCCCCACCTTGACGTGCTCGGCCGCGTCATAGCTGGACTTCAGCGACAGCAGCACGATCGGCATGTCGGCATTCGGATACATCAGCCCGAGCGGAACGAACGTGCCGTGATCGAAACCCTGGTCGGGATCTTCGCGGCAATCGAGGCCGGCATGCGTGAGCAGCGCCTTCACTTGCGCGGCAAGCTCGGGCTTGCCCGGCGCCGGATATTTGATGTGGTAGGTATGCTCGGGGAAACCGTAATAATCGTAGACCATCGGTGGACGCGGCGAGGTCGACACCGTGAAGGCGTCGGCTTCCCAATGCCCGGTGATGACCAGCACGGCCTTCGGCCTTTCGGGCAGAAGCTGCGGCAAGTTCGCGAACGCCTCGGCGGTCTTGGCATATTGCACCCGTCTGTCCTCCATGAAGGGCCAGGGGCCGCCGCCATGCGACAGGAACAGGGTCGGAAATCGCGTCATCGGCTCGTCTCGTTGACAACAGGCGCGTGCGAGCGGTCCGCACGATCGGCGGTGAGCATAGGCAAAGCGGCATGGTTAGCAAGTCGTTAACGATTTGCCGCCCAGAATCCCCGCTGGGCCGAAGCAGTCGGCCTGAAGACAAGTGAGACGTACGATGAGGAAGTTTGCGCTGGGGGACGTCGTCAACAGTGACAAGGGCCGCCGCGGTGTCGTCCGCGCCGCCTTCAAGTCGCGGGATGGCCAGCAGTTCTATGCCGTCGAGAAGGACGGCGCGATGGATTATCTGGAGGAAGACCGGCTCAGCCCGGCGCCGCGCGTCGAGCTCGCGGCTTAAATCCGCTTCATCTCCTGCCCTCATTTGCGAGCCGGTCGAGACGATCCGCGAACGGGTCGTCGCCGCTCGCGATGCCATCGTTCGTGATCAGCAGCAGGCGATCGCCGCTGGCTGCGTCCCAGCGTGGCAGGTCGGGACCATGTAGGTCGGGACCATTGGGATCGCCACTTCGGGCGAAGTTTATCCAATAGGCGCGCATGCGGCCTGCGACCTCGCGGTCGCGCCGCGACAGGATGCCCGCACCGGCCACGCCTTCCGTACCGAAGATGAACTGCAGCTCGCGCCCGTGGCCGACGTCCGGATTGGCGCGCCTGGCCTCCGGCACATAGGCGAAGCGGTAGCGAAAGGTCGGCGCGCCGCCTGCCGCGTGCAGACGTGCCAGCAGCCGCACCGGCTCGGAAAAGACCTTGTCGGTGTAAATTCTTGCCGCGAGATCCGAAGGTCTGGCGAGATCGGGATAGAGCTTGCGCAATTCGCCGCCGCCCGCGCCCGGCGGCGCAAGCTCCTCCTTGATCGCGGTCTCGTTCTCCAGGCCGGTCTCATCCTCGTTCGAGCCGATGATCAGGGGAATGCGGCTCTGGCGTCCGGCCACAAAACCCGCGGCGAGGTCCTCGGTCACGAGACGTCCATCCATCATCGGTGCAAAGCTGCGCGGCGATGTCTCCAGCAATTGTTTCTCGGCGGCCAGCAGGCGCCGCGGCTCGACTGCGCGCAGATCCGTCTTCGGCGAAAGCGCGGCCACGAACTTCCGGCCGATGGCCTCCGCCTCTTCCGCCGAGCGCAGGCGCGCGCGGCCGGGCACCGATTGCAGAATGGCCTTGTGGAAGAGATTGCGCGCTTGCGCGGACAGCATCAGCAGTGCAATCGATGTCGCGCCTGCATCGCTGCCGAACAGCGTGACGTTATCAGGATCGCCGCCGAAGGCCGCGATGTTGTCGTGCACCCAGTGCAGCGCGGCGATCTGGTCCATCAGGCCGAAATTGCCGGAGCCGGCGTCCGACAGCGCGGGATGCGAGAGCCAGCCGAGCGCGCCGAGGCGATAATTCACGGTGACCACGATGAGGCCCGCCTGCGCCAGCTTGGCACCATCGAACAGCGGATCGTTCGCGGTGCCCGAGACGAACGCGCCGCCATGGATGAACACCATCACCGGCAACGGGCCGTCGACCCCGAAAGGACGAAACACGTTCAGCGTCAGGCAATCCTCGCTCGCCGCCGGCAGCGCCGGCTGAAGGCACGGCGCGCCGTATTCGTAGGCGGTGCGCATCTCCGAGCTTTCGGTCGTCGGCTGCGGCGGTTGCCAGCGCAGCGCGCCGAGCGGCGGCGCCGCGTAAGCCAGCCCCTTGAACGAGGCCACCTCGCCTTCCACGGCGCCGAGCATCTGCCCTTCACGCGTCAGCGCGAATGGAAACTGCCCGACCGACTGGGCGAGGGCCGGGCCGGCGCCACACAGGACTGCAATAGCCGCAACGAATGCAAGCAGGGCCCGCATCTTCGCAACGATCTCGATGAAGGGTTTTGGCAGGTTATGTCCGAAGCCGTCGGCGAGGCAACCCTCGCGCGCCTTGAGCCTAACCGCCTTTGCCAATCAGCTCCGCGAGCGCGTGGCGCGCGACGATGCCGAGCTCGCCCAGGGTGGAGTGGCCCGCCCGTGCCGCCTCGATCAGGCGCTCGGCGATGAACCTGCGGCTGTCGTGATCGCCGCCATGCGGCAGTTGCCGGCACGTCTGCTCGAGGACGACGTCCATGTTCGCTCTGGTTCGCTCACTCAACTCTGTCATGACGCCCGGGCGGTACGCGTGGCTTGTAAGCGCAAGCATACACAGAAGGACGATGGCTGATTACCCCGGGCGATCACGGCCATTGTGCATCGCGGTGCGTGTGGTGCCACAACCTTCGCGCGGTCACGAAGCCGCCGCAAACGACCACCCTAAGATTGCACTTGCTCTAATGACAAGCTGAGCCTGCGGCGATAGCCTGCCGCCAAAACAAGACATCCGGGAGGAATACCATGCCTGACGCAATGGTTGCCACACGTGCCTCCGATGGGCGCGGAACCGCTCAGCAGGTCGATGTTGCCGTGGTCGGCGCCGGATTTGCCGGCCTCTACCTTCTCCATCGCCTGCGCAAGACGGGGTTCTCGGCAGTCGGGCTCGACGAGGCCGGCGATGTCGGCGGCACCTGGTATTGGAACCGCTATCCGGGCGCGCGCTGCGACATCCAGACCATCGACTACAGCTACACGTTCGATCCGGAGCTCGAGACCGCCTGGACCTGGTCGGAGAAATACGCGACCCAGCCCGAGATCCTGCGTTACCTCGGCTTCGTCGCCGATCGCTACGATCTTCGCCGCGACATCCGTTTCAAGACCAAGGTCACCGAAGCCAGATGGGACGAAGCGTCCGAGCGCTGGCTCATCACCACCGACAATGGGCCACCCGTCTCCTGCCGCCATTACATTATGGCGACCGGTTGCCTCTCCGCGCCAAAGCCGCCGGAGATCGACGGCGTCAAGGACTTCAAGGGCGAGGTCTATTTCACCGGGCGCTGGCCGCATGACGGCGTCGATCTCACCGGAAAGCGCGTCGCCGTGATCGGCACGGGCTCCTCGGCGATCCAGTCGATCCCTGTGATCGCCGAGCAGGCCGCGCATCTGACGGTGTTCCAGCGCACACCGAATTTCGCTTTGCCGGCGCATAACGGCCCGGCGCCCGCGGACCGCATGAGCCTGCTGCAGAGCGACCGCGCGGCCTATCGCGAGCAGGCGCGGCAGTCGATGGCCGGCGTGCCCTACCCGCAGCAGACGGTCGTGAGTTGGCAATTGAGCGATGCCGAGCGTCGCGAGCGGTTCGAGCGCGCCTGGGCGGCCGGCGACCTCGTCCACATTCTGACGCAGCTCTGGGCCGACCAGGCCGTAGACGTCGACGGCAACAAGATCGTCCAGGACCTGATCCGCGAGAAGATCCGCGCCGCCGTCAAGGATCCCGAGACCGCCGCGGCGCTGATGCCGGACGACCATCCTTTCGGCGCAAAGCGCCCCTGCCTCGAGACCAATTATTACGCAACCTACAACCGGCCGAACGTCACGCTGGTCAATCTGCGCAAGGAGCCGATCAAGGCGATCACCGCGAGCGGCATTTCCACGAACGGCCGCAGCTTCGACGTCGACGTCATCGTCTTCGCAACCGGCTTCGACGCCATGACCGGCGCGATCCGTGCCGTGCATCCGATCACCGGGCGCGGTGGCAAGTCGCTGTCCGATGTCTGGGCGCAGGGGCCGCAGACCTATCTCGGCCTCACGGTCGAGGGCTTCCCGAACTTCTTCATGATCACCGGACCCGGAAGCCCGTCGGTGCTGTCGAACATGGCGGTGTCGATCGAGCAGCATGTCGACTGGGTGGTCGATCGCCTTGCATCGCTGCGCGATGCCGGCTTCACCACGATCGAGCCGACCGAGACGGCGCAGGCCGGCTGGAACAGGCACATGGCCGACTGCTCGATGCTGACGCTGCACCGGCTCGCCAACACCTGGTACACCGGCGCCAACGTGCCCGGCAAGGTGCAGGGGCTGATGCCCTATACCGGCGGCGTCGGCCCTTATCGCAGCATCTGCGACGAGGTGGTCAGCCGCGGCATGCTCGGCTTCAAGCTCACCGGCCCCGATGGCGCCATCCAATGCAACGACGGCGAGGTGGTGCGCCTGCAGCCGGACGTGCGGCTGGTGCTGAACCTGCTCGCCTCGCTCAACCTGCCGCCGATCGAGTCGATGGGCGCGCTCGGCGCCCGCGCCTTCGTCAACGAGTTCAACAAGGGCCGGCCTGCGGGGCGGCCGATCGGCGAGATCGTCGACGGCACCCTGCCCGTCGCCGACGGTGCGTTGCCCTACCGCGTCTACAAGCCGGCAACGCCGGGACCGCATCCGGTCGTGGTCTATTTCCACGGCGGCGGCTGGGTGCTTGGCGACGAGCAATCGGACGAGCCGTTCTGCCGCGACATGGTGCGGCGGACCGGCATGATGTTCGTCAGCGTCGGCTATCGCCACGCACCGGAGCATCGCTTCCCGACCGCGGCCGAGGACGGCTATGCGGCCACGCGCTGGATCGCCGAGCACGCCGCCGAGCTCGGCGGCAGGCCGGGCCCGGTGCTGGTCGCCGGCTGGAGCGCCGGCGGCAACATCGCCGCCGTCACCTGCCAGCTCGCGCGCGACCGCGGCGGGCCCTCGATCGCCGGCCAGCTTCTGGTCTGCCCGGTCACCGACTGCAGCTTCGATCGGCCCTCCTACAACGAAAACGGGACCGCCTACTTCCTGACGCGCTCGCTGATGTACTGGTTCTGGGACCTCTATTGCTCGCCGGCGGACCGCACCGACCCGCGGGTCGCCCCGCTGCGCGGCAAGGTTGCCGGCCTGCCGCCGGCCCTCGTGGTCACCTGCGAGTTCGATCCGCTGCGCGACGAGGGCATCGCCTATGCCGAGGCAATGGCCGCAGCGGGCGTGCCGGTCGAGCAATTGAAGGCGCGCGGCCACTTCCACTCGTCCTTTGCGATGGTGGACGTGGTGATCACAGGCGTGTCGGGACGGGTGCAGATGGCGGAAGCCTTGCGGCGCTTCGCCGGACTGCCGCCCAAGATCAGCGGCAGTGACGGTCACGGAGATGGTCACGCCAGCCCGCGGCACGAGATCGCGGCGGCGGCGAGCTGACGCGGCCACGAGGCGGCCGGGAACCTTTTCCCGGCTGCCGCGTTGGCTGACCTGTGGCATTGAGATGCAGCGACAGATGTATGGGCCCCGGCACGCGAGCACGTGTGCTGGGGTCGTGTTTTGCGTGAGGCAGGGCGATGGGGGACGTGGTCGGGGATTCAAAGGTCAATTTCGGCGCGCTTGCGGTGCTGCATAAATGGCCATCACTTGCCAATCAGCGCCAGCCTGACCGGGAGCCCTACCAGCTCATCGAAGGCACGCTCGACGATTGCATCTCGGCTTTCATGCAGAAACCGGCGACGACCCGGCACCTCTACGAGATCCGCACCGTAGCGCAGCCGCCGCTCGTCACCGAGATCCTCTCCCCCGAACACGTCCTCGAGCTGTCGCGCTTGAGAGAATTTCTCTGACGCCCTTCACAAGCGTGCGAGCAGGAACCTTCTTCCGGTTCTTCCCGTTGTCAGGGATCAAAGCAATGACGTGAGCGCCTCGAGATGTTTGACGCCGGCGTATCATCACCGATCGTGCCTTACGGAGCGGACCAGACCCTGTTCGTGGTGGTTGATCGCCGTGACGAGGCGACCGAAATCCGCATCGAGCGCAGCGATCTCGACACCACGATCGGCGAGCTCGTCGCCGGCTGCTTCAATGACCCGATCAAGGTGATCTCGTTCAACACGCTCGAGCACTGGATGAAGGATATTTCGTGCGACGTCGCCGGCGAGATCCGCGCACGCTGCGACATCTATGGAATAGAGCTCCCCGATTATCTCAGCGACTTCATCGAAAGCCATTCCCAAAGCGCGATGAAATGAAGCTCACTTGCCGAAAAGGACGGAGGTGCGCTCCCTCCCTGCTTGCGGGAATGACTTCGCATTTGGGAGTTTTTCTCTGCGGCCATCCTTCGAGACGCCCGCTTTGGGCGGGCTCCTCAGGATGAGGGCGGAGTGCGCGGCAGCAGTTTCAACGAGCACTGATGCTGATTAGCCTCATCCTGAGGAGGCGCGTCAGCGCCGTCTCGAAGGACGAGGCGTGCGCGCAGGCCGCCGCCACAAGTCATATCCGATAGCCCTGCGCTTGCGGGTGAGGGAGTGCACCTCCCTTGTAGCAATCGAACCTGATCGCATCGTGCTTTAGTTGCGGCGGCGTTTGCCGGCGATGACCTCGATCTCGCGGCGGCGTTCGCCCGCGAAGGTCAGCAGCTTTTCGATCGTCAGCGTATCCGTGATCCGTTTGGCGAGCCGCTCGGCACGCGCAGCCTGATCTTCGAGATGCTGGATCGTGTTCAAGCGTCGCCTCCCCCAAAGCCCCGAATTGTGCGGACAGCCATGGTGCTTGAGAAGCCGCTAACAGCCGGTTAAGCGCGCCCGCACGGTCGCGACGCGTGGCGCCCTATTGCACGACTTCAAGCCTGACATTGGTAATGCCCTTGTCGACCATGCCGAGCGCCTCGGCGGCCGACGGCGAGATGTCGACAACGCGTCCGCGCACGAAGGGCCCGCGATCGTTGACCCTGACCGTAACGAAACGGCCGGAGGAGGTCTCGGTAACGCGCAGCTTGGTGCCGAACGGCAGGGTGGGATGCGCCGCGGTCAATTCGTTCCTGTCGAACTTCTCGCCGCTCGCGGTCTGCGTATCCGAATAGAAGCTGGCGATGCCGTGCGAAGCGGTTTGCTTTGCGTCGCGGGCGGGGACGCGCGCCCGGCTGATCGGGCGTGGATGCAGCGCCGCCACCCGGTGCGGGCGCTCGACCGCGGCTTGCCGGGTCGTTCCGGCGAGATCGGCTTTCTGACGGCCGACCGGCGATTGCGAGCAGGCAGCGAGCGATGCGGCGCCCAAGACCGCGAGCAATAACCGGCTCGAGCTCGCCAGCGACATCCGGGCAGTTTCGGCACTTGCAATGCGAGACATGATGCGCCCTCCGAACAACCCCAAGTTTCGGTGGGCAATGAGGGCAGAACCTTGTCGGAACAAAAGCGGCTCTGGGGCCGCCTTCGTTTCGCGCCAGCTGTGGCGATTCTACCACAGTGACCTGTTCAGAATCGGGACAGATCAGCGAAGGATCAGCCCGATACGCCCCGCGAGCCGCGTTTTCGGCGCGGCCCGATTTCTAGTACTTCGGCTCGTACATCTGCGACTGGACCAGGGCCTTCACGTCGTTGGGCGCGGGTCCGTCGGCGAGCGCGCGTTGATAGGCCACATCCGCAACCGCCGCCGCGATGCGCACGGAGACCTCGCGGATACGCGGCAGTGCCGGATAGAGGCTGCCCTGAGCGAGGTCCTCCTTGCCGACGCAATCGGCGAGCGCGTGGGCCGCCGCCATGAACATCTCATCGGTCACGAGGCGCGAGCGGCTGGCGATGACGCCGAGGCCGACGCCCGGGAAGATGTAGGAATTGTTGCCCTGGCGCGGCACGAAGCTGCGGCCGTTGAGCTTGACCGGATCATACGGACTGCCGCAGGCGAACAGCGCGCGTCCCTCCGTGTAGCGATAGGCATCCTCCGCCGAGCACTCGGCTTTCGAGGTCGGGTTGGAGAGCGCGAACACGATCGGCTGCTCGTTGAGCTCGGCCATCGCCTTGAGCACGTCGGGCGTAAAGGCGCCGCCGACCGCGGCGACGCCGATGATCGCCGTCGGCTTCAGCGTCTTGATGGCGGTGAGGAAGTCGGCGATCGGCGCCTGACCGGCATGGGCATAGCGGAGCTTATGGCCAGAAAGGCCTTCACGGCCGCTGACGACGAGACCGCGGGAATCCACCAGCCAGTTGCGGCGAAGCGCGTCCGCCTCGGACGCGCCTTCCGCCATCATGGCGGAGACCACGAGGTCGGCGATGCCGGTCGCCGCCTCGCCCGCGCCGAGGAACAGGATCTTCTGATCCTTCAGCTTGCCGCCGGAGATGCGCAGAGCCGAGAACAGGCCGGCGAGCGCCACCGCCGCGGTGCCCTGGATGTCGTCGTTGAAGACGCAAGCCTCGTCGCGATATTTGTGCAGCAGCTTGAACGCCGAATGATTGGCGAAGTCCTCGAACTGGATCAGCACGCCCGGGAACGTCTTGCGCGCGGCTTGCATGAACTCGTCGACGAAGCTGTCATAGGCCTCGCCCGTCAACCGCCGCTCGCGCAGGCCGAGATAATAGGGATCGTTCAACAGCTCTTCGTTGTTGGTGCCGACATCGAGCACGATCGGCAAGCACGCTTCCGGATGCACGCCGGCGCAGGCCGAATACAGCGATAGCTTGCCGACCGGGATGCCCATTCCGTTGGCACCGAGATCGCCAAGTCCCAAAATGCGCTCGCCGTCGGTGACGACGATCAGCCTGGCCTGGTAGGGCCAGTTCTTCAGGATCTCCGCGATCTGGCCGCGGTCGCGCGAGGAGATGAACATGCCACGCGGCCGCTGGAAGATCAGGCCGTATTTCTGGCAGGCAAGCCCGACCGTCGGGGTGTAGATGATCGGCTGGATCTCGTCGATATTGTCGACGACGACGCGGAAGAACAGCGCCTCGTTGCGGTCATGCAGCGCGTTCAGGGCAACGTATTTTTCCAGGTCCGTCGGCAGCGTGCGCAGATTGGTGAGCACGCGCTGAGCCTGGGTCTCCATCGTCAGCACGCAGGGCGGCAACAGGCCGCGCAAGCCGAGTGCGGCGCGCTCTGCTTCCGTGAAGGCCGTGCCCTTGTTGAGCAGGGGGTCGCGCAGCAGCGTCATGCCGTGTGCGGTGTCGGATGATGTCGAATGGGCGCTGACCCGAGCAGGTCTATTCACGATTCCCCCAAGGAGTTTCTTATTGAACCACGACCATTGTCGGCCAGCGTTCAATCGAGATCAAGGAGACTCCGGCCGCGATCGTGATCTCGCACCGCAGCAGATTTTGCAAACGCCTGGCACTTGCGCGCGAAAAGGTTTAACGCGCCAACCGGGGCGCGCGTTGGCGGACCCAAATAAAGGCAGGCGGGAGTTTGGGACTGCTTATCCCGCCGCCCGCCGGGGCGTCAGATTGGCAGCGCTGTCCGCCGGCGGCGCGATGTGCATCAGGATGGTCTGCACCGGCGATGCGACCTCGATCCCGTTCTGCTGGAAGCGCAGCTTCATGCGGCGGTTGAATTCGCGCTGGACCGGCCAGCGGCCGGCCTCGGTGCAGCGGATCTGCCCGACGATCGACACCATCGCGCCATCGACTTTGTCGACGCCCCACAGCTCGAGGTCGCCGCGGATGAGCGCGCGGAAGTCCGCTTCACGGCGCATCTCATCGACGATGTCCTTGAGGATCTGGCCGGCGCGGTCGGTGTCTTCCTTGTAGGCGACGTTGACGCTGACCGAAGCGTTGCCGGCGCCGCGGCTGGCATTGGTGATGGTCGTGACTGCGCTGAACGGCACGATGTGCACGGCGCCGTCGCCCGCGCGCAGACGGATGGTGCGGATCGAGACGTTCTCGACGACGCCCGACAACCCCGACACGCTGACGCTGTCGCCGACCTGCACCGTGTTCTCCAGCAGCAGGAACAGGCCGGTGATGAGATCCTGCACCAGCTTCTGCGAGCCGAAGCCGATCGCAATGCCGACGATGCCGGCGCCCGCCAGCAGCGGCGCGACGTTGACGCCGATCTCGCTGAGCGCGGTGAGGCCAACGATTGTCGCGATCAGGCAGAGCAGCGCTGTGCGCAGCATCGGCTGGAAGGTGCGCAACCGCGCGGCGCGGGCATAGTGCCCGTCCCGCGACAGCGTATTGATCTGGCGGTCTAGGAGCGCATTGCTGGCTTCCCAGATCGCCGCGGCGATGAGCACGGCAAGGCCAATGGTCACCACGGCCGAGATCAGCCGGCTGCCGATCTGGCCGCCATAGAACCAGACGATCGCGTCCACGCCCCAGACCTCGAGCACCGCCACGAAACCGATGAAGGCGATCACGCCGGATACGATCCTGCGGAGCAGCGGCAGATAGCGGTTGGCACGGATCTCGAGGCCGGGAAAGCGCTGGAGGATCTCCGGCTTGATGCGGAAACCGCGATCGATCAGGCTCAGCGTCAGCATGATGACGACACGTGCGACCAGCGCCACTGCGATGGTGCCGACGAAATATTGCAGCAGCAGCGAATAGCCGTTGCGGATGTTGAGTGCCCACACCGCCCAGAGCGCGAGGTCGAGCGCGATGGCAAGATAGTGCCAGCCGCCGGCGATGCGGTTGCGCAAACGAGCCGCGATCCCCTGCCGCTCGGCCGGCGCGCGGATGGCATCGGCGACCTGGCGGCGGCATTGCAGGATGATGACAGCGATGAAGAGGTGCACGACCAGCATCACCATGCGCAGCAGCGCGGCGTAGCCGGCGCGGTGCAGGCCGAGCAGCAGCGCCACATTGGCAAAGGCGATGCCGGAGATGCCGACGCCCACGATACGGCGCGCCCAGATCTCGACATAGGCGGCGGTCTCCGCGCGCACCGGAAACAAGCCGAACGGCCCCGCCAGCGCCCGGACCAGGCAGATGAGCCCGCGCGAGAACGCATAGGCGTTGACGACGGCGAGGATCACGAGGCGGACGGTTGTCGGTTCTCCAATCTCCGTCCCGAGCAGCGCGGTGGCGACGCCGACGAAGACGAGCACGGGAAGCAGCTCGAGCACGAAACGCCCGAGCACGAAGGGCAGGCGCAGCATGATCTGCCAAACCCGCGCAAGGCTGTGGCGTCGCTCCTGCATTTCAGGTGCAGGCGTAACGTCGGCGACTGACGATGGCGGATCGGCAAGCGGCAACGCGGGTGCCGGCAGGCGCGCGGTTTGCGGCACGCGTCCCTCCAGGAACGCGACCGGCCGGCGGATCAGGCGGAAGATCACCCATTCGGCCAAGAGGGCGCAGCCGAGCACCAGCGCCAGCTTCCAGGCGATCTCGATCAGAAGATTGTAAGCCGCGGGATCGTTCGCGGTGCGCACGATCCAGTAGTAGAACGCCGGAAAGTGCGTGAGCGTCCGCGCGATGCCGGCGATCTCACGCGAGATTTCGCCGATCTCCTCCGAGACCGTCAGCATGAGCTGCGCACCGAGGCCGTCGGCCGAAAGCGGGATCGGCGAATTCGGCTGCGGCGCGGCCTGTTGCGGACCAGACGCGTTGGCGATTGCACGGAGCGTATCGATCATCTGCGCGCGCTTCTTGTCGTCCTGAAGCGTGTCCAACGCACGCTTCGCCTCGTCAGGCGATAGCGCCGCGGCACCGTTCGCGGACGGCGCATCGGCGCGGGCGCAGGAGAGAGAAGAGATTGCAAGGAAAAGAGCGGCGAGAAGCGCCGGGACAAGCTTTTGCGACACGCAGATTCCCTGGAAAAGTGAATGTGCTCGCAGGTAGCGTGACCGCCCCCGCCGAAGCACATCCGTCATGTCGGATCGGCGCTATTCGCCCCCCGCCTGTGTCGGAAGTTGGCCTTTGGGACGACATTCTCTTGGCATTTGCCGCAGCGCAGGATCGGGAGCTGACGTCCCGTCAGCGCGCGCAAAGACCGTTTGCGGATCAACCAGCAGGATTGAGACGAGCGGGGTGTCAAAAAAATTGGTGCGGCGGCCTTCACGGCCATCCGACACGACTAAAATACAGCGCCGGGAAGGTAGGGGCTTTGCCTCACTGATGCAGCCCGCTAAACCTTGTCCCGGCGTGCCGTTCGCGGTTTCCGCCGCTATGCGATAGTCCGAACGAGCTCCATCGCAATTACCGCGGCTGGATTTGCGGAGGTGGTGTCATAGACCTCCCCTTGCTCATGAGGTGGACGTTGCGCGTCGCTTGTTTGCGACCGCTATGATGCTCCTCCTGCGTCGCAAAACTGTCAAGCGGGATCAATGATCTGACGATCACATTTGACGATCCGAGTTCCGCCGTGCAAATCGCTTCCGCGCGAAGTGAGGGATTTCCGAAGGCAGCCGGTATGGTGACATCATGCCCCTGTTTTGCCCGACGATGCAAACGAATTTCGTAAAATCCGCATCGCGGATGATGAAGGCCGATAAGCCATTGATTCCGCTATGCCCGGCTACTGTGCATGGGGTTGTTTTCGCACTTTTGGTCGATGGCCGCCCGGCCATCTAGAGAAACATCTCCGCGAGGTCGACCGTCGAGGCCTTTCCGATCTGGTCGAAGTTTCGCGCCAGCCAGTTGCGCGCCGCCGCGCGGCCCTCATCGCGCAGGCGGCACAACAGGCTCCATTCGGGGTGGAACTGCGTGGCCGTGCCGAGCTGCGACATCAGCGCGTCGTTGCCGATCCAATGCATGTACATGCGGCTGTGCCTGTTGCTGTCGAGCTCGCCGTCGTCGATCAGCCGGGTGGCGAAGGCGATCGCGCGCATCTCGCGCATCAAGGACGAATTGAAGCTGATCTCGTTGATGCGGTGCAGGACATCGGCGGCACTGGCCGGCAGCTCGTCACGCCGGATCGCCGTCACCTGCACGATGACGACGTCGTGGCTGCCCTTGCGGTAGATCAACGGATAGATCGCGGGATTGCCGAGATAGCCGCCGTCCCAGTAATGCTCGCCATCGATCTCGACAGCCTGAAAATAGGGCGGCAGGCATGCCGAGGCGAGCACGGTTTCCGCCGTCAGCAGCGGGCTCTGGAATACCTTGATCTTGCCGGTGCGGACGTTGGTGGCGTTCAGAAACAGCTGCGGCGCCTCCGGCGAGGAATTGAGCCGGTCGAAATCGATCACGCGCTGCAGCAGCGCGCGGAGCGGATTGAAATGAAAGGGATTGAGCAGGTTCGGCGGCAGCGTATGCGTCAGCGTATGGATGAAGGCATGGACCGGATGATATTCCGGCGGCAGCTTCAGGGCCTGGATCCACTGGTTCAGCGGCGACATCAGATCGTACGCCATGTCCATGCGCGACACTTCGTACCAGAACGCGTGCAGGCTCTCCCGCGCGGCCTCCGCGCCTCCATGCGCCATGCCGGAGGCCATCGCCACCGCATTCATCGCGCCGGCACTGGTCGCGCTGATCGCCTCGATCGCGAGCCTGCCGTCCTCGAGCACCTGGTCGAGCACGCCCCACACGAAGGCGCCGTGCGCACCGCCGCCCTGGAGCGCGAAGTTGACGTTCTTGCAGTTCGTGGTCCCGCCGGCTGTCACTTTGCTTGCCTCTTGCCTCCCGTGCCTTCTTTCTCCAGCGCCTTGCGCACCTGCTTGAACTCCTCCAGCGAGGCCCTGTCGGCGCGGGGGAAGCGCAGGTCGAGCTTTTCCAGCTCGGCATTGATCACCGAGCCGATCACGACGCGGGCGAACCATTTGTGGTCGGCGGGCACGACATACCAGGGCGCATGGGACGTCGCCGTGTGCCGGACGATGTCCTGGTAGACCGCCTGGTAGCGCGGCCACAGCGCGCGCTCCCTGATGTCGTCCATGGAGAACTTCCACTGCTTGGCCGGATCGTCCAGCCGCGCGAGGAAACGCTCGCGCTGCTCTTCCTTGGACAGGTTGAGAAAGAACTTCAGCACCACGGTGCCGTTGCGGCAGAG
This sequence comes from Bradyrhizobium yuanmingense, assembly GCF_025200905.1. Lineage (NCBI taxonomy): Bacteria > Pseudomonadati > Pseudomonadota > Alphaproteobacteria > Hyphomicrobiales > Nitrobacteraceae > Bradyrhizobium > Bradyrhizobium yuanmingense. The sequence continues at coordinate 1,353,425 of NZ_CP104173.1, read as the reverse complement.
ATAGCGCTCGAAGGCGGAGATGTCCTCGAACCGCTCCTTCCAGATGTTCTTGGTGACGAGCTTCGGCGGCAGCTTCTGCTTGGCGAGAATCTCGGGATGCACGCGCGTCACCAGGCATTCCTCGTAATGCGAGCGGTTGAAGATGCCGATATGGCCGCGCTCGGGCAGCGCGACCGCATGACGCCAGAGGAAGTCGTGGTCGAGCTCCTTGCTGCTCGGCGCCTTGAAGGCCGTGACCTCGCAGCCCTGCGGATTGATGCCCTCGAAGATCGCCTTGATCGCAGAATCCTTGCCGCCGGCGTCCATCGCCTGGAATACGATCAGGAGCGACCAGCGGTCCTGCGCGTAGAGCTTCTCCTGAAACGCGATCAGCCGCTTCTTGTTGGCATCGAGGATCGCCTGCGCCTTCTCCTTGTCGAGATCGCCCTTCTCGTCGGTCTTGTGGTCCTTGAGGTGAAACTTGCCCGAGCCATCGTAGCGAAACGGCGTGATGTAGCGGTCAAGCTCCTGGGCGAGCGACTGGGACGACTTTTTGCTCATGAGCGCGGGGCACCTTGCGTTGCAACTTCAATCGGTCGAGCAAGCTACCAAGGATGCCCTTGGGAAGGAATATGATGAAAAGCACGAGCAGCACGCCGTAGACGAGATTGTCCCAGCCGACCGCCTTGGTGCCGAAACCGATGCGCAGCGTTTCCGCCAGCAGGATGGTGATGATGGCGCCGACGGTCGGACCGAGCGAGACGAACAGCCCGCCGACGATCGCGGCGAACACCATCTGCAGCGAGACCGCGATGCCGCTGACCGTGTCGGGCGTGATGAACATCTGGTACTGGCAGTAGATCGCGCCCGCCAGCGCCGTCATCAGCGCGCTGAGCAGCGTGATCTTCAGCTTCTCGGCGGTGACGTCGACGCCGGCCGCGGCGGCGGCATCCTCGTCCTCGGAGATCGCCTCCAGCGCATAACGCGCCATGCTGCGGTCGACCCAGTGCCAGACCACGATGCCGAACAGCCAGACCGCAAGCGCGATCAAGTACCAGGTGGTCTTGTCGTCGAATTGCAGCGCCAGCAGCCTGTTGCCGGACGCGCGGTTCGGGGTGTAGCCGAGCGAGCCGCCGGTATAGTCGCGCGTCGCGGTGATGACCTGGAGCACGATGCCTGACAGCGCCAGCGTCACCAGCACGAAATAATGCCCTGTGATACGAAAGCGGAAGCAGGGATAGCCGACGATCATCGCCAGCGCGCCGGCCGCCGCCATGCTGATGGGAATGCCGATCCAGGGCGACAATCCTGCGTGATTCCACAACAGCGCCGTAACGTAAGCGCCGATCCCCATGAAGCCGCCATGGCCGAGCGAGACGAGGCCGAACCTCCCCATCATCGACCAGGACGTATAGGCGAACGACCAGATCAGGATCAGCACCAGGATGTGCAGATGATAGGGATCGCGATAGACGAAGGGCAGCGCGACCAGCGCCGCCAGCCCCACGCCCCATGCAGCAAGCCGCCCCTGCCCCATCATCGGCGCCTCGCAAGCAGGCCCGCGGGCCGGATGAACATCATGACGATGAAGAACGCGAAGGCCAGCACATAGCCCCATTCGAGGTCGGAGAACAGGCCCCCGAGCGAGATGATCTCGGCGAACACGAAGGCGGCGATGAACCCGCCGATGAAATTGCCGAGGCCGCCGAGCACGCAGATCAGGAAGGTGATCGGCCCGAAGGACAGACCGACGAAGGGATGCACGTCGTATTGCAGCACCAGGAGGCAGGCGGCGAGGCCGGCGAGCGCGCCGCCGAGCGCCGACGTGATCAAGTAGATCCGCTTGGTGTCGACGCCCATCAGCGCCATGATCTGCCGGTCCTGTGAGATGGCGCGGATCGCAGTGCCGGTGAAGGTGCGCGTCATGAACAGATAGACCGCGACCATGCCGACCAGCGCGGCGGCGAACGAAAGCAGTCGTGCGTAGCTGAAATTCATGTCGCCGAAGGCGAGCACCGGCAGGCGGATGCCGAGATTGCGGAAGTCGATGCCGAAGGCCACGGTGGCAAAGCTCTGCAGCACGAACAGCACCCCGCCGGTCGCGAGCAGTTGGTTGATCGGTGGCGCGGTCAGCAGCGGCGCAATGACGAGGTAGTGCAGCGCCGCACCAAGCACGGCGACCAGCAGGATAGTGAGCGGGGCAGCGACGAAATAGCTGACGCCGTAATACTGCACCATGAAATACATGCCGTACATGCCGATCATGACGAGCTCGGCGTAGCAGATCCAGGTCACGTCGATGACGCCGAAGATCAGGTTGAGCCCCAGCGCAAGCAGCGCCAGCACGCCGCCGAGCAGGATGCCGTTGATGACGGCCTCCAGCAGGTAGATGTCGAATACGTCCAGGAACGCCTGCATGCCCATCACACCCCGAGATAAGCTTCCTTGACCGTGTCGCTCGCCAGCATCTCGGCCGAGGTGCCGGAGGCGCGGATCGTGCCCGCCTCGATAAGATAGGCGCGGTCGACCACCTTCAGCACCTGCTGCACGTTCTGCTCGACGATCAGCACCGTCAGCCCGCTGGCACGGATCCGCTTCACCAACTCGAACACCTGCTGCACCACCACCGGCGCGAGCCCCGCCGAGGGTTCGTCGAGCAGCAACAGTTTCGGATTGGACATCATCGCGCGGCCGATGGCGCACATCTGCTGCTCGCCGCCGGACATGGTTCCGGCCATCTGGTGACGGCGTTCCTTCAGGCGGGGGAACAGGTCGAACACCACCTCCAGCCGCTCGGCGTAGTGGTCCCGCGCCTCCTTCATGAAGGCGCCCATCTTGAGATTGTCGTCGACCGTGAGCTGCGGAAACAGCCGCCGGTTCTCCGGCACATGCGCAATGCCGAGGCTGACGATCTTGTGCGACGGCGTCGCGACGAGGTCGACGCCCTCCATCCTGATCGATCCGCGCGAGGGACGGATCAGGCCGGAGATGACGCGCATCAGGGTGGTCTTGCCGGCGCCGTTGGGGCCGATGACGCCGACGGCTTCGCCGGCCTTCACGTCGAGGTTGACGTCGAACAGCGCCTGGAAGGTGCCATAGCCGGCATTGAGGCCGCGAAGCTCCAGCATCACCTAGCCCCCTGCGCGGCGGCGCGCTTCGGCGGCCGCGGCCTGCGTGGTCTCGGCGTCGGTGCCGAGATAGACCTCGATGACGCGCGGATCGCCCGCGACCGCGCTCGGCAGGCCTTCCGAGATCTTCTCGCCGTGATCGAGCACCATGACGCGGTCGACCACGCGCATCAGGACGCCCATGATGTGCTCGACCCAGATGATGGTGATGCCGAGCTCGTCGCGGATGTTGCGCAGCATGTCCGCAGCCTGGTCCATCTCGGCCTCGTCGAGACCGCCGAGGCTCTCGTCGGCGAGCAATAGCTTTGGCGCGGTGGCGAGCGCCTTCGCCAGCTCCAGCTTCTTCAGCCCCGCTGCGCCAAGCCCATCGACGCTAGCATGGCGATCGGTCGGCAGGCCGACCATCGCCAGCGACCGCTCGGCCGCCTCCTCCGCCTTGGCGCGGCTGTGGCGGCCCTGGCCGTAGAAGCCGGCAAGCGCGACGTTCTCGAAAATGCTGAGGCGGCGGAACGGCCGCGGGATCTGAAAGGTTCGCCCGATGCCGCTGTTGATGATCCGGTGCGGCGCAAGGCCCGCAATCTCGTGCCCGGCGAACACGATCGATCCGGAGGTCGGCGCCAGCGTGCCGGACAGCATGTTGAAGATCGTGCTCTTGCCCGAGCCGTTGGGACCGATCAGGCCGAGGATCTCGCCCTGATCGACCCGGAACGAGACGTTGTTCACGGCGGTGAAGCCGCCAAACCGCTTCACCAATCCGCTGACTTCCAACACCGCAGAACCCCGCTATTGGTTGCTGTAGGTGGTGCCCTTGGGCAGCGGCAGCACGGCCTCGCGCTGCGCCTGGCTCTTGGGCCACACCACATAGGACTTGTCGTCGACGTATTGGATCACGACCGGGAACGAGCGCTCGTTCTGGCCGGCCATTGGCGAGCCCTCGCCGTGGAATTTGACGCCGAAGCCGAGCATGGTGCCGCCTTCGGGTATGTCGGTGTCCAGTGCTGCCTTGCGCAGGGAATCGGGATCTACGCCGCCATATTTCTTGATCGCTCGCGGCAGCACGTCGTTCAGGAACAAATAGGTGTTGGACGCAGCCATGCCGACATGGGCCGAACGGATGGCGACACCCGGCTTGCGCTTGTCGAACTCCTCGCCGACCGCCTTGATGATCGGCGGCAGCTTCGGATCCATGCTCTTCTGGTTGGCGAGCCAGATCGAGATCGGATCGGTGTTGAAGACATAGTTTACGTCGGCGCCCAGGCCTTCCTTCAGCTTCTCATAGACCCCGTAGCCGGCGCCGTGTCCTACCAGTGCGCCGAACTTCAGCCCTTGTTCGCGGGCTTGCCGGAGCAACAGGGTGATGTCGGGATTATAGCCGGTATGGAACACCACATCCGGCTTGGCCCGCTTCAGCTTGGTGACCAACGCAGACAGATCCGGGGCCGTCGCCGAATAGCCCTCTCTGAGCACGATGTTGAAACCGGCCTTCTTGGCACCGGCCTCGTTGCCTTTGGCAACGTCGACGCCGTAGGCGCCGTCCTCGTGGATGATGGCGACCCGCAGGTCCTTCGGGTCCTTGCCCAGCTTTTCCTTCGCGTTCTGCGCGATGAAGTCCATCGTCATCATGCCGAACTGGTCGCCGGAGGCCTGCGGTCGAAACACGTATTTGTAGTTCTTGTTCTCCAGCACCGCCGACGAAATGCAGGTCGTGATCCACATGAACTTCTTCAGCTGCTCGACCCGCGCGGCCACCGGCACGCATTGCGCCGAGGAGAAGAAGCCGAGCAGCATGTCGACCTTTTCCTGCTCGATCAAACGGATCGCTTCATTGATGGCGATATCCGGCTTGCTCTGAGCATCGGCATAGATCGCCTCGATCTTGTAGCCTTCGACGTCTTTCGCGCTGTACTGATCCAGCATGATCCTTGCGCCGGTATATTGCAGCTCCGAACCGCCGCCGGCGAGCGGGCCGGTCAGATCGTAGATGACGCCGATCTTGAGCTTTTTCTCTTGAGCCTTGTCTTGGGCCGCGGCAGACACCGCCAAGCCCGTCGCTGATATCGCGACCAACAGCCCACGTACCAAGCGGGCAGCCATGCGCAGGCGCATCAAAACCTCCCTGGACGATTTGTGCATTGCATTCTTGGTGCAATTCTTCGGCCCATCACATGGGCTGCGCGCGGCGATGTCAAGCCTCGCGCATCAGCGCGCTGCGAACTGCTGCTCGACGAAGGCCGTGACAAATCGCGGCATGGACGGCCTGAGATCGCTGGTCCCGCGCACGAGATGAATGGCGGACAGCTCCGGCTCGATCTCGCGCGCAAGGTTGGCTTCGATCCTGGCGCGGGCCGCATCGCCCGGCATGTCCAGGTTGATGACCTGCAACATTGCGATCGTGGGGCCGGTAACCACGCAATGCCAGCCGGGCTGGATCCGATAATCGGCCGCGGTCAGGCCGGTCTCCTCGCCGAGCTCGCGGACGACGCTGCCGGGGATGTCGAGCGCGCCGTCCCTGACGTCGTCGAGATCAGGCGTTCCCGAGGGGAAATAGATGCGGCCCGCATTGGCGGTGTGGGGCGCCATCTCGCCCATGATGAAGGTGCCGTCGGAGGCGCGCAACGCGCCCATGCCAAAGCCGTTGAACACGGCCTTGTCGGGAAAGCCCCAGTCGCGCCAGGCGAGAAAGCTTGCGAAATCGGTCTCGAAATAGGTCGCCCTCAGGTAACCGTCACTGAACACAGCGTCGCGCCCGAGCAGGATGCGGCCGTTCCAGATCTTCGGCCGCTCGCGCTGCTTCTCGGCGAAATGCGCCGCGATCTCGGCGCGGCGCTCCTCGGCGAACGGCCAGACGATCGGCCGCACGGCAAGATCGAGCGTCGCGACGCGATGAATGACCGGAGACTTCATGACGGGTCGGTTACCACGCCTTCGCGTCGGCTATTTGACGCTCCCGGTGGTCTTCTTGGCCTGCTCGACGAATTTGTTGGTGAAGGTCTTGCTGACGTCGATCTTGGCGTTCGCCACCTCGGGCGAGCCGACGCTGAACACTGCAAGCACGGCGTCGGCACCCTTCGGGTCCATCTTGCCGGTCTCGGAATACATCGGGATCGTATTCTTCAGTGCGGCAAGATAGAGATCCTTGTTCTTGCCGACGGTCTGCTCGGGCATCTTCGCCATGATCTCCTCCGGCGTATGCGAATGGATCCAGGCGAGCGTGGCGAGGATCGCATTGGTGAGCGCCTGCGCCTCCTTCTCATGGCCGTTGATCCAGGCCACGGTCGAATACAGCGCGCCGCCCGGATATTCGCCGCCGAACGTCTCCAGCGTATCCTTCTGGGTACGGGTGTCCGAGAGGATACGCAGATCCTTGTGGCTGCCCTGCAGCACGGTCACGGACGGATCGAGCATCACTGCCGCGTCGATCTGGCCCTGCTCCATTGCGGCCACCGCAGTGGCGCCGAGGCCCACCCCGATGACGGCGGCGCTGGTGGGATCGAGCCCGTTCTTCTTGAGCATGTATTTCAGGAAGAAGTCGGTGGAGGAGCCGGGCGCACTGACGCCGACCTTCTTGCCGGCGAGATCCTTGACCGACTTGATGTCGTTGGTGCGCGAGGGCGCGACCACCAGAACGAGGCCGGGATAGCGGTCATAGACCACGAAGGATTGCAGCTCCTGCTTCTTGGCGGCGAGATTGACGCAATGGTCGAAATAGCCGGAGACCACGTCGGCGCTGCCGCCGAGCACGGCTTTGAGCGCATCCGAGCCGCCCTTGAGGTCGACGAGCTCGACACTGACGCCGGCCTTCTCGTATTCGCCGAGCTGCTTGGCCAATACCGTCGGCAGATAGCACAGGCAGGAGCCGCCGCCGACCGCGATGGTGACCTTGCTTTGCGCCGCGGCAAGCGAGGTGGTGAGCGTCAGCGCGAGCAGTGCGCCGGCGAGCCTGGCAATCGTGTTCTTCATTGGTTTCCTCCGTTCGGCCGCCGGCACCATAGAGCAGCGGGCCTGGCTTGAGAAGCTCCGCCTGAGCGGGCTGGCCATCAGCCCCTCGGCGCAATAGCGGTGCCCAACACACGTCCGCGATCGCATCGACGCGATCAAATAGACCTGCTTCCTAACCCCGCCCGTCCGACGCGGCCGGCCGCCACACCAGGAGGCGCCGCTCCACCAAGGTGACGCCGAAATCGATCAGGATGACGAAGGCCGACAGCACGAACATGCCGGCGAACACGCCGGCGACATCGAAGATGCCCTCGGCCTGCTGGATCAGATAGCCGAGCCCGGCCGCCGATCCCAGATATTCGCCGACCACCGCGCCGACCACGGCGAAGCCGACGGAGGTATGAAGCGACGAGAACATCCACGACAGCGCCGACGGCCAATAGACATGCTGCATCAGCTGCCGCTCGCTCATGCCGAGCATGCGGCCGTTGTCGAGCACGGTCCGGCTGACCTCCTTGACGCCCTGATAGACGTTGAAGAAGACAATGAAGAACACCAGGGTGACGCCGAGCGCGACCTTGGACCAGATGCCGAGCCCGAGCCACAGCGCGAAGATCGGCGCCAGCACGACACGCGGCAGGGCGTTGACCATCTTCACATAGGGGTCGAACACCGCGGCGACCAACGGCTGGCGCGCGAACCAGAAGCCGACCAGGACGCCGCCAAGCGATCCGATCACGAAGGCGAGGATCGATTCCGCGAGGGTGATGCCGAGGTGCTTCCAGATCACGCCGGAGGCGAACCATTTCACGATCTGGCTGAACACGTCCAACGGGTTGGAAAAGAAGAACGGCGGCAGCAGGATCTTGCCGAACACGGGAACGGTCGACAGCACCTGCCACAGCACCAAGCCGACGACAGCGACCAGGATCTGCAGCGCAAACAGCGTCGTGCGCGACATCAGACCGCCTCCGCCGCCTGCGTGGACTGTGCGTACCCCTTCATCACCTCGTCCTTCAGCACGCTCCATATCTCGCGATGGAGAGCATGGAATTCCTTGTCGAGGCGCACCTCGAAAATGTCGCGCGGGCGCGCCAGGCCGACGCGCCAGTCGCCGATGATGCGCGAGGATGGCCCCGCCGACATGATCACGACGCGGTCGGCGAGCGCGATGGCCTCTTCGAGATCGTGGGTGACGAACAGCACGGCCTTGCGGTCGGCACTCCACAGATCGAGCAGCAGATTGCCCATGACCTGGCGCGTCTGCGCATCGAGCGGCCCGAACGGCTCATCCATCAACAGGATCTTCGGATCGCGGATCAGCACCTGCGCCAGCGCCACGCGCTTGCGCTGGCCGCCCGAAAGCATGTGCGGATAGCGGTTCGCGAAGGCGCCGAGGCCGACGGCGGTCAGCCATTTCTGCGCCTGCGACAAGGCTTCAGCGCGCGGCGTGCCCTTGACCTCGAGTCCGATCGCGACATTGTCGAGCGCAGTCTTCCAGGGGAACAGCGCATCAGCCTGGAACAAATAGCCGGCATCCCGATTCAGCCCCGCCAATGGCTGGTCGAAAATCCTGACGCTGCCCGCGGCGGGCTTGAGCAGGCCCGCCGCGACGTTGAGCAGCGTCGATTTTCCGCACCCTGTGGGCCCGACAATGGCGACAAACTCGCCCTGTGCCACCGCGAGATGGGCCTTCTCCACCGCCGTATAGACCCGGCCGTCACCCAGCCGGAACGCAACCTTGGCATCTTCCAGCGCCACTGCCGTGGGCGTCGTCATGTGCTTCCTCCAACTCAGGCCGATGCCTTAGCCGCTCGTGCGGCCAAGTTCAATCAAGCCGCCAAGCGTGCTACGCATGGGGACTTGCCGTGCTCTCACCCTCCCCTGGAGGGGGAGGGTCGGTGCGCATGAAGCGAAGCGGAATGCGAACCGGGGTGGGGTGACGGTTTCTCCGCGTCGAATACTGCCCGCGTCGACAGATCACCCCACCCCGCTCGCGCTGCGCGCGATCGACCCTCCCCCTCGGGGAGGGTAAGAGAAAAGAGAGCTCTCCCACGATGTCTTCCAAGCTGGCGATCAGCTACCAGCGCGTCACCAAGCGCTTCGGCTCCCTTGCAGCCGTCGATAACGTGTCGCTCGACGTCGCGGCGGGCGAGTTTGTGGCGATCGTCGGCGGCTCGGGCTCGGGCAAGACCACGCTGCTGCGGCTCGCCAACCGGCTGATCGAGACCGATAGCGGCACCATCACCGTCGAAGGCGAGGACGTGCGGAATGTCGATCCGGTCGCGCTTCGGCGCCGGGTCGGCTACGTCTTCCAGAGCGGCGGGCTGTTTCCGCATCTGAGCGTCGCCGACAATATCGGCATCACGCCGAAGCTGCTCGGCGAGCCGGCTGCGGCCGTTGCAGGCCGCGTCGACGAGCTGCTGGAGCTGGTGCAGCTCGACCGCGCAACGCATCGCGACCGGCTGCCCGAGGCGCTCTCCGGCGGCGAGCGCCAGCGCGTCGGCGTGGCGCGGGCGCTCGCGGCAAGGCCCCGCATCGTGCTGATGGACGAGCCGTTCGGCGCGCTCGATCCCCTCACCCGCGATGCGCTCGGCGACGATTATCGCGCGCTGCACCGCAAGCTCGGCCTGACCACCGTGATGATCACCCATGACATGACCGAGGCGCTCCTGCTCGCCGACCGCATCGCGGTGATGCGCGGCGGACGATTGCTCGCACAGGGTACGGCTGCGGAGCTATCGAGCAGCAGCGACGATTACGTGCTCGAGCTGTTGCGTACCCCGCGGCGCCAGGTCGAGCGGCTGAATGCGTTGCTGCCGATGGGCGGTGCGGCATGAGCCTCTTCACCGATCCGCGCTGGGGCGAGGCGCTGTCGCATCTGCCGGACTACCTCGGCAACCATGTGCGGGTGAGCCTCGCCGCCCTCGCGCTTGGCCTCGCCGTGAGCCTGCCGCTGGCGATCCTGACGCGCAACCGTCCGGCGCCACGCGGCATCCTGCTCGCGTTGGCCAGCATCGTGCAGACCGTACCCGGGCTGGCGCTGCTCGCGCTGTTCTATCCGCTGCTGCTGCTGGCTGCTTCCGTCACGCTGGCCTGGTTCGGCGTATCTTTCTCCGCGTTCGGCTTCCTGCCGGCGATGCTGGCACTGGCGCTCTATTCGATGCTGCCGGTGCTGCGCAACGGCATCACCGGCCTCAACGGCATCGATCCCGCGCTGATCGAGGCTGCCGAGGGCGTCGGCATGACCGCGCGGCAATCGCTGCTGATCGTCGAGCTGCCGCTCGCGCTACCGGTGATGATGGCCGGCATCCGCACCGCGGCGGTGTGGGTGATCGGCACCGCGACGCTGTCGACGCCGATCGGGCAGACCAGTCTCGGCAATTACATCTTTGCCGGCCTCCAGACCCAGAACTGGGTCTTCGTGCTGTTCGGCTGCGTGGCTTCCGCTCTCCTCGCGCTCGCAGTCGACCAGTTGCTTGGGCTGATCGAGAGCGGCCTGCGCCGCCGCAGCCGTGTGCGCAGCGGTCTCGGGGCGCTCGGAATCGCGGCGCTGGTTGCAGCAACGCTGGTGCCGACCATGGGGCGCTCGTCGTCAGGCTATGTGGTTGGCGCCAAGACCTTCGCCGAGCAATATGTCCTGTCGGCATTGATGAGGGACCGCCTCGAGGCGGCGGGCCTCTCGGCGGCCGCACGCTCCGGCCTCGGCTCCAGTGTGATCTTCGGGGCGCTGAAGGCCGGCGACATCGATCTCTATGTCGACTATTCCGGCACGCTCTGGGCCAACCAGCTGCATCGCACCGACATCAAGCCGCGCGCAGAACTGGTGGCGGAATTGAAGACGGCGCTCGCCAAGGACGACATCACCCTGCTCGGCGAGCTCGGCTTCGAGAACGCCTATGCGCTGGTGATGCCAAGACGACGCGCCGATGCGCTCGGCATCCGAACCGTCGCCGATCTCGCCGCACATTCGGCCACGCTGTCGATTGCCGGCGACTACGAGTTCTTCTCGCGGCCCGAATGGGCTGCCCTGCAAAAGGCCTATGGGCTGCAGTTCCGCGCCCAGCGCCAGATGCAGCCGGACTTCATGTATGCGGCCGTTGCCAGCGGCGAGGTCGACGTCATCGCTGGCTACACCAGCGACGGCCTGATCGCCAAATACGAGCTCACAGCGCTCGACGATCCCAAACACGCGATCCCGCCCTACGACGCGATCCTGCTGCTCGCGCCGAAGCGCGCCGGAGACGAGCGACTGCAGGCGGCGCTCAAGCCATTGCTCGGCAAGATCGACATCGCCACCATGCGCGAGGCGAACCTGCGCGCCAGCGGCAACGATGCGAATTCATCGCCCGATGCGGTGGCGAAGTGGTTGTGGGAGAAGATCAAACAGTAGGTCCGCCGCCGCTTGATGAGCACCTCAGGGGTGACGGTCGAAGAGTTGCGTCCGCGATCCAAGCGAGAGGCTACAGCCCCCGGATCATCCCCGCGTCGATCAGCAGCCGGTTCAGCCGCCGCGCCTCGGCGCCATCCTTGCAGCCGTAAAAGATGCCTTTGCAGCGGAGCATGATCTCCTTCTGCTCGGCAAAGGACGGGTCGAGCGGGATGCCGGCGGCTTCCTGAACCACCAGCGGCAGATAGGGACCGTCAATCGTGTCCATCACGGCCTGGCTTCCGACCGGTTCGAAATTGATGGCGTCGATGGCATAATAGGTCGCGTAGAGGCGCGGATCGTAGGCGTCGAGCTTCTTGCCGATGGCGCCCTCGTCGAGCCCGGGCTCGAGGATGGCAGCCGCAAACTCCGGCTGATGATCGCCGTAGCGCACGATCAGGAATGGCTCGCCGGGAAAGGTCTTCTTCAAACCGGCAACGAACGCCTTGTACTGTTCGGCGCTCATAGTCTGGCGGCGCAGATATTCATCGATGGACGGCACATTGCCCGGCGCGCGCCAATTCGGCAGCAGATCGGGACGGAAGCGGGTCTCCCAGGGGAAGTGGTTGGCACCGAGATAGATGAAGGCGAACAGCGGCTTGTTCGGCGGCTGCTGGCCGATCAGCTGAAGCGCCTTGTCGTAGAAGAAGCTGTCGGGCTCGACACCCTTGGCGCCCAGATCCTTGGAATCGAGGAAGCGTTCGATTCCCGTCGTCATCTGGAAGCTGCGCGCGCCCATGAAGCCGCCATGGGCGGGATAGAGCGACAGCGTGTCGTAGCCGCAGCGGCGCAGCGCCAGCGGCAGGCCGCGCTCGACCCGGTTCGAGGCGATGCGCGTGACGAAATAGGCGAAGCGGCCGAATGAACGCGAGGAAAGCCCTGCGAGCACGTTATACTCGGTGAACCAGCTCGGCCCGCCATTGCTCTCGGCGAGGAACGTGCGCTGCTTGCCGTCCCACGATTTGAAATAGTCGCCATAGCGCGGCGGCACCTTGATGCCCTGGGCGGCGCGGATGTCGAAGCTCGATTCATCATGGATCATGATGATGTTGGGCCGGCGGCCAGCCGGGTGGCAGGCATCGACCAGCGGCATGTTGAGCCGCTCGCCGGTCGAAGCAGACGCCTCCATGAAGCCGTATTGCGCAAAATCGGAGACGGCCGTGACGCCCGAGCGGAAGAATTTCGAGAGATAGCCGTCGTCGTAATAGCCGCGCCAGGCCTCGTCCGGGTGATAGAGCGAATAGCAGACCAGGGCGGCAAGGCAGGCGAGCTTGCAGGCGAGCGCCGGCAGGCGGCGGATGCGGAACGGATCGAGCCACCACAGCGCATACATCAGCGGCAGCGTGACCAGACCGGCCAGGATCACCGACCAGCGTAAGTTCGGGAAGATCGTGAACAGGAACGCGACGGAGTCGCGGTCGATCATCATCAGGTCGATGAAGTTGACCGTCATCTGCACGACGTCGTGCTTGAGCCGCGACAGCAGCACCAGCACGACCACCATGGTCAGCGACAGCGCACCCGACAGCGCGGGGCGACGCAGCAGCGTGATCCAGAAGAAGTTGAGGATGCCCCAGGCCAGCGCGAAGGACAGGCGCGAGCCGAAATCGGTCTCGGTCTCGTACATCAGGGCGAGTGCCGCCAGATGCGGCGCTGCAACCGCGAGCAGCCGCCAGATGCCGAGCGCGGCGACGCTCGCCAGCACGGCCGTCGTGGCAGAAGGACCTGGATTGGGCGCGGACGCCATCGACGACACGCAACTTCTGGTCCGGCGCGGTGATGCCAAGCCTGGCTGGCCGACCCAAAAACAGCCAGGGCGTCCGGAGCAGCCGGAAGCCTGCACCGTGTCATAAAACTGTAACGGAATGATCAAGGAGAGGCAACGCGCGGCGCGGTCCGACCTTCGCTTAATGTTAGCGGGCTGCGCCGTACGGCATCGACCAGAGCCGCTGGCCCGCTAGGGCTTTGCGATACCTGCGATGAACAGGTCGATCACCCCCTCCGCCATCCGCTCGATCTCGCCCTCCCCGACGCCCCAGCGCGGGAAATGGCCGTCGAGATTCATCCGAGCGAAACCGTAGACGAGGGCGCGCCCGGCGACCTGGATACGCTTGAGGTCGGCCGACCGCAGCAGGCCTTGCTCTGCCGCGTCGACCAGCATCTGCTCCGTTAGCGCGATCAGCTCGGCGTTGTCTCGTGTCAGGTCCGGCGAGCTGCCATGGGCAAAATAGCGCCCGGTCGAGATGATCTCGAAATGCGCGGGATTGCGCATGGCCCAACGCAAATAGGCGAGACCGAAGGCGCGGAAGCGGGCGAGCGGGTCGGCGGCCGGAGCCTCGCGCAGCGCCGCATCGATCTCGGCGCGAAAGCGCCGCTGTGCCTCCTCGGCCGCGGCTGCCATGAGCGCATCGCGGTTGGGAAAGTGTCGGAACGGCGCCCCCGGCGACACCGCGGCTCGGCGCGCAGCCTCCCGCACCGAGACTTCGGCGCCTTCCGCTGCGAGTTGCAGCGCAGCATCGATCAACACGCGGCGGAGGTCGCCGTGATGGTACGGCCGGGCTTCCGTGGCAGGGCGGCGGACGCGCGGCTTGGACGGCTGACGAACAGGCATGGATCCTTCTAGCCTCACCCGAACGTGAATGTAAGCAATGATTACACCGTTGACGGCGCATTCACGCCAAATGTAATCGATGATTACATAGAGAGGGAGGTCGCCATGTCCGAACGTCGAAGCTGGCTCGAAGGCTGGCGCCTGCTGGCCGTTCTCTGCGTGAGCCTCGTCGCACTCAGCCTATGGATCGCCTCGATGCGGCAGTTCGAGGTCGAGGGCGTTCGCACGGTGATCCGCTTCACGGCGCGAAGCTCGCTCCTGTTGTTCTGCCTCGCCTTCAGCGCCGCGGCGCTGGCGCGGCTGTGGCCCAATGCCTGGACGCGCTGGCAGAAGCGCAACCGTCGCTATCTGGGCCTTAGCTTCGCGGCCTCCCACGCCATCCACGCGGCGGCGATCATGACGTTTGCCGGGATGGATCCGGCCGGATTTGCCGAGGCCACCTCGGCAGCCTCCTACGTCTTCGGCGGCATCGGCTACGGCTTCATCATCGCAATGGGCGCGACATCGTTCGACCGCACCGCCGCACTGATCGGCCCGCGCGCCTGGCGGGCCCTGCACCTTGTGGGCGGCTATTACCTCTGGCTCCAGTTCATGGTCTCGTTCGGCAAGCGCGTGCCGACGATGCCGCTCTATGCCGCCTTCCTGCTTCCGCTGCTCATCGTGCTGGCGCTGCGCATGATTGCGATGGCCCGCGATCCGCGTGGCAGACCGTCCCGGCGGGCTGATGCGACGCCGTATTTGGCAGGAGCCGAGCCGCTCAACTGCGCTTCAGGCCGCGGAAAGAATGAGAGAGCGATGTCTCGCCGAGACGAAAAGAGCGAGACCGCTGTTTGCGATCTCGCTCGACCATAGCCGCCAAGGTCCAAGATTTGGCTTGGCGAGCGAAGCTTGAATTTCGCTCGTCATTCCGGGGCGCGCGCTGAGCGCGAACCCGGAATGACGGCGCAGACGTCAGTTCTTGCTCTTGTCGACCAGCGCGCCCTTCTTGATCCAGGGCATCATGTCGCGCAGCTTCGCGCCGACTTCCTCGATCGGGTGCTCGGCGAGCTTGGCACGGGTCGCCTTGAACGAGGTCTGGTTGACCTTGTTCTCGAGCATCCAGTCGCGGGCGAACTTGCCGCCCTGGATGTCGGCCAGAACCTTGCGCATCTCCTTCTTGGTCTCGTCGGTGATGATGCGCGGGCCGGTGACGTACTCGCCGTACTCGGCGGTGTTGGAGATCGAGTAGTTCATGTTGGCGATGCCGCCTTCATAGATCAGGTCGACGATCAGCTTCACTTCGTGCAGGCACTCGAAATAGGCCATCTCCGGCGCATAGCCGGCTTCGACCAGGGTCTCGTAGCCGCCCTTGATCAGCTCGACCAGGCCACCGCAGAGCACCACCTGCTCGCCGAACAGGTCGGTCTCGCACTCTTCCTTGAACGTGGTCTCGATGATGCCGGCGCGGCCGCCGCCGATGGCGGAGGCGTAGGACAGGCCGAGGTCGTGGGCGTTGCCCGAGACGTCCTTCGCAATTGCGATCAGGCAGGGCACGCCGCCGCCGCGCTGATATTCCGAGCGCACAGTGTGGCCGGGGCCCTTCGGCGCGATCATCAGCACGTCGAGGTCGGCACGCGGATCGAGCAGGTTGAAGTGAACGTTGAGGCCGTGCGCGAACACCAGGGCAGCGCCCTTCTTCATGTTGTCGTGCAAGTGCTCGCGGTAGATGTCGCCCTGGAGCTCGTCCGGGGTCAGCATCATGACGAGGTCGGCCCATTTGGCAGCTTCCGCAACTTCCAGCACCTTGAAGCCGGCGGCTTCCGCCTTCTTCGCCGAAGCCGAACCCTTGCGCAGCGCAATGGCGACTTCCTTTACGCCGGAATCCTTCAGGTTGAGCGCATGGGCGTGACCCTGGCTGCCGTAGCCGACGATGGCGACCTTCTTGCCCTTGATCAGGTTCAGGTCGGCGTCGCGATCGTAATAAACACGCATAGGTCGTTTCCTCGTTCAGGGCCGAAATCGGCCAATGGTCAGTGTCCGAAGGGTGAAATTTGCGGATTTCGGGGGCTGTCTAGAGCATTTTCAGCCCTGAGGGAAACCCGTTTCTGCATGGAAATCCGCGACATCATGCATCCATGAAAACGGGGTAGAGGGAGGCCAGCAGCAGGATCGCCATCAGGATGTTGAAGGCGCGGACCAGCCGCTCGGAAGTCAGAACCGGCCGCAATGCGGTACCGAATAGCGCCCAGACTACCGTCGAGACCGTGCCGACGACGAGGCTGATCACGGTCTGAATGGCGATGTTGAGCGGGAATTGGGCGATCGCCGCATAGGCAGTGATGGTGCCGATCACGATCACCCAACCCTTGGCATTGATCCACTGGAACATGGCCGCGCCCCAGAAGGTCATGGGGCCGCGGCCATTCTCCTCGCCCGGCTTGGCCGGACCGGCCATGGCGATCACAGCGGCGAGATAGATCAGATAGGCGGCACCGGCATATTTCAGGATGGTCTGGAGGATCGGATAGGCCAGGAACACGGAGCCGAGCCCGAGGCCGACCGCGGCGACCATGAAGGCGAAACCGAGCACGATGCCGACGATGTGCGGGATGGTGCGCCGGAAGCCGTAGGTCAGGCCGGAGGACAGCAGCATGATGTTGTTCGGCCCGGGCGTGAAATACATCACGACCATGAAGACGAGGAAGGCGTAGAGCAGCGAGTAGGTCATCATCACCCTCACGCAGTCTTCGGTAGAACTTGCGGGCGCTTCGCCAGCACCATCACGGCGATCCCAAAGATCACGGTCAGCATGCCGGCGAGGCGCAGCGGCCCGAACCGTTCGCCGAACACGATGCTGGAGGCCGCCGAGCCCACGAACGGCACCAGCAGTGCGAACGGCACCACTTGTGCAGCCGGATAGTCGCGCAAGAGGCGGCCCCATAGCCAATAGGCGATGCTGGTGGAAATGCCGCCGAGCATCAGCACGCAGAGCGCCGATGTGAGCGACATGTGCGTCAGCGACGTCCAGGTCGGCGCCGGACCGTTGGCGATCAGCGCCAGCACGAACAGCGGCACGGCCGAGGCGAGACAGAGCCAGGCGAAGAGATCGAACATCGGCACGCCGCGGGCGCCGCGCAGCAACAGATTGCCGATGGCGAAGCTGAGCGGCGAGACCATCAGAACCGCGAAGGCGCCGACGCTGAAATCATAGCCGACGGTGCCGCAGATCATCAAAAGGCCCGCCGCGGCAACGACGATCCCCAGAGTCTGCACCGGCGTCGGCCGCTCACCGAACGCGAGCGCGGCAAAGCCGATCGTGAACAGCGCCTGGCTCTGCACCACGACGGAGGTCAAACCCACCGGCACGCCGTGGGCGATACCATAGGCCTGAGACAGGAACTGGCCGAGGAACAGCGTGAAGCTGATCGCGACCAGCAGTGACCAGGCGACCTTCGGCTTGGAAATGAACAGGCACGGCACCGCGGCGATGGTGAAGCGTAACGCCGTCATCAACTCCGGCGACAGCTCGTCGAGCGCGATCCGGCTCGCCACGAAGGCAAGCCCCCAGATGATCGCCACCATGACGGCGATGAGGATGTCGGCCGGCTTCATTGTTGTTTCCGGTTCTGCTTTGTCTCGCAGCCCTGTTTGTTGTTCTGGTCTAGCCTTGCTCGCCGGCTTTCGGTTTCCGCAGCAGATACGTGCCGTGCATCGGCGCGTGGTAGTCGGCCGCGACCAGGGTGAAGCCGACGTCGGTCAGCATCCGCTCCATCACCCAGCCGAAGGTGGAATATTCATCGCGCATGTGAGTCACCACGCCCTCGCGGGAGAAATCGTGGTTCTTGATCTGGAAGTCGGCCCATTGCTCGACGTCACGCTCGATCGCGTCGGGCATCGATGAGTAAACGATGTCGCGGAGATAAAATGTCGCCCCGGGCTTGAGGGCGCGAAAAATCCGCGACATCGCCACCGCCTTCCAGAAATCCGGCAGGTGGTGCAGCGTGAACTCGCTGACGATGAGATCGTAGGATTCCGGCCGGTAGGCGAAGCTGAGCAGGCCGGCGGATTGGGTGCGCACGGGCGCCTTGCGGTCGCGGGCGTAGATCTCGGCGAGCGCCAGCATGGCCGGCGAAATGTCGATGGCGTCGACGTCGGCCCCCATCAACGCCGCTTCGGTGGCGAGCACGCCGTTGCCGCAGCCGATATCGGCGATGCGCCAGCCGCGCTGGACCCCGAGCATCTTCAGCGCGGCGCGCGCGCGCAGATCGGCATCGTCATGGTTGTCGTAGATCGAGGCCACAGCGGGCTCGATCCCCATCCGGTTCCGCTCGTTGTAGTACCAGTCGCGCGCCAACATGGCTCACATCCCTTCAGGCCCGCGACCTATCGCGGCAACACCCGTGCGCGACACCTCGACGAGGCCGAGCGGGCGCATCAGATCGATATATTGATTGATCTTGTCCGTATTGCCTGTGATCTCGAACACAAAGCTCTCGGTGGTGGCGTCGATCACACGGGCGCGGAACGCATCCGCCAGCCTGAGCGCCTCGACCCGATGCTCGCCCTGCCCGCGCACCTTGACCATCGCCAACTCGCGCTCGATCGAGCGCTTGGTCTGGGTCATGTCGACGACCTGGTACACCGGGATCATGCGGTCGAGCTGGTTCTTGATCTGCGCGATCACCATCGGCGTGCCCGTGGTGACGATGGTGATCCGCGACAGATGCTTCTGGGCCTCGGTCTCCGAGACCGTGAGGCTCTCGATGTTGTAGCCGCGCCCCGAGAACAGGCCGATGACGCGCGCGAGCACGCCCGGCTCGTTCTGCACGAGCACCGCAAGCGTATGCGTCTCGTTGGGATCGTGACGGTCCTCGATGAAATAGGCGGATGCGGGCTGGTTCATTGTCGTCCCCTCTGTCTCTCCGTCACGCCGTCGCCGGCGCATCCGTCCCGACCCAACGGCGGAACAGATCGAAATCGATATTGCCGCCGGACAGCACGAGACCGACGCGCTTGCCCTTCAGCTTGCTCTTTTCCTGCAGCGCCGCCGCCAGCGCGGCAGCACCGGCGCCTTCGGCGAGATTGTGCGTGTCGGTCCAATAGGCGCGGATCGCGAGCGCGATCTCATCGTCCGTAACCTGGACGATGCGCGAGGCGCCCTTGCAAACAAGCGCAACAGCTTCCGCGTCCGGAAAGCGTGTCGCCACGCCATCGGCCAGCGTGTCACTAGTCTCGGTCGTTACGACCTTGCCGGCCGCGAACGAAAGCGCATATGACGGCGCCTCGGTCGATTGCACACCGATGATCTCCGTCTTCAGGCCCAGCAAGTCGCGCACCAGGATGCAGGCGCTGATACCGGAGCCCTGCCCGATCGGAACGTAGAGCACGTCGAGATCGGGCACCGCGCGGAACAGTTCCAGTGCGTAGGTCGCCACCCCCAGCACGAGGTCAGGGTGGAACGACGGCACCATGTGCAGGCCTTCGAACTGCGCGCGGCGCCCGGCTTCTTCGCGCGCCAGCTGGAAATCGTCGCCGTGCTCGACCAGATCGGCGCCGAACGCGCGCATGGCATGGTTCTTCTCAACCGAATTGCCTTTTGGCACGTAGATCACGGCGGGCACGCCGTGACGCCGCGCCGCGAAAGCAAGACTTTGGCCATGATTGCCGCGGGTGGCCGAGATGATGCCCGGCACGTTCGGCCGCTCTCGCTTCAGCCGATCGAGATAGACCAGGCCGCCACGCACCTTGAAGGCGCCGGTCGGCGTGTGGTTCTCGTGCTTGACCACGACCGCGGTGCCGAGCCGGCGGCTGAGCAACGGCCAAGCATGCGCCGGCGTCGCCGGCACCGCCTGCCCCACGATCGCATGTGCGCGCTCGAGTTCGTTCAGGTCGAACATGGCGTCACACCAACGCCTTGCCGCCGGCGAATGCCTTCGCAGTCGCCTCGTCGTTGGCCTGCTCCGGCAGCAGCATCTCGTTGTGGGCCTTGCCGGAGGGGATCATCGGGAAGCAGTTTTCGAGCGCCGCGACGCGGCAGTCGAACAGCACCGGGCGCTTGACCGAGATCATCTCCTTGATGGCGCCATCGAGATCGGCCGGCTTGTGCACCTGAAGCCCGACGGCGCCGTAGGCCTCCGCGAGCTTGACGAAATCCGGCAGCGCTTCGGAATAGGAATGCGACAACCGGTTGCCGTGCAACAGCTGCTGCCACTGGCGCACCATGCCCATGTACTGGTTGTTCAGGATGAAGATCTTGATCGGCAGCTCGTACTGAACCGCCGTCGACATCTCCTGCATCGTCATCTGCACCGAGGCATCGCCGGCAATGTCGATGACGAGGCTGTCGGGATGGGCCACCTGAACGCCGACCGCGGCCGGCAGGCCGTAGCCCATGGTGCCGAGACCGCCCGAGGTCATCCAGCGATGCGGCTCCTCGAAGCCGTAGAACTGCGCCGCCCACATCTGATGCTGGCCGACCTCGGTCGTGATGTAGGTATCCTTGCCGCGCGTCTGCTCGAACAAGGCCTGGATCGCGTGTTGCGGCAGGATGACGTCGCTGCTCTTCTTGTAATAGAGCGAGTTGCGGGCGCGCCATTGCGCAATCTGCTGCCACCACGACTTGATGTCGGGCTTCTTCGCCTCCGCCTTGAACACCTGGAGGATGTCGCCGAGGACGTTGCCGCAATCGCCGATGATCGGCACGTCGACGCGGATGTTCTTGTTGATCGAGGACGGATCGATGTCGATGTGGATCTTCTTCGAGCCGGGCGAAAACGCATCGACGCGGCCGGTGATGCGGTCGTCGAAGCGCGCGCCGACGCACAGCATGACGTCGCAATCATGCATGGTCATGTTGGCTTCATAGGTGCCGTGCATGCCGAGCATGCCGAGCCAGTTCTTGCCCGACGCCGGATAGGCGCCGAGGCCCATCAGCGTCGAGGTGATCGGGAAGCCGGTGACCTCAACCAGCTCGCGCAAAAGCCTGGTCGCCTCGGAGCCGGAATTGATGACGCCGCCGCCGCTGTAGATCACGGGACGCTTGGCGTTCGCGAGCAGCGAGACCGCCTTGCGGATCTGCGTCGCATCGCCCTTCACGCGCGGCGCGTAGGAGCGGTGCACGTCGGACTTGCGCGGGGGATGGTAAGTGCCGGTGGCGAACTGCACGTCCTTGGGAACGTCGACCAGCACCGGGCCCGGACGGCCCGAGGTGGCGACGTAGAAGGCCTCATGCAGCACCTTGGCGAGATCGTTGACGTCGCGCACCAGCCAATTGTGCTTGGTGCAGGGCCGCGTGATACCGACGGTGTCGCATTCCTGGAACGCGTCGTTGCCGATCAGATGCGTCGGCACCTGGCCGGAGATACAGACCAGCGGAATGGAGTCCATCAGCGCATCCGTCAGCGGCGTCACCATGTTGGTAGCGCCGGGGCCGGAGGTCACCAGCGCAACGCCCGGCTTGCCGGTGGAACGCGCATAGCCCTCGGCGGCATGGCCCGCGCCCTGTTCGTGGCGGACCAGGATGTGCTGGACCTCGCTCTGCTGGAAGATCTCGTCATAGATCGGAAGCACCGCGCCGCCGGGATAGCCGAAAATGTCGGTCACGCCGTGATCGATGAGTGCGCGGACGATCATCGCGGCGCCGGTCATCTGGTTCGGATCGTGGCTCTTGTCGCTCATTGGCTTGCTCCGGATGCGCTGTTGTCAGCGGCTTCATTCGTGTCGGGTTCGGGAAATAAAAAAGGCCCCGAAGAGGGCCCATGCACACCGCCTGTCATGTGGATGGCAGCTAGCCACCCCCGGCGGTGTGCCTGGGTACGACGGCGATAAGGAGTTTGGTAATAATGTTACGCATGGCGGGCGCTCGGCTTCCCAAAGGTTGCGCGAAACATAGCGGCCAAACCTTGGATGTCAAGGCAATGCGGCTGTTCCCGCGCGATTTCGGCAGTGTAGCGGTGTTCCCCGGGTTCGGCGAGAGGTAAATTCGGGAACCCGGCACAAAAGCGCGTCAGTCGGTGCGCCGTTCCGCCGGCACGGCCGCGGCGAGCCATCCGCTCGCTTGCTCCGGCCTCACCCATTCGAAGTCCGGCAGCTGGTGCCGGAACCAGGTGAATTGCCGCTTGGCGTAATGGCGCGTATCGGCGCGGCCAATGCTGGCGGCCTCCTCCAGGCTGAGCTCGCCGCGCAGGTGCCGGATCAAGGATGGCACGCCATGGGCCTTCATGGCCGGCAGCAGCGGATCGAGATGCCTGGCGGCGAGCCGCTCGACCTCCTCGAGCGCGCCGGCGCCCAGCATGGCATCGAAACGGGCATCGATGCGGGCATAGAGCTCGTCACGTTCGGGCGCGAGGAAGACCGCGCGAAATCTGTCCTTGGGCAATAGCGGTGGCTGTCCCTCCCGCTGCCAATCGAGCAGCGAACGGCCGGTTGCCTCGATCACCTCGAGCGCGCGGGCGATGCGGGTGCGGTCGCGCAGGTTCAATCGCTCGGCCGCGCGCGGATCGCGGACTGCGAGTTCCGCGTGCAGCGCTTCGACGCCGTTCCGTTCCAGCCGCGCGCGCACATCCTCGCGCAGCTCGGCGGGGATCGGCGGCACCGCGGAGAGACCTGTGGTCAGCGCCTTGAAATAGAGCCCGGTGCCGCCGATGAAGATCGGCAGCTGTCGCTGCGCCCTCGCCTCGTCGAGCGCCTTCGCCGCATCGCTTACCCAGGCACCGGCCGAGAAATTCACGGCGGCATCGACGTGGCCATAGAGACGATGCGGCACGAGCGCCTCGTCCGCCGCGGTCGGCCGCGCCGTGATGATGCGGAGGTCACGATAGACCTGCATGGAATCGGCATTGATGACGACGCCGCCGGCGGCACGCGCAAGCTCCAGCGCCAGCGCCGACTTGCCGCTGGCGGTCGGGCCTGCGATAAGCACGGCCTTGCTGGAATACCCCTCGCTCACGAAAACCTCAAATGTCCCTCGTCGCCACGCTGATCTGCAACCCTGACAATCCCGCGCTCGACTCGACCATCGTCGATGGCGCCCGCGCCGTGCTGCCGCAGGCGGCGCCCGCGCACTGGCTGTTCGACGGGGTTGCGGTCGACATCCCCTTCGGCGCGGACAGTAACCTCGAAGGCGACCGCAACGCCATCGAGCAGCGGCTCCGCGAGCTCCGCGGCGATTTGCCCATCGACATCGTCGTGCAGCCTGTCGGCTTCCGGCGCAAGAAGCTTTTTCTCGCCGACATGGATTCCACCATGATCGGCCAGGAATGCATCGACGAGCTCGCCGATTTCGTCGGGGTCAAGGCGCATGTCGCTGCCATCACCGAGCGTGCGATGCGCGGCGAGATCGAGTTCGAGCCGGCGCTGCGCGAGCGCGTCGCGCTGCTCAAGGACCTGCCCGCCAGCGCGGTCGACGAAGTCCTGGCCAAGCGCATCACGCTGACGCCGGGCGGCCGCGAGCTGGTCGCCACCATGCGCGCGAACGGCGCCTATACCTGCCTCGTCTCTGGCGGCTTTACGCTATTCACGAGCGCGGTCGCCGCCAAGATAGGTTTCCAGGAGAACCGCGCCAACGAGCTCGTCGTGCGCGACGGCAAGTTCACCGGGGAAGTGAAGGAGCCGATCCTGGGCCGCGCGGCGAAGCTCGCGACCTTGGTGGACCTGATGGAATCGTTCGATCTCGACGACATCGACTCGGTCGTGGTCGGCGACGGCGCCAACGATCTCGCGATGATCCAGGCCGCGGGTCTGGGCGTGGCCTATCACGCCAAGCCGGCGGTGGCTGCCGCCGCGGCCGCGCGGATCGATCACGGCGATCTCACTGCGCTGCTGTATGCGCAGGGGTATCGGCGGGACGAGTTCGTGGAGGGGTAAAGCCTCCCCTCTCTCTGTCATCGCCCGCGAAGGCGGGCGATCCAGTATTCCAGAGACAGCGAAGCTAGAACCGAGAAGCCGCGGCGTACTGGATGCCCCGCCTTCGCGGGGCATGACAGTTGAATGTGGCGCGAACAGCGCCCACTACTGCACGCTCAGCGCGACGAACCGCAGCTCGCCCTCGCCGTTCGAGACCAGCAGCAGCACCGATTTCTTGCCGTCCTTCTTGAGCTGATCGACCCGCTTCTGGATGTCGGCGCCGCTCGACACCGCCTCCTGCGCCACCTCGACGATGACGTCGCCGGCGGACAGACGCTTATCGGCGGCGTCCGAATTGGTGTCGACATTGGTGACGACCACGCCCTTGACGCTGTCCTTGATCTTGTAGCGCGTGCGCAGATCCTTGCTCAGCGTAGCAAGATCGAGGCCCAGCGCTTTCTGCGTCACCGGCTTCTCCGGCGCCGGCTCGTCGGTCTTCACCGCGGCCTGCACCTTGTCGGGATCCTGCAGGCGGCCGAGCGTGACCTTCTTGATCTCTTCCTTGCCCTTGCGGATGATGACGACGTCGACCTCCTTGCCGACCGCGGTGTCGGCGACGACGCGGGACAGGTCCTTCGGGTCCTTGACGTCCTTGCCGTCGAACTTGACGACGACGTCGCCGGGCTCGATGCCGGCGGGCTTGGCCGGGCCCTTGTCGTCGACACCGGCGACCAGCGCGCCCCGCGCGGGCTTGATGTTGAGGCTTTCGGCGATCTCGTCGGTGACGCTCTGGATGCGCACGCCGAGCCAGCCGCGGCGCAGCTCGCCGAACTGGCGGAGCTGGTCGACGACGCCCACCACCGTCTTCGACGGCACGGCGAAGCCGATGCCGATGGAGCCGCCGGACGGCGAGATGATCAGCGTGTTGACGCCGATGACGTCGCCGTCGAGATTGAACAGCGGGCCGCCGGAATTGCCGCGGTTGATGGATGCGTCGGTCTGGATGTAGCTGTCGTACGGCCCGGAGGAGATGTCACGGTTCTTGGCCGAGACGATGCCGGCAGTCACCGTGCCTCCCAGGCTGAAGGGATTGCCGATTGCGACCACCCAGTCGCCGAGGCGCAGCTTGTCGCTGTCGCCGAACTTGACCGCGACCAGCGGCTTCGTCGGCTTGATCCTGAGCACAGCGAGATCGGTCTTCTTGTCGACGCCGACCAGCTCGGCCTTGATCTTGGTGCCGTCGTTGAGGATGACGTGGATCTCGTCGGCGTCCGCAATGACGTGGTTGTTGGTGACGACGACGCCCGCGGTGTCGATGATGAAACCGCTTCCGAGCGAATTGGTCTTGCGCGGCGCGCTGTTCTCGCCGCCCTTGCTGCCGCCGCCGGGCCCTCGGCGGTTCTTGAAGAAATCGTCGAAGAACTCTTCGAAGGGTGAACCGGGCGGCAGCTGCGGCATCGAGTTGCTGCCCCCGCCCTTGGCTTCGACGTTCTGCGAGGTCGAGATGTTGACGACCGCGTCGATCACCTTCTCGGCGACGTCGGCGATGCCATCCGGTCCACGCGCATGGGCCGGCGCGCCGAACGCGCTGCAAGCACCGATGGCGAGCGCAACCAGCCCAAGTCGAACACCAAATCGCGCGCGGCGGCGCGAGCAGGACGGGGCATTGGTGGCAGCGGTCATTGTGATCTCCAGGCGAAAGGGATTCGGCGCCAGACTGCGCTCGAACGGGGGCGCGGCGCAAGCGCGGAGCTTATCGGGCCTCAAGAGCCCGATAATACGGCGAAAACCAGTCTGGCGCCTTCACTTTGGCGTTGGGCCGAAGGCCTAAATCGGGCGCCGCATAACCCAGATCAGGACCAGGCCGGCCACGGCCGAGCCGATCCCGACCGCCCGCAGGATGTTGTCCGGCGTGGCGATGGCGCTTTTCATGGCTTTGCGCATCCAGTTTGGACTGGCCGCGAACATCAAGCCTTCGAGGACGAACAGGATGCCTAGGCCGATGAGGAAGTCGGCGAACGCAATGGACCTCATCGGAATGGAACCTCCCGCTGTTCTTGTCTGGACGAAGGGCGGCGAAATCCGCCGCCCTTTGTCTGGCTTACGGCTTCGCCTGCGTCTCGGTTGGCGTCCTGCCTGAGGGGCTACCGAAGTACCGGAAGAAATCCGACTCCGGCCGGAGCAGGAAGCGGGTATCGTTCGCACGCAACCCGTTCTCATAGGCCGTCATCGACCGGTAGAAGGCGAAGAAGTCGGCGTCCTTGCCGTAGGCTTCTGCAAACAGGCGGTTGCGTTCGGCATCGCCCGCACCACGGGTCTGCTCAGCCTGCGAATTGGCCTCAGCGATGATGACGGTCGCCTCGCGGTCGGCCCTGGACCTGATCTCCTGGGCCTTCTGCCCACCCTGTGCCCGGAACTCGGCGGCCTCGCGCTCACGCTCGGTCTTCATGCGCAGGTAGACCGCCTGGCTGTTCTGCTCCGGCAGGTCGGCGCGGCGGATCCGGACGTCGACGACCTGAATGCCGTAGCCATCGGCCTCGCGGTCGAGCTGGTCGCGAATGCGCAGCATCAGCTTCTCGCGGTCGTCGCGCACCACGTTGATGAAGGTCACCTCGCCGAGCACGCGGCGCAGCGCCGCGTTCAGGAGCGTGGTGAGCTGGATGTTGGCGGCCTGGATCGAGCCGACGCTCTGATAGAAGCGCAGTGCGTCCTTGATGCGGTAGCGCGCGAAGGCGTCGACCACGAGCCGCTTCTGGTCGGAGGCGATCGCCTCCTGCGACGGGTTCTCCAGATCGAGTATCCGCTTGTCGATGTTGATCACCGAGTTCCAGGGCGCCTTGAAGTGCAGGCCGGGCGCGGTGACGACGTCGACCGGCCTGCCGAACTGGAGCACGATCGTCTGCTCGGTCTGCTGCACGGTAAACAACGACATATAGCCGACGATCACGACGAACAGGAGGGCGAGCAGCGTGACAAAACCTGTGACCGGAGACTTCATCGGGTGCCTCCGCTCGACTGCGGACCGGTCGTAGGTGTCCGCTTTGGCGCCAGTTCGGGAAGCGGCAGATAGGGCACGACGCCCTGGCCCGAGGGGCCACCATCATAGACGAGCTTGTCAGCCCCGCCGAGCACGCGCTCCATCGTCTCCAGGTAGATCCGTTCACGCGTCACGTCGGGCGCCTTCTTGTATTCCTCGTAAACCTTCAGGAAGCGTGCACTCTGGCCCTTGGCCTCGGCGACAGCCTGTTCCCTGTAACCTTCGGCATCCTGCTGGATCTTGGCCGCGCGTCCACGCGCCTGGGGGACAACCTGGTTGGCATAGGTCTGCGCTTCGTTCTGCAGCTGCTCCTGATTGGCGCGGGCCGCCTGGACGTCGCGGAAGGCGTCGATCACCTGCGCGGGCGGATCGACCTTCTGCATCTGCACCTGGGTGATCTGAATGCCGGCACCATAGCTGTCCAAGGTCCTCTGGATCAGCTCGTGCACGTTCTGCTCTGTGACGTTGCGCGCTCCGGTCAGGATCGGCTGGATCTGAGACCGGCCGATCACCTCGCGCATCGCACTCTCGGCGACCGCCTTCACGGTACCCTCGGGGTTCTGGATGTTGAAGAGGAAATCACCGACACCGTCCGGCTTGATGCGCCAGAGCACGGTGAAATCAACGTCGACGATGTTCTCGTCGCCGGTCAGCATCAGGCTCTCTTCCGGCACGTCCCGAATGGAGCGGCCGCGCCGCGCCGGATCCTCGATCACCGTCATGCCGATCGAGGTGGTGTTGACGCGCAGCGCCTTCGGCAGCAGCACGGTCTCGATCGGATAAGGCAGATGATAGTTCAGACCCGGCTGCACGGTGCGGACGTGCTTGCCGAAACGCATCACCACGCCGAGCTCTTCGGACTGCACGCGGAAGAAGCCCGACAGCAGCCAGAATGCGACGATCAGCAGAATGATCAGCGTGATGCCGACGCCGGAGAAATAACCGCCCGGCATGATCTGCTGGAGGCGGTCCTGGCCGCGCCGCAGAAGGTCTTCCAGATCCGGCGGCCTCGGCCCGACCGGTTGCGGGCCTGAGCCCCACGGTCCCTTTGGACCCGAGCCCCACGGGCCACCGCCCTGATTCTTCCACGGCATTCGACGTTCTCCTCGGCAGGGTGGAATTGCCACCGCCCGCTTTGTCCGGTCCGGCTTTATAGGGGACAGGCAAGTCCCTTACAACGCAGCCCTGACCGTCTTCCGAGCTATGCTCGGGCACGAAAAAGTCAATGTAAACATTGGCAAAAGCGGTTAATGGCCGCGCCGCCGACGATATGTCACATAGGACAGGTCGGCGCTGTCGTCGGGGCCGGCCGGATGGCGGATGCGTTCGACCTCGTCCCATTCCGCCTTGTCGATTTCAAAATGCGTGTCCCCTTCTGGGCGCGCGTGCACTTCGGTGATCTCGAGACGATCGGCACGACCGAGCCATTGCCAGTAGATCTCGGCGCCGCCGATCACCGCGATCTCAGTGACCGAACGCCGCAGAGCGTCGCCGCGCGCGACTGCCTCCGCATCCGCTGGCGATGTCGTGACGATGGCCCCATTGGCGCGATAGGCCGGATCGCGCGTGACCACGATGTTGGTGCGGCCCGGCAGCGGCCGGCGCAGGGTCTCGAAGGTCTTGCGGCCCATGATCACAGGCTTGCCGATCGTCAGCGCCTTGAAGCGCGCCATATCGGACTTCAATCGCCACGGCATCGCATTGCCCGCGCCGATGACGCCATTCTCTGCGATGGCGACGACGAAGACGATCTCCATCAGGCAGAGCTCCCGGCAAGCTGGGTCAGCGCAGGCCCGGTGACCCGGCACAGCGTCCAGTCGTCCATCATGACCGCGCCGATCGATTTGTAGAACGCGATCGAGGGTGCGTTCCAGTCGAGGACCGCCCATTGCAGGCGCGACCAGCCGCTGTCGACGCATTCCCCGGCGAGATAGGCCAGCAGCGCCTTGCCGAGGCCCTTGCCCCGATGCGACGGCCGCACATAGAGATCTTCGAGATAGATGCCGTGACGGCCGCTGAAGGTGGAGAAATTGAGAAACCACACCGCGAAGCCGACCGGCTCACGGTTCCACTCCGCGATCGCGCAATAGAGCTGCGGCCTCTCGCCGAACAGCGCGTCGGCGATGTCAGCCTCGGTCGCTTCGACCTCGTGCGACAGCTTTTCGTACTCGGCGAGCTCGCGGATGAAGGAGAGAACGAGCCCGGCTTCCTCAGGCCGTGCACGGCGGATGGTGAGCGACATAGGGCGCTAGACCGCCACTTCCGCCTTAATGTGCGGATGCGGATCGTAGCCGACGAGCTCGAAGTCTTCGTAGCGGAAAGAGAAGATGTCCTTTACCTCAGGATTGATCCGCATCACCGGCAGCGCGCGCGGCGCGCGGCTGAGCTGCAGCCTCGCCTGCTCCAGATGGTTGGAATAGAGATG
Source organism: Bradyrhizobium yuanmingense (assembly GCF_025200905.1). NCBI lineage: Bacteria > Pseudomonadati > Pseudomonadota > Alphaproteobacteria > Hyphomicrobiales > Nitrobacteraceae > Bradyrhizobium > Bradyrhizobium yuanmingense. The sequence continues at coordinate 1,324,055 of NZ_CP104173.1, read as the reverse complement.
AGTGTCGCCGAGCGAGTGCACGAAGTCGCCGGGCTTCAGGCCTGTGACCTGCGCGACCATCATGGTGAGCAGCGCGTAAGAGGCGATGTTGAAGGGCACGCCGAGAAACACGTCGGCCGACCGCTGATAGAGCTGGCAGGACAGCTTGCCGTTCGCGACATAGAACTGGAACAGCAGGTGGCAGGGCGGCAGCGCCATCTTCTCGACGTCGGCCGGATTCCAGGCGGTGACGATCAGGCGGCGGGAATCAGGCGTGCGCTTGATCATGTCGATGACATTGGCGATCTGGTCGATGCTGCGCCCGTCGGCCGCGGGCCAGGAGCGCCATTGATGGCCGTAGACCGGGCCGAGATCGCCATTGGCGTCCGCCCACTCGTCCCAAATGGTGACGCCGTTGTCGCGCAGATATTTGATGTTGGTGTCGCCCTTCAGGAACCAGAGCAGTTCATGCACGATCGCCTTCAGCGGCAGCCGCTTGGTCGTCAGCATCGGGAAGCCGGCCGACAAATTGAAGCGCATCTGATGGCCGAACACCGAGAGCGTGCCGGTGCCGGTCCGGTCGGTCTTCTCGGCGCCGTCGGAAAGAATCCGCTCGAGCAGGTCCTGATACTGGTGCATGTTGCGACTGAGCCTTTGGGGAGGCGGCGAACTTAACGACACCCCCCGCGCTACGACAGCGGCGATTCGCTGTCGCCGTCGATTATACCCGGAAAAGTGAGTGTTCCCGGCACAAACAGCAAGGGGCGGAACTCAGCGTTCCGCCCCTCGCCTAGCGCCTTGATCGCCTTCGCTTAATTCGCCGGCTTGAGCACCGGGCTCCACTTCGCGATCTCGCTCTTGACGAGGGTCGCCAGCGCCTCCTGGGTTCGGTCCTTCGGCGCGGGGATGACGCTGCCGAGCTCGAGCAGGCGCTTCTTCACCGTCTCGTCGTCGAGCGCCTTGACGGCGGCGGCGTTCACGCTTGCCACGATCGCGGGCGAGGTTCCCTTGGGCGCGAACATCGCGTTCCAGGCCTGAGCCTGGAATGCCGGCAGGCCGGCTTCCGCCGTGGTCGGCACGTTCGGCAGCGACGGGTTTCGTTCGGCCGTGGCGATCGCATAGGCCTTGATGGTGCCGGCATTGATCTGCGGGACGGCGTTGACGATCTGGTCGCACATGTAGTCGACCTGACCCGCCACCAGCGCGTTCATCGCAGGTCCCGTGCCGTTGAACGGCACGCCGACGGGCTTGATGTCGAGGATGGAGTGGAGGAGTTCGCACGAGACGTGCGAAACCGAACCGACGCCTGCATGCGCGGCATTCACCTTCTCGGCATTCGCCTTCACATAGGTGACGAACTCCTTGAGATCCTTCGGCGGAAAGTCCTTGCGCGCCAGGATCAGGATCGGCGTGCCGGCCAGCAATGCGATCGGCTCGAAGTCCTTCTCGGGGTGATAGGCCAGCTTCGGATAGAGCGGCACGGAGGCGGCATGCGTGCCCATATGCCCGGTGATCAGCGTATAGCCATCGTTGGCCGCACGCGCGGCACGCGTCGTGGCGGTGGTGCCGCCGGCACCGACCACGTTCTCGATGATGATGCTCTGCCCCAGCGTTTGCGCCATGTGCCCGGTGACGATGCGTGAGATCACGTCAGTCGGCCCGCCGGCTGCGAACGGGACGATCACGGTAATGTTGCGCGTCGGATAGGTCTGCGCCTCAGCCGTTGCGATGAAGGCGCCCAGCGATGCTATCGCTGCTGCACATGCGCCTGTAAGCGCGCGAATGAACGTCATGGCGATCCTCCCTTTGGACACAATAAAATGCCGGCCCAAAGGCCGGCATTTCCATTTCACAAAGCCGTAACACAAGTCGATTCGACTTCCGAATGCGGCGCGCCGACGCAGGACCGAGCCGACTCGGCGCGCACGACCTCAGTTCTCGGACTCGGTGAACACCTCGTCGCGCTTGGCGCGCAATACAGGTAGCACCGTAAGGACGAGCAGGCTTGCCGCGACCGCAAGCAGCACCGCCGACAACGGGCGCGTCAGGAACACGCTCCAGTCGCCACGCGAGATCAGCAGCGCCCGGCGCAGGTTCTCCTCCATCAGCGGTCCTAGCACCATGCCGAGCAGCAACGGCGCCGGCTCGAAATCGTGCTTGATCAGCCAATAGCCGACGAGACCGAAGACGCCCGCGAGGATGACGTCGACCGGCGCGTTGTTCACCGAATAGATGCCGATCGCGCAGAAGATCACGATCGAGGGGAACATCAGCCGATAGGGCACGCGCAACAGCCGCACCCAGATTCCGACCAACGGCAGGTTGATGATGATCAGCATCAGATTGCCGATCCACATCGAAGCGATCATGCCCCAGACCAGATCCGGCTGCTTCTGCATCACCTGCGGACCGGGCACGATGCCGTGGATGGTCATCGCGCCCACCATCAGCGCCATCACAGCGTTCGGCGGGATGCCGAGGGTGAGCAGCGGAATGAACGAGGTCTGTGCCGCGGCATTGTTGGCACTCTCCGGCCCCGCCACGCCCTCGATCGCGCCGCGGCCGAACCGGGACGGGGTCTTTGAGAGCTTCTTCTCGAGCGTGTAGGCCGCGAAGGACGCGATCACCGCGCCGCCGCCGGGCAGGATGCCGAGGATCGAGCCGAGCACGGTGCCGCGCAGGATCGGCGGCGTCGCATCGCCGAGGTCCTTCCTGGTGGGCATCAGTCCGGTGATCTTCTGCTGCACCAGATCGCGGTTCATTTCGGCGCCGTGGTCGAGGTTGCGGATGATCTCGGCAAAGCCGAACACGCCCATCGCCACGGTCGCAAAGCCGAGACCGTCGGCGAGCTCGGGAATGTTAAAGGCCATGCGCGAGGCGCCGGTCTCGATGTCCGAACCGACCATTGAGAGCAGCAGTCCGAACACGATCATCGCAATCGCCTTCAGCACCGAGCCCTTGGCCAGCACCACCGCGAAGATCAGGCCGAGCACCATCAGCGAGAAATATTCGGCCGGGCCGAACGCCAGCGCGAGTTTCGTCAGCGGCGCGCCGAGCAGTGCGATCAGGATGGTCGCAACGCAGCCGGCGAAGAACGAGCCGATCGCGGCGATCGCGAGCGCCGGACCGGCGCGGCCCTGCTTGGCCATCTGGTGACCGTCGATGGCGGTCACGACCGATGTCGCCTCACCGGGTATGTTGACCAGGATCGACGTGGTCGAGCCGCCATATTGCGCGCCGTAATAGATGCCGGCGAGCATGATCAGCGCGCCGACCGGCGGCAGCCCGAAAGTGATCGGCAGCAGCATCGCGACGGTGGCGATGGTGCCGATGCCAGGGAGAACGCCGACCAGCGTTCCGACCAGGGCGCCGATCAGGCACATCAACAGGTTGATCGGGGTGAACGCGACGGCGAAGCCGTGAGCAAGATTGGCAAAGATATCCATCACGCCCTCACTGGATCAGGAAACGCGGATACATCGGCATCGGCAGCCCGAGCACATAGGGAAACAGGATTGCGCAGCCGACCGTCAGGCAGGCGCCGACGATCACCGCTTCCAGCCAGCGCGTCTCGTGCGAGCCCGTCGCCGCGATCATGAAGCTCGAGAAGGCCGTGACAACGAGACCGAGGGACCGGATCGACAGGGCGAAGAACAGGATCGCCGCCACCACGAACAGCGGCCCGCGCCAGGAATAATGCGCAAGCGCCGGTCCCTCCGTGATCAGGCCGGTCAAGGCGATGCCGGCAGACAGGGCAACCAGCAGCCCGCCGAACATACGTGGCGCAGTGCCCGCACCGAAGGAGAAGCCACGCATGCCCTGCAAATCGCTCGATGCCCACAGCGCAAACAGGGCAACGGCCATCAGCACGACGCCGCCGACATAATCTTGCGCCGAGCGGATGGTCATAAACAGCGTGAGGATCGCCACCGCAAACAGCGGATAGGAATAGATCAGCGCCAGCAGCACCTCGGACGACATCTTCTTGGCGCCGCCGCCGAATGATCCGAAGAGGGCGCTCGGCGCGCCGGCCAGCAGCGCCGTCGCATGACCGGTGACGACCGCCGCCGGACCGCGGCCGGTCCCCCAGCCGAAAATCGTCCCGATCGACCAGATCAATTCGAAAATCTGCGGCGCAATCGCCAGCAGACAAAAGCCGAGCGCCACCCGGGTGTTTCGGGTGGCCGTCGCTGAGTGGCCCATCGTGTCGGCCATGCCTGTCTCCTCCGCGACCTGTAAGTCACGAGCACTGTTGTTCTAAATCGGCTGGAACTGGATACCCGCCCGGATCACTGCCTAGCGATTTTCATCAGACAATGCCAGCAAAACCCAACACGCCGCGGTAAGCAAAAGCCAGAGGGGATTGATGCGCGAGATGGACGCGACCACTGCAACCATCGCGGTCAGACGCAGTGCAGCAATTGCTGGATCGGCCCGATTAACGTCACGATAAGCGTTCGGACCTGGCAAGTCCTGCGAGGTCGGACCGGTGTCCTGGTCGGCCTCTGGTGCTTCGCCTCAACCGCGGTGCAGTGGGTCTCGCGCACTGCCGGCGCAGCGGCGACGGCGAAGAGCGAGATCGGGCCGAAGTGGAGATCACGCGGCTCGTCACGCTGCTACTTTCCGCCGCAGGAAATTGAACGTCGCTGAGACTGACATTGTCCGTTCGCTGGAGCAGCAGCGTTTCATTATGCGCAAGGATTCGGCACATCGGGCTGGCGACCTCTGGCAAAGGCCAGAGCCGCGATAGGCCCGGCACTCCGAAGCCTATCCAAAGGGAACCGCGGGATCGCGCCTCCAACCCTCTGTTTTTCGAAAGCTTTGCCCCCTATATTGGGGGTGCCGGTTCGCCGGCTATGGAAATAAACGGTCGTCGCAATAAACCATTCGGACCCGGGGGCGGTACCCGGCGCCTCCACCAAAGCCCACCATCGGGCGTGCCCGAAGCTGGGCTTTGGCGGGGGCGAAATAGGATCGACGAGGGCGTAAAGGGCGTACTTTTTCCCGGTATTGTTCCGCCGTTATCGGGCTACTGCAATAGTTGCCAACGACAACTTTGCTCCGGTTGCTCAGGCTGCGTAACGCAGTTTGAAAGACCACTCTAAAGTCCTAGTGGGTTAAGCTCCGCTAGGCGGGGTTCGGAGGCACCTGGCAACAGAAGCCTCCACTTTACTCTTTGATTCTTCCCCGGCGGGGACTCCTGCTCGCCCGTCAGGCGCGGTACTATTGCGACTTGGCGAGTCGGATCGGCAGGGTTCGGCTGCTTGGATGCAACAGGACCACCATGGCGACCGATCATATCCGATACGATGTGCTGGCCCGCGATGCGCTGCGCGGCGTGCTGCGGAAGGTGCTGACCGATGCCGCAGCCCATGGCCTGCCGGGCGAGCATCATTTCTTCATCACCTTCGTGTCCAAGGCCGAAGGCGTGAAGCTGTCGCCGCGGCTGCTCGCACAATATCCGGAGGAGATGACGATCATCCTCCAGCACCAGTTCTGGGACCTGACCGTGCTCGAGGACCGTTTCGAGGTCGGCCTGTCCTTTGGCGGCATTCCGGAGCGGCTCGTGGTGCCGTTCAGTGCCATCAAGAGCTTCCTCGATCCGTCCGTGAAGTTCGGCCTCCAGTTCGACACCTCCGACGTCGCCGAGGTCGCGCCGGACAATCTGCCGGCAGCGCCCGCGCCATCGGCCGTATCGGTCCCGACACCTGCCGCGGAGAAGCCGGAAGCTGCCGACGAGCCGCCGCCGCCGAGTCAGGGCGGCGCCGAGGTCGTGCGGCTCGATCGTTTCCGCAAGAAATGATCTAGGTTGGGCGCAGAGCCATCGCGCCCGGCCAACTGTCTATATAGAAGAGCACATGAACAGGCCGCGCGGCGTTTCGCGCGGCAGAATGGATGTGCTCATGGCCAAAGCGTCCCGCTCGAAGACTGCCCGCCCCGCAACCCGCACCGAGACCGACAGCTTCGGTCCCATCGAGGTCGCCGCCGACCGCTATTGGGGGGCGCAGACCGAGCGCTCGCGCCAGAATTTCCGCATCGGCACCGACCGCATGCCGATCTCACTCGTGCATGCACTCGGCATGGTCAAGCTCGCCGCCGCGCAGTCCAATCTCGAGCTCGGCCTGCTCGATCGGCGCCGTGCCAACGCCATCATCCGCGCTGCGCGCGAGGTGATCGAAGGCAGACTTGACGACCATTTTCCGCTTGTCGTGTGGCAGACCGGCTCGGGCACCCAGAGCAACATGAACCTCAACGAGGTGATTGCCAACCGCGCCAACGAGCTGCTCGGCGGCGAGCTCGGCGCCAAGAAGCCGGTGCATCCCAACGATCACGTCAACATGAGCCAGTCGTCGAACGACTCCTTCCCGACCGCGATGCACATCGCCGCGGCAAGCCGCATCAATGCCGATCTCATCCCTGCCCTCGGAGAGCTGCTGCGCGCTCTGCGCAAGAAGGAGAGGGAGTTTTCGAAGATCGTGAAGATCGGCCGCACCCATACCCAGGATGCGACGCCGCTGACGCTCGGTCAGGAATTCTCCGGCTATGCCGCGCAGGTCGAAAGCGGCATCGCCCGGCTCAAGATCGCGGTGAAGGACCTCTATCCGCTGGCGCAGGGCGGCACAGCCGTCGGCACCGGCCTCAACTCGAAGCCGCGCTTTGCCAAGCTGTTCGCAAAGCACGTTGCCGGGATTACGAAGCTCCCCTTCACCAGCGCCGCCAACAAATTCGAGGCGCTGGCCTCGAACGATGCCTATGTGCTGGCGCACGGCGCCATCAATTCGGTCGCGACCGGCCTGTTCAAGATCGCCAATGACATCCGCCTGCTCGGCTCCGGCCCGCGCTCGGGCCTCGGCGAATTGATCCTGCCGGAGAACGAGCCCGGCTCCTCGATCATGCCGGGCAAGGTCAACCCGACCCAGTGCGAGGCGATGACCATGGTGTGCTGCCAGGTGTTCGGCAATCACACCGCGATCACGGTCGCCGGCAGCCAGGGTCATTTCGAGCTCAACGTCTACAAGCCGGTGCTGGCTTACAACATGCTGCATTCGATCCGCCTGATGGCGGATGCCGCGCGCTCCTTCACCGAGCATTGCGTCAGCGGCATCCTCGCCGACGAGAAGCGCATCAAGGAGCTGATGCAGCGCTCGCTGATGCTGGTGACGGCGCTGGCTCCGAAGATCGGCTACGATAACGCCGCCAAGGTGGCCAAGACGGCGCACGCCAACGGCACCACGCTGAAGGAGGAGGCGCTGCGGCTCGGCTTCGTATCGGCCGACGAGTTCGACCGCCTGGTGCGCGCTGAGAAGATGATCAGCCCGGGATGATTCCGAATTCCGATAGCCATCCGTAATGATACGGACGCTCGGCGCCCAAAAATATGCGGTTTTGGGGGCGGGATTTGATTACCGTCAATGTTGCGGCGGGGCGGCGTGTTACGCAGCTCCACTGCCCTCGACGGGGCGAAATTCATCGTTTGATGGCCCAAGGGCCGATTGACGAGGACGAGCGAATGGCGATCAAGTCTTCTGCGGCGCAATGTGGCGCCCTGTTTCTGAATGTTTCATCCTGCCTGAAGAGGAGCGGATGATGGAGACGCGGCATGGGGAACGTCATCAACCTGAATCGTTTCAGGAAGCGCGTCGAGCGGGAAGCCTCGGCGAAGCAGGCGGACGCCAACCGGGCGAAGTTCGGGCGCACGAAGGCGGAACGGTCGTCCGAGGCGAAGCGGGCGGACCAGGCCAAGGAGAATCTGGACCAGCACCGGATCGATCGCGAGGAGCAGCCATGAAGTCGCCGGTCGTGAAACGATCGATCGTCGTCGCCGGCCACAAGACCAGCGTCAGCCTGGAAGAGGCGTTCTGGAACGGCATGAAAGAGATTTCCGGCCTGCGCAACATGACGTTGTCCGAGCTGGTCGGCGAGATCGACAACAACCGCCAGCAGGGCAATCTGTCGTCGGCGATCCGTCTGTTCGTCCTGGACTACTTCAAGAGCCGCGCCATGGCCGCCCAGCCGGACAAGGTCCCGGCCCAGTAGCCGTCGGGGGCGCCCGCGACGGCGCCCCGGCCTCTGCACTTTAAAATCGCTCTAAGGTGCAGCTTCGGCGCGCGGGCACGCTTGACCTCAATGCCCGGCGTTGAAAATACAGGGCATGACCGATACCACTGATACGCGTTCGCACATGCCGCTGGGTCTGGCCCAGCGCGGCTATACCGGCGTCATCCAACACCTTGCCGCCAAAGAGGCTGGCTCGGCGCTTTCGGACGTCGAGCTCGAGAGCCGCCTGATCGAACTCGGCTTCGTCGAGGGCGCCCGGGTCGAGATCCTGCATGAGGGGTTGGTCGGGCGCGATCCGATCGCGGTGCGGGTCGACAGCACCACGATCGCGGTCCGCCGTCGCGAAGCCATGGCCATCATCGTCGCCTGACGCGCGACCGCAATCTGCCCCGCAGGCCCTTGATCCCATGGAAGCACCGCTGCTGCATCTCGCCCTGGTCGGCACGCCCAACAGCGGCAAGACCTCGCTGTTCAACGCGCTTACCGGCAGCCGGCAGAAGGTCGCGAACTATCCCGGCGTCACGGTCGAGCGCAAGGAAGGCTTCTTCGTCACCCCGCTCGGCCGCCAGGTCTCCGTGGTCGACCTGCCCGGCACCTATTCGCTGCGCGGCCGCAGCCCGGACGAAGAGATCACCCGCGACTTCGTGCTCGGCAAGGCCTCCGGCGAGACCCTGCCCGATCTCGTGCTGTGCGTCGCCGATTCCACCAATCTGCGCCTGACCATCCGCCTGCTGCTGGAGCTGAAGCGCACCGGGCGGCCGATGATCCTCGTGCTCAACATGTTCGACATTGCAAGCCGCCGCGGCATCACTGTCGACGTCGCGCGGCTCGCCAAGGAGCTCGGCGTGCCCGTGGTCACCTCGATCGCGGTGCGCAAGGGCGGCACGGCCGACCTGCTCAAGCTGACCGACGAGATTTCCGCAGCGCTCGCCGCCGAACCGGTTGAGAACAGCTGGCGCGCGCTCGGCGTCTCCGAGCTGCGCGCTACCCAACGCGAGGCCGATCGCATCATCGCCGACTGCGTCAGCCTGCCTGCTCGCCCCGACACCTGGACCGCACGGATCGACGCGATCGTGCTGCATCCGGTCGGCGGGCTGATCGTGCTGGCGCTGATCCTGTTCGTGATGTTCCAGGCGGTGTTCGCCTGGGCGCAGCCGGCGATGGAGCTGCTGAAGTCCGGGTTCGACTCGCTCGGCGAGCTGGTGCAGGCCACCCTGCCCGACGGCTTGCTGCAAAGCTTCCTGCAGAACGGCGTGATCTCCGGCGTCGGCAGCGTCATCGTGTTCCTGCCGCAGATCATCCTCATCTTCCTGTTCATCCTGCTCCTGGAAGATTTCGGCTACATGGCGCGCGCGGCGTTCCTGATGGACCGCATCATGGGCGGCGCCGGCCTGCACGGCCGCGCCTTCATTCCGCTGCTGTCGAGCTTTGCCTGCGCCATTCCCGGCATCATGGCGACGCGGGTCATCGACAACAAGCGCGACCGGCTGACCACGATCCTGATCGCGCCGCTGATGACCTGCTCGGCGCGCATTCCGGTCTATACGCTGATCATCTCCGCCTTCATCCCGGCCAGAGACGTCTGGGGCTTCATCAACCTGCAGGGCCTCGTGATGTTCGGCCTCTATGCCGCCGGCATCATCAGCGCGCTGTTGGTCTCGTTCGTGATCAAGTTCTTCATGCTGCGCGACTTTGTGCCGGCGCCGTTCATGTTGGAGCTGCCGGACTACAAGATGCCGCGGCTGAAATCCATCGTGATCGGCATCTACACCCGCGCCAAGATGTTCTTGCAGCGCGCCGGCACCACGATCTTCTCGATGATGGTGCTGATCTGGTTCCTGGCCTCCTTCCCGCAGCCGCCCGCGGGCGCGACCGGGCCGGCCATCGAGTTCAGCCTGGCGGCGATGATCGGCAAGGCGCTCGAGCCCCTGCTCGCCCCCGTCGGCTTCAACTGGCAGATCGCGGTGGCGTTGATCCCGGGCATGGCGGCGCGCGAGGTCGCGGTCGCGGCGCTCGGCACCGTCTATGCGATCGAGGGCGGCAACGAAGCGGTCGAGCAGATCGGCCAGGTGCTGGCGACAAAATGGTCGCTCGCCACCGCGCTGTCGATGCTGGCCTGGTACATCTTCGCCCCGCAATGCGCCTCCACGCTCGCCGTGATCCGGCGCGAGACCGGCAGCTGGGCCTGGATGGGCGCCACCTTCGCCTACATGCTGGTGCTGGCCTATGCGGCGAGCCTCGTGACGTACAACGTCGCCGTCGCGCTGGGGGCGGGGTAGCCCTTCCAAAACGAAACTGCGAAAACAACCCCATGCACAGTAGACCGGGGGTCGTGAAATCAATGAGTTACGCGCAAGGCAACGATCCGGCCGTCGCCCGTTGACCCGTCGGGCAAAACAGGGGCATGATGTCACGATCAGCCCGCAGCGATAGCAGCATGAACGACGACACGCCTCGGAAGCGGCGATCTGTCGCCGTGGACCATTTCACCACCGACCGCCTGACCGCCGAACGGTTGCGCGAGGATCACCTCGCCGACCTCGTCGCGCTGCATCGCGACGCCGAGGTCTCCCGCTATCTCGGCGGGGTGCGGACGCCCGAGGTCACGAGGGCTTATCTCGCAACCAACATGGCCCATTGGGACCAGCACGGCTTCGGACTCTGGACGCTGCGAACGAAGGACGGGGCCTTCGCCGGACGGGCGGGCATTCGGCACATTCTCGTGGACGATGTCGACGAGGTCGAAATCGCCTACGCGTTCAAGCGCGAATTCTGGGGCCAAGGATTTGCCAGCGAGATCGCGACCGCGCTGACGGACATCGGGCTGTCACAGCTCGCACTGCCGTCTCTCATCGGCATTGTGTATGTCGGGAACGGCGCATCGCGGCGCGTGCTGGAGAAGTCGAACTACCAGCTCGAGCGAAGCACGAACCGTCACGGCGAGGACGTCGTGATCTACCGCATCCGGTAGTGAGGGCAGCAACGGGATGGACCGCGAGCGGACCGTTTGTGTTCATTTTTGAACCGACACCATCCACGGGTCGGCACAGTCTGAGCGGCAACGAACCGGTCGCCGGACCGCCAGTCGGGCGGGAACTCAGGCCCGGGCATCGGAGTTCCTTAGACGGACCTTTTCAGTCATCCGGCTCCCGGCGTGCGCTGGGAGCGCATGGAGAGCTTTGGGAAGATACGCGTAAGGGGGGTTCATGACCGGTCAATCCGCGGCTGCTCCAGGCAGCGACCTCAAGGATTTGCCGAGAGTTTCGACCGGCAGCGAAGGGCTGGATGACATCCTCGGCGGTGGCTTGGACCCCAACCGGATGTATCTCTATGAGGGACGACCCGGCACCGGCAAGACCACGATTGCGCTCCAGTTTCTGCTCCGCGGGGTCCGGGACGGCGAACGCGTGCTCTACATCTCGCTTTCCGAGACCAAGCGCGAGCTCACCCTGGTCGCGCAGCGACACGGCTGGTCGCTGGACGGCGTCAACATCTTCGAGCTGGTGCCGCCGGAAACGACACTCGATCCGGATCGAGAGCTCACGGTCTTTCATCCCGCAGAAATGGAGCTGAGCGAGACCACGGGTCTGATCTTCAAGGAGGTCGAACGGATCAACCCTACCCGCGTGGTGCTCGACAGCCTGTCCGAATTGCGCCTGCTGGCGCAGAACCCGCTCCGCTACAGGCGACAGGTTCTGGCCCTCAAGCACTTCTTCACCAATCGCAACTGCACCGTGGTTCTGCTCGACGATCTGTCGTCCTCCCAGGATGATCTGCAACTGCATTCGATCGCGCACGGCGTGGTGATGCTCGAGCAGCTGGCCATCGACTACGGTGCCGAGCGGCGGCGGCTTCGCGTGATCAAGATGCGCGGCATCCGTTTTCGCGGCGGCTTCCACGATTTTACGATCGCGCAAGGCGGCCTGCGCATCTTTCCGCGGCTCGTCGCGGCCGAGCATCACAGATCATTCGATGGCGACATGGTGTCCAGCGGCAACCCCGAGCTCGACCAGCTCCTCGGAGGCGGGCTCGAGCGCGGCACCAACGCTCTTCTCCTCGGCGCGGCCGGCGTCGGCAAGTCGTCAGTTGCGCTAACCTACGCCATCGCGGCGGCGGAACGCGGCGAGCACGCCGTATTCTTCGCCTTCGATGAAGGGCGCGGAACGGTGGAGGCCCGCGCCAGAGCGCTGGGGCTGCCGCTGGACAAACATCTCGCCTCCGGAAAGATCCGGTTTCAGCAGATCGATCCGGCCGAATTGTCGCCGGGTGAGTTCGCGGCAACGCTCCGCCGGAGCGTCGAGGTCGACAATGCCCGCATCATCGTCATCGACAGCTTGAACGGTTATCTGAACGCGATGCCGGATGAACGTTTCCTCGTCCTGCAGATGCACGAACTGCTCAGCTACCTGGCCCAGCAGGGCGTGCTCACCATTCTCATCCTCGCCCAGCATGGGCTTGTCGGTCCCATGGATACGCCGCTCGACCTCAGCTATTTGAGCGATGCAGTCGTGATGCTGCGCTATTTCGAGTTCGCCGGAACGGTTCGGCGCGCCTTGTCGGTCGTCAAGAAGCGCAGCGGCGGCCACGAGCACGGCATCCGCGAATTCCGGCTCGGCAGCAGCGGGATCAAGCTGGGCCCGCCGCTTCATGAGTTCAGCGGCATCTTTTCCGGCAATCCGCGCTATACCGGCACGGCCCTCCCGGAAGGGCCGCTCGAATGAGCGCGCAGCGCGATCACCGCGTTCTCGTCTTCGCCCCGGTGGGCCGCGACGGGCCGGCATCGGCCGAACTTTTGCGCAACGCGAACCTCGAGGCGGTCAATTGCCGGGACTTGGCCGAACTCGTCACCGAAATGACGGCAGGCGTCGGCACGGTGTTTCTTGCCGAGGAAGGATTGTTCGGCAAGGACACCGCGGCGCTGGCGCAGTGGATCGCCGGCCAGCCGCCGTGGTCCGATCTGCCCTTCGTCGTTCTCACCAGTCACCGGGAGCGGCCCGCGGTCGTCGCGTGGCGACGCAGTATCGTCGAGCTTCTCCGCAACGTGTCGCTGCTCGAGCGGCCGGTTCAGCCGATCACGCTGACCAGCGCCATCCAATCGGCGATGCGGGCACGCCGGCGCCAATATGAAATCCGGGCCTTGCTGGAAGCGCGCGAACAGACGGCGCAGGAGCTCGAGAAGCTCGTGATCGAGCGGACCCGGGCGCTGGAAGAAGCCAACGAGCAGCTTCGGCTCGAGATGAAGGAGCGCGCCCGGGTCGAGGAAACGCTTCGGCAGGCCCAGAAGATCGAGGCCATCGGCCAGCTCACCGGTGGTGTCGCCCACGACTTCAACAATCTGCTGATGGTGATTTCCGGCGGGCTCGACATGCTCGACCGCCAGACGGATCCGAACCGCCGTCGCCGCCTGATGGATGGGATGATCCAGGCCGCGCAGCGCGGTGCCAGCTTGACCAAGCAGCTTCTGGCATTTTCTCGGCGGCAGAAGCTGCGGCCGCAGCCCGTCGACGTCGCCGCGCAGATCGGCGGAATGCGCGAACTGCTCGATCGCAGCCTGAGAGGCGACGTCCACGTCGAGTTCGACTTTCCGGAGCAGCTTTGGCCGGTCGAGGTCGACCCCGGCGAGCTCGAGCTGGTCATTCTCAACCTGGCCGTCAACGCCCGCGATGCCATGCCCCACGGCGGCACGATCATCGTGCGCGGAGAAAACCTGCCCGATCTCAAGGACGATCAGATCTCCGGCGACTACGTCCGGCTATCCGTGATCGATACCGGCATCGGTATGCCTCCGGAGATTCTCTCGCGCGTCTTCGAGCCGTTCTTCACGACCAAGGACGTCGGCAAAGGGTCCGGGCTTGGGCTCGCGCAGGTCCATGGATTTGCGACGCAGTCGCAAGGCACGGTGCGCATTCAATCGGAGGTCGGCCGCGGCACGAGCATCGAGCTGTACCTGCCGCGATCGTTCGATGCTCCGTCGAGCCCGCGACATCTCGTCGATCTCACCAGGGCGAGGCCCAAGAAGAGCAATCAGGGCCGGATCCTGCTGGTGGAAGACGATGACGAGGTTGCCGCGCTGGTCAGCGAGATGCTGGGCCAGCTCGGCTACGACGTCACGCGCGCCTCCAGCGCCGCGGCAGCGCTCGGTGCCCTGGCGGATGGCCGTTCCATCGATCTGATCTTCTCCGACATCATGATGCCGGGCGGCATGAATGGGGTCGAGCTTGCGCGCGAGGTCAGGAAGAGACGAAGCGACATACCGATATTGCTGACCAGCGGATACGCCGAAGCCTCGGTCCATGAAGCGGAGAGCGCGGGTATCGAGATATTGCCCAAGCCCTATCACATCGACGAGCTCGCCGCAGCCTTGGCCGCGGCGAAGTCAGGTCTTCGGGGCGATGCAGGCTCCAAGCGCTCGAACTCCGGTTGAGAGTCGTCGCGGATTACGCTGCGCGTCAGTCTGCGCGCGATCCCGGGAGCCTTACCTGAAATATCCCAGCACGAGATCGACGTCGGCGCTGCGGGCCGCCGTGCCGTTCAGCTCGGCGTCGATAACGCGGCGGCAGGCGTCCACCGCGGCGTGGTCGCCGAGGTCGTTGGCGGCTTCCAGCACGAGCCAGGCGGCGTCCACCGAGGCCTTGTCCGAAGCTGCGCCGCCGAGATCGGTGGCGCCGGCATTGGCGAGATTCTTCTTGCGAACGGCGGTGCCGAATTGAGGTAACATTGCAGGTACTCCCCTCTCCTCAGTGGACCTGTCAGTGGACTTGAAGTTCGGGCTGACGGCCCGCATCGGCACCCGCGCCGGTCTTGCGCGACTGGTAGAACTTCAGAATGCTGCGCGACGTCTCGATCTTGAGCCGGCCGTACTCGCGCTCGTTGTCCTGGAGCTCGCGCGCCGTGATCAGATGATCCTTGGCGCCGAGGAACAACAGCGACATCGTCGTGTCCCAGGAGAAGTCGAGCGCCTTGCACAGCACCAGGATCATCTCGCGGTTGCGGTCCATCAGCGCGCGTTCGATCACGTCGACCGGCAGCGCCGACAGCAGCGACAGGCCGATCTGCACCTCGTCGAAGCGATGCTGACGGGCGTAGTTCGAGATCGAGTCCTGGTTGAGATTGCCCTGGCGATACTGCGTCGTGACCACGCGCTTGGCGACGAAATAGCTGCGCGAGGACGGGCCGAACTTGGACTGGAGATCGCCCGTGACCTCGGTCACCGAGCTCTGGATCTGTGTCATCATCTCGGGCCGCTCGGTCTCGAGGCGGCGGCGGACGTCTTCGGAGGCCTTCGCGATCAGCTGCTGGAAGATGTGGCGCGGCACGTCCTTGCGCAGGCCGAGCTGCTCGGCAAGGATCGAATCGCCCTCGGCGCGACGGACCATGTGCAAGAGACCCGAGCCGGAGAAGCGCGCGCCCTCGTTCTTGGCGACCGAAGTCACGACCTCCTGGTTGCCGCGCTTGACCAGCACGTCGGTCACGGCTTCGCCGATCGACTGGCGCTGCGAGATCGCCAGCAGATGCGCCTGGCCCTTGGTCATGGCGCTCTGGACCAGCATCTTCTCGTCGATACGGTTGGAATCGCGCAGCACGGGACCGGCAACCGCGATCTCGTCGTCGAGGGCGAGCCTTTCGATGACGTTGAGCGGGGCGTGATCGCAGGCCGACATCACTTCGGAGAGCTGCGCGCGCGCAGCCACCTCGATCTCGTCGGCGAGCCGGCCGATCACCTCGCCGAACATGCTGATCTCGTCGTCGCTGTAGCGGCCGGTGATCAGGATGTCGGTCGCATGCCATAATGCGCGTGACCGGCTTTCGTCGGTGCCGCGCGCGATCGCGTCGTCCAGATCCTGCAGAAGCGATTTCGCCCCGTTCATCTCGATCACCCCAGTTCTTGGCAGCCCGTTGGCGAGCCGTCCCGCCGCTCGCGGCGCGACGCCGAATTCCTCTGGGAACCTACGCTAGAGATGAAACGCGAGAATTCAGTAAAGTCGGCAAATCAGTTTTGCCGACGAAAATTCCGTCAAATGCGAGGGAATGGATTTACTGTTGTGCAAGAGCCGAGAAGCTTTGGGCACTGAAACCTCTCCGCGTCATGGCCGGGCTTGTCCCGGCCATCCACGCCTTGCCGCATGGCACAAAGAACGTGGATGCCCGGGACAAGCCCGGGCATGACGAGCATCGGCAACGGAGCGCTTTAGATAGCGCCGTCTACGGATTCTGCGGCGTCAGCACAAGCGGCGGCTTCGGCCTGGGCTTGGCGGGCGGCGGGCCCGGGGCGGGCTTCACGTCGATGGCCGGAGGGAGCGGCGCGAGCTGCTGGCTCGCGAGCGGCGGGCTCGTCAGTGAAGGGCTTGTCAGTGAGGGGCTTGGCGCGGCGGGCGCGGCCTGCGGAGCTTTCGGGGTCGGCGCCACCCTGGGCTTTGCCGGCGCGCGGCGCGGGTCCTGGCCCGGCAGCGGCACGTTGGGTGGCGCCTGCTCGGTCGCTATCTCCGGGGACACCAGCGTCGGCAGCGCAGCGGTGGCCGGCGGCGGCTCGCCGCGCTCGATGGCGTCGAGCCGCCGCGTCTCGCGATCAATCGTGCGCACCGCAAGCCATGACGACAGCGGTGCGAGGTCGACGGTACGGCTCAGCCTGTCGGGCGGGCCTGCCGCAAACAGCTGGATCTCGGGCGGGGCGCCGGAAAGCCCGGTCATGATCGGCGTCAGACTGGCGCGGATGTCGGCCTGGTCCGCCGGAATGTCGTAGCCGCCGGAGACGATGGCGCGGGCGTTCTTCGCTTCCAGCGGCGTTGCGCCGATGCGCAGGCGGCCGTCGCGGATCGTGAACGGAATCTGCGCCGAGGGCACCGCGATGCGCCCCGCCGACAGCGCGGGCTCGACGAGCTGCCGCAGCCGGTTGTCGTCATTGACCTGGCCGCCGTCGCTGGCGCGGATGGCGATCTCGAACGCACGCGGATTGAGGCCGGCGATCTCGGCGGATTCGAGCGTCACCGTGCCGTTGCCGGCGAGCGCACCGGTCAAGGCCGCGACGCTGCGGCCCTGGCTGGTCAGCGCCATCTGCACCGAGGCGCGCCCCTTGGGCAGGGCAAGGTCGCGATAGCGCAGCGCCGCCGCATCGACGTTGCTGAGCTCGATGCGCGCGTTCAGCGCAAGCCCACCCGCGCCATTGCGCGCGTCCAGGCTTGCGGACATGTCGCCGCCGCCGACGCCGCCCTTGAGCGCATCGAACGCGAGCGACTGGCCGTCGCTCCGGATCGTGCCGCCGAAGGGGCGGAGCTCGATGCCGCCGGGCAACATTCCGCGTAAGGCCTGGAAGGCGATGCGGCCGCGCCAGCCGCTAACCAATCCTGCGCTGAGCGGCTCGCCGGACTCACGACCGGCTGCGCCGACGGCGATTGCGAGCGCCGGCGCCAGATCGAGCGAGTCGAGACCGACCTCGCCGTCGATGCTCTTGTCCTGATCGAGCGTCACCGAAACATGGCCGCGCAGATGCGAGCCCGCGGCATTGCCGTCGAGATCGCCGAAGGTCAGGCGATTGCCTGATAGCGTGAGGCGGGAGGACAGGCTGACGTTCTGCGCCGACTTGCCGGCCGGGCTGGTCCCGAGCAGCGGCGCCAGATTGGCGTTGCGCACGCGCAGGTTCACGCTCGCCTTCGGTTCGAACGATTTGGGCTCGAACGATTTGGGTTCGGACGGTTTGGACTCCGACCATTCGACGCTGCCTTGCGCGTCGGCATCGAGCCCGCCGCCGCTCAGCTTTGCGTTCAATTGCGAGGGACGGCGCCAGGCTCCGCTCAACCGTCCTTCGAATTGCGAGGCGCCCTCGCCCGCGGCCACGATGCGGTCGAGCCCCAGCAGTGCCAACAAGGCGCCGGCCTGCGGCGCCGCCACTTTCGCGTCCAGCGTGAAGTCGCTGTTGCGCAGGCGTTCGAGGTCGATACCGCCGATGGCGGCCGCCGGCGTCTGCGCGGCCAGGGTCGCCGTGGTCTTGAGCTGCGGTGCGTCGAGGTCGAGCACGAAGCGGGCATTGCTGCGATCGGCATGCTCGGCGTTCTTGTCGAGGCTGAGATCGAGCTTGAGACGGGTCGCGCCGGGCAAGGACGGGAGCGCATCGAGGCGCGCGCGCAGCGCGGGCGCGAACGGCTCGACCAGCGCGGTGAGCTCGCGCAGCGAATTGGCCGAGGATTTCAGCGCGAGCTTGCCGGTCGTGTTGGTGCGGTCGAAGCTGCCGCTCGCCTCCGAGGTCACGCCGCCGCCCTGGCCGAAGCGCAGCTGCTCCAGCGACAGCGACGCCGGGCTGTAGGCGAGCCTGGCTGCGAACGGCCGCAGCTCCTGGCCGGCGGAGATCGCGCGGCCAATATCGAGCGAGAGCTTTGCCTCTTCCGGCCATTCGCCTTGCGGCCCCGCCAGCGCGCGCACGAAGCTCGCAGCGGCATCGAGGTCGAGCCGGTCGGCCCTGAGGTCCGCATCGATCCGCGAGCCGTTGCTCGCGCCTGTCTGCACGAAGACGATGCGGCCTTCGATCGCGCCGCCATCGATGTCGGCCTTCAGCCTGTCGATGGCGAGATGATTGGCTGCGATGGTGACGTCGCCCGCGAGACGCAGCGGCCGCGTGCTGCGGCGGGTGATCTCGCTGCGGCCCTGCAGCCAGGCCACCAGCGTGTCGGGATCCGGGGATTCAACGCTGAGCCGGCCGCTGAAACTGTCGGCGCCGGGAGCCGCGCCATTGAGCGAGACCTGCGTCATGCCCGGCGCGCGCAGCTCCAGCCGCCGGAAGGTCCAGGACCGGCCGTCGGTCGCAAGCTCGGTCGCGATGTTCTGGAGCGGACGGCCGCCGAGCATGATCTGATCGGCATTGAACTCGATCTGGGCAGGGATCGGCACCTGCGGGATCGCCGCCAGCCCTGCGCGCAGCGCCGGCAGGACGCGCTGCGGATCGGCATCATCCTTGGCGGTCAGCCTGTCGGCATCGACCTGCCGCGCCGACAGCACCGCGCGCAGCAAGGGCGATGCGCCAAACCTGAGATCGCCGACGCCGCCGAGCTTCAGCGCGGTGTCCTCCGGGCCGAAGCTCGCGTCGATCTGCTCGAATTTCGCGCCGGCCGGATCGGCCTTGAGCCTGGTCGCAAGCTTCCAGGGCGTCGGTCCCGCCTCGCCCGCCTTCCTGGCCGCGGGCACGGCGAGGGTCAGCGCGCCCTCGAATTTCGGCTGGCGATTATCGAAGGCGAGCACGCCCTCAAGATCGGCGAGGATGGCGCGCTCGCCGGGATCGATGTTGAGGTGGAGACGGGTGGCGCTGCCGTCGGCGCTGGGGCCGGAGGAGACGCGGAACGGGTAGCGCACGCCGCGCGCGGTGAAGCTGCCGTCGCCCCGCACCGAGCCTGCGAGCGAGCGCACATCACCGGAGAAGGCGATATCGTTCAATTCCAGCGTCGAGCGGCTGGCGGCATCGTGCAAGGCGATGCGGCCGGTGAGGTTCAGCCGCTCGATGGCGAGGGAGGCCAGGTTGAAGGTGCCGCTCGCGGTGGAGGGCAAATCGACCCGTCCGCGCGCGTCCAGACCAAGATCGACCGCCATGCCGCCGACCGAAAGCTCGGTGGCGCGCCATTCGCCGCGCATCAGGGAGCCGAGGCTGAACTCGACATCGAGCTTGTCGGCGCGCAGGCGGCCGAGATCGTTGTTGCCGCCGAAGGTGACGCCGCGCAGCCGCAGCGTCGGCGCCGGCAACAGCCGCGCATCGAGCTCGCCCGCCACCCGCACCGGCACGCCGATGATCTTGCCGGCCTCCGCCTCGAACTGGGGCCTGAACTGGTTCCAGTCGATGTAGTAAGGCCCGATCAGCGCGGCCAGCAGCGCAATGATGAAGGCAATCGCCAATCCGAGCAGCGTCGTCTGCACGGGTCTCCCCTCGGCCAAACCGGCCTGGGCCGAAGCTGAGAGCCTCAGGCGCGCCGGAACAGCCCCTTATATAGGGGGAAGTATGGCGAAGTCACAGCGACTGTTGCGCGCGGAGGTTAACGCGCAAGCCCCCTCACCAGCTCGCCGGCAGCCGCCTCAGCCCGCGCAGCACGAAGGTCGGCCGCCATTCCGGGGTCTCGATGTCGTCGATGCGCAAATCCGGCAGCCGCCGCAGCAGCGTGGCGATGGCGATCTCGGCCTCGATCCGCGCCAATTGGGCCCCAAGGCAGAAATGGATGCCGCCGCCGAACGACAGCGGCTTGACGTTCGCCCGGGTGACGTCCAGCCGGTCGGGCCTGTCGGGGTAGACCGCGCCATCGCGGTTGGCCGAGCCGAGCAGGCACAGCACGGTCTCGCCCTTGGGGATCGTCACGCCGCCGAGGTCCTCGATCTCCTCCAGCGTGACGCGCCCGGTCATCTGCACCGAGGAATCATAGCGCAGGAACTCCTCGATCGCGTTCGTCATCAGCTCCGGTTTCGCTTTCAGGAGCGCAAGCTGATCCGGGTTGCGGTGGAGCGCGAGCAGGCCGTTGCCGATCAGGTTGACCGTGGTCTCGTGGCCTGCGCCGAACAGCAGGATGATGTTGGCGGTCAGCTCCTCGTTGGTGAGCTTGTTGCCGTCCTCCTCGGCCTGCACCAGCTGGGTGATGAGGTCGTCGCCGGGATTCTTGCGGCGCAGCTCGAACAGCTGCTGGAAATACATCTGCGCCATCAAGTTGGCGGCGTTGCCCTGGCGGATCTCCTCCGGCGAGAGCGGCACGGGGTCGAGCAGCCGTCCGCCGTCGCGCGAGCTCTTGTAGAACACTTCGCGATGCTCCTCGGGGATGCCGAGCATGTCGCAGATGATGGTGACGGGCAGGCGGAAGGCGAAATCCTCGATCAGGTCCATGTGGCCGCGCTCGATCACGGCATCGATCGCCTGGTCGACGATCTCCTGGATCCGCGGTCGCATGTCCTCGACGCGGCGGGCGGTGAAGGCCTTCACGACCAGGCCGCGCAGGCGGGTGTGGTCCGGCGGATCGGCTTGCAGCATCCAGTAGCTCATGCTGCGAAACACCGGCTCCTTCATGATCTCCGGGCCGTAGCGGCGCGTGGTCCGTTCGACGAAATCCTTGCCGAAGCGCTTGTCACGCAGCACGAGACTGACCTCGGCGTGCCGGCTGGCGACGTACTGGCCGAAAGGCGTCACGTGGATCGGATCGACCGTGCGCAGCCGTTCATAGTGCGGATAGGGATCGCGGATGAAATCCGGCGAGAGCGGGTTGAACAGCGGTCCGCCAGCGGGTTGCACTTGCTCGTCCATGGTGACCTCGGATCGGTTGCCGCACGACACGCATACGCAAGGCTGCCCCATCGCCCGGCGTAACCATCCCTGTAAATTATCAACTCGATACATTGTTGTATCGAGTTGCATTCTGCCCTAAGCTGCGCCGATGTCAAGGGTGAGAACCAGGCCGACCAGGGACGACACACGCGAGGCGCTGTTCGAGGCGGCCGCGCGCGTGTTCGAGGCGGACGGCATCGGCGGCGCCAGCATCGAGGCGATCGCGGCGGCGGCGGGCTTCACCCGCGGCGCGTTCTATTCGAACTTCAAGAGCAAGGACGAATTGATCATCGCCATGCTCGAGGACCATGTCGCGCAGTCGATCCGGCGCAACATGGACATCCTGGCGCAGCACGACAATCTCGACGACTTCATCGCGGCGTTGAAGACGATGGATCGCAGCCGCCAGGATCCGCTCGGCCGCTCGCCCCTGCTGCACATGGAGATGATCCTGTTCGTGGCGCGGGCCGAAAAGCGCCGCCCGGAGCTCGCCAAACGCCTGCGCGCGCGGCGCAGGCTGGTCGCCGACATCATCGAGGCGACATCGAAGAGCAACGGGCGCAACGTCAATCTGAACCCGCCCTGGATCGCCTCCGTCGTGCTCGCGCTGGAAGACGGCTTTCGCCTGCACCGGCTGATCGACCCCGAGACGACGCCGGCCGACAGTTTCCTGCGCGCGATCACGGATTTGCGGCGGAGGACGGGATTGGCCTCAGCCTAGCGGCGCGGGCGGCGCAGCCGCGCCGATAGGCTGATCGTCAGCAGACCTGTTCGGTCAATCGATAACGCCTTGCTCGCAGATCGACCGACACAGCAAAGCGCCGCGATCGGAACAGAAGAATGGCCTCGCAGCAAACAAACTGGCTTCGCTCCTTGCAAATGCATGAAACTCGTATATATTGAAGTCGTTCGATTAGCCGCTGTGCCTTGTTGAATGCGCCCGCGGGCTCCTTTTCCAAAGACATCGACGAAGTTGAAGGTAACCGCGCGATCGTCGCGCGGGATGCGCTCGCGCGCTTTGGAGAAGAAAATGACGACAGGTACGGTCAAGTGGTTTAACGGCCAAAAGGGCTTCGGTTTCATCCAGCCAAACGACGGTGGCAACGACGTGTTCGTTCACATCAGCGCCGTTGAAAGGGCTGGGCTTGCCGGTCTCGGCGAAGGCCAACAGGTCAACTTCGAGATCAAGACCGACAAGATGCGAGGCAAAGTCAGCGCCGAGAACCTCTCGCTGGCTTGAGATCGTTGCGCCGTTTCACGGATGTACTGAAACGGTCGCTTTGCCCGCTCAATCCCTGGATTGAGCGGGTTTAGTCTTTGCGGATCCGGGTGAACGATGAGCAGCAAGAAGCCGGCAGAGCCGTCACCCGAAAGCATTACACGTTCCGATCGCAAGCGCCTGGCCGCCGAAGAGGGCGCGCGGGCATTGGCGGACGTGGAAAGGCAAGCCATCGAGGTTCGCAAGAACATGGCGCGACTTCGAGAGGCGCGCCAGGCGAGGGAAGCGGCCGATGAAGCTCTTCGATCGACTTTGCCGGTGCCTAAGCTCAAGAAGCGGACAAGGAAGTTGGCGCGATAGCCGTCTTCAACGCCGCCTGCGAAATCTGAAGTGCCGATCCCATGCCGGAGAGTGCAGATCGTGCCTCGCATAAAGCCAGATCACGGAACCATCACATTCTTTCTCGCGTCCGGCGCAAATCGGCAGATGTGCCGGCTTGCAACGACATTCAACACGCAGAAGCAGGCCTTCAGCTATCTACAGAAGCATCGCACGGAGTTCGAGCGCATGGCGCGGGCGCGCCTGGCTTCAGGAGAGCTCGAGGAAGGCATTGTCGTGCTTTCGATGCTCTAGCGAAGGCCGTTCTGCCGCCGGTCGCTGATGCGTTCCTACCGCTCAAAGGCGGCTACGCCGACTGCTTCACGGCAACCTCGTCCGCCACAAGGTCAAGCCGCCCCAGCATCGCCCTCGCCTGCTCGGCGCAATGCTCGATCAGCCAGCGCTCGAAGGCGACCGGCGGCAGGGGCGGCGCGTAGAGGAAGCCCTGGACGATGTCGCAGCCGAGCTCGGCCAGCGTCTTGCGCTGCCCCTCGGTCTCGACCCCCTCGGCGACCACGCTCATGCCGAGGCCCTGGCCGACGCGGACCACGGCGGTGGCGATCGCGAGCGCGCCCGCGTCCTGCTCGATGTCGCGCATGAAACTGCGGTCGATCTTGAGCTCGCGGATCGGCAGATGCGCTAGCCGGCTGAGGCTGGAATAGCCGGTGCCGAAATCGTCCACCGAGAGGCCGACGCCGAGCTCGCGGATCGCGTTCATCGTCTCCAGCGCCGCGGCTCCGTCCTGCATGAACGCGCCTTCGGTGATCTCCAGCATCAGCGCATCCGGCGGCAGATCGTGCTCGGCCAGGATGTCCTTGAGCCGCGCGGCCAGCGTGACGTTGCGGAAATTGATCGGCGACAGATTGACCGAGACGCAGGGGATGTTGAGCCCGGCGCGGCGCCAGCTCGCCATCTGACGGCAGGCCTCGCGCACGGACCACATGCCGATCTGCTCGATCAGCCCGCATTCCTCGGCGAACGGATTGAACTTTGCCGGCGAGACGTCGCCGAGCACGGCATCGCGCCAGCGCGCGA
Organism: Bradyrhizobium yuanmingense; assembly: GCF_025200905.1. Lineage (NCBI taxonomy): Bacteria > Pseudomonadati > Pseudomonadota > Alphaproteobacteria > Hyphomicrobiales > Nitrobacteraceae > Bradyrhizobium > Bradyrhizobium yuanmingense. The sequence continues at coordinate 1,300,110 of NZ_CP104173.1, read as the reverse complement.
GCGCCTCGACGCCGTGGATCGCGCCGTCGCAGCTGCGGATCTGCGGCTGATAGCTGAGGCTCAGCACAGCTTCCGCGACGGCGCGGCGCAACGCCGCGATCAGCGCCAGCCGCTGCTCCGCGAGCACGTTCATCTCGGCACTGAAGAGGCGATGCGTCGAGCGTCCGGCCTGCTTGGCCATGTACATGGCGGCGTCCGCCTGCTGCATCAATGTGTCGATGTCGGTGGCGTGATCGGGATAGAGGCTGATTCCGATGCTGGCGGACATCGGCATCAGCTTCGATCCGAGCCGCAACGGTGCGGACAGGGCCTCGGTGATCCCGGCCGCGATGCGCTCAGCGGCCTCGGCATTGCGTTGCGGCAGCAGGATGACGAACTCGTCGCCGCCGAGCCGTCCCAGCATGTCGTCGGGACCGATCTGCTCGCGCAGGCGCTGCGCGAGCAGGATCAAGAGCTCGTCGCCGGCGGCGTGGCCGAGCGTGTCGTTGACGTCCTTGAAATGATCGACGTCAAGGAAGGCGAGCGCGACATGGCCTCCGGTCGGACAGGCATTGATCGCGGTCGTGATCAGGTGGCGCAGCTGCGCGCGGTTCGGCAGGCCGGTGAGCATGTCGTGATAGGCGAGCCGCGCGATTTCGGCGCGCGCCTCCTTGCGCTCGATCGCGAACGCGCCGAGGTTGACGCAGGCATCGACGATCTGGCGGTGCCATCGGCTCGGCGCCCGCGGCTCGCGATAATAGAAGCCGAAGGTGCCGATGACCCGACCGTCCTTGGCCTTGATCGGCGTCGACCAGCAGGCGCGCAAGCCCACTTCGAGCGGCCGCGCCTTGTAGGGCTGCCAGCGCGGATCGGCATCGATGTCGGCGACCAGAACCGGAATGCCGTAGAAGGCTCCGGTTCCGCACGTGCCGACCTCGGGACCGATCGCGATGCCGTCGAGCGAACGGGAATAGTCCTCGGGCAAGCTCGGGCCGCCCAGCGGATGGAGCAAGCCGGCGGCATCGACGTGCAGCAGCGAGCAGACGACGCCGGGCGCGATCTGCTCGACGCGGCGGCACAGCCGATCGGCAATCTCGGTGATCGGCGCCTCGTCGGCGAGCGCCGCCATGATCAGTTGCTGCAGCGAGCGCAGCTGCCGGGATTCGGTGATGTCCTCGAGCAGCGCAAAGATGTGCTTGACCCGGCCTTTCTTGTCGCGGAAGGCGTCGATCCGGGCAGAGACCCAGATCTCCTCACCATCCCTGTCGTAGACGAGCACCTCGGCCTCGTCGCTCTGGCCGCCATGCATCAGCCGCTTGACGAGCTTCGCAATCGCCTTGCGATCGGTGTGACGGCCGGCAATGAGCTCACCGGCGCGGCGGCCTTCGGCCTCCTCGCTGGTATAGCCGAACAGCGCCGTGAACGCGGAATTGACGTAGACGATGTTCTGCTCGACGTCGGTGATGATCACCACGCGGTTGGTCTGGTCGGAGACCGCGTGGAGAAGTGCGATCCTGGCGCGGCGTTCGGCATCGAGGGTGACGTCGCGCGCGAACACGATGTGATGGGTCGCGCCGTCGACCGTCGCCGACGACATCGCGATCTGCGCCTTGATACGGCTGCCGTCGTGCCGCGCGAGGCTGATCTCCTCGCGGAAATCCGCGGTCGCACCGGCGCTTAGACATTTGAGGGTGAGGACGGCGGCATCGCAGCCGAGCACCTCGGCGGCGGCGAGCTTCCAGATCCGCTCCGCGGCGGAGTTGAAGTGGGTGATGCGATGCGCCTCATCGACGATGACGATGCCGTCGTCGGCGCGCTCGAGCGCGGCGCGCAGCACGTCAGGAATTTCTGTCGCAAGGTGATCGGAGGCGGACATCGTCGGGACCAGCGGCATCGGGAAATGCGGCAATCGGCGAGAGGTTAATGCTCCGATGGTGTCCAAGACGTTTTTGCAGTTCCGTCGCGCCGCGCCAAGAGGCGGCATGATTAACGCTTCGCGAAAATGCCGAAGGTATCTTGAAGCGTACCGGACCTATTCGGATGCCGTTTTGAGCTTGTGCAGCCGGCCGGCCACGGCCCGCACCTTGCCCGGCGCCGCCCGCCAGATCGCAAGCGCCGACACCCCGCTCACGACCATGGCGAGGGCGAAAGCGAGCGTGTAGTCGCCGGCGCGATCATAGAGAACGCCGGTCAGCCACGGTCCGGCCGCACCGCCCGCCAGCGCCGCGAGCATGATCGTGCCGAAGATGCTGCCCTGGTGCCTGCCCTGGAAGATCTCGAACACCACCGCGCCCATGATCGAGGTGAGGCCGTAGCCGAGCGCGCCTTGCGTGAACACCATCAGATAAACCAGCCAGAGCGAAGCCTGATATTTCAGCGCGATCAGCGCGGCGAAGCAGATGACGAAACCCGCACAACTGATCGCCCACACCCACTCCCTGCCGATGCGGTCGGAGACGTGCCCCAGCACGATCTGGCCGGGAATGCCGAGCAGGCTAACCATTCCGAGCGCCCACACCGCAACGCCGGGGCTGAAGCCGACATCGAGCAGGAATTTGGTCTGGTGCACCTGCACCGCATACCAGATGTACAGGCCGCAGAAATAGCCGAGCCCGATCCACCAGAACCGCGCGGTCGCGACGGCGCGCCGCAGCGTCCAGTCGGTGTTGACCCAGACGTGATCGACCACGTTGGAGACCGGGCTTGCCGCGCCTGCGGCGGGGGCGGCATCGCCGTCCGGCTGGAGCCCGATGTCCTCCGGGCGCTTGTGCAGCAGCAGGTTGATCGGCGCCAGCGCGATCAGGACGAGCAGGCCCATCGCGGTGCAGGCGGTGCGCCAGCCGGTCTGCTCGATCATGTGCTGCGCCCATGGCAGCAGCGTCACCGAGCCGATACCGACGCCGGCGAAAGCGATGCCGATGGCGAAGCCGCGCTTGCGGATGAACCAGTTCGGCAGGAACAGCGACTGGCCGGAATAGCCGAGACAGACGCTGCCGGCACCGACCATGACGCCGATGGTGACATAGAGGTGCCACGGCGCGCTGGTCAGCGGCGCCAGCAAAAGGCCGCCGCCCATCAGCACGACCCCGAGCTCCATCACCGCGCGCGGACCCGCGCGGTCCATCAGGCGGCCGATCAGCGGGCTGACCACGCCCGACACCAAGAAGCCGAAGGAGAAGGCGCCCGCCGTGACGCCGCGCTCCCAGCCGAACTCGGAGATGATGGGTGGAAAGAACAGCGAAAAGGCGGTGCGCGCGTTGACGCCAATCGCCATGGTGACGAAGGTCACGGCGACGACGATCCAGCCGTAGAAGAACGGAAGCCGCATGTTGTATGCTTGTTTCATCCCTAGACGGTTCTTCGGACCATCCGGGGATGTCCCGGTCAAGCGCTTTTCGCGCATGCCTCGGGCGCGCTCAGGCGGCGTCGAGCCGTGATGATTTGACCGGCGCGTCGAACAGGATCCGCTCGATCGGATGCGGCCGGCCGAACAGATAGCCTTGCGCAAAATTGACGCCGAGCGCCTTCAGCCGGTCGAACTCCTCGCGCGTCTCGACGCCTTCGGCCGTGACCGACATGTCCAGTCCGCGCGCCAGCGTCACGATCGAGGAGATGATGGCGGAAGAGCGCGGCTGCTGCGTCAGGTTGCGAATGAACGACTTGTCGATCTTGATCTTGTCGAACGGGAACGCGGTCAGGTAGCTGAGCGAGGAATAGCCGGTGCCGAAATCATCGAGCGCGAGCTCGACCCCGAGCTGCTTCAGCCGCTCCATGAAGGCGTGATTCTCGCTACCACGCTCCAGCAGCACGGATTCCGTGATCTCGATCTCGAGCCGCTGCGGCGGCAGGCCGGAATCGGCGAGCGCCGCGCAGATCATGTCGAACAGCTCGGCTTCCTTGAACTGGATCGGCGACAGATTGACGGCGATCATGAGCTCGGCAGGCCAGCCGGCTGCGTCCGCGCACGCGCGCCGCAGCACGAATTCGCCGAGCGGCACGATCAGCCCGGTCTCCTCCGCAAGCGCAATGAACTGGTCCGGAGGGATCAGGCCGCGCGTCGGATGCCGCCAGCGCACCAGCGCCTCGAAGCCGCGTCGTTCGCCGCTGAGGGCGTCGACGAACGGCTGATAGTGCACCTCCAGCTGGCAGCGCGCGATGGCGTCGCGCAGATCTCCTTCCAGCGTGTTGCGGGCCTCCAGCTCGGCCGACATCGCCTCATCATAAACGGTGAAGCAGTTGCGGCCGGCCGATTTCGAACGGTAGAGCGCGAGATCCGCTTTCTTCAGGAGCTGCTCCTGATCGCTGCCATGATCCGGCGCAATTGCGATGCCGATGCTGGTGCCGATCTCGACGCGGTGTCCGGGCAGCAGGAACGGCTCGCTCACGAGCTTGGCGATCCGCGCCGCCAGATCGGTCGAGCAGGCGCGCTGGTCCTCGCCGGCTTGCTGGATGATGGCAAATTCGTCGCCGCCGAGCCGCGCCAGCACGTCGTTGGCGCGCAGCGCGGATTTCAACCGCTGCGCCACCTGGCGCAGCAGCGCATCGCCGGCCGCGTGGCCGAGGGAATCGTTGACGTTCTTGAAGCGATCGAGGTCGAGCATCAGGATCGCGAAGGGCTCGCCCCTCACGCTCAACTTGCCGTTCATCTCGTCGAGCCGGGTGAGGAAAAAGGCGCGGTTCGGCAATCCCGTGAGGATGTCGGTCTGGGCAAGCTCGAGCACGCGCCGGTTCGCCAGCGACAGCCGCCGCGAATTGCGGCTGGCGAGCATCAGATAGGTCGACAGCGACAGCGTCAGCAGCATGCCGACGACGAGGACCGCAACCGCGCGGTCGTAAGTCGTCGCCAGCGGACCGCCGGCGGTCGGAACCGCCCGCACCTGCCAATCGGTGTCGCCGATCTTGAGACTGCCCGACCAGTGCAGGGTCCGCGCGATGTCCCGCATCGACCGCAGCGCCGAGGCGGCCGACGCATAATCCGGCAGCATCTGCTCGAGGCTGACGATCTGCGCCGTGTACGGCGGGAAGACCGTCATGCTGACCGCGGGGCTGGCTCCGGTGGTCACGCGGATAGACTGGATCAGCAGCGGCAGGTCGAAGACGCCGACCACGACGCCGGCGATATTGCGGCGCCGGTCCGCGATCTCCTCGCGCGAGGTTCCCTTGGCGTAGACGGGAACGACGACGAGGACATAGGACGGCCGGTCGCTGTCCTTCGGCCCGAACAGGCGCGTGCGCATGGCTGCGACGCGATCGTTGTCGCGCGCGCGCTCCAGCACCGCCCGTCGCTCCGGAACGGTCGTGTAGTCCATGCCGTAAACCGACGAGGTCTTCGGCTGCGTCGAGTAGAACACCGGAAAATATTCGTCACTCTGCGGCGCGATGACGAAGCTCTCGCCCTGCAGCGCCTTGATGTGATAGCTCGACACACCGTCCCGGATCGCCGCGGCCTCGTAATCCGCGCGCTCCTTGCGGTTGATCCGCGGCAACCAGGAGATGCGCAGCATGCCGGGGTGACGCTCGAACAGGCGGGCGCTGAAGGTCTCGAATTCGCTGCGGGTGACTTCTTCGTTGGTCGATTCGAACAACGTGCGCAGCGCGAGAAGTCTCGATATGTACTCGTTCATGCCGTTCTGCAGGACGATCGCCTGGGTCTCGGCTGCGTTCTCGAACTCGATCCTGTTGACGCGATCTTCCCACCGCGCGACGGCGGCAGCGCCCACGATCGAGAACAGCAGGCCAACGCCAACCGCGACGAGCGCAGGACGATAGAGCCCGAGCAGCGGCGCGGCACGCCACCATCCGCCTCTACGTCTCCGATCCTGATCGTTCTGATCGCGACCGCCCATCTTGAAGCCGCCGTCCCCTGTCCGCGACGAACCGAACCTCTGGTTGAGGTGCCGGTGCCGCTATCGGAACAAGACGGCGGTTAAGAAGTGCACAATTTCGGAAACCAGCCGTACCGCAATGCGGAAACTAGTTAACGAAGTGCACGAGCGATCCCGGCTTTCTCGACATAAGTTGCCGGTTTTCCCCGGTGCAATACGGCCTCTCTGCGCCGTGGCGCTTAGCGAGCTATTCAGCCTCGCAAGGCTATGTTGCGCAAGGTTTCTTTCAAGGATCCGGCAAGCCTCCCGATGCATCGAATTCGATCAGCGAGATCCGTCGTTCTGACCATCGCGCTTCTGGCCGCGACCACGCTGGTTGCGAGGGGCAACGAGGCCGGCATCAGCGAGGATGCAATCCTGTTCGGCCAGGCCGCGGCGCTGGAAGGCCCGTCCTCTGCGCTGGGACAGCGCATGCGGCAAGGCATCGTCGCCGCATTCACCGAGGTCAATGCCAAGGGCGGCATTCACGGCCGCAAGCTCCAGCTCATCAGCCGCGACGACGGCTACGACCCCGACCGTTCGGTGGCGCAGACGCTGCATTTGATCAACGACGACAAGGTGTTCGCGCTGATCGGTGCGGTCGGCACGCCGACCGCGATGGCGACGATACCGATCTCCAGCTCCAGGAACGTGCCCTTCATCGGCCCGTTCACCGGCGCCGAGTTCCTGCGCGATCTCGAGCTTCCGAACGTCGTCAACATCCGCGCCAGCTACGGCGCGGAGGCGGAAGCCTGGATCAAGCATCTCACCGAAGATCGCAAGTTCACCCGCATCGGCATCTTCTACCAGGACGATTCCTTCGGCCGCGACGGGCTTGTCGGCGTGAAGCGGGCGCTCGCCAAGCGCGGGCTCGAGCTCGCCGCCGAGGGCACTTACGAGCGCAACACCCGCGCGGTCGGCCAGGCCTGGCGCATGATCAAGCGGGCCGACCCCGAAGCCATCGTCATGGTCGGGACCTATGGTCCGTGCGCGGAGTTCATCAAACTCGCCCGCCGCAGCGGCGCTCGTCCAACCTTCGTCAACATCTCCTTCGTCGGCGCCGTTGCGCTCGCCGCGGAACTCGGCCCTGAGGGCGACGGCGTCATCGTCTCGCAGGTGGTGCCGTTTCCCTGGGACCGCTCGCTCAAGCTCGTCGCCGACTACCAGGCGGCCCAGAAGGCGTTCGACCCGGCGCTGACACCGGATTTCGTGTCGCTGGAAGGCTATCTGTCCGGCCGGCTTGCGGCCGCGGCGCTGGAAAAGGCCGGCCCCAATCCGACCCGCGCCAGCCTACTGCGCGCCATCAACGATACCGGCCGTTTCGACATCAGCGGCAGCATCGTCACCGTCGGCACACGCATGCTCGACACGCCGCCGAAGGTGTTCCTGACCGTGATCCAGAAGGACGGGACGTTCAAGGCGGTGGACCGGCTCTAAGACCCTTCACGGCCGCCGCGTCCAGCGATCGGCGTTGACGGCGCCTTGCGGGGTTTCTCCCCTCGCGATGGCCTCGACCTGTCGCACCGTCTCCAGCGACTGGTATTCGATGGCCTGCGGCGTCAGGCCGCCGACGTGGGGCGTGGCGATGACGTTCGGCAGCTTGGCAAGATCGGGCGTCGGCATCTGGTCCGGCGCGCGGCCGACATCCATGGCGGCGCCGGCGATGCGGCCCTCACGCAGCGCGCCTGCCAATGCGGCCTCGTCGACCAGATTGCCGCGCGAGAGATTGATGAAGACGGCGTGCTTCTGCATGCGCGCCAGCGCCGCCTCCCCGATCAGGTTTTCGGTCTGCTCGTTGGCGATGGCGAGGCAGACGACATAGTCCGATGCGGCGAGGAGCTCGTCGAGACCGACCTGCCGGATCGCGGCATCGCTGACGGTTACGAAGGGATCGGAGACCAATACCTCCATGCGCAGCACTTTTGCGATCTCGGCGAGGTAGCGCCCGATGCTGCCGTAGCCGATGATGCCGATCCGGCTGCCGGCGAGCTGGCGGCCCATCCGTGATTCCGGCTTGCGGCCTGCCTGGTAATCTGCGGTGGTCCGCGACACACCGCGGGAGAGATCGACCATGAAGCCGAGCGCGAGCTCGGCCACGGCCTGCACGAAGCCGGGCCCGGCGCGGGTCACGAGCACGCCGGCTTGCGACGCCGCATCCACGTCGACGTTGCGGATGTCGACGGCGCAGCGGACGAAGGCCCGCAGACGCGGCAATTGCGCAAAGATCTCGCCGCGCCCTTCAGTCATGCGGTCGGCGACGATGATGTCGGCGTCTTTGGCTGCGCGCACCAGGCCGGCGGCGTCCAGCGGCTCATCCTTCTCGTGCAGGATCACCTCGGCGGCCGCCCGCAGGCCGTTCAGGCTGCGATCGCCATAATAGTTGCGCCGCATCTCCGGGGTGTGCGCGAGCAGGACCTTCACGACAAGCCTCCTTCACTAGCCGAATGCCCGCGACAGCGCGGTCGAAAGGTCTAGCACAGGGACGGCTCCCGCAGATACCCTGCCCCATTTTGCCGCGGCCCCTGCGTGATCCAGCGCACAGACGCCCTCACGGCGCGGACTTAGAAAAGGTGCCATCATCGTGCGCATTGCCGTTGGAGGTGACATCATGCGCCGTCCAGTCTTTTCGAATTTGCTTCTTGCGTCCGGTCTTCTCGCACTCACCCAGTTGATGACGCCCACGGACGCGGCCGCTGAGGCGCGGCTTGCGCTGGTGATCGGCCAATCGGCCTATCGCACCGTGCCGGAGCTGCCGAACGCCGCCAACGACGCCAAGGGCATGACGGAGCTGCTCGGCAGCGCGGGCTTCACCGTCACCACGGCGGCCAATCTGGCGCAGACCGAGATGCGCGCCGCGATCTCGGACTTCGCCGGCAAGGTCAGTGCCAGCGGCCCCGACACCGTCGCGCTGGTGTTCTATGCCGGCCACGGCCTTCAGATCGACGGCGAGAACTATCTGGTTCCTGTCGATCTCGATCCCAAGCGCGAGGCCGACATCCCGCTGCAGGGCGTGCGGCTGAACGACATGCTCAACACGCTCGGCGCGCTGCCGACGCGGGCGCGCATCTTCATGCTCGATGCCTGCCGCAACAACCCGTTCCCCGCGCTCAGCGGCGCCGGCCACGGCCTTGCGATCGTCGATACCAAGGCCGGCGCGCCCGGCTCGTTCATCTCCTATTCGACCTCGCCCGGCGCCGAGGCCGAGGACGGCAACGGCCTCGACAGCCCCTATACGACAGCCGTGCTGACGGTCGCCAAGCAGCCGAACCTGCCGATCGAGGAGATGTTCAAGCGCATCCGCGTCGCGGTGGCGCAGTCGACCGACGGCCGGCAGATCCCCTGGGAAAGCTCCTCGCTGACCACCGATTTCAGGTTCTTCGGCGAGAGCGGCGGCAGCACGCCCGCTCTTCCCGGCGCATCCGCCATGGCGCTCGCCGGCGGCACGCGCAACGTCGCGGACTGGCGCAAGACATTGCAGGGCAAGCCGGCCATGGTCGCCTATGAGCTCGTGATCACCGAGGACACCGTGGAGGCGTATCAGGCCTATATCGAGCTGTATGCCCAGGACACCCGCACGCCGCGCCTTCGCACCGTGCTGGAGCGGCGTCGCCAGATGCTGGCGTGGGAGCGTGCCACCGCGATCAACACCCGCGCCTCGTTCGAGGCATACCTCGCGAACTGGGACAACAGCGATCTCGCGGCAACCGCGCGCCGGCTGCTGCTGCGCGTGCAGAACCGCAACTACACCGTGCCCGTGGCCGCCGCGGCGACGCCCGTCGCGGTCGCGATGGCGCCGACCTGCCCGTGCTCGACGCCCGCGACCCCGGCAACGCCGGTCCCGCCCGTGATCAAGAAGCGCGTCGACGAGACCCCGCCGAAGCGCAAGGTGGTCGAGACGCCGCCCAAGCGACGGCCGCCGTCCGAGCAAGTGGTCTACGAGCGCGCGCCGCCGCCGGATCGCGGCCCGCCGCCGGAGGCCGTGATGCAGGGCATCGGCATCGGCGTGGGGATCGGCCTCGGCATGGGAATGGGCGGCCGCGGCGGCGACCATAACAGCGGTGGCTACCGCAGATACTGAGCCGGTCCGTCACCAGCAACATTCGGCTCGCGCCAATCGCGCGAGCCGAACTCATTGCGACAGGGCCGGATGGTCCCGGAGCACGGCTTCTCGAATCCAGCCTGCCTGGATCGCACGCGACAAGATCTGCGCCGTCTTGATGTCCTCAGCCTTCATGCAGAGATCCACGATGCGGCGCACGGCGTCGTCGCGCATCAGATCGTCGGAGATCTTCATCGCGATCTCCATGGCAGCGCGGGCTGCGCGCTCATAGCGCTCGCGCGTGCTGGTCGGCGCCGAAGCGCCGGCGGCTTCGGCGATCGCCCGCGCAGCCTGGCAGATGTTGCGAATCCGGTCGGCTGCGTCGATGTCGCCGAGCGGCCCCCCGATCGGCTCGTCCCAGACGTCTGCCGGCTCCCGCCTCGCGAACCACTTCATTGCCCCACCAATGGTCTTCAATTGCTCACGGCGTTCAGGACATGCGGCGCGGGCCGATCGCCTCGAACTGCGCCTTCTGCTCGTCGTTGAGCGTGGCGTAGAAATCATCGAGCGCCGCCCGCACCGACTTGATTCCGTCCAGCATGACATCGAGACGCTTGCGGATCGCGGCCATGCGGGCCGGAGGCGTCATCACCTCATTGGGCTCGCAGGACGCCTTGAGCGATGCGCTGACCTTGGCGCTGGTGTCGTGGAGCACCTGGAGTGCCGCGCGCTGGGTGTCGGTGGGACGAAGCCGTTCTTCGATCGTGGCGCCGGGCCAATCGAACGCGGCGGACGGGCTGCAAGTCTGCACCGACGATCCGCCCGCATTGTTCGATGCCGCGGCACGACGCTGATCGTCGGCAAGCGCATTGAAGCGCGCCTTCTGCTCGTCGTTGAGCGAACCATAGAACTGGTCCAGCGCAGGCTGAACCAAATCGACGGCCTTCTGCATCGCCTCGACCCGCTGCTGCATGGCGGCGAGCCGGCCGGGCGCCGTCGCCGCGGCCTGCGTCGGACAGGAGGTGCGGATCAGCGCTGCCGCGTCGACCGAGGCGTTGCCGAGCGCATCGAGAGCAGCGCCTTGCGCGTCCGTCGGCTGCACCGCGGCTGCGATCTGATCGATCGGCAGGCCGACGATGGCGCGCCGATCGCTGCCGCAGAGCTGATCGAGCGGCGCGCTGCGCGCCCGCCGCCGTCCCTGCGGCTGCTGCGGCAGATAAGCCGACAGCCGATCATAGCCATAGGGGCCGAAAATGCCGGCATAGATGTCCGGATACCCGTAGCCCCAGAAGCCGAGCCCGTCGCCCCAGATCGTGTAATCGTAGAGATCGTTATAGGCGAACGGCCAGAACAGCGGCCCGACCCAGCCGTAGCCGCCGCCGGGATGTTGCCACCATCCGCTGCTTGCACCGCTCCAGCCGGCGAGTGCCGCCGCCGCGGCAATCTGCGCGCGGGCCGCCGGATTGCTGATCAGCCGGCCGTTGCGGAAGGCGCTGGCGTTCCAGGCGTTGCGGAAGTTCGCCGGCCGTATCGCGGCATTGCGGATCTGGCCGAAGCTCGGGCCGCCACGCCGGGCGCCGGTTGTGAACCGCGTGGCGCGATGATGCCCGCCATGCGCATGCCCGCCGCCGTGGCCGCGGAAATGGCCGCCGTGGTGACCGCCGCCGCGCCCGCCGCCATGCCCACCTCCATGGCCGCCGCCGTGTCCGCCCTTCGCGAACGCGGCCCCCGCAAGCATGCAGGCAAAGGCCACCGCGGCAATTCCCATGACCGGTCGCACCATCGCACCCTCCCGCGCAAAGCCCTGCCATTGAGCATCGGAAATTGGCGGGAATTGGAACCGGCAGGATTGCCGAAAGTTCCCGGTTCCGGAGGGCGCCGCCTTATGCCTCCGGCACGATCTTGCCGGGATTGAAGATGTTGAGCGGATCGAGTGCCTGCTTCAGCGCCCGCATCGCATCGAGCGCCTCGGGGCCGAGCTCGGCCTCGAGATATTTCTGCTTGCCTTGGCCGATGCCGTGTTCGCCGGTGCAGGTGCCGTCCATGGCCTGCGCACGCTCGACCAGACGATGCATGAACTCCTCGCCGCGCGCCATCTCGTCGGCGTCGTTGGTGTCGCACACCAGCGAGCAGTGGAAATTACCGTCACCGACATGGCCGACGATCGGCGACAGCAAATTGAGCCGCTTGAGATCCTCCTCGGTCTCGCTGACGCAATCGGCGAGCCGCGAGATCGGCACGCAGACGTCGGTCGCGACCACGCCGATGCTGTCGCCGGGCCGCAGCGCCTTCACCGACCAATAAGCATCGTGCCGCGCCTGCCACAGCTTGGTGCGGTCCTCCGGCTTGGTGGTCCAGGAGAAATCGCCGCCGCCGCAGTCCCTCGCGATCTCGCCGAACGCCTTGGATTGCTCGGCGACCTCGATCTCGCTACCGTGGAATTCCATCAGCAGCAGCGGCGTCTCCGGCAGCTTCAGCTTGGAATAGGCGTTGCAGGCCTTGACCTGCGCGGCATTGAGCAGCTCGATGCGCGCGACGGGAATGCCGGTCTGGATCGCCAGGATCACGGCCTGGCAGGCGCCGTGGACGGTCTCGAACGACACCGCACCGGCCGCGATCGTCTCGGGGATGCCGCGCAGGCGAATGGTCAGCTCGGAGATGATGCCGAGCGTGCCTTCGGCGCCGACGAACAGATGCGTCAGGTCGTAGCCGGCGGACGATTTCTTGGCGCGCGTGCCCGTGGTGATGATCTCGCCGTCGCCGCGCACCACTTTCAGCGCCAGCACGCTGTCGCGCATGGTGCCGTAGCGCACCGCATTGGTGCCGGAGGCGCGGGTCGAGGCCATGCCGCCGAGCGAGGCATCCGCGCCGGGATCGATCGGGAAGAACAGGCCCTGGTCGCGCAGATGCTCGTTCAGCGCCTTGCGGGTGACGCCGGGCTGGATCACGCAGTCGAGGTCTTCGGCATGCACCGCCAGCACCTTGTTCATGTCGCGCAGGTCGATCGAGATGCCGCCCGCGGGCGCGTTGACCTGCCCCTCCAACGAGGTGCCGGTGCCGAAGGGAATGACGGGCACGCGATGTCTCGCGCAGATCCGCACCACGTCCTGGATGTCGGCGGTCTCCTGCGCCATCACCACGCCATCAGGCGGCTGGTTGGGTATCCAGGTGGTGGTATGGCCGTGCTGCTCGCGCACGGCCTGCGAGGTGATGAGGCGGTTGCCGAAGCGCGCGGCAAGCTGCTCCAGCGCGCTTGCGAGGGCTTTCGGCTCCGGCCGCGGCGGATTATTGGTGATGGTCGTACCCACGGAATTCCTCCCGACGAGAAGAGACCGTGGCAAAGGACATATAACCGGTCAAGTCAAGGGACCGGACGCATAGCTTGGGAAGGACACATGCCGGAGACCGCCGCCACAGCGCCGAACGCAGAGCCGTTTCGCTCCTCGATCATGCAGGTCGAGCCGCAATGGATCGACTATAACGGCCATCTCAACATGGCCTATTACAACGTGATGTTCGATCGGGCGATCGACGAGTTCTGGCTCGAGCTCGGGATTGGCCCGGTCTACAAGACAGAGCGCCACGGCTCGACCTTCACCGCCGAATGCCACGTGCGCTATTTGCGGGAGATCCATCTCGGCGATCCCGTGCAGATCTTAGTCTGGCTGCTCGACGCCGATGACAAGCGGCTGCACACATTCGAGGAGATGCGGCACGGCACCGAGGGCTGGCTGTCGGCGACGTCCGAGAACATGTCACTGCACATGGACATGAATGCGCGGCGCGTTGCGCCTTTTCCGCCCGACATCCAGCAGCGCATTGCTGGAGTTGCCAAGTCCCACAGCGCCTTGGCGCGACCCGAGGGCATCGGCCGGAGCGTGGCGATGCCCTCGAAGCGTTAGTGGCTCAGGCGCCGTCTGCCGCCTGTGGTTCACCTCTCCCCGTCGGGGAGAGGTGAACATCGCAGCTATATTCTGTTGCGGCCGCGGGCGAGGCCGACGACGGCCGAGACCAGGAACAGAACGACTGCGATGAAGAAGATGATCTTGGCGATCTCGATCGAAGCGCCGGCGACGCCGCCGAAGCCCAGGATGCCGGCGATCAGTGCGATAACCAGAAACGTCACAACCCAGCCTAGCATGGTCAAACCCTCGTCTTGATGTTGTCTGCGATCGACGCGGCTGGCCGCGCCACCTGTCCTGACAATCTCGACGCGGGAACGATAGTTCCGGTCCCGGCAGGAGCGAAATTCGCTGGCTCAGCTGGAACAAATCGGCCTGCCGCGCACGTGGAAAACCCGGCCCGGCGCCCCATATAGGCACCAATCCCTGTTAAGAAGGCTCCCTTCCACCACCCCGCGGTGCCATCGTGGGGCCGATGATTCGCATGACCGAGCCGAGCAAGATCACAGCCGTACCCGACCACCAGCCCGCAGCCGGCGGCATCGCCGCGCGTGCGCGCGCCTCGGTGGGCCCGAAATACCTCGCCGGGCTCAATCCGGAGCAGCGCGAGGCAGTGGAGACGCTGGATGGCCCGGTCCTGGTGCTGGCCGGCGCCGGCACCGGCAAGACCCGCGTCCTGACCACGCGCATCGCGCACATCTTGAGCCAGGGCCGCGCCCGCCCGGCCGAGATCCTGTCGGTGACCTTCACCAATAAGGCCGCGCGCGAGATGAAGCACCGGCTCGGCCAAATGCTCGGCCACGCCGTCGAAGGCATGCCATGGCTCGGCACCTTCCACTCCATCGGCGGCCGTATCCTGCGCATCCATGCCGAGCTGGCGCAGCTCAAGTCGAACTTCACCGTGCTCGACGTCGACGACCAGGTCCGGCTGCTCAAGCAGCTGCTGCAGGCCGAGAACATTGACGAGAAGCGCTGGCCGGCGCGGATGCTGGCCGGCCTGATCGACGGCTGGAAGAACCGCGGCTTGATGCCTTCACAGGTACCGTCGGGCGAGGCCGCGATGTTCGCCAACGGCAAGGGCGGCAAGCTCTATGCGAGCTACCAGGAGCGGCTGAAGATTTTGAATGCGGCCGACTTCGGCGATCTCCTGCTGGAGAACATCCGCATCTTCCGCGAGCACCCGGATATCCTCAGGCAGTACCAGCAGCGCTTCAAGTTCATCCTGGTCGACGAGTACCAGGATACGAACGTCGCACAATATCTGTGGCTGCGGCTGCTGTCGCAGGCGCCTTCTTCCACCTCTCCCCGCTTGCGGGGAGAGGTGGCATCGCGAAGCGATGCGGGTGAGGGGGCCTCTCCAAGCACCGAGCTCGTGGAGACTCCCCCTCATCCCGGCCTTCTCCCCGCAAGCGGGGAGAAGGAGAAGACCAAAAACATCTGCTGCGTCGGTGACGACGACCAGTCGATCTATGGCTGGCGCGGCGCCGAGGTCGACAACATCCTGCGTTTCGAGCACGATTTCCCCGGCGCCAAGGTCATTCGCCTGGAGCGCAACTATCGCTCGACGGGTCACATCCTCGCCGCCGCCTCGCACCTGATCGCACACAATGAAGGCCGGCTCGGCAAGACGCTGCGCACCGAGGACCAGGACGGCGAGAAGGTCACCGTCACGGGCTCATGGGATTCGGAAGAGGAAGCCCGCGGCATCGGCGAGGAGATCGAGCAGCTGCAGCGCCAGGGCGAGAAGCTGAACGAGATCGCCATCCTGGTGCGCGCGTCCTACCAGATGCGCGAGTTCGAAGACCGCTTCGTCACGCTGGGCCTGCCCTATCGCGTCATCGGCGGCCCGCGCTTCTACGAGCGCGCCGAAATCCGCGACGCGCTCGCCTATTTGCGCGTCATCAATTCGCCGGCCGATGATCTCGCCTTCGAGCGTATCGTCAATACGCCCAAGCGCGGGCTCGGCGACGCCACCGTGCAGATGCTGCACGACCACGCCCGCAAGCGCCGCATTCCCCTGTTCGAGGCGGCGCGCGCCGTGGTCGAGACCGACGAGCTGAAGCCGAAGGCGCGCGGCTCGCTTCGCGATCTCATCGTGCAGTTCGACCGCTGGCGTGCCCAGCGCGAGGTCACCGCGCACACCGATCTCGCCCAGATCGTGCTCGACGAGAGCGGCTATACCGAGATGTGGCAGAAGGACCGCTCGGCGGATGCCGCGGGCCGGCTGGAGAACCTGAAAGAGCTGGTGCGCTCGATGGAGGAGTTCGAGAACCTGCAAGGGTTCCTGGAGCACATCTCGCTGGTGATGGACCGCGAGGGTGGCGCCGAGGACGACGCGGTGTCGCTGATGACGCTGCATTCGGCCAAGGGGCTCGAATTCGACAACGTGTTCCTGCCCGGCTGGGAGGAAGGCCTGTTCCCGAGCCAGCGCACCTTGGACGAACAGGGCCGCGCCGGCCTGGAAGAAGAGCGCCGGCTCGGCCATGTCGGTCTGACCCGCGCCCGCCGCCGCGCAAAGATCTATTTCGCGACCAATCGCCGGATCCATGGCACCTGGTCGACCACGATCCCGTCGCGCTTCCTCGACGAATTGCCGGCGGCCAATGTCGAGATCACGGAGTCCAAGGGCGGCTCCGGATGGGGCGGCAGCGGCGGCTACGGCGCCTCGCGCTTCGACGACATGGAGGCGTTCGGCTCCAGCTATTCGACCCCAGGCTGGCAGCGCGCGCAGGCGAACCGGAATCGCGGCCGAAGCGGCGGCTTTGAGGAAGAGGCCGCGACGTTCTCGACCTCCTCGTCATCCGGTCCCGATTTCGGCAGCTTCGCCTCGCGCCGGCGCGGGCCCCTGACGATCGAAGGCGAGCTCGTCGCCAAATCGACCGGCACGACGTCCGAATTCTCGCTGGAAGACCGCGTCTTCCACCAGAAATTCGGCTATGGCCGCGTCACCAAGATCGACGGCAACAAGCTCACCATCGCCTTCGACAAGGCCGGCGAGAAGAAGGTCGTGGACAGTTTCGTGCAGCGGGCGTGAGGCCCGATATGGCTCAGTACGTTGCCATCATCGAGGACGCCGAGCCGGACGAAACCGTGAGCTTGTGGTTCCCGGACCTGCCCGGTTGCATCTCTGGCGGCGACGACGTCGACGAAGCCCTGGAGAATGCGCCCGAGGCGCTCGCATTCTATGCGCAGGAGCTGATCGCGGACGGTCGCCAGCTGCCCCCGCCACGGACGCTGGACGAGCTCAAGGCCGATCCGGCGTTTGCCGAGGATGTCAGGAACCACACGGCCGTCCTGATCGAATGGCCGCCCCGCATCGACGCCGAGTGAGGATTGTTCGCCGCACTGCGCAACTCTCGACAGTTCTCGCCCGAACGCCCCTTGACCGCCGCGGACTTCCCCGTATCAGATGCAACCCATGGTCCGGGGCTCCGTCACATTGATCGTGCTTGCATTGGGGATGCCGTCGCTTGCGGCGGCGGAGACCATGAGCTTTGGCGATTCGATCGGCAAGCTGGCGGCGAGCTGCGGGGCGGAAATCGTCGCCAATTGCCGCGGCGTCAACCCGGATTCGAACCGGCTGAAGGAATGCCTGTCGCGCAATCGCGACGTGCTCTCGCCGCAATGCACGAGCGACTATCTCGGCGTGTTCGACGCCATCCAGAAGCGCGTCGCCGCGCGCGTGACGGTAGCGAACGCCTGCCAGCGCGAGATCGTCAAGGTCTGCGGCGGCTCGACCAAGGAGACCAGCAAGTCGATCCCGTGCCTGGTCTCGACGCCCAAGGGCATCAGCAACAACTGCCTGAAGGCCGTTGACGACGCGGGGTATCGCTGATGCGCGCGAACGGGCTCGCCACCGCAGGACTGGGCTTGGCGCTGGGGCTCGCTTTGCTCGCGGGCCCCGCCGGCGCGCAGACGGCGGCGCCGACCCGCGACGACATTGTCGCGAAGCTGAACCATTTCGAAGAGGCCGCCGAGGTTGACCTGCCCGCGCTGAAGCAGCAGGTGATGGAGCGCGCCAAGACCAGGATCAAGAACGATCCGGGGCCGGTGAACCGGCCGCTGATCGCGCCGGAGCTCGCCAAGCTGCCCGCCTTCAATGCGCAGATCCAGTTCGACGCCGACACGCCGATCATCCAGCCGGCGTCCTACCAGACCGTTGGCCGCATTGCGGACGCGCTGGTTCATTCCTCGCTGCTGCCCTACACTTTCCTGATCGTCGGCCACGTCGAATCCAATTCGAAGACGCGCGAGGCCAATGCGATCCTGAGTCAGCGCCGGGCCGATGCGATCCGTGACGTCCTGGTGAACACCTTCAAGATCTCGACCAAGCGGCTGCATCCGATCGGCCTCGGCGAGGAGCAGTTTCTCGATCGGGCCAAGCCGACCTCCGCCGTCAACGGCCAGTTGCAGATCCTGACTTATGCCAAGCTGCCGGAAGAGACGCGTCCGGCTGCGACGCCAGCGCCTGCGGCGAAAAAGCCCGCCAAGAAGCGCTGAGCGAAGGCGGCTCCGCGGCTGACGGAACCCCTTGAAGTGCGGATTATTTTGCAGCCTGTCCCGGGCGCGCGCGCACGGTTTCACGCGACAAAAGTGCCGGTTTGTGCACCGCTCGGTCCAGTGCTATAGCCTCTGTTCGCCCTTCCCGACCCCGTGCTGCATGAGACCGAAATGGGTGGCTTTTTCCAGCGCCAACTTGCCGTTTATGTCGAGTACCATCGCGATCCCCGCAACACGGCGATGCATGTGGTCGGCATCCTGCTGCTGTTCACCGGCGCCGTGCTGCCGCTGACGCTGGTCAAGCTTCCGCTGTTCGGATTCAACGTCAGCCTGGCGGTGGTCCTGGCTGTTCCGGTCTTGATTTATTGGCTGCTGCTCGACGCGGCGCTCGGGCTCGGCATTCTGGCCGTCTCCGTCGTGCTGTTTTCGGTTGCGACGACCATCGCGGCGCAAGTCGGCACCGCGACGATGTGGGCGATTTTCGCCACGCTGGTGGTGCTCGGCCTCGCCGCACAGGCCATCGGCCACAAGGTTTTTGAGGGGCGCGAGGCCTCGTTGTTCACGTTCCCCTCGCATCTTTTGCTTGGACCGATGTTCGTCATGGCAAAATTATTCATTGCACTGGGTTTCCGTCGCGACCTTGCCGCGATTCTGGCGCCTCTTCCGGCCAATTCCCTTTCAACCCGATAACGCTCGAAGCGAAACAGCAACCTACTGCATGGCTCTCGTCCTGGTTACCGGTGGCAGTGGCTTCATCGGACATCACCTCGTAGAAGCGCTCCGCGCCCGTGGGCAGCGGGTCCGCGTTCTCGATGTCCGTGTGCCGAGCGCGGCGAACGCGGATGTCGAGCACGTCCACGGCTCGGTGCTGGACTGTGCCGCGGTCGATGCGGCGATCGCCGGCTGCGATCAGGTCTATCACCTCGCCGGCCTGCCCGGCATGTGGGTCGCCAACAAGCAGGACTTTCACGAGGTCAATTGCCGCGGCACCGAGATCGTGCTGGCGGCGGCGATGAAGCGCGGCGTCTCGCGCTTCCTGCATTGCTCGACCGAATCGATCCTGTTCCCCTATTCCGACCTCAAGGGCGTTCCCGCCGAAGAGGCGCTGCAGCCGGCCGAGGCGATGCCCGGCGCCTACACCCGGTCGAAATCGCTCGCCGAGCATCATGCCGCCAAAGCGGCAGAAGCGGGCTTCCCGCTGGTGATCGGCACGCCGACCATGCCGATCGGCGCCGCCGACCAACATCTGACACCGCCGACCGCGATGCTCTGGTACTTCCTGCAGAAGAAGGTGCAGCCGCACCTCAACTTCCTGGTCAATCTGGTCGACGTCCGCGACGTCGCCATGGGCCTGGTCCTGACCATGGAACGCGGCCGCCTCGGGCAGCGCTACATCCTCGGCGGCGACTGCGTCCCGCTCGGCGACATCCTGCGCATGATGTCGACGATGAGCGGACGCCGGCAATTTCCCGTCGTCGTACCCGGCAAGATCGCCGAGCTCTCCGCGATCATGCTCGAATACATCGCCGACCACATCACGCGCCGGCCGCCCAACGGCACCGCCGAGGGCGTGCGGATCGCGCTCGCCGCGAGCGATCTTTCGATCGGCAAAGCCCGTACCGAACTCGGCTATTCGCCGCGTCCGATCGAGCCCGTCTTGCGCGAAACCATCACCCACCTGCTCGCCCGCAACGGCCAGCAGCCCTCCGGCGCCCTCAAGCATCACGCGCTGTCCTCGCGCGCGAGCTGACGCCGCTTCAAACGCAAAGAACCTTCATGTCTTTCGATTTCAGCAAGCTTCTCTCTGTCGCCTGGGGTGGCTGGACCACGACCTGGCCGACGCAACTGCTCGCCCTGATCTGGCTCGCTTTTCTGGTCAGCTGGGTCGGCGCCTCGTTCTGGCAGGGGCAGACCAAGAAGCAGGTCATGACGCTGGAGTCGCAGCGCTATCGCCTGCCGATCCTGGTTGGCGGCATCCTGTACACGCCGTTCATTGCGGAAGCCATGGGCTGGAAGCCGCTTTGGGTGCTCGGCAACACCGGCATCATCATCGCTGCGGTCCTCTCCGTCGCCGGCATCGCTTTCGCATGGTGGGGGCGGCTGCATCTCGGAAAATTCTGGTCCAACACCATCACCCAGAAGGAAGACCACCGCGTCATTGACACCGGCCCTTACGGTATCGTCCGCCACCCGATCTACACCGGCCTAATCTTCGGCATGCTGGTGACCGGCGTTGCGATCGGCTTGGTGACGACGATCCTCGGCGCGATCCTGATCTCGCTCGGTATGTGGCAGAAGGGCCGGATGGAAGAGGTGTTCCTCTCGAAGGAGCTCGGCGAGGACGCCTATGGAGCCTATTGCCGTCGCGTTCCGATGATCATTCCGTTCACGTCGCCGCGGTGAGGGCGTCACTCTCCTGTCCGGACGCGCTGCGCTGCGTCCGGGGCACGAGTGCACGATCCGACTCGCCAAGGAACCACACCTCTGCTGGTCCGTTAGCCCTCGACATCTGTCAACGGCCGCAGAGCATCGAGCCATGTCGGACGCCTACGATTATTTTCGCGCCCACGCGATCGCCGCCGTCCGCAAGGCGCGGGCGCTGCCCCCCGGGCGTACGAAGCAGAAGCAGCGCACGGTGGCGCGGGTCTATCATCTGCTCTCCAGGGAAGCGGCGCTGGCGCCGAACATCCGTCACTTGGATGATTTTCGCGCGGCACGACGGCTGGAGCGGCAGATCGGCTGTTGATCTCCGGGCCGACGCCGCGACCTGTCCCATGCAAATTCGATCGGCTGCCATTCCACGGGAATAGGCCCGTGCTGAGCTCCGCACAGGTTGACGTCGGCCCCGTCAGCCAGTTGGATGCGCGCGCAACCGGGGGCTTGTCATGACGTTTTCCAGCATCTTCGCGCAGTTCGTCGCCTTCATCGGCGGCATCGCGCTGCAATGGCGCAAGATGACGGGCACCGACCCCGCGCCGGCCTGGGGCGAGAAGCCCGCCATTCCCGAAGCGAAACCGCAAGGCGCGATCCCCACCTTGAAGATGCCGACCGCACGCGGCTGGCGCGACGGACAGAAGCCGATCGCTGCACCCGGGCTCAAGGTCGATGCGTTCGCGACCGGTCTCGACCATCCGCGCTGGATCGAGGTGCTGCCCAATGGCGACGTGCTGATCGCGGAGGCAACGCAGATCGCGGGCGCCCCGCGCAGCGTGTTCCACTATGCGATGCAGGCGACGATGCGGCGCGCCGCCGCGCTCGGCGTCTCCGCCAACCGCATCACGCTGTTGCGCGACAAGGACGGCGACGGAGTCGCCGAAGTGCGCGGCACGTTCATGGAGAACCTCAGCCAGCCGTTCGGCATGGCGCTGGTCGGCGACACTTTCTACGTCGGCAACACCGACGGCGTGATGGCTTTTCCTTACGTTGCCGATGCCGACCGCATCACAGCACCGGGCAAGCGGCTGACAACATTCAAGCCCGCCGGCCACTGGACGCGCAGCCTGCTCGCCAGTCCCGACGGCAAGAAGCTCTATGCCGGCGTCGGCTCGCTCAGCAACATCGCCGAGATGGGCATGGAGGTCGAGCAAGGTCGCGCCGCGGTCTACGAGCTCGATCTCGTCGCCGGCACGCATCGCATCTTTGCGGCCGGCCTGCGCAATCCCGTGGGCCTTGCCTGGGAGCCGACGACCGGCGTGCTTTGGACCGTCGTCAACGAACGCGACGGCCTCGGCGACGAGACGCCGCCCGACTATCTCACCTCCGTGCGCGACGGCGGCTTCTACGGCTGGCCCTATTGCTACTGGGGCAAGACGGTGGACGACCGCGTGCCGCAGGATCCGGCGATGGTCGCCAAGGCAATTCAACCGGACTATGCGCTCGGTGGCCACACCGCTTCGCTCGGCCTGTGCTGGATGCCCGCAGGCACCCTGCCCGGCTTCGGCGACGGCATGGTGATCGGCCAGCACGGCTCGTGGAATCGCAGCAAGCTGTCCGGCTACAAGCTGGTGTTCATCCCGTTCGCGAACGGCAAGCCGTCCGGCCCCGGTCGCGACATCCTGTCGGGCTTCCTGTCGCCGGACGAGAAGGAATCCTACGGCCGCCCGGTCGGCGTCGCGATCGGTCCCGACAGGAAATCGCTACTGATGGCCGACGACGTCGGCAACGTGATCTGGCGCGTGACGGGGGCGTAGGAGCTCACGTCCCCACGCACAGCGTGGCGCGCTGCTTGCGGAGCAGCGCGATCACCGACAACGCGGTGATCAGGCCGGTCTTGGGATTCTCGGACGGGATGTTCTCGATGCCCATCGAGAAGCGCGCTGAGTCCGCCTCGACCTCGATGCGGTGAACGTTGCGCGTCACGGTCGGGTCGGCCCAAACCTGGATCTCGGTGCGATCGGGCCCGATGCCCGCGAGCGACAACGCAACGGCGACATTGACGTTGGCCGGAAAGCCCTTTGCCGCTTCGCGCGCGCTGCCCTCGAACAGCTTCAGCGGTTCGCGCAGATTGTCGATGTCGATGTTGTTCTGAACGATGAACGGCGCGCCCTTCAAGCCGTCGATCGGCTTGCGGGTCACCATCTTCACGGAATGGATGGTGCCGATTGCGGCGGCGTTGACGGCATCGAGGCCGATCAGCGCGCCGGTCGGCACCAGGATACGGCCGCTATTGGCGCGGGCGAGATCGACCAGATCGAAATTGTCGAGCAAGCCGCCGACGCTGACTACGACCGCGGCCTTGCCGCGCTTCGCCGCAGGCTCGACGATCGCACGCAGCTGGCTGCTCGGCGCGCATTCGACGACGATGTCGGCGGCCTTGCCGAGCTGGTCGAGCGGCAGGATTGTCGGTGGGCGACGCAAGCCGTCGATGAAGGCTTGATGCTTGGCGGGATCCCGCACGGCCACGGCCGCGAGCGACAGGCCCTCGATGCCCTGATCGAGCGCGGTCGCGATCTTGGTGCCGATCGAGCCCAGCCCGGCAATGGCCACCCGCAATTCGCCTGAAGCCGTCTGATCCGTCATCACCATCCCTCTGTCCTGGCCTCTGTCTTGGCCGATGTCATAGCCGCTCACGCCTCCCGCGCATAGCTGCGCAGGCGGGCTTCCAGAACCGCCAGCATGGCATCGCGGGCCGGATCGCGCGAGCCGCGCAGCCAGGCGGCGGCAAGCGGCAACCGGCCCACCGGCCCGCTCTGCCTCAGTCGAAGCGGAACGAAGCGCACACCGGTCACCGCCATCCGTGCGGTCCAGCGCGGCACGATCGCGACCCCGAGCTTCGTTGCCACGAGGTTGATGATGGTCTGCTTCTCGTCGGCGACCTGAACGATGCGCGGCGTCAGGCCGGCCTGTTCGAACAGCTTTATGGTGAGGTCGTGGCTGTGCGGCCGCGAGCGCCGGTCCGGCACCAGCATCGCCTCGTCGGCGATATCCGCCAGCGTGATCGCTTTGCGCCCGGCCAGCGCGTGCCGCCGCGGGAACGCAACGATCGCGCTCTCCTGGAGCAGGCCGCGGAATTCGAGCCGCTTGTCCGGCCGGTCAGGCGGACGGACGAAGGCGAGATCGAGCGCGCCGGTCAAAATCTTCGGCAGCAGCCGGACAGTCTTGTCTTCGAGGAGCTGCACCGCGATGTCAGGATGCCTGACGCGGAAATCGCGCAGGAGCGGCGGCAACAGTCCGGCCGCCGCGCTGTCGATAGCACCGACCCGCAGCCGCCGCGCGGTCCCCGCGCGCGAGCGATTGCGCAGGTTGCTCTCGACCGCCTCGACCTTGGCGAGGATGGTGCGGGCATCGCGCAGCAGCGTCGTGCCGTCCTCGGTGAGCGACACCGCGCGCGTGGTCCGCGCGAACAGCCGAGTGCCCAGGTCTTCCTCCAGCAGCCGGATCTGCCGGCCGAGCGCGGAGGGCAGCATCTGAAGCTGCTGCGCCGCGCGGCCGAAATGCAGCTGCTCGGCCGTCGCCACGAAGCATCGGAGCTGATGCAATTCCATTCGCCGTCCTCTCGCCTCGCCCGACCGCGCTTGAGACTTGCGCGAGGTCGTCATGCCCGGGCTTGTCCTGGGCATCCACGTTCTTGGGCCGCGGGGAAAGGCGTGGATGGCCGGGTCAAGCCCGGCCATGACGCCGTGGCGACCTCCCGATGATTATATCATTTTTTTGTATAAACCAGCGCCGATTGAGTTTGCCCGGCACTCCCGTCTAGATTCGCCAGCGACGCCGACGGCCGGATATGCCGGCGCGGTCTCTCAAACGGAGCCTTCCCATGCGCACCCATTCGATCGCAGCCATCCCCGCCGACGGCATCGGCCCCGAGGTGATCTCGGCCGGCGTCCGCGTGCTGGAGGCTCTCGCAAAACGCAGTGGCGATCTCGCCTTCAACGTCAAGACGTTCGACTGGGGCTCGGATTATTACAAGAAGCACGGCGTGATGATGCCGGCGGACGGCCTCAGCGAGCTGAAGAAGTTCGACGCGATCTATTTCGGCGCGGTCGGCGCCCCCGACGTGCCCGACCACATCACGCTGTGGGGCCTGCGCCTGCCGATCTGCCAGGGTTTTGACCAATACGCCAATGTGCGGCCGACCAAGATCCTGCCGGGCGTCGCCTCGCCGCTGCGCAATGTCGGCGTCGGCGATCTCGACTGGGTGATCGTGCGCGAGAACTCGGAAGGCGAATATGCCGGCATGGGCGGCCGCGCCCACAAGGGCCTGCCGGAAGAGGTCGGCACCGAAGTCGCCGTCTTCACCCGCGTCGGCGTCACGCGGATCATGCGCTATGCGTTCCAGCTCGCGCGGTCGCGCCCGCGCAAGCTGCTGACCGTCGTGACCAAGTCGAACGCGCAGCGCCACGGCATGGTGATGTGGGACGAGATCGCGGCCGAGGTCGCCGGCGAATTCCCTGACGTGACCTGGGACAAGATGCTGGTCGACGCCATGACGGTGCGCATGACGCTGCATCCGAAGAGCCTCGACACCATCGTCGCAACCAATCTCCACGCCGACATCCTCTCCGATCTCGCCGGCGCGCTGGCTGGAAGCCTCGGCGTCGCCCCGACCGGAAACATCGATCCGCAGCGCCGCTTCCCCTCGATGTTCGAGCCGATCCACGGCTCGGCCTTCGACATCACCGGCAAGGGCGTCGCCAACCCGGTCGCGACGTTCTGGACCGGCGCGCAGATGCTCGAGCATCTCGGCGAGAAGGATGCCGCCTTACGGCTGATGGCCGCCGTCGAGCGTGTCTGCGCCGCGGGCGTGCTGACGCCGGATGTCGGAGGCAAGGCGACCACGAAGGAGGTCACGGACGCCGTGATCGATGCGATCCACGGATCGAATGTTTAGTCTTATCGGATCGAGTGTCGCCAAGGACTCGCTGCACCTCTCCCACTTGCGGGGAGGGCGACGCGCTCGGCAGCGCAATTGCGCGCCAGAGCGCGGCGGGTGGGGGCTCTCTTCTCTGGGGTCCTCGATCGAGGAGAGACCCCCTCCCCAACCCTCCCCGCAAGCGGGAGAGGGAGCGCACCGCCTTCTGCGGCAAGATAACGGCCCCTACCTCCGCGCCGCCGGTGACGCCGGCGGCGTGGCCATCGCGGCGGCCGGCTCGGGCGGTGTCAGATGGCGGGGGACGATGATGGTCTGGCCCGGCGTCAGCTGCGCGTTCTCGGGCAGCGAGTTGCTCTGCGCGAGCGTCCACAGCGGCACGCGGTTTGCTGCTGCGATGCTCTCCATGGTGTCGCCGCGGCGCACCGGCACCCGCACGCCGCTGTCCCACAATTCGACCAGCGTGTCCGCCGGCACGAGATAGCGCAGCGGCACGGCATCGGCCTGCGTTTGCGGCGGAATGCGCGGCAGCTGCGTCACCATCTCGACGATCTGACGATGGATATCGTCGGACTTCTCGATGTTGATGTGGGTGACGCGCGCGTTCCGCTTGAGGTCATAGCTGGCGTAATGGCCGCGAAAGCCGGGAACAGCCACGACGTCGCCGCCGCCGAGCACGCTGTCGGACAGGAAGATGTTGATGAAGCGCTCGACGTTGAGGGGGACATCGCCGGTCGCTTGTGCGGGATCGATGGCGATGACGAGGCTGATCGGGATGTTCTCCTTGGCCGCCATCTCGGAGATGACGATCGAGCACAGCCCGCCCATGGAATGGCCCATCAGCACGATCGGCGCCGGCGATTCCTTATAGCTGGAGATGGCGCGATCGCCGATCCACCGGCAGATGGTGAATTCGTAGACGTTGGCCGAGAAGCCGGCCTTCGTTAGCTTCTCTTCGAGCCGATCCATGCCGGTCGAGAAGATCGGGCCCATGGCGCCGCGGAACAGGTAGATTTTTGGCGGCGGCAACGGCTCGAACGGCGGAGGCGCGGCGGGGGCGGTCGCGTTGGTCTTGGACTTGGGGGGAGTAGCAGCGGCCATGCCACTGCTCAAGGCGAGCAGCACCACTGCTGCCAGCGCGAGGAGTCGCCTCGAATGAATCATCAGTCCAGCAGTCCCACCACGGGAGGCAGGGGCCTCCCCTGACCGGCTTAGTGACCATCGATTGGGTGGATTTTGGGGCACGGAACCGACCATCTCTCGTCCGGCGCCCTCTCCGGCTGCCGCGCCGCTGGACGTGGCTGCGACCGTCGGCCTCAGGCGGGCCTCTCCCGGGCTAAAGCGGCAGCAGCCGATTGAGCAATTCGAGCAGGGTGCGTTGCTCCGCCTCGGTGAGCGGGGCCAGCATCTTCCGGTTATAGAGCCCCGTCAGGCTTGCCCCGTCCTGAATGAGCTTGGCGCCCTTCGGCGTAAGCATCAACTCGACGGCGCGGCGGTCGGATTTCGAGCGGTTACGCTTGATGAAGCCGGACGATTCCAGCTCGTTCAGGATCTTGATCAGGTTCGGCAGGCGCAGGCGGAGCAGGCTGGCAAGGCTGCTGGGGGGAACGCCCGGATTGTCGCGAATGACGACGAAGATCGCGTAGGTCGCCGGCGTCAGGCCCAGTGCGGCGAACTCCTCGTAGAAGCCTTCGAAGAACTTCAGCTGCGCGAGCCGCAGCATGAAGCCGGGCGTGCGCTGCAGCGCGCGCAAGTCCAGTGACGTCTCCGACGGTTGAGGGGGCTTCGCTCCGGGTCTGACTGCTTTCGGGCTCATGATCCTGGATCCGGCGGCCACAAGTCGGCCGAATTGACACTCTCAAAAATAGCTATAAAATATAACTATTATAGAGCGGCACCAAGACCGCCCATGGGAGGGACACAATGAACAGCAAATTCCTGCATAAGCTATGCATGGTGGCCGCGGTGCTGACCGCCGCACCGGCCTTGGCCCAGGACGTCGTGAAGATAGGCATCCTGAACGATCAATCGGGGCCGTTCGCGAGCTATCAGGGCATCGGCTCGGTCGTCGCCGCCAAGATGGCCGTCGAGGACTATGGCGGAAAGGCCGCCGGCAAGCCGGTGGAAGTCGTTGCGGCGGACCATCAGAACAAGACGGACATCGGCATCGGTATCGCCCGGCGCTGGTACGAGAACGAGAGCGTCGATGCGATCTTCGACATTCCGAACTCGTCGATTGCGCTCGCCGTGGCCGGCATGAGCGCCGAGAAGAACAAGGTCTTCGTCGGCTCGGGCGCCGGCACGGTACTGCTGACCGGCGAGAAGTGCACGCCAAACACCGTGCACTGGACCTACGACACCTATTCCTACGGGCGCGGCCTCGGCAAGGCCATCGTGCAGCAGGGCGGCAAAAAATGGTTCTTCATCACCGCGGATTACGCGTTCGGCCATGATCTGGAAAAGCAGGCCGCGGAAGCCGTGAAAGCGTCCGGCGGTGAGGTGCTCGGCAGCGTGCGGCATCCGTTGGGCACGGCTGATTACGCCTCATTCCTGCTCCAGGCCCAGGCGTCGGGTGCGAGCGTCATCGCATTCGCCAATGCAGGGGACGATACCATCACCTCGATGAAGCAGGCCGCCGAGTTCGGGCTGACGAAGGATCACAAGCTGGTCGGATTGATCCTCGGCATGAACGGCCTTCCCGCGCTTGGGCTCAAGTTTGCGCAGGGCGCGCAGATCATGAATCCGTTCTACTGGGATCTGACCGACGGCACGCGTGCTTTCGCGAAGCGCTTCGCCGAACGCATTCCCTCGAAGGCCTATCCGAACGACATGCAGGCCGGCGTCTATGCCTCGGTCATCCACTACCTCAAGGCGGTCGACAAGGCCGGCGGCGCCAAGGACGGCAAGGCCGTGGTCGCGACGATGAAGCAGATGCCGACCGACGATCAGTTGTTCGGCAAGGGCTACATCCGCAAGGACGGCCGCAAGATCCATCCGCTCTACCTGTTGCAGGTCAAGGCTCCCGAGGAATCGAATTCGTCCTGGGATCTGCTGAAGGTCGTTGCCACGATCAAGGGCGAGGACGCGTTCCGGTCCGAGAGTGACGGTCAGTGCCCGCTCGCAAAGCAATAGCGGTTCGGAGCTGACCATGAGCGGCATTGCATCCAGTCCGGTCGATCCGTTCGCGCCCGGCTTTCTGACGGATCCCTATCCCGCCTATGAGGCGCTGCGCGCAATCGGGCCGGTGTTCGAGGTGGAACGCTACGGCGTGTGGGCCATGGCGCGCAATGCCGAGGTCGAAGCGGCCCTGAAGGACTGGAAAACGTTCATCAGTGGCGAGGGCGTCGGGCTGAGCGGGATGAACCCGGCGCTGCCAAAGCCGCTGACGCTGCAGATCGATCCGCCCGACCACGACAAGGGCCGCCGCGTGCTCGGCCGCACGCTGTCTCCGGGCGTCGCAAGGAAGCTGCGCGAGACGTTCCAGCGCGAAGCAGAGAGGAAGGTCTCGGAGCTGATCGACAAAGGCACCTTCGATGCCGTGACCGATCTTGCGGAAGCCTATCCGATGAAGGTGTTTCCGGACGCGATCGGCATCCGCCCCAATGGGCGCGAGAAGCTGCTCGCCTGGAGCACGTTCGTATTCAACAGCTTCGGCCCGGAGAACGAGATCCTCGCGGCGTCGCGAAAGGATGGTCTCGCGGCGCAGAGCTGGATCATGGAATGTTGTGCGCGCGATGCGCTACGGCCCGACAGCCTCGGCATGATGATCTACCAGGCGGCCGATGAGGGCGAGATCACCGAGCACGAGGCGACGCATCTGGTGCGGCCGTTCCTCACGGCAGGAATCGACACCACCGTCAATGGCATCGGCAATACCCTGCTCGCGCTCGCCACTCATCCGGACGAATATCGCAAGCTGCACGAGAAA
The DNA here is from genome assembly GCF_025200905.1 of Bradyrhizobium yuanmingense. Taxonomy (NCBI): domain Bacteria; kingdom Pseudomonadati; phylum Pseudomonadota; class Alphaproteobacteria; order Hyphomicrobiales; family Nitrobacteraceae; genus Bradyrhizobium; species Bradyrhizobium yuanmingense. The sequence goes on along the minus strand of NZ_CP104173.1, from coordinate 1,270,589 downwards.
CCAGAGCTGGCGCGCAACGCCTTCGAGGAAGGCCTTCGCTACGATTCACCGGTGCAGACGTTTTTTCGCACCACCTCGCGCGATGCCGAGATCGGCGGCGGCGTGATCCCGGCGCACCGCAAGGTGCTGCTGTTCATGGCCTCCGCCAATCGCGATCCCGCGCGCTGGGACAAGCCGGGCCGTTTCGACGTGGAGCGGGTTGCGACCGGCCATGTCGGCTTCGGCGCAGGCATACACGCCTGCGTCGGCCAGATGATCGCGCGTCTGGAGGGCGAATTGATCTTCGGCGAGCTCGCAAGGCGCGTGAAGACGATCGAGCTCGCGGCGGAGCCGAAGCGCAGGCTCAACAATTCCCTGCGCGGGCTGGAGAGCATGCCGGTTCGCGTGACGCCAGCTTAGGCGGCATCACGCGGCAGGATGCGCAACGGCTCAATTCCTCGCCGGATCCGTTGCCGCCGCCGCGCGTGCGGGCCGCGGCGCAGCGGGTTCGGCGACTCGCGCAGCCGGGGCGCGCGAGCGCATGATGGCAGCGTCGATCTCGGCGATGACGCGGCGCTGGATCGCCTCGTTCTTGTCGATCGAGATGTGGCCGACGCCACTGCCGCGGATGTCGACATTGTCGAGCTTGCCGCGGAACCCGGCCGCGGCCCGCACCGGCTCGCCGGGGCCATCGCCGATATAGATGTTGATGTAGCGTTCCGCGCCGGTCGAGAGCTTGGTCTTGAACACGGAGTCGAGGCCGATCGCGAGCTTCACGGGCACGCCGAGCTGGTTGAGCTTGGCGATCATGTCGGGCAGCGCGGTCGCACCCGAGGAATGGCCGACCAGGATGATGGTCTTGAGCCGACCGGCCTTGTAGGCAGCCGCCGCTTCATCGGCGAGCGAGGACCAGGACACGAAATTGGCGACGGTCACCGGGATGCCCTGCGCCTGGAGGCGGGCGCCGATCGTGTCGAGACCGAGCGAGAAAATGTTGAGCACGCCGCGGAGCAGATAGACATGCGTGGTCGCCACCGCGGCCTGGCTCGGCGCGGCCTTGGCAGTGGTCGGGCTGATGGCAACAGCTGACAGCAGGAGCAGGCCCATCGCCCAAACACGGAGGGCGGACAATTGGCTGGCGCCGGCGGTGTGACGGCCGTTCGGTCTCATCGATCTTTTCCCTGGAGACAATACGCTTCGCGATTGGCCGGAATCGTAGCCACGGCGCGCTCGCAGACGCAACAAAGAGGCGCGTGAGCGCCAATCTTAGCAGCAAGCCGTGACCATCGCGCAACACTTGCCCGGAACATGCCACTAAAGCGCCTGTTTTGAGACCATTTTTCTCCGGGGAATTGCGGAGGGACAATGGCGTTCCTATTTCAGGGCTCCGCCGTCCTGTCCTCCTGGATGGTCCGGCCCCCTCCCCAGCCTTTGCTCCTCAGCCTCGCGGCCATCATGTCTTCCATCATCTCCGTCGCCAATCTGTCGAAGACCTATGGGTCCGGCTTCAAGGCGCTCAAGAACGTCAATCTCGACATCAAGCGCGGCGAGATTTTTGCGCTGCTCGGCCCCAACGGCGCCGGCAAGACCACGCTGATCTCGATCATTTGCGGCATCGCCAATCCGAGCGAAGGCCGCGTCCTGGTCGGCGGCGAGGACATCCAGACCTCCTACCGCAAGGCGCGCTCGCTGATCGGCCTCGTGCCGCAGGAATTGCACACCGACGCCTTCGAGAGCGTGTGGGCGACCGTGAGGTTCTCCCGCGGCCTGTTCGGCAAGCCGAAGAACCCCGATCACATCGAGAAGGTGCTGAAGGCCCTCTCGCTGTGGGACAAGAAGGACAACAAGATCATCACGCTCTCTGGCGGCATGAAGCGCCGCGTGATGATCGCCAAGGCATTGTCGCACGAGCCGCAGATCCTGTTCCTGGACGAGCCGACCGCCGGCGTCGACGTCGAGCTGCGCAAGGGCATGTGGGAGGTGGTACGCGGGCTTCAGCAATCCGGCGTCACCATCATCCTCACCACGCATTACATCGAGGAAGCCGAGGAGATGGCCGACCGCATCGGCGTCATCAACAAGGGCGAGATCGTGCTGGTCGAGGACAAGACCACCTTGATGCAGAAGCTGGGCAAGAAGCGGCTGACGCTGCATCTGCAGAACAAGGTGACGGCGTTGCCGGAAAGCCTCAGCCAATACGAGCTCGAGCTCTGCGACGGCGGCGCGACGCTGGTCTACGATTACGACACCCAGGGCGAGCGCACCGGCATCACCAGCCTGCTCGGCGATTTGCGCGCCGCCGGCATCCGCTTCAACGACCTCGACACGACGCAATCGTCACTCGAGGACATCTTCGTCGACCTCGTGAGGACGTCATGAACCACCGCGCCATCCGCGCCATCTACCTGTTCGAAATGGCGCGTACCTGGCGGACCCTGCTGCAAAGCATCGTCTCGCCGGTGGTCTCGACCTCGCTCTATTTCGTGGTGTTCGGCGCTGCGATCGGCTCGCGCATCAGCGAGGTCGAGGGCGTCAGCTACGGCACCTTCATCGTGCCGGGCCTGATCATGCTTTCGGTGCTGACGCAGAGCATCGCCAACGCCTCGTTCGGCATCTACTTCCCGAAATTCACCGGCACGATCTACGAGATCCTGTCGGCGCCGATCTCCTATTTCGAGATCGTGCTCGGCTATGTCGGCGCCGCCGCCACCAAGTCGATCATCCTGGGCCTGATCATCCTGGCGACCGCCGGGCTCTTCGTTCCATTGCATATACAGCATCCGGTCTGGATGCTGGCCTTCCTGGTGCTGACGGCGGTGACGTTCAGCCTGTTCGGCTTCATCATCGGCATCTGGGCCGACGGATTCGAGAAGCTGCAGATGATTCCGATGCTGGTGGTGACGCCGCTCACCTTCCTCGGCGGCAGCTTCTATTCCATCGACATGCTGCCGCCGACATGGCGCACGGTCGCGCTGCTCAACCCGGTCGTCTATCTGATCTCCGGCTTCCGCTGGAGCTTTTACGAGATCGCCGACGTCAGCGTGTCCGTCAGCATCGGCATGACGTTGGCCTTCCTGGTGATCTGCCTGGTCGTGATCTGGTGGATTTTCCGAACCGGATACCGGCTCAAGAACTGACCACGCGGCGCTCGCGAAAATGTCAGCGCCGCCGGCCGGCGCGGCACAAAGCGGCCTTGCTTACGCCTGCCATCACGTTAACGATGGACAGGCTGGCCGCTGGAACCAACGCCGGGCTGCAGGCATAATGCACGCCGGGGGACGGAGAGCCGCGGCGCTAAGCATGAACAGGCCGGAGGCCAGAAGTCAGATGCGTTCGTTTTTTATTGCTCTCACATCCCTGATGCTTTTGAGCGCGAGCACCGCGCAGGCCAAGGTCGAGATCACCGTCGACAAGGACAATCAGCAGATGACCGTCGCCGTCGACGGGGTCGCGCGCTACCGCTGGCCGGTGTCGACCGGCCTCCCCTCGCGCGAGACGCCGAACGGCGCCTTCCGGGCCTTCCGCATGGAAGAGGATCACTACTCCAAGGAATTCGACGACGCGCCGATGCCGCACGCGATCTTCTTCACCAAGGTCGGGCACGCCATCCACGGCACGGACTCGGTCGGCCGGCTCGGCTCGCCGGCATCCCATGGCTGCGTGCGCCTGTCGCGCCAGAATGCCTCGACGCTCTATGCGCTGGTGCAGCAGCAGGGCGTGCTCAACACCACGGTGACGCTGACCGGCTCGGCCCAGGTGGCGCTGGCGCGCAATCCGCGCGGCCGCAACAACACTGCGGTCGCCCGCGCCCCGCAGCCGGCCGAAGACCAATACGCCACCACCGGCGCCCCCGTGGACCTGACCCCGCCGGCGCAGCCCGCGCGGCGCTACATGCCGCAGGACCACAATTACATCTACCCGGCCGATGGCAGCGACACCGGCGCGCGCTATCCGGCGCCGCGCTCGGCCACCCGCCCGCTCTACGACGCGCAGGTCTATCAGCAGCAGCCGCGGCCCTATTACGACCAGGGCTACGGCCAGCAGGGCTATTACTATCAGCCGCAGCCGCGGCAGGTTTATCAGCCGCGCGGCTACTACTATCAGAACTGACGCGGCGACCATCAACTGCCTTAACCGTCGAGGCACCATGCCATCACGTGCCACGACAATCCCGGTGCTGCTCTCGCTGCTCACTGCCGGACAAGCCACGGGATCTGATTTGGCCTTCGACCTCGAGGCACATCGCGGCGGGCGGGCGCTGCTGCCGGAAAACACCCTGCCCGCCTTCGCCCATTCGCTCACGATGGGCGTGGACACGCTGGAGCTCGACGTCGGCGTCACCGCCGACGGCGAAGTCATCGTCGCGCATGAGCGCGGGCTCAATCCCGATCTGGCACGGCGGCCCGATGGCGCCTACATCGCTCCGCCCGGCACGCCGTTCGTGAAATTGCGCCTCGACGAGATCAGGACCTATGACGTCGGCCAGATTCGGCCGGACAGTGCCTATGCGAAACAATTTCCGGGCCAGCGTGCCGTCCCGGGGACTCGCATTCCCACCTTGCGCGAGCTGTTCGCGCTGGTGCGCAAGTCCGGCAACAGGCAAGTGCGCTTCAACATCGAGACCAAGATCGATCCGAACCGTCCCGATGAAACGCTTGATCCGCAAGAATTCGTCGCGAAGCTGCTCGGGGTGATCGAGACCGAGGGAGTCTCCGATCGCGTCATGATCCAGTCGTTCGACTGGCGAACCTTGCGTCGCGTCCAGCAGCAGGCGCCGAACATCCCGACCGCGTACCTGACGATCCAGCGCAGCCTGGCTCCGACGGTAGCGCTCGACAAGGCGACAAACTGGACGGCGGGGTTCAACCCGGCCGACCACGCCGGCTCGCTGCCGCGCACGATCAAGGCTGCGGGCGGCGCGATCTGGTCGCCCTATTTCGGCGACGTGACCGCGCCTCTGGTCTCCGAGGCCCACGCGCTTGGACTGCGCGTCGTGGTCTGGACGGTGAACAAGCGTGAAGACATGACGCGCATGATCGAGCTCGGCGTCGACGGCATCATTTCGGACAGGCCGGATCTATTGCGAGAGGTGGCCGGCGCTAAGGGAATTGCGCTGCCGGTGGGGACGCCCGTGGCGCCGTAGTTGCGATGCCTCGTAGCCCGGATGGAGCGCAGCGAAATCCGGGACAGTACCACGCCGGGAGCGCTCCCGGATTGCGCTTCGCTCCATCCGGGCTACGAAGAGAGCCCTACTCGCCGTCCTTCCAACGCCGATACAACGCGCCCAGGATGTTCGAATAGTCATCGGTCCAGACCCGCACCCTGTCGTCGGCTTCGGTCTGTTCCCATTGCTTGGAGGACGCGAGCCTGCCGATGTCGGCCTCCTCGCGCGCGGAGATGACGACGTCGGTGGAGAAGATGTAGTCACCATCGCGCCCGGAATCCTCGTTGAAGACCCAGCTCTTGAGATCATTGGCGTCCGCGATACCGACGACGACGGTTTCGAGGTCCAGATGCCGGTTGGAGACGTGCATCACCACGGCACCGTGCGGCGCGAGCTTGTCCTTGTAGATCTTCATCGCCTCTTCGGTCGCAAGATGGATCGGGATCGCGTCGGACGAATAGGCGTCGACGATGACGAGATCATAGGCGCCGTCGGGCTCCTTGGCGAAGGTTAGGCGCGCATCCCCGATGACGGGCTTCATGTCGGGCATGCAGCTCGAGATGTAGCGGAAATTCCTGGGATCACGCGCCGCATCGACCATCGACTGGTCGATCTCGAAGAAGGTCCAGTCCTCCCCCTGCTCGGCGGCGCAGGCGAGCGTGCCGGAGCCAACGCCGATCGCGGCGACCTTCAGCGGCGCGCCCTTACGCTCGCGGATCGCGCTGACGGCCTGACCGATGCCGCCGTCCTTGTGGTAATAGGTGATCGGCTCGGGCCGGCCGGCAACAGGCGTGCCGTCATTGTTGCGGAAACGCTCGGCGCCATGAATGGTGGTGCCGTGCATCAGCACGTGGAAATAGCCGCCGGGCGTCACCACGATCTTGTGCACGCCGAAGAAGCTGCGCACGGTCGTGACGCGACCCTCGTCCGCGGGATAGACGCGGATCAACGCCAGCGCCAGCACGACGGTGGCAAAGATCTTCCAGCGCCCGGCATTGAGGATCAGCGCGAGCAGCGCGGCGAGCACGCCGACGGCGCCGGCGACCCAGACACGATGATCCTCGAACCAGGTCGAGAGGCCACCGGTCGTATATGACGGCGCGATGAGCGCCACCGCGAGCGCGGCGAGCGCCAGCCAGTACCATTTGACGATTGCGGCCAGCCGCTCATTCCCGGACGGACGGCACAGCGCGGCAAGCGCGATCAGGATCGGATATTCGGCGATCCACGAGAAGGTGAAGGGCGCAGCCAGCCCCGCGAACAAGCCGCCGACCATGCCACCGAACGACAACGCGACATAGAAGCCGGTGAGATATTTGGCGGCAGGCCGCGTCCGCGCCAGCTCGCCGTGGCAGGCCATGGCGATGACGAAGAAGCAGAGTTGATGTCCGCCGAGGGTCAGCAGCAGGTTCTGCTCGCCGCCGAAAGCCAGCAGGACGACGACGCCCGCAATCGCGACCGGCTGGAGCATCAGCATCCATTTGTGCGGCAGCAGCGGCCGCGACTGGAACACGACGACCCAGGTCAAGAGGTAAAGCGACAGCGGCAGCACCCACAAAAGCGGCGCCGCCGCGACGTCGGTCGAGATGTGCGCGGTGACGGCGATGAGCAGGCCCGATGGCACGGCGGCGAGGAAGATCCAGCGCAGCCGCGTCAAGAGGCCGGGCGCGGGTGCATTCACGTCCTCGGCCCGCGTGTCGGTCAGCGCCAACTTCGGCGAACGCAACAACAGCACGCCGCAGGCGCCGATGAGGAGGATCAGCAGGCCATAGCCACCGGTCCAGAACCGGTTCTGCATCTGCAGCGTGAACATCGGCTCCAGCAGGAACGGATAGGACAACAGCGCGAGGAAGCTGCCGATATTGGAGGATGCGTAGAGGAAATAGGGATCGTGCCCGGCCGGATGGCCGGTGCGGACGAACCAGGCCTGCAGCAGCGGATTGTTCGCGGCGAGCGCAAAGAACGGCAGCCCGATCGAGACCGCGAACAGGGCGAGCAGCCAGACTGCGTAGCCCGAAGCCGGCGGCTCGCCATAGGCGGAGGCGATGCCGAGCGGCAGCGTGGCGAAGGCGGCAAACAGCAGCACCAGATGTACCGCGACGGGGACGATCCGGTTCCGCGCCTGCATCAGCAGATGCGCATAGGCATAGCCGGCCAGCAGCAGCGACTGGAAGAACACCATGGCCACCGACCACACCGCCGGCGAGCCGCCGAGCCGCGGCAGCACCATCTTAGTGAACAGCGGCTGAACCGAGAACAGCAGCAGCGCGCTGACGAAGATCGCAGCGGTGTAGACCGTCAGCAGCAGCCGGTTGCGCGACGACGACGGCTGCTCCGTGGCGGCGGGTTGCACGATCGAATCCATGAATGCTCCGGCTCAAACCCCGGCGGGCGCCGGATCGCGCGCAATGGAGCACAAGGCGCCTGGACGGGCAATAAAGTGTGGCGTGATGTTGCAGCAAGGAATGCTTGATATAAGAGGGTCGTTCCGGGCGATGCAAAGCATCGAACCCGGAACCTCGAGATTCCGGGTTCTCGCTTCGCGAGCCCCGGAATGACAGTAGACCGGGCCTCGCATTCTTCATGACCGATACGGACGTCATCATCATCGGCGCGGGACATAACGGCCTCACCTGCGCGACCTATTTGGCAATGGCGGGCCTGCGCGTGCGCGTGGTCGAGCGGCGCAAGGTGGTCGGCGGTGCCGCGGTGACGGAGGAGTTTCACCCCGGCTTTCGCAATTCTGTCGCCGCCTACACCGTGAGCCTGCTCAATCCGCAGGTGATCCGTGACCTCAAGCTTGCCGAGCAGGGCCTGCGCATCGTCGAGCGGCGTGCGCAGAATTTTCTGCCCGCGCCGGACGGCAGCTATCTCCTCACCGGCGAGGGGCGAACGAAAGCCTCGGTGGCGCGGCTCAGCGCGCATGATGCGGAAGCGCTCGACGGCTTCGCGCGCGAGCTGGAAGACATTGCCGACGTGCTCAGGCGGTTCGTGCTCCGCGCGCCGCCGAACCTGCTCGACGGTTTTGGCACCAACGCGGTCCGCGAGGCCGTGAACGCTTTGCAGAGCGCCAACATTCTGCGCGGCCTGACGCTGGAACAAAGCCGCAGCCTGCTCGATCTGTTCACGCGCTCGGCCGGCGAGATGCTGGACGAACGTTTCGAGCACGATCTGGTCAAGGCGCTGTTCGGCTTCGACGCCATCGTCGGCAATTATGCCAGCCCCTACGCCGCCGGCTCGGCCTATGTGATGCTGCATCACGCGTTCGGGGAGGTGAACGGCAAGAAGGGCGTGTGGGGCCACGCCATCGGCGGCATGGGCGCGATCACGCAGGCGATGGCGCGCGCGGCACGCGACCGTGGCGTCGTGATCGACACGGATGCCGGTGTGCGCGAGGTCATCGTCGAGCGCGACCGCGCCGTCGGAATCGTGCTGGAGAACGGCTCTGCGATCCGCGCGAAATATGTCGCGGCCAATGTCAATCCAAAGCTGCTCTACACGCGCCTGATCGCGGCCGATGCTCTGCCTGCGGACTTCCTCGCCCGCATGCGGCATTGGAAGAACGGCTCCGGCACCTTCCGGATGAATGTGGCGCTGGACCGCCTGCCCTCCTTCACGGCGCTCTCAGGCGAGGGCGATCACCTCACCTCCGGCATCATCCTGGCGCCGAGTCTGGGCTATATGGATCGCGCCTGGCTCGACGCGCGCGCGCAGGGCTGGAGCCGCGAGCCTGTCGTGGAAATGCTGATCCCCTCGACGCTCGACGACACGCTGGCCCCGGCCGGCAAGCATGTCGCGAGCCTGTTCTGCCAGCATGTCGCACCAGGGCTTCCCGATGGAAAGTCGTGGGATGACCATCGCCACGAGGTCGCCGATCTCATGATCGCGACGGTGGATAAGTACGCGCCGGGATTTGCGGCAAGCGTGCTCGGCCGTCAGATCCTGTCTCCGCTCGATCTCGAGCGGCAGTTCGGGCTGCTTGGCGGCGACATCTTCCACGGCGCGCTGACATTGAACCAGCTGTTCTCGGCGCGGCCGATGCTGGGCCACGCCGACTATCGCGGGCCGCTGAGAGGCCTCTACCATTGCGGATCCGGCGCCCATCCAGGCGGCGGCGTCACCGGCGCGCCCGGCCATAACGCCGCGCAGGCCATCCTGCGGGATCACCGCGCCCTGTTCGGGAGCCGTGGATAGGGCTGTGGATTGGTTGTGGACAGGCTGTCGAAAGGCCTGTGAGCGGCCAGAGGAGGCCTGGGCGATACGGCCAGGAGCGATCCTGGGGAAAGCCGGTGGGAAATCGGCGAGGCGATCAGGGGAAAAGTGGTGGATAAAGTCCGGACAAGCAGGCGGATAAGCTGTGAAGTCGGGCGGCAAAAACGACCTCGCCCGCCAGGGGGAATCCCCAGCGGGCGGTGATCAGGAACAGCCTTTGAAGAAAATAGCCCCCGCTGGGAAATGGCGGCGGAAATTACTTCAAGGAGGTGCTAATCGAAGTGAACTTCTCGTTCATGGTGGTGCCCAGGCCGTTCACCACGGTAATGATCGCCAGGGCGATACCCGCGGCGATCAGGCCGTATTCGATCGCGGTTGCACCGGACTCGTCCGACCAGAACTTCTGAATCATGCGCTTCAAGACTCGCCTCCGTTTCAATTGCAAGCTGCGTGGAATTGCTTGTACATCCGCAAATATACGTGGCACGCGCTACAGGCGCGTTAACGCGGGGACGTCAACTTGTCCGAAAACTGGGCACTAAAAGTTCCAAAAATTGAACGCGACGGAACCTAAATGCAGCCTTCCCCGACCCATCGCGCCAGCTTTTCGATCGGCAGCGAAGCCGACGCCAAGCGCGTCGTCGACCTGCTCACCGAGATCTTTTTCGACGGCGATGCGGCGGTCGCCGCGTTCGAACGGCCTGACGGACGCTGGGACGTCACGTTGCATTTCGCCGCAGCGCCCGATCAGGCATGGCTGCGCGAACTCGTTGCAACTTCAGCAGGAAATGAGATCGCGGCGACGCTCGTCTTCGACACTGTCGAAGCCAAGGACTGGGTCAAAGCCAGCCTTGAAGATCTCGTCCCGGTGCCGGCCGGCCGCTTCGTCGTGCACGGCAGCCACGATCGCGACCGTGTGGCGCCGAACAAGCTTGCCATCGAGATCGAGGCGGCGCTCGCCTTCGGCACCGGTCACCATGGCACGACGCGCGGCTGTTTACTTCTGCTTGACCATGTCCTGAAGAGCTCCCGCCCAAGGAGCCTGCTCGATCTCGGCACCGGCACGGGCGTGCTGGCGATCGCGGCGGCGAAGGCGCTGCATCGCGCGGTGCTCGCTTCCGACATCGATCCGCCATCGGTCCGGGTGGCCGCCGAGAACGCCACGCTGAACGAAGTTGGCAACCATGTGCGGGTGATCCGCGCGACCGGCTTTGCCGCGCCAGATTTTGCGCGTGCAGGCCCGTTCGACCTGGTGCTCGCCAATATCCTTGCCAATCCGTTGCGGCAATTGGCGAGCCCGATGACGTGGCACCTTGCGCCTGGCGCCCGCGTCATCCTCTCCGGCCTCTTGACGCACCAGGCGCCCGCCGTGATCGCCGCCTACCGCGCCCGCGGCCTCGTGCCGGTGAAGCATCTGCACATCGAGGGGTGGAGCAGTCTGCTGCTGAGGAAGGTGGGATGAACTAACCGCGTCGCGACGGCGGTGCGCTCCCTCTCCGCGCTACTCGGCCGGCTTCTCGTCGCGGCGTGACGCGCGCTTGCCCCGCAAGGCGCGCTTGGCGCGGCGCTCGGCGAAACGGTCGATCATCTGGCTGATGAGGCCGCGCGGCTTCTTTGTTACTGCCGCTGTCGGAGCGCGGCGCGCCGGCGGCGAAATCTTCTCAAAGGTGAACGCTGGCATTGTGTGTCCCCTCGCCGTTGAGATGAACCACCCGCTCGAATTTCCCTGTTATCCGGACGAAGCGCAACTGCCGCATCCTTTACTCCACTCGATTCGAATGGAACTATTTCAAGCACAGTCCATGCCAGATGCGACGCAAATGCGTCTACATTGCGGACTGATCTCCATGATCCTAAAGTGATCCACCATGTTCGAAGCGCACTTCCAGACATTCGAGGAGCCGGAGGCCGGCGTCGCGTTGGCGGCACGACTGGCCGCACTTCGCGAAGAACTTGCCCGTCGCAAGTTGACCGGCTTCGTCGTGCCACGTGCCGATCAGCAGCAGAACGAATATGTGCCGCCATCGGAAGAGCGGCTCGCCTGGCTGACCGGCTTTACCGGCTCGGCGGGACTAGCAGTGGTTCTGCCGCAGGAGGCTGCGCTGTTCGTCGACGGCCGCTACACGCTGCAGGCGGCCAAGCAGGTCGATGCCAAGGCATGGGTAGTGGAATCGCTGATCGACCCGCCGCCGGAGAGCTGGGTGGCGGCGCATCTGAAAGCCGGCGACCGCCTCGGATTTGATCCGTGGCTGCACACTTTTTCGGCAGCCGAGCGATTGTCCGCCGCCTGCACCAAGGCCGGGGCCGAGCTGGTCGCGGTCGACAGCAATCCGATCGACGCGATCTGGCAGGACCGGCCGCAGCCGCCGATCGCCCCCGTCGCGGTGCACAGCCTTCAGCACGCCGGTATCACTGAAGCGGAGAAGCTGACCCAGATCAGGGCCGACATCGCCAAGCTCGGCACCGATGCCTTGGTGCTGTCGGACAGCCACGCGGTGGCCTGGACCTTCAACATCCGCGGCGCCGACGTCGCCCATACGCCGCTGCCACTGTCCTACGCGCTGGTGCCGAAGGACGGCCGTCCCACCATCTTCATCGACCACCGCAAGCTCTCCAACCTCACACGCGACCATCTCGAGCAGTCCGCTGACGTGCGCGAACCGGACGCCATGGCGCCGACGCTGATGGCGCTGGCCAAGAGCGGTGCGGCCATTGCGCTCGACAATGCCACAGCGGCCGACGCACTCAGCCGCCTGATCAGCGGGGCCGGCGGCAAGCCGGTGCGCGGCAGCGATCCGGTTGCACTGCTCAAGGCGGTCAAGAACGCGACCGAGATCAAGGGCACCAAGACGGCTCATTTGCGCGACGCCGTGGCGCTGGCGCGCTTCCTCGCATGGATCGATCGCGAGGCGCCAAGCGGCAAGCTCACCGAGATCGACGCGGTCGAGGCGCTGGAAACCTTCCGCCGCGACACCGGCGCGCTCAGGGACGTCTCGTTCCCGACCATCTCCGGCACCGGCCCGAACGGCGCCATCGTGCATTACCGCGTCACCCGCAAGAGCAACCGGCGGATCGCGCCCGGCGATCTCCTGCTGATCGATTCCGGCGCGCAATATGAAGACGGCACCACCGACGTCACGCGCACCATGGCGGTCGGCGAGCCGACGGATGAGATGCGCGACCGCTTCACCCGCGTGCTGCGCGGCCACATCGCGATCGCGCGCGCCGTCTTTCCGGACGGCACCACGGGCGCGCAACTCGACACGCTGGCGCGGCAATATCTCTGGGCCGTCGGGCTCGATTTCGAGCACGGCACCGGCCACGGCGTCGGCAGCTATCTCTCGGTGCACGAAGGACCGGCACGAATTTCGAAGCTCGGCACCACGCCGTTGAAGCGCGGCATGATCCTGTCGAACGAGCCCGGCTACTACAAGACCGATGGCTTCGGCATCCGCATCGAGAATCTCGAGCTGGTCGTCGCCGCCGACATCAAGGGTGCCGAGAAGCCGATGAACGCGTTCGAGACGCTGACCCTGGCGCCGATCGACCGCCGTCTGATCGATGTCGCGATGCTGAGCCGCGACGAGCTCGATTGGCTGAACGCGTACCATGCGCGCGTCAGGGACGACGTGCGGCCGGCGCTGGACGAGGCGACGAAGACCTGGCTCGATCAGGCCACGGCGGAGCTGAAGCTCTAACTCCGTCATAAGACTGCCTGCGTAGGGTGGGCAAAGCATCCGCTGCCGCTCGAAGAGCGGAGGCGGATGCGTGCCCACCATCCATCTCCGGGTGACGGCAGCAAATGGTGGGCACGCCGCGCAAAGAGCGCGTCTTTGCCCACCCTACAGGCCCAGCGCCTTGACGCCTCGCGCATAGCCGTATGCCGAAATGAGCGTATTCGCTCGCAACGCGATGCGGCTAGTGTCCGGCGATGCACGGCATCATCAGCAAGCCGCCCGAAGCGGCCGGCAACCTCGCGACCTCGCGTCTGGTGTTGCTGCTGCTGGTGGTGATGACCGGGGTCGCACCGATCTCGCTCTACATCCTGGTTCCGGCGCTGCCGGTGCTGGCGACGGATTTCGGCAGCGACATCTCGATCGCGCAGATGACGGTGTCGCTCTACATGGTCGGCATCGCGCTGTCGCAGCTGATCATGGGCCCGCTGTCGGACCGGTTCGGGCGGCGTCCGGTGCTGCTCGGAGGACTTGCACTGATGGTGGCGGCCAGCGTCGCCTGCATTTTCGCCGAGACCCTGCCGCAATTGATCGCCGCACGCTTCTTCCAGGCGCTCGGCGGCGCATCCGGCATGGTGATCAGCCGGGCCATCATCCGCGACATCTACGAGCGCGACCGCGTCGCCTCGATGATCAGCCTCGTGGTCGCGGCGCTGATGATCGGGCAGATGGTCTCGCCGCTCACCGGCGGCCTGATCGAGACCGCGTTGGGATGGCGCGCGATCTTTTATGCCATCACCATCGCCGCCATCGTCGTTGCCGTCGGGATCGCCTTGGCGCTGCCTGAGACCCGCCGCAGCCGCGCCGCCGGCAGCGGATTCCGCGGCGATATCGGCATGCTCATCCGCAACCGCGCCTTCGTCGGCTATGTGATGTGCCAGGTGCTGGCGTCCCAGATCATCTTCACCTTCGCCGGCGGCGGGCCCTACATCGTGGTGACGCATGGGCCGCAGCAGCGCCGAATACGGCGCCTGGTTCGCAACGACGGGCTTTGCGTTTCTGGTCGGCAACCTGCTCTGCGTGCGCTTTGCGCCGCGCCACTCGCTGGAGAAGCTGATCTGGTTCGGGCTCGCCCTGCAACTCTGCGGCAGCCTTGCGAACCTAATCTGGAGCTTCGTCGGCTGGAACGAGGCGCCCGCCTGGCTGTTCGGCACCCATATGATCGTGATGGCCGGCAATGCCTTCGTGATGGCGAATTCCGCCGCCGGCGCCATCAGCATCCGTCCCGAAGCGGCCGGCACCGCCTCGGGCGCGATGGGCTTCCTGCAGCAAGGCGTTGGCGCGCTGATGTCGCAGTTCGGCGCCTATCTCGGCGGCCACTCCGCAACGACGCTGCCGCTGACCTCAGCGGTCCTCGCGATCTCGATCCTTTGCGCCTGCGTGATGATGTTCGTCGTGCCCCGCCGCGAGGCGGTAGCGAGCGAGGCGCTGATCGGGCAGGCCGAGGAGGACGAGACGGGGATGATGTGAGGGGCGCCGAGTAGAGTCCCTCTGCGGAACGCTTCTGGATTGCTTTGTGGAGCCTGTCATCGGGCCGCGCTTTGCCCGGTGGCTCGCAATGACGACGCGGAGAGAGCAGTGCCAAAAATGAGAGGCGGGGCTGGGCCCCGCCTCTCTCAATTCAAGTCTGTGTTTCGGCTTACGCCTGGCTCGCGATCGCCTTGCCGAGCGCGGCCTGCGCCGCTGCAAGCCGCGCGATCGGCACGCGGTAGGGCGAGCAGGAGACGTAGTCGAGACCGATATGGTGGCAGAAGGCGACGGAGGCGGGATCGCCGCCGTGCTCGCCGCAGATGCCGACCTTGAGCGAAGTGCGGGTCTTGCGGCCGCGGGCGACGCCGATCTTGACCAGCTCGCCGACGCCTTCCTGATCGAGCGAGATGAAGGGATCGACCGTGAGGATGCCCTTCGCCACATAGGGACCGAGGAAGCTCGCCGCGTCGTCGCGGCTGATGCCGTAGGTCGTCTGCGTCAGGTCGTTGGTGCCGAACGAGAAGAACTCGGCCGACTGCGCGATCTCGCCCGCGAGCAGGCAAGCGCGCGGCAGCTCGATCATGGTGCCGACCTGATAGGCCAGCTTGGTGTTGGTCTCGCGCATCACGGCCTGTGCGGTGGCATCGATCCGTGCCTTGACCAGGTCGAGCTCGGCCTTGGTCGCGATCAGCGGCACCATCACCTCGAGGCCGACGGCCTTGCCGGTGCGCTTCTGCGCCTCGACCGCCGCCTCGAAGATCGCGCGGGCCTGCATCTCGGCGATCTCGGGATAGGCGATGGCGATGCGGCAGCCGCGGAAGCCGAGCATCGGGTTGAACTCCGAGAGCTCCCGGGCGCGGTCGGCGAGGCGCCGCGGGTCGGTGTTCATGGCGCGTGCCACTTCCTCGACCTCGGCATGGGTGTGCGGCAGGAATTCATGAAGGGGAGGATCCAGAAGCCGGATCGTGACGGGCAGGCCCTTCATGATCTCGAACAGCTCGACGAAGTCGGCGCGCTGCATCGGCAGCAGTTTTGCCAGCGCGGCGCGGCGCGACTGCTCGTCCTCGGAGAGGATCATCTCGCGCACCGTGCGGATGCGCGTCTCCTCGAAGAACATGTGCTCGGTGCGGCAGAGACCGATCCCTTCCGCGCCGAACTTGATCGCCGTGCGCGCGTCGTCAGGCGTGTCGCCGTTGACCCGGACGCCGATCTTGCGGACCTGGTCGGCCCAATTCATCAGCGTGCCGAACTCGCCGGACAGCTCCGGCTCGATCATCGGCATGCGGCCGGCGAGCACCTGGCCGAGCGAGCCGTCGATGGTGATGACATCACCGGTCTTGAAGGTGCGCGAGCCGATGCTCATGGTGCCGCGGCCGTAATCGACGCGGATTGTGCCGCAGCCGGAGACGCAGGGCTTGCCCATGCCGCGCGCGACCACCGCCGCGTGCGAGGTCATGCCGCCGCGCGTGGTCAGGATGCCTTCGGCGGCGTGCATGCCGTGGATGTCTTCCGGGCTGGTCTCGATGCGGACCAAAATCACCTTGCGTCCGTCGCCCTGAAGCTTGGCCGCCTCGTCCGAGGAGAACACGATCTCGCCGGAGGCCGCACCCGGCGAAGCCGGCAGGCCGGTTGCGATCACGTCGCGCTTGGCGTTGGGATCGATGGTCGGATGCAGGAGCTGGTCGAGCGAGGCCGGATCGATCCGCGTCACCGCTTCCTTCTTCGAGATCAGGCCCTCATTGGCGAGCTCGACCGCGATACGCAGCGCGGCCTTGGCGGTGCGCTTGCCGCCGCGGGTCTGGAGCATCCAGAGCTTGCCCTGCTCGACGGTGAACTCCATGTCCTGCATGTCGCGGTAGTGCTTCTCGAGCAGCGTGTAGATCCGCGTCAGCTCCTTGAAGGCTTCCGGCATCGCCGCTTCCATCGACGCCTTGTCGGAGCCCGACTCCTTGCGCGCCTCCTCGGTGATGTCCTGCGGCGTGCGGATGCCCGCGACCACGTCCTCGCCTTGTGCGTTGATCAGGAACTCGCCGTAGAGCTTGCTCTCGCCGGTCGAGGGGTTGCGGGTGAAGGCAACGCCCGTGGCCGAGGTCTCGCCCATGTTGCCGAACACCATGGCCTGCACGTTGACCGCGGTGCCCCAGGATTCCGGAATGTCGTGCAGCTTGCGGTAGGTCACCGCGCGCGCGTTCATCCAGGATGAGAACACCGCGCCGATCGCGCCCCAGAGCTGGTCGTGCGGATCCTGCGGGAATTCCTTGCCGGTCTCGCGTGCGACCGCGTCCTTGTACTTGCCGACCAGTTCGACCCAGTCCTCGGCGGACAGATCGGTGTCGAGCGTGTAGCCCTGGCTGTCCTTGAAGGTGTCGAGGATCTCCTCGAAGTGATGATGCTCGAAGCCGAGCACCACGTCGGAATACATCGTGATGAAGCGGCGATAGCTGTCATAGGCGAAACGGCGGTCGCCCGACAGCTCGGCCAGCGCTTCCACGGTCTGGTCGTTGAGGCCGAGATTGAGCACGGTGTCCATCATGCCCGGCATCGAGGCGCGCGCGCCGGAGCGCACCGAGACGAGCAGCGGGTTCCTGGTGTCGCCGAACACCTTGCCGGTCAACTTGCCGACATAGTCGAGCGCCTTCTCAACCTGCGGCTTCAGTTCCTTCGGGTAGGTCTTGTCGTGCTCGTAGAAATAGGTGCAGACCGAGGTCGGGATGGTGAAGCCCGGAGGCACCGGCAGGCCGAGATTGGCCATCTCAGCGAGGTTGGCGCCCTTGCCGCCGAGCAGGTCGCGCATTTCCGTCCGGCCCTCGGCCTTGCCGTCACCGAACGTGTAGACCCATTTGCCGGCCTTCGCCGCTGCCGGCGCCGCCTTGGCAGGCACAACCTTCTTCGGCGCAGGCTTCGCGGCAACCTTCGGCGAAGCCGCCTTGGTCATTGCCTTTGCCACCGGCTTTGCAGTGGGTTTGGCGACCGGCTTCGGCGCGCTCTTGGCCAGCGCCTTGCGGGCCGCCGGCGCGGCCTTCGCCTTGGCGGAGGGCTTTGATTTCGCTGCAGTTTTAGAAGGCTTCGAGGCGGCTTTGGCCATAGCTTGCACACAACCTGCGAGAGGAATGGGAAATCGCGGGCCTTACACCACTTTGGGCGGGCCCGCGCAAGACGGACAGTTCCGAAAAGTGAACGCCTAGAAGCGGAGCCACTTCAGGAGCCCGAGCCCGATCGCGCCGTTGACGATGAGGAAGATCGCGACGATGAGGTTGAGAAGCCGCGGCATGATCAGGATGAGCACGCCCGCAATCAACGACAGGATCGGCGAAATGTGGGCGACGGTGATGTGCATGAACTATCTTTCTGTGAGGTGAGGCGAATCGCGCGCGGATCATAACCGGATGGGTTCCGGGAGTAGAGATGCGCAAGGGCTGCTGCGAGTTCCGGCCTCACGAAAACTGCCCGAAATTGCCGCGAATGCGGCATGCCTTTTCCCGGAACATTGGCTTGAGGCACGCATTGGCAACCGGTCGCGCCGCTCGCGCGCCCGCAGAATCACGTCGAAGGAGTTGTCCATGCGGAACAGGATTTTTGCTCTCGCAGCGCTCGCGGCCGCAACCGGCGCGCCCCTTGCGGCGCAGGCGCAAAGCGATGTCACGATTGGACGCGCGCCCGCCATGGTCGACGGCGCGCCGACGATTGCCGTCGAACAACGGCCCGCCTTCCGCGAATATGTCGTTGAACAACGTGTGCCGCCCTTCCGCATTCCGGATCGCGTGGTGGTCGGCACCACCTTACCCGAGGCAGGCGTCACCTATTATGACGTGCCGCAACGTTTCGGCGCCACGACCTATCGCTACACCGTCGTGAACGGCGAAACCGTGCTGGTCGAGCCGCGCTCGCGCCGCATCGTCGAGGTGCTGGACTAAAGACGCAGCCGCTCCATTCGATGTCCGGCGCGTCACATCAGGCTGGCGCGAGCAGTGTTAAATCGGACATCAGGCCCCGCCCGGTCCTCCCCCCGCCGGGCGGGGCTTCTTTGGGCAAGCCACATCAGCAGCCGTCATTCCGGGACACGCCGGAGGCGTGGGCTATGGTGCGCAATTGCGCACCTGAGAATCCATACTCACGATCGTGGTTATGGATTCCGGGCTCGCGCCACGCGCGCCCCGGAATGACAGCGGTGTTTGCCGCAAACCGCGCCTCAATCCTGGATCTTCGAGAAGTCCGCCACCGCGCGCGTGGCGCTGCGGATCTCGTTGAGGAGCTTCAGGCGGTTCTCGCGCACCTTGGGATCGTCGTCATTGACGCGCACCTTGTCGAAGAAGGCATCGACCGGCGGACGCAGCTTTGCCATCGCGCTCATCGCGGCGGCGAAGTCTTCCTTGGCCACCGCAGCGCTGGCTTCCGCCTTCACCTCACCGATCGCCTTGGCCAGCGCCTTCTCCTCAGCGAGGCTGTAGAGCGCAGCATCCGGCGCGCCGTCGAAGCTGCGCTTGTCCTTCTTCTCCTCGATGCTGAGGATGTTGCTGGCGCGCTTGGTGCCGGCGAGCAGGTTCTTGCCGTCGTCAGAGTCGAGGAATTTTCCGAGCGCCTCGACGCGGCGGACGATCATCAGGAGATCGTCCTGGCCGCCGAGCGCGAACACGGCATCGACGAGATCGTGGCGCGCGCCCTGCTCGCGGAGTTGGACCTTGAGGCGATCGGCGAAGAAGGCGAGCAGATCGCTCGGAAGCTTCGAGGCATCGGCCGGCTTCACCGACAAGCCGGCGAGCGCTGATCCCGCCACCTTTATGAGCGACAGACGCAGCGCGTTCTCGGCGATCAGCCTGATCACGCCCAGCGCCGCACGACGCAGCGCATAGGGGTCCTTGCTGCCCGTCGGCTTCTCGTCGATCGCCCAGAACCCAACCAGGGTATCGATCTTGTCCGCGAGCGCCACCACGACGCTGACCGGATCGGTCGGAACGCGATCAGCAGGCCCTTGCGGCTTGTAGTGCTCCTCGCAGGCCGCGGCGACGGAGGCGTCTTCGCCCTGAGCCAGCGCATAGTATTTGCCCATCAGGCCCTGCACTTCCGGGAATTCGCCGACGACTTCCGTCAGCAGATCTGCCTTTGCCAGATGCGCCGCGCGCGTCGCCTTGGCGACATCGGCGCCGACCAGCGGCGCGATCTCGGCGGCCAGGCGCTCGATGCGCATGATGCGTTCCGCCTGCGTCCCGAGCTTCTCGTGAAACACGATCTGATCGAACTTCGGCAGCCGGCCCTCGAGCTTCATCTTCAGGTCCGTCTCGTAGAAGAACTTCGCATCCGACAGCCGGGCGCGAATGACGCGCTCGTTGCCGGCGATGATGGTCGCACCACCATCGGTCGCCTCGATATTGGCGACCAGGATGAACTTGCTCGCGAGCTTGCCCGTCTTGGGGTCGCGCACCACGAAACACTTCTGGTTGTTGCGGATGGTGGCGCGGATGACTTCGTCGGGAGTCTTCAAGAATTCCGGCTCGAACGAGCCCATCAGCACGACCGGCCATTCGACGAGGCCGGCGACCTCGTCGAGCAGGTTCTGGTCCTCGACCAGCTCAAAACCTTGCGCGAAGGCCAGCTGCTTGGCGTCGGTGAGGATGGCGTCCTTGCGGCGCTCGGGGTCGAGCACGACTTTTGCTGCAAGAAGCTTAGCCTCGTAGTCCTCGAAGCGGCGCACGGAGATCGGCGCCGGCGCAAGGAAGCGATGACCGTAAGTGGTCTGGCCGCTCTCGATGCCGTCGACCTCGAACGTCACGACATCGGGCTCTTCGGTCTCGGGTCCGAAGGTCGCGGTGATCGCGTGCAGCGGACGCACCCAGTTCAGCGACCCCGGCTTGCCGGAACGCGCGCCCCAGCGCATCGATTTCGGCCAGGGGAAGGTGCGGATGATGACAGGCAGGATCTCGGCGAGCACGTCGATCGCGTCGCGGCCGGGCTTCTCGATCAAGCCGATGTAGAAATCACCCTTGGGGTCGCGCTGGATTTTGGCTTCGTCCAACGACTTCAAACCGGTTGCCTTGAGGAAGCCCTGCACGGCCGCATCGGGCGCGCCGACCTTCGGGCCGCGACGCTCGGTCTTCAGATCAGGCTGGCGCGCTGGGATGCCGTGCACGGTGAGCGCAAGGCGGCGCGGTGTCGCGAACGCCTTTGCGCCCTCATAGACTAGGCCTTCGGCAACCAGCTTGTCGGTGACCATGCGGCGCAGATCGTCCGCCGCCTTCGCCTGCATGCGCGCGGGAATTTCTTCGGAAAACAGTTCAAGCAAAAGATCGGGCATCAGGCCGCTCCGCCCGCTTCAGTGTGGATCCAGGCCTCGCCACAAGCTTTTGCGAGCTCGCGCACGCGCAGAATGTAGCTCTGCCGTTCGGTCACGGAGATCACGCCGCGGGCATCGAGCAGGTTGAAGACGTGGCTCGCCTTGATGCACTGGTCGTAGGCAGGCAGCGCCATCAGATGCTGTTTCCGGTTGCCCCCGTCGCGCCAGCCGGCGTCGAGATATTTTTTGCAGGCAGCTTCCGCCATCTTGAACTGCTCGAACAGCATCGCGGTGTCGGCATATTCGAAATTGTGCCGCGAATATTCCTGCTCGGCCTGCAGGAACACGTCGCCATAGGTGACCTTCTGGTCACCGTCGCGTCCATTGAAATTGAGGTCGTAGACGCGGTCGACGCCCTGCACATACATCGCGAGGCGCTCGAGCCCGTAGGTGAGCTCGCCCGCGACCGGGGCGCATTCGAAGCCGGCGACCTGCTGAAAGTAAGTGAACTGGCTGACCTCCATGCCGTCGCACCAGCACTCCCAACCGAGGCCCCAGGCGCCCAGCGTCGGACTCTCCCAATCGTCCTCGACGAAGCGGATGTCGTGCACGGCGGAATCGATGCCGATCGCGGCGAGCGACTTCAGGTACAGCTCCTGAAGGTTCGGCGGCGACGGCTTCATGATCACCTGGAACTGGTAATAGTGCTGCATCCGGTTCGGGTTCTCGCCGTAACGGCCATCCTTGGGCCGGCGCGAGGGCTGCACATAGGCCGCGTTCCACGGCTTTGGCCCAAGCGCGCGGAGCGTGGTCGCCGGATGGAAGGTGCCCGCGCCCATTTCCATGTCGTAGGGCTGCAGGATCACGCAGCCCTGCTCGGCCCAGAACCGCTGGAGCGCGAGGATGAAGCCCTGGAACGAGCGTTCCGGGCGCATATGGGCGGGCAATGAGGCGTCCATCGTCAGATCGGGCTCTCGCGGGGGGTTTTGAATCGCGCGGGACCGTATCGACGGCGGGGATGGGAATCAAGGCGAAGGGGTTGGATTCGGGCGTCATTCCGGGGCGCCCGCAGGGCGAGCCCGGAGTCCATTGCGCCGCTCACTCCGTGGTTCGGATGGATTCCGGGCTCTCGCTTCGCGAGCCCCGGAATGACGAACGCGTGGAGGTGTGCCCTACCCCGGCCGGTAAGCTCCGGTCACGGGGTCACGCTTCAGCGTCTGGATATCCCCCATACGGGCGGCCTCGGCGACGCGCGACAGGCGCATCTCCTCAAGCTCCTGGTTGATTCGGATGGCGGTCTTGTAGGCCCAGCGGACCACGGCAAGCCCGCCCAGGACGCCCGCGAAAGCGACGAACGGCGGCATCGGTCGATCCTCGTCTCATGCTCAGCCCCCACACGCATTGTTGCGCAGATGGACCTGCGCCGCAATTGGCGCCGCCCGGGCGAAATGGCGCGGGAGCGCGAGACCTAGAACCCGAATTTCGCCCAAATCGCCCGCGTCTCGACCGCCGAGATCAGCTCGTCCGGCAGCCCGGCCATTGATTCCAGGGCCGAAAGCTGCCCCGCGCCGGGCGATTTCCGGCCCAAAAGGCCGGAGAGCAGCCCGGTCGGCTGCGCAATCACGGGGGTGAGAACCTTCTCACCATAACGGGCACGAAGAGTTGAGCGGAGATCGCCGATGCTGTCGGCGAGCCCCAGCGCGATCGCGCTGTCCCCCGCCCAGTATTCGCCCGTGAACAGCGTGTCGTCCGCTCCCTTCAGCCGGGCGCCGCGGCTTTCCTTGACCAGCGCGATGAAGATCTGGTGGATCTCGCGCTGGATCGCCTTCAGCCTCATGACGTCGTCAGGGTTTTCCGGAAGAAACGGGTCGAGCATCGCCTTGTGCTCGCCCGAGGTGTAGAGGCGCCGCTCGATGCCGAGCCGCCTGATCGCCTCCTGAAAACCGAAACTGCCGCCGACCACGCCGATCGAGCCGAGGATCGAGGAGGGATCGCAGATGATCTCGTTGCCCGCGCAGGCGATCATGTAACCACCGGAGGCCGCAACGTCCTCGACGAACACGAGCACCGGCAGCTTCTTCTCCGAGGCGAGCTGCTTGATGCGCAAGTAGATCTGGCGCGACTGCACCGGCGAACCGCCGGGCGAGTTGATCACCAGCGCCACGGCCTTGGCGTGCCGATAGGAAAACGCGCGCTCGAGCACCCGCGCGACGCTGGCAAGCGTCAGGCCCGGACGCAGCGGCGTCACCGCACCGATCACACCGGACAGCCGCACCACCGGCACGACCGCCGTGCCGGGACGAAAGCGCGCCGGCAGATATTGCATGAGCTTGTCGGCCAGGCCGGAACTCCCACGATCGTTCAATTGTTCGGCCATGGCCTTACCTCTGATTAACCATTTCTTATCACGCGAGTGTCATTGAAAGTGCCAGGAACGTGTTTTGCAGAATCCGCGTTGGGAAGCTGCAATAGGCAGCGGAAGGAAACGCCATGAAGATCTATCTGCTGTTGCTGTTGATCGGTGCGCTTTTCACGGCGCTTCACTTTACGTCGCCGCAAGAGCAACAGACGGAATCGCTTCCGCAATAAGCCGTCACGGCCTCGCCAGCGGCAACGCCGCCCTCCCCTCCAGAATATCCTTCACCTCTTTCTTCGGCACGTTTGACTCCTCGTTGAGCATGAGGCCCGGCAGCAATTGCGTCGGTGCCCGGCCGCCTTTGACTGCGCGCACCAGCACCCGGATGGCAGGCTTTCCCGCTTCGCCATGAACCGGCAGGATCGCGAGGCTGCCGAAGCCGCGTGACAGCGCTGCCACGACGTCGCCAATTCCGTCCGCGCGCCAGATCAGGGTCAGCACGCCGCTCGATCGGAGAATGCGCCGGGCTGCATGCACCCACGCATGCAGCGTCTCCTCCCTCGCCACATGCGCGGTGTGGCGCGCCTGATCCGGCGAGCCGCGATGGCGTGCGGGGTCGTTGAAGGGCGGGTTCATCAATACGGCGTCGGAACCGTCGGGCAGAAGTCCGTTCGCTGCAAACGCCTGCGCGTCGGCGGTGACGTCGAGCACGATGACCTCGGCAGGAATCGCGTTCGCGGCGGCGTTGGCCCGCGCGAGCTGCGCCAGTTCCGGATCGATCTCGACCAGGCTGAGCCTGATCCCCGCGACGCGCCGCGCCAGCGCAAGGCCCGCCGTGCCGACGCCGGCGCCAAGCTCGACCACGCGGTCACCCGCCTTAGCGTCGGTCGCTGCTGCCAGCAGGATGGCGTCGTGCCCGGCGCGGTGGCCTGACCGCTTCTGCATCAAGCGCAACTGCCCACCGAGAAACGCGTCCTCGGTAATATCCGCGGCCTCAATCATCGCCGCGCAGTTCGTGGCTGAGGCCTGCCTCGGTGAGGAGCGCCCTGGCTTCCTCGGCGTCGTCCTCATGAACCAGGATCCGCCGCGGCAGAATGCCGAGAGACCCCTCGATGATGCTCATGTTCTGGTCCAGCACCAGATGATGGATGTTGGCGCCGTCGAGCAGCGCGCCAATCGCCGACACCAGCACCATATCGTTGGTCCGA
The DNA here is from genome assembly GCF_025200905.1 of Bradyrhizobium yuanmingense. Lineage (NCBI taxonomy): Bacteria > Pseudomonadati > Pseudomonadota > Alphaproteobacteria > Hyphomicrobiales > Nitrobacteraceae > Bradyrhizobium > Bradyrhizobium yuanmingense. Next base: position 1,246,198 of record NZ_CP104173.1, on the reverse strand, counting down.
ACCAGTTCACGCAAAACGGAGGTCTCCTGCCTGAAAGTGGCTAACGCGGCAAATGTCAATGGTTCCGCGGCCCTTGCCGCATCCGTCGCCAGTTTCTATTGTATTTCCATCAGAATAGCCCTTCCGGGGCAAATATTGGAGACCGGCGTGGCCGTCATCGTACCTTTCGAAACCCCCGGCGCGTCGATCGAAGAGCTGGTTGCCCTTGTCGCTCCCGACATGGAGCGCGTCAATGCCACGATCCTGTCGCGGACCGGCTCCGACGTGACCATGATCCCTGAAGTGGCCAACCACTTGATCTCCTCGGGCGGCAAGCGCCTGCGCCCGATGCTGACGCTCGCCATGGCCAATCTCGCCGGCTACACCGGTGACGGCCACATCAAGTTAGCTGCCAGCGTCGAGTTCATGCACACCGCCACCCTGCTGCACGACGACGTGGTCGACGAGAGCGAGATGCGCCGCGGCAAGCTGTCGGCGCGCATGCTCTGGGGCAACGAGGCAAGCGTGCTGGTCGGCGACTTCCTGCTCGGGCAGGCCTTCCGCATGATGGTCGAGGTCGGCTCGCTGCGCGCGCTCGACATCCTCTCCGCGGCGGCCGCCACCATCGCCGAGGGCGAGGTGATGCAGCTCGCCGCCGCCAAGAACACCGCGACCACCGAGGACGAATATCTCGCCGTGATCCGCGGCAAGACCGCCGAATTGTTCGCCGCCGCCTGCGAGGTCGGCCCCGTGATCGCGAACCGCCCGAAGGCGGAGCAGACTGCCTGCCGCTCGGTCGGCATGAATCTCGGCATCGCCTTCCAGCTCGTCGACGACGTGCTCGACTATGGCGGCAAGAGCGCCAAGCTCGGCAAGAACACCGGCGACGATTTCCGCGAAGGCAAGATCACGCTGCCCGTCGTGCTCGCCTTCCGCCGCGGCAACGACACCGAGCGCGCCTTCTGGATCCGGGCGCTCGAGCGCGGCGAGATCGGCGATTCCGATCTCGATCACGCCATCGGCCTGATGAACAAGCACCGCGCGCTCGAGGACACGCTGATCCGCGCCCAGCACTACGGCGCCATGGCCGTGGATGCGCTGGCGCTGTTCCCGCCCTCGCCGATGAAGAGCGCGCTGGAGCAGGTCGTGGCGTTCTGCTTGGCAAGGTCGCATTAGGCGACTGACGCTCACGCTTTGCGCGCTCCCTGCACCCGTCATTGCGAGCGTAGCGAAGCAATCCAGAATCCCGCCGCGGAAACAGTCTGGATTACTTCGCTGCGTTCGCAATGACGGAGTACGCCGCGACGGCACCGCTCGCTCTCGTGTCCCGGACGCGCTGCAGCGTGAAACGCTGCTGCGCAGAGCCGGGACCCATGCGACATCCGCAATCATGATCAATATGGGTCCCGGCTCTGCAGCGCACCGCTAGGGGGCGCTGCGCTGCGTCCGGGGCACGAGAGCGTGCTTCATCTCACCAGCATAATCCAGCCTCACTCGCTCCACATGGCTCCCCGCGCGGTCACTTGCATTTTGAAAGTGACTGACCTACCTTGCCCGCGATGCAGCCCAAATCCCCTTCCATCCTGGAATGCCCGGTCGGCCGCGCGGTGGAGACGGTCGGCGAATGGTGGAGCATCCTAATTCTGCGCGATGCGTTTCAGGGTGCGACGAGGTTCGACGAGTTCTCGCAAAGCCTCGGCATTGCGCCGAACATCCTGTCGCGGCGGCTGGCGCATCTGACCGAAAGCGGCATGTTCGTGCGTCGCCGCTATCAGGAGCGCCCGCCGCGCTACGAATATGTGCTGACGGACAAGGCGCTGGATTTCTTCCCCGTGATCGCTACGCTGCTCGCCTGGGGCAACAAGCATCTGGCGCCGAAAGGCGAATCCATCCTGCTGGCGAACCGGAGCGACGTCCGCCCGCTCGAGCCGATTGTGGTCGATGCCGCCGACAAGCGCCCGATCACGCTCGCCAATGCGGTCGTCGTCGCAGGTCCCCGCGCCAGCCGCGGCATGCGCGCACGGCTTGCTTCGCTCAAGGCCATGAACCCGGCCGTCGCGCCGGCTGGAGACTGACATGCGTCGTATCGTCGTGACGGGAATGGGCGCGGTGTCGCCGCTTGGCTGCGGCGTCGAATTGACGTGGCGGCGGCTGCTCGCCGGGCAAAGCGGGCTGCGCCTGTTGCCGGAATGGGCAGAGGCGCTGCCGGCGCGCATTGCAGGCCTCGTGCCCGATAAGACCGATGATGCCGAAGGCGGTTTTGATCCGGCGCAGGCTGCCGCGCCCAAGGATCAGCGCAAGATGGACCGCTTCATCTTGTTCGCGCTGCTCGCGACGGCAGAAGCCGTCGCGCAGGCGAAATGGACGCCGCAGGATGCTGGCGCGCTCGAGCGCACCGCGACGATCATCGCCTCCGGCGTCGGCGGCTTTCCCGCCATGGCGGAGGCGGTGCGCATCACCGCGCGACGCGGCGCGCGCCGGCTGTCGCCGTTCACGATCCCCTCGTTCCTCGCCAATCTTGCCGCCGGCCACGTCTCGATCAAGTACGGCTACAAGGGCGCGCTGGGCGCGCCCGTCACGGCCTGCGCCGCCGGCGTGCAGGCGATCGGCGATGCCGCGCGCATGATCCGATCAGGCGAAGCTGACGTTGCGATCTGCGGCGGCGCGGAGGCCTGCATCGATATCGTCAGTCTCGGCGGCTTTGCGGCCGCTCGCGCGCTGTCGAGCGGCTTCAACGACGAGCCTGCGCGCGCCTCGCGTCCGTTCGATCGCAATCGCGACGGTTTCGTGATGGGCGAAGGCGCCGGCATCCTGGTGATCGAGGCGCTGGAGCATGCGCAGGCGCGCGGCGCGACGCCGATCGCCGAGATCGTCGGCTACGGCACGACCGCGGACGCCTATCACATGACCTCAGGGCCGCCCGATGGCGATGGTGCCCGCCGCGCCATGGAGATCGCGCTTCGGCAAGCCAAGCTTGCGCCCGCGGATGTGCAGCACCTGAACGCGCACGCGACCTCGACACCGGCCGGCGACGAAAGCGAGCTCGGCGCCATCGGCGCGCTGTTCGGCCGCAACCGCGGCATTGCCGTGAGCGCGACCAAATCGGCCACGGGTCACCTGCTCGGCGCCGCCGGCGGGCTGGAAGCGATCTTCACCGTGCTCGCGTTGCGCGACCAGATCGCGCCGCCCACGCTCAATCTCGAAAACCCCGATGCGGGCGCCGAAGGCATCGATATTGTCGCAGGTAGCGCGCGGCCGATGCCGATGCAGCATGCCATCTCCAACGGGTTCGGCTTCGGCGGGGTCAATGCCAGCGTGATCTTGCGCCGGCTGGGCTAAGCAAGAGGTCTTGCAATCGCCGCCCGCTCCGCTACGAAAACGGCATGATCGAAACGAATTTCTGGCTGTTCCTGGCCGCAGCTCTCCTCATTGCCGCCGTTCCCGGCCCTGGCATTTTTTACGTCGCGGCGCGAACCTTGTCGGAGGGGCGTGGCAGCGGCTTCGCCTCGACCGCGGGCACGGCGCTGGGCGGATTGGTTCATGTGGTCGCGGGCAGCCTCGGCATCTCCGCCATCATCCTGGCCAGCGCGGAGCTGTTTGCCGCCGTGAAGTTCGTCGGCGCGCTCTATCTGGTCTGGCTCGGCATCAAGACGTTTCGCAGCGCCGGCAACAACCTGTCGCTCGGGAGGGAGCCGATCGGCGACAAGCGCGCGTTTCGCGACGGCGTGCTGGTCGAAGCGCTCAATCCGAAGACCGCGGCCTTCTTCCTCGCCTTCATTCCACAGTTTCTCGATCCGTCGGACTCGAACCCGACGCTGCAATTCATTCTGCTGGGTGCGATCTCCGTGGCCCTGAACACGCTCGCCGATGTCGTGGTGGTGCTGATGGCCTCCGCGACGCGCGCGCAGCTGACCGGACGGCCGCTTCTGATGCGTCGCCTCACACAAGGTTCCGGCGTCTTCATCGCGGGCCTCGGCCTCTCGCTCGCCCTGGCGCGGCGGCCGGCAAATGGCTAGCGCCCCGCAAAGCCGCTTCTATGAATCGCACGGCCTGCGGCTGCACTACGCCGACTGGGGCAACGAGGGTGCACCGGTCGCCATCCTGGTGCACGGCGGCCGCGATCATTGCCGCAGCTGGGATCACATCGCGCGCTCGCTGCAACCGCATTTTCACGTCGTCGCGCCCGACCTGCGTGGTCACGGCGATTCTGACTGGACGAGAGGCGGCAGCTACGCGCTGACAGAATACGTGTACGATCTCGCGCAGCTGGTTCGCACCTTAGCCACGTCTCAGGTCACCCTGATCGGCCATTCGATGGGTGGCATGGTGAGCCTGATCTTTTCGGGCGCATTCCCCGAACAGGTCACGAGGCTCGTCGTCCTCGACGGCGTGACCATGTTGCCGGACATACCGAAGCCGCCGGCGCATGAGCGCATCGGCAGATGGGTCGGCCAGCTCGACAAGCTCCACGACCGCACCCCGCGCCGCTATCCGAGCCTCGAGGACGCGGCCGCGCAGATGGTGCTTCACAACAAGCGCCTGTCACGGGATCTCGCGCTGCATCTCGCCAGGCATGGCGCGCGGCAGAACGAGGACGGCAGCTACAGCTGGAAATTCGATCCCTATCAGCGCGCCTCCGCGCCACATCGGCTCTGGCCCGACGATCACATCGAGCTGTGGTCGCGGATCACGTGCCCGACGCTGCTGCTCAATGCCGGCGAAAGCTTTCTAGCGGGCGCTCGCTCCGCCGGCCTGGAGCGATACTTCCAGAACGCGCGCGTTAAGACTATTGCCGGGGCGGGACACTGGCTGCAGCACGACAAGCCGCAGGAGGTGTTGGGTGAGATCCGGCGGTTTCTCGAGCTCAATGAGGACGAAGGCTAGCTCAACGTGCCCGCATGCACCCACCAGGCGGGGTGATCGCGCCGGATCGTTTCGGCCGCGGCATGTGCCTCCTCAGATGCGCCGTAGATCGCAAAGCACGTCGCGCCCGAGCCGGACATGCGGGCGAGCTTGACGCCGGCGGAATCGCGCAAGGCGTCCAGCACCTCGCCGATCACAGGCTCGATCCGCAGCGCGGGTGCTTCGAGATCGTTGGCGACCGTGTCGAGAACCTCGACCCAATCGGAAATCGAGCCGCCTTCGCCGGGCCAGGCCGGTGCGCGGATGACGTCGGTGACGCCGACCAGGAGCTCGCCGTTGCGCAGGCCCAGCGCCTGGAACACGTCCTTGGTGGCGACAGGCACACGCGGATTGACCATGACGCAAGGCATGCTCGGCAGCGCGAGCGGCAGCAGCTGCTCGCCGACGCCGGTCATGTCGCAGGCGCGCGAGAGGAGGCACACCGGCACGTCGGCGCCGGTTGCGAGCGCGACCTTCTGAATGCGGGGATCATCGAGCGACAGATCGTTGAGACGCGCCAGGAGCCGCAGCGCGGCCGCGGCATCCGCCGAGCCGCCGCCGATGCCGGCTGCAACGGGGAGCACCTTGTCGAGCGCGAAGGCGCCCAGCTGCAGGCCAGGGATCGCCTCGGCAAGGAGCTTGGCGGCCTTGAGCACGAGATTGTCGGCTGTGTCGCCGCAGGCGGCAGCCAGCGGCCCAGTCGTGGTGAGCTTCAGCTCCCCGCCCGGCTCCAAGGTGAGCCGGTCGGCGCAGTCGGCAAACGCGACCACGCTTTCGAGATCATGATAACCATCGGCACGACGGCCGACGACGCGAAGGCTCAAATTGACCTTCGCCCGTCCCTCTTCAATCAACGCCGACATTGGCGATCAGCCCCCAAGACTCACTTGTTTGCGCATGATCTGATCGGAAAACCGCTCCACACTTTTCCGGATCATGCGCCTAGCTTAGCCGCCCCTGCCGTCGTCCTTCTTCTTTTCGGCCTGCGCCGCAGAAGAGTTCGAATTGTCGTCGGGAAGGCCGTTGGCGATCTTGGCCTCGATCTTCGGCAGCTCTTCCGGCTCGGGCTTGAGATCGCGCGCATGCGACCACTGGAATTTTGCCTCCAGCGTGCGGCCGACGCGCCAATAGGCGTCGCCGAGGTGGTCGTTGATGGTCGGATCCTCGGGCTTGAGATCGATCGCGCGTTCGAGGTTCTTCACTGCCTCCTCGAAATTGCCGATGCGGTAATAGGCCCAGCCGAGGGAATCGACGATGTAGCCGTCGTCGGGACGCTGCTCGACGGCCCGCTTGATCATCTTCATGCCTTCGTCGAGATTCACGCCCTGGTCGATCCAGGAATAGCCGAGATAGTTGAGGACGTGCGGCTGGTCGGGCTGCAGCTCCAGCGCCTTCTTCATGTCGGCCTCGGCGTTGGCCCATTGCTTGGAGCGCTCCTGGCAGATGCCGCGATAATAGTACCAGACGCTGTTGGCCTTGTCGTTGCCGGGCGGCAGCACCTCGATGCCTCGTGAATAGGTCGCGCCGCAATCGCCGAACCGCTTGCGGCCGCGCTCGATGTTGCCGAGCGCCATGATGGCTTCGAGGTCCTTGGGATCCTCCGAGGTGACGCCCTTGAGGATCTTGATCGCCTCGTCGGTGCGGTCGGCGGAATCGAGATCGATGGCGAGCTGAATCTGCGCGTTGCGCTTGAGCGGCGAGTTGGCGGGCACGCGCTCGTAGACCTTGATCGCCATCTTCGGCCGCTTGACCGATTCGTAGAGATCGGCGAGCGACAGCAGTGCCAGCGGATGCGTCGGCTGCAGGTAGAGCGAGAGCTGGAGATAGACCAGCGCCAGATCCTCGCCACCGCGGCGGGTCAGCGTCGCGCCGATGCCGTAGAGCGCTTCGGCGGCGCCGGCCTGCGCGGAATCGACCAGCGGCGGCATCTTCTTGCCGGCCTTGGTCTCGCGCAGGCCTTCCTGGATCAGCGGATGGCGTGCCAGCTTCTTGTCAAAGGCCTGGTAGATATTGGTCGCCGCGGCGGAATCCTTGTTGCGCGACAGCCAGCGCGCATAGGCCTCGGTCACGCGCAGCATGGAATCGTCGAGCTTGTAGGCGCGCTCGAAGCGCGTGCCGGCGTCCTTCTCCTTGCCGGAGAGCTCCAGGATCATGCCGGTGTGGAGATCCTTGAACAGCGGATACCATTCCGGACCTGTCAGCTTGTCGATGGTGGCGACACCACCTTTGGCATCGCCCGCACCATAGGCGGCCCAGCCCGACAGCAGCGTGGCGACGAGATCGGTGATCGGACCACGGATCGACTGGTTGATGTTGGTCTGCGCCGCGACGTACTTCTTCAGCTTGAGATCGTGCACGCCGACGACGAGACGGGCGACGCGGTTGGTCTTGTCGATGGTGAGGATGCGCTCGGCGAGCTTGACCGCCTCCTCGATGTCGCCGTCGGCGACCGACGAGATGAAGGCACGGTCGAGCAGCTCGTTGTTCTTGGGATCGGTGCGGAGCGCCGAACGGTAGAATGCGGCGGCCGAGGTCGCGTCGCGCTCAACGCTAGCATGGCGGGCGGCGAGATAGCTGCCGGCGCCGGTGAGCGACTTCAGATCGTTTCGCGTCGGAAATTGCGCCGCCGTGTTTTCCGGATGATCCGGCGTCTGCGCCAGGACCGCGCCGGGGACCGTCGCGATCGCGGTGCCCATGAGGGCGATGGCGGCAGCAGTCCAGCGGTTGAAACGATTTGAAAACATCAGGGCTCGCCTTGAGTTGGGTGGTGCCTGGGTTTGCAGCAGAAGACCGTATCGCAAGCGAACGCGGCCGGTGACATCCGGGCCCGGAACCGTCAGGCCGACAATGCCGCTTTTGGCGCTTCGCCGCAAGGATTCGGACCCGGGAAGATCCCCTCCGCACGCCCAAACCGGCCCATTGAAACCGCGCCAGCGCCCCAAGACGCCGCCACTATGGCCTTATCGTGGCCGCGGCGGGTCGCCGCAGCCCCGTCCTCACGGGAACGTGCGCCTGGTCACCTGCGATGTCCTCACATCGCCTCGTAGTTCGGGCCGCCGCCGCCCTCCGGGGGAACCCAGGTGATGTTGCCGTTGGGATCCTTCACGTCGCAGGTCTTGCAGTGGACGCAGTTCTGGGCGTTGATCTGGAAGCGCGGGCCGGAGCCCTCCTCGATCCATTCATAGACGCCAGCCGGGCAATAGCGGTTCGAGGGGCCGGCATAGACGTCGTGCTCGGACGTCTTCTGGAGGTTCATGTCCGTGACCTTCAGATGGATCGGCTGGTCCTCCTCGTGATTGGTGTTGGACAAAAACACCGAGGACAGCTTGTCGAACGTGATCTTGCCGTCGGGCTTCGGGTAGTTCCTGGGCGCGTGGCTCTTGGCCGAATCGAGCGTGGCGCGGTCGGGCTTGACGTGCGACTGCGTGCCAAACAGTGAGGCGCCGAACAGCGTATTGCACCACATGTCGAAGCCGCCCAGCGCGACGCCGAGCACGGTGCCGAACTTCGACCACAATGGCTTGACGTTGCGGACCAGGAACAGGTCCTTGCCGACCGATGAGGAACGCCAGGCGTTCTCGTATTCGACGAGCTCGTCATTGGCGCGGTCGGCGGCGAGCGCGGCCGCAACATGTTCGGCAGCCAGCATGCCGGTGCCCATCGCATTGTGCACGCCCTTGATGCGCGGCACGTTGACGAAGCCGGCCGCGCAGCCGATCAGCGCGCCGCCGGGGAAGCTCAGCTTCGGCACCGACTGATAGCCACCCTCGGTGATCGCGCGCGCGCCGTAGGCGAGCCGCTTGGCGCCTTCGAAGGTGCCGCGGATCGAGGGATGGGTCTTAAAGCGCTGGAATTCGTCGAATGGGGACAGATAGGGATCGTCGTAGTTCAGATGCACGACGAAGCCGACGGCGACGAGATTGTCGTCGTAGTGATAAAGGAACGAGCCGCCACCGGTCTTGAGGTCAAGCGGCCAGCCGAATGAATGCTGGATCAAGCCCTTCTGGTGCTTGGCGGGATCGATCTGCCAGACCTCCTTGAGGCCGATGCCGAACTTCGGCGGCTCGCTCTTGGCGTCGAGCGCGAACTTGTTGATGAGCTGCTTGGTCAGGCTGCCGCGGGCGCCTTCGGCGAACAGCGTGTACTTGCCGAGCAATTCCATGCCGCGGGTGAAGGAATCCTTCGGCTTGCCGTCGCGGCCGATGCCCATGTCGCCGGTGGCGATGCCCTTGACCTTGCCCTCCTCGTCATAGAGCACCTCGGCCGCCGCAAAGCCCGGATAGATCTCGACGCCAAGCGCCTCGGCCTTGCGCGCCAGCCAGCGGCAGACATTGCCGAGCGAGCCGATGTAGCAGTGATGATTGTTCATCAGCGGCGGCATCATGAAATTCGGCAGCTTGATCGCGCCGCCGCCGGTCATCCAGTAGAAGCGGTCGTCCTTGACCTGCGTCTTCAGCGGGCAGTCGGCATCCTCGCGCCAGTCCGGGATCAGCTTGTCGAGGCCCGCGGGATCGATCACGGCGCCCGAGAGGATGTGCGCACCAACCTCGGAGCCCTTCTCCACCACGACGACGTTGAGCTCGGCGTTGAGCTGCTTGAGCCGGATCGCGGCCGACAGACCCGACGGGCCGGCGCCGACGATGACGACGTCGAATTCCATGGATTCGCGCGGGGGAAGTTCTTCGGTGCTCATCTGATCTCAGCCCTTGAGACGGTCCTTGGTCGTTTGCGCCCTCTTGTTTCCGATTTTTCCGGGTAGGACAACCTCGGAATCGCGTTCCGCCGGGATGCAAGGCCGCCCAAGGTGATATAAAAGTCAGACTTTGCCATGATCCCCGAACCCGCACCCACCGTCCGAGAGCTGCTCGCCTTCTATCTGGAGGCCGGTGTCGACTGCACGCTCGCGGAGGAACCGATAGACCGCCTGGCGGAAATCGATGCGCCGCCACCCAGCCCGCGCGCGGCCCCGCCAGCCGAAGCGCCGCGGCCGGTCGCCGCGCCAGCGGTCATGCGCGGCGAAGCCGCGCCTGCACCGGACGTCGCCATCGCCTCGGCACGCGAAGCCGCGCGCACAGCGCCGACCCTGGAGGCGCTGCGCGAGCTGATGCAAAATTTCGAGGGCTGCGCGTTGAAGCACACCGCGACGCGGCTCGTGTTCGCCGACGGCAACCCGCAGGCGCGCATCATGTTCGTCGGCGAGGCGCCGGGCCGCGACGAGGACATCGAGGGACTGCCCTTCGTCGGGCGCAGCGGCAAGCTGCTCGATCTGATGTTAGGGGCCATCGGCCTCAACCGCACCACCGCCTACATCGCCAACGTCATTCCCTGGCGGCCGCCCGGCAACCGCACGCCGACGCCGCAGGAGACGCAAATCTGTCTGCCCTTCATCCAGCGCCAGATCGAGCTGGTGAACCCGGACGTGCTGGTGACGCTCGGCAATCCCTCGACACAGACGCTGCTCTCGACGCGCGAAGGCATCATGCGCACGCGCGGGCGCTGGTTCGACTACGACACCGGCCAGCGGGTGATCCGCGCGCTGCCGACGTTTCACCCGGCCTACCTCTTGCGCTCGCCGGCCTACAAGCGGCTGGCCTGGCAGGATCTGCGGGCGATCGCGAAGGTGCTGGCGCAGGGCGCGGTGTAACGACACCCACGCCGTCATTCCGGGGCTCGCGAAGCGAGAGCCCGGAATCCATCGAGCGGCAGAGTTGGTGGATGAATGGATTCCGGGCTCGCGGCTTCGCCGCGCCCCGGAATGACACCGACCTACGTCCCCTTCGGCCGCACGATGGCCCAGCCGATGCGTAACAGCTGCTGGCGGCCGGTCACCAGCCATTCGAAGGCGCGCGGGACTTCCGGCACGATGCCGGGAAAGCGCTTGAGGATCTCCGGCGGCGGCGTGCCCGCGGTATCGGAGGCGCGCCAGACAACGACGCCGCCGGTCTCGCTGAACTTGGTCTGGCTCATCCACGGCGTCCGCGCGGGGGCGGCGTCGATGAACAAATGCGGCCGGCCGGAATGCAGCGCGATCAGGCTAGCGAGCTGGGTCTCGCCGGCGACGGCGCGCAGGCGATGGTTGGTGCGGCGGGCGAAGCTCTCGTCGAAGAAGTCCGAGATCGCGCGCGCCGGCATCGAGGTCGCAATTTCGCTAGTGCCCGTCCAGGGCAGGAACAGGACGGCAAGCACCACGCCGGCGGCGGGCGCGGCAACGGCGGCGGCCCAGACCATGCGGAGCATGCGCGCGCGGCGCATCGCGATGAGATCGCCGGCCGCGACGACCACGGCAAGCCCCGACATGATCAACACGACGCCGGGGCCGCCGACGACGGAATCGAGCCCCAGCAGGCCGGAGATCAGCACTGCGCCGAGCGGCAGAGCGAACGCGAAGAAATAGACGAAGTTGCGCGCAAGCGGCTCGACCGGCGGGCGGTAGATGATCGGCGGCTCCTCGCCCTTGCCGGCGAACATTCCGGTGTTGAGAAAGGTCAGCGCCGGGATCGCCGCCGCCCCGAGCACGAGGCCGCCGAGCAGCCAGACCGCATGCAGCGCGCGGTCGTTGAGCTCGGCGACTGGCGGCAAGGCCGGCAGCGCCAGCGTCTCGGCCCGCATCAGAAAGACCGCATAGGGCAGCGCCAGCACGGCGACGACGATTAGCGCGAACAGCGGATCGAGCCCGCGCAGCGTCCGGCGGCCGCCGGCGGTCGTAACCGCGAAGACGACGATCAGCAGCAGCAGGAAGATCGCGGCGGGCGTCGTCAGCAGCAGGAGGCCGGCTTCGATCGACCAGGCGAACCAGGCATTACCGCGGCGCTGGCCGATGATCTGCCAGGAGTGCAGCAGCAAGAGCGCCCAGAGCGGCCGCGCCAGGATCAGCGGGCCGAAGTCCAGCGCCGAGGAGGAGAAGGCCAGCACCGTCATGGTGAGGAGCACGGCAAGCACCGCCTGCTGCGAGCCGACCACGGCACGGGAGAGATGATAGAGCGCGATGAAGGTCGCGATCTCACAGAGCTGGGCGAGCACATAGACGCCGAGCATGTGGCCGCCGGCGGCGCGATAGGCGATGTCGGCGAGCCAGATGGCAAGCGGCGGGCCGAGATCGGTGCCGACCTGGTATTCCCTGCCGAAGGCCAGAAGGGTCGCGAGAGTGCCGGGCGGGCTGCGGTAGAACACCAGCGCCACGAACAGCCACATCGCGGCCTGCAGCAGCACCGCAATCCAAACGATCAGCCGCGGCCGGGCGCGAATGAGCTCGATGACCAGGGAGGTAAACCGCATGCAACGTCCGAAGGTGCAGCCAACCCGTCCAGCCGGCCCTATTCGCTCACGTCTGTTTTGATAAAGGGCGCCACGGGTTGTGGCAACCGCCGCAGTTCGTCATGCCCGGGCTTGTCCCGGGCATCCACGTTCTTCGTGCCGCTGGTAAGACGTGGGTGGCCGGGTCAAGCCCGGCCATGACGGATGGGAAAGCTGTAGGAGGATCGCTAGAGATTTACGGAAGCGTCGATCTCGACGCTCGCCTCGACCTGCACCTCGACCTCAGTCACCGAGAACAGGTCCTGCACCGGCTCGACGGTCCAGGGCATGTGCTTGGCGCGGGCGGCGGCGACGGGGGCGAAGAAGCTGCGGTGGTGGATGGAAGGGCCGAGGCGATCAAGCGCGTCGAGATGCTCGGGGACGGCATAGCCCTTGTGCTGCTCGAAGCCGTAGCCCGGGCAGTCCTGCGCCAGTGCGCACATCAAGCGATCCCGGGTGACCTTGGCGACGATGGAGGCCGCGGCGATCGAGAGCACGATACCGTCGCCGCCGATCACGGCCTCGCAGTCGCATGCGGTGTCGAGCCGGTCGCGGCCGTCGACGAAGACGTGCCTGGGCGCCTCGGGCAGGGCCACCACGGCGCGCTTCAGCGCCCACAGCGAGGCGCGCAGGATGTTGTCGCGGTCGATTCGCGCCGGCGAGGCGACGGCGACCGAGACCTGCGCGGTGGCGCAGATCTTGTCGAACAGCTTTTCGCGCTCCTCGGCGGTCAGGCGCTTGGAATCGTCGATGCCGCGGGGAATCCGGTCGGGATCGAGAATCACCGCGGCGGCCACCACGGGGCCTGCGAGCGGGCCGCGGCCAGCCTCGTCGCAGCCCGCGACCGGCCAGACGCCGCGCTTGATCAGCACGCGCTCGCGGCGGAAGCTGGGGGCAGCAACGGCAATGATGCCTTTCCTACCGGCAGGGACCTTCGCAGCATCGGCCGCAGATATCTTTGCCGCCTTGGCGGGCACAGCCTTCGGCGCGGCCTTTTTCTTCGGCGCGGCTTTGGCTGGGGTCTTGGCGGAGGGGTCCCGAATCATGACCGGGATCGTGCGCCAGGGGGCTTCGCCAGCGCAACCGGGAACCCACGATATTCCCGTTATTCAGGCCGCCCGCGCTACTCCGCCAGATGCACCCGCCGGTCCTCGCCCACCTCGATGCCGGGTGCGACCACGACTTCCCAGACATGTGCATCGGGATCGGCAAAATAGCCGCAATAGCCGCCGTAATCGGTCGCGTGCGCCGCCTTCAGCAAGGTGGCCCCCTTCTCGACGGCGAAGGCCAGCACCTCGTCGACCTCCTTGCGGGTCGCGCAATTCCAGGCGAGCGTCATGCCGCGAAAGATCGTGGGCCTCGGCTGGTCCTCCAAGGACGCGTCTGCGGCGAGCCGATCCCAGTGATAAAGCGCGAGCACCGGACCGCCGGTGTCGTAGAACGCAACCGCCTCGCCGGTCTCCTTCAGCCGGCGCGAGAAACCGAGCGCGTCGTAGAAGGCGATGCTGGCGCGGATGTCGTTCACACCGAGCGTGATGACGGTCAGCCGCGGCATCGGCACAGCGAGTTCCTTGAGCATGCGACACCTCTTGCACGTGTCCGCTCAAAACAGGCTGAGCTGATCACCGTTCCGCTTCGGCCGCGCAAAGTGATCAATGGTCAGCTTGGAGCGCCGCTTGTTGAGGCCGAGTCGCTCGCAGGCGATCTCGAAGCGGCGGCCGATGGTCCAGGCCATCGGTCCGGTGCCCTTCATCCGCTCGCCCCATTTGGCGTCGTAGTCGCGCCCGCCGCGCATGTCTCGGATCAGGGTGAAGACGTGACGATAGCGGTCCGGATAGTTCGCCATCAGCCATTCGCGGAAGAGATCGCGCACCTCCAGCGGCAGCCGCAGCAGCACATAGGCAGCTTCCTTGACCCCGGCATGGGCGGCGGCGTCGAGGATGCGCTCGATCTCGGAATCGTTCAGCGCAGGGATCACGGGCGCGACCATCACCGTGGTGGGAATGCCGGCGTCCGAGAGCTGCTTCAGCGCCTCCAGCCGTTTCGGCGGCGTCGAGGCCCGCGGCTCCATCGTGCGCGCCAGCTTCGGATCGAGCGACGTGACCGAGATCGCGACCTTGGCGAGGTTGCGCTTGGCCATCCGCTGGAGAATGTCGATGTCGCGCAGCACCAGCGCCGACTTGGTGACGATGCCGACGGGATGCCCTGCGCGCTCCAGCACTTCCAAAATGCCGCGCATGATTTTGCGCTCGCGCTCGATCGGCTGGTAGGGATCGGTGTTGGTGCCGATCGCGATCATCCGCGGCTCGTAGCCGGGAGCCGCAAGCTCCTTCTCGAGCAGCGAAGGCGCCTCGGGCTTCACGAACAGTTTTGACTCGAAGTCGAGCCCCGGCGACAGGCCGAGATAGGCGTGGGTCGGCCGCGCGAAGCAATAGACGCAGCCGTGCTCGCAGCCGCGATAGGGATTGATCGAGCGGTCGAAACCGATGTCGGGGGAATCGTTGCGGGTGATCACCTTGCGTGAGGTGTCGATGGCGACACTCGTCTTGAACGGCGGCAGCTCGTCGAGGCTCTGCCAGCCGTCGTCGAAAGCGACGCGCGCCTCGGCCTCGTAACGGCCGCTGGCGTTGGACTGCGCGCCCCGCCCTCGCCGTCGCGCGCGGTCGATGGCGACGCCAAGCTCGGGGAAATCTGAAGGCGCACCCGCCGGCTCGGAGGGCGCCGTGACCGGCGGGTGCTTGAGAGCATGAGAGGATGCTGGACTCATGCAGCCAAGATAGCACGACATAGGAACAAATCAAGAACACAAACCAAAAACGTGAAAAACAACCCCATGCACAGTAGAGCTGCCCAAACTTCGCGCGCCTGCCTTTGACCTCACGCAACACGGCCGTCACGACCATCCCGTTTCATGACCGACGGATCGATCGCCCCGGAACCGGGTTGGTGACGATCGCGAAGTGAAGGTCGGCAGGAACATGACAATCCAACAAAAAACGGCCGAAGCGAGCAGCGACCTCGATCTGCTCGATCGCTATTGGCGCGCCGCCAACTACCTTTCGGTCGGGCAAATCTACCTGCTCGACAATCCGCTGCTGCGCGAGCCGCTGCGGCCCGAGCACATCAAGCCGCGTCTGCTCGGACATTGGGGCACGACGCCGGGGCTGAACTTCATCTATGCCCATCTCAACCGCGTCATCCGGGCGCTCGATGTCAGCGTGATCTATGTCTGCGGTCCCGGCCATGGCGGTCCGGGCATGGTCGCCAACACTTATCTCGAAGGCAGCTACAGCGAGATCTATCCCGATATTGCGCGCGATGCGGACGGATTGCGCAAGCTGTTCAGGCAGTTCTCCTTCCCCGGCGGCATCCCGAGCCACGCCGCGCCGGAAACGCCGGGCTCCATCCACGAAGGCGGCGAGCTCGGCTATGCGCTGGTGCACGCCTATGGCGCCGCATTCGACAACCCGGATTTGATTGTCGCCTGCGTGGTCGGCGACGGCGAGGCCGAGACCGGCCCGCTCGCTGCGTCCTGGCACTCGAACAAGTTCCTGAACCCTGCCCATGACGGGGCGGTGCTGCCGATCCTGCATCTCAACGGCTACAAGATCGCGGGCCCCACCGTGCTCGGACGGATGCAGGACGCGGAGATCCGCGACCTCTTCCGCGGGTTCGGCCACGAGCCGCTGTTCGTCAGCGGCGACGATCCCAAATTGATGCACCAGGCCATGGCCGATGCGCTCGACGTTGCATTCGCCAGCATCCGCTCGATCCAGCAACATGCCCGCGACGGCCGCACAACCGTCGAGCGGCCGCGCTGGCCGATGATCGTGCTGCGCAGCCCCAAGGGCTGGACCGGCCCGAAGGAGGTCGACGGCAAGAAGGTGGAGGTCTGGCGCGCGCATCAGGTGCCAGTCGCAGGCTGCCGCGAGAACCCGGAGCATCTCAAGGTGCTCGAAGACTGGATGCGCAGTTACGAGCCGGAAAAGCTGTTCGATGGCAACGGCGCGCTCGTTGCCGAGCTTCAGGCGCTTGCGCCCGAAGGCATCAGGCGCATGGGCGCCAATCCGCATGCCAATGGCGGCGTGCTGAAGAAGGAGCTGAAGCTGCCCGACTTCCGCAGCTTCGCGATCGAGGTGACGCAGCCCGGCGAAGTCGTTGCGGAAGCGACGCGCGAGCTCGGCAAATTCCTGCGCGATGTCATCCGCCTCAACGCGAAGGAGCGCAACTTCCGCATCATGGGCCCGGACGAGACGGCATCGAACCGGCTCGACGCCGTGTTCGAAGCCACCGAACGCGTCTGGATGGAGCCCACCGAGCCTTACGACGTGCACCTCGCCCAGGACGGCCGCGTCATGGAGGTGCTGAGCGAGCATCTCTGCCAGGGCTGGCTGGAGGGCTATCTGCTCACCGGACGGCACGGCTTCTTCTCCTGCTACGAGGCCTTCATCCACATCGTGGATTCCATGTTCAACCAGCACGCCAAATGGCTGAAGGTGACGCGGGAGCTGCCGTGGCGGCGTCCGATCGCCTCGCTCAATTATCTGCTGACCTCGCATGTCTGGCGCCAGGACCATAACGGCTTCAGCCATCAGGACCCCGGTTTCGTCGATCTCGTCGCCAACAAGAAGGCCGACATCGTCCGCATCTACTTCCCGCCGGATGCCAACACGCTGCTCTGGATCGCCGACCACTGCCTGCGCACCTATAACCGCATCAACGTAATCGTCGCCGGCAAGCAGCCGGCGCCGCAATGGCTGTCGATGCAGGACGCGGCGACGCATTGCGATGCCGGCATCGGCATCTGGACCTGGGCGGGCACGGAGGACGGAAAGGGCGAGCCCGACGTCGTCATGGCCTGCGCCGGCGACGTGCCGACCCTGGAGACGCTCGCTGCCGTCGACCTCCTACGCAAGGCGCTGCCGGACTTGAAGATCCGCGTCGTCAACGTCGTCGACCTCATGACGCTGCAGCCGAGGGAGCAGCATCCGCACGGCCTGTCCGACCGCGACTTCGACAGCCTGTTCACGCGCGACAAGCCTGTGATCTTTGCCTATCACGGCTATCCCTATCTCATTCACCGGCTGACCTATAATCGCACCAACCATGCCGGCATGCATGTACGCGGCTTTGCCGAGGAGGGCACCACGACGACGCCCTTCGACATGGTCGTGCTCAACGAACTCGACCGCTACCACCTCGCGATCGAGGCGATCGAACGGGTGCCGGGACTGGCGACCAAGGCCGCTCAGGTGAAGCAGCAATTCCGCGACAGACTGATCGAACACTCCCGTTATGTCCGCGAGCACGGTGAAGACATGCCTGAGATTCGTGACTGGGTCTGGCAAAACAGCGCCGGCGGCAACACGCCGGCCGAGGCCGGCAATTAGCGATGCCGGACACGGTCCTCGTCCTCAACTCGGGATCGTCGAGCATCAAGTTCGGCCTGTTCGATGTCGCGGCGGCCGAGCCCGCCCTGCTCTGCAAGGGCCTGCTGGACGAGCACGAGGCCAAACCCCGGCTGGTGGTGAAGGGCCCCAGGGGCGAAGACCTGTTCGAGACAAGCAAGCAGGCGCCGGCGGCAGCCGGCGGCCATCTGTTCGCGGACGTACTCACCTTCATCGAGGACCGGTTCGGTGGACGCAGCCTGCGGGCCATCGGCCATCGCATCGTCCACGGCGGGCCGGATTATTCAGGCCCGGAGGTCCTGACAGACGACATCATTGCGAAACTGGAGGCCTTGACGCCGCTGGCGCCGCTGCACCAGCCGCGCTGCCTCGCGCCGGCGCGAACGCTCGCGGCGATCCGGCCCGAGCTGACGCAGATCGCGTGCTTCGACACCGCCTTCCACCACGGCCTCGCGCCGCCGGCGAGCCGCTTCGCCATTCCCCGGCGATTCGAGGCGCGTGGCGTCAGGCGGTACGGCTTTCACGGCCTCTCGTTCGAATATGTCGCGGGACGCCTGGCCGAGATCGCGCCGGAGCTCGTGGCCAAGCGCACTGTCATCGCGCATCTCGGCAATGGCGCCAGCCTCTGCGCCCTGCGCGATGGCCACAGCATCGACACCACGATGGGGCTGACGCCGCTCGACGGCCTCGTGATGGGCACGCGTTGCGGTACGATCGATCCGGGCGTGCTGCTCTATCTGCAACAGCACGAGAACATGTCGGTCGAGGATGTCCAGCACCTGCTCTATCACGAGTCAGGCCTCTTCGGCGTCTCCGGCTTGTCTGCGGACATGCGCACGCTGCTGGCGAGCCGCGAGGCTGCGGCGCGTGAAGCCGTGGATCTCTTCACCTTCCGTGCGGCGCAGCAGGTCGCGATGATGGCGACCACGCTCGGCGGCCTGGACTGCCTGATCTTCACCGGTGGCATCGGCGAGCACGCCAAGGAGATCCGCGGCGCGATCGGCGAGCGTCTCGCCTGGATGGGCGTGCGCATCGACGCCGCACGCAACGATGCCGCGCGCGAGCGCATCAACGGCAACGACAGCATGGTCGAGGTCTTCGTCATCCCCACCAACGAAGAGATGATGATCGCGCGCCATTGCGCGGCTCTGATCTAGGGCGTTATCCCGTTGCGAAAACACCCTCTCCGCAAGCGGGAGAGGGAGTGCACTCACGTTATAGCAATCAAACCTGATCTCATCATGCTTAGTGACCGCGGCCGGTCAGGAGCTGAAAAGTCCCCATCGCGACTTCGATCAGGATCAGCACCACGACGGCGATCTCCAGGCGGAGCGAGCGCTGGGTGTCGATGATATCGGTCAGCGCGTTGGCGGTCTCCGACACCGCGGCAAGCTTGCGCTCGAGCGTGTCGAGGCGCTCCTTCAGTTCGTATTCGTCCTCCAGGCGCGAATAGAGCCGGTCGAGCTCGGGCTTCTCCCAGAGCACGTCGGGCTTCTCGGCGACCGCGACGCGGCCGGCGACCCGCTGCTGCACCAGCAGCGCGTTGCCGATCAATTGCAGGATGCCCTTGCGCCGTTGCGGCGTGCGACCGCGCTCGGCGAGCTCCCGTGCAAACGGCTCGATCACGTCGAACACCGCGGCGACGCGGCGCTCATCGCGCGCCAGCGACGTGCTTTTGGCGAGTGCGTCCGCAACCAGCAGCAGCCGGTCGTCGGAGAACTTTGCGAGGCAGATCGGCCCGCCCGGCTGGATCGTCTCGCCGGCTTCCTCGTTACAGAGCTGCGCCTGCGCGATCTCCTCCTCGTAGGGGCTGAACTCTCCGGTCACGCGCGATCTCAGGTTGTCGACGAGGACCTTCTCCTCCGACGGCAACAGCCCGATCAGCACGACGACGCCGTAGCGAAAGATCACGGCAAGGCCGGCATGAACGCGGAAGGCGGCCGGCGTCGAGGACACCAGCGTGCCGATCTCGAGGCCAGACGCGTTGATGCGGTCGCCCAGCATCAGCGCCCGGATCCGCAAGGTCGGCGCGGCCTCCTGCTTCGGCGATGTTGGCGCGGTGCCAACGGCGAGGTGATCGGCGTTCATGCAAGGTCTCTCCCGGGCAGCGAAACGTCGCCACGAAGCATTCGGGGTTAATACCGTCAGGATCGGCTTGTGCCGAAACATTCGGCAATATTACCAGCCGCGCCTGGCACATCTGGTCGCGATGAACTCGCGGCAGTTTACCATCGCACGCCGAAGCCCCTTCCGAAAGTTGCACTCGGCAGCGCGACGGGTTTATGACAACATCATGCAACGCTACGCTTCTCCCGAAGTGCGGAAACTGAAGCCTCAATCATGCTGAGCGTCATCATTCCGACCGAAGGTATCGAGCAGACGGCGGTCGCAACCCTGGCCGCGCTGGTGCCCGGCGCCGCAGCCGGCGTGATCCGGGAAGTGCTTCTGGTCGACGGCACGCGCAACGGCGTCATCGAGCGCGTTGCCGACGTCGCGGGCTGCCGTTTCATCGGCTTCGAAGGGCCTTCGCAAGGCGCTGCGCTCGCTGCCGGGGCGCGCCAGGCCCGATCGCCCTGGCTGATGTTCCTGCCTGCGGGCGCGGTGCTGGAAACCGGCTGGATCGAGGAAACCACCCAGTTCATCCAGGCCGTCGCCACCAGCGGCCGGGATCGTGCCGCGGTGTTCCGCTACGCCCGCTCACCTTACGCAAATACCGCAGCGCGCGACGTCCTCTGGGCGGTGGCACGCAGGCTCGTCGGTCCGCTCGGCGATCAAGGGCTGCTGATCGCGCGCGATCATTACGACCGGATCGGCGGATACCCGCCCCACGCCCGGCATTCCGAGGCGCGGCTGCTCCGGCGGCTCGGCCGGTCGTCCCGGACCATGCTGCGCAGCCGGATTGTCATGGTCGGCTGAAGCGCCGAGATACTTGCCAACGTCAATCAATTAATTGACAATGGCAAATATCGAGGTGATCCCATGCTATCGAAAGCTTTGCCGTCAAGCGCCGTGGCCGAACAGGCTGCCGACGACCACGTCGCAGCGGTTCGCGCCTTCAACCGCTTCTACACCCGCAAGCTCGGTGTGCTCGACCAGCACCTCGGCAAGAGTCCGTTCTCGCTCAGCGAGGCACGGGTGCTCTACGAGCTCGCCCATCGCGACGACCTTGCCGCAAAAGAGATCGGACACGAGCTCGGTCTCGATCCCGGCTATCTCAGCCGCATCGTCCAGAGCTTCGACGAGAAGGGGCTGATCACGCGAAAGCCGCTGCCCGCGGACCGCAGGCAATACCAGCTCAGCCTGACCGCCAAAGGCCGGCAGGCTTTCGCCAAGCTGAACCTGAGCTCGCAAAACGAGGTCGCCGCGATGCTGGCTCAGCTTTCGCCCGGCGATGCGACCCGGCTCACGCAGGCGATGGCGACCATCGAGGCCGTGCTGGAGCAACGCCGAAGCCCGCCCGCTTCTTTCATGCTGCGCAGCCATCGCGTCGGCGATATGGGTTGGGTCGTCTCCCGCCAAGCTGCCGCCTACGCCGCGGACTACAATTGGGACATCAGCTACGAGGCGCTGGTCGCCGAAATCTGCGCCCAGTTCATCAGGAATTACGACGCCGCGCGCGAGCACTGCTGGATCGCCGAGGCCGGCGGCGAGCCGGTCGGCTCGGTGTTCCTGGTCAAGGCCACGGACGAGATCGCCAAGCTCCGCCTGTTGCAGGTGGAGAAGAAAGCACGGGGCCTCGGCGTCGGCCGCGCCCTCGTCGAGCAATGCATCCAGGGCGCCCGCGAGCGCGGCTACAGCAAGATGACGCTGTGGACGCAGAGCATTTTGGTGGCCGCGCGCGGGATCTACAAGAGTGCGGGATTCAAGCTGGTGAAGGAAGAGAAGCATCGCAGCTTCGGTGCCGACCTGGTCGGCGAGACGTGGGAGCTGGATCTCTGATCTCGCAGCGAGCGAGATGCGCGTTGCTGCGCCCTCTCCCCTTGCGGGAGAGGGCATGTCAACTAGCAAACGCAAGCTCGCTTGGGTGAGGGGTATGTCTCCACAAGCATTGGTGCGCGCGGAGAGAACCCCTCATCCGGCGCTTCGCGCCACCTTCTCCCACAAGGGGAGAAGGGAAGAAAAGCAAGAACTCACACCGTCGCGCCCTGCGCTTTTGGCCGGCGCAGATGCTCGTCCAGCCGCGGCATGATCTCGACGAAATTGCAGGGGCGCGTGCGGTAGTCGAGCTGAGCCGCCAGGATGCCGTCCCAGCCGTCGCGGCAGGCGCCGGGCGAGCCCGGCAGGCAGAAGATGTAGGTCGCGCCCGCGACGCCCGCGGTGGCGCGGCTCTGGATCGTCGACGCCCCGATCTTGGCGTGGCTCAGCATGTGGAAGGCGATCGAAAAGCCGTCCATGCGCTTCTCGAACAGCGGCTCGATCGCCTCCGGCGTGACGTCGCGCCCGGTAAAGCCGGTGCCGCCGGTGGTGATGACGACGTCGATGCCGCTATCGGCGATCCAGCGGCGGATCACGGCGCGGATCGCCTCGACATCATCGGTGACGATCTCGCGCGCGGCGAGATGATGACCTGCAGCGGTGAGACGATCGGCGAGGGTCTGACCGGACTTGTCGTCCGCAAGCGCGCGCGTGTCGGACACCGTGAGCACCGCAATGTTGAGCGGGATGAATTGTTTGGATTCGTCGATGGAGGCCATTCTTCACCCTCGCTCGTCGTTCCGGGGCTGACGCGTTACAACGCCCCCGCACCGAACGTGTTGCAGGCCTGGACCGTGCCCTGCTGGTAGCCGATCATGAACCATTGCTTGCGTTGCGCCGCCGAGCCGTGGGTGAAGGAGTCGGGTACCACACGGCCGGTGGCCTGGCGTTGCAGCGTGTCGTCGCCGATCGCGCTTGCCGTGGTCAGCGCGGCCTCGATGTCGCCGGGCTCGAGGAAGTTCGGACGCTTCTTCGCCTCACGGTTGACCCAGACGCCGGACAGACAATCGGCCTGCAACTCCACCTTGACCTGGAGCGCATTGGCCTCGGCCTTCGAGCCGACCTGCTGCTGCAGCCGCGTCACGCGCGGAATGATGCCGAGCAGGTTCTGGATGTGATGGCCGACCTCGTGCGCGATGATGTAGGCGGTGGTGAAATTGCACGCCGACTTGCCGGAACAGCCGCGAAAGCGGGTCTCGACCTCGCGGAAGAAGGCGGTGTCCAGGAAGATGGTCCGGTCGGGCGGACAATAGAACGGCCCCATGGCCGACTGCGCCATGCCGCAGCGACCGCCATTGGTGGCGTTGCGGAACAGCACGATCTTCGGACCGGTGTACGACTGGCCGTTGGCCTGGAAGATCTCGCTCCAGCGATCGTCGAGCTCGCCGAGGATGCCGGAGATCATGCTGCCCATCTCGTCGGTCGGCGCGCCGCGCTTGCCCGAGGAGGCCTGGCGATCGGTCTGGTAGGTCGGCGCATGCCCGCCGCCGGAGAGGATCTCGGCGCCGCCGATCAGGATGCGGGGATCGATGCCGAAGGCGTAGCCGACCAGGCCGAGGATGATGATGGTGCCGATGCCGAGCCCGCCACCGCCCATCGGCAGGCCGAACCCGCCGCCTCCGCCGCCGCCAAAGCCACCACCTTCGTCGCGACGATCCTCGATGTCGTCGCTGCGGCGGAAGTCATCGTAGCGCATGGCGGCCTTTCCTCTGGGGTCCCTGATTTAAGTTTCGACGGCGCACAGAAACGCGAAAGCTCAACGCGCCACATACGTAAAATTTCCGTTGCTTTTATCAATATCGTGGCCGGCAAAAATTGCCTAGTGCGACAGCCTGTCGATGCCAGCAAATTTTTCCGAGGGCCGAGCAGTTTTTTCCGAGAGAAATTTACAGCCTTTTTCCCGCCACGATCGATCCCGCGAGCCGCGCAATCGCGAAATACACTGTAAAACAAGGCGAATGCGCGCAACAATTTGTGCGCGAACGATGATGCGAGGAGTGCTCACGAAAGCGGCGGGTTAAGTCGATTTTTACTTTGCCCCTTCAATGTAACGGGCAGTCGGTTGTTTGGTCCCGCGTCGCCGACAGCGTCGCCTGAGTCAGAGTTCTTGAGTCATGGTAGAGTCGCGTCGCGGGGCGTCTGCAAGGGCGCCCCGCACAAATTTTGAGTCGCCTTCGCATCGCATCATCGTCGGCGATTGCGTCGCCGAGATGTCGAAGCTGCAGGCAGGCAGCGTCGACCTGGTTTTCGCCGACCCGCCCTACAATCTGCAGCTCAAGGGCGACCTCAAGCGCCCCGACGAATCCCATGTCGATGCCGTCAACGACGACTGGGACAAGTTCGATTCGTTTGCCGCCTACGACGATTTCACCCGCGCCTGGCTGCTCGCCGCACGCCGCGCCATGAAGCCGTCGGCGACGATCTGGGTGATCGGCTCCTATCACAACATCTTCCGCGTCGGCGCCATCATGCAGGACCTCGGCTTCTGGCTGCTGAACGACATCGTCTGGCGCAAGACCAATCCGATGCCGAATTTCCGCGGCCGCCGCTTCACCAACGCGCACGAAACCATGATCTGGGCCGCGCGTGACGAAAGAGCCAAGGGCTACACGTTCAACTACGAGGCGCTGAAAGCGGCCAACGAGGACGTGCAGGCGCGGTCCGACTGGCTGATCCCGCTCTGCACCGGCGAGGAGCGCCTCAAGGGCGCCGACGGCAAGAAAGTGCATCCGACGCAGAAGCCGGAAGGCCTGCTGGCGCGCGTGCTGCTGTCCTCGTCCAAGCCCGGCGATCTCGTCATCGACCCGTTCAACGGCACCGGCACCACCGGCGCGGTCGCCAAGCGCCTCGGCCGCTCCTATGTCGGCTTCGAGCGCGACAAGACCTACGCCAGGGCGGCCGAGGCGCGCATCGCCAAGGTCGAACCGTTGCCGGAAGAAAGCCTTGCCCCGTTCATGACCGCGCGCGAGGCGCCGCGCGTTGCGTTCTCCGAGCTGATCGAGCGCGGCATGATCATGCCCGGCACCAAGCTGTTCGACGCCAAGAAGAAGTTAGGGGCGCTGGTGCGCGCCGACGGCGCCATCATGCTTGGCGACAAGGTCGGCTCGATCCACCGCATCGGCGCGGTGGCGCAAGGCGCGCAGGCCTGCAACGGCTGGACCTTCTGGCACGTCGAGACCAAGAAGGGCCTCAAGCTGATCGACGAGCTCCGCGCCGAGATCCGCGCGGGAATGGCGGCGGAGTAGTTTCCTCTCCTAAGTCATTCCGGGACGCGCGCAAAGCGCGCGAGCCCGGAATCCATCAACAGCGTCCCATGCCGCCCAATGGATTCCGGGCTCGCGCTTCGCGCGCCCCGGAATGACGTCCGCGTGAGTTGAAAGCCGTGCCAACCAGGACTAGATTCGCCCGACTAGCCCCCTCCTGACCGGTTGGGCTCCCATGCGACGACAGTCCGAGACATTGCTGCTGGTGCCGCTGCTGCCGATCTTCCTGATCGGCATGTTTCCGATGTTCCTGATCGCGCTGCTCGGATTCTTCGGCCTGGCGCTGTTCGGCGTGCTCGTGATCTGCGTCGGGCTCGCCAGCAGCAACGAGGCGCACGACAATTTCAACCACGACGTTATCGTCCACGGCTATGCGCGCGGGTCGGAGCGCGCGGCACGGGCCTCCGACATGCATCTCGCCGCGCGGCTCGGCCTGCGGCTGGAGGCCGTGGGCGCGGCCATGGTCCTCGCGGCGGCAATCGGCCTCTGTTACGCCGCCTGATCTGCGTACCGCGCAGACACCGCCCGGCAAACTCGCCGGTTGCTCTCTCGGGCGAGGTTCAGGCAAGACAGGCTCGCCCAACGAGGCCGCGGCCGCGCGCGGCAATATAGACACCGGGGAGATGCTTGATGCTCAAGTTCTATTTCAATGGATCACCGAACCCGACCAAGGTCGCGCTCTTTCTCGAAGAATCCGGCCTGCCCTACGAGCCGGTGAAGGTCGACACCCGCAAGGGCGAGCAGTTCGCGCCGGAATTCCTCAAGATCAATCCGAACGGCAAGGTGCCGGCGATCGACGATGGCGGCACCATCGTGTTCGATTCGAACGCCATCCTGCTCTATCTCGCCGAGAAGACCGGCAAATTCCTCCCCTCCAACCGCGCCGAGCTCTTGTCCTGGCTGATGTTCGTCGCGAGCGGCGTCGGGCCCTTTTCCGGTCAGGCCGTGCATTTCAAGCATTTTGCGCCGAAGGACCAGAACCACGACTACGCCCATAACCGCTATCAGTACGAGACCGACCGCCACTACAAGATCCTCGACGCTCACCTGAAGGACCGCCGCTACATGGTCGGCGACAGCTATTCGATCGTCGACATGGCGCTGTGGGGCTGGGCGCGGATGGTGCCGTTCAAGCTCGGCGACGACGCCTTTGCGCGATACCCGAATGTGAAGCGGCTGGTCGACGAGATCTCGGCGCGCCCGGCGGCGGCGCGCGCGGTCGCCCTGAAGGACAAGTTCACCTTCAAGGCCGAGATGGACGACGAAGCGCGAGCCAACATGTTCAAGCACATGACGACCAAGGTGGCTTGATCGCGCCGCTGTTCGAGGCCACGCGCATCCGCGTGGCCTCTTGCTTTCAAGACGTCAGGCAGCGTGGACCGAGCTCAGGAACTTGGCGACTTCCTGCTTCAACCGGTTGCTGTCGGCCGACAGCGAGCGCGCCGCCGACAACACCTGCGAGGAGGCCGAGCCGGTCTCGGAGGCGCCGCGCTGCACGTCGCCGATGTTGGACGAGACGAGCTGCGTGCCCTGGGCCGCCTGCTGGACGTTGCGGGAGATCTCCTGCGTCGCCGCGCCCTGCTGCTCCACGGCCGCGGCGACCGTTGAGGCGATCTCCGACAGCCGCTCGATGGTGCCGCTGATCTCCCGGATCGAGCCGACCGACTCCTCGGTCGCGGCCTGGATGCCGGAGACCTGCTGGGCGATCTCGCCGGTGGCCCTTGCCGTCTGCTCGGCGAGCGCCTTGACCTCGGTAGCGACCACGGCAAAGCCGCGGCCGGCTTCGCCCGCACGCGCCGCCTCGATCGTGGCGTTCAGCGCCAAGAGGTTGGTCTGGCCGGCAATGGTGCTGATCAGCTCGACCACGTCGCCGATCCGCGCGGCGGCCTTGGAGAGCGCGCCGACGCGCTCGTTGGTCCGGCTCGCCTGACCGACAGCCTCGGTGGCGATGCGGGCGGATTCCTGCACCTGGCGGGCGATCTCGGAGACCGAGGAGGAGAGCTCCTCGGTCGCAGAGGCGACCGCCTGCACATTGGCCGAGGCCTCCTGCGAAGCGCTGGCGACCTCCGTCGAGAGGTCCTGGGCGCGCGCGGCAGTCGTCGTCAACGTGCCGGCGGAGGCTTCGAGCTCGCCCGATGCCGACGACACCGTGTTGACGATCTCGCCGACGGCCTGCTCGAACTGATCGGCGAGCCTGGCCATGTCTTTCCTGCGGTTCTCGGCCTGCCGCGCCTCGAGTTCGGCCTGCTCGGCGCGCATGCTCTCGGTCTCGATCATGTTGTCCTTGAAGACCTGGATCGCCTTGGCCATGTCGCCGATCTCGTCGGCCCTGCCGCGGCCGGGAATCTCGACCTCGAGATTGCCGCCGGCAAGCCGCCCCATCGCCTGCGTCATCGAGGTCAGCGGACCGACGATGCTGCGGGCGATCAGGAAGGCGACGATGCCTCCGAACAGGATGGCGAGGCCGCCGGCGATCTCCTGCACGGTCGTCGTTCCCGCGATCACGGCCTCGGCGGTGGTGCGCGATACCTGGTAGTCCTCCTTCAGCGTCGTTTCCGCCACCTTGAGCTTGCCGATGCTGTCGACGATGAGGGGCGCGAGGCTCTTGTGGTAGATCTCGTCCGCTTTAAGCATCGCTGCGGAGGTCGTCTCGAACGCCGTCTTGTAGGTTTCAAGCGAGGTCTTCACCGGCGCCAGCGTGGCGCGCAACGCCGCCGCCTGCGGGCTCTTTTCGAGTGCCCCGAGCCGTTGTAATGCCCTGTCGATGCTCGCCCTGAAGGTCGCAGGGCCCTGCGCATCGCGAAGGGCCAGAAAACGCCAATTTACGATCCTCACGAGCAGGATTCGGGATTCGAGATCGGCGACGAGGGAAGCGGTATCTTCATCGACGGCGGCGCGCGCCACGTCGACGAGCTTGTTCGTCTTGGTGGCCAGGTCCTCGCCACTCGGCAGCAGCGTCGCCTTGCCCGTTCTCGTCTCGTTGACGGCGTCGCCGAGATTGTCACGCAGGCGTCGCATTTTCGCGATCTCGTCGATCAGGCCGTTGTAGAGCGCGCGCCGCTCCTCGGAGAGCGCCCCCTGAGCGCCGACCCGGAGCAGCTCGCTCGCCGCGGTCTCGCGCTCTTGCGCTTCCTTCATTGCGGACTCGTTGCCGTCGTAGACGTAGCGCAAATTGGCCCGCTGAATCGCCTGCAGATGGGCCGATATTTCCAGCACCCGCGCCGTGCTGTCCGAGAGGGCGGATTGTCTTGCGACCTGATCCTGCACGTCCCGCAAATTCCAGACGGCAACCACCGCCATCACGAGACCGACCGCCACCAGGGCCATGAAGCCTGCGTACAGGCGTCCCCTGATCCGCAAACGAAATTTCGGCATTCCCACTGTCCACCCAGATACATGTGAATTCGAGGGGCCGAACGACTCCGGCGATCGTCACGGCCACTCCGACAGCCGCACGCCGCGCCCCTGGCGGCCTACGCTGCACCGCGACACAATGGGGGACACTTCTTAATTGAACCTTCAAATTCCTCGCGCGCCCGATCTCGACCCGCACCAAATCTGCCGATTTTGTCGGCAGCTATGCAAAGCCGCATGCGAATCCGCTGTGCCATGCACGCCGATGCATGCTGTTCGTCAGGGGATGCCTATTGGGCGCCGGCCTGCTGCAATTTGCCGAGTGCATTTTCGACCACTTCCAGCGTGTAGGGCTTCTGGACCACCGGCGCGGAGGCCAATTGCTCGGGGATCGGCGCGCGCTCGCCATAGCCGGTCGCGAAGATGAAGGGCACCCCGATCTCCTTTAGCTTCTGCGCCACCTTGATGCTGCTCTCGCTGCCGAGATTGAGATCGAGCAGAGCAAAGCTCGGCCGCGAACGCTCGATCGAGCGCAGTGCCTGGTCGACGGTTGCGGCGGTGTCGACGTGGCGGGCGCCGAGGTCGAGCAGGATGACCTCCGCGGCCATCGCGATGATCAGGTTGTCCTCCACGATCAGGGCCGTGTCGGAAATCCGTGGACGGGCAGATTGCTGCTCCTCGATACGCATGGCGGCTCCCGCGATGGATGGGACGAGCTGGACGAAGTTGGGCGGAATGACGAACTTCGCCTGGACGCCCAGGAGGTCGAAACGGATCTCGGCATCGCCCTTGAGATCGAACGGCACCGACCGCTCGATGATGGTGGTGCCGAAGCCGCGCCGCGACGGCGGCTGCACGGGCGGACCGCCGCTCTCCTTCCACTCGATGACGAGGCTGGAAGACGGGTCGAGGCGCCAGACCACCTCGACACTGCCGGTGGAATCGGCAAGCGCGCCGTACTTGGCGGAATTGGTCATCATCTCATGAACGACGAGCGCCAGCGTCGCGAACGCCTTTGGATCGAGCGCGACGTCCGGACCGCCCATCTTCACCCGGTCTGCGCGCGCACCGAGATAGGCGCCGGCCTCGGACTCGACCAGGGTGCGGAGCGCGACGGGTGCCCAGTTCAGGTTCGTGATCTGGTCGTGGGCGCGCGCGAGGGCCTGGATGCGGCCGCCGAGCACGCTGGCGAACTCCTCGATGCCGGTCGCAGTCTCCTTGCTCTGCGCCACCAGGGCGCGCACGAGGCTCAGGATGTTGCGGACGCGATGATTGAGCTCGGCGATCATCAGTTCCTGCCGCTCCTGTGCCCCGCGGCGCTCGCGCGCGGCGAGGTCGGACAGTTGCAGGATCACCTCCAGCAGCGTGACGCGCAGGCTCTCGGCGATGCGGATATCGGCCGCCGACCACGGCTTCGACTGCCCCGCCACCGTTTCCTGCCACAACTCGAAGCTCTTGCGCGGGGTGAGGCGCGGCCCGTGCGGACCTTCGTCGTAGACCTTGTTGGGATCGGCGGCCCACTTCACCGATCGCGTGACCTCGCGGCGGAAGAAGATCAGGCAATCGCGCGGCGTGCGCGAGATCGGGATGGCGAGAAAGCCCGCAGCGCGGTCACGGAAGGCCTGGCCGGCGGCGTAGACCTGGGCGATCTCGGCGCTGGCGAAGATCCGGCCCGGCGAAGTCCGGTTGATGAAGGCGACGAGATCCTTCACCTCGTCTTCGGTCGGGGTCTCGCCCTCGAGCGCGATCGTATTATCGGACCAGACTGCGACGCCGTCGCACTCGATCATCTTGCGGTAGTCGCCCAGGAAATCGACGATCGCCCGCCGGCTGTGGTCGTGCGAGGCCGCGATCTCGATCAATCGCTCCTGGACCTGATGCGCGCGGGCCTCATAGGCGACGTCACCCTCGCGCTCGCGGCCTTCCACGATCCACGAGAACATCTGACCGAACAGCTCGGAGGCCGTGCGTTTGTCGAACGAAATGTAACGCGGCGAATAATGGTGGCAGGCAAACAGACCCCACAGCTTGCCGTCGCGCAGGATCGACACCGACATGGAGGCGGCAACGCCCATGTTGCGCAGATATTCGATGTGGATCGGCGACACCGAGCGCAGCACGCTCATCGACAGGTCGAGCAGTCCCGCATTATGCGTGGCCGTGGACATCAGCGCGGCAGGCCGCGCGTTGACGTCGGCGATGATGCGCAGCCAGTTGCGCTGATAGAGCGCGCGCGCCTGCCTTGGGATGTCGGAGGCGGGGTAACGCAGACCGAAAAAGGATTCGAGCCCAGACTCCGCCGTCTCGGCGATCACCTCGCCAGACCCGTCCGGGTGAAACTGATAGACCATGACGCGGTCGAAGCCGGTCAGCACCTTAAGCTGACGCGCCGCCTCGCGCGCAAGATCGGCCATTCCGCGCGTCTTGCGGATCCGTTCGAGCATCAAGCGCACGAGCTCGCCGGAATTGACGCCGGGCTCGTGGACGCTCGGCTCCGCCTCGACGATCAGATAGACGCCGGAGAGATGGATCGAAAGATCAAAGGGTGGCTTGCCGGGCTGCAGCTCGACGCCGAACAGGCGCTCGGTCGCATCCGGACCGCCGAGATGATCGACCCGGCTGCGGATCGTTTCGACCGCCGCCTCGGAGATCACGCCCGACAGCGGCCGCTGCAGCAGGTCGGCAACATCCGTTCCAAGAAAGCTCCCGACGTTATCCGAGGCCATGCAGATCGTGAAATCCGAGAGCACGGCCAGCAGGAAGCCAAACGGCTGCACACTGCCGGGAATGTGGATCGGCTCGCGGTCGCAATTGGTGAGATTGACGGCCTGGTTCATGCCCGGTCCGCCGCCTGCTCGAATGCGGCGAAGGCGATGCGGGCCGCCTCGATTGCCTCGTCTTCGTCCCAGCACTCGTTGGTTGCAAGCTTCGCCAGGAAACTCTGCCAGAGCCGCCTGCCGGTGCCGTGACTGAGATAGGCGACAGCTTCGCGGAGGCGCGGATCGGCGGAATCCGCGACCATCTTCAGCAGGAATTTTGCCCCGAGACGGGAGCCTTCGAGCACATACATCGTGCCCACAACGCCGCTGCGCGTCAGTGGGGACACGGACACCAGCCGCGGCACCGCGCTGCCGAGGCGCTCGAGATCAGCCAGAATTGACGCGCTTCGCGACCGCTCCGGCCAGTCCGGGAAAGCGCTGCTGACGCCGGCCTCGACGAGTGCCGTCTCGAGCGGCAGCAGGGCGCCGGCACTGGCTTGCAGAAAGCGCCGATAGCCGGAGAGCTCGGCCAGCTCGAACGCCGACAGCTGCGCGTCGAGGTCGCGGTGCGCGGCCGACGTTGCGTCTCTTAGTCGTTCGCGCAGTCCGGAGAAGCTGCGGCCTCCCTGCGTTGAAACGTCCGAAGCCCCAGCCAGCATGAAATTCCCGAGAACGCAGGTTGCCGCGGGCGCGACGCGCCCGGCAACCGAGGGAACGCCGGCGGCACGCAATAGTTCCGCCGGCCTTGGCACTGCGAGAGGCGAGACATCGGGGGTCCACTCCGTTCATTTCCGCCGAACCGGCTTTCTGAGCTCGTGCTCGATCTCGCTCCGGGACATCCCGCAATCCTGAAGCTCGCGTTCGGTCATGGCCGCGAGCTGGCAGCGGACCCGAGACCGCTCGCGCCGGGCCTGCATGAGTTCCAGCAGCGCCCGGCAGGCCCGCACAAACATCGCGGGCCGTGACGAACAGGAGCGGCCGGTGGACGCGACCTGATCCAATCTGGTCAGCTCGCTGCCCTGGCGGGAGCTTGCGGAAACGGGCCGAGCGCCTTCTCGGTCAGCACGGAGTCGCAGTACTCGCGAATCTCCTTGATCCTGCCGTCCTCCAGACGAAACACGAGGCAATAATCGTTGTCGTAACGCACGCCCTCGGGCGTGACGTTATCGCCCTTGGCTTCGACCACCACGATGTCGCCATCGGCGATGAAGCGATGGGCGACGGTCCGCGTGCGGTCGCGCAGGCGCGTGCGGACATAGCCGTGCAGATCTTTGAGGATCGCGTCCTTGCCGGCAAAGGTGCGCGACCAGGAATATTGCCCGGTGACGACCCATTTGGCGTCGTCGGCGAGACTTGCTGTAAACAGGGCGCGGTCGCGCGCGGCCGGATCGGGATTGGCGGCCGCGGCAAAGATATCCTGCAGCAGTTTCTTGTTGGCGCTCGCGTTCATGGCGGCATCTCCTCGTGGTGACAACGTGGAGATCATCGCCGGGCCACCGCCATTCTTCAAATCGATAGAGAATATGATATCTATTCACCTCATGAATTTGAAAACGCTCGACCTCAACCTATTGACCGCGCTCGACGCATTGCTGCGCGAGGCCAATGTCAGCCGCGCGGCGATGAGGATCGGCCTGTCACAGCCGGCGACGAGCCACGCCTTGCAGCGCCTGCGCGACATCTTCGGTGACCCGCTGCTGGTGCGCACGGGCGTACGGATGGAGCTGACGCCGCGGGCGCTCGCCTTGCGTGCGCCGCTGGCGCAGGCGCTCGACCAGGTCCGCGGGCTGTTCGTGCCCGATGACTTCGATGCCGCGCGCAGCGAGCGGCAGTTCCGCCTGATGATGCCGGATCTCGCAGTCGAGCTGTTGATGCCGCCCTTGATGGCGAAAGTGACGCGCCTTGCCCCCAACGTCCGCATCGACGTGGTGCCGTGGCGGGGACCTGCGATCTTCCACGCCGAGTTCGCCCGCACCATCGACCTCGTGATCTCGATCGGCAACGCCTTCAAGGGGTTTCATCGCCAGCTGCTCTACACCGACAGCGACGCGCTGGCGGTGCGGCGCGGCCATCCCGTCGGATCGAGGCTGAAGCGGCGCGAGGCGTTCCTGGCCGCCCGCCATGTCGGCGTGATCATCCGCGGCAATGCCGAGGATCTCATCGACACCTGGCTGCGCGGCAAAGGCGTCGAGCGACATATCTCGCTGGTCGTGCCGGGCTATCTCGAAGCCTTGCACGTTGCCGCGCGCACCGATCTCGTCGCCTTCGTGCCGCGCCGGCTGATCACCGCGCTGTCGCAGCAGCTCGGCCTCGTCACGGTGACGCCGCCGCTCGATCCAGGGATCGACGAGCAGTTCATGTTCCACCCGACGCGCGCGCAGATGGACCCCGGTTCGATCTGGCTGAGAAGGCTGATGCTGGAGACGGGGCGGCAGCTGGAGCAAGCCAGGCGGAAGCTCTCGTAGGGTGGGTTAGCCGAAGGCATAACCCACCACTTTGGTTTCCGCAGCAACAGAAGAGGTGGGTTACGCTGCGCTAACCCACCCCACAACAGCTGCGCTCCTACGCCTTCTGCGCCGCCATCACCTTGCTCACCGCGGGGCGATCGGACATGCGCTTGAAGTGATCGGCGATCTTCGGCGTCGCATTGATGTCGACGCTGTCGCCTTCGAGCCAGGTCGAGAGCGTATAGAGATAGGGATCGCAGATCGTGTACTGATCGCCCATCACCCAGGGTCCCCGAAACATCTTCTGCTCGATCAGCTTGAAGCAGGCGCCCATGGTCTTCGGCACCATCGCCTTCATGTCGGCGAACGAGCTCTCCTCCGTCGCCCAGCGCGCGCCGCGCATCTTGTGGGCGTGGTTGATGTGCACGGTCGAGCAGAGATAGGAGTTGAACGACTGCACCTGGGCGAAGTCGAAGGGATCGTCGAGCGGCGCGAGCTTCGCCTTGGGGAAGATCTGCGCGAGATAGGCCAGCATCGCCGGCGTCTCGGTCAGGACGCCGCGGTCGGTGACCAGCGCCGGCACTCGGCCCTTTGGGTTGATGGCGAGATAGTCCGGGCTGTTCTGCTGGTTGTCCTTGAAGCTCAGCCGCTCAGCGGTGTAGTCGGCGCCGGCCTCTTCCAGGGTGATGTAGGTGGCAAGCGCGCAGGTGCCGGTGGCGTAGTAGAGCTTGAGCATGTCGGACCTCATGGGGAAAACCGGAGGTTAACGGTCCTCCGCCGCGCCGTCCATAGGCGGCCTGTTCGCAGTTGCCCACGGCCGCCCGGCTGTGCCAAGACGCCTCCATCGGAGGGGTTTTCTCATGACGGTACTCATCGCCGGTGGCGGCATCGGCGGGCTGACGCTTGCGCTCAGCCTGCATCAAATCGGCGTTCCCGTGAAAGTGTTCGAGAGTGTCGCGGAACTGAAGCCGCTCGGGGTCGGCATCAACGTGCTGCCGCATGCGGTGCGCGAGCTGATCGAGCTCGGCCTGCTGGACAAGCTGGACGCCAGCGGTGTGCGGACGCGCGAGCTCGCATATTTCTCCAAGCACGGTAAGCCGATCTGGAGCGAGCCGCGCGGCCTTGAGGCCGGCTACAAATGGCCGCAATTCTCGATCCATCGCGGCACGCTGCAGCAGATCCTGCTCGACACCGCGCTCGAGCGGCTCGGCCGCGACAACATCCTCACCAGCCATCATCTGACCGGCTGGAGCGAGACGGCGGGCGGCGTGCGCGCCGACTTTG
Source organism: Bradyrhizobium yuanmingense (assembly GCF_025200905.1). NCBI lineage: Bacteria > Pseudomonadati > Pseudomonadota > Alphaproteobacteria > Hyphomicrobiales > Nitrobacteraceae > Bradyrhizobium > Bradyrhizobium yuanmingense. The sequence continues at coordinate 1,211,534 of NZ_CP104173.1, read as the reverse complement.
TCGACAGGGCGACCGGCAAGGCCGCCGGCACCTACGAGGGCGCGATCCTGATCGCCGCCGACGGCATCCATTCCGCCGCACGAGAAAAGCTCTATCCGAATGAGGGCCCGCCGATCTGGAACGGCCGCATCCTCTGGCGCGGCGTCACGCCGGCCAAAGCCTTCCTCACCGGCCGCAGCATGATCATGGCCGGTCACGAGATCCTGAAATTCGTCTGCTATCCGATCTCGAAAGAAGCGGACGCCGACGGCAACCACCTCATCAACTGGGTCGCGGAGCGCCACATGCCGCCGACCTATCAGTGGCGTCGCGAGGACTATAACCGCACGGCGCGGCTCGATGAGTTCCTGCCCTGGTTCGAAAGCTGGCAGTTCGACTGGCTCGACGTGCCCGCCCTGATCAGGAACTGCCCGCACGCTTACGAATATCCGCTGGTCGACCGCGATCCGGTGTCGCAATGGACCTTCGGCCGCGTCACGCTGATGGGCGATGCCGCGCATCCGATGTACCCGATCGGCTCGAACGGCGCCTCGCAGGCGATCCTCGACGCGCGCGTCATCACCCGCGAGATCCTGGCGCACGGTCCGACGCAGGCGGCACTGCTCGCCTATGAGGCCGAGCGGCGGCCCGCAACCACCGACCTCGTCCTGCTCAACCGCAAGAACGGTCCCGAGCAGGTGATGCAGCTGGTCGAGGAGCGCGCGCCTGACGGGTACAAGGTCGTCACCGACGTGCTGTCGCAAAAGGAGCTGGAGGACATCGCCGCGAACTACAAGCGCGTTGCGGGATTTCAGGTCGAGGCGCTGAATGCGAAGCCGCCGATCGTGAGCAAGGACGCGCGCGCGGTCGGGTGAGTTCTTTGCTCAAGGCGAGATGTGCGCGAATACGCCCTCTCCCCTTGCGGGAGAGGGCAGCGACGCAGGTAGAAGCGGACTCACTTGGGTGAGGGGTTCTGTCCGCAGGTAAATCTTTTGCCGTAGAATTCGCTGAGGCAACCCCTCATCCGGCGCTTCGCGCCACCTTCTCCCGCAAGGGGAGAAGGAAGAGCAGTGGCACCGCCGAACTATTTTCCCACCACCCTCGCCGCCTCCAACAATCGCTCGCTGGCGCTTGCCGTCGCCAGCACGGTGCCGTCCTCTGCCATCAGCTTGGCTTCGACGAAGGCGATGGTCTTGCCGAGCTGCGTGACCTTGGCTTCGCCGGTGATCGGACCGGGCTTTGCGGGTGCCAAAAAATTCACGGTCATGCTGATCGTGGTGGTGTAGAGCCGGCCCTCGCTCATCACCAGCACCGCCGGACCCATGGTGTCGTCGAGCATCGCCGAGAGCATGCCGCCCTGGATGAAGCCCGCGGGGTTGCAGAACTCCGGCTTGCCGTCGAAGCCGAGCTTGATCCAGCCCTCCTCCGGACGGGCATCGAGCAGGCGCCAGCCGAGCAGCTCGGCGCATGGGGGCCTTGGGAAGTTATCGAGCGCGGTCTTGACCATGCGAGATCTCCTTTGCCCCCTGTTAGCGCAAGCCTGCTGACAGCCTGCTGTCAGCAGGATGGATGCTAGAGATCCAATCCATGCGCGATGACCTTGCGCATGACGTTGGGCAGCGCCTCATCTGCCAGAGTCGCGATCGCCACCCAACGCATGCCCTCGGGCGCGCGGACCCGGGCCTCGGCCTTGGCCGTGTAGACCACTAGCTCGAGCGGAAAATGCGTGAAGACGTGGGTGACGGCGCCCACCTTGCGCTGCCAGCGCGACAGCCCCTTCAGCTGCGGCGCCTGCTGCTTCGCCGTTGCATCGTCCTGGCCGGCGAGCCAGTCCGAGCACGGCACCTCCGTCATGCCGCCGAGCAACCCCTTTTCGGGCCGCGAGCGAACCAGCAATTCGGCGCCGCGCGTGACCACGAAGGCGGCACCGCGCCTGAGCATCCCGCTCTTCTTCGGTGCCTTGCGCGGGAACGTCTCCTGGGTGCCCTGCGCGCGTGCCGCGCAGTCCTCGTTCAGCGGACACAGCGAGCAGGCCGGCTTCTTCGGCGTGCAGATCGAGGCGCCGAGATCCATCAGCGCCTGCGCGCTGTCGCCGGCGCGAGACTCCGCCAGCAGCGTCGCGGCGAGTTGCTGGATGAGCGGCTTGGCTTGCGGCAGCTCCTCCTCGACCGCGAACAGCCGCGACACCACGCGCTCGATGTTGCCGTCGACCGGCATGGTGCGGCGGTCGAACGCGATCGCCGCAATCGCCGCCGCCGTGTAGGGCCCGATCCCCGGCAGCGCGCGCAGCCCCTCCTCGGTATCCGGAAACACGCCGCCATGCTCGCGCGTCACCGCCACGGCGCAGGCATGGAGGTTGCGTGCGCGCGAGTAATAGCCGAGCCCGGCCCACATCCGCAGCACGTCGTCCTGCGAGGCTCGCCCCAGCGCCGTGACATCAGGCCAGCGCGCGACGAACTTTTCGAAATAGGGGCCGACCGCCTTCACGGTGGTCTGCTGGAGCATGATCTCGGAGAGCCAGACGCGATAGGGATCGGATGCCTCGCCCGGCGCGGCGCGCCACGGCAATCGGCGGCGGTGGCGGTCGTACCATTGCAGGAGCGCGAGCGGGCGAACCGACGACGCCGTACTCTGTTCCTTCTTGCGCGCAGTCGTGGAGAGCATGCACCTTTACTAGAGGAGGATTCCGCCTGTGGCCAGCGCGACCGGACCGTTGCGCGCTATAACGCCTTGCGTTATACACAGACATGATCCAGAGCTTCGCCAACTCCGAGACAGAGTTGATCTGGTCCGGTCGGCGAAGTCGAAAACTGCCGTCCGACATTCAGAATGTGGCTTTGCGAAAGCTGCGCTTGCTAAACCAGGCGCGGGTGTTGGCGGGATCTCAAGGTTCCGCCGGGCAATCGGCTGGAAGCCCTGAAAGCCAACCGCGAAGGTCAGCACTCGATCCGGATCAACGATCAGTGGCGCATCTGTTTTGTGTGGGATGAAGGAGGACCGAGAGATGTCGAAATCGTCGACTACCACTAGGAACGGGTTCCTCCGCAATCCCCATCCCGGCGAGATCCTGCTGGAGGAGTTTTTGAAGCCGATGGAGCTGAGCCAGAACGCGCTGGCGCGGGCCGTTCACGTCCCGCCGCGGCGGATCAACGAGATCGTCCTCGGCAAGCGCGACATCACCGCCGACACTGACCTGCGGCTCGCCCGCTATTTCGGTCTGTCGGAGGGCTTTTTCCTGGGTCTGCAGATGGACTATGATCTGATGCAACGACGGCGCGAGATCGATCGCGACCTCAAGGCGATCCGGCCTCGCGCCGCGGCATAACGGACGGCTCATGTCCAAATCCGGCCCCATCTTCAAGCCCGGCCGCGTCAGCGCCAAACCGCTCGGGATCCTGCTCGACGACGTCTTTGCCGAGGCCTATGCCAAGCAGGGCTTTGCGGCGCGCGAGCTGGTGACGCGGTGGGCGCAGATCGCGGGGCCGGAGATCGCGGCCCATGCCGAGCCGCTCAAGATGCAATGGCCGCGGCCGGTGGAGGGTCAGCCGCAGGAGTCGGCAACCCTGGTGCTGCGGGTCGAGGGGCCGATGGCGCTGGAGATCCAGCATTCGGCCGACGTGATCCTGGAGCGGGTCAACCGCTTCTTCGGCTGGAGCGCTGTCGGCAAGCTGGCCTTCCGCCAGGCACCCCTGTCGCGGCCGCGGGCCCGGAAGCGGCCCGGCCCACCCGACCCCAAGGCCGTCGCCAAGGTGGCGGAGAACCTGACCGAGATCGAAGATGAAGAACTGAAGACCGCGCTGGCGCGCCTGGGGGCCGCCATCAAGCGAAATTGAGCCTCATTCCGCGGCCAAACTGGACCTGTCCGTAGCGCCCGCCATTGCCTCAAACGACGTTTCAAGCTAGCGACAGGCCGTCCGAGCAGGAAACCTTGACCCGTCCTTCGGGCGAACCTTGCCAATCCCGGGAGCCGACCTTGATCATCACCCGCCGCGCCTTCACCACGTTGCTGTCGCTGACCGGGCTTGCCGCGTTCGCCGGGCTCTCGCCGCTGCGGTTCATCTCGGACGCCATGATCCCTGAAGCAATGGCGCAGTCGGCCGCCGATGTCGCCAAGCCGGTGTCGCTGCCCGACATGGCGCTCGGCCCGAAGGATGCCGCCGTCACCATCACCGAATACGCCTCGATGACGTGTCCGCACTGCGCCGCCTTCAACGAGCAGGTGTTCCCGAAGATCAAGACGGAATACATCGACACCGGCAAGGTGCGTTACATCTTCCGCGAGTTCCCGCTCGACATCAAAGCCGCCGCCGGCTCGATGCTGTCGCGCTGCATCGCCAAGGACGATGCGCCGAAATACTTCGCGGTCACCGACATGCTGTTCCGCCAGCAGAATGACTGGGTGATGAAGAACACCACCGAGACCCTGACGCGGATCGGCAAGCAGGCCGGCCTCACCCAGCAGCAGGTCGAGGCCTGCCTGAAGGACCAGGCGCTGCTCGACAAGATTGCCGCCGACCAGAAATATGCCAGCGACGTGCTCAAGGTGGATTCGACGCCGACCTTCTTCATCAACGGCGAGAAGATCAAGGGCGACACCTCGTTCGAGGAGTTCGCCAAGAAGATCAACCCGCTGCTGAAGAGCTGATTCGCTCGTCAAGATCCTGATTCGCATCTCGAAAGCCGTATCTTTCCCGGCATAAATCCCTTGGGAAAAGCGGCTTTCGCCGGTTGCCCTGGCGGCGCACCGCGGCCATTGTCCAGCCGCATGAGGCGCCTCGCGCGACTCACCCAGACAGCGACATTGCCTTCCATGGTACTGTCCCGGCAGGGGGATTCGCGCCTGCCAACAGAGATGCGTGCTTATGAAAATCACCCGCCTGCGCCTTCACGGTTTCAAGTCCTTCGTTGAGCCCACGGACTTCGTCATCGAGCCCGGCCTGACCGGCGTGGTCGGCCCCAACGGCTGCGGCAAGTCCAATCTCGTCGAGGCGCTGCGCTGGGCGATGGGCGAGACCTCCTACAAGAGCTTGCGCGCCGCCGACATGGATGCGGTGATCTTCGCCGGCTCCGGCAACCGTCCGGCGCGCAACCATGCCGAAGTGACGATGACGATCGACAATGCCGATCGCACCGCGCCGGCGGCGATGAACGACAGCCAGATCCTGGAAATCTCCCGCCGCATCGAGCGCGAGGCGGGCTCGGTCTATCGCATCAACGGCCGCGACGTGCGCGCCCGCGACGTGCAGATCCTGTTCGCGGACGCCGCCACCGGCGCGCGCTCGCCCGCTCTCGTCCACCAGGGCAAGATCGGCGAGATCATCCAGGCCAAGCCCGAGCAGCGCCGCCGCGTGCTGGAAGATGCCGCGGGCGTTGCCGGCCTGCATGCCCGCCGTCACGAGGCCGAGCTGCGGCTGAAGGCGGCCGAAACCAATCTCACCCGCGTCGAGGATGTGATCGGCCAGCTCTCCGGCCAGATGGAAGGCCTGAAGAAGCAGGCCCGCCAGGCCGTGCGCTATCGCGAGGTCGCCGCCAAGGTCCGCAAGGCCGAAGCCACGCTGTTCCACCTGCGCTGGGTCGGTGCCCATGCCGACGTCAACGAATCCGGCCAGACCCACGATCTCGCCGTGCGCGAGATGGCCGAGCGCACCCAGCACCAGGCCGAAGCCGCCCGCATCCAGGCGATCCGCGCCGCCGAGATGCCGGCGCTGCGTGATGCCGAAGCGCGCGCCGCCGCCGGCCTGCAGCGCCTGACCAATGCCCGCGAGCAGCTCGACCGTGAGGAAGAGCGCGCCAAGGAGCGCGTCGCCGAGCTCGAGCGCCGCCTTGCCCAGTTCGAGGGCGACATTTCCCGTGCTCAGCAGCAGACCATGGATGCCGACGTCGCGCTGCAGCGGCTCGACGCCGAAGATGCCGAGCTGAAGGAAGAGATCAAGTCGCGCGTCGAGAAACGCTCCGGCGTCGACGAGCGCGTTGCCGAGGCCGAGGCGGTGCTGACCGAAACCGAGCAGCGCTTCGCCGAGCTCACCACCGCGCTCGCCGACCTCACCGCCAAGCGCAACCAGCTCGAGGCCAACGTCCGCACCCATCGCGACAAGCTCGCCCGGCTCGATCAGGAGATCGCGAACGTCACGGCGGAAGAGCAGAAGCTCACCGAAGCAACCGGCGGCTTCGGCGATCTCGACGAGCTGACCGCGCTGGTCGAGACGGCGGAAGAGACGCTGGCGGCCTCCGAAGCTGCGGCGCAGGCCAGCGAAGCTGCGCATGTCGCGGCACGCCAGACGCTGGAATCCTCACGCTCGCCGCTGGTCGAGGCCGACAAGCGCGTGCAGCGGCTCGAGACCGAGGCGCGCACGATCTCCAAGATCGTCAACGGCGAGACCAAGAATTTGTGGCCGCCGATCATCGACGGCATCACCGTCGACAAGGGCTTTGAAAAGGCGATCGGCGCGGCACTCGGCGACGATCTTGACGCTCCGATCGATCCGTCGGCGCCGATGCGCTGGACCAATGTCGGACACACCGAGGGCGATCCCGAGCTGCCCGAAGGCGCCGTGCCGCTCTCCAACCATGTGCAGGCGCCGGCCGAGTTGGCCCGCCGTCTCGCCCAGATCGGCGTGGTGCCGCGCGAGCGCGGCGCCGAGCTGGTCTCGCAGCTCAAGACCGGCCAGCGGCTGGTCTCGCCCGAGGGCGACGTCTGGCGCTGGGACGGCTTCGTCGCCGCGGCGCACGCACCGACCGGCGCCGCGCGGCGCCTGGCCGAGCGCGCCCGCCTCGTCGACATCGAGAACGAGCTGGAGCAGGCCCGCATCGACGCGCAGATCAAGCGCCAGGCGCTGGAGAATGCCGAGTCCGAGCTGCAGATGGCGGCCAGCACCGAAGGCGCCAGCCGCGAAGCCTGGCGCGGCGCCCAGCGCGAGCTCAACGTCGCGCGCGAGCGCCACGCCAATGCCGAGCGCGAGATCAGCCGCCATGCCGCGCGCAAGGCGACGCTGTCGGAGGCGCACAGCCGGCTCGCCGCCGATCGCGCCGAAGCCGAGGCCGCCTACGAATACGCCCAGGCCGGCATCGGCGAGCTGCCGTCAAGCGAGGACACCGAAACCCAGCTCGCCGCCGTCCGCAGCGACATCGAAGGCCGCCGCCGCATGGCCGCCCAGGTCCGCGCCGAGGCGCAGGCGCTGGCACGCGAAGCCGAGCTCGCCGATCGCCGCGTGCAGGCGATCCTCGCCGAACGCACCGAGTGGCAGAACCGCAAGGAGAGCGCGGCCTCCCATATCGACACCATCCAGGCCCGCATCGCCGAGCTCACGATCGAGCGCAGCGAGCTCGAAAACGCCCCGGCCGTGTTCGCCGAAAAGCGCAGCGCGCTGATCACCGAGATCGAATACGCCGAGAACGACCGCCGCATGGCCGCCGACGCGCTCGCCACCGCGGAAACCGCGATGGCCGAGACCGACCGCGTCGCTAAGCTGACGCTCGAGGCGCTCTCCAGCGCCCGCGAGGCCACCGCCCGCGCCGAGGAGCGCATGGAAGGCGCCCGCCGCCGGCTCGAGGACATCGAGCGCGAGATCCGCGACATGCTCGAGGTCGAGCCGCAGGCCGTCGCCGGCCTTGCCGAGCTCGAGCCCGGCGCCGAACTGCCGCCGCTGCACGAGATCGAGGAGGACCTCGAGAAGATGCGCCGGGACCGCGAGCGCCTCGGCGCCGTCAATCTGCGCGCCGAGGAAGAGCTGCGCGAGGTCGAGACCCAGCACACCGGCCTTGTCACCGAGCGCGACGACCTGGTCGAGGCCATCAAGCGGCTGCGCCAGGGCATCCAGAGCCTCAACAAGGAAGCCCGCGAGCGGCTGCTGACCTCGTTCGACGTCGTCAACGACCACTTCAAGCGCCTGTTCGTCGAGCTGTTCGGCGGCGGCGAAGCCGCGCTGCACCTGATCGAGAGCGACGACCCGCTGGAAGCCGGCCTCGAGATCATCGCCAAGCCGCCGGGCAAGAAGCCGCAGACGCTCTCGCTGCTCTCGGGAGGCGAGCAGGCGCTGACCGCGATGGCGCTGATCTTCGCGGTGTTCCTGACCAACCCCTCGCCGATCTGCGTGCTGGACGAAGTCGACGCGCCGCTCGACGACCACAACGTCGAACGGTACTGCAACCTCCTGCACGAGATGACTGGCTCGACCGACACGCGCTTTATCATCATCACGCACAACCCGATCACGATGGCGCGGATGAACCGCCTGTTCGGCGTCACCATGGCCGAGCGCGGCGTGTCGCAGCTGGTGTCGGTGAGCCTCGCCGAGGCCGTGGACATTCTCGACCAGAACGTGGCGTGATCTTGGACCGTCATTCCGGGGCGATGCGCAGCATCGAACCCGGAATCCATGGTGCGACCGACGCTGCAGATAAATGGATTCCGGGTTCTCGCTTCGCGAGCCCCGGAATGACGTGGGGTTGCTGATGATCTCCCCCACCCTTCCCGCCGAACTGAAAGCCGCCCTCGACGGCAAGCTACAGGGCTTGTCTCGCAGCGACGCGGCCCGGCGCTCGCAGAGGATCTCGACTACGTATCGCGCCGGCGGCACCTCCGGCACGATCAAGTCGGACGCAGATGCGCTCGCTTATGCGCTGGCGCGCATGCCCGCGACCTACGCGGCGGTGGCGGCCAGCCTCAATGCGCTCACCGAGATCGCGCCTGATCTCGCCCCCGAAACATTGCTCGACGTCGGCGCCGGTCCGGGCACCGCCAGCTGGGCCGCCGCGGAAGCCTTTCCGTCGCTACAGGATTTTACCCTGCTCGATGCCAACGCCACGCTGAGCCGGCTCGCGCTCGAACTGGCACACGGCAGCTCGCGATTGGCGGAGTGCCGTTATCTGCCCGGCGATGCCGGCGGCAACCTCGCCGAGGTCTCACAGGCCGATTTCGTCATCGCCAGCTACATCATCGGCGAGCTCAGCGAGGCCGATCAGCGCAAGCTGACCGAGGCCATGTGGGCCAAGGCGCGCCACGCGCTGGTGGTGATCGAGCCCGGCACGCCCGCTGGCTATGCCCGCATCCTCGCCCTGCGCCAGCAGCTGATCGCAGCTGGCGCCTTCGTCACCGCGCCCTGCCCGCACGAAAGGCCGTGCCCGCTCATCGCGCCCGACTGGTGCCATTTCAGCCAGCGCCTGCCCCGGTCGCAGGCGCACCGGCAGATCAAGGGCGCCGAGGTCCCGTTCGAGGACGAGCGCTTCATCTACGTCGCCCTGACCCGCACCCCGCCCGCGAGCCGCGCCGCGCGCGTGCTGGCACCGCCGGACGTCGGCAAGGCCGAGATCGCGGCCAAGCTTTGCACGGAGGCTGGGGTTGCGCCGGCAAACGTCCCGCGGCGGGACAAGGCGGCCTATGCCGAGGCCCGGCGCTGGCGCTGGGGCGATGCCGTCATGTCCGAAAGTTAATTTCGCTGGCCGTGCCTACCTTGAACTCGGGCCGTTCCTGATCCGACCAAGTCTTACCTTCCCTCCGCGCCGGGCTCTCATCCTGCGTTAATTTCGTCTACCCTAGCGCCCGCCTTCTTCCCTCTTCAGGAGTTCTCCATGTCGACCGGCTGGATCGTTCTCGGCGTCATCGTCGTCCTCGCGCTGATCGCTTTCAGCGCCTACAACCGCCTGGTGGCGCTGAGCCAGCGTGTCGGCCAGGCCTTTGCCGACATCGACGTGCAGCTCAAGCAGCGTCACGACCTGATCCCGAACCTGGTCGAGACGGTGAAGGGCTACGCCTCGCACGAGCGCGGCACGCTCGACGACGTCATCAAGGCGCGCAATTCGGCGATGTCGGCACAGGGCCCGGCGCAGGTGTCCGCGGCCGAGAACCAGCTCTCCGGCGCGCTCGGCCGGCTGATCGCGCTGTCGGAGGCCTATCCCGACCTCAAGGCCAACGCCAATTTCCAGCAGCTCGCGTCCGAGCTCTCCGACCTCGAAAACAAGATCGCGGCGAGCCGCCGCTTCTTCAACAACGCGGTGCAGGAATACAATACCGGCATCCAGCAGCTGCCCGCAGCTCTGTTCGCGGGCATGTTCGGCTTCACCAAAAAGGACTTCTTCGATCTCGGCGCCAGCCGCACCGAGGTCGAGACCGTGCCGCAGGTGAAGTTCTGATTTGAGCCGATAGGCCGGCAGGGCATCGCGTCATGGCCGCGTATGGTCTCTACACGCACATCGCCTCGAACAAGCTTCGTTCGATGCTGCTGCTCGCCGGCCTGTTCGCGCTGGTCTATGTGCTGGTCTATGCCGGCGCGCTGGTGGCCGAGGTGTTCATCGACGACAGTGAGACCGCCGCGTACTATCTGAGACACGCCTTCTCGGACCTGCTCAAGGCCGCGCCGATTGCAACGGTCGTGGCGGCGGTCTGGATCGTGATCGCCTATTTCTTTCACCAGTCGATGATCGATGCCGTGACCGGCGGCCACAGCGTCACCCGGCAGGAACAGCCGCGGCTCTACAATCTGCTCGAGAACCTCTGCATCTCGCGCGGCCTCACCATGCCGAAGCTGAAGATCATGGAGAGCCCGGCGCTGAACGCCTTCGCGACCGGCCTCAATCCGCGGCAATATTCCATCACGGTCACCACGGGTCTCCTCGATGCGCTCAACGACAAGGAGATCGAGGCCGTGCTCGGCCACGAGCTGACCCACATCAAGAACGGCGATGTGCAGCTCATGGTGGTCGCCGTCATCATCGCCGGCGTGGTCGGCTTCTTCGGCGAATTGTTCTTCCGCCTGTTCACGAATCTGAACTGGAGCTCCGGCGGCTCCTCGTCCTCGGGCTCCTCCTCGTCGTCGCGGTCGTCCTCGTCATCGAGCGACAGCAAGAGCTCCGGCGGCGGCGCGATCATCGTCATCATCATCGCCATCGTGCTGATCGTGCTGGCCTGGCTGCTGTCGCAGGTGGTGAAACTCGCACTGTCGCGGTCGCGCGAATATCTCGCCGACGCCGGTTCGGTCGAGCTGACGAAAGACCCCGACGCCATGATCTCGGCGCTGCGCAAGATCGAGGGCCGCGGCGAGCTTCCCGGCGCGACCTCGGCCGTGATGGAGCTCTGCGTCGACAATCCGCGCGAGGGCTTTGCCGACCTGTTCGCGACCCATCCTTCCGTGCAGTCCCGGATCGACGCGCTGGTCAAGTTCGCCGGCGGGCGCGATCCAGGCCCGCTGCCGGACCCCGCCGAAGAGACGGAACAACTCGAGACCGAACATGCCGGCGCACAGGACGGGCCGCCGCCGCTCTCGCAGGGGCCGTGGAGCGATGCGGCCGGTCCCGCCAGCCCGCCGCCCGTTCCCGCGCCCAGTCCCTCTGGAGCCCCGGCAGCCAATCCGATGGGACCGTGGGGCCGTCACTGACGGCGTGATTTGCCGCTTCATGCGCCGGGTTTCCCGGCAATCGGGAAAATCCTCGGGAATTGCCGTAAGTGGAGCGCGAGGAATTGAATTCTCCCTTGTTTCTGCCATGTTCGCGCCCAACAGCAGACTCGGGACGTCTTTCGGGACATCGATTTGGGGCCCGGCCGATTGCGACCTCGCGATCGGGGGCGCGCGTTAGGGGACAGCAATGGCAAAGCCGGCAGTGGTTGTGGTGGGCGCGGACAAGGGCGGGGTCGGCAAGACCACGGTATCGCGCACCCTGCTCGATTATTTCTCGGCCAACAACGTGCCGACGCGGGCGTTCGACACGGAGTCGCCGCGCGGAACCCTGAAGCGCTTCCACCCCGACATCACCGAGATCGTCGACATGACGACGACGGCCGATCAGATGAAGATCTTCGACACGCTCAACGCTGTCAGCCCTTCGGTCACCGTGATCGACGTCCGCGCCGGCCTGCTTTCGCCGGCGCTGGCCTCGCTGCGCGACATCGGCTTCCTCGACGCCGCCAAGGCCGGCCAGATCACCTTCGCCGTGTTCCACATCCTCGGACCCTCGATCGCCTCGCTGGAGGAGATCGCAGAGACCGCAGGCTTCATGGGGGGCGCGAAATATTTCCTGGTGAAGAACTTCATCAACGACACCCAGTTCTTCCAGTGGGACCAGGCGACCTATAATTCCTACTTCCACCGCATCAAGGACGCGACCGAGCTGACCATCCCCAAGCTCAACGAAATGGCCTATGAGCAGGTCGAGGTGTCCTCCGTCCCGTTCCTGAAATTCGTGGCCAACAAGGGCATCAGCGACGAGGCCGCGAACTATTCCTTCGTGCTGCGCGGTTATGTCCGGCACTGGCTGGCCAATGTCTGGAGCGAATACGACCGCATCCGCCTGACCGACATCGTCGGGTCGAAATCCGCCACCCGCAACAGCGAAAAATAGTTGCGCAAGCCGGGCTGATACGGCTGGATTGGGCGGTGAGTTGGCCTGATATAGCTGGCGATGCCCGCGACACCCGTCTACATCATCTGCTCGCCCCGCCCGCAGGTCGGCAAGACCTTGCTGGCGCGGCTTTTGAGCGAATTCCTGCTGCTCAAGAATGGCAACGTCGCGGCCTTCGACGTCAATCTGAAGGAGCCGTCGCTGCTCGATTACCTGCCGAAGGTGACCGAGACCGCCGACGTGATCGACACCTTCGGCAAGATGCAGCTGATGGACCGCGTCATCGTCGATGACGGACTTGCCAAGGTGATCGACCTCGGCTTCCACGCCTTCGACGAGTTCTTCAAGATGACCGACGAGATCGGCTTGCTGAAGGAGGCGGCGCGGCGCCACGTTGCGCCGATGATCCTGTTCGTGGCCGACACCGACCGCGTCTCGGCCCGCGCCCACGAGATGCTGCGTGGGCGGATCCCGCGGATGAACCTGGTCACGGTGGACAACGAATATGTCGTCCGCGGCGAGCTGCCGCCGGCAATGGGAGGCGGCCGGCTGTTCCGCCTTCCCGCGCTGCCCGGTTTCCTCAAGACTTATATCGACCGGCTGAATTTCTCCTTCACGGGCTATCTGCGCCAGGAGAAGGACTCTTCGACCGAGCTGCACCAATGGACCCGGCGCAACTACATCGCCTTCCGGGAGCTCGAGCTCAGCCTGATATTGCAGCGGTCGTGAAGCATTCGATCGGGAAGCTCGGTGTTCACCTCTCCCCAGCGGGGAGAGGTGAACCGCGTCCTTGGCCCACACACCGCCCCCGAAGCTTGTTCTGCCTCGTTGACGCTCAGTGCCCCTCGAACGACATCAGCGTGCGCACGGGCACGTCCATGGCGCGCAGCTTGGCGGCGCCGCCGAGCTCGGGCAGGTCGACGATGAAGCAGGCGGCAACCACGTTGGCGCCGATCTGGCGCAGCAGCTTGACCGCGCCTTCCGCGGTGCCGCCGGTGGCGATGAGATCGTCGACCAGGATCACGCGCTCGCCGGGTGCGACCGCGTCGACATGCATCTCCATCTCGTCGATGCCGTATTCGAGCGAATAGGCGATGCGCACCGTGGTATGCGGCAGCTTGCCCTTCTTGCGGATCGGCACGAAGCCCGCCGAGAGCTGATGCGCCACCGCGCCGCCGATGATGAAGCCGCGCGCCTCCATGCCGGCGACCTTGTCGATCTTGTTGCCGGCCCAGGGGTTGACGAGCTCGTCCACGGCTCGGCGGAACGCGCGCGCATCCGCGAGCAGGGTGGTGATGTCGCGGAACATGATGCCGGGCTTGGGATAATCCGGGATGGTGCGGACGCTGGCCTTGATGTCGTGGTCAAAAGTCATTCGTGCCTCTCAATTGACCGGCGCATCCAGCCGGAACGCGTTTTCGACAATACGTAGCCCCACCTCGCCGCCGAGCGACATCAGCGATTCCGGGTGGAATTGCACGCCGGCGACCGGCAGGGTCTTGTGCTCCAGCGCCATGGCGACGCCGTCCTCGGTGCTGGCGGTGACGCTGAGCACCTCCGGCATGCTGTCGCGCTCGACATAGAGCGAGTGATAGCGGCCGATGACGATCTCGTTCGGCAAATTGCGCATCAGCCGTCCGCCGCGCACCTGCACCCGCGAGGGCCGGCCGTGGGCGGGATGGGTGAGCTGGCCGAGCTCGCCGCCGAAATATTCGCCGATCGCCTGCACGCCGAGGCAGACGCCGAACACCGGCAGCTTCTTCTCCAGCGCCGCATCGATCGTCGTCTTGATCCCGAAATCCTCAGGGCGCCCGGGGCCGGGCGACAGCACCAGCAAGTCCCACCTCTTCTGCTTGAGCATGTCGAGCGCATGCACATAGCGGACCACGGTGACGCTGGCGCCGACCTGGCGGAAATAATCGGCGAGCATGTGGACGAAGCTGTCGTCATGGTCGATCAGCAGCACCTGCTTGCCCGAGCCGGTGGCATCAGGCGCAAAGGTCGAGAGCGGCTTCGGCGGATCGCCGCGCAGCGCCTGGAACAGCGCGGCCGCCTTGACCTGGCACTCGCGGTCTTCTGCGGCGGGGTCTGAATCGAACAGGCAGGTGGCGCCGACGCGCACTTCGGCGAGGCCATCCTTCATGCGGATGGTGCGGATGGTGAGGCCGGTGTTAATGCTGCCGTCGAAATTCACCGCGCCGATCGCGCCGGCATACCAGCGCCGCGGCGAGCGCTCGTGGTCCTCGACGAACTGCATCGCCCACAGCTTTGGCGCGCCGGTGACGGTGACAGCCCAGGCGTGGGTGAGGAAGGCATCGAGCGCATCGAAGCCGGGGCGCAACATGCCCTCGACGTGATCAACGGTGTGGAACAGCTTTGAGTAAGTCTCGATCTGGCGGCGCGCCAGGACCTTGATCGTGCCGGGCACGCAGACGCGCGCCTTGTCGTTGCGGTCGACGTCGGTGCACATGTTGAGCTCGAACTCGTCCTTCTCCGAGTTCAGCAGCTGGCGGATCTGCTCGGCATCGCCGATCGCATCAAGGCCGCGCGCGATCGTGCCCGAGATCGGGCAGGTCTCGACGCGGCGGCCGTCCGAGCGCACGAACATTTCGGGCGAAGCCGAGACGAGAAACTCGCCCTCGCCGAGATTCATCAGCGCACCATAGGGCGACGGGTTGATGACGCAGAGGCGCTGGAACACTTCGGCCGGCGAGCGGTCGCAGGGCTCGGCGAACAGCTGGCCGGGCACGGCCTCGAACAGATCGCCGCGGGCAAAGGCGGCGCGCGCTGTCTCGACCGTGGCCTGATATTCGCCCGGCGCGTGATCGGCAAAGCCCTGGCGCGGCGTCTTCAGATAGGGGCTGTCGGCGGTCTCGCGCGGCAGGCCTTCGGTCGACTTGCCCTTCCAGGCGAAATCGTAAGAGAGCACCACGCCGCGGCCGGTGGCACGGTCGTAGGCGAGCAGGCGATCGGGAATATAGAGCACGATATCGCGCTGGTCGGCCTCGCGCGGGCGCTTCTGCACGAGGTCCTCGATCTGGAACACGAGGTCGTAGGCGAAAGCGCCGAACAGGCCGAGCAGGCCGTCGTCACTGGCGGAGAAGGCAGCGACGAGATCGCGCACCAGCGACATCACGCTGGCACGCCGCGTGCGCTGGTCCTCCTCGACCGGCGCATCACCGCGGATGATGTGGCCGGCAAGGCGGCTCGCCGTTCTCTCGGAGATGACGACACAGGGTTCGCGCAGGACATCGCCGAGGAAGGCGATCAGCACCTCTCCGCGCGCGTTCAGCGCTTCCAGCTTGAAATTGACGCCAACTGTCTCGAGCTTGAGCGGCGGGTCGGAGAAGCCGAGATCGAAGCTCTCGTAGCGGCCGGGCACGGTCGTGCCCGAGGACAGCACCACGCCGCGGCGGCGGTCGAGCAGGTTGATCAGGTCGTCGAGCCGGTTGGCGCCGCCGGTGAACTGCTCGGCCACGCGCGTGATCGCAAGACCCGCGCGGGTCACGTAGTCGCTTCGAGCCGGGAGGGCAAAGACTGTCCTGTTCATGTCGTCCTCTTACGAAACTTGTCGAGGAAACGCCACACAGGACAAACGATCAGGCCGCCGCACTGCGTGGCGACCTCAGACGATTTTGAGAAATGAAATCGCACCGGCCACCTCTTTAGGAGGTGCGCCACCAACGACGGGCTGGGCGGACGGCGGTGCTCATGGGCGGATACTCACCATGGCGCGGGGGCGGCGTCAAGGGTGCGGCAAGGCGGTAGCCCGGATGGAGCGCAGCGCAATCCGGGGTTCGTCCACAATCGGAAAGTCCCCGGATTCCGCTTCGCTCCATCCGGGCTACGGACTAGAGGCCGCACCGCTTCCAAAGCGCGGCCATGTCTGCATCGGTCGCGTACTCGGCTCGATCGGCCTCGCGGAGCCCCTCAAGAACGGCAGCGCGATGGTCCTCCGGGACCTTGAAGGCCTCACGCTTCGACTGCGCATCGGCTTCAGATTTGTCCTTCACGCTCCTACCCCAGATGCTTCCTGAAAAACTCCGTCGCTCGGCCCCAGGCGAGCTCGGCGGCTTCGCGGTCGTGCACGGCCTGGCGCTGCTCGTTGACGAAGGCGTGCTCGGCGTCATAGCGGAACAGCTCCAGCGACTTGCCGGCGGCCTTCATGGCCTTCTCGAAGCCGCCCACCAGCTCTGGTGTGCACCAATCGTCCTTGTTGGCGAAATGGGCCTGGAGCGGGATCTTGACGTCGGCGGGCTTGGCCGCCTGCTCGGGCGGGATGCCGTAGAACACGACGCCGGCCGCGAGCTCCGGGATTTTGGTCGCGCCGATGATGGTCACGGCGCCGCCGAGGCAGAAGCCGGTCAGCCCGACCTTGGCACCGTTGCGCGACAGATATTGCGTGGCGCCGCGCACGGTCTGCGTGGTGGCGTCCATGAAGTCGAGCGAGTTCATCTCCTTGTTGGCGCTGTCCGTGTCGTGATACGGCACCACCTTGCCCTTGTAGAGATCGGGCGCCAGCGCGTCGAAGCCGGCCAGCGCGAAGCGGTCGCACAGGCCCTTGATCTGATCGGACAGGCCCCACCATTCCTGGATCACGACGACGCCCGGCGCATTGCCGCGCCCGGCATTGGCGAGATAGCCCGAGGCGTCCTTACCGTCCGGGCGCTTGAAGGTGATGCTGGTTCCCATGGTGTCCTCCGGTGAGTTTCTGGGGGATTGGTTGGCGGCATTTTGGCGGGTGGGAGGGCGATAGGCAATCGTGCCGAGCAACACACTCTCGTGCCCCGGATGAAATGCAGCGCGCCCCTGGCGATGCGCAGCATCGTCCAGTGCGGCGATGCATTGCTGATCCGGGGCCCAGCCCCACGCATCCAGTGTCCCGGCTCGCGCGCTTCGCGCGTCCGGGACACGGGACCAACAAAAAAGCCCCCTTGCGGGGGCTTTTTCATTTCTCGTCTTTCGCCGCTCAGTGCGAGGCGGCCCAGACCTTCTTCTTGGTGAAGTACATCAGGCCCGCGAAGACGATCAGGAACACGAAGACCTGGAAGCCGAGGCGCTTGCGCGCTTCCATGTGCGGCTCGGCGGTCCACATCAGGAAGGTGGTGACGTCCTTGGAGTACTGCGCGACGGTAGTCGGCGAGCCGTCGTCATAGGTCACCTGGCCGTCGCTGATCGGCTTCGGCATCTTGATGGCGTGGCCCGGGAAGTACCTGTTGAAGTACGAGCCCTCCGGGAGGGTGACGCCCTCCGGCACCTTGTCCTCATAGCCCTGGAGCAATGCGGCGACGTAGTCAGGCCCCTGCTCCTGGTACTGGGTGAAGACGTCGAAGATGAACCAGGGGAAGCCGCGCTTGTAGGAGCGCGCCTTGGTGATCAGGGACAGGTCCGGCGGGGCCGCACCGCCGTTCGCGGCACGCGCGGCCTGCTCGTTCGCGAACGGCGACGGGAAATAGTCCGCCGGCCGGCCCGGACGCTCGAACATGTCCCCCGCATCGTTCGGGCCGTCCTTGACTTTGTACTCGGATGCAAACGCCGCGGCTTGCGCCACCGAATAGCCAGGCCCGCCGGGCTCGGCGAGGTTACGGAAGGCGACGAAGGACAGGCCGTGGCAACTGGCGCAGACCTCCTTGTAGACCTTGAGGCCGCGCTGCAGCGCGCCGCGATCGAACTTACCGAAAGGGCCCGAGAACGACCATGTGTTGCCTGGCGGCTTATCGCTGCCTTCGGCTGCTTTCGCGCTGTCGATCGAGCCCGCGAACAGCGAGCCGGCGAGCGCCAGCACGATCGCGGTCGAGACCATCGGCGTCGACCGGCTGCCGGTCTTGGCCAGCACGGCATCCGAGATCGAGTTCGGCACCGGCCGCGGCTTCTCGATGCGCGCGAGCAGCGGCAGCACGATCAGGAAGTAGGCGAAATAGCAGAACGTCAGGATGCGGCCGGCGATGACGTAGATGCCTTCCGGCGGCTGTGCGCCGAGATAGCCGAGCAGGATGCAGACCGCGACGAAGATCCAGAAGAACTGCTTGGCGAGCGGTCGGTACTTCGAGGACCTGGTCTTGGCGGTGTCGAGCCAGGGCAGGAAGCACAGGATGATGATCGCCCCGAACATCGCGATGACGCCCGCGAGCTTGTCGGGAATCGAGCGCAGGATCGCGTAGAACGGCAGGTAATACCATTCCGGCACGATGTGCGGCGGCGTCACGCCCGGGTTCGCGGGAATGTAGTTGTCGGCGTCGCCGAGATAGTTCGGCATGTAGAAGATGAACCAAGCGTACAGCAGCAGGAAGCAGGCGACGCCGAACATGTCCTTGATGGTCGCATGCGGCGTGAACGGCACCGTGTCCTTTTCCGTCTTCGGCTCGACGCCATCAGGGTTGTTCTGGCCAGCGACGTGCAGCGCCCAGACGTGGAGCACGACGACGCCTGCGATCACGAACGGCAAGAGATAGTGCAGCGAGAAGAAGCGGTTCAGCGTCGGGTTGCCGACTGCATAGCCGCCCCAGAGCAGCGTCACGATGCTCTCGCCGACATAGGGAACGGCCGAGAACAAATTGGTGATGACGGTGGCGCCCCAGAAGCTCATCTGGCCCCAGGGCAGCACGTAGCCCATGAAGCCGGTCGCCATCATCAGGAGGTAGATGATGACGCCGAGGATCCACAGCACCTCACGCGGCTCCTTGTACGACCCGTAGTACAGACCGCGGAACATGTGGACGTAGACGGCGACGAAGAACATCGAGGCGCCGACCGCGTGCATGTTGCGCAGCAGCCAGCCGTAGTTCACGTCACGGACGATCAGCTCGACGGACTTGAAGGCGAGATCGGCGTTCGGCGTGTAGTGCATCGCCAGGATCACGCCGGTCAGGATCTGCATTCCGAGCATGAAGGAAAGAATGGCGCCGAAGGTCCACCAATAGTTCAGGTTGCGCGGGGTGGGATAGGCGACGAAGGAGGAATGGATGAGACCAAAAATCGGCAGGCGCCGCTCGATCCATTGCAGGGCCGGATTGCTCGGCTGGTAGTCGGATGGTCCGCTCATGATGCGATCCTGAGGAAATAGTACGACGAGACGGCGCGAAGCTTCGGACTTGAGTCCGAAGCTCAGCCGATCTGGATTTTGGTGTCGGAAACGAACTGGTACGGCGGCACGGCCAGGTTCGTGGGCGCTGGGCCCTGGCGGATGCGGCCGGACGTATCGTAGACCGAACCATGGCAGGGGCAGAAGAACCCGTCGTAGCTGCCTTCATGAGCGATCGGGATACAGCCGAGATGGGTGCAGATGCCGATCACGACCAGCCACTGCTCGTGGCCCGACTTGACCCGGGCCTCGTCGGTCTGCGGATCCGGCAGGCTCGCCACGTTGACGGCGCGCGCCTCGTCGATCTGCTTCTTGGTGCGGTGGCTGATGTAGATCGGCTTGCCGCGCCAGAACACCTTGATGTCCTGGCCTTCCGCGATCGGGCTGAGATCGACCTCGATCGGCGCACCGGCGGCGATGGTCGAGGCATCCGGATTCATTTGGGAGATGAAGGGCCAGAGCGCAGCCGCGCCCCCTACTGCTGCAAATGCCCCTGTTGCAACGAATAAGAAATCACGGCGTGTCGGATGGTCCGCCGAAGACGCTGTCGTCACGATTCCAACCCTTTCTTCTTGCGCTACCGGTGGAACCGCTCCGAGGGGCGCCCAAGAGGTCCCCGGAAAGGCTGCCGGCACCCGCGGCCCCCCGCGGCGGCAGAACTTGGCTTGTTCACCTCTAAACGGGTGAAACAGCAGTCCAGAATCGTTCTATTGGCACCCTTGCCGGGCGAGCGCAAGCCCGCTAACGGCGTGAGAGCGTGCAATGCACGAATTCCCGGGCGGGCGATGTTTTATTGAGACATTTTGCGCCCGCAAGCCAACTCGCCGCCGCCCATGCAGATCGCACTTTTCCAGCCCGACATCCCCCAGAACACCGGCACGATTCTTCGCCTCTGCGCCTGCCTGGGGCTCGATGCCCATATCATCGAACCGGCGGGCTTCCCCATCTCGGACCGCCTGTTCCGCCGGGCGGGAATGGACTACCTCGACCATGTCAGGCTGGCCCGCCACGTCTCCTGGGCGACATTCGAGGACTGGCGTGCAGGCCAGGGCCACCGGCTGCTGCTGTTCACCACCAAGGCCGCCACCGACTACCGCGATTTTCATTACCAGAGCTCGGACATCCTGCTATTCGGGCGCGAGAGCGCCGGCGTCACCGATGCGGTGGTCGAGGCGGCCGATGCGCGTCTGGTGATCCCGATCAAGGCGGGGCTGCGGTCGCTCAATGTGGCCATGAGCGTAGCCATGGCCGCCGGCGAGGCGCTGCGGCAGACCCGGAACCCGCAAGGTTTGACAGGTTGAGGAGAGAGGCTTGAGTTACGCGGTCAAGGAGATCTTCCTGACCCTGCAAGGCGAAGGCGCCCATGCCGGGCGCGCGTCGGTGTTCTGCCGCTTTGCCGGCTGCAACCTCTGGAGCGGGCGGGAGGCCGACCGCGCGGATGCGACCTGCAAGTTCTGCGACACGGATTTCGTCGGCACCGACGGCACGCTCGGCGGGCGCTATGGCTCGGCTGCGGAACTCGCCGATACCATCGCCGCGCAATGGACGGCGGCTGCCGCCAACCGCTACGTCGTGCTGACCGGCGGGGAGCCGCTGCTCCAGGTCGACGCCGAGCTGATCGAGGCGCTGCACGAAAGAGGCTTCGAGATCGGCGTCGAGACCAACGGCACGATCGCAGCTCCTGATGGGCTCGACTGGATCTGCGTCAGCCCCAAGGGCGGCAGCGAGCTGGTCCTGCGCCAGGGCCACGAGCTGAAGCTGGTCTATCCCCAGGCTTTGGCGATGCCCGAAGCATTTGAGGATCTCGCCTTCGAGCGCTTCTCGCTGCAGCCGATGGACGGGCCTGAGGTCATCGAGAACACCGCGCGCGCGATCGATTATTGCCTGCACCATCCGCAATGGCGGCTCAGCGTGCAGACCCACAAATCGCTCGGCATCAGATAGGACGCGACCCGCGAATGCAGATGGACGTGACGACGATCGAACACCGCAAGGCCCGCGCCCGCGCCTGGTTCGAGCGCTTGCGCGACGACATCTGCGCGAGCTTCGAGCGGCTCGAGGACGACGCGCCGCAAAGCCTCTATCCGGGCGAGGTCGGCCGCTTCAAGCGCACGCTTTGGCAGCGCACCGACCATTCCGGCGCGGCTGGCGGCGGCGGCGTGATGTCGATGATGCATGGCCGGCTGTTCGAGAAGGTCGGCGTGCACTGCTCGACGGTGCACGGCGAGTTCGCACCCGAGTTTCGGGCCCAGATCCCCGGCGCGGCGGAGGATCCAAAATTCTGGGCCTCCGGCATCTCGCTGATCGCGCATATGCGCAATCCGAATGTCCCTGCCGTGCACATGAACACGCGCTTCGTCGTCACCACGAAAGCCTGGTTCGGCGGCGGCGCCGACCTGACGCCGGTGCTGGAGCGAAGGCGGACGCAGGACGATCCCGACAGCATCGCCTTCCATGCCGCGATGAAACAGGCCTGCGCGCAGCCGAGCGGCATTGCCGACTACGACAAGTACAAGAAATGGTGCGACGAGTATTTCTACCTGCCGCACCGGAAAGAGGCGCGCGGCATCGGCGGCATCTTCTACGACTGGCACGACAGCGGCGACTGGGACGCCGACCTCGCCTTCACCCAGGACGTCGGCCGCGCCTTCCTGAAGATCTATCCCGAGATCGTGCGGCGCAACTTCGCGAGCGCCTGGACGCCTGCGGACCGCGAGGAGCAATTGATCCGACGCGGCCGCTACGTCGAGTTCAACCTGCTCTACGACCGCGGCACCATCTTCGGGCTGAAGACAGGCGGCAATGTGGACTCGATCCTGTCGTCGCTGCCGCCGGAGGTGAAATGGCCATGACGACGATGAAGCCCGCTGCAAGACCGCTCCCGCGCGCCATGCTGATCGACATGGACGACACCATCCTGTCGGCCTATGGCCGGCCCGAGATCGCCTGGAACACGATCACGGCCGAATTCGCCGAGGAGCTCGCCCCGCTGCCGCCGCCGATGGTCGCAACCGCGGTGCTGGCCTTCGCGCGAAACTTCTGGGCCAGTGCGGAAGCCGCGTGGCGGATGAAGCTCGCCGAGGCGCGGCACCTGACGGTCAAGGGCGGCTTCGCCGCGCTCGCGGCCGCAGGCCACCGCGCCCTGCCCGACGACCTCGCCATTCGCCTCGCCGACCGCTTCACCGCCTACCGTGAGGAGGAGATGTTCGTCTTTCCCGGCGCGCACGAGGCGATCGACCAGTTCAAGGCGCTCGGCATCAAGCTCGCGCTGGTCACCAACGGCGCCGCCAACATGCAGCGCGCCAAGATCGAACGCTTCGAGCTGGCGCATCGCTTCGACCACATCCAGATCGAAGGCGAGCACGGCTTCGGCAAGCCCGAGGAGCGCGCCTATCTGCACGCGATGCAGGCGCTCGGCGTCACCGCTGAGGACACCTGGATGATCGGCGACAATCTGGAATGGGAAGTGGTGACGCCGCAGCGCCTCGGCATCTATGCGATCTGGATGGACGTGCATGGCGAGGGCCTGCCCGAGGGCTCGACGGTCAGGCCCGACCGCATCATCCGCTCGCTCGGCGAGCTGCTGCCCGACCGGGCATGATCGAGGGCCCAAAACAAAACCTCGAAAACAACCCCATGCACAGTAGCGCGCTGCTGTAAAATCAAGGACTTACGGATTTTACGAAAAATTTCTGACCCGTCGGGCAAAACAGGGGTATTGTGGCACCGTCGCGAGGGTTGCGATCGAGCCTGGAGCGCGATGGCATCAGGATGAATCGTCATCGCGCTTTAGCTTATGTTTGAGCATGATCTTTTCGGAAAGCCGCTACGCACTTTTCCGGATCATGCTCTAGTCGCGCTCCCGCGAGCACGCCCAAGGCAACCTATTCCACGGTGATATTGCCGGCCTCGATGACCCGCTTCCAGCGGGCCAACTCAGAGACCAGAAACTCCTGGAATTGCTCCGGGGTGTTAGCCACGATTTCGAGGCCGATATCCTCCATTCGTTTGCGTACGTCCGGTGCCTTCAGCGCCGCGACGATCTCGCCATGCAATTTTGCTTTCACGTCGGCAGGAAGGCCCTTCGGAGCAGCCACCGCCTGCCACGAAAAGACGTCGACACCTTCAATCCCAAGTTCCTTCAAGGTAGGCACTTCGGGCAAAAGAGGGGATCTGGCATCGCCGGTGATGGCGAGAACCTTGAGCTGCTTGGATTGAATTTGCCCGATGACGGCGTTGATGTTTTGAAACGATACGTTGACATGCCCCGCGAGGAGATCACTCACGGCAGGCGCCCCGCCGCGATACGGCACGTGGAGACCGGTAGTCCCAGTGCGCTGCCAGAACAGCGCCGCCGTGAGATGATCGGACGAACCCGCACCCGAGCTTGCAAAAGTGATCTTGCCGGGGGCCTTCTTCAGTTGCTCCACCAACTCGGCGACGGTGTTTGCCGGAAAGTTCAAGTTGGCGACCAGGACGTTCGGTGCGCGCACAGCGACCGTCAAAAGGTCGAAGTCCTTCAGAGGATCATACTTCAGATTAGGCTGAAGAAATGGATTCGTCGCATAGACACCGATCGAGCCGACGAGAATGGTGTATCCGTCCGCTGGCGCCCGGGCAACCGCCGTTGCTCCAAGAGCGCCCGTTGCGCCGGACCGGTTTTCGACGACCACCGGCTGCCCCAACGTATCGGAGACCTTCTGTCCGATTGCTCGCGCGACCATGTCGGACGAGCCTCCCGCCGGGAATGGGACGATGAAGGTGATATTCCTTTCCGGCCAGGCCGCGTATGCCATCGAGGTTGCGGCAAGAAGCAGGATGCCAGCTGCACCAAATCGAATCTTCGATAAAAAAGTAGCATTGCCCATTGTCGATCCTCCGTTGCGACATTTTTCTGAGGGCCTATTTTACGTGCTCATGCCATCCCGATTGATGCTCAGATTGTATTGATTGATCCACTATTTATCACGGGCGCTTTGTCGCGGTGAAATCGCCGATGTGCAAACCTGCCGAGGGGTGGCGCTTCGCTCTTCCAAGCGCTGTCGAGTTTTGCCTACGCGTTCTCAACTCCCACGCTTCACCTTGAGCGTCAGCAGCGGCTTGCCTTTCTCGGCGATGTAGGTCGCGAGCTCCGCCGCGTTGCGGGCGCAAACGCGGTCTTTCACGCCCCAATCATTGCGCAGCGTATCTCGCGGTCAACGAATGACCGTGCAAGCTACCGGAGAAGACCACGATCGCCTTTGGCGACAGCTCGGCCTGCAGCTTTCCCGTCATCATGTTGGGATTGGCCGGCGCAAGCGGAACGGTGACCGTCTTGCCGCCATCCTGAACCGTTGCGCGTCCCCGCATATCCTTCGTCGACAGCGGCGATCCATCGTCGTCGCCAACGTAAAAGACGATGTCGGTCCCCTTGCTGACGAATTCGATCGGATGCCCCTGCGACTTGACGACGGGACCGCCGTTGCTGCCCTTCGTCTGCGCCGCGGCAACATCCAGCGTCGCGATCATCACAGCCGTCACGGCGAGGCCGATATAAGTTCTCATTGCAGGCTCCTCGGTGGTTGTCCGCGCGCATCAATAGGCTTCCGCGGGGGTGAACGTTGCGGCGTGTCCGGCCACCAGCCGCTGCAGCGGCTGCTGGCCGAACATCAGAAACAGAATCGGGGTCACGATTGTGTCGAGCACCGTGGCGCTGAGCAGGCCGCCGAAGATCGTCACGGCCACCGGGTGCAGGATTTCCCGGCCCGGCTCGTCCGCGCCGATCAAGAGCGGCGTGAGCGCTAGTCCTGCGCAAAGCGCCGTCATCAGCACCGGACTGAGGCGCTCCATGCTGCCGCGAATGACCAGCCCGGCCCCGAAACGCTCGCCTTCGTGGATGGCGAGATTGATGTAGTGCGAGATCTTCAAGATCCCGTTGCGCGCCGAGATGCCGGCCAGCGTGATGAAGCCGATCATCGATGCCACCGACAAGGGCTGCCCGGAGATCTTCAGCGCGGCGACGCTGCCGATCAGGGCGAGCGGAATACCTCCCATGATGATCAGCGCCAGTGCGATCGACCGGTAGCGGCTGTAGAGGACCACGAAGATCATCGCCATCGAGGCCAGCGACAGAATGCCGATGCGCCAGATCGCCTCCTGCTGGGCCTGGAACGCGCCTTCGAGGCTGGTCGTGTAGCCTTGCGGGAAATCGAGCTCGCGAACCGACCTCTGAATGTCGGCCGCGATATCGGCGATGTCGCGGCGTCCGTCCCCGTTGCCGTACACGACGATCCTGCGCTGGGTCCCCTCCCGCTGAATCTGGTTCGGCCCGTCTGTCTCGACGATGTCGGCCAAAGCGCTCAGCGGGACGAACTCCGAGCCGGTCGGGATGAGCAAATTGTGCAGTCCCGTCGTCGAACGGTCTTGCTCCGACAGGCGCATCACGACGTCGAAACGGCGATTGCCGTCGACGATCTGGGAGACCTTCCGGCCATTGGACAGCGCGTCGAGTGCCTGGGTGACCGCAGCCGGCGTCAGGCCGTGAAGCGCGGCGCGAGCATGGTCGATTTGAACCCGCACTTGCGGAATCAGCACCTGCTTCTCGACCTGGAGATCGACCAGACCCGGGATCGTCGATAGACGCTGGCGCACCGTTTCGGACAGCCGCCGCAACATCTCGATGTCCTGGCCGAAGATCTTGAGCACGATCTGGGCACGAATACCGGACTGGAGATGATCGAGGCGGTGGCTGATCGGCTGTCCGATGGCCACCGACGCCGGCAGCGCGGACAGGGCTTCCCGGATGCTCGCATAGATGTCCGCCTTCTGGCGCTTGGACGGTGTGAGATCGACATCGACCTCGCTGTAGTGCACGCCTTCGGCGTGTTCATCCAGTTCGGCGCGGCCGGTGCGCCGTCCGACCGATTTCACCTCGGGCACCTTTGCGAGCAACTGCTCCGCCAATAGGCCAAGACGGTTGGATTCCGCGAGCGAAATGCCTGGATTGTACTGCAGCGACAGGACCAGCGTCCCCTCGTTGAAAGGAGGAAGAAAGCTGCGGGGCATCTGGCTCGCGGCATAGCCTGCCACCGCGACCGCAGCGGCGACGAAGACCAGCACCAAACCCTGCCGCTGGAAGGCCCAGCCGAGCACCCGCCGATTGGCCTGCTTCAGCTTCGTGACGACAAAGCTCTCGCGGTCACCTGAATGAGCTCGTCCCGAAAGCAGATAATAGGACAGCACCGGCGTCACCGTGATCGAGGTCAGCAGCGAAGCCAGGATTGAGACCACATAGGCCACGCCAAGCGGCGTGAACAGCCGCCCTTCGATTCCCGGAAGGGCGAACAGCGGCACAAAGACGAGGACGATGATCATCGTTGCATAGACGATGCTGGAACGAACCTCCTGGCTCGCGCCGGAGATCACGTCGAGAACAGGGCGCGGCGTGCTCGACGCGGCGTTCTCCCGCAGGCGCCGCAGGATGTTTTCGACGTCCACGACGGCATCGTCGACCAGCTCGCCGATCGCGATGGCGAGGCCGCCCAGCGTCATGGTGTTGATCGTGAGGCCGAAGGCGCGAAACACCAGGACCGTCACCAGGATCGATATTGGAATGGCCGTCAGCGAGACGAACGCGGCGCGACCGTTCATCAGGAAGACGAACAGGACTATTGCGACGACGATCGCGGCCTCGATCAGGACGCGCTCGACATTGCCGATCGAGGTCTCGATGAAGGTCGCCTGCCGGAACTGCACGTTGGTGACGCTGATGCCCCCGCGCATGGTGCGTTGCAGCTCCCGCAGCGTTGATTCGACATTGCGCGTCAGTGCTACGGTATCCGCAGCCGGTTGCTTCATGACGCTGACGATGACAGCGGGCTTGCCGTTATATCCTGCGTCACCGCGCTTGGTCCGCGCGGCAAAATCCACAGAGGCAATCTGCTTCAGCAGGATCGGCTGCTCTCCGCGGTTGACGACGACGGTGTTGCGGAGGTCCTCGATACGCCTGGTGAGACCGACATTGCGGATCAGATATTCGCGGCCATGCTGGTCGACGAAGCCGCCGCCGCTGTTGGTGCCGAACCTTGCGACCGCCTGCTCGATCTGATCATGGGTGACGCCGAGTGCCTGCATGGTGGCGACGTTCGGCGTCACGCGATATTGGCGGACCTCGCCGCCGATGGGTATCACCTGGGCGACGCCGGGAATGGCGAGGAGTTGCGGTCGGACGACGAAGTCGGCGATCTCGCGCACGTCCATGGGTGAAGCCGTGCCATCGCTCGTCAGCGCGATCAGCATGATCTCGCCCATGATCGAGGTCACCGGGCCCATCTGGGGATTGACCGCGGACGGCAATTGCTCGCGGATCAGCGCCAGCCGCTCGGAGACGAATTGCCGGGCGTGGTAGATTTCGACGCCCCAGTCGAACTCGACATAGACGACCGACAGACCAACGCCCGAGACCGAGCGCACGCGAATGACGCCGGGCATGCCGTTCATCGACGTCTCGATCGGGAACGTCACCAGCTGTTCGACCTCCTGGGGCGCCAGCCCCTCTGCCTCGGTCAGGATGTTGACGGTTGGGCGGTTGATGTCAGGCAGGACGTCGACCGAAACGCTCGGCAGGACGAACAGGCCGTAGCCGACCAGGACGGCGGCGACCGCCAGCACGAATAGGCGATTGCGCAAGCTTGTCTGGACGATGAGCTTGAACATGGTCGGCTACCGGATCTGGTTGATGAGGTCGGTGCCGCGCACGACGATATGTTCGCCTTCGTTGACACCGGCGGCCACAATCACGCGGGCTGCGTCCACCGGCACCACGCGAACCGGCCTCGGCTCGAAGCGCTCGGGCTCTGTGTGCAGCCAAACGATATTCTCACCGTTGCCGCTTCGAACGACGGCATTGCGCGGCACGACCAGGCCAGACACGGGCGCTCCGGCCTGGACCATCACATTCAACGGCTGACCGATGTTGAGACCTGCTGGTGGCTCCGGAATGGCGAACTGAACCACGGACGCATGCTGGCGCAGCGCCCGGCTCGTCCCGACGAAGCTCAGCGCAATCTGCTGCCCGTTCGGAGCCATTGCCGTTGCGGCTTCAGGCTGCTTCAAGCCGATTTCGTCATAGGCGAGCGCCTCGACCCAAAGACTGCTTGGGTCCGCGATCTGAAACAGGACGTCTTGGGGCTGTATGACCTGGCCCGGCGCGACCTTGGCTGCGGTGATGATGCCATCGGTCGATGCCCGCAGCTCCTCGAAGCCGGTGCGCGAATTGCGAACGGTCTCGCGGCGCGCCCGCAGACCCTCCAATTCGCTTTCGAGGTCGTTGACCTGCCCTTGCGGCACCGCGCCGCGTTCGGCCAGCGGCCGGAGACGCCGCAGCTTGTTGTCCGTGATCGCCATCAGCTGTTCGATCTCGCCGACCTTCTCGAGGATCGTCGTGCGGTCGGCGATTGGCAGATGCGGCTCGATCCGGATGAGCAGATCGCCCTTGCGGACGGTTTGCCCGATGCGGGGGATGCCGTCATCGCCGGGAACCACGCGGCCGCCGTAGATGCTCTGCACGATGCTGCTGCGGTTGGGGTCGGCCATGACGCGGCCGATCAGGGTGACGGCGGGATGAATCGTCTGCGGCTCGGCTGCAGCGGTTCGTACCTCGAGCAGACGCTGCGTCGGCTTGGCCGCGAAGACGGTGCCGTCTTGCAGGCGGCGCGGGGCATCGCTCAGCGCGGGAACATCAGGCGGATTTGGTTGCGTTGCACTGGTCCGGCCCTCGCCGAACATGACGGAGGCGAGAATGACGAAAGCCCCCGCCAACACCGCGGACATCGAGGCCGCCATGAAGCGGCCACGCCGCTTCCAATAGGCGAAGAGACCGCCGAAGCCCAAAGCGGCGAGCACGGACGCGCCGATGGCGGCTCGGGTCGAGAGAAGCCAGCCGGGCTCGTGCTTCTGCTCTGCGGGCCGGGCCTCTGCACGCGGTATGAACGAGTCGACCAGCAGATCATTTCCCCTGCTAGCGTTGATCGAGAAGATCACCTCGACCGATCCGGACGGTGTGCCGTTCGGAATCGCGGCGGTGTAGACGCCGTCCTCCTGGCTCGATGCCTCGATCGGGGCGGAATCGCCGATCGTGACCTGCAAGGCGGCGTCCGAGACCGGCTCGTTCGTCGCGGCATCATCGATGAAGACGGACAGCCTGCCGTCCTTCAGGATGCCGACGACTTCGTAGAGCTCGGAGCGCGCGGCAATCCTCGGATAGGCTGAGGACACGACCGCCGTCTTTTCGGCGTCGCCGTGATCGTGCCCCTCATGGCCAAAGGCGCCCCACAAGCCAAAGACCAGGCTCGCCAACCAAAAAGCGCCAGCCAGCCCAAGAGCTGCGAGCCGCCCTTTCGGGCAGCGCTGATTCATCAACATCGAAAGATCCTTCAGACATGCGAAAAGGCGGCGACCGAAGCGCCGCCGGGACTACGCGATGCTGAAGGTACTTGGTGGCCGGACGAGTCCGTCGGGGCGCACCCCGACAATGGCCCGCGCGAGCGGCAGGTCCATGGCGCCGAGCACTTCGAAGACGCTGAGCAGGTGAACGACCTGCGCTGAGGCGATCGAGGTGCCAAACATGTCCCAGGCCACGCCGGGAGTGCCGTCCTCATCGTGATCCGGCCCGTCATGGACGTGGCCTTCCGCGTCGTCGCCGGCGTGGGAATGCACGTGGCCGGCCAATTGATCGTGGAAATGCAGGGAACCGCTGAGCGTGACGGACGGCATCGGAATGGCGCCAACAGCCGCCTGCGCCTGCGAGACCGAGATCAGGGCCGCCTGAAGCACAAACGCGGATATCGCCACGAACATGGCCGTTCTGGCGAGTTGACGAAGATGGTGGCGGACACCGTGCGGCACGCCGAAAAACTAGGCGATGCCGACCGCGAATTCAAGGCGACGTTCGCATCGCGGGAGGTGGTCCAGACACCCTCCCCGTTCGATCGAGGAGCTACCGCCGCCCGACATCCGGCAGCCCGCCTGCCTTACTTGAAGTGAAATGCTTCACAAGCCGCAATCCGGGATTGCGGTAGCCTCGTGCCATGGGGCGTGGCGAGTTGGAGGCGACAATGGAGCAGGACCTTCCGAAGCAGGCAGCGCGCACGCGATCCCCGGTGAAGGCGGCGGGTATCTGGCAGAGAATTCAATCCTGGGACAGCCGCCTCTCGGTCACCAAGGGACTGACGGCCGTGACCCTGCTGACCGGCTTCCTGGGCGGATATTTCCAGTACCTGAATTCCTATGAACAGAAGGTCGGCGAGCAGGCCAAGGCGGACATGCAGAAGGCGACCGACACCTTCCTCGAGATCTCGGACGCCTTCGCCGACGTGCAGATCCAGCAGGAGACCATGCTGCGCGAGCAGTTCGGCTCGCTGAAGGCGCAGGCAAGCCCCGCTTTCATTCCGGTGGACTCCAAGACATTCGGCTCGTTCTCGGACTATTGGAAGGCGCGCACGTCGCTGCGGCGGAACGGCGCCATCTTTGCGCGCAAGGCGGAGATCTACATCGACTGGCCCAGCGACCTCGGGCGCGACCCGGCCGCAGAGCACACGCTTGACCAGGATCCCCTGACGGCAACGCTGCTCACCAAGTACAATTTCGATTGCGATTCCGACGCCAACCTTCCGCAGTTCAAGGGTGCGATCTTCAATGGCGCCGATCCCGGACGCCCCAGCGACGAATTGTGCAACGACCCGACGGCCAATGGGCTCAAATCCTACGTCAACCTCTGTGCCAGGCGCGCGGATGGCGAGATCGATGCGTTGCAGAAGGTCGTGACCATCAACTGGTGGAGCGCCAAGCACCACGTCCTGGTGATGCACCATTGCTTCGAGGTGCTCCGCGGCGGGCCGAATGCGTTGCAAGCTCCGGCCTCCGGCAACGACGTGCCGAACGATCGCAAGCTCGACAAACCACGCGACAGCAATGAGCACAGGCTACAGCTTCAGGCCCGCCGGCTGGACGCGTTCATGACGCTGACCATGGCGCAGCTGGATCGCATCAGGGTGCGATACCGCCCCACCGGCTTCTTCTGCCATGTTCCGCTCGCGCGCGATGCCATCGGCTATTTCAGCAACCAGTGCCTGCCGAACCAGCCGGTCACGAGCGAGCGCAGCTGAGCCGTAGCGCGGAGACACCTTCCGGCACCGGCAGCCGGCGTGATCGGCCTGTCATGACGGCCTGTTAGCGTCGGCCGCGTCGATCAACCCGAAAGGACAATCCATGGATCTGAAGGCCGGCGATGTCGTGATGCTGAAATCCGGCGGTCAGCCGCTGACCGTCGCGGAGGTGAAGGAGAACGAGGCGCTGTGCCTGTGGATGGGCATGGAAGGCGACCTGTTCCGCGAGACGCTGCCGCTCGCCGTGCTCGTGCAGGTGGAAGAAGACGACGAGGACGACGAAGACGAAGATGATGACGAGGAGTAGGCACTTTTCGGCCTACATTCTCGTGAGAGCCGAGCGCTTCCCTTGATGACGGGCGCGGGGTTGATCAGACGAGGATACGAGGCGCCGCCGTGGCCCTGTCTCCGGAATTCGGCGTCCCCGTCGGTTCGATCAAGAGGATGTGCACTTCCCCACGCGCCACCGGCCGGTGCTCAACGCCTTTCGGCACGACAAAAACCTCGCCGGGGTTGAGGGTGACCGTGCGGTCCCGCAGCTCGATGTCGAGCGTCCCGCTGAGCACGAGAAAGAAGTCGTCCGTGTCCTCGTGCTTGTGCCAATGAAACGGCCCCTCAAGCTTGGCCACCATGATGTCGTTGTCGTTATAGGTCGCCACCGTGCGCGGGGAGAAGCGATCAGTAAAGGTTGCGAGCTTCTCGGCGAGATTTGCGGGTGCTTTCATGGCGTCTCCCTGGACAAGCAGCAGTCTGGTCCGCGTTTGCAAGACGAGCTGCGCCGGTTAGCACGAGCTGAATCACAATACGAGACTGCTGCGACGCCGGGAGTGGCACAAGGATGGGTTTCGCAACGGCGAAACCCATCCCTACGAGCTGATGCCGATCGGATCAGAACCGATAGTTGATGCCGCCCTTGGCTGTATGAAGCTGAACCTCGGTGTCCGTGAAGGACGCTCCGGGGAATGCAAGAGCATTGCCGTTCGACTTTCCGAGATTGATGTAGATGTACTCGGCCTTGAACGTCCAGCGCGGGTCGAAAGCCCATTCAATGCCGCCACCCGCGGAGAAGCCGACCTGGACGTCGGACGATGACGCGCTTCGCGTCAGGGCCGGGAAGAAGCCGTTGAAATTGGCGATATTCGGCGTGGCGAGATTGGAGGTGAAGATGCTGTTCTTGACGTGGCCCCAGGCGAAGCCACCGGTACCGTAGATCAGCACATTGTTCGCCGCGTATCCGAGACGTCCGCGGATCGTGCCGAAGACATCGATTTCCTGCTTGAGATTGAACACGCCGGTGAAGGCGCCATTGTCGCCGCCGATCGTTCCGGTGACGCTGAAGGGGCGGCTCGCCGTTTCCCTGATGGCAGCGCCGCTGACATCCGCTTCCAGACCATACACGAACGTGCCGGACTGCCAGTTATAGCCGATTTGGCCGCCGCCGAATCCGCCCTTGGGGCTCACATCCAGGGTGAACGGCCCAGTCCCGCCCGTGACGACATAGCCGGGCACCGTCCCGGTTGCGAGCGCGCCGGGATCGAAGGTCGCGGTCGGATCGCTCCAGCCATAACCGCCATGCACGCCGGCGTAAAAACCGGTCCAGCTGAATGCGACCGGCGCGGGCGGCGCCTTGGTGTAGGCCCTGGCAAGATCGGCCGCGGAGGCGGCGTGGGAGAGACACACAGCCGAGGCCAGAAGGGCAGCAGAGACGATGGATTTGGAGACAATGGATTTCATGACTTCCCTCGAACGCTGTGCGCGTGACAAGGCGGCACCGCTTAAGCCAAGGTATAGAGGTGGTCTCGCAATATTGCTGTAGCGTCGGCGACACAGCGTGGAACTGCGGAACACGGTTTGTGCGCGCGAAGTTCGCCTGACGCGACGCCGCCAGATTTTCGCGACATCAGATGCTCCTCAGACGCCAAGAACGCCATTTCAGCCGGCGTCGTTAGACCACGAGCTGCCTCGCGGCTGCCGAGATCATCACCAGCCCGCCGGTGATCACGGCGGCATCGAGGATCGCCGTGTGAATCTGCACCGGCATCCGTTCGACGAAGGCCTTGGCCAGGAACGCGCCGGGCACGGCCATGCCACCGATTAGCAGCGCCAAGGCGAGCACCTGCGCGGTGACGGCGCCGGCGAGGCCGAATACCGAGATCTTGATGAGGCCGGTGCCGAGCGAGATCATCGCGTCGGTCGCAATCACCGCGGCGCCTTCGAGCCCTGCGGCCATCAACAGCGAGAGCAGGATCACGCCGGAGCCCGAGGTGCCGCCGACCAGGACGCCATAGCCGACCGAGCCGGCGGCAAGGCCGGCGTCGCCGATCCTGACATCGCGCCGGCGGAGCACGCGGCGCAGCGGCACGCTCAGGATCAGCATGGTGCCGATCACGAGCGCGGCGCCGGCATTGGTGAGGCGCGTATAGCCGTAGGCGCCGAGTGCGGTGGTCAGCGCGGCGCAGGCCAGCACGATCAGCACGCGGCGGCGGTCGGCATGGCGGACATAGGCAAGCGCGCGGCTCGCGTTGGTCAGCATCGCGGAGATCGCGATGATCGGCACGACGGGCTCGGCCCCGACCAGCGGCACCAGCACCAAGGGCATCAGGGCCCCGGTGCCGTAGCCGGCGAGACCGCCGATGATCGATGCAAACAACGCCATAGTTGCGACCAGCAGAAGCTGCAGAAGCGAGATATCGGCGAAGCCTGAGACGATGGTCAATCTTTCTGGCCGCCTCTGATGCGGGCCACGGCTTGATCGGCGAGCGCGGCGAGCGCGGCTTCTTCCAGCGGGAAATCCGCCGCGAGCCAAGCGTCTTCGGCGAGCGCCAACACATGGCCGAGCGCAGGTCCTTCGGCGAGACCTCGGGCGATGAAATCGGCGGCCTTCAGCGGAAATTTCGGCGCGGTCCAGCGCTGCGGCAGCTCGGCAAGCGCGCGCCAGCGTATCGAGGTGACGTCGCCGCCGTTGCGTGCCCAGCCAAGCAATACGCGATCGTGATAGCTCTCGGGCCCGAGCCGGTACAGCAAGCGCCGTGCATTGGCTTCGTCCTTGGTGGCGAGGCGCCACCAGCGGTGCCCCATCGAATCCAGCGCCTTGGCCTCGGCATTGGAGAGCCGCAGGCGCACGGCGAGGCGCTTGGCGTCTTCGGTGACGGCGACCGAGAGCGCGGCCAAGCGCCGCGTGCTGCTGGGGCTGAGGCCGAGCTCGCGCTCGATCGCGATCATCGTGTCCAGGGGACCCGTATAGACGACGCCGCCAGTCAACGCCTGCAGCAATCCGCCCTCGGCCATGGCTCGCACGGCCGCAGCCGCACCACCGGCGACCAGCAGCTTGAGCATCTCCATGCGCACCCGCTCGGCCGACAGGCTGGCCAGGCCCGCGCGTCGGCGGATGCAGGCGAGATAGCCGTCCGGGTCGGGATCGCCGGCGCCGAAGGCGGCATGGATGCGGAAGAAGCGCAGGATGCGTAAGTAATCCTCGGCGATGCGCTGGTCGGGATCGCCGATGAAGCGCACGCGCCGCGCTTTGGCGTCGTTGATGCCGCCGACATAATCGTAAACCACACCGCGTGCATCGACCGACAGGCCGTTCATGGTGAAGTCGCGCCGCTCGGCATCCTTCACCCAGTCGCGGCCGAACGCGACCTTGGCCTTGCGGCCGAAGGTCTCGGTGTCCTCGCGCAGCGTCGTGACTTCATAGGGGTGGGCATCGATCACCAGCGTGACGGTGCCGTGGTCGATGCCGGTCGGCACGCTCTTGATGCCGGCAGCCTTGGCCCGCCGTATCACCTCGTCGGGCAGCGCCGTGGTCGCGATGTCGATGTCACCCGGCGCAAGACCGAGCAGCGCGTTGCGCACGGCGCCGCCGACCACCCGCGCCTCCTCGCCATCGGTGCCGAGCAGCGCCAGGACGCGCGCGGTGCCGCCTGCGGTCAGCCAGGGCGCATCGGCGAGTAAAGGCTCCGCGCTCATGGACCCGCCCCTACTTTTCCGTGCCCGGCACGAGCTTGCCGTCCTCGATATGGGCGGGGACGTAGGTCGAATCCGGCGGCGCGCCGGAGAACTCCGCCAAGCCGATGAGGCCGGCGATGACCAGCACGATCGCCACCAGCGCAAGACGCGCGACGATCGCGACCGGCCATGAGGAGCGTGCGAACACACCGGACCGCGTCGCCGCCAGGAACAGCGCATAGACGGCAAAGGGGATGAGGAAGATTCCGATCTCGGTCAGAACCGTCCGGATCATGACGAATAGATCCGCTCATACAGCACACGCAGCATGCCCGCCGTCGCCCCCCAGATGTAGCGTTCCGCGAACGGCATCGCGTAATAGGATCGCGGCGTGCCGCGGAATTCCTTGCTGTGCACCTGGTGGTTCACCGGATTCATCAGGAAGGATAGCGGCACCTCGAAGGCATCATCAACCTCGGAATGGTTGATGCTGAGCGAAAAGCCCGGCCTGACCTTCGCCACCGTCGGCAGGATGCGGAAGCCGAAGGCGGTGCCGTAGAGATCGAGATAGCCGAGCGGCTCGACGAAGTCGCGTGCCAGCCCGACCTCCTCCTCGGCCTCGCGCAGCGCCGCATCGAGCGGCGAGGCATCGATCGCGTCGATCTTGCCGCCGGGAAAGGCGATCTGGCCGGCATGGTCGTTGAGATGCGCCGAGCGCTGCGTCAGCAGGATGGTGGGCTCGGGATGGTCGACCACCGCGATCAGGACCGCTGCGGGACGCACCGGCTGCTCGCGCGCGATGATCTCGAGCATCTTGTCGGTGCCGGGATCGCCCGAGGCGGGGATGATGTTGGGATCATAGAGGCCGGGCGGCACGTCGAAGCCGAGCCTCGCCTTGGAGCGGGCGAAGAAATCCGCAGCGCCAAGCGCGACCGGCTCGTTCGTCAGGATAGGGTTGTTCAAATTCAAAGCGCCGCCCTCACCTGCTCCGCATCGGCCATGGCGAAGAACTCGCCGGCCGACTCGACACCGAACATCGGCTGGCCATCGACCATCCGCTCCTCACCCATGTCAACCAGATCGTAATAGAGCGCGCGCGTCACCTTGGCCCAGAGGTCCGCGCGGACGTGCAGATAGGGCGTCAGCCCGCCATCCTCCGCCTGCTCGAAGCGCAGCCGGTGCGCCGCGTCGCAGGTGACCCAGTCGTCGACATTGGTGCGGAAGTGCAGCACGCGATGGCTGCCCTCGCCGTCCTTCTGCATCTCGACCGCCATGAACGGCGCATCGTCGACGCGGATGCCGACCTTCTCCACCGGCGTGACCAGGAAATGCTTGTCGCCCTCGCGCTTGAGAATGGTCGAAAACAGCCGCACCAGGGCGGGACGCCCGATTGGCGTCCCCATGTAGAACCAAGTACCATCGGAGGCGATTCGGATGTCGAGATCGCCGCAAAACGGCGGATTCCACAGATGCACCGGAGGCAGGCCTTTCTTGGCGCCTTCGGCATTGGCAGCGCTTTTGGCGGCGGCAGTCAGTCCCTCGAGACCCCGATCGGCGCTCTGCCCTTGGTTCGCCATGGTTTGCCCTGACTTTGTGATTGGCACGATTGGTGCAGGTCTACGTTGTACTTAGGTGCGCGGTTCCATCCGGAATAGCCCGGTGTGGAGGTCGCCACTTCGTGATGCCGTACATACCCCGAAGCCGATAAGGTGGGGATAGGTTAATTCAACGAATACATGGCCTTCCTGCAAGTCTAGCATGGGGCCCATGATCTGGCGTGATGACCTGACGTGACAGGCTGACGATGCAAGCAAGCCGCGTTGCACAGGCTGAAGGAGCAAGCGAATGGCGGAGAGTGTCGAGAAACTCGAGGACGGGATCGTCCGTTCGGCCGAGCAGGTGTCGAGCCAGGTTCGCGCGGCCAAGGACGCGATCGCCTCGGTCATCTTCGGCCAGGATCGCGTGATCGAGAACACGCTGGTCACCATTCTCTCCGGCGGCCATGCGCTCCTGATCGGCGTGCCGGGCCTTGCCAAGACCAAGCTGGTCGAGACGCTCGGCGTCACGCTCGGTCTCGACGCCAAGCGCATCCAGTTCACGCCCGATTTGATGCCTTCCGACATTCTCGGCGCCGAAGTGCTGGACGAGAGCACCGCGGGAAGGCGCGCCTTCCGCTTCATTGCCGGTCCCGTGTTCGCGCAGCTCCTGATGGCCGACGAGATCAACCGCGCCAGCCCGCGCACGCAATCGGCGTTGTTGCAAGCGATGCAGGAGCAGCACATCACCGTCGCCGGCGCGCGTCACGATCTGCCGAAACCCTTCCACGTGCTCGCGACGCAGAACCCGCTGGAGCAGGAAGGCACCTATCCGCTGCCCGAAGCCCAGCTCGACCGCTTCCTGATGGAGATCGACGTCGACTATCCCGACCGCGATGCCGAGCGCCGCATCCTGTTTGAAACCACGGGCGCGGAGGAGACTCTGGCCAAGGGCGCGATGACGCCCGATGCGCTGATCACCGCGCAGCGCCTGATCCGGCGCCTGCCGGTCGGCGATTCCGTGGTGGAAGCAATTCTCTCGCTGGTGCGCTCGGCCCGCCCGGGTCCGGACTCCGGCGAAGCCGGCAAGTTCATTGCCTGGGGTCCCGGCCCGCGCGCCAGCCAATCCCTGATGCTGGCGGTGCGCGCGCGTGCGCTGATCGACGGGCGCCTGGCGCCCTCGATCGACGACGTGCTCGACCTTGCCGAGCCCGTGCTGAAGCACCGCATGGCGTTGACGTTCCAGGCGCGCGCCGAAGGCCGCACGATTCCGGACGTGATCCGGCAATTGAAGACACGGATCGGTTGATGGCAGCGGAGAACGGGCGGGCAGCGAAGGAGATATTGGCGATCCGACGTGCCGATGGCGAAAGCCGCACGCTCGCCGCTTCGTTGCCGCGCCTGGTGCTCGAGGCCCGCCGCATCGCCGCCAACGTCATCCACGGCCTGCATGGACGGCGCCGCGCCGGCTCGGGCGAAAACTTCTGGCAGTACCGCCGCTTCGTCTCGGGCGAACCGTCGCAGAACGTCGACTGGCGCCGCTCGGCGCGCGACGACCATCTCTACGTGCGCGAGCTGGAATGGGAAGCCTCGCACACGGTCTGGATCTGGCCGGACCGCTCGCCCTCGATGGCGTTCGCCTCGAAGACCGCGCGCGAGTCCAAGCTCGAGCGGACGCTGATCGTCGCCTTCGCACTGGCCGAGCTGCTCGTCGCCGGCGGCGAGCGCGTCGGCATTCCCGGGCTGATGGCGCCGACCGCAAGCCGCAGCGTCATCGACAGGATGGCGCAGGCGATGCTGCATGACGATGCAGACCGACTGAGCCTGCCGCCATCCTTCGTTCCGGCGGCGCTGGCCGAGATCATCGTGCTGTCGGATTTCTGGTCGCCGATCGCCGAGATCAGGACGACGCTCGCCGGGCTGTCCAGCTCCGGCGCGCATGGCACGATGGTGCAGGTGGTCGATCCTGCCGAGGAATCGTTCCCCTATTCCGGCCGCGTCGAGTTCGTCGAGCCCGAAGGCTTCGGCGTGATCACCGCCGGCCGCGCCGAGAGCTGGGCGCAGGACTACACCGCGCGCCTCGCGCTGCACCGCGACCAGATCCGTGCCGAGACCAACAAGCTCGACTGGCTGTTCA
Organism: Bradyrhizobium yuanmingense; assembly: GCF_025200905.1. Taxonomy (NCBI): domain Bacteria; kingdom Pseudomonadati; phylum Pseudomonadota; class Alphaproteobacteria; order Hyphomicrobiales; family Nitrobacteraceae; genus Bradyrhizobium; species Bradyrhizobium yuanmingense. The sequence continues at coordinate 1,172,381 of NZ_CP104173.1, read as the reverse complement.
CGACGCACGCGACCGACCGCTCCGCCGCCGAGCTCTTGCTGTTCCTGCATGCGGGCATGCAGGTGAGCAAGTCCGGCGCACGCACCACGACGATCAAGGCGGGGCCGGCCGCATGATGGGATTGCCGCTCGCCTTCACGCAACCGCTGCTCCTGATCGGCCTCCTCAGCCTGCCCGTGCTGTGGTGGCTCCTGCGCGTGATGCCGCCGCGGCCGCGCCGCATCGAGTTTCCGCCGACGCGGCTGTTGTTCGACATCACGCCGCGCGAAGAGACGCCCTCACGGACGCCGTGGTGGCTGACCGCGCTTCGCCTGCTCGCCGCCGCGCTGGTGATCTTCGCCGCCGCCGGCCCGATCTGGAATCCGCAAACGGGCATCGCCGGCAGCAAGGCGCCGCTGATGATCATGTTCGACGACGGCTGGAGCGCCGCATCGCACTGGGACGTCAGGATCAGGACCGCCGACGAGCTTATCGCCAATGCCGACAATGACGGCCGCGGCATCGCGCTGGTGCCGCTGTCCGAGCCGAACCGCGACATCACCCTGATGCCGGCGGGTGCGGCGCGCGTCGCGCTGCGGCAGCTGGCGCCAAAGCCCTATTCGATCGATCGCGTCGAGACGCTGGCCGCGGTCGACCGTTTCCTCAAGGTCACCGGCGACTGCGAGATCGCCTGGCTCTCGGACGGCGTCGACACCGGCCGCGGCGAGGACTTCGTGGCCGGCCTCGGCAAGACCATCGGCGATCGCAGCCTGACCGTGTTCCAAGGCGGCACCTCCTCGCCGTTGGCCCTGGTCGCCGCCGAGAATGCCGCAGCGAAGATGACGGTGAAGGTGCTGCGCACCGACGGCGGGATTGCGGTCGGCACGGTACGCGCGCTGGACCAGAAGGCGTCGCCGATCGGCGAAGCGCGCTATTCGTTCGGCCCGCAGGACAAGGAAACCGAGGCGGCGTTCGACCTGCCGGTCGAGCTGCGCAACGACATCACGCGGCTCGAAATCTCCGGCGAGCGCTCGGCCGGCGCGGTGCAGCTGCTCGACAAGCGCTGGCGCCGCCGCGCCATCGGCATCATCTCGGGCGCGACCAGCGAGACCGCGCAGCCACTGCTGGCGCCGACCTTCTATCTCACCCGCGCGCTGGCGCCGTTCGCCGACGTCCGGCTCGCCGACAAGGGCTCGCCGCAGCAGGGCATCACGCAGTTTCTCGACCAGAAGCTGCCGATGATCATCCTCGCCGATGTCGGCACCATCGCCCCCGAGCTGCGCGAACGCCTCAATGCCTGGGTCGACCAGGGCGGCGTGCTGGTGCGGTTCGCTGGGCCCCGGCTGGCACAGGCGGAGGACGACCTCGTGCCGGTCAAGCTGCGCAAGGGCGGCCGCACGCTCGGCGGCAGCCTGACCTGGGAGAAGCCGCAGCATCTCGCCTCCTTCGCCGCCGACGGTCCGTTCGCCGGGGTCGCAGTGCCGAAGGACGTCACCGTGAGCCGGCAGGTGCTGGCCGAGCCCGACGCCGTGCTCGCCACCAAGAGCTGGGCCTCGCTGGAAGACGGCACCCCGCTCGTCACAGGCGAGCATCGCGGCAAGGGCCTCGTCAGCCTGTTCCACGTCAGCGCCGACATGCGCTGGTCTGACTTACCGATGTCGGGCACCTTCGTCGAAATGCTGCGGCGGGTGGTCGACATGTCCGGCTACACCGCGAAGCCCGGCGCTGGCGTTGCCGGCGAAGCGACCACTGAGACCGTGGCGCCGCTGCACATCCTCGACGGATTTGGCGCGTTTGGTCCGCCGCCCGCGACGGCCAAGCCGCTTCCTGCGGATTACCGCGACCGCGCCACATCAGATCATCCGCCCGGCTTCTACGGCCCGGCAGAAGGACCGCTCGCCGTGAACACGCTTGCCAGCGCCGACCGCATCGCCGCCCTGAACACCGCGAGCCTGCGTGCCCGGCACGCCACCTACACCAATGCCGAGCCGCGCGACTTGCGCGGCTGGCTGCTGTCGACGGCGCTCGCGCTGTTCCTGATCGACGCCATCATCATCGCGGTGCTCGGCGGCGGCATTGCCGCGCTGCTGCGCCGCCGCGCCGCGCCCGCGATGATCGTGCTCGCCCTGCTCGCGGGATTCGCGGCGCTCTCGCCGGCGCCGTCGCGCGCCGACGGCGTCACGGACGAGTTCGCGATGAAGTCGGTGTCGCAGACCCGCCTCGCCTATGTCGTCACGGGCAATGCGGATGTCGATTCCATCGTCAAGGCGGGAATGAACGGGCTGACGCTGTTCCTGGCCCAGCGCACGGCGCTCGAGGCCGGTGATCCCGTCGGCGTCGATCCCGCGCGCGACGAGCTCGCGTTCTTCCCGCTGATCTACTGGCCGATCGTGCCGGGCGCGCCGAAGCCGCCGCAGGACGCCATCAACAAGATCGACGTCTACATGAAGCAGGGCGGCACCGTGCTGTTCGACACCCGCGACGCGATCGAGGCGCCGCCCGGCGCCAACGGCGCGGCGCAGACCCCAGCGATGCAGACGCTGCGCGAGATCCTGTCCTCGCTCGACGTGCCCGAGCTCGAGCCGGTGCCGCGCGAGCATGTGCTGACCAAGACCTTCTATCTGCTGCGCGACTTCCCCGGCCGCTTCACTGCCGGCCAGACCTGGGTCGAGACCTTGCCGCGCGAAGACGACGATGAGAGCGCGCAACGGCCGGCACGCGGCGGCGACGGCGTCTCCCCAATCATCATCACCTCGAACGACCTGGCCGGCGCCTGGGCGGTGCGGCCCGACGGACAGGCCATGCTGCCGGTGACCGGCGGCGACCCCCGCCAGCGCGAATTCGCCTACCGCGCCGGCGCCAACATCGTGATGTACACGCTGACCGGCAACTACAAAGCCGACCAGGTGCACGCTCCGGCGCTGATCGAACGGCTGGGGCAATAGGATCGACATGAACTACGGTATCGCGTTCACACCGCTTGTTCCTACCATCGTGCTGTGGCTCGCGCTCGCCGCGATCGTCATTGTCGCGCTCGTGCTGCTGGTGGCGCGCGCGCGCGGGGCCGCGGTGCGCGTGGCCGCGCTGGCGCTGTTCCTGCTGGCGCTCGCCAATCCCTCCTTCACCCGCGAGGACCGCGATCCCCTTACCTCGGTCGCCACTGTTGTTGTCGACAAGAGCCCGAGCCAGAACTTCGGCAACCGCAATCGCGAAGCTGCGCAAGCGCAGGAGGCGCTGGTCGACAGCCTGAAGAAGATCAAGGGCCTCGAGGTCCGTGTCGTCGAAGCCGGACAGGCCGACGGCGAGACCGACGGCACCAAGCTGTTCGGCGCGCTGGCCTCGGCCTTGGCGGACGTCCCGGTCGACCGCGTCGCCGGCGCGTTCCTGATCACCGACGGCCGCGTCCACGACATTCCCGCGAACGCCGCCGCGCTCGGCTTCCAGGCGCCGGTGCACGCGCTGGTCACGGGCCAGAAGGACGAGCGCGACCGCCGCATCGCGATCACCGCCGCGCCGCGCTTTGGCATCGTCGGGCAGAGCCAGACCATCTCCTACCGCCTCGACGACCAGGGTGTCACCGGCGAGCGCGCCAGGGTCACGGTCCGCCGCGACGGCGAGGTCATCAACGAGCGCACGCTCTCCAGCGGCCAGGCCGCGAGCGTCGACGTCGACATCAAGCATGCCGGGCCGAACATCGTCGAGATCGAAGCCTCGCCGCTCGAACGCGAATTGACGCCGGTGAACAATCGCGCCGTCGTCGCCATCGACGGCGTGCGCGACAAGCTGCGCGTGCTCCTGGTCTCGGGCGAGCCGCATTCGGGCGAGCGCACCTGGCGCAATCTGCTCAAGTCCGACGCCAGCGTCGACCTCGTGCATTTCACCATTCTGCGCCCGCCGGAGAAGCAGGACGGCACGCCGATCAACGAATTGTCGCTGATCGCGTTTCCGACCCGCGAGCTGTTCCAGCAGAAGATCAACGAATTCCAGCTGATCATCTTCGACCGCTATGCCCGCCAGGGCGTGCTGCCGATCCCCTATTTCGAGAACATGGCGCGTTACGTGCGTGCAGGCGGCGCCGTGCTGGTCTCGGCCGGCCCCGACTATGCCTCGAACAGCAGCATCTGGCGCACGCCGCTCGATTCGGTGCTGCCGGCCGAACCCGTCGGCGTCACCGAGAAGCCGTTCTATGCGCATCTGTCCGACCTCGGCAAACGCCATCCCGTCACGCGCGGGCTGGAAGGCTCCGCCAGCGAGCCGCCGCGCTGGAGCCGGTTCTTCCGCACCGTCGATACCCGCAATGCGGTCAACCCGCCCGTGATGACCGGCGTCGATGGCAAGCCCCTGCTGTTCCTGTCGCGCTTCGGCGAGGGCCGCGTCGCGCTTCTGCTGTCCGACCACATCTGGCTGTGGGCGCGCGGCTATGAGGGCGGCGGTCCGCATCTCGACCTGCTCAGGCGGATGTCGCACTGGCTGATGAAGCAGCCTGATCTCGACGAGGAGGCGTTGCGCCTCCAGGTGCAGGGCAAGGACCTCGTCGTGGTGCGTCAGACCATGGCGGACAGCGTCCAGCCCGTCAGCGTGACCTCGCCGTCGGGCGTGTCGCAGGATCTGACGCTGAGCGCCGGCGATCCCGGCGAGTGGCGCGCCAGCCTGCCGGCGAGCGAGCTCGGCCTGTGGCAGGCGACCGACGGCACGCTGAAAGCGCTGATCAATGTCGGCCCGACCAATCCGAAGGAATTTTCGGAAGTCACCTCCACGGTCGATACGTTGAAGCCGCTGACACAGGCGACCGGCGGAGATGCCGTGCGCGTGGCCTCTGGCTCAAGCGTCGAGCTGCCGCGCATCCTGCCGGTGCGCTCGGTCGGCATGTTCCACGGCGACGGCTGGATGGGCGTGCGGATGCGCGATGCCAGCGTGGTCAAGGGCGTCGGCGTGCTGCCGATCTTCTCCGGCCTGATCGGCCTGCTGCTGCTGCTCGGCGCATTCGCGGCGACCTGGGTGCGCGAGGGGCGGTAGTTGCCCGAACGACACATCGGCTTGGCGGCTTGCATGCGCCGATCCCCCCGCCGTTGACATCGGTGAACCGGTCGGGCGATGTTATACTATAACATCGCGGCGTCCTGGGATTGACGCCTCGGTGTGGGGTGGCGTTTTCCAGATGAAGTGGTTCCGGTCGAATAGCAGGCACGGCGCCCGGCTCGCGTTGTTCGCGATGCTGGTGCAGCTCGCGCTGACGTTCGGCCACAGCCATTGGTTCGCGCAGGCCGCGCCTTTTGCTCAATCATCGGTCCAGCACATCGAAGGCGGCGCCAAGGACGTTGCAGCGACCGACGGCGCCGCCGTCGAGAAGCAATCGCCCTCAAGTCCCGACCGCGAGCATTCGCGCGACGAGAGTTGCGCCATCTGCGCCATCATTGCGATGGCGGGTGCGATCGTGTCGGCGACGCCGCCCGTGCTGCTGCTACCGCAGGCGATCGAGCTGCTCAGGCGCAGCCTCGACGCCGAGTTCGCTCATCTGACATCGGCCGGCACGGCGTTCCAGCCGCGCGCCCCTCCTGCGTCCTGACTCCAACGCTTGATCACGCCCAGCCTCGCCGCACATCGGCAAGTGCCTGGGAGAAGTTGAAGTCGAATTCCGTCGCGTCGCGACGGCAGGCCGCCTCCGATCAGCAGAGCATCATCCGGACGGCGCCTGAGTGGAATCAGGACCATGTCATCTCAATTGCGACGCGCGCAGCGCCTTGGCGGAGCAAGCCTGCTCCTGCTCGGCGCCGCCGCTACATCCGCGTTCGCCCAGGACTCGGCACAACGACCGGCACAACAGCCGGCACAAGACAAATCGTCAACCGAACTCCCCGCTATCACCGTAACGGCGCCGAGCCCGATCGTACGCAGAGCAGTGGTGCCGACCCGCAACGCAGGCCGCGGCACGCGGACCGCGCGGGTGCGCAGCCGCGAGCAGGCGGCTGAAGCGGCACCGGCAGCTCCCGTGTCCGCCGCGCCCCAGCAAGGCGTGCTGCCTGTTGTGACCGATCAATTCGCGACCGTCACCGTGGTGCCGAACGAGGAGATTCGGCGCAACGGCGGCGGCACGCTCGGCGATCTCCTGTTCTCCAAGCCCGGCATCACCGGCTCTGAATACGCACCCGGCGCATCCAGCCGCCCGATCATTCGCGGGCTCGACACCAACCGGGTCGGCATTATCGAGAACGGAACGGGCAGCAACGGCGCGTCCGATCTCGGCGAGGATCACTTCGTGCCGATTGATCCGCTGGCAGCCACCCAGGTCGAGGTCATCCGCGGACCGGCGACGCTGCGCTACGGCTCCACCGCGATCGGCGGCGTGGTCAGCGCAACCAACAATCGAATTCCGGATGCCTTGCCGTCCTGCACGGCGCCCTTCCCGACTTACGGACTCCCGACCAAGGCACCCCTGGCAAACGTGGGATCGCCGGGCTGCATCACCGCGGAAACACGGACGGCCGTAACTTCGGTCGATCGCGGGACCGAAGGTGCCGTGCTGCTCGACGCCGGCGGCGGCAACTTTGCCTTCCACGCCGATGCCTTTGGCCGCAAGGCCGGCGACTACAACATCCCGAGCTATCCGTTCTTGACCGACCCGACGCTGCCGTTCAACGGACGCCAGCCGAATTCGGCATCGCAGGCCTACGGCGGATCTGTCGGCGGCTCCTACATCTTCGACGGCGGCTACGTGGGCGCGGCGATCACGCAGCACAACGCGCTCTATCACATTCCCGGTATCGAGGGCAGCGAGTTCCTGACGCGGATCGACGGACGACAAACGAAGTTCACGACAAAAGGCGAGTATCGGCCGGACGCGGCGGCGATCGATGCGATCCGGTTCTGGGCCAGCGCCACCGACTATAAGCACGATGAGGTCGGGCTCGCCGACTCCGCTGACCTCGGCTCCCTCGGCGTGAGACAAACCTTCACCAACAAGGAACAGGAAGGCCGCGTCGAGGTGCAGCTTGCGCCGTTCGACGTCCGCTTTGCTGCGCTGACCACCGCTGTGGGCGTTCAGGCGTCGCACCAGAAGCTGACCGCGCCGAGTCCGGACGATCCAGGCAGCCCGATCAACGGACTGTTCGATCCGAACAAGAACACAAAGGTCGCCGGGTACATCTTCAATGAGTTCAAGTTCAGCGAAGCCACCAAGGCTCAGATCGCCGGACGCGTCGAGAGCGCAAGGTTGAGCGGCACGGCGCCGGCCTTCGTCCCCGATGTGTTCGACCTCGCCGCCGATCCGGCCGCGATCGGCCCCGCAACGGCGGTCAACCGCAACTTCACGCCGGTGAGCGGGAGCATCGGCCTGATCCACAGCCTTCCCTGGGATCTGGTCGCCAGCGTCACCGGCCAATATGTCGAGCGCGCGCCGAAACCGGCGGAATTGTTCTCGCGCGGCGGCCACGATGCCACCACCACTTTCGACATAGGCAATCCCAATCTCGGCATCGAGACCGCCAAGTCGGTCGAGGCGGGACTGCGACGGGCGGTAGGTCCGCTTCGCTTCGAAATCACCGGCTACTACACCAAGTTCAACGGTTTCATCTACCGCCGCCTGACGGGCAACACGTGCGAGGACGGCGTTTGCCAGCTTGGCGCGGGCCTCGAACTGAATCAGGCGGTCTATTCGCAGCGCGACGCGACATTTCGTGGCGGCGAATTCCAGTTCCAGTACGACGTGATGCCGGTCTGGAACGGGATCTGGGGCATCGAGGGTCAATACGACATCGTGCGCGCGACCTTCGACGACGGCACTAACGTGCCACGCATTCCGCCCCAGCGGCTGGGCGGTGGTGTGTACTATCGCGACGCCGAATGGTTTGCCCGGATCAACCTGCTGCACGCGTTCGCGCAAAACGACATCGCACCGATCGCGGAGACGCCGACGCCCGGCTACAACCTGCTAAGGGCCGAGGTCAGCTACAAAACGCAGCTCGATCAACGTTGGTTCGGCGCGCGCGAGATGCATGTCGGGCTCGTCGGCAACAACCTGTTGAACGAGAATATCCGCAATGCCGTCTCCTTCAACAAGGACCAGGTGCTGTTGCCCGGCATCGGCGTCAGGGCGTTCGCGAACTTCAAGTTCTAGGTAACGACACGCGCCGTCATTGCGAGGAGCCCTTGCGACGAAGCAATCCAGACCGCCTCCGCGGAAAGACTCAGGATTGCTTCGCTGCGCTCGCAATGACGGAGTATGACGCGCGCAGCCGCGCGTCTTCTCGACGGTCTCTTAGCCGGATGAGCTACGAGCAGTGTCGTAGCCCGGATGGAGCGCAGCGTAATCCGGGGTTCTCTCGTTGCGGAAGACCTTCCCGGATTGCGCTGCGCTCCATCCGGGCTACGGCGTTTCCAACGACGCGCGCCGCTCCTATGTCCGCGCTTTGCTCCAGTCCGGGCCGACCGCGCCCGACACGCCCTCGAAGGCGCCGTCGACGAGCTCGAACACCAGGATGCGCGCGGCATCGACCGGGCCGGGCATGGTGACGCGGCCCTTCGGCACCTGCTTGAAGCCGACGCGGCTGTAATAGGGCTCGTCGCCGACCAGCAGCACGAGGCGGTGGCCTTTTTCCCTGGCGTCCTTCAGCGCGCGCTCCATCAACTGACGGCCGATGCCGCGATCGCGGAACGGCGGCTCGACGGTGAGCGGCCCGAGCAGCAGCGCCGGCGTTTGGCCGATCAGAATCGGCAATTGCCTGACGGAGCCGACCAGGAGCGTGCCGATACGGGCCGTGAAGGACAATTCGAGCAGATGGTCGACGTGCTCGCGGATCCGGTAGGCGCTCAGCACGAAGCGGCCGGGGCCGAAGGTGCGTTCGTGCAGCCGCTCGATCGCCTGAGCGTCGCCGGCGGCTTCGGGAAGAATGGTCAGTGAGAGATCGTTCATGTCAATTCGCGGAGTAGCACTTGCGCCTGCGAAGGTCCATGGGCGGCGGCGGTGCCCCGTTTACCTCCCGGCGGGCGAAGTGCAAGCCTGGCTCAACCTGCGTTCCGTTTCGACGCCGGCTGGGACAGATAGGCCAGCATCTTCATCTCCCGCCGCCCTCGCGTCACCGTATCGAGCACGAGCCCTGACGACACCGACAGCAAGGCCATGATCATCAGGCCCATCGACAGCACGGCAGTGGGCAGGCGCGGCACGAGGCCGGTTTCGATGAAGGTGATCACGATCGGAATCGCGAAGATGATCGACGCCAGCGCCAGCAGGATTCCGATCACCGTGAAGAAGCGCAACGGCCGCTCGCTGCGATAGAGCTTCAGCATGGTGCCGAGGATGCGAAAGCCGTCGCGCCAGGTGTTGAGCTTGGAGAACGAGCCTTCGGGGCGCGCATAATAGGGCGTCTCGACCTCGGCAACCGGCAGCGACAATTCCAGCGCATAGACCGCAAGCTCGGTCTCGATCTCGAAGCCGTCGGAGAGGACGGGAAAGGACTTAACGAAGCGGCGCGAGAACACCCGGTAGCCGGACAGGAGGTCCTTGAAAGCGTGGCCGAAGGTGTCGGACAGGAAGCCGGTCAGCATGCGGTTGCCGGTGCGGTGGCCGAGCCGGTAGGCAGCCTGGACCCGATCGACGCGAAGCCCGACCACCATGTCGAGATGCTCGTCGAGCAGCTTGTCGATCATGATGGGTGCGCTCGGCGCATCATAGGTGGCATCGCCATCGACCAGCACATAGACGTCGGCCTCGACGTCCGCGAACATGCGGCGCACGACGTGGCCCTTGCCCTGCCGGCGCTCGCTGCGCACGATCGCACCGGCTTCGCGCGCGACCGCGGCGGTCCGGTCGCGCGAATTGTTGTCGTAGACGTAGATCTCCGCCGCGGGCAGCGCCTTGCGGAAATCGGCAACGACGGTCGCGACCGCGGCCTCCTCGTTGTAGCAGGGCACCAGCACCGCGATACGAAGTTGCGTTGTGGTCATCAGGCAGCACTCCGAGGCTTGTCGGCTCGCGCCCGAGCGGCGTGGCCTGCCGTGCGCGTCGAGCGGGTTACTAGCACAAGCCGCCCTCAGCGCCACGTCGCAATCACGGGCCTGCCATCGAGCACTTCGGCGATTCGCAGCCGCGTGCCGGGCGTGGTGCCCTCGGGCAATGCGGCATTGTCGAAGAACCCGCATTCGACGATCTCGCGGTTGGGCTCAGGGACGCGGTCCTGCCTGAACTGCCTGACCACGTAGACCGCGACGTGGTCGCGGCGGGAGACGTGGCTGTTGAGGAAGACGCCGTGCAGGATCGCCTCGCCGGTCAGATCGATGTCGCCCTCCTCCTTGAGCTCGCGCCGCAACGCCTCTTCCATGGTCTCGCCGAAATCGACGCCGCCGCCAGGCAAATACCAGCCGCTGACGTAGCTATGCCTGACCAGGAAGACACGATTGTCGGCATCCAGCACCACGGCACGGACGCCGAGCGTCATGCCGCGGACGAGCAGGAAATAGCCGTGCAAGAACCGCCGCAGCAGCGGCTCGGCTTTCCGTCGGGCTCGGTTCAGACGTTCTCCCATCAGGCTCCTTGACGCCCCCTGTTTCAGGCCCTGCTTGCGCGGGGCGCGCGACCTTGCCATTACAGCGGAGCAATAGCGAGGCATTCGCGCGCCATGACTCCCTCCACGCTGGCTCCCTTCACGCTCGCCCACCTTTCCGATCCGCATCTGGCGCCTTTGCCGAAGCCGCGGCTGATCGAGCTCGCGGGCAAGCGCGCGTTCGGCTATGTCAACTGGACGCGCAACCGCCACAAGTACCAGCGCCGCGAGGTGCTCGACGCGCTCGTCGCCGACATGAAGGCGCAGGCGCCCGACCACATCGCAGTGACGGGCGATCTCGTCAACCTGGCGCTTGAGGCGGAGTTCGCACCGGCGCTGGCCTGGCTCGAAAGCGTCGGCCCGCCCGACCGCGTGACCGCGATCCCCGGCAATCACGACGCCTATGTCAGCGCGACGCGTCATCGCTTCGGCGAGACGTTCCTGCACTACATCGCCGCGGACACACCCGGCGGCGCAGCCTTCCCCGCGGTGCGCCGGCGCGGGCCGCTTGCCCTGATCAGCCTGTCCACGGCGGTGCCGACCCTGCCGCTGATGGCAACCGGCACGCTCGGGCGCGATCAGCTCACCGCGCTTGCGGAGGTGCTCGAGCGGCTCGCCGCGGAAGACGTCTTCCGCGTGCTGCTGGTGCATCATCCGCTGAAGTCCAGCGCGCGGGCGAAGCGGATGACGGACGCGCCGGAATTGCTGGGACTGTTGAAGCGCCACGGCGTCGAGCTGGTCCTGCACGGGCACGACCACATTCATTCGACGATGTGGTTCGAGGGTCCGAACGGCAACATTCCCGCCCTCGGCGTGCCGTCGGCCTCCGCGCTGGCGCACGGACGTTATCCGGCGGCGGCGTACAATCTGTTCACCATCGAGAAGGACAATGCCGGCTGGCGCTGCGAGCAGACGGTGCGAAGCCTCGGGGCGGGGTTTCAGGTTGGGCAGATAAAGCATGTGCGGTTGATTTAGCCCCGGTCGTCATTGCGAGCGCAGCGAAGCAATCCAGGAATCTCCGCGGAGGCAATCTGGATTGCTTCGTCGCAAGGGCTCCTCGCAATGACGAAGGAGAGAGCCTCACCAGCTCCGCAAGACCGCAAGCACTGCCACCCCGAACAACGCCGCAGCGCCGAGCACGAAGCCGAACACGAACGGCCACAGGCGCGAGCGGCGCGGCGGCGCGGCGGCCGGGGCCTGCGGTTCGGGCGCGACCACCATCGCCCGCTCGCGCTCGACCATGCGGCGCGCGACATAGTCGGTGACGGCCTCGACGATCACGGCGGTGTCGTGCGATTCGGCGAGCACGATGCGGCCGAAGCGGGTGTCCTGGACGAAGCGGTACATCCGCTTGTCGCGGCCCATCACGATATGGGCGACGACGTCGATCCACAGCCGCGGCGTATCGCCCTGGCTGATGCCGCGGTCGAACAGGTCGATCTGATCAGGCACCTGCGCGAACAGGGGATCGAGCGCGTCGTTGAGGATCTCGAGCCGCGCCACCTCGGCGTCGCGCAAATCGACGACGACGCCGGTGCGGTCGGCCGCCTCGATCCGCGCGCGCAGCAGCGCATCGCGCAGCCGCACCGGGCCCGGCTGGCCGGGATGGGTCCCGCTGGTCTCAGGCTCTGACATTGTCGGCCTCGTCCTCGACTTATGCCATTAACCTATCAGCAACCAAACCCTCCGCAAAGACCTACAATTCCAGAGACTTACGGCGCCCACAGCTGGTTCACCTGTGCCAAAAACAGACGATCCCACCCAGGCAGGGCCTGGATGGGACCATCCGTCCTTGGACGTCTTCTTAAGTCGGGGCGATCAGGCCGAGACCCGCGAGGGCTCTTCCACGATCGAGAAGCGGACGCCGGCCTTGTGACGGCTTTCTTCCGAGACTTCCTTCCAGCACTCTTCGGCTTCCTTGCGGGTCTTGAACGGACCTTTGACCTGGGCCGAGCCTTCCACGAGCTTGTGGAAGTTCATCGAACCGAACTCGCCGCCGATCACCCAGAAATTGCTGCCTTTGGTCATTGTCAGTCTCCTGTTGAGGTGCGTGACCGGCCTGGACTCAACCTGGCTTCCAGACCGGTCCGATCCGCCGTTAGCCGAACTGGTTCATCGTGTTGTGGACGCCGCCCGCCTTCAGCGCAGCTTCGCCCGCGAAGTACTCCTTGTGGTCGTCGCCGATGTCGGAGCCGGCCATGTTCTGGTGCTTCACGCAGGCGATGCCCTGACGGATCTCGGCGCGCTGGACGTTCTTGACGTAGCCCAGCATGCCCTGCTCGCCGAAATACTCGCGGGCGAGATTGTCGGTCGAGAGCGCGGCCGTGTGATAGGTCGGCAGCGTGATCAGGTGGTGGAAGATGCCGGCGCGCTTGGCCGAATCCGCCTGGAAGGTACGGATGCGCTCGTCGGCTTCCTTCGCCAGCGGCGTGTCGTCGTACTCCGCCTTCATCAGCTCGGCACGGTTGTACTTGCTGACGTCCTGGCCCGCTTCCTTCATCGCGTCGTAGACCTGCCAACGGAAGTTGAGGGTCCAGTTGAACGACGGCGAGTTGTTGTAGGCGAGCTTGGCGTTCGGCACCACCTTGCGGATGCGGTCGACCATGCTGGCGATCTGCTCGATATGCGGCTTCTCGGTCTCGATCCAGAGCAGGTCGGCGCCGTTCTGCAGCGAGGTGATGCAATCGAGCACGCAGCGGTCTGCACCGGTGCCGGGGCGGAACTGGTAGAGGTTGGAGGGCAGCCGCTTCGGACGCATCAGCTTGCCGTTGCGGTTGATGATGACGTCGCCGTTCTTGGCGTTCTCCGCGGTGATTTCCTCGCAATCGAGGAAGCTGTTGTACTGGTCGCCGATGTCGCCGGGCTTGTGGCTGACCGCGATCTGCTGCGTCAGGCCGGCGCCGAGCGAGTCGGTGCGGGTCACGACGATGCCGTCTTCGACGCCGAGCTCGAGGAAGGCGTGGCGGCAGGCGCGGATCTTCGCCAGGAAGACGTCATGCGGCACCGTGACCTTGCCGTCCTGGTGGCCGCACTGCTTCTCGTCGGAGACCTGGTTCTCGATCTGAAGCGCGCAGGCGCCCGCCTCGATCATCTTCTTGGCGAGCAGATAGGTCGCCTCCGCGTTGCCGAAGCCGGCATCGATGTCGGCGATGACGGGGACGACATGGGTCTGGAAGTTGTCGATCTTCTCGATCAGCTCCTTCTCGCGAGTCTTGTCGCCTTCCTTGCGCGCCTTGTCGAGCAGACGGAAGATGTCGTTGAGCTCGCGCGAATCGGCCTGACGCAGGAAGGTGTAGAGCTCCTCGATCAGCGCCGGCACCGCGGTCTTCTCGTGCATGGACTGGTCGGGCAGCGGACCGAATTCGGAGCGCAGCGCCGCGATCATCCAGCCGGAGAGATAGAGGTAGGTGCGGTCGGTCTTGCCGCCGAAATGCTTCTTGACCGAGATCAGCTTCTGCTGGGCGATGAAGCCGTGCCAGCAGCCCAGCGACTGGGTGTACTTGGTGGGATCCTTGTCATAGGCGGCCATGTCGGCGCGCATCACGGCCGCGGTGTAGCGGGCGATGTCGAGGCCGGTCTTGAAACGGTTCTGCAGGCGCATGCGCGCGACGGCCTCGGCCGACACGCCGTTCCAGGTCGGCTGGGTCTCGAGGAGCGCCTGAGCCGCCTTGACTTCGTCCTGATACGAGGACGGACCCTGGAGGGTGCTGATACCGCGGGGCTGGTAATTCATGTGCCTGGTCCTTTCGATGATGGCGGCAGCCATCGACATTCTTGACAATGCATTGCGAGATGGGTGTCAGAAGCTAAACGCGAAAAGGAAAAGTTCGTACAGATGGCTTGTTTTTTATTGGTGATGTCATGTAACATCTGAACGTGTAATACATGTCACTTTGTAAAATCTGTAAAAATAATAGGTCAACTATTCTGACCTTGGTTGAGTCTGGAGATCTGAGACATGCCCGCCGATTCCGGCAAGAAACTCTTCGTCGGCCCGCGCTTCCGGCGAATCCGGCAGCAATTGGGGCTGTCGCAGACCCAGATCGCCGAGGGGCTCGGGATCTCGCCCAGCTATGTCAACCTGATCGAGCGCAACCAGCGCCCGGTCACGGCGCAGATCCTGCTGCGGCTGGCCGAGACCTATGACCTTGACCTGCGCGATCTCGCCACCGCGGACGAGGACCGCTTCTTCGCCGAGCTGAACGAGATCTTCTCCGATCCCCTGTTCCGGCAGATCGACGTGCCCAAGCAGGAGCTGCGCGACCTCGCCGAGCTCTGCCCCGGCGTCACCCATGCGCTGCAGCGGCTCTACGCGGCCTATACCGAGGCGCGTCAGGGCGAGACCCTGGCCGCGGCGCAGATGGCCGACCGCGACGTCGGCACGCGCTTTGAAGCCAATCCGGTCGAGCGCGTGCGCGAGCTGATCGAGGCCAACCGCAACTATTTTCCGGAGCTGGAGCAGGCGGCGGAAAATCTGCGCGACGAGTTGAAC
This sequence comes from Bradyrhizobium yuanmingense, assembly GCF_025200905.1. Classification (NCBI taxonomy): domain Bacteria; kingdom Pseudomonadati; phylum Pseudomonadota; class Alphaproteobacteria; order Hyphomicrobiales; family Nitrobacteraceae; genus Bradyrhizobium; species Bradyrhizobium yuanmingense. The sequence continues at coordinate 1,157,373 of NZ_CP104173.1, read as the reverse complement.
GAGCCCGCCGAAGGGCTGTATGCCGCGCTGATAACGCGCTTGCGCGAGAAGCACTCGATCCAGACCCGCATCATGCCGGTCGACGTGATGCGCGAGACGCTCCGCCGATTCGACCGCCACCGCCGGCAGCTGCTGATCTCGGAGCTGGTCGATCCGCCCGGCCGCGCATTCCAGCTCGCCTTCCAGCTGGGCTTAGCGGAATGCGCGCAGGCGCTGGAGACCATCATCGGCCGGGCCGGCCCGCTGGACGATGCGCCGCGGCGGCTGTTCCGGATCACGCTCGGCAATTACTTCGCGGCCGCCGTGATGATGCCCTACCCGGCGTTCCTCGCGGCCGCCGAAGCGCTGAACTACGACATCCACGTGCTGGCACAGCGCTTCAATTCCGGCTTCGAGCAGGTCTGCCACCGCCTCACCACGCTGCAGCGACCGAATGCGCGCGGCATTCCGTTCTTCCTCTTGCGCGTCGACAATGCCGGCAACGTCTCCAAGCGTTTCTCCTCCGGCACCTTCCCGTTCTCGAAATTCGGCGGCACGTGTCCGCTCTGGAATGTGCATTCGACCTTCGACACGCCGGATCGCCTGCTCAAGCAGGTGATCGAGCTGCCCGACGGCACGCGCTATTTCTCGATCGCGCAGATGGTGCGCCGCCCCGTGGCGCCGCATCCGCTGCCGCAGCCGCGCTTTGCCATCGGCCTCGGCTGCGAGATCCGCCACGCCGCCCGCCTGACCTACGCCACCGGCATGGACCTGGAGAAGGCCGAGGGCACCCCGATCGGCGTCAACTGTCGCCTCTGCGAGCGCGAGAACTGCGCCCAGCGCGCCGAGCCGCCGATCACACGCACGTTGATCCTGGACGAGACGACGCGGCGGGTGTCGAGCTTTGCGTTCTCGAATGCAAGGGAGTTGTGAGGGCATGTTCTCCCTCTCCCCGCTTGCGGCGAGAGGGTCGGGGTGAGGGGGACTCTCCGCGAGGACGGTACAAGTTGGACTCGCGGAGAGTCCCCCACCCGGAATTCAAGCTGTGCTTGAATTCCGGCCTCTCCCCGCAAGCGGGGAGAGGCGAAGCCCCCCGCTCACGCCAGCGTATGCACAATCACCGGTCCCGCCACGGCGCGGGCGTCGCCGGCGAGCAGCGGGCCGAGATCCTTCTCGATCCAGGCGATGGCGCGCTTGTTCGCTTCCTCGGCCTGCTCGAACTTGTCGAAGATCGAGATCGCGGTGACCGTGTCGTCGCCGCCATAGACGACGTAATAGGCGCGGAAACCGTCGACGTCGCTGATGATGGGAACGGCGCCGTCCTTGATGCGGCGCGTCAGCTCTTCCGCGCTCCCGCTTTTTGCCTTGGCCTGACGGATGGCGGCATACATGGCATCCTCCCCTTCCGGCTATGATGTGAGGGCCTCGAGCCCGGGCGGATGTTACGCCGAAGCGCGCAGCCGATCCACGCTTGGTTAACCCGACCCTAATCCGCCCGCGCGATCTGCAACCAACGGTTAAGCACGCCTCAACATCAGTGCCTTAGTCTCGCCGCACTCACTTTTCGCAAACAAGGGCGGCCTAATCTGCCGGGCGAAGTGACATCAGGGGGTTCACCATGCGCATTGCGTTGCTGCTGACCGCGACCATCGTCGGCGCGCTATTCGCCAGTCCAACCATCGCCGGGTCGCTCGATGCCGGCGCGGCGCAGCCGCTGCCGCCGGGCTTCCAGAGCTACCGCGGCTACATGTTCGACATCTCCGAGAACCGCGACCGCAAGGACGTCGACAAGCTCACCGAGAACCTGAAGAGCCAGATCGACGTCGTCGAAGGCGTCGGCCTCTCCCCGCGCGTGCTGCGCTTCTTCCACACCGTTCCGATCGTCGCGAGCGAACTCGCCTGCCTCGACGAAGGCGCCGCCACCGCCTGCTACGGCCGGGTCACGCCGGACATGCAGCGCACCGCGCCCCGGACCCTGACGGTCTGGGACCCCGCCAAGCAGCGCTGGACCAATCCCAATGCCGTCGACCTCGCGGTCGATTCGGGCCTCGGCGTGATCATGCTGCGGCCGGACATGATGCGCTACGAGAAGGAGGCCGTGCTGCTGCACGAGATGCTGCACGCCTTCCACGCGCGGCTGCTGCCGGACGGCTACGCCAACAAGGGCGTGATCACCTTCTACGCCCTCGCCAAGTCCAAAGACCTCTTGCCCAAGGAATCCTATGCGATGAAGAATCCCATGGAGTTCTTTGCGGTGACCGCCAGCATCTTCCTGGCCGGCAAGAGCGAATTCCACGATCCGAAGTCGCGCGAGGCGCTTAAGGAGAAGATGCCGGACTATTACAAATATCTGGTCGGCGTGTTCGGCTTCGACCCCGAGCCGGCGGCCTCGAACGGCCCGGTCGCCTCGCTGAAATGAGCGGACGGCGCCAAGCCAAGCCAAAGAGCCGCGCGAACAGCGCGGCTTTTTTGTTTCGCACGCTCGGTAAGCTGCGGATGACGCACAGCCGGGAATTGCCAAGCCGGGGTCCGATCTGCATAGTCCCGCCCGCATCGATACCGTTTTTCGAAGGGGATGAGAGACCATGGCGGAAGCCGACCTGGATGTCGTGATCCGGCAACTGGCCAGACAGCTGCATGCGGGCCTGATGACCCGTGCCAAGGAGCGGCGGGATCGCTTCAACAGCCTTGCGGCCAAGGCCAAGGGCAAGGAGACCGGCGAGCGCTTCAAGATGATGGCCAAGGCCACCATGGAGCAGGCGACTGCAGCCGCCAAGCGCCTGCAGATGTCCGCCGATAACGTCGCCGACAGCTACGCGCGGTCGATGCGCCTCGCCGCCAGCACGCCTGTTACGGTGAAAGCGGAGAAGAAGGCAAAGGACGAGAAGCCGGCGAAGAAGGCCGCAAAGAAAGCCAAAGCGAAAAAGAAGACGTAGTCGTTGCACCCAGGGCTATCGCATATGACTTGCGGCGGCGGCCTGCGCACGCGCCTCGTCCTTCGAGACGGCGCTGACGCGCCTCCTCAGGATGAGGCTAATCAGCATCGGTGCTCGTTGAAACTGCTGCCGCGCATTCCGCCCTCATCCTGAGGAGCCCGCCAAAGCGGGCGTCTCGAAGGATGGCCGCAAGGAAAAACTCCCAAATGCGATAGCCCTGCCGTTGAACCGATCGCCGCTACGGGATTGGCGATCTGGAGGCTCGCCGACCTATCTCCCAATCATCTCCGGCTTGATCGGATCGCCGCGTTGCGCGTTGGCGACGCGCTCCCTCGCGGCCGCCGCAATCGGGCCGGCCGCGACCTCAACGATTCCTCCGCCCCAGGCATGGGCTGGTCGAACAGTCGAGCGACATCCCTCACATGTATTGCCTCACACTTTGGAGAAAGCGCTCTTTCTCGCCAGGCGCGTAACCTTGGGATGCCCCATAATAAGGTTCATTGAACTGATTATAGGGTACCGCCCGGTACTGGACCGGCGGCCTCGGTGGCGCGTAGGTCTGGCGATGATGCCGCCGAGCGTTTCCTCTCGCCGGAGGACCGGCGTAGTAGGGATTGAGGACGCACATCTGGCCGTTTGCCGACGCCCTGCATTGGTCCATCGTCGTGAAGCTGCATCGGTAGTATGGCGTCATTCCGCGAGAAACGACGTTCAAGCAAACGGGAAAAGCCGGGTCATATCTTTGGGCCCGAGCCTGCCCCGCTGTCAGAGCGATACTCAGGGTCAGAATCGTCAAAGCCCATTTGCTGCACATTGGAAGCTCCTCCAGGGGCGCACGACATGGATGCACTCTGGACCCTGCCAGTATTGATCCAACTCAATACTAGTTGAACTGGTTCATACGCGCAGCAGACAGCCGCGACAGTCTCGCTTTCCGCATCTCTCACCGATCTCGCCGCTATGCGGCAAGCCACCTGTCCTAAAGACGTGAGAGGGTGCCGCCGCAAATGCCGCGCCAGATCCTCATCTTCGCGGCGCGGCCACCAGTGTCGGCTCGGCGCTGGCGAGTTCCGCGAGCTTGGCGCGCGCGGCCTCTCGCGCGCGACCGTCCTTGCCGGCGGGCAGCGCCAGCGCGGCCTCGAAATCGGCGCGGGCGTCGTCCGTCTGGCCGCGGGCGAGGAACGCAAGGCCGCGGTCGAGACGGGCCTGCGCATCGGTGGGGTCGAGGCGGACCGCCGTGCTGTAGCTCAGGATGGCGCGGTCGAGATCGCCCATTGCGGCGAGCGCGAGACCGCGCTGGTGATAAGGTGCCGCGCGCTTGGGATCGTGCGCGATCGCCTCGTCGTAATCCGCAATGGCAAGCTCGAAGTCGCCGTTCTGCCGGCGCGCCAGCGCCCGGTCGCGATAGAGCGAAGCGCGGTTGGGATTGAGGTGGATGGCCTCGTCGAAATCGGCGATCGCCCGCTTGAAGTCGCCGTGACGCAGCGCGATCCGTCCACGTCCCGCATAGGCGAAGGCGATCAGCGAGCCGCGCAGCGGCGAGAAGCCGATCACGGCCGAGCAGATGTCGGGATCATCCTCGTCGCCGCAATTGACGACCATGTGCGTGGACAAGCCGACGAGCACGCAAAGGACGATCAGCAATGGTACGGCAATTCTGGTCATCTTCGACGGTGGCCGGCAGCGCGCCAGCCACCCATCCCCTTTCGAAGGAATGGTCACGCCGAGGAGTTAACACTGGTTGGGGACCCCCCTGTGTGCGCCAGATCACAAAGCCAGACGCAATCCTTGCCGGCTCCGTCAGCCCCAGGGACTACGACGTGAGGAGGAGCGGCCCCACGGCCCGCGCGGTGGATAGTTCTCGTTGGCGCCGACCGACGGCGCCGCGCGCGCGCCGAGCTCGGCCGCCAGTTGCTGGAGCGCGGCGACGCGGTTCTGCGTCGAGGGGTGGGTGGCGAACAGATTGTCCACCCCGTGGCCCGACAGCGGATTGATGATGAACATGTGCGCGGTCGCAGGGTTTCGCTCGGCCTCGTAGTTCGGGACCTGGTGCGCGGCGCCCTCGATCTTCACCAGCGCAGAGGCCAGCCACATCGGCTGTCCCACGATGCGCGCACCGAGATTGTCGGCGGCATATTCGCGGGTCCGGCTGATCGCCATCTGCACCAGCATGGCACCGAGCGGAGCAAGGATCATCAAGAGGATCGAGCCGACGATGCCCGGACCGTTGTTGTTGTCGCGATTGCCACCGAAGAACATGCCGAACTGCGCCAGCATCGAGATCGCGCCGGCGATGGTCGCGGTGATCGTCATCAGCAGCGTGTCGTGATGCTTGATGTGCGCGAGCTCGTGCGCAATCACGCCGGCGAGCTCCTCGCGGCTGAGCTGGTTCATCAGACCGGTGGTGACGGCGACCGCGGCGTTTTCCGGATTGCGGCCGGTGGCGAACGCGTTGGGCTGGATCTCATCCATCACGAACACGCGCGGCATCGGCAGGCCGGCACGGCCCGCAAGCTCGGCGACGAGGCCGACCAGCTCCGGCGCGGTCGAACGATCGACCTCATGGGCGCCGTACATCGACAGCACCATGCGGTCGGAGTTCCAGTAGGTGAAGAGGTTGGTTGCGGCGGCAATGACGAGCGCGATCATGGCGCCCGAGGCGCCTCCGATCAGATAGCCGACGCCCATGAACAGGGCGGTCAGGCCAGCGAGCAGCATTGCGGTACGAAAATAGTTCATGGCCGTCTCCTGGGGCGGCCGCGGGCGAACCTCTGGCCGGCACCTTCGAAGTATGAATGCGGCCGCTGGCTGCAAGGTTCGTGCGTCGTGGAGCCGCAGACGCCAGCGGCACCAGCCAGCCTTTCCGCCGCCACTAAAGCTTGACCGGGATTTGCGCAAAAACACACGCGGAGGCTTAGCAACCTGGAAAGCGCAATTTCCGCATAACTCGCGGTAACCGGGCACGCGGCATTGGCCTTGTGCATTGACCGGGTTCCCGTTGGCCTCCCGTCAGCAAGGTGACCGCCATGGTAGACCGCTCGAGCGCCGCCTCCGTCGCCCCCTCATCCGCCCCCTCTCCTCACGACGCCAGAACTGATGCGAAGGGTTTGCAAGACTCCCTGCACGAGCACCTCTTCACCAATGACGAGTCCGACCATGCTTCCACGACGCAGAGCGGGCAAGAATCGGGACGCCGCTGGCCGTATTTGCGGCGCGGAGCCAAGGTCGCGATCGGGCTCGCCATCGTCGCCGTGTTCGGCTGGCTGCCGCTGCGCGCGATCTGGGAAAATTCGAGCGTCGAAGCCGTGCTAAATTCCCGCCTCGTCACCTTGCGCACCCCGATCGGTGGCCGCGTCGCGGCCGCCCAGCGCGCCACTGACCAAGCCAAGCTCGAAGCCGGGACCGTCGTCCTGCGCGTCTTCAACTCGCGCGGCGATCGCACGCGGCTCGACGATCTCCGGCGGCAGAAATCGCGCCTGGAGAACGAACGGCCGAGCCTTGCGGCGAAGCTCGCTTCGGCGCAGGCGGCACAAAAGGATCTGGCGCGGCAGGCCGCGCTGTTTCGCGACGGACGCGTGCTCCAGCTCGAGGCCCGCATCGCGGAGATCCAGACCTCGATCGAGGCGGCGGCGGCGCGGCGGGACGAGGCCAGTGCCGCCGTCGAGCGCGCCTCCTCACTGGCAAAATCGGGCAATGTCTCGACCGTCGAACTGGCACGTCTGACGCGCGAGCTCTCCGTGTCGCAACAGACCGAGCTCGGTGCGCGCAAGCGGCTGGACGCGGCCAAGGTCGAGCTCGCCGCGGCACGGAACGGATCCTTCCTCGGCGACAGCTACAACGACCGGCCAAGCTCGGTTCAGCGCGAGGAAGAGATGCGCCAGCGTGCCGGCGACCTCGAGGCCGATCTCGCGCGCACCGACACGGAGATCGCCTGGCTCGCCAACGAGATCATCGTCGAGGAGGTTCGGTTCGCGGATCTCACCGAAGCCAACATTACGACACCCGTCGCAGGCCGCGTCTGGGAAATGATGACATCGCCGGGCGAGGACGTGCAGGCTGGCCAGCCGTTGCTCAAAGTGCTCGATTGCAGCGGCGCCGTGATCACCGCCAATGTCACCGAGAACGTCTACAACCGCCTGCAGCTCGGCGACCACGCGACGTTCGAGCCCAATGACGGCGGCGAGCCGATCTCCGGCACCGTGGTCAACCTGACCGGCGCTGCCGGTGCGCCGGCCAATCTCGCCATCAATCCGGATGCGCTGAGCAAGGAGCCCTATCGTGTGACCGTGGCCTCGCGCGATGCCGCAGCTCGCGCCTGCACGGTCGGCCGCACCGGCCGCGTGGTGTTTGCGCGGCACGAGACCGCACCGTGACGGCGGCGCTGACGCCCGGCCTGATCGCGCTCGGCGCCTTCATGGCGATCGTACCCCTGCTGAGGCGCGACAGCACGATGGCACGCTCGTTCCTGGCCATTGTCTCGGTGACCTTGCTGCTGCGCTATCTCTATTGGCGGATCATGTCGACGCTTCCGCCGCCGCGCCTGACCGTCGATGCCGTGATCGGCTACCCCTTCATGCTGCTGGAGGCGGCCTCGCTCGTCGCGGTCGCGTTGTCGCTGCTGTTCCTGAGCCGGACGCGCGACCGCACCGGCGCAGCGAAGGTCGACGGCCGCACCACCGATCCGGGCGCACCGCTGATCGACGTCTTCATCTGCACCTACAATGAGGAACGAGGGATCCTCGAGCGTACGATCATCGGCGCGACGGGCATGGACTACGGCAATTACCGCGTCTGGGTGCTCGACGACGGAAGACGGCCCTGGCTGCGGCGGCTGTCCGGCGAGCTCGGCTGCCACTATCTGACGCGGCCCGACAACCAGCACGCCAAAGCAGGCAACATCAATCACGCACTGAGGCATGTCGGGGCGCTGCCGGAGCGGCCGCAGTTCGTCGCCATTCTCGATGCGGACTTCGTGCCGCGGCCCGATTTCCTTGCGCGCACCGTCTCGCTCATGGACGATGCGTCGGTCGGCGTGGTCCAGACCCCGCAGCACTTCATCAATCCCGACCCGATCCAGACCAACCTCGCCGCGACCGACGTCTGGCCCGACGAGCAGCGCTTCTTCTTCGACATCCTGCTGCCGGCCAAGGACGCCTGGGGCGTCGCGTTCTGCTGCGGCACCTCCTCCCTCATCCGCTATTCCGGACTGATGCGGATCGGCGGCTTTCCGACCGATTCGGTGACGGAGGACTATCTCGTCACGCTGCGCCTCAAGGAGCGCGGACTCAATACGATCTATCTCAACGAGCGCCTGACGATCGGGCTCGCGCCGGAAGGGCTGAAGGAATACATCACCCAGCGCGCCCGCTGGTGCCTCGGCTTGATGCAGATCGTGCGCGGCCGCAGCGGACCGCTCTCGCGGGACTCGAAGCTGCCCTTCATCGACCGCCTCTCGCTGGCCGACGCCTTCATGAGTTGGTCGGCGGTCTACACCTCGAAAGTGGCGGGCCTTGTGGTGCCCTGGCTGTTCCTGCTGTTCGGCATCCAGGCGGTGCGGGCCGATCTGAGCGAGCTGTTGCGGGTCTTTCTGCCCTTCTATGTCTGGAACGGCCTCAGCATGGCCTGGCTTTCGCGCGGCCGCTCGCTCGCAATGATGACTGATGTCTCCCAACTGATTGCCGCGCCTGCCGTGCTCAAGGCGGTGGCGACCGGCCTGTTGAAGCCGAAGGGACACAAGTTCAAGGTCACCGCGAAAGGCGGCGACCGCGACCGACGCTTCGTCGAATGGCCGCTGCTGCGCATCTACGGCTGTGCACTTTTCATCACGCTCGCATCCATCGCCTATGCCTTCATCCTGCAGCAGCGCGGCGAGAACATCGCCTATGGCGGACTGGCGCTGGCCTGGAGCTTCTACAACGCGTTCATTCTCACCGTGGTCTGCTTCGTCTGCATCGAGCAGCCGCGCAAGCGCAAGGCGGAGCGCTTCAATCGCAACGAGCCGGTGCTGCTGCGCCAGGACGGCAGGTCGCATCTGGCGCGGCTCGCCGATATCTCCATCACCGGTGCGCGGCTAATCGATCCCGATCCGCCGGCGCCTGGGAGCACCATCGAGTGCCAAATCTACGGCCGCTCGATCGCGGCCATCGTGGTGCGGCGGACCATTGATGGATTTGCCGTGCGGTTCGCGGAAGGCATGGACACGCGCGTGCATGCAATCAGGGCGTTCTATGCCGGCGAATATGTTCGGGCCTATCGGGGCGTCAGGGCGCTCCCGGTCGGTAAGGCGCTGCTGATGCGGCTGTTCGGCTAGCGCCACGCACTGTTAGCGGCAAGGTCGGCTTCCTCGCCGCTAGGGGGCGGGATGCACCTCTCTCGAGCTATCCGACTCGACGCCTGTGGCCACTCGAGCGCTCTGGATATCGATCATCAATTGCTTCGCCATCTCCTGCAGGCGGTCACGATCCCGGTCGGTGAACTCACGCGGCTGAGTATCGATGACACAAAGGCAGCCTACAACATGACCGGATGAAGTCCGGAGCGGGACCCCCGCGTAGAAGCGAATGCCTCGCTCCAGCACATGCGGATCGTCGGCGAAGCGCGGGTCTTCGGTCACATCCTCCGAAACCAGCATATCGCCTGCAGCGATCACATGCGCGTCGAGGGAGCCCTCGTGATTGCTCGGCAGACCTGCTTGAACTTCTTGGGCGCGGGCTTCAACGGCGGTTAGCTGAATATGATCGACCAATGTCACCAGCGCGATCGGAACGTTGAACGCTTGCGCGACCTTTCTGGAGGCCTCATCCAGGTCCTGGCGTTTCGAGGCGTCCAAGCCAAGTCCGCGCAGCGCGGCGAGCTGCGCACGTTCGGCGTCGGCCGTGAGCTGGGGCGTATCGCCGAGAGCTGCCGCGCGACCGACCCATGCTTCAACCTGCTCGACGCATGTTTGGAGAGAGGCGAATGCCGCGTCGGCCGCCATCTGGGTCTTGAGCTCTCCCGTCTGTTCCGTTCCGGCGATCAAATTCCAGCAGCAGGCGGCAAGCTTCACCTGTGGAGCCCGACGGCGCAGGCGACGAAAGACATAGCGGGCGTAGACCTGCGGCTGCGGGTGAAAGTAGGACAGGCACACCACGTCGACCCCCTGGAGATCGAGTTGCTCCAATGCTCCCCGACTGACCGCGATCGGCGGCAAGACCTTGGCGCCGATGGTGCGCTCCTCGAGCACCTGCGCGAGCATCTCCGCCGCTGCATGATCGAGCTCCGTGCGTCCAGCGAGACAGAGGACGCATGGTCGCTGCGCAGTGTGATTTCCCTCGTCCACTGCATTCGCTTTTTCGCGGATATGGTCATCAACCTCCCGGACAACCGAGATAGCCGTATCCGCAACGAGACGCCGGTAATTGGTGTCGATGCCGCTGCGCTGACGATCATTCTCCGCCAGGCGCAGCGCCGGAATTCCGACGTTGTCGTACAGCTCGCGTGAGGAACACTCGTCGACATAGTTCTCGGCGAACTCAACCGCCTCCTCCAGGTTGCCAGCCAATAACCGCTGGTAGAGTTGCTCCTCCGGCGCGAGCACAGGGTCGCTGCCGAGCAGAACGCCCAAGAACTCCAACTGCGGGACGTAGCGCCCCATGACGACGAGGCAGACGGTCAAAGGCGTCGCCAGAAACAGCCCGACGGGTCCCCAGAGCATCGTCCAGAAGATCGCGGCGATGATAATTGCGAGGGACGACAGCCCGGTGCTGGATCCGTAGAGCCAAGGCTCGACAACATTGTTGCTGACGAGTTCAGCCGTAACGAACAAACCGACGACCCAGAACAGCATCGTCCAGCCTGGATCGACGGCGATGGCCAGGGCAACGGGAAATATAGCAGCCAGGAAAGGACCGAGGTAGGGAATGAATCGAAGTACCGCTGCGAGCAAGCCCCAAAGAATCGCGTTCGGCACGCCAACAAAGTAGAGTGCAACACCGATCGGCACGCCGTAAGTCAGATTGACAACAAGCTGCATCAGCAGATAGCGGCTGACCCGCGAGGCAGCATCGTTGATGGCCTGAGTACTCTTCTGAAGGTCACCGGCTCCGGCTAACTTGATGAATCGGTCGCGCAGGTCTTCGCGCTCGAGCAGCACGAAGATCACGAAAATGACGACCAGCCCGGAAGTCGCAAGCGGTGCCAGCAATGGACCTATGACCGATCGAATGAGCTCCAGCGGTCTCGGCTGTGGCGGCTCCACCCGCACGGTGACAGGCTCCCGACTCTCACTACCGGTGCCAAGCCGGGAGGATGCTGCCGCCGACTTTTTCTCATCTCCCGAGATCTCTCTGCCGAGATCCTGCATCGTCGTGGTAACGGCGTCGACGACCCCGCCGCCCGGCGCGGAGCTTTGCAACGAGCGGATCTTCTCGGTGATGGTGGTCTGATAATTGGGAAGGTTGCTGGCGAGTTGGACCAGTTGGCGCCCAACGACCAAGGCGACCCCTGCGACGACGATGAAGGCAATGGAAACGGCAATTAGCACCGCTGCAATGCGGGGCACTTTCCAACGTCTCAGCCAATTGACCAAGGGCGTGAGAACGAAGCTCAGCAGGATCGCAAGGGCAAAAGGAACGAAGATTTCCCGGCCGAGATAGAGGGCTCCGATGGCTAGGACGATGCCGCCGGCCGTGAGCATGGGCGAGGTTGCGGCTCGCACGGCCGGTGTTCGTTGCGTCGACGCCGGAGGCAACTCGGCCACAGATCGAGCCTTTCCGTAACGGTTTCGACAGGTCAACCCCGATTCGGCGGGATTGATCCAACCGAGCCGATGGCTTGATTTCTGAATACATGCCCCTGCGCACCAAGGCGGGCGACCTATCGTCCTCTAGATCAGGTGCAGGGTGGGGATGGCCTGGGGCGGCCGCTTCCCCTAAACTTCGGCCGAATCCACGCCTGCCCTTCCCCGCCGGAACCCCCATGGTCCAGACCCGATTTCCGATCGCGGCCCTCGCGCTTATCGCATGCACGGCCACGGCATCCGCCCAAATGCTTCCGCCTCCTGCCAAGCCCGCAGTGCCGAAGGCCCCCTCGCCGCGCGGGGCCTCGTGCCACAATGGCGCGAGCTTCGATCGCTTCCTGACCGAGGTGAAGCAACAGGCGGTGGCCGCCGGCGTGTCGCAGCGCACGATCGCGGAGGCATCGCCCTATCTCGTCTACGACCAGGGCATCGTCAACCGCGACCGCGGCCAGCGCGTGTTCGGACAGCTCTTCACCGAATTCGCCGGCCGCATGGCCGCGGCCTATCGCATGCAGAACGGGCAGCAGCACATCAAGCAATACGCCGCGGCGTTTGCGCGCGCGGAAAAGGAATACGGCGTGCCGCCCGCGGTGATCGCCGCGTTCTGGGGCCTCGAGAGCGATTTCGGTGCCAACATGGGCAATTTGCCGACGCTGAAATCGCTGGTGTCGCTCGCCTATGATTGCCGCCGTTCGGAGATGTTCGTGAACGAGACCATCGCGGCGCTGAAGATCATCGACCGCGGCGATCTGCATCCCGACGAGATGATCGGCTCCTGGGCCGGCGAGCTCGGCCAGACCCAATTCCTGCCCGTGCACTACGTCAACTACGCGGTCGACTTTGACGGCGACGGACGGCGCGACCTGTTGCGCTCGCCGGCCGACGTGATCGGCTCGACCGCGAACTACATCGCAAACGGATTGAAGTGGCGGCGCGGCGAGCCGTGGCTCGAGGAGATCAAGGTGCCGCCGAACCTGCCGTGGGAGAAGACCGATCTCACGGTACGCGAGCCGCGCTCGACATGGGCGCAACTGGGCGTCACCTATCCCGACGGCCGGCCCTTGCCGAACGACAATCTCGCAGCCTCCGTGCTGCTGCCGATGGGACGCTTCGGGCCGGCCTTCATGGCCTATCCGAATTTCGCGGCCTACACCGAGTGGAACAACTCGCTGATCTACGCGACCACCGCGGGCTATCTCGCCTCGCGCATCGCCGGGGCCGCGCCGATGCGCAAGCCGGCTGCGCCGGTCGCGCAGCTGCCGTTCAACGAGCTCAAGGAATTGCAGCAGCTCTTGGTGCGCGCCGGCTTCAACGTCGGCAAGGTCGACGGTGTGCTGGGGCAGCAGAGCCGCGCCGCGGTGAAGGCGACGCAGATCAAGTACGGCCTGCCGGCGGATTCTTGGCCGACCGCCGAGCTGCTTGCGCGCATGCGCGGCGGCACGGCGCAGGTCCTGCCCCAGACGACGGTGCGGTAGAATTTTCGCATCGCACAAGCGGCTTTCCGCGATTGCAATTTTCCATGAGGCTCCCATGTGAGTGGCTCAGGTTTTCTCCTGAGATTTCCCACCCTTTGAAGCGAGCATCACATGTCCTTCTACGACGCCGTCGTCCCCGCCTATTTGCAGATGCTGAACAGCGTGACCGGGCTGCTCACCAAAGCTGAGGCGCATTGCGCGGCCAGGAAGATCGATCCCAGCGTCCTGCTCGGCTCGCGCCTCTTCCCGGACATGCTGCCGCTGTCGCGGCAGATCCAGCTGGTCAGCGACTATCCGACCAGAGGCTGTGCGCGGCTGACGCATAGCGAGGTCCCCTCGACGCCGGACACCGAAACGAGCTTTGCGGAGTTGAAGCAGCGGCTGGCGAAAACGATCGACTATGTCAAATCCTTCAAGCCCGAGCAGTTTGAGGGCGCCGACGCCAAGGACGTCACCTTTCCGATCGGCCCCGGCAAGACCATCACCATGACGGGACAGCAATTCCTGAGCTCGTTCTCGCTGCCGAACCTCTATTTCCACGCGGCGATCGCCCACGGCATCTTGCGTCACAACGGCGTCGAGATCGGCAAGCGCGATTTCCTCGGCGCGAACTGATTTGTGAAATCGCACGGCCGCGACAGTGGGATTTCGCTGTCGCAGCCGACATTGCACATGAACTATGCTACGCGCGCCCTGCCGCGTAGCTCGCCTGCACTTTCCGTATGGCTCATCCCTTGCGCCCGATGTCGCGATGCACAATTGTTCGAGATCTCTCACCGCCCGGAAGCATTCCCATGAGCCGTTCGACCAAATTGTTTGAGACCTACAAGCTCGGCCCGATCACGCTGGCCAACCGCCTGGTCATGGCGCCGCTGACGCGCAACCGCGCCGTACCCGGCACCTTCGTGCCCGGTCCGCTCGCCGCCGATTATTACGCCCAGCGTGCATCCGCGGGCCTGCTGATCACCGAGGCGAGCCAGGTCTCGCAACAAGGTCAGGGCTACCAGGACACGCCCGGCATCTATAGCAAGGAGCAGGTCGCCGGCTGGCGCAAGGTCACCGACAAGGTGCATGAACGCGGCGGCAAGATCTTCATCCAGCTCTGGCATGTCGGCCGCATCTCGCATGTCGATCTGCAGGCGAATGGCGCAGCCCCGGTGGCACCGAGCGCGATCCGAGCCAAGGGCAAGACCTTCGTCAACGGCGGCTTCGCCGACGTCTCCGAGCCGCGCGCGCTCGAGCTCTCCGAGATTCCCGGGATCATCGACGACTTCAAGCGCGCCACGAAGAACGCACTGGAAGCCGGCTTCGACGGCGTCGAAATCCACGGCGCCAACGGCTATCTGCTCGAGCAGTTCGCCAAGGACGGCGCCAACAAGCGCACTGATGCCTATGGCGGCTCGATCGAGAACCGCGCGAAGCTGATGCTGGAGGTCTCCAAGGCCGTCGTCGCCGAGGCCGGCGCCGGGCGCACCGGCATCCGCATCTCGCCGGTGACGCCGGCCAACGACATCTCGGATTCCAACCCGCAGGCCCTTTACGATCACATCGTCGACGGCCTCAGCGCGTTGAAGCTGGTCTATCTCCACGTGGTCGAGGGCGCCACCGGCGGGCCGCGCGACATCGCGCCGTTCGACTATGCATCGTTGCGCAACCGCTTCTCGGGCGCCTACGTCGCCAACAACGGCTACGATTTCGAGTTGGCCAGCAAGGTGCTGGACGCGAACGCCGCCGACCTCATCGCCTTCGGCAAGCCGTTCATCTCCAATCCCGACCTCGTCGAGCGGCTGAAGCAGGGAGCGGCGCTGAACGACTGGGACAAGAACACCTTCTACGGCGGCGGCGCCAAGGGCTACACGGATTACCCGACGCTGGCGGCCGAGCCGGCGGAGTAGGTTCTTCTCCACACATGACGCTGTCATGCCCGGCGAAGGCGGGGCATCCAGTACGCCGCGGCTTCTCGGTTCAACCACGACCGTCTCTGGAATACTGGATTGCCCGCCCCTGTGCGCAATTGCGCACTAGGCGGGCAATGACCCCGAGGGTGTGAAAAACCCTCGCACCACAACGACAAAACAAAAAGGCCGGGATCGCTCCCGGCCTTTCGTGTTTGATATCGCTCTAAGCGCCGCTTACTTCACTTCCGCGCGCTTGGGCGGAGTGGCGGGCCACGACTTGATCAGGGTGTCGTAGTCCACCGTCTCGCCCTTCGGCTTCTCGTTGGCGAGCTTGCGCTGCGGCGCGATGGTGCCGTCCTTCTGGGCCTTGGCGAACCAGTACTCGGCCGACTCCTTCTTGTGCAGCTTCGGACCGCAGGCGCCCTGCACGCCGGACTTCTCCAGACGCTCCAGCACGGAGTCCTGGGCCGCCGCGAGAGCATCCATCGCCTGCTGCGGCGTCTTCGCACCGGACGACGCATCGCCGATGTTCTGCCACCACAGCTGCGCGAGCTTCGGATAGTCGGGCACGTTGTTGCCGGTCGGGGTCCACTGCACGCGCGCGGGCGAGCGGTAGAACTCGATCAGGCCGCCGAGCTTCGGCGCACGCTCGGTGAACGACTTGTCCCAGATGTCGGATTCACGGATGAAGGTGAGACCGACATGGCTCTTCTTCAAGCTCACCGACTTGGAGACGATGAACTGGAGATAGAGCCAGGCTGCCTTGCGGCGATCCGGCGGAGTCGACTTCAGCAGCGTGGCGGAGCCAGCGTCCTGGTAGCCGAGCTTCATGCCTTCCTTCCAATAGGAGCCGTGCGGCGACGGAGCCATACGCCACTTCGGCGTACCGTCCGCATTCACCACCGGCAGACCCGGCTTCACCATGTCGGCAGTGAAGGCGGTGTACCAGAACATCTGCTGGGCGATGTTGCCCTGCGACGGCACGGGGCCGGACTCGGAGAAGGTCATGCCCTGCGCCTGCGGCGGGGCGTACTTCTTCATCCAGTCGAGATACTTCGTGATCGAGTAGACTGCGGCCGGACCATTGGTGTCGCCGCCACGCTCCACCGAAGAGCCGACCGGGCGGCAGCCCTCCATCCGGATGCCCCATTCGTCGACCGGCAGACCGTTCGGAATGCCCTTGTCACCGTTGCCGGCCATCGACAGCCAAGCGTCGGTGAAGCGCCATCCGAGCGAGGGGTCCTTCTTGCCATAGTCCATATGGCCGTAGACCTTGACGCCGTTGATCTCCTTGATGTCGTTGGTGAAGAACTCGGCGATGTCTTCATAAGCCGACCAGTTCACGGGCACGCCGAGCTCGTAGCCATACTTGGCCTTGAACTTGGCCTTGTAGTCGGCATTGGTGAACCAGTCGTAGCGGAACCAGTAGAGGTTCGCGAACTGCTGGTCGGGCAGCTGGTAGAGCTTGCCGTCCGGCCCGGTGCCGAACGACTTGCCGATGAAGTCGTTGACGTCGAGCATGGGGTTGGTGACGTCCTTGCCCTCGCCGGTCATGTAGTCCGACAGCGCAATGGTCTGGCCGTAGCGGAAATGCGTGCCGATCAGGTCGGAGTCGTTGATCCAGCCGTCATAGACGTTCTTGCCCGATTGCATCTGGGTCTGGAGCTTCTCGACGACGTCACCTTCCTGGATGAGATCGTGCTTGAGCTTGATGCCGGTGAGCTCGGAGAATGCCTTGGCGAGCGTCTGCGCCTCGTATTCATGAGTCGTGATCGTCTCGGAGACGACGTTGATCTCCATGCCCTTGAACGGCTCGGCGGCCTTGGCGAACCACTCCAGCTCCTTCTTCTGGTCCTCCTTCGACAACGTCGAAGGCGTGAATTCCGCGATCCATTTCTGGATCACGGCCTCGTCGGCGGCTCGAACCGGCGCCGAGACGGCGAACGACACCGCGATGATCGCAGCGGCGCTGGACATGGTCAGAAAACTATTCTTGGTCAATGGACCTTTCCTTCTCCTAAACTGTCGCATGTTGTTCCTCCGTTGCAGCGACAAACTTTTATACAGGC
Organism: Bradyrhizobium yuanmingense; assembly: GCF_025200905.1. Classification (NCBI taxonomy): domain Bacteria; kingdom Pseudomonadati; phylum Pseudomonadota; class Alphaproteobacteria; order Hyphomicrobiales; family Nitrobacteraceae; genus Bradyrhizobium; species Bradyrhizobium yuanmingense. The sequence goes on along the minus strand of NZ_CP104173.1, from coordinate 1,140,240 downwards.
CCGGGTTGGTCCCGGATCTGGCCGTCCCTTCGCAAGCTTCAGACCGTGCGGAAAATGAGCGCGGCCGTGACCAGCGAAATTCCTGATGCGAGCCACAGGCTCGAGATTTCAAACCCCTCCTCGCCGATAGGCAGCGTAGCGATCGCGTCGGTGCCGACGAGGCCGATCCACGCGAGGTGGATGACGGCGGCCGCAATCAGCGAGATGAACAGGCGGTCGCCGCGCGTGGTCGGGATGCGCAGCACGCCGACACGCTCGGCCTCGGGATAGACCGCGGCGAGCCAGGTCATCACGAGAAGCGTGCAGGCGAGCGCGGCGAAGAAGATCGCGGTCGGCAGCGTCCAGGCCATCCATGCGATGGATTCCATTGATGCCTCCTCAGACGCGGCCGAGCGCGAAACCGCGCGCGATGTAGTTGCGGACGAACCAGATCACCAGCGCGCCCGGAATAATGGTGAGCACCCCGGCGGCGGCGAGCAGGCCCCAATCCATGCCGGCCGCCGACACCGTACGCGTCATGATCGCTGCGATCGGCTTGGCATGCACCGACGTCAGCGTGCGCGCGAGCAAGAGCTCGACCCAGGAGAACATGAAGCAGAAGAAGGCGGCGACGCCGATGCCGCTCGCGATCAGCGGCACCAGGATCTTGATGAAGAAGCGCGGGAAGGAATAGCCGTCGAGGAACGCGGTCTCGTCGATCTCGCGCGGCACGCCGGAGACGAAGCCTTCGAGGATCCACACCGCGAGCGGCACGTTGAAGATGCAGTGCGCGAGCGCGACGGCCCAGGGGGTGTCGAACAGGCCGATCGCCGAATAGAGATTGAAGAACGGCAGCGCATAGACCGCCGCCGGCGCCATGCGGTTCGACAACAGCCAGAAGAATAAATGCTTGTCACCGAGGAAACGGTAGCGCGAGAAGGCGTAAGCCGCCGGCAGCGCCACGGCGATCGAGATGATGGTGTTGAGGACGACGTATTCGAGCGAATTGATGTAGCCCGAATACCAGCTCTCGTCGGTGAAGATGCGCTTGTAGTGCTGCAGCGTCGGAGTGTGCGGCCACAGCGTCATCGTCGAGACGATCTCGCTGTTGGTCTTGAAGCTCATGTTGACGAGCCAGTAGATCGGCAGCAGCAGGAAGATCAGGAACAGCCCCATGATGAGGCGACGGCCGGGGATCGAATGCATCAGGCCACTCCTTCCCTTGGCTCGAGTGCGGGCACGGGCTTGAGCGCGGCCGCGGGCTTGGGCTCCGCCGCCGGCTCGCTCGAAGCCTGGACTTTGCGTTCGACACCGGCATTGGTCATGACGGTGTAGAAGATCCAGCAGACGATCAGGATGATGAGGTTGTAGACCAGCGACAGCGCCGCGGCCTTGCCGAGGTCGAACTGGCCGAGCGCAATCTTGACCAGCTCGATCGACACGAAGGTGGTGGAATTGCCGGGCCCGCCACCGGTGACGACGAACGGCTCGGTGTAGATCATGAAGCTGTCCATGAAGCGCAGCAGCACCGCGATCAAGAGCACGCGGTTCATCTTCGGCAGCTGGATCGCCTTGAACACGGCCCAGCGCGAGGCGCCGTCGATCTGCGCGGCCTGGTAATAGGCTTCGGGGATCGACTTCAGGCCGGCATAGCACAGCAGCGCGACGAGGCTGGTCCAGTGCCAGACGTCCATCACGATGACCGTGAACCAGGCATCGATGTCGTTGGAGACGTAATTGTAATCGAAGCCCATGGCATTGAGGACGTAGCCGAGCAGGCCGATGTCGGGACGCCCGAAGATCTGCCAGATGGTGCCGACCACGTTCCAGGGGATCAGCAGCGGCAGCGCGAGAATGACGAGGCAGGCCGCGACGGTCCAGCCCTCGCGCGGCATCGACAACGCAACGACGATGCCGAGCGGCACCTCGATGGCCAGGATAACGAGCGAGAAGAACAGGTTGCGGCCGAGCGAAGCGAGGAAGCGGCCGCCGAGGTCAGTGGAGGGATCGAGCAGCTCCTTGAACCAGCCCACGCCGTTCCAGAAGAACTGGTTGTTGCCGAAGGTGTCCTGCATCGAATAGTTCACCACCGTCATCAGCGGCAGCACCGCCGAGAAGGCGACGACCAGGAACACCGGCAGCACCAGGAACCAGGCTTTTTGGTTGACGGTCTTGTCCATCAGGCGGCTCCCTCCACCAGAAGGCTGTCGGCATAGACGTGGACGTGCGACGGATCGAATTTCAGCCCGGCGGTACCGTCCGCGCTGGTGAAGCCACCAGGAGCGCGCGCCGCGAGCTTGGCGTCGACGACGCGCACGCGCGCGAAGCGGATGCGGCCGAGATCGTCGATGCGCTCGATCCTGGCGGTGAGCAGGCCAGGTGCGGGCGCGACCACCTCGACGAATTCGGGACGGACGCCGATCTCGATCTTCGCCCCTGCAGGCAGGTTGTCGTAGCTGCGGTTCAGCGCGATGACGTGGCCGTCGATCCTGGCCTCGCGCCCCCTCACCTCGGCCGGCAGGATGTTCATGCCGGGCGAACCGATGAAATAGCCGACGAACGTATGCGCCGGCTTGTCGAACAGCTCGGCCGGCGTGCCGCTCTGCACCACGCGACCGTCATGCATGACCACGACGGTGTCGGCGAAGGTCAGCGCCTCGGTCTGGTCATGGGTGACATAGATCATCGTGAGGTCGAGCTCGCGATGCAGCGCCTTCAGCTTGGAGCGGAGCTGCCATTTCAGCTCGGGATCGATCACCGTCAGCGGCTCGTCGAACAGCACGGCGGCAACGTCGTTGCGCACGAGACCGCGGCCGAGCGAGATCTTCTGCTTGGCGTCGGCGGTCAGGCGCGTGGCCTTGCGGTTCAGATAGGGCTCGAGATCGAGCAGGCGACCGATCTCGGCGACGCGCCTGTCAATGTCGGCCTTCGGCACGCCGCGATTCTTCAGCGGAAACGCCAGGTTCTCCCCCACCGTCATGGTGTCGTAGATCACCGGAAACTGGAACACCTGCGCGATGTTGCGCTTCTGGGTTGACAGCGGTGTGATGTCCTTGCCGTCGAACAGGATCTTCCCCCGCGACGGCGTGATGATGCCGGAGATGACGTTCAGCAGCGTGGTCTTGCCGCAGCCGGAGGGGCCGAGCAGCGCATAGGCGCCGCCCTGCCGCCAGGTCATGGTGACAGGCTTGAGCGCAAAGCTCTCCTGCGGCGCATCGTTGCCGCCGTAGGAATGGGCGAGATCGACGAGGTCAATGCGGGCCATGGCGCATCTCCCTCCTAAGAGCCCGGTGCCGCGACCAGACGGTCGGCGGCATCGAAGACGAAGACATCATTGGGATCGAGCACGGCATCGAGCATCTGGCCCGGCTCGAACTCGTGCACGCCGTGCAGCACCGCCACCCAATTCGATCCGTCGCGGGTCAGATGCACGAAGCTCTCCGAACCCGTGATCTCGGTCACCGTGACAGTGGCGTGGAAGGCGTGACGGTCGGCCTCGCCATTGGCAAGCCCGAGCTGATGGGCACGAAAGCCGACGCGATAGAAGCCGTCGGGCAGACCGGCATAAAGCCCGGACGCGGGCGCTGCACTCCCGCCCGCATATTGGACCATGCCGTTCCCCTTCTCGAGGCCCACGAGATTCAGCGGCGGATCCGAAAACACCTGCGCAACGCGCAAGGTCTGCGGCCGGCGATAGACATTGGTGGTCTCACCCATCTGCAGCGCCTGGCCCTCCCACATGCACACCGTGTTGCCGCCGAGCAGCAGCGCCTCGGTCGGCTCGGTTGTGGCATAGACGAAGATCGCGCCGGAGGCCTCGAAGATGCGCGGCAGCTCCGCCCGCAGCTCCTCGCGCAGCTTGTAGTCGAGATTGGCGAGCGGCTCGTCGAGCAGCACGAGGTCGGCGCCCTTGACCAGCGCGCGTGCGATCGCGGTGCGCTGCTGCTGGCCGCCGGAGAGCTGGAGCGGCGTGCGCTTCAGGAACGGCTCGAGCCGCAGCAGCTTTGCGGCCTCGGCGACGCGCGCCTCGATCTCGTCGCGCGGCTTGCCCTGCACGCGCAGGGGCGAGGCGATGTTCTCGTAGACCGTGAGCGAGGGGTAGTTGATGAACTGCTGGTACACCATCGCGACCGAGCGCTGGCGCACGTCGGCGCCGGTGACGTCCTTGCCGTTGACGAACACCTTGCCCGTGGTCGGCTTGTCGAGGCCGGCGAGCAACCGCATGATCGAGGTCTTGCCTGACAGCGTCGGCCCGAGCAGCACGTTGAGCGTACCGCTCTCGAGCGTCAGCGAGACGTCACGGATGTGCGGCACGCCTTCCACGGTCCGGGTCACGTGATCGAGTGTCACGGTCATGAGCGTCCTCCCGTTTCCAGCAGGGGACTTTGCGCCACGGCATGGCTCCTGATCCAGTCGTCGAGGGTCGCGATCTCGTCGGCAGATAGTCGCAGGCCGAGCTTGGAACGGCGCCAGACCACGTCGTCGGCGGTGACGGCCCATTCGTTGGCCATGAGATAGCGGACCTCGCGCTCGGTTAGCGTGGCGCCAAAGGCCTGGCCGAGATCCGCAGCCGATTTTGCATCGCCGAGCAGCTTGATGGCACGGGTGCCATAGGCGCGCGCCAGGCGCCGCGCATGCTCATGGCTGAGGAAGGGATAGCCGCGCTGCAGCTCGGCGATCAGGCCGTCGATGTCGGATACGTTCATGTCACCGCCCGGCAGCGGCCATTTGCCGGTCCAGCCTTCGCGCGCTTTCGCACTGCGCAAGTAAGGCGCAAGGCGCTCCAAGGCCTCTTCGGCGAGCCTGCGATAGGTCGTGATCTTGCCGCCATAGATCGACAGCAGCGGCACGCCGCCGGGCGTGTCGAGCTCGAACACGTAGTCGCGCGTCGCGGCCTTGGCCTCGCTGGCGCCGTCGTCATAGAGCGGACGCACGCCGGAATAGGTCCAGACCACGTCGGCGGGCGCGACCGGCTTGGCCAGATATTCGCTGGCCGCCTTGCAGAGATACTCGATCTCTTCAGTCGTCGCCTTCACCTTGGCGGGATCGCCGTCATAGTCGCGGTCGGTGGTGCCGATCAGCGTGAAGTCGTCCTGGTACGGGATCACGAAGATGATGCGGCCATCGGCATTCTGGAACATGTAGGCGCGGTCGTGGTCGTAGAGCTTCTTCACGACGATGTGCGAGCCCTGCACCAGGCGCACCTTGGCTTTCGCATTCACGCCGGCGCCGCGGCCGAGCACGTCCTCGACCCAGGGCCCGCCGGCATTGATCAGCGCCTTGGCCTGGATCTGCGAGCGCGCGCCGGTCAGCGTATCGACGATGCTGACGGTCCAGACGCCGTCCGACTGGCGAATCTCGGTGGCGCGGGTTCGGGTGCGGATCTCGGCGCCCTTGTCGGCGGCATCGCGCGCATTGAGCACGACGAGGCGGGCGTCGTCGACGAAACAGTCCGAATATTCGAAGGCGCGGCTGTAGCGGTTCGGGATCAGGGGCTTGCCGACCTCATCGCGCTTGAGATCGACCGAGCGGGTCGCCGGCAACAGGTGACGGCCGCCGATGTGATCATAGAGGAAGAGGCCGAGGCGCAGCAGCCAGGCCGGGCGCAGGCCGGCGTGATGCGGCAGAACGAATCGCAGGGGCCGGATGATGTGGGGCGCGATGCCCCAGAGGATCTCGCGCTCGATCAGGGCCTCGCGGACCAGCCGAAACTCGTAATATTCGAGATAGCGCAGGCCGCCATGCACGAGCTTGGTCGACCACGACGATGTCCCGCTCGCCAGATCGTTCATTTCGCACAGGAAAACGGTATTGCCGCGGCCCACCGCGTCACGCGCAATGCCGCAGCCGTTAACACCGCCTCCGATGATGGCGAGATCGAAAATACGCTCCAACAGACGCATCCCCCGGCGACCGCCCGTTCCATCAAGCGGCTACTTTCGCTTTTGATTAGATCACACCGAAAAACGAAAGCAAGATGAAAGAGAGGCGAAAGGAAGCGAAAGCGGAAGTTTCTTGGTGAGCAAGAGGAGTTCATGTTGGGCAGCGCCACGGCGATTTGGGAGGCACCAGCACCTTGATTGGTCAGCGTCGAGCGATTATAGTCATACTAGTCAAAATGGTTTCCCCTATGGTCAATCGTAACGCTGAACCCGACGCGCTTCCAACGAAGGACAGCTGGACGTTGGCCAATGCCAAGGCGCGACTGTCCGAGGTGCTCGACCGCGCCCAGACCGGCCCGCAGGTCATCACCCGTCACGGCAAGCCGAATGCCGTCATCGTTTCCGTCGAGGAATGGGCGCGCAAGACAGCGCGCAAGGGCACCCTGGCCGAATTCCTGCTGGCCTCGCCATTACGCGGCGTTGACCTTGAACTCGACCGGCTGCACGACACGCCACGCGACGAAGTGCCATGAACCTTTTGCTGGACACCAACGTGCTTTCGGAAGTTCAGCGGCCCGCGCCTTCGCCAAAAGTTGTGGGATGGCTGGATAGGATCGATGAGGACCGTGCGTTCATCAGCGTCGCCTCGATCGCCGAGCTTCGCCGTGGCATCGCATTGCTTGAGGATGGTCGCCGACGCACCGCGCTGGCCGTCTGGCTTGCCCACGATTTGCCTGCGCGGTTTGCCGAGCGCGTCCTGCCGATCGACCAAACAGTGGCCGAGCGTTGGGGTGACCTCATGGCGCAGAGCCGCAAGAGCGGCGTCGCATTGTCCGTCATGGACGGCTTCTTTGCGGCGACTGCGCTGGTCAACGATCTCACACTCGTCACACGCAACGTGAAGGATTTTGCGGCCTTCGGCGTTCCGCTGCTCAACCCCTGGGACGACGCTTAGCCTCTATCTCAGCCGCACCACTGGTGCGGCTTCCGGTGCGGCATCCTGCACCTCGGCCGACGCATCGTCGACCTCCGCGCCCTTCGGCATCGCCTCGACCACCTCGATGCCCTTGCTGTGGCAGATGGTGGCGAGGCGCTCGGGCAGCTCCTGGTCGGTGACGAAGGTCTGGATCTGGGTGATGTGGGCGATGCGCACCGGCGCGCTGCGGCGAAGTTTTGTGGAATCGGCGACCAGCATGACGCTGCGGGCATTGGCGATGATGGCCTGCGCCACCTGCACCTCGCGATAGTCGAAATCGAGCAGCGCGCCCTCCTCGTCGATCGCCGATGCGCCGATGATGGCATAGTCGACCTTGAACTGTCCGATCAGCTGCGTCGCGGTCGAGCCGACCACGGCGCCATCGGCGCGCCGCACCGTGCCGCCGGCGACCACCACCTCGATGCGCGGATGGCGGTAGAGCAGCATGGCGACATTGAGGTTGTTGGTGATGACGAGCAGATCCTCATGCGAGGTCAGCGCGCTCGCCACCTCCTCCGTCGTGGTGCCGATGTTGATGAAGAGCGAGCAGCCGTTCGGGATCAGCGAGGCGGCGGCAGCGCCAATCGCCTTCTTCTCGTCGGCGGCGACGAAGCGGCGCGCCTCATAGGCGAGGTTTTCCACGCCCGAGGCGATGATGGCGCCGCCATGGATGCGGGTCAGCGAACGCCGCTCACAGAGATCGTTGAGATCCTTGCGGATGGTCTGCGCCGACACCTCGAAGCGGCGCGCCAGCTCCTCGACCATGACGCGGCCGGAGGCGCGCGCGATGTTGAGGATTTCGGCTTGGCGATGGGTCAATCCGGTCACGGCAAAGGCCTCAAATCAGAATGATGCATGGTGCGGCGGTTCGCGCCTGCGGTCAATGCGGACGCCGATCACGGTTGACGGATGAAGGTCCTCACCCCGCCATTTCTCACCATGCCATGGCACTTGCAAGACGTGCGAGCAGCGTCGGGTCGTCGAACGCGCTGGCGGAGGCGACCGCGCCTGCTCCAACCAGGTCAGCATGGCTGAGGCTGGTGCGGATGCCGACAGTCGGAATGCCGGCGGCCGTTGCGGACTGCACGCCGGTGCGGGAGTCCTCGAATGCGATCGAGGCTCGCGGGCTCGCGCGGACGAAACGCAGCCCCTCCTGATAGGGCAGCGGATGCGGCTTGCCGTGCGGCAGCTCGGCGCCGATCACCAGCGCCTTGAAACGATGCGTGATGCCGAGTCCTGAGAGCAGCAGCTCGGCGTTGAGACGCGGCGCGTTGGTCACGGCGACCATGGGGATGCCGGCGCCATCGGCGCGGTCGAGCAGCGCCATCAGGCCCGGCAGCGGCGCGATCTGCCCGGCCACCAGCGTGCGGAAGACCTCCTCCTTCTCTTCGAGGATGAGGGCGCGCCGCTCCGGCGCCTCGTGGGGCAGAAAGCGATCGCCGATGGCGACATTGGCGAAGCCCTGCAGCTCGAGGGAGAAACGTGCGTGATCGAAGACGTGTCCGTGCGGGCCGAGCACCTGGTTGAAAGCCTTCAAGTGCAACGGATCGGTGTCGGCGAGCGTGCCGTCGATGTCGAACAACAGCGCCCGGCCCATTCCATCGTGTTTGGTCTCGATCATTTCCGTACTTTCCCAAATGCGCGGCGCATCGATGCTGAAGGCGTATCAATACGGCCTCGATCGCGCAATGACGCATCCACATGAGGCAGGTGACACTCGACAAAGTCGCGTGCGACTGCAACACTGATTGCAAGATCAAAAAGGAGGAAACGATGACGATCAACCGACGGGATCTGGCTCTCTCGACGCTCGCCGTGTCCGCGCTTGCGTTCGCCACGCCGGCGCTCGCCGCTTCGGCAGACGAGGACGCCGTGGCGAAGAGGGTCGAGGCCTTCCGCCTCGCCCAGATCGCGGCCGATCCCAAGGCGCTCGGCGCGCTCTGCGCGGAGGAACTGAGCTACAGCCATTCCAGCGGCAAGGTCGAAGACAAGGCGGCGTTCATCGCCAACGCCACCGACGGCAAATCGAAGTTTCTGTCCATCGAATACAAGGATCCCACCATCAAGGTCGTCGGCCCCGCAGCGATCGTGCGTTTCCACTGGCTGGGCGAGCAGGAGATGGCGGCCGATGGGAAAAAAGTATCGACCAACCTTCACATCCTGATGAACTGGCAGAAGCAAGGCGACGAGTGGAAGCTGTTGTCGCGGGCGGCGACGAAGTTGTGATCACGTCTTTCCCCTCTCCCCTTGCGGGAGAGGGTGGCTTCGCAAAGCGAAGCCGGGTGAGGGGTATCTATCCGCGGATCTAACTCTCTATTGAATTCGCGGAGCCAACCCCTTATCCGGCGCTTCGCGCCACCTTCTCCCGCATCCGCCTTCGCCAAGGCTTCGGCGGACATGAGGGGAGAAGGAAGAAGGCAGCAACATCAAGGGCGGCAAAAAATTCCGACCACGCCTCGCGCGCCGAAATGACAGTTACGCCGCCTCCTTCACGTCGCCATTCACCAGCCTGCGCGCGGCGCGCTCGGCTTCGCGGGCGTTGCGGAAGAGCTGGCCTTCGAGACGGTTGAAGCGGTGCGATGAGGCGAAGAAGCAGTAGCCTCCAGAAGAACGAACGACGATACCTGCGGTCTGCGAATCGACTTCGATGATGTAGCTGTCCGGCATAGTCCGTGGCTTCCTCAGTGCGGGCAAACAACGGCGCTCCCGCCCAAAGGTTCCCAAGGGCATTGCGGCGTTTCCACCCCGAATCGACACGCAATTGAGTACGCCGGGACCTCATCCGTTTTATGACTGGTTCTTGACTGGTTCTTGGCGAAGCCGCGACGATGTGACTTGCTCGTGCCGCGTTCTGCGGCGCTGCAAGGCCTCGCAATATGGGACAGTGCGTCGCGCGCGATTACGTCGCGATCGGCGGATCGTTTCGCTGGATCGCCTGGGGACGGCCGTGGTCGTCGATCGAGACGTAGGTGAAATGACCGTCGGTGACGAGGAACGGATGCAACTCCTTGCGCCGCAATGCCCAGGCCTCGAGATGCACGGTCAGCGAGGTGCGCCCGACGCGCACGAGATTGGCGTAGACCGAGACGAGATCGCCGACATAGACCGCTTTGCGAAAATTCATCGCCTCGATCGCGACCGTCACGGTGCGCGACCGCGCGACCTTCGAGGCGAACACGCCGCCGCCGACGTCCATCTGGCTGAGCAGCCAGCCGCCGAAGATGTCGCCATTGGCATTGGTGTCGGCCGGCATAGCCAGCGTGCGGATGCAGAGATCCCCGCTCGGTCCGGCCGCTTGTTCGCTCATATGGCTCTCACTTGAAATTGTCCCAGCCCGGATCGGGCGCGAAGCGCGCGCCGAATCGTTCCGCCAGCGCGCGCAGAGTGGATACGATGTTCTCCACGCCGCGCGTGCGCGCGTAATTCAGCGGGCCACCGCGGAAGGGTGCATAACCAGTGCCGAAGATCATGGCGCCATCGACCGCGTCGGCATCGTAGACAATGCCCTCGCGAAGCGCCGCGACGCAGACATTGGACATCGGCAACACCAGGCGGTCGATCATCTGGTCGGTGACCCGCGGTCCGGTCTCCGGCAACGCTGCTTTCTCCGCCTTGCCGTCCTTCCAGGTGTAAAAGCCCTTGCCGGTCTTGCGGCCGAGCTCGCCCTTGGCGACCTTCTCGCGCAGCCAGGCCGGCGTCGGCGGCAGGAGATCGCCGAACTTGGTGCGCAGCATATCGCCGACGTCGAGGCAGATATCGAGCCCGACCTGATCGGCCAGCTCGATCGGGCCCATCGGCATGCCGAACTGCTCGGCCGCTTCATCGATCAGGCGCTGGTCGATCTTCTCGTCCAGCATCACCATCGCTTCCAGCATGTAGGGCGTCAGCGCGCGGTTGACGAGGAAGCCGGGCGAGCTCTTCACAGGCAATGGCAGGCGGTCGATCGCTCCGACGAAGGCGAGCGCCTCTTTCAGCACGTGTGCATCGTTGCCGTCATGGCTGACAACCTCGACCAATTGCAGCCGCGACACTGGGTTGAAGAAATGCAGGCCGACCAGCCGCTCCGGCCGCGCCAGCGTGGTGCGCAGATCCTGCAGCGGAATGCTGGACGTGTTCGTCGCAAGGATGGCTCCGGGCTTCATCCGCGGCTCGAGTCCGGCATAGACCTTCTGTTTCAGCTCCAGCTTTTCCGGCACCGCCTCGATGATGAGATCGGCGTTGCGGACGCCCTCGCCGTCCATGTCGGGAATGAGGCGGTCGAGCGCGTCGCGCTCGTCGGTGGGCTTGCGGATGATCTTGCCGTAGAGGTCGGCCGCGCGTTTGACCGCGCCTGCGATCGGCTCCGGCTTCATGTCGGCGAGCGACACGCGAACGCCCTGCCCCGCACACCAGGCCGCGATGTCGCCGCCCATCGCGCCGGCGCCGATGACGTGGACATGCTTCACCGTGTTGCCGGCGCCTGCCGCCTTCTTCATCTGCTCGCGCAGGAAGAAGACCCGGATCAGATTCTGCGCGGTCGGCGTCACCATCAGCTTGGCGAACGAGGCCTGTTCCGCCTTCAGCATCGCGGATTTGCTGCCGCCATGCGCTTCCCAGAGATCGATCAGCGCATAGGGCGCCGGATAATGCTCGCGCGATGCGGCCTTCGCGGCCTCCGCTCGCATGCGCTTGGCCAGCAGGCCGCGCACCGGCCCGAGATTGGCGGCACGCATCAGCAGACCAGGCTTGGCCCGCTTCAGACGGCCGAACAGCGCATCCTTCACCGCGCCCTGGACATGCCGCTCCTGCGTCACGGTGTCGACGAGGCCGAGCGATCTGGCTCGGCGCGCATCGATGGTGCGCCCGGTCAGCATCAGCGCTATCGACTGCGTCGGATTAACGAGCGCAGTGAAACGCGCGGTGCCGCCAAGGCCGGGATGCAGGCCGAGCATCACCTCCGGGAAGCCGAAACGCGCCCCATCGATGGCGATGCGCGCCTGGCAGGCCAGCGCCACCTCGAGCCCGCCGCCGAGGCAGAAACCGTGGATGACCGCGACCGTCGGCAGCCTCAAGGCTTCCAGATGGTCGACCACCGCATGCGCGGCGCGGATGCGCGTCTCCACCATGCCGGGATCGTTGGCACCGCGGAATTCATTGACGTCGGCGCCGGCAATGAAGCCGGACGGCTTTGCCGAGCGGATGACGAGACCGGCGGGGCGCTCGGTCTCGATCGCCGCGAGCACGGCGTCGAACTCCTCCATCACGTCGGAGGACAGGGTGTTGGCGCTGGCATCAGCGCGGTCGAACAGCAGCCAGGCGACGCCGTCTTCATCTCGCGTCAGCTTGAAATGCTTGTAAGGACCATCCGGCGCAGGGCGCGGCCCGAGCTCCAGCACGCGGTCGGCGAGCACGGTCATGATCTTGGAATCCATGGTCATACCGCCTCGATCAGCATGGCGCCGCCGAGCCCGCCGCCGATGCATTCGGTGGCAATTCCGCGCCGCGTGCCGAGCCGCTTCATCGCGTTGACGAGATGCAGCACGATGCGATTGCCGGAGGTGCCGACGGGATGGCCGAGCGAGATCGCGCCGCCGTCGACGTTCAGCCGCTCGCGGTCGATCTCGCCGGCCGCGCCGTCGAGCCGCAATATTTCGCGGCAGAACTTGTCGTCATTCCAGGCGGCGAGACAGCCGAGCACTTGCGTTGCAAAAGCCTCGTTCAGCTCCCAGGTCTCGACGTCCTTGAGGGTGAGGTCGTTGCGCTTCAGCAGCGGCGTCACCGACATCACCGGACCGAGCCCCATGATGCTGGGGTCGAGCGCGGCCCAATGGCTGTCGACGATCGCAGCTTTCGGCGTCAGCTTGTGCTTTGCAACGGCAGCGTCAGAGGCGAGGATCACCCAGGAGGCACCGTCGGTGATCTGCGAGGAATTGCCGGCGGTGACCTGGCCCCATGGGCGTTCGAACACCGGCCGGAGCTTGGCGAGCGTCTCCGCCGTCGAATCCGGGCGCACGCCATCGTCGTGGTCGAAGAACTTGCCGTCGCGGGAAAACGCGGTTTCGACCTCGCCTTTCAGATAACCCGCGCCTTGCGCATGCGCGAGCCGGCGATGACTCTCGGCCGCATAGGCATCCGACTGCGCGCGCGTGATGCCGAAGAGATGGCCGACGACCTCGGCTGTCTGGCCCATGTTCAGCTCGGTGACGGGATCGGTCAGGCCGCGCTCGAGGCCGATGATCGGCTTGAGATCGCGCGGCCTCAGCTTGAACGCCGAGGCGAGCTTCGCGGCCATGCCCTTTGCGGTGGCAAGGCCGGCGAACCAGCGCACGCCGGAATTCGGCCAGACCAGCGGCGCGTGGCTGAGCGCCTCGGTGCCGCCGGCCAAAACCATGTCGGCATGGCCTTCGCGGATATAGCGGTAGGCGGTGTCGATCGACTGCATGCCCGAGCCGCAATTGATCTGCACGGTGAAGGCGACCATGTCCTCGCCCATGCCGAGCCGTAGCGCGGCGACGCGGGCCGGATTCATCTCGTCCGCGATCACGTTGACGCAGCCGAGGATGACCTGGTCGAAGCTATCGGGCGAGAACGGCTGGCGCGCCAGCAGCGGTCGGCCGCATTGCACGGCGAGAGCGACCGGCGTGAACGGCCCTGGCCCCGAACGCGCCTTCAGGAACGGCGTCCGGCTGCCGTCGACGATGAATACCGGTCGTGCCATCAGCTCGCCGCCCTCTGCTCACCGAGTTCCTGGAAGAACTGATGCACATTGACGGTTTTCTTGTAAATCGGCGACAGCGCCTCCGGCGCAAAATCGTCGACCTCTATCACTTTTGTGACGGCTTCGCGGGCAGCGGCGAGTTGCTCGCCCTCGGCTTGCGTGATTACGCCCTTGGTCACCGCCTCCTTCCAGTCGCGGATATGCGCAGCACGCATGCGCCTGGCGATCGCATCCGTCGCCGCGACCAGCTTGAACGCGCGCTCCAGCCGGGCAAAGCCGCCGTCGTCGTCGACATGGGCCAGATCCGGCGTGAGGCGCGCGCGTGCCGCCGACGGCTCCAGCACGATGGCAGCGCATTGGTGCACGATGCGGTCGGACGGGCCGAGCACGCGGGCGCCGAACGGCTGCACCACGAGCCTGAGGAAGCCGGCGACGAAGCGGTTCGGCAGATTGGCCAGGATTTCGGCGAGCCGGTTCTCGATGGTTTTGAACCCGGTCGCCATGCACCATTCCAGCGCGGCAAAATCCTCCTTCTGCCGCCCCTCGTCCTGCCAGCGCTTCAGCGCGGCCGAGAGCAGATAGAGCTCGGACAGGATGTCGCCGAAGCGGGCCGACAGCATTTCCTTGCGCTTGAGCGCGCCGCCGAGCGTCAGCAGCGCCATGTCGGCGCAGAGCGCAAAGGCCGCCGAGTAGCGCGAGAGCTGGCGATAGAAGGGCGTGGCATCGCCCGCATCGGGCACTGGGGCGAATGCGCCAAAGGTCCAGCTGCGACCCATGGCGCGGAAGAGTGTCCTGAAGCTGTGGCCGACATGCTTCCAGAACGCCTTGTCGAACGCGCCGAGGCCGCGCTCGCGATCGGTATCTGCGAGCGCGTTCATCTCGTCGAGTAGGTAAGGATGGGCGCGGATAGCTCCTTGTCCGAACACGATGAGATTGCGGGTCAGGATGTTGGCGCCTTCCACTGTGATGCCGACGGGCACGGCGCGGTGGAGATTGCCCAGATAATTTTGCGGACCGTCGATCACGGCCTTGCCGCCATGAATGTCCATGGCATCGTCGACCGCGGTGCGCATCCGCTCGGTCGCGTGCAGCTTCATGATGCCGGAGATGACGGCGGGATGGATGCCGGCGTTCAGTGCCGCGCAGGTGAGCCGGCGCGCGGCGTCGAGCTGGTAGGCGGTCGCGACGATGCGGGCGAGCGGCTCCTCGACGCCTTCGAACTTGGAGATCGAGATGCCGAACTGCTCGCGGATGCGCGCATAGGCGCCGGTGGTGCGCGCGGCATAGGCGGCCCCGGCGGCCGACAGCGACGGCAGCGAGATGCCGCGGCCGGCGGCGAGCGCCGTCATCAGCATCTTCCAGCCCTGCCCCAGCCGCTCCTTGCCGCCGATGACGTAGTCGAGCGGGATGAAGACGTCCCGGCCCCAATTCGGGCCGTTCTGAAAGACCTGCATCGAGGGCAGATGACGCTGCCCGATCTCGACGCCGGGCAGGTTCGTCGGGATCAGCGCCACGGTGATGCCGAGCTCTTCCTGGCTCCCCACGAGATGATCGGGATCATAGGCCTTGAAGGCGAGACCGAGCAGCGTCGCGACCGGACCGAGCGTGATGTAGCGCTTGTGCCAGTTGAGGCGGAGGCCGACGACCTCGCGACCCTCGAATTCGCCCTTGCAGATGATGCCGGTGTCGACCATCGAGGCGGCGTCGGAGCCGGCTTCCGGGCTGGTGAGGCCGAAGCAGGGAATCTCGCGACCGTCGGCGAGGCGCGGCAGCCAGCGCTGCTGCTGCTCAATGGTGCCGAAGCGCATCAGGAGCTCGCCGGGGCCGAGCGAGTTCGGCACCATCACGGTGACCGCGGCCGCGATCGAGCGGGTCGAGATCTTGCGCACCACTTCCGAATGCGCGTAGGGCGAGAAGCCGAGGCCGCCGTACTCCCTCGGAATGATCATGCCGAAGAATTTCTCGCGCTTGACGAAGTGCCAGACGTCCGGCGGCAGGTCGCGCGATTCCCAAAAGATCTTCCACTCATCGAGCATGGCGCAGAGCTCGTCGACTGGGCCATTGAGGAAGGCCCGCTCCTCGTCCGTCAGCGTCGCCTGCGGGACCTTCAGCAGCTTCGACCAGTCGGGGTTGCCGGTGAAGAGATCGGCATCCCACCAGACGTCCCCCGCCTCCAGCGCCTCGCGCTCGGTGTCGGACATCGCCGGCAGCACGCCGCGCGCCCATGAGAAGATCGGCTTTGTGATGGTGTCGCGGCGGAAGCTCATGGCGGACCTCATGCATCGGCGCGGTTAACAGGCATTTTAGCGGAAATCGGCTGGCGGAGGCGAGCATCTCGCCTGCAACATTGACGCGGCCGGGCGGCCGCCCGAGCCATAACGGCGGGGGCGGGGGTGCAGTTCCGGGAGGGGGTGGGGGCTGAATGTCTCTCCAGTGTCATTCCGGGGCACGCGAAGCGTGAGCCCGGAATCCATCGTGCCGCAGCGTTGGTCGATGAATGGATTCCGGGCTCGACGCTGCGCGTCGCCCCGGAATGACGGAAGTGGCCTAGTCCGGCCGGACCATCTCGAACATGTTCTCCGGCTTGATCTCGAAATAATCGCCGCGCCGGCCGGCGCGGACGATGGGGCGGGCGGCGGCGGTCTGGTAGACACCGTCCTTGATCAAGGCCTTGTCGATGTGGACGGCGACGACTTCGCCGAGCGTCAGCCAAGCGTCGGCCTCCTTGCCATTGGCGCCCTTGAGGCGGACGATGTCGGACACCTTGCACTCGAAGGCGACGGGGCTCTCGCCGACGCGCGGGACATTGACGAGCTTGCCGGGCACGGCGGTGAGGCCCGCGACCTCGAACTCGTCGACCTCGGGGGCGACATGCGCCGCGGTCGCGTTCATGTGCTTGGCGAGATCCATCGTCGTCAGATTCCAGACGAACTCGCCGGTCTGCTGCATGTTCTCGACCGTGTCCTTCCAGTTGGTCGAGGAGAAGCCGATGATCGGCGGCACGTAGCAGAACGCGTTGAAGAAGCTGTAGGGCGCGAGGTTGACGTGGCCCCTGGCGTCGCGCGAGGAGATCCAGCCGATCGGCCGCGGCGCGATGATGGCGTTGAAGGGGTCGTGCTTGAGTCCGTGGCCCTTGGAGGGTTCGTAGAAGTACAGGTCTTTGTCGGTCACGCGCTGCTTCCTTTCGTCATTTCGAGCGCAGCGAAGCAATCCAGAATCCCTCCGCGGAGACGGTCTGGATTGCTTCGCTGCGCTGGCAATGACGGAGTTTTTGGGTCCGTCCCGGTCCGCCTCCGGCGGTCGTGCCGGGGCGATCAGTCTGCTTATAGGAGAAAACGCCCCGCCCGTCAGTGGCGCGGCGACAGACCCGCGATGACGAAATCGATCATCTGGTCGATGGTCGGGCCCGGCTTGGTGGCGCACTGGGCGATCATCTGGGGGTGGAAGAAGCGGATCATCGCGCTGCAGGAGCAGAGCGCAGCCAGCTGCAGGTCCGGCGCCTCGAACTCGCCGGAAGCGACGCCTTGCGCGATCATCTGGCCGATCATTCCGGCGACGCACTCCATATGGGCAACGCAGACGTCCCAGTCCTCCTCCATCGCGATCGCGACCATCTCGTGCAGCTTGTTGTCGCCGACATAGCGCTCGGTGTTCATGCGATTGATGGTGGTGAGCAGCTCGCGGAAGCGCTCCTTGACCGGACCGGGCTTTGCCACGATCCGCTGTGCCTCCAGCTCGACCTCGCCCATCAGCGAGCGGGCCACCGCCTGGTGAATCGCCTTCTTCGATTCGAAGAAGCGATACACGTTGGCGGGGCTCATCCTGAGCTCCTTGGCGATGTCGCCGACGGTCGTCTTCTGGTAGCCGATCTGGCGGAACAGCCGCTCGGCCACCTCGAGGATGCGATCCCGGGTGTCGACTTCGATATGTTCCGAAACAAGGGCCATCAGTCAGGACTCGCTGGTCAACAGTCTTCTCATCTATTCAGCCGCTTCGGCAAGCGGAATTGCGTGCGGGTCATCGCTCCCATGCTGCGGCGCGGCCGGCTGCTCGGGCGTTCCGGCCTCGTCCAGGCTCTTGCGGAACCACAGGGCGTAGAGGCCCGGCAGGTACAGCAGCGTCAGGAAGGTCGCGACGAACAGGCCGCCCATGATGGTGATCGCCATCGGGCCCCAGAAGGCCGAGCGCGTCAGCGGGATCATGGCGAGAATGGCGGCGAGCGCCGTCAGCACCACCGGCCGGGCACGGCGGACGGTCGCCTCGACGATCGCCTCGCGCCGGGTCAGGCCGTGGCTGACGTCGGTCTCGATCTGGTCGACCAGGATGACCGTGTTGCGCATGATCATGCCGGCGAGCGCGATTAGGCCGAGCAGCGCCACGAAGCCGAACGGGGCATTGGCGACGTTGAGGCCAAGCGAGGCACCGACGATGCCGAGCGGCGCGGTCAGGAACACCAGGATCAGGCGTGAGAAGCTCTGCAGCTGGATCATCAGCAGCGTCAGCATCACCATGACCATCACCGGGAAGAGGATGAAGATCGAGGCGTTGCCCTTGGCGGATTCCTCGAACGCGCCGCCCGGCTCGATCCGGTAGGCCGGCTCGAGGTGATCCTTGATCGCCTTCAGCTTCGGCGTGATCTGGTTGGTGACATCAGGGGCCTGCACGCCGTCGACAACGTCGGAGCGCACGGTGATCGCCATGTCGCGGTTGCGCCGCCACATGATCGGCTCCTCATGGGCATATTCAATTCGAGCGATCTGCTGCAGCGGCACGGCGACGCCGTTGCGCGAGGTGATGGTGAGATCGCCGACGCCGCCGAGGTCGAGGCGCTCGGACGGGATCGCGCGGGCGACCACGCCGACCTTCTCGATGCCGTCGCGCACGGTTGTGACCTGCGAGCCCGAGATCAGCATCGCCAGCGCCTGCGAGACGTCCTGCGGGGTCAGGCCCATGGCGCGGGCGCGGTCCTGGTCGACGACGAGCTTGAGGTAGGGCGACTGCTCGTTCCAGTCGAGCTGGACGTCCTTGACGCTCTTGTTCTCCCGCATGACGTCGCGGACCTGGTAGGCGATCTCGCGGACCTTGTTGGCGTCCGGGCCGATCACGCGGAACTGCACGGGGAAGCCGACCGGCGGACCGAAATTGAAGCGGTCGACGCGCACGCGTGCCTCGGTCAGGAAGCCCTCGGCGGCCGCGGTCTCGATCTTGGCCTTGATGCGCTCGCGCGCCTCGACCCCCTTGGCAACGATGACGATCTCGGCAAAGGCCTCGTTCGGAAGCTGCGGGTTGAGGCCGAGCCAGAAGCGCGGCGAGCCCTGGCCGACATAGGCGGTATAGGTCTCGATGTCCTTGTCGTCCTTGAGCAGCGTCTCAGCCTTCTTCACCGCCTTCTCGGTAACGTTGAAGGCGGTGCCTTCCGGAAGGCGCAGCTGCAGGAACAGCTCGGGGCGCTCCGAGAGTGGGAAGAACTGCTGCTGGACCTGGCCGAAGCCGACGATCGAGGCGGCGAAGACGCCGACGGTCGCGACCACCACGGTGATGCGGTGGTTGACGCACCATTTCACGATGGCGCGCAGGCCGCGGTACATGCGGGTCTCGTAGACCGCATGCGGATCATGGTTGTGGTGCGCCTTCATCTCGGGCAGCAGCTTGACGCCGATATAGGGCGTGAAGATCACCGCCACGAACCAGGAGGCGACCAGCGCGATTGCCACGATCCAGAATATGCTGCCGGCATATTCGCCGACCGCGGAATTGGCAAAGCCGATGGGGAGGAAGCCAGCGGCCGTGACCAGCGTCCCCGTGAGCATCGGAAACGCAGTAGATTCCCAGGCAAAGGACGCCGCACGCATGCGGTCCCAGCCCTGCTCCATCTTCACCACCATCATCTCAACCGCGATGATGGCGTCGTCGACGAGCAGGCCGAGCGCGATGATCAGCGCGCCGAGCGTGATGCGATGCAGGTCGAGCGACATCGTGTTCATGACGATGAAGACGATGCCGAGCACCAGGGGCACCGACAGTGCGACCACGATGCCGGTGCGCCAGCCGAGCGCCAGGAACGAGACGAACAGCACGATGACGAGCGCTTCCATGAAGGAGTGCACGAACTCGCCGACGGCGTGCTCGACCACCTTGGGCTGATCGGCAATCAGCTTGACGTCGACGCCCTGCGGCACGGCCTTCATGAAGTCGGCCGTCGCCTTCTCGACCTCCTTGCCGAGATCCAGGATGTTGGCGCCCTTGGCGGTGACGACGCCGATGCCGATGGCGGGCTTGCCTTCCTGGCGCACGACGAAGCTCGGCGGATCGACATAGCCGTGAGTGACGGTGGCGATATCGCCGAGACGGAACACGCGGCCGTTGCTCTCGACCGGCGTTTCGGCGACGGCCTTGGCACCGTCGAGCGCGCCGGTGACGCGCAGCGGCACGCGCTGCGAGGAGGTCTCGACCGTGCCGGCCGGCGTCACGTTGTTCTGCTTGGCGAGCGAATCGAACAGCGCCTGCGGCGTGATGCCCAGCGTGGCGAGCTTGGCGTGGCTGAACTCGACGAAAATGCGCTCATCCTGGTTGCCGTAGACGTCGACCTTGGTCACGCCGGGCACCTTGAGCAGGCGCTGGCGAAAACCTTCGGAGACCTTCTTGAGCTGGGCATAATCGGCGCCGTCGCCGGTCATCATGTAGAGGATGGAATCGACGTCGGAGAACTCGTCGTTGACGACGGGCCCGAGAATGCCGGACGGCAGCTGGCCCTGCACGTCGACCAGCTTCTTGCGCAGGAGATAGAAGAGGTAGGGCACGTCCTTCGGCGGCGTGTTGTCGCGGAAGGTGACCTGGAGCGCGGTGAAGGCGGGCTTGGAATAGGTCTGCACCTTTTCGAAATAGGGCAGCTCCTGGATCTTCTTCTCGATGGGATCGGCAACCTGGGTCTGCATTTCCTGCGCGGTCGCGCCGGGCCAGATCACGGAGACGTTGACCACCTTCACCGTGAAGAACGGATCCTCCGCACGGCCGAGCTTCTCATAGGAGAAGAAGCCGGCGACGCCGAGGATGATCATCAGGAAGAGCACCAGCGTCGGATGGCTGACGGCCCAGGCCGAAAGGTTGAAGCGCTTCATCGCACTCTCCGAAAGACGATCCAGTTGCAAACAACGACAGCCGCTCTGCTCAAACCGTCGTCGCGAGGCAGCGAAGCAATCCAGGGGGCTGGGCAGGTTCTGGATCGCTTCGCCGCTTCAGCCTTTGCTTAGGGACAAAGGCCGAAACTCACCTCACACGACGTAACTCACTTCTCTTGTCATTCCGGGATGGTCCGAAGGACCAGACTTTCAAACGACGGATCAGAACGACAAGGACGACACGATCCGCACCCGCTGGCCGGGATCGAGCTTCTGCACTCCGAGGGCGACGATCTTGGCGCCCTCGTCCACGCCTCCGGTGATGACGACGTCCTTGCTCTCGTAGGACTTCACCGTGACCGGCTTGAGGGTGACGCCACCGTTGTCGTCGACGACGTAGAAGGAGGGCTTGCCGCCTTCGTTGAAGAGCGCCGACAGCGGCAACCGCGCGACGCGCTCGGTCGCGGCATCCGACAGCGTCAGCGTCGCCGTCATGCCGAGCGCGACCTTGTCGTCGGCCTCGGGCAGCGAGAACTTTGCCAGATAGGTGCGCGTGGCGGGATCGGCTGCCGGCGCGATCTCGCGCAGCTTGGCCGTGTATTTCTTGTTCGGCTCGGACCAGAGAGTGACGCTGGCGACGCCCGACTTGGCACGTCCAACCAGCGTTTCAGGGATCGCGACGACCGCTTCCTTCTCGGCAAAGCGGGCGACACGGATCGAAGCCTGGCCCGCGGCAACCACCTGGCCGGGCTCGATCAGCGTTGCGGTGACGACGCCGCGGGCGTCGGCGTTGAGCGTCGCGTAGGAAAGGGAATTCTTGGTCAACTCGACCGAGCGCTCGGCGCGGTTCAAGCGCGCACGGGCTTCATCGGCGGCGGCGCGGCTCTGGTCGAGCTGGGCGTCCGTGGTCCAGCCCTTGGCCTTGAGGTCCTTGGCGCGCTGCTCGGCGGCGGCGGCCTGGGCCAGCACGCCGGTTGCGGCGGTCTGCTCGGCAACGGCCTGCTCGGCCTGGAGCTTCAGGTCGACCTCGTCGAGGGTGGCGAGCGGCTGGCCGACTTCGACTGTCTGGCCGACTTCGACGAGGCGTTTGGCCACCTTGCCGGCGACGCGGAAGCCGAGATCGCTCTCGATCCTGGGACGGATAGTGCCGACGAAGCTGCGCTCCGGGGTCTCGGCAGCGTAGTGGGCGGTTGCCACCAGAACCGGCCGCGGCGGCTCGGCCTTCTCGGCGACGGTATCATTGCACCCTGCCAGCGAAACGGCCATCAGGGCGAGCGCGGCTCCTGCGAAAAGCTTGGAATAGCTCGACAAAATCGACCGGACGAACATCGAAGGACACTCCTGCATCTCGATTGAGAGGAATGTCGACTGTTCACTGATAAAAGTCAATAATCGTCAGTCATCAGGAATGCGTGATCGTGAAGGAGTGGTAAGGAGGGATAGGCTTGGCCGCGAGGTGTTATTGTAGGGTGGGCAAAGCGGAGCGTGCCCACCAGAACCGCTCTGCGGCGAAGATGGTGGGTACAGCGCGCGACGTGCGTGCCCCCCCCCTCACCGCCCCTGGTCGGCGAATTCGTGCTTGCTGTCGTGTCCGCCGACGAACACCAGGATGCCCGCGATCAACGGCAGCACGGCGAGCACCAAGAGGCCCGTCGAGGTCTGGCCCGTGGCTTCCTTGACCCAGCCGATCAGGTACGGCCCGCCGAAGCCGGCGAGATTGCCGATCGAGTTGATCAGCGCGATGGCGCCTGCGGCCGCCGTGCCGGACAGCCAGGCGGTCGGCAGGGTCCAGAACACACCGAAGCAGCAGAACACGCCGATCGCGGCCACCGTCAGCGCCACCATCGTCAGCGTGGGATCGGTGAGATAGGAGGAGATGCCGAGCGCGACTGCGGTGAGCAGCAGCGGCGCGCCGACATGCATGACGCGCTCGCGGCTCGCATCCGAATGCCGCGCCCACAGGATCATGGCGATGGTGCCGAACAGATACGGGATCGCCGTGACGAACCCAGTCTGGGCGTTGGTGAGACCGAACGCCTTGACGATCTGCGGCAGCCAGAACTGCATGCCGTAGAGCGCGCCGACGAAGCCGAAATAGACCAGGCTGAGCGCGATCACCTTCGGTGAAGACAGCGCCTCGCCGAGCGAAAAATGCTTCACCGCCTGCTTGGCCCCGATCTCCGCATCCAGCTTCGCCTTCAGCCAGGCCTTCTGCTCGGCCGAGAGCCAGTCCGCCTTCTCCGGCTTGTCGGTGAGATAGAACCAGGTGACGATGCCGAGCAGCACCGACGGGATGCCCTCGATGATGAACAGCCACTGCCAGCCTTTCAGGCCCATCATGCCGTCGAGCCCGAGCAACAGGCCCGAGATCGGCGCGCCGATCACGGTCGAGACCGGCACCGCGACGGCGAAGGCCGCAAGGAAGCGGGCGCGATATTCGGCCGGATACCAATAGGTGAGATAGAGGATGATCCCGGGGAAAAAGCCGGCCTCGGCGACGCCGAGCAGGAAGCGCAGGACGTAGAAGCTGGTGACGCCGCTGACCACCGCCATCAGCGCCGAGATGATGCCCCAGGTCACCATGATGCGGGCGATCCAGCGGCTCGCGCCGAATTTCTCCAGGGCGAGGTTGCTCGGCACTTCGAAGATGAAATAGCCGATGAAGAAGATGCCGGCGCCCCAGGAGTAGATCAGCGGCGTGAATTTCAGATCGGCGTTCATGGTCAGCGCGGCGAAGCCGAGATTGACGCGATCGAGATAGGAGAAGAAGTAGGCCAGCACCAGGAACGGAATCAGGCGCCAGGAGATGGCGCGGATGGTCGAGGTTTCGATGTCCGACTTGGTGGCACCGGTGGAACCGGCATAGGTCGTGGTCTGGCTCATGGCTTCCCCCGGGGTTGTTGCTTTTTTCGGGTCTGCGGCCGTTTTCAGCATCGCGAGCAAAGAGTCAATGGAGCAAGCAATGCACGAGACGCAGCCGGGCACGCCTGTTGCGCCTCTACGGACCTCACTGATCCGCGCTGCTTTCGCGCTCGCAGTGATTGCCTGTGGGCTGTCCCTTCGCTGGTACGGCTTCCCGCTCGGCCTGCCTGCGTTCATCGTGAAGTACGGCGGCTCGCTGCTGTGGGCGACGATGGTGTTTCTGCTGGCAGGAGTCGTGCTGCCGCGGCTGACACGGAGCCAGCTCGCAGCCATCGCGATAGTGATCGCGGCAGTCGTCGAGTTCTCCCGCCTGATGCATACTCCTTGGCTCGATGCGTTCCGCCTCACCACCGCCGGCGCGTTGCTGCTCGGCCGCATCTTCTCGCTTTGGAATTTGCTGGCCTATGCGGTTGGGATTGCGTTTGGCATGTGGATCGATCGCGTTGCCATGCGCGGTCCCGTAGGGTGGGCAAAGGCGCCGTAGCGCCGTGCCCACGTCTCGTCATCGAATAGGCAAAACGTGGGCACGCTTCGCTTTGCCCACCCTACAAGACTGCCGTCGGAGCCTCACTCCGCGAGCTGAAACCGTTCGAAACGGTCGAGCTCCTCCTCGATCACGCGCTTCAGCTCCTTGCGGCCCGCCGTCTTCCTGCCCTGCCCGACCCAGGTCCATTTCTGCATCAACAGCTTCTTGTTCTGCCGATCGGTCTTGAGATCGAGCGCGGCGACGATCTCGTCTCCGACCAGCACGGGCAGCGCGAAATAGCCGAGCTTGCGCTTGGCTTTCGGCACATAAGCTTCGAACAGGTGGTTGTAGCCGAAGATGAGGTTGGTGCGCTTGCGCTGGATGATCAGGGGATCGAACGGCGAGAGGATGTGGACGAGATCGGGCGACACCTCATGCGGCTCAAGCGCTGCGGGCGAAGCCCAGTGCTCCTGCTTACCGGCGCCCTCGATCGCGACGGGCACGAGCTCGCCGCGGCGGACGCGCGAGGCGATCAGGCGCGCGACCGGCTTCTTGCTGGGCGCATCGAGATGGCAGACCGAATCGAGGCTGACCACGCCCTGCGAGCGCAACGCGCGGTCGAGCAGATAGGCCGTGATCTCGCTTGCCGGCGCCGGCTTCGGCAGCCTGTCCCAGCCGAAATGACGCGTCGTCAGCTCGTAGGTCTTGAGCATGCCTTGGCGCGCGCTGATGGTGACCGCCCCGGTATAGAAGGCGAGCTGCAGCGCCCGCTTCGAGGGCTTGCGGCTCTGCCACAGATGCTCCTTCTCGACGAGCACGTCGTCGTCGATGTCACGGATCGTCAGCGGCCCGCCGCGCAGCAGCCGCATCACCTTGCGCGTGTCGGCCGGCTTCACCGCGGCGAACCATTTGTGCCCCTCGCGGCGGTGCTCGCGCATCGCCGGCAGGAAGAAGCGGAAGTCGTTCGCCGGCACGTAGGAGAGCGCGTGCGTCCAGTACTCGAACACGGTCTTATCGATGCTCTGGGCCTGGCGCAGATCGGCGCGGCGGTAGGTCGGGATCCGGCTGAACAGGATGTGGTGATGGCAACGCTCGATGACGTTGATGGTGTCGATCTGCACATAGCCGAGATGGGCGACAGCGGCCGAGACGGCCTCTGCGCCTTCGCCGAACGGAGCGCGGTCGGTCAGCCGCTGGGCATGCAGCCAGATCTGCCGGGCCTGTGTCGTCGAGAGCGGAAGCGGTTTGGACGTGCGGGGCATTGCAGCGTGCAATGTAGCGGGATTCGCCGCGAGGAAAGAAGCGGGACACGAAAAGGCCGCGCTGCCATCTGCTGCCAGCGCGGCCATGACGTGTGGGGATCAGGCGGAAGCCTACTTCTTCATCGCCATCGACTTCTCGGCGTTCATATAGTGCTTGCATGCTCCACGCATGTTGCCCTTGCTCATGTCGGAATTGGCCGCGGCCATCGACTTCCTCGCCGCGATCTTGGCGGGCGTGTCTTCGCCGCCCATGCCGGCAACGAGCTTTGCCATGTTTGCACTGGTGCACGCCATCTTGGCGGCGGATGCGGGGGACAGAGCAAGTGCGGCGAATGCCGTCGCGAGCAACAGGGTCTTCATCAAGTTCTCTCCTCGAGTAGGCAGCCGGCCTGATGCCGGCCAACGCACCGCCATTCTTCAGCCACAAGTTTGCAGGGAAAAGACAATTTCGTTGCTGCGCTGCAGTGATACCCGCTTTTCAGCGTGCGGCTTTTGGGCGCTCCCCGACGCTGCCGGTGGCGACCTCCGGGTCGCAGATGGCCTTGCCACGTCCTTCTGCCTGGCAGCGATAGACACTGCCGGTGAGGCGATCGACCAGCCAGACGTTCTCGTCGGTCGGCCCTTCGAGCCCGACATAGCGGGAGGTCATCCCGGTGATCAGTGTCGAGAGCAGGATGGCCACCGCGATCATCGCCGCACCGATATAGATGGGCATTGCGTTCAGAGTCACTGTCCGATCCGGCGGGCCGCTGCGATGGAATTGATAGTCGCGCTGATAGTCACTTGGCCTCGGCACAGGACGGAACTCGGCTCCCCTCGCGTCAAATTATCGAATGATTGAAGTGTGTTAGGCGGACATCTGGACGAATTCTTGTTCGCGGGCGGGCGGTGAGGCGACGCCTTTGCGACGTTCGGGTTTCCCGGAACCCAATACGGCCGGCTCTAAGCAAACTGTGAATGATCGAACCGGACCACAGTGCCCTCGGCTCGCCGTTTCGAATGTGACCAAGATCACATCAGAGCTGTTGAACCTGCCCTACGCTCGCAGCATCAAATCGCCATCAGGCGTAACAGCGAGGATACCACCATGACCCATCTCAATAAGTCTTTTGGACTGACGGCGATCACCCTGACAGCCGTCCTGTCGATGACGGCCGGCCTTGCGCTGGCTGGCGACAACAACATCTCCGCCGGCCAGATCGTCGATGCGCTGAAGCCGAAGCCGGCGACCCGCGGCCTGTCCGTTGGCCCCCAGACCGATACGACCGTGCAGGCCAAGGAGGCGACCTTCCTGAACACCGTGCGCAACCGCTCGACCCGGTCGCTCTCGACAGGCGAGCGCGAGCAGATCGCCGAGCTCGCTGCCACCAAGCCGAAGATCGATCTGGAGATCCAGTTCGACTACAACTCGGCCGACATCGCCAAGACCTCGATGGCCTCGGTGCAGGCGCTCGGCAAGGCGCTGTCCGATCCGGCGCTGAAGGGCTCGACCTTCGTGGTCGCCGGCCACACCGACGCGACCGGTGGCGAAGCATACAATCAAGGTCTCTCCGAACGGCGCGCCGACACCATCAAGAAGTACCTGATGCAGAATTACGGCCTCAACGGCAACGATCTCGTCACCGTCGGCTACGGCGAGACGAAGCTGAAGGATGCCGCCAACGGCGCTGACGCCATGAACCGCCGGGTCCAGGTCGTGAACATGGACACCAAGACCGCAGCGAAGTGACTCTCGTCCCCTGAGTTAAGACACGCCGCCTGCCGCAGCCCGGCGGGCGGCGAAATCATATCCAGCTTTGGAACAGCATCAGCCGGTTGAATCCCCCCATCGAGGTGCCGACGAAGGCCGCGGAAATCGGCAGCATCACCGCAAAGCCGGCCGCCGCGACGCCGACATAAGCCCACAACAGCCAGCGCGGCAGACCCTCGCGGCGCAGCACATAGACCAGTGCCAGGGACGCCGCGGTCGCGGCCGGCAGATAGTAATAGATGAAGCCCAGCGTGCGCGGCAGCAACGCCCAGGCGAGCCAGGGACCGAAATAGAATGTGGCGATCAGGAATGCATCCCAGCGCCGCGCCACGATGAAATCGCGCAGCACCATGGCGAGTGCAGGCAGAGCCGGCCACAGCACGAGCGGATTGCCGAGGAAGACGATCGCGGCGATGTGGTCCTCCGCGGTCTTGTCGAACAGGAACCAGACCGGGCGCGCGAGCAGCGGCCAGGACGGCCATGCGCTCATATAGGTGTGGCCGGCGATGGCCGTCGTGGTGTTGTCGGCAAAGATCCGCCGCTGCGCCTCGATCAAGTCCGGCAGCGATAACCCGTAGAGCGGAACGAAGGCGGCAAGATAAGCCAATGCCGGCAGGACGGCGAAGCAGAGCGCGACATGATGCAGCTTCAGGCCGGGCCAAAGCTCCGGCCGATACCAGTCGTCCGGCTTCGCGTCGGCGAACAGCGTATGCCAGCCCTGCATCAGGCGGATCACCGCAACAATGACGATGCAGACGCCGAGCGGGAACAGGCCGCTCCATTTACACGCGGCCGCAAGGCCGAACAGGCTGCCCGCCACCGCGAACAGCGCTTGCGGCCGCTCTCTGCGAAACCCATGCATGAAGGCGGCGGTGGCGAGCAGGCCGAAGCCGAGCGCAAAGACATCGAGCATCGCGATGCGCGCCTGGACGTACAGCATCTGGTTGAAGGCTGCGATCAGCGCGGCGGCGATCGCCGGCCCCTGCGCGGCGAACAACGCGAGTCCGCACAGATAGATCGCGACGATCGCGAGCGCGCCGAACAAGGTCGCGGGATAACGCCATCCAAGCGCGTTGTCGCCGAACGTTGCGATCGATGCCGCGATCATCTCCTTGGCCAGCGGCGGATGCATCGGATTGAGCATCGGCTGCGACATCGCGGGCGTCAGCATCTGGCGCGCCGCCGGCACGTAATGCACCTCATCGAACACGAATTTTTCCGGCGTGACGACGCCGATCAACAGCGCCAGATGCGCGATCAGGAAGATCGCGACAGCAATCACTGCACTCCGCGACACCTCAGGAACCGCAGGCAATTCGCGCATCTTTTCTGGGGCTGTCTTGCGTGGCAAATTGGCTTCACCGCGGAGAAAAATAAACTGCTTCCCGTCATTGAACGCATTCTGCCGCAACTGTCACTAAGCATGACGCAGGTCCTGCGCCGCTTGTGATAATTCCGCCACATCAGAAGCGCGCGCGATCCGGTACGATCAGGGACACATCGATCGGTTGCGAAATGAATTTGCGTTTTTGCCTTTTCTCCACACTGCTCACGGCCGCAATCTGTGCGGCATCCGGCGCCGAAGCGCAGACGCGCGTCGGCCAGGCTGTCGTCATTCAGAACGAAGTGGTGCGCGTCGCCGCGACCACGACGCCGATCAATGTCGGCGACAGCATGCTGCGCGACGAGACCGTGCGAACCGGCGCCGACAGCGCGGCGCGTTTCGTGATGGCCGACAGCACCAATCTATCACTGGGGCCGAGCGCCACGCTGAAGCTCGACCGCACCGTCTTCAACGACGAGCACAGCTATCGTGACGTCGCGATCCGCATGACCACCGGCGCCTTCCGCTTCGTCACCGGACGCTCCGACAAGGCCGCCTACAAGATCACGACACCGCTCGCCACCATCGGCGTGCGCGGCACCACGCTCGACATTCTCTCGCAGCGCGGGCGCTCCGTCGTTGTGCTTCAGGACGGCGCGGCCAGCGTGTGCACGAAGAGCGCCCAGTGCGTGCAACTCACCCAGCCCGGCGACACCGCCATCATCACCTCGACTGGCGGCAAGGTGAGCATCACCAAGAGCAACACGCCGCCCTGGACCTTCGCCGCCAATTGCGCCGCGAGCGCCGGGTTGTGCGCAGTCAACCAGTATGCCGGCGCCTCGCCGACCATCACGCCTGCCGTCGAGGACGACGCCATGCTGTGCGGGCGCTGACGATGGCGAAATTCACCGTTCGGCGCCTCATCCTTGCCGCTGCGCTGGCCGCATCTGCGGCGTTTGCGCTCGTCACGTTCGATGCCCGCCCGGCGGCTGCACAGGCCTCGGAGTGCGGGTCCGAGTGCGGTGAACCAGAGCCCACTCCGTCCCCAACCTATTCGCCGTCGCCATATCCGTCCCCGACCTATTCCCCGTCGCCGAATCCCTCGCCCACGCCGACCCCCTCCCCATCGCCCAGCCCCTATCCGTCGCCTTCACCGAGCCCGGCTCCGTCGCCGTCGGGACCGACGGGCGCGGATTCCAGCGGCAATTCGATCGGCGGCCTTGCCAATCAGCGCTTCAATCAGATGATCACCAACCGGGTGCTCGGCACCGTGCTGCTCGGCGTCAACGAGCAGATCAATTGCGGCGACTGCATCAGCGCGTTCGGCTCGGCCGGCTCGTTCTCGGCCGGCATCCATGGTCGCAAGGCGCTGACCAACAATCTCTCGCTGCTCGCCGGCATCGCCTATACGCACTACGAAGGGCGCGGCTACGAGATCACGAGCGCACCGATCGGCGCTTTCGCGCTTCGCTACGACTTCACCGATTGGGGCTCGTCGCGCCCGTTCTTCGACGTCGGCGCGATCCTGACCCCATGGGAGAAGGCGCGCTACACGCGCAGCTACGACACCAGCCTCGGGCCGGTGACCGTGACGAGCTCGACCAACGCGTCCAACTACGCCGTTTACGGCCGCGCCGGCTGGATGAGCCGCCTCTCGCCGCGCGACGAGATCGCGGCCTCGATCGAGGTCTGGCAGCTCTGGCAACGCGTCTCCGGCTATCGCGACAGCGCGGTGGCGTTCAATCCGTTCGACGCCAGCATCGCTGATGGCACCGACCGCACCAGCCTCGTCAAGATCGGCGGCCAGTGGACGCATCTGTTCGGCAGCAGCATCGAGACCAACATCAATGGCGGCTGGGTGCAGTCCTTCGCCAGCCACAGCGGCATCGTCGCCACAGTGACCGGCCAGGGCACGGTGGTGCCGACCATGGGCAACCAGGGCTGGTTCGAATATGGCGGCCGCCTCGGCTTCCGCGTGCAGAAGGGCTGGATCGTGGACCTCTTCGCCAACGGCACGCTGGGCCCGCAGCCGGTCGGCAACACCATCCATGGCGGCGTGGGGCTGCGGATTAATTATTAGCCGGCGAGAATCCCGCCTCACATTCCGCTGTCATGCCCGGCTTGACCGGGGCATTCAGTACGCCGCGGCCCATCGGTTTAATCACTGCCGTCTCGGAGTACTGGATCGCCCGGTCAAGCCGGGCGATGACAGTGAGTATGTGGCGAGAGCGACCCGCCCTCACGCCGCCGACTTGCCCTCGAACGCGCGCCGCAGCACCTCGACGTCCAGCTTGACCATCTTCATCATCGCCTGCATCGCGCGCGCGGCTGCGGCCTTGTCCGGGCTCGACAGGAACTCGAACATCGCCTTTGGCACGATCTGCCAGGCCACGCCCCAGCGATCCCTCAACCAGCCGCACTGCTCCGCCTTGCCGCCATGGGCGAGGAACGCGTTCCAGACGCTGTCGACCTCTGCCTGGTCGTCGCAATGGATCATCAGCGAGATGGCGTGGGTGTATTCCATCTTCATGCCGCCATTGAGCGCGACCAGCTTCTGTCCGGCGACGGTGAACTCGACGACGAGCACGGAGCCTTCCTTGCCGGACGGGCCGTCCGCAACGTTGCGCTGAACGTGCGTGATCGCCGAATTCGGGACCAGCGAGACGTAGAATTTTGCAGCGTCCTCGGCATCGCCGTTAAACCACATGCAGGGCACGAGCTTGGACATGGTGAATGCTCCTCTTGAGGTCTACCGGTTTCTGCTCAGGCGTTCGCCAGGTCGGGCTGCAGAGGGGCGGCGGAAAGATCCATCCAGTTCACGCCCCACATGTGGCCGTCCGGATCCTCGAAGCTGCGGCCGTACATGAAGCCGTATTCGTCCTTCGGGCTGGGATCGGCAACGCCTCCTGCAGCCTCCGCCCTGCCAACGATGTCATCGACCTCGCTGCGGCTGTCCGCGGACAGGCAGAACAACGCTTGGTTCGAGGTCCTGGCGTCCGCGATCGGCTTGGGCGTGAACTGGCGGAATTTGTCGTGGGTCAGCAGCATGGCGAAAATGGTCTCGGAAAAGACCATGCAGCTCGCGGTCTCGTCGCTGAATTGCGGGTTCTTGACCGCGCCGACCGCCTCATAGAAGGCGGCCGCGCGCTTGAGGTCGGTCACCGGCAGGTTGACGAAGATCATCTTGGGCATCGGACGCTCCTTGGCGGGGTTCTGGCCAAGGACGGATGGCCAGGCCGCCATCCGACATGACTTCCGACAAATTTTTCGGACCCCGGCTGCGGGGCCCTGTCGCGCCGCTCTCCGCGCCCTGAAGGGACTTACTTCTTCTCGTTGGGATCCCGGTGCACCGGGTCGATCCACAGCACCGTCTCGGGCTTCTCGACCGGCTCAATGTCGAGGTTGATGGCCACCGCCTCGCCGTCGCTGCGCACCAGCACGCATTCCAGCACCTCGTCGGGGCTGGCGTTGATCTCCTGGTGCGGCACGTAGGGCGGGACGAAAATGAAGTCGCCGGGGCCGGCTTCCGCGGTGAATTGCAGGCTCTCGCCCCAGCGCATGCGCGCCTTGCCCTTCACGACATAGATGACGCTTTCGAGATGGCCGTGGTGATGCGCGCCGGTCTTGGCATCCGGCTTGATGCTGACGGTGCCCGCCCACAATTTCTGGGCGCCGACGCGGGCGAAATTGATCGCGGCCGCACGGTCCATGCCCGCTGTCGACGGCACGTTGGTATCGAGCTGATTGCCGGGAATGACCCGCACGCCGTCATGTTTCCAGCGGTCATCATGATGATGACCATGGTCATGGTGGGAATGCGAATGGTCAGGGCCGGTCATGGGACTTGCTTTCTGTTGGTTCCGTGCGCGGCAAACTAACCCAAAGCCGCAGCCGCAAGCCATGCCAAAATCGGAACCCTCATAGCCGCCCAGCGTTGTCATCCCAAGCAAATCGAAAGGAGATTTCCATGGGCAGCACGACCGACAAGATCAAGGGCACCGCCAACGAGGCGATCGGCAAGGCCAAGCAGGGCGTCGGTGAAGCCACCGGATCCGATCGGATGAAAGGCGAAGGCGTGGTGCAGGAAGTGAAGGGCAAGGGCCAGCAGGCCATGGGCGATGCCAAGGACGCCGCGAAGGATGCGATGGATCGCGCCGCCGCTGCGGCTCGCCGCGCGGCGGAGTGACGCGCGTAA
This sequence comes from Bradyrhizobium yuanmingense, assembly GCF_025200905.1. NCBI lineage: Bacteria > Pseudomonadati > Pseudomonadota > Alphaproteobacteria > Hyphomicrobiales > Nitrobacteraceae > Bradyrhizobium > Bradyrhizobium yuanmingense. The sequence continues at coordinate 1,107,669 of NZ_CP104173.1, read as the reverse complement.
GATTGAAAGTGAAAAGACCGGCCCTAAGGCCGGTCTTTTGCTTGTATCGATTTCATCCGTCATGGCCGGGCTTGACCCGGCCATCCACGTCTTGACCGCGCGGCACGAAGATCGTGGATGCCCGGGACGAGCCCGGGCGTGACGACGTCAGTTATTTCACCGCGAGCAATTCCACGTCGAACATCAGCGTCGCATTCGGCGGTATCACGCCGCCGGCACCGCGGGCGCCGTAGCCGAGCTGCGGCGGGATGATCAGCGTGCGCTTGCCGCCGACCTTCATCGAGGCAACGCCCTCGTCCCAGCCGGCGATGACGCGGCCCTTGCCGATCGGAAACTCGAACGGCTCCTTGCGATCGACGGAGCTGTCGAATTTCTTGCCCTTCTGGCCGTTCTCATAGAGCCAGCCGGTGTAGTGCATCACGCAGATCTGGCCGGGCTGCGGCGAGGCGCCGGTGCCGACGGTGGAGTCGATGATCTGCAAGCCTGAAGCTGTGGTCATGGTCTTTCCTGCGGTCTGGGCCGAGGCCGTTGTGGAAACGAAATGCGACACGTTGGCGATCACGGTGATCGCGAGTGCCGACATCAGGGCGAGGAGCGCGCGCTGGAAACGCTGCATAAAACACCTTCCGTTTGAGGCGGGAGGTGTCTAACCCAAGGCGGTCGCCGTTTCCACCCCCTTTAGAGCTCGATATCTTCGAGCCGGACCGGCAGCTTGCGGATACGCTGTCCCGTTGCATGGTAGATCGCATTGCAGATCGCAGCATTGGTGCCGACATTGCCAAGCTCGCCGAGGCCTTTCACGCCGACGGGGTTGATGCGATCATCCTCCTCGGAGAGCAGAATGACCTCGACACCGGGCACATCGGCATTCACGGGCACGAGGTAATCGGCAAGATTGTCGTTGACGTAGCGCGCATTGCGCTCGTCGATCTCGGTGGCCTCGAGCAACGCCGAGGACATGCCCCAGATCAGGCCACCCATGAGCTGACTGCGCGCGGTGCGCGGATTCATGATCCTGCCTCCCGCGAACGCGCCGACCAGACGGGGGCAGCGAATCTCGTGCGTGAAGCGGTTGATGCGGACCTCGACAAACTCGGCGCCGAACGCATAGGCGATCTGGTCCTTCATTTGATGGCCGCCGACCAGCCGGACCTGCCCGCTGTGCATGGCCCTGAAGGAATCCAGCGGCGCGCCCTCCGGCTTCCACTCGCCATATTCTTCGACCACGCCGACGCCGAGCGCATCGAACGCCTTCTCGATATCGAGCGAGCGATCGCTCTTGGCGGCCTGGGTCGAGGGTGCCGGGCTGATGCCGACGGTCTCCTTGGCCTTGTCGGCAAGGCTGTCGCTGGGCATCAGCGCCTTGAACAGGCGCTGTCGGATCTGGTCGCACACCATCATCACGGCCGAGCAGGTGCTGGCAGTGGAATTGGAGCCGCCGGCAACCGGCGCGGGCGGCAGGTCGCTATCGCCCATGAAGACCGCCACCTTCTCAAGGGGCACGCCGAGCCGCTCGGCCGCAGTCTGGGCGATGACGGTGTAGGCGCCGGTGCCGATCTCATGGCCGGCGATCTCGACCCGCGTGCGGCCGTCGCGCTGCAGACGTACGCGCGCGGCGGACGGTCCCGCCAGCGTCGGATAGCACGTGGCGGCGCAGCCGTAGCCGATCAACCAGTCGCCGTCGGATATCGATTTCGGCTGTGGCGAGCGCTGCGACCAGCCGAACGCCTTGGCGGCTTCGTCGAAGCACGCCATGAGCGATCGCGACGTGTAGGGCTTGCCATCGATGGGATCCCTGGTGGCGTCGTTGATGCGGCGAAGCTCGACTGGATCCATGTTCAGTTTCACCGCGAGCTCGTCCAGCGCGCTCTCCAGCGCGAACAGATACGGCACCTCGGGGGGCGAGCGCATGAAGCCGGGCGTGTTGCGATCGGCACGCACAATCGAGACCAGGCTGTCCACGTTCGGGCAGGCATAGAGCCGCGTGGTGGTCTTGGTGCCGCCGACGCAATAGGCGTCGGGGCGCGAGGAGACTTCGGCCCCCTCATGCCTCAAGGCGACCAGCCTGCCGTCGCGGCTCGCACCAAGCTTGATCTCGTGACGGGTCTCGGCTCGATGAGTGGTAATGGTGAAGCCCTGGTCGCGGGTCGGGACCAGCTTGATCGGACGGTTCAGGCGCCTGGCCATGGCGGCGATGATGGCGGTGCGCGGTGTCATCGAACCTCGCGAGCCGAATCCGCCGCCGACATAGGGATTGACCACGCGCACCTTGTCGGCGTCGATGCCGAGCTGCTCGGCCACGCCGTGCTTCAGGCCATGGACATACTGGCTGCCCTCGTAGATGACGAGATTGTCGCCCATCCAGGTGCAGCTGGTCGTGAACAGCTCCAGCGGATTGTGATGCTGCGTCGGCGTCTCGTAGGAGGCGGTCAGCTTGACCTCGGCCGCGTCGAACGCCTTGGCGAAATCCCCGACCTTCGGGTCTTCCTTGAACTGCGAGTTTTGTCCTTTCGCGGCGGCCGTCGTCGTCCCCGGCGAATCGAAAGTCGCGGTGGGCGCAGCAGCGCTATAGCTGACCTTGACGCGGTTGGCCGCTTCGCGCGCGGCCTCGTAACTCTCCGCCACCACCACGGCGATGATCTGGCCGTCATGGGCGATCTCGGCCGATTTCAACGGCTGGATCGTGGTGCCGGCATAGCCGCCATTGCTGTACAGTTTCGACTCCTTCAGCTTCGGGGCGTTCTCGTGCGTGACGATGTCGATCACGCCGCGGACGCGCTTGGCATCGTCGAGGTCGAAGCGGTCGATGCGGCCCTTGGCGATGGCGCTGGTGACCAGGAACGCGTAGGCTGGATTGTCCAGCGGCATGTCCGAGGCATAGGTCGCCCGCCCCGTCACCTTGGCGGCCGCATCATAGCGCGGCACGGGCTGCCCCATATTCGTCCTTGGCCCGGGAGCTGCAGCGGTCATGGTCAGATCTCCATCGTTACGGCCTGCTGGAGCGCGCGTGCCACGATACGCTTGCCGAGCGCAATCTTGAAGCTGTTGTGCCGGCGCCCGCGGGCGTCTGCGAAAGCTGCATCGGCGACGCGCTGTGCCAGAGCTTCGTCGAACCTCTGTCCCTTCAACAGCGCCTCGGCCTCACGCGCCCGCCACGGCACAGTGGCGACGCCGCCAAGCGCGACGCGGGCGTCCCGGATCGCGCCGTCCTGGACGTCGAGCGCGATCGCGGCTGACGACAGCGCGAATTCGTAGGATTGCCGGTCGCGGGCCTTCAAATACACGGAGCGTGGCCAGCGGCCGGAGATCGAGAACGCCGAGATCAGCTCGCCGGGCTGAAGCGCAGTCTCGATGTCGGGGGTGCTGCCTGGTGCCCTGTGAAGCTGCGCGAACGGCATGCTGCGCGTACCGGCCTTGCCGGTGATCTCGACCATGGCATCGAGCGCGATCAGCGCCTGCGCGAAATCGCCAGGATACGTCGCGATGCACTGATCGGAGGTCCCGAGCACCGCATGCATGCGGTTAACGCCGTCCATTGCGGCACAGCCGGAGCCTGGATTGCGCTTGTTGCAGTTCTCATAGGAGACATCGCGGAAGTAGTTGCAGCGCGTCCGCTGCATCACGTTGCCGCCGAGCGTTGCCATGTTGCGCAGCTGGGCGCTCGCGGCGAGCTTCAGCGAATCCGCGATCACGGGATAGCTGCGCTGGATCTCGGCGTGCGCGGCGACGTCGGACATCTTGGCGAGCGCGCCGAGGCGCAAGCCGTCGCCGCCTGGCGCGATCGCCGACCAGGCGGGGGCCAGCGGATTGATGTCGACGATCGCGGTGGGTCGCATCACGTCGAGCTTCATCAGATCGATCAGGGTGGTGCCGCCGGCAAGCGGCTGCGCCGCCGCCTTCGTCAGCGGATTGTTTGCAGCTGCGGCGACGCCGAGCGCCTGCACGGCCATGTCGGGGTCTGATGCTCTCTGATACGAAAACGGTCGCATGCGCCTAACCTTTCATGATCTCGGGCGCGGCCTGCTTCACGGCGGCGACAATGTTGGGATAGGCTGCGCAGCGGCAGATGTTGCCGCTCATATATTCGCGGATGTCGGCCTCGCTGCCGGCATGGCCCTCCTTCACGCACGCGATCGCCGACATGATCTGGCCGGGCGTGCAATAGCCGCACTGGAACGCATCGTTGTCGATGAAGGCCTGCTGCATCGGATGCAGGCGGTCGTCAGTGGCGAGGCCTTCGATGGTCGTGATCTCCTGTCCCTCGGCGGCGAGTGCCAGCGTCAGGCACGACAGCACACGGCGATCGTCGATCAGCACCGTGCAGGCGCCGCACTGGCCGTGATCGCAGCCCTTCTTGCTGCCGGTGAGCTTGAGATGTTCGCGCAAGGCATCGAGCACCGTGGTGCGCGCATCGATGCTCAGGCGCTTGTCCTTGCCGTTGACGTTCAGCGTGACCTCGACGGGAAGCGCCGGATCCTGCGCGGCCGGCGCCCGGGCATCCTCCGACGCCGCGCGCGCCGTCAGCGGGATCAGCGCGCCGCCCGCCGCGCCGGCCAGGAAGGCGCGTCGGTCGAATCCGGATGATCTGGAACCTGGTTTGTCGGGCATGGCAGGCCTCCGCCGCTGATCTGCAAAGCAGCGCACGCCTGCACCGCTCATCGCCCCTTAACCTGGAGCAATGGGCGCAGTTCCGGATGAGAGAAGGGCGGCGCAGCAAATGCCGCGCCGCCCTTCGTAAACTTTTCCTGATCTCGCGTGGGGAACTGCGCCGGCGATCAATAACCCAGCGCGCAGCCGTCCTTGCGCGGATCGGAGCCGCCGGTGAGCGTACCCTTGTCCCAATCGATCCAGATCGCCTGGGCGCCGCCGAGCGGGCCGACCACGCTGGTGGTCTTGTGGCCGAGCTTCTTCAGGCCCTCGACGACGGCCGCCGGCACGCTGTCCTCGAGCTGATACTGGCCCTCGTAGTGCAGGCCCCGCGGCATATCGATCGCCTCCTGCACGTCGCAGCCGTAGTCGAGAATGTTGGTCAGGAGATGAGTCTGGCCCGTCGGCTGGTACTGGCCGCCCATGACCGCGAACGACATCGTGGAACGGCCGCCCTTGGTGAGCAGGCCCGGCATGATCGTGTGCAGCGGGCGCTTGCCGCCTTCGATGCAATTGGGATGGCCCGGCTGGATTCGGAAGCCGCCGGCGCGGTTCTGGAACAGGACACCGGTCTTGTTCGAGACGATCGCCGAGCCGAAGGAATGCGCAACCGAATTGATGAACGAGCAGACGTTGCGGTCCTTGTCCACGACCGTGATGTAGATGGTCGAGGGATTCATCGGCGGCGCGACGTTCGGCAGGTCGAGCATGCCGTCCAGGCGGATCTTGCTGATGTACTCGTCGGCAAAGCCCTTCTCGAGCATCTCGGCGACGTTGATCTTCATGTGCTCGGGAGAGGCGACATGCATCTCGCGGTTCATGTAGGCGATGCGCGCCGCTTCCGCTTCGAGATGGAAGCGCTCGACGCTCACGGGCGCGTACTTGGTCAGATCGAACCGCGACAGGATGTTGAGCATCAACAGCGCGGTGACGCCCGGGCCGTTCGGCGGGCACTGCCAGACGTCATAGCCCTTGTACATGGTGCCGATCGGCGTGGTCACTTCGGTCGTGTGCGCGGCGAAATCGTCGAGCGTGTGCAGGCCCCCGATGCCCCTGAGGGTCTCGACCATGTCCTCCGCGATCTCGCCCTTGTAGAACGCGTCGCGGCCGTCCCTGGCGATCGCGCGCAGCGTCTTGCCGAGCTCGGCCTGGCGAATGACGTCGCCGGCGACCGGCGGCTGGCCGCCCGGCAACAAATAGCGCACGGTGTTGGTACCGTTCTTCAGCTTCTCGAACTGGTTCTTCCAATCGAAGGCAATGCGGGGCGCGACGACGTAGCCCTCCTCGGCCGCCTTGATCGCGGGCTGGAGCAGCCGGTCGAAACCGAACTTGCCGTGATCGCGCAAGACGGTCGCGAAGGCATCGATCACGCCAGGGATCGAGACCGCATGCGCCGAGGTGAGCGGCACGGAATTGATCTTGCGTTCGAGATACCAGTCGGCATTCGCCGCCTTTGGCGCGCGGCCGGAGCCGTTATAGGCGACGATCTTGCCCTCGCCCCGCGGCTGGATCAGCGCAAAGCAATCACCGCCGATGCCGGTCGATTGCGGCTCGATCACGCCGAGCAGGGCCGAGCCGGCAACCGCCGCGTCCACCGCGGTGCCGCCCTCGCGCAGCACCTCGATCGCGGCGAGCGAGGCCTGCGGATGCGAGGTCGCCACCATCGCGTTGGTGGCGTGGACCGTGGACCTGCCGGGGAAATGGAAGTTTCTCATCGAATGTCTTGCTCTCTTGGCCGTCGGCGCGGTTGGCGCGCCATCTCGAAAACCGCGTCTACATGACACATTCCCGCCCCGCGGGGCAATGCTGGCATACCAGGAAAATGGCTGCCATCCGCTGGGCGTATGGACCTTTTGCAGGCTTTTGCGATGCGGGTTTTCCGGGCGCGGGCCGCCTGCTAAAGGAGCGGCCATGACGTCCAGCAATACGTCTTACAAGGTCTGCGCCTTCTATCAATTCGTCGCCCTCCCGGATTACCGCGAGCTGCGCGAGCCGCTGCGCGCCTGCTGCGCCGGTCTTGGGCTGAAGGGCAGCGTGTTGCTGGCGCAGGAGGGCATCAACGGCACGGTCGCCGGCGCACCGGAGGCGATCGAGGCTTTCGCTCACGAGCTCGCACGCGGCGACATGTTCGGCGGCAGGCTCGACAATCTCGAATTGAAATTCTCCGCCGCGGAGGCGATGCCGTTCGGACGGCTGAAGGTGCGGCTGAAGAAGGAGATCGTCACCCTGGGCGATGCGGCCGCCGATCCGACGCGTCAGGTCGGCACCTATGTCGATCCGCACGAATGGAACGCGCTGATCGCAGCACCCGATACCCTCGTGCTCGACACCCGCAACGCCTTCGAGGTCGCGATGGGCACGTTCGAGGGCGCGCTCGATCCCGGCATCAAGAGCTTCGGCCAGTTCAAGGACTTTGCCGCCGAGCAGCTCGATCCGGCACGGCACCGCAGGATCGCGATGTTCTGCACCGGCGGCATCCGCTGCGAGAAGGCGAGCGCGCATCTGCTCGCGCGCGGCTTTGGCGAGGTCTATCACCTCAAGGGCGGCATCCTGAGATATCTGGAAGACGTGCCGGAGGCGGAGAGCCGCTGGCGCGGCGAATGCTTCGTGTTCGACGAGCGCGTGGCGCTCGGCCACGGCTTGCGCGAGCGAAACAAGGACGTAACGCGTGACGAATGAGATCAAGACGCTGAGCGAGCGCATCGACACGCTGGAGACGCGCCTCGCCTATCAGGACGATACGATCGAGACGTTGAACCAGACCATCACCGCGCAATGGAAGCAGATCGACAGGCTGACGCGGCAGATCACCGAGCTCAATGCTCGGCTGCAGGACGCCGAGGCAAATGCGCCAGGGCCTGCCAACGAGCCTCCCCCGCATTATTGAACGGTGTTACTGGCCGGACGCCTTGGGCAGCAGATCCATGACCTCGCCGGACATCACCAGGCGGTTGCGGCCTGCGGCCTTGGCGGCATAGAGCGCCCGGTCGGCAGCTTCGACCAGCGCAGCGACCCCCGCGGTTCGTTCGAACGCCGGCCGGCAGGCTGCGCCGCCAAGCGAAGCGGTGACGCATCCAGCCGCCTCATTGCTGCCATGCGCGAGGCCGGCCTCGTGAATGGCGTTGCGGATCCGTTCGCCGATCCGGGCGCAGCCGGCGGCATCGATGTTCGGCAGCAGCATGGCGAATTCCTCACCGCCGTAACGCGCCGCCAGATCGCCGGCGCGCTGCGCTTCGGCCGCGATGATCTTGGCGATCAGGCGCAGGCAGGCATCGCCCGCGGGATGGCCATATTCGTCGTTGTAGGCCTTGAAGTGGTCGACATCAATCATCAGCAAAGCAAGGCTGGAGCGGTCGCGATAGGCACGCGCCCATTCCTCCTTCAGGCGCTCGTCGAAGCGGCGGCGATTGGCAAGGCCGGTGAGGCTGTCCTCGATTGCCAGTGTCTCGAGCCTGGTTTCCAGCCTCTTGTGCTCGGTGATGTCGCGGGAGATCGCGACCACGCCATCGACCTGGCCATTGTCCTTGCGCGTCACCCGCATGGTCGATTCGAGCCAGATCTCGCCGTTCTGCCGATGCGAGTTGCGGTAGGTGAGACGCGCCTCCTCCTTCTCACCGCGCTTCATCGCGTCGACGATCGCCTGGACTTCCGGCAGGTCCTCCGGATTGATACCCGCGAGGGCCGGCGAACCGACCAGTTGATTGGGACGCCAGCCGACGATGCGGACCGACGAGGGCGAGACATAACGCAGTCGCTCATCGAGGCCGATCCGCGTCACCATGTCGCTGGAGCCTTCGGCGAGCAGGCGGAAATGCGCCTCCGTCTCGGTCAGCGCGACAGCCATGCGCTGGCCGCGCTGCAACTGCCGCACCAGCACGCCGCCGATGACTGCGATCAGCATCACCAGCGCGAACACGTAGAGCATGCGGGAGATCGCCGCCGCGCGCCACGGCGCGAGCAGCTCGTCCTTGTCGACGGTGGCGAGCAGGAGGAGCGGGAACCGACCGCTGCGATTGAAGAAGCTGACGCGTTCGACACCGTCCAGCGACGAGGTGAAATGATGGGCGCCGCTCGGCCGTTGCAGGCTCGGCTCGCGGAACAACGGCTTGTCGGCGACGCTGCGCCCGACGAATGTCTCGTTGCTGGGATTGCGCGCGACGATCAGTCCGTCGCCATGCGCCAGTGACACGGAGCTGTTGCGGCCGATCTCGAACTGCTTGTAGAAGTGCGACAGATAGTTCGAGCTGATGGTCGCGAGCACCACGCCGCCGAAGCTGCCGTCCTGCTTGCTGAAGCGGCGTGACAGGGTGACGACCCATTCGCCGTCCAGCAGGCTCTTCACGGGACGGCCGACATGGGCCTCGCGCTTCGGCGAGAGCTGGTGATGTCGGAAGAAGGCATCGTCGCTGAAGGTCGTGCCGATCGTACCGGGTGAGGTCAGCCAGTTGCCCTGATCGTCGATGATGGCGAGGCTGTGAATGCGCGCGATCGCCTTCTTGCGCACATCCAGCAAGGTGCGCAGCTTCGCGATCGTGACCGGTGCGGTGCCGTCCATCTCCAACCGGCTGACCACGCCGACGACACCGGAATCCAGGAGATCGAGGCTGTCTTCGGCATGCTGGGTCAGCGAACGTGCCACGTTCGCCATCTCCATCTCGGCGGCCTTGAGCACCGCATCGCGTGCCGTCCATTCACGCCAACCGCTGACGCCGAGGATCGTTGCGCAGGTCAGCGCCACGAAGGCCGCCGCGCGCAGCGGCAGGCGGCTCCATCCGGCTCGTTGGGTAGCGCTCATGTGGCAGGGTTCTCCGATCGTTCGGAAAACCTCTGCCGCTTCTGTTATTTAATTCTGAAATCGGTACCGGACTACGCGGCGGTTTCCGCCCTTTCCAGTAGTCTTACGGACACGGCGATCGGTGCATCGCTAACAAGACATTAGCGGGCCGATCGGAATCCGGCGCCCGTCGCCCCTAGCTGAAGATGGCCTTAACTTTGGCCCAGAGCGAGGGATGCTCGGCATCGGCGTCGGCCTTCGAGGGCGTCGGCTGCGCCACGCTCACGGGATCGGACGCTGGGAACGTGTCCCTCAGCCCGTCGTCGAGCTTGGACTGCCGATCGGCAGCGAGCGCCTCGCGCAGGTCTTCGGCGTGCTTGTCGTGCGGCGCGGGATTGAATGTCTCAGCCATGATCTCCTCCATTGGCTGGTCAACGCGGCCCGATCATCCAGGTTCCCCTGTTCCGCTGCGGGCCGCGGCGGTGTATCAGGAGGCACAACCTGCTTCAGGACCATTCGTGCCCCAGTCTTCGACGAAACCCTTCATCGACGTCCTCTCCGGCCAGCACCAAGCTGTCCCGCCCATGTGGATGATGCGCCAGGCCGGGCGCTACCTGCCGGAATATCGCGAGGTGCGCGCCAAGGCGGGCGGCTTCCTCGATCTCTGTTTCAACCCGGAGCTTGCCGCCGAGGTGACGCTGCAGCCGATCCGAAGGTTCGGTTTCGATGCGGCGATCATCTTCTCCGACATCCTGGTGATCCCCTATGCGCTCGGACGTTCGGTGCGGTTCGAGGTCGGCGAGGGCCCGCGGCTCGAGCCGCTGGACGATCCGGCCAAGGTGGCGACGCTGGCGCCGCACGCAGATTTCGGCAAGCTCGAGCCGGTGTTCGACGCGTTGAAGATCGTGCGCGGCGCGCTCGATCCCAGGACCGCGCTGATCGGCTTCTGCGGCGCGCCGTGGACGGTGGCGACCTACATGGTCGCGGGCCACGGCACGCCGGACCAGGCGCCGGCCCGGATGATGGCCTATCGGCATCCGGAAGCCTTCTCGCAGATCATCGACGTCCTGGTCGACAACTCGATTCAGTATCTGCTGGCACAGCTCGACGCCGGGGCCGACGCGTTGCAGATCTTCGACACCTGGGCCGGCGTGCTGCCGCCGACCGAGTTCGCGCGCTGGTCGGTCGAGCCGACGCGGCGCATCGTCGAGGGCGTAAGGGCCAAAGTGCCGGACGCGAAGATCATCGGCTTCCCGCGCGGTGCGGGCGCGCAACTGCCCGGCTATGTCGAAGCGACCGGCGTCAATGCCGTCAGCATCGACTGGACCGCGGAGCCCGCCTTCATCCGCGAGCGGGTGCAGAGCAAGGTCGCGGTGCAGGGCAACCTCGATCCACTGGTGCTGATCACGGGCGGCGCCGCGCTCGATGGCGCGGTCGACAACGTGCTGGCCAATTTTGCTGCCGGGCGGCTGATCTTCAACCTCGGCCACGGCATCCAGCCGGAGACGCCGATCGCCCATGTCGAGCAGATGATCCGGCGCGTGCGGGGGTGAGGGCCGTCTATCCACGTCGTCATGGCCGGGCTTGTCCCGGCCATGCACGCCTTGCCATGCGACGCGAAGAACGTGGATGCCCGGGACAAGCCCGGGCATGACGAGCCGTTGTGATCGGGTCTTGCAAAAAGTGCGAAAAACAACCCCATGCACAGTAGGCAAGTCGTTGAAAATATTAGGCGGGCATGACTCGCCCGTGCGTTTTGACTTGTCGGGCAAAACAGGTGCAAAATGACATCATCAGAGATCGTGATTTCGGCATGCTTACCGCGGCCGGCTGCGCTCGATGATCTCCGCCGCACCCTTCGTCAGCAGGTCCAATCCCACCGCGCGGCCGAGCTCGCGCGGACGGTTGGCCGGCCCCGTATGCGAGGCTTCGATGATGGTGTTGCCGGAGAGATCGAGCACCGAGGCGGTGAGCGACATCCGATCGCCCGTGATGGTCGAGAAGCCCGCTACCGGTGAATTGCAGTGGCCGTTGAGCACCCACAGCACCTCGCGCTCGGCGTCGGCGGAGGCGTGCGCAGCGGAGTCGTCGATCGACGACAGGATCTGCCGCGTCTGCCAATCCTGCGCGGCGCATTCGACCGCGACGATGCCCTGCCCTGCCGCGGGCAACATCTCCACTGCTGTGAATTCGTAGGCGATGCGATGGGACAGGCCGACGCGATCGAGGCCCGAGCGCGCCATGATCAGCGCATCGGCGGGCCCCACAGCGCCGCCATCCGGCAGGCGCTGTTTCTCGCCATTGTCGAGCTTGCGCACACGCGTGTCGGCGGCGCCGCGGAAGTGGATCACCTCGACATCAGGGAACAGCCGCCGCGCATAGGCTGCGCGACGCACCGCGTTGGTGCCGATCTTGAAACCCTTGCCGCGGGACTGCCGCAGCGCCTCCAGCGTCACACCCTCGCGCAGCACCAGCGCATCACCAGGCGGGTCGCGCGACAGCGTGGCACCGATGACGAGGCCGGGCGTGTCCTCGTTACCAGGCATGTCCTTTAACGAATGCATCGCCGCCTGGAGCTCACCCGACAGCACGGCGGCACGGATCTGCGCCACGAAGGCGCCGCCTTTGCCGCCATGCGGCAGCAGCTTGCTGGTCTGGTCGAGATCGCCCGTGGTATCGAATTTGACGATCTCGACGTCGAGACCGGGCACGGCGGCGGTCAGGCGGCGCGCAATCTCTTCCGTCTGTGCCAGCGCCATGGCGCTCTTGCGTGTGCCGATCTTCAGTCGCGTAGCCAAGTCCGGATCCTTTCAAAGCGCGAAACTAACGCGCATCATCCAATATCATGTCGGAGGCCTTTTCGGCGATCATGATGATCGGCGCATTGGTGTTCCCTGACACCAGATCGGGCATGATCGAGCCGTCGACGACGCGAAGGCCGTCGAGCCCCCTCACCTTCAGCCGCTGATCGACCACCGCGAGCGCGTCATTGCCCATACGACAGGTCGAGGTCGGATGATAGATGGTGCTGCCGCGTTCGCGGCAGTAATCTAGGATCTCGGCATCCGAAGATACTTTCGCGCCGGGGTCGTACTCGCTGACCACGAACGGTTTCAGCGCCGGAGCGTTCAGGATCTTGCGCAAGATCTTGATGCCCTCGACGTTGGTGGTGCGATCGGTCTCGGTCGACATGTAGTTGATGCGGATTTCCGGCGGCACGGCCGGGTCGGCACTCTTGATGCGGAGGGAACCGCGACTTTCAGGACGGAGCTGGCAAACCGAAGCGGTGAAGCCGGAGAAATCGTGCAGCTTCTCGCCCATCTTGTCGGTCGAGAACGGCAGGAAATGAACCTGGATGTCGGGCGAGGCGAGGCGCGGACTGGTCTTGAAGAAGGCGCCCGCCGTGCCGGCTGCGATCGTCAGCCATCCCTTGCGAAACAGCGCATAGCGTGCGCCGGCCATGGTGCGGCGAAGCGGATGATTGATGGTGTCATTGAGCGTGATCTTCTGCGAGCAGCGCATGACGATGCGGACCTGCATGTGATCCTGCAGATCATGCCCCACGCCGGCAGCATCGAGCACCACCTCGATGCCATGCTTGCGCAGGAGATCGCCGGGCCCGACGCCGGAGAGCTGAAGCAGCTGCGGCGAGTTGTAGGCGCCGCTCGACACGACGACTTCCCGCCGCGCGCGGGCGCGGCGCAAGGTGGCGCCTTGCCGGTATTCGACGCCTGCGGCTCGGCGCCCTTCGAACAGGATGCGCTGAGCGTGGGCGGAGGTCTCGATCTTCAGATTGCTGCGCGCCTTCGCGGGACCGAGATAGGCCACCGAAGTCGAGGCGCGCCGGCCGTTGCGCGTCGTGGTCTGAAACAGGCCGACGCCTTCTTGGGTCGCGCCGTTGAAATCAGGATTGTAGGGCAGACCGCTCTCGACGGCAGCGTCGATGAAGGCCTTCGACAGCGGATCGGTCACGATCATGTTGGACACCGGCAGCGGCCCGCCCGTGCCGTGATACTGGTCGGCGCCGCGCGACTGGTTCTCGGCCTTCTTGAAATAGGGCAGCACGTCGTCATAGCCCCAGCCGGTGTTGCCGAGCTGGCGCCAGCGGTCGTAGTCCTCGTGCTGGCCGCGGACATAGAGCAGGCCGTTGATCGAGCTCGATCCGCCCAGCGTCTTGCCGCGCGGCTGGAACACCTGGCGACCCTTCAGCTCCGGCTCCGGCTCGGTCTGGTACATCCAGTTGACGCTCTTCTCCTTGAACAGCTTGCCGTAGCCGAGCGGGACGTGGATCCAGATGTTGGAATCCTTCGGGCCGGCCTCGAGTAGAAGCACGCTGTGCTTGCCGTTCGCCGAGAGCCTGTTGGCGAGCACGCAGCCGGCGGAGCCGGCGCCGACGATGATGTAGTCGAATTCGGGATCGGTGGGTGCGAGAGAGGAAGTTGCGTTCATGCGCTACTGTTCTTCTTGTTAGAGCGGGCGTTTCGAGTTTGTGAGTAGCACACTCAGGCCTTGACGCGCAGCGCCTCGACCAGCGACTTGAACGCACGGGCATATTCCGCGCCCGCCCTTGCGATGTCAGCGCGACCAGCGCAGGCGACTGCGGCTTCCGTCACCGCGCCGAGCAGGAGGCGCGCCAGCGGCTCGACCGGCTGACGCGCGATCAGGCCGACCTCCATCGCGGCGGAGAGCGCGCGCGGCATCTTGCCGCCAAAGTGCTGCGCGTCGATCTCGCGCCAGCGCTCCCAGCCGAGCACGGCGGGGCCGTCACGCAGAATGATCTGGCCGGTCGGCCCCTTCGCGGTCGCGGCAAAGTAATGCTGGGTGCCGGCGACCATGGCGGCGAGCACGTCCTTCTCGGCGCGTGCCGTGCGGTCGATCTCGGCAACGAGGTCGCGCGACACCTGGTCGAACACAGCTGCGAACACCGCCTCCTTGGTCTTGAAGTGATGATAGACCGCGCCTTTGGCCACCGAAGCGCCTTCGGCAATGTCGTCCATAGTGGTCGCGGCAAAGCCTTGCGTCCCGAACAGGCGCCGCGCCGCCGTCAGGATCGCCTTCGATGTCGCCGCCCGCCGCTCCGCCTGTTTGGCCATAAGCTCTCGTCTAGTCGAATTCGCGAGAGCCGGCCAGTTGACTTTTCGACTATCGGTCGGTAATTACCGACTATCAGTCGGTGTTAAGCTGTGAGGTCGCCATGCCGAGCCGTGAGATCGTCGAAGCCTTTGCGAAGCGGCTGGAGGATGGCGACTTCGTCGGCGCGATCCTCGACTACTACACCGCTGATACCGCGACCTATGAGAACCTCGCCGCGCCGGTGGTCGGGCGCGACAAGCTCGCGGATAAGGAGCGCGGCGTGCTGGCGGCGTTCAAGGAGGTCACTGCCGTGCGCCTCGGCCCGAGCCTGATCGATGGCGACGTCGTCGCCAGCCGCTGGAAGTTCTCCTTCACCGACGCCGAGGGCGCGACGCGGACGCTGGAGGAGATCGCATGGCAGACCTGGCGAGGCAATGAGATCATTGAGGAGCGCTTCTTCTACGATCCGAAGCAACTCGGACGCTGAGCAGGAATGCCCTATCGGTACAGCACGACCACGGCCAGACCGACGAGAGGCGCAAGAAACTGAACGGCCTGCCACCGAGAGCCATCGATCGACCACCGTCCGTAGAAGACGGTGCCGCCGCGTTGGGATGGCGATGCCGGTTGATCCCGAAATGTCTTCCACCGCGCCTCGGCAGGCCCGAGAAAATCTTCCGCTTTGACCGCCATGTCGGCGCTGCTCAGCACCACCTGCATCGTTTCGCCTTTCGGCTGGAACATGGCCTCGGCCCCGGGTGGCGAGAAGAAGCTGCGCTTCGGGACGATATGCTGCTCATAGAAGTTTTGACCGACCGTGACGGCCGCAGCGTATGGACTGACATACGGCACCCCCGAGATGCCGGGAACGACCAGATGGCCCACCCCGCGCACCTCCTGCCAGGGAATGAAGAGACCCTTGAGCCATGGCCTGTGAAAGTGGATGCCCGCGGAAGACATGGAGACGACCGCCCGATCCGCGTAGAAGTGCCGGTAAGCTGAAAACGCGATCCATCCGAAACCCAGATAGAGCAACATCCAGCCGAAAACGTTCAGCGATGGGTTCACGAGATGAGTCCAATAGAGACTGGGCATGGTGCCGACATAGCTGGAGCGGCCGCTTGGCCCGCCGACCAACACGCTGATCACACCGATCACGCCGGAGACGATGATCAGGACAAGGACACCGATCAACAACTCAAGCAGCAAGGGCAGGCCGGCCCGCCCGATCAGGCTCGTCAGGGCATAGCCTGCGAATGCCAGCCCCAGCAGAGCCACATAGACGACTGCCAAAACCGCTCCATTCTGGCCACGGCTCTCGGCGTGAACCGCGATCGCAAGGCCGGCGACGCAAGCCCACAGGGCCCAGGGGACCCGGTCCATCCGCCATTTGTCCATCGTGTATTCGACCGTTGCCGACACATCGGCTGAAGGCTCGCTCATGGACAGGCCCTCGGAATTTCGAACGCATCCGGTGCCGACGCGGCGCACGGTGGCCTGCCGGTCCACGAAACGTATCACGCGATCGAGGGGGCGTCTCGATCCGCTGACGAGAAGAAAACATCAGCGCAGATTCCGGTGTTGAGGTCCGGATAGGAGGCTGATGATCCCCGGAGCTTGGGCTTGTCATTTAATGACTGATCGGTCTATATATCGGCATGAGGCAAAATACTGCAACGCCGATGCCCCGTGGCCGGCCGCGAAGTTTCGACGTGGACGCTGCCGTCGAACGCGCGATGGATGTGTTCTGGTCGCGCGGCTATCACGCCACGGCGCTGCCCGATCTCCTGCGCGCGACCAGGCTGTCGCGGGGCAGCCTCTACGCCGCTTTCGGTGACAAGCATTCGCTGTTCTTGCGGGCGCTCGATCGTTACATCGCGGATGCCTTGGCGCGGATGGATGGCGAATTCGACCCCCGAAACGATCCGGTCGACGGCCTGCGGGCCTGCCTGGCCGGCTACGTCGAGCGCACCAGCGGAAGCAACGGCCGGCGCGGATGTCTCCTGGTGGCCACGGCCATGGAATTGGCTGGCGGAGATGCCGACGTCGGTCGACGCGTTGCGGGCTTCTTCAAGGCGATGGAGGCCAAAGTGACCGATGCACTGTCCCGCGCGAAAGCGGCGGGCAGGTTGGCCGATGGTGTTGAGCCCGCAACGGCCGCCCGGGTTCTCGTCTGTTTCGTTGAAGGGCTGCGCGTGGTCGGCAAGACGGCACCGGCACGGACCACATCGCAAGCGGCCGTCGACGCTCTCATCGGTCGTTTCGTCAGGTAAGCAACCCCGTGACGCCTGCGCTGATGGTGCGCCCATATTTGGACTGATCGGTCTTTAAAAAGGACATCCGCCATGTCTGCCATCCAGATCGTCTGCGCGATCGCCGTTCCCCTGATCTGGGGTTATCAGTTCGTGGCCATCAAAGTGGGCGTTGCGGAGTTTCCACCGCTCTTCTTCCTCGCACTGCGCTTTCTGGCCATTGCGCTGCTGCTTGTTCCGTTCGTGGACAGGCCCACGCGTCAACAGCTCGGCCCTGTCGCAGCTATTTCGCTCTTCCTTGGTGGACTGAATTTCGGGCTGTTCTACGTTGGCCTTGGGCTCGGCTCGGGAAGCATGTCGGCCGTCGCATACCAACTCGCCACGCCCTTCACCGTCCTGCTCGCATGGCTGCTGCTCGCGGAGAGACCGTCACTCGCCACCTGCGCCGGAGTGATGCTTGCTTTCGTCGGCGTGACGGTGTTGGCAGCGGAGCCTGACCAGTCCGCCAACCCGCTTCCGCTGCTGCTTGTAGTCGGAGCGGCTTTCGCCTTCGCGGTGTCCAACGTCTTGACGAAGCGTTATGGCCCCTTCGATCCCTTGATGTTGATGGGGTGGTCCTCGCTGCTCACGGTACCGCAGGTCATGTTGATGTCGCTGCTCCTTGAACATGGACAAGCGGCGAGCCTTGTGACGGCGGGCGAACTTGGCTGGCTGGCGCTCGCCTACACGATCTTCGCCGGGGGAATTGTCGGGTTTGGCCTCTGGTTCTGGCTGATCGCCCGTTGCTCGATGGTGCGCGTCGCGCCCTTCGGTCTGCTACTTCCGGTGTTTGCCTTGCTTTCGAGCGTACTGTTTCTCGGCGACCGGCTTACGCCCAAGCTGATCGTCGGCGGACTGCTCGCGATCTCCGGGGTCGCCATCGCCCAGCTGAGACCGCGCCCCCGCCCCCTTTGATGTCCGGCCTGTCGGGCATTTGTATCGATTTGTTATCGATACTGCGTGAAGAGCACGCAGAAGTGGTCGCGGCCGGCGCGGCAAGCGGGGATAATTCATAGTTCGTCAAAGGTTTACGGCGAATTCTCCGGATCGAGCCGAAAAGAACGGCCCGTGCTGCTAGGCTATTGAATGCGGACTCAAACGACCAGCTATGTCGCACGGCTGTTCGCCGGCGATCTGTCGGCCTTTGGCGGTCCCGCAACGGACGAGGCCGTGGCCGGGCATATCCGCGCCGAGCAGATGTCGCTGGTGCTCGGCTATTCGGTCGGCATCATGCTGGCCAATGCCTGCAACGCCATCGTGCTCGCCATCGCGCTGTGGCAGTCGCCGGACAGGATGCCCGCCCTGATCTGGGCGGCGGCTGTCGCCGCCGCCGCGATCGGATTTGGCCTGCAATCCCACGTCGCGCGCCGCATCACCAAGCCGCAATTCGTCTCGCGTCGCGCGATGTACCGGCTGGTGCGCAACGCCTTCATCCTCGGCGCCGCCTGGGGCATCGTCCCGGTCGCCTTCTTCGCCGACGCTTCCAGCGGCGGCCAGCTCGTCATTACCTGCCTGTGCGCGGGCATGCTGGCCGGCGGCGCGCTCGCCTTCGCCACCATTCCGATCGCGGCGATCGCCTTCACGGCGCCGATCTTCCTCGGCATCGCCATCTGCCTCGGCCAGAACGGCGATCTCGCCTTTCTCCTCATCGCCTTTCTCGTCGTGGTCTACGGCAGCGTCCTTTTGCGCGGCGTGTTCGTCAATTCGTTCTCGTTCGCCCGGCGCATGATGCGGCAGATCGAGGCCGAGCGCACGGTGCGGCTCGATCCCCTGACCCACCTGCCCAACCGCGTCGCCTTCAACGAAACGCTCGATGCCGCGCTCAAGCGGCTGGCGCTATCGGGCGAGGAATTCGCGGTGCTCCTGCTCGATCTCGACCGCTTCAAGGAGGTCAACGACCAGTTCGGCCATCCCGCCGGCGACGAATTCCTGGTCCAGGTCGCCAGCCGCCTGCAACGCTGCACGCGCGCCGCCGAGCACGTCGCGCGGATCGGCGGCGACGAGTTCGCGCTGGTGATGGCCAATCTGACACGGCCCGAGGATGCGCTCGAGATCGCCGAACGCTTCGTCGCGGCCTTCAGCGAGCCGTTCCAGATCGAGGGTCGCCAGATCGTCGGCGCGACGAGCGTCGGCATCGTGCTGGCGCCACGCGACGGCAACACACCGCTCGACCTCATGAAGAATGCCGACGCCGCGCTCTACCGCGCCAAGAAGGCGGGGCCGGGCACGGTCTGCTTCTTCGAACAGGCCGACGACAGGTCCTCCCGCGAGCGCAAGGCGCTGCAAGCGGACCTCGCAGGCGCGATTGCGCGCAACGAGCTGTTCCTGGTGTTCCAGCCGTTCCTCGATCTCGGCACCAACCGGATCACCGGCTTCGAGGCGCTATTGCGCTGGCAGCATCCTTCGCGCGGGCTGGTTCCGCCGAGTGAATTCATACCAGTCGCCGAAGAGACCGGGCTGATCCACGAGATCGGCGAATGGGTCATCCGCCGCGCCTGCGCGACGCTGGCGGACTGGCCCGAAGACATCAGGGTTGCCGTGAATTTCTCGGCCGCGCAGTTTCACAACACGGCCATCCTCCAGACCATCGTGCAGGCGCTCGCCGACGCCAGGATCGCCCCGCATCGGCTCGAGATCGAGATCACGGAATCGATGCTGCTGGCGAAATACGGTTCGGCCGCGACGGTCCTGAACGCGCTGCTGGAGCTCGGCGTCACCCTCGCGCTCGACGATTTTGGCACCGGCTTCTCCTCGCTGACCTACCTGCGCAAACTGCCGTTCAGCCGCATCAAGATCGACCAGTCCTTCATCCGCGACATGCTGGTGCAGCCGGACTGCGCGGCCATCGTGAAATCGGTGATCTCGCTTGCGCGCGATTTGCGGATCGGCGTCGTGGCGGAGGGGGTCGAGAGCGCCGACCAGCTCGAATATCTCAGGCAGATCAGTTGCGACGAGGTGCAGGGCTATCTGATCAGCCGGCCGGTGGCCGCGGACGGGGTGATGGCGCTGCTGGAGACGAAGAAGTACCGGGCGATTTACGCGGCGTAAGCACCAGTTTGGGATGCTCACGCTTCGACAGCGTCATGGCCGGGCATAGCCGTCCGAAGGACGGCGTCGCTTCCGCTCGCCTATGTCCCGGCCATCCACGCCTAACCTCACGCGGAAGAACGTGGATGCCCGGGACAAACCCGGGCACGATGACCTTTCCCAGTGTTAAACCGCATCCGCCCGCAGCAGCGTGTCCACCGTGATGGTGCCCCGCGCGCGGGAGACGCAGGCGCAGATCTTCTGGTTGCTCTGTTTCTGATGGTCGCTGAAGAAGACGTCGCGATGGTCGATCTCACCGTCGACATCGACCACGTCGATGGCGCAGAGGCCGCATTCGCCGCGCTTGCAATCGGATATCACCTCAAAGCCGCTGGCATTGAGCACATCGAGCATCGAGCGCTCGCGCGGGATCTCGAGCTCGACACCGGAGTCTTTCAGGCGCACCCTGAACGTTTCGGTGGGCAGCGTGCCGCTGGAGCCGAACGTCTCGTAGCGGAGATCGGGGAGCGGATGGCCGGCGCCGATCCAGGCATGGCGTGCGGCGTCGAGCATGCGCATCGGGCCGCAGAACAGCGTCAGCGTGCCTTGCGGCAATGAGGCGAACAGGGCGTCCATATCGAGCCGGCTGCCTTCGTCGCTGGCATGAACGACGAGGCGATCGCCAAGCATCGCGGCGAGATCGTCGAGATAGGCGGCCTCGCGCCGCGAGCGTACGGCATAATGCAGCGTGAGATCCGCCCCGCGCCGCGCCAGCGCCTGCGCGGCGCCGAGGATCGGGGTGATGCCGATGCCGCCGGCAATCAGGCAATAATTCTCGCGAGTCCAGTCCACCGCGAGCAGCGAGGCGGGCTGGGTGATGTCGAGCCGCGCGCCCGGCTGCAAGGACCACATGTAGCGGGAGCCGCCACGGGAATCCTCCGCGCGGCGCACAGCAATTCGGAGGCCGTGCGACGAGGCCTCGCCGACCAGCGAATAGGACCGCGTCTCCGGCAGGCCGTCGATGGTGACGCTGACATTGATGTGGCTGCCGACCGGATAGGCTGCGGCCTCGAACTGATCCGGCTTGATCAGGAATTCGCGGACGTTCGGGGTGAGATCGCGGGTGCAGACGAGCGTTGCTGGGGTCCAGGTCTCGATGAAGCGCATGGTGACTGCCCTCAATCGGTTGCGGTCTTGATCAGCGCGAGCGCCGGCAAGAGGTCGAGATGGGTGCGGTTGCGCAGCGCGAGCCGCAGGTTTCGCACCGCGAGCCGGGCATGCTCGCGCATGACGGCCTCGGCGCGCGCGCCTTCGCGGTTCTCGATGGCGTCGATCACGACGCGATGGTGCTCCTGGGCGATGATCAGGATCTGCTGTGCCTCCGGCAACGCCGATTGCGCCATCACGAAGCCGCTCGGCGAGGCAAACGGCAGCGCCGAGGCGCGGTCGATCTGCCGGATCAGCGGGGGGCTGCGCGACAGCTCCGTGAGCTGGGCGTGGAAGCGCGCATTCAGCGCGACGTAGGACGAGAAAGCATCGACCGAGATCGGGACCTGCCGCAGCAGCTCGTCGATCGCAGCAAGGCACTCCTTCAGCGGCTCGAGCTCGCGCGCAGAGACGCCGCGCTCGGCGGCAAAGCGCGCCGCCAGGCCTTCCAGCGTGCCGCGCAGCTCGATGGAATCGGAGATGTCGCGCTCCGAAAACGCCTTCACCATGAAGCCGCCGGAGGGGATCGCCTCCAACAGCCCCTCCTCCTCCAGCCGCACCAGCGCCATGCGCACCGGTGTGCGCGAAGCGCCTGTGGTCTCCACCGCCTGCAGCTCGGAGATGCGCTCGCCGGGGCGCAAGGCGCCCGACAGGATCTGGTCGCGCAGCGCGAGCTGCGCCTTCACGGTCTGCGAGATGGAGCGGTCGACCTCACGCTCGGCCATGTTCTACTCCGCGGCCTGAAGGTGCTTTGGGGCGTTTTCCTTCGCCACCATCCGATCGATCAGCTTGCGCGACCACATCGCGCCGGCGTCGATGTTGAGGTTGTAGAAGATGCGATCGGGGTTTTCGTCCATCGCGCGCTGCTGCGCTTCGAGGATCAGCTCGTCCTCGCGGAAGATGCCGGAGACGCCCTCGCGGATCTCGGTGGTGAGGCGCTGCTCACTGATCCGATAATTGCGGACGAAGGACCAGAAGTAATGACAGGTCTTCTCGGTCTCCGGCGTGATCGTGTTGAGCACGAAGCCGTTGACGCCCTGCGAGCGGTCGCCTTCCGGCGCACCGGTGCCCGTCGGCGCGACGCCGACGTCGATCGCGATGGTGCACGGCGCCTCGAAGCGGATGATCTGCCAGCGGTCGACGAGGCCGGGCTTGCCGAGCTGCTTGGCCCAGAACGGCGGCGGCTCGATGCCGCGCATCCAGCGCGTCACCGTCACCGTCTTCTCGCCATGGGTGACGTCGAACGGCGCCTCGGCGACGGCATCGTTGCCGATGGAGGAGCCGTGCACGAAGGTCTCGTGGGTGAGATCCATGAGATTGTCGAGCACGAGGCGGTAGTCGCAATTGACGTGGATGGTCTTGCCGTCGCCGGCCCAGGCCGGGTCGTGATTCCAGTGCATGTCGGGGACGAGCGCGGGATCGGCGAGTGCGGGATCGCCCATCCAGAGCCAGACGTAGCGGTGACGCTCGACCACGGGATAGGCGCGCACGCAGGCCGAGGGGTTGATGGTCTCCTGCGAGGGCATGAAGGTGCAGCGGCCCTGCGCGTTGTATTTCAGGCCATGATAGCCGCAGACGACGGTGTCGCCTTCGAGCCGGCCCTTGGACAGCGGCACCAGGCGATGCCAGCAGGCGTCCTCCAGCGCGGTCACCGTGCCGTCGGCCTTGCGATACATCACGACATGCTTGCCGCAGATGGTCCGCGGCAGCAGCGCAGCCTTGACGTCGGCGTCCCACGCCGCGGCGTACCAGGCGTTCATGGGGAAGGGTTTTGTCATGTCTCACTCCCACGGCTTATGAATACGTTATGTATACAATAGCTGAGGGATAGAATTGTTCAAGATGGAATAAGCTCTACCTTAATACCTTTATCGTCGTGATTGTATACATAACGGGGGAATGACCGCGTCCGGCTCCGGCTCCGCTTACCCTCCCCTGGGGAGGGTAAGACAGCGGCGACCTCTCGGAACAACTTACGCCGCGAACACCTTGGCTAGGCCCGCCTGGGCTTCCTCCTGGATCCGTTTCAGGTGCTCGGGGCTGCGGAAGCTTTCGGCGTAGATCTTGTAGACGTCCTCGGTGCCGGACGGCCGCGCGGCGAACCAGCCGAAATCGGTTTCGACCTTGATGCCGCCGAAGGGCTGGCCGTTGCCGGGCGCCTTGCTCAGCGTCGCACGAACCGGATCGCCAGCGAGGTCCTTGAGGCCGAGCTGCTCTGGCGTGAGGGACTTCAGGATGTTCTTCTGCGGCCCGGTGGCGGCAACGTCGATGCGCGCGTAATGCGGCATGCCGAATTCGGCGGTGAGATCATTGAAGATCTGGCCGGGATCGCGGCCGGTCTTGGCCATGATCTCGGCAGCGAGCAGGCCGAGGATGACGCCGTCCTTGTCGGTGGTCCACACCGCGCCGTCTCGGCGCAGGAACGAGGCCCCTGCACTCTCCTCGCCGCCGAAGCCGAAGCCGCCGGTGACGAGGCCGTCGACGAACCATTTGAAGCCGACCGGCGTCTCCACCAGCTTGCGGCCGAGCTTTTTGGCGACGCGGTCGATGATCGAGCTCGACACCACGGTCTTGCCGATCGCCGCATCCTTGCCCCAGTCCGGACGGTGCGCGAACAGGTAGGAGATCGCGGTCGCCAGGTAATGGTTCGGATTCATCAACCCGCCGGTGCGCGTGACGATGCCGTGGCGGTCGGCGTCGGTGTCGTTGGCAAAGGCGACGTCGAAGCGGTCGCGCATGCCGATCAGGCTCGCCATCGCGTAGGGCGAGGAGCAGTCCATGCGGATCTTGCCGTCCCAGTCCACCGTCATGAAACGGAAGGTCGGGTCGATCGCCTCGTTCACGACATTGGCGTTGAGGCCATAGCGCTCGATGATCGGATGCCAGTAATGCACGGCGGCGCCGCCGAGCGGATCGATGCCGATTTTGACGCCGGCGGATCTGACGAGGTCGAGATCGACGACATTGCCGAGATCGGCGACGTAAGGCGTGACGAAGTCGTAGGCGTGGACATTCGCGGCCTTGCGCGCCTTGGCATAGTCGATGCGCTTCACGTCCTCGAGCTCGCCGGCGAGATAGGCGTTGGCGCACTTCTCGACGGCAGCGGTCACGTCCGTATCGGCCGGGCCGCCATGAGGCGGATTGTATTTGTAGCCGCCGTCCTCGGGGGGATTGTGTGACGGCGTGATGACGACGCCGTCAGCAAGACCAGAGGTGCGGCCCTTGTTATAGGTGAGGATCGCATGCGAGATGACGGGCGTCGGCGTGTAGCCGCCATCCTTGTCGATCATGACCTCGACGCCGTTGGCTGCGAACACCTCGATGGCGCTGACCAACGCCGGCTCGGCCAGCGCATGGGTATCGATGCCGATGAAGAGCGGGCCGGTCAGGCCCTTCTCCTTGCGGTAATCACAAATCGCCTGCGTGGTCGCGAGGATGTGGCCTTCGTTGAAGGTGTTCTTGAACGAGGTGCCGCGATGGCCCGACGTGCCGAACGCCACGCGCTGTGCCGGATCGGACGCATCCGGCTTGCCGGCGAAATAGGCCGTCACCAGCCGCGGAATATTGGTGAGCGCGTCCGGCGAGGCCTGCTTGCCCGCCGCGGGATGAACATCAGCCACTGGAATACCCTCGTCCTGTCGTGAGTGCGGGACACCATAGCATCGGCCAAGCCCCCGCCAAGGGCACAACACGCGCGACAGGGAAGGCGTTCCTTGGAGGCGCTGCAGTCCCCATGAGCGGCCTTCGTGCTATGCTCGGCAGCACCGCCCTTTCGAATCGTCTGATGATCCCATCGCGCAAGCTGCTCGTGCTGATCGCCGGCCTCGTCCTGGCCGGTGCACCGGCGCGCGCCGCGGAGTTCTACACCGAGGACCTGCGCATCCCGATGGCGGAGGCCGGACCGCAGGGGCTGGAGGCCTTCCTGGTGCGGCCCGTGGGGACCAAGCGCTATCCCCTGGCGCTGCTCAGCCACGGCTCGCCGCGCAAGTTCGAGGACCGCGCGACCATGTCGGCGCACAAATATTATGGCATCGCGCTGGAGTACGCCCGGCGCGGCTTTGCGGCGCTGGTGGTGATGCGGCGCGCCTACGGCACCTCGCCGGGCGGGCGCGTCGACAGCGTCGGCGGTTGCGCAAAGGCCGCGTACCTGCCGGCGGCCGCCGTCGCGGTTGCCGATCTGCGCGCCGCGATCGATGCGATGGCGCACCGGGGCGACGTGACGACATCGGGCATGATCGCGGCCGGCCATTCCGCAGGCGGCCTTGCAACGGTGGCGCTGAGCGCACAGGCGCCGGCGGGCCTCGTCGCCGCAATCAATTTTGCCGGCGGCCGCGGCTCGCGCAACGACGACGATGTCTGCAATCCGGATGGGCTGGTGCAGGCCTTCGCCACCTTCGGCAAGACCTCGCGCGTGCCGATGCTGTGGGTCTATGCCAGCAACGATTCCTATTTCGGTCCCGACCTCGCGCGCCGGCTCCATGACGGATTTCGCGCGGGCGGCGGCAATGCGAGGTTCGTCGCGGCGCCGGCTTACGGCGAAGACGGGCATTATCTCTATTCGGTCGCGGGCCGGCCGCAATGGACACCGTATCTCGACGCCTTCCTGCGCGAGCGCGGGCTCGGCCATGACCTCCTGAGCCTGCCCGATCCGCTGCCGCCGCCACGCCAGCTCAACGAGGCCGCGCGGGCCGAGTTCGCGCGCTATCTCGCCAGCCTGCTGCCGCACAAGGCCTTTGCGGTGTCGCCGAACGGCGGCTACGGCTGGCGCGCCGGACGGGCGACGACTGAGGAGGCCCGGCGCGACTCGCTGGCAGCCTGCATGAAATGGTCGCCCAGCTGCACGCTCTATGCGGTCGATGACCAGCTGGCGGAGCCGTCGCAGGCCAGATCCACCGACCAGAGCGCCCGCGCGCGACCGTGACGCACACACGCCTGAGGCCGGTTTGTTAACTCCGGCGCTCTATGACAGGCCCATGCTGCGGGATTGGGCACGCTTCATTCTCGGCGCGACGTGGAGGCACGTCGCGGTCGTCCTGCTCGTGTCGGCTCCGATCGGCGCACATGCGGCTGACGGCAGCAGCGAGCTCGGCGCCGGCGAAACGCCGTCGTCGCGGACCACGATCCGGAAGATCATCGAGAGGGAAACCAAGAGCACCAATCTGCCGGCCGATATCGCCGAGGCGGTCATCTTCGTCGAAAGCGGCTACAACCCGGCGGTCATCGGCAGCGCGGGCGAAATCGGCCTGATGCAGGTGCGCCCCGAGACCGCGGCGATGCTGGGCTTCCGCGGCAGCAGCGCGGAGCTGGCCGAACCCGACGTCAACATCCATTACGGGGTGCTCTATCTCAGCCAAGCCTGGCGGCTTTCGGGCGGGGACCTCTGCCGCGCGCTGATGAAATACCGGGCGGGTCTTGGCGAAGTGGAGATGAGCGCGCGGTCGCAGGTCTATTGCAACCGGGCCCGCAACCGGCTTGTCGCGATGAGCGCGATGCCGGGAGAGCGCGAAGCTGCGGCTGCTCCGGATCCGGCGTCCACGGTTGCAGCTGCCGTTGCGGTTGCGGCTGCGGCGCCCGTGAAACCGGCGAGCCGCCCGAAGATGCCGGTGCAGCCGAAGGCGGTCTATACCCGCTATCGTCAAGGCACCGCGGCCGCCAGCCGCGCCTATTGGGCGGCCCATGAGGCCAGGGTCAGCCGGATCAAGGCGCGCATCGAAGCACGTTGGAAGCGCGTCGCATCGCGCTGACGGCGATGTTGCTATTGTCTGAGCATGATCTTGCCGGAAAACCGCTGCACGCTTTTCCGGATCTTGCGCTACAGCCGCTCGCTGAGCGCGAGCTTGTAGCCGACGCCGGTGACGGTCGCGATCACGGGCGTGCCGCTGCCGACGAGCTTGCGGCGCAGCCGCGCCACCAGCGCATCGACGGTGCGGATGTCGACTTCGGCCTGGCGGTTGCTGACCACCTCGATCAGATAGTCGCGGCTGAGCGGCCTGCCGTCGGCGCCGACGAGCGCCGCCAGCAGGTCGAATTCGGCGCGCGTCAGCGCCACCGGCTTGCCGTCGTTGCCGAGCAATTCGCGCCGGGTCAGGTCGATGATCCAGTCGCCGAACGCGATCGAATTGTGGTTGCGCGCCGCCTTGCGGTCGATCGAGCGACGCCGCAGCACGCTGCGCGCACGCGCGAGCAGATCGCGCAGGTTGATCGGCTTGGTGACGTAATGGTCGCCGGCGACCTCGAGGCCGAGGATGCGGTCGACGTCGGTGTCGCGCCGCGTCACGAAGATGATGCCCGCGTTGCTGGTGGCCTGGATCTCCTTGGCGAGCTCGAAGCCGTCCCCGTCAGGCAGTTGCACGTCGAGGAAGACGAGATCGGTGCGCGCGCGCAGCGCCTGACGGCACTCCGTGCAGGTGCCGGCGCCGACCACGTCGAAATTGTTGTCGCTGAAATAGTCGACCAGCATGGTCCGCGTCACCGGATCGTCCTCGACGACGATCAGCCGCTCGCGGCCGGGCGGACGAGCGGAAGCTACCGCCGTCCTGGCGGTCCCATGTGCCTGCGTCCCGACCTGCAGATTCAAGTCGCCGCGCAACGCGCCGTCATGTGAACGGGCATTCACAGCCTGTTCGAGCCCCCGAAATTGCCTGCCGCGATACTGGGCGCGTTGTGATGCGCAAACAATATTGGTCATGCTCTTGGCACATTAAGTATGAATTGGCCCACAATTCTCATTTTGCGCACCGTCGCGCCGGCAGTCTCCCGATTTTCGGAAAAGCAGATCGTACTTCGGGCGGCGCTCTGCGGCTTGCTCCCCTGTGAGCTTCGCATCTACTGTGCCTCCAAAAGCCTGCACTCGGAGGTGGCGCATGGAGGTCATACTGCTCGGCACCGGCGGCCCGCGCCCGGACCCGCGCCGCATGGCGACGACCACGCTGATCAGGCTTGGCGAGGAGAACATCCTGTTCGACGCCGGCCGTGGCGTCATGGTGCAGCTTCACAAGGCCGGCGTGCCGCTCGGCGCCATCAACACGGTCTTCCTCACCCATCACCATTTCGACCACATCGGCGATCTCTACGATGTGATGTTGAATTCGTGGATGCACGGGCGCAAGGACGATCTCCGCATCTATGGGCCGCCGGACACTGAGCGGCTCGTCAACACGCTCATCACGCAGGTCTACGACAAGGACATCATCTGGCGGGACCAGGGCGAGCCGAGCTTCGGCGGCTGGAAGCCGGTCGCCGCAACGGACATCATCCCAGGCCCCGTGCTCGACACCGGTCGCTGGAAGATCAGTGCCGAACTGGTCTCGCATGGCGATGGCCTCGACATGCCGCCGGCCTTTCTGGCGCGCTGGATCTGTCTCGGCTATCGCTTCGAAGCGGAAGGCAAGGTCATTGCTATTTCCGGCGACACCGTCCCCTGCCCCGGGCTCGAGCGGCTGGCCGAGGGAGCCGACCTGCTGGTGCAGTGCTGCTTCCTCGCCACGCCGGAGATCAACAACGAGCATTTGCGCCGGCTTGCGAAATACACGATCGCCTGCGGCGACACGGTCGGGAAGATCGCGGCCAGAGCCGGCGTCAAGAAGCTCGCGCTGACCCATCACCGTCCGCGC
The DNA here is from genome assembly GCF_025200905.1 of Bradyrhizobium yuanmingense. NCBI lineage: Bacteria > Pseudomonadati > Pseudomonadota > Alphaproteobacteria > Hyphomicrobiales > Nitrobacteraceae > Bradyrhizobium > Bradyrhizobium yuanmingense. The sequence continues at coordinate 1,079,038 of NZ_CP104173.1, read as the reverse complement.
ACCGACGATGCCATGCTGAACGCATTGCTTGATGACGTCAGGCGGGACTATGCAGGACCGGTCGTGCTCGGCGAGGATCTCACGCGCATCGAGGTCTGAGGATGATCGAAGATCGAAGCACGCGCGCCGCAACAAATCATGCGTGCGGAAGCCGTTCGGCGTCAGGACGATCCGACCTCGATCCGGTAGGATAATTCTTCCTCAGCGCCCGGCGCGATGTGCATCAGTCCCGGCTTGTCGGCGAACTCGCCATGGAAGCCGGCGGGACTTGCGTAGCCGCGCCAGGGCTCGATACAGAGGAACGGCGCGCCTGACGGTTTCGACCAGACGCCGAGCTCGCGAAATCCGCGCCAGGACATTTTCAGCCATGGCCCGGTCGATGCACCTCCCGCCGCGGCATAGCGGACCGAAGTGCTCTCGATGCGGTCGAAGATGATGGCGTCGTCGACGAACAGGGAGTCCGACAAGGGAAGCGAGGTGCCTTTGACCGGGCTCGGCTCCGCTGCCGGCCGCAGCAATCCACCTTCGAGACGGCGGACCGGAGACGGTTCGGCGCTCGCGAAAGTCAGCGCATGGCTCTCCTTCGCCGCACCGGGCTGCAGCGGCCAATTGAAGGCGGGATGACCGCCGAGCGAGGCCGGCAACGTCTCCTTGCCGGTGTTGGCGATCGTGAGCGTCAGATCGAGGCCGGACTCATCGATCGCATAGGCCGCCGTCAGCCGGAACGGGAACGGATAGAGCGCGCGCGTCGTCTCATTATCATCGAGCACCAGGGTGCAGCGGCTCTCGCCGCGTTCTGCCCACACGAAGCGGCTGTCGCGGGCGAAGCCGTGCTGCGTCATCCGATACGTCCTGCCCTGATGCCGCAATTCGTCGTTGGCAAGGCGCCCGACGATCGGAAACAGCAGCGGCGCGTGACGCGGCCATTCCGGCCCCGCCTGCCAAAGGAATTCGGTGCCGCCGCCCTTCAGCGAGCAGAGCTCGGCGCCGTGCGCCTTGACGGTCGCGGTGAGCGAGCCGCAGCGGAAGGAGTGGGTGTCATCGGTCATGGCCGACCTCTACACCCCGGCCTGGCACGCAGCAAGGCGACGCCGGGCCATGCAGGCGGCGCCTCCGAGCCATGCCCGGCTGCGTCATATTTCTGTACCTAACGATTGCTCACGTGCGGCTCCTCCACCGCGAGCTCCCCGCGAACCCGGCCGGAACTCCATGAACCATCGTGGTCCCCAATTGAAATTCTTCATCAACGGCCGCTTTCTGTCGCAAAAGCTCACGGGCGTGCAGCGTTATGCCGCTGAAATGGTCAAGGCGATCGACGTGCTGCTCGCGTCGGAGCAGATTCCGGCCTCGCTGCGCAACGCAGACTGGCAATTGTTGAAGCCCGCGGATGCAAGCGAGGAACTTGATCTCGACCGGATCAGGATTCGCGCTGTCGGCCGGCTGCATGGGCACGCGTGGGATCAAATCGATCTCGCCCGCGCTGCCGCCGGGAGCCGCTTGATCAGCCTGGCCAATTCCGGACCCGTCCTCCATCGCGACCACATTGTGGTGATTCACGACGCCCAGGTCTTTCGCAGGCCCGACTTCTTCAACTGGCGCTATCTGACCGTCCATCGCACGATGGGGCGGATGCTCGCCCGGCACGCAAGCATCGCAACGGTGTCGGGATTTTCCCGCAAGGAGCTTGCGGACGTGCTGAATCTCTCGGCATCGCGCATTCCCGTCTTCCCCAACAGCGCCGAGCACTTTGCAGCCACGCAGCCCGATCCCGGCATCCTGGCCCGACTCGGCGTTCAGCCGCAGAAGTTCTTCCTCTTCGTGGGCTCGAAAACCAAGAACAAGAACCTGTCCGTCGCGATCCGCGCCATCCAGCTGCTCGACCGGGCCGACGTTCCCCTGGTCATCGTCGGCGGCGACAACAGCAAGGTCTTTCAGGATAATTCGGGCGAAGGGGCTTCCGGCCTGGTGCTGGCCGGCCGTCTGACCGACAGCGAGATTGCCGCGCTCTATGCGCACGCATCGGCCTTCGTGTTTCCCTCGCTCTACGAGGGGTTCGGCGTGCCGCCGCTCGAAGCCATGATCTTCGGCTGCCCAGTCATCGCCTCGAGGGCCGACGCCGTCGTGGAGACGTGCAGCGACGCGGCTGCGTATTTTGACGCCACGGATGCCGAGGCGCTGAAGCAGCTCATGCTCGAAAGATTGGCAATCGGCGCGATCTCGGACCAGGAACGCCGACGGCAACAGGATCGCCTTGCACTCTATTCGTGGAAGAAATCGGCGAAGACGTTGCTCGATCACCTCGCAGTGCCGGCGAACGTCGCCAGCGCTGCGTGAAACACGGCGCGGTTCGCCTATCGCGCGCAACGGTTTTTGCATAAACGGTTTGCAACTCGCGGCTCTTTGCCTGGTTCCATGAAATTTCTTCTTCGTTCTTGCGATGATCGCAAGCACGAGCGCCTTGGCGCAACATCACCACATCGCTGCCCCAATATCGCTACGTATTCGAGGAACTGTGTTTCGCACTAGCGAACACAGAACAGGGATACAGATGTCCGGCTCTCCAACGCGGCCCTACGCAAGGCAAACGATGAAAGTGCTGCACATCGCCGAAACGATCCGTGGCGGGATCGCGAGCTATCTGAACGAGTTGCATCCTCAACAACAGGCCAGCTTCGGTGCCGAGAACGTACATTATGTCGTGCCGTCGGATCATCGGGGCGACCTTGGCGCGATCGATGACAACCAGATTACAACATTCGAACGATCCGGCCGCAGCGTCGCCGGCCTATTCCAGATGCTGCGTGCCAGCATGCAAGCGCTGGATGCCTTCAGACCGGACGTGGTGCACCTGCATTCTTCCTTTGCAGGGCTCGTGCTCCGGCCCGCGCTGGCAGCCCGCTCGGGCGGACCGCGCGTCGTCTATTGTCCGCACGGCTGGGCATTTTCGCGCGAGACCGGCCGCTTCAGTCATAAGCTGACGAAGGCGGCGGAGAACCTGCTTGCGCGCACCTCGGACCGAATCATCTGCATCTCCGGCGACGAGTACAACGAAGCCGTGCGCGCGGGAATTCCTGCCGACCGCCTCACCGTGGTCCACAACGGCATCTCGAAGAGCCGCACGCCGCAGCCCATCTCCGCGGACTGGACCTCTAAGAAGGTCAAGGTGCTGTTCATCGGACGCCTGGACCGGCAGAAGGGGTTCGATCTGCTGATCGAAGCGGCACGCGCGCTCGAGGATGTGCTGGACGTCCGCATGATCGGCGCCTCCGTCGTCAACAAGTACGAAGGTCCGACCGTCCCGTCCAACGTGTCCCTGTTGGGCTGGCTCGACCGCCCGACCATCGAGACCCAGCTCGAGGCCGCCGACCTCGTCGTGATTCCGTCACGATGGGAAGCCTTCGGCCTCGTTGCGCTCGAAGCGATGCGGGCGGCCAAACCCATCCTTGCGTTCCGCAGCGGCGCTTTGCCCGAGATCGTCGTCGATGGCGTCACCGGCGTGCTCTGCGAGCCCGTCGCGGTTCAGCCGCTCGTGAATGGTTTCCGGCGCGCACTCGATCTCGATCTCAAGGTGCTGGGACAGCGCGGCTACGACCGCTTCAAGCAGCTCTATGACGTCGAAAAGACGCATGCGCAATTGCAGCAGGTCTATGTCGAGCTGCTTCAGGACGACCGGACGCCCGTCGCAACGAAGGCGGCGCTGCAGTCGGATCTCTCCAAGAATTTCTGATGGCTGCACCGCTCCCACGCACCTTGGTTCGCGACAGTCTCCGCCTCGCGAGCCTCATCGCATCCATTCTCCTTCCGGTCTCGGTCTGCGCACAGCAGGCGCAACCGCTCGATGTCCGATTTCTGCTCGGGGTCGGCACGCATCAGGGGCTGGGCGGCCCGGTGAGCGCGCGCGGATACGTGCCTTCGGAAAACGTCGCCCAGATCAAGCAACTCGGTCTCAATTCCTTTCGCGATGATTTTCCCTGGTCCGAGTTCGAGGTTGGGGGACGCCGGATGGGCTTCACACCCCGACTTGGCAGGCTCGAAGCGCAAGTCAAGTCCGGCGTCGCGCGCCCTCTCCTGATCCTCGCCTTCGGCCATCATCTCGTTCCGAATTCCTCGCCACCGACGACGGACGAGGCGCGGCAGCGGTTCGCCGATTATGCGGCGGCGGCCGCGCAATCGGTGGTGGCGCAGCATCCGCTGTTCGAGCTTTGGAACGAATGGAACCTGGCGGCGAAGAAAGATCCTGCGTTCTCGCCGGAAAACTATCGGGCGCTTGCCGAGGTCACGCGGCCGGTAGTCAAGCGGGTGGCGCCGAATGCACCCTTCCTGGTCGGCGCCCTCGGCGACGATCTGGGCTGGACATGGACCGAGAAGATGCTGCGGACGGGCATTCTTCAATATGCGGACGGCGCATCGATCCATCTCTACAATTTCTGCATGGGCCCGAGCAAACGCACCTCGGCCGAAATCATCGACAGGCTGACGGCGTTTCACCGCCTGGTCGGCCAGGCGAGCGGAAACCCCGATTTTCCGATCTATGTCACCGAGACGGGGTGGACCACGGCTGCCACCAATAAATGCGGCGTCAGCGAACAAGCCCAGTCCGACAATAGTGCGCAGCTCATCTTGTGGGCATCAACCGCGGCGCGCTGGCTCAAAGGAATGTGGTTCTACGAACTCAAGGACAGTGGAAAGGACGCATCGGATCTGGAGCACAATTTCGGGCTCTACCGTTTCGACAATTCGCCGAAGCCCGTCGCCTGCGCGGTTCAGGGCGCCTGGGCTTTCATCCGCTCCAGCCTGAGCGCCGAGAAACGCGAGCTCGCCAGTGGCGTCGTGTCGATCAATGCAACGACGACGTCCGGCGCCAGAGTTGCGGTATGGTCCGAGACTCCCGAGCGGCGTTACGAGGTCCGGATCAAGGGGGATCAGGACGGCGCAACCTTTGCGATGCCGTGCGACTCGGCCGCAAGACCTGCGTCCGGTGCCTGGATTCCGGTTTCGACCACGCCGGTTCTCATTGCAGCGAGCAACGGTGCCATGCCCGCTTTGGAGATAAGGCCGGCGCGGTAAGCGCGATTTTGCAAGACATGAGGTTCAGTGATGAAAGTTCTTTTGACGTCCACTCTTTATCCGACGCCTCAGGCCCCCAAGATCGTCGGCGGTGCGGAGATCTTCGCGCGGCGCTTCGCCGAAGGCCTGGTGCAGCGCGGAGACGAGGTCGAGGTGATCCGCAGCGCATCCGCGCCCGAGCAGGCTCGTGAAAGCTGCAACGGCATCAACGTCTATTCTGCGCCGGTGCGCAACTTCCATCTGCCCTTCTCGCTGCCGAAGAACATCGTAAAGCGCAGCATCTGGCATGCGGTCGACGACTGGCAGATGCAGGCGCCGCTGATAGCGGAACGCATCCGGGCCTTCAAGCCGGACGTGCTGCACTCCAACAATTTGTCGGGTCTCACCACCGCGATCTGGCGCGTCGCCGCCCAGCTCGGCGTGCCGGTGCTGCATACGCTTCACGATTATTATCTGACCTGCCCGCGCTGCTCGCGCTTCGACAAGGGACGCTCTTGCGAGCACACCTGCACGAGCTGCGGGATCCTGACCTTCCATCGCAAGCGGGCGACGCACTGGCTGAGCGCCGTGGTCGGCGTGAGCGAGCGCGTGCTGTCGATCCATACCGACATGGGCATGTTCGCGGAGACGCCGATCCGAACCGTGATCCGCAACGCCTCGACCGAGCCGCCGCGCGAGCCCTACCCTCGCCCGGTCTGCACCACGGAAGTGACGTTCGGGTTCATCGGCCGCCTCACTGAGGAGAAGGGCATCGACAACCTGATGCATGCCCTTGCCATGCTGCCCCCCGACCGCATCCGAATGATGATCGCCGGCCGGGTCAGCGAGGAGGAGCAGCGCCGCCTCAAGGCGCTCGCGCCGGATGCGCGCATCGAGTTCATGGGCTTCGTGGCGCCGGACGATTTCTACAGGCAGGTCGACGTGGTGGTCGCGCCCTCGATCTGGCACGACCCCGGTCCACTCGTCGTCGCAGATGCCAAGGCGGCCGGCAGGCCGCTGCTCGGAACGCGCTTTGGCGGCATGCCCGAGGTCATCGAGCACGGCGTGACGGGCTGGCTGACCGAAGCCGATCCGCAATCCCTGGCCGACAGCATGCTCGCAGTCGCCTCCGATCCGCACAAGATCGACGAGATCAGCCGGCGCCTGATCGCGGATACCAACAAATGGGTATTTGCCGACGTGCTGTCATCCTACAAGAATCTGTACGAGCAACTGCGCGAGCAACGGATGTCGCGCGTGCGCGCAGCAACGACTGAAGCGCCGCGGGCCGTCGGCAAGGAGCGCCTCATTCCGAGATGACACGCCTCTTCGCGATGGCGGGCTACCTCTATCAGAGCGCCGCGGCGATCATCCTGATCTTCGCGATCAGTCATCTGTTGCCCGCCTCCGACTACACCAATTTCTCGCTGGCACTGGCCTCGAGCCAGTTGCTCTGCGTCCTGATGTTCGAGTGGCTGCAACTCGCCGGATTGCGTTTTCTGGCAGCAGCCGGGGAGAACGAGGCGGCGCGGCTGAGGTGGTCGCTCTTTGCCGCGGGCCTGTCGAGCGCAGGCGCGCTCGTCGTGGTCGGCGGCTGCGCATCTCTGGCCAGCGTACTCCCGGCCGGGATCATCGCGCTGGGCCTCGGCATATCCGTGCTTCAGGGCCTGACCGACCTCTATTTGCTGTCGGTCCGCCTGTCCGACCGGCTGGGTGTCGCCTCCTCTCTCCTGGCGTTTCGCGCTACCGCCCTTCTGACCGGAGCCGCCGCGGGTGCGGCGATTTGGGGAACGGCGGAAGCGGCGCTGCTTGGCGTCAGTGCGGGCCACGCCCTGGGCCTGCTCGCGGGGCTGGTGGCCTATCGCACCCCCCTGGAGCGCGTTCCGCTGCGGACGATGCTGGCCGACTGGAAGGATTTCTCCCGCTACGGCATGCTGGCGGCGGGTGCGTCCGTCATCCATCTCTCGGTGCCGGTGCTGCTCCGCTTCATCATCATCGGCCGGCTGGGCGCGACGGGCGCCGGCGCCGGATTCTCGATTGCGCTCGACCTGCTGCAACGCCCGTTCTGGGTCCTCAATGCAGCGATCCACACCGTGAGCTATCCCGATGTCGTGAAGGATTTCGAGCACGGAACCGTCATGAAGTCGGTGCAATCGACGCGGCGAATGTTCGAGTTCATGGTCTGCACGACCCTCGTGCTGCTCGGCGGTCTCGTCGGCTTCATTCCGGATGCAGCCCGTATCCTGGTGCCGCGGGAGAGCCTTGATGGCTTCCTGACGACGGCACCTGTTGTGGCCGTCTTCTATTTCCTGCACACGCATCTCCAGGCGACCGTCGCGGTCGTTCCGCACCTGGAGAAGCTCGCAACGAGGCTCGTGATCGTTGCGGCCGGCCAGCTCGCGATCGTCGCTGCCGTCGCGCTGGCCGCGGCATGGGCCGGCCTGTCGCCGCACCAGGCGGTCGGCTGCGCTTGCCTCGCCACGCTGGCAGCGATTCTGTTTGCGCTCGGTCCGACCCTGCGGTTCGAGGCATTCCCGCGCTGGTCACTGGTCGCGCAGGCGCTGGTGGCCGCCGTCCTGATCGGATCACTCGGCGCGATGCCGACCGAGCCCGCGACATGGCTTGCCGGCAAGATCGTGATCGCCGCGCTCGCAACGGCGATCGTCGGATGGCGCGGTGACTTTCTGATGCTGGCCCGTCGCGGCTAGCCCAATTCGCCGCATCCGGCACGGATCGGAACACAGCGGGCGAGCAACTGAGCCGTTGGGCCACGGCTCAAATTCAGGTCCTGGACGGAACCATTGCGCCTCCCCGATCAAACCAAGCGGTCATATCCGGGAAAATACGGATACAACCAGTGCGATAAAATCTTTCAGATTGATCGCCCATGAAAATGGCATCTGCCGACTCCCTGTGCCATCCGATGACGCAGACGAAAGAGACGCACCCCACCGCCGCGTTCGTATGACACGCTCTCAAGCCGAAGCGTTGGATCGAACTCGCACGGCTTGCGCATATATTTAGCAGCGTGAATCGTGGAAATCTTGAAAGCGCCATTCTCACGCCATCCTGCACGGGCATCGCATCAGCATTCTGCTGCAACACGAGTCGAGCTGTTCCTGCACAAGGAACCGCATTTCACTCGCGATTTGTAGCTTCGATTTTTATCTGAAATTCACACTCGACAGAGAAGCTTCGACGCAAATCCCTGCGAGCAATTTCGTTCGCGCTGAAACCCGAGTTTGCAATGCCTGATCAAACCATCCTGTCCGCCAGCGGCTTCATCAACTCCATCGGCGTCAACACGCACGCCGGTTTCGGATGGACCGGCTACAACAACCTCGCGCTGATGGCCGACAGCCTCGAATATATCGGCGTCACCCATCTCCGCGACGCGATGGGCACGAACCCCGCTGCGCAGCCGGTCGTCGAGGGCCTGGCCGCCGCCGGCTACAAGTTCGACTTTCTGGTATCGTCTGCGCTGCCCCAGTCCGGTACGGTCGGGTTGCAGAACTACATCGCCTCGCTCCAAAAATTCGCGACGAGCTATTCGGGTAGCATCACCGCCATCGAGGGGCTCAACGAGGCCAATCACCAGCCCTTCAGCTACAATGGCAGCTCCAGCCTTTCGGCCGCGGCCCAGTTCCAGAGTGCGCTCTATCAGGCCGTCAATGCCAACGCGACGCTCGCCAGCATCCCCGTCTACAATCTGTCACTGGCCTACAACGATCCGCAAGGCTACAGCCAGCTCGGCAACATGTCGGGCTCGGTCGACTATGCCAACGCCCACGCTTATGTCAGCACCGGCCTCAATCCGAGCAGCTCCATTGCGGCGACGCTGAGCGCCGTCATGGCCGCGGCTCCGGGAAAGCCTGTCGTCATCACGGAAACCGGCTACACCACGCAAAACAACACCCAGTATCTCGGCGCCAACGAGACGGTGCAGGCCAAATCGATCCTGAACACGCTTGTCGTCGCCTACAAGGCCGGCGTGAGTGCAACTTACCTCTACGAGCTGTTCGACCGCGACTCGTCTGCAGCCAACACCAATCCGGAAGCCAATTTCGGATTGTTCAATTCCGACGGCACGCCCAAGCTCGCCGCGACGGCGATTCACAACCTGACGACCATTCTGGCCGACGACGGCAAGGGCGGCCTGCAGCCGACTGACCCATTGAACTACACGTTGAGCAACATGCCGGCCACCGGCAACAGCATGGTGCTCGGCAAGAGCAATGGCGCCTACGAACTCGTCGTCTGGGCCGAGCCGAAGCTCTGGAACGATGCCACCGATACCGAGCTGTCCAATGCGGCCCAGACGGTGACGGTGAACCTCGGCGCCGTCCATCATACCGTGAAGGTGTACGACACGCTGACCGGCACCACAGCGATCGCCAGCTACACCGACGTCAGCACCATCACCATTCCGGTCAGCGATCACCCTGTGATCATCGAGATCGACGCGCCCCCGACCACGCCGCCCGCCCCGGACACAAGGACCAGCGTCACCGGAACGGCTGCGGAGATCGTACCGCAACTGTCCGATCTGAGCGACTCGACGGCGCTGCAGACAATCACCCTGACCGACTCCCACGTCCTGCAGGTCGCGTCGAAGGCGACCATGGACTACATGATCGCCCATTACGGCAACGCGCTCTCGAAGATCCAGGGCGGATATTCGTTCTCGGTGACGAACTCGGCGGCGACCTGGACCAGCACGAGGACTTACGATTCGAGCGGCAAGCTGCTCTCGAAATCCGACACCGGCCTCAATTCAAGCGGACAGCCGACCTCGACCACCATCGTCCACAGCGACGGCTCCAAGGACGTGATCAGCTACACCGGCGGCGTGCAGACGAAGTTCGTTCATGTCGGAACCGACGCAACCCGGACAACCGACACCTACAACACGGCCGGCACCCTGCTGAGCGAAGTCGTCCAGAAGCCCGACGGCTATTACTCCACCACGCTCTACACCAACGGCGTGAAGACAGCCGCCTACGTCAAGAACGCGGACCGCTCGCAGGACAACTATACCTACAACATCACGGGCAAGAGCTTCACCACCCAGGTGCAGCATCTCGACGCTTCGGGGAAGGTCACTTCGGTGATCCGCAGCCATGCCGACGGCTCGCTGGACTCGACCCAGGTCTACAATAGTGACGGCAGCAGCGTGATCACGTTGTACAGCGCCACGGGAGTGAAACTGATCGAGACGGCCTACCATGCCGATCGCAGCAAGGATGTCTGGACGTACAACATCAAGGACCAGAACTATACGACCCAGCACGACGTCTACGATTCGACCGGATTCCTCACGACCCTGACGCGCCTGCATGCCGACGGCAGCCTGGCCTTCGAGCTGATGCAGACCGCCGACGGCACCAAGACGACCAACTGGTACAATGCCGCCGGCAGCCTCACCAGCGAGGTGGTCCAAAAGGCCGACGGCTTCGCCTCGACAACCCTCTACAGCAACGGCGTCAAGACAAAAGTTTACATCAAGAACGCCGACGGTAGTCTGGACAACTATGCCTATGGCATCACCGGCCAGAGCTACACCACGCTGATCCAGCACATCGATCCGTCCGGCAAGGTCACGTCCGTCACCCGCAAGCACGCGGACGGCACGCTCGACTATACCCAGGTCGTCAACAACGACGGGAGCAGCGTCGTCACCATCTATGACTCGACGGGAGTACGGACGAAACAATCCGAGTACCACGCTGATGGCAGCAAGGATGTCTTCCTCTACAACATCACCGGCCAGAACTACACGACCGAACACAATGTCTACGATGCAACCGGCTTCCTCACGACGCTGATCCGGAAGCACGCGGACGGCAGCATGGCGTTCAAGCTGGTGCAGAGCAAGGACGGGACCAAGACGACGGACTGGTACGATGCCAAGGGGGTCCTCACCAGCGAGGTGATCACGAAGGCCGACGGTTACAGCTCGACAACGGTCTATACCAACGGCCTGAAAACTGCGGCCTACATCACCAATGCCGACCTGAGCCAAGACAATTACACCTACAACATCACCGGTCAGAGCTATGCCACGCAGCACCAGCATCTCGATCCGACCGGCAAAACGACGGAGGTGACCCGCTGGCACGCCGACGGCACGCTCGACTATACCCAGGTCGTCGGCAGCGACGGTGGCAGCGTCGTGACCAATTACGACGCTTCAGGCCTCAAGAAGATACAAACCGACTATCACTCCGACGGCTCGAGGGATGTCTATCTCTTCAACGTCGTCGGTCAGAACTACACGAAAGAGCACGATACCTACGATACCACCGGTTTCCTGACGCACATCGTGCGGACCCACGCCGACGACAGCCTGGCATTCACCCTTGTGCAGAGCGCCGACGGCACCAAGACCTCGGGCTGGTATGACGCCAAAGGAATTATCACCAGCGAGGTGACGACCAAGAGCGACGGCTACAGTTCCACCACGGTCTACACCGGCGGTATCAAGACCGCTGCCTATATCAAGAACGCCGACGGCACGTCGGACAACTGGAACTACAACATCACAGGCCAGTCCTACACGACGCAGCACCAGCACCTCGATGCCTCGGGCAAGATCGTCGAGATCACAAGGACCCACGCCGACGGCAGTCTGGACTATACCCAGGTCATCAACAATGACGGCAGCAAGCTGACCGACATCTATAACAGCGCCGGCATCAAGACCCAGGAGATCGCCAGCCACGCCGACGGCTCGAGGGACGTCTTCCTGTTCAACTTCAACGGACAGGCCGGCGTCACGCAGCACGAGAGCTACAACACCGCCAAGGCGCTCGAGTTCATCGATCAGACCAAGTCCGATGGCACCCACAACGTCACGGCCGTCGCCAGCGGCGTGACGATCCAGGGCGGGGCCGGCAATGACGTGTTCTCGGCGGCGCCGAACTCGACGACCATCGCGTACGACCACGGCCAGGACCAGATCCTCAACTTCCAGGCCGGCAGCGGGACGACGCACGACACGATCGCGATCTCGAAACTGCTGGCGGAGGACTACGGCCAGCTCCAGATCACGCAGTCCGGCACGAACGCGCTCATCACGTTCTCGGCGACCGACTCGATTCTGCTGAAGAACGTCTACGTCTCCAGCCTGACGAGCCACGACTTCGTGTTCGTTTGAGCCGGTGAGACCTGCCCAAACGGGCGCCAACGTCGCTGGGGCCGGGACCATGTCCCGGCCCCTGATCGCTCGTTGGTCGGGCGCCTGCCTCATCGATGAGCAAAGGGCTCTCTGCCATCCGCAATTGGATGAGCCCCATGAATTCGGAGGGATCGTCGGGTTGTGCCGCCATCGGCCGCCGCGCTTGCGAACTTGCGTCACAATTCGTCTCTAGAAGAGCGACGAAACGTGCAAGGAAACCGAGCCCCGATGGAAGCCAGTGAAGCAAGACGTTTTGTCGTTCTCGACTTCTACCGCTTCGTCGCCGCGCTCGGGGTCTTCATCTTCCACCTGAAGCTGATCGACAAGGGCATCTCACCGGCCTGGAACGGGTCCTATGGCCTGTTCGTGGACATGTTCTTCATCCTGTCCGGGTTCGTGATTTCCTACTCCTATCCTTCAACCTCGACAGGCCCGCGCTCCTATGCGCGCTTCCTCATTAGGCGGATCGCGCGAATCTACCCCTTGCATCTGCTCACATTGTTGATATTCGCGGTCCTTGCTCTCATGGGCATATCCGGTCCGACCTCGCACGCGAGCTTGACGGATTTCATTCAAAACCTCTTCCTCGTGCAGGCGTGGGGTATTACAGATCATCTCAGCTTCAACTCGCCGGCTTGGTCCATCAGCGCCGAGCTGTTCTGTTACCTATTATTCCCATTGTTCATGCTGCTGGCCGGGAGGATCTCGCCGCTGATGCTGGCGATCATCGTCGCGCTCTCTTACGGCATCCTTGCCCATGCTCACCTGCCGATCTGGCAGGAACGCTCTCAGATGTACGGGGCAACTTTCGATTTCGGGATGTTACGGGCGCTTCCGAGTTTCCTGAACGGGATTCTCCTAACCGTCCTGTTCAGGCTCTCGAGCGGCTATCGCAAGAAGCCGGTTGCATTCGCCGGAATAGCGCTGTTTGCCGTCTCGGTTCTGGTTCTCAACTTCTTTGCCAAGCCCGACCTTGCAATCATACTGTTCTCTCTCGCGATCCTCGTCACAGCCACGGGAGAAAGCGCCTTCGCGCGGTTTCCCGGCTCCGATTGGCTCGGCCGCCTCGGCAACACGTCATATGCCATCTACATGATGCACGAAGTGCTGTTGATCCTGCTCTTCAAGCCGGCCTGGCACTATTTCGGACTTCAGCCAAGCATGTTTCCGGTGTTTGCATTGGTCTGCTGCATCGTTCTGACAGTCGTTGCCGACGTGACATATCGCTACGTCGAAGATCCCGCTAGAAGATTGATCAACCGGCTTGCGCCTGGCGGGGCAAGATCAGCCCGCGTCCCGAAGCCCGAGCCGCTCGATCTTGCCGAGGCCAGACAGGCGGCCAACGCAAGCTAACTGGTGCGTGCAGGCCGAATTCTGGCTAGGTCTTAGACGATCGCCGCACACGACCCCAGACTTCCTGGCATATCCGCACCACGGCCGGCCGGGCGACCGCCATGACAACGGCAAGATAGACCGAAGAACCAAGCAGCACGAGCGCGGAGAGACGCAGCCATGGCGACGTGGCCGGCATGGTAATGGAGGCAGCAACCACCGCGCACGCCATCACCGCGGAGCCCGCAAGTGCCGGCATCAGCGCCGCGGCATAGGGCCTGATGCCGAGCGCCAAGATCCGCATCGAGGCTCCGGCGGACAGTGGATACAGCAACAAGGCGCGAACGACGTAGCCGACAGCGATGGCGATAAGGCCAAATGGCGCAGCGAGGATGAAGATCGTTATGTTCGAAACCGCGTATATCAGCGTCAGCCAAGTCTGCCAGTGCGGTTTGCCGAATGCCAGGATCACCGAGTGATTGTAGAGGCCGATCGTGGTCAAGAACCCGGTGATCGACATGATCGCGAGTAGAGGGGCGGCCTCGCCCCACTTGGATCCGAAGAAACCGACGATGAGATCCGGTGCCAGAGCCGCTATGCCCGCGAAAAGCGGGGCTGTCAGCAGTGACGTGTATTTGACGAAGTCCACCAGCGTCGAACGCGATGCTTCCCGGTCATGCTGGAGGCCAGCGATGGTCGAAAAGAACACGCGGTTCAACGCATTCCCGATCACGGTACTCACGGCGTTGACCAGGCGCTTGGCGAGGCTGTAGAAGCCCGCGCCGGCGGCGCCGGTATACCAAGTGACGAAAATCAGATCGGAATTGGCATTGGCAAAGTTCGTGATTCCCGTCAGCGCCACGTAGCGCGCATAACTCAGGAGATCGATAACAGCCTGCCGGCTGACCCGGAGCCGAGGGCGCCAGGGCGTCAGGATCCAAAGGCTGACCAGCGAGATCAACGAAGTCGAGACGAGCTGTCCGACCAGCGCAACGACCCCGTATCCCTGTATCGCCAGCGCGATCCCTACCGCCCCGCCGATAGAGATTGAAGAAAGCGAACGGATGGCGAGGGATCGAAAGAGTTGATTGCGCGTCAGCCAGGCTTCGTGCGTCCGTGACAGGCCTTGCACGGCCACCACGATGCAAAATCCCTTGAGAACGATGGCAAGATCCGAAAGACCGGAGAATCGTTCGATGGCGCCGCTCGAGGCGAACAGTGCGAGTGCTGCAAACAAGGAGAGGCCCGCGATGAGCCAAAACGAGGCAGTGTAATCCTCATCCTTCGGATCGGGACGCGCCTGGACGGCAATCGCGATGCTCTCGATCAGGACTGCCCGGCAGAACTCGAGCGCCAGCGCTCCCGTTGCCACGATGCCGAGAATCTGCGGCGACAGCAGCCGCGCCATGATCATGTAGATTGCGAGCGTGAGCGCCTGCCCGACCGCGGAATCGAGCGCCGACCAAATGACGCCCGAAACGATCGAGCGCGGCTTGATAATCTCGTGGCGCAATTGGAAGCCTGTCACAATTCGGGGTTAGGTCGACATTCGTCGAGAGCCATTGGCTGCTATGGTCCAATAGTCGCCTTGTTTACGAGGACACTACGGCAAGAAAGCAGCTACATCCGAGGCAGCATGAATTTTCGAGGCAATCTACGACGGCTGATCAACGAGGTCGGCTGCGACTTTATTCATCAACTGCCCTATCCGCACGTGGACTTGTTCTTCTGGCGTCCCGACGATGGAACGATCAATTTCGGTGATCATCTTTCGATCGTGGTCGTTGACCATCTCTTGCGGCAATTCGGCTATACGCTCGCCGATGAGGTGCCGCGGCAAGCGCGCTTGTTCGCGATCGGCTCCGTGCTCCACTACGCGCGAAATGGCGATGTGATCTGGGGAAGCGGCGTAAACGGACGCCCCGGCCAAGGCGACCTCAACCATCGCGTGCAGAATTTGGACGTGCGAGCGGTGCGCGGCCCCCGTACCCGGGAAGTTCTGCAGCGCCGGGGCATCGCGGTTCCCGAAGTGTTCGGAGATCCGGCGTTGCTGCTTCCTCAGCTGTTTCCAAATCGTTTTCGCCCTACTGCCAAGAAGCCGTGGGTGTTTGTTCCGAATTTGCACGATTTGAACATCGTCGACCCTGCCGCCGATACGGTGGTCTCACCGCTGGGATCCTGGAACCGCCGAATTGACGCCATTCTCGAAGCTGAACTGGTTCTGGCCAGCTCGCTCCACGGCATCATCGTCGCCGAGGCATTCGGGATACCGGCTCGATACGTACGGCTGAGCAGCGGAGAGGCCGAGTTCAAGTATCATGACTATTATGAGGGCACCGGCCGGTTCGCCGTCGAGTTTGCGACGAGTATTGACGAAGGTCGCGAGATGGGGGGAGCTGCGCGCCTCAACTTTGATCATCGTGCCTTGATGAGTGCATTCCCGATCGACCTCTGGAGCGGAAAGAACTAACATGGCCAAGCGCCTTCGCGTGGCCATCTACGCGCCGCATTTTGCGGAATATTCCTACCGGCTCGCATCGGGACTGGCGCATCATTGCGACGTTCGGCTTGTGCTCAACCGCAAAGACGCGAACCAGCAATGGGAGCTTGCCGATATCGCTGTGACGGCGCCGTTCGAGACACGGATTCGCGACCTCAGTCTGCGGCGCGGCGGCGCAATCGGCATCCCTGCCTCGTTCATCGACATAATTTCCTTCCGCCCGGACGTGATCCATTGTCACGAAGTTCCCGAGATCTACACGTCCAAGCTGATTCAGCTCCTGCGTCCGCTCGGCATTCCCCTGGTGCTGACCGTTCACGATGCTATCCCGCACTCGGAGGGCGGCTCCGGCACCTCGCCCCGTGAAGATGCCTGGCGCGGGCGCATGCGTGCGGCCGCCTCGATCGTCACGACGCACGGCGAGAGCTGCATTGCAGATTTTCGTCGCGCTTCGCCCGACTTCAAGGGCGAGACGGTTTCCAGCATGCACGGCGTGCTGATGGTTCCGCCGGACAAAAGCTCGTTCACCGAGCCCGAATCCGGACGCATCCTGTTTTTTGGACGGATGTGGGCTTACAAGGGCCTCGACGTCTTCATCGACGCGATCGACATGTTGGCCCAGCGCGGCGTCGCGCATGAAGCGATCGTCGCCGGGCGCGGCCCCGAGATGACACGGCTCGGCGCCCGGATGGAGGCAATGCCGACGGTCAAGACCATCAATGCCTACATTTCGCCTGCGGATACCGGACGTCTATTTCAATCTGCTACGGTGGTTGCCTTGCCCTACAAGGATGCATCACAAAGCGGGGTGCTCGCATCCGCCTATGGGAATGCGCGTCCCGTCGTCGCCAGCGCCACCGGTGGCATTCCCGACGTCGTGACGGACGGCGTCAATGGTCTCCTGGTCCCTCCCGGCGATGCCACTGCGCTCGCCGATGCACTCGAGCGCGTGCTGACGTCGAATTCACTCGCCACAACGTTGGCTGACGGCGCGCGGCAGACCGCGGCCGGCCCTCTGAACTGGGACCACATTGCCGAACGGTTGCTTGGATCCTATCACAGGCTCGCCGGTCGTACCGTGTGAGCGCGACACGCGCTTTCTCAAGCCGATTGCCCCACTTTCAGCGGTCGAAAGAACGTGCTGCGGAACGCGCCGTCCAGCAAGCGCCTCAGCCGGACCTCGATCAGTTCATAGCTGATCGCACTTGCAGCCAGTGACATCACCAACCCGAGTCCGATGAAAGCCGCCCATAGCAGCCAACGGTCGACGCCGGCGGCAACCAGCTTCAGGCCAACCACTTGCAAGGGGAAGAGCACGAAGGGGTGCACGAGATAGAGGCTGTAGCTGATCTTGCCGATATATTGGAGCGCCGGCGTGCTCAGGGCCTTCCCGAGGCCTGATTCCGGGGCGAGCACCATGGCGAACAGCAGAAATCCGGGAATGAGGCCCACGAACGGATGAAACAGCACCAGGCTCGCGTACAGCGCGGCCCCGCAGACGAGCCCTGCGACCAGACCGAGCCGTCCGGGAATGGAAATGCGAAATCCCGTCGCGCTGAACAGCATCCCGATGCAGAAGAACGCGGTGATCGGCCAGCGCATCAGGCAGGCCACGCCCAGCAGGATCAGAGGCGCAGCCAGCAGCCTGCCGCCGGCGCGCCACATCGAGAATGTCAGCGCAAACCAGATGTAGAATGCCCACTCATAGGTCAGCGTCCAGGCATTCTGCTGGGCAATGGGCAGGCCGAGCGCGTCCTGCACGAAGAACAGGTTGGCCGCAAAGATCGCGAGATAGCTGGTGAGATCGATCCCGCGGAAGAACTTGTAGGCCACGATCGGCCCGATCGCGAACAGCGCAAGATGCAGCACGACGAACACCGGCATGATGCGCAGGACGCGGTCGAAGAAGAACCGCGACAGCGAACCGTGGCGTATCAGACTGGCCGGGATCAGGAAGCCGCTGATCATGAAGAACAGCTCGACACCGTGCCCGCCGACATTGATCACCGACTGCAGCCAGGGCCAGAGCGGCGGCAGAAAACCGGGATTCGGGATGTCGTACATGCCTGCCTTCGGCATGTCGTAGAAATGATCCATCAGCACGCTCAGCGCCGCGATGGCACGAAGGCCCTGGACCGAAGGAAGGAACGATCCGTCATAGGCGGCGCCCGGCTGGTGAGGTGCCTTGATCACTCTGCGGCACCCTGGGTGCTGAGCACTGGCTCGAGGACGACAGGCTTTCTTCGCGCGGAGCGGAATCTTTGCCCGAAGGAAATGCTGGGCTTCTCGATGAACGTGTATGTCATCCAACTGACGAGGATCGACAATGCCAGGATGACGACCAGGAAGATCGACCATCCGAGGGGTCCGTCGCCGAACCATACCAGGCGGTGGACGTAGACGATCGCGAACGGCGACATCAGATAGACCGAATAGCTGATCACGCCGACGAATGCCATCGGACGCCAGGCCATCCGTTCGCCGAACACGGCAAAGCCGATGAAGACAAGCGCCGCGGAGATATAGGCCGATCCGATCGAATAACTGTAGAAGAAATTCTCGTGATACACGCCGCCGAACCGGCGGTCGGACAGGGTGGCGGCGAAGACCGCATACAGAAGCGTGCAGACGGTCACATGCGTCCACCGCAGCTTGCCGCCAATGACGGTGTCGCGGATGATCTTGCCCAGGAACATCGCCGAGAGGTTCAAGCCGACCTCCATCACCGAGGAGACTGCCCTGCTCTCAACGAAAAGTGCAGCTGTGGTTCCCACCAGCGCGGCGGCAACGACGATGGTCACCGCCGTGAAGCGCCGGTTGAGCAGCCCCATCGCAAAGAGAATGGTGCATCCGATGTAGAACAAGAGTTCGATCGCCAGCGTCCAATAGAACACCCAGAGATTCGGGACGTTCACGAAAGTCTGCAACATCGTCACGTTAGCGGCGATCTGCCCCAGCGGAAAACTCTTCGAATCCAGCAGCTGCACCGACACGAGCCCGACAACGATCGAAGTCCAATAAGCCGGATAGAGCCGGAAGAAGCGGCTGATCGTAAAATCGCGCACAGGCGTGGCGCTGTCCGGGAAGCTGAACGGAATGACGAAGCCGCTCACGAAGAAGAACAACACGACCCCGAACCGGCCAAAGTTCATGTAGTAGCCGAATATGTCGTGGAGGGGCCCGTAATAGACACCCGTCGGGTGCTTTTCCAGGATGACCTCGAATACGTGCTGGACCAGGACGGCCAGCACGGCAATGCCGCGCAGTGTGTCGATGAATGCGAGCCGTTTATGCATTGTTCGTTCTCACCTGCTTCCGCTCGCCGCCGGTACATCCGGGCGGAAGCCTTCTAATGACGGCATCGGTGGCCGTACGATGATTGGCACGGCGTCGCCCGCCCGCGCGGTGGTCGCGCGCCGCGAGAACACCTCGCTGAAGCTCAACGCGATGATCAGCAGGCCGGACGCCGGGCCGTAATTCAGAACGGTGATCGTGAACAAGTTGACGACGAAGATCAGCGTCAGCTTGTAGACGTCGGTCGTGCCGAACGTCGCCCGGAATACCATCACCATGAATGCGACGAACGGGAGTCCGAACATCAGATACGTGCCGATGTAGAAATTGTCGACGGGAACCCAGAAGGCGGCGAGCGGCGAGAACAGCTTCTGCGGATAGTTGAAGCAGCCCACGCCGCAGCCGGTCACGAGACCAACGGGCATGAGCTGGCTCAGGTAGACGAACGGCAGTTGCCAGCTGTTGTTGATGCGGTCGACGATGCTGAACAGGGTCGTGTGCGGCACCGCGGCGGTACCCGAAGCGAGCACGATCATGAAGAACGGCACCAGGATCGCGGCAAACGACCACAATGCAATGTTCCGTATCGCGGAGAAGCGCGACTTCTCCGGGAGCATCCGCACGAACACCAGCAGAATCAAGTAGAGCACGAGGACGATCATGGTCGTCTTGCTGGTCGTCAGACGGATGATGTAGACCGCAAGAGAGCCGTACAGAAGGCACCAAAGCGTGCTCTTACGGATCGACGTAATTGCGAAGGACACGAGTATGAAGAAGGCCGCCATGGTACTTTCGGCAGCAAAGCCCGTGAGACGCTGATCGTCACCGCCATAGGCCCACCATAAGCGACCCGCCTCACGAACGGCGCCGAAGGACTCATATTTGTATCCGACCCAGGGCATGAAGTAGAATTTCGTCAGCAGCACGCCGATCAGCGAGAGGTAGAACGTCGCGGCGATGACCGACAGCAACTTCTTGTAGGAGCCCAGACTGGTGTCGCAGAAACAAAATCCGACGAACACCGGGAGCATCATCTTAAACGACGACATCGCCGCGTTGACCGTCCCCAGCATGAAGTAGCCGAGCACCAGCGACAGCATGATCTGCACGAGGACAACTGCAGCCATGATACTGCGATTGCGCAAGATGCAATGCACGATGAACTGGACCAGGCACAGAAGCGCAATGCCATCCGGCACGAACCAAAGCGCGTCCAAATGCATGATGCTGGTGTAGTACCGCATCATACCGCCGAAGGCATCCCGGACCAGATAGGCTGCGAGCGCGATCGCCTCGATATTGAGGCTGATCAGCATCATCCTGCGGGGTTGCAGCGCGAAGGTGCTCATGCGCGGCTCAGTTGCTCAGCCGCGCCGATCGGGCGGGGGATGGCGCAAAATCCGGGGGGCTTCCGAATGCATTTCGCAGGAGCCTGCCGCCGGGAATTTCGACATAGAGATAGGTGAGGTGCGAAACCGCGAGCACGGCGGCCAGTGAAACGACGAGATTCAGCGTCGCCGGCAGGCCTGCCCAGATCGAATCCAGGGCGGCGATTCGCCCCGCCCCCACGCCCCGCACGAAGTATTCAGCCAGCAGCACCACGAGCGCGTGCACCATATAGATCGAGTACGAACGACGCCCCAACCAGATCAGCGGCTTGGCCACCAGGATCCGCGGCACCAGCAGCGCATCCGGAAAGGCCAGCAGGCTGCCGAGGAAGATCGCGAACATCACTGGCGCGAGGAAGGTCGCGGCAGGATTGGCCTCAGCCAGGGACACCAGGACGATGCTCGCGATCATGGCGACGAATTGCAATGCGCCCTGCGCGGCAGGCCGCGGCTTGGCCGGCAGGCGATCGACGATCCTCACCATCAAGACGCCCAGGAAAAAGCCGACGAAGCAGCGTAGCAAGCCGAAATCCGTCTGAAGCTCGATGCTCTTCTTTTCGAGCACGAAGATGATGAAGACGAGACTTCCGACCGCGAGCAGCCCGGAGAGGACATAGAACCACGCCAGCGAGCGCATGCGCAGGGCAATGAGAACGATCAGACCAAACACCAGGTAGGTGTAGAACTCAACGCTGATGCTCCAGCTCGGCGCATTCCAGCTGAGATAGTCGATGAACCCCATCGAGTGGAGAAGCAGGACGTTGAGGCCGAAGGAATAGGCATTGTTCACTTCGAACGCCGCAGGCGCGGCGACGACCACCCCCGCCATGACCAGGCCGATGCGCAGCAGGCGAAAGACGAGGTTTGCCAGCAGCATGACGATATGCAGCGGGTAGACTCGCGCCAGGCGCCGTACCATAAATTCGCGCAGCGAGAAGCGCGTGAAGTCGTTCTCGACATAGCTGAGCGCCATGACCATTCCGCTGAGAACGAAGAACAGATCGACCAGCAGCCATGCACTCCTGAAGAAGGAGCAGTTGATCCAGGCGTTGTGCGGGAATGCCGCGAGAAAGGTTGGCATCAGCAGCAGATGGTGGATCACCACGGAAGTCGCGGCGATCCCTCGGATGCTGTCGAGCGGCAGGACGTGCGCCTTCTCACGATGAACCAACTCCGTCACATCAACATTCCGTAGCTGTTGCACCGCAGCAGTGTGTATCAGGTCTCAACGCGTGATCAATCTCTGCAATCGCGGAGCCGCATTCGATGCATGACGACCGACAATAATTTCAAAGCTTGCAGATCATTCGGACATGCGAGCGCCAAGTTCATGCCACTTTTCATCCGACGTGCGCCTGCTTCGGCGCGCAAGCCAATCGGCATGGGATGATTGCGAGTATTTGCGCGCAAAGTGTGCGCGAAATTCGGCACTGTTGCGATCGAGGCCCTTGCAGCACATTGATTGCTGCGTGCCAATGTCGCGCGAAAAAATCTTTCGCCAATGGGAACAATAAACGCGCGTCGTGACTTGTGTCGGTTTTGCGACGAGCGGCTGCGCGAGTGCCCGATATGTTTTCAGGTTGCAACATTCATGGGCGTGATTTGCCGATCTCGCAGGCATTGTAGAACTTGTTTTTGCAACCGGCGAACAAGCGGGCTCGCGTTTGTTTTGTCGCCAGCTTTGCACCAGCTTTTGCGTCGCACAAAAAGATGACACAGTTACCTGTCAAGTTTCGCCTGTTCTCCTATTGCAACAGAAGCAAGGAACACGGATGGGCCGCGGACTAACACGTCGTCATGCGCAGCCGCGATGGCTAGCGATTGTCTTGATTGGTTCTGCGCTGATTGTGTCGAGCGCTGGTGCTTGCCGCGCGCAGTGCGTCGAATTCTCGGACCGCGCCTCGCAACTCGAACTCGACACCTTCGCAAAGTCGCCGTCCTCGCTCCTCGAGCGGTTGCGCAATGACAAGGAGAAGTTGCGGTATTGGCTCGCCCGCTATGTCGCGACGAATCCGTCGGTGCTGCCGTCCGTCCAGACGCTCATCTCGGCGTCGGCTTCAGCCGATCGCTCGTCCATCGGCGCTGCGCTGCGCCTTGCCGAAGCACGTTGCACGTCGACCAAGCCGGACGCCGCGCGCAAGATCAGGGATTTCGTGCAGCGGATCGGCGATCTCAACGTGCAGGCCGGTTATTCCGGCGCCGGAGAGGACAGCTCCGGCGTCCAGGCCCAATCGCAAATCAAGACCTCGCCGCAGCCGGGCCGTGGCGGAGCACTCCTCGAAGGCGAGTGGAGAACCAAGCTGGCCAATCCATTCAAGCCCGTCCCCCTTCCGAATTGATCCATGATCGTCAAAGGCAGCGAATTAGCACATGTACCAGCCTAGGGAACATTTCCAGTCGGGGCACCGATTCGGCATCGAATTCGGCGGGGCGGTCCTCAGCTTCGAGCGCGTGGCCGACGTCCTTCGCCGCCAATGGCCGATCATCGCGGTCTGTACGGGAGCTTCGCTGGCCCTGGTGATCGTCTACCTGGCCATGGCGCAGCCCATGTATACGGCAAATGCCCGCATCATGATGGATACGCGGCAGACGCAAGTTCTGGACAAGGACAGCAACGCCAGCAGCGCCCTGATCGACACGGGCTACGTCGACAGCCAGGTGGAGATCATCAACTCGGACGACCTCATTCTGTCCGTCGTCCGCCGCCTGAAGCTGACAGAAGACCCGGAGTTCAACGGCTCCAAGCCCGGCCTGCTCTCTATCATCATCGGCAAGCTGACATCGCTATTCGGCTCCGGCGAACCAGCAAGCCAGGAGCGAATCGAACATGCAGTCGTCCAGCAGATTCAGAAGAATCTGCGTACGGAGCGCGTGCTGACGACATATGTGCTGTCGCTGAGCTATAAAGCGCGGAGCCCCGACAAAGCCGCCAAGATCGCCAACGCGATCGCCAATGCCTATCTCGTCGGCGCCCTGGAGGCCAAATATCAGTCCACCAAGCGGGCCACCGAATGGCTGCAGCAGCGCAGCCTCGAGCTGAGCGAGCAGGCATCGGCCAGCGATCGCGCCGTCCAGACCTTCAAGGCCGAGAACAACATCGTCGGAACCAGCCGCGGCCTGATGTCCGAGCAGCAATTGTCGGACCTCAACACGCAGCTAGTTCAGGCGCGGGCTGCGACCGCCGAAGCCAAGGCCCGGCTTGACCGGATCGACACGATCTCCGATCAGGATGTTGCGCAATCAACCGTGACGGACGCCCTCAACAACTCGGTGATCACCCGTCTGCGCGCTCAATATCTCGACCTACAGGCCCAATATTCCGACTGGTCCAGGCGCTACGGCAAGACCCACCTTGCGGCAGTCAATCTGGCCAACAAGATGGACGAGCTGCGCAAGAACATCGCCGACGAGGTGCGTCGGATCGCAGACGCCTATCGCAGCGACTACGAGATCGCGAAGAGCCGGGAGGCCTCGCTCGAGAAGAACGTAAAGGACCTCGTCGCCCAGGCCGGCAACAAGGGCCAGGCCGAGGTCAAGCTGCGCGATCTCGAAAGTGCCGCCGACACCTACCGCAATCTCTACAACAACTTCCTGGAAAAGCTGCAGAGCGCGACGCAGAACCAGAGCTTTCCCCTCAGCGAGGCCCGCCTCATCAGCACCGCCACCAAGCCGGACCGCAAGAGCTCGCCGCGAACGGTCCTCGCCCTCGTGGGCGGCCTGGTCGGCGGCCTCTGCCTCGGCTTCGGCGCGGCATTTGCGCGTGAACTGCTGAGCGACGTGCTGCGGACCCCCGGCGAGGTCGAGGATGAGCTCGGCGTGAAATGCCTCGGCGTGCTGCCGGACATACGTCCGCCGACGACGGCCGGCGCGTTGCTCTCGACGTCAGCGAAGACCGGCCCTCCCGATCTCTCCCGCTACGTCGTCGATCATCCGTTCTCACGCTTTGCCGAGACCTTGCGCAACATCAAGGTTTCGATCGACGTCGCGCGTCTGACCCGCGAGATCAAGGTGATCGGCATCGTCTCCTCGCTTCCAAAGGAGGGCAAGACGACGGTGGCCGCCAATTTCGCGCAGCTGATCGCCCTCACCGGGCATCGCACGGTTCTGATCGACGGCGATCTGCACACGCGCTCGCTGACGCGGGAGCTCGCGCCCAACGCCAAGACCGGCCTCGTGGAGGCTCTCAACGATCCCGCGAACCTCGGCTACCACGTGCAGCGAAGCAAGGAGACGGGACTGGATTTCCTGCCCTCCGTAGTGGCCTCGCGCATGGTCAATTCGGCCGACGTCATCGGATCCAAGGCAATGGCCGAGCTGCTCAAGGTGCTGAGGGAGCACTACGAGTACATCGTGATCGATCTCGCCCCGGTGATGCCGGTGGCCGATTCCAAGGCCGTCAGCTTCCTGATCGACGCCATGGTCTACGTGATCGAATGGGGCCAGACCACGCGAACCGCTCTGCAGGAGTCGGTTTCGGGTTCGGAAGTCCTCCAGAAGAAGCTGATCGGCGCCGTGCTCAACCGCGCGAACCCGAAGATGCTCAAGCGCATCGAGGCCTACAAGGGCAAGCACCACAACAGCTATTACGTCGAGCACGCCTAGGCGGAGGCGAGGCGCCGCTCCCACTGAACAACTGGAATGAGCTCGGGCCCGTTGCCGATTGGCAGCGGGCCTTATTCGTGCTTGGCGGTCGCTTGAAGGGCATCCCGTGCGCCCTCGCGCACGGACCGAGATGCGGCAAGCGCTCCGGACCTGCTCGCGGGCTCCGTATTCGTCCGGAATCCACAACTTGCAGTTATTGCTCTAGCCAAAAGCAAGGATTGACGGATACGGTGGTCGCCAAGAGAGTGCGCTTTTGGGCCATCGTCCATCGATAAGACGAGACAATCCGAGCCTTGAGGCCTGAAAATGCCGAAACTTTAGGCATCTTTCTTTCTCCGTTCCCCGGGGCTAATCTCGGCTCATTACTCGCAGTTATTTTTCCGGTAGGCTCGGATGCTGATCGTCCTGACGATTTTGACTATTTGGGTCCTGCTCAACATCCTGTTCGTGTTGATCGTGGTCCCTCCACGCAAGCCGCTCCGCCACCCCATGGCGACGACGCTCTCACCCGCGCCCATCGACCCGAGCCGGCGCCAGATCGAGCAGGACGAGCCTTTCTCGATCCGCCATGTCATCGTCTCCGTCGCAATGGGAGCCTTCTTCGTGCTCGTGCCGCCGCTGCTCGCGCTGCGCGATGCGATCATGCGGCTCTTCCGCAGGCCGCCGCGAAGTGGAACCTGAGGCCCCGGGACGGAGGTTTCCGGCGATTGAGAGATCGAGCGGCTAAAGCGCGATACGATTAGGATGAATCGCCATCGCGCCTTTAGGAGCATGATCTTTTCGGAGAACCGCTACGCACTTTTCCGGATCATGCTCTAATAGGCCTCCTGGAACATCACGGCGGACGCGGTGCGGGCCATGATCTTCAGGTCGAGCCAGATGCTCCAATTGCTGACGTACCAGACGTCGTACTCGACCCGCTTTTCCATCAGATCGATCGTTGGCGTTTCGCCCCTGAATCCGTTCACCTGAGCCCAGCCCGTCAGGCCCGGCTTCATGTGATGGCGGTAGACATACTTGCTGATGAGCTCGTCGTAGTAATTGTCATGGGCGAGCGCGTGCGGACGCGGTCCCACCAGCGACATGTCCCCCCGTAGCACGTTCCAGAGCTGCGGCAGCTCGTCGATGCTGGTCATGCGCAGGAAGCGCCCGATCTTGGTGACCCGGGCATCCCCCTTGGTCGCCTGGGTCACCGTCTCGCCATTCTCGGCAACCGTCATGGTGCGGAACTTCCAGATCTCGAACGGCTTGCCGTTGAAGCCGCGGCGCGACTGCCGGAATATGACGCTTCCCGGCGAATCCAGCTTGATCAGCACGGCTACGGTCAGCAGCAGCGGCGTCAGCAGCACGAGCGCGAACAGAGCGACGCCGACGTCGAGACAGCGCTTCTGCAGCCGCTCGAGAATGGTGAGCGGCGGCCGCTGGATCTCGACCGCGACGGTTCCGCTGACCGGCAGGAACGGACGGGTCACGAGGTCGGCAACTGAATCGTCCGGCAGCAGGCGAATCGGCTGCGGAACGGCGCGCAAATATGGCCCGAGCTTGCGCAGCATCGGCAATTCGTTCCAGTCGATCGCGAGCAGATATTCATCGACATCGGCCGCGCGCGACTGACGGATGACGTCGCGAATCTGCCGCTCCCATTGGCCGTCATCCCGGTCCTCTCCGAGCACGAAATGGCGCATGACGTCGAAGCCGTTCCTGCGCAAATCCTTGAAGCGGCTCGAGGTGAAGTCGAGCGGCTTCAGGCTGAGCAGGATCACCTTGCGGTCGACCAGGCGGCTTCTCGCAAAGCTCGTGCCGAACACGGCCTGCCAGACGAAGCGCAGGCTGATCAGACCGAGCCCGCCGATCACGGCGAAGACGATGACGGTGCCGCGCGACAGATTGTCCGTCGATTTCAGCAGGAAGGCCGCGACGGCGAGGATCGTGAGCGACGTCAGCCAGATAAAGGCCGCCATTCGAAGCTGCCAAACCAGATTGAGCAGGCGGTGCGTGGAATAGACGTCCCGGAAATAGGCGATCCCGACGAACACCACACCGACAAACAATCCGGCTCCCACCGATGCACCGTCGGGCGGCGATGCGACCACCACGCCATACAGCGAAGCTCCCGCCGCGTAGCTCAGCAGGATCAACAGAAAGTCAGCAGCGATGACGACGACCTGAAAGGGCCTCTGAAGCGCACTGCCGCGCGCAGATGACAGCGCATGAGCGCTTTCAGAACCGTAAGTTGCAACAGCCATTCGAACCTCTGCGTATCGAGAGAGTGCCTGACGCTCATCGTGATGCTGAAGACTCGTCAATTCCCCGCACGGAAAGTGTTGGTCGATCGCAGCGACATTGTGGCGCTGCACGCGAAACTTTTGCGGCGCACGGACGATGTGTCGCGTTGAGATGCGCGGCGAAATTCGGCGCGCTGAAAATGTCGTCACAGTGCTGACATACGAGCGAACGAACTGCCCTATTTTGAATCAAGTTCCGCATCCGATGCGACGCTATCGTTGCACGAGCGGCTGTTCGCTCAAGTTTGAGGCGCTGCCTGCTGCTGACGAACGCAATATCGGATCACTCGCGAGAGTTTCATCGGATTTCTATCTGTGGCTGTATGTGAGAATCTGCGGCGAGTCATGCAGACTTGCCGCGCGCTTCGAGGCAGCAATGCAATTCCCGCGGCCCCATCTCGTTCCTGCCACCATTGAAAACAAACTCGGCAAAAAATGCCGTGCCCTTCTTTTGGCGTGATCGGGACCGACAACGAGCTGCGGCCCCACGGAACTCGCGTTGTTCGCGTTGGATGGACGCTCTCCGGTGCCGGTGACTTGGGGATATTTTTCCGACCACCCGATCGATGAGCGCCATGAAATCTTTCGCGCGATCCCACCCGTCGCTTCCCAAACCGCAATTGCCGGACGGCGTCCGCATTTACGCGATCTCGGATATCCACGGCTGCGCGCATCTGCTCGAGCCCATGCTGCGGGTGATCGACGCCGACGTTGCGCGCAGCCGGCCGCGCTATGCCGTCGAAGTCTTCATGGGTGACTACATCGATCGCGGCCCGGATACGCGTTCCACCCTCGACATCCTGGTCGAGCGGAGCCGCCGGGGAAATGCGGTCTTCCTCAAGGGCAACCACGAGGCCTTTCTGGTGAGGGTGTTCGAAGACCCTTCATTGTTCGAGGACTGGATCGCCTTCGGCGGGACCCAGACATTGATGTCCTACGGGCTTGCTCCACCCGATCTCAGGCGCGACGAGCCGGCATCGATCCTGCGCGACTTGATTCGCGCCATGCCGACCGAGCATCTGGAATTCCTGGACAATCTGCGGCTGAGCTTCAGTTGCGGAGACTTCTTCTTCGTCCACGCCGGCGTTCGCCCGGGCGTGCCGCTCGCCGAGCAGACCGAGCGCGATCTGCTCTGGATTCGCGAGGAATTCCTGCAGAGCGAGGAGCAGTTCGGCAAATATATCGTCCACGGCCATACGCCGGTCCGCAGCGCCGAACTACTGGCCAACCGCGCCAATATCGACACCGGCGCCTATGCGACCGGTAACCTCACCCTGATGAGCATCCAGGGAAGCCGCATGCTCGCGGTGTGATGAGCTTCAGCCTCCTGCCACCGATGCGCGAGACCGTCTCAGGGAGGGAATAAACGTCCGCAATTTCTAGTTGAGCAACGTCGGCTGCGCCGGCCGCGCACGCGTCTGGGCCATCCAGTCGCTCCAGGCTCGCTCGTGCTTGACGTAGAGCTCCACCCAACGTTCGCCATGCCTGGCCTCTCGGACGCGCGCCGCCTCCCCGAGCAGCTCGGCGCCGGGACGGGTGTCCGGCTTGTCCAGCGCTTCGAACTCGATCGTTTCCGAGATCGTCAGACCGACAAGCACGCGCTGTCCGGCGCCGTCCACGATGTAGCGTCGCGGCGCATCCTTCTTGGGCTCACTCATGTCGTCATGTCCGATCGGGTTCAGTGTGAAGCTGGATACCGTCATCGAATGGGACGATGCCTAGAAGGCTCGCCGGGCGTGGCCGAACGTCGAGGTCGGAGCGGGCCGCGAGGCCCGGCGCGAGGCGCTGCTAGATGAGCTCACGGTTCTTCGTTGGACGCGCCAGGCGCGTAGCGCGTATCCGAGAATGAGACCAGCGCCGAAAATGGAAGCAGAGACAAACGCAGAAGTCATGAGAGTCGTCCTGGGAATCGTCCTGGATCGTGCGCGTCCTATCAAGAGTGAGCAGTGTGTCGACATCATGGTTCTCGAGGATTCACGAGCGCCGAAAAAATGTTCAAGGTTCGGTCTCCTTTGCATGCATGCCGCGCACGCGGCAACGCTGCAAGCCTCTGCCTGATCTCGTCTCGGCCGGAGGTGATCATCGAACACTCTCTATATATGACGACCACATATCTAAGAGACGTTCTCGCAGCTCAATGCATCAAGGTCCGTCGCGGTCGATCCGACGCGCCTCGGCGAGACCATGCGCCCCTGCAACCGGAAATTCGGCGTCAGCCGGCCTGCCAGTGCCCTTGCAACCATCCGGAACCCGTCGCATTATCACCCATCGCATTTGATGAGGGATTCAATCCAATGAACTTCCGCGCCGTTGCTTCATCCATTGCCCTGGCCGCTCTCGGCCTCACTTTGGCAGCATCCGCGACATCAGCCGCCGAGCTCGCGCTTGCCCCGTCACAGCGGGCGGCCGCCGTCCAGGGCGGGCTTGTGTTCTGGGACAACGTCTACCCACCGGCGGTCTATGGCCCGCAGCTTCGCCCGGCCGAAGAAGTCGCAGCGATGAAGGCGCAGGCACGGCCGGTGTCCCAGCGCTGGTGGGGATATTGGTACGTGCGGTAACGCGCCGCCGGAGCGGTTCGGCCAAGAGCCGAGCTTCGTTGAACCGCCGCCGTGTGCAAACGCTGGCGGCGGTTTTCGTTTGGGGCCGCGCCATCCAGCCACGACGGCTACGCACGCGCGGCTCGTAAGAGTCGCATCGACAATGTCGCGCCCAAACGGCTTCCGCAATCAACCTCAACTCGATCGACTTCACGAGCGCCGGGCACCTCGCCAGCGGAAGCTGATCACGCTCGTTTTTCTCAAAGCGCCGGGGTCTTTGGTCGGGGCCGCGGAAAGCAGGCCGACCTTCCCTGGTAACAGGGAATATTACAGGGAAACCGCAGCGCAATCGCCGCCGTGGCAACGTAAGAAACGACAGAAACGCCTTCGAATACAAGCGTGTCGCGGTGGTCGGGTGCCACCACAGAACAGGGAATTTTGGCTGAAGATCAGGGCTATGATTTGCATATGAGGAGAATGGTCATTGCCGGCACTGCCTAGCCGCGACGTCATTGATCGACTTGCTAGTTTAAGCCGCGGCACTTGCGATGCGCCTTCAACACCTCAGCTTTGATGCTTGGCTGGAGCACGCATTTGGGCGCGAGGTTCGCTTTCAGCGAGCACCTTTGGTACTTCGATCCCGAGCATGATTGGTGGTATCCGCCGGTGCTTGAAGTCGTAGCTTATCTCACTCGACTATCTGAAGACCCGGAGCCTGCGTTACAGGGATTTGCCGACGTCCAAATCGCGCAGGGCCTAACCTACCTGATGAATACCAATGCCGGCGGCGACCGCCGGTGGCTCTGTTCAACTGATGTTCCGGTCGAAGGCCGTGTTCGCTGCGTCAGGTCTGTCGCTGCTCTATTTGTCAAATTGTTCGAGCCGCGTTGCGAGCATCGCCTGTCTCACCTTAGCCAAGCCGCGAGCAATGTACTCAACGGTGTTTGCTATAAGTGGTGGGATGCGTTTCCGAGCTTGGCTCTTGCCGATGATCCCGACCTCCCAACGCTCCACGATTGCGCGCTGCAAACCATGGACCGTATCCTTCAGCTTGAATCGATCGCCTGTCAGGAAAGTGCTCTCCACGGCCTTGGGCACTGGCACCGCGACTACAGCGACAAAGTCACCCAAATCATAGACCGCTTCTGCGAGGCGCATGCCGGGATCGACCCGCGCCTGTCGGCCTACGCCCAATCGGCTCGGTGCGGATGCGTCCTGTGATCCGCGGGCCATGGTTGCGCCCGCCGGCGTTGAGTGCATCATCGCGACCTCAGACAGAGGCCCGCATAGCCCAAAACTGGGCCGGCGTACTCATGATCGGCTTGCCGGCCGATGTCCGGCTCAAGCTGCAACAGCAGTCGAAGTGTGGTCACCTGCCGAGGTCAGTGCCACTCGAGCATAAGGGCCTAGAAATCCGAGATGGGCCAATGCCAAGTTCGGCATAAAGTCGCAATGGAGCGACCTCTAGTTTACGAGCTTGCCATTGCTGGCAATCCTATCTTCGTTTGCAGCGAGCAGATCGTAATCGTCTGCAAGTCTAAGGTAGATCCCACGCAGCCCTCATCTGACGTACCTAACGCTATGGTTCGGTACTCCTCTGCTACGTGCCGATGCCAGGGGCGGCTTCCGCCAATGTAATCGGTGCCCATCGCAAGCTCCCTGGAAGCCGACCATCCCTCGCCACCCGAGAAGACCATTGCTATCGATCAATGAGCAGGCCCCATCATCGGCCGGCGTGCCGGACGTTGGCTCGAGCTGCACTTATGTTGCGGCTGCTAGACGGAAAAGGCTCGCTTCCGGAGTAGACCACATCGGCCCCAGCCTGGAGGTTTTTCCGGATCGAAAAACGAGCTGGGACCGAGAGGTCTGCCGCCGTCTGGTCGGCAAACACAGCTTCATTCCAAGAAATCGGCTACTTGGGATTCAATTTTGTGAATCGGGCTCCATGGAAATACCCAAGCCCCCTCGGGGAGGAGCTGGCAACAGGTCGTGCGAGGGATGGCACGCAAGACCGACAGTCGAACTGAGAGCAGGCACGGTCGCTCCTAGCCGCCCGGCGCGCGGTCGCAAGCCATGGGCGACGGTGGCTAGCGCTTCCTGCCAGTGGGCTTGCCTCGGCGGGGGCGCTTCTTCGGCTTGGGCATTGTTGGTTTTTCCCTCTGTTCAGCCGCGAGAACTCGGGCTCGGATTTCCTCTAATTCAACCAGTGCAGCAACAATGCTCTGAAGACGTTCGCGAATTGCAGCAGCAGGAATCACCGCTCGACCGCGGGTGCTCATGGACGCCCCCAACTTATTCTTCTTTGGGCCCGCCGTTGGGCACCCGCTCGAAGTCTTCCCTTTTCGGCGAACGTAGTCCTTAACAAATTTAAACCACTGCTACCGCGTCCAGCCAGGTCGCGTTGTTCCTGGAGGGAACACTACAGCATGCTGCGTAGATCAATGAACAAGCACGCCGCTAGCCGCCCGGCGATCAACCGTGAGATTTATCGTGCATATGGAGCCCATTCACGGCCGCGTGTACGAAGCCATTTGAGGCTCCCAACGAAGCGAAGCTGAAACAATGCAATCCGATACTCTGCTGGTAACGCCCGTTGCGGGAGGCTCAAATGCGTAGCCTAATTTTCGGTACGGCCCTCTTAGCGTTCGCAACCATCGGATGTTCCACGTTTATTTCGGCCGCCCTTTCCGCGGCACGGGATGCAAAGGCTGCAACATTCTCCGAACGGTTCGCGCCAGCAATCACGGTTCCCTCAAGCGGCTAGTCTCGCCAGCGTGAACCCGCGAGCCGATTGCGAGGCTTTAATGGGAAGCTTTGTCTTCTCGCTTGAGGAGCTCCAGTCGTCGCTCTAGCTCCTCCTTCTTCGCCAAAAGCCTCTCGGCCAGAATATCATTGACGACGGTATGAAGTTGCCAGAGCTCTTCAAGAGCCATGCTCTCGAAAGGCTTCCGTTCCATGAATCCCCCCGACTCACATGTCGTGAAGGTTAGCGCGAAACAAGAATTGGAGCCACTTTTCCCGGCGGGATGTAGCAAAAGAGGTGCCGACCTGCTTTATTGCGCCAGAACTTCGTAAGCCTCAGCAAGCTTTAAGTGGCTGTCGCGGGCCACCCAGCTCTTCATGATCTCGGCGCGTACCCCGCACTCTTCGGCCGATCTCTGAGCCGTTTGGCATCCGCAGCACGATCCGTTCGGCAATGCTAGCACTCAGCTCTACATCCTTGTGTAGCAGACGACACACAAGAGCACTTCCATGGGGGCCGATTTACGACCTTAATCGATATAAGCGCGCGGTCGCTCGGTTTCTGCAGTCTCGTTTGAGGCCAAGCAACGTCGCGCCCGTTCGATCTGTGCGTCAGTAGCGCCATGATTGCGTGCGTACATCTCGGCCACTGGTGCCGAATATTTCGCGACGTAGTATCTAACCTCGCTGCACGAGATGCGCCCCGTCAGCCTCTGGTGACGCGAAGCGAAGGCTTCGGACCCCAGCGGGATCAGCAACAACGCAACAATAGCCCCGGCCCGTACGATCATTCTCGCCCCCATAGATTTGACTGGTTGGTTAGGAGAGAGCAGGCCTGAATCGCGCACGCGACGCAAATTAACTATCGTGCACCGATCCAAAGAGCTGTGCGACTGTTGCTGCGATGCCTCGGTGCTCCGCGGGTCCTGAATCATGAGGTCGCGGTCGAGCGATCTGGCGCGAGCTTCCCAGAAAGCGGAAACGGCAAGTTCGATCATCGCACTGAACCGCGGTACGAGCTCGCAATCGCTATCTCCGCCGAAGCACTCTCCTACGACGAGCTTTAGGAGTACGGCTAGTGCTCGCAATCGTTCTCGCCTGCGCGGCTCGTAGGCGACGCCGGAGGGTCTGCAGTTCTCGAAACAGTGCGAGCAGTCCCTCGACCCGCTCGCCCAGAATAGTCGAATAATTGCAAACCCGACTTCGATTACTCATTACTGCCCAAATCATGATTGTTGAAAGCAAAGGCGGTCGACAACGGGGAAAAATATGCAATCCAGGGTTGGAGTATACAACCCATAAATGACGAGCGGATTAAAAGGGCTACGCTAAGTCCCCTACACCATTGTCACAGCGCATTCCTTTCGCTTGTCTTTCGGGTCGTTTTCGTTCCGCAAGCTCGGTCTGTTCGGCAAAGCTACACGCCCGGTACCGCAGCATTCACGCGCGCCCGGTCTCTCAGGCTGGTAGTCCCATTCTGCCCTTTACTCGCGCGACGGCTGCCCAGCAGGGGTGGCGCCCTTATCACTTGGATAGCCCTTCGATCCACGGCTCCGTTACGCGTGCTGAGTGCACCGGCTGTTAAGGGTTGGTTTAGGTCCCGGCACGATCATTGGCGACCGCAAGGGACCTGAGCATGCCATTGCACCATGCGAATACCCTGGAAAGGATCGTGACCGTCGCAGATCACGGCAGTGGCGAGGTCGCCACACGGCCTGTCACTCTCGACCGATTGGATTTCTCGACCTCTACGCGAGATGAGGTCCTGGCGTTATTGGCGCCAAGCGGTCCCTCAAAACCCACTATTTGGCTCGTTGTGCTCGCTTTGGCTGGGGGCTTCGGATTGGGCTGGGCTGTTGCTTGGTATGGTCCTGCAGCTCTCTCGGCTCTCAGCCCGGCTGCTCAGGTAGAAACGGCTTCGCGCCGCACGCCGGACACAAAGTCAGGCGGTAAGGCCGAAAGCGCCCGAAAGAGTGTGGCAGCGTCGGCCTCGCGAACAGCGCCTGCTTTAACGCAACCCTCCACAGTCATCGCGAGCGTTGCTGCGAGGCCTCTGGCCAAAACCGCGAGTGGGGCGCAATCCGCGGACACTTCGAGCCCAGCTTCTTCGGCTGTCGACGCGGACGCGTCTGTAACGGGCTCGCTCGCGCCCGCGGGGCCGCTCCTGTCGGCCGTCGAGACAAGACCAACGACCATTGCAGGTTGGGCCGTGCTGGACGTTCGCGGGGGAACGGCGGTGCTCGAAGGGCCCGACGGAATTCGAATGGCAGCACGCGGTGACGTGGTCCCTGGCATCGGGCGAATTGACTCTATCTTGCGCTGGGGCAATCGCTGGATAGTTGCCACAGCAAGCGGATTGATCTCGACGCCCTAGGCGGAGGTTACGCGAGAACATCTGGACACGCCAACTCGGACGAGCTTGGCCATCACGACCATGCTCGCACCTCCCGTAGAAATGTCGTACTCCGAACTTTACGCCAAAGCGATTGACAAACAGCCAGGAGGTTGCGAGCAGCCGAGTTGCGGTATGCAGGTTGCGTCGAGAACGCTATCGGAATTCGGCAAACGTCGGCTCGGGAATGGCCGGGCCAGCGCCGGCGGCAATTTAGGCAAGTAGCGGCTGGCACCCAGAAAAGCGAGAGCATAGCGGCTTGGTGGTAGTGTGCCGGGGTCTCCGTGCGCCCGAATTAGATCAGTCCTTTTTTCGTGACCCGCAAGCTACGGACGTAATACCCTTGTCGCTGAACCGTTGACCTAATCTCCTCGCTTACTTTGAGAATTCTTGTTCTGCTCTTGCGCCACCTATTTGTAGAACAAGCGCCTGGGATTGAGGAGCCTGCGCTTAGAACGAGCACGTCACGCTTGCCATTGCGATAAACATCAAACATTTTTCGTCCCCGCGATCATATCAAAGCGAAATATGTTTTCGTCATTCCGGTCCACGAGCTTACTAACCGGCCCGGCGTCGCGGGTTGCAAATATGCAACGCTTCGCGACGCATCTTCATCCCCTCCTGGCAGAGCGGGACCGGCGAGCAGTTCCGCGCCCCAGTCGCGCTGGCACAGGAGCGAGGCTGGCTAGAGCAGCATGAGAGCGGCACGTATGCGCGGCTAACGGGGCAACAGAAGCATTGGGTCAGGTGAGGTACCGTGTGAACTCAGCAATTTAATTGTCATCTGGTGTGCGTTCAGACAGGCACAGCGGCCGAGCTATTGATATTTTAGGGGGTAGTTACGCTCCCGGCAGGACTCTAGCCTGCAACCGGCGGGGTAGAAACGTTTTGGGCGCTGAGCTAATCAATGGCTTAGCTCCTTGATGTTGCGCTGGTGTTGCGCTCACTTGCGAGTGAAAATCACGCGATCGGACTCCAAGCGAAAATCGCAGTCGTGCTTGGCGTAAGCCGTGAATTCGGAAACAGCGAGTATGCCTGCGCTGTCCCATTCATCGAAGACAACATCGCTGGTTGAGTAGAGTTGGGCCGCCTCGCTCTTGCTAATCCATTCGCTCGCGCCGACGGGTAAGCTTTTGAGAGCCGCAGATAGGCAACTTCGGAGCTGGCATCGAGATGCAAGGGCCAGGAGGGGGCGATTACCTTGTTTTGCCCAAACAGAGACTTAAACCAATCCAACATCAAATTAGCTCCCGAGCAATCGGGCCTGAAATGCTTCGGCGGCGCGTTGAT
Organism: Bradyrhizobium yuanmingense; assembly: GCF_025200905.1. NCBI lineage: Bacteria > Pseudomonadati > Pseudomonadota > Alphaproteobacteria > Hyphomicrobiales > Nitrobacteraceae > Bradyrhizobium > Bradyrhizobium yuanmingense. Next base: position 1,042,453 of record NZ_CP104173.1, on the reverse strand, counting down.
CCGCGTCAGCGTCTGAAAGAAGTGCCCGTAGACGTCAGATATAACCTTGATCGAGCTATGCCCCATCACGGCCGGATCTGCTTCGGGTTGTGGCTGTTCTCGATCCAGCGGGCGTGGTGGGCGAACCTGCAGATCGCCCCACTGCCGCTCGCGCAGGAGCTGTGGGCAACGAGCCCGGCGCAGGGTCCGACCGAGGCCGCGCCCCTTCCCGCTAGCCTGGGCTTGGAGGCCTCACCACGATGAACGGTCCCATCCAAACGACACACCAGCTGACCGCGACCGCGCTACCAGTGGAGTTTGAGGCCTTGGCACTGCCGCCCCTGCTGCTGCCCGGCGAACACCTCGAGCTTTACCTGGCACTGCGGCAGGCGATCTTCGCCGACCTTGCGCCCCGATCCGCCATCGAGTGGCTGCTCGCCATCGATGTCGCCGAACTGTCCTGGGAAATCCAGCGCTACCGCACCTTGCGGCACAAATTGCTCGAGACCCGTCGCCAACAGGCCATCGCAGCGGCGCTACGGCGCATCGACATGGCCAGGATCGATCCCGACTTCGAACCCCAGGCCGAAGACTACACGCAGCAAAAATGCGCTGAGCTGGCGCATTGATCCCATCGCTGCGACCGAGATCGAGGCGCGGCTTGCCGCCTATGGCTTCGATCGAGACGCCGTCACCACAGAAGTTTACGTCCAGGCGCGCGAAGTCCTGATCCTGTTCGATGGCCTGCTGAACGCCGCACAAACCAAACGGGTGTTGCTGCTACGCGAGAGCAGAAATCAGCGCTTCGTTAGCGCGCCGATGCGCCGGCCGCGCTGAAGGATCAGATCGAAATTCCCGACGGCGCACTCTCGATTCCAGTTTGCGCTCACGGAGATGTTCGCTTGATGGGAGTCCCGAACGCGGGATGCGCAGCAACATCGGAGTAGCGGCATCGCACCCGCAAGCTTCGGAGCCGTCAACCGCTGCGAACTACCGCCATAGCAGGCGCTCACAACTCGTTCACTCGGACGAACGCAAATACAGGCTCGCGCGTAAAACGGTCTCTGCCAATCGATCGTGCGGCCCCTGCCTACCTTTTCATCACCCGATACGGTTGATAACCGCTGTGGCACAGGGCCAAATGTTCGCGCTGTTCGCCTCATTGCACCGAACACGAACCCTGGATCAAAAAGACATGGTCAAATTCTTTCTGGCGGCGGGATGGTTGGCCCTCGCCCTTGTCGCTGTTGTGACGCTCGCTCCCATTTACGATCGGCCCATGATTGCGCCGCCTAACGTCGAGCGCTTTGCCGGATTCTTCATCCTCGGTCTCGTGCTCGTGCTGGCCTACTCGAATCGCACTATCCTCATAACCCTAATCGTCGTCGGCAGCGCAGTTATCCTGGAGGCCTTGCAGCTGCTAACTGCTGATAGACATGGTCACCTCATGGATGTGCTGGTCAAAGTGGCTGGAGGTGTCTGCGGGATCTCTGTCGTCATTCTCGCGCGCGTCGGCATAACTCAGGCAATGACCAAGATCGTATCTCGCGGATGATCGGGCGACGGCTCTGAAATACGTCTGCTCCTAGCGACCGCTACAAGCTGAGGCGGCGCGAATAGCTAGGCTAACCCCGTCATGGATGATCTCTGGCTGATCGCAGCTATGTTGTCGCTCGGCTTGAGAGCCGGGTGCATTCTGCGGGTCCAACAGCCACCGCGATGGCACCGCAAATTGGGCCGGCGGCTGCTCGAAACGACGCTGGCGCCCTCAGTGTACTAAGCAGGTTTTTGGACAGCGAAGCCAATTTTCAGGTGGAAGTCTGTCCCGCTTCTCTGGAGCGGTGATTGCATCCTTGCGACCACGTTCGCGCGCCAGCGCCGCGTTGTTGGTTTGGCAAACAGCTGCGGCAGCGACGCTTCAAGGCTAGGCATCAATTGCCCCAAAATTGATATAGCGCTCCAATTTTTGCGCCTGCAAGATGGAGCGATGGTGTAGTCGTTTCTGTCAGGCGCCCAAGTGATGATCCGATATGCTGCAAGCACACTTGCCATAATGTATTGGATTTGCGGCCAACCGGCCTATTGCGGTTTTGAACAGCAAGTCGCCGCACCCCTTTCGTTCGCGCTGTTCTGCGTCCGATATCCCGAAGATTGCCAGCAACATGGCGATCTGCGCATCACAGATTTCCGTTCTCGTAGTCAGCGATGGCGACAGCTCAACCAGATCAATTCCATGGTCAATTTCAGCATCATGCCGAAGGCGTTAGCGGCAAGCCGGAATGACTATGACTGGCAGATCTTTCCCAGCGAGGGAAACTGCGCGGACTATGCTGTCACAAAGCGCCATCTCCTGCTGCGAGCTGGTTGGCCGAGTTCGTCTCTTCTCCTTGCGGAGGTTGGCATTCGGGCAACCGGAGAAAACCACCTGGTTCTGCTTGTCCGAGAAGGCAGAGCTATTTTGGTTCTCGACAATCTGAGTACGGCCATTCTCAACGTCAACGAAGCTTCCGACCAATACGCTTTCCTGCGCATACAATCGCGTCACGACCCGCAACTCTGGACACGCAGGCTTACCGTATCGTAGCTCCGTGGAATTGCCGAGAGTCGACGAGACCTGGTCCATGCGCGCCTTGGTCCGAAGTCATGGCGGGTTGGCTTATGACGCGCTATCAGCCGACCGCAGCTGACTGGCTCGGGCCCAAGCCCACTGCTCTGCGTCTGTTGTGATTCAGGAGGATTCACGCAGGACCGCGAGGTCAGCTTCCGCGCCGGCAATCGCCTAAAATTGGTGCAGGGATGCGCTTCCGTCACCATGCACTTCCAGGCTTAACGGGCGTATAGTCGAGAGAGATCGCGGTGAATCCGGTCCATTAAGTTCGCTCTCGAAGGGCGTGCGGTATGTCAGGCCCTCACATGCCGACACTGACGATCCGATTCGTGTGAACTGTGTACTGACGCAAGTTTTATACTCCGAGCCGTCGAGCGAACAACGCATCGCGATCAAGTCTCTCGCACGTTTCACCGCAGCAACTTCGAAGCATTCGTTTCTCGCGCAGATATTTCGTTCGTACCGCTCAGGGCTTTACTCGCGGAGATTTTCGATGATCGATCTTAGCGGCTACAAGCTGACTTTCGACGATGAATTCAATTCCAGGAGCATTTCACTTACTGGCGTCGGCACGAAGTGGGCGGACACCAGAGCCGAATGGCGGGGCGATGCGGCGTCCGACGTTGGCTTCGGCACCAGCTCTTTCGTCGACCCCAGCTCGGGATACGATCCTTTCTCTGTTTCCCAAGGAGCGCTTGCGATTACCGCTGTTCCGGATCGTACTCCATTCGGAGTTCCGGGCAGCTGGGAGTCCGGACTGATAACAACCCAGGGAAATTTCTCGCAACAGTACGGCTACTTCGAGATACGGGCAGAGTTGTCGTCGTCACCGGGTGCTTGGGATGCATTTTGGCTGCTGCCCGTGAAAAATCTTCCTGACCCGAACGGGCTCGGGCGGTGGCAAGAACTCGATGTGGTTGAGCACTATGGCGTCTGGAGCAAAGGGGTATACAGCACCATTCACACAACCGACCCAGTGCTGAATGAAAACTGGCAGACGCAGCTCCAGGTCTACAGCGAATTGCCAAATCCTGGTGGCTATCATACCTATGGCGTGAATTGGCAGAATGAGCAGATCAGTTTTTATATCGATGGCCAGCTGGTTGGGAGTCGCGCAACGCCGAGCGACATGCATCAACCAATGTACCTTCTGGCGAATCTGGCAACGCAAGAGCCCGCAAGCCTCGCGCAGGTACCTATCACCATTAAGATCGATTACATCCGCGTTTACTCTGCCGACCCGTCGGCCACAGCCGTTTCTCTAGAGCCAGTCTCATCTCCCGCGGGTGATGATCCCGGGACCTACGGTGCTGTAACCGCGTCGAGCACACCCCAAGCAACGCCGACATCAACATCGATCGGCGCCGGTCCCGATCGACTCGTCTTCAAGATCAGCGAAGATGCCTATCTTGGAGACGCGCTCTACACCATCTCAGTCGATGGCAACCAGGTCGGCGGGACACTGACGGCCCATGCATCGCATGTGGCCGGTCAGTCCGACATCGTTGCCGTGCACGGGGATTGGGGAGCCGGCGATCACACCGTCCTGGTTCACTTCCTTAACGACCGCTGGGATGGCACCCCGAATACCGACCGTAATCTTTACGTGGACTCCGTCAGCTTCAACGGAGCGAACCTTCCGCAAGGCGCCATCGGAAACGTACTCGGACAGACCTTCAGCTTCCATGATGCTGCATCGGCCGACCCGACCACGCCGGTGATAACGCCCCCACCGCCGACAAATTCGACCGGTACGCCTTCACGGCCACAAAACGGCTCATCACTATCGATCGGTGCCGGTCCGGATCAACTCATCTTCAAGATCAGCGAAGATGCCTATCTTGGAGACGCGCTCTACACCATCTCGGTCGATGGCAACCAGATCGGCGGGACATTGACCGCCCATGCATCGCATGCGGCCGGTCAATCCGACACCATTGCCGTGCACGGGGATTGGGGACCCGGCGATCACACTGTCCTGGTTCACCTCCTTAACGACCGCTGGGACGGCACCTGGGATACCGACCGCAATCTTTACGTGGACTCCGTCAGCTTCAACGGAGCGAACCTTCCGCAAGGCGCCATCGGAAACGTGCTCGGACAGACCTTCAGCTTCCATGATGCTGCATCGGCCGACCCGACCACGCCGGTGATAACGCCCCCACCGCCGACAAATTCAACCGGCACGCCTTCACAAACACAGAACGGCTCATCAACATCGATCGGCGCCGGTCCGGATCAACTCGTGTTCAAGATCAGCGAAGATGCCTATCTGGGCGACGCGCTCTACACTATCTCGGTCGATGGCAACCAAGTCGGTGGGACATTGACGGCCCATGCATCGCATGCGGCAAATCAATCCGAGACCATTGCCGTGCACGGCGATTGGGGACCCGGCGATCACACTGTCCTGGTCCACCTTCTCAACGACCGCTGGGACGGCACCCTCGAAACTGACCGCAATCTTTACGTGGACTCGGTCAGCTTCAACGGTACGAACCTGCCGCAGGGCGCGATCGGAAACGTGCTCGGCCAACTCTTCAGCTTCCATGATCTAGTTTGATAGATGGGTGGAACCGATAGCTCGGCCCGTGAACGGTCGGCTCCCAGGGGTGAATGGCGACACCGAGAAGGGCCGCAACTGAGCCAATGGCAGCGCCTTATCTAGCGCCGCGAAACCAAGCGGAGGCGTCCCGATCGTCTCCGGTTTCGAGACCGGTAGGCCATCAGTGCTCTGGCTGGTTCGTGAGGCAGCATGGCCGCAAGCACGAAGAAAGCAATCAGCGCAATTTTCTGAACGATCGGGAAAGGCTCAGAGCCAACACTCGCTATCAATTTCGGCAACATCGAAGCGCGTGAGCTGCTTGCCGATACGATTTGAAGGCAGAAGCTGCGCTCGCGATAGTAAAAGGCGCCCTGCGGCTCGACCAATCTTCGGCCCGGAGCCACTCGAGCAAGAATCGCGCGCAAATGCTCGGTACGTGCCACAAACCTCTTGATATCGCGCTGCAGCAACGAAGCGCTTGGAAGCTGACCGAGCTGCGAATCGTTGAGGCCGTGCACGCGGTAGTTTCCCAGCTCTTCGGAAAGGCTGACGACGTCCCCAAAGAATGGAGCAACAAACAAAATCACTCCGTCAACGGCCTTGTCATAGTCCACCTCGCGCAGCAGCTCGCAGACATCCCGACGAAATACGTTTCCAGACGTCGGTGGCGTCTTGTAGACGCCGCGTCTGAGCACCTCATCGACCAATCGGTCGCGCTCCCGAAACGATTCGAGCGACGAGAATGATCCGACAGGCCTGCTTTCGGCATCGATGAGCGCCAGACCAAATTGAAGTTTTGCAACGCGCTCGTCTAGTTCGGCCAAGATTCTGGCCAGTGAACCTGGCTTGAGCTCATCATCGGCGTCGAGAAACAAGATGAATCTCGCTTGGGTCTTTTCTAGCCCAAACAGGCAGGCCCCTAGCTGCCCGCGGTTTTCGATCTTGAATGCAGTCACCGCATAGCGGGTGATCGTCTCCCAGGAGCCGTCAGTTGAGCCATCGTCCACCACCAGGAGTTCGCAGGCATCGCAGTTCTGGTCTAAGACACTCCTGATCGCTCGCTCAACGTAAGCCTCGTAATTGAAGCAGGTGATGATGACGGCGAGCTGGGGAGCATCGCTAGCCTCTGTTCTCGAGCACGTCGTCGCTGTAGCTGCGTCACTGACATCGCTTGCTTCAGGCGTGAGCATGAGTGGGACCTGACGCCTCTTCGTAAATCGCCAGCGTTTGACGAGCGACTCGCTCAATTGTAAGAAACTCTAGATTGAACTGACTTTTCTTTTTCCACTCCAGCACGGCTTGTCGGTCTTGGAGCAAACAGCGCAATACTTCGGCAAGTCTTTGCGGGTTGCCCACGGGAACGAGAACGCCTGCTTGTCCCTGTTCAAGCAATTCAGGAATTCCGTCGACATCGGTCGCGACGATGGCGCAGCCAGCTTCCCGCGCTTCCGACAGCACCAGCGGAGCGGGATCAGCGTGCGACGGCAACACGAATATGTCGGCCCCTGACAGGAACGGAAAAGGATTATCTTGAGGACCCAAGAAGGTCACCGCCGACGCGCATGCCATCGAGCTGACCTGGACGGCATATTGCTCGCGGTGCGGACCGTCGCCCACAATATATAAGCGTCCTGCTCCAAGCGCCGCGTAAACTATATCGAACGCAGAAAAGAGGTCCGATAGCCCTTTTCGCGGATGCAGTCCGCCAACGAACACAATCGCCGGTGATTGAAGCGAGGCTGGCGTGCGATCCTTTTGCTCGAAACGCGCTGCACCGATTGTTCCGTTCAGAACCACGCGGATCCTCGACTGTGGGATGCCTCGTCTTCGCATTGACTTGCCAACGGCTGCACTAACCGCGATCACTCTCGCTCCGAGGCCCATAAGGACTGCGCTTGACTGGAATTCATTGTGAACGGTTGTGATGAGCGGGATTCCGAGCAACTTGCAAATTGGCCAGGCAAGGACAGCGCTGGTCATCATATGGGCATGAACCACCTCTGCCCGCCAATCGCGCATCAGCCGATAGAGCGACAGCGTGGCCTGCAGCAGCTCCTTAGGTCGACGCTCCAAACCAATGCGGATGTTTTCGACATTGTTTTCCGCGAGCAAGGCATCAAAATCGCCGCCGCCGCTCACCATCGCCACCTGATGGCCGAGTTTCACCTGCGCACAGGCGAGGTCCACGGCGGCATGCACATGACCATTCAGCCGGCGTGTATGATTGAGTAATTGTACAATACGCATGCACACCTGCGGCAAATAGCCAGGGAAGATGCAAGACACCCAGTGCTTGGTCCGGCGCGTTCACCGGGACGATTGACCTCAAGAAAAAAACAACCAACGATGCTTGCGTTGCAAATACCCTGCCAAGGTGACATCGGCCGAAACACCAAAGCGCTGTGCCGAAAAAAATCCGTTGACGGGGGGAACCTCTAACTTGATCTGGTTCCTCTGCTTGCTATTGTGGCTCGTCGGTGGCTTTCACAGAGCTTGGCCTGGCAAGCCGACCTAAGCTGTGTTCGGATGCACCAAACTGGCTTTGGCGCTCCGAGAGTGCTGCACCGCCACAAGATCTTGCCACACTGCGAGTTTACGTTCTCGCAACAGGTGATCTGTCACTTGACGGGTTCGTCGGTTGGGCAAGCGAGGCGAGGCGTCGAACTCCGGCCGGCGTGAGGGGGCGCGAAACCGATCGCAAGGACGTTGTTTCAGCTCAGCTCTTCGAGGGGACTTCGCGTATCGCGGGACACTGTAATGGAATACGCGGCGATCGGACTGGCAATTTTCGGAGCGGTGTTGGGGCTGCGCTTCCGATTTCGGGCATTGCTCCCCTTTGCCTTGCTTGTCCTGTTTGTCACGATCTTCCTGACACTTAATCAGCGCCTCGGCGGGCTTGAAACCGTTCTTGCCGTCTTAGCCACCCAAGCCATCTTGCAAGGCGGTTACTTTGTCGGCGTCATTATCCGCGCGCTGTTTCGTGCCTATCAGCGCAAGCTGATTGCGCCAGACGAGCTGGCTGCAGCGGATAAGCGCAGCTCCAATTCAGGATCGATCGCCTCCAACTGAGGCCGATCACCCGGCTCAGCCTATGACCGCAACCCAGCCGACTTGCGCCGGTCCTCATTTTGCGAGGACCAACAGCGAGTAGCCGCCTAGCAAACGCACCGCGAGATCCGCATTGAAGGCAAACATCAGGCGGCGGGGCACTCGCATGAGACGGCTTGTGAAGGCCTGATTGGGCAATTCCAACCGACTAGCGGTGTAACAATGATCGACAATCGTGTAGCCGCAATCCTCGAGCGTGGCCAACGCTGACTGTTTGAAGAAGTAGTGAATGTGTCCGACATTGCGTCTGAGGTCGGCAATCGGCCAAGCCCGCAAAATGGATTGCGCGGAGAGATCCAACGGGATGTGAAAGATCTTAAATGTTCCAAACCTACGCAACTGCTTTATGAATGAGATATAGTCCTCAACGTGCTCGATCACGTCAATCGCGAGGATAACATCAAATTCTAAATCGTGTTCGCCGAGGAGGTTGCTTAAGTGAAACTTCGTACGTTGAGTACTTTTTGCTGCTGCGCGCCTGAACGCATCGGGCGAGATTTCGTACCCCGATAAGCGCGCATCCGGAAACGTCCTTTCCAGGTTCAACAAGATCTCGCCCGTCCCGCAGCCGATCTCGCATATACGCTGGGTCGGGATGTTGTTTCGCCGAATCATCTGCGCGACGTGACCCGCCTTCCACGGCGCATCCTCCTCATGCCATGTCGGATTGTTCTTTCCGTAAGCATCACCCTCGTACAATTCCTTCATTACGCAAACCTTCTCAAAAGATGGGGGAGCGTCGCCTATGATTTCCTGCCTCATGCCGCTAAGACAAAGCCTCCAAGTTCAAGCTTGATTCCGCCGCGGTGGCTACAGCGTGATGAGCGGATCTTCGCAGACTATCTGCCAGCTCCGCGTACAGCTTCTCCGCATTGTAGCTTTGGTGGACAGTTTCGATTGCTGCTCGGCCAAGTGATTGGTGATCGCGCCAGGCATCGAGGATGGCGGCGGATAGACCTGTTACGTCACCGACGGGAAATAGCACGCCATTAACTCCGTGCGTGACCAATTGCTCAAACGCCCGTATGCGGCTCAGAACCACCGCCGCACCGCAAGCCATTGCCTCCAGGACAGCAAGTGCCACCGCCTCGTTCGCCGAGGGCATCACGTATACGCCGCACCGGCACAGCAAGGAGCGCACCTTGGATCGGTCGACAAATCCATGAAATCGCACCCGGTGCGACAAGCCGAGCTTGGCGGCGAGCCCCTGCATCAGGTCCTTATCCGGCCCCGTGCCGACAATATCCAGTGTCCATTCCTCTGGCAGGTTGGCGAGTGCGCGAATGAGGTCGGTCGTGCGCTTTTGCCTGTTGGTCAAACGCGTGATTGTCAGGATCGTTTTGGAACGGCTCGCGGCCGCATCCGGAAAGAACTCCGATACGTCGCAGCCGTTCGGCTGGAGACGGGATCGACCGCCATAGCGACTGACGATGCGACACTCCTGCTCGGTTTGACCATAGAGCAACGCCGCCCTGCAAAAGCTATCGCGTTTGAACAGCTTCACGACACGATCCGGCAGGCCGCCATGATCTGCACCGACTATTGGCAAATCAATTCGACCTGCGAGGTGATCGAACCTGCCGCTCCAATATTCCTGCACGTACAGCAGATCAATTCTGTCCGCTGCCAGCGCTTTCCGAAGCGGCCGCATAAATGCAATCGTGTTCAACCGTTCCTCAGCATATAGGGACCAGCGCGAACGGCGCGACAGGCGCTTGACCCACACCCGTTCGATCAGCTGGTACCAACTCTCGAGCGGCAGAAATCGAACGTCGATCCCAACATCGGTGGCAAACTTTCCCGACTCCCGCAGTGAGGGGATATAGAGCATCGGCCTAATCCCGTTTCGGCTCAAACCGCGAGCATAGTACCACGCCCAATCGTTTCGATACCGCTCGAGATAGCTAGCGCGCGTCTGACCCTGCACCCACCCAAAAAACCCTTCGAAGGAACTGCAGCTGAGCAGCATCGCGACATTGATGCGCTTTGCTTCAGCCGCGGGCCCTAACGATGACATGTGCGGCATTCTTGCTCGTGCTGAAAACTCTTTCATTCAGGCTCAGTCCGGGTCTGGTCAGCCATTCGTTTTCTCGACCAACGCTACCTGCGCGGGGCTTGCGCCAATTGCCCGTCAAGATTCGTGCCACGCCGAGAGGTCATGCGCTCCGAATGCACATACCAGCCGTCCCACTGCGAGAACTCCGCGAAGACTCGCTTGTATCCGTGCGTCGCAAGAAGCGCCTGAATCGCAGCTTCCGTTTGTCGATTCTGCTCCACGCTGAGTAGATCGATGCTGTAGCGGGAGAAATCGAAGCTCTTTAGGATATCGTACTCGCTCCCCTCGGTATCTATCGACATGTAGTCAATCCTGCGGGGAGCATTGCAGTCCGCCAGAAGCTGGTTCAGCGAAACCGTCTCAACTTCGATCTCCTGGCCGGCAGAACGCACAGCTGCAAAGTGGTCACCCGAAGCGAACTCGGCTACCCCGCTGAGCTCCGGATCCACTTCGTTCGTTACCAAGAAACGCACCTTCTTGCCTGAGCTAGAGCTGATGCACCGACGATCCTTGCGCGAAGTCCGGTTCTGTGCGAGCGCGTCGTGCCAGATTGGATTCGGCTCAGCTAGAATTCCTTGCCAGCCGTATTCCTTTTCCAACAGCCAGGTGTTGCTATTCGTAACGCCGTTGGTTGCACCAAACTCAACAAAGAATCCGCCCTGCTTCTCTCCGAGCTCGTAGCTGACCCACAGGTCTTGAAGTATTTGCGATCGCGATCGATCGCGATTCAGAAAGCAATAGGCCAAGAAGCGGATCTCGTCCATCCGACCAAAACGTTCCACTTCAGGGCGCCGCAAGCGGATGCCATTGAAGATCATCCTGCGCAACGACGCGCTTTGTGCGGCCCTGGAGGCAACAGAAGCGAGCGCGGAAATCCCATGCTTAGTAAGCGATCGCATCATTATTCTCTAAATACCCCTCGCTGGAACGGTCAGCTGAGATCGTGAGAATTCGGCTGGTAATTCGCCGGTCCATATAATTCTTAAATATGAACGCCCCTCAGAGTTGGCACGCAAAATGCTACAAGCAATTTATTGATCTGAGCAACATCTAATTGCGGAGCCCGCCTAGCACAAATCAATTTGCGACCGTTACGCGTGTTTTGCGTCATTCGGTGCGTTGGAGTTTGGTAATTTATGAAATCACATAGGCTAGCCGAGCGCGTCAGAGCCGCCGATGGAATCGATCTGATATCCGTCGACGTCTTTGATACGCTTCTGCTGCGAACCGTGCGCTCCGCTCGCTCACGTATTGTGCAAGGTGAGCATTTATTCAGCAACCTTCTTCGGGCGCGCGGTTGGCAAATCGAACCTGTTCTGCTGGCGAGAGCCAGACAAGAAGCCGAGCGAATTGCCTTCCGAGCGCTCGCCGTGCGCGGTTCCGGTGAAGTCCGACTGCCCGACGTGATCCATCGGCAACTTCGCTTGCTGGGTCTTCCGGATTCCTTGATCGTTGCGCGATTGGCAATTGAACTCGACATCGAGAAGACCTCGCTCGTTGCAAACCGGACCTTGGCCGGATTTCTGCGCGCACGCCGAGCGGCGGGCAGCCGCGTTGTCGCCGTCAGCGACACCATGCTGTCGTCTGCTGACCTCGATGGACTAATCTCGCATTTTCATGGGCACGATATTGTTGATCAGATCTACAGCAGCGCCGATCAGAGATGCACCAAGCGTGACGGTGCCCTGTTTGCCCGGGTCGCCGAAGCAGAAGGGGTGTCCTTAGGACGAATTCTGCACATCGGCGATGATCCGCATGCCGACGTCCGTCGCGCCTCGGCACATGGATTAACTGTCATTCATACACCCCGGCCGGTCTGGTTCAGCTATTTGCGCAAGGCGAATGGCGGTTTGGTTGCTGCTCGGGCCGCATTGTCGCGACCAAAGCGCGGCAAATGCTCGGCAGCGGAGCCACCCGAAAATGCGTACGCGTTTGGACGTGTTGTCCTTGGGCCCATCGTCACTCAGTTTTGTTTGCTGATTTGGCTATACGCCGCCGAAGTGAACGCATGCGACAAGGCGACCTTGCTGTTCTGCGCTCGCGGCGGTGTTGGAATAAGGGAAGTCTTCGAACGAGTCATCGCTCGGCTTTCGCTGCCGCTCGGCATGCCACGGCAGAACTTCATGGTCTCACGCCTCGTTGCGGCGCGCGCTGCGGTGCTGGTTCGCAGCGCTTCCGCGCTCGAGGAGATTGCCCGTGAGTTTCGCGACCGCTCGTTTCTTGATGTAGCTTGTGCCCTTGGTGGAGGACGCTACGAGCTGCCAGAGGAATGGAAGCAGCCATTTCGTGCAGACGTATTCTTGACCATGTTGTTCGACGATCGCGCGAAGACGGTTTTGTCTGACATCCGCGTGCAGAACGCGTTGTTCGAGCGGCACTTTGCCAAACTCCGGGGCGATGCTCGCCGAATTCTGCTGTGCGATACCGGTCTCTACGGAAGCACACAGCGGCTATTGGCCAGTGCCTTTCCGGCGCTACAAATTGAAACCATTCAGTTTGCCCGATCAAACTATAAGGGACACAGCGAAGAACATTTCAAGCAGGTTTTCGGTCTCTTGGTTGAGCGCAATCGCTATAGTCCGCTCGACGTCCGTTCCTCAGTCCTGCGGTATTGGCATCTGATTGAGAGCCTGTTCGAGCCCAGGATCCCCTCGGTCACTTCCTTTGTCGACGAGGGAGAGGGTGTCGCGGCCAATTGCGGCGACATCCGGTTTGGGATCAGCGATGCCAGCCTCGGAAACGAATTGCTGTCCGGTGCGCTCAGTTACGTAGACAGCCTTCCGATCGACGGCGGGGCAACGGCATTACGCGATGCCGATGCCGCCTGGCTTCGGCTCAAGCGGGCCATTACGCGGCCTACCGCCGGCGAATTGCGATGCCTCGAAGTGCCGGGCCGATCCGTCGACTTTGGCAGACCCGATGTGCTGCAGGCATTGCGCGCCGAGCAGCCCCAGCCGGTGTTGAGCAGGCTGGCATCGCTGCGATTTGAACTCTGGCGTGAGGGCGCAATAGCTCGGCAATTCCCCGTTCTTAAGCACGCTCTGCTGCCGATGCTTGATTCCATACATTCTATCAGGGGCATGATGGCTCGCCAGCATTGAAAAAGCCGATGCCGAATCCAGCAGCACTTCACGTGCCGTCTCCGGTCAGCCGCGCTGGCTCCGCGACTCTGGTCAGGACGTGTCGCAGCGTACTCGAGTCAAACCCCGGCGGTGCGCCATGTCGCTAGAACCGATCGGGATTTTGACCATCCTACTCGGGTTGCTCTGCCTGCCGCTCGGTTATCGCGCCACTTTCGGCGTGCTGATGGGCACTGCCCTGTTTGGCGCGGCCGCCGCCATCCTCGTCGGCGGCGCAAACATTCAACCGGCACACTTGTTCTTAAGTTTTGCCATGGCAGCAGTGCTCGCTCGGCGCCACGAGGCTGCCGCTGCGATGCGAGCCATCAGCTACGGCCAACCCGGATTCTGGCTGTTGTGCTTGGTGATCTTTGGCGTCGGCTCTGCTGTCCTGATGCCGCGCTTACTGGCTGGCGCAACGCAGATCGTTCCGCTTGGCGCGTCGGAATACGCCGACACCGGCTCAACCGTCCCGCTTGGGCCCGTGTCCAGCAATTTTACTCAGTCCGTCTACATGGCAGCGGATCTTGCCTGCTTCGGGATCACGGCCGCGATCGCAACGACTCATGCCGGCTTTCGCGCCGTTGTCGCCGCAGTACTCGGCTATTGCGCCGGAAACGTCCTGCTCGCCATGCTGGACATCGGAACGTATGCGACAGGCACCCAAAGTCTCCTCGATTTCATGCGGAACGCCCGGTACACAATGCACGCCGATGATCAGGTCAACGGCGTAAAGCGGATCGTCGGTTCATTTCCCGAAGCTTCCGCATTCGCGCGCGCCACTCTCGGAGCGTTCGCGTTCACCGGCACCCTCTTTCTGAGCGGTAGGATGCCAATGCTCACCGGCCCGATGGCGCTTGCATCGCTGGCGCTTGTCGTTCTGTCAACCTCCTCGACAGGATTTGCTGGGGCTCCACTGGTCGGCTTGATCCTCTACGCCGGACTTCTGCGGCGATCGGGCTTTCAACCGAACCGTCCGCTCAGTTCCGCGGCCGTGCTATGCACGCCGATCCTCCTGGTCATCGTGATCTTGGGTGTGCTCCTCGACGAACGAGCCAGCGAAACGGCGCGTACCTATGTCGATACGTTGATTCTCAACAAATCCTCTTCGACCTCGGCCATCGAGCGCAGCTCTTGGAATGCGGCTGCCCTACAGAACTTCTATGACTCCTTTGGTTTCGGCGTTGGGCTCGGAACTATCCGCACATCGAGTTTTCCGATCGCACTGCTTGCCAACGTTGGTATTCCGGGAACTGCCTTCTACCTCCTTTTCGCGGCAACAGCCCTGTTCGCACCATTGAATGGTCCGCGGGCTTATGAGACCGACGCTCGCCTAGCCGCGCGCAATGCATGTTTTGCTCTCATCATTGGCGACACGTTGGCAGCTCCATCCGTGGAGCAAGGTCTGCTGTTCTACGCTCTCGCCGCGCTGGCTTGCGCTTCACCGCGGGATCACCTCGAAGGAGTGTTGCTCACGCCGTCCAAACCATCGGGAGCCAAAGCATGAATGCATCCAGCAGTTTTGCCGTCAATGGCCGCTATCTGACTCAGCCCACGAGCGGCGTGCAGCGCTACGCCCAGGGCGTCACGGCGGCAATGAATCAGGCACTAGTCGGGTCCGGCGCAATCGTTCCGATCATTGCCCCCGCGGCCGCCCCCGATCCTCGGCTTCAGGCCATGCCGCTCATTACGGCGGGGCCGCTCGGCGGACACCTCTGGGAGCAATTGGTTCTTCCCGGGCGGTGGCCCGGACGGTTGCTCAATCTCGGCAACACAGCGCCGGCCGTCAAACCGGATCAGGTCGTGTGTATTCACGACGCCAACGTGTTCGACGCACCGGAGAGCTATCGACCAGCGTTTCGCGCGACCTATCGCGTGCTGCAACCGCTGTTGGCAAAGCGCGCTGCAAGGATCACCACCGTTTCAGCCTATTCGGCCCGACAACTTGCCCGGCACCTGCCGCTACGCGCCGCGGACATTGCAGTGCTTCCAAATGGACACGAGCACGCCTTGGCCTGGGACCCCAGCCTCGCGCGCAAGGATTGCCAAGTTGCGGCCGGCGCCCGGTTCGTGCTGGCGCTCGGATCGCGCGCTCCGCATAAGAACCTGCAGCTGGTTAGCACCATCGCGCCGGAGCTCGCCGCAATGAACATCGGCGTGATCGTCGCCGGTGGCGGCGCGGACATATTTTCCCCTGAGCTTCTAACGGAAGCATACGACTTAACCCTCCTCTGCCGCGTCACAGATGACGATCTCGCCTATCTGATGGATCGCGCCTTGTGCTTGATCTTTCCATCATGGACAGAAGGTTTCGGACTTCCGATCATCGAAGCCATGGCGCGTGGTTGTCCCGTCGTTGCCTCGGATCGCGCCAGCATGAGCGAAGTATGTGGCGATGCCGCTTTGCTCGTCCCCCCCGACGATCCACGACGCTGGGTTCAATGCATTCGGCAGCTCTCGACATCCGGCGATCTGCGCGATGAACTGGTCGGACGTGGCCGCGAGCGGATCAAGATGTTTTCTTGGGCGCGCACCGCGGCTGGATATGTCGAGCTGATGGAAGAGCCTACATCGGCTCTGAGAAGGCGTGAGACCACCGTTGGACGCATGCCCAGAGTGGCAGTGGCAATCGCAACACGAGGACGACCCGAAACGGTGACGGCAACCCTGACTCACTTGCTGCAAACCCAAACCCTCAAGCCGGACGCCGTCATCGTGTCTTGCGTCAACCTTGAAGATGCGGGCGATGCCGCCAAGCTGCCCGGCGTTCGGCTTGTCACCGGCCCCGGCGGCTTGCCGGCTCAGCGAAATACCGCGTTGGCCGTGCTCAGTAATGAGGCCGACGTGATCGTGTTCTTCGACGATGATTTTCTTGCGGATCCCGATTGGTTGGCCGCGGCCGCGCAAACGTTTCGAGACGAACCAGAGGTCGTCGGCTTCACTGGTTATCTTTATGCTGACGGCATCCTCGGACCGGGTCTCAGCTTTGATGAAGCGCGGCGCATCTTGACGGAAGGCACGCTGTCGCCCGAAGCACCGCGCATCGAACCATTCAGCCCGTACGGCTGCAACATGGCTTTCCGTATGTCTGCGATCGGCAACATTACCTTTGATGAGCGGCTCGTCCTCTACGGATGGCAGGAAGACCGGGATTTTGGCGCAGCGCTCGCAAAGCGAGGCGGCCGCCTGATCAAATCCCCCCGCGCCCGAGGCGTGCATATGGGACTGAAGGCGGGCCGTGTTGCCGGAGATCGCCTGGGCTATTCGCAAGTCGTCAATCCAATCTACCTGCTGCGCAAAGGCACGATGACGCCTCGGCAGGCAACCATGCAGATCTTTCGGAACGTCGCCATCAACCTGGCGCGCGCCGCCAGACCTGAACCTTTCATCGACCGGCGGGGCCGGCTTCGCGGTAACGTGCTCGGTTGCGCCGACGTCCTGAGAGGCCGTCTTGAACCCGAGCGAGCAGCGACCATCATACTGAGCGACAAGAGCTCGGGCCCGCGACCACTATCTCCAAGCACAGGCACTCGCGATGACGCCACTGCCTCGTGAAGCCGCGCGAGCCGGCACTCTTTCCGCATCGGCGACCAGGCAATGCCTCGTCGCAACGTGCAGGCATTGAGTCGTGCTTGCCCGCAAAACCCTCTTGGGCGCCGCTTGGACTGTGTCGTCCAGGCTAACAGCCCGGGCTATCGATTTCGTCACGCTTCTGGTGCTCGCACGCATCTTAACGCCCGCTGATTTCGGCCTCACCGCCCTCGCCGCTACCGTAACGATTATTGCGGACATGGTGCTCGAGGTACCAACGCTGCAGGCTCTGACGCGCTTGCCAAGCGTAGCGAAGTCGCACTTGGATACTGCCTTCACCTTGAGCGCGCTCCGAGGCATCGCCTTGACATTGGTGCTTTTGCTCGTGGCGTGGCCCTTTGCGCAGATTTACCAGGATTCCCGCCTGGCCAGCTTGATCATCGTGAGCGCCATCGGACCCTTGGCTCGCAGCCTGTATAGCCCTGGAATGGTCGAGCACACCCGCAGCCTGGCTTTCAGGCCAGTCTTTGTTACCGAGATCTTTGGCAAACTTGCCGCAGCGATCATTGCAGCGACAGCAGTCAAACTTGGCGCTGGGTACTGGGCCATCGTCGCCAGCGGCATCGCAGCGTCCTTGGGCGCCACGTCGATGTCGTACCTGTTGGCCCCTTACAGACCAAACCTCTCGCTGTCGAAGTTTCGGGAGTTCTCGGCTTTTCTGGGTTGGCTGAGCGGCGCCCAGATCATCATCGCGCTGAGCTGGCAGTTTGATCGAATCCTGCTTGGCTATTCATCGAGCAAGGCCACATTGGGTCAATACACCATCGCCAGCGATCTATCGGTGATGCCAACCCAGAGCCTGATAGGCCCGGCGATGCAGCCTCTCATGGCCGCACTGTCGCAGATCAACCAGAACCAGGACCGGCTCCGTCACGCCTATTCGAAGGCGTCCCGGCTCACGATGTCACTTGCCGCGCCGGCTTGCATCGGAATGTCATTGACCTCGGACTTGATCGCCGAGGTCCTGCTGGGCCCGCAGTGGGGCGAGGCTGGAATCTACTTGCGGTGGCTCGCATTATCGACCGTCCTCAGCGCGTTCTATCAGCCTCTGCATTCGTTGGCGCTGGCCACCAATCGAACCCATCTGGTGTTTCGCCTCACCCTGGTCGAGCTGTGCGCCAAGATCCTGCTTATGTGTTTGGGTTTCTACTTCTATTCGCTTGCAGGCGTGGTGGCTGCACGGGCCGCGGTCTCGTTTATCATGTTCGCCCTCTCCTTGATGGGAGCCCGGCAACTGGTCGGGACCAGCGTCGCGTCTGAGGCGGCCAATCTATGGCCAATCGCCGCCGCATCGGCGGTGATGACCCTTCTGGTGATCAGCCTGCGATACAAGCTGCCTGAGCTCCATCTGGCTGCGTTTTTTGAACTGGGAGTGATCTCTCTGTTCGGCGCCATTGTCTATGTCGGCGCACTGTATGGCTTTGGTGTTCGGATCAGCGGCCGCGCAGGGGCCGTGTGATGGTCGAAGTGCACGATGCAGGATCAAGGAGAGCGAGATGACCGAGAAGGGGCATGCAACAAAACGCCCGACCTGGGCAGTCACGATAGTCGCGCTCACGGTCGGGATTTCATTCGGTTCTGCGTTCGCGGCCGAGCAGCCTGCATCGTGTGAACTTCATCCCGTCTTGCTTGAAGACTTCAACGAGCTCAGTGTCTCAGCGACCCGCCTGGGCGCAGCCCGTTGGACCGCACACACCCCTTGGTCGGGCGATTTCGGCGACGCGGCATTTGCCAATCCGGGACCGAGGGGGCCATTCAAGGTGGAAGACGGAGTTCTCACCATCACTGCTTCGAAGGATCGGAACGGCAAGTGGACGTCGGGTCTTCTGGCTGCGGCCGATGCTTCCGGCGCCGGGACCGGAACCCGGTACGGCTATTTCGAAGCACGTATGAAGATGCCGCCCGGTCCGGGAACGTGGCCCGCATTCTGGCTTGCCGCTCTGAAGCCCGCCACGGTGACGGAAGGAAACGTCGAACTTGATGTCATCGAATATTATGGGCAGTTCACATCCGCTTATCAGGCCGCCACGCACATCTGGTACAAGCAACAACCGCAGAAGACCCGGGGCGAGGGGCAGAAGGTCACGGTACCGAACGATGCGCTTGTGCAAGACTTCCACACTTTCGGCGTAGATATCTCGCCGCAGGCCATTGTGTTCTTCTTCGACAGAACCCCGGTGTGGAGCCAACCAACTCCACCTGAACTCGACGGTCCGCTCTACCCTCTCGTGAACCTGGCCCTCGGCGGTGGTTGGCCGATCGATCAGACACCCAATCCTTCCACGCTGTTGGTCGACTATGTCCACGTGTACGGGCGCGGGCCTGGTCCGGCCGAAGGCTGTCCGCCTGCCCCTGAAGTCCTACCACGCTGAAGCATAGATGTCCGCTCGATCCCAATGCGCAATCACAGCACATCTTTGATCAATTCGCGAAGGGCTGACTGCATGAAAGTCGCGATCATTCACTATTGGCTTGTGGGGATGCGCGGGGGCGAGAAAGTCCTCGAAGCTCTTTGCGAGATGTATCCCGAGGCGGACATCTATACGCACGTCTATGTTCCAGAAATGGTCTCCGAAACTATTCGCAAACACCGCGTTGTTTCGACCTTTATCAATCGGCTACCGCGCGCTCCACGCATGTACAAGACCTATCTCCCGCTCATGCCGCTCGCTCTGGAGCAGCTAGATTTGCGCGACTATGATCTGATTCTCAGCAGCGAATCCGGACCGGCAAAAGGCGTCATTGCTCCTCCTCACGCCCTCCACGTCTGCTATTGCCACACACCCATGCGCTACATCTGGAATATGTTTCACGATTACCGAGCCAGCGCCGGTTCGCTCGCGCAGCTGGCCATGCCCTCGCTTGCGCACTATCTAAGACTGTGGGATGTCGCTTCCGCCGCACGGGTCGATAGCTTCGTTGCCAATTCCGCAACCGTCGCCGGCCGCATCCGCCGCTACTACGGTCTCGACGCCAACGTGATTCATCCTCCAGTGGATACTGCAGCATTCTCGCCGTGCCCCTCCTCCGAACTCGGCGACTACTATCTGATGGCCGGCGAACTTGTGTCCTACAAGCGGCCCGACCTTGCGGTACGCGCGTTTAACGAATTGAAACGGAAGCTGGTGGTCATCGGCGGCGGCGAGATGTTATCCGAGATTCGCCGCCTCGCCGGCCCGACCGTTTCCGTGCTCGGACCGCAGCCGTTCGAGGCACTCAAGCACCATTACGCGCGCTGTCGCGCGCTCATCTTCCCGGGAGAAGAAGACTTCGGCATGGTCCCGGTAGAGGCCATGGCGAGCGGACGTCCGGTGATCGCTTTCGGGCGGGGGGGCGCTACCGAAACAGTTGCAAACGACCTGACTGGTCTCTTCTTCGACGAGCAGACCATTGATGCCATCAGCAATAGCATTGCCCGATTCGAGCGAATGACCTTTGAGCCCGAGGCTATCGTTGCTCACGCCCAGCAGTTTGGCCGCGAGCCATTCATCCGCAAAATGTGTTCGCACATCGATTTCCTTTTCGCCCAACGCGCCAGATCGGAGACAGCAAAGCAAGGAAGCGCTCGGCATGATCTCAACCCTCAATTGACTGTTTCTTGAGCACAGCCTGCACGGCATTTGGGCTCTGTAACATCAATTTAATGGGCGATACTGCTTTTTGTTTAAATGCCAATTCTTGTTTGCGCGAGCAGATGCGAGCCGCTCCTTTTGGACTGTACGCGTTCATAAAACGAGTTGAGTTGAGGGCGTGGAATGAACATCGCCGGCGAATTTCGGCCCTACGCGACGGCGACAGAAGCCGCCCCTGATCAGGCAAGATCTCTGCTTCTGCTACGCGACTTCTTACGTCGCGAATGGCGTCTTATTGCCTTCATGACGGCCGCCTCGTTGGCGCTTGGCTCGCTCTACGTCGGGATGGCGCCTCGCAAGTTCACGGCGCAGGCTGACATGTTCGTTGATACCAAGGGAATTACTTCGCCACGAAGTGAGAATGTCCAGGAACATCAAGGCGTAGACGACGCTGTTGTGGAGAGCGAGATCGAGACCACTAGGTCCGAAAAGGTCGGCAAAGCGGTCATAAACAAGTTGCATCTCACGGATGATCCAGAGTTCGTCGCCTCGGGCAATGCAATCACAAGCCGCTTGGCCCGATGGTTGCGGCTAACGAAACCGTCCGAAGAAAGGCCTTCGTCTGCCGAGCTAGAGCGACGCGCGCTTGGCGTTCTCAAGGACAATCTGCGCGTCACCCGTTTGGGCCGCAGCTACGTCGAGCAGATCGCCTATACTTCGCTTGACCCGGACAAGGCTGCACGGATCGCCAATGCTTTCGCCGATGCCTATATCGAATATCGGCTGCAGGCAAAGTACGAGGCTACCCGACGCGCCAGCGTTTGGCTGGAACAGCGGATCAGCGAACTCCGTCAGCAGGCCAGCAATGCCTACAAAGCCGTACAGGACTTCAAGGCCGAAAACGGCATCATCATTGGCGTCGAAGGCAAACTGGCGAGCGAGGTTGAGCTCGATCAGCTCGGCGTCGCACTGGCCAAGGCTCGTGCCGACACCAGCCAAGCTCGCGCCAAGCTCGAGCGCATACAACGCATCCTCGAACAACGACCGGAGAAGGAAAACTTCACGATCCCAGATCCGGTTGTCACGGATGCGCTGAACAGCCCGGTGATCACCAAGCTCCGTCAGAAATACCTGGAGAACCAAAACAAGCAAGCCGAATGGAGCGCCCGCTACGGTGCCGAGCATGAGGCCGCCAGGAATCTGCGATCGGAAATGGCAGCGCTGCAACGGTCGATGTGGGATGAAATCTCCCGTATCGCGGAGAGCTATAAGAGCGAACTCCAGATTGCGAAGTCGCAGGAGGAGGCGATCGATAGGCGAATGATCGAGATCTTCCAGCAATCCGGGGCGACGCGGCAAGCTCAGGTTCGCCTGCGGGAGCTGGAAACGGGTGCGAACACCTATCGTGGCATCTACGAGGCTTTCCTGTCTCGATTCACCCAGTCAGTGCAACAGCAGTCGTTTCCGTCGACCGAGGCCCGCGTGGTGACGGAAGCGTCGGCGCCTACAAAGCCAAGCTCGCCCAAGCGCGCCATCGCCTTGGCTTTCGCAGCGATGTGCGGGCTCGGCCTGGGCACGCTCGCAGCAATAGCCCGAGAGCAATTCATGTACCGGAGGGTCCACACACGTGACCAGCTCGAGAAGCTGTTGAGCACGCCCTGCCTGGCCGCTTTCCCAGCTGTTTCAAAGCTGCGGACGCGGTGGCGCGGCGGTCACGCCAGCGCCTTCCAGCAGATCAACAAAGCCGCTCCTTTTTCAGCTACCGCCGAGGCGTTGCGTTACATCAAGGTCGCCATCGACCTGCATCCGGCCAAGCCAAAGGTGATCGGCATTACGTCGGCCCTTCCCGGTGAAGGGAAGACAACCGCCACCGCGGCGCTCGCCGCATTCCTTGCGAGAAGCGGAGCCCGCACGCTTCTGATTGACTCGGATCTGCGTAAACCGGCCTTGTCCAAAATGCTCGGCTACGAGCGCCGGTTGGGGCTGCAACGGATGGTGGTCGATCGGTTGCGTCTCAAAGACGTGATCATCAACGACCTCAATTTCAACTTCGATGTCGTCCCCTCGCCATCCGGGGCACCGCCCTCGAACAGCTCGGATGTGCTTTGTGCGCCATCGGTCAGGCTGGGACTGGAGCGAGCTCGCGAGGACTACGACTACATCATTTGCGATTTGCCGCCGATCTTGCCCATCGCCGACGTCAGAGCGGTCGCAAGCCTGTTTGACGCTTTTGTGATGGTGGTTGAATGGGGCACGTCCACCAACGAGGTCCTCAAGGCAATCCAGTCATCGCCGCTTGTTTCAGAGCGATTGCTTGGCACCGTGCTCAACAAAACCGACGAAGCGTTTATGCGTCGCTTTGAGGGTTATTCCGATCGGCGTTATTCCTATTATCAAAACTGAAGGAAGGTACGGCGCTGCTGCCGCCCTTTTCAAATCGCAAAGTCATCACGAGCTCAATTGATACAACGCTGAAAAAATCCGCTGGCTCTGCCGAAACTTTAAACTTGTATTAATTTTGCACCGCGTCAGAATTTAATGTGCTCGCATTGGGGGCGATGAGACCACAAGACAAGAGGGGACGAGTTCGAAGGCTTTTTAGGTTTTGTTTTATGGAGTTCCCGCAATGGCCAATGTGGTCGATACACGCGGCGAGTTGCCTTTCATTTCCGCAAAGAGACGTTCTTCCGCCCACGTAGCACCGCGTCCCGTGGGTACAGTCGTAAAGAGATCGATTGATCTCGTATTGGCGGCTTTTGGCATTCTGCTGCTTTCTCCTTTGCTATTTCTTTGTTGCTCGGCCTTGATTTTGTTCTCGCCAGGACCGGTGCTGTTCCGTCACAGACGGGTTGGCTTTAATGGTCAGACCTTCGACTGTCTGAAGTTCCGTACCATGGCCCCTGACGCAGCGGAGCGGCTGCAACGGTTGTTGGAGTCGGATCCTGCGGCCGCCGCCGAGTGGAAGGCCACTCGCAAGTTACGCGCAGACCCTCGCGTCACGCTGTTGGGCGCAGCGCTGCGTCGCTCCAGCCTCGACGAATTGCCTCAGTTGTTCAATGTCATTCGCGGTGACATGAGCATCGTCGGGCCTCGGCCGGTCACCGAAGAAGAACTGGCGCGGTACGCGTACAAGGTCGACGCCTACCTTGCCTGCCGTCCTGGAATTACCGGCCTTTGGCAAGTGAGCGGTCGCAGTACAACCACTTACCGCCGGCGCGTTGCCTGCGATGCGTTCTACGCGCGCAATTGGTCCATGGTACTCGACACCAAGATCATGCTGGCTACCATCCCGGCTCTATTCGAGGATGCAGCATATTGAAAGTCGACTCGCCGCCCCGACCGAACATCTCTGAAGACAGCAGGCCTGATACCCTCTGCGAGCACAGAAAACCATTTGAACCGAAGATTTGATCACCGCTCGATTGGAATCCGACTTTAAGCCGTTGCGACACTCTCGAGTTGCGAGATCGATCGAACCATTGAGGGATGATGATGAGAGCGAGCTCGACCCAGGCCACAGCTTTCGAATCCGTTTGCTCGAACTGCGCGACCCTGGCGGTTACGTTTCAGTGTGCTGACGGAGCTCTCGATGACACGCCAGTTTTTTGCACGAACTGCGGTCGCTTGCGCGGCCTCATTGGCGCGGTCAGGAAGATGGCGCATGAGCCCGCCGCCCGCACCCCAACCCCCACCCTGCTCGACCGCCACTGAGTGACGCCCAATTTCCGCTCCGAAGGCTCCTTTGTTGCCCGAATACCCGTTGATCGCGTCTTCAACAGGCCCTGTACAAAATGTTGGAATCTACCTGATGAAGTCGAGGGCGCGGCCCTCGCATCTGATCTAGACCAGGTCTGACCGACGCTGATCCGAACGAAGCGCGGCTTCGGCTTTTAAGGTGGAGTCGCGAGCGGTCGGTTGATAGTCAAATCTGCCTTGCCGTCCAATCGATTCGATGCCTAACTTGCGCAGTGCGGCCACCGTGCTTGCCGCGTGTTCGTCGGCCTGGTCGGTGTAGATCGGGTAGGCATTGCCAAGCATATGCGTGCCCTCAAGCCGAAGGTCGCCCAAAAACAGTCTGTTGTCGCAGGTGTGAGTTCTAAAGTCGCTATCTGCCGTACTAATGTCGTGCGCCACGTGCTCAGCATTGACTTCGACGGAGAAGAATTCTCGGCCGTGGCACCTGCCGTAAAAATCGGAATGAATCGTGAGGCGCTTCCACGCCCCTTCGCTTGAAAAATTGTACAGGATCGGTTGCTTGAAGCCTCTCTCACCGGAAAAGCTATAGAACAACGTCAGCAACGTCACGGTTTTCAGCTCTCGATGCGTTTGCAGACCACACAGATCTTGGATGCGTGCTAGGGGAATGGTCGAGACCAGGCGACGGCCGACGATCGCACGGTCGTTCGCCAGGACAATCGAAAACTCACCGTTCTGCCTTTGAACGCGAGCTATCTTGGTCCCCAGCACAAAGCCCGCGCCTTGGCCTTCGAGCCGCTCCATTGCCTTGCGATACAGGAATCCGAAGCCCTCCCGCGGTCGAACGAGTTGTTGATTGGGAGCCACATTGGGGGCACGACGAAAGGCCCGCCCAACAAGGTTTCGCAGCGTCGCGTGCTCCTTAATCCAAAGCATCCTTTTCTCTGCAAACTTGACGTCGACCTGATCGGCGGGAAATCCGTAGAACCGGCTCAGATAATAGCCGAGGCCTGTGCGCTCCAGTAACCGCCTTCCAATCCAAAAAGTTGCAAAGTCCTTGGCACTTCGGATCCTGCGGCGGAAGGTTCGGGCAAAGATGATCGAGCTCACCATCCAAAGCCATTCCAACGGACCGGCTGAAAGCAGATCGTCCTTGATGGATAGCGGATAGTGACTTACTGCGCCTTGCGGAGTGAGACGCCCCCACGACGGGTAGATTTGAATATAGAGCGGTAATAACTCAGGAAAGTGCGCCAATAACGGCGAATCGTCCTGAAAGATGTAGCTGCCGACATCGAAGGTGTAGTCGCCGACCTTGCAATCGATGTGGTTTCCACCGCTCCAGGCGTACTCGTCGACGACAAGGACGTTCCTCGCACCGTCGCGCAGCAAGATCGATGTCGCTACAAGGCCGCTGATTCCAGCGCCCAACACCACTGCATCGTACCGCGCCTCGTCAAGGCTGTTCGTCATCAGCGACCATCCAGTGACCCGGTATGTATTGGATTATTGAAGCGCATTTCTGAAAGCGCGACTAGCAAATTAGATGCGTCGCGAGCAGAAGCTCCTGGTGCCGCCTGCTCGGCGCAAGTGCAGCTCGCTCGGTTTTCGCGACAAAGGTTCTCAGAGAAGCTGACTTAGGTTTGTGCAGCGAGTGCCTAGAATATGACGCGCACTTTCGGGTTGCCCGGTGGCGCTGGCAGGCTCTGAAGCTACAGAGACCTGACCCTGTGCTTTGCAAGAACCGATGTGATCGGGGAATCGTAATACTTGTCCAGACCGATCGCCAGCAGAATGCAAATTGGTACTAGTGCAAAGAGGTAACAAGAGGGTGCCTGCTCAAGATGAGTTGCCTTTAGCAGACCGACCGTCGTCATAAGGATTGGAACGTGAACGATGTAGAGTGGATACGAAAGGCGGCCTAGCACACTAAGAAGACGCTGCTTTTGCTGGAGATGGCAAGCGACGGACAGATACAATAGGAGTGGAAAGATAAGGACGATCGAAACAGCATCGAAAACAGAGCTTCGGATCGGAAGGCAAAAGACGGTCGCGAGCAGAAGGATCATTGGCCAAAGTAGAAGTGTGGGCAGGAATGGTTTGGGGCGGTAATGCCAAACCAGAACGCCGGTAAAGAAGCCGAACAGGGTGCGAACAGCACCTCCGAAAAAAGTAGTCCACGTAGCCCCAAGATCGGCGGTACCGTGTTTAAGGATCGTTAGGGCAAGGAGTCCACCAGTGACAGCGGTGATCACCCAGGCGCACTTCGTATCTACCCGCAATATCAGCGCCGCCCAAAGTAAGTTGACGGCGATTTCAAATGACAACGACCACATCGGGGTGTTGGTGGGGAATGTCGTGTCTGTGGGAGCCTGACTTACCCAGGGCTTAGGCAGCAAAGCCGCGTTGAAGGCCGTCCCGCCGAGGATGTCAGAAAGTGCGTACTGCGAATGTTTCTGAAACGCCAAACGGAGTAAGAAATACCCTGTTCCCAATAAGAGTCCCAACAGACTAAGCGGCAATAACCTCTTCATGCGAATTTGCAGGAATTTGGCAACTGTTAGCCTGCCAGACTGAAGACGCATCGCATACGAGTGCGAAAGTACGAACCCGCTAAGCATGAAGAAGAAATCCACCGCCAGATAGCCATGAGGTGCCAACTGCGGCGCACCGACGATTGAAAGGTGAAAGAACAGGACGCCAATGGCTGCGAAGCCGCGAAGCGCGTCTAGCACTTCAAACCTCTCTTCTGGCAATCGACACCTAAGTATTTTGCGTGACTATGCGCGCCCGCGGTCAATTAACGGAATTAAGCGATTAAAATCGAGGCAGCGTGAGACCCGACGTCGGGGTCAAGAAGGCATCTTCAACTCGGACAGTATGCATCCGCTCCCCCGAAGGGGCCACGCGATATAGTAGGCGCTCACGCACAAAATTGAACCATCTCCTCGGCGGTGGTCCAGACACCACGCTGCTGCCCCCCGTAACAAGCAGCCCTCCTTCTTGCTCCGACCGCATAACGACTGCGCACTGAAAGGGACGAGGGAGTGGACAGTCATTTCAGGCTGTGGTTGGCTGCGCGCTTTGGACCAAAAAAAGACATTCCCGGTTATGAATAGCGTAAACTCAAGTCGCACGTGGGCGCCCGAAGATGATAACGCGCTGAGATCGGCAATCATCAATGGCCAGTCCATCCTAGAAATCGCCGCGACCCTCTGCCGAACTGAAAACGCCGTGCGGCGGCGGCTCTATCAGCTTGGCCTTTCAACCGCTCGGCTTGGCTCTAGGCGTCGTCCAAGTCAAAGGTTCGGATAAGCCTCTACTTGAAGGGACGCTGGCCGAAGCTCCCTGAGGAGCGGACGGGGCTCGACTTTTGGTTGCGGAAGGTCAGAATGACCGGGAATTTTGCGAATCCGATATTAAGCCTTTCGGACCCGTAGTACGGACGCTGCAACATGATCTACGAAGCATTTTTAGCGCCTACCGAATGTCCGAATTCCTCTCATGAACTGAGGCGAGCACTTCTTACTTTTTGATAAGATTTACGTTGCTGATCCTAACGACCGCGATCTATTTCCACCCCAAGCCTTTTTGATGGCGATCGGCATGCCCCCAATATTTGGATTCAAATCGGGCTCGGTTAGGCCGCTTGGTAAGCTACCCGGCTACGACGATGGCTTCGATAAACTGATGACCCCGACGTCAAGGCTTGATCGACGTGGTGTCGTCCTATGATCTTAGTACGAGCCAGCAATTACGCTCGGGGCTGTACAACTTGGCGACTATCCCTTGAACTTCGGTTTTCTACTTCAGGGACCGAAACATTGGTCGCGACATCGATACCCTTCGTGTTGCCGTCAAGGGAGACGCAGCGCTTTCTCGATTCGGAGATGAAACAATCGCCGCTACAGCATCAAATCAAGCTGCTGCGGATGGTAGCATACATGATGGCCCCGCACTGCCGTTCTTTGACGAAGAACTCGCCCGCGATCATTTGCGGTTACAAATCTCCCATATCGCCCGGGCGCGGATTGCTTCTGTCATGAAAACAATTGGTTTCAGCGTGTCCAAACAGATGGTTCCGCTATTGGGAATGCATGTTACGGCGCGGTCGCTAAGCAAATTGCCACGAGAGCGAACGCGGTCATAGACGCTTCTTCAGTCTCGGCGAACTGATAGTTTCGAGGGAAATTTCGAAGCAGCTGCGATCTTTCGCACTTGCGATCTACGGCAATCATCTTACTGTCGTTTCATAGGCCCAACCGGCTGCGCAAATGGTCACGCTCCTCGAGCAGTTCTCGGAGTCTTTGAGCATTGTCAGATTGTATCTCCTGCCACTCGATGCGATCCTCTGCAGTCCACAAGTAAGACTCGCGATTGAAACGATCTTTCTCGTTTGCATCAAACTCCATGTATAACTTTATGTCGCGTTCGACCTGATCCAGTTGTTCTTGGAGAGTAGTTGGCATCAGCCGTTCCTTCGGCTCGCCTCCAGCCCGCTCCGATCTACGACGCAATCGGTATGGCGATCAATAGGCGTTGTCCCTCGCGGCTGATATATCCATCCCATTTGAACTCGTTCGCCTCAAAGTGCCGCGTCAGCAATTTTACAAAAGTACGTAGCTCAGATCGACTGGTCTCCCTCCATGAGATTATGCAGACAAGCTAAACTCCCGGAGGAAGCGGCAAAGCACCCTCCAGTGCGTCAACTGCACTCTCGGAGAAGTTGTGGCCGCAATCAACCGTTGAGTTTTTCCTATCAATCCACGCACGAACTTTGGGAGCGCCTGGTCCGGTGCCGACCGGCACCGTCGGTCTCGTTACCACCACGGTCGCCGGTGTGAGGCTGCGCTATCGAGAGAGCGTGCCGACCGCGATGAAAACGGCATCGGTCGCGGCGGTCGGCTTAGTCAGGTCAATGGTCAAGGCGCTTAGCTTTGACAGTGTCCGCCACCATCTCGTCGAGACCCATGTTAGCAGATCGGGATCGCGGCGATCTCCTCGTCCTTGTGGACGCAGATCACGTACTGACCGAAATCCGCAAACAGTCGCGGGACATCAGACTCACATACTCGGGCCGATCATCGCAATGCGCACTTCGGGTGTTGCTTAGGTTCTTTGATAGTCGTCTTCAATCCGGATGATGTCGTCTTCCCCCAGGCTGAAGCTCCAGGCCAACTTCAATTCACAAATCGTACAACATTCATAAGGCCAGAACTTCACCGTTGAGAACACAAATTCGAAATAGCCTTAGCAGGACTCTGTTGCCTATTGCGCAGACGTCAACGCTGTTAATCTAAGCTTGCTTTTTTGACCCAGCCCATCTCCCTATTCTCTTCGTTTTCGAGTACGAACGGCCTACCGAACCTTGAGATTATTATGACAAAGAAACGAGCACTTATTACCGGCGTCACCGGGCAGGACGGCGCCTATTTGGCTGAACTTCTTCTGCAGAAGGGATACGAGGTCCACGGCATCAAGCGCCGGACCTCCCTCTTCAATACCGACCGCATCGATCATCTCTATCTCGACCCGCACGAGCCCGACCCGCCCTTCCGGCTTCACTACGGCGATCTGACCGATTCTTCGAGCCTGATCCGGATCGTTGGCCAAGTGCAGCCAGACGAAATCTATAATCTTGCGGCGCAGAGCCACGTTGCCGTTTCGTTCGAAGAGCCCGAATACACAGCCAATTCCGACGGTCTCGGCACCCTGCGCATCCTCGAGGCCATGCGTATTACCGGCCTGGAGAGGAAGGCGCGCTTCTATCAAGCGTCAACATCCGAGCTTTACGGATTGGTCCAGGAGATCCCACAAAGGGAGACGACGCCGTTCTATCCGCGCTCACCGTACGCGGTCGCCAAGCTGTATGCTTACTGGATCACGGTCAATTACCGCGAAGCCTATGGGATGTATGCCTGCAACGGCATCCTCTTCAACCACGAATCTCCGGTCCGCGGCGAGACCTTCGTGACCAGAAAGATCACGCGTGCTTTGGCGCGCATCCATTTGGGACTGCAGGAAAGGCTTTATCTGGGTAATCTGGATGCCTTGCGCGATTGGGGACACGCGCGGGATTACGTCGAAATGCAATGGCTAATGCTGCAGCAGGACAAGCCTGAAGATTTCGTGATCGCTACTGGCGTGCAGCATTCTGTCCGAGACTTTGTCAATGTCGCTGCAAACGAAGTCGGCATGACGGTCCGCTGGGAAGGAAGTGGCGTCGACGAGAAAGGATATGACGCCAAGACCGGCAAGTGTGTCGTCTCGGTCGATCCCCGCTATTTCCGCCCCACCGAGGTCGCGACGCTTCTTGGTGACCCGTCAAAGGCCAAGCAGAAACTTGGTTGGGAGCCCAAGACCTCGTTCGAAAGCCTGGTTCGAGAAATGA
Source organism: Bradyrhizobium yuanmingense (assembly GCF_025200905.1). Classification (NCBI taxonomy): domain Bacteria; kingdom Pseudomonadati; phylum Pseudomonadota; class Alphaproteobacteria; order Hyphomicrobiales; family Nitrobacteraceae; genus Bradyrhizobium; species Bradyrhizobium yuanmingense. The sequence continues at coordinate 1,011,788 of NZ_CP104173.1, read as the reverse complement.
TGAAGGAAGATCTCGAGTCCGCAAAACGCGACGAACTCATCAAGCAGCACGGGTTTAGATACTATCCGCGCCACGAGTAGTTCTTGTGGGACGGCCAGCAAGGCGACCAAGCCTGGCCAAATGAGCGCCCATCAGGGCGCTCACGCCTTTCGGACCGCATCCAACTGCTGTCGAATGCCTCAGGGCTGCCCGTCACTACCTTGGGGGTGCGGACAGGCGCAGGGTGCTCGTTCTCGCCGACGATCAGGACAGCGACGTCGACGGCATGGACGGCAGAAGGTCCCGACTTCACGCCGCAGCAGGTCATCGCCGTACCTTACAATCCGATATTCGACCTCACGAGCTTTATGCTGGTGGCCGTAGTTAAGCTCGACAGCATCTCAGGCACCCGGCAAATCATCACGCGCAGCGACGCGATCGGATCGCCGCAGCATTTCCAATTTCGTCAGACTGCCGGAGTGTTGCAGTTCGTCAACGGCAATGGAAATCAGGTGCTAGCTGCATCGTCCGCGACGCTGACGGCGGGCGCTTGGGCTCTGGTCGTGGCCAAGATGGACGGCATCGCTGCAACTGCGCCAAGCAGGGGCATCGGTCGGGACCGGAACCCTGACGTCGTCCATCAACTCGTACAACCCCACTAGGACGATGCTCGGAGCTAGGTGGACAACGACCGTGGCCGATGGCCTTGACGGAAAAATCGCTTACGCTGCCATCTATTCGCAGATCGACGACAGCCTGATCCCTGCGGCCGAACAGAGGGCTCGAACAGCAGTCGCGGCCAAGGGAATAACGGTCTAGATCATCTTGCGCCTTCCGGCAGGAAACGTTCGCTCTTGCGGAAAAAACGGCCGATGGCGTTCTTTAGGATCGGCTCAAGATAGATCGCGATGGCCCAACTCACCCCGACCATCGTTACGCTGACATAAAATATCGCCGCTGGATAAGAAAGCCCCGCGCTGATTAGACGGCCCAGGAGATAACCTCCGACGACGCTGTGGATTAGGTAGAGCGGATACGTCATCAGGCCGATCGGCCGCAGAGCTTTATGTTCGAGCCGGCGCGTCATCAGCGTCCAACAAATGAACGCGACGGCCGAAAAGAACGTGACAAGCGGGACGACGTAGCTGATCTGCATGGACACTTTAGAGGCCATCACGCTCGCGGCATTAATGATTTCGAGTGCGCATCCCAGCGAGAAGAATGCGAATAGCAAGAGGCGCATCAAATTGCGGCTCTGGAAACGCAACAGCCAAATCGTTACGCCCAGCCCGAAAAAGCAGCCGTGGTGGATGAGGAGTAGATCCAGCAACCTACTTTCCGCTCCGATCTTTAGACCGAAGGTAAAAAGCGTGATCCAGTAAATGCAGCTCAGCAAGCCAATGCCTGAGGCAACGACCTCGATTTTGCTGAAGCGTCCGAGGAGCAGCAAAAGCCAGATGATACCATAGAAGGCGATCTCAATGCCTAGGGTCCAATAAACTGAATCGATCCATGGCCCGAAGGGCCAAAAAACTAACGTTCGAAACAGGACGAATAGGTTGTGCTGAATGGTTTCGATCCCGCAAAATGCGATCACCGCAAACGTCACCGGCGCACAAATGATGACGGCCGGAACCAGCCTCTTCACCCGGGCTTCGAAAAACTTAGTCGGCGTGGAGTATTGAGCGCTGAAGGCGATGATAAAGCCGCTGATTACGAAGAAGATTTCAACGCCAATCCAACCATAGCTGAAGAAGGAATTCGTCGATGGCACCGAACCCGCGGCTTTCGCAATTTGGCCTTTTGGATAAGCCCATACCCAAAAGCCATAGTGGAAAAGCATCACCATCGCTGCCGAAAGGAACCTGACGAGGTCGACGCCGCCAAAAGTGCGGGGTTTGGAAATTTCCATAGGTCTACCGTTAATTCGAAATTCAACCGATCCTAAGGTAATGCCGGGCTCGGTCCCAGATTTCCGGGGTACGTTCTGGAATTAGGGTAACTCAGATGCGAGAGCGTTGAAGCCTCTGTCGCCTGCGGCGGTACCGCCCTCTGGCGCCACCCACAGCGAAACCGACCCCAAAAATGCAAGAAGTATAAGCAGTGCAGATATCGTCCAGAATTGATATCTCATGGCTGACGTCTCGGCAATGTAGTCGCATAGCATCGGAGATTCAGTGTTAATGTCCACTCCTCTTAGGCGGGCCGCCGCTCCCGGCTACTTCTCTCACGCTAAGGAGGATACGGCTCCGACCATTCAGCCTTCGCCAAAACGACTCCCGTCCTAGATTTCGCGATGACTTCGTAAGTATAGAGATCCGGATTGCATGGTCCCCACGTCCGCAAGCTCTCTGCCTTTACGATCCCATTTTCTGGAAGCGGGATCTCCTGACCGCCCAACTCGGAACTCGTCCCTCTGCGAAATCTGACGAGAATCGAGCGCGTATCCGCCGGAATATGCGTCAGTTTGATTTCTGGATTGGGAAAAACGGTGCTGCAGGCGCGGGGCGGTGCGAACGAGAAGCGGACCTGCATTTCCTCGGCCTCGCTGGTTGAGGTACGGGTCAGTGTGAAGAATGAAATGGCTAATATGAAGGGCAGTCTGAACACGCGGTCTGCTCCCCTAAAAGACGCGAGATATCGGCGGGGCGGGCCGATGCCAAGATGCCAGAGGCGATCGTCCACTCCCTCAGGGCGACCGAACGGCATCCTCCACCGGAAGCCCAATGTCCTTGGCAGCGCCCGTCAGGCCGGCATTCGTCTGCCCTGCCGCAATACCCTGCCCTGTCATGGCCTCCGACCACCGACGGACGATCGTGCGTCGATCCCAGCGATCAAGAGCTCGCCTTCTTCCTTCTTCGCCGTAATGCTCACGCAGGGCGGGCGCGTCGCTGAGCTGGCAAATTGCGATTTCGAGAGCCGACGAATCTCCTGGCGGAATCACGAGGCCCGCGTTCGTGACTTCCGCCGCGAGGCCGGTGCCTTCTTCGGCCATCGCAATGACCGGCCGAGCGGATGCGAAGATCGCCCCGAGCTTCGAGGGCAACACTAGATCGGCGGCCTCGGCCTTCTGCGGAATCAGATGGAAATCGGCCGTGGCCATCAATTGATTGAAGCTGTCATTGGGCTGAAGCCCCAGGAAGTAGATATTGCGATGCCCGGCTGCAAGCTGCTCGAGCCTCATCTTGTGAGGCCCTTCGCCTGCAAGGATGAAGTGGATATGCGGATGACTTCGCTCCAGGCCAATCGCGGCTTCGATCACGAGTTCAAGGCCCTGCTTGTTGGACATCGTGCCGGAATAAAGTCCAACGATATCGCCCTCGGCCAGGTTCAGCTGTTGACGGTATTTGGTCGCTCGAGATCCCGGGCAGATCGCAGTGGTGTCGATCCAGTTTCTCACTTCCGCGGTTTTGTCGGGCCGCAATCCCTTGATCCTCAACCGCTCTACCATCGCTTGAGAGATGGTTGAAACGTTGTCGAACGATTTGAGGATCGCCGCTTCGATTCGAAGCATCCATTTTCGCAAAGAGGGATTGCGCAGCAAACCAAGATCGAACGCCGCATCCACCTCGAAATCCTGCACGTGAAGCCATGATTTGGCGCCGACGCGACGAGCGACGAAAGAGACGAAGGCTGCCGACATCAGCGACGGCGCGACAGCGATCATGACGTCGGGCCGCCAGGATAGCGCCTCAAGAAGAACCGGGGCCGAGCTCGTGAGCGCGAATGAAGCGTGATGAACCAGCCGTCTGACGCCAGAGGGATGTTCGGGCACATAAATCGGCGTACGCGTTACTCGAACTCCATTGATATCTCTCGATCTGAAGTACGACGATTTGAATGCAGGAGGGATCTTCCAGGCGGGGTAATAGGGAGGCGCCGTAATCACTCTGACTTCATGGCCTTCGGCGACCAGACTTTCGCAGAGCTCGGCGTTGTATTTCGCCACACCGATCAGATCGGGAGCATAATTGATGCCGACCAAGAGAACACGCATAAAGCCCGCCCCAGTTCAAACTTCAGAATAAAAAAATCTCTAGCAATCTAACTAGTCTACTCAGCGCGTTGCGCCGACTTCCAGATGACGCCCGTAGCCATGAAGATAATCTGCGTAGGCGGCTGCAAGGCCGGTCCGCAAGGCAACTTTCGGCTGCCAACCAAGTGCTCGGATTCTCGAGCTATCCAGCAGCTTGCGTGGTGCCCCGTCAGGTTTGGATGTATCGAACGCGAGCTTGCCCCCGTAGCCCACCACCTCCGCGACTGTGGTCGCGAATTCGGCAATCGACAATTCGTCGCCCGTGCCGACATTGATGGGCTGGTCACTCGAATAGTTCTTCAGAAGGAAAACGCAGGCATCCGCAAAATCATCGACATTGAGGAATTCGCGCAGCGGCGTGCCGGTGCCCCACACCGAAACGCTGGGTGCATTGGCGAGCTTGGCTTCGTGGAAACGTCGGATCAATGCGGCCGGCACATGACTATGGTCCGGATGATAATTGTCGCCGCGGCCGTAGAGATTGGTCGGCATTACCGAGATGAAATCGTCGCCATATTGCCGACGATACGCCTGGCACATCTTGAGGCCGGCAATCTTGGCGATTGCGTACCACTCATTGGTCGGCTCTAGCGGCCCGGTCAGCAATTCGCTTTCGGCGATCGGCTGCTTGGCGTGCTTGGGATAGATGCAGGACGAGCCGAGAAACAGCAGGCGCCGAACACCAACCGCGTGACTTGCGCGGATCACGCTCAATTCCAGCGCAAGGTTGTCGCAGAGAAAGTCGACCGGGAAATTGTTGTTGGCTGCGATACCGCCAACCTTTGCGGCGGCATGAACCACGACGTCCGGGCGATTGGCCTCGAGCCATCTGAGCGTGGGCTCTTCCTTCGTCAGGTCCAGCTCGCGCCGATCAGCCGTGAGCACGGTGCAATTCTCCGACGTCAGCCGGCGGACGACAGCTGATCCCACCATGCCGCGGTGACCCGCGACGAAGACACGTTTGCCCGTGAGATCGTAGGTTGAAACCCCTGTCATCGTAATCCTCAGTCAGTATCCGGTTGGCCGGATCACCATTGCTCTGGAAGATCCGGTGACCCGATCACATTACGCAATCACGCTGCCAATGCAGCCGCGCCAATCTGCTAACACAATCTTCACCATGCGACAGCCTGCCCCGGCCCGACAAAGATATTCATGGTGAACCTGCGTTGCGCGCACAAATGATCAGCACAAAATGAACCAAAAACGAGCAAGGCAGCCGCATCACGGCTGCCTTGAAGAATCGTTGAAAAACGGCAGCCGCCGCCCGATTTAAGTCGACCTCAGTATGCTCGGCGCAGGACCGGTCCGACAGGCGCGCAAACGCGATCCATGTACCAGCCATAGGGCGTCTCGACCCGCACCAATGGACATTGGCGCCGCGGCACATATCGATAGGGATACGGCTGCGCCCAGAACGTAACGGGCGTCACCTGGCTCTCGCCTGCGAGCAGGGCGGCCGGCGCGGGCATCTGCATGGCGGCGCTCGCTCCGCTCGCTGCGCAGAAGGTAACAGTTGCAGCCAAAAGACCTGCTCGCATCAATGTGTTAAACATCCAAAAAGCTCCTCGCCCCTGCGGATTTGATCCCCGACCCGCGCTCGTCAGACCCCAGCCGACCAACGTCACGATCCGTAAAGCCACTCCGCGACTAGCCCAAATAGTGAACCGAACTTTACCAAGCCCACCGGCGGAAATGCAACCGATGCCGGGGCGGCCGGGCGCCTTTTGGGGCGATATAGCGCGCAAGTGTGGCTTCTTGGTCCTATTTTTTTATCCTATTTGTCCTGGCTCCACGCGCCTGGAGCCGCGAGGTCGGGTGAACGGCGGTACACATCCCGCAGGAACTGGTAGCTGACCGTCTGAGCCAAAGGCACGTCTTCCTCGCCCAGCTTGGCGAAGAGAAGGATATCCCGGAGCGTCCGCCAGCGGCTTTCGTCGTAGTCGCCGATGCGGCCGCCCGTTGGCAATACCAGCGGGCGCTGCTGCTGCAGCTCGAATTTCAGCCGCTCCGGGTTCAGGCCAGCCGGTCCGGTACCCGTAAGAACGGGCACGCTCCGTGCATAGTCCGCGTAGGTGAATTGCCATCCTCGAATGAGGCCCTGGAGGACATCGGCAATCATGGATGGCTGTTCATGGACGAGAGTATTGCTCGCGAAGTAGACTAGGCCAGGAACATGGATACCATAGTCTTGCGGTTTGATGACGTTCAGCTTCACGAAGGTCGAGCTGGTGGGATCCGGTTGCGCGTCGATGACGGCAATGATCGCATCCACCTCCCCGGCCCGCAGGGCTTCGAAGCTGTCGCGGTCAGGGACCTTGGTAATCTGGCTTCGCGGCAGGCCGAGCTGTGCCATCATGGCATCGAAGACGACGTCTCCCTCACTCGCCCTGCGGTATCCGACCCGCTTTCCGACCAGATCGGCCGGCCGCCGCAAGCCGGAGTTTTCGAGCGTGAAGATCGCGACAGAGGTATCGAGGAAGCTTGCGGCAAACGCAGTCACGGGGATGCCGCGCCAGCTCGCCAGCAGGAAGTTCTGGCCGCTCGTCACGCCGATGGCATGTTGGCGTGCAATGGTTTGGACGAAGTCAGGACCTTCGGGCTGAGCCGACACCTCGATGCGGGAGGAGAAATATCCCTGCCTGGATGCAGCGAGCTCGCCGGCAAACCGCGCGCCATAGGGCCCATCAAGGAGGAGCTTGATGGCGACGGGCCTGGACGCTGTTGGAGCTCGGATGGGCGCCGCATCGGGGCGCAGAAGGAGAAGCACGAGTCCCACCAAAGCGACGGCCGCAAGGCCAATGGCGAGGTAGCGCTTCCCTCTCGGCCGGGTCCGCCGCCGGGACTGGGTGCGAGGCAACGAGGACTTCCTAACGGGTTGCGAAATTTAGCATATCAGTCGAGGCGAGATGGGCTACAATGCAGGCTTGTGCGGTAAGGTTAATTTTTCCTTCGCCTTGTTCTAACAGCGATTTTGCCCGATAGCACGGCTTGTTTGGGCTAAATAAATTTTGCGTCAATGGGTTTGGCAGGATGACAATTGTTTCCACTCGGCCGGTGCCCGTCGCTGATTCTGCGACGGAAATTCGTGTGGTCGAGCCGGTCGCGCCCACATCCGGAGGCTTTGCGCCGAGCTGGCTGCGACCTGTGGTGGTCGAACGGCTGCTGGCGGTGGTGGATGCGGCGCTGATCGTGGTCAGCGGCATCGGCTGCGCGGTCGGGTATCACGTCGTCACGGCGGGCACGCTCGGCAAGGCGGACGTGTATGCGGCCGCCAGCGTGCTGGTGGCGATCAACTTCGTCCTGCTGACCATCGTGCAGCAGGGTTATCGCCTCAAGACGGTCACCCACCTGCCCCGCACGTTCCGGATGACGCTGGCGACGTGGACCGGCCTGTTCGGCGCGCTGCTGGCGATCGCCTTCACGATGAAGGTTAGCGACGAGTTCTCCCGCGGCACCACGATCTCGTTCTATTTGGTGGGCCTTGCCGCCCTGCTCGCCTGGAAGATCGTGGCGGCGCGCTGGACCGCGCATGCCTTGCGCACCGGCGCCTTCGCCAACGGACGGGCGCTGCTGATCGCCGAGTTCGGCCTTGCCACCTCGTCCAACGCGGTCGAGGACCTCGGCCAGCACGGCTACCGCCTGATGCGCGTGATGGAGATCCCGGCCAAGGAGCTGGCTTCGCCCCTGCTGCTGTCCTCGCTGGCGCCGCGCTTCGAGGAGCTGATCAATTACGCCCGCGAGCACCGGATCGAGCATGTCTTCCTCTTGATCAACTGGAGCAGGCAGCATGCGATCGACAGCATTCTGGATGTGCTGAAGATCCTCCCCCTCCCGGTGCATCTGGTGCCGGACCCCAACACCGCGCGCTTCTTGCGCTATCCGCTTGTCGGCACCGGCAACACCTTCACCGCCGAGCTGCGCCGGGCCCCGCTCACCTGGCGCGAACGCGCGCTCAAGCGCGCGCTGGACCTTGCCGGCGCCAGCCTTGCGCTGCTCGTGTTCGCGCCAGTGATGCTGGTGACCGCGCTGCTGATCAAGCTGACTTCGCCGGGGCCGGTGTTCTTCCGCCAGACCCGCCACGGCTTTGGCGGGCGCGCGTTCAGGATCTTCAAGTTCCGCACCATGCGCGTGCTCGAGGACGGCCCGACAATCCTGCAGGCGCAGAAGAACGACCCGCGCGTCACGCCCATCGGCAAATGGCTGCGCAAGACCTCGATCGACGAGCTGCCGCAGCTCCTCAACGTGCTCAAGGGCGACATGTCGCTGGTCGGCCCCCGCCCGCACGCGGCCGCCCACAACACCGAATATGAGCAGATCATCGGCAACTACGCCTTCCGCCACCACGTCAAGCCCGGCATCACCGGCTGGGCCCAGGTTAATGGTTATCGCGGAGAAACCCGCACGCTCGACCTGATGCAGAAGCGCGTGGAGTATGATCTGTGGTACATCAATAATTGGAGCTTGTGGTTGGATGTGAGGATCATGCTGGGGACGATCGTGCTTACTCTCGCCAAACCCACCGCGTATTGAGAAATCGTGCGCCAACACAAGCCCTACTTCAGCGGGAAAAAGCAGGCCGGATTAGATTATAAGAATCCGTCCTCCAGCAACTCCCGGGATACCTGATCTGCGGGAGTATGAATGAAGACTCTTCGTTGCGCCGCTAAGCTACTTCTGATGGCCGTGACAACGGTTGCGTTGAGTGGTTCGGCCGCCAGGAGTGCAGAGCACCACGTAAGCGTTCAGCTTGATGCTAACAGCGATTTCTCGGCGGCATTTTCAGACGCTTTGCTGCGTGCTCGCCAGCACAGGTCAAATCATCCTGACGATACGATAATAGTTGATATGCCGCCGGGAGTGTTTCGATTACAAAATTCGATAAGTTTGGATAATCGAGATTCGGGCAAAGACGACGCCCCGTTAATCATTCGTGGAGCTGAACGACCGGCAACGACAACGCTGCGGGGATCAATAGTTGTTTCGGACGAGAAATTGCCCCAAGCAGACACGCTCGAATATTTTAGCGATCAGATCCAAACTCAAGTCCGTCAAATTTCCACCGACCTACCTGGCATCGACATAGGCATTACCCCTCGTGGAATGCTCCACGTAGGCGCCTCTAGTCGGATTGATCTATATAGAAATGGAAAAAGATTAAGACTGGCTAGATGGCCAAAGAAGGGATTCAGTCGCGATATATTGGGATTCAGGAGAGCGAACTCCTCATCTCGCGACTTCCGAATAAAGCTCTCAAACGAACTTTTTGATCACATAAAAAGAGAGCCCGAAGCCTGGATAGGTGGCTTTTGGAGCGCAGACTATAAATACGAAACATCCGCTATAAAACTTGCATCGGAGCAGCTTGGTGAACTCGCGCTGGCCGTCGAAGTGAGTTCAAAAAAATCCGATGCCTTTCGCTATTTTCTCTTCAACATTTACAGCGAATTGAATGACACCGAGAGCTACGCAATTGACAGCCGCAACAAGCGATTGTTCCTATTGAATGGGAGATCGAGCGATGTATTCGAACTTGCAGTGGCGAAGGGCCTACTCAAGATCGAAGACGCGCGAAACATTCGAGTAGAGCGCCTCGCCCTAGAACAGACCCTTTCAAATACCGTAGAAGTATTGAACTCCACAAACATTACCTTAGAAGATTGTTTTGTCGGTCATTCGGGCTCGACGGGCATAGTCGTGAAGGACGGCGGCGACGTTTCTATAAAGCGATGCTTGGTAACAGACAGCTCAGAAATTGGCGTCTCGTTGATTGGAGGCGACCTTGCTGACTTAAGGAGAGCGAATCATCAAATTGACAACTCTCTCATAGCGAACTTCGGAGTGGATAGCTTGAGCTATCGACCGGGTGTACAGGTACGCGGCGTCGGAAATATAGTGCAAAATTCAATTATTTCGAACGGACCGCATTCGGCGATTTCTCTTCAAGGAATAGAACACAAGCTGTTAGGGAACCACATCCGAAATGTCGTTCGCGCAACGGACGATGCTGGCGCCATTTACATGGGGCGCAATTGGGCCAACCGAGGAAATCTCATCGAAGGCAACTATCTACACGATATTGGCGATCCCAATGTTGCCCAACGCTTAGCAGCAGGCATTTACTTGGACGACCAATTCAGTGGTGTCACGATCCGAGGAAATTTGTTCAGCCGGTGCAGCATCCCTGTGTTGATTGGAGGAGGTCGCGATAACTTAGTTCAAGGAAACAAATTCTTCTTGGATGGTAACGTCGCTATACGAATTGACGACAGGGGCGCGACTTGGCAAGGCCCGTCTTCCGAAGCGGGCCGAAGTCTCATTTCCAGCTATGAAGAAGCTTTATCTCATCCCAAAATCCGGGAAACGTATCCAGAAATCCAGAGAGCAGCTGATCCGCCATGGCTTCCGAGAGGTAACGTATTCGAAGCAAATGTTGCTTTTGGTGGGCAGCTTCTCTTCGGCTCGTCCGCAGCCGCCTTGGCCTCTTCAGTTGTCAAAGAGAACGAAGAATTGGTGACAAATACCTCCTCGTCACACGACTTAGGAGAGATTCTACAGATGGTACGTACGGTTGACAGCAAATTCGTTGCGCTAAAACCTGAAGGCGAAATACTCAACCGGCTGCATTACAAGGCAGTAGCCGAATAGTGATTGCGCTTACGCCGCGTTCCTTTTCAGCTCCTAGTTGCAGATGAAATCAAAGTCGTCATGTATGAAACCGGATGTAAAGAAGCTCCCGAAGGCTGTGGTTCACGTGGTTCCGTCGCTTGACGTGAGTTATGGAGGGCCAGCGGTTTCTGTACCATCGTTAGCGGCCGCGTTAGATAGGAGGGGGATAAGGGGGATCTTGGTTAGCATTGACGCGAACCCATTGAATGCGCTTATCGAGTCCACAACGCTCCCATGGCTGAAGGCACGGCCTGGTCCAATCAAAAAGGGCTATTACTCCCCAAATCTTACCTCAATGATCTCGGCTGCCGTTCAGGAAATAGAAGCTGACACAATACACGTCCACACTGTATGGGGTTATCCACTCGTGGCGGCGCATCGTGTCGCACGAAAAACCGGCTGCCGCTTGGTGGTATCTCCCCGCTCAGAGCTCTACGTCGAGTCAATGAGAAAAAGCCGGCTGCTTAAGGCACTTGTTTGGCCTCTTGGCATCAGCGCAGCGCTCGCAAAAGCCAACCTCCTACATGCGACTGAATCTCGGGAAGAGTCCGCCATCTCCTCACTTGGACTGCCCAGCCCCGTTGCCACCGCTGCAAACGGAATCGACCTCTCGATCTCCGAAAAACTTATAGATCGCCACACGGCGTGTGAGAGCATTGGTATTGACCCCCAGCGCTATTGGGTTCTGTTTCTGTCACGTTTGCATCCCCGGAAGGGTCCCGATCTATTGATCGAAGCATGGGCAAAAGCCAAAATTTACGAGTTGGGCTGGGGATGTCTTATTGCTGGCGCATCCGACGATTCAAGGTACGAACGACAATTGCGCGATCGAGCGTCGGCGCTGGGTTTGGAACCGTCAATCGTGTGGCTTGGACATATTGAAGGCGGGCGCAAAATCGATACTCTTGCGGCCTCCGATGCTTTTGTCTTGCCTACTCAATTCGAGAACTTTGGCATGTCGATCGCGGAAGCCATGGCATGCTCGCTTCCAATCATAACCACCGATCAGACACCTTGGCAGTCTATCGCTTCGGCTTGCGCTGGCTGGATCATTCCAGCCAACGACGTAAACGCCATTGAAAAAGCACTGGCTAAGATGGCGAAGACTCCCAGTGAAATGCTTCGGACGATGGGAACGAACGCTAAGCAGCTCGTCCAGCCGTTCAGTTGGGAAATGGCTGCTGAGCAAATGATAGTCGCCTATGGGATGATGTCGCCCCTCAATGAGCAGATGACAAAGCCCATCCGGTATGACGCTCGACTCAGATGAAATCTACAAATCACCCTATCGGTGTGCTTCTCGATCTCGGTGCGGCTTACCTAGGCTATGCTTTCCGGTTTGTTTCGCCACTTATTCTGTATCCATTCCTGACCCGAAGCCTTGGGCTTGAGAGTTTTGGAATATATGCAACCGCCTACTCCGCCGCTCTAGTGCTCTCAGTAATCACAGAGTACGGCTTTGCTCTCACGGCCGCTAGAGAGGTTGCGGCTGCCCCAGATGTGAAGGCTCGCGGAACATTGGTCATGCGGGTTATCTTCGCGAAGGCGCTGCTTGTCCCGATAGCAGTTGCTGTCGGGATATTCTTGACAGCCACAAGTCCGATACTTCGATCAAACCTTGCGGTCGCGGCGGCTGCAATCTTACTCGGCCTCGGCCAAGGGGCGACCGTCTCCTGGTTCTTCCAAGGCCTGAGAAAGATTGGCCTATCGGTTGCACTTGAAATTACGGGCCAAGTGATCGCCATGGTGGTCATCATCCTAGCCGTACGACAGCCGTCGGATGTAGTGCTGGCAATATCGTTGCAAGCAACCGGCATCTGGAGCGCCGTTCTGGTTGGCCACCTCTTGATGTTTCGGAACGTACCTATCGTGCCCTCCAGCATGAGCGCTGCTATCCGTACGTTGCAGGAAGGATTCTCGATATTTCTCTCCCGCAGTGCCATTGCAATTTACACTAGCGCCTCGGTTTTGTTGGTTTCGGCTCTTGCAGGAACAGCCGAAGCGGCGCTTTACAGCGCGGCCGAAAGAGTATCTTCGGCGTCAACAATGTTGTTTAGGCCCCTCGGGTCGGTAATCATGCCTCGAATTGCCGAGCAGCTTACTCGAGATCGGGTTTCTGCCTTCAGACTGTCGCGCATTGCACTTATTCTCACGACCTCCATTTTTTCGGTCTTTGCGTTCGCTCTAATCTTCTGGGCTCCATGGATTGTTATCCACGCCTTCGGAGACCGGTTCTTTCAATCGACGCCAATCCTGCAGACGTTATCAATAATGCTACCCGTCATTGCGGTGAGTCAGGTATTGGGGAACAATCTGATGGTGCCATTAAGGTTAGATCGGCACATCGCTTTCATATTCATACTGGGCGCCATAGTAAATCTTGCACTGGCGGCAGCTTCGATCCCGATATTTGGCGCACTTGGCATGGCACTATCAAGAGTAGGAACGGAGCTTGTCATCTCCGCTGCTCACGTTATCCTCCTTCGGCCCTACTGGACTGAGATTTTAGGCAGATCGAGCAGATCGAACAGTCGTGCCAACACCGAATAGCTGAGCAACACTGCCTGCCTATTATTCGGGATCGAACGAAATGTGCTTCGATTGCATATCTTGTTGCCTGGTGCGCTAAAGGAGAAAGTCGTGCAGTTTCGATCAGTGTCAGATCTTCAGAAGCTAATTGTGTCTTCATTGCACAGACTGCCAGACGATCTGGACATCGTCGTCGGTATTCCACGTAGCGGATTGATGGCGGCTGCCCTCGTTGCCCTAGCTAAACAGTTGCCTCTGGCAGATGTACAGGGTTTCTGCGAAGGTAGAGTACTTTCCGCTGGACGTACCCGCCGCGTGCCATCATTGGACATAACCGTCGCGGACTGCCGTCACGCTCTCGTTTTCGATGATAGCGTTGCATCTGGCGGCTCGATGGCAGAAGCTAGGGTGCTTCTTGAGCGGGCTTGGCCCAACAAGCGTTTTACCTATTGTGCAGCTTATGGTGAAGCGGGATTGGATTTTTCCGTCACAATCCTTGAGCAGGTTCCTCAACCCCGCTTCTTTGAATGGAATATTATGAATCACCCGCTGCTCGCTGAAGCATGTGTCGATATCGATGGGGTGCTATGTCACGATCCAACCGATAGACAGAATGACGATGGCGCTAACTACATCGAGTTTTTGCTTTCAGCGCCCGCATTGCATACGCCGCGTAAGCGTATCGGAGCATTGGTCACAAGCCGGCTTGAAAAGTACAGGAGCCAAACGGAGACTTGGCTAGCCCGGCATGGAATACAGTACGATAGGCTGATCATGTTGGATTTGCCGGACATGAAGACGCGGCAGCTTCTCGCCTCTCACGGCTCGTTTAAGGGCAACTTCTATAAAGAATCCAGTGCTCGGCTATTTATTGAAAGTGAGTTCAGCCAAGCAGTTCAGATCGCTCGGATCAGCGGCAAACCCGTTTTCTCAATTGAGCAAATGCAACTGGTCCGCCCGGATCAATTGTCGATCACAAGCCTGACCAACAATGCTCGCTCGCAGTTTCGCAGCATAACGCGTCAGAACTTGCTCAGACTATTGGGCAGGAAGCGGTTTGAACAGCTGAAGCGGTTTGTGCGGGGTCAGGAGCTCTCAAGGAACTGATTATCTTTTTGAGCATATGACTAATTGGAAGATGTTTGACGTCACTTAGTTCTGCCCTCGAGCCAGAAAACGGCTCGTGGCCATTGATCGAAATGGGGATGGCGCAGCGCGACGCGAACGCACAAAGCTGAACTCGACAACCGAAAATAGAATGCCGATATATGGGCTACTAAAATAGGTAATCGATGCCGAGCTCGAGTAAGTGATGCAGACAAACAGATAGATGAAGCCAAACGTGGGAAACCGACCCATCCGGTGAAGCGACAGGTGAAACAAGTACCGCGCCACCATAGCCCACATGAATGCGTGAGCCATGATCCCGACGACTCCGAATTTATGAAGAAGCGCAAACAATAGGAAATGAATATTGTTTACCTTGTCGGCGCCGGTGATGGACGCTCCCTGCACAGATTCGTCAAGCGAAGAGGACATGTTGATTGTCCGACCCAGTCCAAGTCCGAATATATAGGATGGATCTCCTTGATCATCGAGATCTTCGAGCACCTTATCAACTTCGTAGAAGCGCTGCAGAGTAGCAACATGGTGTGATATGTCATCCCCTTGGATCAAAAGGATTGCTTCTCTAATATTGCGCGAAGAGATCCCATTGACCACGGAGCGGTCGAGCGACAAAGCCGCGATATAGAAGACAACTGGAATTAAGGCCAGGGGCACTAAACGCAGATGCTTTCCTCGACACAAAGCCGCGACTGTCAGTCCGACGTAGATCGCTAAGAAGCCGGCTCGATTGCCTTCGAGACGAAAGTTGCCTTCGCTCGTGAAGCCAACCAGCGAGGAAACCAGCAACAAAATTCCAAAAAGCCGATAGGATAAGGGTACCGATGCGGCAAGAAAAAAAACCGCCATGGTCAGCAGCATCACGTTATCGACTGATGCCGACATATCCAAAAACTTAGTGGAAAGCTTTCCAGCTACAATGAGAAGTGAAACGATGCAAAGAACATTAAGAAAGTGACGTTCGGAGACTTCGTAACGATTCATAGATCCTTGAATCAGCAATGACACCACATTGATGAGGAAATAGCATGTCCAGGCTAAAATATGTATCAGACTGTTTTCGTAGAGTAGCCCGATGATCAGCGCTAGGATCACGAAGGCAAAATTGAGAACATAGACGAAGCCCAAAGGGCCATGCAGGTTACCGCTTAGCCGACGAAAATAGTACGCCTGCACGAGGATCGCTGCGAATGTCGTGCTCAGATTGACATATGGTATCGCCGCAAAACCTTTTATGCTGGTTCCCACAGTAAGAACCACGTTTGCTGCTAATCCAGAGAGGGTAACACTCAAAAGCATGACCAGAAGATAGGATGCACCGTCAAAGCTTCTAGTTGGGGAGCGAGCGTTCGGATGATGCATTTATCTAAACCATACTAGATCGGCGCTGAGACTCACTCACGACGAGTGAGTTGAAGCATTCCCTTCTTCAAATCCGATAGAGCTATTTCTGCGAGATCGTGTATCTGAAGAAACCAACCTTAGACATCGTGCCTAATATGGTGTCTACCCTCTGGTAAGGTCCGACATTAAGCTCATTGCAGCGGTCCGAACCGGCATAGCACGCTCGAACGGTTATCGATCTCGAACATTCGTTCTTAACACTCACTATGTGGTCAATCATGTTCGGATTGACCACATGCGCCTTCCCCGCAGCCTGTATTCGCAGACACACGCGTCCTAGAGAGTCACGAACTACCGGGCTATTTGATCTCTCGGCCGGCCCAACATTCGTGATCCTTGAGAAATCACTCTGAGCTCGGCATTGGCTGTTGCCGACTAAGAACACCGCCAAACCAAGCATGAAACACCTGAAAAACTTCCTTCGATAGATTAGATCTGGCTCGTTCATCTCAACTGCTTGCGCAATCACCGCCAAGGCCGGTACTCCTCTTCAGGAACGCCGGGAACGGTGATCTGAACACCCTCTCGGCTGAATTGCCTCGACAGAGCCTGCCGAGATGCCAGATCGACTTGAGCTAGCCCGGCCAACAACCGATCCTTCGTTACCCAACCCGGACCAGCCAAGTTAAGAGCGGCGGTACGGAAGAACCCTGCATCTACCATTCCAGCGTATTCTGCTACGATCGTATTTTGGATATTTTCACTGAGCTGATCGAACACCATCAATGCCATCCGATTGCGCCGGAGCGAGATCCAACCCTCGCGCGGACCTGCAGCATACGACCGCTCCAAGAAGGCAAGATGTGAATGTTCGTATCCTTTGCGATCGTTGTCTAGCCGAAACAGCCATAGCCAAAGCAGGGCGTCCGCCGGATTACGTGTCAACGAGAAGCGAACCGCATCATCCGCCGCAGCGAGTTCGCGATCGCCGCTCGCTGTTGCGGCACGCTGCAACGACTCTTCGCTATCGCGCAGCTTAATGATCGCCGTCGCACGGGCAAGAGTTGCGAGGACGGTCGGCCGGTCAGCCGAGAAGTCTTGCATTGTTGGCAAGTTAGCCAGGATCCCCGACTTGAACTTATCGTCGCGGAGGATTCGGTTAGCCGCGCTGCTCAAGGGGTGGGCCCTCGCGATCTCTGGCCAGACCGTCGCAGCCCACCACGAAGCGGTTATCCCACACAGCAGCAGGGCGAAACGCAGGCAGAAATTCCACGCCCGCCAATCGCTATTCCAGTCACTCCACATACCCATACCGGGCATAGTATTTCTGGTAGTAGTAACGCCCGTGATAGGACTCGTAGCGCGACAGCGCCTTAGTATCGGCCTTATTCAAGACGACGCCAAGAAGCTTATCGTGAATCTCAGGCGCGCTCATCAGATTGTGCTTCACAACGTCAATACCCGTCTTGCCCCACTCCACAACAAAGATATAGGAATCGACGAACAATGAGGTAACGCGTACATCCACGACCGGGGCCATCGGTGGCATGTCCAGCACGACGTAGTCATATTGCGACCGAAGCAGCGTCACCAACGCATGCATTGCCTTTGACGCCAAGATCTCATTCGTGTGCAGCAACTTGGAGGTGCCGCCCGCAGGCAACACGGCAAGTCCGGTCTGCGGATCGACAGTAATGGCATCTATAAGCCGCGCCTTCTGTGCGATCACGTCGACCAAGCCCACCGCACCTGTCGGCACCAGCGCGCGCGAGAGTGACGGGTTGCGCAAGTCGGAGTCGATGAGAATCACCTTAGAGCCGGAATGCGCGATCAGCTGCGCGAGATTGGTGGAGAGCGTGCTCTTGCCCTCATTGGGGAGCGTGGAGGTAACCGCCAGCACTCGGTTCTCGCGCACGACGGAATTAAGGTCAACTGCGACCTTCAGGGAGCGTATGCCTTCAGCAAACCGCGACAATGGATG
This sequence comes from Bradyrhizobium yuanmingense, assembly GCF_025200905.1. Taxonomy (NCBI): domain Bacteria; kingdom Pseudomonadati; phylum Pseudomonadota; class Alphaproteobacteria; order Hyphomicrobiales; family Nitrobacteraceae; genus Bradyrhizobium; species Bradyrhizobium yuanmingense. The sequence continues at coordinate 994,125 of NZ_CP104173.1, read as the reverse complement.
CTCGACGACGTGTCGCAGAAGATCAGGCTGGGGATTGCCTTTGCGACGGCCTAGCTTAGCGCCAGCAGGTACGGTCGCCCCGAGGGCCGGCAGGATGCCGATGCAGTTGGCACGCAATAGATCTTCAACCTGACTAGTGGTGCGAAACACTCTGTCGGTGAACTCGCGCACAATGGCAACGCCGAAGCTCAACATCAACCCACCGAGTAGGCTAGCCGCGAGGATGATCAGAGGCTTTGGATAAGTGCTCTTGAGTGGCGTCGTTGCCGCGCTGATCACCCGCGCTTCCGTGATCGGAAAAGACTGCTGCTGCACGCTCTCCATGTAGCGCTGCAAGAAGTTGTCGTACATGGCTTGATAGGATTGCGCGTTGCTTTCCAGTTCACGGAGCTGGACCTGCGCCTGACTCGTAAGCTGAGATTCTGAGACAACGTTGGCGAGACTTCCCTTGACACTTTCCTCGCGTGTTACGGCGATATCATAATCGCTTTTGTAGGACTCCTGGATTCGCTTCAGTTCGTCCGTAATATTCTTCTTGATCTCGGCCATCATGCGTCGCAGGTTGACGGCTGCCAAGTGGTCATGGCCGTACTTCGCTGCCCAGATCGACTCCTTAGAGGCCATATCGACATATTGCGCGCGCAGCTTGACAATCGTTTCGTTCTTCAGCGCGTCTGCAACGTTTGCATCAGGAATCTCTTGCTTCAAGATGTCGTTCATGCGGTCAAGCCGTGCCTTGGCCTCAGCGGTGGCCGCACGCGCTATTACGAGCTGACTGTTGACCTCAGCTAGCTGCTGTTCATTCATCAGCCGCCCGCCGCTGTCCACGATGTTGTTAGCAATCTTGAAATCCACGACTGCTTTCTGCGCAGCGGAGGCTTGGGTACGCAGCTCCTTGATGCGGTCCTGCAGCCAGACACTGGCACGGCGAGTTGCCTGGTATTTCGCCTCAAGTTGGTCAACGATATATGCATCTGCGATCGCGTTGGAGATCCTGGCAGCCTTCACCGGATCAAGAGATGTGAAACCGATCTCCATTACGTAGGTCATACCCAGTCGTTTTATGGTACGGTTCTTTTCAAATCGCTCCAACGCTTTGCGAGTCAGTTCAAACTCAGAGAGTGGGCGGCCATCGGATATCAGAGCCGAGACGAAATCGAGAGTGGCACCGAGCACCCCCCCGCCGTTACGTGTGAATTCGGGATCCTCGATCAAACGAAGGTCGCGGATCACAGCGAGACTGATGTTCTCTGATTTGAGAATCTCGACCTGAGTCTCAACAGTGGCCGCATCAACCGCAATGTCTCCGAGCACGGATTGTTGTTGGAACAGCTGTACCTTACGAGTGTCGATCACCATCGAGGCGTCGGAGGTGAACTGCGGCGCGGCGGTGAAGAGATAGAGTAGCGCCAGGATCACGCAGGCCGAGACGATCGCGACCATGGTCGGAAACTGGCGGCGGATGATGTCGAGATAGGAGGTCAGCGTCTCCGACGCAGAGCCGTCGGCCTCGGCGAAATCATGGTTGATCTCCGAGGTCGGCTTGTTCACCTGCAACATCTATCGATTCCTGAAATCAATCCGGCGATCTGCATATTTAGGAATAGAGGCTTGATTGGAGGCTTGGCCATTGCCTCCAGGCCTCGGAAGCAAGCCCCCTGCTCCGTCGCTGTACGTAAAGTAGCACAGGGTCATCTGAACTTGAACGCCGTTGATGCAGCGCAACGCGGCTTTCACCGGACAATTCGCGTGAACGTTAACGACCCCGAACGTAAAAGCGGCGCTCGATGGCGCCGCTCTGCTACAGGAAGTTTCACAAGGACTTCACTGATCCACGGCTCAGCGTGGACTTACCTGATTGACAGTGGTGCCGCCAACGGACCCACTGCCGATGCCGGAGCCGTTGTTGGGCGTCGTGTTGTTGCCGAACACGACAATACCGCCGCCCCCACCGCCGGTGGGGAAGCCGTTGCCCGTCGGTCCGCCTGAACCGCTGCCACCGCCTGCGCCGCCGCCGGCTGCGGCGATTGCGACGTCGCCGGTCGCTGCCTGGTAGGCGGCAATCACGTCGGGGTTGCCGGTACCGGCAATCGCCGTCTGGATCTCATTGGCATAGGCTTGGTCCTGCTGCGCGGCCATACGGGCGACCTGTGCAAGGCCGGCGACGATCGCGTTCATCTGGTCCTTGGTGGTCGCAGGATCCTTCAGAAGAGCGATCAGGCCGGGCAGCGTGGTCGGATCGGAGGCGCCGAGGTCGCGCACGCGCGAGATCAGCTGCGGGCCGCCGGTCGGATATTGCTGCAGCAGGCTATTGGGGGAAGCCTTGAACTCGGAAATTACGATGGCCGGCAGTTGGCGCTGCGGCGGGTAAATGGCGGCGTTGGCGGCCGATGTGATCGTGGCGGCAAGCGCCGCGGCGGCAGCCATGCGAAGCGCATTTCTGATAACGCTCATAAAACAACCTCCAAAAAATCAGCTGCCCCGATCTGCTTCCTCGGCCCGGGCAAAATGGCTGTGCAGTGCAAGAACCTAGCGAAAGAAAGAAGGGCTGTCTATTTATACTAAAAACTTCGTAAACAGCGCAACTGCTTCAAATCTAGACAGTTTTGTAAAGCTCGGGCTGAGCGCGCGGGGCTGGAGGCACGGTTGCGGAGCGGCCCTCGCCTCGCGGCGCCACGGCGCCGGCGTCCGCAATGGCAGGGGCCTCCCGGCTTGAGAAAGACTGGGCCAAGCCGACGCCGAAAAGCGCAAAGAACGGAATGCTGTAGCCGGGCACCTGGAGCGTGAAGTCGAGGCACGAGTGCAGCAGGGATAGCGTCGCGGTCGCCGCTGCCGCTAGCGGGATGATGGCATCGCGCCGCCTCCCGAACACGCCCATGGCCAGAACGAGCAGCATGATGACCCAGCCGAGCGCCACGAGCAGCGCCATGGGGATGCCTACCTCGGAGGCAAGCTCCAGCGGCGTCGAATGCGCGGCATCCCAGACACCGCGAATCGAGATGTTGGGGCTGCGGTACGGCGGGAAGGCCCATTGGAAGGTGCCCATGCCGGTGCCGAACCAGGGATTGTCGGCGATGATCCGCAGCGTCGATTTCCAGGCCTCGATGCGGCCCTCGTCGACCAGGCCCTGGCTGTCGAAGCGGCTGGAAACGCGGCCGCCGAGCAGCTGCAACAGGCCGAGCGCGACGGCGGCGCCGGAGCTGAGCGAGATCCAGATGCCCGTGCGCGGCGGCAGGTCCTTGCGCAGGAACAGCGTGAAGGCGACGATCATCGCCAGCAGCGACAGGCCGACGCCGGCGCGCGAGGTCGTCATGAACATCGCCATCAGGCAGATCAGCAGGCAGCTAAGCTGCGGCAGGATCTCTCTTGGCGGGATCGCGCGCAGGTCGAGCGACAGGCGCCGCCACTCGATGTGCCGCTCCGGCAGGCGGCGACGGACGTCCTCCAGGATCAGCAGCATCCAGATCACCGCGCAGGAGCCGAAATAGGCCGCCGCCGTGTTGCGGTTGATGAAGGTGCCGGTGACGCTGCCGAGATAGGCCGTCTTGTCCCGCCACAGGATCATGGTCGGCTCGATCAGGAACGAGGCTACGCCATAGAGCGCGTAGGCCGCGCCCGAGATCGCGATCACCCAGAGCAGGCGGCGCGCGCGCATCCGATCGGCGCCGACGGTGATGCCGAGCACGATGGCGAGGATGTTGGCAAGCGGCGCGCCGAGCGCGAAGAACGCCTCGTTCTTGACGATGGAAGCGGACGGGGCGATCGGCACGCCGAGCAGATCCGAGGCCTGCTTCCAGATCGGCTGGAACGGCGCGAGGAAGGGATGATCGGAAAGCTGCTCGTGCAGCACGAAGGCATAGGCGGCAACGATCACGCCGATGCCCGCAAGCAGCCAGAGATGCGGCCTGCGCAGATCGCGCGTCGGCGCGAAGATCACCGCGATGCCGAGACACAGGCACCAGAACGCGATCGACAGATCATTGGTCGAGCCGAACGGAAACGGCGCGCCGGCGGCCACGAAGAACAGGATGAAGACCGCGGGTAGGCTCCATGACCAGCGAATCTTGGGAAGCCGAAGGCGCATCGTTATGTCTTGCGAGCTTTGCTCTTGGGCTTAGAGGAAGCAATCGATCGGATAGATCTTCAGATCCACGTTGAGGCGGCTGTTCCGGCTCTGCGCTCGGAATGCGTAGAATAATCCAAAGCTATCACTCCCCTGATCGAGTTTTATTCCGGGGGTTAATTCGTCTGGCGGGACCAGGACGCCGATGTGCCGGTTGATGGCGGAAATCTCGATCCGCCCCTCCCCTTGCGCAAAATGCCCGCCGAGTTGGGTCACGGTAACCTTCGGCAGGCCGCGGCGCTGATGGCAGACATCCTCCTCCCAGAGCTTGGTCTGCTGCACCAGTGGCTTGCCCGGGCCATCGGGTACGACGATGTCGGGGAAGGACGGGCGCAGCATCCCGAAGAACTTGCTCTCCTTGGAGTTCGCCGAGAGGCGAACCGTGAAGGACAGCTCGCCCCTGGCGCCCTTGAGGCGCGACAGGACGGGAGCATCCGGCTCAGCGGAAACCATCACATCGATGCGATGGCGGACGCCCATCTCTGCGGCAGCGCCGAGCACCGGCCCGACCGGTGCAAGCGCGAAGGTAAGCGGGACGAGAGCCAGAAGACGGCAAAATGTTCGAAAGCGCATGAAGCCCCTTGCAAAGCCGCGGGGTGACCGATGACCGGCGCGCCCGTGCCGAGTGGCGCCTTGATCCAGATCCCGGGCTTGTCGGCGCAGCAGAACCGCCTCGATTCCTAAACGAAAATGGCACCGGGACAAAGCCCCGGTGCCATCGATTTGGTCGATCAAGTCGGCGTCTTACGGCGCCAGCTTGATGTTGTTGCGGAAGATCAGCGCATCGTTGCTGACATTGATGGCATCCGAGCCGGTCGCCATGATCACACGCAGGTAGTTCAGGAACTTGGCAACTTCGACGTTGCGCGAGTTCGAGACGTAGATGATGTCGCCATTCTTCATCATGACCTTGGTGGCGAGGAAGAAGCCGCCGGGATCGCGGAAGTTCACGTTGAAGATGACCGGGATCGTCTCCGAGGTGTACTTGCTCACGTCGATGCCGAGTTGGGCCGCAACCTCGCGCGGCTCGCGGCGATAGAGATAAACGGCCGCCGGATCGGCCTGGCCGTCCAGGAGACCGCCAGCCTTGCCGACCGCTTCGCCGAGATTGATGCGCCAGGCGTCGAAGTTGAACTCGCCGCTCTGGCCGCTGGCGCCGAACGCCAGGAACTTCTGCTGCTCGCGATAGACGTAGATGCTGTCGTCGGGCCGCACATAGACGTTGTTCTCGGGCGCCATCACGAGATTCTCGAACGGCACGGTGGCCCGCCGTCCGCCACGCTCCAGCATGACCCAGGTCTCGAAGCCCTGGCCCTTGATGCCGCCGGCGCGGGTGATCGCATCGAGCACGCGATCCTTCGCGCCCGCCGCGCTCGCGGGATAACGCGCGGGCGAATTGACCTCGCCGAGCACGCTGATCAGCTGGGTGCGCTGCGAGGACATCGCCACGACCGCTTGCGGCTCGATGGCGCGGTTGCCGATCCTCTCGACGATCGCGCGCTGGATTTGGACCGCGGTCAGGCCTGCGGCCTTGATCTGGCCGGCATAGGGCACGGTGATGAAGCCGTCATTATCGACCGACTGATCCGGGATCGTCACATAGTTACCCGGGCGGACACCGGCTTCCGCCGGGATGAACAGACCGCCCGCCGCGGCTTCGAAGATGGTGACGCTGACGACGTCGCCGATGCCGAACACGATGCTGGCAGGCGGGCGGCGGTCGGTGAACACGCCTGCAAGGCCCTTGGGCTCATGGGTGTGCAGGATCTTCACGGTCGCCGGATTGAGCGGCACCAGCTCGTAGGCCGGCGCGTTTTCCGTCTGGATCTTGTTGTTGACGTCGTCGGTGAGCGGTCCCGAGCCGGGATTGGTCGAGCAGGCCCCGAGCGCTAAAGCGGCCAGCAGAAAAGCTGGCTTCAACACATAGGTCTTGGCAATAGATGACATGAATCGCGCCCGTGGGTCCTCAAGTGACGTGAATTGGTACGGCCTAGGGGGTGGTGCGACAAGGGTTCCCGGTGGTTAACGGAGCGATCCGTCGGCCAGTGTTGCGTGCAGGCCACTCTTTGGGGCTTGGTTTAAGTCTTTGTGACCATTTGTTGTATTTCGTGTGCCCGGTCAGAGGGCAATGAGCCCCTGTCGAGGCGTAGTGTGTCGAGTGCAAGGCTTTTGTTAAGGATAGGAACCCCGTGTCTGGCCTCCTTCTGATCCCGCTGTTGGCGGGCTCCCTCTTTGGCGCCGCCGATCGCGCCGCTGTCCCCTGCCTTGGCAGCGCGGGGTCGTTGTGCCGCGGCGCCGTTATTGAGGTCGCCGCCCCTGCATCCACGTCCGTCTGGAAATTCACCCGGACCCAAGGGGCCAAGGACGGCGAGAGCTTCGCGGCCATCATGAAGACTGCCGACACCACCCAATCGGACCCGGACTTCGCCGGCCTGATCGTGCGCTGCGCCCCGAAGGGCAAGGTCGATGTGCTGGTGGCCTTGATCCGGCCCTTCCCGCCCCGGAGCCGCCCCAAGGTGACCATCGCGGCGAGCGGCGGCGGCACCCTGAGCTTCGAGGGAAGCATGGCGGCCGCGGGAGCAGCCGTGCTGTTGCCCGACGAGGTCTCGGCCTTTGCTGCCGGAAAGTGGCAGACGACGGCCTCCCTGTCCGTGGTGGTCAGGGAAGGCGACAGCGAGATCAAGGGTATGGTGGCGCTCAACGGGCTGCGGGAGGCCTATCATGCGCTGCTGGCAAATTGCGGCCAATAGGCTAAATTTAGCCATACAACTTAAGGGTCTTTTTAGGCGGGGAATCTAGGGTCCGGAGCACGGAGAGTGTTTCGGATGACCGCCTTTTTGATTTTCAGCTTTCTCACAGGTGCCGTGCTGGGCCAACGCTTTCGCGTGTTCGTGCTCCTGCCGGTCACATTTGCGCTGGTGCTCACCATGCTGCCGGTCAGCATGATGACCAGCCTGGGCTTCCTTGACGGCATAAAGGCTGCGGCGTTCGCCGCCATCGCCCTCCAAGGCGGTTACCTCTTCGGCTCGGGGGCGCGCTTTGCCCTTGCCGCCGCACGCGCCACCCGCGTCTTCGGTCGGCCGGTCAAGGCCACGCGCTGATCGCAACGCAAGCCTCTGTTTGAAAACGCACCGCCCGCTTGTATGGTGACCTGACCGTTTCAGGATTCGCTTCGAGCGCGCCGTTTGTCCCTCGCTTATTTTGCCCTCATCGTCTCCATCGTTTCCGCTTCCGCTCTCGAAATCGCCGGCGCCTCATTGGGCGCGCAGCTGGGGTCGATCGCCGCAGCGCTAGGCCTGCTGGCCGCGGCCTCGAGCTCGCGCAAGGCCGACTACGAGCACTATCTTCGTGCGACCTCCTGGGGCCGCTGGATTCTGCTCGCCATTCCGCTGTGCATCGCGGCCCAGCTCGCTCCGCTTCCGCTGCGCGTTGCGCATCCGATCTGGGCCAGCGCTCACGAGATAATCGGTGGCCTGTCGCTCGGGCCGATCACGGCCGATATCGGCTTGACGGTGAATGCGCTGCTGCTGGCGCTGGCCGCGATCTCATTGCTTGGCGTCGCGATCCTGGTGGTCCGCAACCGCGGCCGTGCCGAGCTGGTTCTGTTCGTGCTGAGCGGCGTAACCGCGATCTCCGCCTTGATGTTGGACCTGCATCGGCTCTCGCCGGCGCTTGCCGGATCCGTCCCCCATGACCTCACGACGAGCCTGGCCGGGCTCGGCCTCATGCTCAATCTGGCGGTGATGCAGCTCGCCGCTGAACGGGCGGAGACGCATCATTCGATCGTTCGCTCGGTCGCGATCGGACTTTGCGGTCTGGTCGGAGCCTTGGTCAGTGCCGCCGCGATCTTTGGGCTGTCCGGGACCAACAGCGCCATCGCGGCGACCTTTGGCGTCGTGCTGATCCTGCTGATCCTCGTGATCCGCAGACTGGATCTGTCGCCATTGGCCGCGAGCGCGTTGTCGGTGGCAGCCCTGATCGGCGCGGCGATCGTGCTGACCTTCCTCTTCGAAAAGAATTCCGGACCGATCCTCCTACGGCTCGTTCCGGAGATGGGGACCGAGACCAAGGCCGCCCTCGAGCGCATGCTGGCCGATACACGCTGGTTCGGCGCCGGTGCCGGGACTTTTCCTGCGGTGGGCAGGATCTATCAGAGCGATGCCGGCGCCGTCCTGACGGCGCCCTCGGCGGCCACATCGGTGTTCGCGGGGATGGGTTGGGTCGGCTTGGTCGCCATGATCGCGGTGAGCCTGCTCGCTTTGGTCCGCCTGTTCGTCGGCGCCCTGCAGCGCGGACGCGACTCGTTCTTTCCGGCGGCGGCCGCGGCCTGCGTCCTGTTTGCGCTGGTTCAGAGCTTTGCCGGTCCCGGATTGCTGCACCCGGCAGCAATCCTTTGCCTTTCGGTGATCTTGGGACTGGGGCTATCGCAGAGCGTCAGCCAATCCGGATCACGATAGCGCGCGGGTGATCAGACCGCGCGGTCGCCGAGCGAGGCCCAGTAGTTCGGATTCTTGGGCGACTGAATGCGGACCCAGCGATAGGGCTTCTTCGACCACGGCATGATGTGGCCGGAGAGATTGTCCAGCACGAGATCGCCGGAGAAGGTGCGCACCACGACCACGAGATGATGCTCGCCCCAGCTGGTCACGACCTCGCTCAGCAGCACCGAGCGCGCCGGAAAGCCCTTGGCGATCAGATCGTGGCGTTTTGTCACGGCATAGTCGTTGCAGTCGCCGCTTGCCGGATGCAGCAGCCATTTCTCGCCGCGCAGCCCTTCCAGATTGGCCTCGGGACGGATCGCGGTGTTGACCCGCTGGTTGACCTCTTGCATTTGCGCCATGCGCTCGGCCGTCAGCTTCAGGCGGCCGCCCCGGAAGACGATCCGCTGCGGCCGCGGCCTGCACTCGTCCTTGTACTTCAGGCAGAAGAGCGTGAACGCCATCGGCGGCAGCGTCGGCTGGTCGAACTTGATGTAGTGGATGGCACCACGCAGCCCCAGGGGCGCCCCGACGAAGGCGGCTTCCGCTTTCTGCTGCACCCCCGCAGCAACGACGATGGCGGCGACGGCCGCCAGGAACTTCACAACTTTGCGCATGTCGCGCTCCCCGTTCTTGTTGGGGAGACGCTACGCGAGACCTCTTGAAATACGGCTCAAAGGCCACGCGAGGCTTTAATCAAAATGCGGGCTCATCGATTGGAAACAATTAAGAATACCGATGTGTGACTTGTTCTGCTAAGAGCGGTCACGACTTCCGCTCGTGACGCTGGATGCGATTCGACCGACCCGATGGGCCTTTCCTCCCGCTTTCGCAAGAAGACCAAGCCGCGGCTTCCCGATGGCGTCCGCGTCTATGCGATCGGCGACGTGCATGGCCGCGCCGACTTGCTTCAATCGCTGTTAACCGTGATCGACGCCGACTTGGCCCGCTCGGCGCCGCAACGCGCCATTCAGGTCTTTCTCGGTGACTATGTCGACCGCGGCCCGGACTCACGCGCCGTTCTTGATCTCCTGATCGAACGCTCGAAGTCGCACGAGACGGTCTGTCTGAAGGGCAATCACGAGGTCTTCCTGCTCGAGGTGCTCAAGGACCCGACCCGCCTGCAGGAGTGGCGCCACTATGGCGGCCTGCTGACGCTGGTCTCCTATGGCGTCACGCCGACGATGAACCCTTCCGCGGAGCAGCAGGTCGAACTGATCGAGGGACTGAGACGTGCGCTCCCGCCGGAGCATCTCGCCTTCCTCCAGCAATTGCCCTCGTCCTTTACCTGCGGCGACTTCTTCTTCGTCCATGCCGGCGTCAAACCGGGCGTCCCGCTCGATCGCCAGAAGGATGAGGACCTGCTCTGGATCCGCGAGGAATTCCTCGCCTCCGAGGAGCGCTTCGGCAAATATGTCGTGCACGGCCATACGCCGGTCAGCGCGCCCGATATCCGGTCGAATCGCATCAACATCGACACCGGCGCTTATGCGACCGGCAACTTGACCCTGTTGACGATCCAAGGCGATAGTCTTCTCGCAATTTGAAAGCTCAGGCCGCAACTTCGGTGATCACGCTTCGCGCCATTGGCATCTTGACCGCGATCGCGCTGGCGCTCCACGCCGGCATGACGTTCTATGGCGATCTCGTACGGCCGAACTTTCGCGCCAGCGACTTGTTCTCGGGCGAGATTCCGCCGGACAAGGCCAAGCTCGCGGCGGCAGGCAGCCTGGCATCCTTTTCGTGGGATGGCGACCTCCTGGCAAATCATGCGGCGGCAATGGCCGCCGACGTTCTGCATCGTCCGTCGGCCGAGGCAGGCGGAAGGGCCAGCGAGAACAAGACGGCCCAAGCCGCTGTCGTGGCAGCCTTGAAAGTTTCGCCGATCAGGCCGGCGCTCTGGCTCACGCTCGGCACGCTACAGGCCCAGGCCGGCGAGGCGGTCACGCCTGCGGTGAAGATGTCGTACCTGACCGGGTCGGTGCCGATCGACGTTGCCTTCTCACGCGTCCGCACCGTGACCTCGAGCGCCGCGGCAACCGACGAGGAGATCAAGCTGCTGGCGCAATCCGACATCCGGTCGGCGCTGGCCAACCGCTCGCGCTACGAGCCGCTGCTGATCGCGGCCTATGTGCAGGCAACGCCGCAAGGCAAGTCGCTGCTGCTGGAGACGACGAAAGTGACCGATCCCAGATTCAACGAGATCTTGCGGCGGTACTAAATCAGCGGACCGATTTCGGATTGACCGGCACGAAGTCCTGATCGCGGCGCGGCTGATCGGATCGCCCCTGGTAGACGAACATGCCCTTCTTGGTGGCGACGATGTCGCCTCGCTGCAGGCTGTCGTCGCGAAGCAGACGTTCGGTCGCGACGATATCCGGATCTTCCGGAATCGGCTTGTAGAGCTCCGGATGCTCGCGCCGCTCGCGCGCAACCCCCTTGGCACGGCGCCGCGCATCCTCGATGCGCTGCCGCCATTCGTCGCGCGAGACTTCCGGCTCGCTCGGCGGAAGATAGTCGTTGATGGACGGCTCCGGCTCGGTCTGCGCACGGCACGAGAGCGGGCAGGCGTAAAGAGCCAATCCGACAGCGGCCGCCACGGCCGCCTGAACCGGCGCACGCGCCGGTCTCCGGCGGTCTGACAGGGACTTGCAGCGGACGGGTCGCACTCCGATGACTCCAATGGGGCCGAGCGGCAGCCGCAACTTCAGCTGATGCGGCTGCCAATTGCAACATTTTCGGAACGCAGCGGCCGTCCCTTCAAAAAGCGAAAAACAACCCCATGCACAGTAGCCGGCACCAACCGAATCAATGACTTACGTATTTCCCGAAATCCGGCTTGATCCGTCGGGCAAAACAGGTCTAGTATGGCATGATCCGGAGAGAGGCCGAGCGATGATCGACCTATCTGCGATCGGCATCGGATGAGCGCCGCAAGGACAATAGCGTCGTTCTAAGGCCTCGTTAGACCATCGCTGCTAGACTTCGGCATCTGTCGATGGAGTTGGCGAGAATGCGTGCAAGCCTGGTATCGTTGTTGCGTGTTGCCGTTGCGGCGTATGCCATGTCCGCCCTCACGGCTCACGCCAGCCCCATCTGCATCAAGGAGCGGACACCGTTCGCGCTGTCGCACGACACGGTGAAATGGACGATGTCGATCGCGCCTGGCGCCGACTGCATTCAGGGACTGCGTTGGTCTTATATGCAGATCTTCAGCGTGTCGGTCGTGAGCGGGCCATCGCGGGGACAATTGGCGGTGGTCGGGTCCGGCTTTCGCTATTCGGCAGAAAGGGAAGCGCGAGGCGCCGACAAGTTCACGCTGCTGATTTCGGGCAAGAACCGTCATGATCCCGGGACGTCGACTCTGGAGGTCGAAGTCAACCCGCAATAGGCAGGCCCACGACGCGCGAAGGGGTATCTACTTCGCTCGAAAACGCTTTAGTAACGGCGGCTCGACCCGCTGCCCCGGGTTGTATTCCCGTGATAGGGCCGGGCCCGTCCGTAAGTCGTCACGGGAGGCTCGATCCGGCTCGGGATATTCGGCGTCGCGTTGGGACGCGCGGGCTGCGACGGGTTGACGATGATCACATTGCGGTTGGGCGTCGACGGATCGCTGACGCCCTGGGCCCAGGCGCCCGCAGGCACCACAAGGGCGAGTGTGATCAAGACTATTCGTTTCATGCGATATCTCCCGAGCAAGAACGTCAGGGAGGCGAAGACCGTTCCTTCACGACGGCATCACGGTTCGTTGCGCGACCTCACCGCGGTACGGGTGACCTCAGCGAGGCACCGCGATCAGCTTGCCATTCCTCCAGACACCTTGGGCCGCCTGTCCGGTAGAACCGCTACCCACGTTCCGGACAGCCGTAGGCCGCGAGGCAGTCTGGGTGGTCTGCTTCTTTTTGTCGGTCGTCGTCACGATGCTGGAGCTAGTCGTGTTGGCCTGATCCTTGGTCCCTTGTGCAGAAGCAGACTGAACCAGAAAGGCCAAAAACATGATTGCTGTCAAAATGCCGCGCATGGTCACACACCGGAGGAAGGAGCCGGTCGAAATGTCACAGGTTTCCGCCCAAAAGCAAGCGCTACGAAACGACCGCGCAGGACCTTTGCGGCCGGAGCATCAGCGTGTTTCACCGCAACCGACGCGATCCGGGTGAAAAAGCCTAGCGAAACAGCACTATCCGGGCTAGTTGATCGCTCTTGATGACCGAGACCGGCGACACCGCAGCCAACGCCTCGCAGGCGCAAGAGATCAAGGCCGGGCTCGTCCGCCTGTTGTCAGAGCGGATCCGCGAAGTCTCCGGCGACCCCAGGCAGATGCGGGATGTCGTCTACGAGCTGGCTCGCGTCAAGCTTCTGGAACAATTCACCCACGCCGATGCGCGGGAAGCGCGAGAGCTCCAGCAAGTCCTCGAACGCGCCATTCGAGAGGTCGAACGCGCCTTTGAGCGAAGCGAGAAGTCTTCACCGACCAGGGATGCCTCGGTCCCCGTGGCGAATTCTCCACCGGCGAACGTTCCCGTCCCCCCGCCCATTCCGACGCTCGCTGCCTCGGCGTCATCAGCCATTCCGATGGCTGCCGAGACGCCGCGGCGTCCTGCCGCACCGCCAGGATCGCCCGACCAACCCAAACGGAGCGGCGCTTTCAAGTCTCTCGTTCGATTGACCGCGATCCTCCTGCTCGTTGCTGGCGCCGGCACCGCGGTCGTTTATTGGCCGCGGCTGAAGGCACAACTGACGGCATCGTCGCAGATGGCGCAGCCCGAACGTTCGGCCAAGAGCCCGGAGCCTCAGCCGGCCGCGATTCCGACTCCCTCGGCCAGCGAGACCGCTGAACGAACCCCGGAGGGCGCAAAGGAGCCGGCGCCGGCGGCGCACCCCTCGATGCCCCTGCCGACGACGTTCGGCGTCTACGCCTTGAGCGAGGGCCAGCTCCACGAGCTGAAGCCGGTTCCCGGAAAAATTCCGGACCGGCGGGTCGCGATCTCGGCCGCCATCAACACGCCGAGCGCGACCACTTTGATGGACGGCGACGTCAAATTCATCGTGTTCAGGCCCGACGGGGGTATCGACGCCAGCGGGACCGAAGTTCGGGTGATCGCAAAAGTCTCGCGAGCGATGGGCGTCGATGCCAGCGGGAAAGCCACCATGGTCAGCGCCGGCGATTCCTGGGTCATCCGCAGCATGTCCTACCCCTACAAGGTAGGTCCGATCGACGACCAGTCGAGAATGCTGTTGCTGCAACCGGAGCAAGACGGCTTCACGCTCGCGCCCGGCCGCTACATCGTGGTGGTCAGGGGCATGGGCTATGACTTCACCATCGCTGGGACGATCACCGATCCCAACCAATGCGTCGAGCGCATCAATGCGGCGAACGGCGCGTTCTACTCGCCCTGCCCGCCGCCGCGGCGATAACGCAGCCTTTGTTTCCTATTTGGCCGGCTTGCTGTCCTTTGGCGCATCCGCCGGCATGTCGTCGACCTTGCCGTTGTTGGCGACGCATTTCTGGAAGTACTCGCGCTGGTCTTTGCCCGTTCCCTTGGCACTCCCCGCTGCGGGGTTGCCGATCTGCCTGGGCGGAAAGGCCTTGGCCACCGCGGCGTCACATGCCCGCGCCACTTCGGCAGTGATGGCCGACGCCGTCGCCGGCACGGCCAATGTCAAAGCGAATGCCAGCCCAACCAATGTCCGCAAATTCTTGACCGGCACGTCGTTGCTCCTTCACTCGGTGAATGCTTGCCGGACCATACCAAAAAGGAACGAGGCGCCAAACGGCAAAGCGCGCTGAATTGTGACTGCGCACTTGTTCGGACCATGCTCCAGAGCCGCGTCTCGAAGCACGGCCGCAGAGCGCGCAGAAATATCACCGCTCCTAGCTGTTCAGCTGCGGCGGCTTGAAATCCGGAAAGCGCGTGAGCATTGCCGTCTTGACGAACTTCAAGTGGGCGATGCTGCTCGCCAATTCCTTGAGCCGGCGCTGGCCGTTCGAGATGTCGGCCGCGAAGAGATCCTGATGATGATTGTCGAGCGGCTCCCGCTCGAGATATTCGTCGGTGCCGTTCCCGAAGGTGACGGAGGCACGGGCAAGCGCATCGTCGACACGCCGGTTGAGCCCGGCCTGCTCCCTCTCCGCCTCCTGCAAGGCGGTTTCGATCGCGGCCAAAACGGCACCGATCCGCCCGCGGTCGGTCTCCGCGTCACGCTCGGCCGAGCGGGCCTTGAAGGTTTTGTCCTCGCGGCGGGAGCCGAGAAGATTGTGTGCGCGCGCTCTCAGGAACAGCTGAAACATCCGGGCCATCCCACATACGAGATCCAGGCGGGTACCATCGGTCAGACGTAGTTAACAAATCCTGAATCCGGCGCCCGTGCGGTCTGGCTTTGTGCAATCCATGCCCGCCAAGCTCCCGCGTGCTTGGAATACAGCTCGTGCCAGCGGATCTCGCCGTCGGCAGCGGCTCCTTTTCGCACGCGGACCTCGGATGTAAATTGCCCTGTCTCGTTCGATGCAAGATCCAGCGCTTCGAACTCCGCCGTCTCTTCCGGAGACAGGCCGATCAGAACGCGATGCCCTTGGGCATCGACGAAGTATCTGCGCGGCGCGTTGTGCCTTTGATCAGTCATTCGCAGGGCCCTCGTTCATGATCCAAGGCCCCGGACGATCCTTCAGCCGCCGCTCAAAGCCACGAACAAACGCGATCAAAACGAGGACGCAAGTCGCGCCCAGCAAAGCAATCAAATACGCCATTCACGCCCACCTATGCGAGCCGCGAAAATACAGGCGGCTAAACTCTCACCATGAATTGCTACGTTCTAGGTTGCCTTTCCAAAGCTCTCAAGCGCCGCACCACGTTAACCTAACTGCGCATGGTTATCCGACCCGGCCGCACGGCAGGATCAGTGTGCGCTCACATGGCTGTGCGCCTACGACGGATGCTCACTCTGCTTGGCGCCCATCGCCGCCGGCGTGTAGGGCGCATAGAGACGATATCGTGCCGATCGCCTGCGCGAGCGCCATGCCCGCACGCCGTAGCCGCAGCAAAAGCCAGCTGCAAAAATCGAAATCAGAACCAGAATTGCAAACATTTGGAATGTTCCCAATGATCGGAACGCTCCTCCCGGTACATTTCAACGTGATGTTCTGACGACTTCAAGATCATCGGCGCTGAAAGTTTTGTCAGAGGAAGATGAAGTTTGTGCAACGTGATGCTTGAATTTTGGCCGTCGCGAGAACCACGAGCCCAGAGGATGACGAAATCTCTCATCGTTCGAGGGCGATATCCAGCCCGCGATGTTAACCCGTGTTCACTGC
This sequence comes from Bradyrhizobium yuanmingense, assembly GCF_025200905.1. NCBI lineage: Bacteria > Pseudomonadati > Pseudomonadota > Alphaproteobacteria > Hyphomicrobiales > Nitrobacteraceae > Bradyrhizobium > Bradyrhizobium yuanmingense. The sequence continues at coordinate 978,215 of NZ_CP104173.1, read as the reverse complement.
GGCAGCCGCCTCGGACGAAGCGGCCGGATGCGCTGCCTTCGGGCACAGCTGCGATATGCACGAGAGGCCGATATGTTTCTCGAACGTTTCGGGCGGCCGTCGCAGACAACAATTCTGACGAAGCATCCGTGCTTCTACGGAGCGCCATGCACCAACTTCATCGCGGTAAGGTTGAGAGGTTAGCTTAACCCGCGTTGTTTGTTGCGAACTTTCGGCGATTGCTTATCCATCTCGCACCGGGCTCCCCCAAGCCCGGCCCCACCCAAGCAAAGCCGTCGAGCGAACATGGGTCCGCTTGGCGGCTTTGTCGTTGTGTCGACGAGAGGATCATTTCGGTTATGGCGCGCAGGCCCTGGTCGTTCAAGGAAGATCGCCGGCTCATCGAGCTGGCCAAGTCTTCAACCTCGCTGGAGCAGGCAGCGAAAGCTCTCGGGCGCTCGCCCGATGCGATCAAGCGCATGGCGTTGCGGCTTGGTCTTTCCTTGAAGTCGAAGCCGGCAAAGAAGAGCTGATCTTGGAAGTGCCGGCGCTCGCCTCGGCTTCATGTACGGCCGCTGCAGTCCAACGGCCCCGCATCGATAGGGCCAGCCGCCCTTATCCCGGGGTCGTTCCGGTCCGCCATCGTCTTGGACGGTGAGGTGGATTGAGCGGGTTGCCGGCGGTGCCCCGCCAGCCGCCACACTTAATTCTGCGTCCTCTTCTGGGACCCCATCCCTGGGCTGGTTCCGTAGCTGGGCGTCCCCGTTCCCTTGAAGGCGCCGCCCATCGTGTCGGATCCGGAATTCGTGCCCGTGCCACTGCGCGTCGCGGAGGTGGATTGCGTGCCCGATGGCGTGTCTTTGGTCCCCTGCGCCGAGGCCAGAGAGCTCCCGATTGTCAACGCCATCACGAGACTTAACGTCCTGATCATACTGCTCAACTTTCCATGCTTGTTTCTGACCCCGAGCCGCCAGACCATTGGCCGGGCACTGCTCAGGTGGGGCCCTTCGGGCCGGTCTTTCCGTTAAACCCTATCTTAGCCCCCGCTGGCTAGGATCAATCTCCACGCCTTGCTTGAATTTCCGCCCCGCCCTGTTTTCGCCTGAGCCGGATGAGAGTGCTGCGACCAGACCTCCCGTTTGTGGCACTCGTGCTTGCGAGCACGATGGCGTTCGCCTTGGCGGGTCATTTCGCCGCTGGCGCCGTTATTCGCCAGCACCAGGCGCATCAGCTCAATGAGCTCACCGAGGTGGTTCTGCGCCGATCGGAGCTTGCGGTCGATTTCGCTGCGGGCAGCCTGGACGAGCTCGCGCGGCGCAATTTCGCCAGCTGCGAGCCGGCGGCGCTGCAAGCCATCCGCCTGCACGTCTACCAGCGCTCGGCGATCAAGGACGTCCGCCTCGTCAAGCCGGACGGCTCGGTGATCTGCTCGGCCTATTCCGAGACGCTCGAATTCGACAAGGGATGGGTGGATCGCCGCGACATGCTGCCTTCGCGCGACAAGACGCTTTCCCTGTTCCGCGTGGAGCAGTTCGGCGGCGACGCCCTGGGCGTGCTCAGGGACGTCAATGGCAACTCCGCCCTGGTCGCCATTGTCGGTGTCAATGCCAGCCTGTTCGACATCATGCCGGCCGAGCTGCGCGCGCACAGCCAGGTGATCCTCGCCTTGAGCAATGGCGAGAAGCTTGGCGAATTCCAGACCGAGGCCGGCAAGTCTCTGCCGGCGCCGATCGGCTTCGAGCGAGCGTCCGCTCGGCTCCCGCTTCATGCCACGATCCGGCTCGAGGACGCGGTGCTGTCGAGCTGGAACAACGAGGCCTATTGGCCAACGCTTGCAGTGGCGCTCGGACTTGGCGCGATCTTCGGCATCCTGCTGGCACGCAACCGCCGCATGGAGGGGCCAGTGGCCGATCTCGACCGGGCGCTGACAGCCGGCGAATTCATGCCATATTACCAACCGATCTTCGACCTCCGGACAGGTCGGATCAAGGGCTGCGAGATTCTGGCGCGCTGGCTGCGCCGCGATGGCTCGGTGGTCCCGCCGATGAATTTCATTCCGCTCGCCGAATCCAGCGGACGCATCCAGGCGATGACCTGGCAGATCCTGGGATCGGCGCTCACCGAGCTCAGGCCATTGCTCAGGGCCGACAAGAATTTCAAGCTGTCGCTGAACGTCGTGCCCAAGCACCTCCTGAGCGCCGGCTTCGTCGAGACACTGCGGCGCACGGTTCTGACGGCACGCGTCTCCGCGCGCCAGATCGTGGTCGAGATCACCGAGCGCGATGAATTGGATGATCTCGCGCGCGCCGCTTCGGTCGTGGCCGAGCTGCGGGACCGCGGCTTCCGCGTCGCCATCGACGATGTCGGCGTCGGCCATAGCGGACTGTCGCGGCTGAAGGGCCTCGGCGCCGATACGATCAAGATCGACAAGTTCTTCGTGGACACGATCACGGTGGACGCATCGACGACCACGATCGTGGAGATGCTGGTGGCGCTCGCGAAAGACCTCAATATGAGCGTGGTCGCCGAAGGCATCGAGACGGAGGAGCAGCTCCGCGCGTTGCTCGCCTCCGGCGTCGAGGAAGGTCAAGGCTATCTGGTTGCGCCGCCCCTGCCCGCCGCCAAATTCAATGAGCTCATCAAATCGCGTCGGGCTGCGCAGCCGGATGCGGCGACATCCGGTGCTAAGGCTTTGGTGGCCTGACGGGTCGGCCCCCAGAGGCTTTAACGATACTTTCTAACGATGTTTTCGGCTTTCGAACCGGAGCGGCGACCAACCTTGTATGTTGGCGCCATGCGCAGGAACCACCTCATAGCAGCCGCAAGCATCTGTCTGGCGCTGATCGCCTATGCCACGCTGGCGAAGCTGTCGGGCCGGCCTGCGCTCATGGGTCACCACGAGGCCTATTGGATCGTCGTGATCGAGCGCTTCAGCGCCTATGGCCTGCTCGGCTTCCTGCTGTCGTTCCTGCTGCCGGGACGGTTTAGCCTGGCTTGCTCGCTCGTCATCGCAGTCGCCATGGGGTTGGAGCTGATGCAAGCGTTGATACCCGATCGCGATCCAGGCTTTCTCGACGTGCTGCAGAAGGCGGCGGGCGGCACCGTGGGCGTCATGCTCGCCCAGATGATCCTGGCGTTCCTGCCCAGACCACCTGCCTGAAACGGCGAGCATGGCCTCGGCGGAGCGACCGTGCGACCCGGTCCTTACTTCATCATCTGGCCGCGCAACTCACCGCCTGGGTTGGCGGCCGTGTGAATGTTCGCGTACCATTTTCCGCCCAACAGATCCGCCGCCTGCGCCTCGGTGAGGGTTGCACTGCCTTCGATCGGGCTTTGCGCCGTCTTGAACGGCAGGGCGATGCCGGCATTCTTCCCGGCCTCGCCGGGGCCGTGAAAATGCGCCCCTATCGCCGGTCCCGTCAACCCGGTAAAGGTGACGAGGTAGGTCAGGACCTTCGTTTCGGTGTTGTAGCTCGCCTCCGCCTTGCCCGACCCGGTCGAGCTATTCGGCGGCACTTCATTGCTTCCCTTGAGCTCCGCTCGCAGCTTCACGACCTCCGCACCTGCCGTTCCGCTCGTCGCGCTGACGCCTCCGACCAGCGCCAATGCCCCCAACAGTGCCACGGACCGTCGACACACGGCTTTGCTCATGCACTTCCTCCTGCGGATTTCGTTGGTCCCGCGATGAAAACACCGAGGACTGCCGGACATTCCACCGCAGAGCTTATGCTGATTCGGGACAACGCTCGCGGGAATTAGCCATCGCAAGCGCATCACGCGCCGGCTCAGGCCGCCCCGCGCCTCGTGTGACGCTCGGAGGGAACCAGGAGCTCGGCCATCTTCCGGTGGGTGTCGTGCAGCGCTTCAATGGCGCAGTCGAGATCGAAATCCGCCTCGCGGACGGATGCAAAGAACTTGGCCGTCAGCGCCAGATCGAGCTTGACGCGCGTGGCACCGTCGCGACTCCTGCGACGATCGAGCGACAAATGGATCGCGCGGTCCCTCGCCTCCACAGCATCGCAGCCGCAAAGCGCGCCGAGCTCGTCATATGTCATCCAGATTTGAGGCATGTTCTTCCACCACGCTTGATCTATCGCAGACTAGATAGCTCTCGCTTCTGAAGGCGGAGTTTCTGCAGCGCGAATTCGAGCCAACAACGTCAACGCAATCCTAAGCGCGGCGCAGACGTGAGCCGGGTGGACTGGCGCAGCTTGTTGCCGATCCACTGTCACTTGGGCGCGCCCGTCGTGAACGGATGCCGCGGCCGTGAACGACTGTCGAGCCTCTTGGGCAGCTTGTCGGCCTTGAGCTTCACGACCGCGCCCCGGGGGTCAGGAGCCGGCGCCTCTTCCTGGCTGTAGATCAGCGTCGCTTCGAATCTCACGTCGGGCGCTTGGCGGGCCGTTCCCGAACAGGTCGCCATCGCCCCGCTATAAACGCCGGAGAGCTCGACCTCGACCTCGTCCAGCCCGAACACGGTCGGCGGCCCGTCGGCATGTCGCCGTGTGGTCAGGACGGCCGTGAAATGCCGGTCGTTGTCGAACTGATAGGAGCCGCCATAATTGAAGAAGCTGTCGCTGCCCGAGATCCGTCCCTGGGCCAGATGCACGATGCCGGTGCCTTGCGCGTGCGCTGTTCTGAACCACGCCGCGTATTTGCCCTCTTTCAGCATGGAAACATCCACCCGTAATTTCCACGTGTATTTGCAACGAAGCTTGAGGCGCGACAATGACCGACACGACGAGCATTCCGCCACGGTTAACGCCCTGCAAAATCAATCCGTTAAATTTCTGCGGCCGCACGCGGCGGCGGCGACGTCAAAACAATTCGATGCCGTCGTCAGCCGTTTCCACGACTTCGACGCGACGCGACGGCCGTACAAGGAGCCAATGCCGCTCGAGGCCGCGCGCGGCTACCTGGTCGAGAACGCCGGGCGACAGTTCGATCCTGGCTGCGTCGAGGCTTTCCTGTTGCGCTGGGACGAGGTGGTCGAGATCGCCGGCGGTCAGCGGACAATTCCTTTGCCGGGCGCCGCGGCCCCTCCCGCTCCCGATATAGAGCGTGCAGCAGCGAGCTCGTCAGGCGCGCGCCATCCCGCGTCCCGACCGCCTGACCCGATCGATCCGCCAACATCTTGCCGCGGCACCATTTTTCTCCGGTCGCCGGTTTGAACCTGTTCCTGCTAAAGTGGCACCAAGACCTGAGAGTGATTCTGGTCACACTTGCCCCGGCGCCCTGCTGCTAGGCATCGAACCAGGACGGGCACCAGAGCATCGTCGAATTGGATGAGAATTCCCATGAAAAGCCTGATCGGCGCCTGTGTCGGCGCATTCTGCCTTGCGGCCCCCGCTTGGGCGGAGACTCCCGCTGCGATCGTCGAGGACGTCCAGGGCAAGGTCGACGGAATCGCGTTCATGGATTACGTGGCGCCAGGCAAGATCATCAAGCTCGGACCAAAGGCCAGCATCACGCTCAGCTACCTGAAATCCTGCCAGCGCGAGACCATCAGCGAAGGTGTCGTCCTGGTCGGCGCCGAGCAGAGCACCGTGCAGCTGGGCGAGGTCAAGCGGGAAAAGGTGCCCTGCGATACCAATGCGGCAAAACTGTCCGAGCGCGAGGCGAACCAGAGCGCCGCAACGACCTTCCGCACCGTGCGCTCGGACGCCAAGGGCGGACCGGCCAAGCTGCCGACGCTCTACGGCGTCTCGCCACTGGTGCAGGCCAAAGCCGGCGGCACGCTGGTGATCGAGCGCACCGACGGCAAGGAGCCCACGATCAGCGTGCCGCTCAAGCGCGACGCCATGACCGGCGGCGGCAAGTTCTATGATTTCGCCAAGGCCGGAAAGACACTGACCCCGGGCGGCAGCTACCTCGCCATTCTCGGTGCCAAACGCTACACCTTCCAGATCGACGCCAGCGCCACCTCCTCGCCGACCCCGATCATCGGCCGCCTGCTGCGGCTCGAATAGGCGGACTCGAATAAGCGGAGTTGGCGACGGGGCGATGCGGCGGATCGGGGGACGGGACATCGTTGCGGCAATCCTGATCGCGCTCCTTGCGGGCGCGATCTTCACGTCCCCGCCGCTGCAGACACTGCAAGGCCTCTCGCTCGACATCCTCACCGCACTGCGTGGGAAAGTTGTCGGCGAGCGCCGCGATCCCGCGACGTCGCCGGTCGTCGTCGTGGCGATCGACGGCGAAACCTACGAGACCCCGCCCTTCAAGGGATCGCCGACGCAGACCTGGACGCGCGAGATCGGCCGGGTGCTCGGCAGTATCAGCGACGGCGGCGCCAAGGTGATCGGCTTCGACGTCATCTTCAAGAACTCGATCGAGCAATCCGAGATTCCCTTTGGCGACGCGCCGCTCGGCGCCCGCATGCGCGGATTTGACCGGGACTATCTGATCGCGCTGCGGCAGATCTCCGACAACGGCAAGCTCGTGCTCGGCGAGATCCTGAGCAACGACCATCCGGAAATGCCCTACCGTGCGCAGCGGCTGGCGGTGCGAAACAACGTCCGCGCGCTCAATGTCCACACCGACGCCGACGATGTCATCCGGCGGATGCCGCTCAGCTTCTCGATCGAGGGCAAGCCGGTGCCCACAATGGCGGCCGAGCTCGCCGCCCGCGCGCTCGGCGCGAAGGTCGAGATGGCGCCATCCGGCGCGGCTGGGCTGTCCGGCTACGCAATCCCGAGCACTGTACCGAACACGCTGACGCTCAACTTCCGCGACCTCAGTCGCGACGTTCCGACCTTCTCCTTTGCCGATCTGCGCGCCTGCGTCGAAAAAGACGACCGCGATTTCTTCCGGCGCGCCTTCGAGGGCAAGGTCGTGCTGCTCGGGACCGTCCTCAACTTCGAGGACCGCAAGCTCACCTCGATGCGCCTGTCCGGCGGCTATGACGGAACGCCGTCGGCGCGATGTGCCCTGCCCGCGGCCGCCGGCACCGCGCAAAAGCCCCGCAGCGACGTCGCCGGTGTGTTCGTGCACGCCGCTGCGGTCCGAAACCTGATCGAGCGCGATGCCGTGACCGAGCTCGGCTTTCCCTCGCGCACCCTTCTCACGATCGCGTTCGCGGCCGTCATCGCCTGCGCGGCCGGCGTGTTTGCGCCGAGTGGCGCCCTGATCGCCTGGCTCGGCCTCACCATCGCCTACGCGGTCGTTGCCGTCGGAGCATTCGTCCATGCCTTGGCGCTGCCGCTGACCGAGCCGGCGCTCGCCAGCCTTGCCGCGCTCGCGATCATGATCGGCTATCGCTTCGTGCTGGCCGACCGCGACGAGCGCTTCCTGCGCAAGAGCTTTGCCTTTTACCTCGCGCCCGAGGTGATCGAGACCATGGTGGCCTCCGGCAAGATGCCGGCGCTCGGCGGCGAGATGCGCAACGTCACCATGTTCTTCTCCGACCTAAGCGGATTCTCGTCGATCGCCGAGACGATGACGCCGGTCGAGCTGGTGACGCTGATGAACGAATATCTGTCCGCCATGACCGACATCATCGAAGGCCATGGCGGTTACGTCGACAAATATATCGGCGATTCCATCGTCGCCATGTTCGGCGCCCCGGCTGACGATCCCGCCCACGCGCGCAATGCGGTGCGGGCCGCGCTGAAGTGCCACGAGACGCTGGCCGAGCTCAATGAAGGCCATCCCGCCTTCGCCGGTCACGGCCTGTCGCACCGTATCGGGCTCAACAGCGGCGAAGCCGTGGTCGGCAACATCGGCTCGCGCCGCCGCTTCAACTACACCGTGATGAGCGACACCGTGAACGTCGCCTCGCGGCTCGAAGGCGCCAACAAATATTACGGCACGGCGATCATGGCCTCGGAAACCACGATGGCGCAGACCGGCGATAGCTTCGCCTGGCGCGAGCTCGATGCGATCAGGGTGCAGGGCCGCGGCGAGGCGATCAGGGTGTTCGAGCCGCTGGCGGAAACCGGCGCGGAAAGCGCCGAGCAGGCCAAGGTCGCCGCAGCCTATGCGGAAGGGCTGGCGTGCTGGCGGGCACGGGAGTTTGCCAAGGCGGCCGACGCGTTCGGGGGCGTCGCGAAGATCGATCCTGCGTCAGCCCGGTTCGCCAAGCGTGCGAACGTACTGACGCAGACTCCGCCGCCGCCGGACTGGATTCCGGTCAATACGCTGGAAGGAAAGTAGCGGCTTCTTACCCTCCCCTGGAGGGCCCTCCAGGGGAGGGTTAGATCGCCTAAAACGGCAGCCCCGTATAATTCTCCGCAAGCAGACGCTGCGCCGTCTCGGACGAGAGCAGGTAGTCGAGCTCCGTCTGCTGCAGACGATCCTCATATTCGATCCGGTCGGGGAAGCGGTGCAGCATCATCGTCATCCACCAGGAGAAGCGTTGTGCCTTCCAGATTCGCGCGAGCGCCTTGGCGGAATAGCCCTTGAGACCGGCATCGTCGCCGCTCTGATAATGCGCGAGCAGCGCGTGATAAAGATAGTAGATGTCGGACGCGGCGCTGTTCAATCCGCGCGCACCGGTCGGCGGCACGATGTGCGCGGCATCGCCGGCGAGGAACAGGCGGCCATAGCTCATCGGCTCGGCGACGAAGCTGCGCAAGGGCGCGATGCTCTTCTCGATCGACGGACCCGTGATCAGACGGCCGGCGACCTCGTCCGGCAGGCGGCGCTTCAGCTCGGCCCAGAACGCGTCGTCGCTCCAATCCTCCACCTTGTCGGTCAAAGGCACCTGGATGTAGTAGCGGCTCAGCACCTGCGAGCGCAGCGAGCACAGCGCAAAGCCGCGCTCGTGCTTCACGTAGATCAGCTCGGGCGATACCGGTTTCGTGCGCGACAGCACACCGAGCCAGCCGAACGGATAGACCTTCTCATATTCGCGCAGCACGTCCTTCGGGATCGACTTGCGGCTGACGCCATGGAAGCCGTCGGCGCCGACGATGTAGTCGCAATCGACGCGGAGCGTCTGCCCGTTCGAGCGATACGTCACATAGGGCCGATCCGACGTCAGATCGTGCGGCGTGACGTCCTCGGCATTGTGCACGACCTTGCCGCCGGCCCGGTCGCGTGCCTCGTAGAGGTCGCGCGTCAGCTCGGTCTGGCCGTAGACCAGGACCGAATTGCCGCCGGAATGCTTGTGCAGGTCGATGTGGGAGAGCACGCCGTCATGGGCGATCTCGAACCCGTTGTGGATCTCGCCCTCGCGGTCCATCCGCTCGCCGCATTGCGCTTCGCGCATCAGCTTCGCAAAGCCGTGCTCGAGCACGCCGGCGCGGATCCGGGCCAGCACGTGGTCGCGGCTGTATTTCTCCAGCACGATGGTGTCGATGCCCTTGAGGTGCAGGAGCTGGGACAGCAACAGCCCGGACGGCCCGCCGCCGATGATACAGACCTGAACTTTCATTTTTGCGTCCTCCCGTCGGCATTTTTTTGCATACGTTAAGGCGCAAGCCGATGGAGGGTTTCGCCTTTGTCTTGTACTATTCGAACATGAGAAGCGCGGCCCCCGCCCCGGCCATCCGGGTCTACAATCTGTTCGGCGAGTCCGGCGATCTGCCCGATGTCGTGCATTGCGAGACGATCGCCTCGCGTTCGGTGCTGCACGACTGGACGCTGGCCGTGCACCGCCATGCCCGGCTGCACCAGGTGCTGCTGATCGAGCGCGGCGGCGGCGAGGCGACGCTCGACGGGCGCGTGGTGCCGCTGAGGCCGATGCAGATCGTCAACGTGCCGGTCGGCCACGTCCACGGCTTCCGCTTCGAGCCCGACACGCAAGGCTGGGTGTTGACCATCGCCGCGGAGATCCTCGACGAAGCGCTGCTCGCCGCCGAGGGCCTGCGCGGTGCGCTGTCGCGGTCGGCGGTGGTGCGCGGCACGCCGCAGATCCGCGCCACGATGAAGCAGATTTTCGCCGAGCACGCCGCGCGCGACTTCGGCCGTGCGCATGTGCTCCGCGCCTTGTCGTCGGCCATGATCGGGCTCGTGGCCCGCGCGCTCACGGGCGAGAGCGGCGGCAACGGCACCGCGGAAAGCGGGTTGTTCCGCCGCTTCGAGGCGCTGCTGGAGCAGCATCATCTGGAGCGCTGGAGCGTCGCCGACTATGCCGAGGCGCTGTCGGTGACACCGACGCATCTCAACCGGATCACGCGGGCGGCGACCGGCGACACCGCCTCGCATCTGATCCTCAACCGACTGATCCGGGAGGCGCGGCGCAACCTCGTCTACACCAACCTGCCGGTCTCGACCATCGCCTACGCCCTCGGCTTCGAGGACCCCGCCTATTTCAGCCGGGTCTACGCCGCCGCCACGGGGGTCTCACCGCGCGCCTTTCGCGCCCGGCTCCATGGCGGCGAAGGCTGAACCACCGGACAAAGGATCAGGGCACGTCTGATCGACGCGCCTGGGATCCGCGATGTCTCTCGTTGCCACTTACCTTCGTATATAGCGCCCCATCCTTTGGATAGAGGCGCTTTACCTCCGTACAATTGAGCGGGACACGCCCTCGCCCTAGCGTCACAGCATTCGGCGCCCTGGCGCTGGTGGCATGGAACCTCCCTAACCTCGGCGCAAGGCGGCCACCCCTGTCCGGTCGTCTGCGCCGCCTTTTCAGCAAAGCCATCGGCGCCTTCAGTTATTCCCGCCGATACGCCGCGCCATTTCGGCTGGACGGTCGGCTTTCGTGCCGAACCTGGGGAGTTGTGCATAATGTCTTCGCTTGGGAAGAGCGCGCTCTTTATCGACGGCTCCAATTTCCATGCCACCGCCAAGGCGCTCGGCTTCGAGATCGACTACAGACGCCTGCTCAGTGAATTTCAAAGCCGAGCTACGCTGTTACGGGCCTTCTACTACACGACCATCATCGAGGATCAGGAATATTCGTCGATCCGCCCCTTGATCGATTGGCTCGACTACAACGGCTTCACCGTCGTCACCAAACTCGCCAAGGAGTTCGTCGACCCCGCTACCGGCCGCCGCAAGGTGAAGGGCAGCATGGATGTGGACCTCGCCGTAAGCGCGATGGAGCTTGCCCAGCACGTCGATCAGATCGTGTTGTGCTCGGGCGATGGGGATTTCCGTTCGCTGGTCGAAGCCTTGCAACGCCGCGGCGTCCGCGTGACCGTCGTCTCCACGCTCTCCACTCAGCCGCCCATGATCGCCGACGACCTGCGCCGGCAGGCGGACATATTCATCGATCTGGTGGAGTTGAAACCAAAAGTGGGGCGCGATCCACCCGATCGACCGATATCGCGCGAAATGCGGCAGCCACCGCACTTCCTCGCGCGCGGAACGATCAGGCGCGACGACCGGGTGGAATGATCGAAGGACGGCGGCCCGACACCTCACACGTCGAAGAACACCGTCTCCTCCGGCCCCTGCAGATTGATCGTGAAGGAATACACGATCTTGCCGGCGCGCTCGCTGCGGGTTGCGATCAATGTCTTGCGGCGCACCGGCTGCTCGATGAGGTTGAGCACGGGATCGGCGGCGTTTGCCGCCTCTTCGTCCGAGAAATAGAGCCGCGTGTTGAGGCCGATATTGATGCCGCGCGCGACGATCCAGACGTTGACGTGCGGCGCGCATTTGCGCCCCGTCCTCTCGGTGATCGCACCCGGCTTGATGGTCTCGAAAGTGACGAGGCCGCTGTCGAAGTCGGAGCCGGCGCGGCCCCAGCCGCGAAACTCGTCATCCGGCGCGCCGGCGGAGCGATCGGCGGGGTGGTTGTAGCGGCCGGCCGCATTCGCCTGCCAGATCTCCAGCAGCACGTCGCGCAGCGGCGTGCCGATGCCGTCGAGCACCTTGCCCTCCAGCGTGATGCGCTCGCCTTTGGTGTTCGGGCTCACCAGCACGTTGGAGAAGTTCTTCTCGAAGATGTCGAAGCCGGCCATGGCCGGGATCAGGCCGATATGGACGTAGGGCCCGGCGGTCTGCGAGGCGGTTTCCTTGAGATAATTGAGCGGCTGCGGCATGGGCTCTAATTCCCCGCGGTACGGTTTTCGAAATAGGTGGAGCGCTGGCCGCGCAGCACGATGTCGAAGCGGTAAGCGAGCGAGTCGAACGGCGTCGAGGCGTTGAGGTCGAGCGGCGCCACGAGGCGGTCGAGCGCGTCCTTGTCCGGGATCGTCGTCAGGATCGGGCAGACCGGGATCAGCGGATCGCCTTCGAAATACATCTGCGTGATCAGCCGCTGCGCAAAGCCCGAGCCGAACACCGAGAAGTGGATGTGGGCGGGGCGCCAGCTGTTGACGTAGTTGCGCCAGGGATAGGGGCCCGGCTTCACGGTGCGGAAGTAATAGTAGCCGGTGTCGTCGGTGAGCGCGCGGCCGCAGCCGCCGAAATTGGGATCGATCGGCGCCAGATAGGTGTCCTTCTTGTGCCGGTAGCGGCCGCCGGCATTGGCCTGCCAGAACTCGACCAGCGTGTTCGGAACGCCCCGGCCGGTCTCGTCCAGCACGCGGCCGTGGACGATGATGCGCTCGCCGACGGGATCGCCGTCCTTGGCGTAGTTGCGGATCAAATCATTGTCGAGCGGGCCGAGATCGTTGTGGCCGAACACCGGCCCCGTGATCTCCGAGATCGAGTTCTCCAAGGACAGCAGCGACTGGCGCGGCGAGCGCAGCACCGAGGACTTGTAGCCTGGCGCATGCGCCGGCGGATGGATCGCGCGGTCGCGCTGGAAGAAGCCGCCGTCGCCGAGCGGCGGCGTCAAGGGCTCGGGACGATTAAGGCGGGGATCCCGCAAGGCTGGCGCCTGGGCATTCATCGGCGTTGTCTCTCCCTGGGAGCCCGGGGTCGGGCGGCTTATCGGAAGAGCATGAGCCAGCCTATTCTCAAGATAAATAGATGAATTATAATGAATTGCATGAAGGAAATCGATCATTTGGCCCTCGACGGCCATGCCCTCGAGCTGTTCCTGGCGGTGCTGGAGGAAGGCTCGGTGACGGCGGCAGCGACGCGGCTCGGCCTCACCCAGTCTGCCGTCAGCCACGGGTTGAACAAGCTGCGGCGGATCGCCGGCGATCCGCTGTTCGCCAAGTCCGGCCGTGGCATCGTTGCGACGGCCCATGCGCAGGCACTGGCCGGCAAGGCACGCGCGCTGATCGACGAGATGCGCAGCTTCGCCGGGGGCGTCAGCTTTGAGCCGCCCCGCGCACAGCTGTCGTTGACGATCGCGGCCAACGATTTCCAGCGCGACCTGCTGCTGCCGCGGTTCTTCGATCACGTCGCCGCACAAGTGAAGGGCCTGAATTTGCGCGTGATCCCCTCGCAATCGCCCTCGCCCGCGATGCTGCGCGAAAACCGCTGCGACCTCCTGATCACGCCGCTGCCGCCGTCCGGCGTCGACATCGTGCAGAAGCGGCTGCTGAGGGATCACTACGTCTGCTACTACGATCCCAAAGCGCGCGCAGCGCCGGCCAGCCGCAGCGCTTATCTCGCGGCGCGTCACATCACCGTGGTCTATACCGACAATGAGCGGCTCGACTTCGACCGCCGGCTGGCAGCGAACGGGCTCCACCGCGACATCGCGATCTCCGTGCCGAGCTTCTCCGGCGTGCCGTCGTTCCTGCGCGGCTCACAGATGCTGGCGAGCATGCCGAGCCTGCTCGCGTCCGGCGTAATGCGTGGCTTTACGCAAACACCGATCCCGCTGGCGTCGCGCACGAAGACCCTGGCCGAGCTGCCGATGTTCATGGTCTGGCACCAGCGCTACCAGAAGGACCCGGCCCACCGCTGGGTCAGGAGCCAACTCGAGGCCGTCGCGGCGACGGCCGCCACGTTCTGACCTGCCGTTCTCATGCCCTGATAGCAGGCGCCGCGCTCCGCAAGACTGCCCTTCCCAAACCCACTGGTTGCGCAGGGGGAGCCGCGCTAAAATCCCCCCATGACAGTGACTGACATTGCGAACCGGACCTACAATCACAGCTGGCGGCTGGATCCCATTATCCGCAGCCTGCTCGATACCGACTTCTACAAACTATTGATGTTGCAGATGATTCGGGAGGATTACCCGAGTCAGAATGTGACCTTCTCGGTCATCAACCGCTCGCGCCATGTGCGCCTTGCCGAGATCATCGACGAGGGCGAGCTGCGCGCCCAGCTCGACCATGCCCGCACCATCCGCTTCACCAAGAAGGAGCTGATCTGGCTGGCCGGCAACACCTTCTACGGCAAGACCCATATGTTCTCGGCGGATTTCATCCGCTGGCTGGCGGAATTCCGCCTTCCCGAATACGAGCTGCGCAAGGTCGAGGGCCAGTACGAGCTGCATTTCCACGGGCCCTGGACCCACACCACGATGTGGGAGATTCCGGCGCTTGCGATCCTCAACGAGCTGCGTTCGCGTGCGGCCATGAAGGGCCGCGGCCGCTTCGAGCTCGACGTGCTCTACGCCCGTGCCAAGGCCAAGCTTTGGACCAAGGTGGAGCGGCTGCGCAAGCTCGAGAATCTGCGGCTGTCCGACTTCGGCACCCGCCGCCGTCACGGCTTCCTGTGGCAACGCTGGTGCGTCGAGGCGGTGAAGGAAGGCCTGGGATCGTCCTTCATCGGCACCTCCAACGTGCTGCTCGCGATGGACAACGATCTCGAAGCCATCGGCACCAACGCGCATGAGCTGCCGATGGTCGCGGCCGCGCTCGCCAGGGACGACGAGGAATTGCGCTGGGCGCCTTACCGCATTCTCGACCAGTGGCGTCAGACTTACGGCGGCAACCTCCTGATCGCGTTGCCCGACGCCTTCGGTACCAGAACCTTCCTCCGCGATGCACCGGAATGGGTCGCCGATTGGACCGGCTTCCGCCCCGACAGCGCGCCGCCGATCCAGGCCGGCGAGGAGATCATCGCCTGGTGGCAGAAGCAGGGTCGCAACCCCAAGGACAAGCTGCTCGTCTTCTCCGACGCGATGGACGTCGGCTCGATCGAGGACACCTATCGCCACTTCGCAGGGCGCGTGCGGCTCTCCTTTGGCTGGGGCACCAACCTCACCAACGATTTCGTCGGCTGCACGCCGGACGGCTCGATCAGCCTCGATCCGATCTCGCTGGTCTGCAAGGTCTCATCAGTCGACGGCCGTCCGGCCGTCAAGCTCTCCGACAATCCGGAGAAGGCGACCGGCCTGCCCTCGGAAATCGAGCGTTATCTGCGCGTGTTCGGCGACGCCGGTCGCGTACGCAAGCCGGTGCTGGTGTAGGACACACGTCCACGGAGAGCGTGTAGCGCCCGTCCGCCGCTACGTCGTCATTGCGAAGAGCTCTTGCGACGAAGCAATCCAGAATGATGCCGCGGAGGCAGGCTGGATTGCTTCGCTGCGCTCGCAATGACAAGGCATTGGTTCGCGATATCACATCAGCTCCGATTTCGCGGCATTTGAAACGATCTGCGCGCATCCACGTCACATTACCTTCACCCTCCGTCACAATCCCTCGCACTTTTCAGGTCCAGTTAAGCAACCATCTCGTCTACTTTGCGTTGCAGGCGCAACGCCCCTGCCGGGCGCGTCGATCGACTTGGGGACTGGTGTGTTTCGCAGAACAGCGGCGTCGGCGGAGGGCGGCAACCTCCTTCACGTCATCAAGCTCGTCTCGCCTTTCGTGATGGTCGTCGTGCTGCAGGCGGCGATCGCCGGATTCAGTCTCGAGGTGATGTCGTCGGTCCGCGCCTATGTCGCCGGCGAAGCACTCTGGTCGCGCTCGCAGAAGAACGCGGTCTACTTCCTCAATCTCTATCTGCATTCGGGCGAACCGAGCCAGTTCGCGCAATATCAGGCTTCACTCGCCGTCCCCATCGGCGACGAGTTCGCGCGCTGGGCGCTGGAACGCGATCCGGTCGACGTCGAGGCCGCCCGCGTCGGCTTTCTCCAAGGCGGCAACCATCCCGATGACGTCCCGGGACTGATCTGGCTGTTTCGCTATTTCAATCGCGTCAGCTTCCTCCAGGACGCGATCAGGGAATGGGCCGCCACCGATCCCATGCTGCTGGAGCTCAGCGTGTTCGGCGAGGTCATCCGATCCGAGCTGAAGAAAGGTCCCATTCAGGACGACGACCGCCTGCAATTCCTGTCGTCGCGGCTATCGGAGCTCAATGCCCAGTTCACGGTGCACGCCAAGCAATTCTCCACCGTCCTCGGCGAAGGATCCCGGGCGATCAAGCTGACGCTGACGGGCATCAACATGCTCACGGCCGCGGCGCTGATCCTGCTCCTGATCTGGCATACGCGGCGCCTGGTGCGGCAACGGCAGACCTTCGAAGACGCCTTGCATGCCGAGAAGGAGCGCCTGGCCTGGCAGGCATCGCATGATTGGTTGACCGGCCTCTCCAACCGCCGCGCCTTCGAGGCGCGCCTGCAAGCCGAGTTGGACAATGCCGCAGCGGGTGCGCTCGCCCTCATCCTGCTCGACCTCGACCAGTTCAAGAGCGTCAACGACAGTTGCGGCCACCTCGCCGGCGACCGCCTGCTCTGCCAGGTCTCGCGCCTGCTGCAGCAGGACCGGCATGCGCATGATCTGGTGGCCCGGCTCGGCGGCGACGAATTCGGCCTGATCCTGCCGCGATGCTCGCCCTTCGATGCTGTCGACATCGCCGAGCGTCTGCGCCGGTCGCTGGAGCTGTTCAATTTCACCTGGGACGACCGTTGCTTTGCCGTGACCGCCAGCATCGGCGTCGCCTGCATCGCCGACGGCAACATCACGCTCGAGGATGCGATGCGACGCGCGGATGCGGCCTGCTACCGCGCCAAGGAAAAGGGCCGCAACCGCGTTCAGGTCGAGAACGGGCGATCGGACGTTGTCGTCGTTGCGCCACGCCCGCGCGAAGCGGTCGCTGCACGAGGGTAATGGCATCGTCACCGCAGGGGCGGAATTCCAAGTCCTGCGAGATGGGTGTCGACGAATTGTTCGATCTGCTGGCGCAGCATCTGCGACGGCACGGCCACCATGCGCTCCTCGAGGCCGAGCGAGATGATGCCATGCACGGCGGAAAACAGCGTGCGCGACAGCAGCGCAATCTTCACGTCGTCCGCATCCGGCAATAGCCGCACCAGGGGCGGATGCATCAGCGCGAACGCATCCATCACCATCTGGAGGATGTCGTCCGGATAGGGGCGATCGTCCTCCATCCGATGCTCGAACAGGGAACGCAGCAAATTGGCGTGTGCGGCGAAGAAGTCGAGATAAGTCTCGGCGAGCCCATAAAGCTGGCGGACCGGATCCTCGGCGGGAACAGCACGGAGCCGGGCCGTGAGCGCCTGAACCGTTTCCCGGTTCACCGTCAGAATGACCCCGTCGAAGTCGCCAAACTCGTTATAGACGCTGCCGACCGAGCAGCCGGCCGCCTCGGCAACATCCCGAACCTTCAATGATCTCAGCCCCTTAGCTGAGATGATGCCGCGGGCAATTTCGACGATCTGGAGCCGGCGCCGAAATTTTTTCTGGTCGCGCAGCGATTCTTCTTGAACATTGTTCATTTTCAAGCTACTCATGTGAACATTGTTCAATCTAACCCGGAGACCTGGAAAATGCAAACCCTTGCTGTCGATATCGCCACCACCTTCGTCGATGACGCCGCCGCCCTCGTCGCCGGCTTTGGCCGGGCCCTGCTGCGGCTGGCCATGGCCCCGGTCAATCGCATCGCCAACGCCTGCGACGTTGCCGGTGTGCTCGCCGAACGCCGGGCGACTCTTCGGATGTGGCGGGCGAGCCGTGCCCGTGCCCGTCACGAGGGCCGCCGGTTCAGCCTGCTCGGCCGCTTCTCGCCGTTTCGCCACCTCGCCCATCTCACCTGAGGCGCGCACGCGGGTCGGCTCGAATGCAAGCGCCGGCTGCAAGGATGGACTTAACCATGTCCGGACGGGCGTGGCCGATCCGGCGGATTTCGACGATGCGGTTCAGTCTTTCCTTCATCGCCCGGCGCCATATCCGGGCGAGCGAGGCCGCTCCGCCCGGCCTCGACCGGATATTTGCGAACCTAACGATGCCGATTGGAGACCAACAGGATCGGAGGAACCGAGGGGACAGAGCAGGCCAGCAACTTCGTTGCCGCGCAATCGTTCGCCCTATGCTTCCGGTCGTGACGTTTCACAGACAACGTAACAACCTCAGTCTGCCTTGCCAAAACAGGACCAGTCATGATCAGGGAATTGATGTCGTCACGCCGCTTTGCGCCGCTGTTCTGGGCGCAATTCTTCTCGGCGCTCAATGACAACGTGCTCAAGAATGCGCTCGTCATCATCCTGCTCTACAGCGCGGCAACGAGCCACGGCGATGCGCTGGTGACGGTGGCAGGCGCCGTCTTCATCTTCCCCTACTTCATCCTGTCCGGGCTCGGCGGCCAGCTCGCCGACAAATACGTCAAATCCGTCGTCGCAAGGCGGCTCAAATTCGTCGAGATCTTTGCAGCCTGCTTCGCCGCTGCCGGCTTCTTCCTGCATTCGGTGCCGCTCTTGTTCGCAGCGCTCGCACTGTTCGGTACCATCGCCGCGCTGTTCGGCCCGGTGAAATACGCGATGCTGCCGGACCAGCTCGAGCTCGGCGAACTCGCGACCGGCAACGCGCTGGTCGAAGGCGCGACCTTCATGGCGATCCTGCTCGGTACCGTCGCGGGCGGCCAGTTCGTCGCCGGCTCCGCGCATATGGGCTGGGTCGCATCCGCCGTGGTCGTGCTGGCCGTGTTGTCCTGGGCGTTCGCGTCCCGCATTCCGCAGACGACGCCCTCCGCGCCTGAGCTGCCCGTCGACGCCAATCCCTGGACGTCGACGGTGAGCCTGCTCAGGACGCTTCGTGCCGACCATCGCCTCTGGGACGGCACCGTGATCGTCTCCTGGTTCTGGCTGGTCGGCGCCATCGTGCTGTCGCTGCTGCCGGCGCTGATCAAGGAAGTCGTCGGCGGCACCGAGGGCGTCGTGACGCTGTGCCTTGCCATCTTCGCGATCGGCATCGCCATCGGCTCGCTGTTTGCCGCCAGCCTCAGCCACGTTCGCCCGAACCTCGCGCTGGTGCCGATCGGCGCCATCATCATGGGCTTTGCCGGCCTCGATCTCGCCTGGGCCATCGGCGTCACCGCAAAGGGGCACGAGATCACTGCGCTCGGCTTCGCGACTTCGTTCGGTGGCCTGCGCATGCTGGCCGACTTCGTCGCCTTCGCCTTCGGCGGCGGCCTGTTCGTCGTTCCGTCCTTTGCCGCGGTCCAGGCCTGGTCGCAACCTTCCGAGCGCGCCCGCATCATCGCCGCCGGCAACGTGCTGCAGGCCGCCTTCATGGTGGTCGGCTCGCTGTTCGTCGCGCTGTTGCAGGCGGCAGGTCTGCATATCGGCTGGATCTTCTTCGGCCTCGGCGTCGCCAGCTTCGGCGCGGTGTGGTTCGTGCTGACCAAGTGGGGCAAGGAAGGCGTGCGCGATGCTGGCGGGCTTCTGTTCCGCGCCCTGTTCCGTACCGAGGTGCGCGGGCTGGAAAACCTGCCGCCTCCCGGCACGCGCATGCTGATCGCGCCGAACCATGTCAGCCTGATCGACGGCCCGCTGCTGCACGCCGTGCTGCCGATCGACGCGAGCTTTGCGGTCGACACCGGCATCGCCAAGGCCTGGTGGGCCAAGCCGTTCCTGCGCGCGATCAAGCACTACACTATGGACCCGACCAAGCCGCTGGCTGCGCGCGACCTGATCAAGCTGGTGGCGGCGGGCGAGCCTGTCGTGATCTTCCCTGAGGGACGCATCACCGTCTCCGGCTCGCTGATGAAGGTGTATGACGGCACCGCGATGATCGCGGACAAGGCCGACGCCGTGGTCGTGCCGGTCCGGATCGAAGGTGCGCAGCGCTCCTATCTCAGCTATCTCAACTCCAGCCAGATCAAGCGGTCCTGGTTTCCGCGCGTGACGGTGACGATCCTACCGCCGGTCAAGCTTCCGGTCGACGAAACGCTGAAGGGCAAGGCCCGCCGCAACGCCGCCGGCGCCGCGCTGCAGGACGTCATGATCGACGCCCTCGTCAAGAACGCCATGCTCGATCACACGCTGTTCGAAGCCCTCGGACACGCCTATCGCGACCGCGACACCGGCAAGGTCATCATCGAGGACGCGCTCGGCACCAAGCTGACTTATCGCAAGCTGATCCTCGGCGCGCAGGTCCTGAGCCGCAAGCTCGAGAACGGCACCGCAACCGGCGAGAATGTCGGCGTGCTGCTGCCGAACTCCGCGGGCGTCGCCGTCGTCTTCATGGCGCTGCAGAACAGCGGCCGGGTGCCGGCGATGCTCAATTTCTCGGCCGGTCCGGTCAACGTGCTCGCCGCCATGAAGGCCGCGCAGGTCAAGACCGTGCTGACGTCGAAGGCCTTCATCGAGAAAGGCAAGCTCGACAAGCTGATGACTGCGATCTCCGCGGAGGCACGCGTCGTCTATCTCGAGGACGTCCGCGCCTCGATCGGCATCGCCGACAAGATCAAGGGCCTGCTCGCGGGCACGACGCCGCGCGTGCCCCGCCAGGCCAACGATCCCGCCGTCGTGCTGTTCACGTCGGGCTCGGAAGGTACGCCCAAGGGCGTGGTGCTGTCCCACCGCAACATCCTCGCCAACGCGGCGCAGGCGCTGGCGCGGGTCGATGCCAATGCCAACGACAAGGTGTTCAACGTGTTGCCGGTGTTCCACTCGTTTGGACTCACGGGCGGAATGATGATGCCGATGCTGGCGGGCATTCCGATCTACATGTATCCCTCGCCGCTGCACTACCGGATCGTGCCCGAGCTGATCTACCAGACCGGCGCTACGATCCTGTTCGGCACGGATACGTTCCTGACCGGCTATGCGCGCTCGGCGCACGCTTACGACTTCCGCACCCTGCGCCTCGTTATCGCCGGCGCCGAGGCGGTCAAGGACCGCACGCGGCAGGTCTTCATGGAGCGCTACGGCATTCGCATCCTCGAAGGCTACGGCGTCACCGAGACGGCGCCGGTGCTGGCGATGAACACGCCGATGGCCAACCGCCCCGGCACCGTCGGCCGTCTCTCGCCGCTGATGGAAAGCCGCCTCGATCCGGTCCCCGGCATCGAGGAAGGCGGACGCCTCTCGGTGCGCGGCCCGAACGTGATGCTCGGCTACCTCAGGGCCGAAAATCCCGGCGTGCTCGAAAAGCTCCCCGACGGCTGGCACGACACCGGCGACATCGTTTCGATCGACGCGGCCGGCTTCATCACCATCAAGGGCCGCGCCAAGCGCTTTGCCAAGATCGCGGGCGAAATGGTCTCGCTGTCGGCGGTCGAAGCCATTGCGACGGCGTTGTGGCCGCAGGCCGCATCGATCGCCGTGTCGATCCCCGACCAGCGCAAGGGCGAGCGCATCGTGCTGCTGACGACCGAGAAGAACGCCGAGCGCAGCGCGATGCAGGCCCAGGCCAAGGCGATCGGCGCCTCCGAGCTGACCGTGCCCGCTGCGATCATGGTGGTCGACAAGGTGCCGTTGCTCGGCACCGGCAAGACCGACTATGTCACGGCCACGACGATGGCCCGCGAGCAGGGATCCCCGCCCGAGCGCGAGGTCGCGTAAGAGGTTGCGAGACGGGCGGCGCGGGGTCACGCCGCCGTCCGCCGCTCCTGCGCGTAGCGCACCAGCGCGGCAAAGCGATAGATGCCGTGCATGAACTTGCCGTAGGGCATAGTGATGAACAATGCGAACACCGCGCCGAGATGCAGCGCCAGCAACGGGCCCATCGCGGCAGTCTCGCGCAGCACCAGCAGCAGCATTCCGGTGAGGCCGGTCAGGAACAGCATGGCGATGAAACCGACGTCCATGCCGTAGCTGTATTCGTCGAGCAGCGCGGGATCGCGCCGCATCTTGGCCGCGAACAGGCCGATGGGCCCGACGATCAGGCCGACGCCGCCGAGCGTGCCGAGCACCACGGGCAGGTCCCACCACGGATACGGCGCCTCGCGGCCGAGCAGATAATGATAGAGCGTCGCCACCGAGGTCGCTGCAAAGCATAGGAGGAAGCCGTAGAAGGTCAGGTGGTGATATAGCTTGCGCCGGTCGGTCGGCTTGTCGTCCTCATTGTAGCAGCCGACGCCGCCGCCATGGAGATAGCGCAGCTCACCGGCGTCGCGGATCGCCTGAAAGATCGAGCCGCCGTCGGCGCGGTCGCCGATCGGCGGGCTGATGTCGCGCCAGAAGGCACGCACGCTCATGACAAGGGCAAGGATCGCGTAGAGGAATGCGGCGCCGAACAGCGCGACCATCGCATTGTGCGGCATCAGCTTGTAGAAGGCGCCGGGGCCGGTATGCACGCCGAACAGCACGCTGCGGTCGTTCAGGGCGACGAAGCCGAAAATGAATGCCGCCATGCTGAGCGCGGCGGTGAGGCTGATGACGAGGCCGTTGCGCGCGAAGGCGCCGGATAGCGGCCGCGGCCAGGCATAGGCCGCATAGGACTCCGCGCGCGCAACCGCCAACGTCTTCGGGACGTTGACGTTGAATTCGTGCGGCGGCGAGAACTGGCAGTCGACGTAGCAGGCGCCGCAGGAATGGCAGAGATTGGCGAGATAGTTGAGATCGCCGTCGGAGAAGGCGCGCCGCATCTCCATGGCCGGAAACACCGCGCACAGGCCCTCGCAATAGCGGCAGGAATTGCAGACCGTCATCAGACGGTCGGCTTCGTCGAGAATTCTAGTTCCGTGCATGTTTCGCCGCTTCCCGTCCTGCGATCCGCCCGAACACGCTGCCGATGGTCATGCCCATGCCGGCCGCATAGCCCTTGCCAAGCACATTGCCGGCCATGATCTCGCCGGCGGCGAACATGTTGGTGGAGGGCTTGCCGTCCTTCATCAGCATTCGCGCCTCTTTGTTCACGCGCGTGCCGAGATAGGTGAAGGTGATGCCGGGCCGCACCGGATAAGCGAGAAAAGGCGGCGTCTCGATCCGGCGCGCCCAATGCGTCTTGGGCGGCGTGATGCCTTCCGTCACGCAATCATCCAGAATGGTGTGGTCGAAGGTCCCGGGCCGCACTGCCGCGTTGAACTCGGTCATAGTCTTCTCCAACACGACCGGATCGAGCGCGAGCTTGCCGGCGAGTTCGGCGATCGTCTGCCCGGCGATCGGCGGAAACAACGTCGGCATGAAGCTGGTGACCACGGTGGAGTCGAAGATGATATAGGCGATCTGGTCGGGCTGCGCCGCGACCAGCCGGCCCCAGATCGCGTACCGCTTCGGCCAGAGGTCCTCGCCCTCGTCGTAGAAGCGCTGGGCATGCTTGTTGACGACGATGCCGAACACCACGGAGTCGTGCCGCGTGATGATGCCGCCGTCGAATTTCGGCGCGCGGGCATCGATCGCGACCGCATGACACTGCGTGGGATCGCCGACCTCCTGCACGCCCTTGTCGAGCAGCATCTTCAGGATCGAGCCGCGGTTATAGGGCGTGCCGCGGATCAGGAAGTTGTCGGCGGCCTCGCCCCAATATTGCTTCAGCCATTCGATGTTGGCCTCGAACCCGCCGGCGGCGGCAACCAATGACGTCGCGCGGATCTCGGTCTCACCCCTGACCGGCCGCTTGAGGCGCGCGGCGAGGAACATGCCGTCCTCGATCACGAGATCGATCACCTCGGCGTCGTATTCAACGTCGACACCGAGCCGCTCCGCGGTGAGATAAAGCGCGTTCAGCATCGCCCGCCCGCCGCCCAGGAAGAAGGAGTTGGTGCGGCCGAGGCTCAGCGTGCCGCCGAGCGAGGGCTGCCAGCGCACACCCTGTTCTACGATCCAGTTCAGGATGTCCTTGGACTCCCGAATCATGTGACGCGCCAGCACCTCATCGGTCTGTCCGCCCGTGACGCGCAAGAGATCTTCCCAGAACTCTTCCTCTGTATAGGGTCCAGTCAGGATCTCGGTGGGGGCATCATGGGCGCAGCGCATGTTGCGGGTGTGGCGGGTGTTGCCGCCGCGATAGAATTTTGGCGCGCCTTCGAGCACCAGCACGGAGGCGCCGGCGCGACGTGCTGCTATCGCCGCGCATAGCGCCGCATTGCCGCCGCCGATCACCAGCACGTCGTATTTGCTGCTCATCCCGTCTGCCCGACGGCATGCGAGATTGGAGAAATTCTGTCCATCAGTGGCATGCTCGACCTTCCAGCGTTGCGCATTCTGTCGACAACTAGCGCCTCGCCCTGCGCACTGGACGCGCGTCTTCAGCCGACGCCGATAAGGCATTGTCGAGGATCTCGGTCGGACCGCCCAGCGTGCGCGTCAGGCGGATGGCTGCCTTCAGCAACAGCGACGCCATCGTCTTGATATTGTCTCTCGTGAAGCGCGGCTTCGGCCCCGAGAGCGACAAGGCGCCGACGCACTTGCCGCCGGACCCGAACACGGGGCAGGCCAGCCCGGCACAATCCGGATCGCGCTCCCCGAACGACACTGCGATGCAGCCCTCGCGAATCGCGTCATAGGTCGCGCCTTTCTCACCGTCGAAGGCGAGAATAACCCGGCCCGCCGCCCCGCGCTCCAGCGGCAGCAGCATGCCGGCCTCGACGCGGTCGAGCGTCGAGTGTTGGGAATCGACGCGGAACACGCAGAGCCGGCGCTTGGCATCATGCCGCACGTGGTACGACGGACTTTCGGTGCCGTCGGCCACGAGCTGGCGCAGCAGCGGCATCACCCGATCATGCAGATTGTTGTTGCGCTGGTACACCGCACCCAGCCGGAACGGCGTCGGCCCGAGATGGTAGCGGCCGTCGGCGAGTTGCACGAGGTAGCCGAATTCCTGAAGCGAGGCCATCAGCCGCAACAGCGTGCTTTTGTACATCTTGGTGCGCTTGGCAAGCTCCGCCAGCGTCATCGGCTCCGGGGCATCCTCGAACGCGGCAAGGATCGTCAGAGCGCGGTCGACGGCGGCGACACCGGGCGAAGGCATGGCGTTTCCTATTGGGGGAATCCGGAGGGATCGATGAGCTTAGCGATGATGGGAAAGTAAGCATCCCCCATCCCCTTGTCGATCGTCTCCTGGAAGATGGTGCGCATAAGCGCGGCACCGCGCAGGTTGAGCTCAGCCTGCGCGCCGAGCTCCAGCGCATAGGAGAGGTCCTTCATTGCATATTCAGTGGAGAACGCCCGCAGCGGAAACTCCCCGGCGACGATCGCCTTCATGCCGTGATTGCGCAGGGCAAAACTGTCCGCCGACCCCTTCGACAACGTCTCCAGCAGCAGCTTCGGCTCGACGCCGCTGTGCTTGGCAAGCGCGACGGCCTCCGCCAGCGCATTCACCGTCTCGAACAGCACCATGTTGTTGAGGATCTTCGTCACTTGGCCTGCGCCGGTTCCGCCACAGAGAGTGACGTCGGTCGCAAAATGCCGGATCAGCGGCTCGACCGCGGCGAACTGCTCGGCTGTCGCGCCGACCATAACGCTGAGCGTGCCGTCCTGGGCTGCCTGGCGGGTGCGCGCGATCGGCGCATCGATCCAGAGCGCGCCCTTCTCCGCGAGCTGCTTCGCGAATGAACGGGTCAGGCCGACGTCGGACGTGCCGAGATCGATCACAGTCTGGTCGCGCTTGACCGCCGGCAGGATGCTCTCGAAGACCGACATGACGTGCTTGGCGCTGGGCAGGCACAGGAAGACCGTCTGTGCGCCGGCGACGACATCCCCGATCGACGTCGTCGCCGTCGCTCCGTCAGCTGCGACCCGAGCCAACGGCTCCGCAGCAAGGTCGAAGGCAAGCACCGGCCGGCCGCTCTTGCGCAACAGGTTGCGGCAGATCGGCTCGCCCATGACGCCAAGACCGATGAACCCAATCGAACCAGACATTCCTTAACTCTCCCTCGAAGTCGTGTGGCCGGGCGGACGCCGGTCCCGCCCGGCCGGCGCAGTTACTTTACCAGCGGGCAGCCGCCTTCGCTCAACGGCCGGAATACCTCGTCGCCCGGCTTGGAGCCGACGATCCGGTAATAGTCGAACTTGTACTTGGACTCCTCCGGCTTCTTCACTTGCACGAGATACATCGTGTGCAGCACGCGCCCGTCGGGGCGGACCGCAACGTCCTTGTTGTACATGTCGTTGACCTTCAGCTCGTGCATCTTGGCGGCAACGACCGTTGCATCGGTGGTGCCCGCTGCCTTGACGGCGGCGAGGTAATGTCGGACGCCGCTGTAGACGCCTGCCTGCACCATGCTCGCGACCTTGCCGTCCATCAGCGTCGAGTAGCGCTTCGACCAGGCCCGGGTCTGCTCGTTGAGGTCCCAGTAGAACGAGGTCGTCACCTGCAAACCCTGCGTGACCTTCAGGCCAAGCGAGTTCACATCCGTGATGAAGACCAGGAGGCCGGCGAGCTTCTGGCCGCCCTCGACGATGCCGAACTCACCAGCCTGCTTGATCGCGGTCTGCACGTCCGCGCCCGACGTCGCGAGGCCAACGACGTCGGCCTTGGATCCCTGCGCCTGCAGCAGAAAGGACGCAAAATCCGCAGTGCCGAGCGGATGCGCGGCCGAGCCGATCACTTTGCCGCCGGCGACGTCGATGAACTTCGTGGCATCGCGCTGAAGCGCGTGACCGAAGGCGTAGTCGGCTGTCACGAAGTACCAGGTCTTGCCGCCAGCCCGCGTGATCGCGTCGCTGGTCAGCTTCGACAGCGCGTAGGTGTCGTAGTTGAAGTGGAAGCTGATCGGCGAGCAGGACTTTCCCGTGAAATCGGACGAGCCCGGACCCGAGATGACGAAGATCTTGTTCTTCTGCTTGGCGACTTCCAGGATGGCAAAGCCGGCCGAGGAGGCTGCGCCGTCCGCGATCATGTCGACGCCCTCATTTTCGAACCATTTGCGCGCAGTTGCCGATGCGATGTCCGGCTTGTTCTGATGGTCGGCCGAAATGATCTCGATCTTCTTGCCGAGGAGTTCGTTGCCGAAATCCTCCGCGGCGAGCTTTGCCGCCGCGACCGAGCCCCGCCCGCCGTTGTCGGCGAACACACCGGACTGGTCGTTGAGAACGCCGATCCTGATGACATTGTCGGCCGCGACCGCGGCACCCGTCTGCGCGGCCAGAACGGCCGCCATCATCCAATGCAACTTCATAACATACGCCTCCCGTTTACGAACTTTGCTTGTCGAGAATGTCTTGCAGCACCGGCGCGATGTAGCGGCGGAACTGATCCGGGTTCTCACTCATCGGAAAGTGGCCGAGCCGCTCCATGACGACCGCCTTCGCACCGGGAATCCCGGCGGCGGTCCGCAGCGTGTCCTCCGGCGTGCAGGAGAAATCGTACTCGCCGGTCAGCAGATAGAGCGGGCACTGGTTGACGTCGATGTTGCCGGTGCGACCACGCAGATCGCCATCGACGCGATAGAAATAAAGATCGCCCTTGAAGATGCCGGGTCCGCCCTGCTTGTAGCCCCACAGTGTCTCGTTGCGCGCACCCTCAGGACCGCCAGGCGCGATCAATCCCGATACCAGCGCGGCGCAGACCTCGCCGCCATGAACATCGGGCCGGTTCAGCCAGGTCGTTTCGTACCAGGGCTGCTGGAAGTCGGCGGCCTCAAGGCCGATCAGAGCGCGAAACTCGTGAGCATGCGCAATGGCGAGATTGAGCACGATGCGGCCACCGATCGAGCAACCCATCACCACCGGCCGCTCCAGCCCAAGCGCGCTGCAGAAGGCGCGGATCGTCGCCGTGTAGCTCGCGGTGGTCAGCCGGTATTCGCTGCCATATCGGCTGTCCGGGGGATTGGACTTACCATGCCAGGGCATGTCGAAGGTGATGACTCGGAAATGCCTCGTGAACTCGTCGTCCACGAGCAGATGACGCCACTGCCGCGCGTCGGAGCCGGCGGTGTGGAGGCAAACCAGGGGAATGCCGCTGCCGTTCTCCTCGAAATAGATCCTGTTGACCTCGCCATCGATCTCGACGTGCACGTAGCGCCCGACAATCGGCTCGATGAAGCCGTTCATGACGCGCCTCCGAACCCGCTGCGCCGCGGTAGCGCCAGAAGATCCTTGAAATACTGAAGGTACGCCATGAACGGATGCAGATCGCCTTCGAGCGTCGCCTGCCCGCGCTTGGTCAACGCCAGCAGATCGTGCCATCCCGCCGGCGGCATTCGTTGCCAATATGCGGCGAACGCGGCCGGCGTCGCGCGATAGGAGAAGCGCCAGGAACGCATCAGCACTGGCGCCGGCGCCATGTCGACGATCCGACCGGCCCGAATGGCGAGGTGGAATGGCTGCGTGCTCGGCCCGAGCAGGCAATCCACATCGAGCCAGCGACCACGGGCAGTGAGGGCCTCGTCGCGGATCAGCAAATCGGGAATCGCCTTGAAGGCTTCGATGACGGCATCGGGCGTGAATGGCACCGGTGAGCCGTCGTCCTGCCGGACGCGTTCGAATTCCATTGTCTCGTCCCTCAATTGCGTTCGTTCTATTGTACAGAACGATATTCTATTTCTATTCCAGTTTCTATACAGGGCTTGTGAGCGAACTCAAGTGCGCAGGAGCCGTGGGGCCGCGCGCCGTGGCGGAAGCAGGCCGACCGCGCGAGAGAGACCGCTTGATTTCAAGCTTCGAAGACGCGCGCGACCAGCCAATAGCCGCCGAGCAGGCCGATCATGGCAGAGAACGTGTAAACCAGCGCCGCCGCCCTCACCGGTTCGGACCGGTCCCCTCCGCTCCATCGATCGGCGAGACGGAGGGTCGGCAACGCGACCGCAACGATCGCGACCTGCCCGATCTCGACGCCGATGTTGAAAGCGGCAAGCGCCGGCACGGCTGTGTTTGGCGGTAACCCGATGTCACGCAGCACCCCCGCGAAGCCGAAGCCGTGGATCAAGCCGAACAGAAAAGCCACGCGCCAGCGCCTGTCGACGTCGCGCGAGAAGAAGTTCTCCACAGCCACGAAGACGATCGAGGCCGCAATTGCAGGCTCCACGATGCTGCTCGGAATCACGAGAACATCGAGCGCGGCCAGCGACAAGGTGATTGAATGGGCAATGGTGAAGGCCGTCACGATTTTGACGACGGGCATGAGCCGTCGCGCCCACAGCACCACCGCGATCAGGAATGCGATGTGATCGTAACCGAGGAAGATGTGCTCGATGCCGGTGATGACATAGCGCTGCATCGTCGACCACAGCGACGGCGGCGCGGTTGAAAGCGTGACCGTCGTGTTGCCGGCGTCGAGCAAGGCCTGCGTTTCCGACCGCCCCTGCGCAATCAGCACGACTTGTCGAGCAGCCTTGTCCTTCTCGGTCAGCACGGTGGAACGATAGATGAGATCGCCGGCAGCGTCGGCGCAGGCAAAGCTGTTGCGATAGACGACGCCGTCGCCGTCGGCCAAGATCGCGGCATCTCCGGCAACACAGGCCTTGGCACCACCTGTGACAGCCAGATGCGTGCCCATATAGGCAAGGATCGCGGGCTTGGCCGCTTCGACCGCGACAGGATCGACCGCGTCCCGTCTCGGATCATAGATCTTCGTACCGATCAGGCGATCGACATCGCTGCCCTTCAACCCGAGCTCGACGCTCACCGAGCGATCAGGGCTCAGCCCCACGCGCGCGGTGACGAGATTGACCTCATGTGCCTCTGCCGGAAGAGCGATGCCGAGCAGCACCCAGAACCCCGCCAGAAGCAGCCGCCTCATGATCCCGCTCCATGCGCTCACGCCAGCACATCCGCCACCACGGCCTTCAGGACGTCCCGCGCATCGGCCGGCTTCAGCCGGACCTGCAAGCCGCGCTGGCCTCCATTGAGATAGACGAGATCATGCGCAAGCGCGCTCTGCTCGATCACGGTGCGCACAGGCTTGCGCTGCCCGAACGGGCTGATGCCGCCGACCTTGTAGCCGGTGACGCGCTCGGCCTCGGGCGGCTTCATCATCTGCGCCGACTTGCCGCTCGCCGCCGCCGCCAGCTTCTTCATCGAGACCTCCTGGTCGGACGGCACGACCACGCAAACCGGCTTGCCGTCGACCAGCGCCATCAGCGTCTTCAGGACGCGCGCCGGCTCCTCGCCGAGCGCGGCCGCCGCCTGCAGCCCGATGCTCTCGGCGTCGGGATCATAGTCGTAGGTGTGCACGGTGAAGGCAACACCGGCGGCCGTGAGTGCGCGTGTCGCGGGGGTGACTTTGGACATGCGTCACATGTAGCACCGTCATTGCGAGGAGCGAAGCGACGAAGCAATCCAGAATCTTGCCGCGGAGGCAGTCTAGATTGCTTCGCTTCGCTCGCAATGACGGTGTGGGCACCATGCGCCCCACCCATGACGTCCCCTACTCCGCCGCGTCACGCATCTCGGCGCGCTCGGCCCGGGCTGCGCAGAACTTGAACTCCGGGATCTTGCCGAACGGGTCCAGCGCCGGGTTGGTGAGCAGGTTCGCCGCCGCCTCGGCGTAGCAGAACGGCATGAACACCATGTTCTCCGGCACGTCGCGGTCGGAGCGGACCTTGACCTCGACGGCGCCACGGCGGGTCTCCAGGCGAATGAAATCGCCGGGCACCAGCTTCTTCTTGCGCATGTCCTTTGGCGACATGAACGCGACCGCCTCGGGCTCGATCTGGTCGAGCACCTGGGCGCGGCGCGTCATCGAGCCGGTGTGCCAGTGCTCCAGCACGCGGCCGGTCGAGAGCACCATCGGATATTCGTCGTCGGGAATCTCGTCCGGCGGGATGACCTTGGCCGGCACGATCTTGCCGCGGCCGCTCGCGGTCGGGAAGCCCGTGGTGAAGATGATCTCGTTGCCCGGCTTGTCCGGAGCGTCGACCGGATAGGTCACCGCGCCTTCGCGCACCAGCCGCTCCCAGGTGATGTTCTTCAGCGACGGCATCAGCTCTGCCATCTCGGTGAAGACGTCGCCGGGTCCGGCATAGTTCCACGGCAGGCCCATGCGCTTGCCGATCTCCTGGATGATCCAGAGATCCTGGCGCGCATCGCCGGGCGGCTTGATCACCTGACGCGCCAGCTGCACGCGGCGGTCGGTATTGGTGAAGGAGCCGTCCTTCTCGGCGAAAGCCGAGGCCGGCAGGATCACGTCGGCATGGAAGGCGGTCTCGGTGACGAAGAGGTCCTGCACCACGAGATGATCGAGCATCGCCAGCGCATGGCGCGCGTGCTGCAGATCGGGATCGGACATCGCGGGATTCTCGCCCTCGATATACATGCCCGTGATCTCGCCGGCATGGATCGCGTTCATGATCTCGACCACGGTCAGGCCGCGGACGGGATCGAGATCCTGCTGCCAGAGCTTTTCGAAGGCGCCCCGCAAATCATCGCGGCCGACCGGCTGGTAGTCCGGCAGGAACATCGGGATCAGGCCGGCATCGGAGGCGCCTTGCACGTTGTTCTGGCCGCGCAGCGGATGCAGGCCGGTGCCGGGACGGCCGACCTGGCCGGTGATCAGCGCGAGCGCGATCAGGCAGCGCGCATTGTCGGTGCCGTGGACGTGCTGGCTGATGCCCATACCCCAGAAGATGATCGACGATTTCGCGCGCGCATAGGTGCGCGCCACCTCGCGCAAGGTCTGCGCCGGGACGCCGCAGATCGGCTCCATCTTCTCCGGCGTGAACTCCTTGATCTTCTCCTTGAGGTCCTCGAAACCCTCGGT
Organism: Bradyrhizobium yuanmingense; assembly: GCF_025200905.1. Lineage (NCBI taxonomy): Bacteria > Pseudomonadati > Pseudomonadota > Alphaproteobacteria > Hyphomicrobiales > Nitrobacteraceae > Bradyrhizobium > Bradyrhizobium yuanmingense. The sequence goes on along the minus strand of NZ_CP104173.1, from coordinate 946,725 downwards.
GTAGCCGGCGATGTACTGGTCGTCGGTCAGGCCCTCAGTGATGATCGTGTTGATCATCGCGTTCAGCATGGCGACGTCGGAGCCGGGCTTGAACTGCAGATGCTTGGTCGCATGCCGCGACAGCGACTGCCGGCGCGGATCCATAACGAACAGTTTTGCGCCGTTCTGCTTGACCGCGTTCTTGATGAAGGTCGCCGCAACCGGATGGTTCACAGTCGGATTGGCGCCGATCACGATGATGACCTCGGCGTCCATGGCGGCAGAGAACGGTGCCGACACCGCGCCCGAGCTGAGGCCTTCGAACAGCGCCGCGACCGACGAAGCGTGGCAGAGGCGCGTGCAGTGATCGACGTTGTTGGAGCCGAAGCCGGTGCGCACCAGCTTCTGGAACAGATAGGCCTCTTCGTTCGAGCCCTTGGCCGAGCCGAAGCCGGCCAGCGCCTTCACGCCCTTCTCGTCGCGGATCTTGACGAGGCCCTTGGCGGCGATGTCGAGCGCTTCCTCCCAGCTCGCCTCGCGGAAATGCGTGAACGGATTGGCCGGATCGACCTGATCGTTCGCATCCTTCTTCGCGTTCGGCAACCGCACCAGCGGCTTCGTCAGGCGATGCGGATGGTGGATGTAGTCGAAGCCGAAGCGGCCCTTCACGCAGAGACGATTGTGATTGGCGGGGCCGTCGCGGCCTTCCGCATAGATCACCTTCTCGTCCTTGACCTCATAGGTGACCTGGCAGCCGACGCCGCAGAACGGGCAGAGCGAATCGACCTTCTTGTCGGCATAGGTGACGCGCGTCTGCTTGTCGTCGAGCATCACGGCCGGCATCAAGGCGCCGGTCGGGCAGGCCTGCACGCATTCGCCGCAGGCAACGCAGGTGGACTCGCCCATGGGGTCGTCGAAGTCGAACACGATCTTGGCGCCGGCATTGCGGTAGGCCATGCCGATGACGTCGTTGACCTGGACCTCGCGGCAGGCGCGCACGCACAGGCCGCACTGGATGCAGGCATCGAGATTGACGCGCATCGCCGGATGGCTGGCATCAGTGGCCCAGCGCTCGGCGGCGGGAAAGCGGCTCTCGGTGACGCCTGTCGTCTCGGCCCAGTGCCAGAACTTCGACTCCGGGTCGTGGCTGGTTTCGCGCGCCGGCTGGTCTGCGACCAGCAGCTCCATCACCATCTTCTGCGCAGCAGTCGCGCGGGCGCTCTCGGTCTTCACCTTCATGCCGACCGACGGCGTGCGCTTGCAGGACGCAGCCAGCACGCGCTCGCCCTCGATCTCGACCATGCAGGCGCGGCAATTGCCGTCGGGGCGATAGTCCGGCGCCGGCGAATAGCAGAGGTGCGGAATGTCGCGGCCCTGGCGCTTTGCGACCTGCCAGATGGTCTCGCCGGGCTTGGCCTCGACCTGCTTGCCGTCGAGTTCGAACGTGATCTTGGTCATTCGGCGGCTTCCTTGAACTCGTCAGGGAAATATTTGATCACGGAAGACAGCGGATTCGATGCCGCCTGTCCGAGCCCGCAGATCGAGGCATCGCGCATCGCCTGGCTCAATTCTTCCAGCAAGGCACGGTTCCAGACCGGCCTTTGCATCAGCAGCGCCGCCTTCTGGGTACCGACGCGGCACGGCGTGCACTGGCCGCAGCTCTCGTCCTCGAAGAACTTCATCAGGTTCAGTGCGGCCGACCGCACGCTGTCCTTGTGCGACAGGATCACGATCGCAGCCGAGCCGATGAAGCAGCCGTATTTCTCCAGCGTGCCGAAATCGAGCGGGATGTCGTCCATCGCTGCAGGCAAAATGCCGCCGGACGCACCGCCCGGCAGATAGGCGTAGAACTGGTGGCCGTCGGCCATGCCGCCGCAATATTCCTCGATCAGCTCGCGCACGGTGATGCCCGCGGGCGCGAGCTTCATGCCGGGATTCTTGACGCGGCCCGAGACCGAGAAGCTGCGCAGGCCGTGACGCTGGTGGCGGCCATGGCCCTTCCACCAATCGGCGCCCTTCTCGATGATGTCGCGCACCCACCACAGCGTCTCGATATTGTTGATCAACGTCGGCAGGCCGAACAGGCCGACCTGGAACGGGTAAGGCGGCTTGTGCCGGGGCAGGCCGCGCTTGCCCTCGATGCTCTCCAGCAGCGAGGATTCCTCGCCGCAGATGTAGGCGCCGGCGCCGCGCCGCAGGTGCAGCGTCGGGCCGCCCGGCGGAAGCTTGGCGATCTCGCGCTGGAGGATCTCGCGAGAGGCCGGATATTCGTCGCGCAGATAGATGTAGACATCGCTCGCCTGCACCACGTGGGCGCCGATCAACATACCCTCGATGAAGCGATGCGGATCGGTTTCGAGGTAATAGCGGTCCTTGAACGTGCCGGGCTCGCCCTCGTCGCCGTTGATCGCCATCAGCCGCGGCCCGGGCTCGCCCAGCACGGCGCGCCATTTACGCCCGGTGGGGAAGCCGGCGCCGCCAAGGCCGCGCAGCGAAGCGTCGTCGAGCGCTTTCAGGAGATCGTCCTTCGACAATTCGCCGGAGCGCAGACGATTGAGCAGCTTGTAGCCGCCACCGGCGACGTAGGCATCGTACTCGGTATATCTGGGCAGATGCGTATGAGTATCGCCGGCCTTTGCCGCCGCCATCACATCGGCGACGGTCGCGTGGTCGACGAAATTGTGCCCGACCTCGGCGGCCGGCGCCGTGTCGCAGCGGCCGACGCACGGCGCGCGCACGACGCGGATGCCAGGACCTGACGCGCTCTGCAGATCTTCGAGCAGGTTCTCGCCGCCAAGCATCGCGCAGGTGAGCGAATCGCAGACGCGGATCGTCAGCGGGGGAATGTCGGGCTCGCCTTCCTTCACCACGTCGAAATGCGCGTAGAAGGTCGCCGTCTCGAACACCTCGGCGAAGGCGAGCTTCATCTCGTCGGCGAGCGCAGCCAGATGCGCCGCCGAGATCTGGTGATACTTGTCCTGGATCAGGTGCAGATATTCGATCAACAGATCGCGCCGCCGCGGCCTGTCGCCGAGCAACAGCTCGATCTCGTGCGCGGCCGTGGGATCGACCTGCCGCCCCTTGGGGGTCGCCTTGGCGCGTCGGCGTCCCTCACCGGGATGCTCGAAGGAGCGGACCTTGTGCACGTCCTCGTGGCTCATCGCTTCGTCTCGATCTCGTCCTTATCAGAACTCCACTTCTATCCTCTGGCATGCCAGATGCCAAGAAAATTATCACGCTCGCGGAAGTGGTTACGCTGCACGGCTCAACAGAGCCCAGCACCGGCCCTGCGTTCTTGAGCAAGGCCGAGCCAAGCCCGAATTGGCCGGGAGATCAATAAAGGCGTCTCATGCTGCGATAGCGAAGTCCTATCGACGTCGCTTGAGGCGCGGCGGGAGCGCAAAGGCCGTCGCCGTGAACATTCCCCTTTCTACGGGGCGTCGCTCTTTTCGACCAGGAACACGATGCGTGTCTCGTTGCGCTCGGTGATCTCGACCTTGTCGCCGGTCTCGCGGATGAGATTGGGAATATCGATCACAGAGAGCGGATCGGTGCAGTGAACTTCGAGCTGGTCCCCTGCCTTGAGCGGCTTGAGCGCCTTCCGCGTCTTGAGGGCCGGCAACGGGCATTTCAACCCGGTGAGATCAAGTGTCGTCCTGGTCATGGCCGCACCATGGCGAGGCGCAGCGGCTGCGTCAACGTTAGGCGGCATCAGATCAGGCTGGCGTAGGGCAGGAAGCCGACATCCTGCCCCGGCTCGACATTCGTGATGTCCTCGCCGAGTTCGACGAGGCCATCGGTCTCGACCACCGAGGATAGGAGCCCTGCCCCTTCGCGCGGGAACTTGATCGCCTCGAGCCCGCCGTCCTGCGCGCGCCGCAGCGAGGCGCGCACATATTCACGCCGGCCGGCCTTCTTCTTGTAGGTGAACGCCGCGCGCAGCGGGATCGCCAAGAGCGGCTCCGGCAAGGCGCCCGACAGCGCCAACGCCGTCGGTCGCACCACATGGACGAATGTCACGAAGCTCGCGACGGGATTGCCGGGCAGTCCGATCAACGGTGTGCCGCCGATGATGCCCATCGCCACGGGACGGCCGGGCTTGATCGCCATCCGCCACAGCACCAGCGAGCCGATGCTCTCCACCGCCGCCTTGACGTGATCCTCCTCGCCGGTCGAGACGCCGCCGGTGGTGAGGATCAGGTCATGGCCGCCTGCGACCTGCTTCAGGCCGCGCGCCAGCGACGCTCGCTCATCGCGCAGAATGCCGAGATCGCTGACCTCGCAGCCCAGCCGCCGCAGCATCGCCATCAGCATGAAGCGGTTGGAATCGAACAATTGCGAGGCGGCGCGCGGCTCGCCGGGCGAGGCGAGCTCGTCGCCGGTCGAGAACACGGCGACACGGATGCGCCTGACGACGTCGAGCCTTGTCAGGCCGAACGCGGCGGCAAGGGCGACGTGCTGCGGCCGCAGGCGCTGGCCGGCGCGCAGCGCGACCTGACCTTGGGGAATGTCCTCGCCTGCGGGCCGCACATTTGCGCCGGGCTTCAGCCCCGGCGGCAGCACGATCCTGCCTGAAGCATCGATGCGGACGTCCTCCTGCATGAAGACCGTCTCCGCATCCGGCGGCATCGGGGCGCCGGTGAAGATGCGCGCGGTGTGGCCGGGCTTGATCGGCGCTTGCGCAAGGCCGCCGGCCTGGATGCGGCCGTCAAGCGGGAAGGCCTGCTCTGCGCTTGCCGGAAGGTCGGCATTGCGCACGGCGTAACCGTCGACGGCGGAGTTGGTGAACGGCGGCAGCGGCAAAGGCGCGGCCAGATCGCGCGCGAGCACGCGCCCGTCGGCATCGACCAGCGCCACCGTCTCGAGATCGACGATGGCGTTGACGCGCGTCGTGATGAGGCCGACGGCTTCGTCGACCGACATCATCGGGCCGCCGAAGGCAAAGCAATCGTCCGACAGTTGCGCCATGGTGCCTCGTCAGCGTGTCGCTGCGCTTCTTGCTACCGCTTCCTCGACCGGCATCGCCGCCCGTATCATCAATGCCGCCGCGCCTTCGATATCGTCGAGATGGACAGTCGGCAGCCTCGTGTCAATCGCGACGTCGGTCGCAATCCCGGCAATTCCGGGATCGTCCGGAAACAGCAGCGGCTTGCCATTGGCGGCACGATGCACCTCGATCTTGCGGTGCGGCTCGCGCTTGAATCCCTCGACCACGACGAGATCGACCGCGGAGAGCTTGTCGAGCAGCTCCGGCAGCCGCGGCTCCGCCGCCCCGCGCAGCTCATGCATCAGCGCCCAGCGTTTCGACGAGGCCACCAGAACCTCCGCCGCGCCGGCCTCGCGATGGCGCCAGGAATCCTTGCCGGGCACGTCGACGTCGAACTGGTGATGCGCATGCTTGATCACGGAGACGCGCAGGCCCTGCGCGTCGAAATGCGGGATCAGCCGCGTCAACAGCGTTGTCTTGCCCGCACCGCTCCAGCCTGCAAGGCCGATGACTTTCATTCCAGCTCTCTTTTCCAGCAACCAGCGCTCGCCGATGGAACCACCATCCCCTCCCCTCATTGCGAGCGCAGCGAAGCAATCCAGACTGCCGCTGCGGAAAGATCCTGGATTGCTTCGCTGCGCTCGCAATGACGACAAGGTGGCATTTCGCTCTCTCCCCGCCATGCTTATATCGGCTTGACCCGAATGTCATGCTAACCTCGCCGCCATGATGAAGATCGACAAAGCCCCGGTGCCCCTGATCGTCCCCAATCCGGACGACCCGCGCCTGACCCAGAGCGTGACCGGTACGGACCAGACCGGCGCCAGGGTCGAAATCAAGGTGCCGATGGAGCGGCCGCTGACGCTCTATCTGAACGCGCAGGAGATCGTCACCATGATGACGATCGGCGACTACCCGGAATATCTGGCGCTCGGCTATCTGCTGAACCAGAACATGCTGAAATATAACGACGTGGTCACCGAGGTCGAGTACGACGACGACCTCCGGGTGGTCGTCGTGCGCACCTCACACCACACCAATTTCGAGGCCAAGCTGAAAAAGCGCACGCAGACTTCCGGCTGCGCGCAGGGCACCGCCTTCGGCGACCTCTTGGAGGCGGTCGAGAGCGTCGCGCTGCCCAAGGCGGAGCTGCGCACCTCCTGGCTCTACCAGATGACGCAGACCATCAACACCATGCCCTCGCTTTATCTGGAGGCCGGCGCGATCCACGGCTGTGTGCTGTGCAAGGAAGGCACCCCGCTCTGCTACACCGAGGATGTCGGCCGCCACAACGCCGTCGACAAGATCGCGGGCTGGATGTACCGCCACGGCGTCGACGCGTCCGACAAGATCCTCTACACCACGGGGCGCCTCACCTCCGAGATGGTGATCAAGACGGTGCGCATGGGCATTCCGATCCTGGTGTCGCGCTCCGGCTTCACCGCCTGGGGTGTCGATCTGGCAAGGCAGGTCGGCCTGACGCTGGTCGGGCGCACCCGCGGCAAACGCTTCATCGCGCTCGCAGGCGAAGAGCGTATCGTCTACGACCAGAACCTCGCTTATGTCGAAGAGGAATCGGTCAAGCACAAGCGCAAGGGTGAGGGCGGTGACGACTGACCTGTCCGCGGCGCATGTTCCGCCGACTCTCGGCGTGCTGCTCGCCGGCGGGCTCGCGCGGCGCATGGGCGGCGGCGACAAGCCGATGCGGACCATCGGCGGCCGCACCATTCTGGAGCGCGTGATCGCGCGCCTTGCGCCCCAGTGCAGCGGACTGATCCTCAACGCCAACGGCGATCCCGCCCGCTTTGCCGCGTACGGCTTGCAGGTCGTCGCCGACGACGTGCCCGGCTTCCCGGGTCCCCTCGCCGGCATCCTCGCGGCGCTCGAGTGGACCGCGGCGAACCGGCCGGAGATCGAATGGGTGCTCAGCGCCGCCGGCGATTGCCCGTTCCTGCCGCGCGATCTCGTCGCGCGCCTGCACGAGGCGCGCGCGAGCGAGAACGCGCAGCTAGCGGTCGCAGCCTCAGGCGAGCAGTCGCATCCGGTGATCGGCCTGTGGCGCGTCGCCTTGCGCGAGGAGCTGCGCCACGCGCTCGTGGTCGAAGACCTCCGCAAGATCGACCGCTGGACCGCGCGCTATCCGCTTGCGACGGTGACGTGGCCGACCGAGCCGCTCGATCCGTTCTTCAATGCCAACACGGTCGAGGACATTGCCGAGGCCGAGCGGCTGGCGGCGCTGGATGACGCGTCTTAGCGACTCTATGATTTCGGAAACTCGTTGAGGAGCTGCGCCCAGATGATCGCGAAGGCGATCAGGCCGCAAATGCCGACGGCAGTGGTGAAGCGCGGCAAACGGCCGATCGCAACCAGCACCCAGGCCGGCAGGAAGAACGCCCCGAAGACCATGCCCAGCGGAAACACCGCGAGCCATTGAAAGCCGCTGCCGTCTCCGGGCGGGACATTCGCGATGTAATGGAAGGTGTAGAGCCAGAACAGCGTTCCGGCCGCCGCGACGAGAGCAGCGATCTTGCGGAAATTGAGGGGCGTCGATGCAGTCATGACCTGGCTCATGTTCCTTGGTCGCTGCGGCGCCCCGCCAAGTTCATGACGTCTTGAACCGGACCTGGAACGGGAGCGACCACAGGTCTGGACATTCCCCGGACGAAGCCATGGCCGCCCCTCTCTTGAATACTATCTTCGAATTCGTCGACTTCGTCTTCGATCTCTCCGAGACGATCGATCGCACGAGGCAGCTGAGCAAGCCTGACATCGTCGAGGTGCCGCCGGATCCAAAGCCGCTGCCACCCGCCGCGCGGCGCGCGCTTGCCGAGGCCGAGGATCGTGAGCGCAAGCGAGAGCAGGCCGCTCAGGCCGCCAGCCGTACCGACCAGGCATCGTAGCCGTAGACCTCTCATGGCTCGAACGCGTCGTGGTCCCTCGTCTATGCGGGCCGGAAGCCCGCTCGCGCGAGCGACGCGCGTACCTCGTTCGAGCCGAGTGCGTCGAGAAACGCCTGCACTGCCGGCCGTTGCTTTCGCGCACTCACCACCGCGAAGTCATAATGCTCTTCCGCGAGCGGAATGAAACCGAGGCCGACGGCGTGGGCGACCGGCGCAATGGTCATGCCCCAATCGGCCCGGTGCTGCGCGACGGCCGCCGCCACCGCGTTGTGCGAACGCGGCTGGTTCCAGTAGCCTTCCGGCCGCGCGCCGCCGAGCAGCCGGTCGATCAGGATGCGCGTGCCGGCGCCCTGGTTGCGGTTGACCATGATGCAGGCGGGATCAGCGAGCGCCGCCGCAACGGCGTCCTTTCCACCAAGACCTTCGAAACGTTTGTCGTCCTTGCGGAAGACGATGCCCTGCATCCGCCGCCAGCCTGGCACGAGCTCGAGACCTTCGACGAGATAGGGCGTGTTGTAGGTCTCGCTTCTATCGTCGAACAGGTGGATCGGCGCGAGATCGCATTCGCCACGTTTGGCTGCTGCAAGCCCGCCGAGGCTGCCGACCGCGATCGAGCGCACGGTGAGACCAGCATGCGCGAGCTGTGCGGTGACGAGATCGAGGCCGGTGCAATGGCTGCCGACGATGACGAGATCCGGCACGCGCACATGCGGCGTGAACAGCGTCACCTCGGTCTCGGTGCCGGCCGGCATCTGGTCGGCAAGTGCGTCGATGCGCAGAAAGCCGTCCGCCTGAGCAAAGGACGTGATCGCACCAGACCCCTTGCCGGAGGGATAGGCGATGAGGCCCTCCCTGCCCTCAACCAGCGAGACCATGACGAATTCGGTGCGGCCGAGCTCGGAAGCGATGCGTACCGGCACGGTCGCGTTCACCTTGGCATCGGAGCGCCGCGGCAGTCCGGCCATCCTGCGCAGCACCGGCACGATCATGTCGTGGAAGGTGAACATCGCCGAAGTCGGAAAACCCGGCAGGATCACGACAGGCTTGCCGTCGCACACCGCAAGACACAACGGCTTGCCGGGCTTGAGCGCGACGCCATGGGCGATGATGCCGGGTGCGCCGAGCCGGCTGATGATGCGATGAGAGAGGTCGCCCGCGCCTTTCGACGTGCCGCCCGAGAGCACCAGCATGTCGGCTTCCGCAAGCGCGTTGCGCATGGCGGCTTCGAGCCTGGCTTCGTCGTCCGGAACAGCGCCGAGGAAGACGGCCTCGCCACCGTTTTCGTCGACCGCGGCCGCGACGATGGCGCCATTGGTATCGTAGATCTCGGCGGGCCCGAGCACCTCGCCGGGCTGAACCAGCTCATCGCCGGTGGAGATCACGGCAACCCGCGGCCTGCGCGCGACACCCACCTCGGCGATGCCGCAAGCCGCCAGCATGCCGATCTCGCGCGAGCCGATGATGGTGCCGGCGCGCAGCAGCGCCTCGCCCCGCGCGATGTCGGAGCCGGCATACGAGACGAATTGCCCCGGCGAGACGGCGCGACGGACATCGATCGCATCCTGGCCGGCCGGCTGGGTGTGCTCGACCATCACCACGGCATCGGCGCCGCGCGGCAACGGACCGCCGGTGGCGATCGCCGTTGCGGTTCCGGCCGCCACCTGCAGCGTCGGCGCGGTCCCGCAATGAACGGTCTCGCCATTCAGCGCGAGGCGCACGGGCGCGCCCTCGCCGGCCGCCGCAAGGTCGGCGGAGCGCACGGCAAAGCCGTCGACATTGGAGCGGTCGAACGGCGGCACGTCGATCGTTGCCGTGATATCTTCGGCGAGGGCAGCGCCCAGCGCGGCTGCGAGCTTGCGCGTTTCAGTTCGAAGCGCGCGCGGGAACAAGGCCGCCTCGAAGCGCGCCAAGGCCTCTTCGCGCGACAGGATCTTGAGGAACTGCTCCTGCTCGAGCGCGCTGCGGTCCGGTGATTTCGGGATCATCGTCATGCCAGAACCCTTATCACGCCCGCATCAGATACGCATCGATCGGCGTACCTGCCGCAAATCCCTCGTCGCTGGCGGAAATGAGCAGCCATGCGTCCGCACGGGCGATGGCCTGAAGCGGCCATTCGCCCACGGCAAGCGGCATCCAGGCACGATGTTCCTCAGCCAGCAAAGCGATCTCCGTGATGCCGACGCTGGAGGCGATCTTTCGCGCAAGCGGCAGCGACACTTTTCGACGCGGCCGACGCGCCGACAAACGGTCCGCGAGCGGCAGCGCGAGTGCAAGCCAAGCTGCAAGCGCGGAATCGGGCGAGCCGGGCAAGGCGACGACGGGAACCCGTCCCAGCCGTCCGACCGCAGCGGTGCGTCCCGGCTGCAGCGCAAGGCCGTGCGCCATCACCTCGCCGCGCCGGGCGAGGGCGGCGATGGCGGCGTCCTGGCGGCCGACGCCGCTGCCGCCGATGGTCAGCAGGACATCGCAGGAGGACGCATCGAGCGCATCGGCAATCGACGCTGCATCGCGCGCACGCGCTGGACGCGTTTCCACATCCAGTCCCGCTGTGTGCGCGATCCCGGCAATCGTCTGCGCCGCGACCGTCCCACCCGGCACATTGACTATGCGCAGCCGCGGCCGCCTCACGGCGAGTTTGTCCCCGCCCGCCGCACGCGCCAGCAACAGGTCCGCCGCACGGATGGGATGGCCGGCGTCCCCCACGGCCCTACGCGCGGTGATGTCGCTGCCTGCGCGCCTGACACCCTGCCCCGGCGCGCCCTCTGCGAGCACCTGGGCAAGCGGCCCCGACGTCTCCACGGCGTCGGCATCGAGCACGCAGTCGCATCCCGCCGGCATCGCCTCGCCCGCCTCGACCCATGCAGGAGCCATTGCCAGCGGCACGGGCGAGTAAGCGGACGCCCCGACGAGATCGTTGGCAGATAGCGCCCAACCATCTACGGCCGCAACATCCCGGGAAGGATAGGCGGCAAGCAGCGGCGCACCCGCCGCGATGCAGCCGATTGCGTCCGCCAGCGGCACCTCCATCGGCGCGACGGGATCAACGCCCCGTAGCAGCGCGGCGAGCGCGGTGTCGAGCGGCGTGAGCGAAGGCGGCAGGCGCTGGGTCATGCGCCATGAGGACCATGCATCGTCCGGTTTGGCAACCGCCGGCGGTCCCGGCCTCAACCCTCAGCCGCCCGACCTGTCCGAATTGGGGAAGAACAATTGCTGCCCGTCCACCTTGTAGCCGGCAATCGCCGTCTGCCCCTCCGGCGATGTCAGCCAATCGACGAAGGTCTGCGCGAGGTCCTTCTTCACGTTCGGGAACTTCGCAGGGTTCACCAGCATCACACCATATTGGTTGAGCAGCCGCCGGTCGCCTTCGACGACGATGTCGAGATCGCCGCGATCGCTGAACGCGATCCAGCTGCCGCGATCCGCAAGCACATAGGCATTGGCCGCGCGCGCGGCCCCGAGCGATGCGGCCATGCCGGGCCCGGCCTCGCGATACCAGGCGCCCTTGGCGCTCGCGATGTCGATGCCGGCAACGATCCAAAGCGCGAGCTCCGCGGCATGAGTGCCCGACCGATCGCCACGCGTCACGAACGGCGCGCCTTTGGCTTCGATCGCCTTCAGCGCCGTCGCGATGTCCTTGCCCTTTACGCCCGCGGGATCGCTCTTCGGCCCGATCAGCACATAGTCGCTGTACATCACGTCGTATCGCTTCACGCCAAAGCCGTCGGCGACGAACTTCTCCTCCTGAGGCCGCGCGTGCATCAGCACGACGTCGACCTCACCCCGCCGCGCCCCATCGAGCACTTCGTCGGCGCGCCGCGCGATCACGGTGACGTCGATGCCGGTCTTGTCGCGGAAGATCGGCAGCAGATAGTCGAGCAGCCCGGATTCCTGCGTCGCCGTCGTCGAAGCGAGGACAATGCTGCGGTCCTCCGCGGCCGAAGCCGCAACGCCTGCGGCAAGGCCGCAGAGAAGCGCAAGTGCAACGGACAGGCGGCCCATGATCGGATTCCCTCAGGTTTGACGCCGTCATGATGATGATCGATTGCGCCGCACTCGTGACGCGTTTTGCGCTGCCGGCCGGGAAATTTCGGCAAGTTCATCGCGGCGCACCGGGCGCGCGATCTCTTTAGGATCGTTCACCAAAGCAGAGATCGCGCGTGCGGATGTGTTGCAAAGCAGCGAGATGATCGGGCATGGTTCCCTGCGACAAATATCTGAAATGCAGAATTCCACCTGCGTCGGACGTCAAAAAGAAGCAAGAATTTGCATAGGAATGCAGGATGGAATTCCTGACCACCAGCGAAGCCGCCGATTACCTTCGGCTCGGCGAACGCAAGCTTTACGAGCTCGTCACCACCGGTGCGATCCCCTGCAGCAAGGTGACGGGGAAATGGCTGTTCCCACGGCACGAGCTCGACCTCTGGGTCCTGTCGGGCCTCGCGCGCCCGGCCGGCATGTTGATCGCCGAGCCGCCGCCGGTCGTGGGCGGCAGCCACGACGAACTGCTCGATTGGAGCCTGCGCGAGTCCGGCTCCGGGCTCGGATCGATGAGCGAGGGCAGCGCGCGCGGGCTCGAGCGCTTGCAGCGCAATGAGGTGATGGCTGCGGCGGTGCACTTCCACGCGCTCGACGCCGGCGACAATTTCTCTAGCGATGCCAGCATCGAAGCGCTGCGGACCACGCCGGACCTGCATGATGCGGTGCTGATCGCGTTCGTGCGCCGCGAAGAGGGTCTCCTGCTGCCGCACGGCAATCCCAAGCACCTGCACAGCCTGACCGACGTGCTCGCAGCCGGGGCCCGGATGGCGATGCGGCAACAGGGCACGGGCGCGCAGATGCTGCTCGACGTGCTGCTCAAGCGCGCCGGCGCCTCGATGCGGGACTTGCGCCGGATCGAGACGCCGGCGCTGACCGGCCCGGATCTGGCCGAGCTGGTTCGCGCCGGCCAGGCCGATTGCGGCATCGCGACGCGCGCCGCGGCGCGCTCGGCCGGTCTCGATTTCGTGCCGCTGGTCTGGGAGAATTTCGACCTCGCGATGCGGCAGCGCAGCTATTTCCGCCCCGCCATGCAGGCCTTGCTCCGCTTCCTGAACGAGCGGCGGCTGCGCCAGCGCGCGGAGGAGCTGACCGGCTACGATCCCTCCCCCGCAGGACAGATCCGCTTCGCAGCCTGACATTGACGCCAGCCCCCTAATAGTTGCAAAAGAAACCAATTCGACCGGGCCATACCCGGACAAGTAACACCGGCCAATGAGCCGGATCAGGGAGGACAAGCGTGAACCCAATCAGATTTGGAGTGCCCGTCGCGGCCGCCTTGCTGGCGACCCTGCTGTCCGGCGCGGCGTCGGCGCAGGTTTCCGACGACGTCGTCAAGATCGGCGTGCTCACCGACATGAACGGCCCGGCCTCGGCGCCGACCGGCCAGGGCTCGGTGACCGCGGCGCAAATGGCAATCGACGATTTCGGCGGCAAGGTGCTCGGCAAGCCGATCAGCGTCGTGATCGGCGACCACCAACTCAAGGCCGACATCGGCGCTTCGCTGGCGCGGCGCTGGTTCGACGTCGAGCAGGTCGATCTGATCGTGGACGTGCCCGTCTCGGCGGTCGGGCTCGCGGTGCAGACCATCGCCAACGAGAAGAAGCGGCTGTTCATCACCCACTCCACCGGCACCGCCGATTTCCACGGCAAGTTCTGCTCGCCTTACGCCATCCAATGGGTGTTCGACACCCGCGCGCTCGCGGTCGGCACCGCGGACGCCGTGGTCAAGCGCGGCGGCGACAGCTGGTTCTTCATCACCGACGATTACGCCTTCGGCCATTCGCTGGAGCGCGACGCTTCCGCCGTCGTCACCGCCAATGGCGGCAAGGTGCTGGGCTCGGTGCGGCCGCCGCTGGCAACACCCGATCTCTCCTCCTTCGTGTTGCAGGCGCAGGCCTCCAAGGCCAAGATCATCGGCATTGCCGCCGGTCCCCCCAACAACATGAACGAGATCAAGACCGGCGCCGAGTTCGGCGTGTTCAAGGGCGGCCAGCAGATGGCGGCGCTGCTCGCGCTGATCACCGACATCCACGGCATCGGCCTACAGGCGGCGCAAGGCCTGCTGCTGACCACCTCGTTCTACTGGGACATGGACGACAAGACGCGCGAATGGTCGAAGCGCTATTTCGCCAAGATGAACCGGATGCCGTCGATGTGGCAGGCCGGCGTCTATTCCAGCGTGATGCACTATCTCAACGCCATCCAGGAGACCGGCAGCGACGATCCGCTGAAAGTGGCGGCCAAGATGCGCGAGAAGCCGATCGAGGATTTCTTCGCCCGCAACGGCAAGCTGCGCGAAGACAATCTGATGGTGCACGATCTCTGGCTGGTGCAGGTGAAGACGCCGGAGGAGAGCAAATATCCGTGGGACTATTACAAGATCCTCACGACTATTTCCGGCGACAAGGCGTTCGGCCCGCCGGACCCGGCCTGCCCTCTGGTGAAGAAGTGAGATTGGCGAATATGAGGCCGCGATGACGGTGTACCCTCTCCCCTTGTGGGAGAGGGTGGATTCGCGAAGCGAAGCCGGGTGAGGGGTTCTCACCGCGAGCCCAAGTCTCATTTGAATGCGCGGAGACAACCCCTCATCCGGCGCTTCGCGCCACCTTCTCCCACAAGCGGAGAAGGGAAGTAAGAGAGCTACTTCACCACCCCTATCTCGCGAAAATACTTCATCACGCCCGGATGGATCAGCTCCGGCCTCGGCGCGGCCGCGACCGTGTTCGGGGCGGTGGTCTCGCAGGCCTGGGCGAGCTTCTTGCAGAACGTCGCCTCATTGCCGTGCAGCGTCTTGGCGAGGCGGTAGGCGACGTCGTCGGGCAGATCCTCGCGCGTGAGGATGAAGCTCCAGGAACCGAGCGAGGCGATCGGCTCGGTCTGCTTCGGGTAGGAGCCGGCCGGCACGGTCAGCGGCTTGAGGAACGCATGTTTGGCGCGGATGCGGGCGATCTCGTCAGCACTCGGCGCGATGAAGCGCGCGCCTGATGCGCTCGCGGCGACCGCGGCAAAGCCGGGCCAGCCGATGCCGGCGCCCCAGAGCGCAGCGACGCGGCCGTCCTCGACCATCGCGGGGCCGTCGCCGGCGCGGTCGAGATAGACAGCCTTGAAGTCCTCGTCCTGCTTGAGGCCGAGACCATCGAGTACATAGCGCGCCAGGATCGGCAGGCCGGAGCCCCTGGCACCGAATGCGACGGGCTGACCGACGAGATCGCGGATGGTCGTGTAGGGGCTGTCGGCGCGCACCACGAACATGCCGGGGTTGGAATAGATCGCGGTGAGGATCTTCAGCGCTACCTTCGCACGGCCGATGCCGGCGAAAGCCTCGTAGGCCGGCTCGCCCGCAACCAGTGCGAGATCGAGCTCACCCTTCTCTAGAAGCGGGATGTTCTCGTTGCTGCCCTTGGTGTTGCGCGGGACGATGATGAGTTGCGGATCGGCCGCGTTCATTACCTCCGCGAAGGCGTTGCCATAGAGCGGGAAGCCGCCGCCGGGCGTGGCCGTTCCCAAGCTGAGCGTCGAGCTGATGGTCGTGGTCGGAATGGCCGTGCCTCCGGTTTGGGCGGCGGCGGGGCTGGCGAGCAGCGCCGCACTGATGAGGATCGTCGCGAATCTCATGGTCGTCCCTGGCGGAGCTGCGTCAACACCGACTTGCGGCGAAGTAGGCAGCCGCCGGTTTTTGTGAAAGCATGCAGCCAACGACAATAGAACAATGGGAGGTGTCATGTTGCGAATTTTGCGTAAGAGTGTTTTCGGGCTCGCAGTCCTGTTGGGTCTTTTCAGCGCCGCCCCTCCCGCCGCCGCCGCATACCCCGACCGTCCGGTGCACTGGCTGATCGGCTTTTCCCCCGGCGGCCCGGTCGACATCGTGGCGCGGATCATGGCGCAGTGGCTGTCGGAGCGGCTCGGCCAGCAATTCATCGTCGAGAACCGCACCGGCTCCGGCGGCAACATCGCCGCGGCCGCGGCGATCAACGCCCCGCCGGACGGCTACACGCTGCTGTTCGTCGCGCCCAACAACGCAATCTCGACCTCGCTCTACAAGAAGCTGCCGTTCGACTTTTTGCGCGACACCACCCCGGTTGCGAGCATCATGCAGCTCACCAACATGCTGGTCGTCTCCAACGCGTTCCCGCCGAAGTCGGTCAAGGAGTTCATCGACTACTGCAACGCCAATCCCGGCAAGATCTCTTATGCCTCCTCCGGCAACGGCACCTCGGTGCACATGTCGGCGGAGCTTTTCAAGGTGATGACGAAGTGCGACATGGTGCACGTGCCCTATCGCGGCTCGGCCATCGCCTTCCCCGACATCATCTCCAACAAGGTGCAGCTGATCTTCGACAACCTGCCCTCGGCGATGGAGCAGGTGAAGGGCGGCAACGTCCGCGCGCTCGGGGTGACCTCGCCGCAGCGCTGGCCGAGCGTGCCCGACGTGCCCGCGATCGCCGAGACCGTGCCCGGCTTCGAATCGGTCGGCTTCTACGGCATCTCCGCGCCGAAGGGCACTCCGCCCGAGGTGATCGAGATCCTCAACAAGGCCGTCGGCGAAGCGCTGAAGGACCCGAAGCTGGTGGCAAAGCTCGCCGAGACCGGCGGCATCCCCAAGCCGATGACGCCGGCCGAGTTCGGCAAGCTGGTCGCGGACGAGACCGCGAAGTGGCGCAAGGTGGTCGAGTTCGCCGGGGTCTCGGTGGACTAGGCAGCGGCCGTGCCGCCGAGCGCAGCCGCACGATGCTCGAGGGGGCCAACAGGCCCTCTCAAACAAAGTTGCGAAAACAACCCCATGCACAGTAGACGAGGCCAGTGATTTCAATGGGTTACCCCCCACGTCGAAAAAACCTGCGAAAACGCGGTTTGCTTCGTCGGGCAAAACAGGGTTATACAGGCATCATCGCCAATTTCGGTTATTCGAAATTTATCAATGATGCCGTGCCGGCGTTCCCATCCACCAGCGCCAGCATTGCACCCCCGCCTCAGGCCCTGTAAACGAACCGCGCACCGTTGCCGGCCGCGCCTCGCGGCCGCCTCGCGGCGGGGCCTGTAGCTCAATGGTTAGAGCCGGCCGCTCATAACGGTCTGGTTGCAGGTTCGAGTCCTGCCGGGCCCACCACGCTTCGCCCTGCGGGCTACGCGTGGCGCAGCCGAGCAGCGGCCCGAAGGGCGAAGCGTGGTGTCCGGCGTAGCTGAGCGCAGCGGAAGCGAAGACGGACTGTTGAGGCGAGTTCGGCCAAGCAGGCCAACGCTACAGATCAAAGTAAGCATGCGAAGGCTGCCGCCCCGGAGCTGACGGTCGAAAGCCGTTCGTGCTTGCAACTCCAAGGACCTTCTCGATAAATTCGCGACCATGACCACCTTTGCTGAAGCCCCGGAGAAAGCGGCTCGTAGGCTACGGTGGCTGCCCCTTATTGCAGCTATCGCCACGGTTACGACTGCGACCCCCCTTGCTTGGGACAGTAAGAACTTCGGCACGTTTCTGTTTGTCATCTCAGTCTACTTGCCTGCGGTGGCATTAGTTGGCCTCGGCCTTTGCATCTGGGCAGGAGTCGAGAGGAAATCACCCCGAGCGCGTCCGATCGTACTCTCGCTGGTGGTCATGCTCGCGCTGATCGGCGGAACATTTTGGGCAGTGCCGTCGGCGAAGGATGAACTTCGGTTTCTGACTTGGTCTCTCACTCACAACGACGCACTGCGAGCGTTCGCCGACAGGGACTCGGTTGTGCTGGATTGGGAAAGCTGGGGGATGGCAGGCATGGAGAACGACGCTTACCTCGTCTCGAACCCGAGCGATAACCTCACCCAAGACGGCGGAGTTTCGGAATGGCTCCGCCACGTCGGATCAAGTTGCGAAATCGTTGCTTCGAAGCGGATGCGTCGTGGAGTCTTTATCGTCACGACTCACAATTGTCCGCTCCGATGAACAACGGCCAAGCGAGAAAGTCAGATCACGAGCCGGAGCTGAGCACCACCATCGCGAGGCGAACCATTGCAAGCTTCCGACACGCCTGCTGGCTGCGGCGCCGCTATCAAGCCCGAACACCAACTTTCGGCGCTGAGAGGTCCTTGAGTCGTCACGGTCGGTCTGCATCGGCCTTTCGGGATCCACGAAGGGATCGATTGCGCGTCCGTTCATTCGATGGTGCACTCTCGATCTTTCGCGAGCAGTCGAAAGCGCTCCCCGCTCGTTCAAGGTGAAACCAGCCGCTTGCGGACAGCATACCGAACCAGCTCGGCGGTGGAGGACATCCTGAGCTTGCGCATGGCCGAGGCGCGGTGGGTCTCGACCGTCTTGACGCTCAGATTCAGGATCGCGCTTATCGACCTGTTGGTGTGCCCCTCTGCGATCAGCTGGACCACGCTCTCCTCGCGCGAGGTCAGCAGCATGTCGGCCCGGTTCTGCTTGTTCGCCTGGTAGTCGCGGAGCAGCTTCTCCAGCAGAACACTCGTGAAGTAGGGTCTGCCGTCGAGCAGCGCTTCGACCGCGGAAATGAGATGGTTGCGAGCGTCGGACTTGAACAGGAAGCCGCGGATTCCGGCCAGAATGGCCTCTGTCAGCAACTCCTCGCTTTCATGCATCGTGAGGATAAGCACCTCGGTTTGAACGTGAAGCGCTCTGAGGCGGCGGCTGACCTCCAGGCCGTTGATGATCGGCATGGAATAATCGACGATCACGATGTCTGGCCTGGTTTCCAGCGCAAGCGTGACCGCCTGCTCACCATTGGTCGCCTCGCCGCTCACGATCCAGTTGGACCGCGTTTCAACAATCGCACGAAGTCCGGAACGCACGATTTCATGGTCGTCCGCAATCAAGATGCGTTTCACGGGTCGTTCCCGTTTGCCTACCCTCGGCCAAGCCAGGTGGACTAGAGCGGTCATCGGCCGTCAGGTCGAACGATCATACGGCGTCCCACAAGAACGGTTATCCAGCAAAACCCTGAGAGATGCAGGCGAAGGTACTGACAGCCACGGATCGCCACGGCTTGCGATCAGGCCTCGACGAGTCCGCTCCGCACCGCGTATCGCACGAGGCCCGCCGTCGAGTTTACCTCCAGCTTGCGCATCGCCGCTGCACGATGTGCCTCCGTCGTCTTAACGCTCAGGTCGAGGATCGCGCTAATTCCCTTGTTGCTGTAGCCCTCGGCAACCAGCTTGACGACGAGCTGCTCGCGCGCGGTCAGCCCATGGTGGTGTCGTTCGCCGTGGGGGCCCGGCTCGCCGTCGTATTCGACAATGCTATTCGTACAGAAGAACGGCCTATGCATCAGCAGCGACTCGACAGCCGCCAGCAGCAGCTTGTTCGCATCAGACTTCACCAAGAAAGCGCGGGCGCCGGCCTCGAACGCCTGCTGCGCTATCAGACCCGAATTGTGCACGGTGAAGATCAGGATCTCGGTTTGCAGCCGATAGTCCCTCATACGCCGCGCCACCTCCACGCCGGTCATCCTCGGCATCGAGAAATCCAGGATGGCGACGTGGGGCTGGCTCTGGATCGCCGCGGCGACCGCCTTGCCTCCGTCAGTGGCCTCGGCCACCACTTCCCAGTCCGCCCGCTGTTCGAGGACCGCCCGCAAACCCGATCGCACCGCTTCGTGATCGTCGGCTATGAGGATACGTTTCATGCAGCACACTCCCTATTCTTGACGGCGGTTCGGGTCACACTTTCGACCCGCCGCCGCTGGCTAGTGTTCTTTCGCTGATTGTGTGCCGGTATCGGCCCTCGTATTGGTCGTGGTCCTTCGTCGATTGCGCCGATTCACTGCAAGGACGTGCGGGAAGACCGCGGACAGAACGGTACCGGAATGCGGCGCCATCCCGCTGGACTGGATGGCCAACGTACCTCCGATCCCGTGCAGTCTTGCTCGCATCGCGGGAATTCCGACGCCGCTCGATAGCGTCCCGGCACCCGGCCTGCCAGGGTGGGGAAGACCGCGTCCATTGTCGCTGATCATCAATTGGAAACGACTGTCGACAACATCGATGACGATTGCCACCTCCGTCGCTTTTGCGTGACGGAAGACGTTCGTCAGAGCCTCCTGAACAACGCGCAGCAGCGAGCGTTGGGCCTCATAAGGTAACCCATCGACCTCCGGCACGATGTTCACCCTCACATGCAACGAGGTGCGCGCCGCGAACCCTTCCGCGTAGCCTTCGATCGTGGCCTTCAATCCGTCACCCGTCAGATCCCGCGGATGCAGCAGATAGGCAAAAGCCCGGAGCTCCCGGAGCGCTTCATCAATCGACGCGTCGATTTCGTCGCAGATCCGTTCGGCGGCTTGTGTGCCGTCAAGCTGGCCGCGGATCCGCATCAAGCCGAGACTCGCGGCAATCAGATGTTGACAGGTCGAATCGTGGAGATCGGAAGCGATCCGCTGCTGAATGCTCTCCTGAAGCGACAGCAGGCCAGCTTCGACATCCAGCCCGTTCCCCCATGTGGTGGGGTCCTCGAAGCGAACGTCGCGCGCCTCGCGATGGCAGCCGATCAACCGGACGACACCGCGGGTCGCGGGATCCAGGATCGGCGTGACCGTCGTTTCCTTCGTGCGGGATGAACCACCAAACGCCAGCCGCTGCCGGATCCTGATCTCAGCCTTCTCCGCGAGGCTCGCCCGAAGTGCTTCGCAGACAGATCTCGCGTCATCCGCGCTCAGGCAATCGGATACATCCATGTCGAGCACGTCTCGCGACGATACGCCGAGCCGGGACTCGAATGCCGGATTGATGCTCTCGTAGACGAAATGTCCGCAAAAGGAGGGGCGCGCGACGAAGAGGAGATCTGCAGAAGAGTTCCAGTAAAGCTCCTCGGTCGATGGTTGCAAACCTACGCGCAGCCAGCGCTTGGGACTGGTTTGCCTCGACTCTCTGGCGGGGGAGCCATGTGGCTTCACTGTACTACTCACTCTATTCCGGCGACTCCCGATATTGGCCACGACGACAATAGCGGGGTCTCTCCCCACCCTGCCGGCGAGAAATCCTCCACCGAATTCGGAATAGCGCACCTGCGGGGTCAATCAACTATACACCCAGCGAACCGCTCATTCAACATGAGGTAGTATTCGTGAGGGATTGAAATCTTGGCCTTCGTCAAGGGCCGCCGAATCTCAAATCCGATGCAATAGAGAGTAAAAATGGCGATGCGCGGCGAACGAGCCCGAATGGCATCGTCGCGCCGCCATTCCGTGGTCGCCGGGCGTCCTCCACCGTTCCCCCGCCTAATGCGCTGACAGGTTCGCCAGGGCTATCGGCTACTGCTCGTGTCCGACTTCTTCTTTCTGGTCGCCTTCGCGGGCGGTGCCGCCGGGGCCGGCGCAATTGCGAGCGGGTGAGATGGTTGCTCCAGACGGCGCGTCGCGGCATCATCCCGAAGTGCATCGGTATCGAGTCGATGGCTACGATCGACCGCATCGCGAGGATCGGCCAGCACGACCGTCGTCATCATGCTTGAGATGATGAGGCAGGTCAGCATTAGAAGGCGTCTTGCCGGCATCTCTCGAGCACCTCTAAAAGGCAAAGTCCAGGCGAGGCCCGATCCGAACGTCCCTGTATCGCCGCAGCGGGACGTTCGAGGTTCGTGCCTCGTAGAGCACGGTCGTCGTGAGCGACACGTTGTTGGCAACGTTGTACTTCAGGCCGAGGTCAACCGAATAGAGCTGATCCTGGCGACCGGTATTGAGTCCATCGGTGAACCAATAGGCTTCGAACAGGGGCGTACTGACGATCGACCATCTGGGATCAAGCTTGACCTCGATTCCGAGCACGGCGTCAAAGCGCCAGCGGCGCGCCTCGGCCAGATCGGAGAAACGGTAGGTCAAAAGCACTAGTGGCGAGAACGTCGCGTTGCCAACGCGGAAATCGCGCGCGACTGAGCCCATCACGTCGTGGGACGTGAAGGCGAGATCGCGGTAGATGCCATCGAAATCATATCGATTTTCGTAAATGCCAGACAAGCGCCAGCCGTCCCAGTTCTCGGTCAGACGCGCGCCCATACGCGCGACGGCGAAATTGCCGTCCTTTTCCCGCGAAAAGGCTTCGTATTGAGCCCGCGCATAGAGCCGGTATGACAGATCGTTGGTGAGGTTCCCGTCAAGCCTGACGCTCACGTCTGGCGCGTAATAGACGTCGGACCTGCGGTTATCGCGGGTGAAGAGCGCGTTGTCGGTGAAAGTCGGCGAGATGGAACCAACGACGCTCCAGGACGGGGCTTGGTAATAAGGAACCGCGTAGGAGGATGTAGCGGCTCCGCTCGATTTGAAGTCAGTGAGATCGAGGTCCGCCGCCCAAGCCGTACTACTGCCGAGCAGTGCGGCAACCGGCAGAAAAAATCCAGACGGTCGCATAGGTCCCCTCCGATGCTGCAGCCGGACACCGGGATTCGTGTCACACTGCGCGCCGATTGTGGCGTGTTAATGTTCAGATGATAAATCACAGGTTGATCTGGGTCGATTCCTCCGCCGGCTAGTAGTCGACCGGATCCCTGGTAATCGGGCAGGTCATGCAGTGACCACCGCCGCGGCCGCGGCCGAGCTCCGCGCCGACGATGGTAATCACTTCGATTCCCTCCTTGCGCAGCAGCGTATTGGTGTAGGTGTTGCGATCGTAGGCGAAGACGACGCCTGGAGAGGCGCAGACCAGATTGGCACCGCTGTCCCACTGAGTTCGCTCTCGCAGATAGGCGTTGCCGCCGGTCTCCACGACGCGGAGCTTCTTCAGGCCGAGCGCTTCAGCTACGACGTCCACGAAAGGCTTCTCGTCCTTCCGCAGCTCGATACCAGCGGAATTGTCCGCCGGCCGGTAGGAGTACGCCGTGATGTTATTGACGATATCGGGGTAAAGCAGCACGCAATCCCGATCGGCGAACGTGAAGACCGTGTCGAGATGCATCGCCGCACGCAGCTTGGGCATGGCCGCCACGATGACGCGCTCGGCGGCCTTTTTCCTGAAAAGAGCGGCGGCAAGCTGGCTGATCGCCTGTCTCGATGTCCGTTCGCTCAATCCGATCAGGACGTTTCCCTTCCCGATCGGCATCACATCGCCACCTTCCAGAGTGGCAAGGCCGTGATCCTGAGTCGGATCGCCCCACCAGACGTGGACCTTGCCGGCGAAATCCGGATGGAACTTGTAAATGGCGGCGGCGAGGATCGGCTCCTCGTGACGCGCCGGCCAGAACAGCGAATTCAACGTTACGCCGCCATAGATCCAGCAGGTGGTATCGCGCGTGTACAGCGTGTTCGGAAGTGGCGGCAGCAGATACTCGGTCATGCCGGCCGCCTCCCGGATCAACCGGAGCATTTCACCGCCATGTGCGTCGGGGAAATCGTGGGTCGACAATCCGCCGATCAGGGTTTCCGCCAGCGCGCGGGGGGCGAGGCTTTCCAGATAGCCGCGGAGCTCGTCAATCAGGCCGAGACCGACCTGGTTTGGGACCACCTGATTGTCGAGGATCCATCGCCTCGCCTCCGGGATGGCGACGGTGTCCGCGAGCAGATTGTGCATCTCGACGACCTCGATGCCGCGGTCGCGCATCTTCTGCACGAAGTCGAAATGGTCGCGCTTGGCATTGTCGACCCACAGGACGTCATCGAACAGCAGCGTGTCGCAATTGGTCGGAGTGAGACGCTGGTGAGCGCGGCCCGGCGAGCAGACCATTACCTTGCGCAACTGACCGACTTCCGAATGAACGCCAAAAGGAAGCGCTCCGTTTGATGTCTGTTGTGTCATGAGCGCAACCTCCGCAATCGATCCGCCTAGATCGTGATGTAGCCGGTGGCGAGGCCGTGAATGCCGACGGCCGCGCCGATCGCAGCCACGATGAAGATGCCCCACTCCCACGGTGCAAAAATCCGCGCCTTCTGTTGGACCCGCGCCCAGACATACAGCGCCGTGCCGGGCACGTAGAGCAGCGCGGATAGCAGCAGGTATTTCATTCCGGCCGCGTAGATCAGGAAGAGTGTGTAGATGACGGCGATGCCGGTGAAGATCAGGTCTCGTCTGTGCTCGCCCGCGCTCTTCTCGTACGTCTCGCCGCGCTTCACCAGCAGCAATCCGTAGGCGGCGACCAGGAAGAACGGAATGAGGTTCATGACGCTCGTGAGATTGAGCATCAGCGAGAAGGCATCACGGGACCAGTAGGTGCTGATGACGAAGAGCTGCACCACGATATTGGTCAGCCAGAGCGCGGCAGCCGGCACCTTGTTGGCGTTTTCGGTACCGAACACGCGCGGCATGTCCCGGGTCCGACCGGCCGCGGAGAGCACTTCGGCGCAGATCAGCGACCAGGCGAGATAGGCGCCGAGCACCGAGACCAGGAGCCCGATGCTGACGAAGACGGCACCCCAATGTCCGACCACTGCCTCCAGCACCGTGGCCATTGACGGTTGCCGCATGTCTGCAATCTCCGCACGCGGCAGCACGGCATAAGGCAGCATGGTGACGAGCACCATCAGGCTCGTGACGACCAGGAAGCCCATGATCGTCGCCGCGCCGACGTCGGACCGCTCTTTGGCGTAGCGGGAATAGACGCTGGCCCCCTCGATCCCGAGAAAGACGAACACCGTGACCAGCATGGTCGCGCGGATCTGCTCGAAGAGTCCCGTGTCCGGCATGCCCTCGCCGCCCCAGAAATTGGCACGGAACAGGTCGGCCTTGAAGGCAAGGATCAGGATGACGATGAAGATCAGGATCGGCACGATCTTGGCGATGGTGACGATCGTATTGATCGCGGCGGCCTGCTGCACCCCGCGCAGGATCATGAAGTGGAACAGCCAGATCCCGATCGAGGCTACGACGATCGCGATGACCGTATTGCCGTCGCCGAACACGGGAAAGAACGCGCCCAGGGTCGATTTGATGAGGACCCAGTAGGACACGTTGCCGATGCAACTTCCCATCCAGTAACCGAGCGCCGACAGGAAGCCGGGATAGTCGCCAAAGCCCTCTTTCGCATAGGCATAAACACCGGCATCCAGACCAGGCTTTCGCTCGGCCAGAGACTGGAACACGCGCGCCATGGTGTACATGCCACCGCCTGCGATGCACCAGGCGAGGATGGCGCCGAAGGGACCGGTTGCGGTGCCGAAGGTTCTGGGCAGCGAGAAGATGCCGGAGCCGACCATGGAGCCGACGACCATTCCCGTCAGTGCGAACAATGAGAGCTTCTGGGCCGATGTCGTCGCAGTCATTGAATGGCCTCGAAGAGCGAGCGAAGACCGACGCCGTCATCGATGTCTCGAACGATGCGTTGCCGACCTCCTCATTGCGAGATCGAACCATGCGCCGTGGCCTCGGCCCGGCCCATCAGGTGATTACCTAGTCGCTGTCCGGGATTACCCTCGCGCCGGGCTGGAAGCATCGGAAGCTGGCGCCATTTCTTTCCCGCCGAACCAGGCGACATACAAGGTCGGCAGCAGCACCAGAGTTAGAACGGTTGCGACGAGCAGGCCGCCCATGATCGCAAAGGCCATCGGCCCCCAGAAGACGGTCGGCGCTATCGGGATCATGCCGAGTACGGTTGAGACGGCCGTCAGCATGATCGGACGAAAGCGGGAGCTGCTTGCATCCACTGCCGCCTGCCAGGGCCCCTTCCCTTGCAAGCGCTCCGCCTCGATTTGCCCGATCAGGATCACCGCGTTCTTGCTAATCATGCCAAGCAGCGCCAACACGCCGAGGATGGCGACGAAGCCCAGCGGCCGCCCGGACACGAGCAGCGCCGCGACGACGCCGATCAGGCCGAGCGGCGCGACGCTAACGACCATCAATAGTCGCGGGAAGCTCTGCAGCTGCACCATCAGCACCGTAAACATGACGAACAACATCATCGGTACGACTGCCATCACGGACGACCTCGAATTTCGGCTCTCCTCCACCGTGCCGCCGACCACGACATCGTAGGAACGCGGCAGAGTGGCCTTCAGCTTGGCGATAGCGGGAGCCAGCCGATTGACCACCGTCTCCGGCGGCATCTCGTCGGGAACGGCGGCCCGCACCGTCAGGGTCGGCATGCGATCGCGCCGCCAGATCAGCGGAAACTCCTGACCGTATTCGAAGGTGGCAAACTGGCTTAGCGGAACGGTCTGCCCTCCCGGGATCGGCACCTGCAGCGTCCGCAAGCTCGGCAGCGAGACGCGCTGCTCGTCCGTTGCGCGGGCCAGCACATCGACGAGGTAGATATCGTCCCGCACCTGGGTCACGGGCAGGCCGGAGATCACGGTGTTCAGAACGATTGAGATCGCCTGCGAGCTCAGGCCGAGACGGCGCGCCTCATCCTGGTTGACGCGAACGCGGATCTGGCGATCCGGCTCCATCCAGTCGAAATTGAGGCTCTTGGCCCTCGGATCGGAGCCGACGATCCGCGCGACTTCGACCGCGATGTCACGCACGAGCTCGACGTCGGGACCGCTGACGCGATACTGCAGCGGCCATCCCACGGGGGGACCGAGCCCAAGCGGCGAAACCGAGGAGATGGCGTTCGGGAATTCTTCCACAAGGAACCGTTCCAGCTTGGCATGCAGGCGCTCGCGTGCCGCGACGTCTTTGGCCACAACGACCGCCTGGGTGAAGAAGTCATTCGGCAGCTCGACGCTGAGCGGCAGATAGAAGCGGATCGCACCGCGCCCGACATTGGTACTCCAATGACCAACGTCGGGATCACCGGTCAGTACTTGATCGAGGCGCTTGGCCGCCGCCTCGCTGGCGTAAATCGATGCATTCTGCGGCAGGCCGATGTCCACAAGAAGTTCCGGCCGGTCGGACAATGGAAAGAACTGCTGCGGAACCAGCGGAAGCGCGAGCACAGAAGCGAGAAAAAGCGCAACCGTCGCGCCGATCGTCAGCCATTTGGCGCGGATCGCCAGGACCAGGAAGCGCCGGTACAGGCGAAAGGCCATTCCCGGCGCATCGGCTGTGGTCTTGGGCGGCGCGAGGATAGCGACGCCGAGCAGCGGCGTGAAGATGACGGCGACGAACCACGACGCCAGGAGAGCGATCGTAACCACCACAAACAGCGAGAACGTGTATTCGCCGGCCGCGCTGGCTGCAAAGCCCACCGGAATGAACCCGGCGATCGTTACGAGTGTGCCCGTGAGCATGGCGAATGCATGCGTGCGAAAGGCGTAGGCCGCGGCCGCGAGCTTGCCGTCGCCCAGCGCCAACCGATTAAGCGTGGCGTCCGTCGTCGTCATGGCATCGTCGACCAGCAGCGCGAGCGCGATGATGAGAGCGCCGAGTGAAATTCGCTGCATATCGACGCGAAGAAGTTCCATGCTGGGAAACACGATCGCGAGCGTAAGCGGAATAGCCAGTGCGATGATGAGGCCCGGCCGAACGCCGAGGCTGATGAAGCTCACGACGAGGATGATCGCGATCGCCTGCACCAGCGAGGTCATGAACTCGCGGATCGCTTTGTCCACCACGACGGCCTGGTCGGCCACGAGGCTCGGTTCGATTCCGATCGGCAGATCGGCCGTGATCTCTGCCATCACCGCCTTGATGTTCCTGCCGAGAACGAGAATATCGCCGCCCTCGCGCATCGCGATCGCGAGCCCGATCGCTGGACGACCGCCGACCCGGAACAGCGGTTGCGGCGGATCGGCATAGCCTCGCCGTACCGTCGCGAGATCGCTCAGACGTAGCGTGCGACTGCCCGCGCTGAAGTTGATGTCGGCAATGTCCTGCTCCGACTGGAACGCCCCGGACACCCGAAACGAAATTCGCTCGGTCCCGGTCTGGATGGTGCCGGCCGGGCTCACGACTTTCTGTGCCTGCAGGGCGGCGATCAGAGCCGTGCGATCGACCCCGAGACTTGCGAGTTGCCGTTTCGAGAACTCGACGAAGATCACTTCGTCCTGCGCACCCAGCAGTTCGATCTTCGCGACATCGGGCACGTCTAGAAGACGCGAGCGGACCGCCTCGACCCGGTCACGCAGCTCGCGCTGGGTAAATCCATCACTGGTGAATCCATAGATGATCCCGAACGTGTCGCCGAAATCGTCATTGAACGCTGGTCCCACGATGCCCACCGGCAGCGTGTGACGGATGTCCCCGATGGATTTCCTCACCTGGTACCAGGTATCGGAGACGTCCCTTGCGTTGGCGCTCCCCTTCAAGTTCACGAAAATAGTGGTGAGACCGGCCCGAGTGAAGCTGCGCAGGAAGTCCAGATGTGGCGTCTCTTGCAACCGCCGCTCGAGCCGTTCGGTCACCTGCTTCATCGTCTCT
Source organism: Bradyrhizobium yuanmingense (assembly GCF_025200905.1). Taxonomy (NCBI): domain Bacteria; kingdom Pseudomonadati; phylum Pseudomonadota; class Alphaproteobacteria; order Hyphomicrobiales; family Nitrobacteraceae; genus Bradyrhizobium; species Bradyrhizobium yuanmingense. The sequence goes on along the minus strand of NZ_CP104173.1, from coordinate 918,618 downwards.
TCGGCCGTCGCTCCAGGCCAGGCCGCTTGAACAACCATAGTCCTGATGGTGAATGCAGGATCTTCGTTCCGGCCCAGCCGCAGATAGGACAGCACGCCGGCGATGACGGCGGCAATCATCAGATAAATGACGAGCGAGCGGCGCCCGAGCGCCCATTCCGAGAGGTTGAGCCCGGTCATGGCTCCGACCCAAGGACGCGCACCCGCTGACCCGGATGAAGTGCCTGGACGCCCGCGGTCACCACGACCTCGCCTATGTCCAAACCTTGCGAGATGATCACCTGCGCCTGATCGAACCTCAAGACGTCGACATTGCGGATGGCGACCGTCTTCGTCGCGGGATCCAGGATCCAGACCGCCGGCTGGCGATTCATCCTGGTCAGCGCCGTTGCCGGAATGTCGATCATTGGTCCGGCGCTCATCTCGACGCGCCCCGTGACAGTCGCCCCCAGCCGCATCGCGGCAGGGGGATCACGAAGTCCTATCTTGATCTCAAAGGTTCGCGTAACCGGATTGGCCTGCGCGGCAACCTGCCGGATACGCCCTTCCGCGGTCACCGCTGGATCGTCGGTCAGACTGACGCTCACCAGCAGATTGGCCGGTGCCGCGCGGACGAATTGAGCCGGCATGTCGAAGACCGCGTCTCGGCCATCCTGCCGCGCGATCCGCGCAATCGTCTGTCCGGCCTGGACGACCTCTCCGGCGGCGGGCCCCGTTTCGGTTATCTTGCCCGGTGCATCGGCCCGCAGCTCGGTGAAGCTGACCTGGTCGTGGGCGGAATTCAACTGAGCTTCGGCCATTTCAACATTCGATTGCGCAGTCTGTTGCGCCTGCGTCGCGGCCTCGAAGTTGGCGCGCGTGGTCCATCCCTGCGCCAACAGAGTCTGCTGGCGTTCGAAATGATTGCGTGCCTGAGTGAGCTGGCCCTGAGCTGCGGCAAGGGCGGCCTGCGCCTGCCGCAACGCGCTGAGTTGGTCCTGCGATTCAAGCTGCGCCAACAGCTGGCCGGCCTCGACGCGCTCACCGAGCCGGATGTCGCTCGAGTGCAGCCGACCGGAAATTCGAAATGCCAGATTCACTTCGTCTTCGGCTTCGATGCGGCCGGAAAATGTGAGGGGCGTGAGTTGATCCCGCTTCTCGACTGTCATGGTGCGGACGGGACGCGCCGGCGTCGGCAGGGAGACCGTCGCCGCCTCCCTCTCACAGGCGACCAGCAGCAGCGCAGAAACCCCTGCAACAAGCGTCGTGCTCAGTGACCGCAGCTGCATGAATCGACCCATCCGTGCCGCTGAGGATTTTGCGGAGAATTCATCCCGCTTGTATCGGTAAATCTACTGAGCATCCGCGGGTGCAATCGTGAACGAACATCCGGCGGAGCCGAAAGATTCCGGCAGCGAAGTCAGGCGATCACCCGATAGCCCAAGCGCGCAGACGGTGCATAAGCCTGCAGCTGCCGCCGTTGCGGCGCATGCGATCCCTTCGTCAAAGCCGCGGCGCGGGTTTGACGAGCCTGCGATCCGCGGCTCGACGTGATTGCTCAACGACCAGGAGAAACCAAGATGACAAAGCTGGCTTTGCTCTCCGCTGCCGTCTTCATTGCGCTCAGTGCCATGGGCTCGTGGACGCCAGGACAAGCGCAGGATCTGGCATGGTGCAGAAAGTTCAGGGGAACGCTGACCTGTATGTATGACACTCGTGCCCAATGCCGCGCGTCGGTGAGCGGGCGGTCCGGCACCTGCGTCCCCAATCCGCGCCGCTAGATGCCGCAATTGATCGCCGAGGTCGCATCGATCGGGCGGCGCCAGCAATTTCACTTTGCGCCGCCCCTTCGGGACGCAGTCTACAGCGTCCAATCTCATTCGGAACATTCCCCACCGGGACCGAGGGTTTTCTCCGATCCCCTGAGGCAGCTCTCGCGCGGTAGCTTCCTCGGGTCCGCTTGCATGCTCCAACGGGAGGTCTTCATGTCAGATCTGGTCGCCATCGTATATCCGTCCGAGGCGAAGGCCGAGGAAGTGCGTCAGCAATTGCTCAGGCTGCAGAAGGAATATCTGATCACGATCAGTGACGCCGTGATCGCCGTAAAGACGGACCAGGGCAGCATCAAGCTCAACCAACTCGTCAACACGACCGCCATGGGCGCGGTGACGGGAAGCTTCTGGGGCCTTTTAATCGGTGTCCTCTTTCTCAATCCGATCCTCGGAGTTGCCGTAGGCGCAGCGTCGGGTGCACTCGGCGGCGCTCTTTCGGACGTCGGAATCGACGATGCCTTCATGAAGAGTCTCTCCGCCAGCCTTCAGCCCGGCAACGCCGCCCTGTTCGTCCTGATCAAGCACATGACCGCCGACAAGGTGATTAGGGAGATCAAGGACGCGGGCGGCGTCGTACTCAAGACCTCCCTCGACGAGACGAAGGAAAAGGCGTTGCGCGATGCCCTCGCCAGCACGGTCGAGCGGCCGGCGGCCTGAGCCGCCGCCCTTCCCTTCTCAACGGCGGCCGCCCGCAAGACGCAGCAGCATCAGGAACAGGTTGAGGAAATTGAGATAGAGCGACAGCGCGGCAAGGACCGACTTTCGCCCCGAAGCGGTTTGGTCATCCGCGCTGTCGTACATCGCCTTGATCCGCTGCGTGTCATAGGCCGTCAAGCCGGCAAACACGCCGACTCCTACGATCGAGATCAGCCAGTCGAGCGCAGTCGACCACAGGAACAGGTTGACGACGCTCGCGAAGATGATCCCAATCAGCCCCATGAACAGGAAGGTACCCAGTCCCGAAAGGTCGCGCCGGGTCGTGTAGCCGAAGATGCTGAGCCCGCCGAACATTGCAGCAGCGATCACGAAGACGCGGGTTATCGACGAACTGGTGTAGATGTGTAGTAGGATCGAGAGCGAGATACCGACCAGGGCAGCATAGAGGAAGAACAGCAGGCGCGCGGTTGGCACTGACAATGTCTCGATGCGCGAGCTGAGGAAGAACACCAACCCAAGCGGCGCCAGGATGAAAACCCACATCAGCGGGCTCTGCAGCAGCGCGGGGCCGGTGACCTGATAGGTCAGGCCGGCGGCGACGGCGGTCAGGGCGACACCCGCGGCCATATAGCCATAGATCCGCAACATGTACTGGCGCAGTCCGGCATCCACGGTGATCCGGCCGCCGACGACGTCTGTCGCCGCCAAGTTCTGATCGAGATTCGACATCGCATCCTCCTGTGCAGCCCCCTAAAGCGCGACCACGCTAGGCTCTGCTTCGACGGAACAACATCGGACAATCACCCGAAGACATCAGGTGAAAACCACTCTTGCCTGAATGGGGACGGCATGGCGCTGATTGCCGATCCGTAAGACTGGAACCTGCTTCGGGGTCGTAAGACTTTTGACTGAGGCACCTTGCGCTTTTGTCACTGGAGACCGGAGGCGCGATGACCTAACCGGAGGCATGCGCTTCTTCTTCCATATCACCGATCGCTACGGCGTCTCGCCCGACACGATCGGATGCGATCTTAGCGAGCAGGATGCGGCCGTCCTACATGCCAGGCGCCTGGCCGCCGAACTCGCCAAGTCCGGCGAGCTCTTCCGTGGCAGCGTCGTGCTGGTCGCGCGGGATACGTTGCCGACGTCCTGGCACAAGGGCGAGCACGACACCGCCGCTTCCCGTGGCGATATCTGAATCGGCGGCCACCGATTTCCTGCCTCTCTTCCTACAGACAATCCCTGATGTGCGCACGCGGGAGGCGGCTCTAAGGTTCCGGGAGGGAGGCCGCGAATGCAGCCGCCTCGGATCGGAAGGCATCCATCATGGCTGCTTCGACAAGCGAGGCCGATCAGAAGCTTTCGCGCAATGCGCTGATCGCCCTGGTGATCGGGTCGATGGTCGGCTCCGGCATCTTCGCATTGCCGGCTCAGTTCGGGCGCACCACCGGCGCTTTGGGAGCGATCATTGCCTGGATGATTGCTGGCACCGGCATGCTGACTCTGGCCTTCGTGTTCCAATCGCTATCCCGGCGCAAGCCGGAGCTCGATGCGGGCATCTACGCCTATGCCAAAGCCGGTTTCGGTGACTACATCGGCTTTGCGTCCGCCGCCGGCTACTGGATCGGCTGTTGTCTAGCCGACGTCGCCTGCCTCATCCTGATCAAGGCCACGCTCGGCCAATTCTTCCCCGCGTTCGGCGACGGCACCACGCCGGTAGCCATCGCTTCGGCCTCCGTGCTGCTGTGGAGCGTCCATATTCTGGTGCTGCGCGGCATCAAGGGAGCTGCCGCGCTCAACACGGCCACGACGTTCGCGAAGATCATCCCCATCGTGCTGTTCATCGTGGTGGCTGCGGTCGCCCTGAACCGCGGGCTTTTCTCCGACAATTTCTGGGGAACGACCGAGCCCGACGCCGGGCAGGTGTTGAGCCAGGTCCGCAGCACGATGCTGCTCACGGTGTTCGTCTTCGTCGGCATCGAGGGCGCGAGCGTGTATTCGCGTTACGCACGAAGGCGCGACGACATCGGTATCGCGACGGTCACCGGCTTTCTCACCGTTCTCTGCCTTCTCGTGCTCGTGACACTCCTGTCCTACGGCATCCTGCCGCGGAGCGGGCTCGCGGACCTGCCGACACCATCGATGGCAGGCGTGATGGAGGCCATGGTCGGCCGCTGGGGCGGCGTGTTCATCAGCGTCGCTTTGCTGATCTCGATTCTCGGCAATTACCTGTCATGGTCCTTGCTTGCGGCCGAGATCCTGCACTCGGCGGCCATTCAGCGCACGATGCCCGCCTTTCTGGCTCACGAGAACGTTCACAAGGTTCCTGTCGGTGCGCTTTGGCTCACGAATTGCGTGATCCAGACGTTTCTCCTTGTGAGCTGGTTCGCCGAATATGCCTTCACGCTCGCCCTGAAGATGACGAGCGCAATGACGCTGGTCCCCTATCTTCTCGTGGCGGCCTACGGCCTGAGGCTCGCATGGACCGGTGAGGCCTATGCTTCCGGCGAGCGCGCCCGTACCCGCGAAGGGATCTTCGCGGCCGTCGCGACGCTCTACGCGGCGGGAATGATCTACGCCGGCGGGGCGAAATTTCTCCTGCTGTCCGCGATCCTCTATGCACCGGGAACGCTGCTGTTCCTGATCGCCAGGCGCGAACGCAAGGAACGGCTTTTCAAGCCGGCCGAGTCCCTCCTGTTCGGCGCCGTGGCCATCGCCGCAGGAATCGGAATCTACGGCCTGGCCGTCGGAGCCATCTCGATCTGACCGATTGTCGCTGACCGCATGGAGGCGAGGATGAAGATGTGGATCAACTATCGTACCCTGTTCCTCACCGCAGTCGTAGCCGCCACTCTGCCGTCAAGCATTTCCCCGGCTCAGCCGAAGGACGATACCCTGGCCGCGCCGAAGCAAACCGGCACGGCCGCCCCGGGCGATGCGAGGCCCAACATCAACACCAACACGAATCCATTCAAGCATCGCTATTGGCGTCATCGCGGCGGCAAGCATCCGCATTTTGGCAGCCGCCGCGTTCGCTCGTGAGGCGTGACCACATGACGGCGGACCGATCGATGAGCGACGCCAGGGTCGGATCCGAGCGGGTCCGCGGCCTCGTTCGGAATGAGAGCCCGATCGACGATTCGGTCCAATCCGGACGACCGAGCCTGCTTGCGATCGGCCTCACTGTGCTCGTCGTGGCCGTGGCCCTCTTCCTGGTCTGGCAAACGGTATCGAGTCTCTTGATCGTGTTCGCTGGCGTGCTTTTCGCAGCCTTTCTCGATGCCGCAGCCCGGGCTCTGGCGCCGGTTCTTCCTCTCAGCCGCGTCTGGCGTCTGACGCTCGTTCTCCTGCTGCTGTCGGCGCTGGCAGGCTTCGGGCTGGCCTGGGGGACCGGTAAGCTGCCGGAGCAGACGCGTGTGCTGCTGAAAGTCATGGATGCCCAGGTCGACATCCTGCAAGAGCATTTGTTGTCTTATGGCGTGGATCTGCTCGGCCCGGAATGGGGGCGTGACTTCGCGCAGTGGCTGTTCGCCGACCAGGGTCGGTTCCTCAGCCATGCGCAATTCCTGCTCGGCGGCGCCTCGAGCCTTTTGACCGCCGTGCTCGTGATCTTGTTCCTCGGCATTCTCTTCGCCTTCGATCCCATCAGCTACCGCGACAGCGTGGTCGTGCTGGTCAGGCAATCTTACCGGGCCCGCGCGCGCGAGGTGATGGACGAGATGGGCACCGTGATGCGGCTGTGGTTCGTCGGCCAGTTGATCCGCATCATCCTGATGACGCTCTTCGTCTGGCTTGCCCTTTACCTCATCGGCCTGCCTGGCCCATTCGTTCTCGGATTGCAGGCAGGATTGTCGAACTTCATCCCCTATCTTGGGCCAATCGTCGCCGCGATCCCGATCGCGCTCGTTGCGATGCCGCTCGGAGCCTCGCCGCTGATCTGGGCGGTCGCGGTCTACACCATCATCCAGTCGATCGAAGGTTACGTCATCGGCCCGCTGATTCAGCGGCATGCGGTCGAGACCCCGCCAGCCTGGACCCTGGTCGCCATCGTCCTGCTGGGCGCCTTGTTCGGCGTCATGGGCATTGCGCTCGCGATGCCGCTCGTCGCGGTCGGACGGGTGGCGATCATCAGGTTGTATGTCGAGGATTATCTCGGAGACAGGATCGAACCGGCAACGACCGATCCCCCAATCCTGGGTGAGCAGCCATGAGCGAAACGGATGCACAGCAGCGTGAAGACCACGTGCCTCAACAGGCTCGCTCGGGAATGGGGCGTCTTGTCTGGCAGCAGCTTCCGTACGCCGTCGCGCTGCTGCTCGCCATCGCAGGAGTTGCCTATACCAACGTCTCGCACCAGCCGCTGATCGGCTATTGGGAATTCCTGGCGCTGGCGATCGGGGTGGTCTGCGTCATCACCAAATGGCCGGAGATCGGAGGCAGGGAGGGCCAGATTCGTCTGATCTGGACCCAGGCGCTGCACTGGATCGCCGTCCTGATCACGATGAACATCATCCTGGTCTCCGGCGTTCAGCAACTGCTCCCGACGCCGGCAACCGGTCTCGTCCTGCTGACGCTGCTCGCGCTCGGCACATTCCTCGCAGGCATCAGCCTGTTGTCATTGCAGATCGCTTTTCTCGGCCTTGCAATGGGCGCAGCCGTCCCGGCGATCTCGTGGCTGAAGCAATCCATCTTCTTCTTCCTGCTCGGCGCCGTGCTGCTGATCGGGCTGGCCATTTCGTTCTGGCTGCGCCGGGACGGCGGCCCGCCGCGGGCGCCGACCGAAACAAAGCACCAGGCGGAGGCTTGAATGCGACAATTGCCATATCTCGCGGCCGTCGGCGCAGTGGCGGTGCTGTTGACGATTCCCTCGCCCGCAGGAGCCGAGAGATTTAGAATAGGCAGGCTGCTATGCTTCTCGGAGCCACGCGTTGGACTGGTGCTCGGATCGACGCAGTCGCTGCGCTGCGTGTTCGATGGGGTGCGCCCTGCCCGCCGCTACATCTACGAGGGACGGATCAGACGCCTCGGCCTTGATCTCGGCGTGACCAGCGCCGGCACGCTGTCCTGGGCCGTGTTCGCCAGGACTTCGCGGATTGGTGCCGGCACTTTGCGCGGCAGCTATGTGGGCGCGAGTGGCAACTTCGCTCTAGGCCCCGGCCTCGGCGCCAACGTCCTGATTGGCGGCTCGCGCAGGAGCATCATGCTCCAGCCGATCTCGATCGAACGCTCGATCGGGCTCAATCTCGCGGCCGGCGTGACCCATCTGACACTGGGCCCGCGCGGACCGCGATGAGCCGTGTCCGCTCAGGAAAGGTCGCAACAAGTTGGAATGAGAATATTCCCGCCCCTCAACTCCGGGTTTCGTCCGATGTTGGACCTGCTGGTTCAAGTCTAGGATCGAAGGCGTGTCGATCGGAGCGTGAGCACCCAGGAGGTTCGCATGACCGTCTACGACAGCCGCGACGATCTCAACACGCTGGGTGCCCCACCGCTATGGGCTTGCGCTCTCCTCGGAATTGTCCTGATCGCCGCCGGCCTCCTCGCCCTCGGCGATCTCGCCTTCGCCACGATCATCAGTGTCAAGTTCATTGGGCTCACCGCAATCGCTGCCGGCGCCTTCGAGATCGCGCATGCGTTCTGGACAAAGGGTTGGGGCAGTTTCCTGTGGCGGATCATTCTCGGTGCGCTCTACCTCGCATTCGGCCTGATCCTTCTCACCCAGCCGGTGTCGGGTGCACTGATCCTGACCTATTTCCTCGGCGCGCTGCTATTCGCATCCGGCGTCGTTCGATGCGTGCTGAGTTTCGCCTATTGGCGACAGAACGGCTGGATGATGCTGATCTCTGGCGTCTTCGCCATCGTCGCCGGCGTGCTCATCCTGTTCGGCTTCCCGGACATTAGCGTCTGGGCGCTCGGCTTCCTGCTCGGCGTCGACCTGATCTCACATGGCCTCGCATGGCTGCTCTACGCCCTGCAATCGCTGCGATCGACTACGTGACAGAGGAGGACGACACATGGTTGGTTCCAGCCGCCGAGCCTTCCTAGGCTTTGCAACGAGCGCCCTTGCCGCTGCCGCGATCGGCGCCACCGGCGTGCGCTTGATCGACGTTGCCGAAGCGCTGCCGATCGATCCAGATCCGCGACGCGCCACCACGTCATCAGAACTGATCAAGACGCAGTGGGGACCGCCTCCGCGACCCGGCTGGGGCCCTCCACCGCGCCGTCGCCGCCACCGGCGCTGGGTCTGCTGGTGGCATCGCGGCCGACGCCGCTGCGGATGGCGTTGGGTCTAGGCGGGTCTCCGAAGCCTTGCGAAGCTGATGGAGGTAACGATGCGCGACAGGAACCAATGGGCGATCGCCGCCTTGCTGGCCGGTCTGCTGGTCGGGGCGAGCTGGTTTTGCGTGTCGGTCTGGCGATCGACGCCGATGCCCCTCTATGGAAACGTCATCCTGACCGGAGCCGTGATTCTCATCCTGATCTTAGGCTGCGGCCTGATCGCGCTGATGTTCTACAGCCATCGCAAAGGTTACGACGAACCAGCCCGCAGCAACAGGACGCAGCGCGAGTAATGCAGTCCGCCAGACGCCGAACGAAGTGACGTCGGCGTTCGGAGCTCTGGAACACGGAGCGGACCATGAACCTTGCTGACGTCGCGACCAGATTACTGGCGGCAGGATTGGTTACGGTCTCGATCGGCGGGACTGTCCGGACCCAGCCGACGCCTTCCACGCCTGCCGTCGGCGTTGTGGAGGCAACGCGCCGGCTGATCACCGAAAGCAACGAGTTCCTCGGCCGAGTTGAGGCGGTCAACCGGGTCAACGTGACGGCCCGTGTCACCGCCGCTCTGGAGCAGCGGCTGTTCAACGAGGGTGCCGAGGTCAAAAAGGGCGACCAGCTCTATCGGCTGGAGCGCGGCCCATTCGAGGCCGATCTCGCAGCCAAGCAGGCGCAGGTGGCGCAACTCGAGGCGATGCTGGAAAACGCCAGGCTGACGACGGAGCGCGCGCACACCCTTCTCGGCGGGCCGGCCGGGCAGCAATCGACCTATGACGCCGCGCTCGCCACCCAGCGCAGCTTACAGGCCCAGGTCCAGGCTGCCCAGGCGCAGGTCCAGGCCTCCCAAATCAATCTCGACTACACCGTCATCAATGCTCCGATCGACGGCAAGATCGGTCGCACGGCGGTAACCGAAGGCAACATCGTCGGGCCCTCCTCCGGCGTGCTGACCACGATCGTCAGCCAGGACCCGATGCACGTCACTTTCCCGGTGCCGCTGCGAGAGGGGCTCGAGCTGCGCGAGCGGTACCTCCCACAAGGCGGTCTCGAGGCGGTGACGATCAGGCTGCGGCTGCCGGACGGCCGTATGTACGGTCAGTCCGGCAGACTGAACTTCGTCGACAACAGCATCGCCCAGAATACCGACACGATCATGGTCCGCGGCGAGATTGCCAACCCGATCTTGCGCGCCCCGTCTGCCGCAGGCGTGACCGCGCACGAGCTGACCGACGGCGAGTTCGTCACCGTTCTGCTCGAAGGCGTCCAGCCGATCGAAGTACTTGCGATCCCACGCGCGGCGGTGTTGTCCGACCAGCGCGGCGACTATGTTCTCGTCGTCGGCAAGGACAATAAGGCAGAGGAGCGGCGCGTTCAGCTCGGACAATCGACCGCAACAATTGCCGCCGTCATCGGCGGGCTTGCTGCCGGCGACAAGGTGATCGCCGAAGGGTTGCAGCGGGTTCGCGCGGGTCAGACCGTCGCTCCGGATGCAGCAAGCGCACTCCTGCGGTCGAGCATGGACGGCGCAGCGAGCGAGGCGCCACCGCGGAGCGGCCGCGGCACTCCGATCCGGCCCCACGCCGCGGACCGCACTCCATGATATCGGGCGTCTTCGTCGATCGTCCGCGCCTTGCGATAGTGATCGCACTTCTCATCACCATTGCCGGCGCGTTGGCACTCACGCAAATTCCCGTGGCGCAATTTCCGGATATCGTGCCGCCGCAGGTGACCGTCTCCGCGACCTTCCCAGGCGCGTCCGCCGAGGTCGTGGAAAGCAGCGTCGCCCAGCCTCTCGAAGCGCAGGTGATCGGCGTCGACCGCGCGCTCTACATGAAATCAACAAGCGGCAATGACGGCAGCTACACGCTCACCATTTCGTTCGCGCATGGCACCAATGCCGACATCAACACGGTCAACGTCAATAATCGCGTGCAGAGCGCCCTGTCGCAGTTGCCGACGGAGGTGCAGCAGCAAGGCGTGAGGGTGCAGAAGCGATCCTCGTCGATCCTGCAGTTCCTCGTGCTCTACAGCGCCGACGGCCAGCAGGATCCCCTCTTCATCACCAACTACGCCATCATCAACGCGCTGGACGCGATCGCGAGCACGCCGGGTGTCGGCCAAGCGAACCTGTTCGCAAAGATGAACTATTCGATGCGCATCTGGTTCGATTCGCAGCGGCTCACCAGCCTCAGCTTGACCCCGTCGGACGTGATTGCCGCGATCCGCGCGCAGAGCGTCCAAGCTGCCGTCGGCCGCATCGGCGCGCGGCCGATCAGCGACGATCAGCAGTTCCAATTCAACGTGCAGACCCTCGGCCGACTCGCCAGCGCCGATCAATTCGCCAACATCGTGCTACGCGCCAATCCCGACGGATCCTCGCTGCTGGTGAAAGACGTCGCGCGCGTCGAGATCGGTGCGCAAAACGTCGACAGCGAGGCGCGGATCGACGGGCGCGCCGCCGTTCCAATCGCAGTCTACCTTGCGCCGGGAGCGAACGCGGTGACCACGGCGCGAGCGGTGGCCGAGACGATGCAACGGCTGTCAACGCGATTTCCGCCTGGACTGAGCTATCTCGTCCAATACGATTCCACGAGCTTCGTTCGGGACACGATCGCGGAGGTCTTGCGGACACTGGCCGAAGCCTTCGTTCTCGTGATGCTGGTCGTCTATATCTTCCTCGGTAGTCTCCGTGCGACGGTGATCCCGGCCATCGCAGTACCGGTGAGCCTGATCGGCACGTTCGCAGTTCTGCTCGCGTTCGGCTATTCGGCCAATACGGTATCGCTGCTCGCGATGGTCCTCGCCATCGGCATCGTCGTCGACGATGCCATCGTCGTCGTGGAGAATGTCGAGCGCGTCATGGCGGCGGAACCAAGCCTGGCTCCAGCCGAAGCCACCAAGAAAGCCATGACCCAGATCACCGCGCCGATCATCGCGATCACTCTGGTGCTGCTCTCCGTGTTCGTGCCGATCGCGTTCATTCCCGGCATTTCGGGCACGTTGTTCCGTCAGTTCGCCGTGACGATCAGCGCCGCAATGTTGATTTCGGCGCTGAACGCCCTGACGCTATCCCCTGCACTGTGCGCGCTGCTGATGCGCCACGGCAGACGGCCCCGCGGCATCATCGGACGTGTACTCGGCGGCATCGACTGGTTGCGCGAGCGCTACGGCAACGGCGTCCGCTACCTCGTGCGCCGGGCCGCGCTCTCGCTGCTGCTGGTTGCCGTCTTCGCCGCCGGCGTCTTCGGTGTCTCGATCATTACTCCGACGGGATTCCTGCCGGAGGAGGACCAGGGCGCCTTCTTCACCTCGGTGCAGCTCCCGGACGGCGCGTCGGTCGCACGCACCAGCCAGGTTACCCGCCAGATCGAAGACGTCCTGAAACAGATGCCGGCCGTCGATCACGTGCTCGCGGTGATCGGCTTTTCACTGCTCGATGGCGTCTCCCAATCGAACAGCGCACTGGTGGTGGCGCGGCTCAAGCCATTTTCCAACCGGACAGCGGCCGCAGACTCGGCGCAGGCGCTAATCTCCAGGACATTCGCAGCCGGTGCCCAGGTACGACAAGCCAATGTGCTGCCGTTCAACCTGCCGCCGATCATCGGCCTCTCCACCGGCGGCGGATTCGAGTACCAGCTTCAAGCTCTGGAAGGACAGGGCCCAGCCGCGATTTCGAGCGTGACAAACGCCCTGATCGGCGCCGCCAACGCCGATTCGCGGCTCACGCGGGTGTTCTCGACCTTCACCGCGACCAATCCGTCGCTCTATCTCGACGTCGACCGGCGAAAGGCCCAAGCGCTAGGCGTCGCGGTCAATGACATCTTTATTGCGCTGCAGGCGACGCTCGGCGGCGTCTACGTCAACAACTTCAACCTGTTCGGACGCACCTGGCAGGTCAACATTCAGGGCGACGCATCCGATCGCGCCCACGTCTCGGATATCTGGCGGATCTACGTGCGCAACAACAAAGGCGAGATGGTGCCGATGCGGGCGCTGGCCGACGTCATGGTCGTAACCGGGCCGCAGGTCATCACTCGCTACAACAATCATCGTTCCGTGACGGTGAACGGCAGCCCTGCGCCGGGGACCTCTTCGGGCACCGCGCTATCCGCGATGGCGCAGATCTCCGACGCCGTTCTGCCGTCCGGCTACGACTTCGCCTGGACCGGCACCGCCTTTCAGGAGCAGGGAGCGGCAGGTCAGACCGGAATCGTGCTCGCGCTGGCCGTGATGTTCGCCTATCTGTTCCTGGTCGCACTTTACGAGAGCACGGTGATCCCGATCCCGGTGCTGCTGTCGGTGGTCGTCGGTGTGCTCGGATCTTATTTCGGCATCATGATTGCGCGCCTCAATCTCGACCTCTATGGCCAGATCGGCCTCGTTGTGCTGATCGCTCTTGCCGCCAAGAACGGCATCCTGATCGTCGAGTTTGCGAGGGAACAGCGGGAGGCGGGTATCCCGATCTGTGAGGCCGCGGTTCAGGGTGCCCATATGCGTTTTCGTGCGGTCATGATGACGTCACTTGCGTTCATCCTCGGCCTTCTGCCGCTGGTCATTGCGACCGGAGCTGCCGCGCTGAGCCGCAGAGCAGTGGGCACCGCTGTCTTCGCTGGTATGCTCGCAGCAAGCTCGATCGGGATCTTCCTGGTGCCGATGCTCTACGTCACCTTCCAGCGCATACGGGAGCGCGCGAAAGGCACAATCAAAAGCGGCTAAGAATGCCCGATCCTAACAAAAACATAGAACGTAACGAAAGAATGTCGTCTGGCTTAGATGAGCTACTTCGATGATTGAGGAGTACGCTGCCGGATTACGAGAGATTATTAGTAAGCTGCGCAGAAAATTGAACCAAGTTTACCCGGGTAGAGCTTTCATAGAGCGCTATTTCCACAGTTGGCACCCCGATTCCTGCTCCGCCGGTGTACAGAGAATCCCTAATGTACGGGACAGACGGCGTCTCTAAGCTGGCGGACTGGAAGGCTCGGGGATCCCGTTCAATCCGCGGAACGTACTTCTACGCGGGTCCTTTGGTGCAACGGAGCTCACATCAAGCGGAAGCTGGCGCAAGTCGAATGTAACAGCATAGGGACCCGACCTTGCCACGAATATTCTGATGAATGGCTCTCGCCAAATGGTCACGGTCCGATGGTCGTCGGTCGAGCGAATCGGAACGAACTCGTGTGCGGCGTGACAACTCCCGCCGGGCTCCGCGCCGCTGGCGAGAGAATACGACATGCTAGGAAGGAACACTGCAAATGCGGATAGCCGAGTGTGCCACGATCATTGTTGCGACGTGCACCTTTCTCACGCCGGCAGAGCCGCAAGAGCGGATTGCAGTCACCGTCTTCGAGAACGTGCGCATCTTTGACGGGAAGAGCCAGACGCTTTCCGTCCCATCGAATGTCGTCATCCGCGGAAACATCATCGAGCGGATCGTGACCGCTCCCATTCCAACCGATCGTCGCGTGGACGCCCGCGTCATACAAGGCGGTGGACGCGTGCTGATGCCCGGGCTCAGCGACATGCATTGGCACGCGATGATGGTCCGTCCGACACCCGCGCAGATGCTGTCGAGCGACCTCGGATATACGACGCTGCTGGCGAGCGCGGAAGCGACAGCGACACTGATGCGCGGATTCACGACAGTCAGGGACATGGGCGGCCCCACCTTCTCACTCAAACGCGCGATCGATGAAGGTCTCGTCCCGGGTCCTCGCATCTATCCATCGGGAGCCGTCATCACGGTCACCGGCGGCCATGGAGACTTCCGCGAGCTTTGGGAGCTGCCGCAAAGTCAGGGCGGAACAAGCCGCGTCGAACAGCTCGGCGGAAGCATCATCGCGGATGATCCCGACGAGGTCCGCAAGCGCGTGCGCGAACAGCTCATGCAGGGCGCGTCCCAGGTCAAGCTGACGGCAGGGGGAGGCGTCGCCTCGCCTTTCAGCCCACTTGATGTGACCACATTCAGCGAAGCGGACTTGCGCGCGGCCGTCGAAACCGCCACCGATTGGGGGACGTATGTTGCAACACACGCATATACACCGAGCGCAATTCGACGTTCCATCGCCGCGGGCGTCAAAGTGATCGAGCATGGTCATCTCATGGATGAACCGACTGCACGCCTCATCGCCGAAAAGCAAATCTGGCTGAGCACTCAGCCGTTCGTAGACCTCGGCGGCGCAGCCATGCTCCCCCCCGCCCAACAGGCGCAGATGCGCCAGGTTGTTGCGGGAACGGACACCGTGTACGGGTTCGTCAAGAAGTTTGGGATCAAGACTGCCTTTGGAACAGATATCCTCTTCTCGAAGCCACTGGCCGAGCATCAGGGTCAGGGCATCGTAGACCTCACGCGGTGGTTCACGCCGGCGGAAGCGCTGACGATGGCGACCTCAACCAATGGAGAGCTGCTCGCGCTTTCCGGAGCGCGGAATCCTTATCCCGGCAGGATCGGAGTGGTCGAGGAAGGCGCATTGGCCGATCTCCTGCTCGTCGATGGCAATCCGCTGGAAGACATTCGCCTCATCGAGGACCCCGCAAATAAGCTTGTCGTCATCATGAAGGACGGGATCATCTACAAAGACACCAATCCCAAGTGACCTATTCTCACGGCTGCGCCTGTGACCGATAGTGATGGCCTGTCACCCTGCCTGACGGACATCAAACCGGATATTTCAACAAACAGCGCAGACCTTTCGCTTGGGTAAGCCGAGATTGATCGACTCCAAGGGCCTGACCGACTTCATGATCTCCGAGTCCACGAAGTGCGCCGGGATCAAAGAAGGTCGGCATCGAGCCGATGTAGCGATGCTTGGCGAAGACCTTCCGTTCCAATCCGCTTGGCGCCTCCAACCTGACCGCATCATGATCTAGATGCTGCGCGGTTGCGTTCCTCTGCATGCCGGCCTCGCAATACGCGCCCGGCACCGTCGTCGCCATCGATGGCGGCTTTCTGGCAGGATAGTCAGCCGTCTCCGATCGGCCGCAGATCGTGCCAGAGTTGAAGATGCGGAAGCTCGACAAGGATGCGGTGCGTGGTCCTCTCGCCGCCCTAGGAGTGAGGAGGCCCGGACGGCGCCACATCCAAGCGGACCGCGATCCCGTCCAGATCCGGGGTCGGCGCTGGATAATGCATCATGACGAGCGGATCGTGACCTGGAACGATGTGGTCCGCATCCGGCGCTGCGGCGCGCAGTTTGTCGAACCCCGCCAGCATGTCGCCGACATGAAACGCCGTCGTAAAAGGACGCTCGCTGGTCAGGTTTTCGTAGAAATGACTGACGTCGGAAGCGAGCACGACCGGACCGCGGCGCGTGTTGACCCGGACGAATTGAAGCCCGGCGGAATGTCCGCCCGCCGCATGGACCGTTAGCCCGGGAGCGATCTCAGCATCGCCATCGTAGAACAGGACTCGGCGCGCATAGTTCAGCCGCACGATGCCGCAGACGTCCTCGACCTCGAAAGAATGCGACAACCTCGGATATTGCATGTAGCGGCCGGTGGCGTAGGCAAGCTCGCGCTCCTGGAGATGAAATCGTGCGTTCGGAAAGCGGTCGAAATTGCCGGCATGGTCGTAGTGCAGATGTGTGAGGATCACGTCCTTGATCTCGGCCGGCTTGATATCGAACGCAACAAGAGTCTCCACCGGGCAGCGCAAGAATGTCCGCCTGCGCTGCTTCGCAATTTCGGCGTTAAATCCGGTATCGATGACGAAGGTGCGCCCACCTCCCCGCGCCAGCCACATGAAATAGTCCATCGGCATCGGCCCGTCATGCGGATCGCCGCCGATGAAGTGGTCGCTCCGCTGCGCATCCCGCGTTGCGTAGCGGATGGCGAAGAGTTCGTAGATCGGGTCAGCCATGGATTTGCTCAGGAGCCGGCCGCGTCGACCTCGTTGAAGGCCTCGCGTGCGTTGCGGAAAGCGTCGATGCCGGCGGGCACGCCGCAATAGACCGCGACCTGGAGCAGGATCTCCTTGATCTCCTCCTTGGTCAGCCCGTTCTTCAACGCGCCCTTCACGTGCAGCTTCAGCTCGTGCGGCCGGTTCAGTGCGCCGAGCATCGCCAAATTGACGATCGAGCGCGTGCGACGGTCGACGCCGGGCCGCGTCCACAGCGCGCCCCAGCAGAATTCGGTGGACCATTCCGCCATCGTGCGCGTGAACTCGTCGGCACCGGCGATCGATTTGTTGACGTAGTCCTCGCCGAGCACCTCCTTGCGGACTTTGAGGCCCTTTTCGAACAGTTCGGTCTTGGTCATGATCGTCCCTTTCACGTCTTGCGAGAGTCTAGATGGAAGTTGTTCGGCGCATCGCCGAGGGCGGCCGCAACGATCGCAGCAGTTCGGCGACGTCAGCCACCGCATCGAGACGCCAGACGGCGTCGATGACACCGTCCGCGTCCCAATTGCTCTGGCCCGTTCGCACGCTTTCGCGCAGCTTGGCCTCGAGATCGCGATCTTCCAGCGGCGCTGCCCGGCTGCCGCGCGGCGAGATGACGGTCTCGGTGAAAACCTCGCCGGACAACAGGCGCACGGTCGCGCGTGCCGCACCATCCGGCATCCCGTCATCCCACTCCGCCCTCACCTTCTGCCGCAGCTGCACGATATCGGGCCGGACGACCGTCTCGCGTGCAAACTCGGCAACGCCGGCTCTGCCGAGCAGCAATCCGCACGCCACGCAATGATGGATGCTGACGCGCGCATCGCGCTCGTTGTTGACGGGGCGGTCGCCGCGCGCAAGCAGCAGCGTCGAGCCTTGAACGGTCACGGTGTCAATCTGATCGAATCGCCGACCGATCCGCTCCCGCAACTGAAGGCAGGCATCAATGACCGCATGAGAAACGATGCCGGCGGGATAGGGCTTGTAGGTGTTCTTGGCGATCTCAAAGGTCTTGCCGAGACCATCAAGCAAGCGGGCAATATCCGGCTCGTCACCCATGGTGCGTGCCCAACCGAGCGGGCCTTCAATGGCGTGGGGGGCCGCCTCATAACCCTGCTCTGCAAGCAGCGCCGCAAACAAACCGTTGCGCGCCGCGTTGCCGACGCTGACATTCTTCGCGGCACTGGGCAGGTTCTCGACATTGCCTGCCGACTGGCTCGCCGCGAGCCCGATGGCATTCGCAATGCCCTCCGCGGGCAGCCCCAATAGTTTGGCGCAAGCCGCCGCGGCGCCAAAGATCCCGCAGGTCGAGGTGATGTGCCAGCCGCGCGCATAATGGCGCGGCGAAACGGCGGCGCCGATGCGGCATTCGACGTCCACACCGAGGATGAACGCCGTCAACAATTCGCGTCCAGACAGTTTATGCGTCTCCGCGAGTGCGAGGACTGGAGCTGCGACCGGTGCCGCCGGATGAATGATCGTCTCGGGATGGGTGTCATCGAAATCGAGCAGATTGGCCGAGATGGCGTTGAGAAACGATGCGCACATCGCGTCCATCGGCTGCGAATGACCGATGACCGTCGCGGTCGCGGCGCCGCTGAACGGCGACAGGGTTCGCATCGCCGCCATCACCACCGGATCGCGTGCGGAGCCGAGTGCCGTGGCGAAGAAATTCAGTATCGAGCGTCGCGCCTCGCCGCTCTGCGCCTCCACGTCCGCCCACGATGTCGCCGCGACGAAATCGGCGAGCGTCCTGCTCACGCTGGGAATTGGGTCTTGCGGCACGCGGGGCGTCTTCCTCGTTTTTCGGACCTTATGCCGATCCGCGGCAAACTGTCGACCCCAAATGTTATGCTTGACAGCTTGTCTGACAATCATAACAATCCGGCACGCTGGCACGGGAACCCGCCGCCGCAACGACGGCGGTCGTCAGGGCCGGCCGGCGAACTGACAACGACAAGATCAAGACGGCGCGCCCCGCGTGGGATCGCGCGACAGGGAGTGAACGATGGCGGGAGAGACGCTCGGTGTGATCGGAACGGGCCGCATGGGCGGCCCCATGGCGGGGCGGTTGATGGACGCGGGCTATTCGCTCGTCGTCTACGACACGCAGACCGACGCGACGCAGCCGCTGGTCAAGCGCGGCGCCTTGGTCGGCAAGTCGCCGGCCGACGTCGCCTCGCGCGCCGACATCGTGCTCGCCAGTCTGCCGACGCCCGACATCGTCAAGGGCGTCACTCTCGGCGAGGACGGCATCAGCAGCGGCAACCGCGCCAAGATCGTCGTTGATCTCTCGACCTCTGGTCCCGGCGCGGCGAAGCTCGTTGCGGAAGGGCTGAAAGCCAAAGGCATGACGCTGGTCGATGCGCCCGTCAGCGGCGGCATCAAGGGCGCCGTGAACGGCACGCTCGCCGTTATGGTATCGTGCCCGCAAGCGACTTACGACATCGTGCAGCCGATCCTGAAGAATTTCGGCAAGCTGTTCTACACCGGCGACAAGCCCGGCGTGGCGCAGACCGCCAAGCTCGCCAACAATCTGATGGCGGCGGCGGCACTGGTGATCACGTCGGAAGCGGTCGCCATGGGCGTCAAGGGCGGCGTCAACGCCAAGGTGCTGATCGATATCATCAACGCCAGCAGCGGCCGCAACAGCGCCTCCGAAGACAAATTTCCCCGTTCGGTGCTGCCGGGCACGTTCGATTTCGGATTCGCCACCGGCCTTTCCTACAAGGACGTCCGTCTCTGCGTGGACGAGGCCGAGGCCATGGGCGTGCCGATGGTCTGCGGCGCAGTGGTACGGCAGATGCTGGCGATTACCAACGCCAAATACGGCCCGTCATCCGATTTCACCTCGATCGCCAAGGTGCTCGAGGAGTGGGCCGGGGTCGAGATGCGCGGCTGAGCGCAAGAGCCTTTGGGAGAAACACTTGCGATGACGAACAGCCCGACCGGATCAGGCAAGGTATCGCTCGCGCGCCAGATGGCGCGGAGCGCACTTGCCGTTGATCTCGGAGATTTCGGGCCTGAAGTGGTCGCCAAGGCCAAGCTCTGCCTGCTCGACTTCCTGTCCTGCGCCTTCGAGGCGGGCCATCATCCCTGGAGTCGTCAGGCAATCGCGGTCGCACAAGGTGGCGGCAGCGCAACCATCGTCGGAATGTCGCGACTCTCCTTGCCGGCCGATGCCGCCTTCGCCAATGCCGTGATGGGGCACGGACTCGTGCGGGAAGACATGCATGCCGCCAGCATTGCGCACCACGGCGTGGTGATCTGGCCCACATTGCTCGCGCTGTCCGAACAGTCGCAGCTGCACGGCTCAAGGCTGCTCGCAGCCGCGATAATCGGCTATGAGACCGGCGCGCGGATCGGCCGCGCGTTGCTGACCTCCGATCTCGCCCGGCTCTATCGTCCGACCGGCCTCGTGGCCCCTCTGGGCGCGGCGCTCGCCGGAAGTTTCGCGCTCAACCTGTCCGAAGACGCAGCGACCAGCGCCATCGCGATCGCGGCCAACACGTCCAGCGGTCTCAACGAGTGGCCGCATGCAGGCGGCTCCGACATGTATTTTCATCCGGGCTTCGCCGCCAGCAATGCGATCAAGGCAATCGGCCTCGCCGCAGCCGGCGCTTTCGGCTCCGAAACGATCCTCGAAGGCGAAGCGGGCCTGTTCGCCGCCTATGGTCGCCGGGCCGCGCCCGACAGCATCGCGCTGTTCCCGAATGGCGAATGCGAGATCATGGCGGTCTACAACAAGCCGGTCCCGGCCTGCAATTTCGCGCAGACCGCCGCGCAAGCGGCCCTTCGCGTCTCGCACGAACTCGCCGGCACCGAGGAGATCGACAGCGTCGTCGTTCGCGCTCCCGATGCCGCCGTGCGCTATCCTGGGTGCGCCTCCACCGGCCCGTATCGGAACGCGCTCCAGGCCAAGATGAGCATTCCCTTCAGCGTCGCGGCCACCCTCGTGAGGGGCGAGATCGAGGAAGGCAACTACGCCGAACTCGATGATGTCGATATCATCCGCCTGGTTGCGATCACGAAGCTTGAGCCGGATGTCGGCTTCACCACCGCGTTCCCCGACAAGCAGGGCGCGGATGTGACCGTGCATCTGCAGAGCGGCCGGACGATCCGGCACGCGCTACCCGACGTCATCGCCGCAACGCCTTCAGATATTCGCACGCGCTTTCGCACTGCCGCTCAGGGAGTCCTCGGTGAGGACCGCACGTGCCAGTTGGAGCAACTCATCGAGAGCTGCGAACGGCTCGGCAACGCCGGCGATATCGCAGCACTATGCCGCCTGGACACGGCGGAACGGGTTTTACGATCGGCATCATAAGAAGTGCCGGAGAGTACGGGGGAAACATGGTCGACTTCGAGACCCGCTTAGGTTCGTCAGCCGCGCGGAGGCGAAGCTGATGGAAGGATTTTTGCAAGCGCTCGCCGCGGGCCTTCTGATCGGCGCCGTCTACGGCCTGATGTGCGTCGGGCTCGGCCTGATCTTCGGCGTCATGCGCGTCATTAACTTCGCCCATGGCGATTTCATGATGCTCGGCATGTACACTGCCTTCTATCTGTTCACCGCCGCCGGCGTTCAGTCGTTCTTCGGCAATGCCGTCGGACCGTTCGTCTCCATCCTGCTGGCCGGCCCCGTGCTTGCCGTATTCGGCTACTTCGTCCACCGGGCACTGATCTCGCACGTCTCGGGGACGCGCACCGCCTCGCTCGAAGGCGAGGGACACTACGCCCAGCTGATCCTCACGCTCGGCATCGCGCTGATCCTGCAGAACGGCGGCCTCATCGTGTTCGGCTCGGTGCTGGCCTCGATCCGCACGCCGCTGTCGAGCTCGGCGTGGGAGCTCGGCCCCTTCTTCGACATGAGCATCTTTCTCAACAAGGCCCGCAGCATCGACATGATCGTTTCGCTGGTCATGATGATCCTGCTTTCGCTGCTGATCACGCGCACGCGGATCGGCAAATCGCTTCGCGCCGCCGCGGATAATCCGACCGCCGCGACCTATATGGGCATCGACGTCGACCGCGCGCACCGAACCGCCTTCGCGCTCGGCTGCGGCATCACGGCGATCGCCGGCGGCCTCCTCGCTACGAACTATCCGTTCCACCCGTTCGTCGGCCTCGAATACGTCATCGTCATGTATGCGGGCGTCGTGCTCGGCGGCATGGGCAGCATCATCGGCGCGTTCTGGGGCGGCATGACGATCGGGCTCGTGCAGCAGATGTCGACGCTGATCCTGCCGACGCAGCTGCAGAACGCCGCGATCTTCGCCGTCTTCCTCCTCATCATCTTCTTTCGACCGCAAGGCTTCTTCGGGCGGATGGTGGAGAGGACGTGATCATGCTCCGGATGCGCTCCTTTCTTCCTCCCCTGCTCTTCACCATCGCCTATGCTGCGCTGTCGCTCGGCGTCACCAACTCCTACTACCAGCTCATCCTGACGCTGGTGCCGGTGTGGGCGGTGTTCGGCCTCTCCTGGAACCTGCTCAGCGGCTACACCGGGCTGATCTCGTTCGGCCACGCCGCGTTCTTCGGCATCGGCGCCTATGCAACCGCGCTTGGCCAGATCTACTTCGACATCTCCCCCTGGCTGCTGATCCCCATTGCCGCCGTGCTTGGCGGCATCGCCGGGCTGCTGATCGGATTTCCGACCTTCCGCCTCCAGGGCCACTATTTCGCCCTGGCGATGCTCGCCTACCCGCTTGCCATCCTCTACGTGTTCGAGTGGCTCGGCTTCCAGGAGGTGACCCTTCCGATCAAGCGCGACGCGCCGATCGCCTACATGCAATTCGCCGATCCGCGCATCTACACGCTGCTGGGACTCGCAATCATGCTTGCCACCATCGTGCTGACGCAATTCATCGAGCGCTCCCGCTTCGGCATGGCACTGCTCGCAATCAAGCAGAACGAGGCCGCCGCCGAGGCAGCCGGGATCAATACGCTCGCCTGGAAGCTGCGCGCGATTACGCTTAGCGGGGCCATTGCCGCGGCGATCGGCGGCTTTTACGCGCAGGTGTTATTGGTCGTGACGCCGCAATCGGTGTTCGGCATGCTGGTGTCGGCCCAGGCGCTGACGGTCGCGATGTTCGGCGGCGTCGGCACGGTCTGGGGGCCGGTGATCGGCTCCGTGATCCTGATCCCGCTCGCCGAGATACTGCATGCCGAAGCCGGCGCGCGCTTCCCCGGCATCCAGGGCGTGATCTTCGGCTTCGCCATCGTCTGCGTCATCCTGCTGGCCCCGGAAGGCCTGTTCTGGAAGCTGCGCGATCTCCTGCGCAAACGGATCGCGCCTAAGGCGCCTGCCTCCGACCTGCCCGAAACATCGGCTGCCAACGTCACCACGCTGAAGCCCGCACCGCGACAGCGGGCTGCCACCGGGGAAGTCATGCTCGAAGTCAAGAACCTGTCGCGGTCCTTCGGCGGCCTCAAGGCCGTGCAGGATGTCAGCTTCAAGCTGCACCAGAACGAGATCCTCGGCATCATCGGCCCCAATGGCGCCGGCAAGACCACGCTGTTCAATCTCCTCAACGGCTTCCTGAAACCGAGCGAGGGCGAGGTCTTGATCGATGGCCGCAACATGTCCGGCCAACGGCCGCACGTGATCTGCGAGGCCGGCATCGGCCGCACCTTCCAGGTGATGCGACCATTCCTGCGCATGTCGATCCTCGACAATGTCGTGGTCGGTGCCTATGTGCGCGCGCGGTCCGACGACGAAGCCCGCAAGCTTGCCGCCGATGCAGTTGCCCGTGTCGGGCTCTCTGCCGTCGCCGACCGTGTCGCCGGCGAGCTTTCGACCAAGGAGCTGCGGCTGATGGAGCTTGCCCGCGCGATCGCCGGCCAACCACGCATCCTGCTGCTCGACGAGACCCTCGCGGGCCTCGGCCACGGCGAGGCGGACGAGGTCGTCGCCGTGATCCAGCAGCTCGCGCGCGACGGCATGACCATCGCGATCATCGAGCACACGATGCAGGCGATGGTCCGGCTGGTCGACAGGTTCGTCGTACTCGACCACGGCGCCGTCATCACCGAAGGCCTGCCGGAAGTGGTGACGCGCGACAACCGGGTGATCGAGGCCTATCTCGGCAAGAAATGGGTGGGCCATGCTGCGAATTGAGGGATTGAGCGCGGGCTATTCCGCCAAACCCGTGCTGAACGACATCTCGATCAATGTCGGCGCCGGCCAGTTCGTCGCCATCGTCGGGCCAAACGGCGCCGGCAAGACCACGCTGTTCAAGACCATCTCCGGCATCGTCAAGCCGAGCGGCGGGGCCATCACCTTCGACGGCGTCGACCTCCTCGCAGTGCCGCCGCCGCAGCGCGCCCATCTCGGCATCGCCCACGTCCCCGAGGGCCGCCAGGTCTTTCCCTCGCTGACCGTGATGGAGAATCTGGAGATGGGTGCGATGACGGAGAGCGGTCGACGCGACTGGCAGAGCAACATCGAGCGCATCTTCGAATGGCTTCCGGTGCTGAAGGAGCGTCGCAGCCAGTTCGCGGGCACGATGTCAGGCGGCCAGCAGCAGATGCTCGCGATCGGCCGCGGCCTCGCCTCCTCGCCGAAACTCTTGATGCTGGACGAACCCTCGATGGGGCTGGCGCCCTCAACCGCCGACTTCATCTTCGATCGGCTGATCGAGATTCGCCGCCAGTCCGGGCTGACCATGCTGCTGGTCGAGCAGCGCGTCGCGGAAGCGCTGGAATCCGCGGACCACGGCTACGTCCTCGAAGCCGGCCATGTCGTGCTCGAAGGCAACAACGACACGCTGCGCGCCGACGACCGCGTGCGCAAGGCCTATCTCGGCATGTGACAACCATAAAAAAGACCAGGGAGTAAACAAAATGAACAAGACATCGGAGGGACTCTCGCGACGGACCGTGCTGTCCGGCGCCGCCGCCGTGGGCCTTGCCGGCGTGGCACGCGCGCAGACACCGGCCGAGATCAAGGTCGGGCTGATCGTGCCGCTGTCGGGCATCTACACCCGCCCCGGCCAGGTGATGAAGATGGGCGCCGAGATGGGTATCGAGCACATCAACGCGCAGGGCGGCATCAAGGCGCTCGGCGGCGCCAAGCTGAAGCTCGTCGTGATCGATTGCGGCGACACCACCGAGAAGGCCAAGAACGCGGCGCAACGCATGGTGGCGCAGGAGCCGGATCTCGTCGCTGCCACCGGCTCCTATCTCTCGTCCTTCACGCTGGCGGTCACCGAGGTGACCGAGCGTGCCGAGCTGCCGGTGCTGACGCTGTCCTATTCGGACCTTCTGACCGACCGCGGTTTCAAATACATCTTCCAGACCGCCGCGACCGCGAGCCGCCAGTCCGAGCTCGGATTGCCGACTCTGATGAAGCTCGCGGAGAACGCCTCGGGCAAGAAGCCGAAGACGGTCGCGATGCTGATGGACAACACCGCGACTTCGGTTGCCACGGCCAAGGCGCTGAAGGAGAAGCTGTTCGCGCAGGAAGGCCTCCAGCTCGTCGTCGAGGAAGTCTGGACCCCGCCGCTGTCGGATGCGACGCCGCTGATCCAGAAAGTCCGCTCGGCCAAGCCCGATCTGCTGCTGTTCATGCCGAACGCGGTGTCGGACGCCAAGCTGGGGCTCGAGAAGATCAGCGAGTTTGGCCTTGGCCAGGGCAAGATCCCGACCGTGTCCTTCAGCATCACCATCGCCGAACCGGACATGCTGCAGAGCGTGAGCCCGGAGACAGTGCAGGGCATCATGACCATCGTCGCCAATTGGGGCTCGAAAGGTCACGAGGCGCTGATCGCCGAGCTCAAGGCGAAATACAAGGAGCCCTGGATGACGCAGAACGTCATCTCGACCTATGGCGACATGTGGCTGATGAAGGAAGCCTTGGAAAAGGCCGGTAAGGCCGACCGCAATGCGGTCGCGCAGGCCTTCCGCACCATGGATGCCGGACCGTCGAAATACTATCCCGGCGGACAGCTCAAGTTCGACGAGAAGGGCCGCAGGGTCGGCGCCGGCGTCGTCATCGTGCAATGGCAATCGGGCGTGCCAGTCACCGTCTATCCGCCCGAGCTCGCGCAGGCGCAGCCGTTCTGGCCGAAGAAATAGCATCGCACGCTTTTCAGGGAGGAGGATTGTCATGAGAACAACGAGCAAGATCAGGATCACCCGTCGAACACTGCTTGCGGGCGCGTCCGGCACGCTGATCGCATCCCGTGCCTGGGCACAGCAGCCATCTGAGGTGAAAGTCGGCCTCTTGGTGCCGATCTCCGGCATCTACGCCCGTCCCGGCACGGTGATGCGTCAGGGCGCCGAGATGGCGGTCGAGCACATCAACGCGCAAGGCGGAGTCAAGGCGCTCGGCGGCGCCAAGCTGAAGCTCCTGGTGCTCGATTCCGGCGACACAACTGAGAAGGCCAAGAACGCCGCCCAGCGTATGGTGGCGCAGGAGAGCGACCTGGTCGCGGCAAGCGGCGCCTACCTGTCATCCTTCACGCTCGCGGTCACCGAGGTCACGGAACGCGCCAACTTGCCCGTCCTCACCCTCTCCTACTCCGATCTGATCACGGATCGCGGCTTCAAATACGTATTCCAGACCTCGGCCACGGCAGCCTCACAGGCCCGTCAGGCCTTGCCGCAAATCATCAAGCTGGCCGAGACGGCATCGGGCAAGCGGCCGAAGACGGTCGCGATCCTCACCGACAACACGGCCGCGTCGATCGCCTCGGCGAAATCGATGCGCGAGGGCCTCTTGGCAGAGAACCAGCTGCAGCTGATCGTGGACGAGACCTTCACGCCGCCGCTGGCGGACGCGACGTCGCTGGTTCAGAAGATTCGCTCGGCCAAGCCCGACCTGCTCTTCTTCCTGCCGACGGTGATCTCCGACGCCAAGCTGCTGCTCGAGAAGATGAACGAGTTCGGCCTCGGCCAGGGCAAGGTGCCGACCATCTCGTTCGGCATCGCCATCGCCGAGCCTGACATGCTGCAGACCGTGAGCCCGGAACTGCTCCAGGGAGTCCTGACCTGCGTTGCGAGCTGGGGCGCCAAGGGCCACGAGGCGCTGATCGCCGAGTTGAAGACCCGCTACAAGGAGCCGTGGATGACGCAGAATGCGATCTCCACCTATGGCGACATGTGGGTGATCAAGGACGCGCTGGAGAAGGCCGGCAAGGCCGACCGCGTTGCCGTCGGCGAAGCGCTGCGCACCATGGATGCAGGCCCCTCGAAATATTACCCGCTCGGCGAGATCAAGTTCGACCAGAAAGGCCGCCGCGTCGGCGCCGGCATGACCATCGTGCAGTGGCAATCCGGCGTGCCGGTGACGGTGTTCCCGCCTGAGCTTGCGCTGGCCAAACCGTTCTGGCCGAAGACCTGAGAACGCCCGAACGAGAAACGGAGAACAGAATGGACAAGGCGACCTACGACCGCGGCCTCGAAATCCGCAAAAGCGTGCTCGGCAGCGAGTTCGTCGACAAGGCGATCGCGTCCGCGGACGAGTTCAACCGCCCGATGCAGGATCTGACCACCGAGTATTGCTGGGGTTACGTCTGGGGCCGCGAAGGGCTGACGCGAAAGACGCGCAGCTTCCTCAATCTGGCGATGCTCTGCGCGCTCAACCGTCCGCACGAACTGAAGACCCACGTCCGCGGCGCCCTCGCCAATGGCGCGACCAAAGAGGAGATCCGCGAGGTCTTCATGCAGGTCGCGATCTATTGCGGCGTGCCGGCCGGCGTGGACGCGTTCCGCAACGCGAAGGAAGTCTTCGCCGAGCTCGACAAGAAATAAGGGCGGGCGGGCTGCGATGAAGGGCAAATGGGCACTCGTGACCGGCGCGACCGCAGGCCTTGGCCTCGCCATCGCGGAAGGCCTGGCCGGCGCGGGCTGCAACATTGTCCTGCACGACCTCGTTGCGCCGAAGCAGCCCGCGGACGACCTCAGCGCCCGCTTCGGCATCGAGGTCATCCCCGCCGCTGCCGATCTGTCCGGGCGCGACGACATCGAGAGCATGATGGTCGGCCTGCTCGACCGCTGCGGAGTCATCGACATCCTTGTCAACAACGCCGTTGTCAGGCATTTCTCGACGATCGAGCAGTTTCCACCCGATCGCTGGGACCAGGCGCTCGCTGTTAACCTGTCGGCGCCGTTCCACCTGATCCGCCTTGCGCTGCCCGCGATGAAGCAGCGCGGCTGGGGCCGGATCATCAATATCGGCTCGATCTATTCGAGCCGCGCGGTCGAAGATCGCATCGACTACGTCACGACCAAAGCGGCAATCCTCGGCATGACCCGCGCGGTGGCCATCGAGACCGCCCGCAGCGGAATCACCTGCAACGCGCTCTGCCCGGGTACGCTGCCGACGCCGGCGATCCTGAACAAGATCGCGACGATGGCAGCGAATAGCGGACGCCCCGTCGATGACGTGACCCGCGAATATCTTGGCGAGCGCCAGCCGACGCAGCGCTTCGTCGAAATGGATGCGGTCGCCGCCATGGTCATCTTTCTCTGCTGCACCGCGGCAAATGACATCACCGGCGCCAGCCTGCCCATCGACGGCGGCTGGTCAATCGCATGAGAGCATTGGAATGGGAGTGCTGAGATGACCGAACAACCAGGCCAGACCGTCGTCCTGACCGGCGCTGCCGGCGGCATGGGACGTGCCATCACCAAGGCGCTGCTGGACAGCGGCCGCCGCGTCGTGCTGGTCGATCGTGACGCCGAGGCGCTTCAGCAGCTGGCGGCCACCGTCGGCGACAGGGTGTTTCCGATTCAGCTCGACGTCAGCGATTTCCGGAACGTGGATAGTCTGCCGGAGGCCATCCCTGCTCATTTCAAGCCGGTCGAAATCCTCATCAACAATGCCGGGCATGACATCGGCGGCCGGACACGCTTCGACGCCGGCTCCGCCGACGACTGGTCCAACATCATCCAGACCAACCTGATTGGCCTGATGCGCGTCACCCGCGCGATCCTCCCCGACATGGTCAAGCGCAACGCCGGCCATATCGTCAACATCAGCTCTATCAACGCCGTCCGTATAGTCCCGGATATGGCGGCCTACAGCACCAGCAAGGCGGGCGTGCACATGTTCACCGAGACCCTCCGGGGCGAGCTGGCGGACACCGCGATCCGGGTCACCGAGCTCCAGCCCGGCCTGACCAGGACCAACATCATCCTGACCCGCTACCGCGGCGACAAGCAGAAGGAAAAGGACTATTTCGACCAGTTCAGGATGGCGCTTGAGCCGGCCGACATCGCCCGCTCGATCGTGTTCGCCCTGGATCAGCCCGCCCACGTTCAAATTGCCGAAATGATGATTCTGCCTGTAAACCGGTATTGAATCATTCCAACCAAGGCCCGGACATGGAAAGACGCCGCGAATTGCAGTCGACACTCCGCATCGATGACGTACCGACCGTCCGAGCGATGGTGGCGCAAAAGCTGCGCGAGGCGATCATGTCCGGCACGCTGAAACCGGGCCAGCGCCTGGTCGAGCGCGAGCTCTGCGAGATGATGGGCGTCAGCCGCCCCTCGATCCGCGAAGCACTACGCGCCCTCGAGGCCGACGGGCTGGTCAATACGGTCCCTCACCGCGGCCCTGTGGTCTCCACGATCAGCCTGGAGGAGGCCCGGCAGCTCTACGCCGCCCGCGCGGTGCTCGAAGGCTTCGCCGGCCGTGAATGCGCCAGGCTTCACGACCCGGAAGTGGCTCGCCGGATCGGGGAAGCCCTGACCCGGCTGAAGGCAGCCGCAGCCAAGCAGGACCTCGTCGGATGCCTGGAAGCCAAGACCGACTTTTACGCCGCTCTGATCGGTGGCTGCCGCAACGCGTTCATCGAGCGCATGCTCAAGCCGCTGCATGACCGAATCCAGCTGTTGCGGATCACCTCGATGTCGCAGCCGAAGCGGATCAACAAGAGCTTGCGCGAGGTTACCGCGATCTGGCGCGCGATCCAGAACGGCGATGCGGACCTCGCCGAGCGCTGCTGCGTCGACCACATCAATGCGGCTGCGGTGGCCGCGCTCGACATGATAGAAAAATCGTCGGCAGCCAAGGAGGCGGCGCCTTCCGACGACTAAAACATTGCCGCCAGGGAGTGTTCGATGACGTATCTCGTACGATCGCTGATCCTGCTTGTCCTGCTCTATCCCTGCCGCGCAGCCATTGCGGAAGACTACCCCACCCGCCCGGTCACGATGATCGTGCCGTTCTCAGCTGGCGGTCCCGGCGACGTGATCGCACGCATCCTCGGCGGCGCGATGAGTGCGACGCTGAAACAGTCGATCGTGATCGAAAACGTCGTCGGCGCCGGCGGCACGCTCGGCACCAACCGTGTCGCCAAGGCGGCCGCCGACGGCTACACGCTGCTGCTGATGCATGTCGGCCAGGCCACCGCGCCGGCCCTCTACGCCAAGCTGCCGTTCGATCCGGTCGGCGATTTCGCCCCGATCGGGCTCGTCACCGACGTCCCGATGATCCTCGTGGCGCGGCCGAACTTTCCTGCCAAGGATCTCAACGAGCTCATTGCGCGGATCCGCAATGCCGGCGACAAGATCACCTTCGGCAATGTCGGTCTCGGCTCGGCCTCACAGCTCTGCGGCTTGATGTTCATGAGCACCACCGATACCAAGCTCACCCCGATCTACTACAAGGGCGGCGGCCCAGCGCTGAACGACGTCATCGCCGGCCACATCGACGTTTATTGCGACCCTGCAACCGGGCCGACGCCTTATATTCAGTCGAACACGATCAAGGGCTACGCGATCACGAGCAAGAAGCGGGTTGCAACGCTGCCGAACGTGCCGACCTCGGCCGAGGCCGGCCTTCCCGCGTTCGACGTGACGACCTGGTATGGCCTCTAC
Source organism: Bradyrhizobium yuanmingense (assembly GCF_025200905.1). NCBI lineage: Bacteria > Pseudomonadati > Pseudomonadota > Alphaproteobacteria > Hyphomicrobiales > Nitrobacteraceae > Bradyrhizobium > Bradyrhizobium yuanmingense. The sequence continues at coordinate 888,169 of NZ_CP104173.1, read as the reverse complement.
GCCCCGCGCGGCACGCCGAAGCCCGTAGTCGACCAACTCGTCGGCGCGCTGCAGACCGCGCTGAAGGATCCCGCCCTGATCGATCGGTTTGGTGAGCTCAGCATGTCCCCGGTTGAACCCGAACGCGCGACGCCGGAAGCCCTTGAAGCCTTTCTCAAGGCTGAGATCGGCAAATGGGGAAGGATTATCAAGGCAGCCGGGATCGAGCCGCAATAGGTTAGTTAGAGCGGATCGACCCCGTTGCTAACTGTAAAAGATGCCTCCGTCCACGTTGAGGGCTTGGCCGGTCACAAACGCAGAATCGTCAGACGCAAAGAACGCAACGGGCCCGACGACGTCCTCCGGCTGCCCGAGCCGGTGCAGGTCCGTGACCTTCTCGAAATAGGCGACACGCTCGGGATCGCGGAGATTGTTCATCCCCATCTCCGTCACGATGATGCCCGGGCATACGGCATTGACCGTGATGCCGTAGCCGCCGAACTCCATGGACGACACCCGGGTGAAGCCGACCACCGCCGACTTCGATGCAGCATAGTGGGACTGTCCCGGACCGCCCGTTCGAGCGGCGAGCGAGGCGATGTTGACGATCCGCCCGTATTTGCGCTCCTTCATATGTGGCACCACGGCCTGGGTCATCTGGAAGACGCCGCGCGTGTTGACGGCGAAGGTCTGATCCCATGTCTCGGTCGTCAGCTCGTCGATCGTCGCCAGCCTGAGGATGCCCGCATTGTTGACGAGGACATCGACGTGCCCGAGACCCTGGACGGCTTCAGCCACCGCACGCCTGCAATCGCCGATATCGCTGACGTCGCCCAGCACCGGGATGCAGCGGCCGCCAAGCTTGCCGACCTCGGCGACGGTCTCGAGCAGAACCTTCTCCTGGGCCGCGATGTCGGTCAGCGCGAGATCGTAGCCTCGCCTTGCAAGCCCAATGGCTATTGCACGGCCAATGCCGCGGCTTGCTCCCGTCACGATCGCATGTCGGGCCATGTTGCGTTCTCCCCTGTTATTTCCAATGAATGTTGGTTCTTTACCGGCGTTGAAAAGATCAGGCGCGAGCCGGCTTGCGGACTGGCAAGGTGTTCATGGCCTTCACGGTTTCCTCGAAGGATACGAGATTGGCGCCCGAACCCAGCCCCGTCGCGACGATCGCGGCCGTCGCGGTCGCGAGCTTGGCGCAGTCGAGCAGGTCCCAGTCGCGAGCCAGCCCCGCGATGAAGCCGCCCGTATAGGAATCGCCGCATCCCGACGTATCGCGAACGGCAACGTCGAACGCCGGCACCGTGAACTGGCGCCCGTCGCGGGTCATCACGAAGGAACCATCGGCGCCGAGAGAGATGGCGCAGGCCCCTGCTCCCTTGTCGATGAAGAACCGGGCGCATGCGGCGGGATCGTCGGTTCCCACCATGGCGTTGGTCTCGTCGATGCTCGGCATGAAGAAGTCAACGTAAGGCAGCAGAGGCTCGACCAGCGCCAGCGTCTCACGCCGCGCCTGGATGAGATCGAGCGTCGTCGTGCAACCAGCGGCTTTCGCGTCCTGAAGCAATGCGACGGAAGGCGCTCCATCCATCGCAAGCAGAGAGCCGACCCCGCCGAGATGGAGAATTTTGCTCCGGCATGCGGCTACTTGCGTTTCGGGCGCGATCCGCCATCGGGCTGAGGCGCCCCTCGCATGCATGACCGGACGCGAGCCGTCGGGCCGGATCGGCAAAATCGTTGCAGAGGTTGGAGCGCCGGTCATTCGCTCCATCAGAGCGATATCGATGCCTTCGCGCTCCAGCGCGTTCAGCATCCAATCAGCCTTCTCGTCGGAGCCGACGGCACCAACCGCGAGCGCCTTCAAGCCGAGCCGCGCGCAAGGAACGACCGTTCCGCCGGCCGTGCCGGCGACCGCGAGCCGGATTTCCTCGATCAACAACCGGCCACCTCCGGGTGGGATCTCGGTAACGGGGACCCCGAGAATATCCAGGATGTAAGTGCCGCAGACGCTGACGTCGTGAGTGTAGGCCATGAGTTCTCGCAAGGCAGGGGATTATTCGTGATCTAGCTCGACAGCTGGGTAATCTTGGGCGCGCCCTCGCTATCGCGCAGGCCGTAATGCCCCCATCGCTTCAGGATGCTGTCGATCTCCTCGTCCGGTAGCAGCGGAGGAGAGCCAAGTTGAAGACAGCCGTGATACTGCTTGGCGAGCACCTCGACCTCCACCGCGAGCCACAAGGCTTTGCGCAGGTTGGGACCGATGGCGATCAGCCCGTGATGTGCGAGGAGGCAGGCGCGGCGATAGCGAAGCGCGTTCAGGGCCGCCTGCGACAGTTCGGCCGTACCATATTGCGCATAGGGCGCGCAGGGGATGTCGTTGCCGCCGGCCGCGGCAATCATGTAGTGAATCGCAGGGATCGAGCGATTCATGATCGCGATGATGGTGCAAAAGACCGGATGGGCGTGAACGACGGCGCCAACCTCCGGCTTCGACTTGAGGATGTCGAGGTGAAAACGCCATTCGGTCGACGGAACATTGCCGGCCGATGCAGTCCATGAGCCGTCCCACTTCATGGCCACGATGTCTTCGGGCTTCATGCGGTCGTAGGGAAGACCGGACGGCGTCAGGAGGATGCCGTCGTCGGCTCGAACGCTGATGTTTCCGGACGTTCCCTGGTTGATGCCTTGCGCCGCCATCTCGCGGCACGCGTCGATGATGGATTGACGAAGTTCGAGCTCTGCTTCGCGGCCGATCATACCTTGCTTCCACCCTGGTTCATGCACTTGCTCCGAGCTGGACCTGACGGTCGACCAACAGCCAGGTGGCTCGCGCGGTCGCCAGCACCTCCTGCTCGGCATCGAGCAAAGCACTCTCGGCAAACAACTTGCGGCCTTCCCGCCCGGTCGGCCACGCCACCACCGCACATCGATCTCCGGGACGCGGCCGGCGTTCGATCCGAGCGGCCATGCGTCCGAGCAGCGCCGTTTCGTCGCCCTTCAATCCCAGGTGACGGGCGCCAACGCTGCAATAGCCGGTCGGGCAATCGAGAGCGGCCCAGACGAATTCGGGCGCGACATGGCCGTCCGCACCGGACAGGCTCCGATGAGGTACCCAGGAGGCCGCGAACACGACGGGCTTGCCCGGGACAGCGCCCGCCTGCAGCGGGCCTGCGAAGATGCGAAGACCATCGCCGTGACCACGCGCGGGGCCACAGACAAAACAAGTCGGAAGGTTATGGGTCTGCTCTTCGTAGGGTGTTCGGCCGGCCGCCTCTTCGGCCGCCTCGTAGCTTACCCTGGGAACGTCCGGCACATCGATGTCTGTTGCACGCACCGTCGCGAGCAGCTTGTCTTTCTCGCGCAACTCGATCCCGCCGTCGGCCCCCGTCAGCACGTCGAGCGACCGCTCCAGCGGCGGTGGGGCGCGCAACGTCACTTCGGCGTCTCCACTGACGTGCCTTGCGAGACATCCGCATACATAACCGCCGTTGCCGGAGTTGGGTGGGCCCCGGAAGCGCCTGTCGATGACCAGCGATACCATTGCAGCTCTCGTTCGCGGCGTTTAGCGTCCCATCGCGAAGAACTCGTCGTTCGGACGCATGCTGGTGACGTTGGCGAGGCGGTTCGACATGCCGAAGAATGCAGCGATGGCTGCGATGTCCCAGACGTCCTCCTCGGTGAATCCATGTCCCTTGAGATCCACGAGGTCGGAATCGTCCACCTCATAGGCGCGCACCGAGACCTTCATCGCGAAATCGAGCATCGCCCTTTGCCGCGCGGTGATATCGGCCTTGCGGTAGTTGACGGCGACCTGGTCCGCAATCAGCGGATTCTTCGCCCGCACGCGCAGGATGGCGCCGTGCGCCACGACGCAATACTGGCATTGGTTGGCGCTGCTGGTCGCGACGACGATCATCTCGCGCTCGGCCTTGGTGATCGGCCCCGGCTTGTCCATGAGAGCGTCGTGATAGGCGAAGAACGCCCGGAACTCGTCCGGACGATGCGCAAGTGTCAGGAAGACGTTCGGGACGAATCCAGACTTCTCCTGAACGGCCTCGATCCGTGCGCGGATATCCTCCGGCAGCGTCGCGATATCGGGAACGGGAAAGCGGCTGATCGCGGTTGCAGACATGTTCCAAGCTCCTGTTAGACTGCCGCAAGCGCGACGAGCGTTTCCTGATAGGCCTCGAACGCATCGCGCCGATCGGCGGCGTAGGGCTCGACCCGCACCAGGCAGGTATGGGCCGAGCAGCCCTGGCCGAATTGAGACGTGCCGATGTCGAGCGTGAGCACGTTCGGATTGCCGGCGACCTCGAGGCCGCTATTGCCGGTCGGTGTGAACCAGGCGCCGGTCGGGAGCACAAGCACCCACCGGCGGACCTCGTCGCTGACCTCAGCAGTCGCAAGGCATTCCCCGCGGTCGTTCCAGATGCGGATCGTCTGGCCGTCGACGATGCCGAGAGCAGCCGCGTCGTCAGGATGAAGACGGGCCTGTTCACGGCCATTGCGTTTCATGACGCGGCTCGATGGGCCGGTTTCAAGCTGGCTGTGAAGACGACCAGCCGGCTGATGCGAGATGAGGTGCATTTGGCCAGCTTCTGCAGTGCCGAGCCATTCGGCGGGCTCGATCCAGGCAGGATGCGAGCGGCAGTCGGGATAGTCGAGCCTGGCAAGCGTCTCGCTGCCGAGTACGATCTTCCCGCTTTCGGTGTTGAGCGGGTATTCCTCGGGCTCGTTGCGGAAGTCGGCCAGGAACGTGTGGTCTGCCTTGACCGGGCAGTGGGCATAGCCGGATTCCCAGAACGCATCGAACTCCGGCATGGCGAAACCAAAGCGCTTCGAAGCGTCGTCCCGGCAGGCTTCGTAGAGATGCCGGACCCAACCCATTTCGTCGCGGCCTTCGTTGAAGCGCTCGGCCACACCGAGCTTGCCTGCAATCGCGTTGAAGATATCGAAGTCGGAGCGGGCTTCGCCCAGCGGCTCGATGGCCTTCTTCATGGCCAGGATGAAGTCGGAGCGCCTGTTGCCGGCAAGATCGTTACGCTCGATCGACGTGGTTGCCGGCAGCACGATGTCGGCCCGTTGGGCTGTCGCGGTGAACATCGGGTCCTGCACGATGATCGTTTCGGGCCTCGTCCAGGCTTCCGACAGGCGGTTGAGATCCTGATGATGGTGGTAAGGATTGCCGCCCGCCCAATAGACCAGCCTCGTATCCGGATAGGAGCGGATCTCGCCTTCATAGCTGAATGGCCGACCGGGATTGAGCAGCATGTCGCTGATGCGCGCCACCGGGATGAAGCTGTCGATCGGCCTCATCAGCTGTGAAATGGCTGGAGACTTGCCGAGATTGAGCGGGGCCCCGACACCTCCCAGCGAAGCATAGCCGTAGCCGACACCGCCGCCCGGCAGCCCGATCTGGCCGATTATCGAGGCCAGTCCGAGCGCCGCCCAGAACGGCTGTTCGCCGTGATGGGCACGCTGCAGACTCCAGCTCACCGTCAACATGCTCCGCGTGTCGACCAGGCGCCTTGCGAGCTCGGCAATCTGGCCTGCACCGAGCCCGCAGATGCCGGCGGCCCACAAGGCGTCCTTTCGTCCGCCATCCGCCTTGCCTTCGAGATAGCGAAGAAGACGATCCGCGCCGCTGGTGCAGCGCGCAAGGAAATCAGTGTCGTGCCGGCCGGCCTTCACGATCTCGCCGGCGAGGCCGAGCATCAGCGCAGTGTCGGCGTTCGGCCGGATCGGCCACCATTCGGCATCGACCCAGTCCGGCAGATCGTCCTTCAGCGGTGAGACGTGGATGACCTTGACGCCACGCTCGACGATTTTCCTGAGATAAGTCTCGAGGCGGTGGCTGCCAATTCCTCCGGCCTCGTTTTGCGCGGTTCGTGGCGACAGAGCGCCGAACACCACCAGCGTCTCGGTGTGCTGCGCGATCGTGTCGAGCGTATTGGCGCGGCCGCCACACGCGTCGTCGTTGCCCAGCGTGTGGCGCAGGATCACCGGACCCGCCGCGATGGAATAGGTATCGACGTGCCGGGTGAAGCCGCCAACCAGATTGAGCATGCGCTTCAGAAGCGAAGAGGCATGATGCAGGCGCCCCGAATTCGTCCAACCATAGGAGCCCGCAAAGATCGATGCGTTCCCGAACGCGTCGGCGACGCGGCGCACTTCGTCGGCAACCAGCGTCGTCGCCTCGTCCCAGCTGACCGGAACGAACTTCTCTCGGCCACGCCCGCGGCGATCGCTCTTTTCGCGCTTGTCCAGCCAGCCGGAACGGACCATCGGCCGCAGCACGCGCCGCTCGGGATTTGCCCATTCGGCAATAGAATGGATGATCGGGGACGGCGCCGGATCGTGCTGGAACGGCTCGATGCCCACGATGCGATTATCCTCGAGGAGGATCGTGTACGCACCCCAATGGCTGCAATGCGGGATCCGTTTGATCCTGCTCATGCGTCCACCGCTCCAAGTTCGCGCCGCATCTGCGCGGCGAATTCGGGATAGGTCTCGGCGAGTTCGTCGAACACGCGGCCGCGGAGCAGATCGAGTGTCGATCGATCGGGCAGCGCGGTCTGCCGCGGCTCGGCTTCATGCTCGAATCGAAAGCCGGTCGCTTGCTTGATCTCCGCAAGATCGTGCCCGGGGTGAACACTCTCCAGCTCGAACCCCGGCCGCGACTTGTCGAATCGAAAGAGTCCCTTGCCGGTCAAGAGAGCCACGGGGCCGCCGCTCCGGAAGACTCCCTCGGGACTGACGCCGGGGGCACTGATGAAGTCGACCTTCTCGACGAAGACGCGCGGCGTATGCTCCTCGCGGAACAGGATGACCCGCGGCACGACGAAATAGAGATAGGCCGACCCGAACGAGCCGGGCCAGCGCACGCTGGAGCGCGGATAGTCACCGGTGCCGACGAGGTTCACGTTGCCAAGGCCGTCGATCTGGCCGCCGCCGAGGAAGAACGCGTCGATCCGGCCCTGACCTGCACAATCGAACAGCTCCGCCGAACCGTTGGTGAAGAAATTATGCTCGACAGAACCGAGGATGGAGATGCGTGGACCAACGGCGCCACGCGCCTCCTTCATTGCACGCAGCAGCATCGCGCCAGCGGCAGGAATCGGAGAGGAGGCGCCTACGGCAACATGCCTGACGCCATCGAGCAGCCGCGCGATCGTGCAAATCAGCACTTCGCGAGGGAGAACGTCCGACATCACGCGGGCTCCATCTGCGCCTGCGCCATATAGGCCGAGAAGCCATCGGCCGTTCGCGCGGCCTTCGCATAACGCGCGATCTCCGCGCTATCGGCGGGATACTCGCCCCATAAACCGTATGGCCATGCGCCCTTCGGTGCGCGCGCGACTGCCGTGACGTAGAGTGCCGGCAGCACGCCGGCCGCGCTCATCTCGTCGGCGAGCAGATTTTCCTCGACGATGCGCTCCACCGTGACGAGAACTGTCTGCGAAGCGTAGGCCATTGCGGCAAGCTCGCGGCGTCGCCCGATCCAGACATTGCCGAAGCGATCAGCCATCGGCACATGGAAGATCGTGACGTCAGGCTTGATGGCGGGAATCAGCACGATCGGATCGCCTCCATCCGCCAGCGGATTGTCGACGACACGCCAATCGTCGCGGTGGCGCAGCAGATCCGTTCCGATCAGCCCGCGAAGGGGCATGAAGGGGCTGCCCTTCTGCGCCGCCATCAGGCCCGCATGGATGGCAGGACAGGTCGCGTCCTTCAGTCGAACCGCGCCTTCCTTGACCGCCGCGTTGAACCGGGGCGCTCCACCTGCTTCGCCCAGCGAGACCGCACTGGTCTCCACCGTCCGGACCAGACCTGCGCCGACAAGCTGGTCGAGCTGCAATCCGCCGGTTGGCACGCAGACCAGATCGAGATCGCCCGCGCCATGCTCGATCATTGGACGCGTCATGGCCATGGAGACGCCGGCGTAATCGACGGGCAGCGCGACGCGCATGCCCGGCTCGATGTGCTTCGCCATGACGCGAGGCTCGCTCAACACCATCATCCTCCCGGCTTTGTTCTATATTGTAGAACGCAATTCCAAATTATGTTAGGCGGATTTGGACGATGCTGTCAATCTGGCTTCGCCGGCGGAGCCTTCATTTCCAGGACTTTCGCGCGCAGCCGGCCGCAGCAGCGCACCTTTGCGCCGCGATCAGGCGGCGCGACTTGACAAGACGACGCGCTGCTCCAACAATAATTGGAATGACGTTCTATAATATAGAACATACTGGGAGGATAGAATGGGCGAGCCTTCGGCTCAGCGTGCGATGCGCTCTGGCGATGCGAACGTTCGGACATTGCCGACCGGCCGCCTCCGGGACCGCGACGCGTTCGGATCGAGCATTGCCGTCCGTGAAGCGGTGAAAGCTTACGGCAACTTTCATGCGGTCGACCGGATCAGCATCGACATCGAGCCCGGCGAATTCATCACGCTTCTTGGCCCATCCGGCAGCGGAAAGACGACGCTGCTCAACCTTGTCGCCGGATTCCAGAGCCTCGACAGCGGCGAGATCCTCGTCGACGGCAAGCCGGTCCACAACGTACCCACGCACAAGCGCGGCTTCGGCATGGTGTTCCAGAGCTACGCGCTGTTTCCGAACATGACGGTCAGCCAGAACGTCGCGTTTCCGCTTCGGATGGCGGGGGTTGACCGGGCGACCGCGGAGCGCCGCGTCGCCGAAACGCTGGAGATCATGCGGCTGACGGAGCATGCGACGAAGTCTCCCTCGCAAATGTCGGGTGGACAGCAGCAGCGCGTCGCGATTGCCCGCGCCATCGTTAGGAAGCCCAAGGTCGTGCTGATGGACGAGCCCCTCAGCGCCCTCGACCGGCGGTTGCGCGAGCAGATCCAGATCGAGATCCGCGACCTTCACCAGACCATCGGCAGCACGATCCTGTTCGTCGCCCATGACCAGGGCGAAGCCCTGACGATGAGCGATCGCATCGCGGTACTCAACGCCGGCAAGATCGTTCAGATCGGCCGCCCCCTGGACATCTACCGGCATCCGACAGATCGCTTCGTCGCCTCGTTCGTCGGCGAGAGCAATCTGATCGAGGCCGAGATCCTGCAGAAGCGCGGATCGACACTGACGATGAAGAACCGTGCAGGATACGTGTTCAGCGCCGAAAGCCGGGACACGATCGACGTCGGACGCGCAACTGTGCTCGTGCGTCCGGAACGCATCGCCGTGTCGAACGAGCCGGCTGCGAATTCCACGCCCGTCAGCGTCACGTCTGCGATCTTCCTCGGCGAGATCTTGCGGATCGAGGCGCAAATGGAGGGCGGAGATCCGCTCCTGATCCGCTGCACCGACATGGCCGACCGGCCGCTGCCGGCCGTCGGCGATCGTCTGCACGTGAGCTGGGGCGCCGCGGACTGCTGGGTGCTTGCATGACCGCGGCATCGATCGGCGTCCAGGCAGGCCGTCCTGCGGATCTCGATCTCGTCAGGAGGTTGAAGGATCCGGCGCTGCTGCTCCTGCCCGCGCTCGCGTTTCTGGCCTTCATCTATCTGCTCCCGCTGATCGATCTCATCCGCATCAGCGTGAGCGGGCCGTCGTGGTCGACCTATTTCGAGCGGGTATTCGCCATACCGCTCTATTGGGATTCGCTCGTCCGCACGATGCAGATCTCGGTCACCGTCGCCGGACTGTGCCTGCTGTTCGGATATCCGACGGCGCTGCTCATTCACCGCAGCCGCGGCATGACCCAGGCCCTGATCGCGACGGCGATCGTGCTGCCCTATTTCATCGCCATCCTGATCCGGACCTACGCCTGGATGGTCCTGCTCGGCCGCAACGGGCCGGTCAACAAGCTGCTGGTTTCGGTCGGAATATTGAGCGAGCCGGTGCAGCTCCTCTTCAATCGCGGCACGGTGCTTCTCGGCATGACCGCGGTGCTTCTGCCGCTGATGGTGCTGACGATCTATTCCAGCGTGGCGCGCCTCGATCAAAGCCTGACCCGCGCGGCGCTGGCCAGCGGCGCCGGGCCCATTGCGGCGTTCTGGCGCGTGTTGCTGCCGCTGACCCTACCCGGGATGGGCGCCGGCTTCCTGCTGGTCTTCGTCGCAGCGATCGGGTTCTTCATTACGCCCACGCTGCTCGGGGGACCCGGCGACCAGATGTTTGCCATGCATATCACGCAGCAGGCGGACTCGGTCACATCGGAGGGATTCCTGCAGGCCTTGGGCGTGGTGCTGCTGACGATCACGCTGGCGGTGGTCGCGGTGGCCGGACGCTTCCTCGGCTTCGAGTTCATTTGGGGCGGCCGCAAGCTGACCGAGGCCGCACCGACGACGACTAACCGCTACGCCGCCGATGACGGCCGCCGTAGTTTCGGCGCCTCAGCTGCCGACTTGATAGGCTGGCCGCTTCTGAGACTTTTCGGGCGGCTGCCGGCGAGCTTCGGGACCTGGACAGTTCGCCTTCTGGGCGGACTGGTCATTACCGTTCTCATCCTGCCGATCATCGTGGTGATGATCATTTCCTTCAGCAGCGCAAGCTATCTGACCTTCCCGCCGCCGGGCTTCTCATTTCGCTGGTATGAGCAGTTCTTCTCCGATTCGAACTGGATGCGGGCGTTCTGGACATCCTTGGTCGTCGCGGCGATGTCGGCCGGAATCGCGATCGTGCTGGGCGCGTCGGCCGCCCTCGGCATCGTCAGGAGCAGCATTCGCGGCAAGTCCACCATCATGCTGCTGCTCGTAAGTCCGATCATCGTGCCTCCGGTCGTGCTCGGCCTGTCGCTCTACAGCCTGTTCCTGCGTTTCGACCTGGTCGGCTCCGTCTTCGGCCTTGCCGCGGCGCATGCGATCGGCGGCCTTCCGCTCGTCGTGGTGATCCTGTCCGCATCGCTTCAAGGCGTCGATACCAGGCTCGAACAGGCAGCTTCCGTCCATGGCGCATCGTCCCTGACCGTGTTCCGCCTGGTGACGCTGCCGGCCATCATGCCGGGCCTCGCTGCCGCGACATTCTTCGCCTTCCTGCACTCGTTCGACGAGCTGGTGCTGACGCTGTTCCTGTCGAGCGCGGAGCTGAAGACGCTCCCGCTCATGCTGTGGGGCGACATCAATTACCGGCTCAATCCGGTGCTGGCCGTGGTCTCGACGCTGGAGGTGCTGCTGGTGGTCGCAGGGCTCGTCTTTGCACGGCCCGTTCTCGCCACGTCGCGGAAGGCAACGTGACACAGATCAATTTCAACTGGAGGAAAGAGAAAATGCTGGGAATGAAACGCTGGCGACTGTCGGTTTCCGTATTGGCCTCGGCCCTGTGCATCGCGATGGGGACGGGCCTGGCTCAGGCTCAGAGCAACGTCGTGATCATGCAGGACCCGGGCGGCGGATATGGCGATGCATTGCGCAAGGTCATGTACGATCCGTTCGAGAAGGCGACCGGCATCAAGGTGGTCACCGTCCAGGAGGCGCGTAGCGGCCCACGCATCAAGGCTCAGGCCGAAGCCGGCAAAGCTCAATGGGACCTGACGTTCATCTTCGACCAGGAGACCAAGCTGCTCGGCGACTGTTGTCTCGCCGACATCGACTATTCCAAGCTGTCCGACGCGGCCAAGCAGACGCTGGCGGCCATGCCGGACAATCTTAAGCGCAAGAAGGGCGTGGCGCTGCAGGTGATCGGCGTCGGCCTCGTCTACAACAAGGACAAGTACAAGGGCGAGAACGTGCCGACCAGCTGGGCCGACTTCTGGGACGTGAAGAAATTCCCTGGTCGGCGCTGCATGCCCGCCTGGCCGCGTTTCGTCTTCGAGGCGGCGCTGATGGCCGACGGCGTAGAGAAGAGCAAGCTCTACCCGATCGACATGGAGCGGGCGCTGAAGAAGGTCAAGGAGATCAAGCCACACATTGCCAAATGGTGGACGACATCCGCACAGCCGCCGCAGCTCCTGCTCGACGGCGAGGCCGACATGTGCATGGCCTACACCGGTTCGATGAGCAAGCTCGCGCTGGAGGGCGCCCCGATCGAGCTGACTTTCAATCAGGGCTTCATCTACTACGACTTCTTCTCGATTCCCAAGGGAGCGCCGAACTACGACAACGCGCTGAAACTGCTGTCCTGGCGGCTCGAGCCCAAGCGCGCGGCGCAGCTCACCTCGACCTTCCCGGTCGCCCTTCCCTCCCAGGTCGTGTTCGAGGCCGCAACCGACAAGAAGCTCGCGCGCTACTGGGCCAACAACCCGGACAACGTCTCGAAAGCGATCGAATGGAGCCCGGATTATTGGGGCGCGACTTCTCCGGCTGGAAATTCCACCAATGAAGAGTACGGGCAGGAGAAGCTCAACGCCTTGCTGGCCCAGTAAGCAGGCTGATCAGCCCCGATCCGAAAGGATCGGGGTTAATTCCACACCCGGGCTATTGCCGTTCGCGCGGCCATGCTAGATCGAGTGAAATATCATTCTATTTTGGCTGGTGGATGGATAAGGCTTTTACCAAGGGACTGCGTCTCCTGGAAGCACTTGCTCTGAGCGAGCAGCCCCGCGGCGTCACTGACCTCGCGAGCGAGCTGAAGCTCACCAAGAGCAACGTGCATCGGCTGCTGATGACTTTGCAGTCTCAAGGCTATGTGCGCCAGATCCCCCCGCACAGCACCTACGAGCTCACGACCAAGATCTGGGCGCTCGGCAGCCATGTCATCCATCGGATGGATCTCATCAACGTCGCGCGACCGGCAATGACGAAGCTTGCCGAGATCACCGGCGAAACCATTCACCTGTCGGTGCTCGAGGACACCGACGTGGTCTATGTCGACAAGATCGAAAGCGCTCACCATATCCGCGCCCATACAAGCGTGGGCATGCGCGCACCCGCTTTCACCATGGCGACAGGCAAAGCGATGCTCGCACATATGCCTGATGACTACCTGGAACGGTTCCGGCCGCATCTGAGGCGCTACACGGAAGCGACGCGAACGACGATCGAGGAGCTGCGGGAGGACATCGAGCTGGCACGCGCGCAGGGCTACTCCTCCGTCCTGCACGGCGAGTGGCGCGAGGGCATCGCCGCCTGCGCTTGTGCCATCCTCGGTCGTTCCGGCGAACTCGTGGGAGCGATTGGCATGTCCGGGCCCGACAGCCGCATCAAGCGCAAGCAGATAAAAGAATATTCGGTTCACGTGATGGAGGCAGCCCGAACCATCGGCGCTGCCCTCGGCTATTCCAGTAGGCCGGCGGCATATCCAGCAATGCGAGGCGGTCCTAGACAGTCACATCAATCACGACGAGCCACCTGATCTTTCCAGGACGGCGTTGGTGCCGGGCAACGGAAGCAGCCGCTGCTCGTCCATCGCGGACTTCAGATCGAGGTCCGCACCCGTATACCCGGCCAGGAAGTGGGCATCCCCCGCTCACTCGCAAAAGCCGAGGGCGACAACGGCATCGGCTTCACGGACGCGCTTGATTCGCTCGACCGCGCCCGCGCCGCCGATCGCAGCGGCGACATCGACGCGTGCAGCCGGGAGATCGCACGCGCGCGGGCCGTCCTGAGATAGCAAATGCCGCTCTAGGGTCGAAGGCAAGGCGATGCGCGCAACGCGGTCGTGCAGCCGTGGGAGCAGGACGTGCGTTCTGGAAATACTCGCCCGAGCGCAGGTTTCTAATGTCAATGCAATCAGGTGGAGCCTTCTCCATGCATAAACAGCACTCATCGAACAATAGGCCACACACGGGCCGGGATCGCGCCGAGCCTTCTTGATGAATTTCAGTGCGATGCTTGCTGCGTCTTGCACCTGCCACTAGGGGTTCGATCAGCGTCCGACTTCAGCATCCGGGCGGCAGCACCGGCGACACGCCGGGCGTTGGTGCTGCGCCTGAAGCGTTCGCCGGCAGCACAGTCGCAGGCGAGGCGAGATTCATCGAGACGCCTTCCATGCAAGCCGAGCTGTTCGGGCTGGGCACAACCGCAGCGTTCGGGTCTATGCCCGTCCCACCGGCACCACTGGCTTCCGCCTGAATCGTACCAGGTGCGGGGCTTGTAGCCACTTGCGCGATCGACAATGGCAGGGACGCAGCGCTCGTCACCTCTCCCCCCGGCGTCGAGCTGCATCCGACCGTCGTACCTGTTCCTGAGGGCGCAGCTGAGGAAATCGTACCGGTGGCGCTGCTGTTCTGCCTTATCACCGGCAGCAACGGCGCCGCGATGCCCGGTGGTGCAAGGCCTGTCGGCGATACGGTCGGCGTCGCCGGCACCGGCGTCGGCGATGACGACGGCGGAGCGCAGACGACCACCGTCCCCGGCGTCGTCGGATCCGACGCGAGCGGAACCGGCGCCAGCGTCGTATCCGGAGCACCTGACACGGTCGTTGCGGAAAACGGCCCGGGACTGTTGAGCGGTGAGACCACGATCGCGCCCGGCACCGTCGGCAGATCCATTGCAGTAGTGCCGGTCGTTGCGACCTGTGCCTGACTAGCAGAGCTTCCGAGCAGCAACGCCGTCGCCGCTGCGAGTACAATTCGCATCATCTTTCGCGTCCTAGCTCGCCTCGCTCTTGCGAACGGTGACCTTGCTTCCCTCCGCCAGATTGACCGCGGGATTGAGCACGACCTGGTCGCCGGGCTGCACGCCGTCGCGCACTTCCACCGTGGTGCCGAAATCCCGGGTGATCGAGACCTGCTGAAAATGGACCGTGTTGTTGCGCACAACCACGACATGGAGGCCGTTCTGGTCGAAGACGAGCGCATCGGATGGGATCGTCGTCGATGCTGTCCTGCGCGGGATCGATAGTTCGACCGTGCAATATATGCCCGGACTGAGCAGGCCATCCGGATTGGGCACGTCGATCTCGGTTAGCAGCGTCCGGCTTCCCGGCTGCAGCGCGGTTGCGATCCGCGTGACCTTGCCCGCAAACGTCCGCCCCGGAATCTCGGGGACGCGGATATCCGCATCGACGCCCGGACCAACGCCGAACGCTTCGTCCTGTGGCACGAACACCTGGGTTCGGATCACGTCGGAATGCATCAGCGTGAACATGAAGGTGGACCCGGCTGATACCAGGCTGCCGTTGTCCACGTTACGCTGCGTGACCACGCCGTCGAATGGCGCCACCACACGCTGATAGGACTTCTCCTGCTGGAGAACTCGGATCTGCGCTTCCTGCGCCGTGATGTTCGACTGGGCGACACCCACCGCGCCTTGCTGCGCGCGCAGGGTGAGACGATCGTTGTCGCCCTGTTGTGCCGTCAACCAGCCCTGCTTGACGAGATTGCTATCGCGCGAGTTGGTCACGTCGGCCAGTTCCCGGCTTGCCTCCGCCTGCTGAAGCGCGGCCTGGTCCTGCGCGAGCGTCGCTTGCGCCTGCGCGATCTGCTGGTCGAGCTCGGGCGCAGTGATTTCCACGAGCAGCTCGCCCTTCTTGACCCGATCGCCGATATCGACGTAGCGCTTCTCGATGTAGCCGCTGGTCCGCGCGAAGATGTTGGCCGCCTCGAACGCGGTCGTCGTCGCCGGCAGGCTCACCTTCATGATGTCGCCTCCGGGCTTCACCGTCGCGACCCGAACCTCGGGAAGGTTGGTTCGAGCCTGCTCTGCCACAGCGGCAACGCCACGCATGGCCTCATAGTGCCGCCAGCCGCCGATGCCGAGACCGCACGCAAGCAGCAGGAGCACGCCTCCGCCGAGCAGCGCGCCGCCGTAACGGCGTCCGGATCGAGGGCCCTTTCCCGGCAGTTCCACAATCCGGAGGCTCTCCGCCCCCGGGCGGTGTGTCGCCCCGTCGTCATCGGTCCTTGCGCGA
Source organism: Bradyrhizobium yuanmingense (assembly GCF_025200905.1). Lineage (NCBI taxonomy): Bacteria > Pseudomonadati > Pseudomonadota > Alphaproteobacteria > Hyphomicrobiales > Nitrobacteraceae > Bradyrhizobium > Bradyrhizobium yuanmingense. Next base: position 872,432 of record NZ_CP104173.1, on the reverse strand, counting down.
ACGTCACTCATTCCGGTTGCTCCTCGAATACCCCATGATGAGGCTTGCCGTCGTTGCCTTTGCGCAGCATGGCGAAGAGATAAGGCACGATCAGCAGGGTGGTCGGTGTTGCAAACAGCAGACCGCCGATGACCGCCCGCGCGAGCGCTGCATTCTGCTCCTCGCCGGGCCCGCCGATCGCCATCGGGATCATGCCGACGATCATCGCCGCCGCGGTCATCAGCACGGGCCGGATTCGCGTCCGGCCTGCGCTCAGCGCCGCCTGGAATGCGGAATGCCCCTTCAATTGCTCGTCGCGTGCGAATGTCACGAGCAGGATGGAGTTCGCGGAGGCTACGCCGATCGCCATGATGGCTCCCATCAGCGAAGGCACGTTCAGCGTCGTCCCGGTGATAAACAGCATCGTCACGATGCCGCAGAATGTCGCCGGCAGTGCCAGGATGACGACAAAGGGATCGCCAAAATTCTGGTAGTTCACGACCATCAGCAGGTAGACGAGGATGGCCGCGAACAGCAGTCCAAGGGAGAGATCGCGGAACGATTGGTGCATGCTCTGGATCTGGCCGAGAACCTGGATCGAGTTGCCCGGCTGGAGTTGCTTCTGCAGCGTGGACGTCACCTTCTCGATGTCAGCCGCGACGCTGCCGAGATCACGGCCCTGCACGCTCGCATAGACATCGTAAACCGGCTGCACATTGGCTTGGTTCGAGTTGGTCGGAACGGTGCCCCGCTTGAAGGTCGCAACATTGCTGAGCAGGCCCGGCACCGTCTGCCCGCTTGCGGCAAGCGAGGCCGAAACCGGCGTATTGCCCAGCGCGTTCAGCGAATTGGTCCTGTACTCTGGCGTCTGCACAGCCAGGTAATAGGGAATGCCGGAAGTCGGATCCGTCCAGAAGTTCGGCGAGACCTGCGCGGACGATGAGAGGCTGACATTGATGTTGGTTGCCACCGTGCTCGCATTGAGACCGAGTTGCGCGGCGCGGGTGCGGTCGATGTCGGCGTAGAATGCGGGAGCATCGACCTCCTGCTGCAGATGGGCATCGACCACGCCGGGGATCGCGGCGAGACTCTTTTGCAGTTCCTTGGCGACGGCGAGATTGTTGTTGCCGTAACCGACCGTGCGGACATCGATCTGCGCCGGGAGACCGAAGTTCAGGATCTGCGTGACGATATCGGCCGCCTGGAAATAGAACGTGTCCTCCGGGAATGCCCTCGGCAGCACCTGCCGCAGCCTCCTGATGTAATCCGCCGTCGGCTGGTGCCCTTCCTTCAACGACACGAGAATGGTGCCGTCGTTCACCCCGATGGTGGAACCGTCCGTGAAAGCAAGGTTATAGGGCCGCGCCGGCAGGCCGATATTATCGACGATCAGCGCCCGGTCGTGCTCGGGAATGACCTCGCGGATCTTGTCCTCAACTGCCTGGAAGATCGCTTCCGTCCGCTCGATCCGCGCGCCCGCGGGGGCGCGAACATGGAGCTGGATCTGGCCGCCGTCGATCAGGGGATAGAAGTCCTGGCCGACATAGGCGAACATCGTGGCACCGAGCGCCAGCACCAGCACGGCGACGACGGGTATCACTGCGCGGTGCCGCAGCAGTTTCTGCAGCAGATCGGAATAGCCGTCTCGCAGGCGTTCGAAACCGCGCTCGAATGCCGCGGAGGCGCGTGCGAGGATGTTTGACGGCCGATTGCCCTCGCCATGACGTTGCTCGCCCTTCAGGAGCAGGCCAATGGTGATCGGCGTCAGCGTCCGCGACAGGCCATAAGACGCCAGCATCGCGAACACCACGGCAAGGCCAAGTGGCGTGAACAGATATTTGGCCGGACCCTCGAGGAATACGACCGAGATGAACACGCAACTGATCGCGAGCGTCGAGACCAGCGTCGGAATGGCGATTTCGGCTGCTCCGTGCAGAGTCGCGTCCGGCAGCGGCATGCCTTCCTCGGTCCAGAGCCGGTGCGTGTTCTCGATCGTCACCGTCGAATCGTCGACGAGAATACCGACGGCAAGAGCAAGGCCGCCGAGCGTCATGGTGTTGAGAGTCTCGCCGAGGAAATAGAGGACGATCAGCGAGGACAGCATCGCCAGCGGGATCGAGATCAGGACGACGAGCGTCGATCGCCACGATCCCAGGAACACCAGAATCATCAATGCCGTCAGGCCCGCCGCGATCGCGCCTTCGCGCAGCACACCATCGACCGAGTGTGTGACGAAGATTGACTGGTCGAACAGCTCGTTCACCTTCAGCCCCGCGGGCGCCGACGCGCGGATCGACGTCAAGGCCGCTTTCACGCCGTTGACGACGGCCAGCGTGGAGGCATTGCCGTTCTTGATGACGCTGAGCAGGACGGCGCGGTGGCCATCCTCGCGCACAATGTTCTGCTGAACCTGGGCGCCGTCGCGGACCTGGGCGACGTCCTTCAGGAAGATCGTCGCCCCGTTCGCGAACTTCACCGGGATCATGTTGAGATCCTGGATCGTCGCCGGCGTCGCGTTGGTACGAACGGTGTACTGGGTGTCGCCGATCTTGGTCGTGCCGGTCGGCAGCGTCAGGTTCTGCGTGTTCACTGCGTTGACGATGTCGAGCGGTGTCAATCCGCGCGCCAGCAGCTTGTTCGGATCGAGGTCAACCATGATCTGGCGGTATTTGCCGCCGGTAGGCGTGGGCAGGGTCACGCCTGGAACGGGAGCCAGTTGCTGGCGGACCCGGTAGATGCCGAAATCGTAGAGCTGCTGCTCATTCAGGTTGTTCGATTCGAGGCTGAGCTGGAGCACCGGCACGCTTGAGGCATTGAACTGCACGATGATCGGCGGCTGGATGCCGGGAGGCATCAGAGCGCGGATGGCGTTGGTCGCCGAGACGATCTGCGAGATCGCGAGATCGAGATTGACGTCCGGCTGAAAGTAGATCTTCTGAACCGACAAGCCGTTGAGGGTCTGCGCCTCGATATTCTTGATACCGCTGACATTGGCGCTGATCGAATACTGGCTGTAGGTGCTGACGCGCTGTTCCATCTCCGGCGTGGAAAGGCCGGTGTAGCTCCAGATGACAGTGACGACGGGAATCCGGATCTCCGGAAAGATGTCTGTCGGCATCGAGCGAATTGCGATGCCGCCGAGGAACAGGATCAACGCCGCAAGCACGTAGAAAGTATGCGGAAGCCGTAGCGCGAAGCGAACAATTCCCATGATTGGTCTGCCTGAAACAGGGTTACGCAGGATCGTCGGACAAGTGAGGGCGGCCGCGCCTCCGTTCAAATGAAAACGAATTCAGTCGCTGCACGCGGCGGCGTGTGACACATCATGCGCGGCGTTCACGACGGCCCGTTTGACTTTGGCGAAGGTACGGATCTCGATCTGCCGAACCCGCTCGCTGGATATGGACAGCTCTCGGGCGAGCTGATCGCGCGTAACAGGACATTCCTTCAGGCGCCGCGCCTCGAAGATATGACGCTCCCGCGGCGCGAGCCCGTCCAGTGCAGCGCGCAAAGCCCTGCTGCGCTGCTCCGTCTGGTCGTGATCGGCAAGCATCGTCTCGGCGTCGACCGCACCATCGACCAGCAGGGCCTCCAGCTCGGTTCCACCGTCCTCGTCACCGACGCGCGCGTTCAGCGACATGTCGCGGTGGAGTCGCGCGTCCATCTCGATCACCTCGCGCGCCGTCACCTCGAGCTTCCCGGCGATCAATTCGGCGACGTCGGGTGTGAGCCCGGCCATCGCACTGCTGGTGGCTTTCCTGATCTCGCCGCGGAGTTTGAAAAACAGCTTCTTCTGCGCAGCCGTCGTCCCGATCTTGACCAGGGACCACGATCGCAGGATGTAGTCGTGAATGGTGGCCTTGATCCACCAGATCGCATAGCTGGAGAATCGTGCGCCGTGCCCGGGCTCGAAGCGCGACGCCGCGATCACGAGGCCGAGGTTCGCTTCCGCGATCAGATCGACCAGCGGCAGACCGTATCCCTTGTAACCCCTCGCCAACTTGGCGGCGAGCCGAAGATGGCTGGTGACGAGCGCATCCGCGGCGCGCCGGTCCCGCGTTTCCTGCCAGCGACGCGCCAGCTGCTGCTCCTGACCTGATTCAAGTAGCTCGTAGCGCCGGATTGCGGCGGAATAGGCGGTGAGGAACGGCGTCGACACCGCTGCGATCGGCACGGCAACAGGATCGCGGCACACCACCTCATGGCTCGTCTGCATTTGTCACTCCTATAGTCCGGGCCGGCTGATTGATCTCGGAGGCACCGCACGTCATTTGGCTCATCCCATCTGGCCGGCCTCTGCGTGCAGCAATGCGCGTGACCGGCGCGCGATGGGCCTGCCCGCACTCCCGGTCCAGGCGAGGATCTCGATCCGCCCACCGGGAGCCGGGCCAATGATCAGCCGGAAGCCGTGCAGCTTGACGATCGCCGCCACCAGGCTCAGTCCAAGCCCGACGCCCGGCGTATTGCGCATCTTGTCGGAGCGGTAAAACCGCCGCAGCACTGCTTCGCGCTCCTGCTCGCTGATGCCGGGCCCGGTATCGCTAACGCGCACCAGCGCGGTCTCGTCCTCCGCCTGCAGGGCGAGGTCCACCCGCCCGCCTGACGGCGTGAACTTGATGGCGTTGTCGACGAGGTTGGCGACTGCCTCGAACAGCAGGTCGCGGTCACCCCACACCTGCACATTGCACTCGGTGACGACGCCGAGCCCGACATGCTTGTCCTCGGCGATCGGCTCGTAGACGTCGCACACCTCCCGCAGAATCTCGTCGAGCGCGACGTCGCCAAACCCGGCCATACGGCGGTTGTTCTCGATCTCTGTCAGGCGCAGCAAGGCCGTGACGATCGCGAGCGACTGGTCGATGCCGGCGATGGCCTTGTCCGCAACGTCCTGCAGCTGTTCCAGCGTCGCCGCATGCGTCCGGCCGCGCTCCAGCGCCAGACGGACGCGGGTCAGCGGCGTCCTGAGATCATGAGCGATGTCGTTGCCGACGCCGGCGAGCGCATTGATCATCGTCTCCATCTCGTCGAGCATGCCGTTGACGATCCTGGCCAGCCGCGCAAACGGGTCGTCCGTCCCGCCTTCCGGAAGCCGCTCGCGCAGCTCGCCGGCCACGATGCGCTGGACCCGCTGGTTGACCTCCTCTACGCGTCGCTGGGCGCGCAAGCTCAGCCAGGCACCCGCAAGCAGGCAGAGGCTGAAGGCCGGCAGCAGACCCAGGGCCAGAGCCTGGCCCACCACGCTCGATATCTCGCGCGTCTCGTCGACGTTCCGTCCCATCACCAAGACATCGCCGTCCTCGAGACGGCTGCCGACCACCCTGACGACGGGACCATGCGCCGTCGGCTTCTCCAGCAGATCGAGTTGCACGCCCTGCGCCGCCCCATCGAGCCCGAGTTCGCGCGGCACGCGGTCGATATTCCCGGCCAGCCTTTTGCCGGCAGCATCGAACAGTCCCGCGTACTGAACGCCCCTGGAATCCTGCGCGAGGTGATCCGCGATGGCGCTGACGCGGCGGGCCGGGGACAATTTCGCGACGAAGTGGATCTGCGTGGTGATCATGCGATCGGACCGCGCGACCAGATAGGCGTCGAGCTTCCAGTAGATGAAGGCGAACAAGGCGACCACGAACAGCGCAAAGGACGCCGCCACGGCCAGAGCCCAGAGAAATGTGCTGGAGCGGATCAACTGTGTCTGCTGCATCGCCCGTCTCTCCTACGAGCGAAGGACGAAGCCGGAGCCTCGGACATTGTGGATGAGCTGTGTCTCTCCGGGACCGTCCACCTTGTGACGAAGCCGGCCCATATGCACGTCGATCAAGTTGGTGGTCGCCGGAACGAACTTGTAGTTCCAGACCTCCTCGAGCAGCATCGCGCGCGTCAAGAGCTGATCGCTCCGGCGCATCATGTACTCGAGCAAGCGGAATTCGCGCGGCAACAGGTCGAGCCTGCGCTCGCCGCGTCGCGCGGTGCGCTCGATCAGATCGAGCTCGAGGGGCCCGACATGCAGGATGGTTTCGCGGCTGTCGCTCGGCCGGCGCAGCAGCGCCTCGATTCGCGCAACCAGTTCGATGAGCGCGAACGGCTTTGTGAGATAGTCGTCCCCGCCCATTCGCAACCCGCGCACCCGGTCATTCACGGCGCCAAGCGCACTCAACACCAGCACGGGCGTCCTCACCTGCTCCTTGCGCAGCACCTCGATGACGGTCAGCCCGTCAACTCCCGGGAGCATGCGATCGACGATCATGGCATCGGGGCTCGACGCACGGGCCCGCGCGAGACCCTCGACGCCGTTGCCGGCCCACTGCACCTCGAAGCCGCGATCGCCAAGTTCGGCGAGGATCGCCTCGGCGGTTTCAGTGTCGTCCTCAATCAGGAGAATCCGGGTCATGAGCCTCGTACCATAATTCCCACGGCGTCTCGACGCGCGGTTGGGCAGCACGGGTACGGCGTCGGGCCGTGTCATGCTCAGTGCCCGCGTACGTCGGACGCGCGTCGCTGATGCCGCCTGTTGCCGGTCGCCCGCTGCGCTATGAGGTAGCTCTGCCGCGCGCACCGCGCCACTAAATTGCGGTTCATGTTGTCGGCTGTGCGTGCCGCCAACGGCACGAGGACCCGCACCACGCGTGTTACAAATGCAATGATCATCTTCCGCGCTCCGCTGCCAACCGACTGGATCGAACATATGCCGTCAACGCACGTGCCGTCGTCTCAGGGACCACGGATGTTATGCATTCGCACGATCGTGGTTGCGACACCGCAGCGGCTCTCGGGCGGTTGAAATGCAGTGAGCAAAACGTGCGTTGGAAACGTGGCCGATCGTTCACACATCGTCGCTGAGCCGGCTTGATCGGCCTGATGTCGTCAGAGGAGAGAGCGAATGACCACGTCCAAACTATTGTCGATAGGATTGATCGCGGCCGCAATGCTGGGTGGCCCAGTCATGGCGCGCGAGCACCAGCGCGCCGCGCAGCAGCCCGACGTGGCCGCCGATACAGTCGCGGCGACCACGCCGTTCCATTATCCGGGCGAGCGCGCCTGCGTTCCGGCGCCGCGCGTCGGCGCCTTTGCAACCGCGCCGTGGACCGGCAACAACGTACCGTGCGAGCCGGGCACAGGCAGCTAGTACTGATCGGGTGACGCGGCCTGCCCTATAGCTTCGCCGCGTTTTGCAATAACGAGGAGCGGACTGCGCTGGTCGGCCCGCTCCTACGCGTGCGTCGCGCCGATCCGCGAGACGCTCTTCGCGAGCGGCTTGCCTGATATTCTGACATCGAATTCAGTTGGATCGCCTCGTACCGGACCTACCTCTCCCTCATCACTGACCCGGCCATCGGCAACCTCGCGCGGAACATGGCCGGACAGCGCAACAAGAGGAGTCATCCATGAAACGTGCAATCATGATTCTGGCGACAGCAGCACTCGCCTCGACGCTCGCCGTTGGCGCGGCCAATGCCCATGGCGGCGGTGGTGGCGGTGGCCACGGCGGTGGTTTTGGCGGTGGCGGCTTTGGCGGCGGACATGCAGGCTTCGGCGGTGGACATGCGGCCTTCGGCGGCGGCGCGCATTTCGGCGGCATGGGCCATGAGGGAGATTTTGCCGGCGGCGCCCGGTTCGGCGGCGAGCACCTTGGCTTCGGTGGTCATGACGTAGGCCTGCGCCAGCACGCGTTTCACCACTTCCGCCGAGGCGGCTATGGATTCTACGGCGCCTATCCAGATTGCTACGACTGGTACGAGTTGCATCCCGACCTGCCGTTACCGCTGAGCTGCAGCTAACCGCCGCACTCTGCAACCATTGGTCTGGAGCAGCGGGGGCGCATTGCCGTTCGCGTCGAGGATAGAGTCGATGAAGTGCGTCGTTCTATGCGCGTGGCCACGTCAGGCACGCCCTGCGGTAAGCTCGTGAGCATCGCCTCCTTCTTCCGAGGTGCGCTGCCCGCGCTGTGCTTCCGTGCACTTCTGCAAGGCGGCCTAATCGCTGCGATGCGGTCTGCGCGACCGCAGAATAGCTAAGGCGGAGCCCCGCTCATCTCTCGCGATCGAGGAGGCTGTTGCGCTCCCCTGGGCCCGTCCCGACTATAAGGCCTCGACCGGCGCGGCGCTCGACGATCGCACATCGGTCTCTCGATAGCGTTCCACCGCTTCAGACGACTTGTACTAAATTGGCCCCGACGGTTTTCCTCGAGCAGGTTGTTCATTGCGGGCCGCGCTCGCAGCACCCAGCTCCACAAGACCACGACATCTGGACAACAAATCGCGGCATCCAACCCAAGATCTAGCGTCATCACCCATTCGACTCGCAGATCTCTGGAATTGACCTAAAACGACTCGCGATCTTTTGGCGACGGACGCGAAACCAATGACTTAATCGACTCGCATTTGATTGGTCCCGACAGCACTCAGGAATCGCTGAAAACGGTCGCGTACCGAAGGTGCGCGGATTGATTTCTGATCATTCGACTTGGCGCGCTACGGTTTCTCCGCCGGAATCCGACCATCCGGATCCATTTTCAGATACTCACCGCGATCGGTGGTGAAAGCCGCGGTGCTGGGCAACGCCAGGCGTTGTCTGGTAGGCCCTGTTGGGCCTAAACAAGGGAGCCGCGCCGCCAGGGCGTTCCAGGCCCATTCTGCCTGCTGGCGTCAATTCGCAGTCGTTCAACACATCCCGATCGGGATATTGCGCCTGAAACGAATCTGGATGTTGAGTCGCCCACAATGGGCACTGGGCGCTTGCAGAGCTTATCGCGCCAATCGACATCATCGCTGCAATAACAAAGGTCCTGAATCCAGTCATGGTCGTGCTCCGAACGGCTGTTGTTTTCGTGCGGAGCATTCGCGCTGACTCGAACCGGCTGCTCTGTTGAAATGCGCTTCCTTCGAATTTCTTGGTTGAGCATTAGGTGGGTATGCGCTCGGGAAAAACACGTGGGTGAACAATCACGCCTGCGCGAATGGCAAATCGGTGTGCTCATCATCGCGTGACGCACCCCGGCGACGAAAGACTCCAAACCGTGACGCAACTGCCAGCATGAAGCCGAGTGCGGGGTTTACAGATTCGCACGAATTCGACCGCCAACCCGCGCGTGATGCCGAGGACGTTACCAGTCTTGCAGGCGTGGCCGATTGCGAGGGCGTGGACCGAGGCTCATCTAACTCCTCATCGTAGATCTATCGGAGAAACTACCATGCGATCGGGTCTCGCTTTGAGCCTCTTGATAATCCTGTGCGCACCCGTCAGCGCCGCGGTGGCAGGCCAAGTCCATCGGCATCAGGTCCATCGGCATCATGCAAAAGCGCATCCTCGTGTTCTGACGACTGGGAGTACTGCGGCCTGGGCTTATTCACCGGCACGGCCGGACCGCCGTCAACCGGCCCCGCACTATGATGATCAACCAGAGCCAGGTCATAATCCGTACGAGGGATGGGGTGGTTAACACCCCTCGCCACCGCGTCGCCGCCGACTTGGCGCCCTTCGGGCGCGGCGATGTACAGCGAGTTCGCCGCCGACCTCAATCCCGGTTCAGGAGGCGTTCGCCCTCGCCCGTTCGCGGGCTTCGCGGCGGCGCGCGCGGCGCTCGCGCCGCGGCTTGGCCCGGTCCGCTGGTTGCGGCAGCGGGGGAAGCGGAGCAATCTCCAATACCGGCTGGGACGTCTCATTGATGGGGGACGCCAGGCTTGGCTCCCTCGGTGCCGGGCGGGCTTCCATGAACTCCAATATATCTCGCCCCTTGGACGTCAGTCTCCAGCCGCCGCTGATGCGCTCGACCAGCCCCTGTGAAAAGATGTCGAGGTCCGGCACCCGGCTGGCAAGACGCCTCGTCCGGTCGGCCCAATCGCGGCCGCTGGTCGCCAGGATCGCCATGTCGCGCTTGAGGTCTTCCATGACGGCAAAGCCATCCGGATAGCTCACCAGGATCTTCAAGACCGTAACCTGGAAATTCACGCCCCGGCCCCCGCTCTGGCTCAATCAGCGCCAGAAGATTCACTCCCGCGAAAACGCCCACCGTACTTTGCTTCGGTGCCTTCGCGATTCAAAAATGTTAAGTTCGAGAAAGAAGTGCGCACCGGAGAGCGGGGCTGCAGCCCGCGTCGGGCGAACCTAAAGCTTCCGATACGTCACATGCGCCGTCGCGAACGGAATGCCCGCGCGCCCGGCGGATCCGCGCACGATGCAGGCGCGGTCATCGATCGCATAGAACCAATCGTCGAAGTTCAGCTTGAACGACTTTCCATCGCCTTGGGGCGTGTCGCGCGTGTACTTCCAATGGAATGCACAACCGGCCTGCTCGCCCGTGGCTTCACCCTCCAGTCGATTTTCGTGGCCGGTGTATTGGCCTTCGCCCAGCTTGTGGATCGTCCAGCGCAACGTGTCGCTATGGCCGTCATCAAAGGTGTAGGTTTCAGTCAGAACGACAGTGTCGGTGTCCGCGTCCAATTCGCCATGCGCCGTGATCGTCGCCCGCTTCAACAGCCCGCCGACGAGACTCTCGACCACCGCCCATCCTTCCAAGCGACCAACGAAGAACTGCTCAGGGAGAAACACCGGCGTGGTGCCAGCGAACGCATCAATGACCATGGCTTTTCCTCCGAAACCGATGACGACATAAGCCGCCTCTCAGCACCAGGGTTCCTCAGGAGGAAACCTGCCTGGCTCTGCTGGGTGCTTGCAACGCATACAGACGCTGCGTCACAACGCGCGCTCCCCTTCATCCCGGAACACGTGGACAAGCCCAGCCCTGCCGTTTGGGAATCTCTGACCCGTGTTAACAGCCCGGAACGATCTGGCGGCGGCACGGATTCGTCCCGCAGGAGCAATCTCGCATGCTGATGACCAGGGAAAGACGGCCGGCGATCCGGACCTTACGGGGATGGGCCACCCACGTGCTGCACGAGGCCGGCGCGATCTGCGAATGCGAGGAGCACGGCTGGGCCAGGGACCGCGCCGACCCGCACGCGCGCCATCGCGCGGTCGTGCTTGCGCGCCAGGATCCGCCGGACGGCGTCTCTGCCGATCAGGCCGTCGCAGAGATCAACGATGTCCTCGATTCGATCGGCGATACATGTCCGGAGTGCCCTGACGAGGGCCTTTGAGGCCTGCGACTAGGACCTTCGCGTACCAAGCGGCATAGGGCGTGTTTTCGATTTAAGTCCGGCGTCACGGGATGCTTCATGCCGATTTCCGCCGCGCCCCTGCGGCCGGCTTTTTCGCGGACGTCTCCCTGGCGGCCGCCTTCTTGCCGGCGATCGGCATCAGCATCTCCTTCTGGCCGGCCGCCGCCTTCCTCGGCTTCTTCGCCGGCTTGTCCGCCTTCGCGGGCGCGGCCTGCTTCCCGGCTTCCTTGCCGACGCTCCGCCGCAGCGCCTCCATGAGGTCGACGACGTTCTCGCCCTTCGGCCGCTCCTTCGGCCGGATCACCTTGCCGGCGCGCTTTTCGTTGATCAGGTCGATCAGCGCGGTCTCGTAATGGTCCTCGAACTTTTCGGGCGCGAAGCGTCCGGCCTTCTGGTTGACGATGTGCCGGGCGAGATCGAGCATGTCCTTGGTGACCTTCACGTCCTGGATGTCGTCGAAATATTCAGCCTCGCTGCGCACCTCGTAGGGGTAGCGCAAGAGGGTGCCGACGAGGCCCTTGTCCATCGGCTCCAGCGCGATGATGTGCTCGCGGTTGGTCAGCACCACGCGCCCGATCGCGACCTTGTTCATCTCGCGAACGGTCTCGCGGATCACCGCGAAGGCGTCGTGGCCGACCTTGCCGTCGGGCCGGATGTAATAGGGGCGGATCAGATAGCGCGCGTCGATGTCCGATTTGTCGACGAACTCGTCGATCTCGATGGTGCGCGTGGACTCCAGCGCGATCTCCTCGAGCTCTTCCTTGGAGACCTCGATGTATTGGCCCTTCTCGAGCTCATAGCCCTTGACGATGTCCTCGTTCGTCACCTCGTCGCCGGTCTCCGCGTCCACCTTCACGTATTTGATGCGGTGGCCGGTCTGCCGGTTGAGCTGGTTGAACGAGATCTTCTCGCTCTCGGAGGTAGCGGGATAGAGCGCCACGGGACAGGTGACGAGGGACAGTCTCAGGAAGCCTTTCCAATTGGCGCGCGGGGCCATTTACGCAGAACTCCGGTTCGAGGCGGCTTGGATTCAAGACGAACGGCCGGCCCGGGTTCCGACATCGGGAGCAACATTCATGACGAGCACGCTTTGCGGCGTCTTGCTCCATGTTTTGGTTTAGGCGGCGCCCGACTTGACAGAATCGACCACCAGCCGGCGCAACCAGACCGCGCCGGGATCGTCGTGACTTCGTTCGTGCCAGAGCAGGCGATAGCCGTAGGGCGTCACCTGCGCCGGCGGTTTCAGCATCACGAGACCGAGCCGCGGCGCAAGCTGCCGGGCCGCCCGCGAGGGCATGGTCACCAGGTAATCCGACGCAGCCGTGATCACCGCGGCCGTTGCGAAATATGGAACACGCAGCGCGACGTGCCGCTTGTAGCCGCGCTCGGCCAATGCGGTATCGATCGGCCCGCCCTGCCCGCCAAAAATGCTGACCACGATGTGCGGCCAGGCCGTGAACAGCTTGATCGGCAGCACGTCCTTTGCCCCGCGCATCTGCTTGAGCAAAGGATGCCCTTGCCGGACCAGCGTCACGAAATTTTCGCGGAACAGCTCGCGCGCCCGAAACGAGCCGGATACCGGATTATCGGCATACAGCACGAAATCGACCTGACCGTCAGCGAGCATGCGGAACACATCACGCGAGAAGCTGACGACCTCGATCGCCGCCCCGGGTGCCTCGCGCGCAAAGTGGGCGGCGACATTGGGCAGGATGGCGAGCGCCCCATAATCGGTCGTCGCGATGCGAAAGACGCGGTCGGTGGCGGAAGGATCGAATTTCGGCTTGTGGAGAAATGTCTCGACGCCGCCGAGCAAGGTCGCCAGCGGCTCGCGCATCGCCTCGGCGCGCAGCGTCGGCGTCATGCCGCTTGCCGCCTTCACCATCAGCCGGTCACCGAACAGGCGCCGCAGCTTTGCCAGCGCACGGCTGATCGCGGGTTGGCTGCTGCCGAGACGCTCAGCGGCGCGCGTGACGCTGCCGGTCTCGAGCAGGGCATGCAACACCACCAGGAGGTTGAGGTCGACTTTCGCCAAATCCATCGAACGCATAATGTAAATTCTATCATGACATTTGTGGATGATGCCAGATCATCGTACACAGACCCCACCGCGATAGGCCGGAGAAGCCGTATGCCATCACATCTGAACATCAGCCGCCGCATAATGCTCGCAGGCGGCGCGGCCGGAGCGATGACGCCGCTGCTGGGCATGCCGGCCGCGATCGCGCAAACGCCTGCTGGCAGGGCCAATTCCGGCCACTACAGTTTTCGGATCGGCGATATCAAGACAACCGTCGTCAGCGACGGCACGCTGAGCGGCAATCCGCGCATCTATGCCCACACCGCCCAGGCGGAGGAACTCGGCAGGACGCTGAGCGATGCGTTCCTGCCGACCGACACCTTCAGGCTCAACCTGAACACGCTTCTGCTGGAAACCGGTGGCAGGAGAATCCTGATCGAGGCAGGTGCAGCGCAAACGCTCGGCCCCGATGGCGGACATCTATTCCGCAATCTTGCGGCGATCGGCGTGGAGCCCGAGCACATCGACGCCATCGTGATCACGCATACCCATCCCGATCACGTCGGCAATCTCAGCCGCGCCGACGGATCGAGCGCTTTTCCGAAGGCGACGGTCCATCTTCCCGAGGACGATTTTGCGTTCTTCATCCGTAACGAGCCTGACCTGTCGCGGCTGCCCATGCCGGAAGATTTCCGGCGCGCCTTCATCGCCAATATCAAGCGAAGCGTGGCGCCCGTCGCCAAGTCTGCCGTGCTGTACCGGCCGGGCAGCGAGTTGTTGCCGGGCATAACGACGATCGCCGCCGGCGGCCACACGCCGGGCATGTCGGCGATCCTGGTGCATTCCGGCGCGCAAGCATTGCTGATCACGTCCGATGCCGCCTATAGCCCCCTACTCAACATCGACAATGCCTGGCGGCCCGGGCCGGATCTCGATCCCGATACCGCGTTGCAGTCGCGCAGGCGCTTGTTCGACCGCGCTGCGACGGACCGCATCCCGGTGCTTGGATTCCATTTCCCGTTTCCGGGCATCGGCAACATCAGGAAGACGGACGACGGCTATCGCTGGGTGCCGGCGAACTGGCGGTTCGAAGGCTGAGCCAGCCCGAAGATGCGAAAGCGGCTATCGTAGGATCTCAAGCCCATCATTCTACGACCGCCGTATGCAGAAGCGCTGTTCTATCCAGGCGCCGCCCCGGCGATTTCCGAGATGAATCGTCCGCAGCGCTCTACGATCAGATCCTTGTCGTTATCGAGCGTGGCGACATGATAGGAATTGTCGAGCCAAAGCAGGCGCACGTCGTTGGAACTGACCTCCTGCGCGATTCGCTTGCCATTGGCCGCCGGCACGACGTGGTCCTCTCTGGAATGAATGGCGAGCGTGGGACAGCTGACCTTGCGCAGCAGGCTTTCGGTCGCAGCAATCAGGACGTGGACCTGCCGGAGGCAAGCGACTGGCACCTCCTGATAGGCCAGCTCCTTGACGCCGGCGGCCTTGATGTCCGATCCGATGCCGGGAACGCGCTTCGGCGCCGCGCCGTCCGATACGAGCTCGGCCATCGCGCCATCGAAGATTCCGGCGGCACCGTTGATCGGCACGGCGCCTGCGACGATGTTCGGAAAACGTGCGGCTAGGTTGAGCGTCAGCGTGCCTCCCATGGACAGGCCGGTGACGAAGACCTTGGTGCCCTGGCCAGCCAGCTCGTGAAGCGCCTGCTCCGCCGACGCGAGCCAATCGAGATAGCCGGTCGTTTCCATGTCGTCCGGTGAGGTGCCGTGGCCCCGCAGGCGAGGCCCGCTGACGGTGAAGCCGAAGCGCCGGTGAAGCTCTTCGCCGAGATACCGCATGCTTTGCGTCGTTCCCGTGAAGCCGTGGAGCACGAGGACCGCAGGCCCCTTGCCCTGCATGAAGAATGGTTCGGCTCCAGCCATCACATCGGTCATGTCATCTCTCCTGTTGTCATCGCGGCTGCGGCCGCATCCGTTCTCGTTCCGATATCGAGGCAATCATGACTGGCGCCTTGCCGAATATGCGGCCGCTGCAAGGCCGATGATCGCACCCTGCAGCATCAGCTTGGCGGATTCGCCAAGCCCCAGACTCGTCAGCAGGTTGAAGCTGAATGTCAACATCAAGGCGGCGACGGTCGGGCCGAGCCCCTCTCCCAGGACTATTGCATATGGTGCTTTGCGCGAGCTGAGCGCGCGCCTCGTCCTTCAACGCCCGCTAACGGCGGGCGTCTCGAAGAATGGCCACAGGCGAGATCGCTCCCATATGCGATCGCCCTGCCCCTTTCCGGAGCCGAAGGTAACGCCGTCGGCGTGAACGGCGCTAGCGGACCCGCTCGAACGTGATGCGGATCTTCGTGCCGTCAGGTCGTTCAAAATTCTCGGTCATGACGTCGCCGTCGACCACCAGACGCAATTCCTTCCGCGTCCGAACGCTGCCGATCCAGTTCGGAAAGGTGCAGCCCTCGACCTTGTTGCCGCTGAACTCGCCGTTCTCATCCACCGTGTAGGTGCCGAAAAAGCCGATGCTGCCGGCCATGGCCGCGCGGTTTTCCGCGTCCGTGCCCTCGCCCCGCACGCTGGAGGCAAAGCGCGGGACGTCCGAGTCGGTCAGCACCTCGATGAAGTGCATGTCCGGCGTGAAGGTCAGCAGCCCGTTCGGCCGCGCGCCATAGGCCGGCAGGTTCTTTCCTTCCGGATCGATCTGAGCGGAGACCATTCTCCAGGTGCCGAGCACCTTGTTCGGCGGCGTAGCGTGGACTGGAGCACTCATCAGGCAAACTCCCAAAGCGATCAGCACCAGATTTCGACGGGTCATGTTGGAGTCCTCTGCTTCGTCTTTCTACGCGGCCGCCGGGCCTCGGAATGGCGGACCTGCGCGAGGCCGCTTCAAGTGCACAGATCCGTCCTCGCCTGGGTGCGGGACGACTCCGTCGCTAAGCGAGCGCCGGTCAGTCTTGCCGAGACATCCCACAGATGAGACGCCACCGCATCGTCATCGGCCTGCGGCGGCACGCGGGCCACGGACGGCGAACCGCGGATTTCGCCGAACTTGTCCGGACCGTAATAGCCGCCGGGGACGATGTCCGGCGACGTCGCCGCGAACAGCGTCGGCAGCGCACCTTGCGCCGCCGGCTGAAACAGGAACCAGAGGGCGGTCCGCGCCAGGCCGGGAAGGCTCATCCGGCCGGCGCCATTCGGAATGAGGTCGGTCCGCGATACGCCGGGATGGGCCGCAACGCTGGTGATGCCCCAGCCGAACCTCCGGCTGCGTCGCTGCAGCTCGAACGCAAACATCAGGTTCGCAAGCTTGGACTGGCTGTAGATCGGCATCGGCTGGTAGCGACGCTCAGCCTGCAGATTGTCGAACTCGATCGCTCCGCTGCGCGCTGCCAGGCTGGACACGGTGACGACGCGCGGCTCGAGGCCCTTGTGCAGCAGCGGCAGAAGCTCGGCCGTCAGCGCGAAATGGCCGAGGTGGTTCGTGCCGAACTGCATTTCGAACCCGTCGGCCGTTACTTGCCGGACAGGGGGCATCATGACCGCGGCATTGTTGACGAGCAGGTCGAGACTGTCCCGTTGGCCACGCAAACGGGAGCCGAAGGCCCGCACCGAATGAATATCCGCAAGGTCGAGCCGTTCGAACCGGACGTTCGCGTTGGGCTGACGGGATCGGATCCGCGCGACGGCGTCTGCTCCCTTCGAGGCATTGCGGCCGGCAATGATCACTTCGCCGTCCGCACGCGCCAACGCCAGCGCATCTTGGTAACCCAGGCCACCCGTGCCCGTGACAACGGCGCAACGCCCCCGCTGGGACGGAATATCGCTCGCACTCCAACCAGGCATCGGGCCATCTCCCACGGCACAACATCACATCGGGCCAGTTAAATTACACCTAGTGTAATTTTCAAGCGTTGTGCCGCCCGAGCCTGTTGACCTTCTCGTGAACGACACCTGCGCCGCGGCCCTCCCGCGCTGCGCGATTCAGTGGCCGCAGCGAAGCTCTGAGGATCCCGCGCAGCCGGACAAGCAAGAGGGCGGCTAGCGCCCGCAGCTTGGCCAGCGTCCCGGCGCGGATGACGGTCAGCACGGGGAGCAGCGCGAGCAGAAGGCTGAGGCCAATCCAGCGCAGAAGGCGGCCGGCCAGAAAGGCCTGGATCGTCGGGGTCCAGTCGTCCACCACGAGATTGACGGTCGCGGCGAACGCCGCCTTCGCACCGAGACAGAGGAAGCTGTTCGAAACGACGTTCGCCAGATCGAAGCAGGGATGGAACGAGATGGCGCACAGCAGGATGAGAACGCCGAAATTGCCGAGATACGGCGAACGTATGGCCTTCACCGCGCGCGCGAGGGTCCGAGCGACAAATCGACGCTGGTCACGTTCCCTTGGCGAGCCTTGCACGGCGCCGTCGAGGCGCTGCTCGCCGGCATGACGGGCTCGCGCGTCATGTATCGTCCGGGGGACGGATTGCAGGCTCCTGCGAGGTCTGCTGATTGCACGGCGAGGCCGGTGCGGCGCGCCCTGGCGATGGCTGGAGGCGACGTAACCGGCAGGATTGCGGCGTAGAAGCTCGATGTTGCCGGAGCTGCGCATGCGCTGGTCCTTCCCGGCCGCCGCTTGCAGCAAACCGGCCTCGGCATCGTGGAAATCGCAACGCGAAGCATCGGCATCCCGGTCGTTCGCCGGGCCGTCCCTGTCTGCAGTCATCTTGATCCAGTTCGCTGGTCTTGGACGCCTCGAATCGGCCCGAGCCTTGCTGGCCGGCCTCACATGCAGTAATTTCGCACTTGATGCGGAATTTTATCGCACTGAGTGTAATTTTGAATGAGGCCGTTGTGTGTCGAAACAAGACGGAGACGACCCATCACCGAAAAGCGAGGGACTGAGGGAGCAAAAGCGCCGCGAAACGTTGCGACGGATCACCGACACCGGTCTGAGGCTCTTCCTTCGGAACGGCTATGAGGCGACGACGCTCGATGCCATCGCGGAGGCAGCGGGAATTTCGCGTCGGACCTTCTTCTATTATTTCAAGTCGAAGGAAGACATCATCCTGGCCTGGCAGGGCGGTCTCGCCGAAGCCATAGGGCGCGCCGTTCTGGAGCAATCGACCAAGCAGCCGCCGCTCGAAGCGGTGAAGAATGCACTGGTCAGACTCACGGCGTCCTACGAGGACGTCCAGGCCCGGAAACAAATGATGGAGATCGACCGGTTCATCCGCACCAACGAGACGCTTCGCGCCCGGGAGGCCACCAAATACGCCCAACAGGAACAGGCGGTCTTCGACGCGCTCTGCACGATGTGGCCGCAGCCCAAGCGGCGAACGGCACTCCGCATAGTCGCGATGGTCTCAATCGGAGCTTTTCGCCTTGCGATCGACAGTTGGAGCCAGGATGAGGGAAGGCGTCCCTTCGCCGCCTATTTGCGGGACCGTTTCGCAAACATGAAGGCGGAAGCTTGAATCCAGGGGCTGTGACTGAGGCGCAGCCTCGCAAGGCTTATTGCGCCGCGATGCCCTCAGCCCTCCACCCGGTACAGCCGCCACCTTTCGGGCACCCCCTTGAGCCGGTGCTGGCCATGATCCCTCAGGTTGATTGCGGACTGCGCCGCCATCAGTTCCTTTACCGCGCTCGAAACCAGCACCTCGCCCGCGCGTGCTTTCGCTGCAACCCGGGTGCAGATGTGGAACGCGAGGCCGACCATTTCGCCGCCGCTGATGGTGTATTCGCCCGCGTGGAGACCCACCCTGATCTCGAGGCCGAGCGTGCGCACGGCTTTCTGAATCGCGGCCGCGCAGGCGATGCCGGCAGCGGGTTTCCTGAAGGTCGCCAGCACGCCGTCGCCCGTGGTCACGACCTCCTTGCCGCGGCACGTCTTCAGCTCCTTGCGGACCGCCGCGTAATAATGGCCTATCACCTTGGTCCAGCGCGCATCGCCGAGCTTGGCTGCCTTCGCCGTGGAGCCGACGATGTCCACGATGAGGATGGTGGCGAGCGCCTGCTTGAGCTCGGCGGCGCGGGCAGCCGACCGGCGCCGGTTCGCGATGGGTCCGGTCAGCGGCTCATAGCGGTGATTGCGGCGCCGCGCGATCGCGGCTTTCGTGTACTCCTGCGCGCGCTGCGCGGTGCCGCAACGGATCGTCTTCTCCTGCGGCGACCGGGACCAGTAGACCTTGCGCCCGGCGCCGGCGCCCTGCACCTCCACCGCGCCCCATTTCAGGAAGACCGCCGCGCCGACGCGTCTGACGCACCACGCCTTCGAGGTGTATCCGGAGACGTTGGACTGATGGACACCGATGCGGAGAAATTTGGGCATGAAGATGCGGCCAGAGACCGTTTGGGCGTAGCTTCGGCAAGGCTAGTCGGACAATCCGGCCTTGGCAACCGGACCTCCGGCCTCTGACTCCGGCGGGACAAGCTTATCCAGGAGCGATGTCCAGATCGATGTGCTATCCTCCTATGGGGCGGCAGAAGAAAATCCGGAGAGAATTTATGGCAACGAGTGTCAAGCAAATGCTGGAAGCTGCGAACGCGGCGGTCCCGAAGATCACCTCGGAGCAGGCGGCCGAGATGATCAACAAGGGCAACACGCTGGTCGTGGACGTTCGCGATGCGCCGGAAGTCGCCGCCAGCGGCAAGATCGCCGGCGCCGTGAACGTCTCGCGCGGGATGCTGGAGTTTCGCGCCGACCCGGAGTCGCCCTATCACGACAAGGCGTTCGACAAGGGCAAGACCGTCATCCTCTATTGCGCATCCGGCGGCAGGTCGGCGCTGGCCGGCAAGCTCTTGAAGGATATGGGTTACGAGAACGTCTACAACGTCGGCGGCTTCAAGGACTGGACGGGCGCAGTCGAGAAGTAGCGAGAACAGCGGCGCGGTTCCGTTGACTGCGCTGCGAACTCCGATTGGCACTTTCTGCGGCAAGGCGCGTTGCGGTGTTGTCGAGGAGGCGCAGATGACCAAGACCAAGGCTGCCCACGCACAAGACGCCAAGATTCCCACGCAAGCAGCGCTCAATCCCGGTGACGAAGCTCCGCCCGGAACCAAGGGCACCGGCGACGACGTCTGTCCCGATTGTCACGGCAAGGGACGCATCGACGGCGCGCCTTGCGCCACCTGCGGCGGGAGCGGCACCATCACGCGGGCAGTCGGCGGCGCCTGACGCCGCCTCGTCCAGCGGCTTCATCTTCGTAGCAACGATCGGCCCTTCACGTGTGTTTTCCCCAACTGGAGACAGTGAGGCGCACCATGAACAAGACGACCGGACTGACACCCGACGACTTTCCGATCGAAGCCGACAAGGACAAGCTGAAGACACACAAGGGCGAGCCGGTGGCCTCGGCCGAGACCGAGCAGATTGCGGACGAGATCGCCGACCGGCTGAACGAGCAAGCCCACCAGGAAGAGCAGGACCGCTGGTCAGCCTAGTTCAGCGGGTTTGCGGCGCCCCATCGAATTTGGAACGACCACGCGTTCCCGCGCATTGGCCCTTCGCCGGCGTCTCACCATTCCGGCAAATGGCGGCCCCGGCTCAAGCCCGCCCCCGGATGCCGGGCCGGGGCCGCCTAGAGCGCGATGCGATTAGGATGAACCGTCATCGCGCTCCAGGTTATTGTTTGAGCATGATCTTTTTGGAAAACCGCTGCGCACTTTGCGCTGCGCGGCCCTCCGGGTCCGGATCATGCACCAGGCCGAGCACAGGAGCGGACATGAAAGCACTCGTCATAGCAGGGCTCATCGCGGCGCTCGCCTCGTCTCCTTCCGCCTTCGCGCAAAGCGGCGCGGGGCCGTCGAGGACGGGCTCCGGCATCAATTCGACCGGCACCGGCGGCACGACCGGCGCGGGCGCCTCCAGCCTCAATACGTCGTCGGACGCCAACAACGGCGGCGCCAATGCACCGGCGAAGTCGTCAACGATGAGGCCGGGCGACAACGATCCGGCCAGGCAGACCCAGGGGGGCCAACAGGCCCTGCCGAACGCCCCCGGAACTAACCGGAAATAGCGCGAGCCGGATAGGCATAGAGCTCGATGGGGGCGTTGAAGCCGCGCACCTCGTGCCGGCCGACATGCTCCAATGCGAACTCCTTCTCGACAAGCTCGGCGAAATCGCGTGACAGCAGCACGTTCCTGCCGAGCGTCTTGGTCAGCGCCTCCAGGCGGGAGGCCATGTTGACGGCCGGGCCGATCACCGTGAAATCCAGCCGCTGGGCAGATCCGATATTGCCGTACATGACATCACCGACGTGGACGCCGATGCCGTAGTTCAGCGGCGCGCGGCCGGTCGCGCTGTTCCGATCGTTGAGCGCGGCCATGGCTCCCCTCGCCTCGGCCACCGCATGCAGAAGATTGGCGCAGGCGTTCGGCTGATGCAGCGGGAAGATGGCGAGCAGCCCGTCGCCGATGAACTTCAGGATCTCGCCGCCGTGCCGCGCGATCGGCTCCGACATCGCGTCGAAATAGTCGTTGAGAAGGTCGATGACATCGTCGCGCGGCCAGTTGTCGGAGATCTTGGTGAAGTCCCTGAGGTCGCAGATCATGATCGCGGCGCGCACCGTCGTGCCGGTGCCGCGCCTGGTGGCGCCGGCCAGGATCAGCTCGCCGGCATGGGAGCCGACATAAGTTTCCAGCAGCGTGCGCGCCAGGCGATTCTTGATGCGGATCTCGCTGACCAGCGCCAGCACCGGCAACAGCTTCTTCAGGCCGGCGATGTGGACATCCTCGAAACCGCCGGGACGATCAGTGGCGAAGGTCACGACGTGGCGCTTGCCGAGCGTGTGCAGCAGCGGCCAGGCCACATAGTCGGTCATGCCCAGCGACCGCATGTCGTCATAGAGGGCATGCTTGCGACCGAGCGAGGAATCCTGCTCGAGCTTTTCGCGGACCTCGTCGGCACCGTCATGGATCTCGTTGGCGGAGCTGCCGATATATTCGGACCGCTCGCGAACGTCATAGTCGGCCAGCGTGATCTCCGCCTCGCGCTTGCCGTCGGACCACATCATGCGGGCACCCAGCCATTGCGGATGATGGATCATCACGTGAAGCGTCGATCGCTTGAGCGGAATGCCCGCCTGCTGCAGGCGGATGCACATCAGCGCGAAGATGTCGTCGATGAAGCGCTCGTCGCGCGTGCCGTTGGTCAGCCAGTCGATGACGCCGTCGGCCAGTGTGGGGGCGTATGTGTGTGGCGCATTCATATCCTGCCCCTCGAGCTGCGGTTTAGCCAGCAGATATCGTGCGCCGGCCCGGCGGCGTCAACCTAGCTAGTTGCATGGATTGTGCGCATCGGTCTGAGGTTCTAGACCAGAAGCCGGATCGACCCCAGCACCGCCAGACCCGCGACGAGCGCAAGCTGCGACGGCCCGGCCAGCTCGACCTTCAACGTGCCGGTGCGGGGAATCGCAAATTCCTCGTTGTCGAGGCGGATGCGGCATTCGCCGCGCGGGGCGTAGACCAGATGCGTGCCGGCGGCGAGGTGCCGGTCGCCGGGCTGCTTCAACGCGAGGAGATCGATCTCGGCCGCGCCGCGCCGCGCCATGAGGTTCACGACCTCGACGGGACCGGCCTCGAGCTCGGTCACGATCTCGAGCTCGCCGGTGAACCGCACCGTCGTAAAAGGTTCACGTTCGTCGAATTCCTGCGTCGGCGACTTCAGCACCAGCCCGCGGCCCTCGACGACCATTTGCAAGCGGTCGATGCCGGGCATGTGGGAGAACGGACCGGACGCAAGAATCGGCGTCGACGCAAAGCGCCAGAGCAGGCTGTCCCAGTCCTTCCGCGGCGCATCGGCCCGATGCGCATCCGCGATGTCGGTGAAGACGCCGGCGCCGTTCTTCCACGGCGAGCGGGTGTAGATTTCAGGATTGAGCAGCGTTGCCTTCATGGAGATCCCTTATGCGATGTAGGTGCGGAGCATCGGCGCGCCCGTCCAGGAACGGCTCGGCCGCCTTGAGCACCGCATCCAGATGCGTGAACAGCGAGACGTGACCGCCATCGGGGAGCGCCAGCAGCTTCGCCTGCGGGATTGCCCGGCAGACGTTCTCGGCATGCGAGAACGCCAGCACATCGTCGGCGCGGCCGTGTACGACGAGAGCAGGCGCCGAGACCGTTCCTACGGGCAACTGCTCGAGCGCGGCAAATTGCGCGATGTCGTTGACGGTCCCGGGGATCCTGGCGGCTAGATGCTCGAACACGCTCGACTGCAAGGTGCGCAACAAGAGGCCTGCCTCGGGATGGCGCAGGGTTCGTTCGCGCATCGCGTCATCGGGAATCGCGCGGCGCGCACCAGCTTGCGGATTGCGTTCAGCCCGCCACTTCAGGACCCCCGGCAATCCGGGAAGACGCGCAAGATAGCGCATCATGCGCAGGCGCGCGGCGATGTCCGGCGGCGTTTGCAGTCGTCCCGTGCAGGCCGACACCAGCACCAGCGACCGGCAGCGCGAGGGATGCCGCGCGGCAAATTGCAGCGCCGAAGGGCCGCCGGCCGAGACCGCGACGACGGCCGCGCTTGAAATCCCGAGCGCGTCGAGCAGATCCCGATAGAGATCAGCCTGGTCATCGGGCGATGCGCCCAGCTCCAGGCGCGAGCCGAGATAGCCGGGGCGAGACACGGCCAGCACCCGCTTGTCGCTGAGCGTCGAAGTGAGCGCACGCGCCAGCAGCCACGATTGGTCGTGGCCGCCCATGCCGCCATGGATGGCGAGGATCGCAGGCCCCTCGCCTGCGATCGCGCATTGGACGACGCCGCGGGAGGTCCGCACCGAGACGGGAGCAGGCCCGGCGAGCGGCAATGCGTCCGGATTTGCGGTCATGTCGCGCCTTCCACGCCTTCGGGTGCGCCGGCCTTGAGATGGCGCAGAACCTTCGCGGGACGCTGACGCCCGGGTGAACTGCCGACCCGGGCGGTCCCATACTATAGGGACCCGGCGAGCTCAAGGGCTCGGCCTGCAGGTTGCGCGGGCACGCCATGACGTCGTGGAATCCGCGCCGCTATTTCGACGCCAATGCCGCCACAGGCCGCCAAGTGACGTCGGGCGCAGCTGCAGCGAGCCGACGGCAGCGGTCCCGCATCAGCTCGGCTGGGCGATCGTCGCCGCGCTGCTTCAGCACCGCCTCGAAATCGGCCAGCGCGTCGGCAAAGCGGCGGGCGCGATAGGTGGCGAGTCCGCGCTCGTAGTCGGCGATCCAGCCGGTGCTGCCAACCGCCATCTCGTTCGCCATCCCGATCAGCTCGTGGACGGAGAGTCCCTCCTCGCGTCCGTAGACCGCGATGCTGTCGACCTCGCGCGTGACAACGGCGCCGCGCGCCAGACGTTCGGTTGCCGCGCCGATCAGGATCTGCGTGCCGTAGGATTTGTTGGCGCCTTCGAGCCGGCTCGCGACGTTCACGGCATCGCCGATCACGGTGTAGTTCAGCCGCAGCTCCGAGCCGATATTGCCGACCAGCATGCGGCCGGAATTGATGCCGATTCGGATCTGGAGCGGCTGACCGAGATCGTCGACAAGGCCCGACTCGCCGATCGCCTTGCGGCAGGCGAGCGCGGCGCGGCAGCATCGCGCGGCGTGATCGGCTTGCGGCTGCGGCGCGCCCCAGAACGCCATCACGGCATCGCCGATGAACTTGTCGATGGTCCCGCCATTGGCGACGATGATCTCCGAGGTGAGGTCGAGATAGCGCGACAGCAGCGGCACGACGCGATCGCCGAGCCGCTCCGACAGTCCGGTGAAGCCGGCGATGTCGATGAACATCACGCTGAGCTCCTGGATGCTGCCGCCGGGCTTCGCCTCGACGCCCTGGCGCAGCAGGCCACGGACGAGATCGGCCGGGATGAACTTGCGGAATGCGGACAGGCCGGCCGCCATCTCCGCGATCGCACCCGACAGACTTGCGATCTCCTTCAGCCGCGACGGATGGCGACGGACCTGCTCCAGCGCGAAGGCTTCGACATGGCGCAGTTCGCCGACGACGCGCGACAGCGGCGCGGCGATGACGGACCGCGCCAGCATCGCCGAGGCCAGCGCCGCGAGCACGGCGCCGACGGCAAGACCGAGGATCAGCCGGTGCAATGTCGTCTCGACCGGCCCGAGAAATTCGGCCTCGGGGATGACGGTCGCGAGCGACCAGCCGGGAAACGGCAGCGGCGTCAGCGCAACCTCATAGGCCGCGCCGCCCGAGGTGAGCCGGCTCCGCCAGGCCTCCTTGCGGCCGGCTTCCCCGGCCTGGTCGAGCGCTGCGCGCGCCAGCGGGAGTAGCGCGGTGTTGCCACGCGCCGGATGGAGCTCGTCGGCGTCCTTGTCCGGCGCTGCGACGAGCTCGCCGCTGCCGTCGACGATGAAGGCGGTGCCGGTGCGTCCGACCTCCAGCTGCGACAGGAAGCGCGCAAGCCTGGTATATTCGATGATGACGGCAAGCACGCCTTGGCGCTCCTGGTAGACGTCGATCGGGCCGGCGAAGGCGATCGACGGCCGCTCGCCGGTCGCGTGGTACATCACCCTGAACCATTGCGGGTCTTCCGCGCCGAGGCCGGCCTTGAACCAGGCCTGATCGGCGACGCGGAAATCGGTCGGCTCGAAGCGGCGGTTGGCGAACTCGATGTCGCCGGGCACCACGTCGTATTCGTCGACGCGGCGCTCGCCCGGATGATCCGTCAGCGAGATCTCCATCATCTCCAGGCGCCGATCGCCGAGCTTGTGCGCGGCGAAGAAGGAGCCGTCAGGCCAGCCGAACGCGACCCAGGAAATCGTGGCCTGCGATTGCAATTGCGAGAGGAAGACGAATTCGCGCTTGTCGGCCTCGCGGGTGTCGAGCACGTTCTGGAGGAACAGGGTGCGGATCGCGGTATGCGCGGCGCGCGCCTCGTCGACGATGGCCGAGACCTCCTTGCGCACCGCCGCGACGATCTGCTCGTTGATGGTCGAGGCGAGCTGCCGGCTGGCCGCCTCCGCGGTGCGCCACCACAGCAGGCTGGAGAGCGCCGCGGTCAGCAGGATCGCGGCGAGGACCAGCGCGGAGACAGCAAGGCGGATACTGACCGTCATCCTTGCGATCGCGCGCAGCTGGCGTCCGGGATCGACGTTCATGGTTTTATCCGCCTTTGGGTGGGCGCGACTCCTGTCATCTTCCTACGCAGATTTCCTACCGTCCGTTACCTCTGCCAAGTTTGGTCGGACGCATCCAATGCTCTCGCTCTAACGTGTCGATAGCGCCAAGGCATTGGATTTGGGCACCCACTTGCCCGCTAATCCCGTCCAAGCGCACCGACCGTGCGCCCGATCCAATCGATCTCACGGTTTCGTGAGCAGCCCGCCGTAACACGGGCGGCGCGCGGAACGAAGGAGATCATGCGCGCTCGCCTGCCGGGCGGCACCATTCGAACAGGAGAACCTCGATGTCTGCCAAACATACCGTCACCTCCCTCGTCCTCGCCGGTGCGGTGTCGACCGCGCTCGCGACCCTTGCCTCCGCCGCCCCCCTGAGCAAGGCCGAAGCCGATGCCGCCGTCGCCGCCAAGAAAGAGAAGTGCTTCGGCGTCGCACTGAAAGGCCAGAACGATTGCGCGGCGGGACCGGGCACCACCTGCCAGGGCACCTCGACCGTGGACTACCAGGGTAATGCCTGGAAATTCGTCAAGGGCGGCACCTGCACCAGCATCGAGCTGCCGGGCGGCAAGAAGGGTTCGCTGAAGCCGATCTGACGGCCGGCGCAACGGCAAGCGCGAACGGAGCAGCACGATGAGCACGATCAAGCCGGCCCCGCCAGCAGCGCTGCCGCTCCGCTTCGCAACGCCGATCGGCGGCGTTGCCGGGACGAGCTTCAAGCCCGAGCACCTCCCGGCAATCCTCGAGGCAAAGAATCGGCGCGGCTTCTTCGAGGTCCACGCCGAGAACTACATGGGCGCGGGAGGGCCGCCGCATCGCGCGCTGGAGGCGATCCGCCGCGATCATCCGCTCTCGCTGCACGGCGTCTGCATGTCGATCGGCGGACCCCGGCCGCTCGACAAGGCGCATCTGGCGCGCTTCCGCGGCCTGGTCGCGCGCTATCAGCCGGCGCTGGTCTCCGAGCATCTCGCCTGGTCGACGCACGAGACCAGCTTCTTCAACGATCTGTTGCCTCTGCCCTACACGGCGGCGACGCTGACTTGCGTCTGCGATCACATCGATCAGGTGCAGGAGGCGATCCGGCGGCCGCTGCTGTTGGAAAACCCGTCGACCTATCTCGCCTTTCGCGAATCCTCCATGCACGAGACCGAATTCATCCGCGCCATTGCGGAGCGCACCGGCTGCGGCCTGCTGCTCGACGTCAACAACGTGTTCGTCTCCGCGGCCAACCATGGATATTCTGCGCTCGACTACCTCGCTGATTTCCCGCTGTCGCGCGTCGAGGAAATTCATCTCGCCGGGCATGCCGAGCAGGCCGACGACGAAGGTGACCTGCTGTTGATCGACAGCCACGATGGCCCGGTGGCCGACGCCGTCTGGAAACTCTACGAGATCGTGATCCGCCGCCGTGGGCCGGTGCCGACGCTGATCGAATGGGACAGCAAGATTCCGGACTGGCCGGTGCTGCAAGCGGAAGCCGCTGCCGCCCAGGCGATCCTCGATCGCCATCAGTCCGCCGTGCCGGCAGGAGAGCGTCATGCCGCCTGAACCAGGTTTGTGCTTTGCCGCATCGTTCGCGCCGGCGCTGCTGGATCCGGCGCGCAGCACGCCTGAGCTCGTGACCGGCCCGAACGGCAAGGCCGCTGGCCGGCGCTACGACGTCTACCGCAACAACGTCACGGTCAGCCTGATCGACGCGCTCGCCGCGATCTATCCGGCGGTGCAGCGCATCACCGGCGTCGACTTCTTCCGCGCGATGGCGCGCTTGCATGTGCGCAGCAATCCGCCGACATCGCCGCTGCTGTTCGAATACGGCCGCGAATTCCCGGACTTCATCGAAGCCTACGAGCATGCGCAAGATCTGCCCTGGCTCGCCGACGTCGCGCGTCTCGAGCGGGCCTGGCTCGATGCCTATCACGCCGCCGACGCCGTCCCGCTGTCGCCGGCCCGGCTCGCGGCGGTGACGCCCGACCACTTGGCTGATCTGGTGTTCATTCCGCACCCGGCCGCACGGTGCCTGCGTTCGAACTACGCTGCCGTGACGATCTTTGCGGCCAACCGCGACGACGCGCCGATCATGCCGATCGATGCCTCGACGCCGGAAGATGCCCTGATCACGCGAGGCGAATTCGACGTCGCCGTGCGCCGCCTTCCACCCGGCGGCGCGGTCTTCGCGCACCATCTCATGTCGGGCCGGCCGCTCGGCGAAGCCGCGGCGGCGGCGCTGGCGGCGGCAAGCGAATTCGACATCGCCGCAAACATTGCCGGGCTGATCGAAGCCGGCGCCTTCACCTCGCTCTGTTGCGGAGACCCATCATGATCACGGAGCAGCCCATGACGCCCGCCAGCGGCCTGCCGTCGCCCGGAGCACTCATCGACAGAGCCAATCATCTGGTGCAGGCGCTCGCGATGCCATCGCTGGTCCAGCTGGTGCTGCGCCTCGCGCTGGCCGTGCCGTTCTGGCGCTCGGGCCTGCTCAAATGGAGCGGCTTCCTCGAGCTCAACGACACCGCGGTGACGCTGTTCAGCGACGAATTCATGCTGCATCTGCCCGGCGGGCCCTATCACTTTCCGGCCCCGACGGTGATGGCCTTTCTCTCGGGCTCCGGCGAGATCATGTTCCCGATCCTGCTGGTGCTGGGACTGGGCACGCGGTTCGCCGCGCTCGGGCTGCTGTTCATGACCGTGATCGTCGAGCTCACGGTGCCCGACGGCTGGCCGGTCCATCTCACCTGGGCAGCGATGGCACTTGGCATCATGGCTTACGGGCCGGGGAACGTCTCGCTCGACCATCTCGTTTGTCGCGCGCGGTCGCACGGGCGATAGGCACGCACAAGTCCGTAGCCCGGATGGAGCGCAGCGCAATCCGGGGCAGGTTGCGCGGTGAGGCAGCGGTCCCGGATTACGCTGCGCTCCATCCGGGCTACAGAAGAGCGCTTACATCCCGCTCAGGCCGCTATCGACTGCGAGGGTCTGTGCGGTGACGTAGACGCTTTCGTCCGAGAGGAAGAACAGCACGGCATAGGCAATCTCCCAGGCTGTCGCCTGGCGGCCGAACGGGATGTGGCTCTTGCCGCGGGAGGGACGGCCGGCGCCGGCTTCGCGGCCGTTGGGGGTGTCGACGAGTCCGGGATAGACGAGATTGGCGCGGATGCCGCGGCGGGCTCCGAGATGGGCGATGTTGCGCATCAGACCGCCGAGCGCGGCTTTCGAGGAATCGTACACCGCCATCTGCGAGCCCGCCTTCAGCGCGGCGATGGAGGAGATGAAGACGATGGCGCCGCCATCGTCGAATTTCGGCAAGCCGGCGCGGCAGCACAGCATGGGGCCGCGGACATTGACGTCGTAGATCTTGTTCCACTCCTCGGGGCTGACGGCATCGAGCCCGACCTTGCCGAATGTGCCGACGTTCAGCACCATGCCGTCGAGCCCGCCCATGGCGCGGCGCGCCTCGTCGATCATGCGGACGACGTCGGCCTCCGAGGTGACGTCGGCCGCGATGGCAAAACCCTCGCCGCCTTCATCCGTGATGCGCTTCACCGTCTGTTCGGCGGAGCTGCGGTTGAGATCGGCGACCGCGACCTTGGCGCCCTCGCGGGCGCACAGGATGCTCATGGCACGGCCGTTGCCGATTGGATCGCTCGCTGCGTCGAACACGCGTTGGCCGCCGCCGACGATCAGGATGCGGCGCCCTTTGAGGCGCCCCCTGCCCGGCGCTTCTCCGGATGATTCCGCGCTCGGCGGACGAATGTAACGCTCCGGCTTGCTCTCGGTGTCCGCCATCTCAGCCGCCTGGCTTCTTGCCGCCGTCATAGACCTTCATGCCGGCGGCGGGATCGAGATCGGTTTCCGTTGCTTCGGTCAGGCGCGCCATCATCATGTAAAAGCCGAGCGCGACGATGGCTTCGACGATTTCCTGGTCGCTGAAATGTTTTCGCACGGCCGCGAAGATGGTCTCGGGGACACGGACGTTCTCGACCACTTCGCGGCCGAACTTCAGCAGCGCGCGCTCGGCCTCGCTCAGGCCGGCGGCGTCGTAGTTACTACGCTCGACGGCGTCGATCTGGTCCTGCGTGCAGCCGACGCCGAGCGCGATCGGCACGTGCTGGCGCCACTCGTAGGCGCCGCCTTCGAGCTGGGCGGACTGGAGGATCAGAAGCTCGCGGTTGACCGCGCTGAGCTTCTGCTTGTGCAGGATGGAATTGCCGAGCCGCATCGCCGGAATCATGTTGGCCTCGGCATGGGCCATCATGCGGAAGATGTTGAGCTTGACCGGCATGCGGTCGAACGAGGCGCGAATGTCGCCGCTCGTCGTCTCCGGATCAATCAGGGGCAGCCTTGCCACGCATTTCTCCCTTGGGCTTTCGTTTCTTGTTGTCGGCGTCTTGACCTGCCGCGATCAGCGACAGGAAGAAGGCGAGATAGCGGTCGATCGCCTCGATCACCTTCGGCCGCGGCGACGGCACCGCGCCCATCACGTAATGCTCGAGGCGGATGTAGATCAGACCGGCGGCGAACAGCCGCGCGGTCTCGCGCGGATCAGTGGTCGAGATCAGGCCGGCGAGCGCGAAGCCGCGGAAATAATCCGTCATCAGGCTCTGCTCGCGCGCGTAGAAATGATCGGCGAATTTGGCGCGAATGCCTGGCACGCGGTTGCGCTCGGCGGTGATGACCTTCTGGAACTGGTGCTCGCGCGGATCGGACCATTGCTCGACGAGGTCGAGCGCGAACTGCCGGCAGAACTCCGCCGGCTGCCGCGCCAGCTGCTTGTAGCGCGGCTCCTCCAGCCGGCTCGCCGAGCTGGCCGGGCCATGCTCGCTGACGATCGCCTCGAGGATCGCCGCCTTGCCGGGGAAATGGTTGTAGAGGCTGCTCTCGCGGATGCCGACGCGGCGCGCGAGCTCGCGCATCGAGGCGCCGCCATAGCCGCTCTGCGCGAACAAATTGAGCGCTTCGGCGAGGATGCGCTCGCGCGTCGTGGGCGCAGCCGCTTCAGCCGCGCTGGAGGTGTCGACAGCCATGCTGCTTGACTAACGAACGCTCGTTCGCTAGTCAACCGTACGAACGATCGTTCGTTTCAACTCCGCTCGATAAGCGGAGAGCAATTGGGGGAAGAACGCCATGGCAAGCCACGCTCGCCTTTTGCCCGCGCAAACCATCGCAGCGCTTCGCATCGTCACATCATTGCTGCTGATCTTGTCAGCGGCGCCGTCCGCCCGCGCCGAGGATGCTGCCGCCTACCCCACCCGCAAGATCAGGATGCTGCTGCCTTACGCGGCCGGCGGCGGCGGCGACGTAGTCGGCCGGCTGCTTGCGGACAGGATGGGCAAGACGCTCGGGCAGAGCATCTATATCGAGAACCACACCGGCGCCGCCGGCACGATCGGCACGCAGATGGTCGCGACTTCCGCGAATGACGGCTACACCATCACCGTCGGCGGCATGACCACGCATGTGCTGGCGCCCGCGATCTATCCAAAACTGCCCTACGATCCGATCAAGGACTTCACGACGATCGGGCGCGTCGGCGTCTCCTCCATCATGCTGGTGGCGACCAAGGACTTTGCCGCCAATGACATCAAGGGTCTGGTCGCGCTGGCCAAGAAGGGCGAGCCGATCCAGTACGGCAGCTGGGGCGTCGGCTCGACCGGACAATTCTGCGCGGAAATCCTGATGCAGCAGACCGGCATCAAGATGGACCACGTGCCGTTCAACGGCATCGCAAAGCTGGCCGGCGATTTGCTCGGCCGCCACATTTCGCTCGCGACGCTCGACGTTGCCACCGCAACGCCGCTGGTGAAGGAGGGCTCGATCAAGGCGCTGGCCGCCTGCGGCGAGCGGTCGCCGAGCCTGCCCGAAATCGCCAGCTACAAGGAGCAGGGCGTGGCGTTCGACCGCAGCCTGTCCTGGGCGATGTATGCGCCGGCCGGTGTCGCACCGCCGATCACGCAGAAGCTGTCGGCGGCCCTGAAGGAGGCCCTTGGCGATGAGGTCGTGAAGCAGAAGCTGCTGGCGCTCGGCATCACGCCGCAATTCGTGCCCGGCGAGGAGCAGCGCGACATCAACGCCCGCGACATCACGGCCTGGAAGCAGGTTGCCAAGGACGCGGGCATCGAGGTCAAGTGAGCAAGCTGACGACAGGAGCGCGGGCATGAGCCGTATCTTCGGCGCGGTGCGCCAGAACGGATATGTGGTGCGGGACATCCACGCCGCGATGAAGCACTGGATCGAGGTGATGGGCGTCGGCCCCTGGTACTACATGGACCGGGTCAAGACCGACTGGTTCCGGCATCGCGGCCGGGATTCGGCCGTCGAGATGAGCATTGCGCTGGCGAATTCCGGCGATCTCCAGATCGAGCTGATCCAGCAGCGCAACGACGCGCCCTCGCTCTACAGGGAATTTCTCGATGCCGGGCGCGAAGGGCTCCAGCACATGTCGTATTGGAGCCACGACTATCAGGCGCTCTACGACAAGGCGCTCGGGCTCGGCTATCGGATCGGCCATGAGGGCCAGATCGGCGGCAACAAGGGACGCTTTGCCTATTTCGACACGCAGGCGCATCCGGGCACGGTGATCGAAATCTCCGACATCAGCGGCACCAAGGGCCCGTTCTTCGAGAAGGTGCGGCAGGCCGCGATGAGCTGGGACGGCACGCGGCCGATCCGCGAGATCGGCGGCGGGAGATCGTAGAACCGATTGCCCGCAATGTACGCCGTTGCTGGCTCTTGCGGGAAACCATGGTAACGTGGCCTCGTGTCCGAACCTTCAGCGAGGCTAGCATGCCCGACACTGACAAGGTTTTCGCCGGCTCGATTCCGAAAATCTACGACGAGTATCTGGTCCCGATGATCTTCGCCGTCTATGCGGAGGACATCGCAAGGCGCGTTGCCGCACGCTCTCCCGCTGTATTGCTCGAGATCGCAGCGGGCACCGGTGCGGTGACGCGTGCCGTGGCGGCGGCGCTGCCGCGCGGCGTTCGATACGTTGCAACGGACCTCAACGAACCGATGCTCGCGGTCGCAGCGCAGCGCCAGGCGAATGACGATCGCATCACCTGGCGCCAGGCGGACGCAATGGCCCTGCCCTTGGGCGACGCCGAGTTCGACGTGGTCTGCTGCCAGTTCGGCGCGATGTTCTTTCCGAACCGCATCAAGGCCTATGGCGAGGTCAGGCGCGTCCTGAAGCCGGACGGCACGTTCGTGTTCAACGTTTGGGATCGCATCGAGGAGAATGCGCTCACGCATGAAGCAACGGTCGCGCTCGAGAAGCTGTTTCCCAATGATCCGCCGCGTTTCATGGTCCGGACGCCGCACGGCTATCACGACAAGGCCGTCATCAGGAGCGATCTCGAACGAGCTGGCTTCCGCGACATCTCGATCGAAGCCCGATCCGAAATCAGCCGCGCGCCTTTAGCCGAAGATGTCGCCATTGCGCTCTGCCAGGGCACGCCGCTGCGCAGCGAGATCGAGGCACGGGATGCCGGCAAGCTTCAGGCTGCGACCGATACGGTTGCGGAGGCAATCCGGGCCCGCCATGGATCCGGTCCGGTGGAGGGCAAGATCCAGGCGATCGTGATCGAGGCCCGCCCGTAGCAGGGGCGTTGGCCGAGGCGGCGCGTCCTTTACCAGAAGCCGCGCTGGAACGGCTGCGCCGGCTGATAGTACTGGTACTGGCTGCGCCGGCGCGGGTTGGCCGGCTGGACGTAGGGATCGCGATAGAAGAAGCCGAAGCCGTTGTCCCAGCCGTCATCGCTGGCGATCATGGCAGGCGCGGTCGGCTTGCGCGTGATGAAGCCGCCTTGCGGCTCGTTGCTCAGCACCGCGACGAACTCGGTGCGGTAATTGGTCTCGCTGCTCAGCGGCTCGTCCGAGACGACGATCGAGGAACGCGGCAACGCGGTCGGTCCGATGCGGTCCCATACGTCCTGCGGGATGGTGATGCGGTCGAGTGCGTTGCGCGCCTCATCGCCGTTCTCGATCGTGACAACGCTCCAGCGCAGGCCCGTCCCGGTCTTCGCCATCGCCGTAAAGATATGCGTGCCGATCGGCTGCTCGGGATTGCGGATCGTGACGGGGACCTCGATGCTGGTGTCGAACACCTCGCCGCCGCCGTCGGGCGCCGGCTTGTGCGTGTTCCGACGCACATAGAGCTTCTGCGTCGCCCGGCTGATGTAGACCGAGACCGGCTCGCCCGCGAGCTTCGCGTCGGTCGCCGCCTTCACGGCCTCGGTCTTTCTGGCCGCAGCGGTCTTCGCGGCTTCCTTGGTCGCAGCCACCGCATCGCGCTTCGGCTGCGCGGCGGCCCTGGCGGCCTCGAGCTGCGTCGCCGCGTCGGCAGCCTTGGTTGCTGCCTTCTGCTTCAGCTCCTCGGCCTTGGCGCGGGCCTGATCCGTCTTGGCATTTGCGAGCATTTTGTCGGCGAAGGCGAGCTCGGCATCGGCGCGGGTCTTCTGCTGTTCCAGCTTGCGCAACGCGGCCGGGAGCGAGGCGGCTTCCTTCGCGGCGGCGGACGCAGCCTTCTTGGCCTCGTCGGCCGCCCTTGTGGCCTCCTCCGCCTCGGCGGAGAGCTTGTCGGCCCGGCCGGGCACGGCCGCGATGGCCTCCGGCTTTGGCACGAACAGCGAGGGATGAGAGAATTCCGTCGGGACCGTGTCATGCGGCGAGACGATCACGCGCATCCCGATATAGGTCTTGTCGAACACATTCTCGGCGAAGCCGAACGGCATTCGCACGCAGCCGTGCGAGGCGGCATAGCCGGGCAGCGGTCCGCCATGCAGGGCGATGCCGTTCCAGGTAATGCGCTGCATGTGCGGCATCCAGGCATCGTCATAAAGGCTCGAGCGATGCTCCCGGTTCTTCTCAAGGATGGCAAAGACGCCAGCCGGCGTCTCGCGTCCGGTGGTGCCGGTCGATACCGGCGCGCGCACGATCCAGCCGTCGGCATCGTAGAAAGTGACCTGCTGGCTCTTGATCGACACGATCGCCATGACCGGATCGCCGGCCACCCGCGGCGCGACTGCCTCGGCCACCTGGCGCTGCTGCTTGGCCGCAATCGCCGGGGTGGCCGCCGCAAGGGTCGCCGCCGCCACGAGCGCCATGATTCCGGCAGGCCCCCGGCGCCCCACCGCCCTGATGGATTGCGCCGTCGTCGATCGGTTTTTCATGCCATCCTCGGTCGAGCTGCCAGTCGGCTGGTATCGCTCACGTGTCAGATTGGAATCGTTGCATTAAGAAATTGCAGTCGCCTTACGTTCCGTCTGTGGCGGGATTCGGTACGTTCGGACGACAAATCTCTCATATACGACGCCTCGCGGAGGCGGAAGGCGGCCGTCAGCCGAGGGCGGCCGGAGCTGGCCTCGATCGCTGCGGCAGAATGTCCGGATCACCTTTTGGTGCGACCGTACGGACGCGCGAATAGCCCTCCCGCTAGACGCCGAGAGCCTTGCGGTTCAACGTTCGCAGGAAACGCAGCGACAACGTTCGCACGTTCGCAACATTGAGCAGCCAGGCCGCGGCCGCATAGGCAAGGCCGCCGGCGAGGCTGACGATGACGAGCGAGGCGAGGCCGGTGCCGCCCACTTGCGCGCGCGCAACAAGGATCGCCGCCGCCATCAATGCCGCGGAGGCGGCAACGCCGGCGAGGCGGTTGAGCTCGAACGGGACCGGATGGGCCCGATGCATCAGGACGAGTGCGACGAGGAAGCCGATCGCCTCGGTTGCCAGCGTCGCCAGCGCCGCGCCGTGAAGGCCGTAGCCGCCGATCAGCGCGAACATCAGGATGACGCTGATCACCAGCGTGAGAAAGGATTGCGCCGCCAGCATGAAGGGCCGCTCGGCGAGCTGGAAGCTGATCTGCACGTAGAACTGATTGGCGATGCCGAAAAGCCGCGCAAGCACCAGTGTCGGCAACAGGGCCGAGACGCCGGCGCGGAAGTCGATCCCGACGAGCGTTCCGGCCACCTGGTCCGCCGCAAGCGCAAGCCAGACCGCAACGGGCGCCACCACGACGAGCAGCAGCTCGAGGCTTTCGGTCAGCCGCTCCCGCGTCGTCTCGCCGTTGTTCTCGGACAATGACCGGAACACCAGCGGCACCGTCGCCGCGGCGACGCTGGATGCGATCATGACCATGAACTGGCGCGGCAGATCGGCGGCAACGCCGAAGATGCCGGCAGCGTCCTTGCCGAGCAGATAAGCGACAATGAGGCGGTCGCAGGCCGAATAGACCGCCACGGACAATCCCGCCAGCGTCAGCGGCAGGCCGTAGCGCGCCAGCTGCATGAACTGGCTGCGCTGGAAGCGCGCGATCCCGGTGCGGTCGCCGACGAGGTTCAGGATGATGCCGGCGAGCGACCCCAGGCCGAATGCGGCGAGCAGCCCCAATCCACCCCAGCCGAGCCAGATTCCGAGAAGACCGAAGCCGACGCTGGAGACGCTGCGCACGATCGAGATCGCCGCGAACCGGTAGGGGCGCAATTTAGCGCGCTCGAACTCCTGGCCGACATCGACTGCATTGGCCATGATCGCGACGAACATGCTGGCGAGCAGCAGCTCGACGCTGACATCGCTGCGGAACAGGACGACCAGCGGAGTGGTGGCGCAGAGCACCGCGGCCGTGAGCGCGAAGGCGACGATTGCCGTGCCACGAAAATCGACCTCCGCCGACATCGCCTGATAGCGCGACACCGACAGCTTGATCCAGGCGAAGAAGATCGCGCCCAGAATCCCGGCAAGGCTGATGCCGACGACATAGACGCCGTACTCCGCCGGGCTGAGGAGCCGCGTATAGGCCGTGACGGCGAAGAAGCCCACCGCCGCAGGCAGGATGTAGGCGACGAGATAGATCGAGAAATGGCGGTTCAGCATGCGAGCACGGGACCGTGGGCGGCCATCAGGATTAACGGATCGTTAAGACGATTGGGTGCGACAATCGGGGCTCGCCGCTGGCATTGCCAAGGATAGGTCAAGGACAAGTCAAGGATAGCCGGATAACCCTGCAAATCGGATCGCTAATGGAGCGAGCACGCGGTTATCGCGCGTTAGCGTTAAATTTGCCCTGTCCTTGAAGGAGCGGGCGCGATCACAGAAAAGAAGCAATGATAGCGAAACGTCGCCCGACTCCTCCGACGCACTGATGTAACTGATATGGACGTTGTCGAACGAACACGGGCGAGATCGACCTCCCTCCCGCGTCGAACCGCCACTGCTCCCGCGGCTCCGGCGTATCCCGGCGCGAAGGGCCGCGACAGGATGGTCCTCAACCTCTTCTTCGAGGAACGAGACGACCGCTGGTTTCCCGGCGACCGTCACCTTCGGCCGCTGCTGCGCCGGTTGCTGCTGGGCAAGTCCTTCATCAGCGGACAGCGGCGCGTTCTGCTCAATCTGTGCGCAGGTCTCGATCGGCTTGGCATTCGCTACCGCATCAACGATTATCGCTACATTCGGAAGCATCCGGAGGAACTGGCCTGCATCATCGGCCGGCCGTTCGTGCTCGACTGGTTCAAGTGGAAGAATCCACTGCTGCTTGGCGTCGCCATGTATGACCATCCGATCGACGCACCAGAAACTCTAGAGGATCTCGACGTGAGGCAGGTGCTGTTGCCGTGCGCCTGGTATGCCGACATGTTCCGTCCGCACTGGCCCCATGTCGGTGCCTGGCCCGTCGGCATCGAGACGGATCTGTGGGTCCCGGCGCCGGCCGCGCAGAAGAAGATCGACGTGCTGTTCTACGACAAGGTCCGCTGGGATTACGACCGGTATCAACCGGAGCTGATCGAGCCGATCCGAAAGTTTCTCGAAGCCAGCGGCCGCACGGTCGAAACGATCCGCTACGGGCAATACAAGGAAGAGGATTACAAGGCCGCGCTGGCGCGCTGCCGCAGCATGATCTTCCTCTGCGAGCACGAGAGCCAGGGCATCGCCTGTCAGCAAGCACTCTCGAGCGGCGTGCCCGTCTTCGCCTGGGATCGCGGCGGACCCTGGCAGGATCCGAAATATTTCCCGGACAAGGTGCGATACGAGGGCAACGTGTCCTCGGTGCCCTATTTCGACGCGCGCTGCGGCATGACCTTCACTGATGCGGGCAGCTTCGCGGCGGGCTGGGGCCGTTTCTGGTCGCAGGTCGACGCAGGAGGCTTCGCGCCGCGCGATTATGTGCTGGACCACCTGACGCTCGAGAAGGGCGCGCTTCACTATTACGAAATCGCGGAAGCCGCGATGCAGCGGCACGCGTGACCGGGCTCGACCGACGCGAATTCCTGCTCGGCAGTGTCGCAACGCTCGCGGCGGGCGCATCGGCGTCCGCGGTGCCGGCCTCGAAACGCGTCCAACGCCGCCCGGGCTACGGCGCAGCCGCCACGCTCTGGGACCTGCAAGCCGATCCGCGGCTCGGCGAGGCCATCAGCACCTATTGCACGCAGGTGGTGCCGGTGCTCGAGCTGAAATGGCCGATGCTGCGGCCGGACGCCCATACGTTCACCTTCGAGCGCGCCGACGCGATCCTGGATTTCGCGCGCGACAACGATCTGACCATGCGCGGCCACGCACTCGCCTGGTATCACGACATTCCGGACTGGACCAAGCAGATCAAGGGCAGCAAGGGCGTCGAACGCGCCTATCTCGACCACATCGGCACCGTCGTTTCCTACTACAAGGACAAGCTGACGTCGTGGGACGTCGTCAACGAGCCGATCCCGGACAATCCGCGCAGCCCGAAGGACCGGCGCGACACCTTCTGGACGCAACATCTCGGCGATCGCTGGATTCCGCTGGCGTTCCGCACGGCGGCCGCGGCCGACCCCTTCGTCAAGCTCGCGATCAACGAATATGACATCGAGTCGGCGAAGGACTCGTTCATCGCCAAGCGGGCGGCCTATCGCACCCTCATCATGGACCTGCTCGATCAGGGCGTTCCGCTCCACGCCGTCGGGCTGCAGGCGCATCTTCACGCCGAGCTTGAGATCGACACGCACGGGCTCGCCAAATTCGTCACCGAGCTGCGTTCCTGGGGGCTCGAGGTTCTCATCACCGAGCTCGACGTCGACGACCAGAAGCTGGCGGGAAGTCCTGCGGAGCGCGACGCCGTCGTCGCCAAGCGCGTCGACGACCTGCTGACGGCCGTTGCCGCGAGCGGCCCGGTGCGGTCGATCCTGACCTGGGGCATCTCGGACCGTTACAGCTGGATCAACGGCACCTTTGCCCGCAAGGACAAGCAGCCGAACCGCCCCCTGCCGCTCGACGGCGAGTTCAAGCCGAAGCCGTTCATGGACGTCATCAGCAAGTTCACGAAGGACGGCTAAAGCGCGATGCGATTAGGATGAATCGTCATCGCGCTTTAGATTATTGTTCGAGCATGATCTTTTCGGAAACCGCTATGCACTTTTCCGGATCATGCTTTAGAAATCAGCGTGTCTTCGGCGTTTCGAACGCGGCCACATCGCCGATATGATCGGGGGCCAGGCTCGGCGCGCGCCGCTCGCGCGAGGACAGGCGGAACACGTCGCGGATGTCGGCGATCGACGTCGACGAATAGGACTGAATGCAAAGCGCGACCTGCTCGGGCGAGGCCGTGCGCATCATCGCTTCGATGGCCGGGCGGTCGAGCGGCGTGTCGTCCCAGTGCGAGACCGCGATGCTGTCTTCGGTGAGCCGATGTCGCGCCAGGTGTTCCGGCGCATTGGCGACGAAGTTTCCGTAAAGCAGATACTCCGAAAACTTCTTCTTCCGGCACAGCGCCAGCGCCCAGCTCAGGCCGGTCGCCGACTTGATCGCGTCCGTCATCGCACGCGCCGTGTCCCTGTCCCAGACCAGCGCGTTGCCGACATAATCGTCCGCCGGGAACGCGCGCTCCTTGATGCCGAGAAGCTGGTCGACGGTGCGCAGCCACAGGCCGTGCAACGGGTGGTCGGCGGCGATCGCTTTGCGCGTGACGAACAGCGGCGTCGTCTCAGCGCCGGCATATCGGCTGACGTCGAACTCGCGGAAGAACAGATTGTCCGAATCCAGGATGCAGACGCGCTGCTCGGGCGCGTTGAGGACGCCGGCGATCTTCAGGATCTGCTGGATGTGCCAGCCGTGCACCGGCGAGGACAGCAGCGACAGCCAGACGCGCCGGCTGCCGAACTGGAGCGCCGGCGGCAGCGCGAACAGCCACTTCGGCAGATAGCGCGAGGCCGGAACGATGACCCGCTTGTCGGACGCGAAGCGCGCGAACAGCGGCACGTCCTCATCGTTAACGAGCACATAATGGCGCGTGTATCCCGACAGCCAGGTGTCGATGCTCTCGCTAAGCAGCGAAAAGCGTTCGATATCCTTGGCGTAGCTGGCAGTCAGCAGGGCAACGGAATGCATGGAGCACGCTCAAATGGCCATCAGACCCGCACTGATAGCGGCAATGCGAGATGCCGGAAACTCACGATCGAAATCAAGGTAAAGCGAAACGAAGTGTTAGCCATCCGACGGCAGCCCCTGCTCCAGCCCGCGAAAGCGGAGCGGCGCCAGGGCTGAGGCGCGCTGCCACCAGTCGGCGACGCGGTCGTCGAGGGCGGTCACGCCGCGGCCCCGGCCGGGAAAGATCCGGATCTGCTGGATCGCCTCTGCCTCGAAACCCCTGGCCCTCCGCGTGATCTTGAGGGCGGCGCCTTCGCGGTCGCGCTGGGTCAGCGGCACCAGAAGACGGCCGCGCGGACGGAGCGACCGCAGCCAGAGCGGGTGCGGGTGCGGGAAGCCGGCATGGACGATGATCACATCGGCGGGCTCGCTCACGTCCTTGCATCCATCGCCGTGGACGACCGTGACATTGCCATAGCCGCGCAAATAGCTCGCCGCCCGGGTCGCGAGCCGCTCGTCGCATTCGATCGCATGGACGCGGCCCTTCTCGCCGACCATCATCGACAGCACCGCCGAGAAATAGCCGAGGCCGCAGCCGATCTGCACCACACGGTCCGTCCGCTTGACGTCGAGAATGTCGATCAAATGCGCCCACAGGCTCGGCAGGCCGGTGTCGAGCTTGCGGCGTGCATCGATCGCGACCAGCACGTTGTCGTAGAGATGAACGGGATCGGCGTCGGACGTCAGCCGGTAGCTGCGCGCCGCCTCGCCCTTGATGCGCCAGGGTCCTCTTGGCAGAAAGTCCTCGCGCGGAACAGCGGCGAGCGCATCGAGCAGACGCTTCGAGGCAATCCGCTCGCGCCTGGCGATCAACTCAGCGTAGCGCGCACGCGCGGCGGCAAGATCGCTCATGTCACAGACCGGCCTGCTCGCGCACCGCCGCGTCGCTACCGAGCTCATCGAGGAGCTGCATCGCCTGCTTCAGGTCCGGCGTGTAAAAGCCCTCGCTGAATTTGCCGACGATCGGCATCAGCAGGAGTCTTGCGTGCTCGCGCTTGCCGGCTTGATGCGACAGGCGCGCGAGGCAGACGGCGGTGCGAAGCTCCCAGGACAGCGCTCCCTGCTTGCGTGCGGTCTCCAGCGAAAGGCCGAACAGGTCCTCCGCCTCCTGTACCGACGCCGGGTCGCCACCCGCCAGCGTGATCTCGCCTTGCATGCGATAGACCTCGGCGAGATAGAAGTGATCGCCGGTCCGCCTTGCGGTCGCAAGCGCACCATCCAGCGCGCGCAAGGCGGCGTCGCGCATCCCGACCTTGGCGTACGTTTCCGCGAGCAGACAGCGGAACCAGCAGCCGGCGAGCCAGGAATCCATCGCCTCGTACTCGTCGAGGCCGAAGCGCATCTGGCCGAGGCCTTCGTCGGCTTCGCCGAGCTGAGCCAGCGCCCAGCCGCGCAGGATCGCCGCCTGCTGCTTCCAGTGCAGGAAATTGTGCTCGGTGGCAATGATCATGGCGCGATTGGCGTAGTCGCGCGTGCCTTCGACGTCGCGCAAATGCTGGCGGAGATAGGCGCCGAACACCAGCGCGAAGGCGAGCGTGAAGGGGTGGCGGATCTTCTCGGCGTTCGCGATCGCCTGCTCGCTGTGCTGGCGCGCCGCGTCGGGCCGACCGAGGAACCACAGGAGGTAACCGAGATAGGACAGCGAAACGACACCGGGATCGATGCCGTGCCGTTCCATCAGGTCGGAGTGCAGATCGGGGCTGAACAGGTTGATGCAGCGGTGCAAATGGTGCTGCGAGGCTGCGAAGCGGCCGCGATAGAGCATGGTCATCGCGATCGCGCGGTGCGCCTCGATCAGATAGCCGGTCTGCTGCGCCGGCTGCGTCCGCTCGTTCAGCCGCTCGCGCTTGGCAAACTTCAACAGCTCGACGCTGAGATCGTGCGCGCGGGTGAGATCGGCGCGGATGAAATGGCACACCCAGAGCCCGCGCGTCGCAGCGAAGACCTTTTCGTCGTCATCGAGCTGACGGCCGAGCTCCAGCGCGCGGATGTAGTTCTCCTCGACCTCCTGCACCGCGTAGCCCTTGGCGGCGATCAGCGCGTTGCCGAGCGCGATGCGCAGCTTGAGCTCCATCTCGTCGGCGCCCTGCATGCGCGCATTGGCCTGCACGACGTTAAGGCCGCGGCGCAGGTGGCCGATCGCCTCCAGATTGGCCCCGGTCTTGGCCGCCTGCTTGCCGGCCTTGAGCCAGAAGCTGGCAGCGCCCTCGCTCTGGCCGGATTCGGTCAAATGATGGGCGAGCAGCTCCGGTTCGCGCTCGGTCCTCTCCGGATACATCTCGGCGAGCACCTGGGCGATCCGCGCATGCAGCTTGCGCCGCTCGCTGTGCAACAGGCTCCCATGCGCGGCGTTCTGGATCATCACGTGCTTGAATGAGTACAGCGCATCCGGCGGATGGCCGCGGCGCATGATCAGCCCGGCTTCCTGCAGATGGCTGAGCGCCGCCTCGATCTGCTCGGCCGGCGCATTGGCAACGGCGTGCAGCGTCTCGTAGGAGAACTCGCGGCCGATCGTGGCGCCGATCTGCGCGATGCGCTTGAAAGGTCCCATCCGGTCGAGCCGCGCCATCAGCGAGTCGGTCAGGGTGGCCGGGATTGCGAGCTGCCGCCACGGTCCCGACAGCACGTAGCGCCCGTGCCGCTCGGTCAGCAGATTGGATTCC
This sequence comes from Bradyrhizobium yuanmingense, assembly GCF_025200905.1. Lineage (NCBI taxonomy): Bacteria > Pseudomonadati > Pseudomonadota > Alphaproteobacteria > Hyphomicrobiales > Nitrobacteraceae > Bradyrhizobium > Bradyrhizobium yuanmingense. Next base: position 829,173 of record NZ_CP104173.1, on the reverse strand, counting down.
AGAACCGTCTTGGTCAGCTCTTCCAGGAACAGCGGCACGCCGTCGGTCTTGACGATGATCTCCTCGACAACCTCCTTGGGCAGCTCGCGTCCCGCGACGCGCTCCACCAGCGTCGTGCGCAACTGCCGGCTCAAGCGGTTCAGGACCAGGGTGGTGATGTGCGAATGCGCGTTCCAGCTCGCCTGGAATTCCGAGCGCGCGGTGATGATCGCCAGGATCGGCTGGTTCTGCACCCGATCGACCAGGAGGTCGACCACCTCGCGGGAGGTCGGGTCGATCCAATGCAAATCCTCGAACGCGATCACCAGCGGCATCTCGCGCGCAAGGCCGAGGAAATGGTTGACCAGCGCCACGACCGTCGCATCCTTCTGCTGCTGCGGCGACAGCTCGAGCGGCGGATAGCGGTCCCCGGTCGGTATCGACAGCAGCGCGGCAAACAGCGGGGTGACCTGCTCAATGTCGCCATCGGCGGCGGCGATCGCGTTCTCCAGGCTCGCCAGCGACAGCGCGGACGAATCCTCGCGATCGAGACCGAGGGAGAATTTGAGCTGCTCGACGAACGGATGGAACGCGGTGGAGGTGTAATAGGGCGAGCACTGCAGCGAGACCTGTCCATGGCGGTCGCCCGATATCCGCTCGAAGATCTCCTGGATGATGCGCGACTTGCCGATTCCGGGCTCGCCGAACTTGACCACGACCTGGCCGTCGCCGTCCTTGGCCTGCTGCCAGCGCCCCATCAACAGCGCGATCTCCTCCTCGCGGTTGACGAGCGGCGTCAGGCGCGTACCCATCGCCGCAGCGAAACGGGTCTCCAACCGCGAGGCGCGCACCACGTGCCAGGCCTGGGCCTTCTCGGAGATCCCCTTCAAGTCGTGGACTCCGAGATTGCGGTAGTCGAACTTCCCCTTCAGCAGCGCCTGCGTCGAGGCCGAGATCACCACGCCGTTGGGCGGCGCCAGGCCTTGCAGGCGCGCCGCGAGATTGACGGTTTCCCCGACCGCGGAGTCGCGTTCTTCGGTGCCCTGCCCGACGAGGTCGCCGACCACAACGAGGCCGGTCGCGATCCCGATGCGGACGGCGGGTGAATGGCTGAGCGCACCACGCGGCTCGACCGCGCGTGCCGTCGACAGCACCCGCACGATCTCGAGCCCGGCGCGCACCGCGCGCTCGGCATCGTCCTCATGTGCGGTCGGATAGCCGAAATAGACCAGGATACCGTCGCCGACGAAACGGGCGGCAAAGCCCTCGTATTGCTTGACCACCCGGACGCAGGTCTCGCGAAAATCCGCGATCATGTCGCGGACGTCCTCCGGATCGAACTGCGCGGACAGCGAGGTGGAATCCACCATGTCGCAGAACATCGTGGTGAGCTGGCGCCGTTCGGCTCCGACCTCCGCCCGGATTTGCGGACGCGGCGCCTCCGCCGGCGCCTCCGTGGTTTCCGCTTGAAACAGCGCCGCCATCGCCCGCTGCAGCCGCTTGCGATCGCCGAGCGGCAATCCGAGCTCGACCAGATCGGCTTCGGTGAGATCCGCGATGACGTCGAGATCGAGGCGGTGCTGCGCGAAAAGATCGGTGTAGTGCCCGAGGCCGATGCTTTCGAGCCAGTGATTCAGCCCACCTTCCAAACTCGTGCTCGGCTCATTCTCCAGCATCGTGATTCTGCCCGACCCTTACTCCGTCGAAGGGCTCGAGGGCCCCTCAACCACAGATTTTGGGGTCCAAACTTCACCTCGGACTGGACGCATTCCCCAACTTCTTGGAAGAATAACTTAATCGGTCCAAAAGGGAATGGCGTTGTCGGACATTGCATCCGGAGCGGACGAAGCATCAGCCGGCACCACGGCCGAAACGAAGGTGTTCGCGCATATCAGCGGCCTTCTCGAATTCTACGCCCGCAGGACGCCGGCGGCGCCCGCACTCCTCGCTCCCGGCCGGCCGGCGCTCAGCTATGGCGCGCTGGCCGAGTCGATCCGGCAACTGGTGCGTGCCTTGCGTGAACTCGGCATCCGTCCCGCAGACCGCATCGCGGTGGCGCTGCCGCTCGGCGCCGATACTGCCCTGGCGCTGCTAGCAGTCGCATCAGGCTGCGCCTGCGTCCCCGTCAACCCCGATCTGACGGCGGACGAGCTGCAACGCTATTTCAGCGAACTGAAGCTGACCGCGCTCGTGACCCGGGCCGACATGAACTCGGCGAGCCGTGACGCCGCCAGGATGCTCGACATCGCATTGATCGATTTCGTGGCGGGGCCCACCCACGATCTCGGCGGCTGCGCGTTCATTGCTCCGGCGATCGGGCCGGCCAATGCCGGCGGCGCTTCGCGCGGTGACGACGATGCGTTCATCCTGCTGACGTCAGGCACGGCGGCGCGACCGAAAATGGTGCCGCTGACCCATCGCAATGTCTGCCTGTCCGCTTACAATGCCGGCCATGTGCTGTCGCTCACGATGCATGATCGCCTGCTCAACGTCCTGCCGCTGTTTCATGCCCATGGCTTGATCTCCGGCCTGCTCACGGCGCTGGCCGCGGGCTCCAGCGTGATCTGCACCGACGGTTTCGACGCAGCGTCGTTCTTCGGCTGGATGCGGGAGCTGCAACCGACCTGGTACACGGCGGTGCCGACCATTCATCGCGCATTGCTGACGGCGGCGGAAGTAAACCCCGACCGCGCCCGACCATCGTCGCTGCGCGTGATCCGGTCGGCTTCGGCCTCGCTCGCGCCGACGATTCTCGCCGGGCTGGAGACAACGTTCGGCGTTCCCGTGCTCGAAACTTACGGCATGACCGAGGCGGCCTCGCAGATTGCGGCCAATCGGTTCGAGCTGCGCAAGGTCGCGTCGGTCGGTCGCGCCGCCGGCCCGGAGATCGCGATCATGGACGAGACCGGCCGCACGCTCGCAAGCGGGGCGCACGGCGAGATCGTGCTGCGCGGGCCGAACATGAGCCGCGGCTATTATAATGACGAGCCGGCGACGCGGGCCGCATTCCGCAACGGCTGGTTCAGGACCGGCGACCTCGGCTATCTCGATGACGACGGCTATCTCTTCATCGTCGGCCGCATCAAGGACGTCATCAACCGCGGCGGGCAGAAGATATCGCCGCTGGAGGTGGAAGACGTCCTGCTCAGCCATCCGGCGGTGCTGGAAGCCGGCGTGTTCGCGGTCCCGCACCAGAAGCTCGGCGAGAACGTCGCGGCCGTCGTGGTGCTGCGGCCGAACGCCGAGGCGACCTCGGACCAGTTGCGCCAATTCGCGCGAAAGCGGCTTGCGGCCTACAAGATACCGAGCCTGATCCGCAGCGTGGCGGCGCTGCCGAAGGGCGCCAGCGGCAAGGTCAAGCGCAACGCCCTCGCCGGGCTGATTGCAACGGTCGACGCGGACGACGAGACCCGGCTGCCGCGCAATGCGGTCGAGAGCCAGCTCGCCGAGATCTGGGCCGGCCTGTTGGAGCTGCCGCAGGTCGGCGCCGACCAGGACGTCTTCGCGCTCGGCGCGGATTCGCTCGCGGTGACACAGATGCGCTCGCGCCTGCGCGACCGCTTCAATGTCGACTTCTCGTTCGAGGATATCTTCGATTGCCCGACGGTCGCAGCGCTTGCGGCCCGGATCGAGACCGCCGCAAGCCGGCGCGAGACGGCGCTGCCGGGCTGGCGCCGGCTTGCAGGCACGGACGCACCGCTGTCGTTCCAGCAGCAGCGGATGTACGTGCTCTCGCGACTGGACCCGACGCGGTACAATTATAACGTCGTCGAGATCGCCGTCCTCAAGGGCCCGGTCGACGCCGCCGCGCTGTCTGCGAGCCTCGCTGCGATCTCAACGCGCCATGAGGCGCTGCGCTCGGTGTTCGTCGAGCGCCAGGGCGAGCCGATGCAACTCGTGCTGTCATCGACGCCGCGGCTGGAGCGCATCAAGCTCAAGCCATGCCCTGCGGGCAGGCGGCCTGCGGCAATCCGGCGCGAGGCGCTCAGGCTTGCGCAACGTCAGTTCGACCTGGCCCACGCGCCGCCCCTGAAGACGACACTGCTGTCGTTCGACAGGAACAACCATGCGCTGGTGGTCAACGTCCATCACCTCGCCACCGATGGCTGGTCGCAGCGGCTGTTCTGGCAGGAGCTCGCCGTCCATTATGCCGCGACACGCAAGAAGCATTCGGCCGCACTGCCGCCGCCCGCTTTCCAATATCGCGACTTCGCACTCTGGCAGCAAAGCTGGGCGCAGACGCCCGCGGCCAGGGAGCAGCTCGATTATTGGCGGACCCAGCTCGACGGCGTCACCATGCTGCCGCTGAGAACCGACAGGCCGAGACCTGAGATCTGGAGCGGACACGGAGCGCGTCACTACCTTGAATTCTCAAAGTCCCTCTCGTCCGAGCTGCGCGCGTTGAGCCAGAACCAGGGCGTCACGCCGTTCATGACGCTGCTCGCCGCTTTCCAGTGCCTGTTGTTCCGCCACACCTCGCATGAGGACGTCGCCACGGGATCGCTGATCGCCAACCGCAACCAGATCGAGAGCGAACGCCTGATCGGGCTGTTCGCCAATACCCTGGTCCTGCGCAACGATTTCAGCGGCGATCCGAGCTTCGGCGAGATGTTGCGGCGGGTGCGGCAGGTCACGCTGGACGCCTACCGCAACCAGGACCTTCCGATCGAGGAGGTGTTGCGCGCATTGCGGGTGGCGCGCCGCAGCGACGGCAATCCGCTGTTCCGGATCATGTTCATCCTCCAGAACGCCTCGATCGAGGCAGCGCGTTTTCCTGGCCTGTCGACCCGGCGGCTGGAAGTCGATCCCAGGGTGGCGCGGTTCGACATCACGCTCGAACTGGTCGAGGCCGATGGCCGCTTCACCGGCTTCTTCGAATACGCCACCGATCTGTTCGAGGCCGCGACGATCGAAGCCATGGCGGCCCAGTTCAAGGCGCTGCTCAAGGCCGTCATCGCCAATCCGGAACAGCGCATCTCGCGCCTGCCGCTCCTGACCGAGGCCGAACGTCGGCAAGCGCTGGCAAAAGGCCGGGGCATGCCGGCCAATTTCACCACACGCGGCAACTTGAGCGAACGCTTCGAGCGCCAGGCGAGGAAGACGCCGAACGCAGTCGCGGTCTCGGACGGTCGCACGTCCCTGACCTATCGCGAGCTGGCGCGTCGCACTGGGGCGGCCGCGCGCTGGCTTGCCCGTGAGGGCGTCGGCGCCGAGAGCGTGGTTGCCCTGCTCGCGGAGCGCGGGCCCGACCTGCTCGCCGCGATGATCGCGGTGCAGCGCGTCGGCGCGGCCTTCCTCAATCTCGATCCCGACCAGCCGACGGCTAGGCTCTCGACCATCCTCGGATCGAGCTGTGCCCGCGTGCTGCTGACCGGGCGGGCTCAGTCTGCCATGGTCGAGGCCCTGCTCGAACCGCTGGTCGAGCGCATCCCGGTGGCCGAGCTCGACGACGCTCTTGCATCCGGGTCGACAAAGCCGGCCCGCGCCGCACGCCGCGCCGCCTCGAGCCTTGCCTATCTCGTCTATACGTCCGGCTCCTCCGGCGCGCCGAAGGGCGTCATGATCGAGCAGCGCGGCCTGTCGAACCATCTGGCCTCGCTCATCTCCGAACTCGGCCTCTCGCCTAAGGACGTGATCGCGCAGATCGCGCCGCAGAGCTTCGTCATTTCGGTCTGGCAATTCCTCGCCGGTCCCATGGTCGGCGCGCGCGTCCATGTCTGCGGCAGCGCGATCGTGCAGGACCCGATGCTGCTGGCGCGCGAGATCGAGCGCGAGGGCATCACGGTGCTCGAGATCGTGCCCTCGCTGCTGCGCCTCATTCTCGAGCGTATGGACGAGGCGCCGATCCGGCGCGCCTTCGCGAAGCTGCGGCTGCTGATCTCGACCGGCGAGCCGTTGCCCGTCGAGCTCTGCCGCGCCTGGTTTGCCCGCTGCCCGAGGGTGCCGCTGATCAATGCCTATGGCGCGTCGGAATGCTCCGACGACGTCTCCCTGCATCGCCTTACCAAGGCGCCGGCGATCGCGACGGCCAACGTTCCGGTCGGGGCGCCGCTGCCGAACACGCAGCTCTACGTGCTCGACGCGCAGCTCCAGCCGCAACCGATCGGCGTGACCGGCGAGCTCTGCATCGGCGGCGCCGGAATCGGCCGCGGCTATATCAACGATCCCGCGCAGAGCCGGCAGCGCTTTCTGCCCGATCTGTTCTCGCGCCAGGCCGGCAGCCGGCTCTACCGGACCGGCGATCTGGCCCGGCGCCGCGCCGACGGGACGATCGAATGCCTCGGCCGCGCCGACCATCAGGTCAAGATCCGTGGCTATCGTATCGAGCTCAAGGAGATCGAGAACGCGCTGGCCGAGCATCCAAGCGTGCGCGCCGCCATCGTCGAACCGCGCCGCGAGGCGAGCGGCGACATCAGGCTGATCGCCCATGTCGTCGCCAAGCCCGGCAGCCGGAGCAGCGCCAGCGAGCTGCGCGACTTCCTGAAGAGCCGCCTGCCCGTCCACGCCATCCCCGCCGCCTTCCTGTTCCTGGATCAGGTGCCGCTCAACGCCCATGGCAAGATCGACCGCTCGGCGCTGCTGGCGTCCGTCCTGCCGGAAACGTCCGGCGCGGATGCGGTCGTCCCGGCGCGGCACTTCACCGAAAAGGTGCTCTCTGACATCTGGATCGACCTGCTGAACGTCGAACGCATCGGTGTTACCGACAATTTCTTCGACCTCGGCGGCCATTCGCTGCTGGCCGGCCAGGTGATGGCGCGCATCGCGCGGGCGCTCGGCGTCTCGTTGCCGATCAAGGCCATCTTCGAGGCGCCGACGATCGAGGGGTTGGCGCGGCGGGTCGAACAGACCGTGGCCACGAAGCCGCACGAGCCTGCCGCAAGCCTGCCGCGATCGGCTGCGGGCGGGCCGCCGGCCCCTTCCATCGGACAGGACCAGATGCTGCACATCGAGCGGAATCTGCCGGGGCTGCCGCAGCTCAACCTGCCCTTCGCCTTCCGCCTGCAGGGCCCGCTCGATTCGGCCGCCCTGGCAAAGGCGATCGACGACGTGGTGCGCCGGCACGAATCGCTGCGCACCGCGTTCGCCTGGAACGGCGATGAGCCGGAAAGCCGCATCGCCGCGCCACGCACGCTCGGCCGAATCATGACGGTCGAGACGATCGGCGACGGTCATTCCCACAACAACAAGCGGCGCAAGGCGCTCGAGCTCAGGAAGATCGATCTCCTGATCGAGCAGGAGGCCTATACCCCGATCGACACCACGCGCGCGCCGCTGTTGCGCGCCCGGCTGTTGCGGCTCCACGACGATGACCACGTGCTGCTGCTGACGTTGCATCACGCCGTCGTCGACGGCTGGTCGATCGGCGTGCTGTTCGAGGAATTGTCGAGCCGCTATGCCGCGCTGGCCGGATATCCGTCTGCGCCGCTGCCGAGCCCGCCGCCGGCCTTTTCGGACGTGGCACGCTGGCAGCGCTGGTGGTGCGGCACCGACGCGGCGCGCCGCCAGGCTTCCGACTGGATCCTGAATTTGCGCGGAGCGGGTCCCCTCTTCGACGGCGAATCGAGCCCGGGCGCCTCCACCGGGCATCATCCGGTCTGCCTCGAGCGCGAGCTGATCGCCCGGCTGACGGCGTTTGCGGGCCAGCACAATTGCACGCTGTTCATGTGCTTCCTCACCGGCCTGAAGGCCATGCTGCTGGCCCGGACGGGCCGCACCGACATCGCGGTCGCGACCGCGATGGCCAATCGTGCCCAGCCGGACACCGACCGGATCATCGGCCCGTTCGAGAACACGGTGATCGTCCGCACGACAATCACGCCGGACCTGTCTTTCGCGCAGGCTCTGCTGCGGGTGCGCCAGAGCGTGCTCGAGGCGCATGCGCGGCAGGAGCTGCCGTTCAACGTCCTGGCCGATCGACTGGAGCAGGAGGGGATCGATCCGGCCTCGCTGCTCCAGGTCTATTTCACGCTGCAGAATCCGTTGCGCCGGCCGCTCGATCTCCCGGATCTCGCGACGGAATCGATCGGCAACGTCGCGCGCGAAGGCCAGCCGGTGCTGCCGATCGACCAGACCTGGCTGTCGCTGATGCTCAAGGAGCGCCCGACCGGCATTACCGGCTCCTGCAATTACAAGCGCGATTTGCTCGAGGGCCGAGCGGTCGGCGAATGGATGGAGGACCTCGTCGCCCTGCTGACGGCGGCGATCGCCCAGCCCAACGCACCACTCGGCAGATTGCTCGCGCGCAGGGCCGCTTGATGCCGCGACATCGCGCCAGAATACGGGTTCACGCCCCAAAGCTGTGAATGATCAAGTTGCAGCTTGATTATTTGGCGTCGTCGCGCAAGATTATTCTCGGATTTTGATTTGGGATGATCATTTTCAACCGGGGGAGTGTTATGGGTTTCATCAAATTTACCAAGAAGACCTCGCTCAGCGCGGAGGACCGCAAGGCGCTGCAAGACCTGCTCAATTTCGAGAAGCAAAAACTCCAGCTCGCACTGAAGGATGTCGACGCCAGCCTTAAGGCTCTGCGCGGGTCCAAGAAGAAGAAGAAGTCCAAGAAGAAGTAAACTCGTCGGTCGGGGACGGCCGTACGAATCTTCGCAGAGCGGCCGCTTGCGTGTCGAGTTTGGGGGCTCGCACAAGCTTGCGCCTGTAAACCGGCCTGCAAATCGACAAGAATTCGCCCGGGTGGACCGCTAGGTACGGTCCTCTCGGCTGATTCTTGCGCAGTTGTTTCTTCCGTCGGCACCGAGGGATTTGGCCTCGCCCGACGCCATGGGCCCAATTGATGGCAGACGACAGAATCGAACTCTTTGTCGGACTGATCGAGAGCATTGACGTGCCGGGCGCGGCGGAGGCGTGCCGACGCCTGCTCTCCGTCGACGAGCGGGCCCGGGCCGATCGCTTCGTGTTCGAGCGGCATCGGCGGCAATACATCTTCGCGCATGCGATGTTGCGCCTGGCGCTGTCACAGGTCGCTTCCAACGTCGCGCCCACCGACTGGTCGTTTGGCGCGGGCCGCTATGGCCGGCCGTTCGTCGCAGCACCAGCCACCTCGACCGCGCTGCATTTCAGCCTGTCGCATGCCGACGGCTGCGTCGCCTGCGTGGTGTCGCGGCATGAGGCCGTCGGGGTCGACGTCGAAACCGTGTCGCGGCGCGTCGCGCCGCTGTCCACCGCGCTTCGCTTCTTTGCGCCGGAAGAGGTCGAAGCCTTGCGCGGACTGCCGGAGGCCGCGGCGATCGAGCGCTTTTTCGATTATTGGACGCTCAAGGAGGCCTATCTGAAGGCCAGGGGCTTCGGGCTCAATCTGCCGCTCGACGCCTTCGCCATGCAGGTGTCACGCGAGGCCATCGAGATCAGCTTCAAGCCCGACATCGTCGACGATCCGGACGCCTGGCGCTTCTCGCTGTGCTCGCCATCGCCCGCGCATCGCCTCGCGATCGCCGACGGCTCCCGCACCGACGGCGGCCTTCCCATCAGCCGCCATGCCTGGCCCCTCCGCGAAGCGGCTGAGTGAGGCGGGCAAGCGGAGAGGCGAAGCGATCTCACCGCGCTTCTTCGAATCCTGCCAGCACAGAGGTCAGGTTGGCGCCGAGAATGTCCGAGAGATAGCCGCCTTCCTGCACGAGCACGGTCGGCAGGCCCAGCTTCGCGATGGCCTGGCCGATGCGGCGGAAGCCGGGTGTGGTGACGGCCAATCCCTTGAGCGGATCGTGCTCGGAGGCATCGAGGCCGAGTGCGATGACGAGGGCGCCGGGTGCAAAGGATTCGATCGCCTTGCGCGCGATGTCCAGCGCCTGGAGATAGCCGTCATCGCCGGTGCCGATGGGAAGCGGAATGTTGAGGTTGGTGCCGAGGCCGGGTCCTTCGCCGCGCTCATGGGCATAGCCCCATACGTACGGATAATACGCAACGGGGTCGGCATGGATCGAGATCGTGTAGACGTCGGGCCGGGCATAAAAGATGCCTTGCGTGCCGTTGCCGTGATGGACATCGACGTCGAGGATCACGACGCGCTCATGCTTCTGCCGCAGATGCGCCGCCGCGATCGCGCTGTTGTTGAGAAAGCAGAAGCCGCCGGCCATGTCGCGATAGGCGTGATGGCCGGGCGGACGGCAGAGCGCGTAAGTTGCGTCCTCGCCATCCATCACCATCTGCGCTGCGGTCACCGCAACATCGGTGGCGGCGCAGGCCGCGGCCCACGTGCCCGGGCCGATCGGCGCTGCGGTGTCGGCGGTATGCCAGCCGAGCTTGCCGACGATGTGGGTCGGATAGGTCGCGGCATGGCGCACGGGATGGATATTGCCGATCATCTCCGGGCCGGAATCGCCGAGCGCCGTCCAGGCGTCCCAGGCTTCGCTGAGGAACGACAGGTATTCCGGGCTGTGAATGCGTGCGCGCGGACCGGGCCCGAACTTGGTTGGCTCGACCAGTTGATGCCTGCCGTCCTTCAATCCCCTGAGCAGGCGATCGGCGCGCTCGGGCTGCTCTGTGGTGCGCTTGACGACACCACGCACCAAGAAGAATTGCGGATCGTGGCTGCGGTGCAGCTCGGTATAGACGGCTTTCACTCAACACTCCGTGGTCGCCTGCTACTGGACGTGCCGCAGAGTCTTGATCGCCACGGCCGCCGGATGCAAGCAAGAAAAATGCCGTCCATCGTCGCGCTGCCCTGCGCGGAAAGCAGAGCGCTTGCGAAGCTCAGCAACGCCCACGCTGGAGGCAGTGCTCGCGGCCCTGCTGGTCGGTGCGGAAGGACTCGATGAAGCCACCCTGGCGCTGGGTGACGAAGACGGTCTTGCCGTCGCTGCCGCCGAAGGCAATGTTGGTCGGCTCCTTGGCCTTCAGCGGGATCTCGCGCTCGACCGCGCCGGTCGGCTTCATCAGCGCGATCGTGCCCTTGAGAATGCGCGCGACGTACAGGCGGCCGGCAACGTCGGTGCGCAGGCCGTCGATGGTGTCGGGCTGAAACGCCTTGACGAGTTTTGCAGCCGTCAGCTCGTTGCCGCTGATCGCATAGGACCAGATCTGGCCGCTGCTGGATTCGCCGACATAGAGCGTCTTGCCGTCAGGGCTGAGGTCGATGCCGTTGGTGGTGCCCATGGCGCGCGGCGTCGACATCACCTGCCCCCGCACCGTACCGTCCGCTCCCCTGGCGATGCGCCAGATGTGGCCTTCGCGCCCCTTCCAGTTCGGATCGCTCGCATAGATCGTGCCGTCCGGCGCGATCGTGATGTCGTTGGGCTGGCTCATCTCGCCGGAGTGAAACCACACCGCGGGCTTGGTCGCACCCTTGGGGATGGCGAAGATGTTGTGCTTCTTGTAGTCGGCGATGAACATGGTGCCGCTGCGATCGAAACGGATCGCGTTGCCGACGCTGCCTTCGGGGAGCGTCGTGAACAGCTCCGAGGCGGCGCCACCAGCGGGCAATTTGCCGATGGTGCCGGGCTTGCCGAGATTGACGACGAACAGATTGCCGTCGAGATCGGCGGCCGGCCCTTCGATGCCGAAGGTGTATTCGCTGGCGGGCGTCACCTGTGCGCTTTCGAACAGCTTCGTTTCGGCAGCGGCCGGCAGCGTCGTGACCAGCAGGATGCTACTGCACAGGCACCAGAAGTTCCTGCCGGATGTAATAGCCATCGCCGTCGGTGCACTCGCCGTTCAGATAGGGATCGGCTGGCCGGAAGAATCGGCTAAAGCCGGGTCTGTCTACAGCGCTCCTTTGTGTCACGACGACGACGTTTCCAGCCGGTATTTCGCCGCATTCCTTGTTGGCCTTGCTGAAAAACTTCCGCTGCGGCGGGCCTGGCTTGATCCGCATCCGCGTGCCCGGCACCATTTTGGCGACGAACAGGTCCGCGGTATCGAGCAGGCGCGTGTAACCAGGCTCGGTCTTGGGCAGGCTCTCGCCGCCCGGCGGCATCAGCTTCTCGGCGCCTAGGCCGCGCAGGCGCGTCCGCAGCCTGCCGGCGTCGGGATCGCCAGGGTAGATCCAGCCGTCCTGCGCCAGCATGAAGTGCAGCACCGCCCTGTCCTTCTCCGCATCCGATTGCCCCGCGCTCAGGCCGAAATCCGAATGGCAGCCGACGCAATGCTTCTCGACGAGGCCCTTGCGCAAGGTGGTAAGGCGAACGCCGTTCTGCGCGTCTCTGGCGACGAAAGCCGCGAGCTGGTCGATCATCGCCTGGCTGCGCGTATCGCAGGGGAGAGGCGCAGGCGCTTCGCCAGCAGCGCGATCGATCCGGATCACGGTCTTGTTCTTGTCCTCGACCAGCCAGATCGCGCCGTCCTCGGCAACCGTCATGCCGACCGGCGCACCTTGCGGCCGCGCGCCGTTGACGCGGTGCCAGCCGGCGATCAGCTCTTCGAACGGCGCGGCGGCGACCTCGCCGGCGTCGGTCCGGAAACTGCGGGTCGGCTCGGCCGCGCAACTGACGTGATAGCGCACCGGTGCCGCGCTGGGCTTTGGAAAGCCGTGATCGTCGACGTCATAGACCAGCAGCCGGCTGCCGGTCGGCCGATAGCCGTGCAGGCCAACCAAGAGCTTGCCTTCCAGCTCGGGGAATTTCGCGCCGTGGTAATACAACATCGCGAGCGGCGCCCCGTGTGGCGGCAGCAGTGACAACGGCGCCTTGTAGAGCACATTGGCCGAGCAGAACGACTTGTACGTGCCTGATTGCAGCACTAGCCTGAATTCCGGGCTCGGCGTCGACAAATCGTAGCAATAGGGCCAGCCGTAGTGCCTGCCCTGCTCGATCGCGTTGATCTCCTCGTTCGGCTTGAAGATGTCGGGCAGGTCGCGGGCGTTCTCGCCTTGCAGGAAGGCGTAGCCAGCGTCCGGAAACTTCGGGTGCAGCACCAGCGCCATCGAGTTGCGCAGGCCGCGCGCATAGACAATGTGCGGCGGGTCGGGATCGCCAGGTTTCAATGCCGGGAAGACGCCGCCTGCGGGCGGCGTGAACAGCCAGATCGATGCCAGCGCGGACACGCCCTCGGCCGCCGCACAGGGTCTTGTGATCGGCGCAGGCGTGATGCAATCGTCGCTGTGCGAGCCGACATTGACGAACAGCCGGCCGTTCCGGTCGAACACGAACTGCTTGAGCGGATGCGCGCTCTCATCAGTCCTCGTGCCATCGGGCAGCGTGATCCGACGGCCGGGCAAGTGGCGGATGATGGTCTCGACCGTGCTGCGTGGATTGTCCGCGAGCGGGTCGAACCGGAAGATCGTCTCCGCGGTCGAGGCATAAAGCTTTTTGTCCGGGCCGATGACGAGAGCGAACGGATATTCTATCCCCGTCAGCAGCTCCTTGAAGCGTTGCCCCTGCGGGGCACGCGGATCGAGCAGCAGCAGCCGCCCGTCGGTGTGGCCCCAGCCGCCCATATCGGCGACCACCAAAAGGTCGCGGCCGGGCACCTGGACGATCGAGCGCGGAAATTTGAGGCGGTCCCCCTCGCTGGCGACGAGGCCGGCGCAATATCCCGCCTTCATGTCGATCTGGATCCTGGGAAAGGCGAGATCGCCGCTGCCGCAGGCTTCCGCGCCGATCGCGTAGCCGCTCTTTCTGACCGGCTCGGACGAAGCCGGGGCGAAGCCGAGCAGCGCGGCGGCGAAGCCCGCTGCAAGAACGACCGCTGCAGGCAAGCGCAAATTTGGCCGTTCGCGATCGAATGTGAACTGGTTCACCGTGAGCCGCCTTCCCGCGGGCGTTGTTCCATGCCGCCGCGGTGCCGTCCAGTCATCACCCGCCTGTGATTAAACCTGTAACGACCTTGGGTCCGACCAATATCCGTAGATTTCCTTACCGGGCTCGACCCGAATGTTTCGCGAATGCTTGGGGTGGTATCGGTTTGCCGTCCCGATCGCTTTCTACAGGAGGCGCCTATGGTCCAGGTCTATTTTCACTGCTCCAACACCGAGGGCACGCTGATCGACCGCTACGGCGCCGCAGTCGCCAATCTGACCGAGGCGCGCGACCGCGCCGCTCAGATCATGAACTCGATGATCCAGACCCCCGGCGCCGAGGACTGGCGCGACTGGGTGATCCACGTCAGCGGCTCCGACGGCGAGGATCTGTTCGACCTCCCCTTCACCGCCATGCTCGGCAAGCCGCATTGAGGTGATGCCATGTTGCTCGCTTCATTGAGCCTGCTGCGCCAGCCCCTCAGCTTCGTCGCCACCAGATGGCAGACGCTGATCCGCGTCGCAGCCAATCCCTACCGCCCCGAGCTGCACTACATGCGCGGACCCGGCCCGAAATGGCGCGCCAAGTACCAGGCCAGCCGGCTGGATCGCATGCGCTGAGCGCGCGGCCGTAGAAATCGCACTAATCGTCGTCATGGCCGGGCTTGACCCGGCCATTCCACGTTTTGGGGGCTCGGATAGGAAGACGTGGATGCCCGGGACAGCCCGGGCATGACGGTTGGATGAGAAGCATGCCCACCTCACCTCGCGGTAAACTTCGCCTTGCGCTTCTCCACGAACGCATTGCGGCCTTCCATGGCGTCCGCGCTCTTGCGGATCGTGGCCTGAAGCTCGATCTCGCGGCGGAACTGCGCTTCATAGGTCGCATGCTCGCTCTCCTCGACCAGAGCGCGGGTTGCGACCAAAGCGCGCGTCGGTCCTTCGGCGAGGCGGCGCGCCAAACCTAACGCCTCATCCATCAACTTGGCGTCGTCGACGACCTGCCGGACCAGGCCGATCTCCTGGGCGCGTTCCGCCGTCAGCGGCTCATTGAGCAGCATCAGCTCGAGCGCGCGCTGCCGGCCGATCAGCCGCGGCAAGAGCCAGGTCGAGCCGAGATCGGGCACCAGCGCGATGCGGCTGAACACCTGGATGAAGCTCGCCGACCGCGCCGCGACGATGATGTCGCCGGCCATTGCGAGACTGAAGCCGCCGCCGGCCGCGACGCCATTGACGGCAACGACGACAGGCACTCGGCATTCGCGCAAGGCCTTGAAGGCCGGCCAGTAGAAGCGCATCACGCCGGCCGCGATGTCCTCGCCGAGCGCCTCTGAGGCTTTCAAATTCTGTCCTGAGCAAAATCCCCGCCCGGCGCCCGTGAGCACCAGCGCGCGGATGGCCTCGTCCCCCGTCATTTCGCCGACGGCTAGGGCAAGTGCGCCGAGCAGGTCTGGCGTCATCGCGTTGAGGCTGGCCGGCTCGTCGAGCGTCAGGATCCCGACCGCGCCATCCCGCGCCTGTTTCACACCAGCCATGCCGCGCCTCCCTTTCGATGTTCTCGTTGGCGGCAATGTGCCATTGTCCGCGCGCTTCGCCAATCGCAGAGCTTTCAACCTCAGTGCACGACGCAACTGAATCCAGAGATCAAGACGACACCATGCCTCACCAGTTCAGCCTCAACCAGACCGTCCGCAAGCCCGCCGTCACCTCCAAGGGCGGCATCGTCGCCTCGCAATCGCGGCGGGCGGCCGAAGCCGGGGCGCAGGTGCTGGCCGCGGGCGGCGATTGCGTCGACGCGATCGTTGCGACCACGTTTGCCCTCAACGTGCTGGAGCCCTGGAACAGCGGCATCGGCGGCGGCGGTGCGATGGTGCTCTACCGCGCCAAGGAAAATCGCTATGAGGTGATCGACTACGGCATGTGCGCGCCGCAAAGCCTGCGCACGGCCGATTATCCGCTCAGCGGCGAAGGCGCGTCGTCCGACCTGTTTCCCTGGCCAAGGGTGAAGGACGATCGCAACATCCACGGCCCCGGCTCGATCGCCGTACCCGGTGTCGTCGCCGGAATGGAAGAGGCGCACCGCCGCTACGCCAAGATGCCGTGGAAGGATCTGGTCACGCCGGCAGCTCGGCTTGCCGGCGAAGGCCTGCTGGTCGATTGGTGGACGACGGTGACGATCGCGGGCTCGGCCGCCGATCTCAGGCGATACCCCGCGAGCGCGGCCGCATATCTGAAGGACGGCCTGCCCCCAACCGCGCCCTGGGGCATCAAATTCGAGACGCGGCTGCCGCAGGACGCCCTGAAGGCGACGCTGACACATCTCGCCGACGCGGGCGCGCGCGATTTCTATCAGGGCGATCTCGCCAGGAGCATTGCTTCCGACATCAAGGCCGACGGCGGCTCGCTGTCGGTGGAGGATCTCGCCGCATTCCGCGCCCATCTGCGCGCGCCGCTGGCGATCCCCTATCGCCAAGGCAGGGTGTTCGCGACCCCGGAGCTCACCGCGGGGCCGACCATGGCTCATGCGCTGCGGCTGTTGCAGCAGAGCCTGACGCCGGCAGGCGCGCCGGATGCCGGCGCCTATGTCGAATATGCGCTCGCCCTGCAGGCCGCCTTCCGCGAACGGCTCAAGGATATGGGCGATGCCGACGGCAAGCGCTCGCTCGGCGCCGAATATCTCGCGCCGGCCTGCACCACGCATTTCTCGGTGGTCGATCGTCACGGCAACATCGCGGCGGTGACGCAGACGCTGCTCTCGTCGTTCGGTTCGCGATACGTGACACCGCACACCGGCATCACCATGAACAACGGCATCATGTGGTTCGATCCGACGCCTGGTACCACGAACTCGCTCGCACCGGGCAAGCGCTGCCTCTGCAATTACACGCCCGTCATCGCCGAGACGAAGGATGGCAAGCGCCTCGCAATCGGCGCCTCCGGCGGACGCCGCATCCTGCCGTCGGTGATGCAGCTCGTATCCTTCGCGATGGATTACGGCATGGACCTCGACGCCGCCATTCACCAGCCGCGCATCGACGCCAGCGAAGGCGCGGTGGTGATCGGCGATGCGCGGCTGCCGGCGGAGGTGCGCAATGCCCTGGCCGCGCGCTTCGACTATGAAGAGAGCCGGGTGCAGGCGCTGCCGCAGAAATTCGCCTGTCCGAGCGTCGTGATGCGCGAGGGCGAGCTCAATTCCGGCGCGGTCGAGATTTTCCAACCCTGGGCCGATGCGGTGGCGGAGGCTTGACTTCGCTCGACATGCCAGCGCGCGTTGAGCGCCAGCGCAATTACGTATCCAGGCGAGCGTCACGACTCCTCCACATTCGCAGGGAACTTACTCTCCCACCGTTCGTTCACTGAACGGACAAATGCGCTCGCCCCCACCGGAGGACATCATGAAGAAACTTGCGCTCGCCGCCTCGCTGATCATTGCGGCCGGCTTCACATTTACGAGCCCCGCACTGGCGAAGGGTGGGCACGGACATGGACATGGTCATGGCCACAAGATGGGCCATCATCACCATGGCAAGTCGTTCGGCTGGTACCACGGTCGCAAGGTCGGCTGGCGCGGTCACGCGTGCCCGCCCGGACTTTGGAAGCAGGGTCGCTGCTAAAGCCGATCTAAGATTCGAGCAAGGCGTCGCTCCTCACCGAGCGGCGCCTTCTTCATATGCCGAGCCGGTCCCGCACCCGGCCCGCGATCACGGCGGTGGTCACGCCGACCGGCCAGAACGCGTGCATCGGGATCGGCTTGATGCCCGTGATGGGCATGTCGATCTCGGCCTTGGTGCCGCCGATCAGGCGGCGGGCGAGCTGCGCGCCCATCGCAGTCGAAAGCGCGACACCGCGGCCATTGCAGCCGAGCGAGATCAAAACGCTCTCGGCGGGTTCGTGCACATGCGGATAATGGTCCGCGGTGATGGCGAGCCGGCTGTTCCAGCCGTGGGTCC
The DNA here is from genome assembly GCF_025200905.1 of Bradyrhizobium yuanmingense. NCBI lineage: Bacteria > Pseudomonadati > Pseudomonadota > Alphaproteobacteria > Hyphomicrobiales > Nitrobacteraceae > Bradyrhizobium > Bradyrhizobium yuanmingense. The sequence continues at coordinate 811,557 of NZ_CP104173.1, read as the reverse complement.
AGGCAACGCCCTTGAGCTGCGGCCAGAGTCGCTCCGCATAACGCATGAGATAGGCGACGTCATGCGGCGACCTGATCCAGCGCATCGGGCCGCGCCCGCCCATCAACAGACGGTTCTGCTGATCGATGCGATAGTAGACCGTGATATGGCCGCTCTCGTAGAGGACGGGGCGCGTCGGCATGATCGAACGGGAGACTGCGTCGGACAGCGGCGCGGTGGCGGCGATCGAGGAAAACACCGGCACGATGGTGCGTCGGAGGGCCGGCCAGAGATCGTCGGTGAAGCCGTTGGTGGCGAGCAGGACCTTGTCGGCATGAACCACCGCCCGCGGCGTCTCGATGCGCCAGCGCGTTCCCTCGCGGCGTAGCGACAATGCCGGTGTCCCGCCATGAACCTTCGCGCCCGCCGACATCGCGGCGCGGGCAAGACCACGGGCGTAGCTGAGAGGATGCAGATCGCCGCCGCGCGCATCCAACATCGCGCCGATGTAACGATCGGTGCCGGTCATGTCGCGGAGCTGCTCGCGGTTCAGATAAGTCACCGGCATGCCGCGGCGGATGCATTGCTGCGCGGTCTTCTCGATCGCAGCGGCGCTGCTCTCATTGTAAGCTGCGCGCAACGTGCCGTTCTGCCGCGCTTCGCACGGGATCTGGTAGCGGCGGATCAGATCGTGTGTGAAGTTGGTCGTGCCGTAGGCGAACGCGATCATGCGGCGGCCGAGCTCGGTGCCGAAATCGGCCTCGATCTTGTCAGGGTCGTGCTTCAGGCCGGGATTGGTGTGGCCGCCATTGTTACCCGACGCGCCCCAGCCCGGCTCCTGCGCCTCCAGCACCAGCGCCTCGACGCCCTGTTCGGCCAGATGCAGCCCGGTGGAAAGGCCGGTGTAGCCGCCGCCGACGATTGCGACCGAGACGCTCTTGTCGACATCGAGCGGCGGCGTGGCAACCGGCGCCACGGCGGTATCGGCATAGAGCGAGGGCGGCAGAGGCAGGCGCGTCATGTCGAAACCGGTCAGAGCGGATGCAGCACGCGGCGCAGGAAGTCCTGCGTCCGCGCGTGCTGCGGTTGATTGAGCACCGATTTCGCCGGCCCCTGCTCGACGATGACGCCGCCATCGATGAACAGAACACGATCGGCGACGTCGCGCGCAAAGCCCATCTCGTGGGTGACGACGACCATGGTCATGCCGTCGTCGGCGAGCTTGCGCATGACGCCGAGGACGTCGCCGACCAGCTCGGGGTCGAGCGCCGAGGTCGGCTCGTCGAACAGGATCGCCTTGGGCTGCATGGCGAGCGCCCGCGCGATGGCGACGCGCTGCTGCTGCCCGCCGGAGAGCTGCGGCGGATGCGCATCGGCCTTTTCCGCAAGCCCGACCTGAGCGAGCAGCGCGCGGCCGCGCTCGAGCACCTGGGCGCGCGGCTCCTTCTTCACGAAGAGCGGCCCCTCGATCACGTTCTCCAGCGCTGTCCGATGCGGGAACAGGTTGAAGCGCTGGAACACCATCGAGACCTGGGTGCGGATGTTCACGATCGAGGGCGCGTCGCGATCGACCCTCAAGCCCTCGACGCTGATCTCGCCGCGGTCGTAGCTTTCGAGGCCGTTGATACAGCGCAGGATGGTCGACTTGCCGGAGCCGGAGGGGCCGATGATGCAGACCACCTCACCCTTCTCGACGCTCGCCGTGATGCCCTTGAGCACCTCGACCTTGCCAAAGCTCTTGTGGACGTCGCTCAGCTCGATCATCGCTTGCCGGCCCGCTTCTCGAAGTGACGGACCAAGAGGATCAGCGGAATGCTCATGGTGAGGTACATCAGGGCGACCAGCGTGAACACGCTGGTGTTCTTGAACGTCGAGGACGCGATCAGCTTGCCCTGCAGCGCGAGCTCGGCGACCGTGATGGTCGAGGCTTGCGAGGAATCCTTCAGCATCATGATCATGACGTTGCCGTAGGGCGGCAGCACGATGCGCACGGCCTGCGGCAGCACCACGCGGCGCATGGTGAGCCACCAGCCCATGCCGATCGACTGCGCCGCCTCGATCTGCCCCTTGTCGATCGCCTCGATGCCGGCGCGGAAGTTTTCGGCCTGGTAGGCCGAATAGGCGATGCCGAGCCCGAGGATCGCGGCCTGCAACGCGCTGAGCGTAACGCCGAGATCGGGCATCACGAAGTAGAGGTAGAACAACAGCACGATGATCGGGATGCCGCGGATCACGTTGATCAGGCTGGCGCTGAGCATCGACAGCGCTTTGATGCCGGAGACCCGCATCATCGCCCAGACCAGGCCGAGCACCGTCGACAGCAACAGCGAGCCGATCGTGACGATGATCGTCAGCGCGACGCCGTTCAGCAGGATCGGGAAGAACTCGACGGCGTCGCGCCAGAAGCCTTTCATCGGGCAGCCTTCGATCAGCTTCTATCGATCAACCTTGTGCTTTCAGGCCCCATTTATCGAGGATCTTGTCGATGGTGCCGTTGGCTTTCAGCTTCGCCAGCGAAGCGTTGATCTTGCCGAGCAGTGCGCTCTCGCCCTTGCGCACGCCGATGCCGACCGAGCCGACCGTGACCGGCTTGTAGCCGTCGACCAGGCGCACCTCGGGGAAGCCGCCCTGCTTCAGATTGTAGGCGAGGATCGGATAGTCGGCGTAGCCGGCCTTGAGGCGGCCGGTGTTCACGTCGCGCAGGATGTCCGGGATGGTGTCGTAAGCCTTCACTTCGGAGAACAGGCCGGTCTTCTTCAGCGCGTCGACGAAGGCGGTGCCGACTTGCGCCCCCACCGTCTGGCCCTTCAGATCCTCCTGCGTGGCGTAAGCCTTGGTGTCGGTCTTCGGCACCACGAGGCCCTCGCCGTAGCTGTAGATCGGGTCGGAGAAGTCGATGACTTCCTTGCGCGGCGGCGTGATGAACATCGCTGCCGCAATGATGTCGATCTTGCTCGAAGTCAGCGAGGGGATCAGCGCCGAGAACGCCATCGGCTCGATCTGCACGTTGAAGCCGGCATCCTTGCCGACCTCGGTGATGAGATCGACCATGATGCCCTGGATGGTGTTGGTCTTGGTGTCGAGGAAGGTGAAGGGAATGCCCGTCGGAGTCGAGCCGACCTTCAGAGCCTGTTGCGCCGCTGCCGGCACCGCTGTGGCAATGGCGAGCGCCGCAACTGCGGCCTGAACAAAACGCTTCATCGCATCCCCCTTTTGGGCCTGGCCGGCGGCGGCGCGCGCATGTCGCGATCAAACGTTGCGGGCCGGCCCGTTTCGGCCTATTTTCACCAATATGAAAATTTGGTCACACTTTTGCGGGTGATGCAAGCGGTTTTCATGCACATGAAGGAAGCGGTTTGACGTGAGCGGTGGCAAAAGAATGCGCAAACCGGCCGCCGCAAAGCCGGCCAGGAACAGGCCGGCCAAGGTGAAAGCCAAAGCCGCTGCCAAGCCGGCCGAGCCGGCGATGGACGTCGCGGTCGGCCGCCGCATCCGGGATCTCAGGCGAGTCAGGCAGTTCTCGCTGGAGACGGTCGCCGCGCGCACGGAGCTGTCGATCGGCTTCCTCAGCCAGATCGAGCGCGGGCTGTCGTCGCCGTCGCTGCGGGTGCTGGCGACGCTCGCCGACGTGCTCGGCGTCGGCATCGCCGCGCTGTTCGGCGCGAGCCCGAGCGCCGACGGCGCATCGGATCAGGTGGTGACGCGCGGAGTGCAGCGGCCCGAATTGAAGCTGTGGCGCACGGGCGTGTCCAAGCAATTGCTGAGCCCGGCGAGCAGCGACAACAAGCTCAATCTGTTCCTGGTGCATCTTGAGCCCGGCGGCTCCACCGGCGACGAGCTCTACACCCACGACGGCGAAGAGGCCGGGCTCGTGCTCGAAGGCGAGATGATGCTGACGGTGGACAGCCAGACGTGGTCGCTGAAGACGGGCGACAGTTTTCGTTTCGCGAGCCGACGGCCGCACCGGTTTTCCAATCCGGCGCGGGATGCGAAGGCCGTGGTGCTGTGGGTGAATTGCGTGACGGGGGCGGGGTAGCTGCTTTCAACGGACGCGGCGGGTGGAAGAAATCCGCGGCGTCTCCACGCCGTCATTGCGAGTGCAGCAAAGCAATCCAGAGTCTCACCGCGGAGACAGCCTGGATTGCTTCGTCGCAAGGGCTCCTCGCAATGACGAGGGATAGAGCCTTAGCCAAACCGGTGCTTGTACCGCTCCACCGACAACGCACTGACGTCGATGTCCGGCTTCTTGCCCGACAGCATGTCAGCGAGCACGCGGCCCGAGCCGCACGACATGGTCCAGCCGAGCGTGCCGTGGCCGGTGTTGAGGTGGAGGTTGGCGTAGTGGGTCCGGCCGATCACGGGCGGGCCGTCCGGCGTCATCGGGCGCAGGCCGCTCCAGAACGTCGCCTTGGACAGGTCGCCGCCGCGCGGGAACAGGTCGGTCAGCGAATGATCGAGCGTGGCGCGGCGTGCGTCGTAGAGCTTGTCCGAATAGCCGGAGATTTCGGCGGTGCCGCCGACGCGGATGCGATTGCCGAGGCGGGTGATCGCGACCTTGTAGCTCTCGTCCATCACGGTGGATTCCGGCGCACCGGAGGCGTCCTTGATCGGCACCGTGATCGAATAGCCCTTCACCGGATAGACCGGCAGCGAAATACCGAGCGGCGCCAGGAGCCGCGACGACCAGCTGCCGAGCGCGAGCACGTAAGCGTCCGCCTGCAGCAGGCCGGCGCTGGTGGCGACACCGCTGACGCGCGCGCCATCGGTGACGATACGGTCGATCGAGGTGTTGAACAGGAAGCGCACGCCGAGCGCCTGGGCGTGCCTCGCCAGCGCCTGCGTGAACATGTGGCAGTCACCGGTCTCGTCCTGCGGCAGGCGAAGCCCGCCGACGAACTTCTCCTTCACGCCCGCCAGTGCCGGCTCGACCGCGATGCAGCCCTCGCGGCTCAGCACCTCGAAGGGAACACCGTACTGCTTGAGCACGGCGATGTCTTCGGCCGTGCCGTCGAGCTGGGCCTGGTAGCGAAACAGCTGCAGCGTGCCCTGCGAGCGCTCGTCATACTGAATGCCGATGTCGCGGCGCAGATCACGCAAGGCATCGCGGCTGTATTCCGCGATCGGGATCATCCGGCTCTTGTTAACTGCGTAGCGCGCGCTGGTGCAGTTGCGCAGCATCTTGAGCAGCCAGACCCACATGACCGGATCGAGCTTCGGCCGGATCACCAGCGGGCCGTGCTTCATCAACAGCCACTTGATCGCCTTGACCGGCACGCCGGGGCCGGCCCAGGGCGAGGAATAGCCGGGCGACACCTCGCCGGCATTGGCGAAGGAGGTCTCCAGTGCCGGCTCCGGCTGGCGGTCGACGACCGTCACCTCATGGCCGGCACGCGCGAGGTAGTAGGCAGAGGTGACACCGATGACACCGCTGCCGAGGATCAGAACTTTCACGCTTCGTCAAACTCCCGCGGCGCTCGCCGCTGCAAGGACACAACTCGCTAGCGGCGAGAGCAATTATCAGGCCACCTTCTTGATGGCGTCGCCGAGGATCGAGATCATCTGGTCGATGTGGCTCTTCTCGACGATGAGCGGGGGCGACATCGCGACGGAATCGCCACCGGTGCGAAGATAGAGGCCGTTGTTGAAGCATTCGACCAGCATGTCGTAGCCGCGCGCGCCGACCACGCCGCCACGCGGTGCGAGTTCGACCGCGCCCATCAGGCCGCAATTGCGGATGTCGACGACGTTCGGCAGACCTTTGAGCGAATGCAGCGCATCGCGCCAGTATTCGGCGAGCGAGGCGCCGCGCGTGAGCAGGCCTTCGTCCTTGTAGATGTCGAGCGTCGCGATGCCCGCGGCGCAGGCGACCGGATGCGCCGAATAGGTGTAGCCGTGGAACAGCTCGATCTGGTTCTCCGGGCCGGTCATCATGCCGTCGTGCACCTTGCGGCTCGCGAACACGGCGCCGCAGGGCACGGTGCCGTTGGTGATGCCCTTGGCCGTGGTCATCAGGTCCGGCGTGACGCCAAAGAAATTGGCGGCGAACGGCGTGCCGAGGCGGCCGAAGCCGGTGATGACCTCGTCGAAGATCAGGAGGATGCCGTGCTTGTCGCAGATCTCGCGCAGGCGCTGCAGATATCCCTTCGGCGGCGGCAACACCGCGGTCGAGCCCGGCACCGGCTCGACGATGACGGCGGCGATCGTTTCCGCGCCGTGCAGGGCGACCAGACGCTCGAGATCGTCGGCGAGCTCGGCGCCGTGCTCGGGCAGGTCCTTGGCGAAGGCGTTGCGGGTGAGATCATGGGTGTGGCGGATATGGTCGACGCCTGGCAGCAGGGTGGTGAAGGCGCGGCGGTTGGCGACCATGCCGCCGACCGAGGTGCCGCCGAAGCCAACGCCGTGATAGCCGCGCTCGCGACCGATCAGGCGGGTGCGGCTGGCCTGGCCGTTGGCGCGGTGATAGGCCAGCGCGATCTTCAGCGCGGTGTCGACCGACTCGGAGCCGGAATTGGTGAAGAAGACGCGGTCGAGGCCCTTTGGGGCGATCTCGGCGAGACGCTCGGCGAAGTCGAAGGCCAGCGGATGGCCCATCTGGAACGACGGCGCGAAGTCCAGCGTCATCAGCTGGCGCTCGACGGCGGCGGCGATCTGCTTGCGGCCGTGGCCGGCATTGACGCACCAGAGCCCGGCGGAGCCGTCGATCACCTGGCGGCCATCGACGCTGGTGTAGTACATGCCCTCGGCCGAGGAGAACAGGCGCGGCGACTTCTTGAATTGCCGATTGGCCGTGAACGGCATCCAGTACGAATCGGTCTTAATGGTGTTCGGAATCTGATGAAGGGTCACGGCCGCGCTCCTTTGCTGACCCCATAGCTGAGCCATGGCTTGGATGGCGCAACAAGTCCTTTTCTGGCGACCTGCAAGCCGTTGATTTGACTGGGGCTGCCGGTCCATATTTGCGCGATCCGCAACACCTGCAACACGGGACCCAGGGCAAGGACCAGAACATGAGCGTCGACATCGGTGGACGGCTGCGATTCATCCGGGCGCGCCACAAGCTGTCGCAGCGCGAGCTGGCCAAGCGCGCCGGCGTCACCAATTCGACGATCTCGCTGATCGAATCCAACCAGATGAACCCTTCGGTCGGCGCGCTCAAGCGCATCCTCGACGGCATCCCGATGGGGCTCGCGGAATTCTTCGCGCTGGAGCCGGAGTCCAGGCGCAAGATCTTCTACCGCGCCGAGGAGCTCACCGAAGTCGGCAAGAAGCCGATCTCATACCGGCAGGTCGGCGACAATCTGTTCGGCCGCAGCCTGCAGATCCTGAAGGAGCGCTACGAGCCCGGCAGCGACACCGGGCGCGTGCATCTCGTCCATGACGGCGAGGAAGGCGGCGTCGTGATTTCGGGCAAGCTCGAGGTCACCGTCGAGGACGAGCGCCGCATCCTCAATCCCGGCGATGCCTATTATTTCGAGAGCCGCCGCCCGCATCGCTTCCGCTGCGTCGGCGGCAAACCGTGCGAGGTGATCTCGGCCTGCACGCCGCCGACGTTCTGACGGTCCCTCCGCAATCGTACGGAGCCGAGGATCTAGCGGATATTGAGCCACCGCAATTTCCGCGAACCGCAGCTTGATATGTTGGGAGCCGTAGCCGAGCAGCCTCGCGCAAAGGTGCTGAGGTTATGGCCCCGGACTCCTAGGCACTCCGGGGCCGCCTGTTTCGGAAGAGCTAGAACTACGTCAGCAGTTCCTCGATCCGGATCGGAAAGTTGCGGACGCGCACGCCGGTGGCGTGCCAGACCGCGTTGGCGACCGCGCCGGCGCTGCCGGTGATGCCGATCTCGCCGACACCCTTGATGCCGAGCGCGTTCACATGCGGATCATGCTCCTCGACGGTGATGACGTCGAGCGGCGGCACGTCGGCATTCACGGGGATATGGTACTCGCCGAGATTGGCATTCATGATCCGCCCGCTGCGCCGATCTGTGACGGCCTCCTCGTGCAGCGCGAAGGACAGACCCCAGATCATGCCGCCGAACAGCTGGCTCTGCACCATGCGCGGATTGACGATGCGCCCGGCGGCGAAGGCGCCGATCATACGGGTGAGGCGAACCTGGCCTAGCTCGGGATCGACCTTCACCTCGGCGAACACCGCGCCATGGGCATGCATCGCATATTGCTCCATCGCCGCAGGGTTCGGCGCGCCGGTGCCGCGCGCCTCCACTTCGGCAACGCCCGCGCGCGCCAGAATCTCGGCATAGCTCTCGCTGCGGCTCTCATCGTCGCGGCGGATCAGCCTGCCGTCGCGCGCGATCACGCCGGCATTGCCGGCGCCGAACAGCGGCGAGCGCTCGTCGCTGGTGGCGAGATCGGCGAGCTTTCCGATCACGGCGGCACCGGCGCTGTGGATCGCAGCGCCTGCGGTTGCCGTGTGCGCCGAGCCGCCGGCGATGCCGGCATCGGGCAGGTCGGACGTGCCGGACCTGAAGTCGAGGCGGTCGATATCGAGGCCGACGGAATCGGCCGCGATCTGCGCCAGCGCCGTCCAGGCGCCCTGCCCCATGTCATGCGCGCCGATCTCCATCACGCCGGAGCCGTCGCGGCGGATCGCCGCGCGCGCCTCGGCCTGGAACATCAGCGCCGGGAAGGTCGCCGTACCCATGCCCCAGCCGACCAGAAGGCCGGCATCGTCGCGCATCTGCCGCGGCTGCAGCGGACGCTTGGCCCAGCCGAAGCGCGCGGCGCCCTGCTCGTAGCAGGCGCGCAGCGCCTTGGAGGAGAACGGCCGCCCCGTCATCGGCTCGACCTCGGCGTAGTTCTTCAGGCGGAAAGCGAGCGGATCCATGCCGCAGGCCCAGGCCATCTCGTCGATCGCGCTCTCGAGCGCGATCGAGCCGGTCGCCTCGCCCGGCGCGCGCATGAACAGCGGCGTGCCGGTGTTGACGCGCACGGCATCGTGCGAGGTGCGGATCGCGGGCGCCGCGTAGAGCGTGTGCGAGGCATCGGCGGCGGGCTCGTAGAAATCGTCGAAGGTGCTCGACACGGTTCGTGCGTGATGATCGAGCGCAGTCAGGCGTCCCTCTCCGTCGGCGCCGAGGCGCAGGCGCTGGCGGGTCGGCGCACGGTGGCCGACCGGGCCATACATCTGCTCGCGGCGCAGCACAAGCTTGACTGGCCTGTCGACCAGCTTCGCAGCCATCACGCCAAGGATCTGCGGCCCGGTCAGGAAGCCCTTCGAACCGAAACCGCCGCCGAGGAATGGGCTGCGGATGTGAATCTTCTCCGGCACGAGGCCGAACAACTCGGCAACGCGGCCGCGAGCCATCACCATGGCCTGGCTCGGCGTGTCGAGGAAGAGCTTGTCACCCTCCCAGCGCGCCACGATCGCGTGCGGCTCCATCGCATTGTGATATTGCGGCGGCGTCTCGTAGATCGCCTCGATCTGCTTCTCGGCCGCGGCGAGGCCCGCCTCGACATCGCCGCGATGGCTTTCCGTGGGATTGCCGACGCCGACGACCGGCGGCACGAAGCTTTCGCCGGCATCGAGGCCGACCAGCGCAGGCTGCACCTCGTAACGTGGGGCCAGCAGCGCGGCGCCTTCCGTCGCGGCCTCCAGCGTTTCAGCGATCACGACCGCAATCGCCTGATTGGCGTAGCGGACCTCATTGCTCTGCAACACCTCCATCCGGAATACGAACGGATTGGTCTTGAGGTCGGGGTCGATCGCGAGCGCTGGCTTGTGATCGGGCGTCATGACGTCGACGACGCCGGGATGGCGTTTTGCGGCAGCGACATCGAGCGAGACCACACGGCCCCGCGCAATGCTCGAGACGGCCATCACGGCAAACAGCATGCCGGGCGGATGATTGTCCGCAGCATAGCTCGCCTGCCCCGTCACCTTGAGGATGCCGTCGCGGCGGGTCAGCGGCTGGCCGATATTCGAGCCGTGCCTGAGATGTGCGGGCGCACTGGTCAAATTGAGCTCAGACATGGACGGCTCCGGAGGTCGAGGCGAAGGGAGAGGCCGGCAGCGCGGGGATCCGCACAGGCGTGCCGGCAGCGGCCAAGGTCAGCGCGCGCATGACGATGCGGCGCGCGAGCTCGATCTTGAAGGCGTTGTCGCCGGACGGTTTTGCGCTCTCGAGCGCACGCCGGGCGGCCTCCTGGAACGCGTCCGCCGTCGGCGCGACGCCCTTGAGGACGTCTTCCGCTGCACGGGCGCGCCAGGGCTTTGCGGCGACGCCGCCGAGCGCGAGCCGCGCCTGTGCGATTCTGCCATTCTCGATCCGCAGCGCAGCCGCCGCCGAGACGACGCCAAAGGCATACGAGGTGCGCTCGCGGACCTTGAGGTAGCGCGCATGCGCGGCAAAGCCACGAGCCGCGGGCGGCAGGCGCACGGCGACGATGAGATCGCCGGGCTCAAGCACGGTCTCGCGCTCGGGCGCATCGCCCGGCAGGCGGTGCAGCTCGTCGAGCGCGATTTCGCGCCGGCCGTCTCTGCCCTCGATCTCGACGATGGCATCGAGCGCGACCAGCGGCACGCAGAAGTCGGAGGGGTGCGTGGCGATGCAGCTCTCGCTCCAGCCGAGCACGGCATGGCTGCGGTTCTCACCGTCGCGCGCGTCGCAGCCGGAGCTAGGTGCGCGCTTGTTGCAGCGGCTGGCGGTGTCGTAGAAATACGCGCAGCGCGTCCGTTGCAACAAATTGCCGCCGACGGTGGCGGCATTGCGCAATTGAGCCGACGCTCCGGAGAGCAGCGCTTCGGCCACGGCGGGATAGGACCGCGCGAAGTCCACATCATGGGCGAGATCGGCATTGCGCACCAACGCGCCGATGCGCAATGACCCGTCCGAGAGGGTCTCGATCTGATCGAGCCCATCGAGATGCGTGACGTCGACCAGCCGGTCCGGACGGCTGACGCCGCCCTTCATCAGGTCGAGCAGGTTGGTGCCGGCAGCGAGGTAGACCGCGCCGGGCTGGGCCGCAGCGGCAACGGCCTCGGCCACCGTCGCGGGCTTGACATAATCGAACGACTTCATGCGGAGCGCCTCTGATTGGTCTCATCCATCTGTCCTTGCGCGTCGAGCACGGCATCGACGATGCCGACGTAAGCGCCGCAGCGGCACAGATTGCCGCTCATGCATTCGCGGATGCGTTCCGGATCGTTGCCGGCCTGCGCCTCCTTGATCATGCCGATCGTGCTCATGACCTGGCCGGGCGTGCAGAAGCCGCACTGGAAGCCGTCATGGGCGATGAAGGCCGCCTGCACCGGATGGAGCTGGTCGCCGCGTGCGAGACCTTCGATGGTGAGGATGTCGGCGCCGTCATGACTGACGGCGAGCGCAAGACAGGAATTGATGCGCTTGCCGTCGACGAGAATGGTGCAGGCGCCGCACTGGCCGCGGTCGCACCCTTTCTTGGTTCCGGTCAGATCGAGGCGCTCACGCAAGAGATCGAGCAGCGTAACGCGCGGATCGTCGAGGACGAAGTCGCGCCGCGCACCGTTCACGGTGAGGCTGATGGAGTGGTTCATACAAGGCTCCGATCAGATTTGGACATGAGTCATCGCGCAGCGCGCCACCGCCGTGGCCGCTGTCGAATAGCGCCGTCCGAACACGATGCGTCCGACGCTTGATCGGAAGATACGGAGGCAGCCTCCGCTTAACAAGGCCGGTGCGGAAAAATCTGGAATTCGTCAAAAGCCCGTGCGTCACCAACGCGATAAGGCGACCAATGGGTTCAATCTAACCAATTCGTGATCTACATTGCGCGCCATGGACGACCACACCGATCAGACCCGAAAGCCCCGCGCGGACGCCGTGCGCAATCGCGAGCGCGTGCTCGAAGCGGCAAAGCTGGTGTTCAGCGCGGGCGGTTCGGAGGCGAGCCTGGAAGCGGTGGCCAAGCGGGCCGGGGTCGGCATCGGCACGCTGTATCGGCATTTCCCGACGCGCGAGGCCTTGTTCGAGGCGGTGTACCGCCGCGAGGTCGAGCAGCTCAGCGAGCTGGCCGAGCAATTGAAGAATGCCAAGGATCCGGTCGAGGCGCTGCGGCGCTGGCTGCGATCAGGGGTCGAGTTTGTTGCGACCAAGAAGGGGATGATGGCAGCGCTCGCGCTCGCGGTGCAGAGCGGGTCGGAGCTGCATGCTTTCTCCTTCGAGCGTCTGACCAAGGCGATCGGCTCGCTGCTGGACCGCGCCATCGCAGCCGGCGAGATGCGCGCCGACATCAACCCGGAGGATCTGCTGCGCGCCTTCTTCGGCATGTGCTACGTGCACGACCAGCCCGGTTGGCAGGCGACGGCGCTGCGTCTGCTCGACGTGTTCGTCGACGGCTTGCGCGTGCGGCCTCCCAGCAAGGCCCGCTCGTCGATGACGACAAAGCCTGCGACGAAGCGAAAGCGCTAGGCTGGAGCTTGCCGATGGGAGCCGCTGACCCCGAGCGGACTTCGCTAAACATGGAACTGTTGTCACCTAATCCGATTCAAAGGATCATTTGATACATCGCTTCGACTTGCGACATGGCAGGTTCAGGCATGGCGCCAGTTCTCAATTTGCCCCGGCTCACCAATTCGCTCAGACAGGATCGTCTGGCGCTTCAACGTGCCCGCGAGGTCGTGGCGGAGGCGACCGAGGTGCTTCAACGCTGTCCAAAGCCGGATACGTTTCTAGGCCGTAAGACTCAAGAGCCGTTTCCGAATGAGGACGAAACAAAGTTGACCAGGGTGGCGCAGCGTTCAAGCCGCGAGCCGTTTCCAAGAACGTAAAGGCTTCATTAACACACCTGAATGCACTTCCGGGCCGTGGCAGGCATATCGGCCTCATCGGAAAACCGGATTAGACAATGCTGGCCAGACCAGATGCTAGAGCGAGCCGATGGACGCGAAAAGCTTGCTGATCTAACGCGCGACAACGTGGTGGCCCATAGCCTGCGCGAAGCCGCCCGGCAATGGCGAGCCATGGCCGTGCAGCAGGACTTGCTGGAGCGCGAACCGACCTGTCGCAGATCCGTAACCGCTCTGATTAGAGCAACTTCAAAGGATTGCTGCGCCGAGTTTGCTGAGATAACTTGCCTGTCATCACCGGCCAAGGCCGTGCCGTAGGCGTCGGTGGCTGAGAGACCAATCGTGCTCCCGCCTGCATCTATGCATGGGAGCGACAAATGGATCGCGCCATGGCGCTTCGCCATCTGGCGGAAGCCGAAGAGCACATTTCACTGGCCGACCGACACCTTTCCGAGCAGGAGGTTCGAATTGCGGACCTTGAGCTTTCGGGGCACGACACGAGCTTGGCTCGCGCTATCGGCGAAACATTTCGGCTGACACTGGCGCGGCACCTCGCGCACCGCGATCACATTTTGAGAGAGCTGATACCGTAGCTCTCGGCCCGTGCTTTCGAACATCCCGTCGATCAAAACGCCAACTATGGCGCAGTATGATCTCGCCATCGGCACTAAACAGGGTAGCGCCATTTCAACGCGACGCAGGAATCAGCTTCTGGCCGATCGGCGACTTGCACGACCTCTGATGTTTGTGCCGCCGTCAGTTCAGCTGTCCTGACGCGCCGCTGGCGTTATAGGCCACCTCGCCCTTACCAGTAGGTTGGCGTTCCATAATACCGGTGAGTTCGCGTTTCCCAGTCTCGATCTTCCCAGGAGTCATCGCTGAACTCAGGCGCATCCCTCAGTTGTTGCTCGGTGATATTGGTTCGGAAACCGTCAAGCGACGTGTCATATTTCAGAGCGCCCCAGGGAATCGGGTAGTGGCTGTGACCCAAGCCCACAAATCCACCAAAGCTCATGACCGCATAAGCCACGCGGCCTGACACCTTGTCGATGATGAGGTGATCAATCTCGCCGATATTCGTCCCATCTGCTCCATAAACCTCGGTTCCCTCAATGTCCTCGCTTGAGATGCAGTGATGATCCGGATGTGCTGTTGCACGGGCCATGACTTTGCTCCTTGGTAAGGTGGTTTTGCCGGCTTAACTCGGCCATCGCGGAGCCGTTCCTGCCTTAGGAGAACATGTCGCAGCTGCCTGCTGTTGCGCCGCTGTCCCGGATGAGTCGGCATCTGGAGCGTTCAAACCCAGCGCGTGATTTCTGAGTGCACGCCCTGGCGCCGCAGATGTGCTAGCATCGCCTCCGCCGGGATACTCAACGCGGAGCCTGTCATGCGCATCGCAGCCTTGCTGGTCGCTCTCATTGTTGCCTGTCATCACGTTTCGGCGTTTGCCGGCGATGTCGCGGCGGCCCAGAGCGTCATCCGCGCCCAGGAGCAGGCCTTCGTTCGCGACGATGCGACGGCGGCCTATTCCTATGCGGCGCCGGCGATCAAGGAGATCTTTCCCGCACCCGACATCTTCATGTCCATGGTGCAGAACGGCTACGCGCCGGTCTATCGCCACAAGAGTTTCGAATTTGGCGAGAGCAAGAGCGATGGCGGCTGGATCGCCCAGCGCGTTCATATCGTCGATGCCAATGGCGAGGCCTGGGAGGCGCTCTACACGCTCGAGCAGCAGGGCGACGGCAGCTACAAGATCACCGGCTGCTCGCTGCTGAAGGCGGGACAGGCCGTTTAGGTGGCAAAGCCCGGGCCGGTCTTGACCGAGCCCGTCCGCGCGCGGATCAAGAGCAGCACGACGATGCCGATGTTCAGCGCGTTCCATGCCACGCCGTTGGCAAATGCCGCCGCGTACGAGCCGGTGGCATCGAAGATGACGCCGGACACCCAGCCGCCGAAGGACATGCCGAACACGGACGCAAAGATCACGATACCGACGCGGGTCGCGGCCTCGCTCGCCGGCATCGCCTCGCGCACGATGATGGCGTAGCTCGGCACGATGCCGCCCTGGAACAGGCCGAACATCGCGGAGATCAGATAAAGCGAGGTCAGGCTGTCGAAAAACAGATAGAACACCAGCGCAAAGCCCTGCGCCAACGATCCCACCAGCAGCGTGTAGATGCCGCCGATCTTGTCGGCGAGGTAGCCCGAGCCGATCCGGCTGACGATGCCGCAGCCCATCATCAAGGACAGCATCTCGGCGCCGCGCGCGACGCCATAACCGAGATCGCCGCAATAGGCGACGATGTGCACCTGCGGCATCGCCATCGCCACGCAGCAGGAGATGCTGGCGATCGAGAGCAGCACGGTCAGCGTGTTCGTCGACAGCCTGAGATCGACCCGCGGCGGCGGCGCGTTGGCATGATCGTGGACCGTGTCGCGGCCCATCTGTGCGCGCAGGATCAGCACTAGCACCGTCATCAGGCCGGCGCAGACGATGCCGATGCCGATATGGGTATAGCGCCAGCCGATCTCCTGCGTGCCCCAGCTCACGATCGGCGGCCACATCGCGCCGGCGACGTAATTGCCGCTGGCGACGATGGTCACGGCAAGACCGCGATAGCGCTCGAACCAGTGCGAGGCTTCGGCCATCAGCGGCGCAAAGGTCGCGGACGTCCCGAGCCCGATGAAGAAATAAGCCGCCACGAACTGCCAGAGCTGGCCCGACAGCCCGGCGAGCACATTGGCAACGCCGAGGAAGGCGATGCTGATCGCCATCGCCGGCACGATGCCGAACCGGTCGGTGATCTTGCCGGCGATCACACCGCCAAGCCCGAACCCGAACATCATGAGGGTGAAGGCCAGCGACACCGCGCCGCGCGTGGCTCCGAATTCGACCTGCACCACGGGAATCACGACCACGACCGCCCACATGCCGACGGCCCCGATCGAGCCGATCAGGAGGGCAATGACGAGCCGCACCCAGGCCTGACGAGAGTCAGGGGTGAAGGCGTCAGGTGTTTGCCCTGGATGATTTGGCGCGTGCACGGGCAGGACCATGTTCGCGGACCGCCGCATGGTCAACCATCTTGCCGCGATATTGGGCATGCGCGGTGCGCTGCGGTAATAAGCTCTTGGCGAATGCGTCTTTTGCCATTAGTTTGCAACAAGCGTGTGCAACATTGCCGCGCGAGGAGCCTATCGGCGGAATGTTGATGCGATTGACGCGATCGATGCGGATCAGGGTGGGGCGGATCATCGCCCTCGCCTATCTGTTCTGCGTGCTCGCGCCGGCCGCAAGCCTCGCCTGGGGCAGTGCTGCGCCCTGCCTCGGCGACGATGCCCAGGCTGACCTCGTTCCGGCGCATCACCATATGGCTGCGAGCCATGATATGGCTGCGAACCCTGGCGATGTTCCGCACGAGCACGCGGGAACGCCTTCGCAGACCGCTGCGAAGGACGCACCTGCTCCGAATCATCACGACGGCAAGGGAACTGTGGGCCCCTGCTGTGCGATGATGTGCGTCAGCGCGCTGCCGGCCGATCTGCCCAGCGTCGCCACGCCGCTCCGGCCGATGTCGACCTGTGCGCCCGAGATCGTGCCCAGCCTGCACAGCGCGGCGCCGCCCCAGCACTACCGTCCCCCCATCGCCTGATCTGACATGACGGCGTCGGTTTCGATGCGCGCTTTTGCGCGCGCGAACCTGTGGTCTCCAGATCAGGAATTAAGACATGGTTGCGCTTTCCGGGGCGAAATCTGCCGCATCCGCGGTGGGTGATCGACACTCACGTTTCACTTGGCTGCTGCTGGCCTTTGCCGGGCCGACGCTGTCCGGCTGCGTGCCGACAACGACGCACATGGCCAGCGCGGATCCCGCCGATCCGGCGGCGAAGGTGGCCCCAATCGGCTATCGCTCGACCATCGCGCCCTATACCAGCCTGCGGCCTGCGACGCCGGCACCATGGCGTGGCCGCAACGAGGCGGTGACGCCGCAGCCGAAGCAAGAGCGGTAGGAGCGCGCCATGTCACAGCATTTTGCGCGAGGCCTGCTCGTGCTCGCCGCGCTCGGACTTTCCGGCTGCGCCGCGTTCTCGCCCGACAGCGGCATGAGCGCGGTCTCCGATCTGACGAGCCAGGCCATCAACAAGGACGTCGCCTTCGTGCGCTCGGCCGAGGGTGCCGCCGCGGTCGATGCCCGCGTCCGCCAGCTGCTCTCGCGCACGCTCAGCGTCGACGCCGCCGTGCAGATCGCACTGCTCAACAACAAGGGACTGCAGGCCGCCTACAACGAGCTGGCGCTGGCGGAGACCGAGCTGGTCGAGCAGAGCCTGCCGGCCAATCCGGTGTTCGCAGTCTCTCGCATCACCGGCAATGGCGCCAGCGAGATCGAACGCCAAGTGGTCGGCGACATCCTCGCGCTCGCCACCCTGCCGTTCCGGTCCGAGATCGCTCGGGAACGCTTCCGCGGAGCGCAGCTGCGCGCCGCGCTGGCGACGCTGCGGCTCGCCTCGGACGTGCGCCGCGCCTATGTCCGTGCGGTTGCCGCCAACGAGATGGTGGGGCTGCTGACCGACGCGAAGGCGACGGCGGAATCGACCGCACAGCTCGCGCTCAAGCTCGGCGAGACCGGCTCGCTCAACAAGCTCGACCAAGCCCGCGAGCAGGTGTTCTATGCCGAGACCACCGCCGACCTCGCCAGCGCGCGACAGGCAGCGGGAAGCGCGCGCGAAAGGCTGGCGCGCCTGATGGGGCTGTGGGACGACGGTCTCGACTTCCGCCTGCCCAATCAACTGCCGCCGCTGCCGCGCCGGCCGCTGGCCCTCCCCACGATCGAGGCCGATGCGGTCGCGCATCGCCTCGACCTGCAGGTCGCGCGGCTTGAGCTGGCCGCGCTGGCGAAGGCGCTGAACCTCACCGAGGCGACGCGCTTTGTGACGCTGCTCGATATCGCCGGCATCTCCCGCCGCACCCAGGATCCGGAAGGGCCGCCGTTCCGCGAGCGCGGCTTCGACCTGCAGTTCCAGATTCCGATCTTCGACGGCGGCGAGGTGCGCGTGCGTCAGGCGGCAGAGACCTACAACCTCGCCTTCAACCGCCTGACCGAGCGGGCCGTGAATGTGCGGTCCGAGGCGCGCGACGCCTATCGCGTCTATCGCTCCACTTACGACATCGCCGGCCACTACCAGCGCGAGATCATCCCGTTGCGAAAGATCATCACCGAGGAGATGCAGCTGCGCTTCTCCAGCATGCAGGTCGACATCTTCGCGCTGCTCACCGAAGCGCGGCAGCGCCTCGCGGCGCTGCGCGGCGCGATCGACGCCAGGCAGAGATTCTTCCTCGCCCAGGCCGATCTGCAGACCGCGGTCAACGGCGGCGGTCTGCCTGCCGGCGGCGCCGACAATCCAACCACCGTTGCCGCGGCAGCTCCTGCCGAAGGCGGCGGCCACTAAAGACGGAGGCCAAGATGTTTTCTCGCCGAGGATTTTTAGGCACCGCCGCGCTTGTCGGCGCATCGGCCATTCAAGGCCGCGTCCAGGCCGCGTCTATCCCGGAAGCCCCCACCATGGACAAGGTGGTGATGCAGCCGCCGCTGCATCCGACCAGCGGCCCGGATTATCGCCCCGTGGTCACGCTGAACGGCTGGTCGCTGCCGTTCCGCATGAACGGCGACTGGAAGGAATTCCATCTCGTCGCCGAGCCGGTGGTTCGCGAGTTCGCGGAAGGAATGAAGGTGAATTTGTGGGGCTACAACGGGCAATCGCCGGGCCCGACCATCGAGGCCGTCGAGGGCGACAAGGTCCGCATCTTCGTCACCAACAGACTGCCCGAATACACCACGGTCCACTGGCACGGCATGATCATCCCGAGCGGCATGGACGGCGTCGGCGGATTGACCCAGCCGCACATCCAGCCGGGCAAGACCTTCGTCTACGAGTTCGAGATGAAGAAGAGCGGAACCTTCATGTACCACCCGCATTCCGACGAGATGGTGCAGATGGCGATGGGCATGATGGGCATGTTCATCGTGCACCCGCGTGACCCGAGTTTCCGCGCCGTCGACCGCGACTTCGTGTTCGTGATGAGCACCTATCGCGTCGACCCCGGCACCTATCTGCCGCACGTCAACGAGATGACGGACTTCAACATGTGGACCTGGAACGCGCGGGTCTTTCCCGGCATCGATCCCTTGCCGGTCAGGCTCGGCGACAAGGTACGCGTGCGTATCGGCAATCTCAGCATGACCAACCATCCGATCCATTTGCATGGCCACAGCTTCGCGGTGACCTGCACCGATGGCGGCTGGATTCAGGAAAGCGCGCAGATCCCGGAGACGACCACCGACGTTCCGGTCGGCGCCATCAGGGTGTTCGACGTGCTCGCCGACAATCCCGGCGACTGGGCGTTCCATTGCCACAAGTCGCACCACACCATGAATTCGATGGGACACGACGTGCGCAACCTGATCGGCGTGTCGCGCAAGGATCTCGCCAAGGCCGTCGGCAAGCTGGCGCCGGACGGCATGGCCATGGGCTCGACCGGCATGGCGATGGGCAACATGGAGATGCCCGCGCCCGACAACACGCTGCCGATGATGACGGGCACCGGCCAGTTCGGGCCGATCGAAATGGGCGGCATGTTCACCGTGATGAAGATCCGCGAAGACCTCGCACGCGACGATTACCGCGATCCCGGTCCGTACAAATTCCCGAAAGGCACTGTCGCCTACGAAGTCGCCGCACCCGCCCCCGAGCCGGCGCGGCAGAAATCCGGCAGTCCGCCGATGAAGCACAAGATGTGAGCGTTTCGATGAACCACCAACCGGAGACTACGATGAAGATCACGCTCAAGCTCGCCCTCGCGCTGGCTGCACTTTCGGCCGCGCCGGCCTTCGCTCACGACAAGCACGGGCACGGAAACTATTCGGCCGGCGAGCCCGGCGATCCCAAGAAGCCCGCGCGCACCATCGAGATCCTGATGAACGAGATGGACTACACGCCCGCGAAAATCGAGGTGAAGCGCGGCGAGCAGATCCGATTCGTGCTGCGCAATGTCGGCAAGGAGGACCACGAATTCCTGCTGGCCACGACCAAGGAGAACCTCGCGCATGCGGATCAGATGAAGAAGCATCCGCACATGGAGCACGACGAGCCCAATGCGGCGCGGCTTGCCCCAAAAAAGACGACCGAGATCCTCTGGAAGTTCAGCAAGCGCGGCACCTTCGAATATTCGTGCCTCATTCCCGACCATCGCGAGTACGGCATGGTCGGCCAGGTCACCGTGAAGTAACGCGAAAGGAGATCCACATGAACCGCATCATCCGTATCGCTTCGGCGCTGGCGCTGACCGTCGGCCTTGCGACTGCAACCCTCGCCGCCGAGGGCGCCGCGATCAGCGGCGAGGTGAAGAAGATCGACGAGGGCGCCGGCAAGATCACGCTCAGGCACGGACCTGCCAAGAGCCTCGGCATGGAGGACCCCATGACCATGGTCTATCGGGTCAAGGATCCCGCCATGCTCAAGCAGGTGAAGGTCGGCGACAAGATCACCTTCGAGGCCGAGGAAGCGGCGTCGGGCTACACGGTGACCAAGATGCAGAAGGCGAAGTAGGGCAGCCTCGCCTGCCCGTCATTCCGGGGCGCGCCTCTTGGCGCGAGCCCGGAATCCATTTCACCACCATACCTGCGGCCCGATGGATTCCGGGCTCGATGCTCCGCATCGCCCCGGAATGACAACCCGCCCCCGAAACACGCCGGTCTGAGCTCCTCCCACCCCCTCCGTTAACGCTTTGCTAACCATACACCGGGCAAAAATTGCCGGGTGAAGTCGAGTGTCGTCAGCCGCGTAGAACGGGAGCTCCCGTGGACGCCAGTGCGGTGCCTCACTTTCGGAACGGCGGCCCGTCGGCCGCCGCGCAGACGTTTGGGGCGCGCGGACGGCAGGCGCGCGGGGAGGCAGCTACCATGGTCGACGTCACCGCGGGACAGGGCGTAGGCGGCGCGAAGCCCGGCATCCCCTCCCTCAACGAGATCGTCACCGTGCTCAAGCGCGGCGACATCGCGCTGGCGCTCGGCGTTCTCATCATCCTCGTGGTGCTGATCCTGCCGCTGCCGGCGATCGTGCTGGACCTGTTCCTCGCGATCTCGATCACGCTCTCGATCCTGATCCTGATGACGTCGCTGTTCATCCAGGCGCCGCTGGAATTCTCCGCCTTCCCGACCGTCCTGCTGATCTCGACCATGCTGCGCCTGTCGCTCAACATGGCCTCGACCCGCCTGATCCTGACGCACGGCCACGAGGGCACGGCTGCCGCCGGTCACGTCATCGAAGCCTTCGGCAACTTCGTGATGGGCGGCAATTTCGTCATCGGCATCATCGTCTTCGCCATCCTGATCATCGTCAATTTCGTCGTCATCACCAAGGGTTCGGGCCGCATCGCCGAAGTCGCCGCGCGCTTCCATCTCGACGCCATGCCCGGCAAGCAGATGGCGATTGACGCCGACCTCGGCGCCGGCCTGATCGACGAGAAGGTCGCCAAGGAGCGGCGCAAGGAGCTCGAGGACGAGAGCGGCTTCTTCGGCGCCATGGACGGTGCCTCGAAGTTCGTCCGGGGCGACGCCATCGCCGGCCTCTTGATCGTCTTCATCAACGTCGTCGGCGGCATGATCATCGGCGTCGCGCAGCAGGGCATGTCCTTCGCCGACGCCGGCCGTACCTACACGCTGCTGACCGTCGGTGACGGCCTCGTCACCCAGGTGCCGGCGCTGATCGTCTCGACCGCGGCCGGCCTGCTCGTCTCCAAGGCCGGCGTCTCCGGCGCGGCCGACAAGGCGCTGATGAAGCAGTTCTCCGGCTATCCGCAGGCGCTGGCGATGTCCTCGGCGGTGATGCTGGTGCTGGCGGCGCTGCCGGGCATTCCGACCCTTCCGTTCCTCGCGCTCGGCGCCGGCGCCGGCGCGCTGGCCTGGAACGCCCGCAACCGCAATCGGGTGGCGGCCAAGGCCGAAGCAGCCGTTCATGCGGCGCCCGCGCCGGGAACGCCGGGTGCGCCAGGCGCTGCCGCGACCGAAGAGCCGATCTCGGCCGCGCTCAAGATCGACGACCTCAAGATCGAGCTCGGCTACGCCCTGCTGCCGCTGGTCAACGGCCCCGACGGCACCGACCGCCTCACCGAGCAGATCAAGGCGCTGCGCCGCTCGCTCGCGATCGAGATGGGCTTCGTGATGCCGGCGGTGCGCATCCTCGACAACGTCCAGCTCGAGGCCAACACCTACATCATCAAGATCAAGGAGGTCGACGCCGGCACCGGCAAGATCTGGCCGAACCAGTTCATGGTCATGGATCCCGGCGGCAGCCAGGTGCAGGTGCCCGGCATCCACACCACCGAGCCGACCTTCGGCCTGCCCGCAACCTGGGTCGATGCCAGCCTCAAGGAAGAGGCCTCGCTCAAGGGCTACACGGTCGTCGACGCCGCGACCGTGCTCTCGACCCATCTCACCGAGCTGCTCAAGGCCAACATGTCGGACCTGTTGTCCTACGGCGAGGTGCAGAAGCTGCTCAAGGAGCTGCCGAAGGAGCAGAGCGAGCTGGTCAAGGACATCGTCCCGGGCCAGGTCACGGTCTCCGGCATCCAGCGCGTGCTGCAGCTGCTGCTCGCCGAGCGCATCTCGATCCGCGACCTCTCCACCATCCTCGAAGGCATCGCGGATTCGCTCGCCTTCTCGCGCAACCCTGCGACCATGGTCGAGCACGTCCGCGCGCGGCTGGCGCGGCAGATCTGCGCGCAGAACACCTCTTACGCCGGCTATCTGCCGCTGATCGCACTGTCGGCGAAATGGGAGCAGGCTTTTGCCGAATCCATCATCGGCCAGGGCGAGGAGCGGAGCCTTGCCATGCAGCCCTCGAAACTCTCGGAATTCATGACTGCCGTGCGCGAGGCCTTCGAGCGCGCCGCCCGCGAAGGCGAGGCGCCGGTGCTGGTCACCTCCGCTTCCATTCGGCCCTTCGTGCGCTCCCTGGTGGAACGGTTCCGGGCCCAGACCACCGTGCTGTCTCAGGCCGAAATCCACCCCAGGGCGAGGCTGAAAACCGTCGGAAGCATCTGATTTGCCTTAAGAAGCCGTGTGTTTTTCAGCCACAGGCAAATGGTTTTTGAGTTCCTGGCGCCTTGTCGACCAAGGCCTCAAAAACCCGGCACTAGGCTCATTACAGCTTTGAAATAATTATATAAAAGAACGATCAAGGGTCGCCTTTGATCGCGATCTATCACGTCATATCACGCCCTTGTGATGGCCCCTTGGGAACGAATCCCCCCGATACTAGGTTGATGGGCACCGGAAGCATGAACCTGCCTCAAATGGCCGGCGACTACTTCGGGTAGATGGCGGCAGGAGGCTTCCATGAACCACTCGATCTACAGCGCAGATCGCGCGACCCATTTGAAAATCGTGGTCGTCGCCCTCGTCGCAGGGATCGCGGTGGCTGGCCTCGGCATTACGGCACGCTCGGGTTCGGATGAAGGCCTGACCCAGACCGCCCGCGTCATCAAGGCCGGCAAGCCGGTCGTTGTCACCAGTTCGAACGCGTCCCTCGTTCGCTAAGGAGATCTGACGAGTTTTGTGAATTCACGCGGCTCTTTACCAGCCCCCCAAAGTCGCCACGTGGATATGTAGACGACCCCAACCCCAAGTCGACTACAGAAAGCGCCCGCCCCCCACGGGCGCTTTCCCATTTCTGGTATCTCGTCATTGCGAGCGCACGCGCGTCCAATTCGTCATTGCGAGCGCAGCGAAGCAATCCAGACTGCCTCCGCGGAAAGACTCTGGATTGCGTCGCTGCGCTCGCAATGACGGAGCAAGCGGCACGGCCCTGCCTGCCAACTACCTTCCCCCATACGTCGGCGGCGGCGCCTGCACGGTCGGCGCGGCCGCCGCGAACAGCTCGTCCTTGTGCCCCGAGAGCGGCGGATAGATGCGCTTGCGGTTGATGGTCTGTTTGGTCGCCTTTGCCGCCGCGCCGGTGGCACGGACCTCGCGATTCCATCCTTCGGTATAGAGCGCGCCCCAGCCGCCGAGGTCGAGCACGGTGACGTACCAATCGATCCGCAGCGGCAGCATGGGCAGGCCGACGAGATCGGCGACCACGTTGTGGCCGGCGAAGCGGCCCATGGGACGGGCGAACTGGCAGGACATCACCGTCGGATGCAGCCCGTCGATCACGCTCGAGGCGACATCGCCGGCCGCGAACACGCCGCCGACATCGGCCACACGCATGAAGGGATCGACGAGGAGGCGCCCGAGGGAATCGCGCCCGCCCGGAAAGCTCGCCGCCAAAGGGCTTGCCCGCATGCCCGCGCACCAGATCACCGTCTGCGACGGAATGAATTCGCCCGAGCTCAGGCGCATGCCCGCGGCCTCGATCGCGGCGACACGCACGCCGAGCCGCGTCTCGATGTCGAGCGAAGCCAGGGCCGTCTCGATCACCGGGCGCGCGTTCGCGCCGATGCTGGCGCCGACGCTCGGATTGGGATCGACCAGGATGATGCGGCGGCTGCCGGTGATCCCTGCGCGCGCCAACCGGTCCGGCATCTCAGCTGCGACTTCGATGCCGGTGAAGCCGGCGCCGACCACGACCACCGTTGAATGGCCCGGAGACGGCGCGCTGCGTCCGAGCGAAACCAGATGATCTTCAAGGCGGAGCGCCGCGGCATAGGTGTCGACGTCGAAGGCGTGTGCGGCCAGGCCGGGAATATCGGGGCGCATCACCGCGCTGCCGAGCGCCAGCACGAGGCGGTCATAGTGCAGCGTCTCCTTGCCGGCGCTGGTGACGAGCGAGATTTCGCGCCGGGCCGGATCGATCGCCTCGACCTCGCCAAGGCCGTGGCTGACGCCGATCGGATCGAGCAGTTGCGGAAGCGGAAGCGCGACCTCGGCGAGATCGGCCTCGTAATTGCGCACGCGGATATTGTGATAGGGATTGCGGTCGACGAGACGGATCTCGATGTCGCGATCGCTCGCACCGATCTCCTCGCGCTTGCGCGCGGCGCCGATGGCCGCCCACAACCCCGCAAACCCGGCGCCGAGCACGACGATACGCGCCATCTCCGCCTACTGCACTTTCCCGAGGAAACCTGCGGCCTGCCCGCGGAGACAGACTAGCGCAACAACAGGCGCCGACCAAATGCGGCGGCGTCCGCGCCGCTGCACAAAATCGCGATTTATGCCTCGCGCAGCTCCGACGGCGTCGCGCCAAAGCGCTTGCGGAAGGCGCGGTTGAAGTACGACAGATCGGAGAAGCCGGAGGAATGCGCGATGTCACTGATCTTGCGCATCCTGGCGCGGGGATCGCCGAGCAGCTTGCGCGCATGGAGCAGGCGTTGCTCCAGCACGAATTCAGTGAAGGTCGTGCCGGCCTGCTCGAACAGGCGCTGGGCCTGGCGCGGGCTGAGGCCCGAGCGCGTCGCAACTTCGGCGAGGCAGAGATCGTTGCGGCCGAGTGCGGCCATCACGTCGGCGCGCATGAGATCGAGGCGCGCCGCCGCCTGCCCGCGGCCGCGGGCGCGGCTTGCGTGCTCGGCATCGGTGCCGAGCAGGAGACCGACGAGATCGACCATGTGCTGCGCGGTCAGGCGCTGGCCGACCGCATCGAGATGCGGCGCGTGATTGGCGGCGAGCGCGTGGTAGCGGAAGATGGTCTCGGCGACTGCGTCGTCGACGAGCACCTGCGAGAGCTTGTCCTCGGCGCGCGGATTGATGTCGAGCAGCGCACGGCGCGGCATGCGAATGCTGGTGAAGCGGTCTGCCTCGGTGTGGCCGACGGTCCCGGTCACGCTCATGTCGACGAGCACCATCTGGGCGGGCGTGAGCTCGACGGTGTGGCCGTTTTGCCCGACGCGGACGAGCCCTGCGTGGGCCGCGATCAGGACGAGATCGTCGCTGCCGTCGGCAAGGTGGCTCTGCGTGCGGGAATATTGCGCCGAGGCGCCTTCCGGAATGGCGAGCATGATGTTGTCGACGACGCTGATCTGCAGCCGGCAATCGATGCTGTCGCCATGGCTCGGCCCGATATCGAGGCCGCAGCGACCGACGGCCCGCTCGCGCCAATGCTCGAAGGCCGGACCGTGCGGCAGGCCTGCATATTGGTGAAGGAAGATGCCCGGCGTTCTCGCTGCATCCATCTGATTTTCTCGCCCTTTCCGGCATCAATCGCGTTCAAATTCCGGGAATTTGACGCCGTGGACCGAGGCGAGGTTCAAATCGAGGGCGGATTCGGGAGCACTTGTCGGGCTGCGACAGCGGGATGGACCGTGGCGACAGTCGCCGTGGCACCTATTTTTGCGCGGGCGCCTGCGGTTGGGCCGGCGGCACGGTCTCGATCAGCTTGCCGGAAAACACCGGGGCGGAGGTCGGCTGGCCGTTCGGCGAGCCGCCCGCCTGCTCGATGGTGACGGCGAAGGTCGCGCTATTGACGACCTCGGCATCGTAGGAGGCGAGCAGTGGACGCGCGGTGAAATCGCCGGCACCGATCACGCCGAGCGAGCGCGGGCGCGGCAGCTTGTCCGAGATCAGCCAGAGCTCGAAGCTCTTGCCGGGCTCCGGCGTCGCGCCGACCTTCCGCACCGTGAAATTCCGCGTCGCGCCGTCGATGGTGAGGATGAAGGCGGGGCCACCGCCCTGGCCCTGCAGCAGCGCAACATATTGCGCGGAGGCGGCGAGCGGCGCGGCCGGCGTCTTCACCTCGACCGTCTGGATGCGCGGCGGGGGACGCAAAGCGCCCGGCAGCGCGTCGGGCAGCAAGATCTGCAGCGACAGCGTTACGAGCAGCGCGGCCGCGAGCGCGCCAATGGCGGAAGCGATGGTGCGCCAGCGCTTCACCCGGCTCTCGAGACGAATCACATTGCTGTCGTCGACCACCGGCGCTTGGGCCGCACGGACGAGGTTGGCATCCGGCGCATGGACTTGCGGGATGAATTGCGGCGCGATGTCCGGAACAGCATCAAACTCGGGACGCGGCGCCTCAGGCGCGGCGGCTTCGGGCTGCTGCACCTCAGCCGACTGCGAGCTCTCGGGCGGAGATTCCGCAGCTGCCAGCGAGGACGTCTCGGGCACAGGCGGCTGTGGTGGCGGCGAAGCTTCGGCAGGCGCAGGCGGCTCCTGCGCGGCGGTCGTGCGCGCGATCTCCGCCCTGATGTTCTCCCACACGATCGGACGCGGCTCGACCGAGCCGACCATCTGGTTGAGCACGCCGAGCCGATAGGCCCAGGCCTGCACGATCTCGGCGAACGCCGGGTCCACCGCCATCATGGTCTCGACCTGCGCGCGCTCGTCGGCGCCGAGCGTCCCGAGCGCATATTCCGCGGCGAGCGCGATATGGTCCTCCGTGTAGGCCATCAATTGCAGTCCAGAACCACCCTCATCATCCAAGCGATCACAGTCCGAGGCACTCCCGGATATCCAGCATGCTGCGCCGCAGCCACGTCTTCACCGTGTTGACCGGCGCTGAAAACTTCTCCGCCAATTGCTCGCGGCTCCAGCCGTTGTAATAGGCGAGCAGCACGAGCCTCTGACGGTCCGGCTCGAGCCGGCCGATGCATTCCAAGAGCCGCTTCAGCTCCTCGGTCATCTCGCGGCGGGCCAGTGGATCGGGACTTTCGGCCGCGACCTCCATCGCCTGAGGCTCTTCCTCGATGGAGGCTTCCGACTTCTTGCGGACGACGTCGATCGCGCGGTTGCGCGCGATCGAGGCCATCCACGTGATCGGCGAGGACAGGGCCGGATTGAACTGGCCGGCGCTGTTCCAGATCTTGACGTAAGTCTCCTGAATGACCTCCTCCGCGAGATCCTGCCTGCGCAAGATACGGAGCACGACGCCATAGAGTTTCGCGCGCGTGGCGGCGTAGAGGCGCTCGAACGCGGCCTGATCGCCCTTCGCCACCGCCTCAATCAACCCGACCAGCTCCGCTGGCGTCAGCATTCAGCCCCCCAACACGCGGGCCGTCGCGTTCCGCGTAGACCCCGGCACCGCACCACCATAGCGCGCGGCCAAGCGGACCACCAAGGGGCGCGGCGCCACACTGTGGACAGCACATGCAAAAACCCGGACCTTGCGGGTCCGGGTTTTGACAATTCCTGGAGGGGCGGGCTAGCGGCTCAGGCGACGGCGCCGATGCGGGCACGCATCAGGCCGATGCTGTCGAGGTCGGCCTGCTCGCGGGCGTTCTCCTCGGCGCGCTCGCGGGCCTGGTCGCGCTCGTCGAGCAGCTCGACCTTTTTCAGCTCCTCGAAGGCCTCGGCCAGTGCGGCCTTGGCTTCCTCAAGCTGGCCCTTGAGCTCGTCGGCCGAGCGGGTCAGGTTCTCGCGGCGCTGGATCGCGGCTTTGGCGTAGGTCGGGTAGGCGAAGTGCGAGGGATCGTTGATCCCGGCGCGCTCCTGCTCGGTCTGGATCTCGCGTTCGAGATCGACCGACATGCGCTGGAAGTCGGCGATCATGGTCTCGATCTGGGTGACCCGGCGGCGCTTCTCGTCGACCTGAAACTTCTTCAGGCGGATGAGGGTATCTCGTGACTTCATCGACTCGTACTCCCCAGAAGTCCCCCCGCTGCACGTGGGACGATACCGGTCACCCCACGGGCCCGAAGGGGGCCCAGACCGGCTCTGCTACTCTGTGGGATCGGATGATGACCGGACAAAGTTAGCGTTCCGTTTCCAAATTGCCGAGGATTTGCGCCAATTGGCGATAGCCCTCCGCGAGCGATGCCTTTTCGTCCTTGCGCTGGCGCAGGAAGGCTTCCAGCGGCTCGTTGAGGCGGATGGCCTCGTCGACCTCGGGACTGGAGCCGGCGCGGTAGGCGCCGAGACGGATCAATTCCTCCATGTCGGCATAGGTCGCCATCACCTGGCGCGCCCGCTGGATCACCGGCCAGAACTGCGGATCGGCCGATTTCGGCATCGTGCGCGAGACGGATTTGAGAATGTTGATCGCGGGATAGCGGCCGCGCTCGGCGATCGAGCGCTGCATCACGATGTGGCCGTCGAGGATGCCGCGGACGGCATCGGCGATCGGCTCGTTATGGTCGTCGCCGTCGACCAGCACCGTGAAGATCGCGGTGATGGCGCCCTCGCCCAATCCCGGCCCGGCACGCTCCAGCAGCTTCGGCAACTCGGTGAAGACGGTCGGCGTGTAACCCTTGGCCGTCGGCGGCTCGCCGGCAGACAGGCCGATCTCGCGCTGGGCCATCGCAAAGCGCGTCACCGAGTCCATCAGGCAGAGCACGTCCTTGTCCTCGTCGCGAAAATATTCGGCGACCGCGAGCGTGAGGTAGGCCGCCTGGCGGCGCATCAGGGCCGGCTCGTCGGAGGTCGCGACCACCACGACTGAGCGCGCAAGGCCCTCCTCGCCGAGATCGTCCTGCAGGAATTCCTGCACCTCGCGGCCGCGTTCGCCGATCAGCCCGATGACACTGACATCGGCATCGACGTTGCGCGCCAGCATCGACAGCAGCACCGACTTGCCGACGCCAGAGCCTGCGAAGATGCCCATGCGCTGACCGCGGCAGCAGGTGAGGAAGGTGTTCATGGCGCGCACGCCGAGGTCGAGCGGGCTGCCGACGCGCTTGCGCGAATGGGCGGGCGGCGGCGTATTGCGGAACGGCATCGGCGAAGAGCCCTGCGGCAGCGGCCCCTTGCCGTCGATCGGCTCGCCCAGCGCATTGACGACGCGTCCCAGCCAGGCCGCGGACGGCCTCACCTGGTTGGCGGCATTGGCGATGACCGCCTTGCAGCCGCGGCGCACGCCCTCGAGGCCGGCGAACGGCATCACCACGGCATTGTTGCCGGAGAAGCCGATCACCTCGCACGGAATGGTGCGGTTGGCGCCGGTCTCGATCACCAGCCGCGCGCCGACCGACATCGCGTGGATAGGGCCGGCCACCTCGACCATCAGACCGCGAACGCCGACCACGCGGCCATAGATGTTGATGCCGTCGATGTCGCCGATCTGTTCGGCCAGCGCCTTCATCGGGGGGCCTTCATCAGCAGCGCACCTTCATATGAGGGTCCTCATGAGATGGTCGCCTTCGGTGATCCCGGGACATCA
The DNA here is from genome assembly GCF_025200905.1 of Bradyrhizobium yuanmingense. Lineage (NCBI taxonomy): Bacteria > Pseudomonadati > Pseudomonadota > Alphaproteobacteria > Hyphomicrobiales > Nitrobacteraceae > Bradyrhizobium > Bradyrhizobium yuanmingense. Next base: position 781,707 of record NZ_CP104173.1, on the reverse strand, counting down.
CGGTGAAAACCTTAAGTTTCGCCATATTTCTGAACGGCGCTTAACTTCGTGTTTACCCGCATCATTAATCATTGCGTCACTGTCTTTGAGACTGAGCGTGCCTCCCCTTCAGAAGAAGGCTGAGTCGCGGGAGTCGGTTAGGCCCGTCTCTTAAAGTGGAGCTTGAACGGAATCGGGTAACGAAAGCTGCTTCGTACGCAAGACCTTAGGGCGATTCGACAAAAATTGCACCGGGGGGACTTGCGTTCCAGAATCAGACTTTGTTAACCATCTGTTGTCAGGATCCGAATCAGTTGTTCAAAGGCGTTTTGTTGAGTGCCGCGAATGCGGCCGACCTGACGCCCAGGAGCGGCGACTATGGGGAACTGGCATGCGCGTTTTGCTGATTGAAGATGACAGCGCCGTCGCGCAGTCGATCGAGCTGATGCTGAAGTCGGAGAGCTTCAACGTCTACACGACCGATTTGGGGGAAGAAGGCGTCGATCTCGGTAAACTATACGATTACGACATTATTCTCCTCGACCTCAACCTGCCCGACATGTCCGGCTACGATGTGCTCAAGCAGCTCCGGGTCTCCAAGATCAAGACACCGATTCTGATCCTCTCCGGCCTCGCCGGCATCGAGGACAAGGTCAAGGGTCTCGGCGTCGGCGCCGACGACTACATGACCAAGCCCTTCCACAAGGACGAGCTGGTGGCCCGCATCCACGCCATCGTGCGCCGCTCCAAGGGCCATGCCCAGTCGGTCATCCAGACCGGCGACCTCGTCGTCAACCTCGACACCAAGACGGTGGAAGTCGGCGGTCAGCGCGTGCATCTGACCGGCAAGGAATATCAGATGCTGGAGCTGCTCTCGCTCCGCAAAGGCACGACCCTCACCAAGGAAATGTTCCTCAACCACCTCTATGGCGGCATGGACGAGCCCGAACTGAAGATCATCGACGTCTTCATTTGCAAGCTCCGCAAGAAGCTCGCCAACGCCTCCGAGGGCCGCAACTTCATCGAGACCGTCTGGGGCCGCGGCTACGTGCTGCGCGAGCCGCACGAGGCCGACGAGCGCATCCCCGCCTGATCCCTGGGTTACGTCGCGAGCCCAGTCAGGCTCGCTCCTCCCAGCCTGGACCCCGCCGCAAATGGCGGGGTTTTCGTTTTGGGGGGACGCTTCATTGGAAGCTTAACGTTTGAACCCCTAGCCTTCCCCTGCCGACGAATGGTCGCTGCACGATGGGGGAACGATGATCCTGCAATCACTCGCCGGCCTGCCCGCCTTCCTGGTCTATTTCTGCACCGGGCTGATCGTGATCGTGGCCTATCTGTTCGTCTACACCCGCATCACGGCGCATAACGAATTCCAGCTCATTCGCGACAACCAGCCGGCCGCGGCGATCGCGCTTGGGCTCAGCCTGCTCGGCTTCGTGGCGCCGCTGGTCAGCGCCATCGCGCATTCGGCCAACGTGCTGGACTGCCTGATCTGGGCGACGATCGCGCTGATCGTGCAGGTCATCGTGTTCTATCTCGTCAAGGTTCCGGTGCCGGACTTGTCGAGGCGCATCGATGACGGCGAGCTTGCCCCGGCGATCTGGCTCGGCCTGTCCTCGCTCGCCGCGGGCCTGCTGAACGCCGCCAGCATGATCTACTGACATGGCCGACAAACCCGCCAAGAAGGAGTTCGGCAAGCGCCGGCCAGTCGCCGAGCCGCCGCGACCGCCGGTGAAGCGCTCCGGCCACGTCGCGCTGCTGGTGATGGGCACGATCGCCGTCGGCACCACGGCCTATACCTTGATGCCGCGGCAGAACTGCGAGCCCACGCCCGGCGCCGTGCCGGGGCAGACGACCACGACCTGCACGAGCAGCAGCAGTTCGTCGGGCGGCAGCAGTTCGCGCTGGTCGTCGCGATCGAGCTTGTTCAGCGGCGATTCCTCCAGCCATTCCTCGTCGGGAACGTCGTCCAATGTCAGCCATAGCAGCGTGAGCCGCGGCGGCTTCGGCTCGTTCGGCCACGGCTTCTCGGGCGGCGGCTGATCCATGCAGCGCATCACCTGCCTCGAGCGCGACGACTGGCGGGAGACCGCCGCACGATGCGGCTTCGTCTTCCACACCATCGACGGCGAGCGCTATTGGGACGAGCGCGCCTATTATGGCTTTACGCTGGAGGAGATCGAGCGAGGCATCGAGGCGCCGACCGGCGAGATCGACGCGATGTGCCTGGAACTCGCCGGCCGCGTCATCGGCGACGAGCGTTCCTTGCGACGGCTGAAGATTCCGGAAGCGTTCTGGGGCCTGATCGTCGAGAGCTGGAAGCGCGACGACCGCAGCCTCTACGGCCGGCTCGATCTGAGGTTCGACGGCAAGTCGCCGGCAAAGCTGCTCGAATACAACGCGGACACGCCGACCTCGATCTTCGAGGCCGCGGTGTTCCAATGGACCTGGCTCGAACAGGCGATCGAACGCCGCGTCATCCCCTCGCGTGCCGACCAATTCAACTCCATCCACGAGCGGCTGATCGCGGCATGGAAGGAGATCGCTGGGAGCCGTCACGTCCATCTCACAGGGATCACCGGCAACGAAGAGGACGCCGGCACGCTCGCTTATCTCGAAGACACCGCGCGCCAGGCCGGACTCTCGACGACGCTGCTCGACATCGAGCAGGTCGGCTGGCGCGACGAGGCCGGCGGCTTCGTCGATCTCGGCGAGAACGACATCGCGCTCGCCTTCAAGCTCTATCCCTGGGAATGGATGTTCCAGGACGCCTTCGGCGCAAAGCTGAAGGATGCGCCAACGCGCTGGATCGAGCCGCCGTGGAAGGCGGTGCTCTCCAACAAGGGCATCTTGCCGCTGCTCTGGGAGATGTTTCCGAACCATCCCAATCTGCTGCCGGCCTTCTTCGAGGACGATCCGCGCGCCGCCGAGCTCGGCACGTCCTATGTGCGCAAGCCGCTGCTGTCGCGCGAAGGCGCCAATGTCACGCTGGTCTCCGGCGGCATGCCGCTCGACGAGCAGACGGGGCCGTACGGCGCCGAAGGTTTCGTACGTCAGGCGCTGGCACCGCTGCCGAACTTTTCGGGCTGCTATCCGGTGATCGGAAGCTGGCTGGTGAACCACGAGCCCTGCGGGATATCGATCCGCGAGGACGAGAGCCCGATCACGGGCAACCGCTCGCGGTTCTTGCCGCATGCGATTTTGTGATTTTGTCATTCCGGGGCGCGACAAAGTCGCGAGCCCGGAATCCATAACCACAGTCGGATGGAATGGCCCTGGTCTAACCGCCTGCCTATTTCGATGGCCTGTGGTTATGGATTCCGGGCTCCGCGCTTATGGGCGGCCCCGGAATGACAAAGAGAACTCATCTCGCCGCGGCGACCTTCAGCGGCTGCGGCATCAATCCGCCCATCGGACGGCCGGAGCGCGCGGGGTTGAGCTGATAGAGGCCGCGGCGATCGGCGATCGGGCGGAATGCATCGGTGATGCCGACGACGGATTCGGCAGCGCCCAGCAGCAGCGTGCCGTCGGCTTCCATGGCCTTCGCCATGCGCTCGAAAATCACCGCCTTGGTGTCCTGGTCGAAATAGATCAGCACGTTGCGGCAGAAGATCACGTCGAACGTGCCGAGATGGGAGAAGTCCTGCAGCAGATTGAGCTGGCGGAACTGCACCATGGCGCGAATGTCGGCGTTGAGCTGCCAGAGCTCGCCGGTTTGCGTGAAGTATTTCACCAGATGCTGGATCGGCAGGCCGCGCTGCACCTCGAACTGGCTGTAGAGGCCCGCCTTGGATTTCTCCAGCACCTCCTGCGACAGATCGGTGGCGACGATCTCGATGCGCCACCCCGCGAGCGCCGCGCCCATCTCCTTCACGCACATCGCGATCGAATAGGGCTCCTGCCCGGTCGAGGCGGCCGCCGACCAGATGCGAAGCGACTTGCGCGCCGCGCGCGCCTGGATCAGGCCCGGCAGGATGGTGTCGCGCAGGTGATCGAACGGAATCTTGTCGCGGTAGAAGAACGTCTCGTTGGTGGTCATCGCTTCGACCACGTCGGTCGCAAGCCGGCCGTCGCCGTTCCTGATCTTCAGGACGAGGTCGGGGATGCCGGGAACGCTTGCCTTGCGGGCGAGCGGCAGCAGCCGGCTCTCGACCAGATATTGCTTGTCGGCGGAGAGATCGAGACCGGAGCGCTCTTTCAGGAACTTGCGCAGATAGTCGTAATCTGCGGGCGTCACGAGCGGTCTCCAGCGAACAGGCGGTTGACCTTGGCGCCGATCTGGTTGAGCGGCAGGATCGCCGCGCAGATGCCGGCATTGGCCGCCGCGCCGGGCATGCCCCAGACCACGCTGGAGGCTTCGTCCTGCGCAATCACGCTGCCGCCGGCCGCGACGATGTCCTTGCCGCCGCGCATGCCGTCCGAGCCCATGCCGGTCAGGATCACCGAGAGGATGTTGCCGTGCCAGACGTCGATGGCGGAGGTGAAGAGCGGATCGACCGCAGGCTTGCAGAAATTGACGGCGGGGCCGTCGTCGAGCGCGATCACAGGATCGGCGCCGCTGCGCGTGACGCGCATGTGCTTGCCGCCCGGTGCGAGGTAGATCCGTCCCGGCTTGACCGGCTCGCCGTCGACCGCCTCGGCCGCCGGCCGGCGGCTCGAGCGCGCCAGATGCTCGGCCAGGATGGTGGTGAAGGTCGGCGGCATGTGCTGGGTGATCAGCACCGGGAAGCGATCGATCACGGCGCCGAGCTCGGTGACGAGCGACATCAGCGCCTGAGGACCGCCGGTCGAGGAGCCGATCAACAGCACCTTGGGCGCCTGGGTCGAGAACGGACGCGTTGACACCGAGCCTGACGAGGGGGCCGGAGCGGGCGCAGGCGCGGCAGGCCGCGCGACAGGACTGCGCGCGACGGGAGCCGGGCTCGCCGGCGCCAGCGGCGGACTCGCAACCGCAGACTTGCGACGCAGCCGCGCGCCGAGATGGCGGATCTTCTGGATCAGGTCGTGATGGAAAATGTCCGCGGCCGACGCCTCACGCGTCGATTCCGGCTTGGGAATGTAGTCGGCTGCGCCGAGCGACAACGCCTTGAAGCTGATCTCCGCGTTGCGGCGGGTCAGGGTGGAAGCCATGATGATGACGAGATCGCGCTTCTTGGCGAGCAGTTGCGGCAGCGCCGAGAGGCCATCGAGCTCGGGCATTTCGATGTCGAGCACGGCAACATCGGGATTGATGCGGTCGAGCTGGTTGACCGCCTCGAGCCCGGTGCGCAGCGAGGCCGCGACCTCCATGTCGTGCTCGGCACCGATCCAGCGCGAGATCAGACCGCGGATGACGACCGAGTCGTCGACGATCATCACCCGCAGCGGCCCGGTTTCGCGCGACGTGCTCGTGGTCGAATTACCTGCGAACGCAACACTCATTACACACCAACTCAGACTGAAACGGTTCAGTTGAAAACAAGCGCCGAAGGATCCGTTCAGCCTCCGGGAGATCGCTCAGATCAGGCCGACTTCCTGAAATTTCGCCGTCACGATGTCCTTGTCGAACGGCTTCATGATGTATTCGTTGGCGCCGGCGTGCAGAGCGCGCGCGATATGCGCGACGTCGTTCTCGGTGGTGCAGAACACCACCTTGGGCTGGTCGCCGCCGGGCATGCGCCTGAGATGGCCGAGGAACTCGTAGCCATCCATGACCGGCATGTTCCAGTCGAGCAGCACCGCGTCCGGCAGGCCGCGCTTGCAGGCCTCCAGCGCCTTCTCACCGTCCTCGGCTTCGAGGATTTGGAAGTCGAGCCCCTCCAGGATCCGGCGCGCAACCTTTCGGATGACGCTGGAATCATCAACGACGAGACAAGTTCGCATGTGAACCTCTGCTTCCTTCCCCCCTTTGCGGGGGCACTTCCAATCGCAAGTCCCTCGGCGGCAATGCCGCCGTATCAGGCCGCCATCATCTCGGGCGCGAGCTCGAGGACGCGGTCGACGTCGAGGACGACCATGAGCTGTCCGTCGAGGCGGTGGACGCCGCCGGCGAGCTTGGCCATGCGGGGGTCGAGGTTGACGGGGTTTTCTTCCTTACCGTCCTCGGGCAGGCGCAGCACCTCGCCGATCTGGTCGATCAGGAGGCCATAGGATTCGCCGCGTAAGTCGACGCCGACCGCCATCGCGGTCTTGCCGTCCTCGTCCTTGGGCAGGCCGAGGCGCGAGCGCATGTCGACCACGGTGACGATGCGGCCGCGCAGGTTCAAAACGCCGGCGATCTCGCGCGAGGCCAGCGGCACGCGGGTGACGCGCTCGGGCATGAACACGTCCTGGACGCGGGAGATCGGCAGCCCGAACAGCTGGCCACCGATCATCGCGGTGACGTATTCGACCATGGCGCCTCCAGCGGACTGGGTCTTCTTGCTCATTTCAGGGTCTCCTGGTCCATGCCGCTAAGGTTTAAGCCGCGGCCGCCCGGCTCAGCTCGGAGGCGCCGGCGGCGCCCGCGGTCTGCTCCTTCAGCGCCGCGATCAGGCCGGGACGGTCGAACTTGGCGACGTAATCGTGGAAGCCGGCCTGACGGCCGCGCTCGATCGCCGCCGGCGACACCAGCGCCGACAGGCCGATGATCGGCGTCGCAGCGAGGTTGTTGTCGGAGCGGACGACTTCCGCGAACTCGAACCCGTTCATGTCGGGCATCTCGATGTCGGTCAGGATCACGTCGAAGTTTTGGGCGCGCAGTGCCGCGAGGCCCTCCTGCGCGGTCGGCGCGGTGCGGACGCGGTAGCCGGCCGCCTTCAGCACCGGCGCCAGCATGTTGCGGAAGAAGGCCGAGTCGTCGACCAGCAGCACCGACTGCGAATGCAGCGACGGCTTCATCTCCTTGCGGGTGAACCAGTCGGCGAACGCCATCGGCAGGAAGTGGCCGACGTCGATCACCTCGGTGGCCTGGCCCTTGATCACGGCCGAGCCGAGAATGCCCGAGGAGGAGCCGCCGACCTCGATGTTGAGGCGTTCCTCGACGATGTCGATGATCTCGTCGACGACGAGGCCCATGGAGCGGCCGTCGTCGGCGAACACCAGGATCGGCTGGGCGCCCTGGGAAGCAATGGTGACGCCTTCCATGGCCACCAGCGGCATCAGCTGCTCGCGGTACTGCACCATGTAGCGGCCGTTCGAGAACTCGATCTTGTCGGCCGGCAGCTCTTCCAGGCGCGTGACGAGGCCGAGCGGAACCGCCTTGGGCTGCGACGAGCCGGCGCGGAACACCAGCAGCGAGGTGGTCTGCTCGCCACTTCCGATGTGATGGCCGGCCGCTTCGTCACCCATGTCATGGGCCGAGGAGCCGGCGGCGCCGAGCGCCTTGGCGATGCCGTTGGGATCGATGATCATGATGACCGCGCCATCGCCCAGAATGGTGTTGCCGGAGAACATGTCGATGTGACGCAGTTTTGTCGACATCGGCTTGACCACGATTTCTTCGGTGTGGAACACGCCATCGACGACGATGCCAAAGGTCTGGCTGCCGACTTGCGTCACCACGATGAAGCCGTTCTCGGGATCGGAGGCCGCGCCGTCGTCGATCTTCAGGAGCTTCTTCAGATGGATCAGCGGCAGCAGCTTGTTGCGGAGCCTGAGGACCGCGGTGTCCTTGATGCGCTCGATGCGGTGCTCGGAGTTGGCGCGGGCGCGGACCAATTCCACCACCGAGAGCTGCGGGATCGCAAAGCGGTCGCCGGCGGCTTCGACGATCAGCGCCGAGACGATGGCGAGCGTCAGCGGGATCTTGATGGTGACGGAGCTTCCTTCGCCGGCCACGCTCTTGATGTCGATGGTGCCGCCGATCTGGTCGATATTGGTGCGGACCACGTCCATGCCGACGCCGCGGCCCGAGACCGAGGTGATGGCAGCGGCAGTGGAGAAGCCCGGCGCGAAGATGAACTTGTGGATCTGGGCTTCGCTCATCTTCTCGAGCTCGGCCTCGGTGACGAGACCGGACGAGAGCGCCTTGGCCTTGATCTTCTCGGTGTTGAGGCCGCGGCCGTTGTCGGCGATGCAGATGATGATGTGGCCGCCCTCGTGATAGGCGGACAGGCGAATGGTGCCCTGCTCGCCCTTGCCGCTGGCGAGGCGCTCGGCGGGGGTCTCCAGGCCATGATCGGCGGAGTTGCGCACCATGTGGGTGAGCGGGTCCTTGATCAGATCGAGCACCTGGCGGTCGAGCTCGGTGTCTGCGCCGTGCATCTCGAGCTCGATCTGCTTGCCGAGTTCGGATGAGAGGTCGCGGACGATGCGGGGCAGCTTCTGCCAGGCATTGCCGATCGGCTGCATGCGCGTCTTCATGACGCCTTCCTGCAGCTCGGCGGTGACGTTGGAGAGGCGCTGCAGCGGCACCTTGAACTCGGTGTCCTCGTTGCGGCGGGAGATCTCCAAGAGCTGGTTGCGGGTCAGGACCAGCTCGGAGACCATGGTCATCAGGTGCTCCAGCGTATCCACGTTGACGCGGATCGACTGGTTGGCGATGCGGTCGCCCTCGCCGGCCATCTCGTCGGCCATCGACTTCTTCGGCGCGGCCTTCTCCTTGGCGGGCTTTGCGGCTTCCTTCGCCACGGGCGCTTCACCAGCTGGTGCAGGCTCGGCCTTGACCTCAGCCTTGGCCACGGACGCGGGCACCGGCGCTTCGATCGCGGTCTCGCGGAAGGCGCGCTCGAGCTCGTCGAGCGAGACCTCGCCCGGACGCAGCGGACGCTCCAGGGTCTGATCGACCAGCGTGCCCATGGTCATCTCCTTGGCGGGGGCGGCTGGAGCGGCGGGCGCTTCCGGCACCAGCGGCGGCGCATCGGCAACGGGAGCAGCAGTGCCGGCTGTCGGCATCGGCTCCGCCGAGCCTGACATGGCCGCCATGCCCTGCTCGACCATTGCTTCCAGCTTGTCGATGAGATCGCGGTCGTTGCCTTCCGGCTCGGCCTCGGTCGCCTCCAAGCCAGCCAAAATCTCCTTGATGCGGTCGATCGAGGACAGGATCACCGTCACCGCCTCGGCAGTCACAGGCATGCCGTCACGGAATTTGCCCATCAGGGTCTCGCCGGCATGCGCCAGCGCTTCCAGCCGCGGCAGGCCGAGGAAGCCGCAGGTGCCCTTGATGGTGTGGACCAGGCGGAAGATGTTATCCAGGATCTTGGCGTTGTTCGGCTCCTGCTCGAACTTCACCAGCTGATTGTCCACGGTGTCCAGGCTCTCGCTGGTCTCCGTCAGAAACTCCCGCAACAGATCATCCATGAAAACAGGCCTTCATACAGGAAGGGCGCGCACGAGGCGTGATGCGCCATTTCGGAATGGGGCCAGCTTCACCGCAAAGCGTTTAATATTGGTTGAGTATGTGCAAAAGAACGGCACCAACAAAGAGATAAGGCGCTCCGAACAAGCCGAAGCGCCTCGTAAAGAATCGATTAAGAGGTCGGGCGCGACGCGCCGTTTACGAAGCGGTAACGATGATGGCTTCGCCTTCCGGCTTGAGCGTCACGGTGAGCCCGCAGGCCTGCGCGAGCAGCCGCGTATAATAAGGCTGGATCGCATGCGCATCGGCAGCCGGCCCGCGCTCGCCGCTCAGGAGCTCGGAGATGTTCTGCGGCAGGCGTGCATTGTGTCCGGTCGCGGTGATGCGAAAGCTCATCACCTCGCCCTCGCCGACCGGATCGACCGTCAGCATGCCGCCGCGCGGGATCGTGTGCTGGGCGACGACCAGCATGTTGAGCAGCAGCTTGACGCGGTTCTTCGGCAGCAGCAGCCGCGGCAGATTCCAGGTGATCGAGCACTTGCCGTCCTCGATATGGCCCTTCGCCATGGTGTGGGCATCGCCGAGATCGATCTGCGCGCCGGAGGAGCCGGCCGCGCCGAAGGCAAGGCGGCAGAACTGCAGCCGGGCGGAGGCCGTCTTGGCGCTTTTGCGAATCAGGTCGAGCGCGAACTCGCGGTCCTCGGGCTTGGGATCGTCGTCGAGCACTTCGAGCCCGTTGACGATGGCGCCGACGGGGCTGATGAGATCGTGGCAGACCCGCGAGCACAGCAGCGCGGCGAGTTCGAGCATATCGGGAGCGGCAGTGGTCGCGGGCGACGAAGCGTCAGACATATAATGGGGTCCTGGAGGGTTCCTGGAATTGCACGGCGCTGGACGCCGCGAATCACGCATGCTTGACGGATGCTGCGGGTTCTAACATTCGCAACCCCGCGGCAGCTAGCTTGCGATCGGTTAGAGGCGGCCATAAGCCCGGGCGAATCGATCGGGGCGAATCAGTGGACGAGGAACGATATTGCCGACAGATGAGGCATGCAGGTGAAACGGATCATTGACGGAGCGGCCGCTGCCGGCCTGATGGAGCCGCTGACTGCGCTGGTGGTGAAGGCGGGCGAGGCGATCCTCGCCGTCAACCGCGCGGCCATGCGGATCGACGGCAAGCAGGATGGCTCGCCGGTGACCGAGGCCGACCTTGCCGCCGACCGCATCATCGCGGACGGACTCGCGCAGCTCGCGGGCGACGTTCCGACGCTGTCGGAGGAGCGGACCCAGCTCGCCTCCCCGCCGTTCCAGGGCAGCTTCTTCCTGATCGATCCGCTCGACGGGACCAAGGAGTTCCTCGCCGGCCGCGACGAGTTCACCGTCAACCTCGCCTTGGTGACGGACGGCGTGCCGCTGCTCGGCATCGTCTCCGCACCCGCACTCGGCCTGCTCTGGCGCGGCATCGTCGGCCGCGGCGCCGAGCGCGTGAGGTTCAACGGCGCGACGATCGCCGCCGCCGAGCCGATCCGCACCCGCAAGCTGCCGGCGCGCGGGGAGCCTTGGATCGCCGCAGTGAGCCGTTCGCACGGCGATGCCAGAAGCGAGGCGTTCATCGCCGACCGGCCCAATGCCGTCAGGATGACGTGCGGCTCGGCCGTGAAATTCGGCCGCATCGCGGAAGGCGGCGCCGACATCTATCCCCGTTTCGGGCCGACCTCGGAATGGGACGTCGGAGCCGGCTGCGCGGTCGTGACCGCGGCCGGCGGCAAGGTGACCGACGGCAAGGGCGGCGAGCTCCGATTTGGCCAGCGCAGCGATACCGGCTTCATCATCCCGGAATTCATCGCGTGGGGCGACCCGCAGGCGGTAGGCTGCGACTGACCAGGGCTCGTTACTGCCCGAGCTTCTCCTGCAGGGCCGGCCAGCGCTTGCCCACCTCATAGAGGAAGCGCTCGGGATCGGCGACGAAGGCGTCGCGATTGTCTTCCCGGCTGAACAAATAGAGCCGCTGCGCCACGATCGCGAAGAAATGCGGATTGGCGGGGACGGTGACGCCGCGGGCGATATCGACCGGATCGTAGCCGCCGAATTGCGGTCCGTAGATTTCGGGATGGGCCTGGAAAGAGGCGCGGTTGCCCTCGTTCCGGAAGCGCCAGACGGCCCCCCAGAGGTTCGCCTCGAACTCCGCCGTCCCCTGCACGGCCGCGCCGGCGACGAAATAAGCGACGGGGTCGAAGCCCTCGATGGCGACGCCGCTGAAGCGGTTGACGACGATCCGCTCGGTGGTGGCGGCCCCTGTCGGTCCGCCGGCACCGAGGATCCAAATGCCCGCCAGCAGGCAGAGGCGGCGGGCGATCAAGGCAATTCCGGGGCGCAAAGGGCTATCTTCCTGCCGTTGTGCCGTCATAGTTGCTGCGGATAACATCCGAGTCGAGGGGACATCCGGCGCAACCTAGGGCCATGCCTGTTGGCGTGAGGTTAAGGAAGCGACCGGATTCGATACCAGGGGTTCTTTTATGACTTTCGCATCACGCCTTGCTGCGCTCGCGCTTGCCGCGATGATCGGCTGGATCGTGCCGGCCTCCGCCCAGCAGGCGCCGCCGCCTGACCTGCCGCCGCCGCAGCGGACCCCGACGCCCAATACCTATGGGCCGGACGAGCTCGTCACCGCCGGCCATCGCTTCTTCGGCAACGTCTCGCGCGGGCTCGCCTCGATCATCGAGAAGGCGGTCAGCCAATGGGGCCTGCCGAACGGCTACATCCTGGGTGAGGAAGGCTCCGGCGCCTTCGTCGCCGGCCTGCGCTACGGCGAGGGCACGCTCTACACCAAGAACGCCGGCGACTTGCGCGTCTATTGGCAGGGCCCCTCGCTCGGCTTCGACTGGGGCGGCGACGGCGCCCGCACCATGACGCTGGTCTACAACCTGCCGGCCACCAACGCGATCTACCAGCGCTTCGCCGGCATCGACGGCTCGGCCTACATCATCGGCGGCTTCGGCATGACGGCGCTGACCTCCAACAACATCGTGCTGGTGCCGATCCGCTCCGGGCTCGGCCTGCGCCTCGGCGCCAATATCGGCTATCTCAAATACACCCCGCGGGCGACCTGGAACCCGTTCTAGGCCCACGTCCTCCCCACTGCCCACCGATCAAGGTTAACGACAGAGCGGGGCTGGCTTTCTGCCGGCCCGCCATGGCATTGTCGTTGGTGAATTTTTCCTTAAGCTTGGGAGTTCTGGCCCATGGTCGAACCGATCATGTACCTGGCGATCGGTTTCCTGCTCTCGATGCTGTGCGGGCTTGCGATCGTGCCGCTGGTGCATAACCGCGCGGTGCGCCTGACCACGCGCCGGCTCGAGGCCGCCACCCCGCTCTCGATGGCCGAGATCCAGGCCGACAAGGACCAGCTCCGGGCCGAATTCGCCATGTCCGCGCGGCGGCTCGAGATGAGCGTCGAGCAGCTCAAGAACAAGACCACGAGCCAGCTCGCCGAGCTCGGCAAGAAGAGCGACGCCATCAACCGCATGAAGATCGAGCTCGGCGAGAAGAACGCCACCATCTTCGCGCTGGAGGCGCGCGAGAAGGCGGTGAAGGAGCAGCTTCGCGCCACCGAGGAGGAATTCGCCGCCAAGACGGCGTCCTTGCGCGAAGCCGAGATCGCGTTGACGGACAAGCAGGCCGAGCTCGCCAAGATCAACTCCGAACTGTCCGACCGCTCGATGATGGCGGAGAGCCGCCAGGTCGAGCTGGTCGCAGTGCGCGCGCAGATCGAGGAATTGAAGCACCGGGTCGGCGATGCCGAGAAGGAATTTGCCGCGACGCAAGCGCGCCTCGCACAGGAGCGCACCGAATCCGAGGCCGCCTCGCGCGAGCTCGCCGAGGCGCGCGGCCGCGTCGAGAATCTGAGCCAGCGCGTCACCGAGCTCGACCGCCAGCTCATCGTGCAGGTCAAGGAGGCCGAGATGCTGTCGAGCCGCGTCGCCGATCTCGAAGGACGCCTTGCCACGCAGGGCAAGCTGCTCGCCGAGCGCGACTACGAGAACAACCAGCTTCGCCAGGCCAACGAGGCCAACGAGCGCACCATCAAGGAGCTGCGCGTCGAGATCGCGGGCCTCAGCGGCGGGAAGTCGTCGGCTGCGATGGAGCAGCTGCGCGCGGAAAAGGCCGCGCTCGAGGAGCAGCTGCGCAGCGCACGCGACGAACGCGCGAAACTCCAGCGCGACATCAACGCGATCCAGCAGCAGGCCGAGAGTTCCTGGGCGACCGAGCGCATGGAGAACGCGCTTCTGCGCGAGCGCATCAACGACATCGCGGCCGAGGTGGCAAAACTCGCGATGCAGCTCGAAGGCCCGAACTCGCCGATCGAGGCGCTGCTCGCGGCCGAGGCCGGCCAGCCGCCGAAGCCGGCGCCGCGCCCGGCCAACGATGCCGCGACCAACGGCGCCGCGACCAGCAGCGCTCCAGCGCCCCGCCTGCCCGAAGGCGGTGGAACGCTGGCCGAGCGCATCCGCGCGCTCCAGGCCCACGCCTCCCGCGCCCGCCAGCAGGGCGCGTAACCGGCCAAAAATCCGGCTTCCCCTGCGGAAGGCGCGACCTGACCAAGGTTTTCCGCCCCGGCGACGGCTTGAAAACTTGACACCTTGGGCCGGCACTTCTAAATCGCGGGCTCCGATGTGCCGGCCGGCCCAAGGTTGCGGCCGCCTGCATGATGGTCCCGGGCGCATAGCTCAGCGGGAGAGCGTTCCCTTCACACGGGAGAGGTCCAAGGTTCGATCCCTTGTGCGCCCACCACGCTTCGCCAAGAGGCTTCGCGTGGCGCAGCCACCCCCAATGGCAGCGAAGCGTGTCCGGCGTAGCTCAAAGAGCGTAGACGGACCGGGGGTCTTGCTTCCGCTCTGTCAAAAATTCGAAAACAACCCCATGCACAGTAGCCGACCTCAGTCGGATCAAAGGGTTACGACTTTTCCGAATTTTCCTTGCTCCGTCGGGCAAAACAGGGGCATGATGGCATCGTCGGGAGAGGCGCACGCTTGATGAGCATGCTGCGCCTGAGGGCCCGCACGGCATCGCCGGCTTAGAGATTCAGGGATGAGCTGGATGACGCTCCCTCGCCCTCCTTCGAAACTCTGGATACGAATCGCGATCGCGGTGCTTGCTGTGGCCGGCATCGGAATCGCGGCCATGGTTGGTCTCATCTGGTTCGCACTCGAAGGATTTGCCAGCTGCCGCAACGTGGTCCTGAGCTCGACGCGGTCGCCCGACGGCACCAAGGCCGTGTTCGTCTTCAGGCAGGAATGCAACGCAACGGTTCCGGATTCCACATATGCGAGCATCGCACCGATGGACCGGACCTTTTCACCTGATCGCAACCACGCATTCCTCGGCTTCGCCGGTCACGCGGAGATACTACCCAGCTGGCGCGGGAGCAACGTCGTCGAAATTGCGATGATGCCAGGGGTCGAGGGAGGCTTCATCCGGCACGATGAGAAGGTCGGCTCGATCCGGATCGATTACAAATGATCTGCGGGCTCGACGAATGATCACCACTTCATGGAGACCGAACCGGCAATCTCTGCTCCGCAACCACGCGCACTGGCGGAAAAGAAACGCAATCCACGACGTCGAACAGCACGCTGATGCTGCCGCTGAATGACTGCGCGAAAGCGATCGCGTCATCGCGCTTTGCGTCGGCGATTTGTGTGCCGAGCGTGCAATGAGGTCGCCAGTTTTCCGGCCGATAATGCAGCCGACACAAGGCTGGATCGATTGCAGCGTTGATGGAAGCGTGCCACCAAACGAGCGTTTCATCGAACTCCGGCTCCGCCCAGAGCACGAGCGGCGGACCTGCGAACCAACAAATTCGCCTGAACGCGACCTGCAATGGCCCTTCGCCTCCAACTGCGCGGAGCATGGTCTCCCACGCGGTCTTCGCGGTAATCTCGGGCGCATCATAAATGGCGAATGTGAAATGCGGCCGATAACCGAGCCCCCTCATCGAAGGCTGGCTCTCAAACGCGGCAACTTCATCCCACAAGGCTTCGATGCGCTCTGCGGAGGAATGGTCGGACCGAATGTTGATAGCCAAAGCCATGCGCTTGGTTGCTCTGTAAAGCAATGGATTTTTGCCTCACCAATGGCGATAAAACCAGGCCTTTTGCGCGCTAGTGAGCCATAAGGACGGAGATATCCGCGTGCTCCATGATATAGCTGGTCGCTCCACCGAATATCATCTGCCGTAGCCGCGTGCGGGTGAAGGCTCCTTTGATCAATAGATCGCAACCGTGTGCCCTGGCGGCATCGAGGACCGCCTCACCAGTTTCGCGCCCGTCCAGCTCAACGCTGATCAAGCTGGCCGCAATGCCATTGTATTGGAGTTGCCGAGCGATCTGACCGGCAGACGGTCCTGGCACCGCTTGGCCGCCGACAACGGTTAGGATCGATACCCTTTCGGCCAGACGAAGCAACGGCATGGCAAATGCGTTTGCCCGAGCTTGCTCGGTACTCCCGTTCCAGTGGATCATAATGTTTGTTGCGACGCTTCTTGGTCCATTCGACGGCGCCAGTAGAACGGGCCTGCCGCTCTCAAACAGCGCGGACTCAATCGCGCGGCGGTGAGGGCCCACCGCATCAATGTCAGACCGCGCCATCACGATCAGATCGAAAGCGCGCCCATAACTTCCGACAAAGTCTTCGCCCTCAGGCGCGGTCTCCAGCCAGCCGAAGCATGGCGGGTTCGACCCTGCGGTGGCGCGGGGAACATCATGCTTCAGCATGAATGCTTCGAAAAAGTTGCGCATGTCGTTCAGTTCGGCTTCGCTCTTCACTTGATACGTGTCCAGGAGAATGCCGGTGGCCAATTCGGCGGCCGCATATTGAGGGATGCCGAACCGGAGTGGAAAGCCTTCGATATAGGCGCCGGAGCGACGCGCTAGGCCTACGGCCACAGCGAGCGTAGCTGTCATCATCGGAATATTCTGAAGCGGGACCAGGAGCGTCTTCATTTCGAATCTCCGATTTTCTGACGAAGATTGACGGTGGATGCATGCTCTCAATTGGGGCGGCGTCTGCAACAGCTTCACTTTGCGAGCCGCTCTGGTTTGCCACCGTCAACGGTTGCAATCATGCGGCCTGCTCAAGCCTCGCATCGATCTCCTGGCGCAGCGCGGCGAAGTCGATTGGCTTGGTCAACAGGTCGGCGGCGCCCTTCTCCAGCGCCTTGCGCTTGGTCTCGGCATCACCGTAGGCCGTGATCATGATAACCGGTACATCGGGGCGGGCCGAGCGCACGATAGGCAGCATCTCCAGTCCGCTCATTCCGGGCATGTTGATGTCGGACAGGATCAGAATCAGGGTGGCATCCGCAATCTCGGCCGCGCGCTGCAATGCCAGGGGCGCCGAGGATACAAACTCCATCAGAAAACGACCGGCGCGCAGATCGCGCCGAAACTGCTGGCGGAACAGCGCCTCGACATCGGGCTCGTCGTCGACCACCATGATATAGACGCTCAATTTCTGCCTCCGCTCTACAATGGTGCCGCCCGCGTACGCGGCAGCGTAATAATGAACTCGGTATATTCGCCCGGCTCGGTATCGACCTCGATGCTGCCGCCGTGCTGCTTCACGATGATGTCGTGGCAGATCGAAAGCCCAAGGCCAGTTCCTTCGCCGGCCGGCTTGGTCGTGAAGAATGGATTGAATATCTTCTCTCTGACGTCGGCCGGGATGCCGGTGCCATTGTCGCGAATGCGAATTTCGACGGCGCCGCCGAGGTCTGTGGTCGTCGCACGCAGTCTTGGCTCGAAGCCGTCACCGACGACCTCCTTTTGTTTGCTGGCCGCGTAGAAACCGTTTGAAACCAGATTGAGGAACACCCGCGTGATTTCCTGCGGATACAGCTCGAGGGCTCCCGCAGACGGATCGAGTTTCCTTTCAAGCGTGATATTGAAGCCGGCTCTTTCAGCGCGGGCTCCGTGATAGGCCAGGTTGAGACTTTCTTCGAGGATGGCGTTGATCTCCGCCGCGCGGCGTTCGCCGGACCCCTCGCGGGAGTGCAGAAGCATATTCTTGACAATGGAATCGGCGCGCGTTCCGTGCTGCACGATCTTTTCCAGGTTACCTTGCAGCATGTGGATCAGCGCGTCGATGTCCTGCCTTTCCACCTCGCCGAGGCCGGCTGAGCGCAGCGCGTCGCCGAGCTCGTCGGTCAGTTCGGAGGACAGCGCAGCAAAATTGTTGACGAAATTGAGCGGGTTCTTGATCTCGTGCGCAATGCCGGCGGTGAGTTGCCCGAGCGAGGCAAGCTTCTCGGTCTGGACCAGCCGATCCTGCGTATTTCGCAATTCCTCGAGCGATTGCGACAATTCCATGGTGCGCTCGCGCAGTTCATTCAGCAGGCGTGCATTCTCGATCGCGATCACGCCCTGGTGTGCGAAGTTGGACACGAGCTCGATCTGCTTGTCTGTGAAGGGTTTCACTTCCTGGCGGAAGATCGTGATCGTGCCAATCAGCTCATCTTCCTTGAGCATGGGAACGATGACGAGGGTCCTTGCGCCGGCAAGGTCAGCGAGCGCGCGAACATTGGGGTTGCCTTCGATATAGGGCGGCTGCGTCCTGATGTCGTCGATATGAACGGTCTGATGACTCTTCTCGACGGTGCCGAGCCCGCTCGCGGGATGTGGGCGAATGTTCTGGTAGAGCCGGGTATCGACATAAGCTTGCGGCGCGTTGTGCAATGCGACCGTGCGAAAGCCGCCCTCCTCGTACAGATTCATGGTGCCAAAGCCGGCGCCGCAAATTCGCGTCGCATTCTCCAGCATCTTGTGGAAGACCGGAGCGAGCGCGCCCGATGAAGCGCTTATGATCTCCAGCACCTCCGACGTTGCCGTCTGCCGCGCCAGCGATTCATTCAATTGCTCGAACAGACGCACATTGCCAATGGCGATCACCGCCTGGTCGGCAAAGGTGGCGACGAGTTCGATCTGCTTTTCGGTGAAGGGCTGCACGCGCTTGCGGGCGACCACGATCGCGCCGATCGGCTCATTTTCGCGCAGAAGGGGAACACCGAGCGCCGTGCGCTGACCAGCGATCGTGATCGACGCCTCCAGGCCGTATTCGGGATCGGCAGCGACGTCGAGGATTTGCACCGGACGGCGTTCGAGGACGGCTCGACCCGTGACCGTGCCCCGGCCGGGAGCGATCGGATGAGCCCGCAGAAAGGCAATGTAGTCCTCGGAAAACCCGACCGCTGCTCCGGCCTGATATTCATCGCCCTCGCGGCGCATGATGAAGGCCATCTCCGCCTCGCACAGCCGTGCCGCCGAATCGACCAGCGTGTCGAGCACGGTTTGCAGGTCGAAGGTCGAGCGGCTGATCACCTTCAGCACGTCGGCGGTCGCAGTTTGCTGCTGGAGCGATTCGGCGAGATCGCGCGTCTTCGCCTGGACCTCATCGAACAGCCGCACATTCTCAATCGCGATCACGGCCTGATCAGCGAAAGTGGAGACCAGGTCGATCTGCTTGTCCGTGAACGAGTTCGCGGTCTTGCGGCCCAGGAATAGCACGCCGATCACTTCTCCGGACCGCAGCAGGGGTACGCCCAGAAGGGTGCGGTAACCGCCGGCCCTCTGTTGCTCGGGATAGGCATAGTCGGGATCGGCCAGGACATCCGGAATCTGAACAGCCTTGCCGCACAGCAGGACGCGCCCAACGAGGCTACCGCGTCCAGCATTGAGCCGAACGCCCGCCGAGACCTTGGCCCACTCCGGCGAGAAATTGTACCGAGTTGCGTGATAGAAGGAGCCATCGGCGTCCTGCCGGAGGATTGCCGCCATGTCGGCCCCACACAGCGACGCCGCCGATTCCGTCAGCGTGTCGAGAACCGTTTGCAAATCGAACGCGGAGCGACTGATGACTTTCAACACATCGGCGGTCGCGGTCTGCTGCTGCAGCGATTCCCGCAAGTCGTCGGTACGCGCCTGCACCTCGTCGAACAGCCGCACGTTCTCTATGGCGATGACGGCCTGGTCGGCGAAGGTCTGCAGAAGCTGCACGTGATGCGGAGCGAAGGCCCCCGGCTCTGCCCGCGTGACGCTGATCATGCCGATCACCACGCCGCCAGTCGCGAGCGGAACGAACAACATGCTGCGAAAGCCGCGGGCGCGCGCGATGAATTTGATCTCGTTCGTCAACGCTTCCGTATCGGGGGTCGGCACCACCTTGCCCGCCTGTGTCCTCGCAAAACTCTCGAAATCGGTGATCGGACGCGGAAACATCTTCTTCAAAGCTTCATCGGCGGCAGAATTCGTCGGCGTGAACGCCGCCAAGTGGGCATTGCCGTCGATGAAGCGGAATACGGTCGTCGAAAAGCCGCCGAGCAAGGCATTTGCGCGCCTCGCGATTGCATCGAATACCGGCTTCACCTCCGATGGCGAGCTGGCAATGATCTTGAGAATGTCCGCGGTGGCGGTCTCGCGATCTTGTGCGGCGCGCAACTCGGCCAGGAGCCGCGCGTTCTCCTGCTGCAATTCCGCCACAACGCCCTGAGGAAGCGCGGCCATGATGAAAATCCGTGTCGGCAGCCGGTTCGCGGCCGACGTCAAAATTTAATCAAGAAAGCGCCGGGAATTATTTCACCATCAGGTGCTTCCGACCAGACATACCGTGAGTTGATTTTCGATCGACTACGCGTCAATTCGTCCTCGTGATCGACCGAAGCGGCAAGTTTCACACAATGCCGCTGGAGGCCGATTTACCTCGGGTCCGCCTGGTGCTGGCGGCAGGGGGATCGCGGGACCCACGTGCCGCGAGCGCCGTAGATTGCGTCCCGAAACACCTAGGAGAGTCCCATGGCGACCATATTCATCACCGGCAGCACCGATGGCCTCGGCCGGGCGGCGGCCCAATCGCTGCTCGATCAGGGGCACCGCGTGGTGCTGCACGCGCGTTCAGCCGATCGTGCCGCGGCTCTCGGCGGCCTCACTTCGCGTGCGAAGGGATTGGTGATCGGCGATCTCAGGAGCGCGGGGGAGACGCGGAGCATCGCCGACCAGGTCAACGCGATCGGGCGCATGGATGCGGTCATTCACAATGCCGGCGTCTACACGCGGCCGAGCCGCGGCGCGACGCCGGAAGGCCATGCCGAGACGCTGGCCATCAACACGCTTGCGCCGTTCATGCTGACGGCTCTGATCGCGCGGCCCGCTCGATTGATTTATCTCAGCAGCGGATTGCACCGCGGCGGAGAGGGCTCGCTCGACGACCTCGATTGGACCAAGCGGGCCTGGAACGCCGCCACGGCCTATGCCGAGAGCAAGCTGCACGTCGTCGCGCTCGCCTACGCGCTGGCGCGGCGGTGGCCCAACGTCCTCTGCAACGCCGTCGATCCCGGTTGGGTGCGCACGAAGATGGGAGGCGCGGGCGCCCCTGTCGATATCGACACCGGGCAACGGACCCAGACCTGGCTGGCAGTCAGCGAGGATCCTGCGGCCCTCGTGAGCGGCCGCTATTGGCATCATCTCGAGCAGCAAGAGCCGGCCCGTGAGGCGACCGATCCGAGGTTTCAGGACCGGCTCATCGGCAAATTGACCGAGCTGACGGGCGTCGAGCTGCCGGAGGAGTGACGCACAACGATTCGTTGTCATTGCAGACTCGCAATGACGAAGCAGGCTTCAGGCGGCCTTCGGCCGCCAGGCCGTGTAGAGACCGATCAGTGTCCCCATGGCGACCAGCGCGGCTGCCAGCAGCACCTGCAATTCGCCGTTGTCGGTGGGGCCGATGGACGACACCAGCCGGGATACGATGACGAACAGAATGCCCACTGCGGCCGCGGCACCCACGCAGAGATAAGCGAGCTCGCGCGTCAGGCTGCGGCCGAGCAGTCCGAGGGCCGTGAAATACATCGAACAGGCGTTGGGATGAACGAACAAGGCAATGCGCGCATAGCGGCCATAGGCGTCGAACAGGGACTCGCATCGGCGCAAGGCCGCCTTCGAGGCCACCCGCTGCAGAAACGGCCTGAAGAAACGCGCTTGTCCATAGCTGAGAACGGCGCCCAGGATGATGGCGAGCCACGCCGCGAGGAAGACGGAGCCATCCACGGCCTTCGGACTGAGCGCCACGGACATCAGGATGAGGGCGGTGCCGGGAAAATAGCCGAAATACGGGAAGACCGCTTCCACCAGCACGCAGGCGAACATGAAGGCTGGAAACCATGCCGACCCGGCCGCGCCATGGACGATGGCGTTCAGGTCGAACAGGCTCGTCCTGTAGAGAACGAGGTACATGCACATGGCGAGGCCCGCCAGCGCATAGAACGGCAAGGCTCCAGACAAAAACCGTCTCATCCAATCATCAACTTCGTTTGGCGGAGACGACGGCCTCGCGCTGTTCCGGATCTGCTTTAGGCGAATGGGATTGAGGCTGTCGATGGCGCTCTTTGCCACGCAACTCACCTCGGCTTGCGCACCCCTACGCAATCGACAGGATCTCGATCTCCTGCGCACCTGAACCGACGACGTCGCCGACCGCCTTGCCCATCAGCGACCTCGCGACGGGCGCGACGAACGAGATCGAGCCGGCCTTGGGATCGGCTTCGTCCTCGCCGACGATGCGGTAGGTCTGGACGCGGCCGTCAGCGCGGCTGAAGCTCACGGTGCTGCCGAACGCAACGATTTCGGTCGCGACAGGATCGGGCATCACCTGCGCCGTACGCAAGCGTTCCGTGAGATAGCGGAGATCGCGCAGGGGCACGGCGGACTGCCGTCGCTTCTCGTTGACGTCCTCGATGGCTTGCGCGGCTTCATAGGCCGCCCGCGCTTCGGCGAGCTGCGCCTGCAATGCGTTGAAGCCTGCTTCCGTCACGAGGTTCGGATGCGGCGAGATCGGGCGGTCCGGCAACAGCGTCTCGGACGCGGTTTCGGCGCTCTCTTCCTTGGTGAAGGCGACGCTCAATTGAAGATCCTGTCGAACTGTTTCGCTTGCGACGCCATGGCGCCGACGACCGAGATTATATCTCAAGTTCGACGAAACGGCGGAGCTTGAAGACGAGGTCCGGCACGGCTTGGCGGAACCGGGTTGCGTTCTGGAAACTGGTGGAGAACGGCGCGAAAGTGAGCATCGCGTTCCAGTGCCGGTAACCGTAGACCGTGACCGAGACGCCGGAACTCGGGAAGTTGTCCAGCTTGCGCAGCTCGCCGAGCACGAGATCGGCGATCGCCTCCGCCGGCAGCAGCCGCTTGCCGTCCCGCGTGGTTGCGATTTGCGCGGGCGGCTCGGCCGGCTCGGCGGCCGCCGCTGCGGCATCGGGCGCGCTCTCGGCTTCGGCCGCATCGGATCCGGACTCGGACTTGGACTCGGACCTGGACGTCGCGGCCGGCTCCACGGGATCCGCCGGCACGATCGGCGGGACCTCGGCGAGCGGAGGCGGTGCAGCAGGGTCTGCGCGCTTGTTGCCTCCCAGGATGCTGCTGATCATGGCCACAAGGCCGGCATCCTTCACCTCGTCGCTCATCATTCCCCCCGGGCTTCGGCCTACTCTAGCACCGCTCGCGCAGACCGCCACCGGCGATGTGGCGCAATGGAGGGCCGGACGCCGCCGAATGATCGGCGGCACCACGTTCGATCACGTCGCGCCACGGTGCGATCCGTTACTGCTTAGCGAACGGAATGTATTGGTGGTACCGCTTGGGCACCGAGCTGCGATAGCGCGCCGGCACGGTGCCGGTGTCGACCGAATGGTCGATCTCCTGCTGGCGGGTCATCTTCTTCTTCGCCGGCTTCTTCGACGCGCTCTTCTTGCCGTCAGTGGGCTGGCTGGACGTGTCGGTGGTCGCACTTGGCGCTGTGGTCGTCGCAGCCGGCGCAGTGCTTGTCGCGGCAGGCGCAGCGGTTCCGCCCGCGGCCGGCGCGCCCTGCGCCAGCGCGAGCGGCGATTGCATCATGAGCATCAGCGCTGCCGTCGCAGCCAGCAAATATGATTTCTGCATCAGAACCTCCAAAATGCCTGATCCGAATGAGCCAGCGTAGGCCTCCGGCATCGACGCGTGCAAGTCCGCCCACGATAGGCCCGATCGCACGCCGGAACTGTGGTGGGGGTCACACTCCCGGCATGGTCTGCCTTCACGACCTCGCAGCGTGCGCAGGTGCGCAATGGCGCGCTCGGCTATGCGCGAGCTGCGCGGCCGGTCTCCTCCAGTCGCGAGGCGAACCAGCGTGACAGCGGCTCGTCGACGGCACCGCTGACATAGACCTCCGACATCGTCACATGTTGCCTGTCCAGCACCAGGAGCAGGCCGATCCAATAGGGAAACCAGACATGGACGTCGGTCAGCGCCCGCAGCTTGTGCTGGTCGTGATCGAGCGGCGTGTGGTTGCTCGCCTTGCGGATCTCCACGGCGAGCAGATTGTTCGGGATCTCGCGCTGATGCACGACGACATCGGGGTAGATCGACTTGCCGAGATGGTCGTCGGTCGAGATGATGGTGCCGTGCGGCAGATGCAGCGTGCGCTCGCCGAGCCGGTCGTAGTTGCAGTCGACCGACCAGCCCGAGAACTGCTTCTCCAGATGCACGGCGAAACGGTGCGTGACCGCCCGCTCGCCGACGTCCTTCTCGAACAGGAAGCCCTCGTGGGCGTAGAAGTCCCTGACAGCCGCGATCACCTTATTCAGCTCGGTCTGCATCGTGCCTCCGGGCCCATCACGTGCGCGCCAAGTTGGTAGCCCGGATGAAGCGTAGCGCAATCCGGGACTCTCGCAAAACACACCAGCCCCGGATTACGCTACGCTCCATCCGGGCTACATGAGACCGGAATTCGCGGCGCAATCGGTCCGGTCTACATCTGAACTTCGATCAGGCGCGGGCCGGGCTCGGCGACGGCCTCTGCCAGCGCCTTGTTGAACTCGTCGGCGTTGGTGACGGCGCGGCCGGGCACGCCCATGCCCTTGGCCAGCGCCACGAAGTCCAGGGTCGGGCGGTCGAGGCGGAGCATGTCGTTGGCGCGCTGGCCGGGCTCGCCGGCGCCGACATTGTCGAACTCGCCGCGCAGGATCTGGTAGATGCGGTTGGCGAACACGATGGTGACGATGTCGAGGTTCTCGCGTGCCTGGGTCCACAGCGACTGGATCGTGTACATCGCGCTGCCGTCGCCGACCATGGTGATCACCTTGCGGTCCGGGCAGGCGATCGCGGCACCGATCGACAGCGGCGTCGAGAAGCCGATCGAGCCGCCCATGTTCTGCAGCCAGTCGTGCGGGGCGGCCGCCGCCGTCGGCGGGAAGAAGCCGCGGCCGGTGGTGAGGGATTCGTCGACCATGATCGCGTTCTCGGGGATCGCACAGGCAATGGCCTGCGCGATCGAGGCGAAGGTGAGCGCGCCGGTCGGCTTGACCAGCTCAGCCAGAGCCTGCGGCTTGACGTCCCTGGCGCTGGCCTTCACGGCGCCGGCGAGTGCCTCGAGCGCGGCGACCGAATTCTCGCCCCAGGAGGTCATGCGATGCACCTCGCAGCCCTGCGGCTTGAGCATGCTCGGCTTGTTCGGATAGGCGAAGAACGCCACGGGGTCGTCGGACTCGACCAGCACGATGTGACGGAATTTCGCCAGCATCGGCAGGGCTTGATCGATGACGTAATGGATGCGGTCGATCGAGAAACGGCCACGGCCGCGCGCCATCTTCGGACGGAAGGTCGGGCCCATCACGGTGCAGCCGGTCTTGCCGGCGATGCGCTCGGCCAGCGCCAGACCCTGCGCGCTCAGCGCGCTGCCGGTCATCAGGAGCAGCGTGCCTTCGCCGTCGCCATGCAGGATCTTTGCGGCCTGCTCGACCGCCTGCGGCGAATAGCTGGCGCGCTGCTGCTCGGCCGGAACCTCGGCGATGCCGTCGGCCTCGTTCCAGGCGGTGTCGGCGGGCAGGATCAGGGTCGCGATCTGCGGCGGCGCACTTTTCGCGGCGGCAATGGCGGCGGCGCCGTCCGCGGCGACCGATTTGGCATCCGGCGAGGTGCGGACCCAGGACGACATCGGCCGGGCCAGGCCCTCGATGTCGGAGGTCAGCGGCGCGTTGTAGCCGATGTGGTAGACGGCGTGCTGGCCGACGATGTTGACGATGCCGGAATTGGCCTTCTTGGCATTGTGCAGATTGGCAAGGCCGTTGGCGAGGCCGGGGCCGAGATGCAGCAGGGTCGAGGCCGGCGTGCCCTTCATGCGGAAATAGCCGTCGGCCGCGCCCGTCACCACGCCTTCGAACAGGCCGAGCACGCAGCGCATGCCGGGGACACGGTCGAGCGCCGCGACGAAATGCATCTCGGAGGTGCCGGGGTTGGTGAAGCAGACGTCCACCCCGCCCTTGACCATCGTCCGCACCAGGCTTTCCGCACCGTTCATTCTGTCTGCTCCCGCAACCGGCCAGTGATCCGTTCGGTCAATCATTGTTCGCGCGGCCCGTCAAAGCAATAGCGGGCATTGCGGCCCTGCCCCGCGCGACGACGCGCGGATTTGGCTAACGCTTTCCAGCAAATTGGCGCAGTTGCGATTTGGTAACGTCAGTCGTTAACGATGCGGCCCTCACGGGCCCGTGGCTTGCGAAACGTGCGCAAATATGGCCTCTGGGTCCGGTTGAATCGATTTTTTCTGGGGGAGATGATGATCCGGTTTTTTGCCGCACCGATGGCCGCAATGGCGCTGCTGCTGGCTGGCGCAGCCGACGCGTCCGCGACGGGGATGATAGACTTCACGGGCACCAGTTCCACCAGCTATATCGGCCGCGGCGGCGCGAGCCCGATCCCCCGCACCACCGTCATGTATAACGGCAGCTACGCCCCGGGCACCGTCGTGGTGAACACCGCCGAGCGGCGGCTCTATTTGGTGCTCGGGAACGGGCAGGCGCTGCGCTACGGCATCGGCGTCGGCCGCGACGGCTTCCGCTGGGCCGGGGTGCACAGGATCACCGCCAAGAGGGAATGGCCGGACTGGACGCCGCCCTCGCAGATGCTGGCGCGCCGGCCGGACCTGCCGCGCCACATGAAGGGCGGCATCGACAACCCGCTCGGCGCCCGCGCCATGTATCTGGGCTCGACGCTGTACCGCATCCACGGCTCCAACGAGCCGGAGACGATCGGTCAGGCCGTCTCCTCGGGCTGCTTCCGCATGACCAACGACGACGTCACCGACCTCTATAGCCGCGTCTCGATCGGCACCCCGGTGGTGGTGCTGAACAACTGACCAGGAACCCGCGCGGCGCGTGAATTTGCGCTCTTGTGCACGCGGGGCGAATGCGGCAGCGTCACAGCACGATGAGCGCATTCGTCCCGCCCTCGCCCGGCTTTCGCTTCGCCCTGCTGGCCCTCGCGACGCTCGCCTGCGCGCCTGACATCGCACCCATGGCTGCCGCCGCCGAGCTGCCCGCGGTGTCCTCGCGCCAGCGCGCCGAGAAGAAGAGCTTCACCGACGGCGAGATCATTGAAGGCTTCCTGAAGACGGCATTCGGCGCCGAATACCATCTTGCCGGCCGCGTCGACCGCATCCGCAAGTTCGACGGGCCGGTACGCGTCTACGCCGAGAGCGACCGCGAGGATCGCAAGACGCAGCTCGCCAAGGTCGTGGCTGACATCGGCAAGCGCGTGCAGCATCTCGACATCGCCATGATCGACACCAACGAGGCGGCGAATGTGCGCGTGAAGCTGGTGCGCGACCGCGATCTCTTCCGCACCATCTCGAGCTTCTACGGCGCCGAGAAGGCGCGCGAGATCCGCTCCTCGCTCGATCCGCAATGCCTGTCCGGCTTCCGCAAGAACGACAATTTCGAGATCGAGCATTCCGACGTCATCCTCACCGTCGACAACGGCGATTTCACCTTCCTCGATTGCGCCTATGAGGAGCTGCTGCAATCGCTCGGGCCGATCAACGACACCACGAGCGTGCCCTGGACCATGTTCAACGACAACGTCTCGATGGGCTATTTCGACGTCTACGACCAGTACATCCTCAACCTGCTGTACGATCCCCGCATCAAGGCGGGCATGACGGTAGCGGAGGTCAAGACCGTGCTTCCCGCCGTCCTCAAGGACGTGCGCGCCTGGGTGAAGCGGGCGAATAATCTGAAGGAGTGAGGCGGTCTAAGGGAGCGATCTACTCGTCGGCGTCTTTCTTCCGCAGCAGATCCGTCGCCAGATCCGACAGCTTCGGCGGCGGCAGGGCCGCGAACGGCAGCGGCCGCGTCACATCGATCGCGGCCAATCCCAGCCGCGCGGTCAGCAGCCCGTTCAGCACGCCTTCACCCAAGCGCTGCGACAGCTTCGCCGCGATGCCGTGGCCGAGCATCTGCTGCACCAGGCTGTCGCTCGCAGCCATGCCGCCGGTGATGGCGAGATGGGCGATGACGTGGCGAAGCAGGCGGATCATGCCGAGCGCGCCTGGGCGGCCGCCATAGAGATAAGCGAGCTGGCGGATCAGGCGCAGCGCCGCCACGAACACGAACAGCACGTCGATGGCGGCGCGCGGGCTCACCGCCGTCACGATCGAGACCTTTTGCGCCGCTGACGACACCAGCCGCCGCGCCTCGGCGTCCAGCGGCGACATCAGCTCGCGCTCGGCGAGACGGATCATGTCGGCGCCGTCGATGATCTCGCCGGCGTGGCTCTCCAGCGTCGCTCGGGCGCGCGCCAGCTGCGGATTCTGGTGCGCGATCTTGAGCAGGTCCTGGACGATGACGCGGCTCTCCTTGCGATCGTCGCTGGCCAGCACGGAAGCTGCGCGTTGGTGCAGCTTCTCGATGGTCGCAAGACGCGCGAGGCCGAACGCCTCGCGTCCGATCACCACCGCGAGCGCCAGCGCGGTGACGGCGGCGAAGGCAAGCCCGACGAAACCGAGCGTCTCGTTGCGCGCGAACAGATCCTCGATCAGATGGACCACGCCGAGCCCGGTGCCGAGCAGCGTCAATCCGGCGAGCCCCGACCAGAACAGCGTGCCCCAGGGAAAGCCGCGCCGCGCCGGGACCGCGGCTTGCACCGGCACCGGCAGCATCGCCGGATCGGGCTCCGGCGTGATCTGGATGGTGGCGCGACCGAGACGGCCGGTCTCGTCGGCCTCGGCGACGACGACGCCGGGATCGTCGAGCCGGAACGTCGCCGGCCGCCGTGGCTTGGATCGCTCGGTCATGACAGCTTGTCTCCGATCAGGAACTGCAAGGCACGGTCGAGGCGGATGTGTGGCAGCGTCGGCTCGTCGGCACCCTCGCGTTCGAGCTTCGGCGGGCGGAAGCGCAGGAAGCGGAAATCGCTGTTCCCGGCCGCCTCCGACGCGAGCCCGCGGAACGCATCCGTCCCATTGAACAGCGGCTCGGGATCGAGCGGCAGATCGCCCGGAAAGGTCGCAACCTCGGTGTTGCCGTCGAAGAACTCGCCGCCGGCGCTTTCGCCTGCGGCGGGTGTTCCCAGGATCGACGGCAGCTTGTCACGGCCATGCGCCACCTGCGCTTCGCGCGTGGCGCGCACGGCGGCGAGCGCGACGACGTCGATCGCCGCGCCGGTGTTTTCCGCGCGCGCGACCGCGCGCGAGACGGCGCGGCGCAGCACCGCCTCGAGCCGGTCGTGGCTGGAATGATGCAGATGATCCGCCTTGGTCGCCGCGAACAGGATGCGGTCGATGCGCGGCCGGAACAGGCTGGAGAGGATCGTGCTGCGGCCGGTGTTGAAGCAGTCGAGAATGCCGGCGAGCGCGGCTTCGAGATCGTGCAGCGCCTCGGGGCCGGAGTTGAACGCGGCGAGCGCATCGGCCAGCACAATCTGACGGTCGAGCCGCGCGAAATGATCGCGGAAGAACGGCCGCACCACGACGTCCTTGTAAGCTTCGAAGCGCCGCACCATCATCGCCCACAGCGATCCCTCACCCGCCTGCCCGCCCGCAGGCACGTCCAGCGGCGCAAAGGTCAGCGCCGGCGTATCGGCGAGATTGCCGGGCATCAGGAAGCGACCGGGCGGCAACAGGCTCATCGCAAACCGCTCGTCGCGGCAGGCGCGCAGATAGTCGGTGAAGAGCTTTGCGGCCGTCAGCGTCGCCTGCTCGTCCTCGCGCGCTTCGGGCTTGAGCGTTGCGAGATGACTGTGCCACTCGGCTGCGAGATGCGCGCGCGGCGCCTCGCGCGAAAGCGCCAGGCTCTCCGCCGACCATTGCTCGTAGCTCTTGTGCAGCAGCGGCAGGTCCAGCAGCCATTCGCCGGGATAGTCGACGATGTCGAGCGTCAGCGTGCGGTCGGCGCCGTTCGGGCGCTGGTAGTCGATCACGAGCCTGAGCTCGCTGATATCCACGGTCGAGCTCGGCCAGCGCCGTTCCTCGATCAGCGCGCGCAGATGGTTCTCATAGGCAAAGCGCGGCACGGCATCGTCCGGCTGCGGCGCCAGGTGCGCCCGCGCGATCCGGCCCGAGGCGTAGGCCTCGAACACCGGAAACCGGCCTCCGCGCGTCAGTCCATGGATCAGCGCGGTGATGAATACGGTCTTACCGGCGCGCGACAGACCGGTGACACCAAGCCGCACCGTCGGGTTGAAGAAGTGCTCGCCATAGTCGATCAGCGCCCGCGCCGACAGCCGCGCTTCCTCGACCATATCCTGGAAACTGAATGCCATATGAACGTGAGGGGATCTCGGGCGAGGGATACGCAAAACGGATTAGTCACAAAAGTGGCAATTGCCTGAAGAAATTCAAGCTTTCATACTTCCACCGCCTTTCTCGGCAAATCAGCCGTTTGAACGACCCGCCGGTCCTGAAACACCCATCGAGAGGGCATTGCCTCGAGCCTTTGCGGATTGCCATGACCGTCTTCCAGTTGAAGCAGCTTGCATCCTCTTCCGTCCACGCCGCAGCCGACGCGATCGGCTGGGACTACGATCGCGCCGAGCTGATCGCCGACGGCATCGTCCACGGGATCGGCGTGCTCGCGGGCATCATTGCCGCGACGGTGCTGGTGGTGCTGACGGCGGTCTATGCCGACGCCACCGACATCGTCGGCGTCTCCGTCTATGTCGCCGGCCTGCTCTCGATGCTGGTGCTGTCGGCGACCTATAATCTCTGGCCGGTCTCGCCGGCCAAATGGCTGCTGCGCCGCTTCGACCATTCCGCGATCTATCTCTTGATCGCCGCGACCTACACGCCGTTCATCCTGGAGCTGAAGGACAGCGTGTTCGCGTTGGTGCTGCTGGCCGGCGTCTGGTGCGTCGCAATCCTCGGCATCGTGCTGAAGCTGCTCTATCCCGGCCGGTTCGACCGCGTCTCGGTCGGCATCTATCTCGCGATGGGCTGGAGCGGCATGATGCTCTACGATGCCGTGGTCAGGGCGTTGCCCACGCTGGTGCTGGGCTTCATTCTTGCCGGCGGCCTGCTCTACAGCTTCGGCGTGATCTTCCACGCCTGGCGGCGGCTGCGCTTTCAGAATGCGATCTGGCACGGCTTTGTCTTGGCCGGCGCGGCATGTCATTATACCGCGGTGCTCGACCTCGTGTTGAGCTGAGAAGTTTCCGCGAAGCGGTATAAGAAGACGAGAGGAGACGTCGCATGCAGGTGACCGGCAAGGTCGTGGTCGTCACGGGCGGCGCAAACGGCATCGGCAAGGCGCTGTGCGAGGCCTTTCACAATGCGGGTGCGGCCAAGGTCGTGGTCGCGGACATGGACGCGGCCAATGCGCGAGCGGTCGCGGCCATGGTCGATGGCGCCGCGTTCAAATGCGACGTCGCGCAGGAAAAGGACATCGTCCACGTCATCGAGGAGACCGAGCGGCAGTTCGGCCCGATCGCGCTGTTCTGTTCCAACGCCGGCATCGGCGGCGGCTTCGATCCAATGTCGGAGAACGCCGGTGGCGCTTCCGACGAGCCTTGGCAGCGCAGCTGGGCGATCCACGTCATGGCGCATGTCTATGCGGCGCGGCATCTCGTCCCTCGGATGAGGGCGCGCGGCGGCGGCTATTTCCTCAACACCATCTCGGCCGCGGGCCTGCTGTCGCAGGTCGGCAGCCCGGCCTATTCGACGACGAAGCACGCGGCGGTCGGTTTTGCCGAGAATCTCGCGATCTCGCACAAGGCCCACAACATCAAGGTCTCGATCCTGTGTCCGCAGGGTGTCGACACCAACATGCTGCGCTCGATTCCCAAGGGCCCGCAATCCGGCGACGGCGACCTGACGCCCGAGCAAGTGGCGAAAGACGTGCTCGCCGGCCTCGAGCAGGAGACATTCCTGATCCTGCCGCACCCGCAAGTGCTCGGCTACATGCGCAAGAAGACCGAGAATTACGACCGCTGGATCGGCGGCATGGCCAAGATCCAGGCGAAGATGCGGGAGGAGTTCGGGAAGTGACCGTTAGGTGCTCCCACGCTAGACGCTGTCATGCCCCGCGGAGGCGGGGCATCCAGTATGCCGCCCCTGTCGGCTCAACCACAACCGTCTCAGAGTACTGGATCGCCCGCCTTCGCGGGCGATGACACCGAGCGTGTAGAAGCAGCTTCAGCAACCTCGCGCATCACACCACCGCCACCGTCTCCCCCACCCGGCTCGCGCGCAGCGCCTGCGCATAGAGCATCATGCCCTCGCACACCGTGCGCTGCTCGGCCGGCGTCAGCGCCGCCAGCGCGCCGCGGACCTGCTGCCGGCCGAACGCGTGGAGGGCCTCCAGCGTGCGCCGGCCCTTCGCCGTCAGCGACAGCAGCTTGCTGCGCGCATCCGCCTCGTCCGGCGTCTCCTTGAGCTCGCCGCAATCGATCAGCTTGCGCACCAGACGGCTGACGCTGGATTTCTCCAGCCGCAGGAAATCGCCGAGCTCGCCCGACGTCATGGGGCCACGAATGCCGATCTCCAGGATGGTGTGGACCGCCGAGGGCGGATAGCCCGAGGCCGCCACCGTGGCGTCCATGAAGCCGAGTTCGCGCACCATCAGGCGCGAGGCGGCGCGGATGTCGTCAATCAGCGAAAGCTCGGCCATGGCTTGACTCGACCCATATAGTTGTATCATACAACTATATGGGCGCAACGGCGCGCGCAAGTGTTTGGAGTGGACCATGAGCGAAGCCTTGCCGACCGGTCAGCGCATGAGCGGCAAGGTCTGCCTGATCACGGGCGGCGGCAGCGGCATCGGGCGCGCAACGGCGCTGAGGATGGCGGCCGAAGGGGCGGAAGCGATCGTCGTCGCCGGCCGGCGCGAGGCCGAGATCGAGGCCACCGCCGCCGCGTGCCGCGGGCTCGGCACGGAGGCGATCGCGCTTCAGACCGACATCACTGAGGAAGACGAGGTCGCGCGCCTCGTCGGCACAGCCGTCGGGCGCTGCGGCCGGCTCGACGTTGCCTTCAACAATGCCGGCTTCCAGGAGCGCCGCGCGCCGCTGGAGGAGCAGGGCACGGAGATCTACGACAGCGTGTTCGACACCAATGTCCGCGCGCTGTTCCTCTGCCTGCGCCATCAATTGCCGGCGATGCTGGCGCAGGGGCGCGGCAGCATCGTCGTCAACACCTCCGTCAGCGGGGTGCGCAATCCCAATCCAGGCTTTTCGCTCTACTCGGCCTCAAAGGCCGCCGCGATCTCGCTGACGCGCTCGGCGGCGATGGAGAACGCGCCGCGCGGCATTCGCATCAATGCGATCGCGCCCGGCCGCGTCGTCACAGACATGATGCTGCGCGCCGGCGTCGGCGATGTGGCGACGGTCAGCGCAGGCCTGCCGCTGCGGCGGATGGGCAGCCCGGAGGAGGTCGCCGAGGCCGTGGTGTGGCTGTCGTCGGATGCGTCGTCGTATGTCGTCGGGCATGTGCTCGCGGCCGACGGAGGTTTTTTGGCGTCGTGATGTCGTAGCCTGGATGGAGCGCAGCGCAATCCAGGGCCGACTCGCCTGTGGCAGGATTCCCGGATGACGCTGCGCTCCATCCGGGCTACGACACGGTCAATGCTTCTGCCCGTACAGCACAGGCACTGCGGAATCCACGACGACCTCAACGAGGCTCGTGCCCGCATACGCCATGCCGCGCTTCAGCGCTTCGCCCAGCTCCGCGGCCTTCGTCACCCGCACCGCATGACAGCCCATGCCCTCGGCAAGCCGGACGAAATCGATCCCCGGCAGCTCCAGCCCCGGCACGTTGCGCACCTGCATGACCTGGCTGAACGAGCGCATCGCGCCGTAGCCGGAATTGTTGATGACCACGACGGTGAGCGGCAGCTTGCGCTGCACGGCGGTCCAGAGCGCCTGGATCGAATACATCGCCGAGCCGTCGCCGATCAGGCACACCGTGCGCTGCTTCGGCTTGCCGAGCGCCATACCGACGGCGGCGGGCAGAGAATAGCCGAGACCGCCGCTCGACATGGTGTAGAAACTGTCCTGGCCGCGCATCGGCAGGAATTTTTGCATCGCCGGCCGGTGCGAGGGCACTTCCTCGACAAGTGATGCATCATCCGGCATTGCCTGCGACAGCGAATGCAGCAGGAATTCGACCGGCAGCGGATCGGCGGGCTGCGGCGCCGGCGGCAGTGTGCGGCCTTTTGGCGCCGCGCGCTTGCTCTCCGGCAGCAGGTCGAGCAGCAGGCCGAGCGCCGGCTTCATCGTCGCGATGATGCTGGTGCCCGATGGCGTCACTGCGGCGGCATCCGCGTCATCCGTGATCTGGAAGATGGTCGCGCCGCGGTCGAAGATCGCGGCATGGCCCTCGACATGGAAGGTGAACACCGGCGCGCCGATGACGACGACGACATCGTGCTCGCGCAGCGCATCGGACAACTGCGCCGGCGAGGCGTGCAGAAAGCCTGCGAATTGCGGATGCCTCTCGGGGAACGAGCAGCGTGCCGAGAACGGGCTAACCCAGACGCTCGCCTTGCTCTTCTCGGCGACGCGCACCATCAGATCCACCGCGCCGGCGCGATCGACGCCCGGGCCGACGACGAGCGCGGGGTGTTTGCTTGAGGCGAGCGCCGCAACCAGCGCCTTCATCGGCTCCAGCTCAGGGCCGATCTCGCGGCTGACCCTGCGCGCCTCGACCGGCGCGCAGGCATGGGCCCAGTCGTCGATCGGGATCGACACGAAGGTCGGCCCGCACGGCGGCTGCATCGCGGTGTAATAGGCCCGCGCGATCGCGGCGGGCACGTCCTCCGGCCTTGCCGGCTCGACGCTGTATTTCACATAAGGTCGCGGAAACTCGGAGGCGCGCTCGGCATAGAGAAACGCCTGCAAGGGCAGGATCGAGCGCGACTGTTGGCCTGCGGTGATCACTAGCGGGGTCTGGTTGCGATGCGCGGTGTAGATGTTGCCGAGCGCGTTGCCGACGCCGGCCGCCGAATGCAGGTTGACGAAGCCGGCATTGCGCGTCGCCTGCGCATAACCATCGGCCATGCCGACGGCGGAAGCCTCCTGCAGCGCCAGCACGTAGTCGATATCGTCGGGCCAGTCGCTCAGGAACGGCAGTTCGGTCGAACCAGGGTTGCCGAACACCCTGTCGATGCCGAAGGCGCGCAGAAGGTTGAGCGTCGCCTGCTTCACGGTGACGGGCTTGCTGCCGGTCTTGCCGTTCCTGGCCATGGTTTCCGTCCCCGTGTTGTTGATTGAGGGTAGCAGCCTCACCCCGTCATTGCGAGGAGCGAAGCGACGAAGCAATCCAGATTATCTCCGCGGAGGGATTCTGGATTGCTTCGCTACGCTCGCAATGACGGGAAGAAACAGTGGTGGCTCACCACACCGCCGTGCCCTTCATCGTCGGCTGCCCCTCCGCGTTCGCGGTCCACAGCTCCATGCCCGCCTCAGTCTCGTTGGCGTTGACCGAGAACTCCGTGCCTTCGAATAGCGGCTGCACGCCGCGATACGAAAACTTCTTCGGCGCCTTGCCGCCACGAAGCTTGGCCGCCATCTCGACGATCAGCGCTGCCTGTAGTGGACCGTGGAAGATCAGGCCCGGATAGCCCTCGACCTCAGTGACGTAGTCGCGGTCGTAATGGATGCGGTGGCCGTTGAAGGTCAGCGCGGAGTAGCGGAACAGCAGCACGGGATCGGACACATGCGTTTCGCGATGCTGCGCCTGCGGCGGCGGAGGCGACGCCTTGCCGCCAGCCGGCGCGCCGCCGGTCATCTCGCGATAGACGATGTCCTGCCGCTCGCGGATCGCCGTGCCCCTCGGCGAGGAGATGCTATGCTCGACCGAGACGAAGCACAGCGTGCCGGTCGATCCTGATTTCACCTGCACGTCGGCAATGCGCGAAGTCCGCGTCGATTCATCGCCGACGCGCAAGGGCTGCAAGAACTCGATCTCGCCGCCGGCCCACATCCGGCGCGGCAGCGGCACCGGCGGCAGGAAGCCGCCGCGGGTCGGGTGGCCGTCGGGCCCGAGCATCGACATCGGGAACACCGGCTGCGCCAGGCACCAATGCACCGTGAACGGCGCAGCATCGCCCGTCTTGGGCTCGCCGACCTCCTGGAACAATGTCGCGCGCAGGCCCTTCACAAGCTGCGCGGTGACGATGTCGGTGGCCTCCTGGCTGCGGCCGATCCATTGCCTGAGATGATCGATGTCGAGCTTCTCGGTCATGACGCCTCGCTCTCTTTATTTGGACTGGGGACGCTCGCCGATCGCGGGCACGGCGCCGTAGCTGCGCGTTTCGCCGACGATGATCGGCGCCGGCGCGGGATAGCTGACGCGGCCGTTCGGCGTGTCGACCTCGATACGACGCAGATGCGGATGGTTGGCGAGGTCGGCCATGGTGTTGACCTCGGCGAATGCGATGTCCGCGTCCGACAGCCGCTTCAACAGCTCGTCGCGCGTCATCCTGCCGAAGATGTCGGCCACCGTCGCGTCGGTGAAGTCGCGGTTGCGCACGCGCTCGACCATGTTGGCGACGCGGGGATCGGCCGGCAGGTCCGGCTGATCCAGCACCTTCGCGCACAGCGTCTTCCACTCGCGTTCGCTCTGGATCGAGATCAGGATGTCCTTGCCGTCCTTGGAGGTGAACACGCCGTAAGGCGCGATCGAGGGATGGCGCAGGCCCATGCGCTTGGGCGGATTGCCGGCTTCGGCGTTGAGCAGCGGCACGGTGCACCAGTCCGCCATCACGTCGAACATGGAGATGCGGATGTCGGCGCCCTTGCCGGTGCGCCCGCGCGCGATCAGTGCCTCCAGGATTGCGGCATGCGCGGTGGCGCCGGTCGCGACGTCCACGATCGACATGCCGACGCGCGAGGCGCCGTCGGGATTGCCGGTGATCGAGGCGAGGCCGCTCTCGGCCTGGATCAGCAGATCATAGGCCTTGCGATGAGCATAGGGACCTTCGTCACCATAGCCGGTGATGGTGCACGAGATCAGCTTGGGATAGTCCTTCAAGAGCCGCTCGCGCGAGAAGCCGAGCTTGTCCATCGAGCCGGGTTTCAGGTTCTGGATCAGCACGTCGGCACTCGCGATCAGCTTCTCCAGCTCGGCGCGGCCTTCCTTCGTGGTGAGATCGACCACCGCCGATTGCTTGCCGCGATTGAGCCAGACGAAATAGCTGCTCTGGCCCTTGGCCGCAGCGTCATAGCCGCGGGCGAAATCGCCTTCGGGCCGCTCGATCTTGATTACCTCCGCGCCGGCATCCGCCAGGCGCGAGGAGCAGAACGGCGCCGCCACCGCCTGCTCGACCGCAATCACCCTGATCCCGTCAAGTGCTCCCATGGCTGCGGCCTCAGTACGAGCGCGGCATGCCGAGCACGTGCTCGGCGACGAAGGACAGGACGAGGTTGGTCGAGATCGGCGCCACCTGGTACAGCCGCGTCTCGCGGAACTTGCGCTCGACGTCGTATTCCTCAGCAAAGCCGAAGCCGCCATGGGTCTGGATGCAGGCATTCGCCGCTTCCCAGGACGCATCCGCCGCCAGCATCTTGGCCATGTTGGCCTCCGCGCCGCAATCGAGCCCGGCCTCGTATTTGCGCGTGGCTTCCTTCACCATCAGCTCGGCCGCGCGCATCGAGGCGTAGGCCTTGGCGATCGGAAACTGGATGCCTTGATTCTGGCCGATCGGCCGGCCGAACACGGCGCGCTCCTTGGCGTAGTTCGTCGCCTTCGCGATGAACCACTTGGCGTCGCCGACGCATTCGGCCGCGATCAGGATGCGCTCGGCATTCATGCCGGAGAGGATGTAGCGAAAGCCCTTGCCTTCCTCGCCGATCAGATTCTCCGCCGGCACCCTCATGTCGGTGAAGAACACTTCGGTGGTGGCGTGGTTCATCATGGTGCGGATCGGGCGGATCTCGAGACCGTTGTTCTTGGCCTCGCGCATGTCGACGATGAACACCGACAGGCCGTCGGTGCGCTTCTTGACCTGGTCCTTCGGCGTGGTGCGCGCCAGCAGCACCATCAGATCGGAATGCTCGGCGCGGCTGGTCCAGATCTTCTGGCCGTTGACGATGTAGCTGTCGTTGCCGTCCTTGCGCGCGAACGTCTTCAGCGAGGAGGTGTCGGTGCCGCTGGTCGGCTCGGTGACGCCGAACGCCTGCAGGCGCAACTCGCCGCTCGCGATTTTCGGCAGGTATTTTGCCTTCTGCTCGGCATTGCCGTGCCTGAGCACCGTGCCCATCGTGTACATCTGGGCATGGCAGCCGCCGCCGTTGCAGCCCGCGCGCTGGATCTCTTCCAGGATCGCGGCGGCCGCCGACAGCTTCAGGCCCGCGCCGCCATATTCCTCGGGGATCAGCACCGAGAGATAGCCGGCCTCGGTCAGCGCATCGACGAACGCCTTGGGGTAGGCCATCTCGCGGTCGAGCTTGCGCCAATATTCGCCCGGGAACTGCGCGCAGAGCTTGGCTACGGCCTCGCGGATGTCGGCGTAATCTTCGGTGTGGTGTTCTTGACTCATGGCGTTTCCAATTCTCAGCGGCAGTTAAGATAACGCCGGCCAACCCACGGGCGTTGTGAAAACAATGCCCGCCCCCTATGCTCATTTGTTATAGCGTATGGAGTAGCCTTCCAGGATTGGCAAGCATGGATTTCCGGCAGCTCAGGACCTTCAGTTGCGTGGCGGAGCTCGGCAGCCTGTCCAAGGCCTCCGACACGTTGCGCGTGGCGCAGCCGGCGCTCTCCAGGCAGATCAAGCTCCTGGAACACGAGCTGCGCACCGAACTCTTCACGCGCAACGGCCGCGGCATGGTGCTGACCGAGGCCGGCCGCCTGCTGCTCGCACGCACCTCCGGCATCGTGCGGCAGATCGACCAGATCCGCGACGACATCCAGTCGGCCAAGGGGCCGCCGTCCGGCCAGGTCGTGCTCGGCCTGGTTCCGACCGTGAGCTGCGTGCTGTCGGCGCGCTTTGCACGGCGCTGTGTCGAAAAATTTCCCGGCATCTCGCTGCGCATCGTCGAGAGCTACAGCGGGCATCTGGTCGAATGGCTGCATCGCGGCGAGATGGATCTCGCCATCCTCTACGGCCGCTCGGCCGACCTGCATCTCAACGTGCAGAGCCTGGGGCGCGACAACATCGTCGCGGTCGGTCCGCGCGGCTGCGGCTTGGCGCGCAAGAAGAGCGTCGACATCGGCTGGCTGCTGCGGCAACGGCTGGTGCTGCCCTCTCATTCCCACGGCCTTCGGGCGCTGATCGAGCACGCTGCGGCCCAGCGCAAGATCAAGCTCGACGTCCAGCTGGAAGCGGACTCCTTCCGCGTGCTGACGAGCCTGGTCGAGGAGGGCCTCGGCTTCGCGCTGCTGCCGCCGTCCTCTGTCCACGGCGAGGTCGCGGACGGGCGGCTGGAAACCGCACCGGTATCCAAGCCGATGACGCGCGAGCTCATTTTTGCCTCTCCAATCGACCGCCCGGCCTCGACGGCCTCGCTCGCCATCACCGCGCTGCTGCGCGAGGAGGTCGCCGCCTGCCGCAAGGACGGCGTGTGGGACATCAAGCTGAGTTAGATGGCGTGTGGTAGAACAGCCGCGCGCGGTCGTGCCTTCGCATCTGGCGCGAGCTGTCATGCCGGAATTTTATAGCTGGGGAGTGCCGTGCCTGCCGGTGCGGGCGTGACGAGCAGGTGTGTCCAGGACCCCGTCATTGCGAGCGCAGCGAAGCAATCCAGAAATCCCTCCGCGGTGACAGTCTGGATTGCTTCGTCGCTTCGCTCCTCGCAATGACGGTAGGAGAGAGCTCAGCCCGGAATCCGCACCGGCAGCGTCTCATATCCCTTGATGAAGCTCGAATAGATCCGCTTGGGCTCGCCGACCACCTCGATGCGGTCGAAGCGCTTCAGCATCTCCTCCCAGACGATCTTGAGCTGCAGCTCGGCGAGGCGCATGCCGACGCAGCGGTGGATGCCGAAGCCGAAGGAGAGGTGCGTGCGCGGGCGGGGGCGGTCGATGATGAACTCGTTCGGCTTGTCGAACATCTCCTCGTCGCGATTGCCGGAGACGTACCACATCACGACCCGGTCGCCCTTCCTGATGTGCTTGCCGCCGATCTCGGTATCGGCAAGCGCGGTGCGACGCATATGCGCCAGCGGCGTCTGCCAGCGGATCACCTCCGGCACCATGGAATCGATCAGCTCCGGATTGGCGCGCAGCTTGTCGTATTGCTCCGGGTTCTCGTTCAGCGCCAGCACCGAGCCGGTCATGGTGTTGCGCGTGGTGTCGTTGCCGCCGACGATGAGCAGGATGATGTTGCCCATGAGGTTGTCGGGGTCCATGTGGCGCGTGGCCTCGTTGTGGGCCATCAGCGACAACAGGTCGTTGCGCGGCGCGGAGTTGACACGCTCGTTCCAGAGCTTGGACATGTAGGCGTAGCACTCGTCCATCTCGCGGCGGCGCTCTTCGGCGCTGGCGACGATGCCGCTCTTGGGCAGCGCGGTGGAAACGTCGGACCAGCGCGTCAACTTGCGCCGCTCCTCCCAGGGGAAGTCGAACAGGGTCGCCAGCATCTGCGTGGTCAGCTCGATGGAGACGCGCTCGACGAAGTTGAACGTCTCGTTGCGCGGCAGATTGTCCAGCACGGTCTGCGAGCGCTGGCGGATCAGCTTTGCCAGCTCGTCCAGGTGTGTCGGCGTGAACATCGGCGACACCGTCTTGCGCTGCGCCGAATGCCGGGGCTGGTCCATCGCGATGAAGCTCGGATAGTCGTAGCCTTCCGGCACGTCGCGGATCGAGATGCCGCCGAGCTTGGAATCCGAGGAGAAGATGCCGTGATTGGTGTCGACATGCATGATGTCGTTGTACTTCACCACCGACCAATACGGCTCGATCGGCGCATTGGTGCAGTAATGCACCGGCTCTTCCTTACGCAGCCGCTCGAACCAGGGCCACAGCGTGTCATCCTGGAACAGCCGGGGCGCGCCGGGGTGGAATTGCGACAACGGCGTCGCATAGGCCTCCTCGCGCGCCTTCCGCATGCGTTCGGCCTTGTCCACTTTAACCGGCGCTTGGATGTTCATGATCGTGGCTCCGTTGCGTTCGACTCACGCAGCAATCTTCACCGGCAGCGTTTCGATACCCTTTACAAAACTCGAATAGACCCGAGTGGGTTCGCCGACCACATCAATATGGTCGAACCGCTTGAGAATTTCCTCCCAAATAATCTTGAGCTGGAGCTCGGCGAGCCGCAGGCCGACGCAGCGATGGATGCCGAAGCCGAAGGACAGGTGCGTACGCGGGCGGGCGCGGTCGATGATGAACTCGTAGGGCCTGTCGATCACGTCCTCGTCGCGGTTGCCCGAGACGTACCACATCACGACCTTGTCACCCTTCTTGATCTGCTTGCCGCGGAACTCGAAATCGGACAGCGCCGTGCGGCGCATATGCGCGAGCGGCGTCTGCCAGCGGATCACCTCCGGCACGAAACTGTCGAGCAGGTCAGGGTTCTCGCGCAGCTTGCGATATTGCTCCGGATGCTGGCTCAGCGCGAGAAGCGAGCCCGACATGGTGTTGCGCGTGGTGTCGTTGCCGCCGACGATCAGGAGGATGAGATTGCCGAGGAAGTTCTTCGCATCCATGTCGCGCGTAGCAGTGCCATGCGCCATCATCGACAATAGGTCGCTCTTCGGCGGCTGTTCGATGCGCTGCTTCCACAGCTTCGAGAAATAGGCCGCACATTCCGTCAGCTCGGCCTGCCGCTCGTCCTCGGTCGCGACGAGGCCGTCAGGCCCGGGAATCGTGGTGGCGACGTCGGACCAGCGCGTCAGCTTGCGGCGATCCTCCCAGGGGAAATCGAACAGCACCGCAAGCATCTGCGTGGTGAGCTCGATCGAGACGCGGTCGACCCAGTCGAACACCTCGCCGCGGGGAAGGTTGTCCAGGCACTCGGCCGAGCGCTTGCGGATGTTGATGGCGAGATTGTCCAGATGCGTCGGCGTGAACATCGGCGCCACGGTCTTGCGCTGTGCGGCATGGCGCGGCGGGTCCATCGAGATGAAACTCTCACGGCGCAGATCCGGATCGATGTCGCGGATGGTGATGCCGCCGAGCGCGGAGGCCGAGGAGAACACCGCATGGTTGGTCTCGATCTCCATGATGTCGTTGTAGCGCGTCACCGACCAATACGGCCCGAACATCGAGTCCTTGCAGTAATGCACGGGATCCTCGCGGCGCAGCCGGTCGAAATAGGGCCAGAACGTATCGGTCCTGAACAATTCGGGGTCGCCGGGATCGAACTGCTCCAGCGGCAGCGACATGGCGCGCTCGCGCAAGGCGTCGAGCTTGGCCGCGCTTTCGATGGTCCCATGCATGACCGTTCTCCCTGGATATGAACCGCGCGTCGTTGAATTCTGCGCTGCGGTATTTGATTTGCAATTACAGCCGGTTGTCTGCGCCGGGGCAAGGGAGAGTTTTGCCACATCCAGCCTTCACGAGCGCGTTGCACGATCGTCACGACGCCACGAGAACGTGACCTCCCGCACGCCGAACGACAGAGAATCGTGCGAGAAACCCGCTGGAATCGAGCTAAATCGAACCCGCTCATCTTGGGGATCGACTAACCTCTGATCTATAGTTTGGCCGGAACAGATCCGCATCCCGAGGTTGCCGCCGTGAACGACATGCAATGGACCCCGATCGGGTCCGAACCCTTGCCCCCGCCGCTGCCGGCGACGCGGGTCGATTTCTCCGGCAGCCGCTCCGAGTTCCGCAAAATGGTCACCAAGGGTGCCATGCTCGAGCTCGTGACCTTCGGCTTCTACCGGTTTTGGCTCGTCACCGACATCCGCCGTCATCTGTGGACGCACACCGCGATCGATGGCGATGCGGCCGAATACACCGGACGGGCCAAGGAGCTCCTGGTCGGCTTCCTGTTCGCGCTCGCGATCCTGGTGCCGATCTATCTCGCCTATTTTCTCATTGGCATCGAGTTCGAGCGCTGGCAGGCCTTTGCCTCGACGCCGCTATTCATCGCCTTCTACGCCTTCGGCCAGTTCGCGATTTTTCGCGCGCGGCGCTACCGCCTGACCCGCACGGTCTGGCGCGGCGTCCGCTTCTGGATGGACGGCTCCGGCTGGGCTTACGCGTTTCGCGCCATGCTATGGGGCTTGCTGGTGCTCCTGACGCTCGGTCTCGCGCTGCCCTGGCGCGCGGCGGCGCTCGAACGCTACAAGATGCGGCACACCCATTACGGCGATCTCCGCGGCGATTTCGACGCCGACGGCTGGACCTTCTTCAAGCGCGGCTGGTGGCTCTGGCTGCTCAGCCCGATCGCGCTGATCATCTTCCCGCTCGCACCGTTCTTCTATGCCGAGTTCAAGGCGCGCGAATGGCGCTGGTGGCTCGATGGCATCCGCATCGGTGGCGTCAGCCTGTCCTCGGAATTGCCTCATGATGCCTTCTACGGCCTGTACTGGAAAGTGATCGGCTGGTGGATGCTGCTCACGGTCGCGTTCGCAGCCTATATGGGCGGCAGCGCCTTCCTCGTCGTCTCGCTCACAGGCGTTTCCGCCGAGGAGATCTTCGCCGGCGACAATGCGACGAAGAGCATCCCGATGGTGGCGATGATGGTGATCGGCTATTTCGCGCTCGCTCTTGCCATCAACATCGTCATGCGGGTCTATCTTCAACGCGATCTTTGGGCCAAGGTGCTGGAGACCGTCGAGGTGCACGACATCGCGGCCGCGGCGGACGTACGCGGCAGCGGTCAGCTTGCCGGCGCGCTCGGCGAAGGCTTTGCCGATGGACTGGATGTTGCAGGATTTTGAGCCTTGAGTGATGTGTTCGCCGATACCCCTGTGCAGTCCGGCA
The DNA here is from genome assembly GCF_025200905.1 of Bradyrhizobium yuanmingense. Classification (NCBI taxonomy): domain Bacteria; kingdom Pseudomonadati; phylum Pseudomonadota; class Alphaproteobacteria; order Hyphomicrobiales; family Nitrobacteraceae; genus Bradyrhizobium; species Bradyrhizobium yuanmingense. The sequence continues at coordinate 738,308 of NZ_CP104173.1, read as the reverse complement.
AGCCGACAATCTTCTTCGACGGCGTGTCCAGCCGCAGGCGGCAGGTGACGCTGATCCTCGGCGATGCGCTCGAGATCCACGAAGAGGGCGGAACGCTCCTTCATTGGCCCTATGCCGACATTCGCCGTGCCGACAGTCCGCCCGGAATCCTGCGCCTGGCTGCGACGTCCGCACCGCCTCTGGCGCGGCTGGAGATCCGCGATGCCGCGCTTGCCGCGGAGGTGGCGGCCCGCTGCACGCGGCTCGACGAGCACCGGACGACGCGCAGCGGCGTCGCGAAAATCGTGGGCTGGTCGGTTGCCGCCGCCGTCTCCATCGTCTGCGTCGTCCTGTTCGGCGTTCCGCTCGCCGCCGACCGGCTCGCGCCGCTGGTGCCGAAGCCCGTGGAACGGCGCATCGGCGATGCCGCCGAAGTGCAGATGAAGACCATCTTCGGCCGCGGCGTGTGCGAAGACCCCGCGGGCAAGGCCGCGTTCACGAAGCTCGTCAACCGCCTGCGCGATGCGGCCGGCCTCGACGACACAATGACGGCCGGCGTGCTGCCGAGCTCGATACCGAATGCCTTCGCGCTGCCCGGCGGCAAGGTGTTCGTGCTGAAGGGCCTGCTCGACAAGGCCGAAAGTCCCGACGAGCTCGCCGGCATCCTCGCCCACGAGCTCGGCCATCTCAAGCATTACGACAACATGCGCGGCCTGATCTACAACGGCGGCACCTCGTTCCTGATCGGCCTCTTGTTCGGCGACATCACCGGCTCCTCGGCCGTGATCTTCGCCTCGCGCAGCCTGGTCGAAGCGTCCTATTCGCGCGAAGCCGAGACCGGCGCCGACACTTTCGCGATCGAGATCATGCATGCGCTCGGCCGGTCGCCGAAGCCCGCGGCCCAGCTGATGTTCCGCATCACCGGCAAAGAGGGCGGCTCCGGCCTGACGAATATCCTCGCCAGCCATCCGCTGACCGAGGACCGCCTCGCGCGCATGACGAAGGAGGACCGGCCCGCCAGCGGCCCGCCGCTGCTGACCGACAAGGAGTGGCAGGCACTGAAGGGCATTTGCGGCAGCGGGAAGGTGTGACGGCCCGCTCCTAGCGCATCACTTCGCCGGCGCAGCAGGTGGATTCGATCCGGTGGTGACGTTCGGCGCCGTGTTCGGATTCGAGGTCGTGGTCTGGGGACCGAACTCGCGACCATTGTAGAAGAAGACGGCCGCGACCACGGCGATCACGAAGATCGCGCCGACCGCCCAGCCCACCGGGCTGTTGCGGCGCGCACGGTCAGTCCTGGGGTCATCATTCTGATAGGTCATCGTGCTCTCCCTGTTGGTGCAGGAGAACCTCGCGCGGTGGAAGCTGTTCCTAAAACGCGCCCAGCACTTACCGCGTTCCGTAGGCGCGGTCGCCGGCATCGCCGAGGCCAGGCAGGATGAACCCGTTGTCGTCGAGCCCTTCATCCACGGCGGCCGTCCAGATCGGCACGTCCGGATGCAATCCGCGCAGCCGTTCGAGCCCCTCCGGGGCGGCGATCAGGCAGGCGAGGCGGATGTCCCTGGCGCCGCGCTCCTTCAGCCGGTCGATGGCGGCGACGGCGGTGTTGGCGGTGGCGACCACCGGCGTCACCACGATGGCGAGGCGCTCGCTGAGGTCAGACGGCGATTTGAAGAAATACTCCACCGCGGCAAAGCTGTGCGGCTCGCGGTAGAGCCCGATATGGGCGACGCGCGCGGTCGGCACCAGATCCATCATGCCGTCGACGAAGGTGGTGCCTGCGCGCAGCATCGGCACGAATACCAGCTTCTTGCCGGCGATCTTGGCCGAGTGCATCGTCGCCAGCGGCGTCTCGATCACGGTGTCGGTGAGCGGCAGGTCGCGCGTCACCTCGTAGCACAGCAGCATGCCGATCTCCTTGATCAGCTCGCGGAACGACTTGGTCGAGATGGACTTGTCCCGCACCAGCGTCAGCTTGTGCTGCACCAGCGGATGATCGACGATCGTGACGCCTTCCATGATGAGATGCTCTTGCTTTTCCCTTCTCCCCTTGTGGGAGAAGGTGGCGCGAAGCGCCGGATGAGGGGTATCTCTCCGCGAACTCCAACTGAGAGATGTGCCCGCGGCGACAACCCCTCACCCGGCTTCGCTTCGCGAAGCCACCCTCTCCCACAAGGGGAGAGGGTTTAAAACACCGTGCCGTCGCTGATCACCTTGAGCGGCGGCGATCCATCGGGACGGCGTGCAAATGCGATGGCGCGGCCCGCCGCCCACGTGCCGCCTTCGAGGATGCTCGCAAGCGGCAAGGTCCGAGGGGTGCGGCCGAGCTTGGCGCGAATGCGCTCCGCCAACCTGTCGAGCAATGCAATTGTCAGCGCGCGCCACTCCACGACGAGCAGCGAATCCACTTCATGCGCACGCGCGGCATCAGCAGCCTCGCGCAGGCGCAGCACGTCATGATCGACGAACAGACCGCCGTTGCGGTATTCGGCGAGCCCGGTCAGGCCATCGATGTCGGTCACCTCAAAGCCGGCGCGCTGCAGCGGCTCGATCAGCGAATAGCTCAGCCATTGCGACAGCTTGTGCAGCGGCACGAGGCCTGCCGTGCCGTCGTCCGCCTTGATCGCCGGATGTCGCCAGCAATCGCCGAGCGGCACGCCCGCAAGCTCAAGTCGCGACGGCCAGATCGGCCCGAGCCGGTTCAGCACCGCGGACAGGATCGCGGGCGCAGCGACGGCGCCGCCGATCGCATGCGCTGCGATATGATCGAACAGCCCGCCCGGCCGCGGCGTATCGTGCAAGCCGAACACGTCCGCACGCTCCGAGACCTCCCTGCCCAGACGCCGCAGCAGGTCGGTGCGTCCCTCCAGGCCGAGCAGCGGATTGGCCTCGGTCACCTGAAAGGCGGAGGTGAGTGAGCCAAGAGGCAGTCTTTCAAGCACCTCCGCATCGGCCCTGAACGGCGCACGCGCATCGCGCGAAAACAGCCCGCTCGCGAACATGTCGAGGCTCGCGATCGCGAGCCCTTCCGATCGCCCTACGTCTGCTCCCGTCACGCTGTCGCGATAGCGCCAAGCTGCGCCGGCGCCGGCATCGAGCAGCACGCTGACGATGGCGAGGTCGAACTCGGCGCGCGCTTGCGCCGCGCGATCCGGCCAGGACGCAGCATCGGCAAGCCGGGCCCAGCGGTCGACGCCGCCGAGCACGAAGTGCCGCCAGCGCGCATGGAAGGAAATGTCAAGCGTCGGATAGGCTTTACGGGTCACCGCGAGCACGGCATCGGCAACGCCATCGATGCGGTCGAGATCGACCGTGAAATGGGTGAGCCCGCCGGCAAGGCCGAGCTCGAGCATCTGCCCGGCGCGCGCGCGCACCGCCTGTGCGGTGAGCAGCGCGCGTGCCTGCGATTCCAAAGCGTCCGCCATCGCGATCAGTATTTTTCCAGCGAACGCCCGACCACGCCGTTCACGTCCTTTTCCGGTGCGATGTCGGTCGAGTAGTAGCCCGCGGCCTTCTTGGCGGCGATCTCGACATGGGCGTCGGCGGGAATCAGCTCCAGCGGGATCGGCACACGCTCGACGATGTCGATGCCTTGCGAGGTCAACGCGTCGTATTTCATGTCGCTCATCGACAGGAAGCGGTCAATGCGCTTGAGGCCGAGCCAATGGATCGTATCCGGCATCAATTGCTGGAAGCGCGCGTCCTGGACGCCAGCCACGCACTCGGTGCGCTCGAAATAAGCGGCGGCCGCATCGCCGTCCTCCTGCCGCTTGCGCGCATTGTAGACTAGGAATTTGGTGACCTCGCCGAGCGCGCGGCCTTCTTTGCGGTTGTAGACGACGAGCCCGAGCCCGCCCTCCTGCGCGCCGCGCGCGGATTCCTCGATGCCGTGGATCAGATAGGGCCGGCAGGTGCAGATGTCGGAGCCGAACACGTCGGAGCCGTTGCACTCGTCATGCACGCGGCAGGTGATCCTGGTGCGATGGTCTGGCAGTTTTGTCACGTCGCCGAACAGGTAGACCGTGGTGCCGCCGATCGGCGGCAGGAACACCTTCATGTCCGGGCGCGTCACCAGCTCCGGGAACATGCCGGCGGTCTGCTCGAACAGCGTGCGCCGCAGCTCGGTCTCGCCGGTGCCGAAGCGCGCCGCAAGGCCCGGCAGGTACCACACCGGATCGATCGCGATCTTCACCACCGATACGCTGCCACTGGCGTGCACGACCTCGCCATCGGCGCGCAGCCGCTTTGCGGCGAGCGCATCGCGAATCTCCGGCAGGTCGAGCCGCGCCCGCGTCACCGCGATGCTCGGGCGGATGTCCGCGCCCTCGGCGATCTCCTGGCGAAAATTCTCGGCGACCAGATGCCCCCAGGGATCGAGCGCGACGATTTTTGTGGGATCGGTCCATTGCTCGAACGGACCGATGGTGGCGGCCGGAAAGGTATTGGTGAGGTCAGGACGCCTGATCGGGTCCAGCGCCCCGGCGGAGACCGCGAGCGCGCGGTACATCGCGTAGGACCCGCCATGGCTGCCGATCACGTTGCGATCCCCGGCGCGCGACACCGTGCCGATGATCGGCCCGCGCGCGCGCGCATCAGCGGCGCCCCAATGGATGGGAAAGGCGGCCTTCCTGCCCGGCTCCGGATGGGAGGTCAGGCGGATGTGGTCGGTACGGTTGGCACGGCTCATGTCCAAGCTCCCAAAAAGCCAACGGCCCGCCGCTCGGACGGGCCTGGCTCACTTGCGACGCCGAACCGGCGGCGCAAGTTCAATCCAACATATTGTAGCGGCCCGCGACGACAGACAAGTTAATCGTGGCCGGGCGCAGGGGCCGTTCGGGGCCAAATTCCCGTCATCGGGCCTGCCGACGCCGCTCATCGCGCTCGCCGCCTGCCGGTGAGGCCGGTTTAAGGAATTGAAATAGTTTCGTTTTTCGTGTTTTCAAGGAGGCGTTGCTTCGTGCGGCCGGCTTCAAGTCCGGCGCACCGCGCTGCCCTGCCTTGGAGACTGCTATGCCTGCCGCCAGCTACATCGATCCCCGCAACGGAAAGCTCTATCCCTTGGACCAGCCGCGCTGGTGCTCGGACGAGCGCACGCCGCTGCTGGTGACGCCGGGGGCGGGCATCTCACGCGAGGACATCGATGGCCGGACGCGCTCGCTGTGGCGCTATCGGGCGGCGCTGCCGGTCGAGATCGAGAACCCGATCACGCTCGGCGAGGGCTGCACGCCGCTGGTCCAGCAGGACTGGGGCGCGCTGCGCCCGCTGTTCAAGCTCGAATGGTTCAACCCGACAGGCAGCTTCAAGGACCGCGGCTCGGCGGTGATGCTGTCGTTCCTGCGACAGATCAGTGTCGACGCCATTCTGGAGGATTCCTCCGGCAACGGCGGCTCATCCATGGCGGGGCTGGGTGCGGCCGGCGGCATGCGCGTCAAGATTCTGGCGCCGGCCTCGACGTCGCCGGCCAAGATCGCGCAGGTGCGCGCCTACGGCGCGACCGTGCAGCTCGTGGAGGGCCCGCGCGAGGAATCCGAGGCCGAGGCCATCCGGCAGTCGAGCCAGACCTTCTACGCCAGCCACAATTGGCAGCCGTTCTTCCTCGAAGGCACCAAGTCGCTGGCCTACGAGATCTGGGAAGATCTGGGATTCCGCGCGCCCGACAACGTCATCATTCCCGTCGGCGCCGGCAGCAGTCTGCTGGGTTGCGCCTTCGGCTTCCGCGAGCTGATGAAGGCCGGGCAGATCTCGAAGCTGCCGCGCCTGTTCGCGGCGCAGCCGCTCAATTGCTCGCCGATCGATGCAAGCTTCAAGGCCGGTGTCGATACGCCGGTCGCGCGCGAGGTGAGCAAGACCGTTGCCGAGGGCACCGCGATCAAGACTCCCCTCCGCCTGCGTGAGATCATCGCCGCCCTGCGCGAGAGCGGCGGCGCCACCATCGCGCTCACCGAGGACGAGATCGTCGCCGCCCTGCGCCGCCTCGCGCGCCAGGGCCTGTTTGCCGAGCCGACCAGCGCCAGCGCGGCTGCGGCGCTCGACAAGCTCGCCGCAACCGGCGCCATCAATGCGAACGAAACAACGGTCGCCGTTCTCACCGGCACCGGCCTCAAGGCCGCAACCACCGTCGCCGACCTCGTGCAGTAGTCTCGCGCTTACCCTCCCGCTCCAGGCTCCTGGAGAGGCTTGGAGAGAGAACGCGAGCGCCCGCCGGCGTCCGCCAGCACCTTCCACTGGAACAGCGGCGAGTCCTTTGGCGGCGAGAGCTGCGGGGTCCAGCCGGTGAGCTTTTCGATCACATAAGTATCAGCCACGACGCCGCGCCAACGGCGTTCGACCGTGGCGAGTTGCTCGCGCTGCGCCGGAATGTGCTCCCACAGTGATGCGCGGTTGTCCGGCTCGCGCCCGACATAGATGCCGGCATGGCCCTTGATCCGGTCCATGCCAGGGTCGCGGAAATCCTGGAAACGGCCGCGCTCGTTGATCTCGATCACGGGCACGCGGCCCCGGAACAGCCAGCGCATCATGGCGTAGGTGCGGTAGTCCGTGGTTGCGATCCAGGTCGCGCCTGTTACGTCGAGGGCCGCTTGCGTCCGCGCGGCGACCTGCTCGTAGCCGGCCTCGGCGCCGATCGGGTCGATCTTGCCGAGCAGATTCCAGGGCGCGGCAACGTAGTAGAGGAACACGATGATGACGAAGGGAATGCCCGAGACGATGGCTGTCCTGGCCCAGAACAGCGAGGACCTCAGCATTCGGGAGGACCATCCCTCTTTCCTCATCGTGACGAGGTTGACCGCGGTGGCGGCAAATCCGACCGGCCACATGAACATCGGCCAGGTGTCGCCGACGCGAAGCGTCAGCGACTTGAAGAAGAAGTAGACGAACGGCACCAGCACCGCGGTCGACAAAAGGATCGCGACCGGCTCGCGCGTGCGATAGCCGCGCCACGCCGTCAGCACCAGGCCCATGAGCACTACCGGCAGCAAGACGAAACCGACCAGGCCGAATTGCAGGCCGATGTAATCGCCGATCGTACGCAGCGAGACGCCGTAATTGGCGGTGGCGCGCACGCCCTGGAAACGGAACGAGGCCCAGTCGTGCTGTGCGTTCCAGATCAGCACCGGCGAGAACACCACCAGCGCGACCAGGACGGCGAGGTAGGGGTATGGGCTGCGCAGCCAGCGCCAGCGCCAATCCGGCACCAGCAGAAAGGCGGCGACCGCCGGCGCGAACATGACCACGGTGAATTTCGACAGCATCGCGAGGCCCGCGAACAGGCCGGCCGCCAACCACCAGCGGCCGTCGCCGCTTTGCGCCAGCCGCACCAGCGACCACATCATCGCGACCGCGAACGGGATCATCGCGACATCGGGCGCGACCTTTGCCATCAACAGGCCGTAATAAAGCGCGGCCTCCGGCATCAGCACCGCGAACACGATCGCGCGCGCATCATGGGTGAGGCGGCGGACGATGTCGGCGAGCAGCAGCTGCGTCACCAGCATCGCGACGATGCCGCCGAAGCGGACGCCGAGATTGGTGTCGCCGAAGATCGCGGTTCCGAAGCGGATCAGCCAGGCGATGCCGGGCGGATGATCGAGGAAGCTGAGCGCAGCCTCCTTCGACCAGGTCCAGTAATAGGCTTCATCGGTACGCAGCTCGATGGCCGAGGCATAGACGATGCGGAGCAGCGTCATCGCGGCGATGATCGCTGCGGCCATGAGGATCAGACGCCGTTCGGCGCCGTCAGGCTTTGCAGAGATGTCGGGAGCGATCGTCACGGCGGCGCTTTTCCCCGACTTGGAAGGGGGAGTCAATGTGGGGGCTGTCGTCCCTGTGATCCTGCTGGCTGTCCATATCGGGAATTAAAGGTTACGCTGGCTGGTCTCCTCCATGACCTGACACAACCGAATCATGGCCACCGCTCCCACACAAATGTCCGTCGTCCGCGCCGCCGGCGTGCGGCAGGTGCGACTCGTTTGCGGCATCATCCTGTTCGCCTTTGTGGTCAGTCATTTCCTCAACCACGCGCTCGGCAACATCTCGGTCGACGCCATGGAGACCGGGGTCTACTACCACACGCTGTTCTGGCAGTTCCTCCCGGTCGCGATCGTGTTCTACACGGCCGCCCTCACCCATATGGGCCTCGGCGTCTACGCGCTGTATCAGCGCCGGCAGTTCCGCTGGCGAACGATCGAGCCGCTCCAGCTCGTGCTCGGCTTGAGCATCCCCGTCCTCGTCATGGGCCATGTCATCGGCGTGCGGCTCGCGCAGACGCTGTACGGACACGAGAAGCTGTATCCGCAGGAGCTCTATTTGTTCTTCGTCGCGGCGCCGGGCCTAATCTGGCAGATGACGATCCTGCTTCTCATCGCCTGGGTGCACGGCTGCATCGGCGTCTATTTCTGGCTTCGGCTGAAGCCGTTCTTCACACGCGCGGCGCCCTATCTGCTCGCGGCCGCCGTGCTGATCCCGACGCTATCGCTGCTCGGCATCTACCAGGGCGGCCGCAGCGTCGCCGCCGACAGTGACGACGGCGAATGGCGTAAGCAGCATCTCACCCGCAGCAAGGTCGGCACGGTTGCGGAAGGCAACACGCTCGAGCGCATCGCGGGCGGTCTCACCATGGGCTATTTCGGTCTGTTGGGACTGGTGCTGGCGGCGCGCGGCGTGCGCGCTTTGCGCGAACGGCGCGGCGGCATGATCGCGCTGTCCTACGGCAACGGCAAGACGGTGCGGGTCCCCAAGGGCCTGTCCGTGCTGGAGGCGAGCCTGCGCCACAACGTGCCGCACGCCAGCGTCTGCGGCGGCCGCGCCCGCTGCTCGACCTGCCGCATCCGCATCATCGGCGATCATGATGCCCTGCCCACTCCATCGCAGCGCGAGGCTTTCGTTCTCACCCGCGTCGGCACCGCCGATCCCTCGATCAGATTGGCCTGTCAGCTGCGTCCGACCTCCGATCTCTCGTTCTTCCAACTCTTCGCAGCTCACACGCATGCAACGGACGGAGCCTCGACATCGGCCAGTATCGGCCAGGAGCGCTATCTCGTCAGCCTGTTCGTGGACATGCGCGGCTCGACGCAGCTGGCCGAGAAGCGCCTGCCGTTCGACACGGTCTTCATCGTCAACCGCTTCCTCGGCGCGGTGTCGCAAGCGGTGATCGAGAACGGCGGCCAGCCGAACCAGTTCGTCGGCGACGGCATGCTGGCGCTGTTCGGACTCGCGGCCGACCCGCAAACCGCCTGCCGGCAGGCGATGAAGGCCGCCGCGGGAATCGCTGCGCATATCGACGAGCTCAACGATCTCCTGAGCCACGATCTGCGCCAGCCGATCCGCTTCGGCATCGGCATCCACGGCGGCGAGGTCATCATCGGCGACATCGGCTATCGCGATCACATCGTCTTCACCGCGCTCGGCGATGCCGTCAACGTCGCCGCCCGCCTGCAGGACATGACCAAGACGCTGGCCTGCGAGGCCGTCGTCTCGGATGAAGTCCGCCGTACAGCTGATATTGCCGACGATGCGCTGCCGCAGCAGGAGGTCGCCATCCGCGGCCGCGACCAGCCGCTCGCGGTACGCGTAGTGGCGAATGCGAGGGAGCTGGCGGCGCTGGTCGATCGCAGCGAGCGGGTGGCGGCGTGATTCTTTACGTCTCCCCGTAAGAACGGGGCGAGGGAGCGCACCGCCGTCGCAGCCACAGCTCGGCACAATCTCCTACATGCACAACACCGGCCTGCTGCAACGCAGCGGCATGGGCTTGCTGCGAAAGCGCGAATTGACTTCACCCAAATCGTTGCGACAGATGAGCGCAGGATCGTGGTGATGACCGCCGATCCAACGAGAAGCTCCGGGAGGAGAAAAATGTTCGATCGACGCGACCTGCTCAAGGGAGCAGGCCTTGCCGCCATGGCGGCCACACTGAATTCCACCAAGGCGCTGGCCCTCGACACGGTGACCCTGCCCTTCACCAACGGCGAACGGCCGCTGGTGAAGTATCCGCAGAAGAGGCCGATGATCGGCCTGACCAGCCGGCCGCCGCAGCTCGAGACGCCGTTTGCGGTGTTCAATGACGCCCCGATCACGCCGAACAACGCGTTCTTCGTGCGCTACCACCTCTCCGACCTACCCTACGATCTCAACCCCGACAAGTTCACGCTGGAGGTCAAGGGCAAGGTCGACAAGCCGCTGAAATTGTCGCTGAAGGACATCCGCAAGATGAAGGCGACGGAGATCGTCGCCGTCAACCAGTGCTCCGGCAACAGCCGCGGCTTCTTCGAGCCGCGCGTCGCCGGCGGTCAGCTCGCCAACGGCGCGATGGGTTGCGCGCGCTGGCGCGGCGTGCCGCTGAAGAACGTGCTGGAGATGGCCGGCGTGCACAGCGGCGCCAGGCAGGTCACCTTCAACGGCATGGACGGACCGGTCAACGACAAGACGCCGGATTTCATCAAGGCACTCGACATCGATCACGCCACTGACGGCGAGGTGATGCTGGCCTATGGCATGAACGGCGAGGACCTGCCGTTCCTCAACGGCTTTCCGCTGCGCCTGATCGTGCCCGGCTATTTCGGCACCTACTGGGTCAAGCACCTCAACGAGATCACCGTCATCGACGACGTTTATGACGGCTTCTGGATGAAGTCGGCCTACCGCATCCCCGACACGCCGAACAATGCGGTCGAGCCGGGCACCGCGCCAAAGGCGACGATCCCGATCAACCGCTTCACCATCCGCTCCTTCATCACCAGCGTCCCCGATGGCGCCAAGCTGAAGGCGGGAGCCGTGACCCTGCGCGGCATCGCGTTCGATGGCGGCAAGGGCATCAAGCAGGTCGAGGTCTCCACCGACGGCGGCAAGAGCTGGGTCGGCGCCAAGCTCGGCAAGGACCTCGGCAGGTACGCCTTCCGCGAATGGAAGCTGCCGGTGAAGCTCGCGGCCGGCAGCCACGAGCTCAAGGTCCGCGCCACCGGCAATGGCGGCGAGACCCAGCCGGACATGCCGCGCTGGAACCCGGCGGGTTACTTGCGCAACGTCGTCGAAACCGTTCGCGTCAGCGTGGCCTGAAGGAGACTGATCATGCAGCGCATCGTTCTCCTCGCCATCACGCTCGCCGTCACCGCATTGATGGGCTCGTCACTTGCAGCGCCCGTCAATTACAAGACCCCGGACGAAGTCGCCGCCTTCAAGCCCGGTCCCAATCTCGAGGTCGTGCAGGGCAATTGCAGCGCCTGCCATTCGTCCGACTACGTCGCCACGCAGCCGCCGATGAAGGACAAGAGGGCGTTCTGGCAGGCCGAGGTGACCAAGATGATCAAGCTCTATGGCGCACCGATCGACGATGCCGATGTCGGCAAGATCGTCGATTATCTGACCGCGACCTACTGACGGATGGCATCACGCGCCCCTGCCATTTGACCGCGAAACGGGCAAAACCGGCAAAAACGCCGCGAAGTTGAGCGGAATTCGGCGAAATGGCGATGTGGTTTGAGCTACCAAGCCTGCCACATTCCGCGTATCCTGTTAGGACCGAACCGGCCGGTTGGCGGGGACTGGCGGTTCGAGATCTCGGAGGAAGACCCGCGGAGAAGTCGTGATGGCTAAAGGTACGGTCAAGTGGTTCAACCCGACGAAGGGTTATGGATTTATCCAGCCTGCGTCGGGTGGCAAGGATGTGTTCGTGCATATCTCGGCAGTGCAGAAGGCCGGTCTGTCGACCCTCAACGAGGGACAGACGGTGGAATACGAAGAGATCGCAAACCGGGGCAAGACCTCCGCGGAAAACCTCAAAGTATAAGCCCGCGCCAGCCTTTGCTGCCTCCCGGATTTGTCCGGGAGCGGGCCAAGAAAAATTTAAGAAGACGGCCGGTGCATTCGACGACAGGCGTTGCGATTGCACAAGGATAGCTATTTTTTCCTTGCGAAGACCGCTCATCGAACCACAGCAATGACAATCGCGACTGCACTTCGCTAACCCACCGGCAGCGGTGCGTCGCGCTTGATCTCCTCCATCACCGCATAAGTTCGCGTCTCGCGCACGCCCGGCATCGACAGCAGGGTCTCGCCGAGAAAGCGTCGATAGGCGGTCATGTCTGCAAGCCGCGCCTTCACAAGATAGTCGAAGCCGCCGGCAACCATGTGACACTCCAGCACTTCAGGGGCGAGCCTCACGGCTCGGGCGAACCGCTCGAAATTGTCGGGCGTGGTCTTGTCGAGCAGCACCTCGACGAACACCAGGAGCCCAAGGCCGAGCCGGTGCGGGTTGAGCCGCGCGCCATAGCCTTCGACAAAGCCCTCGCGCTGCAGGCGCTTCAACCGCTCGCCGATCGAGGTCGGCGACAGCCCGATGCGCTCGGCGAGCTCGACATTGGCGATGCGCCCATCCTCCTGCAGGATCGAGAGGATTTTCCGGTCTGTTCGATCGAGTTCCATATCTTATCTGGCCAAATGGGTAATCCTCTTCATTTGCTAAGGCAAACTGGCTAAATTGTCTATCGAACTACGGTCACGCGGGCCTTATCCTGGATTTCAGCCACAGGACACGCCATGCCGAACATCCCGCCCCCCTTCTCCGCGCCTTACGCCCCCGATGATTCCGAGATCGCCGCAAAGGTTCTGCCGGCCTCGCATCTCATCCCCGCACGGGAGGCCCGGATCGACCGCATCGCGACGCGGCTGATCGAGGCGATCCGCAAGCGCGACGACCGGCTCGGCGGGGTCGAGGACATGCTGCGGGAGTTCGCGCTCTCGACCAAGGAGGGGCTGGCGCTGATGGTGCTGGCCGAGGCGCTGCTGCGCGTGCCCGATGCGCGCACGGCCGACCAGTTCATCGAGGACAAGCTCGGCGAGGGCGATTTCATCCATCACGAGACCAAGTCCACCGCGTTCCTGGTCAACGCTTCGGCCTGGGCGCTCGGCCTGTCGGCGCGGGTGATCCAGCCCGGCGAGACGCCCGACGGCACCATCGGCCGATTGGTGAAGCGGCTCGGCGCACCGGCGGTGCGCACCGCGACGCGCCAGGCGATGCGGTTGATGGGCAACCATTTCGTGTTAGGGGAGACGATCGAGCAGGCGCTGGAGCGGGCTCGGCCGCGCTCGGGCCAGAAGCCGCGCTATTCCTTCGACATGCTCGGCGAAGGCGCGCGCACGGCCGCCGATGCCAAGCGCTATTTCGACGCCTATGCCAGCGCGATTGACACGATCGGCAAGGCTTCGGGCAACCATCCCCTGCCCGACCGGCCCGGCATCTCGGTCAAGCTTTCGGCGCTGCATCCGCGCTTCGAGGCGATCAGCCGCGGCCGCGTGATGGCCGAGCTGGTGCCGCTATTGCTGGACCTTGCGCAGCGCGCCAAGACGCATGACCTCAACTTCACCGTCGATGCCGAGGAAGCCGACCGGCTGGAGCTGTCGCTCGACGTGATCGCGGCGACGCTCGCCGATCCCTCGCTTTCCGGCTGGGACGGATTTGGCCTCGCGATCCAGGCCTATCAGAAGCGTGCTAGCGCGGTGATCGACTATGTCGATGAACTCGCCCGCGCGCATGACCGCAAGCTGATGGTGCGCCTGGTCAAGGGCGCCTATTGGGACACCGAGATCAAGCGCGCCCAGGAGCGCGGGCTCGACGGCTATCCCGTGTTCACGCGCAAGGCGATGACCGATCTGAACTTCGTCGCCTGCGCGACGAAGCTTCTCGCCTTGCGGCCGCGCATCTTCCCGCAATTCGCCACCCACAACGCGCTGACGGTCGCGACCGTGCTGGAGCTCGCAGCAGATGGCGGCGGCTTCGAGTTCCAGCGCCTGCATGGCATGGGCGAAGCGCTCTACGAGCAACTCGCAAAGGATCATCCTGACATCGCCTACCGCACCTACGCGCCGGTCGGCAGCCATCGCGACCTGCTCGCTTATCTGGTGCGGCGGCTTCTGGAGAACGGCGCCAATTCCTCGTTCGTGGCGCAGGCGGCCGATTATCGCGTGCCGGTTTCGGCGCTGCTGCAGCGCCCGGCGGATGCCATCGGCCGGGCGCAACAGGCACCTCATGCCAAGATTCCGTTGCCGGCAGATCTGTTCGCGCCGGATCGGCGCAATTCGCGCGGCGTCGAATTCGGTGAGCGTGCCGCACTCGACGGGCTCCTGACGGACGTGAAGGCCGCGGCGGCCGAGCTTAAGCCTGTCGCTGACGCAACACCGGATCAGGCCAACGCGGCGGTGACGGCTGCGCGCGCCGGCTTTGGCAGCTGGAGCCGGACGCCTGCAGGCACGCGCGCGGCGGCGCTGGAGCAGGCCGCGCATCTTCTGGAAACCCGCGGCGCCCGTTTCATCGCGCTGCTGCAAGCCGAGGGCGGCAAGACGCTCGACGACGCTCTGTCCGAGCTGCGCGAAGCCGCCGACTTCTGCCGCTACTATGCCGCGCAGGGCCGCAAGCTGTTCGGAAACGATGCCGCCATGCCCGGCCCGACCGGCGAGAGCAATGTGCTTAGCCTGCGCGGCCGCGGCGTGTTCGTCGCGATCTCGCCGTGGAATTTTCCGCTCGCAATCTTCCTTGGCCAGGTGACCGCGGCGCTGATGGCCGGCAACAGCGTGGTGGCGAAACCCGCCGAGCAGACGCCGCGCATCGCGCGCGAGGCCGTTGCCCTGCTGCACGAGGCCGGCATCCCCAGAAGCGCGCTGCATCTCGTCACCGGCGACGGCCGCATCGGCGGCGTCCTCACCGCGCATCCTGATGTCGCCGGAGTAGTCTTCACCGGCTCGACCGACGTCGCGCGCCAGATCAACCGGACGCTGGCCGCCAAGGACGGGCCGATCGTGCCGCTGATCGCGGAGACCGGCGGCATCAATGCCATGATCGCGGATGCGACCGCACTGCCCGAGCAGGTCGCCGACGACGTCGTGACCTCTGCGTTCCGCTCCGCAGGCCAGCGCTGCTCGGCCTTGCGGCTCCTGTTCGCGCAGGAGGATGTCGCCGACCGCATGGTCGAGATGATCGCGGGCGCCGCGCGCGAACTGAAGATCGGCGATCCCGCGGATGTCGCGACCCATGTCGGTCCGGTGATCGATGAGGAGGCCAAGCAGCGCCTCGATGCGCATATCGCGCGGATGAAGCGCGAGGCGCGGCTGCATTTTGCGGGCACCGCGCCGGATGGCTGCTTCGTCGCGCCGCATATCTTCGAGCTCAAGGAGGCCGGTCAGCTCACCGAAGAGGTGTTCGGCCCGATCCTGCATGTCGTGCGCTATCGCGCCGAGAACCTGGCGCGTGTGCTGGAATCCATTGCGCGCACCGGCTACGGGCTCACCCTCGGCATCCATTCGCGCATCGACGACACCATCGAGGCCATCGTCGACCGCGTCCAGGTCGGCAACATCTACGTCAACCGAAACATGATCGGCGCCGTGGTCGGCGTGCAGCCGTTCGGCGGCAGCGGCCTGTCCGGAACCGGCCCCAAGGCCGGCGGCCCGCACTACCTCGCGCGCTTTGCCACCGAGCAGACCGTGACGATCAACACGGCTGCGGCCGGCGGCAATGCTGCGTTGCTTGCGGGGGAGGAGTGAGGCCCTGCGCCAGGCGCCGTTGCATCCCGGCCAAACATCGGTCTAATGCTCTCATCACGCGCCCGCGCCAATTCCAGCGCGCGGGAAACGACTGAAGCGAGGGAGCGACGCCGCGATGGAGAAGGGCATTTTTGCAGGCCTGAAGGTGCTGGACTGCGCGAGCTTCATCGCAGCGCCCGCGGCCGCGACCGTGCTGTCGGATTTCGGCGCAGACGTCATCAAGATCGAGCCGCCCGGCACTGGCGACCCCTATCGCAACCTGCCGAACCTGCCGGGCTATCCCTCAGGCGAGCACAATTTCGCCTGGCTGCTGGAGGCGCGCAACAAGAAGAGCATCGCGCTCGACTTGTCGAAGCCGGAGGCGCAAGCCGTGCTCTACAAGCTCGTGGCGGAGGCCGACGTCTTCATCACCAACATGCCGCCGCCGGTGCGCGCCAAGCTCGGCATCACCTATGATCATCTCGCCCATCTCAACGACCGGCTGATCTACGCCTCCTTCACCGGCTATGGCGAGAAGGGCGAGGAAGCCAACAAACCCGGCTTCGACAGCAACGCCTATTGGGCGCGGTCCGGCCTGATGGATCTCGTCCGCGCCGACACCGACACCACGCCGGCGCGCTCGGTCGCGGGCATGGGCGACCATCCCTGCGCCATGGCGTTCTACGGCGCGATCGTCACCGCACTGTATCAGCGCGAGAAGACCGGCAAGGGCTCGCACGTCGCTTCCAACCTGATGGCGAACGGGGTGTGGGCCGCGAGCGTGCTGGCGCAGGCCAAGCTCTGCGGCGCCAAGTTCGGCGAGCGGCGCCCGCGCGAGCGCGCGCTTAACGCGGTGGCCAATCATTACCAGTGCAAGGACGGCCGCTGGCTGATCCTGTCGCTGCTGAACGAAGAGAAGCAGTTTCCGACGCTGGCCAAGTGCCTGGGCCGTGAGGATCTGATCAACGATCCCCGCTTCGCCACCAAGGCCGACCGTCACGCCCGCTCGGTCGAGCTGATCAGGATCCTGGACGAGACCTTCGCCACCAGGGATCTCGCCGAATGGCGCAAAATTCTCGACGGCAACGGCCTGGTGTTCGGCGTCGTCGCCATCCTGGACGACATCCCCAACGACAAGCAGATGCTCGACAATGAAGTGCTGGTGCCGTTCGAGAACGACACCATGCTGACCATCAACAGCCCGATCTGGATCGACGGCGCCAAGAAGGTGCAGCCGCGCAAGCCGCCAGCCGTCGGCGAGCACAGTGACGAGATTTTGCGCGGGGCGGGATTTGACGAGGCGGCGATCAAGCAGCTGCGGGGGTCGGGAGCGGTCGGTTAGGAGCGCGCCGCTCTAACCTCGTCATTGCGAGCCAACGGGTCCGCGCGGAGCGCGGCCCGATGACAGGCTCCGCGAAGCAATCCAGAGTGTCTCCGCGGACGCATTGCTGGATTGCTTCGCTGCGCTCGCAATGACGGCGTGGGGCGATCTCGCTTATAATCGCAGCAACAACACGCCTCGCGAGGTCCTATGCCTAGCTACCGCCTGCACTACTTCCCCGAATCCGGCAATAGCTACAAGCTGGCGCTGATGCTGACGCTCTGCGGCGAGACGTTTGAGCCGGTCTGGACCGATTTTGCCGGCGGCGTCACGCGCACGGCGGAGTGGCGCAAGGCCGTCAACGAGATGGGCGAGATTCCCGTGCTCGAGATCGACGGCGTGAAGATGACGCAGACAGCGCCGCTGCTGCTGAAACTGGCCGAACAATACGGCCGCTTCGGCGCCGAGACAGAGGACGAGAAGTTCGAGCTGCTGCGCTGGCTGTTCTGGGACAACCACAAGCTCACCGGCTACATGGCGACCTACCGCTTCATGCGCGCCTTCACCGAGAAGAACGATGCGCAGGTGCTGAAGCATTTTCGCCGGCGGCTCGAAGACTTTCTCGGTATCCTCGACGGCCATCTCCAACACAATGATTTCGCGATCGGCGCAAAGCCGACGGTCGCGGACATCTCGATGATGGCCTATCTGCATTATCCCAGCGACGAGCATGGCTTCGATTTCGCATCGAGCCATCCCGCCATCCACGCCTGGCTCGGCCGCATGGCCGCGCTGCCGGGCTGGAAGCAGGCCTACGAGCTGCTGCCGGGAAAACGGATGACGAACTACGCGACGTGAGGACTCTCTCTTCTCCCTCTCCCCGTTCTTACGGGGAGAGGGTTGGGTGAGGGGCTTCTCTCCACACCTGAGATTATCGTGAGACCTGTACCCCCTCACCCGAATTCGATCTGCGATCGAATTCGACCTCTCCCCGCAAGCGGGGAGAGGTAAGCAAGCTCACCTCAACGACAGCCAGCCGAGCGTGAACAGAATGCCGCCGACGATGACGGCCACCGCAACGGCCCAGATGCTGACGCGGGCGCTGCCGGTGACCTGCTTGACTTCCTCGTTCCGCGCGATCTCGCGATTGCGCGCCTTGTTGGCGTTGCCGGTATCCGTCATGGGTCATCCAAATCGCTTGAGACTTTATCTTGCGCGTGATCCTTCGGAAAACCGCTCCACACTTTTCCTGGATCACGCGCTAACGCGTCTTGATGAAGCACATGCCGATGCGGCGCGAGGCCGCGGCGGCCTGGCAGGTCAGACCGCTAGCACAGCTCCATGACGTAAAACTCCTGTCCGGCGTTCCCGATCCCGGATCTTGCAGGGAACAATGCGCGCCCCAGCCGTCCTGATATTCGCTGCCGGCGAGCTCGCGACTGCCGCGGGTCTGCGGCCGACTGGCAAATCCGCGTGAGAAATCAGGGATCTTTCCGGCCGCGAACGCGGTCAGGATGTCGCGGCGGCGGAGCTGGTCGCCGAAGAAGTGTGGCGAGGCCGCCACGATGGCGGCATTCGACGGTCTGTCCGCAAGCCAATCGACGCCCGGGAAATGGAAGCCGCCGATGCCACGGGTCTGGTGACAGCCGGTGCAGGTGACGTCGTTGAGACGGCGCTGGAAGCCTGCGACCGAACGGACGTTCTGCATGTCGAGGCCGCGTGCCGCCGCCTGCTTCAGCGCGCCGACCACGTCATTGTCGGTGAAGACGGGATCGCCTTTGCCCTCCCCCTGCATCATGCCGAACTCCGGCTGCAAGGCTGAAGCGTCGAGGCCGGCGGGGGTCGGCACAATTGCGACCCTGGCCAGGAATTTCTCCGGGATCAACACGGTGCCGCGATCGAACGCGCGTAAGTTCTCCGGCGCGAGCAGCCACGCCTTGAAGTCGCGCCGCAGCGCATCGTCGGCAAGAATGCGATCGCGGTCGATCTGGTTCTCCAGCGTCGATTCCACGAATGTCCTGGTGGCGGCATTGTACTTGAACACCTTGAGAAGATAGTCGGAGCGGAAATCATGCAGCGCCGATTTCGGCGCGACCGAGACCTGGATATTGGTCTCGATGCTGTCGAGCATGGCGTCGTCGGGCGGGGCGCGACTGCCGATCAAGCCCTGCCAGTCGCCGTTGTCGAGCCAGCGCCGCGCGATCTCGGCGCAGTTGATTGGCTTGCCGTTCGCATCCGTCTGGCGCGCATCGCGCGCCTTCATCACGAGGTTGAATGTCATCGGCAGGCGCGTTGCGGTCTTGCCGCCATTCGGCCCGCTGTCGAAGCGCGCCAGACGATAGATCAGCCGGATCTCGCCACAGGATTCTTCCGAGACATAGGCACGGTCCATGCGATTGACGATGCCGGCCAGCACGAACCGCGCCTCGCGCGATTTCAGATTGGCCCGATCGAACAATTGCGCGTCAAAACCCTCGCCGACGCCGATGGTCTCGCCCGGATAGGTCGCCCTGAACCATGCGATATAGCGGTCGAATTCCGCATCGATCGCGGGCAGAATGTCTTTCAGCTGCGGCAGCGAGGCGAACATCGGCTCGGTCGTGAGCGGGACGTCCGAATTCCGCTCCGGCGACAAAAGACGCGAGATCGTCAGCGTGTTGTTCTGGTCGAGCTTGCGCAGGAGATCGGGATCGGTAATCGCGGTGCCGCGCGTCAGCGCGGCATTCTCCGCTGCGAACAGCGAAACCACACCGCCCAGCAATGCGGCGGCAGCAACGAGAATTCGCAAGGCGCGGCCCATGCCTGAGGTAACACCGCG
Organism: Bradyrhizobium yuanmingense; assembly: GCF_025200905.1. Taxonomy (NCBI): domain Bacteria; kingdom Pseudomonadati; phylum Pseudomonadota; class Alphaproteobacteria; order Hyphomicrobiales; family Nitrobacteraceae; genus Bradyrhizobium; species Bradyrhizobium yuanmingense. The sequence goes on along the minus strand of NZ_CP104173.1, from coordinate 718,683 downwards.
CAGGGACACCTATTCAAGCAAAAAGGCGCCTCACATCGCAGTGAAGCGCCTCTTCGAAAGTCGGATATCGGACGCTCAGCGTCCGGTGATCAGCCCCCTCGAGGTGACGACCACCCAGCGGCCATCCTGGCGGCGGATCGCATCGACACGGCCGACGCCGGGGATGGGGTCGCCGGGATAGACCTCGTAGAGGCCGTCGCGGCCCTCGATCAGCGCGCCGCCATTGCCGGCGCTGCGCAGCCGCCAGCCTTCGATCGTCGGCAGACGCCCAACTTCGGTCTTGGGAGCTGCGGGCGCCGGGACCGGTGCGGCCGCCGCGGTCGCGACCTGCGTCGGCGCGATCGAGCCGGTGGTCTCCTTGGGCACCGCTGCAGCGGCCTGCGCAGGCGCGGCGGGCGGCGTGGCGCGGAGCTTGTCTACGGCCTCGGACAGCTTTGCGATCCTGGCCAGCGGCTCGGCCTGCGCCTTTTCGAGCTTGTCCAGGCGGTCGTTGGCCCGGTTGAACTGGGTGAGGCCGGTCTTCGAGCTCTGCTCGACATTGGCCTTCAGGGCGACGAGGTCGGCGTCGATCCGCGCCACGGACGCATCCAGCGCGCTGGTATCGGCGACCTGGACCGGAGCCGGGGCGGGTGCGGCGAAACGCATCATGCCGGCGGTCGCAAGCGCGCCGCTGATCGCGCCGACGCTGGCGGCAATCGCCACCACCGCGGCCATCGCCGACAGCCGGCGCTTGCTGCCGGACTCGCGCGGCTCGTCCGCCTTCCCATGCGGGGCGAACTCCTCGCGCTCCCAGGCGCGGTCGGCGGGCGGCATGACGATGAGCTTGCCGTGCTTCGGCTCAGGCTTGGCCTCAGCTTTGGCGTCAGTCTTGGCCTCAAACTTCGGCACTTCGATCCGCGGCGGCTCAATCTTCGGGGCGTCCGCCTTGACCGGATCGGGCTTGGGCGGCGCTTCGTGGTCGGGGGCGATCGAGGGGGCCTCGATACCCGCGGCAGCCTCGATGGCCTGCGGCGCTGCCGCGTCGATGGCAGCGGAATCCTGGGCAGCCTGCTCGGGCATTGGTTCGCTCACGGCTCAAATACTCCAGTCTCGGTTGACCTTTTGGTAACTTTCATTGCTTGCGAAATCCTTACCTCGGGACCCGCTTACCGAAATTTTAGGAATTCATCCGGGGCCGAATTGGGCCGGGAAAGTGGAACCGGTGTGGCGGGCGTGAAACAGTTCGTAATCGGGGGAAGATGAACGGGGGCGGAATGGCCCCCATGGCGTCATTGCGAGCGCAGCTCCGCGGAGGCAGTCTGGATTGCTTCGTCGCAAGGGCTCCTCGCAATGATGGAGCGCGCCGCGCGCGCTCCGATCAAATCACTATCCGTCACATCAGTACCGGAGCGTCCGGCAGCTCGTTCGCATGCGGCCCCTGCTTCGGAAAATGCTTTGCCAGTTCGCGCGACACGGCCTCGATGCCACTGATCACGCCGCGTTCGAACCGGCCCGATCTGAACTCGGCCTCCATCGCGCGGCAGATCGTCTCCCAACCCTCCGCGCCGACTTTCGCGTCGATGCCGCGATCGGCGATGATCTCGACGTCGCGGTCGGCGAGCAGGAGATAGATCAGAACGCCATTGTTGTGGGCGGTGTCCCAGATACGCAGATGCGAGAACACGTCGAGCGCGCGCTCGCGGGCCGGCTGGTTGCGGAACAGCGGGCCGCCGTCGAGCGCCCCTTCGACGACGAAGCGGACCTGGCCGGAATGGGTGGCTTCGCCGCGCTTGATCGCCTGCTCGATGCGGTCGAGCACCGCTTGCGGAAAGATCTGCTTCGCCCGCCAGTGATGCTGCACGAGATGTCGGGCAATGCGCTTGATGCTCATGATAGCTACCAGCTCCCCGAGGCGCCGCCGCCGCCAAAACTGCCGCCGCCGCCGCTGAAGCCGCCGCTACTCGACGATCCGCTACTCCATCCGCCGGAGGAGCCGCTCGACCACGAGCCGCCGCGCGAGCGGCCCGTGCCCGGCGTGATCGCCGAAAACAGATCGGCGATGAATCCGACGATGAAGCCGAGGATGCCGACAGCCGCCGCGAGCGCCGCGGAGCCGAGAATGAGCCAGGTTACCGCTGCGATGATGCCCCCGGTCACCAATGATCCGAGCAGCCGCCCCAGGATGGCGCGGAAGAACCCGCCGACGCCGATCGAGGCAAACAGCGCCACCGCAAACACCGGCGCCAGATCATCCAGACTATTGTGGGCGAAGTTGACGCTGCGCGAGGGTGACGGCAGCGGCTCGCCGTCGATCACCCGCAACATGCGGTCCACGCCTGCGCTGATGCCCGCGGCGAAATCGCCACTCCTGAACTTGGGGGTGATCGCCTCGTCGATGATGCGCCGAGAGGTGACGTCGGTGAGCACGCCTTCGAGACCGTAGCCGACCTCGATGCGCAAATGCCGGTCGGTCTTGGCGACGACGAGAATCGCGCCGTCGTCGACCTTCTTGCGACCGATCTTCCAGGCCTCCGCGACGCGAATCGAGAATTGCTCGATCGTCTCCGGCTGCGTGGTCGCGACGATCAGGACAGCGATCTGGCTGCCCTTGCGGTTTTCGAAGTCGCGCAGCTTTTGCGTGAGCGTGGCGATGTCGCTGCTGGAGAGCGTGCCGGTCTGATCGACGACACGGCCGGTGAGCTGGGGGACGGCGACGTCGGCGTGGGAGGGGAAGGCAAAGGTGAGGAGGAGTGCGATGGCGAACACAAAAGAGGCGATCGCCCGATGCGCCCACCAAATCCTCGCTGTCATCGCCCGGCTTGACCGGGCGATCCAGTATTCCAGAGACGCCCGTGGGATGCGGAGAGGCTGCGGCGTACTGGATTCCCCGCCTTCGCGGGGAATGACAGCGGAGTGTGGGGCGCGCATTCGAAACGACGCGCTTACTTCGACGGCGCCGGCGCCGCGTTAAAGTCCACCTTCGGCGCGGTCGAGATCGCCTTCTCGTTCTCGACAGAGAAGTTCGGCTTCTCCTTGTAGCCGAACGCCATCGCGGTGAGATTGGTCGGGAACGAGCGGACGGTGACGTTATAATCCTGCACCGCCTTGATGTAGCGGTTGCGCGCCACCGTGATGCGGTTCTCGGTGCCCTCGAGCTGCGACATCAAATCCTTGAACAGGGCATCGGACTTCAGCTGCGGATAGTTCTCGGTGACGACCAGGAGGCGCGACAGCGCGCTGGAGAGCTCGCTCTGCGCGGCCTGGAATTTCTGGAACGCGGCGGGATCGTTCAGCACCTCCGGCGTCGCCTGAATGCTGCCGACCTTGGCGCGTGCATTGGTGACGCCGAGCAGCACGTCCTTCTCCTGCTGGGCAAAGCCCTTCACCGAGTTGACGAGATTGGGCACGAGATCGGCGCGGCGCTGATACTGGTTCACGACCTCGGACCAATTGCCCTTGATCTGCTCGTCCTCGCTCTGGATCGCGTTGTAGCCGCAATTCGTCAGGCTCAGCGAGGCCAGGGCGGCCAGCACGGTCAGGATCTTGCGCATTAAATTTCTCCCGGTGGAATCCGGCGCAAACTATCAGATTGCGCGCCTGAGAAAAGCAGCAGGCTGACGCAAGCCTCTTGCCTCGCACCGGCCGACATAGTCAACTCCGGCAAAACAAGAGCGGAAACACCAGGGGGAACGCGATGTCCTCGTTCGAGACCATCCTCGTGGAACGGCCCGAGCCGGCGATCGTCCGTGTCGTGATGAACCGGCCCGAGGCGCGCAACGCGCAGAACCTGCAAATGACCTACGACCTCAACGCCGCCTTCGACGCGGCGGTGCAGGACGATGCGGTCAAGGTGATCATTCTCGCAGGCAACGGGCCGCACTTCTCCTCCGGCCACGACCTGCGCCCCGGAGACAAGAATACCGCTGGGGTCGATTTCCCGCCGATCGGAAATTGGGGTGGCTTTGCCGAGCCGAACGCCCATGGCCGGTTCGCCCGCGAGCAGGAAATTTATCTCCAGATCACCCGGCGCTGGCGCAATCTGGCAAAGCCGACCATTGCCGAGGTGCATGGCAAGTGCATCGCCGGCGGCTTGATGCTGGCCTGGGCCTGCGACCTCATCGTCGCCAGCGACGATGCGCAGTTCTGCGATCCCGTCGTCACCATGGGCGTGTGCGGCGTCGAATGGTTCGTGCATCCCTGGGAGCTGGGACCACGCAAGGCCAAGGAGTTCCTGTTCACCGCCGACAGCTGGAGCGCGCAGGAGGCGCACCAGCTCGGCATGGTCAACCAAATCGTGCCGCGCGCCGAGCTGTCGTCGCGCGTGCTGGAGCTGGCGCGAAGGATCGCAACAAAACCGTCCTTCGCGCTGAAGCTGACCAAGGAGGCGGTCAACCGCTCGGTCGACGTCATGGGCCAGCCGGCTGCGATCGACCAGGCCTTCGCGCTGCATCAGCTCTGCCACGCGCACAATCTCCAGGAGTTCGGCATGATCGTCGATCCATCCGGCCTGCATCCCTCCGTGCGCAAGCCGCCGGCCGCCGCGGAGTAGACGCGATGGATCTCAATCTCAGTGACGAGCAAAAGTTGCTGCGCGAAAGCGCGGAACGTTTCGTGGCCGAGAGCTACGATGCCGAGCACCGCCGCAGAATCGCGAATGATCCGCTCGGCTTCAGCCCGGCCGTTTGGAAGCAGTTCGCCGAGCTTGGCTGGCTGGCGCTGCCGCTTCCGGAAGAGTTCGGCGGGCTCGGCGGCGGCGCGGTCGACATCGGCATCTTGATGGAGGCCTTCGGCCGGGGCCTGGTTTCTGAACCTTATGTCGCAACAGTCGTGCTCGGGGCCGCGCTGATCGCCAGATGCGGCACCAGCGAGCAGAAGCAGGCGAGCCTGCCCAAGGTGGCGGACGGATCACTGAAGCTTGCCCTGGCGCATTCGGAGCGCGCCGCCCGGTTCGATCTTGCCAAGGTCACGACCAGCGCCAACAAGACCGGACAAGGCTGGCGCCTTTCCGGCAGCAAGATCGCCGTGCTCGACGGACATGCCGCCGACGAGATCATCGTCTCCGCCCATATCCACGATCATCGGGGCCCCTCGGGCCGGATCGGCCTGTTCCTCGTGCAGGCGACGACGTCAGGCCTCGTCATCAGTGATTATCCGCGTCTCGGCGGCGGACGCGCCTGCAACATCGAGCTGTTCGACGCGCATCTGCCGGAAGACGCCCTGCTCGGCGACGGCAGCGACGCCGTGCCCGCGATCGAATGGGCGATCGATCGCGCCATGGCCGCGCTCGGTGCGGAAGCTGTCGGCATCATGCAGACGCTGCTCGACACCACGCTCGACTACACCAAGATCCGAAAACAATTCGGCCGGCCGCTCTCCGCCAACCAGGTGATCCGCCACCGCCTCGCCGACATGGCGATGCAGGTGGACGAGGCCCGCTCGATGGCGCTGCGCGCGGCGTTGAAGGCCGATAGCGCGCCGATCGAGCGTGCCCGGGCAGCCTCGGGCGCGAAGGCGAAGATCGGCAAATGCGCGCGCTTCGTCGGCGAGCAGTCGATCCAGCTCCATGGCGGCATGGGCGTCACCGAGGAGCTTGAGGTCGGCGCCTATTTCAAGCGCCTCGTCGCGTTCGACACGCTGTTCGGCGGCAGCGCGCATCACTATGCCCGCCACGCCGAGCTGAGCCGCAGGGCCATCTCTGCTTAACAAGGAGCGCATCATGGACCTGTCGTTCAATGCCGAGGAGCGCGCCTTCCAGAGCGAGGTGCGCGGCTTCATCGCCAAGAATCTCACCGAGGAAATGAAGCGCGCGACCGCGCTGACGCCATCGGTGTTCTCCGATCCCGACATCGGCATGGCCTGGCAGCGCGCGCTGCACGCCCAAGGCTGGGGCGCGCCGGGCTGGCCGGTCGAATATGGCGGCCCCGACTGGACGCCGGCGCAGCGCTGGATCTTCGAGACTGAATGCGCCCGCGCCGGCGTGCCCAACGTCAACGTGATGGGCGTGAAGATGGTCGGGCCCGTCATCATCGGCTTCGGCAGCCCCGAGCAGAAGAATTTCTACCTGCCGCGGATTCTCTCCGGCGAGGATTATTGGTGCCAGGGCTATTCCGAGCCGGGCTCCGGCTCAGATCTGTCGTCCCTCAAGACGCGCGCGGTGCGCGACGGCGACGACTACATCATCAACGGCACCAAGATCTGGACCACGCACGCCCATCACGCCAACCGCATGTTCGCGCTGGTGCGCACCAGCGATGGGCCGCGGCAGCAGGACGGCATCAGCTTCATCCTGATCGACATGAAGACGCCGGGCATCACCATCCGTCCCATCCTCACCATCGGCGGCGACCACGAGGTCAACCAGGTGTTCTTCGACGACGTCCGCGTGCCCGTCGCCAACCGCGTCGGCGAGGAAGGCAAGGGCTGGACCTACGGCAAATATCTGCTCGAGTTCGAGCGCGGCGCGGGCATCGCCTCGGCCAAGCTGCGCGAAGGATTGAAGGCGGTTGCCGATCTTGCCGAGTCCGACCTCACGGGCCGCGCCATCGACAGCCCCGACATCGCGACGCGGATTGCCGAGGTCGAGGTCGACATCGACGCGCTCGAGATGACGGAGCTGCGCGTGCTCTCGGCACTCCAGACCGGCCAGAATCCCGGCGCGGTGTCGTCGATCCTGAAGCTGCGCAACAGCGAGATCCGCCAGGCCGTGACGCGGTTAGGGGCCGACGTGATCGGCCATGACGCCCTCGCCGTCGAGCCGATGCGCCCGCTCTACAAGCTCAACCACGAGCCGGCGACCCCTGAGGAGATGCTGACGGTGATGCCGGAATATCTCAACGGCCGCGCCTACACCATCTTCGGCGGCACCTCGGAGATCCAGCGCGACATCATCGCGAAGATGATGCTGGGGATTTGACGGGCGGGCTGGCGTGGATAGAGCCACTCGCTCGGTGTCGTCCCCGCGAAGGCGGGGACCCATAACCACAGGAAGATGTGGTTATGGGGACTCGGAGTTGCCAGCTTCGCACGACAACCACTTCCTGTGGTTATGGGTCCCGGGCTCGCGCTTTGCGCGCCCCGGGACGACGAGCTGAGTTTGGTGCAATAGCCTGCGCAACAGCTAGCGCACCTATCCCGCCGCCTTCGCGTCCCGGATCGCCTGCCAGATCTTCTGCGGCGTCAGGGGCGTGTTCAGCTGGGTGATGCCGAGCTCGGCGAGCGCGTCCATCACGCCGTTGGTGACGCAGGGCGGGCCGCCGATGGCGCCGGATTCGCCGCAGCCCTTGGCGCCGAGCGGATTGGTGCGGCAGGGCGCGGAATCATCCAGCGTCACTACGATCGGCGGCACGTCGTCCGCGCGCGGGATGCAGTAATCCTGGTAGCTCGCCGTCAGCAGCTGGCCGTCGGCATCATACGACACGCCTTCATACAGCGCCTGGCCGATGCCTTGCGCGACGCCGCCATGGATCTGGCCGGTGACCAGCATCGGGTTCACGGCGACGCCGACGTCGTCGACCGTGGTGTAGCGCACGACCTTGGAGACGCCGGTCTCGGGGTCGATCTCGACCTCGCAGATATGCGTGCCGTTCGGCCAGCTGGGACCATCGACCTCGCCTTCGGAATCGACGCTGAGCCTGGCGCCGCTCTCCTTCTCGGCGAGATCGAACAGGCTGATGCGGCGGTCGGTGCCGACCACGGTGAGCATGCCGCCCTGATATTCGATATCCTCGACCGAAGTCTCCAGCACGTTCGCGGCCTTCTCGCGCGCCTTCTGGATCAAGTCATTCGAGGAGACCGCAACCGCGGTGCCGCCGACGAACAGCGAGCGCGAGCCGACGCTGCCGAAGCCCATGGCGAGATCGGTGTCGCCCTGGACCACGTCGATCTTGTCCATGGCAATGCCAAGCGTGTCGGAGATCATCTGGGTGTAGGTGGTCTGCAGCCCCTGCCCCATCGCCATGGTGCCGGAATGCAGCACGACGCGCCCTTGCGAGGTCGCGTGCAGGCTGACCTTCTCGGTGTGAGCGCGGCCGCCGGTCCACTCGATGTAGGAGGTGAGTCCGCGGCCGTAGAGCAGGCCCTTCTTCTTCGCCGCCTTCTTGCGCGCTGCAAAGCCGTCCCAGTCGGCGAGCTTCACGGCGCGGTCGAGCATGTGCGCGAAGGCGCCGGAATCGTAGACCTGGCCGGCCGCATTGGTGTAGGGCAGCTGCGCCGGCTTGATGTAATTGGCCTTGCGGATCGCGCGCGGGTCCATGCCGATTTTTCGCGCAGCGGCGTCGAACAGGCGCTCGACGATGAACACCGCCTCGGGGCGGCCGGCGCCACGATAGGCCCCGACCGGCGCGGTGTGGGTCATCACCGACTTCACCTCGAAATGCACCAGCGGCAGATCGTAGACGCCGGTCTGCACGAATGGCCCGAGCACCAGCGGGATGATGTTGGCCGCGCCCGAGGAATAGGCCCCGGTGCAGCCGATCGACTTGACGCGATAGGCCAGCACCTTGCCCTTGTCATCCAGCGCGAAGGACGCCGTGGACGTGAGATCACGGCCGTGGGTACCGCCGACGAACTCGTCGGTGCGGTCGCCGCGCCAGCGGATCTTCTTGTTCAGCTTGGTCGCGGCATAGGCGACGATGCCGTCCTCGGGATAGAGATTGGTCTTCTGGCCGAAGCCGCCGCCGATGTCGCCGACCAGCACGCGGACACTGTCCTTGGGACGCTTCAGCACGGCTTCCGCCAGCACGTCGCGGGTCGAGGCCGGCGTCTGCGACTGCACGTGCAGCAGGAGACGGCCGGACTTCTTGTCGATCTCGGCAATGGTCGAGCGCGGCTCCATCGCGGACGGAACGAGACGCTGGCTGACGATATCGAGCTCGACGGTGTGCGCCGCCTTGGCAAAGGCCTCGTCGACCTTGGCGGCATCGCCGTAGCTCATGGCGCCGACGATGTTGTCGGGCGCCTCCGGCCACACCACGGGCGCGCCTGATTTCACCGCCTCGACGGGATCGACCACCGCGGGCTGCACATCGTATTCGACCGCGATCGCCTCGGCCGCGCTCTGCGCCTCCACGCGCGAGGAGGCCACCACCGCGGCCACGGCCTCGCCGGCATAGCGGACGACCTCATGGGCGAGCAGCCGGCGCGGCGGCACGGTCATCGGCTTGCCGTCCGGGCGCTTGAAGATGTTCAGCGTCGGGATGGTGCCGATGTCGTCCTTGACCAAGTCCGCGCCGGTGTAGATCGCGGCAACGCCCGGCATCGAAGCCGCGGCGCTGGTGTCGATCGAGACGATCTTGGCGTGGGCGTGCGGCGAGCGCAGCACGTGCAACCACAGCGCGCCGTCGGCCGGCTTATCGTCGATGAACTGTCCCTTCCCGGTGAGCAGCCTCTGGTCTTCCAAACGCTTGACGGGCTGCCCCGCTCCGAAACGCAAATTGCCGGGAAGAATGTTCATTCCGCTGTATCCTCGAGATCGGGAAAAACGACGGCGGCGGTTTTAACCGATTTTGCGCGCCAGACAACCGAGCCCCGGCACATCTGCGATGCGCGTCAGAGCCCCTTGCAGGGGCGGATTGGGCGGCTAGGACCTGTCGATATCGACAATGCTCACATTCACGTCACGGGTGTCCGAGCCGCGCTTGACCGTGAGCCGAACGGTCTTTCCGGCCCCGGCCTGCTCGAGCGCATCGGTCAGGTCGGCAAGGCGCCGCACCGGCTTGCCTTCCACCGCGGTGATGATGTCTCCGACCGCTCCCGTGGAAAAGTTGACGCCGCGAATCCCCGCCCGCTCGGCAGGACTGCCGGGGGCCGTCCGCACCACGATCACCCCTTCGACAGCAAGCCGGGTCGACACATCCTCGCCGGCGGCCACGATGCCGATGCCCGGCGTCGGCACGCGGCCGTTGCGGATCAGCTCGGGCACGATCCGGTTCACGACATCGACCGGCACCGCGAAGCCGATGCCGGCGTTCGATCCGGAGGGCGAGATGATCGCAGTCGTGACGCCGATCAGCCGGCCGGCGGAATCCAATAGCGGCCCGCCCGAATTGCCGGGATTGATCGCGGCATCGGTCTGGATGACGTTCGCGATCTCCCGGCCGCCATGGGTCGGGAGCCGGCGCTTGAGCGCGCTGATGATGCCGGAAGTCATCGACTGATCCAGCCCGAAGGGATTGCCGATCGCGAAAGCGGATTGTCCGACTTTCAGGTCGCTCGAACTGCCGAGAGCGATCGGCGCTGGAAGCTGGCGCACGCTGCGGATGCGCAACACCGCGAGATCGTAATTGGGCGCCGTGCCGACCAGGTCGACCTGGGCCACCTCACCCGAGGCAAAGCGCACGGCGATCTCGCCGCCATTGGCGACAACATGATTGTTCGTCACCAGGTGGCCGTCGCGGTCCCAGACAAATCCCGTGCCGGAAGCACCGCCGCCGGCCTGGCTCTCCTCGCCCATGAGGGGACTTGCCGCCGACTTGGCCGCAACCTGAACGACCGACGGCGATACGCGCTCGAAGATGTCGATGGTTGCCTTCTCGCCGTCCCACAGCGGCCCGCGCTGCTCGACGGCACGTGCGGAGGGCGCGGCCCATGGGACATACGAGACGGGGACATGCAGGATCTTCGCGGCCGTGACCGCGACCAGCAGGGCGGCGAAGGCTGCCGCGGCAATCGCATAGCGACGATTCATTGGGTGATCACCGTGTCTTGTGCTGAATGCGGGCTGTGAGATGCACATGCATGAAGTGGCAGGATCTCGCTTACGCAGCAACGTCGCAAACGCGCGGAAGTTTCTCGGTCAGGTATGGACCATTTTGCGCCCGGCACGGATGCCGGGGCATATTGCCGCGTGGCGAGCTATTCCAGCTCGCGCAGCGCCGTTTCCACGATTTTGCGCGCATCCGCCGTCAGTGGCGCCTGCGGCGGGACGGGGCCGCCGACGTCATAGCCCTGGATCGCAAGGCCGGCCTTGATGCACGCCGCGAGATTGAAACGGGCGAAGGCTTCGTTGATCCGCCACAGCCGCCGCTGCAGCGCCATGGCCTCGTCCCAGCGGCCGGCCGTGCATAGATCGTAGAGCATCACGCTCTGGCGCGGGATGATGCAGGCAGGTCCCGCCATCCAGCCGCGGCCGCCGATCAGCATCACCGCCGCCGGAATGTGGGCGGAGGCGGAGAACACGCGCAAGGAGTCCCCGCAGCGGTTCATGATCGAGAGCAGCCGACCGGTGTTGGTCGAGGCATCCTTGATGTAGCCGATGCGCGGATGCTCGGCGAGGCGCGCGATGACGTCGAGCGTGAGATCGGAGCGCTGGAATTGCGGATTGGTGTAGATGACGACGGGAATGTCGACGGCATCGGCAATGGCGCGGAAATAGGATTCGACCTGCGCATCGGCCAGGGGGAAATACGCCTCCAAAATCGCAAGGATGCCGTCGGCCCCACACTTCTGGCAGGCTTTCGCCTGCGCCACCGCATCCGCCGTTGCGGTCGAGGCGACGCCGGCGATAACAGGCACGCGCCCCTGCGCGGCCTCAATCGTGGTCTGCACGACCGCCATGCGTTGCGCGGCGTTCAGGTAAGCGAATTCGCCGGTCGAGCCCAACGGCGTCAGCCCGTGCACGCCGGCGCCGATCAGGTCGTCGCAGAGTTTTGCCAGCACGTTGGTTCGCACCGTGCCGTCGGCATCGATGGGCGAGACGAGATACGGAAAGACACCGTGGAATTCGGACATGCGGCGCGGATCCCGGTCGATTGGTTTGCGGCTGACGGCTATTACCAATGCCGGCGCCGGCGATCAAACCCTGAGCAGACGCACCCGCGTGCCCCAGGGATCGATCGCCTCCACCCCGTCCGCAAGCGCCGTGACCTTCACACCGCCTTTGCGCAGCCGTTCTTCCTGCGCGGCGAGCAGCTCCGGCTTCGCCATCACCAGCGAGAACCAGGCAAGACCGGTCGTGGACTCGTCGCGCTGGCCGGCGCCCTGGCTCTGCCAGACATTCATGCCGAGGTGATGGTGATAGCGGCCCGACGCCAGGAACGCGGCGCCGCTGCGGCGACGAGTCGGGTCGAGGCCGACGGTGCCGTGATAGAAGCTCTCGGCCTGGGCGAGATCGCCGACGCGCAGATGCATGTGGCCGATGCGCATTCCGTCCGGCGCCTTGGCATAATCGGGAACGCGCGTATTGGTGAGCGACAACAGGTCGGGAATGTTGAGCTCGTCGGTCGCCATCTTCACGCTACCCTCGCTCCATTGCCATTGCGAGGGGTCGCGGTCGGCATAGACCTCGATGCCGTTGCCTTCGGGGTCGTCGAGATAGACGGATTCGGAGACGAGATGATCGGCAAAGCCCGACAACGGCACGCGGTGCGAGGCGGCATGAACCAGCCAGCGCGCCAGATCCTTGCGGGTCGGCATCAGGAAGGCGGTATGGTAGAGGCCTGCGGCGCTGCGCGATTCAATCGCGGCTTCGGGACGGGCCTCCAGCACCAGCAGCGTGAGGCCTGATGTGCCGAGCTTGGCTGTGGCCGCCGAGCGCTCCATCACGGTGAGCCCGATCACATCGCGGTAATAATCTGCGACTTTGTCGAGGCTCTTCACCCGCAGCGTCACCATGCCGACCCGCATCGGCGTACGGCTGGCAAAGGTGGGGCCGCCGCCCTGCGCTGTGCCCTCGGCACGGGCCGCGGCTGCGGCGGCCATGGCGAGCGAGGTGGCGCCGGCGAGCTGCAGCAGGGTGCGGCGGGTCAAGTCGATGGTCATCGGTCGGGCTCGCTGGAAATCCTCGAGGCCAAATGGCCCAATTTTGGGATTGCTACACGTTCCCGTGAGGCGCTCCCAATCACATGTTCGTCGGTCGCGGTCTTGCGGAGGCCGTCCTTGTCCTGGCCACCCGGCCAGTTTCGCAATCGCCCGCGGCATCCCAGATTGAGGACAACTTACGGGAGCCCGCCATGACTGATCTTAGTCCCCTGTCCTCACTGTCCTCCGCGCTCGCGGACATTGTGGCGCGCACCGCGCCGTCCGTCGTCTCCGTGCATTCGCATCGCTCTCGCGCGACCGGCTTTGCCTGGAAGCCCGGCCTGATCGTCACCGCCGACGAGGCGCTGGCCGACGAGGGGGCAGTCGAGATCGCCCTTGCGGACGGCGGCACCGCGTCCGCCACGATCGTCGGCCGCGACCATACGACCGATATCGCGCTGTTGCGCACGGAGGCCGCCATCGCACCGGTCAAGCTCGCCGCAACCGTCCCGCCACTGGGCGCATTGTCGATCGTGGTCGCGACCAACCGGGAGACACCGAGCGCGGCGCTCGGGCTGGTGTCGGCGTCCGGAAAGAGCTGGCGTTCCTTGCGCGGCGGCGACATCGACTCGCGGATTGAGCTCGATGTCCGCCTGCGTGGCAGCCAGCAGGGCGGGCTCGCGCTCGACGCGTCGGGCGAAGCCTTCGGCATGGCCGTGCTCGGACCGCGGCGGGTGCTGGTGATCCCGACGGCGACGATCGAGCGTGTCGCGCCGCAGCTCGAGGCGCGCGGCCGCATCGCGCGCGGATATCTCGGCCTCGGACTGCAGCCGGTGCGGCTCGACGAGGGCATCGGCGCAATGGTGATGAACGTCGACAAGGCCGGGCCTTCGGCCGCGGCCGGCATCCGCCAGGGCGACGTGATCGTGGCGGTCAACGGCCAGAAGTTGTCGGGCGTGCGCGAGCTGTCGCGAACGCTGGGACCTGCAAGCGTCGGCGCGGAGGTCGACGTCGCCGTGCACCGTGGCGGCGAGCCGGTCAGCTTCAAGGTCACGGTCGGCGAAAGGCCGGAGGCGTGAGCGAGGACAAGACGGCCGAGATCGTATTGTCGCTGGAGATCGACGACCCCACACTCGCCGATCGCCTCGCGGCCCTGCTCGGCAATGTCGCCGGGCTTCGCCTCGCCGCGCCCGGCGAGCAGGCCGCCGCGACAATCATAGCCCGCGATCCGCGCATCAGCCCTGCGGACATCGCGCTGACGCAGCGCGAGCTCGACGTGCTGGCGCTGATGGCCGAAGGCGCCTCCAACAAGATGATCGCCCGGCAGCTCGGCATCTCCGTGCACACCGTGAAATTCCATGTCGGCTCGTTGCTCGACAAGCTCGACGCCACCGGCCGCACCGATGCGGTGGCGCATGCGGCGCGCCGCGGCGTGATCGAGCTTTGACAGCCCTAACGGCGCCGCTCAGCCGCTACACCCGCTTGCCGTTGTTCTTCTCCGCCGCGCGGCGCAGCGCTTCGGCGAGCGCGCCGCCGCCCGAAGATTCCTGCTTGCGCGGCGCAGACGACGTCATGCGGCTTGCGTTGCGCTGATTGTTGTCGCGCTGCATGCCGGGGGCGTCCTTCTTAGGCCCGACCTCGTCGTCGAGGCGTAGCGTCAGCGAGATGCGCTTGCGGGCCACCTCGAAGTCCAGCACCTTCACCTTGACGATGTCGCCGGGCTTCACCACCTCGCGCGGGTCCTTGATGTAGGTCTTCGACATCGCCGAGATGTGCACGAGGCCATCCTGGTGCACGCCGATGTCGACGAAGGCGCCGAAGGCGGCGACGTTTGTCACGGTGCCCTCGAGGATCATGCCCTTCTTGAGATCCTTGATCTCCTCGACGCCTTCCTTGAACACCGCCGCCTTGAACGCAGGGCGCGGGTCGCGACCGGGCTTTTCCAACTCGCGAAGGATGTCGGTGACGGTCGGCAGACCGAAGGTCTCGTCGACGAAATCCTTCGGCTTCAGCGTGCGCACGACGTCGCTGTTGCCGATCAGCGCCTTGATGTCGCTCCTGGTCGCTTCGAGAATCCGGCGCACCACGGGATAGGCTTCTGGATGCACGCCGGAGGCATCGAGCGGATCCTCGCCGCCGAGGATACGCAGGAAGCCCGCGCACTGCTCGAACGCCTTCGGCCCGAGCCGCGGCACGTCCTTGAGCGCCTTGCGCGACTTGAACGGGCCGTTGGCGTCGCGATGCGCCACGATGCTCTGGGCAAGGCCGGAGCCGACGCCCGACACGCGCGCCAGCAGCGGCGCGGAGGCGGTGTTGACGTCGACGCCGACCGCGTTCACGCAATCCTCGACCACGGCGTCGAGCGATTTGGCGAGCTTGGCCTGGCCGAGGTCGTGCTGATACTGGCCGACGCCGATCGCCTTCGGCTCGATCTTGACGAGCTCGGCGAGCGGGTCCTGCAGGCGCCGCGCGATCGACACCGCGCCGCGCAGGGTGACGTCGAGGCCGGGCAGCTCCTCCGAGGCGAAGGCCGAGGCCGAATAGACGGACGCGCCGGCTTCCGACACCACGATCTTGTTCATCTTCAGCTCAGGCAGACCCTTGACCAGCTCGGTGGCGAGCTTGTCGGTCTCGCGCGAGGCGGTGCCGTTGCCGATCGCGATCAGCTCGACGCGGTGCTTGATTGCGAGCCGGCCGAGCGTCGCCAGCGACTCGTTCCATTGCCGCTGCGGCTCGTGCGGATAGATCGCGGTGGTGTCGACCACCTTGCCGGTGGCATCGACGACGGCGACCTTCACGCCGGTGCGGTAGCCGGGATCGAGCCCCATGGTGACGCGGGTGCCGGCGGGCGCGGCCAGCAGGAGGTCACGCAGGTTCGAGGCGAACACGCGCACGGCCTCGGTCTCGGCCGAATTCCACAGCCGCATGCGCAGATCGATATTGAGATGCACCTGGATCTTGGTGCGCCAGGCCCAGCGCACGGTATCGATCAGCCAGCGGTCGCCGGGACGCTTGAGATCGGCAATGCCGAACCGCTTCATGATCTTCAACTCATAGGCGCTCGGCACGCCCGGCGGCGGCGCCTCGGCCTCGGGCTGAATTTGCAGGTCGAGAATTTCTTCTTTCTCGCCGCGGAACATCGCGAGGATGCGGTGCGAGGGCAGTTTTGTCAGCGGCTCGGAGAAATCGAAATAGTCGGCGAACTTCTCGCCCTCGGTCTTCTTGCCGTCGCGCACCTTGGAGGCCATGCGCGCATTGGTCCACATCTCCTCGCGCAGGGCGCCGATCAGATCGGCGTCCTCGTCGAAGCGCTCGACCAGGATGGCGCGGGCGCCGTCGAGCGCGGCAGCGGCGTCAGCGACGCCCTTCTCGGCGTTGATGAAGCCTTCGGCGACCACCTTCGGATCATTGCCGGGCTCAGCCATAAGCTGATTGGCGAGCGGCTCGAGGCCGGCTTCCTTGGCGATCTCCGCCTTGGTGCGGCGCTTCGGCTTGAACGGCAGATAGATGTCCTCCAGGCGGGCCTTGCTGTCAGCGGCCATGATGGTGGCTTCCAGCGCGGCGTCGAGCTTGCCCTGCTCGCGAACCGATTCGAGGATGGCCTTGCGGCGGTCCTCGAGCTCGCGCAGGTAAACCAGGCGCTCCTCCAGAGTGCGCAATTGCGCGTCGTCGAGCGCACCGGTCGCTTCCTTGCGGTAGCGGGCGATGAAGGGAACCGTGGCGCCGCCGTCGAGCAGCGTCACCGCCGCCTCGACCTGCTCGGCGCGAACCCCAAGCTCCTGCGCAATTTTCTGGTTGATGTTTGCCACGCGAGATTCCCTCTAATCCAAGCACGCGGGCGCAGGGGCGAACCACCGGCCGCGGGACGCCGCTTATGGACCAACCAAGGTTGATTCATCAAGGTGCGGTGCGCAACCGTCGACAGAGGATTTTTGCCCGACCGATGCGATCTCGCCACATTCGTGGGGGCGCGGCGACTTGACATCGGCCCCGCGTTCCGCGCCTGCTTGCTCCCGCCGGGCCAATGAACTCTCCGCACGAGGACCAATCATGCGTACCACATCGGTCGGCGTCTTCAGGATCGCCACCACGGGACCCGGCGACGTCTCCGGCCTGATGGACTTGATCGGCTCCGGCGCGATCGATCCCGACTCGATCCTTGCCGTTCTCGGCAAGACCGAGGGCAATGGCGGCGTCAACGATTTTACCCGGGAATACGCGGTGGCCGCGCTCTGCACGGCGCTGGCGCCCAAGCTCGGCCTGTCGGCGGAGGCCGTCGAGCAGCGTATCGCCTTCGTGATGTCCGGCGGCACCGAGGGCGTACTCAGTCCGCATCTTACGGTGTTCACACGGAGCGAGGCCGAGCGCCCGGCAGGCCTGTCCGGCAAGCGCCTCAGCATCGGCATGGCGCACACGCGGGACTTCTTGCCCGAGGAGCTCGGCCGCGCCGCGCAGATCGCCGAGACAGCGAAGGCCGTGCAAGCCGCCATGGCCGATGCCGGCATCAACGATCCCGCGGACGTTCATTTCGTGCAGATCAAATGCCCGCTGCTGACCAGCGAGCGCGTTGCGGCGGCAAACGCCCGCGGCAACACAACGGCAACGACAAACGCTTACGGCTCGATGGCCTATTCGCGCGGTGCGTCCGCGTTGGGCGTTGCGGTCGCGCTCGGCGAGATCAGTTCCAACGTCGGCGACGAGGACGTGCTGCGGCGCTATGATCTGTTCTCCAAGGTGGCCTCGACCTCGTCGGGGATCGAGCTGATGCATAACGTCGTCATCGTGCTCGGCAATTCGGCGTCATCGGTAAGTGACTATGTGGTCGGGCATGGCGTGATGGAGGATGCGATCGACGCTGCGGCGGTGCTATCGGCGTTGAACAGTGTCGGGCTCGGCGCGGCGCCGCAAACCACCGCGGGCCGCACGCTCGTCAACATCTTCGCCAAGGCTGAGGCCTCGCCGGACGGCACCGTGCGCGGCTTCCGCCACACCATGCTTGAAGACACTGACATCAGCTCGACACGCCACGCCCGCGCAGCGGTCGGCGGCCTGATCGCGGGCCTTGCTGGCACCGGCGCGGTCTACGTGTCCGGCGGCGCCGAGCATCAGGGGCCGGCCGGCGGCGGCCCGGTTGCAGCGATCGCACGACTGTCGGATTGATAGCCGGCAGCCCGACCTCTCCGCCGGGCGCAACCCTGCCCCTCGTGGCGCCTCGGTTGATTCACGCGGGCCGTTGCGAAAAAGGTGACGCCGCGACCTTAAGGGGATTTGACTTCATGACTTTGCCGATGAGCTGGAATGAATGGGCACAGCACGATGGCGTCGCGCTGGCGGGGCGCGTTCGCAAGGGCGAGCTGACGGCGAAGGAGCTGGCGCGCCAGGCCGCCGCGGGCGTTGCCAAAGTCAATCCAGCGCTGTCCGGCGTGGTCGAGCTGTTCGAGGACGTGATCGCCGATCCCGCCAAGGACGGCGCCAATCTCGCAGGTCCGTTCGCCGGCCTGCCCTTCCTGATGAAGGACCTCGGGCCGACCATGAAGGGCCGGCTGCAGGAGATGGGCTCGCTCTTGATGCGCGGCAATCGCGCCAGCGCCGATACGTTCCTTACCGGCAAATTCCGTCAGGCGGGGCTCAACCTGATCGGTCGCACCACGACGCCAGAATTCGGCGTGTGCTCGTCGGCCGACAATCCTGCCGTCTACGTCACGCGCAATCCCTGGAATACGGACTACACCACCTGCGGCTCATCGGCAGGCAGCGCCGCGATGGTGGCCGCGGGCGTGGTGCCGATCGCGCATGCGACCGACGGCGGCGGCTCGATCCGCATTCCCGCCGGCGTCAACGGCAATATCGGCCTGAAGGTCTCGCGCGGCGTGTTCTCGCTCGCGCCGCACATGTCGGACCTGACCGGCCTCGTCTCGATCCAGGGCTGCCAGTCGCGCTCGGTGCGCGACACTGCCGCCTTCGTCGATCATGCGCGCGGGCCTGCGCCCGGCGAGTTCATGCCGTTCTGGACCACGGCGCAGCCTTATTGCGAGATGATCAAGCGCGATCCCGGCAAGCTTCGCATCGCGCTGTCGCACACATGGGGCAATTACACCGCGACGCCCGAGCTCGCTGCCGAGCTGGAGAAGGCCGGACGCTTCCTCGAAGGCCTCGGCCATCACGTCGACTATGCGCTGCCGGAGATCGACCTCCCGGCCGCCTTCGAGGCGCAGACCACCTGCTACATCTCGAACTTCGCGGTGGTGATCTCCAACATGCTCGCTGCGCGCGGACTGGAAAAGCCGCCGGAGGATCTGATCGAGCCGATGAACATCCGCATCTGGGAAGCCGGGCGCCACACCAGCTTTGCCGAGCGGGCGAAGATGCAGGCCGTGTTCAACACGACCTCGCGCGGCTTCGGCAGCTTCTTCGAGCAATGGGACGTGATCCTGACGCCGATCACGGCGCTGCCGACGCCGAAGGTCGGCACCAGGGAATATCTCACCATCTCGGACAATCCTGATGTGCGCGACTGGTTCGAGAATCTCTGGCGCTTCTTCGCCTTCACGCCGCTCGCCAATCTCTGCGGCATGCCGGCGATCTCGATGCCGATGGCGGCGCAAGACCACGGCCTGCCGCTCGGCATCCAGGCCATCGCCAAGCAGGCCAATGACGGCCTGTTGCTGCAGCTAGCCGCCCAGATCGAGCGCGCGCTCGACGGCAAGTGGAACGGCGGCAAAAAACCGAAGGTGCATGTAGGCTAACTAGAGCGTGATGAGATCAGTTCGATCGCTACGGCGGAGGTGCACTCCCTCTCCCGCTTGCGGGAGAGGGCTGGGGAGAGGGTGTTTCCGCGATGGGACAATCCCCTAGAGGAGAAAGCCCTCACCCGCGCCTTCGGCGCGACCTCTCCCGCAAGCGGGAGAGGTTGCAGCGAGCCCGTGGCATGGATCTCGCTTTAGCAAGTGTGCGATCGCATCGATACGCGATCGCAACAGCCTCAGTTCTTGACCGCCGGTATCTCCTCCGCCACCGGCTGCTTCTGACCCTGCTGATACATCGCGAGCGCCTTTTCGAGGGCTTCGCGCAGTGCCAGTGCTGCGGCGACACTGCAACGCAGATGCGCGGTCTGGACCACGTCGACCCTGACGGCAGCGCCGACCGGCATCAACAGGTTTGCGGCAAGCTCGATCTGGATCGCGCCGTTGTGGTGACCGAAGCAGGATGCGCCGTCGAAATAGATGATCGGCGCCCGCTCGGCGCTGGAGGTGGAAATGGTGACGGGCCCCTGGGCGGTCGAGGGCGTTTCGGGGTCGGCCATGGGCGCTCCTTGCAGTTCATCGACGAACGAAGCGCCCACCATCGACGCTTCGGCGCGCCCTGTCGAGACCAAACCGTCCCATGCGGGGCTCATTCGGGATTTTGCGCGAGGCCCGACACTGGTCTAGAAGGTCCCCATGAGCACCACGCCGACCACGCTTGCCTTCGAGGAACTCGCCGAGGCCATCAAGGGCCGCCGCTCCGATTACGGCCATATCAGCGGGCTCCAGCTCGACCGGTTCGCACCTGGCGAGGCTTGGTCCAGCCTGCCCTATCGACCGGTCTTCGTCGGCGACACCGCGACCGGCGTGCTGCATGGCGGCGTCGTCACCGCGATGCTGGACGAGAGCTGCGGCATGGCGGTGCAACTTGCGCTCGACGGCACCCGCGCGATCGCGACCCTGGATCTGCGCATCGACTACCAGAAGCCGACAACGCCCGGCCTCGACATCAAAGCGCATTCGGTCTGCTACCGCACCACGCGCTCGATCGCCTTCGTGCGCTCCACCGCCTATCAGGAGTCCGAGGACGATCCGGTCGCGACCGCGACCGCCTGCTTCATGATCGGCGCCAACCGCACCAACATGCTCGCCGACCGCCGGATGGATGCGCGCAGCATCCCGACGCTGGACGCGCCGGAGGATCCGGACGGGCCCTTTGCGCGCAGCCCGTTCGCGCGCGCCCTCGGCATCCGCGTCAACGATGACGGCACGCTGACGATGCCGTTCTCGCCGCAGATCATCGGCAATCCGATCCTGCCGGCGATCCATGGCGGCATGACGGGCGCCTTCCTCGAGACCACCGCCATCATCGGCGTGGCGCGGGAGCTCGGCGCTAGCGCACCGCCCAAGCCGATCGGCCTCACCGTCAACTACTTGCGCTCCGGACGCGCGCTCGACACGTTTGCCGACGTCTCGATCGTGAAGCAGGGCCGACGTATCGTCGCCTTCGAGGCGCGGGCCTGGCAGGACGATGCTTTGAAGCCGATCGCCACCGCTTTCGGTCACTTCATGCTGCGCCCGACGCCTGGAAGTGACGAGGAATAAGCCCATTTTGACTTGACGGCCGCAGCTCCGGCCCCAACGATAGCGCGCCTTTCGCCAGAGGAATTGGATTGCGGCATCCGCTCGACATCGTTGCCATGTTCGCCGCACTCTGGCTGCTGGCATCGATGGTGCTCGACACGCTGACGCCGAAGGAGCTGACCGCGATCATGATCGGCATCGCGATCGGCCCGGCCATCGTCATCACCGCCGTGTTCTATTACCTGCGGTGCCCGCGAACGGATTTTGCGGTGATGTTCGCAGCGCTGTGGCTGATCTCCGATATCGCCATCGCCCTCATCTCGCCGAAGCAGCTGCCGCATTTCCTGATCGCGCTCGGCTTTCTGCCGGCGATGCTGATCGGCATCGTGCTGCACTGGCAGACGTTCACCTCTCCTCGGCGGGGAGAGGTGAACCACCGCGTCGGCTGATATCACCGCGGCAACAGGTTCGTCTTCGCGAGGTCGAGCACCTCGTCACCGCGTCCGTTCATCACCGCACGCAACACCCAGAGGCTGAAGCCCTTCACCTGCTCGGCCGTGATGGTCGGGGGCATCGACAGCTCCTGCTTGGCGGTGACAACATCGAGCAGCGCCGGCCCATTGTGCGCCAGCATCTCTTTCATCGCGCCCGGAAGCTCGCCGGGATCCTCGACGCGCTTGGCAAAGATGCCCATCGCGCGCGCCATCGCGGCGAAATCCGGGTTCTCCAGGTCGACATTTGTGTCGACGAAGCCCGCCGCCTTCATCTCCAGCGCGACGAAGCCGAGCACGCCGTTGTTGAAGACGACCACCTTCACCGGCAGCTTCTCCTGCGTCAGCGTGATCAGGTCGCCCATCAGCATGGTGAAGCCGCCGTCGCCGGAGAGCGAGATGACCTGGCGTCCGGGCTGCGCCGCTTGCGCCCCGATCGCCTGCGGCATGGCATTGGCCATCGAGCCGTGAACGAAGGAGCCGATCAGCCGGCGGCGGCCGTTCATGTCGAGATAGCGCGCCGCCCACACCGTCGGGGTGCCGACATCGGCGGTGAAGACGGCATCGTCGGAGGCATGGTCGCTGATGACCTTGGCGAGATATTGCGGATGGATCGGCTTGGCTCCGGGCGTGCCCTTGGCTAGCGAATCGAGGCCCTCGCGGGCTCTCTTGTAATGCGCGACGGCGTCGTCGAGATGCTTGCGCTGCGTCTTCGTCTTGAGCAGCGGCAGCAGCGCCTCGATGGTGAGCTTGACGTCGCCGACGAGACCGAGATCGATCCTGCAGCGCCGTCCCAGATTTTCCGGACGGATGTCGATCTGCGCGACCTTCGCATCATCAGGGAAGAACTGCTTGTAGGGGAAGTCGGTGCCGAGCATCACCAGTGCATCGCAGGCGTGCATCGCGGCGTAGCCCGAGGAGAAGCCGATGAAGCCGGTCATGCCGACGTCATAGGGGTTGTCGTATTCGACATGCTCCTTGCCGCCGAGCGCGTGCACGATCGGGCTCTTCAGCGCTTCAGCGAGTTGCATCAAAGGCGCATGCGCGCCGGCGCAGCCGCGGCCGCAGAACAGCGTGATGCGCTCGGCGCCGTTGAGGAGATCCGCGAGCGCCTGCAGCTCATCCGCTTGCGGCACGACCTTCGGCGGAGCCAGCGCAAGGCCGCGCGTCGTCGACAGCGCGCGCTTCGGAGGACTGCGGAACGCGACATCGCCGGGCATGGCGACGACGGCGACGCCGCGCAAGCCGACCGCCGCGCGAATTGCATTCTCCAGCACGTAAGGCAGCTGGCTCGGGTCCGACACCAGCTCGCAATAATGGCTGCATTCGCGGAACAGGTTTTGCGGATGCGTCTCCTGGAAATAGCCGCCGCCGATCTCGGCGGTCGGGATCTGCGCCGCGATCGCCAGCACGGGAACGCGGCTGCGATGCGCATCGAACAGGCCGTTGATCAGATGCAGATTGCCGGGGCCGCAGGAGCCCGCGCAGACCGCGAGGCTCCCGGTCATCTCGGCTTCGCCGGCCGCCGCGAAGGCCGCGACCTCCTCGTGGCGGACATGGATCCATTCGATCGTGCCGCGGCGACGCAGCGCCTCGGTGAGCGCGTTCAGGCTGTCGCCGACGATGCCGTAGATGCGCTTGACCCCGGCCTGTTCGAGCGTTGCCACGAACAGATCGGCCACGTTGTTGATCGCCATGTCGGTCTCCTGATTCACCCAGTCGCATAACACGATGCGCGCATGTCGGCATCGCGCCACCATATGGCAGAATAGACCAAGTCAGGATTACGGCTAGTTTATTGTCGGCTCAATCTTTCTGAATTGCCCGATCGTAAGCGGCAATTGTCACCTCTGCGCGGGCTGCGACATCTGTTGCCGTCATGCCTGGCTTGTAGAGGCTGGAGCCGAGCCCGAAGGCGGTCACCCCGCCCTTGATGTACTCGGCAAAATTCTGATCGGAGACGCCGCCGACAGCGGCGATCATCACGCCTGCCGGCAGCACGGCACGGATCGCGGCGATGCCGGCAGCGCCGAGCACGCTCGCCGGAAAGAATTTCAGGCTCGACGCGCCCGCGCGCGCCGCCAGCAGCGCCTCGGTCGGCGAGAACACGCCGGGCATGGTCACCATGCGATGCTGATGCGCGCGCGCCAGCACTTCGGTGTCGACATTGGGCGAGACCATCAGCCTGCCGCCGACATCGTTGAGACGATCGACATCTGCCGTCGTCAGCACCGTGCCGGCGCCGATCAACACGCCTGATGGCGCGAGCTTCACGGCAAGCGCGATCGAGCGGAACGGATCGGGTGAATTCAGGGGGATCTCGATCGCGGTCATGCCGGCCTCGACCAAGACGCCGACGATCGCTTCGGTCTCCTCAGGCTTGATGCCGCGCAGGATCGCGACCAGCGGCCGCTGCATCGGCGGAAAGGGAACGCTCATCTCTCGCAGTCCTTCTACCTCGTCCAGATCGCGGCTGCCGCCATCGACAGGCCGCGGCGGACGGCTTCATCCGCATCGACCGGATTTGCGGTTACCGAGAGCGCCTCGAATGCCAGCCGATACAGCACCGCAAGCCGCCCCGCGGCAATCAGCTGGACGCCCGCTTGCGGCACCGTGCCGGAGAGGCCCGCCGCCAGCTCGACGCCGACCAACGTGCCCGACAGCGTCTCGCGCGCCGCGGCCGGCGTGCCGCCGAACAGAAGCTGGCGCGACCGCGCGGTGAACAGCAGGTTGGCGGCGAAGGCCGGGGCGGCGAATGCGGCCTTCACGGCCGCCTTGAAGCTCGCGATGTCTTCGGCGTCATCAGCACCGGCGACTGCGAGCGACAGGATCGTCTCGCGCGAGACAGCGCTGAACAGCTCGCCGGTCATGAAGGTGGAAAAGCGCTCGACCGTGCCGTCCTTCACCCGAACCCATTTCGAATGCGTGCCGGGCATGCAGACCAGCGCCTCGCCCGCGGCATCGAGGCCGAGCGCGCCGAGCAACTGCGTCTCCTCGCCGCGCATGACGTCCGGCGCCTTGGCATCGCGCTGGGCGATACCCGGCAGGATGCGGATGTCGCACGCTTCGCCAGGGACACGCACGGCCTGTTGCAGGACGGCGGAGAGCCGTGCCGGCGTGTCGACATAGCCGGCCTCGACCCAGCCGGTCTTGGCACCGGCCATGCCGCAGACCAGAACCGGCAGATGCGCGGGCGCTTCGACCGCGGCCAGATGCGCTTGCAGCACCGCGGGAAAGCCGGTCTTCGCCGCCGCCAGCATGCCTTCGCCGCTGCGGCGCTCGGCCAGCACCTGACCGGCGCGATCGACCAGCCAGAGCCGGAAGCTGCTGGTGCCCCAGTCCACCGCGACATAGGCGGGTTCGGTCATTTCAAGTCTCGTCCTCGTCTCATGGCCAAGACGCCGTCTCGCGACATATGAGACGATGTCCGGCAGGCTCCCGTCGAGATACCGGCTATTGCGCAGGCAAACCAGCCCTTTCTCTTGAATTTGAGGCTTCGCCGCGCTGGCACACCGCTTGCTGACACTTCATCACTCAACTCCGTCAACGCGCGACAAGACGCGTCAACATCAGATGAGGAAACCCATGGAGATCGGCTATTTCACGATGCCTTCGCATCCGCCGGAGTGCGGCCTCAAGGAAGGCAACGACTGGGACCTGCAGGTCATGCGCTGGCTCGACGAGCTCGGCTATCAGGAGGCCTGGGTCGGCGAGCACCACACCGCGCCCTGGGAACCCAATCCCACGCCGGACCTCCTGATCGCGCAGGCCTTGATGCAGACCAAGCGCCTGCGCATCGGGCCGGGCGGCTTCCTGCTGCCCTATCATCACCCGGCCGAGCTCGCCAACCGCGTCGCCATGCTCGACCATCTCTCCGAAGGCCGGCTCAATTTCGGCGTGGCGGCGAGCGGGCTGCCGAGCGACTGGGCGATGTTCAACGTCGACGGCATGAGCGGGCAGAACCGCGACATGACGCGCGAGGCGCTGGAGATCATCCTGAAGCTGTGGACCGAGCCGGCGCCCTTCACCCACAAGGGCAAGTACTGGACGGTGACCAAGCCAGACACGATGTTCGACTTCCTCAAGCCCCATATCAAGCCGCTGCAGGCGCCGCATCCGCCGATCGGCGTTGCCGGTTTGTCCAAGAACTCGGACACGCTGAAGCTCGCCGGCGAGCGCGGCTTCATCCCGATGAGCCTCAACCTCAACCCGGCCTATGTCTCGAGCCATTGGGACTCGGTCGAGATCGGGGCCGCCAAGACCGGCCGCAAGCCGAACCGCCAGGACTGGCGCCTGGTGCGCGAGGTATTCGTCGCCGACACCGACGAAGAGGCCTGGAAGCTCTCGACCGGCGACATGATGGGCCGGATGATGAGCGAGTACTTCCTGCCGTTGCTCGGGCATTTCGGCTTCAAGGATTATCTGAAGCACGCGCCCGATGTGCCAGACAGCGACGTCACGGTCGAATATTGCGCCAAGCGGAACTGGATCGTCGGCTCGCCCGCGACGGTCGCCGAGAAGATCCAGAAGATCTACGACGAGGTCGGCGGCTTCGGCGTGCTGCTCGTGTTCGGCTTCGACTACAAGCACAAGGCCGAGGCCTGGCACCACTCGCTCTCGCTGCTGAAGAACGAGGTGATGCCGCGCCTTGCGCATCTCGGCTCCGCGAAGAAGGCGGCTTGACGCTCAGCGGGTGCGGCGCGATCGTGTCGCACCCGCTTCTATTGTCGGAGATTTCCGCGTGACGGTGGACGGCAATTCTTTCGACGCCAATCATTTCAAACAGGCGATGCGACAATGCGCCGGCGCCGTGGCGCTGGTGACGGTGGGCGCCGAGCACGGCAGGCGCACGGGGCTGACGGTGACCTCGGCCTGCTCGTTGTCGGACAAGCCGCCCTCGCTGATCGTCTGCGTCAACCGCAACGCCAGCGCCCATGCCCGCATCCGGGAGGAAGGTGCTTTCGCCATCAACTTCTTGCACGAGGATCACGCGCTGCTCGCCCTCACCTTCAGCGGCCAGAAGGGCGTCGACGGCGACGATCGCTTCGCCTTCGGGCAATGGACGCGTGGCGTGACCGGCGCACCGGTGCTGGCGGACGCGGTGGCCGCGTTCGACTGCGTGCTGGCGCAGGAGTTCGAGACAACGACGCATTCGATCTTCGTCGGCGAGGTCCGCAGCGCCTCGCATTCCGCTGCCGTCACGCCGCTCGTGTACTTGCGCAGCAATTTCCACACGCCACGAGAACTCCGCGAGAACGTGACGATCGGCGATCTCGACGCACGGCATCTGAGCTGGACGGATTTTTCGTAGGACGAGTGCTCGCTTTCTTCCTTCTCCCCTTGTGGGAGAAGGTGGCGCGAAGCGCCGGATGAGGGGTATCTCTCTGCAAACTCACCAGAGTCATACGCGGAGAGAGACCCCTCACCCGTCTCGCCGCGGCGCGGCGAGCCACCCTCTCCCACAAGGGGAGAGGGGAAGAAAGAGCTACTGCGTCGTCTCGATCTTCAGCTGCTTGATCTTGCGATAGAGCGTCGCGCGGCTGAGCTTCAGTGCGCGCGCGGCTTCCGTCACGCGGCCATCATGCTTACGTAGCGCCGCGACAATGGTCGCACGCTCGGCTGCTTCGAGATCAGGCTCCGTCGGTCCGCCAAACGGCGGCAGATCGAGATCGGCATCGGTGATGACGCCATCTTCCGCCGTGCAGCCGGCGAGCCGCAGCACGTGGCGGAGCTGGCGCATGTTGCCGGGGAACGGGTAGGCCGCGAGCTGCGACCATGCCTCCTCCGAGAGCCGGCAGCTCGGCGCCTCCTCCCGCGCGATCTGGCGGATAATGTCGTCGCGGTCGGCGCGCTCGCGCAAGGCGGGCAGGCGCACTTCGATGCCGCGCAGGCGAAAATAGAGGTCGGCGCGGAAGGCCCCCGCTTCCGCCATGCGGCCGAGATCGCGATGCGTGGCGCTGATCAGGCGAATATCGACGGTGACGGGCTTTAGCGCGCCGAGCGGCCAGACCTCGCGGTTTTCCAGAACGCGCAACAGGCGCGTCTGCAAGCCGATCGGCATGTCGCCGATCTCGTCGAGGAACAGCGTGCCGCCGTCGGCCTGCACGATCAGGCCCTTCGAACCCTCGCGCCGCGCGCCGGTGAAGGCGCCCGCCTCGTAGCCGAACAGCTCGGCGTCGATCAGGCTTTCCGGCATCGCCGCGCAATTGAGCGCGACATAATTGTTGCGCGCGCGGTTGCTCGCACCGTGAATGGCCCGCGCGAACACGTCCTTGCCGACGCCGGTCTCGCCATGCAGCAGCACCGGCAGATTGTGATCGCCGATGCTCCGCAGCCGTTTGACGCTTCGGATCAGGCCGGGGTCGCGGCCGGCGAGCCGGTGCAACGCATCAAAGCGATCGACTTGCGCATCGCGGCGCGGCGCATGCGATCTCGCACGCAGGGGCGGAGCAACATGCCCCTGCCCCAACGGACGGCCGTCGCCATGGCGCAGCTCGACGATCTCGCCGCTGCCACGCGCAGCGTGATGGTCGAACTTGAGGTAGCGCGACAGGTCGATGCCGGAGGCGATCATGCCGTCGGTGAGGCCGAGCAGCGCACGCGCCGAGCGGCAGGCGCCGACGATGCGGCGGTCGTCATCATAGGCGACGAGGCCGCTGCCGCCGTCACCGGGCACGGTGGCGATCCAGGCATTGCGGAAATGCCCGCGGAAGATCGCACCCTCCATCCGCCGCGTCGCCTCCATCGTCACCGCAAGTGCAAGCTGATGCGCGGCGCGCTCCAGATCCTCACGGCAGGAGGTGATGTTGACGGCACCGGCGAGCCGGCCGACCGGATCGAACAGCGGCGCCACCGCGCAGGAGAACATGTGCCATTGCGCCCGAAAATGCTCGTCGCGATGCACCAGGATCGGCTTCTGCTCGGCCAGCGCGGTGCCGAGCCCATTGGTGCCCTCGCAAGCCTCGGCGAAGTTCGAGCCGGTGTAGATCTTCCAATCCAGAAACATCCTTGCATCGGCTTCGCCCGGCAGACGGCTGAACAGCATGGTCGCGTTGACATCGGCGAGATTGACGCAGTAGCCGGCGTCGTGCAGCACACGGGCGAGATCGTCGAGCTCGGGCGTGACGAGCCGGATCGTCTCCTCCATCGGCTCGGCGACATGGCGGATTTCGGCTTCGGTGAGCGTCTGCGGTGGGCCCTGGCGGGCGGGATCGAGCTTGTGGTTCACGAGGCAGCGCCGCCAGGAACTCGCAATCCGCGAGGAGGCATCGACGTCGGCCACATGATTGGCGACGGACAAGACACGGGCGACATGGTTCGAGGCCGAGAGGCTGGCCATCGCGGACGTCTCCACCCTGTATTATTGTGCAAAGTCTGGCAGCAAAGGCGGGGATGTCAATCGGGAACCGGGAAAGCAGCTATTGCTGCACCGCCCTCACCACGTGTCGATGCACGGCCGCTTCTTCGCCGTCCTCGGCTCGGGCTTCGGCACCGTGCGCAAGCCCGCCATGATCCAGCGCCGCGTCTCGGCCGGGTCGATGACGTTGTCGATCTCGAACACGGAGGCGATCGAGACCGCCTTGCCGTTGGCATAGAGCTCGGCGACCTTGTTGCGGTAATAGGTCTCGCGCTCCTCGGGATCGGCGATCGCCTCCATCTCCTTGCGGAAGCCGAGGCGGACGTAGCCCTCCAGGCCCATGCCGCCGAACTCCCCGGTCGGCCAGGCCGCGGTGAAGAACGAGGCGTGGAAGCCGCCGCCGATCATCGATTGTGCGCCGAGACCATAGCCCTTGCGCAGCACGATGCCGAACAGCGGCACGGTGAGGCTGGCGCCGGTCACGAACATGCGTGAGACGTGGCGCACGATCGCGGTCTTCTCCGCCTCGGGGCCGACCATGAAGCCGGGCGTGTCGCACAGCGAGACAACAGGCAGATCGAAGGCGTCGCAGAGCTGGAGGAAACGCGCAGCCTTGTCGCCGGCATCGGCATCGATTGCGCCGCCGAGATGGCGCGGATTGTTGGCAATCAGGCCGAACGGCTTGCCTTCGATTCGGATCAGTGCGGTGATCATGCCGACGCCGTAGTCGCGGCGCAGCTCCAGCACGGAATCCTTGTCAGCGACGAGGTCGATCACGCTGCGGATGTCATAGACGCGCAGGCGGTTCTCGGGGATGGCGCGGCGGAGCAGGCGCTGGTCAGCAGCCTCCCAATCCGCCACCGCACCCTGGAAATAGGACAGATATTTTTGCGCGACGCGGGTCGCTTCCTCCTCGTCCTCGACCAGGATGTCGATGACGCCGTTCGGGGACTGGAATGATACGGGGCCGACCTCGGCCGGATGATAGACACCGAGGCCGCCGCCCTCGATCATGGCGGGACCGCCCATGCCGATCGAAGCGTTCTTGGTGGCGATGATGACATCGCAGCAACCGAGCATCGCGGCGTTGCCGGCGAAGCAATAGCCGGAAACAACGCCGACGACAGGCACAAGGCCCGAGAGCCGCGCGAACTGCACGAAGGACGGCCCGTCGAGGCCGGTCATGCCGAGCCGGTCGGTGTCGCCGGGCCGGCCGCCGCCGCCTTCGGCATAGAACACCAGCGGCACGCGCCAGTCTTCCGCCAGCGTCAGCATGCGATCGATCTTCTTGTGGTTCATGTGGCCCTGCGTGCCCGCGAGCACGGTGTAGTCGTAGGCCACGACGATGCAGCGCGCGCCTTCTGGCCCGAACTTCTCGGCATTGACAGTGGCGACGCCCATGACGAGGCCGTCCGCCGGCGTGTTCTTGATGAGATCGTCGAGCTTGCGCCGGCGGCGCTGCGCCGCGATCGCAAGGCTGCCGTACTCCATGAACGAGCCGTCATCGACGAGCTGGGCGACGTTCTCGCGAGCGGTGCGCTGGTTGGTGTTGCGGCGGCGCTCGACCGCAGCGGGGCGGTTCTCGTCGAGCGTGTTGGCCTGGCGGGCGATCAGCTCGGCAAGATCGGGACGGATATGGTCGAGATCGATGTCGGCTTCCGCCGCCGCGCTGTCGGCGGCGACGTCAAGCGGCTCGAGATAGAGGATCGGCTCGCCATGCAGCAGCGTGACGCCGTCACCTGCGACGAGTTTTGTCACCCGCCCGCCCTGCTCGGCCATGACGAGGTGCTCCATCTTCATGGACTCGATCACGGCGAGTTGCTGGCCGGGGCGGACGATCTCGCCTTTCTTCACCTGGATGGTGACGATGGTTCCCTGCAAGGGCGCCGCGACCATCACCGTGCCTTCGGGTACGGCTGGCGCGACATGCACCTCCGCGCTGTGACCGGCGCCACGCTCGGCCGCGGCGAAGTAAAGCGGCTTGGCGGCACCATCCGATGCTTCCACGAGCCTGACAATGTTGCGGTCGATGAAATCAGTCGCGATACGGTTGGTCCTGAAATCGGGATGCGCGAGCACCGACTGGAGGAAGGCAATATTGGTGACGACGCCATCTATCCGGAACTCGCGTAGCGCACGCAAGGCTTTCGCGACGACGTCATGCCAGGCCTCGCTCGGCGTGTGCACGATCACCTTGGCAAGCAGCGAATCGAAGGCCGCGCTGGTCTTGTAGCCGGCATAGCCGAAACTATCGACGCGCACGCCGGGGCCCGACGGCGGCTCGAATACCGCGAGCACACCGCCGGTCGGATGGGTGGCGCCTGACACGTCCAGCGTTTCCATGTTGACGCGCAGCTGCATGGCATGGCCGCGCGGCTTCGGGATCGATGCCTGCGCAAGACCGAGCGAGCTCAATGTGCTGCCTGCGGCGACCGCGAGCTGGGCGCGGACGAGATCGACGCCGAGCACCTCTTCGGTCACGGTGTGTTCGACCTGGAGACGCGGGTTGGCCTCGATGAAGGCGAAGCTGTCCTCGGCGGTTCCGTCGACCAGAAACTCGAACGTGCCGAGATTGTCGTAAGACGCGGCGCCCGCCAGCTGCTTTGCCGCTTCGATGATGCGGCCGCGCAGGGCATCGCTCAATGACGGGCTCGGCGCCACCTCGATCAGCTTCTGGTGCCGGCGCTGGATGGTGCATTCGCGTTCCCAGAGATGGGAGATCGCACCATGGCGGTCGCCGATGATCTGGACCTCGATGTGGCGCGCCTGCCGGATCAGCCGCTCGGCATAGACGCCCTCGAAGCCGAACGCCGCCTTGGCCTCGGATTGGCAGCGCGCATAGGCTTCCGAAAGATCGGACGCGTTCTCCACCACGCGCATGCCGCGGCCGCCACCGCCCGCCATCGCTTTGATCACGATCGCAGCATTGCTGCCGAGCGAGGTGAAGAATGCCGTGATCTCCTCGAGGCTGGACGGCCCGCTGGTGCCGGCAATGATCGGCACGCCGCAGCGTTTGGCCAGCTGACGTGCCGCAACCTTGTCGCCGAACAGCTCGAGCGCAGCCGGTTTCGGCCCGACGAAGGTGATTCCGGCGTCGGCGCAGGCTTTCGCGAAAGCCGCGTTCTCGCTGAGGAAGCCGTAGCCGGGATGTACGGCATCGCAAGCTGCGCTCTTGGCCGCCTTCACCACGGCCTCGATTTCGAGATAGGCCCGTGCGCCGCGACCGGGGATCTCGATCGCCTCGTCCGCAACGCGCCCGTGCAGCGACAACGCATCGTCGGCAGGATGGATCGCGACCGTTGCAATGCCGGCATCGGCCGCCGCGCGTGCGATGCGGATGGCGATCTCGCCGCGATTGGCGATCAGGAGCTTCTTGAACGACATCGTCTCTCTCACTGGACGGCAGGAGGATTTGGATTGAGGTCCTGCTTCCTGACCTTGCCCGTTGCCGTCAGCGGCAGCGCATCGATAAGGCGGACTTCCGGAACCTTGTAGACGGCCATGCGCTCGGCGCACCAGGCGCGCAGTTCCTGTTCTGAGACCGTGCCGATCGCTTCCGGCTTGAGCTGGATGTAAGCGACCGGCACCTGGCCCTTGTCCGGATCATCACGGCCGACCACGCCCGAGCCCAGCACCTTCGGATGCTGCCCCAGCAACGCCTCGATCTCCGGCGGAAACACGCTCATGCCCTTGACCTTCAGCATCTCCTTGCGCCGGCCGAGGAAGTGCAGAAAGCCGTCCTTGTCGATGGTGCCGATATCGCCGGTGCGCAACCAGCCGTCGACGAGCGATTCCGCCGTCGCCTCGGGCTTGTTCCAGTAGCTCTTGAGCAGCGACGGCGTACGCACGCGGATCTCGCCTTCGGCTCCCAGCGGCAGCAGCGCACCGGTCTCGAAATCGGTGATCTTGAACTCGGCGCCGGGGACCGGCAGGCCGACGAAGATCGGCTGGCTGTTGAGGTCGAAATCCCCGTCCTGAAAGCCAGCGGTGAAAGTATTGGAGGTGTGGGTCTCGGTCATGCCCCAGGCCGCCTCCATCAGGATCGTGCCGGTGAGATCCTTCCAGCGCCTGCGATAGCCGGCGTTGAGCTTCTTGACGAAGGAGACCACGCGCACCTGTTGCAGCGACGACAGGTCGAACTCGCTCCAGCGCGGATGGTCCATCATCTCGACCGCGCTGTCGACCGGCATCGCCGTCATCGTGACCTTGTACTTGTCGATCGCCGCCATCGCGCCGACAGCGTCCCAGCGCGCGAGCAGAACCAGCGTGCCGCCCGAGAACAGCGGGAAGATCAGACCGGAATTCTCGCCCGCAATCCAGAACTCCGGAAAGAACGACAGGAACACGCTGCTCTCATCCGAGGGAAACGAGATGCCGTAATTGGCGGCGGCCGTGTAGACCATATCGCGATGGGTATGGACGCAACCCTTGGGCATGCCGGTGGTGCCGCCGGTGTAATTGAGCGCGGCGACATCATCGAGGTGAGGCGGCGGCAGCGGGGTCGGTGCGGGCAGTGCCGCGAGCGCCGGCAGGAGATCAGTTGCGCCGGAGACCGCAACGCGCGGCGTGCGGATCGAGTCCGGCGCGGGAAACGCAGGCGCCGCCGGCACGACATCGGCGAAGCTGGTGACGATGATCTCGCGCAGGCGCACCTCGCCGCGGACCTGATCAACGATAGGCATGAGCTGGTCGAGCGCGACGATCACCTCGGCCTGGGTGTCGTTGAGCTGGTAGGACAATTCGAACGCGCGCGACAGCGGGCTGATGGGGACGTGGATCGCGCCGAGCTTCAGGATACCGAAGAACACGACGTGGAATTGCGGGCAGTTCGGCAGGAAGACAGCGACGCGATCGTCCTTGCGAACGCCCTTTGCCTGCAACAGAGCCGCAAAGCGATCGCTCTTCTGATCGAGATCGGCATAGGTGGTCACATGCCCGTAGAAGATCACCGCGGGCCGCTCCGGACTCCGCTTTGCCCAGGTGCGCAGATATTCCGTCAGGGGAACTTCGCCGTGCAGATAGTTGGGCGAGCGCGGCAGGCCCTTCGGCCAGGCCTTGTCCCACAGGCCGCGCAAGGTGGCGAGGTAGTCATTCTCGTCGAGGCCCGTGTTCATGACGTCCTTCCCGTGTTGCTTTTCTTTTCGCGAGGGACGCAAGGCAGCATCGCTCGACCTCGTTACACGTCGAGCACCGCAGAGTTGATGTCAAGGAAAACAGTTTTCCGCAGCACGGCCGATGCCGCGGCGCGGAAAAACCAGAGGTTACGCCGCGACGAGACGAGTGATCCGTCGCACGGCAGATGGGATCGGGGCGATGATTGGCGCCGCGAACATCGGCTGAAGCTCGCGCGCCGCTTCACCCAGCGGCCCGCCGCCGATGATGACCGCTTCCGCTCTGTCTCGCACAATGCAGGCCTCAACCGCGCCGGCGAGCGCTGCGCGCAGCTGCGCCGGATCGCGCATCAGTTCTTGCGGATCGCCATCAGCAAAGCGCGTGCCGGTGTAGCTCGCGCGCAAGCCCAGCGTATCAGGCAATGCATCGATCTTGGCTTTCAGCAATGGCGTCGTGGTCGCCACGCCGAAACGGCGACCGTTCCCGGCGGCTTCCAGCATCGCGGATTCGCCGATGCCGACGGCGGGCAGCTTCATCGCCACCTTGATCCCGGCGAGGCCAGGATCACCGAATGCCGACACGATGATGCCGTCGCACTCGCCGCCACGGAGACGCGCGATCTCCTCGGCCTCCAGCGCAGCCACCTCCAGCGCGTCCGCCGAGACGATCATCGTGGGCGCACGCGTTGCCGTGGCGCCGACGATATCGAAACCGTCGGCGGCAGCAGACCTGGCAATCGCCACCATCATCGTGGTGGTCGCCTCATTGCTGTTCGGATTGATCAGGAGGATGCGCGCGCGTCGATCGGAGTATTGGCCCATCCTCCCGCTATACTAGGCCGCCCGCACGCCCGCAATGAAGGCGCTGACCTCGTCCTGCAGCGATTGCAGCTTGTGCGTCAGCCGGCCGCTCGATTGCAGCACGAGGCCGGCGGCCTGTCCGGTCTCGGCGGTCGCATCGGTGACACCGGAGATGTTGTGCGAGACCTGATCGGTACCGGAGGCCGCCTCCTGCACGCTGTGCGCGATCGCCTTCGTCGCGGCGCCCTGCTCCTCGACCGCGGCGGCGATCGACGAGGAGATCTCGTTGACCTCCATGATGGTAGCGCGGATGCTCTCGATGTTGCCGACGACCTGATTGGTCTCGGCCTGGATCGCGGTGATCTGCGCGCCGATCTCGTCGGTCGCCTTCGCGGTCTGGCTCGCCAGCGACTTCACTTCGCTCGCGACCACCGCAAAGCCCTTGCCGGCCTCGCCCGCGCGCGCCGCCTCGATGGTGGCGTTGAGCGCGAGCAGATTGGTCTGCGAGGCGATCTGGTTGATGAGGTCGATGACCTCGCCGATCTTGTGCGCGGCGGCGGCAAGGCCCTGCACGGTGTCGTTGGTGCGCTGGCCGTCGGCGGCGGCCTTGTCGGCCACTGTCGCGGCCTGCGCGACGCGCTGGCTGATCTCGGCGATCGAGGCCGACAATTCGCCCGCGGCCGAGGCCACCGTCTGCACGTTGCTCGAGGCCTGTTGACACGCGGTGGCGACGAAGCTCGCACGGTCGCTCGCCTTGTTGGCGGTTTCCGACATGCCCTGCGCGGCCTGCTGCATCGCGCGGGCCTCGTCGAAGACGTCGCGAACGACGGCCTGGACGCTCGCCTCGAACTTGCCGGCGAGATCGGTCATGGTCTTGCGCTTCTCCTCGTCGGCCTTCTGCTTCAGCTCCTGCTGCTCGGCATGCATCCGGCTCACCGCCGATGCATTGTCCTTGAACACGGCGAGCGCCTTGGCGAGGCCGCCGACCTCGTCGCGGCGGTCGGTGTAGGGCACGTCGAAAGCGCTGTCGCCGGCGGCAAGGCGCTCGGTCAGCGCGGTGATCCGGGCCAGCGGCCGGGTGACGCTGCGGCCGATCAGCAAGGAGGCGCCGAGCACCACGACCAGCACAGCGAGACAAATATAGGCGAAGGTCATCGCGTTCTGGCGGAAGGCGGCATCGACGTCGTCCAGATAGATGCCGGTGCCGATGATCCAGCCCCAGGGCGCAAAGCCCTTCACATAGGAGATTTTCCCGACCGGCTGGTCGAAGCCGGGCTTCGGCCAGAGGTAGCCGTAGAAGCCCGCACCCTGCTTGTTGACGACGTCAACGAAGCCCATGAACAGCGCATTGCCGGCGGGATCCTTCATCCCGGAGAGATCCTTGCCGTCAAGCTCGGGCCTGATCGGATGCATGACCATCTTGGGGGCCATGTCGTTGATCCAGAAATACTCGACCCTGTCGTAGCGCAGACTCTTGATCTCGGCCATCGCGCCGGCCTGCGCCTGCTCGCGCGAGAGCTTTCCTTCGCTCTCGAGCTTCTGGTAGTGCGCCAGGATGCCGTAGCCAACATCGACCATCTGCTGCGTCTTGGCCTGACGGTCGGCGACCATCTGCGTGCGCAGGGTCGAGAGGGCGACCGGCGCCAACGCGATCATGCCGAGGAGGCTGATGCCGACAATCAGGACCAGCTTGAAACTGATGCGGGAGAAAATCATCGGTGCTCACAGGAA
The DNA here is from genome assembly GCF_025200905.1 of Bradyrhizobium yuanmingense. Taxonomy (NCBI): domain Bacteria; kingdom Pseudomonadati; phylum Pseudomonadota; class Alphaproteobacteria; order Hyphomicrobiales; family Nitrobacteraceae; genus Bradyrhizobium; species Bradyrhizobium yuanmingense. The sequence continues at coordinate 682,151 of NZ_CP104173.1, read as the reverse complement.
TTGGAAGGGCTGATATGCCAGATTATCCCGCGTCTCTTAGCAAAGCTTTAAGCATTCGGGTTCCCGACACTCCGAAATTTTGCGGGTTACCGGCACGCTCGTATGGCCACGAGACAAGCAAGACCGACCTCACCCGAGATACGAATTCTTCCAATCTAGAACACCTCGACATCGCCTCTCCGCGCGTTGACTTGGAGAGCTCTCTGGCAGAACGATCGGCGCAGATCATCCGCGCCAGCGCTGGCGTGAGCGCAGCCGGAGGCCAGAAGCACAATGCATCGATCGACATACACCAGGCCCGTCGATCTTCCTGCGCTGAGCGCAGCGGAGCGTCTCTTCATCTGGGGATTTCGGGCGAAGGCGCGTAGCGGAAGCGCCGTCCCGACGGCCGCCGATATCCAGCAGGTGTACGACCATTTTCGCGTCGGCGATGCCGTGCTGTCGCTGGATTCCATCATCGAGATCTTTGCCGGCACCGCGCATACCGCGATCGAAGTGCACTGCCCCACCTGTCCGCGCATGTCCGACAGCGAGCGCGGAATCTTGCGCGCGATTGCCGCGGCCCAGCAGGACCGCGTCGACGTCGCGCGCGAGCAGTTCGAGCGTTGGTTGCCGCCGATCGGCGCCGATTGGGCGCTCGCGCCGGTCCTGGGGCTTGCGACGATCTTCCGCATGGCCGGCCTCGTCCTGCCCGACCGGCACGTGCAGCCTATCGAGCATGACGGGATGTTGGCGATGAAGAGCTGGTTCGTGGGCAGCGCGACGTTGCATTGACGAGATCGTTCACGATGCGGGCCAGTTGCGATTCTGCGCCGACGTCGGACGCTGGTGAGCCGCTGCTCTGTCCACTCCAGGCCGCGCTTGCGACCCGGCCGGACATCGACAGCTATGATGATTTTTCCCGCCTCGCGCTGGCGCTGCTCCGCTTCATCGGAGCGGCCTATGCGACCGGCGCATCGGATTGCTGGGAAGCGGCCTATCGCTTTGCCGAGGAAGCGCCCGGCATTGCCGACAGCCCGCTGCTGGTCGCGCGCGCGGCCGCGCTCGTCAGGATCCTGCGCAAGGAGCGGCCCTGCGAGCTGTGCTTCATGCCGCCGTCCTGCAGGCGGCTTTCCAAGGACGAGGCGGAATTGATGCGACTGCTGGCGGTCGCGCGCCGCAAGCAGCCGGGCGAGCTCGAATCCACCGTTGGCCAGGTCGTTGGCTCCGGCAAGGAGGATGCTGCGACACGCGCGGTCAACGCGCTCGCGCTGTGCTGACACCTATCCGCCATTCCTGCCGAGCACGAGATCGATCGTGTGCGCGGCGATCTTGCGCAATTGGGGCTCGTCCCCGAAGGCACGCTCGAGCACGGCGAGGCCGCGCGTCACGGTGACGATCTGCAGCGCCGCAGCCGCGGGATTGCCGTCGAACTCGCCCCGCGCCGCGCCAGCGGCCAACGTGTCCTGAAGCAGTGCGGTGATGCGCGAGATCAGGTTCGCAAAAGCCTGGCGCGCGTTGTCGTCGAGCCCCTCGCCTTCGGCGCCGCCGAGCTCCATCAGCCCGCGCGTCGTCGGACAGCCGCGCGGCGGCGTGCCCGAGCGGAAATTGGTGATGGTCAGATCGAAGAACGCGGTGAGGCGCTTGCGCAAGGAACCTGCCCCGAGCGCCTTTTGCAGCTTGGCGAGATAATCCCCCGCGTAGCGTTCATAGGCCTGCAGGAATAGCGCCTCCTTGCTGCCGAAGGCATTGTAGAGACTCCCGCGCTGGACCGCCGCATCGCGCGCAATGTCGGACAGCGAGGTGCCGCGCACGCCCTTGCGCCAGAACTGGTCGAACGCGATGCGCAGAACCTCGTCATGATCGAACTCGCGCGGTCTCAAGCTTGGCTCCGCAAAGTATTTGACATGCCGTCAAGAATATGCTTTCTCGGCATCGTGTCAAAAACCGATCGAGATTGATAGTCCGTTTTTCTGAATTGGCCGAGCCGGCGGCGTTCACATCGCCGTGTCAGCCGGGACCGCATGCAAAGGGCCGCGTGATGCCTCTCCTCCACATTTCGATGCGCGCCGGTAAGCCGCAAAGCTACCGGCAGGCGATTCTGGACGGACTTTACCGCGCGATGCGCGAGGCCCTGAACGTGCCCGAAGGCGATGCGTTCATGGCCATCACCGAGCATGAGCCGGCCAACTTCCGCTGCGGCAATGCTTACGGCGTCGAGCGCAGCGAAGACGCCCTGCTGATCCAGATCACCGTGTTCGCCTCGCGCACGGCCGAGCAGAAGAAAGCGCTGTATCGTCGGATCGCCGACCTGCTCGGCGAGAACCCGGGGATCAGGCCCGAGGACGTGTTCGTCAACGTGCTCGACGCGCCCAAGGAGAACTGGTCCGTCGGTCACGGCATCGCGCAGTTCGCGTGAGGTGCACGGCGACGGATTGCCGGTCGAAGACTGAGATTCAGCGTCCCGCATGCGCACCGTGGTGACGGTGATACGCGCTCGGGGTAGGCCAGGTCCAGCCTTTCAGGGCCGTTCGATCCGGCTCGAAGATTTCGATCTTGAGCGGATGGCATGCCGCGGCATCGCTGGAATGGGTTGCGCTGCAGTCTCCACCTGGACAGGCCGACAGCGCGCCGAGCAGGTCGATCTCCGCGAAGAGCTCGATGAAGTCGCCGGGGCGGACCGGACTTGCCTTCATGAAATATTGGTGCGTGTCCCTGGTGAAGCCGGTGCACATGAAGACGTTGAGCACGTCGTGGACATGATGCTCCACTGCGGCCGGATCCGCCTTCAATTCGGTGGCGAGGGCGCGGGACAGGTTGGAGTGACAGCAAAAATCGTAAGCCGTGCCGTTCAGCAGGAGATTTGTGTAGGGATCGCAGCGCGTGCCGATCACATCGTGAATGCCGGCACCGTCCGCGTCGAAGCCGTACCAGCCAAGCGTATCGTGGCTGATGGTCACCATCGGCCGAAGATAGGGCATATTACTCCAGAGCCGGTCACCGATGCCGACATGCGTGCCATGGAGCGCCCGCGTCTTGCCGCTGAAGAAGCGCTCGGAGAGATCGTCTGCATTCCAGAGATTGAGGTCACCGACCTGAGGGCCTTCGATGCTCACGATGCGGAAGAACTGGCCGCGCGCCACGCGAAAGGCACGGGCATCGCGTGGCGGCACGATAAGCTCGTGCGTCTTGACCGCAGCACGGCGGGCTGCTTCGAGCGTAGCCATATCCGGCCCGGGCATCGTCCCGGCCGGATAGACGATGGCCGGCTTGGCAGCGCGGCGCGAGGCGGCATCAGCGGGGGCGAGTGGCATATTTGGCGGCATAGTTCGGCCTCGGATCGACTCGGCAAAAGGAGAGGTGGTGGCTAATGGCGGAAGCGGTTGACCCTACCCCCTCACCTCAGCCGCCGGCAACGCACGCCTCCATGACTTCATCGAGCTCCGCCTTCGAGAGCATGCCAAGCTCGGCAATGAAGACGATGCGCGTCCGCGCCGCGCCCGGTGTCGGCGCATCGCCAGGCGCCAGGGTCGCCCGGCCGGCGGCGAACTGAAACACCATCGTGCGGCCGGGCTGCTCGATGGTTTCGAACAGGCCCTTGGCGCGCGCCAGCTTCGGCGCAAGGCGGCTGATGGCCTGCTGCAGGCGCGGCAGCGAGACCGGCTTATCCGAGGTCCAGCTCAGTGCCTCGAAGCGCTCCTCCGCCGGCCGTTTCGGTCCCACCTCGCGCGGCGCCGGAGCGCGGTCGGCACCGGCGGGAAACAGCAGCGCGGGCGGAATCTCGCCGTGCTGTGCCTCGACCACCACCGCGGGCACGCGCTGGGCGCGGATGGCGTCACGCATCCGCACCCCCGCGCCCGCGCCCGCCAGATCCAGCTTGCTCAATGCCACGATATCGGCGACGCGCAGCTGCGACCGCATCAGCGCGTCGTCCAGAGCCGAAGGCGGTGTCCCTGCGTCCAACACGCAAAGCACCGTCTCCAGCTGCGCCTCGCGCAGGATCACGGGGTCCATTAGGTTGCGCACGATGTCGGCGGGATCGGCAACGCCACTGGTCTCGATGACGATACAATCGGGCTTGGGATCACGCCGCAGCAGCGTCGAAAGCGTGCGGAGCAGATCGCCCTCGAGCGAGCAGCAGATGCAGCCATTGGCAAGGCTGACCACGCCGTCGCTCGCGCCCGCGATCAGCTCCGCATCGATGTTGATGGCGCCGAAATCGTTGACGACGGCAGCGATCCGCCGCCCCTCCGCATGCGCCAGCAGATGGTTGACGACCGTGGTCTTGCCGGCCCCCAAGAAGCCCGTCACCAGGAGAATGGGGACCGCCATGGATCAGCCCTCGACGATTGGGCGGCGCACGGGCCTGCCCGGCCGCGCGGTCACATCGAGCATGCCGTCGCTGATCAGCACCTGGCCGCTGACGACAAGATGCCGGACGCCCTCAGAGGGCCGGTTCATCGCGGTGAAGGTCGCACGGTCCGAGAGCTTCTCGTAGTCGAACACGACGATGTCAGCATCCGCGTCCTTGGCGAGCCGGCCCTTGCTCCGCATCGCCGGCGTGCTCTGCGAGAGGATCTCCGCCGGGATCAGCGCGCATTTGCGCACGCCTTCCAGCAACGACAGGGCTTTACGCTCGCGCACCCATTCACGGATGAACTTCGTGAAGCAGCCGGCCGAGCGCGGATGCGAGGTCGCATCATCCGGCAGCGGCCAGGCATCGCCGGTGTAGGTTGAGCCGTCCGACAGCGTCCACGGCATCGCGTCGGAGGCGATCGCGCCGCCGGGATACAGCACCGACATATCGAGCAGGTCGCGGTGGTGCGCATTGTTCTCGGTGTCGAGAATGTGCCAGAGCACCAGCGAGGACGGCTCCTCGGCCTGCGCCTTCAAGAGCTCCTCGCGGTCGTGGAAGCGGTAGCCGTCGGTGACGCGCTGCACGGAATCGTAACCGGTGCCGTTGCGCTCGACGAACTGGGGATCACTGAAGAAGGCCGCGGCCAGCACGGTCGAGCCGGTGCCGTAAGGATAAGCCTCGACCGTGATCGGCAGGCCCTGTCCTTGCGCCTTCTCGATCAGCACGCGGCAACGCTCGACGTCGGTCTTGCTCGACGAGTTGAAATGGCAGATGTGCATGTGCGCGCCGGTGGCGCCGGCATAGCCGATCAGGCGGATATAGGCTTCCACTGCGCTCTCGGGATCGATGCGCGACATGAAGGCGACATGGGTGAAGGTGGGGACGTCCTGCTTCGCGGCCAGCTGGCACACTGCGGTCAGCTCCTGCACGCCGGCGCCGGGCGCATAGGCGTTGAGGATGCCGATGCCGATACCGCCTTCGTTGAGGCCGCGGGCCAGACGCTCGAGAATGCCCGAGACCTCCGCATCGGTTGCGACATTGTCCATCCAACGGCGGTCGCGCATGGCGTTGCCGAACGCTTCCAGCGAGCTCTCCGCGTTGGAGCCCGTCATCGCGCCGATGCGGGCAAAGGCCCAGTTGGTGGCCGCGCCATAATTCAGCACGCGGCCCTTTCGCGCCTGGCGCTCATACCAGGACCCGACCGGCAGCACGCCGGCCTCGAGATCGAGGGTGGTCGTGACGCCGTCGAACGCCTGCATGCGATCGGCCGGGATCGACTGGCCATGGGCATGCAGATCGATGAAGCCGGGCGCCACCACGAGGCCGGTGGCGTCGATCACCCGTTCGGCGCCGCCGAGGCCCGTGCCGACGGCGGCGATCTTGCCGTCCACGACCGCCACATCCCCAACGGCGTCCATCCCGCTCGCGGGATCCACCACCCGGCCGCCAGAGACCACCAAACCGCTCATCTCGTCACTCCGAAAAGCAAATTGCCAGAATTTCCGAAGGCCCGGCAGCAGCTTCGGAGGCGCATCGGCGCGCATAGTGCATATTCTCGTGAGAACGACCACCACCACTGATGCCGATGCAGCATGCTTGCAAGTGAGGCCGGTGAACGCAGGAAGTGTATCGGACCGGAGCCCAACAATGCCGCTGCGTCAATCCGCCGATCCAATCGGCATACCCTCGCGTTCTCGCGGCTTGATCCGCCCGAGCTATGCTCCGCTTCACACACCCCTCAAGGAAAGGGCGCAGGGAAGACCGGGCGCCAGCTGGCACCCATAAGACCCCTGCGCTGAACGAATGCACACGCAGTGCACAGGGGAGACACAGGGCAGCCGAAACCAGGCCTTCCCTGCGCGATGGTTTGACGGCCTATGCCGCGCTCTCCCGGGAGCCGAGTTCCTTCTGGCCTCCCTCGCCTCCGCAAAAGTCACGGCACCGCGCCGGTTGACGCGATGACGTCTTCGCCAAGGCTTGACCGTAGCAACGACGGCCAGGACCACACGGTTTCGCCGTACGCAGGGGCGCCGTTCGTCTTCGCGGGTCCCGCATGCTCACGAGGTTCATCTCGCCCTGCACGCGCAAGCTCCGCCTTTAACGCCGCCCGCGTCCACCGCAACTTCCAGCCCGCGCTCGAAACGACGTACGACCGCCCCTTGGTGGGCTGGAATGGTCGATACATACGACAAATCCGAATTTCGGTAAAGTGGAATATTTTCGGCGGGAGGGGTTGACAGCGGATCGGTGTGTTCTGCCGTCGACGCCGGGGCAGTTGCCTTCTGGACACGGCGAGGGTTCATTGCCTCGAAGGACGATCCGCTTATACTGTTCGGGCCGATTGCAGACATTGCGGCGTCGGTCCATTGGCAAGGTGTCCAATGCGCGTGAAATTCGGAGACATCCTCCAGGCTTTTGAGTTCGCCGACATCAGCGGCGTTGTGGAGTGCCGCACCTTCGTCTGCAGGCAGACAGGAAAGATCTACTACCAGTTCGATCAGGACGACCTCCAGGAGCTCGAGGACGACGACTGCCTGACGATATCGAGGACGAGACCAAATACTTGCAGATCCCGAACTCACGAGACCTCGACCTCGGCAAGCCTCTCGTGATTGCCTTCGTCCGCGAGTTCCTGCCGAACGATCTGGACGACGTTCGCTATATTTTCAGCAAACGCGGCGCCTATCAGAAGTTCAAGGGCCTGCTCTCCCGACGGGGAGCGATCGATGCTTGGCATGACTACCGCAACAAGGCGAGGGAGCGGGCATTGCGCGATTGGTGCGAGATCCAGGCAATCGAGATCACCGACTGACCCGCCATTCACTTGAAGGCCACGACATGCGCGAGGCGGCTCCGCCGCGATCTCGCCCCCATTGTCATTCAGAGAGCAGATGGGGCGATGCTGTCGGGGGCAAAGTTCCCATGGGTTCCCAGTGATAGGCCGACGTCTTCCTCAAACAAATCATTCCATGTCGCGCCGCGCTCTCCTCGGCGGTCTCCTGTCGACGGGGAGCGCGCTGGCGCTTGGCGGATGCGCTGGCCTCGGTGCGACCGGCGCGCGCTTCGACGCCTCCTCGCTCTCCGTCGATCCGACGTTGCTTGTCGTCACCACACGCAAGCCAGTGAACGGCGGCCGCGCAAAACCCTGGTTCGGGCCGGAGCGTGCGACGAGCATGACGGTCGCGCGGGCGAAGCTGACGGCGCCGGACGAGAGCCGGCTTTCCCTCGCCTCGGTCGGACTCGAGAATTGGCGTCTCGACCGGATCGAGCCGGTCCCGGCCGACGCCGGCGATCTAGCTGGCCAGGCCGGCGGCGGGGACGTGCTGATCTATGTGCACGGTTTCAAGCAGACGTTCGAGACGGCGGTGCTGGATGCAGCCCACCTTTCCGATGGGATCAAGTTCCGCGGCCGGACCATGGCGTTCTCCTGGCCTTCCAAGGCAGGACTGTTCGACTACGCCTATGACCGCGACAGCGCGATGTGGTCGCGCGACAATTTCGAGCGCGTGCTCTCTGCGCTGGTGTCGGCGCCGGGGGCGGGGCGCGTGCACATCGTCGCCCACAGCATGGGAACCATGCTGACGCTCGAAAGCCTGCGCCAGCTCCATGGAAGATACGGCGACACGGTGACGAGCAAGATTGGCGCGGTGGTGTTTGCCGCGCCCGACATCGACATGGACGTGTTCTCGTCGGCGATCCAGCGCATCGGCCCTCTCGCCGGCAAGATCACGGTGATCGCCTCGACCAACGATCGTGCACTGGCGCTGTCGGGGCAGCTCGCCGGCGGCATGACCCGCGTCGGCGCGGCCGAGAAGGCCGCCATCGCAGGGCTCGGTGTGCGCGTGGTCGATGCCTCCCAGGAAGGCTGGGGCATCATCAACCACGATTTGTTCCTGTCGAATACGGAAGTGCAGCGGGTGATCCGCCGCTCGATCGACGGCACGACGGCGTAGGAGAGCGCCGAGCCACGCGAAAAGCCTGCTCCTGCCCACACCCGTTGCGGCTCCGAGGGGAATTGCATTGCAGCTTGCGGATGGAAGACCTATGTTGGGTAGCTAGTCAGGCAGCCGCCCATCGTATGGCGAGAGTCTGCAGGATCGCCTCACGGTGGATGGTTTCCATTCCGCATCGGAGGTGATGCCATGGCCATTGCTCCCACCCTCCAGAAATACCTCGCCGCTGAGAACATCCAGTACGAGGTGATCCCGCACGAACTCAGCATGACGTCCGCCCGAACGGCGCAGGCATGCCATATCTCCGGCGACCGCCTCGCCAAGGGCATCGTGTTGCGGCGCGACGGCGGATACATGCTGGCCGTCTTGCCCGCATCGCATCACCTCCGCCTGTCGGACCTGAGGACAAGCCTCGGCGACAATGTCCACATGGCCAATGAAACCGAGATCAATCGGCTGTTCAGCGACTGTGCACACGGTGCAGTTCCTGCCGTCGGCAAATGCTACGGATTGGATATCATCGTCGACGACAGCCTCGAGGCACAGCCGGACATCTATATGGAAGCCGGCGATCATGAGACGCTGCTTCACATGGGTCACGCGCAGTTTGCGCGCCTGACGGCCAACGCACCGCACGGCCGCTTCAGCGCGCATGACTGAGGACCTGTGCGCCGCCCATTGTCCTTGCGGCCCTGGGCGGGAACTCTAGCGCAAGTTCGCCGTCATACCGTTCCGCAGGGTGGCGGCGAAAGTGTCTGCGCTTTGTCTGGTCGGAGTTCGGAAGATGGGGGTGCCGCTGCATTGCATCAACGCACTTGAAACCCACGAACGGAGGCTCGCCATGAAAGTCAAAGACGTGATGCACAAGGGTGTCGACTGGGTCAGCCCCGACACCCCAATCACCGAGATTGCCAAACTGATGCGGGCGCATGACATCGGCTGCATTCCGATTGGCGAGGATGACAAGCTGGTCGGAATGGTGACCGACCGCGACATCGTCTGCAAAGGACTCGCGAGCCACAGCTTCGATGCCGGCCGCGCGACGGCACGTGACGTGATGACCGAGGGCATCCATTGCTGCCGCGAGGACGATGACCTCGCCAAGGCGATGCATCATATGGAGAAGCTGCAGGTCCGCAGGCTGCCGGTGATCAACAAGAGCAAGCGGATGGTCGGCATCATCAGCCTGGGTGACGTCAGCCATTCCTCATCGGGTGACATGCTCACCGAGACCGTCAGAAGCGTTTCGGCGCATCACTGAAGTTACCGCCAAAACGTATGGCCAGGGCTCCTCTCGCGATCCCCCCGAATAGGGTTGAGTGGGAGCCCGAGTCATGCGCTCGTGGTGCAACTATCGCGCGGCGCAGAAGCGACGACGCGATGCGGCTCATTTTGCGCCGGAGTGAATGCAAGTTGCGCCGGAATGGATGCAAGGCCCGTTCACTCGATCACGTCATCATCGATGACGCTGCGACGCGCAACCTACCAAGATGTGTTTCTTTCGAATGCGGACGTGCAGCGGGCGATCCTCCGCTCGATCGACTGCACTACCGCGTGAAAGAGCGCCTGCGCGGCGTCGGGCTACGCGATCAAGCGCTGCACCAATGCCGACTCGCTCGAATACGTCAGGAGCGCCTCGTGAGTTGCCCGGGTCACCCCGACATAGGTCAGCCGGACACATTCCTCGACGGTCTCGCCGTGGCGGCCGAGCAGGCCCAAGCCGGCGATGGCGACGCAGGGAAACTCCAGCCCTTTCGCGCTGTGCATGCTCAGGAATCGCACGGCGACCCGCTTGACCGAAACCCGGTTGCGATTGTCCTTGGCGATGTCGATCGGCGCACAATGCCCGGCGAGAATCTGCGCGACCCGTCCGCCGATCCAGTGCTCCGGGTAGAGACACGCCATCTGCGACCACTCGTAGCCTGCTTTCTTACGGTCGAGAAACCACTCGGCAACGCAGTGAGCTTCTGCGTCGATGCTCACGCACCGCCGCACATCCGGCTCCAGTCCCTGCCGACCCGCATCTTCGGGCAGCAGATGGCTTAGGATCAGCTGGCGCTCCCTAGGGGAATCGAACCCCTGTTTCAGCCTTGAGAGGGCCGCGTCCTAACCGCTAGACGAAGGGAGCGTGAGGGCTAGCCAATAGCCTCGAAATTTGTCCGCCGCAAGGACCCCGAGGGGCGTTTTACGGCTCATTGGCGAATTTCAGCCGTCCGGCCGACTTCAGGGTATGGGCATCGAAGGTGCGGATCTCGATGATTCCGCCGAGATCCAGCGTCACTACGAGGCGGTCGCCGGCGACCCCGGTCGAGACGATTCTGGCGCCCTTGGGCAGGGTGGCAGTGACATCGCTTGCCGCTTCGACCGCCCTTCCCTCAGACTTGAAAAGGCGGTAGCCCACCGCGATCAGCACGGCGCAGAACGCCAGCGCCGTGGTCAACCCCGCGATCAGCATCATCCGCCGCACCCGCGCGAACAGCGCGGCCTGCTCGGGGGTCGGTTCGGGAACAGCGGTATCAGACGTCGTCATGGAAAGCCCTGGGTCAGCGCAAAGGTTGGAGGTTGTGGTCGAAGGCTCCGAGGGCTCGGCCCGGCTCGACCGCGTGCTGGCGGCGCGCCTGCCGGAGCTGTCGCGATCGAGGCTGAAAGCCCTGATCCTGGCGGGCGCAGTGCACCTGAAGGCCTCCGCGGTCCGCGACCCCGCTTATCACGTCGCATCCGGCGATACGATCATAATCGACGTGCCGGAAGCGGCGCCCGCCGAGCCCAAGGGGGAGGACATCGCCCTCGATATCGTGTTCGAGGACGACGACATCGTCGTCCTCAACAAGCCCAAGGGCCTCGTCGTGCACCCCGCGGCCGGCCACGAGACCGGCACCTTGGTGAATGCGCTGATCGCCCATTGCGGCGCCTCGCTCTCCGGCATCGGCGGAGTGCGCCGGCCCGGGATCGTGCACCGGCTCGACAAGGACACGACGGGGCTGATGGTGGTTGCCAAGAACGATCTCGCCCACGCTTCATTGACGGCGCAATTCGCCGATCACGGCCGCACCGGCGCGATGCGGCGCGGCTACATGGCATTCGCCTGGGGCGTGCCGAACCGGCACCGCGGCACCGTCGATGCGCCGATCGACCGGCACCCGCATGCACGCGAGAAGATGGCCGTGCGCCAGGGTGGCCGCGAGGCGGTGACGCATTGGGAAATCCTGGAGAGCTTTCATGGACGCGACGGCAAGGGCGTCGCCGCCCTGCTCGCCTGCGAGCTCGAGACCGGCCGCACCCATCAGATCCGCGTTCATCTCGCCCATATCGGCCACCCGCTGATGGGCGATGCCGTCTATGGCCCGCATTTCAAGACCAAGGCCAACCAGCTCGGCCCCGAGTCGCAGGCAGCTTTGGCGGCGCTGGGGCGGCAGGCCTTACATGCTTACCTGCTGGTATTGGAGCACCCGAGGACGGGAGAATTACTGCACTGGGAGGCGCCTTTGCCGGAGGATTTGCTTCTCTTGGAACGTGCGCTCAAGGCGGCGCTATGACGCAGGCCGCTTCAGAAAGCCTTTACATTACAAAAAGTTATAGCTGCCACACGGGGACGTGACGTCAGCAATCCTTCCCTTTTTGACCCCCGATGGGGTATATTGCGTCTGCGTTGAAATGACCAACGCGGAACATCGCAGCTACGGCCGGCTTTAACACAGCGGTCGTCTGCCTGGCCCGCCGCTATCGGGGGCCTGAACCTTTTGGAGGGCGCACTATGGCCCGTACCGCTGCTTTGCCGGTCCTCAATGGAGAATCCGGCCTTTCTCGCTACCTCGCCGAGATCCGCAAATTCCCGATGCTGGAACCGCAGGAGGAGTACATGCTCGCCAAGCGTTGGCGTGAGCATGACGATCGCGACGCGGCACACCAACTCGTCACCAGCCATCTCCGCCTCGTGGCCAAGATCGCCATGGGCTATCGCGGCTACGGCCTGCCGATCTCCGAGGTCGTCTCGGAAGGCAATGTCGGCCTGATGCAGGCGGTGAAGCGATTCGAACCCGAGAAGGGATTCCGTCTCGCCACCTACGCCATGTGGTGGATCAAGGCGTCGATTCAAGAGTACATCCTCCGTTCGTGGTCGCTCGTGAAGATGGGCACCACCGCGAACCAGAAGAAGCTGTTCTTCAACCTGCGCAAGGCGAAGAGCAAGATCAACGCGCTGGACGAAGGCGATCTCCGCCCCGACCAGGTCAAGTTGATCGCCAAGCGCCTCGGCGTCACCGATCAGGACGTGATCGACATGAACCGCCGCCTCGGCGGCGATGCGTCGCTCAACGCACCGATCCGCGACGATGGCGAAGCCGGCGAATGGCAGGACTGGCTGGTCGACAACACGCCCAACCAGGAAGCCATGATGGCGGAGCACGAGGAGTATGATCACCGCCGTGACGCGCTGAACGGCGCCATGGGCGTGCTCAACCCGCGCGAACGCCGCATCTTCGAGGCCCGCCGCCTCGCCGATGAGCCGATGACGCTGGAAGACCTTGCTGCCGAGTTCGGCGTGTCGCGCGAGCGCGTCCGCCAGATCGAGGTCCGCGCCTTCGAGAAGGTGCAGTCCGCGGTCAAGGGCACGATCGCAAAGGCCGAACAGGCCGCGCTGGAAGCCGCGCATTAAGCGCGGCGGCTCAGCGCCAGAGATTGGCGGATCGAAAGAGACGAAAAGCCGGCGGCAACGCCGGCTTTTTTGTTGGTGTGATGCGAACTGCGCCCGATAGCGGTGCGTGTGGGCACACCGCCTACTCCCCCCATTGCCTTGCCATCGTCGCGAGCGTGCAGCCTTCGCAATAGCGGGCGTCCTTGTAGTCGATCCAGTTGTGCGCGTAGACCCGCTCGAGCGGGATGTCGTAGCGCGCGCGCAGCACTTTCACGAGGATCCTCCACGCCGCGACCTGTGCCTCGGTCGGCCCCGCCGTCACGTCGGGATAATTGCCGGCGAACTCGACGCCGATCGAATTGTCGCGCACCACCTGGCGGTAGGTCGGACGGTTGTCGATGTACTTGTTGTCGTTGCGGTTGGCGCCGTCGCCGTGGGTCGGCACGAGGTTCTCGGCGACGGCCCAATAGACCGTGCCGTCGGTCTCGACCCAGACCGTGACGCCGCGCCGCGTCGGGTTCTTCGCCTGGGCCTGCGCGCCGCCGCGGGCAGAGCCCGCAGGTCCCTCGGTCTGGTGCACGATGATGTTGCGCCAGGGTCTTGCGTTGCGGACCTCGCCCCAAGGCGCCAGCCAGACGATCTTCAGGCCGGGAATGACGGGCGTGCCGGAGGCGCGCGCGAGCCTGGCGAGCTCGGCATCCGCAGCAGCGGCGGGGACGATCGGAAGGAGAGCGGCCAACACGGCCGCGAGCAGGCGAAATATCATCATGCAGGGTCCAATGCGACCCAAGCCTAACAGGCTTTACGCGAATGTCCTCACCGTCCCGACAGACTCGGGCGATAACGGCGGGGTGGGGTCATAGACCGCAAAATCGTTCTTGCCGTTCTTCTTGGCCGCATAGAGGGCATGGTCGGCATTGGCCATCAGGCGGTCCGGGAATTCCCCGATGCCGCGATCCCACTCCGCAACCCCGATCGAGATCGCGATCGGAATGTCGCGGCCGCTGCAGCTGGCGGCATCCTGCCGGCAGACCTCGAGCACGCGGCGGGCGATCGCGGCAGCCTCGCGCAGCGACGAGGACGGCAGCACGATGCAGAACTCGTCGCCACCGGTGCGGGCGAGCATGTCGCCGGGCCGCAGGCGCGTCTGCGCCATCAGGGTGAAGTGCTTGAGGCAGGCATCGCCGGCGGCATGGCCATGGGTGTCGTTGATGGTCTTGAAGCCGTCGAGGTCGATCAGCAGCAGCGAGAACGGCTCACCGCTGCGCCCCGAACGGGCGCATTCCTCGGTCAGGCGCTGCAAGAGATGCCGCCGGTTGGCAACGCCGGTGAGATCGTCGAGCAACGCGAGGTCGGCAACCTCGCCCCGCAACCGGTCCATCGCCATCAGCAGGAAACCGAAATTGAGCGTCATCGACAGGAACAGCAGCCCGAGCACCATGATCGCATGGGCCTGGCCGCCGGCGCGCGCCGAGAGATCGTAGCCGAGCAGATTGCCCACGGTGCGCACGAGCAGGATCGCGATGATGCTGAGGATGACGATGCCGGACAGCTTGGCGCCCGGACTGACGCGGCCTTCCGGCGACAACAACAGACGCAGCGCCAGCATCAGCGGCAGGGCCTGACCGAACGTGTAGCTGAGCATGCGCAGCTGCATGTGCTCGAATCCGACCATGAAGAGCACGACGCCGACAAGGCTCAAGCACCCCGTCGCGGTCATCAGGCGCCACGAGACCGGCCGGTCGTAGAAGCGCTGAATTCCCATGGCGGCAAGGCAGCTCGCAGCGATGACACCGCCGGCGCCGAGCAGCAGCGGCAGGGGAGAGGCGACGAACAGACGGATCAAGGCCGTCATCGCGCCGGCGGCACCGACGAAGGCCGATGCCATCCAGAACCGCGCAGCCGCGAAATTCGGATAGGAACGCGTCACGTAGGCCCAGATCACGCCGAGCGCCAGGAAGTTGACGACGAAGACCGTCCACAATGTCGGTACGTTCAGCATGACGCGTACAGCACGCGCAGCGTCCCGCCCCCCGATCCCGGCAGCCGTCCGTCCATGACCCATCCCCGTTTTCTTGCGGAAGACAATGCGATGGTTGCGCTTAATGGAGTCTCACTGCGGCTCGCGAAAACGCGCCCTTGGTTTTGGATTCATGAACGGCACGCGGCTATTGCCGGATCGTTAAGGCTGTCGCGGCCGATGGCCGTGCTGACGCGTGGAGCGGATTCGCGCCAAAAATCACCCGAAAGTGCATCTGAGCTGTGGATAACAGGATGACACGGATGTGACGACGCGGGGCAGCCGGCTCCGAATCTGCTGAGTTTGTCGTCGAGGATGTTGCGAGGCTGGCCCTCCGCCGAGCACCCTCGTGTCGCGTTCCACCATTAACCCTTGAGAGGATACTATGGCTAAGAAAGCGAAGAAGGCGGCGAAGAAGAAGGCGAAAAAGGCCAAGAAGGCGAAGAAGAAGTAACGAGGCTTCTGCTTCTTTGCCCGGGTGGAGTGAGCTCCGCCCGGGCGTCGGGTCGATCGAAGGTGGCGGGCGCAAGGCCCGCTTTTTTATTGTGCGAGAGTTCGAAGTGTACCCGCTCTAACAGCGTCATGGCCGGGCTTGTCCCGGCCATCCACGCCTTGCCGCACAGTCCGAAGAGCGTGGATGCCCGGGACAAGCCCGGGCATGACGAGACCTTTCGAGAGGTAAAGAAGAAGCTATCGCTCCGACAACGCCAGCTTGGCGCCGAGCGCGGCGAAGCCGGCGGCAAAGGAGCGGCGCAGCCAGGCCATGACGGCCGGGCGGGAGATGACGCGCTCGCGCACCGCGGCGGCGCAAAAGCCGTAGAGGACGAACACCGCGAAGGTCATCACCATGAAGGCGCCGCTCAATTCCAGCATGCGCGCCAGCACATGGACCTCGTCCGCCGCGACGAATTGCGGCAGGAAGGCGAGGAAGAAGATCGACAGTTTTGGATTGAGGATGTTGATCAGGAAGCCGGTGACGATGACGCGGCTGCTCGACCGCTCGCGGATGTCGCCGCCAACCGCCAGCGCCCCGGTCTCGCGCAGCGCCTGCCAGGACATGTAGAGCAGATAGGCGACGCCGCACCATTTCAGCGCGGCGAAGGCGAGCGCGCTGGTGTGGAGCACGGCGGCAAGACCGAGCATCGCCGCCGCCATGTGCGGCACGATGCCGAGCGTGCAGCCGAAGGCGGCCGCCACGCTGGCGCGCGAACCGCGGGTCAGCGCCGCAGCGAGCGTGTAGAGCACGCCGGTGCCGGGGGAAGCGACGACGATGAGCGAGGTGAGCAGGAAGGACCAGGTCATGGGCCGACCTTATCACCGCAGCGCGCTGCGAGAAAGCGGGCGCGTCAGGACAGCTGAGCGATCTCGGCCTCGCGCAGCACGTCGAGCGGCGCCCAGGGCTTGGCCCAGAACTTGGCGCCGTCGGGCAGGGCCTGCTTCAAGGGCCGGCCCGAGGTGACGACGACGTCGAGCTTCGGATTGCGGTCCTTGGCGACATGCGCGAGCTCGACGCCGTTCATGCGGCCGGCCAGCTGGACGTCGGTCAGCATCAGACAGAGCGCGCCGGCGTTCTTGTCGAGCACGCGCTCGGCGGCCTCGGCGCTTTCGCACTGGATGACCTGGTAGCCGCTCTCCTCCAGGAGGACGCAAAGCATCTCCCGCTGCATGGCGTCGTCTTCAACGATCAGCGCTGTCGCGCGTAATGGCGTCGCTTGTCCCATCGGCGGCTCCCAATGCATGCCCTCATAACGGATGTTAAAAACCCAGGCGGACGTGGGTTCGGTTTCATTTCAAAAAAAAGTAATTCATAGTTCCATCATCGGGGACTTGACGGGGGAACTCATGACGACGATTCGGGGCGCCGCCGCCATCACGGGAGCCGCGAGCGGCATCGGCCGGGCGCTGGCGATCGAGTTCGCCCAACGCGGCTGCGACCTCGCGCTGGCCGATCGCGACGAGGGCGGATTGAAGGCACTCGCGGCGGAGATCGGAACAGCGCGCAAGGTCAGCCTGCATCGCGTCGACGTCGGCCAGCCGAGCGACATCGCGCAGTTCGCAAGCGAGGCGGTCGCCGCGCATCCTTCCCTCGGCATCGTCGTCAACAATGCCGGCGTTGCGCTGATGGGCACGTTCGAGGAGATCGACCAGGCCCAGATGGACTGGCTGTTCGACATCAATTTCTGGGGCGTGGTGCACGGCACACGCGCCTTCCTGCCGCACCTGAAGACGATGAGCGAGGCCCACATCGTCAACCTCTCCTCGATCTTCGGCATCATCGCCCCGCCGGGCCAATCGGCCTATGCCGCGGCGAAGTTCGCAGTGCGCGGCTTCTCGGAGAGCGTGCGGCACGAGCTCAGCGTCGCGGGCAGCTCGGTGAAGATGTCGGTCGTGCATCCCGGCGGCATCGCCACCGCGATCGCGCGCAACGCCCGCACCGGCGTCGGCGTCACCGACAATGCCCGCCGCGCGCAATCGATCGAACGGTTCGAGAACGCGGCGAAGACCTCGCCGAAGGACGCGGCACTGCGCATCATCAGGGGCATCGAGCGGAACGAGCCGCGCATCCTGATCGGCAACGACGCCCGCTTCATGGACCTGCTGCAGCGCTTCCGCCCGGGAACCTATTGGGCGCCGCTGCAGCGGCGGCTGGAGAAGATGGCGAAGGGGATAGAAAAGTAGCCAGGAGCGCAACGGCCTCCACACCCACCGCTGTCATTCCCCGCGAAGTCGGGAATCCAGTACGCCGTGGCTTCTCGGCTCTAGCCGCGCCGTCTCTGGAATACTGGATCACCCGCCTTCGCGGGTGATGACACCGATGATGTGGTCACTGCCCCATCAGCCGATCGGCGAAATAGCCGATGGTCTTGCGGTACACCACCGCCCTGTTCCACTCGCGCATCGCCTCGAAGTTCGGCGTTCCCTCGCCATAAGGCTGGCCCATCTTGAAGCCGCTCGTGTGCAGGAGGTTCGCGGTCGAGGCGAGCACGTCGGGGATGCTGTGGCGGAGGTCGACATGGCCGTCGCCGTCGAAATCGACGCCGTACTTGATGTAGGACGATGGCAGGAACTGGGTCTGGCCGATCTCGCCGGCATAGGCGCCGATCATGTCGCGCAGCTGCAGGTCGCCGCGCTGCACGATCTTGAGCGCGGCGAGCAGCTCGCCCTGGAACAGATCGGTGCGGCGGCAATCATGCGCGAGCGTCGCCAGCGTGCGGACCACCGGCAGCTTGCCGGTGTCGCCCTTGCCGAAATCGCTCTCCAGCCCCCAGATCGCGACCAGGATATAGCGGGGCACGCCGAACTTCTGCTCGATGCGCGACAGCAGCGCGGCATGCCGCTGCAGCATCGCGCGCCCGCCATTGATGCGGCCGGGGCCGACGCGAGTCGAGACGTACTGCTCGAAGGTCTTGTTGAAGGTGTAACGCTGGCGCCGGTCGAAGGCGAGAACCGCAGGGTCGGGCGCAACGCCGCCGAGCGCCGCATTGGTCACGCTCGCCGAGACGCCGGCGGCCTGCGCCTCCTGCGCCATGCTGGCGATGAAGCCGTTGAAGTCGCCGCCGCAGCGGGCGGCCTGCGCCGATCCGCCGGCCAAAGACAAGACGAAGGCGGCAGCGAGAAGCAGTCTCAGCATGTGGAGCAATCCCCCAGAGAATTCCAGTGCGAAGCAGCGGGCGGATCATGCCCGGGAACGCCGTGAGCGTCAAAGCACAAGGCTTGATCCGCACCAACCGTCTCACGCCGTGCTTTCTAGACTGAGCCGAGCAGGAGAACCACACATGACCGGAATAACCTTGAGCGCCGAGCAGATCCGCAATGCGCCAGCACCAGTGCGGCAATGGATCGAGCAGGAGGTGATCGCCGCGCTCGGCCTTGCGCCACGGACGCCGGCGGCCACGCCGCCGCAAGTCTCCCATCTCGTCGCCTGCAGCGTGGAAGACATGGCCGGCGTGCTCGAGCACATCCGCGGCGTGCTTCCGGCCGTGAACGTGCTGTTCGAGCTCGGCCGCCCCGACATCAGCTTCGGCCGCCCCGCGGTGATGACGTTCCGCCTGATGGACCTCCTGCATCACACGCGCCTCTCGGACGTCAGCGAGGTCATGACGTGTCTCGAGATGATCAACCAGGCGCTAACCGAGGTGAAGAAGGACGCTTCCGTGCGGTTCTGCGGCTTCGACAATGAGGGCCATTGCCTGATCGCGCCGCAGACGCAACAGAGCATCGCGACGTTGTGGCAGACCATGATGGAGCGACAGCAGGCCGCGCGCGCCGCGCCGGCGGCGTGAGGGGAACGTCATCGCCATGCCCAATCGCCAGCAGCCTCAATCAGCCCGCTCCCTCCTCCGCATCCCGCTGTTTCGCCTGCTCGCCATCAATCTCGCGATCGGCGCCTGCGCCGCCGTGCTGCTGGTCGGCGGCCTGCTCTGGCTCAACCCCGGACATCTGCGCGAATTGATCTTCGCCGACCGCGCACCTGGCATTGCGCTCGTGCTGCTGCTCGCTTCCTTCCTCATCACCTTCGGCTCGGCCGCGATGGGCAGCGCGATCATGGCGCAGGGACGCAAAGAGCCTGGCGACAAAGGCGGCGGACGGGGATCGCGGCTCGCCGTGCAGGAGGTGGTGCACCGCCGGCGAGATTGAGGCGCGCAGCGCGAAGCGTGCGCGTCGGCGCCGAAACAAAACCGCAAAAACAACCCCATGCACAGTAGAAGTCTTGATGTGATCTTTACGATTTTTCCGAATCAACGTTGACCGTCGGGCAAAACAGTGGTATGGTGCCAACATCGCAAGACTCCATACGCTGATGCCCGCGCGCTCTCGTTGCCTTCCGAGAGCGCAGCAAGATGAACAAAGTACTTCGAGGATCCAAAGCATCTGATTTTCGAAATTGTGGGAAATCGCGATATCCATCAGCTGCATATCTGATGCGCCTGCTGCGACATCGTCGCGCGGCGATTTACCTTGCCATCGCGGCGCGCCTTCTATAGCCTTCTATTTTAGGTTGTCGCCCTGCCAGCCCCGGGCGACGCTGAAAAGATAAACGGCGGGCTTCGGCCCGCCGTTTATTGAAGGGCGTGGCGACGATCGCGAAGGTCACAACCCCGAAAGTCATTTGACTGCGGCGTCCTGATCGAGGACAAGCCGCCATGGCCAAAAAACCCGGAACCAACCCCAAAGGCGAATTCGCCTTCTTCAACGTCGTCTACGAAGACGATTCCCAACGCTCCAACCGCCGCGTCCCTTCCGAACTGCTCGGCGGCCTCGACGGCGACGAACCCGCCCGCAGCTTCATCATGGAACAGGACCGCGAGATCGCGGAAAAGAGCGGCCGCCCGGCGCTGGAGATCAAGCGGATCGAGCGGGTGGGAGCGAAGAAGAAGTAGGCGGGCACAGCGGGGCGTTCACCAGCGCCCGCTCCATTTGTTCCAGGCAAATAGCAGATCGGCAAACCGGTCATAGGCAAACCGCGTGATCGGCAGCGCCACGCGATTGCCGAACACCGCAAGCCACCCCTGCCCAGGCGTCAACCGCCACAGCGCAATCGCGACATCAGCGCCGACGACGAGCCGCCCGGCCTCATCCGTCGCGTGTAGGCGCCGCCTGATGTCGTCGAGCGAAGCGCCAAAGTGCGCCAGTGCATCGGGCTGCTCGTTGATGTCCCTAAACTCAACGGTGCCCGCGCGGACCAGCGCCAGCAGCTTGTTGCGCTGCCAGTCAATGCCGGCGTCGCAGACGGGGCAGCGGGTGTTGTAGTAGGCGGTGAGGTGGGGTGGCATCAATGAGCCTTTCTCGTCGGAATTATAGTCCGAGAGAAAGCCAGATAAACGCCTTCGGCTGAAGCTGCCGATACAAAGGCACAAAGAAGGACGACCCGACCTCGGCCCGCCGAATTGCGCGGCAGCCTCGACGGCGACGAGCCGGGCGCAACCTCATTGGGAGCAGCATCAAGAGTCGCGCAAAAGAGCGGGAGGTCGGCGCTGGAGATCGAGCGGATTGAAAGGAGGCGAAGAAGAAGCAGGGTTCGGCCCTATCCCCGTCATTGCGAGCGCAGCGAAGCAACCCAGATACGTCTGTGGGGATGGGTGGCAGAGCAGACCTGATTTGCTCAACTTGAGTTCTTCGCATTGACCCGAAGCGGACAGGATGCAGCGAATGGCAACACTATCGAGGCCTCCATTGCTCGCGGAATTGGCCGGGCGTCACGCCTGCAACCCGGCGGAATGCACGGGTAAAATGGGCGGGATCTGCGTAGCCCGAAGCAAACGCAATGTCGATGATCTTGGAATCCGTATCGCGCAAAAGCTTTCTGGCATTTTCAAACCTCACGGTATCCAACAGCCGCGAATATGTCATCCCGGCGCGAGATAGCTTGCGTTGAAGGCTGCGTGCGCTGACCCCCGCCATCTCCGCGACTTCCGCCAGCGCCGGAGGCCGCTCGTCAATGTAGGATGGAAGCATCAGCTTAAGTGCGTGGATGAAGTCAAGGTTCGAATGTTCGACAAGATCGCTCTTCGGATGTGAAGGAGCTTGATCCAATCTGTTAGGAAGGCCCAGCAATGAAACAGGTACGTCGATCCACGAGGCTTCTTGACCAGACAGGAAGCGGGACGTCGGCCAGAAAGACCGACATGCCGGACCCGGCGTGTATCGTGCCTCAAAGGCGATAGTTGCCGGTGCCCAGTCCGGACCGGCGAATTGCCGGACGATGTAAATCGGGAAAACGTTCTGAAGCCATTGTGAATGCTCGAGATGCTGAAGTCCGGCAGTGCCGGCTAGCTTGCTGCAATAGCGAACATGGTCGCCGTGGCGCTCCACCCAGTTGCTCAAGTTTGAATCTTCGAGCGAAGCCAATCTACAGGCCTGGTGCAGCGCGACGAGCAAAGTCGGGGAATGACTGATTAGATACCTGGTCTTCTCACTAAGGTGCGCGAAATTGAGCGACTTGGCAGCGTGGAATCCAAAATCTTCAATACCTTGCGACCGGCTGGCAAACTCCGCAAATTCGATCGCAGGCAAAATCGGCACGTAATGATCGGCTTTTTCCTCCAGAGAAGCGGGCAGCCGATATTTTTCCAGTAAAGAAGCGGTTGGCGCGCCGAGATTCTCCAGAATGTCAGCGAAGGGACTGAGGTGCTGACAACGCGTCAAATGAATCTTTGGCATCGGTGCGTCTCGATCAATTAATTCAGCGCACGAGCGGCGTCGCAGGACGACAACTCCCTAAACAGGGAGCGCCGACGCCCGTCACGCGCTTAGGTTATCAGGACTGCAAGGCTCTTTGCTTGCGTCTGGCTTTGCCTCCAGAGGATTGCAGTCTCAGCTCATTCCATTCGACTAACATTTTGGCGCACAATGGCCAGATGCGCCTCTGAGCTCGCCTAATCCTATGGATCGATTTTCCGCTGTAGGAGCATAGGCTTCAGGCCTGACGTCAAACGATGAGAGCCGTCCGCTTGCCTTCATCCACGGCGGTCCGCACCGCCATCGTTGCATCACTGCGGCACGGTGACGCAACCCTCGATAGCACAGCGCATGCGCTCAGAATTAGCGGGCGCACATTGCAGCGTCATCTAGAACGCATGGGCACAAGCCACAGCAAGATCCTCGACGAAGTCCGATTGGAGATTGCGTGCCGCCTGCTGGCCGATACGAGCAAGCGCTTGTCGGATATTGCAGAATTTCTAGGATACACGAACGCGAGCAGCTTCAGCC
Source organism: Bradyrhizobium yuanmingense (assembly GCF_025200905.1). NCBI lineage: Bacteria > Pseudomonadati > Pseudomonadota > Alphaproteobacteria > Hyphomicrobiales > Nitrobacteraceae > Bradyrhizobium > Bradyrhizobium yuanmingense. Next base: position 659,499 of record NZ_CP104173.1, on the reverse strand, counting down.
GCGCTTTCGTGCGTTTGATGAAAATTCAACCCATCGTTTATCGGCGGCAGCAACGCGGCCGCAAGCATGATCGGTCGCTCGTCCGCCGACGTTCTCACCCCACCAACCCGTTGAATGATTCCTGACGATTGGCGCGAAATGGCAAGACGCGCCGCGTGATTTGGCGCGAAATGCAGAGATGCCGCCGCCACTAGCGACGCTCTTGTCGCTTCCGAATTGCTCACGTGCTGTTCGAGGAAGAACGACCAGCCTGCAAAGGAGAGGATCATCATGACAATCCGCGTTGCCTTGATTGCGGTCTGCGCCGCTGGCTTAGTGGCAATTCCGCACAAGCTTCTTGCTCAATCTCAGGCCGAACCCAAGCCGCACATTCCGCTTGAGAAATCGATTGGTCAGGCCAAGCCGGAAGTGGTCCCATCGCTTTTTGTACTCAACTCACGCGGGGTGAGCCTGAAGGAGGGTAAGCTGGTGCTGAGTGCAATTTCTCCGAATGCGATCGTGTTTGCCGACCGGCCGGTTCGTGCCGCCGGGCATGATCTGACCTCCCGGATTGTCGAGGACTGGGGCAATGGCAGCGACAACTTCGCTAAAGACCCGCCCAACGCCACGGTGTCAGGATTCAAGAAAGACGGATCGTCGGTGTTGGATGCCGTCGTCGTGTTGAAATCCCCCAAGCTTGAAGGTGATAAGCTGACGTTCGACGTCGATATCCTCGAAGGTGATCTCGCCGGGGCGGACGGGCCGGCATCTGTCTTTATCGATATCATTGGCCGTCCGTTGACGCCGTTGTCTTTCGCCGGCGTCGCTCGCCGCACCGCCTGGCGCGGAGCGTTCTACCGCGGCGCTGCCGTGGCAGGAGCCGCTGCTGTGGCCGGGGCTACGGCGTATCCCTATTACTCACCGCGCTGCGGCTACTACCCCTATCCGCCCTGCTATTGAGCCGTTCGCCCGAGTGGCTCCGTTGCAAAGGCGTGAACTGCGAATCCACGTGACTGGTTTTCTATAGGAAGGAGATTAGCGATGAACATCACCCGTCGATCCCTTGCATTTGGCGGAATGGGGCTGCTCGCGGGAGCCGCCGCCACACGACCGGCTCTTGCCCAGGATTCATTTTTCGGAGTGGGACAAGGCCTGGAGGATTTCTGGCTGGCCAGCGACGCCTACATCTTTGGCTACCCGCTGGTGACGATGGAGATGACCCGGCGGATCATCACGAATGTCGCCGAGCCCGTCGGCACGCGCGGTCCGATGGGACACATCATCAAGCTGCGCCAGTATCCCGACGCCACCTTCAGGGATGTGACGGCACCGAATGCCGACACCTTGTACACGACATCCTTCTTCGACGTCGGAAAGGAGCCCTGGATACTCAGCATTCCGGACATGAAGGGCCGCTATTTCCTGATGCCGATGCTGGACGGCTGGACCACCGTGTTTCACGTGCCAGGTAAGCGCACCACCGGCACCGGGGCGCAGACCTACGCGATCACGGGGCCGGGTTGGAAGGGCACGCTGCCGGCGGGTGTCAAGGAGTACAAGTCGGCCACCAATATCGTGTGGCTGCTCGGCCGCATCTATTGCACCGGCACGGCGGACGATTACGCTGCGGTGCACAAGTTGCAAGACGAATGCAAGCTCGTTCCGCTCAGCGCTTATGGCAAAGCCTACACGCCCGCCGCCGGGAAGGTGGATCCAACAATCGATATGAAGACGGCGGTCCGCGAGCAGGTCAATCGCATGGACGCGGTCTCATACTTCAAGCTGCTTTGCGAGCTGATGAAGACTAATCCGCCCTACGCCGCGGACGCGCCTCAACTTGCGAAGTTTGCCCGCATCGGCATCGTCCCAGGGCAGGATTTTGATGAGAGTAAGCTGAAGGCAGACTTTCTGAGGCGCCTGCCGGAGGTGTCGTTCGACCGGATCATGCTGCAGTTCAAAATCAACAAGGCCATCAAAGACGAGAATGGGTTCGCGTTCACGACCAAGACCGGCATCTACGGCACCGACTATTTGATGCGGGCTTTGGTAACCGCGATCGGGCTTGGTGCCAACCGGCCGCAGGATGCCGTCTATCCGACCTCGCAAAAAGACGCCGACGGTCACAAGTACAGCGGCGCGAACAAGTACGTGATGCGATTTCCGAAAGGTCACTTGCCTCCAGCGGAGGGATTCTGGTCGCTTACGATGTACGACAGCGGCTATTTCTTCGTGAAGAACCCGCTCAACAGGTACTCCGTCAGCGCTCGGGAAGACTTGAAGGAGAATCCGGACGGATCAACTGATCTGTACATCCAGAAGGACTCTCCCGGCAAAGAGAAGGAGTCGAACTGGCTACCTGCGCCTGAGGGAGATTTCATCCTCATGTTGCGTATGTACTGGCCCCAGGAGACGGACCCCTCGATCATCAGCGGCACATGGACGGTCCCGGCCGCCAGAAAAGTTGGAGCCTAGAGCAGGCAATCATGCCGGCGCGCATGCGCCGGCATGATTGCTAGGCCGCTCCCAGATGCCCCACAGCACGCTGTACTCGCTTTGGGTTTTCTGGGGCGAATGACACGGCATTCGCGATGCAGGAGGCCATGATGTCGGCACTTCACCTTGGAAAAGGAAAACAGCGCGTTGGACGGAGCGCGACAAAGCCGTCTCTCTCTTCTGCGTTCAGGAATGCAGCCATTGCCTCGGCAGTCATGACGCTGTCGGTGCCTGCTGCCACGGCTTACGCCGACGAAGGTGGCGTTTCCTACTGGCTCCCTGGCCGCTTCAGCAGCCTTGCCGCCACCCCTCAAGCCCCCGGCTGGTCAATGGCAGCGGTCTACTACCACACCAGCGTAAGTGCATTCGGCACCGCGGCTGCCGCAAGGGAAATTCACGTCGGCAGAATCCCCGCAACAGTAAACGTCGATCTGAACTTGCGTCTGAATGGGCGGGGGGATCTCGTCCTGCTCAATCCTACATACACGTTCGCAACCCCCGTGCTGGGCGGGCAACTGGCCATCGGAGTGACAGGACTGTTCGGACGATCGAGCGCTGATCTAGCAGGAACGCTCACCGCAACTGTCGGCCCCCTGGCCGTGACGCGCACGGGCAGGTTCGGCGACTCGATCACGTCAGTCGGGGATCTCTACCCGCAGGCGACGCTCAAGTGGAATGCAGGCGTCCATAACTTCATGACCTACGTAACCGGAGATGTTCCCGTCGGCGCTTACAGTTCGTCCCGTCTCGCCAATCTCGGCATCGGGCATGGCGCCATCGACGGCGGCGCCGGCTACACCTACTTCAATCCGCAAACTGGCCACGAGTTTTCCGCGGTGGCGGGCCTCACCTACAATTTCAAGAATCCGGATACGCAGTACCAGAACGGCATCGATCTTCACGTTGACTGGGGAGCCTCGCAGTTTCTGTCAAAGCAAACTTTCGTCGGCCTCGTTGGTTATGCCTATCAGCAGATAACTGATGACTTTGGCCAGCATCCCGCCCTAGGCGGCTTTCGGTCCCGAGTCTTCGCAGTTGGTCCGCAGATTGGCTTTCTATTTCCGGTAGGCGATATGCAGGGGTATTTGAATCTGAAGGGATATGGCGAGTTCGCTGCGGAGAATCGGCCGGCTGGCTGGAACACTTGGCTGACGTTCTCAATATCGCCGATAGCGCCGACCAGAACTGTCGCATCAACCCGGCGGATCACAAAATAGCAGCGTGGCCGCTTAGCCGATCTCGCCGACACACCATGGGTCGGTCGAACGTCTCACGTGAACATATCGAACTGAGCTGGTTATCTGCGTAGCCTCGAACCTTCCACCTGCTGAACAAAGCTGGCGTGAAGGTAGTCGAGAAGATCTACCTGCATCGAAATCCCGCACTTTGAAGAAGGAAAGTCGCCCCCCGGACCGGCACTTCCGCTTTCGGCCCATCTCGGAAGTCGGGCACCGTCCGCACTTTTGTTGCTGTTGGAATGGAATCGGACATGGGTAGGGCAATCGCCTGGTGGATTGCTTCGTCGCAAGCGCTCCTCGCAATGACGGGGCGAGAGCCGAGTCAAAGAAAAACGGCGGGCTGTTGGCCCGCCGTTTTCGTTCGGATTGAAATCGGATCAATTATCCAAAAAGCTCCGCAGCTTCCGGCTCCTCGACGGATGCTTCAGCTTCCGCAGCGCCTTCGCTTCGATCTGGCGGATACGCTCGCGCGTCACGCTGAACTGCTGTCCGACTTCCTCCAGCGTGTGGTCGGTATTCATGCCGATGCCGAAACGCATGCGGAGCACGCGTTCTTCGCGCGGGGTGAGCGATGCCAGGACGCGCGTGGTGGTCTCGCGCAGGTTGGACTGGATCGCGGCGTCGATGGGCAGGATCGCGTTCTTGTCCTCGATGAAATCGCCGAGATGTGAATCCTCTTCGTCACCGACGGGCGTCTCCAGCGACAGCGGCTCCTTGGCGATCTTGAGGACCTTGCGCACCTTCTCCAAGGGCATGCCGAGCTTTTCGGCGAGCTCCTCCGGGGTCGGCTCGCGGCCGATCTCGTTGAGCATCTGGCGGGACGTGCGCACGATCTTGTTGATGGTCTCGATCATGTGCACGGGGATGCGGATGGTGCGGGCCTGGTCGGCGATGCTGCGGGTGATCGCCTGCCGGATCCACCACGTGGCGTAGGTCGAGAACTTGTAGCCGCGGCGGTACTCGAACTTGTCGACCGCCTTCATCAGGCCGATGTTGCCTTCCTGGATCAGGTCGAGGAACTGCAGGCCGCGGTTGGTGTACTTCTTGGCGATCGAGATCACGAGACGGAGGTTGGCTTCCACCATCTCCTTCTTGGCCTGGCGGGCCTCGCGCTCGCCCTTCTGCACGGAATGCACGATCTTGCGGAACTCGACGATCTCGAGGCCGGTCAGCGCGGCGAGCTGATGCACCTCGTGGCGGAGGTCCTTGATGCGGTCCTTCTCGTGGTGGACGAAGTTCTTCCAGCCCTTGGCCGACAATTTCGAGACGCGGTTGAGCCAGCGCGGATCGAGCTCCGAGCCGGTATAGTTGCGCAGGAAATCCTCGCGCGCGACGCCGTGACTGTCGGCAAGGCGCATCAGGCGGCCCTCATGCGAGACGAGGCGCTTGTTGATGTCGTAGAGCTGCTCGACGAGGCTGTCGATGCGCGCCTGGTTGAGGCGCAGCGACTTCACCTCGACGATGATCTCGTCCTTCAGCTTCTTGTACTTGCGCTCCTGGTGCGGCGAGAGCGACTCGTTCTGGAGCTGGTTCTGGATGTCCTGCTCCTGAAGCTTGCGCAGCTTCTTGTAGCTATCGGCGATGCGATCGAAGATCTCGACCACCTTCGGCTTGAGCTCGGCCTCGATCGCCGCGAGCGACATCTGGTTCTCGAACTCGTCGTCGTCCATGTCGGACTCGGCGGCGGCCTCGCCCGGATCCTTCTCCTCGCCCTCGGGGGCGGCCGCGGGCGCGGCGCGGAACGGCGTCGGCGACGGGGGCGCGGCAGGCGGCGCGACATGCGCGGGCGCAGCGGCGGACGCGGTGGCTTCGCCGCCCTCGGCCGAGGCTTCGCCGCCCTCGCCATTGGGTCCTGCGATCATCGCGGCGTTCATGCCGCCCTTGGCATCCGGGCCGGCATAGGTGGCTTCGAGATCGATGATGTCGCGGAGGAAGATCTTGCCTTCGTTGAGCTCGTCGCGCCAGATGATGATGGCCTGGAAGGTCAGCGGGCTTTCGCAGAGACCCGCGATCATCGCCTCGCGGCCGGCCTCGATGCGCTTGGCGATCGCGATTTCGCCTTCGCGGGAGAGCAGCTCGACCGTGCCCATCTCGCGCAGATACATGCGCACGGGATCGTCGGTGCGCTCGCCAGGCTCGCTCTTCTTGACCTCGGTGACGGCCTTCTGGGTGACCTCGACGAGCTCGTTATCGGTCTCGTCGTCGCCCTCGTCCTTCTCTTCCTCGCCTTCGGTGTCGTCGGCTTCGGTGACGTTGATGCCCATGTCCGAGAGCATCGACATGATGTCCTCGATCTGTTCGGGCGAGGTCTGGTCGGACGGCAAGACTTCGTTGAGCTGATCGAAGGTCACGAAGCCGCGCTTCTTGGCCTGCTTGATCATCTTCTTCACGGCCGCGTCGGACAGATCGAGCAAGGGCGAGGGCGCGTCCTGGGAATCCTTCTCCGGCGCATCCGCTGCCTTGTCGTCTTTTTCCTTGTCCTTCGCCTGCAGCGTCTTTGCCTTGGTGGCCATCCATTGCTCCTAAACGCGCTTCATGCGAGACGCGCCGCGCCTTCGCGTGAATTCACATGAACCTGTTGCTCGACGCTCTCGCTTCGGCAGCTCTCGACACGGAAAGGGCGGCGCACAAACCTCTCGCCACCCCCAACTCTCTCTCGCCGGAATTGCCTAACGCTTCGTCAGCCTCTTTGTCGCGGCGGATGCAGGTGTAGTGCCAACAGCGATTGCGCGGATTCATTCCTGACGCGTCTGTTATGCCTGCGGCCGCCTCTGGGCCAAAGTGCTACAAGACCGTTAAGCCTCGATTAACCCTGTTTTTGCCGCCAAACCTAGGATTTGGCGAGTCTTTTAGCGGTTCCAGCCGTGGCCGTCCGCATGTTTCTTTCATCACATGCTCTTCTGGAGCCGGCCAGACAGCTCGCCAAAACCCTCGATCAGGGCCTCGGTACCGTCGACTTCCCCTATCCGAGCCTTGACGTCACGCAGCCACGCCAAATTGGCCTCGCTGGGATCCTCCCCCAAGGCCAGCTCGGCGTCTTTCAGCTCTCTAAGTAGTGAATGCCATTGCCGATGCAAGGCAACCAGCTGGTGCCAGGTGGCAAGAACGTCGTCCCGCGCCGCGCCCTCGCGGGCGGCCCACACCGCCTGGGTCGTGATGACATTCTCAACCCTTTGAAGAGTTTGAGAAAATCCGCCCTTTGCGAGGTCGCCGCGCATCTTTTCGGCCTGCTCGCCGGGGTCCGGCGAGTGGTGATGGTCGTTGGCGAAGGCGGCGATGATGCCGGCCCGGAGCTTGTGGGCCTCGGGATGGGCCAGCTCCAGAGCGGCGACCTCCTCCAGATGCTCGTGCAGCAGCCAGGGGTGGTTGATCAGGCATTGCAGGATCAGCGCCTCCCGGCGGGAGATGGCGCTGCGCTGGCCCCGCAGGATCGGGCTTGCCGCCAGCTGCGGGCTCGCCGCCTGATAGGGGCCGGATGGCAGCGGGGTCGGACCCGGGGCGCCGCGGCGGCCGCCGAACCCTTGTCCGCCGAATCGATTCGCCCCGCCCCGCGGCTGGAACGGGCGGCCGCCACCGGGGCGGAAATTGCCCCGGCCGCCAAAGCCGCGCCCGCCTTCGGGCGCGAAGGTGCGCTGCAGCCGCTCGACGAATTCGTCGCGATAATAGCGCCGCACCACCTCATCGCGGATGCCGTTCGTGAGCTCCCTGATGCGCGCCTCCAGCGCGGCGCGCCGCTCGGGCGTGGCGAAATTGCCGCCCTCGAGCTCGCGCGACCAGATCATGTCGGCGAGCGGACGGGCGGCGGCGATGACCTCCTCGATCGCGCCGCGCCCGCCCGAGCGCACGAGATCATCGGGGTCCTGCCCTTCCGGCAGCAGCGCAAAGCGAAGACTCTTGCCGGGCGCGAGGAACGGCAAGGCAAGGTCCGCAGCACGATAGGCCGCCTTCTGTCCGGCGCGGTCGCCGTCGAAGCAGAGGATCGGCTCGTCCGCCATCTTCCAGAGCAGCGCGAGCTGGCTTTCGGTGAGCGCGGTGCCGAGCGGCGCGACGCTGCCGGCAAAGCCCGCGGCGACCATGGCGATGACGTCGACATAGCCTTCGACCACGATCAGTGGGCTGCCGTCATGGGTGGCTTTGCGCGCGGTCTGGTGGTTGTAGAGATTGTCGCCCTTGTGGAAGAGCGGCGTCTCCGGCGAATTCAGGTATTTGGCCGGAACGTCCTTCTCCAGCGCGCGCCCGCCGAAGGCGATGACGCGGCCGCGCAGATCGGTGATCGGAAACATCACGCGATCGCGGAAGCGATCGTAGGGAACGGGGATGTCGTCGCCGCCGATCAACAGACCGGTCTCGACCATGTCCTCGACGGAGACGCCGAGCTTGCCGAGATGCTCCTTCAGCGCGAATCTTTCGCCCGGCGCATAGCCGAGGCGGAACTGCAATTGCGTCGCCGGCGAAATGGCGCGATCGGCGAGATAGCCGCGCGCTTTCGCGCCCACGCGCGAGGCCAGCGTCTCGGCGAAGAATTTCGCCGCGAGATCCATCACGTCATGCAGCGAGCGCCGCCGCTGCTCCTCGCGCGCGGCGTTGGGCGTCACCGCCGGCAGCGGCAGGCCCGCCATATTGGCGAGCCGCTCCACGGCTTCCGCGAACGGCAGGCCGTCGGTCTCCATCACGAAGGTGATGATGTCGCCGTGCTTGCCCGAGGAGAAGTCGTGATAAAAACCCTTCTGATCGTTGACGTAGAAGGACGGCGTCTTCTCCTGCTGGAACGGCGACAGCCCCTTCCACTCGCGCCCGGCCTTCTTCAGCTTGACGCGCTTGCCCACGACCTCGGAGACCGAAAGCCGGGCACGAAGCTCGTCGAGGAACTGGGGCGTGAAGCGCATGGGGCGAGTTTAGCCGAGCGTTTGAGTTGGGCGAAGGATCAGGGATATAGGGACGGCCCGGTCAAAGGCCAGGTTTGTCGGGCTTATCCGCGCTGTTCACAGCCCTCCGTCATTCCGGGGCGCCCCGAAGGGGCGAGCCCGGAATCCATCGAGCCACTGGAATGCTGGGAGAAATGGATTCCGGGCTCGCGCTGCGCGCGCCCCGGGATGACGAGCCACTTGAACCGCGCCCGGTTCCACGCTTCCATACCGCCATGTTCAGGACCTTTCGGGGCGGCCAGACCGGGGGTTGGCGGGTGACCTCGCTCTCGCCTGTGACGGGCGAGTCCCTGCCCTTCGTGCCGGCGCTGTCGGTGACCGACAGCGAGGCCGTCTCGTTGCCGCTGGTGCCCTCGCGCAATGCCTGGCGGCTGGTCGGCGTTGCCAGCAGCCTGCGCTACACCGAGCGGGCCGAGAAGCAGCAGCTCGTCGCCGTGCAGGCCGGCCTCGGCCGGCTGGAGGCCACCAGCGCGGCACTGATCCCGATCCGCAAATCGCAGGCCTGGTGGGAGCTGACCCAGGAAGAGCGCCGCAAGATTTTTGAGGACAAGTCGCACCACATTGCCAGCAGTCTTCGTTTTCTGCCCGCGATCGCGCGCCAGCTCTATCATTGCCGCGACCTCGGCGGCCCCTTCGATTTCCTGACCTGGTTCGAATTCGCCCCCGTGCACGCCTCGCTGTTCGAGGAGCTGGTGGCGATGCTGCGGCGGACCGAGGAGTGGAGCTATGTCGAGCGCGAGGTCGACGTGCGCGTGGTGAAGGAAGTGCTGTCGGCATAGAGCATGATCCGGAAAAGTGCGCAGCGGTTTTCCGAGAAGATCACGCTCGAGAATATCTAGCGATCAAGGAAGCGCCCGGACTCGATGCGCGGCAGATCGGTAACCGGCCAATTGTAGACGTAGGTCCAGGCCTTCCCGGTGGTGCCGTCGGGCAGCGTCACCTCGATCATCTGCCGCAGATATTCCGTCGGTTCGGGAAAGCCCTCGCCGCAAGCCTCGTACATGTCGAGCTCGCGCAGGAGCTCGTCCGGCACGCGCAGCTGAAACAGCTCACCATGGACGATGTCCGACGGCGTCTCGGAGAGCAGCAATCCCGGATAGTGCTTCACCAGAACGAGCCGGCCGCGACAGGTGGCTTCACTGATGAATTCCGCATGGGCCGCGAGCAGCCGCGCCATCGGGTGGTCGAAGCCGCGCATCAGGGTGCCGTAAACGAAAAGTCGATCCGAGCTCATGCCGTTCCAACGTTGCGGCATCGGTGCGATACCGCTACTCCGTTTACACAGTTTGTCATTCCATAGGCAAATCAGGATGGCTTTGGATATAGCCGACGCAACCGACCAGCTGCTCGGCGAGGGCGACATTCCGCCCGTGCATGAGGTGAATACGGCAGGGACATCGCCGTTCCTGCTCACCGCGGACCATTACGGACGGGTGCTGCCCCGCGCGCTCGGCGATCTCCGCGTCGCGGAGAGCGATCTTGTCAGGCACATCGCCTGGGACATCGGCATCGCCGGCGTCGCCGAGCGGCTCGCCGCGATGCTCGATGCGCATCTGATCGCGCAACGCTATTCGCGGCTGGTGATCGACTGCAACCGCCCGCCGGGCGTCGCAAGCTCGATTCCCGTGATCTCCGAGGCGACCGCCATCCCCGGCAATGAGGATCTGTCGGCCGCGGCCAAGGAAATGCGCCGGCGCGAGATCTTCGATCCTTATCACCGCCGGATTAGCGCTGCGATCGATGCGCGCATCAGGGCGGGCAGGCCGACGGTGCTGGTGGCGCTGCACAGCTTCACGCCGGTCTTTTACGGCGAGCCGCGGCCCTGGCACATCGGCACGCTCTATCACCGCGACACGGTGCTGCCGCGGCTGATGCTGCAGCATTTGCGGGCCGAGAGCGCGCTCGTCGTCGGCGACAACCAGCCTTATGCGGTGAGCGACATCACCGACTACACGATTCCAATCCACGGCGAGGCGCGCGGCCTCGTCAACACCGGCATCGAGATCCGCCAGGACCTGATCACTGAGGAGAGCGGCCAGCAGCAATGGGCCGAGCGGCTGGCGCGGATCCTGCGCGAGATCGAGGCCACGCTGCGCGAGCAGAGAATGAGTTAAGCGGTCACTTCGCCCGCGTCAGTGCCAGCCAGATGCCGCCGCCGATCATGAAGCCGCCTGAGATGCGCGACACCATCCGCGTTCGCCGCGCCGAGAAGAATTTTCGGGCGCGCCCGGCGGCAATCGCGTAGAGCGCATCAGTCATCACCGCCGTCACCATGAAGGTGGCACCCAGCAGCGCAACCTGCGGGAAATGCGGCTGGCTCATGTCCATGAACTGCGGGATGAAAGCGCCGAAGAACACCAGCACCTTGGGGTTCGACAGCAGCACCAGGAATCCCTGCAGGAAGAAGCCGCCGCGCGGCGGCGGAGGCGGCGCATCGACATCGACGCCTTCGACCGGCTCCCAGATCAGCTTGATGCCGAGCCAGATCAGATATGCGGCGCCGGCAAAGCGCACCCAGTCGAACCAATAGCCCATGGTCGCCATCAGCGAGGTCAGGCCGATCGCGACGATGCCGATGACGATGGCAAGCCCGGCCTGCGCGCCGGCCACGTTGATGAGCGCCGCACGCGTGCCGTGGCGCAGGCCATTGGCGATGACGAGGGTGACGATCGGCCCCGGCAGCAGCGCCAGCGCAATGCAGGCGGCGACGAAGGCGAGGTAGGCTTGCATGGACATCATGGGAGGGACTCGCTGAAGGCGGTTTCGCCGCATTAATGCATGGCGAGCGCTGGAACGGAAGACGCGTCAGTCGCTCCAAGCCGATCCCTTGACATGCAACCATTTAGTTGCCTATTATCGCCGCCATGGATGAGGTCTTCAAGGCGCTCGCGGATAGCTCGCGACGTTCGCTGCTCGACAGGCTTCACGCCAGAAACGGCCAGACACTGAACGAGCTCTGCGAGGGGCTTGCGATGACGCGACAGGCCGTCACCAAGCACCTTGCCATCCTGGAGGAAGCGAACCTCATCACCACCATCAGGCATGGACGCGAGAAGCTGCACTACCTCAACCCGGTGCCGATCCATCAGATCGGCGAACGCTGGATCAGGAAGTTCGAGCGCAGCAAGCTCGCCGCGCTCAACGAGCTGAAACGTCAGTTGGAGAACGGCGACGAGTGAGTCCGCTCAACGAAGGATTTGATGCACGATGAACCTCGATCAATTCAAGCCGCTGACCGTCTACACCATCTACATCGCCTCGACGCCCGAGAAGGTGTGGGAGGCGCTGACGTCCGCCGAGTTCAGCCGGAAATATTTTTCCGGCTTTGCGGTGGAGATGGAGCCGAAGCTCGGCGGCAGTTTCGTCGTGCACGCGCCCGACGGCTCCGAGCACATCCGCGGCGAAGTGTTCGAATACGATCCGCCGAGGAGGCTCACGGTGAGCTGGAACGTCAATTGGCCGGACCTCGTGGAAAAGCTCGGCACCACCATCGTCACCTACGAGATCGAGCAGGCCGGCGAAGCCGTCCGCCTCACCCTGAGCCAACGCCACGACCGCGAGCTCAGCGACGACATCCTTTCCGGCGGCCGCACCGGCTGGCCCGCGATCCTCTCCGGATTGAAGAGCCTGCTGGAGACCGGCAAGGCGCCGCATATCGAGATGTCCCCGCCGGTGCGGTTGCTGGAGGCGCTGAAGGCGATGGGGATCAAGGTGCCGTAATTGAAGAAGGACAAGCGTAGGTCGCTTCTTCCCCTCTCCCCTTGTGGGAGAGGGTGGCTCGCCGCGAAAGCGGCGAGACGGGTGAGGGTCTCTCTCCGCGCACACTTCTCTCAATGAGTCCGCGGAGAGAGACCCCTCATCCGGCGCTTCGCGCCACCTTCTCCCACAAGGGGAGAAGGAAGAGCGCCGACACTAAGCCACCGGCGCCACCAACCGGCGGTACAGATGCCATGTCGCATGCCCGAGCACCGGCAGCGTGACCACCAGCCCGAGAAAATAGGGCAGCGCCGAGACGATCAGCAGCATCACGATCAATGCGGCCCAACCGATCATCGGCAGCGGGCTCGTCACCACCGCGCGCACGCTCGTCACCATGGCCGTGACGAAATCGACCTCGCGATCGAGCAGCAGCGGGAACGACACCACGGTCAGCGAGAACAGGATCAGCGACAGCACGGCCCCGACCGCATTGCCGATGGCCAGGAACAAGAGGCCCTCGCTGGTCGTCAGCACCACCGTCATGAATTCCTGCAAGCTCGAGAACGAGGCGTTGAGGCCGAGCAGCAGCGCGATCAGGAGCCGCACCTGGTACATCCAGACCACGAAGACGAACAACGTCACGAAGGCCATCCAGCCGATCTCGCTGCGCGAGCGGATCGCGGACCAGATCGCAGCGAACGAGACCGGCTCGCCGCGCTCACGGCGCCGGCTGACTTCGTAGAGGCCGATCGCAACGAACGGTCCGATCAACGCAAAACCGGCAGCGAGGGGATAGACCAGGTAGACCATGCCGAAGGCAGTGAGACAGAGCATGATGACGATGCCGCCGGCGGCATAGAGCGCGCCGAAGCAGAGACCGTAGAGCGGCAGCGCCTGGAAATCGCGGAGGCCCTCGACCAGCGCCTCGGCGATGTCGACCGCCGCCACTGGACGCACCACCGGATCGACCTTGCCCGAGATGGACATCAGCTTCCTCCGCACATCGGCGCGATCTTCGTCGCGCGCATGCCGCGATATTAGCGCCGCCGCGCGGCGCAACTTGAAGCCGGCCAGCGCGAAGGGTAGCAGCGAAGGGACGATGCTCGCACGGCGAAATCGTTAGCCTTTCGCGCGATTTTTGCACCGACCGCTATGGACGGGGCAGATGATCGTGCCGCAAATTGCACCTCCGAATACCGCCGCCCGAGAGCCGATCGCCCACCGATGAGCCTGCGTACCCGGTTACTTATCCTCGTCATCGCGGCCATGCTCGTGCCGGCGATTCTGGTCGGGCTGCGCTTCGTGCAGAACCGGACGAGCGAGATCGACGCGGCGCTGGCCAATCTCGCCGCATCCGCCGACGACATCGCCAGCGATCTCGGCGAGAAGATCCAGGGGACTGCCCAGCTTCATTACGGGCTCGCCCGCGCCCGCGACCTCGACACGCGCGACAAAGCGGCATGCTCGGCGTTTCTGTCGGATGTCCGCGAGGAATATCCGCAGTTCACGGGTATCCTGACCATCGATCCCGACGGCAGGCTGTTCTGCGACTCGCTGCGGACCAACCGCACGCTCGACCTGAACGACCGCGGCTATTTCAAAGAGGTCAAGACTCTTCACGGCCTCGTCGCGGTGGAACCGGTGTTCGGCCGCCTCACCGGACTGTCGGTGCTGCAGATCGCCTATCCGGTGCGATCGGATACGGGCGCGCTGAAATTCGTGCTGCTGGCCTCCTTCAACCTGAACAAATTCGCGGAGTTTCACGACAAGCGGCTGCTCGCCGAGAAGGACATCCTGCTCGTCGACGCCAAGGGCACGGTCCTGGCCGCCCCCAAGCGCGGCGGCTGGAGCGTACCCATCGGCGGCTCCATTGCGGGCTCCGACCTGTTCCGCTTCGCGGCAGATCCCGACGGCGAACCATTCCGGGAGATCGCCGATCGCGACGGCCGCACGCAGATCTGGGGCGTTGCCCGCTCGCCCGCGATCCGCAAGGCCGGACTCTATATCTTGGTGGGGCGGTCCAAGGACGGACTGATCGCGGCAGCGAACCGCCGGCTTTACGAGGACATGGCGATCCTGGCGGTGGCCTCGCTGCTGCTCCTCGCCGGCCTCTGGATCCTCACGACGGTGAGCATCGGACGGCAGGTCGGGCGGCTCGCTGCCATGGCGAAGAGCCTGGGGCACGGCGATCTCAGCGCGCGCATTCCGGAGCCCCACCCGGGGGGCGAGCTCGGCGGGTTGATGACGCTGCTCAACAGCACGGCCGAATCGCTCGAGCAGCAGCGCGCCGCCATCGCCGATCTCAGCCACAAGCTCAGCCAGTCGCAGAAGATGGAAGCCATGGGCCAGCTCACGGGCGGCGTGGCGCACGATTTCAACAATCTCCTGACCGTCATTCTCGGCAATTCCGAGCACCTCGCCGACAGGCTTGCGGGCAACGAGGAATTGCACCGGATCGCCGACGACATTGCGACCGCCGCCGAGCGGGGTTCCGACCTGACGCGGAGCCTGCTCGCCTTCGCGCGCAAGCAGCCGCTGCGGCCGCGCGAGATCGACATCGCCGAGCAGGTGACCGGCATGAAGCAGCTTCTGCAGCGGACCCTGGGCGAGCACATCGAATCCAGCTTCACGTTCGCGCCGGATCTCTGGCTCGCCAGCGTCGATCCCGGCCAATTGGCGACGGCCGTGCTCAACCTCGTGCTCAACGCGCGCGACGCGATGCCTGACGGCGGCAAGCTGATGGTCGAGGTGCGGAATGCATCGCTCGGTGAATCCGACCTCGACGTCAACGGCGAGCCGCGGCCCGGCGACTACGTCATGCTGGCCGTGAAGGATACCGGGTCCGGCATGAGCAGCGAGGTGTTGCAGCGCGCGTTCGAGCCGTTCTTCACCACCAAGGAGGTCGGCAAGGGCACCGGCCTTGGCCTCAGCATGGTCTACGGATTTGCGCAACAATCCGGCGGACTCGTGCAGATGCAGTCCGAACCGGGTCAAGGCAGCGTGGTCAGGCTGTTCTTTCCTCGCCTGCCGACGTCGTCGAGCGAGGAGCCGTCACCGGCAGCGCGTGTCGCCGCACCCGAGGGATACGAGACGATCCTCGTCGTCGAGGACGACGACATGGTGCGCGCCTATGTCGAGAACGAGCTGAAGGCGCTCGGCTACCGCGTCATCACGACGGCAAACGGACCCGCGGCGCTGGACGTGCTGCGCCAGTCCGCGGACATCCAGCTGCTGTTCACCGACGTCGTGATGCCCGGCGGCATGTTCGGGCCGGAGCTGGCGAGGCAGGCCGTTCAACTGCGGCCTGGCCTCAAGGTGCTCTTCACGTCCGGCTACAGCCAGGATCCAGTCAAGACGCCCGACGGGATCGACGCGCGCATTCTGACCAAGCCGTTCCGGCGCAAGGAGCTCGCCGCGATGCTGCGCGCGGCCCTTGCGGAGCCGCCGCGCTAGATCAGGACGCGATGGTGAGCTGCAGCGCCACTGCGATATTGGCCGCGAACAGAGCCGCGTCGATGACGAAGATCCGGAGCATCGGGCCCTTCAACACCGGCCAATAGGCCACCCCGACGCGGCCGCCGCGCATCAGCACCGGGACGTTATAGGCGAACTGGCTGAAATGGCAGGCGGCAAAGAACAGGAACAGCGCGAGCTGCGCTTCGACCGGCTGGAAGAAGGACGGACGGGCGGCCAGAAGATAGAGCGACAAGAGCCCGATCGGCAGATTCATGCCGCCGAGAAACGCGACGCTCGCTGCAAGGGTCGGCGCGATCGGATTGCTGCGCTCCTCTCGCGGCAGCAGGATCTTCAACGTGTTGGTTTGCGCGATGCTGAACTGGATGAACGCGCCCACGAACCAGAGCGTGTTGAGAAGCAGGACGATATCCGAAAATCGCATGGTCATTTTCCGTAGAAGGCTTCGCTGCGCACCACACGGCCCGCATCGTCGAAGTCCATGAATTCGCTGGCGCGCGTATCGCCCAATTGCCACCACACCGTCAGTCGCGCGATCGCCTCGTCCCAGCTCCAGTCCAGGATCTTCAGGTCGGCGCTTTCGATGTGGCCGTAGGCTTTCCGCCAGTAGGCGCGAATGTTCTCGGCGCCGGTGACGGTCGGAGACCCCGTCAGGGTGAGCGCGAGAGGGCTGCGCATCTGTGCATCGTCGGCGAAATGGGCGACGACCGCGTCGATGTCCACTTTGCGCCAGTTCGCGCACCATGCCGCGACGAAGCTTGCGGCGGCCGCGCGGTCCATTGCCTGTCCGCTCACGACACGGATCCTCCCTTCGGCTTGTGGCCAGGAAGGTGGCAAAGCGCGCGCCTCATGTCAACTATGTTGACTTGAGATTTAGGTCAGTTGTTGTCGGCGATCGCCTCCATCACGCCGATCCATCCCGCCGCACCGCTCGCCCCGGCGCGCGCGAACGCTTCGCGCAGGACCTGGCGCTCGTGGTCCGAGGCCCGTTGCTCGATGCGCCGCCCCGCTTCCGTCAGGCGCAGCAATTTCGAGCGGTGCTGCTCCGGCGCCCGCTTCGAGGTCAGGAGCTTGCGCTCCAGCAGCAGATTGAGCGGCCGGTTGAGGGCCTGCTTGGAAATGCCGAGGATCTCGATCAGCGCGCCGATGGCGATGTCGGGCCGGCGCGCCACAACGTAGAGGATGCGATGGTGCGGACGCGACAGGCCCTGCTTGGCCAGATATGCGTCGGCCTCAAGCGTCATGCCGCGCCAGCCGTAATACATGAGCTCCAGCGCCGTATCGAGCTCGTGCAGCTTTGCAAGCGAGGCGCGGTGAAGCCCCGCGGCTTGAGACGTCTTTGCCATGGTCGGAAGCCAGCCCTTGTAAGAAGTCAGCCTTTGGCCCGCAGCTCGCGGCGCAGCACCTTGCCTGTTGCCGTCATCGGCAGCGTCTCCGTGAATTCGACGAAGCGCGGATATTCGTGCGCGGCGAGCTGCACCTTGACGAAGTCCTGAATCTCGCGCGCGAGCGTGTCGCTGCCGGCAAAGCCCGGACGCAGCACGATCCAGGCCTTGATCGATTCGGTGCGGATCGGATCGGGAATGCCGACCACCGCAGCCATGGCCACCGACGGATGTTTCATCAGCGTGTGCTCGATCTCGGAGGGGCCGACGCGATAGCCGGCGGTGGTGATGACGTCGTCCTCGCGGCTGACGTACCAGAAATAGCCGTCCTCGTCCTGCACGCCGAGATCGCCGGTGAGCAGGAAGTCGCCGGCATATTTCTTCGCGGTCGCCTCCGGATTGCGCCAATATTCGAGCATGGTGACGGGGCACGGCTGGCGCACGCCGATGATGCCGCGCTGCCCCCGCGGCAATTCCTCGCCCTTGTCGTTGACGATGCGGACATCGAAGCCCGGCGTCGCCTTGCCCATCGAACCCGGGCGGATCGGAAACAGGTTCGCGTTGCTGCCGATCACGAGGTTGCACTCGGTCTGGCCGAACACCTCATGCGCGTCGACACCAAACGTCTCGCGCACCCAGCCGAGCAATTCACCCCCGAGCGATTCGCCGCCGGTGAAGATGCTGCGCAGCTTGACGCCGGAATGCTTGACGCCGGCCTGCCGCATCAGCTTCAGCGCCGTCGGCGGCAGGAATACGTTGCGGACGGCAAGATCGGCCATCATCTGCATCGCCGCTTGCGGCTCGAATTTCCGCGCGCGATGGCCGACCAGGGGAATGCCGTGGTACCAGAACGCGAGCAGGCCGTTGATGAGCCCGCCGATCCAGGCCCAATCCGCCGGCGTCCACATGAGATCGCCGGGCTTGGGCAAGAAGTTGTGGCACATCTCCACGTTCGGCAGATGGCCGAGCACGACACGATGCGCATGCAGCGCGCCCTTCGGGTTACCCGTCGTGCCCGATGTGTAGATGATCAGGGCGGGATCGTCGGCCGAGGTGTCCGCGCGCGTAAAGTCGGGCGAAGCGGCCTTTACCGCATCCCAGAACGATGTCGTGCCGGCGGGCATTCGCGCGCCGACGATGTAGACGCTCCTCAGCTCCGGCAGGCGGTCGCGGATCTTGGACAGCTTTTCCCAGCCAGCTTCGTCGGTGACGATCGCCTTGGCCTCGGAGTTCGACAGACGGAATTCCAGCGCGTCCTCGCCGAACAGGGCGAACAGCGGGATCGAGATCAGGGCCGAGCGAAACGCCGCCATGTGCACGATCGGCAATTCCAGCGACTGCGACAGGAACACCGCGACGCGGTCGCCCCGCACAAGCCCGTCCGCCCACAGCACATTGGCGAAGCGGCGCGACATCTCCGCGATCTCGTCGAAGGTGGTGCGGCTGGTGGCGCCGGTGTCGTCGACATAGATCAGCGCAAGCCGGCCGGTGCCGTCGGCATGGCGATCGCAGCACGCCTCCGCGATGTTGAAGCGCGCGGGGATATCCCAACGGAAGTTGCGGACGAGTTCGTCGTAGCTTGCGGCTTCGGTCAGCATGGGCTTGGTCGTCTTCCCGGTGTCTTGTTGTTATGACCCAGTCTAAAGCTGTGAGTGCTCGGAACAAGAGCCCCGCGACGTCATTCCGGGGCGACGCGTCAGCGCCGAGCCCGGAATCCATTGCGCAGCGTTTGCTGCGGCCCGATGGATTCCGGGTTCGCCCTACGAGCGCCCCGGAATGACGGCGTGGTTAGCGCACGGTCGCAAAAAACTTCCGGACATCGCGCACGAACAGCTCCGGCTGCTCGAAGGCGGCGAAGTGACCGCCCTTCTCCATCTCGCTCCAATGCGTGATGTCATGGAAGTTCGGCTCCATCCAGCGCCGCACCGGCGTGACGATCTCCTTGGGGAACACCGCGACACCCGTCGGCACCTTCACCACCGGCGTGGTGCGGCGCTTGCCAAAGCTCTCCCAATAGAGCCGCGCCGACGAGGTCGCCGTCTGCGTCGCCCAATAGAGCATGACGTTGTCGAGCAGCTCGTCCTTGCTGAAGATGTTTTCGGGGTGGCCATTGCAATCGGTCCAGGCCCAGAATTTTTCCAGGATCCAGGCCGCCTGGCCGCTCGGCGAATCCGTCAGGCCATAGCCGAGCGTCTGCGGCCGCGTCGACTGCTGCTTGGAATAGCCGGAGTCGAGATCGGCGTAGTGCTTGAGGCCGGCCAGCGCCCGCTTCTCCTCTGGCGTCGGCTCGCCCTCGACCTTCGGTGCCGCGTTGAAGGCGAGCGTGATGTGGATGCCGGCGCAATGAGTGGGGTCCTGCGCTCCGAGCGAGGTCGTCACCGCCGAGCCCCAGTCGCCGCCTTGCGCGCCATAACGCGCGTAGCCCAGGCGGTCCATCAGCTTGGCCCAGGTCGCGGCAATGCGATCGACGCCCCAGCCGGTGGTCCCCGGCTTGCCCGAGAAGCCGAAGCCAGGCAGCGAGGGGCAGATCACGTGAAAGGCATCGGCGGGATTGCCGCCATGCGCGGCGGGATCGGTGAGCGGCGCGATCACCTTCTGGAACTCGACGATGGAGCCGGGCCAGCCGTGGGTGATGATCAACGGAAGCGCCGACGGCTCCTTCGCGCGCGCATGAATGAAGTGGATGTCGAGGCCGTCGATCTCCGTGGTGAACTGCGCAAAGCGATTGAGCTTTGCCTCGCGCGAGCGCCAGTCATACTCGTTGGCCCAATAGGTGCAGATCTCCTGGATCCATTTCAGCGGCGCGCCCTGGCTCCAGTCGTCGACCAGCTCGCGCTCCGGCCAGCGCGTGCGGGCGAGGCGTGACTTCAGGTCGGCGAGGACGTCGTCGCTGATGGCGATGCGAAACGGCTTGATGACGGTCATCGGTTGCTCCCGATTTGTTTCTGCCGGGAGAGTAGACCGAACCTATGCGGCATCAAAGGTGCCCCTTCTCCCCTTGTGGGAGAAGGGGGCGCGAAGCGCCGGATGAGGGGTCTCTATCCGCGTGAACTACTGGGAGAGGATCGCTCGCGGAGAAAGACCCCTCACCCGTCTCGCCGCTACGCGGCGAGCCACCCTCTCCCACAAGGAGAGAGGGGAAGAAGCTAGCCCGACAGCGCTGCCTTCACGAGACCAGACGCCTTGCCAAAATCCATCTGGCCCGCGTATTTCGCGCGCAGCACGGCGATCACCTTGCCCATGTCCTTCATGCCGCCCGCACCCGTCTCGGCGATCGCATCCGCAATCGCCTTCTTCACGTCGTCATCGGACATCTGCTTCGGCAGATACGCCGAGATCACCGCGATCTCCTCGCGCTCCTGTGCGGCAAGCTCGGCGCGGCCGCCCTTGTCATAGAGCTCGACCGCCTCCTGACGCTGCTTGATCATCTTCTGCAGCACCGCGAGGATGTCAGCGTCCGACAACGGCGGCTTGCCGCTGCCGCGCGCGTCGATGTCGGCGTTCTTGATGGTCGAGTTGACCATGCGCAGCGTGGACAGCTTGCGCTCGTCCTTGGCCTTCATGGCCTCCTTGACCGCATTGTTGATGTCGTCGCGCAGCATCATCGTGATCCCTTCGATATAAACGCCTGATCTAGGCCCTTTGCGGCCGTCGCACAACCTAGCTCCCCAGCCATTCGGTCAGCGCCTGAACCGTCGCCTCCGGCTGTTCGGCTTGCGGCAGGTGCCCGCAGCGATCGAGAATCACGAGCCTGGCGCCGGCGATGCCTTCGGCCATCTCCTTGGAGAAGGCGTTGGGGATGGTGTTGTCGGCATCGCCCGTCAGCACCAGCGTCGGGCATGTGATCGTCGCCAGCAAGGAGCGCGAATCCACCCGTGCGATGATCGCGGTCTGCTGCCGCAGATAGCCTTCGACGCCGACGTCCTCGTCCTGCGCATGCACGAGCCTGAGAATCTCGGCATCGTCGCGCCGCGACGGATGCACGAGCTCCGGAAAACTCTCCTCGCGCACGGCGCGCAGCTCGCCGCGTCTGGCGCGCTCCATCTGAGCGCGGCGGCGCGCGGTGGCCTCCGGCGAGTCGGGCCGCGCCTGCGTGTTGATCAGCGCGAGTTTTGTCACGCGCTCGCTGGCCTGGCGCATGATCTCGAAGGCGATGTAGCCACCCATGGAATGGCCGGCGAGGGCGAAGCGCGGCGGCGCCTCGGCGAGGATGCGGCGGGCGATCGCAACCATGCTGTCGTCGCGGATGTGGTTGGCGACCGTCACCGGCCCGAAACGCCAGAGCGCAGGGATCACGGGCGCATAGATCCGGGCCGAGGACGCCAGCCCCGGAACCAGCACAATGGGGGTGGTCTGGTCCATTATTGCCTCGCAAGCCCAGGAAATTGCCGGAAATTGTGCGTCCGAGCTTAAGGGTGGGAGGAGGCCTGTCAAATATGCAAAAACGCATGTGAATCGGCCCTCTCTCGCTTTGACGTGCACACGCGGGGGGCTTATGAAGCGGGCTCATGACACAACATGACAACGATCCCGCCTGGCCGGACCACAAACCGACCGCGCTCCTCGTGCTTGCCGACGGCACGGTGCTGGAGGGCTTTGGTCTCGGCGCCGAGGGCCACGCCGTCGGCGAGGTCTGCTTCAACACCGCAATGACCGGCTATGAGGAGATCCTGACCGATCCCTCCTATGCCGGCCAGCTCATCACCTTCACCTTCCCGCATATCGGCAATGTCGGCACCAATGAGGACGACATCGAGACGGTGAACATGGCCGCGACGCCCGGCGCGCGCGGCGTGATCCTGCGCACCGCGATCACCAATCCCTCGAACTACCGCGCCACCAAGCATCTCGATGCCTGGCTCAAGGCCCGCGGCATCATCGGCCTCTCCGGCATCGACACCCGCGCGCTGACCGCGCTGATCCGCTCCAAGGGCATGCCGAACGCCGTGATCGCGCACTCGAAGTCTGGCGAGTTCGATTTGCACGGCCTCAAGGAAGAGGCGCGCGAATGGCCGGGCCTCGAGGGCATGGACCTCGTGCCGATGGTGACGAGCGGCCAGCGCTTCACCTGGGACGAGATGCCCTGGGCCTGGGACAAGGGCTTCGGCCGCCAGAACAAGCCCGAGTTCAACGTCGTCGCCATCGACTACGGCATCAAGCGCAACATCCTGCGCCTGCTCGCCGGTGTCGGCTGCAAGGTGACGGTGGTGCCGGCGACGACCCCCGCCGAAGACATCCTGGCGTTGAAGCCGGACGGCGTGTTCCTGTCCAACGGTCCGGGCGATCCGGCCGCGACCGGCAAATATGCCGTGCCCGTGATCCGCGACGTGATCAAATCGGGCACGCCGACCTTCGGCATCTGCCTTGGCCACCAGATGCTGGGCCTTGCCGTCGGCGCCAAGACCAAGAAGATGCATCAGGGCCATCACGGGGCCAATCACCCGGTGAAGGACGAGACCACCGGCAAGGTCGAGATCACCTCGATGAACCACGGCTTTGCCGTGGACGAGACGACGCTGCCGAAGGGCGCGACGCAGACCCACATTTCCTTGTTTGATGGGTCCAACTGCGGCATCCAGCTCGACGGCAAGCCGGTATTCTCCGTGCAATATCATCCCGAGGCCTCACCCGGCCCGCGCGACTCGCATTACCTGTTCCAGCGCTTCGCCGACCTGATGCGGCAGAGGAAGAGGGCGTAAGGCGCGTTCTCCACGGATACTTCACGACAAAAGCCCGGGCTCGCCCCGGGCTTTTCGTCATTCCGGGGCGCGCGTAGCGCGAGCCCGGAATCCATCTGACAACAGACTTTGCAGCGCGATGGATTCTCTGATGCGCAATTGCGCATCATAGCTCGACGCTGCGCGTCGCCCCGGAATGACGGTGGAACGAGGAACGTCGCCGCACGCGTTTGGTTGATCCCTGCTATTCTTGCGCAGGAGCACAGCCATGTCCGTCGTCCGCGACAAGGCCGAGCCGCTCGCCATTGTTTTCGAGGATGACGGGCTCGTGCCGAACAACATCCTTCCGTTCCTGGTCTACCAGGGCGCGGTGAAGCTCGACCCAAAGCGCCCGGAAGAGACCATCGAGAATCTGTTCGAAGCGAACGGCTGGGGCGGGACGTGGCGCAACGGCGTCTACGATTATCTGCATTATCATGCGACGGTGCATGAGGTGCTCGCCGTCGCGCGCGGCAGCGCCCGCGTGCGTTTCGGCGGCGATCACGGCCAGGAGCTTCAGATCAAGGCCGGCGACGTTGCGATCCTGCCCGCCGGCACCGGACATCAATGCATCAAGGCGAGCGATGATTTTTGCGTGATCGGCGCCTATCCGCCAGGCGCAAAAATGGAGATCACGCGCGCAACGCCGGAGAACCATGCGAAAGCGCTGAAGACGATTCCACAAGTGGCGTTGCCGCCCGCTGATCCCGTAACGGGGAAGGACGGCGCGCTGATGCGGCTGTGGCGGTAGCCACACGCGTCGTGCAGTACGGTGGGTTAGCCAAAGGCGTAACCCACCTCTTCTGTTTCCGCGGACAGAGACAGTGGTGGGTTACGCCTTGCAGATGCGCTTCGCGCTTCTGCGAGGCTAACCCACCCTACGCATCCCGTTACGCCTCGTTGCCGCCCTCCTGCCTCGTCGCTTCAAACAGGAACCAGGTGCGGCGCTCGGTCTCGTCGATGAAGTTCTCCAAAATGCTGGCGCTGGCGACGTCGCCGGCCTCGTCGCACACGTCGTGCGCCTTGCGCATCGCGGCAGCGACGTGCTTGTTGTCCTGCATCAGCTCGCGCAGCATCTCGCGCGGCGGGACGTAGTCCTCGTTGTTGTCCTTGATGGTCTGGAGCTTTGCGACCTGGCCGATCGACTTCAGCGTGGTGCCGCCGATCTTGCGGACGCGCTCGGCGAGCTGGTCGGTCGTGGCGAAGATCTGGTCGGACTGCTCGTCGAGCAGCAGGTGGTAATCGCGGAAGTGGCGCCCGCTGATGTGCCAGTGGAAATTCTTGGTCTTCAGATAAAGCGCGAACGCGTCGGCCAGAAGCACGTTGAGCGCCTCAGAGACTTTCTTGACCCCGTCGGGCGACAGATCCGTGGGGGTATCGAGTTCGGGCGAGACCTTGTTGTTGGTTTTGCTCACGGGAGACCTTCCTGTTAGGACGCGGACATTGACGGCGCGCCGCCGCACCCCTAACGCAAGGTGGGCAGCGCGGTTCCTAGATAGGAACCCCTGGGCGGGATACCAATGGACGATTGGATCGATTATTACGACTCGACGCATACGATCTATGTCAGCAAGCTGCATCGCAACTTGCACTTCCAGATCATTGCGCGGGACATCATCGGCTACATCCCCTCGCCCGATGCGACGGTGCTGGACTATGCCTGCGGCGAAGCGCTGTCGGCGAGCCAGGTGGCAGCCGCCTGCGGCATGCTGATCCTGGCCGAGCCCGCGCCGGGCGTGCGCGGCCGGCTGATCGCGCGGTTTGCCCCAAACACCAAGATCCGCGTCCGCTCGCTCGAGGACGTCCGCAAGATGCAGGATCAGTCGATCGATCTCGTCGTGATGAACTCGGTCGCACAATACATGACGCCGGACGAGCTCGATGCGGCGCTATTGAACATCCGCCGCATCCTGAAACCCTCCGGCAAGCTGGTGCTGGGCGACATTCTACAGCCCAATGTCGGCATGGTCAGGGATGTGATGGCGCTGCTCGGGTTCGGCCTGCGTCACGGATTTCTGAAGGACGCGCTGATCGGGCTGATCAGCACCGCGCTGTCGGATTATCGCCAGCTGCGCTCGAAGATCGGACTGCAGCGCTACAGCGAGGACGAGATCACGGCCAAGCTGAAGGCGGCGGGCTTCGCGGTCCAGCGCGCCCACAGCAATATCGGGCACAACCGCTGGCGCATGACCTTCATCGCGAGGCCGCCTCTGGTCCGTTAAGCATAACGATCAGCTGAGGTGGCCTGGCGCACGCCGATCGGGAATAATCCTGATGGCCCGGTGGCGGAAATGTCTACGCGGGGGCGGTGCATCGCTCTTCATCCTGGTTCAAATCCAGGCCGGGTCTCCACGCTTCGCCCCTGCGGGCTACGCGTGGCGCAGCCAGGCAAGACCCCAAGGGGCGAAGCGTGTCCGGCGTAGCTGGAGCGGAGCGGAAGCGGAGACGGACTGCCCGCCCGCCCCGACGATGCCGGCAACGCACCGTCAAACCCCTGAAAATTGGCGGTTGATGGGCGTTTTTCGGGGTTTCGCCGCTCCAAAAACTGGTTTAAGACCCACCCGCGCGCGAGGGAGACCCCGCGCTCTCGCCAAATGGGGACGCGCGGCAAGCGCGCCCTTTTTTTGTGCCCAGATCCCAGCCCGTGAGCGGTGATGCCCAAACGAACCGACATCTCGACCATCCTGATCATCGGCGCCGGTCCCATCGTGATCGGCCAGGCCTGCGAGTTCGACTATTCGGGCACGCAGGCGGTGAAGACGCTGAAGGAAGAGGGCTATCGCATCGTCCTCGTCAATTCCAACCCGGCCACCATCATGACCGACCCGGAATTGGCGGATGCGACCTATATCGAGCCGATCACGCCCGAGATCGTCGCCAAGATCATCGAGAAGGAACGTCACGTCGTCCCCGGCGGCTTCGCGCTGCTGCCGACCATGGGCGGCCAGACCGCGCTGAACTGCGCGCTGTCGCTGCGCCGCCAGGGCACGCTGGAGAAGTTCGACGTCGAGATGATCGGCGCCACCGCCGACGCCATCGACAAGGCCGAAGACCGCCAGCTGTTCCGCGAGGCCATGACCAAGATCGGGCTCGAGACGCCGAAGTCTCGGCTCGCCAACGCCTCCGAGCTGAAGAAGTCGTTCCGCGAGAAATACCAGGCCGAACGCGCAAAGCTGTCGGGCGCCGCGCTCGAAGAGCTCGACCGGCAGTGGACGCTCGGCGAGAGCGAGCGTCGCAAGCGCTACCAGGAATACGCCTTCGGCCAGGCCATGATGGCGCTGTCCGAGATCGGCCTGCCCGCGATCATCCGCCCCTCCTTCACGATGGGCGGCACGGGCGGCGGCATCGCCTACAACAAGGAAGAGTTCCTCGACATCATCGAGCGCGGCCTTGACGCGTCTCCCACCAACGAAGTGCTGATCGAGGAGTCCGTGCTCGGCTGGAAAGAGTACGAGATGGAGGTGGTGCGCGACAAGAAAGACAATTGCATCATCGTCTGCTCGATCGAGAACCTCGATCCGATGGGCGTGCACACCGGCGATTCCATCACGGTGGCGCCGGCGCTGACGCTGACCGACAAGGAATACCAGATCATGCGCGACGCCTCGCTGGCGGTGCTGCGCGAGATCGGGGTCGAGACCGGCGGCTCCAACGTTCAGTTCGGCGTCAATCCCGAAGACGGCCGCATGGTCGTCATCGAGATGAATCCGCGCGTGTCGCGCTCCTCCGCGCTGGCCTCGAAAGCCACCGGTTTTCCGATCGCCAAGGTCGCCGCCAAGCTCGCGGTCGGCTACACGCTCGACGAGATCGCCAATGACATCACCGGCGGTGCCACGCCGGCGTCATTCGAGCCGACCATCGACTACGTTGTCACCAAGGTGCCGCGTTTTGCCTTCGAGAAATTCCCGGGCGCCTCGACCACGCTGACCACCTCGATGAAATCGGTCGGCGAGGTCATGGCGATCGGCCGCACCTTCCAGGAAAGCCTGCAAAAGGCGCTGCGCGGGCTCGAGACGGGATTGACCGGCCTCGACGAGATCGAGATCGAGGGCCTCGGCCGCGACGACGACAAGAACGCGATCCGCGCCGCGCTCGGCACTCCGACGCCGAACCGCATCCTCCAGGTCGCCCAGGCCATGCGGCTCGGCTGGTCAAACGAGGACATCTTCAACTCCTGCAAGATCGATCCGTGGTTCCTCGCCGAGATGCGTGGCATCGTCGAGATGGAGGAGAAGGTCAGGAAGAACGGCCTGCCTGGCAACGCCTTCGGCATGCGCACGCTGAAGGCCATGGGCTTCTCCGACGCGCGGCTCGCCGTGCTGGCCGAGACGACGGAGGCCGAAGTCAAGGCGAAGCGCCACGCGCTCGGCGTCCACCCGGTGTACAAGCGCATCGACACCTGCGCGGCCGAGTTCGCTTCGCCCACCGCCTACATGTACTCGACCTATGAGGCGCCGTTCGCCGGCCTGCCCGCGGACGAGAGCGCGCCGTCCGACAAGAAGAAGGTCATCATTCTCGGCGGCGGTCCCAACCGCATCGGCCAGGGCATCGAGTTCGACTATTGCTGCTGTCACGCCTGCTTCGCGCTGCACGACGCCGGCTACGAATCCATCATGGTCAACTGCAATCCGGAGACGGTGTCGACCGACTACGACACAGCCGACCGGCTCTATTTCGAGCCGCTCACCGCCGAGGACGTGCTGGAGATCATCGCCAAGGAGCGCAGCAACGGCACGCTGCACGGCGTGATCGTGCAGTTCGGCGGCCAGACGCCGCTGAAGCTGGCGCGCGCGCTGGAAGCCGCCGAAGTGCCGATCCTCGGCACCTCGCCCGACGCCATCGACCTCGCCGAGGACCGCGACCGCTTCAAGCGCGTGCTCGACAAGCTGCGCCTCAAGCAACCGAAGAACGGCATCGCCTATTCGGTCGAGCAGGCCCGCCTCGTCTCCGCCGATCTCGGCCTGCCGCTGGTGGTGCGCCCGTCCTACGTGCTCGGCGGCCGTGCGATGCAGATCATCCGCGAGGAGAACCAGCTCAATGATTATCTGCTCGGCACGCTGCCGGAGCTGGTGCCGGCCGATGTCAAGGCGCGCTATCCGAACGACAAGACCGGGCAGATCAACACCGTGCTCGGCAAGAACCCGCTGCTGTTCGACCGCTATCTGTCGGACGCCACGGAAATCGACGTCGACTGCCTGTGCGACGGCAAGGACACTTTCATCGTCGGCATCATGGAGCACATCGAGGAAGCCGGCATCCATTCCGGCGACAGCGCCTGCTCGCTGCCGCCGCACTCGCTCGATGCGGAAATGATCGAGGAGCTGGAGCGGCAGACCCGCGAGCTCGCGCTCGGCCTCGACGTCATTGGCCTGATGAACGTGCAATACGCCATCAAGGACGGCGAGATCTACGTGCTCGAGGTCAATCCGCGCGCCTCGCGCACCGTGCCGTTCGTCGCCAAGGTGGTCGGCACGCCGGTCGCCAAGATCGCCGCGCGCATCATGGCCGGCGAGAAGCTTGCCGATTTCAAGCTGAAGAAGGCGGCACTCAAGCACGTCGGCGTCAAGGAATCGGTCTTCCCGTTCGCACGCTTCCCCGGCGTCGACACTGTGCTCGGCCCCGAGATGCGCTCGACCGGCGAGGTCATGGGAATCGACCGCTCGTTTGCGGTCGCCTTCGCCAAGAGTCAGCTCGGCGGCGGCACGCGGGTGCCGCGTAAGGGCACTGTGTTCGTCTCGGTGCGCGAAAGCGACAAGACGCGCATCGCGGATGCCGTGCGCGAATTGCATTCGCTCGGCTTCAAGGTGCTGGCGACCTCGGGCACGGCGCGCTTCCTGACCGACCAGGGCATTCCGACCGAGAAGGTGAACAAGGTGCTGGAAGGGCGGCCGCACATCGTCGATGCCATCACCAATGGCGACGTCCAGCTCGTCTTCAACACCACCGAAGGCCCGCAGGCGCTGGCCGACAGCCGCTCGCTGCGGCGCGCGGCCCTCTTGCATAAAGTGCCATATTACACCACTCTTTCCGGGGCCGTGGCGGCCGCGCAGGGCATCCGCGCCTATTTGGGTGGGGACCTTGAGGTTCGTACCCTGCAGAGCTACTTTTCGGAAACCTGATCGCTAGCGGCAGCGAAGCTTCCGCTAAGTGATTGGCAATGAAGCCACAATGGCCGGAGGAACCGATCCGGCCAGGTGGCAGTTCTGTTCCGGCGCTAAAGCCCATATCTGTCAAGGTCCGGCAGCCCCTCTTTGGGCTCTGGAGGACTGACGAATCAAGGTTGCGGCGCCCATCCGCATTCTGGGGCGCACGATCGAAGGACGAGAGAGACGATGGAAAAGGTTCCGATGACCCAGGCCGGCTTTGTCGCGCTCGGGGAAGAATTGAAGCAGCGCCAGTCCGTGGACCGTCCGCGGATCATCGAGCATATCGCGGAGGCGCGCTCGCACGGAGACCTGTCGGAGAACGCGGAATATCATGCCGCGAAGGAAGAGCAGTCGCA
The DNA here is from genome assembly GCF_025200905.1 of Bradyrhizobium yuanmingense. Taxonomy (NCBI): domain Bacteria; kingdom Pseudomonadati; phylum Pseudomonadota; class Alphaproteobacteria; order Hyphomicrobiales; family Nitrobacteraceae; genus Bradyrhizobium; species Bradyrhizobium yuanmingense. The sequence continues at coordinate 630,087 of NZ_CP104173.1, read as the reverse complement.
CAATGAGGGTCGCATCGCCGAGCTCGAGGACAAGCTCGCGCGCGCCGACATCATCGACATCTCCAAGCTCTCCGGCGACACCATCAAGTTCGGCGCCACCGTGACGCTGGTCGATGAGGACACCGAGAAGAAGACGGTGTGGCAGATCGTCGGCGAGGTCGAGGCGGACGCCAAGAAGGGCCGGATCTCGATCACCTCGCCGCTCGCACGCGCATTGATCGGCAAGAAGAAGGGCGCCACGGTCGAGGTCAACACGCCGGGCGGCGCCAAGGCGTACGAGATCACCAAGGTGGAGTGGCGGTAAGGATTTGCCGCTGCGTCTGCTGACGTTTCGAAAAGGCCGCGCAGTGCGCGGCCTTTTTGGCGTGTTGCTGGAGTTGTGGCGGACACACGTTCTCACCACACGTCATTGCGAGCGGAGCGAAGCAATCCAGACTGCCTCTGCGGAAAGACACTGGATTGCTTCGCTCCGCTCGCAATGACGGAGAGGACCGTGGACTGGTCTTCACCTCTCCCCGTAAGAACGGGGAGAGGGAGAAGACCCTAACGTCGTCCCTTCACCTCGAGCGGCACGGCCGCCTCGTACTTCGAATTGTGCAGCACCAATGACGTGCGCACGTTGCGGACATGCGGTGCCGCCGTCAGATGCGTGACGAAATCCTGGAAGGTCGCCATGTCGGGTGCGACGCATTTCAGGATGAAATCGACCTCGCCGGACAGCATCCAGCATTCCCGCACCAGGGGCTCGGCGCGGACGAACTCCTCGAACGCGCGCAAATCCGCTTCGGCCTGGCTGGACAGGTGCACGGCGGCGAAAACGGTCACGTCGAAGCCCAGCTTGCGTGCGTCCAGGAGGCCGCGATAGCCGTGGATGTAACCCTCCTCCTCCAGCGCCCGGACGCGGCGCAGACAGGGGGGCGGCGAGATGCCGACGCGCTTGGCCAGTTCGACATTGGTGATTCGACCGTCGGCCTGAATCTCGGTGAGAATTTTCAGGTCGATCTCGTCTAGGTTCCGCGACACGTGATTGGAACTCCTGGCCTTTGCGGCGGTATTGGGTGACTTGTCGAAATCCTCATAGCCCAATCCGCACCGCCGGCGCAATTTTATTGCGCGTGCAGCGCAATCGACTTTTGTTCCCTGTTGGAAAAATCCGCCGATAGGGAATGCAATTCTTGCATGGCTCGCCAGATTGCTTAGATTAGCTCTGATATTTCAGCGCCTCCGCTAGGCCTCCCGGCACATTCCGCGCCCGCGCTGCAAATCCCCCGTGAAAGGCGTCCATCGAAATGTCCGCTCCTGTTCATGCAAAGGTCGTCATCATCGGCTCCGGCCCGGCTGGCTACACCGCCGCGATCTACGCCGCGCGCGCGATGCTTGAGCCGATCCTGATCCAAGGCATCCAGCCCGGCGGCCAGCTCACCATCACGACCGACGTCGAGAACTATCCAGGCTTCGCCGACGTGATCCAGGGCCCCTGGCTGATGGAGCAGATGGAGAAGCAGGCGGTCCATGTCGGCACCAAGATCGTCTCCGACCTGGTGACCAAGCTGGAGACGGCGCAGCGGCCGTTCCGCCTCACCTGCGATTCTGGCGACGTCTATCTCGCCGAGACCGTGATCCTGGCCACCGGCGCGCAGGCCCGCTGGCTCGGGCTGCCGTCGGAAGCCAAGTTCCAGGGCGGCGGCGTGTCGGCCTGCGCCACCTGCGACGGCTTCTTCTACCGTGGCAAGGAGGTGATCGTGGTCGGCGGCGGCAACACCGCGGTCGAGGAAGCCCTGTACCTCACCAACCATGCCTCGCAGGTCACGATCGTGCATCGTCGCGATCATTTCCGGGCCGAGCGCATCCTGCAGGAGCGCCTGTTCAAGCACCCGAAGATCAAGGTGGTCTGGGACGCCGCCGTCGACGAGATCTGCGGCACCGAGAACCCCAACAAGGTCACCCATGTCCGGCTCAAGAACGTCAAGACCGGCGCGCTCACGGACGTGAAGGCCGACGGCATCTTCATCGCCATCGGGCATGCGCCCGCGACCCAGCTGGTCAAGGATCAGGTCAAGCTGAAACCCTCCGGCTATATCGAGGTCGCCCCGAACTCGACCGCGACCTCGGTGCCCGGCCTATTCGCCGCCGGCGACGTCGCCGACGAAACCTATCGCCAGGCCGTGACGGCCGCCGGCCTCGGCTGCATGGCCGCACTCGAAGCCGAACGTTTCTTGGCCCTTCGCGCCAGCGAGCGCGCGGCAGCGGAATAGAATCATGCCCCGAACACGCGACGGATTTACGGATATGGACTGGGACAAGCTGAAGGTGTTTCACGCCGCGGCGGAAGCGGGCAGCTTCACGCATGCGGGCGAGCAGCTCGGCCTGTCGCAATCGGCGGTATCGCGCCAGGTCTCGGCGCTGGAGCAGGAGCTCTCGGTCTCGCTGTTCCACCGCCACGCCCGCGGCCTGATCCTTACCGAGCAGGGCGACCTGTTGTTCCGCACGGCGCATGACGTGTTCATGCAGCTGCAGGCGGCGCGCGCCAAGCTGACCGACAGCCGCGAACGGCCGAGCGGCGATCTCAAGATCACCACCACGCCCGGCGTCGGCATCAACTGGCTGATCCCGCGGCTCGGCGAGTTCACCGCGCTCTATCCGGAGATCCGCATCTCGCTGATCGTCACCGACGAGGAGCTCGATCTGTCGATGCGCGAGGCTGACGTCGCGATCCGCACCCGCAAGCCGACGCAGCCGGATCTGATCCAGCGCAAGCTGTTCGCGATGGGCTTCCACGCCTATTGCTCGCCGGAATACATCAAGCGCTTCGGCACGCCGCGCACGCTGGAGGAGCTTGACTCCCACCGCATCATCACGCTCTCGGACGGCAACTTCGCGCCGCACCTGCAGAACCGCAACTGGCTGATCGAAGCCGGGCGCAACGGCTCGGGTCCGCGCGAGGCCTATTTCAAGGTCAACAACATCCTCGGTCTCGTGCGCGCCTGCGCGCAGGGCCTCGGCATCGCCGCCCTGCCCGATTACCTGGTCGAGGAGCAGAGCAAGCTCGTGCAGCTGTTCGGCGAGTCGGACTCGATCCAGCTCGACACCTACTTCGTCTATCCCGAGGAGTTGAAGACGGTCGCGCGCGTGCAGGTGTTCCGTGACTTCGTGGTGAGCAAGGCGCAACGCTGGCCGTCCTGATTTCCGCATGACTGACATGCGGCCTCGGCTGTTGCTGCAAGGCACTCGGCAAGCCCATAATGTTTGCACGCTGAGCCTTCGCGTTGCGCATTTGTCCCCCTCCTCCAGTGGCGCGGGAGTTCAGTAATCCCTCTTGGAAGGTGATTGTGTCGGCCTCACGTGGCCAATACCTAAGCCGGGCCCTCGGGTCCGGCTTTTTTTCGTCAAAATGTGCTTCGCTCTCCGCGTGTGTTGACAGTTCCGCGCATACCCCGCATCATTCGCCCATGATCACGAAGTCGTGCGCAATCGTTTCGAAAAAAGGCCCCCATCCCGGGGCCTCGGAATATTGCGCGCGCTAAGCTGACTTCGTCATCGCGAGCCAATCCCGAAAACCCCGCCGCCTGGACGGGGTTTTTTCATTTGCCCTCCGTCTCAGGCATTTTTCCCGAGAAGGAGATGGAAACATGACCGGACTACGAGACCAATTGCACGGGCTGTGGTTGCCGCTGGTGACGCCGTTCCAGGACGGCGCGCTGGACGAGAGGTCGCTGCGGCGGCTGACCCGGCACTATTGCGCGCACGGCATCGACGGCCTCATCCTGGGCGCGACCTCCGGTGAAGGCATGACACTGCGCGCGGCCGAACTCGAACGTCTCGGCGCCGTGGTGCGCGAGGAGATGGCGACCGCCGGCCGCAACCTGCCGGTCTGCCTCGGACTGTCGGGCGCGGACACCTCGCGTCTGCAGGAGCGCCTCGACGAGACCGCGGACTGGCCGATCGACGGTTACCTGATCGCCAGCCCCTATTATGTGCGGCCGTCGCAGCGCGGCCTGCTGGCGCATTTCGAGACGCTCGCCGACCACGCCGCATGGCCGATCGCGCTCTACAACATTCCCTATCGCTGCGCCGTCAACATCACCAACCAGACCATGCTGCGCCTTGCCGAGCACAAGAACATCGTCGGCCTGAAGGATTGCGGCGCGAGCCGGGAGCAATCGATCGCGCTCTTGCGCGACCGGCCGAAGGGCTTTCGCGTGCTCACCGGCGAGGACGCCAATTTCTTCGAGGCACTCAGTGACGGCGCCGACGGCGGCATCGTGCTCTCAGCCCATGTCGAGACCGCAACGTTTGCGGCAATCTATAGCGAGCACAAGCGCGGCAACCACGATGCGGCGCTGGCGCGCTGGCACGAGGTCGGCGAGCTGACGCGGCTGTTGTTCGCCGAGCCGAGCCCCGCGCCGGCGAAGTACTGGCTGTGGCGATCCGGCCTGATCGACAGCCCGGAGGTGCGCCTGCCGATGGTGGAAGTGAGCAGCGAGCTCGCGGCAACGATCGATCGCGAGATCGAGCGACGGGTGACGATCGCGGCGTAGTTTTCTCTCCGTGCACGCTGCTCTTCCTTCTCCCCTTGTGGGAGAAGGTGGCGCGAAGCGCCGGATGAGGGGTTTTCTCCAAGCGCAAGACTGTTTGTGTGGAGACAGACCCCTCACCCGTCTCGCCGCTCCGCGGCGAGCCACCCTCTCCCACAAGGGGAGAGGGTGAAGCGTGCCTTTTGGTTAACCGCGCCCCAACGGCCTTCGCAGCTGCCGCAATCCGTATCCACGGCTCGTTTACGCAATCGCGCCTATCGTTCTGTCCAAAGTTACCGAAGGGGAAATGACCATGGGGTATCGCACCCGGCCTACGGCCGCGAGCCAGTTCGCGCCCGCCGATCTCTTGAAGGGAATTCTCGTCGTCTCGTCGTTCGGGTTCTGGGCCGTGATGCTCGGCCTGATGCCGGTGCTGCTGTTTCGCGTCTGGCTGGTCGGCTGAAGCTGCGCGCGCGGGATGGTTAATCCGTGGTAGCACCTGTGTTCAAAATGCACGGGCAGATGCGATCCGGATCTTAAAACATCGCTGCTATCACTGACGTCCATAAGCGAAGAAATCGCGGGGGCGTTTGTGAATAGTCAGAATGAAATGGCGTCGCATTTCGACGCCGAACAGCAGGGCTTCAGCACCGAGGACATTCTCTGGGCCGTCGGCATCTGGTCGGTGATCCTGACCCTGTCGCCGGTCATCGTGTTCTACATGCTGATGGTAGCGTGAGCGAAATCAGAAACGCAAAACGCGCGGACTTCCCGCGCGTTTTTCGCCGTTCGACATGATTAATGAAAATTAAGCTGCCTGCTTGTGCATTGCGCCGGAGGCCGACGCGGTGCCGCGGATAGCCTTCACCGAACGCTCGATCGCCGCCCACAGTCTTGCGATTTCCTGAGCCGCACGGCTCTCGGCCTGATACTCGCGCGCGCCTTCGCCGTGGCTGAGCGCCATCAACAAATCCGAACGATTGGTGATCTGGCCGCCCCACACCGGAGCGCGGAATTTCGCCAGTGCTTCGCGGGCGATGGTCACGATCGGGCTTTCGGCTTCGTCGCGCTTGGCCGGGGCACCGTTGAGCACGACCGCGTAGGGCTTGCGCGCGGCGCGACACATCTGGATGGTTTCCTGCACGGCGTTGACGTCGAACACGCCGGGACGCGCCGGGATGACCACCATGGTGGCGTTCTTAATCGCGTCGTCGACGACGGCCGACAGGTTCGGCGGCGTGTCGATCAACACCCATTCATAACCGTCGCGCTTGGCCGCGGAGACGATGCCGCTGACGGAGTTGACGGCAGCCTTGATCGGGGGCTCGTTGGTGCCGCGGAGCTTGTGCCACAGCGTCAGGGAGCCCTGCGGATCGGCGTCAACCAGCATGACCTGCTTGCTCGCCTTGATCTGCGCGGCGAGATGCGCGGCGAGGGTACTCTTGCCCGAACCGCCTTTACGTGATGCGAAAACAATGACGTTCATACCTTCCGCCTCCAGATTGACCCCAGGCCGCGAAAATGAATCAGCGCGCTGATTCGTGAAAGAAAAATTTGTCGGGAGCTGCGCGACAGCCACGAAATAACAAGACGTGTTGGCTTTTGAGTCACACTGCTTCGCAGGACGGAGACACGGGCCGCATCGAAATGCCGCTCGGGCGCGCGTCTGTGCGTTTTTTGAGCAATGCGCGGGACAAAAGCGGAATGCAACCTTGCCGCGCAACCTGCCGCGCGCTTTCTTTTCAGGGGCGCACGCCCGTCAATCGATGCAAGCCTTCCGGCGTCGTGCGAACAAAACGAGTCCGCAATCTGTCGCGAAGCCGATGTCAGGGCCGGAACGAGGAAAGCGCGCGATGGCGCGGCTTTGGTCGCTGGGCGCTCAGCCTTGGCTGGATTTCTTCTTCGGCGCCGGCTTGGCGGTCTTCTTCGCAGCCTTGGGCGCGATCTGGGTCGGCTTGCCGGCGCGCTGCTCGCGCGGCGCCGGTCCGCGGCGGAAGAACACCGCGCATTGCGGCGAGAGCTGCGCCTTCTTCTTGATCATGCAGGCGGTGATGGCATCGACGTTCGGGACGAACTCACCGCACAGCCGCATCGCGTCCGGCGTGCAGGCCTGCTGCTCCTCCTGGGTGTAGGCGAAACCGGCGCGCGGCAGCGCCAGGATGGCCAGGGCAAGCGCGAGGCTTGCAACGGCCACGGGCTTTGCAAAGGACTTGAAGCGAAACGCCGGCATCGATCCCCCCATCACGAGTCAGCGCGAATAGTGGGTGAACGGCGGTTCGTTGGCAACCGAGGGCAAGTGCGAAAGCCGGCACGTGTGCGCTCTCGGCAACAGGTCAGGAGCCTTGGCAGTTCCGGAAAACGAAACGAAGGCGCCGCTGGTCGGCCCCAAACCAAAAGTGCGAAAAACAACCCCATGCACAGTAGCCAAGTCATTGCAAACACTCACGTCGCCAAATTTTAGGATTTTTCGAAGCCAAATTTGACTTGTCGGGCAAAACAGGGGCATCATGTCACCCTCAAAAAGATGCGCGTGGGGTGGCCGGCCTGTCTCCTGGGTCGAAAAGCGCACACGAGGAGGACAATCACATGACGGGGAATGAAGCGGAGCTGCCGCTGTCGGGAGTGACGGTGGTTTCGCTGGAGCAGGCGATCGCGGCGCCGCTGGCGAGCCGGCACCTGGCGGATTGGGGCGCGCGGGTGATCAAGATCGAGCGGCCGGGCAGCGGCGATTTCTGCCGCGACTACGATCATGTGATGAACGGCATGTCGAGCCAGTTCGTCTGGACCAACCGCTCCAAGGAAAGCCTCGCCATCGACATCAAGAGCCCCGAGGGCCGCAAGGTGCTCGACGCCCTGCTGCCGCGGGCGGATGTGTTCATCCAGAACCTCGCGCCCGGCGCGGCCGAGCGGCTCGGCCTCGATGCCGCATCGCTGCTGCGCAAATATCCGCGCCTCATTGCCTGCGACGTCTCCGGCTATGGCACTGATGGCCCCTACAGCGACAAGAAGGCCTATGATCTCTTGGTGCAGTGCGAGGCCGGCGTGCTCGCCATCAACGGCACCGAGGCGGAGCCGGCCAAGGTGGGGCTATCCGTCGTCGATATCGCCACTGGCATGTACATTCTGAACGGGGTGCTGATGGCACTGTATCGCCGCGAACGCACCGGCAAGGGCACGGCCTTCCAGGCCTCGCTGTTCGATTCCATCACGGACTGGATGAGCTATCCCGCGTTCTACACGCAGAATACCGGCCGGCCGCTGCCGCGCACCGGTGCCAAGCATGCGACGATTGCGCCTTACGGCCCGTTCCGCGTCGGCGACGGCAACACGATCTTTTTCGGCATCCAGAACGATCGGGAATGGCGCTCGCTGTGCCGCATCGTGCTTGATGATGCCGACTTCGCCGACGACCCGCGCTTCCGCACCAATCCGCTGCGCATGCAGAACCGTGACGAGCTGCAATCGCATATCGAGCAGCGCTTTGCATCGATGACCAGCGAGGAAGTGCTGCGGCTGCTGGACGAAGCCGCGATTGCCAACGCGAATCTGAACTCGGTCGAGGCCTTCCTGAAGCACGAGCAGCTTCATGCCCGCGCGCGGGTGCAAAGCGTGGGATCGCCGTGCGGACCTTTGATGAGTTTCTTGCCCGCGCTCACCATTCCCGGCGTGACGCCGCGGATGGATCCGGTGCCCGACGTCGGCGAGCACAACGCGTCGATCCTCGGCGAACTCGGCTTCCGCGAGGGAACGTGACCATGGCCGCGCAGCGCCCGACGCGGGCCTATCTCGCCGTTCCCGCGCATCGCGCCCGTGTCGTCGCCAAGGCGGCGGCATCATCGGCGGATGCGGTGTTCATGGACCTCGAGGACGCCGTGCCGCCCGCCGAGAAGGGCGTTGCGCTGGCGGAAGCCGTTCGCGCGCTGTCCGCGCTCGACTGGGGCAACAAGCACGTCGCGGTCAGGCTCAACGCCGTAGACAGCCCGTTCATCGCGGAGGAGATCCGCAACCTGGCGGCCCTGCCCCGGCTGGATGCCGTGATCGTGCCGAAGGCGGAGCGGGTGAGCGACATCGTCGCTGTCGCCGATCGCTTCCGCGCGGCCGCTGCGGATCGCGCCGCCCCTGTTGCGCTCGAACTGCTGATCGAGACCGCGCTCGGCCTCGTCAATGTCGATGCCCTCGCCGCGTGCCACGACAGCGTCGCCGCGCTGCATCTCGGCGTCGGCGACCTCGCAGCCTCGCTCGGCGCCCGCACCTCCGACATCGGCATCTCGCCGGATGGCTACCGCCACGTCGGCTCCGCGCAAAGCGGCTACGCCTCCGCGCCGCTCGACCTGTTCGCCTACCCCATGATGCGCCTGCTCGTCGCCGCCCGCGCGTGCGGCCTGCGCGCGGTCGATGGCCCCTGCGGCGCGTTCCGCGATGCTGGGCTGACCGAGGCCAGCGCGCAAAAGGCCGCGGCGATGGGCTTTGACGGCAAGCAGGTGATCCACCCCGACCAGATCGAGCCGACGCTGCGCGCGTTCACGCCCTCGGCCGAAGAGCTGGCCCAGGCGCGGCGGATCGTCGAAGCCATGGAGCAAGCCGAGGCGCAGGGACAGGGCGCGGTGACGCTGGACGGCAAGATGATCGACTATGCCAATGTGCGCATGGCGCGGAGGATCATTGGGTTGGGGTCGTAGCGCTCGGAGGCTGAGATGCCTGCGGCGCATCCTTCGAGACGCCCGCTTCGCGGGCCCTCAGGATGAGGACGGACTGCGTGGCAGCAGTTTCGCGGGCACCGCTGCCGCTGATCCTCACCCTGAGGAGACCGCCACCGGGTCCGCGCGAAGCGTGGCCCGATGACAGGCTCCGCTGTCGTCTCGAAGGGCGAGGCGCTGGGCACGCCGCGCGCGGCGGTGGCGCTCGTGGTGGCGTTGCTGGTTCTCGCGCGGTCGCGTCCAAGCCACGACCAAGGCAAGCGGGCGACGCCGCGCGGCCTCGGATAGCATTGCCTCGATCAGCGCAGACCCAGGAACGAGAGCACCGCACCAATCACGACGACCAGCCCGATGATATAGATGATACCGTTCATGGCTCAGCTCCTCAGCGTTGTCTGTCCTGCCGCTGCTACAAACAGGCGGGAGCCTGAAAGGTTCGCCGGTACATCTCGCCATTTTCTGTCAGACGCGGGGAACGAAAATGTACCATCTGCTCCGCCGCGCCGGGGGGCGTGCCACTTCCAGATGATTTTGCCTTTGCACGCGAAGGTCGCTAGTCTCTCCTGATACGTTCAGGGAGGGGAATATGGCACAACGCGAAGAAATGCTCGCAGTGGTCCGGCGCGCCTATGCCGCACGCGACAATGATGATGCCGAGGGTCTGGTCGCCGCTTTTGATCCCAAGGGTCTGTTCACCTTGATGGGGGACAAGAATGCACTCGAATTGACGGGAAGCGTGGAGGGACACCCAAGCCTGCGTGGTGCCTTCAGCAAATTGATCGAAGACTTCGGTTTCGAAGGCCGCGAGATCCTGGCTGAGCTGGTTGACGGAGATAGGATCGCCATCCATTCCCGCGTCGACGTTCGATATCGTCCGACCGGAAAGGCGGTCAGCACCGAGATCCTGGACCTGTTCAGATTTCAGGACGGCAAGATCGTCGAGTTGATCGAGTTCGCGGATACGGCGCAGGTCAAGGCGATGATTTCCTGACGGACGCTGAGATGGATTGAAGCGCCCTCGCGCTAGGCCAGAAGATGAATGTCAGTCGGCTCCGGGTCTGCGCCCGCTGCCGTCAACATCGCGTGGACCTGACCTCGGTGGTGGGTTTGGTGATTGAAGAGTTGAACAGCAACCAGCGTCTTTGGCTTCTCGATCCGAGTTGAACCGTCTCCTGGATACCAAACAAGCATCCCGTTCAGGTCTGCGTCGCGCAATCGCGCTGACCACGCTTCGATTTCCTCGTTCCGTTGCAAGCGGAGCGCCTTGAAGGCCTCCCAATCCGAGGGATTTGCGAGGGAGTGCTTGATGGTTTCCTCCGGACGCGCGTTCCCTTTCAGCCGCTCCAGTATCAAGGCATCAGCCCAATAGAGATGGTTCAACGTAGCTGCAATCGACTGGAAGAACGCCCCCCGATCCTTCCAGCGATCCTCGTGGGTCAGCCGGTCGGCGGCAGCTACCAAAGAGGCGTTCTGCCAAGTGTTGTAGCGGGCCATAAGGCGGCAGTATTCGGCTGAGATCATTTTCTCAGGGCTCCAAAGGTTGTCGATGTTGGCTGATCTCAGGACGTTGCCCTAGACGTGCGCAAAGCAGGAAACTATCAACCTCAGACTTTGCCCGTTCGCAGCCCAAACAGCCGCTCGTCGTGAGGATAGCGCCCGACATGAGACACGCGGATGCGCGCCGCACCCACGTGTCTCGGATTGATGAGATAGTTCTGCGCAAACGGTACGATGACCGACGGCACCGACACCACGGCCGTGCGCATCTCGTCGAACCACGGCCTCAACACATCACGTGTCACCCTGGGATTCCCGGCCCAATTCGGCGATACTCTCTCAATATCGCTCAAGCTCACCTTTTCGACAGCCAGGTTATCAGGCACGTCAATACGAAGCAGTTGGTAGCTGGTCGGCAAGTCCTCCACATCAATTTCCAGATGCACCATCACTTCGAGCAGCGCCGAAGCCGGATGATCCGCGGCGTAGACCACGTGCCGGCCGCGATCGTGCCAGCGGCCGTCGGCCTTCAGGCCGCCGATACCGGAAAGATCGTCGAAATTGGAGATCCGCCAGATCCGCACGCCGAATCCTCAAGCGAGGATGCCGTGATCGATCCGATGCAACATCTCCTCAACCACGCGCGCTCCAGCCTCCGTCGCGAGGTATGCGAGCGGCGTCTCTCCGCCCAGCGCCTTCTTCGGCTTGCGCAGCCAGCGGTGCGCCTTTGCCGCATCGCCGAAGACATTTGCGGCGAGCCGGTCGACCCGCGCCAGCCGAACGGCCTTGTCGGTCTCCTCGACCGTCAGCGGCTCGCCGTCCGACAGCCGCCGCGCGAGCGTGCGCTTGGGCACGACGAGCGCGTGGATTTCGTCATCGCTGTAATTGGCAAGGCGTTTAAGCGCAGCGGGCTCGATGCGAAACAATCTGTTGCCGTCGATCACGACGTCGAACAGCTCGGCCGAGGAGTGCGCTTCATCCGCGGTTCTGCCGAGCCCGAGCGACGGCGCATCGGTGATCGTCGAGAGCCCCGTGACCGCATCGAAATGCCCTCGCACGACAACAGCGCCGGGTTGCGGTTGATAGGTCTGGTCCGGCTCAGCGGCGGAGAGGCGTTCAAGCCCTGCCGAAGGAGATTTACGAGACCCCCTCTTATGGTCAGGCCGCTGAGTAAGGGCCGACGCTGCAATCGCCTTGATCTGCTTGCTAGTCTGGGAGCCGGGGGCGCGAACGCCCCGCGAAGAATCTCGAGCAACGCCTTTGCCACTACGCTCGTTCTTACCCATAGTTTCTGCCTCGGCAGCCTCTTGCCAAATGCCAAAATAATCTTGCCAATTGGCATCTAAGCACATGCAGTGATGGATTCAAGCGTCGTCGCACTTGGGCTCAAACCGCAATCCGCGGGCGATCACCAAGTAGCGGTGAGCAATGCCCCGCCAACATTTTGGCTGGTCTAACGATGCGTCGAAATTCAGCGGTCGGAGCAATGCTGCATCGCGCGCCAATCACTGCGATCGTTGGTACAGTTGGGTGGGCTCGAACCACCGACCTCCTGTTCCACAGACAGGCGCTCTAACCAACTGAGCTACAACTGCATCCTTGCGAGCCGCGCCTTGGGCTGCCTGAAAAGGCTTGATGCCTGAGGGGGCTGGACGGGGCGGAAACTAGGTGCAACGGCCGGGTTTGGCAAGGCCGCAATGGGGTGAAAAACCGGGTGAAAGCACCCTCGGTGCGGGCAAATCGGGCGGTGGCGGGCATCGAGGTGTTGCGCTCCCCCCTCGAGGCAGGGCACCGCATATGACGCTGGCGCTTCGGACGCACAAGCCTCCACATCGTCATGGCCGGGCTTGTCCCGGCCATCCACGGCTTCTGCCCGCGGCACCTAGAACGTGGATGCCCGGGCCTTCGCCGCGCCGAAGCGGCTTCGGCCGCGCAGGCGGGACACGCCCGGGCATTACGACCATTCTTGGGTTTCCGCATGGGGAAACGGGAGAGGCGAAGAAAAAACCCGGGCCTTTCGGGCCCGGGTTTCGCATCTCACACCAATCCTCTCCGCTCAGGCGGCGGGCGGATAGTACTTGGAGGCGGTGGCCTTGATCGGCTCGGCGGTCTCGGTGGCGACGCGCTGGGTGAGCTCGACCAGCTCCTTGGCCTGGGACTGGAAGGTCTCGAGCTGCTTGCGGGCGTGGCCGGTCCACAGCTCCATCGCTTCGGTCGGCGACTTGGCGCCGAACAGCTGCTGGGCGAAGTCGAGCTGGGCGCTCGAATTGGCCTTCATGAACTCGACCAGCTTGGCGGTGTACTCGCTCGCGCCCTTCGAGGCCGACGTGAACACGGCCTCGACGGTGCCGTTGTGGGTCTCGGCGGCGTCCTTGAACTTGGCGTAGTTCTCGCGGGCCTGCGCCGCGCCCTTCTCGGCGAACGCACGCACCTGCTCGGGAACCTCGAACGGGATGATCGAGGCAGAAAACGGATCAGTCGCACCTGTCATGTTGGTCCCTCACGCTAATTGAAAAAATGGAGTGAGCCTTTCTGGCGCGCCCGCCGGCCCCGACCATGGGCCCTGCGCATTGAGCGGGTACGAAGACTGGAAACGCGAAACAATGAGATGGCTCGCCCAGCGCCAGAATTATGGCTGCCTATCATGTCAACATTGTGCATCGCAACGCGGCAGAGGGGTGCGATGCGAAATTTAATCTCGGGGAGGATGAGGTTCCGGTATGGGGGAACCGGGGGTTGAGGTAGTGGGATGCGCCCGGCAACACACGCGCTCTTACCCTCCCCTGGATGGGGAGGGTCGGCTCGCAACGCGTCAGCGATGCGAGCCGGGGTGGGGTGATCTCTCCGCTACCGCCTGTGGGGAGAGACTGTCACCCCACCTCGGTTCGCTCTCCGCTTCGCTGCGTGCGAACCGATCCACGGGCGAGCTACGCTCGTCCCGGACCCTCCAGGGGAGGATGGGGACCTGAGATGCCGCGCGGGTGCGTCTCTTCGCAAGCGCCCCACCCCTTGAATCCCTTGGATGCAACGTCGGCTCGGCTTGCGGGGTTGACGGGATTAAGGTTATCGCCGCTTGGGGATCCATCGCGGGCTTTGGGCCGTGGACCTGGTCGCGCCTTCCGGGCGATACTAACCCTTTCTTAAGGCTGTCATTCCCGGCAGCCGCCACTCGTGAAGCGTGAGATGCAGCCGGCCTGATGACGCGTTCGGATTTCCAGTTGCGAGGGGTGGGCGATCCGCGGCTGGCCGTGCATGCGACCTCTGCCCTGCCGGCCTGGCTATGGTCGACCGACGGCGCGCGCGTGCTGTGGGCCAATCCGGTCGGCGCAAAACTGTTCGGCGCGGCCAACAGCGCCGGCCTTGCGGACAAGGTGTTCGGCCCCGCCGACAGCCATCGCCGCCAAATCGTCAGGCTCGCCCCCCAGCTGCCGGCGAACGGCGCAATGCGGCTGCAGCGGCTGCGCGGCTTCGGCGCCCGGTTAGGGGCGCTGATGACCTGTGCTTGCGCGCGGCTCGACTTTGCCGACGGCGGCCATGCGGTTCTGGTCATCGCGATGGACCCGACGCTGCGCACCATGCCGCTGGTCGAGCGGCTGCATCGGCTGGTCGCCGGCGCCAAGGTGCCGATGGCGGCGTTCGCGCCGGACGGGCTGTTCGTCGGCGCGAGCGAGGCCGCGCGCCCCCTGCTCGGCTTCCGCGATCTGCTCGAGGCCGGCCTCGATCGCGCCCGCAGCGATGCGCTGGCAACCGGCCGCGCCGCAGCGCCGATCGGCATCGGCCAGATGGTGCTGCAACGGGTTGGCAGCGGCGCCGATATCGGCCTGGTCGCGCTGATCGAGCCGGCCGCCTCCACGGCGGCGCACGAGGCCGCGCCCGACGTCACGCCCGCGCAGCCTCCGGCCGCGGTGCCGGAGGACGCACAGCCTGCGCCAGACGAGGCACCGTCTGCGATTGCGCTGTTCGACGCATTCACTGAGCCGGCCGAACCGCCCGCCGAGACGATTGCGCCGACGCCGGAGCCGGTCGTCCCCGCGGCGGCCAAAACTCCGGTTGAAAACCAGCCGCAAGCCATTGTGTCGCCGCAGCCCGCGCCGATCAATGCGGGCATGGTCGAGCCGACTTCGGGCCAGGACTCCCAAGAGCCGCCCGCACCGCGTCAGCATCCGCTGCGCTTCCTCTGGCAGATGGATGAAGAGGGCCGCTTTGTGCTCGGCTCCGATGAATTCATCCGCCTGATGGGCACGCATACGGCCGCCGGCTTCGGCCGCCCCTGGCGCGAGATCGCCGAGGAATTCTCGCTCGATCCCGAGGGGCGCGTGGCGAAGGCGCTCGAAAGCAAGGATACCTGGGCCGGCATCACAGTGAACTGGCCGGCCGACGGCGGCGAGCACATTCCGGTCGAGCTCGCGGGCCTGCCGGTCTACGACCGCAACCGTGAATTCGCCGGCTTCCGCGGCTTCGGCGTCTGCCGCGATCTCGACGCGCTCAACCGGCTCGAGGCGCTCAGGCGCTTCGAGCTGCTGGTCGAGCCGCCGGCACAGGATCGCTCCACTGAGGCCGTCGCGTCCGATGCGGAGCCCGAGCCTGAAGCGGCGGCGGAAGCTGAGGCGGAGGGCGAAGCAGAGGCACCGCCGATCGCGCCATCCGAGCCTGAGCCGCAAGCCGAGCCTGAACCGCAAGCCGAACCCGACCTGCCAGAGCCCACAAGCGAGACTTCACACCCAACCGAACTGGACACGCCCGTGGAAACGCCTCCCAATGTCGTGCCGTTCCGCGTCGCCGGCGATACGCGGCCGCCGACGCTGACGCCGGTCGAGAACAGCGCGTTCAACGAGCTCGCGCGGCAATTGTCCGAGCGGCTCGAACGCGAGCGCGAGACCATCACGACCGACGCGGCCGGACCAGTGGCGGAGATCAGCGCCGAAGCACCGGAGCCGGAGCCGCCGCAGGCCGCCGCCGAATGGCTGACCGAGCCGGCACCGCCGCCGCGCGGGATGAGCGCGCGCGACCGCACGCTGCTCGACCTGTTGCCGACGGGCATCCTGATCTACCGGCTCGACCGCCTGCTCTACGCCAATCCCGCCTTCCTCGCGCGCATCGGCTATGACAGCCTGAACGCGCTGGAGCATGCCGGCGGGCTGGATGCGCTCTATGTCGAGCCGGGCGTGTCGGCGGCCAGCAGCACCACGCAAGGCGGCACGCCCGTCACGATCAGCGCGACGGCGCCAAATGGCGAAGCGCCGCCGGCCGCGACGGAAGCGCATCTGCACACGATCGAGTGGGACGGCGACAGCGCGCATGCACTGATCTGCGCGCTGCCGCAGGCGGCGCCGATCGCGGCGGCTGCTGTCGCAGAGACCGTGGTGGCCGCAGAGCCTGACGCCGCGGACGCGGAGCCCGCGGCCGGCGATGCCGATGCCGAGGATCTCGCCGCCATCCTCGACACCACGGCGGAGGGCATCGTGATGTTCGACGCCGAAGGCAACATCCACGCCTGTAACCGCAGCGCGGAGGCGCTGTTCGGCTATGACGGCGAGGCGCTGCTGCAGCAGAATTTGCTGACGCTGTTCGCCCCCGAGAGCCAGCAGATCGTCGCGGATTATCTGGAAAGCCTGAAGAGCCAGGACATCTCCAGCCTGCTCGATCACGGCCGCGAGGTGCTGGGCCGCGAGAAGAAGGGCGGCGTCATTCCGCTTGCGATGATCATGGGGCGCACCCGCCCCGACGGGCCGAACTTCTTCGCCGTGTTCCGCGATCTCTCGCACGCGAAGAAGGGCGAGAGCGAATTGACGAAGGCCCGCCGCCTCGTCGACGGCGCAGCGAACGCCAAGGCCGACATGCTGGCGCGGATCAGCCACGAGATCCGCACGCCGCTCAACGCCATCATCGGCTTTGCCGAGGTGATGATCTCCGAGCGCTTCGGCGCGCTCGGCAACGAGCGCTACGGCGAATACATGAAGGACATCCGCGCTTCCGGCGAGCGCGTCATCGCCATCATCGACGACCTCCTGGAGCTGTCGCGGATCGAGACCGGCAAGCTCGATCTGAATTTCGCGAATTTGAACCTGAACGATTTGGTCGAGGCCTGCGTGACGGTGATGCAGCCGCAGGCCAACCGCGAGCGCATCATCATCCGCACCTCGCTCGCCCATGCGCTGCCGCAGGTGAGCGTCGATGCGCGCGCGATGCGGCAGATCACCATGAACCTGATCTCGAACTCGATCCGGCTCGCCAGCGCCGGCGGCCAGGTCATCGTCTCGACCGCGCTGACCGATCGCGGCGAGATCGCGCTGCGCATCCGCGACACCGGCCATGGCCTTTCCGAGCGCGAAGTCGCCGCCGCGATGGAGCCGTTCCGCACGCCGCCGCCGGGCGATGCCGCCGACAGCTCGGCGCTGAGCCTGTCGCTGACCAAAGCGCTGGTCGAAGCCAACCGCGCCCGGTTCAACATCAAGAGCGCCGGCCACGGCACGCTGATCGAGGTGGTGCTCGCGCCCGCGCTGGCGGGGGCGTAGGGCGCGGCACGCTCAAGCGTCATTCCGGGGCGCGCCTCTTGGCGCGAGCCCGGAATCCATCGATCCGCATCAATGGTGGTGCAATGGATTCCGGGCTCGTCGCTTCGCGACGCCCCGGAATGACGGCGGGGCTCACGCCGCCCGCACCGTCTCCAAAAACCTGCTCACCTCGATCTTCAGCCGGCTGCTGTCGTTCGACAGCGATTGCGCCGCGGACAGCACCTGCGAGGAGGCGGATCCCGTCTCGGTCGCGCCCTGGCGCACGCTGGAGATGTTGGCGCTGACCTGCGTGGTGCCGGCGGCGGCGCTTTGGACGTTGCGCGAGATCTCGCTGGTCGCGGCGCCCTGCTCTTCCACCGCGGCCGCGATGGTGGAGGAGATTTCGGACAGGCGCTCGATGGTGCCGCCGATGGTCTTGATCGCACCGACGGAATCCTGCGTCGCGACCTGGATGCTCGAGATCTGCTGACCGATGTCGCCGGTCGCCTTCGCGGTCTGCTCGGCCAGCGCCTTCACTTCCGAAGCCACCACGGCAAAGCCGCGTCCGGCCTCGCCCGCACGCGCGGCCTCGATGGTGGCGTTCAGCGCGAGCAGATTGGTCTGGCCGGCGATGGCGTTGATGAGCTCGACCACGTCGCCGATGCGCGCGGCCGCCTTGGACAATTCGCTGACGCGGTCATTGGTCTGCCCGGCCTGGGTGACGGCCTCGCCCGCCATGCGCGCGGAGGCCTGCACCTGGCGGCTGATCTCGTTGACGGAGGCGGTCAGCTCCTCGGCGGCGGACGCCACCGACTGCACGTTGGTCGCCGCTTCCTCGGACGCCGCCTCGACCAGCGTGGCAAGCTCGGTCGAGCGGCTGGCGGTCGTGGTCAGCGACGTCGCCGACGCCTCGAGCTCATTGGCCGCCGACGACACGGTCTCGACGATCTCGCCGATCGCCCCTTCGAAATCGTCCGCCATCCTGATCATGTCGGCGCGGCGGCGCTCGGCGGCGAGCTTGTCCTGCCTGATCTTCTCTTCGGCCTCCTCCTGCGCCTTCCGCTCGGCGTTGATCTTGAAAGTCTCGACGGCTTGCGCGATCTCGCCGATCTCGTCGGGCCGGCCGAGGCCGGGAAGAACGATGGCGAAATTGCCGTTGGCAAGCTCGATCATCGCCGCGCGCATCGCGGTCAAAGGCCTCGAGACCGAACGTCCGATGAAGATGCCGAGGCCGAGCACGCTCGTCGCAATCAGCGCGATCGCCACCGCAATCCAGAACTGGATGCTGGTGCGCTCGGCCTCGTTGAGACGGTCGGCATCGGCACGGATGCGGTCGACCGATGTCGAGACCTGCTCGATCACGGGCTCGACCGACGCGAAGGCCTCGGACATCGCCTTCGATTCGGCCGCCAGCTTCAGCGCGGTCTCCATCCAGGCGGAGAAGTCGCGCTGATAGTCGGCGAGCTTCTGGCGCAGCTCGGCCTTGGCGCCGTCGGCAATGGCTGCCGCATCGAGCCCGGCGGCAAACTCCGACGCGCGCTTCTTCATCTCCTCGCCATATCTGGCGTTCCGGCGCAGCATGAAATCCTTCTCATGCCGGCGCATCATCAGCATGATCACCTTGAGCTCGGAATTCTGGAACTGGTCGACCTGGCTCTCGATACCGTGGACGGAAGCGCGCAGGCGGCCTTCGAGCCCGGACTTCTCGTCGAGGCCGAGCCGCTGTCGTTCCTCCACCACCGCGGCGAAGCGGGCCTGATAGGTCTTCAGCGACGCATTCATCGCGTCGATCTTCTGCGCCAGCTCGGGCTGGCCGAGCGCTGCGATCTTGCCGCGGAGCGTCTCGATGTCGAGGGCCACCTGCCGGCCGATCTCGACCTGTCGCTGCGCCCTGGCCGGATCGCTGCGCAACAGAAAATCCTTCTCGGCGCGGCGCGCCTCGAGCAGCTCGACCGCGATCCTGTTGTTCAGCTCGAACACGGTGCGCGCATCCTCGGCCGCGTCGCGATAGACGCCCATCCTCCGCTCGCCGTAGAGGTGAATGCCGCCGATCAGGACGACGCCGATGACGCCAATGACGCCGATCGCGGTGATCTTGTGAGTGAGTCGCAGGGAGAGGAGCCGCATCTAACGAGAACCCGCTGGTGATCGATACGCTTGATGAGGCGATAAAGCGTAAAAACTTCCGTTAATTTGCGGGCACGTACGAATACGTGTATTTGTCACAATGCTCGCTTCTGTGCACGGTTGCGTGCACAAGTAGGTTCCAGAAAATGAAACACGGCGCCCAGCGGCGCCGTGTTTGCAACGTTCAAGCCGTGGTTGGATCGGCTCAGCTATAGATCTCGAACAGGCCGGCGCCGCCTTGGCCGCCGCCGATGCACATCGTCACCACGCCCCACTTGGCCTTGCGGCGGGCGCCTTCCTGCAGCAGATGGCCGGTGAGACGGGCGCCGGTCATGCCGAAGGGGTGGCCGATCGCGATCGAGCCGCCGTTGACGTTGTACTTGGCGGGATCGATGCCGAGCTGGTCGCGGCAATACAGGCACTGGCTGGCGAAGGCCTCGTTGAGCTCCCACAGATCGATGTCGTCGATCTTGAGGCCGGTGCGCTTGAGGAGCTTCGGAATCGCGAACACCGGGCCGATGCCCATCTCGTCCGGCTCGCAGCCGGCGGTGGCCCAGGCGACGAAGCGGCCGAGCGGCTTGAGGCCGCGCTTCTCGGCGTCCTTGGCTTCCATCAGCACCACGGCGGCGGCGCCGTCGGAGAGCTGGCTGGCATTGCCGGCGGTGACGAACTTGCCGGGGCCCTTCACCGGCTCGAGTTTTGCCAATCCTTCCATCGTCGTTTCGGGGCGATTGCATTCGTCGCGATCGACGGTGTAGTCCACGATCGACTCGGCCTTGGTCTGCTTGTCGACGACCTTCATCTTGGTCTTCATCGGGACGATCTCGTCCTTGAACTTGTTCGCCTGCTGGGCCGCGGCCATACGGCGCTGCGATTCCAGCGAGAACTCGTCCTGATATTCACGGCTGAGCTTGTAGCGCTCGGCGACGATGTCGGCGGTGTCGATCATCGCCATGAAGATGTCGGGGGCGACCTTGAGCAGCTCCGGATCCACCGATTCCTTCGGCGTGCCGCCGCCGGGAATCGAGATGCTCTCGACGCCGCCGGCGACGATGCAATCGGCGCCGTCGGAGCGGATCGAGTTCGCGGCCATCGCGATGGTCTGCAGGCCCGACGAGCAGAAGCGGTTCACCGACACGCCGGCGGTGGTCTTCGGCAGCCCCGCGAGCAGCGCGGCCTGGCGGCCGATGTTCGGTGCGCCATGGGCGCAATTGCCGAGATAGCAGTCCTCGACATAGTCCTTCTCGACGCCGGCGCGGTCCACCGCGTGATGAATGGCGTGGGCCGCGAGCGACATCGGCGGCGTGATGTTGAACCCGCCGCGGCCGGATTTCGCCAGGCCCGTGCGCGCATAGGAAACGATGACGGCTTCACGCATTGTTTTCTCCCTTGTCGAGCGATTTGGAACGGAGCGTCCTGACGCCATTGGTACACAAAGATTGGGGGTGGGGAAAATGAAAACGCCGCCTCCGGCGATGGAGACGGCGTTGTTCCGCGTGTCGGAATATATGATATGATGATCGTCATTCCGGGGCGTGCGCGCCCGCTCTATCCACACGTCATGCCCGGGCTTGTCCCGCCTGCGCGGCCGAAGCCGCTTCGGCGCGGCGAAGGCCCGGGCATCCACGTTCTTCGCGCGAGCGGCAAGACGTGGATGGCCGGGTCATAGGCGAGCGGAAGCGACGCCGTCCTTCGGACAGCTATGCCCGGCCATGACGCCGGTGGGAGCCGCTCAGAACGTCAGCGCCTTGGCCTGCTTGACCTGCGGCAGGGCCTGCACCTTGGCGAGCACGTCGGCCGGCACCACACCGTCGACCTCGACCAGCGCAATGGCATCGCTGCCCGGAGCGACCCGGCCGAGATGGAAGGTCGCGATGTTAATCTTGGCGTCGCCCAGAAGCCCCGCGAACTTGCCGATGAAGCCCGGCTTGTCCTCGTTGGTGACGTAGATCATCGACTTGCCGAACTCGGCGTCGACGCGGATGCCCTTGATGTCGACGAGGCGCGGCTTGCCGTCTGCATAAACGGTGCCCGAGACCGACCGCTCCTGCCGCTCGGTGGTGACCGTGACGGTGATCAGGCTCTCATAATCGCTCTGCGCGGCGCGGACGATCTCGTCCACCACCATGCCGCGCTCCTTGGCGACGACCGGCGCGGACACGACGTTGACCTCGCCCAGCATGGGCCGCAGCAGGCCCGACAGCACCGCGGAGGTGATCGCCTTGATCTTCATCTCGGCGACGTGGCCCTCATAGGTGATCTCGACCTTGAGGATGCCGCTCTCGGTGAGCTGGCCGGCGAACGAGCCGAGCTTCTCGGCGAGCGCGATGAACGGTTTCAGCTTCGGCGCTTCTTCCGCCGTGATCGAGGGGAAGTTGACCGCGTTCGAGATCGCGCCGGTGAGCAGGTAATCCGACATCTGCTCGGCAACCTGCAGCGCGACGTTCTCCTGAGCCTCGGTGGTGGAGGCGCCGAGATGCGGCGTGCAGATCACGTTGGGATGGCCGAACAGCACGCTCTTGGTCGCGGGCTCCTCGACGAAGACGTCGAAGGCGGCGCCGGCAATGTGCTTGGCGTTGAGCGCATCGACCACCGCCTGCTCGTCGACGAGACCGCCGCGGGCGCAATTGATCAGGCGCACGCCCTTCTTCATCTTGGCGATCGCGGCCGCGTCGATGATGTTCTTGGTCTTCTCGGTCAGCGGCGTGTGCAGCGTGATGAAGTCGGCGCGCCTGAGCAGATCGTCGAGATCGACCTTCTCGACGCCGATGTCCTTGGCGCGCTCCGGCGACAGGAACGGGTCGAACGCGATCACCTTCATGCGCAGGCCGAGCGCGCGGTCGGCGACGATCGAGCCGATATTGCCGCAGCCGACGACGCCCAGCACCTTGCCGGTGATCTCCACGCCCATGAAGCGGTTCTTCTCCCACTTGCCGGCCTGCGTCGAGGCATCGGCCTGCGGGATCTCGCGGGCGAGCGCGAGCATCAGGGTGATGGCGTGCTCGGCGGTCGTGATCGAATTGCCGAACGGTGTGTTCATCACGATGATGCCCTTGGCCGTCGCGGCCGGGATCTCGACATTGTCGACGCCGATGCCGGCGCGGCCGATCACCTTCAGCCTGGCCGCCTTCTCGAGGATCTTGGCGGTCGCCTTGGTCGCGGAGCGGATCGCAAGGCCGTCGTAATTGCCGATGATCTCGGCCAGCTTGTCCTTGTCCTTGCCGAGATTGGGCTGGAAGTCGACCTCGACGCCGCGATCCCTGAAGATCTGCACGGCAGCGGGCGAGAGCGCGTCGGAAATGAGAACTTTGGGTTTGGTCATGGGGATGATCCGTTGTGCGTGCTGCATTTACGGCACGTCATCCGCGGTCTTGACCCGCGGATCCATCTCTCTTGATTGATGGATGGCCGGGTCAAGCCCGGCCATGACGAGGATTAGGTTTGCTTACGCCGCCTTCGCGAGCGTGGCCTTGCTCTCGGCGAAGGCCCAGTCGATCCACTGCGTCAGCAGCTCGACGTCCTTTGCTTCCACTGTGGCGCCGCACCAGATGCGCAGGCCGGCCGGCGCGTCGCGGTAATAGGCGAAGTCGTAGCCCGCGCCTTCCTTCTCGACGAGGGCCACCAGCTTCTTGCTGAACTCCGCCTGCGCGTCCTCGGAGAGCGAGGTGATCGCGGGATCGGTGAACTTCAGGCACACCGAGGTGTTGGAGCGGATCGATGCGTCCTTGGCGAGGAAGTCGATCCAGGGCGTCTTCGCCTTCCAGTCCGCCAGCACCTTGGTGTTGGCGTCGGCGCGCGCGATCAGCGCCTTGAGACCGCCGATCGACTTGGCCCAGTTCAGCGCATCGAGATAATCCTCGACGCAGAGCATCGACGGCGTGTTGATGGTCTCGCCGACGAAGATGCCTTCGTTGAGCTTGCCGCCCTTGGTCATACGGAAGATCTTCGGCAGCGGCCAGGCCGGCTTGTAGGTCTCGAGCCGCTCCACCGCGCGGGGCGACAGGATCAGCATGCCATGCGCGGCCTCGCCGCCGAGCGCCTTCTGCCAGGAGAAGGTGACGACGTCGAGCTTGGCCCAGTCGAGCGGCTGCGCAAATGCGGCGGAGGTCGCATCGCAGATGGTCAGGCCTTCGCGGCTCGCGCTGATCCAGTCCGCGTTCGGAACGCGCACGCCCGACGTGGTGCCGTTCCAGGTGAAGACGACGTCGCTCTTGGGATCGACCTTCGACAGATCGGGGATCTCACCGTAGGCCGCATTGAGCTTGGTGACGTCCTTGAGCTTCAATTCCTTGACGATGTCGCTGACCCAACCCTCGCCGAAGGATTCCCAGGCGAGCGTGGTGACCGGCCGTGCGCCAAGCAGCGACCACAGCGCCATCTCGACCGCGCCGGTATCGGAGGCCGGCACGATGCCAATGCGGTAATCGGCGGGGACCTCAAGCACTTCGCGCGTCAGGTCGATCGCGAGCTTGAGCTTGGCCTTGCCGATCTTCGCGCGATGCGAGCGGCCGAGAGCTGCGTCCTTGAGATTTTGGGCGTTCCAGCCGGGGCGCTTGGCGCAGGGGCCGGAGGAGAAATGCGGCACGGTCGGCCGCGAAGCGGGCTTCGCTACAGTCATGATCTACCCTTCCAGATAGTAAGCCTCCCGTTGGGGGGAGGTGTCCCGCCGCGGCTGATACGGGAATCGGGAAGGTCCGTCAAGGAAGTTCCGGGGCCTCACGCGCCAGTGATGGCGCTTCCGGTGCAATATCAGGGGATTCGACAACAGTGAGCGCGTTCAGCAAGTCCGTGGCATCGCTGATCAATTGCGCCGCCTTGCGGCGGCTTCCGACCTTCAAAATGCATTTGTCATTGGCCTGCACGACGTAGTCGTTGCCGACCTTGATCATCGAATAGCTTGTCATTGAAATGTCCCGAACCGAGCGAGCCCGGTGTCAGATGCCCCCGTAGCACCCTTCGTTCCTTCATCAATGTGAACGACGGAGCGGTAGTTTACCGGCTCTTAACACGACCGAATGAAAAGCCCGCTTTTCGCCGGCTGCGCAGCGCTCGCGTCGCGCTGCCTCAAAAGCGGACAGTCATGCCGACGTGACTCGCCGTGAAGCCGAGCCGCTTGTAGAAGCGCTGCGCATCGACGCGCGTCTGATGCGTGAGCAACTCGACCAGATTGCAGCCGCGCGCCTTTGCTTCCGTCACGGCCCATTGCACCAATTGCTCGCCGATGCCGCGGCTGCGACACTCGGTGGCAACGCGAACGTCCTCGAGCAGTCCGCGGGATCCGCCCTGCGAGCTCAGGCCCGGCAGAATCGCGAGTTGCAGGCAGCCGACCACCCTGCCCTCACTCTCGGCAACCACCAGCGTCAGATTCGGATCGCGCGCGATCCGCGCGAATGCGTCGTAATAGGAGGACGGCAACGGATCCTCCACGCGCTCGCGCGCGCGGCCGAGATGATCGTCGGCGAGCATCGCCACGATCGCGGCGACGTCCTCGCGGCGCGCGGGACGGATAGAGACGGCTTCGGCATTCATGTCAGGCGACTCCGCACCTCAGCGCGCCGGCGGAAGGCCGAGAAACGCTTCGACGTCGCCGATCCAGCGGCGGACGGAGGCATAGCGGCCGAGGTCGAAGCCGCCTTCATGGGCAACACGCGTATAGGCGAGCAGCGACACGTCGGCGAGCGACACCTCGTCGCCGGCGAACAAGCGGCTGGCTGAGAGGTGTTGCTCCATGCGGTCGAGCGCCGCATAGCCGCGCTTGACCTTTTCAGGATCGAGCTCGGAGGCATCCTTGCCGAGATAGACGATGAGGAAGCGGCACACGGCGATATAAGGCTCGTGGCTGTACTGCTCCCAGAACAGCCATTCGTCCATCTTGGCCGCCGTGAAGGCGTCGCGCGGAACCAGCGCGCTGTCGCGGGCGACATAGCGGATGATGGCGTTGGACTGCGCCAGCGTACGGCCGTCGTCGAATGCAACGGTGGGCACCTGGCCGGCGCCGTTCATCTTCAGGAATTGCGGCGTGCGCGTCTCGCCCTTGCGGGTGTCGATCTCGATCCACAGGTAGGGCACAGCGAGCTTGTCGCAGACCCACTTCACCTTGAGACAATTGCCGGAATTGCTGTCGCCGTAGATCTTCATCGCTGCCGCCCCACTTTCGGACGACAGAGCATCAGGACGAAGCGAAGCTGTCAACAGGAAGCGGACGGCTCAGAACTTGTAGCCGACGCCGAGGCGCGCGTTGTTCAGCGTCACCTGCGTGTTCATGACGGGAGAGAATCTCACATATTCATATTCGATGCGGGCGAACAAGCCGTCCCAAACGCAGTATTCGAGCCCGAGGCCGGCGGTCCAACCCACCGCGTACGTGTTGGTCCTGTGCTGACCTTGCGTGCCCGACTGCGCAGGAACCGGGCCCCACGTTCCAAGTATCGTCGTGGTGTTGCCGAAGAAATCCGTCGTCGTCGTGTCCTGTCGCATCGAGACGCTGCTGGTCACGGTGCGCGACACGTCCATTCGCCCGACGGCAGCGCCCATGAAGGCATAAGGCATGAAGCTGCCGCCGTCCCAACCCACGCGGCCGCGGAGCGTCACCATGTCTTTGACCTGTGCCGCCGCGGCACCCGTCAGCGTAACGGCATAGTTGTTGGTGACGCCGGGCGCCCGCACCTCACCAGGCGGGTTGACGATGACGAGCGAGTTGGTTCCCGACGTCAATGTCGCCATATCGTTGAAGTAGCTGTAAGTGCCCTCGAGACTGAGAACGGCATCATACCATTGCCAGTTGCGGCCGACGAAGCCACCGAAATTGGTGCTTTGAGTGTTGGTCTTGTTCAGCAGCGACCACGTTGAGGTCGGCCCCTGGAGTACGCTGTCGCGAAAGATGTAGTTGGTCAGTCCGACCACGCTCTGGCTGAAATCCGTGGCATCTGCGGTATAACCGCCATGACCGCCGACATAGAAGCCATTCCAATTGACGGAGGTCTTCGACAGACCGTCCGCGAAGCCGCCGCGCAGCACGGGCAGGTCCGGCATGTCGGCCGCTTGCGCGGCAGACACCGTCCCCAACATCGCCGCTGCCAACACCAGCCTACGCATCACCACGCTCCATCGGACTCGAACTGTTGCGATGATCATCGCCTGTTAACCTTAACTAATGGTTGCGCCGGGCGCCTTCGCCGCACCTCGACATGAAAAATACGCAAAGCAAAACGGCGCGGGATGATCCCGCGCCGTTAAGGAGTCCTAACCGATCAGGTTGCGATCAGCCCTTGGTGACCAGCGGCGGCGGCACGTAGGCCGGCGGGCTGTTGAGATCCCAGCGCACGCCGAGCTTGACGTCGTGCGAGGTGATGTCCCTGACCTTGATCGAGGTCGGGCCGGAAGCGCTGTTGTCGAACAAACGGTAGTTGCCGGGCGCGGCATCGCCGAGGTTCATGTAGCTGTAGGCCAGTTCGACGGTGAAGCCGGGATTGACCTTGTAGGCAAGACCGGCGTGAGCGGCCCAGGCGAGGTTCCACTTTCCGTTGTCGGCAAAGTAGGCGACGCTGTTGTTGAGCAGCGGGCTGTAGGACACGCCGTCGTCGCGGAAGCCGCTGAGCTTGTTGTAGGAGCCGCCGACGCCCGCGCCGATGAACGGAGTGACGCACCACCAGGTGCCGAGGTCGACATAGGCGTTGGCCATCACGAGCCACTCGGACTTGCTGCCGCTGTAGTTGTTGACGCCGACGAAGCCGGGTCCCACGACATTGTCGCTACCGTGCAAATTGGCCTTGCCCCGGTACTGGCCGATGACGTCGGCGCGGAACCAGTTGTTGAAGCGATAGCCGACGCCGAGGCCGAACAGCGGCGAGGAGTCGAAGCCGAGGCCTTCCGTCGTCTTCGAGTACCCGGCCGGCAGGGCGCTCTCGATGCGCTTCGCGCTCTGGTTGGTCATGCCGATGTCGCCGCGCAGATACCAGCCGCCGAAGTCGGCGGGCGGAGCCGGCGGCGCGTACATCGGAGGGGGGGCGGCGATCGGCATATCGGCGGCGAACGCCATCGACGAGATCAGGGTTGCCGCACCCGCGGCAAGGAGAGACTTAACGCTACGCATTGGCTTCGTCCTTATGGCCGGTGAGGCTGAATACGAGCGCCTCACGTTCTGGAAACTCACGGGGGGACGATGCCAGCAAATGTTTAAGCGCCACTTAACCCTAATTTTTAAGGTTGATTTTTTCTCACCCTACACGCGCGCGCCGTGCGAGCGTTGCAAAAATGCCGCGCCAAATGCGACATCGGCGCCGCATTCCCTAACGATGTGTGAAGCCGCAACGCGGCAAGAGAGGATGCGTTAACGCGCGTTTCGCGGCAGCTTGGGTAGGAACACCGCGAGCAGCCCGATCGCCGGCAGCCAGGCGCAGACCTGGTAGACGAACTCGATCGAGGTGTGATCGGCGAGCTTGCCGAGCACGGCCGCGCCCAGGCCCCCGATGCCGAAGGCGACGCCGAAGAACACGCCGGAGATCATGCCGAAGCGGTGCGGCACCAGCTCCTGCGCGAACACGATGATCGACGACGTCGTCGAGGAGATGATCAGGCCGATGGCGACGCTGAGCACCGCGCTCGCAACGAGCCCGGCATAGGGCAGCGCCAGCGTGAACGGCAGCGCGCCGAGGATCGAGATCCAGATCACGATCTTGCGGCCGAAGCGGTCGCCCAGCGGACCGCCGAGAAACGCACCCACGGCGTTCGCCGCGAGAAAGACGAAGAGATAGATCTGGGCTGCCTGCGTCGAGACGCCGAAACGGTCGATCAGGTAGAAGATGTAATAGCTCGACAGGCTCGAAACGTAGAGCTGCTTGGAAAACAACAGCACGACGAGCACTGCGAGCGCTACCGCGACACGGCGCGAGCTCGGCGCGCCGGGCTGGCTGTGGACGGGCGCCGCTTTCTTCATCGCGATCTGCGGCGCGTACCAACGCCCGATGCGCCAGAGAATCAGGATGGCGAGAAACGCGATCGAGGAGAACCAGGCGATGCTGCCCTGCCCAAACGGCACCACGATCAACGCGGCGAGCACCGGCCCCATCGAGGTGCCGAAGCTGCCGCCGAGCTGGAACACCGATTGCGCAAAGCCGTAGCGTCCGCCCGAGGCGAGCCGCGCGATGCGCGCCGATTCCGGGTGAAACACCGCCGAGCCGAGGCCGACCAGCGCGGCGGCGACGAGGATGACGAGATATTGGTGCGCGACGCTGAGCAGCAGCAGGCCGAAGAAGGTCGAGGCCATGCCGACCGCGAGCGAATAGGGCTGCGCCTTCTTGTCGGTGTAGTGCCCGACCACCGGCTGCAGCAGCGAGGCCGTGAACTGGAATGCCAGCGTGATCATGCCGATCTGGGCGAAGTCGAGCGCGTAGGCGTCCTTCAGGATCGGGTACACCGAGGCGATCAGCGACTGCATGGTGTCGTTGAGGAAGTGCGAGACGCTGGTGCCGGCGAGCACGATATAGGCCGGCCCCTTGGCGGCGGCCGGGGCCAATTCGGCGACGACGACGGGCTCGGTCAGCGTTTCCTCTGAGACGACGACAGGCTTGTTCAAGGCGGCAATCCGGCGCGGCAGATTGCCGCGAGGTGCTGATTACGACGCAAGCGACGGTGGGACCAGCGTCAATCGCAAATGGCTGGGATGCGCCTCTTACCTCTCCCTTGTGGGAGAGGGTGGCTCGCCGCGTTAGCGGCGAGACGGGTGAGGGGGTTTCTATCCTCACGAGCTGTGTTGCGAGCGGATAGAACCCCTCATCCGGCGCTTCGCGCCACCTTCTCCCGCAAGGGGAGAAGGAAGGACTCAAGCCGCGGCCTGCCCCAATGCCGAAACGATGGTGTCGACGACGTCCTCGACGAGGTGACGGTCCTCGCCTTCGCCCATGACGCGGATCACGGGCTCGGTGCCGGAGGAGCGGATCAAGAGGCGGCCGTGGCCGTTGAGGCGCTTCTCGCCGTCGGAGATCGCCGACTTGACGTCGGAATCATCGAGCGGCTTGCCGCCCTTGTGGCGGACGTTCTTGAGGATCTGGGGCAGCGGATCGAAACGGTGGCAGACCTCGGACACGGGGCGGCGCAGCTTCTGCACCACGGCGAGCACCTGCAATGCGGCGACAAAACCGTCGCCGGTCGTGGCGTAGTCGGACAGGATGATGTGGCCGGACTGCTCGCCGCCGAGATTGTAGCCGCCGTTCAGCATCTGCTCGAGCACGTAGCGGTCGCCGACCGGCGTGCGCACGAGCTCGAGGCCCTGCCCTTGCAGGAAGCGCTCCAGCCCGAGATTGGACATCACGGTGGCGACGATGCCGGGACGCGAGAGGCGTCCGTCCTCCTTCCAGCTCTGCGCGATCACCGCGAGCAGCTGGTCGCCGTCGACGACATGGCCGCGCTCGTCGACCAGGATGACGCGATCCGCGTCGCCGTCCAGCGCAATGCCGATGTCGGCGCGCATCTCGCGCACCTTCTTCGACAACGCCTCCGGCGAGGTCGAGCCGCAATCCTTGTTGATGTTGAAGCCGTCGGGCTCGACGCCGATCGGCACGACGTCGGCGCCCAGCTCCCACAGCGCTTCGGGCACGACCTTGTACGCGGCGCCGTTGGCGCAGTCGATCACGACGCGAAGGCCCTCGAGCGAGAGGTCGCGCGGCAGCGTGCGCTTGGCGAATTCGATGTAGCGGTCATGCACGCCGTCGATGCGGCGGGCACGGCCGAGGCTCGCGCTCTGGGCGAGCCGCTTGTCTAGGGATTCGTCGAGCAACTGCTCGATCTGCCGCTCGACGTCGTCGGACAGCTTGAAGCCCTGCGGGCCGAACAGCTTGATGCCGTTGTCCTCGAACAGATTGTGCGAGGCCGAGATCATCACGCCGAGATCGGCGCGCATCGACTTAGTCAGCATCGCGACCGCCGGCGTCGGCATCGGGCCGACCAGCAGCACGTCCATACCGACCGAAGTGAAGCCTGCCACCATGGCGTATTCGATCATGTAGCCGGACAGACGGGTGTCCTTGCCGATCACGACGCGGTGGCGGTGGTCGCCGCGCTGAAACGCAAGGCCCGCGGCCTGGCCGACCTTGAGCGCGAGCTCCGGCGTGATCAGTCCGTTGGCGCGGCCCCTAATCCCGTCTGTCCCGAAATATTTGCGGCTCATATCGTCCCCCAAGCAACAACCAGGGACTCCCCTCTACAACCACGGGCTGCCCCAACGGGACCCGCATCCCTGATTTGCCGAGGACTTATAAAGCTATCGCGGCTAACTTGGCTTCAAAAAATATGATGAATCATTACGGAACCGGCGCCGCGACCGCCCCCGATAACACATTGTTAACATTGCAATTCCGGCGTGGCCAGCGAAAAGCGGTGGAACTCGCCTTAATCCGAGCGCTTCACATGGCCGTCCGCGCGGCTCGGCGCCGGCTGGGTGACATTGACGGGATCGGAGCCCGGGAAGGTCTCCTCAAGTCCCTCTTCCAGCGCCTCTTCGAGATCTTGCTTCTCCTTGATCTCTTCCGGCGAAGGTCCTGCGTGCGGCTTCGTCATGGCGCTCTCCTTGGCACTCTCCTTCCAAAACGTTCTGCAAACGATTTGGCTGTGCATCCAACCATGCTAGATGACCCCGAAATCTTCCGATGCAAGACTGTTTGATACGTGACGGGCCGGGGAAACGACATGAAGCATATTACCTGTATCGACGATCTTCGCACGCTGCATCGGCGCCGCGTGCCGAAGGCATTCTTCGACTATTGCGACCGCGGCTCCTACGCCGAGGAGACGCTGCGCGCCAACCGCGAGGACATGCAGGCGATCAAGTTCCGCCAGCGCATCCTGGTCGACGTCTCCAAGCGCGACACCTCGACCACGATCCTCGGCGAGCCGTCGACGATGCCGCTGATCCTCGCGCCGGTCGGCCTGCTCGGCATGCAGCACGGCGACGGCGAGATCCACGCCTGCCGCGCCGCGCAGGCCGCCGGCATCCCGTTCACGCAATCGACGATGTCGATCTGTTCGATCGAGGACATCGCCGCCAGTGTCGAGAAGCCGTTCTGGTTCCAGCTCTACGTCATGAAGGACCGCGGCTTCATCAAGGAATTGATCCAGCGCGCGATGGCCGCCAAGTGCAGCGCGCTGGTGCTCACGGTCGACCTGCAGGTGATCGGCCAGCGCCACGCCGACATCAAGAACGGCATGACGGTGCCACCGGAATGGTCGCTGTCGAAGCTGCTGGACTTCGCCAGCAAGCCCGCCTGGGTCTCCGGCGTGCTGCAGGGCAAGCGCCGCACCTTCGGCAATATCGCCGGCCACGTGAAGAACACTGAAGATCTCAACCGCCTCGCCGAATGGACGGCCTCGCAGTTCGACACCTCCTTGAACTGGAAGGACGTCGAGTGGGTCCGCAGCATCTGGCCGGGCAAGCTGATCATCAAGGGCATCCTCGACGTCGAGGACGCCGAGGAAGCCGCCAAGACCGGCGCGCAGGCGCTGGTGGTCTCCAACCACGGCGGCCGCCAGCTCGACGGCGCGCCGTCCTCGATCGAGGTCCTGCCCGAGATCGCGGACGCGGTGGGCGACAGGATGGAGATCATGTTCGACGGCGGCATCCGCTCCGGCCAGGACGTGATGCGCGCGCTGGCGCTCGGCGCAAAGTCGTGCATGATCGGCCGCGCCTATGCCTATGGCCTCGGTGCCGGCGGCCAGGCCGGCGTCGCCAAGGCGATCGACATCATCCAGAAGGAGCTGCTCACCACGATGGGCCTGTGCGGCGTCAACCGGGTGGACGAGATCGACGATCACGTGATTGCGGTGTGAGTGCGTCTGCCGGGATGCCGCAGCAATAATCACTGTCGTCCCGGACAAGCGCGCCCAAAGCGCGCGCCGATCCGGGATCCATAGCCACAGAAGGGTGTGGCTATGGGGGCTCGGAGTGGCCTGCTTCGCGCAACAACTTTTCCCTGTGGTTATGGGTCCCGGACCTGCGCTGACGCTTGTCCGGGACGACGGCGGGCGGCATTTCAGGCGGCAGGTGCGCGTCTCACAGCCCCTCACATCGGCGGCGTCAGGCCGTCGCGGCCGACGCTGACGCGGTTGGTCTCGAACGAGCCGTCGGGCAATTGCTTCATGAAGGCGATCACCTTGGCGCCGGGCTTCAGCTCGGATTTGTCGCCGGGCACGAAGGTCACGACCGGCGTGTCGTCGGCGACGAACACCTTCTTCTCGCCGTCCTTGTACTTGACCAGCAGCGTGTGACCGTCATTGCCGACGACGCTCTCCGCGACGGTCGCATTGGTCATGCTGGAGTTGGGCTTGAGGTCCCAGGGTCGCGAGCCTTCGCCGGTGCCGCGCATGCTTTCCGGAAACACGTGCACCTCGACGGCGTTCTGGCTGCCGTCCGGTCCCGGCACGGTGGTGGCGCCGATGAACGAGCCCGGCTTGATGTCGGCGAGCGAGATCTTGGTAACGCCCGACACGTTCACGTCGGAGGCGAGGCGAAGCTTGAGCTCTTCACCGCTGCGCGACTTGACCTGCATGGTGTCGCCATTGACACTTTCGATGGTGCCGCGCACGCGCGTCGGCACCGGCGCTCTCTGGGCGAAGGCGCAGTAGGTCGAGACGACCACCATCGCGACGGCGATCAGGGGGCGTGTGAAAGTTGCACGTTGAACAGGCATGACGGTCTCCGATTGTCCCACGACGTAGAACTCCAGAGATGGTGTGCTATTCGCCGCGCCCCTCTCAAGTCTTCGTGAGATCGGCTTCGACCAATGAGCGCAGCTCGGCGGTGACCTCGGGCCGCCGCCCGAACCACAGCTCGAAGCCGCGCACCGCCTGATGCAGCAGCATGCCGAGCCCATCGGCGGTCTTCAGGCCGCGCGCCGTCGCCGCGGCGAGCAGCGGCGTCACCAGGGGAACGTAGACGAGGTCGGCGACGACGGCATCTTGCGGCAGGCGCGCGAGGTCGACGTCGAGTGAAGGCTGGCCATGCATGCCGAGCGAGGTCGTGTTCACGAGAAGCTTTGCGCGCGGCAGCACGTCGCCGATCGCGTCCCACGGCAGCGGATGCACGTTCGATCCGAACTGTTGTGCCAGGGTCTCGGCCCGCGCGATGGAGCGATTGGCGACATGCACGCAGCTGATGCCGCGTTCCAGCAGGCCGAACACGACCGCGCGCGAGGAGCCGCCGGCGCCCAGCACCAGCGCCGCCTCGGCCATGTTCCAGCCGGGCGCGCTGGCATCGAGATTGTTGATGAAGCCTTCGACATCGGTGTTGGTTGAGCGCAGCTCGCCGTCGGCGAACCACAGGGTGTTCGCGGCGCCGACGGCCCCGGCGCGCGCGTCGGGCGTCGACAGCGCCAGCACGGCTTCCTTGTGCGGGATGGTGACGTTGGCGCCGACGAAGCCGCGCAGCGACAGCCGCAGCACGAAATCGCGCAGATCCTCGGGCGGCACCGCCTCGATGACATAGCCGCCCTCGATGCCGAGCGTGCGCAGCCAGTGATGGTGGATCAGCGGCGAGCGCGAATGCGCGGCCGGCCATCCGATCAGACAGGCTGCAGGGGGCTTGGGCGCGGTCATCTTTCCCTCGGGTCGTTTCCGAGGCGATCCATTTCGCGTCGCGCCCGCTCTGTCAAGCGCGCGCGGTCAGCTCGCAGCGGTCTCGTCGGCGGCCCGGCCCTTGATGTCGGCGATGGCGCGCTCGAGGCTCGTGCGGTAACGCGCGCGCGGCGGCGTGACGCCATGGGTGAGCAGCGCGCGGCGGACCGCGGGCGAGGCCCCGGTGATGAACAGCCTGATGCCCTGGCGGTGCGCCTTGGCGGCGACGCGGCCGATCACGTTGGCCGCGGTCGAATCCAGGAACGGCACCGCGGCGAAATCGACCACGAAGGCCTTGCGCCGGTCGGCAATGCCGTCGAGCACGCCGCCGATCGCCGAGGCCGCGCCGAAGAAGAACGCGCCGGTGATGCGATAGACCAGCACGTCGCGGTCGACCGCAAGCGCGGGATCGTAACGCACACGGTCGCCGTTGCCGTCGTCGGGGCGATCATCCGCAACCAGCGGCGAGCGCTCCTCGATGCCGGTCATCTCCGCCATGCGATGGATGAACAGCACCGCGCCGAGCGCGAAGCCGACCAGGATGCCCTCGGTGAGATCGCGAAAGATCGTGAGCAGGAAGGTCGCGAGCAGCACCACGGCATCGCCCCATGACGAGCGCAGCAGAGTTGCGAATTCATGCTTCTCCGCCATGGTCCAGGCCACCACCACCAGCACCGCGGCGAGCGCGGCCAGAGGGATGTAGCTCGCGAGCGGGGCCGCGACCAGCATGAAC
Organism: Bradyrhizobium yuanmingense; assembly: GCF_025200905.1. Taxonomy (NCBI): domain Bacteria; kingdom Pseudomonadati; phylum Pseudomonadota; class Alphaproteobacteria; order Hyphomicrobiales; family Nitrobacteraceae; genus Bradyrhizobium; species Bradyrhizobium yuanmingense. The sequence goes on along the minus strand of NZ_CP104173.1, from coordinate 595,424 downwards.
AGCAGCAGGAACACCGAATGCAGCATGCCCGCGAGCGGCCCGCGCGCGCCGGCGCGGATGTTGGTCGCGGTGCGCGCGATCAGCCCGGTGACGCAGATGCCGCCGAACAGCGCCGAGCCGATATTGGCCGCACCTTGCGCCACCAGCTCGCAATTGGAGCGATGACGGCGGCCGGTCATGCCGTCGGCCACCACCGCCGACAGCAGCGATTCGATCGCCGCCAGCAACGCAAAGGCGATCGCATCCGGCAGCACCGCCCTTGCCTTCTCCAGCGAGAATGCGGGCAGCGCCGGCGAGGGCAATTCGCGCGGGATGCCGCCGAAGCGCGAGCCGATGGTCTCGACCGGCAACGACAGCACCGCGCTGGCGACGGCTGCAAACACGACCGCGATCAGGATCCCGGGCCAGGACGGCCGCCAGCGGCGCAAGGCGGCGATAATGCCGATGCTGACGAGGGCGACCGCGACGGCGGACGGATTGATCGTGTTGAGGCCGCCGGCGAGCGCGACGAGCTTGGGCACGAACTCGCTGGGCTCCTTGCCCGCGAGCGTGATGCCGGAGAGATCGCGGAGCTGGCTGGCAAAGATGATGACGGCGATGCCGGCGGTGAAGCCGACGGTGACGGGATAGGGAATGAACTTGATGTAGGTGCCGACCCTGAGCAGCCCTGCGCCGATCAGGAACAGGCCCGCCATCATGGTGGCGAGGATGACTCCGTCGACGCCATGCCGCTCCGCAGTCGCCGCGACCAGAACGATGAAGGCACCGGCAGGGCCGCCGATCTGGAACCGGCTGCCGCCGAGCAAGGAGGCGATGAAGCCGCCGGCGACGGCGGTGTAGAGGCCGCGGTCCGGCGTCACGCCCGAGGCGATCGCGATCGCCATCGACAGCGGCAGCGCGACGATCGCGACCGTGAGGCCGGCGAAGACGTCGGCGCGGAAATCCGCAAGGCCGTAGCCTTCGCGAAAGACGGTGACGAGCTTCGGCAGATACAGTTCGGCAAAGGTCGGCTGACGCAGCTGGTGCAGCCGGCCTGCCTGATCGCTCGTGATGCTCATGTCAGCAAAGTGCTCCGCTGGCCCCACAATGCTCCGAAGCATCGTGCGTCCTAAGGTGCGACGATGCGCTAGCCCATCTTGATCCCGGGCACGATCAACGCGCGATCATGCTCCGACACGGCGCGGCGGCCCCGGCTCCTTCAAGCGAACGCCACGTCCGCCGCTGTCGCTGCGGGCCTGCTCGCCGATCAACTCGACGCCGGCCCGGTCGAACGCCTCGACCACCTTGATCAAGGTCTCGACCACGCCACGAACATTGCCGGTGGAGGCCTCCATCCGCTGGATGGTCGGCAGCGACACGCCGGCGAGCTCGGCCAGGGTTTTCTGGTCGATGCCGAGCAACGCGCGGGCTGCCCGCATCTGGAACGAGGTGATCACCTTGGCCTCACTTACGAGCAGTTATAAGTGATATCTGGAACATATACAACGATGTAGAATACATCATACGGTGGCGAAAGCAAGGGAGGCGTCGTCCATAGCCTCCGTCATTGCGAGCGTAGCGAAGCAAATCCAGAATCTTTCCGCGGAGGGATTTCTGGATTGCTTCGCTGCGCTCGCAATGACGGAGTGTGGTGCGGTGGCATACGAGAATCTCGTGTCCCGGACGCGCTGCAACGCTCTTGGCGTTGCTGCGCAGAGCCGGGACCCAGAAATTCCGAGCACGCTGATACGTGGGCCCCGGCTCTGCAGCGCACCGCTGAAGGAGCGCTGCGCTGCGTCCGGGGCACGAGATCGCCTACCCGATCACGCCGCGTGCTGATGTGCGGCGATGATCTGGTCGGCGGCGCGGCCGGTGACTTCGGCCATGTGGTCGAACTGGCGCGTGAAGCTGCCGGCGCCGGCGGTGGCCGAGCGCAGCTCCACGATCAGCTCGCCGATCTCCGCTTCCGGCATCATGGCGCGGACACAGTCCCAGCCGGTCCAGCCCTCACGGGTGTCAAAGCCGAGAATCTGGCCGCGCCGCGCCGACAGGATCGCGTTGATCTTGGCGGTGGCGTCGGTCGGGCAGACGATCTCGACCATGTGGATCGGCTCCAGCAGCACCGGCTGGCATTGCGGCAGGCCTTCATTGAGCCCGACCCGCGCGGCCGTGCGGAAGGCGAGATCGGAGCTATCGACGCTGTGATAGGAGCCGTCGGTCAGCGTCACCTGCACGTCGGTGACGGGGAAGCCGAGCGGACCGCGCGCCAATCCATCGACGACGCCCTCCTCCACCGCCGGGATGTAGTTGCGCGGCACCGCGCCGCCCACCACCTTCTCGGCGAACTTGAAGCCGTCGCCGCGCGGCAGCGGCGTGATGTCGAGCACGACATCGCCGAACTGGCCGTGGCCGCCGGACTGCTTCTTGTGACGGCCGCGCTGGGTGATCGGCTTGCGGATGGTCTCCTGATAGCCGATCGCAGGCGGATGCGAGGTGATCTTGACGCCGAAGCGGTCGCGCAAGCGCTCGCTGGCGACGCGCAGATGCATCTCGCCCTGGCCCCACAGCACAGTGTCGTGAGTCTTGGCGTTCTGCACGATCATGAGCGAGGGATCCTCCTCATGCAGGCGCGTCAGCGCCTGGCCGAGCTTGACGTCGTCCTTGCGGTCGGTCGCCGCGACCGAGATCGCGAGCACCGGCGGCGTCGGCTCGATCGTGATCAATGCCGCGGGCGCCGTCTTGCCGCTCGAAACCGTGTCACTGGTCTTGACCGGATCGAGCTTGGCGAGGGCCACGGTCTCGCCGGCTTCGGCCGAGGCGCGCTTGGTGTCGTAGGCGCCGTTGACGGCGAGGATGCCAGAGATGCGCCCGGCACCGCCGGATGAGGATTGCAGCGTGGCGCCGTCGTCGAGATGGCCGGCGAGCAACCGCGTCAGCGACAACTTTCCGCCGTGCTGCGAATGCAGCGTCTTGAAGACATAGCCGAGCGCGTCCTTGGTCTCGGGTACGCCAAGACGTTTTGCGGTCTCCGCAACGCCGGGCGCCTCGTGACGCAACGCCTTCATCAGGCGCAACACGCCGTTTTCGCGCACGGCGGCGCCCAGCAGCACCGGGCAAATCAGCCCTTCCCGCAATTCGCGGGCGAGATCGTCGAAGACGGCATCGCGCGGCGGCTGGATGTCCTCGAGCAGCTGCTCCATCAGCGCATCGTCGTGATCGGCGAGCTTCTCCAGCATCGAGAAGCGGGCTTCCTTCTCGCGATCGAGATCGCCGCCTTCGAGCGCGATCACCTCGGAGGCCTTGTGCTCGCGATAGATGAAGGCGCGCTCCAGCGCGAGATCGACGAAGCCCTCGATCAGCTCGCCCTTCCAGATCGGGATCTGGCGGAGCACCAGCGGCACGCGCGAGGCGGGCTGCAGCATCGCCAGCGTCTCGCGGATGCGCTGACTGGCGCGGTCGATCTTGTTGAGGAACAGGAAACGCGGGATCTTCAGCTCCTCCAGCTCGCGCAGGATGATCTGAAGCTGCGGCAGCTTCTTCTCGTCGGCCTCGCAGACCACGATTGCGGCGTCGACCGCCGGCAACGCGGCGCGCATGTCGTGGGCAAACTCGACGGAACCGGGACAATCGAGGAAGGTGTAGCTGTCGCCCATGAAACTCGTGGTGGCGGCAGTGAGGCCGACGGTCATCTTGTGATGACGGGCCTCGGGCGTGGCGTCGCCGACGCACGTTCCGGCATCGACGCTGCCGGCGCGCGGGATTACACCCGTTCGCGCCAATATTGCTTCCAAAAGTGTGGTTTTACCGCTTTGGAAAGGGCCCACCAGCGCGATGCACCGTGGACCTCGGGGACTTCTGACGTCTTGTCCCATTCGCCGCCTCCTTCTTGTGGAGCTCGGCCCGTGATTGGGTCGGCAAACGCCGATGCTCTGCCCCTCCCCGAGATTTGGCAAGCATCAAACGTCGCTGCGGTGCGTCGTCAGTTGGATCAAGTCTTATAATTCTACGGACTGCAGGCTCGGTGTTCCACCTCTCCCGAAGGGAGAGGTAAGGAGAGAGCTTCGCCCGTATATCTCAACGGCCCGGACGGAGTTCCAGGCTCTCCAGGCCGGCGGCGATGTTGAGGCCGACCTGGCCCTGCACGCTCAGCGGCTGCAGCGCGATCGAATTGTTGGAGCCGCCGACCAGCACGTTGCCGCCCAAGCCGACACCGACCGAGGCGCTGCCCTGAGCGCCGACGTAGTTGCCGGAGAGGTCACCGGGGCCGAGCCGGTCGACCGGTGCGAACACGCCCCAGGCCAGGGCCGTCTCTTGGGTGATGCCGATATCGAGGCCCACCTTGCGGATGGTCGCGACGTAGCGATCCTCGGGCAGGCCGTCGGCCCGCAGCACGCAGCCGAGATGGGTCACCGACCCCACGATGAAGCCGACGCTGGCGCCGCCGCGGCATTCGAGCACGCCGACCCGCGCCATCCGCTGCTGCGCGCCGGTGTTCACGACGGAGGCGATGAGGCCGGCAGCGGTGAGTGCGGCGAAGAGGAACGAACGGCGCATGAATGTCTCCGGCGATGATGTGATGCGAGCAGAGAGAGCGCCCCACCCGTGTTGCGGGTCTATGCCACAAGAGCCGCGGTCGTGCCAGCTCGCGCGCGTTTAGAATCGAACTTGCGGAGAGACCCCTCACCCCACCCTCTCCCCGTAAGAACGGGGCGAGGGAGTGAGAGAGCCGTGCGTCCCTCACAATGCAACGTCGCCGGCCTTGCTTAACCTCTCCCCGCTCTTCCGCGGGGAGAGGTCGGATCACATCGCAGATGTGATCCGGGTGAGGGGCCGGGCACAACGCCGACCAGAAACAAAAAGTCCATCCGACTCTTCTTATCGAAAAACAACAAAAAAGGCCCGCCGAAGCGGGCCTTTCCGATTCTTGTCGCGACCGTCTTACCGCAGATTGCCGCAGAAGCGCTGGATGCGCTTGCAGGCGTCTTCGAGGTCCGAGGTCTTGGTCGCGTAGGATATGCGGAACGCCGGTCCAAGGCCGAAGGCCGACCCCTGCACCACGGCGACCCCTTCGGTCTCCAGGAGCTCGGTGACGAAGTCCTCGTCATTGGCGATCACCTTGCCCGACGGCGCGGTCTTGCCGATCGTGCCGGCGCACGACGGATAGACGTAGAACGCGCCTTCGGGACGCGGGCACTCGATTCCCTTGGCCTGATTAAGCATGGACACCACGAGGTCGCGCCGCTCCTTGAACACCTTGTTGTTGGCGGGGATGAAGTCCTGCGGACCGTTCAGCGCCTCGACCGCGGCCCATTGTGCGATCGACGACGGGTTCGAGGTCGACTGCGACTGGATCGTCGACATCGCCTTGATGAGCTGCGCGGGACCGCCGGCGTAGCCGATGCGCCAGCCGGTCATGCAATAGGCCTTCGAGACGCCGTTCACGGTGAGCGTGCGGTCGTAGAGTTTCGGCTCGACCTGCGCGACCGTGGTGAACTGGAAGTCGTCATAGACGAGATGCTCGTACATGTCGTCGGTCATCACCCAGACGTGGGGATGCTTCACCAGCACGTCGGTGAGCGCTTTCAGTTCCGAACGCGTGTAGGCAGCTCCGGTCGGGTTCGACGGCGAGCACAGGATGACCCATTTGGTCTTCGGCGTGATCGCGCGCTCGAGCGCCTCGGCCTGGAGCTTGAAGCCGGTCGCGGCGGTGCAGACCACCGGCACCGGCTCGCCGCCCGCGAGCGCGACCATCTCGGGATAGCTGACCCAATAGGGCGCGGGAATGATCACCTCGTCGCCCGGATTGATGGTCGCCATCAACGCGTTGTAGAGCACCTGCTTGCCGCCGGTGCCGACGATGATCTGGTTCGGCTTGTAGGCGACGCCGTTCTCGCGCTGAAATTTCGCGATGATGGCTTCCTTCAGCTCGGGAATGCCGTCGACCGCGGTGTACTTGGTCTTGCCGGCCTCGATGGCGCGGATCGCCGCCAGCTTGATGTTGGCGGGCGTGTCGAAGTCGGGCTCGCCGGCACCGAGGCCGATGACGTTGCGGCCCGCCGCTTTCAGCGCGCGTGCTTTATCCGTGACCGCGATGGTCGCGGACGGCTTCACACGGTCGAGCGCAGCGGCAAGGAAGGACATCATCATCTCCTGGCGAGCGTCGTGAAGCCCTTCGCCTCACGACTCTGATTGTGGGAATGAGCCACCCTAAAACGTGTGCCGCTGGGCCGCAAGAAACTTCGGCCCGATCCCGGAAAAGTTTACGAGTTGGAGCGCTGCGAGGCGCGGTTTCCCGCAATATTCCGTAACTTTTGCCTCCGGAATTGCTCATATCCGACAAGGCCTGTCCTCGGAGCAATTCTGGATGGTGCACGTCTCCAGGAAACCGCTCGTCGTCATGCCTGGGCTTGTCCCGGGCATCCACGTTCTTCGTGCGGCAAGTGAGACGTGGATGGCCGGGTCAAGCCCGGCCATGACGATGCGGAAACACTGGCGTCCTAATCTCGATCGTCTATGCGGTAGCCTACGTAGAGCGATGTGTCCGCAGATTGACGTACATGTGAACTGAACTGCATCGACGCGAAATGATCTTCCCCTCCATTGCAGTGCGGTAGGGTTTTCGAGTTTTTCTATCGGCCAGCACTTGCGGCGGATTCGCATCGGCATCATTGTTTAGCCGCCTCGCGGGGCAACGGGCGCCGCGTCTTCTCGTCCTCGGATTTCGAACGCCAGAATGTACAAGCTCTATTCGATGCAACGCTCGGGCAACAGCTACAAGGTCCGCCTTGCGCTGGCGCTGCTCAATCTGCCTTACGAAGCGGTGGAGGTGGACATTCTGCGCGGCGAGAGCCGCACGCCGGATTTCCTGTCCAAGAACCCGTCGGGGCAGGTGCCGCTGCTCGAGGTCGGCGAGGACCGCTATCTCGCCGAGTCCAACGCCATCCTCTGGTACGTTGCCGTCGGCACGCCGCTCGCGCCGGAAAACCGCATCGACCGCGCCGAGGCGCTGCAATGGATGTTCTTCGAGCAGCACGCGCTCGAGCCGAACATCGGCGCGGCCTATTTCTGGCTGTCGCTGGTCAAGGGCGGCCGCGACCTGCAGACCCATTCGCTGGAGGACTGGATGGAGCGCGGCTATGGCGCGCTCCAGGTGATGGAGAATCACCTCAAGACCAATTCCTATTTCGCCGCGCGCCAGCTCACGGTCGCCGACATCGCGCTGTACGGCTACACCCACCTCGCCGACCGCTGCGACTTCGATCTCCAGGCCTTCCCGGCGATCCGGGACTGGCTGAAACGCGTCGAAGCCGCGCCCGGCTTCGTGACCATGGACTGGCGCCCGGCCGACATCGACGACCCCGCCAGCATCGCCGCGAGCGCCTGACGGCGCGTCCGCTCCGGCGAATAGCGGGCATAAGGGCCGCCTCTGCCGCAATCTCGCCACTTTCGGCGCGGTAGCCGCCGCAATATTGCCGGTTGAAACTGGGAAATTCTGGAAAGTCGCGGGTGATTCGCTCGCGTGTTGAAGGATTTAGACCATGATGCGGGCGTCCGGCACAGCGGGGTTTCAGAGCCCATCCGCTGCCGTCGCGTCTTCCCGGCTCACCCATGCGGTCGCGGCTTCGCTCGCCGTCGCCGCGCTTTCGCTGTGCCTGATCGTCACCCTGACGGTGTTGTCGACCAAGGCGACCATGGCGATGGGCCTGCCGGTCTGATTCCCGTTTCATCCTGGACCAGCCTTCAGGGCGCCGTGCGGCCCGCGCCGACCGGCATCGCGACAGGACGTCGATGAAATCACCTGTGGTAGTCGTTGCAATCACCCTGACTGCGGCCATCCTGGTCGCGGCCTCGCTGCTGATCATCGTCGGCACGCGCAAGGGCACAGGCACGTCGACGCTGCATGCGCCGACGCTGCAGCAGCGCGCGCAGATGGTCTAAAGCGCGATGCGATTAGGATGAATCGTCATCGCGCTTTAGGTTATTGTTTGAGCATGATCTTTTCGGAAAACCGCTTCACACTTTTCCGGATCATGCTTTAAAATCATCCGAAAGCCTTACGCTTGCACGCAACCGCGCCTTAAGCACGCCGCACGAAATCGCATCGCAGTCACGCAACAATCAGCCAGTGTTGCGGCCTTACCTCTTTCGGGAGGAGCGAGACAGGTCCATGCGGTTCGGATGGCGTGCGATCTCCGGTCCGGCGCTGACGGCAGCGACCCTGCTGCTGGCGATGCTGCTCGATCGCTTCGTCCCCGCGCCCTCGCCCGCCCCGCTGTTCGTCGCCATCGTGGCTCTCGCCGGCGCGCTCGCAGGTCTCGCCTCCGCCGTGACGACCGCGATTGTCGCGGTGATCGGCGCGGCGCTGTTCTTCCTCAATCGCCACGGCGTCTCCGGCCATGGCGTCGCCGATCTGGCGCCGCTCGGCCTCCTGGCCGTCACCGTTTTCGGAACCGCCGGCATCACCGGGCTGATGCACGAGCGGCTGCTCGGCAGTTTCGCGGCCGAGCGCCGCAGCCACGCCATTGCCGCGCGGCTGTCGGCCGCGCTCGACAAGGTCGATATCGGCATCGTGCTGCTCGATGCCGAAACCCGGGCCGAATTCATCAACCGCGCGTTCCGCGACTATTTTGCGGTGCCGGACGAGGTCGCCGAGGCGAAGCCACCCTTCATCGCGCTGATGTATCACGGCCGCGACACCGGCGCGTTCGCGCTGCCCGAGGACGAGCTCGGCACTTTCATCGCGCAGCGCATGGAGATGGTGCGGGTCGGCGATGCCACGCCGATCAACGTCGCGCTACGCAACGGCGAGGTGCTGCGCTTCGTCTGCACCGCACTGCCGGACGGCGGGCGGATGCTGAGCTACACGCCGGTGACCGACCTCGTGCGCCACACCGATGCGCCGGCGCGCGCCGACTACTACCGCTCGCTGCGCGATCCCGCGAGCCGCAAGCTGATCCGGTACTTGCGCGTTGCGGAGTAAGGCGAGTGTGCGATTGATCGGCAATACGATCATCACGTATGAAGGGCATCCCTTCGTCGCGCACCTCCGAGATCGCGGAAACTCACATGCCCCTCATCATTCGCGCCGTCACCAGGCAGGATTACGATCAATGGCTGCCGCTGTGGGACGGCTACAACGCCTTTTACGGCCGCTCCGGTCCGACCGCGCTCGCGCCCGAGATCACTGGGATGACGTGGCAGCGCTTCTTCGATGCCTATGAGCCGATGCATGCGCTGGTCGCCGAAAGCGACGGCTGCCTGCTCGGGCTCACGCATTATCTGTTCCATCGCAGCACCACCGCGATCGAGCCGTCCTGCTATCTGCAGGACCTGTTCACATCAGAGGCTGCGCGCGGCAAGGGCGTCGGATCGGCGCTGATCCACGGCGTCTACGAGCGGGCGAAGCTGGCGGGATCGCCGCGCGTCTACTGGCAGACGCACGAAACCAATCTCACGGCGCAACGCCTCTACGACAAGGTCGCGGAGCGCTCCGGCTTCATCGTCTATCGCAAGGTCTTCTGAGTCGTGCCGGGAGCCTGTGGATAACTCCACCTGTCACCCGCGCGTAACACAGCAAGGCTAGGCTGCCCCTGCGTCTGGTCAGGCCCCCCGTCACCGATCATGCGCCCCAGCGGTCCCCGTCAGTCGCCGCGTCTGACAGGGGCCGCATTTTTTTGCTGGCAGCGCTACTTGGCAGCGTTACTTGGCGCCGCGCCCCACGGTCTGCATCACCTCGAAACCTTCGAACTGGGGATGGCCGAGATAAAGCGGCTTGTTGTCGCCCGCTTTATGATGCGCCGCGCGAAATGCTTCCGACTTGGTCCACGCCTCAAACGCCGCATAATTCGCCCACACGGTGTGCGAGGCGTACAGCGTGTGGTCCTCGGCTTCCGGCCCGCGCAGCAGGTGAAACTCGACGAAGCCCGGCACCTTGTCGAGATGGGTGTCGCGCGTGAGCCAGACCTGCTCGAAGGCAGCCTCGGAGCCCTTGGCGACGCGGAAGCGGTTCATGGCGATGTACATGGGGTGGTGTCTCCTGATGCTGCGCCATTATCTCGTCATTCCGGGACGCGCCGCAAGGCGCGGGCCCGGAATCCATAACCCCGATCGGGAGTATGGATTCTCAGATGCGCAATTGCGCATCATAGCTCGCGCCAAGAGGCGCGCCCTGGAATGACAGCATCTGTGGGTTAGGTAACCAGTCCCTTCATCGGCCTTGCGCTTGCGCTGTCGGGGAACACCGTCTCGGCCAGCGTGCGATCGGACAGGCCGAACTGATCCTGCAGCACGCCCTTGATCACCGAGCGCAGATCCGTGGTCGGCTTGAGGTCACGGCCCTCATACAGGTTCGCGAGCTTGAGGCCGGGCCAGTCCGCGATCACCCGGCCGCCTTGCACCGCGCCGCCGGCAAGCAAGGCGATCGTGCCGGTGCCGTGATCGGTGCCCTCGGTGCCGTTGATGCGCGCGGTGCGGCCGAACTCGGTGGCGACCACCACGACGGTGTCGCGCCAGCGATCCCTTAATCCGCTTTCGAATTCGGCGAGCGCGCCGTCGAGGCCGCCGAGCAGGAAGGCGAGACGCCCCACAGGGCCCCCTTCATTGGCCCTCAGCATGTCGGCGAAGCGCCCGAGCACGTGCGGCCTGATCGCCTCGCGCTCGAACGCCCCGGCCCAGATCCGCGCCAGCTCGCCCTTGCTGGCGGAGATGCAGAAATGATTGGACCAGAACGCGACCAAGCGCTCGGTGAAGCCGCATTCGGCGAGCGTGGCGCGCTGCAGCCGCGCCAACGCCTCGGCGCGAAAGGTTTTCTGGATGACGTTGAGCGGCTGCGGCGCTGGCTTGGCAGCGGGCGGCGCGGCGTTCGGCTGCATGGTCTCCGGCTTCGGTGCGCTGCCTGTGGGCTTCGCATCGGCCATTTGGCCGGTGATCTCTGCCGCGGCATTCAGCGAGAGATTGCGACGCAAGGGCGCGTTCTGATCGGCAGGCGGCGTCTCGGCGGGCGCGGCGGCCTTCGCCGCCTCACGCGCCTGCTTGACCTGGTCCTGATAGGCAAACACGGCCTGGCCGAGTTGCGGCGTCGATTGCAGGCCCGGCGCTTCCAGCAGCACGCCATTGGCACGCGAAAGCTCCGCCTTCACGAAGCCGCGCGGGTCGGAGCTCGCATTGACGAGATCGCCCGATGCACCGCCGCGGGCGCCGAAGCCGAAGCGGTTGAGCGCGACGAGGGCGGCTTGCGAATCGCGGGCCATCGATGATCTGTCCTTCGCGTTGCGAGGTGCTTTCCTTTCGACGCGGTCGGCGCGTAATATACTGCAGCGGCAGATGAACCCGCCATGAAAATGACGGCGAAGCTTCGACGTAAAACATGACAAATCCGAAAGAAATCCCGTCAGCGCCGGCACTTGCGCGCCGTCTCACCTGTTCCCGTTGCGGCAGCGAATTCGGCTGCGATCTCTCAGGGACTTGCTGGTGCGCGGAGGAGACGGCACGGCTGCCGATGCCGATCGAGGGGGAGGATTGCCTGTGCCGGGAGTGCTTGCGGAAAGCGGCGGCGCGTAGCCCGGATGGAGCGCAAGCGTAATCCGGGAATCGTTCCGCTAGCACCGGCCCCGGATTTCGCTGCGCTCCATCCGGGCTACGAAGTTTACACCTCATGTCCTGGCGATTTGCGCGCCAAGCCGTCGAATGCATCCAGCAGCTTTTCCCGCCACATATAGACCGGATCATCCGCTTCGAGCAGCTTGAACGGGCTGACCACGCGCGCCCATTGGAATCCGCCGAACACGATGTAGTCGGCGTAGTTCGGTGCCTGCCCGCCGAGAAAAGGCTGCGTCTTGAACGTCTGCCGCATGATCTCGAGCGATTTGCGGAACGCGACGACGCCGGCATCGCGGCCCGCCATGATCTCCTCGAGCGTCTTGCCGCCGAAGCGCGCCTCGCGCGACTTGCGGAAATAGGCGGCATCGACCTCATTCAGATTGTTCGGGATGTCGGCGATGATGAGCGGAAAGATGCCGCCGACGATGGCGATGTCGCCCCACGCATTGATCATGCGCGCCATCGCGCGGCCGCCCTCGCCGCCGAACAGCGACGGGCGATCCGGAAAAGTGTCCTCGAGATAGTTCGCGATGGTCCAGGAATCGACGATCGGCTTGTCATGATGCAACAGCACCGGGACCTTCTCCGAGCCGTGCGGCGCGATCGCGCTCTTCTCGGTGAAGCGCCAGGGCAGAGATTCCGCCGCAAGGCCCTTGTGCGCGAGCGCCATCCGGGTGCGCCAGCAATACGGGCTGAAGGGGCGCGCGGGATCGGTGCCGACGAGTTCGTAGAGTTTGAGCGACATTGAGCAGTGCTCCGTCATTGCGAGCGCAGCGAAGCAATCCAGGCTGCTTCCGCGAAAGACATTCTGGATTGCTTCGCTGGCGCTCGCAATGACGATGTGGAGCGAGGTGTGCGCGTCACCGCCCGTTCGCGCGCAACAGCCTCTCGCCGCCTTCCGTCACCGCGATCACCAGCCCGAGACCGGCAATCGTCTCACGCGCGACGTAGCCGCGCTCGGCGGCGTCTTCCCAGATGGTGAGGCGCGGGCACGAGGTCTTCCAGGTCGCGAGCACCTCGGCGTAGACGCGCGGCTCGCGCGCGACCCATTCGACGAAGTCCAGCACCAGCGGATCGGCGTTACAGCTCATTGCAAACCTCCCTTGTCGAAGGCGGCCAGAACCGGCGCACGCAGCAACAGCCAGCCGCCGTGGACGATGTAGTAGCAGGCGATGGTGGTGATCAGCTTGTTGGACCAGGCGATGAACTGCTGGTCGGTCATGGCTTCGAGGATGCGCCGCGCCAGCGTGGTGCCGAGCATCGAGGCTGCGATGGCGACGGCAGCGAGCACGGGATCGAGGCCCGCGGCCTGGTCGATGATGCCGCCGAAATAGATCAGCTTGGTGAAATGGCTGACGACCTGGCACATCGCCTTGGTCGCCACCTTCTCGCGCCGGCCGAAATCGCCGCCGAGGAAGAAGGTGTCGAGCAGCGGGCCGGAGACGCCGGTCATCAGCATCAGGCCCATGCAGATCGTGCCGTAGACCGTGCCCTGCCAGAGGCTATCAGGGTCCGGCTTGACGTTCGCCGGCAAAAGCCGCGCCATGAACGGGGTGATGCCGAGCAGCAGCAGCGCGACCGGCTTGTCCGGCACGTAGCGGGTCAGCGACCACGCCGCGAGCGCGAGGGCCGCGCCGACCATGTAGTTCGCAACCGGCCGCCAGCGGATATGCGCCCGCCACAGGAACGCGCGCCAGCCGTTCGAAGCCATCTGCGTGACCGCATGCAGCACCATCGCGGTCGGCAGCGGCATCAGTGCCAGCAGCACGCCGATCAGGATCAGCCCGCCCGCCATGCCGAACAGCCCCGACAGGAACGCGGTGGCCACCATCAGCAATCCGAGGGCAGCGATCATGATGGGCGTCACGAAAGGAATCTCCCGAGGGCGAGTGAGGGACGCAAACTGTTTCACTCCCTCGCCCCGCGAGGAGAGGCGAAGGCACCGCGCCTGCTTCAACAAATCAGCACGAATTACGCTGATGTTTGTGCCTCGCTTGCGCCTGTTCCGCAAACTGAGATATCTTGCCCTGGCATCAGCTTTCCTGAGGGTGGGTCATTTGCGGCGGCTGCTGTTTCTCAACGGCATCAAGGCGTTCGAGGCGGCGGCACGGACCGGCAGCTTTGCTGCGGCCGGGCTGGAGCTGAGCGTATCGGCGGCCGCCGTCAGCCGCATGGTGCACCTGCTCGAAGAGCGGCTCGGCGTCGCCTTGTTCGAGCGGAAGGCCAACAGGCTCGTGCTGACGCAGGCCGGCCGCGCCTATCAGAGCGGGCTGACTCCGATCTTCGATGCGCTGGCGAGCCTCACGGCGCAGGTGACGGCGCCTGCGAGCGTGCGCGTGCTCACCATCGGCGTCGGCCACACCTTTGCGATGCGCTGGCTGATCCCGCGCCTGTCGGAGTTTCGCAGCGAGGAGCCCGACATCGAGGTGCGCTTCACCACCGGCGGCGCCGCGGTGCCGTTCGGCGAGGACTGGAATTGCGGCATCAAGCTCGGCACCGGCGACTGGCCCGGCCTCGTCGCCGAGCCGCTGTTCGCGGGCGACCTCACCCCCGTCTGCGTGCCGCGCCTTGCCGGCGGATTGAAGCGCCCGGGCGACCTGAAAGGACCGAGCCTGATCCGCGTCGCGCACTCACCCGAGGACTGGCCGATCTGGCTGAAGGCGGCGGGCACGGCGAGGATCAACGCGCGCGGGCCCGAGTTCCAGTTCTACGGCCAGGCGCTGCAGGCCGCGGCCGACGGGCTCGGCATCGCCATGGGCATCCGCCCCTATATCGACGACGATCTTGCGGCCGGCCGACTGGTGGCGCCGTTCGACTTGTCAGTGCCCAAGGGCATGCGCTGGTACCTGCTCTATCGCAGCTTCCAGACCGAGCAGCGCGACTTTGCCGCCTTCCGCCGCTGGATCATGCGGGCGGCATCGGAACCCGCCGCCCGCCCGCGCCGGATCGGCCGCGCCGCAGCGCGGAACTGAAGCCTGGCGGGCAAAAAAGCCGTCTGCTTGTGAACGGCTTCACATCCCAAATTCCGCAGACGTGGTCTCGTGACCCTCCGAAAAGAAACGTGGGACCTACACTCATGACGACCCTCTACGACGGCTTTGACATCGAATCCTTCGAAGCTGGCAAGGGGCTGTGGCACGCGCGGATCCGCCGGGCCGATCTCAGCCCGGTGGCCATCGACGGCGTGCTGTTTCCGGCCATGGAAGTCGGGTTCGCCTGGCCCGATCGCGATGCCGCGATTGCCGATGCCAAGCACCACATCGATCGTTTTCGGCTGCGGACCGGCGGCGACGACGAATAGGCGGTCCGCCAGGCCGACCAGAGACAGGGCGGCGAAAAAAGGGGGAACCGGTCATGTCCATCATCGAAACCGATGCAGCGCGGCCGCGGATCTACGCCCGCGCAGTGCTGTCCAACTGCCCGGAATGCGACAGCGATCTCACGGTGCTCCGTGTGATCGGCGGCCGTGCCGGATGCGAGTACTGGGCCATGCGCTGCACCGACTGCGGCGGCATTCATCTCGACATCCTCGAGCCGAATGTCACCGCCGGAGACGACGAGGGGCCGCTGCCGGCGGCGTGAACCGCAGGGCTGCTGCCAACCTGCTGTCAGCAGCCTGCATCGCCAGGGGCATTCACCCTTTATTGCGGGGCGGACTCGTCCCATATTCGCCTGATGGCGAAGAAACCTGCATCCTCCGAAAAATCCAGCAAATCCCCCAAGACCAAGGCTCCGAACTCGAAGGCGCATCGCCCCGACGTGCAGCCGATCGGGCCGGCGCTGGCTGAACTGCTGAATCCCGCGATCAATCGCGGCGATGCCGGACTTGGCTCGGGCACCGGCCTGCAGCCGCCGCCGGATAATTCGCGCGACCGCCGCGCCGGGGGCGAGGCCGCCGCGCATCGCGCGCGGGCTTCGACGCCGAAGGAGTTTCCGCAAGATGCGGCGCGGCCGATGCCGCTGCGGCCCAATCCGCAGCCGCCGGGCGCCCGTCAGTCCGGCGAGCTTGCCGGGCTGGAGGAGGCGCCGCAGGCCAATTACGGAACTGCGGCCACCATCCCGACGCTCGATCCGGAACTGGCGCGGCAGCTCGGCCTGCCCACCGAGGAGGACGATGCCGAAGCGCTGGCGCGTCCGCCGCGTTCCAAGATGGAGGCACTGGGCGTCAAGGCCACCGCGGATGCGCTGGAATCGCTGATCCGCGAGGGCCGGCCGGAATTCCGCAAGGGCGACGGCTCCATGAAGGTGTGGACGCCGCACCGGCCGCCGCGCCCGGAGAAGTCCGAAGGCGGTGTCCGCTTCGAGATCAAGTCGTCCTACGAGCCGAAGGGCGACCAGCCGACCGCGATCGCCGAGCTGGTCGAGGGCATCAACCGCAACGACCGTTCGCAGGTGCTGCTGGGCGTCACCGGCTCGGGCAAGACCTACACCATGGCCAAGGTGATCGAGGCGACGCAGCGCCCGGCCCTGATCCTGGCGCCGAACAAGACGCTGGCCGCCCAGCTCTATGGCGAGTTCAAGAACTTCTTCCCCGACAACGCAGTCGAGTATTTCGTCAGCTATTACGACTACTACCAGCCGGAAGCGTATGTGCCCCGCACGGACACGTACATCGAAAAGGATTCCTCGATCAACGAGCAGATCGACCGCATGCGCCACTCGGCGACGCGCGCGCTGCTCGAACGCGACGACGTCATCATCGTCGCCTCGGTGTCCTGCATCTACGGTATCGGCTCGGTCGAGACCTACACCGCGATGACCTTCGCGCTGAAGAAGGGCGAGCGCATCGACCAGCGCCAGCTGATCGCCGATCTCGTCGCGCTGCAGTACAAGCGCACCCAGGCCGATTTCACCCGCGGCACGTTTCGCGTGCGCGGCGACGTCATCGACATCTTCCCGGCGCACTATGAAGACCGCGCTTGGCGCGTGAACCTGTTCGGCGACACCATCGAGACCATCGAGGAGTTCGATCCGCTCACCGGCCACAAGCAGGACGAGCTCGAATTCATCAAGATGTACGCCAACTCGCACTATGTGACGCCGCGCCCGACGCTGGTGCAGGCGATCAAGTCGATCAAGTTCGAGCTCAAGCAGCGGCTCGACCAGCTCAATAACCAGGGCCGCCTGCTGGAAGCGCAGCGGCTGGAGCAGCGCACCACCTTCGACCTCGAGATGATGGAGGCGACGGGCAGCTGCGCCGGCATCGAGAACTATTCGCGCTACCTCACCGGGCGTCGCCCCGGCGAGCCGCCGCCGACGCTGTTCGAATACGTGCCCGACAACGCGCTGATCTTCGCCGACGAGAGCCACGTCACCATCCCGCAGATCGGTGCCATGTTCCGCGGCGACTTCCGCCGCAAGGCGACGCTGGCTGAATACGGCTTCCGCCTGCCCTCCTGCATGGACAACCGCCCGCTCCGCTTCGAGGAATGGGACATGATGCGGCCGCAGACCGTCGCGGTGTCGGCAACCCCGGGCAGCTGGGAGCTGAACGAGAGCGGCGGCGTGTTCGTCGAGCAGGTCATTCGTCCCACCGGACTTATTGATCCGCCGGTCGACATCCGCCCCGCCCGCACGCAGGTCGATGACCTCGTCGGCGAGGTGCGCGCCACCGCGCAAGCAGGTTATCGCTCGCTGATCACGGTCCTCACAAAACGGATGGCGGAGGACCTCACCGAATATCTGCACGAGCAGGGCATCCGCGTCCGCTACATGCACTCGGACATCGACACCATCGAGCGCATCGAGATCATCCGCGATTTGCGCCTCGGTGCCTTCGACGCACTGGTCGGCATCAATCTCTTGCGCGAAGGCCTCGACATCCCCGAATGCGCCCTGGTCGCGATCCTCGACGCCGACAAGGAAGGTTTTCTGCGCAGCGAGACCTCGCTGATCCAGACCATCGGCCGCGCCGCGCGCAACGTCGACGGCAAGGTGATCCTCTATGCCGACCAGATGACCGGATCGATGGAGCGCGCCATCGCCGAGACCAACCGCCGCCGCGAGAAGCAGGTCGAGTATAACAACGCCAACGGCATCACGCCGGAGAGCGTGAAGAAGCAGATCGGCGACATCCTCAACTCGGTCTACGAGCGCGACCACGTGCTGGTCGAGGTCGGCGGCCACGACATGACCGACGACGTCATCTCGATCGGCCACAATTTCGAAGCCGTGCTCGCCGATCTCGAAACGAGGATGCGCGAGGCCGCCGCCGATCTGAACTTCGAGGAAGCCGCCCGCCTGCGCGACGAAGTCAAGCGCCTGCGCGCTACCGAGCTCGCCGTGGTCGACGACCCCACCGTCAAGCAGCGCACCGTCGCGACCAAGGCGGGCGCCTATGCCGGCACGAAGAAATACGGCGACGCCGCCAACCTCCCCGTCAGCGCCATGAAGAACAAGAGCGCCGCCACCGCGCTCAAGGCCGGCGGGGCTAAGGGCTCCCGCGTGCATAAGCCGCATCTCGACGAGATGCACGGCCCGGAGTCGTTGCCCTATCGCGAGAGCCGCGCGCTGCCGTCAAAGCCGTTCGGCAGCACCAGCAGGATCATCCAGCCGACGGATTCGCGGCAGTCGGGACCGGAGTTCGGGCCCGCGCCGAAGTCGACGGGCGGGGCACCGGGGCGAAGGGGTGGGTGGAAGAAGAGGTAGACGCGTAGGTTTATCGGCGACGTTCGTGGTTACCCCCTCACCCCACGCTCGCCGTCACCACGCCATCACCGACAGCAGCAGCACGATCGTCACCAGTTGCAGTGAGGCGACGGGCTGGGTGCGCCATGCCGTGATTTTGTCGGAGAGCGACAGATGGGCCTCGAAGAATTTCGGCTCGTAGACGGTCTTGAACAGGTGCGGGAAGCTCGGGCCGAGGGTCACGGCGATCAGGGCGTGGGTGAACGAGGCGAAGGCGACGAAGATGGCGACGCCGGGATCGCCGACGAGGTCGTGGTTGCCAACGAGCTTGAGCAGGAAGGCCGCGGTGGCGAAGGTCGGGAAGCTCTGCAGGGCCGCGGTCAGCGCGAGGCCTTCGAGCGCGTTATGCAGGCGGGACTTTCTGGCATTGGCGATGGTGGCCATGGCACGTCTCCCTGATGACATGCCGATGACGGTAGTCGCGGCTCCGGTGCGGTGATGTGAGATGGATCACGCGGTGAGCGGCGGTGCGGGCGGCGCCTCCCCCTTCCTTCACTGAAGCTCTGGACCGGATCGGCGGGCAGACCCGTGGTTCCCCGCATGCGACTTTGCGCGTTCGTCCATGCGGCTTGCGCGGAGGGCAGCCGACGACGCCCTGAATTCGTGCAGTTGCGGCGCCAACTCAATCTTAACGTGACCCCATGAACCGGGCATTGCGGTGGAACGTCAAAACGTCTGCACCATCCCTGTGATCTAGCGGATTGCGGATGCGTGAGACCACGCGTTAAGCTTGCGCAACGCCAAAAGACCAACAAAGGACAGGCGGGAATGACGGTGGAGCAGCTGAATCGCCAACGCGTCGTGCACCTGCTCGATGCCTTCGCGCGCGGCGATATCGAGACGGCGCTGGCCTGCTGCACCGATGACGTCTATTTCCTCACCCACGCCCCGATCGACGTGCTGCCACATCTGGTGCCGCGCCACGGCAAGCAGGAGCTGCGCGAGCTGTGGCAGACGGTCTGGTCGCGCTATTCGGAGGTTCGTTACAAGACGCCGCATATCGTCGCCGAAGGCGAGGCCGTCGCGACCTACATGCACGCCTTTTTCAAGAAGCGCAGCAACGACCGCATCGTGCAGTTCGACATGGCGGTGTTCTACACGTTTCGCAGCGGACTGGTGGCGGAGATGCGCGAGATCATCGATTCCTACGACCTGGTGCAGCAGGTGCTGGAACGGGAGATCGGGCCGCTGATTGCCGGGGCGGACTGAGCGCCGGGACCCGGACAATTACGGGGTTGTATTGTAAATCTCACAAAACCCGTTCAAGTGTGCATTGCGAAAACGTGAATTGCGTTTTGGCCGAAATCTGCTAATTTGTTCGTATACAAATGAGTTGAGCCCTGGCGCCTTGGTGCGCATGGGGTTGTTTGCCGTTTTTTTCCGTAAAGCCAGCTTCAGGACTGCCCCAAATGACAGAGCACAGCCTCTGGCGTTTCTCGCGTGCGTTGCACCGCGCGATCAACGACCGGGATTTTAGGGATATCGAGGCCCTGATCGACGAGGACGTCGAGTGGGCGCTCTACGGCCCGATCGACATGTTTCCGTTCCTCGGCGCGCGCCAGGGCAAGGATGCCGTGCTCGACGTCATCCGCCAGCTCGCCGACAATTTCCAGGTCCGCCGCTTCGACCGCGAGAGCATCATGCTGGGCGTCGATTCCGCCGCCTCGATGGTGCGCTATTCGCTGACGGCGCTGGATTCCAACAAGCCGATCAGCCTGCGCGTGGCGCAGTTCGCCCAGTTCAAGGCCGGCAAGCTGATCAGCATGCGGGTGCTGATCGACACCTTCGACCTGGTCGAGCAGGCACTCGGCCGCGCCATTCATCTGCCGAAGATGACCAGCGTCGGCTAACGCATGATCCGGCTCCGAAGGGCCGCGTTAGCGCAAAGTGCGAAGCGGTTTTCCGAGAAGATCATGCGCAAACAACAACCTGAAGCGCGATGATGATCATCGCGCTTCAGGGGGGACGCCAACGGGCCCCGCTGTTCGGGACCGATGACGAGGCGATCGCGACGTCCTGGCCTCCAGCCCCGCCGGATGCCGTCGCATCACGAACCTGTCATCGGGCGCGCGCCTTTCGCGCGGCCCGTTGGTTCGCCTCCCCTTGCGAACCGCCACAATTCCGCAACGATAAACCGGCACTTTCAGCGCCGGAATGGCGCATGGTCATTGCGACCGCTATAGTGGGGCCGAACAGCATGCGCTGGGGTTCGTGGGCAGGACGATGGAATTCTCGACAGGGTTTGGCTGGACCAGGCTGCCGTTGCTGGCGGCCGCATTCATCTTGGGCTCGGTGCTGACGTTACAGGCACAGTTCATTCCGCCCTTCTCCTCACCCGCATCAGACGACGAGGCCGAGGCGGCCGAAGCCCCCGACGTCAATGGTCCCGACATCATGAAGGGCATCGACGTCGACAAGCTCGACTGGAGCCAGATCGGGGTCGATGCGGGGACCGGCATCGACCCGATGGCCGCCAAGAAGCGCGCGCAGGCCGCCGCAAGGGAAGGCCTCGACTGGTCGTCGAATCCCAATGCCAACGGCTCCTCGGCGGTGACCGTGAAGCAATCGGTGTCCTCGTTCTGGGATACCCGAGTCGGCGCCGACATGACGCTGGCGAGCGAGCCCAGGACGATGTCCGAGCTGCTGGCGCAGAAGGCCACCAACGGCGGCAACCTGCCGCAATCCTCGGGCAGCGCCTGGGCGACGGCAACCGCGCCGGGCGCGGGCGCGATCTGGGACAAGACCGCGGTGGAAGCCAGGGTCGATCCCGGCGCCGAGCACAGCAAGATCGGGGCGTCGCTGACCAAATCGATGCCGCTGTCGGGCGACACCTCGCTGACGCTGCAGAACGGCTACAGCGTCAACCAGCAGGGCACCAGTGCGGTCCCCGGCATCGGCGGCCACGTCACGCGCAATTACGAGACCGACCAGAGCGCCAAGGTCACCGTGACCGACACCGGCACCAGCATCGTTGCCGGCCAGACGCTGTCGACCACCGACGACAAATGGCTGCGCAAGCTCGGCGCCGAGCAGAAGCTGTTCGACAACGTCACCGTATCAGGCTCGGTCGGTGAAACCTCGCAAGGCACGCTGAACAAGAGCGTGACGGCGGGCTTCAAGAAGAGCTGGTGAGGCCGGCGCCTCTCCCCGCCTGCGGGGAGAAGGCCATCACCGCGGCAGCATTCACCCTTCCCTAACCATACGCCACGGCAAAACCCCCGAATGGTCCGGCCTTGCCGCATCTTGGCCCATTTGCGGTCAAAATCGGACGCCCTGATGCAGCCTGCCTCACAGACGTCGTCGTGCGGGGGACACTCGCGCTGCGCTCAACGCGAACAGGGGAATAACGATGAACGCCATGCGTCCGGAAAAGATCGAAGCCACCGAGACCGAGACGGTCGACACCAACCTCGCCGCCGTGACCGAGGTCGAAGCCGGCATCCGCGACTTCGTCCGCAACGACATCGCCTATCTGCGCCGTCCGGCCGCGACCACCGCCGACGCGCCGCCGCTCGACCCGAGCGCGGAAGCCACCGTCAACAACGTCAACTCGCTGATCCAGCGCGTCGCCGGCACCTCGCTCGCCGAGATCGAGAATTTGATCTCCGAGCTCGAGAGCCTGCGCGACCTGCTCCACGCCGAAGGCCAGCGCGTCCAGCGCGAGATCTCCGGCTACGCCCAGCTCAGCCAGGCCGCGATGAAATCGACCCGCATGATCGCCGACAACGTCGCGCAGTGGAAGCGCGCCGCCGACGGCCTGCGCAACAGCTGATCGCCGGCACGAACGCATCATTGGCCGCCGCGTTCCGGAAGGGAGCGCGGCGGTTTTGATTTGTTGGTGGGTCACGCAGCCGTTTCTCCAACACAGGTGTCATCACCCGCCTAGTGCGCAATTGCGCACAGGGGCGGGTGATCCAGTATTCCACCAGCGCCGGTGATTGAATCGATAGGCCGCGGCGTACTGGATGCCCCGGACAAGCCGGGGCATGACAGCGGAGAATGTGGCGCGGCCAACGGCCACCATTGAACCCTCCGGCCCACCCCGGCGACCAACGCCAAGCGCCCGTGCAGCTACGGCCGGGCTCAGGGGACATTTCAGATGGAAAGCATTCGGCCCGACACCACGGACCCGATCCCGTTGCGGCCCGCGCCGAATCAATTCGGCACGATCATGCTGCGCTTTGTCGGGCTGCTGGCGGTTGCGATCGCCATCCTGGCGTTCGTCTATAGCCGCTGAGCTGCGGCCGGATGCCGGCCGCGATCGTTAACGAATTCTTACCGGGCCGCTTCCGCGGTCGAGGCTTCCAGCGTGTAGGCGCCATCGGCGTAGCCCTTCGCCACCATGCCCGCGACCAGCATCACGGCCAGCGTCGCGGTCGCGAAGATGAATCCAACAAATTTGAGTGCGCCGCGATCAGCCATGGTCCTCGTCCCCTGTCGTCTGCCTATTCGTTTCAAATAGACAGCGACAGGTTCATAATTAGTTAGCAACTGACTGGTTCCGCGAAACTGCTTCGCCGTAACCATGTTGCGCAGGCTTATGGCAGCCACCCGGAATCGCGTCCATAGCGCGCGGGCAACACTCGCGCACTCATTTGCCCGTTCATCTTGGAACAGATCTAACCGCCCTTGCGCAGCGGCACGAAGGCGGAGGCGGTGATGGAATAGACCTCCTCGCCGCGCTGGTTGGTGCCGGTGGTGCGGGCCGTCAAAATGCCCCAGCCGGGACGGGAGGCCGAGGTGCGCTTGTCGATGACGACGTTGACGTAAGAGACGGTGTCGCCGGCGAGCACCGGCCTGATCCAGCGCAGGTCGCGAAAACCCGGCGACGGGCCCCACACGGCGACCTCCTCGCCGCGCGAGGCGGCCTCGCGCGCCAGACGCTGGCCGTCGGCGACAAGCAGGCTCATGCAGGCCGAGCCGACATGCCAGCCCGAGGCCGCGAGCCCGCCGAACAGCGAGTTCTTGCCCTCCTCCTCGTCGAGGTGAAAGCGTTGCGGATCGAACTTGGCGGCGAAGGTCTTGATCTTTTCCGCGGTGAACGTATAGGCGCCGATCTCGCGGCGCTGACCGATCGCGATGTCTTCGAAGAACCGCATCAGGCCGCTCCCTCGCGCCGCTTGATCAGGATCGGCGAGATCATCTCGGCGAGCGCCTGCCCCGCCGCATTGCGCGCGGTGCATTTGAACTTGACGATGCCGAGCTCAGGTCGGCTCTTCGAGGCCCGCGCTTCCAGGACATCGACGTCGAGCGTGAGATCGTCGCCGGGCCGCAGTGGCGACAGCCAGCGCACCTCGTCGACGCCGGGAGATCCCAGCGACGCGGCGCGGGTGATGAAGCCGTCGGCCATCATCCGCATCATCAGCGAGCACAGGTGCCAGCCCGAACCGGACAGGCCGCGCAGCATGCTCTCAGCTGCTGCCGCCTCGTCGAGGTGCATCGGCTGCGGATCGAACTCGGCGGCAAAGGCCAATATCTCGTCGCGGGTGACGTGGCGCGGGCCGAACGTTCCGAACCGGCCAGGCGGGAAATCTTCGAAGGTCAGGGTCATCTCGGGAAAGCTTTGCGGGAATGACAGATTGTGGCCGCACTTTGCGGCAATCTCAACCCGCCGGCCCGCATGGCTCGTGCTACATACTTGAGATCGGCGTTGATTTGAGTCGGATCGATCGACGGCCGAAGCCCGATTTGAAGTCCCGATTTGCCTTGCGATTTGCCTTGGGGAGAGCAATGTTCTCATTCAGCGACCTGTTCCAGTGGGACCGCTTCATCACGCCGACGATCATCAAGACCTTTTACTGGCTGGTGATCGCGCTGATCTGCCTGTTCGGGCTCTCCGGCATCTTCTCAGGGCTCGCTGCGATGGCGATCAGCCCGTTCGGCGGCTTCCTGGTGCTGCTGTCGTCGATCGCCAGCGTCGTGGTCGGCATCGTGTTCTCGCGCATCGTCGCGGAGCTGATCCTGATCGTCTTCCGCATCAACGAGCATCTCGGCGCGATCCGGGACCAGGGATCAGGGATGCGGTGATTCCCGTCATTCCGGGGCGCCTCGAAGAGGCGAGCCCGGAATCCATTGAGCCACAGAACAAGCGTATAGATGGATTCCGGGCTCGCGCTTCGCGCGCCCCGGAATGACCAGCTCCTACGTATTAAACCTGAAATGCATCACGTCGCCGTCGGCGACGACGTAGTCCTTGCCTTCAAGGCGGAGCTTGCCGGCATCGCGGGCACCGGCTTCGCCGCCGAGCGCGACGTAATCGTCATACGCGATGGTCTCGGCGCGGATAAAACCCTTCTCGAAATCGGTGTGGATCACACCGGCCGCCGCCGGCGCCTTGGTGCCGCGATGGATGGTCCAGGCGCGCGCTTCCTTCGGGCCCACCGTGAAATATGTGATGAGGTCGAGCAGGGTGTAGCCGGCGCGGATCAGGCGGTCGAGGCCGGCTTCTTCGAGGCCCAAGGTCTCCAGGAAGTCCGCGCGCTCGTCACGCGAGATGGTCGCGATCTCGGATTCGATCTTGGCGGAGATGACGACGGCAACCGCGCCCTCCTTCGCCGCCTGCTCCTCGACCGCCTTGGAGAAGGCATTGCCGGTCGCGGCCGAGCCTTCCTCGACGTTGCAGACATAGAGCACGGGCTTGGACGACAGCAGGCCGAGCATCGAGAAGGCCCGCTCCTCCTCCGCCTTGCGCTCGACGAGGCGCGCGGGCTTGCCTTCGCGCAAGAGCACCAGGGTGCGGTTGACGAGATCGAGCTGCTCCTTGGCGTCCTTGTCGTTGCCCTTGGCCTTCTTGGTGAGATTGTCGACGCGCTTCTCGAGGCTGTCTAGGTCGGCGAGCATCAGCTCGGTCTCGATGGTCTCGATGTCCGCGAGCGGGGCGATCTTGCCTTCGACATGGGTGATGTCGGAATCTTCAAAGCAGCGAACCACATGCGCGATGGCGTCGACCTCGCGGATATTGGCGAGGAACTGGTTGCCGAGGCCTTCGCCCTTGGAGGCGCCGCGCACGAGGCCGGCGATGTCGACGAAGGTCAGCCGGGTCGGGATGATCTGGCCCGACTTGGCGATGGCCGCGAGCTTGTCGAGCCTGGGATCGGGCACGGCGACCTCGCCGACATTCGGCTCGATGGTGCAGAACGGATAGTTCGCGGCCTGCGCCGCGGCCGTCTCGGTCAGCGCATTGAACAAGGTCGACTTGCCGACATTGGGCAATCCGACGATCCCGCATTTGAATCCCATGGTGGTCCTGGCCTCCGCGCTTCGCGCGCAAATGTCTTTCGAACTCGTCATGCGCGGGCTTGATCCGCGCATCCATCGTCTTCGAAGGATGGATCGCCGGATCAAGTCCGGCGATGACAGGTGCTATTCCTTGCCGTTCTCGTCCTTGGTCAAAAACCCCTTCGCCTGCATGGCCAGATGCACCCTGTTGGCGAAGGTTGCGTCCGTGCCCTTGGCAAGCAGTGCGGCGTGCTCGGCCACCGCGTCGCAGAGCGTCGTCACCCATTCGTTGTCGGCCTTGGCGAAGTCCGACAGCACATGGCCGTGCACCAGCTCCTTGACGCCGGGATGACCGATGCCGAGGCGCACGCGGCGATAATCGTTGCCGATATGCGCCGAGATCGAGCGCAGGCCGTTGTGGCCGGCAATGCCGCCGCCGATCTTCACCCGCACCTTGCCTGGCGGCAGCTCGAGCTCGTCGTGGAACACGGTGGTGTCGCCCGCGGCGATCTTGAAGAAGCTCGCCGCTTCCTGAACGCTGCGTCCGGACTCGTTCATGTAGGTCATGGGCTTGAGCAGGATCACGCGCTCGGGTCCGAGCGCACCTTCCGAGGTCTCGCCCTGAAAGCGGCGGCGCCACGGCGCAAAACCATGACGCCGCGCGATCTCCTCGACGGCCATGAAGCCGATATTGTGCCGGTTACGTGCGTATTTCGCGCCGGGATTGCCGAGCCCAACAAAGAGTCGCATGACGCGGCGCGCCCCCCGCTCGGCGCGCGGTCAAGGACCGCGCGCCAGCTTCGAGAGATTACTTCTTCTTGTCGCCGCCGGCGGGAGCCTTGGCAGCAGCGGCAGGAGCAGCAGCCGGAGCCGCAGCACCAGCGGCCGGAGCAGCCGCAGCGCCCGGGGCCGCACCAGCAGCGGCAGCCGCAGCAGCGGCCTTCTGCTCTTCGGCGTAACCGGACGGCGGCACGATGGTGACGAGGGTCGCGTCCTCGCGGGTCAGCGCCTTGACGCCGGCCGGCAGCTTGACGTCGGCCAGATGCAGGGAGTGACCGATCTCGAGCGAGCCGACATCGGCCTCGATGTACTGCGGGATGCTCTCGACGCCGCATTCGAGCTCGATCGCGTGGGCGACGATGTTGACGGTACCGCCGCGCTTCACGCCCGGAGAGGTTTCCGCCTTCACCACGTGCAGGGGAACGCTGATGCGGATGGTGGCGCCTTCGCCCAGCCGCATGAAGTCGACATGGATCGGGAAGTCCTTGACCGGGTCGAGATGGTAGTCGCGCGGAATGACGCGGTGCTTCTTGCCCTCGAGGTCGATGTCGACCAGTGTGGTCAGGAACCGGCCGGCAAGGATGCGCTGGCGCAGTTCACGATCCTCGATCGAGATCGTCAGCGGGGGCTGGTTGTTGCCGTAGATCACTCCGGGCACTCGCCCGGCGCGACGCTCAGCCCGGGCGGCCCCCTTGCCGCTCTTCGGACGCGCGGTCGCCTTCAATTCCTTGACGGTCGTCGCCATGTCGTTAAGTCCTTGTTTTTGCAAAAGTTAATGGGCCGCAAGGCGGCCCATGGCATAGTCCACAGCAAGCCTCCAGGGGTGCGGGGGCCGCGGACGTGGCGGGCTTTTACCCGGAAGCTGCGGAAATGACAAGGAGAATGGGCTGGTACCCTCCCCTGGGAGGCCCGGGTCCTTACCCTCCCTTGGAGGGGGAGGATCGGCTCATATGGAGCGTAGCAAAACGTGAGCCGGGGTGGGGTGACAGTCTCTCGATCGAGGCGGTGCCCGAGTGGAGAGATCACCCCACCCCGGCGCTACGCGCCGACCCTCCCCCTCCAGGGGAGGGTAAGAGACCGCGCTTTACGACGTCGGGGTCCCCCCGAGCTTCGCCTCCAGCGCTGCGAGCCGCGCCTTCAGGGCTTCGTTCTCCTCACGCGCAAGGCGCGCCATGTCCTTGACCGCCTCGAACTCCTCGCGCTTGACGAGGTCCATGTCGCGCAGGAATTTTTCGGCCTGGCTGCGCATCACGGAATCGAACTCGCGCTTGACGCCCTGGGCAGCACCGGCGGCGTCGTTCATCAGGCGGCCGATCTCGTCGAAAAACCGGTTGTTGGTCTGGGTCATTGTGGGCCTCCGATAAACTTTGCGCGAACACGCAGAATGACAATGGCAATCCGACGGGGCCGGTTCAAGAGCGAAGCGGCGGTATCCTTGTCATGCGCCGGTTTCCTTGCAATCGTATTCAACGTCCCTGCATAAGAGGAATCACGGGGCGTCTGCCGGCGCCGACCGCCGCGATCCCGCTTGGACACAGAAGGCGCGATGCCGTTTCTGCTCATCGACTTCCCCGCCTTCAACCCGATCGCGCTCGAGATCGGTCCGTTCGCGATCAAATGGTATGCCTTGGCCTATATCTGCGGCATCGTGTTCGGCTGGCTTTATGCCCGCGCCCTGCTGAAGAGCGAACGCCTGTGGGGCGGACCCGCGCCGATCTCGCTGCTTCAGATCGACGACTTCATCCTGTGGGTCACGCTCGGCATCATCGTGGGGGGCCGCGCCGGCTACGTGCTGTTCTACAACCTGCCCTTCTTCATCGATCATCCCGCCGCGATCTTTAAGTTGTGGGAGGGCGGGATGTCGTTCCACGGCGGCTTCCTCGGCTGCGTCGTCGCGGTGATGTGGTTCGCCTGGCGCAATGGCATCTCGATCCTGTCGCTCGGCGACATCACCACCGCGGTCGCCCCGGTCGGGCTGTTGCTCGGACGCATCGCCAATTTCATCAACGGCGAATTGTGGGGCCGCGCCACCGACCCGACCCTGCCCTGGGCGATCATCTTCCCCAACGATCCGACGCAACTGCCGCGGCATCCGAGCCAGCTCTACCAAGCCGGCATGGAGGGCATCCTGCTGTTCACCGTGCTCGCGATCATGATCCGGTTCGGTGCCTTGAAGCGCCCCGGCATGATCCTCGGCGCCTTCATCCTGGTCTATGGTCTGGCCCGCATCGCCGGCGAGCATTTCCGCGAGCCGGACGCGCAGCTCGGTTTCCTCTGGGGCGGATTAACCATGGGCATGCTGCTGTCGATCCCGATGCTTATCGTCGGCCTCATTCTTATTGTATTGGCAGTGAGGCGCGGTGCGCCGACGCCCGTCCAGGCCATTCGTTAATTCATTTCGAGAAGATCGCCGTGACCGACCAGCCGCTGCTCAACGAGATCAAGGCGCTGATCAAATCTTCCGGGCCCATGCCGGTCTGGCGGTACATGGAACTGTGCCTGATGCATCCGCGCTACGGCTATTACGTCTCGCGCGATCCGCTCGGGCGCGAGGGCGACTTCACCACGGCGCCCGAAGTCAGCCAGATGTTCGGCGAGCTCTTGGGGTTGTGGACCGCCTCGGTCTGGAAGCAGATGGGCTCGCCGCAATTTGTGCGGCTGATCGAGCTCGGCCCCGGCCGCGGCACCATGATGGCGGATGCGCTGCGCGCGCTCCGCGTGCTGCCCCCGCTCTACCAGGCGCTCCACATCCACATGGTCGAGGTCAATCCCGTGTTGCGGGACCGGCAGAGCGCGACGCTCGCCAACGTGCGCAACATCGCCTGGCACGACAGCATCGACGAGGTGCCGGAGGGCCCCAGCATCATCCTCGCCAACGAATATTTCGACGTGCTGCCGATCCACCAGATGGTCCGGCTCGAGAACGGCTGGCACGAGCGCGTGATCGAGATCGATCCCAACGGCAAGCTTCAGTTCGGCGCGGCGCCGGAGCCGACGCCTCGCTTCGACGTGCTGCTGCCGCCCCTGGTGCGCGCCGCCCCCATCGGCGCCGTGTTCGAGTGGCGCCCCGACGGCGAGATCATGAAGCTTGCCACGCGCGTGCGCGACCAGGACGGCGCGGCGCTCATCATCGATTACGGCCACCTCCGCAGCGACGCCGGCGACACGTTCCAGGCGATTGCGCGCCACACCTTCGCCGATCCCTTGAAGGCGCCGGGCCAGGCCGACGTCACCGCCCATGTCGATTTCCAGGCGCTGGCGCGCGCGGCCGAGGACGTCGGCGCGCGCGTGCATGGGCCGGTGACACAAGGCGACTTCCTCAAGCGGATCGGCATCGACACCCGCGCCGCCGCCCTGATGCAGAAAGCAGCGCCCGACGTTGCCACCGACATTTCGGTGGCACTCAGGCGCCTGACCGATACCGGGCGTGGCGGCATGGGCTCGATGTTCAAGGTGCTCGGCATCTCCGAGCCGCGGCTGGCAAGCCTTGCCGGCCTCAGCGATCTCGAACAGGCAGGAGAGGCCTCATGACGATAGCTTCGTCGCTGCTGTCGGCCGTGCCCGGCCTGCGCCATGCCTTCTTCACCCGCGAAGGCGGCGTCTCCGGCGGCATTTATTCCGCGCTGAACGGCGGGCTCGGCTCCAACGACGATCAGACCCTGGTCGCCGAGAACCGGCGCCGCATGGCCGAGCATGTCGGCGTTGCGCCCGAGCGCTTCCTCAGCCTGCACCAGATCCATTCGCCCGACGTGCTGGTTGCCGAGGCACCGTGGCCGAGCGGGCCACGGCCGAAGGGCGATGCGCTGGTGACGAAGACGCCAGGCATCGCGCTCGGCGTCTCCACCGCCGATTGCGGGCCGGTGCTGTTCGTCGATCCGAAGGCGCGCGTGATCGGCGGCGCGCATGCGGGGTGGAAGGGCGCACTGACGGGCGTGCTGGATTCCACCATCGCGGCGATGGAGCAGCTCGGCGCCACGCGCGGCGGCATCATCGCCGCGATCGGCCCCTTGATCCGCCAGGACAGCTACGAGGTCGGCAACGAGTTCGTGGCGCGCTTCATCGAACAGGATGCCGAGAACACTGTGTTCTTCATCCCCTCGGTGCGCGAGGGCCACGCGATGTTCGATCTCGCCGGCTTCATCCGCAAGCGGCTCGAGGCCGCAGGCATCCTGATGATCGACGATCTCGGCCTCGATACTTACGCCGACGAGCGCTTCTTCAGCTATCGGCGTTCGGTGCATCGCAAGGAGCCGGATTACGGCCGTCACGTTCACGCGATTGCGCTGGATGGGTGAACACAGGGGCAACCCCGTGTCATTCCGGGGCTCGCGAAGCGAGAACCCGGAATCCATCGTGCGGCAATTCACGCGGCGAAATGGATTCCGGGTTCGATGCTTGCGCATCGCCCCCGGAATGACAGTGGGGATGTGTCGCGCCTGCCCTAGACCTTAATCGATTTTAACGATATCGCTGCCCTCCATAATGAGGGACGCGTCATTCATCTTCCGCCGCGCGGGTTCGCGCGTGCTGGCGGTCATGCTGCTGGTGGCGGCGGCCGCGCTGGGCGGCTGCGCCGGCGGCGGCGGCAGTGCCGCCAATTCCTATGCGATGGCGCCGAGCGCCGGCAGCGGGGCCACCAT
This sequence comes from Bradyrhizobium yuanmingense, assembly GCF_025200905.1. Taxonomy (NCBI): domain Bacteria; kingdom Pseudomonadati; phylum Pseudomonadota; class Alphaproteobacteria; order Hyphomicrobiales; family Nitrobacteraceae; genus Bradyrhizobium; species Bradyrhizobium yuanmingense. Next base: position 564,522 of record NZ_CP104173.1, on the reverse strand, counting down.
CGCCTTCGAATCGATCGACGGGCCACCTCCGCAAGTGTTCGACCGCATGGTCGGCGTGCTCGACAGCGAATCCAAGCTGCGCAGCCTGTCCGTGGTCTCCCGCGAAGGTACGGCTGCCTATCGCGTGCGCAGCTACCTCTCCGCCCAGGTGGTGCGCGGCAAGACCGTGATCGCCTGGGTCTGGGACGTCTACGACGCCAATCAGCAGCGCGCGCTGCGTCTCTCCGGCGAGGAACCGACCTCGGCCAAGGGCGGGCGCGACGCGTGGTTGGCTGCCGACGACCTCGTGCTGCGGAAGATCGCCCAGGCCGGATTCAGCGGACTTTCCAACATGATCAACGGAACGCCGGATGCACCCGGCGCGGCTCCGGCATTGCGCGGACCGGCGGTGGCCAGCGTCGTCAAGGACGCTCCCGCGCCGGACATGCCGGCATCAGCGCTCGGCTATGCCGAGGAATAACCCCCGCTAAACCACGGCCTCAACTTGCGGCCAAGCCGTTGGCCCGACTCAGGATTTTCGAAGGGAAAACGTAGCATCCCGGGTTGCCATCGCGGCCTTCCGCCTGATATTTCCTCGCCCGTCGTAACCGTGCTGCCAGCGGGTATTTTCTGATGTTGAAGGTCGTATCCAGCAAAGCGCGGGAGGAAGCGTCCATGTCGGCCAAAAACGGCTCCATCAAGCTCGTCGCCGGCAACTCCAATCCGGCCCTCGCCCAGGCGATCGCGCAAGGGCTCGACCTGCCGCTGACCAAGGCGGTGGTGCGGCGCTTCGCCGACATGGAGATCTTCGTCGAGATCCAGGAGAACGTCCGCGGCTCGGATGCCTTCGTCATCCAGTCGACCTCGTTCCCCGCCAACGACCATCTGATGGAATTGCTCATCATCACCGACGCGCTGCGCCGCTCCTCGGCGCGCCGCATCACCGCAGTGCTGCCCTATTTTGGCTACGCCAGGCAGGACCGTAAGTCAGGCTCGCGCACGCCGATCTCGGCCAAGCTCGTCGCCAACATGATCACGCAGGCCGGCGTCGACCGCGTCATGACGCTCGACCTGCATGCCGGCCAGATCCAGGGCTTCTTCGACATCCCGACCGACAACCTGTTCGCCGCGCCGCTGATGGTGCGCGACATCAAGGACAAGTTCGACCTGACCAAGACGATGGTGGTCTCGCCCGACGTTGGCGGCGTCGCCCGCGCGCGCGGCCTCGCCAAGCGCATCAACACCCCGCTCGCGATCGTCGACAAGCGCCGCGAGCGGCCGGGCGAGTCCGAGGTCATGAACGTGATCGGCGACGTCTCCGGCCACACCTGCATCCTCGTCGACGACATCGTCGATTCCGGCGGCACACTGGTGAACGCGGCCGATGCGCTGCTCGCCAAGGGTGCCAAGGACGTCTACGCCTACATCACCCACGGCGTGCTCTCCGGCGGCGCCGCCGCCCGCATCGCCGGCTCCAGGCTGAAGGAGCTGGTGATTACCGATTCGATCCTGCCGACCGACGCGGTGACCAAGGCGCCGAACATCCGCACCCTGCCGATCGCCAGCCTGATCTCGGATGCGATCGCGCGCACGGCGGCGGAAGAATCGGTGTCGAGCCTGTTCGACTGATTTGATCTAGCACCGTCATTCCGGGGCGGCGCGTCAGCGCCGAACCCGGAATCCATCTTGCAGCAATCCGTGTCGATCAATGGATTCCGGGCTCGCGCTGCGCGCGCCCCGGAATGACCATTGCCTACCCCACGATCCCCGCCGCGACCTGGCCGCGCAGGCGCTCCAGGCCGTGCAACGTCTCCGCGCAGGCGGTCGCGACTTCGACGCCCTTGATCGCAAAGTGCTTGCGGAAGAAATCGTAGTGCACCTCGGTCTCGTGGAATTGCTGCGGCGTCAGCACGGCCGAGAACACCGGCACCTCCGTCCGCAGCTGCACGTCCATCAGCGCCTTGATCACGGTGTCGGCGACGAATTCGTGGCGGTAGATGCCGCCGTCGACGACGAGACCGGCCGCGACGATCGCGGTGTAGCGCCGCGTCTTGGCGAGGACCTGCGCGTGCAGCGGGATCTCGAACGAGCCCGGCACCTCGAACACGTCGACATGGGTGAGGTGGCGGGCTTCCGCCTCCTTCATGAAGGCGATGCGGGCTTCCGCGACCACGTCGCGGTGCCAACAGGCCTGCACGAAGGCCACCCGCTGCGGCTTGGCGAAACGCGGATGCGCAGGGGCCGGATCCACGGGAACCGGCGGCGGCGTTTGGGACGTTTCGTTTTGGGGGTCTTGCAGCATCTGATTCATGGCTTTCCTCGGTTTAAGGACCAGAATCAGGGCACACGGAACGACAAACAGCCGCACCTTGCGATGCGTCTGCCAGCGACCGTTCTCTTTCATCCGGACTTTAACCGTCGGCTTCGGAGTTGCACCGAATCTGCTGACCCTTCCGTTCGGGATAGCCCTCGCGGAAGGCGCTCGCGGGCTTGGGCTTGTCGGCCCTTACCGCCGGTGGGGACTTTCACCCCGCCCTGAGAACATCGGCCGTCCGGGATGAACGGCCTATCAGGAAATATGCCGCCGCCGGGCAGTCGCGGCAAGCGTGTTCCGCATGGGCCAAGCGCATGGTCCCATGCCCGCACGGCGGTCCGGCCCTCGCCCCACGGAATTTGCGGCGAGCTTTTTTGCCGAATCCGATTCCGGTTTGTTCTCGTCCGTTAAGAATTGTGGCGGAGATGAGCTGTGGACGAACGAGTCCTGGCTTGTGGACGGACTCGCGACCCCGTTGCGCAGATTCCGCAAATCACATCACTTGATCCGCGACAGGCCCGCGCTGATCCGAGGATCGCAACAGCGACTCCGAGGGGATTGCAAAGGCTGATCCGAGGGACGCCGCAGCGACGTTTTAGGGAGTGCGCGCCGGGCCCAACCGCGTGCGTATCAAAGACAACAAGAAGGCAAGAGGTCGAGACGGCATGTCCCTGCTCGAAGGCACTATCGATTCCAGAAACCATCCGCTCGCGGTGGTCGAGGACATCGCCGCCAGCAACAACTGGCCGTTCGAACGCTCCGGCGAGGACGAGCTCACGATTGTCTCCAAGGGACAATGGACCGACTACCAGCTCTCCTTTACCTGGATGGGCGAGATCGAGGCGCTGCATCTGGCCTGCGCCTTCGACATGAAGATTCCGCCCGCGCGCCGCGGCGAGGTGCAGCGGCTCGTCGCCGCCGTCAACGAGCAGCTGTGGGTCGGCCATTTCGACCTGTGGACCACCACCGGCATGGTGATGCACCGCCAGGCCCTGGTGCTGCCGGGCGGCCTTACCGCCTCGCCCGCGCAATGCGAGGTCATGCTCGCCGGCGCCATTCATGCCTGCGAGCGCTACTTCCCGGCGTTCCAGTTCGTGGTGTGGGCCGGCAAGAGCACGGCGGAGGCGATGGACGCGGCGATGTTCGATACGGTGGGGGAGGCGTAGGGCCTTCCCAAGGCGCAAGGGCGGCAGCTCGCTCCCTACGTCATCCCGGACAAGCGCGCCCAAAGCGCGCACGATCCGGGATCCATACCGCGTGATGGCCACTTGTGGCACGCGGCTTGTTGCCGACACCTCGATCCACTAGAACCGCCTGTGGTTATGTGACGAGCAATCGCTCGCGCAGGGATCCCCGCCCCCCGTGCGCAATTGCGCACTAGGCGGGGATGACAGCAAACACGTGGCAACGGCGATGGCAAACAACCCTCTTCAAAACATCACCGGCACCATCCTGCTCGCCGGCGCCGGCAAGATGGGCGGCGCGATGCTGACCGGATGGCTTTCGGGCGGGCTCGATCCGCGCCGCGTCGCGGTGATCGAGCCGCACATTGCGCCCGAGATCTCCGCGCTGGCCGCCAAGGGCGTCGTGCTCAATCCTGATGTGAAGACCGCAGGCGCTGTCGAGACGCTGGTCGTGGCGGTGAAGCCGCAGATGTTCCGCGAGGCCGGCGCCAAGCTGAAGCCGTTCGTCTCGGACAAGACGTCGGTGGTCTCGATCATGGCAGGCACCACGATCGCCTTGCTCCAAGAGGTCTGTGGCGGCGCCGTGGTGCGCGCGATGCCGAACACGCCGGCAGCGATCGGCCGCGGCATCACCGTCGCTGTTGCCGCGAACAACGTCAGCGCCGCGCAGCGCGCGGTGGCGGATGCGCTGCTGCGCGCCACCGGCTCGGTCGAATGGGTCGAGGATGAAGGATTGATGGACGCGGTCACCGCCGTGTCCGGCTCGGGCCCGGCCTATGTGTTCCTGCTCGCCGAAGAGCTCGCCCGCGCCGGCGTCGAAGCGGGATTGCCGGAGGCGCTGGCGACCAAGCTCGCCCGCGAGACCGTCGCCGGCTCCGGCGAGCTGCTGCACCAGTCGGAGCTGCCGTCCAGCGCCCTGCGCCAGAACGTCACCTCGCCCGGCGGCACCACGGCCGCCGCGCTCAGTGTGCTGATGGGCGAGCCGGGCCTGCGCGAACTCATGATCCGCGCCATCGCCGCGGCCACGCAGCGGTCGAAGGAATTGGCGAAGTAGACGGATCAGAGCGCTTCGGCGGCCGAATGCGCGGCGATCCCGGTCGTTGCCGATAGGGAGAGCAATCGTGAACCTCTACGCGAAACTTCTCGAACGACAGGCCGAGCGGCGCCCCATCAAAATCGGACTGATCGGGGCGGGCAAGTTCGGCGCAATGTATCTCCATCAAGTCCTGCGTACGCCGGGCGTCCATCTCGTTGGAATTGCTGACCTGTCCCCATCGCGTGCCCGCGAAAACCTGTACCGGGTGGGGTGGCGCCCGGAGCAGTTCGCCGCGACCTCACTCGGGGATGCTCTCAAGTACGGCACGACCTTCCTGACCGACGACTGGGAAGCGCTTGTGAAGTGCGAAGGCATCGAGGTGATCGCAGAGTGCACCGGCAATCCTGTCGCGGCGGTCGAGCACTGCCTCGGCGCCTTTTCTGCAGGCAAGGCCGTCATCAACGTGACCGTCGAAGCCGACGCCTTCTGCGGACCGATCCTCGCGCAGAGAGCCAGGCAGGCCGGCGTGATCTACAGCCTGGCCTATGGCGATCAGCCGGCTCTCGCTTGCGACCTCGTAGATTGGGCGAGGGCCTGCGGTTTTCCCGTCGTGGCAGCGGGCCGTGGCCACAAATGGCTGCCGCATTACCGGGAATCGACGCCCGAAACGGTCTGGGATCACTGGGGATTGTCTGCAGAGCAAGCTGCGCGCGGGGGCATGAATCCAAAAATGTTCAACGCGTTCCTCGACGGCTCCAAGCCTGCGATTGAATCTGCCGCGATCGCGAACGCAACCGGCCTGGAGGCGCCCTCGCATGGCCTTGCATTCCCACCGGGATCGGTCGACGACATCCCCACGCTGATGCGCCCCAGTTCGGAGGGCGGCATCCTGGAATCCAAGGGCCAGGTCGAGGTCGTATCCTGCCTGACGGCCGAAGGCAGGCCCATCCCCAACGACATCCGCAAGGGCGTGTGGGTCTGTTTCGAAGGCGACAGCGATTACATCCGCAACTGTTTCCAGGAATACAGCGTCGTCACCGATCCGAGCGGTCGTTACATGAGCTCCTACAAGAAGTGGCATCTCATAGGGCTGGAGCTTGGAATTTCAGTTGCCTCGATCGCTCTGCGCAATGAGGCGACAGGCGTCGCCACGACGTTCAACGCCGATGTTGCTGCCACAGCCAAGAAGGACTTGCGCGAGGGAGACATGCTCGACGGAGAAGGCGGCTACACCGTCTTCGGCAAACTGACGCCCGCCAGCACCTCCCTTGAAAAGCGCTATCTGCCACTCGGGCTTGCGCACAATGTGCGATTGACCAAGGCGGTAGCCAAAGACACCTGCATCACCTGGGCGGATGTGGCGATTGACGAGAGGCTGTCTGCCGTGCGTCTCCGCAGGGAGCAGGAAACGTCGTATTCGTCTCCAAAAGCGCGGAAGGTGGATTAGGCGAAATCCACAGCCGCGTTAAGCCCCGAGCCGCTTGTTGAACATCTCGACATTGACGAGCCCGCGGGCGTGGCGGCCTTCGCCGAGCTTGCGCGGGCCCTCGAATGCCTCAACCTCGAAGCGAATGACGCGGCGCTCGACCGCGACCACCTTTGCAGTGGTCCGCACGGTCGCACCGACGAGCGCGGCGGCAAGATGGCGGATGTCGACCTCGGTACCGACAGTGACCCAGCCCGGCTGAAGCGCTGAGCGGATCGCATCACCCGATGCCATCTCCATCTCCAGGATCATCATCGGCGTCGCGTAGACAAAAGGCATGCCTGACACGAAATGCCCGACGGTGCGCTCCACCGGGACCACCAGCGTGCGCTCGGCGCTCATGCCTGTTGTGATGAAGTCGCGTGCGTCCATGGACCCCTTACACTCAGTGTCGTCCCGGACAAGCGCGCCTTAAGCGCGCGCAGATCCGGGACCCATAACCACAGGATCAAGTTTGGCGAAGGCTCGGAGTTACCAGCTGGCCCAATACCACTCCCTGTGGTTATGGGTCCCCGCCTTCGCGGGGACGACAGCGGTGAATGCAGAACCGTCGACCGCTACTTCTTCGCCGCCGCCGCACGCTCCACGAAGGTCTTGCCGCCCTTCATCTTGTGACGGAGCGGGGCTTCGTTGATCTGGATGACGACGGCATCGGCATCGACGCCGAGATTCTTCACCAGCGCCTGGGTGATGTCGCGCATCATGCCGGCCTTCTGCTCGTCGGTACGGCCTTCGGCCATGCTGATGGTGATCTCAGGCATTGTTCTCTCCCTGCTGCTGTCGTCATGGCCGGGCTTGTCCCGGCCATCCACGTTCTCTTCTATCAAACAAGACGTGGATGCCCGGGACAAGCCCGGGCATGACGCGGCCTGCGAATAGCTAGCCCCACTTCACGTCATGGCGGCCCAGGACCTCGCGCACTTTTGCGACGAGATCGGCTTCGCTGCACGAGAACTGCGCCGGCCGGGTCTCGCGCCATTCCTGGTTGGAGGCGATCGCAGCGGCCGCCTTGGCGCCCTCGATCAGGTCCTTGACCTGCACTTCGCCGCGCGCCTTTTCATCCGAGCCCTGGATGATGACGCAAGGTGAGTTGCGGCGATCGGCATATTTGAGCTGGTTGCCCATGTTCTTCGGGTTGCCCAGATAGAGCTCGGCGCGGATGCCCGCGGTACGCAAGCTCGCGACCATCTTCTGGTAGTCGGCCACGCGGTCGCGGTCGAACACGGTGACGACGACCGGGCCGAATTCGGGCCGCGTGTCGAGCTTGCCGAGCAGCGTCAGCGCGGCCTGCAGCCGCGATACGCCAATCGAGAAGCCGGTTGCCGGCACCGGCTCGCCGCGGAAGCGCGAGACGAGGCCGTCATAACGCCCGCCGCCACCGACCGAGCCGAAGCGCACCGGGCGGCCCTTCTCGTCCTTGGTATCGAGCAGGAGTTCGACCTCGTAGACGGGACCGGTGTAATATTCGAGGCCGCGCACGACCGAGGGATCGATCTTGATACGATCCGCACCATAGCCCGAGGCCGTGACCAGTTTTGCAATCTCTTCCAGCTCGCTGACGCCGGCCTGACCGACTTCGCTCTTGGCGAGATAGGTTTCTGCCGCGGCAATTGCTTCTCTCCAATCCTCGCGCGGCTTGGTGATGGCGAGAACAACATCGGCTTCCGCCGCACTCAAATTGGCGCCTTTGGTGAAGTCGCCCTTGCCTTCCTCCCCGCCATCCCAGCGTCCGGGACCGAGCAGCTTGCGCACTTCATCCGCGGAAAACTTGTCGAGCTTGTCGATCGCACGCAGCACGGTCAGTCGGCGCGCCGCATTCTCTTCACCCGCGAGGCCAATGGCTTCCAGAACGCCGTCGAGCACCTTGCGATTGTTCACCTTCACCAGGTACTGGCCGCGCGCGATCCCGAGCGCCTCCATCGTGTCCGCCGCCATCATGCAGATCTCGGCATCCGCCGCCGGCGTCGCCGAGCCGACCGTGTCGGCATCGAACTGCATGAACTGGCGGAAGCGGCCGGGGCCGGGCTTCTCGTTGCGGAAGACGTAGCCAACGCGGTAGCTGCGATAGGGCAGCACCAGACCGTCGGTGCCGTAGCGCTCACCGACGTAGCGGGCCAGCGGCGCAGTGAGATCGTAGCGCAAGCTGATCCATTGCTCGTCGTCGTCCTGGAACGAGAACACGCCCTCGTTCGGACGATCTTGGTCCGGCAGGAATTTGCCGAGCGCGTCGGTATATTCCATCGCCGGCGTCTCCACCGGCTCGAAACCGTAGAGCTCGTAGACGGCGCGGATCTTCTCGACCATCTCGCGCGTCGCCCGGATCGCGGCAGGGTCGCGATCCTCGAGCCCGCGCGGCAGGCGCGCCTTCAGTTTCTGGGGTTTTTTGGGTTTCTCGGCCATGCGGGCGTTTACCAGCCGCGGCGCGGGGCGGCAACTGCCCTACGGCTGCTCCATTCGCGCCCGGAGCGCGTCCGCGTCGGCCTTCGGCAGCGATTTCAGCGTCGGCTTGATGGTCTCGCCGCCGACGATCTTGCCGTTGCGCATGAACATCCAGTCCGAGATGTCGGCCTCCGCGAACTTGACCTTATCGCCGGCTCGCTTGCCCGGCAGATCGCGCGGCTCGTTGGCGAAGACGCCGGTCAAGGTCCCGTCGGGCAGCTTCTTCACCTCACCGATCCAGATGTGCTCCCCGCCCTTGCGGGTCGTAAAGCGCACCTTCAAAGCGTGACCAGACTCGGACGGCTTGGGCGATTCATAGGAGGCCCAGAAGGTCGGCAGCGAGCCGCGGGCGCGAGCGATCGCGGTGTTCATCTCGGGATCGCCGGTGCGCACATCGACGATCGGCGAGCGGTCTTGCGCAGCAACCTCGTGCGTCGGGCCGACGGTCAGGATGCCGAAAACGCAAACGCCGGTGATGGCGGCGAGAACGACCCATTTCATGGGTTGGGAGAGCTTTGTTGCCATGATCGCGATGTCCGGGACGCTTGTTGTGTCCTGGCTTTGTCGCACGTCGGCAGCAGCACGTTCAGTGCGCAATAAGCCACAAACGTTGCGCTTTTTACCCTCCCCTGGAGGGGGCCCGGGACGAGCGTAGCTCGCCCGTGGTCGGCTCGCATCTGGGCGTAGCGAAGATGAGAGACGGGGTGGGGTGAGGGTCTCTCCACATCGAACACTGCCCGTGTTGAGAGATCACCCCACCCCGCTCGCGCTGCGCGCGATCGACCCACGGGCGAGCTACGCTCGTCCCGGACCCCTTCAGGGGAGGGTGATCAAAACACCTTGCGGATCCAGTTGTGGGGATCGTTGGTGCGGCCGTACTGGATGTCGACGAGCTGCTTGCGCAGGCCCATGGCGACGGGGCCGGCGGCGCCGCCCGAGATGTCGAAATCGCCGCTGACCGAGCGCACCTTGCCGATCGGCGAGATCACCGCGGCGGTGCCGCAGGCGAAGGCTTCCTTCAGCCTGCCTGAGGCCGCGTCCTTGCGCCACTGCTCGAGCGTATAGGGTTCTTCGCGCACCGTCTTGCCGGCGTCGCGGGCGAGCGTGATGATGGAGTCGCGGGTGATGCCGGGCAGGATCGTGCCGAGCGGCGGCGTCGACAGCGAGCCGTCCTCAAACACGAAGAATACGTTCATGCCGCCGAGCTCCTCGATGTAGCGGCGCTCGACCGCGTCGAGGAAGACGACCTGGTCGCAGCCGTGCTGGATCGCTTCGGCCTGGGCGCGCAGGCTCGCGGCATAATTGCCGCCGCATTTGACCGCGCCGGTACCGCCGATCGCGGCGCGCGTGTAGTTCTCCGACACCCAGATCGAGACCGGCGCGGGCCCGCCCTTGAAGTAGGAGCCGACCGGCGAGGCGATCACCGCAAAGATGTATTCGGACGATGGCTTGACGCCGAGGAAGGTCTCGCTCGCGATCATGAACGGCCGCAGGTAAAGGCTGCCCTCGCCGCCCGGCATCCAGGCGCGGTCGATGCCCACGACCTGCTCGACCGCCTCGATGAAGACGTCTTCGGGCAGCTGCGCCATCGCCATGCGATCGGCCGAGTCCTTGAAGCGGCGCGCATTGGCGTCGGGACGGAACAGGTTCACCCCGCCGTCGTCGCGCTTGTAGGCCTTCAGGCCTTCGAAGATCTCCTGGGCGTAGTGCAGGACCGCGCCGGCGGGATCGAGCTGGAAGTTGGCGCGCGCCTCGATTTTCGCCTCGTACCAGCCGCCCTTGGCCTGGTTGTAGCGGACGATTGCCATGTGATCGGTGAAGACCCGCCCGAAGCCGGGATCCACCAGCTTGGCGACGCGGTCCTTCTCGGGCGTCGGATTGGATGCGGGCTGGATGTCGAATATCATGCTCATGTCCTTGCCTCCCGCTGCCGGTGGCGGCGCTGTTTCTCGCGCCCGCCTGCCCGTTCGGGCCCGGCTGGCTTGATTGGTTTCTGGCCGGACCGCCGCCAGCCATGTTACGGCCGGTTTCCGCAGCCAGCATGTCATCGAGGACATGCTTTTGCGGAAGGCGGAAGTCCAGTATGTTTTGCCGAAATGCCGCTCGACAATCGCACGGTAGATCTGCTTCGGCCGTCGCCGCCTGTCCGGCTCTCTCCGGCCGTCCTGCTCCGACGCCACCCGGCGCGAAACGATCTAAAATTTCGTGCGGGTCGATCGTTTTGTAACATTGAACCCAAGATACGTCAATATGCCTGACATAAATTTCGCGACTCCTTCTCAAGACGCTGCCGCGCCCCGGCCGGCCGCAGGCGATGGAGGCAATTTGCGCTGGGATATCATCGAGCTGCTGTTCTTCGCCTATCGCGATTTCGTCGGCGATCCCGACCAGGAGCTGGAGGCGTTCGGCTTCGGCCGGGCCCATCACCGGGTCATGCATTTCGTCTACCGCTATCCCGGGCTCAAGGTCGCCGACCTGCTCGACGTCCTGCGCATCACCAAACAGTCGCTCGGCCGGGTGCTGAAGCAGCTCCTGGACGAGGGTTATATCGTGCAGAAGACCGGCGACAACGATCGTCGCCAGCGCCTGCTCTACGCGACGCCGAAGGGCGAGGCGCTGGTGCAGAAGCTCGCCGGGCTGCAGACCACGCGGATCACCAGGGCGCTCGCGGAGATGGGTCCGCAGGACGCCGAGACGGTCAAGCGCTTCCTGCGCGCGATGATCGACCGCGACGATCCGGACAAGGTGCTGGAGACGATCTTCGCTGCCGTCAAACAAGACGCCAAGGAGTGACCGTGCCGCTCGCAGCCACGCTCGCGCGCCCGCCGGTGCAACCGGCCGACGATGCCCCGCATCTCTTGCTGGTCGACGACGACCGCCGCATCCGCGACCTGCTCTCGCGCTTTCTTGCAAGTGAAGGCTACCGCGTCACCACCGCGGCGAGCGCCGGTGATGCGCGCTCGAAGCTGATGGGCCTGCATTTCGATCTCCTGATCCTCGACGTCATGATGCCCGGCGAGACCGGCTTCGACCTCGCCCGCTTCATCCGCACCTCGTCGTCGGTGCCGATCGTGATGCTGACGGCGCGCCACGAGGCGGAAGCCCGCATCGAGGGCCTGCAGATCGGCGCCGACGATTACGTCGCAAAACCGTTCGAGCCGCGCGAGCTGGCGCTGCGCATCAACAACATCCTCAAGCGCGCCGCGCCGCCGCCGCAGGCCACGACGATCGAGAAGATCGCCTTCGGCCCCTATGTCTACCATCTCGAACGCGGCGAATTGCGCCAGGGCGAGGAGGTCATCCACCTCACCGACCGCGAGCGCGAGATGCTGCGGATTCTCGCGGAGACGCCGGGCGAGACCGTGCCGCGCAGCGCACTGACCGGCAATGGCAGCGTCAACGAGCGCGCCGTCGACGTGCAGATCAACCGCCTCCGGCGCAAGATCGAGACCGATCCCGCCAATCCGCTGTTCCTGCAGGCGGTGCGCGGCATCGGCTACCGCCTGGTGGCCTCGCCCTGAACCGCAGTGAAGCGCGCCAGATGAGCACGATCGATACCGGCCTGACGCTTCTGAAGAGCGCCGCCGGCCGCGTCTCCGCCGCGAACGGCTGGATGGGCAACGCGTTCAAGGGCTGGATGCCGACCGGCCTCTACGCCCGCGCGCTCCTCATCATGATCGTACCGATGGTGGTGCTGCAATCGGTCGTCGCTTTCGTGTTCATGGAGCGGCACTGGAACACGGTGACGCGCCGCCTGTCGGCCGCGGTGGTGCAGGACATCGCCGCGCTGATCGACGTCTACAAGGGCTATCCGCAGGACAAGGACCGCACCGAGATCCGCCGCATCGCGCAGCAGCGACTCGGCCTCGTCGTCGATTTCCTGCCTGCCGGTGACATGCCGCCGCCGGGACCAAAACCGTTCTTCTCGCTGCTCGACCAGACGCTGTCGGTGCAGCTCGGCCGCCAGATCGGCCGCTCGTTCTGGATCGACACGGTCGGCCGCTCCAACCTGGTCGAGATCCGCATCCAGCTCGACGACGCCGTGATGCGCGTGTTCGCGCAGCGCAGCGCCGCCTATGCCTCGAACTCGGAGATCTTCCTGTTCTGGATGGTCGGCACGTCCTCGATCCTGTTGATCGTCGCGGTGCTGTTCCTGCGCAACCAGATCAAGCCGATCCTGCGCCTCGCCGATGCCGCCGAGAGTTTCGGCAAGGGCCGCGAGGCCCCGAATTTCCGGCCGCGCGGCGCGCGCGAGGTGCGGCGCGCGGCGGTCGCCTTCCTGGAGATGAAGTCGCGCATCGAGCGCACGATGGAGCAGCGCACCGCGATGCTCGCCGGCGTCAGCCACGATCTGCGCACCATCCTGACCCGCTTCAAGCTCGAGCTGGCACTGATCGGAGACAGTCCCGAGCTCGAAGGCATGCGCAAGGACGTCGACGAAATGTCGATGATGCTGGAGGATTACCTTGCGTTCGCCCGCGGCGATTCCGGCGAGCAGTCGCAGCCGACCGACATGGCGCAGGCGCTCGAGGAGCTGCGCAGCGATGCCGAGCGTCACGGCCATACCGCGACCGTCGCCTTCAACGGCCTGCCCGTGGTGACGGTGAAGCCGGCTTCGTTCAAGCGCTGCCTCGCCAACCTCGTCACCAACGCAGCGCGCTACGGCAAGAACATCGCCATCACCGGCCAACGCGATCACCGTTATTTGACCGTCACCGTCGACGATGACGGCCCCGGCATTCCCGCCCACTTGCGCGAAGAGGTGTTCAAGCCGTTCCTGCGGCTGGACAACGCCCGCAACCAGGACGAAGGCGGCACCGGCCTGGGGCTCGCGATTGCCCGCGACATCGCCCGCTCCCATGGCGGTGACATCACGCTGGGCGACAGCCCGATGGGGGGATTGAGGGCGAGCGTGCGGATACCGGTGTAGGTGCGGTTTTCCCTTCTCCTCTTGCGGGAGAAGGTGGCGCGAAGCGCCGGATGAGGGGTATCTCTCCGCGCGTCCAAGTCTCATTGAATTCGCGGAGAGAAACCCCTCACCCGTCTCGCCGCTTTGCGGCGATCCACCCTCTCCCACAAGGGGAGAGGGAAAGAGCACACCTACTTCGGCAGCAGCGCCTTCAGCTTGTCCATGTCGCGCGTGTTCATCTTGAAGCCGCCGGGCATGACGATGTCACCGGGCTTCTGATCCGGCTTGCAGGCCCCGAGCCACTTGGCTTGCAGCGTCGTGGTGCTGTCGCGCCCCGCCGCACCGGCAACGCCGCCTTTTGCGTGCGAAGTGGTCTTCACCGTGTAGGCCGAGTTGAAGTCGCCGGTGATCTCGGCATGCGAGGTCGTGCTGACGCCGGCGACGCTGCACTCGGAATCGCTGACATAGCCGGTCGCCGTCTTCTTGATCTCCTGCTTGGCGCAGACCTGCTTGGCCATCGGGGAGACGTTGTTGCTCATCTCCTTGTCGACGGTCTCGTCGGTGCAGTGCTGCATGATCATCTCGGGCACGGGCGAGCCTGATGTGACCAGCTTCATCTCCCAAAGACCTGCCTTGCGCAGCGGCAGGTCGTCGGCGCGGGCATTGCCTGCCGACAATGCGAGGCAAAGCATTGAGCCGAGCAAAGCAAGTTTGCGCGTCATGAGGGAAGCTCCCGGCTATAGAGAAGTACGGCCTTGCGACAGCGCTCAGTACAGCGTGCGGATCGGCCGGTCGGCGGCGCCATAAGGCACCCAGCGGCACGAGAACGAGATGTAGCCGCCCTCATAGCCCTGCACGGCCAGGAATTTCGCCACCTTGCCGTAGCGGGCGCAATGATCGACCGCGACCTGGCGCGCATCGACCCGGGTCGCCATCGAATAGGCGATGATGCCGCCGGTGTCGTTGCCCTTGAACGGCGGCACGTAATCGGCGCGCGCCGACTGGCTCGCCATCATGCCTGAGACAACCAGGCTGGCAAGAAGGCCCGCGGCCGCAATGATTCGCATTCCCGTCACTCCAATTGGCTGGCGCCAGTTTACGGTGCCGCGACGCATGTGAAAAGAACCGAACCCCTGTTGGCCGCGACACTTGGTCAAGTCCTTGCGAAGTGTTGCCGCGCTGCACTTGACCTCCTCCAACCTTCGCGGCACCGTCCGGCCTTCGCAAGACCCTTAGCTGCCCGGATTGATCATGCGCGCCCCCTTCGAGAAATCGCTCCGTTTCGCCGCCGTGCTCGGCCTCATGTTCGGAGCATTGTCACTCGGCGAGGCCAGGGCCGCCAATCCGCTGGAGCTGAATTTCTGGCTGAGCGGGCCGCGCTATGACGGCGCCGTCGCCCCTTGCGACTGGGCTCTGCCGAGGATCGTGCACGAATTCGCCGAAAAGGAATCCAAGTTCTGGAATTCTTCGTTGCAGATCACCGGCTTCTCCGCCGTTCGCGAAACCGCGTTCCGGCCCTGGCAGTCCGACAACATTCCGCGCCGCTATTGCACCGGCGAGGCCATGCTCAATGACGGCAAGCCGCGCAAGGTGCATTTCTCGATCATCGAGGATGGCGGCTTCGCCTCCTACGGCAACGGTGTCGAATGGTGCGTCGTCGGCGTCGACCGCAACTGGGCCTACAATCCGGCCTGCCGCGCCGCCAAGCCCTGATCCCAACAGCGGCGGATCCGGGCTGATCAGCCAGCCGACGACTGCCGCCCCAATTTTGTTCTTGAAATGTTCCCATCGCCTGCTAGGCTGTTTGCACAGTCTAGTTGAGGGGCGTCGCCATGTTTTACTCCAGATTGCGTTCGTTGTCCCGTTTGATGATCTCGCTCACTCTTGCTGCGGGGTTGGCTAGCCTCGCCGGCGGTGCGAAGGCACAGGACAAGCGGCAGAACGCCCCGGGCGAGTTCGATTTCTATGTGCTGGCGCTGTCGTGGTCGCCCTCGTTCTGCGAGGAAGCAGCCGAACGCGGCGGCCGGTCCCAGATGCAATGCGGCGGACGGCCCTACGCCTTCGTGGTACATGGGCTGTGGCCGCAATACGAGAACGGTTTTCCGGAGTATTGCCAGCGCCCGGCGCCGCGGCTGAACCGCAACATCGTCTCCTCGATGCTCGATTTGATGCCGGCGCCGGGCCTGATCTTCAACGAATGGAACAAGCACGGCACCTGCTCCGGGCTGGAGGGCCGCGGCTATTTCGAGATGATCCGCAAGGCGCGCGCTGCGATCAAGATCCCGCCCGAATATCTCGATCTGGCGCAGGCCAAGACCGTCGCGCCGGCGGAGGTCGAGGAGGCCTTCATCAAGGCCAATCCGGGTCTCAGCAATGCCGCCGTCTCGGTCACCTGCAACCGGACACGGCTGTCCGAGGTCCGCATCTGCCTCAGCAAGGACCTGCAATTTCGCGCCTGCGACGAGATCGAGCGCCGCGCCTGCCGCCGCGACCAGGTGACGATGCCGCCGATCAGGGGCGGTTGAGGCCGACGTCTCAGATCGTCATTCCGGGACGCGCAAAGCGCGAACCCGGAATCCATCGACCAGCATAGCCCGCGGCGCAATGGATTCCGGGTTCGGTGCTGCGCACCGCCCCGGAATGACAGCAGTTACTTTCGGCGCGCGATGTCGTAACTCTCCGCCATGAACTACCGCCACGCCTTCCACGCCGGCAGCTTCGCCGATGTCATCAAGCACATCGTGCTGGCGCGCATCCTCACTTATCTGCAGGACAAGCCGGCAGCGTTCCGCGTCATCGACACCCACGCCGGCGCCGGCCTCTACGATCTCAACAGCGACGAGGCGCGCCGCGGCGGCGAATGGCTGACCGGCATCGCGCGGCTGCTGCAGGCGCGCCTGTCGAACGAGAGCGCAGCGCTGACGAAGCCTTATCTCGACATCGTCCGCGCCTTCAACCCAAAGGGGGAGCTCAAGGCCTATCCGGGCTCGCCGTTGATCGCGCGCGGCCTGCTCAGGCCGCAGGACCGGCTCGTCGCCTGCGAGCTCGAGCCGAAGGCCCGCAAAGCGCTGATCGATGCGCTGCGCCGCGACGAGCAGGCCCGCGTGGTCGATCTCGACGGCTGGGTGGCGCTGCCGGCCTTCGTGCCGCCGAAGGAGCGGCGTGGCCTCGTGCTGATCGATCCGCCCTTCGAGGCCAAGGACGAGTTCGAGCGGCTCGGCGAAGCCTTCTCGGCAGCGTTCGCGAAATGGCCGACCGGTATCTACGTAATCTGGTATCCCGCCAAGAACCGGCGCGCCACCGACACGCTGGCACAAGCCGTGGCGCGGCTCGCAGCTGCAGCAAAGCCGCCTGGAAAATGCCTGCGCCTCGAATTCAGCGTCGCGCCGCAAGCCGACAGCGCCGCCCTCACCTCCACCGGTCTCCTGATCGTCAACCCGCCCTACACGCTGCACGGCGAGCTCAAGACCATTCTGCCGGAGCTGGAAATACCGCTCGGCCAGGGCGGTGCTGCCAGATTCCGGCTGGAGGTGCCCAAGCCTTAGCGCCAAGCATTGACGCCAAGCCGTAACACTCCGGCATTCTTGGGAAAAATATGCAGGACCGGTAGTCAATCTGCAAAGAACCGTATTATGCTATTTCCGTGACTGGCTTTACGTTCCGCTTCCGCGAATGGTTGCGGCGGAGTGAAGGCCCTAAGAAAGATCCCGCCGGACCGATCAGGTCCGTCCAAGGATGGCCAGCTCCCGGGCTCCGTAAGGCCCGGTCATGTCGCGACGTGAGTCTGCGTCGCGACGGAGGAGCAATGAGGGGGAGTTTCCCGATGGCCATGACGGGAACGGTCAAGTTCTTCAACGGCGAGCGCGGCTACGGCTTCATCAAGCCTGACGACGGCGGTCGCGATGTCTTCGTTCACATCACTGCTGTGGAGCGGGCGGGACTGAAGGACCTTGCCGAAGGACAGCGTATTACTTTCGAAGTCGAACCGGACAAGAAGGGGAAGGGACCGAAGGCGGTCAATCTGGTGATCCTCTCCTAGCAAGCCTGGCGAAAAAAAATCCCGGCCGCGAGCGGCCGGGAGGCTGGTCCGGTATTTTCTTCTTTGAATGTCAGAAGCGATAGTTCACGCCTGCGCGGACAACGTTGGCGCTATAGCCGTTTGACACGCCCGTGATTGCGAACTGGCTGGTCGACAGATCGATGTAGAGATATTCGAGCTTGGCGCTCCAGTTCGGCGCGAGGCCGACTTCTGCACCGGCGCCGATGGTCCAGCCCGCGGTGGTGTGCGACTCCGACCAGCCGAAGGTCTGCGCGCGCAGCTCGCCGAAGGCGAGACCGGCGGTGCCGTAGAACAGCACGTTGTTGAACGCATAGCCGGCGCGGCCGCGCAGGGTGCCGAACCACGGATTGGAGAACTTCCACGGCGCGAACGTGTCGTCGGCGCCGGCGGCTTGGATGTCGCCCTCGACGCCGAACACCCACGGGCCGTTCTGGAAATTGTAGCCGGCCTGCACACCGCCGACGAAGCCGGACGGCTTGGTGGGGTTGTTGTCGACCGAGCCCCATTCATAGCCGATATAGCCGCCGAGATAGGGACCCGCCCAGCTATAGGCATTGAGCGGCTGATTGACGGTATAGGGCGCGCGCTGCCCGTATTGGAGATCGGCGGCCTCTGCCGAAGCTGTCCAGCCGGCCGCAACGAACGCGGCTGCGCCCACAACGAGCCTCTTCATCACTCACTCCAACGCCACTGTCGCAACCCGAGCGATGCCCGCGCCGCCGCGCGAGCAAAACCGCATGGTTACGGAACCAAGAGCTTTTCGCGTAGGATTTATCGAGAGTTTTAAGTTAAAGGGCTGTTAAGCCGGGTTACCGCCCGCTTAACAGACTTAAGGAAGCGTTACCGGGAGCTGCCCGCCATCCTCTGTGCGTGCCGCATGGCCGGAACTTCAAATCAGTCCCCCCAGCGCCTAAATTCGTCCCATGGTTCACGATTCCCCCGACAATCCGGACGACCGCGCGCGCAAGGCGCCGCCGGCTGCGAGCGACACGCCGCCCGAGCGGCTGGCCGGGCCGGACGTAGATCCCGCGGCGGCAGGGGGCGATGACGAGGACGATGTCCTGCTGCCGGACATCCTGGAAGAGAGCGGCGCCGTCGGCGAAGGCCCGCTCGCGACCGGTCACGAGGCGATCGAGCGCGCGGTCCGCCTCGCACCGACCTCGCCTGGCGTCTATCGTATGCTCAATGCGAACGCCGACGTGCTCTATGTCGGCAAGGCCAAGAACGTCAAAAAGCGCCTGTCCAGTTATGCGCGCCAGAGTGCGCCGCTGCCGGCCCGCATCCTGCGCATGATCGCGGCCACCGTCACGGTGGAGATCGTCTCGACCACGACCGAGACCGAGGCGCTGCTGCTGGAAGCCAACCTAATCAAGCAGCTGCGGCCGCGCTTCAACGTGCAGCTTCGCGACGACAAGTCGTTCCCCTACATCCTGATCACCGGCGACCATTGGGCGCCGCAGATCCTGAAACATCGCGGTGCGCAGACCCGGCCCGGGCGCTATTTCGGCCCGTTTGCCTCCGCCGGCGCGGTCAACCGCACCATCACGGCGCTGCAGCGCGCGTTCTTGATCCGCTCCTGCACCGATTCCTTCTTCGAGAGCCGCACCCGGCCCTGCCTGCTCCACCAGATCCGCCGCTGCGCCGGACCCTGCACCCGGGAGATCGATTTCGGCGGCTATTCGACGCTGGTGCGCGAGGCCAGCGACTTCCTCTCCGGCAAGAGCCATGCGGTGAAGCAGGAGCTCGCCGGCGAAATGGAGAAGGCCTCGAACGAGCTCGAATTCGAGCGCGCCGCACTGTACCGCGATCGCCTCGCCGCGCTGTCGGCGATCCAGTCGCAGCAGGGCATCAATCCGCGCACGGTGGAGGAAGCCGACGTGTTCGCCATCCACCAGGAGGGCGGCTTCTCCTGCGTCGAGGTGTTCTTCTTTCGCACCGGACAGAACTGGGGCAACCGCGCCTATTTTCCGCGCGCGGAGAAGAGCTTTACGCCCGAGGAGGTGCTGGGGTCCTTCCTGGCGCAGTTCTACGACGACAAGCCGCCGCCGAGGAACATCCTGCTCTCGCACGATATCGAGGAGAGCGAGCTGCTCGCCAACGCGCTATCGATCAAGGCTGGCCACAAGGTCGAGGTCACCGCGCCCAAGCGCGGCGAGAAGAAGGAGCTGGTCACCCACGCGCTGACCAATGCGCGCGAGGCGCTCGGCCGCAAGCTCGCGGACACCGCGACGCAAAGCCGGTTGCTCGAGGCCATGGCCGCGACGCTGAGCCTGCCGCACGTGCCCAAGCGCATCGAGGTCTACGACAACAGCCACATCCAGGGCACCAACGCGGTCGGCGCCATGATCGTCGCGGGCCCAGATGGCTTCGTGAAGAACCAGTACCGCAAGTTCAACATCAAGTCGGAAGGGATCACGCCCGGCGACGACTTCGCCATGATGCGCGAAGTGCTGGAGCGCCGCTTCAAGCGCCTGATCAATCCGCCCGAGGATGCCGCCAAGGAAGGCAACAAGGCCAAGGACGACGATTTCCCGCAATGGCCCGACCTCGTGATCATCGACGGCGGCCGCGGCCAGCTCAACGCCGTGCGCGAGATCTTCGCCAATCTCGGCCTGACCCAGGTGTCGCTGATGTCGGTCGCCAAGGGACCGGACCGGGATGCCGGCCGCGAGACCCTGTTCATGCCGGAGCGCGAGGCGATCAAGCTGGAGCCGCGCGATCCCGTGCTCTATTTCATCCAGCGCCTGCGTGACGAAGCCCACCGCTTCGTCATCGGCTCGCACCGCAAGCTGCGCAAGAAGGACATCCGCGAGGCTGGTTTGCAGGAGATTCCGGGCATCGGCCCGTCACGCAAACGTGCCTTGCTGCACCATTTCGGAACCCTGAAGGAGATCGAACGGGCCTCGATCGCCGATCTCGGCAAGGTTCCGGGGGTGAGCGCCGAGAGCGCGCGCAGGATTTTCGAGTATTTCCATCCCCAACCGGGATGAACTAAAGGGGGACCGCAGTCATATGATCGTCGTGTCCGCACCTCATTTGGGGCGCGGGACGGTTGACGTTCAGGCAGCAGCGGTATTGGTAGGACGGATGAACATCGCCACCACACGAGGGACGACCAGCCGCGCGATGTCCCTCCCCAACATCCTGACCTATGGCCGGATCGCCGCGATCCCGGTCGTGGTCGGATGCATCTATGCGCAGTCGATTCTGGATCAGCCGCTCTGGCTGCGCTGGCTCGCGGTCGCCCTTTTCATCGCCGCAGGGGTGACGGATTACCTCGACGGCTACTACGCGCGGATCTGGAATCAGCAATCGGCTTTCGGCCGCATGCTCGATCCGATCGCCGACAAGCTGCTGGTCGCCTCCTGCCTGTTGATGCTGGCCGCGGACGGCATCATTCACGGCTGGTCGCTATGGGCCGCCATCGTGATCCTGTGCCGCGAGATCCTGGTCTCGGGCCTGCGCGAATATCTGGCTGCGCTCCGTGTCAGCGTGCCCGTGACCAAGCTTGCGAAGTGGAAAACCACGGTCCAGCTGGTTGCGATCGGCTTCCTGATCGCCGGCCCAGCCGGCGATCAGGTGGTGCCGGTGGTCTCGATGATTGGGCTCGCACTGCTGTGGGCTTCGGCGATCCTCACCATGTACACCGGCTACGACTATTTCCGCGCCGGCATCCATCACCTCATCAAGGAGGACGAGGGATGAAGGTGAAATATTTCGCCTGGGTACGCGAGCGCGTCGGCAAGGCCGAAGAGACGATCGAGCCTCCCGCGAGCGTGCGCACCGTCGAGGAGCTGATCGCCTGGCTCTCCGGTCAAAGCGAAGCCTATGCGTACGCGTTCGAGAAGCCGAAGGTGATCCGCGCCGCGATCGACCGCGCTCACGTCAAGCAGGACGCCGCCATCGCAGGCGCCCGCGAGATCGCGTTCTTCCCGCCCATGACCGGCGGCTAGCCTCATGACCTGCCCCGTCACCATCCGTATCCAGGAAGACGATTTCGACATCGCGCGCGAGATCTCGGTCCTGACGAGCAGCCGGACCGATATCGGCGCTGTGGTGACATTTTCCGGCATCTGCCGCGCCGACGAGGACAGCGCCACGGTCGCCGCGCTGACGCTCGAACATTACCCCGGCATGGCTGAGGAAGAGATCAGGCGCCACGCCGACGAGGCCGTCTCGCGCTGGCCGCTCAACGGCATCACGGTGATTCACCGCGTCGGCCGCTTGATGCCGGGCCAGAACATCGTGCTGGTGGTGACCGTCTCGCAGCACCGACAGGCGGCGTTCCAGGCCGCCGAGTTCCTGATGGACTATCTCAAGACCAGCGCGCCGTTCTGGAAGAAGGAAGAGAGCGCCACCGGCACCGGCTGGGTCGAGGCCCATGTCCGTGACGACGAAGCCGCCGCACGCTGGACCAAATCCTGATGGCCAAGCCAACGAAAAAGACCGCGCGCGGCCGCGCCGCGCCTGACCTCGCGAAGGTGGGACCCGGCGAGCTTCTCACGCTGCTCGACTTCGTCCGCTATGCCGTGAGCCGCTTCGTCGAGGCCAAGCTTTCCTTTGCTCATGGCACGACCGATCCCGTCGCGGAAGCCGCGTTCCTGGTCTGCGAGGCGCTGCATCTCAATCCCGACCAGTTCGAGATCTTCGCCAACGCGCGCGTCAACGCCGCGGAAGGCAAGACCCTCCTTGACCTCATCCATCAGCGCGTCACGACGCGCAAACCGGCCGCCTATCTCGTCAACAAGATCTACATGCGCGGCCTGCCCTTCTATGTCGACGAGCGCGTCATCGTTCCGCGCTCCTTCATCGGCGAGCTCCTGGAGTCGCATTTCGGCGCCCACGGCGAGGCCGGATCGCTGATCGACGACCCGACGGCGGTCGAGCGCGTGCTCGATCTCTGCACGGGCTCGGGATGCCTTGCGATCCTCGCCGCGCATCATTTCCCGAACGCCACCATCGACGCCGTCGACATCTCCAAGGGCGCGCTCGAGGTCGCTGCGCGCAATGTCGGCGAATACGGGCTCGAGGACCGCATCAGCCTGTATCGCGGCGATCTGTTCGCCCCTCTCGGCGGCAATAGATACGACCTGATCATCACCAACCCGCCCTACGTCGACGCCGAGGGCATGGCGGCATTGCCGCCGGAGTGCCGGGCCGAGCCGAAGCTCGCCTTCGATGGTGGCGCCGACGGTCTCGACGTGGTGCGCCGGATCCTGCGCGATGCGCCCGACCACCTGACGGCGGATGGCGGGCTGATTTGCGAGATCGGCCGCGGCCGCGAGCTGGTCGACGAGGCCTTTCCGGAACTGCCGCTGCTCTGGCTGGACACCGAAGATTCCGAGGGCGAGGTGTTCTGGATCGCGGCCGCCGATCTCGGCTGATTCATCGCGGCCGATCACGCTCCGTCGGAACAAGTCAAATATCGCCACGTTCATCCCCCGATGAATTTTCTCGTCTTGGGAGGATGTCCGCATGCTCGCGCCATCGGGCGAATTGCTGCGCGCCGGGATGGCGCTCAAGCTCAATCACGTCAAACGCGCTGCTCAATCCTATCTGCGTGACCAGACCAGCCAGGCCACAGGCAAGGTGACATCCTACGCGGTGGCCGGCGGGCTGTTCGCGGTCGCCGGCCTGTTCGTTGTCGCGGCATTCTTCGTCGGCCTGATCGCCTTGTACCGTTGGGTCGGGATCACCTACGGGCAGTTCTGGGGATTTGGCGCCGTCGCCGCAGTGCTGCTGGTGCTGGCTGCGGTCTGTGCCGGGGTGGCCATGGCCCAGATGAAACGCAAGGCCAAGCCGGTCGTGCCGCTCGCGAGCCGTCTGCGCGTGGCGATCGCCACGCCCCGGATCCCGCGTGGAACGGTCAAGGAGGCGGTGAAGGAGGTCGCAACGACGATTCCCCTCGCGCCGCTCGCACCGGGCGAGCGCGGTGGCATCAAGACCTGGCCGGCTCGCGCCAACCGTCCCGTGCAGCTCGGCCTGATGCTCGCGGCGGTCGGCCTGGTCGGGCTGACGGCCGCCCGGCGGCGACGCAACAGGCATAGTCTGGAGGCGTGATGCTGGCGCGGCGCCCCGAACAGATCGACTCCTGGCTGCTGGTGGCGGCGACGGCCGTGTTCGTGCTGACCGCGGAGCGCTACTTTCAGGATTCCGGCCTGGCGAGGCCCGGGCCTCCGCAACACCACCGCAAGGGCGAAGCGAATTCCCCGGAAACGCACCCGGCCGGTGCGGCGATGCAGCCGGGCCGCGGCCGCCGGGCGAAAAGCCCGTTCGAGATCCCCTGGGCTGGCTGGAAGGACATTTTCTGGCGGACCTATCAACGCATCGACGAGGATCGCCTGCTCGCGACGGCGGGCGGCGTCGTCTTCTTCGGGCTGCTCGCGCTCTTCCCCGCAGTCACCGCGCTCGTCTCCTCTTATGCCCTGTTCGCCGATCCCGCCACGATCAGCGCCAATCTGCACACGCTTGCGACCATGCTGCCGGAGGGCTCGTTCCAGATCGTCGAGGACCAGGTCGCGCGCGTGGTGTCGAACGGCAATGCGACGCTCGGCGTCACCTTCCTGGTCGGCCTGCTGCTTGCGATCTGGAGCGCCAATGCCGGCGTCAAGGCGATCTTCGACGCCCTCAACGTCGCCTATGAGGAACGCGAGAAGCGCAGCTTCATCCGGCTGAACATGGTCTCGCTGGCCTTCACCGTCGGCGGCATCGTGGCGCTGCTGTTGATGGTGGGAGCCGTCGTCGCCTTCCCGCTTGCGCTCAATCATCTCGGCATGGCGCCGGAAAGCAAGCTGATCGTGGCGCTGGCACGATGGCCGCTGCTGTTCATCATCCTGCTGGTCGCACTCGCCATCCTCTATCGCTTCGCGCCGAGCCGCGATGCGCCGCGCTGGCAATGGCTGAGCCTCGGCGCCGTGATTGCCGCGATTCTCTGGATCGCGGGCTCTGCCCTGCTGTCCTGGTATCTCTCGGAATTCGCCAATTACAACGCAACCTACGGCTCGCTGGGCGCGGCGATCGGCCTGATGACGTGGATGTGGATGTCGGCGATCGTCATCATGTTCGGCGCCGAGCTGAATTCGGAGATCGAGCGGCAGACGCTGCGCGATACCACCACCGGGCGGGCGAAGCCGCTCGGCACCCGGGACGCCGTCTCCGCCGACACCGTCGGCGCCACCGCGCCATTTTGATCGGTGGCGGTCGGGCCGAAGCTGGCCCGACCGCATCCCAGGCGCGATCAGCGCTTGGTTATCACGGCTTCCAGATATTCGCTGTGCACCACGATCGTGCCGTCATCGGCGTGGTTGAACTCTTCTAGCAGCGCCAGGAGATCGCGCGCCAGCGCGGCCTGCCCGTTCGCGTCGAGCGCGGCAAACGCCTTCAGCGTGGGGCCATAGAAGGTCTTGAAGATCTCGAGCCAATGGTCCGGCGAACGATAGCGGAACACGAACATGCGCGGCTCGGCGGCGATCTCCGCGGCCACGCCGCCGAACATCTCCTCGAGCCGTGCCGGTGTGCCCCACATGGCGGGCGATTTCACGCCCGCCGGGGGCGGCAAATGCTTGCCGATGGTCTTGAACAGCTGGCCGATGAAGCCTTGCGGCGTCCAGTTGGCAAGGCCGATCTTGCCGCCGGATCTGCAGACCCGCGCGAGCTCGGAGGCCGCCCTGTCCTGATCCGGCGTGAACATCACGCCGAAAGTGGAGAGCACGACGTCGAATGCGGCATCCGCAAACGGCAGCGCCTCGGCATCCGCCTCGCGGAACTCGACGGCGAGGTGTTCGGCCATAGCGCGCTCGCGCCCGCGCTTGAGCAGCGCCGGCACGTAGTCGGTGGATGTGACGTCACACCAGCGCCGCGCCGCCGCCAGCGTCGCATTGCCGTTGCCGGCTGCGACGTCCAGCACCTTGCTGCCGGCGCGCAGGTCGATGGCCTCGCAGAGCTGTTCCCCGACGATCTGCAAGGTGGTGCCGACCACGGCATAATCGCCGGACGACCAGGCGCCGTGCTGGCGCTGCTTGACGGCGGCAAGATCAGGTTGGGGGGCGGCTGGCTTGAGCGCGGCGGATGTCGACATGGCAATCTCCTGCGGTTGAAAACGCCGGGACGATAGGGCGCATGCGGCGCGCTGGCCTTGAGGGCGGCATGATTTTCCGCTGAGAGCGTCTTGATTTCCGCACCTGAGCCGGCAGACGTGTGACGAAACGCTTTGGGCGCGCGGGCCTGAATAGGCTCCGACACAGTCCTATCCCCTCGAATCAACAATGATGTTAGGCTGATCGAAGCTTGGGGGAGCATGAGGCGTGACGAGGTCGAGCGACCCGTGTTTTCCCCGGGTGAGGCAGTCAGCTCTTAAAGGCATAACGCGCGGCATGATTCGCATTTCGACGATCTTCATCGCCATCTGCATGGTCCTGGTCGCGGCCTCGCTCGGGCTCGTGCTCTATTCGGTCGCCGGCATCAGCGGAACGGAATCGGCGATCGTGGCGCTGACCGCGCTGACCTTCCTGATCCTCTACAACGCGGTGTCGATGCGGCTGCGCGACCGCAGCGACGTCGGCGGCCAGATCGCCGATCTCTCGCGCGGCACCGCCGACCTCGCCCGCCAGGTGGCCGAGTTCGGCCGCCGGCTGGCTGCGGTCGAGAGCCGCATCGCCGCGTCCAATTCGACCAATTCCGACCGCATCCAGTCGGTCATCGGCGAGATCAACGAACTTGGCGGATTGGTCAGGCAGCTCGCCACCACCGTGGCGGCCCATGAGGATCTGCTCGCCGGCCACGCGTCGGCTCCCGCACCCGCCCCGGTCTCAAGGCCCGAGCCGGAAACGCCGATCGATCTGGCTGCCCCGTTCGAGGAGAAGCCGCTCGCTCCTCCTCCGCTTCCGCAGCCCCCGCTACGGCCGGCGCCGCCGACGGTGCAGGTCCAGGCCGCCCCCCCGGTTCAGACCGCCAATGGACGCAACCAGACCCAATTGCTGGCGACGCTGCGCAATGCGGTCGACGAGAACCGCATCGATATCTTCCTGCAGCCGATGGTCACGCTGCCGCAGCGCAAGGTGCGGTTCTACGAGGCGGTGACGCGCCTGCGCGACGAGCGCGACCAGCTGATCGCCGCCGAAGAGTTCATCAGCATCGCGGAAGCCTCGGGCCTGATCGGGCGCATCGACAACATGGTGATGCTGCGATGCGTGCAGGTGCTGCGGCGCCTGATGGTGCGCAACAAGGACGTCGGCGTGTTCTGCAACGTCGCGGCGTCCACGCTGGGCAATTCCACCACCTTCGCGCAATGTCTCGATTTCCTGGAAGCCAACCGCGCGCTGGCGCCCTCGCTGGTGCTGGAGTTCAAGCAGTCGACCTTCCGCAATCTCGGCCCCGCCGAGACCGAGAACCTCGCGGCGCTCGCCCAGCGCGGCTTCCGTTTCTCCATCGACCATGTCACGGATTTGCGCATCGAACCGCGCGAGCTGGCCGATCGCGGGGTTCGCTTCATCAAGGTGCCTGCCGCGCTGCTGCTCGATCCCAAGCAGGCCTCCGCCTCCGACATCCACCCGTCCGACCTCTCCGACCTGCTCGGCCGCTTCGGCATCGACCTGATCGCCGAACGGATCGAAGGCGAGCGCGCCGTGGTCGACCTGCTCGACTATGACGTGCGGTTCGGCCAAGGGTTCCTGTTCGCGCCGCCCCGGCCATTGCGGCCCGAGGGGGCATCTGCTACCGGCGGGGCCTCGCCGAACCAGGCGCAGGACATTCAGGGATCCAATGGCTCCGCCACACCCAGCTCAGGCGCGACCTCTTCGGCGCCTCCGCCCCAACGCATCACCGGAAACGCAGCGCTCGCGCGCCGCATCTGATCGGCCGCGCACGTCATGACCGCGCTGCATTTTGCCGAAGGCCTGCGCGAGCTCGTGGGCGGCGTGGAGGTCGTGCTCAGCGATATCTGGGGCGTGGTCCATAACGGGCTGGAATCCTTCCCCGAAGCTTGCGAGGCGCTGCACACCTATCGCAGCCGCGGCGGTACGGTAATCCTGATCACCAACGCACCGCGCCCTGCCGACTCCGTGCAGCGGCAATTGCGCAAGCTCGGCGTCCCCGATGAGACCTATGACGCGATCGTATCTTCAGGCGACCTGACCCGGCTCTACGTCGCCGAGCATCCCGGCCGCAAGATGTTCTGGCTCGGCCCCGAGCGCGACAACTCGATCTATCGCGGCCTCGATGCGGTGACCGCGCCGCTGGAGCAAGCCGATTACATCGTCTGCACCGGCCTCTACGACGACGAGACCGAGACGGCGGAAGACTATCGCGGCATGATGCTGCAGGCGCGCGAGCGCAAGCTGACGCTGGTCTGCGCCAACCCCGACATCGTGGTGGAACGCGGCGACCGGTTGATCTACTGCGCCGGCGCCATCGCCGAGCTCTACCGCGAGCTCGGCGGCGAGGTGATCTTCTACGGCAAGCCGCACCGGCCGATCTACGAGCGCGCCATGGCGCTTGCCGGCGAACGCCAAGGCTACCAGATCGACCGGAAGAAGGTGCTGGCGATCGGCGATTCCGTCCGCACCGACTTAACCGGCGCCCGCGAATTCGGCATCGACTGCCTGTTCGTCACCCGCGGCATCCATGCCGAGGAGTTCGAGGGCCTCGACCAGCTCGACCCGAATTCGGTCATAGAGCTGTTCGGCCACCCGCCGAAGGCGCTGATGCGCGAATTGAAGTGGTGACGGCGGAGCGCGCGCAGCTGCAATGGACTTAGACCAAAGGGCAAGCCTCAGACGCCGTCATGGCCGGGCATAGCCGTCCGAAGGACGGCGTCGCTTGCGCTCGCCTATGACCCGGCCATCCACGTCTTCCTTTTTTTCTTTTTTTGCATCCAAGAACGTGGATGCCCGGGACAAGCCCACGGCTGTCCGGTTTAATTTTCATGGACAGGGCGCATGGCGTGGATTCTTCTACGGTCTTGAGCATCGCCAAATGTTCGAGACACGCCAGGAGAGTCCCGCCATGCGCCACCACAATACAGTATTTCACGGCATTCTGAACTTGGTGCCGTGGGGTGTTCTGGATCGGCTTGTGGACAGGTACCAGGCCAATAAGCGGGTGCGGCGGCTCAGCACACAGGATCAGTTTGTTGCGATGCTGTACGCGCAGCTTTCGGACGCCCAAAGCCTACGATCGATCGAAGCATCCTTCGAGAGCCATGCCGCACGGCTTTACCATCTCGGAACCAAAGAGCTGTCGCGATCGACTTTGGCTGACGCCAACGCCAAGCGGTCCAGCGCGGTGTTTGCCGAACTGTTGGCGGCGCTGATGGGCCGCTGCGAACGTGATCTTGCCGATAAAGTGGCCGAAGCGGTGTATCTGGTCGATTCGACCGGCTTTCGGCTGAACTCTCTGAGTTCCGATTGGGCGCGGTTTTGCTCCGGCGTGCATGGGGTCAAGCTGCATATCGTCTACAATCCGGACAGTGAGCGTCCGAGCTTCGCCGAGCTGACGCCCGCCAATGTCAACGACATCACCGTCGCCAAGGCTATGCCGATCCGCCCCGGGGCCACCTATATCTTCGACCTCGGCTACTACGACTATGGCTGGTGGGCTGAGCTCGACGCTGCGGGATGCCGCCTGGTGACCCGGCTCAAGGTCAACACGCCCCTGAGCGACATAGTTGAGAACAAGCTGCCTGAAGGCTCCTGCGCGCTCTCCGACCGCATAGGTCTGTTGCCTGCACGGCAGGCAAAGTCCCGCAAAAACCCCTTCAGGGATCCGGTGCGCGAGATCACGGTTCGCACCGAGACTGGCAAGATCCTGCGCATCGTGACCAATGATCTCGATGCCCCGGCCGACGAAATTGCTGAACTCTACAAGAGGCGCTGGCAGATCGAGCTGTTCTTCCGCTGGGTCAAGCACACTCTCAAAATCCGTCACTTCTTCGGCACGTCCGAGAATGCCGTGCGCATCCAGATCGCCATCGCGCTGATCGCCTTCCTGCTCTTGCGTTCGGCCCACAAAGCGCAACAAAGCGTCGAGAACCTTCTGATCTTCACCCGTCTGGTCGCTCAAAATCTCATGCAGCGGCGCCGGATCGATCACCTTCTCGACCTACCGCCCCCGATTATCAAAAATGACCGCCAGATGAGCCTAAGACTATGCCAAATTTAAACCGGACAGCCGTGGGACAAGCCCGGGCATGACGTTCCAAATGGAAAATTGTTGTCCGGCGAAGAGCGCCCTTACGCGCTCGCCATGTCCGGGAAGACCGCCTCGATCTTGGTCTTCAGCGTCGCCGCGTTGAACGGCTTGACGATGTAGTTGTTCACGCCGGCCTTCTTGGCCGCGATCACGTTCTCGGTCTTCGATTCCGCGGTGATCATGATGAAGGGCGTGGTGGCGAGGTTCGGATCCGCGCGGACTTCGCGCAGGAGGTCGTAGCCCGTCATCGGCTCCATGTTCCAGTCGGAGATCACGAGCCCGTACTTCTTGCCGCGCATCTTGTTCAGCGCTGCCGAACCGTCGCTGGCATCATCGATGTTCTCGAAGCCAAGCTGCTTCAGCAGATTCCGGATGATACGGATCATGGTGCTGTAGTCATCCACCACCAGAACCGGCATCGACAAATCAACCGCCATCTCGACTCCCCCAACGCAAACCCAGGAATATTACGATCGGACCTGCCAGGCCGGCGCCCGGCAGTTCCACGCCTCAAGGACTAGCACCAAGGCCTTAAACAGCGCGTTAACTGCGGTCAGCTCCGAAGGCTTGAAATCGTGTTCAATGTCTGCCCGCCCCGCCGCTTGACTTCGCGGTGCCGGTCGCGCCACGGTCCGGGCCGGTCCTGCCCGGTTCGAGAATTCCCCTGATGGCTCCGCCTTTTACCGTCATCCGCGATACAACGCCGGATTCCGCGATTCCGAGGGGCGCCGTGGTTGCCATGGGCAATTTCGACGGCGTGCATCTCGGCCATCGCGCCGTCATCGCGGCTGCCCTGGAGATGGGCAGGGCGCATGGCCGGCCTGCGCTGGCCTTGACCTTCGAGCCGCATCCGCGGCGGTTTTTCAGCCCCAACACCCCGCAATTCCGCCTGACAGACGAGCGGGCCAAACTGCGGCTTCTGGCCGGTACCGGGCTTGCCGGCGCCGTGGTCATGACCTTTGACAAGGCCCGTGCCGGAACCAGCGCGCAAGATTTCATTCACCATGACCTGATCGGGCGGCTCGGCGTCAGCGGCATCGCGGTCGGCTACGACTTCCATTTCGGCAAGGGACGGGTCGGCTCCCCGAGCCTCTTGGTCAACGAGGCGCCCCGGCTCGGCATCGAAGTCGACGTCCAGCCGCATGTCGATATCGACGAGCGGCCGGTCTCCTCCAGCGCGATCCGGATCGCCCTCGCCGAGGGCCAGCTCGACGAGGCCACGACCATGCTGGGCGCGCCCTGGTTCATCACCGGCGAGGTCATCCACGGCGAGAAGCGCGGCCGCGAGCTCGGCTATCCCACCGCCAACATCCGCCTGGACGCCAATTGCGGCCTCAAGCACGGCATCTACGCGGTCCGGGTCGGCCGCGGCCAGGGAAAGGCTCAGGTGCGTCTGGATGGCGTGGCCAGCTTCGGCCGTCGCCCGACCTTCGACAATGGCGCCCCGCTGCTCGAAATCTTCCTGTTCGACTTCAAGGGCGACCTCTACGGGCAGGCGCTCGACTGCGCCTTCATCGGCTTCATCCGCGATGAGCTGAAATTCGATGGTCTAGAGGCCCTGATTCACCAGATGGACGACGATTCCGCCCGCGCCCGCGCCATGCTCGCCGCCGCCCCGGACGCGTTTCCGCGCCTGGGCGTGATCGATTGAGAGGCGAAACCGGGCCCCCGGACCTTTGCGCTTCCTCCGCCCCCCTGCTATGGAGAGCCCATGTTTGCGCGGCGCATCATAGGGATTAGCGGCCCGGCTTCCGCCTGAGCCTGAAGGCTCGGCGCAAGACCGGGATTTCGTCGTTTCACCCGCGATTTTGCATCGCCATCCGTTCCCGCGCCCTTCCGAGCCAGTCAGCCTCATGTCCGAAAAGCCGCAAAAGTCCCAAAAGTCTGAAGCCAAGGACTATTCGAAGACCCTGTTCCTGCCGCAGACCGAATTCCCGATGCGCGCCGGGCTGCCGCAGCGCGAGCCGGAGATCCTCAAGCGCTGGTACGAGATCGGCCTCTACGAGAAGCTGCGCCAGAGTGCGAAGGGCCGCGCCAAGTTCGTGTTGCATGACGGCCCGCCCTACGCCAACGGCAACATCCATATCGGCACGGCGCTGAACAAGATCCTGAAGGATCTCGTCACCAAGAGCCAGCAGATGCTCGGCTTCGATTCCAACTACGTGCCGGGCTGGGACTGCCACGGCCTGCCGATCGAGTGGAAGGTCGAGGAGGAGCATTATCGCAAGAAGGGCAAGCAGAAGCCCGACTTCCGCGACAGCGCCGCGATGATCGATTTCCGTCGGGAGTGCCGCGCCTATGCCACGCACTGGCTCGGCGTGCAGCGCGAGGAGTTCAAGCGCCTCGGCGTGATCGGCGATTGGGACCATCCCTACGCCACCATGAGCTATCCGGCCGAAGCCCAGATCGCGCGCGAGCTGATGAAGTTTGCCGCAAACGGCACGCTCTATCGCGGCTCCAAGCCGGTGATGTGGAGCGTGGTCGAGAAGACCGCGCTGGCCGAAGCCGAGGTGGAGTACGAGGACCACACGTCCGATACGGTCTGGGTGAAATTCCCGGTGACCTCGCCCGCGCACGGTGCGCTCGCCTCGGCGAGCGTCGTGATCTGGACCACCACGCCCTGGACGCTGCCGGGCAATCGCGCCATCTCGTTCTCGCCGAAGATCGCTTATGGCCTCTACAAGGTGACGGACGCCCCCGCCGACAATTGGGCCAGGAACGGCGACCTCCTCATCCTCGCCGATGCGCTCGCGCAAGACGTCTTCAAGCAGGCGCGCGTGACGGCTTATGAGAAGGTCCGCGACGTCCCCGGCGACACCATGGACGCGATCGAGTGTGCCCATCCGCTCAAGGGCGTCGGCGGTGGCTACGACTTCATCGTGCCGCTGCTGCCTGGCGACCATGTCACCGACGACACCGGCACCGGCTTCGTGCACACGGCGCCCGGCCATGGCCGCGAGGACTTCGATGTCTGGATGGCAGAGGCGCGCGATCTCGACGCGCGCGGCATCAACACCGCCATCCCCTACACCGTCGACGAGAACGGCGCCTACACCGATCATGCGCCGGGCTTTGCCGGCAAGCGCGTCATCACCGACAAGGGCGAGAAGGGCGATGCCAACGAGGCCGTGATCAAGGCGCTCGTCGAGAAAGGCATGCTGCTCGCCCGCGGCCGGCTGAAGCATCAATATCCGCACTCCTGGCGCTCCAAGAAGCCGGTGATCTTCCGCAACACACCGCAATGGTTCATTGCGATGGACAAGGACATCGCGGTGGGCGGCAAGACGAAGAGCGGCGACACGCTGCGCGCCCGCGCGCTGCAGGCGATCTCGGTGACGCAATGGGTGCCGCCGTCCGGCGAGAACCGCATCAACGGCATGATCGAGGCACGCCCCGACTGGGTGATCTCGCGCCAGCGCGCCTGGGGGGTGCCGATCGCCGTGTTCGTGCGCGAGAAGGGCGACGGCTCCGCCGAGATCCTCCAGGACGAGGCCGTCAATGCGCGCATCGGTGAAGCCTTCGAGAAGGAGGGCGCCGACGCCTGGTACGCGACCGGCGCGCGCGAGCGCTTCCTCGGGCCCCGCGCGAACGAAGACTGGCAGAAGGTCGACGACATTCTCGACGTTTGGTTCGATTCCGGCTCCACCCACGCTTTCGTGCTCGAAGATCCCGTGCAGTTTCCCGGGCTCGCCGGCATCAAGCGCAAGGTCGACGGCGGCGCCGACACGGTGATGTATCTGGAAGGCTCGGACCAGCATCGCGGCTGGTTCCACTCCTCGCTGCTGGAAAGCTGCGGCACGCGTGGCCGCGCGCCTTACGACATCGTGCTGACCCACGGCTTCACCCAGGCCGAGGACGGCCGCAAGATGTCGAAGTCGCTCGGCAACACCATCGAGCCGCAGGCCGTCATCAAGGAATCTGGCGCCGACATCTTAAGGCTCTGGGTCGCGTCGAGCGACTATACCGACGACCAGCGCATCGGCCCCGAGATCCTGAAGAACACCGTCGAGACTTATCGCAAGCTGCGCAACACCGTGCGCTGGATGCTGGGGACGCTACATCATTACAAGCCGGCCGATGCAATCGCGCCGGCCGAGATGCCCGAGCTCGAGCGCTTGATGCTGCACGAGCTCTCAGGTCGCGCCGCCGCGATCGGCAAGGCCTACCGGGAGTTCGACTACAAGACCGTGGTCGCGATCCTGTCGGCCTTCCTGAACAGCGAGCTCTCCGCCTTCTACTTCGACATCCGCAAGGATACGCTGTATTGCGATCCGCCCTCGTCACTGACGCGCAAGGCGGCGCTGACGACCATCGACCTGTTGTGCGCTTCGATCCTGAAATGGCTGGCTCCGATCCTCAGCTTCACTGCGGAGGAGGCGTGGCGCATGTACCGGCCCGACGCCGAACCGTCCGTGCACCTGACGCTGTTCCCGACCGATCTCGAAGCCTTGCGCGACGACAAGCTCGCCGCGAAATGGGAGACGATCCGCAACGTGCGTCGCGTCGTCACCGGCGCACTCGAGCTGGAACGCGCCGCCAAGAACATCGGCTCCTCGCTCGAGGCATCGCCGGTAATCTATGTCGCCGATCGCGCCATGCTGGCGACCTTGTTCGACATCGATCTGGCTGAAGTCTGCATCACCTCGAACTACGAGGTGCGGGAGGGCGAGGCGCCGGCCTCGGCGTTCCGCCTCGATGCCGTCCCCGGCGTCGCGGTCGTGGTGGAGAAGGCGGTCGGCACCAAATGCGCCCGCTCCTGGAAGATCTCGCCGATGGTCGGCGAAGACGCCGAATACCCCGACGTCACCCCGCGCGACGCCAAGGCGCTGCGCGAATGGAAGGCGCTGGGGGTGAGCATCTGATCGGTCCGCCATGACCCCGCTCCGCGCCGGCATCCTCGCGGCCATGGTCACGCTCGTGGCCGACCAGGCCTCGAAGCTCTGGCTGTTGAACGTGTTCGACCTCGCCCGTCGCGGCGCAGTGCGGGTGACGCCGTTCTTCGACCTGGTGCTGGCCTGGAATATCGGCATCAGCTTCGGCTGGCTCCAGAACGACAGCCAGGCCGCGCAGCTCGCGCTGATGGCCGTCAAAGTGATCGCGGTGGTTGCGCTGGCGATCTGGATGGCCCGCTCGCACACCATGCTCGCGACCGTCGCGCTCGGTCTGATCATCGGCGGCGCCATCGGCAACGGCATCGACCGCCTGGCCTATGGCGCGGTGGTGGATTTCGCCCTGTTCCACATCGAGATCGCCGGAAATACCTATAATTGGTATGTGTTTAACCTCGCGGACGTGGCCATCGTTGCTGGGGTGGCAGCGCTATTGTATGATTCCTTCCTGGGGGTACCCGCCGCAAAAGCGCCCTGATCCCGGCCGATACGGACCGGCAGCTGGAACCCGGCTTTTGCAAGGGTCAAGCCGCGTGTGGGCGGCAATCTGCTACAATATGAAACAGGTACGGTGATGCGCAGCTCGAAGACCAGCGGTTCGATGGTTCGGGGCTCCCAATCGGGGGGCTGGCGGGCACTGAAATTGGCCGCCGTCGCGCTCGGCATCGGCCTCGTCATGTCGACCGGTGGCGCCCGTGCTGCCGACGATGACGACGACGACGACATGACCTTCGAAGAGAAGCTCATCGACAACCTGATGACCGGCCTTGGCGCCCGGAGCATGGAAAAACCCGGCATCGAATACCGCGAGCGTTCGCCGCTGGTCGTGCCGCCCAAGCTCGACCTGCCGCCGCCTGCCGCCGCCGAAGCCGCGGCTGCGCCGAACTGGCCGAAGGACCCCGACGAGAAGCGCCGCAAGGAGGCCATCGCCCAGCGGAAGAAGTCCGGTAACAAGGCAACGGAGTACTGGAAGAACGCCCAGCCGCTGTCGCCCGCCGAGTTGAACGCCCATAGGACGGCCGCCGCCGAAAAGACCGGCAATGACCCGGTCCAGCCGGGCACCAACGTGGCCAATCCGACGATGAGCCCTGCCGAACTCGGATATACCGGAGGGCTGTGGAAACTCTTCAAAGGGAACGGGCCCGAGTCCAAGCAGTTTACGTCGGAACCGCCACGCCAATCGCTGGTGGAGCCGCCGCCGGGATATCAGACGCCGTCGCCGAACTACGCCTACGGCGCCGGCCCGGATAATTCGAAGCGGACCTATTTCGACGTCCGATCCGGCAAGGAAAAGGAACAATAGCGTTCCTGTCCTGTCGCGACATTCTGACCCACGCGAAGCGAGGGTCGGGCGGCGCATGTCCGCCCACCTCGTTCAAAATTGCTTATCAGTAACTTGCCTAAGCGTTGAGTTCTCTGCTTCGTGACGCGAAGCCTCAGCCGCACGGTGTAGCCTGCCGTGCCCTCCGAGCCGGAGATCCGGGCTCGGCACCTCACAACCAGGGATCATGATGTCCTCTTACCGATCGGCTGCCTGCCTCCTTGCCGCGCTGCTTTCGACGAGTGTCCTTTCGGCCGGCGCCGCCCTTGCCCAGACCACGGTGACATCGGCTCCGCCCGCCAGCTTCACGCTCGCCAACGGCATGCAGGTCGTGGTGATCCCGGACCGCCGCACCCCCGTTGTCACCGAGATGATCTGGTACAAAGTCGGCTCGGCCGATGAGACGCCCGGCAAGTCCGGCCTCGCGCACTTCCTCGAGCACCTGATGTTCAAGGGCACCGCGAAGCATCCGGCAGGCGAATTCTCCCAGACCGTGCTGCGTGTCGGCGGCAACGAGAACGCTTCGACCTCGGTCGACTACACCAACTACTATCAGCGCGTGCCGAAAGAGCAGCTGCCGACCATGATGGAGTTCGAGGCCGACCGCATGACAGGCCTCGTCCTCAAGGACGAGAACGTGCTGCCCGAGCGCGACGTCGTGCTCGAAGAGTACAACATGCGCGTCGCCAACAATCCGGATGCGCGGTTGAACGAGCAGATCATGGCCGCGCTCTATCTCAACCATCCCTACGGGCGGCCGGTGATCGGCTGGCATCAGGAGATCGAGAAGCTCGATCGCGAGGATGCGCTCGCCTTCTATCGTCGCTTCTACGCGCCGAACAACGCGATCCTGGTGATCGCCGGCGACGTCGACGCCGCCGAAATCCGCCCGCTGGTCGAGCGCAATTTCGGCTCGATCCCCGCGCAGCCCGCGATCCCGGCGCGGCGCGTTCGTCCGCAGGAGCCGGAGCCCGCCGCCCCGCGCACCGTCACGCTGGCCGACCCGCGCGTCGAGCAGCCGAACATGCGGCGCTATTATCTCGTGCCCTCGGCGACCACGGCCGCGGCCGGCGAGAGCGCGGCCCTCGATGTGCTGGCGCAGCTGATCGGCAGCGGCAGCAATTCCTATCTCTACCGTGCCCTCGTGGTCGACAAGCCGCTCGCGGTCTCCGCCAGCGCCAGCTATTCGAGCATCTCGCTCGACCCGACCCAGTTCGCGATCTCGGCTGCACCGAAACCCGGCGTCAGTTTTTCGGAGGTCGAGCAGGCGGTCGACGGGGTCCTCGCCAACGTCGCGCAGAACCCGATCCGCGCCGAGGATCTGGAGCGGGTCAAAACCCAGCTCATTGCCGAAGCGATCTACGCCCAGGACAACCAGGCTGTGCTGGCGCGCTGGTACGGCGGCGCGCTGACCACCGGCCTGTCGATCGAGGACATCAGGAGCTGGCCCGATCGCATCCGCGCCGTCACCGCCGAGCAGGTTCGCGCCGTTGCGCAGAAATGGCTCGAGAAGAAGCGCTCGGTGACGGGCTACCTGATCAAGGACACTGCAACCGCCAAGCGCGAGGAGAAGCGCTCGTGACCTATTCCTTCGTTCGCCGCATTGCATTCTCCGTTGCCGCCGGCGCGGTCCTCGCATTCTCTGCGGTCTCGCCGTCGCAGGCCGCCGCAAAGATCCAGCACCTGATCTCGCCGGGCGGCATCGAAGCCTGGTTCGTGCAGGACGCAACCGTGCCGCTGATTGCCATGGAATATTCCTTCGCCGGGGGCTCGGCGGAGGACCCCAAGGACAAGCCGGGCGTTGCCAATCTGGTCGGCTCTCTCCTCGACGAAGGCTCAGGCGATCTCGATTCCAAGACGTTCCATGAACGGCTCGACCGCCGCGCCATCGAGCTGTCCTTCAACGCCACCCGCGACACCCTCCGGGGCAGCCTTCGCATGCTGCGCGACAACAAGGACGAGGCCTTCGACCTGCTCAGGATGGCGCTGACCTCGCCGCATTTCGACACGGCCGACGTCGAACGCATCCGCTCGCAGGTCATCTCGGGCCTGCGCCGCGAGACCACCAATCCGACCTCGCTGGCGAGCCGCAAGTTTCTGGAGCTCGCGTTCGGCGATCACCCCTACAGCCGGCAGAGCAACGGCAACCTCGACAGCGTGCCGACCATCACAATTGCCGACCTGAGGAATTATGTCGGCCGTGTCCTCGCCAGGGATGGCCTCAAGATTGCGGTCGTCGGCGACGTCGATCCGGCTACGCTCGGAAAGCTGCTCGACCACACCTTCGGCAGCCTGCCCGCCAAAGCCAATCTGACGCCAGTTCCCGACGTCGAGGCTGCAAAGCCGCCGCAACGCGCCTTCGTGACCCTCGACGTGCCGCAGACGGTGATCACCTTCGGCGGACCCGGCGTGAAGCGGAGTGATCCGAGCTTCATGGCGGCCTACGTCGTCAACCACATCCTCGGCGGCGGC
Organism: Bradyrhizobium yuanmingense; assembly: GCF_025200905.1. NCBI lineage: Bacteria > Pseudomonadati > Pseudomonadota > Alphaproteobacteria > Hyphomicrobiales > Nitrobacteraceae > Bradyrhizobium > Bradyrhizobium yuanmingense. The sequence goes on along the minus strand of NZ_CP104173.1, from coordinate 526,247 downwards.
GGCCTATCGTCCCGGCTCTATCGCGAGGTGCGCGAGAAGCGCGGACTGGCCTATTCGGTGTACGAGTCGCTGCTCTGGATGCAGCACTCGGCGATTTTCATCGGCAATACCGGCACCCGCGCCGACCGCGCCGGCGACACCATCGAGGCCATCGAACAGGAGGTGCGCCGCATCGCCGAGGAGGGCCCGACGCAGAAGGAGCTCGATGAGGCCAAGTCCTATCTCAAGGGCTCGCAGATGCTGGCGCTCGACACCTCGTCCAAGCTGGCACAGGCGCTGCTGCAATATCAGCAAGACAAGCTGCCGATCGACTATATCGAGAAGCGCAACGCCATCGTCGACGCCGTGACGCTGGACGATGCCAAGGCGGCCGCCAAGCGGCTCTGGGGCCAGGGGCTGCTGACCGTCGTCGTCGGCCGGGCCCCGCAGGCCGCCGTGCAACCGGCGGCTGCACCGGCGACGAAGTCGAACTGATCTCTTTTCTCGACGTTTCCGGCCATTTGCGTTTCACGGCAGCGCCATTGCTGACGACGGATGTCCGCGGTATGTCCTGACATCACGAATGGTGCCAGCATGCTGCGGATATCCCGCGATCTCGTCATCGACGAGGACGACATCGAGATCGGCTTTGTCCGCGCCTCCGGCCCGGGCGGGCAGAACGTCAACAAGGTCGCGACCTCCGCGCAGCTGCGCTTCGACACGCGCAAGCTGACCTTGCCCGAGGACGCGGCGCTGCGCCTTGCCCGCATTGCCGGCCAGCGCATGACCAAGGACGGCGTGATCGTGATCCACGCTCAGCGCTTTCGCACTCAGGAGCGCAACCGTCAGGATGCCATCGACCGTCTCGTCGAGATCCTCAAGGAGGCCATGGTCCGGCCGACGCCTCGCCGTGCGACGCGGCCGACCTTCGCCTCCAAGCAGCGCCGGCTCGAGGGCAAGAAACGCCGCAGCGACATCAAGGCCGGCCGCGGCCGGAGCTTCGACGATTGATGCGAAAAACCTCCGGTCGCGCGAGCGACCGGAGATTTGCCGTTCGCGAGCTGGCGTCAGTAGCGCTTGCCGGCGGCAGCACCGCCGGTCGCCGCATCGTCTGCGGTGCCCTTGCGCGTCGCGCTGCCGGTGGTCCCGACGGACCCCTTCGTGCCTTTGCCCGACTTCATGCCGACCTTCTCGCCGGCTGCGCCCTGCTGTGCACCGAGATCCTCATCCTCGCTGCCTGACGCGCCGCCTTGCATGGGCTTGCTTTGTACGGTGCCGCCAGGCCTCGTCCCAGACGAGGTGCCTTGGGCGAGAACGGGCGTTGCAACGAGGGCCGCGAGAGCGCAAGCGATCGCAGAGGTCTTCACCAACTTCATCCATTTCTCCTGGAATGTCGCGATGAACCGTTCGGCTGCCTTCTGCACCGTTCGCCTGCACCGGACCGGTTCATCGCGAAGAGAGTTCGAACGGCGCGGTGTGATGCAAGCCGCGTCGTGTGGTGATCGTTTAGGGTTTTCGCGGCGCTTTCGCGGAATTGTGCTCCTCATATGCGGCGGCGCGGAACATGCCAAGCATTCCCGACGGACGACGCGCGCCGAAAATGTCCCCCATTTCGGGTGTGGGAAGCTCGACCTGACCCATGCATTTGTCGCTGCGCGGCATTAGACTTGAGAATATTCGCCGAGTGAGCCTCATGCCCGTCCGCCAGCTGCCAGAACAGGTCGTCAACCGCATCGCCGCCGGCGAGGTGGTCGAACGTCCGGCGAGCGTGGTCAAGGAGCTGGTCGAGAACGCTATCGATGCCGGCGCGAGCCGCATCGACGTCTTCACCGACGGCGGCGGGCGGCGGCGAATCGGCATCACCGACGACGGCAGCGGCATGATCGCAAAAGACCTTGCGCTCGCCGTCGAGCGCCATGCCACCTCCAAGCTCGACGACGAGGACCTGCTGCAGATCCGCACCCTCGGGTTTCGCGGCGAGGCCCTGCCCTCAATCGGCTCGGTGGCGCGCCTCTCCATCACCACGCGGCACGCCAGCGAGCCGCACGCCTGGGCGTTGTCGGTCGAGGGCGGCGAGAAGTCCGGGATCATGCCGGCGGCGCTGGCGCATGGCACGCGCGTCGAGGTTGGCGACCTCTTCTACGCGACGCCGGCGCGGCTCAAGTTTCTGAAAACTGACCGCACCGAAGCGGAAGCCATCCGCGAAGTGGTACGGCGCCTCGCGATGGCGCGGCCCGACATCGCCTTCACGCTCGCCGGCGAGGAGCGCGCACCGGTGACCTGGACCGCGGCGCTGCCCGGCGCGGCCGGACGGCTGACTCGGCTTGGCGACATCCTCGGCGCCGAGTTCCGCAGCCACGCCATCGAGGTCCATGCCGAGCGCGAGGGCGTCGTGGTCGCCGGCTATGCTGCGGCTCCCGCGCTGACCAAGGCCAACGCACTCGGCCAATATCTCTTCGTCAACGGCCGGCCGGTGCGCGACAAGCTCATTCTCGGCGCCGTGCGCGCGGCCTATTCCGACTATCTGCCGCGCGACCGCCATCCGGTGCTTGCGCTGTTCGTCACGCTCGATCCGCGCGAGGTCGATGCCAATGTGCATCCGGCCAAGACCGAGGTGCGCTTCCGCAATGCCGGCCTCGTCCGCGCGCTGATCGTGCATGGCTTGAAGGAAGCGCTGGCGCGCGAGGGCCGCCGCACCGCCGCCAATAGCGGCGAGAGCGCGCTGTCCTCGTTCCGCCCAGCCTTCACGCCGCCACGTCCGGCAAGCTGGGACTGGCGCGCCTCGCCAGCCGCCCCGGTGGCGCCGATGCCGTCGTTCGAAGGCGCCGCCGCGCCCGCCTTCGCCGAGCGTGCGCAGGCTGCCTTCGACGTCGGCGCGCCCAGTGCTGACGTGCGGATCGAGAGCCAACCCGCCGGCGATCTCGTCGATCGCCCGCTCGGCGCGGCGCGCACGCAGATCCACGAGACCTACATCGTCTCGCAGACCCGCGACGGCCTGATCATCGTCGACCAGCACGCCGCGCATGAGCGCATCGTCTACGAGCGGCTGAAGGCCTCGCTCGCCGCCAACGGCGTGCAGCGGCAGATCCTGCTGATCCCCGAGATCGTCGAGATGGATGAGGCCACTGTGGAGCGCCTGCTGGAGCGCAGCGAGGAGCTGGCATCGTTCGGCCTTGCCATCGAATCCTTCGGCCCCGGCGCGGTCGCGGTGCGCGAGACGCCGTCGCTGCTCGGCAAGACCAATGCCGGCGGCCTGTTGCGCGATCTTTCCGAGCACATGGCCGAATGGGACGAGGCGCTGCCGCTCGAACGCCGCCTGATGCACGTCGCCGCCACCATGGCCTGCCACGGCTCGGTGCGCGCCGGCCGCCGGCTGCGGCCGGAGGAGATGAACGCGCTGCTCCGCGAGATGGAGGACACGCCGAACTCCGGCCAGTGCAATCACGGCCGGCCGACCTATGTCGAGCTGAAGCTGAGCGACGTGGAGAAGCTGTTCGGGCGGCGGTGACGGTGCCGTAGGGTGGATTAGCCGAAGGCGTAATCCACCTCTTCTGCGTCCGCAGTGAGAGACAGTGGCGGATTACGCTTTGCTAATCCGCCCTACGCAAGAACACAAACTCCGTGTCGTCATAGGCGCGCCGCTCCAGCTCCTCGAAACCTTCAGGCGTCACGAACTGCGCGGCCTTCGCCTCTTCCACCACGAGCAGCGCGCCGGGCGTGAGCCAGCCGCCGTCGCGAAGGCTCGCGAGCGCCTTCTCGGCAAAGCCCTTGCCATAGGGCGGATCGAGGAACACCAGCGAGAACGGCTCGACGGGATGCGCGGGGCCGAGATCGGTCGCATCGCGGCGATACACCTTGGTGACGCCGCCGAGGCCGAGCGCCTCGACATTGTTGCGCAACAGCGCACGCGCCTCCGCGCCGTTGTCCACGAACAGCGTGAACTTCGCCCCGCGCGAGGCCGCCTCGATGCCGAGCGCGCCGGTGCCGGCGAAGAGATCGAGCACGCGCGCATCCGCAATCGGATCGTCATAGGCGTGAACGAGGATGTTGAACACGGACTCGCGCAACCGGTCCGCCGTCGGGCGGATGTCACGCGAAGACGGTGAGGCGAGATTGCGCCCCTTCAAACGACCGCCGACGACGCGCAACGTCAATCCTCCCGCGGCGTCAGGTCACGCTTGCCGTGATAGCCGCGCTTGGGACGGCGCGGCGGGCCGTAGCCGCTCGCCTCCATCTCGTTGCGCTCGCGCGCCTCCTCGCTGCCGGTGCGCTGCACCAGTACGCGGCGACCCTTGCGGTCGCTGATCACCGCGCGCTTGCTGGCGGGCTTCTTCTCGCTGGTCGCGTCGTCGACGCGCGAAGATGACTTCGAGGGCGCGTCGAACTGCGCGCCCGACTTCTCGATCACCTTGTCGCCGAGCTGCTCGCGCAGCACGCGCGCGCGGATCTCCTCGACCTGGCCTTCCGGAATCTCGCCGAGCTGGAACGGGCCGTAGGAGACGCGGATCAGCCGATTCACCTCGAGGCCGAGATGGGCGCAGACATTGCGCACCTCGCGGTTCTTGCCCTCGCGGATCGCGAACACCAGCCAGACATTGGCGCCCTGGTCGCGCTCCAGCGTGGCCTCGATCGGACCATACTTGACGCCCTCGATCTCGATGCCGTTCTTGAGCTGGTCGAGCTGCGCCTGGGTGACGTCGCCATGGGCGCGGACGCGGTAGCGGCGCAGCCAGCCGGTGTCGGGCAGCTCGAGCGTGCGCGCGAGGCCGCCATCGTTGGTGAGCAGCAGCAAGCCCTCGGTGTTGAAGTCGAGCCGGCCGACGCTGATCAGGCGCGGCAGGCCTTCGGGCAGATTGTCGAACACGGTCGGACGGCCCTCGGGGTCGTCATGCGTCGTCATCAGCCCGCGCGGCTTGTGGTAGAGGAAAAGCCGCGTGCGCTCGCGCTCCGGCAACGGCTTGCCGTCGACCATGACGACGTCGTTCTTGGTGACGTCGAGCGCCGGCGAATTGATCACGCGGCCGTTGACGGTGACGCGGCCCTGCGTGACCATCTCCTCGGCATCGCGGCGCGAGGCAAGCCCGGCGCGGGCCAGCACCTTGGCGATGCGCTCGCCGGCCTTCTTCGGCTTCGGCGCGTCGTCGCGGCGCGGCCGGCCCTCGAAATCACGATCGCGCTCGCGATAAGCGCCGCGGCCGCCGAAGGCGGGACGCTTCTCGAAGATCCTGCTGTCGTCCTCGTTGTCGCGGCGCGGACGGTCGCGGAAGCGGCCCTCGTTGCGGGGATGCTCCTGCCAGTCCATGCGGCCTTCGGGGCGCTGGCGTGGGCGATCGAATTTCGGACGGTCACCGCGTTCGCTGTCGCGGTCACGGGGCCGATCGAATTTCGGCCGCTCGCGGAACGGGCGGTCACCGGATGCGCGGTCGTCGCGCGAGCGAGAGAAACGCGGACGTTCATCGTCACGACCGCCCCCACGGCGCTCGTCGCGCTGACGCCAGGGCTTCTCGTCGCCGCGATCGCGGCCGCCGAAATCCTTGTCGAAGCTCTTGCGCGGGCGATCCCCGCGCGGTGCGCGATCACCGCGATCGAAATTCGGGCGGTCGCCGCGCGGCTTGAAGCTGCGTTCGCCACGATCCTCGCGCGGCCCGCGATCCCCACGGTCGCGTTGGCGATCCGGCCCGCCCCGCGAAAATTTCCGTTCGCCGTCGAACTTGCGCTCTGGACGGTCGCCGCGCGGCGCGTAGGGTTTCTTGTCGCCGAACTTCCTGTCGCTGGAGCGGCCGGCCGAGCGTGCATCGTCGCGATCCCTGCGGGGCGGACGATCGCCGCGGCCAAAGGACGGGCGATCGCCGCGCGGCTTGAAGCTGCGCTCGCCGCGGCCTTCACTGCCGCGGTCGTCGCGCTTGAAGCGGGGACGGTCACTGAAATCGCGGCGCGGTGCGTCACCCTCCTCGCGGGGGCGGAATGGGCGGCTGTCGCGGTCGCCACGGGGCGGGCGGCTGTCGCGCTCGCGCTTACCCTCGCCCTTGCCCTCGAAGCCGCGCTTGGCGAATTTCTTCTCTGGCCCGCGCGGCTTGCCGCTACGGCCCTTGGCCGGGCCTCGCCGGCCGCGGGAATCGTTGTCTTTGTCGCTGTCGCGAGGCATGACTAATCTCACTTAAGGGGTGGCGCGAGCATTGTGCGCGCTCGCTGCGAGCCGCATGCTCAGGCAAAATCGGTATCCACTCTTGCTGAAGGCGGAGCTAGTAGCAGGTTTCTGGCGATGATACGAGGCATGAAAGCCCCTTCTTTCATGGATTTGGCGCTTCTGGCGGCCGAAAATGCCGGAAAAGCGGGCGAAGTTCCTGTTGGATGCGTGGTGGTCCGCGATCACGAGGTGATCGCCACCGGCGCCAACCGGACGCTGACCGACCATGATCCGACCGCTCATGCCGAGATCATCGCGCTGCGCGCGGCCGCCGCGAAGATTGGCAGCGAGCGGCTGGTCGACTGCGACCTCTACGTGACGCTGGAGCCCTGCACCATGTGTGCGGGCGCGATCTCGTTTGCAAGGGTGAGACGGCTCTATTACGGCGCGGCCGACCCCAAGGGCGGCGCGGTGGAGTCAGGCGTGCGGTTCTTTGCCTCGCCGACCTGTCACCACGCGCCGGACGTCTATTCCGGCGTCGGCGAGAGCGAGGCGGCGCGGCTGCTGAAGGAGTTCTTTCGGGAGCGGCGGTAGGTCGGAGTCGCGTAGCCCGGATGGAGCGAAGCGCAATCCGGGACAGTGCCGCGGCGAGGAGAGAATCCCGGATTTCGCTGCGCTCCATCCGGGCTACAAGATCGTCAGGCCAAGAAGAACTCGCGCAGCGCCCTCGCTGTCACATCGGGATTCTCCTCCGTGAGGAAGTGGCCGGAATCCACCGGCATGCCGGAGGCGTTCGTGGCCCATTGCTTCCACGTGTCGAGCGGCGTCGCGGCGGCCTGGGCGATGCCGGCATTGCCCCACAGCGCCAGCATCGGAATCGTGATCTTCTTGCCGGCCTCGAAATCGGCCTTGTCGAGGTCGTAGTCGAAATAGGCGCCGGCGCGGTAATCCTCGCACATCGCGTGGATGCGGGCGGGATCGCGGAACGGGGCGAGGTAGTGCTCGAGCGCGCGCGGGTCGATGGCATCGAGCGTCTTCGACCTGGTCTGGCTCGCCATCTTGAAGCGCAGGAAGAACTCGCCTTGGCCTGCGATCAGCGTCTCCGGCAGCGGATAGGGCTGCGCCAGGAAGGTCCAGTGATAGATCTTCAAGGCATAGGCGCGGTTCATCCGCTCCCAGTAATTATAGGTCGGCAGGATATCGAGCACGGCGAGCTTCGACAGCCGGCCGGGATGGTCGAGCGCCAGCCGATACGACACGCGGCCGCCGCGGTCGTGGCCGGCGAGCGCGAAATGCACGTGGCCGAGGCGCTCCATCACCTCGACCATGGCTTTCGCCATGGCGCGCTTAGAGTAGGGGATGTGCAGCGCATCGCTCGCGGGCATGTCGGACCAGCCGTAGCCCGGCAGGTCGGCGATGATCAGCGTGAAGTGCTCGGCGAGTTCAGGCGCCACCTGGTGCCACATCACGTGGGTCTCGGAGAAGCCGTGCAGGAGCAGCAGCGGCGGGCCCTTGCCGCCGACGCGGGCGAAGATGCGGCCGAACGAGGTATCGATCCATTCGGCGGCGAAGCCCGGATAGAGGTCGGCGAGATCGGACATCTTGTTGCATCCTTGTTGGCCGGTGGCGGGGCCGCTCGACAAAAGGTGTCGAAAACAACCCCATGCACAGTACCGGTATTATCGTCGGGGCAACTAACCCCAACTGACGATTGCATATTCTGGAGTGTAGATGTGGCGGCGCGGTGACGCGAACGTCGCGATTCCGGACCGGCGCTTTTGGGGGCGCCGTCCGCAATGACACGCTAATTTTTGGCCTTTTCCGCCTCCACCGCCTGCCAGCCGATGTCGCGGCGGCAGAAGCCGTCCGGCCAGTCGATGCGGTCGACGGCTTGATAGGCGCGCGCCTGCGCTTCCGTCACGGTCGCCCCTAGCGCGCAGACATTGAGCACGCGGCCGCCATTGGCGAGGACCGCGCCGTCCTTGGCCACCGTGCCGGCGTGGAAGATCTCGACATTGTCGACCTTGGCAGCCTCTTCCAGCCCCTGGATGCGCGTGCCCTTCTGGTAGTCGCCGGGATAGCCCTTCGCCGCCATCACCACGGTCAGCGCGGATTCCTTGTGCCAGCGCAGGTCGAAATGCTTCAGCTCCCCGTCGCAGGCGGCGAGCAGCGCCGGCACGATGTCGCTCATCATGCGCAGCATCAAGACCTGGCACTCGGGATCGCCGAAGCGGACGTTGAACTCGAACAGCTTTGGCCCCTGCGTCGTCAGCATGATGCCGGCATAGAGCACGCCGCGGAACGGCGTGCCGCGCTGCTTCATGCCTGCCACAGTCGGCAGGATGATCCTGGCCATGATCGCGTCGTGGATGGCAGGCGTGACCAGCGGCGTCGGCGAATAGGCGCCCATGCCGCCGGTGTTCGGGCCGACGTCGTGGTCGAACACGCGCTTGTGGTCCTGGGCGGAGGCGAGCGGAATCGCCGTCTCACCGTCGCAAAGCGCAAAGAAGCTGATCTCGCGGCCGGGCAAAAACTCCTCGATCACGACCTCGGCGCCGGCCTCGCCGAAGGCGCCCTCGAACATCATGGCGATGGCGTCCTCGGCCTCGCGCACGGTTTTTGCGACGACGACGCCCTTGCCGGCGGCAAGACCGTCGGCCTTGACCACGATCGGCGCGCCCTGGCTCTGCACATAGGCGCGCGCGTCATCGGCACTGGTGAAGCGCTGGTAGGCGCCGGTCGGAATGCCGAACTCGGTGCACAGCGCCTTGGTGAAGCCCTTGGAGCTTTCGAGCTGGGCCGCCACCTTGCTCGGCCCGAACGCCTTGATGCCGGCGGCGGTGAGATCATCGACGATGCCGGCCGCGAGCGGCGTCTCCGGCCCGACCACCACGAGCTCGACCACGTTCTTCTTGCAGAAGTCGATCACCGCGGCATGGTCGGCGACATCGAGCGCCACGCATTCCGCCTCCCTGGCGATGCCGGCATTGCCGGGCGCGCACCAGAATTTGGTCACCAGGGGAGAGGCCGCGATCTTCCACGCCAGGGCATGTTCGCGGCCGCCGGAACCAAGCAGGAGAATGTGCATCGAAGGCTCAGGAATGAGGGGTTTTGCTGGGGGCGGAGGTCGCACGAATCCGGGTGGGGCTCAAGGGGGCGGGCGGCGAACTTTGCGCCGTTCCGAGGCGCGCCTTCCCTTCGGGTGAGAAAAGAACAAGAATCTGATCTAAGATAGCTTAGCGTGCCAAATGAATGGTCGACGGATCATTGTCCATCTTGCGCAGCAGCTTGGTCGCGAGTGGCGATTGAGCACGGGGAGCGGTCTGGCTTTGAAAGGCGCGTCACCATAACTTAGCTGACGGGCAACGGGGAACGCTTTGGTAGCGGGGGTGAGATGCCGAAAGGTTGGGCCTCGGACTGGCTAGCGCAACAACGCAGAAAAACTAAACTATCCCCTGCATCGGTCTGTCCATGTAGTAGCGGGTGGGTCATCGCCTCTTGTTGTTTCGACTCGTCGGATGGGAAACTTCGCAAGAAGATACCACCCATTGAACCGCCGGGACCGAAGACGCACTTTGCGCATGATGGTTGCTATTTGCGAGATACCAACAACTGTTCCTTCGATATTTCGCGCGAGCACTACCTTTCGGCGAACGTGCTTGAGCAGATTGCTGCATCCGAAAAGGCCGTCAAGCTGTCGGGCGCTCCGTTCCTTGCCGAAGGCGAAAGCAAGGCGCTGCCAGTGAAGGCTCTCACAGCCAAGATCCTTTGCCAGAGACACAACACAGCGCTCTCTCCTTTGGATCAGGAAGCAGGTCGTTTCTTTGACATGCTAACCAGCGCAATGTTGCGCAAAGCAACTGGGCCTGGCTCGACCAAGAAAAATCTATGGCTTGCGAGTGGAACTGCGGTCGAGCTTTGGATGCTGAAGGTCGCCTGCGGTTTTTACTTTTCGGGGGTTGGGACGTCCAACCGAAATAGCATCCGTGACACCCATTCCATCGACATGAGGAAGGTGATCGATGCCTTCGCAGGAAAATGGGAGGAACGAGCCGGGTTATATTTCAACGGAAATGTAGGGACACATCTTACGACTGCCTTTCATGTGCAAGTGCAGACGCTTAGTGATGCTGTAAGAATGGGCGGCGTTCGCATCTCTTTGCTCGGCCTTGAATGCGACCTTATCTTTGATACGGCAGGCACACGTGATGGGGTTTGGACCGGCGTCGTGTACCGGCCAAGCGAGCTTGTTTTTGACACTGAGAGCGGTCGCAAGAAGGCTCTTCTTCTCACTTGGCAAAAAGGTGTTCCTGAGAGATCAATCAACTTTGGCACTAGGCCACAGGCGACATCGCAGGGATAGACCGACATATGCAACGTTACGTCAGAACCGGAGACCAGATCAGCCCGTAGGACGGGTTGAGCCTACCGAAACCCATCACACGTGCTTTTCGAAGCACCCGTAAAGCTAGCCGACCGGCGCCACCCGCGGTTTGTCGTCATTTGCAGTCGGATGACAGCCGCGATGACGGAGATGGGTTTCGCATGAGCTCAACCCGTCCTACGAGCTGATGTGGGCATATGTGCTCCAGTTAGGCCCAATGGTGTCCCGTAAAGCTATCCGTATCCAGAATGCGAAGTTGTTGCTTGTCGCGGTGCGTGCGCCAGCGCCCCTCGTACACGACTTCAATGTCGATAATTGCTCCGTGTTTCCAAAAGCCTGTATCGTTGGCCTTTGTCGTGCCAAACGAGCACGTAGTCCGCTCATTGTTGAGCAGAGCAGGGATGACAATATCAAAGCAGGCAAGCCAACCCTTCTTGTTGTCCTGGGTCGCATCGGCGCCAAAGGCAGCAGACAGCGAAATGGGCTCTGCGATCAGTCGGATGTTCTTCGCGGGCATCGTACCCGAATTGAGGACGACCAAGTCATAAAGGATGGCGACATTGCTACCGGCATGTGTCTTGACGGCTACGGCAACTACTGGGCGGGCAGTGCGTCTCCATGCGTCTACCGAAATGAGCAGCGAAAATGCTGAAATGAGCAGCGAGCACGACGAAACCACAAGCGCGACAACAGGTATCATGCCCTAAGAACCTCCCCGAGTTCATCCCCGTAGGATCTACCATGTTAGGCTCAAGCGGCACAGGATTACGGTTACAGTGCACACATTTCCAAAGCAAGGCATCAGTTGAACCCCGTTTAGTGCACTGTCACCGTAATCAAATGTAGTTGTGCAGCCACCGTCCTAATTGAGGAACGCCGAAGCCGTGCAAGAGGAAAAACAACCAGCTCGTCAGTGTCTCTTTGCGACCGCTCCGGGACACAAACCGGCGCGGTCCAGCGGGGAGCATCTCTTTCCGAAATGGATGCGTAAGCATCTCAAGCTTGATCTTCGACAGAACAGCCACGAGCAAGTACTCGGGCGACCGGGACAGCCGGGTTACGAGTTGCGTCGCAGGACCGGCTTAACAATTCATCGAAAAATCAACTGCGCGTGCCGCTCGTGCAACAGCGGATGGATGAACAGGATTGAAAACGAAGCGCAGCCTGTACTTACAGCGCTTATCGCCGGAAAGGAGTTAACCCTTGACGCCACAAAGCAACTAACGATTGCAAAATGGGTTACACTGAAAACCATCATCGGTGATCAGGATCATTTGGAAACTACAGCAATCTCCGCCAGCGAATGCGAGCAGTTTTTCGCAACGGCGATGCCGCTAGACAATTGGCAGATCTTCATTGGGCTTTATGATGGAACGGAATGGAATGCAAGATTTGATCATTTTCCATACGTATTGAACGCGAGCCAGCAGCCTTCGCATGATCGCCGCTACAATACGCAGTCGACCGCCATTTGCTTTGGCAGAGTTTTCGTTCTGTCTTGCAGTTCGATTTTTCCGATGCTATTCGAGATAGAGGGAATGGAACGTTTGTGGCCGCCAACTGCCGGAACGGTTACCCTGTCGACCCCGACTATCAACGACGGAAACGCTCTCGCTGCCGCGAAAATTATCGAAGAGGTGGTGGGAGTTGCTGCATCAAGAAACACTGCCGTGCCGAAGAAATAGGATTGCGGGACTGGGTTACGGTGACAGTGCACCTAATCTCAACCGTCGCCGCGATTCCGTCGTTGCTCTTCCGCTGTCATTCCGGGCGCGCGTAGCGCGAACCCGGAATCCCTCGAGCGGCAGCGTCGGCGGTGGAATGGATCCGGGCTCGCGCCCAAGAGGGCGCGCCCCGGAATGACGGCGGAGGCTAGCCCTGCCTCCCCGCAATAATCTCCTGCAGCGTCGCCACATGCCGCGCGAACGCTCCGCGCCCCGCTGCCGTCGCCGTCACCGTGGTCTGCGGCTTCTTCCCCACGAACGCCTTATCCACCGACACATACCCCGCCTTCGCCAGCGTCTCGATGTGCGCACCGAGATTGCCGTCGGTGGCGCCGGTGAGCTTCTTCAGGCGGACGAATTCCAGCCCCACCTCCGCAGGCAGCGCGTTCAGCGCGGCCATGATCTTCAGGCGCAGCGGCTGATGGATGATGTCGTCGAGCTCGGCCATTGCTAGCTCCGCCGCATCCAGAGCCCGCCGAGGGTCAGCCCGCCGCCATTGACGGCTGCCATCCACAACAGCAGCGATGGGCCGGGGATGTAGAAATAGCCGATCAGCGTCAACGCAACGATGGTGGCGCCGATCACAAGGAAGGCAGTGCCGAACCACACCCCGGCCATCATGTAGAACAGCATGATGTAGATCGGCCAGAATGCCGTCTGCTGGCGCGGCGTGAACTGACCGAAATAGCAGACGAAGATGCCAAAGGCGGCGATCAGCAGAAACGTCAGAAAATAGCGCCCGTCGAACACGCGAATGCGGCTCTTCGCGCGGTGATAGGCGCCGAGCGCGATCAGGCCTACGGCCGACACCCCGTACACGGCGAACCAGATATAGAGCGCGTAGCCCGGCCAGAGCCAGCCCGAAATGTTGCCGACGAACGCCAGCACGCCCCACATCAGCAGGGCGAGGCTGGAGACCTCGTAGATCCGCGACTGCCGCACACGGCGGACGGTGTCCTCGATATCGGTCAGCGCTTCGGAGGCCTGCTTGCTGTCGATCACGATGGCGCTCCGCTCCGCTCGGCCAGGCCGGTGGACATCGCTGGTGCACCCACTGGAGGCTGCTTCCGGATCAGAATATAGGCGACCATCATCGTCACAAGCGACGCGGCGAGTGCGATCAATGCGACCTGCTCCCGCGTCGTCACGGGCAGCAATCGTGACGCGATGTTCGTGATCGCCGCGGACACGGGAGCGACATAGGACCAGGCGATGAAATTATAGTGAGCCCTTCGCCAGTTCGCCGGTCGAGGCGTTCGCAGCAGCGGCACGATGGCCAGGACGATCAGGGTGAAGTTCACGATTGCGGCGACATGGAACGCGTTGAAATGACCGGTGAACCGGTAGACCAGCAAGGTTGCGGCGTCGGAGGCCAGCATCGCGTAGACATAGAAGTATCCGCGCGCGCGATGGCCTGCACCGCGCTTCGGCCGCAGAAACTGAATTAGCCCGGCAACGAGACACATCAGCGCCAGCACCACGTGGATCGCACCGGCGGGGGTCAAATGCGCTATCATGATCAGCTCCCCGCTATGCCGCGCGTTGCGACGTCCTCGGCGATCGCAGTGACCGCCTTCGGGCTCGTCACCATGCCCATGTGGTTGACGCCGGCGATGATCCTGACGTCGATCGATGGCTTCACCGCTTGCACGGTGTCGGCATATTTGTCCGAGATCATCATCTCGTCCTCTGCGCCGCCGAAGATCGTCATCGGGTGCGTTACGCCCGGCAGATCGAGGCGATAGCCGCGCGTTGCGAAATTGCGCATCAGGCGGTCGGAATAGCTCGCCGTCAAAATGCGCTCCGAATTCGGCGGCACCGCGAAGGCCAGCACCGGAAGCTGCGCGCAGCAGTCGATGCCGAGCTTGCGCAGCGCCGCAAGGCCCAGGAGCCGCGGAATGTCGGGATTGGCCCAGCCGCCGGAATTCGGCTTGTTGGTCGGCGCGTCATAGCCGAGATAGGGCGCGACCAGCACGGTGCGCACGAACATGTCCTGCACGATCGGCGTCGCGGCAACGCGCAGCGAGAAGCCGGCGCCGGCGGAATGGCCGACCAGGGTCAGCGGCAGGTCCGGCGCACTTTTGCGGACATGCGCGACGAAATCGATGAGATCGTCCTCGAGCTGGCCGACATAGCCGATATCACCGCGCGTGCCGGAGCCGCCATGGCCGCGGATGTCGAGGGCCCAGGTCTCGACCCCGCGCGTTGCGAACGCTGCGGTCAGCGCGTGATTGACCGTGGCCGAGGAGGCGGAGGAGCCATGGATGAAGATCGCGCCGCGATCGGTGGCGGTCCCCTTCGGCGCGTAGTGCCGGAAACCGAGCCAGGTGCCGTCGCGGGCCTGAAAGCGCTCGAGCGGCGGAAGCGTGGACCAGTCGATGCCCTTGGCGGACTCCGAGACCGAGCGCAGCTCGGCTGGCCGCTGCAGCGGCGTCGCGATCAAGGCGGTCAGAAGCAGCGCCACGGCGCCGACCGCGCAGAGGCCCCATTTCAGCAAGCTCAGCGCACCACGCAGCAATCGCATCGCCATGACCATCTGTTCCAGTCGGACTTCAGAGAACTCTATAATACAGAGTACTCTTTCCGTCAATTCCAGAATTGGCGGCGGTATCGGAGCAAACGCTCCTGGTCAGCAGCCGTGGCTGCCACCGTGTCTGCGGCTTCTTACTGAAGGCTTTCTCGACGGAGACGTAGCCCAGCCCTCGCCGGCGTCTCGATCTGCGCGCGCAGATTGCATCGAAGTCGGAGAATTTCTCCGGGCGAGACCTCACGCCGCTGGCAGCACGGTGAGGGCGGACATGATCTTCAGATGCGGCGGCTGGTGGATGATCTCGTCAGGGTCGGCTAGGCGCTTTGCTGGCGATCGACTTTTCGCCATGCAAGCGATCGGCTACACGGGAATTGCATTTCCCCCGTGTGCTCGCGGGCGCTGTTCCAACAAGGCCCAAAGGATGACTGAGAAGCCGCAACCGGGCGCGCCCGCCCTGGAGAAAGGGCTGGACCTTCTGGAGGCGCTGGCGGGCGCTGCACGCGGGATGAGCCAGAAGCAGCTTGCCGAACGCGTCGGGCGCTCCGTCAGCGAGATCTTCCGGATGCTGGTGGCGCTGGAGCGCCGGGGCTATGTCGCGCGCGACCCCGCGACCGGCGAATACACGTTGACGCTGAAGCTGTTCCGGATCGCCTCGCAATTCCCGCCGACCGAGCGGCTGCTGAAGGCGGCGCTGCCGGTAATGGAGCAGCTCGCCTCGCGCGTCCAACTGTCCTGCCACTTGACGGTGCTGCACGGCGAGCAGTTCATGGTGATCGCCCGGATCGAGCCGGAATGGTTGATGGGCTGGTCGGTCAAGGTCGGCGCGGTGTTTCCGCTCACCCAGCAATACGCGTCGGCGAAGGTTCTGGCGGCCTTTCAGCTCGAGGGCCGGCGCCAGGAGCTGGCGCAGGTCATCGCGACCAATGACCGGATCAGCACCAAGAAGGCGCTTGCGGCGCTCGACCGCATTTCCTCGGAGGGTGGAAACTTCTCCAATGACGATGGCTATACGCGCATCCTTGCCTATAGCTGCCCGATCATCGAAGTCTCCGGCCGGGCAGTGGCCGCGATGACCGTCCCGCTGGTGAGGCAGGATCAAATCCCCGCCGCGGAAGCCAGCGCCATCGCCGCGGAGCTGCGCAGCGCGGCCAGGATCGTATCCGAGAAGATCGGCGGCGTTTCCTAGGACGTGGACGCATAAACGTCGGCTTACCAGTAAAGCGGAAGCTCGGACCTTTGGGCGTGATCGGCAGCTTGTGACCCGATGGCGAAGTTCGGTTTGGTTCAGATATGGTCAGCTGATCGGGGGGACACCGGAAGTGACGCAGGGTCGTTCGAGCCGGCTCTTTTGACCAGAGCGGACATTTGCGCCTGCGTGCTACGGTCGGCTTCGCTCATTGGGAGGTGAATGAAACAGGGCAGTCTTGTGCCTTCACTTCCCCAGTCGGAGAGCCGCTCTGCTCGAACTCGGCGGAGGGACAGTTCGGAGGTGCACGCTAGCGGGCATTTGAGTGGCCGTGCTGCTAGGGCTTGCAGTTGAGGTCTGCGATTTTAGGAACGTCGGACGCAAAAGCAAGTTGCGGCATCAAACAGACTTCAAGGATCAACGTCATGGCCAACTCTCCCGAAATGGTTCATTCAAGCCACCGCACGCCGCCTCAGACGAGCGATGTCGTTCCCGCCGACGAAATTCGCACAATCATGTTGAATCAGGTTGCGTGGGGCGCGGTTTTCTCGGGTGCAGCCATCGCGCTTGTGATGCAGATTATTCTAAACATGATCGGCCTTGGCGTGGGTTTATCCACGGTAGACGTTGGGGAAGGTAGCACGCCCAGCGCAAGCTCGATGTCGGTTGGTGCAGGTATCTGGTTTATAGTTTCCGGCATTCTGGCTGCGGCACTGGGCGGCTACATAGCCGGTCGGCTTTCTGGCAAGGCGTCTGCTTCAACGACGGCTTATCATGGATTAATGTCATGGGCAGTCTCAACGCTGGCGGTGATGTATCTGCTTTCTTCCGCCGCTTCCGGCTTGGCTGGTGGCGCTCTCAGCACAGCATCTTCCGCTTTGGGCGGAGCGGGCAAAGCGCTGGGAGGGTCGGTCCAAACGGCAGTTCAAGCGGCAGCGCCTACGCTGAACAATGTTAGCGACCCGATGGCTGCCATCGAAAGCAAAGTTAAAGGCGCCTCGGGAGGGCAAGATCCCGCCGCGCTTCGTGATGCCGCGGCCACAGCCGTCCGCGCGGCGCTAACGGGTGACGCTTCTCAGCAGGCAGCGGCTAACGACAAGGCGGCCGAGGCTCTAGCCAAGGCTCAGAATATATCTCAAGACGAAGCAAAGGCGCAGATCAGTCAGTACCAACAGCAATATAAGGAAGCGGTAGCCAAGACGAAGGAGCAGGCAAAGCAGGCGGCGGATACAGCTGCCAAGCGCGTCTCACAAGGTGCATTGTTCGCGGCAGTGGCATTGTTACTGGGCGCCTTGGCCGCGTTCTTTGCAGGGCAAGCCGGGGCCGTGAATCCAACAGTGTCGGCGCAAGTCGCCCGTCGATGACAACAACGACCCGAGAAATCGACTTCAGCTCGAACAACCAAGTTCGTCAGCTCACCGAAAGGCGTCGCTTCAGCGCTTTGTCCCTCGTTCGTTGAAGCAGGCGACCTGATCATGCATCATCTCTGGCAGATGATCAGAAGGTGGTCGCGCGCGGACGAGCGGCTCCAAACGATCGTCTTTGTGGCGACCGTGGCTTCATTCGCGGCATGGATGGTTACGCAATCGCTCCGGGTTTTGTCGGACTAAGGACGAGGTGAGTGTTCGATAAGCTGATTTGCAGCCTGTCGCGACAGTATGCTCGCATCGCCGCCGGTCCAAATCTAAGAGCGGTAGCTCCAAGCTCGCGTCGTTGCCCGGCAGCCCCGTCTATAGCGAGCGCTTCGCAAACCTTGCGAAAAAAATTAAGAACGATGCGTTGTCTCTGGCGTTGGGCGCATGTCCATAGAGGAGGCAAACATGCAAGGACAATGCGTGGTAGCAGTATACAACTCTCGTAACGATGCAGAGGAAGCGTACCGTGCTGTGGTCGGTTCAGGCGTTCCAGCAGATCATGTGAGGCTGAGCAATCAGCCATCACAGTCAAGCAGCGAAAGAGCAAGCGAAAGCTCGGATGGAGGAAGTTTCTGGGACTGGCTGTTTGGAAGCGATGTACCGGCAGACGAGCGCCGCCTGTATGAAAGCCACATGGAACGGGGCGGCACCGCATTGTCGGTGCTAGTGGATGCTCCCACCATGGCCGATCTCGAACGCATCGAAGGTGTGCTGCAGGAGTACAATCCGGTCGAGATCCACGAAGAAAATGGGGGCGGCTCGACAGCGGTCGGAAGCGGAGTGTCAGGACCCTCGGTGAGGCAAGAAGGGTATGACTCTCAAGGCCACGAACCCGAGAAGGTTATCCCTCTCCCGGAAGAAGAATTGAAGGTGGGCAAACGGGCCACCGAAACCGTCAAGCATATAAGAACTTACGTAGTCGAGGAGCCTGTACAAAAGGACGTACAACTGCGCGATGAGCGAACTGTCATCGAGCGCCGTCCAGCTACGGGAGCTGCGACAGGGCAACCAACGGAACGGGAGTACGAGGTGCGAGAGCTGCATGAGGAGCCCGTAGTCCAGAAGGAGACTCGAGCCGGTGAAGAACTGGTGGTACGCAAAGAAGCGGCCGAACGTACTGAGAGAGTTGCTGATACGGTGAAGAAAACCAGGGCCGACATCGACAAGACTGAGCGTTGAGCTAGCTGATCAACCGCCGGCATCAAAGATCGGCAGTGGCGAGTGAGGGCGGCTTTGGGCCGCTCTCACTTGCTCGGATATTAAAATAGTCGTGCGTCAGAGCGAAAGCGCCAGCACTTCATCGGCCTCACAGCTGTTGGCTCACATGCACGGTAGATCGGACGCGGGGGCCGTGCTCACTTCGACCGCCGCTTGTGGCCCTTAGGCGAGGTTCAGGCGGCGTACACGTTGGTTGGGACAGAGCGGGAGCGACCGGCCGAGCTTCCAAACGGCGCTGATGACCCGAAGGCGACATCGACCAAACGTCTAATCGGCCCTTCAACTCACCTGTGTGCCCTTATGTTATTGTATCCCTTCCGAGAACTCGATGGAGGGAAGGATGGACATCCGATGGAAATTGACGGCGCCGGGTGAAGCGTTCAACGCGCACGACTTGGATTCCATCATGGAGTTCTTTGCTGACGATTGTATCTTGGAGATGCCGAGGGGAAGCAAGCCTTGGGGCTCCCGCTTCGAAGGCAAACGCAACGTACGAGACGGGCTCGCGACGCGCTTTGAAGGCTTGCCGGATGTTCACTACGGCGACGCCGAGCATTTTGCGGATACGATGGCAAACACGGGCATTTAAAAATGGACGCTCACGCTCTAACCGGCGGTCATGCCGGCATCGACGATCCAGGCCGCGCCGTTCACGTGAGCAGCCTCGTCGGATGCGAGGAAGGCAACGATGTTCGCGACGTCCTGCGGTCGTCCGTGCGCGCTCGCAGCATTTCGACGCATTGTGATGGCGCCCTCGCGGGCCTGGCCTTCCAACTCCCGGATCATGCGCGACTCGACCGGACCGGGCAGAACGGCGTTGACCCTGATCTTCGTTCCGGCGACATCGAGCGCTGCCGTGCGCGTCAGTCCGAGCACGGCGTGCTTGGAGGCGACGTAGCCTGCGAGCCCTGCACGTCCGCGGATCGCGGACGTCGATGCGGTGTTGATGATCGCGCCTGTCCCACGCTGCAACATTCGTGCGATCACGTGCTTGAGGCCGAGAAAAACGCCCTTGACGTTCACCTGCAGCAATTGATCGAACGTTTCGTCGGGATATTCGTGAAGAGGAGCGACGACGCCCTCGATGCCCGCGTTGTTGGCGAAGATGCCGATCGGCCCCAGACGTGCTTCGGTCGCCTCTACGAATGCGATCGTATCCTGAGCGAGGGAGACATCCGCGCGGATGGCGAGCGCCCTTGCCCCGGCCTTCTCGACCAGCTGCGCGGTGGCGCGTGCAGCCGCTTCGTCGCGGTCGACGATCGCGACCGCAGCGCTCATCTGCGCCAACTTTAGCGCAATGGCGCGCCCGATATCGCCCCCGCCGCCCGTGACCAGCGCGACCGGCCGATCAGTGCCACTCACGACTTCAGGAACTCGCAGCCGCCATCCGCCAGCGGCCGCCAGGCCTCGGACGGCGCGATGGTCTTGACCAGCTTGTAATAGTCCCAGGAATATTTGGAATCGCTGGGGGTCTTCACCTCGAACAGATACATGTTGTGCAGCTTGCGACCGTCGGCGCGCACGCTACCCTTGCCGAAAAGAGGATCGTCGGTCGGCAGCTTCTTCATCTGGTCGACCACCGCCTTGCCGTCGCTGGAGGCGCCAAGCGCATCAACGGCCTTCAGATAATGCAGCGTCGTGGCGTAGGCACCCGCATGCAGCGCGGTCGGATAGCGGCCGTTGTTGCGCGGCGCGAATCGCTTGGTCCAGGCACGCGTATCGTCATTCAGATCCCAATAGAAAGCTTCGGTGAACTGCAGCCCCTGCGCAATCTTCAAGCCGAGCGAATGCACGTCGCTGAGATACAGCACGGTCGCCACCACGCGCTGGCCGCCTTGCGGAATCCCGAATTCGACGGCCTGCTTGATGGAGTTGATGGTGTCGCCGCCGGCGTTGATCAATGCGATGATTTCCGCCTTCGAAGACTGCGCCTGCAACAGGAAGGATGAGAAATCCTGCGTGTTGATCGGCGTGCGGACGCCGCCGAGAACCTTGCCGCCGAATTTCTGCACGACGTTCTTGATGTCGCCTTCCATGGCATGACCGAAGGCGTAGTCGGCAGTGAGCAGGAACCAGCTCTTGCCGCCGCTCTCGACGACGGCGCGCGCGACACCCGACGAGAGCGCGTAAGTGTCGTAGGTCCAGTGCACGAGATTGGGCGAGCAGGACTTGCCGGTCAGGTCCGACGACGAGGCGCCGGAGACCAGCAGCGTCTTGTTGTTCTGCTGCACGACGTTGCGCACCGCGAGGGCGACGGCCGAGTTCGGCGCATCGACGATGACATCGACGCCTTGCCGGTCGATCCACTCGCGCGCGATATTGGCGCCGAGATCAGCCTTGTTCATGTGGTCGCCGCTGATGATCTCGATCGGCCGGGTCATCCTGGGAGACGATGCCTGGAAATCCTCGACCGCCATCCTTGCCGCCAGCAGCGAGCCCGGGCCGGTGACATCGGCATAGAGGCTGGACATATCAGTCAGCACGCCGATGCGGAGCGGCTTTGCTTCTTGCGCCCGTGCACCGAGCCCCGTCATGCCCAACGCCAATCCGCCGGCGCCAGCCAGCAGCCGGCGGCGGCTCACTCGAAATCGTGCTGCCATGGGCAGACCCTCCTTTGCCTTATGCGTGTTTCTTCCCAATTTTCGTCGCCCGCATGTACATCGCACGCAGGCTGATCTTGTCGTTCAGGGCGTGAGGCGCTCGACGAGCCTGCGATCCTCGACCTCGAATCCGCCGCCATAGACGTCCGACACCATGAAATGCGCGCCGAGGATTTCCGGTTCGAGCTCGGCAATCGGATCGTACGCGCTGGCGTGCAGCGTCATTGAGGCACGGCCCGGCACTGGCTTGGAGTATTTCAGCGGCGTGCGGCGATAGGCGATGTCCGCATAGGCCGTGCCGAGCCGCTCGGGATGCGGCAGACGGCGCACATGGATCTCGCCGGCCGGCAGCTCGTCGCCGTCGACGATGCGGACGACCGGCGCAGACGGATCCGGCGTGAAGGCGAAATCGGCGAGCGGAATGCCGCGGCGGCGGACCCATCCAGTGATCGATCCATCGGCATGCTCGTCGAACGCGTAATGCGCATCCTTCTTGGTGTAGCCGAACACCTCGCGCCCGGCGCAGATCCCCATGGGATCGCTGCAATACATGAAGATGTGCGTCTCGGTGAACAGCCCCTTGTAGCGCACGGGCACCGAGATCATCAGGTCGAACATCTCGCCCGCGTGCACGGCGAGGGAATGGCCAGGCGAACGCATGAAACGAAAGGCCACGCGGTCGCTGGCGATCTCGAACGGCGTCTCTGCGAGCAAGGTCGCGACCTTGCCGGGCGCGACACGGGTCATGATCTCGACGGTGCGCAAGGTGCAGCCCCACTCCACCGGATAAGCCGGCGAATAGGGCGGATTGACCCCGCTATTCGGCTTGAGCTGGTACTGCCCGAACATGCGTCCGCGCGGGTCGTCGGGATCGGTGACCACAGCCATGGGGCCGCTTCCTCTGATTTATATATGATTTGTAAATTTCATATATGAAATTTAGGTCGAGTCAAGTTGCCTTCCAAGCTGCGGTTCCTTGGGTCTACCGAATCGATTGGCGCTGCGGCGCGAAAATCCTTAACGTCGGGCCTGACCCCGAAATGCCGAATCGTTTGCTATGCCGCCTGCGGAACAACTGCTCAACGCGCCTGAATTCACCGTCTCCGAACTGTCCCTGTCCCTGAAGCGGACGGTCGAGGACGCCTTCGGCCATGTCCGCGTCCGCGGCGAGATCTCCGGCTTCCGCGGGGCGCATTCCTCCGGCCATTGCTATTTCGCGCTCAAGGACGAGAGCGCCAAGATCGAGGCGGTGATCTGGAAGGGCGTGCACAGCCGCATGCGCTTCAAGCCCCAGGAGGGGCTCGAGGTGATCGCCACCGGCAAGCTGACGACCTATCCCGGCTCCTCGAAATACCAGATCGTGATCGAGGCGCTGGAGCCGGCCGGCATCGGCGCGCTGATGGCGCTGATGGAGGAGCGCAAAAAGAAGCTCGCCGCCGAGGGCCTGTTTGACGAGGCGCGCAAGCAGCTCCTGCCGTGGCTGCCGGAGGTGATCGGCGTCGTGACCTCGCCGACCGGCGCCGTCATCCGCGACATCCTGCATCGGCTGGAGGACCGTTTTCCCCGCCGCGTGCTGGTGTGGCCGGTCAAGGTGCAGGGCGACGGCTCGGCCGAGCAGGTCGCGGCCGCGATCCGCGGCTTCAACGCGCTCTCCGAGGGCGGCCGGATTCCGCGGCCCGATGTGCTCATCGTCGCGCGCGGCGGCGGCTCGCTGGAGGACCTCTGGTCGTTCAACGAGGAGATCGTGGTGCGCGCCGCCGCCGAGAGCATGATCCCGCTGATCTCGGCGGTGGGGCACGAGACCGACATCACGCTGATCGATTTCGTCGCCGACAAGCGCGCGCCGACGCCGACGGCGGCGGCCGAGATGGCGGTGCCGGTGCGCAGCGACCTGTTCGTCGAAGTCGGCGATCTCGGGCGCCGCACCCGCGCCTGTTGGCAGCGCGCCCAGGAGAGCCGCCGCAGCGAGCTGCGCGCCGCCGCGCGCGCGCTGCCGGCGGCCGGCGATCTCCTGGCGATCCCGCGGCAGCGACTGGATTCGGCAGGCGCGTCCCTGCCCCGCTGTCTCAAGGCCAACACGCATGCGCATTTCCGCAGGTTCACCGCGGCCAGCGCGAAGCTGACGCTGCGGGTGCTGCACGGCCAGATCTCGCAGGCCGATCATCGCCTCACCGTTTGCGGCGAGCGGCTTGGTCTCTCCACGCGCTCGCTGCTGCGGCAGCGGCGCGACCGCTTTGCGGGCTTGCAGGTGCGGCTGCGGGCCTCAAAGCTTGCGAATGCGCAGGCGCAGCGCAACGCGATTGCCCGCCAGCGCGAGCGCACGCATCGTCTGACTGAGCGGGCGCAGCGTGCGCTCGTCACGCTGCTGCACCGGCTGGAGGCGCGGGTCGAGAACAGCGGCAAGCTGCTCTCCGCGCTGTCCTATCGCAGCGTGCTCGCGCGCGGCTTTGCGCTGGTGCGCGACGAGGCCGGCCATCCCGTGCATGCGGCTGATGCGATCGGCCCCGGCGCGCGGGTCGAGATCGAGTTCGCGGACGGCCGCGTCGGCGCAACGGCGGATGCAGATCGCGCGGCACCTGCGGAGAGGCGCGCACCGGCGCAGCCGAAGCCGGCTGCGGAGACGAAGCCGGCGCCGAGGCGATTGGTCAAGCCGGTGGATCAGGGCAGCTTGTTCTGAGGGAGCGAGCACGGGCTCTATCCGCGTCATTGCGAGCGCAGCGAAGCAATCCAGAGTCTTTCCGCGGAGGGACTCTGGATTGCTTCGTCGCAAGGGCTCCTCGCAATGACGACGAGGAAACAGCGTGCCCCTACCGGCACGACAATCCCGCCTCGATCGTGGTCCAGAAGCCGCAATGGTCCGGCGCGCGGTGGGGGCCGGCGTGGGCTTCGAACAGCAGGATCGCGACGGTGAAGACGATCAGGGCGGAGGCAAAGAGCGTGATGCGGCCATGCATGTGAGATGCGTTTAATCGACATCGTGGTCGAATGATGGCGCGGGCACGTGCTACGGCACCGCCATCACCGCGCCAGCCATTGCGCGACGTCCTTCTGCGAGGCGGCGCGGGCTTCGGCATCTCCGTGCTCGGGCGCGGCGGCTGCGTGCACCGGCGCGCCGGCGCGGTCGAAATCGTGATCGGCGCCGGGATAGACCACGATGCGCGCCAGCGCGCTGCGGCCGCGCGCGCCGTCCACCATCTGGCGGCAGGCCGGCGGCGACGACACCTCGTCATCGGCGCCGATCAAGACCAGCGTCGGCACCCGCGTGCTCCAGCCGAGGCCCGCCGAGATCCGGCAATCCGGATAGAACGCAATCGCGGCGCGGAAGTCCGGACCGTGATCGCGCCCCGCGCTCTGCGGACGCACGGCCCAGAGCAGCGCGCTCGCACCATTGGCCCAGCCGATCAGGCTGACACGGTCCCGCGCCACGAAAGGCTGCTGCATCAGCCAGGCGCGCGCGGCCGCGATATCGGCGACGCGTTCGCGCCGCGCCTTGACGTGCATCTCCTTGACGCGGCATTGCGGGCCGAGCTCGCGCGAGCCGTAGCTGTCGGGCAGCAGCACGGCATTGCCCGCCTTGAGCAGACGCTCGGCCCATTCGCGATAGCGCGGCAGCACGGGATCGGAATGGCTACCCAGCCCGCCGCAGCCGTGCAGCGCGATCACGGCCGGGAACGGCCCCTCGCCCGCGGGCTTGTAGAGCTGCGCATGGAGCACCCCGGAGGCGAGCGGAATTTCGACCGGCTGCGGCGCCGGGGCGGCGTGCGCGGCCGACATCAGCAGCGTCAGGAACAAAGCGGCGAGGCGAAGGCGCATCGGACTCTGCGGCAGGAGCTGCCGGAACCGGCGCCCCTTCGACCGAAGCCTTATCATGCGAAAACGGCGGCAAATCATCACGAACCGGTGGGTTTAACGGGCGGACAAGCCACCCCATCTATGCTACATCCCGTCCAACACATCGTGCCTTCCACGGCGTTCCTGGAGAGGCCCCCACGGAGACTTTCGACCGTGCTGAACAAGTTCGGCCCCTCGGGCCATGGCGAAGCGCAGGTGCAATATCTCGACGGCGATTTCCGCGTGATCTCGCCGGGGACTTTCGTGCGCTGCGCGATCACCGACGTCCGCATCCCGCTCGACGAGCTGAAGTACTGGAGCGTCGATCTGCAGGAGGCCTATGCCACGCCCACCGCGGTGCTGCAGCGGCATTTTCCCGGCGCGCTGAAGCAGCCGTGATCCTTCGGCTCTCGCAACTCTCGTAAGGCGGGTAAAACCGGCAGACCTATAATGCTGGCGGTAACAATTGCAGAGTGCAATTCCATCTGACTTCTCCTGGACGCGGCTTCATTCCATAAGATTGCGGCCATGAATGCCGGCTGAATGTTCGCCGATATTTAAAATTGTCAGGCTTCCATTGGGGCCCATTTAAGCCGGCCCGCACCACATTGCCTCGGGATAAAGTGGCAAGCGGGCAGGAAGCATGGACCTCCGGAGAATTTTCAGCCGTTCGTTCGGTGTACCTTCGAGCGCAAGGGATCATTTGCTCGAACGGTTCATCCGCGACGAGCAGGGCAGCTACGTGCTCATTTCTGCGGTGCTCATGCCGGTCCTGGTCGGCACCGCCGGCCTGGGAACGGAAGTGGGCTGGTGGTACTACAAGCACAAGAACATGCAGAGCGTTGCAGATTCCGGCGCAGTCAGCGCTGCGACGGCTGCCAGTGTCGGCGGCGACCCCTCGTCGGAAGCCAAGGCGGTCGCGGCAAATTATGGTTACACCGACGGCGCGAACGACGTCACTGTCACCGTGAACCAGCCACCGAAAACAGGCAGTCAAGCGTCGAACGCGCAGGCCATCGAAGTCATCGTCAGTCAACCGCAGCGTCGGCTGCTGTCGGCCTTGTTCGGCTCGGATCGCGTACCAATCACCGCGCGCTCGGTCGCGCTGCCCAACTCCGGGACGGGCTGCGTCCTTGCGCTCAACAGGAGCGCAAGCCCCGCCGTCAACGTCAGCGGCGGCAACCAGCTCAACCTGATCAAGTGCAATCTCTACAGCAATTCGAGCGCGAGCCCCTCGCTCAACGTCGCCGGCAGCGCCTCGGTGGCGGCAAACCAGGTCGGCGTGGTCGGCGACGTCTCCGGCGCGAGCAGCATCACGGCGACCAACGGGGTCAAGACGCACATCACGCCTGTCGCCGATCCCTATGCTGACGTCACTCCGCCGACGCGGCCGAGTTGCAGCAATGCCAAGATCACGGTCAACGCCAACGGAAAGACGAACTCGCTCGACCCCGGCTGCTACATGGGCAGCATCACGGTCAACGCCGGCGCAGTCCTGAACCTCAATCCCGGCATCTACTATCTGGACGGCGCCAGCTTGAGCGTCGCCGGAAATGCCACCATCACCGGCAGCGGCGTCACCCTGGTGTTCACGGGCTCCGGCAGCGACTGGGGCACCGCCTCGATCGGCAGCAACGCGAGCGTCGACCTGACCGGCCCGACCAGCGGCCCGACGAAGGGCATCGTCATGTACGGCGACCGCAACATGCCGGCCGGGACCAATTTCAATCTCACCGGCGGTGCTACGCAGAATTTCGGCGGTGCCATCTACCTGCCGAAGGCCAATCTCAGCTTCAGCGGCGGCAACGGCACCAGCACGTCCTGCACCAAGATCATCGCGGATACGCTAACGTTCAGCGGCACGTCGAACCTGCAGGTCAATTGCACCGCGCTCGGCACCGCGACGATCGGTTCGCAGACCGCGCAGCTCGTCGAATGAGGTTTGGAGCGATGCAGATCCAGAATGTCTCATCCAGGTTTGGCCGTCGATGGCTTGGTTATCTGGCGCGGCACGTGCGCAATGCGGCCGGCGATCAACGGGGCGTCGCGGCAGCCGAATTCGCCATCCTGGTTCCCCTGCTGTCCCTGATGGTCGTCTCGGTCACGGACATCGGGCTTGCCCTCTATCGCAAGATGCAGGTCGAAAATGCCGCGCAAGCGGGAGCCCAGTACGCGATTGCGCGCGGCTTCGACACGAGCGGCATCGCGAACGCCGTCGCAAGTGCCACCAGCGCGACGAACATTACCGCTTCACCTCCGCCGGTCCAGTTCTGCGGATGTCCGACGAGTGCGGGCGTGAGCGCCACCAGCTGCGGAACGGTCTGCACCGGCGGTGCGCCGGCCGGAACATATACGACGGTCTCGGCGCAAGCGACGTACTATACGATCATCGACTATCAGATCGTGGCGGCTACCTACACATACACCGCGCAGTCCACCACGAGGCTGCAGTGAAGCTCACCGCATTATGGCGGGACACGCGCGGCACCACAGCGCTGGAATTTGCGCTGACCGCTCCCGTGTTCTTCCTGTTCATATTCGGGATCATCGAATGCGGGCTGCTGTTCTGGACTCAGCTCGGAATCCAGCATGGCAGCGAAATGGCCGCGCGCTGCGCGAGCGTCAACAACACGCTCTGCCCGAGCAGCGGCGCGATCACGACCTACGCTGCCCAGCAGGCCTACGGCCTCACGCTCCCCCCGGGGACATTCACCTTTGCCACGGCCGCATGCGGCAACCAGGTCAGCGCGAGCTATTCATTTGAGTTTCCGCAGATCATCAACCTGTCTCCGATCACGCTGACCGCGCGAGCCTGCTTCCCGAGTTGAGGTCGCCGACAGAAAAATGGATTCTGCCATGCCAATCGCTTGCGTTCTACATTCCTTGCAGCCGTGGGTGAGTCGTTTCGCCCTGTGGTTGGATTCTTTGTTGCAATTCCGCGCCCTAGAGTTGTTTGATGAAGTTCTGCTGAAACAAAGCACTGCTATAGTGCAGGTTAGGTAATTGGCCCTGTTCTTTTTATCGCACAGACGATCAGGTCAACCAAACAGCCATCGAGCGTTGGAATTGGCGCGGTCTGTGAACGGGCTCATATCGAAGAGCCATCTGACGGGCGACGATCACCTTGAAAGTTCGCGGTGGAATATCTGCAAATCGACAATCAAGCGATGGGGGTGATCATGCCCGCCATTTTCGACCTGCTCTATCGTGAATATTGCCGCGCCCGTCTCGCTGAGATGCGCAAACAGCTTCTGATCGCAGCTGAGCGCGCTGAAGCTGTCGCAGCGGATCATTATCCCGCGACGCTGAGTGACGATGAGAGAACGGACCCGCACCGCAAGACCGGTCTTGGCCTGCCGAATTGAAGCGGCTCCAAGACCGGCGATCACTCCCGCGTAGCAGTGACCAAGCAATTGGCAACAGTTTGGGAGACGGCAATGAATACACCCGAATGCTACACCGTCGTCGTCGCCTGCATGTCGTGCCTGACCATCATCGGATTGATGGCCGCCGGCGCGTGGTGAGCATGGCCCGTTGCAGACATGATTCCGACTTCGACATGAGTACAGCCGCCGCGTCGTCCGACGGCGGCGGCTGCGCTTTGGATCCGCAGATCAGCTTCCCGGCGGCGAATACGACACGTTTCGCGACCAGGGCAGAGACGTTGCCTCACGTTGCGCGATCAGCGCGCACTGAACCTTCGCTCGCGCGCTCTGTATAGATGATCGCTGATCAATTGCCGCAGCTTCGCCAGGTCATCGAACTCGAGCTGAACGGCGAACGGCAGGATGCCGTCAGGCACGCCTGCGCTGCCGCGCAAGCGTGCAAGATCCTTTTCCGTGGTCACCAGCGTGAGCTGCTCGCGCTGCGCCTCCGCTGCGAGCGCTGCGATCTCGCCTTCCGAAAACATGTGGTGGTCGGCGAAGGCGCGCGTGCGAACGACGTCGATCCCGCTCGCACGCAGGGTACGGAAGAAACGCTCTGGATCGCCGATGCCGGCGAAGGCGAACACCCGCTTGCCGAGCAGCTGCGCGAGCGAGGCCGCATCCGGCTTCAGGCGCGCGCGCAGCTCGGGCTTGTTCCGCTTGGCGATCTCCGCCGCGACGTCGTTGGCGGCATTGCCGTCGCCGATCAGCACCAGCGCATCGGTGCGCGCGAGCTGCGCCGCGAGCGGTGCGCGCAGGGGCCCTGCGGGAAACACCTCGCCGTTGCCGAGGCCGCGCTCGCCGTCAATCACGATCAACGAGGCATCCTTGAACAGAGCAGGATTCTGGAAGCCGTCATCCATCAGGATCACGGTGGCACCTTGCGACTTCGCCAGCGCGACGCCGTCGAGGCGGTCGCGCGCGACCACGACCGGGACGTCACGCGACATCATCAGGGGCTCATCGCCGACGTCGGCCGCATCGTGACGCTCGCGGTCCACCATCACCGGACCCTTCAGGCGCCCGCCATAGCCGCGGCTGAGCACGACCGGCGTCTCGCCGAGCTCGCGCAAGAGCTTGGTCAAGGCCAGCACGGTCGGGGTCTTGCCGGCACCGCCGACATGGTAGTTGCCGACACAGATCACGGGGATGCCGGCGTCCACGCCCTGGCGCAGCATGCGCCGTGCAGTGAACGCGCCGTAAAGCGCACCGAGCGGCCATAGCGCGTACGATTGAAGGGAGCGTGGCCGGTACCAAAAGGCCGGCTCACGCATTGGCGGCCCCCATCTCGATCCGCAATTGCAGCAGATACGGCTCGAGCGCGGTCATGGTGCGATCGAGCGCACCGCCAAGCTGCTCGACCACGCCCGTGCCTGCGCGCTGCATCTTGTCGCGCATGGTGGGATCGGCCAGCAACTGGCCGAGCTGCTTGACGAGCGCCTCCTGCGTGTCGGCTTGCCGCGCCCCGCCGCTGGTATCGAGCGCTTCATAGACGTCGGCGAAGTTGAACACGTGCGGACCGTGGACGATCGCGGCGCCCAGCTTGATCGCCTCGATCGGGTTCTGCCCGCCATGGTGGATCAGCGATCCGCCCATGAACACGATTCCCGAGAGCCGATAGAACAGGCCGAGCTCGCCCATGGTGTCGGCGACATAGACGTCGGTCGTCGCGGTCGGCAGCTCCTCGCGCGAGCGCAAGCTGGGCTTCAGGCCCGACGCCGTGACGAGGCCTGCGATCGATGAGCCGCGATCCGGGTGCCGCGGCACGATCACGGTGAGAAGCTGCGGGAAGAAGCCGACCAGGCTGCGATGCGCCGCGACCAGCATCTCGTCCTCGCCCGGATGGGTCGAGGCCGCGACGATGATCGGACGCCCGCGCGTCATCGCCATCAGCCGTTCGAGCTTGGCGGGGTCGGCCGGCGGCGCGGGCACGTCGAGCTTGAGATTGCCCGTCGTCGCGACGTCGCGGCCGCCGAGCGCGGCAAAGCGCTCGGCATCTTTCTTCGACTGCGCAAGACAGATGTCGAACCGCGACAACAGCGCCGAGATGGTGCCGTGCATGCGGCGCCAGCGCGGGAAGGAACGCGGCGACATCCGCCCGTTGATCAGCACCATCGGCACCCGGCGCGCCGCGCCGGCGAGGATCAGGTTCGGCCACAAATCGGATTCAATGAACAGCGCCAGCGACGGCTTCCAATGATCGAGGAAGCGCGCGACGTAGCGCGGCGAGTCATACGGCACGTATTGATGGATGACGTCGGGGGGAAAGCGTTTTGCGACGACCGCGGCCGAGGTGACCGTGCCCGAGGTGAGCAGGATGCGCAGATTGAGATCGCGCAGGCGCTCGATCAGGGCGGCCGCCGCCAGGACCTCGCCGACGCTGGCACCATGAATCCAGACCAACGGGCCGTGCGGCCGCACGTCGGCGGACAGGCCGCGCCGCTCGCCGACGCGGGCGGGATCCTCCTTGCCCTGCTTCAGCCGCCGCTTGATCAGCGCAGGCGCGAGTGGCACCAGGCCGGCGGCCAGGCGCCGATACATCCGCAGCGTGATCGGCAGCGCAATGGGCAGCGACTTAGGCATCTTCCGGTCCCGGACGGCCGAGCTGCGCGTAGGCGCGACGGGTCGCCTCGTTCAACGTGTCTTCCAGCTCCTGCCGCAACGTCTCCATCATGGCGGCGTCGGCATCTGCGGGAACGTGGATTTCCTTGATGCCGACCAAAGCGCCCCGCCCGAATGGCAAATTGATGGTGGTGCGATCCCAGTTCTTGAGCCGGACGAAGCGGCTGGTCGCCATCGCGAAAGGCATGATCGGCCGTCCCGATTCCCGTGCCAGCATGATAATGCCGAGCCCGACCACGCGCGAGCGCTTGGGGACATCGGCGGTCAACGCGACATTACAACCGGCCTGGAGCGTCCGCACCATTTCCTTGAAGGCGCCTACGCCACCTTTGCGGTGGAACGCGCCGCCATGGTCGCCGGAACCGCGGATCGTGCCGATCCCGAGCCGCTCGGCGGCGATGGCATTGAACTCGCCGTCGCGGTGCCGGGAGATCAGCACCTTGGCCCGATAGGAGGCCTTGTTCTGGTTCTTGATGAAGGGCGTCAGGAAATGCTGGCCGTGCCAGAACGCGAAGATCGCAGGGAGCTGCGGCTCGACGCGCTCGTAGACGTCGGGCGGATCGAAGGTGAAGGTGTTGGTCCGCCAGACCAGACGCAGATATTCGGCCGCCAGGACCCCGACGGCACGCTGAAACCAGCTGCTTCGCAGCGTATTGCGAAGCAGTTTCTTCAACGCGCCGGTTCTTGATTCGGATCGAGCAGCCGATGCAGGTGGACGATGAAGTAGCGCATCTGCGCGTTGTCGACCGTGCTCTGCGCCTTGGCCCGCCAGGCGGCGTGGGCGCTGGCATAGTTCGGATACAGGCCAACGATGTCGACCTCGTCCAGATTCTTGAAGGTGTTGTGCTCGAGATCGACGAGCTCGCCGCCGATGACGAGGTGGAGCAGTTGTTGCGGGGCGCTATCTGGCATGAGTTCTGTTCCTAAGGGGCTGCCCGGCAAAGCAGTGTTCGAGAAGCACCACGAATGCGCCTTAGGCTATCGGACGGTTGCGAAAATGCGCGACAATGCCCGCATGACGTTCGCGTCCCGCTGCCACCAGCACCCCGTGCGCCACTTCCCGGCGGTTATAGAGGATGGGTTCTCCGGAGAGGTCGCTCATCCTACCATCCGCTTCCTGCACGATCAAATCAGCCGCCGCAAGATCCCAATCATGGCTGTTGCCGCCCGCAAATGCCGCATCCAGCGCGCCATCGGCGACCCGGCACAGCCGCAGCGCCAGCGAGCCGATCCGCCGGTGCAGCTTGATCTCGCCGAGTGACGGCTTCAGCCGCTCGACCAGCGGCTTCGGGCCGGCGACGCGGGCGAAGTCGAGTTCGGATCCGCCTGTCGCGCGCACCGGCTTGTCGTTGAGCGTCGTGCCCTTGCCGCGCACCGCGAAGAAGAATTCGTCGCTGGCCGGGGCGAATACGGCGGCGAGCACCGGCGAAGCGTCCGCCACCAGCGCGACGCTGACGCACCATTCGTCATGGCCGCCGAGATAATTGCGCGTGCCGTCGATGGGATCGACGATCCAGGTCAGCCGCCGCGACAGCCGCGCCGCATCGTCGGCGCTCTCCTCGGACAGCCAGCCATATTCGGGCGTCGCGGCACGCAGGCGCGATTCGAGCAGATCGTTGACGGCGATGTCGGCCTCCGACACCGGCGAGGACGCGCCCTTGGTCCACTTCCTCAGCTCGGTGCGGAACATCGACTGCGCCAGCGCGCCCGCCTCCCGCACCGTGTCCTTCAGCAGCGCCGCGTCGCGGGTCAGGAGGGTGTGGTCGAGAGAATGCGCGTCAGCGTCCGCCAAGCGTCAAACCCTCGATGCGCACCGTCGGCGCATTGATGCCGTAGCGGAATTCGAGATTGTTCGCAGGCTGCATCGACCTGAAGATCTCGAACAGATGGCCGGCGATCGTCACCTCGCTGACGGGATAGGTGATCTCGCCGTTCTCGATCCAGAAGCCGGAGGCGCCGCGGCTGTAATCGCCGGTGACGCCGTTGACGCCGGAGCCGATCAGGTCGGTGACGTAGAAGCCCTGCTTGATGTCGGCGATCAGCTCGGCCGGCGTTGCAGAGCCGGGCTCGAGATGCAGATTGTACGGCCCCGGCGAAGGCGAGGAGGACACGCCGCGATGGGCGTGACCGGTGGTGGTGAGGCCGAGCTCGCGCGCGGTGGCACAGTCGAGCAGCCAAGTCGTCAACACGCCGTCGTCGACCAGCGCGGTCCGCTTCACCGCGACGCCTTCGGCATCGAAGGTCTGCGAGCGCAGCCCGCGCTTGCGCAGGGGATCGTCGATGATGCGGATGTTCTTCGCAAACAGCTGCTGGCCGAGCTTGTCCTTCAGGAAGCTGGTCTTGCGCGCGATCGAGGCGCCGTTGATGGCGCCGACGAGATGGCCGACCAGGGAGCCGGCGACGCGCGGATCGAACACCACCGGGACCTTGCAGGTCTCGACCTTGCGCGGATTGTAGCGCGCCACGGTGCGCTCGCCGGCGGAGCGGCCGACGACCTCCGGCGACAGCAGATCGGCGCCATGCGGCGCCGAGGTGAAGTCGTAGTCGCGCTCCATGCCCGTGCCTTCGCCCGATATGGCGGTGGCGGAGATGCCCTGGCTGGAGCGCAGATAGGAGCCGTGGAAGCCGGTCGAGGTGACGAGCACCATGCCGCCGATGCCGGATGAGGCCGAGGCGCCGCCGGACTTGGTCACGCCCTTGACGCCGAGCGCGGCAGCTTCGGCCGCCAGCGCGCGGCGCTCGAGCTCGGTCGTCGTGGGCACGGCGGGATCGAGTAGGTCGAGATCGGGAAAGTCGCGCGCGAGCAGCGCGGGATCGGCAAGGCCGACATATTTGTCGTCGGGCGCGACGCGCGCCATCGCAACCGCACGCTCGGCGAGCTTGGTGACGGCATCGCCGCTGACGTCGTTGGTGGAGACCACCGCCTGACGCTGACCGACCAGCACGCGCAGACCGACATCGTCGCCCTCGGACCGCTCGGATTCCTCGACGCGTCCGTCGCGGACCTCGACGCCCTGCGAGACGCCGCGCACCGCGACCGCGTCGGCCGCATCCGCGCCGGCGCGCTTGGCCGCCTCGACCAGCCGCTGCGCGAGATCGGAGAGCGCGGACTGATCGAACAGGTCGCGATTGGCGGAAGGCGAAAGCGTCGGGCTTGGTGAAGAGTTCACGAACGAAATCCTGTTGGGGCGGGGTTCGGGACCGGAACCCACAGATGTGCCCTGATAGCGCGGACTTCAAGCATTTTCAGCCCGCCAAAAGCTCAGATTCGCGACGTCGGCGCAACGTCTCGTCAATCATGCACGCCAAGGTCTTGTCAATCATGAGGAGCGAGTGACGGTGGGTTAACCAGCCTTTTTAAGCGGTTTCGGACCGCCCGGCGCTAAGGTCCTCGCATCGACCGGGAACATAATCCTGGCGGGGAGAACGAAGCCGTGAGGCGTCAAACAGCAACATGCGGGGCCCACCCCGCCGGGTCGAGCCGCTCCCTGCGGCTCGACCCTCTTTCCCTTCCGGTCCGCTTCGATGCGCATGATCCGCGCGCCGACGGACATGTCAGGCAGATCGAGCTTCATCGCGAGCGTGTCGTGCTGCGTCGTGCCGTGCGCGGCATGCAGATGGCGATCAACGTGCGCGTCGCCGACTTCACCGGCGTTGCGCTCCGCGGCAATGACGAGACGCAGACGCTCGTCCTCGTGCATCGCGATCCTTCGCTGTCCATCCCGCTACTGATCAGCGCGGACGCGGACGAGATCGCGCAGGCCTGGGCGATCTGGAGCGAGATCTTTGCGCTGCCGCAGCTCGACGAAGGCGCGCGCAAACCCGCACCGCGCCGCCGCCGCGCCAATGCGATCCGCGCCCGCCGTCCGAAATTCTTGATGCGCCGGCGCACCGCAATGGCGCGCGAGCTGCCGGTTCATCAGGGCGAGCGCGAGATCATCGCGAGGAATTGACGGTGCCGTAGGGTGGGTTAGCCCGAAGGGCGTAACCCACCTCTTTGCTTTTCGCGCGGATAGAAGTTGGTGGATTACGCTTCGCTAATCCACCCTACGCATTTCGCGTCACGCCGCCCGCAGTACCGCGTCGGCGAGCAATCCCGCAAACAACAGCAAGCCGGCATCGCGGTTCGACTTGAACAGGCGCAGGCACAGCTCGGGATCATTGATGCGCAGCCGCACGATCTGCCACATCAGATGCGCGGCGAAGGCGGCAAGCCCAAGCCAGGCCGGCCAGCGCGCATCGCCGGATGCCAGCGCGACGCCGATCAGCATCACCGCGAGCCCGTAGAACAGGACCAGCGCCTGGCGCGTATGCGCGCCGAACAGGCGCGCGGTCGACTTGATGCCGATCAACGCGTCGTCCTCAGTGTCCTGATGCGCGTAGATGGTGTCATAGCCGATCACCCAGGAGATCGCGCCGGCATAGAGCACGAGCGCGGTGGCGTCGATGCGGCCGAAGGTGACGGCAAACCCCATCAACGCGCCCCAGGAGAAGGCGAGCCCGAGCACGATCTGCGGCCACCAGGTGATGCGCTTCATGAAGGGATAGATCGCGACGATCAGGAGTGAGGCGATGCCCGTTGCAATCGCGAAGCGGTTGAACTGCAGCAGCACCGCAAGACCGACCAGCGCCTGCGCGACCATGAAGACCAGCGCCTGCCTGGTGGTCACCTGCCCCGACGGCAGCGGCCGCGAGCGCGTGCGCTCGACCTTGCCGTCGAGGTCGCGATCGGTGATGTCGTTCCAGGTGCAGCCGGCCCCGCGCATGACGAAAGCGCCGATGAAGAACAGCACGATGGTGAGCGGCAGGCCGCGAACGTCATGCGCCATGCCGGCGGCCAGCGCCGCCGACCACCAGCATGGCATCAGGAGAAGCCAGGAGCCGATCGGGCGATCGAAGCGGGACAGGCGCAGGTAAGGCCGCGCCCAATGCGGCGCGAGCGTATCGACCCAGTTGCCGGTGGAATCGGCAACGCGGGCGGATGTATCGCTCATCGGGTCAGGACGTTGCCGTTGAGCGTATCGAAGGTGCTGCCACCCTTCCTGCCGGCATTGGCCTCGGGCGCGGAGCCAGAGCCCAGCACCTCGCTCAGCGACGGACCGGCCGGACCGCGCGGCTGGTTCTGCATCTGTTGCGCGACGTTGCAGACCTTCGTCGCCATGGCCTCGGTGTTCTTGTGACCTTCCTTCAGCTGCGCACCGATCTGGGGCGGGATTCCGCATTTGGCGGCATTGGTCTCGATGTACTTGATCATCTTGACTTCAGCCTGGCTGAAATTGCGGATCAGCTTGCAGGCCTCGTCCGGTTGCGCGCGACGATCGCTCGCGGCCTTGATCAGCTTGCCGCGCTTCTCGGCTTCCTCGCGCAGCGGAATGAATGCCTTCATGCAGTCCTCGCCGGGACCGGCCTGCGTCGGGGGAGCCGCGCTGAAGGCGCCGGCGCCACCGATCGGGGCAGCACCGTTCACGGGAAAGGACGATTGCGGCGCCGCACCGAGCGAAGCAGCGGGTGCCGAACCGTTAACCGGAGGAAATGGGGAATTGGCGGCAGGCTGGTTGGGCAGCGGCGCCGGGAACGCGCTTTGCGCAGACGCGCCCGCAGCACCCATGACCACCATGGCGGCAGTGATCGGAACCATCAAATGGCGGATCATCAAGACAGTCTCTCCGGCAGGAGCTTACGGGTTCAGGGCTTCCCAATTGAAGCGCGACCAGCATGTTCGCGTTTTTACGATTCCCGCCGGCGCTTAACAACCCGTGGAATAGGGCGAGAGCGCGGCGCTGGGACGCACCAGTTCGGCAATATTTACCCCCGAAATGGCGCCTTTCGGTTAAGAACGGCCGGTAATCGGATCCCAAGCGATGCCTTCCCACGATTTTCGCGCCCCCCGCCTGTTCGTCGATGCCCCCCTGGCCCAGGACGCCAGGGTGCCGCTCGACCGCGACCAGAGCAACTATCTCGGCAATGTGCTGCGGCTGGCGGCCGGGGCCGAGGTCCTGGCCTTCAACGGCAGGGATGGCGAGTGGCAGGCCGCCATCGAGGGCCGCAAGCGG
Organism: Bradyrhizobium yuanmingense; assembly: GCF_025200905.1. NCBI lineage: Bacteria > Pseudomonadati > Pseudomonadota > Alphaproteobacteria > Hyphomicrobiales > Nitrobacteraceae > Bradyrhizobium > Bradyrhizobium yuanmingense. Next base: position 489,153 of record NZ_CP104173.1, on the reverse strand, counting down.
CCGGACGGCCTCGTGATCCTGCAGCAGACCCGGCCCCAGGACCATCTCGCCGACCTCACTTACGTCTTTGCCCCGCTCAAACATGCCCGGCTGGACTACATGGTGCAGAAGGCCATCGAGATGGGCGCCGCCGCCCTGCAGCCGGTGCTGACCCGGTTCACCCAGGCGTCCCGGGTGAACACCGAGCGGATGCGCGCCAATGTGGTCGAGGCGGCCGAACAATGCGGCATCCTCAGCATCGCCAGCGTGGCCGAGCCGGTGCCGCTGGAGCGCTTCCTGAGCCAGCGGCCCGCCGACCGCCTGCTGATCTTCTGCGACGAGGCGGCGGAGGTCCAGAATCCCATTCAGAACCTGCAAGGCGCGCGCGAGGTCGGACGCGGTATCGACGTGCTGATCGGCCCCGAGGGCGGTTTTGCCGAGGAAGAGCGGGCGCTGTTGCTGCGCCAGCCCAAAATCCTGCGGCTGGCGCTCGGCCCCCGCATCATGCGGGCGGACACCGCCGCGGTCGCCGCCCTGGCGCTGGTGCAAGCGGTGCTGGGGGATTGGAGCGGAAAGGCCAGCTAACTTCGTCAGCGGTGCAAACGCATGGCGTCGTCATGCCCGGGCTTGTCCCGGGCATCCACGTCCTTTGCGCCGGAGGGCAAGGCGTGGACGGCCGGGACAAGCCCGGCCATGACGAATGAGCCACCCGTTAAGCGATTGATCCTTTGGAGGTCGAAACCGCTGTCGGGCCATGCTAAGGGCTGCGCCAATTCGCCTCCCCTTGCCTGCCCGGTTCCGCCGGGCGATGGACCGCAGAGATGACCGCGACTGCCACCTCAAATGCTGCCGGCTCCGCCGCCTGGGCGGATACGCTGCTCTTGTCGTTTGCGCAGGCCGGCTATGTGAGGGCCGAACCCGCCATCCTGCAGCCGGCCGAGCCGTTCCTGGACCTCTCCGGCGAGGACATCCGCAAGAGCCTGTACCTGACCACCGACCTCTCCGGCGAGGAGCTCTGCCTGCGCCCGGACCTGACCATTCCTGTCGCGCGCGACTATCTGGCCTCGGGGCGCGCCGGCCAGCCGGCGGGGTTCAGCTATCTCGGTCCGGTGTTCCGCTACCGTAGCGGCCAGGCCCGTGAATTCCTACAGGCCGGCATCGAATCGTTCGCCCGTCAGGATCGCGCCGCGGCCGATGCCGAGATGCTGGCGCTGGGGCTGGAGGCGACGGCCGCCTTCGGCGTCCGCGACGTCGAGATCCGCACGGGCGATGTCGCCTTGTTCAATGCGCTGCTCGACGCCCTCAATCTCTATCCGGTCTGGCGGCGCCGCCTGGTCAAGGATTTCAACCGCAAGATCAGCCTGGAGCAGGATCTGGAGCGGCTGGCGGCCGCGACCACCGCGACGCGCAGCGAGTATGAGGGCGTGCTGGCGGCCCTTGCCGGCTCCGACCGCAAGGCGGCGCTCGCCTTCGTCACCGATCTGATGTCGATCGCCGGTACCACCAACGTCGGCGGCCGCACCACGGCCGAGATCGCCGATCGCTTCCTTGAGCAATCGACGCTGAAGGGCGGCGCGCTGCCGCGCGAGGCCATTGCCGTGCTCAAGCGCTTCCTGTCGATATCGGGCAATCCAGACGACGCCATCGCCGAGCTGCGCGCACTCACGACGGACGCGAAGCTCGATCTCGCATCTGCTATCGATCAGTTCGAGAGCCGGGTCGGCTTCATGGCCGCGCGCGGCATCAACGTGAGGCAGATTCGTTTCTCGACCGCGTTCGGGCGCGGGCTCGATTATTACACCGGCTTCGAGTTCGAGCTGCATCAAAGCGGCAACGGCACCGAGCCGCTGGTCGCCGGCGGCCGCTACGACGGGCTGATGACCCAGCTCGGATCAGCTGAGCCGATTCCGGCGGTCGGCTTCTCGGTCTGGGTGGAGGCGCTGAACCGGATCGGCCGCAAGGTGGGAGCGTAAAATCATGAGCGCGCCATTCGTTCTGGCCGTTCCCTCCAAGGGCCGCCTGCAGGAGAACACTGAGGCCTTCTTTGCCCGTGCCGGCCTCAAACTGTCGAAGGCCGGCGGCGCCCGCGACTACCGCGGCACCATCGCAGGCCTCGACAATGTCGAGGTCGCCTATCTCTCGGCGAGCGAGATCGCCGCGCAATTGTCGCGCGGCTTCGCGCATCTCGGCGTCACCGGCGAAGACCTGGTGCGCGAGAACATCGCCGATGCCGACAAGCGCGTGTCGCTGATCGACGGGCTCGGCTTCGGCTATGCCGACGTCGTCGTCGCGGTGCCGCAGGCCTGGATCGACGTCCGCACCATGGCCGACCTTGACGACGTCACCACCGGCTTCCGCGAGCAGCATCACATGCGGATGCGGGTCGCGACCAAATTCGTCAACCTCACCCGCGGCTTCTTCCAGGCTCACGGCATCAGCGATTACCGCATCGTCGAGAGCGCGGGCGCCACCGAAGGGGCGCCCGCGGCCGGCAGCGCCGAGCTGATCGTCGACATCACCACGACCGGCGCGACGCTTGCGGCCAACGGCCTGCGGGTGCTCGACGACGGCGTGATCCTGCGCAGCCAGGCCAATCTGGTGGCCGCCAAGGAGGCCGACTGGTCGCCGCAGGCGCGCGAGACGGCGCGTGTCATCCTCGATCACATCGCAGCGCGGGCGCGGGCCAACAAGTACCGCGAAGTCCGCACCCGCTTCCGGCAATGCGATGCCGCCCTGCTCGGGGAAGCCCACAGCCGGTTCGGCGTGGAGGCCCCGTTCGGCGGTCCGACCTCGTCAGGCATGCTGACCCTGCACTGCCCACCGGGGCAGCTCTACGCGCTGGCGAGCTTCCTGCGCGAGCATGGCGCCGAGACCGTCTCGGTGGTGTCGCTCGACTACGTGTTCGACCGCGAGAATCCGCTGTTCGCCAGGCTGGAGGCGTTCCTGCGGCGGTGAGCCCAAGGTTTGTTCAGCTTTGCGACAGCAAACGGCAGCTACCATATGCGGTTGAGAAGACCTAAACACCTCTGGAACCTTGATCGATGACGCTGGGCTCTGACGTATCCGGCATGACGACCACCGCAGCCAGCGCCGCCGCGAAGGGGCTGTCGATCGTCATCCCCGTCTACAACGAGGCGGCTGGCCTTGCCGGCCTGCATCAGCGCATCTGCGAGCTCGCCAAGACCCTGCGGCAGCGCTATCGCCTGTCTTGCGAAGTCGTCTATGTCGACGACGGCAGCAAGGATGCGACGCTGTCGATCGCGCGGTCATTGCCGGCCGACGCCATCGACGTCCAGGTGGTGTCGCTGTCGCGCAATTTCGGCAAGGAGGCCGCGCTGATGGCGGGCCTCGACCATGCCCGCCTCGGCGCGGTGATGTTCATGGACGGCGACGGCCAGCATCCGCCGGCGCTGGTCGAACAGCTGGTGCGGCACTGGATCGATGACGGCTATGACGTCGTCTATACCGCCAAGGCGCATCGCGACAACGAGTCCTTCCTGCGCCGGGTCGCGGTGCACGGCTTCTACGCGCTGATCAATTGGGGCGCCCGTCAGAAGATTCCGGAGGACGCCGGCGATTTCCGCCTGCTGTCGCCGCGCGCGGTCGCGGCGCTGAGGCAGCTGCCGGAACGCAACCGCTTCTTCAAGGGCCTCGCCAGCTGGATCGGTTTCCGCCAGATCCGCGTCGACTACGAGCCCGCAGCGCGTGCCCATGGCGTCACCACTTTCAACGCCGCGAGCCTGCTTGGCCTGTCGATCGAGGGCCTGACGTCCTTTTCAGTGGCGCCCTTGCGCTTCGCCAGCCTGCTCGGCGTCATTCTCGCAGGAGGCGCCTTCCTGTTCGGCCTTTCGATCCTCTGGGAGGTGTTCACGACCGGCAAGCAGGTGCCCGGCTATCCTTCGCTCGTGATCGGACTGATGACGATCGGCGGCGTGCAGCTCATCATGATCGGCATCGTCGGCGAATATATCGGCAAGATCCTCTCCGAGCTGAAGGCGCGGCCGATCTACTTCGTCGCCGAGCACAGTGAGAAGCATTCCGAGGCTGATGATGCCGCGAGCAGGACGGCAGCCGAATGAGCGTGGCCGCGAGCCCGCGGCGGATCTGGCTCTGCGCCGACGATTACGGCATCAGCCCGGGCGTCAACCGCGCCATCCGCGACCTGATCGAACGCGGCCGCCTCAATGCGACCTCGGTGATGATGGTGGGACCCGCGATCGCGCGCGGCGACGTCGAGGCGCTGCAGGCTTCGGCAACGCAAAGCCCGCGATGCGCGATCGGATTGCACGTGACGCTGTCGGCGCCGTTCCGGCCGCTCACCATGCATTTCCGCCCCTTGGACGGCGACATGTTCTTCGCCTTTCCCAAGCTGCTGCGCGCCGGACTGATGCGCCGGCTCGACCGTGAATTCATCCGCAACGAGGTGAAGGCACAGCTGGCCGCCTTCATGGACGCGTTCGGACGCACCCCCGACTTCGTCGACGGTCACCAGCATGTGCAGCTCTTCCCGCAGGTGCGCGACGGCTTTGTCGATGCGGTCAGCGAAGTCGCGCCGAACTCCTGGGTGCGTCAGGGCGGCCGCGACCTGCCGCTGCGGCAGCGGCTGGCCTCCCCCAAGGCCATGGTGCTCGATATCCTCAGCGCGCAATTCCGCCGCCGCGCCGGCAGCGCCGGCCTCAGCTTCAACCCCGGCTTCGCCGGCGCCTATGATTTCACGCGCGCCGCCGATTTCGGCGCGCTGATGCGGCAATTCCTGGAAGGTCTCCCCGACGGCGGCCTCGTGATGTGCCATCCCGGCTTTGTCGATGATGTCCTTACCGGCCTCGATCCGATGACCGACGTCCGCGAGCGCGAGCACGCCTATCTCGCGGGCGATGCCTTCGCGCGCCTGCTGGCCGACAGCAACGTGACATTGGAGTGATATGTTGTCCTCATGGACAATCGAGACCGCCCTTTTCCAGAGCTACCAGGCTGGCGTTTCACGCTGACGGAGACGTCTTTCGGCGTTTACCGGGCCGAAGGCTTCCACGAGGACGGTCGCTCCGTTAGCCGCATGGGTCACGACGTCCCACTTCTGATGAAGGAAACCGCCGAAGACGCGAGGAATCTGCCGAAGCGGCGAGGCAGCTTGTCGCATACCGAAATTTAATCCGGCCGGCACTGTTGGGGCCATAATGGAACCCTACATCTCCTCTCGCGCTTGGTTTGGCGCGAAGGAGACAGATCATGACGCCGCAGGAACGCCAGCTCGTCGACGAGCTTTTTGACCGGCTTTCTAAGCTGGAGAATGCACAGCGCGATCCCGATGCGATCGCCGCGATCTCCGACGGGCTGCGCAAGGCGCCCGGCGCCATCTACGCGCTGGTGCAGACCACGCTGGTCCAGGACGAAGCGCTGAAGCGCGCCAATGCCCGCATCCAGGAGCTGGAAGCGGCCCACGCGCCCGAGCAGGCGCAGTCCGGCGGCTTCCTCGACACCATGCGCGACACATTGTTTGGCGGCGGCCCGTCCCGCGGCTCGGTGCCGAATGTGCCGCAGCGTGAGCAGCGTCCGGCTTGGAACACCGGCCAGGCGATGCCGCAAGGCCAGCCGGGTTACGGCGCGCCGCCTTACGGACAGGCTTACGGCCAAGGTCCGGGTCAGGGCGCTCCGCCGATCGGCGGTGGCGGCGGCTCGTTCCTCGGCACGGCGGCGGCAGCCGCGGCCGGCGTCGTCGGCGGCTCGCTGCTGCTCTCGAGCATCCGCGGCATGATGGGCGGATCGCACCAGCAGGGTTTTGGCGACAGCAACGCGCTCGGCGACCGCAGCGCTGGTGGAAGTCCTTGGGGCGGCGGCGATCAGTCCGGCGGCTCGCTGGCGCGCGAGGCCGGCCTCGATGACATTGGCTCGAACCGGGAATCCCGCCAGGGCTTCTTCGACCAGGCGTCGAACGAGCGCGACAACTACGACCAGAACTACGGCAACGATCACGACGACAGCTTCGACACGGCCGACAACAGCGATTTCGGCGGCGACGACGACGGCGGCAGCGATTACGCGTAGGCCATTCGACCGACAGATGTGGAACGGCCGCCTCCGGGCGGCCGATTTCTGTTCAAGCAGAGCTCAACGCACTTCTGCTCTGCCACCACACGCCATGATGCCATTCGATATAATATGACTAGTGCGTGCGTTGTCGGACAGCACCGTGCAGAACGTCACGAGGTGCGCCTGACTTCACCATGCCGGGCGAAATCGTCCTCCGACACACGCCGCCGTAGACTCCCGGATTTCCAAATTTGGACATGGGTGTTCAATTGGAAGAACACACTGCTTATGCCACACATCGTGGCTGCCTCTCTTGGCTACAGTCGGGGGTTTTAAGAATGAGTTCACTTCAACAGCGCATCGCGACCCTGAGCGACGTCACGACCCATCTCATCACCGAATTGTACGAGTTGGAGGGACTGCACGAGCGCCTCAGGAAGGCAGAGCTGTCGGTGCGGCGGCTGAACCGCTCGGCTCGCGCACCGCATTCGGCTTCATCAGCTCGTCCTCGCCGCGCCGCTGTCCCTCGTCGCGGGTCGAGGCACCGTCAGCGGACGTAGGACTATTCAGGCACACGTTTGGCGGCGGCAGCGTCCCTTCGACGCCGCGCATTTCGAGCCGACGCGGCACCCGGACTTGATCGCTCCATCGAGCGCATGACGCTTCACATCACCACGACCTTGGTGCCGACATTGACGCGGCCGTAGAGGTCGATGACGTCCTCGTTGCGCATGCGGATGCAGCCGGAGGAGACGTTGGTGCCGATGGTCCAGGGCTCGTTGGAGCCGTGGATGCGATAGAGCGTCGATCCCAGATACATCGCACGGGCACCGAGCGGATTTTCTGGGCCGCCTTCCATGTGCCTGGGCAGATCGGGCCGGCGCGCGAGCATTTCCGCCGGCGGCGTCCAGTCCGGCCATTCGCGCTTGGCGGTGATCGATTTCACGCCGGACCAGGTGAAGCCGGGACGGCCGACGCCGATGCCGTAGCGCAATGCCCGGCCGTTGCCCTCGACGAGATAGAGGAACTTGTTCGGCGTATCGACCACGATCGTGCCGGGACTTTCCTTGCCGCTATAGTCAACGAGTTGTTTCTCGAATTTCGGATCGAACGGACGCTGCCGCGGATCGACCGCCTCCTGCTGCAGAGACGCGCCCTGCTGATATCCGCCTTGTTGATACCCACCTTGCATCTGCGGCTCGCCCATCGGCGGCAGGCGCCGCTGGTCGTAATAGCCCGGCTGCTGCTGATACACCGGCCGCTCCGGCGCGTAGGCCGGGCCGCGGCCGGGGCCATCGCCGAACAGGAATTCGATGAAGCCGCCGCCCATGTCGGAATGGGACGCCACGCGCACCGGCGCCGGCGGCACGCGCGGCTGGTACAGCACCGCGGGCGGATCGTTCGGCACGCTGTTGTCGAAGGCGCCCGCGTCGTTCGCGCCGGCCATGAAGGTGCAAGCGCTGCCGAGCAGCGCGACAGACATTTTCTTGAACATCGACGTACTCTGTACTGTTTCGTCTAGATCACATGCGTCGTGGAGAGCCGGTGGCTGATCCGCGCTCTTCGACGTGGTCAATAAAAAGCAAAAGCCGTTTTGTTTGGTAAACGGACAGCGCGTTTGGATTCACCACGTCGCGAGCGCGCCTGCAATTTGGCGATCAGCGTTTATTTTCGATGAACGCCGCGCGGTGATGGTTAATCGCTTCTTTGCGCCGCGTCGCGCGCGGCCGATCAGCAGTTCCTGCTGTGAACTTCGTGTTAAATCGCTTCTGCCTACAAAGACGCGTGAGTGAGGTGGGGGGAGTATCCTGATGGCTGTTCACCGCAAGCGTTTTCGCGTCGAAGATATCGTCGGTGGCGAGATGCCCATTGTAGACGTAACTGAAGAGGCACTCCCGATGCATAGCGAGATCATGGCCGAGCTGCGCGCGATCCGCGCCCAGATGGCGAAGGGCATCGTCGCGGCCCCGCTGTCCGGCAGCGCTGCCATGGCGGCGATCGACGCCTCGACCGCGCACGAGCTTGCCGAAGCGCGCACCATGCTCGATACCTACCGGGCGCAGATCGAGCAGTGCGAGAAGCTGAAGGTCGAGCTCGACCTCATCCACGACGCCATCGACCGCACCAAGCGCGAGATCGCGACGCTGCACGGCAAGAGCTTCGACGGCGGCGAGATGGCCAAGGTCAACGGCGAGCTCGGCGCGGTGGTCGGCGGCACCGAGCAGGCGACCCAGCAGATCCTCGAAGCCGCGGAATCGATCGACCAGGCCGCCAGCGCGATGTCGAAGGTGGACTCGATCGATCAGCAGAAGCGCCTTGCCGACGACATCCAGGAACGCGTCATCTCGATCTTCGAAGCCTGCAACTTCCAGGACCTGACCGGCCAGCGCATCAGCAAGGTCATGGGCACGATGAAGTTCATCGAGCAGCACATCAACGCGATGATGGAGATCTGGGGCGGCGTCGACGCGATCAAGTCCCATGTGCCCGCGCAGGTCGACAACCGCAGCGAGGACGAGAAGCTCCTCAACGGCCCCAAGCTCGCCGGCGACGTCGGCCACGCCTCGCAGGACGACATCGACGCGCTGTTCGACTGAGCGGCGACGACATCGGAATAACAAAACGCCGGCCTTGGGCCGGCGTTTTTTGTTTTGGCCGGTGCAGATCGTGAACTCTTCTTCCCTTCTCCCCTTGTGGGAGAAGGTGGCGCGAAGCGCCGGATGAGGGTTCTCTCGACTCGCAAGACCGTTCGTGAGGAGATAGACCCCTCACCCGTCTCGCCGCTACGCGGCGAGCCACCCTCTCCCAAGGGGAGAGGGTAAGAGACCGTCACGCCCTCGGCGCGCAGCGGACGTAGACCATGTTGCCGTAGCGGGTGCCGGCGTCCTTGTCGATGAAGCGGGTGATCATGACGCGACCGTCGAAGGAGACGATTTCGCGGTCCTGATCGCCGGGGTCGGGCCGGCCGGCCCGATGTAGTTCTTGCCGCTCGGCGAGCCCTTCAGCCGCAGCTCCTGCGGCGTCGCCTGGTCGGCGAGATGCATGATCACGCCACCGGAGGAACCGGCGGTGATCACGTAGGGGTTCCTGCATTGCTCGCGCGCCATCTTCTCGGTGCGGGCGCGATCGGCCGGGTTCTGGAACGAGGCGAGGCCCCAGCGGCCGACGATCTCGTCGGCGCGGATGGTGGCGGGCATTTCCGGAGCGACGCCAGGTTCGGCATCGGGCGGCGGCGGGGACGACGTGAGGGACGGCAGGTTGAAGCCGCCGCCGCAGGCGCCCAGCAGCAGCGCCAGACAAGAGGCGGCCGCCAGATTGGCAACCGTGCGCGCGTGAGCCGAACTGATCATGGCATTCCCCCGAACAAGACCATGGCCGCACCCCTCCCGCAGCCAAGCGCAAAACCGCTGCCGGAGCAATGACGTCGTTCTTTACGCCGACGCCCCGAGCGAGTTTCCAATGCCACCATCCTATATCCGCCTCAACAATCGCTTAACCACCTTTGCTTGACAGGATCGCGGCCAAGCCATATTTCCGGACCCACTATTAGCACTCGGAAAGCCCGATTGCTAAGCGCGCCGTTTGATCCTCGACGAGAGGGGGACGGAAGCGCCGCCCCACCGACCCCACTACTTCCGAAGCGAGCCTCCAAAGGGAAACGTCATGGCTAAATCCAAATTTCGTCCGCTGCATGACCGTGTCGTGGTCAAACGTATCGACGCCGAGGAAAAGACCAAGGGCGGCATCATCATTCCGGACACGGCCAAGGAAAAGCCGTCCCAGGGCGAGATCGTCGCCGTCGGCCCCGGCGGCCGCGACGAGACCGGCAAGCTGATCCCGATCGACCTCAAGGTCGGCGACCGCGTGCTGTTCGGCAAGTGGTCGGGCACCGAGGTCAAGATCGACAACGAAGAGCTCCTGATCATGAAGGAGTCGGACATCATGGGCGTGCTGGCCTAAGGCCGTCCGCCTGAACAGCCGCTGAATGTCATGCCCGGATCCAGGCGATCCGGGCATCCATCGTTCCGCCGCACGGCACAAGACAACACACATCACATAACACGAGGGATTGCAGACCATGGCTGCCAAAGACGTCAAGTTTTCCGGAGACGCGCGCGATCGCATGCTGCGCGGCGTCGACGTTCTCGCCAACGCCGTCAAGGTGACGCTCGGCCCGAAGGGCCGCAACGTCGTCATCGAGAAGAGCTTCGGCGCCCCCCGCATCACCAAGGACGGCGTCACGGTCGCCAAGGAGATCGAGCTCGAGGACAAGTTCGAGAACATGGGCGCCCAGATGGTGCGTGAGGTCGCCTCCAAGACCAACGACCTCGCCGGCGACGGCACCACCACCGCGACCGTGCTGGCCCAGGCCATCGTGCGCGAAGGCGCCAAGGCGGTCGCCGCCGGCATGAACCCGATGGATCTCAAGCGCGGCATCGACACCGCGGTTGCCGCCGTCATCAAGGACATCGAGAAGCGCGCCAAGCCGGTCGCCGCCTCCTCCGAGGTCGCCCAGGTCGGCACCATCTCGGCCAACGGCGATGCCGCCATCGGCAAGATGATCGCCCAGGCGATGCAGAAGGTCGGCAACGAGGGCGTCATCACCGTCGAGGAGAACAAGTCGCTCGAGACCGAGGTTGATATCGTCGAGGGCATGAAGTTCGACCGCGGCTATCTCAGCCCCTACTTCGTCACCAATGCCGAGAAGATGACCGCCGAGCTCGAGGACGCCTACATCCTCCTGCACGAGAAGAAGCTCTCGGGCCTGCAGGCCATGCTGCCGGTGCTGGAAGCCGTGGTGCAGTCGGGCAAGCCGCTCGTCATCATCGCCGAGGACGTCGAGGGCGAGGCGCTGGCCACCCTGGTCGTCAACCGGCTCCGCGGCGGCCTCAAGGTCGCGGCCGTCAAGGCGCCGGGCTTCGGTGACCGCCGCAAGGCCATGCTGGAGGACATCGCGATCCTGACCGGCGGCCAGCTGATCTCCGAGGAGCTCGGCATCAAGCTCGAGAACGTCACGGTGAAGATGCTCGGCCGCGCCAAGAAGGTGGTGATCGACAAGGAGAACACCACGATCGTCAACGGCGCCGGCAAGAAGCCCGACATCGAGGCCCGCGTCGGCCAGATCAAGGCCCAGATCGAGGAGACCACCTCGGATTACGACCGCGAGAAGCTCCAGGAGCGCCTCGCCAAGCTCGCCGGCGGCGTCGCGGTGATCCGCGTCGGCGGCGCCACTGAGATCGAGGTCAAGGAGAAGAAGGACCGCGTCGAGGACGCGCTCAACGCCACCCGCGCCGCGGTTCAGGAAGGCATCGTCCCGGGCGGCGGCGTCGCGCTGCTCCGCGCCAAGAAGGCGGTCGGCCGTCTCACCAACGCCAATGACGACGTCCAGGCCGGCATCAACATCGTGCTGAAGGCGCTGGAAGCCCCGATCCGCCAGATCTCCGAGAACGCCGGCGTGGAAGGCTCGATCGTGGTCGGCAAGATCCTGGAGAACAAGTCCGAGACCTTCGGCTTCGACGCCCAGAACGAGGACTATGTCGACATGGTCGAGAAGGGCATCATCGATCCCGCCAAGGTGGTGCGCACCGCGCTGCAGGACGCCTCTTCCGTGGCCGGCCTCTTGGTGACTACCGAAGCCATGGTCGCCGAGATGCCGAAGAAGGAAGCTCCGCCCGCGATGCCCCCCGGCGGCGGCATGGGCGGCTTCTAAGCCTTCCGTTCCGTGACAGAGTTGCGAAGGCCGCCTCCGGGCGGCCTTTTTTTTTCCGACCCTGCCCGTTTCGCTTTCCGATTCAACCAGCGGCCAAAACCCACTACGGTGGCGCGCCGATTCTGATTGTTTGGGCATGATCCTAGAGACCGCTTCACGCTTTCCGGATCATGGCCGTTGCGCGAGGATGTCATCGATGCGTGCGCTTCTGGTTTGCTCCACGGCCGTTCTGGCCCTGCTCGCCGTTCCGCCGCAGGCCTCCGCCCAGATGAAGCTGTCGCCGAAGGCGACCGCGCCGGGGGAACCGAGACGCGCTATTTCACCGCGATGGACGGGCTGATGGACGGCAATGCCGACGTGATCCTGAAGGAGACGCGCCAGGGCAAGACGCTGACCGCGGCGGTGCTCGACGTCTGCTACCCCATCGCGAAGAACTCCGACCGCAAGGACCGCTTCGTCGTCAACCTCCAGGTCGCCGGCCAGACGCTGACCGGAACGACGCAGAGCATCAGTGAGAAGTCGCCGGTCAGCGTCAAGCTGACGCGCAAGCAGTCCGGCGACATGTTCGAATTCCGCGGCCAGATCGCGGTCGGCCAGGCGGTGACCGAAGTGACCTCGCCGGACAATTCCGATCTCAGCGAAAAGGAATTCCTGGACAGTCAGGCCTCCGACGACGGCATCACGCCGCAGCCGAAGGATTTCACCGACGTCTCGCCGGAAGCGATCGCGGTCAAGGTCAAGCTCGACGCCGCGACCGACTTCCTGAAGAGCCTGAAGGGCCAGGAGGTCGAGGTGACGCTGGCGAGCCTCAATGTCGGCTGCGACGCGCTGCGCGCGGGCGAGCAGACCATCACCATGTCGGTCGATCCCGAGCGCGCCGGCGCGCTGCTGGCGAAGTTCAAGGCAATGCCGGGCGTCACCGCCGCAGGCTGGACCGCGGGCATGACCGAGATGGACCGCACCATCCGCTTCCCTGCGGCCGACTGGCGCGAGGGCGACAAGATCAACAAGGGCAAGCTTGCAACGGCGGTGGCGAGCGTGCTGAGCAGGACGCTCGCGGCAAAGCCGGTCACGCAAAACTTCAACCCGGCCACCGGCAGGCTCAAGCTGGTGTTCAAGCGGCCGAACCAGGACTTCCCGGCGCTCGAGCTCACCGACACGATCGAGGTTGCAGGCCTGGTCTCGCCCGACAAGCCGGGCACCACCGACAAGCTCATGCTCTGGATCGGCAGCCCGGCGACCACGACGGCCGACGAGGGCAGCGGTGCCAGGCTCAATCTGTCCGACGATGCCAGCCTCGACGAAGAAGGCGATCTGCCCGACGACAACGGCTCGATCGAGGCGCTCGTCAAGGAGCTGAAGGGCCAGCGCTGGGACGCCGACAAGTCGGTGTGGAAGTAGGCTGAGACAGCCACCGCTGTCATCGCCCGGCTTGACCGGGCGATCCAGTACTCCGAGACAGCAGCGATGGAATCGATAGGCTGCGGCGTACTGGATTCCCCGCCTTCGCGGGGAATGACAGAGGCCTAATTCCCCGTCGTCCTGAAGCGCAGCGGCTTCGGGCCGATCAGCGTCAGCACGTCGCCCTGGCGCTTCCAGGTCTCGACGCTGCCGAGGGCTGCGACGAGCTCGTCGTCGGCCTGCGCTCTCGCCGGCGGACAGTTGCGGTTCTGGATCTGGCCGGGCACGAAGATCACGGTGTTGCCGGCGACCGAGAACTGGCCCTTGCCGCCCTTGCACCAGAGCTCCAGCACGACCTCGCCATTGTCGCCGATCTCGATGTTGGGAATCCGCTTCGAGCCTGCCTGCGGCAACGCCTCCAGCGTCATCTCGGTGCCGAACGGAAACCCCTCCTGAGCACGCGCGAGTGTGGACATCGCGAACATTGCAACCGCCGCACACACCAATCGCTGGAACGAAACCATGAGACCTCTCGACCGACCTGACTTGCCGCACCTTCTATGAGACGGCGGGGGCGTTGAGAAGGTTCGCGCATGGTCGATGCAGGCGCACCGGCATGGCGAAGCCCGGGGCGCCTTCGAAGACCACGCCGAACGAGAAAGCGATCGGCAGCCAGTTGCAGCCGCGGCGCGAAGTTCTCGCGCATCCGGCGGTTCCCGTCCGCTCACAAGGTCGCGAAATCCCGGAGCACCCTGCCCCGCACCGGCGGGCACCATGCTAGGGTTGCTGGCTGCGACAATCCAACGCAAATTGCAGAACTTGCGACTTTCGTCTAAGCGCGCCCATTTCCGCCATCGCCTCAGCTATTTGGCTCTGGGCATCGTGCACATCCCCTGAGGAGATCCAGCTCTGTGAACAACATCCGCGCCACGCTCGCGATCGTCTGGCGAATCGCCATCCCTTATTTCCGATCAGAGGACAAATGGGCCGGCCGCGGCCTGCTCGGGGCGGTGATCGTGATCGAACTGCTGCTGGTCGCCATCGATGTGCTCGTGAACCAATGGTACAGCCGCTTCTACAACTATCTCCAGGAGCGCGACTGGAACGGCTTCGTCTGGGAGCTGGGCGTCTTCACATTGCTCGCGAGCGCCAGCGTCGCGCTTTCCGTCTACCAGCTCTATCTCAATCAGTGGCTCCAGATTCGCTGGCGGCAATGGCTGACGCGTCACTATCTGGCCGAATGGCTGAATAGCGCGACCCACTATCGGATGCAGCTCAAGGGCGATGCGGCCGACAACCCGGACCAACGCATCACCGACGACGTCCGGAGTTTCGTCGAGCAGACTCTCAATATCGGCATCGGACTGCTCTCCTCGATCGTCACGCTGCTCTCGTTCGTGGTCATTCTGTGGGGGCTGTCGAACGCGGCACCGCTGCATATCTCGGGCCTCGACTTTCCCATTCCCGGCTATTTGGTGTGGGCGGCGCTCGTCTACGCGATCTTCGGCACCGCGCTGACGCACTGGATCGGTTCGCCTCTGGTCAATCTCAATTTCGAGCAGCAGCGCTACGAGGCCGACTTCCGCTTCAACCTCGTCCGCGTGCGCGAGAACTCCGAACAGATCGCACTGCTCAAGGGCGAAGGGGCCGAACGCGAACGACTGCTACTCCGCTACGGCTATGTCGTCGGCAATTGGTACGCGATCATGAGCCGGACCAAGCGTCTGACTGCCTTCACGGCGAGCTATTCCCAAGCCGCCGTAATCTTTCCCTTCATCCTCACCGCGCCTGCCTACTTTGCCGGTAAGATTCAACTTGGAGGGATGGTGCAGACCGGCTCCGCCTTCGGCAGCGTGCAGAAGGCCCTGTCCTTCTTCGTGAGCGCCTACCGATCCCTGGCCGAATGGCGTGCGGTGGTTGCCCGTCTCGATGGCTTCGAGATGTCGGTCGCCTCGGCGGTCAATCTGCCGGCGCATGAGCCTGCCATCGCGCTGGAAGTCGCCGGCCGCCATATCGACCTCGAGCAGCTCTGCGTGAACCTGCCCAACGGCACGCCGCTGGTGGCCGCCAAGGCCTTCACCATTCAGGCCTCGGAGCGCGTGCTGGTGACCGGACCGTCCGGCTCCGGCAAGTCCACGCTGTTCCGGGCCATCGCCGGCATCTGGCCGTTCGGCACCGGCACGGTTGTGGTCCCGGAAAAGGCAAAGCTGATGATGCTGCCGCAGCGGCCCTATTTCTCGGTCGGTGTGTTGCGCGATGCCGTGGTCTATCCGGCAGCGCCGGGCGCGTTCGACGCCGTGCAGGTCCGCGAGGCCCTGATCGCGGTCGGGCTGCCCGATCTCGCCGAGCGGCTGGACGAGGACGGCCACTGGAACAGGATGCTCTCGCTCGGCGAGCAGCAACGTCTCGGGCTAGCGCGCGCGCTGCTGCATGCGCCGGACTATCTGTTCCTGGACGAAGCCACCGCCTCGCTCGACGAGCCGTCGGAAGCCCGGCTCTACCGGCTGCTGGCGGAGAGACTGCCGCAGGCCACCATCGTCTCGATCGGCCACCGCTCGACGCTCGATGCCTTCCACACCCGCAAGGTGGCGCTGGTGAAGGACGGTGCGATCCACGTCGTCGGCGGCGAGCGGACTGCGGCGGAGCCGAGCGCCGCGCGCTGAGGCGAGCGCTGGGTAGCCGCTGATCATCAAGTTCGAGTCGTCACTCCATACACGCGTCAAGCCCGGCCATGACGGCGTGGAGAAAAGCAAAAGGGCGGCAGGTTGCCCTGCCGCCCTCGCGAAGTCGTTTCGGAAAGAAGCTTACTTCAGATTGCTCATCGCCGTCAGGTCGAAAGAGAGCTTGGCCACGCCGGCCGCGCTGCACCAGTTGGAGCCGAAGCCGCCCGGGTTGATGGGGGTGAAGCTTCCGGTGAACTTCGCGGTGTGATCGCTGGTCAAGGCGTTGCAGTCGCCCTTGTTCAGGTCGGTGTCGTGATAACGCAGATCGAGCGTGAACACCTTGTAGGTGAAGCCGACGCCGACGTTCCAGGTGTTATAGCTCGGCTCCTTGATGCCGTTCGCATAAACCGGATCGCCCGCGATGCCGTAGAAGATGTCGGAAGTGCCGAACCACTGCCGGCCGAACTCACCCGACACGTACATGCCGACGCCGCTGGCACCGAAGATTGTGCTCGGGGCGGTCCACTTGGCCGTGATCGAGGCGTAATTGCCCCAGGCGCCGAGGTTCAGGAAGTTCGGCGAGTAGTACTCGTTGAAGCCGACCGTCCACTGGTCGTTGATGACGACGTTCAGCTTGGCGTAGGCTTCGAAGAAGCTGGCGTCCTTCTTGGCGAAGTTGCCGTTGATCGGAAGGCCGATTGCCCCCTGCGAGTAATCGATGTCGCCGCCACAATTGCCCTGAGCCAATGTGTACTGCGAGCCGAAGCATTGTCCGCCCGGATAGAGGTAGCCCCAGAGACCGAAGTCGAAGGCGAACATGCCGAAGGTCGGGCGGATACCGCCGTAGAAGTCGACTTCCGCCGCAGCGCGGTTCGGGAAGGAGATGCTCGAGGCGGACGTACCGACGTAGAGCTGCAAGTCCTTGGTGACGTTGTAGCGAGGCTCGAAATAGGCCGTGACGGCCGGCTTATGGTTCGACTGGGTGATGCCGCGGAAGACGTAATCGCTCATGATGCCGCCGCCGAAGGCGATATCCCAAGGATCGAACGCCGGGGGCGGCGGGGCTTTCAATGCCTTCACGCGCAGATCTGCCGCGAACGCCGAACCCGTCGTCACCATTGCCAGCGCCGTTGCCAACAAAGCCACTTTTTTCATTTCGATCCCCATCTACCCGTTCTTACTTAGCAGTCGCCCCCGGAAGCCCCCCGGGGCATGCGGCCTACCTGCAAAATTGCGTCACTGCGGCAATTTGGATCGATGGACAGGAACCGTGAAGCAAAAAGCACGGGCATCTGCCGACTTTTTAGGCGTTTTGACGAATTCACGAAAGGTTGTCAGGCTGTGTGGCTTC
The DNA here is from genome assembly GCF_025200905.1 of Bradyrhizobium yuanmingense. Taxonomy (NCBI): domain Bacteria; kingdom Pseudomonadati; phylum Pseudomonadota; class Alphaproteobacteria; order Hyphomicrobiales; family Nitrobacteraceae; genus Bradyrhizobium; species Bradyrhizobium yuanmingense. The sequence goes on along the minus strand of NZ_CP104173.1, from coordinate 472,022 downwards.
TCGATCACATTATTTGCATTCCAAGGTGCAGTGCAGACCCGTGTAAACCCGGGGATCGCCAGGCGGCGTGACACCTTCGCTACGAATCAGGGTGGGCCCGGAGCGCCTTTGCCAGGGCGGCTTTCCACGATGCAAAAAGGCCGCAGCACCGGGGTGCCGCGGCCTTCTCGTTACAATCCCAAGTAACAATCCCAAGTAACAATCCCGAGTGACAGTCCGAAGGCGCTGAGAGACCGCCTTCCTACCCCTGCCCCTCGGCCGGCGCCGCTTCCGCAGAAGACGAAGGCATCGCCCAGCTTGTCTCGGCGGGCGCGGGGGTCTCCGCCGGTGCCGACGGCTTCGGAGCAGGCGCTGCCTTCGCCTTCTTCGGTGCCGCCTTCTTCGCGGCCTTCTTCGGAGCAGCCTTCTTGGCCGCCGACTTCTTTGCGGTCGTCTTGGCAGCCTTCTTCGGGGCGGCCTTCTTGGCAGATTTCTTGGCAGATTTCTTGGCAGACTTCTTGGCGGTCTTCTTGGCCGCCTTCTTCTTCGTCGCCTTCTTCGCGGACTTCTTCGCCGCTACGGCCTTCTTGGCCTTTTTGGCCTTCTTGCTTTTCTTCTTCTTCGCTTTCGCCATCGTGGTCCTCCTGTTGCCGCCGAACAATGCTTGATCGGGCGTCTTCAGTCGTCACCTCGGGAGGACAGTTCGGGCTCCTGAAAGCTCAAACCTGCGCGTTCAGTGCCGGCCGCGCCCCGCCCGTCGCCCAATCGAGAAGCTCAATCGTGTGTACGACCGGAACTGACGTGCCACTGGCAATCTGCACCATGCAGCCGATATTGCCCGCGGCAATCATGTCCGGCTTGACGCTCGCGATGTTGGCGACCTTGCGATCACGCAACCGACCCGCAAGCTCGGGCTGGAGAATGTTGTAGGTCCCCGCCGAACCGCAACACAAATGGCTCTCGGGCACATCTTTCACCACGAATCCATTCTTGGAAAGCAATTCTTTCGGAAGGCCTGTGATTTTCTGTCCATGCTGCAACGAACACGCGGAGTGATAGGCGACGACGATGTCGTCCGCTCGCGCCGCGGTCGCAAGCTCGAGGCCGGCGACGTATTCGGTGATGTCCTTGGCAAGCGCCGAGACCCTCGCAGCATCGGCCGCGAACGCTGTGTCCTCGCGCAGGAGATAGCCGTAATCCTTGATTACCGTGCCGCAGCCGGAGGTCGTCACCAGGATGGCATCGAGCCCCTCGCCGACCATTTCCTTCCGCCACGCCGCGACGTTGGCGCGAGCCCGCGCCAGCGCATCCTGGTCGTTGCCGAGGTGATGGGTCAGCGCGCCACAGCATTGCTCGTCCTTGACAAGGACGACCTCGATGCCGTGGCGGGTCAGGAGACTTATGGCGGCCTGGTTGATGCGCGGCGCCAGCACCTGCTGGGCGCAGCCCTGGAGCAGTGCCACACGGCCGCGCTTCTTGCCCAGCGCCGCGAACACGCTGCCGGCGGCGGGCCCTGCGGGCGGCAGCCGGTCCGGCGCCAGCGCCAGCATCGCCTTGATGCGCTGGATCAAGCCCGGCGTCGCCGCAGGCCGGGGTGTCGGCAGCAAGACGCCGAGCGGACGGGCGAGCCGCGCCAGCCACATACTGACGCGAAAGCGCTGCGGGTCCGGCAGGACGAAGGCCAGCACCTGGCGCAGCAGCCGCTCGGTCAGCGGCCGCCGATAGCGCTGCTCGATTTGCACCCGGGCCTGATCGACCAGGTGCATGTAGTTCACGCCCGAGGGGCAGGTCGTCATGCAGGCAAGGCACGACAGGCAACGGTCGATATGCTTGACCACGTCGGCGGTCGGCGCCTGGTCCTTCTCCAGCATCTCCTTGATCAGATAGATGCGGCCGCGCGGGCTATCGAGCTCGTCGCCGAGCAGCACATAGGTCGGGCAGGTTGCGGTGCAGAAGCCGCAATGGACGCAGGCGCGCAGGATCTTGTCGGCTTCCGCGATATCGGGGTCGGCGAGCTGCGCGAGTGAGAATTCGGTCTTCATCAGCCAGCGCTCCGCGTGAGCCGCCCCCGGTTGAGAATGATCTTCGGATCGAAGCTGGCGCGCACCCGGTCGCTCAGCGCGGCAACCCCCGGCGCCTGCGGATGGAACACGTCGACCTCGCGCCTGACATCATCAGTCGCCCGGATCAGCGTGGCATGCCCGCCGGCCGCGTTCGCGCGCGCACGCACGGCCGGGGCATGCGCGTCCGGCTTCGGCGGAAGCGCCGCCCAGATCAGCCCGCCGCCCCAATCGTAGATCACATCGCCGCCCGTCTCGCGCGCCAGCTGCGAGCCCAGCGCGGCGCCCGAGGCCGGCGGGCAGACGATCCGCCAGACCGGCCAGGCGCCGAGCGCGCCGCTCGCCGCGAACGGCAGCACGTCGCGGATCGCGCTCCACAACGCCGCGGATGCCACGTCCTCGATCAGCGTCGCGGTTCCAAACGGCGCCAGCAATTGGCGCAGCGAGCCGGCGCGGTGCGCAGCGGACGCGGTGATGCCCTCGAGCCGCAGCACGGTCAGCGCCTCGGCCTCGCCTTGGCCCGCAATGTCGCCCAGCCCCTCGGTCCCGGCCCGGAGTGCGGATTTCGGCAGATGCGCGGCGGCGGAGACGTCGAAGGGCGAGCCCAGCGCCGCAGTCATGGCCTTGTTGGCAGCGGCATCATCTAACCCGCGCAGCAACAGCGTCCGCTCGGCCTCGGGCTTGGGCATCACCTTGAGCGTGACCTCGGTCATCACCGACAGCGTGCCCCAGGACCCCGCCAGCAGCTTGCAGAGATCGTAGCCGGTGACGTTCTTCACCACCTTGCCTCCGGTCTTGAAGCTGTCGCCGAAGCCCGAGACGGCATGCGCGCCGAGCAGGTGGTCGCGCGCCCCGCCCGCCCGGATCCGCCGCGGCCCGGCGAGCCCGGCCGCGATCATGCCGCCGATGGTGCCTGTTGCCGGCGTGCCGAGCAGCGGGGCGGTGTTTACAGGCTCGAAGGCGAATTGCTGATTCTTGGCGTCGATCAGCGCCAGCACGTCGGCCAGCGGCGCGCCGGCCTGGAGCGTGATGATGAGCTCGTTCGGCTCGTAGGCGGTGACGGCATTGAGCGCGGAGACGTCGAGCACGGCGTTGGTCGCCATGGCGTGGCCGATGCCGCGCTTGCCGCCATGGCCGATGATCTCGAGCGGCTGCTCGCTCGCGATCGCCGCGCGCACCACCTCTTCGACGTCTTTGGCGTCTCTGACCTTGAGCGTATCCACGGGAAAAGGCGGTAGCGAAAATCGCGCAGGAAATCAATTCGACCCGCGACGGAACGCTGGGCCGCGGCGACATTCGCACTACGATCTTCATCGAACCATTGCCGCCCAGAGCCGCGCTATCGAATGGAGCATTCTCAAGGAGCTCCATCATGACCGAACAGGCAATGAATCAAGAGGCCGGCCACCCGGCCATCGGCGGCGGACTTCTCGTCGTGGCGCAATGGGAAGCAAAGGCCGAAGAGGCCGACCGCATTGCCGAAATCCTGCGCGGCTTCCTCCCTCAGGCGCAGCGCGAGCCAGGCGTCAAGCTGTTCCTGATCTCGCGCGCCAAGGACAATCCGGCCCAGTTCCTGTTCTACGAGTTGTTCCGCGACGAAGACGCCTTTAGGGCGCACCAGGAGAGCGCGCATTTCAAGAGCTACATCGCGGAACAGGCGCTGCCGCTGCTGACCAGGCGCGAACGCGCGCAATACGCCCTGCTGTGAATGATCTGCTTCCTCCTTGCGAGCCAGGGCGATCGCCTATGACTCGCAGCGGCGGGCTGCGTGCAAGCTGGGGCTGGATCAAGCCCCGGCCTTGCACGTGATCCCGCCGTCGACAACGAGCTCGATGCCCGTCACGTATCTCGACTCGTCCGAGGCCAGGAACAGCGCTGCGTTGGCGACGTCGAATGCATCGCCCATATGGCCCATCGGCACCTGGGCGTCGCGCGCGCGCCACATCGCCTCGACATCGCCCTTGGCGTAGCTGGCGGCGAGGCCGGCGGAGTGCTCGACCATCGGCGTCTTCATCAGGCCGGGCAGGATCGCGTTGACCCGGACGTGATGGCGCGCGAACTCGATCGCTGTGGTGCGCGTCATCTGGTTCATCGCCGCTTTCGAGGCGCCGTAGGTAACGTAGGAGATGCCCATGTGGCGGATCGAGGCGATCGAGGAGATGTTGATGATCGAGCCGCCGCCCTGCTTCACCATAACAGGGATCACGTGCTTCATGGCGAGATAGGCGCTCTTGAGGTTGACGCTGAAGACGCGGTCCCAGCTTTCTTCGCTCACCTCGACGACACTGCCCATCTCGGCGATGCCGACATTGTTGTCGAGCACGTCGATGCGGCCATAGGCCTTGAGGCACGCCGCGACCATCGCCTCGATCTCGCCGGCGCGCGACACGTCGGCCGTGAACGCCGTCGCCTTGCCGCCCTCGCCGCTGATGATCTTCGCGGTCTCCTCGGCCGCGGCACCGTTGCGATCGACGCAGAACACCTGCGCGCCCTCGCGCGCAAAGGTCACCGCGGTCGCCTTGCCGTTACCCCAGCCTGGACCGATCGAGCCGGCCCCCACCACCATCGCAACCTTGCCCTTGAGCCGATCCATCGCGTGTCTCCCGTGTTGTTGTTCTTGTAGCCCGGATGGAGCGCAGCGCAATCCGGGGCAGTGGTCCCGGATTACGCTTCCGCTCCATCCGGGCTACGGTTCTTTGCAGACGCTCAACGTGGTGACGTTAGCACCAATGGGATGCCCGACAATCTCCGACAATGTCCAGCACGTCCCGTCATGGCACAGCCGCCATTCTCCGGCCGCGCCGGAATTGCCGAGCACCAATTCCGGCATCGGCGCACGCTGCGGCCGCCATTGAAACCAGCCGTCGACCAGCCGCGCCTCGGCCGGCGGCTCCATGCCGGGGCCGGTGCCCTTGACGCGGGCTTGCACCAGCTCGAGGCCTGATGGCGTGAGGCGCCAGTCTTCCTGCCATTCGACCTTCGCGATCGAATGCGTCCAGACAAGCGTGAACGCGGACAGCGTCAGCGCTTTCACGCCGCCCGCTGTCGCAAGACAGAGGCTCACACCGCCTCGACCGGCGCCGGCGGACGCTGCCGCCATTGCCACAACACAAGCGCGGCGGCGAGCACGAAGCCCGCAGTATCGCTGAAGGGGAATTCGCCGAGCAGGCAGAACGCGGCGCCGAGCGCGACCAGGCGCTCGATCAGCGTCAGCCGCGTGAACAGGAAGCCGATCGCGGCCATGCCGAACAGGCCGATCGCCACCAGCGCCTTCAAGCTCGCCAGCGCCACCGCGCCGTAGAAGCCGAGCTTGGCCGCCATGGGATCGCCGGCCTGCAGCATCAAGGCCGGCGAATAGACGAAGATGAAGGGAATGACGTAGCCGGCGAGCGCGATGCGCATCGCCTCCCAGCCGATCTTGTCCGGGTTCTCCTTGGCGATTGGCGCGGCCGCAAGCGCGGCGAGCGCCACCGGCGGCGAGAGGTCGGCCATGATGCCGTAATAGAATGCGAACATGTGGCTCGCGATCAAGGGCACGCCGAGCTTGGCCAGCGCGGGAGCTGCGAGCGCGGCAGTGATGATGTAGGTCGGGATGGTCGGGATGCCGGTGCCGAGCAGGATCGACAGCAGCATGGTCATGACCAGCGCCAGGAACAGGCTCTTCTCGCCGAGTCCGATCACCCAGCCGCCGAAGATGGTGCCGACGCCGGTCTGCGACATCATGCCGATGATGACGCCGACGATCGCGCAGGCCATGCCGACGGTGATGGCGGATTTCGCGCTCTCGGCCAGCGCATCGCGGCAGGCCCGCAACGCCGCAAAGCCGCCGCGCACGATCGCCGTGATCACAATCAGGCCGACCACGACGGTCGCGACCGGCACGATCTGGAGGCCGTCGCGCGACAATGCCGCGACGACGAGCGCGAGCCCGACCCAGAAGATGGTGCGGATCACGTTCGAGGAGGCGCCCGTCGTGATGGCGGTGCCGAGGATCAGCGTCACCGTGAGCGCAAGGCCCATGCTGCCGGCATAGAGCGGCGTAAAACCCTCGAACAGCATGTAGACCAGAGCCGCGAGCGGCAGCACGAGGTACCAGCGCGTCACCAGCGCCTTCCAGGCGCTCGGGATCTCCGAGCGCTTCATGCCGACCAGGCCGTGCTTGCCGGCTTCCAAATGCACCATCCAGAACGCGGAGGCGAAATAGAGGATCGCGGGGATCGCGGCGGCCTTGACGATCTCCGAATATTGCACGCCGAGCGTCTCGGCCATGATGAAGGCGACCGCCCCCATCACCGGCGGCATGATCTGGCCGCCCATCGAGGCCGTCGCCTCGACGCCGGCCGCGAAGGCGCGGCGGTAGCCGAACCTGATCATCAAGGGAATCGTGAACTGGCCGACGGTGACGACGTTGGCGACGCCCGAGCCGGAGATGGTCCCCATCATGCCCGAGGCGAACACCGCGACCTTGGCAGGTCCACCGCGGGTGCGGCCGAACAGGCCGAGCGAGACGTCGGTGAACAGCTGGATCATGCCGGCGCGCTCCAGGAACGAGCCGAACAGGATGAACAGGAAGATGTAGGTCGCGGAGACGTAGACCGGCACGCCGTAAAAGCCTTCGGTGCCGAACGACAAATGCGTGACGATCTGGTCGAAATCATAGCCGCGATGGTTGAGCGGCGACGGCAGGTACTGACCGAAGAACCAATAGACGAGACACGCACCGCACATCAGCGGCAGCGCCGCGCCCATCAGCCGCCGCGTGCCCTCGAAGATCAGCACCGCGAGCAGGGTGCCGACGGCGAGATCGAGCCTGGTCGGATCGCCATCGCGCGCGATCAGGTCGGCATAGAAGATCCATTGGTAGAGACCGCAGTAGAAGCCGGCGGCGCCGATCGCCCAGCCCAGCGCACGGCCGAAATTGCTCTTCGCGGTGAAGTTGGCGATCAGGCCGAAGGTCAGCAGCAGCAGGAATCCGACATGGACGCCGCGCACCACCTGGCTCGGCAGATAGTTGAAGGCGGCGACGTAGAGCTGGAAGATCGCGAACGCGATGCCGATCCAGTAGGCGAGCCGGCCCCACCAGCCCGGGCCGAAGCCTTCTGGGAAGCCATGCTCGAAATTGTCGAACTCGACCTTGACCTTGTCGGGCGCGATCTCAGTCCCCTCTGCCTTTTCCAGCATCTCAGCCCATCCCCAATCGTCGAGCGCTTGTAGCATTGGCACGGTATGTCCCGAGCCGTCATGCCCGGGCTTGTCCCGGGCATCCACGAAACTTCCATGCACAGCCGCAGAACGTGGATGGCCGGGACAAGCCCGGCCATGACGTCCGACGACAGGAGCTGATTACTTGATCAGCCCCTTTTCCTTGTAATAGCGGATCGCGCCGGGGTGCAGCGGGACCGGGCTGCCGGTGGCGGCGGTCTCGAGCTTGATCTCCTTGCCGGCCGCGTGCGCAGTGACGAGTTCGGGCAGCGATTCATAGACCAGCTTGGTCATCTGGTAGGCGAGATCGTCCGAGACGGCGGAGCTCGTGACCAGATAATTGATCACGGCCGCAGTCGGCACGTCCTTGTCCTGGCCGGTATAGGTGTTGGCCGGAATGGTCGCAGAGACGAACGGCGGGCCGATCTTGTCGACGGTCTCCTTCGGCACCGACACCACCGTGATCGGGCTCGAGGTCGAAAGGTCCTTCAGCGAGGCGACGCCGAGCCCGGCCGATTGCAGCGTGGCGTTGAGCTGCCGGTTCTTCATGAGATCGACGGATTCGGCAAAGGGCAGATATTCGACCTTGCCGAGCTCCTTGTAGCTCATGCCAGCAGCGGCCAGGATCGCGCGGGAGTTCAGCTCCGTGCCCGATTTCGGCGCACCGACCGACAGGCTCTTGCCCTTGAGGTCGGCGAGCGTCTTGATGCCGCTGTCCGCGGTCGCGACGATCTGGATGTAGTTCGGGTAGATCGCGCCGATGGTGCGCAGCTTGTCGAGCTTGGTCTTGAAGCCCGCCTCCTCCTCGCCCTCCCAGGCGGCTTTCAGCGAGTCGCCCAGCGTGAACGCCAGCTCGCCGCGGCCCTGCTGCAGCAGGATCAGGTTCTCGACCGACGCCTTGGTGGCCTGCACCTGCGTCTTCACGTTCGGAATCTTTTCGCCGTAGATCTTTCCGATCGCGACCCCGAGCGGATAGTAAACGCCGGAGGTGCCGCCGGTCAGCACGTTGATGAAGGATTGCGCCTGGGCGCAAGGTGCCGACGCCGCCAGAGCCAGAGCCGCGGCCGCGCCGAAAATCGTCCGTTTCATGGTTGTTGTTCTCCCCAAACCGGCGGCGAAATTGGCCGGATGAGGGATGCGGGTCAACCCATCCAAAAGGCAAAACAGGACTGCGGCAAAGGGCCGTTCCCGCTGGGTTTTTGGGAACCGGACGGTGCGGCGAGGTGGCGCAGCGGGACTGGAGTCGCGTTAGGTTCGAGTCGGAGCGGCTTGCTCGGTCACCTCTCCCGCTTGCGGGAGAGGTCGCGCCGAAGGCGCGGGTGAGGGTTTTCTCCTCTAGGAGATTGTCCCGATGCGGAGACACCTCTCCCCAGCCCTCCCCCGTAGGCGGGGCAGGGAGCGCACCGTCTACGCAGTGGCTATCGAGCGATCGCTCACTGGAACGTCATGTCCAGGCATTTGGAGATGTCGGAGCCGAGGCCGGAGGAGATGGTGATGCAGCCGCGCACCTTCTGCGCGCCGACGTCGGCGGCCCAGACCGAATAGCCGCCGGGGCCGAAGAACGAATTGGTGTTCGGCGGCTCGGTCTCGGTGGCGTCGAAATCGTACTTGCCGTCGGTCTCGAAAATGCGCGGTTTCTTGGTGCAGCCGCCGTCGGTCTGGACGTTGATGACTTCCTTGTTGTCGCGGGTCAGCGCCAGGGAGACCTGGCAGCGGAAATATTCCGAGGTCCTGGTGTTGAAGAGATAGGTGTAGGACTTGCAGGTCGCCGTGTTCAGCTTGCCCGGGGCAAGGCCGCGGCTGCACGAAATCCGCTGGTTGTGGCTGAGCCGGTAGTCATCGGCTTGGGCGGCCGGCCCCAGCGCCGTGAGCAACAGCGCGGCAGCCGAGCAGGCTTTGACGACAAGGTTCATTCGAATCATCCCCACCAATATTTTTGTCGAGTTGCGTTCTAAACGGAAAGCGGAACATAGTCGCGAGGGGACGGAGGGAAAATCACAAACTGCTGGGCAAGACGTGATGCGCTGCGGCGCTATCGCAAGTTGACCGGGACGCATCGTTCGTGATTTGTTCAATCATGGAATGTCCCGATCTTGGGAGGATGGGATGACGGCATTTTCAATCAAGACATTTGCACTCGCAGCCGCGCTCGGCGCATTGGTAGCGCCCGCATTGGCGCAAACCGCAGCGACGCCCTGGGAGCTGAAGACCGACACCGGCTACGCCTACGACAGGGAGGGCAAGACCTATTCCTACAAGATGGGCACCAGCAACGCCGGCGAGCTCTTGAAGGGCGCCAAGAAGGTACCCAAGGGCACACTGTTCTTCATCGGCCAGAACGGCCAGCTCTACATGCGCACCGGCCCGTATCTGGAGGGTGACGGCAAGTTCAAGTTCGGGCCGGATCAGTAGAAGCTGCGATCACGGTGCGCTCCCTCGCCCCGTTCTTACAGGGCCGCGACGAGCTTCGCTCGCGCTGAGAGGGTTGGGGTGAGGGGCCTCTCTCCACGCATGAGATCGTCGAGGGACCTGTACCCCCTCACCCGGATTGCATCTGACGATGCAATCCGACCTCTCCCCGCAAGCGGGGAGAGGTGAAGAAAGCGCCAGCGTCCTAGAACGCCCCTGCCAATTCCCTTGCGCCGGGTTTGCCGCTGTTCACGTCCATGCGCTCGTCGGTCACGGCCAGCAGCTTCGCCACCGTGTTGTGGCGGATCGCGACTGGGTTGCGCTCATAGCCGCCGCGCTGGAAGAAATTCGAGGTCGGCACCCGCTCGCGCATCGCTTGCGGCATCGTCACCATGTCGAGGCCGGTGCCGTCGCCGGTGAGGTTCATCATCTCGAGCTCGGCCGCCGACAGCGGGCGCGAGTGTCCCTTGGCGCGGGCGAAATGCACCGAAGTCAGCAGCTTGTGGGTCTGCAGCATCGGTCCGATGTCAACGTCGAGCACCATCGCATGCATGGCCCAGCCCTGCGGGGTGGCGCCCATCTTCTCGTGCTCCGACCAGGTATCGGGCACCGACTTCGCGTGCGCCACCATCTTCTTCAGGACAGTGAGCTTGTGCTCGAGCGCATGCCGCGCCGGTCCAGATGTGCGCGTCACCTTCTCGGACAGCGCGCGGATCAGTTCATGGCCCTGCTCGGCGAGCAGCTCGACGCTGTTGGTGGTGAGCAGCTGGTTGTAGCCCATCGCGGTCGAGATCGCGCGCTTGCCGCCATGCTCGATGCCCGCCTGCACGTCGTAACTGCCGGTGCCGCCGGTCTCGAACGAATAGACCCGCACCGCCTGCTCGCGCGTCAGGCCATGGGCCAGAGCGTAGCGCGCATAGGCGCGCTTGAACTCGAGCTCGCTAGACGGGCGTTGCGGCGTGAACTGGTAGAGTTCCTGCGCCGCACGCAGGAAATCGGCGACCACGGGGATCGGTCTTCTCGCGGGGCGATCCGGCGTTTCCTCCGGCTCCGGATTCACCGGCTTCTTCGGCCCGGTATAGAGCGGCGGATGCTCCAGCACGTAGTCATCGAGCGTGATCTGCTGCCCATTGCGCCGCTTGGCGTTGCGGGCCTTCCGCTTCTCCGAGATCTGGCTCCAATAGGCGCCGGCCTCGGCATCGAAGGCGGCGCGCGCGGCCTGATATTCCGCGAGCTTGCGGCGATATTCGAGCACGGCCGGCGAAGCCCCCGCGCCTTGCGCGAAAAACTGCGACAGCAGCTGGGCGTTGGCATTGCGAACGGCGGGCGACAGCGCGTCGGCCTCGGCGCCGCGCGCCGCAGGCGAGATCAGGACGAGCGCGAGCGGAACCAGCGCCAATTTATTTCGAATCGAATGATGCATGCTGCCTTCTTAGCAGGCATCCGGTAACCGTCGCGTTAACGCGCCGTTTACCATCGTCACGTCCAGGCGAATACCGGCTGTTCCAGGTCGGTGACGCGGGTGTGCCGCCCCGCCAGCACCTCGCGGAACTGGTAGATCAGCGCCGCGGTCGGGGCATGGATCAGGCTCATCTGGTGATGGAAGCGGATCACGCGGCGGCTGCTCTCGGGGATCTCAGTGAAATCGAAGGCATCGTCGCGCTCGATCGTGGCCAGCGCGATGCGATGAACGGAGGCGACCTCATCCGGGTTCGGGCGGATCGCAGCACTGTCGGCCGCCCAGACCACGACCGGCGTGATCAGATAGCCCGAGCGCGTCGGATAATCGTCGAGCAGGCCGAGCACCGCATCGGCTGACAGCGCGAGTGCGAGCTCTTCGTCGAGCTCGCGCAGCGCCGCCTCGACCGGCGTCTCGCCGGCATCGCAGCGTCCGCCGGGCAGCGCCCATTGGCCGCGATGGGCGCGCAGGTGCGGGGCGCGCCTGGTGAGCAGGAAGGCGGTGTCGCCACCGTCGTCGGATTCGGTCAGCGCCAGCACGACCGCGGCGCGCTTCAGCGCCGACGGCTCGGCTGTGACGGGCAGCCGCGCGAAGGCCGCGCAGGCCTCTGCGATATTCCGTCTGGTGGCATCGTCGAACGTTCTCATGATGCTTGACTACACCAGGACTGCATCTGATGAAACGAGGAGACATCGCGTTGCAAGGACGAACGACGACATGACCAGCAAGGCCGCCGCAAGGTTGAAATCAGAGGGCTGGAGCATCCTGGAGACCACGGGCTTCCTGCATCTGATCGGCCCGTTGTGGGAGCGCAAGGTCGACGGCCATTACGAGTTCGCGCTCGCGACCGAGGACAAGCACCACAACCGCCGCGGCATGGTCCAGGGCGGCGTGATGATGACGTTCGCCGATCGCACCTGCGGCATGACGGCCCGTTACGTCTCCGGCAAGGAGTACTTGGCGACGGTGCAGCTCGACACCCATTTCGTCGAGGCCGGCCAGATCGGCGACACCCTGATCTCCCGCCCGCGCGTGGTGCGCTCGACCCGCAGCCTGATCTTCATGAGCACCGAGGTGACCGTGGACGACCGCTGCATCGTGATGGCGAACGGCGTGTTCAAGATCTTGAAGGGGCCGGGGTAGCGGGCGATCAGGCCGGCGCTGCTGCGCGCCACACCCGCAGCCGTCATTCCCCGCGAAGGCGGGGAATCCAGTACGTCGCGGCCCCTCGATCGATCACGACTGTCTCGGCGTACTGGATCGCCCGCCTTCGCGGGCGATGACACTGAATGTGAGGCGCAAACGTGCCCCACCGTCATTGCGAGCGCAGCGGAGCAATCCAGCATCCCTCCGCGGACACATCTCTGGATTGCTTCGCTGCGCTCGCAATGACGGACTTTGCTGGCTATGCTGCCGTCCACCAACATCGAGGACTCGCCCATGCAATACCGCCAGCTCGGCCGCAGCGGCCTCAAGGTCTCGCCGATTTGCCTGGGCACCATGATGTTCGGCGGGCCGACCGATGAGGCCACGTCGAAGCGGATCATCGACAAGGCACGCGATTCCGGGATCAATTTCATCGACACAGCGGACGCTTATTCCAAAGGCGCCTCCGAGGAGGTCGTCGGCCGCGCCATCGCGCGCAATCGTGGTGCCTGGGTGCTTGCCACAAAGCTCGCAAACCCCATGGGGGACGATCCCAATCGCGGCGGGCTGTCGCGGCGCTGGGTGTTGCAGGCGGCGGACGAGAGCTTGATGCGGCTCGGCACCGATCACATCGACATCTACTATCTGCACAAGGAAGACCATGCCACGCCGTTGGAGGAGACGGTGCGCGCCATGAGCGACCTGATCCACGCCGGCAAGGTGCGCTATTTCGGCGTCTCCAACTACCGCGCCTGGCGCGTCGCCGAGATCTGCAACATCTGCGACCGGCTCGGCATCGACCGGCCCGCGGTGAGCCAGCCTTATTACAACGCCATGAACCGCATGCCGGAGGTCGAGCACTTTCCGGCCTGCGCCTATTACGGTCTCGGCATCGTGCCCTACAGCCCGCTTGCTCGCGGCGTGCTCACCGGCAAGTACAGGGTGGATGCAGCGCCCGACAAGGAGACGCGCGCGGGGCGCAACGACACCCGCATGATGCAGACCGAATGGCGGCCGGAATCGCTCCAGCTTGCGCAGGAGATCAAGGCTCACGCCGAGACGAAAGGCATCACCGCCGGCCAGTTCGCGGTCGGCTGGGTGCTCAACTCCGCCTTCGTCTCGTCGGTGATCGCCGGTCCCCGCACCGAGGAGCAATGGGACGGCTACATCAGCGCGCTCGATTATCGTTTCACCGCGGAGGACGAGGCGCTGATCGACCGCCTGGTGACGCCAGGCCATCCCTCGACGCCAGGCTACAATGATCCGGCCTATCCGATCGAAGGCCGCCGCGCGCGGACGGCGTGAGGGGGGCCTTCGATGGCGCTTCAAGACCGCTACGGCCTGCCGCTCTCCACCACCTCGCACGAGGCAGCATCCGCCTATCGCGACGGCGTCGACCTCATGCTCGCGGGCTGGACCGGCACGGCGGAGATGCTGGAGCGCGCGATCGCGGCCGACCCTGATTTCGCGCTGGCCCACATCGCCCGCGGCCGCGTTCATGCCTTCTACCAGCAGGGCGATCTCGCGCGGCAAAAGGCGGCACGCGCGCGCGAGCTCGTGGCCGGGCGCGGCAGCGAGCGCGAGCGCTCGCATGTCGAGACGCTGGCGCTCGCGATCGAGGGCCGGCTGCCGGAGGCGATCGCATCGACGCTGAAGCATATCGACGCATGGCCCCGCGACGCATTGGTGCTGTCGCTGCCGCTTGGCGCGTTCGGCCTGTTCGCCTTCTCAGGCATGGCCGATCACGACCGCGCCCGGCACGAGCTCTGCGAACGCGTCGCCCCACATTACGGCGAGGACTGGTGGTTCCTCACCATGTCCGGCTGGGCGATGACGGAGAATGGCGACGTCGCGCGCGGCCGCGCCGTCACCGAGCGCGGCTTCCATCTGCGCCGGGAAAATGCCCACGCCGCGCACGCGGTGCTGCATGCGATGTTCGAGGACGGATCGATCGAGGACGCCGATCGTCTCGTCGACGAATGGCTGCCGGCTTATGACCGCTCCGGAATCCTCCACGGCCATATCCGTTGGCATCAGGCGCTCGGCGCGCTCGAGCATGGCGATGCGGCGCGGGCGCTCGCGATCTATGCCGACGTGCTTCGGCCCACTGCCACGCAGGCGCCGCCGCTCAACGTCATCACCGACAGCGCTTCGCTGCTGTGGCGCCTGTCGATGTACGGTCATGCGGTACCGAAGGCGCTGTGGCAGGAAGCCGACGCCGCCGCGCAAAAACTGTTTCCGAAATCGAGCCTGTCCTTTGCCGACGTCCACATGGCGCTATTCGCAGCCGCGACGCAGAATCGCGAAGCGCTCGCCGCCCGCCTTGCGGCGATCGAGCAGCGGCTTGCCGACGGCAAGCTGCCGGCGGGCCCTGTGGTGCCGGCGATCTTCCGCGCACTCGCGGCTTTCGCCGATGAGGATTACCGGACTTGCGTGCAGATGCTCGCGCCGGTGCTCGGCGAGGTCGTGCGCATCGGCGGCAGCCACGCCCAGCGCGAGCTGATCGAGGACACCTATATCGTCGCGCTCATGCGCAGCGGTGAGCTGCCCCGCGCCCGCGCCGTGCTGGACGCCCGCCTCCACCGCCGCCCCTCCTTCCGCGACACGCGCTGGCAGGCGGCAATGGGTTAGGTTATTGTTTGAGCATGATTTTTTCGGAAAACCGCTACGCACTTTTTCGGATCATGCTCCGCCACGAAAAAAACACCGCCCTGATGGCATGTGGCCGCCGGGACGGATCGGGCGATTTGGACGAATCGCCCTCGGGGTTGACGCGGTGATATTCCAGACGGGATTTGCAGCACAAACGGGATCGCAACCAACTTGCGGCTCGATGGCTATGGTGCGGAACTCTTCCGCCATGGCCCCCTGGCTCATGAGCCCGACAACGCGCCTTCGCCGATTGGTCCTCGCCGCGTTGCTCGTGATCGCGGCAAGTCCTTGTTTTGCCGAGACTTCCAAACCCGTTCCGGTCAACAATCCGCCGGCGCAGCCGAACGCCTTCATCGATCTCCTGGCGCTGATGTCCGGCCACTGCAAGACATTCAGGGTCGCGGGCCGCACCTTCCCGTGCAAGACGGTGGCCTATGCCCATGGCGACACGGGCCGGGTCAATTTCGCCGTCGCGGTCGACGATCCCTCCGATGACAGCCACGTGGTGTCGTTCTCCGGCGAGAACGGCAAGCGCGCCGACGACAATTCCTACGAGCTGCGGATCGACCGCGTGCTGCTCAACTCCAAGAACCGCCCCAAGGTCGACGGCCTGCCCGTGCCCGCCGAGCAGACCTCGACCGGCATCTGCCGGCAGACCGGCAACTTCGCCGCCAGAAAGGTGAACGACGTCACCTGCTCGGCGACCGATAGCGAGGGCCGCAAATACGAGCTGCTGTTCGTCTCCGACGGCACCCCGGTCAGCGTGCGCCGCATCCGTCAGTCGGCCCCGTCGATCCAGGACCCGTTCAAGTAGGTCCGTGTCCGCTGGCGTCAACGTGTACGATCGCGCTGATGCCACGGAGCCCTGGCACTGCGCTCAGCTATCACGGTCGTACATTCATCGCAGACAAGGACGCGATCCTCGCTGCGCTCTCCGAGCGACACCGCTTTCCTAATCCGCATCCGTGACAGTTGCGAAAATCTACATGCGCCACTCTCGTGTCCCGGACTCGCACCGCATCGTCGAAGAGACGCTGCGCTGCGTCCGGGGCACGAGTCGCAAGCCACGGCTCTTCATGCGACGATAGATCGCGCGGCCTTCGCTCGTTCACGAACGTTAACGTACGTTCATCGGGGAACTGAAATCTGCGTCGTTTCGACGCCCGCAGTGGCAGGAACGCGCGGGATGCTCATGTGTTGTCACACGACCTTCAACTGGAGTGATGACATGAAATATCTCATTGCCGCGATCGCCCTCGGTGCTGCGGCGCTGGCCGGTGGATCGGCGAGTGCGGCCGGCAGCGTAAGCGCCAAGCAGACCGCGCAGGAAAGCCAGACCACCGACATCAGCGCGCACCGCAGGCATTACCGCCACCATCATCATTGGCGGCATCATCACGGCTATTACCGGCCGTATTACAGGAGCTACGGCTATTACCCGCGGCACCACGGCTATTACGGCGGCGGGCCCTACGGCTATTACGGCGGAGGCCCCGGCGTGACGTTCAGCTTCGGCGGCGGACGCTGGTAAGATCTGGAGACACACGCGACGAGAGGCCCGCATCAGATGCGGGCCTCTTTTCATTGTCCCCGAAGGATCATGTTCGCCGTCTCCATGCCGCTCGCCAGTGCCGCCTCGACCGTGCCCATGTCGCGGCCGCGATAGAGCGCTTCGCCGGAAAACAGCACCAAGCCGTCGCCACGCGCGAGGATCGCCTGTGCCGCTCGGGTGCGCGGCGTCGCCCACGAATAGGCGCCGCGCGCGAACGGATCATGCGCCCAGTTGGTCGCCGCGGACGCCACCAGCTCGCGCGCGATGTGATCGCGCGGCAGGCCGAAGATTGCGGCGAGCGAGCCGAGCCCGGCATCGATCAATGCTCGCGCGTCGAGGCTTTCCAGCTCCGCCGTGCGCGGGCCGCCGAACCAGCCCGTCAGCACGGGATGCTGGTCCGGATAGCGCGTCCACCAGACCGGGATCGCCTCGTCCGAGAGCAGGAATGTCATGTCCGCAAGGTCTTCCTTGCGCTCGCGCCACCATGGCCGCGCGAAGCGCAGCAGGATCTTGATGACGTTGCCAAAGCCGATGTCGTCGACAGCAGCCAGCTTAGCACGCGCGCCTGCCGGTAGCGCGATCTCGCGCAGCAGCGGCAGCGGCACGGTGAGGATCATGCGGTCGCAGGCGTGCACGTCGCCGCCGGCGCAGCGAACGATCACCGCGCCGCCCTCCTCCGCAATCGCCGACACGACGCTGCCGAGGCGGATGGTGGCGCCGTGCCTGCGGCAGTCGGCCGTCATCATGTCGATCATCGCGCCGTAGCCGCCTTCGATGCGCGCCTGCGGAGCGTGCCCGCCGTCCATCCATTCCGCGCGCAGCGCCAGCGTGGAGGCGCGTTCGGGATCGGCCGCGTCATAGCCTTCGACCATCCGCTCGATCGAATGGCGCATCGGCGCGTAGTCGTCGCCTGCAAAATGCCGGCGCAGGAAGTCGGCGACCGTGAGGTCGTCCTTCAAGTCCGCCAGCTTGGCCTGAAGCTCCGCTTCATGGGGATCGTCACGCGCCTCGCGCGTGAGCTTCGTCCCGTCAAAGCTCCACTGCTCGCCCTCGATCTCCTGAAGCGACAGGCCTGCCTCGCGCAGCAATGTGCGCGTGACCGGCGCCTCGCCATGGACGAACTCGGCGCCGCCGTCGGCGGCATAGCCGAACTCCGAGGCCGGCAGCGAATGAATGCGGCCGCCGCAGCGCTGGCGCGCCTCCAGGATCGTCACCTTGCGCCCCGCACGCGCCAGCTCGCGCGCCGCCATCAGGCCGGCCGCGCCGGCGCCGACGATGACGATGTGCTCGGACGGATCGGACATGGCCGCGCCTTACCGGCTCACGGCTTGCGGGTCGTTCTGGATCAGATAGCGCAGCAGCAGGACGCCGCCGCCGAGCTCGCGCGTGCTCTCCAGCGTCATCGCGGCGATCGGCGCGCGCCGGTCGCTGTCCGCCTCGGTGGAATCGAACACGAACGGGGCGCCCTTTGCGCCGTCGATCGCAGGGCTGAGGATCAGGTTGAATTCGTCGATGAGGCCGGCGCGCAGGAACGCGCCGTTGGCAACGCCGCCGCCCTCGACCAGCAGGCGCTTCACGCCGAGCTCGCGGCTGAGAATGTCCAGCGTCAGTGCGAGGTCGATCTCGGATTTGCCGGCAAAGATGTAGGACACGCCCTCGCCGCGGAGGCCAGCGAGATGCGAATCCGGGACATTCTCGGTCAGCACGACGACGATCGGATCGCCGCCGATCTCCGCGCGCCCCCAGCCGATCTTGCCCTCTGCATCGAGCACGACGCCGTAGGTCTTTGCATCGCGCCGGGCGAACCAGTTTTCGCGCGGAACTTTCGCGTCTGTCGGGGGATAGGGCCTGCCCTTGGCGAACTCCGAACCCGTGACGCGGCCGATCACCCAGGCATCGCCGCCGAGCTCATCATGGATCTTCTCGAACCAGTCCGTGCCCGCGCCCTTCGGACGCCAGCGGCTGGGATGCGTGCGCCCGTCGAGGCTGGAGTGCATCAGGCAGATGACATACGGTTTCATGCAATCCTCAGGGCAGCGCTCAGGCCGCGGGTCCACCGCGAGCGGCACGATCGTTCACGATCGCCGCCAGCGGATTGAGCTTGGGTGGCGCTATGAGCTGGAGCGTGTTGGTGTCGTGGTGATTGAACGGCGCGCCGCGCACGAACAACTCGGTCTGGATCAGATAGGTCCAGCTGCCGTCCTCGTTGAAGGTGATGTCGCAGCGATAAGCATCGGTGCGAAAGGCCTGCTCCAGAAAATCGGTCGAGCAGATCCCGTAGGCGGTGTCGCCGCGCTTGGCAGTGACCGAGATCGTCTTGTCGTCGGGCCCGGCCTTGCCCGAGGCCAGCAGCACCTGCCCGCGCGGGATCGCCAGGGTCTGCATGATCAGCCCGGTCGCCGGCTCCCACAGCCAGTAGCCGACCTGGTCGTGGAAGGTAATGTCTTCCTCGGGCGTGTTGATGTGGATGTGGTACCGCAGCCCGTACAGCAGCTGCGGCCCGTTGGCCTGCGGATCGATCGGATCCATGCGGATGTGCTCGATGAAGGTCCGCCGCTCCGGCCCTTCGGCCTTCGGATTGATGTCGATGCCCTTGTCCGCCTGCCAGGTGCCGGCAAGACGCCGAAGCGGGCCGAGATTGGTCAGGCCGTCGGGCGAGACGTCCTCGGGTTCGGTGAAGATATCGGCGGGAATGGGGAGCATGGCGGCCTCGCGGGGGTGCAGAGACCAGCCATAACACGGGCAGGCGGCGGCCTGAATTCAACTGTTAGCGGCACAGCGCCGAAGGCATTCGAGCCATGCGAGGATGCGCATTGCATCCCGCCCGCCTCTGGCGCTGCAGTCGGCCGGTTGAGGAAGTCGTCGAGGCTGGCGCGCCCCGCGACCGCTTCAGGCCGCTTCCGACACCGATCTCGCACGCTGCTCGAGCACGCCGATTGTCGCGACCAGATTGTCGCGTCGGGCGCGAAGGTTGGCCGCGAGAAGCGGATAGGTCGGCTGAGCCGGGTCGAACACCCCGGCGCGCGCCTCTTCCTCGAGAAGGTCGGTATTAATCAGCCGAACGCGCCACCATAAATCGGCGATCAACGCGTCGAGCCGGAGTTCGTCAACAGCACCAGAACGGGACACTTCCTGCATCACTTGCCTCAACCTGAAACGGCCTCTCCACCGAGGCCCGGGCTTGGGTCAGGACTGAGCAAGGGGAGTGCCAGGACGGGCGGGCGCAGGCTTCCGAACCGGCAATTAAGGAACGCTCTTCGGCCCAAGGGGCTGCAGTGGCGGGCATGATGAAAACGCCTGAGGCATTGACCTCACGCCACCCGCCGTTTCCGGCGCGCCGTGGGGGCTTGCCAGGAGAGGCTTGCAAGCGGCACGGGCTTGCTGAAGTGAAATCCCTGGCCGAGCGGGATGCCGAGTGATTGGAGCCGTCTGACCTGTTCGGAGGACTCGACCCCCTCGGCGACGATCGACAGCTTCAGCGTCTTTGCCAGCTGCACGATGGATTTCAGCACGGCGACGGTCTCGCAGCGATCGATCCTGTCGATGAAGGATTTGTCGATCTTGACCTTGTCGAAAGGAAAGGCCGTCAAATAGGACAACGACGAGTATCCGACACCGAAATCGTCGAGGGCAATGGAGACGCCGAGCGCCTTGAGGCGCTGGAGCGTCCTGAGGTTCTCCTCGGTGTCGGCGAGAAATACGCTTTCGGTGATCTCGAGCTCGAGCCGGGTCTGCGGAAGCCCGCTCTGCGTCAACGCAAAGGTCACGGTGTCGACGAGATTGGCGCTGGCAAATTGCAGGGCGGAGAGATTGACAGCGACCTTGATGTCGCTCGGCATGCTCATCGCATCGCGGCAGGCCCTGGCGAGCACCTGGTGGCCGAGCTCGACGATCAGTCCCCCCGCCTCGGCAACCGCAATGAACTCCGCCGGAGGGACGTAGCCCCTGGTGGCGTGATGCCAGCGCGCCAGGGCCTCGACCGATTTTACCCGACCAGTGCCGAGCTCGATCACAGGCTGATAAAACAGCTCTATCTCCTCGCGCCAGATCGCTTCACGCAGCTCGATCTCGAGCACGTTGCGTTGATCCGCTTCCGCCTTGAGCTCCGGTGAATAGACGTGGAAGCAGTTTCTGCCGGCATTCTTCGACCTGTAGAGCGCAAGATCGGCGTTGCGAAGGATCTCGTCGACCCGCGTGCCGTGCTCGGGCACGAGCGCAAGGCCAATGCTACAGCCGCTCACGACGGGGTGGCCATCGATGTGAAAGGGTTCGGCAATGGCCTCGACCAGCCGCGCGGCCAGGCTTTCAGCGCCCTCGCGCATCGCGGCCCCGCCGGGTGCCACGATGACGGCAAATTCGTCGCCGCCGATTCGCGCCGCCGTATCGGCATCACGGATCTGCGCCTTGATCCGGTCGGCAACCTGCTTCAGCAACGCGTCGCCGCATTGGTGGCCGAGCGCATCATTGACCGACTTGAACTTGTCGAGATCGAGCAGGAGTACGGCGAACGCGGGCTCCGGCCGGCGCGGGCGGGCCAGCGCCTCGTCGATGCGCTCCTTGAACAGGTTGCGATTGGCAAGGCCGGTCAGGCTGTCGTAATGCGCGAGCCGCTCGATGCGGTCCGCCGACGCCTTGCGCTCGGTGATGTCCTCATGCGTGGCAACCCAGCCGCCGTCCTCGCGCCGGCCATAGGAGATGTAGACGACCCGGCCGTCCGGAAACTGCACGGTGTTCGAGATCTGCTCCGACTGGGCGAGCCGGTTCTTCAAATCGACGAGGTACGCCTCGACGTCGAGCACGGCGGTCTGCTTCGCGAACACCTCCCGGAAGTCCATGCCGATCCGGATGTCTTCCGGCACGAGGTCGTAAAGTTCGAGCCATTGCCGGTTGAACGCGATCAGGCGGTCACGGCCATCGAACATGCTCAAGCCCTGGGGGAGGTTCCTGAGCGCATCCTCGAACTTGCTGGCGAAGTCGCGCCGCTCGCGGTGGGCGCGATCCAGCGCCTGCTGCCGTCGCCAATGAAATGTCGTCGCGGCGAGGATGATGAACGTGAGCAGCACCGCGCCGCCGAGATAGACCTTCTGCCTGAAGGCGGAGCGGGAATAGATCTCCTGCTCCGAAATGCCGACGGTGAAGATGAGCGGAAACGCACGCGACCTGCGCGCCGTGATCAGTCGGTCGCTGCGGTCCGGTCGGTTCTCGTTCCAATATTGCGCATAGAAGCCGTCGCCCAGTTCGCCCGCGACGCGGCTCGGCGCGCTTTGTCCCAGCACTGACCCCTGGTCCACGCCCCGGGCGGCGAGCACCACGTGGCTCGCATTCCTGAGCACCAGCGTTCCCCCGACGCCGAGCTTTGCGGTGTCGTAGAACCTGCCGACGACGTCGACGCTGATCGAGCCGACAACCACGCCGACCCGATTGCCGGCGAGATCGAACAGCTTTCTCGCGAGCTGTATCGTCCACTTTTTGGACGCGCGGCCCAGCACCGGCTTCGCCACGTAAAGGCGATCGTCGACCTGCGACATGGTATGAATGAAGTGCTCGCGATCACCGAGATAAAGTGGCGGACCGGAATAGCCCGCCGTCGTCTCGGTCATGTATCCGTCCGATCCGATCAGAGCGAACTGGACCACGTCGCCGGTGGCGAGGCGGGCCTTGTCGGACCAGAACTTCAGGCTGAAGGCCTGCGGATCCTGGGCGTAGAGTGCCTGTACCACCAGCAACGACTGATCCACGCGCTCGAAGATGCGCTCGGTGTTCTCCTCGAACAATTCGGCGACGCTGTTGCCGTGCGACCGCGCTTGCTGGATCGCATCCATCCGCTCGGAGGCGGTAATTGCGAAATAGCCGATCCAGACCAAGGGGAGAAAGAACAATGCGATCTGCAGCGGAGCATTCCGCAGGATCGCTCTTCCGGCTTTGCGAACTGCCCCTGCGGGAATCACGACGCGCACTCCCGCTTCGGCCGCCAGGGCAGAACTGCGCTCGCCCGCAGTATTGGCATCGCCTTGTCTCCGCCTCGACTGCACAGGGACACCCGCGCGGGTGCCGTTCATAGCGCGAAGGTAGCCGAAACAGCCTTAAGTTTTTGTTTGGAGGAAGCTCAATTCTTCAGCTCAAAGCCTCCGTATCATCACGGAGGTCGGCTGGTATTGGGCAATCAGGCACATCGCCATGTCGCACCATTTTAACCGTCTTTGGACCGTTTTTCACATCGCGCGCGCAAGGACGATCGTGCCGGACAGGATGAGGAGCGCGCCTGCCGCATAACTCAACCGTTGGCCGAACGGCAGCAGCTTCTCGGCGGCGACATAGAGCGCGATGCCGATGATCCAGGCCAGGTTCATCACGCCGCCGACGAACAGCAATACCATCAGAAACCAGCAGCAGCCGACGCAGTAGCTGCCGTGGCGAAGTCCCATCCGGAATGCGCCGCGCGTGCCGGGCCGCCAATATCGACTGAGAAACAACAGCGGACTGTCGCAGTAGCGCAGGCAGGCCTGTTTGAGCGGCGTGAACTGATAGAGCCCTGCTGCAATCAGCACGCCGCCGCCCAGAATCGCGCTGGTGCTTGCCATCGCCATCGACAACAACCCGAAGCGTTCGAATGCTCCTTGCACCAGGACCGCAGCGAGACTGAACCCGGCCCACGTCACGAGATAACCGGCGAGAAAGATCCAGCTATCGATTGCGGCGCGGGAGGCAGCCTCCTGCCTTCGCTTGACGGTCGCATACAGGAGAACGGTGGGCACCGCGCTCGGCGCCATCATCGCGACCATCATCACCCACCACATCACGAACAGCAGCGCGCCATAGAACGGCGTCCACGGCATCGGCGCCATGTCCGGCATGTCGGCCATCATCTCGGTGTCCATGCCGGCGCCCGCAGCGAGATAGGCCCAGGCGAGCGCGACCACTGCGGCGGTCCCGATCGCGACGATCAGCCGGTCGCGGTGGAGCAAGTGTTCGAGTATCGAGCGCTCCTGCATCGACTTGTCCATGGCGACGAGGAGCTGACACCGAGATCTTGTGTCGGTGTCAGCGCCGCATCATGCCGCAACGCCCTTAGGCGTCTGCACGACATTGGCGAGCGAGCTATGCGTAGCGCGGGTCTCGAACCGGATCGCGCCGGTCGAGCGGATGTCGGCGGATGCGACCTCGGCCGCCCGATGTTCGAACCCTTCGGGCATGACCACCTGGATGCGGTGCGGATCACCGGTCACCGGATTCTTGATCGGCTCGACATCGGTCTCGAGCACGCCCTTGGCGACGAGTCTTGCGACGCGTCCGTCCTTGTCGAAGGAGAACTCGAACGGCACAAACACGGGATCATGGATCTTGGTGACGATCATGCTGACGATCTGGAACAGCGTGCCTTCGGCCGAATGCTTACCGGAGAAGATATCGAACAACGCCTGTCGCTGCTCCGCCGTGGCGCGTTCGTCGATGATGGGCTGGATTGTCCCGTTGCCCTCATGCAGCGGCCCGGGGAAATCGACCGTGATCGCAAAGCAGAGACCATCGAGCCTGGTCCCTTCGAAATGTCCCTTGGCGATCCGCATGGCGACCAATCCCTTGCAATAGCCTTGGGTCGGCCGTGCGTTGAAATCGCAGGGGCAGCCGAACGCACAGGTGCAGTTCTTCATCCATTCGCCTTCGAGACGCCAGTCCGATGCAGTCATGGCACATCTCCTGATGTGAGCGGGGACGCGGCAGCCGTTGACGAATTTGTTCAGCGTTCTTGTCGAAGCAATGCGAAATGGCGCGAGCGGGATCGAGGTCCGATCAGAAGGCCGGCATCGCAGAAAAGTATGGTGGCGAGCTGCCGTTTACCGTCGGAGGATCATATCAGCGGCCGCCGGCTACGTATAGCGGACGAGGGTAGTGGCTCGGGGGCAGCCACATCTCGGGGATATTCGATGTCAGGGAAATGGTGCCCAGGGGCGGAATCGAACCACCGACACTGCGATTTTCAGTCGCATGCTCTACCAACTGAGCTACCTGGGCGTGCTCCAAGAGAGGGGCCAAAGCCCATCGAGCGGGCGGTTTATAGTGGGCTCGGAGCGGCCTGTCCACCCGGCTTCGCCAAGTGGCTGCGCCGGGCGCGGCCCTTCTGTGCACAAGATCGGGCGGGGTTGCTGCGGCTGCTGCTCGGCGCTTCAGCGAGGCAATTAAAGCTTTGATACAGCTCGATTATTCGACGTCGTCGGTTTCGTCGTCGCGGCCGGGGATGACGTAGGAGCCCTTCAGCCAGCGGTTCAGGTCGACGTCGCGACAGCGCGAGGAGCAGAACGGACGGGTGGCCTGCGACTGCGGCTTGCCGCAGATCGGGCAGGTCTTGAGCGGGCGGGTGGGCTTGGTGACCTGGTCGTCCATGGATGTCGGCAGCTTACACGCGGTGACGGGGTTCAAGTACCTGCCGGGAAGCGGGTTCCCGGTGCAGCCGCGCATGCGCCGCGGCGCGGACCCGGCAGGGCCATTCTACTGTGCATGGGGTTGTTTTCGAGGTTTTTGTCGGCGCGGCCCTTGGGCTCACTTGGGCTCACACCGCGGTGGTATTGAGCCAGCCGAAGCGGATCGGAAAGCCCTCGCCGCCGAGCAGCGTCGTGGTCTCGTACAGCGGCAGGCCGACGACGTTGGTGTAGGACCCCACCATCTTGACCACGAAGGATCCGGCGATGCCCTGCACGGCGTAGCCGCCGGCTTTGCCGCGCCATTCGCCGGAGCCGATATAGGCCTGGATGTCGTCCTCGGACAGGCGCTTGAAGCGCACGCGCGTCTCGACCAGACGCTGGCGGAAAGCCTCGCGCGGCGTGACCAGGCAGATCGCGGTGTAGACGCGGTGGTTGCGGCCCGACAGCAGCCGCAGGCACTGCGCGGCCTCGTCGACCAGATTGGCCTTCGGCAGGATGCGGCGGCCGACCGCCACCACCGTGTCGGCGGCGAGGATGAAGGCGCCGCGCAGCTCGTCGTCGAGCTGCACCGACTTCAGCGCAGCGTCGGCCTTGGCTCTGGCCAGCCGGTTGGCACAGGCGCGCGGCAGCTCGCCCCGCCTCGGCGTCTCGTCGACGTCGGCCGGCCGGAGCGCATCCGGCTCGATGCCGGCCTGGTTGAGCAGCGACAGCCGACGCGGCGAGCCGGAGGCAAGTACGAATTTGGGGCGGCCAAGCATCAGGTGATTTGGAAGATGAGGCAGGGGTGAATTGCGCGCGGAACCTATCGGAAGGGGGCTGATTTCACAACCCGGGAACCGGAGTTTGGTGATTCGATGTATCCGCCACGGCTGTGCCTGCTCTCTGTGACGCGGGTGTTACGGCGGGCTGATGCTACCCGCTCGCCGCGCCGACCTTGGCGAAGCGCCGCCGGATGCGCATCAGGAGCTGATCGCAGACCTCGCGATAGGCAGCTAACTTCTGGTCGCGGCTGCCTTCGATGGTGGTGGGATCCTGCGTCGGCCAGTATTCGACCTCGGCCGCGAGCGTTCGCGTCAGCTCCAGCGCCTTGTGATGCGCTTCGGGCGAGAGCGTGATGATGAGGTCGAAATTCAGTCCCTCCCAATCCTCCAGCTCCTCGAAGGTCTGCGGCTTGTGGCCGGAGATGTCCTGGCCGAGCTCGCCCATCACGGCGACGGCGAAGGGATCGAGCTCGCCCTTCTTGGTGCCGGCCGACTTCACATAGAGCCCTTGCGGAAACATGTGCTGCAACAGGCTCGCGGCCATCGGCGAGCGCACGCTGTTCATCGCACAGGCGAACAGCACCGACTGAGGATCGCGTGCGCGTGGCGGATCCGCCATCGCGCTCAGCCCTTCCAGTGCAGGACTGTAATGAGCGTGAACAGCCGGCGCGAGGTCTCGAAGTCGACCCGCACCTTGCCTTTCAGCCGCTCCTGCAGCGTGCGCGATCCTTCGTCGTGGATGCCGCGGCGGCCCATGTCGATGGCCTCGATCTTGTCGGGGGTCGCGGTGCGGATCGCCTGGTAATAGCTGTCGCAGATCATGAAATAGTCCTTCACGATCCGCCGGAACGGCGTCAGCGAGAGCAGATGCGCGACCACGGGCGTGCCGTCCTCGCGGCGAATGTCGAACATCAGCCGGTTGCCGGTGATGCCGATATGCAGCGTGAACGGGCCCTTGCCCTCCGCACCCTCGGGCGCAAACAGGTTCTGCTCGATCAGATCGTAGATCGCGATCGCCCGCTCGTGCTCGATGTCGGGCCCGGAACGGCCGATCGATTCCTCGTCGAGCGAGACGCCGACGATGCGATTGGTCGAGTCGTCCTGTGCGGGCGGCTTTGTCATGACAGATTGAGGCGCAATCCAATCGAGCGGGAATGGGCATCCAGCCCCTCCGCCTTGCCGAGCGTCATCGCGGCCGGACCCAGCGCACGCAATTGATCCGGTCCGCATTTCAGGATCGAGGTGCGCTTCATGAAGTCGTGCACCGAGAGCCCGGAGGAAAACCGCGCCGAGCGCGCCGTCGGCAGCACGTGGTTGGAGCCGCCGACATAATCGCCGATCGCTTCGGGCGTGTGCGGTCCGAGGAACACCGCGCCGGCATTGCGGATCTTCGCCGCGAGCGCGTCGGGATCGACGGTCATGATCTCGAGATGCTCGGCCGCGATGGCGTCGGCAAGCGGGACGGCGTCGCCCAGGTTCTTCACCATGATAACGGCGCCGAAATCGGCCCAGGACGCGCTGGCGATCGCGGCGCGTGGCAGCGTCTTCAGCTGCGCCTCGACCGCCTTTTCGACGTCGGCGGCAAGGCGCGCCGAGTCCGTGATCAGGATCGACTGCGCGCTGGAATCGTGCTCGGCCTGCGCCAAGAGGTCAGCGGCGATCCAATCGGCGTTGCCGGTGTCGTCGGCAATGACGAGCACCTCCGAGGGGCCGGCGATCATGTCGATGCCGACCTTGCCGAACACCAGCCGTTTCGCGGCAGCGACATAGGCATTGCCCGGGCCGACAATCTTGGCGACCGGCGCGATGGTCGCGGTGCCATGCGCCAGCGCGGCCACCGCCTGCGCACCGCCGACACGGTAGATCTCGGTGACGCCGCCGAGATGGGCGGCCGCCAGGACCAGCGGATTGAGCTTGCCGTCCGGCGAGGGCACCACCATCACGAGGCGCGACACGCCGGCGACTTTCGCCGGCACGGCATTCATCAGCACCGAGGACGGATAGGCCGCCGTGCCGCCGGGGACGTAGAGGCCGGCGGATTCGATCGCGGTGTAGCGCCAACCAAGCTCGACGCCGAGCGGGTCGGTGAAGCGCTCGTCTTTCGGTAGTTGGCGGCGGTGATAGGTCTCGATGCGGTCGCGCGCGAGCTTGAGTGCATCCAGCGTCGCAGGCTCGCAGGCCTTCACGGCGGCCTCGATCTCGGCGGCGGAGACGCGCAAGGAGGATGCGTCCAGCCTCAAGCGGTCGAACTTGGCCGTCGCCTCGAGCAGGGCGGCGTCGCCACGCTTGGCCACGTCGTCGACGATCGCGCGCGCGGCGGCCTCGACATCGGCCGAAGCCTCGCGCTTGGCGGCGAGGAAGGCTGCGAATCGCTGGTCGAAATCGGCGCTGCTGCGGTCGAGGCGAACGGGCATGTTTCGCTTGGCTTCCGGCTGGTCTTGAGGGGCGGATCGGCGCACCAGGTCCCCTGCTCAATGGCGCGGCGGGGAAGCTGCGTCAACCCTCGGCAGATGCCATCCCAGCCAGGGCCCATTCGGCTGGTATACGGCCTCTTCAGCCCTCCCCCTGGACTCCAGTGCCCAGCGTGTCAGCCCCGAGGTCGGTCAGCTCGCATTCCAGACACTCGACGTCCAGGCGGATGGCGCCGCCCTGGGCGAACAAAAGCAGGGCGCTGCCGCCGGGCTCCTCGGCGCGGCCGTCCCGGGGGTGAAATTCAATGCCGACGAGATCCAGGATCTTGTCCGGCGCGGCGAGGTCAATGTTGCGCGACTTGCAGGCGAGCACACGGTCGAAACGGAGCGCTGCGACCAGCCGGCGCGGCTCGGTCTCGCCCTCCAAGGTCTGCTCCCAGTCCAGCCGGCTCATTCCGACCACAAGCCGTTTCTCGCCCTGCCGCCAAATGATATCGGAAGCCTGGACGCGGGCGTCCTGGACATGGGTCGAGATCACGGCGAGGTCGTCGGCGTCGAGAGCGATCAGTTTGAGCTGGGGCGACATCGCCGCGCCTCTCCTGGAGTGGACGGGGCTCAACGCGCACGAGCCCCGAAATTTCCACACACAAGTTAAGCCCTCGTCCGGCTCGCCGCTACGCGGCGAGCCACCCATTCCCACAACAAGGGAGGGTGAGAGTCGTGAAACCTCACTCCCTGAAGAACGCCAGGAGATCCGCGTTGATCGTCTCGGCATGCGTGGTCGGCATGCCGTGGGGGAATCCCTTGTAGGTCTTCAGGATGCCTTTCTTGAGCAGCTTGGCCGAGAGCGGCGCCGAGTCCGCGTATGGCACGATCTGGTCGTCGTCGCCATGCATCACCAGCACCGGGACGTTGATCTTCTTCAGATCCTCAGTGAAATCGGTTTGCGAGAACGCGACGATGCCGTCGTAATGCGCTTTCGCGCCACCCATCATGCCCTGGCGCCACCAGTTCTCGATCACCGCTTCCAGCGGTTTTGCGCCGGGGCGGTTGTAGCCGTAGAACGGGCCGGCGGCGATGTCGCGGTAGAAGGCCGAGCGGCCGGCGGCAAGCTGGGCCTGGAAATCGTCGAACACGCTCTTCGGCAGGCCGCCGGGATTGGCTGCGGTCTGCACCATCAGCGGCGGCACCGCGGAGAGGATCGCGGCCTTCGCGACGCGACTCTCGCCGTGACGGGCGATGTAGTGCACGACCTCGCCGCCGCCGGTGGAATGGCCGACATGGAGGGCGTTCTTGAGGTCGAGATGCGCGGTGAGCGCGGCGAGATCGTCGGCATAATGATCCATGTCGTGGCCGTCGGCGACCTGCGCCGAGCGGCCGTGGCCGCGGCGGTCATGGGCGATGACGCGATAGCCGCGCGTGACGAAGTACATCATCTGCGCGTCCCAATCGTCCGAGGACAGCGGCCAGCCATGGCTGAACACGATCGGCTGGCCCGAGCCCCAGTCCTTGTAGAAGATCTCGACGCCGTCTTTGGTGGTGATGGTGGGCATGGTGGGGCTCCTTTCAATGAGAGACGTCATTCCGGGACGCGCGTCAGCGCGAACCCGGAATCTGGAGATTGATAAATCGGGATTCTCTGGTGCGCGATTGCGCACCAGAGTTTATCGCTGTGCGATGGCCGGAATGACGAGAGGGGCCAATCAGGCAAACGCCAGGGGCTTGTAGCGGCGCCAGGCGCCGATGGTCAGCACGACGAAGAACACCAGCACGATGCCCTGCACCACGGCGAAGACCGGCCCCGATGGCGGCGCCGGGGGCACGGCGGGCGCGAGCGCGGCAAGTGCGGGCACCTTGAGGAACGACTGGATCACCAGCACGAAGACGTTGAAATAGAGCGAGATCATCGCGGTGACGATGTAGACCGGGCGCCAGACGCCGCCGAGCTTCATGCCGTAGAGCGCGAAACAGGCAATCGCGAGCAGCACCAGCGAGATGATGCCGATGATGTGCGAGGGCAGCAGCTCCTTGAATGGAAACAGGAAACCAGTCGCGCTGGTGAGAATGGTGAACAGCAGGAAGATCGCAGTCAGGCCCGGCATCGACTTCGAGCCAAGCAGGCCGAACATCACGACAAGCCCGGCGACGATGGCAATCAGGCTGATGATGACATGGATCAGCGTAAGGGCGGGCAGGCTTAGGCCAAGCACCATGACATCTCTCCTACTCTCGGCGTTGAGGTGACGAGAATAGTATTACGGTCCTCATCGGATTACCACCTGCGTTGTCGTCACATGCATGAGCGCAGCCATGCGTCATCGTGCGAAATCGAAAAACGCATGGCTGAACTTTTTGCAGCGCTGTCACAAACGACGGCAGGCTTTCGACGAAAGTTGAATCGAACTCACACGTTCTTGGTATCGAAGATCAGGATGTCGGCACCGCCGCTGGCGAATTTCGGCACGTCGGCGCCGGTCGCCTTGCCTTCCGGGCTGGCAAAGGCGGCCTGAACGTCGGCCACGCTGTCGAAGGTGAGGATGGCGACGAGATGGATTCCGGAAGGGCCTGCGGGAGATGCGACCGGCCCTTTACTGACGGCGTAGTTCTTCAGGCCGGGAAGTTTCTTGGCGAGTGGAATGTGCGTCTCGGCATAGTACTTGTCGAAGGCGGCAGCATCCTTGGGTGTCTTGTAGAGCACGACGACTTCAGCCATTTGGTCCTCCCGTTGAATCGTTGTTTTTTCCGCGCGCGATTGCCTCGCGACGAGGGGATAGTCACGCATTGCGCAGCAAGATGACAAGCCGGATTTGGCTTGCCATTGCCTTGCCTTGTCCTTGACTAAAGCGCCGGTTTTGCGGCGTCGCCGAGATAGCCATGCAGGGAGGCAACGACCTGCGCGCCCTCGCCGATGGCGCCGCCGACGCGCTTGACCGAGCCGGAGCGGACGTCGCCGACGGCGTAGACGCCGGGCACGGAGGTCTCCAGCGGCGCCACCAGCTTGCCCTGGTTCTGCTCCGACTGCGCGCCCGTGACCACGAAGCCGCCGCGATCGAGCGTCACGCCGCAACCGTCGAGCCAGGACGTGGCGGGATCGGCGCCGACGAACAGGAAGAGATTGCGGATGTCGGCGGAATCCTCGTCATCCGAGAGCCGGCTCTTCCAGCGGATGCGCCGCAGCAGCGAGGCCTCGTCGCCCTCGAGCGCGGTGATCTCGGTGTTGAACATCAGTTCGATGTTCGGGGTCGCTTCGATGCGCTCGATGAGATAGCGCGACATGCTGGCGCCAAGGCCGCCGCCGCGGATGATCATCAACACGCGTTTGGCATGGCCCGACAGGAACACGGCCGCCTGGCCAGCCGAATTACCGGCGCCGACCAGAGCCACCTCCTCGCCGGCGCAGAGTCGCGCCTCCACGGGCGATGCCCAGTACCAGACGCCGCGGCCCTCGAACTTGTCGAGGTTGGCGATATGGGGACGGCGGTAGCGCGCGCCGCTGGCGACCACCACCGAACGGGAGCGCAAGGTCTCGCCGCAATCCAGCGCCAGCGCGAAGGTGCCGTTGGCGCGCGAGCAATCCAGCGAGCTCACCGACATCGGAATCATGATGTCGGCGCCGAACTTCTGCGCCTGGGTGAAGGCGCGGCCCGCCAGCGCCTGGCCGGAGATGCCGGTCGGGAAGCCCAGATAGTTCTCGATGCGCGCGCTGGCGCCGGCTTGGCCGCCAAAGGCGCGGGTGTCGACGACCGCGACCGAGAGACCTTCGGACGCCGCATAGACCGCGGTCGCGAGCCCCGCCGGCCCGCAGCCGACGATGGCGACATCGTAGATGCGGTTGTCCTTGGCCCCGCCGATCATGCCGATGGCGCGGCCGAGCTCGGTCTCGCTGGGATTGCGCAGCACCGTGCCGCCGGCCGTGACGACGAGCGGCCAATCCTCCGGCTTCGGCGAATAGCGCGCGATCAGTTCGGCGGCGTCATGCTCGCTCTCGGGATCGAGCAGATGATGCGGCTGGCCATTGCGGGTGAGAAAGCCCTGCAGGCGCACCACGCCCGCGGAGTTCGAGGGCCCGATCAGCACGGGGCCGCCGATGCCGCCCTGGATCAGATTGACCCGGCGCAGGATCAGCGCGCGCATGATGCGCTCGCCAAGCTCGGCTTCGGCCACCAGCAGCGCGCGCAGCCGGTCCGGCGGGACGAGCAGCACCTCGACATTGCCTTCGGCGCGGCCGTCGACCAGCGCCGGCCTGCCCGAGAGCTGGCCAAGCTCGGCCAGGAATTGCCCCGGCCCCTGATCGATCACGGGCGTGACGTGGCCGAGACCATCGCGCTGGGTGATGGCGACGTGGCCCGCCAGCACCACGAACATGCCGGGCCCGGGCTTGCCGGTCTCGAACAGCAATTCGCCGTCCGCGTAGGTGCGGATTTCGCCGAAGTGCCTGATCCGTTCGATCTCGGCGGGCGTCAGCGCCGGAAAGGTCTGCTCGGGGCGCGTGAACCGCAACAGCTGCGCATCACGGTCGGTTCGTTGTGTTTCGTCCTGCCCCATGGCCACTGCATGCACTCCAAAATCTCCAGCCGCCGGCGTTCAACGAGAGGTCTTGCCGGCGGCCCCCTCATTTAGGGAACCATCGTCGTTCTGCGAGGGGTCGGTGCTTGCGGCGCGTTCGCGCGCCTGCAACTTCCGCCGCTTCAGGTTTTCGCGCAGCGCCGATTTCAGCCGGTCGTCCCGGGACGCCCTCGCCTGCCTCGCGCTCTTGTCAGTCTCGTCGCCCATCGCGGCTCCATCACAGCAATCGGCCACAGGATGCCATCGAAGTGTGGCAGCTCAAGAGGGTGAGGCGATAGGACCCTTGCGAAACGCGAGATGGATCGAATCCGGCTCCCCGGCCAACTGACCAGTTGGGCAGGGATATCAGACCGTGAATCGGCGTGAACTCGGTCGTTTCGCGCGAAAACGGGCATTTTGACGCCGATATCGGGCCGATTTTCTCGTTTTGGCGGGGCTAGCAAGCTTGCGCAGGAGGGGGGCTTGTGGCAGATATCGGCCCGCTTGGTAGGCCCCTCGGGCGGCCGATTCTTGTCCCAGCACATGCTGCCGTAGCTCAGTGGTAGAGCACTCCATTGGTAATGGAGAGGTCGACAGTTCAATCCTGTCTGGCAGCACCAGCTTTCCTCACGGACGCGAGCCGTGTTGAACCAAGCCTTGTTGAACCAAGCCTTGTGCCTGGCCAGCGCGCCCGCAACACCCATGGATGCGATCGTGATCACACGCTCCCTGCCCTATGAAGGACTGCTCCACGAGATCGTCGAGCACAATGGCGTGCTCTATCTCGGCGGCATCGTCCCTGAAGATGCCCGGCTCGACATGGCGGGCCAGGCCGACGATGTGCTGCGCCAGTTGAGGACCCTGCTCGAGGGAGCCGGCTCCGATCTCTCCTGCGTTCTGCAGGTGACGATCTTCGTGGCCGACCTCACTGAGAAGGCCGCGTTCAACCAGGTGTGGAAGCGCTATTTCACCGCGGAGCATCTGCCGGCGCGTGCCGCGATCGGCGTTGCGGATCTCGGCCCGGGCGTCAAGCTGGAGCTGACGGCGATCGCCGCGCGCCGCTGATCCTCACGGGCGAGAAGAGCAAGCTCGGTCGTTTCGTCAGTCTTCCACACATGGCTTGGCATTCTCGCGGCCCGAAACGCCCGAGTTTTGCTCGTTTCCTTGTCCCTCTTCTATGAAGAGGGCGCAGGGAAGGCCGGGTGCCGGCTGGCACGCACGGTCCGCTGTGCGACAGCACACGCAGAAAACTGCACAGCGGCATACAGGTGAAGCCCAACACACGGCCTTCCCTGCGCGGTGGTTTGACGGCTTATGCCTGCTCTCCCCGGAGCCGAGTTCCTTCTGGCCTCCGTCACCTCGCGAATTGACGATGCCTCAAGGCCCGGTTGAGCCCAGATGCATCTCCGCAAGGCTTGACCGTAGCAACGACGGTCAGGACCACACGGTTTTGCCGTACGCAGCTTCCGGCTCCGCCAAGAGGCTTCGCCGGATGTTGGCGCCGTCCGTTCCGCACGCTGTGAGACCTCACGAGGTTCATCTCGCCCTGGTCCCGCCCCGCGTGCCCGACGCAGCCGCGTCCACCGCACCCTGGCCCTCGTTCGTGACGACGTACGATCGCCCCTCTCCCTGGGCCGGGATGAGCGAAGGATACTGCAATTCCGAATTTCGGTAAAGTGGAATATATTTGCGGGAAGGGATTGACGGGGGCTGCGCGGGAGAGGCGGTGTTTTGCCCGACGGGCCAGAAGCGTTGCGCTCGGTGTCCTTCCGGTTGCGCCTCTTCGAAAGGTTGCGGCCACACGGCACGTTGACCCCTCGTTTCATGGTGCTAGTCTTTTCGCTCGCGACCTGTCCGGGAGGACACGATGGGATGGTTCGACCGCCTGTTTGGAAGGATGTCGGAGCCGACGATTCCTCTTCTTGCGAGATTTCGGCGGAAATCAAAAGCACCGACCGATCCTGATCTTTTGAAAATCGCCAAGGACCGGAAGGGACATGTTTCCCGCAGAGCCGTCAGGGACGAGTATAATCGGCTGGTCCTGGAGAAGTACGCGCACGACAAGTCGTGATGCGCGTCGAGGATCTCAGTAGCCCGTAGGATGGGTAGAGCGAAGCGAAACCCATCTGCTCCTTGTCGAGCCACGAAACATGATGGGTTTCGCAAGGGCTCTACCCATCCTACGCACTGCGCACCATCAATGGTCGCCATTCATTTGCAGTGCTGCGAAGCGGTCGTCCGAACGGCGCAACCGCCGGCATAGCTCGCGATTGATGTTCTGCAGAACGATCACGTAGGCGCGGATGTCGGCCTTGTAGCAGGCATAGAGCTTTTGGGCCGTCAGCTCGTACAGCACGGTCGGCGCCTCCGCGATAACAGTGGCGGAGCGGTTCTGCATTTCGATCAGCGTCATCTCGCCGAAGAAATCGCCAGGCTCCAAACGCGATATCGGGATGACCCTGCCCGCATGCGTGCGTTTGCTCACCGCCAGCCGGCCGGACTTGACGATGAACATCGAACGTCCCGGCTCGCCCTCGGCCACAACGGTCGCGTCGGCCTCGAAGCGGCGCTCGACTAGCATCGAGATCAAGAGGTCGAGGCCTGCCTCCGAAAGCCCGCCGAAGAACGGCGTCGCCAGCAGGAACGCTTTCAGATCGGGGGACGTGACGAGCATTGCGCGAGGTTACGCCCGGTCGAAGGCTGCGGCAAGCTAAGCGGTGCAGCCAGGTTCCGTCATTGCGAGCGTAGCGAAGCAATCCAGGAATGTGTCCGCGGAAACAGTCTGGATTGCTTCGTCGCAAGGGCTCCTCGCAATGACGCGGCGAGAGATTTCACCTCTCGATTCTGGACCACTGCCGCGCGCAGCGAAACCCATCAGACTCGTGCGGTGGCGAAGATGATGGGTTTCGCAAGTGCTCTATCCATCCTACGGGCCGCACAGTGCGAGCTATTTGGGCCGGCGCCCCCTGATCGCGTGCGCGCGCGCAGTGCAGGTGATGCGGCCGTCCGCATGCGCCGGCAGGCCCGCACGCACCCGCGCGATGAGGGTCTCGACGTCCGCGGGCCTCATGGCGGCAACGGAAGGCCGGAGCGCGGGGGACTTCAGACTGATTGCCCAGAAATCATCGAAACCTGAAAACGTCCGTTGCACCGTAATCTCTCGCGTTTGCACGTCCTCGAGACCTGCTCCTCGCCACAGGTCCCGCAACGCTTCCATGCGAGAGGCATCCATCCGTGGCGGGCGCGTTGCCGGAATGCCCATTGCCTTCATCTCGTCATAGATCGGGTCGAGCGGAAAGCCGCCACCCAACATGTCCCACATATACGTCATGACCGCACCGCCGGGGACAACGACCCGCACCATTTCGCTGACGCCCCTCGCAGGGTCCGGAACGAACACCAGAACCAACGCCATCACAGCCGCATCGAAGCTGGCGTCGGCGAAAGGAAGTGCCATCGCATCGCCCTGGTGAAACTTTGCCACGCGCGCCGCAGGTCGTGTGCGCGCAAAAGCAAGC
The DNA here is from genome assembly GCF_025200905.1 of Bradyrhizobium yuanmingense. NCBI lineage: Bacteria > Pseudomonadati > Pseudomonadota > Alphaproteobacteria > Hyphomicrobiales > Nitrobacteraceae > Bradyrhizobium > Bradyrhizobium yuanmingense. Next base: position 435,911 of record NZ_CP104173.1, on the reverse strand, counting down.
TGCTCGGCCGAGGGGTCAATGCCCTGGACCTCGGCGGGGTTGCAGCGCTCGACCAGGAGTTCAGTGAAGGCGCCGTTGCCGCAACCGATGTCGATCCACCGCAAGCCTGCAGGAGGTGCCAGCCAATCAAGGAATATCTCGCCTGCGAACCGGCTCCAGATTCCCATCATCTGCTCGTAGGCGGCACCATCGTCGAAGCGAATGGTCTGCTCTGCCATTTCGAGATCCTCCCGGCCCGATGACGATGCTTGGCGCGCGCCATTCTGCGCACAAGAGATGGGACTGGGGAAGTGCCGGAGCTGACCTGATCCGCGGATTATTGCCGCGCGACATTCTCCCCGCGCGGCGTCCTTCGCTTCCGCCACACCTGCAGGTCAATCATGACTTTCACGGCCGCCGCGAGGACGAGCGCACAGAGTGCCACCTTGGAGATCGTCTCCATCGTCCCCTCGATCAGCAGGCAATGGACCACGCTGCCTGCGACGATGACGATGGCGAGGGGAATATGGATGATGCGCCAGGTTCGCGGCCGCAATCCCAACCGCCTTCGCAGCAGAGCCAGGAACGCAACCGCGAAGATGGCCCACATCGCGATCACGCCGAAGGGAGAGAACGGCGTCGGCGATGAGAAGGTCAGTGCGTCCACCATGTCGGGCGGGCTGGTGATCCAGAGGCCGGCGACGTGAATCAGAATCGCGAGAGCAAGCGCGCCGCCGATCCAGTGATGGGCGCGCCTGCCGCGATAGGCCGACAATCGCGGCAGGTAGCCGCCGATCAGCAAGGGCTGCACGAGCACGAGACCGAGGGCGATGATGCCGGCGAAGCCGGCGATAACGTAGACAGGATCGCGCCATGCCAGCTGCTCGCTGGCCGCAGCAAGCGCAACCGGCACGCCGATCGCCAAGCCAAGGGCGACCCAGATCAGGGGCGCCCGGGCCGATCTCCATCGCGTCATCTGCAAGTGGGGTTCAAGCCGGCTGCAGCACGAAGTGCGCCTCGAGGCTGGTCTCCTTGGCGCTCCGCATCACCGGCCGCAGGAAGACGGTCTTGAACTCGCCGCTGTCATAGGCGAGGTGGCCGTGCGGCTGGCCGAAGATCGGAATGATCTGCGGCATCTCCAGCCGGAACCTGCCGTCCTTGTCGGTGAGCGTTGCGCCGTGGCTCTGCGGCTCGTGCTCCCGCCCTTCGACGGTGTGCGCCCAGATCTGGATGCGCTGCCCGGCCAGCGGAGCCCCGTCGCCGGCGCGGCGCACGGTGCCGCTCATCCAGAAACCGCCCTTGCCGATCCGCTCCACGATCGCCGCACCCTTGCGGTAATTGTTCGCGCCGCCCGACATCGACTCGGTCGGTGCGAGGCCCGCCGCACGGGCGGGCAGCAGGACGCCGGAATCGCCGGTTGCCAGAAGGCCCGTTGCGAGGACGGAGCCGCCGGCAGCGAGGAGGTTGCGGCGGGTGAAGACGACCGTGGTCATGTCAGTTCCTCCTGGCAGCAGCGCAGCTGCTTCCCGCAAGCTACAATACCAGGTGTAAAACGCCCAGTTGGCGCGAGGGGCGCCAGGGCCTGCAATAACAGTGTTGTGAACGGCCGTCTTCGCGGCGTGCATCTCTCAGATGAGCTGACAAGAGGGGCCCGCAAGTGCTCTAACTATTCTGCGCGCTGCCACTACATGTGTGTCCTGCAAGCGCGCACCGTCACGCGGCCCCTCCACACCGGCAGCCCTCCCATGATCCCCTTCTCCGTGCTCGACCTCGCACCCATCTGCCAGGGCGGCGACGCGTCGCAGGCGTTCCGCAATTCGCTCGATCTGGCCCGGCATGCCGAGACGTGGGGCTTCAAGCGGTTCTGGCTGGCCGAGCATCACAACATGACGGGCATCGCGAGCGCGGCGACGTCGGTAGTGATCGGCCACATCGCGGGCGGAACGAAAACGATCCGCGTCGGCTCCGGCGGGATCATGCTGCCGAACCACTCGCCGCTCGTCATCGCCGAGCAGTTCGGCACGCTGGAATCGCTCTATCCCGGGCGGATCGATCTCGGGCTCGGCCGGGCGCCGGGCACCGACCAGTTCACCGCGCGGGCGCTGCGGCGCGACCTTGCCACCACGTCCGAGAACTTTCCGCATGACGTGCTGGAGCTGCAGGCGCTGCTCGGCGACGTGCAGCCGAACCAGGCGATCCGCGCCGTGCCCGGCATGGGGACCAAGGTGCCGCTGTGGATCTTGGGATCGAGCACCTTTGGCGCGCAGCTGGCGGCAATGCTCGGCCTGCCCTTCGCGTTCGCCTCGCATTTCGCGCCGCAGATGATGATGCCGGCGCTGCGCGAATATCGTGCGCGCTTCGAGCCCTCGGCGCAGCTCGACAAGCCCTATGCGATGATCGGCGTCAACGTGTTCGCGGCCGACAGCGATGAAGAGGCACAGCGGATGTTCTCCTCGCTGCAGCAGCAATTCATCAACCTGCGCCGCGGCACGCCGGGGCCGCTGCCGCCGCCGGTGGAGGACATGGACGCGTTGTGGTCGCCGGCCGAGAAGGCCGGCGTTGCGCAAGCGCTGTCGTGCTCAGCGGTCGGGTCGCCCGATGTGGTCGAAGCGAAGCTGAAGGCGCTGATCACTGAAACCGGCGCGGACGAATTGATGACGACGGGGCAGATCTACGACCACACGGCACGGCTGCGCTCGTTCGAGATCGCCGCGGAGGTGCGGGATAGGCTCGCGAAGCAGCCGGTGGAGTGAGGGCCCGATTGTCGCGGCGATGAAGGTGCGCTCCCTCCCCCGCTTGCGGGGGAGGGTTGGGGAGAGGGTGTCTCCGCAATGGGACAATCCCCTAGAGGAAAGAGCCCTCACCCCGACCCTCTCCCGCACGCGGGAGAGGGAGCGCACCGCGCGTGGCGAGCTGCTCAGCCCAATCCTCTCATGCCCTAATCCGCAAAGCCGAACAGCTTGGCCGGATTGTGCACCAGGATCTTCTCCAGCTCCGCCTGGTCGGGCGCGTAACGGTACATCAGCTCTAACAGATCGGCATCGTTCGGCGGCTGCTTCACCGAGACCGGATGCGGCCAGTCGCTGGCCCAGACGCAGCGATCGGGAGCGGCCTCGATATAGGCGCGCGCGATCGGGATCACGTCGTCGTAAGGCGCGCCGGTTTTCGAGGTCTTCTCGCCGAGCGAGAGCATCACCCAGAAATTGCCCTTGGCGAGCAGCTCCAGCATCTTGCGCAGATTCGGATCGTTCCTGCCGGCGTCGGGGTCGGGGCGCGCCATGTGGTCGATCAGCACGGGCACGTCGAGATCTTCGTATTTGGCGACGCTCGACATGATGCCGTCCTTCTCGGGCTGGATCTTGGCGTACCAGCCGAGCTCGCGGATGCGGGCGATGGCGCGGGCGAAATCGGCATCCGACAGCACGGCGCCGAGCTCCTGGCGGAAGCTGAAGCGCGCGCCGCGCACGCCGGCATCATGCAGCTTGGCCAGATAGGCGTCGTTCGCTTCCGCGAACACCAGCGCATTAGCGCAGCCGCGGTAGTTCGGGCCCATCGCGGCGAGGCCGTCGAGCACGACGGCGTGGTCGGCGCCGTAGGTCGTGGTCTGCACGATGATGCCGCGCTCGATGCCGAGCGTCTTGTGCATGCGCAGCGCCGCTTCCCAGGTCGCGGTCGGCATCCGATAGGCGGCGCCGGGACGCTCAGGATATTTCTCGATCGGCCCCAGCACGTGGAACTGGCTGTCGATGGTCTTCGGCGGCGGCGTCTTGCTTGGACGGCGCGGGTTGGGGTCGAACGGCAGATACATCGGCATGCAAGCGCTCCCTCAGTCGATCACGGCGGTGAAGTCGCACTGCACCAGCGCGCCGCCATCCATGTTGTCCATCGGCAGCGCGTGGCGCGCGGGGCGCGAATGCTCGTCCGGAAACATCTTCAACCACTCGACATTCACAGGGCCGCGCTGCGAGCGGTCCTTCAGCCACACCGTCATCTTGATGATGTCGGAGGTCGAGCCGCCGGCGGCCTCCACCGTCGCCTTCATATGGGCGAACATGTTGGCGCATTGGGCCTCCAGGCTTTCGGGCATCGCATTGGTCGCGGGATCGCGGCCGAGGATGACGCCGGACATCACGAGATTGCCGATGCGGCAGGCGTTCGGAATCGGGTTGACGTGCTTGAAGCCGCCGATGTGGATGCTCCTGCGCCGCGTTTGACCACTCATGGTGCGCTCCCTGCTTGTTATTGCTTCAGACGAACTGGCATGACACCGAGCCGAAGGCGCCGTAATCGGCATGGAAGGTGTCGCCGCGGCGGATGTCGACGGGACGCGTGAACGATCCCGCCAGCACGACCTCGCCGGCTTGGAGATGCTCGTCATGCGGTGCGAGGCGGTTGGCGAGCCAGGCGATGCCGTTGGCGGGGTGATTGAGCACGCCGGCGGCAAGGCCGGTCTCCTCGACCTCGCCGTTGCGGAATAGCAATGCGCCGATCCAGCGCAGATCCGCATCCATCGGGCGGATCGGCCGGCCGCCGAGCACCAGCGCGGCATTGGCCGCGTTGTCCGAGATCGTGTCCATGACCTTGCGGGTCCTGCCCGTCTCGGGGTCGACGCGGTGCATGCGCGTCTCCAGAATCTCGAGCGCAGGCGTGACGTAGTCGGTGGCGTTGAGCACGTCGAAAATGGTGCAATCCGGCCCGCGCAGAGGGGCCTTCAGCACGAAGGCGAGCTCGACCTCGATGCGCGGCGCGTGGAAGCGGTCGAACGGAACAGGCGTGGCATCGGGGTAAAACATGTCGGCGAACAGCACGCCGTAATCGGGCTCGTTGATGCCGACCGCGTTCTGCATCGCCTTCGAGGTCAGGCCGATTTTGTGGCCCTTGATGATTCGGCCGCGGCCGAGCTGGAGTTTCGTCCAGGCGCGCTGGACCGCGTAGGCATCCTCGATGCTGAACTCCGGATAGTCCTTGGTGAACATCGGGATCAGCGTCTTGGTGCGCTCGGCTTCATCGAGACGTGCGGCGAGGCGTTCGATCGTGGCGGAATCCAGCATCGTTTACTGCTCCGCCGCCACGGTGTTGCGCAGCACGCCGATGCGGCTGGACTCGACCTCGACGACGTCGCCGTCCCTCAGCCAGCGTGGCGGATCGAACCGCGCACCCGCGCCGGTCGGCGTGCCTGTCACGATCATGTCGCCGGGCTTGAGGGTGGCGAAGGTCGAGAGATAGGAGATCAGGAAGTCGAACGGGAACATCAACCGCTCGGTGGTGTCCTGCTGCCGCACTTCGCCGTTCACGCGTGTGACGATGTCGTGAGGCCCGCGCGGGTCGAGCTCGTCAGACGTCACAATCCACGGGCCGATGCTGCCGGAGCGATCAAAATTCTTGCCCTGCGTGACGTTGAACTTGCCGTGGCGCAGCCAGTCGCGGATCGTGCCCTCATTGCACAGCGTCATGCCGAAGATGTGCGACCACGCTTTTTCGCGCGGAATGTGGCGGCCGCCCTGCCCGACCACGATGACGAGCTCGCCTTCATAGTCGAGCTGGTCCGAAACCCTGGGCTTCTCGATCGGCTGACCGGAGCCGGTCATCGAGGACATGCTGCGCACGAACAGGCTGGGATATTTGGGAAGGTCCGAATTGTCTTTATACTCCGCATTGCGCTCGGCGTAATTGACGCCGATGCACCAGAGCTTCTCCGGTGCCAGCACCGGCGGCAGCAGAACGAGCTGGTCCAACGCATGGTCCGGCTTCTGGCCCGCGACGGCTTCCTGCGCTTCAGCGAGCGCATTGGCCGCGATCAGCGCCTTGACGTCCGAATAGTCGCGGCCGATGCGCCTGGTCAGATCGACCACGCCGCCGTCCACGGCCGCGCCGTAGCGCGCCTCGCCGTCCAGCAGATAGCTCAGCAGTCGCATTGTATGTCCTCCGATGATCTTGGGGCGGCGGCCGGCGATGAGGCCCGCGCGCTCAGTCTTTCGACTTGGGAGTCTGGAACACGCTGCCCAGCGTCACGATCTCGCCGAGGCGGGCGTAGCGCGGCCCGCCGATACGCGCGATCGGGTCGAGCGCCCTGGTCTCGACCTTGCCGTCGTTGACGAGACCGTCGCGCAAATGGAGCAGCACGACCTCGCCGACAATGAGCCGGCTCTTGGCGTCACCGAACTCGAGGCACTGCCGGAAACGGCACTCCATCGCGACCGGCGCGGCGGCAAGCCGCGGCACCTTGATGCGCTCGCTCGCGAGCGTCTCCAGGCCGAGATGCTCCACTTCGCTGATTTCAGGCGGATGCTCGACCGATGAGTCGTGCACGGCATTCATCAGCGGCGTATCCGCGATGTGGATCACATATTCCTCGGTATCGAGGATGTTGTGCGCGGTGTCCTTGTAGTCGGCGCCCTTGCGGCCCACGCTGATGGCGAGCATCGGCGGCTTCTGCGAGACGAAGGTGAAGGCGCTGAACGGAGCGAGATTGAGCACGCCCGTAGCTGACAAGCTCGTCACCCAGGCGATCGGGCGCGGCACCACGATGCCGGTCATCAGGCGGTAGATGCGCTCGGCGCCGAGCTCGGTCGGATCGATCCGCATCGATCAATCCGCCCTGATATTGGCCTTGCGCACCACCGGAATCCACTTGGCGTCCTCGCGCTCGAGATAGGCCCTGAATTCGGCCGGCGTCATCGGCGTGGCTTCGCCGCCGAGCTTCTCGAACTTGTCCGCAATGGCAGGGTCCTTGAGGATCACGACCAGCGTCTCGTGCAGCTTCTCGACGATGGGCGCAGGCGTGCCAGCGGGCGCGAACAGGCCGGTGAAGGTCTGGCCGTCGAAGTCCTTGTAGCCGAGCTCGGCGAAGGTCGGCACGTCGGGCAGCGATTTCAATCGATGCGGTGAGGTGACGGCGAGCGCGCGGAACAGGCCGGCCTTGATGTGCTGGAGGCTGACCGTGAGCTGGTCGAAGGCGAACTGCACCTGACCGCCCAGGAGATCGTTGATGGCCGGCGCATTGCCGCGATAATGCGCCGTGACCCATTGCAGGCCGAGATTCGACTGCATCAGCTCGCTGAGCAGATGGTTGGTGGTGCCGGGACCGGGCGAGGCCATGGTCAGCTTGCCGGGCTCGCGCTTGGCGAGGTCGAGAAACTCCTTGAGCGTGGTCGCCTGCACCGAGGGATGAACCTCGAGCACCAGCGGCGTCATCGAGATCGTCGAGATCGGGAGAAAGTCCTTCTTCCAATTGTAGGCGTCGCGCTTGTTGATCTCGGTCGCGAACAGCACCGGGCCGTTGGCGCCGACGAACAGCGTGTAGCCGTCGGGCGCCGATTTCGCGAAGGCTTCGCCCGCGATCATGCCGCCGGCGCCGGCCTTGTTCTCGATGACGAAGGGTTGGCCGAGCTTTTCCTGGAGCTTGTCGGCGACGATGCGCGCGGCGCTGTCGACATTGCCGCCGGCGGGATAGGGCACGATCAGCTTGACGTTGCGCGCCGGCCATTGCTGGCCGGAGGCGGGTCCCGCCAACATTGCGGCTGCTGCAGCGATGGCAATCCAGATTAATCTCATGTTAACCTCCCGGCGGCGCTTCCAATTCCATATCGGGCGCAGACTTTCGTGCATGGCATCCCGATCGGAGCGCAATCTCCAGATGCGCGCTTGCCCTGTCGAGCGAATTGTGGCGTTCTTGTCCATATTATGGACAAACGACGCGCAACGAAATCCACCCGCAGCGCCGTGGAGCCGCGACATGGCGCGCAGGCGATCCGGCGCGCGCTCGCGGTGCTGCGCATCCTGGCCGCAGGGCGCGAGGACGGTGTGCCATTGGCCGAGGTGGTCCGCACGACCGGGCTCACCCGCCCCACCGTGCATCGCATCGTCCACGTGCTGATCGAGGAAGGCATCGTCGAGCGGCACGGCCGGAGCGGCCGCTACGCGATCGGCAACCAGGTACCGGAACTGGCGCTGGCGCGTCCGCGGCCATCGCGGCTCTTGGTCGCCGCAAATCCGTCGCTGCAGCGCGCGTCCGCCGCGATCGGCGACACGCTGTTCCTGACGGTGCGCACCGGCAACGACACGCTCTGCGTCGATCGCCGGATCGGCGTCTACCCGATCCAGGTGCTGTCGATCGAGGTCGGCGCGCGCCGGCCGCTCGGCGTCTCCAGCGCCGGCGTTGCCATTCTCGCCGCAATGCCGGCGCAGGAGGCGCGAAAGATCGTCGCGGCGAACGAGAAGCGGTTCGAGGCCTACCGGACCGACGTCGCGACCGTGCTCGGCGAGGTCACCGCCGCCAGGCGCCTGGGATATGGCATGAGAGAGATCGGACTGGTGCAGGGGACGAAATCGATCTCGACCTGGATCAAGACGCCGGACGGGCAACCGGCTGCAGCGATGACGGTCTCCGCCGTTCGCACGAGGCTCGGGCCAAGGCGCGAGCAGGAGGTCGCGGAGATCCTGCTGCGGGAGGCGCGGGTGATCGAGCAGGCGATCGGGGGGTGAAGCGCGGACGGCGCCTCTTCGCCTCTCCCGCTTGCGGGGAGAGGCCGGAAATTTGCGCAGCAAATTCCGGGTGAGGGGGAGCCTCCGCGAGTCCAGCTGCCATCATCTTCGTGGAGAGAGCCCCTCACCCCAACCCTCTCCCCGTAAGAACGGGGCGAGGGAGCGCACCGCCGGCGCGGCTGGAGCTCGCTTCAAACCCAGCGCTGTCAATGGGCTGACGTACCGCTCCGTTTTATGGCACAACGCTGCATCGCCGACCGACCAACGAGGCCACGCATGCCCGCGCCGAAACCGCCTGCCTTCGACACCCTGAGCCTGCATGCGGGCCAGCATCCGGATCCCACGACCGGCGCCCGGGCGGTGCCGATCTACCAGACCACGTCCTACGTGTTCCAGGATTCCGATCACGCCGCCGCGCTGTTCAATCTGGAGCGTGCCGGCCACATCTATACGCGCATCTCCAATCCGACCACCGGCGTGCTGGAGGAGCGGCTTGCGGCGCTGGAAGGCGGGGTCGGCGCGATCTGCACGGCAAGCGGCATGGCGGCGCTGCACCTCGCCATCGCCACGCTGCTCAATGCCGGCGACCACATCGTGGCGTCGAGCTCGCTCTATGGCGGCACCATCAACCTCTTGGCGCACACGCTGCCCCGCTTCGGCATCACCACCACCTTCGTCAAGCCGCGCGATCTCGACGCGTTCCGCACAGCGATCAAGCCGAACACGAAGCTCGTGATCGGCGAGACCATCGGCAACCCTGGCCTCGAGGTGCTCGACATCCCGAAGGTTGCGGCGATCGCGCATGAGGCCAAGATTCCGCTTCTGATCGACAACACCTTCGCCACGCCCTATCTCAGCCGCCCGATCGAGCTCGGTGCCGACATCGTGATGCATTCGGCAACCAAATGGATCGGCGGCCACGGCATTGCGATCGGCGGCGCTATCGTGGACGGCGGCCGCTTCGACTGGCGCTCCTCCGGCAAGTTCGGCGTGCTGACTGAGCCCTATGGCGGCTATCACGGCATCGTCTTCGACGAGCAGTTCGGCACCGCCGCGTTCATCATGCGCGCCCGCACGGAAGGCCTGCGCGATTTCGGCGCCTGCCTGTCGCCGACCAATGCGTTCCAGCTGCTCCAGGGCGTCGAGACGCTCGGCGTGCGCATGGACCGGCATATGCAGAACACGCATCTGGTGCTGGAGGCGCTGAAGTCCAACAAGGCCGTGGACTGGGTGCTGCACCCGTCGCTCGAGGACCATACGGACTACCAGCTTGCCAAGACGCTGCTGCCGCGCGGTGCCGGCTCGATCGTCTCCTTCGGCATCAAGGGCGGCCGGCCTGCCGGACGCAAGTTCATCGAGAGCTTACGCATGATCAGCCATCTCGCCAATGTCGGCGACGCCAAGACGCTGGTGATCCATCCGGCCTCGACCACGCATCAGCAGATGGACGCCGAGCAGCTCAAGGCGGCCGGCATCGGCGAAGAGCTGGTGCGGCTCTCGGTCGGCATCGAGACCGCAAGCGACATCATCGACGACCTCAACCAAGCGCTGCGCATCTCGCAAAAGGCCTGACACCATGAAGCTCTCCGTCAACGGCACCGATGTGTTTGTCGCAACCGGTGGCCGCGACTTCGACAAGTCCCTGCCCGCGGTCGTCTTCATCCACGGCGCCGGCTTCGACCATTCGACCTGGGCGTTGCATACGCGCTGGTTCGCCCATCACGGCTTTGCCGTGCTGGCGCCCGACCTGCCCGGCCACGGCCGCTCTACTGGGCCTTCGCTCGGCAGCATCGCCGAGATGGCCGACTGGACGGCGGCGCTGCTCGATGCGGCGGGCGCCGCAAAGGCGCATCTGATCGGTCACTCCATGGGCTCGCTGATCTCGCTGGAGACCGCCGCGCGACATCCCGACAAGGTGTCAGCGCTGAGCCTGATCGGCACCGCCGCGACCATGACGGTGGGTCCGGATCTGTTGAAAGCCGCCGAAGCCAACTCGCAGGATGCCAACGACATGGTCTCGATCTGGGGCCTCGGCTTCAACGCGGAGCTCGGCGGCAGCCTGGCGCCGGGCCTGTGGATGCATGGCGGCGCGCAGGCGGTGCTCAGGGCATGCGAGCCGGGCGTGCTGTTCAGGGATCTGTCGGCCTGCAACTCCTATACGAATGCGCTTGCCGCTGCGGCGACCGTGAAGGTGCCGACGACGCTCATCCTCGGCGAGCGGGACATGATGACGCCGGCGAAGGCCGGCAAGGCGCTCGCCGCGGCGATCCCGCATGCAAAGACCGTTGTGGTGCCCGGCGCCGGCCACATGATCATGGCCGAGCGGCCGGACGAGCTGCTGGCGGCGCTGAGGAACTAAAGTTGTCTACGCATGATCTTTCCGGAAAACCGCTTCGCACTTTTCCGGATCATGCTTTAGGCGGATCAATCTTCCGTCTTGCGCGTTGCGGTCAGACATCCCTCTCACTCAAGAAGGGAACTGGACCATGCCGAGACAGGAAGTCATTCGCAAAGCCAGGCAAGACAAGCGCGCCGGCAAGTCGGCCAGCACGCAGGCCGGCGAATTCGTCAAGGACGAGATCGACAGGATCCGGAAAGGCAAGCACGGCGCACGCTCGACCAAGCAGGCCATCGCGATCGGCCTCTCCGAAGCGCGTCGCGCCGGTGTCGATCTGCCGCCACCGCGCAAGGGAAGCACTAAGAAGTCGACGCGCCGTAGTGCCAAGTACGCTTACGAGGTCGGCCAGGGCAAACGCACGCCGAAGCGGAGGCCAAAAGTATCGCGCGCCGCCACGAACGCTCTGAAGAAGGAACCGCGATCGACCGCATCGCGCAGTGCGCTGTCGAAACAGGCCAAGCGAGCCGCAAGCCGCCGAACCGCAGCGTCCCGTTCAGCCGCCGCGCGCAAGGCAAGCCACACCAAGGGTGCCAAGGTGCGCTCCGCCGCCGCGAAGAAGGCGGCGCGCACCAGGGCGCGCCGCCAGAGCTGATCAGCTCAGGCGACGTCAGGCGGATTCATCTGGCGCGGTCAGAAGTGGTCGGCACCACATCGCGGGCGTCTGTGGGGTGGGCAAAGCGAGGCGTGCCCTCGATTTCTTCGCCGCGTTGGGCAGGTCTTGGGCACGGCGCAAATGCGCCTTTGCCCACCCTACGATTCCGTCGATCGTGGAAAGAGACGGCTCACTCACCACATCGTCGCGGCGGCGCGCTCCGGCCAGATGCGGTCGTATTCCGCGCCGCCGACTTTGTTGTCGCTCATCTCCGCAAGAATCTGCCCCGGTGTCGGCAGCGTCTTCGGATCGACGCGCTTGTCGGGATTCCAGAGGTCGGAGCGAACGATGGCGCGGGCGCACTGGAAGTAGATTTCGTCAACGTTCATCACCATGACGCTGCGCGGCGCCTTGCCCTCGACCTTGAACGAGGCCAGCAGCTCCGGATCGATCGACAGATGCGCGCGGCCGTTGGCCCGCACCGCATTGCCCGAGCCGGGGATCAGGAACATCAGCGACACGCGCGGGTCGCGCACGATATTGCGCAAGGAATCGACCCGGTTGTTGCCACGGCGGTCGGGCAGCATCAGCGTCTTGGGGTCGTGGATGCGGACAAAGCCGGGCAGATCGCCGCGCGGCGAGCAGTCGATGCCTTCGGGCCCGATGGTGGCGAGCGCGGCGAACGGCGCCTTCTCGATGAAGATGCGGTAGAGCGGGGTGACGTGGTCGGCAACTTTGACGGTCGAGGCATCGTTCGTGACGCCGTAGATGGCCTCCAGCTGCTCGACCGTTTCAATCACCGTCATTCCACTCTCTCCGTGTTATTGCCCGCAACTAATCTTGCCAGCCTTGCTTCCTGATCACGCGCACGAGCTGGCGGCTGTGATAGTCGGCGCTGCCGGCATTGAGGATGGTGACATCGGCGTGTGCCGAGGCGTCATCGACGCTGCGCGACAGCCGCTCGGCGATGTCGCCATCGCTTTTCCGGGCGCGCGCGGCAAGCCGCTGCGCCAATACGTCCGGCGGCGCCGTGATCGCGACCACCACGACGTTGGCATAGGCCCGGCGCAAGGCAGCGATCACGGTGCGTGAGACGTTGGCAACGATGGTGCGGCCCGCGCGGACGTCGTCGTTGATCTCGAGCGGCAGTGCATAGGAATGCCCATGCGCCTCCCAGTGCACGGCAAAGTCGCCGTGCTCGCACGCGCGGCGGAATTCGTCGGGACTGACCGCGATATTGTCTTCATCGACCGAGGACGCACGCGTCACGATGCGGCGCGGGAAGACGATGTCGGGATCGTCGCTGCAAGCCGCCTGGGCCAGCCGCAGCAAGGTATCCTTGCCGGCGCCGCTGGGGCCGACCACGAGCACGAGCCGGCCGGGGCCGATCGCACCCGTCTCGCCTTCGCCCGTGGCCGCCATCTCGCTCATGCGACGCGGTGTCCTTCGCGCCAGACGCTGCGGACCACGGGAACGTGGCCTGCGACATGGACGCGGATCAGATCGGCGCGCTTGCCAGTCGCGACCTCGCCGCGGTCGGTGAGGCCGACCGCTTCGGCGGGCGCTTTCGTCACGGTGCGGACCGCGGCCGGAAGGCTGATCGCGGGCACATGCTCGGGCAATTGCAACGCGGCCATCAAAAGGCTCGACGGGATGTAGTCCGACGACAGGATGTCGAGCAGGCCCTCGCGGGCGAGATCGACCGCGGCGATGTTGCCGGAGTGCGAGCCGCCGCGCACCACGTTCGGCGCGCCCATCAGGATGTCGATGCCGGCCTGGTGCAGGCCGCGCGCGGCCTCAAGCGTGGTCGGGAATTCCGCGACGGAGACGCGGTCGCGCACGGCGTCCGCGACGTTCTCCTCGGTGGTGTCGTCGTGGCTCGCCAGCGGAATGTTGTACTCATGCGCCAGCGCCACGATCTCGCGCATGTTGGCCGCGGCATAGAGCCTTTGATATTCGAACCGCTTTGCGAACAGCTCGTCGAGCTCGGCATCGGTCTTGCCGCCGCCCTTGCCGCGATAATAGTCGCGCAGCTTGACCTCGTCGCGAAACTGGCGCTGGCCCGGCGTGTGGTCCATCAGCGACATCAGCTTGACGTCGGGACGGTCGATCAGCTCCTTGGCCTCCTCGACCACGCTTGGCATCGGGATCTCGCAGCGCAGATGCAGGAAGTGATCGGCGCGCAGCAGGTTGGCCTCGCGCGCGGTCGTGATCGCGGCGGCGAGCACGCCGGCGCGGCCATCGACCTCCTCGGCGCCGTCCTCGCGCCAGACCCGGAGCGAATCGAACACGGTGGTGATGCCCGAGGTCGCAAGCTGGCCGTCATAGGAGATGACGGCGGCGACAGGATTCCAGAACACCTTTGGCCGCGGCACGTAATGCGCCTCGAGATGGTCGGTGTGGAGTTCGATCAGGCCGGGCATGATCAGATCGCCGCCGGCATCCTCGGCACCCGCGGGCGCAGTCCCCTCGCCGATCTCCGCAATGCGGCCGTCGGCAAGCGCGAGCCAGCCCTGTTCGATCACCCGGTCAGCCAGCACGATCCTGGCGTTGGCGATCACGGATTCCTTCTTCATTTCCCCATTCCTTCAGGCCGCGGCGGCAAAGCCGGTGACGTCGACGATGCGGTCGGCAATCAAATGACGGATTTCGTCGTCATGGACAATGGCAACCATGGCGACGCCCTGACGTTTCTTTTCAGCGACCAGCTCGACCACCACGGCGCGATTGGCCGCATCGAGCGAGGCGGTCGGCTCGTCCAGCAGCAGGATCGGCAGCTCCGAGATGAAGCCACGGGCGATGTTCACGCGCTGCTGCTCGCCGCCGGAGAAGGTCGCGGGGGGAAGCTGCCAGAGCCGCTCGGGGATGTTGAGACGATGCAGCAGCTCGCCGGCGCGCGCCTGTGCCTCAGTCCGGCTCATGCCATTCGCGATCAGCGGCTCCGCGACGACGTCGATGGTGGCGACGCGCGGCACCGCGCGCAGGAACTGGCTGACATAGCCGATGGTGGAGCGGCGGATGTTGAGCACCTGGCGTGGCTCGGCGGTGGCAAGATCGACCACTTTGCCGCGATGGCGGATGCCGATGCAGCCGCTATCGCAGCGATAATTGCCGAAGATCATCTTCAGGATCGACGACTTGCCGGCGCCCGACGGCCCCGACAGCACGACGCACTCGCCTGGATTGACCTGGAAGGTCACGCCGCGCACGACAGGCAGCTCGATGCCGCCCTGCAGGTGCATCGTAAAGGTCTTGCCGGCGTCAGTGATGTCGATCATGGCGGTCATTGGAAAGCTCATATCGTAAAGTTCATGGCGGCAGGATCGAGGAGACGAGGAGCTGGGTATAGGGCTCGCGCGGGTCGTCGAGCACCTGGTCCGTGAGACCGGTCTCGATGACGCGGCCGCCTTTCATCACCATCACGCGGTGCGACAAGAGGCGCGCCACCGCGAGATCGTGGGTGACGATGATGACGGCGAGGTTCAGCTCGGCGACGAGGCTGCGCAAGAGATCGAGCAGGCGCGCCTGCACCGATACGTCAAGGCCGCCGGTCGGCTCGTCCATGAACACGAGCCGCGGCTCGGTAACGAGGTTGCGGGCGATCTGGAGGCGCTGGCGCATGCCGCCGGAATAGGTGCGCGGCGCATCGTCGATGCGCGCGACGTCGATCTCGACGCGCGTCAGCCAATCCGACGCGGTCTCACGGATGCGGCCGTAGTGATTCCACCCCACCGCCATCAGCCGCTCGCCGACATTGGCGCCGGCAGAGACCGCCATGCGCAGGCCCTGCGCGGGGTCTTGATGCACAAAGCCCCAATCGGTGCGGAACAGGAAGCGGCGCTCGGCCTCGCCGAGCGTCGTGAGATCGCGGGTGACGCCATCACGCATCCGATAGGACACATGGCCTGCACTCGGCGCGAGCTGGCCCGACAGCATTTGCAGCAGCGTCGACTTGCCCGAGCCGGATTCGCCGACGATCGCCAGCACCTCGCCGGGATAGAGCGAGAACGACACGTCGCGACAGGCATTGATGCGGCCGAACGACTTGCTGAGGGATTTTGCGACCAGCAGCGGCTCGTCGTTCTCGACCAGATTCTGATCAGCCATTCGCGGCCTCCTGCGCCTTATCCTTGTACGGCGCGGCACTGAGGCTGCCGTGATGGCCGGCGCCCTGGCGGCCCTCGCAATAATCGGTGTCCGAGCAGACGAACATGCGGCCGCCCTTGTCGTCGGTCACGATCTCGTCGAGATAGGAATTCTCCGCGCCACACAGCGCGCAGGGCGCGTTGAAGCGGTAGGGCTCGAACGGGTGATCCTCGAAATCGAGCGACACCACTTGCGTGTAGGGCGGGATCGCGTAGATGCGCTTCTCGCGGCCGGCGCCGAACAATTGCAGCGCCGGGGAATTGTCCATCTTGGGATTGTCGAATTTCGGTGTCGGCGACGGGTCCATCACATAGCGCGCGTTGACCTTCACCGGGTAGGCATAGGCCGTGGCGATGTGGCCGAAGCGTGCGATGTCCTCGTAGAGCTTCACATGCATCAGGCCGTATTCGGCGAGCGCGTGCATGCGCCGCGTCTCGGTCTCGCGCGGCTCGAGGAAGCGCAACGGCTCGGGGATCGGCACCTGATAGACCAGCACCTGGTTCTCGTTCAGCGCCGTCTCGGGGATGCGGTGACGGGTCTGGATCACGGTAGCCTCGTCCGTCGCCGTCGTGGTCGCAACGCCCGCGGTCTTGGCGAAGAATTTGCGGATCGAGATCGCGTTGGTGGTGTCGTCCGAGCCCTGGTCGATCACCTTCAGCACGTCCTGCGGCCCCAGGATCGCGGCCGTGACCTGCACGCCGCCGGTGCCCCAGCCATAGGGCATCGGCATTTCCCGGCTGGCGAACGGCACCTGATAGCCGGGGATGGCGATCGCCTTCAGGATCGCGCGGCGGATCATGCGCTTGGTCTGCTCGTCGAGATAGGCGAAATTGTAGGCGGGCGCGTTCATTCCGCGGCCTCCTTCATGGCATCGGGCGCATTGGCATCGGCGAACTCCTGACGCAGCTTTCGGAGCAGGCCGAGCTCGGACTGGAAGTCGACATAGTGCGGCAGCTTCAGGTGCTCGACGAAGCCGGTCGCCTGGACGTTGTCCGAATGCGACATCACGAACTCCTCGTCCTGCGCCGGTGCGAGCGCCTCCTCGCCGAGCTCACGGGCGCGCAATGCGCGGTCGACCAGCGCCATCGACATGGTCTTGCGTTCGCTCTGGCCGAAGGCGAGGCCATAGCCGCGGGTGAAGCACGGCGCCTCGGTCGCCGAGCCCTTGAACTGGTTGACCATCTGGCACTCGGTGAGCTCGATCGCACCGAGCGGCACGGCGAAGCCGACGTCTTCCGCGACGAATTCGACCTCGACCTCGCCGAAGCGGATCTCGCCGACGAAGGGATGGTTGCGGCCGTAGCCGCGCTGGGTGGAATAGCCCATCGCGAGCAGAAAGCCTTCGTCACCGCGCGCGAGGTTTTGCAGGCGCAAATCACGGTCCGCGGGGAAATTCAGCGGCTCGCGGGTGAGATCGCCGACGCTGGCGCCGTCCTCGGCTTCCGGCGATGATTCGATCAGCCCGTCGCGCCCGAGAATGTCTGTCACGCGCGGCGTCGGCGCGGTGGAGGCTTCGGCCGCAGCCGGCCTCTCCGGCACAAAACCTTGGGCGAGCGATGGATCGAGCAGGCGGTGCGTGTAGTCGAAGGTCGGCCCCAGGATCTGGCCGCCGGGAATGTCCTTGAAGGTCGCCGACACCCGCCGCTGCACCCGCATGGTGCCGGTGTCGACCGGCTCGCTGGCACCGAAGCGCGGCAGCGTGGCGCGGAAGGCGCGAACCAGGAAGATCGCCTCGATTAAATCGCCGCGCGCCTGCTTGATCGCAAGCGACGCGAGCTCGCGGTCATAGAGCGAGCCTTCGCTCATGACGCGATCGACGGCCAGGCCGAGCTGCTCCGAGATCTGGTCGAGCGTGATTTCCGCAACGCTCTGGTCGCCGCGCCGCTTATGCGCGAGCAGGCGATGGGCGTTCTCGATGGCGCGTTCGCCGCCTTTGACTGCGACATACATGCTTCTAGCTTCCCTTGCTCACTATTCGCGTGGTGCGGGGGATCGCGACCACAGCGTCATCGGCGACCAGCACCACATCGATGCCGCGCGGAAACAGCGCCTCGTTGATATGCAGGCGCTCGAACAGGTCGAAAGGCTTGATCGACGCCTGCAGCGTGGCGACACCGTCAATGCCGGGGCCGCGCAGTTCGAAGCTGCGCCCGGCGGCGAGGCTGTCGACCTGGATGACCACCGTGGTCGAACGGTCCGGATACTCGCTGGTGCCGAACGCGAAGCGCTCGAGCGCAGGCAAGGCGCCGCCGTCACTGATGAGCGCGAAGGAAGCGATCGACGAATCCTGCACGACCGGCGCGCCGGTGTGGAACTTCAGCCACTTCGTCACGTCCGAGCTTTCCGCCATCCGCGCATCGAGCCAGAGCGGCGTGTCGTGATCGAACAGCGTCAGCGCGATCGCTGCGGTGCCGCGCATCATCGGCCCTGGCGCGCCCGCCATCGGCACGATGCGCTGGACCGAGCCCGGCCGCGCCATGGCGTCCATGACCGAGCGAAAGGTCGATTGCGCCGACAGCACCTTGTCGGCGAAACCCGGCGGCAGTTCCGCAATCGTGGTCATGATCTCACCCCTCACCGCGCACCATGGTGTAGAAATCAACCTTCGTTGCGGCGGCCGCTGCCGCCGCCTGCTTGCGCCTGACCATAAGCTGCTCGCGCAACGGCGCGATAACGTCGCGCTCCACCGCGCCGCCGAAATCGCGGGACTGCACCAGCGCATCGCACAGCGCGATCAGCCGCGCCTTCTCACGGTCGCGGCCGAGCGTGTAGCCGAACCCGACCTCGCCGCTCGCAAGCCGCACCGCGGCGCGCGACACCGTGGCTTCGCCGAGATTGAACGGCGCGCCGTCGCCGCCGACCCGGCCGCGCAGCATGACGAGGCCGTTCTCCGGCGTGCGCAGATCGTGGTGATCCGGGAGAGACAAGTTGCGGAGGCGAGCGGCGATCTCGCCCGCCTCCGCGTGCGCCAGCACCGCCATTGCGGCCTTGCGCTGGGCTTGCTGGTCGTTGTGCTGGGTCACCTGGTCCACCGAGCTTTTTGACAGAACTTGCCGCGTCGAAGTTGTCTATGATAATAGACAACTTCATACGGACGCGCCATGACTGTTTCGTGACAATGCTGTGATTTCTGGAGTAGGTTTCCCGCGACATGAGCATGCAGGACACAGCCTCCTCGGGCGTCGCGCTATGGCGCCTCGTGGCCGATGGCATCGAGCGCGGCATCGCCGACGGCCGCTTTGCGGCCGGCGACAAATTGCCGGGCGAGATGGAGATCGCCGAAACCTATCGCGTCAACCGCCACACCGTGCGGCGCGCGTTGGCAGCCCTCGCCGAGCGCGGCCTGGTGCGCGCCGAGCGCGGCAGCGGAACCTATGTCGAGGCGCAAAAGCTCGCTTATCCCTTGCGCTCGCGCACGCGCTTCTCCGAGATCGTCGGCGCCGATGGCCGCGAACCGCATGGCCGGCTGATCGAGGCGACCGATGACGTTGCGACGCGCGAGCTCGCACGAGAGCTGGGATTGAAGACCGGCGCGCCGCTGGTGCGGATCGAGGCGATTCGCCTCGCCGACCGCACGCCGATCTGTGTTTCCACCACCTGGCTATCGGCGGAGCGGTTTCCGGAGGCGGGCGCCGTGTTCGCGGCAACGCGCTCGATGACGAAGCTGCTGGAGCATTTTGGCGTGCGCGACTATCGCCGCGGTGCGACGCGAATCACCGCGGGGATCGTCGACGCGAGCGACGCCGCACGGCTCGACCTGGCGCTGGGGCGGCCGATCCTGGTGGTCGACGCCACCGACCATGATCTCATGGGCAAGCCGCTGGTGACGAAGCACTCGCGCTTTGCGGCAGAGCGGGTGGAGTTTTTGGTGGAGAACGCTTAGATCAGAGCGTTTTCCAGCGAAGCCTGCCCTCGGACTTGATCCGGGGTGGAAACGATTTGCGTCGAGAAAACGCGTCAAAACAAAAATCAGAGCTCCGTTCCGATCCAATCGGAACGGATAAGACTGCAGCACGACGTTAGGCGACCGTCCGCTTGCCGATGATCGCGAAGCGCAGCTTGCCGGAAATCCAGTCGATCGACGATACAGTTACCAGGATCAGCAGGATCAGAAACGATACCTTCTGCCATTCCAGCACCCGGATCTGTTCGGCAAGCTGAAGGCCAATGCCGCCAGCGCCAACGATTCCGATGATCGTCGCCGATCGCGTATTCGACTCGAAATAGTAGAGCACCTGGCTCAGCAAGACCGGGAATACCTGCGGCAGCAATCCGAAGCGGACGCTGTGGAGATGGTTGCCGCCCGATGACCGAACGCCTTCCGCGGGGTTCTTGTCGGCGACCTCGATCGCTTCCGAGAACAGCTTGCCGAACGTTCCGAAATCGCTGCAGATCACGGCCAGGATGCCGGCAAACGGCCCCAGCCCCACGACGCCGACCCAGATCAGTGCCCAGATCAAAGTGTCGACCCCCCGGATGGTATCGAGGCCACGACGCGTCAATAGGCGGATGATCCGGTTTGCAACCACGTTGCGCGCCGCCAGCAGGGATACCGGCAGCGCGAGCAGCGCGCCGCCAAGGGTGCCGAGAAACGCGATCGACACCGTCTCTCCGAGCGCATGCAGATATTTCAGAACCTCCGCCCAAGAACCCGGGCTGGGCGGCAACATGAGCTGGACGAATTCGCCCAGCCTGACCATGCCCTGGGAGAGCCGATTAAAGGGAATATCGAGCTGGACGATCCCGAACAGGAACAGCCCGACCGTCCCGCCGACGAGTATTGCGATCCTTCCCCGCTGCCACCAATCGGTCCGGAAGACGTCGGGATACCGTTCGGCAATGCCGGTCCGGTTTTCAAAACTGAAGGAGCTCATCGGGTGCTTCCCTCCAGCCCGAGCAGGCGGTGTCGCAACCGTTCCGTCAGGAAGTCGATCAACATGACGGTAAGGACGATGAGCAGCAGGATGGCGCTGACGTCGGTGAAGTAGAACTTGCGAACCGCCTCGATCAGATCCTGGCCGATCCCGCCGGCGCCGACGAAGCCCATCACGGCCGCGCCACGCACGTTGATCTCGAACCTGAGCAAGGCATAGCTCACGAAGTTCGAGAGGACCTGAGGCAACGCGCCGAACCGAACAACCTGAACCCAGCTGCCCCCGCTTGCCGCCACCCCTTCGACCGGCTTGCTGTCGATGTTCTCGACAACCTCGGCGAATTGCTTGCCCAACGCTCCGGCGGTATGGATTGCAATCGCCAGAACGCCCGGCAGCGGCCCGAGACCAAAGGCCAGCACGAAGATCAGGGCAAACACGATCTCCGGCACGGTCCTGAAAAACTCCAGAACGCGCCGGGTGACGAAAACAGTCGTTCCTGATTTCACGAGATTGGCCGAGGCGAGGAAGCAAAGCGCAAAACCGCACAGCGCACCCGAGAGGGTGCCCATATAGGCTATCAGCAACGTATCCCCGAGAAGCCGTGCCCAGCGCGGCAATCCCCACAGCCACTCCGCCAAATCGCTCCATGCGGTCGCGAACGAAAATTTGGGTGCGATGCTGAGGAAATAGGCCGGGAAGCGCCAGAAATTCTCGACAAAATTTCCGAGACTGACCTCGCCCATCCAGCCCGCGGCAATGGCAACGGCGATCAGGACGGCGGCACCGAGCCATACGCGGCGGCGCTTGGCGGCAATTGCGGCCGCATAGCGATCGCCAAGCTCACGCAGCCTGGCTTCCGGAAATTCGGGAACTGCTGTTCGCATGGGATGTTCGCGAGAGCCGACGGGCAGATCTTGCGATCTGCCCGACTTGTCCAACCCTTCGTTTCCCTCAGGATTTCTGCTTGCGAATGCTGTCGACAAACTTGGTCAGTTCGATCACGGCGTCATACGCCTTGTGGTCGACCTCGACGTAGGGCAATTGCTTCCCCTCGTAAATCTTGTCGAAAGCCGCCTTGTCCTTCACCGCAATTTCCAGCACTGCTTTCTTAATCGCCGCCTTGAGGTCGTCAGGCAGGCTGCTGAGATAGGCCATCGGCGAGTTCACGATCTGCTCGGACTTCATGATGATCTTGAAATCCGCGGCCTTCGCCATGCCCTTCCGTTCCATCCGGAGCAGGTTCGATTCCTTCTCGTCGTTCCACCAGTTGAACGCCGCGTCGCAGGTGCCCTGGGAAAGCCCGATCACCGCGTTTTCATGGCTCCCCGAGTAGACCACCTTGGCGAAGAACTTCTCCGGGTCTATGCCCATCTTGTTCATCGCGAAACGCGGCACGTTGTTGCCGGAAGTCGAGTTGGGATCGACGAGGCAGAGGTTCTTGCCTTGCAGGTCCTTGATGTCCTTGTAGCTCGAATCGCTTTTGACATAGAGAACCGAGTAATAGCCTTTGGTGCCGTCGCCGTTCACCTCGATCGCGAACGGTTCGACCTTCGCGCCAATGATGTAGGCACGCGCGTAGGACGCCGGGCCGTACATCGCGATGTGAATGTTTCCTGCACGCTGACCTTCGATCACCGCGGCGTAGTCATTGGCGATGCGCAGCGTGACCTTCGTTCCAAGCTCGCGGGACAGGTACTCCGTCAAAGGCGTCCAGCGGTTGGTGGTGCCGGAGGCATTCTCGTCGGGGACTTTTGCGAAGATCAACTCAGGATATTTCGCCTTCCAGTCCTGCGCCGCAGCGGCTGAAACTGAAAATGCCAGGGCCGCCGCAGCGGCAACGATCGTACGACGGTCTATCATGACGTCTCCCATTTCAAGGTTATGAAACTGTCGAGTTCCGGCTCTGCGCTAGGCTCGATTTAAAGAAGCAGCGATCAGGCCACGGCAACCGTGCGGAGGGCAGGAACTGCTGTGCCGACCGATGCATCCGCGGGCGCAACATCCATGACTTCATTCGCCTCGAGATCGTACAGCTCGCGCGCGATATGATCGGTCAAGGCCGCCGGCGCGCCGTCGAACACCACGCGTCCGGCCGCCATGCCGATCAGGCGGTCGCAATAGCTGCGGGCGAGATCGAGCGAATGCAGGTTGCAGAGCACGGTGATACCGAAATGCTTGTTGATGCGCAGAAGCGCATCCATCACGATCTTGGTGTTGCGGGGATCGAGCGAGGCGATCGGCTCGTCGGCAAGGATAATGTCGGGCTGCTGAACCAGCGCCCGCGCGATCGCCACGCGCTGCTGCTGACCGCCCGAGAGTTGGTCGGCGCGCTGGGCCGCGATGGCAGCCATGTCGAACTGCTCGAGCGCCGACATCGCGATGGCCTTGTCTTCTTCGGGCCAAAGCTGCAGCAGCGACCGCCATGTCGGCACCGTCGACAGCCGCCCCATCAGCACATTGGTGAGGACGTCGAGCCGGCCGACGAGGTTGAACTGCTGAAAAATCATCGCCGACCGCGCACGCCACTGCCGCAGCTCCTTGCCGCGCAGCGCGGTGACGTCGACGCCTTCGAACAGGATGCGGCCTTCGGAGGGCTCGATGAGGCGGTTGATGGACCGCAGCAATGTCGACTTGCCGGCGCCGGATCGCCCGATCACCCCGACGAAGCCGCCAGGGGAAACTTGAAACGAAGCATCGTCCACAGCGGCCTTCGCGCCGAAGCGACACGTCAGACCTTCAACCACCAGCATCGAGGGGCTCCAGAGTAGCTGGAGCCAACCGCTAACGCCCGTGGTTAACACTTGTGTGACAAGGCTGCTGCAGTGCGGCCATCCTACGCACGTCATCCCCTGTCATCTCATTGTCACGACACCGTCATCCGGCCGCTCGAAGAAAGACTCCCGCCCTCGCACTTCGGATGCAACATGGCCGCCAAAGCTCTTTCGGTTCAGCCGACCGTCGATCCCTCGGCCAAGCTGCATGAGACCAGGCTCGGCGCCTACACCGAAGTCGGCGCGCGCACGATCCTGCATGAAGTGGCGATGGGCGATTATTCCTATGTCGTGAACGATGCGCAGATCACCTACGCCACCATCGGAAAGTTCTGCTCGATCGCGGCGATGACTCGCATCAATCCCGGCAACCATCCGATGCATCGCGCCACTCAGGCGCATTTCACTTACCGATCCAGCGCCTATTTCGAAGGTGAGAGCGACGATCTCGAGTTCTTCGACTGGCGCCGCCGGCATCACGTTCATATCGGCCATGACGTCTGGATCGGCCATGGCGCGATCGTGCTGCCGGGCCGCAACATCGGCACCGGCGCGGTGATCGCCGCCGGCGCGATCGTCACCAAGGACGTGCCGGCCTACAGCATCGTCGCCGGCAATCCGGCCCGCATCGTGCGGCGGCGATTCTCGGAGGAGATCGCCGGACGGCTCGCAAGGCTTGCTTGGTGGGACTGGGATCACGACAAGTTGCGCGAGGCGCTGCCCAATTTCCGCAAGCTCGGGATTGAAGATTTCCTCTCGGCATACGAAGCAAAAGCGAGCTCACTCGCCAATTCTCCTGCCAGCAAACGAAGCGCGGTCGCGTGACAGACATATTCATCGAAGGCGGCCGGGCCCTGATCGGCGCCGAGCTCGTCGAAACCTCCCTTCTCGTCTCCGGAACAGACATTGCAGAGGTCGATGCTTCTCGCGGCCGGGCGCGGCTGGCACTGGATGCCCGTGACCTGCTGGTGCTGCCCGGCATCGTCGATCTGCATGGCGATGCCTTCGAGCGGCAGATGATGCCGCGCGCCGGCGTCGACTTTCCGATCGACGTCGCGCTCGCCGACAGCGACCGCCAGGCGATCAGCAACGGCATCACCACCGTGTTTCACGCCACGACCTGCTCGTGGGAGCCGGGCCTGCGAAGCGCCGACAATGCGCGCGGCCTGATGGAGGCGATCGAGCGGCAGCGTCCGCAGTTCGCTGCCGACACCCGCTTCCACCTGCGGCACGAGACCTTCAATCTCGATGCCGAAGCGGAGATCGCACAGTGGCTCAGCGAGGGCCGCGTCGACCTGTTCGCCTTCAACGATCATATGGACGGCGTCGTTGCCGACATCTCCAACCCACGCAAGCGCAACCGCATGGTGGAGCGCACCGGTCTGTCGAGTGAAGAATTCGACCGGCTGGTCGAGCGCGTGGTCTCGCGCGCCGACGAGGTGCCCGCCTCGGTGTCACGCCTGGCCGCTGCGGCCCGCGGGGCCGAGGTGCGGATGCTCTCGCACGACGATTCGAGCCCGGCGATGCGCCGGGACTTTCGCGAGCTCGGCGCCTTGATCGCGGAGTTTCCGATCAACGAGGAGACGGCGCGCGCAGCGGCCAGCCACGGCGATGCCATCGTCTACGGCGCGCCGAACGTCGTGCGCGGCGGCAGCCACACCGGCTGGACCAGGGCCTCCGACATGATCGCAAAGGGGCTCTGCTCGGTGCTGGCGTCGGACTATTATTATCCCGCGCAGCTGCTCGCCGCGTTCCGCCTGGCCGCCGATGGCGTGATGCCTCTGGCTCAGGCCTGGGATTTGGTCTCCGCCGGCCCGGCGCGGGCAACCGGCCTCACCGATCGCGGCCTGCTCGCGGAGGGACGCCGCGCCGACATTCTCCTCGTCGACGACAGCGTGGAGCTGCGGCCGCGGCTGATCGCGGTGATCTCAGGCGGCAGGCTCGTGCATCTCACCGACGCGACGCGGCTGCTCACCGCAATGGCGGCGCCGCGCGAGACTGTCGTCGCGGCGTAAATTGGTTATGCTGAGGCAATGACAGGTTTCCCCCGCTACGCGATCTATTATGCCGCAGGCCGCGACAGCGCCCTCTCCCGCTTCGGCGCCGAGCTGCTCGGCTATGACGCCTACAGCGGCGGCGAGATTTCGTTTCCAGAGCAGGCGCTGCACGCCGCGCCCGACTGGCGCGAGGTCAGCGCCGATCCCCGCAAGTACGGCTTTCACGCCACGCTGAAGGCGCCGATGGCGCTGGCGCCCGGCAAGACCGAAGCCGAGCTGATGGCCGCCTGCGCGGCCTTCGCGGGCAAGACACGGCCAATCCCGGCAATCCGACCGATGGTCGATGCCATCAGCGGCTTCATTGCCGTTATTCCGGCCGAGCCGATGGAAGCGCTCCAGCAACTTGCCGCTGATTGCGTTCGCGAGTTCGACCCGTTTCGCGCCGCGCTGACGGCGGAAGATCGCGCTCGGCGCAAGCCGGAGAAGCTCAGCGAGCGGCAGCGCGATTATCTCGACCGCTGGGGCTATCCTTACGTGATGGAAGAATTCCGCTTCCACATGACGCTGACGGGGCGGCTGGATGCGGAGCGGCGCGGGCCGATCCTTCAGATGCTGCGAACACGGTTTGCGGCGCTGGGGATCGAGACGCTCGCGATCGATCGCATTGCGCTGTTCAGGCAGGATGATGCCAAGGCGCGGTTTCGCATCATCGGCGAGTGGGCTTTGGTGCGGTAGACCTCAGCGCGAGGCCGCAAGATTGAAAGCGAGCGCCACTGCGCCAACCAGAACGAGGCTGGTCGCCCAGACTGCATCCAGGTTGAACCAGCTTCGCGAGACGAACCTCAGTCCCAGATGGCGGTAGACCAGCCACGCCAGACATCCGCCGGCGCCGACCATGGCGGCAACGTGCACCAGCGACACCAGCACCGCCATCCCGAGATTTGCCGTCATCAGCGCGCCCGCCGCCTGATGGCCGGCATCGAGCTCGAAGGCCTGACAGAGCCCGAGATAGATCGGCACGAGCATCAGGGCAGCGCCGTGAGCGATGGCGACGGCAAATGACCAGAGCACCAATTGCGTCGGCGGAATTCGTGCCAGCGCCCGCGGATGACGCCGGTCGATCAGCCGGTAGACGCCAAAGCCGATGACGAAAAGACTCGCGACGATCTGGATTGGACGCTGCCATTCGGCCAGTACGAGCAGGAAGGCGAACGGCAGCAGCACGAGAAGTGTTGCCAGGAGGTGCCCGGCCGCCAGAGCCCACAATGCACGGAAGAGCGCGAGGGGGCTCTTGTCCATGAGCCCGGCCGAAACGGCGAGCGGCCATCCCATTCCCGGATTGACCCCGTGGTAGAGACCGCTCGCAACAAGCGCGAGCCACAGCCAGCCAAGGGCCGGGCTCGCCTGCGTGCCATCTAGACCGACGGGTAGCAAAATGAGTCCGTCGAACAGTCGCCGCCCTCGAGCCTGATCTGGTGCGCACGATATCCGTCGGGGAAGCTCACGAAATAGTCCTTGTCGAGCTCGAGGCCGCCGTTGCGACCGACATTGGCCATGACTTCCACGCCCGGAACCCCGTCGGGATAGAACTGGTCGTCCCAGGTGGAATAAAGCGAATTGGTCCAGTACACGCGCCGGCCGTCGCGGCTGATCTCGACCATCTGCGGACCCGCCGCAAAGGGCTTGCCGTTCGGATGGGGCGTGCGGCGCGCGATGCCGCCGATGTGGACTGAGCCCGCAAGCTTCGGCTTTCTGGGATCGCTGACGTCGTACTGGCGCATCTCACCCGTGCCCCAGCACGAGACATAGAGAAACCGGTCGTCCATCGACAGGTCGATGTCCGTCACCAGCGGCGGCACGGCGCCAAATCCCTGCAGCAGCGGGGGCAGCTTCTCCTTGGGCGCGGGTTCGGGAGGGATCGTCGCCGTCTTCTCGGCATGGAATCTTCCGTCCTCGCGCCACCAGGTCCAGATCGACGCTTCGAGGTTGGTGGTGTCGACCACGACACCGACGAAGCCGTACTCGCGAACCGGATCGTGCGCGGGGCGCACCTCCAGCGCCATCTGATGATTGGCGCCGAGGTCGATGGTCTGGACGTTGCGACGGGCGCGAAGGTCCCAGAAGTGGAGACGATGGCCATATTTGTTCGCAAGCAGATCTTCCGGGACGATCCCGTTCTCGAACTGCGGCGGTAACGCCCATTCGCTCGTCACCATGTAATCGCGCGGCAGATTCCACCAGAAATCATAATGCAGCGTCTGCGGGCCACGGTCGATCTCCCATCGTCCAAGAACTTCGAACGTCTCGCAATCCATGATGAAGACGCCCGGAGATCCGTTGGTGCCGTCCTTGCCACCGCCACCCAGCGTGCTCACGTAAATGCCGTCTGGCCCGCAATGGATCGTGTGCGGCCGCGAGTAGCCGGTTTTCTTGAAGACCTCCTCTGGCTCGATGATCTTGTGAATCTTGGCCTTCGTCGGATCGGGCTTGGTATCGATCACGTAGATCCGCGACGAGCGCAGCCCGGGGATAATGAGATAGCGCCGCTCGATGAAGGCGTGTCCGGCGAGCGGCGACAGGGCGGAGGAGCAAGCATTCCAGCCGAAATGGTGAAACTCATCACCCTTGTTGGGCATCGTTACGGTGTGGACGATCTGGCTATAGGTCGGCGATCCCGGCTTGACGTCGATGACCGCGAGAGCATCCGGCTTTGAGAAATCCGGACTGAGCAGCAAGGTGTAAGCAAAGTTCTCCGCAGGCGCTTCCATCGCAAGCTTGGGCGAGGCGTGAAAGGTGGGATCCGGCCTCATCGTCATGGCACTGCCTCCCTGTTCTGTCGGTTTGCACCAACCTGGCTCGGGATAGTGGCAAAAGAAGAGCTGTTGCGAGATGTCCTGGGAATCTCCGCAAGGCGCCGGTTGGCGCGCGTACATTATGCCATCGCGGGGCTATGGGGAACGGCCCGGCACGCGCTAATTCGACGCCTTCAGGCGAAATGGGCATCCCTCGTTCATTTCGAGCGAGGGCGCACAAGTCGCTCCTCGCAGCCTTCGTAGGGTGGGCAAAGGCGCAAACCGCCGTGCCCACCGCTCTTCCCGCGGGCGCGCAAGTTGGTGGGCACGCTTCGCTTTGCCCACCCTACGACAGCTTCACGCAATGACGGGGGAGAGAATTACTTCCCCCACCTGAGCGCCAACGCGTCGCGCTCCTTGGCGAGCTCCAATAGCCCGGCGCGCGTCGCCGGATGCAGCGGCTGCAGCGGATGGCGCACCGCCTCCGACTTGATCACGCCGCCGGCCTGCATCATGACCTTGCAGGCGATCAGGCCGCATTGGCGGTTCTCGTAGTTGATCAGCGGCAGCCAGCGCTCATAGGCGGCCTTCGCCTTTTCGCGATCGCCCGCGAAATAGGGATCGATGATCTGGCGGATGCCGTCGGGATAGCCGCCGCCGGTCATGGCGCCGGTGGCGCCGGCGTCGAGATCGGCGAGCAGCGTGATCGCCTCCTCGCCGTCCCAGGGGCCCTCGATGTCCTTGCCGCCCGCCTCGATCAGGCTGCGGAGCTTCGAGGCCGCGCCCGGCACCTCGATCTTGAAATAGCGGATGTTGGAAAACTCGCGCGACAGCCGCG
This sequence comes from Bradyrhizobium yuanmingense, assembly GCF_025200905.1. Lineage (NCBI taxonomy): Bacteria > Pseudomonadati > Pseudomonadota > Alphaproteobacteria > Hyphomicrobiales > Nitrobacteraceae > Bradyrhizobium > Bradyrhizobium yuanmingense. Next base: position 407,040 of record NZ_CP104173.1, on the reverse strand, counting down.
CGAGCAACTCGACCGACAGCGGCGTGCCGGCAACCGGCGCGTCCTGGATCATGATCGGGATGTTGATCGCGCCGGAGAGCACCTTGAAGAATTCGACGATGCCTTTCTCGGGGACGCGGAAGGTCGCGCCGTGATAGGGCGGCATCACCATCACCATGGCGGCGCCGGCCGCCTCCGCCTGCTTGCTGCGCGCGGCGCATACGGCCGAGCTGAAATGGGTGGTGGTGACGATCACGGGAACCCGGCCGGCCACATGGTCCAGCACCGCATGCATCACCGTGTCGCGCTCGGCATCGGTGAGCACGAACTGCTCGGAGAAATTGGCGAGGATGCAAATGCCGTGCGAGCCGGCATCGATCATGAAATCGATGCAGCGGCGCTGACCATCGAGGTCGAGCTCGCCGCGCTCGTCGAAGATGGTGGGCGCGACCGGGAACACGCCGCGATAGGGGCGTTGGGCCTTGTGTGGGGTGACCGGCATCGAACTCTCCATCCCTGATGTGTCTTGCGTCTGCCGCCGCGCCCGTGGGAGCGAGGCGGCACAGATGTACCCGCAGTGCCGAGCTGCGGCAATGCCCGCGCGACGTCCGATGGAAAGAGTACGAAAATCAGGCGCTCTTCACGGCGCCCAGGAAACCCTCGACCGCGACGCGAAGACGATCGGCATCCGCCGACATCTTCTTGACGGACTCCGACAGCACCGTGCCGGCATTGCCGGTCTCCTGGTTGAGCCTGGCGACGCTGCCGATGGTATCGGTGACCTCGCGGGTGCCCTGGGCCGCCTGTTGGAAGTTGCGCGAGATCTCCGTCGTGGCCGCGCGCTGCTGTTCGACCGCGGCGGCAATCGCCGTCATCTTCTCGTCGATGCCGCCGATGGCGCCGCCGATCAACCGGATCGCGGCGACCGCCTGGCCGGTCGCGCCTTGGATCTCCTCGACCTGGCGCGAGATCTCTTCCGTCGCCGTCGCGGTCTGCGCCGCAAGGCTCTTGACCTCGCCTGCAACCACCGCGAAGCCGCGGCCGGCCTCGCCGGCGCGCGCGGCCTCGATGGTGGCGTTCAACGCCAGCAGATTGGTCTGGGCCGCGATCGCGTTGATCATCTTCACGACCTCGCCGATGCGGCTTGCCGTCTGATCGAGGATCTCGACCGTCGCATTGGTCTGCTCGGCCTGGGCTACGGCCTCGCGGGCCTCGCGCGCGCTCGACTGCACCTGCGCGGAGATCTCGCCCACGGATGCGGAGAGCTCCTCGGTCGCGGCGGCGATGGTCTCGAGATTGTTGGTGGCCTGCTCGGCCGAGGAGGAGACCGCGGCGGTCTGGCTGCTCGATTCCGTGACCAGCGAGCGCACGCCGCTTGCGGTAGCGTCGAGCTCCCGCGTCGAGGACGCAACGCTCTGGATCACCGCCTGCACCGTGTCGTCGAAGGTGCGGCAGGCGGCATCGACGGTGCCGGAGCGGGCGAGCTGCAGCGCCTGCTGCGATTCGCGTTCCTTACCCAGCCGCTCCGCGGTCGCCGCGCTCTCGCGCAGGCTTTCGAGCGCAGCCGCCATGGTGCCGAACTCGTCGGGATGCCGCGATTGCGGCACCGGCGTCGCATAGTCGCGGGCGCTGATGCGGGCGATGGCGTCGAGGATGGCGCGCACCGGGCGCATCAGCCGGTTGCGCACCACAAACACGCCCGCGACAGTCACGGCCAGTGCAAGCAGGAAGCCGAAGGATTGCACGATGAGATTGGTGAGGGCTTTCGCCTGAACTGCCTCCGCGTGCGCGATCGACAGGTCGAGCGCCTTGCTCGCGACCGCGACGATGGAGGCGAACGGAGCCTGGCACAACGCGTTCCATTCCGAAGCGGGCATCGCGGGACGGCCGCTGCCATCCAAGCCCTTGGTGAGCTCGCCGATCTGCTTGAGAGCGCCGTCGGTCTTGGCCTTCGCCTCCTTGGCCGTGTTGACGAGGTCGGCCGGCACGTCAGGCGCAGCCAGCAGCTCCTCCATGCCGGTCCAGCCGGCGGTGACGACGCCATTCCATCCGGCCACGGTCTGCTTCTGGGCATCGTCGAGCGGCTTGCTGGCGTTGACGTTCGGCCGCAGGGTCGAGCACTGGATGCCGTAGCGGTCGCGCACCTGCCAGGCGAGGCGGCGGGCCTGGATCATGCGGGCGATGTAAGGATCGTTCATCCAGGCGCGGTTCGACACCGCGGTGGACGCGAGATTGGCGGTCTCGATCACCTTGGTGACCGCATCGTACCAGGGCGCGGTCCGCTCCAGCTTGCGCTCGGCGCGCGGCAGCTTGGCCTCGTCGTAGAACAACTGGAATTTTGGCGCGGCCTCGCTCCAGCGCTGCTTCAGCGTGCTGGCGAGCTCGTCGCGGCGGGCGAATTCGACGGTAGAGAGCGCCGCGCTGATGGCATCGAAGCCGGCCTGTTCCGCCTTCTCGGCAACGCCGAGCTTGGCGCGCGGATCGTCCTCACCGAGCAGGGCGCTCTGGGCATCGCCACGATTGCTGCGCAGGGCAACCACGCCATGGAAGATCGACTTGTCGGCATTCGCGAGCCGCTCGGTCTCCAGACTGTCGCTGTAGCGGCCGAAAGCCCCGACCATCTGGATGGCCGTGCTGGTCAGCGCGCCGGCCGCCAGCAGCGTCATCAGGACCAGGAGAAGCGTGCTTACCGATTTCTTAAAAATGGACATGGGTCAAGGGGCCTAACTCTCCGGAGAGGCCACCTTGCACCGCCACGTGCCAATGTTGCGTTAAGGTTTGAGTTGAATCGAAACGATCCAACCTGCACGCATTCGGAATACTATCCTATTCTGGTGAAATCCGGCGGGCGGCGCTCCGCAAACGCCGTAAACGCCTCACGCGCTTCGGCGGTGCGCAGGCGCTGCGCGAACTGCTCGCCTTCGGCCTGCATCTGCGCGACCAGCGCCTCGCCGTTGCGCATCAGCCGCTTGGTCGCGACGAGGGCCCCGGCCGGCTGGCGGGCGAGACGCTGCGCCAGCGCAAGCGCTTCGGCATCGAGCCTATCGAGCGGCACCACACGGTTGGCGAGTCCCCATTCCAGCGCCGACCTGGCCGGCACGGTTTCGCCAAGCGCGAACATCTCGTAGGCGCGGGCATAGCCGATGCGCGCCGGCATCAACAGGCTGGAGGCGGCTTCAGGCACCAGCGCGAGGCTGACGAACGGCGTCGACAATTGCGCGTTGTCGGCGAGCACGACGAGGTCGCAATGCAGCAGCATCGTGGTGCCGACGCCGACGGCACGGCCCTGCACGGCCGCGACCAGCGGCCGGGTGCAACGCGCCAGCGACTGGATGAAGCGCACCACGTTGCGGCTGCCTTCGGACTTGCCGGCCGCGACGGCCGCGAACTCGCCGACGTCGTTGCCGGCGGTGAACATGTCGCCCTCGCCGCGGATCAGGATCACGCGGGCGGATGGGTCGAACTCGGCGGATTCGATCGCATCGGCGAGCTTGCCGTACATCGCATCCGTCAGCGCGTTCTTCTTGTCGGGACGTGCCAGCGTGAGGGTGAGGACTCCGCCGCTATTCTCGATCCGGACGTGCTCGGTCATTGGTCTGCTCCGTGTTATTCGTCTGAACGTCTTGGAAACTTGTCCTGAATGCTCGTCAGCCAGCGTGCGACGATGTCGATTTCCGCGGCCGTGAAACCTTCCGTCAGCGCCGCATTGACCTCCGCCGCGCTGGTCTTGGCCTGCGCCAGCGCGGTGCGCCCCTTCGGCGTCAGCCAGATGCGAAAGGCGCGGCCGTCCTCGCGATCGGCCCGCCGCTCGACCAGTTTCGCAGCCACCGTCCGGTCGACGAGACCCGAAATGCCGGCCGGTCCCATGTCGAGCGCCGCCCCAGCCTCGCCCATCAGGACGCCATCCTGCTTGCCAAGGATGAACAGTAGCCCCGCCTGCGCCGGCGTCACCGCGCTCTCGGGCCGCGCCGCCATCCAGCGCTGCAGCCGGCGCTGGGCGACACTCAGCAAGTAGATCAGCCGGGGATGCCGAGCGACGGCGCTGTTATTTCGCATGCGAAATAGATAGCGGAACGCAGGCGCGTTGTCAAACGGGCCCTCTTGGTTATGGCGCGCAGGTGAAGCTCGCCGCTTCCGTCACCGGGCCGCTCTTGTAGTGCGGCCAGGCCGGCCAGCGGCACAGCGGCAGCGAGCGCGTCGCGGCAAACGACGGCGCCTCGACCTTCTGCTCCCTGACCTCTAAGTCGCCGGGCGCTTTGCCATTCTCGACCCAGTCGACCAGCACGCTCAGCATGTCGACATTGGCGGGCGCGCCGGAGCCGACATGGTCGACGCCGGGCGCGGTGTAGAGGCGCGCGAACTCCGCGGTCTCGGCCTTGCCCATCTTGCGCTCGACGCTCTCGAAGTAGCGGATGCCGGCATAGGGGCTCTGGGCGTAGTCGGCCATGTGCTCGAGCACGATCAGCCGGCCGCCCCGCGCCCGGAACCGACTGAGATCGGGATCGGTGGAATCCATCAGGCTGGACACCTCGAGCAGCCGCGCCTTGTGCTCTTCCACCTTGTAGGTGGTGACGTCGAGCTTCGGATCGCGCGCGAAGACATATTGGATGCCGCCGGCGCCGTAGATCCAGGCGATGCCGTTGTTCGGCGCGGGCGGCTGCGCCGGCGGCGCGGTGCCGAGCCACCAGGAGACCCAGCCGCCGGTCGGCCCGACCGCGGGGATGTCCTCGCCGGAGACGCCCCAGCCCGGATAATCGTCGAGACCATTGGCGAGCGCGAAGGGGAATTTGTAGGTGGCGTGCAGCGTGTTCACCGCCTTGATCTGTGCATCGGTGAGACACTGGTCGCCGCTCTGCCCGGCCGCGCAGCGCAGCGTCTCGACCTTGAACGCCGCCTTGCAGCCGACGGGATCCTGCACCAGCGCATCGTCGGAGCCGTCGGCCTTGTCGCAAGCCGCGCGCACGGCCTCGCCTACGAGCTTGACCTGCGCCGGGTTGATCCAGCCCTCGCCCATGGTGACGAGACCCGAGCGCGTGCCGGCATGCTGCAGCCCGACCCAGTTGATCACGGGCACACGGGCGAAGATGCCGTCGAAATCGTCGGGATAGCGCTGCGCCATGGCGAGGCCTTCGCGGCCGCCCTCTGACGAGCCCATGAAGTACAGCTTCTCCGGCTTCCTGCCGTAGGCACGCTGCATCAGCCCGACCGCAGCGTCGCGCACCTTCTTGTAGGCGCGATGGGCGAAATTCTCGAACGCTTCGTCGTTCAGCGCAAAGACCTGCGGCGGCTCGCCCTGCTTGGTCTCGTGGCCGGAGTCGGTGCCGTAGGTGACGAAGCCGCGCGCCAGCGGCGAGGGCCTGTCGAAGGGATAGGCCGGCGGCAGGGCAAGGCCCGTGATCAGCACACCGTTGAAGCCGCCGCCGCCATATTGCAGCGAGCGCCCGTTCCATTCGACGGGGAGGTTGACCTGGAATTTGATCGGGGGCGCCTTGGGATCGGTGGGATCGATATGGCCGAGCACCTTGCAGAAGCGCGGATTGGCCGGCGTGATGCGTGCTGACGGCGTCGGCCCGCGCTCGGCCACGGCCAATTGCGACGGCGCCTGCAGGGTCGCGGAATTGATCTTCACGGCGTCAGCGCCGCCGACGAGGCCTTTGCAGACGGTCTCGGCGTCTTCGGCCAGCGTTGCCGCTGAGGCACCACTCGCGCTCATTGCGGCCGCAGTGCCCACCAGCCATGCACACAGCTTCGCTCTGTTGCGCTTCATCGTTTCCACCCGGCTTGTCCTGTTGCGTTCGGCACTTGGCCGCATTCAATGCAACCTTCGCCCGTCCGTCAATCGCTGACGCCGGCTTTCCGTCAGAACGAGCCCAGCGCAGTGCCCAGGGCGATCACCGCCAGCAGCGCCAGGAGCGAGGTCACGATACCGACCATGACGATATCGAAATAGCTGTCGCGATGGGTCAGGCCGCAGATCGCGAGCAGGCTGACCACCGCACCGTTATGCGGCAGGATGTCCAGCGTTCCCGCGCCGATCACCGCCACGCGATGCATCAGCGCAAGGTCGATGCCGTGGCGCGCGGCAAGTTCGACATAGGTCGGGCCGAGAGCATCGAGGGCGATGGTCAGGCCGCCCGACGCCGAACCGGTCAGCGCGGCCAGGATGTTGGTCGCGACGGCGAGCGAGACCAGCGGTCCCCCTTCGATCGCCAGCACCCAGTCGCGCACGATCGTGAACGCCGGCAGCGAGGCCACGACGGCGCCGAAGCCGACGAGGCTGGCGACGCTGAACGCAGGCAGGACCGACGCATTGGCCCCGGCGTCCATGGTCCGGCGCAGCACCGGCAGGCGCGCCCAGTTCAGCGCGATGGTCGTGACGATGGCGGCAGCCAGCGCCACCGCGACCGACCACACGCCTGCGACCGCCGCAAGCGTCGTGTCGCCAAAGCGCGGCTCGGCGAGATAGCTGACATCGAGCCGCGGCAGCACCACCAGCGACATCAACAGGTTGACGGTCACGACAACGACGAGCGGCGCCATGGCGTTCAGCACGGGCGACGGCCGCTCGCTGCGATGACCGTGCTGTAGCTCCGCCGGATCGAACTCGCGGGCAGTCGTCGCGCGCTCGCGCACGAGCTCGTCAGCAGCGGCCTGCTCGATCGCGCCCTCGGCGTCGTCGCCATAGCCTTCCCCGGCGCGGCGCGCCGCAGCTTCGGCGCGATGCAGCCACCACAATCCCGCGCCGAGCATGATGAGCGAGCCGACGATGCCGAGGCCCGGCGCGGCAAACGGCGTCGTGCCGAAGAACGGCATCGGAATCGCATTCTGGATCGACGGCGTGCCAGGTAGGGCCGACATGGTGAAGGTCGACGTTCCCAGCACGATCGCGGCCGGGATCAGACGACGCGGAATCGAAGCGGCACGAAACAGCGAGCGGGCCATTGGAACGATGACGAAGAACGCAACGAACAGGCTGACACCACCATAGGTGACCAGCGCGCCGGCGAGCACGACCGCCGGGATCACGCGGCGTTCGCCGAGGCGCTCCGCCATGAAGCCGGCGACCGACGTCACCGCGCCACTGTCGTCCATCAACTTGCCGAAGACGGCACCAAGCAGAAAGATCGGAAAGAACTGCGCCAGAAATCCCGCCGCGTTCACCATGAACACCTGGGTCAGGTTCGCGAGCAGCGGCTCACCGCCGAACAACGCAGCAATGAGTGCGGCGAACGGCGCGAGCAGCAGGACGCTCCAACCGCGGAAGGCGAATAGGACGAGCAGACCGAGTCCGACGAGGAGGCCGAGGAGACCCATGCCTCAGCACTCCGACAGCAGGACATCGAGATCGGCGGTCGAGCGGCGGCCGATCTCCGCGCCGTGCTCGGCGAGGAAGTTGTCCGCGGCCATGCGTCCCTCGGCGCGCAGCATCGAGACGAACTCCCACTCCGCGTTGAGCTTCGAGGAGGCCCCGAACTTCGCCAGCATGTCGCTCTTGATCCGGTGCGTGCGCATCTTCGCCCAGCGCGCGCCCTCGCCGCTGCCCGGATCGGCCGCCTGGCGCAGCAGCGCGATCATGCGCAGCTCCTTCATCAGCGGCGAGTTGAAGGAGATTTCGTTGAGACGGTTGAGGATCTCCGCAGCCGTCCGCGGTTGCTCCGGCCGCTCGGTCGGATTGATCTGGACGAGAATGGTGTCATGCGCGTCGCTCTCGCGGACCAGCGGCGTGATGGTCGGGTTGCCAGCATAGCCGCCGTCCCAATAGGGCTCGCCGTCGATCTCGATCGCGCGGAACATGGTTGGAAGACAGGCCGATGCCAGCAGCACGTCGGCCGTGATCTCCGCGTTGCGGAAGATACGTCCGCGCCCGGTGCGTACCCGGGTCGCGGTGATGAATAGCTGGATCGGCGAGCGCACGAGCCGTTCGAAATCGATGCTCTCGGCCAGCACCGCGCGCAGCGGATTGTAACCGGTAGGATTGAGGTCGTAGGGCGAGAGCACACGCGACATCAAATCGGTGAGGATGTAGAACGGCGACGTATCGAGGGTCCAGCGCCCCATCAAGCGGTCGAGCAGAGAGCGCTGTAGCGGGCTGAAGGCCGCGGCCTTCGAGATACGACGCCAGTATCGGTCGAGCGCCTCACGCGCCCCCTCGGCGCCGCCCGCCGTCCACCCGTCCGCCAGGACCGCCGCATTCATCGCGCCTGCGGAGGTTCCGGAGATCGCGGCGATCTCCAGCCATTTCTCTTCCAGAAGACGGTCGAGCACACCCCAGGAGAAGGCGCCATGCGAACCGCCGCCCTGCAGCGCGAGATCAATCAGTACGGCGTCCCGTTCCATGGCGGACACTCACGCAACTGAAGCTCAAATTCGACGTGATTGGAACACGTCGAATTCGACCGCAGTGTGGGAGCACCGGCCGCAAGATGCAACCGGAACGTGGGCGGTTTAGTGCTCAAATACCAGCCGCGCCCCGACCGTTCCCTCGAGGCCGCGGATCTGCCGCAGCAGCTCGCCGGAATCCTGACCGCCGAGATCGGCGTCGAGCACGACGTAGCCGAGGTCGCCGGCGGTCTCCAGATATTGCGCGGCGATGTTGATGTCGCGCTGGAGGAAGACCTCGTTCAGCCGCCGCAACATGCCGGGCACGTTGCGATGGACATGGCTGAAGCGTGCACCGGAGGGACGAAGATGCAGCTGCACCTCCGGGAAGTTGACCGCGCCCATCGTCGAGCCGGTAATGAAATAGTCGACCAGTTTTCGCGCGACCTCGCCGCCGATGCGCTCCTGCGCCTCCTCAGTCGACCCACCGATATGGGGGGTGAGGATGACGTTCTCGATGCCCTGAATGGGACTATTGAAACGATCGGCATTCGACGAAGGCTCGATGGGAAAGACGTCGACGGCCGCACCGGCGAGATGACCGTCGCGCAAGGCACGCGCCAGCGCATCGAGATCGACCACGGTGCCGCGGCTGTTGTTGATCAGGAACGAGCCCGGCTTCATCGCCCGCAGCTCCCTCTCGCCGATCATGCCCGCGGTCTCCGGCGTCTCCGGCACGTGCAGGCTGACGACGTCGCTCTGCGCCAGCAGCTCTTCCAGCTTCTCGACCGGCTCGGTGTTGCCGTGGCGAAGCTTGTCGGTGCGGTCGAAATAGATCACGCGCATGCCCATGGCTTCGGCCAAGGTGGAAAGCTGCGAGCCGATATTGCCGTAGCCGACGATGCCGAGCGTGCGGCCGCGCACCTCGCGGCTGCCCGCCGCCGATTTGTCCCAGCCCCCGGCATGGGCCGACACCGAGCGCGGAAAGATCCGCCGCAGCAGCATCACGATCTCGCCGATGACGAGCTCGGCGACGCTGCGCGTGTTGGAGAACGGGGCGTTGAAGACGGGAATACCGCGCTTGCGCGCCGCCGAAAGATCGACCTGGTTGGTGCCGACGCTGAAGCAGCCGACCGCGAGAAGCTGGCCGGCCGCCCCCAGCACCTCATTGGTGATCTGCGTGCGCGAACGGATGCCGAGCAGCGACACGCCCTCGAGCGCGTGCCGCAGATCCGCGCCGTCCAGCGCCTTGGTCAGCCGTTCGACATTGGTGAAGCCGGCGCTCGCGAACAGGTCGACAGCGCTATCATTGACGCCTTCGAGCAGCAGCGCCTTGGCGCTTCGCTCAGGGCTTTGGCCTGGGGCGGACATGGCATCTCCGTAGATGGCAGCTTTGCCTTCGCACATAGACCGCGGGCGGTGCGCAGCACAATAGGGAACGGATACGGGGAGAAGATGGTGCGAGCGGTGGATGTGCCTTGGTGTACCAGGCCCGTCATCCTGAGAGGGTGACGGAGGCGGGCTCGCCTCCTTGGCGCGTCAAATCACATAGAACCCGTGCGTGCCGTCGCGGCGGAGCTGCTCGACGAGGCCGTATTCCCAATCGAGATAGGCCTGCATCGCAGCTTCGGCCACATCGGTGCCTTCATAGGGCCGCCGGTAGCGGTGGGCTGGGTCGGGCTTGGGCAAGGCGGGCGGCGGGCCGACCTTGAGCGCGCCGTCATAGCCGCCCTCGAGCACATAGACTTCCCAGCCCATCTGCGCCAGCCACGACGCCGTCATGTCGGCGCGGACGCTTTTGTCGTCGGTCAGGACGATGCGTGCGCCGCGCACGGGCGCGGCCATATCGGTTTCCTGCACGAGCTGGCCGCCGGGATAATGGCGGAAGCCGGGAAGATGCCCGGCCGCATAGTCCTCGGCACCGCGTACGTCGAAGCGATACAGCGTGCGATGGGTTTCTGCGACCAGCGCCGCCATCTCGTTCGCTCCGATATGGCGGACACCGGCGCGATAGGCGACGTCGCGGGCATTGGCTGGACCGCCCTCGAACGGGCCGATCGCGCCGCGCCTGTCGGCGCCGTGATTGAGCCCGTGCCGCGCCAGGGTCCAGCCGATGGTGCCGTTGCGCAGCGCCCGCACCTTGTTGGGCACGCCGGCATTGATCAGCGATTGCGTGCCGATGATAGAGCGGGTGCGGCCGGCGCAATTGACGATGATGGTGGTTTCAGGATCGGGCGCGGCCTGGCCTGCCCGCAGCACCAGCTCCGCGCCGGGCACGCTGACCGAGCCCGGGATGTTCATGGTCGCATATTCGTCGAAGCGGCGGACGTCAAGGATGGCGATGTTGGCCTTGTCGGCGATCAGCTTTGCCACCTCATCGGCACTCAGCGAGGGCGTGTGGCGACGCGACTCGACCAGCTCACCGAAGGCCTTGGAATAGGAATTGACGTCCTCGAAAACCTCGAAGCCTGCATCGCGCCACGCCTTCAGCCCGCCGTCGAGTGCGCTGACATTGCTGTAGCCGAGTGCAGCCAGACCCTCGGCGCCGGACGCGATGAGCCCCTCGCCGTCATCATAGAGCACGATCGCCACGTCCTTGCGCGGCAGCCGCACCTCGGCCTCGATCGCGATCCGGTCGGCGGCCATGTTGGCGGCGAACAGCGGATGGCCGGTGGCAAAGGCGGCCTCGTATCTGAGATCGAGCAGCGCGATCTCTTCGCGCAGGAGCAGGGCGCGGCGGATGTCGGCGGGGGTGACGGTCGGAAGCTTCATGGCGAAAACCTGACAAGGACGTGCCCACGGGCTTTTGAACGATTGTCGAGGTGTTGGCTAGCCTCTTCGGCTGCAACTCACTCGCCCGGAACGAGCCGCCCAAGCGGCGGCTGCGCCGGGCGCCGCAGCTTGCGGCGCGACAGATAGAGCAAAATGCCGGTGACCGAGAACAGCGGCATCAGGGCCGCGGCAATCATGAAGGCGAGCTTGCCGGGCCAGCCCAGGACCGCGCCGCGATGGATATCGAGCATGTTGGCGATGATCTTCTCGCCGAACGTCTTGTCGGCGTAACGTTCCGTGGAGGCGACCTGACCGGTGACGGCATCGATGCGGAATTCATCGCGCTTGGTGTCGAGCGTCGACTCCTTCCCCCACGACCGGATCCGTATCACCGTGCCGGGGCTGGGCGGCAGCGTCAGCCAAGCCCTGGCGAAGCGGTCGCCCTCCTCACGCCGGAACGTCGTCCACGCCAGGTCGAACCCGATCGGCTGGGCCGGCTCGGAACGGGCCGCCGCACGCGGCGCCTTCGCGGACATTTTTGGCTGCATTTTCGCGGCAGAGACTTCTGGACGCGACAGCAGCCAGACGACGCCGTCCTTGTACCAGTCGAACGAGTACCACAGGCCCGTGAGCGTCATCACCAGATAGACCGGAAGAACCCAGGTGCCGATCACCGCATGCAGCGAGCGATGCAGCCCGCGTCCGCCGAGACCGAGATTGGGCTTGAGCCACATCTTCACGCTGCGCACGCGGCGGGGCCAGCGCAGCACGAGGCCCGAGACCAGCATGACGATCAGGCCGAGCGCGGCCACACCGGTGATCTGGCGTCCCCAGCCCTTGGCATCGCCAGGGATCAGCAGCCAGCGATGCAGCTTCCGAACCGTCGCGAAGAACGCCTCGCCGCGCGGCGCACCCAGCACGCGCGCATCATAGGGGTCGACATAGAGCGAATTCGGCCGCTCGCCCTGCTCGTCGCGCGCGAAGCGGACCCGCACGGCCGCAGTCGGATCGCTCGACAACATGACGGCCGAGACCTGACCGAAATTTTGCCCCGCCCCCAGCCGCGCGACCAGCTCGTCCGGCATCAGCGCCGGCATCTCGCGTGGCACGACATGCATGATGCCGGCGTTGAGATGATCGACGATCTCGTCCTCGAAACTCATGATCGCGCCGGTCAGCGCGATCAAGGCTAGCAGCAGCGCGAGCACCAGGCCTGCGATGGAATGGACCTGGAGCAGGACAGTTTTGATCATGTGCCCGGGCCGCGCGGCCATGGCTAGAACTTCACCGTCGCCGAGAGAGACACCCGGCGCGCGTCGCCGATAGCGACGTTTAAATTATTCACGGCTGAGGGATAGTAGACCGTGTCGAACAGGTTCTTGACGTTCACCTGGTACACCACCGGAAACTGCTCGTGTTTCGTCTCGTAAGTCGCAAAGAGGTCTGCGACGACATAGGACGGCAGGAAGAAGCTGTTGATCGAATCGCCGGGGCGGTCGCCAACATAGCGCGCCCCGCCGCCGAGACGGAGCTGGCCGGGCAATGCGGTGCCGAAGTCGTAGACCAGATAGAGCGAAGCGGTGTTCAAGGCGACGTTTTGCAGCTTCTTGCCGAGCAACGTCAGATCCTCGGAGGCCGTCACGCGGGCGTCGGTATAGCCATAGCTCCCAATCAATGCCCAACTCTCGGTGAGCCTGCCGGTGACGTCGATTTCGAGGCCGCGCGAATGAGCGCGGCCGACGGTGTGAAGCTCCACCACGCCCGCGCTGTTCGTCTTCGTCGTTTGCACATTCTTCTTGTCGAGGTCGTAGAATGCGACGGTCCCGGAGATGCGCTGGTTGATGTCGAACTTCACGCCGGTCTCGTACGACACACCCTCCTCGGGCGCGACCCTGGAGTCGATCACCACGCCGATCGGCGCAATCGTCGAGTTCGGCTTCAGCGATTCGGTGTAGCTCGCATAAAGCGAGATCTGGTCGGTCAGCTTGAAAATCGCGCCGCCAAGCGGGAGCACCTTGTCTTGCGACACGTTTGTGTTGGTGTTGAACGGCTTTCCGCGTCCGGCGATCTGATCGTAGTCCATATAGCGCACACCACCGACCAGTGCGAACCGCTCGGTCAGATGCAGCGTGTCCTGGAAGAACAGCGACCACTGGCCAAGCTTGTCGGTCTGGGCGCTGTCGGGGTTCGACACCCTGGTTCCAGGCCCGATCAGCCCATAGACAGGATCGTAGACGTTGAAGGCGGGAGTTGTCTGCCGGATCAAGACGTCGCGATAGATCGTGCGATACTGACCGTCGCCGCCGAATAGCACCTCGTTGCGCATGTCGCCGAGCCAGAAGCCGCCCGAGACATAGGATGTCCCATAGCTGACATTGCTCAGCGAGCTTCCCGTGCCGTCGTTGCTGCGCGTCTCGACGCCGGTCGTGAAATTGATGCCGGTGATGCGGAGCTGGTTGGCGCTGAAGGTTTCGGTGTTGTAGCTGTAGCCTGCGTAGAGCTTCCAATCCTGGTTGAAGCGGTGCTCGACCGAAGCCTGGATCAGATCGGACGTGCCCCAGGTGTTGTTGAAAGGCTCATCCAGTCGGCGCGTAGCGGGCACGGCCAGCGGCGCCTTCGTCACCGGATTGAACGCGGTGCCGCGGTCGAACGGATAGATGAACTCGCGGTGCTCGTAGTTCAGCTGCACCGTGGTGTCCTGGCCGTACCACGCGAGCGAGGGCGCAACCAGCATCTCACGGTGGCGACCGAAATTCCGCCAATAATCCTCGCTGACGCCGTAGCCGATGAAACGATAGGCGAGCCCCTGGTCGCCGATCGGACCGGTGACGTCGAGCAGGCCGTCGGCACCGGTCTTGGAGGCACTGAAGGCCGAGCCGAGCAGCGTGACCGAGCCGTGCTGATAGAGCTCGGGCCGCTTGCTGATGGTGTTGACGATGCCGCCGGGATCCATGATGCCGTAGAGCAGCGAGGCCGGGCCTTTCAGCACCTCGACGCTTTCGACCGCAGGATTGAGACTGCGGCCCTGCACCAGCGGCATGCCGTTGCGCATGATCGAGCCGTCGCGGTTGTCGCCGAAGCCACGGCGGATCACCGCGTCCTGGCTGCCGGCGAGCGTGTTGGTCTGGGTGACGCCGGAGACGTTGATCAGCGCGTCGTCGATGTTGCGCGGGAGCTGGTCCTTCAGCACCTGCGCGGGCACGACGTTGACGGCCTGCGAGGTGTCGAGCGGCGAGGCGCCGCTGCGCAGCGTGGTCGCGCTCGGCATCGCGCGGTAGCCGAGCTTTGCGGCTTCCTGTGCGGCGGCTACGGCAGCGGCGCGCTCCGACAGCGTCGGCGCCGCGGGTGCGGGATTGCGGCTGGGCTGGCGGCGCGCCGCCGTTTGCGCGCGGCGTGACGACTGCTCCGATGCACGTGCCGGCTTCGGTCGTGGCGCCGGCGCCTCCACCGTCACCGGCGGCAGAGCCGATTGCGCCTGTGCGCTCGTCGTGATGGAGGGATATTCGATGAGCAGCACCGCTGCTCCCATGAGAAGACCTGCACGGCTCTTGCCGGCACGAGTTCGATGGCCGTTGTCACGTTGGCCATCCACGAAGGCACGCACTTTCATTCCACTTCAAGTCAGGAGCATTGAAGTGTGCGCCTGTAACAGCCGCCGCGATCAAGGAGAACCGTAGCCGGGCTTGAATCGCTCTAGTGTTGAATTGTTCTAAGAGGAGGCGGATGCTGAACAGCAATCATGAATTGCCGGTGCACCGCGCATGACACGCTGCACGCGAAATCGTGGCCCGATATTTCACGATCACGCGATGGCGGGAGCGATCAACTCGTCGAGCTTCCGCTTGAACGCACTGCCGTCCGACAAAGCGCGGAGCGGCGGACGCACGCGCAACCAACCTGCATCGCCGGTCTGCGCCGCAAGGATCGCCTTCAGCGTTGCGACAAGGGAGGGCGTCTTCAGCACGACGTCGACCGCCGCCTGCATGCGCGCTTCGACGTTCTTGCCGTCAACCATCGCCTTGACCAGCTCCGGCGCAATGTTGGCCATGCCGCAGATGGTGCCGGCGCCGCCCGCAGCGATCGCGCGGGCGATGTCGGGTTCGTTGCCGACGGTGATGGCGAGCTCGGGCGCGGCGGCACGGAATGCCTGGAACTGCTTGAAGTCGCCGCTGGAGTCCTTCAGACCGGCAACCACTTGGCCGTAGCGCTTGCGCAGGCTTGCGGCGACTGTCGTCGGGATCGCAACGCCCGAGACTTGCGGAATGTGGTAGAGCGAGGCGCGCAGGCGATCGTCGGCAACACCGTCGATGACGGCCGCAAAGGCGTCCTCGATGCCTTCATGCGTGACACTCCGATCGAAATAGGGCGGCAGCAGCAACACGTGGCGCAGGCCGAGGCCGAGCACGGCGCGCGTCAGCGCAATGCTGTCGGTGATGGCCGGAAAGCCGCCGCCGATTCCGATGCGCTCCGCCGCGACCCCGGCCTTGAGCATCGCTTCGATCGTCGCAATCCGTTCGGCGGCGTTGAATGAGGTCCCCTCGCCGGTGGTGCCGAACAGCACGACGCCGTCGACGCCCTTGCCGAAGAGGTGCTTGGCGTGAGAGGCGAGCTTGGCGGCGTCGACACTGCCGTCCGTCGCCAGCGGCGTCGCCGACGCCACCCAGAACCCGCAAATTGCCTCGGCCATCACACCACCCTTTGCTGCCGCACCCGGCCAAGCCGCTGATATCCAACGATCTTTCGCGCTTGCCGAGACCTTGTTTTCACTTTACTTTTGCTCTTGTACCTTACATACAACGTTCATGCAAATCCTCCGCGCCATGTGCGCGGCCAGATCTTGAGGAGGTCTCGCATGGACATGGTGACCCCCACCGGACGCCCCGACCAATTGCTCGGCGCGTTGCGCGACAGGCTCGGCGCGCTGGCAGTGCTTGTTGGCACAGATGTGCCGGCGCGCAATTGCAACGACTGGAGCGCGAGCCTGCCGCAGACGCCACGCGCGGTGATCCGCCCCGTCGATGCGCAGGGCGTTGCCGACGCGATTACGACTTGCCGGCAGGCGCATCTGCCGTTCGTGCCGCAGGGCGGACTGACCGGACTGTGCCGCGGCGCTTCGCCCGAAGCGGGCTGGGTCGCGATCTCGCTGGAGCGCATGACCGGCATCGAGGAGATCGATCGCGCCTCGATGACGATGACGGTGAAAGCCGGCACGCCGCTGGAGACGATCCAGAAGGCGGCCGACGAAGCCGGCTTCTTCTTTCCGCTCGATCTCGGCTCGCGCGGCTCCTGCGCGATCGGCGGCAATCTCTCGACCAACGCCGGCGGCAACCGCGTGATCCGTTACGGCATGACGCGCGAGCTGGTGCTTGGTCTCGAAGTGGTGCTGCCGGACGGCACCATCATCACCAGCCTCAACAAGCTGATGAAGAACAATGCAGGCTATGACCTGAAGCATCTGTTCATCGGCTCGGAAGGCACCCTCGGCATCATCACCCGCGTGGTGCTAAAACTGTTCCCGAAGCCGCGCTCGACCATGGCCGCGCTGTGCGCGCTGAAGGATTATGCCGCGGTGATCGCGCTGCTCGACGCCGCGCGCTCAGGGCTCGGCCCGCTGCTGTCCGCCTTCGAGGTGATGTGGCCGGATTATTGGGACGTGATCACGAATCGCGCCGGCGTGAAGCCGCCGGTCGCCCCAGGCCACGGTCTCTACGTGCTGGTGGAAGCGCAGGGCACCGACGAGAGCATGGATGCGCCGCGTTTCCAGAGCTGGCTCGAGGAGCTGATGGAGCGCGGGCTGCTGGCGGATGCCGCTGTCGCGCAATCGCTGGCGCAGACGCAGAGCTTCTGGCGCGTGCGCGACATCTGCGCTGAATTCGGTCAGGTGCTGGGGCCGCATATCTCCTACGACATCGGCCTTGCGGTGGCACGGATGGACGAGTTCGTCACGCGCTGCAAGGCCGCGCTCGCCGCGGGCATCAAGGGCTGCGAGAGCGTCTATTACGGCCATATCGGCGACGGCAATCTGCATCTCGTCTCCTGGGTCACCGGCCTTTCCGTCGCGCAGCAGCCGAAGGAGGAGATGGACGCGATCATCTATGGTCTCGTCCGCGAGCTCGGCGGCAGCGTATCCGCCGAGCACGGCATCGGCACGTTGAAGAAGCAATGGCTGGGCCATGCGAGGAGCGAGGCCGAGATCGCGCTGATGCGCGCGCTCAAGGCGGCGCTCGACCCCGATCACCTGCTCAATCCCGGCAAGGTGATCTGAACGCACGATGCGATCGCTCAAGCTCGATACGCCGAAATCGCTGTCGCAGCGGGTGATGCTGCGGCTGCGCCAGGCCATCATCGACGGCGAGTTCGCGTTAGGCGCTGCCATCTCCGAGGAGATGGTGGCCAATTCCTTCGGCGTCAGCCGCACACCGGTGCGCGAGGCCATGGGCCAGCTGCAGGCGCAGGGACTCGTGGTGATCCGACCCCAGGTCGGCAGCTTCGTCTTCACGCCGAGTGCGGACGACATCCATGCGCTCTGCACCTTCCGCATTGCGCTCGAGCCCAAGGCCGCCGAGCTCGCCTTCCGCAATGACCGCGACGGCGCGATTGCGTCCATGAGCGCGGCGATCGCGGCGATGGAGCCGGCCGTCGCGGCAAAGGACAACATCGCCTATGGCCGCGCCGACACCGCTTTTCACGAGGCGCTGTTCGCCCATTGCGGCAACCGCTATCTCGCCGAATCCTATCAGCTCGTCTCCGGCCGCGTCGCCGCGCTGCGCACCAATCTGACCTCGCCGATCGACGTGCGCACCCGCACGTCCTTCGACGAGCACCGCAAGCTGCTCGATCTGTTCGCGCGCGGCGAGTTCGCCGCCTTCGAAGGCCTGATGACGACGCACATCACGAATTCGGGAATGGTCTATGCCACGGCGCTGAAGGTGGATTGAGCGCGTCTACCGCTCCTCCTTCGATCCCGGCCTGTCCAGAAAATCCAGCGCGGTGTTGATCTGCTCGAGCTGGTGCTCGATTCGGTCGCGATCCTCCACCGATGGCGCCTGTTCGAGCTGTTCCACCAGCTTCTGCTTCCGCATCAGCAAGTTCTCTATGACCGTACCCACGATTCCCCCATCGCCAGAGGCGACGTCACGGACGCCGAGACGATGGAGGCGCGCGCAACCCGGGCCCGCGTCGAACCCTCCATTTGAATGTTGCTGGGAGCGATTGGTTCCTCCGGCGCCGTGCCGGATCGCACTACTTCTTGGTGATGTTCCAGTAGACCGGGACCGCTCCCTTTACGAGGCCGTCAACGTTGCTGCGTACCGCCCGCACCAGATAGAGCTGTGCAGCCGGCCAATACGGCACATAGTCGACGGCGCGGAGCTGGAGGTCGGCTGCGATCTTCTTTTTCTGCTCGGGATCTGTCGCCAACGCGAATTCGTTGCGCAGCTTTTCGATCTGCTCGTCGCAAGGCCAGCCGAACCAGGCCTTGTCGCAGTTTGCGCGCAGCCCAAGGTGGCCGACCGGCTCGAACATGTCGGCGCCCGTCGGTCCCGACATGAACAGTGACCAGCCGCCCTTGTCGACGGTTTCCTTGGACGCGCGCCGTCCGACCAACGTGCCCCAGTCCATCGCCTGCGGCTCGACCTTGAGGCCGATCTGACGCATCAACTGCTCGGCAACGAGGCTGAACGTATTCGTGGGCCCGCTTTCGGTCGCATGCAGCACCACGACCGGCGTACCGTCATAACCGCTCTCGGCAATCAGCTTCTTGGCTTTTTCGATATCGGGCTTGGTCCAGCCGGCGGCCGTGAAATAGGGTGACGAGCACATGTAGAAGCTCGGGCAGCTCTTGTAGAGCTTGGGGTCGCTGACATAGGCTCGCGCGAACTTGTCCTGGTCGATCATGTAGCTGATCGCCTGCCGGACCTTTGGATTGTTGAACGGCGGGACCGAAATGTTCATGCGGAACACCATCTGCATGCCGAGCGTGTCCTGCGGCATCGTCTTGATGTCGGGATTGCCGGCAAGCGTCGGCAGGAAGTCCGGCGGCACCTCCTCGAAAATGTCGATCTCGCCGGCCTGGAGTGCATTGAGCGCGGTCTGCGCATCCGGGATGTAATGCCATTCGACCCGGTCGACCTTGGCGAGCTTACCGCCGGCAAGCCCGTTCGCCGGCTCCGCGCGCGACTTGTAGGACGGGCTCTTGACGTAAACGACCTTGGAGCCCGGAACCCACTCGTCCTTCTTCATGATGAAGGGACCCGAGCCGGTCGCATCCGTGATGGCGGTGTCCGCCGGCGTCGCAGCGATCCCCTTCGGCATGATGAAGGGCACATTGGAGCTCGGCTTGGAGAGCGCCTCGATCACCAGCCCCCACGGGCGCTTGAGCTTCAGTTCGAAGGATTTTTCGTCCTTGACCGTCAGGCTGTCGCTGACGGAGGCAAGCTGTTGGCCAAGGCCATCGCGCTGCCACCAGCGCTTCAGCGATACGACCGCATCCTCCGCGGTGACCGGCTGGCCGTTGCTGAAGGTCAGGCCGCCGCGCAGCGTGAAGGTGTAGGTGAGTTGATCGCTGCCGACCGCAAAGGACTCCAGCATCTGCGGCTGCGCGACGAGCTTCTCGTCCAGTGAGAACAGCGTGTCGTACACCATATAGCCGTGGTTACGAACCATATAGTCGGACGTGATCACGGGATCGATCTGCTTGAGATCGCCGAAGGGGCGGATCTTGAGCACCGTCTCCGCAACGGCAGGCGATATTGCACCCAGCCAGCCTGCCGCCATCATGACCGCAAATATTCCGTTCGGCGATCTCATTTGATACTCCTCCCGTTTTCTGTTTCTAGGCAACTGCGTCGGGGGCTACGGCCCGGCCCGGACCCGGCGCGTCGAAGCGTGGCAGCGATCCTGCGTGATGACAGGCGACGGCATGGCCGGGCGTGACTTCAGTCATCGCCGGCGCCGCTTGCGCGCAAATGTCCGTCGCGAACGGACAGCGCGTGCGAAAGCGGCATCCGGACGGCAGCGAAGCGGCACTCGGCACCTCGCCTTCGAGAGCCGCGCGGCGGCGCCGGTTGCGCGGGTGGACCGCAGGGACGGAATCGATCAACGCCCGCGTATACGGATGCGCCGGTGCAGCGAATACGGCCTTCGCCGGCCCCTGCTCGACGATGGCGCCGAGATACATCACCGCCACGTCGTCCGCGAGATAGCGCACCACGGCGAGATCATGCGAGATGAACAGATAGGAGATCCCGATCTCGCGCTGGACATCCTTCAGGAGATTCAGGATCTGGGAGCGGATCGACACGTCCAGCGCCGCGACCGCCTCGTCCGCGACGATCAGCGCGGGATCCGCGGCGAGCGCCCGCGCGATGCCGAGGCGCTGCCGCTGTCCGCCCGACAAATGATGCGGCAGACGTGCGCGAAAATGTTGGGGCAGTCCGACCTGGTCGAACAGACGCGCGACCTTCCGCCGTCGCGACACCGCATCGCCGATGCCGAAATTCTGCAAGGGCTCTTCGACGATCTCCGCCGCGGTCATGCGCGAGTTGAGGCAGGCGAAGGGATCCTGGAACACCATCTGCACCTGCTGGCGCTTCCTGCGCAGCGTCTCGCCGGAGAGATTGCCGAAGTCCTCGCCATTGATGTGGACCGAGCCGGCCGTCGGCCGCAACAGGCGCACGACCATGCGGCCGATCGTGGTCTTGCCGCAGCCGCTTTCACCAACGAGGCAGAAGGTACGTCCGTGCGCGACGACGAAGCTGACGTCGTCGACGGCGCGAAGATCGCGCCGGCCGAACAATCCGAACGGCCCCTGCCGTGAGGTGAAGATCTGGGTCAGACCTGAGACCTCGAGGACGGCGCTCATGCCGGCACCATCGCGCCGGCCTTGCCCAGCCAGCATGCCGTCAGGTGCTCGTCAGCGCCCGACAACAACGGCGGCTCCGAGTGACACACCGGCATCGCCGCGCCGCAGCGCTGGCGAAAGGCGCAGCCCGTGCCGAGCGAGACCGGGCTCGGCACGCTGCCGGGAATCTCGGCGAGACGATCGCGGGTGCCGCTGTTGAGCTGGCCGATCGCCCCAAGCAGGCCGCGCGTATAGGGATGGGCCGCGGCATCGAAGATGCCGTTGACGCCGGCCTGCTCCACGATGCTGCCGGCGTAGAGCACGACGACCCGGTCGGCCATTTCCGCGACCACCCCGAGATCGTGCGTGATCAGGAGCACGGACGTGCCGAACTCGCGACGCAGATCGTCGATCAGGGTCAAGACCTGGGCCTGGATGGTGACGTCGAGCGCGGTGGTCGGCTCGTCGGCGATCAGCAATGCAGGGCGCAGGGCGAGCGCCATCGCGATCATCACGCGCTGCCGCATGCCACCGGAAAGCTGGTGCGGAAATTCGGAGGCCCGTCGCCGCGCATCCGGAATGCGGACGAGATCGAGCAATCCGACCGCCTGCCGCCGCGCGTCCGCCTCGGACACGCCACGATGCTCGACGATCACCTCCGCGATCTGCTCGCCGACCCGCAGCAGCGGATTGAGCGACGTCATCGGCTCCTGAAACACCATGGCGAGACGGTCGCCCCGGAGCTTGCGCAGTTCCTCGGCGCCGAGCGTGACGAGATCGCGCCCCTCGAAGAGGATGCGGCCGGAAGCGACCTGCATGACGCTTTGGTCGAGCAGGCCGATGATGGAGAGCGCGGTCAGGCTCTTGCCACAGCCGCTCTCGCCGACGAGGCACAGCGTTTCACCCGGGTCGATTGCAAACGAGACGTTGCGGACGAGCGGGACCGGGGCGCCCCGCGTGTTGAGCGTGATGGAAAGGTTCTCGACGGAGAGCAGCGGCGCGCTCATCGCATCTCGCCTCCCACAAAGCTCGGATCGAGCAGGTCGCGAAGCACATCTCCGAGCAGGTTGGCGGCGAGCACCGTCATCGCCAGCATCAAGGCTGGGAAGCCGAGAATCCACGGCGCGATCTGCAGGAACTGCCGTCCCTCCGACATCATGTTGCCCCAGCTCGGCACGTCGGGCGGCGTGCCTGCACCGAGAAACGACAGGATCGATTCCAGGATCATCGCGGAGGCAAAGACGTAGGTCGACTGCACCATGATCGGCCCGGCAGCGCCGGGCAGGATGTGACGATGCAGGATGGTCACGGTACGCCCGCCACAAGTGATGGCGGCCTCGACATAGACGCGTTCGCGCAAGCTGAGAACGCTGGCGCGCACCACGCGCGCCATGCGGGGAATTTCCGGGAGGCTGATCGCCGTGACGATCACGATGGGCGAAGCGCCAATCAGCGCCACGAGTGCGATCGCGAGCAGGATCGCGGGGATCGCCATCACCGCATCCATCGCGCGCATTACGATCTTGTCGACGCTGCGGAAATAACCGGCGATGACACCGATGCACACGCCGATCAGCGTGGTGAGAACAGCAACGGCAATGCCGACCGACAGCGAAACCCGCGTTCCCACCAGCGCGCGGGCAAACACGGAACGTCCGACTTGATCGGTGCCGAAGGGCTCCGCCGGCGACGGCGGTTGAAGCCGGTTCAGCGGATCCAGCGCAGCGGGATCCGCGGTGATCCACGGGCTCACGACGGCCGTCACGCCAAAGGCGAGCAGCAGAACGCAACTCAGAGCCAGTATGGGCTGGCGAACCGGCAGGCTCGCGATCTGCGCAAACCGGTTGACACCGATGTCCGGCGCATCGAGCCCTTCTGCTGCGTGGGTCATCGCCATCGGCTCGTCCTGCATCAGTACCGGATCCGCGGATCGACGACGGCGTAGAGAATGTCGACCACGAGATTGACGACGACATAGACGAAGGCGAACAGCAGGATCAGGGCTTGCACCACCGGATAGTCGCGCCGGAGAATGGAGTCTGCGGTCAGCCGGCCGAGGCCGGGAATGGAAAACACGGTCTCGGTAACGACGACGCCGCCAAGCAGCGCGGCAAATCCGATGCCGACGACCGTGATGATCGGGACTGCGGCATTGCTGAGCACGTGCCGTACGATGATTTTGCGGGCCGCGAGCCCCTTGGCATGGGCGGTGCGGACATAATCTTCGCGCAGCACCTCCAACACCGCAGCGCGCGTCACCCTCGCGATCAAGGCGATATAGAGGAAGCTCAGCGAGATCGCGGGCAGCACGAGCGAATGCAGGCAGGCCAGCACGCCCTGCGACAGCGGCTTATAGCCCTGCACCGGAAACCAGTGCAGGCCGAGTGCGAGCGTATAGACAAGCGCGAAAGCGACGACGAAGACCGGCAATGAGAAGCCGAGCACCGCCCCCGCCATGGTCAGGCGCGCGACGAGCCCCCTCGGACGATAGGCGGCGACGAGGCCGAGCGGCACGGCGACGACGACCGCGATCGTGATCGTCATGAGAGAGAGAAGCAGCGTCGGCTCGATCCGCTGGGCGACGAGCTGCGAGACCGGGATGCGGCTGAACAGCGACAGCCCGAAATCGCCGCTCAGGATGCGGCCGGCCCATGCGAGGAAACGCGGCAGCAGCGGCAGATTGAGTCCGAGCGCCTGGCGCACCGCCTCCACCTGTGGCGGCGAGGCGAAGTCACCGGCGATCAGCACGGCGGGATCACCCGGCACGAGGCTGAGCAGCAGAAAGACGAATACCGCGACGGCGAGCAGCACGGGGATGGCCGCGAACAGCCGACCGACCACATAGCCGGTCATGCCGAGCGCCTGCAAATGCAGACCGGCGATCGCCGGACGCCATCCAGCCCACACACCATTGCCTCCCTGGTTTCAGTTAAACGTTTTTCTAATGAAGCACGGAAGCTGGTCTATCGCAACGGTATTGTACACTTCTCATGCTCTTTTGGCTTGCCTCCAGTCAATCCAACCAATACAAAAACGTTTAACAGGAGAATGGTTGATGCCGGCAGGGCCATTGCCCACTATCCACGAGGTCGCCCGGCTCGCCGGTGTCTCCGTGGCCACCGTGTCGAAGACGCTCAACCGGTCGGGCAAGGTCAGCGAGCTCCTCCAGGCGCGCGTCAATGCGGCAGCACGCAAGCTCGGCTATGCACCGCATGCCAGCGCCCGCAGCCTGCGCAGCGGCGCCACGCGCATCCTCGGGCTGCTCGTGGCGGATCTCGCCAATCCCTATTTCCTGAAGCTGGTCGAGAGCATTGAGCGGTTATCGAGCGCCGCGGGCTATTCCGTCATTCTCTGCAACAGTGCCGAAGACCCCGGGCGCGAGGAGCGGCATCTTGCCATGCTGCTGTCGCAGCGCGCCGACGGCGTCATCGTCATCCCGACCCGGCGCGGCTGGAGCGGACGCCAGGCCGCGCTGGCGGACTTGCCGATGCCGGGCATTCTGGTGGACCGACGCATCGAGGGGCTCGACCTCGATTCGGTCACGACCGACAACGTTGCGCTGGGACGGCTCGCGGCCGAACATCTCGACGATCTCGGCCATCGCCGCATCGCCGTGATCATGGGATCGCCCGAGCATCAGATCGCGCGCCACCGCCTCGATGGCCTCCGAAGCGGCCTGGCCTCGCGCGGCACCACCCTCGACGAACGGCTGATCGAGAAGGACAATTTCTCCGAGGCCGCCGGCCATGCCGCCGCAATGCGGCTCCTGCGGCATGCGCAGCGACCGACCGCGATCTTCGCCACCAACAATCATCTTTCGCTCGGACTGCTTCGTGCCATTGCCGAGAGCGGGCTCACCATTCCCGACGACCTCTCCGTCATCGCGGTTGACGAGCCTCCGTGGGCCGGCCTGGTGCGGCCGGGCATGACCATCGTGACGCAGCCGTCCGAGGCGATTGCCCAAACCACGGTCTCGACCCTGCTGTCGCGAGTTTCGGAGGGACGTTCCGGCGTCGAGGGAGAGGCGAGATCGATCCAGCTTCAGCCGGCGCTGGTGGTGCGCGGGTCCACCGCCGCGATCCGGACATAGAGATGAGTGATGCGCCCAGCCTTGCGCCTTCCACCGGCATTCTTGCGCTGTCCGCCGTCGACGCCATTGCCGAGATTCGCAAAGGCCATCTGTCGCCGCTCGACGTGGTCGATGCCGCGATCGACAGGATCGAAGCGACGGATGCGGGAATCAACGCGATTCCGGTTCGCTGCTTCGAGGCCGCACGGGGTGAAGCACGGCGGCTTATGGAGAAAAAGGCGGCCGGTGAGGACTGGCCCCTGCTCTGCGGGCTTCCGCTCGCGGTCAAGGACAACACCGATGTCGCAGGCGTGCCGACCAGCGGCGGCAGCGCGCTGACGGCCCGCGGCGCCCCCGAGATATCGAATCCCGCGATCGATCGTCTCCAGCGCAATGGCGCCATCGTCGTGGGCAAGAGCAATCTGTCGGAGCTCGGCGGCGCCAACACCACCAACGCGCTGTTCGGCGCGACGCGCAATCCGTTCTTTCCTGCGCTGACCGCGGGCGGCTCCTCCGGCGGATCGGCAGCGGCGCTGGCCGCGCATCAGGTCTATCTCGCCCATGGCAACGATGTCGGCGGCAGCCTGCGCACGCCGGCCGCATTTTGCGGTGTTGCGGGGCTGAGGCCCACACCGGGCCTCGTGCCGAGAAAGCCGCTCTCCGATCCATTCGACACCGTTTTCGTCGAGGGACCGATGGCGCGGACGATTCCCGATCTTGCCTTGATGCTGGATGCGATGGCCGGCTTCCATCCGCCCGATCTGTTGTCGCGCAAGCATCCCGCATCGTTCCGCAACGCCGCCGCACGACCCGGATGGGCGGAGCGAATAGCGGTGTCCGAGGATCTCGGCCTGCTGCCGGTCGATCACGACATCCGTTCCGCCTTCCGCGGCGCGATCGACCGGCTTCAACCCGCCGGCTGCAGGATGAGCGAGACCGCCCCTGATCTCGCCGGGCTGCCGCGCGTGATCCGCGCGCTGCGTGGTCTCGCCTATCTCGCCACCTGGGGCAGGCTTTGGCCGCAATCGCGCGAACGCTTCACGCCTGAGGTCGCCGGCGACATCGCCCATGGCGAAAGCCTGTCCGCGAGAGACATCGCGGCCGCGATGGAGCAGCGGGCGGCGATCTATCGACGCATGCAGACCTTCTTCAGGGAGTTCGACATCCTGATCTGCCCGACCGCGCAGGTCGCGCCCTTTCCGGTCGAGATCATGTGGCCGACCGAGATCGAGGGGACCGCATCGAAGATCTACATCGACTGGATCATGATCACCTATGTCTGGTCGATCCTCGGCTGCCCTGCGCTGGCGGTGCCCGCCGGCCGCGATGGGGCCGGCATGCCGGTCTCCTTGCAGGTCGTCGGCCCACCGCACAGCGAGGAGCGCCTGATCTCCTTCGCGGCGCGGATCGAGCAGGCGTTTTCCTCGCCATCCTGAGGGAAAGGCGATGTCCCGCGGAACCTGATCTTTCACGCGCCCGTCGGTTGAATTCATGGCCTCGGAGCCCTATGCGTAGGCGCCATGGACACCCAGATGATTGCCGCCGAAAAGCCGCTGATGGCCCAGGCGCGCCCGCGCAAGCCGGCGCCGTTCCTCCCGATGAGCCGCGCCGAGATGAACGCGCTCGGCTGGGACGCCTGCGACATCGTGCTGGTGACCGGGGATGCCTATGTCGACCATCCGAGCTTCGGCATGGCGATCATCGGCCGCCTGCTGGAGGCGCAAGGGTTCCGCGTCGGCATCATCGCGCAGCCCGACTGGCATTCGGCCGAGCCGTTCAAGGCGCTCGGCAAGCCAAAGGTGTTCTTCGGCGTCACCGGCGGCAACATGGATTCCATGGTGAACCGCTACACCGCGGACCGTCGCATCCGCAGCGACGATGCCTATACGGCGGGCGGCGAAGGCGGCAAGCGGCCGGACCGCTGCACCATCGTCTATGCCCAGCGCTGCCGCGAGGCGTTCAAGGACACCCCGATCGTGCTCGGCGGCATCGAGGCCTCGCTGCGCCGGATCGCGCATTACGATTACTGGTCCGACAAGGTGCGCCGCTCGGTGCTGGCGGACGCCAAGGCGGACTTGCTGCTCTACGGCAACGCCGAGCGTGCCGTGGTCGAAGTGGCGCACCGGCTCGCGGCTGGCGAAGCGCCGCGCGAGCTCGACGACATCAGGGGCGTGGCGCTGTTCCGAAAGGTGCCGGACGATTACACCGAGCTGCACGCCGACGATCTCGAGTCCGCCGACGAGGGCGCATCGCGCCAGAAGGGCTCAACCGTGATCCGCCTGCCGGCGCTGGAGCAGGTCGAGCAGGACAAGGAAGCCTATGCGCGCGCCTCGCGCGTGCTGCACCGGGAGAGCAATCCCGGCAATGCGCGGCCGCTGGTGCAGCGCCATGGCGACCGCGACCTCTGGCTCAATCCGCCGCCGATCCCACTCACGACGGAAGAGATGGACGCGGTCTACGATCTGCCTTACGCGCGCGCGCCGCACCCGTCCTATGGCGATGCCCGCATCCCCGCCTGGGAGATGATCAAGTTCTCGGTGACGATCATGCGCGGCTGCTTCGGCGGCTGCACCTTCTGCTCGATCACCGAGCATGAGGGCCGCATCATCCAGAACCGCTCGGAGGGATCGATCCTGCGCGAGATCGAGCGCATCCGCGACAAGACGCCGGGCTTCACCGGCGTCATCTCCGACATCGGCGGCCCCACCGCCAACATGTACCGGATGGCGTGCAAGGACCCGAAGGTCGAGGCGGCGTGCCGCCGTCCTTCCTGCGTCTTCCCCGAGATCTGCCCGAACCTCAACACCTCGCATGACGATCTGATCCGGCTCTATCGCAAGGTGCGCGAGACCAAAGGCATCAAGAAGGTGATGGTCGCCTCCGGCGTGCGCTACGACCTCGCGGTCGAGAGCCCCGAATACATCAAGGAGCTCGTCACCCACCACGTCGGCGGTTACTTGAAGATCGCGCCTGAACATACCGAGCGCGGCCCGCTCGACAAGATGATGAAGCCGGGCATCGGCGCCTACAACAAGTTCAAGCGCATGTTCGACGAGGCGGCCGAACGCGCCGGCAAGAAATATTACCTGATCCCCTACTTCATCGCGGCGCATCCGGGCACGACCGACGAGGACATGATGAACCTCGCGCTGTGGCTGAAGAAGAACCGCTACCGCGCCGACCAGGTGCAGACCTTCCTGCCCTCGCCGATGGCGACCGCGACCGCGATGTACCACACGGGCGTCAACCCCTTGCGCGGCGTGCGCCACGGCGGCAGCGACAAGGTCGAGGCGATCAAGGGCCTGCGCCAGCGGCGCCTGCACAAGGCATTCCTGCGCTACCACGACCCCGACAATTGGCCGCTGCTGCGCGAAGCCTTGATCGAGATGGGCCGCCGCGACCTGATCGGCTCGCAGCCGCATCAGCTCGTGCCAGCACATCAGCCGCCCGGCACCGGCAAGGCCGCCGGCACCAAGCGGCCAATGCGGCCCGGCGGCAAGACGCAGCGGTTCACGACCAAGGGCCTGCGGGTGATGAAGTAGCGGGCGTGAGCCGGATCTGGCACGGTTTGGTGTGGCGTCTTCGCGTCGGCAAGACGAAAGCTCGAAAACAACCCCATGCACAGTAGCCGGGGGCAGCAAGATCAACGGCTTACGAGCGCGATGAGATCGGCGCGAACATCGACCGCAAATCGAGGCATGATCGGCCCGGGGAAACGGTCAATTTCCGTTTTTGCGAAATTCGCTTGATCGTCGGGCAAAACAGGCGTATGATGCCACCATCGCGGAACGTGGATGAGACGAACCCGTCCTGCTGCTCCGTATCGATAGCTTGAGCTCACCGCGCCGCGCCCGAATTTCTCCGGCTTGGCTTGCAGGTTCGCGACGAGCGCCCTGTTGCCCGTCCTCAACGCGCTGACGACGCAGCGGCCGCTGTGGCACAGCCTGACGCAAGGCGACTGGGTGTTCGCCGGCATCGACGTGACGTGCTGGGCACTCGCACTGCTCCATGTTGTTCTGGCTGTTCGCACCGCCCGGAACCGATCAATTGTGCAATCGAAGCGCATGCCGCAGGTGCCGGTCGCCATTGCTTCCAGCGGTGCGGCGGAATGATCCATCTACTTGCCCTTGGGCTGTGTCTGGCGGGCTTTGCTGCGCTGGCTTTCGCCACGCACCGCCAGCAGCGCGATATTTTCGGCAAGGCGCTGCCGCGGGTGACGACCTATGGACTTCGGGCTGCCGGTGCAGGGGTGCTGCTGCTGGCGCTCGGCATCCTCGTGGCCGCAAAGAGCTGGAGTGTGGGCCTCGTGATGTTCAGTGGTCACACCACGATGGCTGCCGCCATCGTGTTTTGTGCGCTGATCGGGTGGGGAAGACTGGCTGCCCGCACGGCGCGACGTCGACAGAATGATGCTCGCGTCCGCTCCGTCACTCGACGTTGAAGGTATTCGTTTCGTGATCAAGCTGGCCAGAAACGGTCGTGGATGCGGCAAATAGATGGTCGTGACTTTGTCTGCTTCTGGTCCAAAGCTGACCTTGCCGCGCTGCCTGCCTAGCGTCAGCTTTTGACCCGAAGCGGACATCCGCATCGCCCTGTATCATGCTCTTCTTTACCGGCACACGAGCGAAAGCGTAATTTCCTAGCGGCTTGCGCATTCATTGAGTGTCCCCGCTTTGGGGATTCATCGTTAATCAACCCGAAAGTGTCGCTTGCTTGTTTACCGGTCGCGATTAGACTTTTCCGCCATGACGCCCCGCCGCTGGATCATTGTCATCGCTGCGTTCATTCTCATGATGGTGATATCTGCGGGCATTCTGCGTACTGCCCTGCATTTTTGGCATCAGTGGCAACTCGCAAGCCTCGTGAATGGACCTCCGCCTAGCGACGAGGTCCTGACGACTGACGATTCGCTGACGGCCCTTAACAAGCGCGCCAGTCAGGCCGAGCGCTCACATGACTACCAGCGTGCGGTTGACCTTTACACTCAAGGATTGGAGGAGAGCTCGTATGGCGCCGACGCTCGCCGCGCCCTGCTGCGCCAGCGGGCCTTCGCCTATGAGAATTTGAAACAGTACGACCGCGCTGAGGCCGACTACAACGCGTCCTTGCAGATCGAGCCGCTTGATCCCTCCTTCTATGCCAAGCGCGGCTTCTATCTTATCAGGCGCGGACGTTACGACGATGCGCTAGCCGATTTCCGCAAGGGTGGGGAACTTGTTCCTAGCGACGGCACCTTCCCGTTCGGCGAAGGCGAAGTCTATGCAAAGCTCGGGCAGCATGAAAAATCGGCCGAACGGTACAGCGAAGCGATACGATGGACACCTCAAGCCGGGCGCTATTATCGCGAGCGCGGAAGTGCCTACAACCGTCTCGGCAAGTTCAAGGAGGCCAAGACCGACTATGACAAGGCTCTGGCTCTCGCTCGCGGCTATATCCAGCGCGAAGCTGCCGACTCCAATCTTGGACGCGGCTACGCGTCGTTGCGTCTCGGTCACTATCAAGACGCGATCGCCGATTTCGACGCGGTGTTGAGGGTCATGCCGCGATCGAGCGCTGCGCTGGCGTGGCGCGGTACAGCTTACCAGAGCCTTGGCAAGAGCAATGAAGCGGTTGCCGACTTCAAGGCGGCGCTGGCGATTGATCCAAAGAACGCGAATGCAATGGACGGACTCAAGTCGTTCGGCGTGCCGGCGCCCTAGGCTTCATATCGGCGCCGGTTTGGCTCGCTCTCGTCGGACATATGTCCGGCTTTGGCCCGTAGCCGTCCTCCCGAGCGTCGCCCTCCGAGGACCGCTTTTGACCCGGAGCGGAAGTCGGCCCTCTTGGCCTATTCAATGGCATAAGGGTTGAGCTTCGGAACGCCCTGCTTCCAATTCACCCATTCTTCCGCGTCACGGAGGGACACAAAGTCGGCAACACGTCTCCTTGTGGCCCATCGGCGAAGATGCGCGTCGGCCCACGGAGGTCCGCTCGTTGCGGCAGAGCGGACGAGATTTGCTGAACTTCAGTTCTTCATGTTTCGGCCCGAAGCGGAAGGTAGCGAGCGGTCGCCAATGGCGTGGCATTCCCCGAACTTGTCGTCCTTACTGTCCATCAGGTCCCGGCCTGGAATCTTCTATCCGGGCCTTGAGCGGAAAGAAACTCTCGGCCAGGATCCTGTTTTCCGCCGTCTGCAGTCCTTGATTGAGGTAGGACATATGATCCTCGCCCTCGAGCGATTTCGGATCGCTGGTAAATCCCCGCGCGTGGGGACGCGCGAGAGCCGGCGGACGCATGACTTATTATCACCAAGCTTTGGCGTGCTCGCGGAGACTGGGTCTTGTTCTCCAAGGAATTGGGAGCGAAGTCAGCTTGCAGTGAGACCGATAGCTCGGCCTGAAGATAAGGCTCGGCGTTCTCCTGCCGAGCCTTCTTCCTATTTGTCTATCCGTCGATTCCGCTCTCGAAAACGGACAAGACGATCTTTACTTATTTAGCGGCTATCACACGGCAAACGGCCCGTGTTTCTCGGTCGTAGTGACCCGGCTGTTTCAGGACAGCTGCACAGCGCCGCAACACCCGCTGCTGCTCTGCGACCTCCAATGTCGCGAAGGCTGTGCCGACGTTGGCAGGATTGAGGCCTGCCAATCCAGAGCTGTTGTTTGCATTGGCAACGCCATTATTTGAAATGCCCACGGCTCCCGCGGCACCAGGACCAATGCCAACAGTGCCAAGCCCGCCGGTGCCGATCCCCCCAGTACCTACGCTGCCAGAACCGACACCAACTCCCGCACCTGCCCCACCAACTCCTGCAACACTCGCACCTGCGCCAGCTCCCGCCGCGCCTCCGCCGACACCCACGCCCCCCGTAGCGCCAATTCCGCCAACTCCGGCGCCCGCTCCAGCACCGACGCCAGCACTGCCCACTCCGACGCCAGCACCCGCGCCGACACCACCAACTCCGGCGCCAACGCCGGCACCCACGCCACCATCGCCCACTCCGGCGCCGGCACCCGCGCCAACGCCGCCAACCCCGGCACCAACACCGGCGCCGACGCCACCGCTACCCACTCCCGCACCAGCACCTGCACCGACACCTCCAACACCGGCGCCAACACCCGCGCCCACCTGGGCTTGCACGAGTGGTGCTGCTGCGGACAATGCAACGCAGAGCGTGGCCGCATAGAAAAGCTTCATTCGCATACACGCCTCCATGAATTCCCGGCGCCCGCAAAGGGACGCCTGCAACAAGATTCTTGTCCAGGAGGAAGCGATGATTTGTCGGTCCGTTCCTCAACCGGCTCCAAGTAGGTTAACGGGACGAAAAGAGCATTCTGAGAATTTTGCGATTGCGGAATCAGCGCGCAGTCGCGAGGCTATCGAGTTCGCAATTCATCTCGTCGCTTGTGGGGAAGCGTTCGGTGGCTTACGCGCGGTTTCGTAAGCTCCGCTTTATGGCCCGTGTTAGACCACAGCTCGGGCGCCGCGAGGTCAGCTGTCGGGCGTTGACCCGCCAAAGTTATGACCGGTCAAGGCAGCCTTTGACCCAAAGCGGACGTAGCGTTGACCGCGCTAACAGCGCGTCAGATAACGGCACACCACTTCACGAACGAACCGCAGGCGGCGATTGGCATAGGCGCGGCCCCCGTTCAGGCGGAAGTCGACGAAGCTAACGCGTGCGACCACGCCCTCGGTGATCGACATCATATACTTGCATAGAAATACGGGATGGAGCCTCCCTTCACACTGCACCGAAAAGAATTCGTCTGCAGGCTCCCCCATATAGTTGGAATAGCTTGCGACGCCCTTGTAATGAGCTAATCCCTCGAAATCATCGTTCTGACGCTTCGGGGCGGATCGCAACACGTTGGCGCGGGTTGCATCCGCATAGGCTGCTGTAGGCATCTGGCTCGGATGGATCTGAACTATAGTCTCTTCGGCACGCATGCGCTGGCCAGCGGTCGCGCGGTCAAGGCCGTCGCGCCGTGATCGCTCCGCCACCGCGACGCTCCACGGCTCACCGCTGCCATCGACGAACACGAGTTCGACTTCATTCGAACTGAGTTGCGAGGGCAGCGGCCCCTTACTGCTCGGCGGCGCCCTGTTGACGAAAACCACAAATGCCCGGGGCACGATAAGATCCGGAAAATTGGCCTTTCCGACAACATCATTGACAAGGCTGATCCGCATCGGAGTCATGTCGAGCGAGAAGTGCATGTAATCTGCCGGGACCTGATTGGGCACGTCGTCCGCGCGGGCGAAATCGAGGCCGTAGCTCGCCAACACGATTGCAGCCGCTAGGATGCCGCGTTCGATCCGTCTCTTGGTAGTTACGTTTTCTATTGTCAACATTGAGGAACCCAGTCATCGCGCCTCGATTATGTCGATCACAACTTAAGCGCTAACCGCTCACACCGCACGTGAGGCGCACCCTCACGATTAATAGAATGTTGCTTGGGACCTATTGGCGGCGGACGTCCGGAACTGGCCCTAAGCGGCGGTTGAAAGATGTCTGCTAGTCCGCCGCTGTCGGGATACAAGCGGACATCTCAAGTCCGGGCCGAAAATGGTGCGATTGACCCGAAGCCGACTCTTCGTGATCATCGCCTCCAGTTCGCTTGGAAATGCCTGCGTCATTCGATCGATACATTTTGAATGGAAGCGGTTAGCCTTTACGAGATCTGGCATCGCGTATAGGTTGTGCAAATCCAACATTTAGCGGGATTCGGATGTGCGTGCCTTATGGTCTTTGGCTTTGATGGCACTGATTGTCGCAGAAATTCTTCTTTTCGCAGCCCAGCCCGATTGCGGCGACGGGCATGTGCCCGTGCCTGGATTGTCGGGATGGCATTGTAGGCTGAAAGGCGATGGTCCGAGACCCTGAGGTCGTGAGCCACCTGGTCTCCCAAAGGCGGACCGAACGTCCGCAACGGCGGTCGACTTCGTTAGGCTTTGACCCAAAGCGCTCTCGGTCGAGAGGTGGATAACCACCTTACGCAACCACATAAGTCACACATCCGCAGCGCGAGACCAGATGCCGAAAGGTAAGAAGAAGTTCTGACCATGCACATGCACCTGCGCTTTTCGTCAGCAACTGAATTGCATCAGGTTCAAATTGGGCGAATGCGACCAGAAGCGATTCCGGGGACATTTACTGACCCTAACGCCAGATTTGGACATATCAGGCGCCCATTGCCCGTAGCGAAAAAGAAGCCGCCGCGCACTCAGGACGACGATCCAGCCTGGGTGATCTCTGCCCGATAGAGGATTACCCGAGTCGATTATTGACCCGAACCGGACATCGACCTGAGCGGGATGTCTACATCGAACGACAAACACTGCACCCTCGGCTAAATTATCATCCCTTACCGGCACTTCAGGTCGTGATATTGAGACCACGGGCGCCGTGAGGCGGCGGCTGTTTGAAAGGAAAGCTATGTATAGTCCTTCTCAACAACTCATTCACCTGGGCCTTGGCTTCATGGTCTCCCAAGCCTTGCGCGTTGCGACAGATCTCAACGTTGCGGATCGCTTGGTCGCCGGAGAGCGGAGCGTCGACGATCTGGCGGAGGAAACGCATTGTCACTGCGATGCGCTCTATAGGATTATGCGGCTTCTCGCCGCCGAGGGGGTCTTTAGCGAAACCTCGGCCCGCCGTTTCCAACTCACCGAATTGGGCGCAGCCTTGCTTTCCGACGCGCCCTCAAGTCCCCGCGACCTGATCCGAATGATGAACAGGGAGCCCTATCTCGCCTTCGCTCAGCTCACTCATTCAGTGCAAACGGGTTTGCCGACGTTCGAAACCGTATTTGGAAAGCCCAGGTTCGATTGGCTGGCGGACCATCCGGACGCGGCTTCGCTATTCCAGCAGGCGATGATCGCGCTTAGCCAAGGCGCCAATGAAGCTGTAGCAGAGGCGTGTGATTTTGGTGCGTTTTCTCAGATTGTCGATGTCGGCGGCGGCCATGGACAGCTGCTTTCGGAGATCCTAAAGAGACACCCTCACCTTTCCGGCATATTGTTTGACCTACCGGCGGGGGTTGAGGCAGCGCGGGCTGATGCGGCAAGTTTCCCGCCACAGACCTCGTTCGTGGCCGGCAATTTCTTCAACGCCGTTCCCGCCGGTGCGGACGTCTATATCATGAAAAAGGTCATTCACGATTGGAATGACGAGCAAGCGGTACGCATCCTGCGCAATTGCCGAGAGGTAATGAAACCCCACGGACGAGTGTTAATTGCGGAGACTATTATTCCCCCGGGAAACGAACGAAATACGATCAAGCTAATCGATGCGAACATGCTTGTCGTTACGGGGGGCGTCGAGCGAACCGAGAGCGAATTTGCCGCTTTGCTTGCCGCCGCAGGTCTGCGGCTTGAGCGGGTCATTTCGACCGCCCGGGCTATCTCAGTTCTTGAGGCAAGCCGAGCCTGAAGTCTTCGAAAAAGCATCGGGTCATACATGCGCAACGAACCTTTAGATCGTCGAAACCTCTGCATGTCAGCTTTTGCCCCATCGCTGCGGCATCCCGCGACCGAGGATATGTCGGCTGTCAGGGGTAGACCGGGCCTAACCTAAGCCGGGCCAGATCGCCGCGATTGACCCATCGCGGCCTCCGTGTTGCCAAGGAGGGGATTTGCCATCGGCAGCGTTGGAGCAGATGAGCTGGCCGGTGCCAGCCGGCCCGGAACCCTTTCAATAGTATTTTCTTGAACAGATGGCGAGGCTCGATCGTCGGTGGAATCCGACAAAAAATGAGCTCCGTAGACGTCGTTGTTCCCTGCTTCAGGTATGGGCACTTCCTGCGAGAGTGCGTCGAGAGCGTTTTGACGCAATCCGGTCCCGAATTGCGCGTGCTCATCATCGATGATGCGTCACCTGACAATACCGCGGAAGTTGCGCAAGAGTTACGGTCCGATTCCCGCGTCGATTACCGCAGGCACATCTCGAATCAAGGTCTCATCGCGACCGCCAACGAAGGCATTGCCTGGGCGAGCGCCGACTATATGCTTCTGCTGTCTGCGGACGACTACCTGCTGCCCGGTGCCCTGTCGAGATCGGTCGATCTGATGGACAATCACCCTTCTGTCGCTTTCACCTTCGGAGGCGCGGTTGTTCTAGACCAGCGCGGGGATCATCCATTCTACAGAAGCTATTATGGAACGGAAGTGGATCTCCGAACGCGCATCTTGTCCGGACTCGAGTTCATCACTCTTGGTCTTGTATTGTGGTGTCACCGACCGTCGTAGTTCGCACGAGCCTGCAGAAAAAACTGGGCGGGTATCTAGCAGACTTGCCCTACGCCTCCGACATGGAAATGTGGTTGCGGCTCGCCGCACATGGCGACGTCGGATTCATTGGTGCGGACCAGGCCGTGTATCGATACCACTCACTCAACATGTCGAGTGAGCCTTCACCGGAGCTAAACCTGCTCCAACGCAAGGCGGCTATCGAACATTTCCTGAATGGCGGCGCCGCGATGCTGACAAACGATCTCAGGAACTGGTTGACCCGCCAATTGGCACTTGACGCGATCGTCCGCGCAAGCATTGCCTTCAACGAAGGAGCGATAGACACCTCAGCACGCCTTGCCGAACTTGCGTTGAGTATTGACCCAAGCGTTCAACATTCACGTCGTTGGTGGTTTCTTGCCTGCAAGAAGGTGCTTGGATTGCGAGGATGGCAGCTGGTGCGGCCTTCAGTTGAGTTGTTCAGATCCATCTTCCGGAACGAGCGGCGCTGAGTAGCCGAGCTCGCCGCGACGCATAGGCTGCCCGCTAGAGCCATTGGCGCATCATTTCCGCTTCTGGCCCGTAGCCGAAGGTTCCGGTGGCTGTCGGCGCGTCGGTTGCGGGGTGTAGCGCGGAAGCCGCTGAGATCGGATCCCATTGCCAGCATGTGCGCCCATGGCCGACCCACGAGCGTCCTCCGCCAGGAGCCGCTTGTGGCCCAAGAGGGACATATCGGGTTGCGAAGCAGAATGCCTGCTCTCGTTCACCACATTTAAACCTTAAGATTGTACGAAGAGTGCTCACCCACAGGCTGCAGGAACATGCGAACAGCCCTC
This sequence comes from Bradyrhizobium yuanmingense, assembly GCF_025200905.1. Lineage (NCBI taxonomy): Bacteria > Pseudomonadati > Pseudomonadota > Alphaproteobacteria > Hyphomicrobiales > Nitrobacteraceae > Bradyrhizobium > Bradyrhizobium yuanmingense. The sequence continues at coordinate 370,016 of NZ_CP104173.1, read as the reverse complement.
GTACGGAAGCCAGCATTGGACTTCGGGCAATGAAGGCCTGGCAGACCAGCTGCATCGTGGCTGTTCTCGCATCCGTGGGACTCTTTCTGGCCGCCGCTAACAGACCGGCCGCGACGGTGCCCGATGTCATGTCGCAAGCGGCAGCGAGCATACCGGCTGCAGCGAGCATGGCGGCTCCCACGAACGTGGTGACGCCGGCCGCCTACGCAGAGGCATCCGCCAGACTTGCGGCAGCGCTTCGGGAAGAAAGAGCAGAGCCGCGCGCGGTGATGTCGGCAGGTTCGGCACCGCTACGCACCGAAGCCGAGATCGTCGATCAACCCGTCGCGCCGAAATTGGCCTCGTTGGGACAGGATGTCGTCCAATCGCTGCCGCCGGAACGCGATGCGTCCAACGGAGCTCCGAAAGCGGCGTCGACGCGGGATTTCCGTCATCTGGCCTACTACGTCTGGTCCGAACTGCCGCCCGCCGAGAAACCGGCGGAGATCGTCTTGCGTGCGTTCAGGGACATTCCGCTGGGAACGCCGACCGAAGAAATCAAGCGCGCTGCCGACGCGTTTGGTCTCGATTTCAATTTCATGATGGCGGTTGCCAAGATCGAATCCGGTTTCAACCCCAATCAACGCACCGGGTCCTATATCGGGCTGTTTCAGCTGAGCTATTATGAGTTCGGAAAGTTCGGCTTCGGGCAAATTCGCAGTCCGCGGGATAACGCCGTCGCCGCCGCCTACAAGATCATTACCGAGGGCGTCCTGTTCGAGTGGATCACCCACCGTAAGCCGGACATGAGCGATCTCTACCTGATTCATCAGCAGGGCTGGGAAGGCGCCGCCGAGCACATCAGCCGGCCCGCTCGCGCCGCGTGGAAATCGATGTGCGCCACCAGCGAAGGCAAGGAGAAGGGTGAGCGGTGGTGCAAACGCGCGATTTGGGGCAATGCACTTCCGGCCTTCAAGCGCACCTGGAAATCGGTCGACAACGTGACGTCAGAAGCGTTCGTCGGCATGTGGCGCGGCCGGGTCGCCGAATTCTACACGAAATATGTGGCGACTGCTGCGGCGGCGGCAAACCAATAAGTCGGTCGTCGGCAGCGCCGCGCATGCTTGCTTGTCTTTAGCGCAACTCGCCGGCCGTCGGCCTTTACCCAGGGTGTGTTGGCCCTCACCTGAACGGGCTATTGAGCCGTGTAAACGCAACGAAACCCGATATAGACCGCGTGAAAGTCGGCCGATTTCCACTGTACGGCTGACGCTTTTGTCTTGTCCGCACCGTACCACCACGACCCGCCGGCCGTCAGTGCCTCATCGCCCCGCCGATCCGCGAGCCATTCCCAGACATTGCCACCCATGTCGTACAGACCGTTGACACCCCGCTTGGTGGTACCCACGGCTGCATGCCGCGGCCAGCGATCTCTATCGGATGTGTTCATGCCGTCAGGTCTATGGCCGACAGGATAAGGATAGGTGCGTCCATTTACGAAATCGTCGGTAGGATTCGCACGCGCTTCGGTATAGGCGGCTCTTTCCCATTCTTCCAGGGTCGGCAAGCGTCCGCCCACGGCTAAGCAGTAGTCACGAGCTTCGTTCCACGACACATGCACCGCCGGCTCATCGTCGCTGCCCGGTTCTCCGAAAGGCGTCGCCCATGTCCAGCCGCGGCGACGGATCCAGCCGCCCGCGAATTCGTGTCCGCCTCCTTCCTGTTCGGCCGCGGTCTTCAGAGCTTTGTCAGCCGCGAAATTGCGAAACTGGCCGATCGTGACCTCGGTCCGGTCGATGGCAAACTTGCCCAGATTCTCGCGTTGGGCAGGATCGGCGAATGCAACGCCGGTAACGGCCATCAAGCCACATCGCAAAGCAATCGAGCGCCATTTCATGTATGAACTTCTCCTGTATTGCTTCCAGGTGAGAAGGGCAGGCGTCGACCCTGCGCGCCTGCCATTCATCGATCAACTCATGCGCTGACGCAATGCCGCCTGCGAACGGCGGATGACGCCCTGGTACATGCTCTGCTTGTCAGGATACCATTGCATCGACGCGAGATTGGCGAAGCCGGGAATGCTTTCCATATGCCGTGCCATCCGCTGCCGCATGGATTGATCCGGCTGAGGACCGCGCAGCGCGCCGACATTCTCGGCCGCGTGATCCGGGTTCGATGTCGCGGCAAGAACGGTCGTCACCGCCGGATGGCCCATGACCCATTTGATGAAGAACTGCGACCAGTTCTCCGCAGCGATATCGCGGGCAAAATCGGGCAGCGGCCGGCCCTCGACGATCTTGTGCAAGCGGCCTTTTTCGAGCGGCATATTTGTGAGCACGCCGACGCCCTTGTCGCTCGCCGCGCGAAGGACGCGCTCCTCGGCGTGACGATTGAAGATCGAATAGTTGACCTGGATGATGTCCACCAGATCCTTGTCGATCAATCCTGCGAGAATGTTGTGATAGTCATTCTCGTGGACCGAGGCGCCGACATAACGAATCCTGCCCTCTCTCTTCCATACGCGCAGCAGTGGCACGATCGCGTCGACATTGACCAGGCTGTGGCAGTGGAGCACGTCGATCTTGTCGCGCCACAGCCGCAGCCTCGATTGCTCCATGCTGGCCAAGGCGTGGCTTTCGTCGGCCAGGTAGTCGCCGGTCGACCAGATCTTGTTGCTGATGAACATCTGGTCCGTCACGCCCATGGCGCTGAGAAATCCACCGACGCTGACCTCGCCGGTACCGTAGAGGGGCGATGTATCGATCACCCGGACGCCGGCATCTATATATTTCCTGGTGACCTCTCGCAGCGCGTCGCGATTGCTGCCGGGCAGCAGGTCAAAAGTCAGAAACGTTCCCAGTCCGAGCGCGGGCAGACTTTCGTTGGTGCGGCCGATCGTTCGGGTGAGTACCGGCCCCGCCGCAGCCGCACGCGATGCAGTGCCGGCTGGCGCTTGCGCACTGGCGCTCGAAACGCCGACCGCAGTTGCGTGAACAGCCGTCGCCGCGATGGCGCCCATCGCGGTGGCGGCGCCGAGAAACTGGCGGCGATCGGTCGCCGTCGGCCAATCCTGTGGTGTCTTATCCATTGCAAATCTCCGTGATTTCGCCTGCGGCACTTGTCGCCTGCCAATAGAAAGGATCGACCTCTCGCTTTGTCGCGCGGGATTCTGACCAAATCACTCGGATCCTGATGCGACGATGCTCCCCTTCCGGCCTGCAAGGAATTGCGGTTCCAAGCTTGAATGTGTATTCAGGCGACGTCGCTGCGCAGGAAGTCGCGATGCAACGTGTCATTGAGAATGCGTCGACAATCGATCGCTTGAGCTCCCGGCCGGATGGCTGGCGGCGCACCCAATGGGCGAACGGCGCATTCGAAACGGCGTACCGGCCGATGACCTCCATCGTCGAAGGACGCATCCTGTCGCCAAATCACCTCATCATGGCGACCCTGTCCGGCGGCGCCGAGCGACATGAAATCTCGGCCGATGGCGGGCATCGCTATGACGGGCCCGATTTGCCGTCGACCGTTTCATTTCTCCCGGCTGGCTGCGAACGACGGCTTCGGCTTCACAATGTGGGTTGGCGATGGGCAGCGATCGCCCTCGACCCCGCCAGGATTTCAGCAATCGCCGGTGCATCGATCGAAGGACTCGGCCCCCTGTCGGGCTCGGAAGACAGCTTCGTCTGGAACATGCTCGCGGAGTTCGAACGAGTTGACGCGCTGGAGGGAGGTCTCGACGCGATCTATTGCGACACGATGAGCCTTGCTCTCGTTGTATACCTTGCACGCCGATACGGTGGTGCAAGAGTGAAGGATACATCGATCAAGCTGCCGGCGTGGAGGCTACGGCGCGTCACCGAATTCATCGACGCGCATTTAAGCGCGACAATTCGGATTGCCGATCTCGCTGATCTTGCGCAGCTCTCGGAAGGCCATTTCCATCGCGCATTCAGGGCAGCGACGGGGCAGACGCCGCTGGCATTCGTCCATGCGCGGCGAGTCGCAATGGCAAAACAACTGCTGGCGAGCAGCAAGCTTTCGGTCGCGCAGATGGCGCTACGCGTCGGTTTTCTCAGTCCCGCGCATTTTGCCCGCGTCTTCCGGTCAATGACCGGCCAGAGCCCATCCCAATATCGACGCTCATTCCATCTTTGACGGGGGAAGTAGCGCCTGACTGCCAATGGCGGACAACGGCAGTCGGCAAATAGCTGACGACACGCCTCAACCCTGCGTCATGTTCCGACGAGCCCGTGGCCCCGGCGTCAAGACGCAGCGGTTCACGACCAAGGACCCCTGCGGGTGATGACGTCGCGGCGCTGCCCGCGCTACAGCGCGAGCACGACCTCGCCCGACACCGCGTCCGTCACGCCGCGTCCGTTGCCCTGGTCCTCGAGCACCGGCCTGAAACTGTCGAGGGTCTTGATCATCGCCGAGCGTGCCGCCACCAGCGCGTCCTGGCTGGACCACGTGCCGATGAGGCAGAAGGTCTGATCGCCGGTCCTGATGATGACGCCGTGCTCCAGTCCCGGCCATTTGGCCTTGCCGTCTCGGTGCGCATCGAGAAAGGCGCCTTCCTGGCCCGGCTTCACCTTGAACTTGACGACGTTGTAAACCTGCATGACGCGCCTCCGGAAAATGATTGGATGAAAATGCGAGCGCCGTACCAGATCGGGTTCGGACCGATATCTTTGCACCCCCGCAACAAAAAGTCGAAAACAACCCCACGCACGGTAGGCGCGGGCAACAAAATCAGCGACTTAGAGCGCGGCGAGCCGGGATAGATCTCCGCGGCGGACCAGGCTGCTTCAGCAAGCACGATCTTTCGAATGACCGCAGCGCACTCTGCTCATTTTACGAAAGCGTTGCACCGTCGGGCAAAACAGGAACAGGATGGCGCATCGGAAGAATCAAGATGGGCCGACCCCATCCGCTGCTCCGTACTGACATCCCTGGGCTTCACACCTCGTGGAACCAACGAGCGTGTCGCGCGTTGCTGCGCTGCTCTTGAAGGTGACGCGGCTGAAGCCGGGTCGCATTTCTGGGCCAATCAAGACGGGAAAGCCGGGCGAGCCAAACCAGATGCGTCGTATCCGACTCGTGATCGCAGATCGCCGTCCGATCGTCTTGCAGGGTTTTGCCACGCTATTTGCGACCGAACGTGACTTCGAGATCGTTGCGTCCTGCATCAATGGAGCCGATTGCCTCGAAGCCGTCCGGACGTTGGCGCCGGACGTCGCGCTTGTCGAGGATGGATTTCCCGATCTGACGGCCTCGGCCATGCTGACCGCCGTCAACACCGAACGCCTTCCCACACGGCTGGTCTTCTACACCGCATCGATCGCGCGCGGCGATCTCGCTGCCGCCGTCGCAGCGGGTGCCTGCACCGCCATACCGATGCGCGAGGAGCCCGAAAACCTGTTGCAGTCGCTGCGGCTGGTGGCGCCGGCTGCGGACCGCAAGACCGGCAGTCGCGCCTTTGGCGAAAATAGCCTGGCAGCACTGACGGACCAGGAGCACAAGATTATCCGCCTGGCCGCCAGCGGCATGTCGAACAAGGAGATTGCGCGCCAGATCAAGGTCGCCCCAGCCAGAGTTGAGGCGCGAATCGAACAGATATCTGCGCAGCTTGGCATCAAAAACCGAACGGAGCTCGCAAGGTTCGCCCTGTCGCGGCTTTACGGCGGGGTCGGCGCGCTTGCAGCTCTGATCTGGGCCGTGCTCGACGACCTTCAATCCGCGAACGCGGCCGCGGCCGATCATGCGGGTGCCGATAACGTCACGGTCATGACCGCGGATGGCACCGGTGCGGTCGTGACGATCAAGATCACCTCCGCAAAAACGACTCCTGCTCCGGGCAAGATGGCCAGAGCCGTCCGTATCGAGAGCTCCCCGACGGACATGCCGACGCGGGCCGCCAAGCTCATCGAATCCCGAGCCGATATTGCTGGCAGCACGATCACAGTGCCGCCACTCAACCCTGCAAGGCCGGGCTTGAGCAGCGCCGGCACGTTCATGATGACGGCAGTCGGAGTCTCGCTCCTGAGCAGTCACGCCCAGGCGTTCACTGCTTGGGAAAGACCGAGCGATGTCTTTGCGTGGGCTGACGCGAACGCCCCCCGCGAGTTGGTCGCCCTCGATAGTCCCGGCAGGCCCGATCTCGACGGCTTCGACAAGCTGCCCTGGCTCGATCCCGACACACACCATGAATCATTCGCGTTGGAAGCTGCCCGAGGCGACGCCATGGCCAGAGCCGACGAGGTTCAGATCATCGATGCGGCCGCGCGCGAGGACGGCTTCGGCGACAACGGCAACCCTCATATCGGATCCGGCGCCATCGACGCTCTGAGTGATCATGGCGGCTTGGAACAGGCGGCCGCAACGGGCGCGAGGAATGCCGAACGCGGCACGACACAGGCAGCGGCGATCGACGCACGCGATCATGGACAAGCGCAGCGCGATTTGCACGCTTCGGAAGACGGCGCAGCAGCCGGCAAGCCGGAGACCGAGCACGGGCCACCCGACCACGCATCAAGCCAGGGAAAATCGCACGCTTCGGAGAAGGATGCAGCAGCCGGCAACAAGCATGCCGAGCTCGGCCCGCCGGAGGGCGATTTCGCTCGTGGACAATCGCAGCGTGATTTGCATGGTTCGGAAAACGGTGCAGCGGCCGGAAAGCATCAGGACAAGCAGGGCTCGACCGGGCACGACTCCCATCATGGACAATCGGATCACGCTTCGGAACCCGGTTCCGCAGCTGCCAAGCAGCTTGCCGACGATGACGGACCCGCAAGCCATGCCAATTCCGGCGAATCGCAGCGTGACTTGCACCAGGCGCATCCAAACGCTTCTCAAAATCCGCATGCAGAGCCGGGCCAAAAGGCTGACGGCCACGACCCGGCGAACCACGGCGCCGGTGCAGCACAAGCGGCTGCCGCGCCCGGGCCCGGAGATTCCTTTCATTTCAGGAACGATATGCCATCGGCCAAGGGTTCGGATCATCGCGAGAGTGGCTATGGCACCGACACGGCAGAACACGGCCCGCACCGTGCCGGACATCCCGAACTGTCGCTGATCCCAGATGCAGATCTGATTGGCCATTCGCACGCGGAGCAAAGCGCCGTTGATCACGCGAGGGGCGTTGAGCATCATCCAGTGCATGATTGGTTTGTGTAGCTGACCAAGCAGAAGCTGCCAAAGCAAGAGGACGAATGACGCCGCTTCGCTCGACGGTCTCCCGCGCGGCCGCCGCGGGCTCAGCCGGCGTTAACCATGGTCGACGGTTCCGGTCCCAGCGAAATCGCTTCGAAGTTTCTTAAATCTTGCTGGGTACTCCTCCTGGGCGTGGCGACCTGGGAGAAGACATGAGCAAGCGGGCCAAACGCCGGAAGGTCGAGACGATCGCACTGCCGATGGCAGCGAGAGTCGGAATTGGCGCCGTGGCCATCGCAGCATTGGGGTATGGCCTGCTGGCTCGCCCGGGAAACGTGCAACCGGTGCGGAAGCCGTCCGCGCCCCAGGCCATGGCATCGTCAACGCCGGTCTACGTGGCACCGCAGGTTCACGCAGCAGCGCCCGCGCCGCCCCCGGTTCCTACTCCGGCGCCGCTGGTCGAACCGCCCAAAGCCGACGCCGAAATTCCCGGAGCCTTGGTCCGGCAGGTGGTCGACTATGCCAGCCGCCAGACGCCGGGCACCGTGATCATCGATACCAACAACACGTTCCTCTATCTCGTCCTGAGCGACACGCAGGCGATGCGCTACGGCATCGGTGTGGGCCGCGAAGGTTTTGCGTGGTCCGGTGAGCAAACCGTGGCGCGCAAGGCAGAATGGCCGGATTGGCGCCCGCCTGCGGAGATGGTCTCGCGTCAGCCTTATCTGCCGCGGTTCATGGCGGGCGGCCCCGGCAATCCGCTCGGCGCCCGGGCGATGTATCTCGGCGAGACCGAATATCGCATTCACGGCACCAACAAGCCCGAGACGATCGGCAAGCGGGTGTCGTCCGGCTGCATCCGCCTGACCAACGAGGACGTCGTCGACCTCTATGAGCGGGTGAAAGTCGGCGCGAAGGTGATCGTGCTTCCGACGAATGCGGCCCGTCGACCGTCCCAGGGTACGCCGCCCGATGCCGCATCCCGATCTCCGGACCCGGCCTCGCCGTCGAACCGGCCGTCGGCAACGAGCGCACAGGTGCCATCACCCGGACCGAAGATCGCCGAGGTGCAGTAGTTCGGTCCTTCCTCCTGGCTCTGCCCCGAGGACAAAGAGCAATTCAAGTCGTCACTTCACGTCGATAGCCACGGCCGAACAGACCATCTTGCGCGACCAAAGCCGGTCTGCGTTGGCAAGATGCGGCACCGAATTAACCCTATCGACAAATGATTGCCGTTGGGCGGCGGCCGCCGGCAAAGTTGCCTCATTGACGCGCAGAATTTTCAGCGGCGCTAACCTGGGTCAGAGGCGCGTTATGCTGAGAATGGCGTTGTTGGGCCTCCTCATCCTGTTGAGTGTGGGAATGCTGTCGGCCATGGAGCTGAGCGCTCCACCGCGTCGCATCGCCGCCACGGTCCAGCCGCCTGCCGAGCAGAACGCAAGCATCCCCGCTTCGCACGATGCGCTGGCGAAGGCCGATCGCCTCGAGGTTGCCGCTGAGAGCCGCGCGATGCCGACACAGACCGCTTCGATGGATAACCCGGTTGCTCCGCAGGACGTGCATGTCCGTTCATTCGCGCCGACGCCGATCGTCCGTCCGCGAAGCAAACCGAAACGGATCGCGACCGCTGAACCTCCCAAGCCGAAGCCAAAGGCATTTGTCGTCAAACGAGCCGCCACTGTTCAGCGCGAAAAGGCGGCCAACGAGACCGAGCAGTGTCGCCTCAAGGCGTTCGGCGGCCTGCTCAAGGCTTTGAACTTGACCGGCTGCGAAATCTGAGGCCGCCTCCAGGAACGTCTCGCAAACTCTTCCGATCAGCCATATGTTGCCCGCATGAAAAAGATCGGATTTCTCTCCTTCGGGCACTGGACGCCCTCGCCGCAATCCCGGACGCGCTCGGCGGCGGATACGCTGCTGCAATCGATCGAGCTGGCGGTCGCGGCCGAACAGCTCGGGGCCGACGGCGCCTATTTCCGCGTGCATCATTTCGCGCGGCAGCTGGCCTCGCCGTTTCCGCTGCTCGCGGCCGTCGGCGCCAAGACCAGCCGAATCGAGATCGGCACGGCCGTGATCGACATGCGCTACGAGAACCCGCTCTACATGGTGGAGGACGCCGGCAGCGCCGATCTCATCGCTGGCGGACGGCTTCAGCTCGGCATCAGCCGCGGCTCGCCCGAGCAGGTGATCGACGGCTGGCGCTATTTCGGCTATCGGCCGGCCGAAGGCCAGAGCGACGCCGACATGGGGCGGCGCCATGCGGAGGTCTTCCTCGACCTGCTGCGCGGCGAAGGATTCGCCGAGCCCAATCCGCAGCCGATGTTTCCCAACCCGCCGGGGCTGCTGCGCCTGGAGCCGCATGCGCCCGGCCTGCGCGAACGGATCTGGTGGGGCGCCGGCTCGAACGCCACCGCGGTGTGGGCGGCGAAGCTCGGCATGAACCTGCAGAGCTCGACGCTGAAGAACGACGAGACCGGCGAGGCCTTTCACGTGCAGCAGGCGGCGCAGATCCGTGCCTATCGCGCGGCGTGGAAGGAAGCAGGCCACAGCCGCGAGCCCCGCGTCTCCGTCAGCCGCAGCATCTTCGCGCTGATGGACGATCGCGACCGCGCCTATTTCGGCGGCGAGCGCGGCAGCGAAGACGAGATCGGCTTCATCGACCCGCGCACGCGCGCGATCTTCGGGCGGAGTTATGCGGCCGAGCCCGACGTGCTGATCGAACAGCTGCGCCAGGACGAGGCGATCACCGAAGCCGATACGCTGCTGCTGACGATCCCGAACCAGCTCGGCGTGGATTATTGCGCGCATGCGATCGAGGCGATCCTGATGCATGTCGCGCCGGCGCTGGGGTGGCGGTGACCTGAAAGGCGTGACACGACCGCAAGTCGTGATTGACTTCATGCACCACCGACGCCAATGATCCCTCGGGGCATTGTTGGACTGATCGGGGGGTTGAATGGGCTTGCGTCCAGGAATTTTCGTTGCAGCATTCTTGCTAGCGGGGTGTGCGTCAGGGCCGATGGGCAGCTCGGCGGTGACAGAGAACGTCAAGGCCAACACTGCGCGGCTTGTCATCTATCGCTCGTCCGCCCTCGGTTTTGCGATCCAGCCAAATTATGCGGTCGATGGAAACGTCGTTGGAGGCAGCCAGGCTGCAGGGTTCGTCGCCTGCGAGCTGCCTCCGGGCCGCCACGAGGTTGCGGTCAACAATCTTCCACTGAGTACCAACCTGTTCGGGCAGGGAAGCGAGAAAGTGAGCCTCGATCTGCGCGCCGGCAGCACCACCTACCTCTCCGCCCAGCCACAGGTGGGAATCATCACGCCCGGTGCGATCACGTTGGTTCAGGTCACGGAAAGCCAGGGTCGTGCCGACGTCGCCAGCTTGCATCAGAGCAACAGCTCATGTGGCAAGGCGTGATCTGAGGCTCTCCGCGGCCGAAACGCGGATGAAACGCCTTATTCTGCAAATCGTCTTGCGCCTTGGTCGCTATGCGGTGCTTCCCGTCGTCGCGCTGGCATGCACGATTCTCGCCATCTGGCTGATGATCATGGACCGCTACACGATTGCGGCGCTGGCCACGGCACCGATTGTGTTCACAAGCTCCATGGCCACCATAGCACTCGCAATTGGGCTCCTGTTCCTGCCTTCGCGCAAGCATGGCGGTTTCGAAGCCGACGAACAGACCGCCCCGGGGCTTTGGGCCGCATGGAGGGAGCTCGATCGCAGTTTTGTCAGATCGAACCGCACTCTGCTGGTCGACACCGATTTCAACGCTTCGATCTCGGAAGAAAGCCGGTATGCGGGCGTGTTCGGACAGCATGTCACGATGACCATTGGTCTGCCATTGTTGATGATCCTGGACCAGCGATCGGTTCGTGCCGTTATCGCTCATGAAGTGGCGCACGCCCGGCTTCGGCACACTTCGGGAGGCACCAACCTCGCCGATTTCATGGCGGCCGCGGAGAACGTTTTCTTCTACGCCGATCCGGAGCACACGATTACCGGATACATTGCTCGCATCCTACTCCATTCCCTGCTCGAAAGGCTGGAGAAGGAATACAAGGCATTGTCACGGGAGAACGAGCTTGCCCCCGATCTGGAAGCGGCCGAGCAGGTTGGACGCGAGGAGATGGCACGCGCGCTGGTGATGATGGAGGTTTGTGGAGCACGTCTGGCCGATCTCGTCTTCGCTCCCCTGCAGAAGGAGGTGCTCGGCGCAATCAAGGCGCCATCGCCGCCATTCGCGCGAATCTTAGATCAGATTCCAGCTATAAGAGCGCCGGGATTCATGACCGCCGCCGTCGCCAGTCTGAGCCGCCAGCACGATCCCGATTCGACACATCCGCCTTTTGGCCAGCGGTTGGCCAGCCTCGGATACATCGACGTACCTGACGTTGGCGAGATAAAAATGTCCGCGGTTGACCAACTTCTCTCACCGGACGCTGCCAACCAACTCACCTTACGATTCGATGAGGAATGGCGGAAGAAGGTCCAGGAGTGGGTCAGCGTCGGCAGATGAACGTGCGGGCTCTGGCCGAGCGAACAATTGCTCGACGATCTTCGTGTGTCCGTGCTAGCTCTTGGGACCGGCGGCAGGATCACGCGAGCTGGACAGTGTTATGCTATCCTGTCTCCTCCACAGCGAGCTTGCCGCCATTCGCCGGGTCGCGCGATGAATCAGCGTCTGTCACTCGTCAGTCTCGTGGTCGCCGACTATGATGAAGCGATCGCCTTCTTCACGCGCGCTCTGGATTTCGAGCTTTGCGAGGACACGCCGCTCGGCGGCGGCAAGCGCTGGGTGGTGGTGCGGCCGCGGGGCAATCCTGGTTCTGGCCTGCTCCTGGCGCGAGCAGACGGGCCGGCGCAGACGGCGCGCATCGGCGACCAGACCGGCGGGCGCGTCTTCCTCTTCCTGGAAACGGATGATTTCGAGCGCGATCATGCGCGCATGGTTGCCGCCGGCGTGCGTTTCGTCCGGCCGCCGCGGCACGAGGCCTATGGCGTCGTCCCGGTTTTCGAGGACCTATGCGGCAACCGCTGGGATCTCATCCAATCGACCAGCCGCAGTTGATGCCCGACGCCGCCGGTTCCGCCTGCCTCGCGCTTATCTCGACCTTGAGGCGCATCGTCGATTGGGGCGTATCACGTCTCGCAGCCGAGGTGCTCAGACCATAGAAGCGACTTTCGGAAAGAGCTGGCTGAGCGCATCGGCATTGACGCCATCCGCGCCGCGCCACCAGATGACCGGGTAGGCCCAATCATTGGTGTGATCGGGAGGCCGGTCCCGGAACTCATCCGGCGTAAAGGCCTGCAGGAAGCCGCTGCGGCGCGCCGGCTTCAGGACGCCGCAATAACCGAGAATCTGGATGAGAACGCACCGCTCGGCTCGGTTCGACTTGAGCACTTTGCCGATGCGCTTCTCCAGCTCATTCGGCCTTGCGTCCGGAGGGAGGCCAGAGGCGATGCCGACGATCTCCGTCAGAATCGAGCAATCTTCCTCCGTCGGCTCGACCAAATCAGCTTTTTCGAACTGCGCGAGATCGAACCAGCAGTACAGGGGGTCGACGTGACGAACGCCGCCCATTTCCATCTCTCGAAGCTCAGCACGTTGAGATCCTCTTGCGCCGGGCTCCCGTCACCGTAGCGCCCGCAGATGCGGCAGGGCAGCCGGCGGCCGAGCGCTCGAGAGGCCTGTTCCCGAAGCCCATGAAGAGGGAAATATGCGGCACAGGAGAAGCTGCCCAGCGCCGAGCGCAAATCGAGCCGGCGGGTGCTGAGACTGGCAAGGAAGGCGTTGGCGGCCCGTTCCAGATTCACCCGGGGACGGATAGAGACGAGCCGCGCGACGATGTCGTCATGCGTCACGGCGACGGGATCGAACATGTAACCGGCTTGACGGGCATACTCGAAATCCGCCTGATCAGTCGCCGAACTTTGCTTCCAGCCCTTTGGCGACCAATAGGCATTGAAAAGGATCTGAAGGGCTTTCCTGTCGTGAGGCACGAGCCGTCTCCTACCCATGCCGTCGCGGCTCAGTCGCATCGGCGACCGTTGGATCGCCTGCGCTTGTAACCCACTCACCGCCCCCGTCGGAACAGAATTGCGAAGCCGTGCACGGCCGAGCCCGCCCGACCGGCGTGCGACCTCTGGCGATCGAGCGGCCGTGTCATACCAGCCTTACCCCGTCTTCGTCCCCGTGATGACGGCCAGCGCCTCGACGAGGCGGCCGAGATCGGCCTCGTCGGTGAAGAGCGCCGGCGTCACACGGATGCACTGGCCTTTGGCGACGCCGGCGCGGCGCACCGTCATGATCCTGTAGCTGTCCCGAAGCTTCGCAACGATGGCCTCGTTGTCGGCCTTGCCGGTCTTGCCGGCGAGGCGGAACGACGTGATCGCGCCATATGAGCCGGCTTCATCCGGCGTCAGGATCTCGATGTCCTTGAAGCCGCGGACGCGGCTCACCCAATAGTCGCGCAGATGGCGCAGACGCGCTTGCTTGGCCGCGCCGCCGATCTGCTGATGCAGCGCCAGCGCCGTCGGCACCGTCAGCATCGTGGCGAAATTGACCGTGCCGGTATGCACCCGCGAGCGGATGTCGCTTTCCGGAAAATCCTCGTCGCACATGTTGCGGTCGATGGCCGCGAGGCGATCCTTCCTGATGTAGAGGAAGCCGACGCCGAGCGGCGCGCCGATCCATTTGTGCAGATTGAAGCCGACGAAATCGGCCTCGAGCTCGCTCACCCGGAAGTCGAGCTGCCCCCAGGAATGGGCGGCATCGACGATGGTGTCGATGCCCTTGGCCTTGGCCATGCGGGCGATCTCGGCGACCGGCATGACGAAGCCGGTGCGGTGGCTGACATGGGTCAGGAGCAAAAGCCTCGTTTTCGGGTTCGCCTCGATGGCGCGGGCATAGGCGTCGAGCACAGCCTGGCGGGTGGCGGGCTCCGGCACGTCGAACTTGACCACTTCGACGCCACGGCGCGCCTTCAGCGCGTTCATCGCATATTGCATCGAATCATAGTCGAGATCGGCATAGAGCACGCCGTCGCCCGGCTTCAGCCTGTTGTAGCCGCCGATGAGGAGCTGAAGCGCCTCGGTGGCGCCGCGGGTGAGCGCGATCTCAGCTGGAAGCGCGCCGACAGCCTCCGCCACCTTGGTGCGCACGGCCTCGAAATCCGCACCCGCACGCAGCCGCGCGTAATAGGTGTTCTGATAATTGACCATGTCGGACTGGCGGATGAACTCGCGCCGCACGGGCTCGGCCATGATGCCCCAATAGCCGTTCTCGAAATTGACGATGTCCGGCGTCACGGCATAGAGCCCCTTCACGGCCGCCCAATAGGACTTGTCGGTGGCGATGGCAGCCACTGAGCCGGTCGGCTGCGGCGGAAGTCCCTCGGCGGCAAAGGCCGGCCCCGCAAGCGGCGCCACGGCTGCTGCCGCGAGGCCCTTGAGCATCGCGCGGCGGTCCGCTGAAAACGTCCTGATCAGTTGCATGTCAGCTCTCCCCAGAGCGTTTTCGAGCGAAGCGGCGTCGGGATCGCATCGCGAAAACGCCAAACGACGATCCAGAGCTCCGTTCCGACGTCACCGGACGAAGCAGGCTCTGGCGCGCGGGACAAGAGCAACGGACGATGCAGCGGAGATGACCGGAGCGTGACAATGCGATGATCGGAAGCCGATGGCGACGGCGCGGCCGGAGCACCGGCCTCGACGCGCGCGAGCGGATGTGGGGTCCGGTTTCTTCCTTTGTCCGGAAACCGGAACCTTCACATTCATTGCAGGTAGCCGATGAGATAGATGCCGCCGCCCAGGACGATGAGCGCGGGCACCGCCCAAAGAATCAACACAGGCATTTTCCTCTCCTCCAGTTGAGTGCTCCCGGTGAGAGAACGGGAAAAAACGGCAAACGTTCCGGGTTTTGCCGGAACGGCGCAGCTGATGGCGAGTTCATTGCAGCGCCGCATGCAGCGGCGAGGGAGAACGCAATGAAGAAGCTCATGTTGATTTCGGCCGCCGCTCTGCTCGTGTCGACGGGCGCGATGGCACAAACCACCGTCACCACCACGACCGGAGCCGGGCACGGCGCGGCCGTGCAGATCGAACCGGAGTACCGCACCAAGATCCGGTCCTACGTCACCGAGCGCAAGATCCGTCCGGTCGAAACGCGCGAAAAGATCGTCGTCGGTTCGCCCGTGCCGAGCGACGTCGAGCTCGCAGCCGTGCCGAGTGACTGGGGTCCCTCGCTCACCAAGTACCGCTACGTCTACTCGGGCAACCGCGTGATGTTGGTCGATCCCGGCAGCCGCATGGTCGTCCAGGAGATTGACTAAACCGCCGCACGGCGGGTCGTCGAGGCGGCCCGCCCGTGCATTCTTTCGACAGCTCGTTTGCGGTAGCGCCTGATGCCGATCGTTCGATATTTCGTGTTTGCAAGCAGTTTCGTCGTGGCGCTGCTCTTGTTGCTGGATCGCTCTCTGCCGGAGCCCGCGGAGCGTGCTGCCGGCCCGGAGGCCGCTCGGGCCACCATTCGCATCCACTCCGCACGGGCGCTGCCTGAAAAAATCATCTTCGACACATCCACTCGGATCGCCGCCACCGTCTCCACTCCCCTGCTCGCCGCCGACGCGCCTGATCGCGGTACGAGCGGCGCATTGACGATGCTTGAAACGCGAACGCCGGACGTCGCGGCATCTCGGCGCGACACGGCGCGCGCAGCCGGTCTGCATTCGAATCGGAATGGCCGCGCGGCTTCCTCTCGCCTCTCCACGCGTCAGGTGACGGCCGGAGCATTCTGAGAGCCGGCGATCGTAGCGAACGCGACTCCATGGCCGCAGCACCAGATGAACGCTGAATGAATAAAAGCTGTGCGCTTCGCGTCGCGGAACTGTCTCAGGCTGAATCGAAGCGTCAACGTGTCCGACACAAGGAACGTTTCCGCGATTGCCAATTTATCCCGGGCCTGATTGGCGATTTGATTTTTGGAAACCTGGAGGAAATGCACATGAGGATCCTGAAGCTCTCTGCGGCTGCGGCCGCGCTGCTGGCCGGCACGGCGCTCGCCGTTGCGCAATCGAGCTCGACGGTCGGCACCGGCGGTTCATCGGCCGGCGGCGGCACCAGCTCTTCGACGGTGGGCACCGGTGGCTCTTCGGCTGGCGGCAGCGGGTCAGGCTCTGCTTCGACACTCGGCACCGGCGGCTCTTCGGCCGGCGGCGGCACCAGCTCTTCGACCGTCGGCACCGGCGGATCGGCGGCCGGCAGTGGCTCGGGCAGCGGCTCGGCCTCGACGCTCGGCACCGGTGGTTCATCGGCGGGCGATGGCAAGAGCTCATCCAGCGTCGGCACTGGCGGCTCGGCTGCGGGCGGCTCGACCGTTGGCCAGTCCGGTTCGTCGAAATCGCCCGGCATGGGCGACGGCAAGTCCGGTAGCCACGCCAGCGACATGGGCCTCGAAAAGGGCAAGGGCCATAACAAGGACGAGTGGAAGAAGGACAGGAACTAGTGCCTTGACCAGGAGCGGCAGCGATGCCGCTCCTTCGTCTTTGTTGGAGGAGAACTCGCATGAACAGATCAATCATTGCGATCGCAGCGTTGGCACTGACGTTTAGCGCAGCTCAGGCGGCTACCATGGAAAAGACCGGCAAGACGGCGTCGGGCGAGACGTGCAAGGTGACGGTGGTGAAGCATGCGGACGGCAGCATCACGGCCGCGGGCGCATCGGGTTCAGGCACGACGGGCTCGACCGCATCGAGCGGCTCGCTGTCGAGCTCGAGCTCTGCCGGCGGATCGTCGGTCAATGTGCAAGCGGGCGGCGGCCACGTCTCGAGCTCCTCGTCGACGGCGGGTGGGCCCGGCTCCACCAGCGCCAGCACCATCACCGTCAACGGCTGCACAATCTCGACCTCGTCGCCTTAGGGTACAGAAAGGATTGAATCATGAGAACGCTCGTTACGACCTCGGCGGTCGCGCTTCTGCTTGCCGCCACTTCACCATTGCTGGCGCAGACCAGCATCACCGGCGGCAGCGGCGGCTCGGCTGCAGCAGGCGGCACCTCCGCCTCCACCGTCGGCACCGGCGGAACGTCCACCTCGGCGACGGGCCGCACCGGCTCTTCGATCGCGGCCGGCGGAAGCGCCGCTACCGTCGACGGCAAGACCAAGACCGGCGTCAGCATGAACAAGGGCAACGGTCCGGTACTGAACTCCAACGCCCGCGCGCAAGCCCATGATGGCGGCACGTTCAGCCGCTCGCACACCCGCACCAAGGTCAAGGCCGGCGAGCAGGTCGGCTCGACCACCAAGACGATGTCGCATGTGCCGGGCTCGAAGCCGACAATGTCGAGGACGACGACGACGGCGCGCTAGAATCGCGCGGCTCTATTCCTCACCACCTGCTGCCCGGCTTGGCCCGGGCAGCTTTTCCGTTTGCGACTTTCCGTCTTGCGAGCCGGCTCAGCCACCACGCAGGCTGTGGCTGATCCGGGTGACGACGGCATCCCATCGCCGCTTCTGGGCGGCCGGATAATTGATCAGAACGCAGTGCACGTAGCCGCGCGCGAAATTGCAGCGGTTGTACCAGATCTTGTCGCGCTTGATGCTCGAGACCACGAAGAAGTTCGAGCTGATCCGTTTGTAGATGATCCCCGTCGGCGGATTCTTGCTGGCGAGGAATTCGGCCGGCGACAGACCTTGCCGGTTCTCGACGGCCTGAACGGTGAAGTCGGCATTGCCGTCGGAGCTGCGGAAATGCTGCCCATATCCGTCAGGCTTGCCGGCCGGTTCGGTGAAGATCGCGGCGGGAATGTCGACCGACGTTCCGGATTCCGGGATGCGGTAAGTCCTCCAGCCGCTTGCCGAGGCGATCGAGGATGTCGCACAGAGCGCGATGATTGCGGCAAGCAATGTCTTCATGTCCGCCTCGTCATTTGCGCGGCGCCAGTTGCAGCTCCATCAAGGCCATCCTTTGCAGGTTGGAGACGTCCCGCTCGCCAGCGCCGGCGGTGCGCAGGATGGATTCGGCGAGCGCGTTGACATGCGAGGAATGCACAGGATCCGGCAGGGTCGCAACCGCAGCTTCCAGCGCGGTCGTCATGATCTCGATCACCTCGGGAGAAAATTCGGCGTTGGAAAAATTCTTCATCGCGTGCGTCGGCCGCTTGTGCGGGTCGTGTTCAACGCCGGGAAAAACCGGAAGTTCCTGGATGGGCACGGTCCCGAGTACTGGGACCGTCGGCAGGTCGGCAGCTCACGCAGCCGGCTGGTAGCCGGTGAGCCGAGCGGGCTCGGCATGCTCGTTTGCAACGCTCTGCACCCTCGCATGGCTGCCGATGACGAGACCGGCGAGCGAGAGCATCAGGCCCAGCGCGAGCGGCGCGAACAGGGCCTCTTCCTGAAATAATCCGTTGAGCAGAACGACCAGGATTCCGAAGCTGGCGAGGCCCTGCGTCAGATATCCCGACGACGCGTACAGGCGCCAGGCCTTGAGCGCCATCGCGAAATAGAAGGCCAGCGGCACGAAGGCCGCAATGCCCATCTGGTACAAGAGGACGCCGATCGCGCTTTCGACCGCGCCGTCGATCGTGCCGGCCGCCTGCGCGGCGCTCCAATCGATCGAAAAATAGCTATCCGACAAATTGCCGCCGATGCCGAGGCCCCGGCCGTAAGGTCTCTGCACGAATCCGTCGAGGCCGCCCATCAGGCCGATGACGTGATAGTCGCCGATCTGCAGGCCGATGCGGATCGCCAGGATCGCAAAGGCGATCATGCCGGCGAACCCCAGCAACAATGTCGCTACGGCACCGATGAGGCGGGTCCCGATCCAGCCCGCAGCCACGAAGATGACGGTGATGAGCGCTCCCTTCACGCTGCAGAAGACCAGCAGCGGCAGGGCTGCCAGGGCGAGCAGCGGGCGTCCGACCGAGAACAGGAACAGGGCGAGAAAGCCGATCCCGTAGGCGAAGCTGATCGGGTGCATGTTCGGGCCGTGAATGCGCAGCATCTTCGACAGGCCGAAGCCTTCGAGCAAGGGCGTGTTCAGGAAATCGAAGCTGAAACGATCCTTGAGTGTGACGGGCACGTTGCCGGTCTGCCGCATCTGGGTTTCCCAGACGCCGGAATGGGTCGCCTTGAGCTCGTCGAAGCCCCAGAACGTATGGCCGTTGGTGACGGCCAGCCAGACATCGCGCAAGACGAGCTCGACATAGCCGCACAGCATGAGGATGACCGCTAGCGCGACCAGGAACGGCGTGATGCGCACCTCAAAGGTTGCCGCGGTCAGGAGCGACAGCTGAAACAGAAACAGCGGCAGAACGATGTTGCGCAAATAGACCGCCGCCGGCTGTCCGTCCTGAACGAAGCCGATCGCGAAATAGAGCGAGACGACGGCGAGGGTGACGACGCCCCAGCGCATGATCTGATTGATTTCCCTCGACTGACTCCTCTGGCCCAGCACGTAGAGCGCAAACGTCGCCAGCCACATCACGGAGCAAATCAGGAAATTGTAGCCCTTGATGAAATCGAGATCGGAGGGGAGCGGGACCAGCGGCGACAGGATGGAGACGAACAGGTTCTGGAAGAACAGGACGAAGATCGCGACCGCCGGGGCCCAGGTCGGGACCGCAACGACGATGGCGATACCGATCAGGACCTCGATGATGATGGCCAGCGCGGGATTGGCGAGATGCAGAACCGGCGCAGAGCTGATCGTCGCGATGGCGATGCAGAAGGTCGCGGCCAGCTCGCGCCAGGCCGGAGGCGACGGCGCGGCCTGCACGCTCTGGCCTTGCGGTGAGTACCCGGCGCTCATCAATCGTCCTTTGCCATCGCGCCGGACACGATAGCCGCGCGAGGGGTAAGGATCCGTTAACGATCGCGGCGCACAGCGGGAGCCCGTTCAGGCCGGCCGGGCGCGCCGAGCAGCGCCCGCATCACGTCGGGATCGGGCTTGCCGGTTGCGGCATCGACGAGGCCAAAGCCTTGCTCCAGTTCCCAATGCGCCCAGCCCCAGCAATGCGCGCGAGCATAGGCAGTGACCTCCGCCAGCCAGCGCAACCGGCTCTGCCGGGGGGCGCCGGCTTTCAACACGCCGAACTCATTGACGACGATCGGCCGCGAAAATTGCTGCTGCCATGCGAGCGCGGGCGCGAGCCAGCGATCGGCTCCCGGCTTCTCCTTGGTGGCGGCAATCGCGGTATCGAGCATGGCGAGCGCCTTGACAGCGGCCCTAGCCTGCAAATCCTGCCGAAGCGCCTGAACCTTGGGATCGCCGGCATTGATCGGATAAGGCAGATCCATGATGTCGTGCAGCGGATCGCGCGCGTCCCAGTGGCCCTGGTGGGTGAACACCATCGGATCGTAGAAATGGATGGCGTAGATGACGTCAGGGTCCGCCAGGGGGCGAAACCGCGGCAGCGAGTCCGCGCGCTGCCAGTTGACAGGGCCGACGATGAGGGTGGTTGCGGGCAGCAACCGGCGAACGAAGGCGGCGAGCGCCTCGACCTCTCTTTGCCATCTGTCCGCTTCGATATCGGGCTCGTTGAGCAGCTCGGCGAAGACTAGATCGGCAGGATAGGATCGAATGACCCCTGCAAGCGCGCGCCAGGCCTCCTGCATCTCGCCCATCGCCGCATCCGGATCATCCTTGTGCAGGCGATTGAAGCGCTCGCCCGGATGAAGGTCGACGGAGCTGGAATAGCCGAGCGAGGTCAGCTGCTTCAGCGCGCTGTCGAGCACGCGCAGCGTCGCCTGGCGCTCGTCCTTTGCGGCAAAGCGCGGCATCACGCGTTCCGCCGGCACCGGCAGGCGGACATGGCTCATGCCCGCCTTGCGCAGCTGCTGCAGCAGCGCGCGGCTCGGTGGCGCACCGTTGATCCAACCGTCGGCGTTGAAGCCGCGCGAGAGGGCGGCCAGCCGCCCGGGCGAAACCGTCGACGGCAGTGGCACGCAATCCTCGGCGAATACCGGACGGCCGACCGCGATCGACAACAGCATCGCCGCAGCCAGCAGACGGCGGCGCAAGACTGTCATCGTCACACCGCAAGGCCCAAAGCGCCACCGTCGGGCTGAGGCGCCATCGAATCGGCGGGCACGTGATTGACGACGAGGCCGGTCGGCACCGCCGCGTATCTCGCCAGCGCCGCGGTCACCCTGCGCATCGCCGACGAACCAAGCTCGCCGGCGCGCGCCACCAGGACGATCAGGTCGGCATGCGCGGCGAGCGCAATGGCGTCGGGCTGCAAGGCGAGATTACCGGCGTGGACGACGATCAGGTCGAACTCCGAGCGGATATCGTCCTCGGGCCGAGCATCGGGCTTGCGGCCGGCACTCAGCAACTCGTCGATCGACTGAAGTCCCGCCGTGGTCGAGCCGTCCTGCCATTCGGTCACCGGCGGCTGGGAGCCTGCAAATTCCGGCTGGAGCCGGATCAGCACGCTCATCATGCCGCGGTTGACGGCGGCGCGATTGAGGGAGCGCGCCACCGTGTTGCCGCCGGCGCTCTTACCGACCGACAAGACCAGCGCGACCTTGCAGCCGCGCACCGGCACGCGGTCGATGCGTTCGAGCAGCGGCCGTAAGTGGGGGCCGAGATCGAGCTCGGCCGACGCGCTGACCGGTCTTTGCCAGACCGTGTTGATCCCGCCTCCTGGCGCCAGCTCGGGGATGCGAGCCCAGACAGGAAGGCGGGGCATCGCCTCGGCTGGGCGCGCGGCGGCGGCAGGAGGGGAAACTTGCCGGTTGGGCGTCTCCTCCGCTTCACGTGAGACAGGCGCCTCAACGGATTCGGGCTTGTCGGCGGACAGGCTGGTCGTCACCGCAACGGCGGCGGTCGACGTCAGCAGCGAGCCGATCGCCAGCGCCGCGAGCAGCAAGGCGAGCGGCGGACGCGTCGAGCGCAACGGCGGAATGGCAACGGATGCGATCTTGGTCTGGGACGCCTGCAGCTGACGCTGCTCATTGGTGGTCTTGAACCGCGACAGGAACTGCTCGTAGATGTTGCGGTTGGCATCGGCGTCGCGCTGCAGCTCCTGCAGCTTCACCAGCGCCTGGCCGTCGCGCAGCATCTTGGTCTCGACCGCCTTGAGCTGCTTTTCCAGCGCGTTCTGCTGCTCCAGCTGAGCCTCATATTCGGACTTGGCCGTATCGATGTTCTTCTTCCGCTCGATCTCGATCTGCCGGTTGATATCCGCCAGCTGGCTGTAGGAGATCGCAAGGTCGGGATGGCGGTCGCCATAAACCGCCTTCTTCTGCGCGATCTGGTCGTTCAGCGCCGAGCGCTGCGCGCGCAGCATGCTGAGGAGATCCTGCTTCACCGGCCCTTCGACATTGGCCTTGACGTCGCGCTGCACCTGCTCGTAGCGCGCCTTGGCCTCCTCGGTGCGGGCGCGGGCGGCGGAGACCTGCTGGGTCAGGTCGGTCACCCGCAATTGCTGCGTGGTGGATTCCTTGCCGGCATTGACGATGTTGTGCTCGAGCCGGAAGGCGGCGACGGCGTCTTCCGACGCGCGCAGGCGCTCGCTCAGCGTCTTCAGCCGGTCCTGGAGCCAGCCGGCCGCCTCGTCCGTCGCCTCGGTGCGGACGCGGCCCTGGCTGGCGACGAAGGCCTCGGCGATGGCATTGGCGTAGTAGGCGGCGCGATCCGGCCGGTTGGAGGTGAAGGAAATCGCGATGACGTAGGTCAGCCCGCGCCGGGTGATCTCGAGGCGGTTGCGGAATCTTTCGAGCAGGCGCGTCATGTCGGTATAACCGCCCGCGATGTCTTCGTCGTCCGCGATCTTGAGCTGCTCGATCAGGGGGCGGAGGAAGCCGTCGGATTTGGCGATCTCGATCTGGCTCTGCAGCGCCGCGGCATCCTGGCCGATGCCGGGCAGCACGTCCTGCTCCGAGGTCACGCGCAGCTCGCGCGGATCGAGCACGACCAGGGCCGTCGCGGCATAGCGGACCGGAAGCACCATCAGGGCGACGACGCCGAGGGCGAACAGCGCCAGCGCCAGCGTCAGAATGCGCCGGCCGTTCTCGCGCAGAAAGGACAGCGTCCCGGAGACGGTCAGCGATCCCTTGGTCAGTCCCGGCGAGGCGCCGTCAGGCTTCGCCTTCGCAGCGCGCGGCGCTTCCCACGAAGCCGCTTGCTCCGTCGGGGCGATGCTTCGCGGAGATGCGCGGCTACCGAACGCCATGGGTTGGACTCGAAATCAACTGACAGTCATAGCTCTGAGGCTTGCTACACCGTAAATATCCATGGTTAACCGGCGGTTACGGCTGGGCCGGGCTGGGATGGTCTTGGGCGGTGAACGATTCGTTAACGCGACGCGGCCAGCCATTCAGGCGCGGCGCACATCGGCGGCGCCTGCCTGCGCTCGCCTCGATGTGCAGACCGCTCACAAGGCGATGACATACCCGTCCCGCCTCGGATCGGCGGCACCCGTCATCACGCCGGTTACCGGATCGAGCGCGACGGCCTGCATGCCGCCGCAGAGCATGGTCCATTCGGTGTCCAGGATCTCGATCTCGTGGCCGCGGCGCTTCAGTTCGGCGATGGTCTCCGGCGCGATGCGGTTCTCCGCCTGAATGAAGCGGCCGTCCCACAGCCGTGAACGCGGCGCCTCGATCGCCTGCTGCAGCGGAAGGCCGAACTCGATGTGCTGCACATAAGCCTGGGCCTGGGTTTGCGGGATGCCGTAGCTGCCGGGCGTCCCCAGCGCGAGCACCGGGCGGCTACCGCGCGTCGCAATCGACGGTGCCAGCGTCACCGGCAACGCATCGCCCGGCTTGGCGAGGTTCGGGCTTCCCGGCTGCACGTCGGCCCAATGCAGATGATTGTTGAGGCAAACGCCAGTCCCCGGCACCACGACGCCGCTGCCGAACGGGCTGCCGAGACTTTGCGTCATGCAGACCAGATTGCCTTCGGTGTCGGCGATTGAGAACGAGGTGGTGTGGCCGGGATCGGCACGATCCTGCGGCATCCATTGCTCTGTCGGGCCCGTGATCGGGCGGCCGTCGCTCACACGCTGGCGAAGCCGCGCGATCGTCGCCTCGGACATTGCTCCAGCGGCTTGATCCGGTCCCAGATTGCCATGGGCGATGCGCTCGCCGGCGGCGAGACGGATCGCGCGATAGACCGTGTCGAGATGATCGGCGCCGTCCTTCGGCAGACGCCCGAGGTCAAAGCCTTCAAGGATCTTGAGGGTCAGGGCGAACTGGAAGCCGCCGCATTGCTGCGCCGGGACGTGAAGCTCGAGCCCCCGATAGGACACGGTCAGGGGATCGAACCAATGCGGCTTGACGGCGATGACATCGTCCAGCGTCAGGCTGCCGCCGAGCGTGGCGAGATAGTCCACGATCCGCCGGCCGAGCTTGCCGCCATACAGATGCTCGGGCCCCAAGTCGGAGATCTCGGCAAGAGTCTGCGCAAGATCAGGCTGCGCGACGATGCTGCCGAGCTTCACCGGCATTCCATCCGGGAGATAGTTCCTGACCAGTGCGGCGTGCAGGTCCGGCCAGGGTTCGAGCAGCGGCACCTGCTCGTTGATCTCATCAACACCGAAGTCCGAGAGCGCAAAGCCGCCCTGCGCCAGCGTGATCGCCGGCGCAAAGACGTCTGGAAGCGATTTGCGTCCATAGCGCGAGAGCAGCTCGCACCAGCCCGCGAGATTGCCGGGCGTCGAGGCCGCCTGCGCACCGCGCTCGAGCTCGAATCTGCTGGTGTATCTGCCGACCGGGAAGCTTGCGGGCATCGGCGGCGCGAAGTCGAGCACGCGAATGCGCTGCTCGATCGCCACCCAGATCGTGGCCAGTCCAAACCCGGCAAGCCCCGACATGAACGGCTCGACCACGTTGAGGGCGGCCGCCGTGGCGACGGCCGCATCGAACGCATTGCCGCCCTGCATCAGGATTCGTGCACCGGCCTGTGCCGCGAGCGGATGCGCGGCGGCGACCATGCCGTGCCGGGAGAACAGCGTCGGACGCCCATATGTCCTGGCGAGTTGCATCCGGAAAAGGCCTTTCCCGATCAGTGCGTCGTCGCAGCAGCCTGGATCGCCTCCGACATGATCTCGAGACCGCGATCGATTTCGGCCTCGGACACCGTGAGCGGCGGCGCGATGCGGAATACGCCGCCCATGCTGGGCAACTTGACGATGTTCATGCTGAGACCGCGACGCATGGTCTCCTCCATGATCCGCGCGCCGAGTTCAAACCCCGGCGTCTTGGACTGCCGGTCGACGACGATTTCAAGACCAAGCAGAAGCCCGCGGCCCCTGACGTCACCGACGCATTCGAACTTTTGCTGCAGCGACAGCAATCCATCCCGGAGCCTGTTGCCCCTGGCGGTTGCCTGCGCCACCAACCCGTCGCGCGCGACAACGTCGAGCACCGTGACGCCGATCGCGGCGGGCAAGGGATCGGAGACATGCGTGGTGTAGAACAGGAAGCCGCGCTCGAACGCGGTCTGCTCGATGGCCTTTGTCGTCATGACCGCGGCGAGCGGCAGACCGGCGCCGAGCGTCTTCGACAGCGTGAGAATATCAGGCACCACGCCGTCACGCTCGAAGGCAAACATGTGCCCGGTGCGGCCGATTCCGGTCTGAGCTTCGTCGAGGATCAGCAGCATGCCGCGCTGTTCGCATTTTTGCTTCAAGGCCGCGAGATAGCCGAGCGGCAGTTCCAGAATGCCGCCGCTGGAGAGGATCGGCTCGGCGATGAAGGCCGCCAGACTACCGGTCGACTGGCTGTCGATCAGTGCGAACGCATCGTCCAGCTCGGTCTGCCAGTCGTTGCTGCCGTCAACGTTCCTGAAGCGCGGCCGATAGGCGTTCGGCGCGGGAATGACGAACGATCCGACCGCGGCCGGCCCATAACCGCGCCGGCCCGCGCTGTAGGTCGCCGACGCCGCCGCGCCGGTCATGCCGTGCCAGCTTTGCGCGAAGGCGACGATTTCGTGCCGGCCGGTGACGAGCTTGGCCATCCGGATCGCCGCTTCATTGGCTTCCGCGCCTGTCGTCAGCAGCTGCACGCGGTCGAGACCGGGCGCAAGCGCAGCGAGACGCTCGGCCAACGTCACCACCGGACGCGAGAGCATGCCGCTGAAGAGATGAGCGACCGCACCCATTTGCCGTGCGACCGTGGCGACGATGTCGGGATGCGTGTGCCCCAGCACGGCGCTCATCTGACCCGAGGTGAAGTCGAGGATGGCGCGCCCGTCGGCGTCGTAGACGAAACTGCCGGCCGCACGATCGATGATGACGGGTTCGAAACTCGGCCCATAGCGGGTCAGATGCGTGTTGGCGGAGGCCCAGAAATCGGGATCGGCATTCAAGGTCATGACAGCCACCTCTCGCTTGGGGGACGTCCGACCTCTAGTCAAGAATTTGACTTCAGGCTAATTGATATAATTCAATCTGGATATCAATCTTCTTGATGTCGATGCTGGATCTCAACCTTCTGAGGAATTTCGTCGTCGTGGCCCGCACCGGCTCGATCAGCCTGGCGGCCTTGCAGATTGGCCGGACACAGTCCGCGCTCAGCATGCAGATGCAACGGCTGGAACAGACGATCACGCAGCCGCTGTTTCACCGCAGCGGATCCGGCATGAGGCTGACCGCGGCCGGCGAGAAACTGCTCGCCCACGCCGAGACGCTGCTGGCGCAGCACGACGAGATTCTCGCCGACATGAGCGGCGAGAGTCTCAAGGGGACGCTGAGCCTCGGCTGCCCGGAGGACTATTCGATCGCTTTCCTGCCGGCGCTGCTGAAGGGGTTCTGCGCGCTGCATCCCAATGTCGAGCTGCGCATGGTCTGCGCACCGACCTCCGAGCTGCGCCCGATGCTAGCGCGGCGCCAGATCGAGATGGCGCTGGTCTCGCTGTCCGATGCCGGAGCGCGCGAGGTGATCCGAGAGGAGCGCTTCGTCTGGGTCGCGAACGAGGCCGAACCGAAAATACTGACGCAGGATGTGCTGCCGCTGGCGCTGGCGGCGCCGATGAGCCTGGACTACCGCGCCGCCTGCGCCGCGATGGACGCGGTCAATCGGCGCTACAGGGTCGCCTACGCGAGCAACAGCCTCGCCGGCCTGATCGCGATCGCGCGGTCCGGTCATGCGATCAGCGTCCTGACACGAACCGCCGTTCCGTTCGATCTTCATGTCGTCTCGGCCGGACTGCCCCTGCTTCCAACCATCGGCATCGCGCTCGAATTCTCGGAGGCGAGGCCCTCGCTGCTGGCGACGACGCTGGCCGAGCACGTCCGCACCGTGTTGCCCGGACTGAAGACCAAGGCGGAGATCGATTAGTGACCTATTGCACTCGATGTTCGCGCGTGCGCGGCGAGCATAGCGCTCAGCTGATGTTCAGGAGGATCCGTCCCGATGTGCCGCTGCGCATCAGATCCAGGGCGTCGTTGATGTCGTCGAGCGCGAACTCGTGGGTGACGATGCCGCGGTAGCTCACCTTGCCGGCGTCGCTGAGTCGCACCAGGCGCGGGATATCGCGCGCGGGCTGGCATTGCCCGCCTTCCGAGCCCTTCAGCACCTTCTCGAAGTGCAACGGCAGGGTATAGATCTCGGCCTTCTCGCGGGGCACGCCGACGAGGATGCAGCGGCCTTTCTTGGCGGTGATCTCGTAGGCGAGCTCGATCAGGTTCTTGACGCCGGTGGTCTCGACGACCTTGTCGGGTCCGTCGGACCCCGTGATGCACCGGACCTCGGCGGCCACATCCTTCACCGTCTCGGAATTGATGATGTGGGTGGCGCCGAAATCCTTCGCCATGGCCAGCTTGTTGTCGAGGCGGTCGATCGCAATGACCGGCCAGGCGCCGACCATCGCGGCGAATTGCACGATGTTCAATCCGACGCCGCCGACACCGAATACGACGACCGCTTCGCCGATGGCGATCTGCGCATCGTTGTTGACGACGCCGAGCGCGGTCGTCACCGCGCAGCCGAGCAGCGGCGCACTGGTGCGGTCGATCGTATCAGGAACGGGCGTGACGCGATTTTCCGACACCACGGCATATTCGTTGAAGGTGGTGACCCAGCCCGCATTGAGGCGCTTGCCGCGCCAGGAATAGACCGGCGTGTTGGACTGGATGCCCTTGCCCGGCCGCCAATGCATGACGACGGTGTCGCCCTGCTTGCAGGAGACGACGCCGGGTCCGGTTTCGACGATGGTCGCCAGCGCCTCGTGCCCCAACAGGTGCGGCAGGAACTTGTCGACGCCCTTGACGGCGTCGATCTCGTTGATCTGCGCGCCGCAAATGCTCGACGTGTGCACATGGGCGAGCACCTGACCGTGCTCGAGCCTGTCGGGCAGATTGAACTCGTCGACGATCAGCGGCTTGCCGGATTCGACGAGGATCGCGGCCTTTGCAGTCTTGATGTCCATGGGTCGCGCGCCCGGTCACTCGAAATAGATGAATTCGTAATCGCCGGTGTAGCCAAGCTTGCCGTAGAGCCAGATCCATTCCGAGGTGTGCAGGATGGATTCTGCCGTCAGCGCCCAGCATTCGAGGTTGTGCAGCTCGGTGACGTTCCGGTAGCCCTCGACCATGACGTATTTGTTCTTGCCGACCCGCTCGATCTCCTTGAGCGCGGCCTCGAGCTCGTAGAGCCTGAGATTGTGCAGGGTGCCCAGCGAGATGACGAGGTCGAAGCTGTCGTCGCCACAGGGATAGACGTCCTGGGCGCGATAGTTGAACAGATACGGCTTCACCTGCTCGTGTGCATTGGCAAGACCATGCTTGGAAATGTCGAAGCCGGTGACCTTCAGACCCGGCAGGATCTTCTGCATCTCGTACAACAGAAAACCCTTGCCGCAGCCGACGTCGAGCACGCTCGACCCGTCCTTCAGGCCATAGGTCTCGATCAGCGCCTTGGCGACCGGGGCCCAGCGCCCCTCGATGAAGCGGTAGCCGCCATAACCGAAACGGCGATCGCCGTCCCAGTAATCGGCCTCGTACTCCCGCGCCTTCAGCGAGCAGCCGATCTTGTCGTCGTTCATGCGGCCCATGTAGTCGCGCTTGGTCGCAGTGTGCAGCGGCGTTACGATATTCAGCAGTCGTCCCATTGAGCCCTCGGATTTCATCACGCGCGGAGATTGTCTTGACCGGCCTGGGGAGCCTCGCACGTGACCTGCGACAGGCCCTAGCATTTGTCGCGAAGACCATCATTGTTTCAGATCAATGATGTGGAAATGCTGCCGCGGCGCCGGTCAAGATCCGGCCGATGAATCGCCAGTGCCGACCAAGCGCCAGGTTCCAGCCGCGGCTGCCGGCGGCCGTGACATGGCGACGCTGGAACGAGATGCGCCGCACGGCGTTCGGCAGCGAGGAGAATCTGCCATGCCGACCAAGCCGACCATCGCCCGCGTCTGGCGCGGCCGTACCCGCCGCGACCTCGCCGACGCCTACCAGGCCTATCTGCAAGCCGAGGGCATCCCGCCGCTGCGAAAGACCGCGCTCGGTGTGCAGCAATTGCGGGAGGACCGCGACGAGGAGACGTGGTTCACCACCATTTCCTATTGGGCGGACATCGCAGCCATGACGGCTTTCACCAAGGGCGAGCCGACCAAGGTCCATCATCTCGCGCGCGACGCGGAGTTCCTGATCGAGCTGCCGGAGCGCATCGAGATCCACCGCATCCTGATCGACGAGCAGGGCCTGCGGTGAAGGCCTCGCTCATCCGCTTGTCCGTGTCTTGATTCCCCGCTCCGCCGCGCTATACGTTCCCGCCATGATGTTCATCTCCACATTCTTCCCGCTGATCTGAACGGCCGAACGTCGTTCCGGCGCTCCTGCGCCACTCAGATCAAACGGCTACGCGCGCTGCGGTAGCCGAACGGAGAGATGTGCAATGCCCAAGACCGAACAGGTTGGCCTGACGCCCCGTCAGGTCCTGACCTTCATCGACGACGGTTTCGTCAAACTCGAGAATGCCTTCAGCACCGACCTTGCCAAGCAATGCAGGGACGAGCTGTGGGCGGATATCGGCCTGTCGCCGGACGAGCCCGAACATTGGACCCAGCCCGTTGTCCGGGTTGGCGCCAAAGCGACGCGCCCCTTCATTGAAGCCGCGAACACGCCGCGTCTGCACAAGGCCTATGATCAGCTCGCCGGCGAAGGACGCTGGCTTGCGCCCAGGGGCCTCGGAACCTTTCCGATCCGCTTCCCGTCATCGCAATCGCCAGGCGACGATGGCTGGCATGTGGACATGAGCTTTGGCACAGCCCATGCCGACTTCATGGAATGGCGTGCCAATGTGAAGAGCAGCGGCCGTGCGCTGCTGATGCTCTTCCTGTTCTCGGACGTCGGAAACGATGATGCGCCCACGCGAATCCGGAAAGGCTCGCATGCGGCCATCGCGCGGGAGCTACTGCCCCATGGCGAGGCGGGCGCAACGCTCCGGCAACTTGCTGCCGGCGACTGGGCGTCGACAAGGGATCGCGAGGTTGAACTTGCGACCGGCAAGCCAGGCACCGTCTATCTGTGCCACCCGTTCCTGGTTCATGCCGCGCAACCCCACCGCGGGAAAGAGCCGCGCTTCATGGCACAGCCTCCGCTGCTGCCGAAGCGCGAATTCGATCCGGCGCTGCCACCTTCGCCGGTTCAGATCGCGATCCGGCGGGCTTGCGGGCTGACGGTCTAGGCGGATGACATCCGGGACCTCCGAGGGTCCCGGCGGTTGCTGTCGTCTTGCATCGTTTTGCGAAACCGCATCACGCCGGCAGCGGCACGCTCAAAGGCACGGATTCTTCACCGGTGGTCGCTTGACGGACAAGAGCGTGTGTTCAAAGTTGAAACTCGCAAGTCGTGCGAAGCGGACCGCAATGCAATGCTCATGGGACGAATAGGGTTGGCTTCGCACAGCTTGCGGCGATCGTCGTCGGATTGCCCGCGCACCACGTCCCCGACGTGCTGCTTACGTTGCCGAATGGCATCCTGAAGCTCCGATTTGGTCACGGGAACGATGCTGTTCTCAACGATGAACTCGTTCATGCGAGCTATCGCATCGTCCAGATCGGCTTCAAAGGCTTGATCTTCGCTCGGCTGGCAAGCTTCGGTGTAGGCTCGAACCCCGACATAAATCTCCCAACTGCATTGCACGGCTCCGCGTCCGCTATTGTCGAACCCGGTACTCATGATTTCGGTCGCCATCGCGCTCCAAAAAGAAGGACACCCCCGAGGAGAGATCTATACGTCGCGTCGCCTTGCCCTTGTCATTGACGCCATCGACCACCTTTGCGTCGGACCGCTTCGTCAAGGCATCCCACAACGGAGACCACTGTGCCTCCTGGGCATCGGCGGTGAGGGCTGATAGCAGCAGCGCGGCAGCGACACAGATCAAGTCACTGGCTGCGGACCATGTGCGACGCTTAGACATCAAGGGCTTTCCAGCAGACCGTGCGGTGTGGGACGATAGCTGCGCCCGCGGCAAACGCAATCCAGAATTGCGCGACGCAAGTGTGACCCCGACCACCGTCGTCACAGTTTCCCATACACCCGCGCGGCAACCGCCTTCAGGCGCTCGACCGAGCCGGACTGCGGATGCGGCTTGACCGGGGCGAACAGGATCGAAGCCTGGCGGCCGTTCTTCCAGACATGGATGTGGACGGCGTTGCCGTTGCCCTTGGTGCAGGAATGCTCGCCGAAGGCTTCGCGGCCGAGCTCGGGGATCGCCACGTGCGTGCATGGCCCTGCACGCTTCATCATGCCGATGGCGGTATCGCGCGAGGTCGTGATCACCGCGACGGTCATGGTGTTGGCCTCACGATCGAACATCATGCAGCTGCCTGCCCCGGTCCGCTGCACCGTCAGCGTGCCGTTGTCGAGAAAGCCGTCGGCATCCGCGGCCGTGAGCCACTCGCAATTGCCGAACCGCTCGCTGCTCCTGCTCACATTGCCGACGGCAACGCGCGCGGCCTCAGCGATCGGCGCGAGCAGCGCATCATCGGCACGCCGGCCGACCGGATAGACGCTGATCTGCAGGATGTAATCGCCGGACAGGGCGACGACCGAGGCCTCCTGGCGTTCCGCGCCCGCCGCGCTCGTTCCACCCTGGCCCTCGTCGCCGATTCCGGACACTGCGCTCAGCGGCATGCGTTCGCCAAGCGTCTTGACGAAGGTCGCGTACAATTCCCTGGCGCGGTCCTTGTCGGGATTGCGGAACACGGAGAGCATCATCGTGTCGCCGCGCCCGGCCTGGTAGATGCAGCCGCGGCCGTCCTGGTTCGAAATCAGCGACCATTTCAGCGCCGGCATCGCCCGGGCGAGCTCCTGGGCGCTGATGAACGGGCAGGTTTCGGCCGCGCGCGCGGGAAGCACCGGGGCGGCTGCGATGGCAAGGAATAAAACGAAGCGGGAGAATAGATGATCGATCGTGCGCATCGGACGAACTTACCATCGAAACGGCGCGCGCGACGAGATGAAACTGAGAACTGCTATCTCATTGAATTTCAGCTACACAGAATCCTATTACGCAGCCCCCGGTGCCTTCGCCACCGTCAGGTCCTTCAGGAACTGCTCCATCAGCGGCTTGTTGCCAAACCGGCGATAAGAGCGCTCTGCCTCCAACGAAAATGTCGGTTGGGCCCCTACTAAGCTTGCCATCGTCAGCTGCGCCGCTTCTATATCACCGCGCCGCCCTTGCAGCGCAGCCTGGATGAGCAGGCAGTTGGCATCGCGCGGCGCCCTTACAAGGCATTCGGAGATCACGGTAGCCGACTCATCGCGACGATCAGCGGCGTAAAGAGCCTGGCCATGCACATAGGCGTAATATTCCGGTGCCATGGGATGAAGGCGACGTGCCCGTTCGGCATTGGCAACGGCGTCCGCGTAGTCCCCGAAACGGACTTGTGCTTTTGCCAATGCCATCATGCTATCCGGGTCATTGGGATTCAGTTCGACGGCGCGCTTGGCGGCCTGCAAGCCGCCCGCATAATCGCCCTGCACCGCCAGCCCGAAGCTGATCACCTGATAGCCGAGCGAGAGATTGGGATCGAGGCGCACAGCCTGGCGCGCTTCGCTAAGACCTAGTTCCAGCTCATGCGCTGTCGCCCGACCACTCGACCTCTTGGCCACATCCGCGATGTAAGTGAGGGCCAAGCCCGCACGGGCGACGGCATAGGCCGGGTCCATTTCCAGCGCGCGCTGATATAGGCCGCGTGCCTCCATAAGTGCTTCCGCATCCTGGACGCCATGCCGGTATCGATGACGGGCCCGCAGCAGAAGATCGTAAGCCTGGAGGTTGTCGGTCGGCCGTTGCGCGGCAGCGATGGCTTCACTTCGGCCGATATACGGCGCGAGCTGGGCGACGATTTCCGTGGTCAGCTCGCTTTGTACGGTGAAGACGTCGGCAACCTGCCTGTCGAAGCTGCGCGACCAAAGGTGCGCGCCCGATTTCACGTCGATCAGCTGCGCCGAGACGCGAAGCCGGTCCCCCTCGCGGCGCGCGCTGCCTTCCACCACGTAGGAAACGCCCAGCTTTGCCCCGAGCTTGCGCATATCGTTGTCTTGCCCGCGCACGGCATAGGTGGAGTCGCGCGCGATGATCTGAAGCTCGGAATTCCTTGCGAGCGCCGTGGTCACATCCTCGGTCAGCCCGTCTGCAAAGTACGACTGGTCCCCGCCCATGGTCGCAAAGGGCATGACCGCAACTGACGGGCGCGGGTCGGCGCGGGTCTGGTCGAAAGATAGCGCGGCCGGGAGCCGGCTGACCATCGCCGCCAGGGAAAGCGGTTGGATTTGGGTGCCGATGAGGACAAGGGCTACGGCGGCGACGCCATACGACCAGCGCGCAGCGGTACCGCGTAGAACGCGCGGGACTTTTCGCCAGCGAGACCACGAGGATTGCGCGCGTCGGACCCGGTAGACGTTAAGACGGTCGGGAATGTTTTTGGCGCGCCTGCGGCCCACACGCGCGAACACATCGCCGCGATTGCGGTCTGCGGCCATGACGACAGCGCCGCTAACAAAGATGCTGCCGGGATCGGCCATCGTCTCGAGCCGTGTGGCGACATTAACGCCGTCGCCGTACATATCGCCATTATCCTCGATGACATCACCGAGGTTGATGCCTATGCGCAGCTCAAACGGGGCGTTGTCGAACCCTTGCTGGATGGCAGAGCCCGCATCAACGGCTTCGTTGACGCTGGGAAACATCGCCAGAAACCCGTCCCCGGTCTTCTTGAAGATGCGTCCACCATGCTGCGCGACTGTGGGCTCGATCAGATTGTCGAAGACCGTGCGCAGTTCTTTATAGGTGGAGGCCTCGTTTTCGGCCATCATCAGGCTGTAGCTGACGATGTCGGCGGCCATGATCGCGGCGAGCTTGCGTTCCATCAACAGTTTCCCTGTACAGGGGCCAGGCACAACTGGCATTGCGGACATTCTACGCCAGCTTGAAATTAAACCTTCCAACCCGCATGCGGTGATCAACACAGCTCATATATTCGTGAGTAATGAGACCCGTCCGGCGGCGCGCAAGCAGCACCACTCCGCTCATACGGCTGATCCTGAGTTGCCCTGCGGGTTCCCATATGGCGACGGTGAGGCCGGCTGCTCGGTCAGCGGGCCGTCGTCACCGCCCCTGATATTCGGCCCAGCAATCCGTCGTTTCATAAACGCGGACCGCCCACAGCTGCGGCAGGCTGGGCTTCAAGCGGTCCCAGATCCAGACCGCGATATTCTCGGCGGTCGGATTCGCGAGGCCGTCGACCTCGTTCAGGCACTGGTGGTCCAGCGCCGCCATGATGCCGGCGAAGCTTTTCTCGATATCGAAGAAATCAGCGACGAAGCCGGTGTGCGGGTCGACCGGCCCATCCAGCTGGACCTCGACCCGATAGGAATGACCATGCAGCCGGCTGCACCTGTGAGTCTCGGGCACGTTTGGCAGCCGATGCGCCGCCTCAAACTTGAACGCCTGCGATATCCTCATCCAGCTCCCCACACGGCATGGCCATCCGGTCTCGGGCCGGTCTGGCGACCAGATGCTGTCCTGTCCTGACCTTTCGGCAAAGAATGGCGCGCCCGGAACGATTCGAACGTCCGACCCTCAGATTCGTAGTCTGATGCTCTATCCAGCTGAGCTACGGGCGCGTGTTTCGCAAACAGCGCGGGCAGGGCCCGCAAGCAGCCCCCGGCGGAGCCGGAGGGGGTGCGAAAGAGCGCTCTGACTAACCGCTCTTGTCCCGATTGGCAAGGTCCGGCTCGCCGGTATTTTGGGGCATTTCCGCACTTCTCTTCGTCATTCCGGGGCGCGACGAAGTCGCGAGCCCGGAATCCATAACCACCAGCCGGGGTTATGGATTCCAGGCCCGACCCTTCGGGTCGTCCCGGAATGACGGAAGGAATGGCGATGGCCCAGCTCGTTTCAGTCGGCCGCTGGCCTAGCCTTAAGCCCTCTGGCGCTCGTTGCGGATGGAGAGCAGTTCCACGGGACGGTCGGGGATGACGATGCGGAACGTGGCGCCGATGGTGCCCTCGACCAGGTGGATCTCGCCGCCATGGGCGCGGACCAGCTCGGCGGCGATGGCGAGGCCAAGGCCGCTGCCGCCGGGGCGGCCCGAGGTCTGGAAGGCCTCGAACAGGCGCTCCCGGGTCTTCGGGGGAACGCCGGGGCCGGTGTCGGAGACCTCGAGAATGGCGACGGCGCCTTCGCGCTTTCCGGTGATCCGGATCTGCTGCACGCGCCCCTCACCCGCCGCATGGCTTTCGAGCGCCTGGGCGGCGTTGCGGACGAGGTTGAGCAAGACCCGGAACAGCTGGTCGGGATCGGCGTCGACCGCGAGCCCGCGCTCGATCGCGGCGACCCAGGCGATCGAGGCGTCGTTGGCGAGCCCCGCGGTCTCCCGCACCTCCATCACAACAGGCTCGATCAGGATCATGCGGCGGTCGGGCGCGGCCTCCTGGGCGCGGCCGTAGGACAATGTCGACTGGCAGAAGGCGATGGCGCGCTCGAGCGAGCGCACGAGCTTGGGCGCAAAGCGCTGCACGCGCGGATCCGGCACGCTGGCGAGCTGATCCGACAGCAGCTGGGCCGAGGCGAGCAGATTGCGCAGATCGTGGTTGATCTTGGAGACGGCGAGGCCGAGGGCAGCGAGCCGGCTCTTCTGATTCAGCATCGACATCAGGTCGCGCTGCATGTCGGACAATTCGCGCTCGGCGACCCCGATCTCGTCGCTGCGCTGGCTCGGCACGATGATGCCGGCCGAGCTCTCGGGATTCTCGTGGAAGCCGACCAGGCTCGCGGTCAGCCGCCGCATCGGGCGCACGAAGAGATAATGAAGCGCGAGATAGACGAGGCCCGCGGTCAGCACCGCGATGATCAACGCGACCACGACGAGGTTGCGGGAGAAGCGGTACATCTGCTTCCGCAGCGGCAGCTCGTCGGTGACGATCTCGATGAACTGGGCATTGCCGACCCCGGGGCCGACGATGCGGATGGCCTGGTTGCCGGTCTCCAGCATCATCCGGAACGAGCCGGTGATGGCCTCCCAGGCCGTCATGTCGCGCAGGTCGATGTCGTGCTCGATGGCGGCCGGAATGTTGTCGCTGGCGAGCAGCCGGCGCTGCTGGCCCATCTTGATGGCAACAGCACGGGCGTTGATGCTCTTCAGGATCTGCCGCGACAGCGAATCGGGGACCATGCCGAGCGGCGCCGCATCCAGCACCAGCGCCGCGGTGTTGGCCGCCGCGACGCGATCATTCAGCCGGTTGACCCAGAAATTCGCGATGGCTGGCACGTAGAGCAGCACCGCGGCGATCATCACCAAGGGAATGGTGAGCAGCAGCAGCTTGCCGGACAACCCGAGCCCGCGCGAGCCGCGGGGCCGCGTCGCCGGCTGGTCTGGCTGATCCAGATCCTGGATCGGCTGGCGATCTGTGGCTGGCACGAAACTCGCCCCTGTTGGCCTTGGCTGATGGAGGATGCGACCCGACCGATGTCCGGTCAAATTACGGATCGCTAATCTGCCGAGGTGTGATGTAAGCGCTGATAGCGCGAGTCGCCACCTCAAGGGTTAAAAACGCCGCGCAAACAGCGATATTCACCACAATCGCGCGCTTGTGCGGCGTTGACGAAGACAAGGCGCTCCCTTATAAGCCGCGCGAATTGTCCGCGATGACCCGGTGCGACACCGGGAGCGGCTCTCTTGGGGCCGAAAAAGGGCCCGTTTTGGGCCGCATCTTCCGGACTTTACCATCAATTCTACAGGCAAATTGCCCGGTCAGCGGAGAAAAACCCGTGAAGCGGACTTATCAACCCAGCAAACTGGTGCGCAAGCGCCGTCACGGCTTCCGCGCCCGTCTCGCCACTGCCGGCGGCCGCAAGGTTCTCGCCGCCCGCCGCGCCCGCGGCCGCAAGCGTCTGAGCGCCTGAGCCGGACCCCCTTTTTGGGATTTCATCATGGATCGGCTGAGGCAGCGGGCGGATTTCCTCGCCGTTGCCAATGGCGCGCGGGTGAATAGTCCCGCGTTCGTCCTGCAAAGCCGCCGCCGCGATGATTCCGGCCCTGTCAGGATCGGCTTCACCGTCACCAAGAAGAACGGCAACGCCCCCGAGCGCAATCGCATCCGGCGCCGGTTGCGCGAACTGGTGAAGCGGCTCGATCCGACATCGATGCAGCCCCACCATGATTATGTCCTGGTCGGACGAAAGGACGCGCTCTCGCGCGACTTCGCCACCATGCTCGACGATCTGCGCATAGCGTTCACGAAGCCCGCGCGGCATACGGCCAAAGCGCGCGGCCACAGGCCGGGTCACGTCGCAGCGACCAGCCGCAAACCGGATTGATGACGAGACAATCGAGATGACCGACAATCGCAATACCATCCTCGCCGTCATTCTGTCCGGCCTGGTGCTGATCGCCTGGCAGTACTTCTACAACGTGCCGCAGATGGAGAAGCAGCGCGCCCAGCAGCAGGCGCAGTCCGAGCTCCAGAAGGGCAGCACGCCGCAGCCGGGCGCGTCCCCGACGCCGGGCAGCGCGCCGCAGCCCGGCGCGGCCCAGCCGTCGACGCCGGCCGCGAGCCCGCCCCAAGCGGTCGTTTCGCGCGAGACTGCCATTGCAGCGAGCCCGCGCGTCAAGATCGAGACGCCGCGGATCGCCGGCAGCATCTCGCTGAAGGGCGGCCGCATCGACGACATCGCGCTGGTGCAATATCGCGAGACGGTCGATCCGAAATCGCCGCCGATTGTCCTCTATTCGCCGTCGGGCACGGCGGAGCCCTATTACGCCGAGTTCGGCTGGGTCGCGGCGACGGGCGTGACGGCAAAGATGCCGGATGCCCAGACCGTCTGGCAGCAGGAGGGCAGCGGCAGCCTGACGCCGTCGACGCCCGTGGTGCTGAAATGGGACAATGGCGACGGCCTGACTTTCCGCCGCACCATCGCCGTCGACGACCATTATCTCTTCACCATCAAGGACGAGGTGAGCAATGTCGGCAACGCGCCCGTCACGCTCTATCCGTTCGCGCTGATCTCGCGCCACGGCGCGCCGCATGTCTCCGGCTACTATATCCTGCATGAGGGCCTGATCGGCTATCTCGGCGAACACAGGCTGCAGGAATATGCCTACAGCAAGATCGACGAAGCCAAGCAGGTGAACTTCAAGGCCACCAATGGCTGGCTCGGCATCACCGACAAATACTGGGCCTCCGCGCTGCTGCCGGATACCAACGCCCAGCTCCAGGCACGTTTCTCGTCGAACCCGGTCGGCAAGGTCCATACCTACCAGACCGACTATCTGCTCGACCCCGTCACCGTCGCGATCGGCGGCACCGCGACGGCCAACGCGCGGCTGTTCGCAGGCGCCAAGGAAGCCGGCGTGGTCGGCATCAACTTCCCGCTCGCGGGCCTCGGCGGCTACAACAAGGCGCTCGGCCTCAACCAGTTCGACCTGCTGATCGACTGGGGCTGGTTCTATTTCCTCACCAAGCCGATGTTCCTCGGCCTCGACTTCTTCTTCCGCTTCTTCGGCAATTTCGGCGTCTCGATCCTGCTCGTCACGGTGATCGTGAAGCTGTTGTTCTTCCCGCTGGCGAACAAGTCCTACGCCTCGATGGCGAAGATGAAGTCGATCCAGCCGCAGCTGCTGGCACTG
The DNA here is from genome assembly GCF_025200905.1 of Bradyrhizobium yuanmingense. Lineage (NCBI taxonomy): Bacteria > Pseudomonadati > Pseudomonadota > Alphaproteobacteria > Hyphomicrobiales > Nitrobacteraceae > Bradyrhizobium > Bradyrhizobium yuanmingense. Next base: position 330,805 of record NZ_CP104173.1, on the reverse strand, counting down.
AAGGAGCGCTATCCCGACGACAAGGTGAAGCAGCAGCAGGAGATGATGGAGATCTACCGCAAGGAGAAGATCAATCCGGTCGCCGGCTGTCTGCCCGTGCTGATCCAGATTCCGGTGTTCTTCGCGCTCTACAAGGTGCTGTTCGTCACCATCGAGATGCGGCACGCGCCGTTCTTCGGCTGGATCAAGGACCTCTCCGCGCCGGACCCGACCAACCTCTTCAACCTGTTCGGGCTGCTCCCGTTCGATCCGACCACGATTCCGGTGTTCGGCTATTACCTCGCGCTCGGCATCTGGCCGATCATCATGGGCATCACGATGTGGATCCAGATGAAGCTGAATCCGACGCCGCCGGATCCGACCCAGCAGATCATCTTCAACTGGATGCCGCTCATCTTCACCTTCATGCTGGCGGGATTCCCGGCGGGCCTCGTGATCTACTGGGCCTGGAACAACCTGCTCTCGGTGGTCCAGCAGGGCTACATCATGCGCCGCAACGGCGTGAAGGTGGAATTACTCGACAATCTCAAGGCGACGTTCGCGAGGAAGGCGACGTAAGCGTCGTCATTGCGAGGAGCCCTTGCGACGAAGCAATCCAGAGTCCCTCGGCGGATACATTTCTGGATTGCTTCGCTTCGCTCGCAATGACGCAAGGAAACAGCGAGGCTTCGCATGACCGACGACAAAGATGCGAAGCTGATCGAGGCCGGGCGAAAACTGTTCGCTCGTGACTGGCAGTTCATCTGGGCCTCCCCTTCGATCGAAACGCTGCCGCCGATGGCGGGGCTGGAGATCGCCTTTGCCGGGCGCTCCAATGTCGGCAAGTCGAGCCTGATCAACGCGCTCACGGGCCGCAACGCGCTGGCGCGCACCTCGCATACGCCGGGCCGCACCCAGGAGCTGATCTTCTTCGAGGTCCCCGGCAAGAACGACCTGCGCCTCGTCGACATGCCCGGCTACGGCTATGCCAAGGCGCCGAAGAGCCAGGTCGCGTCCTGGACCGAGCTGATCCACAAATTCCTGCTGGGACGCGCCAGTCTCGCGCGCGTCTACGTGCTGATCGATGCGCGGCACGGGATCAAGGATGTCGATCTCGAGGTGCTGAAGACGCTCGACCGCTCCGCCGTCAGCTACCAGATCGTGCTGACCAAGGCCGACCAGGTGAAAGTCGCCGAGCTGCAAGCACGCATCGCCGAGACCGAGGCCGTGCTCGCCAAGCATCCGGCCGCGTTCCCGACCGTGCTCGCGACCTCGTCGCGCAGCGCGACCGGCATGGCCGAGCTTCGCGCCGCGATGGCGAAGCTCCTGGAAGAGCGGGCCTCGTGATGGCAGCGCACCGCCTGCTGATCGGGCTTGCCGGCTTGATGGGCGCCGCCGGCGTCGCGCTGGCCGCCGCGTCCGCCCATGGTGCCGACGCGAGCCGTCTTGCCTCCGCCAGCGCCATGCTGCTGTTTCATGCAAGTGCCATACTTGCGACCATCGCCTTGCTCACGCGCGGCCTTCTGCACGGCGGAATTGGAATCGTGGCGACGTTCGGCTTCGCGATCGGTGCCGCGCTGTTCGCAGGCGACCTCACCTTGCGGCAGTATGCCGGGCACGCGCTGTTTCCGATGGCGGCGCCGACGGGCGGGATGGTGATGATTGCGAGCTGGCTGGCGGTAAGCGTGGCGGCGGTGGCGGCGAAGCGCTGAATCCGTAGCCCGGATGGAGCGAAGCGCAATCCGGGGCCGGTGTCTGCGGCGACGAATCCCGGATTACGCTGCGCTCCATCCGGGCTACATAGCTGCCACACCTTTGCGCTGTCCCCGCCAATCGGATAGAACGCGCACCATTCGACCCGCCAGCGAGACCCGCGACATGACCGACATCTCTCCGCTCGACCAGGCCCGCATCCTGTCCGAAGCGCTGCCGCACATGCAGCAATATGACGAGGAAACCATCGTCATCAAATATGGCGGCCATGCCATGGGCGACGAGGAGACCGCGAAGAACTTTGCCCGCGACATCGTGCTCTTGGAGCAGACCGCGATCAATCCGGTGGTGGTGCATGGCGGCGGGCCGCAGATCGCGACCATGCTCAAGCGTCTTGGGATCGTCTCGGAATTCGCCGCGGGCCTGCGCATCACCGATGCCGCGACCATCGAGATCGTCGAGATGGTGCTCGCCGGCTCCGTCAACAAGCAGATCGTCGGCTACATCAACGAGGCCGGCGGCAAGGCGGTGGGCCTGTCGGGCAAGGACGGCAACATGGTGAAGGCGACCAAGACGACGCGCACCATCGTCGATCCCGACTCGAACATCGAGAAGGCGATCGATCTCGGCTTCGTCGGCGACCCCGAGAAGGTCGACCTCACTTTGCTCAACCAGCTGATCGGCTACGAGCTGATCCCGGTGCTGGCGCCGCTCGCAACCTCGAAAGAGGGCCAGACGCTGAACATCAACGCCGACACCTTTGCAGGGGCCGTCGCCGGCGCGCTGAAAGCCAAGCGCCTGCTGCTGCTCACCGACGTGCCCGGCGTGCTCGACAAGTCGAAGAAGCTGATCCCGCAATTGTCGGTGAAGGACGCGCGAAAACTGATCGCCGACGGAACCATCTCCGGCGGCATGATCCCGAAGGTCGAGACCTGCATCTACGCGCTGGAGCAGGGCGTCGAGGGCGTCGTCATCATCGACGGCAAGATGCAGCACGCGGTGCTGCTCGAGCTCTTCACCAACCAGGGCACGGGCACGCTGATCCACAAGTGATGCGGGAACGCGAGCAGCGGAAGAAGGTCGTCATGCCCGGGCTTGTCCCGGGCATCCACGACCTTTCTTCTCGCGGCAAAGACGTGGATGGCCGGGTCAAGCCCGGCCATGACGATTTGAGAGAGCGTCATCCACGCCGCTCCCCCCTCACCCGCTTCCTGATGACGCTGCCTGCCGCAACTGTCTCCTTCTTCTTCTCCTCGGCGCCGGCGATCGCCGACCTCAAGATCTGCAACCGCATGTCCTATGTGGTCGAGGCCGCGATCGGCATCGACGACAAGGCGGCCACCGCGACGCGCGGCTGGTTCAGGATCGATCCCGCCGCCTGCCGCGTGGTGGTGCAGGGCACGCTGACCGCCGACCGCATCCTGCTCAACGCGCGCGCGCTCGGCGTCTACGGCGCGTCCCCGATCCCGCAAAGCGGCAACGACATGCTGTGCGTCGCGCAGGACAATTTCGTCATCGCGGCGGCGCGGCAGTGCCGCAGCGGCCAGACGCAGGTTCCCTTCACGCAGGTGACGCCGACGCAAAGCCCGGACGGCAACCTCGTCGCTTATCTCGCCGAGGATTCCGAATATGACGACGAGCAGGCGCGCCTCGCCGGCATCCAGCGGCTCCTGGTGATCGCAGGCTACGACGCCGCGCCGATCGATGGCGTCGACGGGCCAAAGACGCAGAGCGCGCTGGCCGCATTCCTGAAGAGCCGGGGCTTGTCGTCCGACATCGTGGGCTCGCAGAACTTCTTCAAGACCATGGTCGATGCCGTGCAGACGCCGTCCGCGACCGGCCTCACCTGGTGCAACGACACGCCGCACAAGGTGATGGCGGCGATCGCGACCGACGACGGCAAGGCCGTGACCAGCCGCGGCTGGTATCGCATCGATCCCAAGACCTGCCTGCACCCCGATGTATCAGGCCAGCCGAAGCAGATCTTCAGCTTCGCGGAAGCGGTCGACGCCGACAACCGAATCGTCAAGCTGAAGGACAAGCCGCTGAACTGGGGCGGCGACCGGCAGCTCTGCACACGCGAGACCAAGTTCGAGACCAGCGAGCAGACCGATTGCGGCGCGCGCGGCTTTGCGCCAACGGGCTTCGGCGCGGTAGACATGTCGAGCGGCGGCAAGACGCTGCGCTTTGCCGTGCCGTGAGATTGGCGCAATGATCAGCACGCAAGCATCCACAAGCTCCGCCGTCGTCCCCGCGAAGGCGGGGACCCATAACCCCAGGGAGTGGTTGCGGAGGGAAGCTGGTCACCCCGAGTCTTCGCAAAACTCCTCCCTGGGGTTATGGGTCCCGGGCTCGCGCTTCGCGCGCCCCGGGACGACAAGTTGAGAATGCCGATATGACCTTCCCCCGCAGCTTCAACCATGTCGACACCTGGGTGTTCGACCTCGACAACACGCTCTATCCGCATCACGTCAATCTGTGGCAGCAGGTCGATGCGCGGATCGGGGAGTTCGTCTGCAACTGGCTGAATGTCGGCCCGGAGGAAGCGCGGGCGATCCAGAAAGACTATTATCGCCGCTTCGGCACCACGATGCGCGGCATGATGACCCTGCACGGCGTCTCCGCCGACGACTACCTCGCCTATGTCCACAAGATCGACCACTCTCCGCTGGAGCCGAATCCGGCGCTTGGCGCGGCCATCGCAAAGCTGCCGGGCCGCAAGCTGATCCTCACCAACGGCTCGGTCGACCATGTCGATGCCGTGCTGGCGCGGCTCGGCTTCGCCGGCCATTTCGACGGCGTGTTCGACATCATCGCCGCCGAGTTCGAACCGAAGCCGGCGGAGCAGACCTACCGCAAGTTCCTCGGCCAGCATGCGGTCGATCCGACCCGCGCCGCCATGTTCGAGGACCTCGCCCGCAACCTCACCGTCCCCTACCGGCTCGGCATGACCACCGTGCTGGTGGTGCCCGACGGCACCAAGGAGGTGGTGCGCGAGGACTGGGAGCTGGAAGGCCGCGGCGCCGCCCATGTCGACCACGTCACGGATGATCTGGCGGGGTTTTTGGCAAAGTTGTCGGGGTGATTTCGTAGCCTGGATGGAGCGCAGCGTAATCCGGGGCTGGCGTAGCTGCGGAGAGACTGTCCCGGATTGCGCTTCGCTCCATCCGGGCTACGGGTCTTCCCGGGTGGTGATCCAGAACGCAGCCTTGACTCCGCTCCGCCAAATCCCGAAAAAGCGCTCCAATTCTCGCGAAACCACGCGCTTCCCAGAGGAAATCACGATGTCCCTTGCAGCCCTCGAATCCACCATCAACAGCGCCTTCGAGGCGCGTGAAGGCATCTCGACCACGACCAAGGGCGAGGTGCGCGAGGCCGTCGACCAGTCGCTGGAGATCCTTGACAAGGGCGAGGCGCGCGTTGCCGAGCGCGGCAGCGACGGCAAGTGGAAGGTCAATCAATGGCTGAAGAAGGCCGTGCTGCTGTCGTTCCGCCTCAACGACATGGACGTCATTGGCGGCGGCCCCGGCAAGGCAAGCTGGTGGGACAAGGTGCCCTCGAAGTTCGAAGGCTGGGGCCCAAACCGCTTTCGCGATGCCGGTTTTCGCGCGGTGCCGGGTGCGGTGGTGCGCCGCTCGGCCTTCATCGCCAAGAACGTCGTCTTGATGCCGTCCTTCGTCAATCTCGGCGCCTATGTCGATGAGAGCACGATGGTCGACACCTGGGCCACCGTCGGCTCCTGCGCGCAGATCGGCAAGCGCGTGCACATTTCCGGCGGCGCCGGCATCGGCGGCGTGCTCGAGCCGCTGCAGGCCGAGCCTGTCATCATCGAGGACGATTGCTTCATCGGCGCGCGCTCGGAAGTCGCCGAAGGCGTGATCGTGCGCAAGGGCGCGGTGCTGGCGATGGGCGTGTTCCTGGGAGCCTCGACCAAAATTGTCGACCGTGAGACCGGCGAGGTCTTCATGGGCGAAGTGCCCGAATATTCCGTCGTGGTGCCCGGCGCGCTGCCCGGCAAGCCGATGAAGAACGGCCAGATCGGCCCGAGCACCGCTTGCGCCGTGATCGTCAAGCGCGTCGACGAGCGCACGCGGTCGAAGACCAGCATCAACGAGCTGCTGCGGGATTGATGCTATCTCCTCCCCCTCTCCCCGTTCTTACGGGGAGAGGGTTGGGCTGAGGGGCCTCTCTCCGCGGATGAGATAGCCGCGAGACCTGTACCCCCTCACCCGGATCGCAAGAGCGATCCGACCTCTCCCCGCAGGCGGGGAGAGGTGAAAGAGCCCCTCGCAGCACCCGTCGAACCCAACTTCCCTCCATCGCGACCAATGTCCGGGCGGCCCGTTCCGCCCGGAGCCGCTCGCATGGACTGGACCCGGTTTCTCTTCCGCTTCGACGGCCGTATCAACCGCGCCAAATATTGGCTGGCCGGGCTGATCATCCTCTGCTGGATGATCTTGATGGCCGCGATCGTGGCGGCGTTCGACCCCCGCCCCTTCCGCTTTTCGGTCGACGACATCTTCAAGGTCGTCGATCCCGAAACCTATCGAGATGTATCGCGCGCCGACCTCCCGCTGATCCTGGTCAAGCTGATCGGCACGCCGCTGTTCACATGGGTGTTCGCCGCGACCTCCGTCAAACGGCTCCATGACCGCGACAAGAGCGCCTGGTGGGGGTTGCCCTTCTTTGTCCTGCCCGGCCTCATCAACCAGTTCCTGGACCGGATCAGCAACGATTATATCGGCTTCACGCTCGGGCTGATCTCGTTCATCCTCGCGACCTGGGGCGGCATCGAGCTGCTGTTCTTCCGCGGCGCGAAGAGGACCAATCGTTTCGGCGCCGATCCGCTCCACGTCCCGCCCACGGGAAGGCCGGGTTGGGATCAGCAGCGTGAGCTCGAAATGCCGGCGCAGAAGGCTGGCCCACCGCCGCAATGGCATGTTAAGCGGGGCGCATGACCGATGCTCTCTCCATTGCCCGCGACCTGATCCGTTGCCCTTCAGTCACTCCGGCCGATGCCGGCGCGCTCGGGGTGCTCGAAAAAATCCTGGGCGCTGCCGGTTTCACCTGTCACCGCGTGACCTTCAGCGAGGAAGGCACCGCCGACGTCGACAATCTCTACGCTCGGATCGGCACCGACGGTCCGCACATCACCTTCGCAGGCCACACCGATGTGGTGCCGCCCGGCGACGAGAGCGCCTGGAGCGTCGGCGCGTTCTCCGGAGAGGTGAAGGACGGTGTGCTGCATGGCCGCGGCGCGGTCGACATGAAAGGCGGCATCGCCTGCTCGGTCGCCGCGGTGCTGGAGCATCTCGCCGCCAACGGCGGCAAGCCGCGCAGCGACGGAAAGGGCTCGATCTCGTTCCTGATCACCGGCGACGAGGAAGACGTCTCGATCAACGGCACCATCAAGCTGCTGAAATGGGTCGCCGATCGCGGCGAGAAATTCGACCATTGCGTGCTCGGCGAGCCTTCCAACGTCGAGACGCTCGGCGACACCATCAAGATCGGCCGGCGCGGCTCGCAATCCGGCACGCTCGTCGTCGACGGCGTGCAGGGCCACGTCGCCTATCCGCACCGCGCCTCCAATCCGGTGCCTGACATCTCGCGGCTGATCGTCGCGATCTCCGACGAGCCGCTCGACCATGGCAGCGCGCAATTCCAGGCGTCCAATCTCGAATTCGTCTCGGTCGACGTCGGCAACAAGGCCTTCAACGTCATCCCCGGCGAGGCCCGCGCAAGATTCAACATCCGCTACAACGACAACCACACCCAGGCGAGCTTGCGTGAATTGGTGGAGACGCGTCTCGCCAAAGCCTGCGGCAACCGCATCAAGGCCCGCATCGTGTGGGAGCCCTCCAACTCGAACGTGTTCGTGACCAAGCCGGGTCCGTTCACCGATCTCGCGGTCTCCGCGATCGAGGAGGTGACGGGACGCAAGCCCGAGCTCTCGACGTCAGGCGGCACGTCGGATGCGCGGTTTATTTCAAGCTATTGCCCCGTGATCGAGTTCGGCCTGGTCGGGCAGACCATGCACCAGGTCGACGAGCGCGTGCCGGTGGCGGATCTGGAGAGGCTGACGAAGGTGTATCGCGGGATTTTGGCGCGGTATTTTGCTTGAGGCAGTGTTGCCTCCACAAACACGACCGTCATCGCCCGGCTTGACCGGGCGATCCAGTATTCCAGAGACGGCAGTGATTGAGCCGAGGCCGCGGCGTACTGGATGCCCGGTCAAGCCGGGGCATGACACCGAGGTTTGGCGAGAGCATGCCCACTCTCTGCGCCGCTCGCCTAATAATCCACCTTCATCAAATACAGCCCCTCAGGCGGGGCGACGATGCCGCAGGCGGTGCGGTTGCGGGCTTTGAGTGCGGCGGAGAGATCGTCGGCGGTCCAGCGGCCCTCGCCGACCCAGACCAGGGATCCCACCATCGAGCGCACCTGGCTGTGCAGGAACGAGCGCGCCGAGGTGATGACGTTGATCTCGCGGCCATCGCGGATCACGTCCAGCTGGTCGAGCGTCTTCTCCGGCGATTTGGCTTGGCACTCGGTGTCGCGAAAGGTGGTGAAATCGTGCTTGCCGAGCAGGCGCTGCGCCGCCGCGTGCATTGCGTCGGCATCGAGCTTGCGCGGCACGCGCCAGGCGTGGCCGACATCGAGCGCGAGATTGGCGCGAGTGTTGACGATGCGATAGCGGTAGTGGCGCTTGACCGCCGAGAAGCGCGCCTCGAAATCGTCGGGCACGATCTCGGCCTCGAGCACCGCGATCGGATGCGGGCGCAGATGCGCGTTGAGCCCGTCGCGAAAACGGCCCGGCGGAAACTGCTTGTCGACGTCGACATGCGCGACCTGGCCGCGCGCATGCACGCCGGCATCGGTGCGGCCGGCACCGTGCACGCGCAGATCCGCCCCGGTCATCGCCTTCACGGCCGCCTCGAGCGCGCCCTGCACCGACGGCAGCGTGTCCTGCACCTGCCAGCCGAAGAACGGCGCGCCGTCATATTCGATGGTGAGCTTGTAGCGGGGCATCGTGTCCAGTTTCGTCGTCATTGCCCGCCTTGTGCGCTGTTGCGCACTGGGGCGGGCAACCCAGTACTCCGCGGCTTATCCGATTGACCGAGAAGCCTCGGCGTACTGGATACCCCGCCTTCGCGGGGTATGACAGTGTCAGGTGAATTTGGATCCCGCCTTTAACGGCACGCCGCGCAGGAAGTCCGCGGCCTGCATGCGGGCCTTGCCCTCGCGCTGCAGCTCGATGATGCGGATGGCGCCGTCGCCGCAGGCGACGGTAAGCTGATCGTCGAGCATTTCGCCAGGCGCGCCGGCGCCTTGCGCCAACTCGCAACGCAGGATTTTGACGCGGGCATCGTCAAGCTCGCTCCAGGCGCCGGGGAACGGCGAGAGGCCATGGACGTGGCGCAGCACTGCGCGCGCCGGCTTTGTCCAGTCGATCCGCGCCTCCGCCTTCTCGATCTTGGCGGCATAGGTGGCGCCGTCCTCGCTCTGCGCCTTGAGCTGGAGCCCGCCGCGTTCGAGCGCGGCCATCGCGCGCACCATCAGGTCGGCCCCCAACCGGGACAGGCGATCGTGCAGGTCGAGCGCGGTCATGCTGTCGGTGATCGTGATGCGCTCGGCCATGGCGACGTCGCCGGTATCTAAGCCGACATCCATCTTCATCACCATCACGCCGCTCTCGGCATCATCAGCCATGATGGCGCGGTTGATCGGCGCGGCGCCGCGCCAGCGCGGCAACAGCGAGGCGTGCAGATTGTAGCAGCCGAGTTTTGGCGCATCGAGGATCGCCTGCGGCAGGATCATGCCATAGGCGACGACGACGGCCGCGTCCGCATCGAAGGCGCGGAACTCGGCCAGCGCCTGCTCGGTCTTCAGAGTCTTCGGCGTCAGCACGGGAATGCCGAGCTTTCGCGCGGCCTCCTCGACCGGCGTCGGCTGCAATTGCAGGCCGCGCCGGCCGCCCGGCTTGGGCGCGCGGGTGTAGACCGCCGCGATCTCGTGCCCATGCGCGACCAGCTCGAGCAGCGTCGGCACGGAGAAATCGGGCGTGCCCATGAAGATGAGGCGAAGGGGCATTTGACGAGACAATCCTTGAAACGAGCAAGGTACTCGTCATGGCCGGGCTTGTCCCGGCCATCCACGTTCGTCCTGCTCGCGGCGGCAAAGAACGTGGATGCCCGGGACAAGCCCGGGCATGACGGCGGAGGAATTATCACTCCGCCGCGCGCTTGGCGGCTTTCTCGAACTTCTTCATGACGCGGTCGCGCTTGAGCTTGGACAGATAGTCGACGAACAGCACACCGTTGAGATGGTCGATCTCGTGCTGGATGCAGGTGGCGTAGAGGCCTTCGGCATCCTCCTCGTGCACCTTACCGTTGAGATCGGTGAAGCGCACGCGCACCTTCGCGGGCCGCTCGACCTCCTCGTAATATTCCGGGATCGAGAGGCAGCCTTCCTCGTAGACCGACAGTTCCTCGGACGAGGCGATGATCTCTGGATTGATGAAGACGCGCGGCAGCGGCTTGGTCTCGCCGTTCTCATCGCGCTTGGCGAGGTCCATGGTGATCAGGCGCAGCGGCTGCGCGACCTGGATCGCCGCCAGCCCAATGCCGGGCGCGTCGTACATGGTCTCGAACATGTCGTCGGCAAGCTTGCGGATCTCCGCCGTGACCTTCTCGATCGGCTTGGAGACCAGGCGCAGCTGCTTGTCGGGCAGGATGATGATTTCTCTGAGGGCCATGGCCGCGATTTAAGCCGCGCGCCGGATGCGGTCAATGCGGCCCGGAACCCCTTAACCCCTCGCTAACCATAAAACTTCACCTTTCATTAACCATGACAATTAGGGCCCGGTTAACCCAGAATGTTCCCTCTTCGTTCGCGAGAGCGCAGCGAATCGGCTACAAGGCGGCATGAACGAGATCATTGTCATGCTGGGCGACTGGCCGGTGCGCATCGTCGATGCGCTGATCGGCTTCGGTGCGCTCGTCCTCATCCTGCTGGTTGTGATTGCGGTTGTGATCGCGCGCTCGGGGCGGCGTGGCGCGGAACTCGCCATGGCGAACGCAATCCGTGCCGACGAGCTCGAGGAGCGGCTCGCCCAGGTGCTGCACGCCCAGAGCGAGGCCTCGGGGCGGGTCGACGCCATGACCCAGGCGCTCGCCGGCCGCCAGGCCGAGATGGCGCGCGCCGTCAACGAGCGACTTGATTCGGTGACGCATCGGGTCGGCCAGTCCATGGAACATTCGACCCGCAACACCATGGAGAGCCTGCGCGCGCTGCATGAACGGCTCGGCATCATCGACAACGCGCACAAGAACCTCACCGACCTCACCACGCAGGTGACCACCCTGCGCGACGTGCTCGCCAACAAGCAGTCGCGCGGCGCGTTCGGCCAGGCGCGGATGGAGGCGATCGTCCAGGACGGTCTGCCCAAGGGCTCCTACGAGTTCCAGTTCACGCTCTCGACCGGCAAGCGGCCGGACTGCGTCGTGTTCCTGCCCGATCAGCGCCCGCTCTGCATCGACGCGAAGTTTCCGCTGGAGGCGATGACGGCGCTGCACGACGCCCGCACCGACGAGGAGCGGCGCGTTGCCACGCAGCGGCTGCGCGGCGACGTGATGAAGCATGTCAGCGACATCGCGGAAAAATACCTCGTCACCGGCGAGACCCAGGAGATGGCGCTGATGTTCGTGCCGTCGGAATCGGTCTACGCCGAGATCCACGACGGCTTCGACGACGTGATCCAGAAAGCCTATCGCGCCCGCGTCGTGCTGGTATCGCCGTCGCTGTTGATGCTCGCGATCCAGGTGATGCAGCAGATCATGAAGGACGCGCGCATGCGCGATGCCGCCGACCAGATCCGCACCGAAGTGATCAAGCTCGGCGACGATTTGGGACGCCTGCGCGACCGCGTGCTCAAGCTGCAAAAGCATTTTGCCGACGTGAACGAGGACGTCCGCCAGGTGCTGATCTCCGCCGACAAGATCGAGAAGCGCGCAGGCCGCATCGAGGAGCTCGATTTCAGCAAGAGCGATGCGCCGGAGACACCGCGGCTGGTGGCGAAGGGAGCGGCAGAGCTGTTTCCGCGCAAGCTCCAGGCGGGGGAGTGAGACTAGGGCACACTGTCGTGCCCCGCGAAGGCGGGGCATCCAGTACGCCGTGACGATCGTTGTTAAGCCGACGTGCCGGCGTTTACTGGATCGCCCGCCTTCGCGGACGATGACGGCGGAATGGAAGGCGAAGATGGATCCACGCCAGTACGACGTGTACATTCTCGCCAGCCGAATTGGCGGCACGCTCTATATCGGCGTGGCGAACGATCTCATCCGCCGGTGGCGCAGCACAGGTTGAAGGTCATCGAAAGCTTCACGGAAAAGTACGACGTCGCCCGACTTGTCTACTTCGAGCAGTTCGACGATCCCGAGAATGCGATCAAGCGGGAGAAGCGGTTGAAGAAGTGGAATAGGGCCTGGAAGGTCCGCTTGATCGAGCAGCATAACCCAAACTGGGATGACCTCTATCCTGGGATAGCCGGACCGTCATGATGGCGTCATGCTCAATGTCATGCCCCGCGAAGGCGGGGCATCCAGTATTCCGCAGCCCGTGTGGTTGAACCAAGACGCCGCGGAGTACTGGATCGTCCGCCTTCGCGGACGATGACACCGAGCGTGTTGGAAGCTCTCCCGTCTCACCAGCTACCGCGAGAGTCTTTTCTCCCAGAATCTGCTAACACGCCCCCCATGACCGCACCCGACGCGACCTCCCCCGCCGCGACTTCCACCGCCTCGCCCTCCTGGCGCGACAGCCTTGCTGTTTACCTGCAGCCGCGGGTGCTGATCGTGCTGTTTCTCGGCTTCTCCTCGGGGCTGCCGCTGGCACTGTCGGGATCGACGCTGCTGGTGTGGATGGCCGAGGCCGGGGTTGATCTTGGAACGATCGGGCTGTTTGCGCTGGTTGGAACGCCCTACACGCTCAAATTCCTGTGGGCGCCGCTGGTCGATGCGCTGCATGTGCCGTTCTTCACGCATGCCTTCGGACGCCGCCGCGGGTGGCTGGTGTTTGCGCAGCTGCTGCTGATCGGCGCGATCCTGCTGTTGGCGCTGACCGATCCGGCACGTTCGCCACTGCTTGTCGCGCTCGGCGCGCTGCTGGTCGCGACGATGTCCTCGACGCAGGACATCGTGGTCGATGCTTTCCGCGTCGAGAGCCTGCCCGAAAGCGAGCAGGCCGCCGGCATGGCCGCCTATGTCGCCGCCTATCGCATCGGCATGTTGGTATCGACCGCAGGCGCCCTGTTCATCGTCACCGGCTTCGAGGCGATCGTCCCGCGTGGCGCCGCCTGGATGTGGGGCTATGTGGTGATGGCGGCTCTGGTGCTGATCGGCACGGTGACTGCGCTCGCCGCTACCGAGCCCGCACAATCCGCGCGCGCCGAGGCCGCCACGCAGGACGACGGCGCGCTCACGCGCGTGTTCCATGCCGCGCTGGGCGCGTTCTCGGAATTTCTGAGCCGCAAGGAAGCATGGGTCGTGCTCGCCTTCGTCGTGCTGTTCAAGTTCACCGACGCGTTTTCCGGCAACATGACCGTGCCGTTCGTCATCGACATCGGCTTCACGCGGAACGATTATGCCGTGATCGTCAAAGGCGTCGGCATCGTCGCGACCCTGGCCGGCGGCTTTGCCGGCGGCTTTGTGGCCCGGCGCTATTCGCTCGCGACCAGCCTGTGGATCGGCGGCATCGTGCAGGCGATGTCCAATTTGTCGTTCTCGTGGCTGGCGCTGGTCGGCGTCAACGAATGGGCGCTGACCCTCGCGATCACCTCCGACAATTTCTGCAACGCCATCGGCACCGTGATCTTCGTCGCCTATCTCTCGGCGCTGTGCCAGAACCCGCTGCACACGGCGACCCAATATGCACTGCTGACGGCGCTCGCCGCGGTGGGACGGACCTATTTGTCGTCGGGCGCAGGCTATCTGGCGAAAGCGACGGGCTGGCCGATGTTCTTCGCGATCTCCGTCCTCGTCGCCATCCCGAGCCTGATGCTGCTTGCGTATTTGCAGAAGCGCGGGCATTTCGAGGCACTGGGGCCGGTGCGGGTGTAGGCACCCCTGTCATGCCCCGCGAAGGCGGGGCATCCAGTACTCCGAGACAGTCGTGATCGACCAAGAAGCTGCGGCGTACTGGATCGCCCGCCTTCGCGGGCGATGACACCGGAATCGGGGAGACGACTCCACCCCTACTGCTTCTTGATCAGGCTCCACTTCGTGATCACGGCCTCGCTCATCTGGCCGGGATCGCTGGCGCAGGCGACCTCGTCCACCTTCACGGAGATCTCCTTGCCGACGAAGGATTTCAGCTGGGCGGCCTGCGCCTCGCTGGAGGTGACGAGCTGGAACGTCTCGGGGCCGGTTTCGAGATTGCAGAGCCCGTTCGGCGGCGGCAGGCGGCGCGGTTCCGACGTGATCTGGTAGGTCGCGACGCGCTTGCCGTTCTTGACGTCGCGCACCTTCATCGCGTTGAGCTCGCCGGAGAGCACATCGCCAGTGTTGATCGGCTTGCCGGGCTTGGACGGCGGCAGCGCCGCGTCGCCCTGCTGCGCGGAGATGGCCGGGGTCACCAGCATCAGCATCGTCGCGACCAAAGCCCATCGCGTGGCGAAAAGTTTCGTCATGTCGTCCGTTCCGTAAAGTCTGGATGGAGATTCCTGTTTTGACGCGTTTTCTTCACGCGAACCGGTATCCACTTCGCTCGAAAACGCTCTAGAACAGGGTGCGCTGCCGCATCGCAGCCGATAGCGTACCTTCATCGAGATAATCAAGCTCGCCGCCGACGGGAACCCCGTGGGCGAGCCGCGTCACCTTCACATTGGCGTCCTGAAGCAGGTCGGTGATGTAATGCGCCGTGGTCTGGCCGTCCACCGTCGCATTCAGCGCTAGGATGATTTCATGCACTTGCGAATCATGCGCGCGCGCCACCAGCGCGTCGATGGTGAGGTCCTGCGGGCCGACGCCGTCGAGCGGCGACAATGTCGCGCCCAGCACGTGATAGCGCCCCTGGGTGGCATTGGCGCGCTCCAGCGCCCAGAGGTCGGCGACATCGGCGACGACGACGATGATGGCAGGATCGCGCTTCGGATCGGTGCAGACGGTGCAGGGGTTTTGCGTGTCGATGTTGCCGCAGGTCTTGCAGACCTGGACCTTGTCCAGCGCCACCTGCAAGGCGCTCGACAACGGCATCATCAGCGCTTCGCGCTTCTTGATCAGATGCAGCGCCGCGCGCCGCGCCGAGCGCGGACCGAGGCCCGGCAGCCGCGCGAGCAGCTGGACCAGCCGCTCGATCTCGGGACCTGCAACAGCGCCCATCTTATTGGCCGAACAGCCCCGGCGGCAGGCCGAGCCCGCCGGTGAGGGCCTGCATCTTCTCCTGCATGGCGGTCTCGGCCTTGCGGCGCGCATCAGCGAGGGCGGTGACGAGCAGGTCTTCCAGCACCTCGCGCTCCTCGGCCTTCATCAGCGAAGGATCGATCTTGATGCTCTTGACGTCCATCTTCGCGGTCATGCGCACGGCGACGAGACCGCCGCCGGAAATGCCTTCGACCTCGACGTTGGCGAGCTGGTCCTGCATCTCCTGCATCTTGGATTGCAGCTGCGCCGCCTGTTTCATCATGCCGAGAAAATCAGCCATGGGTGCGTGTCCTTGGAAAGAATGGTTCAGAGATCGTCGCCGTCGGAACCGTCGGGCGGATCGTCGCTGCCATAGTCGGCGTTAATATCGGTTTCCGGCGTCTCGGGAGCAAGCCTGCGGACCTCGACGACCTTGGCGCCGGGGAAACGCGACAGCACCTCCTGCACGCGCGGATCGGCTTCCGCGGTACGGGCATGCTCCTGCTTGGCCGCCTGGTTCACCGAACGCAAAGTCGGCTGGCCCTGCTCGTTGGAGACGATCACGGTCCAGCGGCGGCCGGTCCACAGCTCGAACTTCTTCGCAAGTTCCGAGATCATGGTCTTGGAAGCGTTGGGCTCGAGCGCGACTTCCAGCCGCCCCTCCTCGAAACGGACGAGGCGCATGTCGCCTTCGAGCGCGCTCTTGGTCATGATGTCGCGCTTCTGCCCTGCGAGCGCAACCAGCTGGGTGAAGCTCGCGATGCGCAGCTGGGGCGCCGCCCCTTGCGTATCCGGCGCGGGGGCCGCCATCTGCGGCCGGGCGCCACCGCCAAACGCTGGAGCCGAGGCTGTCGGCATGCGCACGGGCGCAGCTGACATCGGCGCTGCGGAGGCAACCGGCGCGGCCGGCGCGCCGTTGCGCGCGCTACTTCCGCCGTTCACGACCGGCGAGCCGCCGCCGTTCTGCTCGAGCATTCTGATCGCTTCGTCGGGCGTCGGCAGGTCGGCGACATAGGCGATGCGCACCAGAACCATTTCGGCCGCGGCTGCGGGACGCGTTGCGGCCTGCACCTCGGCGATGCCCTTAAGCAGCATCTGCCACATCCGCGACAGCACGCGCATCGAGATCTTGGAGGCGAACTCCTTGGCGCGCACCCGCTCGGTCTCGCCATAGGCGACGTTGTCGGCGGTCGCCGGGATGACCTTCACACGGGTGACGAAATTGACGAACTCGGCGAGGTCCGAGAGCACGACGATGGGATCGGCGCCGACATCGTATTGGTCGCGGAACTCCTTGAAGGCGGACGCGATGTCGCCGCGCGCCAGCGACTCGAACAGGTCGATGACCCGGGTGCGGTCGGCAAGGCCCAGCATCTGCCTGACGGCATCGGCCTTCACCTGCCCCGCCGCATGCGCGATCGCCTGGTCGAGCAGCGACAGCGAATCGCGCACCGAGCCCTCCGCGGCGCGCGCAATGATGCCGAGCGCTTCCGGCTCGATCTCGACGTTTTCCTTCGCCGCAATGCTGGCGAGGTGCTTCATCAGCACGTCGGCCTCGACGCGGCGCAGGTCGAAGCGCTGGCAACGCGACAGCACAGTGACCGGAACCTTGCGGATCTCCGTCGTCGCGAACACGAACTTGGCGTGCTCGGGCGGTTCCTCCAGCGTCTTCAGGAAGGCGTTGAACGCCGCCGTCGACAGCATGTGGACTTCGTCGATGATGTAGACCTTATAGCGGGCGCTGGCCGGGGCATAGCGCACGCTGTCATTGATCTGGCGGACGTCGTCGACGCCGGTATGCGAGGCCGCGTCCATCTCCAGCACGTCCATGTGCCGGCTTTCCATGATCGCCTGGCAATGAACTCCCAACGTCGGCATGTGGATGGTCGGCCCCTTCACCGATCCATCCGGCATCTCGTAGTTGAGTGCGCGGGCGAGAATGCGCGCGGTGGTGGTCTTACCGACCCCGCGGACGCCGGTGAGAATCCAGGCCTGCGGAATGCGGCCGGTCTCGAACGCATTGGAGACGGTACGGACCACGGCCTCCTGGCCGATCAGGTCGTCGAACGAGGATGGGCGGTATTTGCGCGCCAGAACCCGGTAGGGCGCATTGCCGGCCTGGCCGGCGCTATCGGGATCGGGAGGGGCGCCAGCGTCGGTCATCGGTCGATCCGCAATGAAATGTCTCTTGGCCGGCTTTTGCGGAAAGGAGCGCGCTGGCGGCTGGTGCCGCCGGCGCTGGTTCGCTCGAAAAACAGGTAGGAGACTGACGAGCGACCCGATCCGGACCTCGTTAGGGCTGCTTCCTTCCGGACCTGACCCGGTTGGCGAGTGGCTCGTCCACCGCCAATCTCCCGGTCCCTATTTGGGGCCAAAGGGAGCGGAAAGCAAGCGGGGTCTGGGGCTGTTCCGACGGCGCTTGGGGACTTCCGGCGCCGAATTCGCCCTCATTCGGCCTGCCCCACCGGGTCCGACGCATAAGGACCACGGCGCATACGGATGTTGTCTGGGGGCGTGGTCTCTGCGACGGTAAGAATCAATCCAGAGAGCCTTCATGCCCGAACCCGCCTGGTCGCTGCACTCCCGCTTGAAAGAGGACACCATCGATATCGGCGATCTGCCGCTGTCGAAGGTGCTGGTCATCAAGGACGCGCATTATCCCTGGCTGCTGCTGGTGCCGCGGCGCGCCGATACGGTCGAGATCATCGATCTCGACGAGGTGCAGCAGGCGCAGTTGATGACCGAGATCTCCCGCGTCTCGCGCGCGCTGAAGGAGATCACCAAATGCGACAAGCTCAACATCGCCGCGCTCGGCAACCTCGTGCCGCAGCTGCATGTCCACATCATCGCACGCCGCACCAGTGACGCCGCCTGGCCACGGCCGGTGTGGGGCGTGATGCCGCCGCTGGCACACGACGCCGCGGAGGTTCAGAATTTCATCAGCGCGCTTCGCCGCAAGATCTGGTTGGGTTGAAAGAACAATAATGTCAGCATTCAACGCGTTTCCGCTGGGGCAGCCGGCCTTCGTCACCAACGTCCTCGACCGCGCCGCGCATCTGCGCCGCGACGACGAAAAGCTGTTCGCGCTGGAGCAGAAGCCATCCTCGCGCGCCTACGTGGTCTATCGCGACTCGCTGCTGGTAAAGCGCGAGGGCGACAAGGTGCGCGCGCTGCTCGGAATCGACGAAGCGCTGAAATGCGGCGCCAATCCCGGCACGGTGTTCCTCGGGCTTCGCGACGGTGCGGCCGTGTTCGGCATGGGCCTGTCGCAGGCCGCCGCCGAGAAGCTGGTCGGCCGCGAGGATTATACCGTGACCGAGCTGCGCGGCATGGCGATGCAGGGCGCGATCCCGCCCGAGGAGCTCTCGGCCGTCGCGATGGCGAAGTCGATGGTGGGATGGCATCAGCGCCACGGCTATTGCGCCAATTGCGGCGTACGCACCAGCATGAAGGAAGGCGGCTGGAAGCGCGACTGCCCGAGTTGCAAGGCCGAGCATTTTCCGCGCACCGATCCGGTTGTGATCATGCTGGTGGCGTCCGGCGACAAGTGCCTGCTCGGACGCCAGAAGCAGTTTCCGGCAGGGATGTATTCCTGCCTCGCCGGCTTCGTCGAGGCGGCCGAGACCATCGAGGACGCGGTGCGCCGCGAGATCTTTGAGGAGTCCGGGATCCGCTGCACCGACGTGCAATATTACATGACCCAGCCCTGGCCCTATCCGTCGTCGCTGATGATCGGCTGCAGCGCGCGGGCGTTGAACGAGGACATCGTCGTCGATCGGATGGAGCTGGAAGACGCGCGCTGGTTCACGCGCGAGGAGGCGGCGAAGATGCTGACGCGGACGCATCCTGACGGGCTCGCCGGCCCGCATCCGTTCGCGATCGCCCATCATCTGCTCGGCCGCTGGGTACACGACAAGAGCAGCTGAGCCGAACGACGATGGCCGGGACCGCGCCGCGCATCCTCTGCATCGGCATGCCGGTGCGCGACCTCATCCTGCGCGTCGAGGCCTTGCCCGAACGCGGCAGCAAGGCGAACGCCAGCCATCTCGCCGAAGTGTGCGGGGGCAACGCGCTCAACGCTGCCATCGCGATGGCGCGGCTCGGCGGCCGCGTCGCGTTCGGGGGGCCGATGGGCGATGCGCGGGAGACGTCGACCGCTTTCATCCTCGCGCAGATGGCGCAGGAGGGCGTCGATAGCACGCACATCGTGCGCATGCCGGGCCTGAGCACGCCGGTCTCGGCGATCATGATCGAGCCCTCCGGCGAGCGGACGCTCACCATCTATCGCGATCCCGCGCTGTGGACCGTGAGGCTGCCCGAGGCCGATGCGCTGCTTGCCGATTGTCAGGCGGTGCTCGTCGAAAGCCGCTGCGCGGCGTTCGCGACCTCGTTTTGCGCCGAGGCACGCCGGCGCGGCATTCCCGTCATCGTCGGCGTCGACCGCGCGATGGCGCTGCAGGACGGCCTGCTCACGGCCGCCTCGCATCTGCTGTTCGCCAGCGCCCAGCTGCAGGAGACGGCCGGCATCGCTGACGACGGTGCGGCCTTGAAGCGCCTGGCGGAGCTGACGCCCGCCTTCCTCGCGGCCACCCGCGGCCCGCACGGCGCGATCTGGCTGAACCAGGCGGGCACGCTGGAGGAAACACCAGCCTTCCCGGTCCAGGCGGTCGATACGCTCGGCGCCGGCGACGTCTTCCATGGCGCGTTCGCGCTCGGCCTCGCCGAGGGTAAGGGGTTGCGGGAAGCGATGCGATTCGCCGCGGCCGCCGCAGCGCTGAAATGCATCCGCCATGGCGGCGGCCTGGCTGCCCCGCAACGCGCTGAAGTTGAAGAGCTTTTACAAGGCAAGCTCTAGAGCGATTCCACTGACGCGCCGAGATTATGGGCTTGCCGTGGAAAGATTTTCTCTATATCAGGGAAATCTGCCCCTGAAATGAAACAAAGTTCTTCAAATGACTGATGTCGCCGTCCAAATTCCCGAGACCAGCCGCCGCCTCGACGCCATCGACCGCAAGATCCTGATGGTGCTCCAGGAAGACGCCTCCCTCTCCGTCGCCGAGATCGGCGACCGAGTCGGCCTGTCCTCGACCCCCTGCTGGAAGCGCATCCAGCGCCTGGAGGCCGACGGCGTGATCATCAAGCGCGTCGCCCTCGTCGACCAGAACAAGATCGGGCTCGGCATCTCCGTGTTCGTGTCGGTCGAGAGCTCCGATCATTCGGATGCCTGGCTGAAACGGTTCGCCGAGGCCGTCAGCGCCATGCCGGAGGTGATGGAGTTCTATCGCATGGCTGGCGACGTCGATTACATGCTGCGCGTCGTGGTCGCCGACATGCAGGCCTATGACGTGTTCTACAAGAAGCTGATCAGCGCCGTGCCGCTGAAGAACGTCACCTCGCGCTTCGCGATGGAAAAGATCAAGTCGGTGACGGCGCTGCCGATCCCGGCGGTGGTGGCGGCTTAATTTACGCCACACGGAAAGTGTCATCGCCCGATTTAATCGGACGATCCAGTATTCCAGAGACGCCGGTGATAGAATCGAGAAGCCGCGGGGTACTGGATGCCCCGGTCAAGCCGGGGCATGACAGCGGAGCGAGAGGGACGGATCGCCTCTCTCAGGTGCTCCTCAAATCTTCTGATTGTACTCGCCGACTTCGGGATGCGTGCGCAGCACGCTGTTCACCATCTCGAACATGTCGTGCATGCGCTGCTCCGAGACCGGGCTTTCGACCACGACGACGAGCTCGGGCTTGTTGGACGAGGCGCGCACCAGGCCCCAGCTGCCGTCCTCGACCGTGACGCGCACGCCGTTGACGGTGACGAGATCGCGGATCGCCTGCCCCCCGATCTTCGCACCCTTCGCTTGCAGGCCTTCGAAGTGCTTCACCACCTTGTCGATGACGCCGTATTTGGTCTCGTCGGCGCAATGCGGCGACATGGTCGGCGACGACCAGGTCTTCGGCAGCGCGTTCTTCAAATCGGCCATCGACTTGCCGGGCGCGCGGTCGAGCATGTCGCAGATCGCGAGCGCCGAGACCAGGCCGTCATCATAGCCGCGGCCATAGGGCTTGTTGAAGAAGAAGTGGCCGGACTTCTCGAAGCCCGCGAGCGCGCCGGTCTCGTTGGTACGGCGCTTCATGTAGGAATGACCGGTCTTCCAATAGGCGGTCTTTGCGCCCTGCTTCTGCAGGACGGGATCGGTGATGAACAGGCCGGTCGATTTCACGTCGACAATGAACTGCGCGTCCTTGTGGATCGCCGACATGTCGCGCGCCAGCATCACGCCGACCTTGTCGGCAAAGATCTCCTCGCCGGTGTTGTCGACCACGCCGCAGCGGTCGCCATCACCGTCGAAACCGAGGCCGACATCGGCCTTGTGCTGCAGCACTGCGTCGCGGATCGCGTGCAGCATCTCCATGTCTTCCGGATTCGGGTTGTATTTCGGGAAGGTGTGGTCGAGCTCGGTGTCGAGCGGGATCACCTCGCAGCCGATCGCTTCCAACACCTGCGGCGCGAATGCACCGGCGGTGCCGTTGCCGCAGGCCGCGACCACCTTGAGCTTGCGCTTGAGCTTCGGACGAGAGGTGAGGTCGGCGATGTAGCGCGCCGGATAGTTCTCGTGGAACTGGTAGGAGCCCCCGGCTTTGTTCTTGAATTCCGCGTTCAGGACGATCTCCTTCAGCCGCGTCATCTCGTCAGGGCCGAAGGTCAGCGGGCGGTTGGCGCCCATCTTCACGCCGGTCCAGCCATTGTCGTTGTGGGAGGCCGTAACCATCGCAACGGCGGGCACGTCGAGATCGAACTGCGCGAAATAGGCCATCGGCGTCACCGCAAGACCGATATCGTGCACCTTGCAGCCCGCCGCCATCAGGCCGGAGATCAGCGCGTATTTGATCGAGGCCGAGTAGCCGCGGAAATCGTGGCCGGTGATGATCTCCTGTTTGACGCCGAGCTCGGCGATCAGCGCGCCGAGCCCCATGCCGAGCGCCTGCACACCCATCAGGTTGATTTCCTTCTGGAACAACCAGCGCGCGTCGTATTCGCGAAAGCCCGTCGGCTTCACCATCGGCTCGGATTCGAAGGCGTAGGTGTTGGGCAACAATACGGATTTCGGCTTCGGGAACATTGAGTCGGTCTCGTGAAAGGGGGGGGCGGGAGTTGCTGCAGGCTTAGCGAATGCCAAACCGCAGCGAAAGGCGGGAATGAAGGCTTATGGCCGATAATTGCGGCAGTTTGGTAACGAAGAAACGTTACCGGGAGGGCGGCCGGAGCAAGGATATCATCTTCTTGAAATTGGCGACCGCGCGATCGCGCGGGGGGCGCGCCTCTACTGCTCCAGCACCATCTGCCCGTTGGCGTACTCAAAACGCTTCAGGCGGGACAGAAAGGAGAGGCCAAGCAGGTTCTCCGACAGCGCCTCGTCTGGCAGGACCATGGCATCGACGTCGCGCACGATGAGACCGCCGACGTCGAGCATGGCGATGCGGGTGCGCGCGGCCTTGATGGTGCCGTTGGCGGTGGAGACGGTGGCGTTGTACTCGCCGCGCGAGGGACGGAGACCAAACCGGGCGGCCGAGGTCTCGTTCAGCGCAACGACGGAGGCGCCGGTATCGATCATGAAGCCGATGCGCTGGCCGTCGATGCGGCCCTCGGCCTGGAAATGACCGCGGGCGTCACGGGCAATGGCCAGGCTGCGGCCGCCGGCCGGCGCTGTGGCCGCGACTGCGACCGTCGTGCGCGGCACTGACGTGGCGGAAGCCGAGCTCATCTTGTCCGCCATCTGCGCCATGAAGGTGCCGAGGACGATCATGACGGCCGCGATGATCATAATGTTACGCATCACACCACTTCCGAGCCGAAAGCTCGATTTCATCACGCGACGAGGCCGGCGGCGAGCGAAGGCACGCCGGGGCTCCTGTCATTTTGACGAAAAGGATGAGCGGAGGGTTAATGCCGGTTGCGAGTTCTCACGTCCCGCGCGGCTTCGCCCGCCTTGTCGGCACGGCGCTCGCGGGATCGTCGGGCCAGGGGTGACGCGGGTAGCGGCCGCGCAGGTCGGAGCGGACGGCGGCGTAGCTGCCGCGCCAGAAGCCGGGCAGATCGCGCGTCACCTGCACCGGACGCTGGGCCGGCGACAGCAATTCCAGCACCAGCGGCACCTTGCCGGCGGCGATCGAGGGATGGGTGTTGAGGCCGAACAATTCCTGCAGCCGCACCGCGATGGTCGGTCCCTGCTCGGCCTCGTAGTCGATCGCGAGCACGCTCCCCGTAGGCGCCTCGAAATGGGTCGGCGCCTCGCGATCGAGCCGTGCGCGCATCTCCCACGGTAACAGCGCCATCAGGGCATCGGAGAGATCGCCCGCGGAGATGTCCTTGAGCGCGATCTTGTCGTAGAGCGCCGGCACCAGCCAATCATCGCGCCGCGCGATCAGGCCGTCTTCCGACAGGTCGGGCCAGCTGTCGCCCTCGGCCTTGCGCAGGAACATCACGCGATCACGCCATTGCTTGGCGGCCTTCGACCAGGGCAGCCGGTCGAGGCCCGCGGCGATCAGGCCATCTGCGAAGATGCGCGCGGTGTCCTCCGAGGGCGATACTGATAGCGTCGCCTCGGACAGCGTGATCGCGTGCAGCACGCGCTTGCGCCGCGCCCGCAGCGCCATCGCGCCGCGATCAAAGGAGATTTCCTCGGCGGTCTCGATATGCTCGGCGAAATGCCGCTCGATCTCGTCCTCGGTGATTTGCGCGGCGAGCAAGATGCGACCGCTCGCCGCCGTCCCCGTCATCTCACCGATCGCAATGTAGGGCGCACGGGCGAGCGAGGAGGTCTGCTCGATGGAAGCGCCGCGGCCGTTGGCCAGCACGAAACTGCCATTGCCGCGATTGCGCGCGACGCGGTCCGGAAACGCGTAAGCGAGCATCAGGCCGGTCGAGAGATCCTCCTGTTGCGCCACCTTCTCCGACGCCGCGACCTGCGAGGCCCAGCGGCGCGCGAGATCGCGCGCGCTTGCCGCGCGCGGCGAGCGGTCGCGGCGAAACTGGTCGCGGCGGTGCTCGAGATCGACGCTGTCGCCGCCCAGGCCGCGCTCGGTGATGATGGCCGCGATCTCGGCGGCGGCTTCGCCCTCGCCGGCTCGATGCGAATCCACGATCATGCGCGCCAGCCGCGGCGGCAGCGCCAGCGCACGCAGGCTCTTGCCTTCGGCGGTGATGCGACCGTCGCCGTCGAGCGCGTTGAGCTCGCTCAGCAGGCTCTTGGCTTCCTTCCAGGCCGGCTGCGGCGGCGGATCGAGGAACGATAGAGCCGCGGGATCGCTGACGCCCCATTGCGCCAGATCGAGCACCAGCGAGGACAGGTCGGCGCTGAGGATTTCCGGCTGGGTGTACGGCGCGAGCGATGCGGTCTGCGGCTCGTCCCAGAGCCGGTAGCAGACGCCGGGCTCGGTGCGGCCGGCACGGCCGCGGCGCTGGTCCACCGCCGCGCGCGAGGCGCGCACGGTCTCGAGCCGGGTCAGGCCGATATCGGGCTCATAGCGCGGCACGCGGGCAAGACCGCTATCGACGACGATACGCACGCCCTCGATGGTGAGCGAGGTCTCCGCGATCGAGGTTGCCAGCACCACCTTGCGCGTGCCCTTGGGTGCCGGCGCGATGGCGCGGTCCTGCACGGCGGCATCGAGCGCGCCGAACAGCGGCACGATCTCGACGGAGGCGTCCTGCACGCGCTCGGAGAGGAAATTCTGCGTGCGGCGGATCTCGGCGGCGCCTGGCAGGAAGGCCAGCACCGAGCCGCTATCGGCGCGCAGCGCAGATGCGATCGCATCCGCCATCTGCCGCTCGATCGGCGCGTCCGCCTTGCGGCCGAGATAGCGTGTCTCGACCGGAAACGCACGGCCCTCGCTCTCGACGACGGGGGCATCGCCGAGCAGCCTTGCCACCCGCGCACCGTCGAGCGTCGCCGACATCACCAGGATGCGCAAATCCTCGCGCAAGCCGGTTTGCGCATCACGCGCCAGCGCGAGGCCCATGTCGGCGTCGAGCGAGCGCTCGTGGAATTCGTCGAACAGGATCGCGGCAACGCCGGAGAGTTCGGGATCGTCGAGGATCTGGCGGGTGAAGATGCCCTCGGTCACCACCTCGATGCGCGTCGCGCGCGAGATCTTCGAGCCGAAGCGGACACGATAGCCGACGGTTTCGCCGGCGCGCTCGCCGAGCGATTTGGCCATGCGGTCGGCACTGGCGCGCGCGGCGATGCGGCGCGGCTCCAGCACGATGATCTTCTTGTCCTTGGCCCAGGGCGCATCGAGCAAGGCCAGCGGCACGCGCGTGGTCTTGCCGGCGCCGGGAGAGGCCACCAGCACTGCGGCGTTGCTGGCCTCCAGCGTACGCGACAAATCGTCGAGCACGGCATCGATCGGGAGGGGCGTGTCGAAACTGCGGGGCAAGATCTATCCACTCGTCATGCCCGGGCTTGTCCCGGGCATCCACGTCCTCGACCAGAAAACAGACGTGGATGGCCGGGACAAGCCCGGCCATGACGAATTTATGTGGAGCTGGGAACGATCAGCCCTGCACCGCCGGCCGACCGACGCTCTCGTAGACGAAGCCGGCGGCTTCCATGTCTTCGGGGCGGTAGATGTTGCGGAGGTCGACGACGACCGGCTGCGCCATGGTCGCCTTCAACCGGTCGAGATCGAGCGCGCGGAACTGGACCCATTCGGTGACGATGACGAGAGCGTCGGCGCCTTGCGCGCAGGCATAGGCGTCCTCGCAATAGGTGATATCGGGCAATTCGCCCTTGGCCTGCTCCATGCCGACGGGATCGAACGCCTTCACCTTCGCGCCCATGTCGATCAGGCCCGTTACCAGCGGGATCGACGGCGCATCGCGCATGTCGTCGGTGTCGGGCTTGAAGGTGAGGCCCAGCACCGCAACGGTCTTGCCGCGCAGATTGCCGCCGAGCGCCTGGCTCACTTTGCGCGCCATCGCGCGCTTGCGGTTCTCGTTGACCGCCAGCACCGATTCGACGATGCGCAAGGAGACGTCGTAGTCCTGCGCGATCTTGATCAGAGCCTTGGTGTCCTTCGGGAAGCACGAGCCGCCGAAGCCGGGACCGGCATGCAGGAATTTCGTGCCGATGCGGTTGTCGAGCCCGATGCCGCGCGCGACCTCCTGAACGTTGGCGCCGGCCTTCTCGGACAGATCGGCGATCTCGTTGATGAAGGTGATCTTGGTCGCGAGGAACGCGTTGGCGGCGTATTTGATCATCTCGGCAGTGCGGCGCGCGGTGAACATCAGCGGCGCCTGGTTCAGCGACAGCGGACGGTAGATGTCGCCCATCACCTTGCGGCCGCGCTCGTCGGAGGTGCCGACCACGATGCGATCCGGGAATTTGAAATCGCGGATCGCCGCACCCTCGCGCAGGAACTCAGGGTTCGAGGCGACAACCACGTCGGCCTTGGGATTGGCCTCGCGGATGATGCGCTCGACCTCGTCGCCGGTGCCGACCGGCACGGTCGATTTCGTCACCACCACGGTGAAGCCGGAAAGCGACTGCGCGATCTCTTTCGCGGCGGCGTAGACGTAAGACAGGTCGGCGTGTCCGTCGCCGCGGCGCGAGGGCGTGCCGACCGCGATGAACACGGCATCGGCATCGGCGACCGGCTGCTTCAGGTCGGTGGTGAAGTCGAGCCGCTTGGCTTTCACATTGTTCGCGACCAGCTCGTCGAGGCCAGGCTCGTAGATCGGGATCTCGCCGCGATGGAGTGCCGCGATCTTCCTCTCGTCCTTGTCGACGCAGGTGACGTCGTGGCCGAAATCCGCAAAGCAGGCGCCGGACACCAATCCCACATAGCCCGTGCCGATCATCGCAATTCGCATGAAAAATCCTGTTCCAGCTTGGTTAACGGACGTCCAACTCAGCCCAATCCGGGGCGGTTTAGCATTTTCCCGAGGCCATGGAACAGTCCGCATGCAAAAACCGGCCCGCGATTTGAACCGGTAAAGAAGTCGGAAACTACTGGGCTCCAAACTGCCCCAGGCCCGCACAGGCACGGGCGGAACGCGCCTCGAAAAGGGACACCATGGCACGATCAGGCACAATCGCGGCGGCCAGCCCCTCCACGGCCGCTTCGGGCGCGCGTATCGACTGGGTCGACTACGCCAAGGGCATCTGCATCGTCATGGTGGTGATGATGCATTCGGTGCTGGGGGTGGAGCTTGCCGCCGGGCAGACCGGGTTCATGCACGTGCTCGTAGCCTTCGCAAAGCCGTTCCGGATGCCGGATTTCTTTCTGATTTCGGGCTTGTTCCTGTCCCTGGTGATCGATCGGGACTGGCGAACCTATCTCGACCGCAAGGTGGTGCATTTCGCCTATTTTTATGTCGTCTGGGTGACAATCCAATTTGGTTTCAAGGCCCCGGCCTTTGCGGCCGAGACCAGCTGGCAGCATGTTGGCCTGCTGTATCTCGAATCTTTCATCGAGCCGTTCGGCACGCTGTGGTTCATCTATCTGTTGCCGGTCTTCTTCGTCGTCACGAAACTGACACGCAAGGTCCCATCGCTCGCGGTCTGGCTCGTCGCCGCCGCGCTGGAGACCGCGCACATCACGACCGGCTGGACCGCCATCGACGAGTTCTGCGCACGCTTCATCTATTTCTATTCGGGCTATTTGTTCGCGCCCTACGTGTTCGCCCTGTCGGACCGGGCGCGGAAGCATCCGGCGCTGGCGCTTGCAGCGCTCGCTGCCTGGGCGCTGATCAATGCCGGCCTCGTCGCAGCGGGCGCCAGCGAGTGGGCGATCGTCTCGCTCGCGCTCGGCTTCGCCGGCGCCTGCGCCATCATCGCCGCGGGCACGCTGCTCGCGCGGGCGCACTGGCTCAACTTCCTCCGCTTCTGCGGCGAGCATTCGATCGTGATCTATCTCGCCTTCTTCTTGCCGATGGCGGCGACGCGGACGCTGCTGCTGCGCACGGGCATCATTCCTGATATCGGCACGGTGTCGCTGCTCGTCACTATCGCCGGCGTGCTCGGTGCGCTGGCGATCTGGCAGGTCGCGCTCCGCCTCAATGCGCGCTTCCTGTTCGAGCGGCCCGATGCGTTCTGGATCGCGCCGAGGAAGGCGGGCGTGCGGTTACAGGCAGCGGAGTAGCTGCCCTCTCGGTGTCGTCGCCCGGCTTGACCGGGCGACCCAGTAGCGGAGGCGCCAGCGATTGAACCGAGAAGCCGCAGCGTACTGGATTCCCCGCTTTCGCGGGGAATGACAGCGGGGGATAGTCGCGCTACCGGCCCAAAAATCTGCCTCCCAAGGCTGTCAAAGTCCGCAAAAATTCATACATTGCGGCCATGCCCAAGACATCTCCGAAGACCACCGCCAAAGCTGACATCAAGGCCGCGCCGAAAGCTGCCGCAGAGACCAAGCCCGCTGTTGCCAAGGCTGCTGCCAAACCGGTCGCGGCAAAGGCGGCCGGAAAGGGCGACCACGTCTTCCTGGTCGATGGTTCCTCCTACATCTTCCGCGCCTATCACGCGCTGCCGCCGCTGAACCGCAAATCCGACGGGCTCCAGGTCAACGCCGTGCTCGGCTTCTGCAACATGCTGTGGAAGCTGCTCCGCGAGATGCCCGAGGACAATCGGCCGACGCATCTGGCCATCATCTTCGATAAGTCGGAGATCACCTTCCGCAACAAGATCTATCCGGACTACAAGGCGCACCGGCCGCCGGCCCCCGACGATCTCATTCCGCAATTCGCGCTGATCCGCGAAGCCGTGCGCGCCTTCGACCTGCCCTGCCTGGAACAGATCGGCTTCGAGGCCGACGATCTCATCGCGACCTATGTGCGCCAAGCCTGCGAGCGCGGCGCCAGCGCCACCATCGTGTCGTCCGATAAGGACCTGATGCAGCTCGTCACCGATTGCGTCACGATGTACGACACCATGAAGGACCGCCGCATCGGCATATCAGAGGTGATCGAGAAGTTCGGCGTGCCGCCGAACAAGGTGGTCGAGGTGCAGGCGCTCGCGGGCGATTCCACCGACAACGTGCCGGGCGTACCCGGCATCGGCATCAAGACCGCGGCGCAGCTGATCACCGAATATGGCGATCTCGACCAATTGCTGTTCCGCGCCGGCGAGATCAAGCAGCCCAAGCGGCGCGAGGCGCTGCTCGAGAATGCGGAGAAGGCGCGCATCTCGCGGCAACTCGTGCTGCTCGACGACAAGGTCGAGTTGGAGGTGCCGCTGGACGACCTCGCCGTCCACGAGCCCGACGCGCGCAAGCTGATCGCCTTCCTCAAGGCGATGGAATTCACGACGCTGACGCGGCGCGTCGCCGAATATGCGCAGATCGATCCTGCCAATGTCGATGCCGATCCCGGCTACGCCAGCGGCGCCAGCGTGTTCACGACGCTGCCGCCTTCGGACGTCGTGCCCACACCAGGCACGGGAACTCCGGCGCCAGCCCGGCCGAACCAGCCCAACAAATCGGCAGGCAAGGAGGACAAGGCTGCGAGCCCGAAGGGTGCGCCGATCTCGCTCGCCGTCGCGCGCGAAGAGGCGCTGCGCAAGCTTCCTGTCGATCGCGGCAAATACCAGACCATCAAGACGCTGAAGGAGCTCGACGCCTTCATTGCGCGCATCCATGACGCCGGCCATGTCGCGATCGAGACGAGAGCGAGCTCGATCGATCCGATGCAGGCCGATCTCTGCGGCATCGCGCTGGCGCTGGCGCCGAACGAGGCCTGCTACGTGCCGCTGGCGCACAAGCAATCCGGCGGCGGCGCCGGCCTGTTCGATGCCGGCCTCGCGCCGGATCAGGTCAAGCATGACGACGCGCTGCAAGCGCTGCGGCCGGTGCTGGAATCGACGGGCATCCTCAAGATCGGCTTCGACGTCAAGTTCACGGCCGTGATGCTGGCGCAGCACGGCATCACCCTGCGCAACATCGACGATGCGCTGCTGATCTCCTACGTGCTCGATGCCGGCCGCGGCTCGCATGCGCTCGAATCGTTGTCGGAGCGCTGGTTCGGCCATGCCATGCTGAAGGACAGCGAGCTGCTCGGCAGCGGCAAGGGCAAGATCACCTTCGACCAGGTGCCGATCGACAAGGCCGCACCGCTGTCAGCCGAAGGCGTCGACATCGCGTTGCGGGTGTGGCGCGTGCTGAAGCCGCGCCTGGTTTCCGAGCACATGAGTGCGGTCTACGAGACGCTGGAGCGGCCGCTGGTCTCCGTGCTTGCGCGTATGGAGCGGCGCGGCATCTCGATCGATCGCCAGGTGCTGTCGCGTCTGTCCGGCGACTTCGCCCAGACCGCAGCGCGCGTCGAGGCCGAGATCCAGGAGATCGCGGGCGAGCCGGTCAATGTCGGCAGCCCCAAGCAGATCGGCGACATCCTGTTCGGTAAGATGGGATTGCCTGGCGGCACCAAGACCAAGACCGGCGCGTGGTCGACCACCGCACAGGTGCTCGACGAGCTCGCCGAGCAGGGCCACGACTTCCCGAAGAAGATTCTGGAGTGGCGCCAGGTCTCCAAGCTGAAATCGACCTACACCGACGCGCTGCCGACCTACGTCAACCCGCAGACCCACCGCGTGCACACCACCTACGCGCTGGCTGCGACCACGACGGGGCGCTTGTCGTCGAACGAGCCGAACCTGCAGAACATTCCGGTGCGTACCGAGGACGGCCGCAAGATCCGCCGCGCCTTCATCGCCACGCCCGGGCACAAGCTGGTCTCGGCCGATTATTCACAGATCGAGCTGCGGCTGCTGGCCGAGATCGCCGATATTCCGGTGCTGAAGCAGGCGTTCCGCGATGGGCTCGACATTCACGCCATGACCGCGTCGGAAATGTTCGGTGTGCCGATCAAGGGCATGCCGAGCGAGATCCGCCGCCGCGCGAAAGCGATCAATTTCGGCATCATCTACGGCATCTCCGCCTTCGGCCTCGCCAACCAGCTCGGCATCGCGCGCGAGGAAGCCTCCGCCTACATCAAGAAGTATTTCGAGCGGTTCCCCGGCATCCGCGCCTATATGGACGAGACGCGCGATTTCTGCCGCAACCACGGCTACGTCACCACGCTGTTCGGCCGCAAGTGCCACTACCCCGACATCAAGGCTTCGAATGCCTCGGTGCGCGCCTTCAACGAGCGCGCCGCGATCAACGCGCGGCTTCAGGGCACCGCCGCCGACATCATCCGCCGCGCCATGACCCGCGTGGAGGATGCGCTGGCCGCGAGGAAGCTGTCGGCGCAGATGCTGCTCCAGGTGCACGACGAATTGATCTTCGAGGTGCCGGACGACGAGGTCGAGGCAACGCTCCCCGTCGTGCAGAAGGTGATGCAGGATGCGCCGTTCCCGGCCGTGCTGCTCTCGGTGCCGCTGCATGTCGACGCCCGCGCCGCGAACAATTGGGACGAGGCGCACTAGCGCACTTCCTTACCTCTCCCCGCTTGCGGGGAGAGGTCGGATCGCTCCTGCGATCCGGGTGAGGGGGTACAGGTTCATCGACGACCGCCGGTTGGAGAAAGCCCCTCACCCCAACCCTCTCAGGGCGAGCGAAGCTCGTCCCGGCCCCGTAAGAACCGGGGCGAGGGAGCACACCGGCGCAAGACCTCGATTGTCCTCCGAGCAATTGCGCGATGGCCGCGCGATCCCGCGCATACTAGAACCGTGCCATCTCCCGCACCGGTTCAACCATGCCCCACACCTCCGCCTTGCTCGGCTTCGCCCTCGTCAGCCTCGGCCTCGTGCTCACGCCGGGACCGAACATGATCTACCTGATCTCGCGCTCGATCACGCAAGGCGGCGCGGCCGGCATCGTCTCGCTCGGCGGCGTGGCGCTCGGCTTCGTGTTCTACATGCTGTGCGCGGCGTTCGGTATCACGGCGCTGTTGCTCGCCATTCCTTTCGCCTATGACGCGCTGCGCTTTGCCGGCGCCGGCTATTTGCTGTGGCTCGCCTGGCAGGCGGTGAAGCCGGGCGGACGCTCGCCGTTCCAGGTGAGGAAACTCGCGGTCGACAGCCCGCGCAAATTGTTCGTGATGGGCTTCATCACCAACCTGCTCAACCCGAAGATCGCGATGCTGTATCTGGCGCTGCTGCCGCAGTTCATCGATCCCACAGCGGGCAGCGTGCTGACGCAGTCGGTGGTGCTGGGCGCGATCCAGATCGCGATCAGCGTCAGCGTCAACGCGATGATCGCGCTCGCGGCCGGATCGATCGCGCTGTTCCTGGCGAACCGGCCGAGCTGGATGCTGGTGCAACGCTGGCTGATGGGCGCCGTGCTGGCGGGACTCGCGGTGCGGATGGCGGTGGAAGCGAAGAGGGTGTGAGGATGGTCTTCACCTCTCCCCGCCTGCGGGGAGAGGTCGAATTCGATCGCAGATCGAATTCGGGTGAGGGGGTACAGGTCTCTCGACCATCTCGCATGGGGAGAGAGGCCCCTCACCCCAACCCTCTCCCCGTAAGAACGGGGAGAGGGAGAAGAGAGCTTAATCCAGCTTCGCCTCCATCCC
This sequence comes from Bradyrhizobium yuanmingense, assembly GCF_025200905.1. Lineage (NCBI taxonomy): Bacteria > Pseudomonadati > Pseudomonadota > Alphaproteobacteria > Hyphomicrobiales > Nitrobacteraceae > Bradyrhizobium > Bradyrhizobium yuanmingense. Next base: position 298,207 of record NZ_CP104173.1, on the reverse strand, counting down.
CCGCTTCACGGCCGGGCGCGCCATCAGGGCCTCGTACCAGCGCTTGACGTTGGGGAAGTCGGCCAGATCAACCTTGTGGCGAGGATGGCGCCAGGCCCAGCCCAGGATGGCAAAATCGGCAACCGAGAGCTCGCCGGCGACGAAGTCGCGCCCCTCCAGGCGGCGGTCGAGCACGCCGTAGAGCCGGCGGGTCTCGGCCATGAAGCGCTTCAGGCCGTAGGCCCGGTCCTGCTCGTTCTCGAGTGCGATGAAATGGTGTACCTGGCCAGGCATCGGGCCGAAGCCGCCCATCTGCCACATCAGCCATTCGTAGACCGGAATGCGCTGGATAAGCGATTTCGGCAGGAATTTGCCGGTCTTTTCGCCGAGATAGAGCAGGATCGCGCCGGATTCGAAGATGCTGACGGGCTTGCCCTCAGGCCCCTCGGGGTCGACGATCGCGGGGATCTTGTTGTTGGGCGAGAGGTTGAGGAACTCGGGCGCCATCTGCTCGCCCTTGGTGATGTTCACCGGGATCACCTTATAGGGCAGCCCCATCTCCTCCAGCGCGACCGAGATCTTGCGGCCGTTCGGCGTGTTCCAGGTATAGAGCTCGATGGTCATTCCGTGTCCTTCCCCAAGAGGCTTGCCCGAAGGCTTGCCCCCTCACCTACTCCAGAAGGTTGCGCCCTCACAACCGGCGGACCGGGATGGCCGATCCCTGTTGACGGGAGACGCCCCCTCTGGAATGTCGCGTCGGTCGCGGATAAATTCCGCCCCCACCAAAAACGCTGTTTGAGGGACCGCCGTGTCGAAATCCGCCTCCCGCGCCCGCCTGTTCGAGATCATCCGCCGGCGCTCATTCGGCCGCGGCGAGGTGACGCTCGCGTCGGGCCGCAAGAGCGATTTCTACTTCAACCTCAAGCCGACCATGCTCGACCCCGAGGGCGCAACGCTGCTCGCCGAGCTGACTTACGAGGCGCTCAAGGACGACCAGCTCGATTTCATCGGCGGTCTCGAGATGGGCGCGGTGCCGCTCGCCGGCGCGCTGGCGCAGATCTCCTGGATCAAGGGTCATCCGATCGCGGCCTTCTTCGTGCGCAAGAAGCCGAAGGAGCACGGCGCGAAGCTCGCGATCGAGGGCCTGCCCAAGGGCGAGACGCTGGCGGGCAAGCGCGTCGTGATCGTCGAGGACGTCACCACCACGGGCGGCTCGGCGATGAAGGCGGTGGAATCGGTGCGCGAGGCCGGGGCCAATGTCGTGCTGGTGCTGACCATGGTCGATCGCGAGGAAGGCGCCACCGACACGTTCGGTGCGGCTGGCCTGCCGTTCCGCTCGCTGTACAAGGCGTCGGAATTCTTGAAGGGGTGAAGTGGCGGAAATTTCTCCGCCGTCATGCCTCAATGTGTCCCGGTAGCAACCACCCGTCCAAAGCTGCGCCCAGCCTTAAAGAGGCCACCGCCTCGTCTTGAAACCGCCTACGCTCAACTGCTCATTTACCATCCCGCTTTATGGTGAATCGTGTGCTGAGATCGCTCGGTCCCAGCCGATTCAGTAGCGTCGGGTGGAGTAAGCATTGCGTACAGTCATGTCCCATGCGCGCCGGCGGCGTCGCGCTTCGCTTGTGGCCGCCATGCTGGCAGCGCCGCTGCTGGCGGCGCCGACCTCGGTTGCAGCCGAAGGCCTGTTCGATTTCCTCTTCGGCGGAATGCAGCAGCGGCCGCAGCGCGAGGTGCCGCCGGCGAACTCCCACGTCGATCCCTTCAGCAGCCAGCAGAATGGCGCCACGCCGCAATATGTGCCGCCGACCCGCTCGGCCGCGGCCGGTGGCTCGGGACCGGCCTTCTGCGTACGCAGTTGCGACGGGAAATACTTTCCGCTGATGCGCGGTCTCGTCTCACCCGCGCAGATGTGTCAGGCGTTCTGTCCTGCCAGCGCGACCAAGGTCTATTTCGGCTCGTCGATCGACGGTGCCTATTCACAGACCGGCGAGCGCTACGCCGACAGCGAGAACGCGTTCGCCTACCGCAAGGCGCTGCGCGCCGACTGCACCTGCAACGGCCGTGAACCCGTCGGTCTTGCCCCGGTCGACCTTGCGCTGGATTCCTCCCTGAAGGCCGGCGACGTGATCGCCACCAGCGACGGCCTCGTCGCCTATACCGGCGTCCGCGTCGGCAACGACCAGGCTGCGGATTTCACCCCGGTTGCCTCCTATCCCGGCCTCACCGCGCAGGTTCGAGCGCGGCTCGGCGAGATGAAGGTGGCGCCGGTGCGCGCCGAGACGGTGTCGGCAGATGCGCCAGCGTCAAACGAGATCGTGCGCGAGCCGCTGCCGGACGTGACAGTGCCGAAGACCGCCGCGAAGCCGGCGAAGCGGGCGGGGTTGGATTAAGCCTCACCTGTAACCACACCGTCATTGCGAGCGTAGCGAAGCAATGACGGAATTTGCGGCACTACCTCCCGATGATCACGCCGATCACATTCGGCGCCGCCAGATATTTCTCCTCGATCGCGGCGCGCGCGGAGGCGCGGTTCTCCGGCGTCAGGAGGCCGCGCTTCTCGGCCAGGATCATCCAGCAGAAGCCCCACCAATCGGTCAGCATGCCCTGATCGCCGACGAGGTCATAGCCCTGCTCCGCCGCGAAGATGCGCGCATGCGCTTCGTCCAGCGTGTCGAGAAACAGATGATCCTCGGACGAGAACAGATCGTCGCTGACATCGTCGATGGTGTAGCCCCAGATCGACTGGCACACCGCGTTGAACTCGCGGTCGAACTGGTCGTCATCGACCCTCTGGCGCCGCGCGGCCTGATGCAGCCGTGACAGCGAGCGCGCGAAATCGGCGATCCGGGTGAGGGCAAACTGGTCGAAGGCAATGGTGGACATGTAGTCCTCGCAAAGTCGGACAGACGCTAGATATTGTATCGGCGAGGCGCCGAATCACAATGATATATCAAAGACTTGCTAAAGTGTTCTTAATTTGTTCTGGGCGCGCGTGGAATCGAAAGGGGCCGCCCGAGGCGACCCCTTTGCCGGTTGCAATCTTGTTCGGGATGAAATCCAGCCCCGGCAAGCGCGGACGTTAATACCGACAGCGGGCTTTGCGCGATTCCGGAAAAATACCGGTCGTAGTGCTGTCCTAATGCAGCCGGCGCCTCAATGGCAGCGCGAGGCCGCAATGGCGTGGACGCGGCGGTCGCCGAGGAGATGGGCGACAAAGCCATTCGCCGGAAAGATCTTTGCGAAGGCTGGATCGCGGACGCTGAGGCCCCCCGCGTAAGCACCGAATGCCGGCATCACCGCCCGCATCCCGTCGCTGGCGAAGCAGCGGCGCTCCATCGAGCGGCCACGCGCCGAGACACGCGCCTTCGGATGCAGATGGCCGGCGATCTCGCCGTGGGCGCCGGTCGGCTCGTGGCGGAAGGTGATCGGGCCGATTGCGACTTCGTCCGCGATGGTGCCGCCAATATCGCGCGGCAGCATGGGGTCGTGATTGCCGGAAATCCAGATCCAGTCGCGGCCGGTCTGGAGTGCGGCCAAGGCGTCGCGGTCCTCGGCGGACAGGCGCTCATGCGCGCTGCGGTCGTGAAAACTGTCGCCGAGCGCGATGACCACTCGCGGATCATGGCGGGAGATGACAGCAGCGAGCCGGCCGAGCGTCGCAATGGTATCGTAAGGCGGCAGCAGGACGCCGCGCGTGGCGAAGCTCGAGCCTTTCTCGAGATGCAGGTCGGAGACGACGAGCAGGCGCTGCTCGTCCCAGAACAGCGCGCCGGAGAGATCGGCCGCAAAGGTCACATCGCTGATCGTGACTCTGGAAACGCGCATGTCCTCGACATCTCCCGAAATCAGCGCGCCTGCCGTCACGTCTTACCCGCTTCTATCCATCGCCTCTTTGACGAGCTCGTCGGCGGCTTCCGCCAAAAGCTCGTCTGCAGCTTCGCCATAAACTGACTCGCGGCCGATTTCCAGCATCACGGGCACGGCGAGCGGGGAGACGCGGTCGAGTTCCCGGTGCGTGATGCGGCCGTGGATGCGCATCAGCATGTCGCCGAGCCGGCGCAAATCGAGCAGGCCGGTGGCGGCATCGGCGCGCGCAGCGCGGAGCAGGACGTGATCGGCCTGGTGCTTGCGCAACACGTCGTAGACGAGATCGGTCGAGAACAGCACCTGACGGCGGCTCTTCTCCTCCCCGGTGTGGCGGCGCGCGATCAGGCCGGAGATGATGGCGCAGTTGCGGAAGGTTCGCTTCATCAGCGCGGATTCGGCGAGCCAGGCTTCGAGATCATCGCCGAGCATGTCAGGATCGAACAGCGCGTTGAGGTCGATCCGCCCATCGCGGATCATGAAGGAGAGATCACCGAGCCCCCAGATCGCCACGGCATATTCATTGGCGACGAAGCCGAGCGGACGCGCGCGAGCGCGCTCCAGCCGGCGCGTCAGCAGCATGCCCAAGGTCTGATGCGCGAGACGGCCCTCGAAGGGGTAGCAAACGAGATAATGCTTGTTGGCCCGCGGAAAGCTCTCGACCAGCAGCTCGCGGACCGCCGGCACTCTGCTGACATCCTTCTGCAGCGACAGCCAGTCGCGCACCTGCTCCGGCAAGCCGCCCCAGGCGCGGCCATCATCGAGCAGGCGGCGCACGCGCTCGGCGAGATAGGTCGAAAGCGGAAACTTGCCGCCCATGTAGGACGGCACCTTCGGGTCCTTGTCATGCGCGCGCGAGACATAGACCTGGTCCTCCACCAGCGTCTCGTAGCGCACCACCTCGCCCGAGAACACGAATGTGTCGCCGGGGGAGAGGCCCTCGATGAAGGCTTCCTCGATCTCGCCGAGCAGTCGGCCGCCGCGTGCGATCACGCCTGTGGATCCTGCACCGCTGCCGCGCGAACGCACCAGCCGCACCTTCAGCATGTCGTCCTCGACGATGGTGCCGACATTCATGCGGTAGCTCTGCCGCACCTTGGGATTGGCGACGCGCCAGCGTCCCTCCTTGTCCTGCTTGATGCGAGCAAAGCGCTCATAGGTCTTCAGCGCATAGCCGCCGGAGGCGACGAAATCGACGACGTCGTCGAAATCCTGCCGCGACAGGCTTGCGTAGGGCGCGGCGGTGCGAACCTCGCCATAGAGCTCGTCGCTGAAGAACGGCTCGCCACAGGCACAGCCCAGAACATGCTGAGCCAGCACGTCGAGAGCGCCAGTGCGCAAGGGCGGCGTATCCTGCGCATTCTCGGCGATGGCGTCGATGGCGACGCGGCACTCCAGCACTTCAAAACGGTTGGCGGGCACCAGCACCGCGCGGGAGGCCTCGTCGAGGCGGTGATTGGCGCGGCCGATGCGCTGCATCAGACGCGAGGAGCCTTTTGGCGCGCCGATATTGACGACGAGATCGACGTCACCCCAGTCGACGCCGAGGTCGAGCGAGGAGGTGCAGACCACGCCGCGCAGCCGGCCCGCCGACATGGCGTCTTCGACCTTGCGGCGCTGGGCGACGTCGAGCGAGCCGTGATGCAGCGCGATGGCAAGGCCATCGTCGTTCATGCTCCAGAGATTCTGGAACAGCATCTCGGCCTGGCTGCGGGTGTTGACGAAGACCAGCGTGGTCTTGTTGGCCTTGATCAGCTCGTAGATTTCAGGGAGCGCGTGACGCGCGCTGTGACCGGCCCAGGGCAGCCGCTCGCGCGTATCGAGCATCTCGACCACGGGCGGCGCGGCGCCGCCGGCGACGACGATGTCGGCTGCCCGCTCCTTGCCGTCGGGCTGCGGCACCAGGAAGCGCGCGAGCTGCTCTGGCTCGGCTACGGTCGCGGACAAGCCGATCGCGCGCATCTGCGGCGCGAGGCGCCACAATCGCGCCAGCCCGAGGGAGAGCAGATCGCCCCGCTTGGACGTGACCAGCGCGTGCAGCTCGTCGAGCACGATGCGCTTGAGAGAGGAAAACAGGAACGGTGCGTCGTCGGAGGAGAGCAGCAGCGCGAGCTGCTCGGGCGTCGTCAGCAACACGTCGGGCGGATAGCGCCGCTGCCGCTGACGGCGCGACACCGGCGTATCGCCGGTGCGGGTCTCGACCTTGATGGGCAAGTCCATCTCGGCGATCGGACGCTCGAGATTGCGCGCGATGTCGACGGCGAGCGCCTTGAGCGGCGAGATATAGAGGGTGTGCAGGCCGCCGCTGCGCTGCACGCTGCGGCCGGTGGAGACGAGGTTCTTCTTCGCGCCCGCGTTGCGCGTCAGCGGCTGCGCCGACAGCTCGACCAGCGTCGGCAGAAATCCGGCCAGCGTCTTGCCGGCGCCGGTCGGCGCAATCAGCAGCGCCGACCGGTCCTCGCGCGCCTTCTCCAGCAGCGCCAATTGATGCGCGCGCGGCGACCAGCCGCGGGCTGCGAACCAGGCCTGGAAGCGATCCGGCAGCAGCGCGGCCGGCTCGGTCGATGTTTGGAGGATACGGGGCGGCACGGCATGACAGGTAAGCCGTAGGGATGGCTTCGTCGAGGGGGGCTATGGCCTGCGACAGGGCGATCGCACACGCGCTGTCCATTTGAGGCACGATAGACTCGACATCGTCATGGCCGGGCTTGTCCCGGCCATCCACGTCTTACCCGCGGCACGAAGAACGTGGATGCCCGGGACAAGCCCGGGCATGACGACCGCTTGTGAGGTCCAAATTTCGGTCCTCTCCTCGCCTGCGCGACGAGGGCCAGCGCTCTCACGCCCCGGCCGGGACCTGATCGAGAAATCCGGTCACGCTTCTGATCCGGCCGTCCTTCAGCACGGCGAAATCGGTGCCCTTGATCGGGCTGTCGGCGCCGTCAGGGCCAAGTCCCCACGAGAAGCGGATGTGATCGCCGTAGCCGTTGGGCTCGCCGATCAGCTTGAATGTGAAATCGGGAAAGCGCTGCTGCACACCTGCGATCAGCGCCTCGATGCCGTCCTGGCCGTCGCCCTTCATCACGGGGTCGACGTAGCTCGCATCCGTTGTCCAGCTTTCGCTCAGCAGCTCGCGGCGGCGGCCGGCACTGCGCTCGTTCCAGAGCTCGATGTAGCGGCGGGCGATGGTGACGGGGTCGGTCATGGTTCTCTCCTTCGATGGCGCCGTGTTGTCCGGCTGACTGTGACTATCGAAGGTTCACGCGCGTTGATCGATTACCTCGGAGGTCATCAACGCGCGTGAGGTTTTCGCAAAAATTACTTCGCCGCCGTCACCATGATCTCGACGGTGTATTGCGGGGCGGCCAGCTTGGCTTCGACGGTGGCGCGCGCAGGCGTATTGCCGGGCGAGACCCAGGCGTCCCACACAGCGTTCATCTCTGCGAAGGTCTTCATGTCGGTGATGTAGATCGTGGCCGAGAGCAGCTTCGACTTGTCGGTGCCGGCCTTGGCGAGGTGACCGTCGATGGTCGCCAGGATGTCCTGGGTCTGCTTCGTCACGCTTTCGCCGGCCGCCTTGTTGGCGACGACACCGGCGAGATAGACGGTGTTGCCGTGCACGACGACCTGGCTCATGCGCGGGCCGGTTTCAAAACGCTGAATGCTCATCTGGATCTCCTGGCTGGAATGGCGGCCCTGTCTAGCCCAGCGGTTTGCACTGTGCCACCCCTTGGCACGCGTGCGTTGCCTGCCACGCATGCGTTGCCCGGCACGCATGCGTGGGCCAGCAACGCTGCTCACGGAAACCGACTGAAGAACGTCCAGATCGTTTCGGCGCCGTCGATGTCGCCGTTCTGCGCTCCGAGCAGGTTTCTGGCGACCTTCGGGAATCGGGCATCCGGAGCAAAGCCTGGCATGCGGTGGCCGCCGTGGTTGATGCGATAGAGCACGACGTCGTGCCCAGCCGGACAGCGCGAGCTGATCCGCGTCACCGTGGACTGGTCCGCCGGCGTCGCGTCGGGCATGTCGGTGATCCCGGCGTCGTCGGTCTCGCAGCCATTGAGCCTGCGCCAGAACGCCAGCGTCTCGTCCGTCGACCAGAATCCCTCTGCGGCAAAATAGCTCGATCCGCGCCCGCCCTCATAAGGGACCAGCGGATCTTCGGTCCCGTTCATGAGCAGCATCGGCAGCGGCCGCGACGGATGACAGGTGACGGCGGCTTCATCGTTGAGGTTCATGATCACACTCGCAGCCGCCGCAAACAGATCGGCCCGCGCGCAGGCCATGGTCATCGCCATGGCACCGCCATTGGAGACGCCGGCGACGTAGACGCGCTTCGCATCGGCCGTGCCGTCGGCCACCAGCTTCTCGACCAGCCTTGCGATGAAGGCGACGTCATCGGTGCCGACCGGTGGTCCGCGCAGGGCCGGCCCCGCCTTGGTGCGCGCGTCCGCCCATGCGTTGTTGAGCCCGTCCGGAAACACCACGGCGAGGCCCTCGCGCTTGGCGACCTGCGGCCAGGCCGTCCGTGTGACCATGTCGGCGCCGCGCTGGGTCTTGCCATGCAGCACGATTACGAGCGGTGCGGGCCGCTTGGCTGGCAGTTGCGCGGTGTAGGAGCGCTTCACCCCGTTGACATCGACCGTATCGGCGGACGCAGCCGAAGCTGCCGTCAAAGCAGCGATCAGCGTGGCGATGCGCATCCGCCGCCGCATGGTCTAGCCCACTGCCTTGGCGGCGGCACGGCCCGCATTACGGCCCGAGAACAGGCAGCCGCCCAGAAAGGTGCCTTCCAGCGAGCGATAGCCATGCACGCCGCCGCCACCGAAGCCGGCGGCCTCGCCGACGGCGTAAAGGCCGGGAATGACGCGGCCCTCCTCCCCGAACACGCGGGAGTCGAGATCGGTCTCGAAGCCGCCCAGCGTCTTGCGGGTGAGGATGTTGAGCTTCACCGCGATCAGCGGTCCATGCGCGGGATCGAGGATGCGGTGCGGGGAAGCGGTGCGGATCAACTTGTCGCCGATATAGCGGCGCGCATTGTGGATGTTCATGACCTGCGCATCCTTGACGTAGGGATTGGCGATCTCGCGGTCACGCGCCTCGATCTGCATCCTGATGTGCTCGAGCTTGAGGAGATCGCTGCCGGCGAGCTTGTTCATGGCCGCAACGAGCTCATCGAGCTTGTCGCGGACAATGAAGTCGACACCATGGCTCTTGAACGCCTCCACCGGCGCCGGCGCGCCCTTGTTGGTGGCGCGGCGAAGCGTCATGCGCCAGCTCTTGCCGGTCAGGTCCGGGTTCTGCTCCGAGCCCGACAGCGCAAACTCTTTCTTGATGATGCTCTGGGTCAGGATGAACCAGGAATAGTCGTAGCCGGTCGACATGATGTATTTGAGCTGGCCGAGCGTGTCCGAGCCCGGGAATAGCGGCGCCGGCAGCCGCGTGCCTGTGGCGTCGAACCACATTGAGGAAGGACCCGGCAGGATGCGGATGCCGTGACGCGGCCAGATCGGGTTCCAGTTCTGGATGCCCTCGACGTAGTGCCACATGCGGTCGCGGTTGATCAGCCGCGCGCCGGTCTTTTCCGTGATGCCGATCATGCGCCCATCGACATGCTCGGGCACGCCGGAGATCATGAACTTCGGGGGCTCGCCGAGCCGCTTCGGCCAGTTCTGCCGCACCAGCTCGTGGTTGCCGCCGATGCCGCCGGAGGCGACGATCACGGCCTGCGCCTTCAGTGCGAAGTCGCCGACCACGTTGCGCGAGGAGCTCTTGCCGCGCTCTGCATCATCGGGCGCAAGAACGACGCCGCTGACGCCATCCACCGTGCCATTGGTGACCGAGAGCGCATCGACGCGATGGCGAAATCGGAAGATCAATCGGCCGGTCTTCATCGCCTCGCGCGCGCGGCGCTCGAACGGCTCGACGATGCCCGGGCCGGTGCCCCAGGTGACGTGGAAGCGCGGCACCGAATTGCCGTGGCCCATCGCATCATATCCGCCGCGCTCGGCCCAGCCGACCACGGGAAAGAAGCGATGGCCCATCGCGCGCAGCCAGCCGCGCTTCTCGCCGGCCGCGAAGGCCACATAGGCTTCGGCCCATTGGCGCGGCCAGAAATCCTCGTCGCGGTCGAAGCCGGCGGTGCCGAGCCAGTCCTGCATGGCAAGCTCGTAGGAGTCCTTGATGCCGAGCCGGCGCTGCTCCGGCGAATCGACCAGGAACAATCCGCCGAACGACCAGAACGCCTGGCCGCCGAGCGACTGCTCGCCTTCCTGGTCGATTACCATCACGCGCTTGCCCGCATCAGCGATCTCGGTGGCGGCGACGAGGCCCGACAGTCCCGCGCCGACGACGATGACATCCGTTTCTTCAACCATGCGTTTCCCCCTCCAAGTTCTTCTCCTCCCCAAGGGTTCCCCCCTGTAGTTGCCCGGATTGAAGCCAGCCGTTGCAACTGAGATCAAGGGTATGGCGCGCAAGACCTCGTTAACTTGTTCCACTTTGGGATGGAGACTGGCCGGGTGCAGCGCGGACGCAACACTGGATTTGAATTTGTTTTGAGCCAGCAGGCCTGCCTAGACAAAACCTTGGTTACGACCGACGCTAGCCGTGCATCACCACCTGACACACAGATTCGAATTCGACTGGGGCGGGGGAAAATGAAGTTTCTGACGGGGTTGCTTGCGGCGGTTCTCTTGATCGCAGGCATGGGGGCTTCTCACGCGGTGGTTCGGATCGCGGACGACCGCGGCGGCCGGATCGGAACCTACGTCGACAAGTACCAGGACCTCAGGCAATCGGGCGAGACGGTCATCATCGATGGCCTCTGTGCCTCGGCCTGCACCATCGTCCTCGGTGCTATCCCGCACGACCGCATCTGCGTGACCTCGCATGCGACGCTGGGCTTCCACGCCGCCTGGGATTTCGGCGCCAACGGCCGCGCCATCACCAATCCCGAAGCGACCCAGATGCTGTACGCGATGTATCCCTCGCAGATCAGGCGCTGGATCGGCCAGCGGGGCGGCCTCACCCCGCGGATGCTCTTCCTGAGGGGCAAGCAGCTCCAGGCCATGTACAAGCCGTGCTACCTGGACGCGCAGGCCTCGACGACCAGGCCGTCGCGCCGGTCGCTCCCGCAAGCGGAGCCGCTCGAATCCGCCCGGGGCCAGCTCCTCCACTGACATCCACAGGCTGGCGGCGTCCTTTGGCGCCGCCGCGGCGTCTTGCCAGCTGGCGGAGCCTTGCCTGCTGGCGGCGCCTTGCCGGCAGCCGGCGCAAAGCCTATCTGAAAGCCAGGGAACCGGGGCCTTCGTCCCGATCGTTGTCATGGCTCAACCGCTGCACCCGGCACATCGGCTATCGGACAATTCGCCCACTGCCGGGCGGATGCCATCCGTGCTGCTGTGGGCGGGCGCTGCAATCGGCGGTCTCGCCGTGATCGGCGCGCTGGCGCTCTGGTTCCACTATGGCAGCCAGGTGTTCTTCGAAATGATCAGGACCGGCTTTGCCGCCTGCTTCTGACCTGCGACAGGAAGTTTTCCGCCCATGAGCTCCGCCACCCGTCCGCTGGTGATCGCGACCGCCTTCGCTACAAGCCTCGTCGTCGGCCTCCTGATCATGTTCTGGGCGATGGGCGGGGTCGGCAAGGTGGCACAGCCGGCCGCGATCGGCGGCCCGTTCCAGCTGACCGACCAGAACGGCAAGGCCGTCACCGACAAGAGCCTGAAGGGCAAGCCGACCCTGATCTTCTTCGGCTACACCCATTGCCCCGACGTCTGCCCGACCTCGCTGTTCGAGATCTCGGAAGTGCTGCGCGCGCTGGGCAAGGACGCCGACAAGGTCAATGCCATCTTCATTTCGGTCGATCCCGAGCGCGACACGCCGGCGACGATGAAGGATTACCTGTCGAGCTTCGATCCGCACCTCCAGGGCCTGTCCGGCGACCCCGCCGAGACCGCCAAGGTGATCTCCTCCTACCGGGTCTATGCCAAAAAGGTCCCGACCAAGGACGGCGATTACACGATGGACCACACCGCGCTGATCTACCTGATGGACCGCGAGGGCAGGTTCGTCTCGCCGTTCAATTTGAAGCGGACGCCGGAAGAGGCAGCGGTTGATTTGAAGCGGTATCTCTGAGCTTCACGCTGGCCACAATCGGCGCTCGCGTTCCCGGCGGGATGGTCTATAAGGCCCTCCGATCCCGACGAAATTCATTCCTTCGGCCGATGGCTCCATCGCAACAGGCGAAATCGCTCAAATCTGTCCGTGGCTTGCTGGCAGGGCTGGCTGCTGGCCTTTGCCTGCTCGGCGGCCTCACCGAGGCGAACGCGCAAGCTCCCGCCAAGCGGCCTCCGGCTGCGCCACAGACCACCCCTCAGGCGGCGCCCCAGGCCGCCCCGCAGGCGGTGCCCGGGTTCTGGGACCCGCGCCGGCGCCCCGAACGGCCGGACCTGTCCCGCCTGACCGTGATCCGCTTCCTGACCGAGACCGACTATCCGCCGTTCAACTACACCGGTGCGGACGGCAATCCGGCCGGCTTCAACGTCGATTTCGCCCGCGCCCTGTGCGAGGAGATCAAGGTCACCTGCACGGTGCAGATGCGGCGTTTCGAGACGCTGGTCGATGCGCTCACCTCCAACCGGGGCGATGCAATCATCGCCTCCATGGCGGTGAGCCCGCAGCTGCGCGCCCGCGTCGACTTCACCGATCCCTATTACCGCGTGCCGGCGCGCTTCGTCTCGCGCAAGGATGCGGTGATGCCGGAGATCCGCCCCGAATATCTCGAGGGCAAGAAGGTCGGCGCCATCGCCGGCTCGGCGCACGAGGCGTATCTCAAGGCGATGTTCACCGACGCCGAGCTGCACGCCTACCCCAATGACGATGCGATGCGCGCAGCTCTGCGCAGGGGCGAGGTCGACTTCATCTTCGGCGACGCCATCTCGCTGGCGTTCTGGATCAACGGCACGGATTCGGCCGATTGCTGCGCCTTCTCCGGCGGTCCGTTCGTCGAGAGCCGTTTCTTCGGCGAGGGCATCGGCATCGCCGTGCGCAAGGGCAACGACGTGCTGCGCCAGGCCCTGAACTGGGCGATGTTCCGGATCTGGGAAAAAGGCCGCTACACCGATCTTTGGCTACGGTATTTCTCGGTCAGTCCGTTCTGACCTTTCGCCTCTCCGCCTGCAGCGGGAGTGCGGACGACCGCGGAGATCATCACGCGCGCGTCACACCCGTTCACCACGCCTGAAATTCCCGGTCCCGCCCGCCGCCGAATTCCGCTATTGAGGGACGCGGCAATCGTTCCGTCCTCTCCGCGAGCATTCCGCGTTCGTCGATCCGTCTCGCCGGTGCGCAGGTTCAATGCAGCTCTACCTCCCGATCGCCGATCTTCCGGTCAACGTCTTCCTGGTGCTCGCCATGGGCGCGGCGGTCGGCTTCGTCTCCGGCATGTTCGGCATCGGCGGCGGCTTCTTGATGACGCCGCTTTTGATCTTCATCGGCATCACGCCGGCGGTCGCGGTGGCCTCCGTGGCGAGCCACATCGCGGCCTCCTCCTTTTCCGGCGCCCTCTCCTATTGGCGGCGGCGCGCGATCGATCCGGCGCTGGCGAGTGTGTTGTTATGCGGCGGCGTGACCGGCACGACGCTCGGCGTCTGGACCTTCACCCAGCTGCGGGCGCTCGGCCAGCTCGATCTGATGATCGCGCTCTCCTACGTCGTGCTGCTCACCACGGTCGGCAGCCTGATGTTCTCGGAAGGATTGCGCGCCTTGATGCGGACCCGGCGCGGGGCGCTGCCGCCGCGCCGCACCCACAACTGGATCCACGGCCTGCCGCTGAAGGTGCGGTTCAAGCGCTCGAAGATCTATCTCTCGGTCATCCCCGTGGTGATCGTCGGCATCGTGATCGGTTTCATCGGCGCCATCATGGGTATAGGCGGCGGCTTCATCCTGGTGCCGATCATGATCTATCTCTTGAGGGTGCCGACCTCGACGGTGATCGGGACCTCGATGGTTCTCACCGTCGTCACCATGCTGTTCGCGACCATGCTGCACGCGGCGACCAATCACCTGGTCGATGCCGTGCTGGCGCTGATCCTGATGGTCGGCGGCGTCACCGGCGCGCAGTTCGGCGCCCGTGCCGGCCAGAAGATCCGCGGCGAGCAGCTGCGGCTGCTGCTGGGCTTGCTCATCCTCTCGGTCGGAATCCGCTTCGCGATCGAGCTGGTGATCCAGCCCTCCGATCTCTTCACCATCCGTGAGCTCGGAGTGAGCCGATGAGGCGCATGCTTCTCGCCATCGTCCTCGTCCTGCTGCTCGGCGGCGCTGCGCGGGCCGAGCGGCTGATTGTGTCGGTCTCGAATCACCGGGTCACGGTGACGCCGAACTATTCCGGCGAGGAGCTGGTGCTGTTCGGCTCGGTCGAGAAGGATACGACGACGCCCGCGGACGGCACGGCCTACGACCTCGTCGTCACCGTGATGGGCCCGCGCGCCGACATGGTGACGCGGCGGAAGGAGCGCACCTTCGGCATCTGGATCAACACCGACTACCGCCAATTCCTGCAGGTGCCGAGCTATCTCGCGCTGTTCGCCAACCGCCCGCTCGACGCCATCACCTCGCCCGAGATCGCGCGGCGGCAGCAGATCGGGCTCAACAACGTGCTGCTGACGCAGCGGGTCAGCGGCGACTTTGCCGACGTGGTGCCCAACGATGCGTTCCGCTCGGCCTTCATTCGCCTGCGCACCCAGCGCGGGCTCTACCGCGAAGACGGAAGCGCGGTCACGTTCCTGACGCCGACGCTGTTCCGCACCGGCATTCCGCTGCCCGCGGAGGTGCCGATCGGCACCTATGAGATCGAGATCAAGTTGTTCGCCAACGGCGCGTTCATCGGCAAGACCGAGACCGCGTTCGAGATCGTCAAGGTCGGCTTCGAGCAGTTCGTCGCCACCACTGCCCGCCAGAACGGCCTGATCTACGGCCTCGCCACCGTGGCGATGGCGCTGATGACGGGGTGGATGGCGTCGATCGTGTTCAGGAAGGACTAGCCCCCGTCATTGCTTCGTCGCAAGAGCTCCTCGCAATGACGATAGTGAACAGCGGGGCCTCCACCTACACCACCGCCTTCGCCGGTCGCGTCACCAGATAGATGCCGAGCGCGACCGGAATGATGCCAAGCAGGTCGCGCGCCTCGATGTGCTCGCCGAGGACGAGGAATGCGAACAGCATGCCGAGCGGCGGCATCAGGAAATGATAGGCGCTGGCGGCGGTGGCGCCACACGTCTTCAAGAGACGAAACCAGAGCCAAGAAGCGATGATCGAGCCGCCGAGCACGAGAAAGGCGAAGGCGCCGATCAGGCTCGGCGTATAGTCGATCGCGTCGACATCGGCGAAGGTGAGCGCGACCGGTGTCAGTACGATGCCGGCCGCGAGGTTCTGCACGCCATTGCCGATCCACAGGGATCCCTTCGGCGCCAGCAGCTTGAACAGGATGGTGCCGGCCACGATCGAAGCGAGCGAGGCCAGCGTAAAAACGATGCCGTGCAGCGAATCGGTGCCGACCGACAGGCGGTGCCAGACGATTGCGGTCACGCCGATGATGCCGAGCAAGAGGCCGCTCGCCTTGCGCCAGGTCATGCCTTCGCCGAGCAGCAGCGCGGCAAGGCCCGCGGTGAACACCGGATTGGCTGACACGATCAGGCCGCCGAGGCCGGCGGAGACCGATTGCAGGCCGGTGTAGCCGAGGCCGAGATAGAGCGCATTGTTGGCGATGCCGAGCACCGCGAAGATCGCGGCATCGCGCCACGACAACGACCAGGCTTCGCCGCGGATCAACGTGGCGCCCAGGATCAAGATACCCGCGAGCGAGAAGCGCGCGGCGAGCAGGATCAGCGGCGGGCAATGGGTGACGCCGATCTTGCCAGCGATGAAGGCGTAGCTCCAGAGCAGGCAGAACAGGCCGATCGCGAGCGGCAATGTGTTGAAGCGGCTGCGGGGGGCGGGAAGCGAGCTGGCGAGCGACATGAGGGGCATTCTCGGATGTTTTTTTCTGCCCTCGATCTAGGGAGGCCGCTTGCCATTTGGAAATTAAATGATTAACTCGCGCCCAGTGGATTTCTTAATGGAGGCGGCCGTGCTCGATCTCGAGCTGCTGCGCAGCTTCGTCTCGGTGGTCGAGGCCGGCGGCTTCACCCGTGCCGGCGAGCGCGTCCACCGCACGCAATCGACCGTGAGTCAGCAGATCAAGCGGCTGGAGGAGGATGTCGGTCAGGTGCTGCTGCACCGCGACGGCAAGGACGTGCGCCCGACCGAGGCCGGCGAGCGGCTGCTGTCCTATGCGCGGCGATTGCTCTCGCTGGCCGAGGAGGCGCGCGACGTGCTGCGCCAGCCTGATAGCGATGGCGCGATCCGGCTCGGCATCCCCGAGGACTTTGCCGCGTACCGGCTGGCAAAACTGCTGGGCGCGTTCTCGCGCTCGCATCCGGGATTGCGGCTGGACGTGCGCGCCGACCAGAGCAAGCATCTCGCCCGCGATCTCCAACGCGGCGAGCTCGACCTTGCGCTCTACAAGCGCGAGGCTGGCGCGAAGGACGCGATCGCGGTGTGGCCGGAGCGGGTGCACTGGGTCACCAGCAAGAGCCACCCGGTCGACGTCAACGTGCCGTCGGTGCCGCTGATCGGCTTTCCGCTCGGCTGCATCTACCGCGCCGGCGCCATCCACGCGCTGGAAACGGCCGGCCGCGCTTGGCACACCGCCTACACCTCATCGAGCCTCGCCGGCATTCAGGCCGCGGTCGCCGCCGGCATGGGCCTCAGCATCCTGTCGGAGATGGCGATCCAGACCGACCACCGCGTGCTGACGGCGAAGGA
Organism: Bradyrhizobium yuanmingense; assembly: GCF_025200905.1. Lineage (NCBI taxonomy): Bacteria > Pseudomonadati > Pseudomonadota > Alphaproteobacteria > Hyphomicrobiales > Nitrobacteraceae > Bradyrhizobium > Bradyrhizobium yuanmingense. The sequence continues at coordinate 281,497 of NZ_CP104173.1, read as the reverse complement.
CGGCTTTGCGCCGATCAACAAGACCGAGGTTGCACTGATGGCTTCGCCGGATGCGAGCCCGGCGACGCTGCGGCTTGCGGACCGTCTCGCGGAGTTTTGCGATGCGGTGCAGAGCAAGGCGGCTTGAGCTCGCCAAAGCTCCTACGGCTCTCAATTCGCTGCGGATATCAGCTTGTCGCCGCACGCGCTTGCGTAAAACTTGCCGCCGCATTGGCGTTTGATCGCAGCGCAGCGGGCTGCGGGCGACGCCTTCTGCGGCGCTGTGAAGCCGCAGCTGAGGCCATCGGCGCTGCGACCGGTCGTGCCGGCGGCAAACGCCGCACTGGTGGCGCTGATGCAGACGACGAGCAGGGCCGCAGTGGCGATTTCGATCAGCAGTCTCACGGTCCGCTTCTCCACACTGATGGCTGAATCTTTCGTAATCTAGCACCGAATCTGGGTTTCTCCGTGCTCCTCCGGGTTCCCAATTCGGCCCATTCCTTGCATAAATTTGCGCCAGCGCAGTGCACGACCTCGCGGGCGACAGTTCCGGTGCAAGGGCAGGACGCGTAGAGTTGAGAGTTGTTTCGACCTAGGAAGTAACGGCTTTGCAGGATTCATCGTTCCAGCCCAGTTATCCGGCCCCCGGGCAGCCCATCGACGAACTCGCGCTGGCCGAGATCAAGGGCGCAATCCTGGCGAAGCTGCGCCTTGCCATCGGCAAGGACGCTGGCATGGCGACCAGGCACGATTGGTACCAGGCCGCAGCGCTCGCGCTGCGCGACCGCATCGTGCATCGCTGGCTCACGGCCGAGAAGCACAGCTACGACGCCGGCCGCAAGCGGGTTTACTATCTCTCGCTCGAATTCCTGATCGGCCGGCTCTTCACCGACGCGCTCAACAACATGGGCCTGCTCAAGATCTTCGAGGTCGCGCTCGGCGATCTCGGCGTCTCGCTGCCGGAGCTGCGCAAATGCGAGCCGGATGCGGCGCTCGGCAATGGCGGCCTCGGCCGGCTCGCCGCCTGCTTCATGGAGAGCATGGCGACGCTGTCGATCCCCGCGATCGGCTACGGCATCCGCTACGATTACGGCCTGTTCCGTCAGATCATCAATCAGGGCTGGCAGCAGGAATATCCTGACGAATGGCTGAGCTTCGGCAACCCCTGGGAATTGCAGCGACCCGAGGTGATCTACGACGTCAATTTCGGCGGCGGCGTCGAGCATGTCGACGACAAGGGCCGCGACCGCTCGATCTGGCATCCTGCTGAAACCGTGCAGGCAATCGCCTATGACACGCCAATCGTCGGCTGGCGCGGCCACCACGTCAACGCGCTGCGGCTGTGGTCGGCGCGCTCGCCCGATCCGCTCAAGCTCGATGCCTTCAACAAAGGCGATTACGTCAGCGCCAGCGCCGAGCAGGCGCGCGCGGAGGCGATCTGCAAGTTCCTCTATCCGAACGACGAGAGCCCGGCGGGCCGCGAGCTGCGGCTGCGCCAGGAATATTTCTTCGTCTCCGCCTCGCTCCAGGACCTGGTGAAGCGGCATCTCGCCTCCGACGGCCAGCTGCGCAACCTCGCCGGCAAGGTCGCGGTGCAGCTCAACGACACCCATCCGAGCCTTGCCGTCACCGAGCTGATGCGCATCCTCGTCGACCTCCACAATTTCCGCTGGGACGAGGCCTGGAAGATCACGGTCGCCACCCTCTCCTACACCAACCACACGCTGCTGCCGGAGGCGCTGGAGACCTGGCCGGTCGAGCTGTTCGAGCGGCTGCTGCCGCGGCATCTGGAGATCATCTACCGCATCAACGTGCAGCATCTGGCGCTCGCCGAGGCGCGCTGCCCCGGCGACATCGACTTCCGCGCCTCGGTGTCGCTGATCGACGAGAAGAGCGGCCGCCGCGTGCGCATGGGCCAACTCGCCTTCGTCGGCTCGCATCGCATCAACGGGGTCTCGGCGATGCATTCGGACCTGATGCGCGAGACCGTGTTCCACGACCTCAACCATCTCTATCCCGGACGGATCACCAACAAGACCAACGGCATAACCTTCCGACGCTGGCTGATGCTGGCGAACCCGAAGCTGACCGATTTGTTGCGCGAGAGCTGCGGCGATGCCGTGCTCGACGATCCGACCCAGCTCTCGCTGATCGAGGCGCGCGCCAGCGACGTCGAGTTCCAGAAGAAGTTCCGCAGCGTCAAACACCACAACAAGGCCCAGCTCGCCCGCCTGATCGGCGAACGGCTCGGCATCAGGGTCGACCCGGGCGCATTGTTCGACGTGCAGATCAAGCGCATCCACGAATACAAGCGCCAGTTGCTCAATGTCATCGAAACGGTCGCGCTGTACCAGGCCATCAAGGATGAGCCCAACGGCAATTGGGTGCCGCGGGTGAAGATCTTCGCCGGCAAGGCGGCCGCGAGCTATCGCTACGCCAAGCTGATCATCAAGCTGATCAACGACGTCGCCGAAATCGTCAACAACGATCCCGCGATCGGCGGCAAGCTCAAGGTCGTGTTCCTGCCCGACTACAATGTCAGCCTCGCCGAGGTGATCATTCCCGCGGCCGATCTGTCCGAGCAGATATCCACCGCCGGCATGGAAGCCTCCGGCACCGGCAACATGAAGCTGGCGCTGAACGGGGCCATCACCATCGGCACGCTCGACGGCGCCAATATCGAGATCCGCGACCATGTCGGCGCGGAGAACATCGCGATCTTCGGCATGGAAGCCGGCGACGTGATGATCCGCCGCAAGCAGGGGCTGGATGCCTCCGACGTGATCCGCAGGTCGCCGAAGCTGCAGCGTGCCATCAACGCGATCGGCGCAGGCGAGTTCTCGCCCGGCGACCCCGGCCGTTTCGAATCCATCGCGCACGCGCTGCGTTATCTCGACCATTACATGGTGAGCGCCGATTTCGATTCCTACTACGAGGCGCAGCGCGCGGTCGATGCGCGCTGGCAGGTGGCGCCGGCCTGGACCCGCGCCTCGATCCTCAATGTCGCGCGCATGGCCTGGTTCTCCTCCGATCGCACCATCCGCGAATATGCCGAGGAAATCTGGAACGTGCCGGTCAATCCGACGACGCCGTTGCTGCCGAACCTGCGCGACGCCGCGGGCTGATTTTCCGCGACGTGGAAGCGGCCTTACCTGCCAGGTTATTGCTTTAGCAGGATAGCCATCATATCACGGCTTGAGATTTTTCTGGCCGGAGTTGATCGTGCCTGTCGGCGAGTATGTCACCCCGGATAGGCAGTTTCGATTCCTCGTCATCTGTCCCGATGGGGACTGGACGTTGGGTTTCGACGGCTTCCCCTGGCACACGCACGGCAGCATCCTCGCCAGTCTCTCCGGGAAGGACGAGGAAACTGCCATCGACGACTTCGTCGCCCACCTGACGAGCGGCAAGAGCATCATCGCTGTAAAGCGCATAGGAGGCTCGATCACAGACGTCTGGGTTACAGACGATCCAGCGGATGATGCCCTGAGTTCGCAATATGGCCCCGATGACGAGACGATGGAGTTTCGTCGTTGGGACGGAAGCTCAGTAGAGGTCTAACCCATGCACGCCAAGCTCCCGCACCCGTTCGACGATGCCACGCGCGTCACCGCCGGTGACTCTAGCTGGCAGGGACACACCAGCGACGATTACTGGGCCTTTGTCGGCCCGTTCGGCGGCGCCACCGCCGCAACGATCCTGCGGGCGCTGATCGAGCATCCGCAAGCCGCCGGCGATCCGCTCGCCCTCACCGTCAATTATTGCGCGCCGATCGCCAATGGTCCGTTCGATCTCGACGTGCGCCTCGTCAAGGCCAACCGCTCCAGCCAGCACTGGAGCGTCGAGCTCAGCCAGGGCGGCGGCGAGGTCGCAACGCTCGCCACCGCGGTGTTCGCCGAGCGCCGTCCGTCCTGGGAGCACAGGGTGGCGCAATATCCGGATGCCAAGCCGTTCGAGCAGACGCTGCCATTCCCGAAGATCTCGGCATCTTGGGCCAACCAGTACGAATTTCGCTTCGTCGAGGGCGAGATGCGGATCGGCCCGCCGCAGGCCGAGCCCGCCAGCACCTATTCGAAGATCTGGATCAGCGACCGCACGCCGCGCAAGCTCGACATGCTGTCGCTGATGTCGATGTCAGACGCCTTCTTCGGCCGCATCTTCCATGCCCGGCGCCAGCTGGTGCCGTTCGGCACGGTGTCGCTGACGACCTATTTCCACACCGACGCCAAGGAGCTCGCGGCTGAGGACATCACGCGCGTGCTGGCGACGGCCGATTCGAAGATTATGCACAAGAGCTACGCCGACCAGAACGCCGAGCTGTGGTCGCCGAACGGGCGGCTGCTCGCGACCACGACGCAGATCGCGTATTTCAAGGCGTAGCTTTTCTTCCCCTCTCCCCTTGTGGGAGAGGGTGGATCGCCGCGTAGCGGGAAGACGGGCGAGGGGTTCTCTCCGCGGGCACTTCCCTCGCACTTGAGTTTGCGGATAGAACCCCTCATCCGGCGCTTCGCGCCACCTTCTCCCGCAAGGGGAGAAGGAAAGAAAAAGGGCGGCCTTTCGGCCGCCCTTTCGCAATTCAAACAATGCGACCTTACTCCGCGGCGAGCTTCACGTCCGGCGCGGCCGCGCGCACCTCGGCGTCCACCTGTGCTTCGAACTTGGCAAAATTCTTCTGGAACATGCCGACCAGGGCGCGGGCGGTCTTGTCGAACTCGTCCTTGTCCTTCCAGGTGTTGACCGGGTTGAGGATCTCGGCCGGCACGCCCGGCAGCGCGGTCGGGACCGCAAAGCCGAAATACTTGTCGGTGCGGAATTCGACGTTGCGAAGCGAGCCGTCGAGCGCGGCGGTGAGCAGCGCGCGCGTCACCTTGATCGGCATGCGCGAGCCGACACCATACTTGCCGCCGGTCCACCCGGTGTTGACCAGCCAGCAATCGACATTGTGCTGGGCGATGAGGTCGCGCAGCATGTTGCCGTAGACGGATGGATCGAGCGGCAGGAAGGGCGAGCCGAAGCAGGTCGAGAATTCCGGCTGCGGCTCGTTGCCGAGGCCGCGCTCGGTGCCGGCGACCTTGGCGGTGTAGCCGGACAGGAAGTGATACATCGCCTGCGCCGGCGAGAGCTTGGCGATCGGCGGCAGCACGCCGAAGGCGTCGGCGGCCAGCATCACCACGTTCTTCGGCTGCGGCGCGCGGCCGGTGCGCGAGGCGTTCGGGATGAAGTCGAGCGGATAGGCCGAACGCGTGTTCTCGGTCTTGGAGCCGTCGTCGAAATCGACGACGCGGGTGTCCTCATCGAGCACGCAGTTCTCGAGCACCGCGCCGAAGCGGGTCGAGGCGGCATAGATCTCCGGTTCGGCTTCCTGCGACAGCTTGATGCACTTGGCGTAGCAGCCGCCTTCGAAATTGAAGACGCCGTTCGGGCCCCAGCCGTGCTCGTCGTCGCCGATCAGCGTGCGGTTGGGATCGGCCGACAGCGTCGTCTTGCCGGTGCCCGACAGGCCGAAGAAGATCGCGGTGTCGCCCTTGGCGCCGACATTCGCCGAGCAGTGCATCGGCATCACACCGCGCTCGGGCAGATAATAATTCAGCGTCGTGAAGACCGACTTCTTCATCTCGCCGGCATAATAAGACCCGCCGATCAGGACGATCTTGCGGGCGAAATCGATCGCGACCACGTTCTCCGAGCGGCAGCCATGGCGTTTAGGATCGGCGCGGAAGCTCGGCATGTCGATGATGGTGAGCTCCGGCACGAAGGTCGGCAGCTCGATCGCCTCGGGGCGGATCAGCAGCGTGCGGATGAACAGCGAGTGCCAGGCAAGCTCGGTGAAGACGCGCGTCTTGATCCGGTAGGCCGGGTCGGCGCCGCCATAGAGGTCCTGCGCGAACAGGCGCTTGCCTTCGGCGTGCTTGAGGAAGTCCTGGTAGAGCGTCTCGAATTGCTCTGCGGTGATCGACTGGTTGCCGGCCCACCACATCTTCTTGTCGGTGGTGGCGTCGCGCACCGTGAACTTGTCCTTCGGGCTGCGCCCGGTGAACTCGCCGGTGTCGGCGCAGAGCGCGCCGTCGGCGGAGAGCACCGCCTCACCCGCTGCCAGCGAGTATTGATAGAGTTGTGGCGCACCCAGATTCCAGTGAACCTGCTTGAGATTCTTTAAGCCGAATTTGTCGGCGCCGAAGGCACCGTTGCGCACGCCCGTCTCTTGCACGAAAAATCCCTCCTAGAACCCGCGACATCAAGCGCGGCCAAGTTTGGCGCCGTCGCGATCACCGTGAATATGGGCCGTTCGGCCTCGGCTGAACGACCTAATAATGATGAACGCCGGCGTTGCCAAGCTGATCCCGCAGGATTTGGTTTATTCAAGGACCGCGCCAAACGCCGCGCATGTCAGCTCTGAAAGGCCGCATCGAGAAAGTGCGGATGATCGCGCAACCAAATGCACATCTGCGCGTTATGTCCGGTTATTGCGACGCACAATCACTGCGTCAACACCCCTATCTTACCTCGCCCTCTCCGATCAACGCGAACGGTCCCCACATCGCGGGATAAGCGTTGCGCGGCGACGAGGCGTCGTCGAGATAGGTTAACATCGCGCGGCGCAAGGCTTCGGCGCGGCCGAGCTTTGGCTCGTTCTTCAGCAGCTCGAACGTCGACGTTGTCAAGCGGGTCGCAGCCTCCGAATCCACGGCCCAATGCGACACCAGGAGCGCGCGAGCACCTGCGTAGAAGAACGAGCGCGCCAATCCCGACAACGCCTCGGCACCGGGCTTGTCGCCCGCGATGGTGTTGCAGGCGGACAGCACTACCCAATCGGCATTGAGCTTGAGCTGGGCCACTTCGCTCGCGGTGAGAAGACCATCGTCGAGCTCCGTCGGCTGGTCGGGGATGGAGAGCGCCAGCGAGGGCTCCCCCAATCCCTTGACATCGCCGGCGACGAGGCCGTGGGTGGCAAAGTAGATGATGCCGTATTGGGCAAGCGCTGCACGCTTGAGCGTCGTTTCGCTGGCGTCGCGGCCGAGATGGATGTCAGCCTCGGCAGCGCCGACGTCCCTCGCCACCGCGTTCAATTCGTCGGCGGTATCGGGCAGCTGCGGCAGCGCCTGGGCCAGCCGCGCACGATCCACGCCCGCGCCGCGCCAGAAGTCGGCATAGGCGATCGTCGCGATGCTGCGTGCGGCGACCTTGCCGTTCGCGGCACGCCGGTCGGCAGGCCCTTCGGCTGCAGGGTTGAACACGGGATCGCCGAAACCGGTCATCGGCTTGACGCTTTGATCCCTGCGGGCAAAAGCGCGCAGCGATTTCAGGCTGATCACTGACGGCAGGACCGAAACGGCCTGACGCCGCAGCAGCCAGGCAGCACTGCGATAGCCCTCGAGCCGGTCCGGGATCGCAGCCTGTGGCTTCTCCGTGACCAGCAGATGAAACGGCATTGCGGTCAATGCCGCCGACGGCACGACCAGCAGGTTGCGCTTGTCCTTGGTCAGCGCCTCAACCGGGCCGAGCAGCGCGACATAGAGCTCGTTGGCAAGACCGAGGTCGAACAATCCCGATTTGCCGGATGCATCGCGCGCCTTGCCGACATCGAGCCCCCTGCGGAAGGCCGTGACCTTCTGTGCGACCGCGTCCGCTCCGAGCGGAATCTCCTTCCAGTCGACGCTCTCGCGCGTGATCGCGACGACATAGCTCCGCCTGTCGACGACGGAATAGACCACCATCGCCTCGTCGGACGCCAGCAGCGGCTGGATGTCCTTGACGGTCAGCGGCAGCGGGTTGGATAGCGAGGAATAGTCGGGAAACTCGACGGCGAGCGTCTTCTGCAATCCATTGCGCGCGCCCGCGATCGCCGCGATCCGCGCGCGGCTGCGCTGCTCGGCCGCGACGTCGCGCTGCGCCGATGGCTTCGACACCGCAGCGATGATCGCCTTGTCGAGCGCTTCGGACTCGGCCGCGAGATCCTGATCCTTGCGCACGAGCTCGGCGAGCCGGTCGCTGCCGGCGGCGAGCCGCACCGCGAGCTTGTTCACGGCAGAAGCGGCAGAGGATTGCGTGCCGCGCTGGATCGCAGCAAGCGCATCGTCGAGCGCCTTCTCGCTCGCCAGCAGCGATTGCTGCCGTGCCGCGAACAGGATCGGCAGCACGACGCGCAGCTGCGCACGATTGGCCGCAAGCGTCTTCTGCGCCAACGGCAAGGCATCCGCCGTCCGCCCCGTCGCCTGCAGAAAGTCGGCAAGATTGCTCGTCGAAGTCGCAACATCAGGGTGATCCGGCCCGAGCGCGCGTTCGCGGATCGCCAGCGCGCGGCGATACAGCGGCTCGGCATCGGCATAGCGTTGCTGGTGCTGATACAGCCCGGCGAGATTATTGAGCGAGCGCGCGATGTCGGGGTGTTCAGGCCCCAGCACCTTTTCGCGGATCGCGAGCGAGCGCTTGATCGGCGCTTCGGCATCGGCGTCGCGATTGAGGTCGCGCTCGACCTGTCCGATGTTGTTCAGGACCGTGGCGACCGCGGGATGCTCGGGACCGGCAGCCTTCTGATAGATCGCGAGCGCACGGCGGAACAGTGGCTCGGCATCGGCCGGACGCTGCTGCTTGGCGTAGAGCGTGGCGATATTGTTGAGGGATTGACCGACGTCGGGATGCTCGCGCGGCAGCGCCTTCTCGCGCACGGCAAGTGCACGCTTGAACAGCGGCTCGGCCTCTGCGAAGCGACCCTGCCGCTGATAGAGCGCGGCAAGATTGGTCAGCTCGGCCGCAACCAGGGCGTTGTCGGAGCCGAGCGATTTTTCCATGAGTGCGATCGCGCGCTTGTAGAGCGGCTCAGCCAGATCGTCCCGTCCCTGACCGGCATGGACCTGGCCGAGATTGTTCAACGCGCCCGAGAGATCGCGGCCGTTGTCCTTCTCCAGGCTGGCGACCATCGCCTGCGCCAACGGCAGCGCTTCCGAATATTTTCCGGCACCGATGAGCGCGGTGAGCCGCGCGCTCTCGGCGGCGAGACCTTTCTGCGCAAGGGCTGGCGTGGCGAGCAAGGTGGTGATGGCGAGCGCGAGAGCCGCCGTCCATGCCAAACGTTGACGCGTCATGACCCCTCTCGCTGCGAGCCCGAAAACCATCACGGTCATGGGTCGCGGCGATCGGTAGCCGCGTTCAAGCGGTTGCGCCCTGGTCCACCTTCGTGCGCGCTTCGCCAGCGAGACGGACCAGCATCTTGCGAAGCGCCGTGCCATCCGTCACCCGCTCCGGGAAGTCCAGCCGCAGCGTTGCCTGGCCGACCTGCATGTCGAGGCCTTCAGGATCACAGCCGGTACAGCGCCAGTCGCCCTCGGTGGCGCCGAGCAGCTTCGTGGCATAAAGATTGAGGGCGTCGCGATGGTCGGCGTTCATGTGCTCGACGGCGCCCTCCTCCGCCGCCAGCAGGTCCTCGGCGCCGGTGAGGTCCGTCAGGAATTGCTCCGGCTTGAGGTCGACGATCCGGCCAAAGCCGGCGACCAGATGTGTTCCCGTGGGCCGGATCCGGAAGAAGGAGAAATCCTTAAAAGAAACAAAGCCTTCTGCCGAGGGATGAGCACTCAGATACCGTCGCTGGAGCAGATCCTTGTTGGAATCGGCCTCCTCGGCCCGGCCGGACAGCATGATCCGGGCGCCTTCCAGGGGATCGCCGGCCGCGCGCTCGTCCAGCATCAGCGAGACCCTGGAGTCCGCGAGGACGTTCTTGGTGTGCACGGCGAGGCGCGAGATCAGCAGGATCGGCGAGCCGTCGGGATGGCTGGCCAGATTGACCAGGGAACAATAGGGATCGCCGTTGCCGACCATCAGCGTCGCCAGAGCCCCCTGCCGGGACCGCCTCAGCAGCGATTTGGCGAGCTTTGCGGGGTCGAAATTGGGGGTCGGTTGCATTGGCTTTCTCGGCTCAGGTGGTTGCAAGGAGGGCCTTTTTTCGGGTAAACGGGGGCCCGGTTATGGGTCGAGATGCGGCGAATCTGCCGTGTTTCGTGGAACTTGGTCACACTTCAGCCCAGCTTGCATTGCTCGGTGACAAGGTTCGAACGCCACTTCGGCACCCATGTATGCGGCGCATCACTGATTGCTCGCCGTTTCAAGCCACGACCCAAACGGAAAGCAGAAAGCAGAGAGGCTCATGCCCACAATCGCTTTGGTCGACGACGACCGCAACATTCTCACATCCGTCTCGATCGCGCTGGAAGCCGAAGGCTACCGTATCATGACCTACACCGACGGCGCTTCCGCGCTCGACGGTTTCCGTACCACCCAGCCCGATCTCGCCATCCTCGACATCAAGATGCCGCGCATGGACGGCATGGAGACGCTGCGCCGTCTCAGGCAGAAGTCCGACCTGCCGGTGATCTTCCTCACCTCCAAGGACGAGGAGATCGACGAGCTGTTCGGCCTCAAGATGGGCGCCGACGACTTCATCCGCAAACCGTTCTCGCAGCGTCTGCTGGTCGAGCGCGTCAAGGCGGTGCTGCGGCGCTCGGCGCCGAAGGATCCGACCGTTGCGCCGAAGGAGAACGACGCCAAGGCGCTCGACCGCGGTCTGCTGCGCATGGACCCCGAGCGCCATACCTGCACCTGGAAGAACGAGCCGGTGACGCTCACCGTGACCGAATTCCTCATCCTGCAGGCGCTCGCGACCCGGCCCGGCGTGGTGAAGAGCCGCAACGCGCTGATGGACGCCGCCTATGACGACCAGGTCTATGTCGACGACCGCACCATCGACAGCCACATCAAGCGGCTGCGCAAGAAGTTCAAGGTGGTCGACAACGAGTTCGAGATGATCGAGACGCTCTACGGCGTCGGCTACCGTTTCAAGGAAGCCTGAGGGCGCCTCCTCCACGGCGATCGAGAGCATCTCCGGTTCTCGTTCCATCGGAACGAGGATCGCTCTAGGATGCGGGGACCTTCGCACGGGCCGTCCTAACGCGGGCGTAAGCATTGCTTGACCGAACGCAGCCTGACCCTAACCAGAGCGCCGGGGATATCGCATCCGACGGCGTTCAGGAGCACGTTGCCGACAACAAGCCGCAGGGCTTCCGGCCGCTGAACTGGTTGAAACGCGCCGGGCAGTTCTTCTTCGCGCTGTCCTTCTCGAGCCTGACCCGCCGCATCGTCTCGCTCAACCTCGCCGGCCTCGTCGCACTGGTGGCGAGCATCCTGTACCTGTCGCAATTCCGTGCCGGCCTGATCGATGCGCGCGCCCAGAGCCTCCTGGTCCAGGCCGAGATCATCGCCGGCGCGATCGCGGCCTCCGCGACGGTGCAGACCAACGCCATTACCATCGACCCCGACAGGCTGCTCGACCTCAAGCCGGGCGAGACCTATGGCGGCTCGGATGAGTATTCGCCGCTGGACTTCCCGATCAATCCGGAGCGCGTCGCGCCGGTGCTGCGCACCTTGATCTCGCCGACCAAGACGCGCGCCCGCATCTACGATCCGAACGGCAGCCTGCTGCTCGACAGCCGCAACCTCGAAAACGTGCTGCGCTTTCCGCTGCCGCCGCCGGCCGAGCAACCCGGCATCATCGAGCGCGGCAAGGTCGCGGTGCGCACCTGGCTGAACCGCGGCGACCTGCCGCTCTATCGCGAGCTCGGGCCCGAGAACGGCAACGGCTATGCCGAAGTGGGCGACGCTCTGCAGGGCCAGAAACGCTCGATGGTGCGGGTCAACGCACGCGGCGAGGTGATCGTCTCGGTCGCGGTCCCCGTGCTGCGCTCGCGTGCGATCCACGGCGCCTTGATGCTGTCGACGCAAGGCGACGACATCGACCAGATGGTCACCGCCGAGCGCCTCGCCATCCTGAAGGTCGGCGGCGTCGCCGCCGCCGTCATGATCATGCTGTCACTGCTGCTGGCGAGCACGATCGCAGGTCCGGTGCGCCGGCTCGCCGACAGCGCCGAACGCGTCCGCCGCCGCATCAAGGCCCGCATCGAGATTCCCGATTTCACCCGCCGCCGCGACGAGATCGGCCACCTCTCCGGCGCGCTGCGCGACATGACCAGCGCGCTCTACAGCCGCATCGAGGCGATCGAGATGTTCGCTGCCGACGTTGCCCATGAACTGAAGAACCCGCTGACCTCGCTGCGCTCGGCGGTCGAGACGCTGCCGCTGGCGCGCAACGAGAACAGCCGCGCCCGCCTGCTCGAGGTGATCGAGCACGACGTCAAGCGGCTCGACCGGCTGATCTCCGACATCTCCGACGCCAGCCGCCTCGATGCCGAGCTGCAGCGCCAGGATGCGATCCCGGTCGATTTGCGCCGGCTGCTGACGACGCTGGTGTCCGTCGCCAACGAAACCAAGCTCGGCCACGACGTCGCGGTCGAAACGCGCTTCGAGGGCCGCAGCCCGACCGACACCTTCGCCGTGAGCGGCCACGATTCCCGGCTCGGACAGGTCGTCTCCAACCTGCTCTCCAACGCGCAATCCTTCTCCGAACGCGGCAGCAAGGTGCGCCTCACCTGCCGCCGCGTTCGCTCCGAGATCGAGATCGTGGTCGACGACGACGGCCCCGGCATTCGCGAGGACGCGCTGGAGCGCATCTTCGAGCGCTTCTACACCGACCGCCCGCATCAGGGCTTTGGCCAGAACTCCGGCCTCGGCCTGTCGATCTCCAAGCAGATCGTCGACGCCCATGGCGGACGGATCTGGGCGGAGAACCGCCCTGGCCCGCCGGACGCCGACGGCACTCCGACAATTGCCGGTGCGCGCTTCGTGGTGAGGCTGCCGGCGCTATGAACGAAGGCGGGCCCAGCGTTCACGCCTCTGCCGTCAAGGTCGGGCCTTACGCCGTGCTGATCCGCGGGCCCTCGGGGTCCGGCAAGTCGCGGCTTGCCTTCGATCTGATCATGGCGGGGCGCTCGGGCATCGTGGAAAGGGCCGTTCTGGTCGGTGACGACCGTGTCCATCTGGCGACACTCGGCCACGAAATTGAGGTCCGCCCCGCGCCTCGCCTGGCGGGCCTGATCGAGATCCGGGGCCTCGGAATCCGCCGCTGCGACTTCGTGGAGCATGCGACCGTCGGTCTCGTGGTCGATCTGGCCGCAGTCGACGCGGAGCGCCTGCCGCCGGCTGAAGCCCTGAAAACCAGCATTTTTGGTGTCGAAATACCGCGAATCCCTGTTGCCCGCGACTATTCGCCCCTTCCCCTGGTTGTTGCGGCCTTGACCACTACCAAGAGTTCATCTTCCGTTAACCGATCAGGCGATTGTTTGAAGGGAAATGGTAACCATATGAACCCCACTATCGCGACCGAATAGACCGGCGCAGCTCCCCTCATCCATCCGTCTAGATTCAGGGAGATACGCAACATCCCCTCTTGCGCGGGGGCTCTGGATGGTCAAAGTGGCGCGTTCGTGCGGTGCACCAAAAGCGCCCGCGAGGAGTTTTCCGATGATTGGTCTAGTACTTGTGACCCACGGGCGCCTTGCCGACGAGTTCAAGGCAGCGCTTGAGCATGTCATGGGCCCACAAAAGCAAATCGAAGCGATCACGATCGGCGCCGAAGATGATTCCGATCTCTGCCGAAGCGACATCATCGAGGCGGTCAACCGCGTCGATTCCGGCGACGGCGTTGCGATCCTCACCGACATGTTCGGCGGCACGCCGTCGAACCTGGCAATATCCTGCATGAGCCGGCCCAAGGTCGAAGTGCTCGCGGGCATCAACCTGCCCATGCTGGTCAAGCTTGCCAAGGTGCGCGAGGAGCGACCGCTGCCCGACGCGATCGCGATGGCGCAGGAAGCTGGCCGCAAATACGTCACCATCGCCAGCCGGGTGCTCGCCGGCAAATGAGCGAGGAGGCGCCACAAGCCGCGACCGGCGTGCCCGCGGGCGCGATCTCCAAGGATCTCCTGATCATCAACAAGCGCGGCCTGCACGCCCGCGCCTCGGCGAAATTCGTCCAGGCGGTCGAGCGCTTCGATGCGCAGGTGTGGGTGACACGCGGCGGCGAGACCGTCGGCGGCACCTCGATCATGGGCTTGATGATGCTCGCCGCGGGTCCCGGCACGACGATCACGGTGGCGGCGGCAGGGACCGACGCCGAAGCCGCGCTCGCGGCGATCACGGAGCTCGTTGAAAGCAAGTTCAACGAGGAAGGGGTTTAGGCCCTTCTCTCACCACGCGGCCAGGTGCGCTCCCTCGCCCCGTACTTGCGGGAGAGGTGACGAAATCATTTCCCCGGCGGCGCGAAGTAGATGTTCCAGCTCATCGACGGGCCGGCCTTGCCGTTGGTGAAGCGGCGCGTGGCCATCACGATGCGCTCGGCGTTGGGCGCAACGTCCGCCACCCATTTCTCGAACGCAGGCAAGCGGCCGTCGGTCGGATCGAACACGCCGATGAAGCCATACTTCCTGGCGTCGTCGCGCGAGGTCAGTCCGGAATCCCAGGCCTCCAACGGCAGCAGCGCGGCTGGATGGTCCGGGCTGTAGAACACCAGCGGCTGGATCTGCTCCATCGTGCCGGCAACGACGGCCCAGCGCGAGCCGAAGCGGGTGTGCCAGGCCTGGGTCAATTCGCGTGCGAGCTCCGAGCGCGCGCCATAGATCTGGGCGTTGCCGATATTGGCGGCCATCTCGCGCGCGGCGATCCAGGGCGAAGCGGCGAGCGTCGCGGCGCTGAGCACGAGCCAGATCGCGGCGATGTTGAACAGCGCGGCGCTCTGCACCCGCAGCGTCGGGATCGCGACCAGCGCGAGCGGCACCAGGAAGAACAGCGAGATGCCCCAATCCGTCTTCATGTAGATGCTGAAGGCGAGCGCGCCGAGCGGCGGGCCGACTGCGACGATGACCTGGACGATCCAGACATTCAACGCCTGCGGGACATTGACCCCTGCATTGCCGCCGCGCGCCCAGGCGCGCGTGACGATGCGCAACGGCGCAGCCAGCAGCAATCTGCCCCATGGCGGCACCAGCGCCATGGCCAGCGCCGCGAGCGCCACCGGCAATGCCAGCAGCGCGAAGTTGTGCAGCACATAGCCCGCGACGAGCTGATGCACCTGGGCCTTGTCCTGAAGGCTGTAGGTGTCGCCGGCATAGGTCAGCGGCACGAAATGCGCATCCGCCAGCCAGACGAGGTGCGGGATCATCGCCGCGACCATCGTGGCAATCGCGACCCACGGCGCGGGCGACGACAGGAAGCGCAACCGGTCGGGATGGATCAGCGCGGCGAGGCCGATCGCGCCGATCATGGTCAGCACCCAATATTTGGTCATCAGCGCCAGCGCGCCGGCAAGCCCGAGCAGGATTCCGGATTGCCAGCTCCGCTTCTCGAAGGCGTTGAGATAAGCCAGCACCAGGAGCGGCAGCGTGACGAGCTGCAGCAGGTCCGGGTTGTACTTGAAGCCCTTGAAATTGAAGATCGGGTAGAGCGCGATCATCACCACGACCAGGAACGCGCGGCGCGCATCCACCACGCGCAAGGCGATCAGCCAGCAGATCACCATGCCGACGCTCACCGTCGTCATCGCCAGCGCATAGGTCGCCCAGTCCGCCGCCGGGAGCGCCTTGAACCAGAGGCCGGCCACCCAGCCCGACAACGGCGGGTGCTTGCCATAGCCCCAGAGGAATTTCTGGCCCCAGCCCCAGGCTTCTGCGACGTCCATATGAACGTCCTGCGCCGCCTTAAGATTGATCAGGATGAAGGTCCAGAGCACTGCATGCAGGATGGCAAATTGGATCACCAGCCACAGGCGCGCCTCGGGGCGGACCGCACAGGCAACCAGGAAGGCCCGGAAGCGGTTGTAACTCAAGCGGGTCTTTGCCCGCGCTCCGGCAGTGGGAAGAGAGGTCGTGGACATGGCCGTGCGTAGCGCGTTTTGGCCCGTCATGGAATCAGCTTGGCGTGAACAAAGGCCCTGAAAATACAGCAATATGGTTGCCGCACGGGGATGTGAGTGGTATCCCGCGCCCATGACGACCGTCCCTATTTCCAACATCCGCAATTTCTCCATCGTCGCCCATATCGACCATGGCAAATCGACGCTGGCCGACCGCCTGATCCAGATGACCGGCGGCCTCTCCGACCGCGAGATGGCGGGCAAGGAACAGGTGCTCGATTCCATGGACATCGAGCGCGAGCGCGGCATCACGATCAAGGCGCAGACGGTGCGCCTCGCCTACCGCGCCAAGGACGGCAAGGATTACATCTTCAACCTGATGGACACGCCCGGCCATGTCGACTTCGCCTACGAGGTCTCGCGGTCGCTGGCGGCGTGCGAGGGTTCCCTGCTGGTGGTCGACGCCAGCCAGGGCGTCGAGGCGCAGACGCTCGCCAACGTCTACCAGGCGCTCGACAACAATCACGAGATCGTCCCGGTCCTGAACAAGGTCGACCTGCCCGCGGCCGAGCCCGAGAAGGTCAAGCAGCAGATCGAGGACGTCATCGGCATCGACGCCTCCGACGCAGTGATGATCTCGGCCAAGACCGGTCTCGGCGTGCCCGACGTGCTGGAAGCCATCGTCACCCGCCTGCCGCCGCCGAAGGGCGATCGCGACGCGACCTTGAAGGCGCTCTTGGTCGACAGCTGGTACGACGTCTATCTCGGCGTCGTCGTCTTGGTGCGCATCGTCGACGGCACGATGAAGAAGGGCCAGCGCGTGCGCATGATGGGCACGGGCGCGGCCTACGACGTCGAGCGCGTCGGCTTCTTCACGCCGAAGATGCAGCAGGTCGAGGAGCTCGGCCCCGGCGAGATCGGCTTCATCACCGCCGCGATCAAGGAGGTCGCCGACACCCGCGTCGGTGACACCATCACCGACGACAGGAAGCCGGTCGCCGAGATGCTGCCGGGCTTCAAGCCGGCGATCCCGGTGGTGTTCTGCGGCCTGTTCCCGGTCGACGCCGACGACTTCGAGACGCTGCGCGCCGCGATGGGCAAGCTGCGCCTCAACGACGCCAGCTTCTCCTTCGAGATGGAGACGTCGGCCGCGCTCGGCTTCGGCTTCCGCTGCGGCTTCCTCGGGCTGCTGCACCTCGAGATCATCCAGGAGCGGCTGTCGCGCGAATTCGATCTCAACCTGATCGCGACCGCGCCGAGCGTCATCTACAAGATGAAGCTCACCGACGGCCAGGAGATCGAGATCCACAATCCCGTCGACATGCCCGACGTGGTCAAGATCGCCGAGATCGACGAGCCCTGGATCGAGGCGACGATCCTCACGCCCGACGAATATCTCGGCAGCGTCTTGAAGCTGTGCCAGGACCGCCGCGGCGCGCAGAAGGAGCTCACTTACGTCGGCTCCCGCGCCATGGTGAAGTACGACCTGCCGCTCAACGAGGTCGTGTTCGACTTCTACGACCGCCTCAAATCGGTCTCCAAGGGCTACGCCTCGTTCGACTATCACCTCACCGACTACAAGCCGGCCGATCTCGTCAAGATGCAGATCCTGGTCAATGCCGAGCCGGTCGATGCGCTCTCGATGCTGGTCCACCGTACCCGCGCGGAGGGGCGCGGCCGTGCCATGGTCGAGAAGATGAAGGAGCTGATCCCGCCGCATATGTTCCAGATCCCGATCCAGGCGGCGATCGGCGGCAAGGTGATCGCCCGCGAGACGGTGCGCGCGCTGCGCAAGGACGTCACCGCGAAATGCTACGGCGGCGACATCACGCGTAAGCGCAAGCTTCTGGAGAAGCAGAAGGAAGGCAAGAAGAAGATGCGGCAGTTCGGCAAGGTCGACATCCCGCAGGAAGCTTTCATTGCCGCGCTGAAGGTGGATAGCTGAGGCGACGGCAGCGCCTGTCCCACGGGTATCTCAGTTGCAATCACGCTCGGGCTCATCCCGCCTGCGTGGCCGAAGCCGCTTCGGCAAGGCGAAGACCCGGGTATTTGCGCTCTTGAGGCCGCCACGAACCGGCCTGACGACGAAAGCGTCGGAACAACCCCATGCACAGTAGCCATGGCCTTGCTTGCATTGGTTATTTTTGATTTACCGAAATTTGCTTGACCGCCGGGCAAAACAGTGGCATGATGCCACCATCGGAGCCCTCGGGAATCGCCGGCATTTGGTAGCCACGAAACGCTTCTAAAGCTGATCGTGGGCCTTGAAGCGTCGACGTATCGTCCCATTCGACCCGAACTTCAGGTTCAGTAGGCCGTAGGATGGGTAGAGCTCTTGCGAAACCCATCGCCCTGTCGTCAGCTGCCAGGCCTCTGATCCAGGCGCGCAATGGCTTGCTCGGTATCTAACCCGTGATCCACGTGGGATGGCTTAGGAGCATTTGAAGCGTGCTATAGTCGACCATCGCACGACAGCTTCGAGCGAGGTCAGATGAGACGGCGGGCATTCATCGGGCTGATGACGGGAGCAATCGGCGGATCGCTCATCGCACGCGCCCAGCAGTCTTCCACACCGCGCGTCGTCTATCTGGGACCGGTCGAAATCCCCGCGCAGATGGCGGCAACCAAAAGGCTGCTTGCTGAGCTTGGTTACGTCGAGGGACGGATTCGACTCGAATTTCGTGATGCGGCCGGAGATCCCGACCGGCTGCCGGCACTCGCGCAGGAGATCGCGCGGGACGGTCGGGTCGACGTGATCATCGCCATCAGCACACCTGCCGCTCTCGCCGCTTACAAGGCAACCCGAACCATTCCGATCGTGACCCTTGCCGCGGTTGACCCAGTCGCGTCCGGATTGGCCGACAGCCTCGCCCGTCCCGGTGGCAACGTGACCGGCATCGCGATTTTTTCGGAGGAAACTACTGAAAAGCGGGTCGAGCTCCTGCGGGAGATCCTGCCCCAGGCCGTTCGCCTCGGAACTGTCACGACAAAGGTGTCGCGCGGTGCACAGAGTCTCACGCCTGTTCTGGAGGCCGGCCGCAAGCTGGGCTTTGAGGTTGAAGCGATCAACATCGATGATCCCGCCAGCATCGGGACAATCCTGAGCCCGGACAACCTCGCCCGCTTCGACGGTCTTGTTTTCGTTCCGGACGTCGTGCTCAGCGCCCACCTGGCCGAAGTCGTCAGGCTGGTGAATCTGAGCAAGAGGCCTGCGATCTTTGCTTCACCAGACTGGGTCGCGAACGGCGCTTTCATGTCGTTCGGCCCCGACTTTGCAGACGCAGGGCGTCGCTTGATTGCGCAGGTCGATCGCATTCTGCGGGGCGCAAAGCCGGGCGACCTGCCCTTCGAACGACCCACCAAGTTCGACCTCAGGATCAATCTCCGCATCGCCAAGGCCCTGGGTCTCGACTTGCCTGCAACCGTCGTCGCCCGCGCCGACGAAGTGATCGAATAGTCCCAAGTAGCCCGTAGGATGGGTTGAGCTCTTGCGAAACCATCACCCTGCCGGACGGATGGAGTATCTCTGCTTCTGGTTAGAGTCGATCGGGGGAATGAGTTTGATGGGTTTCGCTTCGCTCTACCCATCCTACGAGCTGCAATAGCGTCAAGGGCGTCACGGAACAATTGCGGGGCGTTGGGCAAGTGGTTGTTGGCTCGGGTCGGCGCTCGCGTTATCGTGGTTGAGCCTCAATGAGAGGAAGTGTCATGCAGCGACGCGAATTTCTCGCACTGATCGGGGCCGCGGCGGCCTGGTCACCGCTTGCTCGCGCGCAACAGCCGAAGAAAGTGCCCCATATCGGCTTCCTGACCACCGGCTCGATCGAGCAAACCCGAGCCTCGATGGCCGCCTTTCATCAAGGACTACGCGAACACGGTTATATCGACGGAGAGAATATCGTCGTAGAGCTTCGAGCAGCCGATTCAAAGGTCGAACAACTCCCGGCCTTGGCGGGTGACCTCGTCCATCTCAATCCTGCTCTTATCGTTGCACAGAATTCGCTGGCTGCGCGGGCAGTACAGCAGGCTACCAAATCGATTCCTGTCGTTGTGCCAGTCATGGGCGACCCGATCGAAGACGGACTCGTCGCCAGCATCGCCCGACCAGGAGGCAACATCACCGGACTAACCTTCATCGGCCCGCAGCTTGTTCCCAAGCGGCTTGCGCAATTGAAGGAAGCATTGCCCATGGCGTCTCGGATAGCAGCAATCTGGCACCCGGCTGCATACGGCAAGACGACAACTCAAGGCATGATCAGCGGTGCGGAGTCCGCATCAAAAACCGTGGGCGTTCATTTGCAGCTCATTGCCGTCCAAGATCCTGACGGGCTGCGCGAGGCGTTTTCGGCGCTTGCGGGCGCGCGTGCCGATGCAGTCTTCCTGTTTCCCAGCCCGATGTTCTTCATTGCACGCAAGCGTATCGTCGACCTCGCTGCAGAACATCGGCTGCCGCTATTTGCCATTGGCAAGGAGTTTGTTCAGCTTGGTGCGCTCCTGTCCTACGGAGCGGATATCATCGACTTGAACCGGCTATGCGCTGATTACGTCGACAAAATCCTCAAGGGCGCCAAGCCCGGGGATCTGCCAGTCGAGCAACCAACCAAGTATGAACTATTCATCAATCTCAAGACTGCAAAGACACTCGGGATCGAAGTTCCTGCTGCATTGCTGGCCCACGCGGACGGGGTGATAGAATGATTGACTGAGGCAAGTCGATGCATTCGATGGCTTCGTAGGGTGGGCAAAGCGAAGCGTGCCCACCTTACGAAAGCTGTGCTCGCCCTCGCTCCTCGCGGCAAACCCTCACGACACCTTCTTCGCCTCGACGTACCGTGCGAAATTTTCGAGGATCGCCTGCCAGCCGCCTTGCTGCTGCTCGACCGAGTGCGTGGTTTCGGCATCGAAGACGACACGGACGACAACGCCGTTCGGGCCGGGTACGAACTCGACCTCGGCCTTCCGATCGCCGAACGCGTATTCGATCCGCTTGTGCTCGACGATCTTGGTGTAGGTGCCGGCGAAGTCGAAGCCCATGCTGCCGTCCTTGGCTTCCATGCGCGAGGAGAAGGCGCCGCCGTCCCGCAGGTCGACCGTGGCCCTGGTCGTATGCCAATCGTCGGACGCGGCATTCCACTTCACGATGTCGGCCGGCGTCGTATAGGCACGCCAGACCTGATCGATCGGGGCGGCTACGGTGGTTTCGACGGTGATCCTCATGGGCATTGCTCCAGTTGCGACTTTGACGCTCGAATTGACGGAATCACGTCACGTGTGCCGGGTCCATTTCCAGCACGTCCAGGACGTGTCGACCCGAGGACGATCGAGACCGACCCATGCCGACATGGTCCGGTCGTCAATGTGCCAAAAAAGTTGGAAAAGTTGTGGTGTGGGCAGAGGGAATGTGCGCAGCCGCGGTCAAGCCCGAGATCGCCCATGGACGCACGGGGTACGTCTTTTCCCTGGCCTGTCCATGGCAACGGCCACTAGCCATCGCGCTTGATGCTCCGCCTTCGCCGTGGATGGTGTCGTCCACTCTCGTGCTCAACTACGACCATCTGAAGCTCGGCGAATGAGTTTTGGACGTGGTGCGCGAAGTTGCGCTCTGCCTCGTCGCTGCTCCACCGTTCAAGCGCCACGCTCCAGATCGCGACGGCAACTTCGGAGACCATGCGTGCTGAGGGCGCCGACACTCCGCGCTCCCGCAATGCCGTCTCGATGGCGGACGCGAGCGCCCGCAGCTTCATCATTTCGCGCTCTTGAAAGTCGGTATGAGACGAGACAAAGGCCTGGCGTAGCTTGACCTTCGCCCGATGCCCATCGATGAAAGCGCCGATGGTTTCGAACGCACGAGTCACCGTTGTCAGTGGATGTGCGTTGCGGGGGGCGCTCGCGATGGCGTTGACGATCTTGTCCCGATGCTCGTTCGCGCGCCAGAAGAACACCTCGCGCTTGTCGGTAAAGTATCGATAGAAAGTGCGCTCCGTCAGCCCGGCACGCGCGGCGATCTCGGGGACCGTCGTGCCGACGTAGCCGCGTTCCTGAAAAAGCGCCACCGCTGCTTTTTCGAAGCGCTCGCGCGCGTTTGCTGCCTTCTGAACCATTGGGTCCTCATTTTGGCATTGTCAGTCCCTGACAATGCTGCTAGAACATTGTCAGGGACTGACAATGACGACTAATCGTTATCAGGCTCGAACATCAAGCGAATTGCGGGGTGCGCGACAAGCCGAACCTTTGCGACGGCGCGATGCCCGAGCCTGAATATCCTCGCATGTGACTGTCGCATCACTGTCCAACGCAAACACGAATGGAATTCACGAATGATCCGATTCACGTTGAACGGTCGTGAGACGACCGTGGACCTCGACGAGGCCACGCCGGTCCTCTGGGTGCTCCGCGACACGCTCGGCCTAACTGGCACGAAGTTCGGCTGCGGCGTCGCGCAGTGCGGCGCCTGCATGATCCATCTCGACGGTAAGCCGACACACGCCTGCGTGCTGCCCCTGTCCGAAGTGGCGGGCAGGCGCGTCGTCACGATCGAAGGCTTGTCGCAAAGCGGATTGCATCCGGTGCAGCAGGCGTGGGCCGACGTCGATGTGCCTCAATGCGGGTATTGCCAGAGCGGCCAGATCATGAGCGCGGCCGCGCTCATTGCCGCCTCGCCGAAGCCGACAGATGCAGAGATCGACGCCGCGATGAGCGGAAACATTTGCCGATGCGGAACATACCCACGCATTCGCGAGGCCATTCATCGCGCGGCGGGCTCCCGCTGACACAGCCCTTGTCCCCAGGAGGTTCTTTGATGACGCTCCAGTCGTCCCGCCGCGCATTTCTTGCCGCAAGCTCGGCAGCAGCCGCCGCGCTCTTGATTCGCATTCCCTTCGACGCGTTCGGGCAGTCTAGCCCAACGCCGCCGCCGGCGCGGACGCCGGCCTCCTTCCTACGTATCGGCACCGATGGTCGCATCACGCTGCTTCTGCCGACCTGCGAGATGGGTCAGGGCACGCATACGGGGCAGGCGCAGATCCTCGCCGAGGAGCTCGGCGCGGACTGGTCGTCGATCGAGATCGACATGCCGAAACAGCCGCATTCCGATTATCGGCTCCCATTCGGGCAAATGCGCTCGGTCGGCTCGTTTGGCATCCGCTTCTGGCATGATCCGATGCGCCGTGCCGCGGCACAGGCTCGCGAGATGCTGACAGAGGCGGCTGCGCGTCGCCTGGGCGTGGAGACCGCGAGCCTGACCGTCCGCGACGGATTCGTCATCCACGCAACGACCGAGCGACGCCTCGGCTTCGGTGAGCTGGCAACTGCAGCGATGGCGTTGCCCGTTCCGCCGAATCCGACGCTGCGCCCTGCAGCCGAACGCACGCTGACGGGCCGGACCGTTCAGCGGCGTGACACGCCGGCGAAGATCACCGGCAAGGCCGTCTTCGCCATCGACGTCAAGCGGCCCGGAATGCTGCACGGAGCAGTCCGGCTCGCGCCGGTCCACTCCGCGCAAGTGGCGCGCGTGAACGAGGCGAGCGTGCGGGGACTGCCGGGCGTCGTCGCCGTCGCGCGCGTTCCCAATGGCGCGGTGGTCATCGCAGACACCTGGTGGCAGGCCAAGCAGGCCGCAGACAAGTTGGACATCCAGTTCACGGCCACGGCGGCGGACACGCTCTCGAGCGCAGAAATCGACCGCCGCCTGCGGGCGGCGCTGGACCGGACCGATGTCCCGGTCTCCCTCGCACGCGGCGATGTCGAACGGGCTTTCGCCGGACGAGGGCGCGTGGTCGAGGCGGAGTATGCGGTGCCGATGCTCACTCACGTCTGCATGGAACCGATCACCTGCACGGCAGAGGCTGCAGCCAGCCGCACTGAGCTGTGGATCGGCACACAGGGTCATGACACGGTGCGGATGGTGCTGGAGCGCACGCTTCAAATCCCGGCCGAACAGCTCTTTATCAACACAACCTTCCTGGGCGGCGGATTCGGACGCAGGACGCACGGGGAGATCGCGGTCCACGCCGTGGCCGCAAGCCGCGCCGTGGGTGGCCGGCCCGTGAAGGTCGCTTGGGCACGCGAGGACGACATTCAGCAGGGGCAGTATCGCCAGGCCATGATGGCGCGCTTTCGTGCCATGCTCGGCGAAGACGGGCGTATTGCCGCGCTCCGCATGCGGATCGCTGGGCCGCAGATGGGCCGTGCCTATGGCGTCAATCCGGATGCGGTCGCACGCGCGCGAGGATTCGTCGCGAATGTCGATCCGTTCTCATTGAGCGGTCTGATCGACATGCACTATGGCATCCCCCATGTAACGCTCGATCATGCGGTGGTCGACCTGCCGATCCTATTCTGCCCCTGGCGCTCCATCGCCAACTCCTTCACCGGGTTCTTCCTCGAGAGCTTCGTCGACGAGTGCGCCGCGGCCATGGGACAGGATCCCCTGGCGTTCCGCCGCGCCCATCTCCCCGACAAGCCGCGGATGCTTGCCGTGCTCGATCGCGTCGCGGAAATGGCGGAATGGCAGCGGCCTGCGCGGCCGGGGATCACGCGCGGCCTCGCCGTCGTGGAGAGCTATGATAGCTACGTGGCCGAGGTGGTTGAGATCAGCCTGGCCGCTGGCCGGCCGAAGGTCGAGCGCGTTCACGTCGCAGTAGACTGCGGCCGCGCCATCAATCCGGGGCAGGTGCAGACGCAGATGCAGGGGGCGGTCATCGAAGCGCTTGGCGCGGCGTTGCGCGTCAAGATCACGGTTGCAGACGGGCGCACCGAACAGTCGAACTTCCACGACTATCCGATCCTGCGCATCGGCGAGGTGCCGCGCATTGACGTGTCCATTGTCGATACCGGTTCTCCGCTCGGCGGCGTCGGCGAACCTGGCGTTCCTCCGCTCGCGGCGGCCTTGATGAACGCTCTGCATGCTGCGGCCGGCCGACGAATCCGCAGCACTCCGCTCGCCGACCACGGACTGGCCTAGGTCCTCTGCGTACGGTTCGAGAGGGCTCTTTCCCGTGCTCGACCACGGGAGCCGCCATGCTTTGCTCCGCCGGGTCACATGCAGAAGATCCCGCATCGAAAGAGAGAACTTCCATGTTGAGGTCGTCATTGAGAATGCTGGCGGTCTTCGCCGCCGCGGCCATGACCACCGCGAATGCGCAAAGCGGAGCCTGGTCGAGCAAGGCGCCGATGCCTGCCCCCGTCTATGAAGTGGCGTTGGCGGCGGTCGGAGACAAGGTCCACGTGATCGGCGGCAGCGTCCTTGGCGTCGCCGGGCCCTATCACCTAGAATACGACATTGCCAAGGACACCTGGCGTGCCCGCGCGTTCCTGCCCAAGGGCCTCGACCACGTCGGCGTCACCATGCTCAACGGCAAGATCTATACGGTCGGCGGGTTCGTCGCGACGCTGCATCGCGACGGTCAGAACGCGGCTTACGAATACGATCCGGCGAGCGACACCTGGCGCATCCTGCCGCTGATGAAGGCTGGCCGCGGCTCAGTCGGCGTGGCGGCGCTCGGCGGCAAGATTCACGCGGTGGGCGGCCGCAATGCGGATGGAAACGTCGTGACGACGCACGAGGTATTCGATCCCACGACCAACGTTTGGAAGGAGCTCGCGCCGCTGCCGCACGCGCGTGACCACACCGCGACCGTCGCGATCGACGGAAAGCTGCACGTCATCGGCGGCCGCACTGGAGCATCGACCGAGAAGACCGACCTGCACGACATCTACGATCCTGCCACCGACACCTGGACATCGGGACCGCCGCTGCCGACCCCCCGCTCCGGTCTTGCCGCCACCGTCTACAAAGACATGATCCTGGTGATTGGCGGCGAGCTGCCACCGAACACGTTCGCGCAGAACGAGGCTTACGATCCCAAGACCAGGAGTTGGCGGGCGCTGGCGCCGATGCCAGAGGGACGTCACGGCACCGGTGCGGCGGTGAGCGGCAACAACGTCTACGTGGCGGGTGGTTCGCTCAAGCCGGGCAATCGCGGTCTCACCAACGAGCTGATCGTCTTTACCTTCCCATAGGGGTGAAGACGCGCGGCAAACATCGTCCAACTCATCTTGTATCGTTTTCTGACCGGAATTGGCTTGGGCGACGCGATGCCAAACATCATCGCGTTCATTCACCTGTCCCGCTTGCGGGAGAGGTCGGTCTTCAGATCGGCCTTGTCTTGCCCCGAATGGCCGCCGACCGTTTCAGGACCTGCTGGGCATCGGCATAGCGGCCTTGATACTTGTAGAGACCGGCGAGGTTTTCCAGAACGCCGGCGAGATCCGGATGGTCGGGGCCGAGGGTTTTCTCGAAAGTGGCCGCCGACCGCTTGAACAGCCGCTCGGCCTCCGCGTTACGGCCCTGACGCCCATAGAGCGCCGCCAGATTGTTCTGTGCCTGCGCGATGTCGGGATGATCCGGGCCGAACGCCTTCTCGGTCACCGCCATCGACCGCTTCAGCAGCCGCTCGGCATCGGCATAGCGATTGCGATTGATATAGGCGTCGGCCAAATTGTTCATCAGCACCGTGGCTTCGGGATCGTCGGGACCGAGCGCCTTCTGCAGCACCGCGAGGCCGCGCTTGAACAGCGGTATGGCCTGATCGTACCGGCCCTGATGGCTGTAAACGGCGCCGAGGTTGCTCAACGCCATCACGATCGATGGATCACCGCTTTTCTCGTGAATGGCAATCGACCGCTTGAGCACCGGCTCCGCTTCGGCGTAACGCTCTTCCGCGCGATAGAGGTCGCCGAGATTGTTCAGCACCATCGCGACTTCGGCATGATTCGGACCGAGTGTCTTCTCGTCAATGGCCAGCGCGCGCTTGTACAGCGGTTCGGCGACGGCATATTGGCCGAGATTGTAATGGATCGTGCCGAGGTCGTTCAGCGGCGTCGCGACGTGCGCATCATCAGGGCCATATTCCTTCTCGCGAAGGGCCAGCGACTTCTGGGCCAGAGGCAGTGCTTCCATGTACTTCCCGGCCCGATAAAGCTGCTTCATCTGCCGGGCCAGCGTGCCCGCCTCGTCCTCTTCGGCATGGGACGGCACGCCGAACGACAGGCTCAAGGCGAGCGCTGTGACTGCGACGCAAATCGATGCTGTCAAGGTCCTCATCGCGCCTTCCCTCGTCGCGGCTATTGGGACTTACGCGCCATTGGTGCTCCCGGAAGCCGGACAGGTTCAATGCAACCGCGGCTTTCCGACGCGACCGACCGCGCCAGCGCGGCTGTATGCCATTGGCAGGCATCAGCAATTGATCATTGCCCGAGCTGCTGCAGCACAGCAGACCACAACGCGAGCGGCTCCCTGAAGGCTCCGGGTTCGTTCGGCTTCTGGCGAACGGCCGTGTGCACCATGACGAGCTTGGAGGCGGGATCGACCAGGATGAGCTGACCGCGAATGCCGATGAGGGCAAATCGGCGCTGCTCGCCGGGGAGGAGCCACACCTGATAGCCGTAGCCGAAATAGCGCGTGGCCACGCGCGGAGCGAGATGACCCTCCTCTGGCCTGACGGTCGTGGCATCCAGCAGCCACTGCCGGGGGATCAGCTGCCGGCCTTCCCAGGCGCCGTCATGGGCGAGCAACCGGGCCAAGCGCGCATAATCGCGCAAGGTCGCGTTGAAGCAGCAATAGGCGATCTCCTGCCCGCTGCCGTCGATCACCCAGGAGGCGTCCGCCTCGGTGCCGATGGGGTCCCAGATCCGGTCGCGGAGATAGTCGGCGACCGGCGTGCCCGTGGCGGCGCGCAGGACCAAGCCGAGTATCTCCGTTTCAACGCTGGCATAGTGGAATTTGGTGCCTGGCGGCGCGGTCCGCGTGTTGAACTGCGCGACGATGGCGGCGGGATCTTTCGGCGGGCCGGCGAACAAGGCCCGCCCAAGCCGGGCGATGTCGTCGTTCCCGTCATAGACTTCCGAGAATTCGACGCCCGACGACATGTTCAACAAGGCGCGGATGGACGTGTTGCCATATTCCGTGCCTGCAAGGCCGTCGACATAGGTCGCGACGAGGTCGTCGATCGACTTGATCCGTCCCTCCGAGACCGCGATCCCGACCAGCATGGCTACCAGAGTCTTGGCCATGGACATCGAAACAAAGCGGTGGTGGTCGGTCCGTGCATATTGATAGTGCTCGTACAGGATGGTGTCGTCCCTGGCGATCAGGAGGCCCGTCGCCGGGTTGCGCTTGAGGTAGTCCGCAATGCCGAGCTTTTCGGTGCCAAGACTGTAGGTGACCTGTGGCTCCGGCGCGCGCTTGAATTGCCAGAGCGTCGTCGCGCGAGCGACCCGGCGCGAGGGATAGATCTCGCCGAAATGGCTGTAGCTGCCGACGAGCTTGTCGAGCGGGGGAGCGGCGCCGCGCGTGCCGACCGGATAGCCTTCAGCCGCGCCGTAGAGCTCGGCATCGGGACCGCTATCCGAAAAGACCGGCCCCGGCGCGGCGGGAGCGCTTCGGACGTCCTGCGCGCACGCCAGGGGCGACCAGATCGCGGAAGCAAAAATGACGGGCAGGAAAAGCCGGCGGCACCCGCGCGGCCTAAACGACGCTCCCCAGTTCATTGCACTTGCCTCCCCGCACGTTGGTGGGTGTGCGCTTCACGAGAACAACTTCGCAGGCTGGTGACGCGCGGCATGCTATCATTGCGGGCGGGCCGTGTCAGCCTGCGGTGGCAACCCGCCTTGCTCTCGCCCCGCGGATCAGTCACCATCCCTGCCGCGCACCATCAACAAGAGCAAAAGCGCCAAGGAAACGCATGAGCAAGCCGTCACGTTTCGACTATGGCTGGGTCGTTGTCGCCGCGGGCGCGCTGATGACCTGCATCGGGTTCGGCACGATGCTGTCGCTGGCGGTGTTCCTGCAGCCGATCTCGGAGGCGATGGGCTGGTCGCGCGCCGGGGTGTCGGCTGCCGCGACGCTGGATTTCCTCTTTATGGGATTCGCCGCATTCCTATGGGGCACGCTGTCGGACCGGTTCGGCACCCGCATCGTGGTGCTCTCGGGAAGCGTTCTGCTGGGACTAGGTCTCGTCACAGCGAGCCAGGCAGCAAGCCTGTGGCAATTCCAGCTTTGCTTCGGCGTGCTGATCGGGATCGCCGTGGGCAGCTTCTACGCACCGATGATGGCGCTCGCGAGCGCCTGGATCGAAAAGAACCGCAGCCTCGCGGTGGCGCTGGTCTCGGCCGGCATGGGCGTGTCCCCGGTGACGGTCGCGCCGGCCGCGAGCTGGCTGATCACGGCCTATGATTGGCGCACCGCGATGCTGACGATCGGCATCGCTTCGTGGGCGCTGTTGATCCCCGCCTGCTTCCTGGTACGTCCGGCGCCGCCAGCCGCGGGCTCCGCAACGACGGACGCTGTGCCAGAGGTCGAGATGGGCGCGGCGCAGGCGCTGCGCACGCCGCAATTCATCGCGCTCGCAGCGGCGCATTTCGCCTGCTGCGCGGCGCATTCCGGCCCGATCTTCCACATGGTGTCCTATGCGATGGTCTGCGGCATCGCTCCGCTCACGGCAGTGACGGTCTATAGCGTCGCCGGCGTCTCAGGCCTCGGCGGACGCCTGCTGCTGGGCGCGCTGGCCGATCGCATCGGCGCGAAACCGGTCCTTGTCGGCGGGCTGTTCGTGCAGGCGATGTGCATTGCGACCTATCTGGCGGTGGCGCAGCTCGGCGAGTTCTACGCGCTCTCGGTCGTGTTCGGCCTCGCCTATGGTGGGGTGATGCCGCTCTATGCGGTGCTGGTCCGCGAGTTCTTCGGCCCGCGCATTATGGGCACGGTGTTCGGTGCCGTGTCGGCCTTCGCCAGCCTCGGCATGGCGCTCGGGCCCTGGGCCGGCGGGATCGTGTTCGATACTTTCCAGCAATACACCTGGCTGCACGCCGGCTCCTTCGCGATCGGGCTTGCGGCGGTCGCGGTGGCGCTGAGTTTTCCGACGCGGCGCAGGCCATCGCTCGATCTTAGCCGCGCGACGGCGTGACACCGGATAGTGGCGAATACCGGATCTGACTTTGCATAAATGTAAGTTTGATGGATTTCGCCTCCCTCGGTCATCCTACTTCCTGCCTT
Source organism: Bradyrhizobium yuanmingense (assembly GCF_025200905.1). Taxonomy (NCBI): domain Bacteria; kingdom Pseudomonadati; phylum Pseudomonadota; class Alphaproteobacteria; order Hyphomicrobiales; family Nitrobacteraceae; genus Bradyrhizobium; species Bradyrhizobium yuanmingense. The sequence continues at coordinate 251,675 of NZ_CP104173.1, read as the reverse complement.
CTGGCACCGATTATCTTCGTGTACCATTGCCCTTGTGATCAGATCGTTCTGGCATCGCGAGAGGCCAAATGAGGCGGCGGACGTTTCTGAGCTTCTTGGGAATGACGGCGATATCGGCGCGCGAAGCCTTGGCCCAAAAGCGCGTTCCGGTCGTGGGATTCGTCGGATTTGCCACGCCGGAAATCGACAATGCGGTGCTCGTTCCGTTCCGGAAGGCGCTGGCCGAGCTGGGTTACGTGGAAGGCCGCACCATCGTCATCGAGGCCCACTCGACCGCCGGCGATGTGTCGCGGGGCCTTGCATTGATCGACGACCTCGTGGCCAGACAGGTGGACGTCCTGCTTTCGCCCGGCCCAGCCGCAGCACGCGCGATGATCAGGAAAACCAATATTCCCGTCGTCGCCGTGGCGCTGCCTGCGGTGCAAAGCGACCCTGAATTGTTTCAGAGCCTCGCGCGGCCGGGCGGCAGCCTCACCGGCTTCGCCGCGTTCGGCGAGGAGATGTCGGCCAAGCGCATCGAGATGATCCGGGAGATCCTGCCCTCGCTGAAGCGGATCGGCGTCTTGAACAATGCGACGGACCCGACCTTCAGCGCCTGGGGCGCGCAAACCATCGAGGAAGCACGACGCGCCGGGCTGGAGCCGGTGCGCCTCGGACTGACGAGCGCGTCGCCGGCGGCGGTTGCCGAGCAATTCAACGTGCTCGCGGCCGCTGGCGGCAACGCCGTGATCGTCATTCGCGACTACATGACCGCCGCGATGCAGGACGCCATTTGCCGTATCGGCATCGACATGAAGATCGCCGTCATCGGCCAGCACAGGGAGTTCGCCCATGCCGGCGCTCTGATCAGCTATGGTGCCGACATCGGCGACCTGTTTCGTCGCGCCGCGGGCTATGTCGATCTGATCCTGAAGGGACAAAAGCCGGCAAATATGCCAATCCAGCTGCCAACCAAATTCGAGCTGGCCGTCAATCTCAAGACCGCGCGTGCGCTCGGCGTGACGATCCCGCCCACCATCCTCGTGCTGACGGACGACGTGATCGAGTGACAGGTCGTTGAAAATCCGCCGATTACCGCGCCGTGAGGCGGGCTCAAATCCAGTCATTCGCGAAGCTTCGGCGGAGCAGTTCATGGAATGCAGCATCCGGCCCGCGCTCGACGATGACGCCGCGGCCATCAGCGCCGTCATCTTGCGTGCGCTGCGCGAAACGAATGCAAGGGACTATACGGCGGAGATCATCGCGCGGATCGAGCCCAGCTTCGGCCCGGATGCCGTGCGCCGGCTGATCGGGCAGCGCACCGTTTTCGTCGCCACGATCGGCGGCCGCCTGGTCGGAACGGCAAGCCTCGACGGAAGCGTCGTCCGCACAGTCTTCGTTTCTCCGGACGTTCAGGCTCGCGGGATCGGCAAGCTACTGATGGCCGAGATCAAGCGCACGGCGCGCGAGCGGAACATTCCGTCCTTGGCGGTCCCTTCATCGGTCACTGCAGAGACCTTCTATGCGCGACTGGGGTTCAATGCCGTGCGCGACAGCTATTATGGGGACGAACGCACGATCATCATGGAGCGGGTGCTCATCGAGCGGACCTAGACCTGGTCCACACCATGGCAATCGCCGCGGAGAGCCCGACGCGTGGTGATAGTTCGAGCTCTTGCGGAACCCATCGCCGACGGACGGGCGCGAGTATCTCGCCGTTCTTGCCAGTTCTGATTAGTAAGCACGAAGCCTGATGGTCCGGTCTCGATCTACCGATACGAGCTGAATTGCGCCAGTTGTGTTCGATGCGCGATTTGTAGCCGCAACGAAAGTCGAGTCGCGCTTCGAAAAGTGGAAATTAGTTTTGCGACATAATCGTAATGACTCCGACGCAAAAAAAGAAAATAGGGTGCAATCAACAAGAATATAATGGGAGGAGCAGATGGATACTGCGGGTCGCCTGCGCGCGATGGCATTATTGTGCCGTCAGACAGCCGCGCGTCATCCGGATCGAGGTTGGAAACTACTCGCGGAAGCTGAATATTGGGAGCACTTGGCCAATGATGCGCCGCTCGAGCATGTCGACCATTGCTCGGTTCGCTCACCGCTTCACCGTGAGCACGCTATGATACAATCGGCCACGGCCGACGCGAGGTGAGAGCGAAACAGAATAATTTGTTAGCTTCTGTATGCCTAACCTGAAGAGTGCCGCCCACCGCCGATGCGGCACATTGGAATGGGAATGCCGGCCCCGGCTGTTACCCCATCCTGCGGCTGGGGCCGTTTTGAACTTTCGCAGCATCGTTCAAACCCGATCCACAACCATGCTCAGAAGCATCGCTATAGCGCTCTTCGGAAAAGGCATCTTGTCTCGGCTCGATCGAGCGCTCTCCCATGGTCGCAATACTGAGGCTGCGCTCAGCCTTGTGCGGGACATCGGCCGAGGCTTCGGGCTGTAGGGCGCCGTCCACGCGCCTCGTCGATCAGACAGCGCCTGCCCTACCGGCGACTATTTCTTCAACAATATTCCTTTCGCTCGCGCCATTCGCCTGACTGATCCGGCGTGGCGGCCCAGTTCGGCGGCAATCTTCGATACCCCAATGCCCTGCCGGGCCAGCGTGACCAGCCGTCGAACCTCCTGCTCGGCCCATTGCTTCGGCTTCGGTGTCTTCATGGTGCGACCCCACGACCGCACGACTTAACGACGGCAGCTGACGGTCCGCACTTGGGAAATTTACGGGTGGCGCGCCCGGGCCATTATCCATCCGAACCTCCAAACGGAAATTGACCGACGCCGCGCTGTCATGCGCCCCGGCCTTTGGCCTCGTTGTTGAGGCAGATCAAGGCTGCTGGCGCCGGGCAAGGCGGGAGAGGCCGATGGGCGAAGCGGTGCGTTCTTAGATATCGTGGAGGCGAGCGGTCACGCCACCAGCGCGGCATCCTCGTCGCCGTCGATGCCGCGCTGTGCGGCCAGCAGGCTGACGATCTCCGCATTCGGCCGGGCCTTGCTGAACAGGAAGCCCTGGCCCTCATGGCAGCCTTCGGCGCGGAGGCAGCTGAGCTCGGCTTCTGTCTCGACGCCTTCGGCGGTGATGGTGACGCCAAGGCCCTTGCCGAGGCTGACGATCGAGCGGATGATCGCCTGGGCCTCGCGGTTGGCCGCGAGATCGCGCACGAAGGACTGGTCGATCTTGATCTTGTCGAACGGGAAGCTGCGTAGGTAGCTGAGGCTGGAATAGCCGGTGCCGAAATCGTCCATGGAGATGCGCACGCCGAGCGCGCGCAGCGCATGCAGCGTCGCCAGCACCTGCGCGCTCTTCTCCAGGAGCAGCGTCTCGGTGATCTCGAGCTCGAGCCGCCGCGGCGCCAGGCCGGAATGTTTCAGCGCGTCAGTGACCATCGAGAGCAGATTGCCGCTGCGGAACTGGAGTGGCGACAGGTTGACCGCGACGCGGACGTCGTCGGGCCAGGCCGCGGCGTCGAGGCAGGCCCGGCGCAGCATCAGCCCGCCGAGCGGATTGATCAGGCCGGTGTCTTCGGCGACCGGAATGAACTCGGCCGGCGACACCATGCCGCGCTCGGCATGCGGCCAGCGCACCAGCGCCTCGAAGCCGGTGATGCGGCCGCTCGCGAGGTCGATCAGCGGCTGGTAGTACGGCCGCAGCACGTCATTCTGGATCGCATCGCGCAGCTCGACCTCGATCTTGCGGCGGCTCTGCGCCTTCGCGTCGAGTGCGGCCTCGAAGAAGGCGAAGCTGCCGCGCGCGTCCAGCTTGGCCCGCGACAGCGCCATGTCGGCGCTCTTGAGCAGCTTTTCGGAATCCTCGCCGTCGCCCGGCGCCATCGCAATGCCGATCGAGGCACCGATCACCACGGAGTGACCGTCGAGCAGATAGGGATCGGCAATGGCCGCAAGGAGGCGTTTTGCGAGACCCACCGCATCTTCCGGCCGAGCCAATCCGCTCTGCAGAACCGCGAACTCATCGGAATTGAGCCGGGCCAGCCCATCCTCGTCGCGCAAGGTGGAACGCAGCCGCTTGGCGACGCCGCGCAGCAGCTTGTCGCCGACCGCGTGCCCCAGCGTGTCGTTGACCGCCTTGAAATTGTCGAGCCCTAGTATCAGCAGCGCGACCTTCTCGGAGCCGCGGCGCGTGTGCAGCAGCATCTCGTCCATCTGCTGCCGCAGCAGGCTGCGATTGGGCAGACCGGTCAGCCCGTCATGCTGGGCCATGAAGGCGAGTCGCGCCTCGGCGCGCTTGCGCTCGGTGATGTCCATCAGCGCGAGCAGCACCGCGGGCCGCTCGGCATAAGTCAATTCGCGGGAATAGATCGCAAGGTCGATCAGCGCGCCGTCGGCCTTGACGTGCTTCCAGGTGCGGCCGGCCTGATCCTCGCCGGTCCCATCGACGGTCCAGGGCGGCACGCTTTCGAATGCCTGCAAGGACCGGATCTTCAATCGCTCGAACTCGGCGCGGCTGTAGCCATAATGCGCGACCGCGGCATCGTTGACGCCGAGGATGCGCTCGTCGTCCAGCGCGCAGACGATCATGGGCACGGGATTGCCGTCGAACAGCAGGCGGAACGAGGCCTCGCGCTGCTTGAGCTCGGTGATATCGACGCGCAGGCCGACGACGCCGCCGTCATCGGTCAAGCGCTCGTCGATCAGGATGACGCGGCCGTCCGACAGCTTCTGCTCGTGGCGCGCGCCGGGCTTGTAGAGTTTTTGCAGGCGCTCTGCGATCCAGGCTTCTTCATTGCCGATGGCCTCAGGATAGTCGCCGCGGGCGACGCCGATGCGCAGCGTGTCCTCGAGCCGCGCGCCCTCCTCGAACAGATCGGCGGTCTTGCTGTAGATCTCGGCGTATTTCCTGTTCCAGAGGACGTAGCGGCCTTCGGCGTCGAGAAACACGATGCCCTGCGGCAGGATGTCGATGGCCTGGCGCAGGCGCTCATGCGACTTGCGCGCCTCCGCGATCGCGGCTTCCGCCTCGGCACGGCTGCGCAGGATTTCGTCGTGTTCGGAAAGGGCACGGTGCGCGCGCGCGAAGCGCGGCTTGCGCGCCTTTTGGCCGGCGCGGGCAAGCATGCTTTGCTTTCGCTTTCTTGTTCTTCGAGACCCCAAACTCAACTTCACTCGTCCCAGTCGCGTCCAGCGGCCGCAAGTTTTGAGGCAAGTGTCTGAAAAAAAAGTAATCTTAGCCAGCCGCGGTCCGCGCGCGGCGCGCTTGCTGCCTGTTTGCGCGGCGTGGCGAGCGGCGGCAGGCGCCATCAGACTGAGTGCGGCGCCGCAATCAATGAGCGATCTGGCGCAAAATTGCGCGCGCGCCTGAATCGGTTCCGAAATTGCGCGCGATTGCATGCGAACCGCAAAATTTTCTGCGCGCTGCGCACGAATTTTGGTCAATGCAGGATACGGTTATTACACCCTTAAGAAACGGCGGGTCGAGACGCGATTCGGGGCGCGCTGCGATGAGCCGGCGGCGGGCTCGTCGCCTCGTTCTTAACCCTGGTGCAGCATTGGGTTATAAGAGCGTCAGCATGAGTCGCCGCGGCATCACCCTCCTCCTGCTCTCGTTCGTCTGCCTGGGCGCCGGTGGCGCGCTGGCCCAGGACCGTGGCAGCATCAACCCGAAGCCGCTGCCGTCGCTCGCCAATCCCAACGACCCCGATCTCGCCGCCAAGGAATTGTTCGCGCGCAAGCTGCTGCCATCGAAGGGGCCGGCCCATATCATCGGCTCCTACACCAGGGGCTGCATCGGCGGCGCCGCGCAGATGCCGGTCAACGGCGACAATTGGCAGGTGATGCGGCTGTCGCGCAATCGCAGCTACGGTCATCCCGACATGATCGCGCTGATCAGGCGGCTTGCCGCGAAGGCGCACAAGGACGCAGGCTGGCCCGGCATCCTGGTCGGCGACATCGCCCAGCCGCGCGGCGGGCCGGCGCTGTCAGGCCATGCCAGCCACCAGATCGGTCTCGACGCCGACATCTGGCTGACGCCGATGCCGGACCGCCGGCTCTCGCGCGAGGAGCGCGAGGAAATGTCGGCGGTGATGATGGTGCGCCAGGACCGGCTCGACATCGATCCCAAGGTGTTCACGCCAGGCCACGTCCTGGTGCTGCGCGCCGCGGCGCGAGAGCCCGCCGTGCAGCGCATCTTCGTCAACGCCGCGATCAAGAAGGCGCTGTGCCGCGAGGCCAAGGGCGACCGCGCCTGGCTGTCGAAGATCCGCCCCTGGTGGGGCCACGACTACCACTTCCACATCCGCATGCACTGCCCGCCGGGGGCCGGCGAATGCGAGGGCCAGCCGTCACAGGCCGAGGACGAAGGCTGCAAGCCCGCCGATCTCGCCTACTGGTTCTCCGATGCGGTGCTGCACCCCAAGCCGCCGCCCGAGCCGCCCAAGCCGAAGCCGCCGATGACGCTCGCGCAAATGCCGGCAACCTGCAAGGCGGTGCTGCATGCAGGGGATGCGAAGCCGTAAGGTTCGCTGCCACGGAGGTCGTCCCGGGGCGCGCGGCGAGCCCGGGACCCATAACCACAGGGAGTGATACTTGCGCGAAGCAGGTCACTCCGAGTCTTCGCCCAACGCAATCCTGTGGTTATGGATCCCGGGCTCGCGCTACGCGCGCCCCGGGATGACGAACTCGCCGGCCCGATAGAAGCTGGCCGACAACGGCCGGCTTTGACCTGCGGCCACGGCCTGCTATGTTTGCACTGCGATATCCCCGCCGGCCGTAAGCCGTCGCCAGGGACCGTGGAACAGCGCGTCCGCTCGTCGCATCTGACCAGCCAACGCCAGATTTCGCGCGTGCAACCTTGCGCGCGCGAGCCCGCACGGAGCGCATCCATGTTTCGTCTATCAGGACTTTTCACCGCCTTCGTCATTCTCGCCGGCACGGCCGTCGCGCCCGCCGCGGCCGAGGACAAGACCATCACCGTGTTCGCCGCCGCCTCGATGAAGAACGCGCTGGACGAGATCGACGCCGCCTACACCGCCAGGACCGGGGTCAAGTTCAGCGTCAGCTATGCCGCTAGCTCGGTGCTGGCCAAGCAGATCGAGCAGGGCGCGCCGGCCGACGTGTTCGTCTCGGCCGACACCGACTGGATGGACTACGCGATCGCCAAGAAGACCATCAACGAGCCTTCCAGAGTGAATCTGCTCGGCAACAGCATCGTGCTGATCGCGCCGAAGGATTCCAAGATCGACAGCGTGACGATCGCGCCAGGTTTCGATCTCGCCAAGCTCGCCGGCGACGGCAGGATCGCGACCGGTGACGTCAGGTCGGTACCGGCAGGCAAATACGCCAAGGCAGCGCTGGAAAAGCTCGGGGCCTGGCAGGCGGCAGAGCCGAAATTCGCCATGGCCGAGAGCGTGCGCGCGGCGCTGACGCTGGTCGCCCGCGGCGAGGCTGTGCTCGGCATCGTCTATTCCACCGACGCCAAGGTCGAGCCGGGCGTGAAGATCGTCGGCACCTTCCCGGCGGATTCGCATCCTGCGATCATCTATCCGGTCGCGGCGACCAGCACTGCCAAGCCGGAGGCGAACGGCTATCTCGCCTTCCTGCGCTCGGCGGCGGCCAAGGCCATCTTGGAAAAATACGGCTTCAAGTTCCTGATCAGCCCCACAACCTGATTGTTGCGACCTGATTCCTGCAAACCTGATTTTGCAACCTGTTTCTGCGACCTGATATGACGGCTTGATGTTCGACATCTCTCCCGCCGAATGGACGGCGATCCTGCTTTCGCTCAGGGTCGCCGTCATTGCCACGCTGGTCGCGACGCCGTTCGGCATTGCGCTGGCGTGGCTGCTCGCGCGGCGTGATTTCTGGGGCAAGTCGGTGCTCGACGCACTCGTGCACCTGCCCCTGGTGCTACCGCCCGTCGTCACCGGTTATCTGCTGCTGCTCAGCTTCGGTCGCAAAGGCCTCATTGGCAGCTTTCTCGCCGACCATCTCGGCATCGTCTTCGCGTTCCGCTGGACCGGTGCTGCGCTCGCCTGCGGCGTGATGGCGTTTCCGCTGCTGGTGCGGCCGATGCGACTGTCGATCGAGGCGATCGACCGCCGGCTTGAGCAGGCTGCGGAGACCCTCGGCGCAGCGCCGTGGAAAGTGTTCTTCACGGTGACGCTGCCGCTGGCGCTGCCGGGCGTGCTCGCCGGCATGGTGCTGGGCTTTGCCAAGGCGATCGGCGAGTTCGGCGCCACCATCACCTTCGTCTCCAACATTCCAGGAGAGACCCAGACGATTTCGTCCGCGATCTATTCGCTGATCCAGACGCCGGACGGCGATGCCGCTGCGGGAAGGCTCGTGATCGTCTCGATCGTGCTCGCGATCGGTGCGCTAATCGCGGCCGAATGGTTCGCCCGCCGCGCCACGCAGCGGCTGCACGGGAATTGACCATGCTGCGCGTCGACGTCGAAAAACAGCTCGGCGAATTCTCGCTGTCCGCTTCCTTCAGCAGTGAGGGGCGCGTCATCGGGCTGTTCGGCGCCTCGGGCGCCGGCAAGAGCTCGCTGGTCAACATGATCGCCGGCCTGCTGCGGCCTGATCGCGGCACCATCGCGATCGACGGCGAGATCGTCGACGACACCGCGGCCGGCATTCACGTGCCCACTTACCGCCGCCGCATCGGATACGTGTTCCAGGATGCGCGGCTGTTTCCGCATCTGAGCGTGGCGCAGAACCTCGACTACGGACGGCGAATGAACGGGCTTGCGCCCGATCCGGCGCAGCACAAGCGCATCATCGACCTGCTCGACATCGGCGCGCTCAGGGATCGCCGTCCCGGGAAGCTGTCCGGCGGCGAGCGCCAGCGCGTCGCGCTCGGCCGCGCGCTGCTGTCGAAGCCGCGCCTCCTGCTGCTCGACGAGCCGCTCGGCGCGCTCGACGAGGGCCGCAAGCTCGAGATCCTGCCCTATCTGGTGCGGCTGCGCGACGAGGCCAATGTGCCGATGGTCTATGTCAGCCACGACGTCGCCGAGCTGCGCCAGCTCGCGACGCAGATCGTGATGCTCAAGCAGGGACGGGTGACGTCGTTCGGCGGGGTGAAGGTGCTGACGTGATCGGGCCAACCCCGGCTACCAGCCGCGGTCGACGTTTCGCACTTCGCCGGTCTGGGCGTCCACATCGACCTCGATCCAGCGGCCGGCGCGGTCGCGGCCCTCAATCTGCCATTCGTCGCCGAGGAAGTTCGTGTGCGACACTGTCGCAACGCCAAGATCGGTCGCGACGTCAAGCGCAACCTGCATCGAGATCTGATCGCCGGTGTCGTAGGCCATCGCCGGCGCCGCTGCGCCCAGCACGAGGACAGTCGCGATCGGAAGGACGAACTTTCGCATTGGCGTACTCCTGTCAGTCCAAACTTCTATACAGCTTAGAACGAGAGGCAATGCGGAGCGTTCCGGATCCGGATGTCACGAAGCCGCGCAAAACTTCGGCGGTTGCGGCGATTTGGTGGCAGTTCCTCTTCGCAAGTCAAACTCCGGCGACCGAAGTCCAGACATCGGCGAGCTTCTTTCTCACCGCCTGCGCGCGGGTCAGCGGCGGCGGCGTTTCGTCTTCTTCCGGCAGACGCAGGCCGACGACGTTGACGCGGCCGCCGGAGATTGATCGTGCGACCAGCACGATCTCGTCCAGCGGCAGCTCGGCGCCCTCTTTCGGCGCGTGGTCGAGATGGACGTCGAAATAATCTGCCAGGGTCAGCTTGCCGTCGTCCTCGCCGACCTTCACACCGTAGATCGCGGCGAGCTCGGCGAGCGTGTGCTCGCCGGAGACCATGAAGTCGCCGAGCAGATGCGGATCGGGCGCGGTGCTCGGCTGCATGTCGACGAAGAAACGGTCGAGCGCTTCGGCCTTTTCCGGCGGCGCCAGCAGATAGATGTAGTCGCCCGGTGCGATCGGATCGGCCTCCGTCGGCGTCAGGATGTGCTCGTTGCGGATCACCAGTGTCGGCTTGGACCAGGACGGGATCAGGCCGCGACGGAAATACAGGCTCTTGGGCCGCACCGGATAGCCGACCAGCTGCTGCTCGAGCTGGCCGGGCAGATCGAGCTCGACGCGGCGGGGGCCGCGGTCGGCGCGGGGCAGCGCCACGTGCAGCTTGCGCGCGGCCGGCGCCAGGGTCCAGCCTTGCAGCAGAAGCGAGATGATGACGACGACAAAGGCCACGTCGAAATAGAGATAGGCCTTGGGCAGCCCGACCAGCATCGGGATCGAGGCCAGGAAGATCGCGACCGCACCGCGCAGGCCGGTCCAGGCGATGAAGATCTTCTCACGCCAGTTGAAGCGGAACGGCGACAGGCACACGAACACCGCGAGCGGGCGCGCCACCAGCATCAAGACCAGCGCGACGGCGACCGCTGGCAGCACGCTGGATCCCAACCGGCTCGGCGAGACCAGAAGGCCGAGCAGCACGAACATCACGATCTGCGCCAGCCAGGTCGCGGCGTCGAGGAACGTCACCACCGAATTATGCGCGCGGGTCGGCCGGTTGCCGATGATGATGCCGGCGAGATAGACCGCGAGGAAGCCGGAGGCGTGCATGATCTGCGAGCCGCCGAAGATCACGAGCGCGGCCGTGGTCACGAAGGGCGCATGCAAGCCCTGCGGTAGGGCGACCTTGTTGAGCGCGATGACGACGAGGCGGCCGCCGATGACGCCGACGACGGCGCCCAGCACCGCCTCCTGGATGAACTCCATCAGCACATGGCCGGGCGAGCTGGTACCGACCGAGATGTATTCGACCAGCATCAAGGTGAGGAAGATCGCGAAGGGATCGTTGGTGCCGGATTCGGCCTCCAGCGTCGCGCCGACGCGCGGGCGCAGACGCAGGCCCTGGGTGTGCACCAAGAGGAATACAGCGGCCGCGTCGGTCGAGGCCACCACCGCCCCGACCAGCAGCGACTCCGACCAGTTGAGGTCGAGCGCGTATTTGGCGAACGGCGCCGTGACCAGCGCGGTCAGCAGCACGCCTGCGGTCGCGAGCACCACGGACGGCGCAAGCACGGTGCGGATGCTGGCAAAGCGCGTGCGCAGGCCGCCGTCGAACAGGATCAAAGCGAGCGCGACGGAGCCGACCAGATAGGTGGTGCGGACGTCGTCGAACTGGAGCTGACCTGGGCCGGAATCGCCGGCGAGCATGCCGATGATGAGGAAGACGAGCAGCAAGGGCGCGCCGAAGCGCAGCGCAAGCAGGCTGGAGAGGATGCCGGCCATGACGAGGACGGCGCCGAGCAATATGGCGAGACTGACGGAGTCGAGGGAAGCCATCCACCTTCCGGGTAAGAAATCGCTGGAATTTCATCCTTATCGTTGGTGGACTCGCGCGCCAACCCATTTTCGCGCTTCGCGGCAATCTGCCCGTGTTTTACGGCCTTAACGCGCTTCACTTCACGGTGTATCGATGGCCCGGCCGCGTCCTTTGTGGGATTGTCCGGCGCCCTCGAATCAATTCCTCCCCGCTTGCCGACGAGACCCGATGGACATGGACCTCAAAGACTTCATGGAGCTCGTGCAGACCACCGCACGCAGCGTCGGGGCAGAATTCTCCTCACCCTGGTTCTACCTGCAATTCGGCCTCATCCTGGCCGCCGCCGGCATCGCCTATGCCGCGGAGGCCGCCATTCGCAGCCGTGTCGACCTGACCTCGCTGGCGATGCGCTGGCCGCTGCCGCTCCGGCATTTCGTCCGGGTCATGGTCGCCAGCGCCTCGACGGCGGTGTTCACGCTGCTCGTGATCGTCTCGCGCGTGGTGATGTATCACGCGACCTGGCCGAGCCGTTCCTATCTCCTGATGGTCGCAGCCAAGCTTGGTTTCGCATGGCTCGTGATCCGGCTCGTGACCTCGGTGCTGCGCAACGCCTTCATCGTCAAGCTGGTGTCGATCACGGCATGGTTCATCGCCGCGCTCTCCATCGTCGGCCAGCTCGATGCGACGGTCGACCTATTGGATTCCTTTGCGATCGTGCTCGGCGGCCTCAGGCTGACCCCGCTCCTGGCGCTCAAGGCCGGCGCACTGCTGCTGATCGCACTCTGGCTCACCAACATCGCCAGCAATTTCGCCGAGAGCCGGATCAATTCGACCACCGACCTGACGCCATCGGTGCAGGTGCTGCTGGTCAAGATCATCCGCATCGGGCTGCTCACGGTCGCCATCGTGATCGCGCTCGGCGCGGTCGGAATCGACCTGTCGGCGCTCGCGGTGTTCTCCGGCGCGGTCGGCGTCGGCATCGGTATCGGCCTGCAGAAGATCGTCGCCAATTTCATCTCTGGCATCATCCTGCTCGCCGACAAATCGGTGAAGCCCGGCGATCTCGTCACCATCGGCGACAACACCGGCCGCATCAGCGCGATGAAGACGCGCTATATTTCCGTCGCTGCCGGCGACGGGCGCGAATTCCTGGTCCCGAACGAGGATCTGGTGACGCAGAAGGTCGTTAACTGGACCTATACCGACAAGAACACGCTGGTGAAGATCGCCTTCGGCACCAATTACGACGCCGACCCGAAGCTGGTTTGTACGCTCGCCGCCGAGACCGCCGCCGCTCATCCGCGCGCGCAGAAGGGCAAGCCCCCGACCTGTCTCCTGAGCGAGTTCGCGGAAGCCGGGATGAAGTTCTCGCTGACCTTCTGGATCGCCGACCCCGACGGCATGGACAAGGTCAAGAGCGACGTGATGCTGGAGCTGTGGGACGCCTTCAAGCGTGAGGGCATCCGAGTTCCCTATCCCGTCCGCGAAATCCGCATCCGCGGCGGCGCCCTGCCGGTGGAAACCGCCGTGGAAGTGCCGAATTAGGTCACTTTCACCCCCCAAGCAGGCCCTTCGGCTTGCATGAAGCCTGCCAATCATTAGATTGGGGCCTGAAATCAAGCCTTTCCACCGACATCGAGATCAGCCCGAGAAGACCTGACACGCATGAGCTACGTCGACGCCACCGAGACCTCCCTGCGCAAGACCGGACAGATCAAGCTGCACGGGCCTGCCGCCTTTGCCGGCATGCGCAAGGCGGGCGCGCTGGTGGCCAGGTGCCTGGACGAGCTCACCGACATCGTCGGGCCGGGCGTGCCGACCTCCAGAATCGACGAATTCGTCCGCGACTTCGCCTTCAGCCATGGTGCCTATCCGGCGACGCTGATGTATCGCGGCTACCGCTACTCGACCTGCACCTCGCTCAACCATGTTGTCTGCCACGGTATGCCCGGCGACCGTCCGCTGAAGGAGGGTGACATCGTCAACATCGACGTCACCTTCATCGTCGACGGCTGGTATGGCGATTCCAGCCGGATGTATGCGATCGGCCCAATCGCCCGCAAGGCCGAGCGGCTGATCGAGGTGACCTATGAAGCCATGATGCGCGGCATCGCCGCGGTGAAGCCCGGCGCCACCACCGGCGACATCGGCCACGCCATCCAGAGCTTCGTCGAGCCGCAGGGCATGAGCGTGGTGCGCGATTTCTGCGGCCATGGTTTGGGGCGCATGTTCCACGACGAGCCGAACATCATCCATATCGGCCGGCCCGGCGAGGGCGTGCAGCTCAAGCCCGGCATGTTCTTCACCATCGAGCCGATGATCAATCTCGGCAAGCCGCACGTGAAGATCCTGTCCGACGGCTGGACCGCGGTGACCCGCGACCGCTCGCTGTCGGCGCAGTTCGAGCACTCGGTCGGCGTGACGGCGACCGGCGTCGAGATCTTCACGCTATCGGCGCGGCACGGCGAGAAGCAGATCGGGTGAGCCCGGTGCGTCAGCTATTGCTAGCGGCGGCCCCCTTTGGCGGGTGGCGATTCTGCCTTTGCGCACCAACGCGTCGAGGACGCGCTTACTGACCTAGGCCCGAGTCCGGGTCTCGGTTGATCGTCCCAGATCTTGCCTTCGCCAGAAGGCCCCCCACAACAGCGCTGAGACGCACGCGACGGGCAACAGGCGGCCGACGTCGAGGTGAAAGCACGTGCATGATAGGAAAAGCATGACCACAATCACGTCGGTTTCGCTGACTGCGCAGGGAGTCGCACCTTTCCATGATCCGCCTCCGGTGTTCTAATGCAGGCGTCTTGACTGGGCATGGAGATATGGTCATGGCGGGTTCTGTCGAGCGGTGGCGGACGACATGAAGATCTACCTGCCGGACAACGAGCAGGCGCGGCAGCAAGCCCTCGAAACCTATCGCATTCTCGATACGCCGCCGGAGATCGCCTATGATGAACTGGCGGACTTGGCGGCGCAGATCTGCGGCTGCAGCGCCGGGCTGCTGACCTTCCTCGACGACAAGCGACAATGGCTCAAGGCCAAGTGCGGCCTGCCGCCTGACCTTACGCACGTGCCCAAGGAGATCTCGATCTGCCAGGCGACGATCTGCCATGACGATCTCATGTATGTGTCTGACCTCACGAAGGATCCGAGGTTCAGCGATTCGCCGTTGGTCGCCGGCGAGTTCGGGCTGCGCTTCTATTGCGGCATGCCGCTGATCAGCGAGGAGGGATACGCGCTCGGAACGCTGTGCGTCATCGATTTCGAGCCGCGCGAGCTCAGCTTCGAGCAGCAAGAAGCAGTGCGGCGGATCTCGCGTCAGGCCGTGGCTCAGCTCGAGCTCAGACGTAGACTCCGCGAGCGCGACGAGATGCTGGCCGAGCTCGACAAGGCGCGCGCAATGGCGGAGGCGGAGCGGAGCAAATCAGATGCGCTCCTGCTCAACATCCTCCCCCCTGCGATCGCCGAGGAGCTCAAGGCCAACGCGAAGGTGCGGCCGCGCTTCTACCAGTCGGTCAGCATCCTCTTCGTCGATTTCGCCGACTTCACCCGGCACGTCGAGGCGATCGAGCCGGCGCAGGTCGTGCACCAGCTCGACGAGTACTACAGCACATTCGACGAGATCATTGCGCGCCATCGGCTCGAAAAGATAAAGACCATCGGCGATGCCTATCTCTGTGCCGGCGGCCTGCCCGAGATCAACCGGACGCACGCTGTCGATGCCGCGCTGGCGGCGCTCGAGATTCAGGACCTGCTCGCCAAGGCGAACCGTCAGCGCGAACGGCTGAGGCTGCCGCTCTGGATGGCGCGAATCGGCATCAACACCGGCCCGGTCATCGCTGGCGTCGTCGGAACGCGCAAGTTCAGCTACGATATCTGGGGCAACGCGGTGAACGTCGCCGCGCGCCTGCAGGCGGCCGCCGATCCCGGACGGATCAACATTGCCGAGGCGACCTGGAACCTGGTCAAAGCGCGCTTCACCTGCGAACCGCGCGGCAGCATCGAGGTGAAGGGCAAGGGGCCCACCCCGATGTACTTCCTCGATCGTATCAGGCCGGACCTGGCTGCCGATCCCGCAGGCGTCGTGCCCAACGATAGCTTCTGGCGTCACCAGGGCCATGATCGCCAGCTGAGACGAAGGGCGGGAAAAACGGTCGGCTGATCATCATCCGCTTCATGCCGGAAGTGCACCTATGCAAGGCGCGCACAATTGACGGTTGCAAAAACCACCATCCCCGGCAATGCTGGCGGCCGATGCCCGCCAAGCCGGACCACGACAAGAGCAGACCTGACGACACGCCGCACTATCACGGCCATCGCGAGCGGCTGCGCGAGCGCTTCTATAGCGCGGGCGCGGATGCGCTCAGCGATTACGAGCTGCTCGAGATGGCGCTGTTTGCCGCGCTGCCGCGGCGCGACACCAAGCCGCTGGCGAAGACGCTGATCAAGACCTTCGGCTCGTTCGCCGAGGTCGTGCATGCGCCAGTGGCGCGCTTGCGGGAGGTCGAGGGGGTCGGCGAGTCCGCGATCAACCAGCTCAAGCTGATCGCCGCGGCCGCGCATCGCGTTGCCAAGGGCGAGGTCAACAGCCGCAACGCGCTGTCATCCTGGAACGAGGTGATCGCCTATTGCCGCACAAGCATGGCGTTTGCCGACAAGGAGCAATTCCGCCTGCTCTTCCTCGACAAGCGCAACCAGCTGATCTCCGACGAGGTGCAGCAGACCGGCACGGTCGACCACACCCCGGTCTACCCGCGCGAGGTGATCAAGCGCGCGCTCGAGCTGTCCGCGACCGCGCTGATCCTAGTGCACAACCACCCCTCCGGCGATCCCTCGCCCTCGCAGGCCGACATCCAGATGACCAAGGCGATCATCGACATCGCAAAACCGCTCGGGATTGCCGTGCACGACCACATCATCGTGGGCAAGAGCGGGCATGCGAGCTTGAGGGGGTTGCGGTTGATCTAGACGATCAGAACGCCTGGTTCTTGGCGGCTTTCAAATGGTCTTCCGCGGCCGTGATGCCGGCGAATGCCTTCAGCGTCAGGGCGGTCGGTTGCGGCTTCCATTCGGCAACCATTTTCTCGGCCTTCTCGAGCTCAGGCTTGGACAACAGGGAAGCCATCTCGTTCACGTTCTTGGCCGGCGCCACCTTCGAGAGCTTGAAATAGGCATACGACAGGGACAGGTCCCTCGGCGTGCCCTTTCCTGCGGAATATGCGCGGGACAGGCTGAAGAGGGCGCTGGGGAGACCCTGGTCGCCCGCCATCTTCCACCATTTCAGCGCTTCTTCCGAATTCCCTTGTCGGTCATACATGAGAGCGACGTCGTGCTGGGCACGCGCGTAACCGGCCTTGGCGGACACAAGCTTGTACTTCAATGCCTGATCCGGATTTGTTGCGACGACGCCCACGCCTTGCCCGTCATAATAACAGCCGAGCTTGTAGGCTCCGAGCGGATCGTCGGCCGCAGCCGATTTTTGAAACCACTCGAATGCCTGGCTGCGGTCCTGCTGTGTGCCGATGCCGTTATTGTGCATCATGCCGACATGATATTGCGCCTCCGCATCTCCGCGATTGGCCAACGCAACCATCGCATTGAAGGTGCGGGTGTCATTCGCGCTGGCGGGCGCCGCGACAAGCAGAAGGCACGAAAAGGCCAGGGCAACGAATTTCATGTCAAAGCCCGATCGAGTTTGAACGATTCCTGTCTTGGTCTCTCCAGATGCGAGAAAAGTTCGAGCCGGCAATATTCCGGGGTCAAGGCGATTTTGGCCCATCCGAGTTCGTCCCGTCAGGGCACGACCAAACGCCGCGCGGCCTTAGCGGTCTCGGCCGACGCCCTACTGCCGCAGCATGATCAGGGGATCGGCGGTGTCGGGGACGCGGCGCCATTGCGCGTTGTCGTCGGCCTCGAACTGCCAGGCTTCGCCGGATTTCGACATCAGGATGATCTGGCCGCGCTCGAGGCGCCATTGCGTCGGGTTGAACTGCGCGATCGTGGCGTCGCATCTCGGCTTGAGGAAAACCTGGAAATTGTCCGCATCAGCCTCGGTGTTGGTCAGCGTCAGCCCGCACACCGGCTGGCCGTTGCGGCGCACCATCGACCAATCGCCGATCATCTGGTCCATCGACTTCGCCATCGAGCGCGCGGCGGCGAGATCCTGCAGGATGTAGACGCCCTCGCCCTGGCGCAGGCCCTCGAAGATGCCGGCCTCGACCTCGGTGAAGTCGATCACGGCTTCGCCGGTCGCATCCTGCAGGCGCACGATGTCGAGGCCCCTCACGCTCCAGGCCACGATGTCCTTGGTGAAGGGCAGCGCGGTCTTGCAGGACGGCTCCAGCTCCAGCTTGAAACCCTGGCCTGCGGCGTCAGCCTTCAGCGTGACGACGCAGGTCTTGCTGCGCTCGGTGGTCGAGAGCTCCCACTGTCCTGGCATCTGCTTCTTCAGGCTCGCCGCATCCTGCGCATGCGCGATGCCGATCGCGGCCAAGGAGGCCGCGACGGCGCCGATCGCGGCCAGGCAGGCCGCAACGACATATGCGAGAAGGCGACGAGCGATCATCAGCGTCCCTTGACCGGCGTTTCCGCAACCGGCGTCAGCGGCGCCTTGCCGGCGAACCAGGCCTTGAGATTGTCGACCACGAGCTGGTCCATGGCGTTGCGCGTCACCACCGAGGCCGAGCCGATATGCGGCAGCAGCACGACGTTCTGCATGGTCTTGAGCTCGTCGGGCACGTTCGGCTCGGCCGCGAACACGTCGAGCCCGGCGGCGAGAATGGTGCCGGATTTCAGCGCCTGGATCAGCGCCGGCTCGTCGATCACCGAGCCGCGGGCGACGTTGACCAGCACGCCGCGCGGGCCGAGCGCCTTGAGCACCTCTTCATTGATCATCTTGTTGGTGCTGGCACCGCCGGGCACGATCACAACAAGCGTGTCGACCGCTTTCGCCATCTCGATCAGGTCAGGATAGTGCTTGTACGAGACGTCCTTGGAGGGATTGCGGGAGTGGTAGACCACCGGCACCAGCGAGGCATCTAACCGGCGCGCGATAGCCTGGCCGATCCGGCCCATGCCGACGATGCCGACCTTGCGGTCGCGCAGCGAGCCGACGCTGAGCGGATAGTTCTGGGTCTGCCAGAGCCCGGAGCGGACATAGCGGTCGGCCTTGATGAACTCGCGCAAGGTGGAGATCAGAAGGCCCATCGCGACGTCGGCGACCTCCTCGGTCAAGACGTCGGGCGTGTTGGTCACGATAATGCCGTGCTCGGCCGCATATTTGGCGTCGACGTGGTCGTAGCCGACGCCGAAGCTCGCCACCATCTCCAGCTTCGGCAGCTGCGACAGCGAGTCCTTGTCCGCGCGCACGGTGTGGTAGGTCACCGCGACGCCGCGGATCTTGTCGCGCACCGCGGGCGTCAGCCGCTCGAGATCGCCGCGCGTCTCTGCCTTGTGTACGACGAAATGATCGGAAAACCCGTTCTCGAGGATCGGCCGCACCGGCCCATAGATCAGAAGGTCGATCTTTTCGGACGAAATCGAACCGGCAGCCATCAGTTTTCCTTTCCAAGCGCGCTCTCATGCCAGCGCCGTAAAACGAGGTGGGAAACTAGCGCCAGCACCCCATAGATGACAATCCCGGCCAGCGACAACAGAAGCAGCGCGGCAAACATGCGGGGTATGTTCAAGCGATAGCCTGACTCGGCGATCCTGTAGGCGAGCCCGGAGCCGGCGCCGGCCGTTCCGGCCGCGATCTCGGCCACGACCGCGCCGATCAGCGACAGCCCGCCGGCGATGCGCAGGCCGCCGAGAATGTAGGGCAGCGCCGCCGGCAGCTTGAGGAAGCGCAGGGTTTGCGGCTTCGATGCGCCATAGAGCTGGAACAGGCCGGCGAGGTTGCGGTCCACCGAGTTCAGCCCGAGCGTGGTGTTCGACAGCACCGGGAAGAAGGCGACGATGAAGGCGCAGACGACCACCGCGGTCTGCTGCTCCAGATAGATCAGCAAGAGCGGCGCGATCGCGATGACAGGCGTCACCTGCAGCACGATTGCATAGGGGAACAGCGAATATTCCACCCATTTCGACTGGTTGAACAGCAGCGCCAGTGCGATGCCGCCGATGCTGGCGGCGACAAAACCTTCGAGCGTGGTGACAAGCGTGGTCGCCAGCGATTGTGACAGCACCGCCCAGTCCTTGATCAGTGTCAGCACGATGACGGAGGGCGCCGGCAGCACGTAAGGCGGGATCTCCCTGATGCGGACCACGAGTTCCCAGGCAAAGAGGCCGGCTGCGAAGACGATGACGGGCAGCACGAAGCGCATCGCGCGTTGCGCGCCGGACGATTTTGCGGGCACGGGAGCTTGAGCGTTCATAGCGTCGACTGCCCCGAATAGGACGGCGCCAGCGCGGCCGACACGCGTCGGCAATAATCGGAATAGGCCGTCGAGGTGCGAAACTCCTCGCCCCGCGGCTCGACCGTCTCGATGCGGATGTCGGCCTGGATGCGGCCGGGGCGCGCCGTCATGACGACGACGCGCTGCGACAGATAGACGGATTCGAACACCGAATGGGTGACGAAGATGACGGTCTTGCGTAAGCCTCGCCACAGCGCCAGCAGATCGTTGTTGAGGCGGAAGCGCGTGATCTCGTCGAGCGCGGCGAACGGCTCGTCCATCAGCAGGATATCGGGATCGGTGACGAGCGCACGCGCCAGCGACACCCGCATCTTCATGCCGCCGGAGAGCTCGCGCGGGAAGCTATCTGCAAAATCGGCAAGGCCGACGCTCGCCAGTGCCGCGTCGGCACGCGCGCGCCCCTCCGCTTTCGGCACACCGCCGAGCTTCAGCGGCAGTCGCACGTTCTCACGGACGTTGGCCCAGGGCATCAGGGTGGGCTCCTGGAACACGAAACCGATACCGTGGCCCGGCTGCGGCACGCCCTCTTGCCGTGCCACCCGCACCGTGCCCGACGACGGCGCGCTAAGCTCGGCGATCAGCCGCAACACTGTCGACTTGCCACAGCCGGAGGGGCCCAGCAGCGAGATGAACTCGCCCTTGCGAACGGCAAGGTCGAACGGGCCGAGCGCCATCACGCCGTTGTCGTAAGTTTTCGTCACGCCACGCAGGCTGACGGCGAGATGCGTCAGGCTGGCCTCGACGGCGGGCGCGGTTCTGCTCTCTGTCATCACGCGCTGAACATGGCGGGGCACGTCACCTCCCCCCAGCGGGGAGAGGTCGGCGCGCAGCGCCGGGTGAGGGGCCTCAGGTCCAACGAGGGAGCGTTACCCCTCACCCGCACCGCATCTGGCGATGCGATGCGACCTCTCCCTTCGGGAGAGGTGGGCGCCAGCCTCACCGGCGTGCCTGATCTCAACATTTACGGCTTGTTCGGGCGCAGCTCGACGCCGACGCCCTTGTTGACGAAGCGCAGCGTGTAGGATTTGCGGTAGTCGAGATCCGCCTTCACGACCCCAGCCTTGACCATCTTGTTGAAGAAGGAGGCATAGCGCTCGTCGCTCATTGCGCCGATGCCGTTCTTCAAGCTGTCGCCGGAATCGACGATGCCGTGCTCCTTCATCTTGACGACGGAATAGGCCAGGAGATCGTCGGTCATCTCCGGGTTGAGCTGCTTGATCAGGGCGTTGCCGGCGGAATTGTCCCGGTAGAGGTAATTGTACCAGCCGATCATGGAGGCATCGACGAAGCGCTGCACGAGGTCAGGCTTCTTCTCGACGATCTCGCGGCGGGTTTCGATCAGCGTCGAATAGGTGTTGAAGCCGTAATCAGCGAGCAGTAGCACATTGGGCTTGAAGCCGGCGGCCTTCTCCACCGCAAACGGCTCGGAGGTGACGTAACCCTGCATCGCGCTCTTCGGGTTGGCGATGAAGGGCTGCGGATTGAAATTATAGGGGCGGACGTTCTTGTCGCTGAAGCCGTATTCGGATTTCAGCCACTGGAAGTAGCTGGTCATGCCTTCCTTGGAGACGAACAGCGTCAGCGGCTTGAGGTCCTCGATCTTGGCGACCTTGGCGTCGGGCTGCGTCAGCATCACCTGCGGATCCTTCTGGAAAATCGCGGCGATGGTGATGACGGGAACGTTGTTGGCGACGGCATCGAACGACATCAGCGTGTTCGCGGCCATGAAGAAATCGATCTTGCCGGCGATCAGCAGCATCCGGTTGTTCTCGTTCGGGCCGCCAGGGACGATGGTGACGTCGAGGCCGTATTTCTTGTAGGTGCCGTCGGCGACCGCCTGGAAGAAGCCGCCATGCTCGGCCTCGGCGACCCAGTTGGTGCCGAAGGTGACCTTGTCGAGCGTTTGGGCGCGCGCCGGCGCAAAGGAGGCAAGAGCGGCCAACAAGCCCGCAACTAACGCTCGCCGCAGATGAAAGGGGGTCATATTGGCACTCCGTCGATCGTGGCTGGCCCAATCGCGACTGGTCCGGGTGAAGGCAACGCGATAGAACCGCATGACATCAGGGGATGCGAGCCGCCCGGGCCCGCATCCCCTCATACCGCAAATTACGTGACAAATTCGGGCAAGGAAACCTCGATGACGCCCTCCCGCGACTGGATCGACATCGACTGGGCTGATGCGAGCCCGGACGAGGCGTCGCGCTGGATCGCGGTGCTGCCGCTGGCGGCAACCGAGCAGCACGGCCCGCATCTGCCGCTGACGACGGACGTGCTGATCGCGGACGCCTACCTCGCACGTGTGCGCCAGCTGTTACCCACCAGCATTCCGGCGAGCTTCCTCCCGGTCGAACGGGTCGGGATTTCGACCGAACATATCGACTATCCGGGCACGCAGACGCTGCCGACTGAAATCGCGCTGAGGAAATGGGCAGCGATCGGCGCGGACGTTGCACGCCGCGGCGTGAGGAAGCTCGTCATCGTCACCAGCCATGGCGGCAACAGCGCGGCGATGATGCTGGTCGCGCAGGATCTGCGTGCGCATCACAAGCTGTTCGTGGTGACGACGTCGTGGTCGCGGCTCTCAGGCGCCGACAAATTGTTCCCGGCCGATGAAGTGCGGCACGGCATTCACGGCGGCGCGGTCGAGACCTCGATCATGCTGGCGCGCTATCCGGATCAGGTGCGCAAGGATGCGATCGCCGATTTTCCCGCGAGCAGCATCGCGATCGAGCAGCAATATCGCTGGCTGTCGACGCAGCGGCCGGCGCCGTTCGCCTGGCAGGCGCAGGATCTCAACACCAGCGGTGCTGTCGGCAACGCGACGCTGGCGCAGCCAGAGAAGGGCGAGCAGCTGCTCGATCAGGGCGCGACGGCGTTCTGCGAGCTGCTGGGTGAGGTCGATAACTTCGACGTGAACAGGCTTGCCAAGGGTCCCCTCGGCTAGGGGGCATCTTCCTGGATTCATTCAGGAAAGATCTATTCTTCGCGAGCGCATTTGCAGTCTTCGAACCGGACGCGAGCAGCCTCCGTCCAACTGGGCACGCGGGCCACAACGGACCGCCTCAACCCCGGATGGAGTTTCACATGTCGATCAAGACCAAGATTGCCGCCGCAGCTCTCGCTGCTCTCACTGTTGCCGGCAGCATCGCATCCACCACCACCTCGGCCGAAGCCAAGCAGCCCGGCTGGGTCTGGGGCGTCGGTGCCGGCATCGCCACCGCCGCCGTCGTCGGCTCCGCGATCGCCGCCAGCAACGATCCCTATTACCACGGCTATCACCGCTGCGGCTGGGTCGCCCAGTACAACGCCTTCGGCCAGTACGTCGGCCGCGTTCGCACCTGCTACTGATCTGAGTATCTGAGGCCGATCTCCACGTGGATCCCGCGTCCGACACGGGCGCCTCATCCACCCCGTGTCGTGCCCCCGACCCCGCCCGGCTGTCCCCCCGGGCGGGGTCATTCGTGTTGCGGCCAGAACAGCCCATGATGAGTCGGACAACCCCTCCGATTGCACGTTCCGCGTGTCAGGATACGAATGGGTGGCTGGAGGGCGAGCGTGAGTTGGCAGATCTCAATTGGATCGATCCTGATTGCGATCCTGACATCGACACAGGCATGTCCCGAGCCGGCCTCACAGCCGCTAACGGCGACCCAGGGCGACAGCCGCCCTGCCGTAGACCTCGAGCTCGTCATCGCAGTCGACGTTTCTTACTCAATGGAGCCGGATGACCTTGCAGCCCAACGCGAAGGCTATGCCAAGGCCATCGTCTCGCAGGAGTTTCTCCGGGCGGTGCGAGCCGGTCCTGCCGGCAAGATCGCGCTGACCTATTTCGAATGGTCATCGACCAGCGACCAGAAAATTGTCGTTCCCTGGCGACAGATCGACGGGCCGGGAGCGGCTGAGGCGGTCGCAACTGAAATCACCAATGCACCGATCCGCCGCGGTTCGCGCACCTCGATTTCAAGTGCAATTAAGTTCGCCGCCTCGCTATTCGAGCAGAACCCCTACAGTGGTCCGCGCCGTATCATCGACGTCTCGGGCGATGGCCCCAACAGCAATGGCGATCCGGTCACCTCAGCGCGCGACAAAGCGTTGCAGCAAGGCCTCGTCATCACAGGCCTGCCGGTCATGACCAACGCAACACCCGCTGCTCCGACAGACTTTCAGCATATCGACCATATCGATTGGTACTACGAGGATTGCGTGATCGGCGGCCCGGGTTCCTTTGTCGTACCGGTCACCGATCGCGAAAATTTCAAGGAGGCGATCCGGACCAAGCTGACTCTCGAGGTGGCGGGCCAAACGCCAGATCAATCGCCTGCCCCCTCTACGGACAAGGAGCCGCGCGTTCTCTGCACGATCGGCGAGAAACTCTGGCAGGAGCGCTGGGGCGCGATCACACCGGGGAGCAATAGTCCGGCCATGAGCAAACCGGCGGCGAGCAGTCAGTCCAGCAAGGATGACGCGCTGCTCGACAAGAAGATCAAGGGCATCTGCCGCGGCTGCTAGGTCCTTCCGCGGGCCGGGAACCGGCCATCGCCCCCCATGGCCCACCCATCCCTGACAGGTCCTCCCGCAAGCGGCCGGGCTCCGCTCGGGCTGTTCAGGTTGCTGAGCAGAGGGGCGATGTTGCAGCCGCGTCACATAGTGGTGCGAACTGTCCTCTATGGCGATGGGGATCAGTTGCTATTGCGAATTATTCGCAATAAGGCTTGTCGCAGATTCAGGAGCTTGGGACGAAGTCGAGGCGAATCGAGACCATCCCGGCCGGTCGCCTCGAACGCGGAGGCATGGTGACAGAATCGCCGCGACCCGGCAGGGATATCGCGGCGGGTGGGACACATTCGCGTTTGCGGGGGCGTGCGTTTGAGGTTGAGGGGTCACAGACACCGGTGCTTGCGAACGGCCGCGGCGATTGCCACGGGCGTGCTGGCTTTTCCGACCGCCGGCCGCGCGGCCGATCTGCCGCTGAAGGAGCCGGCCTTGAGAGCGGTCTATGACTGGACCGGTCTCTATATCGGCGCGCATGCCGGCTACAGCCGCGGCTCGTCGCGCTTCGCGCTGAACGACGGCACCGCACTCGGCGACAGCGGCGTCTTCAGCGGCATGATCGGCGGCGTGCAGGCGGGCTACAATTACCGCCTCAACTCCGGCTGGCTGGTCGGCGTCGAAGGCGATTTTACGTTTCCCAACTACATCACCTCGAACTCGATCGTCTCGTTCCTGGCAACGCCCGCCAACACCGTCACCCAGCAATGGGACTACGCCGCGAGCGTGCGCGGCCGCGTCGGCTACACCAGCGGTCCCTGGCTCATCTATGCCACCGGCGGCTTCGCCTGGATGGGCGAGCGCTATTTCGACGCGCCGGCCTCCGGCGCCGAAATCCCGAAGATCCTGAACACGCGGCCCGGCTGGGTCGCAGGCGCCGGCCTCGAATACGCCTTCGCGCCGCATTGGAGCGCGCGGCTCGAATATCTCTACAGCCGCTTCGACGGCGCCAACGTCGCCTTCTCCACGGGCGCGCAATACACGTCCTCGTCGCTCGACTTCCAGCAGGTCAGGCTCGGCCTCAACCGCAAGGTCGATTGGCCGGGCCTGCCTAGCTATGATCCGAAGAGCTCACTGATCGACACCGAATCGGACCGCTGGGAGATTCACGGCCAGACCACTTATCTTCCGCAAGGCTATCCATCCTTTCCCGCGCTCTATACCGGGCCGAACTCGCTGTCGCCATCGCGGCAGGCCAAAGCGACCTGGAGCAACAGCCTGTTCCTGAACGCGCGGCTGTGGGACGGCGGCGAGGTCTATTACAATCCCGAGCTGCTGCAGGGATTTGGGCTGAATGACACGGTCGGTGCGGCCGGCTTCCCGAACGGCGAAGCGCAGAAGTCGAACTTCCCCTATCCGCACTACAACACCTCGCGCCTGTTCGTGCGCCAGACCTTCGGCTTCGGCGGCGAGCAGGAAGAGCTCGCGAGCGGTCAGCTGCAGCTGGGGCAGAAGGTCGACGTGTCGCGCCTGACGATTCAGGCCGGCAAGTTTCCGGTGATCGACGTGTTCGACGGCAATGCCTACGCCAAGGATACGCGCCGGGATTTCATGAACTGGTCGATCTGGGCGCCCGGCGCCTTCGACTATTCCGCCGACAAGGTCGGTCTCACCTACGGCGTCACCGCCGAGCTCAATCAGAAGCAATGGGCGCTACGCGGCGGCTATTTCCTGATGGTCTCCGAGTCCAACGCCAATCACTTCGACACCAGGGTCGGGGAGCGCGGTCAATATTTGCTCGAGCTCGAGACGCGCTTCTCGCTGTTCGGCCGGCCGGGCAAGCTCAGGACCATCGGCTGGCTCGATAGCGCCAACATGGGCAGCTTCCGCGAGACGCTGGACAATCCCGCGCTCAATCTCGACATCGCGCAGACCCGGCGCGGCCGCCTGAAGTACGGCTACGTGCTCAACCTCGAGCAGGCGATCACCGACGATGTCGGCCTGTTCGGCCGCTGGAGCTGGAACGACGGCAAGACAGAAACGCTGGCCTTCACCGACATTCATCGCAGCCTGTCCGGCGGCGTTTCGATCAAAGGCACGACTTGGGGCCGACCCGACGACGTGATCGGCGTCGGCGGCGCGATCAATGCGATCTCGCAGGATTATCGCGACTTCCTCGCCGCCGGCGGCCTTGGTGTGCTGGTCGGCGACGGCGCGCTGAACTACCGCAAGGAACGTATCCTTGAAACCTATTACGCCTATGCGGTGAACAAGAACATCACCCTCACCGCCGACTACCAGCTCATCGTCAACCCCGCCTACAATGCCGACCGCGGACCGGTGTCGGTGTTTTCGGGGCGGCTGCACGGGGAGTTCTGAGCTCGACGCGACTTCGGTGCGCGCGACGCGTCCTTCGAGACGACCGCGTCGCGGTCTCCTCAGGATGAGGCTAAGCAACACCGGCGCCCGTGGAAATAGCTGCCGCATAGTCCGTCCTCATCCTGAGGAGCCCGCCAGAGGCGGGCGTCTCGAAGGATGGACCGCGGGCACGTCGCTCTTCAATGCGATTGCCTCACCAAGCGGCGAGAGACGCTCGTCACGCCGCGCGGATCGCGTCCAGGAATTTTCCGACCTCGACCTTGAGCCGGCTGCTCTCGCCGGACAGCGATCTCGCCGATGCGAGCACGTTGGAGGAGGCCGATCCGGTCTGGTTGGCACCGCGCTGCACGTCGACGATGCTGGCGGAGACCTGCTGGGTGCCGCGCGCGGCCTGCTGCACATTGCGTGAGATCTCGCGCGTCGCTGCGCCCTGCTCCTCGACCGCCGCGGCGATGGCGGACGCGATCTCGGACATGCGGGAGATGGTGTCGCCGATCGACTTGATGGCGCCGACGGAGTCCTCCGTCGCGGCCTGGATGCCGGAGATCTGCTGGCTGATTTCGCCGGTCGCCTTGGCGGTCTGCTCGGCCAGCGCCTTGACCTCGGACGCGACGACCGCGAAGCCGCGACCGGCCTCGCCGGCGCGCGCCGCCTCGATGGTGGCGTTGAGCGCCAGAAGGTTGGTCTGGCCGGCGATCTGACTGATGAGCTCGACGACGTCGCCGATCCGCCCCGCAGCCCTGGCGAGCTCGCCGACATGCTCGTTGGTCCGCCCGGCCTGCTGCACGGCCTCGCCGGCGATGCGCGCGGAATCCTGAACCTGACGGCTGATCTCGTCGACCGACGAGGCCATCTCCTCGGCCGCGGCGGCAACGGTCTGCACGTTGGTGGAGGCCTGCTCGGATGCGGCGGCAACGGTCGCGGTGACCTTTTCCGATTGCTCGGCCGTGCTCGTCAGCGTTCCCGCGGAGGCTTCCAGCTCCGAGGATGCCGATGAGACGGTGTTGATGACGTCGCCGATCATGGCTTCGAACTCGCGCGCGATCTGATCCATGCGCTGGCTGCGCTTCAGCTTCGCTTCCGCTTCGATCGCGGCCGCCTCGTCGGCGGACTTCTTGGCGAGCAGCGAATCCTTGAAATGCTGGAGCGAGCCTGCGACCTGGCCGATCTCGTCGCTGCGGCCCGTCGCCGGAATCTCGACCTCGTGCTGCCCGGCGGCGAGCGCTCCGATCACGTCGGCGATCCGGCCGAGCGGCGTCACCACGCGCCTGCGCAGCATGATGGTTACGCCACCGAGCGTGCCGAGCAGGGCCAGCACGGCGACACCGGCCAGTGCGAGCATCGCCAGCGCGCCGTCGCGCGCGGCCGAGGCACGCTCGGCGGCTTCCGCCAGCGCGGCGTCGCGCACGCCGTAGAACATCTGGATGGCCGGCACGATGACCTTCGCCAGTTCGTCGGCGGTGGCAGCATATTTGCCGTCGCTCCGGGCCGCAGGAAGCTCCTTGTCCACAGCAACTGCAGCTTTTCCGAAATATGATTCCGTCGCAGCCTTCAGCGCGGTGGCGATGCGGACGGGATTTCCGAGTTGCTCGAGACCGGCCTCGATGCGCTCGCGATCGACCTCCACGCGTCCCTGCATGCGGTCCATCAGCGACAATTCGGCCGCGGTGAGCGGACGGCGCGCGGAGAGCGCTGGGGACAGCGTGGCCGCACGGCTGCCGGCCGAAACACGCAGGTCCTGCGCCGTCCGCGCCAGGTTCAACAGCGCCGCAAGCGAGGAATCGGCGTTGATCACCTTGGCCTCGAGCTTGTTCATGACAGGCTCGAGATTGGCGAGGACCTCGGCAACACCGGGCAGGAAGCCCTTTGTCACGGCGCTGTCGCGCGTCGCGAGGGGAACGCTCATCGCACGATCGGCCGCGGCGGTGATGTCTTTCAGCCGCCGCGCTGCACGGTCGAGATTCTCGGCAATCGCGCCGCCGTCATCCAGCACCATGACGGCGCGCGTTGCGGCCTCGAAGCCCGCCTCGGCCGTTTTCGTGGCCTTCGTCGCAGCTTCGAGCTGCGCCTGCGTTGCGGCGCCCTCCTGGAAGATCGGTCCGATATAGGGAGCGCGAAGGCTGGCGACGTGCTGGCTGGCCATCAGCGTCGCGCCAAAGGCATCGACCGTCTTGATCGCGTCGGAGCGGTTCGTGAAGATGCGGGCCTGCGGTATCAGCACCTCGGCGCCGAGAATGACTGCAAATACCGTCACCGTCAGCATCGACAGCGCAAAAAGCTTCCCGATCCGCATCCTCAGGTTCCCCGACTTTACTTCTGCAATGTCGAAAACCTAGCCGGCGGGCCACTAAGGGCTCGTTAAGCAACGATCCGTAGTTCCGCGGGGTGTCAAGTCGTCGCGGACGCCCTTGGGAACGCCGTCGCGCGCGGGTTCCCTTTCGGCATGAACAAGCAGAATCGCCAGCACTTCCGCACTGAATACCTATATCAGTGGCTTGCCGGCATCCCGGCCACACTTGCTTACCTCCGGAACGTCAATGCTTTCGCTCGAACTCGCCATCGTCGTCGTCCTGATCGTCATCAACGGCCTGCTCTCCATGTCGGAGCTGGCCGTGGTGTCATCGCGCCCAGCGCGGCTGTCGCTGCTCGCGGCCAAGGGCGTGCGCGGCGCCGAGCGGGCGCTGACGCTGGCGGCCGATCCCGGCAAGTTCCTCTCGACGGTGCAGATCGGCATCACGCTGGTCGGTGTGCTCTCCGGAGCGTTCTCGGGCGCGACGCTCGGGCAGCGGCTGACGCAATGGCTGCTCGAGCTCGGCCTGTCCCCAGGTATTGCCGACATCGTCGGCGTCGGCATCGTGGTCACGCTCATCACCTACGGCACTCTGATCGTCGGCGAGCTGGTGCCGAAGCAGGTGGCGCTGCGCGACCCCGAGAGCATCGCGGTGCGGGTCGCGCCGGCGATGCACGCGCTCGCGAAAATATCGCTGCCGCTCGTGTTTCTGCTCGACGTCTCCGGCAAGCTGATCCTCACGCTGCTCGGCCGCGGCGGCAAGGCCGAGGAGAAGGTCTCGGAGGACGAGATCCATCACCTCGTCAGCGAGGCCGAGAGCGCAGGCGTGCTCGAGCCGGGCGAGAAGGAGATGATCGCCGGCGTGATGCGGCTAGGCGACCGGCCGGTCGGCGCGGTCATGACGCCGCGCACCGAGGTCGACGAGATCGACTTGAACGACGATCCCGCCGCCATCCAGGACATCATCGCCAAGAGCCCGCATTCGCGCTTTCCCGTCTCCGACGGCGACCGCGACAAGCCGATCGGCGTGCTGCAGGCCAAGGATTTGCTGATCGCCTATATGAACGAACGCAGCCCGGACCTGCGCGCGCTCGTGCGCGAGGCGCCCGGCATCCCGGTGTCGGCAGATGCGCGCGACGTGCTGACCATCCTGAAAGCGGCCCCAGTTCACGTCGGGCTCGTCTACGACGAATACGGCGCCTTCGAGGGCATGGTGACCGCCGCCGATATCCTCTACTCGATCGTCGGCGCCTTTCATTCCGAGGAGGGACCGCCCGAGCCGGCCTTCATCAGGCGCGACGACGATTCGCTGCTGGTCTCCGGCTGGATGCCGGTCGACGAGTTCGGCGAACTGCTCGGCATCGAGCTGCCGCCGCATCGCTACAACACGGTCGCAGGCCTCGTGCTGCAACAATTCAACATGCTGCCCGATGTCGGCGATGCCTTCGATTTCGGCGGCTGGCACATCGAGGTGGTCGATCTCGACGGGCGAAGGATCGACAAGATATTGGCGAGCCGATTGACTGAGGTCGAGACGGGGTAGCAGGTGACGGCGCACCCGCTTTTCCTTCTCCCCTTGTGGGAGAAGGTGGCGCGAAGCGCCGGATGAGGGGTTGTCTCCGCACATTCAATCGAAAATTGGATTCGCGGATAGAACCCCTCACCCGTCTCGCCGCTACGCGGCGAGCCACCCTCTCCCACAAGGGGAGAGGGAAACATCATCACCCGAACCTGACCCCGATCCGCTTTTCCTTGCGCCAGACCACCGTGCAGGTCCGATGCGTGCCGTCGGCCTGGACGAACAGGGTGAAATGATCGGGAATGCCGACGGGGCTGGCGACGTCGAGTGCGGCGCCGGTATCGGAGAGATTGCGGACGGTGCAGTCGATCGCGCCGCCGCCGAACTCGATCGTTCCGGCCTTCAGCACGCGATGTCGGGCCTTGTCGCGTCGCTCGTCCATGGGGCGAATCTACACCCAAAGTTGAACCAGCCGTTAAACCCTACCCTCCGCTCTCGGCAATTTGAGGTCCCTGGCCTACGGCAGCCGCAGCCCGCATCTTACAACGCCGGCTGGAACGTCTCGGCGCGCGCCATCTGCCAGGCGTCGCGGAAGCGCGGGTCTTCCGTGCCTTCGAGCAGCTCGCCCGGACGCAGCGCCGGATAGAGCTGCGCGAACGACTTCACCTGGGTCGTCGACGTCCGTTGGCTGAAATGGATCGGCCGCAGCTGCTGCGGATGTTCGAGCCCGGCCGCGGCGATCAGCTCGGTCAGCGAGTGCAGCGTGGCATGGTGATAATTGTGCACGCGGTCGATCTTGAGCGGCACATAGAGCGCGCGCGCCCGCGTCGGGTCCTGCGTCGCCACGCCGGTCGGGCAGCGGTCGGTATGGCAGCTCAACGACTGGATGCAGCCGAGCGAGAACATGAAGCCGCGCGCCGAATTGCACCAATCGGCGCCGATCGCCATGGCGCGCGCCATGTCGAAGGCGGTCGCGATCTTGCCGGAGGCGCCGATCTTGATGCGGTCGCGCGCATTGATGCCGACCAGCGCGTTGTGGACGAAATTGACGCCCTCGCGCATCGGCATCCCCAGATGATCCATGAACTCGAGCGGCGCGGCACCGGTGCCGCCCTCATTGCCGTCGACGACGATGAAATCAGGATAGATTCCGGTCTGAAGCATCGCCTTGCAGATCGCCAGGAACTCCCAGGGATGGCCGATGCAGAGCTTGAAGCCGGCCGGCTTGCCGCCCGAAAGGCGGCGCATCTCGGCGATGAACTGCATCATGCCCACGGGCGTCGAGAAGGCGCGGTGCGAGGCCGGCGAGATGCAGTCCTCGCCCATGGCGACGCCGCGGATCTTGGAGATCTCCTCGGAGACCTTGGCCGCCGGCAGCACGCCGCCATGGCCGGGCTTGGCACCCTGGCTGACCTTGAGCTCGACCATCTTGATCTGGTCGTCGCCGGCGACGCGCGCGAACGCTTCGGGATCGAAGCTGCCGTCGAGATGACGGCAGCCGAAATAGCCCGAGCCGATCTCCCAGATGATGTCGCCGCCCATCTCGCGGTGATAGGGGCTGACGCCGCCCTCGCCGGTGTCGTGCGCGAAACCACCCTTTTTGGCGCCGGCATTCAGCGCGCGCACGGCGTTGGGGCTGAGCGCGCCAAAACTCATCGCCGAGATGTTGAACACCGAGGCCGAATAGGGCTTTGCGCAGTCCGGCCCGCCGATCACGACGCGGAATTTCTCCGTCGCATGCGCCTTCGGCGAGACCGAGTGATGCATCCACTCATAGCCCTCGCGATAGACGTCCTCCTGGGTGCCGAAAGGACGCTTGTCGAGCTCCATCTTGGCGCGCTGATAGACCACCGCGCGGGTGTCGCGCGAGAACGGCATGCCGTCCTTCTCGCTCTCGAAGAAATATTGCCGCATCTCGGGGCGGATCTCTTCGAGCAGGAAGCGGATATGCGCCGAAATCGGGTAGTTGCGCAGCACCGCGTGGCTCTTCTGCAGAAGATCGCGGACGCCGAGCAGGGTCAGCGCGCCGAAGATCAGGATCGGAATCAGCAGGATGTCGAAGATCTTGCCGTCGGAGATGCCGATGCCGATCAGGAGCGCGGTGACCACCGCGCAGATCGTCAGCACGATGAAGCGCGGCGAGAAGGGCAGCAGCAGGGTTTCCATGATCCCCTCCTCCGCCAGCGGCAGGCGTTTCGGGGATGCATGCGTCTTGTTGTCGTCGGCCACGATTCCGATCCTCTCGCCAGCAGAAGGCGTCACGATACGCCCGCGCCTGTCATACGGATATGACGCCGCCCTTGTTTCAGGCTAGCGAATTCGGCCGAGACAAATCAATCAGCCGGATGGACGGATTTTGCGGTGCAGCAGAGGGGTCGGATGGGGTCAGGCTGGAGGCGGCGCAAGCCATGCAGTGTCCCGGGCAAGCGCAAGCTCAGACCCGGGACCCAGAATGCAACAGCATACGATGCGGCGAGATGGACCCCGGCTCTGCAGCGCACCGGCGAAGGGGCGCTGCGTCCGGGACACGAGAGCGTGGTGCTTAGCGCTCGACGAAGGCCTTCTCGATCACGAAATGGCCGGGCTTGTTGCCGCTTCCTTCGACGAAGTCGCGGCTCTCGAACATCTGCTTCAGCTCTTCCAGCATCGCCGGGCTGCCGCACATCATGATGCGGTCGGTTGCGATGTCGAGCGGGCCCTGCCCGATGTCGTTGAAGATCTGCTCGGAGCTGATGAGGTCGGTGATGCGGCCGCGATTCCGGAACGGCTCGCGGGTCACGGTCGGATAATAGACGAGCTTATCCGCGAGCAGCTCGCCGAACAGCTCATCCTCGCGCAGGGTCGCGACCAGCTTCTCGCCATAGGCGAGCTCGGAGACCTGACGGCAGCCATGCACCAGCACGATGGACTCGAACTGGTCGTAGACCTCGGGGTCCTTGATCAGGCTGGCGAAGGGCGCAAGGCCGGTGCCGGTCGAGAGCAGCATCAGCCGCTTGCCGGGAAGCAGGTTGTCGGTGATCAGCGTGCCGGTCGCCTTGCGGCCGACCAGGATGGTGTCGCCTTCCTTGATCTTCTGCAGGCGCGAGGTCAACGGACCGTCCTGCACCTTGATCGAGAAGAACTCGAGTTCTTCCTCGTGGTTGGCGCTCGCCATGCTGTAGGCCCGCAGCAGCGGCCGGCCATCGACCTCGAGGCCGATCATGGCGAACTGGCCGTTCTGGAACCGGAAGCCGGTATCGCGGGTGGCGCGGAAGCTGAACAGCGTGTCGGTCCAGTGGTGGACGGAAAGAACCTTCTCTCGGTAAAACGCGCTCATGATTTTCGATATTCCGAATAACTGCGGTTTTAGGGCAAAAGCGTTGCCCGGCCCTGAAATCGGGGCGGCACCATTTGCCATGGCGGAGGATTTCGCGTGTGTGATCTACGCCATTGAGACCAATAATCAACCTCGTTTCGGATGCAATTGATGCCGGTCAAACCGGCATTTGCGGCAGAACTGGTCACATCATTAAGGAATCTGCTGCCTGGCGCGCGCGGAGGATAATATCTTTTCCCTCCCGGCCTTCATTGCAGCACTTAATTTCCGGCGCGCTCGCAAGAATTTCATTAAGAATAGCTCTGATTTTCAGCCGGTTTGGCGCCGATGCCCGCATTTTTGCGGCTTTTGGCAACAGGAATGACGAAACACCATGGCAAGCGGCGAGCGGATCTTCGTTCAGGCGATCAGGCGGTATTGCGCGGAGACGGGCATCGCGGTCGATGTCCGCTCCGACGGCTGGCTGATCGCAATGCGCCGGGGGCCGCGGCGCCGTTTCGCCTTCGGCTACGACATCGGCCTCAACAGCGCCATCGCCCATCGCCTCGCCAATGACAAATCGGCCACCGCCGAGGCGCTGACGCTGGCGGAGGTGCCCTGCGTTCCGCATCGGCTGTTCCTCAACCCGAAGCTGGGCGTGCATGTCGCCGGCGCCGATTGGCGCGAGGGGATGCTGGCGCAGCTTGCCCAAAACCCGCAGGGCGTGGTGGTGAAGCCGAACGAGGGGACATCGGGGCGATCGGTGTTCAAGGTGACGACGGAGGCGGAGCTCGACCGGGCGGCCAGCGAGGTCTTTTCGATGAGTACGGGGCTCGTGATCTCGCCCTTTGTCGCGATCGAGGAGGAGGTCCGTGTGGTCCTGCTCGATGACATGCCGCTCGTCGTCTACAGCAAGCAGCGCGGCTCGGATTGGCGGCACAATCTCGATGCCGGCGCAAAGCCGGTGTTGCTGGAGGACGGCGAAGTCCGCGCGGCCTGCGCAAAGCTCGCGATCGATGCCGCGTGCGCCATCAGCATCGTCTTTGCTTCGATCGACGTGGTTCGCGTGAACGGCGAATGGAAGGTGCTCGAGATCAATTCCGGCGTGATGATGGAGGCGCTGGGCAAGCTGCACCCGGAGCTGGTGCAGGCGACGTATGACGCGGCGCTCGACCGGGTGTTTGCGTGACGCTCTGAGCGCCAAGCGCAAGCTGCAACCCCTTCTGCGTGCGGCCGCGTTTTCAGGATGTTCCCGTTGTGAAATGGAAAGCGGCGATCTAGCCTTCATGCAGCGCACGACGCATGCGGCTTGCACGCTTTCCTTGCGGCGGCTGCATCAATGATCGTCAAGCAAATGAAGAGGGAAACGCCATGAGCGGCAACATCAATCGCCAGATCCTGCTGGTGGAAAAGCCTAGCGGCAAGCTCGGTCCCGAACATTTCAGGATGGTCGAGGGCGCGATGCCGGAGCCGAAGGACGGCGAGGCCTTGCTGCGCGTACGCTACATCTCGCTCGACGCGGCCAACCGCGCCTGGATGCACGGCGCGACCTATCGTTCCGCCGTCGTAGCCAACAGCGTCATGGCCGGCGGCGCCATCGCCGAGGTCGTCAACTCGAAGGCAGCGGGGCTTGCGCCCGGCGATATCGTATTCGGCGACACCGGCTGGCAGGAATTTGCCGCCGTGCCGGCGAAGCATCTGACCAAGATGCCGAAGCTCGAGCCGATGACGCACCTGCTCAGCGTGTTCGGCATCGCGGGCCTCACCGCTTATTTCGGCCTGCTTGAGATCGGCAAGCCCAGGGAGGGCGAGACGGTCGTGGTCTCCGCAGCCGCAGGCTCGGTCGGCTCGATCGTCGGACAGATCGCCAAGATCAGGGGATGCCGCGTCGTCGGCATCGCCGGCGGCGCCGACAAGTGCAACTGGCTGACCTCCGAGCTCGGCTTCGATGCCGCCGTGGACTACAAGGATGGCACGGTGTTCAAGGCGCTGCGCGCAGCGGCGCCTGATGGCATCGACGTCTATTTCGACAATGTCGGCGGCGACATCCTCGAAGCCTGCCTGCCGCAGATGAACAATTACGGCCGCATCGCCTGTTGTGGCGCGATCTCGCAATATGACGGCGCGCCTGCCGCACATGGCCCGCGCGGCGTGCCCGGCCTGGTCGTGGTGAAGCGGCTGACCATGCAGGGCTTCATCGTGATGGACTACATGAAGGACAGCGAGCGCGCGCTCGCCGATCTCCAGGCTTGGGTGAAATCCGGCAAGCTCAAGGTGCAGGAGGACATTCTCGATGGACTTGAGAACACGCCGAAAGCGCTGATTGGATTGCTTGCAGGCGAGAACCGCGGCAAGCGCATGGTAAGACTGACGACGTAGTCGCGCGCCCCAATTGCGCCGCCATAATTGACTTGCGGTAGAGGCCGAAGCGGCCAAAGATGCCGCTCGCGAGCTGACCCTCGCGACGGTTGCGCTTGTATATCTTTTTCAGAATGGTCGGCATTCCCGATCGGGCAGGAATTCATTCAAATGTTCAAAACGTTGAAGCATGCATCGACGCGCACGGCGTTGCTGGCGACGGCACTCTTCGCAACCGCAACAGGAGCGTTCGCGCAGACCGAGGCCCAGAAAAGCGCGATCCGGTCCGCATGCCGCTCGGACTTCATGGCGCATTGCTCGAGCGTGACGCCTGGCGGAGTGGAGGCGTATCAATGCCTCGCCAAGAACATGTCGAGCCTGTCGTCGGGCTGCCAGGCTGCGGTTCGCGCGGTCGAACCGGCCGCCGCGCCGAAGACCGAAGCAGCGCCCGCCAAATCTGAACCGGCCAAATCTGAACCGGCCAGAACGGAAGCGGCGCCGGCTGCCGCGCCAGCTTCCAAGCCGGGAGCGGCGGCGGCGCCGAAGGCAGCAGCAGCAAAGCAGCCGAGCCCCGCGCAGGTTTCCGCGATCAAGAGCGCCTGCCGCGGCGATTATCCCAAGGTCTGCGCCAGCGTGCCGCCCGGCGGCGCGCCCGCGCTCGAATGCCTGGAGAAGAACAAGGCGAAGGTGTCGGCCGGTTGCGCCAAGGCGGTGAATGCGGCTTTCGGTGGCGGAGCGGCCGCGCCTGCTTCCGCTGCTGCACCGGCCGCAGAGGCGGCGCCTGCCGCGGCTCCGGCCGCCATCGTGCTGCGGCCATTGCTGCCGCGCGAAGAGCTGTTCATCGTGCGGTCGGCTTGCGGCGCCGACATCCGCACCCTCTGCGCCGGCGTGGCGCCCGGCGGCGGCCGGATCATCCAATGCATTTCCAACCGGGCGGCATCGCTCTCGCCGGCCTGCAAGGAGGTGCTCGCGCCTTTCGCGGCGCGATGAGACCGAGCGGGCTTAATTCGTCCGCGGCATGAATTGCCTGACGCGAAGGTTTGCGCGTGCTGAGGCGTAAACTAACCGATCCTTGTTTGAAAGGCCGCTACGACCACGACAAGCCCCGGGAGGACAACATGCGTTCATTGCTGCTCGTTGCTTCTGCGCTTCTGGCCTTCGCCGCCACCATGACCTTCGATGCCACCGACGCCAATGCGGTGGTGTGCGCACGCGGCGTCGTTCGCGCCGGCTGCGCCGGCCCGAACGCGGCCGTGGTCGTCCGCAAGCCGGTGCCGGCGGTCCGCTGCACCCGGGTTCTGGTGAACGGGGTCTATGTGAAGCGCTGCGTCTGACCCCCCGGTGGCCAATCCGCCCCGGTTTGGCTATGATTCGCACCTGACGGTTTCGGACTCGCAAAACGCGTGTCCGGACACGTGCTTTGGCGTGCCGCGCGCTGGCAATAATTCCGCTGGCGCAGGACACCGGAGCACATTAGTCTACCCCTAGATAGTAAGTATACTGTCAATTAGGGAGGCAGACGTTGCGGATCGCCGTGATTGGCGGGGGGCCCGGTGGGCTCTACTTCGCCTATCTCTGGAAGAAGCGTCACCCCGAGGATCAGGTCGACCTGTTCGAACAGAACCCGGCCGACGCGACCTGGGGCTTTGGCGTCGTGTTCTCCGACCAGGCGCTGGAATTCCTGCGCACGGACGACCCCGATACGGTCGATGCGATCGCCCCGCACATGGAGAGCTGGGAGAACATCACGCTGCACCTGCATGGCGACAGCGTCGCCATCGACGGCGTCGGCTTCTCATCGATCGGGCGACTGGACCTGCTCAGATTCCTGCAGCAGCGCGCGCTCGATGTCGGCGTGACCCCGCGCTTCGACACGCAAGTCCAGGCGATCGACCAGCTCAACGGCCACGATCTGATCGTCGCCGCCGACGGGCTGAACTCGCTGGTGCGCCGCGCCTATGAGGGCGATTTCGGCACCTCGCTGTCCTACTCATCCAACAAGTTCGTCTGGTACGGCACCTCGAAACGCTTCGACACGCTGTCGCAGACTTTCGTGAAGACCGAACGCGGCGCCTTCAACGCCCATCACTACCGCTATTCGCCGACCATGAGCACCTTCCTGGTCGAATGCGATTACGCCACCTGGCAGGCCTATGGGTTCGCCTACAAGGACGTCGAGCAGTCCAAGGGCGTCTGCGAGGAGGTGTTCGCCGACACGCTCGGCGGCCATTGCCTCGTCTCCAACAAATCGGTCTGGCGCAATTTTCCCTGGATCTGGAACGAGCACTGGTCGTTCAAGAACATGGTGCTGCTCGGCGACGCCCTGCATTCGGCACATTTCTCGATCGGCTCGGGCACGCGGCTCGCGATCGAGGACGCCATCGCCCTCGTCAAGGCGCTGGAGTCGGATGCGCATCTTGCGACTGCGCTGCATCGCTACCAAGCCGCGCGAAAACCCATCGTGCAGAAGCTGGTCAATGCGGCGCGCACCAGTGCGTTCTGGTACGAACATTTCGCCGAGCACATGAAGCTTCCGCTGATGGACTTCGCCTACAGCTACATCACCCGCTCCGGCCGCATCGACGATTCCCGGCTGCGTGCGATGTCGCCGGCCTTCATGGCCCGCTACGAGGCCGCCAAGAACGGCAAAGACAATGGCGGAGATGCAAGCGACGAGGCCACGGCATGAGCAACGACATTCGCGATCAAGTGCCCGCCGACAGCGCAGGGGCACGCGAGATCGGCTTCGCCGTTCCGGACATCTACAACGCGAGCCGCGTGCTGTTCGACAATCTCGGAAAGGGCCGCGGCGACAAGCGGGCGCTCATTGGTCCTGCGGGCTCGCGCACCTATGCCGAGCTCTGCGCGGAGGCCTGCCGCTGGGGCAATGGTTTCGCCTCGCTCGGCCTTGCGCGCGGCGATCGCGTGCTGTTGTTTCTCGACGACACGCCGGCCTACCCCGCCGCCTTCTTCGGCGCGGTGCGCGCCGGCTTCGTGCCGCTGCTGATCAACACGTTGACGCCGCCGGACCTGTTGCAATTCTATCTCGCCGATTCCGGAGCGACCGTCGCGGTGGCGGATGCAGAATTCGCGGCCCGCTTCAATGCCGAGGCTTGCAAGGGGACGAAGCTGCATACGCTGATCGTCGCCAACGGCGCGGCCGGCGAGCACGCGGCGCCGCGGGCGCTCGCGGCGGCGAGCTGGCTCGCGCAATTTTCTGCTGAGCTGGCGGAAGCGCCGACGCAACGCGACCACATGGCGTTCTGGATGTACTCCTCCGGCTCGACCGGACAGCCCAAGGGCATCGTGCACCTGCAGCACGACATGGCCTATAGCGAAGCCGCCTTTGCGCGGAACGTGCTGAAGCTGACGCCTGACGACATCTGCTTCTCGGTGCCGAAAATCTTCTTCGCCTACGGCTTCGGCAATTCCGTCACCTTCCCGTTCTCGGCCGGCGCCGCAACGCTGCTGCTGCCGGGCCAGCCGAAGCCGGCCGCGATCTTCGCGGCGATCGAGCAGTACAAGCCGACAATCTTCTTCGGCCTTCCGACGCTGTACACCGCGCTGACCAAAGCGGAAGGCGCGGACAAGACGGATTTCTCATCGCTGCGGATGGCGCTCTCCGCGGCCGAGGTGCTCTCGGCCGAGGTCTTCAACGGCTGGAAGACGCTCACGGGGCTCGAAATCATCGAAGGCCTCGGCTCGACCGAGGTGCTGCACATCTATCTCTCCAACCGGCCCGAGCAGAAGAAGCTGGGCGCTGCGGGCCTGCGCGTCCCCGGCTACGAGGTCGCGCTGCGCGACAAGGACGGCCGCGACGTCGGCGACAACGAGGAAGGGATTCTGTGGGTGCGCGGCGATTCCAACACGCCGCTGTACTGGAACCGGCCGGACAAGTCCGCCGAGACGATCCGCGAGGGCGGCTGGATCTACACCGGTGATCGCTTCGTCCGGGATGCCGACGGCTTCCACTTCTTCCGCGGCCGCGCCGACGATCTCATCAAGATCTCCGGCCAGTGGGTCTATCCGCTCGAGGTCGAGCTGTGCCTCGCCGATCACCCCGACATCCGCGAATGCGCGGTGTTCGCCGCCGAGCTGCCGGACCGTCGCATGACGCTGAAGGCGGTGGTGGTGATGAACAGCCGAGCGGTCGACCAGAGTGAGGCGACGCGCAGGCTGCAGGACTATGTCAAGGCCAGGCTGCTGCCCTACAAATATCCGCGCGAGGTGATCTTCATCGACGAGCTGCCGAAGACCGGCACGGGGAAGATCGATCGGCAGGCGTTGCTGCGGATGTGAGGCGAGGACAGTCAGGAGCGCACTCGCGCCCTACCCAACCGCTGTCATCGCCCGCGAAGGCGGGCGATCCAGTATTCCAGAGACGGCGCGGCTAGAAATCGAGGGGCCGCGGCGTACTGGATTCCCCGCCTTTGCGGGGAATGACAGCGGAGTTTGAGGCGACAGCATCGCCTCATCCCCCTCACCCCGCTTTTCCAAGATGCTCCAGCGCGTCCTCCGCGCGCAGCGGCACGCGGGAGGCTTCGTTGTTGAGATCGACCAGCTGCGCCAGCAGGCCCATCAGCGCCTTGCGGTCGGCGGGCTTGAGCGGCTCCAGCATCCGGGCCTGGGCGCGCTCGACGGCGGGGATGATCTCGCGCAGGATCGCGGCGCCGGACTTCGTCAAGTACAGGAGCTTGATCCGCTTGTCTTCCGGCGCCGGCTTGCGCTCGATATAGGCCTTGGCCTGGAGACGTTCGATCACACTGCCGAGCGTGGAGCGGTCGAAAGCGATCACCGCCGACAGCCGCGTCGCGTCGATGCCGGGATGGGTGTGGATCGCGACCAGCGCGGCATATTGCACCGGCGTGAGGTCGAACGCCTTGCACTCCTCCATGAAGATCGAGACGGCGATCTGCTGCATGCGCCGGAACAGATAACCCGGCGCGGCATAGACCGCGTCCATCGTGATCGGAGCAAGCGGCTTACTCGGCATCGGGCTGCTTCTCCGGCGCCGCATCGGCAAACGCCGGCAGCGCCTTGGCGGCGGCCTCGGCCTGGAGCAGGCGCGGATAGGCGGAGACGTCGACGCCGAAGCGGCGCGCATTGCCGAGCTGCGGCACGAGGCAGAGATCGGCCACCGTCGGCGCATTGCCGAAGCAGAATGGGCCCTTCTCGTCCTTGATCAGCGTCTCGCAGGCCGACAGGCCCTCGCGGTTGACCCAGGCGGCCCAATCCTGGACCTTCTCCTCGGGCAGGCCGAGCTCACGCAGCCGCGCCAGCACTTTCAGGTTCTGCACCGGATGGGTGTCGCAGGCGATCGCCAGCGCAAACGCTCGCACCTTGGCGCGGCGCAGCGGATCCTTCGGCAGCAGCGGCGGATTGGGATGGGTCTCGTCGAGCCATTCGATGATGGCCACCGATTGCGTCAGCACTCCGCCCGCATCGTCCTCCAGCGCCGGCACCAGGCCCTGCGGGTTGATGGCGAGATAGCTGGGGGCGCATTGCTCGCCCTTGCGCAGATGATGCGGCAGATGCTCGGCGCCGAGCCCCTTGAGGTTCAGCGCGATCCGCACGCGGTAGGCGGCGCTGGAGCGGAAATAGCCGTGCAGCTTCATTGAGACCTCCCTGCTTTGTCATTCCGGGGCGACGCGCCAGCGTCGAGCCCGGAATCCATACTCCCGATCGTGGTTATGGATTCCGGGCTCGCCGGGCCACGCGTTGCGCGGCCCTTCGCCCCGGAATGACAACCTTGTATGTCATTCGTCACGTTGACGCTACCTAGATCCTCAGTATACTGTCAATCAACAAACGATCGGGAGCAGCAACCATGGAAGCCGTGACCAAGACGCCGGAACGCGAGGCGTTCTACCGGAAGATCGACGGCGAGAATCTCACCGCGCTGTGGACGGTGATGAGCGACCTGATCACGCCGGAGCCGAAGAGCGCCTGCCGGCCACACCTCTGGAAGTTCGACGTCATCCGAGACTACATGACGGAGGCCGGCAAGCTGATCACCGCCAAGGAAGCCGAGCGGCGCGTGCTGGTGCTGGAGAACCCGGGGCTGCGCGGGCAATCCAAGATCACGACCTCGCTCTATGCCGGCGTGCAGATGGTGGTGCCCGGCGACGTCGCGCCTGCGCACCGGCACAGCCAGTCGGCGCTGCGCTTCGTGCTCGAAGGCAAAGGCGCCCACACCGCGGTGGACGGCGAGCGCACCGCGATGGAGCCCGGGGACTTCATCATCACGCCGTCGATGACCTGGCACGATCATTCCAACGAGACCGATCAGCCGATGTTCTGGCTCGACGGCCTCGACATTCCACTGGTGCAATTCTTCGACTGCTCCTTTGCCGAAGGCGCGAAGGAAGACCAGCAGAAGATCACCAAGCCCGCGGGCGACAGCTTTGCCCGCTATGGCCACAACCTCCTGCCCGTTGATGTGAAGCGGAGCTCGAAGACTTCGCCGATCTTCAGCTATCCCTATGCCTACACCCGCGAGGCGCTGGAGAAGGCCAGGACGAGCCAGGAATGGGACGCCTGCCACGGCCTCAAGCTGAAGTTCAGCAACCCCGAGACCGGCGATTTCGCGATGCCGACGATTGGCACCTTCATCCAGCTGCTGCCGAAGGGTTTCAACACCGCGCGCTATCGTTCGACCGATGCGACGGTGTTCTGCCCGATCGAGGGTAAGGGTCGGAGCCGCGTCGGCGATACAATGTTCGAATGGGGCCCGCGCGACCTGTTCGTGGTGCCGAGCTGGCATTGGGTGACGCACGAGGCGGATGAGGACGCCGTGCTGTTCAGCTTCTCGGATCGGCCGGTGCAGCAGAAGCTGGATCTGTTCAGGGAAGACCGCGGGAACGCGTGACGGTCGCCGGTCTCGTAGGGTGGGCAAAGGCGCCCTTGCGCCGTGCCCACGTCTTCGCGCCTCATGAAGGAATGGTGGGCACGCTTCGCTTTGCCCACCCTACGGCGCCGGTGATCGTATCTAGCGCCAGTGCAACAGCCGCATCTCCAGCCAGCCAATCACCTTCCCGACCGCCAGCCCAAACACCGACAGGATCACGACGCCCGCGAGCAGCTGATCGGTCTGCATCAGGTTGCCGGCCTGCAGCACGAAGGCGCCGATGCCGTATTGGGCGCCGATCATCTCGGCGCTGACGACCAGCAGCAGCGCGACGGAGGCGGTGATGCGGAAGCCGGCAAGGATCGCCGGCAGCGCGCCCGGCCAGATCACCTTGCGCACGATGGTGGCGAACGGAACGTTGAAGCTCTGCGCCATGCGGATCAGGTTGCGCGGCACGGCATCGACGCCGCTATAGACCGAGATCGCGGTCGAGAAGAATACCCCGAGCGCAATGGTCGCGATCTTCGGCTCTTCGCCGATGCCGAGCCAGAGAATGAGCAGCGGCAGCAACGCGATCTTCGGAATCGGAAACAGCGCCGAGATGAAGGTGATGCCGACGCTGCGCGCAAGGCGCGACAGGCCGATGGCGAAGCCGACGGCGATGCCAGCCGCCGTTCCCAACAGCCAGCCGACGCCGATCCGCAGCAGCGAGGCCGAAACATGCTGCCAGAGTGCGCCGGAAACGGCGAGCTGATAGATCGCGCGAACAATTGCGGAAGGAGTCGGCAGAAACAGCGCATTGACGAGGCCGGCGCTGCCGGCGGCCTGCCAGATCGCGATCACCAAAGCGAGCGCGATCCAGCCGCCGTACCGGCTCGAGGCAGGCACGAAACCGGCGCCGCGGAAGCGGACGGGCCGCGTAGCTTCGTTCTTGGCCGTGTCCGTTGCCGCGCGGTCAAGCATGCTGGACCTCGCGCTCGGCATCGATCGCCTCGTTGCGGATCAGCGACCAGATCTGGTTCTGCAGCACCAGGAGCTTTTCGCGCGCCGCCGCTTCGCCGCGCGTCGCCCGCGCCATCGGCACGGTGACGACCTCGCGGGTGCGGCCAGGACGGCGCGACAGCACCACGATGCGGTCGGCGAGCCGCGCGGCCTCTTCGAGATTGTGGGTGACGTAGACCGCGCCCATGCCGCCATCGGCAAGCAGGCGGATGAAATCCTCCAGCAGCAGCTCGCGAGTCTGCGAATCCAGCGCCGACAGCGGCTCGTCCATCAAGAGGATCGCGGGCCTCACCGCAAGCGCGCGCGAGATGCCGACGCGCTGGCGCATGCCGCCGGAGAGCTGCTTTGGATAGGTCTGGCGAAAATCGGTGAGGCCGGTGCGGCGCAGCGCATCCTCGACCAGCGCGCGGCGCTGCGCGGCCGAGAGCTGGGTGTGCAGCAGCGGGAATTCGACGTTTTCCTCCACCGTCGCCCAGGGCAGCAGCGCGAAGTCCTGGAACACGAAGGTCAGCGGATTGAGACTGTCCGCCGGCGGCGCGCCGCGCAGCTCGGGCGCGCCGGAGGTCGGCTGCAGCAACCCGCCGAGGATCGACAGCAGCGTGCTTTTGCCGCAGCCGGAGGGCCCGACGATCGCTACCACCTCGCCGGCCCCGACGGTGAACGAGACGTCGTCGAGCACAGCGAGATCGCCGAAGCGATGGGAGATGTGGCTGGCGATCAGGTCCATGAGGCGCACCGTTTC
The DNA here is from genome assembly GCF_025200905.1 of Bradyrhizobium yuanmingense. NCBI lineage: Bacteria > Pseudomonadati > Pseudomonadota > Alphaproteobacteria > Hyphomicrobiales > Nitrobacteraceae > Bradyrhizobium > Bradyrhizobium yuanmingense. The sequence continues at coordinate 207,116 of NZ_CP104173.1, read as the reverse complement.
TGCTCGGGCTGGTGTGCGCGCTCTTCACCCTTCTCTGGAGGGGGAGGGCATAGGCCGCCTATGGCGGCCGTCCCTGAGAACGCCGAAGCCAAGCTTCGGCTATGTCGTATTGAGCGAAGCGAAATGCGAACCGGGGTGGGGTGACAGTCTATCGGCGCGGATGCTGGCAATTCCTGCCCCCGAACTTCCCGCGAATGGTCGGAGCAAGCGACAGATAGACCACCGCCGTGGCTCACCCCGCCCCGCTCGCTCCGGACGATGCTGCGCATCGCCGGTGCGATCGACCCTCCCCCTCCAGGGGAGGGTGGCAGATCGCCTGCCGCGGGAGTTTGCACAATCAGCATCAATCCACCTTCACGAATTCCTTCGCGATGATCGCTTCCGCATCAAAGCCCTTATCGACGAAGCCCTGCTCCTGCAGCCATTTGATCTGGTTGTCGACGTTCTTCACGTCGAGCTTGCCGTCGGGATCGATATAGGCGCAGTTGCCGACCACCTGCTCGACCGGCAGGTTGGTGTACTTTGCGATGATCTCCAGCAGCGGCCTGGTCTTGTCGTTGATCGGGGCGACACCGTCCTTCATCGCGGCAAGGATGACGTCGTGATATTCGCGGTCGGCTTTCGCGAGCACGCCGAGGAATTTCGTCACCAGCGCCTTGTTGGCCAACGTCTTCGGCGCGGCGAATACCGCGCCCAGCTGCCACGGCGTCTCGTCACCGACCCAGCCTAGGAATTTCGCGCCGCCCTCGTCCATCAGCTTTCGCGCGGTCGAGATCGGCAGCAAGGCGGCATCCACGGTCTCGCCCTTGAGCGCGGCGGCGGCATTCGACAGCGATTGCAGCGGCACGATCTTCACGTCCGCGAGCTTGAAGCCGTATTTGTCGGCGAGCAGGCCGAGCGAATAATGGAAGCTCGATCCGACCTGCGTCATCGCCACACGCTTGCCCGCAAGGTCCTTCGGCGTCTTCAGGCCGCTCGCATAGGCATTGTTGCTGGCGAAATAGCCGATCAGGGGATAGCCCGGCTTCTCGCGGCTCATGCCGCCGATCACCTTCAGCGTGCCCTTGCCTCCGAGATTGTAGAGCCCGGCGGTGAAGGCGGTGACGCCGAAATCGACGTCGCCCGAGGTGGTGGCGACCGCAATCGGCTGCGCCGCGTCGAAGAACTTCAGCTCGACCTCCAAGCCGGCCTCACGGAAATAACCCTTGTCCTGCGCGATGAAGACCGGCGCCGACGAAGACAGGCGGAGCACGCCGATCCTGGCTTTCAGCGGATCCTCGGCCCGTGCCGTGCCCATAGCCATGATCGCCATCAGGCCCCCTACCGCGAGCCGCGCAATCCCGATCATCCCGTTTCCTCCGCTTTGTCTTGCAGTGCGTTTACAGGCCTTCGGGCACCGCCTGGTCCCGTCCGATGAAGGCGCCCTGTTGTTTCAACGTTTCCTGCAACTTTTCAATGGGGATTTCGCGTGGAATCCGGTTTCCGGACAGCGCCAGAGCGGCGGCGGAACCGGCGGCCTCACCCATCGCGAAGCAGGCACCGGAGACCCGGGCGGCCGACTGGCCCTCGTGGGTCATCGAGGCGCAGCGGCCGGCGACCAGGAGATTGTCGACGCCCTCAGGGACCAGCATCCGGTAAGGCAGCTCATTATAGCCGCGCGATTCCGGGATCGGCGGGAAGGTGAAGACGACGTCGCCGGGCACATGGGCCTCGATCGGCCAGCCGTTGACGCCGATGGAATCCGCGAACGAGGCGCAGCCGAGCACGTCCTCGCCGCTGAGCTGGTAGCCACCCTTGATGCGGCGGGTCTCGCGGATGCCGAGCTGTGGCGGCAGGTCGACGATGTAGGACTTCTCAAATCCGGGCACCGTGCTGCGCAGGAATTCGTACGCGGCGAGCGCCTGCTTGCGGCCTTCGATCTCGCCGCGGGTGAGATCGTCGGGCTCGATGCCGTTGATGGCATGACCGTCCTCGCGCGCCACCTGCGTAAAGTTCACCCGCCATTCGATGCCGGATTTCTGTGGCCGCACGATCGCGCTTCTGCGCGGAAACCTGTGCGTGCCGGCCGCTACGGCCTTTTCCATCAATTGCGGAATGGTGCGCCAGGCCTCGCCGGCCTTTGCGGGATCGATGCCGTTGAGACGGAGCATCATCGAGGGGTAGAGCGGATGGCCATGCTCGTCGCCGATCTCGAACGGCGCGCCGGCCCACACGGCGAGATCGCCGTCGCCGGAGCAGTCGATGAAGATCTCCGCGCGCACCGCCTGCCGGCCGGCCTTGGTCTCGATCAGCATCGCGTCGATGCGGCGCTCATCGGCCATCACGACGCTGGCGCCGAGGGCGTGGAAGAGCATATTCACCTTATGGCTGGCGAGCAGCTGGTCGGCCGCGATCTTGTAGGCGGCGGTGTCATAGGCCTGGGCAAAAACCTTGCCGAGGATCAGATGCGGCGCGTTGAGGCCGTTCAAGCGATCGATCCGCGCCAGCAGCTCCGAGGCCAGCCCCTGCACCAGCCGCCGGTGCTCGCCATGGACATTGCCGTGCAGGCCGCAGAAATTGGTGACGCCGGCCGCGGTGCCCATGCCGCCGAGAAAGCCGTAGCGCTCGATCAGCAGCGTCTTCCGGCCCGCGCGCGCCGCTGCGGCCGCCGACACGATGCCGGCCGGCCCGCCGCCGAGCACGACGACTTCATATTCGCCATAGAGCGGCACTTTGCGCGCCGGTTCGTCGATCGTCGTGGCCCGCATGGCGCGTTCCTTCCGGAATCTGGTTCGAACTGGATCACGGCTTAGCCGGCGGTCCTCATGCCCGCAAGATCGCGGTTGCTCGCCACCGGTGAACCTGAGACAAGGACGGCCATGAATTCGATCATCATCAGGTCCTGCTTCGCCGCTTCTATCGCCCTCGCGCTCTCGGCCGTTCCAGCCTCGGCCGTGGAGCAAAATTGCCGTTTCATCCCCGGGCGCCCGATCGCGAAGCCTGCTACAAACGCCAGGAGGAAGAACTTGCGGCCAAGCGCAAGCCGGCCGCGCCGGCGGCTGAGAGCACGACGCTCGAAACGCTGCGCCAATTGCGACAGGATGACGACGCGGTCTATCGCAGCATCAACAACATCTGCCGCGGCTGCTGACCACGATGGCAGGATCCAAGGACGGACAAGAGGAAGCATAGGGATGCAGATCGATGGAGTTGATGCTCTAAGGAACGCAATCAGTTCTGGATGGGCTCCCGAGTTCGTCTTCTTCTGGGGACACACTCCGAAGGATCACAGGATCGGCAAGCACGTGCTCAGCCAGTGGTGGCCGGCGACCTTCGTCATTGATGGCCAAACCTATAGTACAGCCGAGCACTATATGATGGCCCAGAAGGCTGAACTATTTGGGGATCAGGACACGCTCGCCGCCATCCTTTCTGCGCCCGGTCCTTCGGAAGCGAAGAAGCTCGGTCGGCGAGTCAAGGGCTTCGACGAGGAGCGCTGGATAGTCCATCGCTTCGACGTCGCGGTACGCGGCAATTTGGCGAAGTTTGGCCAGAACCCGGAGCTCGGAGACTGGCTGCTCGCGACCCGTGATGCTGTGCTTGTAGAAGCCAGCCCCGTTGATAGCGTCTGGGGGATCGGTGTTGCCGCAGACGACAAGCGAGCCAGTGACCCGCATAACTGGCCGGGCCTCAACCTGCTGGGTTTTGCGCTGATGAAAGCCCGCCATTCACTGAAATCAGGATCGTCGGCGCCCTAGCTGCCACTACCCCAGTTCGCCGCCCGCTTCTCGGCGAAGGAGGCCAGTCCCTCCGCCGCCTCGGCGCTCTGGCGCTTGAGCGAGTGCAATCGCACGAGCCGGGTGTAAGCGGCATCGTTCACGGCCATGCCGCCGAACGAGCTCTCCAGCGCAAGCCGCTTGGTCTCGGCCATCGCCTCCGGTCCGTTGGCGAGCAGCTGCTCGACCACCTTGGCGCCTGCGGCCTCGAGATCGGCGAGCGGCACCACCTCGTGGACGAGGCCGATGCGGCGGGCGTCCTCGGCGCCGAAGCGCTCGCCGGTCAGCGCGTAACGGCGGACTTGCCGTACACTAATGGCATCGCAGAGCTGCGGGATGATGATCGCCGCGGTCAGGCCCCAGCGCACCTCGGTGATCGAGAACAGGGCGTTGTCCGCTGCAATCACGACATCGCAGGCCGCGATGACGCCGGTGCCGCCCCCGAAGCAGCCGCCCTGCACCAGCGCGACGGTCGGAAGCGGCAAAGTGTTGAGCCGCTGCACGGCCTCGAACGTCGCCCGCGAGGCTGCCTCGTTCGCCTCGCGCGATTGCGGCCGCACGCTGTTGATCCATTTGAGATCGGCGCCGGCCTGGAAGTGCTTGCCGTTGCCCCGGAGCACGACGACGCGCAAATTGGGCTTGCTGCCGAGGTCGTCCATGGCCGCGAGCACGCCTGAGATCAGCGCGCCGTCATAGGCATTGTTGACTTCCGGCCGATTCAACGTGACGGTCGCAACCCCGCGTTCATCGAGGCTCCACAGGACGGGGCTGGCAGTCATCGGCGGTCCTCCGGTTGTTTGCCGCGCACTATGGCTGAGCGCGCCTGCCCTGATCCATATCTTTCCGGCGTAGGGCGGCCGCGTCCATCGCATGGCGGCTTGTGTCATGCTGGCTGCGGGCGACACCACGGGATGGATACGGGATATCAATATGCGCATCTGCATTTTCGGCGCAGGCGCCGTCGGCAGCCACATTGCGGTACGGCTGGCGCGCGCCGGCCATGAGGTCAGCTGCGTGATGCGGGGCGCGCATCTGGAGGCGGCCCGCGCGGGTGGGCTCAAGCTGCGCGTCGGCGATTCCGAGGTCGGCGCCAAGGTGAACGCGTCAGGCGACCCGGCCCAGCTCGGCCCGCAGGACGTCGTGATCTCGACCTTGAAGGCGACGGCGCTTCAGGGACTGGTTTCCAGCATCAAGCCGCTGCTCCAGGACGATACTGCGATCGTGTTCGCGCAGAACGGCATTCCCTGGTGGTACGGTATCGGCCTGCCGCCGCGGCACCCGACACCGCCCGACATTTCATTCCTCGATCCCGGCGGGCGCCTGCGCGCCTGCATCCCGAAGGAGCGGATCATCGGCGGCGTGATCTTCTCCTCCAACGAGGTGATCGCGCCCGGCGTGGTGCAGAACCTGACGCCGGACCGCAACCGCCTCCTGATCGGCGAATGCGACGACCGCAATTGCGAGCGGATCACGAAACTGCGCGGCGTCTTCAACGATGCGCGGCTGGAATCGCCGCCGGTCGCCGAGATCCGCGAGGCGATCTGGTCAAAGCTGCTGACCAACATGTCGCTGTCGGTGCTGTGCCTGCTTACAGGCCAGACCGCGCGCGGCGTGCGCGACGACCCCGCCTTCACGGAGGTAATTCCGCGCATGCTGAACGAGGCCAACGAGATCGCCCAATACTTCATTCCCGAGGTCAAGCGTGCCAGCCGCAGCGGCCCCGCCCCCAACCACAAGCCGTCGCTGCTGCAGGATTACGAGCTCGGCCGCGCCATGGAAGTCGACGTGCTGGTGAAGGCGCCCCAGGCCTTCGCGCGCACCGCCGGCCTGTCCACGCCGACGCTCGACCTGATCGCCGCGCTCGCGATCCAGAAGGCGCGCGACAAGGGGCTTTATTCCGCGTGAGCCTCAGGCGAGCGCATCGATCCAGGCCGCGAGCGTGTCCAGCACCTCGTTGAGCGCCTCGTCATTGCTACGGCCGGATTTCTTGAGCACCGCAAAGGAATGGTCGCCGCCTGCGACCTCATGCAGCGTCGCCTTACGCCCGAGCCGCTCGATGACGGGCTCGATATGGGCAAGATCGGCAAGCTCATCGCGTGTGCCTTGCAGGAACAGCATGGGAATCGCGATTGCAGCGAGATGCTCGGCGCGCTCGCTCGACGGCTTCTTGGCGGCATGGAGGGGAAAGCCGAGGAAGGCCAGCCCCTTGACATCGGGGAGCGGCGACTTCGACTGCGCCTGCGAGGTCATGCGGCCGCCGAATGATTTTCCACCGGCAACGAGCTTCAGCCGGGGGCAGAGCCGCCCCGCCTCCGCGACCGCGGCGCGCACGCTCGCGTGTGCGATTGCGGGCGGGTCAGGACGTCCCTTCTTCGCTTCCATGTAGGGAAAATTGAAGCGGAACGTCGCAATGCCGCGTTCGGCAAGGCCGGCTGCAACCTTCTCCATGAAGGAATGCCGCATGTCTGCGCCGGCGCCGTGCGCCAGGACGTAGCAGGCGCGCGCGTGGGTCGGCTGCGTCAGGATCGCCGAGACCGTGCCGATGCGCTCGATGTCGAGCTTGAGCTCTGTCGTCTTGCCCGTCATGACCTACGCAAGCCTCGATGTGCATCTAAAGCGCGATGAGATCTGGATGAATCGTCATGACGCTTTAGGTTGTTGTTTGCGCATGATCTTTCCGGAAAACCGCTTCGCACTTTTACGGATCATGCTCTATTGGCGCGTGCCGCTCGCGGGCCAGAGATAGTTCAGGACCTGATCGAGCGTCATCATGATCTCGCGGCGTCCGGCCTCATTGTTCACAGAGCCAAATTTCTCCTCGAGCGCAAGCTTGGCAAAGCCGTGAACGGTGGACCAGGCCGCCGCAGCCGCCGTCTTCGCCTCCTTCGCGGTGCCGCCGGTCAGCTCGGCGACGACGACCTCGAACGCATGGCCGGCGGCCCTGCTCGCCTGCTTCAGGCGCGCATCGTCGGCAACCAGCCGCTTGTTGGCAAACATCATCTGGAAACGGCCGGGATGCCTCAACGCATAATCGACATAAGCAAGTCCCTGGGCGTGGAGCTTGTCGCGGACGCCCTGCTTGCCGGAGGCCGCCTCGCGCAAGGCGCCGGCAAGCGCGTCGTAGCCGCGGATCGCCACTTCGGTGAGAAGGCCCTGGGCGTTGCCGAAATGATGCGATGGCGCGGCCGGCGAAACGCCGGCGCGGCGTGCGGCTTCGCGCAGCGTGAAGGCTTCCGCGCCCTGCTCGGCGAGAATGGCTTCGCTCGCGGCGATCAGCGCCTCCTGCAATTCGCCGTGATGGTATCCGACCTCCGGCCTTGGCCGGGTCGGAGCGGTGCTGCGCTTGGCGGCGGGGGGCCGTTTCTTCATGTAACTTGACACTGTTCAGATTGCAGCATATCTATCTTAACACTGTTCAGATTGAGCGGACCGGAGTTCGAAATGACCGAAATGCAGAATATCATCGCGAGCCATCCCGTAAAGCGGCGTCATCTGGTCGGGGGCGCGGCCCTCGGCATGCTCGCAGGTGCCGTCGGCGGCCTCGCCGGCGGCGTGGCGCTCGGCCAGGGCGCGGCGCTGCCGCAGCAAAAGCCGAGCGGCAAGCAAAGGTTCGCGGGCAAGGTCGTCATCGTCACGGGCGGCACCTCCGGAATCGGGCGGGCCGCAACGCTGATGTTCGCCGCCGAGGGCGGCCGCGTCGCCTTTTGCGGGCGCAACACCGACCGTGGCAAGCAGGTGGAGACCGAGGTGCGCGAGTCCGGCGGCGAGGCCGTCTTCATTCGCGCCGACCTGCGCCACGAGTCCGAGGTGAAGGCGCTGGTCGACGCGACGATCGCGCGCTACGGACGGCTCGACGTCGCCTTCAACAATGCCGGCATCTCCATCGAGAAGCCGCTGCATGAATTCAGCGCGGCCGAATTCGACGACGTGATCGGCACGGATCTGCGCGGCGTGTTCCTGTCGATGAAATATCAAATCCCGCACATGCTGGAGAAAGGCGGATCGATCGTCGTCACCTCCTCGTCCAACGCCATTGCGACGTCGGCCAAGCGCTCGGCCTATTCGGCTGCCAAGCGGGGACTGGTCGGCCTGGTGCAGGCCGCGGCACTCGACTACGCAAAGCATGGCATCCGCATCAACACCTTGATCCCCGGCACCACGGACACCCCGATGATCCGCCGGCTCGCCGGCATGGAGGGCCTGCCCGATGCCGCCTGGCACGTCGGCATCGCGCAATGGGCTAAATCCAACGTCCCGGGGTTGCAGCGCCTGGCGACGCCCGAGGAGATCGCGGCTTTTGCGCTGGTGCTGGCCTCAGACGATCATCCCTACACGACCGGGGGCCAGTTCGTGATCGACGGCGGCAAGACGGCTCATGGCTAGATCGGACGCAGCCTGAAAACACAGTTCATGGCGATCCCGGTGGGCGTATCCGCGCGACCACGATCTGGAAAACATCAATCTTCGCGCGTCCTCGGCGCGCAGGCCGTAACGCGCGGGAGCCGTCAGCTGACCCGCCGTTCCCGCCCCTCCCAGAACGGCCTGCGCAGCTCGCGCTTCAGCACCTTGCCGGCGCCGGACAGCGGCAACGGCGTCTCGGTGATCTCGATGCTGCGCGGACATTTGTAGCCGGCAATCAACGTCTTCGTGAACTCGATCAGCTCGCCGGTCGAAACCTCTACGCCGCTGCGTTTGACCACGACGGCATGGACCTGCTCTCCCCATTGCTCATTGGGAATTCCGATCACGGCGCATTGCAGCACCGACGGATGCTGGGCCAGCGCGTTCTCGACCTCGACCGAGTACACATTCTCCCCGCCCGAGATGATCATGTCTTTCACCCGGTCGACGACATAGATGAACCCGTCCTCGTCCATGTAGCCGCCATCGCCCGTGTGCATCCAGCCGTCGACGACGGCGCGCGCGGTCTCCTCCGGCCGCTCCCAATAGCCCATCATCACGGTGTCGCCGCGCACCACGATCTCGCCGACCGCGCCCGCCGGCAGCGGCTGGTCGTTCTCGTCGACGATCCGCACCTCGCAACCGAGCGTGGCGCGGCCCGCACCGCGATGACGTCCCTTTCTGCGCCCCTCCGCGACATGCTCGTTCGCATGTAGCAGCGTCGCGATCGGCGACAATTCGGTCATGCCATAGGCCTGGGTGAAGCGCACATGCGGCAGTGCGCGCGCGGCACGATCGAGCACCGCCTCGCTGATCGGCGAGGCCCCGTAGATGATGTTCTTCAGGGACGAGAGGTCGTATTTGCCGATCGCGGGGTGATCGACGAACATCTGGATCATCGTGGGCACCAGCAGCACGTCGGTGACGCGCTCGTTCTGCATCGCAGCCATCACGCCTTCGGGCGTGAAGCCCTGAACGATCACGTTCGAGCCGCCGGAGAGCAGCAGCGAATACATCGCCGCCCCGTTGGCAAGGTGAAACATCGGAGCCGCATGCAGATAGATCGCGCTTGCCGGAAACAGGCCTTCGCCGAGTGCGTTGAGCGCATTGGCCATCAGATTCTGGTGACTGAGCATCACGCCTTTGGAACGGCCGGTGGTGCCGCCGGTGTAAAAGATGCCGGCGAGATCGTCGCTTTTGCGCATGGCGTCGGGCACCCGAGCGCTGCCCGCAACCAAAGCCTCATAGCTCTCCATCCCCGCCGGCGCCTCGCCATCGTCGGCATAGATCAGCTTCAGCCCCGGAATGGCGCCGGCGAGCTGCGCGCCGACCTGCGCAAAGGCCTTGTCGACCAGCAGAACGGACGCGCGGCAGTCGCGCAGCGCATCCTCGTTTTCCAGCGCGCTCCAGCGGATGTTGAGCGGCACGATCACGCCTCCCGCCCAGCCGGTCGCCAGATAGAGCTCGAGATAGCGGTCCGAGTTGAAGGACAGCACCGCAACACGGTCGCCGTCCCTGACGCCGCGCGTGCGCAGGCCGCCGGCCAGCCTTGTAACGCGCTCGCCGAGCTCGCCCCAGCTGCGCCGCCGCTGGCCATAAACGGTCGCCAGCCCATTCGGATTGATCTGCAGCGCCCTGCGCAGGCCGTGCGTGATGTTCATCCCGTCTCTCCTCCCGTGCGTTTCTTCCCTGTTGTCTTGCGTCCTGAGTTGCGCCCTTGCGGCGCCCTCGGCGTCTTCCTTGTCGTCTGCAGCCGAACCTGGGACGCCAGGCCGTCCGTCAGCCGCACCGTGAACTCGTCGGCGATCGCGGTCGGCGACAGCTTGCCCTCCCGTCGATACCAATGGCCGATCCAATTGAGCGAACCCGCGATCGCGAAGGCTGCAAGCTTGGGATCGCAAGGCCTGATCGAACCGTCGGCGATGCCCGCGGCAATGTAACGCCGGAAGGTGGCGTCGATCCGCCTCTTGGCGGCGCGTGCGACACCGGCGTTCCGCTCGGCCAGATCGCGCAAATCGAAACGCACCAGGCTCGCGCCGAAATCGGTCGCCATCAGTTCGGCATAGGCGTGCACCAGCTTGCGCAGCTTGGCGAGACCCGAACCGCCGCCGGCGTTGATCTCCGTGATCACGCCGTCGACGAGTTCGGCGCCCATCGACCAGCATTCGAACAGGATCTCGTCCTTGCCCCGGAAGTAATTGTACAGCGCGGGCTTGGTGATGTTCAGCCGGTCCGCAACCTCGTTCAGCGTCACGCGGTGATAGCCCTGCTCCAGGAACAGCTGCACGGCGGCGCGCAGCACCGCCTCGCGCTTTTCGTCGCGGGCGCGGCGGCGGCTCTCGAACGGCAGCCAGGGCGATGGCGATGAGGGTGGAACGGGGGGCGCTGAATCCATGCTCGTCGGTTGACTCTCGTGGGGTTCGGCCGATATGTTACCCATGGGTAAGAAAAAGTCCAATGGGTAATTTATTGGGAGGAAGCCATGTCTGACGTCATCGTCGCAGGGGTCGGCATGATCCCGTTCGCCAAGCCGGGCGCGAGCGCGCCCTATCACGAGATGGGGACGGAGGCGATCAAGCTGGCGCTCGCCGATGCCGGCCTCGGTTACGACAAGGTGCAGCAGGCCTATGCCGGATACGTCTACGGCGATTCCACCTGCGGGCAGCGCGCGCTGTATCACGTCGGGATGACCGGCATTCCCATCGTCAACGTCAACAACAATTGCTCGACCGGATCGACCGCGCTGTTCATGGCGCGGCAAATGATCGCAAGCGGGGCGCTGGATTGCGTGCTGGCGGTCGGCTTCGAGCAGATGAAGCCCGGCGCGCTCGGCAGCGTCTACACTGATCGCCCGAGCGCGTTCGAGGAGTTCGACGCGGCTGCGGACCAGTTGATCGACGCCCCCGGCATACCGCTGGCGCTGCGCTATTTCGGCGGCGCCGGGCTCAGCCACATGAAGAAGTACGGCACCCCGCTCGACGCCTTCGCCAAGGTGCGCGCCAAGGCGAGCCGCCATGCCAAGAACAATCCGCTCGCACTCTTCCGCAAGGAGGTCAGTGCGGACGATGTGATGAACGACCAGGTGATCTGGCCCGGCGTCATGACGCGCCTGATGGCGTGCCCGCCGACCTGCGGCGGCGCCGCCGCCGTGCTGGTCTCCGAGCGGTTTGCGGACAAGCATGGCATCGGCAAAGAAGTACGCATCGCGGCGCAGGCCATGACCACCGATACGCCCTCGACCTTCAAGGCCGGCGACATGATGCAGCTGGTCGGCTACGACATGGCCAAAGAGGCGGCAGGCCGAGTCTATGAAAGCGCCGGCATCGGCCCCGGTGATCTCGACGTGGTGGAGCTGCACGACTGCTTTGCTCATAACGAGCTCATCACCTACGAGGCGCTCGGCCTCTGCGGCGAGGGTGAAGCCGGCAAGTTCATCAATGACGGCGACAATACCTATGGCGGCCGGATCGTGACCAATCCGTCCGGCGGATTGCTGTCCAAGGGACATCCGCTCGGCGCCACCGGGCTTGCGCAGTGCTACGAGCTGACGCGGCAGCTGCGCGGCACCGCAGGCTCGACGCAAGTCGAGGGTGCCAAGGTCGCGCTCCAGCACAATCTTGGCCTCGGCGGCGCTTGCGTCGTCACGCTCTACAAGCGGCACTGATATCGGCCATGGTCGACCAGTCCGCCGTAGGGCGCAGCTTCACGCCGGTCACCGCGCGCGTGGAGCCCGGCCGTCTCCGCTACTTCCTCAACACGCTGGGTGAACAGAATCCGGTCTACCGCAATGCGGATGCTGCCCGGGCGGCCGGGTTCACCGGCATGCCGGTGCCGCCGACCTATCTGTTCTGCCTAGAGATGATGGACGTCGACGACCCCTTCGAAATGTTCAGCGCGCTCGGCATCAATCTGTCCCGCGTGCTGCATGGTGAGCAAAGCTTCGCCTATCACGCCCCGGTTCTGGTCGGCGACACCCTGACGTTTCGACCGCTGGTGACCAGCGTCGTGGACAAGAAGGGCGGCGCGATGACGCTGATCGGCATCCGATGCGAGGTGACCAACCAGGACGGCGTGCATGTCGCCGATACCGCGCGCACCATCGTCGTCCGCGACGAGGCGGCGTCATGACGGCATCCGAAGACATAAAGGCCGGCGAGCGCATCGTCCACAAGGTCTTTCCGCCGATCACCCGCCACACGCTCGCGCTCTATTGCGGTGCATCGGGCGATCATAATCCGATCCACGTCGACATCGACTTCGCCAAGGCGGCCGGATTTCCCGATGTGTTCGCCCACGGCATGCTGGTGATGGCCTCTCTTGGGCAGGCGCTGACGGATGTGGTGCCGCCGTCGAAGCTCCGCAGCTTTGCGACCCGGTTCGTCTCGATCACTCAGCTCGGCGCCAAGCTCACTTGCGAAGGCACCGTGACCGAGCTCTTCGTCGAGGACGGCGAGCGTCGCGCAAGGCTCGCGCTCACCACCAAGGACGATCGCGGCGAGGTCAAGCTCGAAGGCAGCGCCGTCGTCGCGCTGTGACAGCAAGAGGACTCATTCAAATGACAAGACTGCAGGGAAAGGTCGCGCTCGTCACCGGCTCAGGCCGGGGCATCGGACGCGCGATCGCGCTCAAGCTGGCGCGCGAAGGCGCCAGGGTGGTCGTCAACGACCTCGATGCCGAGCCCGGCAACGCCGTGGTCGCGGAGATCGAGGCACTCGGCGGCAATGCCACTGCCGTGAACGGCAGCGTCGCCGAGGCGGGCTTCGCCGATCGCTTCGTCGGCGCCGCGCTGGACAAGTTCGGCGGGCTCGACATCATCGTCAACAATGCCGGCTATACCTGGGACTCCACCATCCAGAAGATGACCGACGAGCAGTTCCAGGCCATGCTCGACGTCCACCTCGTCGCGCCGTTCCGGATCCTGCGCGCGGCCGCCGAGCCGATCCGCGTCTTCGCCAGGAAGGAGGCCGAAGAGGGACGCGAGGTGTTCCGCAAGGTCGTGAACATCTCCTCCATCGCGGGTCTCTACGGCAATGCCGGGCAGGCCAGCTATTCCTCGGCCAAGGCCTCGCTGATCGGCTTGACCCGAACCATGTGCAAGGAGTGGGGCCGCTACAAGGTCAACGTCAATTGCGTCGCCTTCGGCCTCATCAACACCCGCCTGACCCAGCCGATCGAGGCGCAGCAGAAGACCATCGACGTCGCCGGCCGCGACATCAAGGTCGGCGTGCAGCCGCACATGCTGGAAGCCATGTCGCGCATGATCCCGCTCGGCCGCGGCGGTACGCCGGAAGAGGCGGCCGACGCCGTCTATCTGTTCTGCAGTCCGGAATCCAATTATATCAGTGGTCAGGTGGTCGTCGCCGGCGGCGGCCTGATTGTCTGAGAGCGAGGCGCTGATGCATTATCGATCGTCCTGGATGACCGAAGACCTCGACGTCTTCCGCGACCAGTTCCGCAAATATCTCGCCAAGGACCTGGCGCCGCATGCCGAGAAATGGCGCGAGCAGAAAATGGTCGACCGCTTCGCCTGGCGCGGGCTCGGCGAGATGGGAGCGCTGCTGGCGAGCGTGCCGGAGGAATATGGCGGTCTCGGCGCCACCTTCGCCTATGACGCCGCCGTGCTCGACGATCTCGAGAGCACGGTGCCAGAGCTGACCACCGGCGTCTCCGTGCACAGCGCCATCGTCGCGCATTACATCCTCAATTACGGTTCGGAGGAGCAGAAGAAACGCTGGCTGCCGAAGATGGCGTCCGGCGAGATGGTCGGCGCCATCGCCATGACCGAGCCCGGCACCGGCTCGGACTTGCAAGCTGTCAAGACCACGGCGAAGAAGCAGGGCAATTCCTACGTCATCAACGGCCAGAAGACCTTCATCACCAACGGCCAGGCTGCCGATCTCGTCATCGTGGTCGCGCGCACCGGCGAGCTAGGTGCGAAAGGCATTTCGCTGATCGTGGTCGAGACTGCGGGCGCGGACGGCTACAAGCGCGGGCGCAACCTCGACAAGATCGGCCTGCACGCCTCCGACACCTCGGAGCTGTTTTTCGACAACGTGACCGTGCCGCCGGAAAACCTGCTCGGCAAGGAGGAGGGCCAGGGTTTTGTCCAGTTGATGCAGCAATTGCCGCAGGAACGCCTTGCGCTCGCGGTCGGCGCCGTCGCCTCGATGGAGCGCGCGGTCAAGCTCACCACCGACTACACCAAGGAGCGCAAGGCGTTCGGCAAGCCGCTGATGGATTTCCAGAACACCGCCTTTACGCTGGCCGAGCGCAAGACCGAGGCGATGATCGCGCGCGTCTTCGTCGACTGGTGCATCGAGCGCCTGATCGCCAAGGACCTCGACACCGTGACGGCCTCGATGGCGAAATATTGGTGCTCGGAGAAGCAGGTCGAGACCGCCGACGAATGCCTGCAGCTATTCGGCGGCTACGGCTACATGCAGGAATACCCGATCTCGCGCATCTTCATCGATTCCCGCATCCAGAAGATCTATGGCGGCACCAACGAGATCATGAAGCTGCTAATCGCGCGGTCGCTGTGAGGCGCTCCACCTCGCCCCGCTTGCGGGGAGAGGTCGATCGCGTAGCGATCGGGTGAGGGGGACTCTCCACAGGTCCGTCTCTCACCGTATTCGCGGAAGCAGCCCCTCACCCCAACCCTCTCCCCGTAAGAACGGGGAGAGGGGGCTCATCGAGCGAGTCGCCGCGCAGTTTCTCTCACCGCGCGCGCCAGTCGCGCGGCCGGCAGCCGAAGCGCTGCTTGAAGCGGCGGGTGAAGTGGGAGAGGTCCGAAAAACCCCAATCGAACGCGATGGCGCCGATCGCGCGCTCCGCCATCGCGGGAGTCCTGAGATCCCTGGCCGCGCCGTCGAGACGATGGTCGATGACGTAGTCGGTGAAGCTGGAGCCCGATCGCGCCAGCAGCTTGTGCACGTAGCGCTCGCTGATGCCGACGGCGGCGGCGACGTCTGCGACCGCAAGTCCCGGCTGGCGGAGCCGCCGGTGGATGGCACGTTTCACCGCCAGCGTGGTTGCATCGGCGAGACTCTCGGCTTCAGCTGCGTGCAGGCGGCTGCTTCGCGACAGGCTCACGGCAACCAATTCGATCAGCGCCCGGAACAGCCGCACACCTTCGTCCTCGCCCATCTGCAGCGCGCCCTCGCTGAGCGTGCGCGCGGTCTCGACAATGAGGTGGCCGACGACGGGATCGTCCGAGAGGCGTGCCGCAACGACGTCGAACGAAGCCGGCAGCCGTTCACGCAAGGCTTCTGCCGGCACCCAGAACGAGGCGACGCGCAGCTGCGGACCACGATCGTGCAGGAGCGCGAACTGGCGGTCGCTGTCGAAGATGCCGACCTGTCCGGGCGACAGGCTGATCTCGCGACCGTCCTGCTGGATGCGGCAGCGGCCGGCCAGCTTCAGGTTGAGGTAGAAGCAGCTGCGATCGGACGCCGCAATGTCGGCCGCGGAACGGCGCACCACGTGCTCAGGGAAGCTGACGCGGTTGATCGCGGCATCACCGAGACGGACATGCTCGACGCTGGCGGGAAAGGCGGCGGCGGCCGCCGGCTCCGGCGTCAGATTCATGAAAGCCTGGCAGATTGCCTCGCGATAATAGGCGAATTGCTCGTGAGGCCGTACGCCCACCGTATTCCAGGCCGAGTGGCGTGACGGAACGGGACGCTCGATCTGCTGCATCGGTTCACTCCGAGACCAATACGGTTCACTTCCAGCCAAGCGGCAAATCGGTCGCCGGTCCACACTTGCCGTGCGGCGACGCTGCGCCGATCTAACCACACCCTCGGGAGGAGCCACAATATGTCGACCTACGTTCTCGTCCATGGCGCCTGGCATACAGGCGCCGAGCTCGAGCCGGTCGCCGCGACGATCCGCGCCGCCGGCCATCAAGTCCATACCCCCACCATCAAGGGCAACCGTCCGGGCGATGCCAAGACGACCGGGTTGAAGGAAGCGATCCAATCGATCGCGGACTACCTGGCCGAGAATAATCTGAAGGACGTCATCCTGCTCGGCCATTCCTATGGCGGCATGGTTATCACTGGCGTTGCCGACCTCGTGCCGGAGCGCATCCGCCGTCTGGTCTATTGGAATGCCTTCGTGCCCAACGGCGGCGAATGCCTCAACGACATGGTGCCGCCGCATTATGTCGGACTGTTCGACGCCATCGCGGCCGAGCGCGGCGACGGCTCGGTGGTGCTGCCCTTCCCGATCTGGCGCGAGGCCTTCATCAACGATGCCGATCTGGAGACGGCGCAGCGCGCTTATGACGTGCTCAATCCGCATCCGCTGGCGACCTTCAGCGACAAGATCGCGCTCAAGAGCAATCCGGCCGAGATGCCGCTGGCCAAATCCTACATCAACTGCACCGAGGATACCGCGATGCCGCACAGCCATGGCTGGCATCCGCGCCTGTCGGAGAAGCTCGGCCTGTTTCGCCTGGTGCAGGTGCCGGGAAGCCACGAACTGTGCTTCTCGGACCCGGCGCGGCTCGCCAAGGCGATCATGGAGGCGGGACGCGACTGATCAGTGCGTCATGCGAGCACGTGGTCACGATCCGCGCGCGCCGCTCAATTCGGATGCCACCAGCGGCCGCCGATGACGACGCCTTCGGACACGATCTTGCGATCGCCGATCAGGTGCTCGCCGACGACGTCTTCATAGTCGAACTGGCCCTGCCGCACCGAGATCAACGTCGCGTCGCCGACGCTGCCCGGCTTGAGGCTGCCGAGCTCAGGACGCCGCAGCGCCATCGCCGCATTCACCGTCGATGCCGCGATCACATCCGGCAGCTCCATGCCCATGCACAGGAACTTCGACATGGTCGTCACCTGGTCATAGGCCGGTCCGTCGATGCAGAGCTGATGGATGTCCGAGGAAATCGTGTCCGGATGGAAACCATTGGCCAACATGGCGCGCGCGGTCTTGAACGCGAACGAGCCCTTGCCGTGGCCGATATCGAACAGCACGCCGCGCTCGCGCGCCTCCAGCACCGCTTTCTTCACGGTGCCTTGCGCCGTCGCCGGGGTGTTGGGAAAGGGGCGGAACGCGTGGGTCAGCACGTCGCCGGGACGCAGCCGCGCCAGCACGTCCTCATAGCTCGGCGGCGGATGATCGATATGCGCCATCAGCGGCATGCCGACCTCGTTCGCAACCTCGAGCGCGATGTCGAGCGGCACCGCGCCCGAGGTGCCCGAGGAATGCAGGCCCACGCGCACCTTGATGCCGACGATGAGATCGCGGTTGGCATCGGCCACTTCGGCCGCCTCGATCGGATTCATCAGGCGCAGCTCCTCGCTCTCGCCGACCATGATCCGGTGCGAGAAGCCGAAGATGCCGGCATGCGAGACGTGCAAATAGGCGAGGATGCGGACCTGGCTCGGCTCGATCACATGCTTGCGGAAGCCGGCGAAATTGCCGGGGCCAGCGCTGCCGGTATCGACCGCCGTGGTGACGCCGGAGAGGCGGCAGAACTCCTCGGCATCAATGCCGAGCGAGGTGCCGCCCCAATAGACATGGGTGTGCAGATCGATGAGTCCGGGCGTCACGATGAACTGCGAGATGTCGCGGACATCGGTGCCCGGATCCGCCTTGAGCCCAGTGCCAACAGCGGCAACCTTGCCGTTCGAAAATGCGACATCCGTCACGGCATCGAGCTTCTGCGAGGGGTCAATGACCCTTCCGCCGCGAAGGATCAAGTCAAAAGGCATCATGGTCTCC
Organism: Bradyrhizobium yuanmingense; assembly: GCF_025200905.1. Classification (NCBI taxonomy): domain Bacteria; kingdom Pseudomonadati; phylum Pseudomonadota; class Alphaproteobacteria; order Hyphomicrobiales; family Nitrobacteraceae; genus Bradyrhizobium; species Bradyrhizobium yuanmingense. The sequence goes on along the minus strand of NZ_CP104173.1, from coordinate 189,222 downwards.
GGGTATGGCAACGGACAGGCACGGACCGGGCTGGAAGGTGCCCCTTCCGGCCCGGTCGCTTCTGTTAGCAATTTTTGCACCAGCCGAGCAAATCAGCGGGCATCCTGTCCGCTCGGCTTGCGGGCCGCCGGATGCATGACGGCTTACTCCGTGAACGTATTCGCGACTCTACGGGAGCGAAGGACGTAGGTTATCCAAATCGCGGTACTGATCGCACCGACGACCATTCGTGCGACTTGAAGAGGTTCGATAGTGAAAAAATCACCGAACGGACGGTTCAAGCCAATGGAAAAGATCGATGCAACCCAAACCAGATCGATCAACGGCATCAGTACCGCACAGATCATCTGCACAATGAAGAACGCTGGAAATCTACGGGAATGCATGAACAGGAGCACCGCCGTCCAGATTGCGAGACCGATCAGCGCGGCGTTCATCGCTATCTCGCCCCAAAATACGATTGAGAATTGCACCCAGGTCTCGCTGGAGATCGACTGCACATATTGCGCGGTATTGACGACGAGGCGCACGATGCCGATCATTTGGCCGAACGCCAGAAGCCCGAGCCAGCCGCTGATGCCGGTCATCTCTGGCTGGACGTCCTTGAATGAAGCGCCGTCTTCTGCGGGAGCGGCCGCCTCGCGAATGACCTCAACCGGCGGCGATGCTGGGCTTGGCGGCGGCGATTGAAGGAGCTGCTGCGTGATCTCGTGCACCTCCCCGGCCGGCTTCCAATTCTCGAAGCCGTGCCGCCAGACCAGCACGCGCCGAGGATCGGCGATACCCGCGAGAAGCGTAAGGAGTTCAGAAATCGAGAACGGGCCGCGCCGCTGCCCGCCCTCAGCGTAGTACCATGAGTCCGCCATGCAAGGCCCCCTGCACCCGCCGTATTTTAGCCGGCTGTCGGCACACGTCACGATGGAATAACGCTTGGGGGGAATACCGGCGTTGCGTGCCCTAGGCGCGGCGTAAACGCGCGGAAAAGTGGCGATCCCGGGAAGACTCGAACTTCCGACCTACGGTTTAGGAAACCGCCGCTCTATCCGGCTGAGCTACGGGACCGCGGAACCCGTGGGTGCGGGCTCGGCCCCCTCATAGCAGAGCAAAATGCGGTTCGCCAGCCGTCAGGCGGGCGAGATCGATCGTCAGCCTGAACGGGGCGGCTATACTTCCAGGCCCCTCCCAACGGAGCAGCTCACATGATCGGAAGCATCAGCGCCATCACGCTCGGCACGCATGACATGGGGCGCGCCGTGCACTTCTACCGGTCGCTGGGGTTCGAGCTCTTGTATGGTGGCGAAGCCGCCGCATTCACGAGCTTTCGCGTCGGCCCCGGTTATCTTAACCTGACGGCACAGCCGGACGACAAACGCTGGTCCTGGTGGGGCCGCGTCATCTTCCATGTCGCCGATGTCGACGCAATCTATGAGCAGGCGCGCGCCGCGGGATGGCAGCCGTCGACCACGCCGCGCGACGCAGAATGGGGCGAGCGCTACTTCCATCTCACCGACCCCGATGGCCATGAGCTCAGTTTCGCACGTCCCCTTCGTCGGGCATGACGGGGCCTCACGCCTTGATATTGTTGTCCTTCACGACCTTGCCCCAGGTGGCGACCTGCTTGTCGAAGAAGGTCTTGAAGGCGGCGCCGTGATGGAGCAGCAGCGTCATGTGTTGCGTCTCCTTCAGCTGGGCGGCGGTCGCGGGCTCGCTCAGGATCTCCTTGGACGCCGCCGCGAAGGCCGCGACGACGTCCGGCGGCGTGCCCGTGGGCGCGAAGATGCCCCACCAGGCCAGCGTCTCGAAGTCCGGGAAGCCGGCCTCGATCGCGGTCTGAGTATCAGGCAGGGCCGGCAGCCGCTCGCGGCCGAGCTGCAGGATCGGACGCAGCATATTGGTGCCGAGCTGGGCGGCGACCAGCGCCGCCGATCCCGCGATGAGATCGACGTGGCCGCCGAGCACGTCGTTCATGGCCGGCCCGCCGCCGCGATAGGGCACGTGCATGATCTCGACGCCGGCCTTGTTACCGAGCACGGTCATGGCGAGATGGCCGAGCGTGCCGATGCCGACCGAGGCATATTTCACCGCACCGGGGGTCGCCTTGCAGGCGGCAACCACGTCGGCAAAGCTCTTGTAGGGGCGGCCAGCGCCGGCCGCGATCACGTAAGGCGCGGTGCCGATCAGCAGCACCGGCATCAGCTCGCGCTCGACATCGACCGGCGGCTTGTCGAGGATCGACGGGATCACGGCGTGGGAATCGAACGTCACCAGGAAGGTCGAGCCGTCGGCCGGGCTCTTGGCGACCTGCGCCGCGCCGAGCGCACCGGCCGCGCCCGATTTGTTCTCGACCACCACGATGCGACCAAGCTTGGTCTGCAGGTTCGTCTGCAGCAGCCGCGCCATGGCGTCGGTCGATCCGCCCGGCGGGAACGGCACCACCAGCGTGATTTTGCCGGCCTGCGCCATCGCCGGCGTCAATGCGAGAATAGCCGGCGCGGCCAGCAGCGCCCGTCGTGTGATCGTCATGGTCCCCTCCCTTTATGTGTAGCGCTTTGCTTTTTTGCTTTTGAGCGCTAGGTCGTGCCGAAGCCTGATCCTGCTTTTCTGTATTCTGGCCGAGGCGGACTGAAGATGTCCAGCACGCGGGCGCCGTCCGGGCCGGCGCGCATGGTGTGCGGCACGTTCCCGGGCGTGCGCCAGAAATCGCCTTTCTTCACCGGGATTTCCTCCTCGCCCTGGACGCGGATGGCGGAGCCGTCGAGCAGCACGCCCCACTGCTCCTCGGGGTGATGATGCAGCGTGCCTTGCGCATGCGGGGCCAGCGTCACCACCGACAGCATCGCCTGCTCGCCGGAGAAGATGCGCGTGGTCACGCCGGCGGCAAGCTCGCGGAAGAGTCCGTCGCTGGCATCATCGAGATTGTGAAATTCTTCCTTCTGGCTCACGCCATCCTCCCTTCACGCTCCTCTGATCAGGACTTGCCGTAGGCGCCCTGGTAACGGCCCTCGCGGATCGCCTTCAACGTCTCCTCCTCGCGCGCGACCTGGACACGCACCGCGTCCAACAGGGCGGCCGCCCCGGCAGCGGGAAACGACACCACGCCGTCCTCGTCGCCGACGACGATGTCGCCGGGCGCAATCACGCTGCCGCCGATCGTCACCGGCACGTTGATCTCGCCGGGGCCGTTCTTGTAGGGACCGCGATGGATCACTGCGCGGGCGTAGCAGGGGAAGTCGTCGGCCGCGAATGCTGCGACGTCGCGGATCGCGCCGTCGATTACGTAGCCTTCAGCTTTGCGCCATTGCGCGATGTTCTTCATGATCTCGCCGATCAGCGCGCGCGTCTCGTCGCCGCCGCCGTCGACCACGATGACGTCGCCGGGCCCGACCAGATCCAGCGCGCGGTGGATCGCGAGATTGTCGCCGGGACGGGTGCGCACGGTGAAGGCCGTGCCCACCAGCTTGCCGCCGCGGTGATAGGGCCTCAGCCCCACTGCACCGGGTAGCCGGGCGAGATTGTCCGAGATCACCGAGGTCGGCGCGTCCCTGAACCCCTCGATGATATCGGCCGGCGGCTTCTTCACGCTGCTCGCTGCGATGGTGATCGTCATGTCAGTCCTTCCTTGCTTGTCTCATTCGGCATGCGCCCGCGCCTTCGAAGACAAGATCCGGAACGCGCGCCCCTCCTTCATCCACGTCGCACGCTCATCGCGCAACAGGGTGCGCCGAACTTTTCCGGAATCGTCGCGCGGCGGGGCGCTGACGAATTCGAAGCTTTCGGGATGCTTATAGCGGCTGAGCCGGTCCTTGAGAAAATCCGCCATGCCGTCGGCAATGGCCTGCCCGTCCGCATCGGGCTCCGGCTCGATGATGGCATGCACACGCTGGCCCAGTTCCGGATCGGGCAGGCCCACCACGACGCAGGAGCGCACACCGGGAGCCTCGGACACCGCGGCCTCGACCTCGGCCGGATAGATGTTGGCGCCGCCGCGCAGCACCATGTCCGCGAGGCGGTCGCCGAGATAGAGATAACCTTCGGCGTCCAGCCGGCCGATATCGCCGAGCGATTCCCAGCCGTCGGCGCGGCGCTTCGGCTCGGCGCCGAGATAATGGTAGGTGGCGTCCTTGCCGTCATTGTTGAGGAAATAGATCTCGCCGGTCTCGCCGGGCGCAACGTCCTTGCCGTCCTCGCCGACGATGCGAAGCTTCGCCATGTCGCCGATCTTGCCAACCGAGCCCTTGTGCGTCAGCCATTCAGTGCCGGAGATGATGCAGGCGCCCTGCCGCTCGGTGCCACCATAGAGCTCCCAAATCCGCTCGGGTCCGAGCCAGCCGATCCAGTTCTCCTTTAGCCACGGCGGCATCGGCGCAGCCATGTGGAAGACCGTCTGCAGGCTCGACAGATCGTAAGAGTTGCGCACGCTCGCAGGCAGCGCCCAGATGCGGTGCATCATGGTCGGCACGAAATTGACCCATTGCACGCGCTCGCGTTCGATCTGCCGCAGCGTCTCCTCGGCGTCGAACTTGGTCAGCCCCGTGAGCTTGCCGCCGACGAAGAGCGCATAATGCGACACGATGAACGGCGCGTTGTGGTAGAGCGGACCGGGATTGAGCAGCGATACGCCGAATGGAATATTGAGCGGCGGCGCAGCCGCGGTATCGGTCACGGCCGGCTGGTGATCGAGGATCACTTTGGGTCGGCCGGTCGAGCCGCCTGAGGTCATCGCCTTCCAGTATCGCGCCACCGGCGGCGCCAGCGGCCCATCCGAGAATCCTTCCGGCACGAAGTCGGCGGCCAACCGGTTGGGCGCATTCCAGTCGGCCTCGCCGCCGACCACCAGCGCAGGCTTGAGAATGTCGAGCACGGCGGCGGCTTCGCCGCGCGGCAGCCGCCACGACAGCGAGGTCGGCGTCGCGCCGCATTTCCACACCGCAAAGGAGGTCTCGAAGAACGCGTTGCCGTTCGGCAATCCGATCGCGACGAAATCCCCGGGCTTGACGCCCTTGGCCATGAATGCCCGCGCGCGGCGGTTGGCGCCGCGCTCGAGCTCGTCCCAGGTCAGCGTGTCCTGCCCGTGACGGATCGCAATCGTGCCGTGTGGTTTGCGTTCCGCGTACCAGCGCGGCACATCTGAGAGCGGCAGCAACATCAGGCGTTTCCATTTCGTCTTCTTGGCGTCGCCGCAGGAGTGAGGCGCTCGCGGCACGAGTGTACCAGCCTGCGGTCAGGGCGCTGTGACTCTCGCGCCACGTCAAGCACAAAATGTCAGCATCGCAGCCCTGAATTTCCTGGGTTCCATGGGTGACAAGCCGGCAAGAAAGGGGCAAAAATCCGGCTCGACTCAGTTCGGGTTGAGTTGCGCAAGGAATGCTCTCGTAGAATGTCGTCGGTCGTTACATCGCGTCGTGCGGCGCTGCTCGCCGTAGGTACAGCAGGTTTGTTCCTGCTGACGCACGGGCATGCCGAGGCGCAATGGTGGAAGCGCGCTCCGGTTGATTTCGAGGAATGCGCCGACGCCGCCGAGAAGGCCGCAACCAAAGCGGAGAAGACGGCCGCCCTTGCCGATTGCAACGCCAAGTTCGCCGGCCGCCGCAAGCCGGGCGGCGGCTATTCCTATTACGATTTCCTCCAGGATCGCACCTTCGATATCGCCGGTCCCAATCCGACGCCGGAGGAGCAGAAGAAGATCGACGAAGCCTATACGGCCTATCTCGCCAACCAGCGCCGCAGCAACGAAGCGGCCCAGGCTATCGCCCGGCAGCAGCGCGAACAGCAGGAGCAGCAGTTGCAGCAGCTGCAGCAGGTCGCGCTGCGGACCGAAGTCGCGCGCGTGCCGGTGCCGGTCGAGCGGCCGAAGGTGCAGCAAGCCGCGGGCGCGAAGCCGAAGGCTGCACCTTGCGCCAAGGGCTCGTTCTCCTGCGAATGGCCGCGGCTGTCGGAGAGCTTGAACGACCTGAAGAAGCTGTTCAACCCGACCCCGAGCAAGCCCGCGAAGAAGGGGTGAGTTGCATCCATAACCGTCATTGCGAGGAGCCCTTGCGACGAAGCAATCCAGGGTCTTTCCGCGGTGGGATTCTGGATTGCTTCGCGGAGCCTGTCATCGGGCGGCGCTTTGCGCCGACCCGGTGGCTCGCAAGGACGAGTTGGATGGAGATCAGCTCCCACCCTCAGTTCGTGCGCTTCTTCTTGCCCTGCTTCGGTTTCACCAACGGCGCAGTCGCCGGCTCCGTCACCATCGGCGAAGCACCCAACTGCGACCGGCTCTCCTGCAATCGCCTGTCATATCCAGGTGAGTTCATCACCGTCGGCGGCCTCGCATAGGCGAGCGTCGATGTGCCGCAGAAGGCGGTCAGCGCGAGCCCGATCACAAGACCACGTTTCATCGCGCTCCTCCTTTCGGGCGCTACCCCCGAATCTGCTGCGGCGTCATACGGAGCGGACCGTTGCCGGCCGCCTCGGCTTCCTTGATCAGCGCAACAATGCGGCGCATCAGCGGCACGGCGACATGGTTCCGCTCGGCGAGCGCGATCACCGCGCCTTGCAGATAGTCGATCTCGGTCTTGCGGCCCTGCTTCAGATCCTGCCACATCGAGGAGCGCGCCTCGGGATCGATCTTCATGGTCCGGCCCAGGATTGCACCGAAGATCGCATCCGGCAGCCGCAGCAGGGTTGGAGACCAGCTCATCGGGATCGGCGTCGACGACACCGGCACGATGTGGGCGGCCTTCAGCACGGCCAGCCCTTCGGCCATCTGGTCGGCGAACAGCCTGCGCCAGTCGCGGCTGGCCAGTTGCGCGGCAAGCGGCATGTCCGACAGCGCGCTGAGCGCGTTGTTCAGGTTGATGATCAGCTTGCCCCATTGCACGCCCGTGATGTCGCTGCTCGCGCGCATCGTGAGGCCGGCGACCGAGAGCTTCCCGGCCGTGTTCTCCGCATCCTCGCCAACATGAATGTCGCCGGAGGTCGAGCGGTGGAAGCGGCCCTCGCCCATCGCGATCACGTTGAACGGCACCATGCCGGCCAGCACGCGGCGGCCGCCCAGCCGCTCGCGCAGCGCAGCGACATTGCCGACGCCGTTCTGAAGCGAGACGATGACGGCATCCTCAGGCGCATGCTGCGCGATCTGCTCGGCGACAGCAGCGGTATCGGCGCTTTTCACCGTCACCAGCACGATGCCGGCGCTGTGGAAGATCGAGGGATCCTCCGACAGCGCCAGTTGACCCGCGCCGAGCTTGTTCTCGGAGCCGTCGAAATCAGTCAGAAGCAAGCCGAACCGCTCGATCTCGGTCTTTACCCGCGGCCGCACCAGGAGCGCGACGCGGCGGCCGCTGGCGGCCAGCATGCCGCCGACGAAACAGCCGATGGCGCCGGCGCCGGCCACAACGATCGGTCGATCCGCAATCACCGAGCTCACTCCCTGAATGACCGGCCTTCGATAGCAGAGCCGAGCCCGACAACCAATCGCGGCGCATCCGACTTGTAACGGTCATGAGTGCCCCATATCTTCTCGCCCCGGGGGCAGTCAGCGGCGAGCGCTCGCCGAACGAGACGCCAAAGGAGAGCACCATGGGTCTACTCGACGTCCTCAACGGCATGCAGAACGGCCCGCGCGGCCAGAGCACACCGAGCTCCGAGAAATCCTCCGGCGGCATGTCGCCGATGACCATGGCGCTGCTCGGCCTGCTCGCCTGGAAGGCATTCAAGCATTTCACCGGCAACCAGTCCGGCTCAGCGCCCCAACCGTTGCCGACACCCGCGCCTCCGCCGGTGAACGTAGGTCGGGGCGGCGGTCTGAACGACATGCTCAAGGGCGGCCTCGGCGGCCTGCTCGCCGGCGGTGCGGCCGGCAGCATTCTGAGCGGCGGGCTTGGCGATCTCCTCAACCAGCTCCAGCAGAGCGGACACGGTGATGCCGCCAATTCCTGGGTCGGCAAGGGCGAGAACAAGCCAATCGCGCCGGGCGATCTCGCCAGCGCGCTCGGCGCCGACCAGATCGAGAGTTTGTCCGCCCAGAGCGGCCTGTCACGCGAAGAGCTGCTCTCCGGCCTCAGCCAGTATCTGCCGCAGGTGGTCGACCATTTGACGCCGGACGGACGGCTGCCGACCGAGAATGAACTCTCGGATCGGGTCTGATCGGTTCAAAGAGAGGGGAGCACTGTCATGAGCATGGGCGGCCTGTTTTGGATCATCTTGGTCGGCTTCATTGCCGGCCTCATCGCGCGCTGGCTGTCGCCGGGGCCGAACAATCCGAGCGGCTTCATCCTCACCACCATCCTCGGCATTGCCGGCGCGTTTCTGGCCACCTGGATCGGCCAGGCCATCGGCCATTACAGCCCCGACCAGGGCGCCGGCTTCATCACCGCGACCATCGGCGCGGTGGTGGTGCTGTTCATCTGGAATCGGCTGGTAGCGAGCGGCGTGATCAAGGGGTAGCGCTTAGAAGCGGTAACGACGAGAGCACGCCACCTCCTCATCGTCATGCCCGGGCTTGACCCGGGCATCCACGTCCTTCGACCCGAGCGGCCTCACGTGGATGGCCGGGTCAAGCCCGGCCATGACGCGGAGAGGGCGTATCGGGTCTCACGTAATCAAATGCATCCCCGCATCCATGCGCACGACCTCGCCGGTCATGTTGCTGGAGGCCGGCGTCGCCAGGAAGCAGACGAGCTGGGCGATGTCCTCCGCGGATGATGCGACCTTCAGCGGCACTTTCGCCACGACGCTGTCGCGCACCTGCTTGGCCTGCGCCTCGCCGCGGCCCTTGGTGAACCAGGGCGTGTCGATATAGCCAGGGCAGACCGTGTTGACGCGGATCAGCGGCGCCAGCGCGCGCGACAGCGACAGCGTCATGGTGTTGAGCGCACCCTTGCTCGCGGCGTACGCAATCGACGAGCCGACGCCGCTGATGCCGGCGACCGAGGACACGTTCACGACCGCAGATGGCCGCCCCGAAGCCTTGGCGGCGGCTTCGAGCAGGCTGCGCGCCGCGCGCACCATCTGGAACGGGCCGATGGTGTTGACGCCATAGACCCGCTGGAAATCTTCCGCCGACAGACCGTCGAGATCGGCGTGAGCCACATGCTTGGTGGTGCCGGCATTGTTGACGAGGATGTCGAGCCGGCCCCAGCCGCTGGCCGCCGCGACGATCTTGCGACAATCCTCATCCTTGGAGACGTCGCCCTGTGCGACCAAAACCTCCGCGGCGCCGGCCTTGCGGCAGGTCTCGGCCGTCGCCTCGGCTTCCTTCTGGCTCGACGAATAGTTGATGACGAGCCTCGCCCCGCTGCGGGCGAGAATCTCCGCAGTCGCTGCACCCAGCCCGGATGCGGACCCCGTCACGATTGCGCACAAGCCGTCTTTTGCCATCCGGATTTCCTTCCCCTGTCTCTGGTGTGGCGTCCTGTTTAGCGAGTTTGCCGCGCCCTGCAAATCGAGCAAACTCCGCTAAGCGGAATTAGCATTTCCTGAAGCCTGGCCCCATGCCCACGCCGCAGATGGACCTGCGATCAACGCTTGTCAGGGCCATGGCTTTTTCCGATCATCGGGCGCAAGAAGAGACTGCGCACTGGCCGATCAGACCGGACGCGCCAATGGCAAGATACGGGGAACGCTGTGGCGGAGAGTGACAATATCGTCGTCGAGACCGCGGAGAAGATCTTCGCAGATCTCGCCGATCCGCAAACCATCAACAACGACAAGAACAATTCCTGGCAGGCGCCGCTGTGGCAGGCGTTGAGCGAAGCCGGCCTGCCGCTGTCCTGGGTGCCGGATGATCTCGGCGGCTCGGGTGCGAGCCTCGCCGACGGCTTTGCGCTGATGAACGCCGCCGGCCGTTTCGCAGTCGCGGTGCCGCTGGCCGAGACCATGCTGGCGGGATGGCTGCTGGCACAGGCCAAGATCACATCACCCGATGGCGAGATGACGGTCGTGCCGGCGTCCCCGAAGGACCGCATCACCCTCGATGCCGACGGTGCGCTCTCCGGCCGCGCGCGCGGCGTGCCCTTTGCCAAGACGGCGAAGCATTTTGCCGTGCTGGCGCACGGCAAGGATGGTGCTTCCATCGCGCTGATCGACGCGGCCAAGGCGCGGATCGAGGCCGGGCTCAATGTCGGCTACGACCACAGCGATACCGTCACGCTCGACAAGGTCCAGCCAGTCGCCATCAAGCCCGCGCCGAAGGGCTTTGAGCAGACCCATCTGATGCTGATGGGCGGCGTCGCGCGCAGCCTCCAGATCGCCGGCGCGCTGGAATCCATGCTCGACATCTCCGTGCGCTATTCCAACGAGCGTGTCGCCTTCGAGAAGAAGATCTCGAAATTCCAGGCCGTGCAGCACAATCTCGCGCGCCTCGCCGGCGAATCCGCCGCGGCGCTTGCGGCGGCGACGTCCGCCGCCGACGCCATCGCCAATGCAAGATCGTTCAACGACGAGATCTATCTCGAAGCCGCCTCCGCAAAGATCCGCTGCGCGGAAGCTGCCGAGAAGGGCGGCGGCATCGCGCATCAGGTCCATGGCGCGATCGGCTTCACCATGGAGCACATCCTGCACCGCTATTCGCTGCGCGCGCTGGCCTGGCGCGACGATTTTGGCTCGGAAAGCTACTGGGCCGTCGAGCTCGGCAAGCTCGTGGCAAACCGCGGCGCCGATGAACTGTGGCCGCTCGTGGCGTCGCGCTGATCAGGGGACGAGACAAAAATGACCGCTGCCCTCCGTTTCGATCCGATCCGCCTGCCGGAGAAATGCGAGCAATTGCGCAAGGAAGTGCGCGCCTTCCTCGCCGAGGAAATCGCCGCCGGCACTTTCGATCCGCACAAGCCCAATCGCGAGGACACCGACGCGCCGGAATTTTCCCGCCGGGTCGGCGCCAAGGGCTGGCTCGGCATGACCTGGCCGAAAAAGTATGGCGGCCAGGAACGCTCCTTCCTCGAGCGCTACGTGGTGACCGAGGAGATGCGCGTCGCCAATGCGCCGACGCGGCGCTTCTTCGTCGCCGACCGCCAGAGCGGGCCGGTGCTTTTGAAATATGCGCCCGAGCACATAAAGATGGAGATCCTGCCGCGGATCTGCCGCGGCGAGATCTGCTTTGCGATCGGCATGAGCGAGCCGAACTCGGGCTCCGATTTGTTCGCGGCGAAGACGCGCGCGACCAAGACCGAGGGCGGCTATCTCATCAACGGCACCAAGATCTGGACCTCGTCGGCGCATATCGCCGACTACATGATCGCGATCTTCCGGACCTCGCCGCCGACCAAGGAGAACCGCCGCCACGGCCTGACCCAGTTCCTGGTCAAGATGAAACAGCCGGGCATCAAGGTGAACCCGATCGGCCAGATCACCGGCCAGTATGAATTCAACGAGGTGGTCTTCACCGATCACTTCATTCCCGATGACCACGTGCTCGGCGAAGTCGACGGCGCCTGGAAACAGGCGACGAGCGAGCTCGCCTATGAACGCTCGGGCCCTGAGCGTTTCCTCGAGACCTATTACGTCCTCACCGAGCTGGTCCGCGCTGTCGGTCCCAATCCCGATACGCGCAGCGCCGAGGGCATCGGCCGCCTGGTCGCGCAGCTCCACACCATGCGGCGGATGTCGGTCTCGGTGGCCGGCATGCTCGAAACCGGCAAGGAGCCGGTGGTGGAGGCTTCCATCGTCAAGGACATCGGCACGGTCTGGGAGCAGCAGCTGCCGCATCGCGTGCGCGATCTCGCCGCCTTCGTCGAGGAGACCGCGAGCAACCGCGAGACCTTGGAGCGGCAGCTCGACTTCGCGATCAAGACCGCGCCGAAACTCACCATCCAGGGCGGCACCACCGAGGTGCTGCGCGGTATCATCGCCCGCGGATTGGGTCTGCGTTAAGTCAATCGAGGATCATCATGAGCACCTATCAAGATATCGGCGTCGAGAAGGTCGGGCATGTCGGCACCATCGAGATTCGCCGTCCGCCGCTCAACTTCTTCGATATCTCGCTGATCAACCAGATCGCGGACGCTCTCGACGAGTTCGACCGCGACATCGAGATCCGTGCCTCCGTGCTCTCCGCGCAGGGCAAGGCGTTCTGCGCCGGCGCCAATTTCGGCGATCCGGCGCGGCAGGCCCAGGAGGCGCGCGAAGCGGAGAAAAAGGGCGATCCGGCCGACAGTCTCGGCCCGATCAACCATCTCTACATCCAGGCCGTGCGCATCTTCCGCGCCAAGAAGCCGATCGTTGCCGCCGTGCAGGGCGCGGCCATCGGTGGCGGTCTCGGGCTTGCAGTGTCGGCCGATTTCCGCGTCACCTGTCCCGAAGCGCGCTTCTCCGCAAACTTCACCAAGCTCGGCTTCCATCCCGGCTTCGGCCTGACCGTGACGCTGCCGGAGCTGATCGGCAAGAACAACGCCGAGCTGATGTTCTATACCAGCCGCCGCGTCACGGGCGAGGAAGCCTACAAATGGGGCCTCGCCAACGAGCTGGTGCCGCAGGACCAGGTGAAGGCGGCCGCGATGAAGCTCGCCGGCGAGATCGCCGAATGCTCCCCGCTCGGCCTGCTCTCCACCCGCGCCACGATGCGCAATGGCCTCGCCGACCGCGTGATGGCCGCGACCAATCACGAACTCGCCGAGCAGACGCGGCTGCGCGCGACGGACGATTTCAAGGAAGGCGTGAAGGCAACGGAAGAGCGGCGGGTGGCGAATTTCAAGGGAAGGTAGTTTCTTACAAACGGTCGCTTCTTCCTTCCTTCTCCCCTTGCGGGAGAAGGTGGCGCGAAGCGCCGGATGAGGGGTTGCTTCAGCGCATTCAAACGCAAGTGATTCGCTCGCGGAGAGAGACCCCTCACCCGTCTCGCCGCTCGCGGCGAGCCACCCTCTCCCACAGGGGGAGAGGGTTTGCCCGATCAACTCACGCGGAACTTCACTCCGCCCAGCAGAAACTCGTTGCCCGCAACCGCGAGCCCCTTGGCCTTGGCGGTATGCAGCACCTGCGCCACGTCAGCCACCCGAAACTCCAGCGCGCTCATGATCTCGCTGGCGCCCTTGACGAAGCGGAAGGTCGCGTTGGGTAGCTTCAGTTCGGCGCCTTCAGGCGCAATTCCGATGATCCTGCCCCAGTGCTCGGCCAGCCCTTGCGGATCCGGGCTCTGCATCTCCACCGCCGTCAGCGCCTCGGTCACATCCTTGCGAATGAATTTCTGCCAGTCCGGTCCCGCCGGAGGATACGGCCCGAGGATGTCGTCGCTGCCTTCGGTGTGATTGAACTCGATGAAGGCGGCGCGGCAGTCGCGGGGGTGGAGCTGGACGCCGTGATACGGCGCGTGGTCGATGACATTGGCGGTGCGCACGCCGAGCGCATTGGCGTTGCGGCCGCGCTCGTCCGGGTCGTCGCAGCAGAAGATCGCCATGTAACCGCCGCGGCCGCCGGTCTTCTCGATGAAGCGACCGGCCGTGGTGCCGTCCTTGAACGGCGCGACCACCTCCAGCAGGATCGTGTCGACCGGGAGCAGCGCGTTCTCGAGGCCGTATTGGGCGACATTGCCGTCGCGATAGCAGACGGCGAGGCCCATGATCCGACCGATATCCGTGATGACGGGCTCGAGCTGCGGCGCGACCAGGCAGATCTGACGCAGCCGGATATAGGGCGCCATGGTCATGCGCCCCTAAAGGTCGGCTTGCGCTTCTCGACGAAGGCCTTGGCCGCCTCCTTGTGATCCTCGGTGTCGCCGCAACGGGTGTGATGGATCGCCTCGCCGTCGAAGCAATCCTCCAGCGCCAGGTGCTCGGCGTTGTTGATGTTGCGCTTGATGAAGCCGAGCGCGATCGACGGCCCTTGCGCCAGCGACAGCGCGAGCTCGTGCGCGGCCGCGTCGATCTCGGCGTCGGGCACGACCTTCGTCACCATGCCGATCGCATGTGCCTCCTTCGCGGTGAGCACCGGCGACATCAGATAGAGCTCGCGCGCCCGCGCACTGCCGAGCAGCTGAGTCAGGAAATAGGTGCCGCCGTAATCACCGGAGAATCCGACCTTGGCAAAAGCAGTGGTGATCTTGCAGGATTCGGAGGCGATGCGCAGGTCGCAGGACAGCGCCATGGACAGGCCGGCGCCGGCCGCCGCGCCGTCGAGCTGCGCCACCACGGGCTTTGGCATCTGATGCAGAATGCGCGAGACCTCCATGCCGTGGCGCAGATTTGCGAGCTTCCGCTCGAACGGCAGCGGCGCGCGACCAGCTGCCATCGACTTGACGTCGCCGCCGACGCAGAACGAGCCGCCGGCGCCCTTGAACAGCACCGCCCGCACCTCGGGATCATCAGCCGCGCGCCGCGCCGCCTCGACCAGCCCGGCGACCATCTCGGGATTGAGCGCGTTCTTCCGCTCCGGCCGGTTCATCGTGATGGTGAGCAGCCCGCCTTCGAGCTTTTGCAGGACCATGTCGTTCATGGACGTTGGCCTCATTCTGTGGTGCCACTCTCTCACTTTGTCATTCCGGGGCGCGACGAAGTCGCGAACCCGGAATCCATCTCTCAACCGTCAATGCCGCCCAATGGATCCCGGGCTCTCGCTTTCGCGAGCCCCGGGATGACGACCTATTGTTTGGCGCGCCCCGGGATGACGGCGTGCCCTTACGTCACGCCGTCACTTCTTCACCAGCGGGCAGCGCGACAGCTCCAATGACTGGAACGCCTCGTTGCCGGGGACGGTGGCGAGCAGCTTGTAATCGTCCCAGCGGCCCTTGGACTCCGACGGCTTCTTCACCTCGAACAGGTACATGTCGTGGATCATGCGGCCGTCCTCGCGGATCTTGCCGTTCTTGGCGAAGAAGTCGTTGATCGGCGTCTCCTTCATCAGCTTGATCACCGCCGCGGCGTCGGTCGTGCCGGCTGCCTTCACCGCTTTCAGATAATGGGTGACGGAGGAATAGACGCCGGCTTGTGCCGAGGTCGGCACGCGCTTGGTGCGCTCCATGAAGCGCTTCGAGAATGCACGCGTGTCGTCGTTGAGATCCCAGTAGAACGCTTCCGCGAGCAGCAGCCCCTGCGCGGTCTCGAGCCCGATCGAGTCGATATCGGTGACGAAGGCGAGCAGCGGCGAGACCTTCTGGCCGCCCTTGGTGATGCCGAACTCCGCCGCCTGCTTGATGGCGTTGATGGTGTCGCCGCCGGCATTCGCGAGCCCGATCACCTTGGCCTTGGAGGCCTGGGCCTGGAGCAGGAAGGACGAGAAATCCGACGTGTTGAGCGGGTGGCGGACGGCACCGAGCACCTTGCCGCCGGTCTTGGTCACGACCGCGCTGGTGTCCTTCTCCAGATCCTGGCCGAAGGCGTAGTCGGCAGTGAGGAAGAACCAGCTGTCGAGACCCGACTTCACCGCCGCAAGACCGGTCACGTTGGCCTGGCCGTAGGTGTCGAACACGTAGTGGATGGTGTAGGGACCGCAGGCCTCGTTGCTGAGACGGATCGAGCCCGGCCCGTTGAACATGATGATCTTGTTGCGCGCTTTCGCGATCTCGCCGGCGGCAAGCGCGGTCGCGGAGGCCGCGACGTCGTAGATCATCTCGACGCCCTGATTATCGAGCATGTCGCGGGCAATGTTGGCGGAGAGATCGGCCTTGTTGAGATGGTCGGCCGCCAGCACCTGGATCTTGCGTCCCAGCACCTCGCCGCCGAAATCCTCGACCGCCATCTTCGCCGCAGTCTCGCTGCCGGAGCCGGTGATATCTGCATAAAGGCTCGACATGTCGAGGATGCCGCCGATCTTCAGCGGCGGCTTGTCCTGAGCCTGTGCGGCGCTCGCATTGAGGGCAAACGCGGCGGCAAAAATGCCGGACAAAATAGTCTTCATCGAAAACGACCTCCCTTATCGCGCCGTGCTCTGATGGCGGCTTGGTTATTGCTCTTGGGTTATTGCTCTTGGCTATTCGCTGTTGCCGCAATCATGCCGCATGCGCAAGAGCGCAGCAAGCGCAGGTGCGATGCAGATGAATGATCAATGCGCGCTTTCCGCAAAGCGGAATGCCGCGAGGACGGAAGCTGTCCCCGCATTGTCATTGCGAGCCAACGGGTCCGCGCGAAGCGCGGCCGGATGACAGGCTCCGCGAAGCAATCCAGAAATGCGTCCGCGGAAACAGTCTGGATTGCTTCGTCGCGAAGAGCTCCTCGCAATGAAGGGTGTGAGAAAGCCCCTTCGCATCTCACCACGCATGAGTTAAGGTCCGGCCGCAATGCAACCTCTCCGGATCACGTGACGCAACGGCTTCGCTTCATCGTCGCATGTCTTCTCGTCGCAAGTAGCTCGGCATTCGCGGGCCCCTGCCAGTTCGAGTCCCAAGGCGAAGGCCGCGTCGCTGCCATCGTCGATGCGCGCAGCGTGCGGCTCGATGACGGGCGCGAGATCCGCCTCAGCGGCATCGCGCCGACCGCGACCACGAAGCAGGCGCTGACCTCGCTGCTCGCCGGCCACGACGTGATGCTGCGGAGCGCTGACGACACGCCTGATCGCTACGGCCGCCAGAGTGCGCTTGTCTTCATCGGCGAAGGCGACATCTCGGTGCAGGCCATGCTGCTCGCTCGGGGCGATGCCATCGCCTCCGCCGAGATCCTGGACAAGGACTGCGCGGCCGCCCTGATGGCGTCCGAAGCTGCGGCGCGGCGCCAAAAAATGGGCAGCTGGGCTGACCCGTCGGCCATAAAAAACGCGGAAAGTCCGGACGATATTTTGGCGGAGATCGGGCGCTTTACGGTGGTCGAAGGCAAAGTCCTGTCGGTCCGGCAAGCTGGGGCAACGACCTACCTCAACTTCGGACGAAACTGGACACGCGGCTTTGCCGTGACTATTTCAAAGCGCACGCTAGCGGCGTTCGAAAGCGCTGGTATGGCCCTTAAGTCCCTGGAGAATCGGCGTATTCGCGTTCGGGGCTGGGTTGAGGGGAATACGGGGCCACGCATCGATGTACGCCTCGTGGGGCAGATCGAGTTGCTGGGCGCAAACGAGCCGACAGGGGTAAGGCCTTAAGACAGGCCGGGCACGGGTTAAACGACGTGAATGGGGTGCTAGAACGGCACGGACTGGGCGATTGCCGCCGCCTGCGGGCTGCGCCGGCCGCGCTTTGCCTTGCGCTGGGCGGACTTCTCGCTGGCTGCGGCGATATGGGCCGGTTCCAGACTGCGGCGACCCCGGCAGCCGTCGCGATGCCGAAGCCGAAGCCTGCCGTCGCCCAAACCCCGGCCACCGAGAAGGAGCACGAGCGCATCCTGGCGAGCTATGGCGGGACCTATGACGATCCCAAGCTCGAGGCGCTCGTCAGCAAGACCGTCGACCGGCTGGTCGCGGCCTCCGAGCGGCCCGACCAGGGCTACAAGGTCACCATCCTCAATTCCGGGGCGGTGAACGCCTTCGCGCTGCCCAACGGCCAGCTCTATGTCACGCGCGGCCTGCTCGCGCTCGCCAGCGACACCTCCGAATTGTCCTCCGTGCTCAGCCACGAGATGGCGCATGTGCTGTCCAAGCACGCGGCGATGCGCGAGGACCAGGCCCGCCAGGCCGCGATCGTCACCCGCGTTGTCACCGACATGAGCAACGATCCCGACCTCACCGCGCTGGCGCTGGCCAAGACCAAGCTCACCATGGCGAGCTTCTCGCGCAAGCAGGAGTTCGAGGCCGACGGCATCGGCGTCGGCATCTCCGCCAAGGCGCATTTCGACCCGTACGGCGCGGCGCGCTTCCTGTCCGCGATGGAGCGAAATGCCGAGCTGAAGGCCGGCAAGAGCTCGCTCGATCCGCGCGCGCAGGATTTCACCTCGTCGCATCCGGCAACTCCGGAACGCGTCCAGAACGCGCAGAACATTGCCCGCCAATACACCGCGCCTGAAGGCGCCGAGCGCGATCGCGAAAGCTATCTCGCCGCGATCGACAACCTCGTCTATGGCGAAGACCCGAGCGAAGGTTTTGTCCGCGGCCGGCGCTTCCTGCATCCGAAGCTCGGCTTCACCTTCCAGGCGCCGGACAATTTCACGCTCGACAACACCGCGCAGGCCGTGATCGGCGTCCGCGAGGGCGGCGCGCAGGCGATGCGCTTCGACGTCGTGCGCGTGCCGGCCGAACAGTCGCTCGGCGACTACCTCAATTCGGGCTGGATGGAAGGCGTCGAGAAGGCTTCGACCGAGGATCTCACCGTCAACGGTTTTCCAGCGGCGTCCGCCACCGCCAAGGGCGACCAATGGCAGTTCAAGGTCTATGCGCTGCGCTTCGGCAGCGACGTCTATCGCTTCATCTTCGCGGCACGGCAGAAATCGACCGAGAGCGAGCGGAATGCGCGCGAGACCGTCAACTCGTTCCGGCGGCTGACGCTGGAGGAAATCCAGGCCGCGCGCCCGCTGCGCATCAAGGTCATCACTGTGCAGCCCGGCGATACCGTGGAGTCGCTCTCCCACCGCATGGCCGGCGTCGACCATCCCGCCGAGCGCTTCCGCGTACTGAACGGCCTCGATCGCACCGCGCAGGTGAAGGTGCGCGACCGCGTCAAGATCGTCGCGGACTAATTTGTTTGAGCATGATCGTATCGGAAAACCGCTACACACTTTTCCGGATCATGCTCTAACGCCGCTCCAAGCGCGTCTCATCCCACTGAAGAGAACTTTGCCCGCGGCTTCCCCCGCACCATGATCAGCGCCGCCGCCATCACCTCCAGCGCGATGCAGAGATAGAAGGGCAGCGTATAGCCGCCGGAGAGATCGCGCAGGAAACCGACCACGCCGGGACCGAACGCGTAGGTCACCTGGTTGATCGCCGTGTTGAGGCTGATCAGCACGCCGAAGGCGGCGGAGTCGAACTCCTGCTGCACGATGAGCGAGGGCAGCGTGATGAGGTTGCCGACCGAAAAGCCGAACACGGCGCAGGCCGCGATCAGCACGTAATCGTTGTGCAGGTTGACGACGACGAGAAGCGCGGCGGCCTGGCTGAGGAACGACAGCGCGGACGCGAGGCGCTGATTGATGCGGTCGATCACCAGCGAGAACAGCACGCGGCCGACCACCGCCATCGCGGTGAGCACCGCGACGGCCACGGCGGCGCGCTCGCGTCCGATCACGGGATCGAGGAACGAGATCAGATGCACGATGAAGCCGACCTGGGCGAACAGCACCAGGGCGAAGGCGATCGTCACCGTGAGGAAGCCGGCGTCCCGCAGCGCCCAGGCGCGGATCTCAGTCGATGATTGCGGCTTCGCCTTCGCCGCCGCCTGCCACCCGTGGCGATCGGGCGGGCGGCCGACGAGAAGGAGGATAACCGGCACGAGCAGGATCAGCATGGCTCCGGCGGCGGCGTACATCGCACCGGCGAAGCCGATATGGCCGATCAATGCTACCAGCAGCGGCACGCCGGCGATGCCGCCGAAGCTGGCGCCGTTGAGCGCGAGACTGATCGCCATGCCGCGCTTCTGGTCGAACCACAGGCTGATCGTGTTGGTGATCATGCCGAGACTGGTGCCGGCCCAGCCGAAGGCGAGCACGGCATTGGCGAGATAGAGCTGCCAGGGCTCGCGCACCGCGCCGATCGCGACCGCGGCGGACGCCATCGCCAGCGTCCCGGCGATCAGGCTGAGCCGTGGACCGTATTTCCGCACGGCCTCGCCGACGAAGACGACCAGCAGCGCGCCGAACAAATAGAAGAACGTGGTGCCGGAGGAGATCAGCGAGGCCGGCCAGCCCCGTGCGCGCTGCAGCTCGGCGACATAGACGCTCTGGCCGTAGAAGCCGAGCCCCCAGCCGAAGGTGGCGAGCAGGAAGCAGACCGCGACGATGCGCCAGCCTTCATAGCGGAGCGAGGATTCGTGGGCCGCTGGGGTCTGAGGATTGTCGAGCATTTCATCTGCCGTTTGTTTTGCTCCGTCATGCCCGGACTTGTTCCGGGGATCCACGTTCTTCTTCCGACCTCGCAAAGACGTGGATGGCCGGGACAAGCCCGGCCATGACGACATCTAAATAACCTTCCTCAGAAAATCACTTCGACCTGGATCGAAGTGTCAACGCTGCTGACAACCTCCCGCCACTCACACGGCGTCGGGGAATTCGCCCATGGCCGCCTCCAGCCGCGCCTTGCGGCGCTTCGCCCAGGAGACCAGCGAGAGCACCGCAAGGCCCAGCACCACCGGCGGGAACACCACGAGGTTCACCGCGGACCAGCCGTAATTGGCGAGCAGCTGGCCCGATGAGAACGAGCCGATCGCCATCATGCCGAACACCAGGAAATCGTTGAAGGCCTGCACCTTGTTGCGCTCCTGCGGGCGATGCGTCTCCAGCACCAGCGCGGAGGCGCCGATGAAGGAGAAATTCCAGCCTACGCCGAGCACGATCAGCGTCGCCCAGAAATGCATCGCCGTGAGGCCGGAGAGACCGATGATGGCGGCGCCCGCTTCCAGCAGCAGGCCGGCGGCGACGATCTTCGGAGCGCCGAAGCGCGCGATCAGCGTGCCCGTGAAGAAGCTCGGCCCGTACATCGCAACGATGTGCCATTGCAGGCCGAAATTGGAATCGGACACGGACAGGCCGCACAGCTTCATCGCAAGCGGCGCCGAGGTCATGACCAGGTTCATCATGGGATAGGAGATGACGCCGCACAGCGCTGCCGCGATGAAGCGCGGCTGGGACACGATCGTGAACAGCGGCCGGCCGCCGTGCAGATCGGCCGGCGCGGGCTTCGGCATATCGACGCCGACGACGATGCCCATCGCGATCAGCGCGACGGCGGCCTGCACCAGGAAGCTGAAGGCGAACAGATAAGGCTGCCAGACATCCATGGTCCATTGCACGAGCTGCGGACCGAGCACGCCGGCGAACACGCCGCCCGCCATCACCCAGGACACGGCCTTCGGCCGGTAGGCCGCACTGGCGCCATCCGCGGCGGCGAAGCGATAGGATTGCGCCACCGCGCCGTAGAGACCGCCGAGGAAGGTAGCAAAGCAGAACAGCGCGAACGAGCCGCGCAGAATTGCGAGCGAGCCGAGCAGGCCGGTGAGCGTGCCGAGACCCGTGCCGATGACGAAGGCGGCGCGGCGGCCGAAGCGGCGCGAGATCGCGCCGGTCGGCAGCGTCCCGGCGGCGAGCCCGACCACATACATCGAGATCGGCACGGTCGCGAACGACATGTCGGGCGCGAGCGTGGCGCCGACGATCGCGCCGGTGGCGAAGATCACCGCCGAATTCGCGCCGGTCAACGCCTGCGCGGCGGCAAGGCGCACGACGTTGGCACGCACGCGGGCATCGTCGGCGATCTCATGGGCTGCAGTCACGTCCAGCATCGGCATTTCCGCCCAAAGGGCTCTGTTGATTCGCGGCACTATGGAGGGGTGAGAGAGGGCCGGCAACCGGCGCAAACGGGCGCGGGCCATGCCCCTGACGCAATCGCTGGAATGATAACGCTGCGCACCCTTGACGGCTTGCGCTCGATCAAATCCTATCCGCCGCGATCTTCCGGGAGTTACCTTCATGTCCGTCGACGACAGGCCCACGCTTCAAGCGCCCGACGACGATCCCTGGCTGTGGCTGGAGGAGATCGAGGGCCGGCAGGCGCTCGATTTTGTCGAGCGGCAGAACAGCCTGACGCTCGCCGCGTTCGGCGGCAAGGCCTTCGAGCACGATCGAGACATCCTCGCGGCGATCTATGACCGACCTGACAACATTCCCTATGTCAGCCGGCGCGGCAACGACCTGCACAATCTCTGGAAAGACGCCGCCAACCCGCGCGGCCTGTGGCGGCGGACTTCGCTTGCGGAATTTCGCAAAGCCGATCCGGCATGGGAGACCATGCTGGACATCGACCAGCTCGCGAGAAGCGAAGACGAGGACTGGTTGCTTAGCGGTATCGCCACGATGCCGGGAAGCTCGCGGGCGATCTTGAGCCTGTCGCGCGGCGGCAGCGATGCCGTCACCTTGCGGGAATTCGACCTCGCCACGAAAAGTTTCGTGGCGAACGGCTTTGCGCTGCCGGAAGCGAAAGGCGGCGTCGACTGGCTCGATGCCGACACGCTGCTGCTGTCAAGCGCGCATGGCGAGGACATGGCGACGAGCTCGGGCTATGCGCGCACCGTCCGCCTGTGGCGGCGCGGCCAACCGGTCGATCAGGCACAGATGGTCATCGAGACCACCGCCGATCACATGGTGATCTATGGCATGGCCGACGACACCGGAGCGGCGCCCCGGGTCTGGATCGTCGACCAGATCGACTTCTTCAACCACGCCATCTGGCTGCGCGATGCGGCCGGCACGACGACGAAGCTCGATCTGCCGACCGGGATTTGGATGCAGGCGCATGGCGACTGGTTCGCGATGAAGCTACGCAAGGACTGGCAGGTCGATGGCCGCACCTATGCCACCGACACCGTGCTCGGCATCTCGCTCTCGGCCTTCCTCGCCGGCAGCCGCGATTTTGTCGTCCTGTTCGAGCCCGCACCGCGGCGCGCGCTGCAAGGGTTGTTCTGGGCGGAAGGAAAGCTGGTGATGTCGATTCTCGACGAGCTCAAACCTCGCTTCGAGATCTGCACACCGTCTGCCACTAGCTGGAGCCGCGAGACACTTGGCGGCCTGCCGCAGATCGGCGTCGTCGATGTCTGGCCGCTCGACCGCCATGCATCGGAGAGCAATGGCGATCTGCTCGCCAATGTGCAGGACCCGCTGACGCCGCCGGCGCTGCTGCTGATCGAGCGCGGCGTCGCAAGCCCGATCGTGCTGAAGCAGGCGCCGAAGACGTTCACCGCCGATGGCCTCGTGGTGACGCAGCACGAGGCGATCTCCGTTGACGGCGAGCGTATCCCCTATGTGCAGACGGGCCCTGCCGGCGAGACCGGCGATGCGCCGGTCTATCTGAGCGCCTATGGCGGCTTTGGTCACTCGGTGAAGCCGTACTACAATTCCTCGCTCGGCAAGTTGTGGCTGGAGCGCGGCGGCACGATTGTGCAGGCGAATCTGCGCGGCGGCGGCGAGTTCGGCACGCGCTGGCACGATGCCGGACGGCTTGCCGGCAAGAAGCTTTCACACGACGATTTCGCCGCGGTCGCGGCCGATCTCGTCCGCCGCGGTGTGACGAGCGCAAAACGCATCGCCGCGCAGGGCGGATCGAACGGCGGCATCCTCATCACCAACATGCTGGTGCGCTATCCCGAGCGTTTCGGCGCATTGTTCTGTACCATCCCGCTGATCGACATGCGCCGCTACACCAAGCTGCTCGCCGGCGCGAGCTGGATCGCGGAATATGGCGATCCCGACAAGCCGGAGGAATGGGAATGGCTGCAGACATACTCGGCCTATCACAATGTGAAAGCCGGCCGGTCCTATCCGCCGATCCTGATTGCAACGACGCGGCGCGACGACCGCGTCCATCCCGGCCATGCCCGCAAGATGGCGGCAAAGCTGCAGGCCATGGGCTATGAGGCCTGGTTCTACGAGCCGCCCGCAGGCGGCCACGGCTACGGCAAGGACAACAAGGAGCGCGCCGGTTTCGAGGTGCTGGGCTATCGGTTCTTGAAGGAGAAGATCGGGTGGCGGGATGAAGGCTAGAGTTGGGTGCGCTGACGTCTCCACATCGTCATGGCCGGGCTTGGCCCCGCCATCCACGCCTTGCCTTACCGCTCGAAGAACGTGGATGCCCGGGACAAGCCCGGGCATGACGACCTCCTAGCCTCTTGCAAACACCAGCGTCAGATTGTTCGCGGGCATCTCGATCGTGTCGACGAGGCCGAGGCCTGCCGCCTTCGCCAGCTTCTCGACGTCGACGACGTCGCGCACGCCCCATTCGGGATTGCCCTCGCGCAAGGAGGTGTCGAACACCGCATTGCTGAGCGCGGTATGCTTGCCGTCGCGCTTGAAGGGGCCGTAGAGGAACAGCTTGCCGTCGCGGCGCAGATAACGGCCCGCGCCGGCGAACAGGCCTTCGGCCACGGCCCAGGGCGCGATGTGAATGACATTGGCGCAGAACACGGCCGCGAGGCTGGTCGGCCCCTGCCCGCTTTTCATTTCCGGGCACCAGTCGGGATCGGTGAGGTCGATGCGCAGGGGTGAACGGATGTTCGGCAGGCCGGCATGCACGCGCCAGGCTTCGATGCTCTTGAGGTGGCGCTGGTTGAGATCGCTCGGCCACCAGATCAGGCCCGGCGTGTGGCGGGCGAAATGCACCACGTGCTGCCCGGTTCCACTGCCGAGTTCCACGACGTTGCCGGTCGCATCCGCGAGATGCTTTTCCAGCGCTGCCCAGATCGGTTCGTGATTGCGATGGAAGGCAGGCGCATCGAGCCGGCCATCCGGCTCGACCCGTCCGCCATCCCTGCCAAATTCGACCACATATTCAGCCAAGTGACGTCCCCAAAAAATGCGAACCAGAAAAGGCGGCCAAACGTCCGAGAATAATCTGCTAGTTCACGCCCATCCGAATGAACGAACTATCTCGTCAGTTGCAATGCGCAGGATATTAACTCCATTTCACCGCGTGCATAGTCTTGATTGTCAGGCGATGGCCTTTGTGCTTTTGAACAATTCCGCAAACGAGATCATCGAGATAACGCCGGGACGATGCCTTGACCGCCTTTCCTCGCAAGCCCGCTCTGCTTGCTGCGCTGGCCCTCCTCGCCGGCGCGGCAATGGCCCCGGCGGGGGCGCAATCCACCGTGACGGAAGGCCAGAAGCTCGCCTTCGACCGCGGCAAGGGCAATTGCCTCACCTGCCACGTCATCAAAGGCGGCGACCTGCCGGGGACGATCGGACCGGAGCTGAAGGACATCAAGGCCAAATACCCCGATCGCAACGAGCTCACCGCGATCATCTTCGACGAGACCAAGCGCAATCCGCAAACCATGATGCCGCCGTTCGGCCGGAACCGGATTTTGACCGAGCAGGAGATCAACGCGATTGTTGATTTCCTGCAGACCCTGTAACCGCCGGCGGCCCCTAGGAGACTTGAGATGACCACGACCCCCAAGCCTCATTGGAGGCCTCATCCGACGCGGCGCCTGATCCTTCAGGGCGCTGCCTCCGTGGCGCTGCTCGGCCTCGGCAATCTGCCGTTCGCGCCCGCGCGCGCCGCGGCGAACGACAAATATCCGGAAGAGGCCTTCAGGCAGAAGAGCGAGGCGGATGCGATCAAGGCGCTCTACGGCAAGGCCGCCGAGCCGTCGGACAAGGTCAAGCTGGATGCGCCGGAGATCGCCGAGAACGGCGGCGTCGTGCCGATCTCGGTGACGACGACGCTGGACAAGGTCACCTCGATCTCGTTCTTCGTGGCGGAGAACCCGAGCGCGCTGGCGGCCAGCTACAGGATTCCCGATGGTACGATCCCTGCCGTCGCCAACCGGCTCAAGATGGCCAGGACCACCAAATTGACCGCGATCGTAGAGGCCGACGGCAAGCTCTACAGCGCGATCAAGGAGGTCAAGGTCACCGTCGGCGGTTGCGGCGGCTAAGCGAGGCAGTTCGACATGGCATCCAGCATTCGCGTGCGCGCAACATCGACCGGCGACATCACCGAGGTGCAGACGCTGATCCAGCACCCCATGGACACCGGCCTCGTCAAGGACTCCAAGGGCGAGTTGATCCCGGCGCATTTCATCCAGCAGCTGAAGTTCGAATGTAACGGCAAGGACGTGTTCGTCGCCGATTGGGGCACAGCGGTCTCCAAGGACCCCTACGTCAAGTTCAGCTTCAAGGGCGCCAAGAAGGGCGACGAGCTCAAGATCTCCTGGACCGACAACAAGGGCGGCTCGGATACGACCACCGCGAAGATCGCGTGATGAAGGCCCGCATCCACCTCCTGCTGGGCTCGCTCAGCGCTGCGCTCGTCGCGTTCGCGCTCGCCGCGCCGCGCGTGATCGCTGCCGACAAGGTCGATCCCGTCGCCGACGCCAAGGCGTTCCAGAACTTCTTCTTCCAGAAATTTCCGAACGTGAAGCACGAGGATTTCGTCAACGGTCCGTATTCCATGAACGAGGACATGAAGCGGCAGTGGCAGGAGAAGGAGGAATTCCCTCCTTACGAGTTCGCGCTCGAGGCCGGCAAGGAGATGTTCTCGACCCCGTTCAAGAACGGCAAGACCTATGCCGACTGCTTTCCGAACGGCGGCATCGGCATCCGCCAGAACTATCCGTACTTCGACAGCGGCGAAGGCAAGGTCATCACGCTGGAGCTCGCGCTCAACCGCTGCCGCGAGGCCAATGGCGAGGCGCCCTATTCCTACGTCAAGGACGAGATGGCCTCGCTCACCGCCTACATGGCCTACACCTCGCGCGGCAAGCTGATGGACATCAAGATCCCCGACGATCCCCGCGCGCTGGCGGCGTACGAGAACGGCAAGCGCTATTTCTACACGCGGCGCGGCCAGATGAATTTCTCCTGCGCGAGCTGCCACGTGCAGAGCCCGGGCGAGCGCATCCGCGCCGAGACCCTCGCCCCAGCGCTCGGCATCCTCAACGCGATGCCGATCTACCGCTCCGAATGGAGCGGCATGGGCACGACCAGCCGCCGCTTCGTTACCTGCAACAGCCAGACCCGCGCGGTTCCACTGGAGCCGCAGTCGGATGAATATCGCGACGTCGAATATTTCCTGTCCTACGTCGCCAACGGCCTGCCGATCTCGGGACCGGGAGCACGGCCATGAAGCTGTCACTTGGCTTGGCCATGCTGCTCGCCTTGAGCCTTGCGCCATCCGCGCGCGCGGCGAGTGAGGCGGACTACAAGGCGGCCTATGCGGCCGCCGAAGCCGCCTCCAAGGAGGCGGCGGGCATGCGCAACCAGTGGACGGTGACCGTATCTGCGCTGGCGGCCGCGAAAAGGGCTGCCGATGGCGGCGATTTCGGCCGTGCGGTGGCCGCGGCCAGGGAAGCCGAAGCGCTGGCGAGGGCGTCGATCTTCCAGGCTGTTTCCGAAAAAGAAGCCTGGAAGGCGATGGAAATCCGCTAGACTGCCCCGCGGTGAACGCAGTCCCTACGAGAGGCGCGGAGAATTCTTGAATGGCGATCCGCCGCCGCGATTTCCTGAAAGGTGCAGGCCTTGCGGCGGCAACGATTGGCCTGCCGCGGCTCGCCCGCGGCGCTGACGCCGCCAGCATCTACGACCTCGAACGGTTCGGCAATGCGCGGATTCTGCACATCACCGACACGCATGCGCAGCTCAATCCGGTCTATTACCGCGAGCCCAGCGTCAATATCGGCATCGGCGAGATGGCGGGACGGCCGCCGCATCTGGTCGGCCGGGCCTTTCTCGAGCGCTTCGGCATCCGCTCCGACAGCGCCGATGCCTATGCCTTCACCTGCTTAGAGTTCGAGAAGTCCGCAGGCCGCTTCGGCAAACTCGGAGGCTTTGCCTATCTGAAGACGCTGGTCGATCACCTGCGCGCCGATGTCGGCGAGAGGCGCTCGCTGCTCGTCGACGGCGGCGATCTCTGGCAGGGCACGGGGCTGGCCAACCTGATGCAGGGCCGCGACATGGTCGAAATCGCCAATCTGCTCGGCATCGAGGCGATGACGGGGCATTGGGAATTCACCTATGGCGAGCAGGTGCTGCGCGACAATCTCGAACGCTTCAAGGGCGAGTTCCTGGCGCAGAACGTGTTCCTGACCGAGGAGGCCGCGTTCAACGACGCGCCCGCCTTCGACAAGACCATTGGACGCGTGTTCAAGCCTTCTGTCATCAAGGAGCTCGGCGGGCATCGCATCGCGATCGTCGGCCAGGCCTTTCCCTACACTCCGATCGCGCATCCCAAGAGGTTCACACCGGACTGGAGCTTCGGCATCCGCGAGGAGGAGTTGCAGAAGCATGTCGACGCCTTGCGCGGCACCGACAAGGTCGACGCCGTCGTGCTGCTGTCGCACAATGGCATGGACGTGGACCTGAAGCTCGCCAGCCGCGTCACCGGAATCGACGTCATTCTCGGCGGCCACACCCATGACGCCGTGCCGCAGCCGCTTGCAGTGAAGAACGCAGGCGGCACGACGCTGGTCACCAATGCCGGCTCGAACGGGAAATTTCTGGGTGTGCTCGATCTCGCGCTCGACAGCGGCAAGGTCAGCGATGCCAGATATCGTCTGCTGCCGGTCTATTCGGAGCTGCTGAAGCCCGATCCGGCGATGGCCGAGCTGATCGGCCGGGTCCGTGCACCGCACGTGGCCGACTGGTCGGAAAAGATCGCGACGCCCGACCGGCTGCTTTATCGCCGCGGCAATTTCTCCGGCCCCATGGACGAGCTGATCTGCACCGCGCTGCGCACCGAGCTCGACGCCGAAATCGCGCTGTCGCCGGGCTTCCGCTGGGGCGTCACCGCGCTGTCCGGCCAGGCCATGACCATGGAGGATCTGCTGGCGGAAACCGCGATCACCTATCCCGAGACCTATGTGCAGGAGATAACGGGGGCCCAGATCAAGGACCTGCTCGAGGACGTCTGCGACAACCTCTTCAACGCCGATCCCTACTACCAGCAGGGCGGCGACATGGTCCGTGCCGGCGGGCTCAGCTACACCTGCACGCCGGACGCTGCGATCGGCAGCCGCATCTCGGAGCTGAAGCTCGGCAGCGGCAAGGCGCTCAACGCCAGCCACCGCTACAAGGTCGCGGGCTGGGCCTCAGTCAACGGCCAGCAGGGCGCGCCGGTGTGGGACGTGGTCGGCAAATATCTGCGCTCGGGCCGGATGATGCCCGAACGGCTCGGCTCCGGCGTGACGCTGAAAGGCGTCGAAGGCAATCCAGGCATTGCAGGACTGGGATGATGTGTTTTGTCCGCGATCATGCGGCCATAATAATAATCTTCTAAATTTTTCTGCTCATGCAGTGAATTACTTCTCTTTCCGACCCGTATTGTAGTAGAATCTTGGAAGTCAGTTCCAAGCCGGGTTCTGCCATGATCTTCCGACAGCTCTTCGACAGCGTTTCGGGCACCTACAGCTACGTCCTCGCCAGCCGCCCCGGCGGCGAGGCGCTGATTCTCGACCCCGTGCTGGAGAAGGTCGACCGCTACTGCCAATTGCTGCGCGAGCTCGACCTCAAGCTGGTCAAGGCGGTGGACACGCATCTGCATGCCGACCACGTCACCGGCCTCGGCGAGCTGCGCGATCGCACCCATTGCATGACCGTGATGGGCGACCAGACCAAGGCCGACGTCGTCGCCATGCGGGTGGCCGACGGCGACAAGGTGACGATCGAGGGCCTGTCGCTCGACGTGATGTACACGCCGGGCCACACCGACGATTCCTATTCTTATTTGATGGGCGACCGCGTCTTCACCGGTGACACGCTGCTGATCCGCGGCACGGGCCGCACCGATTTCCAGAACGGCTCGGCGCGCGCGCAATACGATTCGATCTTCAACCGCCTCTTGAAGCTGCCGGACGAGACGATGGTGTTTCCGGCCCACGACTACAAGGGCGACACCGTCTCCACCATCGGCGAGGAAAAACGCTACAATCCACGGCTCCAGGTGCGCTCGGTCGACGAATATGTCGAGCTGATGGCCAATCTGAAGCTGCCCAATCCGAAGATGATGGACGTGGCGATTCCCGCCAACATGCATGTCGGCCTGCACCAGGAAGAGCTGGAGAAGGAAGGCCGCGCGCTCAGCGCGATCGAGGCGATCCGCAGCCTCGGCCGGCCCGACATCCTGCTGGTGGACTTGCGCGAGACCAATGAGCGGATGAAGCACGGCATGCTCGAAGGCGCGCTGCACACGCCGTATCCCTCCGTCGAGGAGAGCCTCAAGCCCGGCGGCATGCTGCGCGAGGTCGCGGCCGCAACCGGGCGGCGCGTGGTGTTCTTCTGCGCCTTCGGCGAACGCTCGGCGATGGCCGTTGCTGCCGCAAAGGAGGCGGGGCTTCCGAACACCGCGCATATCGCCGGCGGCCTCGATGCCTGGAAGAAGGCAGGCGGGCCGGTGGTGCACTGACGATCTCGTCGCCCCTTGAGATAAATCAGGCGCCGCACATATTTGGCAGGTAGATTCGGATGCAGCATCACCCATCCGGGACCAGCCATGGCCAAGACCGGCAAGTCGAGCGAGCCGCCCAAGATCACCGAGAAGAAGCCCGCGGACGACAAGGCGAAGAGGGCCCCGCGCCGGCGCGAGACCGATGACGACGACTACGAAGACGGCGACATCGCAACGCCGAAGCGCGATCGCTATGGCCCGGACGACGAGCCGTTCTGAGGATGCAGCTCCGCTGTCGTTCCTGCGCTCGCCGGGGACAACGGCGTGAAGCACACCTGACCCCGCACGGCCCCGCCCGCACTACCTGCCATGCGCCTGCGTTCATGGACAAATAACCGCCAGCCCCGATAGTTTGCCGGTCCATCGGGAGTGAAACGGAACTGCAATGGTCGACGTTCTCGCCGCACCGCAACAAGGCAAGACGGACAGTGCGCTGCGCACGCTGACGGGGATCTCGATCGCGCATTGGGTCAGCCATTTCCATCTGCTGGTCCTGCCGATGCTGTTTCCGTTCCTGAAGGAGAAGCTCGGCGTCGGCTATGTCGAGCTCGGCTTCGCCCTCACCGTGTTCGCGGTGGTATCGGGGTTAACCCAGGCGCCGACCGGCTACCTCGTCGACCATTTTGGCGCGCGGCGCATTCTCTTGGCCGGGCTCGCGCTCGGCGGCGCCGCGCTGATCCTGCTCGGTCTGCATCTCAGCTACGCCTCGCTGATCGCCTGCGCAGTGCTGCTGGGTCTTGCCAACAGCGTCTATCATCCCGCCGATTACGCGATTCTTGCGGAGCACATGGACGAGGGGCGGATGGGCCGCGCCTTCTCGATCCATACCTTTGCCGGCTTTCTCGGCGGCGCCGTCGCACCGGCGATCGTGGCCGCGCTCGTAACGCTGTCCGGCGGCACCGGCGCGCTGATCGCCTCGGGCGCGATCGGCATTGCGGTGGCGCTGCTGCTGATCATCATGAACATACCCGATGCCGGTGCGCACAAGAAGAAGCCCGGCAGCGAGAGCGCGCCAAAGCAGGCCATCATCACGCCGGCGCTGATCACGCTGACTGCGCTGTTCATGCTGCTGAGCCTGTCGGTTGCCGGCATCAACAATTTCGGCGTGGTGGCGCTGATGAGCGGCTACGGCACGTCCTATTCGATCGCCAATGTCGCGCTGACTGCGTTTCTCGCCGCAAGCGCCGCGGGCGTACTCGCCGGCGGCTTCCTCGCCGACCGCACCGAGCGCCACGGCTATGTCGCGGCGGCCTGCTTCGCCGCGAATGCGGCCATCGTGCTGCTGATCGCGCTGGTGACGCTGCCGGGCTGGGCCTTGACGGCGACGATGGCGACCGCAGGTTTCCTCTCCGGCGTGATCGCGCCTTCGCGCGACATGCTGGTGCGCAATGCCGCGCCTCCGGGTGCCGCGGGGCGCGCTTTCGGCATCGCCTCTACCGGCTTCAACCTCGGTGGCATCGTCTCACCGCTGCTGTTCGGCTGGATCATGGATCAAAGCGCGCCGCACTGGGTGTTCGGCGCGTCCGTGATCTTCATGGTGGCGACGGTGGTGCTGTCGCCGTTCACGGAGCGCCGGCCGGCGAAAGCAAATTGAGCCGTCGGCATCGACACAAATCCAACTGTCGTTCCTGCGAAGGCTAACGAGGCAGCCGCTTACCCTCCCCTGGAGGGGTCCGGGACGAGCGAAGCTCGCCCGTGGTCGATCGCGCGCAGCGCGAGCGGGGTGGGGTGATCTCTCCTCTCGGGCACTGCCGGATGGGAAACACCGTCACCCCACCCCGCTACGCATTCCGCTTCGCTACATGCGCAGCGAGCCTCCCCCTCCAGGGGAGGGTAAGAGAGAGCCGCGACTTACGTCGGCGACACTGCGCCCTTCA
The DNA here is from genome assembly GCF_025200905.1 of Bradyrhizobium yuanmingense. Classification (NCBI taxonomy): domain Bacteria; kingdom Pseudomonadati; phylum Pseudomonadota; class Alphaproteobacteria; order Hyphomicrobiales; family Nitrobacteraceae; genus Bradyrhizobium; species Bradyrhizobium yuanmingense. The sequence continues at coordinate 157,432 of NZ_CP104173.1, read as the reverse complement.
GCGCCGTGCCCTGCGCCGCCGCACCACGTGTCAGCCTGGCTTTCTCCGTGTTCGGCCACAACAGCAGCAGGCCAATGACGCCGGAGCCGATCATGACCACCGCGTTGATAGTGAAGCCCGTCAGGTAGCCGTCGAGCATGCTGCTGGCGCGCTGGATCACGGTGCCCATCACGCTCGGCGCGATGATGCCTGAAAGCGTGTAGAGCGCGCCGTAGATCGCGAGCACTGCACCGCGCTGCGAGGCCGGCGTGAACTCGCCGAGCATCGGCGGGCAGACCACGTAGATCGCGCCGCAGAGTCCGGAGCCGAGGACGAGCAGCGCGATCTGCAGGCCGGCGCCCTCGACATGCGCCATCGCGGTGAGGATCAGGCCGCCGACGATGAGCGGCACCGAGCCGAGCACGCCGCGCGAGACGCGCGTGGTGTAGCCGCGGGCCATCATCACCTGCGAGATCCAGCCGGTGAGGAGAACGATGGTGGCGCCGAACACCCAGGGCAGGATCGAGATGAAGCCGGCCTGGCTCTGCGAGAAGCCGAGCCCCTTGACGATGAACGGCGTGAACCAGGTGAGGCCGAGCGACAGCGCCCAATAAGCGCCGAAGGTCGCGATCACGCAGCCGAGGAAGGTGCGCGAGGTCAGCAGCTGCACGTACGGAATCTTCGGCTCGGTGACGGCCAGGACCTCGGTATCCTCCAGCGGGCCTTCCTTGCCGAGCGCGAGCCAGGCTGCGACCCAGATCAGGCCGACGACCCCGAGCGCGCCGAAGGCGTAGTGCCAGGAATGGTTGACGATGATCCAGTTCAGCGCCGGCACCGCCAAGATGACGCCGAAGGCCGAGCCCTGTGACAGGATCGCGGTCGGCAGCGTGCGCTTCTCGTCGGGAAACCATTTGTAGATGGCGTGCGCGGCGACCGAGAAGGCCGGCCCTTCGCCCGCCCCCAAGACGATTCGGCAGATCAAGAGCGTGGTGAAGGAGACTGTGCCGACCATCGGGAACTGCGACACCGCCCAGATCACCGCCAGCGTCAACAACACCCAGCGCGTCGGCACCTTGTTGACGATGAAGCCGACCACGATGGCCGAGATCGAGAACAGGAAGAAGAACGAGGACCCGAGCAGGCCGAACTGCTCGGCGCTGAGCTTCATGTCGGTCATGATCGGCACGCCGGCGAGACCGACCACGATCTTGTCCGCGAAGTTCACTACCATGAAGAGAAAGAGGAGAAATGTAACAGTCCAGGCGCCCTTTGGCGTTTTGGTCGTCCTAGCCGCCACATTCGGCATTTCCTGAGCGCTCATCATTCTCCCCGTATGTCTTTTCGGTACCTTTTTGATTTGGCCATCCTGGAAGCTAACAGCGGCTTCAGGGCCAACGCAACCCCGGCATTTCCGCATCAGGTGTGCTAGGCAGCAATTCCGTTAATTCCGTCCGGCGCCATCATCGTGCTGAGCATCCGAAACCTCTCAAAGACCTTCTCTTCGGCCGGCGAGCCCGTCCATGTTCTGCGCGGCGTCGACCTCGACCTCGGGGCTGGCGAGCGCGTCGCGCTGACCGGTGAATCCGGCAGCGGCAAGAGCACCCTGCTGCACCTGATCGCCGGCCTCGACGCCGCCGATGGCGGCTCGATCCGGCTGGGTGACGCCGAGGTCACCACCCTATCGGATGCCGGACGCGCCAGCTTGCGGCGGAATCGCGTTGGCCTGGTCTTTCAGCAGTTCAACCTGATCCCGAGCCTCTCCGTCGCGGACAATCTCGCCTTCCAGGCGCGGATCGCCGGCCGGCATGATGCGGCCTGGACGAAAGAGCTTGTCGAGCGCCTCGGACTCGGCAGCCTGCTCAAACGGTATCCAGAGCAAATATCAGGCGGCCAGCAGCAGCGGGTCGCGATCGGCCGGGCGCTGGCGACAAAGCCCGCGCTGCTGCTGGCGGACGAGCCGACCGGCAATCTCGACGAAGCTACCGCCGAGGAGGTGCTGGCGCTGGCGCGCGACCTCGTCGCGCGCACCGGCTGCGGCTTCCTGATGGTGACGCACAGCCTGCATCTCGCCGCCACGCTCGACCGTCATCTCACGTTGCATGCGGGGCGCATTTCATGAAGCGCGCGCTCTGGGTTCTCGCCGTGCTGCTCAGCCATTGGCGGCGCCACAAGATGCAGTTCGCGACGCTCCTGATTGGCCTGATTGCGGCGACCGCGCTGTGGAGCGGGGTGCAGGCCATCAATCAGCAGGCCCGCAATGCCTATGACCGCGCTGCAGCGACGTTCGGCGGCGTGCGCACCGCGATGCTAGTCGCTCCCAACGCGGCGACTTTCCCGCAGGAGCTGTTCATAAAGCTCCGCCGCGCCGGCTGGCCGGTGTCGCCGGTGCTGGAGGGACGCGTCAAGATCAACGGGCATTCGGTGCGGCTGCTCGGCATCGAGCCGGTCACGCTGCCGGTCGATGTCGGCAACGCGCCACGCCTGGGTGCCACGGATCTCAGCAGCTTCGTTGCTCCGCCCGGCCAGACGTTGGTGGCCCGGGAGACGCTGAGGGGCTTGCAGCAAGCAGAGGGCACGGCCCCGGCGATCAGCAGCGGCGCAAGGCTGCCGCCGCTGCGGGTCCAGCCGCAGCTCGCACCCGATGTGCTCGTGGTCGATATCGGCGTGGCACAGCGGCTGCTGAGCAAGCCCGACCAGGTCTCGCGGCTGCTGATCGGCAAGCCGAGGGGCAAGCCCGCACCGCTCGCGAGCGTGGTCGGCGAGCAGTTAGAGCGAGTCGAGCCCAATGCGGAGACGGAGCTCGAGCGTCTCACCGACAGTTTTCATCTCAACCTCACCGCCTTCGGCCTGCTGTCGTTCTTCGTCGGCCTGTTCATCGTCAATTCGGCCGTCGGCCTTGCGTTCGAGCAGCGGCTGCCAATGCTGCGCACTTTGCGGGCCTGTGGCGCCTCGGCGCGGCTAGTCAATACGGTGCTGGTGGTCGAGCTGGTGGCGCTGGCGCTGGTCGCAGGCCTGATCGGGCTCGCGTGCGGCTATTTCATCGCAGCCGCCCTGCTGCCCGATGTCGCGGCCTCGCTGCGCGGACTCTATGGCGCGCAGATCCCTGGGCAGCTCAGCCTGCGGCCCGAATGGTGGCTCGCCGGCATCGGGATCAGCGTGGCGGGTGCGCTTGTGGCGGCGGCGACCAGCCTGATCAAGGCGATCAGGATGCCGGTGCTGGCGACGGCGCAGCCGGGCGCCTGGCAGCAGCGCCAACGCCGCTGGCTGATCCTGCAGAGCTGTGCGGCCTGCGGCGCGTTCGCCGTCGCGCTGCTGCTGCTCCACTACGGGCAATCACTCATCGCAGGGTTCGGCGTGCTGGCCGCGCTGATGTTCGGTGCGGCACTGATCCTGCCGGCCTTCCTCGACATCATCCTGCTCGTAGGCCAGCGCTTCGCGCGAGGCCCGCTCGTGCTGTGGTTCTGGGCGGACAGCCGGCAGCAGCTCTCCGGATTGTCGCTGGCGCTGATGGCGCTTTTGCTCGCGCTTGCCGTCAACGTCGGGGTCTCCACCATGGTGGAGACCTTCAGCCGCACCTTCATCGGCTGGCTCGACGGGCGCCTTGCGGCCGACGTCTACATCAGCGCCTCCGACAATGCGCAAGGTACGGCGATCCGCAACTGGCTGAAGGATCGCAGCGATGTTCAGGCGATCCTCCCCGGCGGGCGCGCGGAGGCGCAGGTTCAGGGCCAGCCGGTCGAGTTGCTCGGTCTGCCCGATCACGCGCTCTATCGCGAACGCTGGCCGCTGCTGGACACGGCGCCGCGGGCCTGGACGCGGCTGGTGCCGGGCAATGCCGCCTTTATCAGCGAGCAGTTGAGCCGGCGGCTGAACGTGCAGATCGGCGACGTCGTCGAGGTGCCGGCGCCGGGCGGGACCTGGGAGCTCGACATCGTCGGCATCTATGCCGATTACGGCAACCCCAAGGGGCAGCTCACTGTGAACGTCGCCGCATTGATCCGGCAGTTTCCGCAGACGCCGCAGACGCGGATCGGCCTGATCGTCGCGAGAGAGAATATCCCCGGCCTGATTGCGGCTTTGCAGAAGCAGTTCGGCCTCGACGACCGCAGAATCGCCGACCAGGCGACGGTGAAGGCGGAATCGATCCGCATCTTCAACCGCACCTTCGCGGTGACGTCGGCGCTGAACGCCTTCACGCTCGGCGTCGCCGGAATCGCATTGCTCACGAGCCTGCTGACCCTGGCGAACTCCCGACTGCCGCAGCTTGCGCCGCTGTGGGCGATCGGCCTGACCCGGCCACGCCTTGCCACAATCGAGCTGACCAAGACGCTCTCGGTCGCGCTGTTCACGGCACTGCTGGCCGTGCCGCTCGGACTGCTGGTCGCGTGGTGCCTGATTGCAATCGTGAACGTGAAAGCTTTCGGCTGGCGGCTGCCGTTCCACGTCTTTCCGTTGCATCTGGTGGAGCTGGTCGCGGTGGCGCTCTTCGCCTCGCTGCTTGCGGCGCTGCTCCCGATGGTGCGGCTGGCGCGGATGCAGCCGGCGAATCTCGTCAAGGTGTTTGCCAATGAGCGCTGAAGCCATCACGCGGCGCGCCTTCGCGGGTGGCATCGTCGCCCTCGCCCTCCCGCGCCGCGCCGGCGCGCAGGGCTATGCCGGACTCGCCGAGACCGCCGATGGGTTTACAAAGGTAACGCCGGGAAAGACATTCACCTTCCCCGAAGATCACGGACCGCATCCGCAGTTTCGTATCGAGTGGTGGTATCTCACGGCAAACCTCGTCGACGCGCGCGGCGCGGCGTGCGGCCTGCAATGGACGCTGTTCCGCCAGGCGGCGCAGCCAGGTCCGCAAGGCGAGGGCTGGGCCAATCAACAGGTGTGGATGGCGCATGCTGCGGTGACGCGCGCCGACACTCACCGCTTCTCTGAAACGTTTTCACGGGGTGGCGTCGGGCAAGCCGGCGTGACGGCAAAACCGTTCGATGCCTGGATTGACGATTGGGAGATGAAGAGTTTTGACCGCACCGATGACCGCGCTTTGGCGCCGCTGTCGCTGAAGGCAGCTGGCGCCGATTTCAGCTACGCACTGACGCTCGAGGCCGACCGGCCGGTCGTGCTGCAGGGCGATCGCGGCTTCAGCCGCAAGTCGGAGCGTGGGCAGGCCTCGTACTACTACAGTCAGCCGTTCTACCGCGCGCGCGGTACGCTCAGCATCGACGACAAGCCGGTCGATGTCTCGGGCCAGGCCTGGATGGACCGGGAATGGAGCAGCCAGCCGCTCGACGCCGACCAGACCGGCTGGGACTGGCTGTCGCTGCATCTGTCATCCGGAGACAAGCTGATGCTGTACCGGCTGCGGCAGAAGGACGGCAGAAATTATCCGTTCGGCAATTGGATCAGCGCGGCCGGCGAGACGCAGATGATTGCAGGCAGCGACATCCAGATGATGCCGAAGGCGACGGCTGAGATTGCGGGACGCAAGTTGCCGGTGCAATGGCAGATCGCGATCCCCGCGCGATCATTCTCGATCCTCTGCAAGCCGCTCAATCCGAACGCCTGGATGGGGACCGGCTTCTCGTACTGGGAAGGGCCGATCAGCTTTGCCGGCACACATGACGGCATTGGCTATCTCGAGCTGACCGGCTATTGAGGCGCGATTTCTATGAAGGAACCGACGATGTATCATCTCACCGCCCTCGTCACGCTGCTGGCGATCGCGTTTTATTTCTTCACCTCCATCAACGTCTCCCGCTCGCGCACCAAGACCGGCGTCAAGGTACCTGCGATGTCGGGGCATCCGGATTTCGAACGGGCCTTCCGCATCCAGATGAACACGTTGGAATGGATGCCGATCGTCCTGCCAGCCCTTTGGCTGTTCGCGATCTATATCAGCGACGCCATCGCGGCGGCGATTGGCGTGATCTGGATCATCGGCCGGATCGTCTATTTCATCGGCTATTCGCAAGCCGTGGCCAAGCGCGGCACCGGCTTTGCGATCCAGGCGCTCGCGGCAATGGCGCTGTGGGTCGGGGCGCTCGGGGCGGTGGTGCTGCGGTTGGTGTGAGGCAATCCGTCGCCACACATTCCGCTGTCGTCCCGGACAAGCGTAAGCGCCGATCCGAGACCCATAACCACAGGAATATGTCGTGATGCGAGCTGATCACTCCGAGTCCCCGTAACCACGCGTGCCTGTGGTTATGGGTCCATGATCGGCGCGCGCTTGAGGCGCGCTTGTCCGGGACGACAGCGAGGGTGTGGCGCTCGCTGTACCACTTCCCTACTTCGTCAGCGGACAGCCGCTCTCCTTGGCGGTGAAGAAGGCCTTGTCGCCGGGGACGGTGGCGAGCAGCTTGTAATAATCCCAGGGCTTCTTCGATTCCGAGGGCTTCTTGACCTCGAACAGATACATGTCGTGGATCATGCGGCCATTCTCGAGCACCTTGCCGCCTTGCGCGAAGTCGTCGTCGACCGGCAGCTCCTTCAGCTTCTTGGCGACGGCATCCGGATCCTTGGTGCCGGCAGCCTTGACGGCCTTGAGATAGCTCAGCGTCGCCGAATAGGTACCGGCGTGGATCATGCTCGGCATCCGCCCGGTGCGCTTGAGGAAGCGCTCGCCGAGATTGCGCGTCCTGTCGTTGAGATCCCAGTAATAACCTTCGGTCAGCACCAGGCCTTGCGCGGCCTGCAAGCCGAGGCCGTTCACCTCGGCAAGCGTCATCAGGAGGCCCGCGAGCTTCTGGCCACTCGCGACGATGCCGAACTCGGACGCCTGCTTGATCGAATTGGTGGTGTCGAGGCCGGCGTTGGCGAGGCCGACGATCTTCGCCTTCGAGCTCTGCGCCTGCAGCAGGAAGGAGGAGAAGTCCGACGAATTGAGCGGAACGCGCACCGAGCCGAGCACCTTGCCGCCATTGGCGGTGACGATCTCGCTGGTGTCCTTCTCCAGCGCGTAGCCGAAGGCGTAGTCCGCGGTGAGGAAGAACCAGGTGTCGCCGCCGGCTTTGGTCAGCGCGCCGCCGGTGCCGACGCCGAGCGCGCGGGTGTCGTAGGCCCAGTGGAAGCCGTAGGGCTGGCAGGCATCGCCGGTGAGGCGCGATGTCGCGGCGCCGACGACGATGTCGATCTTCTTCTTTTCCTTGGAGAGTTCGTGGATCGCGAGCGCGACCGAGGAGGTCGTCAGCTCCGTGATCATGTCGACGTTCTCGACGTCATACCAGCGCCGCGCGATCGAGCTTGCGAGGTCAGGCTTGTTCTGGTGGTCTGCAGTGACGAGCTCGATCTTCTGGCCGAGTACTTCGCCGCCGAAATCCTCGATCGCCATCTTGGCCGCTTCGACCGACCATTTGCCGCCGTAATCGGCATAGACGCCGGACTGGTCGTTGAGGATGCCGATCTTGACGCCTTGCGCGGAGGCGGGAACCGCAATCAAGAGGGCCGAGGCCGCTGCGGCCCAAAGTGCTGATTTCATATGTTAACTCCCGGCATTCTTCTGTGAAATCGCGCGGATAGTAGTGAAGAACCCCGCGCGCGCCCATCCATTTCATGTTGGTCGTTAGTATGGGATTCTGCGTGCCACATTCTCCACCGTCGTCCCGGGGCGTGCGCAGCGCGAGCCCGGGACCCATAACCACAGGATGGTGTTTGGCGAAGACTCGCCGCTGTCGCGCTAAACTCCTCCCTGTGGTTATGGATCCCCGCGTTCGCGAGGATGACAGCGGAGGATGTGGCGGAGTCTTTGGCCATCGAGAGAGACGTCAGGCCATCGCCTCCGGCTTCTTGTCGCGCCGCCCTTCCGCCAGGTTCCGCACCACGACGTAGAAGATCGGTGTGAACAGAAGGCCGAACAGGGTGACGCCGATCATGCCGAAGAACACGGCGACGCCGACGGCCTGGCGCATCTCCGAGCCAGAGCCGGTCGAGATCACCAGCGGCAAGACGCCGAGGATGAACGCGAACGAGGTCATCAGGATCGGCCGCAAGCGCAGGCGGCAGGCATCGATGACGGCCTCCAGCCGCGGCTTGCCTTCGTTCTCGATATCGCGCGCGAATTCGACGATTAGGATCGCGTTCTTCGCCGCCAGTCCCACCAGCACGACGAAGCCAATCTGGGTCAGAATGTTGACGTCCTGGCCCATGACGCGAACGCCGATGGTGGCGGCGAGCAGGCACATCGGCACGATCAGAATCACCGCGAACGGCAGCGTCCAGCTGCCATATTGCGCGGCGAGGACGAGATAGACGAACAGCACGCAGATCGGAAATACGTAGAGACCGGCATTGCCGCCGGTGACCTGCTGATAGGACAGGTCGGTCCATTCGAAGGTGAAGCCGCTCGGTAAAGTATCGTTCGCGAGCTGCTTGATGGCGTTGAGCGCGGTGGTCGAGCTCGTGCCCGGCGCCGGCTCGCCCTGGAGTTCGGACGCCGCATAGAGATTGTAGCGCGCGACGCGGTCGGGTCCCGAGACGTCCTTGAACTCGACCACGCTGCCGAGCATCACCATGTCGCCGGAAGCGTTGCGCGTGCGCAGGCGCGCAAGGTCGCTCGGTTCTTTCCGGAACGGGAAGTCGGCCTGCGCGGTGACGTGGTAGGTGCGGCCGAACAGGTTGAAGTCGTTGACATAGGTCGACCCGAAATAGGTCTGGATCGTCTCGTTGATGTTGGAGATGGGCACGCCCAGCTTCTGCGCCTTGGTGCGGTCGATGTCGACGAAGAGCTGCGGCGTGTTGGCCGTGAACGGCGAGAACACCGAGGGGGCGAGCAGCGACGTCGATTTGCGCGCGGCGGCGACAAGCTCGTCGGTGGCGGCTGCGAGCATTTCAGGCCCGCGGCCCTGGCGGTCCTGGATGCGGATGGCAAAGCCGCCGCCGGTGCCGATGCCGGGCACGGCCGGCGGCGGAATCACGATGATGAAAGCGCCCTGGATCGCGGACAGGCGCTTGCGCAGCTCGGCCGTGATGGCATTCGCGGACAGGCCCTTCTTCAGCCGCGCCTCGGGCTCGTCGAACACCGGGAACAGCGCCGCCGCATTGCCGGCCTGCGTGCGGGTGGCGCCGGAGAAACCGGCAAAGGCGGCGACTCGAACGATGCCCGGCGTATCCAGCGAGATCCGCTCGATCTCGCGCACGACCTCGGTGGTGCGCGCCAGCGACGCCGCGCCCGGCAATTGCACGGATATGATGACGTAGCCGCGATCCTGCGCCGGGATGAAGCCCTGCGGCGTGGTCACGATCAACCAGCCGGCGCCGCCGATCAGCACGACGTAGATCAGCAGCATCACCACCGAATGGCGAATCGCGAAATTGGCGAGGCCGGCATAGCCATGCGCCAGCCGGTCGAACACGCGATTGAACACGCCGGTGAACGCATTCCAGCCGCGCGCGATGATGTTCCAGGCGGCCGGCGGCCGCTTTTCTTCGTGTGGCGTGAGGATCTGCGAGGCCAGCGCGGGCGAGAGCGTCAGCGAGCAGAAGCAGGAGATCGCCGTCGCAACGGCGATGGTGACGGCGAATTGCTGGAAGAACTGCCCGGAGATGCCGCCGAGGAACGCGGTCGGGACGAATACCGCGCATAGCACCAGGGCGATCGAGACCAGTGCGCCGCCGACCTCCTCCATCGTCTTCAGCGCGGCATCGCGACGACTGAGGCCGTGTTCGAGATGGCGCTCGACATTCTCGACCACGACGATGGCGTCGTCGACCACGATGCCGACCGCGAGGACGAGCCCGAACAGGGTGAGATTGTTGATGGAGAAGCCGAGCGCCGCCATCACCGCGAACGTGCCGACCAGCGAGACCGGAATCGCGATGATCGGAATGATCGCGGGCCGCCATCCCTGCAGGAACACCAGCACGACGACGACCACGAGCAGCATGGCCTCGTAGATGGTCTTGATCAGCTCGTGGACCGACTGGGCGATGAACTCGGTCGGGTTGTAGCCGATATTGAAGTCGAGCCCCCTGGGAAAGCTCTCCTTGAGCCTCGTCATGGTGTCGGAGATGTTCTTTGCGGTCGCGAGCGCGTTCGAGCCCGGCCGCTGCGTCACCAGCATCGCGACCGCCGACTTGCGCAGCAGAAAGCTGTTGGTGCTGTAAGCCAGCGCCCCGAGCTCGATGCGGGCGACGTCGCGCAGCCGCACCGTGCGGCCGTCAGGGCCGGCCTTGATCAGGATATCCTCGAACTGCTTCTGGTCCTTCAAACGTCCGGTGAAGGTGAGGTTGGGCTGGAAGGCGCGATCGGCGATCGGCGGCTCGGCGATCTGGCCGCCCGCGATCTGCACGTTCTGGGCGCGGATGGCCGCGAGCACCTCGGCCGAGGTCAGGCCGAGATTGGCGATTCTGTCGGGATCGAGCCACAGCCGCATCGAATAGTCGCGGGCGCCGAAGATCTGGATGTCGCCGACGCCGTCGATGCGCAAGAGCTGGTCGCGGACCTGGAGCAGCGCATAATTGGAGATGTAAAGCTGGTCGAACGTGTCGTCCGGCGACAGCATGAACACGACCATCAGGATGTCGGGCGAGTTCTTGCGGGTGGTGACGCCGTTGCGCTGCACTTCCTCTGGAAGGCGCGGCTGCGCGATGGCGACGCGATTCTGCACCAGCACCTGGGCCTTGTCGAGATCGGTGCCGAGCTTGAAGGTGACGGTGATGGTGAGCTGGCCGTTCGAGGTCGCCTGGCTGTAGAGATACAGCATGTCCTCGACACCGTTGATCTCCTGCTCGATGGGAGCTGCGACCGTGTCGGACACGGTCTGGGCGGAGGCGCCGGGATATTGCGTCGTGACGACGACGGTCGGCGGCACCACTTGCGGATATTCGGAGACCGGCAGCGTGGTGTAGGCGAGTGCACCGACGATCAGGAGCACGATCGACAGCACCATCGCCAAAATGGGCTGGTTGATGGAGAGGCGGCCAAGATTCATGACTTGCCACCGGCCGGCGCTTGCGCGGTCTGGGGAGCGACCTTGGCGCCGACGCGGGCGCGCTGGATGCCGTTGACGATGACGCGATCGTCCGGCTTCAGCCCTTCACGGATCACACGCAGGCCGTCGTCGAGCGGACCGAGCACCACGGGACGTGCCTCGACCGTGTCATCCGCCTTGACCACGAACACGATCTTGCGGGACTGGTCGGTCGCAACAGCAACGTCTGGAATCAGCAGCGCCTCGTAAGGCGCGCTGCCGATCAGGCGGACGCGGCCGAACTGGCCTGGCAGGATCGAGAGATCCGTGTTCTTCACCACCGCGCGGCTGCGCAGCGTGCCGGTCGAGACGTCCAGCCGATTGTCGAGGAAATTGACGGTGCCCTCGCGCGACGGCTTGGTCTCGCCGGCCAGCGTCACTTGCACCGGGTTCGCGGTATCGCGCGAACTTGGCCGCCGTCCTTCGAACCACAATTTGCTGTATTTGATGAACGTCGCCTCATCCATGTCGAAATAGATGTAGATCGGATCGAGCGCGACGATCGAAGTCAGCAGCGTCGAGGTGCCGGTGTCGCTGCCCTGCACGAGATTGCCGGGGCTGACGAGATGGCGGCTGACGCGGCCGGTCAAGGGCGCTGCCACATGCGTGAACTCGATGTTGAGCTTGGCGGCCTTCAGCGCGCCCTCGGCCTGCATCTCGGCGGCGTGCGCAGCCTGCAAGGCCTGGCGGCGCTGATCGACGACCTGTTCGGAGACCGCGCTGGTCTGCACGAGGCTGAGACCACGGTCGAGCTCGCGCTTGGCGAGCTCCACTCGCGCCCGTGCGTCTGACAGCTGGCCCTCCGCCTGAGTGGCCACCGCCTCGAACGGGCGCGGATCGATCACGTAGAGCAGATCACCCTGACGCACGATGGCGCCGTCCTGGAATTCGACCGAGTTGACGAAGCCGCCGACCCGCGGCCGCACCTGGACCTCCTCCACCGCCTCGAAGCGGCCGGTGAACTCGTCCCAATCGGTGACCGTGCGCTTGACCGGCTGGGCGACCGTCACTGCCGGCGCCGGCGGAGCCGCAGCCTGCGATGCCGGCTTGTCGCAGCCGGACAGGGCGAACGCGGCGGCGAGAAGCCCGGCGATTGCGCTGACCTGAACGAAATCGTGCTTTTTGATCAACTGCCTGCTTCCGTCCGGTCCGCTCATCCCCAGGTCCTCGCATCAAAGCCGCAGAAGATGCAGGGTACGCCTCTACCTGCGGGCGCCACAAGATGTGTTGCAAAGATGAACTCTTCAAGACCAATGCGCGCGCAATGCTCCGAACGGCGCCCTGACCGGATGACGGGTTGACAGAGAGAGAGACGGTGCCGGGCAAGGCAGTTGCGGCAAGCCGAACCCTGCCGTGAACGACGGGCACTCGGAATTGCGAGCTTTTCCCGGCGGCTGTCCTTCGAGACGCCCGCTTCAGGCGGGCCCATCCTGACAAAGAGAGCTACTTACGCAGCCTGGCCTTGGCGCCGGCGACGATCTGCATGGCGACGCCGGCCATCCAGCCGACCAAGACGAGCCAGGTCCAGGCCATGTGCGGATCGAGCCGGAGCACGATCACGGCGACCGAGGCAAAGGCGGTGAGCGTGGCGGAGAGCGTGCCGGCGGCGCTCATGAGCTCGGCGGCGTCAATTTGGCTGTGCGCATCGTCGAAAGGCATCTGCGGCGTGTCGATGCCGAGATAGAAGCCGATGCCGCCGAGCAGCATCATCAGCAGCAGGAAGCCCTGCGTGGTGAGGGTGGGGATCGCCGAGCCGACATAGGCGCCGACGAACAATCCGCACGCGGCCCCCGCCATGGCAAGGCCAACGCGCTCGAACACATGGGCAGTTTTACGAAAACGAAAGCGCATGGCCAGCCTCCGCGAGGCGTTGAGTATGGAGAGGTTAGGCCAGTTTTGGGGGGCATGGAAGGTGAGGAGGTTTACGGATGCGTGAGGGGTGGCAGCGCGCGCACCCCACTCGCTCTCACCTCGCCCCGAACGTGGTCTTGCCGAACAGCGCCTTTTGCGTGGACGGCTGCGAGCGCCAGTATTGCGGCGGCGCCTCGACCACGCCGCCGAGCTCGGCGGCGGCGTGCCAACCCCAGCGCGGATCGTAGAGCAGGCCGCGGGCGAGCGCGACCATGTCGGCCTTGCCCGACGCGACGATCTCCTCCGCGTGCTTCGACTCGGTGATCAGGCCGACGGCGATGGTGGGCAGGCCGGTCTCGCGCTTGATCGCCTCTGCAAACTGCACCTGATAGCCGGGGCCGAGCGGGATTTTCTGCAGCGGCGAGACGCCGCCGGAGGATGCATCGATCCAGTCGACGCCACGCGCCTTGAGTGCGTTCGCGAATTCGATGGTCTGTGCCAGATCCCAGCCGCCCTCGACCCAATCGGTCGACGACACCCGCATGCCGACCGGCTTGTCGGCGGGGAACGCGGCGCGCACCGCGTCGAACACCTCCAGCGGAAAGCGCATGCGGTTCGCGAGGCTGCCGCCATATTCGTCGGTGCGCTTGTTGGAGATCGGCGACAGGAATTGATGCAAGAGATAACCATGCGCGCCATGGACCTCGATGGCGTCGATACCGAGCCGCGCGGCGCGCTCGGTCGAATGGACGAAGGCCTCGCGGATGCGCTTCAGGCCTGCCGCATCCAGCGCCAGCGGGGCGGCCTCGCCCTCCTTGTGCGGCACCGCCGACGGCCCGACCGTCTGCCAGCCGCCCTGCCCTTCCGGAATCAATTGGCCGCCGTCCCAGGGGCGCGCGCTCGAGGCCTTGCGGCCGGCATGGGCGAGTTGCATCGCGATCGCGGTGGAGGAATGCTTGCGCACCGAATGCAGGATCGGCTTCAGCGCGGCCTCGCAGGCGTCGCTGTAGAGCCCGAGGCAGCCCGGCGTGATACGGCCGATCGCCTCGACATGCGTCGCCTCGATGCAGAACATCGCCGCGCCCGACAGGCTGAGATTGTTGATGTGGGTGAAGTGCCAGTCGGTGGCGACGCCGTCATCGGCCGAATATTGGCACATCGGCGACACCACGAGGCGGTTCTTCAACGTCAGTCCGCGCAGCTTGATCGGAGAAAACAGGGCGCTCATGCGAGGGTCCGGGGCTGGAGAAATGGAAGCGATTGCATGAAGTTTAGTGGGTGGGAGGCGAATTGCCAGCCGCACGGGCAGCATGGCGACCAGCAGCGGCATGCATTGCGCTGGAGATGCCGCGGCGAACATGTCTCCCTATTGTTGTCCCGGATCCGCGCTTCGCTTGTCCGGGACGATGGAGGAATGCGGGCGTAACCCGCCCCTACGGCTTGATGCCGGCGGCCTTGATCAGCTCCTGATTGGCCGCCAGCTCGCGCTTGACGAGGTCGTCCATCTCGGCGGGCTTCATCGGCCTCGGTTCGAGCCCGAGCTTTGTCAGGCTCACCTGCGTCGCCGGCGTGGCCAGGACTTTCTCGGCGGCCGCGTGCAGCTTGTCGACGACCTCGCGCGGGGTCTTCGCCGGCACGAACACGCCGAACCAGATCTCGCTGTCGGCGTCCTTCAAGCCGATCTCGGCCGGCGTCGGCACATCGGGCAGCTCGGCAACGCGCTTCGGTGTCGAGACCACCAGCGCGCGCACTTGGCCCTCGCGGATCAGCGGCAACGCGGTCGCCAGCGGGCAGAAATACAGATCGATGCGCCCACCGAGAATGTCGGCGATCACTTCCGGGCCGGCGCGATACGGCACATGAATAGCCTCGATGCCGGCGGCGTAGCGGAACTTCTCGCTCGAGATGTGCACGGCGCTGCCGATGCCGACCGAGCCGAACGAGATCGAACCGGGCTTTGCCTTGGCAGCGGCGATGAAGTCCTGGATGGTTCTCCAAGGGCGCTCCTTCGGCACGATCATCACATTGGCACCGGATCCGATCATGAACACCGAGGCGAGATCGCGGCTGGGGTCGAAGCTCGCATTCGGGAACATCAGGGGCGCAATGGTCAGCGCCGACGACTGGGCGAGCAGGCTGTAACCATCGGGATCGGACTTCGCGACCGCCGCCGAACCGACCACACCGCCGCCGCCGGCGCGGTTTTCGATCACGATCGGCTGACCGAGTTCGGCGGAGAGATGCTCGAACACCAGCCGCGGCACCACGTCCGCCGCGCTGCCCGGACCGAACGGAATGGTCGCCTTGATCAGTCGCGCCGGCCAGTCTTGTGCCTGGACTTGTGTTGCAGCGGCGATCCAGAAGGACGCATATAGACAAAACACGCGAAGGAACCTGGTCATCGAAATCTCCGGTCGACTCTCGCGATCGCTGCAAGAACCGTTCCGGCGCGATCTCTACTCCGCCAGCGTGAATTGCAGCAGCAAAGTCCGCTGCAGCATCGAGAAATTGTCGTCGGAGATCAGCGTCAGCACGGTCTCGCCCTCGCTCGTGACGTGAGCGTCGATGGCTTCCATGTTGTCGATCTCGTGGCCGAGATCGGCGGCGAACAAAGCGGGGCCGTCGACCAGCGCCCCAGGGACGATCGATTTCAAGGGGATCGCGCGGATGCGGATGTTGACGCCGGTGAACCAGGAAAATTTACGTTCGAGGATGAGCAGATCGCCCGAGGGCAGCAGCACCGCGTCGCTGATGTCGAAATTCTCCGAGCGCCGCACGCTGAATTGGCCGGGCGTCGAGCCGCCGATCAGGAAAGCGAGGAGGTTGCCGTCGGCATCGAGCCCGCGCTCGGAAAAGGCGATCAGCGTGCCCGCGAGCGGCTGGGCCTGGCTCTTGCCCGGTCCCTGCGCTTTGGGCACGACGACCATCGCCTCCAGCCCCTTGTTGTAGGGCAGCTTGCGCAAGGCCGGCGGGACGGCGATCACTTCGCCGCGGGCGCCGGTAGCACCCTTGGCGAAATCATAGCGCAGGATCTGGTTGACGCGTTCGAGCCCGACATAGACGAGGTTGCCGTCGCGCGCGAGCGACTCGGTATCGTACCAGAGCCGCTTCTCGGTGATCGGCCGCCCGTCGGCGCCCAGCACCGGCGCGGCCTCGACGTCGGCGAGCCCAATCATCTCGCGGCCGGAATAGCGGATGCTGCCGGTGAACCAGCCGCCCTGATCGGAGATCGCGAGAAAGCGCTCGCCCTTGCCGTCGAGGAAGCGGAGGCCCGACAGCCCGCCGAAGCCGCGATAGGGCGAGGTCAGCACCAGGCCGCTGCGAAAATCCAGCGAGCCGAAGCGCGTGCGCGAGCGGTCGCGCGGCTCGAAATTGGCAATGCTACGCGCGTTGACCTCGACGCTGACCGGCGCGGTGACGGCATGCTCGAGCTGGAGGGCGCGCGGCGGCGGCTCGGTCTTGGGCTGCAGCTGCGCCTGCGCCTGCGCCAAGCGCGGCAACGCGAGAGTGGAAAATCCCGCCGCCGCGAGGCTGACGAAGCTGCGGCGGGATGGATGCGTGCTCACGAATGCAATTTGCGTCGCGGGCGACCGGCCGCTTGCGTTGGCGCCGTGTTGGTCTCGCTGAAGAGCTCGGCAAGCTTTTCGGTGATCGCGCCGCCGAGTTCTTCCGCGTCCACGATCGTTACCGCGCGGCGATAATAGCGCGTCACGTCATGGCCGATGCCGATCGCGATCAGCTCGACCGGCGAGCGGGTCTCGATCTCCTCGATGATGTGGCGCAGATGCCGCTCGAGATAATTGCCCGGATTGACCGACAACGTGGAATCGTCGACCGGCGCGCCGTCCGAGATCATCATCAAGATCTTGCGCTGCTCGGGCCGGCCGAGCAGGCGCTTGTGCGCCCAGTCCAGCGCCTCGCCGTCGATGTTCTCCTTCAAGAGGCCCTCGCGCATCATCAGGCCCAGGTTTTTCCGCGCACGACGCCACGGGGCGTCCGCGGACTTGTAGATGATGTGGCGGAGATCGTTGAGGCGGCCAGGATTGGCCGGCTTGCCGGCGGCAAGCCATGCCTCGCGCGATTGCCCGCCCTTCCAGGCCCGCGTGGTGAAGCCGAGAATCTCGACCTTGACGCCGCAACGCTCCAGCGTGCGCGCGAGGATGTCGGCACAGGTCGCGGCGACCGTGATCGGGCGGCCGCGCATGGAGCCGGAATTGTCGAGCAGCAGCGTCACTACGGTGTCGCGGAACGTCGCCTCCTTCTCGTGCATGAAGGACAGCGGGTGATAGGGATCGGTGACGACGCGCGACAGCCGCGCAGGGTCGAGGATGCCCTCCTCGAGATCGAACTCCCAGGCGCGATTCTGCTGCGCCATCAGGCGGCGCTGCAGCCGGTTGGCGAGACGGGCGACGATGCCCTGCAGATGTGCGAGCTGCTTGTCGAGATAGGCGCGCAGCCGCTCCAGCTCGTCATGGTCGCAGAGATCCTCGGCGGCGATGACCTCATCGAACTTGGGCGCGAAGGCGTGATATTCCGGCCCACGCGGCTCGTTCCTGCCGTGCTGGTTCGGGCGCGTCGCCTCGCCCGGCGTCTCGTCATCACCGAGCTCGCCATCGTCGAAGGTGTCGGAGGTGGAGGCCTGCGCGCTTTCCATCGCGCTCTCGCTCATCTCCTCGCTGGTTGCCTGCGCCTGGTCGGCGCTCATTTCCTGCGCGGCGTCGGAATCGGGCGAGCCTTCGGCGCCGGACTGGTCGTTGTCGCCGTCCTGGTTCTCCTCGTTCTCGTCATTGTCTTCGCTGTCGGCGTTGCGCTCGTCGCCGAGCTCGAGTGCCGACAGCAGGTCATGCACGGCATCGCCGAACTTGGTCTGATCCTCGAGCACGCCGTCGAGCCGATCGAGCCGCTTGCCGATCTTGTCTTCGAGGATCGGTCGCCAGAGATCGACCATCTTCTTGGCCGCCGTCGGCGGCGCCATGCCGGTGAGGCGCTCGCGCACCAGCATCGCCAGCGCGTCCGCCAGCGGCGCGTCGGCGCGGTCGGTGATCTCGTCGAACTTGCCGCGGTGGAAATGGTCGTCGAGCATCGCGGTGAGGTTCTTGGCAACGCCCGCCATGCGGCGCGCGCCGATCGCCTCGACGCGGGCCTGCTCCACCGCCTCGAACACGCCGCGCGCCTGCGGATTGCCGGGCATCAGCTTGCGGTGAACCTTGGGATCGTGACAGGCGAGCTTGAGCGCGATGGAATCGGCATGGCCGCGCACGATCGCGGCGTCACGCTTCGTCATCTTGCGCGCGGGCTCAGGCAGCCGCGCCTTGCCGGGCGCAAGGCCCGGGCGCTCGGCTGCGAAGGAGACGTCGAGCTCGGGCGCCTTTGCGATCGCCTTCAGACAGGAGGCGACCGAGCGCTTGAACGGCTCAGTCGGTGCTTCCTTGTTGCTGCGGAATTTGGAGTTGGAGGCGGTCATCTGACCCTATCTGTCGTCCCGGCGAAGGCCGGGACCATAACCACCGGCCGCTCTTGTGTCAGGAAACTATCAGCGTCGCTTCAATCGAGACATCACGCGGTATGGGTCCCGGCCTTCGCCGGGACGACACACCGTGAGAGATCAGCTCAGCGCGACGTTGATTGCCGATTCCGGCAGCTCCGCATTGAAGCAGCGCTGGTAGAACTCGGCGACCAGGGGCCGTTCGAGCTCGTCGCATTTGTTGAGGAAGGTGACGCGGAAGGCGAAGCCGATATCGCCGAAGATGTCGGAGTTTTCCGCCCAGGTGATCACCGTGCGCGGGCTCATCACCGTCGACAGATCGCCATTGGCGAAGGCGTTGCGGGTGAGGTCGGCGAGGCGCACCATTTTGTTGACGATGTCGCGGCCCTCCTGGGTGCGATAGTGCTTGGCCTTGGCCAGCACGATCTCGACTTCCTCGTCGTGGCTGAGATAGTTCAGCGTGGTGACGATCGACCAGCGGTCCATCTGGCCCTGATTGATCTGCTGGGTGCCGTGATAGAGGCCCGAGGTGTCGCCGAGGCCGACGGTGTTGGCGGTGGCGAACAGCCGGAACGCCGGATGCGGCTTGATCACCTTGTTCTGGTCCAAGAGCGTCAGGCGGCCCGAAACCTCCAGCACGCGCTGGATCACGAACATGACGTCCGGGCGGCCGGCGTCGTATTCGTCGAACACCAGCGCGACGTTGTTCTGCAGCGCCCAGGGCAGGATGCCGTCGCGGAATTCGGTGACCTGCTTGCCGTCGCGGACCACGATCGAGTCCTTGCCGACGAGGTCGATACGGCTGATGTGGCTGTCGAGGTTGACGCGCACGCAGGGCCAGTTCAGACGTGCCGCGACCTGCTCGATATGGGTGGATTTGCCGGTGCCGTGATAGCCGGTCACCATCACGCGGCGGTTCCTGGCAAAGCCCGCGAGAATGGCCAGCGTGGTGGCGCGGTCGAAGCGGTAATCGGAATCCACTTCGGGCACATGAGGATCGACTTCGGAATAGGCCGGGACTTCGAGATCACTGTCGATCCCGAACACCTGGCGCACCGACACCTTCATGTCGGGCAGGCCGGAAACTTCCTCAACTTTGGACAGGGCGGCGGTCGTCATCAATCCTCCGAGGTCCCGGGCGGTCCCGAAACCGGTTATTCGCACGTTGGCTGCGGCTGGGTGCTGAAAATCAACCTATCAGAGACAACGAGCCGGCAGAAGCCCGCCCACCAATCAAAGTTCCGTTGTCTTTTCATTTAGATAGGCAAGGAACGCAGTTTTTGGAGGGCTGCCTTGCGAATCACGCCGAAATTCGGGCGGGTCGGCCCCAATCCGTGCGAATGGTACTTTGGCCGTATGCAGTTACTTATGTAGGGTCCGAAGCCCTCATGCTCCAGCCCTTCAAGAGACGACGTGACGTCCTTCCTCGATCCCCTCATCGCCTTCGTTTCCGCCCATGCGTGGCTGGCCTATCTGACCCTGTTCCTGGCGGCGCTGCTCGAAGCCGTTCCGGTGGTGGGATCGGTGATCCCCGGCTCGACCATCATCCTGGCGCTGAGCGCCCTGATCCCCGGCGGCGAATTGCAGCTGCCATGGGTGCTCTTGGCGGCCGCAACTGGTGCCGTACTCGGCGACGGGGCGGCCTATTGGATCGGGCACAGGCGGCAGCGCGAGATCCTCAACACCTGGCCGCTGACCAATTATCCACGCGTGGTCGCGGAGAGCGAAAACTTCTTCAACCGCTTCGGCACCTGGGCCGTGTTCTTCGCCCGCTTCGTGCCGCCGATCCGCGCCTTCGTGCCCGTGACCGCCGGCGCGCTGGGCATGGCGCCCACGAAATTCTATGCCGTGAACATCCCGGCGATCCTGGCCTGGGCGCCCGCCCATGTGCTGCCGGGCGTCTTGGCCGTGTCGGCCCTGCATGAATATGCCGGGCTGCATCATCATGCGCATGTCGGCAAGCACATCTGGATGCTGACCGTTGCAGGGGTTGCGATCGTGCTGGGCGTGGGGATGTGGATCTATCGCCGACGGTATGGCGGCGCGACGGCCAAGCCGCAGGTTTAGGCAGACGCCACATCACAACCGTCGTCCCTGCGTTCGCGGGCACCGAGTTTGTGCGAGAGCATCGCACCCATGACATCCGTGTGATTGACCTGCTCCACCGCTAGCGGCACGTTGGCCCGGATCCTCGCGCCCGCCACCCCATGTTCACCATCGCCAGCCTCTGGATTCCCTTCACCATCATTGCCGCGCTCGGGCAGGTCGCGCGCAATGCGATGCAGCGGTCGTTGACGAAGCCGCTGGGGACCTGGGGCGCGACCAATATCCGCTTCCTGTTCGGCTTTCCGTTCTCGCTGCTGTTCCTGGGGCTGGTGCTGCTCGCGACCGGCGATCATCTCAGCGCGCCGCCAGCCGTGTTCTGGCCATGGCTGCTGCTGGGCGCGCTCAGCCAGATCGTCGCCACCGGCCTGATGCTGCTCGCGATGAACGACCGCTCGTTTGTCGTGACGACGGCCTACCTGAAGACCGAGGCGATCCAGACCGCGATCTTCGGCTTCGTCTTCCTCGGCGATCACCTGACCTGGCTGAAGGTGCTCGCGATCATGATCGCCACCGTCGGCGTCGTCATCACCGCGCTCCGCCCCGGCAGCGACAAGAGCTTTGCCGAGCTGAAGCCGACCATCACCGGCCTCGTTGCCGCGGCGGCCTTCGCGCTGTCAGCGGTCGGCTTTCGCGGCGCCATCATCAATGTGCCCGGCGTGTCCTTCGTGACCGCGGCGTCAATCACGCTGGTGCTCGGCCTGTTCGTGCAGACGTTGATCCTGACGATCTACCTGCTCTGGCGCACGCCGGACGTGCTGCGAGGAATCCTCAGGTTATGGCGACCGTCGATGCTCGCGGGCTTCATCGGCGCCTTCGCCTCGCAATTCTGGTTCCTCGCCTTTGCGCTGACGGCGGCCGCCAACGTCCGCACGCTCGCGCTGATCGAGGTGCTGTTCGCGCAAGCCGTGGCGTATTACTCGTTCAAGCAGCCAATCGCACCGCGCGAGCTTGCGGGCATTGCGCTGATCGTCGTCGGAGTCGCTGTGCTGGTGGGAGCTTAATTCCGGTCTTCCGGCAGGGTCGGCAGCGGTGAGACCTCGATGCCTTCGTCAATCAGCGACTTCGCCTCTTCGGGCGAGGCTTCGCCATAGATCGGACGATGCTCCTTGTCGCCGTAATGCATGGCGCGGGCTTCGTTGGCGAAGCGCTCGCCGACATTGTCGGCATTCTTAACGATGTGGTCGCGCAGCTCTTTCAGCTTGGCGCGCAGCTCGCGCTCCTGCGCCATCAGCAGCGAGGTCGGCCCTGACGGCGCAGCCTCGGGTGTGGTCGCGGCCACGGGCTCCGGCGGCGGCGTGGCGCGGCCGCGCTCCTTCTTGCCGACGATGCGCGGCGCCATGATCGCCTTGTCGACCTTGGCTGAGCCGCAGATCGGGCAGGTCACGAGCTTGCGCTTCACCTGCGAATCATAGGCCGACGAGCTCTGGAACCAACTTTCGAAGGCGTGATTGCCGTCGCAGTGGAGCGCGTAGCGGATCATGCCGAGCCCCGCACGAGGTGCAAATGGTCCGGCCCGGCCTTGGGATCGGAGACGCCGAAGCGGCGGCCGTGCTGGAGCGAGGGAATCGCCCGGCGCGCGGTCTCGACCTTGGCCGGGTCGATCCTGGCCATGATGATGCCCGGCTCGACATCGCCTTCGGCGAGGATCTCTCCCCAAGGATCGACGATCAGCGAATGCCCGTAGGTCTCGCGCTTGTTCTCGTGGGTGCCGGCCTGCGCCGCGGCGAAGACGAAGCAGCCGGTCTCGATCGCACGGGCTCGCAGCAGCACGTGCCAATGCGCTTCACCGGTCTTGCGGGTGAAGGCGGACGGCACGGTGATGAAATAGGCGCCGCTTTCTGCGAGCGCACGGTACAGCGCCGGGAAGCGCACATCGTAGCAGATCGTCAAGCCGATGCGGCCCCAGGGCAGATCCGAGATCACGGCGGTCTCGCCCGGCTGGTAATTGGCGGATTCGCGATAGCTCTCGCCGTCCGGCAGCTCGATGTCGAACATGTGGATCTTGTCGTAGCTCGCGAGCACATTGCCCTCGGGCCCGATCAGGAAGGAGCGGTTGACCGCCTTCTCCGGCGAGAAGCGCAGCGCCAGCGAGCCGACATGGAGGTGAATCTTCAGCTCCGCCGCGAGCGCCCGGTAGGCCTTCAGCGAGACGTCGTCCTCTTCGCTCTGGAGATGCTCGAACAGCGCCTTGCGGTTCAGCTGCATCATGTTGCTGACTTCGGGTGTCTGCACGTAATCGGCGCCATCGGCCGCAGCCTGCCGGATCAGCTTCGTAGCCTGCTCGAGGCTCGGCCCGGGCATCAGGCCGGTGCGCATCTGCACCATGGCGGCCGTGAACGTGCGGTTCTCGCTCATGATACCGCCTTCACGCTTTCGAGCATGCCATCGAGCTTGCCTTCGCGATCGAGCGCATAGAGGTCGTCACAGCCGCCGACATGGGTGCCGCCGATCCAGATCTGCGGGAAGGTCGAGCCCTGGCCGGCGCGGCCGTACATTTCCTGGCGCCAGGACGGGTTCTTGGCGACGTCGAATTCGGTGAAGGTCGCCTTCTTGCGGGTCAGCAGTGACTTGGCGGCGGAACAATAGCCGCAGCCCGGCCGGGTGTAGATCTCGACAGCAGCAGTCATTCGTCTGGCGCTCTCATGTCATGAATTCATTGAATTATATGGGACGGGGCCCGCTCTCGACAACCCGGGCAAAGACCAGCACGTCGACCTGGGCCGCCTTGGCGCGGAGCAGGGCCCGCGCGCAGGTGTCGAGCGTAGCCCCTGACGTCAGGACATCGTCGATCAGGACAACGCGGCGGCCCTGGACCTCGGCCTGACGGTCGGGAGATACCTGAAATGCGCCCTGCACATTGGTGGCGCGCTGGGCCCGCGACAGGCCGATCTGCTGCTCGGTGGCGCGCACCCGCCGCAGCACGTCGCCCCGCACCTTGATCCCGCTCTGCCGCTCGATGACACGCGCGAGCGCGCCCGATTGGTTGTAACGGCGCCGCCAGGCCCGCCGCCAATGCAGGGGCACGGGCACCAGCATGTCGGCGCCGGTCAGCAACTCGCCGCCCGCGCGCGCCATCCAGCGGCCCATGGCCGGCGCCAGATCGGTACGGTCCTGATACTTCAGCGCATGCACCAGCGTGCGCGCGACGTCGTCGTAGCGCACCGCCGCGCGAGCGCGCTGGTAAGCCGGCGGGCTCGCGATCGCCTCCATCGACAGCATCTCGGGGCCGGGGTCATAGACGAAGGGAATGCCGAGCCGCGGGCAATAGGGCCGCTCGATGAACGACAGCCGCGCCCAGCAGGAAGCGCAAACGCCCTCGCCATCAACCGGCTCCCGGCACGATACGCACTGTGTCGGCAGGGCGATGTCGAGCGCGAGCCGCGCCGCCCGCGCCAGCACGTGGCGGCCGGCCGTCCACGCGCTCCGCAGCGGTGCGGCGATGGAACGGATGGGGGGAGCGTCGGCTTCCATGTGGGGAGGCTAACGCTGCACGCAGCGGATTGCCAGAACTGTGGAGATCGGCGTAACCAGCGGCATGGTCCGGACCGCTCAAATCCCGCCCGCCTTGTTTGATCGTGCCTTGCTGCAGAGGCGGCAGCAGCGCGCCCAGGCCCAAGGCGCGGTCACATTCCTGCTCGAGCGGGTCGCCGAGGACATGTCCGACCGCTTGGCAGCGGTGATGCGGGAGTTTCACGCTCCCGCCGACCTCTGGACGCCCGGCGCGGGACACTCGGCGTTGCGCACGCGGCTTCCCTCCATCGTACACATCGCGCTCGACGCGGCCGGCGCGGAGAAGTTGCCCCTCGCGCCTGAGAGCCTCGATCTCGTCGTCTCGGCGCTGGCGCTGCAATACGTCAACGACCTGCCGGGCGTGCTCGCGCAAATCCGCCGGGCACTCAAGCCGGACGGGCTGCTGCTTGCTGCCATGATCGGCGGCGACAGCCTCACCGAGCTGCGGCAGGCCTTTGCCGCGGCGGAAGCCGAATGCGAGGGCGGTGTGTCGCCGCGCGTGGCGCCGTTCGCTGACCTTCGCGACATCGGTGCGCTATTGCAGCGGGCGGGCTTTGCGCTGCCGGTGACCGACGTCGACCGTGTCGTGGTGCGCTATGCCAATGCGTTCGCGTTGATGCAGGATCTCCGCCGCATGGGTGCGGCCAACGTGCTGATCGAGCGGCGGCGGACACCGACGCGCCGCGCGACGCTGCTGCGCATGGCCGAGATCTACGCCGAGCGTTTTGCCGATGCCGACGGCCGCATCCGCGCGACCTTCGACATCGTCTGGCTCTCGGGCTGGGCTCCGCATGCGAGCCAGCAGCAGCCGCTGAAGCCGGGGTCGGCGAAAGCGAGCCTGGCGGAGGCGGTGAAGAAGGCGGGGAAGGAGTGATCTTTCTCTTCCGTCATGGCCGGGCTTGTCCCGGCCATCCACGTCTTTCAGGCTGGCACGAAGGCCGTGGATGCCCGGGACAAGCCCGGGCATGACGCCAGAGAGCGGTACCCTTCGACCTCACATCAACAAATCGATCAGATGCGGGATCAGCGGAATGTCCGCGGGCGGCATCGGGTAATCGCGCAGCTTGTTGGCGCGGACCCAGGCAAGGTTCTGGCCCTCGCGTGCGGTGACCAACCCCTCCCAGCGCCGGCAGATATAGAGCGGCATCAGCAGATGGAAGGTCTCGTAACCGTAGCTGGCGAAGGTCAGCGGCGCGAGGCACGGCTCGGCGACGTTGATGCCGAGCTCCTCATGAAGCTCCCGGATCAGGCTCTGCTCCGGCCGCTCGCCCGGCTCGAGCTTGCCGCCGGGGAATTCCCACAGGCCGGCCAGGGCCTTTCCTTCCGGGCGCTGCGCGATCAGGACGCGTTTGTCGGCGTCGACGAGCGCGCAGGCCACCACCAGTGTCAGTTTGAGATCGGCCATGCGCGTCTGTCGCTCGCTGAGATCGTTTGCAACGGTTTGTTAACCTCGTTGCAGTCTACGTTTCCAAGGTCACCATAAGTCATATTTAATCCGCAGTTCCTAGAGTGGGAACTCTTTAAACCACTCCAGGCCACCTCATGCGCGCTGCGCTTTCGGCTCTCCTCCGCCGGTTCGTTGACGACCGGCGCGGCAATATCGCAGTGATTTTCGCACTCGCCTGCGTTCCCCTGATCAGTGCGGTCGGCTGCGCCATCGACTATTCGCGCGCGACGCTGATCCGGTCCAAGCTTCAGGCCGCGGCGGATGCCGCCAGTGTCGGCTCGATCGCCAAGGCTTCGCCCGCCTTCAAGGCCGCCGGCAACATGACTGCGGACGGCTCGATTTCGGTCGGCGTCACGGACGCCACGAACATCTTCAATGCCAATCGCGCCAGTCAGTCCGGCTACACGCTGACCGGCCTCACACCGACCGTGGTCAAATCCGGCTCGACCGTCACCGCGACGGTTTCGTTCACCGCAACTTTGAACACCATGTTCCTCGGCGTGATCGGCAAGTCGGTGCTGACGTTGAGCGGCACGTCGAAGGCGACGGCCAGCATGCCGCTCTATATCGATTTCTACCTGCTGCTGGACAATTCGCCGTCGATGGGCGTCGGTGCGACCCCGGCCGACGTGCAGAAGATGGTCAACAACACGTCAGACAAGTGCGCTTTCGCCTGCCACGATCTCAAGGACAAGAACAACTATTACGACCTTGCCAAGAAGCTTGGCGTGACCACCCGGATCGACGTGCTTCGGAGCGCCACCGAGTCCTTGATGGATACGGCAAACGCCACCGAGACCTATTCAAACCAGTTCAGAATGGCGATCTATGATTTCGGCGGCTCTGCAAGTTCGCTCGGCCTGCGCAGTCTGTTTTCGTTGTCGGCCTCTCTCTCCAGCGCCAAGGCGGCGGCCGGCAAGATCGACTTGATGTCGGTGAACGGCCAGAACGAGAATCACGATCAAGATACCCCATTCACTGCGGTCTTTCCTGCGATCAACGGCGAGATCAGCTCCCCCGGAAGCGGCACGTCGGCCAGTCCGCTCAAATACCTGTTCTTCGTGTCCGATGGCGTGGCCGATGAGAGCAACACCGGATGCCTGAAACCGCTCTCGGGCAGCACGCGGTGCCAGTCGCCGCTCAACCCTGCGCTTTGCAAGACGATGAAGGATCGCGGCGTCAAGGTCGCGGTGTTGTACACGACGTATCTCGCGCTGCCGACCAACCCCTGGTACATGAAGTGGATCGATCCGTTCAATGCCGGCCCCTATGGCCCGTCGCCGAACAGCCAGATCGCACAGAACATGCAGAGCTGCGCTTCGCCGGGCCTGTATTTCGAGGTCAGCCCGACGCAAGGCATCGCGGACGCCATGAACGCGCTGTTCAAGAAGGCGGTCGCGGACGCGCGGATCTCCGGATGATGGCGCTCACCTCTCCCCGTAAGAACGGGGAGAGGGAGAAGACCTACGACCTGTAGTCCCCGTTGATCGCCACATATTCCTTGGTGAGGTCGCAGGTCATGACGCGGTCGCGGCCTTTGCCGAGGCCGAGCGACACCAGAATCGCAATCTCCGGCGCCTTCATCGCTTCCGACACCTGCGCTTCGTCATAATCGGGATCGCGCGCCCCGCGCTTGGCGACGCGGATGCCGTTGAACGAGATCGACAGCTTGTCGCGATCGGCCGGCTCGCCGGCCTTGCCGACGGCCATCACCACGCGGCCCCAATTGGCATCCTCGCCGGCGATCGCGGTCTTCACCAGCGGCGAGTTCGCGATCGACATCGCGATCTTGCGGGCCGAGGCCTTGGTCTTGGCGCCCTCCACGGTGATCTCGACCAGCTTGCGCGCGCCTTCGCCGTCGCGGGCGACCTGCTCGGCGAGATTGGCGAGCACCTGGTTGAACGCCTTGACGAAGGCCTTCAGGCGCGGGTCGCTGGCGCGGCTGATCTTTGGCGCGCCGTGCTCAGCGGCGGCGCCGGTGGCGAAAGCCAGCAGCGTATCCGATGTCGAGGTATCGCCGTCGATGGTCACGGCGTTGAACGTGTCCTCGACGCCGCTCTTGAGCAGCGCCTGCAGCGCGGCGGGCGCGATCGGCGCGTCAGTGAAGATGAAGGACAGCATCGTCGCCATGTCGGGCGCGATCATGCCGGCGCCCTTGGCCATGCCGTTGATGGTGACCTTGGCCTTGCCGAGCTTGACGGTCGCGGTCGCCACTTTCGGGAAGGTGTCGGTGGTCATGATCGCCTTGGCCGCGGCCAGGTAATCGCCGGGCTCGGCGGCTTCGGCGAGGCGACCGAGCACGCCGTCGAACTTGGTGGCATCCAGCGGCTCGCCGATCACGCCGGTCGAGGCCAGGAAGATTTCGCTCTCGCTGCAGCCGACCGCCTTGGCTGCGATCTTCGCCGTCAGCGCGGTGGAGGCGCGGCCGGTCTTGCCGGTGAAGGCGTTGGCATTGCCGGAATTGACCACGAGCGCGCGCGCCTTGCCGCCCTTCAGCTTGGCGCGGCACCATTCCACCGGGGCCGAGGGACACTTTGACCTAGTGAAGACGCCGGCGACGGCAGTGCCCTTGTCCATCACCGCGAGCAGCACGTCGGTACGGTTCTTGTAGCGGATGCCGGCTTCAGCCGTCGCCAGACGGATGCCCGCGATCACGGGCATATCAGGGACGGTTTTGGGGGCGAGCGGAGAGACGGAGGAGGACATCGCGGGCGCCTTGGTAGGGTCTGGACATGCAGATGGCCGGGGGAGCCCCGGCCATTGCGACGTTAGATATACTTGGCGTCCGCGAAGTGACAGCGAATTCTTACTTCTTCGCCGGCGGCGCCATCTTGCTGTCGGACGGCTTCGCATCCGGCTTGGCGTCCTTCGACGCATCCGCCGCCGGCTGGTCCAGCCGCTCGACCTTGGCTTCGGTACGCAGCTTGGCGACATACTCGGCCTGGGCCTTGCGGGTCACGTACTGCTCGATCTGGGCCTTGACCTGCTCGAAATCGGGCGCCTTGCGGTTGCGCTTTTCCTCGACCTTGATGATGTGCCAGCCGAACTGCGACTTCACGGGGTCGGAGATCTTGCCGGGCTCCAGCGAGAAGGCCACGGCCGAGAATTCCGGCACCATCTGCTCCTTGGTGAAGAAGCCGAGGTCGCCGCCATCGGCGGAGCCGGGGTCCTTGGACTTCTTCTTGGCGAGCTCGGCGAAATCGGCCCCCTTCCCGAGCTCGGCCTTCACCGCCTTGGCCTCGTCCTCGGTTTCGACCAGGATGTGGCGGGCGCGCACCTCCTGCTCGCCGGTGATCTGCTTGGCGGCCTCCTCATAGACCTTCTTCATGGCGTCCGGCGTGGTCGCGGCCTTGCCCTCGTTGGCGAGCAGGCTGTCCATCAGAAGCCGGTTGCGGGCGAATGCCAGGCGCTTCTTGAACTCCTCGCCGTCGGCGATCTTCTTGTCTTCGGCAGCCTTGCTGACGATCTTCATGTCGATCAGGAACGACAGGACGTTCTCGTCCTTGGTCGCCGGGTCCATCTGGGCAAGGCTCGGCCCGAGTTCCTCCTCGGCCATGGTGACGTCGCTCTTCTTGATTTCCGCGCCATTGACCTTCGCCAGCACCGGATCATCGGCGGCCCGGAGCGGGCCCGCAAACGCCAGGGACAGCGCCAGAGCGAGGCTGCCAGCCAGGGCGGACGCGGAGCGGAAGCGCTGGGTTGCCGGGAACGAGGTGGTCATGGAAAATCCTTATGTTGAAGCAGGGGGCTGCTCGAGCGGGGCGGACACTCGCCCAATCAGGGGGGCTTGGCAACGCGAAAAGTCTGTCAAAATGATGAATTAGCCGCACTGCGCCCGCCGTTGACAAGGCCCCGACCGGGCCATATCTCTGCGCGGTCGCGACCATGGCGATGGCGTTTATTTTGCTGCGTTTTTGGCCGTTGAACCCAGACTTGCCCAATTCCCACCCATATGGCGGATGTCCCCCGCAGTCCGGGCTCTGACGCCGCGAAGCGTCACGGTGAGTTGATAGGCGGGCGGGTGACAACTTCTTAGGCCCAACGCGGTTGAATCGCGAACACAGGAACCTGGCATGATCGGCGCGCTCGCCCGCAAGTTTTTCGGCTCCGCCAACGACCGGCGGGTGAAGGGATATCAGTCCCGCGTCAACGCGATCAATGCGCTGGAGCCCGAGGTCTCGAAGCTCTCCGACGAGGCGCTCAAGGCCCGCACCGCGGAATTCAAGCAGCAGCTCGCGAACGGCAAGACGCTGGACGATCTCCTCGTCCCGGCCTTCGCCACCGTGCGCGAGGCCGCCAAGCGCACGCTCGGCCAGCGCCATTTCGACGTCCAGCTGATCGGCGGCATGGTGCTGCACGAGGGCGACATCGCCGAGATGAAGACCGGCGAAGGCAAGACGCTGGTCGCGACGCTTGCGGTGTATCTGAACGCGCTCGCCGGCAAAGGCGTCCACGTCGTCACGGTCAACGACTACCTCGCCCGCCGCGACTCCGGCTGGATGGGCCAGATCTACGGCTTCCTCGGCATGACCACCGGCGTGATCGTGCACGGTCTCGACGATGCCGAGCGCAAGGCGGCCTATGCCTGCGACATCACCTACGGCACCAACAACGAATACGGCTTCGACTATCTCCGCGACAACATGAAGTACCGGCTCGAGGACATGGTCCAGCGGCCGCACTTCTTCGCCATCGTCGACGAGGTCGACTCCATTCTGATCGACGAAGCGCGCACGCCGCTGATCATCTCCGGCCCGCTCGACGACCGCTCCGACTTCTACAACACCATCGACGGCTTCCTGCCGAGGCTCGACAAGACCGACTACGAGGTCGACGAGAAGCAGCGCACGGTGACGCTGACCGAAGGCGGCATGGAGAAGATCGAGACGCTGCTGCGCGATGCCGGCCAGCTCAAGGGCGAGTCGCTCTACGACGTCGAGAACGTCTCCGTCGTGCACCACATCAACCAGGCCCTGCGCGCTCACACGCTGTTCACGCGCGACAAGGACTACATCGTCCGCGACGGCGAAGTCGTCATCATCGACGAGTTCACCGGCCGCATGATGCCGGGCCGCCGCTATTCGGAAGGCCTGCATCAGGCGCTGGAGGCCAAGGAGCACGTCCAGGTCCAGCCCGAGAACCAGACGCTGGCCTCGATCACCTTCCAGAACTACTTCCGCATGTACGAGAAGCTGGCGGGCATGACCGGCACCGCCGCGACCGAAGCGGACGAATTGTTCGACATCTACAAGCTCGAGGTCGTGGAGATCCCGACCAATCTGTCGATCGCGCGCCTCGACGAGGACGACGAGGTCTATCGGACCCAAAAGGAAAAATATCAGGCCATCCTCGCCGAGATCGAGCGCGCCAATGCGCGCCTGCAGCCGGTGCTGGTCGGTACCGCCTCGATCGAGAAGTCGGAGGTGCTCGCCGAATTCCTCAAGAAGAACGGCTACAAGCAGATCGATTTCGGCAAGGAGGGCGCGCTCGACAAGCTCTATGCCGCCGCCCGCGCCGGCAAGCCGGCGAAACTGTTCGCGGTGCTGAACGCGCGCTTCCACGAGCAGGAAGCCTACATCGTCGCCGAAGCCGGCGTGCCGGGCGCGATCACGATCGCCACTAACATGGCCGGCCGCGGCACCGACATCAAGCTCGGCGGCTCGCTGGAGATGCGCATCCAGCAGGAGACTGCTGATATCACCGACGAGGCCGAGAAGGCCAAGAAGATCGAGCAGATCAAGGCCGATATCGAGCACTTCCGCGACATCGTGCTGAAGGCCGAGGAGACCGTCGAGGTCGAGCCGGCCAAGGGAAGCAAGCCTGCCAAGACCGTGAAGAAGCCCGGCGGCCTCTACATCATCGGCTCCGAGCGCCACGAGTCCCGCCGCATCGACAACCAGCTGCGCGGCCGTTCCGGCCGTCAGGGCGATCCCGGCCGCTCGAAGTTCTTCCTGTCGCTGGAAGACGACCTGATGCGCATCTTCGGCTCGGACCGTCTCGACAGCATGCTGCAGCGTCTCGGCCTGCAAGAGGGCGAGGCCATCATCCATCCCTGGATCAACAAGGCGCTGGAGAAGGCGCAGCAGAAGGTCGAGGCGCGCAACTTCGACATCCGCAAGAACCTGCTCAAGTTCGACAACGTCCAGAACGACCAGCGCAAGGTGATCTTCGACCAGCGCGTCGAGCTGATGAAGGACGAGAGCGTCGCCGAGACCGTCGCCGACATGCGCCACGCCTTCATCGACGACCTCGTCGCCAAGCACGTGCCCGAGCATGCCTATGCCGAGCAGTGGGACGTCGCCGGGCTCAAGGACGAATTGAAGCGCGTGCTCGATCTCGACCTGCCGGTCGACGAATGGGCCAAGGAAGAGGGCATCGCCGACGAGGAGCTGCTGACTCGCATCGAGACCAAGGCCGACGAACACATGGCGGCCAAGGTCGCGCAATGGGGTCCCGACGTGATGCGTTACGTCGAGAAGACCATCCTCTTGCAGACGCTCGACCATCTCTGGCGCGAGCACCTGATCATGCTCGACCATCTGCGCCAGGTCATCGGTCTGCGCGGCTACGGCCAGCGCGATCCGTTGCAGGAGTACAAGACCGAAGCCTTCAATCTCTTCCAGGAGATGAGCGCTCACTTGCGCGAGGCCGTCACGGCGCAGCTGATGCGCGTCGAGATCGTCCCGCCGGAGCAGGAGGCCCCCGTCCTGCCGCCGATGGAGGCGCACAAGTTCGATCCGAACACCGGCGAGGACGAGATGGCTCTCGCCAGCGTCACCCTCGGCGCCCAATCCACCGACGCGGCGTTGCGCGACCCGAAGAACCCGACGAGCTGGGGCAAGGTCGGCCGCAACGAGGACTGCCCGTGCGGTAGTGGCAAGAAGTACAAGCACTGCCACGGGCGGTATGCTTGATCGATGACCTCAAAACCCAGCGAACTCGCGGTGTTGTCTTGGCCCACGAGTTCGCCAGGCGTCGAATGCTTTCGATCCATATGATGCCTGCTGGTCTTCCGTTGCATAACGAATGGTAGGCGCACGCCATTGAGGATGGCTGGCGCACAATTGTCAGACGGTCCTTTATCCGTCACGCGCGGCTGAGCACGCTTCAGTCATCTGGCAACCCGCCTCAGCGCCTGTTCCTGTGATCACTCCGGAGTGCTGCTGCTTCTGCAGATGGCCGGCGGCCACTCGCTCGCGCGGCTGCGTCGCTGAAGAACTCTTCACCCGGAGAGCCAATGGTCAAAGCGCGGCATCGAGTCTCGGCGAACGCCCTCGGGTAGACCATCCAATTTTTTACCACTGCTCATTGTGATCTGGATCACCGCTACAGAGCTCAATCCGTGGTTTGATTGAATCACGAGACGTGGCCTGAAAATTGGGAGCCAGACAATGTCCAAACGCGCGCTGCCAACCGCCTTTTGTGTCCTTGCCCTGAGTTTTTACGCCTGCGGTTCCGCCCCTGCGAGCCAAGTGGGCGGATGGTGGGGCGGAACATGGTCGTGCAACATCGACGGCCGCCCGGCCCGGATGAAATGGGCCGCCGTCGATGACAGTCAGACAACCTGCAACGGCAACACTTGCACCAGCACTTCGGGAGCACGCTGGTCAGGCCGCTTCTCAGATAATGGCTCGCGATGGGTGAAGTTGACAAATCCACGCACCGGAACCCAGGGCGGCGTGTACTTCAACCATGCCGACGGCAACAAATGGTATCTAGCCAAGCCGGTCAGCAACAAGGCCGTGGGCTGGACGACATGGAATGGCCAACGCTATCGCCTCTCGTGCTGGCGATGATGCGCGAGTGCTTTCCTCTGGCTATGCATTGAAACGGCAGATGTGTGTGTGCGCTTCGCAAGGCGCCACGCTCCACTTCACGAGGTCTAATTCGAGCTGTCGATCAAGCTCTCCAGCAGCCGCTTGAGCTCGCTCGTCGACTTGTCGCCGTAGCTCTCCAGGATGTGCTCCTCCTGGTCGACCGCGAGCGAGTTGAGCTTCTTGCACAGCACCTTGCCGCGGTCGGAGATGAACATCAGCACCTTGCGGCGGTCGTTCGGGTCCTGCACGCGGTAGACCAGCGTGTCGGAGACCATGCGGTCGATCATCTTCGTGAGCGTCGGATGGTTGAGCAGCACGGCGTCCGCGAGCTCGCCCATCGAATGGCCCTCGCCGTCCGACAGCACTTTCAGGATGCGCCATTGCTCGACCGGCACGCCCTCCTTGCTCAACCTCAGTTCGAGCTGCCGGTTGATTTCCCGGTTGGCTTGCGCGAGCAGGTAAGCGAGGTGTTCGGTGATTGGGGAATTTTGTTTCGGCGGTTTTGCCACGGCTGAGACTTCGCCTTGACCCAAATGAGTGAATGTCTTGCAATCGATGCTGCATCTATATGCACTTCAATTCTTGAATATTCAATATTTTCAAAATAAGATCATTGCCCAACAAAAGGGCGGAAGCCGCGGCCGCCTGCTCAATGTGCTTTCAGGTCTGGCCTCAGACAGGAGTTGGCGTGCGCGCGACGGTGAACTTCCCGGCTCACGGCGGCTCGGCGTTACCGCCGTCCTTGCTGTTCAGGAATCTGTCGTCTTCGGCAGCTGGCGGTGCCTTGTCGCCGCACGGTGACGCCTTGTTCAAGCGCCGCGGCGTCAACAAGCTGCGCGTCGGCGGCTTCATCTGCTGCACCGGCTCGCCTGGCGTGTGGGGCCCGTGTGCCACGAACAGCGCGCAGCTTGCCGTCGCCGAGATCAACAAGCGCGGCGGCATTCTCGGCCGCGAGCTCGAGCTGTCGATCTACGATGCCGGCGGGCCGCTGGATGAGGTTCTGGACCGCGCCGAGCAGGCAATCGCATTCGACGAGGTCGATCTGATCGTCGGATTGCACACCAGCGCGGTTCGCGTGGGCCTCCGCGACGTCACCACACGCCACCGCATTCCCTATATCTACACGCCGGTCTACGAGGGCGGCGAGCGCACGCCCGGCGTGATGGCGATCGGCGAGACGCCGCGCTGGCAGAGCCGCCCCGCCATCCATTGGCTCGCGGACGTCAAGAAGGCCAAACGCTGGTACCTGATCGGCAGCGACTACGTTTGGCCCTGGCAATCGCATCGCGCGGTGAAGAACTACATCAAGGAAACCGGCGGCCGCGTCGTCGGCGAAGAGTTCGTCCCGCTCGGCGAAGACAATCACGGGCCGCATCTGGCGCGGATCCGCGCCGCCAAGCCCGATGTCGTGTTGATCTCGCTGATCGGTACCGACAGCATCACCTTCAACCGGGCCTTCGGCGAATGTGGGCTAGGCGCCACGACGCTGCGGCTCGCGGGCGCGATGGACGATACCGTGCTACTCGGCATCGGCGCCGACAACAGCGAGAACATGTTCTGCGCGTCCGGCTACTTCACCGGCACCGGCGCGCGCGCCAATGACGACTTCCAGAGCCGTTATCACGCGATGTTCGGGCCGAATGCGCCGCCGATCGGCTCGGTGGGGCAATCGAGTTACGAAGGCCTGCGCTTCCTCGAAGCCGTTGCGAACAAGGCTGGTTCGCTGGCGATGCGGCCGCTGCTCGCGGCCGGCCGCAACATCGTCTACAGCGGCGCCCGCGGTCGGGTTACCGTCTGCAACGGGCACGTGCGGATGCCGATGCATCTCGCCGAGGCCGACGGTCTCGATTTCAAGCTGATCAAGCCGCTCTGACCGCCTCGCGGCTAGACCGGCCGGCGCATTTGCAAAATAATACTTGAAAAGGAAAATATTTCCGTTTTGAATGTTTCGGCGAGGCCGCGGGTGCGTGCGTCGCGCCGGGGCGGCCACGCCCAACGTTGCAAAGAACTTCAAGGAGAGCGCCGTGACAGTTGCCCTTCCCACGCCAGCCCAACTTCGCAGTGTCGCCGAGCAATGCGGTCTTTCGCTCACCGATGACGACGTCGCCTCGTTCCGCGGTCTCATGCAGGGCTCGATCGAAGCCTACAATCTCGTTGCCGCGATGCCGGACGAATTGCCCGAAGTGAAATATCCGCGCACGCCGGGCTATCGGCCCTCGGCGGAGGAGAACCCGCGCAATGCCTGGTATCGCAAGTCGACAGTGAAGGGCGCCGCTAGCGGCAAGCTCAAGGGCAAGACCATCGCGCTGAAGGACAACATCATGCTGGCCGGCGTGCCCATGACCAACGGCTCGTCGACCTTGGAAGGCTATGTGCCCGATT
This sequence comes from Bradyrhizobium yuanmingense, assembly GCF_025200905.1. NCBI lineage: Bacteria > Pseudomonadati > Pseudomonadota > Alphaproteobacteria > Hyphomicrobiales > Nitrobacteraceae > Bradyrhizobium > Bradyrhizobium yuanmingense. Next base: position 121,897 of record NZ_CP104173.1, on the reverse strand, counting down.
TCGACGCCACCATCGTCACGCGCATGCTGGATGCCGGCGCCGAGATCAAGGGCAAGGTGCATTGCGAGCATTTCTGCCTGTCCGGCGGCAGCCACACCGGCTCCTACGGGCCGGTGCATAATCCGCACAAGATGGGCTACTCGGCCGGCGGCTCGTCGTCGGGATCGGGCGTCGTGGTCGCGCTCGGCGAGGTCGACATGGCCATTGGCGGCGACCAGGGCGGCTCGATCCGCATGCCGTCGTCGTTCTGCGGCATCTACGGCATGAAGCCGACCTGGGGCCTCGTCCCCTACACCGGCATCATGCCGATCGAGATCTATGTCGATCACACCGGTCCGATGACGGCAACGGTCGAAGACAATGCGCTGCTGCTCGAGGTGCTCGCCGGGGACGACGGCTACGATCCGCGCATCAAGGCTCCGAAGGTCGAGGAGTACACCAAGGCGCTAGGCCAGGGCGTCAAGGGCATGAAGATCGGCATCGTCAAGGAGGGTTTCGAACAGCCGACCGCCGAGTCTGCGGTGAATGAAAGCGTGCGCGAGGCCGCAAAGCGCTTTAGGGATCTCGGCGCCACGGTCGAGACCGTCTCGATCCCGATGCACCTGATGGGCGGGGCGATCTGGACGCCGATCGGCACGGAAGGCCTGACCCAGACCATGATGTTCGGCGACGGCTACGGCCTCAGCCGCGGCGATCTCTATTCGACCTCGCTGATGGATTTCCATCGCGGCTGGCGTCGGCAGGCCGATTCGCTGTCCGAGACCACGAAGCTGTTCATGATGCTCGGCACCTACATCAACAACAATTTCGGCCCTCGCTTCTACGGCAAGGCCCTCAACATCTCGCGCCGGCTGACCGCGGCCTACGACAAGGCGTTTGGGGATTACGACCTGCTCCTGATGCCGACGACGCCGATGAAGGCGACCAAGCTGCCGGAGCCCAATGCCAGCCGCGAGGAATATGTCGCCCGCGCGCTCGAGATGATCTCCAACACCGCGCCGTTCGACATCACCCACCATCCGGCGATGTCGCTGCCCTGCGGCATGGTCGACGGCCTGCCCGTCGGCCTGATGCTGGTCGGCCGCATGTTCGAGGAATCCACGATCTACCGCGCCGCCCATGCCTTCGAGCAGATCGGCGACTGGAAGAAGATGTGAGGAAACCTTTGCTTCAACTCGGCGGAAACGCAACGCATGGCTAACGCGTTCGTCGCGGCGTTCGAGATCCTGAGCTTCGGCGCGATCATCGTCCTGATCGTGCTGGGGCTCGGGATCATCGCCAGCATGATGGGCATCTTCAACTTCGCGCAGGGCGAGTTCGTCCTGCTCGGCGCCTACATCACCTATCTCGCTTATGCCAAGGGCCTGCCGATCTGGGCGGGCATGGTTGCAGCGCCTTTCGTCGTCGGCGCGCTCGGCTTCGTGCTGGAGGCGCTGATCATCCGGCGATTCTACGCCGCGCCGATCGTTGCCATGCTCGGCACCTATGCGCTCGGACTGATCATCCGCGAAGCCGTTCGCGGGCTGATCGGCGGCTTCTACCTCACCGTGCCGGAGCCGATCGGCGGCTCCATCGATATCGGCGCCATGCACATCTCGGCGTGGCGCTTCACCATCATCGTCATCACGCTGCTGGTGATGGGCCTCTGCTATCTCTTGCTGTCGCGCACCAGCTTCGGCCTGCGCGTGCGGGCGACCCTGGAGAACCCGTCGCTGGCGCGCGCGTCGGGCATTTCTACGCCGCTGATCTACGGCGCCACCTTTGCCTTCGGTGCGGCGCTGGCCGGCCTAGCCGGCGCCCTGATCGTGCCGGTGTTCAGCCTGTTTGCCGATCTCGGCCTGCGCTTCCTGATCCAGGGCTTTGTCGCGGTCATGGTCGGCGGGGTCGGCTCCTTCATCGGCCCGGTCGCGGGCGCCGGCGTCATCGGCACGCTGAGCGCGGCGCTGCCCTGGGTGATGGCACCCGTCGTTGCCGACGTCCTCGTCTTCGTGCTCGCCATCGTCTTCATCAAATTCCGTCCGCAAGGTCTCATCGCTGGAAAAGGGGTTTAATCACATGCTCGATCGTACTCAGCTCACGCGACGTCGTTTCCTGTCCAATTTCGCCTTCGCCTCCGGCGCGGTCGCGACCGGCGTCGGCAGCTGGGTGATCCCGGCGCCCTGGGCCAATGCGGCCGAGGCGCCGATCAAGGTCGGTATCGCCACCGATCTCACCGGCCCGATTGCGTACGCCGGCAACGCCGATGCCAACGTCGCCAAGATGGTCATCAAGGAGATCAACGGAGCCGGCGGCCTGCTCGGCCGTCCGCTCGAGCTCTACATCGAGGATACCGCATCCAACGAATCCGTCGCCGTCGGCAACGTGCGCAAGCTGATCCAGCGCGACAAGGTCGACATGGTCCTCGGCGGCATCACCTCCTCGATGCGCAACGCGATCAAGGACCCGATCGTGGCGCGCGGCAAGACCCTCTACATCTATCCGCAGCTCTACGAGGGCAAGGAGTGCACGCCCTATTTGTTCTGCACCGGCCCGACGCCGGCGCAGCAATGCGACGAGTTCATTCCCTGGCTGATCAAGAACGGCGGCAAGAAGTTCGCGCTGCCCAGCGCCAATTATGTCTGGCCGCACACGCTCAACGTCTACGCCCGCAAGGTGATCGAATCCAATGGCGGCGAGGTCGTGTTCGAGGAATATTACCCGCTCGACCAGGTCGACTTCTCCGCGACCGTCAACCGCATCATCTCCAACAAGGTCGACGTCGTCTTCAACACCGTCATCCCGCCCGGCGTCGGCCCGTTCTTCAAGCAGCTCTATGAAGCAGGCTTCCTCAAGAACGGCGGGCGTCTGGCCTGCGTCTACTACGACGAGAACACGCTCAACATCAACCAGGCCGCCGAGATCGAAGGCCTCGCCAGCTGCCTCGACTATTTCAAGGTGCTGACCAAGGAGAACCCGTTCGACGCCAAGATCCAGGCGGCCTATGAAAAGGATTTCCCGGGCAACTTCCTGTTCGCCGCCGGCAGCGCTGCCACAGGCACCTATCGCGGCCTCAAGCTGTGGGAAGCCGCGGTCAAGGAAGCCGGCAAGATCGACCGCGAGTCCGTGGCCGCCGCGCTCGACCATGCCAAGATCGCCGAAGGTCCGGGCGGACCCGCCGAGATGGTGCCGGGCAAGCGGCATTGCAAGATGAAGATGTACACCGCCGTCGCCAAGAGCGGAAACTACGAGATCGTCGGGCGCAGCAACGGCCTCGTCGATCCCAAGGAATGCTGATTCTTCGCCTCTCCCCTCTTGGGGAGAGGTGGACCCCGCCGTGATTGACACGGCTGCCTCTGACGATGTTGAACTCGGAATGCTGAAGCCGATGAGTGTGGTAAGAGAGGCCATCGTCGCCGACCCGGACGACGAAGTGGACGGTGCGATGGCTGAGGGCGCAGCGGCGAAACGGGCCAATGACGAGGTCAAGGCAAGACGAAAAATCCTGCCTGTCATCGAGGGCCTCGTGCTCCTCGCGGCGCTACTCGCGCCGCTGGTGCTGCAGGACTATCTCACGGTCTTCGCGACGCGCGTGATCATCCTCGCGCTGTTTGCGCTGTCCTTCGACCTGGTCTGGGGCTATGCCGGCATCATGAGCTTCGGCCAGGCGCTGTTCTTCGGCTCGGCCGGTTACGGCGTCGCCCTGCTCGCGCGCGACCTCGACATCACCAACATCTTCCTGGTGTTGCCGGCAGGCACGCTGATCGGCCTCACCTTCGCGCTGCTGCTCGGCGGCTTCCTGCTGCTGGGACGGCATCCCTCCAGCGTGATCTTCGTCTCGCTCGGCACGCTGACCGGCTCCTACGCCGCCGATCGGCTCGCGCGCGGCTGGTACTATCTCGGCGGCCAGAACGGCATCCCCTCGATCGCGCCGATGTCGCTTGGGTCATACGACTTCACGGAAGGCCCAGCGTTCTATTATCTCGTGCTCGGCATCCTCGTCGTGGTCTATCTGCTCTGCCGCTTCCTGGTGCGCTCGCAATTCGGCCTTGCGCTCGCAGGCCTGCGCGAGAACGAGCAGCGCATCGCCTTCTTCGGCTACAAGGCGCAGCATCTCAAAGCCATCATCTTCACCATCGGCGGCGCCGTCGCAGGCCTCGCCGGCAGCCTCTATGCCTTCCACGAAGGCTTCGTCTGGCCCAACATGGTGGGCGTCGTGGTTTCGACCCAGGTCGTGCTCTATGTGCTGTTCGGCGGCTCCGGCACGCTGATCGGTGCCGTCGTCGGCGCTGTCATCGTCGAGGGCGTCAGCTTCTGGCTCTCGGACAATTACCGCGAGATCTGGCCGATCATCCTCGGCCTGCTGCTCCTGCTCGTGATCTTGTTCCGGCCGCTCGGCCTGATCAGTTTTGTGCTCGGCGAGCGCGAACGCGTCGGCAGCTTTGGTGCCAAGCAAAAGGAGAGGCGCAATGCTCCTTGAAGCGGCCGGCATCAAGAAGGTCTTCGGCAAGCTCACCGCGCTCGACGGCGCAGCCCTCACGGTCGGCGAGAATGAGTTTCACGGCCTGATCGGCCCGAACGGCTCGGGCAAGAGCACGCTGATGAAGTGCATCGCCGGCGCCGAAGTGCCGACCCAAGGCAAGGTCTCCTTCGTCAACACCGACATCACCGCGTTCACGCCGACCGAACGTGCGCGCGCCGGCATGAGCCTGAAATTCCAGATCACATCCGTGCTGCCGTCGCTCACGCTCTACGACAACATCCTGCTCGCGCTGCAGGCGCAGTCCTCGCTGTTCGACCTCGTGTTCTCGCGCACGCGCGGTGCGTTGCACGACCAGGTCATGTCCATGCTGACGCAGTTCCGTCTCGCCGACCGCGCCTTCGATGCGGCCGCTGCGCTGTCGCACGGCCAGCAGCAATGGCTGGAGATCGCGATGGCGCTCGCTGGCAAGCCGAAGCTCCTATTGCTCGACGAGCCCACCGGCGGCATGAGCCTGGAAGAGCGCCGCGTCACCGGCGAGCTGCTGCAGCCGATCAAAAAACATTGCTCGCTGGTCATCGTCGAGCACGACCTCGATTTCATTCGCGACATCTGCGATCGCCTCACCGTGCTCGACCAGGGCAAGGTGCTGGCAACAGGCACGGTGTCCGAGATCCAGGCCAACACATCCGTCCAGGAGATCTATCTGCGCCGTGCCTGAATTTTTGGAAATCAAGCATCTCGATGCCGGCTACGGCCGCAGCCAGGTCCTGTTCGACGTCAGCCTCGGCATTCCCTGGCGCGGCGGTGTTGCCGTGCTCGGCCGCAACGGCGCCGGCAAGACCACGCTGATGAAGACCATCGTCGGCGAGCTGCCGGCATGGAAGGGCGAGGTCGCCTTCGACGGCCGCGACATCAGTCGCCGCGCCACCCAGGAGCGCGTCCGCGCCGGCATCGGCTACGTGCCGCAGGAGCATTCGGTGTTCGCGCGCCTGTCGGTGCGCGACAATCTCGCCGTCGGCTCGCTGGCTAAGAAGGATTCCTCCGCCATCGACCGCGTGCTGGCGATCTTCCCAAAGCTCGGCCAGCGCCTCGACCAGCCCGCCGGCACGCTTTCCGGCGGCGAGCGCAAGATGCTCGCGATCGGCCGCGCCATGCTCGGGGATCCAAAACTGCTGCTGCTGGATGAGCCCACCGAGGGCGTCTGGATCGGCGTCATCGAGGAGATCACCGAGCGCCTGATCGAGCTTGCCAAGAGCATCGCCGTCATCATCGTCGAGCAGCACCTCGACCTCGCTTTGCGAGTCGCCGACTACGCCTATGTGCTCGACCGCGGCCGCGTCGCGCTGCAGGGCGACGCCGGCGAGGTGAAAGGCAGTCCGGAGCTGATGCGGTATCTGGCGCCTTAGCGCGCGGCGCCCCTCGCACGGCGAAATATTCGGGTTGTTCAAGAGCTTCGCGGCATTCCATCGATTTTATTTCAGATCGGAACGAATCTGTCGGGCCGCGTTGAATCCCGCATGTGTGCCGTTGCGTTGCGTCAGTCGGGACTATCGCGCCTAGCCGGCGCGCGGAAGATTCCGATTCCATCATACATCGTGCCATGCGATCCCACGCTACGCGAGAACCCGCCGCAAGGCAGCGGCTGGGTGTTCGAGATAAAAGCCGACGGCTATCGCGCGCAACTTCACCTGCAGGCGGGCGCGGCGACGGTCTATTCGCGCGCCGGATACGATTGGACCGAGCAGTTCTCGTCAATTGCAGCCGGCGCGCGAATGCTCAGAGCCGGGAGTGCGATCATTGATGGCGAGGCCGTTGTCTACGGCAGTAATGGCCGGCCGGACTTCCAGCAGCTGCGGCGCGAGCTCGGCGCCAAGCAGAGCCGCCGCATTCGCTATCACGCGTTCGATCTATTGTATCTTGACGGATACGATTTGCGCGGCGTCGGCTTTGTCGAGCGCAAGCAGCTGCTGCAGCGGCTCCTGAAAGAAGCGCCCGAGACTTTCATCTACGTCGAGCACGTCGAAGCCGACGGCGAGCAAATCCTTCGCCATGCTTGCAGGCTTGGCCTCGAAGGGCTGCTCGCCAAGCGCGCGGACGCTCCTTATCGCTCCGGACGGCAGGAAGCCTGGCTCAAGCTGAAATGCAAGAAGAGCGAGACGTTTCCGATCGTCGCATTCGTCGAAAAGCTGGGCGCGTACCCGCGCAAGGTGGCTTCGCTTTACGTCGGGCATCACGAGGATGGGCGCCTGCTTTATGCCGGCAAGGTCCGCACCGGATACACCGAGGCGACCGCGCGTGAATTGCGTGAACGGCTTGACCCACTGATCCGGCGCGATTCTCCGCTCGATCTGCCGGTAAAGAAGCCCAAGGCTACATGGGTTGAGCCCGTGGTGAATGCCGAGGTGGAATATGGCGCCCTGACCGACGATGGCCTGCTGCGTGAAGCCGTATTCAAGGGCCTGCGCGACGATCTTGCGCCGCGGAAGGTCAGGGCGCCCCGGTTGGTGCCTTCATCGGTCAGACGGCCGAAGCTCGGCGTTCCCAAAGAGAATATCCTGCAGCTGCTGCCCGATGCGATCGTGCCGTCCAAGGAAGAGCTCGCGCGTTACTGGAAGCGCGTCTGGAAGAAGGCGCTGCTGCATCTAGGACATCGACCGCTCAAGCTGGTGCGGCACGTGCACGGCACGACGTTCTATCACAAGGGGCCGCTGCCGAAGGACATTCCGCAAGCGGTGCACCAGCTACGCATCCGAAAGCGCGAAGGCGGCGAAGGCACGCGGCTTTGGGTGGACAGCCTTGACGGTTTCCTGGGACTCGTCGAGATCGGCGCAGTCGAATTGCATCCCTGGAATTCGACTGTTGAGGATTTCGAGCACGCCGATCGCATCGTGATCGACCTTGATCCCGGCGAGGGCGTCGAATGGGATGCTGTGATCGAGACCGCCCTGGAACTTCGCGCGCTAATGAGCCGTGAGGGGTTTGCGACTTGGCCCAAGTTGACCGGTGGCCAGGGCATTCATCTGACGGCGCCGCTTGAGGTGGCAATGCTGCACGATCAGGCGCATCGCGTGGCGCGCAGTCTCGTGGCCGATTTCGCATTGCGTCGGCCCGACCGCTACGTCCTCGCGGCCCAGGCCAGGCGCAGCGGCCGCATTTTTCTCGACTATTTGCGCAACGGCCGCGGTACCACCGCGATCGGCACCTTCTCGCCGCGGGCACGCGAGAACTTTCCCATTGCTGCACAGGTGACATGGAAGCGGATCGAAAGCGGCATAGTGCCCGACGCGTTCACGATTCACAGTCCCTACCGTGCGGTGCGGAGGAAAGAGCGATAATTGCGCGCTCGGGCGCTAGCCTACTTCACCGCCGAGAAGCGGCTGTCGAACGAGTTCGACTGCACCACCGGCGCGGCGCCTGATATCATCGGGGTGCTATCGCCCGCGCCGTCGCTCACCGATGGCTTCAGCGCCGGACGCGTTGCGGCAAGGCGGGTATCGGGCTTCGGCGGCTCGGCCGGCTTGGCGGCTGCTACGGCCGGCTTCGGCGTATCCTTCGCCGCCTCCTTGACTGAATCCTTGGACTTGTCATGTCCCGGCACGAAGCGGGTCACGGCGGCCTTGAGTCGCGAGGCGGCCGTGGCCGGCGTCGTGGACGTCTGGGCGGCCGAGGCCACGGACGCGGTGGCTTGCGGCGCAGGCGTCGCGGTCGCGGTGGTGTCGGCGGTGCCGAGCCCCATCTTGCGGCCGAGATTGGAGAAGAAGCCGCCGCTTTCAGATTTCGCAGCGGGCGACGCCGCGGCAACGCGGGTGCTCGCGGCAGGCGCGCTGACGGCGACCACCGGCTCTTCCCGCGGCGCCGGCGCACTTGCCACCGCATCGAGGTTCGGCTTGGGCGGGTTGACGTGGCCGGGGATCGTGCCCGGCGCCTTCGCCATGGCCAGCATCTGCAGCGTGGTGCCTTCGGCACTCTCGGACAGGCCGGTCGAGCCTTCCGGAATTTTGGCGGCGAACACCTTGTGCATGCCGCCGTCAATGCCGGTGTTCATCCGCGCCACCGGCGTGCCCTTGGCGACGAGCCTTGCATATTCCGTCTCGTCCTTGGCCTGCTTCTCGCGGACCGCGCTGGCGATCTCTTCGGGGATCACATAGGCCGGACATCTGGCGGAGGCGTCGAACACCAGATCGCGCTTGGCGTCCGCCGGCTTGGCGGCGTCGAACACGTATCTCTTCTCGCAGAAATCGACCTTCGGCTCCTGCCGCGTCACCTCGAAATGATCATAGCCTTCTTTGATCATCTTCCAGAACGGCATGTTCGGATTGTTCCGGTGCCTGGCCATGTTCACCGGCGTCATCTTGAACGGATAGGCCTGCAGCTGGAACGCCTTCTGGCCGCCGAAGAAGGACTCGCGGCCGAGCGAATAAATCTCCGCGATCTGCTCGTCCGTCATCGCGTAGCAGCCGCGCGAGGAACAATCGCCGTGCACCATCAGCTGCGAGCCGGTGCGGCCCAGCGCCTTGTCGAACGCGTTCGGGTAGCCGGTGTTGAACGAGAGGTAATAGGACGATTGCGGATTCATCTGGCTCGGATTGATCGAGTAGAATCCCTCCGGCGCCTGGCGGTCGCCTTCGCGCACCTTGGGGCCGAGATCGCCCGACCAGCGGCAGATCGGATAGGTCTTGAGCAGCGCGAACTGGCCCGAGCGGGTCTGCTTCCAGACCTCGAGCTCGGCCTCCTGCTTGAACAGGCGGACCAGGATCGGCGATTGCAGGTCCATGTCCTTCTCGGCCATCGCGGCGATCAGCTTCGGCGGCACCGGCTGATTGGCCTTGGCGTTGGTCGCAAGCGAGACCTGATCGGTGTTGCAGCCGGCGAGCAGACCGCCGGCCGTCATCAGCGCAACCGAAACCAAGAGCGCGCGAGCAAGCGAACGAGAAATCAAGATGGACCCCACACCGTGCCGGGCATTGAAGCGCGAACCCCAATTATTCCGAAGCGCAATCCGACCGGTAAACCGACCCGCCGAGACGGGCCCGGTCAGACCCCGCTCCAGCGCTTATGCCCTGAAGCCATTGATTAAAATTCTAACCTCTGGGTCATGTGGTCGCAACCCGAGCGGGGATCACGAGGGCGTTGGCCCAGTGGCATGGTCAACGAAGACTAAATGGACGCGACTTGGGACGGAACTTGGGCTTTCGGGCCGAGGGGACTCAGATCGCCGATTTGGGCAAAAAAAGGGTTAAGGCGGGGTTACCGGGGGCTGCTCGAAAGGCCTGGTAGGGTGGGCAAAGGCGCGAAGCGCCGTGCCCACGAGCCGTTCGTACAGCCGGGATTGGTGGGCACGCTTCGCTTTGCCCACCCTACGAGAGCGGAATCGAGGCGAATCAGCCCAGTTTGCGGCCGATATCGAGGAATTTCTGCCGCCGCTGCTTGCGGATGGCATCCCCATCAAAGTTCCGGAGCTCGTCGAACGCCTTGGCGATGGCCTCGCCCGTGGTGGCGATCATGGCGGCGGGGTCGCGGTGGGCGCCGCCGACCGGCTCCTTCAGGATGGCGTCGATGACGCCGAAGCGGAGCATGTCCTGGGCGGTGATCTTCATGTTGTTGGCGGCTTCCTGCGCCTTGGTGCCGTCGCGCCAGAGAATGGAGGACGCCGCCTCCGGCGAGATCACGCTGTAGATCGCGTGCTCGAGCATCAAGACCTTGTTGGCGGTGGTGATTGCGATGGCGCCGCCCGACATGCCCTCGCCAGTGATGATCGCGACGTTGGGCACGGTCAGCGCCAGGCACGCATCGGTCGAGCGCGCGATGGCTTCCGCCTGGCCGCGCTCCTCGGCGCCGATGCCGGGATAGGCGCCGGCCGAATCGGCGAGCGACAGCACCGGCAGGCCGAACCGCTCGGCCATCTCCATCAGCCGCACGCATTTGCGATACCCTTCCGGCCGCGCCATGCCGAAATTGTGCCGGATGCGGCTCTCGGTGGAATCGCCCTTTTCCTGGCCCATCACGCAGATCGGCTCACCGCGGAAGCGGCCGAAGCCGGCGACCAGCGCCTCGTCCTCGCCGAACTTGCGGTCGCCGGCGAGCGGGGTGAATTCGGTGATCAGGCCCTTGATGAAGTCGTTGAAATGCGGCCGCTGCGGATGCCGCGCCACAAGCGTCTTCTGCCACGGCGTCAGGTTCGCATAGAGGTCGGCCAGCGCCTGCGCCGCCTTGTCCTCGATCCGCCCGACCTCGTCGCTGATGTCGGTGCCGGTGGCGGCGAGCGCGCGCAATTCGTCGACCTTGGAGTCGAGCTCGGCGACGGGCTTTTCGAAGTCGAGATAGCTGCGCATCTGGTCTAGCATCAACTCAATATAGGGGGACGGGGCGCGAGAAGCGAAGCAAGTTGGGGCGGCGGAAAGAAGTGTAGCGTCTTCAATGGTTTGGCTTGTGTGCTGGTGCAGTCGGCCAAATCAGCCGTGAGGCCCCGGCTCTTTCCGCGGAGATGTGGCCGAAGTCAAGGCGGTTTCACCCTTTACCCGTAGCCCGGATGGAGCGCAGCGCAATCCGGGAAGGTCTGGCCGCGAGGAGGCGGCCCCGGATTACGCGTCGCTCCATCCGGGCTACCAGCAGCAACTACTTCTCCGCCAGCGGGTGCAGGTCGCGCACCAAGCTCTTCAGCCGCTCCTCGACCACATGGGTATAGATCTGGGTGGTCGAGATGTCGGTGTGACCGAGCAGGGTCTGCACGATGCGCAGGTCCGCGCCGTTGTGCAGCAGATGGCTGGCAAAGGCGTGGCGCAGCACGTGCGGGGAGACCAGGCGGGCCTGCAAGCCGGACGCAACCGCGAGCTCCTTGAGGTCGCGGGCAAAATGCTGGCGCGTCAGATGTCCGCTCTCGCCGAACGAGGGGAACAGCCATTTCGACGCGGCCACGCTGTTCTTCCTGTCGGCCTTTGCCGCTTCCGTGGCGGCGAGATAGTCCGCCATCGCCTGCCGCGAGGCGTCGTTGAGCGGTACCAGCCGTTCCTTGTTGCCCTTGCCGCGCACCACGATCATGCGGGCGTCGCGCTTGGCCGCCGAGCGCGGCAGCGCCACCAGCTCGGAGACGCGCAGGCCCGTGGCGTAGAGCACCTCGAGCAGGCAATAGAGCCGCAAGGCACGCAGCCGTTTCGACCGCGAGGCATCTTCCGCCTCGCTCAATTCCCGGGCGCGGCGGAGCATGCGGTCGACGTCGGCGATCGACAACACTTTCGGCAGGCCGCGGCCGCGCTTCGGACCTGACAGGATCGCGGCGGGATCGTCACCGCGGATGCGCTCGTTCAGCAGGAAACGGTAGAGGTGCCGCATCGCGGACAGCCGGCGGGCCACACTGGTGGATTTGAAGCCGCGGGTGTCGAGATCGACGAGATAGTCGCGCAGCGTCTGGGTCTCGGCATCCACGAATGTATGGCCGACGCGGCCCAGAAATTCCGAGAAATCGCTGAGGTCGCGGCGGTAGGCATCGAGCGTGTTGGGGCCGGCGCCCTGTTCCGCGGCGAGCATGTCGAGGAACAGGCCGATGAGCCTGGTGTCTGAGGGTTTGGCGGGCATGCCCGGGAGGCTAGCTCCTATTTCTTGAGAAACTTGTCCGGCGGGATCGTCACCGTCATTTCCCGCGGCTTCGGGTTGACGAAGTTCGCCAGCGCGAAGACCACGCCATAGACGATACCGCCGATCACGGCGACGACCGTCAGGAAGCGGAACAGGCTCGGCATCGTTCTGGGGTCTCGGGTCGGGGCGCGGCAGCCAAATTAACCAATGAAATCATCCAACATGTTCGCCGTTTCGTGGCAAGAGTCCTCTGGCGAGGGCCCCCATGGGGTCGTATAGGTGGCCAAAGCCATGCCGCATCTGGCGGCAGTTCGAGCGAGATCCAGTCGAGCGAGACGATGTCCGACGCCGCGTTGCCGCTTCCTGCTTCGCCCGAGGCCGACATCCTGTCGGCGCTCGGGGCGCGCTCGATCGTGCTCGTCGGCATGATGGGGGTGGGCAAATCCACCATCGGCCGCCGCCTCGCGGCCCGGCTCAGGCTGCCCTTCATCGATGCCGACACCGAAATCGAGGTGGCCCATGCCGGCATGACCATCCCGGAGATCTTTGCGGCCCATGGCGAGCCCTATTTCCGCGACGGCGAGGCCCGTGTGATCGCGCGGCTGCTCGAGGGCGGGCCGATCGTGCTGGCGACCGGTGGCGGCGCTTTCATGCGCGAGGAGACGCGCGCACGCATCGCGGCGAAGGCCATCTCGATCTGGCTGAGGGCGGACCATGACGTCATCATGCGCCGCGTGCGGCGCCGTGCCGACCGTCCGCTGCTTCAGACCGCCGATCCCGAAGGAACCGTGACGCGCCTTCTCGCCCAGCGCGAGCCGATCTATGCCAATGCCGACCTCACCATCGCCTCGCGCGACGTGCCGCACGACAGAATCGTCGAGGAATGCATCGAGGCGCTGCACGCCCGTCTCTGCGGCGGAGAGCCAGCCCAACCGCCTGCCGACATTGCGAGTGCGTCAAGATGACTGCGCCGTTGAAACATTCCGATCCCATCAAGGTCGACGTCGCACTCGGTGACCGCGCCTATGACATCGTCATCGGCCGCGGCGTGCTGGCCTCGCTCGGCGAGCGTGTCGCCGCTCTGCGTCCCGGCGTGCGCACGGCCATCGTGACCGACCGCACCGTCGCGAAATACTGGCTCGAGCCCACTGAGGCGTCGCTCGCAGCCAGCGGTATTCCGACCTCGCGCATCGTCGTCGAGGAAGGCGAGATCTCGAAAACCTATGCCGGGCTCGAAAAGGTCAGCGAGGCCCTGATCGCAGCGAAGATCGAGCGCAACGATCTCGTCATCGCGCTCGGCGGCGGCGTGGTCGGCGATCTCGCCGGCTTTGCCGCGGCGATCCTGCGCCGCGGCGTCGATTTCGTGCAGGTGCCGACCTCGCTTCTCGCGCAGGTCGATTCCAGCGTCGGCGGCAAGACCGGCATCAACTCGCCGCAGGGCAAGAATCTGCTCGGGGCCTTCCACCAGCCGGTGCTCGTCATCGCCGACACCGCCGTGCTCGACACGCTGTCGCCGCGCCAGTTCCGGGCCGGCTATGCCGAGGTCGCCAAATACGGCGTGCTGGGCGACGAGGCCTTCTTCAGCTGGCTGGAGAAGAACCATGCCGACATCTCGAGGGGCGGATCGGCCCGCGAGCATGCGATCGCGACCTCCTGCCGGGCTAAGGCCGCAATCGTCGCGCGCGACGAGCGCGAGACCGGCGAGCGCGCGCTGCTCAATCTCGGCCACACCTTCGGCCACGCGCTGGAGGCTGTGACCGGCTTCTCCGACCGCCTGTTCCACGGCGAGGGCGTCGCCATCGGCATGACGCTGGCAGCGCAGTTCTCCGCGAAGCTCGGCATGATCGGCGAGCGTGAGGCGGCGCGCATCGAGCGCCACCTGATCGAGGCAGGCCTGCCGACGCGCCTGCAGGACATCGCCGGCTTTGCGCAGGAAGGGCTCGCCGATGCCGACGCGCTGATGGCGCTGATGGCGCAGGACAAGAAGGTCAAGCGCGGCAAGCTCACCTTCATCCTACTGGAGGCCGTGGGCCGCGCGGTGATCGCAAAGGACGTCGAGCCGGCGCCGGTGCGCGACTTCCTGAAAGAGAAGCTCGCGCAGTGATAACGGGACCGTTCAGATCGGCCGCCCGCGAAACGGCGGGGAACGCCGGGGCGGTCGCGAGGCAAACATGAGTTCGATCTCGATCAATCTGCTGCTTGCGGCCCTCCTGCTCGCCGCCAACGCGTTTTACGTGGCGGCGGAATTTGCGCTGGTGAAGAGCCGCGGCTTCCGCGTCAAGGCCATGGTCGAGCAGAACCGCTTCGGCGCGCGCCTGCTGCAGACGATGATGGGGAACATCGAATCCTATCTCGCCTGCTGCCAGCTCGGCATCACCATGGCCTCGCTCGGTCTCGGCTGGATCGGTGAGCCGACGGTGTCTGCGCTGCTGAGCCCCGTCCTCAGCCCGCTCGGAATGTCGGAGGCCACGCTGCACTTCACCTCGTTCGTGGCGGGTTTTCTGGTCTTCTCTTCGCTGCACATCGTCATCGGCGAGCAGGTGCCGAAGACGCTTGCGATCAGGGAGCCGATGCCAGTGTCGCAGTGGATTGCCTATCCGCTGCATTTTTCCTACCTCCTGTTCTACCCGCTGAGCTGGTGCCTCAACACGGCGTCGAGCGCGATCCTCCGTCTGATGGGTGTGCAGGAGTTCTCGCAACACGAAATCCTGACGGATTCGGAGATCGAGGGCCTGGTCGAGGAATCGGCCGTGCACGGCAAGATCGAGAGCGGCGAGGCCGAGTACATTCACAACGTCTTCCGTCTCGGCGAGCTGACGGTGTCTGACGTGATGGTCCACCGCACGGCCATGGTGATGATCAACGCCGACCTGCCGCCGGAGGAGCTGGTGCGGGAGGTGCTGGCCACCGAATACACCCGCATTCCGCTGTGGCGGGACAAGTCGGAGAACATCATCGGCATTCTGCACGCCAAGGATCTGTTGCGCGCGATCCGCGCATCGGAGGGCGACACGTCGCGCATCGACGTCACCACCATCATGCTGCCGCCCTGGTTCGTGCCGGAGATGCGGCCGATATCCCAGCAGCTCAAGGCGTTCCGCCGCCGCAAGACCCATTTCGCACTCGTCGTCGACGAGTATGGTGAGGTCGAAGGCCTCGTGACGCTGGAAGACATTCTGGAGGAGATCGTCGGCGACATCTCCGACGAGCATGACGTGGTGGTCGCCGGCGTGCGCCGTCAGCCGGACGGCTCCGTCGTGGTCGACGGGTCGGTGCCGATCCGCGACCTCAACCGCGCCATGGACTGGCATCTGCCCGATGAAGAGGCAACCACGGTCGCCGGTCTCGTCATTCACGAGGCGCGCTCGATCCCCGACCGCGGCCAGAGCTTCACCTTCCACGGTTTCCGCTTCCGCGTCCTCCGCCGCGAGCGCAACCGCATCACCGCGCTCCGTATTTCACCGGTGACGCGCGAGGCCGAGCTCGAAGAGGCAAAGCCGAGACGGGCCGGGACGTCGTTCTAATTTTTCCCTTACCCTCCCCTGGAGGGGTCCGGGACGAGCGTAGCTCGCCCGTGGGTCGCTACGCATGAAGAGCAGCGCAATGCGTAGCGGGGGGGGTGACGGTCTTCCCACATCCAACAGTACCCGAGTGGAGAGATCACCCCACCCCGCTCGCGCTGCGCGCGATCGACCCTCCCCCTCCAGGGCAGGGTCAGAGAATTCAACCTTCCCCCGGCGCCTGCGCATTGATCGCCAGCGCGTGCACGCTGCCGGCGAGTTCCGCGGCGAGCGCTGAATTTATCATGCGATGACGGTCGATCCGGCTCTTCCCTTTGAAGGCGGCAGACACGATATACACACGGAAGTGCGTCTCGCCGCCTGCTCGGTGGCCGGCGTGGCCCTCATGCAAATGTGACTCGTCGACGACTTGCAGGCTTTCCGGCGTGAAAGCTTCCTGCAACTTGTTGCTGATAGTGTCTTTCATAGCCATGTGTGCCATTAAGGTGCGCGCTCGCATCCCGTCAATACCCGGACGTCCAAGCTCGTCGCGACCGGGTGCTCAGCGAATTGCAATGTCAAGACTTGAAGGTTTTTGCATTGCGTAGTCAAAGTCAGCCATGCCGATCGATTCATCAAAATTCTTCGACTCCATCCGCGTGAAGCCGCGGGGCAAGCAGCCGGAAGTGAAGCCGCGCGACACCGCGGTCAATTGCGAATGGGCGGGCTGCGCCAACAAGGGCTCGCACCGGGCGCCGAAGGGCCGCGAGAACCAGCGCGAGTACTGGCACTTCTGCCTCGACCACGTGCGCGAGTACAACCAGAACTACAATTTCTTTTCCGGCATGAATGCCGAAGCCGTCGCGCGCTATCAGAAGGATGCGCTGACCGGTCACCGTCCGACCTGGAAGATGGGCGCCAATGGCGGCAAGAAGGGCGCGGAAGAGATCGACATGGCGGCCGATCCTTTCAGCATGTTCAGCGAGATCAACGACCGCGCCAGCTGGCGCAAGGGCCCCGAAGCGGAGCCCAAGGCCGAGACGCGCAAAGTGATGAACGCCGAGCGCAAGGCGCTTCAGGTCATGGGCCTCGGCCCCAGCGCGACGCTTGCCGACGTCAAGACCAAGTACAAGGCGCTGGTGAAGCAGCACCACCCCGACGCCAATGGCGGCGACCGCTCGACCGAGGACCGCCTGATCGAGATCATCAAGGCGTATAATTATCTGAAGACGGTCGTGCGCGAGGCGTAGGGGCCTCCCCGCTTTCGTAGCCCGGATGGAGCGCAAGCGTAATCCGGGACCTTTCTCTCACAATGACGACTTTCCCCGGATTACGCTTCGCTCCATCCGGGCTACGCATTCCCTACGCCTGCGGCATCGCCCCGACATATGACGAGCTCGGCCTGATCAACCGCCCCGTCCGCTGCTGCTCGCGGGCATGCGCGGTCCAGCCCGCGCTGCGCGCGATCGCGAAGATCGGCGTGAACGCCTGCCGCGGAATCGCCAGCGCATCGAGCAGGATCGCGGTGAAGAACTCGACGTTCGTCTCCAGCGGCCGCTCCGGATTCTTCTTGCGCAAGGCGCTGCGGATATAAGCCTCGACCTCGCCGGCAAACGGCAAATCGGTGCCATTGGACGCAAGCGCCTCGACCGCGGTCTTGAGCACGTCGGCGCGCGGATCGCGGACGCGATAGACGCGGTGACCGAAACCCATCATGCGCTCGCCGCGCGCCAGCGCCGCGTCGACCCAGGACTGAATGCGCTCGCGCGAGCCGATCGCGTCCAGCATTTCCAGCACCGGCTCCGGCGCGCCGCCATGCAGCGGACCGGTCAGCGCGCAATAGCCGGCGGTGACGGCCGCGAACAGGTCGGCCTGCGTCGAGGCCACCACGCGCGCGGCGAAGGTCGATGCGTTCATGCCGTGGTCGCTGGCGGTGACGAGATAGGCGTCGAGCGCCGTGACCTCGCGCGTTGCAGGCGAACGGCCGTGCAACATGCGCAGCGTGTCGGCGGCATGGCTCACGGTGGGATCGGGCGCGACCGGCTCGAGCCCCTTGGCGCGCCGGACCAGCGCGCCCGCGATCACCGGAAACGCGCCGACGATCGTCGCCTCGTGCTCCAGCCCGTGCTCGGCGCGAAGTCCGGCGACGGCGGCACGAAACCCGTCGATGATGCCCATGCCGCGCGTCGCCGGCAGCAGGTCCGGCAGCCGCGCGAAGGCGCGCTCGCGCGCCACGCCCAGGTTTGAGCGCACATTGGCTTCGGTGAGGGTGGTCTTGCTGGCGCCATTCCAGAGCCGGGCGGTAACGCCTTCGAAGCTCGAGATGGCGGCGAGCCGCCCGACGTGCTCCCCGGCGATGATGAGCTCGCCGCGCTCGCCGTCGACATGGCTCAGCACGGTCTCGGCCGCGGGAACGCCGTCCAGCCCGATCTGGCTTTTGGTGAGGTGGATGTTCATGACCCAAATCTCCTGTTCACGGAGAACAAGGTCAGGCCTCTCGACACATTGATCAATCTTGATTACATAAATCAATATGAAAAATTCTGATGAGCTGTACCTCTCCGCTCGGGAAGCCGCCGCCGAGCTCGCGATCTCTCCGGCCACCCTCTACGCCTATGTCAGCCGCGGCCTGATCCGCTCCGAGCCGACGCCGGACTCGCGAAAGAACCGCTATCGCGCCGAGGACGTTCGGGCGCTGAAGGAGCGCCGTGTGCCGTCGCCGGAGCCACGCGGCCTGCGCAGCTTCGATGCCGATCTGCCGGTGATGGACACGGAGATCTCGACCATCACCGAGGAGGGCGCCATCTATCGCGGCGTCAATTGCGTCGATCTTTCCGAGAGTGACACGCTGGAGCACGCCGCGACGCTGCTGTGGGATGTCGCCGACGTCGATCCGTTTGCCCCCGACAATCAACCGGAACTCTCCGAGGAAATGCGCGTGATCGCGAAGGCCGCGCGCCGGGCCGCACCGATCGACCGCGCCATCGCCGTGCTCGCACTGGCCGCCAGCGTCGATCCCCGCGCCTTCACCCGGGCACCCGATGGCCGCGCTATGGTCGGCGCGCGCATCGTCCGCCTGCTGGTTGCGACCATGCTCAATGCGGACGCCTCGGCCGAGCCGCTGCATCAGCAGGTCGCGCGCGCCTGGGCGGCGGACAACAAGCACGCGCCCGACCTGATCCGCCGCGCGCTGGTACTGCTCGCCGATCACGAGCTGAACGCGTCGACCTTCACCGCGCGCTGCGCTGCCTCGACCGGCCTCAACCTTTATGACTCCGTCATCGCCGGGCTCGCCGCGTTGAAAGGGCCGAAGCATGGCGGCGCCGGCGTCCTGGCCTCACAGCTCGTCAAGACGCTGGTCGACCGCGACGTCGAGCCTGTCGTGCGCGAGCGTGTCGCCCTCGGTGAACGCTTTGCCGGCTTTGGCCACGGCGTCTACAAGCACGGCGACCCCCGCGCGCAGTCGCTGCTGAACGCGCTGTCGCGCTCCGGTGCGCCGCGCAAATTCACCAGGGAAGTGCCAGAGCGGATCGCGGAGGCCACCGGCGAGTTCGTCAATATCGACTACGCGCTCGCCGTGCTGGTCCACGCACTGCGCCTGCCCGCCGGCAGCGAGCTGGCGCTGTTCGCGATGGCCCGTAGCGTCGGCTGGATCGCGCATGCCAGCGAGCAATTGCAGTTCGGCAAGCTGATCCGGCCGAGGGCAAGATATGTGGGTCCTGCACCGGGACGCAGGGCGGGTTCTGCCGGTTAGAACCTCCGGGAGTGCGGCACTCTCCGCATTCGTCCCTACGAACGCAGAAGGACAGCGTTCTTGGAGTGACGGCTCGCACTGACCCGGGGCAGTTCACACCATCGCTTCCGCGACGACCATGTAGTTCACGTCCATATCGGACGACAGCGACCATTTGTCGGCGAAAGGAGAGTAGACGACGCCGGTCTGCTCGGTGATGACAAGACGGTTGTCGAGCAGGTATTTCGTCAGTTCGTCGGGCGTGACGAACTTGTTCCACTCATGCGTGCCGCGCGGTAGCCAGCGCAGGACGTATTCGGCACCGACGATGGCGAGGGCAAAGCTCTTCCAGTTGCGGTTCAGCGTCGAGACCACCATCAGGCCGTTCGGCTTCAGCATCGCGGCGCAGCGCTTCAGGAACATGCCGACGTCGGTGACGTGCTCGACCACCTCCATCGCCAGCACGATGTCGAAGCGCTCGCGCGGGTCGATCTCCTCCACCGTGGTGCAGCGATAGTCGATCGCCAGATGGCTCTTGTCGGCGTGCAGCTTCGCCGCCGCGATGTTGCTCGCGGAGGGATCGATGCCGATGACCTGCGCTCCGAGGCGCGACAGCGGCTCGCAGAGCAGGCCGGCGCCGCAGCCGATGTCGAGCACGCGCAAGGACCCAAGACAATTGAGGCTGCGCACGTTGCGCTCGAACTTGCGGCAGGCGGCGTCGCGGATATAGCCGAGCCGCAACGAGTTGATCCGGTGCAGCGGCGCCATCTTGCCCTTGGGATCCCACCATTCCGCCGAGAGTTTCGAGAATTTCGCGATCTCGGCGGCGTCGACGCTCGAGCCGAGCTGGGCGGAAAGAGAAGTATTTTGCTGCATGCTCATGGTTGGGCGCGGTCCTACCGCGTGGTGATCGAACTACGGAAGGCGAGCGGCGAGGCGATGGTCTTGATCGTCTCGATACCCTCGCCGACGCCGCGAATCGTCACGTCGCCGTAGTTGAGAATACGTCCAAGAATGGTCTGGTCGACATCGACGCTCTCGACCTTGTCCAGCGCCATCTCGAAGGTTCGGCGCTTGATGAAGCCGGTCTTGTGCACGACCCTGAGGTTGGTGACGTCGGTCTCGGTGGTGAAACGATGGAACCAGCCCTTCACGGTCCAATACAGGGCCGCCAGAGCCGCGAGACCCGCGGCCCCGAGGCAAAGCAGAACGAGCCAGTCGACGGTCGCCTGCCGCGACAGGATGAGCAGGGCCAGCGCCGCGATCCAGGCCACGATGGCCGGAAAGTAGAAGATCCAGTGCGCATTGGTCGAATACAGCACGCGCTCGCCGGGCTGCAGGATCTCGTCGATGTAACGCGCCATGATCTAGCTTAACCCACTACCCCACCCTGCCCCCGCAGGAACCCGCTTGCCCCCGGCCCCGCCGCTCTGTATACGCGCGGTCGGTGTCCCCGAGGCACCCGTCCAGTGCGGGCCACCATACTGATCCTTATGAAGGAATGCACGCGTCGTCATGAGCCGCCTCGTGATGAAATTCGGCGGCACGTCCGTCGCCAACATCGAACGTATCCGCAACGTCGCACGCCATGTGAAGCGTGAGGTCGATGCCGGCCACGAAGTGGCCGTGGTCGTCTCGGCGATGGCCGGCAAGACCAACGAGCTGGTCGCCTGGTGCACCGAGGCCTCGCCGATGCACGACGCGCGCGAATATGACGCCGTGGTCGCCTCGGGCGAACAGGTGACGTCCGGCCTTCTTGCCATCGTGCTCCAGGGCATGGGCATCCAAGCCCGCTCGTGGCAGGGCTGGCAGATCCCGATCAAGACCAGCGACGCCCATGCCTCGGCCCGGATCGAGGACATCGACGGCAGCGAGATCATCAAGCGCTTCAAGGACCGAAAGGAGGTCGCGGTCATCGCCGGCTTCCAGGGCATCAACCCCGAGACGGGTCGCATCACCACGCTCGGCCGTGGCGGCTCCGACACCTCGGCCGTGGCGATCGCCGCCGCCGTCAAGGCCGACCGCTGCGACATCTACACCGACGTCGACGGCGTCTACACCACCGATCCGCGAATCGTGCCGAAGGCCAAGAGGCTCGACAAGATCGCATTCGAAGACATGCTGGAACTGGCCTCGCAGGGCGCCAAGGTGCTCCAGGTCCGCTCGGTGGAACTCGGCATGGTCCACAACATGCCGATCTTCGTCCGCTCGAGCTTCGATAAGCCCGAGGATATCGACCCGCATGCCAACCAGCCGCCCGGCACGCTGATCTGCAGCGAGGAGGAGATCATGGAAAGCCACGTCGTCACCGGTATCGCCTTCTCCAAGGACGAGGCTCAGATCTCGGTGCGCCAGATCGAGGACAAGCCCGGCGTTGCGGCCTCGATCTTCGGCCCGCTGGCTGATGCCAATATCAACGTCGACATGATCGTGCAGAATGTGTCCGAGGACGGCAAGACCACCGACCTCACCTTCACCGTGCCGGCCGCCGACTTCACCCGAGCCAAGGATACGATTACCGCAGCCAAGGCCAAGATCGGCTATGCGCGGCTCGATACCGCCACCGATGTCGCCAAGATCTCGGTGATCGGCAGCGGCATGCGCAGCCATGCCGGCGTCGCCGCCCAGGCGTTCTCGGCGCTCGCCCGGCGGAACATCAACATTCGGGCCATTACAACCTCCGAGATCAAATTTTCGGTCTTGATCGATACCGCCTATACCGAACTTGCGGTGCGCACCTTGCATACGCTCTACGGTCTCGATCAGACCTGACGGTCTTTCCGGAAAACCGCTTCGCACTTTTCCGGACAGTGCCAAAAGGCTAATTTTCTCTTAGCGGTCGCAGCAAACGCGAAGGTGTACACACCTTCGCGTTTGGCAGGCGTTTTGCTTGGCAAAACAAGCCTCAATTCGCTATACGGCGGACAGGGTGGGCTGCCGCAGACTGTGTCCCAGTTCAGGCGGCGCTGATTCGGTACGAGCACTCAATCTCCCGTGGATTTGGGCTTGTGCCTGCGCCGGACAAACAATTTGATTGTTTTTCTGGAATTTTGGTCCAGCCGCCGGCCGATATCGCCGGGCCCGGCCGATGGAGGAGATTGACGGTTCATGCGGAGCGCGTCGGGAGGTCCCCGCGTCTTGTTGAGACGGCTCCGCGAGACCATGGCGGAGCAGGTCTCGGCCCAGGAGCGGCTGGACAAGATCGTGGTGCTGATCGCCGCCAACATGGTGGCCGAGGTGTGCTCGGTCTATGTGCTGCGCATCGACAATACGCTCGAGCTCTACGCCACCGAAGGTCTCAACCGCGAGGCGGTGCACCACACCGTGCTCAGCGCCCATGAGGGCCTGGTCGGCCTCGTCGCCAGCGAGGCGACGCCGCTCAATTTGAGCGACGCGCAGAGCCACCCGGCGTTCTCGTTCCGGCCCGAGACCGGCGAAGAAATCTACCATTCCTTCCTCGGCGTGCCGATCCTGCGCGCCGGCAACACGCTCGGCGTGCTGGTGGTGCAGAATCGCGCCAAGCGCAATTATGTCGAGGAGGAGCTCGAGGCGCTCCAGACCACCGCGATGGTGCTGGCCGAGCTGATCGCCTCCGGCGAACTCTCCGCCCTGGCGCAGCCGGGCCAGGAGCCGGCGGCGCGCCATTCGGCGCAGAAAGTCGGTGCCATCCTGTCGGAGGGCATCGCGCTCGGCCATGTCGTGCTGCACGAGCCGCGCGTCGTCATCAAGGACTACATCGCCGAAGACCTGCCGAAGGAGATCAAGCGGCTCGATACTGCGCTCGCCAAGCTGCGTGCCGATCTCGACCGCATGCTGGAGCGCGGCGACGTCGCCGAAGGCGGCGAGCACCGTGAGGTGCTTGAAGCCTATCGCATGTTCGCCAACGACCAGGGCTGGTCGCACAAGCTGCACGAGGCGGTCGCGACCGGCCTCACCGCGGAAGCCGCGGTCGAGCGCGTCCAGTCGGACACCCGCGCGCGCATGCTGCGCTCGACCGACCCCTATTTGCGCGACCGGCTGCACGATCTGGAAGACCTCGGCTACCGCCTGATGCGGCAGCTGGTCGGCCAGGATCATGCGCCCTCGCGCGAGCAGCTGCCCGACAACGCCATCGTCATCGCCCGCGCGATGGGCCCGGCGGCGCTGCTCGACTACGACCGCAAGCGCCTGCGCGGCATCGTGCTGGAGGAAGGCACCGCGAACTCGCACGTCTCGATCGTGGCGCGGGCGCTGGGCATCCCTGCGGTCGGCGAGGTGCCGAACGCGCCTGGAATCGCCGATCCCGGCGACGCCATCATCGTCGACGGCACCTCGGGCTCGATCTATGTGCGCCCGTCGCAGGAGATCGAGGCGGCCTTCGCCGAGCGCGTGCGCTTCCGCGCCCGCCGCCAGGCGCAGTACCTGGCGCTGCGCGACCGGCCCTGCGTCACCAGGGACGGCCAGAAGGTCGAGCTGATGATCAACGCAGGTCTTGCAATCGACCTGCCGCATATCGAGGACACCGGCAGTGCCGGCATCGGCCTGTTCCGCACCGAGCTGCAATTCATGGTCGGTCAGAGCCTGCCGCGCACCAGCGACCAGCTCGCGCTCTATCGCACCGTGCTCGATGCCGCCGGACCTAAGCCCGTCACCTTCCGCACGCTCGATATCGGCGGCGACAAGGCGCTGCCCTATATGGAAGCGGTGATCGAGGAAAACCCCGCGCTCGGCTGGCGCGCGATCCGGCTCGGGCTCGATCGTCCCGGCCTGTTGCGCGGCCAAATCCGCGCGCTGCTGCGCGCCGGCGGCGGCCGCGCGCTGCGCATCATGTTCCCGATGATCTCGGAGGTCGCCGAATTCGACTCGGCCAAGGCGCTGGTCGAGCGCGAGCTCACATACCTCCGCCAGCACGGCCACACGCTGCCTGAACGAATCGACATCGGCACCATGGTCGAGGTGCCCGCCCTGCTCTACCAGCTCGACGAGCTATTGAAGAAGGTCGATTTCATCTCGGTCGGCTCCAACGATCTGTTCCAGTTCCTGTTCGCGGTCGACCGCGGCAACGCCAAGGTCTCCGAGCGCTTCGACACCATGTCGGCGCCGATCATGCGCGCCTTGCGTGACATCGCGCGCAAGGCGCACGCGGCGCAGAAGTCGCTCTCGCTGTGCGGCGAGATGGCCTCCAAGCCGATCGGCGCACTGGCGCTGATTGCGCTGGGCTACCGCTCGCTCTCGCTCTCGGCGACCGCGCTCGGCCCGGTCAAGGCGATGGTGCTCGACCTCGACGCCAAGAAGGCCGAAGCGATGCTGGGCCCTCTGCTGGATGCGCCTGCGGGCAGCGTCTCGATCCGGCAGAAGCTGACGGAATTTGCCGAGGCCGAGGGCCTTGCGTTGTAGCGGGCCTGTCGCCAGCTTCCCGCCGCCCTCGCCTCCTTCCGCACTTTGAGACAGAACCGATGTCGTCACTTCCCGAAGCCAAACTGGACGTCCTGCTCGCGCATCACGCTTCGCTCGAGGCCGAATCGCTCGGACAGCTCGCCTCCGAGCGTTACGTGCAGATCACGCGCGAGCTCGCCGAGCTCACGCCCCTGATCGAGGCGGTGAAGTCCTATCGCGCCGCCGTCAAGGAGCTCGCCGACACCGACGCGTTGATCGCCGATGCCGCCACCGATGCCGAGATGCGCGGCATGGCGGAAGCCGAACGCGACGAGCTCGCGCCGAAAATCGAGGAACTGGTCCAGAAGATCCGCGTCGCGCTCCTGCCCAAGGACGCCATGGACGACCGCAACGTCATGCTGGAAATCCGCGCCGGCACCGGCGGCGACGAGGCTTCGCTGTTCGCCGGCGACCTGTTCCGGATGTACGAGCGCTTCGCCAGCTTGCAGGGCTGGAAGGTCGAGGTGATCTCCGCCAGTGAAGGCACCGTCGGCGGCTACAAGGAAATCATCGCCGAGATCCAGGGCCGCGGCGCATTCTCCAAGCTGAAATTCGAATCCGGCGTTCACCGCGTGCAGCGCGTGCCCGACACCGAGACGCAGGGGCGCATCCACACCTCCGCCGCGACGGTCGCCGTGCTGCCCGAGGTCGAGGACGTCGACGTGGACATCAAGAACGACGACCTGCGCATCGAAACCATGCGCGCAGGGGGCGCCGGTGGCCAGCACGTCAACAAGACGGAATCGGCGATCCGCATCACCCACATCCCGACCGGCATCGTGGTGATGATGCAGGACAGCCGCTCGCAGCACAAGAATCGCGCCTCCGCCATGAACATCCTGCGCTCGCGCATCTATGACGCCGAGCGGCAACGCGTCGAGGCGGCGCGCTCGGCCGAGCGCAAGGAGAAGGTCGGCTCCGGCGACCGCTCCGAGCGCATCCGCACCTACAATTTTCCGCAAGGACGCGTCACCGATCATCGCATCAACCTCACGCTCTACAAGCTGCCGCAGGTGATCGCGGGTGAAGCGCTCGGCGAACTGATCGACGCACTGACGACGGAGCACCAGGCCGCACAGCTCGCTGCGCAAGGCGCGGCGGCCTGAGGCGTGAGCAACCCCTTCACCGGACAATCCATCGAGAGCGCGCGGCGGGCGCTGGCTGCGCAACTGAGATCGGCACGGCTCGACGAAGCCGAGCTCGACGCGCGCATCCTGATCAGTGCGGCACTCGGCCTCGACCTCACCGGCCTGGTCACGCAGGCGGCCCGTCTCCTGACCGCGGCCGAAGCATCGCGGCTCACGCAACATGCACAGCGCCGCATCGCCGGCGAGCCGGTGTCGCGCATTCTCGGGACGCGCGAATTCTGGGGCTTGCCGTTCCGCCTGTCGGAAGCAACCCTGGTGCCGCGCCCCGATACCGAGACCGTGGTCGAGCTTGCGCTCGAGATTCTCCGGGAGCGGCAGGCATCTGACCCGCCGCGGATCGCCGACATCGGCACCGGATCGGGCGCGATCCTGCTCGCGCTGCTGCACGAAGTTCCGGATGCGTTCGGCGTCGGCACCGATCTCAGCCAGAACGCGCTCATGACCGCCAGGGACAATGCCGCGGCGCTGGGACTCGCCGACCGCGCCGCCTTCGTCGCCTGCTCCTACGCCGCGGCGCTCGGTGGCCCGTTCGACCTCATCGTGTCGAATCCGCCCTATATTCCCTCGGCTGAAATTCCGAAATTGAGCATCGAGGTGCGCGAGCACGACCCTCATCTGGCGCTCGACGGCGGCAATGACGGATACGACGCCTATCGCGCCCTGATCCCGCAGGCGAGCGAGCGGCTCGCCCCCGGCGGCGCCCTGGTCGTCGAGGCCGGACAGGGCCAGGCCCAAAATATTGAAACCTTGATGAGGGCCGCCGCGTTATCGCTGGACAGGTCACCCAAGGCCGACTTGGCGGGCATTCCGCGGGCCGTTTCGGCCCGAAAAATGCCCCCATAAAAGCCGGATTGGCCTGCAAAAACCACTTGGAATATCCCGTGGGAACGACTACGTTCCGGTCAACACATCGGTGCCGGCCCCGTAGACCTACGGGCGAAAGCCGGGCTCTCGGGCGAGAGCTTTACTGATTGAAGGTTCCAAGCCGCAGGTCCTGTTGAGCGCGATGGCCCGTGGAGCTGCGCTGCTCTCTCCGACCGCAAGTGAACGAAAGCCTGATATTGCGCTTGAACACTTACGCAAGAAAGCTGGGCTTGTTTCGGCAGGCGAAATGAATGGGTTCGCTGGCAATAGATGCTGGCGGGTGGGGAACGCGTCTTTGTTGAACGCGACGGTCGACGAACATCGGCAGGGTTGGATCCGCTTTTGCGCGGTGCGCGCAAGACATGTGAGCCACTGTCACCAGGTCACTCCTAGCAATCAGTAATGCGTGCAACCTTTAGGGCTGGAATTAAAGGCAGGACATGAGAAACGGTCAGAACAAGCAGCGGATGCGCAACCGCAACAACAATAACAACAACAACCGGCGCGGCCAGAACCCGATGACCCGGGTCTACGAATCCAACGGACCCGACATCAAGATTCGCGGCACTGCTTCGCACATCGCCGAAAAGTATCTCCAGCTTGCACGTGACGCGCGCTCCTCCGGCGATCCCGTTGCAGCCGAGAACTACTACCAGCACGCCGAGCATTATTTCCGCCTGATCGCGGCGGCTCAGGAGCAGTTCCGTCAGAACCAGCAGCCGCGCGGCGATGAGCCCATCGCCAGCAGCGACGAGGGCGAGGACG
The DNA here is from genome assembly GCF_025200905.1 of Bradyrhizobium yuanmingense. Lineage (NCBI taxonomy): Bacteria > Pseudomonadati > Pseudomonadota > Alphaproteobacteria > Hyphomicrobiales > Nitrobacteraceae > Bradyrhizobium > Bradyrhizobium yuanmingense. The sequence goes on along the minus strand of NZ_CP104173.1, from coordinate 94,441 downwards.
ACGGTGAGAATTTCTCGGCCTTCGGCCAGGAGCCCGGCTTCGTCCCGCAGCCCCAGCCGCAGCCCTTCATGCGCGACCGCGACGGCCAACGCGATCATCACCAGCGTGATCACCAGCCGCGCGACAACCAGCCGCCCTATCAGCGCGACAATCAGCAGCCGCGCGAGCACCGCGAACGCGATCACCGTCCGCAGCCGCAATATCAGCCGCAACCCGCCAACCAGCCGCAGCCTGTCATCGCCGATGGCGGCGTCGACCGCCTACCCTCCTTCATCACCGGCGCGCAGCCGCAGGTGAACGGCAATCAGGGCGGCTTCGAGGGCGGCGGTGGCGGCGAGCGCTATCCGCGTCGGCGGCGCCGGCCGCATGGCCCGCGCCCGGAGCGTGAAGCCGCTCCGGTTGCTTCCAGCGACGAAGTCGCCCCCGGCGAGTAAGCTCTTCTGACTTTCCGACTCGAATCGTCCCGGCCTCGCCGGGACGATTTGCTTTTGACGCTGTGCGTTGGCCGGACACAGACCCACCTCTCCGGAAGGGAGAGGTGAAGCTAACTGCGCGTCACCGTCGTCGAGGATGGCACCAGCACGGGCTTGGCGAGCGAGGGAATCAGCCGCGCCCGCTCGCGCTTGGCGGGGATCGCGCGGTAGACCTGCTTGGTCGCCTCCACGATGTGGACGCCGGCAAAGGGCAGTGACAGCGCGGCACCGGCACGTTCCCACATCTGGGCCGATTTCAACACCCAGCCGCCGGCGTAAGGCGGCATGAACAGCGCCTCGCCCCAGGCGGTCGGCGTGAACCAGGTCTGGCGCAACAGCTCGGTGATCTGCGAGCGCGAATAGGGCCGGCCATGGCCGAACGGCGTGCTGTCGGTGCGGGTCCACACCCCACGCCGGTTCGGGATCACGGCGATGACGCGCCCGGAGGGCGACAGCACGCGCCACACCTCGCGCAGCAACGCGGCCGGATCGTCCGACATCTCCAGCGCGTGCACCAGGAGAATGCGGTCGACCGCGGCGTCGGGAAGCGGCAGCGAGAACTCATCCACCAGCGACGCCAGCGCGGGCCGTCCCGTCGGCCATTTCAGGACACCCTGCGCCGCCGGCATGAAGGCGAGGCAGCGCTCGGCGTCCTCGCGGAACAATCCCAGATAGGGTGTGGGATAGCCGACGCCGAGCACGCGCTGGCCCTCGGCGCTGGGCCAGCGCTCCCTGATGCCGCGATTGATCATTTGCCGCGCCACGATGCCGAGGCGGCGGGAGTAGAACTCGCGAAGGTCGACGACGTCGATGGTCATGACCGCAATGTAACATGCGCGAGGGCGCCGCTGCGCGCGGAATATTGCATTGCCTGCGCAACGTTAACGCCATATTTGTCTGGCGGGGCTGAGCGCGATGGAGATGACATGGCCGCCGAAATTCGTACTTTCAACTGTTTAAACGACAATTTCGGTTATCTGATCCACGATGTGGAAACCAAAGCGACGGCCTCGATCGACGCGCCGGAGGCCGGCCCGATCCTCAAGGCCCTGGAGCGCGAGGGCTGGCAGCTCACCGACATCCTGATCACCCATCATCATGGCGATCATGTCGGCGGGGTCGCCGAGCTCAAGCAGAAATACAATTGCCGCGTCGTCGCGCCGCACGACAAGACCACGAAAATCGCCAACGTCGACCAACGCGTCGCCAATGCCGACGTGGTCAAGATCGGCAATCTGCTGGCGCGTGTCGTGGAGACGCCCGGCCACACGCTCGACCACATCTCCTACGTGTTCGACAATGAGAAGACGGTGTTCGCCGCCGACACGCTGTTCTCGATCGGCTGCGGCCGCGTGTTCGAGGGCACCTATCCGATGATGTGGGATTCCCTGCTGAAGCTGCGCGCCCTGCCCGACGACTTCAAGCTCTATTGCGGCCACGAATACACCGCGTCCAACGTCAAGTTCGCGCTCACCATCGAGCCGGACAACGCGGCGCTGCAGGCGCGCGCCGCGGAGGTGACAAAGCTGCGCGCCGAGAACAAGCCGACCATTCCCTCGCTGCTCGGCGAGGAGAAGCGCGCCAACGTGTTCCTGCGCGCCGATGAGCCGGCGGTCGCGGCCAAGCTGCATATGAAGGGCGCGGATCCCGCTGCGGTGTTCGGCGAACTGCGCGAGCGCAAGAATAAATCCTGACGCAAAAGTCCTGAAGCACACATCCCGACGAGGATCGATGCCGACCGCAGCCGAGATCATCGCACGCCTCGAGCTCCGCCCGCATCCGGAAGGCGGACATTATCGCGAGACGTTTCGCGACCAGAGCACGGACGCCAACGGGCGTTCGCGCTCGACGCTGATCTACTTCCTGCTCGCGCGCGGCGAGCGTTCGCACTGGCATCGCGTCGATGCGGTGGAGACGTGGCACTATTACGCCGGCAGCCCCTTGACGCTGCGCATCGCCCATGACGGCTGCTCGCAGCACGAGGTGCGGCTCGGCGCCGACCTCGGCGGCGGTGAGCGGCCGCAGGCGATCGTGCCTGCGCTGGCCTGGCAGATGGCGGAAACCACCGGCGAGTGGACGCTGGTCGGCTGCACCGTGGCGCCCGCATTCGAGTTCGCAGGCTTCGAGCTCGCGCCGTCCGGCTGGGAGCCGTAGCTCCGCTCCAATCATCGCTTCCGCAGCACCATGTCCTTGGCCGCGATCAGGCCGCCCCCGGCAATGAGGATCGCAGCAAGGGCGATGTTGGCGCTGGCCTTGGCGAAACCGGCAGCGATGAGGAATCCCGTCGAGAGCAATGGCGTCGCGTAGGAGGCGGCGCCGAGCACACGGATGTCGCCGCGCTTCATGCCGATGTCCCAGGCGTAGAACGCGGCACCGACCGGGCCGATGCCGAGTGCGATGACCGAGAGCCATTGCACCGTGGTCTCCGGCCAGACCGTGGCTTCAAGCAGGCCATGCATCAGCGCGGCCAATATTGCCGTGGCAAGACAGAAGCCCGCGACCGCATCGGTCGGCACCGCTTTCAACCGGCGCGACAGCACCGAATAGGTCGCCCAGACGAACGCCGCGATGAAGGCCGCGATGAGACCCGGCACAGCTCCAGGCGCAAAACCGCTGGTGTTGCCGGCGAACAGCAGCACCGTGCCGACGAGGCCGAGCACGGCGCCGATGATGTGGTGCGCCGCCAGCCGCTCGCCTGGCAGGAAGGACGAGAACAGCACGATCAAGAGCGGCCACAGGTAATTCAGAAGGCCGGCTTCGGCCGGCGGGGCGAAGCGCAGCGCGAGGAAATACAGCGCGTGATAGCCAAACAGGCCGCCGACGCCGACGATCCAGACGGCGAGCGGTTGCCGCAAGCTTCTCGCCGCCTCGCTCCGCCCGATCCAGGTGAGCAGGCCGACGACACCGCCGATCGCGAAGGTCATCGCAGCGAGCTGAAACGCCGGGATCTTTCCGGTCGCCACCGTCATCACCGACAGCAGCGACCACATCAGGATCGCGGTCAGACCGATCAGCGTGGCAGTGCGGGGAGTCATTGGCCCAATGTTTCCGTCATGGCGGGGCTTGTCCCGGCCATCCACGTTCTTCCGTGGCGACGGCTGTTGTAAGGCCGTGGATGCCCGGGACAAGCCCGGGCATGACGATGTGGACAATATCAGCCTGCGTGATGCGATCGCATCACACCATGTACTGGCCGCCGTTGACCGACAGCGTCGAGCCGGTGATGGCGCCGGCCTCATCCGCGGCGAGGAACACGACGGCACGCGCGATCTCTTCGGGCTCGCCGAGACGGCCGATCGGAATCAGCGGCAGGATCGCCTTCTCCAGCACGTCCTTCGGCACTGCCTGCACCATCTCGGTATTGATGTAGCCGGGACAGATCGCATTCACGGTGATGCCGCCCTTGGCGTTCTCCAGCGCCAGGGCCTTGGTGAAACCGATCTCGCCGGCTTTCGCTGCGGAGTAGTTGACCTGTCCGAACTGCCCCTTCTGGCCGTTGATCGAGGAAATGTTGATGATGCGACCGAACTTGCGCCCGCGCATGCCTTCGATCACCTGGCGCGTCATGTTGAACAGCGAGCCCAGATTGGTGTTGATGACGGCGTTCCACTGCTCAAGCGTCATCTTGTGGAAGGCACCGTCCCTGGTGATGCCGGCATTGTTGACCAGCACGTCGACCGGACCGACCTCGGCCTCGACCTTCTTCACGCCCTCGGCGCAGGCCTCGAAACTGCTGACGTCCCACTTGTAGACGGCGATGCCGGTCTCGGCCTTGAATTTCTCCGCGGCAGCGTCGTTGCCGGCATAGCTCGCCGCAACCTTGTAGCCGGCGGCCTTCAGCGCCTTGCTGATCGCAGCACCGATGCCCCGCGTACCACCCGTCACCAATGCAACACGTGCCATGTCGTATTCCTTCCCTCTTCCTTGGACGCTTCGGACTTTTCTGACGTGATCGCTTTTTAGCTACGGATTATGCGGTTGGTTTGACGGACATCAAGAACAAAACGCCCGGCATCGAGCCGGGCGTTTTTCTTTAGTCGAGGCTTGTCGGGTTGCGAAGAATATTTGATTTGCAACCGCTGCCTTTTTAGTCGCGTGCAACGCACGCGCTGACGTGTGCGGCGCACCCGTCAGCTGCGCGTAAGATCAGTCGCGCGCCACACACATGGCGATGCCCATGCCGCCGCCGATGCACAGCGTGGCCAAGCCCTTCTTCGAATCGCGCTTCTGCATTTCGTGCAGCAGCGTCACCAGCACGCGTGCGCCGGACGCGCCGACCGGATGGCCGATCGCGATCGCACCGCCGTTGACGTTGACCTTGGAGGTATCCCAGCCGAGGTCCTTGTTGACCGCGCAGGCCTGTGCCGCGAAGGCTTCGTTGGCCTCGATCAAATCGAGATCGCCGACGCTCCAGCCGGCCTTCTTCAGCGCGGCGCGCGAGGCCGGGATCGGGCCCGAGCCCATGATCTTCGGATCGACGCCGGCCTGCGCCCAGGACACGATCCGCGCCAGCGGCTTCTTGCCTTCCTTGGCGGCCTGCTTGGCGGTCATCAGCACCACGGCGGCAGCGCCGTCGTTGATGCCCGAGGCCGAGCCCGCGGTCACCGTGCCATCCTTCTCGAAGGCGGGCTTGAGCTTGGCCATCGCGTCGAGCGTGGCGCCATGGCGCGGATATTCGTCGGCGCTGACGACGACGTCGCCCTTGCGGGTCTTGATGGTGACGGGGACGATCTCGTCGTTGAACTTGCCGGCCTTCTGCGCCGCCTCGGCCTTCTGCTGCGAGGCCACGGCGAACTCGTCCTGCTGGGCACGGGTGATCTGCCATTGCCGCGCGACGTTCTCGGCGGTGTTGCCCATGTGGTAGCCGTTGAAGGCATCCCACAGGCCGTCCTTGATCATGGTGTCGACCAGCTCCAGGCCGCCCATCTTCACGCCGCCGCGCAGATGCTGGGCGTGCGGGGCCATGCTCATCGATTCCTGCCCGCCGGCGACCACGATCTCGGAATCGCCGTTGAGCAGCGCCTGGTAGCCGAGCGCAACCGTGCGCAGGCCCGAGCCGCACAGCTGATTGACGCCCCAAGCCGGGCTCTCCACCGGAATGCCGGCGCCGATCGACGCCTGGCGGGCCGGGTTCTGGCCTTGGGCGGCGGTCAGGATCTGACCCATGATCACTTCGGAGACCCGGCCGGGCTCGATGCCGGCGCGCTCCAGCGCGGCCTTGATGGCGACGGCGCCAAGGTCATGGGCGGGTAGGGTCGCGAACGCTCCGTTGAAGCTTCCGACCGGGGTGCGGGCGGCGCTGACGATGACGACATCGTCTGACATGGGCATCTCCTGGGGCTTGAGTTCTTGTGAAGGGGGCAGGCGGGCTGGAAAGCGAACGCCAGTCTCGTCAGCCATCCTGTTAACGTCGTTGAGGCATGTCAATCGGCGGGGCACCGAATTCATACCGCAGCGCATTCAAAATAGCGTTCTGGGCGTTTTCGCAAGCAGGATTTTGCTCTGCAATTAACCGTGCCGCACAAAACGGTAGCGTGAGCCCTTTGAAAATGCTTATTTTGTTGCGTTGCGTACTCTTCCCGCCCTGCGGCATTGCCCGACAGGTTCCCGTTCTCCGCGTTTGCAAGTGAGAGCCCATGGCGAAATCAGACCAACCCACCACAATCAAGAAATACGCGAACCGCCGGCTCTATAACACCGGAACGAGCACCTATGTGACGCTCGAAGACCTCGCCGCGATGGTCAAGGACGGCGAAGACTTCCTGGTCTATGACGCCAAGACCGGCGACGACATCACCCGCTCCGTGCTCGCCCAGATCATCTTCGAGCAGGAGAACAAGGCCGGCCAGAACCTGTTGCCGACCACCTTCCTTCGCCAGCTGATCCGCTTCTATGGCGACAGCATGCAGATGGTGGTGCCGAAATATCTGGAGCAGTCGATCGCAACCCTGACCCAGGAGCAGGAGAAGTTCCGCAAGCAGATCGCCAATACGCTGTCCGGCACTCCTTTTGCTCCGTTGGAAGAGCAAGTCCGCCGCAACATGGAGCTGTTCCAGCAGACCTTCTCGATGTTCAAGCCGTTCGCTGCGCCCCGTCCGGCGGCAAGCCCTGAGCCGGAGCCCGATGCGAATGCCGAGGCGCCGAAGGACAGCAACATCGACGAGCTGCGCCAGCAGATGAAGGAAATGCAGGAGCGCCTCGAGCGGATGTCGAAGAAGGACGAATAGTCTTTCGTTCGCGCCGGCCCCTGTACGCGGGAGGGCGAGCCACGTCTGACCGAAGCAACCATTGGGACCATGTCTACGCCACCAAGGGCGAGGCCGAGGTCAGCTGGTATCAGGATAGCCCCGCGATCTCGCTCGCGATGATTCGCGCAGCCGGCTCCGATCGCGACACGACCATCATCGATGTCGGCGGCGGCGCATCGCGCCTGGTCGATGCGCTGTTGCAGGACGGCTATCGCGACATCGCCGTGCTGGATCTTTCTGCCAATGCGCTCGCGGCGGCGAAGAAGCGCATCGGTCCGGCCGCTTCGACGGTCGACTGGATCGTTGCCGATGCCACGATGTGGCGTCCGACCAGGACCTACGATGTCTGGCACGATCGCGCAGCGTTTCACTTCCTGACTGACCCGCGCGACAGGGTCGCTTACGTGGAGCGCCTGCGGTCGGCGGTCAGACCTGGCGGCCACGTCATCATTGCGACGTTTGCACCCGATGGTCCCGAGAAATGCAGCGGCCTGCCGGTGCAGCGCCACGACAGCGCGAGCCTTGCGGCGGAGCTCGGGCCGGAATTTAAACTGGTCGAGACGCGCAGCGAGACGCACCACACGCCGTGGCATTCGACGCAGGCGTTTCAGTTCAGCCGGTTTCGGCGGCAGAAATAGTTCTCGTTATGGCCGGGCTTGACCCGGCCATCCACGTCTTGACGCGCGACGCGAAGAACGTGGATCCCCGGGACAAGCCCGGGCATGACGACAGAGACTCCGGATCAAGCCGCCATCTTCACGGCATGCGCAAAGTCCCAGTAGAGCTTGCGCGCCTTGGCGTAGAACGGGCCCGGCTTCAGCTCGCGCTCGTCGATGCGGATCACGGGCGCGACCTTGGCGAAATTGCCGGTCGAAAAGATCTCGTCGGCGGTCAGGAAATCGGCGTAGCGCAGCGTCTTCTCGACCACGGTGACGCCGTCGGCGCGAAGCAGGCTGATGACGCGCTGGCGCGTGATGCCGTTGAGGAAGGTGCCGTTCGGCACCGGCGTGAACACCACGCCATCCCTGGCCATGAACACGTTGGAATTGCCGAACTCGGCGACGTTGCCGAGCATGTCGAGCATCAGCGCGTTCTGGAAGCCGCGCGACGCAGCTTCGGCGAGTGCGCGCGAATTGTTCGGGTAGAGGCAGGCGGCCTTGGCTTCGACCGGCGCGCATTCGGCCGTCGGCCTACGAAACGGCGACAAGGTGATCGCGTTGCCGACGGGCTTTGGCATCGGCGCTTCGTAGATGCACAGGCACCAATTGGTGGTCTCGGGGTCGAACAGCACGCCGCCGCCGCTTCCGTTCTGCGCCCAGTACATCGGACGGATATAGAGCTCGGCATTTCCGGCAAAGCGCGCGATGCCTTCGTTCGCGAGCGTCAGCCAGGTGTCGGTATCGACCACCGGCTTCAGGCCGAAACTGATCGCGGATTGATTGGCGCGGGCCACGTGACGATCGAGATCCGGTGCGACGCCCTCGAAAGCGCGAGCGCCGTCGAACACGATCGAGCCGAGCCAGGCCGCATGCGTGCGCGGCCCCATGATCGGCACGTTGCCCTCGTGCCATTTGCCCTCGAAGAAGGTCCAGCTCGGCGAGTAGTCGATGGGCTTCTTGATCTCGGCCATGACCGGCCTCCTTTTCGAACGATCCGGCACTATTGTCCCAATTTCTAAACGATTTGCTGCGAGGAAATGGTGAGTTACCCTCTCCCCTTGTGGGAGAGGGTGGCTCGCCGCGTAGCGGCGAGACGGGTGAGGGGTATCCATCCGCGAACTCACCTGCGGAGAAAACCCCTCATCCGGCGCTGCGCGCCACCTTCTCCCACAAGGGGAGAAGGAAGAATCCATGCCGCTCGATCCGCTCGCAAAGCGTTTGTTGACCATGATGGCTGCGGCTGCGCCGCGGGCGCGGAGCCGCCCGAGTGTGGAGGTGCGGCGGCAATCGCTGGCAAAGCTGATGCAGTTCGCCCGGGCCGAGGCGCCGGATGTGACGACCTCCGACGGCAGGCTGCCCGGTCCCGGCGGCGAGCTGCCCTATCGCCTCTACACGCCGGCAGGCACTGAAGCGCCCGCACCGGGCTTCGTGTTCTTTCATGGCGGCGGGCTCGTCGCCGGCAGCATTGCCACGCACGAGCGCATCGCCGCGGCGCTGGCGCATGCCACCGGCTGCCGCCTCGTGTCGGTCGATTACCGGCTCGCGCCGGAGCACAGATTCCCTGCCGCGGTCGACGACGCGATCGCGGCCACCGAATGGGTGGCGCGCGAGGCGGCATCGCTCGGCATCGACGCTGACCGCCTGGTGATCGGCGGCGATTCCGCCGGCGCCACACTCGCGGCGATCGTGTGCCAGAATGCGGCGCAGACCGCCGGCCTCTCCATCGCCGCGCAGTGCCTGATCTGCCCGGTGCTGGATTTCGAGGAAACCTCGCCTTCGCGCGAGGCCTTTGCCGAGGGCCATCTGATCGATCGCGCCACGATCGAAGCCGATCTTTCCGATTATCTGCCCGATGGCATCGATCCTGCCGATCCCCGCGTCTCTCCGTTGCGCGCGACGCGCCTCTCGGGCCTGCCGACCGCGATCATCCACACCGCCGAGTACGACCCGATGCGTGACGAGGGCAATGCCTATGCCCGCAAGCTGCTCGCCGCGGGGGTCGCGGTCGAGCATGTCTGCCACGATGGCATGGTTCACAATTTCCACGCCATGGGCGCAATCCTGCCGCAGGCACAGCTCGTGCTGTCGCAAATCGGCGAACAGGTGCGGCGCGCGGTGAAGACCTGACAGCGTCAATCATACGCGCGCGCCGATCACCGCGCGCGCCGCCGCGACATATTCCGGCCAGTGCGCTTCCGCATAATGCTCCGCCTGCCATGCGCAGGTGCTGTCGGGCGCATGCGCCGCCGCAATCGTGCGCGCGAAACGTTCCTCCGCAACCGTCGCCTTGCCGGGCTCGGCTGTGGGTGCAGCAGCCACCGCAGCACCGGGAGTAACGGCAAGCCCCGCCAGACCGGTGAGCAGGATGCGGCGTGACGTGTTCATGGCTGTCTCCTCCATTCTTCGGCCTGCACTGTGGCGGGCGAGTGTGTCAGTGCGATCACGCCAGGGTAACCGCGCACATCCGCGCCGTCCATCGCTTGCGGATAGCGCTTGACCAAGCGCGCGATCACGTTCCATCTAACAACGGTTCCACCCTCAAATCGCCACGCGTCGGATCGTCACGTGCCTCTTCGCAGCCAATCCCGTCGTGCGTTGCGCGCTGCCGCGGCGGGACTGCTGTGTCTGGCGGTCCCGGCAGGCGGTGCCCTCGCCGCCGACGATGAGGAGGACGAGCCCGCAAAGCCGATCGTCCCGAACATCTATCTCGATCTCCGCACCATCTATGCGACGATCCCCGCAGGCACGCTCGCGCTCGGCTTCGGCAACACCTCGCTGTCAGCCGCATTCCAAGCCCTGGCGGCGCAACGAGGCACGTCGCTGCGGAATGGACTGCCGGCCGCGAAATCGATTGCGATCGACCTGCCGCTGACCGTCGACGTCAGCGACCGCGTTTCGCTCTACGGCGGCGTATCCGGCACGACGACGGATATCGGCGGCGGCTGGTCGTCCTTCGACATCACGAGCTGGAACATCGGCGTGCAGGCCGATCTCTACCAGCAGAATGGCGGGAAGATCCCGACCATCACGGTGCAATCGACCCTGACGCAGTCGGTGCCCAACGAGCAGGGCATGACGAATTCCTTCAACAACATCGTGGAATTCGACTACGCGGTCGACGAGGACGAGACACGGGGCTGGCTCGCCGGCCTGCAATACACCACCGTCACCATCGCCAGCCCGTTCGCCACGATCCGGCCGAACACGATCCTCTATGCCGGCGGCTACTATCAATGGCCGAGCAACTGGAAGTTCACCGGGCGCCTCGGCATGCAGTCGTTCGGCGGCGCGCAGCTCGCGGGCCGGACGCTCGCGGAATCCTTCACCCAGCCGGTCATGCGGCTCGACCTCGATCGCATGGACGACAACGACAACCGCCTGTTCGGCATCACCGCGCAGATCGCCTGGATGCCGAAGCCGTCCTATCAGGTCACGTTGCGCACACCGCTCTACGCCGTGCGCAACTAGTCAGGCACCGGCACGTCGAAGGTGTTGAGCGTGACCGAGACCATGCAGTAGACGCCGACGAGATAGGACAGCTCGGCCGCGCCGTGCTCGCCGAATTCCTTCACCGCCGCACGCCAAGTCAGCTCCGGCAGCACGCCGCCGCTGACCAGTGCCGAAGCCATGTCGTAGGCGACGGCTTCCTGCTTGGTGAGGTCCACCGGCCGCTGGCCGGCAACGATGGTCGCGAGCTTCTCGTCGGAGAGGCCACGCTGCTCGGCCACCAGCACATGAGCGTAGAGCTCGTAACCGGAGCGGAAATGCGAGCCGGTGACGAGGATCGCGACCTCGCGTACGGCCGCGGGCAGCAGCGGGTTCGACGCAATCGCCTTGACCAGCTCCCACACCGGCTTGCCGAAGCGCGGCTCGCGGATCCAGGGATTCCAGGGCCCGAGCAGCGCGCCGTCCTCGCGCATGTTCACAAAACCCTTGAAGTGGTCCTTCATGCCGGCCCGCATGTCGTCATAGAGCGGCTTCTGTTCGTCGGTTAGCTCTTTCGGATCGAGAATGGGAAGGCGCACGGTAGGGTCTCCTCGTTGAGAAGACGCAACCGTCACCTGCATGCCTGCGCAAGGCAAGTGAAGTTGCCGTGACGACCGTGCGATTTCGCAAATGCCAGGCAGATCTCGCTATGACGCCGTGGGGTTTTGCAGGCTTTGAGGATTGACCACGTCGTCGACGTCCAGCGCCAGTGGCTCACCTGTGGCGAGGAACGACGACAGCGCCGCCTCGAACGGCGCCGGATCGAGGCCGCGCGCGGCGAGCCAAGCGGGCTCGTAATAGGTCTGCCGGTAGCGCTCGCCGGAATCGCAGATCAGCGTCACCAACGATCCCGTGACGCTCGCCTGGCGCATCTCCGAGGCGAGCCGGCACAGCGCCAGGAAGTTGGTGCCGGTGGAGCCGCCGACCGCACGGCGCAGCCGTCGCGACAGCACGTTCATCGCCGCGACCGTTGCCGCATCCGGGATCTTCATCATGCGATCGACCACGCCGGGCACGAAGGACGGCTCGCAGCGGGGGCGACCGACGCCCTCGATCAGCGACGGGCGGTCGCAAACACGGGAGCGGTCCAGCGTGCGGAAGCAATCGAAGAACGCGGAATGCTCGACATCGGCGACGCACAGCCGGGTCGGATATTGCCGATACCGCAGATAACGTCCGATGGTGGCCGACGTGCCGCCGGTGCCGGCGCCCATCACGATCCAGTCCGGAATCGGCCGCGGCTCGCCCTGCAACTGCGTGAAGATGGACTCGGCGATGTTGTTGTTGCCGCGCCAGTCGGTGGCCCGCTCGGCGAAGGTGAACTGATCCATGTAGTGGCCGTCCAGCCGGGCGGCGAGTGCCGCGGCTTCCGCATAGAGCGCGCGGCCGTCGTCGATCAAATGGCAATTGCCGCCATAATGCTCGATCGCGGCGATCTTCTCCGCCGAGGTCGTGCGCGGCATCACGGCGTAGAAGGGCACGCCGATCATCTCAGCGAAATAGGCCTCCGACACCGCGGTTGATCCCGACGAGGCCTCGACCACGGGCGTGCCTTCGCGGATGTGGCCGTTGCAGAGCGCATAGAGGAACAGCGAGCGCGCGAGGCGATGCTTCAGGCTGCCGGTCGGATGCGTGGACTCATCCTTCAGATAGATGTCGATGCCCGATAGCGCCGGCACGATCAGCCGGATCAGATGCGTGTCGGCGGTGCGGCACTGGTCGGCCTCGATGGCGGCCACGGCCTCGTCGACCCAGCCGCGCCGATAGGCCGGCCCGGCCGGATTGTGCTGGCGGAAGGGGAATGTCTGCATCGGGCGAATCTCTCATGATGCGGATAGCGCATCAATAGCTGCGCCTAAAATTCCAGCGGCGCGTTGTCGACGACTTCCTTCATCACGAAGAAGGTCCGGGTCTGGCGCACGCCGGGGAGCGCGATCAGCTGCTCGCCGTGGATGCGGTTGAAATCCTCCATGTCGCCGACGCGGATCTTGAGGAAGTAATCGAAATCGCCGGCGACGAGATGGCAGTCGAGCACGAATTTCAGCTTTGCAACGGCCTGCTCGAAGGTGGCAAAGCTTTCCGGCGTCGAGCGGTCGAGCACGACCCCGACCATCACCAGCGTGCCCTTTGCCACCTTCTTCGGCGCGACCATGGCGCGGACATTGGCGATGAAGCCGTCCTCGAACAGGCGCTGGGTGCGACGATGGCAGGTGGCGGGGCTGATCGCGACCGTTTCGGCCAGCTCGGCGTTGCTGAGCCGACCGTTATTCTGAAGCAATCTCAAGATCTTGAGGTCGGTGCGGTCGAGCCGGGCAGCCATGAAAGAAACTTCCGAAAATAGGTGCTGTTCTGGAAGGAATGTTAGCAATTATCACGACTTTCGCAAGAAGCCGTGCAACATGGCCGCAATATTCGAGAGCACATTTTCCCGACGTGATGCTAGGGAGCCGCCAACACCAACGCCAATCGAGATGACCCATGAAGCTGGACAAATTTCCGCGCTATCCTTTGACCTTCGGCCCGACGCCCATCGAGAAGCTGGAGCGGCTCTCAAAACATCTCGGCGGCCATGTCGAGGTCTATGCCAAGCGCGAGGACTGCAATTCCGGCCTTGCCTATGGCGGCAACAAGCTGCGCAAGCTCGAATACATCATCCCCGATGCGATCGCCTCCAACGCTGATACGCTGGTCTCGATCGGCGGCGTGCAATCGAACCACACACGCATGATCGCGGCGGTCGCGGCCAAGCTCGGCATGAAATGCCGCCTGGTGCAGGAAGCCTGGGTGCCGCACGAGGACGCGGTGTATGACCGTGTCGGCAACATCATGCTCTCGCGCATCATGGGCGCCGACGTGCGCCTGGTCGACGACGGCTTCGATATCGGCATCCGCAAGAGCTGGGAGCAGGCGATCGAGGAAGTGAAGGCGGCGGGCGGCAAGCCTTACGCCATTCCCGCCGGTGCCTCCGTGCATAAGTTTGGCGGCCTCGGCTATGTCGGCTTTGCCGAGGAGGTGCGCAAGCAGGAAGCCGAGCTCGGCTTCAAGTTCGACTACATCGTCGTCTGCACCGTCACCGGCTCCACCCATGCCGGCATGCTGGTCGGGTTTGCGGCGGACGGCCGTGCGCGAAAAGTCATCGGTATTGATGCGTCGTTCACGCCGGCACAGACCAAGGCCCAGGTGCTCGAGATCGCGCAGAACACGGCAAAGCTCGTCGAGCTCGGCAAGGACCTCGTCACTGACGACGTCGTGCTGATCGAGGACTACGCCTATCCCGCCTATGGTGTGCCATCGGAGGAGACCAAGGAGGCGATCCGCCTCACCGCGCGCCTCGAAGGCATGATCACCGACCCCGTCTATGAGGGCAAGTCGATGCAGGGCCTGATCGATCTCGCCCAGAAGGGCTATTTCGAGAAGGGCGCGAAGATCCTCTACGCCCATCTCGGCGGCGCGCCGGCGCTGAACGGGTATGCGTATGCGTTCAGGAATGGGTGAGTGAGAGCGTAGCGCACTCGCACGTCATACACTGCTGTCGTCCCGGGGCGCGACGAAGTCGCGAGCCCGGGACCCATACGCCACAGCAATCGTTTTGCGAGGACTGGCAGTTGCCAGCCTGCCGTCATCACACCGGCCTGTGGTTATGGATCCCGGATTGCATGTTGTTGGCGCCTTCCTGATGGAAGGTCAGACGCCGGCGGGACCTCGCGGTCCCGGAAGATCGTAACGATCGTGCAGATCTTGAGGCCCGCCGGCGCTTCTGGGTCCGGGCACGAACGGTAGAGAGGGCTATTCGCCCGTTTGCAATCCAGTGCTCGCTCCGGACCCATCGAGGATGATGGAGGTCGGTATGAACGGCAAGCGGGTAATTGGTGTCGACGTTGGCAAATCCTGGCTCGATGCGGCGGTTGAAGGTTGTCACCGCGTGCGACGGTACGACAACGATGCGGCCGGCATCGCGGCTCTGATCGAACATTTTGACCCGGCGCGGGATGTCGTGGTGTTCGAGCGCACCGGCGGTTGGGAACGGAACCTGGAGGCGGCGCTGGCGGAGAGGGCCATCACGTGGTCCGTCGTTCACTCGCAAGGCGTGAGGGCCTTCCGCCAGGCACAAGGGATCAAGGCAAAAACGGATCGGATCGACGCGCAGCTGCTGCGTGGCTATGGCCGCGACCGGCTCGATGCCGGCAAGCTGCGGCCTGGGCACAGGGAGGACGTGACGCTGGATTGCTTGATGGCGCGACAGCGGCAGCTCAAGGCCATGCGGCACGCGGAGAGTTGCCGCCTAGCCACCGCGGCACTGGAAGCAGTCCGCAGTTCTATTGAGCGTATGATTGCCGCTCTTGACGCGGCACTCGCCGCAATCGCGGCCGAGCTTGCCCGACACGAGAAAGAGCACACGGATTTGGTCTTCAAAGAGGAGATTCTGTGTGGCCAAACTGGTGTTGCCGAACAGACCGCCCGCGGCATCCTGGCGGAGTTGCCCGAACTCGGCAGGCTCGACCGCAAGGCAGTTACCGCGCTCGGCGGGTTGGCTCCGCGCGTCCATGAGAGCGGGAGCATTCGCAAGCGCCGCGGGCTGGCGCCCGGGCGTACGTCCATCAAGGTGATCCTGTTCAACCCGGCGCGTACGGCGATGCGGTTCGACCCACAGATTAAGGAGTTTTGCGGTCGGCTGCGGGCACGGGGCAAGCCCGGCAAGGTGATTATGGTGGCGGTAATGCGCAAGATGCTGGTGCGGCTGAATGCCCAAATGCGGGACGCAATGGCCCAGGCTTCAACCGGAGCTGCGGTTCAGTGAGGCGTCGATCATGGCAGCTCCTTGCGGCAGCGAGCGCAGGCCGTCAAGGCTGGCCGCAGGCCACCGCCGCAAGGCGGGGCGAAGCCGCCTTGACTGCCGAGCACGATGCCGCACACTGATCGCCGGTCAGCCACCTTGACAGCCACCACGGTAGATCTGCGCTTCGCTTGTCCGGGATGACAGGGGAGTTTTTGGCTCGCCCTACCTCGTCCTCACGATCTGCAGCAGCTCGTCGCCGTAGTGCTCGAGCTTCTTGTCGCCGATCCCCGGCACGTTGCGCAGCTCGTCCAGCGTGGTCGGCCAGGCCCGGACGATGCCGTCGATGGTGGCATCGTGCAACACCACATAGGCCGGCACGCCGCGTTCGCGCGCGACCTCTGACCGCCAGGCGCGCAGGCGCGCGCGCAATTCGGGATCGACGTCGCCTTGCGGCGCGCTCGCCGCGGGCGCGAGGTCACCGCGGCGTGACGTGGCCCGGCTGGCGCGAACCCGCGTGCCGGGCGCCTCCTCGCGCAGCCAGACCTCGGTCTCGCCGCGCAGCACGCCGCGCGAAGACTCCGTCAGCTTGAGCGCGCCGTAGGCTTCGCTGTCGCTGCGCAAATGGCCCGTCGCCACCAATTGCCGCAGCACCGTGCGCCACTGCTTCTCGTTGAGCTCGCGGCCAATGCCGAACACCGACAGCTTGTCGTGACCGAACTGTGTGACCTTCTCGGTCAGGCGTCCGACCAGCACGTCGATCAAATGCATGGCGCCGAAACGCTGCCCGGTGCGATAGACGCAGGACAGCAGCTTCTGCGCCAGCACCTTGCCGTCGCGCATCTTCGGCGGCGTCAGGCAATTGTCGCAATTGCCGCAGCTCTCGCCCATCACGATCTCGCCGAAATAGGCGAGCAGGCGCCGGCGTCGGCAATGCGGCGTCTCGGCGAGGCCGACCAGCGCGTCGAGCTTGCCGATCGAGACCCGCTTGAAATCCTCCGATCCGGCCGATTCGTCGATCATGCGGCGCTGCTGCACGATGTCGGAGAGGCCGTAGGTCATCCACGCCGCCGACGGCTTGCCGTCACGACCGGCGCGTCCGGTCTCCTGGTAATAGGCCTCGATGCTCTTGGGCAGGTCGAGATGGGCGACGAAGCGCACGTCGGGCTTGTCGATGCCCATGCCGAAGGCGATGGTCGCGACGATGACGATGCCGTCCTCGTTGAGGAAGCGATCCTGGTTGCGCGAGCGCACCGCCCCGTCGAGCCCGGCGTGGTAGGGCAGCGCCGCAATGCCGGCCTCGGCAAGCGCTGCGGCGACCTCCTCGACGCGGTTGCGCGACAGGCAATAGACCACGCCGGCATCGCCCATGTGGCGCTCGCGGATGAATTCCTTCAGCTGCGACACCGCATTGCGCTTGTCGACGATCTCATAGCGGATGTTGGGCCGGTCGAAGCTGGAGACGAACTGCGGCGCGCCCGTCAGCTGCAGCCGCTCGACGATCTCCTTGCGCGTCAGCTCGTCGGCGGTCGCGGTCAGCGCGATGCGCGGCACGTCGGGAAAGCGCTCGGCGATGACGGAAAGGCCGACATATTCGGGCCGGAAATCGTGGCCCCATTGCGAGACGCAATGCGCCTCGTCGATCGCGAACAGCGCCACTTTCGCCTGCGCCAGCAGCGATAGGCAGCGCGGCGTGACCAGCCGTTCCGGCGCGACATAGAGCAGATCGAGATCGCCGGCGAGCAGGCGGCGTTCGATGTCGGAGGCCTCCTGCGGCGTCAGCGACGAGTTCAGCGCGGCGGCATTGACACCGGCCTCGATCAGGCCGGCGACCTGGTCGCGCATCAAGGCGATCAACGGCGAGACCACGATGCCGCAGCCTTCGCGCAGCAAGGATGGAAGCTGATAGCACAGCGACTTGCCGCCGCCGGTCGGCATCAAGACCAGGCAATTGCCGCCGTCCGTGACGTGGCGGACGATCTCGCCCTGCGCGCCGCGAAATCCCGGCAGGCCGAACACCGAATGCAGCACCGACAGCGCATCGCCGCCGTTGGCCGGCGCAGGCAGTGGGGCGTTGGAGGGAGCGGACATGGGCGGAGCAGATCAGGCCGTGGGATTCGTCACAAGGCCAGTCGCATGCTGGTGTGGCTGTGGCAAGACTGTTTGGAGGCGAGGCACGACTCTTCCCTCTCCCCTTGTGGGAGAGGGTGCCTCGCGAAGCGAGGTGGGTGAGGGGTTCTATCCGCGAACGCAGATATGAGCTTGTGGAGACATACCCCTCATCCGGCGCTTCGCGCCACCTTCTCCCACAAGGGGAGAAGGGAAGAAGAGGCTACGCCCCGATCCGTCGGAGCGCTTCTGCGACCGTCACGATCGGCATGTTGCGCTTGGCGGCGGCTTCAAGCGCATGACGCATCAGATGCGGCGTGCAGCCATAGGGGCTCGGCCTGTCGCTGACGTCGTGGCCGTAGAAGATCAGCCAGCCGCCGCTCGCGACCGCCTCGTCGAAATAGCGATCGACGCCCGCCTCGTCGATCTCGCAATCGACCAAGGGGGAGGCGCGCAGGAATTGGAGGTCGATGACGCCGCTGTTGACGCCGGGAAGAATGCCGCGCGCGGAACGGAAGGCCTTTGTCAGCTGCGGCTTGCGCCACACCGAGGCGATGCCATAGGGATAGGCGAAATTCTCCAGCGTGATCGAGCCATCGATGCCGCGGAGATGGCTGCGGTTTCGTTCGATCTCGCGCGCCATGGCGGCTTCGTCGAGCGTCGCCGAGCTCTGATGCGAGAAGGTGTGGCAGGCGATCTCGTGCCCGGCGCGGTGAAGCCGGACGATCGCATCATCCGAGAGGCCGTGCCAATGCTCCGACGGCCGACCGATCAGGCTGCCGGCGAGGTAATAGGTGCCGCGGCCGCCATGCCGCTCCAGTAGCTCGGCGCCCTCGCCCGCGGCGCTATCGGGGGCATCGTCGAACGTGAAGCTCACCATCGCCGCATGCGCGGCCAGCCGGTGCGGCGCGGCGCGGAAATGCCGGGCCAACCGATTGCTCACGCGTCCCTGGAGTGCCGACCACACGACTGCGTTTCCTGTGATGCCTTCTTGCTCTACTGAAACATTCGTGCGCAGGTCGAGGCAAGCCTAACGCCCGGGTAATCCTAACGCCGAACCAAGAGCGCTTCGGCTAGCGCACCGACATCGACGCGTCGGCGTCCGCGCCGAGATAACGCAGCCAATTGCGGAAGAGCACCGCCGCCGCGTCGCCAGCGCCGATATCGGCGCGCAGGTTCAGCGCGGGCAGCTCGTTGCTGAGCGCCGGATGGCGCTGGTGCGCCGCCTTCTTCTCGAACCGAGCCAGCTTCTCTTCAGTCGCTGCGTCAAAATAACTCACCGGCAGGCGCGGATAGGTCTCCCGCTCCCGCGCGAGATAGCGGCCGATGTCACGCAGATATTCGCGCTGCAGCGACAGCGCGTCATATTCGGGGTGACCCTGGAAGAACACGAAGCGGCTGGCATATTGGCGAACGAAGACGTCGACGCCAGCCTCCTGTGAGCGTGTCAGCACCTGATAACCGGCGTGCACGAGGTCGCTCTCGGCGATCTCGTTCAAACGTGAATGCGACACCTTGAGCGGTGCGGGCGCAGAGCGGGTCAGCAAATCGTCCGTCACGACGCCGCAATCGAAAATGCCGTGACATTTGGCCGGCAGCCGCCGCCGTTCAATATTGTCGAGATGCAGCACCGCGGCATGCGCGGCAAGGCACGACCAGATCGTCGAACGCGTGTTGGTCTTGGCCCAGTCGATCAGGTTCGTGAGGTCGCGCCAGTACGGCTCCCCGTCGAGCTCGGGCGCGATCGGCTCTGCGCCCGTCACGATCAGCCCATCGAACTTGCCGCGCTCGAGATCGGAAAGGTTGGAATACTCGCTCTCGACATGCCATTTCGCTTCCGGCGACCGCTTCACGCTGGGAAGCGAGAAGCAGTGGAAGCGGATACGGCGCGAGCTCGCCGCGGCCAGAAGCAGCTTCATGAACTGCCGCTCGGTCGCCTTCAACGCGGCATCCGGCATGTTGTTGACGAGGCCGATGGTGAGTTCGGCGCCGGCATTGCGCGCGAGATCGTGCGCGGCCGGCACCAGCGTCGGGCCCGCGATGACCTGATCCTTGTCGATCAAGATCGTCATGGCCGGCGCCGCCTACTCCGCAGCCTCGCGGCGCGCCGACGGGCAGGCCTTTTCCAGCGCCTGGTCGATGTCCTCGATGATATCAGAGACATGCTCGATGCCGATCGACAGACGGATCGTCTCCGGCAGCACGCCGGCGGCGCGCTGCTGCTCCGCCGACATCTGGCGATGGGTGGTCGATGCCGGATGGCAGGCGAGCGACTTGGCATCGCCGATATTGACGAGGCGCGTGATCAGCTTCAGCGCATCGTAAAACGCCTTGCCGGCCTCCATGCCGCCCTTGATGCCGAAGGTGAATAGCGAGGAGGCGTTGCCGTTCAGGTACTTCTGCACGAGGGGATAATAGGGGCTGGCCGGGAAGCCGGTGTAATTGACCCAGGCCACGCGCGGATCGCCGCGCAGGAATTCGGCGACCTTGCGGGCGTTCTCGACATGGCGCTCCATGCGCAGCGCCACGGTCTCGATGCCCTGAAGCAGCAGGAAGGCGTTGAACGGCGACAGCACCGAGCCCATTGTGCGCTGATAGACGCTGCGCGCGCGCTCGATATAGGCGGTCTTGCCGAAGCGCTCGGCATAGACGAGGCCGTGATAGGAGGCGTCGGGCTTGTTGTAAGCCGGGAAGCGATCGGCGTGCTCGGCCCAGGGAAAGTTTCCGGAATCGACGATGGCGCCGCCGAGCGTGGTGCCGTGACCGCCCAAGAACTTGGTCAGCGAATGCACCGCGATATCGGCCCCATAGTCGAACGGCTTGAAGAGGATCGGGGTGGCGACGGTGTTGTCGACGATCAGCGGCACGCCATGCGCGTGCGCGACCTTCGCCAGCGCCTCGATGTCGCAGACATTGCCGGCGGGATTGCCGATGGTCTCGGCGAACACCGCACGGGTGTTCTCGTCGATTAGCTTCTCGACCGCCTCGGGCTTGTCGCTCTCGGCGAAACGGCCGGTAATGCCTTGGCGCGGCAGGATGTGGGAGAGCAGCGTATGCGTGGTGCCGTAGAGTTGCGGCACGGAGACGATGTTGCCGCCGTGATCGGCGACGTTGACGAAGGCGAAATGCAGCGCTGCCTGCCCGGTCGCGACCGCGAGCGCGCCGACGCCGCCTTCGAGCTGGGCGATGCGTTTCTCCAGCACTGCGCTGGTCGGATTGGCGATGCGGCTGTAACGAAAGCCTTCGGTCTCCAGATTGAACAGGGCGGCGCCATGATCGGCGCTGTCGAAGGCGTAGGCCGCGGTCTGGTAGATCGGCACGGCCACTGCGTGCGTGGTGGCTTCAGGCTCGTAGCCGGCGTGAATAGCGATCGTCTCGTTGCGCATCGTGCCACCTCCGCGTGGAGCGGGCCGCACTTATTGGCCTAGAATGAGGCATGTGCGTTGTCCGCCGCTCCTCTGTTAGAGGCGGGTGGTAAAGCGGACAATAATTCGCTTAGAGATCGAGGAAGTAACCCTAATGCTTGCTCGCGGATTGGCTGAAATCCGGGTTAAAGCGGATTAACGAACGCGCTCTCGCCGTGGCGCTCCTACTCCCCTTGTGGGAGAAGGTGGCGCGAAGCGCCGGATGTGGGGTGTCTATCCACACGCGAACTCGTGGAGGGATACCCCTCACCCGTCTCGCCGCTCTGCGGCGAGCCACCCTCTCCCACAAGGGGAGAGGGTGAAATTACCCGCCGCTACGCCATTCTTTCCCACAGCCGGTGCGCGAGCACGCCGACGCGTTTCTCGATGGCGGCTGCGGCATCGAGGGCGAGATCCTCGCGATAGCGGCCGGCAATCAATTGCACGCCGATCGGCTTGCCGTCATGCAGCGCCACCGGCACCACCGCGCCGGGCAGGCCCAGCACGTTGATGGCGGAGATGAAGCGGATCTCGCCCCAGAAGATCTCGCGCACGCGCTCGGAGCTGATGGTGTCCTCGCGCGGGCCCGGCGTCGGCTTCACCGTGGTCGGCGCCAGCACCACCGGATACTCCTCGAAGAACAATTGCCAGGCGCGGATGTGGCCGTTGCGCGCGGCGGTCGCCTGCATCCAGCCCTTGAGATCGAGCACGTTGGCCTTGGCCTTCATGCCGCCCCAGGACTTGTGAAAATCCTCGGATGTGACCTTCAGCATGGCGGCCTCCTGCATCATCACGGTCTCGTTGGTGATGATGTCGCACCAGGTCTGCCAGACCCCGTTGATGTCGGGCACCTCGACCTCGCTGACGCGATAGCCGGACCGCTCGAGATGATCGGCAGCCTGGCGCAGCGCCGCGGCGACAGAGGGATCGACGTCCATGTCCTCGGGGATCTTCGCCAGTGCAACCTTGATCGGCCGCTTCGGCCGCTCGCCGACCAGCGGCGCGGGCACCCACCAGGGATCGCGCGGATCGCGCTGGCTCATCACCTCCAAAGCCAGGCGCACGTCGGCGACATGGCGCGCGAGCGGCCCCTGCGCCGACATCAGATGCGCCAGCATCGGCCGCTCCGACGTTGCGCTTCCGTTGAAGGCGGGGATGCGGCCCTGCGTCGGCTTGATGGTGGCAACGCCGTTGCAATGCGCCGGCCAGCGCAGCGAGCCGCCGATGTCGTTGCCGTGGGCGATGGTGCCGATGCCCGCAGCAACCGCCGAGCCTGCGCCCCCGGAGGAGCCGCCGCAGGTGATGTCGGGATCCCAGGGGTTGAGCGTCAGCCCATGCAGGGGATTGTCGGTGAAGCCGCGAAAGGAGAATTCGGGCGTGTTGGTGAGACCGATGACGATCGCGCCTGATTTCTTCAGGTTGCGCACCACGGGCGCATCCGATGGTGCAATGAGGTCCTTGTTGGCGGGCACGCCGTTGAAATTCGGCCGGCCCTCGTAGTCGACATTTTCCTTGATCGTAATCGGCACACCGTGCAGGAGACCGAGCTCGCCGCCTTTGGCGCGCTGCTTGTCGGCCGCGTGCGCCGCTTTGAGTGCTTCCTCCGAGAGATCGACGACGACCGCATTCAGCTTCGGATTGACGGTGCGCATCCGTTCGAGATGCGCTTCCACCGCCTCGACCGCGGAGATGGCGCCGGAGCGGATCGCAGCCGCGGTCTCGACCGCCGACCATTGCCAGGCCGGCCCGTTCGGGCGCCGCGGCTTCGCCGATTTGCCGGCAGCGGCCTTTCCGGCCGGCTTGGCCACGGCGCTCTTGCGGCCGGAGCCCTTCTTCGAAGCCTTCGCCGTCTTCTTCAACACACTTTTCTTCTTGGTCGCCGTCTTCTTCGCCACGCCGCATCTCCTAAAATTGCGCGGCGGAGGTTAGGGACGACATGGGACCCTGTACAGGCGCGATTCTGCATGGCGCATTGTCGCGACGCTCTGTCGCAATCGCAGCCTTCCATGAGCAAGCTCCTACACCAACGGTGGATTGAGCCGCGCAAAGCCCTCCTGGACGCGATAGGGATAGTACGGATAAGGCGGCATCACCCCGCTGACCTCATCGAGCCGCTTGATCTGGTCCGCGCTCAGCGACCAGCCGACGGCACCGAGATTGTCGCGCAGCTGCGCTTCGTCGCGCGCCCCGATGATCACGGAGGAGACCGTGGGACGCGACAGCAGCCAGGCAATCGCGACCTGGGGCACGGTCCGAGCGGCCTCCACAGCAATCGCATCGAGCACGTCAACGACGGCGTAGAGGCGCGCATCGTCCACGGGCGGACCGAACTGTGCGGTGGCATGCAGGCGGCTTCCTTGCGGCAGCGACTGGCCGCGCCGGATCTTTCCGGTGAGCCTGCCCCAGCCCAGTGGGCTCCAGACCAGAGCGCCGACGCCCTGATCGCGCGCGAGCGGCATCAGTTCCCATTCATAGTCGCGCCCCAGCAGGGAGTAATAGACCTGGTGCGCGACATAGCGCGGCCAGCCATGCCGGTCCGCGATCGCGAGCGACTTCATCAGCTGCCAGCCGGCGAAGTTCGAGACGCCGACATAGCGCAGCTTACCGGCGCGCACGAGCATATCGAGCGTGGACAGCACCTCCCCGTTCGGCGTGAACGCGTCGAAGGCGTGGAGCTGAAGCAGATCGATATGGTCAGTGCCGAGCCGTCCTAGCGCCGCATCGACCGAGGCAAGCAGCCGCTGCCGCGACGAGCCGGCATCGAGCGGACCGTCGCCCATCGGCAGGCTCATCTTGGTCGAGATCAGCACCTTGTCGCGGCGCCCCTTGATCGCGGCACCGAGGATCTCCTCGGAGGCGCCGTTCGAATAGACATCGGCGCTGTCGAACAGATTGACGCCAGCATCGAGGCAGATATCGACGAGCCTGCGGGCTTCATCGATGCCGCTGCGGCCCCAGGCGGAAAACAACGGACCCTGGCCGCCGAACGTGCCGGTGCCGAAGCTGAGGACGGGGACTTTGAGCCCGGAAGCGCCGAGATTGCGGTATTCCATGATCGCTCTCCTATTCCGCCGGGCACGCCGCGACGGTTGCCGGCGCGGGATCGAGCCGGAGACTCCACAGCGCCAGAACGAGGCCAATGGCGGTGATGCCGGCCGCGACCAGCGGCAGCGCCGAAAGGCCGAGCCCGCGGTCGATGGTGACGCCGCCTACCCAGGCGCCGAGCGCGTTGCCGAGATTGAACGCGGCGATGTTGAGGCTGGAGGCGAGCGTCCGGCCGCTGGGACCTGCGGCTTCCAGCACGCGAAGCTGAAGCGGCGCGACGGTCGCGAAGGCGGCGGTGCCGAGTAGCAGGATCAGCGCGACGGACAGGATCTTGATCGACAGCACGGCCGCCAGGCCGAGCAGCACGATCGCAAGCGCGGCAAGCGTGCCGGTCAAGGCCCGTGCGAGGCCGCGGTCCGCAAGCTTGCCGCCGGCGATATTGCCGATCCCAAGGCCGACGCCGAACACCAGCAGGATCGGCGAGACGGCAGCCTCCGAAAAGCCGGTGAAGCGCGTCAGGATCGGCTGGATATAGGTGAAGACGACGAACAGTCCGGCGAAGCCGAACACGGTCATGGCAAGACCGAGCAGCACCTGCGGACGGCCGAGCACGGCCACTTCCTCGGCAAGCGAGATCGGCTTGTCGCCATCGCCGACATGGCCGGGGACGAGCGCGGCGACGACCGCAAACGCGATCACGCCGATGACAGTCACCGCCCAGAACGCCGCGCGCCAGCCGAGCATCAGGCCGAGCCAGGCACCGAAGGGCACGCCCAGGAGCGTCGCGACCGTCAGGCCGATGAACATGGTGGCGATCGCAGACGCACGCTTGTCCTCGGCGACGAGGCTGGTGGCCACCACCGAGCCGACGCCGAAGAACGTGCCGTGGGCGAGGGAGGTCAGCACCCGCGCGGCCATCAGCAATTCGTAGGTGGGTGCGAGCGCGCAAGCCGCATTGCCGAGCGTGAAGATCGCCATCAACGCCAGCAGCACGGTTTTCCGCGGCATCCGCCGCGTCGCCAGCGTCAGCACCGGCGCGCCGACGAACACGCCGAGCGCATAGCCTGATATCAGCAGGCCCGCGACCGGCACCGAGACGTGCATGTCGGCGGCGACCTGCAGCAGCAAGCCCATGATGATGAATTCGGTGGTGCCGATGCCGAAGGCACCGGCGGTGAGCGCGAGGACGGCAGGAGGCATGCGTTGCTCCAAGGGATGAGACGAGCCACGCAGATAGCTGCGCTGCCGCCAAACCATTAGAATGTCCGCAATCCAATCATTTGTGACGTGAATTCATGGCCCGTTTCGACACCAACCGCTCGGCCGAGATGGAGGTCTTCGTCCGCGTCGTGGACCTCGGCGGCTTCACCCAGGCCGCGCGAAAGCTGCGCCTGACGCCATCGGGCGTCAGCAAGCTGATCTCGCGTCTGGAGGCGCGCCTCGGCGCGCGGCTCGTCAACCGCACCACGCGCAAGCTGACGCTGACGGCGGAAGGCCAGGCCTTCTACGAGCGATCGTTGCGCATCCTCGCCGAGATGGAGGAGGCCGAGCGCGAGGCGGCCTCGGGCGCGGCGCCGCGCGGCCGCCTCACGGTCAATTGCAACATCCCCTTCGGCATGCTGCATGTGATGCCGTTGATCCCGCGGTTTCTGGCCCAGCATCCCGACGTCACGCTCGATCTCGTGCTGACCGATACGGTGATCGACCTGATGCAGGAGCGCGCGGACGTCGCCATCCGCGTCGGTCCGCTGCGCGCCTCGCGGCTGGTCGCGCGAAAGCTCGGCACCAGCCGCATGGTCGTGGTCGGGGCGCCGGATTATCTCGCCCGCTGCGGCATGCCCAAGATTCCGGCCGATCTCGCCGACCACCGCGGCATCGGCTGGACCTTTCCACGCAGCATCCGCGGCTGGCCGTTCAGGCGTGGCGACCACGCCGAGGAGGCCCTGCCCCCGCCGGTCGCGCGCGCCAGCGACGGCGAAGCCGCCCGCCGCCTCTGCCTCGGCAGTGTCGGTCTCGCGCGCCTCGCGCTCTTCCACATCGGCCCCGACATCGAATCCGGCCGCCTCGTCCCGGTGCTGCAAGGCTACAATCCCGGCGACCGCGAAGACATCCACGCCGTCTATGTCGGCCACACCGCCCCGCTCCCGGCACGCGTGCGCGCGTTCATCGATTTCCTCGCCGAGCACGTGCGGGTGAGCGACCCCGCGTTGAAGCGGACCGGGGATGGGAAGTGGAAGCTGGTGGGGTGAAGCGGCGGCGGAGGGCGCAGGAGAAGCTTGCCCCCGGCAGGCTTGCCGAGCCGAAGCAAACGGCACCGAGTCCGCCTTCGGCCTGCGGGCTTCGGCGCGCCAGCCTTGCGCAAACGTCGTTTGCGAAGGCTGGCGAGGAGAGTGTCAGTCCAGGGATGCCGGGCGAGCCAACGCCGGCGAAATAAATTGCTTCTGCATTGCGGCCGCGCTTCCTAGGGTCGGCCTGTGCTTGGCCAATTCCAGCGTCCTCACGAGCACGGTCAAGTGTGCGATTCCGAAAAAGAGGCGACCACGATCATGAGCAATGCCATCACTGCCACCGGAGAGAAGCCGCTGACTCCAGCCATGCTGCGCGAATTGTCGGTGCGGTCCGATTGGCAGGGTCTGATCCGCGCGGCCAGCCACTACGGCGTGATCGTCGTTGTCGGCGCGCTGATCTGGCTGGTCTCATCGCAATACGGAATCGTCTGGGCGTTGCCGCTGGTGGTCGTCCAAGGCTACTTTGTCGCATTCCTGTTCATGGTGGTCCACGAGACCGCCCACAAGACGGCATTTCGCAGCCGGGCGCTTAATCTCGTCTTCGGTCATCTCTCCTCGTTCGCGGTCGGCTTGCCTTACGAATATTACTGTTTATTCCACTGGGATCATCATCGGTATACGCAGGATCCAAAGAGGGATCCGGAACTGCTGTCGGTTCCGATCCCGACCTCGGACGCGCAATTGGTGATCGTCTACAGCGGCTTGCGGCAGGTTGCCTTCCGGGTGGGGCTGATGCTTCGCCATGCGTTGACCGGCAACGCCACGTCACCCTGGATTCCCGAAGGCAAACGCCACATCGTCGTGACAGAGGCGCGTCTCCATCTGGCAGGCTACGTCGCGCTGTTGCTGGCATCGATCGCGTTGCACACCTTGATCCTGTTGTGGGTCTGGGTCGTCCCCGTGATCGTCGGTCAATTGTTTCTGCGTCCGTATCTGCTTGCCGAACACACCGGCTGCGATCGCACGCGCAGCGCCTTCCAGAACACCCGCACCACCTATACCGCCAGGTTCGTGCGCTGGTTCGCATGGAACATGCCCTATCATGTCGAACACCATGCCTATCCTTCGATTCCTTTCCATGCGCTGCCGAAACTGAACCGGATCGTCGCCGATCGGATCGTCTATCGGGGCCCGGGCTACATCGCAGTGACGCGGCAGACGTGGGCCTGGTTTCGCCGCGCACGCAACGGTACCGAAATCCCGATCGGTTCTGATTGAATTCGGCGTCGGGCTTGGCGAAAGCCAGCAGAGCGCCGCTGCCGCAGGCCATGCTGCGCCCAAGGTGTGAGCAGCTTGATGAATTTATTGCCCCGATCACGGTCGGAAGCTGTTTTGCTTGCGCAAAAAGTGGACAGCAGGGCCTTGTCGATTAATTGCTTCATGATCTTCGATCTTCAGACGATCCTGTCGTCAAGGTCGATCACCTCCGATCGCCGGCATCACAGGGGTTTGGCATGCGATCAACAACTGCTCTTCGCTTCGCCGTGTTCGTGCTATCTGCGTCCTTCCTGTTTGCGCCGTCCGAGCGCGCGACGGCCGAGGAATTGCTGAAGGCGCGGCTCGCCCAGAATCTTGGGCCGATCTCGGGACTGGCGATCGTTGCCAATGCGAAGGGCCTTTTCGCCAAGCACGGGCTCGACATCTCGGTCTCCAACTTCACCAGCGGGAAGCAGTGCCTCGATACGGTGCTTGGGGGAGGGGCGGATTTCGCGACAACAGCCGAGGCGCCGGTCACGGCGGCCGCGATGGCGCAACAGCCCATCGCCTTCGTGGCGGGGATGGAATATTCGGATCTCAAGACCATGACCGCAGCTTCTGCCGGAATCAAGACGAAGGCCGATCTGCGTGGAAAGCGAATCGCCTTCACGGCCGGAACCGGCAGCGAGGTCTACACCTCGGTTCTGTTGAAAGCGGCGGGCCTGACGTCGAAGGACGTGACGCTCGTCAACCTGCGACCGCAGGAGATGCTCCCTGCGATGGCGGCCGGCAGCATCGACGCATTCGACACCTGGGAGCCACACGTCGCGAATGCGAAGAAGGCTCTCGGCGAAGGCGCGATCCCGCTTGATACCAAAGGTCTCTACTCGGAGACCTTCAATATCGTCGTGACGCAGTCTTACCTCGCCGCCAACCCGGCGATCGTCAGCAAGTTCCTGGCGTCCCTCATCGAAGCCGAGGGCTGGCTCAAGGCGAATCCGGGTGAAGCAATCGACGTCATCGCAGCGGCGACTGGGATGAAACGCGATGAATTGGCGTCGATCTGGACGGACTACGTCTACCATGTGCGCCTCGACGACAGGATTCTCACGACTCTGAAAACCCATGCCGCCTGGCGGCTCGAGACCGGCAATCATCCCCCTGGAGCGAGCATGCCCGATTTCACGAAAGTCCTGGTGACGGCGCCGCTGAAGGCGCTCGATTCAGCTCGCGTCACGCTGGGGGCACGCCCGTGAGCGTCGGCAGACGCAGCAGCGCGACCGAACGGCTGAGCGTACTGGTCGCCGTCCTCTCCGTGCCCGCCTTCACAGGCATGTGGGAACTGGTTGCGCGCTCCGGCATCGTGAACACCGTGCTGTTTCCGCCGCCATCGACCGTCGCCGTTGCCGTTCTCGAATGGATTCGCAGCGGACAATTCTTCGCCGACCTGATGGCGAGCCTCGCGCGCGTGGCCGCGGGATTTGCCATCGGGGCCGCGGGCGGAATCGTGCTCGGCATCCTGACCGGCCGGTTTCGGCTGGTGTCCAGCCTGCTTTCGCCCTTGTTTCACATCCTTCGCCCAATTCCTCCCATAGCCTTCGTGCCGATCGTCATCCTTTGGTTTGGCCTCTCGGAGACAGGCAAGCTTTTCCTGGTCGTTTGGGGCGTGTTCTTCACGGTATGGCTGGCGACCCACATCGGGGTGCAGAAAGTCGACCACGGACTTATCCGAGCCGCCCAGATGCTCGGCACGCCGCAACCGCAGATGCTGTGGGAGATCGTCCTTCTTGGCGCGCTGCCCTATATCACGGTCGGTCTTCGAACCGCGGTGAGCATCTCCTTCTACACGCTGGTCGCCGCCGAGTTGGCGGGAGCGTTCGCCGGTATCGTTTATCGTATCGAAATTGCGCAACAGAACATGCAAACGGGTCAGGTCATGGGCGGGCTGGCGGCTCTCGGGCTGCTTTCCTTCATCGCCGACCGTTCCTTCGCAATTCTTGCCGAACGTGCTGTGTGGTGGCGATGATCCCGAGCCTGCTTCGTCCAGACCAGCCGCTCAGGCTCGTGGATACGTACCCGCCGTCCGCCGCGGCGCGTCAGGCGATCATCCGGGTCGAGGATTTGAGCATCGTCTTCGATGCGCCGAGCGGGCAGGTCATCGCAGTCGACCGCGTATCCCTGGCAGTAGCCCAGGGGGAATTCGTCTCGATCGTCGGTCCATCCGGCTGCGGCAAGTCCACGCTGCTGAATGCAATGGCCGGCCTCGAGCGGCCGTTCGGAGGCCAGGTGCTCATGGCCGGCGAAGCAATGCGCAAGCCACGACCCGAGATCGGAATGGTCTTCCAGCAGCCACATCTGTTTCCGTGGAAATCGGTGCGCCGGAATATCGCGCACGGGCCCCGCGCTCTCGGCAAGCCGAAAGCGGAGGCGCTGCGGATTGCCGACGGTCTCATCGAGATGATCGGCCTGACCAGATTTGCGTCGGCATATCCGCACACGCTATCCGGGGGCATGCAGCAGCGGGTTGCGATTGCCCGTGCCCTCGCCAATCAACCGCGTGTCCTGTTGATGGACGAGCCGTTCGGAGCGCTGGATGCGCAGACCCGGGCGGTCATGCAGGACAATCTGCTCGAGCTCCGCGAGCGGATCAATGCAACAATCGTCTTCGTCACACACGACATCGATGAAGCGATCCTTCTCTCTGACCGTGTGCTGATCATGAGCGCCGGACCTGGCCGCATCCTCAGGGATCTTCAGGTGAGCCTGCCGCGGCCGCGCTCCAGCGCCATTGTCGCGGAGGCCGCCTATCTCGCCCTCAAGCGGGATTGCCTTGACCTGATCCGCTCGGAAGGCCGCAGGGCCTTCGAGCAGATGGAAATCAAGACGTAGGCGCCTGACGATATGTTCTGGCATGGCTCTTGAATAGCTTTCCCCTGCGGCGGCAGGGGAGCGAGCAGATGTCAGCGGCAAGTCTCAGGAATGCGACCGGCATCATGCTGGCGGGATCGGATGCTCTGGTCGGGTCGCTGCCGAGCTTGTTGGATCCGTTGTGTGAGGCTGACCGGCGCCGTGTCCTCGCCATCGGCCGCGAGGAGGTCCTGCCGGCAGGCAAGCATGTCTGGCGTCAGGGCGATCTGCAGAACGGCATTTATCTGATCGAAGAGGGGCGTATTCGCAGCTACTACGCGGCGCCTTCCGGACGCGAGGTGACGCTGGCCTACTGGTTCGCCGGCAATTTCGTCGGCGGCCCCGATCTGTTCGGTACTGGTGCCCACGTATGGTCTTCGGTTGCAGTGGAACGAAGCCGAGTGACGTTCTTGCCCGGCCCAGCCCTGCGCGCTGGCGCTTCAATCGGCAAGTATCGCAGTCGCGCTGCTGGATGCGCTCGCCTTCAAGGCACGGTGCTACTCGGCCATGGCGCAAATGCTGGGGACCCGCTCGGTGACCGAGCGGCTGCATCGTCTGTTGGTCTTCCTCTCGAAGATCTACGGTTCGCAGCAGGGCCGCGAGATCGTGATCGGGATCCCGTTCACGCATGGTGATCTCGCCAATCTGATCGGCTCAACCCGCCAATGGGTGACGGTGCAGCTTTCCCGCATGCAGGCAAGAGGCGTCATCCGTTATCACCGGGGCCTGATTGTGATCCTCAATCTGCGCGCCCTCGATCTCGAAGTGGTCTAGGAGGCGGCCTTCGGATATTCCTTTAGATCGAACAGTCTGGCCTTCGCATCGGGCAGCCATCGTTCGGCAAGGTCGAGAACAACATGGTCGCGCCACGCAGGTGCCAGCAAAGTGATACCCATCGGCATGCCGTTGCCGAGCGTTGCATTGGGAACCGACACCGCGCACAAGTCCACGAGATTGGCAAAATAGGAGTAGTAACCGAGGCGGTTGTTGAGCGTGATGGGATCTTCCATCATCTCCGCAATCGTGAAGGGGCGTGGCGCGGTCGGTACCACCAGAACATCGATCTCCTCGAAAAGCGTTTGGATCTGGCGTCGCAGCTTCCAAAGTCGATGTTGCGCGGCGAATGCATCTGTTGCGGAAAACCGGGCAGCTCCGCTCAGCACGTTGCGGATGACGTCAAGCAGGTCTCCATGATCGATGTTCATGAGCTTGCTGATCGCCGCATGACGTTCGGCAATCCAAGGCCCTGAAAAGAGCATTTCACCGGCTTCGGCGAAAGGCGCGAAGTCAATGTTCCTGGCTTGACCTCCCAATCCCGAAAGCCTCGTGCAGGCCTGCCTGTAAAGGTCATCGCATTCCGGCATGCCGAATGAATTGAGATGACCGACAGGGACCTGGCCGAACCGGAATTTGCGAGGAGATGGGAAGGACGAGGCAATCCGTTGGCGGCTAAAGGGATCACTGTCGTCGAATCCTTCGATCAACCCGAGCAGAATTCGACCTTCGGCAATGGAATTGCAGAAGATCGAGGGACAATCGAGCGTCGGACAGTTCGGCACAAGTCCCCGAGACGAGACGAGGCCGACGGTTGGCTTGATCCCGATGATTCCGTTGAAACCCGCGGGAATCCGGCCTGAGCCGCCGGTATCTGTGCCGAGAGCGAAGGCAACATGGCCGGATGCTACGGCAGCAGCCGAGCCGGAGCTCGAACCACCGGAGACATACAGATCGTCCGCCGCACTGGAACAGGCGCCGTAAGGGGAGCGGGCGCCGGACAGTCCGGTTGCGAACTGATCCAGGTTGGTTTTGCCAAGACAGATCGCACCCGCGGCCGCCAATTTCTCGACGCATCTAGCCGATTGCGCAGCCCTATATTCGAATGACGGGCAGGCTGCTGTCGTTGGCATGGCCTCAACGTCAATATTGTCCTTGACGCCGAATGGCACGCCAAGGAGCGGCAGGACTTCACCCTCTTCCGCTCGTTGCACAAGTGCATCAACCTCAGCCAGCGCTTCTTCCATGGGCCGCACATAGATCCAGCAATTGCGGTGCCGGTCCCGCTCGATGCGCTCATAGGCGCTTATGATGATGGAGGCTAACTCGGCACGGGAACGGAGGGGTCGGCTCTGCGCGGATAGGATCGCTTGCGGCACGGAATAAGCTCCTGAGGGCATGACCTCACGAATATGAAGCCGCTGCCCAGCAATGAAAGCAACTAAGCGCCTCAACCGCACCGGCGGGACTCGAGCCTGCAACCAAACCGTTATGAGCGGCAGCAAATGGCGGAGAGAGTGTCAGTCAATCCTGATTGACGTATAAGCTGTTTTCATTCCGAAGGGCGGCAATCAACGGTCCTGGCTACTGGGCGCTTAGACACGCCTCGTAACATGACGAGGTAATGAAGATGGCGACGAAACGGCTCTTTGACGACTTCGACTTCGAAGGCTTCTGGAATGACTGTCCGTATTCCCTGGAGAACTATGTCGAGCCTCCGCCGACCGACGAGCTGATCGCCTCCATTGAGCATGAAATCGGAGGGTATCGGCTGCCGGCGGCCTATGTCGACCTCGCACGGCGCCACAATGGCGGAATGGTCAAGCGCAACTGCCATCCAATGAAGGAGCGTACAGGCTGGGCGGAGGACCACGTGGCTATCGAGGGGCTCTTCGCTCTTGGCCGTACGTCCACCTATTCACTCGCCGGGAAGTTTGGCGCCAAGTTCATGATCGAGGAATGGGGCTACCCGCCGATTGGCGTCGGAATCGCCGACACGCCGGCCGGCGGCCACGAACTGATCATGCTGGACTACCGGAGCTGCGGAAAGCGGGGCGAGCCGCAGGTCGTGTACGTCGACCAGGAGGATGACTGCCGTATCGTCGTCGTCGCGCCGGACTTCGAGACCTTCATTCGCGGCTTGGTCGAGGAGTCCGAGTACGACACTGCTGAGGAGGATCGGGCCGCTGCGATCGCGACCGTCGAGCGGGGAACGTTATCGCCAATCGTGGTGCGAGCCTTGGCCGCCGTCGGCGACCGTCTGCCGCACGGCGAGCGAATGTTGCGCACCTTGGCCCGGCAGATCGTGGACGAGAAAGGCTTCTTTGCCCTGCACGACGACGAGCGCTCACATCTGATGTATGGACTGATGTTCTGGCTTTATTCGAGCCTCCGTACGGCCAGATCCTTCGAAGCTTTCGTAGGCCGTCCCGAGACCGGCGCCTCCTACGACTCGCCTTGTTACGAGCTGATGATCGCTTTCGACCTTGTCACCGAACCTTACGGCTTCAACACGCGCGGGTACGCCGAGGGCTTCGTGAGGGACTGGTGGGACGCGTGCGTCGCCCGCGGCGACATGGCCGAGATGGCGGAAGGCTACCGTCTGACTTCCAGGGCCGAGGCGGCCCTGCTCGGACGCTTGGCGACGATTGCTGGCCCCGAAGGCAAATAAGCCGGCGCCATTGATTTGAGCGGGTGGCGGAGAGAGTGTCCTTATCGTTATCGTCCATGAGTGTCCGACGGCGTCCAAATAGACCCATTATTTCAATTGTATAACTCTGCCCTACGTCCAGGAAGGTTCAATCAAAACCTGCCCAATCCAGAAATTTTTGTGGTATGGATTGTGGTATGGAAGCCCGCCGCAAGCACCCTCAGAAGGCCCTCACCCCCGTTCGAATCAACAGCCTTTCCCAACCCGGCCGATATGCCGACGGGAACGGCCTTTACCTCGTCGTCGACAAGTCCGGCGCAAAACGTTGGGTGCTGCGGACCGTCGTCCAGGGGAAACGAAGGGACATGGGACTCGGCAGTCTGCGCCTTGTCTCGCTAGCCGAGGCTCGGGGCAAAGCGATCGAGTATCGAAAGCTTGCAAGGGAGGGCGGCGATCCCATTGCCGCCAAGCGTTCAGGCCTTGCGATAGTTCCCACATTTGCAGAGGCCGCGCGCACCACGCTGGACCAGCGGCGAGCTGGTTGGAAGGATGGAAAGAGCGCTTCGCAGTGGTTGAAGAGCTTGTCAGCATACGCTTTTCCCGTTATGGGCGACAAGCGGGTGGACCGGATTGAAACGTCCGACGTGCTCCGCGCCCTTTCACCAATATGGCTCTCGAAGCCTGAGACTGCCCGCCGCGTCCGCCAGCGGATATCCGTGGTCTTGGATTGGGCCAAGGCGGCCGGCTATCGAAGCGGTGACAACCCTGTGGAGGGTGTTGCGAAGGGCCTACCCCGTCAGAATGGGAAGCGCGGTCACTTCAGCGCCATCGCCTACGCGGAAGTACCGCAGTTCGTTCGACGGCTGCCGGAGGTCCCCACAAACTATTTCGCTCGGCTCGCTTTCGAGTTCTTGATCTTGACGGCGGCGCGAACAAACGAAGTTTTGCGCGCAGGATGGTCCGAGATTGATTCGGAGGCATCGGTATGGACGATACCAGAAGAAAGGATGAAGGCAGGCAGGGAACATCGCGTGCCACTAGGGCCGCGAGCTGTGTCGCTGCTTCGATCCGCCCGGGAAAGAAGCGACGGTTCGCCGTTGATCTTTCCGGGGCGCACCGTCGGCATGCCCATGTCGAATATGGTGTTCTTGATGATTCTCCGTAGAATGGAGGCGAACTTCACCGCTCACGGCTTTCGCTCGGCGTTTCGAGATTGGGCGGCCGAGTGCACAAACTTCCCTAGAGAAGTATGCGAAATGGCTTTGGCCCATTCTATTAGGGACAAGACAGAAGCAGCTTATCGAAGGGGCGATTTATTTGATAAGCGCGCAGAGTTGATGCGTGCGTGGGATCACTACATCAGCAGCGAGAGCACCGGTGGCTAAGCGACTAAGTTGTGATTTCTGGATG
Organism: Bradyrhizobium yuanmingense; assembly: GCF_025200905.1. Classification (NCBI taxonomy): domain Bacteria; kingdom Pseudomonadati; phylum Pseudomonadota; class Alphaproteobacteria; order Hyphomicrobiales; family Nitrobacteraceae; genus Bradyrhizobium; species Bradyrhizobium yuanmingense. The sequence continues at coordinate 59,017 of NZ_CP104173.1, read as the reverse complement.
TATGAAGAAATCGCCGAGGGACGGTTTATCAAGATCGAGCGGCAATCCTTGTATGAAGCAGACCTCCGACATGAACGGTATGACTTGGACCTCGCTAGGTGGTCTAGGGAGTGGTATTGGGATGCTCACCAAGCAGCTTCCATTTCCTTTTTTCGAGATCCTGCAATTAGCAGTGCTTACGATGACGACCTTTACCCCGTTCCTGAAGAAGACGCCGCGTATGAGGCGCATCTCGCGCTTGAAACAGCGATCGACAACTTGAGAGAGGAAATCATTGAGGTCCAGCGGCGCGGCCAATTGCCTGATTTTTTCCCACCAAGCATGTACCTCGAATGGGCCAAGCGAACCGGCGTGGACTTCCCCGGAAGCGTCTGGCACCAAGTTAAGAGTTTTGAGGCTGAGATTGCAGACCGCGGCAAAGAAGATGAGCCGTCGCAAGAGGACGTATCCCAAAATGCAGCTGACGCCGGTAATACGAAAGCGCTGGGTGCAAAAGGAAGGGAGCAAGTAAGTCTGACGAAGGTTATTCTGGCTTTGTTCATCAGATCAGTCGTCAAATGGGATGGGGACGACCTGGAATTAGTGAGGAGGCGAGTTGGCAACACCAACCTGAAAAGTCTCGCCAAGCAGCTCTTCGATATTCTCGAGGCGCTTGACCAACGCCTGGATCAGCGCACGATTGAAAAGCATCTAATGAGTGCAGCCGCACTGCTGAAATAATTTTGCAATTGCAGCTGCAATTGCAAAGATCGGGCAAGAAATCGCCGATGCTCCGCTTGCGATCGCCATTCCGGCGGTCGGAGGAGACACCGCGATGCAATCGCTTTATCCTGCCCCTCGACTGCTGCGCCTGAAGGACATTTTGCACCCGGGCGGCCCGCTGCCTCTGTCGAAGTCTAGCTTCTATAGCGCGATCAAAGAAGGCCGCGTGCCTGCCCCCATTAAGCTCGGGCGCGCCTCCGCGTGGCGCGCTGAGGACGTCCGCAAGCTTATCGAGGAAGGAATACCCCGGGCCGGCCTGGCCACCAGGACCGGGGACAAATCATGAGCCTCGCGGCAAATGATGGAGAGGACCGGGCCGAGCGAATGGCTGATCGCCTCCTTTCTGGCATCAGCGACAACGCTTTGTCACCTGACGCCCAGTGTCCGGCTGCAGTAGCGGCAGAAGCCGCTGCTGATAAAGTCGCTCAGCATTGGGTTAATGCCGCCGAATCCCTTGTACTCGCCTGCTTCCATTTGGTTGCCGGACTGGAGACCTTTGCTGAACAGCCCGAATTGTTTGATGCGTTTTTAGGTCGGCTCGTCGCCAAACGGGTGCTCTCGGAAAACGATGTGCTAGCTCGGCTTAAGGCCAACGGAAAGCTGGCGATGTTGGCGAAGATCGGACGTCTTGCGCAGACGCTCCTGCAGGAGTCGCTCCTGCCTCTTCTGCCGGCTCACTACTCTATCATCTATCAGATTTGTCTCTTGATCGAAGAGGTAGGCTTCGACCGAGCGGTAGAAGAGCTGTCGAAGCACTCCGAAGCGACCCGCGACGACGTAATTAAAGCGCGCGCGGCCTTGAAGCCGCCGCAAGATACTGCACACGGGTCCCAGCCACCCGCGCAGAACGACGGCTCGGCTCAGCTGTTCGCGCTACGCCTGACGTCACAGGACGCGCGTTTCTTCGCCAATGAGTATGGCCGCGTGGACGCATTGGACGAGTGCCTGCGGCGTCCGCCTCCGGCCGACGACGCCGGTTTCGTTGCGATCGTCCCCATCCTCTTGATGGGGACCATCGAACTAACGCTGATGCCTCTGCTGGGGTTCGGCGCCCCTCAGGGGCTCTTCTTTGAGAGCCCGGTACATCAGCCCGAAATCACGGACCGCGAAGTCATCGTGGTCGCCAAGCGTGGGAAATTCCGGCCCCGCCACCTTTCGGCCTTTCCGTCGGCCAAGAACGTTCTGGTCCTCGCCGAATCCTTTTTCCCGAGCTGTGTGGTGAAGGTTCAGTTGTTCGCCGAAGCGAGGGCTGACGGCTGGTTAAGCCTCATCGGTGACGAGAACTGGGCGGAAAGGCCGACCGTCCGATGAGTGACGATCTTCGAACTATTCTCCGCCAACAAGTTCTCGCGCGGAGTTCCTGCAGTCGTGTCGCCCTACTGCTTTCTGGTGGGGCGGATAGCGTTGTTGTCGGTTATGTTTGTCAGGAGGTTGGCAAGGAAGTAGTCGCCTACACCTATGAACTCGACGGTATCCCGTCGGTTGAGCGGCCAGCGGCAGAAGCGATAGCCCGCCACATGGGCTGGCCGCTTCGGGTCGTTCGCGTGCCGACCGCGGGATTGAGAGCGGCCTTCCTGCGGCTAGCGATCCAACACGGTTGCTCGAAGAAGACCCAGTTCGAGGTCACATACCCGATCGCTCACGTCATCCCCGAAGTGGCAGAATGCGATATCTTCACGGGCTGGAACTTTGACGATCACTTGGGCAACACGCGGGAAGACAATATGGAGATGGCCCGGCTCAAGCGAGTCGGGCTCTCCCGCGCCGAACTGCAGGTGCATTTCGACGCCTTGCGTGAGGCAAAGTATGCGAAGTCGGACGCCCTGCACTCGCCCGACACGTTCTGGTTCGCTACTCGGATTGCTTCGGCACTCGGGAAACGGCTGATCGACCCGTCCATCGCCGAACCGGTGCGCCGGTTCTTTCGCCAGTTCTCCCACGGCGAGCTGTCGCCGCTCGACAAGCCTGTCATCAGAAAGATCTTTGCCGACGCTTTTCGCCGTCTTCCTCAGGGTTTGGTAGCCAAGGGCGTCAAGCTGCAGAAGGGGGGCGGCGTCCACGAGCTCTTTGAGACGTTGGTGGACGATCCGATTATCAATCGGTTTGAGACGAAGTACGCGACCGTGAGCGCGCTCTGCAAGCGCTGGGCGTCGGAGGTGCGCGCAAATCCGGACCAGTATCTCAATGAACTGGCCACGGCTCCCCCGCTTCGCAAGGCGACCGTGATCCGGGCTCGCGGCGCCAACGTCCGCCGTCCGACGATGGCTGAGGTTCATGCGGCGTCGTTGCGGAAGCGCTTCACTGTCGTTTCGCTGTTCGCGGGCGGCGGCGGATCCTCAATGGGATACAGGCTGGCCGGCGGAGACGTCCGGGCGATCAATGAATTCGTCGCGGAAGCCGCTCGCACCTACTCACGTAATTTCCCAGGAACTCTCATCGACACTAGGGAGATCCGCGACCTTCTTCGAGATCCGGCGGACATAATCGCCTTCCTGATGACGGTCGGCCTAATGGTGGGTGAGCTGGACCTGCTCGACGGGTCTCCGCCGTGCTCCGAGTTCAGCACGGCCGGAAACGGACCAACGGAGCCGGGCGTGCTGAAAGCGTACTCGGACCGGACCCAAAAGGACATCTCGATGCTGCCCTTCGAGTTCGCGAGGTTCGCCCTGATCGCGCGCCCGAAGGTCGTCGTGATGGAGAATGTGCCTGCGCTCGCCTCCCGCGGGGAAGCGATATTCAATGCCTTGCTCAAGATGCTGAGCGCAGAATTCGTCGTGACATGGCGCGTCTTGTCCGCGAACGACTTCGGCGTTCCGCAGACCCGACGCCGGCTGTTCGTCCTGGCCGTTCGCAAGGACGTCGCCGAAGCCGTCGGCATCACGAGCGAGTTCGCGACGTCGTTGCTGTTTCCCAACCCGACGCATACGGGCACAACGATCCGTGATGCGTTTGCTGGGCTAAACCAGTCGCACGATGACGTGCGGCCATGGATCGCCTCGGCGCGGACGACCACGATCGCGACGGCCGCCTCTAGGTTGCCGAAGAACCCGCCCCGGCTGTTGCGGCCCAACCACGTGGGCCTTCAGGTCACCGGCAACTATACGCTCACGCGGTGCTCGTACGATCTGCCCGCGCCGACGCTGACGGTCACGGGGCAGCAACCGAGCGGATTGGCTGGCGCCATCCATCCCGAGCACGACCGCAAGTTCACTATCCCCGAACTGAAGCGCCTGACCGGCCTTCCCGACGATTACGCGCTCACCGGCACGCTCGGGCAAGCGGCGGAAAGGATATGCCGCATGGTCACTCCCTTCGTGACCGAAGCGATTGCCGAGAGCATCTACCGAAAAATGTTGAAACCTTACAGAGAGTCGCTGAAATGACGACGTACCGTACAAAGAAAGACTTCTCCTTCGGGGACTACGCCGGATCTTTCGACGCACATATCCGCGCGTCAATACCCGGCTTCCAGCAGCTGGTCGATTACACCGTCGACCGGTCCGTCACGTACGTCCAGCGGGGGACTACCGTCATTGACGTGGGATGTTCGACCGGCCGGACCCTCGCAGCTATCCGGCGAGTGAACCAAGCGGCACGCCCCAATGTGGACTACCTCGGCATCGACACCGAGCCGCGGTTCCGTCGCTGCTGGGAGAAGCATTCCTTCATGAACTTCCGCTGCGAAGTCGGTGATGCGCTGACGCACCCATTCGACAACGTCTCGCTGGCATGCTGCATCATGACGCTTTTGTTTCTGCGGCCGGCTGACAAGCTGCCTTTGCTTAAGCGCATCCGGAGCTCGATGGTTGAAGGGGGCGCGCTCCTCATCGCGGAGAAGACGCTGGCCGAGACCTCGCGTCAGGAAAGCGACGCGCAAGCCGCTTACGTGGATTTCAAGCGCAGGCGGGGCTTCACCGCGGACGAAATCCTGGAAAAGCAGAGCAGCCTCCGCGGTCACATGACCAAGTTGACGGAGCGCGAGCTGCGAACGGCTCTTGTCGCAGCAGGCTTCCGCGACATCGAGCCGTACTGGAGAGGCCATATGTTCGTGGCGCTCGTCGCCCTGACTTAGCAACACGCCGACCGAGTTTTTACCGAGTAAAACCGTTTCATCGCGAATCAATCAACGGTTTGCGATACGGGGCAGCCGAGTTTTTGTTACGCTATGGAGCGTAAGAGAGGAAACAGCAGAGCAATGACACGGACAGCAGCATTCGCCCGGTACCGCATTCGTCTGCGCAACGTCATGAACCGGTGGTCCGGGGTTTCCGCTGACGGGTCGACGGTCGCCGTCACCCTCTGGAGGCACGAGTTCGGCGGACCGGCGGGAGCGATGGTCTATGACAAGGCCGACAGCAGCAATTGGAAAAACAGCGTAGCCAAGCGTGAATTCTTCGCGCACCTGCAGCTGGCCGTCGATCACTGCGATGGGATCGTCCGGGTCGTAGTGGTTGTTTGCGACCCGGCCGCCCCTTCCCGCACGATCGACTGCTACCCGGCGCCGAACGTCGTCATGCGAGTGGTTGCCCTGGACACCATTCGGTCCACCTTTCGGCTGGAGCAGGTCCTGCCTTCAGCGGAACTGGTGCCGGCTGCGTGACACGAGCTGACGGCGGCGTGGGATTTGAATACCAGCTCCTACGTCAGCATCGGCGGGTCTCGCCGGCAATAGTTCGCAGGGACCCCAATTCATCCAGCCAGCTGGAGGTCATCGAAGCGAGTTGGCTCAATGGACCTCGCCGCTGGCCCGGGGGAGTACAAGTAGGGCATCGTCATAGGAAATTCGCTCGCGGAGGACGGTCTTGAAAACGTAATCGACCACGCATTCCGGCGTGCTGGTTATCGGGCGGACGTGAATGCGAGCCACCAACTTCCTAGGCCCGGCATACAAGCCCGCCTGGCTCTCGAAGTGCTCGGTTACGGGCTCCTTCAGCCGGGTGTTCGGTGGCACCAACAGGACCGCATGGAAATGCAGGCCTCGATTGCACGAGGTCGGTTCATTTGAGGGGGCGGACTTAGCAACGGGCAAATCAGCAACCGAGATCAAGAGGGGAAGCTGGTGGGTGGGGACGGTCTTCGGCTTGCGGTGCGTTCTGGTCACGAAGGTCGAGTAAATTCGTTGAACCTCATCCCGCATCTGGCCGACGACGGATGCACGTGGACCGCGGAGATGATCAAATACGAATGTCACGAGATATGCCGACCACCCGTCTTCCATTCGATCGGATACTAGCCGCGAGTACCCGCCGATCATCAATTGCAGGGATCGGCTAGCCGGGAAACGTTGCCTGAAGGGGACGGTAAACGGATGAACGGGTTGGATGAGATCAATGTCTCGTTCCTGCTCCGTTTGATGGATTGGATACTCGAACTCGGTCTGTGATTTGGGAATAGAAGACCATATGCCGTCCGTACTCGGTGGCATTCTGTAAACTCCGGATCGCAGGGATGCTCAGGTGGCCATCCAACAAGACGCAAATGCCTGCGAGGTATTTATCTTCCTGAGGCCCCGAAAACGTGGGCGCGCGCTATCTTTTTTTACTGACTCAATTAGCAACAGAGCTACTCATCTACGCGGATCAACGCTTCAAACTCGTCGCTTAGGAGAATGGTTGTGAAAGGATTGTCCAGGAGGCGTCTCGGTGTACGCTGAAATCTTATTGCCCCATTCAAGATGGACAGCCTCGGATCGCGCGCAAATGCGATAGAAGCTCAACGAGCGTATGAGTTATACGCCGGAAACAATGCTTAGCAGAGATACTTTGCCGTGGTCTAACGTAGGGCTCTGCGCTAATTGAGGATCCGGTGATCGCGATGGTACGCTCCGAATCACTTTCTAGCACCCGTGGCTCACTGATATGTCTACTCCGGATGACCTGCTGTTTAGGTTCGAAACGACGGCTGACGCGCAAGCCAGTCAACTGCGGCTATGGAAGCAGCCTTTGCGTTCGATACTCTCCGCGATATTTCTCGCAGCAGATCGAGACTTCAGCGGGGGCCGATTTAGCGGACACGGTCAGCCAAACATAGAGCGTGGGGCTACGATTCTCAGCCGCCTGTCGTACTTGATGCCGTTCATGCGGTCGAGCAGCTCGGAAATTGGCGAGAGTTTGGCAGACGCTTTGGGCGCGCTAGACGAGCAGAGCATCAGCGAAATTCAATCCGCGCTCGGCTATGCTCATTTCTGTGAGATTATGCCTATGGTGCGCAACGGATATCTAAGAGTCGAACACGCGGAACGAGGGTTTGAACTTGTTCATCCGAGCCCCCAATTCTCTCACCACGAACAATGCGATGTGATCGCGTCTGAAATGGCTCTTCCGTTTCTCGAGAGACCATTTCCATTTCGCGTTTCCACACTTCTAAAGATGTCGAGCGATTGGCCGCGGCTCGTCGCGGAGGACTTTCTCCTACTACTCATGGATAGCTATCGCCATCACTTCGCAAGCATTTACGAACGGGAGCTGCTTTCTTCGGCCGATTACCTCAAAGCCTTTGACTTTGAACGTGATGATTACCTAAGGGTTCGCGCAGCACTTATGTCGCTCGCTTCTTGGTGCATTGGTATGGCTGCAGCGGCGGAGTCCAAGGCGATTGGCGCAGCGAATGACGCCGAGCATTGGCAAAAGGAATGTATGGAGTGGGCGTCGCCATTGTTGAAAGTGAGTTTTGTACGGTCCTTGATTGGCGAATTGGCTGGGGTGAGCGATAGCAGGGTAGACCGCATTCTAAGTGTCTTCACAGACACCCCCTTTGGAACCGGCCAATGCATCTCCGGCGACGGATATCTCGCTCCTATCGTCCAAATAGGAGATTCATTTCTTTTTAGTCCCCGCGGCCTGCTTATAATGTTAGGCGAGCGCAACATCGTCTATGTCGCGAACAAGACGAACAAGCGACACTTCGATGAGTATGTATCATCGTCGCTTGAAGTAGCGCTGCTTGATCGCGCTGGGAAGGCACTCTCGTGCATAGGAGGATTAGTAGTCCGGAAAAATGTGGTGTGGAAACACGGCGAGATTGATTTGCTCGCTTATAGCCCTAAGACCAATACCGCCCTTCACGTTCAGGCCAAAGCGCCTATACCACCTCAGGGCGCACGGATGACACGACAGGTTGAGACGAATTCGCTTCACGCGATAAGGCAGCTAGCAGCTTTCGACAGTCAACCAACCTCAGATAAAGATGCCATACTTTGCAACACATTTGGTTTGGACATCGCGAACGCGAAGTGGGCGTCCGCCGTTTTAGCTAGCTCTTCATTTGGAACGTCCTCGGCATGGTCAGCTCTTCAAGGTATCGCAGCACTCAACCCTCCACTGCTGACTCATGTGTCGAGGCGAATGATCCAAGAGAGCAACGCGAACTTGTTGGATGTGCCTTCGCTCGCGGCCAAGAGTTTGGACGAGATCGTGGCTCGCACGTCTCGCGGTTGGACTCGGCAGACCATCTCGGTTTTCGGGACAGACGTATCATTTCCCGGTCTGCTTCTCGACTACGAAGCTATCGGAAAGGTTCAGCTTGAATGCTCGGAGCGTTGATCCGCCGATCGAGCGTGCAACTGTATCGCCTGTCCATGACCGCCGCTTCACAACTGCTGGATTACCTTCCTCTGGGCATCGACATCCTGCTCAATATATTGCTGGGTGGTTCGCAGATTGGAGTGTCCAGCTAGAGCCTGGACGTCCCTGAGAGATCCGCCCACAGTGGAAATCTTTCGCGCCGCTCCGGTGATGAAGGTCCTTCGGCCGCTGTGGCTGGAGCAGCCGACGAAGCCCAGATGCTGATACCATCGCTGGAACATGTTCACGACGACCTGCGGCGACGTAGAGGACATTCGCTCCGTGCTGATCACATAGTCGCCGGTCACCTTGGTCAGAGTCTGTCGATACGCGATGAGCGCGGCCCTCGCTTCGGCATGCATCGGGATTACCCGGCCAGACCTACCCTTGCTTGCATCATTGGTTAGGTGGATGGCATGGCCAACTTGGCCAGTCGCGTCACAGACCATCCGCCATGTCAGGTGAGCTATCTCCTTTGCCCTAAGCCCGGACTTCGCCGAGAGCAGGAAGATCAACCTATTTCGCTCTGGATATCTGGTGGTCGAGAGATAGGCGAGGGTGGCTTCTACTTGCCCCCTGCTCAACGTCTTCGCCTGCTTTCCCAAACCCATTCTCGCCCTCCCCCACGTCAAATCGACGGCTAACAGGACGCTGGACTGTAACCAGTCCGGATCGTTCGTACATGCTGGTGCAGCGGGGTTGGGCCTGGAAAGTCTGCTCTCGGAGCGCTGTTTCGCGCGCTGTGCTACCCTTTCCGGGGACCCAATTTCAGCTACCCCCGGGGGGCTTCCCATCCCGGAGCTTAGTCGCGAGCGATATTCCGCATAATAATTCCAACGATCAATGGACTCATGCATTCTACAATTTGTAGGCTTGTGCGCATTTTCTGGGTGCAGGGGTTTTCATCATGAGCATCGTTTTCGTACATGGAAGAGACCAGCAAGGGTTCGATCCAGATCCTTTACGCCAGACTTGGCTGGAAGCTCTTGCACGGGGAGCTGAGCGCGCGGGCCTAGGGCTGACCGAGAATCTCATCAGCGAGTCCAGTCTTCCCTACTACGCACGCATTTTAGTTCCTCTGGAGCCACAGAAGCGATCTTCACCATTGGAATCAACGCGAGACAAGAGTCCGGCGGGAAATCTGGAAAAGTCCATCGACGCTGAGCTAGCGCTTGAACTTGGATCTCCGGTCCTAAGAGATTCTGATATGAAGCAGAATCCCTTAGACGAATCTCGGGGACCGGTGGGGCGCATCCTCGCACGAGCCGGTGACAGAGCATCGGCAAGACTGTCGCTAAACGCCATACGTCTGGTGATGAAGGATGTCGTTCAATATCTGGTCGACGCCAAAGTCAGAAGCGACGTTGATAGATTAGTAATTGATGCGATTGAAAAAGCTCGTCCGCCGCGGATCGTTGTTGCGCATTCTCTGGGCTCAGTCGTCGCGTACCATTCATTAGCCGGCGCACTTGTGAATCTAGAGGTCGAGCGTCTGGTAACACTTGGCTCCCCTCTAGGGGTGCTTGCCATCGTGACTGAACTCGAGAAGCTATTAAAACTACCATTGTGTCGCCCCCCTCTCGTGAAGGCGTGGATCAACGCTGCCGATAGGCGCGACATCGTCGCTCTGAACCCGAACATCGATCGAACTAATCTCTTTCGAAGCTGCCTATCCCAGCTGCCGAGATCTTATCAAGACGTACTGATCACCAACTTTGCAGACGTTCGTAATGATACCGATAACCATCACGGGATCATCCATTATCTCGATGATCCGATCGTCGCGGCTTCCATACTCCATGGGTTATCATGAAAGTCTTATACGTCGCATCGAACCCGCCAAGTCAGGATACCCTCGCTCTCGACCGGGAGCAGTCTAAATTGGATCAGCTCCTCGGGCGTATAGACAGCGCCGGGGCTATTCAGTTTGTATGGCGGCCCCACACGATAGTCGAAGATCTTTCGGAACTGATAACAAGCGAGGCGCCAGACGTTCTTCACGTCGCCGCTCACTTGAGCCAGGGGGAGCTCATCCTAGCCAATGAACACGACAAGGATGTTCCGCTGAGCGGCACAAAGCTCAACGAGATCTTGGAGGCCAATGGGCATCATTTCAAACTTATTGTTCTAAATGGGTGCGCATCAGCGGATGCCGCCGTTCATCTGAAGAAGGTTTCTGATTTTGTTATTGCAACTACGGAGATTATCAAAAACCGAGCGTCCATTGTAGCCACAGCAACGTTGTATTCGCACCTTGCTCGCGGACACACCGTTGCACGCGCTTATGAATCGGCGAGGGCAATGTCCAGGGCGATTCAGCTGGAGAAGCTTGATTTCGTTTTGCTTGCAGCGGAAGGTCAAAACCCGGCAACGACTAGACTAGCGGAACCATTCCGGATCGTCGCCTGCATTCCAAAGATTGACAAGCGAATCCGGAAGGGCGCACGTCCCTATTCGGAAAAGGAAATAGCTGATGTCGGGTCATTCAACGTCGACTTTGGAGTCGCAGGCGCACCTGCCACGACACGGCAACTCGTTTTCTTTACCGATGACGAAGACATTGCACAATGTGCAGAGGCTGAAGCTAAGGGAGAGTATCCAGACTATGAAGAATGGCTAAGTTGGATTGTAAGGACAAGCCCAACGCACGGCGAGATTTGGATCGATTATCCGTTGCCATACAAGGGCGACTTACGTTGGTTTGCTACGATTACCACTGTAGATGGTCGAGCTTTTGTCACCAATTCACTGTTGGGCGACGCTCTGCATCGTTACTACATTGATGAGGAGTGGGAAGGGCCGCTCTCGCCTGAATGGAAAACAGCAGTCATTTCATGCATCAATCTCTTGCGGTCTACAATTGGTGCTAAGCGAGTAAAAAAATTGAAATAGCAATCGGCCCAGAGCTGTTGAAAGATTTGTTTGAGAGCAAGAAGCTCCAGGCGCTCATGTTCCTTGATGCTTATGCGCTGCGATGTACCTTTTGGTCTGGCTTACTTGCAACTGGATCCGACAAGAGAGGAATTGCGCCTCGTTCTCCTCGCAGCTCTGGAAGCGCCAGTCCCCCGGCGCTGCTCGACCGATTGGCCCATCACGGCGACGTTGTCGAAACCGGCACCGGCGGTTCAAGCCGAGACGACGATCTATCACACAACATTTCCTCGTCCTTCGTTAGTTGAACCACAGGCAATGTCGGCTAACCATGCCAGAGCAGACCAAGGAGGGGGATCGCTCCAACCGCTGCTTGTGACCCGAAGCGGACTTGTGCGATTAGGTATCATTGCCGACAGTGCTCGCGAATTATGGGACACAGCGTGCGAAAGCTAGGTTTAATTATTCGAGCGATATCGGCGATATTGTTGACCGGCATAGTCTCCGGCTTCGTCGTCATAGCTTTATCGTCGGTATATTTCTGGTCGAATTCCCGCGGCGGGGGCGCGAGCAGCCTTCCGGAGATGACCTCATTCCTCTGGTTTTTGGCGAGCCTTGTTGGAATTGGGGCGGCAGCCATGCTTGGAGCTACGACAGAGTGGCCCAAAGCGCTCTGGCTTGCGAAGCAGAGCACTCCTTCCCGAACATCGAGCATCTTCATAAGCATTCTTGCAGCTGAAGCACTAATCCTTGTTCCTACAATTGTCGATCTCTGGCTCAATCCTCCTCCGACTCGCGACCTGGACGCGCTAGTATTCAACGGCTTTGCGGCTGCCGTAGGAGGGTTATGCTCGGCCCTGTTGTGGTGGAAACTGGTATTAGTGCCGTTACAACGTGGTCGATAGCTGCCATCTTGGCCCACGGGTTATCTTCCGCCTCAAATGTCCGCTTGTGGCCCTTCGGCGACATGGCGGACAACGGCATCGCGGCCCGCTACTCGATCGAAAGCGGACGTTCGTCTCAAGCTGGACAGCTCGGCAACGGCTTGAAGGGTCTCGCAACGAAGGATCTTCAGTTGCTGTGCTACCCTTTCCGGGGACCCAATTTCAGCTACCCCCCTCCCCCACGAGCTATTGGTCGAAGCCGCCGGTTGAGGGACGAGTTAGCGTTCTCCCGCTCCACCAGAATGTGCATGCGGACTTCCACTACGACCTGGCGGGCATCTTCTTCGCCGACGTGTCCTCGGCCGCCACCTTCTCGGCATGAGCATTTTCGTTTGGCTGGCGGCCGCTTCTCCGGCTCCGGGGCGGCTTGGAGTCACAAAATCGTGAACAGAATGGGTAACTTTGCCGTTGAGTATCACTGAATTCAGTAGTACATATCTCCTACTGACTTAGACAGGATGCATTACCTATGAAAGCCCTGACACCCGCCCAGATCGAGAAAGTCGTCGAACATCTGCAAGCCGCCCTCGCGATCCTTCAACCTGAGGAGAATGGTCAAGACGAGCGTAATCCTCACTGGTTTCGGGATACGGGTCATCTGACCGACGCCGGCATCGCGCACCTTTTCTCCTTGTTCGAGCGTGGCGTTTCGATCTACGCCGCCGCTAAGGAGATGAAAATTTCTTACCGGGCAACCGCGCTTAGACACGCCGACTGGAAGAAAAAGAACGCCTAAACGTCTCAATGATATCGCCAATCGAAGAGGTAGACATGTCCAAGAAGTATTCCAAGACCGTAGCCGAATTCCAGGAAACCAAACTTGGAAAGTTGATGCAGCCGATCTTGCAGAACCCCAGAATCCTTGAAGAATGCCAGCAGCTTTCTCGTACCGGCACCCCGGCCTTGCAAGCCGTTGGTCGCGAAGTTGTCCGCCATGGATTGAATGGCCTGCTCGACCATCAAGCGCTCCGCATCATCGGGCGCTGGCTGAAACAAGAGCTGTTGTCGTTGGGCATGGTTCACATTGGTACGGGGGGGCGGGTGGCACCAAACCACTGCTGGAAGACGGGCGCCACGTATGGCTGGCGCACGACCTGACCCTCCCGACAGCGCTTCAACACTCCGAAGAAGCCCCGACGTCACGGACGTCGGGGCTTTTTCATGGATGCAGCGAGGGGCGTTGCCGACATGAACATCGACCATGACATTAGCAAATCAAGCTCGCGCTCACCTAACGCCTGCGCAAACGTCCGCCCTGACCTTTCTGTGTCAAAACCCAATTGGCGAATGATCAAGCATCATGCCATTTTGTCAGGGTCCATCTTCGGCGGAAATACCCATGGTTGACCAAGATAGAGCGTCTGGAGCGGTTGAGGCGACCAATCATCTTGCCATACTGGTTCACGGAATTAACACCCGTGCCCTATGGATGAGCGAGGTAAAGCCTGCCCTCGAAAGCGCGGGATTCTTTGTTGCCTCCACCAGCTTCGGCAAGTTTAGTGTGCTGCGTTTTCTGATGCCATTTGACTGGATGAGGGAGGAGCCAATAAGGCGGGTAGCTATTGACATTCAAGACGCACGCCGGTGCTACAGGCATGAGAGGGGCGTTGATCCCGAGCTGATGTCCGTGATTTCTCACAGCTTTGGCACTTACGTGATGAGCAGAATACTCACGGACTATTCTGAGCTTAATTGGCACCGGGTCATTTTTTGCGGAAGTGTAGTCCGCGAGGATTTTCGATTTGACCACGTTCTGGAACGGTTTGATCCACCGCTCTTAAACGAGGTGGGCACTAGAGATTTTTGGCCAGCCGTGGCTGAGAGCGCTGGTTGGGGATACGGATCTGTTGGCTCGACTGGTTTCAATCGCCCCGCCGTCGAGACGCGATGGCACTCGCGCTATGGGCATAGCGACTTCTTGACCGACCGTTTTTGCAAAACATTCTGGATACCATTTCTCAGGGGTGAAAAGCCGAAGCGGGGCGACAAGGCCACTGCTATGCCTTTTTGGATCAGAGCGATCACTTGGACGCCGCTTCGATTGATCCCCTTTACGCTTCTATTCGCCCTCTTTGTAATCTCCGCTTCACGCGGGCTTCAGCTACCCAATTGGAGCTATACCGACCTTTTTCACATGAGCCCACGTGACTGCACAAAGCTTGAAACAGCCAAGGAGAGAATCGAATGCGAGCAAAGCCACTTGTTTCAAGATATCGATATCAAGATGACGCAGGTCGGAACGAGTGAATTAATCGCTCGGTAAGGGGCTTCGGGTGATTGGCTGAAAGCACCTCGTGGTGAGGTCCGCTAACCGGTGCACCTTCGTCCGCTGCTTGCCCGAAAGCAGACGTTGAACCTCGCACTTGAAGCCTCGGAGTAAGGGGGTGATCGATGACTTGGGGGATCCGCGACGAAGGATCCTTGATTGCTGTGCTACCCTTTCCGGGGACCCATTTTCGGGTACCCCGGCCCTCAGACTTAACCCGCCATACATCGTCATTGGTTCGCGCCGCTCGCGGCAAGGCTCTGACAGCGCCTGACTCCAAGTTCGTTTTTCGTTCCATCTGGCAAAACTAGATTGGACCATGCCCACTCTCGAATTCCTCCGCTCGGAGATCGAGCATATGCGCTCGCAGATCGGTAAGCGTCGTGCTCAGGCCACGGCTTTGAGGGCTTGAGCGCGGTAGGACCAGGGCAATAGCTGGTCGATGTCGCGGTTGGGATGCCCTTTGACGATCCTGGTCAGGACGTTGGTGAGATAAGCGAGCGGATCGACGTCGTTGAGCTTGCAAGTCTCGACCAGGGACGCGACGACAGCCCAGTGTTCGGCACCGCCGTCGGATCGTAAGCGTCGTGCTCAGGCCACGGCTTTGAGGGCTTGAGCGCGGTAGGACCAGGGCAATAGCTGGTCGATGTCGCGGTTGGGATGCCCTTTGACGATCCTGGTCAGGACGTTGGTGAGATAAGCGAGCGGATCGACGTCGTTGAGCTTGCAAGTCTCGACCAGGGACGCGACGACAGCCCAGTGTTCGGCACCGCCGTCGGATCCGGCAAACAGCGCGTTCTTGCGACTGAGCTTGATGCCACGGATTGATCGTTCGACGGTATTGTTGTCGAGTTCGATGCGGCCGTCATTGATGAAGCGCGTCAGTCCCTGCCAGCGCGAGAGGGCGTAGCGGATGGCGTCGGCGAGCTTGGTCTTCTGGCTGATGAGAGCCAGTTTGGCGCGCAGCCATACCTCGAAGGCATCGGCCAGTGGTCGGCTCTTCTGCTGCCGCACGAGGCGGCGCTCCTCCGCGCTGCAGCCGCGGATCTCCTTCTCGATCGCATAGAATGCGGCAATGTGCTTGAGCGCCTCGCTTGCGATCGGCGCCGGGCCGGCTGTCGCGAGTTCGTAGAAGTTGCGCCGCATGTGCACCCAGCAGAAGGCAAGCTCGACCTCGCCACGCTCGGCAAGCTTTGGATAGGCGTTGTAACCATCGACCTGCAGGACGCCCTTGAAGCCGGCAAGATGGCTGAACAGCCGCTCGGCCTTGCGGTCGGGTGCATAGACATAGGTGATGCCGGGCGGATCGAGGCCGCCCCAGGGCCTGTCGTCGGCGGCATAGGCCCAGAGCTGGCCGGTCTTGGTGCGCCCTCGACCAGGATCGAGCACCGGCACCGTCGTCTCGTCGGCGAACAGTTTGGATCTCGCGCGAAGCACCGTGAGAAGGCGCTCATGCAGCGGGCGCAGATGGAAGGCGGCATGCCCTACCCAGTCCGCCAGCGTCGATCTATCGAGAGCGATGCCCTGGCGGGCATAGATCTGGGCCTGCCGGTAAAGCGGCAGATGATCGGCATATTTGGACACCAGAACCTGGGCGACGGTTGCCTCCGTCGGCAGTCCGCCCTCGATCAGCCGGGCCGGAGCCTCGGCCTGCAGGACGCCGTCCTCGCAGGCGCGACAGGCGTATTTGGGGCGCCGGGTGACGACAACGCGGAACTGCGCCGGCACCATGTCCAGCCGTTCGCTCCTGTCCTCGCCGATCCGATGCAGTTCGCCCTGGCAGCAGGGGCAGATCTTGTCGTCGATGTCGACGACGACCTCGATCCGCGGCAGGTGCGCCGGCAGTGCTCCGCGATTGTTGCGGCGCTTGCGCGCCGGTTCGGCCCGGCCTTCCGGAGCTGTCTCGTCTTGGCTGGCTTCTGTACAGGCCGCAACCTGTTCGACGTCCTCGAGGCCTAGCAGCATCTGCTCCTCGGGAAGCGACTCTGCCTTGCGGCCAAAGCGATGACGCTGCAATTCCTTGATGATCTGGCGCAGCCGCTCGCTCTCATGCCGCTCGGCCAGCAGCATCGCCTTCAGCGTCTCGGGATCATCAGGAAGGTTATCGCTCACAGGCAAATCAGAGCATATTCGCGCCCGCCTGACGACGTGCTCGATGCCCCTGATTCACTTCGCCGCAGCGCGGCCCACAATTATCCGGCTTGCGTCGGGACGACCGTCTCCCGTGCCGCGTGAACACGCCGCCAATCGAGCCCTTCGAGCAACGCCGACAATTCCGCCGCCGACAAACGCATCACGCCGTCCTCGATCTTCGGCCAGCGGAAGACGCCTTCCTCGAGCCGCTTGGCGAACAGGCACAAACCCGTACCATCCCAAAAATCAGCTTGATCCGGTCCGCCCGCTTGGCACGGAACACATAAACAGCACCCGAGAACGGATCGGCCTTCATGTGCTCGCGCACCAACATAGCCAGGCCCTCCATTCCCTTGCGGAAGTCGACCGGCTTGGTTGCCACCATCACCCGGACAGTTCCGGACGGGCCGATCACCGGCTTGCCTTCAGCGCATGGAGGATGGCCGCAATCATCGCCACGTCCGCGCCTCGGCCGACCCGGATCGTGACGCCTTCGGCTTCGATCTCGATGCACCCGGCATCGCAACGGCGAGCCCCGACATCCGGCTTGGCCTTACGTCGCGCTGTCTTGCGCTCATGGCCAGCAACCGCGACTGGTGCCATGGCGTCTACCACCGCCGGTACAAACTGCGGATCGTCCGCCATCGGCGCCGGCTGCCGGCGTGCTTGCCGGCGCCAGGTGAACACTTGTTGTGGGGTCAGCCCGTGTCGCCGGGCAATCTCGGAAACGACCGCGCCTGCGACCAGCGTCTCCTCGACAATCCGGGCCTTGTCGTCCTTGGAGAACCAACGACGGCGTCCCGTCTCCGTGATCACTTCCAGCCGGCGCGCCGTCACGTCCGAATTAAGCGTATGGTCAAGCATAGACACAAGCCGATCCCTTCAAAGAGATCGTGAAACTCGCCTATCCCATGTGCCGTGAGAAGGTGGGAGCGGAACGGCGCTTACGCAGATCGGCCGGCAGCGGAAGGAGATCCTTCAGCTACAGCGCGCCGGCATCTCGACCGCCTCGGCCGAAGCACTCCTCTCCCGAATGCAAGCGAAGGTGGAAGGACTTTGCGCTGAACGGGATCGGCTCGCGAGCGAGGAGAAGGCCAAGAAGCCGACCTACGTCTCTGGCAAACCTCTGAAAGGGACTCCAGCGCGCCGCAGGGCCTGATGGGACAATCTCCGGCGCTTCCCGGCTCCTTGGGTGACGAAGGAGGACAGGGACGGCTTCCGCGTGTTCGACGCTAGCGGCTCTTCATCTGCGCCGTCCCTCGTCGTGAGGACCTGCATCAACGGAGCTACCAATACGCCAACGACTTCCTTTCAAGGGAGGAGGCGAGGCGGATTGCCAAGGCAATCTCCCGGTTGCCCGAGCTGCTGAAGCGTCCGCAATACTAAGCGGCTCGTGCCGTATTGATCGGTTTTGATTGTGGCGAAATTTCTTTACGTGCCCCAATTCCAGAGGGGCGGAGGGTGGCGACGCTTCGGGTCGCAGCCGGCGTAAATGGCGTCGCGCGGACGCTTCATAGTCATATGGGGAATGGCACCTTGCATTCGTTGCACTGCACCGTGGTTTCTCGGCGCCACCGCGATTCCCGAACTGCTGAGAACCCCTCTGGCAAACGATGGATCATGAACTCATCGCTTTTCATGTACGGGTGGTCACCCGTCGAGGTCTCGGCCACGCCCGATTTTCCGCAGTTGGGGCACTTCAAGTGCCTATCGTCGTAGTCTCTTGCAGCCATGCCTCCAATATGCGGTTGAGGCAGCGTTTGCACCACCCTCACACTTCGAGATAATCGAGCTCAATGCCGTTCGCCTCGATGACTGCTGCATCACAAGCGTTCTCTTGCCGTTCGGCTAGCGTTCTCGTTGAGGTTGAAAAATCAACCGGGTTAAGGCTGTATGTTAGAACGCGCTCGGGAAACGCTCCCCGGGCTCCGCGGTTGGAGAGTCGTGAGTAGGTAGGTAGACTGCCAACCGTTGGCGTCCACCTGACGGCGGGCTTTTTGTGAGTTGCGTTATTGCCAAGCCTATCGCGCACGGGAGAACGAGCGGCGCGCGTCAATTCCAGGGCTATTGCTCACCAACCGGCGATCCTGAAGACGAAAGCACTCTGGATCTCATTGGTTCATGTAGTGATTGCGATCCTATTACATTTAGCTCCGCGTCTTAGTGATGATTGTTGAGGTTAGTCCAACTCGCCCCAGAAGAATTGCACGTCCTTTTCATTTCCGCCGTTCTGACAACAAACTCCCTCTCCCATCTTCGGTGCGTCGCGTTTTCTCCAGCACGCCAAAGAAAGATCCACAGACTTGCCTGCCTGCAAGCCAACTTCTTGCCGCCAGCTAATAAGGCCAGACTGAGCGGAAAGTTGATTCAGCATCTTTGACTTACACGCTGATACTGCTGCAATGCAGCTACAGCGTATCAATCCGGCTCCGGTTCGGTCGGGTACGATGACGTTGCTATTCGCAAAACAGGTGCTTCCGATGACGCTCGAGAGAGAGAGGCCAATGATACCTGATGCGAGCTTCAACATCTGAGAATGTCTCACTCGAACGCAACGCATGTGATGTTGTACCAGGCGTAACCGCAGCAACCACCAGATGTCACTCGAAGCTGCGTCGGAAAGTAAGAAGCGCCTTTAGGACATACCGCGGGGCCTATCCGTGTCATTGGCCAATCCCTGGGATCAAACCGCCGATATGGACTGCATGGACCGTCGTATTCACCTGTGCAGATCTGCTGGGTAGAAACCTTCATGCCTGACTTCAGCCTAGTGAGGCTATCTTCCATCGCCTTCGCCTGCTGTGCCAACAGCGGCTTTACTCTGTCCTGAAACCCCTCATCCATCAGTTGCTTGAGATCAGCTGGTAGAATGTGCTGCTTAACGACGGGCTGCAGCTCAGTCTGTAGTATTCCGCTCTCCGCAGCCAAGGAGTCAACGATTTGAAAGTCTACAGAGTCCGATATACGCTCTGCGGACACAGCATAGAGCACGACTGAGGTAGGGATCCACGTCTCGCCTTGCTTGTCCCACGTGATCTGGTTGTCATCTACAAACTTTGTATTCTTGTCGACGCTTACGCAATACGGGCTTCCGCCGGCCGCTCCGCTCTTCTTTGGATCTTCATCCGTCTTATCGCCCGAGCAGCCGATCGACGTTTTCTGTCCAAAGTCAATGTTGTACTTATCGGAACTCGTAACTACCTGCTTCATCTGATCATTGGTTACTGTGCGCGTGATCTCAGGACTCACCAGCTGCCACGTGTTGGTGTCGATGCGCTCGATGCGTGCAGAAGTCGCGCGGCTATTCTTAATGACGAAGTTTCTAAGTTCGTCTGCAAGAGCGGCAAGATCATAACCTTTGGACTCGAACTCACGTCGCGAGACTATGTTCAAAGTTTTCGCGAACGTTTTGGCGGCATCAGTCACCAGATTCGAGGTTACAAATCGTTTTCGGGTGTCTGCTACCCGCGTCTCAGCGTCACTTTTCTTTGCTCCCCCGCCAAGACTGCTGAAGTTAAAGCCAAACCCTCCAGCCGAGGCGGTGCTGCGCACTGACTGGTCACCCGAGGCCGATTCGTCTCTCACCAGCGAACGGAAGGACTCCGATCCTTCAAAATCGCGATAAGTCACGGAAAATATATTCTTCTTCATTTCCGTGTACGGTGCGTAGAATTTCCCAGAAATGTCCTTTGTTTCGTACATGCGCCTAAGTTCATCACAGCTGGCTGTAAATGTCGCCACGACCGGTTCGGGAGGCGTAATGCGGAGCGCTCGCTCTTTAACAGCGAAGTCTTTAGCAGTGGTCGGATATTGAGCAATAATGCGGCGCGGATAGGCTTTGTCTGCCGCACTCACCTCCACATACATCCAGGCATACGGGTACATCCAAATTTGTTCACGCTGAATCTGAGTGCCTGAAATGCGTGAGGCGGCCTTCGCGACTTCGTCCCTGACGGTCTCACGGAAGAACTCCAGCGGCAGAGCGACTGCTACCGGCGTATCTTCTGCGTTTGGACAGTTCGACGTGATTGCATGATTGAGCGCGTTCCAGTCAGGCAAAAGGAACGGCATGATGAAAAATCGCTTCTTCGCGGTGTCGGGGTCTTCATAGAGCCCCACTTGCGCACCCGCCAAGCTTTCCACCGATATGCTGTATTTTGGAGTATCCGGTAAGCGCGCATCCATCAATTTGTATATGCCAGGATTGCCCGCCGAACTAGCGTTGGTGGTCTGCGCCTGTCCTAGGGCTGTCGAGTAACTTGCAAGGGAAATAGCTAAGACAACGGCACCTTTTCGCATGGCGGCCTCCCAGCAAGAAAATGGGCAACGTAAAGTTGCTAATGCGCCATCAAACGATATTCTCCCTCAAATTGCAAAGGGGATTCCAATAAAGCTGAGGAGCTCCAACTGATGCCTCCCCTTTACGGGTCAGAAGTCTGCACCACATGGCAAAAGTTGAAGGAAAGGTCTAGGGCCGGCGCAAATGGCTTGAAGGATCCCACAGACAAGGATCTTTAGCCGCTGTGCTACCCTTGCCAAGGACCTACCTTCGGCTCCCCCCGGCCCGTTCGTCCAAGCTAACGTGGGCGAGCCAGCTCTTGCATATGGCCAGCTCTTTCGACCCGTTAGGAAACGTCACAGCAATGCTGGATTGTAATCGGTCAGATGAGAGGTCGCTCACCGTGGTTCTTGAAACGCCCACCGGTCAGGGGCTTGCGAGGACTGATGATAGAAGGGTTATACTATAATCAGTTTCGAGTTGCAGAGCCCAAGCCTTCTCATATCCCAGCAAATTGGCACATCAAAGAGCGATGGCAATGGATTTGTGCTCAGTTTCTCCGCCTGACCGTCACTTTCCCTAGCGTTGATAGGCGCTTCGCGATCTCGCCTTTGTCGTCCATCGCGACCGGCGGAAGCTTCCTTTCGGAGCCATGCTGATTCGGCAGAGATTGCGACTTGGTTTGCAGCCTGTTCGACCTACTGCTTTTGGATTCGTTAAACATCAGCGCAAGCAGGAAGCGCACCAGGCGTGGTGTCCACCGAGCGTCGTTCGCCGTCCGGTGGCCCTCGGCGTTCAGGCGACGTGCGACGTCCCAGGGCTTGCGCGTGTGCTCGCGGGCGTAGGCCCGAACGATCGGCTCCAACTTTCCGAACAGCTTTCCCAGGTCGACTTTGTCCGAATTGAAGTGGATCATCTCGGCTTCGGTCATCGGGCCTCGCGCGTCCTCGATTAGCCCTTTGCCTCCCGCCGGGATGAGACGAGGTCGTCCAAGCTGCAACGCGCCCGGCGGCGGCGGCGCCCCCCTCGCCTCTTCCGCCGGCGAGGCAGGGATCGTCACCGTTCCACCGATCCGGAAGAAGACCGGCCTCAGCGCTTCCTTGTGTATGAAAGAGATCTCGTCCCCTCTCATGTTGATGAAGTCGCCCGCATCAAAGATCGGGAGTTCGGAGCGGCAAGCGAACGTCGTAGTTTCTCCGTCCCTTGAGTCGAGATACTCCGCGGTGATGGCGTTCTCATCGCCGATGCGGTCCACCAAGAGTACGATGAGCACCGTCCATTCGTCGGGGGCTCGACGGCCGAACACCTTGTTGTCAAACAGGCCGACGACGTTGGCAGCCGAAATCAACTCCTGCACTGCCCCGCGGGCGCGCCGTTGCGGTGACCGATCCTTGGGTACGTAATTCTTCGGGATGTCTGTGCAGGGGTGTTTGGGCCAGGGCGGACCCAGGTGGTCGAAAAACACGCGGCTGCCGTGTTCGTTTGCGTAAAAATACACGCTGGCATTACATTCGGGACAACGCGCGTTCGGATTGACGTAACACGCCGCTATCGACCTAGCCGACTCCCGTTTCAAGAGATTTTTGGCGTCGCGCCGGTGCATGTCGGACACCAGCCGCGCGCGGTCGGAATACGATAGGCGACCGTAGTTTACGCACCATCCGCAGGTGCAGTCCGCATAGTGGTTGTATCCGGCCACAGCCTGTCTCCGGCCGGTCTCTAATCGAGCCGATCGCGTTGAACAACTTTATCGATGATCTCGACGTACCCTATCAGCTCGGCCGAATAGCTACCGTTGCCGTTTGCTGAACCCTTGTGCTTCAACTCTCGCTGTAGAGTCGGCTCGACGGCGCGTGTAAACAGGTCGAACCGCTGCTCCGGCCGCAAGATAGGGACAGCCGATTGGGCTTGAAAGTACTTCTCGCACAACCGTTCGACCGCCGGGACACGCCCTCCATCCTGCTTGACCGCGATTGGTTGTACCACGACACGGCGTTCGCCATTACCAGCGGATATCTCAACCATCCAGAGCGACAGCAGCACCTGCCCGTCAACCTCACCCGACACCGCGATACCGAGATTCTCTGGTGGCAAGTTGCGCCAACGCCCCAGCTCCTCCTGCACCAACGGGTGGTCCAAGCCCATCAGTTGCAGCTCGTCCCGATTCGTCGCAGCTTCGCGGCTCAAAGTGAAGCGCGCACGGCGAGTGCCTTCCTCGGTGACTAGGTCATAAGTCGCGTCGTCCACCTTAACCAACTTCTGCTGGCGATCTGCAGCCGCAGCCGACAGGAAACGCACCAAGCGATCCAGACCGGACGATACGTCCGAGAAAGGCTTGTAGTCGTCCAGGCTGAAACCATCGAGGTCCTGGAATAGATCGAACACCACTTGCCGCGCCTCGCGGGAATTCGACAGTGCCGCTTCCAATTCTACCTGCGTGCGCTTCAGCTCGGGATCGGAAAGCGCCTCCTGATACAGGCGGTCATAGTTCAACCGCTCGGACAACTGCCCGAGAATCTGTGCTCGCAGGTCTTCCGCCACGTTGCCTTGTTCATCCACCTTGCCGACCGTGCGTGCGATCTCGGTCAGCTTCTCGTCCAGCAGGAGGAAGATGCGTCCTTCGATGGTATCCGAGAGAACGAGATTATAAACCTGTGCGGTGTCGCGTTGGCCGTAGCGATGGATGCGCCCGATTCGCTGCTCCATATCCATCGGATTCCATGGCAAATCGAAGTTGAACAGGATTCGCGCAAACTGCAGGTTGATGCCTTCGCGTCCTGCCGCTGTGCAAACTAGCACACGCGGACCATCCTTCTGCCGGAAGCGTCGCTCGGCCGCCACCTTGGCTCCGTGGTCGCCACCGCGCAACACCACCACGCCCTGACCGGGGAAGGTCTGCTCGATCTCGCGGGCGATCATGTCGACCGTGCCTAGGTACGTGGCGAAGATCACGATCTTCTCGCTCGGATTCTGTCTCCACAGCGTACCCAATCCATCGAGTAGCTTCTGCATCTTGGTTTCCCGCTGTAGCGGGAACACGCTCAGTAGGTCACCGATACGCAAGCGTTCTTCAGGCAGATGGAGGTTCACCGCTGCCGAGGCGGCTTCTTCCGCGTGGGTGGCCGAATATTCGCTGCCGTAAGGATCGGAGGCCATCTCCAGTGTCTCTTCGTCCAGCTTCTTGACGAGCCGGTACTTCAGATCAGCCAACGCGCGATCCACCTCGATGCGACCGACGTTGTCACGTGGCAGACCAAATTCCTCGTGGATCAGCTCACGCGCTTCCTCGGTCAATCGCTCGCGGTCTTCGATGTTCAGTTCCTTATCGCGTAATAGCGCCTCGTGCAGCGTGAGCATCAGCAAGCGACGTTTCAGCGTGCGGCGCACGGCGGCGAAGCTCGACGCTGCGATCTTTTGGAAGATCGCCATCAAGAAGCCCAACGCACGTCCTTGGCTTCCCTGGCGGCGCGCAAGATCGAAGCCATCCTCCAGGTACTCTCGCAGCTTCTCGTAGAATAGGCGTTCCCCTTGCGCCATGAGGAAGGATTCGGTGTGAACCCAACGACGTGCGAATAGCGGCGAACCATCAGGCTGGCATGCGTCGGCCTTGGTCCGGCGGAACATGACCGTGTTGAGCCGGTGGCGGTTCTCCACCATCTCCTCAGGGCCACGAAACAGCGTCGGGTTTAGCAACTGCACCAGCATCCAGAACTGGAAGTGATTGCCCTGGTGCGGCGTGGCGGAAAGTAGCACTAGGTCACGTGAGTGATCCTTCAACGCTTCCGCCAACTTGTAGTTCTCGGTCTTGCGTACTTTGCCGCCGGTGCGGTAGGCGGTCAGGTGATGCGCTTCGTCGAATACCACGAGATCCCAACGCGGCGCGTCCAGCAGGCGCTTGATGCGTGCCGGGCGTTTCAGGGTGTCGATGCTGGCGATCAATCGGTCGTGCTTAGCGAAAGCATTGGTCTTGCGATCCGTGATGTCGCCTTCAGAGCCGAATATCTCGAAATCTAAGGTGAAGACCTCGTTCAGTTCGCGATGCCAATTATTTACGAGGCCCGCAGGCACCACCATCAGTGCTCGATTCAGCTCGCCCCGGCTGGCGAGTTCGCGCAGGATGAGCGCGGTTTCGATGGTCTTTCCTAAGCCCACCTCGTCGGCGATCAGGTACCGTCGGGGCGACGCGGTAGCTACCCGGTGGGTTAGCACCACCTGATGGGGTAACAAGTCGATTTTGGCCGAGGTCAGGGCCGAAGCGCTTTCCATCAACGGCAGCGCGTGCGCCTCATAGGACAACCACGCCTTACGTCCCCGATCCGCGCCACCCTCAACAGCGCGAAGGATGCGTTCGGTGCGCGTGAGTTCGCGCCGCACCGAAGCCACAGGCACCCGACGCTCGCCGACGCCAAAGAAAGCACGCAGGTAGCCATCACCTACCGGGTCGAGGACGACACCCTGGCCGTATTCGGGATGGGTGATGCGCTCGCCGGGATGAAAACGAATGTCTGCCGTCACGCGCCGCCTTTACGTAATCCGGAGATGGAACAAACCGGCTGGCTT
Source organism: Bradyrhizobium yuanmingense (assembly GCF_025200905.1). NCBI lineage: Bacteria > Pseudomonadati > Pseudomonadota > Alphaproteobacteria > Hyphomicrobiales > Nitrobacteraceae > Bradyrhizobium > Bradyrhizobium yuanmingense. The sequence continues at coordinate 33,640 of NZ_CP104173.1, read as the reverse complement.
GCCGCCCAGCTGCATCAAGATTTCTTGCGGGTACTCGTTGGCCTCGCCCCACAAGATGCGGCCGAAGTCGAGCTGATAGCCGTGTGGCGCATGGCAAAGCCAGCTTACCGCGTCGGTGGATGCTTGCACTTTGATGCGGTTGTGGCCCGTAGGCAGCCAAAAGACTAGAGCCGCATCGCCTTCGTACTCATCCTGAAAGGATAGAATGGCTGGCTTGATCGCATCGTTCAGCCACAACTCGGCATCTGCATGTGTGAGAAGGTCCAGGCTTCCGTCTAATCCGGCCACCACGAGAGTCCTGCGTCCATTGCTCGGCAGCTCATCCGGCCAGCTTCGCGGCACCCCGGGCGCGCCGGCCGTGCGTAGAAACTGGCGCAAGCTCCAGACTTCGCTCGCCGCACATACCCGATTGCGCGCTTCCTCGTCCCACACCCAACTAGTTCCCCGCCGTTGCCACACGGTGTCCAAGAGTTGCCTCATAGCTCGTACTCCTCGAACAAGGAGCCCTGCGTGGGTCTGACCTGACTGCCCTGCCAAGCGTTGTAGATAGACACAGCGCGGGAGGCGGCGTTCCGGGTTGGTTGATCCGGTCCGTTGCGAATGAACCATTCAAGCAACGGCTTGAGAGCAATATGAGGTTTGAAGTTCTCGTTCTTCAGAGTGTCGGAAGCATTGATGCCGCTGCCTTCGAAGCAGGCGCCTAAGAGCACGAGCGCCTGATCGAGATCAAATATCAAGCGGCGGCGATGCTTGCCCGACCACTCGCGCGCGAAGTCTAGCGGGTTCGTGCGAGTGTAGACCTTATTCTTCTCCGCGCACCAGCCACGCTGCACGAACTCGTCAGGCGTAGTGATGGAGCCCTTGAGAAACTTCTGCAACTGATCTCGCTTCAGTTCACTGACGTTGCCGAAAGTTCGCAGGAACTGGCGCGTGATCGGCTCGACATCGACCGGCGGCGGCTCCTTACCCTTCTCCCCGTCCTCGTCGATGAGTTGGTTGATGCCGATGAGGGCATCCTTAACTGAAATGAGCCGACCTTCATCCACGTACACCTTGCCGTAATGGCGCGAGAAGTACTCCAGTGCCTTGCCCCGCCGAATGACCTGAAGATCGGCAGCTGGCAGGCCCTCCTTCGCGTGGTTTTGTAGTAGACCCTGCAACTGCTGTACGTCGGCCATCACCTCGCGGCGCATTCGGCCCCAACTCACCGGCTTGGGCTCTTCAGTGCGTTTGCGGCAGACGTGGATGATATCGTACTCAATCTTTTGCGATCCGAATTGCGCCTTATCGCCCTTACTTTCATCCGATCTGACGGGGTAAGTAGCCTCAAGATAAAAGCCGGCGTCAAATAAGGACTCTAATACGGCAACCCACGGCTCGTCTTCGCTGTGATGAAATGTAAATGCAAGTACACCGCCGGGCTTGAGAATCCGTCGGGCCTCCCGCCAACACTGAGTTAGCAATCTCTGATAATAGGTGTCTGCGTCTGCAGGTTCTCTTGAGACATTGGTCACCGCCTCAAGGGACTTATTCGTCAATGCGCTCGTAAACTTGTCAGGATATTTCTTTGCGAGGAGGCACCTTATCCAAACATAGAAAAAGTCCGATAACTCCGCGTACTGAATATTGTCGCCAAAGGGCGGGTCGGTTATCACCAAGTCGAATAGATTGTCTTTTATTCCGCCTAAGTCGGTGGACGAGCCGTTGCTGATCTCAACGTCCTGACTAACCAGATCACTCAATGACACCTTGATTGATTTTCCCGCTCCCGATGGAGCCACGATTCCATATTTGTCTTGCAGTTGCTGAATGCTTGCGAGCTCCCAAGGGCGCTGCTTCCATTGAAGCGCGTCAATTAGCCCACCAATCGCTGAGCGCCAACTTCCGTCACCAACAGGGCCAAACACACTCGGCTCGGCGGATGTGTTCTTGGTGTTGAAGTTTGAATTGCTTAGGGCCGCCGAAATTTGGTTGTTCTGAGCATGCCAGATGCTCAGCATAGTATTGCATCTTAGAAATTGCTGGAACGCGCCAAGTACAAACTCTCTAGAGGCCGAGCTGTACGTCCCAACAGATTCGATAGCTCTTAGGAGTGATGACAACACCAAAAGCTGCCTAGCATTGAAAAGCGTCCACCAATGAGTGTACCCATGTCCGTTAGGAAGGACATCTTTTACAGTGGTGGTCACGCCCTCAGGTATCTCAGTCGTAGGCCAATAGCCGGATAAATCCGTTGCCTTTCGCTCTTCCCATTCAGCAGCAGCCGCAGCCAATTGCTCGGCTCGATCTGAGTCGAACTGAGCGAAGAATCTCTGTCCAGACGAATCGCTGTTGCCAAATGGTGATGGCCTGACGGCTTGGATTGCATAGGGGGCGACTGGAGCAGCGTTTCTCGACGCCCGGACCGATTCCAAGAGATCCTGAAGGGTCCCGCATTTTCTGCACGCGAAGGTCGATCTTCTCGGGACCGTGCCGCCAGCCTGCCCAGTTAAGAAAGTAACTCCTGTCTCCGGGCAGGTCACTTCTTCTGGCAAGACCCCACGGACCTCAAGGAGCCGATTTCTGGATGCTCGCTCCATGAACCAAAGTTCAGTCGATGCCGCGCTATCCTGTGGCGAGCCTCCAAGTACCTTACCATCGGCATTCTGTCTCGCACTCCCATCCAACCATTGCGGATGCACGAGCACGCTCAGTTGAACTTTTTTGTTCTGACTCTTGCCGAGGTTTACTAGAGCCATATGGCCACAGTGCGGACAGACTACCCCCTTCTTGCGGTCGAGTACCGAGAATGCGTGTTCCGAGGGGCCGACATAGAGCGGCACACCCGGAGCGATCCGAGCTGGCTCTTCCTCAACGTGAAATTCTTGGCCACACTTGCTGCAGCTGTGCTCCCAATATTTGACCGTGAGCGTCTTCACCGCCATTACCGGGCTTGTCATTACCGGTGTCCGGTGACCGCAGCCCGTCACCTGACACGGACCGTGCTTGGCCCAAAAAGTGAAGATAATCTCTGGACCCTCATAGCTGTACTCGCGCCGTTGTTCTTTGGTGAGGCTCAGTGGATCGAAGTCGGCGGGCATCACACGCTTGGTTGGCACGTGCGTCCATTTGCCCTTCTCGCCGTTCGGGCCGTCGCAGTAGTAGTACGGCATGATCTGCGGCTTGACCTCCGCTTCGATGTCGTCGAGCAGCCGCTTCACTTCTTCTAGGTCGACGTCGGCGAGTTCCTGCTTCACCACAAACCATGCAACTGGGTTCAGGTCGTTGCCAAACATCTGCATTCCTAGGCGAGCACCTTCGACTAGGGTCGTACCGCCGCCCATGAAGATGTCCGCCACCTTCAGGTGCTTGAACGCACCTCGCTTTTGATGATTGGCATAGTAATTGTCCCACACCAGTTTCGCCGCGTAGGATTGATCTTCTGGGGCCTTAGTGCCCGCAGCAATCAACATCGATCGAAAGACACTCGATTGGCGCCGCGCCCACCATTTCGACATCTGATAGATTGGCTTCTTTAATGCCCCCGACGACGCTTCTAGGCCAGCAATTGTGTTTATCTGAGAGAGTGGGAAATCAACTTCCAGACAAGTTTTCGGACGGTTCGGGTCGTTGAAATCGACCGTAGCGAGTGCTGCGGCCTTACTTGTACCGACGGCCTTGGCGACCTCTTGTGCGAGCAGTTCTTTCTTGGTGGCCATCGGCCGCGATCCTTACTTAGTCAATTCGAGGAAAGGAGACAGCACTTCAAGCAGCGAAAGACCGCCGTGCGTGAGCGTTGGATAGCCCCCCTGGTTACGCCACTTTCTGCGACCCACAGCCAACAAACACGCGCCGTGCGGGCTGCTAATCGGCAACGCGACAGGAGGCACGAAGGGGCCAGCGTCTCCGGTGCCCGGCTTGCTGCGTCCGCTGGAAAAAGTCTGCTTGAGGAACTGGCCGACCTCGCCATCAGCATCAGGGAAGTAGCCGGTGGCTGCGTAGCCGTGGTCCGACGTGATGACCAGCCGCCGCCCGGTGGCCAGACGTTCCACAAAGGACCAGAAATCGTCACTGGAAAGTTGCTCAGCTACGTCCTTCGTTAGCGTTTCCAGCCCTTGACCTGCGCCAGAGCCGTCGTGCAGCTTGGCATCTGGCCAATGGTGCCAGAAGATTTGGTTCGGCGTGCTGCCGATCAGGGGTTCGCAGTCCTTCCATGGCAAATCCACTGATTCGGTCCAGCTTGGTTGCAGCTTGTGTGTGAGGCCGCCGCCGTTGTTCTGCAGCTTGCTGCGGCTCCCAAAGCCGAGCGCGCGGGCGAATTCACTGGTTTCACCGGGCACTTCGGAAGCGTTGGCGCTGACCTCATGCAGGTTAAGACCGCGCGCCTTTGCGCCCTGCAACAGCCACGGCAGTTCGCGCAAAGAAAGTCCATCGAGGATCAGGACCGCCTTAGCGCTGAAAGGCTCGGCCCACCAGCGCACCAAACGATTCGACGTACGCTCGACGCTGTCGCCGAAAGCTTGCCACAAATCCCATCCGCAGGAGGAGAGGAACAGGTCCAGCTCGCCGATCTCTCGGTCGCGCTTGACGACTTCGCTGGGCGCGTTGCCTACAGCCAACGGTTTCGAAGCGATCTCGACTGTATGGTTGATAATGACGCGCCAAGCATCGTCGCTTGAGCCTTGCGTCAGGGCGTGCAGCGCGCTGGCGGTCAGCGACATCAATCGTCCTCCTTCTCAAGATTCAGCTCGAAGGTCATGCCTTCGGGCAACTTCTTGAGGAGGTCCTTGAGCTGCGCTCCGGTGGCGGCTGGCACTTTGATCAATACCTCGGCAACCTTGGTGGCCGGGCCGATACCCCAGCCTTCGATCTTGCCGATCAAGTTGAGCGGCGAAGTAGGCGGATTGGACAGAGCGACGCGCGGCTTGGCAGTTGGGGTCCCGCCGCCGAAGATGCCGCCCGGAGTAGGGGTTGGCGAAGCACCAGAGGTCGTATCGCCTCCGGGGGCGGGCGGCGTAGGCGGCGCGGCACCATCGCCATCGAACAGCCCACCACCAGTTGGCGATGGCGCAGGCGGCGTGGAGCCGCCGGTGGCCGGCACCGCGGAGGGCTGCATCACAAACACGTCGTCGAGGTGGCGGCCCGTGAGGGAAAGCTTGGGCCGCAGACGCCGCCACGCGGTTTCCTCATCCTCACCGGGATGGGTTTGCAGATACTCCATGCCGCGCACATTGATTGCAATCTTGCCCTTCGCGCACAAGCGCAGCAGGCGTTCCTTCATCGCCGTTTCGCCTAGCCACGGAATGCAGTCCTGTCCGGTGGGGCGAGGCTCTTGCAACTCACGCAGCAGCTTGCCGACCGATTCATTGTTGTTGGCAAATTCCAGCACGAGTTCTTCGAAGTCCTCTGGCACGAACAGATCGCTGGTCAGCGCCTCTTCGACAGCCTCGGGAATCTGCGAACCCTGCTTGTCCAGACGCTCGACGCTGAATTTGCATTGCACTGGGTCGGTAAAATTCCAACGATAGAGCACAGCGAAGCGATCAAACCGCTTCTTCAGATTGTCTCGCAGAGCGTTCTCGAATTCCTTGTGGAGCTTCTTGTATTCAGGGCTCTGTCCGCTCCATTCTAGAGCCTTCATCTCGGCACGTGCGAGGATGAGCAGGTCACGATCCAGAAAGGCGTTTGTCGAACCATCGCGCGGCAGCAAGAAGCGCACGGTGTTGCGTCGCTTCTGCAACTTATCCTTAAGCCAACGGCCTAGCGTTAGCTCGAGCTTATCCGGCTCTTCTGGTAGTACGAGAATGGGCAGACGGTCGTCCCACTTCTCGGGCTGCTCGGATTCATCAAGGGAAGTCCACGGATCGCTGGCCCAAGACTTTGGCAATGCGATCACGCGGAATGTCTTGGCGACCTCATCGGCGCCGCCGATAACGTAGCGCACTTGCTTGGCGAGCTGAGCTTGATCAGAGCCATCAGCGAACAGCTTGTCATTGCGTGCATACGCCATCAGCTTGGCACGCGGGTTCTCTTCTTCACGGAAGAGCAGCTTGGTGTCATCTGGATGAATATTGAAGCTGTTGTCGACGATCGTTGCCAGCTCCACTTGGAAGGCATTATCATCCACAGGCTTGTCGCGGGTAATGTCCAGTTGCAACGTGGCCGGTTCGGCTCCGGCGAGATTGCCGATGGCAATCGAGCGCAGCCACAACGCGCTGACGATCTCTTGCAGATGCGGCACAATGCTGGCGTAGTCGGGTCGCGCCTCTCGCACCGAAATGATGTTCTGCTGCGCCTTTTCGCGTAATGTGCGGTGGTGCTGGTTGGCCACGGCTTCCAGCAACGCACCGATACCTGAGGCGTCGTCATCCAGTCGAAAATCGGCTGCGGTGAGCACCGGAACGGCTTCGCCACGGCTCTTGTAGAGATTGGCAAGGATGCGGATCAAGTCGCGTGTTTCTTGCGCGTCTGTGGCAATCAAAACCTGCTCTTCGAGGAGGCGCAGCAGATGCGGCGTGTAGGGCCACGATTCGATGAATTCTCGGCGCCTGCGATCCTGCTCGGCGGGCGGCACATGGAGCAGACGAAAAGATTCAGCAACGTGCTGTTCAACCAGTGACTCAATCGTACCGTTGGCGATGTGCAGACGATTGTCGAACAGTCGATGCAACAGCATCCGGCGGCGATCCTGTTGGATACGCTCGGCACTGCCACCTGCCTTGAAATCAACCGCGACTGGGTTGACCCGATGCACCTGCTGGTAGGCGTCACTGCCACCATTGCGCACTGAGATCACCAGCACCAGCAAGTCGGGGCGATCCTTGGCGATCTCCGAAAGAATCTGGATGAAATTGAAAGCCCAGTTTTTCCAGGGATACTGCTTCGTATTGGTGAGGCCATCGTACCACGTCTGGAACTCGTCCAGCAGCAGCATCGTGGGCTTGTTCTGCAACAACTCGACGATCAGCTTGTCGGAAGGAATTTCTGTCTTGGAATCGGCCTGGCCATCCCACTTGCCTTTGATGAAGTTGCCGTGCGGATGGTTCTCGAACAACACATCCCACAGGAATTTGTAGCGATGGCGATGCAGGCTTTCGCCGATGACGTGCATCCCCTCGCGTAGCGCGATCTTGGCGATCTTCGGTTCGGCCAGTGTAGTCGCCCAAGCATTGAGCCATGCCCGGGTCGACGCCGGGTCTGTCACCGCGTGGTAGAGCGCAGCCATCAAGTGTGATTTGCCGAGCCCGCGTTCGCCGATAACCACCACCGGACGCCCCTGGTTGGGGCCAACGGCTTCAATGCCTTTCAGCAGATCGTGGGTGGGGTAGGTGATCTCCAAGAATTGCTTGGCCGCGATCTGCGTCGCGCCAGTGTGCTGGTCGTTGGAGAGTTCAATAGCCGTGCCCTTGAGACGCCTACCCCGAAATTCTTCTCGTAGAGTCAGTCCAAGCATTAGATACGCTTCCCCCATTCCCAGTCTTGCACGTTGACGTAGCAAGGCTTCCTCAGCCTATAGCAGGCCTGATCGGTACCGGAGGATCGAATGCCCGCCGGCCCAGACGCGCTGCAAATTCAAACGCCTGACAAATTCAAACGCCTGACTGGTTCAAATCCTAAAAGTTGCACCTAAGGACCGGCTAGATCTAATTAAACCATTGTTTATTATCAGTTATTGCCTGCGCCGCGCAAGCAGCAACCGCCTCGTGTTCATAACACTCGCATAGGTAGCCCCCAGGTTGTTTAGGTTTGCGCGTCGCCAATTTAAGAGTTGGGTGCCTTAGCGGCAAAGATACCGGTATAATTCCGGCGTATGTTGTTGAACCGCCATCTGCATGTACATGTACTCTCCGGCAGTTAGGATCGGGCGGGTTTATCCAACAATGGAGAACCCGCATGCCGATCCTCAAGTCTCTATCGTTCACCGCTCTGCCCAAGGCTGCCAACGAACCGGTCCAGATGCGCCGGACCAAATTCATCGCCAAGCTGGAGGAGCAGAAGCTCCTCTTGTCCGATCCGAACTACATCCGAACCGTCCAGCGCTGGACCAAGGTCAATGGCGAGCGTCAGGCCACCACTAAGCAACAGGCAGTTCGGCCCTGGTGGAAGACCGACGCGAGCGGACAGGTGATCATGTCGGTCAAGTTCGGTTCGAAGCCGATTGAGTTTGAGAAGGGCGAGGCCGGCATCGTCGTCGGCGCCAAGGACAAGCTGCCGGCCGTCATCGATGCCCTGATCGGAGCCGTCCGGGCTGGGGAGCTGGATGATCACTTTAGCCAGGCGGCCAAGACCGGTGCCATTGGTAAGTCCCGCAAGGCTGCCTGACCATGCAGGCGGGCTGGTTAGCAGTAGCGCTCCCCGGCCCGTCTCGCCTTTGTTGCACCGGATATTCGCCCGCCCGGCCACGCCGGAGCTCTCCACTCTGGACGGACTTTCCACCGGACACACATTGCTCCCGCGGCGGTTCGATCTCCCAAGCTCAGGAGCGCACACGTCCAGCCACCTGCGGCATTGAAATAAGCCGGAAATGCTGGACGCGACTTGCTGCCGCAAATGAGCTCCTGCACGTCTTGTCATATACCGGTCGCCGCCTCGGCTGAAGTTGCTCGTCCGCGCCCAACACCCGGATAGCTTGCGACGCGACGAACCCGTCCGACCGATTTTGGCAACGATCCGCTTGGACGTGCAACTCAAATTCAGCCTTGAGGGCTTCGACAGCCTGGATGTCATCCCCAGCTCGGAGGAAGGGCCAGGGTAAGCCGGGACGGGGCGGGATTGGTCCGATCTCAACCCAAGGCCTGGTGAGCTGGAAGGGGGCCGGAAAGTGCTCAGCGGGCTTTCCGGCGGACACCGGGACCGGGCGGCTTCCGAAAGAACTCGGCCGGGTCCACGTCCAGGATCTTGGCCAGCTTCTCGACGATCTCCAGGCCCACGTAGGTCACGGCCCTCTCGACCCGGCTCAGGTAAGCCCGGTCCACCCCAGCATCGTTAGCCAGCCGCTCCTGGGACAGCTTCCGGTCATGCCGGATGCGCCTGAGGTTGGTGGCGAAAACTTGGCGAAGGTCCATGTACGGACCAGACCAACCTGTGGTTTATTCGCCCACGGCTTTAAAGCCTCAAAAGTACTACTGCTGGCCAATCCGCATTCGAGGACGAGGGGGTTTTCAATGAAGAAGATCAGTGCGACGATAACCCTGCTTCTGCTGCTGGGCATTCCGCTCGCGATTGCCAATATCCAAACTCTGTACGCTTGGTTTCCGGCGCTAAAGCCCGCGCTCGCAAATGCTATCGATGTAGCTACCGGCTACGTTCCGCCAACGGGGCCTTCACTTAGGGTTTCGCATGAGTGCAGGTACTTGGACCGAAAGGCGACGCAGTGTTGGAGTCACTTGAAAATCATATCCATGAACGAACAGCCAATTACTATCGAGCAGGTTGTCGTCAATGGCAGGCCAGGGTGCGTGTTGGACAACGGCCTCGTAATGCTGATGGCAGCGCAATTCATCAATGTAACTGAGAAGACGATCAAAACCGGTGACGCCTATGGCGTCGGGCTGAACTGTGAGCCGGTGACTCTAAAAATTGTGACCGATAAAGGCACGTGGACCGGAGGGGCCGCAGGTTGATGACTGAGCTTTGGGTCGTGCCCGGCCCGCTTACCAAGGGGAATCAAGCCAAAAATTATGTGGGGCACAATGTGGGGCCGAGCCACCCTTAATTTGAAAAAATCAAATATCATCAAAAAGATGTCTGGTATTCGTGGCGGAGAGAGTGGGATTCGAACCCACGGTACGGTTTCCCGCACACACGCTTTCCAAGCGTGCGCCTTAAGCCACTCGGCCATCTCTCCGGAGCGCCCTCTCTTGAACGGGCGCCGACGATTTTGCAAGGGATCGCGGAGATATCGGGCGATTTTTCCGCAACTTACTGTATTTGCAGCAGAATATCCGGCTCCGCGGGCACCCGAAGCGGCCGCGAGGCTGAACCGCGGGCGGCCCTGGCGCGACGATTCACGGCAAGCCGCCACACACGACCGGGGACGCCATGACCATCCGCAAGACCATCGCCGCCCTAAGCCTGATTTCGACCCTCGGCTCCGCCCTTGCCGCGCCGGCCCTGGCCCAGGTCTGCACCCGGCAGGGGGTCGACGTCAGCTGCGACGACGGACGGCGCGGGGTGCTTTCAGGCGATGCCATCCTCTGGCCGGACGGCACGCGCTCCAGCTCGGCGCCGCATCAGAGCGTGATCATCGGCAACAAGAGCTCGGTGCATGTCGGGCCCGGCGTGTTCGTCGGCCAGGGCAAGGGCGTGGTGCCGCTGGATAATCCGAACGCGCCGAACAAGCGGCAATGCGCGATCCTGGACGGCGTGTCGTATTGCTATTGAGGGGCGCTCTTGCCTTCTCCCCTTGCGGGAGAAGGTGGCGCGAAGCGCCGGATGAGGGGTTGCATCCACGAATCTTGCTGCGAGACGTTCACGCGTGGAGAGACACCCCTCACCCGTCTCGCCGCTGTCGCCATAGCCGATGCAAAGCATCGGCGTTCTTAAGAACGGCGGCCAGAGGCCCCCTATGCCACCCTCTCCCACAACAAGGGGAGAGGGTGAGATCGAGCCAAGCTGAGATTAGATCAACCGCACGCCTGAGATCGCGGACTTCAACCAGCGCAGCGCCTGCGGCGGCTGGGCCGCGAGCGGCGCCACGGCGGCCTTCTCGGTGCGGCACTTCTCGAGCTCGGCGACGAAATCGGCGGACCATTGCTGGATGGTGTGGCCGCGCAGCTTCTTCATCATCGCATCCCAGCGCATCTTGCGCTCGGTGAGCGGCATGGATGCCGCGACCGCGACCGCGCGGGCCATGCCGTCGATATCGTGCGGATTGACCAGCAGCGCAGCGTCGAGCTCGTTGGCGGCGCCGGCGAACTTCGACAGCACCAGCACGCCTGGATCGGCGGGATTTTGCGCGGCGACGTATTCCTTGGCGACGAGGTTCATGCCGTCGTGCAGCGGCGTCACCACGCCGACCTGCGCGGTGCGGTAGAGACCGGCGAGCACGGCCTGGCTGAAGCCTTTGTTCAAATAGCGGATCGGCGTCCAGTCGACCTCGCCGTGGCGGCCGTTGACGTCGGTGACGAGGCGCGCGACCTCGTTCTGGAGATTGCCATAGGCCTCGATGCCGCCGCGCGAGGGATTGGCGATCTGGAGCAGCGAGATGCTGCGCGCAAACTGCGGCTGCTCGGTCCAGAGCCGGTCGAATGCGCTGATGCGGTTGACGAGACCCTTGGAATAGTCGAGCCGGTCGACGCCGATCGCGAGGCGCTCGCCGTTGAGGCTGCGGCGCAGGCGCGACACATCCGGATGCGCGGCCGACTTCGCGGCATAGGCGGCGAACTTCTCCGCATCGATGCCGATCGGGAAAACTTCACAGCGCGTGCGCCCATGCTGCGAGACCACGACCCCGTCCTCGATGGTGAGGCCGAGCTCGGCGCCGACATAGCCGAGGAAGTTCTGCCGATCTTCCTCGGTCTGGAAGCCGAGCAGATCATAGGCCAGCATCGCGGTGATCAGCTCGCGATGGTTGGGTACGCCCTGCATCACAGCAGTGACGGGCCACGGCGTATGCAGGAAGAAGCCGATGGGATCATCGACGCCGAGCTCGCGCAGCTCGGCACCAAGCGCGAGGAAGTGATAGTCCTGAACCCAGAACGCAGTCCGGGCTTTGCGGAAACGCATCAAGGCGCGCGCCATGAAGGCGTTGACCTCGCGATAGCTGACATAGTCCTCGCGCGAGACGCGGATCAGGTCGCTGCGCGAATGCAGCGCCGGCCACAGCGCCGAATTGGCAAAGCCTTCGTAGTATCCGCCGTAATGGGCCGCCGGCAGATCCAACGTCGCAATCGCGCCTGTCCCGAGCGCCTCGATCTCGGCGAACGGCTCCTTCTGGTGGCCATCACGCACCCGGCCGGAGGAACCGACCCAGATCGCACCAGAATGTTCCACAACGGGAAGCAATGCCGCCGCAAGGCCGCCCGTCATGGGCTCGTTGGGTTTGCCGCGGGCGACGCGATTTGAAACGACGATCAAGTTCACAGGTCGTCCCCTCCTGTTCATTCCGCCCCATTTAACTGCCGTTCATCAATATGGTTCCTGATCATCGTTTCAACCAATTGAAACCAAAATCGGGCGTGCGCGTTGGAACTGGTTTCGCTCGTGGAACCCAGTCATTTCGCTGCAAAGACAGCGTTTCCGGTCCTGTTGCGCAGCATGCATTGCAGCGCGCAATGGCGCTGCGATGGAAGCCTTTGTGTCTGCGAGATGACGCTGCCTTGGTTTCACCTGGGATCGAGCAGATGTGCAAGGAAGGCACGCACATCCGCCGGCGCATCGAAGTGGCCATTCACGCCCATGGCGCGGCGGCCGACCGAGAACGCCAGCCCGTCCATGTCGGGCATGATCGCGAACACGGTCTCATCGGTGACGTCGTCACCGATGAACAGCGGACGACGTCCTTTGAACGGCGCGCGCTTCATCAACTCGCGCACGCCGCTCGCCTTGGTGAATCCGGAATGCTTGATCTCGCAGACGAACTTGCCCGGCAGCACCTCGATCGGCGCATTGGGCAGATCGGCGCGGATCAGTGAGACGGATTCGTAGATCGCCTTCTCCGCATGCGGCGCCAGGCGGTAATGCAGCGCGAGCGAATAGCCCTTGTCCTCGAGCAGGATTCCAGGGCTGAGCTTGGCGATGGCGGCGAGGCGCCGCTTCAGCTCCTTGTCGAGCGGCGGCGCGTGCAGGGCATCCGCTTCACTGTCCACCGCCAGCCGCATCTCCGCGCCATGACCGGCGACGGCGCGGAACACGTCGGGCGCGAAGATCAGGTCGATGTCGTTGAGCGAGCGGCCGCTGACTAGCGCCAGCGCCCCCGAGGTGCGCTCGGTCAAAGCTTTCAGCGTTTCCGACAGGCCCGGCGGCACCCACACCTCGCGCGGCGTCGGCATCAGCTCAAGCAGCGTGCCATCGATGTCGAGCAGAATGGCGATTTCATCGAGATGCGGCACCAACGCATGCGGCACCGGCACCGTTTCCGGCGTCTCGTCGTCATCAGGTATGGTGAGCTTCTGGTCCAACGCCATTTCCGCAAGTTCCGATTTCATCAGTCTACTCCATAAAGGCGAGCGGCCGCGCGATGTGTTCGAGCGATTTGCGCTCGGCGGCGACGGCATAGCGCCACGCCACGATCGCAGCCGCGATCATCAGGACGGCCCCCAGCAGATAGCCGGCGAATACGCTGGTGCGCGATCCCGTGTCGATCAGCGCGCCGAACAACGCCGGCCCGATCACGCCGCCGATGCCGGTGCCGACCGCATAGAACACCGCGATCGCCAGCGCGCGAACCTCGAGGGGAAAGGTCTCGCTGACGGTGAGATAGGCCGCGCTCGCGGCGGGCGAGGCGAAGAAGAAGATCACCATCCAGGCGATGGTCTGCCCCTGCGCGCTCAGGACACCGATCGAGAACAGATAGCCTGATAGCGCCAGCAACAGGCCCGATGCGCCATAGGTGAACGTGATCATGGTGCGGCGTCCCAGCGTATCGAACAGGCGGCCGAGCAGCAGCGGCCCGAGGAAATTGCCGGCCGCGAACGGCAGCAAGTACCAGCCGACGTGGTCGGCCTTGATGCCGTAGAAATCGGTCAGCACCAGCGCGAAGGTGAAGAAGATGGCGTTGTAGAAGAATGCCTGCGCGCTCATCAGAACGAGGCCGACCAATGCGCGCCGGCCATAGACCGAAAACAAGGTGTGGACCACCTCGGCGATCGGCGTGTGATCGCGCATCTTCAGGCGGATCTTGGTGAAGCGTCCGTCGCTCGTATCCTGGTCGTGCCCGATCACCGACCGCTCGATCCCGTCGACGATGGCATGGGCCTCGTCGGGACGACCATGAATCATCAGCCAGCGCGGACTTTCCGGGATCCACATCCGCATCAAGAGCACGACGAGGCCGAGGGCGGCGCCGATCAGATAGGCCAGGCGCCAGCCGAGATCGGGAGCGAATACTGCGGGATCGAGCAGCACGATGGCCGCCACTGCGCCCATCGCAGCCCCGATCCAGAAGCTGCCGTTGATCACGAGATCGGTCCAGCCGCGATAGCGTGCGGGCACCAACTCCTGGATCGTCGAGTTGATCGCTGTGTACTCGCCGCCGATGCCGGCGCCGGTGAGAAAGCGGAACAGCGCATAGCTCGCGACATCCCATGACAGCGCGGTTGCGGCCGTTGCCGAGAGGTAGAGCGCCAGCGTGATGAAGAACAGCTTCTTGCGGCCGATACGGTCGGTCAGCCAGCCGAAGCCGAGCGCACCGAGCACGGCGCCCGCGAGATAGGCGGAGTTGGCGATGCCGAGATCGAGATTGGAGAACTGCATCGATGGGCTTTGCTTCAGCGCACCGGAGAGCGCACCCGCAAGCGTCACCTCGAGGCCGTCGAGAATCCAGGTGATGCCCAGCGCGAGCACGACGCGGGTGTGAAAACCGCTCCACGGCAGCGCATCGAGCCGCGAGGGAATGCTGGTCTCGACGATGCGGTCGGTCACGGCCGCCGCCGAGACTACGGGTGCATAGTTCAGCGCTGGGCTCTGCTGCAGTTCCATCGGATTGTTGCGTCTGATCAATGGAAGCGGCCCCGGCTCACATGACGTGGACGGGGTCGATCCGATCATCGGGGTGCGGCATTCTGCCTGCCACCTGTGACAACGTTTGCGAGGGGGCCGGGTTCCCGCGGGAACGCCAGCGAGCACCGCTCGTTTCCGCTGGACCCGCAAGGAGTTGGCGCATGGCTCAGGTCAGAAAGACGACACATTCTCGAAACAGCAGCCCGCGCAAGACGGCACGCAAGGCAAACACCCGTCGGAGCGGGACCGCGCACAAGAGCACCAAACGCGCCACAAGGCGCTGGTCGCAGCGCGTGACGGAGGAGAGCGATGCGCTCGACCTCAAGCAAGGGGTGTTCAAGCTGACCAGCGCGAAGAGGATTGCGGCCTCGCTGAAGCGCTCGGCCGAGCACAGCTCGCGACGCAAGACCGGCGCCTATCGGTCGGCGCTGTCGATGCTGACCTTCTACATCAACCGCGCCGGCAAGACGCTGCCCAAGACGCAGCGCACGCGACTGGAGCGCGCGAAGGTCGAGCTGAAGCGGGCGTTCGGAAGGGAATGAACTCACTCCGCTGTCGTTCCGGACAGCGGAGTGTAAGGCGATAGCGCGGCCCTTCGGGACCGCGAGCTACAGGAGCAGCGAACCTACGCCGCGCGGATATTCTCCATGAAGCGGTCGAGCTCGGCGCGAAGGCGGGTGCTTTCGCTCGATAGTGTCTTGGCCGAGTTCAGCACCTCTTCGGAGGCCGAGCCGGTCTCGGCGGCGCCGCGGTTGACCTCGCCGATATCGGTGGCCGCGGTCTGGGTGCCCTGCGCCACGGTCTGGACGCTGCGGGCGATCTCCTGGGTGGCGGCGCCCTGCTGCTCCACCGCGCTCGCGATCGAGGTCGAGATCGACGAGATCTGGCCGATCGTCGCGCCGATCTCCTTGATCGCGGCAACCGATTCGGCGGTGGCGCCCTGCATGCCCGTGATGTGCGAGGAGATCTCGTCGGTCGCCTTCGCGGTCTGGCTTGCCAGCGATTTCACCTCGCTCGCAACCACCGCGAAGCCGCGGCCGGCTTCACCCGCGCGGGCGGCCTCGATGGTGGCGTTCAGCGCCAGCAGATTGGTCTGCTCGGCGATCGCGGTGATCAGCTTGACCACCTCGCCGATCTGCTGTGCCGCGTGCGACAGCTTGCCGATGCGGCCGTCGGTCTCCTTGGCCTGCATCACGGCAGCCTCTGCGATGCGGCTGGAATCGCGCACCTGGCGGCCGATCTCCTCGACCGAGGCCGAGAGCTCTTCGGTCGCGGTCGCGACCGACTGCATGTTGGAGGAGGCCTGCTCGGAGACGCCGGCGACCTGGCTCGACAGGCTCTGCGTGGTCTCGGCGGTGCGGGTCAGCGTCGAGGCGGCCGATTCCAGCTGCACGGCGGAGGCCGAGACGTTGGAGACGATGGCGCCGACCGCGCTCTCGAAATCGTCGGCAAAGCGGATCAGTTCGGCGCGGCGGCTTGCGGCCTGCTCGCGGTTCTGCACTTCGCTGGCGGCGGCATCGCGCTCGGCCTTTGCAACGGCCTGGATCTTGAACTCCTCGACCGCGCTGGCCATCTCGCCGATCTCGTCCTTGCGCCCCAGGCCCGGCAGCACGACGTCGAAATTGCCCGAGGCCAGCTCGCGCATCGCCTTGCACATCGCGATCATCGGCCGCGAAATGCCGTTGCCGAGCCACAAGGCCAGCACGACGCCGATGGCCAGCCCGCCGAGCGCCATCATCAGCATCAGCTGCTGGGTCTCTACGATCGTCGCATTGGCGCTCGCCTCGATGCGTTGCTGGTCCGCGGTAAGATCCGAACGCAGCTCGGCCGAGAGCTTGAGGATGGTCGCCGCTGTCTTGGTCATCTCGCCGTTCAGCTTGACGATGACCTTCACGTTCTCGGTCAGCTTTGCGAACGAGGTGCGGTACTGCTTCAAGAGATCGCCGATCTCCTTGACGCGATCGGTGATCTTCTGGTCGTTCGCGTAGACAGAGACCAGCAGCGTCTCGAGGAACTTGATGCGGGCGATCACGCCGTCGGCGGTCTTCGGCTCCGGCTTGGCGACGAAAGCGCTGACCGAGGTCGAGACTGCCAGATATTGCGAGGTGATGTCCTTGGCCGTGGTCTGCACCGAGGAGAGACCCGCCAGCGCCGCGGTGTCGGCGAGATCGTCGAATTTGAAGCGGATCTTGTTGCCGACACTGTTGAGCTCGTCGGCCGCGATCTTGTTGTTCTCGCGCGTCAGCGTGATGATCTCGCTGAAGACTTTCGTAAAGCTCTGGAACTCGGCCTCGAGCTTGCCGACCTGCTCGCGGCGAGCCGCGCCCGTGGTGGCGGCCATCGATTTGGCGATCGCGCTCTTCAGATTTCCTTCAGCGGCCTTGGCCGCGGTCTCGTCATCAGCCGCGCCGGTCAGGGTATAGGCCCGTGCCAGCCCCTGATAGGCGATCAGCTCGCGATCGACCGTCCGCGCCAGATCGGCTTCCGCTACGCTGGTGCGGTAGGAGGCCACAGCGCCTGCGATCCGCTCGAAGCCGAAATAGGCGAACGCCATGCTGACGGCGAGGATGGCGAGCACCGCCACGAAGCCGAGGATGATTTTTGCGCGAAAACGCAGCGTTGGCAGCTTCGATTGGCGCGACTTCGATTGGCTCGATTTGGACGTGACCGACATTCCCCCACCCCATTCCATTCGCGGAAAACCAGGCGCAGCCGGGAAGCAGCCCGCTTCCGACTCGTGTGCACGGTAACCGGCAAAGGATAAGCTGCGGTAAACTTGTGGCGCCGCAACTGGCGGTTAGGTGACGTAGGGATTTGTTAAGGTGCGCTTTACTACGCCGCGCGGATATTCTCCATGAAGCGGTCGAGCTCGGCGCGAAGGCGGGTGCTTTCGCTCGATAGTGTCTTGGCCGAGTTCAGCACCTCTTCGGAGGCCGAGCCGGTCTCGGCGGCGCCGCGGTTGACCTCGCCGATATCGGTGGCCGCGGTCTGGGTGCCCTGCGCCACGGTCTGGACGCTGCGGGCGATCTCCTGGGTGGCGGCGCCCTGCTGCTCCACCGCGCTCGCGATCGAGGTCGAGATCGACGAGATCTGGCCGATCGTCGCGCCGATCTCCTTGATCGCGGCAACCGATTCGGCGGTGGCGCCCTGCATGCCCGTGATGTGCGAGGAGATCTCGTCGGTCGCCTTCGCGGTCTGGCTTGCCAGCGATTTCACCTCGCTCGCAACCACCGCGAAGCCGCGGCCGGCTTCACCCGCGCGGGCGGCCTCGATGGTGGCGTTCAGCGCCAGCAGATTGGTCTGCTCGGCGATCGCGGTGATCAGCTTGACCACCTCGCCGATCTGCTGTGCCGCGTGCGACAGCTTGCCGATGCGGCCGTCGGTCTCCTTGGCCTGCATCACGGCAGCCTCTGCGATGCGGCTGGAATCGCGCACCTGGCGGCCGATCTCCTCGACCGAGGCCGAGAGCTCTTCGGTCGCGGTCGCGACCGACTGCATGTTGGAGGAGGCCTGCTCGGAGACGCCGGCGACCTGGCTCGACAGGCTCTGCGTGGTCTCGGCGGTGCGGGTCAGCGTCGAGGCGGCCGATTCCAGCTGCACGGCCGAGGCCGAGACGTTGGAGACGATGGCGCCGACCGCGCTCTCGAAATCGTCGGCAAAGCGGATCAGTTCGGCGCGGCGGCTTGCGGCCTGCTCGCGGTTCTGCACTTCGCTGGCGGCGGCATCGCGCTCGGCCTTTGCAACGGCCTGGATCTTGAACTCCTCGACCGCGCCGGCCATCTCGCCGATCTCGTCCTTGCGCCCCAGGCCCGGCAACACGACATCGAAATTGCCCGAGGCCAGCTCGCGCATCGCCTTGCACATCGCAATCATCGGCCGCGAGATGCCGGTGCCGAGCAGGAAGGCGAGGACCGCGCCTAACAGCGTGCCGCCGACGGCCAGCATCAGCACCAGCTGCTCGGTCTGCCCGATGGTCGCCGCCGACTCCGAATCCAGCCGCTGCTGCTCGGCGACGAGGTCCGCCTTCATGGCGGTGGCGCCTTGCTGGATCGCGCCGGCCGAGCCGCTCATCTCCGTGACGAGGCCATCGACCAGCTTGGCGTTGGCGATCAACTTCTCCAGCGCCTCGCGATAGGCGCCGAGGATGGACTTGGCCTCCTTGAGGCCAGCGACAATCTTGTCGTCCATGGAATAGACCGCGCCCAGCGAGTTCTCGACGAATTTCAGCCGCGCCAAGGCGCTGTTCGCGATCGCCTGATCGGACGTCAGCACGAACTGGGTGGCTGCAGCGCTTGCGGTCTGGAATTGGGCGTTGACCTGCTTGGTGCCAAACTCGATCGCCTGCGCTTCGGCGTCGGAGGCGTTGTTGCCGATGTCGTCGAGCTTGTACTTCAGGAGATTGGCTTGGCGCTGGAGCTGGTTCTGCACCAGCAGCGCGCTGTCTCGCTTGGCCTGGAGCACCTTGGCGAAGGTGGCGGAGAAGTTGGAGAACTCCTTGGCGAGCTTGCCGAGGCTTTCCTGCCGCGGCGGCTGCTTGGCGCTCTTGACGGCCTGGTCGATGGCATTCTTCAGGCTGGCCTCGGCATCGAGCGCCGCCTTGGCGTCGTCTTCCTTGCCGGTGACGACGAAATATCTGACGGCCGAACGATAGGCGAGCAGCTCGCGATCGATGTTGCGCGCGAGATCGGCCTCCGACACGCTGCTGCGGTAGGATCCGACCCCGGCGGCGACCCGCTCGAAGCCGAAATAGGAAAACGCCATGCTGCCGGCGGAGATCACCAGCACGGCGGCGAAGCCGAGTATGATCTTTGCGCGGAACTTGGGAGTCGGAAATAGTGCACGCTTCGACGGCGACGCGGTACGCCCGGACATTCCCAACCCCCAGCTCATGTGATTCTGCGGCCCGGAAGCAGCCCTTTCCGAACGTTGCGGAAAATTAGGGCAGAATCCTCAAGGGGTGGTAAATCCGACCGGGCTTGCGGGGAGCGGCTGCCGTGTTGCGGCTCACCGGAAAACGCCCTACTCTCGATAATTATCAGGCACTTGGCATCAGACCGAGCCTTAAGGGAGAAACGGAGTGGGGCAAACCGATTTTCGGTTTGGCGGTGCGTCTGGCGTTGCCGTGGCCAAGTCGAAGGCCGCGAGCGTCGATGACGCCGTGGCCGAGCTGGCGGCCCAGCTCCCGTCCGACGGGCTGGCGCTGATCCTGGTGTTCGTCTCCCCCAGCTACGACCCCGATCGCTTCATCGCGGAGATCAGCCGCCAATTCGACGACACACAAGTCTGCGGCTGTACCACCGCGGGCGAGCTTGCTCCTGACGGCTGGGACGAGAACAGCGTCGTGGCGCTGGCGTTCAGCCGCGCGGACTTTTCCGCGGTGGTGCGGCCGATCTTCAATCTCGACAGCTTCCGCGTCGAGGACGGCCGCAGGATCGGCGGCGAGCTCCGGCACGAGCTGTTGCGGGCCACGCCGCAGGTCGAGCGCGGCAGTCCCTTCGGCCTAGTCCTGATCGACGGCCTGTGCCGCCGCGAAGAAGCGGTGATGTCCGCGATCTATGCATCGCTGGACGACATTCCGGTCGTCGGCGGGTCGGCAGGCGACGGGCTGCGCTTCGAGAAGACATTCGTGTTCTTCGACGGCGAGGCACACAGCAATGCCGCCCTCTTGATCCTGCTGAACACCTCGTTGCCGTTCCGCGTCTTCAAGTGCGACAATTTCGAGCCGCAGGCGCAGAAGATGGTGGTGACCGAGGCCGACATCGAAAACCGCATGGTCCGGGAGCTGAACGCAGAGCCTGCCGCGCAAGAATATTCGCGCGTGGTCGGCATCATGGATGCCAAGCTCGATCCGTTCTCCTTCGCCTCGCATCCGGTCCTGGTGCGCGTCGGCGGCGCCTATTACGCGCGCTCGATCCAGCGCGTCGAGCCGGACGGCTCCTTGCATTTCTTCTGCGCCATCGACGAGGGCATGGTGCTGACCGCCGCGACCTCGCGAAGCCTGGTCGGCGCGGCCCGCGAGACGTTCGCCGACATCCGCGACCAGATCGGAGACGTCTCGCTCTATATCGGCTTCGAATGCCTGCTCCGCCGGCTCGATGCCGAGCAGCATCAGCTCGCCCGCGACATGTCAGAACTGTACCGGCAGAACCGTGTGGTCGGCTTTCACACTTACGGCGAGCAGTTCGGCTCCATGCATGTGAACCAGACCTTCACGGGAGTTGCGATCGGAAGGCGCCCGTCGTGACGGACATGTGGCAGGGCCCCGATGCGGTCGACCAGCTCAGGCGCGAGGCCGCCAAGCTGAGGAAGATCAATGCCGCGCTGATGTCGCGCGTCGAGCGCTCGATGGACCAGCAGCTCAACGCCTTTTCATTGTTCGAAACCGCCATCGCGCTCGACCACAAGGTTCGCGACCGGACGCACCAATTGCGCGAGGCGCTGCATTCGGTCGAGCGTGCCAATGAGGGACTCTACCGCGCCAAGCAGCAGGCAGAGGCGGCAAGCTCGCTGAAATCCTCCGTGCTGATCTCGGTCACCCACGATCTGTTGCAGCCGCTCAACGCGGCGCGCCTGACCCTGTCCGCACTGACGGAGATGATGGAGTCGCAGGATGCGGGCGTGCTGATCGACCAGGCGAGCCGCTCGCTGGTGATGCTGGAGGACCTGCTGCGCTCGCTGCTGGAGATCGCCAAGCTCGATTCCGGCGCGCTCAAGCCCGACGTGCGCGCGATCGCGCTGGCCCCCCTGTTCGAGCAGCTCCGCAACGAGTTCGAGCCGATCGCCGCGCGGCAAGGCCTGTCCTTGCGCATCCGCCCCTCTCAGCTCGCGGTGATGTCGGATGCGATGATGCTGCGGCGGATCCTGCAGAACCTGCTCGCCAATGCCATTCGCTATACCCGCAGCGGCGGCGTCGTGATCGGATGCCGGCCGCGCAGCGGGCAGATCTGCGTCCAGGTCTCCGACACCGGACCCGGGATCGCGCAGGCGCAGCAGGAGGCGATCTTCCGCGAATTCCAGCGCGGCGATGCCAACGCGGCCGACCAAGCCGGCTTCGGGCTCGGCCTCTCCATCGTCCGCCGCTTCGCCAGCGAGCTCGGGCACGAGGTGCGGCTGTCGTCACAGCTCGGCAAGGGATCGACCTTCACCCTGGAGCTGGAGCCGGCCGACCTCGCCGAGGTCGCCGACGAGGTGCAGGAGGTCGCGCCCGCCGCGCGGCACTACGATTACAGCGGGCTCGAAGGCGCCAAGATCCTGCTGATCGAGAACGATCCGAACGGCTCGGAGGCGATGGCCGCGCTGCTGGAGGGATGGGGCTGCGACGTCGCGACCACGCGATCGGGTGCGGACGCGCTCGTGCGCCTCAGCGAGCTCGGCGGCGCGCCCGATGTCGTGATCGCCGACCTCCATCTCGACCACGGCGAAAGCGGCCTGTCGGCCATCACCGACGTGCGGGAGCATTTGAAGCTCGACACGCCCGCCATGATCATCACCGCCGACTATTCCGAACAGGCGGCGAAGCAGGCGAGCCTGCAGGGCCTCGAAGTGCTGAAGAAGCCGATCAGGCCGGCCGAGATGCGGGCGCTGCTGTCGTTCCTGCTGAGCTGAAGCGCGGATGATCTTCGCCTCGTCTTCCTTGCGGCGGGGTTATCGGACGTAGCCAAGACAAAAATGTCGAAAACAACCCCATGCAAAGTAGACAGGGGCCTGTCACTCCTCCTCCATCGCCTTGATTAGATTGTCGCGGAGCTTGACGACGCTTTTCTGCAGCAGCGCGAACTCATCGGGCTTTAGTCCGCTCGACTTCACGAGATTCATGTGCATGCCTTTCTCGCGGAGGCGTCGGCCGGCGTCGGTGAGACTGACGCGCACCTGCCGCTCGTCGGCGGGATCGCGCTGGCGGCGCAAATAGCCCGCCGCCTCGAGCTTTTTGAGGATCGGCGTCAGGGTGTTGGATTCCAGGAACATCTTGTCGCCGAGTTCGCTGACGGTTTGGTCGTCCTGCTCCCACAGCGCCACGATCGCGATCCACTGGGGGTAGGTTAGGCCGAGCTCATCGAGGCCCGGCTTGTAGGCTCGTCCGTAGGCGAGGTTGGCCGAATAGATCGCGAAGCACAGGAAATCGTCGAGGCGCCGGTCGCCCTCGGCCGGTTTCGGCTGATTGGTCGTTGAATCATCTCTGGAATCGTCTCTGAATTCGGCTCTGGGACCGTTCTGCAGGCTCATGGGGGTGCCCTTTCCAACACGGACATGTGAAACTCCGCGTGCATATATATCGTGTCCGATTAAATCGGAAGGTTGACATTGAGGCTCCAAGGTACTTTATATCGCGCACACGATTATATCGTAAACGCTATAATTCAGGAGAGAAGCAATGCTTGCCCCCGATGCAAATGAAACCACCCAAGCGCCAACGATCGACATGAAGCTCGAAGTCGTCGTCATCCCTGTTTCGGACGTCGATCGCGCCAAGAAGTTCTATGCGAACCTCGGATGGCGGCTCGATGCCGATTTCGCCGGGCCTGACGACTACCGCGTCATCCAGTTCACACCTCCCGGCTCCCCCTCCTCGGTCATTTTCGGCAAGAACGTGACCGCGGCGGCGCCCGGCTCCGCCCAGGGTCTGTACCTGATCGTCTCCGACATTGAAGGCGCGCGAGACGATCTGCGCGGTCGCGGCGTCGAGGTCAGCGAAGTCTTCCACGCTGAAGGCGACGACCACACCGGACCCGACGAGCCTTATCTGTTCGGGCGCCGTCGGATTGCTGGTCTGGATCCCGCACGCGCCAGCTATCGCTCGTACGTCTCGTTCAACGATCCCGATGGCAACGGCTGGCTGTTCCAGGAGATCACCACGCGATTGCCGGGACGCGTAGAGGCAGCAGGAACAACATTCACCTCCTCGTCCGAGCTCGCGAGCGCGCTCCGACGTGCGGCTAAGGCACACGGTGAGCACGAGAAGCGGAACGGCGGTCAGTACGATGCGAACTGGCCGGACTGGTACGCCGACTACATCGCTCGCGTGCAAGCCGGCCAGCCGCTACCGGCTTGAACCGCGGCTCGCCTCGTTCCGACGAATGACACCGGATTATCCTGAGGGCGGATCGGCCTGCGAACGCTCCCCCTTCAGGCCGGCGCCTTCGCCGGCCAGGGTCGCGAAATCGATCCGGGACATTTCGACGATGGCCTTGGTGCGGCTGAGCACGTTGAGCTTGCGCAGGATGTCGGAGACGTGGACCTTCACCGTGGTCTCGGAGATGTTCAGCTCGAAGGCGATCTGCTTGTTCTGCAGGCCGCGCTTGAGCATTTCGAGCACGCGCAATTGCTGCGGCGTCAGCTCGTGCAGGCGTTTCAGCAGATCCTGCGCCGGGCCGGCGGCGCGTTGCGGGCGGACGAGCCCGCGATAGGCGGCTGGGACACAGACCGCACCGCGCAGCACCTCGCCGATCGACTGCGCCAGCTCCTGCTTGGAGGACGATTTGAGGATGTAGCCGGAGACGCCGAGCGACAAGGCGCCGGCTATGATCTGCGGATCCTGATGCCCTGATACGATGACGACGGGAATCCTGGGAAAGGCCTTGCGGATGCGGATGATGCCGGAAAGGCCCGTGGTGCCCGGCATCGACAGATCGAGCAGGATGAGGTCGAGCTCGGCAGCCGCCGCGGCCTGCTCGAGCGCACCGTCGATCGACGTCGCCTGAAGGATCTCGGCCGCCGGCGCCGCCATCTGGAGCGCGCCTTCCAAGGCTTCTCGAAACAACGGATGGTCTTCGACGATCAGAAATCGCATCACGCGTGAGCCATTCCCGGTTGATTGGCCAGATGATCGACGGGTTCGACGCCGAAACGAGAATGTCGCAGCCGGACCAGACCGGCTTGATCCAGGTCAAGCGGGACATCGCGCGTCATTGCGGCCGCCCGCGGTCGGCCCGCGCATAAGGCCGGGCCTTGGGATCCGGCAGGTCCACCTTGCCGATCTCGATGATCGCCTTGTTGCGGCTGAACAGGCCGAGTTTGCGCAGAATTTCGGTAATATGCGCCTTCACCGTGGATTCGGCGAGCTGAAGCTCCTGGCCGATCTGCCGGTTCGGATAGCCGCGCCGCAGCAGATCGAGCACGCGAAGCTGCTGCGGCGTGAGCTCGCGCAGCTTGACCTCGAGCGCCTTGCTGGCCTCGGCCCGGCGCCGCTGCGACGTTGCCACGAAATCCTTCGGCACCGACACCGATCCGTTCAGCACGCCCTCGATCGACTGCGCCAGCTCGCGCTTCGACAGCGACTTCGGCAGAAAACCCGCGGCCCCGAGCTCCAGCGCCTCGCGAACGACGCGCTGGTCCTCCTCGCTCGACACGATGGCGACGGGCAGGCGCGGATGGGCCTCGCGCAAGCGCAGAAAGCCGGAGAAGCCGGTCGCATCGGGCAGCAGGAGGTCGAGCAGCGCGAGGTCGATGCCCTCGCCCTGCTCGGCCGTCAGGATGTGAAGGGCGTCCTCGATCGACATCGCTTCGACAATCCGCGCCTCCGGCAAGGCCAGCCGCACCGCATTACCGAGGGCCTCGCGAAACAGCGGATGATCGTCGATGATCAGGAAGCTGGTCATGGCGCCTTCACAGGACTGCACCGCCGAATGCTGCACCGTACGGGCATCCGCCGCCGCAGCGGAAGAGGCGGAACTATCCGGCATCAATCCGGCACCGGGATGGCGCCGGATGAACGCTACCACATCCTCCCGATCGGGTTCGGTCAAGACCGTTCAATCGTTCGATTCGACCTGGACCGTCAGCAGGAAGGAATAGATGCTGTTGACCTGGTCCTCGGTATAGACCTCCTTCCAGGCCGGCATGCCCTTGTTCGGCCGTCCCTCCTGCACGGTGGTCAAATATTTCTCGCGCATCTCGTCGCCGTAGCGGTGACGCAGCAGCCGCAGATCGATCTTGCGCTCGCTCTGGATCGCATCGGGACCGTGGCAGTGGGCGCAGGTTCCGTTGAAGATCTCCTTGCCCGCGCCGACGGCCTCAAGGCCCGGCGCGACCGCATCGCCCTTGGTCTCGGTCGCCACGACATTGGCGACCTGGGCGACGCCGGCTCCACTTCCCGTACCCGTCGTCACCGGCGCTGGCGTCGGCGCTGCGCCGAAGCGAACCGGCGCGCCGCCCGGCAAACCGTATTTCACGGCGAGCTCGCCGATCTTGCCCTGAAGCTGCGGCAACACGGCATTGACGCGGTCGCGCAACTCGGTCGAGGCCTTGGCAAAGCCGATGGCGGCGTCCCATGACAGGCCCTCGCCCTCGGTGAGCTCGATCTGGTAGCGGCCGCCGTAGCTGGTCTTGTTCAGCCAGCCGGCGACCGGGCCCCAGATGAAGGCGACGTCGGCCCGGCCCTGGTCGAGCGCCTGCATGCCCTCCTCAGGCGACAGCACCGTCACTTTCTGGATGTCGTCGCGGCTCGCGAGCAGGTTTTGCGGCGTGCTGGCGAACTGCACGGCGACGCGCTTGCCCTTGAGGCCCTCGATGCCGCCGATCGCCGCGCCCTTCGCAGATTCCTTGGTGGCGACGAGGGCATAGCCCTCTTTGGCGATGGCGTCGGAGAAGATCACGGCCGGGCCCATGAAATCTGCGGACCTGGGCAGCCCGATCATGGCGTCGCATTGCTTGCCGAGCAGCGTGACCCGCACGGTGCGCTTGCCGAAATAGGATTTGTACCAGTCATAGGCGATCGGCCGGCCGAGCGCCTGCGCCAGGGCCTGCCCGATCTCGACATAGAAGCCCGGCTTCGACGAACTGTCGCTGGAGAATGGAAGGTTGGTCGGATCGGCGCAGAGACGGAACGGTTGCGCCTCGTTGGCCTGCAGCGGCGAGGCCGGAACGATCAGCGCCGCGGCGGCACATGCGAGCAGGCCTGCGATGGCGCGATGTCGGCTCGCACCGGTGGCGGAATGATTCGGACGCATCCTCGTCTCCCTTGGTGTTGGCTTTGTTGCGCCGGAGCTCGTTGAGCCGGGCGCAGCGGCACCAGGCATCGGCCGATGCCGCAGCTAAAATCCGGAGAAAGCGCGCGCGTATCCCGTCACCTCGAGGATACGCGCGCGAGTTGTCACTGGACGGAGAACACGAAGAGCGAGCCGCCCTCGGGGGCTGCGGCCGTCATCTTCTTTCCTACCTCGCCCAGGAACGCAGGCAGCGCAGCGGTGCGGCCGACGACGATGGCGACATATTGCTTGCCGTCGACCTGATAGGTCACCGGACCCGCGCCGATGCCGGAGCCGAGATTCTTGCTCCACAGCACCTTGCCGGACTTCGCATCGATGGCACGGAAGTCGCCATGGATGTTGCCGGCAAACACGAGGCCGCCGCCGGTGGTCAGCGTGCCGCCGTTGAAGGGCAGGTCTTCCTTGATCGACCAGACCTTCTTCTGCGCGACCGGATCCCAGGCGACGAGCTCGCCGAGGAAGCCGCCGGGGCCTTCCTTGGTCGGGAATTCGGCGCCGAGATAGAACACGCCGCGCTTGTAGGTGACGTCGCTGACCGACCAGTCCATGCAGACGTTGTTGGACGGGATGTAGACGAGGCCGGTCTGCGGGTTGAACGACATCGGCTGCCAGTTCTTGCCGCCGATCAGGTTCGGGCAGATGTCCTTGGCGGGATGGCCTGGCCCGGGACGCTTGTCGGGATCCTCGACCGCGCGCATCGTGGCGACGTCCCACTTCTTGGCCCAGTTGGAGAACACGTATTTCTCCGCCGACAGCACCTTGCCGGTCTCACGGTTGGCGACGAAGAAGAAGCCGTTGCGATCGGCCTTCATCAGAGTCGGAACGGTGCTGCCGCCGATCTTGAGATCCGCGAGCACGGCTTCGTTGACGCCGTCATAGTCCCAGGCGTCGGCCGGCGTGGTCTGGATGTGCCACTTGATCTTGCCGGTGTTGGGATCGAGCGCGAGCGTCGAAGCCGTGTAGAGGTTGGTCAGCTTGCCGAAATTGCCGTCGCCGGTCGAACGCACCGCCGTGTTCCACGGGGCGGGATTGCTGGTGCCCCAATAGACCGTGTCGGTCTTTGGATCGTAGGAGCCGACCAGCCAGGCCGCGCCGCCGCCATGCTGGGCGGAGTCGCCCTTCCAGGAATCGCCGCCGGGCTCGTCGGGCGAAGGAACGGTGTAGGTCTGCCACACCTGCTTGCCGGTGTTGATGTCGAAGGCCAGCAGCGCGCCGCGCACGCCGTATTCGCCGCCGCCGAAACCGCTGATGACCTTGTCGCGCACGACGAGCGGCGGCGAGGTGATGACCGAGCCCTGCTTGTAGTCGACCACCTTCGCCGTCCACAGCGACTTGCCGGTCGCGGCATCGAGCGCGGTCAGCTTGCCGTCGAGGCGGCCGACGAAGATCTTGCCGTCGGCGTAGGAGACGCCGCGGCTGTTCACGTCGCAGCAGGCGTATTGCAGCACGTCCTCGGGAATATCGGGCTCCCAGGTCCATTTGCGCTGCCCCGTCGCCGCATCGAGCGCATAGACGTATTTCGGACCCCACGAGCTCGAAACGTACAGCGTGTTGCCGATGACGATCGGCGAGGATTCGTTCGAACGCAACGACGCCAGCGAGAAGGAGTAAGCGAGCGTCAGCTTCCCGGCGTTCTCGGTGTTGATCTGCTTGAGCGGGCTGAAGCGCGTGTTGCCGTAATCGTGGCCGGCAACGGCCCATTGATTCGAATCGGATTGCGCGTTGAGCACCGAGTCGTTGGCGCGAACGCCCGGTGTAACGGCGGCGAGCATCGCAATCATGGAGATGCCGGCCAAGAAGCCCTTCGTTCCAAAGGTCATGTATTCCCTCCGCGATGTTGTTGTGCACGCCTCGTTGGGCGCCTGAGCGCACTGCGCTCGTGATGCGCAGTTCGCCTGCGAGCCATCGTTCGAAATTACAGCATCGCCGTTTCGCGCTTAGTATAGGCGGAAGGTAGTAGTGCAAATCATCGGCGGCTTTCGCCGCTCATCTTGTTGTCGCGCCTTGCGTCCTGCCCTTGTTTTGCAGCTTGAAATGCGCGTTCGAATGAAGGCGGCATCGCGCATCAATCACGATGATGGCGCTACCACGCCGGCGAGATTTTCGAAGAAGCTCGCGGCGAGTTTTCGCGACGTCGAGTCGATCAATCGCGAGCCGAGCTGTGCGAGCTTGCCGCCGATCTGCGCATCGGCCTCGTAGTGCAGGATGGTGACATCAGGGGCTTCTTCTTCCAGCCTGACCTTCGCGCCGCCCTTGGCAAAGCCGGCGACGCCGCCGGCGCCCTCGCCGACGATGCGATAGCCGTTGGGCGCATCGATATCGGTCAGCCTCACCTTGCCGCTGAACGCCGCCTTCACCGGACCGACCTTCAGCACCACGGTCGCCGTCATCTCGGTCGGCGACGCCATCTCGAGCGATTGGCAGCCGGGAATGCAGCGCCTGAGAATTTCGGGATCGTTGAGCGCAGCCCACACCGTGTCCTTCGACGCCGGGATCCGCTGACTGTCGTTCATCTGCATCGCTTCCACCCTTGTTGCCGTTGCCTGTACGGCTCGACTAGGGGCACGGGCGGCTGCGTTCAATCGCCAGGAAGTACTAGGCGCGCATGGCCCGGCGATTGGCCCGCCGGCCTCGCCCCGGGGCATGATTTCGCTGCATTGCCGTAAGCAAAATCAATGGCTTAAGTCGTCTCGTCCTACTACCAAGATCGCGATTACAAAGGCGGGGGCGCATGCTCCTATTCGCGCAACGAGCACGGCATTAAAGGGAGGAACGACGCACGACCGGGCCTAGGTCCAAGGCAAGCGGCGAGATGACCACGGCACGCGCGACCGGCTCACGCGCCTATTGCGGCGGCAGCCGAGCACGCCATTGCAGATGCTAGCTGCGACTTTCCGTGTGTCTCCCACAATGTCGCAGCACGTGATGGCGGCGGCACGAGACGTTGTGGCCGAATCGCAGATCGGCGACCGTCATCACGATGACCCTTCCATGACCGCGGTCAGCAAAAACCCAGTTGCAAAGTTTCGTTTGCGCTGTCTCTAATTAGAACCAATCAAAATAACTTTGGGAGGACTTCAAGTGTCTACAGTCAAACTGACGGTCAACGGCAAGGCCGTTGCTGTCGATGTCGAGGACCGCACGCTGCTGGTCCAGCTCCTGCGCGATCACCTCAACCTGACCGGGACCCATGTCGGCTGCGACACCAGCCAGTGCGGCGCCTGCGTCGTGCACATGGACGGCCGCGCGGTGAAATCCTGCACCATGCTGGCGGGGCAGGCCGACGGCGCCAGCGTCACCACGATCGAGGGCATCGCCAAGGGCGACGAACTGCACCCGATGCAGGCCGCCTTCCGCGACAATCATGGCCTGCAGTGCGGCTATTGCACGCCGGGCATGATCATGTCGGCGATCGACATCGTGCACCGCCATGGTGGACAGCTCGACGAGGCGACCGTCCGCACCGAGCTCGAAGGCAATATCTGTCGCTGCACCGGCTATCACAACATCGTCAAGGCGGTGCTGGACGCCGCCGGCCGCATGAAGGTCTCGCAGGCGGCCGAGTAAGCGGCGCGCCTCGAAACAAGAACAACCGTCGCAGCCGTCGATGGACGGCGCGATCAAGGAAATTTCCGGTCGGGAGGACCAGACATGGGTGTTGAAGGCATCGGCGCACGCGTCGTGCGCAAGGAAGACAAGCGTTTCATTACCGGCAAGGGCCGTTACGTCGACGACATCAAATTGACGGGTATGACCCATGCCTATTTCATCCGCAGCCCGCACGCGCACGCCAAGGTCAAGAAGATCGACTCGTCCGCGGCGCTGAAGATGCCGGGCGTGGTCGCGGTGCTCACCGGACAGGAGCTGGTCGACGACAAGGTCGGCAACCTGATCTGCGGATGGGCCATCACCTCCAAGGACGGCAGCCCGATGAAGATGGGCGCATGGCCGGCGATGGCGCCGGAGACGGTGCGCTTCGTCGGACAGGCAATTGCCGTCGTGATCGCCGACAGCAAGAATCTCGCGCGCGACGCGGCGGAAGCCGTCGTGGTCGACTACGAGGAGCTCCCCGCGGTCGCCGACATGCACGCCGCCATCAAGCCCGGCGCGCCGCAGCTTCATCCTGAGGCGCCCGGCAACCAGGTCTATGATTGGGTGATCGGCGACGAGGGCGCGGTGAATGCCGCCTTCTCGAAAGCCGCCAATGTGGTGAAGCTCGACGTCACCAACAACCGCCTCGCGCCGAATGCGATGGAGCCGCGCGCGGCGATCGCCGATTACGACACCGCGGAGGAGCACTTCACCCTCTATACGACGTCGCAGAACCCGCACGTCGCCCGTCTCGTGCTCTCGGCGTTCTACAACATCGCCCCCGAGCACAAGCTGCGCGTGATCGCGCCCGACGTCGGCGGCGGCTTCGGCTCCAAGATCTTCATCTATCCCGAGGAGATGGTGGCGCTGTGGGCCTCGAAGAAAGTCGGCCGTCCCGTCAAGTGGACCGGCGACCGCACCGAAGCCTTCCTCACCGACGCGCATGGCCGCGATCACATCACCCATGCCGAGATGGCCTTCGACGCCAACAACAAGATCATCGGCCTCAAGGTGAAGACCTACGCCAATTTCGGCGCCTACATGTCGCTGTTCTCGTCCTCGGTGCCGACCTATCTCTACGCGACGCTGCTGTCGGGCCAGTACAACATCCCGGCGATCCATGCCGAGGTGATCGGGGTCTACACCAACACCACGCCGGTCGACGCCTATCGCGGCGCGGGCCGGCCGGAGGCGAGCTATCTGATCGAGCGGTTGATGGAAACGGCGGCGCGGCAGCTGAACGTCGATCCGGCCCAGTTGCGGCGGACCAACTTCATCACCCAGTTCCCGCACCAGACGCCTGTGATCATGGCCTACGACACCGGCGACTTCAACGCTTCCCTCGATGCGGCGATGAAAGCGATCGATTATGCCGGCTTCCCTGCCCGCAAGGCCAAGGCGAAGGCCGACGGCAAGCTGCGCGGCATCGGCGTGTCCTGCTACATCGAGGCCTGCGGCATCGCGCCGTCGAAGGCGGTCGGCAGCCTGGGCGCCGGCGTCGGCTTGTGGGAATCGGCCGAGGTGCGCGTCAACCCGGTTGGCACCATCGAGATCCTCACCGGCTCGCACAGCCACGGCCAGGGTCACGAGACCACCTTCTGCCAGCTCGTCGCTGAGCGCCTGGGCGTTCCGATCAGCCAGGTCTCGATCGTCCATGGCGATACCGACAAGGTGCAGTTCGGCATGGGTACCTACGGCTCGCGCTCGGCGGCCGTCGGCCTCACCGCGATCCTGAAGGCGATGGAGAAGATGGAATCCAAGGCCAAGAAGATCGCCGCGCATGCGCTGGAGGCATCGGAGGCCGACATCGTCATCGAGAACGGCGAGTTCAAGGTGACAGGCACCGACAAGGCGATCGCCCTGCCGATGGTCGCGCTCGCGGCCTATACGGCGCACAATCTGCCTGACGGGATGGAGCCGGGTTTGAAGGAGAGCGCCTTCTACGACCCGACCAACTTCACCTTCCCGGCCGGCGCCTATATCTGCGAGCTCGAGGTCGATCCCGGCACCGGCAAGACTTCCTTCGTCAATTTCGTCGCGGCCGACGATTTCGGTCGGCTGATCAACCCGATGATCGTCGAGGGCCAGGTCCATGGCGGCCTTGTACAGGGGATCGGGCAGGCGTTGCTCGAGCATGCGATCTATGATGCGAACGGCCAGCCGGTCACGGCCTCGTTCATGGATTACGCCATGCCGCGCGCCGACGACGTGCCGTCGTTCAACCTGTCCCACACCACGACGCTCTGCCCGGGCAATCCCTTGGGCATCAAGGGTTGCGGTGAGGCCGGCGCGATCGGCGCATCGGCGGCCGTGATCAACGCGATCACGGATGCGATCGGCAAGAACAACCTGGAAATGCCCGCAACCCCTGACAGGGTGTGGCGCACGATCCACGCGGCTTAAGGGAGGACCGAAGATGTACCAGACCACCTATCATCGCGCCTCCTCGGTCGACGAGGCCGCCAGCCTGTTCGCCAAAGGCAGCGAGTCGAAGTTCCTCGCCGGCGGCCAGACGCTGCTGCCGGTGATGAAGCAGCGCCTCGCAGGTCCCTCCGACGTCATCGACCTCGGCAGGATCAAGGAGCTGCAGGGCGTCGAGCTGTCGGGCGACACTCTGACCATCAAGGCCGCGACGACCTATTACGACATCATGACGAATGCCGATGTGAAGCAGGCGATCCCCGCGATCGCCTATCTCACCTCGGTGCTCGGCGACCCCGCCGTGCGTTATCGCGGCACGATCGGCGGCTCGATCGCCAACAACGATCCGGCTGCGGATTTCCCGGCGGCGCTGCTCGCGCTCGGCGCCACCGTGAAGACCAACAAGCGGTCGATTGCGGCGGATGATTTCTTCCAGGGCCTGTTCACGACGGCGCTCGAAGACGGCGAGATCATCACCGCCGTGTCATTCCCGGTGCCGGCAAAGGCGGGCTACGAGAAGATGCGGCATCCGGCCTCGCGCTTCGCGCTGACCGGCGTGTTCGTGGCGCAAGCCAAGTCGGGCGAGGTTCGGGTCGCCGCCACCGGCGCCTCGCAAACCGGCGTGATGCGGGTGGGCGCGATCGAGGCGGCGCTGAAGGCGAACTGGTCGCCATCGGCGATCGACAGCGTCAGCATCTCGGCGAACGGATTGCTGGCCGACATCCACGGCACGGCGGAATATCGCGCCAATCTGATCAAGGTGATGGCACAACGCGCGGTCGCTGCTGCGCGCTGACAGTTCGACTTAGCGTCTCCACGCAAATTTTCCGCGGCGCGCACTTCGGTGCGCGCCGTTTTATTTTGGCCGTGCGGCATGAAAACCGCTTGCCTCGCTGGCGTGAAGGCGAGAAAAGTTAATCGGCCGATTAACTCGCTCAACAGAAGAAACGTCAGAGGCGATTGCCGATCGCCGGCATCCGTCCGCGACCCGAGGAAACAACAAC